>NZ_CP108803.1:0-4800000 GCF_045207415.1 Streptomyces sp. NBC_00873
TATCGCTGCGCGATATGCAAGCGAACTGGGGTGCTTCGCACCCCAGTTGCGCCCCGCTCCGCGAGAGCGCCAGCGGCACGCTCCGCGTACCGCGCCCGGCACAGCCGGGCCAGCCCCTCCGCTTCGCTCCACGGCCAACAGCAGTGAAACCGGGCCGCGTTGCGACCCGGGCCCGGGCTCCGCCCGACCCGGTGGCCTCCGCCGCGCTCCAGCCACCCATGACCCCGCGTCAACACTCGTGCGGTCAGGCGTACCGCGCTCCGCGCGGTACGCCCACGGGCCTGACGGCCCGGCAGCAGCGGAGGGGTGGTGGTGACGGGCAGTCGGGCGAGTGACTGAACGCGGGGGCCCGGCCACCCGAATCGGGAGAGCGGACTGAGGGGCCGTCAAGACTCCGGACTGGCTTGCAATAAGGCAAGACTAACAGCTTTCAGCCACGTTAGGGGGAATCTCGGCATTCGCGTGCTTCATTTTCGAGAGCGGGATAGAATCTGGACTCAGGGCACACCACCCCGGACCTCTCCGGGAGGTTATCGAGATCCATCCCACGGCCTGACCGGGGCTCCGGTGAGGCAGAGCAACCAGCCGATCGCGTCAGTCCAACCGTAGCCCTCGCGGCTCCTCTACGTGCAGGTTTCCCGTTTCCCTCCGCTCGAATCGACCGGACGGCACCCCAAAAGAAGGCAAACGAATATGTCGAGCACAGACCGCGCTGATCAGCGCGAGGCCGCCCAGCGAGAAGCCATTGACGCGGTGCTCCGTGCCCTCGAATTGCCTGCAAGATCACTTGTGCCCGAACGAGGGCTTCGAACGCAGGTGATCATGGCGACCGGGTCCGGGAAGACCCGGGTGGCGGTCCGCAGCGCGGAGGAGCTCCACGCGGGCCGTGTGCTGGTCCTCGTGCCCTCGCTGGACCTCCTGGCGCAGACCGAGGTCGCGTGGCGCGAGGGGGGCCGCAGGGGGCCGATGATCGGGGTGTCCTCGCTGCGGGGTGAGGAGGTGTCCTTCCCCAGCACCACGGACGTGGACGAGCTGGTGGAGTGGACCCGGGGCCTGGAGAAGGTGACGGTGTACGCCACGTACGCCAGCCTCGGTCTGGGCACGCTGGAGCGGGCGCACGCTGCGGGTTTGGCGGCTTGGGACCTGATCGTCGTGGATGAAGCCCACCGGGTTTCGGGCCGGATCGGGAAGCCGTGGGCGGTCGTCCACGACAACCAGAAGATCCCGTCCTTGCGCCGTCTGTACATGACGGCCACGCCCCGGCTGTGGCAGCTCGGGGACGAGGGCGAGGCTGGCGCACCCGGCGAGCTTGTCGCGAGCATGGACGACAATCCGGACGGGCCCTTCGGCAGCAGGGCGTTCACTTTGACGCTCTCGGAGGCCATCGACAGGGGAATTTGTGCCCCCTACCAGGTCGTATGCGTGGACGTCACCGACACCGCGCTCCAGGCCGCGCAGCTCCTGGGCGCGGAGGGCCGGTCGGCAGAGGTCCGCGGGGCGCGGCTCGCCGCTCTGCAGACCGCGCTGGTGAAGGCGTCTGCTGAGGAGGGCTTCCGCCGCACGCTGGTGTTCCACCATGTGGTGAAGGAGGCCGAAGCCTTCGCGGCCGGCCTCCCGGACGTCGCCGCGCAGCTGCACGCCAGTGATCCCGAGCTGTACCCGGCCACGATCTGGGCGGACTGGCTCTGCGGGGACCACAAGCCGCTCCACCGCCGCCGGCTCCTGGGTGAGTTCGCCGACGGGATCGCCTCGGACGGCACGGTGGTGGAGAAGTGCTTCCTGTGCTCAGTGAAGGTGTTGGGCGAGGGCGTCGACACGAAGAACTGCGACTCGGTGTACTGGGCGGATGTGCGCGGGTCGATGCCGGACCTGGTCCAGGCGGTGGGGCGGGCGCTGCGGATGCAGCCGGGCGAGGGGAAGATGGCCTCGCTCGTGGTGCCGGTGCTGCTCGGGCCGGGCGAGACGGCGGACAACATGCTGACGTCCCGGGCGTTCGGCGGGTTGGCCAAGCTCTTGGAGGCGCTGCGGGCGCACGACGCGAGGATCGTGGAGACCCTCGCGGAGCAGCAGGCCCCGAGCCGCTACGTCAGCAAGGACGAGAGCGGGAAGAGCACGGGCGGGAGCGGCGACGGCTCCAGAGGCGTCAGCGCCCCCGCCAAGGCCCTGCTGAAGTTCTCCACGCCGCGTGACCCGGCCGCCCTCGCGGCGTTCATCAACCTGCGGGTTCTCAACCCAGAGCACGAGCACTGGCGTCGCGGGGTGGAGGCCGCCGTCATCTTCGCCCGCGAACACGGCGACCTCCGCGTCCCGTTCACGTTCCGCGTCCCGGCCGGGGACGAAGCCGAAGCCGAAGGGTGGCCGGCCTCGCTCGCAAACTTCCCGCTGGGGCAGTGGACCGCAGACGCGCGCCGGTTCTACGCCCGCGGGAACATGGACGAGGACCGCGTCGCGCAGCTGGAGAAGCTGGGCATGATCTGGTCCCACTTCGACGTCGCGTGGGAGGAGGGTCTGACCGCCGCGCGCGGGTGGGCGGCCGAACACGGGCACCTCCTGGCCCCGCTGGACGCCGCGCACCAGGGCTACAAGGTCGGGATCTGGCTGAAGAACGCCCGCGCCGCCGCACGGCGCGCCCTGGACCTCGAACAACGCCAGGCCGAAGGCTTGCCGGTGGAGTCATGGGCCGGCGCCCTGACGGAGGAACGGCGCGAGCAGCTGGAGGAGATCGACCCGTCTTGGTGCCCGGCCTGGCCGGTGGAATGGCAGCGGGCCTTCCACCTCACCCGGATGCACCTGGAGGAGATCGGCGGCGAGCTGCCCACCGAGCCGGGCGACGTCGTGCACCGGGGCGAAGACCTCGGACGATGGGTGCGGGCGCAGCGGCTGGGCTGGGAAAAGCTGACCGGAGTGCAGCAGTGGATGTGCGAACAGGTCCTCGGGATCGAGCCCGCCAGCGAGGACGAGAAGCCGCCCCCACGCCGCACGCAGGCCGACAAGTGGGCGATGAACTACGAGGCCGCCAAGCAGTTCTACGAACGCGAGGGACACCTGCGCGTACCGAGGAAACACGTCGAACGGATCGTCGGCGAAGACCAGCAGGAGCGAGAGCACAAGCTGGGAGCCTGGATCGGCAACCAGCGGAGCAGGGCCGCGACGCTGACACCGGAACGGATGGAGCAACTGTCCAAGATCGGGATGCGGTGGACATAGCGCATGGGCGGGCACCTGCGGGGCAGGGCAGTGGGTCCCGGCCGCGTACGAGGGAATTCACGATCGTCCCGGACAGCGACAACAGCGCCGCCGTCTGCCCGCCGGCGACGAGAGAATGTTCCAGCTACCGGAGTGCAACGGACAGCTGTAGTCACCACCGTCTAGGCTCCACCCGTATCCGGAACACACGGGGGTGGCGGATGGATCCAGTGGTACTCGGTGGCAGGCTGGCCTCCAATCTGGTCGGCTCACTGATCAGGAAACTCTTCGTGGCGGACGGGCCTGGTGCTGGACTGGTCGACAGGCCCGTGCGGCTGAAGGACCTGGTCTCTTTCCGTGGTGAGAAACGCACGCTGGGCGAGAAGGACGTGCACAAGCTCGCGGAGCATCTCGTCCAGGAAGCGATCGACTCACCCGGCGAACTACCCTTTCGCACCCAGGAACGGGTTGCCGTGGCCAATGCACTGGCCCGAAGGCTGCTTGCCCTAGGGGATCTGGACATGAGCGATATCCAAGCCGTGCGGCTAGGTCAGCGGGAACTGGCGCGCACGTTGCGTCATCAGGGGCCCAAGCCGGATGGGCTGTCATCCGACGCTCAGCTCTTCCTCGACTCCGCGACGGAGTGGGCCTGCCTGCAGATCCTGGAGTTCTTCACCCGCCGCTCGACTTTCGTGGCTCGTACCCTGGTGGAACAGACCCGGACGCAGGCGGACCTCATCGCGAAGGTCGATGAGGTGCTCGCCCGTACCCCGCGCCCAGGTGCTCGGGACACAGCCTTCGAGCACGGCTACCTCAACTACGTCGCCAAGAAGCACGGCAAGCTCACGATTTACGGCATCGACCTCAGCAACTCGCCGGATCGCTGGCCGCTGGACGCCGCCTACCTCAGCCTGGACGTCATCGGACACGGGGGAGAACCAGACTTCGGGCTAGAGTCGGCCTCCCCCGTCTCCGCCCCTGCCCCCGCCGATCAGACGCTAGCCAACCACGACCGAGTGCTGTTGCGCGGGGTTGCAGGCTCGGGCAAAAGCACGCTGATCCAGTGGCTCGCGGTGTCGGCGGCGACCGGCCCCGCGGACCGCATGGCCTACCTCATCGGCCGGATCCCGTTCGTGCTCCCCCTGCGCACTCTCACCCGGCACGGCGAACGCCTCCCCTCCCCCGCGCACTTCCTTACCGCCGTCGGCTGCCCCCTGGCCGGCACGCAGCCGGAAGGCTGGGAGCACCGCGTCCTGACCAGCGGGCGCGGACTCGTCCTGGTAGACGGCCTCGATGAGGTGCCGGAGCCCGAACGCGAACGTACGAGGACCTGGCTGCGCGACCTGCTGGAGGCCTACCCCGGCAACCGCTGGCTCGTCACCTCACGTCCCTCGGCCGTGCGCGAGGACTGGCTCGCCGCCGATGGATTCACTGAACTCGGCCTCTCTGCGATGGGCCCATCGGATGTGGCAGCCTTCATCAGGCGCTGGCACCGGGCAGCCGCCACCGGCGCGCCTGACGAGGATGCTGCCCTGGCTGTCTACGAGGCCCAGCTACGCGACGCCGTCCGCACCAAGCCAGACCTAGGCCGATTCGCCACGAATCCGTTGATGTGCGGTCTGATCTGCGCCCTGCACCGCGACCGGCGTGGCTACCTCCCACACGGCCGTAAGGAGTTGTACGACTCTGCTCTCTCCCTGCTGTTGGTCCGCCGCGACCGCGAACGTGACATGGCGACCCCCGAGCTGAGCGAGGAACCCCAACTGCAGCTCCTCCAGCGTCTCGCCTACTGGCTCATCCGCAACGGCCGAACAGAGATGGACCGCAGCCGCGCGGAGAGCATCATTGCAGAGGTGCTCCCGGCGATCCCGGCGGCGCAAGTCCTCGGGGACGCGGACGCAGTGCTGCGCCACTTCCTGATCCGCACCGGCCTGCTCCTCTCCCCCACCCCGGGCACGATCCACTTCGTGCACCGCACATTCCAGGATTACCTAGGGGCGCGGGCGGCCGTGGAAACTGGCGACTTCGGCCTGCTGGCGGAGCACGCCGCCGACGACCAGTGGACAGACGTCATCCGCATGGCAGTGGCACAAGCCCGACCTCGTGAACGGGCCGAGTTACTCAATCTACTGACGGCCTCCGCGGACAAACGCGTCCATCTGCTGGCGATGGCGTGCCTTGAACATGCCACGGAGCTTGATCCGGCCATACGGCGCAGGGTCGAGGAGGCGACGGCGACGCTGCTGCCGCCCCACACGGACGCCGAGGTCAAGGAACTGGCACAGATCGGGCCGCTGATCCTGGAACTGCTACCAGGCCCGGATGTGCTGTCCGACGACGAAGCCGAGGCCGTAACGGCGACGGCAGCGCTGGTCGGCACGGAGGCAGCGGTGCCGGTGCTGGCGCAATACCGGAACCATTCCGCTGAGAGGGTCCGGACGAATCTGATGCGGGCGTGGCATCTCTTCGATGCTGAGGTGTACGCCGATGAGGTGCTGGCCCACGTCGACACCCACGACCTGTTCCTCTTTCTCACTTCGCCCGCGCAGGTGCGTACCTTGCCACGTCTCGGCGATCGGACACGACTAGGCATAACAGGCGACCATGATCCTGCAGACATCCTCGGGGCTCTGCCCGAACGGGTGGAGTACCTCGGTCTTTACGAGAACACCCTGCTGAACGACCTGCGGCCATTCGCCTCTCTGCCCTCGATCCACCACATGAACTTGGTGAGCTGTCCAGGAGTTGAGGATCTTCGGCCCCTGACGGAGATGAGGCTGACATCCCTGTCTATCCGGGACCTTGGCGGGACAGCCGGGCTGGACTACCTCACCACGCTCCAAGCGATCACCGTCATGACGCGTTTGCCGGACGGGTTGACCGCCCTGCCACAAGACGCTCCACTCGCCAGTCTGTCACTGGGCGAAGGCGCTATCACGGAAACCGGACTGCGAGGTGTGAGCACCTGGCCGACGCTGGAGAACCTCTACATCCAACAAGATATCGGCGACCTCGCCCCCAGGGACTGGGCTGAGATTGCCAGGCTCCCGCGTCTCAGCTCAATGAGCATCGCAGCTAAATACCTCCCCGGTCTTCTCTCCGCCCCACACCTGCCCAGCCTCAAGACCGTGTATGTGACGAGCATTCATGAAGACACTGACCTCACGCCACTATCCGGTACCTGTCCACAGGTCCGGACGGTCGGGCTGTACCTGGAACAGAACCCCACACGGCTAGTCCCGACTCTCTACCAGGCCTTCTTCCCTAGCGCCGAGGTCACGGTCCACCCCACCCGCCCTCTGCTCTTCTGAGGCAGTCCGGCACAGAGAAGGGGGCAGCGCTCGAAAGCGCGGCCCGAGAATTCCGTCCCGCCCGCCGCTGTGCGAGGTGACTCTCCGGACACCCGAGACGGAGGGTCGGTGCACGACGATCGGCGCGCTGGTCACGCTCTCCAACGTGCCCAGGGCCGGTTCAAGCGGCGAGTCGGCCCGAGGCACTAAGGGAGTGTCGCCGGTCCAGTTGATCCGGCCCGGGTCGCCGGGGCGGGTCGTACATCGCCCGGCCGCCGGCGCCGAACTGCCCCACAAGGGTGTATTCGATTGATCACTTGGCGCTACCCTGCTGAGGAGCGCAGGGGGGCGTATGCAGTACGAGCAACGGATGTACGCACGGCTGAAGTTCTTGGAGCTGATGGCCGAGCTGAATGAGACTTCGTTCGAGACCTTCTTCCATGACCTGATGTGTGCGCGCTACCCGGAGTTTTTGGACGTGCGGACGCACGGACGGCTGGGTGATCAGGGCTCTGACGGTCTGATGCTGCACGAGCACAAGCTGTACGCCTGTTACGCGCCCCAGACGGTGAGTGCCACAGAGATCAGAAAGAAGATCGACTCGGATCTGGCCAAGGCGCTGGCGAAGCGGCGCGAGCAGTTCGACACGTTCGTCTTCGTGCACAACGACCGCCGGGGCATGCATCCGGAGGTCGCAACGGTATTGTCCGAAGTCGAGCGTCTTCATCCGCAGTTACGGTTCCAGCAGATGGGCACGCGCAGACTCTGGCACGAGTGCATGCAACTTGAGCTCGCATTGGCCGAGGACGTTCTGGGCTGCCAGATACCGATCCAGCCGGTCGTCCACGGCATCGGCATGGAGGACCTCGCTCCGCTGCTCAAGCACCTGCGTGAACAGCGCAAGGCGGCCGATCCTCTGATGCCGCTGCCCGAGGTTGACCCGGGGAAGCTGGACTTCAACCGGGTGCAAGGGGAGGCCCGCGAGGATCTGCTGCGCGGGATGCGGCACAGTCACTTGGTCGATGAGTTCTACGCGGGCACGATCCGGGCGGTTGAGCACGATGAGGTGGCTCAGGGGTTCCGGCTGTACTACGAGCAGGTCCGGCGGGAGTGGCCGGACGCCGAGGACGTGCTGTGGCAGCTGGAGATGTACGTGCTGGGCAACGGCAGCGTGCCCCCTCGCATGCAACGAGCGGCCTGGGTGATCCTCGCGCACTTCTTCGAGCGCTGCGACGTCTTCGAGGCGCCGCCGGCGGACTGGACACCTTCCGGACTGGGGATGCTCGCGTGATCACTCCAACGAAGGGCATCGCGCCGGACAGGTGCCTGCTGGCGGTCGGTGCGCAGGTCCTGCTGCAGCTGGATGAGCCGCGGTCGGTCAGCCAGGCGTGGGCGCGGCTGAGGAAGTGGCGGGCTGAACATGGTCATCACGCACCGGTATCGTTCGGCTGGTTCGTGCTGGCCTTGGACGTGCTGTACAGCATGGGCGCGGTGGAACTGCGCCGGGACGTCCTAGTTGCGAGGAGTGTCAATGCTGCGGCGCTTGAGCGCTGACGATCGCCGGTTCAAGACCGCAGCATTTACGGCGGGAATGAATCTGATCGTCGCCGACCGGACGCAGTCTTCCTCCGACACGGACAGCCGTAACAGCGCTGGCAAGTCCAGCCTGGTCGAGCTGATCCACTTCCTGCTCGGGGCCCGGGTCACCAAGACATCCTTGACGTCGAAGAAAGCGCTGCGTGAGATCACGTTCAGCCTTGAGATGACGTGGCCGGATGCCGGGCCGTTGCAGGTATGGCGCGCCGGTAGCCGGCCCAATGTCGTGCATATCGAGCCGGACGTGAGCGTCGGTGATGACCGTCGGCCTTCGATATTCGACTTCGGCGGGCCGGCCGAGCTGGGTGTGGAGGACTGGAATCGGCTGATCGAGCGGGATCTGTTCCATCTGCGGGAGGATCATCCGGGTGTCAGCGGGCGCACCATGCTGTCGTTCTTGGCGCGTCGTGCCTCCTCGCACGGGTTCAATGAGGCCACTCGCACCTTCGCCCGCCAGGCGGAAGCCGATGCGACCACCAATCTCGCCTATCTGCTGGGGCTGGACTGGCAGCTGGCCAACGGCTATCGCGAGCTAGCCGCCCGCAAGGCCACCCGCACCCAGCTGCGCAAGGCCGTCAATGACCCTGTCTGGGGTCGCATCGTCGGGACCACCGCCGACCTGCGCGGCCAGATCACTCTGGCTCAGGCCCAGGTTGACCGGCTTCAGGCGCAGATCGCGGACTTCCAGGTCGTCCCCGAGTACGAACGGGTCAAGGAGCAGGCCGACGACGTCGCCCGGCAGATCAAGCAGCTCGCCCAGAACGACGTCATCGACCGCGACAACCTGGAAGAACTCCAGCAAGCCATCACGGAAGCCAGTGACGTCGATACCGGCTACCTGCGGCCCGTCTACGAAGAACTCGGAGTCGTCCTCAGCAACCAGGTACGCCGCCGCTTCGATGAAGTGCAGACCTTCCATCACTCGGTCGTCCGCAACCGCAGGCGCTTCCTCGACGCTGAGATCGCCGAACTCACCGACCGCCTCGAAGGCCGCCGCGCCGAACGAGCCCGCCTGGGCGAGGAACAGTCCCGCCTGCTGCGCATCCTCAACGACGGCGGCGCCCTCGAAGCCCTAACGGCCTTGCAGCAGGCCCTGGCCCGCGAGCAAGCCACGCTAGAAGCACTGCGCCACCGCTACGACGCCGCCCACACTCTGGAAGCCAGCGCACGGCAGATCACCGCCCAGCGTCTGCAGCTACAGCAAGCCGTCACCACCGACCTTGACGAACGCGCCGAGCAGACCGCTGAGGCAACGCTGCTGTTCTCCCAGTACGCCCAACGCCTCTACGGACAGGGACGTGAGGCCTACCTTGCCATCGAAGCCGGCCCAAACAGCCTCCAGATCCGCCCCCACATCCACAGCGACGACAGCCGCGGCATCAGCAGCATGGTCATCTTCTGCTTCGACCTGACCCTTGCTGTCCTCGCTCACCGCCACGGCCGCGGCCCCGACTTCCTCATCCATGACAGCCACCTCTTCGACGGCGTCGACGACCGCCAACTCGCCGCCGCCCTCAAACTCGCCGCCGACGTCACCCGCGAAGAAGATCTGCAGTACATCGCCACCTTCAACAGCGACGACCTCGATAAGGCCACCCGCCGCGGCTTCGACCCCGCCCCCTACGTACGGCAACCCCACTTGACCGATCGCCTGAACGACGGCGGCCTCTTCGGATTCCGCTTTTGACCGCGTCCGCTGCCGAGGCCCCACACCGAGTAGCGGCAGCGTCAGCAGTCGCCGCTGGGGCGCGGGGCGGGCATCGATCGGCCGCCAGCACCGAACAGCACCAGCTGCGTCTGCAGGCAGACAGTGTCGAGCTCGTCCTGTACCCAGCCGGTGATGTCGAGCAGCCGGTGTCCAGAACAACCTTGTTGAAGCCTCGGGGAGATGAATCATGAGTAATGGGGAGGGCCTCTGGGTGGGAGGCCATCAGGTCAGTCGGCTACGAGACGGATGGGGCCCCGAGCTGGTGGCTGCCTTCACGGACGACATGTTGCACATGCGGTCCGTGACAGCTCGTGAGGTGTACGGCCCTGACGCTGATGACGTCGATGAGTTCATCGAGCGCTCCCTCAGAGGGGCAGGCTCCGTGGTCTCGGAACGGCTGAGCCTGCTCGATTATACCGAACAGGCCACCATCGAATTCCTCGATGCGCTGCTTGACGATGAGCGCTCCCAGTCAGGGCTGGGTCCGCTTCTCCAGGGTCAGCCAGACCCCCGGGAGGAAAAGCGCTCCTACTTGGCCGGTTACACCGCACTGGACTGGATCAAGAACCTCGGAGCTAAAGCATCCAACCCACCTTCCCATGAGATAGGCGGAGCCTCCTGGCTGCTGAACATGCTCGAGTACTCCGAGCCGGGATTCGCTCTCAAAGCCGCCCTCCTGGGGCTTCCCGACGCGGAAGTCGTATTCATCCTGGACGGGAACCAGGTCGACGACGTAGCCGATGACCCTGATCTCCTGCACCTCTGCTCTGACGCAGCAGAGGCCGTGCACGCACAGTCTGCCGCGCATGCCCCCATAGTCGTTCTCACTGAAGGGCATAGTGACGTCGCGATCCTCGAGCCGGCATTGAGTCTGCTGTACCCACACCTCACGGACCTTGTGCGGTTCATGGACTACAACAACAACCCACGCGGGGGCGCGGGCTCGCTGGTTGTCACCGTGCGTGCGTTCGCTGCGGCACGCATCGCCAACCCCGTCGTTGCACTGTTCGACAATGACACCGGCGCCCAGGAAGCCCTCCGACCTCTGGCCCAAAGCTCCCTACCGAGCAACATCAAGATTTTGCGCTGCCCACCCCTTGAGCTTGCGAAGTCCTACCCGACGCTTGGGCCACCGACCGCCGAGGCACCGATGGGCCGTATATCGATGGCGGACGTCAACGGGCTAGCAGGGTCGATCGAGCTCTACCTGGGCCGGGATGTCCTGTCGCTTCCTGACGGCAGTCTCCGGCCTGTCCAATGGCGCAGCTACAGCGAAGGCAGCAAGCAGTACCAAGGTGAAATCACCGACAAGAAAGCCGTGCAGCAGGCATACCAAGAGAAGCTGGCACGCGCTCAAGCAGACCCTTCTGTCATCGCCAGCCAAGACTGGACTGGCATACGCGCCATCCTGGACATGGTCATCCGTGCCTTCGACTGAGTCAGGCTGTCAGGAAGTGTCGCCGGTCTAGTCGAAGCGAGCCGCATCGCCAGGGCGTGGGTCGTAAATGGCCCGGCCGCCGGCGCCGAACTGCCCCAGCTCGGTGGAGAGCGCGACGCCGGTGTCGACCTCCTCCTGCGTCCAGCCGGTGAGTTCGAGCAGCAGGCCGTCCAGCGGCCCGCCGACCAGTTCGGCGTAGCGCCGGTTCGGCCGCGGGCCCGGGTGGTCGTGGTTGGCGCCGTAGACCCGGCGGCGTAGCAGCTGCTCGTCATCACGGTCCATCCGTTCAGCCTGGCAGCCGCCACTGACAGTCGGGTGCGGTCGCGTCACCTGCGGAAGCGGGAGAGCCAGGTTCCGCCGGCCTTCTGCTCGGGCAGGGCCTGGCCCTGCTCTTGATGCCGGTGCTCGTCCGGCCAGGCTTGCTGTACGTCGGTGACGAACCGCCGGTCGCAGTCCTCGCACAAAGACGGGCGGGGCTCTGGGGGAACGCCCCAGCCGACGCGCTCGATCGCCTTCCACCGTTCGTCGGTGAACGTGGCACCGCAGTCGGTGCAGACAGGACGACGGGCCTCACGCTGGAAAATCTGCTGCTCTGCCCCACCACGCACCGGCGCAGGATGAGCCTGTGCGCCGACCGCTTGGCCTTCGGCGGCGACGGCCCTTTGCTTGCAGTCGTCGCACAGGTGCGGGTGGGTGTCCTTCGGGGCTCCCCAGTCCGTCGCGTGAGCCGCCTCCCACCGTTCGTCGGTGAACCTCGCCCCGCAGCCGGTGCAGACGGGACGGCGGGCCTCACGCTCGGCTGCCTTCTTCGCAGCCTGCTCCTGGGCCACCCGCCGTACCTGTGCCTGGTACTCGTCCTGCCGGACCTTGGCCTCTTCCCGGGCACGGGCATCGGCCGCCTCACGACGGGGATTGCCGATCGCTTCCCGCAGAGGCTGCATGTGGTCGCGGCCGAAGCGGAGGAAGACCGGTCCGGCCGGGCCGTGCTCGCGCAGGTTCTGCAGGCCGGTCGCGATGATCGGGATCCTCCCGTCGTAGTGGTGGTAGCCGCCCTTCTGCCGCTCCCCCTGCCACAGGTGGCGGGTCAGCTCGCTCAGGCGCGGGACGGTGCGGTTGGGGTTGCGCTCGCCGATGTGGTTGAACACCAGCAGGACGGGCGGGTGCGTCGCATCGCCGGACCAGGTGGCCGGAGCCGTCCAGCGAGTGCGCCACATCGGGCGCTCACGGCCGTCGGTGTCCTTCACCCTCCGCCGGAAGAACCGGGCGTACTTCTCCAGCTTGTCGGCAAGCTCCTCGGCGGTCTCGTGGCAGTTGTCGACCTCGATGAACAGCAGGGGCACCTGGTCCTGCGGGGCGGTGAGGACGATGTCTGCCTGGGCGCCGCCCTTGCCGGGTGCGTTCCAGGTGCCGGTGGCGGGCAGCGGGACCTCGGTCCAGTACGAGGCGATGGTGCCGATCCCGGGCGGCGCGTCGACGGCGGCCTGGGCGGCGGCGCGGACTTCGGCCGGGTCGTCGGCGAGCTTGGCCAGGTTCGGCTTCGGGCGCAGCATCGCGATCACGGTCTCGTTGACGGCCATCGGGTGGGAGGCCCCGCTGGAGCCCGCGCCGCGAGCGGTGGAGCCCATCTCCGTCACCGGGTGGCGCAGCTCGTAGGAGGCGGCCTCCAGGCCCTTGGCGGTCAGGTTCCGTAGCCTCTCCCCCGTCTCGGTGGAGCCGCCGTTCTCGGCGAGGTTGTGCTTGCGCATGTCGGAGAGCGCGCCGGTGTGCGAGGCGGTGCGAGCGGTCTTCTGCTCGGACAGGGTCTTCTTGTCGGTGTGCCTAAAGCTCAGGTGCGGAGCGCCGATCCGCTGGATCTGATCAGCCGTGGCCACCTTCAGCACTCCAAGCACCCGCAGCACGTCACCGCGGAAACCATTCGTCGACCCCGCCGGGTTGTTCTTCCGCTTCCCCGCCATCAGCTCTGCTCCCTCGTCACTCGCGACCGGCCGCTGGCCGACCGCCGCCGCTGGCCGCGCCCGCCCGGGGAGGGCGTCCGGGCCCCCGGAACCCGATGCTCTCCTCCCATACGGACATCAGGAGGAGAGAAGAGGGTTGTGACGGCGCAGTTTTCACGCCGATTCCCGGCCTGACCAGGGACTTTTCCCCGACCCCGGGTGCCGGGCACCAAAGTGGGTCCCCAAGTGCCCTCCGAAGTGGGCACCCAAGGAGCCCCCTTCGGCTTGCCCGCCACAGGCCGGCCTTCCGGCGTGATCGGCCCGAGCGTTGTCGCTGCCCGGCCTTCGGGTGGGTGGTCGTCATCGTCTCGTCTCCTTCGCTGCCCCGGCCCGGGGCGTTGATCCGAAGGAGCAGCGTGCAGGGGCACCCCTTGGCCGCAGTCTGACGGTGGCTGGTAGCGAGGCAGGTCAAGGGGAAACGCGGCGGGCGCGGCCGGGCGGCGGACCCGGACAAGGGGTCGGCTGCCGGGGCCGGCTTTCAAGTCGTCAGCTGGACAAGGGGGCCGGGTTTGCCCCTGGCAGCCCGGTTCGTCCCATCCCGTGGAGCAGGGAGAAATCTCTGGGCCTCTGTCCACAGGGCGACCGCCCGAGGCTGCTGGGAGTCGTCGCGATCCGCGCGGCGACCGACAGTTGAGGAGACCTCCATGCCGTACCTGATCCCGTCCCGTACCCCGCTCACCCCGGAACAGGTGGGGCGCGCCTTCGACTTCTTCCTGGCCCTGCAGACGGGCGGCGGGGGCAACGTCACCGGCCGCGCGGACGCCGACCCGGAGCTGTCCTTCGTGCTGCTGCGGCTGGCTGAGGACATCGTCCTGCCCGCCACCGCTGTCTCCAGCGACTGCGAGCTGACCGCCGACTCGTTCGCCCTGGACGAGGTCGGGTGCATCCTGCTGTCCGTGCTGCGGGACTGGGCGAGGGACTCCCCGGCCACGGCGGCGCTGGGCATCGCCCGCAGCATCATCCGGTTCACCGCGAACGTCATCCCGGACCCCGACGATGCGGACACCGCCGGCACCTTGGAGACGATGCGGGACGAGCGCCTGGCGATGGCGGCGGCCTTCTACGGTACGCACCAGTAGCCGCGCGCCGGATGGCTGGAGGGCGGGAGTGGCGCGCATCCACCCGGTGCGCGCCACTGGGTGGCGTCCACTCGGTGGCGTCCACTCGATCCGATGGCGCCCACTCGATGGCCTCCACCGATGGACATCCACCCGGTGCACGATGCGCGCCGCGGATGGATGTCGGGTGGGAGTGGCTCGCATCGGGTGGGCTCGGTGCGGTGTTCCGGGTGGGCCGGTGCGGCGCGTTTCCCCTTGACACGGGCCTGTGTCAAGGGGAAACGCGGCAGGGTGCATTGGGGTGGATGCCGAGCATCGTCACCGGCGATGTTGTGCACTCCGGAACGATGTCGTGCATCCATCCGGAGAGTGAGCCCCCGCCAACTTGACGCCGCAGGCCAAAGGGCTGGTGTGATCAGTTCTGGGGGTGCTCGTGCTGGTCGCGGGCGGGAGTCCGCGGAGAAGATCATTTGTCAGCGGTTGACTTCAAGGTTTGTCAGGACGAGCAGGGCGCACAGGAGTTGGGTGGCGCGGGCGGGGTCGGTGCGGAGTTTGGTGAGGGTCCGCCAGTTCTTGAGGTGGGCGAAGGCGTGCTCGACCGGTGCGCGTCCGACGGCGAGGACGCGGTTGGCAGTCTTCTGGCCGGAGGTGGGTTTGTGGGTGCGGGTGGCGGTGTAGCCGGTGACGATCACGGGGTCGAGGATGTCGTTGTCCAGGCCGCGGAAGCCGAGGTCGGCCAGTGCCCCGAGGCCGGCGGCACGCAGGTGGGCCAGGATGTGGTCGTGGCGGGCGGCGGTGTTGTCGTGGGTGCGGCCGGGCCGGGCGGCGGATATCCAGATCGGGCGGCCGTTCTCGTTGGTCAAGGCGAGGAAGTGCAGGCCGTGGCTGTGGTGCTTGCCGGAGTAGTTCCGTCGGTCGGCCTTGCCGGTGCGACGCTGGGTGCGGATGAGGGTGCCGTCGATCAGGACCACCTCGCCACCCTGCCTGGCGAGCTTCTTCAGGGCGCGATCCAGGCGCGGTGCTTGGAGCGCGAGCAGTCCAAGCAGTTCGTCGCGCCAGCGACGGACGGTGGATTCGGACACGTTGTTGCCGCCGGCCATGTCGGCCAGGCGCTGGTCGTGGCGCAGCACGGCAAGGACGATCACCGCGATCTTCCCCGGCGGCAGGATCCGCCACCTGGACTGAATCGCCTTCAGATGGCGCCTGAGCAGATCGGCGAGGTAGTTGACGGTGCGCGTGGACAGCGGCAGGCGGCACTGGTAGGTAAGCGGGCAGGTGTCCTCGGCGCGTTCTTCGGTATTCGTCACACAAGTCCAACAGCCGCCGGGGGCATTCTGGTTACGCCCGTGCAGCACCGTTTCGCGCGTCGGGGTTCCTGGTTACAGGCGGATGGTGAACCGGCCGTCGGGCAGCTTCCGCAGCCAGCCGCGATCGACGAGTCGGACCAGCTTCCCGCGCAGCGGTTCCAGCTTGGCACGCATGCTGACGTCGATGCCCAGGCCGTCGCCGACCTGCCGGGCCTTGACCGGTCCTGCCGCCTCCCGCACGGCGGCGAGGATCCGCTGATAGTCCCGCGGGAGCGTGGTCTCCTCCATACCCGGCTCGCGGTGCGGAATCAGCATCACCGCCTGTCCGCCAACCTGCCCCGGCAGCGGCGCGGCCGAGGCGCGCTCATCGGCGAGCTGATCGCTCACCCGCTCAAAGACTCGTTCGGCGCCGGCGAGTTCGTCCCGCTCTGCCCGCACCTCCGCCAGCTGCTTGGCCAGCCGTTCTTCGAGTTCGTCCAGTTCCGCGCGCCGCGCGGTGATCCGTTCCAACAACTCGGGATCCAGCATGTACCGGATCGTAGAGGGCCGCCGAGCCGCCGCGAGTAAGAACCGGACGGTTCGGCTCCCTGTTTCTGCTGCTACCCGCGTCAGGCCAGCCCGTGGACCACGAGCCGGCTCTGCTCCCCGTCAAAGAGCCATGTGCCGCCTGGCCCGTGCAAATGCTGCGCCGCACCTCCGCGACACCAGCCTGTTGCGGCACCTTGGCACCCACGATCAGGTTCTAGTTGCAGTTAACGTCCCCTACCCACAGGGAGCTGATGTTGTCGTTTCGGTTGTACTGGGAGGTATTTCCCTTCCAGTTCCCTACTGGCCACTTGTCCCCCCAGCTGAAATAATCTGTGTACGTGCAGACCAACCTGCCAGTCCTGTTCCATACCGAGGAGACTTGGTTGTCCAGGTTGAAGTCGCCCAGGTCATTGGTGCCACTCCGGAAGTACGCCGCTTTGCCAAGTCCGTTGTCGTGCTCATAGACGCAGAACTCGCCGACCTCGCAGTTTCGCCACGGTGTCTCGGCGGCGGGTGCCGCTGCTGCCGCTGGTGGGGTGAGCGCTGCGGACATTGCCAAGCCCGCTGCAGCGGTGAGGGTGAGGAGGGAGCGTCGCATCGACATTAAAGAATCCGCCTTTAGTCGGGAACATGTAGCTTCCTTCCGGCCACTAGAGCAGCTGGATGCCGGGAACCATATGCGAAAACAAGCCTTTGTTGCGGGCTGATGCGTCTCCCTGGGGGCCGCCGGTCGAGCACGGCTTCACCCACCTCAAGAACTGGCGGACCTTGACCAAACTCCGCACCGACCCCGCCCGCGCCACCCACCTTCTGCGCGCCCTGCTCGTTCGGATGAAACTCGAAGTCAGCCGCTGACGGAGGATCTTCTTCGCGGAGTTCCGCCCGCGACCAGCACGAGTACCCTGCGATCCGATCACACCAGCCCTTTGACCTGCGACTTCAAGTTGACGGAGTCTCAGTGCACGGCATTGTCGGTGGGCATCGGCCGCATCGAGTGCGCCGCACCGGGTGTGCTCAGCGGCCGGCTTCTGGCCCGTGGTGTCGGTCCGGCTGCTGGGGGCGGTGCGCGCGCTGGTCGTCCTCGCGCACCGGGTACGGTGCGGCGGTGTCCTCCCGGTCGGCGTAGCGGTTCATGGTCTCGTGGGCGTGGTCGGCCGCTTTGGCAAAGGCGTCCTGGAGACGGCGCAGTCGTTCGTCGGTGAGATCGAGGACTTCCACGTCGGTGCGCGACGCCTTCAGGGCTCGCAGTGCCGTCAGGTCGATCCCCGGTCGTGGCCCGGCCTCCGGCTCCTGGTCGTCGTGCTCGGGGTCGGCGTCCCGGTGCGCGAGCAGCTGCTCGGACATCGCGGCCTGCTGATGCGCGACGACGTCGTACGCCCGGCCCCGCACAGCGGTGGCGGTGGCGGTGGCGGTGCGCAGCTTCTCCCTCACCACCGCGCCAGCGAGGACGGCCCGGTCGTAGCTCAGCGGGAGGCGGGGTATCTCCCCCTCCCCCGCGTCCTGGCCCGGGGGCCGGGGCGCAGCCGACGTACCGGGATCGGCCGGGGGTTGCTGATCCGGGTCGGGCGCGGGAGCTGGTGGGCGGAGCCGGGCGGGGAGGTCGGAGAGCGCCCACCGGGCGGTGTAGAGGCGGTAGCCGGGCTCCAGGCCGCGCGCGGTCTTCGGGTCGCTGATGTCCAGGCAGTGCGCGGAGATGGCGGCGGCCACGATCCGGTCGTCCAGGCCGGGGTCGCGGCGGCGGCCGCGAAGGACGAGGGCGAGGTGGCGGCGGGCTTCGGCGAGCAGGTGCCGACGGTGGAACCGGCCGCCGTCGTTCATCACGAACACCGTCGCAGTGACGTCGACGGCCGCCAGGGCGACGTCGACCACGGCGGCGACCCGGGCCCAGATCGCCGCAGCCGCGGCACGGGCGTACTCGAGGAGGGAGTTGATGACGTCGACGGCCACCCCGGAGGTGGCAATCGCGCTCTCCTTCCAGTCGGCGCGCAGCTGGGCAAATGACCGGGCCTTCTTCTTGGGAGGGCGGGTCATCTTCGCCGCGATCCCGTTCAGCTTGGCGCGGGCCCGCTCGGAGACCACCGGCAGGAAGCGGGGCTCGCCGTCGTCGTCGACGGCGGTGACGTACTCGTGCTCCAGCTCGGCGAGGCAGGCGGCGATCTGGTCACTGCGCCGGGAGGTCCAGCGGATCAGCTCGTGCGGCACCCCGGCAACCTCCATCACGGGTCGGCGCCCCGGGGTGACGGTGCGCGGCTCGGTCGCCAGCCCAAGCGCCTCGCAGACCTCAGCGGCCACGGTCTCGTTGTAGAGCGCTGAGGCGGCGACGGTGTTCTCGTGCAGGGCCGTGGTGTGGATGGAGCTGTGGGCTCGCATTCGGAATGTCCCGTTCCGGCGTGCCGAACAGGGCCTTCTGAAAAGTCTCAGTTGCGGGACAGGGCGTTTCCGTCTCACCCCAGTGTCCCCTTTTACTCGTCGCTCAGCGCCCCCTGTCGGGTCCGCATGGAAGGTTTCAACCTGGGCACTGAAGTTCCCTGCGGGACGGCTCGTGGGTGGTTCGTGCGCACTTTGTTGGCTCTCTGGCCGCGGTGTTTTGACAACCCCTGGCTGTGGGGCACTGGATCAGCGTTTGACACGGTTGCGCACAGCCAGGACTGCCAGGCCCAGCAGGACGGGCTCGACCACGCGTGAAGCCATCTCAACGTAGGTGCCAGTGGTTGTGAGGTCCTCACCGGAGGATCGGAACACCACCGAGTTGAGCGTGACGTTCAGGGCCTTCTCGAAGCGCTCGCCGGTGAACTGGACCCCAGTGGGATTCTGAGGGTCCGCCTTGTCGATCTCGAAGGTGATCCTGCCTCCGCCGGGCGGCACAGTGCCCGTGGCTTCCTGTTTCGGAGACTCTTGAGGGAGCCCGAAGCCCATCAACAGCAGGATGGTGATCAGCATAGCGAAGGCAAGCCATCCCAAGGCTCGCAAACCGCGCAGGCCATAGCCGGACAGCAACCAATAGCCGTGCAAGAGTCCGCGTTCAGCGCGTGTGGTGCCGATGCGGTCGTGGCGGCGCATCTCCATCTCGCCGTAATAGAAATCTGCCGCCCCCGGCTCGTCCTTGCGGTCCTCGAACGACTTGCGCAGCGCCCGGTACACCGGAGCCAGCTGTGCCGGCCCAACGCTTCCGGCGCCGAACACCGCCACGTCCCAACCCCGGACTGCTTGCGGTTGACGCGCGCGCCAGTGGTGCTCTTCAGCGAGGGTGCGGCGCTGGGTGTACTGAGCGGGGCGCCACCGCCGTCGCGGCGGGACCTCGGCGAAGGGACAGATGCCCTCCAACCGGAGCTGGTCCAGATGCACTGTCCCGGTGAAAATGCACTTTGACAGTTCGACGTCGGCGAGGACCAAGTGGGCGGCGTCCACCCCGCGCAGTGAGGCCATCCGCACCCTGGTATCGGGCGCGTCGGCGAAGGCTTGTTCTGCCACCACCCGTCCATAGGGGAGACCGAAGGGCTCGTCCTCCCAGGCGATCGTGAGGGGGTACTCGAAAACCGCGTGGGCGAAGTCCACTGTGGCGTAGCGCAGACGCAACTCAGCCGCTGACGACCATCGGGTCCGCCGACACTCAAGGTGACGCGCGGCGATAGAGAGGGTCACCGGGCTGGTGAACACGGCGCCAGACAGCCTTATCCGCCCGGCGCACACCAGCGGCCCGAACCGGGCGACACGTTCGAAGGTCGCGAACCCGAACTCGGCTTCGCGCCCGAAGGCCGCCGCCCCGAAGCGGGCGTCACCCTGGAAGGTCGCCGACTTGAACCCTGCGACAATCTCGTAAGTCGTCGACTCGAACCCAGCGTCGCCCTGGAAGACCGCCGACGTGAACCAGGCTTCGCGCTTGAAGGCCGCCGACTTGAAGTCGGCATTGCCTTGGAAAGTCGTCGACTCGAACCCGGCGAAGAGCTCGAAGGTCGCCCGTGTGAACTCGGCCTCGCGCTTGAACGTCGCCGACCCGAACCCGGTGTATCCCTGGAAGGTCACTGACCCGAACCAGGCCTTGCGAACGAAGGTTGCCGACTCGAACCGGGCGCTAAGCGCAAAGGTCGCAGATACAAATCGGGCAGCGCGTTCGAAGGTCACTGATCGGAAGTCGGCTTTGCCTTGCAGGGTCGTCACACCGCCTTGCAAGGTCGCCTTGCCTTGGAAGGTCGTTGACTGGAAGTTGGCATCACCTTCAAAGGTCGCCGACTGGAAGTTGGCGTCGCCGAGGCGGGGGTACCCAGTAGCGGGGTCGCGAAGGGCATCGAGGAGAGCTTCAAGAAGGGGCTCGGTAAAAGGGGTGCCGCAGTGGTTGATGTCGGTACCGGGGGTCAGGCTGGTCAAGTAGGCGGTACGCTCCGCATCGGATAGATGCGCGAGGCACACGGTGTGTCCGGGAACGTGGATGCCGCGGCAGCCGACTGAGTTTGCTGCTGGGACGGCGCCGTGGCCGCAGTGAGGCCAGTGAAGCGGGGCGGGACTTGCAGACGTCATGTCTCAAGGACGATCGGCGTACCCAGGCAGTTGCCGAGGCGGCGCAAAATTCTTCGGAGCGCCACTGATGGTCGCACTGAGATGACTCGTGCGCTGGAGACCTCTCGTGCGGTCCGGCACCACGGTGCGGTGGCGCGGAGTACCGCATTCACAGAATGCGGTACAGGCGTTCGGTGTCCTCGGGGCGGACTCCGAGTTGATCGGCCAGAGGAAGGGCGGCCCGGGCCACACGCTGCCCGAACTCGGTGAGCTGCATGGACCGGCCTTTGGATGCGCGATCAACGAGTTGACCGCCGAGGTCCGCCTCCAACTGCTTGAAGGCCTTGTTGACCGCAGTCCGGCTGAGGCCGTGTTCGTCGCAGGCGGTGGCGAACATCGGGTAGCCGGCGACGCGTAGGAAGATCCTCAGTCGGCGGAGGTGGTAGTTGTTGCTGAGTACCGGCTGAAGCAGGGGGTCGGCATCGCCGAAGTCGTGAGTGGGGCGGCTGAATCGTCGCTGGCCCTTGGGGTCGGTGGGGCGAGTGAGTTTGTGGGTGCGGAGCCATCGCATGATCACGGTGAAGCTCACGTCGGCGTCGTCGGCGATGTCCGTGATGGTGCGGTTGAGCTCGATGTACTGGGTGTGGAGCCATTCCGGGTCGGCCTTTCCGCCAGGGCAATGGTTGTGCCGGGGCAGGCCGTACTCGTCCACGAGCGGGGAAACGTCTCGGGGGTGGAGTCCTCGGTCTTCAGCGATCTTCTGGAAGGACTGGCCCTGCTGCACGTAGAGGTCTTCCAGGAGGTCTTCGGGGATCAGGCGGCGGGCCGTCTGGAGTCCGGTCTCTTTCCGCCACTCGGATCGGTTGTTTCGGCTCCGGCTCCGGCCTTTGCGTGCTGTGCGGGAGTTCGCCCGCGTGACCTGTTGTGCAGGGGCTGGGTGGTTGATGAGGGCGAGGCGGAGGATTGGCAGGTCGGTGCCGAGGGTCTTGGCGATTTCTGCGGGGCGTTCTCCGGTTGCCACCCGGCGGTGAAGATCTTCGAGATCGAGGTCTTCGGGGCCGGGCCAGGGCAGGTCGAGGCCGTGCAGGAGTTCGGTGGGGGGCTCCCAGGTGAGTGGCTCGCCGAGCACGCCGCTGCACGCGAGGAACTCGTGGGCAACACGGTCGAGGCCAGCCAGCAGGTCGGGGGTGAGCAGGAACGGAAACCGCTTCAAGGTCGTGTTGAACGCGTGTGAGGGCCCAGGAGATCCAGGGAGTTGTTCATACGGTAGGCCGCTGATGCGTTCGAACAGGAAGGACCGGGCGTGCTGGTGGCGCCTGCCGTATCCGGGCTGCAGCAGGGCGTCGTTGCACACCTGCTTCCACTGGGCGGCGGGCAGCAGGTGGGTGTAGTCGAGCTGGCGGCGGCGGGCGTAGTCGATGGGAACGTCGTGGTGGTCGAGGTAGTCGGCGAGCCGGATCAGGGCGAGCTGGATGCCTTCCCATTGCGGCGCATCTCGTAGTGCCTGCAGGACGTGTGTGGTGACGGGCTGTTCGATGAGGCCGTGCAGGTATTTCTCCGAGGCGGTGGTGAGATCGATGGGGCTGTCGACCAGCATGAGCGCGACGGACAGGGCGGTGCCCAGATTCAGGCGTACGCCAGGGTCGAGGCGGACCTGCCACGTTGGCCAGAGCAGGGCTGGGGTCTTGGCTGCCCGTCGGCGCACGGCCGCGGTGTCGGCCGATGGACTTCCCGGCCTGGGGGCGGCGATCCGGTAGCGCAGCTGGTCGGTCTGTCGCATTCGGGGGGCGAGGGACGCGGCATGGGCGGTCCGCAGCATGGGGCTGCTGTAGCGGGCCCACGACTGGGGTGCGGTGGGGCTGAGCCAGCGGTCGCGATCTGCTGCCACGTCCGTCAGCAGCTGCATTCGGGCGCCGGCCTGCCGCAGGTCGGTTTGTCGCAGCACCGTCCAGGCCGCTGTGACACTCGCGGCGGTCACCGCGGCGTTGTATATGGCCTTGCGCTCCGTGGTGGGGAGTTCCGTGACGGCGGTCCGGCACAGTTGGGCCAGGTCATTGGGGATGAGTTGAGCGAGCTGGTCGGCGGACAGGACCGTCAGTGCACGCCTGCCGAGGGCTTTGATGTCGGCGAGAACGTCCAGGGCGGGTACCTCCGCACTCCGGTATACGCCGAAGGATCCGAGGCCAGCCTTCACGGTGTCGGCCAGGTCCTGCTGCGCACGCAGGGCCGGATGATGGGCGGCAAGGAGGGGGACGTCGACCTCGCTGAACGGGAACAGGCACCGGCGGCGGGTACCGGGATCATGCCGGCTGAGATGGCCGCATCGCCCCGGGGAAGGGATGTCGGTGCCCGGATAGGCGACCGTGCGGGGGCGGGCGCCGCACCGCGGGCAGGTGTCGGCCAGCAGTCGACGATGTGGGATGCACGCGTACACCCAGCCGAGCCGCCAGGAAAGCTGCCACCGGCCGCCGTTCTCCTTGAGGCACTCAGGGCAGTACCGCGAGCCCGTCCCGGTGCCGTGCTTCCAACTGCGGAAGTGGTCCACGTTGCGCCGGCCGCGGTCGACGAGTACGGCCCGCTGATCGAAGTGCGCGAGCGTCATCGCACGGAGGACGGTTTGTGGGATGCCGGTCGTGGCCGCCACGGAGTCGGCTTCCTCGTCTTCCAGTAGGACCAGCCAGGGCACGCGCCACACCCAAGCACGTTTGTGCAGGCCCACGGCGCCCAGCAGGTCCGCCAGTGGAGCACGGAGCTGGGCGGCTGCGGCTTCGAGCCACGAGTCCATGGCCTCCCCGGGCAGCGGGGGAAGCCGCAGCGGCAGTGTCCGCGTCACCTTCACGCCACGGTCTTCGTCGTCGTGGTCTTCGACGTCCGTGGCCGGGTGATCTTGGTGGTCATACGCCGAAGGGCGAACTTCTTCGCGAGAGCGTTGCGGGCTCGCTCCGCCGCGGCGTCCAGCTTCACTTGGTCCAGGAGTTCCTCGTCGAGGAGCTCGGCCCCGGTGCGGGCGGCTCGCTGGCAGCCTCGGTTGATGAGCGTCATCAGCGAACCGATGTGGCCGGTGGTGCGGATGTAGAGGTAGTCGGACAGTTCGTCGGCGAGCATGCCGGGGAACTTCCTGGCCAGGACGATCCGCTGTTCCAGTGCCAGGAGGAGGTTCCGCCATTGTGTTCGGTGCCTGTTGTCGTTGACGACAAAGGGATCCATGGTCAGCGGCGTGGTGCGGCGTGCGGACTGGGCGAGGGTGATGTCGCCGCTGGAGTCGGCCTCGGAGTACAGGCCGCGGTTGCCCAGTTCGACCCCGATGAAGATCAGAGTGACGGGGAACTCGTTGGCGATGTACTTGAAGTGGTTGCTGACCTCCTTGCCGTTTTTGTCCTGCCACTTGAGAAAGTGGAGGTCGTCAATGATCAGCAGTTTTGTCTCACATCGAAGGACGCAGTCCAGCGCACGCTGCACGAACAGGGCGGCCGTGCCGCTCGTGCGGCCGGGGTGTGCGTAGAACTCCAGTAGAGACCGGTTGAAGTCCTTCATGCCGATGTTGCTGGTCAGGCCGACGCGGCAGACGGGCCACCGCTCGTGACCGGAGGCGGTGAAGGCGCCAGCCCGCGCGATCTCCTGCCGGTGGTACTTCAGTGCGAAGTCGAGCACCGCGGTGGTCTTGCCCAGTCCTGGAAACGCGTCCACAGCGATGGCCCCTTTGGCCTTGTCGCCGTCCTGCTGGTTGCTGGTGATGATGTCCCACAAGTCCTCGTGCAGTTCCTTGAGTTGAGGCGTTCCGATCGGCCCGAGGTTGGCGTGCCAGACACTCCGGCCGTGCTCGTACTCGAGCCGTGCCGGATCACTCAGGTCGGAGATCTGCTTGGCTGTCAGGAGCTCCGGCTGCCGACGGAGCTCGGCCTCCGCTAGGGCCCGCAGTCCTTCCTTGCGGGAGAGCGTGAGGTTGTCCAGCTGCGGACGCACGTCCTCGGACGGATCGGCGGGGCGGGGCGGCATCATGCGTCTTCCAGGGCGTCGGCGTAGAAGTCCTCGTCGGAATCGGGGCCATCGAGTTCGTCGTCCTCGTCGTCATCACCGGCTACCGGGCCCTCGTACGGCTCGGCCTCGTCCAAGTCCTCCAGGTCGTCCGCGTCGTCGGTGGCGTTGAGGATTCGGGCGACGGACGGAAGCGCTCGCACGTCGTCCGCGACGGTCTCCGGCAGGTCGAAGGCGGACTGCTCGCGGGCCTGGCGCAGCGCGAGGCGCCGCTCTGCCATCGTCAGCCCGAGCCCCAGGTGCCAGCGGTCAAGGAGCTCCGCGACCGCAGTCTCGTCGTCGGGGAACGGGTACTTCTGGCCCGCGAGCTTCCGGGCGATCTCGATGGCCCCCTGACTGATCGGGAACTTCTGTGCCGGGGCGTGCTCCCACTCCAGGGTGTGCCAGCGGCGGGTGTCCGGGCGGCGGAAGTAGATGTAGTTGATGTTGTCAGGGTCGACCTGGATGGGCCACAGGCCCTTGGCCTTGGGGCCGGTGTACGGGCTGGTCTCGCCCCGGTAGCCGTTCAGGCCGTCGCCGTTGTAGCGGCACTTGCGGATCTCGACGCCATAGTGGTGGGTCGGCTTCCACTCGGTTTTCAGGAACTCGAAGCCGAGGTCCGGATCGCGGGGCACCTCGATGTAGCCGGCACGGGCGATGCCGTGCTCGAACATCTTCGCTGGCGAGAGGTTCAGCCCCGGCACGTAGGCATCGACAAGTCCCCTATGCGGCCTGTGGTGGTACGTGCACGCCACCCACTCCCGGATGATCGCCTCCAACTCATGGAGGAAGAAAAACGCCTGGTCCTCCGGCCGCTCGCCGCGCGAGAACAAGTCAGGCCCCTTGTAACCGGGCAGCTCCTCCAGCACCCCCTCGCGCACGGTCTTGAAAAATCGCTCCAGCGGTCCCTTGTCCCGGCCCGTTCGCAGCCGGGCGGGCTGAATGGACAGACCCAGACGCTGGCAGACAGAGGTGATGTGCTCGGAGATGTAGGGCTTGCCGTGGTCGACCACGATTGTCTCCGGCACCAGCGCCGGAGACGCGACACCGCGCGGTGTGCCCTCCTCAGCCTCTTCGCCCTCCTCATCCTCTTCGGGGTTGAGCGCCTTGCGTTCGACGAAGACCGTGCGGGGAATGCCGTGGTCGGGCCACACCGCGTACGCGGGCCAGCCCTTGCCTGCCGGGCGGGGACGAAAGGTCTGGAACATCACCGCCGCGACGTCGATCGACGACGTGGACACCGGGGTCACCCGCAGCCCCGTGATGCACCTGTCGTACCAGTCCATCGCGGCCGTCAGCTCGGCCTGAACCCACTTCATCGTGATCGGGTCCATCGCGAACACGTCGAGACGCGTCGTGTCCAGCAGCAGATACTCACCCGGCCTCGTAGGCCGCAACTTCCCGTACGCGCCCGGCGGCCGGGCGGCGATGTCCCGGTTGCGTTTCGAGCTCAGCCGGAAGGTCGGCAGCCGCCGCTCCAGCTCCTGAAGCCACCGATACGCCGTCGCGCGGCCCGGCAGCTTCACCTCGCCCTCGCCGTAGCGGGCAACGAGGCGCGGGCCGACGGCACGGATCACTTTCCCGCGGGTCGGCTTCGACTCCTTCCCGTGCTCGGCCATGATCTCCAGGGCCATTTCCACCCACCGCGCGTCGGCCCGACCGAGCCCGCCCATGTCGCCGTCGCCGTGATCCGGGCCGCCGTGCACGAGCCCAGCTTCCCGGTCGGTGTGGAAAGCGCGCACCCACCGTTTGATGGTGCGTACGCTAACGCCCAACTCTGTTGCCTTCGCCTCGTATCGCTCCAGTTTGGGCACGGTGGCCGCGTACTGCGGCCGGGGCTCGCCCGCCTCCGGGAGCTCGTCGCTGCCCGACCGGAAGCCGGTCAGCACCTCGTTGATATGGGCGGCCCGTTCCCTGACCTTTTCCAGCTCCTCCTCGCCGAGCTGGGCGAGCAGCACCGAGGCCGTCTCGCGGTCGTCGTCCGATTCTGGACCCGGCTCGGTCGCGATGACCTGGGCCCGGCCGGAGGCGAGCACCTCACGCAGCGACAGCCGGAACCGGCGCCCCGGACCATCCCGCACCAAGACCTCGTTACCGGCCGCCGAGCCGAACATCTCCTCCACCACGACGACTTCGCCGTCGTACCTCAACCTCGAACCCAAGCCGACACGTACAGCAGCTCCGGTCACATGCCCTCCCTTACGAGACCCCCGCACCAGACAAATCTGCTCGCCCTCCGCGCCATCGCGTCCGGAATCCTCGACGGGGCGTGGCAGATCACGCCGACCAGCCCCGACCCCTACGGCCCGGCCCTTGCGCAGCACATGGCGCTCGGACAATGGCTCCGCCATGTCCGTCACGAAGTGCTGACACCACAACAGCCGCAGGACAGCAGCCCGCACCCGCCAGTCCGGGTGCCGGGGGAAAGCACAAAACGCCTCGCCCAGCGTTGCCCCATACAGATCCGTCGCCCGGATCTCCGCGAGCAGGTCCTGGTCGAAGAGCCAGTCGCGGCGATACCCGGCGAGAAAGCGAAGGTTCGCCAACTCCGCCTCCGGTGGCTCGGACCACACCTCGAAATCCCAGCCGCGCGACAGCACAACCTCACGAGCCCAGCCGAGCGCGAAGTTCACCTTCGGCCGGGTGAGCAGGTGCCCCGGCTTGACGTCCACGACCAGGGGCACGTCGTTCTCGCGCAGCACCAGGAAGTCGGGTACGTGCCGGCGTCGACAGCCGTCGACGGTAGTGGTCAGGAGGAACGGCTGGGCGAAGACGGCCGTCACGTCCGGGTCGAAGTCGGCGTAGAGAAGGCGCGTCAGCTCGAGCCGGGACTCGTAGACAACGTGGTCACGCATGGTGGAAGACCAGTGCGTCCCCGAGTAGTGCTTCTGCCCGTACCGCCAGCGGAACGTACGCCACGGAATCGAGGGCTCGAAGACATCGGCGCCCGTCGTCGACCAGACCAGGTCCTCGTCGATCACCCCGTCCGTACGACGGAGACTCATCGAAACTTCGCCCACTACACGCGCCATAGCTCACCCCCAGGCCGCGAGAGCGGGAAGCAGAAATCCCGATCTCGATCAGCTGCGACGTCTCCACGATCAGGTTGGAGATCGCCGCTGCATAGATCAGGACCGGGATCAGCACTACGACGAGCGAACGATCAGACGGGAGTTCGTCTCACCGCGCCGTCCCTTGGGCCAGACAAGGGCCACGGTCAATGAGAAAGGGACACTAGAAATGCGAACCTACACCCACGTCCCCTTGTCGTCCGGCCGCCGGGCGCGGATCGACACCACCGCATGATCGTGGAGCAGGGGCTTCCCGGCTCTGGACTCGTAGTCCCGGAACACCGCGACGATCAGCCCGTCCTTCACCGGGGCGCGATGCTTGCCGCCGCTCCCCCAGCGGATCTCCGCGACCGACTCCTCCAGCCTGTGGGGCTCGTAAAGTCATCGCTGCAGGTGAACAGTGGTGTCCATGGTTGTCGGTGGTGGCTGGGACCCTGTCCGGATGATCGTGTGGCTGTTGTGCCGTGCTGCTCGCACGATGCTGTCCGTACCGGCTGTCCTGCTGCGCCGGGACACTGCCAGGGACGCCGAGTTGTTGGTGCTGAGGCATGAGAACACTGTCCTGCGCCGTCAGTTCAAGGGCCCGGTCCGCTACGAGTCGGCCGACCGGTTCTGGTTCTCCGCGCTGTCCTCGCTGATACCGCGGCGCCGCTGGGCCGGTGTCTTCCCCGTCACCCCCGGCACCGTGCTGGCCTGGCACCGCAAGCTGATCGCCAAGAAGTGGGACTACTCCGCCCGCCGCAGCCGTACCGGCCGACCCCCGACTGTGGCCGCGCTCAGGAAGCTGGTGCTGCGCCTGGCCAGCGAGAATCCCCGGTGGGGGCACCGAAGGATCCAGGGCGAACTGGCCCGGCTGGGCCATCCGATCGCACCGTCCACGGTCTGGGGGATCCTGAACGCCGCGGGCATCGACCCGGCTCCACGCCGGTCGGCCCCAGCTGGCGCGAGTTCCTGACCACCCAAGCCCAAGGGATCATCGCGGCCGACTTCTTCCACGTGGACACCATGCTCAGAGAGCGCCTGTACGCCATGGCGTTCCTGGAACACGGCACCCGTCAACTGCACATCACCGGCGTCACCGCCCGCCCCACCCGGGCCTGGGCGACGCAGCAGGCCCGCAATCTCGCCGACCAACTCGACACGCGCACGGAGTCCCTGCGCTTCGTGCTGCGCGACCGCGACGCCAAGTACGACCAGTCCTTCGACGCCGTCTTCGAAGCCGAGGACATGGAGGTGCTGCTCAGCGCGCCACGGGCGCCTCGGATGAACGCGCACTGCGAGCGGGTGATCGGCACCGTCCGCCGCGAGGCGCTCGACCACCTCTTGCTCATGAATGAGGCCCACGCCCGGCAAGTCCTTGCCGACTTCGAACGGCACTACAACACACATCGACCTCACCGGGCCCGAGATCAACGGCCCCCTCACGCCTCCGGGCAGCCAGCCACCGTCCACGACCTCGACGGCCGCAGACTCCTGCGCACCCACATCCTCGGCAGTGCTATCAACGAGTACCGGTACGCCGCTTGACCTGCGCCGATGACTTTTCGAGCCCCACAACTCGTGCAGCCGCTCGCTGCAGGCAAGTTTGGACGGCTTCGGCCGCCGCGCGGCCAGCTCGGCCTTCCACTGCGCGATCGACGCCCGGTAGGCGAGTTGTCCGCTGCGGGTGGCCGCATTGCGCCGCAGTTCCCGCGAAACAGTGGACGGGTGCCTGCCCAGCCGACGGGCGATCTCCCGGACCCCGGTGTTCTGAGCCTTCAGCACAGCGATCTCCTCGCGCTCTGCAAAGGAGAGATACCTGCCCGACACCGGGCCCAGCTCGATCGACGGCATACCGCCACGTTCCTGGAACCATCGTGAGCCGACCGGCCCCGACACGCCGCACGCGATCGCCGCGTCCTCGCTGGTCAGCCCGTCAGCGATCTTCTTCCAGAAGGCACGCTCCACATCCCGGCGGACCGGCGGCCTGCCCGGAGACCGCATCGCCGGGCGCCCCGTCACCGCCGTCGTCCACCCTGCCGGTCGCCCCATCGGACACCTCCATGATCGAGGTGTTGCGACGACCGGTTGAATCCACCCAATACACATCGTTCAAGCTCGCCGAGCACCTGGACACCGCCGGCATCGCTGCCTCTATCGGCTCGGTCGGCGACGCTTACGACAACGCCCTGATGGAATCGACGATTGGTCTGTACAAAACCGAGTTGATCAAACCCCAGCGGCCCTGGAAGGCGCTCTCCCAGGTCGAGCTGGCCACCGCCGAGTGGGTCGACTGGTACAACCACCGTCGGCTCCACGGTGAGATAGGCCACGTCCCGCCCGTCGAGTACGAGGCCAATCACTACATGGAATCCACGAAACACCAGGTCACAACCACAATCTGAGATCTCTACCGAACCCGGGGCGGTTCAGTGGGAGCTGACGGCGGGGGGCTGTACGCGCCTAGCCATCCGACAGTCTAGCCGGTGGCACGAGTTCGGTTCAGCAGTGCAGAGCAGACCGGCCGCCTGCAGCTGCCGACCACCACCTGCTTTGGCAACGCCTGCACACTCGCTGACCAGCCCACGCCCCCGCAACTGCCCCGGCCCCAGCACACCGTCCGACAAATCCCGTGCGCGCCACGCCTACCGTCGCGCCAGCCACACTGCGCAAAACCAGCGCCGCTGTGCTTCCCCCGAGATCGGGAGGGTCTGACAGCGGGTCATACAGGCGAGGCCGACGGCGGCGAGCGGAATGACCTGCTGGCCAGCAGGAGAAGGAAGAGCTGGCATAGCTGAGCCCGGATCCACCGGCTGATCTTGGGGTGGGTGTTTCGGGGTTGTGCGGGCCGTGTCGGGGTTGAGTCGCGGATTCGGGCATGGGGTGGCCGCTGGTCTGCCCAGCTCTTCCACTTGTCCACAGGTGTCGGGCCCTTTCGGGCAGGTCGGTCGGGGAGCGTCAGGAGGCTGGCAGCCCATGCACCGTGCGGAAGAGCTGGGTGAAGTCCATGCTCCAGGGCCAGCGTTCGGGTAGGTGCAGGGTGAGGCGGCGGGCTGAGCGGGCCAGCCGGGCGGGCACGTTGATCAGGTGGTCACGGATGGTGGCGGTGGTCGCTCTGGCATGGAACGTGCCGGCCAGGGCGCCGGTGGCGCGGGTCAGGTTGTGCGCCAGCGCTGCCAGGGCGAGCCACGCGGCATTGGCCTGGAAATGGCCGGACGGCGCGTGAGCGAAGGCACTGTTCTTGACATCCGCGATCACCTGCTCGACGACAGCGTGCCGACGGTGGTCACGCTCGGCGTCCTTCAAGGAGAGCGGGGAGTCGGTGAACGCGGCGTGGTAGCGCCAGGTATCGAAGAGCGTGCCCTGCCCGGCGGGGACGGTGCCAGTGCCCAGGCGCTTGACGCGGCGCACGAGCAGACGGGCGGTGACCTGCTGTTTCTTCGGCTTGGAAGTGAACGCGGTGTAGGGGACCTCGGCTATCTCGGCGTCCGAGATCCAGCACTGGTCTTCCTCGTCCCAGACCGCCTTGGGGTACTTGATCGGCGTCCAGGCGCCCTCGTCGATGCGGGCGATCGCGGCCTTGACGGAGGCGTTCATCCGCACGGTGACGGAGAAACGCGCGCCCAGTGCCCGGCAGGAGTTGACGACATCGGCGCCGTAGAACGCGGAGTCCGCGCGCATCACCAGCAGGCCACTGGCGCCGCAGGCGCGGGCGGTGCGGATGGTCTCGGCGACGAACGCTGCCGCGCCGCGCGCGGAGTTCGACGGTCCTTTGCGCAGCCTGGTCGCGGCGATCACCGGGGCGGACAGGGGCGTGGAGACGATGCCGAGCAGTGCGTTCAGGCCCTTGACCTTGCTGTATCCGTAGCCGGCGCCCTGCTTGGCGTAGCCGTAGGTGCGGCGGATGGTGTCGTCGATGTCCACGTAGGCGACCTGGTCCGCGCCGGGCAGCAGTGGGGTATGACGGGCCAGTGCGGGCAGGAACCGGCGGGCCACGGCGTGGAGTTGCTTCACATGCCCGTGCGTGAAGGAGCGTAGAAACGATCCCAGCGTGGACGGGGCCCGGACCCCGGCAAACAGGCGGCCCATCGCGCCATGCCGCAGGCGGTCCATGTCATTGATGCTGTCGGCGCCCGCGGCCATGCCACCCACCAGCGACATCAGTTTCGCCGCTGGGAAGGCGCCGGTGCCGTCCTTCGATGCGGGCAGCCTGATGAGCTCGTCGGCCAGAGCTGGCAGACCGCACCGCTCGGCCAGCCGCACCACCGGCTCCAGCCCGCCGTGCGCGATCAGGTTCGGGTCGTCGAACGCGGATGAGACCGCCGCTGCGGCATGGGAAGATTGCATCTCGGAAGTGCCTTGCCGATCGTGCCTGATGTGGTCCTAGAGAAACCCCATCATCGCAGGTCGCAAGGCACTTCTTCGTTTCCGGAAGAACGACCCACAGGCGTCAAGCCGGTGGATCCGGGCTCATTCAGCCCCTGGTGACGGCTTGCGGTCACCGCCCGATCCAGGAAGCGATCATTGAGTACATGCGGACTGGTTCCGATTCAGAGAAGGTCGGCGCCAGCATGGCGTGGTACTTCGCCCGTCCAGGACTCCAGTACGCCTCCATGGAGGATCTCCGGCGAGGAGTGCCCACGGAGGAGAGCGAAGCGGCACTGGAGGCACTGGCCGATCTCCGCGACGACTACCGATCGGCCTGCCTCTCCGCGTTCCTGGCCTGCGAGGGCCCGGAGACGCGCCAGGACCTCTCGCTGGCACTCAGTCTCGACCCGACGGCCTACCCCACCGACCTCCAAGACAGCCATGAGAAGGCCAGGCGCATCATCCTGGCTGACCCCGAGCGAAATCGCTCGCTGCTGGAACGCTGCCCGCACGTGCCACCGCCTGCAGAGGGTCAGCAAGATCCGCCGACCCGTCCGCACGCTTGACAAGGACGATTGGGAATCAGTCACACCTAGCGGTTCTCCAGATGGTGCAGTTAAGGGTGAAGGTCCGGCACGCCGACACCACCGACGCTGCGGTCGTCGGCTACACCGGCCCCCGGAATAGGCCCCGCAACCTCGCCCTGGTGCCCGAAGGAGAGAGCACGCCACGGCTGTCGGCACGGATCGGCCCGGTGCTGTCCGTACGGATCGGTGCCGCACTCGGCGAAGCTGACGTGCTGGGACCAGCCGAGGCGGAGGGCGAGCCCTACACCCGCCTGGACACCAGCCTTGTTGTTGAGGTCCTGGCCGGGGCAGGGCGGCAGGGCGCGGCACCCTCACCATCACACGGATCCACTGATCTACACGGATCCACTAATCACCTCGGGGCAAACGAATTCTGCGAGCAGGCGTTCGGCCCGGCCATCCGTGTCTGAATCACGGGGTTTTGCGGCTGTTACCGATGAGCGTGCTGTTCGATGCGTGACTGACGGGGTGGTACGGCGGGGCGCGCGGGCGAGCTGAACAAGGCTTGTTCCCGGCTGCGGGGCGGATGCGTGCATCCAGCAGCCAATGTCAGGGGCACGCTCGGGTGGGGTCTGCGATCAATACAATCGCGAGTTACGGAAATGTCCGGATTAAGTAACACGAACCGAAGTCGCTGCTGGTGATGACGGAGATACTCCAGGCTATGGGTTCTCGGCCTGAGGGGCCGGGACCCGCACCGCGCAGCATGGCCCCTGACCGGGTCCTGGGCGCCCTTACTTGAGGGGACATCAATGTCTGCTTCTCGTACCGTCCGCCGCATTGCCGCTACCGCTCTGGCGGCCGGTTCCGTCGTCGCCGTGGCGGCGATGCCGGCGTCCGCCGACAGCGACCACGGCCAGGGCCACGGGCACGGCCGCCACCAGTCGTACTCCAACGTCGTCCTCGGCAACGTCCAGTACGACAGCCCCGGCCGTGACGACTGGTCGAACCGGTCCCTGAACCGGGAGTGGGTCGAGGTCACCAACACCGGCCGCCGCGCGGTCGACCTGGACGGATGGACGCTCTCGGACCGCGACGGCAACCGCTACCGCTTCGACGACCTGCGCCTGCCCGGCTACGCCACGGTCCGCGTCCACACCGGGCGCGGCTATGACACCCGCCGGGACGTCTACCAGGGCAGCCGGGACTACATCTGGAGCAACTACGCCGACAAGGCCACCCTGCGCGACGACCACGGCCGCACCGTGGACACCCACTCCTGGGGCTACCGCCGCTGACCCACTTGCCCTTGCCCAGCCACTGACCAAGGGCGCACCTTCCGCCCCCGGGGTGCAACCCTTGTGATCCGGCGTGCCACCACCCACCCAGGGTGGTGGCACGCCGCTCTCGTACGTCAACAGCCTCCGGGTTCTTGCCGCTTGGCACGGTGCACACCCTTAGCTCCTGGAAGGAGCTGAAGGGCCCTGGTCTGAGGGTCCAGGGCCCAGGCGTACGCATCCCGGAATGTGTTCCTGGTCGGTTGGTGGTTTGCTACTCGGTGGCGGCGGCCGGGCTTCTCGGCGCGCCGTTCATCGTGTGCATCCGCCAGGCTCAAGGAGGAGTTCCGGGCCCTGTCGGCCCGTAGCTGCCGAATCTCTTGGCGACGCCCTGCTGCCGGCGCGCCGGGCCCGGTGGCTGAGGGTGCGCACGGTCAGGGTGCGCGACCTGTTCGGCTGATGCGGGCCCGGCCGCCGTCTCTCTCCCCCCACCGCCCGATGGCGGCAGGGCGGCAAGGGGGCGGAGGTCTGTGAATGTGTCGTGCCGTCAGCCCCGCTGGTGCGGACCGGCCGGCGTGTATTGCTCGGCCTGCTGCCAGCTCGCGGGGATGCCGAGCGCGGTGGGGGCGTCCGCGATCCCCGCGCCCAGGCGGGGGTCGGCGCCGGGCAGGGGCCGGCAGGCGGTGCGCACCAGCAGGTACAGCGGGTCGGCGCGGGCCGCGGTCCGCGGCACCGCCTGGGTGCGCAGATGGTCGTGGTGGGCGAGCAGCAGCGCCGCCAGCCCGGTGACGTGGGCGGCGGCGATCGCCGTGCCGTCCACCGCGGCATAGCCGTCACCCAGGCTGGTGGTGATGACCGCCGCGCCGGGCGCGACCAGGTCCACTCCCGGACCGGTGGGGGTGAACGGGGCCGGGTAGGGGCCGGGCCACGGCGGCTGCACCCAGGTGAGCGGGCTGCTCACGGGATAGGTGCCGGTGTGCGCGATCGCCCCCACCGCCAGCACCCCCGGCAGGGTAGCCAGCTGAGTGAGGGGGCCGGCGGTGTCTCCCGCCGGGGCGATGACCGTGGTGCCGGCGGCGTGCGCATCGGCGAGTTTCCAGGCGGCCAGCTGGGACTGTACGGGATAGGCGAGGCTGATCTGGGCGATGTCGATGTCGTGGGTGATGCAGTAGTCGACCGCCTCGAGCAGGTCGCTGAGGTGCCCGCCGGGGAACAGCTTCAGCGCATGCACCTCGGCCTCCGCCGCGATCCCGGCGATGCCTGCGTTGTTGTCCGCCGCGGCGATGATGCCGGCGCACCACGTGCCGTGCCCGGTCACATCGAGGCCCCAGGTGCCGTTGCCGGCGCCGGTGAAGTCGTGCCCGTGCTGGACGGTGTCCTTCAAATCGGGGTGGGCGGTGTTCACCCCCGAATCGAGCAGCGCGATCTTGATGCCGTGGCCGCGGTAGGTCGGCGGGATCTGGTTGAGCCGCATTGCCTGTGTGCCCCAGCCGGTGAGCGCCTTGCCGGGGAAGCCCTCGAAGGTGTCCGACAGGGCCTGCACCGTAACTACCGCCTCGCCGTTGTCGGCGGGTTGGGGGGTGCCGGTGCGGGCCGGCCAGTAGTCGGCCACCGGGCGGACGTAGAGCGCCTGGAGCGTTTCGGGGGTGTCTGCGGCCAGGGTCATGGTGACGCGTCCGTCCGGGCTGGTGACTCCGTGGACCGGGCCGCCGGTGCCGATGGCCCACACGTGCGCGCCGGCCACCGCGTCCCCGTCACTGCCCACCACCCGCAGGGTGAGATGTTCGGGCTCCTCCAGGGTGACCGCCAGCATCGGGTCCAGTACCGGCACCGGGCCGGCACCCACCGGCGGGGTGGGGGTGTAGGACAGCGGCTGGTCGATCTCCACGACCACCTGCGGGTTCCCGGCCAGGGCGCGGGCCCGCTCCTGGGGCATCTTCACGACCGCGACCGGGGGGCAGGCCGGATGCGGCTCCGCGATCGCCCCCAACCCGCGGGAACGGGACGGCCGCACCTGCGCCACGGGTTCCACATCGGGGTCCTCCTCCAGCAGCTTGAACAGCGCCGAGGCCTCAATCGGCGGCACCCCACCGGCAAGCAGCCCCGACGGCCGGGGCGCCACCAGATAGCGGCCCCACCCCGCCCGCACACCCCGACCCTGGTACCCCAGCGCCTGCGCCTCCCCGCTCATCCGTCCGGCCGGTTCACCTGCCCCGCCCGCAGCCGCCGCCGGCTGCCCGGCCTCACCCGCCGTGCCCTGCGCACGCGGGGTCTTCCCGCCCTTGCCGTTGCCCGGCTTCACACCGTTGCCGCCCTGCTCACGCATTCAGCCAACCGCCATCTCAACGTAAAGCATCGTCGTACGCCCTGGATCTTCAGTGGCTGGCCGGGAAGCGGGCGTCCATGAGCTCCCCGGCCAGCGGCCCGCCGCGCCTTTGCCTCGCCCCGCCGCGGCATCCGGCCAGGTAGGCCCGCCTCCCCACACGGGAGGGAGAACGAGCGCTACCCGGGCGGGTGTCTCACATGCCCAGAGGCGACAGCTGCCCGTACTGCGGCTGCTGCCCGAACATCCCCTGGCCCGGGAACTGTCCCTGGCCAGGGAACTGGCCGAACTGGCCCTGCGGCTGCATGCCCGGGAACTGGCCGAACTGCTGCTGGCCCTGCTGGCCCTGCTGGCCCTGCTGGCCCTGCTGGCCCTGCTGGCTCTGCTGCACCAGCGTCAGGATCGCAATAGGCAGCGCCTGCTGCACGGACTGCTCCACAGCGCTGCGCACGCCCTGCTGCAGGGTGTGGTGCAGCGCGACAGCCAGGTACGGGTGCGCGTGGTGCTGGGGAATGCCCTGCTGCTGCAGCTGCTGCTGGACCTGCTGCAGCTGCTGCAGCGTCTGCTGCACGCGCTGCGCCACCTGCTGGCTCGCCTGCTGGCAAGCCTGCTGGATCGACTGCTGGACCACCTGCGCGATCTGCTGCTGCGGCTGGCCGATCTGGCCCCAGGGCTGCTGCTGGCCGAACAGCTGCTGCTGGTTGTACGGCTGCTGGGTGTGCGGCTGGCTGATCTGCTGGGGGGTGTAGACGGACATGCGGAACTCCTCCTTGAGCCTGGCGGATGCACACGATGAACGGCGCGCCGAGAAGCCCGGCCGCCGCCACCGAGCAGCAAACCACCAATCGACCAAGAACACATTCCGGGACATACCGCCAAGCGGGGAGCCACGTCCCGGTCGCGTTGACGATCGCCGCAGTCACGGCATCCGCTCTGCTCACAGACGTGTCGACAGCAGGCCGCCGGGCGCAGGCTGGAACCATGAGCGTGGCCCCCTCCCGAGGCGCTCATGGTGCACTGCTGCCGTTGCTCGCGCCGATGCTCGCGGTGATCGGCCCGCCGCCCAGGCCGGAGACCGAGGCTGAGTACGCCTACGAAACGCTCTTCAACGGTGCCCGGGTCATCGCCCATCTGCCCGGGGACGGAAGCCTGCGGCTTCTGTCCCAGGCCGGGATGGACGTCACCGCCCAGTACCCCGAACTCAAGGCGCTGTCCGGCCTGCTGCCCGGACCACAGGCGGTCCTCGACGGAGAGATCATCACCCTCGACGGCGTGGGGCGGCCGTCGGTGGAGCGGTTGCAGCAACGGATGAGCCTGCACCACCCCGAGGCGGTCACCCACGCCCTCGAAGACCTGCCCGTCCGGCTGATGCTCTACCTCGGCGAACCGACCGTGCAGCTTCCCTACACCGCCCGCCGCGACCTCCTCGACGACCTCGCCCTGACTGGTCCCGGCATCACGGTGCCCGCGGCCTGGCCTGCACTCGCCGCCCAGGCCATGGAACAGGGCTTCGACGGCGTCGTCGCCAAACGCCTCACCAGCCCCTACCTGCCCGGCCGTCGCACCCGCGACTGGATCAAGATCAAGCACCTGGGGGCGTCGGGGAAGTAGCCCACGGGGTTTGTCCGGCCCCATGACGCCGGTGGTGGATGGTCAGGTCGCGTCCCGGGCCCGGCGGCGCGAGGCCGCCGGGCCCGGGATAGTGAAGAAACCGCCGGCCGCACCAGGGCCAGTCCTTCCAGCCCGGCCACCAGCTTGCCCCACACCCCCCGGTAGGAGCAGTCCTCGAACAGGGCCAGGTGAAAGTCGGTCCAGGGCGCGGTTTCGGTCTTGCGACCGGCCCGTCTCCCTGGACCGCTTCCCGAACCCGCCGTGCGGCTCACACCGCAACGGGCTCTCCACAGGTCCCGCTCAGGGCTCACTTGTTGAGCGTCATCCCGTGGCCGTCCAGGGGTTCGGGATCGCTGTGCCCCGGTACTGGTAGCGGGTTGTGCCTACCTTCTCGGGGTTGAACAGCGCTCTGTCGTCTCCGGTTGGCCATCCTCTGTGGTCGCAGAAGCGCCGGTAGAGGTCCTTCCAGGTGATACGGCGGTGTTTGCGGCGCAACCACCGGATGACCTGTTCCCGCGCGTAGTGCGCCAGGTATCCGAAGGTCGCGCTGGACACGCCGGGTTGGAAGAAGGCGCACCAGCCCCGCAGCATCTGGTTGAGCCGGATGAGCAGGGTGTCGAGCGGCTGGCTCGTGTCCATCTCCCGGCACCACGTCTTGACCTTGGCCATCACGGCCTTGAGGGCCTTGCGTGAGGGGTAGGTATAGACGTAGCACCGGTCGGTGCCCCGTTTGCGGTGGCGCTGGATGTGCCACCCGAGGAAGTCCAACCCGTCGTCGATATGGGTGACCAGGGTCTTCTCCTGTGAGAGACGCAGGCCCATCCTGGTGGACAGGACTTCTGCGATCTCCTCCCGCAGCGCCTCCGCGTCGGCCCTGGTGCCCGAGACCATCAGGCACCAGTCGTCGGCGAAACGGACCAACCGGTGGTTCGGCTGCCCGTGACGGCGGCGCTTTGCGCGCTCCACCTGGCTGGACGCGGGACCTCCCGGGCCCTGGGCGATGTGCTCGTCCAGGACCGACAGGGCCACGTTGCTGAGGAGCGGCGACAAGATCGAACCCTGAGGGGTTCCGGCGTTGTTCTCCCGCAGCACGCGGTCCTCGCCGAGGATGCCCGCCTTGAGGAACGCCTTCACCAGTGCCAGGACGCGGTTGTCCCCGACTCGTCTGCGCACCCGGTCCATAAGGGCTGGATGCGAGATTTCGTCGAAGCATGCCTTGATGTCTCCCTCGACGATCCACTCGTATGAGCGGGAGGAGAGGTAGCGCACCTCGGCCACCGCGTCATGGACCCGGCGCATCGGGCGGAACCCGTAGGAACACGGGAGGAAATCCGCCTCGAACACCGGCTCCAGCACCAGCTTCAAGGATGCCTGGACCACCCGGTCCCGGATGGTTGCGATCCCCAGACGGCGCGGCTTGCCGTTCGCCTTGGGAATCATCCTCTCCCGGACCGGCTGGGGTCGGAAGCTGCGGTCCTTCAAAGAGGCCCGCAGCCCGTCGAGGAACTCCTCGACGCCCACTTCCCTGATGACCGACACCGCTGTGCGGCCGTCCACCCCGGCGGTCCTGGCACCCTTGTTGCCCTGTACCCGGTCCCACGCGACCAGGAGGAACGCGGGGTCAGCGACAAGGTTGTAAAGATCATCAAACCTGCGATGCGGATCATCACGAGCCCAGCGGTGCAGCTTGGTCCGGATCCCCAGTACCCGGATCTCCGCCCCGAACAGGGCAGACTCCAGCTCGTCGGTGTTCACCGGCGACAACCTCCCAGCCTTCCAGCCCTTCAGCCACTGACCTGCTGTCCCCCTTCGCCATGTACGCACCTCTCGTGCGCTCGGACTACTACGAGGACTCCGCCCCATCCCACGGCCCCCAGTCGGCAACGGACCTGCCCACTTCCCAGGCTGGCTGCCGGGGCCGCGGGCGACCGCGGATGGTTCCAACGTTCCCTACGCCTCGATCGGCCAAGTAGACGTCCAGCTCTACCCCGGCAGCCTCGCCATGCCTACGCCGCAGACCTTCGGCATGGCCTCCCCACCGACCTCGCTCCTCGGCTTCGGAGTTGACCGACGCCCACGGCGTCGGTCACGCACTGCTGACCGGCCCAGATCCGCCAGGTTCGAGCCGGCACTTCGCTTACGGGGCTTCAACCACTGATTCGCTTCCGCTACACCTCTTGGCCTCGCTCGCCGAACCCGGCCGTCTGGCAGTGCCGGTCCGTCCCGGCTTTGTCAGGGCTGCTTCCCGCCCTCCCCGGCGATCCCCGGGTCAGACTGCCCTCAGCTTCGATCAGGCCGCTGCGACGGCCTAACGGCAGGGTCCTTTCACCCCCGCTCGAACACGTAGAACCTCGTTGCGCACTGCGAGGACGAAGTAGACCACCACCCGCGACGGCAGCAGCCGCAGCCGGCGCTCCCGCGTCCCGGTCTCCTCCAGCACCGCGTCCACCAGCGCGAAGTCCACGACCTGCGTCAGCTCGCCCACGTGCCCGGGCGCGTACACACCCCCGGCCACCTCGATCGTTCGCGTGATGACAGACTTCTCCCGCAACGGGACTCCCGATGATCGCCTTGCCTCAGCAACAAGTTGATCTATCAGGACGTCCCGTTGCGTCATTCACCAGGGCTTGACCTGCCGCTCAAGACTCAAACGCAACGGTGTTGGAGTTGATGTCCTCGGTCGATCACCGTTGGGTGCGGTTCGTTTCGAGGGACGATGCTGATCAGGCGGTGAGGTTGTAGTTCTCCTGGCCGGGGGCGGGGTAGAGGCGTTCGTGCTCGTGGGCACTGTGGAAGCGCCAGTAGGCGTCGAGGTCGCCGTTGGCGACGAGGGTGCGGAGTCGGAGGACGGCTTCGGCTCCGGGCAGGCCCCAGCGGGCACCGGTAATGTCGAGGCGGTCGGCGATCAGGTGGCGGCAGGCACCCTCGACCGCGCCCGTGGCTATCGGCCACCCGTTGGCGAGAGCGGTGTCGTAGCGGAGCTGGTCGAGGTGGCCGGTCAGGTAGCGGTGGCAGGCGTCGACGGTCTCGCGCCGGGTGGCCGGCAGTCCTTCCCGGTCGGCATCGGCGGTCATCTCGGCGGCGGTGCGGGCCACGTGGCCTGCGAGGATCGCGGTCAGGTGGTCGGCTGCCCAGGCTTCGGCCTCGGTGGTGCCGGGCTTGTGGAAGGCGTGGGCGGCGGCCCAGACGTACTCGGCGACGTGCACGAAGTCCAGCAGGACGTGCACCGTGACGTCGCGTCGGGCGGTCTCGGCGGTGATCAGGTCGAGTTGGTGGCGAGCGCCGTCGACCAGGACGATCCACGGCCGCAGATGCTTCGGGTCGCGGGCGTCGGCCTGGTCGAAAGCGTCGGCGATGACCTGCTCGGGCGGGCGGACCAGGGAGGCGGTGCACCACTTGCTCTCCGCCCTCGGCCCCGGACGGACGGGACGTTCGCCGCTGCGGCCGCCGGGCGGGTGGATCACGTCGTGGGGGCGTCTGGGGGCCGGGCGGGTGTCGAAGACGCAGGCCACGGTCGCCATCCGCTTGCGGTTCGGTTTCTCGCCCGGCGCGAGCCAGCCGCGATGCCCGCCCGCGGCAGCGGCTTTCACGGCGGCCCGGCGGGTGGCCTCGCGCAGAGCCTCGGGGCGCATGACCACGCCCTTGCCGTCGACCTGGAGGACCAGCGGCATCTGTCGGCTGCACGGAACGGGGATCTGGGCCCGGTAGAACGCGTCGACGTCGATGGCCGCGGCGATCACGAGCTCTTCCAGCCGCCGCTTGCCGAGCACCTTCCCGCAGCGGCGCGTCACCGCATCGTGGGCCTGGTCGAACGAGCCGCGCACGGCCTCTGTGACCGCGAGCCGGCGCAGGCCCAGCGAGTGGCGGCCCGCGGGCAGCGACAGCTCCTCGTCGGCGGGGTGGACGTTGCCCACGCCGGGGCCCCGGTGCGCGACCCGGGTGAAGCGGACCAGCCCGAACAGGCTGGCCAGCCAGCGCGCGTGGCCCGTCTCCCGCCATGGCCGCACCCGTCCCTCCGGCCCCACCACGACCAGGCCGGCACCGGCGCGGACCTGTTCCTCCTCCCGCAGGGCGCGCAGGTCCAGGTGGTCCTGCAGCAGCTGCCGTAACAGCTCCCGCCCGGCCGCGTCGAGGTGTTCCTCCAGCTCAGCGTGGGTCCACGCGCTCGCCTGGTCACCCGACAGGGTGCCCATCAGCGTCTCGAAGGCGTTGACCGAGCAGGCAAAGGGGTCAGCGGTGGCATGAGTGTCGTACTGTTCCATCTCCGGGGCTCTTCTCGTCCTGCATCCGACACGGTTGGCACCTTCGAATGTAGGCGGAAGAGCCCTTCTGTTAAAGGGAGTTGGACGTGACAGCCGTCCGGCGGCGGGCCGGGGTGAACAGTCCCGGGGCGTCCTCGTCCAGCCAGCCCCGTTCCACCAGCCGCTTCAGTTTCGACCGCGTGCCCTCGATCTTCCCGACCTCGGCCGCAAGCCCGATCCTGGGGACGATCTGCTTGGCCCGGACCGGACCCGGCGCATCCGCCACCACCTCCACGATGTCCCGATACACCCCGGGCAGGACGTCCGCCCCCATGCCGGGCTGCCACTTCGGCACCGTCAGCACCCCGATCACCTGCCGCTCGGCCCCCGCATACGCCGACACCACCCGCTCGCCGGGAGGCGACTCCCGGGCATCGACCGTTGCCGCAGGCATCTCCGGCGTCATCTCGGCGAGCACTTCCGCGACCGTCTCCCGCGCGATCCGCAGCCGCCCTAGGCCCTCCCGAGCCAGCTCCAACTTGCCGGACACCGCAGCGAGTTCAGCCTCCAGCTCCTCCACCCGGGCCCGGGTAGCCGCCTCGCGGGCCTCCAACTCCTCGAACAATGAACCCATCAGCAATCCTCCTCCACCATCACGGTAGGGATGAACAGCCGCGAACACAGCCCAGATGGAGCTTGGATGTCGGCGGCAGGGACTAATGTCCGTGCCTGCCGTCGATAGGAGAGCCGTGAACACGCACATGGACTGGTCGGAAGTCCGCGAACGCGTCATCGCTGTGGAGGAGGCCGAGCGTCGAGCCCACGGCCGTGCACCGTCTCGATACCCGACGTTCGAACCTGTCCTGACTCCCGCCGAGATCGCCGAGGTCGAAGCACAGTTCGGTGTCACGCTCCCCGACGAGTACCGCACGTTTCTGGCAGAGGTCGGGGCCGGCGGCCCCGGACCGGCACTCCAACTCACGTCGTTGCGCCGAATCGACGGGAAGTGGGGCTGGCTCTGGGACAACGTCCCAGACCATCCCTGGCTGCTTGACCCCAGCGGGCCGTTCGTCGAGACGGAAGACTGGGCTGACCAGCAGATGGCAACCCTTCGCGCCGCCGGGCACGAACCCACCACCCGAGACGAAGACGACGACTATCTGGACGACTACCGCAAGGTCTTCGGCGACGCCGGCGACGAACTCTGGCACCTGGAACGCGGCCGAGGTGCGATCCACATCAGCGACAACGGATGCGGGATGACCGGCTGGCTCATCGTCGTCGGCCCACACCGCGGGGAACTCCGCGACCGGGACTGCGCGGTCAACCCGCCCTTCGAGCCGTACGTCGATGCAAAGGGAATCCGCCACACCTTCCGCACCTGGTACCTCGAGTGGCTTGAGCAACGCGAGAGGGCAGCTCGGTGATCAAGAGCTGGTGACCCTGGCCCGCCCCACGCACAGCGGCCTACTCAACCCTTCCCTTCAAAGGAACTGCACCCTTCTCAGCTTCATGCGCAAACTGGCCTCCAGTGGTTCCAGGCGGTAGCAAGAACGCTCCCGCGCATGAGTAGCCGACCACACCGGTCGGCTCCGGTGAGCCTGGCGTCCCCCTGACCTCACGGTCAAGAGATCCGACATCTCCAATTCCCCTTTAGACAAACGGAATTGACGACTTGCACCTTGCACGACAGAGCAGCCCCCGGCCTTCAATAAACCGCCACTGAGGATGGGCGCGACTCAGCACCGAGAAGGCAGCGGCTAGCCCGATCCGCGCGCTCGCCCTCGATGGCCTCAGCCAGGGCCATCTCCAGCGCCTCGCACCGGCCGCGGATCTCCCCGCCGATCTGGAGCAGAGCCACCCGGGCCCGGAACGCGGCAGCAGCCCTGCGCCGGTCCCGATAGGCCGCCTGCCTGCACGAACCCGGACGCTGCGGCGCAGGGGCTGGACCGGCTGCGGTCCGGAGCTCGGGCCCGGGCGCAGCGGCGCATCCACGTTGTCCAAGCCGATTCGGCAAGGACACCAGGTTCTGGACCACCGCCGCTCCCGCTCACTTCAGAAAGACGAAGATGGCTGCGAGCGGACCGTAGGCAACCGCAAGCGCGCAGAGGAGCCGCTTCCACTCGAAGGACCAGTTGAGCAGGGCCTGCCCCTCGCTGGTGCTGCCCCCCTGCGCCTGGAGCGCATTGAGGTGGGCTTCTCGGAGCAGCCGAAACGCCCTTTGGTGGGTCGAATAGCCAGTGAAGGCTCCCAGCAGTGAACTACCGAACGCGACCGAACTAATCGGGCGGCCGTCTCTCAACTTGATGGTCAGGCCGTCGTGCACGGTCACTTCCTCGACATCGGTCCAAGCGACGGTCGAGGTCACGAGAAAATTCGTGATCGACACATGGTCGTCAGTGCTGCGGATGGCAGAATCCCATCCAAGCGCCCAGAGGAAGACGGTCAGACCGGCGACCGCGAACGCCGCCGCTGGCTCCTCGTCCAGCGGACCTATGATCAAAACCGCACACACGTAGAACGCGATCCCCGCAGCGACGGGAAGCCACACGTACGCGGGTCGCCGAATCACCTTGGCCTGCAACCAGAACCACCCCCAAACAGCAGATCCTTTCCGCTGGTGGACACGGGGTCAAGATCACGCAAGGTGAGTCGGGCGGCGGCAACGCTGCATTTCAGGATCGGATATTTCGTCCCTACAGTTTCTGCCCGAGACAATAAGCGTCACCACCGAGTCGCTCCTCTCAGGTTCGACGTGAGGCTTGGGTTCTGGAATGAGGTGACTGCACGCTTCTGCGTGTGGCAGCTGATCTTGTACCTGATGACCTGCGGGAACGCGTGGCTCCGTTGCTCCCGCCTCGCCCACCGCTAGGTAGAGCCGCTAGGTAGAGCCGCTGCGACAGCTGGACTGCCTCAGAAGTCGTAGCAGGCGTAGGCGCCGTCGGGCCCGCGGGCGATTCTGTCCGAGCCCCAGCAGTGAAGCATTGGCCCAACGCGGTACAGGGCGGCGCCACCGGCCAGCAGGACGAGAACGGCGAGCACGGCGGTCACGATCCGCATGGCCGTCATCCGCCGTACGAGCCACCAGGCCCCGGCGACCGCGAGCGTCCCCAGCACCAGCATGACGGCCGATATCGGGGCGGTGTTGTTCTGGATCCCGGGAAAGCGATCCGGGTGCGCGGCGTGTTGGACGGCGGCGAAGGCGAAGAAGAACAGCAGCAGCCCCAGCAGCAACAGTCCGACGGAGCTGACCCCGCGGCCGACGGCCCGGCCCCGGCTCTGCGGGCCGCCGGGCCCCTCGACGGCGTCCGCGCGCACGAGCCGACGGTCGAGGACCGCCCGCAGCCGGTCCACGTCCTCCGGGTCCGCCACGGCCCGCTTGGGCAGGACGACGACGCCGACGGCGGACTTGTCGGCGCTGAGAAGCACGAACAGCTCCGGGGTCTCGGCGTAGCGCGGGTAGAGGTGCCAGTCAAGGATGGCCGAGCTGTGCGCGGTGGTGAGCCGGATCCCGGTGTCGTCGACCGTCCCGCGGATGTCCCCCTGCCGTTCGGCGAGCCGGTGGAGCTGGCGCGCCTGCAGCCACGGCACCGCAGTCATGAAGACGGCGAAGACCACCAGCCCCGCATACAGCGGCCACGGTGTGTCACGGCGGCCGGAGCCGGCCGCCGACAGCAGGGCACCGACGGCCGCGACCGCCACCGTCCAGACCAGCGCCCGGCGCTGAAAGCGTCCCGCGCCGGTGCTCCTCGCACGTGCTCGCAGCGCGGACGCCAAGTCGCCGACGGACGGCCGGTAGGCCAGCTCCACCGGTCTCTCCGCGACCGCGTCCGTCGTTTCCCGGCCCTCGGCCATGTCCCCTCCCTGGTTCGATGATCAACCGGATCGTAGAGGCTTTCTCAGCCGCTGCGCCGATGGACAACCCGAACCGTCCACCCGCTATCCCGATCGGCACCAACATGACCTGGCGATTCGTCAAAAACGTCAGCGCAACATCGGCAACCACTGGCAGCAGCAGACACCCAGCCGCCCCCCATCTCAGCCAGAGCTATCAACACCCCACACCACTGACACATCCACGCCGAAAAATCACTGACAAACCAGCACACATCATCGCTGAGGTCGGTGTCACGAAAGCGTTCCCGCTGGGCAGGTGGGTCCACCAACAGCGCCGCGCATACCGTGCCGGCGAACTCGACGACCACCGCAAGAAGCAACTGGACGCCGAAGGCATGGTCTGGGAACCAGGCGACGAAGCATGGGAGACGAAACTCGCCGCACTCCGCTCATACCACCGCCACCACGGACACCTAGCCCCCCGCCAGGACGCCGTGTGGGGCGAGGAAGACAACGACCTGGTCCCGGTCGGACAGTTGATCGCCAACCTCCGCAGGAGGGGCGGCCTGGGAAAGGACGCCGAGCAGGCCGAACACCGCGCCGTGCAGCTCGCCGCGGTGGACAAGGACTGGGCGTGCCCCTGGCCGCTGGACTGGCAACGCCACTATCGGGTGCTCGCCGACGGGGTGCTGCCGGCCATCGAGCCGGGCGTGCTCTTCGAAGGCGACGACCTCGGCAAATGGCTCGCACAACAACGGAAGCCACACACCTGGGCGCAGCTGACCGACGAGCAGCAGGAACGGCTGACCAAGCTCGGCGTACAGCCCGCCCAGGCCCCGTCTCCCACCCCGGCGGCGTCGCCGACGGCGAAGCAGTCGAGCAAGGCCCAGCAGGCGTTCCAACGGGGTCTGGCCGCCCTGGCCCAGTGGGTGGAGCGGGAAGGCACTGCTCGACCGGTACCGCACGGCCACAGCGAGACGATCACGGTCGACGGCGAGACGGAGCCGGTCATCGTGAAGCTGGGCGTATGGATCTCCAACACCAAATCGAGGCGGGACAAGCTCACCGCCGCCCAGCTCACCGCCCTCGCAGAGCTCGGCATCCACTGGGCGCAGTAGCGGATATGGCAGAGCTCTCGGGGTCGCCTCCAGGTGTGGTGGCGGCTCGCGCCGGGGGCTTCTGAGGGTGGCCAGCCCGTGAAGTGGATCGTTCTGGTGGACCCTGGATGTCCTCGCGGCCGGCCACAGCGGCGTGTGCCGCGTACGACGCCGCCGTGGCCCTGCTACCGCTTCTCCGGCACAGCCCGGACGGGCAAGGGGGAGGAATCGGCCCGCGTCAGAATGCGGGCTTTTGCCGTGCCAACTCGTAGATGCCTACCCGGACGTCGTCGTCATCGGCGTCCTGGGCGCCCTCCAGGGCGGACGAGTCGCACCCTGCCGGAAAATAGCGGGGAAAGGCCCCTCGGACCCAGCCGAGAACGTCCCCCGCGCGCCTCCGGCGGGGCCTTCGCGCTGCTCCGCTCCCAGCGGCGGCCCCCCAGAACGGCGGCTTCGGCAAAGCCGTGGACACGACCACCTGGGACCTCATCACATATGGCCTGACCTGCGCATTTACCCCCAGATACCTAAGATGGACATGCACGGGCGACGGCGTGGAAGCAGCGTCGGCTGCTTCGGTGACATCTACTCACAAACATGCTCAGGACGGCCCAGGGAGGGTGCTTCATGACCGAGTCCGGCAACCCCAATCAGCCCGCGAACGTGAACGAGTACACCGGCAGTCACATCCAAGTACTCCAGGGCCACGAGGCGATACGCAGGCGCCCCGGCATGTACATCGGCTCGACCGGCGAGCGCGGCCTGCATCAACTGGTGTACGAGGTCGTCTCGTACGCCGTCGACGAGCACCTTGCCGGCCACGCCGACTCCATCGACGTCACGATCACCGCGGACGGCGGCGTTCGCGTCGCGGACAACGGGCGGGGCCTGCTCGTCGAGGTGGAGGAGCCCACCGGCAAGTCGGCCATCGAACGCGAACTCGCGGAGCTGTCCTTCGGCTCCAAGCCCCACACCGGCTACGGGGTCTCCGGCGGCCTGAGCGGCCTGGGCCTGTGTGTGGTCAACGCGCTGTCGAGCCGTCTCACGGTCGAGATCCACCGAGACGGCCATCGTTGGACCCAGGAGTACGAGAAGGGCACCCCGATCACTCCCTTGACGAGGAACGAGGAGACGAGCGAACACGGCACCGCAATTGCGTTCTTGCCCGACGCCGACATCTTCGACACCACCCGGTACTCGTTCGCCACGCTGTCGAAGCGCCTCCAGGAACTTGCCTTCCTCAACGGGGGCCTGGCCGTCTCACTCACCGACGAGCGTCCGGAGCGGCCGGTCCGCTACCACCACGCGGACGGCCTTCGGGCCTACGTCGCCCACCTCAACCCCTACCCCCCGAGTCTCGTCCACTCCCCCGCCATCGGCTTCGAGTCGGAGAACGAGGACAAGACGATCTTCGTACAGGTCGCCATGCAGTGGAACACCTGGCCCCCGGGAGAGCTCCACTCCTTCGCGAACAGCACCCGCACCCATGAGGGCGGCGCCCACGAACAGGGCTTCCGTACCGCGCTCACAGACCTCGTCAACCATTACGCGCGCCGTCAGCGGCAGATATCCGCAGACGACGAGGACATCACCGCCGAAGCCATCCACGAGGGCCTGACCGCGGTCGTCTCCGTAAAGCTCGCCCATCCAGTCTTCGAGGGCTCCACCAGGACCAGGCTCAGCAATCCCGAAGCAGACGCCTACGTCCAAGAAGTCGTCCACCAACACCTCACCGACTGGCTGGACCACAACCCGAACGAAGCCGCGGCCATCATCCGCCACATACGCAATGCCGCTACCGAACGCGGGAAGGAGTGACGAAGGACTTCCCGCTGGCGAGGAGAAACACCTGGAGGTCGCTGTCACGGGCAGCGACCCAATCACCGGGACACTGCACACGAACGGATGGATCGCGGGCGGCGCCGCCACCGCGCTCACCGACCTCGGTATCCAGTGGGCCGTGCGGTGAATGCCGAGACGGGCAGTTGTCGACTGCCTGTAGAGCTCGGCTACTCCGCCTTGGTCTTGGCGAGGTAGAGCACCGCGTAGCGGGGGTCTGTACAGCGAACGGCTCTGTCCCGTAATCGGCTCTGGCTCACATCCGGTGGTGACTGAAAGTCACGGCGGCGACGAATAGGCCATCGATCACGAAGCCGCAGGTCCGTGCACCACAGCGGTCGTTCCCTGGGGCCGACCGATCGGCCCGGCGTCTGTCCGTGAGAGTCCGGCGCGACAAGCTCAGCGCCCCCGATGCGCTGCCATCCGCTTCAAAGCATCGAGGTCAGAGCACCAGCCGCACTCTCTGCAAGGTAGAGATACCCCATACTCACGATCCGTCACCACCGAATGTGAGCCAGAGCCGGTTACCGTACAGACCCCGTCCCCGGCGGGGAGGTAGAGCACGCTGGGCGTGCGGAAGAAGAAAAAGTCGAGCGCGGAAGGTGGCCGGCCCCACTGCACGGCTTTCCGCTCGGCCAGTGGACCGCCGACGCCCGCCGCTTCCACGCCCGCGGGAACATGGACGCCGACCGCGTCGTCCAGCTGGAGAAGCTCGGCATGATCTGGTCCCACTACGACATCGCCTGGGAAGAGGGCCTCGCAGCGGCGCGCGGGTGGGCCGCCGAGGCGGGCCACCTCCTGGCCCCACTCGACGCCACGTTCCAGGGGTACAAGGTCGGCATCTGGCTAAAGAACGCCCGCGCCGCCACCCGACGTGCCCTGGAGCTCGAGCAGTACCAGGCCGAAGGGCTGCCGGTTCAGTCGTGGTCCGGGGCGCTGTCGCCGGAGCGGCGCGAGCAGCTGGAGGACATCGACCCGTCCTGGTGCCCGGCCTGGCCCGTCACCTGGCAACGCGCCTTCCACCTCACACGACACCACCTCGACACAGGCGGTGAGCTGCCCACCACGGCGGGCGACGTCGTACGCCAGGGCGAGGATCTCGGGCGGTGGGTCACGTCCGTCCGGCTCGGATGGGACCAACTCACCGGGGTGCAGCAGTGGATGTGCGAACACATCCTCGGCATCCAACCCGCCACCGAGGACGAAAAACCCAAACCACGCACCAGCCAGGCACAGAAATGGGCACTCCACCTCACCGCCGCCACGCAGTACTACCAACGCGAGGGACACCTTCGAGTGCCCCGCAAGCACGTCGAGACGATCACCATCGACCACCGGGGCGACGGCGAGGACCAGGAGCAGCGTGATCTCCGGCTGGGTGCCTGGGTGAGCAACCAACGCTCGAGGTCCGCCACACTCACACCCGAACGAATCGAACAACTCTCCGCGGTTGGGATGCGGTGGACGTAGGCGAAGGCGCTGCTTTCCTCCTGCTCTTTGCGCTCACGCTCGGCCTGTTCGGCCTCGCGCGCGGCCTCGAAGCCGCGCTTGCAGCCAGCGCGCTTGAACCTTTCAACCAGCCGCTGTGGACGATCCGCATTCCCCAGGCGAAAGTTCACGTAATTCCCCAGGTGCTCGTGGGGAGACGCCTAGGTTGGGGCCAGGGTCAGTCCCACCAGAGCACGACGAGCAGGTGGCGCTTTGCTGCGTCGAGGTAGAAGTCCCGCAGGGCGTTGAAGTGCTTCAGCAAGTACTCGCGCGGTCCGCCGATGATGTGGTCGGCCCCGTGGCCGATCAGGTATCCGGCTTCGCGGTCGTCGGTGGGCAGGGCGGCCAGGAGGGAGTGCATGTCGATCTGGTCGAGCAGCTCGGAGACACGCGCCGCTTTAGCGCTGGACAGAGCCGTAGGGACAGGCCCGAACGGGCCGATGGCGTGAGGGTGCGTATTGAGGAAGCCCAGGTCGACAGCGGTGTCGCCGTCGGTGGCCTGGCGGAGAGCGTCGAGGCGAACCTCATCGAGCCCGGACACCTCGCCCAGGCGTGCAAGCAAGGCCGGCGCCCAGTCCAGGTCCAGCACGTCCGATGCCGGCGGATCCCAGCGAGGATCACCGTCTGGTGACACGCTGGCTGACTGGCGGCAGGCGGCGAGATACTCCGCCGGAATGCGGGCGAGCTGCTGGGTGACGGCCATGATGGCAGTATCTCGGCGACGTCCACCGGATTCTCTGGCGCTCGCTTGGCGAGGGTGGGACGGGCCAAGGCGCCTGGCGGTTGGGGTGAAGCCCCGGCAGGGCGGGCGTGATGCCTGCGCCCTGCCGGGACGGGGTGGGTCGTCAGTCGGCCAGGCCGACGACGTTGATCTCGGCAGCCGTGGTCCACGGGTTGCCGTTTACTTCGCTGAGCGCGCGCAGCCGGACGTAGTGCGCGCTGACCGGGGTGAAGCAGGCCTCCTGTTCCGCGGAGGTGTTGGCCCAGGTTCCGGTGGCGACCGGGTTGCCCCAGTTGGTGCCGTCCTTGCTGGTGTACACCTCGTACTTGGCGATGCGGCCGTTGGCACCGTTCTGGCGTGGCAGGTAGGTCAGGCAGGACGCGGTGTGGTCGCCGCCGAGGTTGAGCTGGATCTCGTGCGGCATCGGTGCGGCGGTGCCGGACCACTTGGTGTGCCAGATGGTGTCCGGGTTGCCGTCGACGGCGTTGGTGGCCGGGGCGTTCTCGCCGACGGTCTCCTCGCTGTCCGCGAAGGCCACCGTCACGGGCAGGTTCGGCGGGCGGACCTTTACCTGGATGGTCTTCGTGACCACGTCACCGGCTGCCTGGGCGACCCGGACGGTGACCGGGTAGGTGCCGTCGGGGGTACCGGCCGGAGCGCTGACGTGGATGGTCACATCGTGGGCGGTAGGAATCGTGTCGGAATGGACGTCGTCGAACTCCGTCTCGCGCGGGTCCACGGTGAGCTGCTCCGGCGCGCTGACCTTGATCGAGGCAGCGGTGTCACTGGGTGCGGTGAGGAGGGTGGAGACGGTCAGGTCGGTGCCGGAATCGCCAGGGTGCACGATCGGCTTGGCCGGGGACACCGCGACCACGGCACGGCGCTGAAGGTCCGGCACGGTGTCGAGGGCGGGCGGCGCGTCGGCGGATTCAGTGCCCCAGTCCGAGTGCGTGGCACCGACGGTGAAGGAGAGGTCCTCGCCCGCGCGGATGTCCTCGGTCGTGATGTAGGTGTTCTGCAGCTTCTTGCCGCCGAGCTCGGCGGTCTGGATGTAGCGGTCCGTGGCGGTGGTGCCGGGGGCGGTGATGGTCATCGAGCCCTGGGGGTAGTACTGCTTGTCCAGGGTGAGGTCGACCCGGTCGAAGACCGGCGTGGACAGCCCCCACATGTCGGTGCCCGGCATCACCGGGTAGATGCCGATCGAGGAGAGCACGTGCCACGACGACATCTCGCCGAGGTCGTCGTTGCCCGTGACGCCGTTCGGCGCGTTCGTGAACAGGGTGAGCGCGGCGTGCACCACGTCGGTGGTCTTCCACGGCTGCCCGGTGGACAGGTAGGTGTACGGGGCGCCGAGGTCGGGCTCGTTCTGCGGGTTGTACTTGTCCGCGTTGTAGTACCCGTACGCGCTGTTGACCCACACGTTGCGGGCCGTGCCCGCCGGGTCCTTCAGCAGCTTGTCGTAGGCGAAGAAGGAGTCCAGTCGGGCGTTCGCCGCCTCCTTGCCCCCGATCAGGTCGACCATGCCGGGCACGTCCTGCGGAACCAGCCACATGTACTGCCACGCGGAACCCTCGTGGAAACCGGGGCTCACCTTCGGATCGGCCGAGCCGACAAACATGCCGTCGGTGCCGCGGGGGCGGAAGAAGCCGGTACGCCGGTCGAAGATGTTGCGGTAGTTCTGGCCCCGGGCCAGGTACCGGTGTGCGTCAGCCACATGGCCGAGGTCCTTGGCCATCCCGCCGAGGGCGGCGTCCGCGAGCGCGTACTCCAGGGTCGCGGAGGCACCGTGCCGGAAGTCGTTGTCGCCCGGCTTCTGCGGCCGAGCCTCGTCCTCGGGGACGTATCCGTCAGCGAGGTACTCCTGGTTGGCCTGGCGTACGGCGGACGGCGAGGACGCCGGCGGAACCGTGTCCGCGTGCTTCTTCAGCGTCTGGTACGCCTCCTCCTCGTGTCCCTTGAGCAGGCCCTGCCGGTAGGCGTTGACAAGGAAGGGAGTGACCGGGTCGCCCGTCATGATGTTCGTCTCGACGGTGGCGTAGCCCCAGCGCGGCAGATGTCCGCTGTCGTCCGCGACCCGCAGCAGCGAAAGCGCCATGTCCCGCGACTCGGCCGGTGCCAGCAGCGACAGCATTTGCTGCTGGGTGCGGTAGGTGTCCCACAGCGACCAGTTCTGGTAGTACGTGAACCCGTCGGCGGAGTGCGTCTTCTGGTCCCAGCCCCGGTAGCGGCCGTCCACGTCGCTGCCAATGCTCGGCGTCAGGAAGGAGCGGTACAGCGAGGAGTAGAACGTCCGCTGCTGCTCATCGCTGCCACCCTGTACCCGGACCTCCCCGAGCCGGTCCTGCCATGCCTGCTTCGCCGCGGCCGCCTTCTCGTCGAAGGTGCCCCCGCCCTCGGCCGCCAGGTTCTTCGCGGCGCCGTCGGCCCCCACCCAGGACACCGAGGTGACCGCGGTGACCTTCTGGTTCTGCGTCGTGTCGAACCGCACATAGGCGCCGCCGCGCCCCGTGGAGGTGGACGAACCGCTGCCCGCGGTCACGGTGTTCCCGTTCCAGGTGCCATACGACGTGAACGGCCGGTCGAACCGCGTCTCGGTGTACACCGTGCGCGGCTGGGTGTCCTTGCCGCAGAAGCTGCGGCTGGTGATCGCCGTGACCACCGTACGGTCGTCCACCACGGTCACCGTGTTGCGGATGGTTGTGGTCAGCGCCTGGCCGGAGTTGAGCAGCACATTGGCCTGATCGGTGGCCGGGAAGGCGTAGCGCTGCCAGCCGGTCCGGTCGGTGGCGCTCAGCTCGGCGGTGATCCCGGTGCCGAGCTTCACCTTGTAGTAGCCCGGCGATGCGGTCTCGTCGGCGTGGCTGAACGGCGCCGCGTAGCTCGCGTTGTCGGTGGACGTGATGGCACCGGTGGTGGGCAGCACCGGAAGGTCCCCGCCCAGCCCGCAGCCCACACCCGACAGGTGCACGGCGCTGAACCCGCGGATACGGTTGTGGTCCCAGTTGTAGCCGGTGCTGTGTCCGGTGTCGGGCGACAGCTGCACCATCCCGAACGGCATTGAAGCCCCGGGGAACGTGTTTCCCTCATGCTGCGAGCCGATGAACGGGTTAACCAGGTGGGTGAGGTCACTGGTGTCCCCAGCGGCTTCAGCAGCCCCCGTAGACAACGTTGTCATAGTGCCTGCGAGAAGAGCGGCGACTGCTGCCACCGCCATCGCTCGCAAGCGTTGAGTTCTTGATGCCATGTGATTCCGCCTCAGATGGAGAACGTGGTCGCAGCTCCAGAGATGCCCAAGGACCAGGGGGCTTGGAGGTGGGGGAACAACGTGCGACTCAGGTAGCGAGATTCTTGGCCCAAACGGTCTTCGGTGTCAATGCAGGCGAGGCCGGCTGTCTTCCGCCGGACTGCACCTTGCTCGACAGGGGGTTGGTGTTGCCCGATGTGCGCGCGGCGTCGGTTGGGTGACGGGGGCGCCCGTTGCCGCTGCAACTGAACCCATCGCCGCATCCGAGCGGCATGCGGGAATTCAAGGACGTCCGCCGCGCGCCCGGAGCGCGCACGACAGGGATGCGCCTACTTGGTGAGCGGAGCCAGCTTGGGATCGTTGGCGTACGCCTCGGCCGCGTTGGCCTTGGTCACGATCACCGGCGGGAGCAGGTAGGACGGGACGACCTTGACGCCGTTGTTGTACGACTTGGAGTCGTTGACCTGCGGCGTACCACCGCTCTGCAGCGACTTGATCATCTTGATGGTGTCCGCGACCAGCTTGCGGGTGTCCTTGTTGATGGTGGAGTACTGCTCGCCGGCCATGATGGACTTGACCGACTCGGCCTCCGAGTCCTGGCCGGTGACGACCGGCAGCGGCTTGCCCGCACCCTTGACCGAGGTGAGGATCGCCCGGGCGAGGGTGTCGTTCGGCGAGAGGACACCGTCGAGGGTCTTGCCCCCGCTGTAGGTCGAGGTCAGCAGCGAGTCCATGCGCTGCTGGGCGTTCTCGCCCTTCCAGCCCTGGACGGCGGTCTGCTTGACATCGGCCTGGCCGGAGCCGACCACGACGTCGCCCTTGTCGATGTACGGCTTGAGGACATCCATCGCGCCGTTGAAGAACACGCCGGCGTTGTTGTCGTCCGGCGAGCCGGAGAACAGCTCGATGTTCCACGGCCTGGTCGGCTTCTTCGCCTTCATGCCGTCCAGCAGCGCCCGGCCCTGCAGCTGGCCGACCTTGAAGTTGTCGTACGCGATGTAGTAGTCGATGTCCGGCGTGTTGGTGAGGAGGCGGTCGTAGGCGATGACGATCGCACCGGCCTCCTTGGCCTGCTTCACCTGGGTCGAGAGCTGCGCGGCGTCGGTCGCGCCGATGACGATGACCTTCGCACCCTTGGTGACCATGGTGGAGATCTGGGCCTGCTGGTCGGCGACGGTGGTCGACGCGCCCGCGTACTGCACATCGGCCTTGAAGCCCGCGTCCTTGAGGCCGTTGACGAACTGGTCGCCGGCGAGGACCCAGTTCTCCGAGGTCTTGGACGGCAGCGCGACACCGATGAGGGAGTTGGCCGCGAAGCCCTTGGCGGGGGCGCTGTCTCCGCCCTCGCCCTGGCGTTCGTTGGAGCAGGCGGTGGCGCCGAGCGCCAGTACGGCCGCTGCACCGACCGTCAGTGCCTTGGTGAGGATTCTGCGCATCGTGGAATACCTTTCATGGGCTGCAGGAGGTGAGTCCCGCGGGGGATGTTCGCCGGGGTGTGCGTCGTGCGGTGCGTCAGCCGACGGCCGGGGCCTTGGAGCTGTCGCCGTGTGGGGCGGTCCGGGCTGCCGCGGACGCTGTCTCCTGTCGGCGGAAGGGCCGCGTGAGCGAGCCGATGACCGAGAAGTGGCCCTGGCTCTTGTTGTAGACGTCGAGCGCGACGGCCAGCAGCAGCACCAGGCCCTTGATGATCTGCACGAGGTCCACGCCGACGCCCATGAGCTGCAGGCCGTTGTTGAGCAGCGCCATGACTAGGCCGCCGACGATCGAGCCGCTGATGGTGCCCAGGCCGCCGGACACCGCGGCCCCGCCGATGAACACTGCCGCGATCGCGTCGAGTTCCCAGCTCAGTCCGTCCTGAGGGCCGGAGGCGGCCGACCGGGCCACGAAGATCATGCCTGCCAAGGCGGCGAGGACCGACATGTTCATCATGACGAAGAAGTTGACCCGCTTGAGCTTCACACCTGACAGCTCCGCGGCGCGCGCGTTGCCGCCGACCGCGTAGATGCGCCTGCCGCCAACGGTGTTGCGGGTGTAGAACGAGTAAGCCAGTACCAGGACGATCAGGATGATGCCCGACACCGGGAGGCTCGTGCCGACCCGGCCGCCCGCGAAGCGCAGCGTGGCGAAGACGATGACGCCCACCATCACGACGAGCCGCACACCGGAGATCCACAGCGGCACCTGCCGTGCACCCATCTCCTGCCGGGTGCTCCGGGCACGCCACTCCCGCCACACCACTGCGGCGCAGGCGATGGCGCCCAGCAGCAGGGTCGGGTTGTTGTAGCCGGTGCTGAGGCCGAACTCGGGCAGGTAGCCCGCGCCGATCGTGCGGAAGCCCTCGGGGATGGGGACGGTGTCCGCGTTGCCTATGAACTGGTTGCCGCCGCGGAACACCAGCATGCCCGCCAGCGTGACGATGAACGCGGGGACGCCGATGTAGGCCACCCAGAAGCCCTGCCAGGCGCCGATGACCGCGCCGACCGCCAGGCCGAGCAGGATCGCGGCCGGCCACGGCAGGTCGTAGTTCTGCATCGCCTTGGCGACGACGATCCCGGTGAACGCCGCGACGGAGCCGACCGACAGGTCGATGTGCCCGGCGACGATCACCATCAGCATCCCGATGGCCAGGATGAGGATGTACGAGTACTGGCTCACGACCGCGATGAGGTTGCCCGACGTCAGCGTGAGGCCGTTGGTCAGGACCTGGAACAGCAGGATGATCGCCACCAGGGTGAAGATCATGCCGAACTGGCGGCTGATGGAGGTGGTGCCCCCGAAGAGGTTCTTCTTGAGGTCTTGGTATCCGCTCATGACACCGGTGTTTTCTTGGTAGTGGTCATCTGCTTCATGAGGAGTTCGGGATCGGCCTCGGCGCGCGTGACCTCGCCGGTGATGGCTCCCTCGAACACGGTGTAGATGCGGTCGCACAGGCCGATCAGCTCGGGCAGTTCGGAGGAGATAACGACGACCCCCTTGCCTTGCGCGGCAAGCCGCTGGATGATCCCGTAGATCTCGAACTTGGCGCCGACGTCAATGCCGCGCGTCGGCTCGTCGAGGATCAGCAGGTCCGGGTCGGTGAACATCCACTTGGCCAGGACGACCTTCTGCTGATTGCCACCGGAGAGCTTGGCGACGCCTTCGTCGACCGTCGGTGTCTTGATCCTCAAGTCACGGCGGTACTCCTCGGCGACGCGGTGCTTGGCGGCCTCGTCGATGACGCCGTACCGCGCGACCTTCGCGGGCTTGGCGGCCACGATGGAGGTCTTGATGTCGTCGAGGAGGTTGAGACCGATCGCCTTTCGGTCCTCGCTCACGTACGCCAGGCCGTGCCTGATCGCGTCGGAGACCGACTTCAGCTGAATCTCCTCACCGTTCAGGTAGATGTGGCCTCCCTGCCAGACCCCGTAGGACCGGCCGAACAGGCTCATAGCAAGCTCGGTGCGCCCGGCCCCCATCAGGCCGGCGAATCCGACGATCTCGCCGCGGCGCACGGTGAAGCTGGACCCCTTGCACACCAGGCGCTCGGTGGAGATCGGGTGACGCACCGTCCAGTCGCGGACCTCGAAGAACACCTCACTGATGTCGGGGGTGTGCTCGGGAAATCGGCTGCTGAGTTCGCGTCCGACCATGCCGCGCACGATCCGGTCCTCGTTGACTCCGCCGGCCCGTACGTCGAGCGTCTCGATGGTCCGCCCGTCGCGCAGGATCGTGATCGAGTCGGCGACCGCCTCGATCTCGTTGAGCTTGTGCGAGATGATGATCGAGGTGATGCCCTGCCGCTTGAACTCGCACAGCAGGTCGAGCAGATGGCGGGAGTCGTCCTCGTTGAGCGCGGCGGTCGGCTCGTCGAGGATCAGCAGCTTCACGTCCTTCGCGAACGCCTTGGCGATCTCGACGAGTTGTTGCTTGCCGACGCCGATGTCCTTGATGAGCGTGTCGGGGTCCTCTTTGAGGCCCACCTGCTCCATGAGCTCCAGGACGCGGCGCTGGGCGCTCTTCCAGTCGATGGCACCGCGCTTGCGCGGTTCGTTGCCGAGGAAGACGTTCTCGGTGATCGACATGTCGGGAACCAGGGCCAGTTCCTGGTGGATGATGACGATGCCCGCGTGCTCGCTGGCCCGGATGTCGCCGAAGCGGACCTCCTCGCCCCGGTAGAGGATCTCGCCGCTGTAGGCGCCGTGCGGGTACACCCCGCTGAGCACCTTCATCAGCGTCGACTTCCCAGCGCCGTTCTCCCCGCAGATGGCGTGGATCTCGCCCTCGCGCACCACCAGGTTGACCTCGGCCAGGGCGGTCACGCCCGGGAAGGTCTTGGTGATTGAGCGCATCTCGAGCAAAACCTGGGCGGCGCTCATGACAGGGGCTCCGCGCCGTGCGGCCCGCCTGGACCGGGCCGGCCCGGTCCAGGCGGGGCAAACGATGACGTTGGCATCAACTTCTCCGAAGGTCTTTTCTCGCGTCCGGGCCACTTCATGTGCCGCAGCGACGTCTGGTGGCGAGGACTGTAAATCCATTTGCTTTACTTAGTCAACGCCCCGGTGCAGACTGACGCTTGGCGGGCGAACAGGAAGGACCTCCAGTGCGACAAGCAGGCACGAATCTGCCCAAGGTGGGGCGGTACAACCGGGCGGTGGTGCTCGAGCAGATCCAACTCAGCGACGGCATCAGCAGGCTGGAGATCGCCCAGCACACCGGCCTGACCGCGCAGAGCGTGTCCGGGATCGTCCGTAAGCTGATCGACGAGGGCATCGTCCGCGAGGACGGCGCCAGCCGGGTGAGCAAGGCGGGGAAGCCCCGCACCACGCTGCGGATCAACGCCGACGCGGGCAGCGCGGTGGGACTGCACTTCGACCCAGCCGAGCTCGCGTGCGTCGTGGTGGACCTCCTTGGTGAGCCCCTGGCCACCAAGCGTGTCCCGACACCGGCGGGCGCCGTCCCGGCCGACAGCGTCGCCGCGATGGCCGACCTGGTCGCGGACGTACTGGAGCAAGCGGCCGTGCCGCGCGAGCGCGTCCTCGGCCTCGGCCTGGCCTGCCCCGGCCCGATCGACCTGGAGCACGGCATTGTCGTCGCGCCGCCCCAGCTGGCGCACTGGAACCGCGTCCCTATCAAGCAGATGCTCAGTGAAGCCACAGGCCTGGCCGTCACGCTGGACAACGACTCCACCGCCGCCGCGGTCGGCGAACGGTGGGCGGGCGCCGGGCGAGGAGCCGTGAACTTCGCGTACTTCTTCTTCGGCACCGGTATCGGCGGCGGTCTGGTCCTCAACCACCAGGTCTACCGGGGTGGGTCGTTCAACGCCGCCGAGTTCGGCCACCAGACGGTGCTGCTCGACGGCCCGGAATGCTACTGCGGCAACCGGGGCTGCCTGGAGACCCTCGTGAGCCCGGCCGCGATCGTCGCCGAGACGCACCGCAGGCTCGGCGCCGGCGGTGAGAGTTCGCTGGCCGAACGGTTCGGCGCCGACCCAGCCCTGGTCGACAACGCCGCAATCAACGACGCGGTGGCGGCCGGTGATCCACTGGCCGCCGCAGTCCTCGACCAAGCGGCACGTTACGTCTCATCCGTGGTCGTCAACGTCGTCAACGCCACCGATGTGGACCTCGTCGTCCTGGGCGGCCACGGAATCCGGAACGTCGAGAAGCTCTTCGTCGACACCGCCCAGTCCGCCGTGTCCACGAGGGCGATGTCCCGGCACATCCGGGTGGTCGACGTGACGATGTCGCCGCTGGGCGCCGACGCCGCGGTCGTGGGTGCCGCGGCGCTCGTCCTCCACACCACCTATTCGCCGCAGCTGTCGGCGCTCCTCTCGGACTGATCCCCATGGAAAGGACACTCATGGCCCAGGAAGTCGTGCTCGCGGTGGACATCGGGGGCACCAAGATCAGTGCGGGCCTGGTCGACGCACAGGGGCAGGTGTACCGGCACGCCGAGGTCGCCACACCCATCCCCGGCTCCCTACTCAACGACGCACTTCGCGGGCTGCTCACGTCCGTGGTGGACACCACGGCACCCAGGGCCGTCGGACTGGCGTGCGCGGGGCCGGTGGATCCACCGCGCGGCACCGTGAGTCCGGTCAACATCCCGGCCTGGCGGGACTTCCCGCTGATCGACCTGGTCCGCGACATCGTGCCCGGTGCTCCGGTCGACCTCGTGGGCGACGCGATCGCCGCCGCGCTGGGCGAACATTGGCTCGGCGCCGGACAGGGCATAGCCTCGATGCTCGGCATCGTCGTGTCCACGGGTGTCGGCGGCGGCCTCGTGCTCAACGGGGTGGCGTACGCCGGTCCCAGCGGCAACGCGGGCCACATCGGCCACGTGGTGGTCGACCCCGCCGGACCGCAGTGCACCTGCGGTGCGACCGGCTGTGTCGAGGCGTACGCCAGTGGCCCGTCCATGGTGCGCTGGGCCCGCGAGCAGGGCTGGACCGGGCCCGACGCCCGCGCGCTCGCCGCCGACGCGGCCCGCGGTGAGGCCGTGGCCGTCGCCGCGTTCGACCGCGGTGCCCGGGCGCTGGCACGTGGCATCGTCGGAACCGCGACGCTGTGCGACGTCGACCGGGTCGTGATCGGCGGCGGGGTGGCGGCCGCCGGCCCGGTCCTGTTCGAGCCACTGCGGAAACACCTGGCAGACTCGACCACCCTGGATTTCGTCCGGCGCGTGACCGTGAAACCGTCCACCCTGGGCCGGCACGGCGGCCTGCTCGGCGCCGCACGCACCGCTCTCCTCGCACCTGTGGTCGACACCGCGTCGCGCCCATGACCGACGCCGCGCCGCACAGCCCCAAGTCGCGCTCAACGCCTTGAGCATCGCCTGAATCACCCACGGGGTCGCGCCCCCTCCCCGAACGGCGGGGCCGGCCCCGCCCACCGATCTCCGCATATCCCTGACCCCACCCGACAACCGAGGCGGACATGAGCGAACTGCTCCGACTGCACAACCCGGTCCGGCCCTACGACTGGGGCTCACACACGGTTCTTGCCGACCTTCTCGGCCGCCCGAGCCCGACGGCGGGCCCCGAGGCAGAGCTCTGGATCGGGGCGCACCCGGGCGCCCCGTCCATCCTCCCCGACGGCAGGTCGCTGCTGACGGCGGTCACCGACGCCCCTCGGCCCATGATCGGTCCGGGCACCGACCGGCTCCCGTTCCTGCTGAAGGTTCTCGCGGTCGAGCGGCCGCTCTCCATCCAGGTGCACCCGGACGCCGGCCAAGCCCGCGACGGGTACGAGCGCGATGAACGCACGGGACTCGCTCCTGGCGACCCGAAGCGCAGCTACCACGATTCCTGGCCCAAGCCCGAACTCCTCTACGCGCTCACCGCGTTCGAGGCGCTGTGCGGGTTCGCCGAGCCCGAACAGGCCGCATCCCTGCTGACCTCGACCGGTGGTACACGGCTGCGCCGGGTGGCCGATGTCCTGGTCAGTGGCGGGCCTTGCGCAGCGGTCACGCTGCTGGGCCGCTGGCCCGAGGACGACCGCGCCGCGCTGGTGGACGAGGTACGCACCAGCCGCGCGGACATCCCCGAACTCGTGTGGGCCCGGCGGCTGGCAGAGCTGTACCCCGACGACCCCGGCGTCGTCACCTCGCTGCTCATGAACCTGGTGACGTTGGCACCCGGTCAGGCGCTGTTCGCCCGCCCCCGCACCCTCCACGCCTATCTGCGCGGTACCGGCGTGGAGATCATGGCGAACTCCGACAACGTCCTGCGCGGCGGCCTGACGGCCAAGCACATCGACCTCGCCGAACTCCAGGCCGTCACCGATTTCGCTCCCTCGACGCCCGAAGTGGTGCAGGCGGTGGAACTGCCCAACGGGGAGGACCTGTACCCCACCCCGGCGGCCCAGTTCCAGCTCACCAGAATCCGCGGCGATGTCAAGGTCCGCGCTCCCGGCCCGGGCGCGCTGCTGTGCATCGAGGGCGAACTCACCGCCGAACGCGGGTCGGCTCGCGAGACCCTGCGCCGAGGCGAGGTGCTCTTCGTTCCCGCAACGGGCGGCCCCCTGCGCGTGACCGGATCCGGGCTCGCGTTCCGCGCCTCGATCCCGTCCTGACCGCATCCTGTACGACACCCGACCGGGCTGCCGCATGCGAGAAGCCGGCCACCCGGCAGCGGTTCGAGGCAGCTGCGACGAACTGGCAGCCCGTTGGCTCGCACGGCAGGCCCGCGACTGGGCGCAACTCAACCCGGAACAGCAACAGCGGCTCGCGGCCTTGGGCGTGAAACCGGCTGCACGGCCCCAGAAGACCGCAGCGCAAACCAACACGAAGGCTGGGGCAACGAAGGGCGCCGACGCGTTCACACGGGGCGTAGCAGCCCTCGCTCAGTACATCCAACGCGAGGAGAAGACCGTCGTCGGAAGGCAGCACGTCGAAGAGCTCCCCGACGGCACCTCCGTACGACTCGGCGTCTTCCTCAGCAACCAAAAAAGCCGACGCCACCGCCTCACCGACCAACAACTCGCAGCCCTCGCCAACCTCGGACTGGAGTGGGCGTAGAAAGAATCGCTGCTGTCCGTCGTCGTGAACATCCGCAGCGTGTCGGCAGTGGTGTGCCTCCCGAACTGCTGTCTAAACGCTGCTCCCTGTCGCGTACAAAGCCACGCGGCTGTCAATTCAAGGTCGTACGCAAGCCACAGGGGTCAATCAGCCCACGGGCAACACTGCAGGCCACCAGCCAGGAATGCCACCCCGAGGGGGTGCATGACCCGCGTGGTCACGGCTGAGATCGGATCACCGCGACGCAGCACAGCGCTGCGAGGGCCAGCTCCGGAGGCCAGGCGCCCCGTTGCGGGGCCACCAAAACGGTAATGGGGTGTCTGCACAATAGCTTTGACCAACCGTCAGACCGCGAAGGGCCGCGCCATGGATGACGCCTCCCCGCACCAGCGGTGGACGCCCCGCACCACCCCGGCCGACGGCGGCGAGCAGGGCCGCGCAGCCCGCATCCGGGCCACCGCGGCGACGGCCGCCACCCGCGTCCACGAGCAGGCGGTGAAGGCCGCCATGGCCGGCCTCCACGGACAACTCAAGGACCGTCCCCCGGACATCCCACTCTTCCCCTCATCACCGTCCAGAACGGCGAACAACTCCACCTCACCGCAACAGGAATCCGCTACAACCTGAAGCCCACACCGTAGAAAGCGACGCCGACCGCCCCGGCCTCAACCTTCGGCACCCAACCCCCTGCTACCACAGCCCTGACCAGCGACAACACACACCGTGCTGTACCGACCGGTAACCAGCTGGCCAGCACCATCACCAAAATCGTCAGCACCAGATCGGCATCCATGACAGCACCCGAAACCCCCACCACAACCAGCTGAACAGCACAGACAGCGCGCCACCGAACTGACATCACGATGCCGAACCACCACCGACAAAACCCCGCAGATCATCACCACCGCAAGAAGCAACTGGACGCCGAAGGCATGGTCTGGGAACCCGGAGACGAAGCATGGGAGACAAAACTCGCCGCCCTCCGCTCGTACCACCGCGCACACGGACACCTGGCCCCGCGCCAGGACGCCGTGTGGGGCGAGCGCGACAGCGACCTGGTGCCCATCGGACAGTTGATCGCCAACCTCCGCAGAAAGGGCGGCCTGGGCAAGGACACGGAGCGGGCAGCTACCCGGGCCGCGCAGCTGACGGCGATCGATCAGGACTGGAACTGCCCCTGGCCACTCGACTGGCAGCGGCACTACCGGGTGCTCGCCGACCTGCTCGACGCCGACGGGGCGCTGCCGGCCATCGAGCCGGGCGTGCTGTTCGAGGGCGATGATCTGGGCCGGTGGCTGGAGAGGCAGGCGAACTCCTCCTGGGCTCAGCTGACCACCGAGCAGCAGGAACGGCTGACCGCACTGGGCGTGAAGCCCACTGCGCGTCCGGCCCCGGCCGCCAAGGCTGCAGCGAAGGGGGCGGGCAAGGCGTCAGCGGCCTTCCAGCGGGGCGTAGCAGCCCTCGCGCAATACATCGCACGCGAAGGGACACACGCCATCGTCCGGTCGCACACCGAGCGGATCATCATCGAAGACCAACAGCACGACGTGAAGCTCGGCATCTGGGTCTCCAACACCAAGCAGCGACGGGACAAACTCACCGACCTGCAGCGCGCCGCCCTCGCAGAACTCGGAGTCGAGTGGGCGTAGCAGCCGCAGCAGGGCGGTGAAACCGAACACGTCATACCGACCGGCAACCAACTGACCTGCATAATCGCCAAAAGCGTCAGGGCGCGATGCCCGACCGGGGCCACGTCGAGGTCCTCCCCGACGACACACAGCACCGCACCGGCTTCTGGATCGGCAACCAGAAAGCACGCCGCGACAAACTCGACGCCGAGCAGCTCCGCGCACTCGCCGGGTTGGGAGTGGAGTGGGCCGTGCAGCAGCGCAGAACGCCGCCCTGATCGTCTACGCACGCCCGATGAGTCAGAAGCTGGGACCGTGACCGTACTCGTAGAGGTCGAGGCCGCGATGCGTGAGGTGGGTGTGTACAGCGAGCGGTGCAACTCGGGTTGATTTCTTCTATCGGCGTCCGGCGGTAGAAGAAATCAACCGAGTCCCACCGTTCGCTGTACAGACCCGGTCCGGCGGCCCGGACAGCTGCTCGGCAGGCAGCTGTCCGGCCGGTCCTCAGCTGGTGGCGAAGACGCCGAACTCGTTGAGGGCCCAGCCCCATCCGGTGGCCGGTGCGCCGGTCTTGGCGGAGACCCAGCTGTTGACGCTCAGGAGCACGTAGCGGGCCTTCACCTTGGGGAAGGTGTACGAGTGCGGCTGGCCGCATTTCTGGACGCCGTGGGCGGCGCAGTCGGTGGTGTCGCCGGAGTCGGCTTCACTGGCCACGGTTGTCCAGTTGGTCCCATCCGCCGAGACCTTGAGGTCGTAACTTACCGGGTAGTTCTCCCAGTCGGGGTTGACCTCCATCCGGCTGACCGCGGTGCTGGCGCCCAGGTCGACCTTCAGGCTCCAGGGATCGCTGGTGGTCGCCTGTGCCATGGTCGCGAGATTGCCGTCGACGGCGTTCTCTGTGGGCTTGCCCCAGGCGGTTGCCGGGGTGCCGTTGATCATCGTGACCGGCTTGCGGAGGGCGAGATTCCCGGTCGCGGGCGGCGGGGTCGTCGAAGCGCCCCAGCTCTGCGGCGCTGCGTCCATGGTGAACGTGAGGTGTCCGCCGCCGGTGAGGTCGGAGTGACTCAGGAAAGGCTTGGTGATGCTCTTGCCGTTGAGGCTGAGTCCCTTCACGTACGGCTTGAGTTCTGCGCCCTTGGATTTGATCACCAGCGGCTTGGTGGACCCGGGCAGCCGAAGCGTGACCTTGTCGAACATGGGGCTGCCCACCGCGTACTCACCGGAGGCCGGGTTGACGGGGTAGAAGCCCATCGCGGAGAACAGGTACCAGGAGGACATCTGGCCGCAGTCATCGTTGCCGGAGAGACCGTCGGGGGCGGCGTGGTAGTTCTCGTCGGCGATCTGGCGGACCAGTTCCTGGGTCTTCCATGGCCGGCCGGCATAGTCGTACAGGTAGGGAGAGTGGTGGCTGGGCTCGTTGGTCTGGTTGTTGTGTCCGCCGTCGAAGTAGCTGTCGAGCCACTCGGCGTACTTGGCGTCGCCGCCCTTGAGGGCGATCAGGCCAGGGACGTCATGCACGACATCGTTGGTGTATACCCACTTGTCGCCCTCGGTCCAGCCGCCGTTGTTCCAGGAGCCGTCGAAGTTGCGGGCCTGCATGAAGCCCGTCGTGGGGTTGTACAGATTCTTGTAGTTCTTGCTGCGGTCCAGGAAGAACGTGGCGTCGTCGGTGTTGCCGACGGCCTTGGCGACCTGTGCGACGGCCCAGTCCTCGTAGGCGTAGTCAAGGGTGCGGCTGCCTGCCTCCGCGGTGCGGTCGGCGGCGACCCAGCCGTTCTGCTTGTACGTCGTCAGGCCTGCGCGCGCCTCGGCGGGCGTTCCCTGCTGCCGATCGCCCCACCACAGTTCGGTGTCCTTGTCGGGAGGTGTCATCGCGTTCTTGCGGACGGCCTCGTAGGCGAGGTCCACGTCGAACCCCTTGAAGCCCTTGGCGATAGCCTCCGCGATGATCGAGTCGGCGTTCGTGCCCACCATGATGTTGGTCTCGGCGAGGTTCTTCCACATGGGGAGCCAGCCGCTTTGCTTGTAGTCCTGAAGCATCGAGGTGACCATGTCGTTGATGCGTTCCGGAGCGAAGAGGGTGAGGAAAGCGTTCTGCGCCCGGAAGGTGTCCCAGAGCGAGTATCCGGTGTAGCTGACGCCGTCGTGGACCTGATCGTCGTAGGCGCTGTAGTAGCGGCCCTGCTCGGACATCTCCGAGGGGTACTGCAACGCGTGGTACATGGAGGTGTAGAAGGTGGTGCGCTCGTCGGGCGTGGCGCCGGAGATGTCGACTCGGTCGAGCTTGTCGGCCCAGGCGGCCCTGGTCTTGGCCGCGGTCGCATCGAAGCCCTGGCCGTCGGGAACCTCTGCGTCGAGGTTGGCCCGCGCCTGGTCCACCGAGATGAACGAGGTCCCGATCCGGACGTTGACCGTCTCGCTGCCGGCGGGGAACCGGACGTAGCCTGCGAGGTCCTGGTCCGTGCGGTCGCCCTCACCGTCGAACTGGGTCGCACCCTTGGCCGTGCCGTAGCTGTCGAAGGCGGTGTCGAACCGCGCGACGAAGTACCCCTTGAAGCCAGGTGCCCTGGACGGGCCGAGCTTGCTGTCCTGGCGGTCGGGGTTGTAGCCGGTGATCTCCTTCTTGGCCGGGTCGATGTGCACATTCCCGGTGATTCCGGACCGGGTGGCCTGCATCACGAAGTTCGTCGCGGCCCCCTCGGGATAGGTCAGCCGCAGGTGCCCGACCCGGGAGGTTCCGGTGAGTTCGGCCTTGAGCGTCTGCCCGGGCGCCGGAGTCATGTTCACCGTGTACTTGTCCGGCGCGGCAGTCTCATCGGCGTGAGTGAAGGGCAGGCCTCGATCCGCCTCGGCCGTCTTGACCGCGCCGATTCCGGGCATGCCCACCACGTAGCCGGAGTCGCCCATCCAGATCGCCGGCTGATGGGTGCCGATGAACCCGGTGATCTTCGAGTCGTTGTGGTGGTAGGGCAGCCTGCTGACGTAGTTGGTGCGGGTCATCGGCGACCATCGGGTCATCGCGAAAGGGGGCGCCGTACTGGGAATCATGCCCCCGTACTCGGTGCTGTTGGCGCCCGACGTCCCGATGAGGGGATTGACATGCTCGACGTTGGACGCCGCAGTCACCTCGGACGGGGCTGCGGCCGCAGGGCCTGTCGCGCCGATCCACGGGACCAATGCGGCCAGCAGTCCGCCCGCGATCAGGGCTGCCAGCCCCCTGGGGGCCGGCTTCGCGCGTCTCGCGAGCGAAGTCCGGGCCGGGGCTCTCCCGGAACTGCCCCGATACCGGCTTGCTTTCATCAATGCCTCCAGAGTGGAAATCAATAGACAACGTTGTCAAAAGCCCTGGGAACGGAGCCGGAGGAGATCTACAAGGTGCTTGCCGCAGGCCCCCGGTCGTGCCGGTCGGCCGCCGCCGTACGCAGCCACAGCGACCGCCCAGGCGCCCGAGCAAGTGCCCACATCTAACTGGCCAGGCGCATTCTGAGCAAGCCTTGTTGCAAAAAAGATGCGCGATCTTGGTTCTCTCATGCGAAACATGCACGGATGGCGATCAGGCCATTGCGAGCAGGGTCGCATCGAACGCCGTCGGGCCCTCCGGGGCACCCCGATACGCTTCCTCGCCTGGAGAGTGCTCCTTTCATGCGACGACCTGGACCCAAGACAAGCCTCATCGTTGCAGGCCAGGAGCACTCTTCACGTTTCTGATCACCCACCGGGCGCCCTGCCACGTGAAAGCTCGAGGTTAGTGCCCAACGAGCTGGAGCAGGCCGTCAGTAGACCACCGGAGACGACGGTCAGGTCGGCCGCGCCGGTGACGCCCCGCAGCAGGCTTCTGCGGCTGCGCGCGAGGGGCCGCGTCTCTCCCTCACCTGCAATGGAGACAACGTCCCGTCAACTACTCGACATCCGCCCGTTGCGTCCCCCGTCTGGACGCGTGCAGTCCAGCCCGCGCATCACAGCCCCGGCCGGCATCGGCCTGCACTGAGAGGTGATCCCATATGGCGACTCTGCGGCAGCAGATGAGGGTGCAGGCGATGCTCGTGAAGGCGAGGAAGTGCTAGGCCTTGCGCTCGTAGCAATAGGGCAGGCGGCGGCAGCCGGCGAGCAGGGCATGGCGCGTTCGACGGTGACATCCCGGCCGCCGTGCGGTCTCAGCGCCCTACAGGACCAGGGGCACCGACGTCACCATCGACTTCAGGGGCGCCGGCACCAAGAAGTACGCAAACACCTGGCAGAAGTTGCTCGCCGACGACCCGTCCACACCCGTCACCTCCTGGAACAAGGAGTGCCGCGAGGGTCTGGCGGACGGTAGCATCGCCACGCCGTCCATCGGTGCGGGCCCGCCAACTTCACCTCGGGCGTCGCCTCGGCGTCGGGTAACTGGTGCGGCGCGCCGCTTCCGCAGCGGCCCCCGACGACAAGACCAGCGCGGAGCACGGCAGTTGCGCCATGCCGAAGGCCGCCAAGACCGATGAGCGACCCCGTCCCGGGTGAAACATCACAGACTCATCTCACCCCCGTACACAGGCTTGACACTCTCCCGTAATGAGCAGTGTCATATGTGTGCCCGTTTGAACCTGATGGTTTCTGGTTGATTTTGAGGTTCTACCTCTCTTCCGAGCATCCGCACCCGGCCGCTCGACGGCCATCTCGCTCTCCTCACCGCACGACCCCTGAACACGCCTTCTCCGGTGGTCGCTGCCAGCACAAAGGAGCTTCACCATGTCCTCTGCATTCCAGCGGCATGTCGCCGTCGCCACCGGCCTCCTGCTCACCCTCGGCGTAAGCACAGCGTGTTCCTCGGGCAAGGAGGCTGCCGGGCAGGACCCCGTCGGCAAGGCGGACGGCAAGATCTCCCTCACCTATCTCCAGAAGCAGGGCGACCAGGAGTACTTCGTCGGCGAGGCCGCCGGAGCCAAGACGAAGGCGGACGAGCTCGGCATCGACCTCAAGATCGTCAATCTCGGCAACGACGCCAACAAGACGGTGGGCGAGGTCCAGTCCGCCGTCGCCCAGAAGACCAACGGCGTCATCATCGTCGTCCCGGACCCCGCTGTGGGCCCCCAGGTCGTGCACACGGCCGAGGACGGCAAGGTCGCCCTGCTGACATCCGACGACCAGATCTGCTCCACCGGCCCCGACCCGGCCAGCTGCGGCAAGGCCGACCTCGTGCCCCGGGTCGGCTTCAGCGGCGCCCAGATGGGCGAAGAGGTCGGCAAGCGCGCGGCCTCCGAGTTCAAGAAGGCGGGCTGGAAGGCCTCCGACACCCGCGTCATCTCCGCCTGGAAGCAGGACGTCACGGTCTGCGGGGACCGGGTCAACGCCTCCAAGAAGGCCTTCGACGCGGCCGTTCCGGGAGTGAAGACCATCAACGTGGCCACCGACAACACACCCACCGGAGCTCAGGACAAGATCGCCGCGACGATCACCGCCAACTCCAAGGTCAAGAACTGGGTCGTCTGGGGCTGCAACGACGAGAACGTGATGGGCGGTGTCACGGCCCTGCAGAACGCCGGGACCCGTCCCGCCAACATCATCGGCGTCGGCCTGGGCGCCTACCTCGCGTGCAAGGAGTGGCAGTCGGACCAGCCGTCCGGCATGAAGGCGGCGCTGTTCATCAACGGCAAGGACGTCGGCGCTCTGGCCGTCCAGACCATGTACGACAAGCTCAAGCACGGCAAGGACTTCCCGCAGGAGGCCTTCGCCCCCACCACCATGGTCGACTCCCACTCCTGGAAGAGCGCCGGCCTCACCTGCAACTGATTGCCCCTCCCGCCGACGACCGGACAGATCGTCGGCGGGAGGCCGGCCGGCCCGGCCCGTACGCACCGGCCAGGCCAGCCAGGCCGGCCGAACCCACCACCCGTGCACAACGCCTTTGAGGTGACCCCACGATGAGCGCAGCCCGCAGTTCGACCACCGATCCCGGCTTCCCATCGCCCGATGACGCCGTCGGCGGGGCGGCCCGGTCCGTCGGTGTCTCGGGCATCACCAAGCGCTTCGGTGCCGTGCTTGCCCTCGACGGTGTCACGCTGGACTTCCCCGCCGGCCAGGTAACCGCACTGATGGGGGAGAACGGCGCGGGGAAGTCCACCCTGCTGAAGATCCTGACCGGCGACCACCAGCCGACCGTGGGGCATGTACTGATCGACGGCGAGCACGTCGCCCTCGCCTCTCCCGCCGCTGCCCGCGCCGCGGGCATACGGATCATCCCGCAGGAACCGGAAATCATCCCCCACATCTCGGTCGCCGAGAACGTCTACGCGGGATCCCTGCCCCGCAAGGCCGGCCGCGTACTGGACCGGATCGAACTGCGCCGCCGGATCGAAGCGGACCTGAAGCGGCTGGGTTTCGCCGACGTACTCGATCCCGATCTGATCGGCTCCCGGCTCACCCCGGCCCAGCGGCAGCTGGTCGAGATCATGCGGGCACTGACCGGCACGGTGCCACCGAAGGCGATCGCGTTCGACGAGCCCACCTCCTCCCTGTCCGAGCACGAGGTGGACGCCCTGTTCGCCCTCATCCGCCGGCTGCGCGACCAGGGGATCGCCGTCATCTACGTCTCCCACCGCATGCAGGAGATCTTCCAACTCGCGGACCGGATCGCGGTGCTGCGCGACGGCAGCCTGGCCGGCGTGCAGCAGGCGAGCACCACGAACGAGAGCGAACTGGTGCGCCTGATGGTCGGGCGCGACCTGTCCACCATGTTCGTCCGCCAGCGGGTGGCCACCGAACGTCTCGTACTGGACGTCAGGGATCTCACCACCGACGACGTGCAGAACATCAGCCTCCAGGTGCACGCGGGCGAAGTCGTCGGGCTGGCGGGCCTGATCGGCGCCGGCCGCTCCGAACTGGCCCTGGCACTCGCCGGTGACCTGCCCTTCCGCAGCGGCACCGTGACACTGGACGGCGTCCCGCTGCCCTCCGGCAAGCCCGGCGCCGTCATCCGGGCCGGCCTCGGACTCGCCCCCGAGGAACGCAAGGCCCAGGCCCTGTTCCTGCAGCAGACCATCCGCGAGAACACCTCACTCGTCGTCCTGGACCGCCTGCGCCGTTTCCGCTTCGTGCGCCGTAGGGCCGAGCGCTCGCTCGCCCAGGAATACACAGACCGGCTGCGGGTGCGTACTCCGTCGGTCAACCACGAAGTGCGCAAGCTGTCCGGCGGAAATCAGCAGAAGGTCGTCCTGGCCCGATGGCTGGCACGCAAGCCGAAGGTCTTGATCCTCGACGAGCCGACGCGTGGTATCGACGTCGGCGCCAAGGCTGAGATCTACCAGATCATCGCCGACCTTGCCGTCGAGGGCGTCGCGGTGCTGGTCATCTCCTCCGAGCTCCCCGAACTCCTCGGCCTCGCAGACCGGGTGGTCGTGATGCAGAGCGGCCGGATCACCGGCGAACTCCCCCACGACGAAGCCACCGAAGAATCCATCCTCGCCCTCGCCATGGCCGACGACATCGCCTCCACCAGCGCCTCCGGAGCAGCATCATGAGCCTCACCAGCACCCCGACCCCGACCCCGGCCGCGAAGGAACCCTCCCACGCCACACCGTCGTCCCGGCCGAAGCTGCTCGCCGGCATCAGCGGGCAGAACGCCAGCCTCGTCGGCGCCCTCGTTCTCATACTGGCGCTGTTCGGGATCCTCAACGACAACTACCTGAGCCTGTCCAACATGCAGGTGATCGCCGAGGCCGCCACCATCACTGGCCTGCTCGCCATCGTGCAGACCGTCGTCATCATCTGCGGCGGCCTGGACATCTCCGTCGGCTCGCAGGTCGGCGTCGCCTCCGTCGTCAGCGCCATGGTCTTCACCACCACCGGCTCCAACGCATTCGTGGGCATGGTCGCCGCCATCGGCGTCGGACTGCTCATCGGCGTGGTCAACGGCCTCGTCATCGTCTACGGCCGCGTCAACCCCACCATCGCAACCCTCGCCGGACTCGCCGCCTACAAGGGTCTCGCTCAACTCCTGTCCGACGGCCGCGCCCAGGGCTACGTCCTCAACAACGATGTCTTCATCTTCCTTGGCCGCGGCAAAATCGCCGGGCTGCCCGTCATGGTCTGGATCCTCGTCGTCGTCGCCCTCTCGGTGCACCTGCTCCTCAAGTACACCGACATCGGCCGCAACCTCTACGCCATCGGCGGCAACGACACCGCCGCCCGCCTCGCCGGCATCAACATCAACAAATACCTCATCTGCGTCTACGTCCTCATCGGCATCGTCGCCGCCCTCGCCGGCATCCTGCTCACCGCACGCACCGGCTCCGGCCAGCCCGTCTCCGGTTCCGAAGGGCTCGAGCTCAAGGCCATCACTGCTGCGGCACTCGGCGGCGCCGCCCTCAAGGGCGGAAAGGGCGGAATCGGCGGCACCCTCCTCGCCGTCGCCCTTCTCGGGTGCCTCGAGAACGGCCTCACCGTCGAAGGCATCAACGCCTTCTGGCAGAACGTCGCCCAGGGCGTCCTCCTCGTCGCCGCCGTCGTCATCCAGCAGCGTCGTAACGGCGAACGCGCTGTCGGCCTGCCCCACTGACCCTTCCCAGGCCGGACCGCCTCACCATGCTGCCGAGCTGCTGCTCGACCGCACAGCCCGCACCCGGCCTTACCCCCGGCCCACCCGGCACGGCACCCTCCAGCACGCCGCCTTCACCCCCCGCCGAAGGACCTTCCATGGCCGTTAAGCCCCGCTCCCCGCCGAGACCCTCCATCACTCCGCCCCCTCCAGTCATCCGAAGATCCGAGGCACGGCCACACCTGCCGGAGTCGGGACAGAGGACCAGGAGCTGGGCCTCCGGGCCGGGAGGCACCTTCCTGGTGGGCCAGCATTTTCGGTGGCGACCTCCACGCCGAGTCGGTATCCGCCGCCCCTGCATCCCAGCAGAAACTCGCCTTCGATCAAGGCGCCAACGGCGCCCGCCCCTGCCCCCCGTGGGCGCACCAGCCGTCAACTCCCCCTCCCCCGAGGTACCGCATCCCCTCCTTCCTGTGTCGCTTGGGTGTTACACCCTGCAACCTGACGGTCCGTCACTGCATCGGCAGGAGGAGCGCGGCACCTTAGTCCTCACTCGTCTACCTCTGAACACAAAGGTGATGACACGAATGAAAACCACTTCCAGAACGTTGTCCATGCTGGTGCCTACCTTGGCTGCCGCGCTTGGATTCGCGACTCTCACCGTGCCGGCCGCGCACGCAGAGGGCGATGCGCAGAGCTGGACGGTGAGTCAGCCCGGATCCTCCGGGCAGGCTCTGACCGCCACGGTCGCGCTGAACACGAGCGGTGAACTGTCCTTCGGGGTCCGAAGGGGCAGCACGACCGTGCTCGAGCCGGCCCCCGTCGGGCTGGTCACCTCCCAGGCAGACCTGTCGAAGGGCCTGCGGCCGACGGGCCGCAGTGACAAGCTGGTGGAGGAGACCTACCGGGCCACCACCGGAAAGCGGCTGGACCGCTCCACGAAGATGAACGAGACGCGGCTGTCCTTCACCGGTGCCAACGACACCCGCATCGACCTGGTGGTCCGTGTCTCCGACGATGGTGTCGCCTACCGCTACGACCTGCCGGGCGCCACGAGCGGCACCGTGAGTCAGGAGAAGTCGGCATTCCAGCTCCCGGGGAACGCGACGGCATGGCTCACCAAGTACCAGGCCGGCCACGAGGAGCACCACACCCAGATCACGGCCGACAACGCCGCCACCGGCTCCTTCGGATACCCTGCCCTGTTCCGCGTGCAGGACTCCTACATCCTGCTGTCGGAGTCCGGGGTCAACGGCCACTACGCCGGAAGTCAGCTGGCCCACACCTCGGGTAGCGGCCGCTACACCCTCAAGCTGTCCGACTCCGACGTCGACATCAACGGCCCGCTGACCACTCCCTGGCGCACCGCCATGATCGGTGACCTGGCCTCGGTCACCGAGTCGACGTTCACTGACGACCTCGCCCCCGCCTCGCGGATCCCGGACACCTCGTGGATCAAGCCGGGCAAGGTGGCATGGTCCTGGCTGGCCGGGGGCCACCCCGTGCAGGCCAGTCTGGCGGCACAGAAGTCGTTCGTCGACTACAGCGCCGCCCACGGCTGGGAGTACACCCTGGTCGACGACGGCTGGAAGGGCCAGACGTGGATGCCCGAACTCGTCCGCTACGCGGCCCAGCGAGGCGTCAAGATCATGGCCTGGATGCCCTGGACCGACCTCGACACCAAGGCCGAACGCGACACCGCACTGACACAGATGAATGAGTGGGGCGTCGTCGGCCTGAAGATCGACTTCATGGACTCGGAATCCCAGAGCCGTTTTCAGTGGTACGACGAAATACTGAAGGCAACGGCCGAGCACAAGCTGATGGTCAATTTCCACGGTGCGACCATCCCCAACGGCATGCAGCGGACCTGGCCTCACGTCATGGCGCTGGAGGCGGTCCGAGGCGCGGAGTACGGGGGCGGAGCGAACGACGGGCCCAACGGGCGGGCAACCATCACCGACATGACCACGAACCCCTTCACCCGGAACGTCGTCGGTTCCATGGACTACACCCCCATGGACCTCCATGTGGGTGGCCACCCCAACTCCGAGGCCGCCGAGCTGGCGCTGTCCGTGGTGTACGAGTCGGGCTTCCAGAACTTTGCCGGAACCGTGGACGCCTACCGCGCCCGGCCGGAGCTGGAGCGCTTCCTGGAGCAGGTGCCTACGGTCTGGAACAACACCAAGCTCGTCTCCGGCCTCCCGGGCAAGGACGCGACGATCGCCCGCCGCAGTAACAATCGCTGGTTCCTGGGGTCGATCTCCGCGCGCGACGCGCACACCGAAAATGTCCCGCTGAGCTTCCTCCCCGGCGGAGAGTGGCTCGTCGAGACCGTCCGCGACGGCAGCAACGGCCTGGTCCGTGAGTCCCGCATCGTGGAGCGGACAGACACCCTCTCCGTGCCCGTGCCGGCCAACGGCGGCTTTGCCGCCATCGCCTGCCACGCGAAGCCAGGCCTGACGACCTGCGACAAGGCGGTCAACCGTGTTCCCACCGCGACCCTTGCCCTCACCCCCGACAAGGTGGAGATCAAGCCGGGTGCCACGGCAGAAGTAACGGGGCGCTTCACCCCTGACGGCCCTGTCACGGACGTCTCGATCGAGGCCGCCGATGCGCCGGCAGGCTGGAAGATCACCGGCACCGGCACCAGCGCCGCCACGCTTGCCCAGGGCGAGGCCCTCACTCCCACATGGAAGATCACCGCTCCCGCGGACGCCCCCGTCAACAGCGGAACTGACCTGACAGTGACGGCCCGCTACAGCGTCGACCTCCAGGGCAAGAACGCGACCCTCTCCAAGGAGAGCAAGCTGCGGGTCTTCGTTCCGCAGCCCGGCGTGGCCTATGTCAGCGAGCTGCCTTTCGCCGCAGAGTCCAACGGCTGGGGCCCGGTGGAGCGTGACATGTCCAACGGCGAAAACAACAGGGGCGACGGCAACATCATGCAGATCGCCGACACCCGGTTCTATAAAGGGCTCGGAGTGCACGCCGCCAGCTCGGTCTCCGTCCAGCTCGACGGACGGTACAAGCGCTTCATCACCCAGGTGGGCGTGGACGACGAGGTGGGCAGCAACGGCTCCATCGCCTTCGAGGTGGTCGCCGACGGCAAAGTGATCGCGACCACCCCGGTCATGACCGGGAACGACCCGGCGCGCACCATCGACGTCGATGTCACCTCGGTCCAGCAGCTGACGCTTCGCGTCACCGACGGCGGCAACGGAGTCGGCTTCGACCACGCCGACTGGGCCAACGCCCGCCTGGTGCCGACCGACTGACATCCCGCATCGACAGGCACCACTGCCCCGGCCGATCCCCGGTCGGGGCAGCACCCTGGTGAGCCTCGTCTGCGACGCCGTCGGCCGCCCGCTCGCCTTCGCCCTCGCCGGCGGGAACACAACGGCTGCACCCGGTTCACCGCCGTGATGGACGCGATCCGGGTGCCCCGCACCGCCTCGACAGACGCCGCCGCGATCGCCTCGGCGGCATTCTCCACGAGTACCGACATGCCGCATGACCTCAATGGATGACGTTTTCGGCAAGGGCAGCGTCTTGACCGTCAGCCCTGCGCTTGCCGAATACCTCATCCGTGCTGGTCAGGCCGCATGCTGGTACTCGTGGAGGGTGCCGCCAAGCCGCGCTCGTCGTCGTATGTCCAGACGGGCGATCCGGTCCCGGTCCTCGATCGGAACGGGCAGCAGGTGGGGGGCGGGCGTTCGCAAGGCCCTGGTGCGGCCTCTGCTCGTTGTAGAACGTCTCGAACTCGCGTAGTGCGTACAGGAGATGACGCTGATCCCAGATCAACATGCGGTCCAGCAGTTCTCGCCGGCAGGTCTGCACCCACCGCTCCATGATCGAGTTCATTCTCGGCATCCGGACGCCGCTGAGCACGACCTCGATACCCTCGTCCTGGAGCACCTGGTCGAACAACCGCGGGAACTTCCCGTCCCGGTCCCTGATCAGATAGCGCGCCCGGCAGCCGGCCCTCAAGGTCCATGACAAGATTCATCGCCGCCTGGACCACCCAGGAGGCGGTCGGATGCGCGGTCGCGCCCAGGATCCGGATCCGCCGGCTCGCGTGCTCGATCGCGGCGAACACGTACAAGCGGGCCCCGGACAGGGTGACGGCCTCGAAGAAGTCGCAGGCCAGCAGGGCGTCGGCCTGAGAGCGCAGGAAGTCCGCCCACGTGCTGCAGGCGCGTGCGGGTGCCGGGTCGATTCCGGCCTCCTTCAAGATCTCCCAGACCGTGGATGCCGCCACCTTCACCCCGAGCACGAGCAGTTCACCGTGCAGGCGCCGATAGCCCCAGCCTGGATTTTCCCTGGCCAGGCGCAGCACCAGCGCCCGGATCGAGCGCACGGTGCGCGGCCGGCCTCCGCGCTTCGGCCGGGACTGGGCGGCGTGCCGGCGCGCGATGAGATTACGGTGCCAGCGCAGCAGCGTGTCCGGCCGCACCAGCAGTCGCATCCGGCGCAGCACCTGTCGCGGCAGGCCCTGGAGCAACGCGGCCAGGAACGCCCGGTCACTCGCGTGGAACCGGACCCGCTGCCCGTTCAACTGCCGCTCCAAAGCCGCACGGATCTTTGGCACGACGTCCGCAAGGTCGCAGGGCCTGAAGCCACAGCCGAGAGCATCGCCGAACGCCTGCCAGTCCTCGGCTACACGACGTCATCGCAACGCCTGAAGGAACTCCCGCAGCTGTTCATCGCAGTCTGAAACCTGATCGTTCTGTCCGCCGAACACCTTGCTCGGTCACGGTATTCAGCGGTCCAGGCAGAGTCCTACGACGAACGCCGTGACCAGCCGCCGCGCCCTTGGACCCCCAACTGCCGGACGACGCGCCCCGGCCCGGCCCACGCCCCCAGGGCGCTGAGAAGGACAACCGAACGGGACCACGGCCCACTATGGTCTTTCCCCTTTCCCGCAGAGCAGCCAGATCACGCGTGTCCCGCTCCGCCAAGGCCGGCACGCGCGATCGGCCCCGTGTCACAAAAGCTTGGCGTATGCGACCGCCACCTCACCGGTGATACGCCGCAAGGCAACCAGCGCACTGGGCAGAAGAACATTCACATCCTCATCCCGGCTGGCCAGCACCTTGCCATCCTGCTGGATTTCCGCCGCCAAGGTCGTGATGGTCCCCATGAGGAACCCGCCCAGCACGATCCGACGTCCTGCCGCGTCCGGCACCGTGCTCAACACCGCCATGCCGTCGACCCCCGTGTCGTACTCGGGATCATCGGGATAGCCGTGCAGGTCGATCAGCCGCACACCCTCCGGGTGCCGTTCAGCCAAGGCAGACGGGAGCCAGCGGTCGCTCTCACCGTGCTGCGCCTTGGCCAGGCGTCGCATCTGATCAGGCAGGAGCCGCCGCAACTCCTCCTCATGACGCCGCACGTCGGCGGTGGCCGCTTCCAGAGCGCGAAAGCCCCGCCGGATTGCGGGGTGGGCGGGTGCGACCGGGCCCGGATGCAGCTCCAGCCACGCAGCGAGCTCGTCGCGGAAGGCAGCCATGGTCAGCCTGTCGCGCGGCTCGTAGGCGGTCGCCGCCTCCATCACCGGGGCCAGATCCATCGCCGCTTCCCCACCCTGCGCCCACAGCGAGTATTCGTTGCCCTGCATGTAGTGGGTGCCCTCAGGGGGGTACTTCAGGCCCTTGGCCAGCACGAACAGCGACTTGGCCAGCGACCACACATCCGCCGGATAGCCGGGCGTGCCCGGCTCGGGGAACCGCATCTCCGGCGCGAGAAAGTACCTCGGCCCCATCTTTTGGGTGGCGGCCGTCAGCTCCGGCCGCTCCGGCCACGCGGCGATACCGAAGTCCGCGACCGCCGGCCGGCCTTGGTAGTGAAGGAGGTTGTCGGGCTTGATGTCCCGGTGCGAGATGTCCCGCTCGGCCAGCACAGCCAGAGTGTCGGCGACCTGAAGGATCACCTCTACCGCCTTCCGCAGCTCGGCCGACCGACCATCCGGGCTGAGGACATCGCGCAGTTTCACAGCCTTCGGCATGACGAACCACTGCGGTGGATCGTCCGGGTCGGCATCGAGGACCGGCACGATGCCCGTGACCCCGTCCCGGGTCAACTGCTGCATGCGGCGCACCTCCTCGTGGAAGCGCTGCCGCGTGGTGTCGTTGACTTTGCCGCCCCCGCTCGGCCGCGGCGACTTCAGCACGCCTTCTCTTCCGTCTTCGTGCCTTACGAAGTGGACGTGTCCGAAGCCCTTCATAGGACGGACTTCACGCCAAGGGCCCCAGGAGAGGCGAACAGTTGCAGACATGTCAGGCAATGTAGAGCAGCACCGAGGCTGCCGTGGTCCCTTCGCCCAGTCGCTGTCCGACGCTCCTGGAAAGCCCGACCGAATCCGCCCGGCGGAAACACCCGCCCATCACGGTGAGCTCTCCCCCGGGACAGCGTGCGAACGCCACCGTCCTCGCCCGCGCCGCCCAGCCCCGACGCACCCTTGACCCCAGCCCGCCACCGCTCAGCCCACCGCTGCAGTGCCGGCCGGGCGTTCTGGGCGGCTTCTCCTCACCCGCCGCCTGCCCCGCCGAGTCCGAAAGCCGGACCGCGCCCGCACGACGCCCCCGCCGCGCACCGCAGCGCACCCGCCGGCACCCGGGCCAGAGCCGCTGACCGCCCGGCACACACCTTCCGCAATGATGTGGCTTGTGCTGACGGGCCCGACCACACCGTGAGTGACCGCCTGCCCGACCAGAGGAAGGCTCTGACCAACGCCTCGCCGCGTCCCGATCCCTACCCGGGCCATGGGTGCTTCGATCCGTCAACTTCGCCTCGGCTGCGGAGAACGCCGAATCCTGGCCATCCTGCTGCTACGTCCGATCATCCTGCCGCTGATCGAACAGACATCGCTCGTACCCACCGACGGGCTGGCCCCCTTCCAGTGACGCGAGCAGCAAGTGAGAAACAGGGCATGGTCGTCGCAGACGCCTGGGGACCAGGCCAGTACTCACGGGTGATCGTCCCCTCCACGGTCACCTCGTTCTTCTAATCTTCGTCGTCGCCCTCGAAGCCTTCCACGGCGCGCCCCCGTTCCAGGGCGCGAGGTGGGAGGCTTCCGGGTGTGTGGGCAGAAGCCAGGCGCCCGGCCCGCTCGTGTACTTCGACCTGGAACGACCGGGAGCCGGGTCTCAACTGGAGTGTCAGCGGCATGTGCTATGCCATGTCGCAGTGCCCTGATGGGGGGCTTGCGCAGGTTAAAGCTGTGGGGGGGATTACTTGATCACGACGGATGCTGACGGTATCCGGGCCTGCTCGGAGGCCGAAGACCACCGCTGGCCGGACGACGGCCGCGGCCGGGGCTGCCCGTTCTGCGCCGGCCACCGCATTTCTTCCACCAACCGTTTTTCGGACCTCTATCCGGACGACGTCCCGAGGTTGGACACTGAGCGCTCGGGCATCACCGCAGACCAACTGCGCGTCGGCAGCAGCCAAGTGGTGTGGTGGGCATGCGACATCAACCCCGCGCACCCTTCGTTCCGGCGGATCGTGAACGCCTTCACCGGGGGCAGGAAAGGTAACGGCACCAAGACGTGTCCCAAGTGCCGCCTGGTGGGGACCTCGGTACAGGAGCTTCAGCTGAAGGCTGAGCTCGCCACCGTGCTACGCATCGATCAGGCCCGCAAACAGGTGCCGGACGCCGACGGGCGCAGCGCGGCCGTCGACATCGTTGCCCTCGATGAGCACGGCAACCCGTCTCTTGTGTTGGAGTTCGACGGAGTCTGGTGGCATGAGGGCAAGGAGGAAAAAGACGCAGCCAAGGCTGCCCGGCTGCGCGCTGCGGGGTTGACTGTGGTGCGGATCCGCGAGGCGCCCCTGGCACCACTGGATCCGACGTTCGATGTGGTCGTCGGGTTCCTGGCTGTTGCCGAAGACGCCGCCGCCGACGTGCTGGACCACCTGGTCGGGCTGGGCTTGGTAGGAAAGGCCGAGGCCTATCGCTATCGCGAGGATTCCTTCGCCGGTCCACAGAACCGACCTCTTGCAGTGCAGTGGATTCGCGACCGCCTCGGGGAAGCCGCGCTTCACGTCGAGCGGAACCTGCACAAGGAACGGTGGGCGCGGATGTATGCCGCACTCGTTGACTACGAGGATATCGAGGGCCATTGCTACCCGAGCGATCGGGAAGTCACGGTCGATGGCGTCGATCTGGCCCGTTGGGTCCGAAAACAGCGCGCCTTGGCGGCCAGTGGCGGTTTGGATGATGAGCGCGCCCGACGTCTGGCCATCATCGACTCGTGGTCGACCGAGAATGCCCACGACGCGTCATTCCGCCGACAGCGCGACCGCTACCGAGCGGCCATCCTGAACGAGCACGGCGCGATGGAAGCGCGCGAGGCGACCGTGTGGGCGAACAATATTCGTATGACCCGCAAGCGGCTGGCCGACCAGGGCGAGGACCTACCCGTATGGAAGCTCGAAGCCCTGGCGTCGATACCCGGTTGGAGCTGGGACCCGTTCGAGGAGGGATTTCTGGCCAAGGTCGTGATCCTCTAGAACTTCGCCGCCGAGACCCAGCGCAGTGTCGGCAGCATCAAGCAGAGGGAAGAGTGGAGTGGCCACAGGGTAGGCGTCTGGATCAATTCCTTCCGGAGCCGACGGGCTATCTGTGACGCGGAGCGCAGAGCCGTTCTGGAAGAGTTACCGGGCTGGGCGTGGACACCACAGGAAGACGCCTGGAACGCTGCGTTGGCCGAGTTGTGCGTCTGGGCGACCGAACACGGCCGGATGCCACGAGCACACGCTTCCGATACCGCCGAACGGCGACTTGGGGTGTGGAAGCGGAATAATAAGAGCAAACGTCAAGGTCGCACTGACGACGACCAGGCTCTCCGGCTACGGGCTCTGCTGGCCGAGTACGGCGAGCACATGCCCTGACAACGGCTGGCTGCGCGAGCAGCAAGCGGTCGTGAGCGGTCTCGGTGGCAGGTCCGCCCTCTCGCCCAACTGGACCGCTTCTAGAAGACTCATGAAGATCTTGTTGAGGGGCTGTCCGGCCGGGGCCGGGCGGCCTCCTCTGGTCATCCGGTGGCTGGGGCGAGGTGCCAGATTCCGTCGGTTCGGGTGAGTCCGAGGTTGATCAGTCGGCGGAGGTTGAGGGCGGCTGCTCGGGTGTGGAGCCAGGTGTCGTTCTTGATGGTTCCGCGGTAGCGGAGTCTGCGGTTGTTTCGGTGGACGAGCCAGGCGACGGCGCGTTCGACCGGTGGTCTCCAGCGGCGGTAGTCGGCCTGCCAGTCGGGATCGGTGGCGGCCTGGTGGCGGGCGGCGGCGAGCAGGTCGTGGTGCGGGCGGATGGTCAGGACGCGTCCGGCCTTGGCTCTCGTGCACCGCTCGCGCAGCGGGCATCCGGTGCACAAGCCCCCGAAGGAGGCTTTGCGCTGCTGGTGCCGGCCGCCGGGCTGGGAAAGCTCGACGGTGTGTCCGGCAGGGCAGGTCACCGTGTTGGCGGTGGTGTCGATGGCGAAGTCGTCGAGGGTGAAGCCGCCGGGGACGGCGCCCGCAGCGGGGCGGGCTTGAAGAACAGCCGGTGCCCGGCCTCCTCCAGGGCCTGGCGGGCGTCGCCGGTGGAGTAGGCGGTGTCGCCGAAGGCGTCCACGGGGACGTCCTCGTCGGCGAGCAGGTCGAGACCGACGGCGGCCTCGTGATGCTCCGGTCCGGTGCCGGGGGTCAGGGCGACGGCGGTGTATAAGCCGGTCTCGGGTTCGATGGCCAGATGGGCCTTGAAGCCGTCCTGCTGGTGGGAGCGGGTCTTGTGCACGTGCCGGGCTTCGGGGTCGACGGTGGACACGACGCGGTCGTAGGCGGTGCCTTGGGTGATGCGCCAGCGTCCGCCGCGGCCGTCACTGTCGTCGGCGGGTTCAACGTCCTGCCCGGCGACCAGGGCCAGGATGCCGATCGCAACCTGTTCAACCGCATGCTGGGGATGCGACAAACAACGCGCCCGCGGCAAGACCCACACACAGGCCCTCCTCCGCCTCGCACGCCAACGCATCAGCGTCCTGTTCGCCATGCTCCGAGACGGCACCTTCTACGAGCCCCGCGAACCCCGAACCAACACCCCAGCAACCGCATGAACCCCATCCCGGCAAACCATCCCAGAACCGGCACCTTGGGGTTGACGAAGAGCATAGAGGCCCCCCGCGCCGGCCCCGGTGGCCGTGCCGAGCGAGGTCGCCTGAGGCAGGACCCCCGCGCCCGGCGGCGCCGACCCCGTGGTCGGCGCCGCCGGGCGCGTTGTGCATTCGTATAAGACGTGCGCCAAGGGTGTGACGTCGGGCGGCTATTGCGCGGTGCCACGGTGCCACGAGACTGAGGCCGAAATTCACTGGCCCACCCCAGGAGGTCACCGCAATGGGACCAGCCAGCCCTGAGAGCACCGCCGACCGCGCGGTTGTGACGCTGCCGGACGGCGGCCACGACGTACTGAACCGCGGGTTCGGGTTCCGCTCCGCACTGTCGCTCGCCTTCGCCGACGTCTCGCCGATCGTGGCGCTGTACGCCATCTTCGCGCTAGGCCTGTTCGCCGCCGGCCCGCGCTTCTTCTGGGCGTTCCCGATCGTGCTCGGCGGCCAGCTGCTCGTGGCGCTCGTCTTCGGCGAGCTCGCCTCGCGCTGGCCGTACGCCGGCAGCGTCTATCAGTGGGCCCGGCACGCCCGCGGCACGGCCTGGGGCTGGACCGCCGCGTGGGCGTACATCTGGGGCCTCACCCTCACCCTGTCGACGATGGCGTACGCCGCGGCAGGCTTCCTGCTCGAGGTCTTCGACGTCGCCGCGCCGGGCCGGCTGCAGCTCGTCCTGGTCTCGATGGGCATCATCGGCCTCGGCACCGCGGCGAACATGATCGGCCGCCAGGTCCTCAAGGTGATGATCATCGCGAGCATCCTGTGCGAGATCGTGGGCTCGGTCGGGCTCGGCATCGTGCTGCTGGCCTTCCACCAGGTCAACCCGGTCTCGACCCTCTTCGATGGCCTGCCCCACGCGAACGGCGGCACGCTGAGCACGATGCTCGTCGCGATGGCCTTCGTCGGCTGGGCGTTCCTCGGCTTCGAGTCCGCCGGGTCGATCGCCGAGGAGGTGCAGGATCCGGAGCGCAACGTGCCCAAGGCCATCGTCTTCGGCCTGCTCCTGGTCGGCGTGATCGTGATGTTCTCGGCGGTCGCGGTCATCCTCGCCATCCCGGACCTGCCCGCCGTGCTGAGCGCGCAGAGCGGTGACCCGGTCTCCGCGACCCTGACCGAGCAGCTCGGCGCCTCGATCGCCAAGCCGCTGCTCATCATGTTCGTGATCGGCTTCGTCTCGGCGTTCCTCGCCGTCCAGTCGGCCGTCTCGCGCGCCGTCTACGGCATGGCCCGCGACGGGGCCCTGCCCGGCGCGGCCTCCCTCGCCAAGCTCGGTGGCCCGGAGCGGATGCCGATCCGCGCGATCGGCCTGACCGCCGTCGTCTCGGCGCTCTTCCTGCTCTTCGCCGGCTCGGACCTCTACAACGTGCTGGTGAACTTCTCCGTGCTGGGCCCCTACATCGCCTTCGCGGTCCCGGTCTTCGCCGCCGTCCTGCTCCGTCTCAGCGGGCGCTGGGTGCCCGGGCCCTTCTCCATGGGCCGCTGGGGTGTGATCGTCACGTACGCCGCCGCGGCGTGGCTGGCCTTCGAGATCGTCAACGTCCTCTGGCCGCGCACGAGCCCCGGTCAGCCGTGGTACATCAACTGGAGCATGGTGATCAGCTTGGTCGCACTGGGCATCGTCGGCGTCGCGGTCTACGCGAGCCGCCGCAACCGGATCAGTGAGCCGGTGGGCGAGCGGGAGGTCGTCCGATGAGCGCGCGCGTCGCGGTCGTCACGGGCGCCGCCTCCGGCATCGGCGCGGCCGTGTGCCGGTCGCTGGAGAAGACGGGCTGGATCGTCTGCGGTCTCGACCTGCGTCCCGTCGAGCACCTGAAGCACTCCTACGAGTGCGACGTCGCCGACCCGGCGTCGGTGTCCGCCGCCTTCCGCCGGATCGAGGCCGAGGTCGGGCCGGTGGGCGCGCTGGTCACGGCGGCGGGGCACTACGAGCTGGTGCCGGTCGGCGAGATCACCGAGCAGGCCTGGAACCGGATGATGCACGTCCACGTGGGCGGCCTGCTCAACCCGGTCCGGGCGGTGCTGCCCGGGATGATCGACAGGGGTGAGGGCGCCGTCGTGGCGATCTCCTCCGAGCTCGGCATCGGCGGCACCGAGAGCGAGGCGCACTACTCGGCGGCCAAGGGCGCGATCCTCGGCTTCGTGCGCAGCCTCGGCGCGGAGGTCGCCGAGCACGGCGTCCGCGTCAACGCGGTCGCGCCCGGCCCGACCGACACGCCCCTGCTGCCGGCGGCCCAGCGCACGCCGGAGTACCTGGCGTTCCTGCCGGCGCGGGCCCTCGGCCAGCCCGAGGACATCGCCCAGGCCGTGCAGTTCCTGGTCGACGAGGGCGGGTTCTGCTTCGGCGAAGTGCTTTCCCCCAACATGGGAGCGGTGATCTGATGAGCGAGCCGAACGTACGACGTCACCAGGAGGGCCGGGTCGCCGTCGTGACCGGCGCGACCCAGGGGATCGGCCGGGCGATCGCGCTCCGGCTGGCCGCGGAGGGCGCGAAGGTCGGCGTGAACGGCCGGGCCGACACCCCGCAGATGCGTGAGGTGGTCGAGCTGACCGGTGGCTTCCCGGTGGTGGCCGACATGGCAGACCCCGAGGCGGTGCGGACCGCGTTCGCCGCGGTCGAGCGCGAGCAGGGACCGGTCGACGTACTGGTGTGCAATGCGGCATACATGTCGATGAGCCCGATCCTTGACCAGCCGCTCGACGACTGGTGGCGCAATATCGACACGAACCTGTCAGGCACCTTCCGGTGCGTGCAGGCCGTGCTGCCCGGGATGCGGCGCAAGGGGCGCGGCAATATCGTCGTCATCACCTCCGAGTGGGGGGTCGTCGGCTGGCCGCGCGCCACGGCGTACGCCTCCTCGAAGGCGGGACTCATCGCGCTCACCAAGTCGCTGGGCCGTGAGCTGGCGCCCGAGAACATCACCGTCAACGCGGTCGCGCCGGGCATCATCGACACGCCCCAGCTGCAGGTGGACGCCGACGACGCCGGCCTGAGCCTGGAGGAGATGCACGCTCAGTACGGCGCCGAGATCCCCGCCGGCAGGATCGGCCGTCCCGAGGAGATCGCCGCCACCGTCGCCCTGCTCTCGCGGCCGGGTCTGACCGCGTTCGTCGGTCAGACCATCTCGGCCAACGGCGGCAGCACCCGCGCCCGCGCCTGAGCTCCTGCTTCTCTGGATCTGAAGGGACCGTCATGACCACCCCCACCGGCGACGCCACCCAGCCGGCCGCCCCGATCACCTGGCCGACCGGCTTCCGGGCCGCCGCCAACCTCGGCTTCGACCTCGACGCCGAGGACGTCGCCCTCACCATCGACCGTGGCACCCGGGACCGTCTGTCCGTGATGAGCCACCAGGCGTACGGCGCGCTGACCGGCGTACCCCGCGTGCTCGACCTGCTCGACCGGTTCGACCTCAAGGCGACCTTCTTCGCGCCCGGGTACACCGTCGAGCGCTACCCCGACCTGCTCCGGCGGATCCGCGATGCCGGCCACGAGATCGCGCACCACGGGTACATGCACGAGGCGATGGCCGGGCTGTCGTACGAGGAGGAGGAGGCCGTCATCGACCGCGGACTCGAGTCGCTCGACAAGGTGCTCGGCGTCCGGCCCGTGGGGTACCGCGCGCCGCTGTGGGAGACGTCGTACTCGACGGCGGAGATCCTGCTCGACCGCGGCTTCCTCTACGACTCCAGCCTGATGGACTCCGACCTTCCCTACGAGCTCGCCGAGCGGCCCGGCGACGGCACCCGCTCGATCGTCGAGATCCCCGTGTCGTGGGCGCTCGACGACTGGGAGCAGTTCGCCTTCGTCCCCGAGGTCTTCGGCCCCGGCGTCATCGAGGACCCCGCCAAGGCGCTGTCGATGTGGACCGGCGAGCTCGCCGAGGCCTACCGCTACGAGTCCTGCTTCACCCTCACCATCCACCCGTTCCTGAGCGGCCGGCTGGGGCGGCTGCGCGCGCTGGAGTCGCTGCTGGAGACGATGGCCGGGTTGCCGGAGCTGTGGGTCACCACGTGCGGGGAGATCGCGGAGCACGTGCGGTCGCTGGAGCTGACGCCGCGGGTGTTCCCGCAGCCGGAGGTGGACTGACCGGAGGATCGACGTTTTGCGTACCCCGCTTGCCAGCAGATTCCGCGATCGACTTGGCATTGAGGCAATGCGCGGCACATCCGCGCGTTCTCGGGCTCATGGGAGAAGAGCGTGATCGGAAGGTCCTTGGCCGCGCTCGCGGTCGCGCAGGTGGACCAGAGCCCGATCGGCGACCAGGTCCCCGAGAAGTCGGTGGGTCCCGTGGAGGACGTCGACAAGGGAGCCTGCTCGACCAAGGTGACGAAGGATCTCGGGCAGCGCATCACGCAGGTCAACGCCGCCGGCGTCCGGTGGTCGGGCGCGACGACGGACTTCGTCTATCGCGTCGGAGCGACCTCGACGCTCGGCGTCGTGGTGTCGCTCACCGGCAAGGCGGTGACGAAGAACCGCGTGGCCAGTCCCGTGCTCGCGGCATCGGAGCACGCCTGATTTCGGACGTGATCGACGGTCACCAGGGTCGTCAGGGCGCTGACCCGCCAAACCCTGACGGCGCCTCCACCCGGCCTTGCGGTCGGGCTCGACAACTGACCCTGTTGCCCATTTGACTGATGACTGGTCGTCATGGTGCTTCTGGTGTCAGGCTTGCCGATGCGGCCGGTTGTCTTCCGTTCCCCCGGTCGCGGGGTGGGAGCGGTCGTGTCGATGGAGCCGATGCCGTGGCCGGAGCCGCGCCTGAGGTCGCGCGGGCGGTGCGGGCGAAGAACTACGGGTGGAAGGTCCCGTTACCGGTGGCGGTGCGTGACCGGCTGGGTGAGCTGTTCCCGGACGCCGAGTACGCCCAGGCGTTCGGGAAGACCGGGCCGGCCGGCTGGTCGCCGGGGCGCCTCGCGCTGGTCACGGTGTTCCAGCTGGCCGAGAGCCTGACGGACCGTGCCCTTGCCGATAACCTCATCCGCCCTGGTGGGGGTGGGTGTGCCGGGTTTCGCGGATGCCGACAGCGATCGCTCAAGCAAGGGCTCTCGCGCTGCCGGCGGTCACTGCGGCATCATGATCGACCGTGCTGCTTCGACTGGCTTACCTCGGTGTGACGAACACGTTCGCCATGCTGCGCCTGCTACCGATGGGCGACAGGGACAAGGACATCGAGATCCTCGCCCAGCGCCACCAACTGTCGGTGCTGGAGCGTCAATTCGGCAAGGCGAAGGTGCGGTTCAGCCCGAGCGATCGAGTGTTTCTGGCGGCGCTGCTGCATCGGCTCCCGCTGGACGTACTGCGCCGGCTACGGCTACTCGTTCAGCCGGACACCGTGCTGCGCTGGCACCGCGACCTGGTCGCACACCGCCACGCTGCCGCGTCACGCCCGAAACGACCGGGACGGCCGCGTACCGTGCAGTCCATCCGCGTTCTTATCCTGCGCCTGGCACGGGAGAACCCCAGCTGGGGCTACCGCCGCATCCACGGCGAACTGATGGTCCTCGGCGTGAAAGTGGCCGCCTCCACCGTCTGGGAGATCCTGCGGGACGCCGGGATCGACCCGTCACCCGAACGGAGCTCGAGTACCTGGGCGGACTTCCTGCGTTCCCAGGCCGAGGCCCTGCTGGCCTGCGACTTTTTGGGCTCTCCTGTCGCTTCCGTGGGTCGTTGACCAGGGCTGATACGCAGAACACGCCGTACCCGGGGTACGTTTCGACTGCTGAAGGTACGAAACGAATAAACCTGGATACGGCGTGCAAAGTAAGAGTATATGGGTTCGGTTGCTCGGTTTCGAAAAGACGCTGATCGAGCAGGTCGAGGCCGAGGAGGCAGACCCCGAGGGCGGTGTCGGTGGTGAGCTGGTGATCGTGGCGCATGTCCGACCGGCGAAGGGCCACAGGGAGCGGTGCGGGATCTGTCGGCGCAAGGTGGCGAAGTACGACGCTGGTGAGGGACGCCGCCGCTGGCGGGCCCTGGACCTGGGCGTCATCCAGGCATTCCTCGAGGCCGACGCGCCCCGGGTCTCCTGCCCCGAGCACGGCATAGTGGTCGCCTCGGTTCCCTGGGCGAGGCACGGCGCCGGACATACCCTGGCGTTCGACGCGCAGGTGGCCTGGCTGGCGACCTGCTGTTCCAAGACGTCCGTCACCCAGCTCATGCGGACCGGTTGGCGCACGGTGGGCAACATCGTCGCCCGGGTCTGGGCGGACGTCGAGAAGTCGGTGGACCTGTTCGCCGGGCTACGACGGATCGGTATTGACGAGATCAGATACAAGAAGCGCCACAAGTACCTGACCGTCGTGGTGGATCACGACTCTGGGCGTCTGGTCTGGGCTGAGGCCGGCCGGGACAAGGCCACCCTGCGTAAGTTCTTCGACGCCCTGGGGAACGAGCGCGCCGCGAAGCTCACCCACGTGTCCGCGGATGCGGCCGACTGGATCTCCACGGTGGTCGCCGAGCGCTGCCCGCAGGCGGTACGGGTGATGGACCCGCTTCACGTCGTTCAGTGGACCACCGACGCCCTGGACGTCGTGCGCCGTCAGGTGTGGAACGCCGAGCGCGGAGGCAAGGGCAGATCCACCCGAGGCTCGAAGTCCCTGAAGAAAGCCCGCTTCGCGCTGTGGAAGAACCCCGAGGACCTCACGGCCGGGCAGCGGGCCCAGCTGCTCTTCATCGCCAAGGCTCACCCGCTGCTCCACCGGGCGTACTTGCTCAAGGAAGGTCTGCGCACCGCCCTCAAACAGGGCCCCGACACCACCGAGGCGCTGTGGGACTGGGTGCTCTGGGCCCGCCGCTCACGGATAGCGGCCTTCATCGAGCTGCAGCGCAGCATCGTCAGACACTTCGACGCCATCACCGCCGCCGCCGAGCACGGGCTGAGCAACGGCCTGGTCGAGTCCATGAACACCAAAATCCGACTGATCACCCGCATCGCCTTCGGCTTCAAGGACCCCAAGTCCCTCATCGCCCTCGCGATGCTCAGCCTCGGCGGCCACCGACCCCAGCTACCAGGCCGTCAACTCACGAACTGACCACCCACGGAAGCGACAGGAGAGCCAGTTTTCCGACCTGTTCAACACGGTCCTGCGGGATGCGGAGATAGAGGTCGTACTCAGTGGCGTCCAGATGCCGCGAATGAACTCGATCATGGAACGCTGGGTGCAGACCTGCCGACGCGAACTGCTGGACCGCACCTTGATCTGGAACCAGCGACATCTGATCCACGCCCTGCGCGAGTTCGAACACTTCTACAACGGGCACCGACCCCATCAGGGCATCGCCAACGCCCGTCCGCTGTACCCGCTGCCCACGCCGATCACCGATCCGCACGGGATAACCCGCCTGGACATACGACGACGCGACCGCCTCGGCGGTACTCTCCACGAATACCAACATGCAGCCTGACCTCGGTGGATGAGGTTTTCGGCAGGGGCAGGGTCCGCGGTCCGGCAGGCGTGAAGCGGCACCTCCCGGCACGGCGGCGGTTCCCCTGGCTCCGGACCGAAGTGTCGGTGCGGAGCCAGGGGAGAGCCGGACTGCCGGGCGATGCCGCGGGCCGTCCACTCCGTCAGACGCCGGGGCCGTCGGAAGGCAGCGTGACGCGCTTCGGGATGGCGTCGTAGACGCCCGTGTCGAGGGAGTTCACCGAGCCGTCCGCGACGGCGTCGACCAGGCCGCCGAGCCCGGTCTCGACCATCTTGGCGAGCATGCCGTTGCGCTTCATGCCGTCGTATTGGGTCTGCGAGGACGTCTCGAAGAGAATCGCCGCAGAGCCGCGCAGCTGGTACGAACCGAGCGCGGTGCCCGGCAGGTTGGTGGACTGGGGGTAGAGGGTCAGGTCGCCGTAGGAGGACTTGCCCCGCTTCTGGAGTGCCTGGTAGACGGCGACGTTGGCCCGCTTGGAGGCGTCCATGTCGAACTTGGGCCAGCTGCCGAACTCAGCCGGGTTGTCGATGAACTTGGCCGAGATGGACAGCGGCGACATGCTCTCCATGTCATCGGTGGCGTAGCAGGACCACTGGTTGTGCAGGTCGACGAAGTAGTCGACGGTGCCGAACTCCTGCTCCAGCGAACGGTAGACATTGCGGGAGGTCTGCGCCTCGGGAGTGATGTACCAGCCGGTGTCGGCGCTGTCGCCCGGGAAGTCCTTGGCGGCGGGAACGTAGTCCAGGTTCGGGTGGAAGTCACGATTGATGTCGAAACCGCCGACCCGGGAGTTGTAGTTCCACGACGGGGACGCACCCGCCAGCTGCGGGAAGTCGGCGACGACCTCGTCCCAGGTCATGTCATTCTGCCGCTGGTCGAGCTCGCCTCCGTCGACGTTCAGCCGGGGGATGACCACCACGGTGACGTTTTTCCGCAGCTTCTTGGCCGCCGGGCTGTTAGAGCCCCACTGCTTGAGCAGCTCCAGGGCCGCCTCGGTGCCGTGCATCTCATTGCCGTGGATCTGCGTCTGCACGTACACGACCTTGTCGCCCTCGCCGACGCGCGCGGTGTGGATGGCGCGGCCCTGGTTGGAGTACCCGGCCACCTCCACGTCGACGGTGCCGCCGGTGCTGGTCTCCAGCTGCTGGAGAGCGGTGGTCAGTTGCGCGTAGTCGGCGAAGCCTTCGTTGCCGGATCCGGAGGCCTCGGTGCCGCAGTGGGACACCGGCGGGATCGCGCCGTTGGTGGGGTTGCCGGTGGCGTTGGCGGCGACGGTGGAGAGGCCGGCGATCAGGGCGGTGCTCGCCAGTGTGGCGACCCAACTCCGAGCGGACATTCACTGCTCCTCAGGTTTCGTAAGGCGCTTCCGAGGGGGGCGTGCGCCACTCTAGGCGGCCGAGAGACATCTGTGAATGGGGGTCTTGCTCCTGTCGCATACGCGCCTGGCCCGGCGGGCGGCCGTCCTGCCTGCAACGGCCATGCACTTCGCGATATTTTCCCGCCAAATGCTCTCATCTGCAGTAACGCCGCTTTAGACGCAAGGGCATTGACGGGTTTTCACCAAGATCATAGGCTCGCCCGCCGTCAGACGCTGCTCGCGACACCAGGGAGAAACACATGCGTAGGTCCAGTGCTTTCGCCAGATCCGCCCGTACTACTACCGCCGCCCTCACCGGCGCACTCCTGCTGACCGGTGCCCTGTTCAACGGCACCGCCGCTGCGGTCGGGGAAGGCCCCGACTACCGGGGCAACGAGACGATCAACACCTCGATCCTGTCCACCTACGACGATGTGGCCCGCTTCCTGAAGGACCAGGACGCCAAGCAGGACGCCATGAAGCTCGAGGTGATCGGGCAGACCGTCAAGGGCCGCGACATCCACCTGGTCAAGTACGTCAGCAACCCGGACAACCCGACGATCCTGTACCTGGCGCAGCAGCACGGCAACGAGCAGCTGACCACCGAGGCCATGCTGCACACCATCAAGTCCCTCGGCTCGCCGTCCAAGGCCTCGCTGCTCAAGAAGGTGAACGTCCTCTTCATCCCGATGTTCAACGCCGACGGCGCAATGGGCGACGTGAACTTCCCCCTCGACGGCTACCTCGCCAAAGGCGAACGCCACCTGACCCGCTACAACGCCAACGAGGTCGACCTCAACCGCGACCACGTGGCCAAGGAGCAGCCCGAGACGCAGGCCCTGCACGAGAACGTGCTGCGCGCCTACGACGTGGACTACGCGATCGACCTGCACCACCAGGGCACCCAGTCCCGCGTGAACGGGGATCTGGTGTCCGGTTCGATCCTGTACCCGACGACCCCGGACGTCTCGCCCGAACTGGTCGAGAAGTCCAAGCGGCTCGGCTCCGTGGTGTACCACAACGTCGACCGCACCGGCTGGGGCCACATCGGCCGGTACGACGGGGGCTCGGCCAACACCATCGGCCGTAACGGCATGGCGGCCGAGTACGGCATCGCCACGCTGCTGTTCGAGATGCGCGGGATGAGCGACCACGAGTACGCACCGTATGTACTCGGCCAGAAGTCCAACGGCTACCTGATCCGGCAGTCGGTGGTCACCATGGAGGCCACTATCCAGGCGGTCGCCGACGGCTCGATCGACCAGGCGGACACCTCCTTCTGGGACACTCTCCCCCAGCAGTGCAACACCTGCTGACGACGGCACCACCGCGGTGAACCCCCGGGTCACCGCCCCTCGGAGGGCGGTGACCCGGGGGTTCCGCTGCCCGGCAGGCCCTCAGAAACTGGAACCTAAAGCGGGAGCCCAGGAGCACGTCGGCCGGTGAAGTCGGTGAGTCGACCTGAGGCGCGGTGCCGGGATTGCTCCCGGTCCGTTTCCTCAGGCCGCTCTCCGCACCCGCCGTGCGGCTCACACCGCAACGGGCTCTCCACGGAATCTGCCGTAAGGCTGTGTTCTTGCAGGTCAACGCCAGGGACTGGGAATCTTGCTGCCTCGGTGGCGGTATCGGGTGACGGGCACCCGCGCCAGGGCGAGTAGTTATTTATCGACAGCTCGCTGGACGACCCGGACGGCACGTACGGCGCGTGGCTGGCCGAACTGGGGCTCTCGGAGGCGATCGAGCGCGAGATCCTCGCCGGATTCGAGATCGACGTGCTGGAGATCCGCGACCCCTCCCCCGTCCTCGGGGAGTCGGAGTAGGCGCGGCGGGGCCGGCGCCTCGCGCTCCTGCAGACGGCGCTCCTGGAGCACGCGGCGGCGTACAACCTGCGCACCGTGATGACGTTCCACCAGAAGGTGGAGGAAGCCGCCGCGTTCGCGGAGAAGCTGCCGGAGACCGCCGCCGAGCTGTACGTCAACGACGCCTCCGACGACGACCTGGCGGCCGCGGACCGGCTGTCGAAATCGTCGATCGCCGCGGAGTTCTACGAGCTGGAGGCCGACCGCCACGTACCCCCGGACCGGGTGTGGTCAGCGTGGCTGTGCGGCGACCACCTCGTGTCCGAGCGGCGGGAGGTGTTGCGGCAGTTCGCCAACAGCATCGACGCGGCCGGTCGCCGGGTACACCGCGCCTTCCTCGCGAGCGTTCGCGTGCTCGGGGAAGGCGTGGACATCACCGGCGAGCGGGGCGTGGAGGCCGTCTGCTTCGCCGACACCCGCGGCTCCCAGGTAGAGATCGTGCAGAACATCGGCCGCGCGCTCCGGCTCAACCGCGACGGCAGCACGAGGAGACGGCGTACCACTACCTGCCGGGCCAGTCGCCGGTCCTGCGCGCGAGACACAAGTGGCCCCGCATCAGCAGCACTCGCGGTGACCAAGCCCCCATGGGCAGCAGCACGCGACAACGACCGAGCATTCATACCCACCAGAACACCCCGGCGCCCACCCGGTGAGCACAGGAATGTGCATCCTCACGTCAGCCGGATACCAAGTGTGCTAGGCCGAACTAGCAGGTGATGACAGCAACTCAGTCACCCCATGACAGCCGAGATCTACAGAAGACGAGTCGGAAGAGACCAGCTCAACGCACTATGAAGTTCCCCCCTGATCTTGGACAGCGGTTGCTTACGCTGCGGGGGTGAAGTCGTGCTGCAGCCTGGCTCGGGTTTCGAGTGGGGTGAGGTACCCGAACTCGGGGTGCTTGCGGAGCCGGGTGCGATTGTACTCGACTTCGATGAAGCGGAAGACGTCGGCGCGGGCCGCCTCGCGGCTCTCCCAGACGGTGGTGCCGATCTCCGCTTTCAGCAGTCCGAAGAAACTCTCGGCTGCGGCGTCATCGCAGCATATGCCGGTTCGTCCCATGCTCTGTCTCAGGCTCAACTCCCGTATTACAGTGCGGAATTCGCCACTCGTGTACTCGCTTCCGAACGATCGGTGTGCATGATGCAGCCGCACTGGAGGTCGCCGCGGCCGGCGGCCATCCGCAGCGCGTCGGTGACCAGCTCGGCACGGTGGTGTTCGGCCATCGCGTACCCGATCACCTCGCGCGTCGCCAGGTCGATGACGGTCGCGAGATACCACCAGCCCTCGACCGTCGGCAGATAGGTGATGTCGCCGACGAGCTTCGTGCCGGGCCGGGTGGCGGTGAAGTCGCGGCCGACCAGGTCCGGGGCCGGTGCGGCCTTGGTGTCCTGCTGCGTCAGGTGGCGGCGCCTGCGGCGGGTGACGCCGCGGATGTCGCGCTCGCGCATAATCCGCTCGACCTTCTTCCGGTTGATCGCATGACCCTTGCGCCGCAGCGCGGCGTGCACGCGCGGAACACCGTAGGCACCCCGTGAGGAGGCGTGGATCTCACGGATCTCCTCGGCCAACGCGTCCTCGGCGCACCGACGTTCGGCCGCTGCCGGCCGGGCGCCCAGCCAGGCGTAGTAGGTGGAGCGGCTGATCCCCGTGACGCGGCACAGCAGGGCCACGCTGTAGCCGCCGGGGTTGGTCCCGGCGGCCTTCTCCGCGTCGATGAAACGGCACAGCGTGCCTACTTCATCGACTCCTTCGCGAAGAAGGCCGCGGCTTTTTTCAAGATCTCGATCGTCTGCTGCTGTTCCCGGCTCTCCCTGCGCAGCCGCTGGAGCTCTTCCCTCTCCGCCGTGGTCAGCGCGCCGGGCGCCCCCTCGCCGCGGTCAATCTTCGCCTGCTTCACCCAGCCGCGAAGCCCCTCCGGACTCACACCGAGTTCCCGGGTGTCCAGTGCGGGCATCGCCATACTCGTCCCGGGTCATCCGGCGCTGCTTGGGCGGGTGGGCTGTCCGTTCTCATCGAAGCCAGTCGCCGTCTCATCCAACCCAGTCGAGCTATAGCCGGTCAGGGGTGCGGTGACAGGCCGTCGCCCACGGGGACGTTCTGGGCTTCCAGCGTGAGGCCGGAGTTCCTGGCCTGCTCAAGGATCAAGGCGGCGAAGTCCTCCTCGGCATGCCCTGCCCCGATGGCACCCGCGACGAGCTGAGCGGTGGCGGCGGCGAGAGGCATCGGGACCTCCAGCTCGCGGGCTGCGGACAGCCCCAGATCGAAGTCCTTGCGCAGCAGCGGCATGGTGAACGTCGGTTTGAAGTCCAGGTTGACCATCGCTGGCGACTTGTAGCGGGTGTAGACCGAGCCCATCACGGAGCCGTTGAGGAATTCCAGGAAGGCGGCACGGCTGACACCGCCCTTCTGCGCGAGGATGGTGATCTCGGCGAGCGACTGGGTGACGACACCGAGGAAGACGTTGTGCGCGATCTTGACGAGACGGGCGACTTCGTCCTCACCGACGTAGGTCACCCCGTGCCCCAGCAGTGCCAGCAACGGCTCGACCTGGTCGAATACCTCGCGCGAGCCGGAGACCGCGACGGTCAACTTCCCTGCGGCGATCACCTGCGGGTTCCCGCTCACCGGGGCGGCCAGGAAGTCGGTCCCCCGCTTGGCAGCTGCGGTGCGGATCAGCGCGGACATCTGCGTGGACACCGTGGAGTTGTCAACCAGCGCCCCCGGTGCGGCATCCGGCGAGGTCAGCACGCCGCCAGGGCCAGTCGTGACCGCCTGCAGGTCGGGCGAGGCGGAGACCATGGTGAAGACGACGTCCCGGTCGGCCAGATCGGCCGGCCGGTCGACGATCGCGGCTCCCCGTTCAGCCAGTGGTTCGGCCTTGGCGCGGGTCCTGTTGTAGACGGCTACGTCATGCCCCGCGTCCAGCAGCCGGGCGGCGAGCTGGAAGCCCATGCGGCCGGTACCGATCCAGCCGATACGCGGGCGGTCCTGGGCGACATACGTCATTCCTCTACCTCAATCCTGGAAGACGGCTCGAGTGGTGCGGCCCCGCGGCTCACGGGCCGGACGGCGGCATACAACCGACAGGCGACGGCCTTCGCATGCGCTTGCATGAGCACCCCCGCCCTGCCGGACACGGTGCCGGTCGAAAGCGGTCGCCTGCCAACTACAGCGCTCAGCGCCTCGTTCATGTGCGGGTGAAGGCTGCGGTGGTGTGAAAAGGCCCAGCAGGACGCTGTGGCCCCCAACCACCTGATACTCCATCGCGCGAACCTGCCCTTCTCGGGTCAGAACCAGCCGCCGTCGGCCTGGACGGTCCGGCCGGTGATGAACGAGGCATCGTCCGACACCAGGAACGAGACGACCGCGGCGATTTCGGAGGGCTGGGCCATCCGCCCGAGCGAACTGGCAGTGCGAATGAGCGTGTTGAAATCAGTATCGACGTCGGGATGGACGTAGTGGGAAGCCGCTTGAGCAGACATGTCGGTGACGGTTCCACCAGGCGCGATGGCGTTGATGGTGATGCCGCGCCTACCGAGTTCAGGGCTGAGGTTGAGCGCGATGCATTCGACAGCGGCCTTACTCGACGCATACAGGGCGTGGTAAAAGACCGCCTTGTGGGCACTCTGCGATGACGTCAGTACGATCCTCCCTCCTTCGCCCATATGCCGTACCGCATTCTGTACGGCGAAGAACTGGGCCCGTGTGTTGATGGCGTAGACACGGTCGAAGTCGGCAGGGGTGACGTCGTCCAGCTCGCCGAAGTACTCGATTCCGGCGTTGCTGGCCAGAATGTCCAGTCCACCAAGAGCTTCGGCGGCCTGATCGGCCAGCCGCCGGATCTGGTCCGGATCACTGACATCCCCCTTGATCGCGATCACGCGGCGGCCGTCGGCGGCGATCTCGGCGGCGAGCGCTTCGGCCGCGTGGCCGCTGCTCCGGTAGTTGAGCGCCACGTCGGCTCCGTCGGCGGCGAGCCTGCGGGCCACAGCGGCACCGATCCCTCGTGCGCCACCGGTGACCAGAGCCTTCCTGCCTGTGAGCTTTCCGCTCATCGGTCTTCTCCCGTCCACGGGAATCCGGTACTCATACCGAATGGGGGCAACATGGTGTGAGGGTGCCAGAACTCACGGCAGCAGATGACTTTCCTCATAGAAGTGGGCGTGTCCTCGTTCACCCCGTTCGCCCCTGGGCCGTCGGCATACGAATCGCCCCGGCCTGGGCACCGACGCCACTCGGAGCAAAGTCCGGCCCCGAGTGGCACACCCGCCGTTCCGGCACCAGCTCGCCCCGCCTCCGGCCAAGACAACTGGCCCGCAATCGACGCACGAGGGCCGGAAGCCCTGCCCACCCCCGGCCGGCCCCGTCGCCGTTCATGCCGATCAGCCACCACCGACAGCGCGGGCTTGCCCGCGGCCAGACCGGCGGACGGCCCCCACGGCTCACCCCGGAACAGATCGAACTGGCACAACAGCTCTACGACTCCGGCACCCCGGTCCCGAAGATCGCCCGCACCTTCAAAGCCTCGCCCGCCACCATCTACCGCTACATCACACCCAAAGCGGAGAAGTGACAGCCGGGCTTATCGCAGGATCAACACGGCCAGCGTCCCGATAACTGCGTTGGCGGTCACGTGCACCAAGTAGGTGATCAGGATGCCACCGCTACGCACGCGCATGACACCCAAGACGAACCCCCAGGTCCCCGCCATGATCATGCCGACGGGGCCGGACGGGAAGCCCACGAAATGCGCGGCTCCGAACAACACAGCCTGCAGCACCACCGCGGCCCTGACCCCCCAGACCGAGGCCAGTTCGGTCAGCAGCACCCCCCGGAAAAGCATCTCCTCCCACACCGGATTGACCAGGGCGAACGCCACGATGCCCAAGATTGCGAGCCAGAGCGGGAGTCGTTGCAGCTCACTCATGTATTCCGGTGGCTCGGGCCGCACAACGAGGACCCATGCCGTGAGCGCCGCCGCACTGAGCACCACAGTTGCCACACCCAGCCACGGGGCCTCGGGGGTCAACGATCCGCGCGTCAGCCACGGAACCGCCGGTCTCAAGGCGGTACGGCGACCAGCGAACAGCAAGCATCCCAAGGGAAGCACGCACACCAGAACCGTGGTGACCGCGGGCGGCCACCCGCCGAGAATCCCCACCGCGAAACAGCCGAAGAGCGGACCGATGAACACCGCCACGCGGATCGCCGGCGCCGATCGCAGGACGCAGGCGCCGATGATCAGCACGACCGCGACCACACCGACGATCGCCGTCCGGGCAGGCGCCTCCGGCCGGATAGGCAGGACCGCGCATACGCCCAGAGCGACGATGCACGCTCCAGCAAGTGTCGTCCCGACGGAGGAGAAAGCTCTCCCGGCGGCCAGCTGCGGCGGCGCCGAATCTTCCAGCTCGGAGGTCATCCATGGCTCCGATCAACTTGCTGGCAGCAGAGGGCAGGCAGATCATCCTGCTACATCACGCCGAGAACGCCGATCGCAGGTCTCGCGGACACGATGAATTGAGACACAGTCCGCCGTCTATGTTTGGCGGACACGACATTGTGAGATTCCGGCAACGGCACGTCTCGCCACACACGGCATCACGCCTGCTCAGAGCGCCGACACGAAGCTAGATCAAATGAGACGGGACACTCGTTCGCCTTCGGTGAAGATCACCAGTGGTCGGCGGGGACGGCTGGGGTCATCTGTTCGGGCTTCGCGGGCAGCGGCTTGCAGTCGGCGACGGCGTCGTGCGGGCCGCCGAGGGGGTTGGTTGCGGTAGGCGCCGCGCTTGACTGACCACCAGCAGCTCCCCGACCTGTCATGGCCGCGGCGAGGCCGCGTCCAGGAGAGCACGTCCAGCCTTGGTGAGCTCGTGCGTGGCCGTGCGACCGGCCCGGCTGCTGTCGATCAACCCGGCGTCTCGCAGGATTGCCAGGTGTTCGCTGGCCGTCGGGGGGGTGACGCTCACCAGCCTGGCCACAACGGTCGTCTGCAGCGGAGTGGCGAGCGCGGCCAGGATCCTCGATCGAGTCACCCCCAGAAGACGGTCAAGCGACCTCGGAGTGGGAGGTGCCGCCCAGAGGTACCGCCCGGATGCCGGGTAATAGATCGCCGGAGTCCAGTGGTCCGAGGTGGTGCACTGCATCCGGTCGGTGATGAACAGCGACGGTACGAGAATGAGTCCTTCAGGGCAGTCGACGTCGATGTCGACGGTCTTCTCGACGGTGATGGTGTCGCCTTCGCACGCAGCGGAAGGGTGCAGGCGCGGAAGGACTGCGCGCAGCCCCTCGCGGTTGACCTGGATGGCCCGATCCAGCATCTCGGCACGCAGCGCCTGCCGCATGGACGGCCATTCCGGTTCGACAACTGCCTTCCAGAGGCGGCGCAGCGCATCGGCGGCCTCGGACCTGGCTCGGTCGGGGTCATCGAGCAGTCGGCGGCCCATTGCTGCCCCGCGCCCCATCGTTGCGTCGACCAGCTCGGCGTACGTCTGGTCCGCCGGCGCGGCGAGGAGGGCATGCATGCCTTCCTCGAACGTTGGCTCACTGGACATCGGCGATGGGTCGAGGAAGTCGGGTCGATACGCGCCATCGGCCATGAAGACCGTGAGCGCCCCCAGGTCGGGGAGCGAGAGACGGCGGTGGCGACGGCGAAGCCACGGGTGGAACATCGGGTGACGCTGCGGTTCGGTCAAGAGCTGGGCAAGACTGACCACTTCGTGGATCGGCGACATCGCCCACCGCACGCTCGCAGCACCAACGCCCAATCGGTAACGGATCACTCCACTATTGTTAGGCCACCGCCGAAGTGAGCGCGAGCAGAACGGCGAAGCACCGAGACTCGGGTCATGACCGACACGGAGTCGATTGCCCGGTGTTCCAAGGAACCCGAGCGAGCCCAACAGACGCGAACGATCCGGCTGGGCGCCAGCGGATCGACCATCGAAGTCCTCGCGGGTCCGGCGGAGACCAGCGGGATCGTGAGCATCTACCGGTGGCGCATGTCGCCCTCCAGCCGGGGACCTGCCCCGCACTTTCACACGACCTTCAGCGAGACCTTCATCGTTGAAGAAGGTGAAGTCGACTACTTCGATGGGCAGGCCTGGCGAACACTGCTGCCCGGCGACACCGCGCATGCCGCGGTGGGTGACGTCCACGCCCTCCGGAAGGAGCGCGCCGAACCTACCACCCTCCTGATGGCACTCTCGCCAGGTGTACCGCGGGAGGAGTACTTCGCACAGCTCGCCACTGTGAACGAGCGTGACCTGAGCCGGCTTCACGAAGCCCACGACAACCATTTCGTCGACGACTACGAGCGGTGAGGGCACCGGCAACGGCATGTGCCCCGTCCCCCGAACCACCCCACTACCTGGAATGCGCTCGTAGAACTGCTCCCGCGCGTGATCGCCACCGCCGAGCCGGGTCCGGAGGCCGACTTCGTCCGCAGTGGCCCTCGAGGTGTTGGTGATCTCTGCCTACGACCTGGAGCAGGCTGGCGAGGCGTTCGGCGCCGGCACGCTCGGCAAGATCGCGCTCACCGTCGCCTGATCCACCCCTTTCCCAACGGGTTTCCCAGCAAAGGATTCACTGTGCCCAGCATCGCCATCGTCGGAGCCGGCCCCGGTATGGGCCTGGCCATCGCCCGTACCTTCGGCTCCCACGGCTTCGACGTCGCCCTCATCGCCCGCAACCGCGACAAGCTCAACGACCTGGCCGGCCGGCTCGACGCCGAAGGCATCACCGCCGCCGCGTTCCCCGCGGACGTACTCGACCATGACGCACTCACCCAGGCGCTCAAGGACGCCGCCACCCGCTTCGGCGGAATCGACGTCCTGGAGTACTCCCCAGCCGGGAGCCTCGAATCCACGACGCTCACCGCTCCGTCCGAGACCAACCCGTCCGATGTGCAGTGGGCGATGGACTTCCTGCTCTACGGGGCCATTGCCGCCACACGGGCCGTGCTGCCCGCAATGCGCGAGGCCGGCGCGGGCACCCTGCTCTACACCAACGGCGCCGGCTCGGTCGACCCCACTCCGATGCTCGGCAACCTCAACGCCGCCCAGGCCGCGCTGCGCAATTGGGTACTCAGCCTGCACAAGGAACTGGCCGACACCGGCGTCCAGGCCGCGCACGTCGCCATCGGCGTGTGGATCGGCACGGACGGCCCGCCCGGAGTACCGGCGGCCTCGGCCAAGGAGGTCGCCCCCCTCTACTGGGACCTGCACACGCAGCGCGACGAAGTCGAGCGCGTCTTCACCGTGTGACGCCGTCCCGGCCCTACCCGTCCCACCATCGTTGATCCCTGATCCGCCAGTACGGCGGTGGCCGGCCTCGGTGCCTTGGGACAACCGATTGCGAGAGGAAGTACCGAAGATGGCCAAGCTGCAGAGCCTGGACTCGAATACGTCGGTGTTCGCGCAGTTCAAGGAGGAGACCGGGCCCATCGTCCTGGCCAACACCTTCTTGGTTCCGAAGGAGAGGACCGAGGCGTTCCTGACCCTCTTTCGGAGGCAGGCGGAGTTCATGAAGGCTCAGCCGGGATTCGTCTCCCTGCAGATGCACAAGGGAACGGCGGGCAGTCGACTTCTGATGAACGTCGCGGTCTGGGAGTCGACCGAGGCTCTCGCCACGGCGTTCGGCAGCCCGGAGTTCCAGCGCATGGCTGCCGAGTTCCCCGACGACATCGTGTCGTACCCGCACATCTTCGAGCGGGTCGACGTATGACACCGGAGCTGTAGAGGCGTCACTGTGCTCGTCAGCGACCCCGCCCTGCACGGCACCCTCTCCACTCGCTCGGCCAGCGACACTCCTGACGAACGCGCCATGCCCATCCCCTCCTCAACCCATGGCCAGGCCCTCCCCGGCCCGGCGTTTCACCCCGGGAGCGACGCCAGGCGGACGGGTCTTCAGGATGCCGACCCGGCCGCACCGTCCGCAGCCGACTGTGCGCTTTCCGCCTCGGGCGCGGTGCGGGGGCCGGGCACCGTGGCCGTGGCGGCGGCGAGGGCGAGGTGGGAGTTCATGTCCAGCTCGAACCGGCCGTAGGGGTTCACGTGGGTGCCCCCTGGTCGCGGGCCTCGAAGAGGCGGGCGGCGTAGGTGGGCGGGAGGGCTGTCATGCGGTGTCGAGCGTCTTCATGATGACGAAGCTGTTGACCGTGCCCACCCCGGGCAGGGCGGCCAGCTGGTTGGCGTGGAATTCCTCATAGGCCGGCAGGTCGGCCACCTCCACCTGGAGCAGGTAGTCGAAGTTGCCGGTGATGTGGTGACAGGCGATCACCTCGGACAGCCCCATCACCTCCTCTTCGAAGGCGACCACGTCCGCGCGGGTGTGCCGCATCAGCCGCACGCCCGCGAACACCCGCAGGCCCCGGCCGACCGCTGCCGGATCGATCAGCGTCCGGTAGCCGCGGATGACCCCGGCCTCCTCGAGATGGCGGACGCGCCGCAGGCAGGGGGAGGGCGACAGCCCGACCCGGGCGGCGAGCTCATTGTTGCTGATGCGGCCATGCCGTTCGAGTACGGCCAAGATCGACCGGTCCACTTCATCCATGACAGCAGAATATTGCTACTGACGACTCTTTAGCACAACGGTATGCCCGCACCCGGCGCAATCTATTGCCAAGATTGCTGTCAGCCGGGTCGTGTCGGGGTCACCGGCAGCCATGCTGGTTGCAGACATAGCGTCGAATTCCGGAAGGGTTGGCCATGCCTGGCAAGAGCACCGTCACCGTTCACACTGACCGTGAGACTCACCCCAGCCGCGCCGTGGCGCCGCCCATCTACCAGACGGCCGCGTTCTCGGCCGAGGACGCGCACACGTTCGCCGCGGGCGCCGTCGAGCCGCGCGGCAAGGACTTCTACACCCGCTTCGGCAACCCGAACCATGCCCAGGTCGCCGCCGTCGTCGCCGAACTCGAGAGCACCGAGGCGGCGATGGTCACCGCGTCCGGCATGGCAGCGATCACCACGGCCGTGCTCGCCCTGGTGTCCGCCGGCGACCACGTCATTGGACAGAAGTCCATCTATGGGGGCACCGCGTCGGTGCTGCTGAACCTGCTGCCGCGCCTGGGCGTGTCCACCACGCTGGTGGACCAGAGGGACCCTGAGGCGTTCGAGAATGCCCTCACCCCCAAGACCCGCCTGATCTTGGTGGAGTCCCCGAGCAACCCGCTGCTGCAGATCACCGACCTGCGCGCTGTCGCCGACCTGGCCCGGGCGCACGACGTGCTGACCCTGGCGGACAACACCTTCGCCACGCCTCTGAACCAGCGGCCGGCGGACTTCGGCATCGACGTGGTCTGGCACAGCGCGACCAAGTACCTCAACGGTCACTCCGACGTCTCCGCCGGAGTGCTGGCCGGACCGGCCAAGATCCTTGACCGCATCTGGGACACCAGCCTCCTCACCGGCGCCACCCTCGGCCCGATCGACGCCTGGCTCCTGTTGCGTGGCATACGCACCCTGCCGCTGCGCATGCCACGGCACAACGACAACGGCCTGGCGCTCGCCGAGGCACTGAGCAAGCACCCGGCCGTGACGAAGGTGCACTACCCCGGCCTGGCAACCCACCCGCAGCACAAGCTCGCCGCCGACCAAATGAACGGATTCGGCGGAGTGCTCAGCGTCGAATTCACCGGCGGATTCGACATGGCCGACGCCTTCCTGGGACACCTGCGCTACCCCCGCCGCTCCGCCAGCCTCGGCGGCGTGGAATCACTCGCCGTGCACCCGGCGTCCATGTGGGCCGGAATGCTCAGCGACGACCAACTCACCGAAGCCGTGCCACCGGGCCTGGTGCGGCTGGCGGCCGGCACGGAGGACACCGCCGACCTGGTCGCCGACGCACTCGCCGCGGCCGACGCCGTACTTGCCCAAGCCGCAACCGCCTGAACGGCTGTCGTGCGATGCAGCGCACACGCCCCTGCCCACCCACCCCCACCGCAACGAGCCCGTGAACCACCCCGAAGTGAAGGAGCCCCCATGAAGATCCTGCTTTCCGGCGGCACCGTGGTCAGCATGGACCCGTCCGTCGGCGACCTCGGCCGCGGTGACGTACTCATCGAAGACGGCGTCATCTCAGCCGTGGCCGAGCGCATCGACGCCCCGGACGCCGAAGTGATCGACGCGAGCGACCGGATCGTCATGCCCGGCTTCGTCGACAACCACCGCCACGCCTGGCAGACCGCGTTCCGCGGCATCGGCGCCGACTGGACCTTCCCCCAGTGGGCCGCCGCCATGCACGGCACCCTCAAGCCCCACTACACACCCGAGGACGTCTACGCGGGCACCCTGCTCGGCCGGCTGGAGGCCCTGCACTCCGGCGTGACCACGATGCTGGACTGGTACCACGTCGCGCAGGGGCACGAGCACGAAGACGCCGCCATCGCCGCACTGCGCGACACGCCGGGACGCTCCATCTTCTGCCTCGGTGCCGGATGGGGCAGCCCCGACCCCGTCGACGACGACATCCGCCGCGTCCGCTCCGGCCTCACCGAAGACGGCCTGGTCACCATGGCACTCGGGCTGCGTGGCCCCGAGGCCACCAGCATCGACACCGTCGCTCGGGAGCTGAAGCTGGCGGACGAACTCGGCCTGCGCACCAGCCTGCACATCGAAGCCGGCGGCACGATCACCACATTGCGCGAACACGGCCTGCTGCAGGCAACCACCACGGCCGTGCACGCCAACGGGATCAGCGACGAAGAACTGCGGACGCTCGCCGACGCCGGCGCCTCGCTCTCAATCAGCCCGGACGTCGAGCTGAAGATGGGCTTCGGATCGCCGATGACTGGCCGCGCACTCGCCGCCGGCCTGCGCCCGACCCTGTCGATCGACGACGTCCCCTCGGTCGGCGGCGACATGTTCTCCACCATGCGCACCGCCTTCGCCGTACAGCGCGGCCTGGACGGCAGCCTGCGCTCCCGCGAACTGCTGGACTTCGCCACCATCGACGCTGCCCAATCATGTGGCCTCGACGCCCGCACCGGCAGCATCACCCCCGGCAAGGACGCCGACATCATCCTCTTGCGCACCGACGACCTGACCGTCTTCCCGGTCACCGACCCGGCAGGCACCATCGTCAGCGCCGGCCACCCCGGCCTCGTCGACGCCGTCCTCGTCGCAGGCCGCATGGTCAAGCGCGACGGCGTACTGGTAGACGTCGACCTGCCGGCGCTCAGGACCCGCCTGCTCGCATCACGCGACCGGATCGCCGCAGCCGCCGGCGTCCCGCTCGACGGCACCTGGAACCCCCTGCCGTAGGCGGAGCAGGAGCAACTGGGGCACGGCGCCGCTGGAGTTGAACAGAAGAACTTGACAGGGAACTGTGCTCCTGCGAGCACTGCACGCTCATCTCCGGCTCGCCAGCGATGTCGTGGGTCGGGTTCCGCAAGGAGGAGCTGACCTGGACCGGCCCCGGAGGCGAGCCGACCTGGTATGCGACCTGGCCGAGCCTGCACCGCGGCTTCTGCTCACGCTGTGGGACCCACCTCGTCTCCGTCGCAGACGACTCGGCAATGATCATGGTGACGATCTTCAGCCTCACCGAGCAGAGCGGCCTCGAGCCTGTCGGACACAGCTTCCGCCAAGTCGCCGCGCCGTGGATGACCATCACCCTCGCCCCCGACCCGCTTCACCAATAGGGCCGCCCCCCGTTCCCCGGCAAGTTGTTGATGCCCACCTCCCGCTCGTCACCGGACAGGAGTTGGCTGCTGGTTACATTCACAAGCCGGGCAGCGGCTACGGTGCTGTTGTGGTGATCAACGGGGAGGACACGGCATCCGGGACCGCGCTGTTGATCGCGGCAGCCCCGGCCGGCAAGGGCTGTCTCATCGACGCAACCAGTGTCCTGCCCACGCTCGCGGCGGTCCCGCCCAGCATCCTGACCGGCACGACGGCGGCCACCATCATTGAACTCGCCGACCCGACCGACCCGCAGACCGTCCTCACCCGCATCCGCGCCGCGGCCGCCGCACCCGGCCCACTCTCCCTCTACATAACCGGACAACTCCACCTCGACCACAAGCAACGCCTGATCCACCTCGCACTCGCCCGGACCACGCCAACCACCCTGCGCTACACCGCACTGCCCTGGCACTGGCTGGCCAGCGAACTCAAACTGCGCCGACCGGGCACCACTACCGTCGTCACCGATATGGTCGCCACCCCAGACGCCTGGCAACAGCTCCGTGCCGAGGGTCTCGTCCGCGGCTATGGAATCCGCGTATACGGCCGGATCACCCCGCCGCCGCCCCGCCGCCGAATCGCAGAACCGGCCTACCTGAAGGCCCTCGCCACCACCTGGCGCAGCGGCATCAACCCGCCGCTCGCCCAGCTCCACGAACAGGCCGCCGCCCAGGCCGGCCCCGACGACGCGTCACTCGCAGCCTTGTGGGAGGGGTGGGCTCTGCGGACCTACGGCGCGGGCTCCGCGCAGGCCACCCACTGGCTGGAGGTCCGGGCCGACCTCGCTCGCATAGCCGACGACCCGGCGCGCAGCTGCGAGTTGTGGATGGCTGCCGCCGACGCCCGCCTTGCCCGGCAACACCCCCGGACGACCCCGCCGTAGAAGGCGCCGTGGACCGCGCCCACCACCAGTGGCAGGAACTTCGCGACCCGCAGCGGGCCCGGGAACTCGGTCCGCCTCTGGTCTCGTTGCGGCGCCACGTTCCTGGCCGGCGCTCCGGGGCGGTCGAAGCCGTCCAGCGCCGTCTGGAACTGCTGCACACCATGTCCCCGGTGGGAGGGGCCCGACGTGCGGCATCCTGACGAGGGACCGTCCCTTGGCTTTGTCAGCGAGTTTCGAAAGTGCCTGTAGCTCAGCCGCGAGAGCACCTTCTTCCACGGGAGAGTGATGTTGCTGAGTTCAGGGTGTCGGCGGCTTCGGTGAGCGTGATCGCCGGGTTGTCGTCGAGGAGTTCGGCGATCCGGGGCAGGATCATGTCGCCGCTGCCCGTGCGGCGGCCGCCGCGGCCACCGCGGCCGGGCCGGGATGCCTTGAACTCACGGACGACGCGGCGCGGCCAGTGCTCGGTGCCGCCGTCGCCGGCCGGGACCAGGACGACGTGCTCGGTCAGCTTCGGGTCGCTCTTGTACTTGTTCCAGCTGGCCGCGGACATGCCCAGCTCGGCGGCGGCCTCGTGGCGGTCCAGCAGGTCCTCGTCGGCGTCGGCCGCCGGCAGGGCTGGGACGGGCTTGCCGGCGTGGAAGGCGGCGGTCTGCTCGCTGTACACACCCCAATAGTGCCGCCCCCTTCGGGGCTCACCTTGGTTGAACTGTGGATCGTAGGGCCACGAACGAGCGGCGGTGCGCGTCCCACTGCTCAACATGTCTCCATCCCGCAGTTCGTGCTTCGCGCAGAAGTGCGGTGATGCCGATTTTGGCCCACGGGAAGTGCTGGCCGTGCACGCCGGTCTGGCTCTCAAGCGTGACCAGGAACCGCTGGTCGACGTCGAGCGGGGAGAGTTCTACCAGGAGAAGGCCCTCAGGCTCGACGATCTCTGCCACGCGTTCGAGGAGTTTCGCAGGGGCGCCGCCGATGCCGATGTTGCCGTCCATGAGCAGCGCGGTACCCCATCGGCCTTCGTCCGGTACGGGGTCGAAGACGGAACAGTGCAGGGCTGGTCCGCCGTTGCCTTGTGTTCGGTTGATGGCTGCCGGGCTGACGTCGATGCCAAGCACGGTGTGGCCCAGCTCCCTGAGGGCGGTAAGCATTCGTCCCGGTCCGCAGCCGATGTCGAACACTGCTTTCTCGCAACGTTGGAGGACGGTCATGTCGTCCTCGTTGGCGGGCTCACACCATCGCTCGACGTCCAGCGGGATCAGCTCTCCGTCCGTGCGGCGCAGGAACAGGGGGCCACGGCCGGAGTTGATGGCGTCGGCAAAAAGTCCGTTGTGCCAGGGGCTGGGCGCGATGCCTTGTGGTCCTCTCCTACTCGTAGCGCGGCCGCCTTCAGCCGCGGGCCCATCTGCGCGCATAGCGCACCGGGAGCGTAACGGGCTGCCCCGCGATTGATCGGGGGTGTGCCGTGACGTGACGATGGCCGCGCGGGTTCTTGAGGTGTGAAGATCAAGCAGGCCCGCGCGGCCATGGCCCATCCTGCCTTCTGCGGCGTCTCGCGCCAACATCTCGGCGAGTTGATCGAAGAACTCGCGCCACGCTGGGAAGCGCGCTGTGAGTCCGGGCGGCATGACCGGCGCCAGGCCAAGCGTCGACGGGAAGCCGGGGCCGGGCCGAAGTACGAACTCGTCTTCACCGACCGGGTATTGGCGACCCTTGTCCACCTGCGGACCGGACTGACCCACCAGGCCCTGGCCGTCATCTATGAGGTCGACTCCTCCACTGTCGGCCGGGCGATCGGCGAGATCCGTCCGCTGCTGGCCAAGCGTGGGTTCGCCGTGCCTGACCGCCCCGGAGTACGGCTGCGCACGCTGGAGGACGTGTTCGCCTACGCGGAGGCCGAGCAGGTGACGTTGCGGATCGACGGGATGGAGACCCAGGTCCGCCGCCCGCAAGCGAACCGTCCCGGCCGACGGGCGTTCGTCTCGGGCAAGCGGAAACAGAACACCATCAAGACCACCACGATCAGCGACCACCAGGGCCGGACCCTGTGGTCGGGAGCCGAACGGCCGGGCCGGATGCACGACCAGACCGCCCTGCGCACCGAGGGCATCGCCGAGCAGTTTTACCAACATCCCGGCGTGAAAGCCGAGGTCGACGACGGATACCGGGGCCTGGCCAACGAGTTCCCCGGCCAGGTCTCGGCCCCGCCGAAGAAACCCAAGGGCCTCGACGATGACGACGCCCCGCTGAGCGAGCGGTACGGCTGGCGCGAAGCGAAACGCCGCCAGTCCTCCCGCCGGATTTGCGTCGAGCACGCCAACGCCGAACACCGCCAGTGGCGCCCTCTCCAGCGGTTCACCGGACGGCGCGAGACCTACGGCGAAACCCACCGCGCTGTCGCGGCCCTGGTCTCCGACCGTGCTGCCCAGCGGGCCACCCAGCGCAAGCCCAGCACCGAGCTCGTGCTCGTCCGCACCACGGCCTGCTGAATCATCCACCAGCCGAACCTCCAGGCCAGCACGACCCAACATCAATCGCGGGGCAGCCCGTAAGTGTCCTTACTCAGCGGCCCGCCGCGTGTCTGGCGCCTCAGCCGGGCGGTCGGATCGCGCCTGCGTCCCGGATGCCGCAGGAGGGATCTTCGGTTCCGTCACGGTGCAAGGATGCGACCGTTCGCGTTGTGCGTCCGCGCCCCACACTGCCGCGTCACTCGATCATCCGAAGAAATACATAAGCGCGTCCCATTTATGTCTAATGTGCGTTTTGGCTGATGGTCTTTAGCTCCGTGAACGCACAGGGAATTCCATGGGTGACTCGCACGGCAAGGACGAACCTCCACAGGAAGGCACGGCTGCGCCGAGCTCTGACGGCCCGGACCGGCGTGTCCAGGGCGGGACCACGGAGCCGCAACGGAAGGCGCCGCCTGGGAATCCTCAAAGAGCGGGTGGTCCCGCGCCGACGGCAGGGCGTGGGGACAGCGGCAGCGGGCAGAGCAGTACCTCCGCGGGCGGGACGCCCCGCGAGCGGGAAACGGAAGGCCGTCCTGCAGGACCTGTCAAAGCCTGCCCTCCGGCCCCAGGCCGGGCCGGGCAAGGAATCCGCCCCGTGAGCATGTGCATCGGACCACTCCCCCAGCAGCGCGTGGTCCCTGCCCAAGCTGCAAGCCAGCCATGAGTACGCGCCCGATTGGTGACTACGCGCTGCTGTCGGACTGCCATTCAGCCGCGCTGGTCGGTACGGACGGGTCGGTGGACTGGCTGTGCCTCCCCCGATTCGACAGCCCCTCCGTCTTCGGCCGTCTGCTCGACGAGAATGCAGGCCACTGGTCGATCCGCCCGCGCGGTCCGAGCGAGGTCAGCCGCCGCTACGTGCCGCAGACCCTGACGCTGGAAACCACATTCCGCACACCGACCGGAACAATGGTCCTGCTCGACACTCTTGCCATGGGAAACCGGGAACGAGGACACGCACTCGGGGCATCCTCGCCCGGCATCATGCTGCGTCACGTCACCTGCACCGCCGGCTCAGTGACCGTGGAGACCAACTTCGCACCGCGACCGGAGTTCGGCCTCATCCACCCGGTACTCACCGCTGTGCGTGGCGGCCTCACCGCCAGTGGTGGCGCTCACCGGCTGGTGCTCTCCGCCCCGCTCCCGTTGACGACCGACGGATCGACAGCGCATGGCCACATCGTCCTTCGTGCCGGGCAGCGGCTCGGGTTAGCACTGCAGTCCGCCTCCACCTGGGGGGACAAGGAACCAGCCCCCTGGCGTGCTGGCCGCATCCGCCGACGCCTCAGCGACACCATCAACGGATGGCGCTCGTGGACACGAGCGCACCAGGGCTACCAAGGCCCCTGGCAAGACCAGGTCGCCCATAGCGGACGCGTACTCCAAGCCCTCACCTTCGCTCCCACCGGAGCCATCGTCGCCGCCCCCACCACCTCACTGCCGGAATGCGTCGGCGCCGACCGCAACTGGGACTACCGCTACACCTGGGTACGCGATGCCAGCTTCACCCTCCAGGCGCTGTCAACCTCCGCCTGCAAGAAGGAAAAGGCCGCGTACTTCGGCTTCCTCGCACGAGCCGCGGCGACCCAGCTCCAACGCGGCGTGGACCTCCAGGTCATGTACGGGATCGGGGGCGAAAGGGACCTGAGCGAACGCACCCTGCCACACCTGAGCGGCTGGCGCAGCAGCACACCGGTGCGCTCCGGCAACGACGCCTGGCGCCAGCACCAGCTCGATGTTTACGGGGAACTGCTCGACGCAGCGCACCAGACACTGCCCCACGGCGAGTGGTTCGATCCGCCCATCCGCACCTTCCTCCGCCAAGCAACCGAGACCGCCGCCCACCGCTGGAGCGAGCCCGACCAGGGCATCTGGGAAGTGCGCGGGCCCAGTCGGCACTTCCTCTACTCGAAACTCATGTGCTGGGTCGCGCTGGACCGCGCCATCAGCCTCACTCCCGCCCTCGGAGCGACTCCTGCAACCGTCACAGCCTGGCAAGACACGCGTGAAGAGATCCGCACGGCCATCGAAACCCGAGGATGGAACCCGCACCTGGGCGCCTTCACGCAGTCGTTCGGCTCCAGCGAACTCGATGCATCAGCACTCGTGATTCCCCTCGTGGGATTCCTGCCCGGCGACGATCCCCGCGTCCGCTCCACCGTGACGGCGATCGCCGACCAGCTCACGGATGCACGCGGGCACGTACGCCGCTACCTCACCGATGACTTCACATCCGAAGAAGGCTCATTCCTCCTATGCACCTTCTGGCTCGCCCACGCCCTGGCGCTCACTGGGGAAACCACCCGCGCCCGCAAAGTTTTCGAATCTGCCCTCACCTGCGCCAACGACGTCGGCCTCCTCGCCGAGGAAGTCTCCCCCGCAACCGGCGAAGCACTGGGAAACTACCCCCAGGCTTTCAGCCACATCGGCCTGATCAACACCGCACGAGCCATCCACCAGGCGGAGAACACACGCATCAGCCAGACAGATCGGTGAATCAACCAGGCGCGGGCTGCCGAACTCCGGTCGCGGTGCGAAGTTGGTCTCCACGGTCACTGAGCCGGCGGCTGACCGACCCTGTCGTCACCCCAGCCCGCCTCGCCGGCGACGAAAAACGCGAGGAGCAGCTGCGGGGTGAGCGGATGGGGGCGCTGCAGGCCGCGCCGCTGGAAACGATGGCGGTCCATGACCTGCAGACCACCATCACCTTCCATCACCGGACCATGAGGCCTCCGCCTTCGCGAAGGGGCTGCCCAGGGTCGCGCAGCGGCTGCATGCGTCGGATCCGGAACGGTACCCGGAATGTGTGTGGGCGAATTGGCTGTGCGGGGAGCACGAGACAGACCACCGACGCCAGGTACTGGGAGACTTCGGGCGCCGGGCCGGGCGGGCCGTGCTTTCAGACTGCCGAGTCCTGGGGGGGCCGCCCGTTGGGACGTTCACCCGTAGTGGGCGCGCCGCTCCCCCACGGTTGTTGCGTAGGGGAGCGTCGTCGTCTCCGGCAGTTCCGCCGTGCCTGTCAGCGGCCTACGGGCTCCGGGTAGCGCTGGCGGCGCCGGTCCGGGTCGGCGACGCCGATCTCGAACTTGCGGGATGTCGCACATATGCGCGCACGCGTACGCGCGCGAGGAGGACCCGTCGAGCCTCACCGGTCCCGGCGGGTGAGCACGGCGAGCCACCGCACCAGCCCGGTGTGCACGGCCGCGAGTGCGAGCAGGCCGAGGCCCATGTCCCAAGGGGATCCGGTGTCGAAGCCGTCCCCGCCGCAGTCGACGAGGAGGTCCAGGAGCAGCCCGGCCAGCAGCCGGGCGTACAGCTCCTGCCAGGGCCGGGGCGCTGAGGTGCGAGCGGATCGAGCGGTGGGGCAGGTGGTCCTTGTTAGTTCATGGGCCGGACCGTCACACCCGAAGCGGACACCCCCGCCGAGCCGAGGACGACGTGGGAGAGACTGGAGCGGCCCGGCGGCGCGCCCTGCGTCCGGCCGATGCTGCCGCCGCCGGGCCGCTCCCCTACTACTGGCGGGCTTCGGTGCTCTCCCGGATCGCCGCGGCGACGTCCAGCAGCGCGTACGCGACGGCCGCCAAGCCCTCCCCGATCGCGTCGGTCTGCTTCTCCTCGCCCTCCCGGCCGGCCGCCGAGTCCGCCCTGCTCTCCGCGTAGTCGCCCCACACACTCTTGTCCGGCATCCTCGCCCCTCTCCCCTGCCGCCGGTCCGTCCGGCGGGCGCCTGCACCCTCCCCCTCCGGGACCGGGGTGAACCGCCCGGGGCCGGGAGGCCGTCGAATCCGCGCCAGCCCATGTGTTGGTAAGGACGGCTGTTGGTGAGGGGTGAGTAGCCCTCGGGGGCTGTCGTAGCGGGGTGCGACAATCCGTCCGTGTCCGAGGAGCTCTCGCGTTGGTATCGGGGTCGCCTGGTGGGCGGTCCGTTCAGGCCGTTCGACCCAGGCGAGTGCGTCGCGCTCGAACGGGAGATCGGGCTGCCCCTGCCACCCGCGTACCGCTCGTTCCTGGAAGCCGCTGGCGGGGAGAAGCTGGACTACTCGGTCCACCTCCCTGCCTGTGAACCAGAACCGGTCCAGGGCTTCGACGGCCTCTACCAGTTGGGCCGTGACGACGCCAGTGAGTACGGCTGGGGAACTCTCTTGGGCGAGTATCGGCGCAGTCGCGACGGGTGGCTCGCTGAGAACGTGCCCCTGACCGGCCTGCTGCCCATCGCCCGCAACGGCGGAAGCGACACCCTCTTCCTGGACCTGAACCCGGCCACTCGTGGCCAGCTCCATGCGTTCGTCCATGCCATCGCCTGGCCGGGGTATTTGGGCAGCCATGTCTTCACGAAGGTCGCTGACGACTTCGACGCCTACCTCGACAGCCTGTTCATCGACCCCGATATGGCGGAGGACGCCTGGGCCGATGTCGCCGACAGCGATCCCTCGGATCCTTGGCGGAGGACCGTCGAGGAGTGGCTGGACAAGGAACTGCCAGGCTGGCGTGCTGAAGTCTGGGCCACGACCTGATCTTCAGGCGCTCGCCTCAAGCGTTTTCGGGTCCCCGAGGACTTCGCAGGGCTGCGTAGCCCAGGTAGTCCGTTCCGGCTCGCTCGGCATAGCCCATCGCCGTCTGAGGGTCCATGCCAAGGGCGTCTGCCAGGACGGCCGGCGGGGCTTGGCGGACCATCTGGATCCAGGCTCTGGAGCGCGTGGCCATGGCCGGGAACACCAAGGCCCACTGTCTCTCACACCACTGCCACGAACCCGAGAGATCGCAGGCAATGCTCCCGGCAGGACTCGAACCTGCGGCCAGACGCTTTAGAAGGCGCCCGCTGTTTGCTCAGAACAGCGCCAGGCCCTCACTGCTGGTGTCCGCGATGACTGGCCGAAACCGGGTGGGGAGGCCATCCAGGCGGTCGGGTCCGGCCGCGGCGGCAACGGCAGGGGCGGTCTCGGCCAGCCAAGTGCCAAACCGCTCGGCGGCTTCGCGGTAGGGGACTCGCGCCAGGACACGGTGCTCGCCGGAGGGGCAGAAGTCGACGGCGACAGTGAGCAGGCAGGAACGGGGCGTGTTCTGGCTGCCCGTCCAGGACACGCGCAGCGCGCCGCAGGGTTTGCGTGCGCGGGAGCCGCGGGGGTCGCGGTGGGTCGGGCGCAGTGATCGGCAGGCTATGTGGGCGGTCCATGCGGCGAGGTGGGGCAGTGGGAGGGTGGTGCGGGTGCGGCAGCCGGGGCAGCGGTGCCAGTGGTGGAGCCAGTCGGCCGTGTGGGTGTGGAAGAGGCGTGTGTAGTGGTTGGCCACGCGGATGTCGTTGCTGTAGAGGTGGTCGGGGCGTTCTTGTGTGTTGCAGGAGTGGCAGACGGGGGCGCGGACGTAGCCGTGTTCGTGGCAGTGGTCGAGTACGGCGGCGGGTGCGGTGCGGCAGATGGCGCAAGTCCACCCAGCCACCTTGCGGGAGGTGCCGGGTTTCCTGCTGAGTACCGAGTACAGGTGGCCTTTCAGTTCCTCGTTGTACGGGCGCAGTGGGGCGGTTGGGCAGTGGGGGCTCGTCGTCTGCCGGCCGTCGGCGGCTCGGGCCTGCCAGTGGTGGGAGGGCGACTCGGTGGCGGTTGCGCTTGCCTGGCGGGTCCGTGCGGCTTGCAGCCACTGCGTTTCGGTGTGCTCGGCCGCGTCCAGCAGTCTGACCACGGCGCGCGGCAGCCACCATGTCCGCGCCGTCCGGTCGCGGGTTTCCTCCACGAGTATCCGCCGCCAGTCGATCCCCGCCAGATGGTGCGGCCGGCCGCCTTCAGGTTGTGCTGCCCGCTCGGGGTCGCCCAGCTCCTGCAGTTCCCGGGTGATGCGCTGGCGCCATCGCAGCGGCGTTTTCTCGTTCTGCTTCTGCTTCTGCGCGCTACGGAACGGACCGATGCGGACCAGGTCCTGGCGGTCCATCTCAACCGCGTTCAGTTCCGCTGCCGCCCGGCGCACCTCAGTCTCCGGAACACTCCACTGGCCGCCGCTTACCTTCACCGTCACCACCACACGGCCGCCGAGTAGGACGTAGCCCGCCTGGGCATTGGCAGGAGAGCAGGTGAACGCCGCAGAAGCCGTCGGCACAGCGCTGCCGGCCGTCAAGCCGGCCCACAGAGCGTCCGCGGCACCAGGAGTGATCAGGCCGCCCGTACGGCCCGGGATGACACGCTCTGACATACCGACAGGCTAACGGTCGGTCTCCGCAGCGCCGCCCGCATCGCCTCCGCATCTGTGGCCTCGACGACCGCGCGCGACCCCAGACCCACTGCGGCATTGGCGGCCGGGACCAGGTTCGAGGCCGCCGCCCACCGCCAGGCCGCAACCGGCACCTTCAGCCGGCCCGCTGCCTGGTACCCGTCGTACGCCTCACGCATCACGACCACTCCGTTCTCACATCGCTGCGACCTCTCGTTTTCGTGTCAGTACGCGACCTTCACGTATACCGCCCGGTGACAGTACCGACACCCCCGATCTCTCATCTCATGACAGTGGCAGCACGTACGGCGAGCCCGACGTATGGCTCACTGTCTAGGACGGCCTTTTTTGGCCCCGGGGTAACGGGTTGTTTTGGACCCGGGTGAAGAACGGATTGTTTTGGCCCCATCTAGGAGTCATTGAGGCGGGATGCACTCGTTTGGAGTAATGCCGGATTGACCCGGGTTCGTGGCCGGGATCACGCTGTGCGGGTTGTCAGCTGGCCGTGTCAGGAGGCCGGGTTTTGCAGCGTGTTGAGTTGTTCGAGCGGATTCGTCGTGACCGAAGGCTGGAGGACGCCTCGGTCCGGACTCTTGCTCGGCGTTACGGAGTGCACCGCCGGGTGGTGCGCCAGGCTTTGGACAGTGCATTGCCACCTGCGCGGAAGCCCATCGAGACGCGCCGGTCGGTTCTTGACCAGGGCAAGGGCTGGATCGACGAGATGCTGCGGGCGGATCTGACCGCGCCGCCGAAGCAACGCCACACCAACAAACGGATCATGGACCGGCTGCGAGACGAGTACGGATTCCCCGTCGCCTACAGCACCCTCAACGACTACCTGCGAGTGCGCCGGCCGCAGATCCGTGAGGAGGCTGAGCGTTTCCGGATGCTGACGGAGGGCATGGTTCCGCAGTTCCACCGGCCCGGCGAGGAGGCCGAGGTCGACTTCGCCGAGGTCTGGGTACGGGTCGATGGCAAGCCGATGGCCTGCCAGCTGTTCACGCTGCGGCTGTCATATTCGGGCAAGGCGGTCCACCGGGTGTTCTCCACGTCCGGGCAGGAAGCCTTCATGCAGGGGCACGTGGACGCCTTCCGGATCCTGGGCGGTTATGTGGGTGACAACTCTTCCGCGATCTCGTGTTCCCGGTCAGGATGGTCGCTCCCGTCGAGGAGCTCGGATGGCCTGGCAGCCGCAGTTGGTACGACGCGTCGATGCCGCAGGGAACCCCACGGCATCACTCGGGCACGCCCTGGTCGACGACTACCTGGAGTTCGTGGCCGCCCGCTGCCGGCCGAACACCCTGCTGGCCACCGCCTACGACCTGAAGGTCTTCTTCTCAGTGGTGCCCAAGGAGCCGACCGACGTCGTCACCGCGGACATCTTCGCGTTCATCACCGCGCAGAAGAAGCCGAGGCGAGGACCGAAGGTCGTCCGGCTCGAAGACGGTGAAGCAGGACTCTCGGCCCGGACCATCAAGCGCCGACTTGCCAGCATCTCCGGGCTGTTCGGCTACCTCATGACCCGCGACGACCTGGCCATTGATCGCAACCCGGTGCCGACGGGGCTGGCCAACCGCCGCCGCAGCGGCAATCGCGGGGCACCGCTCCTGCGCACGCCCCGAACCCTCCCGCGCGTCCTCGGACCGAACGAGGTCGAATTGGTCCTCGGTGCGCTGAACACCGCACGGGACCGGGCCATGGTCCTGGCCATGTTGCTGGGCGGACTGCGCCGCTGCGAAGTCCTCGGTCTGCGCCTGGGTGACCTCTCACCGGGTGAGCGTCGGGTCTTCATCAGCGAGGGCAAGGGCGGCCACCAGCGCCTGATACCCATCTCTGCACAGTTCTTCAGCGCGGTCGGCGACTACCTGGACCGCGAGCGTCCGCCGGTCGGGCACGACCGGCTGTTCGTGGTGTTGCGCGGGCCGACCCGTGGCCGGCGGCTCTCCGCCGACGGCCTGGACGAGATCCTCGACGGCGTCCGGAAGCGCACCGGACTGCCGAAGTTGACCTGCCACCAGCTCCGCCACACATGCCTGACCCGGCTGCGGGAGGCGGGCATGGCCCTGGAGGCGGTACAGGCTCAGGCCGGCCACCGTTCCATCGAGTCGACCCGCGTCTACATCCACCTGGCGAACAGCTGGCTCGTCGAGCAGTACCTGGAGGCAAGCGCCGCCATCGACGCCGACCGGGCGGAGTCCTGATGCGCCGAGCCCGCGCCGCTGCCCTGCCGATCGTGAACCCGGACCTCGTCGAGTGCTACCTCGCCCACCGGGCTGCGCAGGGCATGGGCACTGATCACAAGGTCCGCTGGGGAGCTCGGGCACTGCTCGCCCAAGTCCCTGACCTGGCCGACTTCTGCCGCCTGCCGCTGGAACGCCAGCTCGCCTTCAACCACGAGACCCACCGGTTCATCAGCTGGCTCTCGGTGACCGGACGCCTGCAGCCCGGAGCGGACTACCTGGTCGCCCGGCGCCCGCGACTGGGCATCGTCCTCGCCCGCACGGAACCGGAACTGCATCTGCGGTTCATGGAGACCGCCCGCGCGCTCGGTTTCCGCGACACGGTCGCCATGACCCAGTTCAACCTGCTCGCCCACTTCATCGCGCTGTTCGGCAAGCAGCCGGAAGAGCTGCAGCAGAGCGACTGGGACGAGGGTCGCCGCCTACTGCTGGAGGCCGCCCGCCGCATCCCCAACCGCGGCGTCAAGGCGCTGTCGACCGCCCTGTTCAACCTGGAAGCGACCCTGTTCCACTGCGAGTTGAGTGATCAGCTCCCAAGGCGACGGTCCCCGGACCGCGCCGACATGCGGGCCCGAGAGTGGGCCCGCGTCCCGCCCGGGATGACCGACACCATGCACCACTATCTGCAGCAGATCGCCGGAACCGTGCGGCCGGGCACCGTGAAGAACGCCGAGCTGACACTGCGGGAGTTCGCCCTGCTGGTCGCCACCCAAGACACCACCGTGACCCGCGTCGCCGAGCTCAGGCGAAGGCACGTCGAGCACTATCGGCAGTGGCTGCTGGAACGGCCGGCCGCCCGCGGCGGACCGCTGCACCGGCACACCGTCCGCGACCGCCTCAGCAAACTGCGCGGCTTCTTCCGCCGCCTGGACGAGTGGGACGCCGCCGACCGGCCACCCCGCCAGCTGGTGTTCGACAGCGACTTCCCGATCGCGGACGAGCCGCTGCCCCGCTTCCTCGACGACGCCGCTGCCGCCAAGCTGCTGGCCGCCGCCCGCCAGGATCCCGATCCGTTCGCCCGGCTGGGCATCGAGATCCTCGCCCGCACCGGGATGCGCCGCAGCGAGATGCTCGGCCTGACCATTGACGCGGTGGTGCAGATCGGGTCCGCCTACTGGCTCCGTGTCCCGGTCGGCAAGATGCACACCGACCGCTACGTTCCCCTGCACCCGCAGTTGAAGACGCTGCTGGACGACTGGCTGCTGCACCGGCCCGAGGGCCTGCGCTCGAACCTGCTGTTCACCGACCACGGCCGCCCGGTCAACGCCTCCCGCATCGAGGCCGCGGTCCGCAAGGCGGCCGAGAGGGCAGGGCTGGGCAGGGTCACCCCGCACCAGCTCCGCCATACTCTGGCCACCCAGGCGATCAACCGGGGCATGTCCCTGGAAGCCATCGCCGCACTCCTCGGACACCGCTCGTTGTCCATGACACGTGTTTACGCCCGGATCGCGGACCGGACCGTCGCCGACGAGTACTTCGCCGTCTCGGAGAAGGTCGAGGCCCTCTACGACGCCCCGCGCCAGCTGCCCGCCGACGCCGAGGGAACGGAGATGGCCAAGCTCCGGCGGGAGATGCACCGCCGGATGCTCGGCAACGGCTACTGCGCTCGCCCCGTCGAGATGGACTGCCACTTCGAATCGATCTGCGAGTCCTGCACGTTCTTCGTCACCACGATCGAGTTCCGGCCCACCCTCAAACGCCAGCGAGACGACGCGGCGGCCAAGGGACAGGTCGCCCGCGAGCAGATCTTCGACGGACTCCTCAGCCGACTCGACGGGGAAGCGTCCTGACCTCCTCCTGCCGAGGGCTGATCTCGCTCAGCTCGATGGCTGAGGCAGAAGTCGGATCACGCCCACCGAGGTGTCCTCGATGGGTGAGGCATGGACGGCGCGGACCATCCAGCTGCCGGGCGGCAGGGCGACGGGGGCCTGCTCCGGCATGCCTCCGCCGTTCGGGTACTCGACGCTGAGCTCGGCTCCGGCGGTCACGGAGTCCATGAGAACCGCTGGGCCGTCCGTCTCCCAAATGCCGTACTCCTCCCACATGGTGGTGGAGTCGGCGAGCACGGCCCGGGCCGCGGCGATCAGGTCGGCCTCGCTGTTGGCGCCCAGCCAGCGAACGAAGGCCTGGTGCTCCGGCAGATAGAAGCTGCTGGCCGGCTCGTCCGCCAGGACAAGTCCCTGGGCGCCCTCCTCGCCGACGGCGATCACGCCGGCCAGACCCTCCACCTCGCAGGCGCGGTCGTAGTCGTCCAGAACGTCACCGCTGCCGACGACCATCCCCGACTGGGTGCAACCATGCCACTGGGTCAGCGCGGAAACCGGCACTGCGATCAGCGGGCCGCCCATCGACTCGACCCAGGTGCGGGAAGGCTCGGCCGAGCCGGCTGCGGTGGAGGGGAACGGCGTCATGACGCCAGTATCCCCGGGGCCTCTGACAACGAGCCGTCAGGCTGCCCACGCAAGCCATCTCTTGACACCAAGACCCGCATATTAGAGGTGTCCCGACCCGGCACATCCGTTACGACAACCTCAAGCCGGCGGTCTCGCAGGTCTGCTTCGGCCGGTCGCGGGTGGAGTCGCAGAGGTGGGTGGCCTTCCGGTCGCACTACGGATTCGACGCCTTCTACTGCCGTCCCGGCGTCGAGGGCGCCCATGAGAAGGGCGGCGTCGAGCACGAGGGCGGGCGGTTCCGCCGGTCGCACCTGGTCCCGGTCCCCGAGGTCGACACGCTCGCCGAGCTGAACGAGAAGATCGAGCGGATCGAGATCGACGAGGACGTCCGGCACATCGACAACCGGCCCACCTCGGTGGGCTTCGACTTCGACTATGAGGCCCCATTGCTGGCCCCGTTGCCGTTCGAGGACTTCGACATCGGGCTGACGCTGACGCCGAAGGTCGACAAGACCTCCCGGATCACGGTCCGGCAGAACAAGTACTCCGTCCCGGCTCGCTTCATCGGGACAAACGTCCGTGTCTCGTTGCGGGCGGACGAGGTCTGGGTCTTCGAGCGCAACGAGCTGGTGGTCCGTCATCCGCGTCTGGCGGGCCGCTACGGCTTCCGCGACCTGCTGGACCACTACCTGGAGATCCTGCGGCACAAGCCCGGCGCCCTGGAGCACTCCACCGGGCTCGCCGCGGCCCGCGAGAGCGGGCAGTTCACCGCGACGCACGACGCGTTCTGGGCGGCGGCCGTCGAGTCGCGGGGACGCTCGGCGGGGACCAGGGCCCTGATCGAGGTCCTGCTGCTGCATCGGCGGCTGCCCGACGAGGCGGTCGTCGCGGGCATGAAAGCGGTCCTGGAGGCCGGTTCGGTCTCGCCGGACCTGGTGGCCATCGAGGCCCGCAAGGCGGTTGCCGCAGCGGGGGGTCCGCCGCCGGTGGTCATCGCCCCGCACGCCGCCGTGGTGACGGTGACGGCGGAGCCCGACACGGCGGAGCCGGAACCGGATTCCGCGCAGGTCATCTCGCTGCCGCAGCGGCGGCCTGTCCTGCCGCCGGACTCCCGGCCTGAACCATCGCTGGCCGCCTACGGCCAGTTGCTCTCTATCCAACCGAAAGGCTCAGCATGACGCAGAGCACCACCCCTGCCCCTGCGACCTCGGGGCGGTGGGGTTCCTTCGGCCTGCCTGCTCAGCGCGGGCCGAACCCCTCGGACACGATCGACGCGGCCTGCCGGACCCTGGGCCTGTCCGGGGTCCGTTCACGCTGGGACGAGTTCGCCTCCCAGGCCCTGCGCGAGCAGGCGTCCTACGCGGACTTCCTGGCCGACCTGCTGGAGAGCGAGTGCGAGGACCGTGACGCCCGCCGCAAGGTCCGCCGGGTCAAGGAAGCCAACTTCCCCCGCCCGAAGCGGATCGAGGACTTCGACTTCTCGAAGAACCCGAACATTCCGCAGGAGGTGATCAACACCCTCATGCAGCCCGCCTGGGTCCAGGCCGGCAACCCGCTCTGCCTGATCGGTGACTCCGGCACTGGCAAGTCGCACCTGCTGATCGGGCTAGGCACCGCGATCGCTGAGGCCGGCGGGCGCGTCCGTTACACCACCGCGGCGAACCTGGTGAATGAGCTGGCCGAAGCCGCGAGCGACAAGCAGCTGGGCCGCACGATCAAGAAGTACGGCCGGGTGGACCTTCTCTGCCTGGACGAGCTCGGCTACGTCAAGCTCGACCGGCACGGCGCCGAGCTGCTATTCCAGATCTTCACCGAGCGCGAGGAACGGCACGCGATCGCCGTCGCGTCGAACAGGCCGTTCACCGAGTGGGACCAGACCTTCACGGACAAGCGACTCTGCCAGGCCATCGTCGACCGGCTCACCTTCGAAGCCCACATCATCGAGACCGGCACCCAGTCCTTCCGCCTCGCCAGCACCACCGCCAAGCGCAAGGCGGCGGCGGCCTGAGAACCTGCCGGCCGGGGGCAAGGACTCACACCTTCGCCCCCGAGCCTCGGCCCTCACGAACACACAGCTGCATCGCCGAGTGCTGCACGACTACGCTGACGTCATGTCACCGTCAGACTGGACACGGCTCACCGAAGCGCGGGGATGGCGCCGACTGGGAATCGTTTGCAGCCACGTCATCAGGCGTCCCTGTCCTGATCATCGCCCTCGCAGGGCTGGCCTTCCTCATCACCAGATTCGGCAAAGACTTCCCCGTGCTCTATGGCATGACCCCTCTGGGCGCCGTTCTGATCTCCAGGAGCATGGGCCGCTACCGTGTGGCCGATCCCGCTGACGAGATTGGCGATAAACCCCCAAGCTAAGTAGCTGTTGTCGTTCCGATCTTGAGCGGTGTCCGTCGAACGGGAGTCTCGATTGGGTGGTCGCGGGGCGCTGGGCGCATACGAGCAGGGCCTCCTGAACAGCTCGTTGGTGTCGAATCACCGAGCAACAGGAGGCCCGCCGCTCCGGCAGTTCCGGGAGCTCCTTCTCAGGCTGGCCGCCGACGCCTTCTGCCGTCCCGCTGCGAGCCGTGGTCGAAGTACCTGACGGTTGATTCAGGATTGGAACCCGGCCGCTGAGCACCGCCGCCACCGACAACAACGCTGTGCGCCCTGCGCCGAGGACAGCGGAGTGTGCAGCCGGTCCTCATGGCGCAGCTCACGGATACGCATCCGGACGCTGCTGGGCAATGTGGTGATGGTTCATCGGAAAAGTCTTGTTCGGTGCATGGCGGATTGCCGCCATGCCATGCATCCGCCACGCGTTGCTTCTTGCTGCGGTGGCGGGTTGCCGCGCCAATGGTGGACCGGCGGATGAATGCCATCCGCTGTCGACCGGGAACCAGTGCACGGGTCGACCCCAGCTCTACATGGGAGTCACACGTTGCCCACTTTGAGGCAATCGAGACCAGTCGCGCGGAGGATATCCGCGCGGTTGGCCGTACTGACCGCGGTGGCCGTGGCCGTCATGGGGGCGGGCTTTCCCGCCGCCCAGGCCGCCACGGACAGCGCGGCCGCGGCTTCGGGCACCTCCGCATCAGCGGCCGGTCCTGGGGTGGAGCAGGTCTGCAGCACGCCCAAGAAGGGCGAGTTCAGCTGCTTCGCCCTGCGTCGTACCGACATCAAGGGCGTCAAGGGCGTCCAGTTGGCGGCCGCCGCACCGAGCGGCTTCGGCCCCGCTGATCTGCAGAGCGCCTACAACCTGCCGGCGGACGGTGGCGCGGGCCAGACGATAGCCATCGTCGACGCCTACGACAATCCGAACGCCGAGGCGGACCTGGCTGTCTACCGCCAGCAGTACGGCCTGTCCCCGTGCACCACCGACAACGGCTGTTTCCAGAAGGTCGACCAGCGTGGGGGCACCAACTACCCGGCCCCGAACGCAGGCTGGGCGGGCGAGATATCGCTGGACCTTGACATGGTCTCCGCGGCCGCCCCCAATGCCCACATCCTTCTCGTCGAGGCCGACAGCGCCGGCTTCGCGGACATGGGTGCGGCCGTCGACCAGGCCGTTGCCATGGGCGCCAAGTACGTGTCCAACTCCTACGGCACCAACTACACCAGCACGCCGGGCAGTGGCGAGGACTCGTCCGAGCTCCTGCTGGACGCCCACTACAACCACCCGGGTGTCGCCGTGGTGGCCTCCTCCGGCGACAGTGGCTATGGCGTCTCCTACCCGGCGGCCTCGCAGTATGTGACCGCGATCGGCGGCACCGCCCTGAAGCGGGACACCGCCACCAGCCGCGGCTGGTCCGAGTCGGTGTGGAACAACGTTTCAGGCGGCACGGGCTCGGGCTGCTCGCTGTACGAGCCCAAGCCGGCCTTCCAGACCGACACCGGCTGCCGCAAGCGGTCCGTCGCTGATGTGGCCGCGGTCGCCGACCCGGCCACCGGGGTCGCGGTGTACCACACCTACGGCGGCTCCGGCTGGGCCGTCTACGGCGGCACCAGCGCCTCGGCGCCGATCATCGCGGGCGTGTACGCGACCGCAGGCACCCCCGTCACGGGCAGCTACCCCAACTCGTACCCCTACCAGAACTCCCAGAACCCGTCGGCGCTCAACGACGTGACGACGGGCGCCAACGGCAGCTGCAACCCGGGCTACTTCTGCACCGCCGGTCCCGGGTACGACGGCCCGACCGGCCTGGGCACGCCCAACGGCACCGCAGCGTTCCGCAGCGGCCCGCACGGCAAGGTCTCCGGAACCGTCACCGACACCTCCGGCGCGGCCCTGTCCGGCGTCTCCATCGCCGCCGGCGACTACCGCGCGACCACCGACGCCAAGGGCCACTACAGCCTGGTCGTGCCGCCCGGCACCTATGACGTCACCGCCTCCGCCTACGGCTACGCGACCAAGAAAACCACCGGGGTCACCGTCCTCGACGGCGGCACCCTGAACGCCGACTTCGCCCTGGCCGTGGTGCCCAGCCGGACCGTCACCGGCAAGGTGACCGACGGCTCCGGCCACGGCTGGCCACTGTACGCCAAGATCACCGTCGACGGTGTGCCAGGCGCACCGCTGCACACCGACCCGTACACCGGCGCGTACAGTATCGAGCTGCCGCAGGACAGCACCTACACCCTGCACATCGACGCCCAGTACCCCGGCTACCAGCCCGTCACCAAGCAGGTGACCGTCGGCGGCTCGGCGCAGACCGTGGACGTCGCCGTCCCGGTGGACGCAAAGGCGGCCAGGGCCCCCGGCTACGCGGTCAAGCTGACCGGCCCGACCGAGCCCTTCGACTCCACCACGTCCGCTCCCGAGGGCTGGAGCGTCGTCAACGCCGATGGCACCACCGGCGGCTGGGAGTTCGGCGACCCGGGCAAGCGGGGCAACAGGACCGGCGGCTCCGGCGGATTCGCCGTAGTCGACAGCTATTACTACGGCAGCGGCAAGAAGCAGGACAGCTCGCTGCTGTCGCCGGTCTTCGACCTGACCGGCTACGCCGACCCCAAGGTCGCCTTCGACACCCAATTCCTGACATTCGGCCAAGGCCTGACCGCCGACATCGACGTCACCACCGACGGCGGTGCCACCTGGACCAACGTCTGGAAGCGCACCGCCACCCTGACCGGCCCGAGCCACGTCGAGGTCCCGCTGACCGCCTACGCCGGGAAGTCCGGTGTGCAGCTGCGGTTCCACTTCACGGGCTCGGGCTACTGGTGGGCGCTCGATAACGTGTTTGTCGGTCAGCGCACCTACGAGCCTGTCCCCGGCGGCCTGGTCGCCGGTACCGTGACCGACGGCAACACCGGTGAGGCCATCGTCGGCGCCACCGTGGTCAACGGCGACGCCCCGCAGGAGAAGGCCATCACGGCCGCCACCCCGGACGACCCGGCGCTCGGCGACGGCTTCTACTGGATGTTCACCACCAAGACCGGCGACCACGCCTTCACCGCCTCCAGGCCCTACTACTCCGACCTGGCCAAGACGGTGAACGTCGCCCCGGACAGCACCACCCAGGCCGCGTTCGCCCTCAAGGCAGGCCGGCTCACCATCACCCCAGGATCCGTCAACAAGACCCTTGACTGGGGCAAGCAGACCACGCAGGACCTGACGGTGAAGAACACCGGCGGGGCACCCGCCACCCTCACCCTGGGCGAGCAGTCGGGCGGTTTCCACATGCAGGCCGCCGGAGGTGCGCCGCTCAACCTGGTGAAGGGCACCTTCTCGCCACTGGCCACCAAGGCCGACAAGGGCACCGGGACGCAGGCCCGGGCGAGCGCGGCGACCGCCAACGCGGGTGGCGATGCCTGGCAGCTGGCGGCCACCCTGCCGACCGGCCTGCAGGACAACGCGGTGGACGCCGGTGGCGGCAAGCTCTACTCCGCCTTCGGCTACACCGGTAGCGAGGACACCAACGCGCTGTACGCCTACGACCCCGGCACCGGCTCCTGGTCCCAGCTGGCCTCCGCGGCCGACACGCGCAGGGCCCCGGCCCACGGCTTCATCGGCGGCAAGCTGTACGCGGTCGGCGGCTGGGGCGTCTCCGGCAGCCCCGACGCCAAGCTCGAAGTCTATGACCCGGCCTCGAACGCCTGGACCACCAAGGCCCCCTCGCCCAAGCCGTACGCCGGTTCGGGCAGCGCGGTGCTCGACGGCAAGCTGTACGTCGTCGGCGGCTGCGCCACCAGTTCCTGCGGCACCAAGGACGTCACCGTCTACGACCCCACGTCCGACAGCTGGTCGCAGATCGCGCCCTACCCGGAGCCGGTCTCCTGGGCGGCGTGCGGCGGCATCGGCGTCAAGCTCTACTGCGCCGGCGGCGTGACCGACACCGCCTCTGTGAAGCATGCTTACGTCTACGACCCGGCGTACGACAGCTGGTCTGCCATCGCCGACCTGCCCATCGACCTGTGGGGCTCGGCGTACAGCTCGGCCAACGGCCTGCTGCTGACCTCCGGCGGCGTCACCGCACAGGGCGTCACCAACCAGGGCTTCGCCTTCGACCCGCGCACCGGCAGCTGGACCGCCCTGCCCAACGCCAACCTCGGCGTCTACCGTGCCGGCGGCGCCGCCGGCTTCTACAAGGTCGGCGGCAGCCCCGGCGGCAGCGTGACGCCGGTGGTCATCGTCGAGGTGCTGCCCGGCTACGACCAGGTGGGCTCCTGGGACGTCAGCTGGCTGTCCACCTCCCAGCAGAAGGTGACGCTCCAGCCCGGGGCGAGTACCACGGTCACGGTCACCCTGAACGCTTCGGTCCCCGAGATCACCCAGCCCGGCGACTACACCGCCGCGCTGACCGCCCGGACCGACACTCCGTACCAGAGCCCCGAGATCGACGTGACCATGCACGTCAACCCGCCGGCCAGCTGGGGCAAGTACGCCGGCACCGTGCTGGGCGCCGACGGCAAGGGCGGCACCGTGCCGCTCGCCGGGGCCACGGTCCAGATCAACGGCTCGGCGGCGAGCTACACGGTGCGGACGGCCAAGGACGGCACCTTCGCCCTGTGGCTGGACAGCCGCAACAACCCGCTCACCGTGACCGCGTTCAAGGACGGCTACCAGTCGATCACCACCAGTGTGAAGATCAAGAAGGGTGAGACGACGACCGGCAACTTCACGCTGAAGAAGGCCTCCTGACCGTGTCCCTCTGACCCACGCGGGCCGGTCCTCCGGGACCGGCCCGCGTGGCACTCAGATGCCAACCGTCGTCCAGGAAAGCGGGGGGGTACCGCTGGCAGTTCACGGAAACGCATGCGGCCACGGCTGGGCAATATGGTGATGGTTAACCGGTAAAGTCCTATCTAAGGACGCAGCGGCGAACTGACCGGCAGCGGTCCCCTGCTGACAATCCTGCGAGCCCCTCTGTCGGCGTACCCGCCAACATGCTCAGCCAGGTACACGGGAACGTGCCCACCGGGAAGGGTGCGCGGGAGCTGAAGAGAGCGTTCGGCCGCCCAGCCTCAAGGAATGATGATGACCTTGCCTCGGGTCCGGCCGGCCTCACTGAGGCGGTGAACGTCTGCGAGGTCGGTCAGCGGGCGTGACTCGCTGATGTCGATGGCGACCGCGCCCGCCTCGACGAGTTCCACAAGCGCCGCCAGACGCGCTACATCGTTTCGGGCGACCATGTGCATCGCAGTCACCCCGGCATCAGCAGGTGACTCGACCGGGGTCGCGATCGAGACGATACGCCCGCCCGGCCGCACCAGAGGCGCCAAAGCTGCGGCGTCCGGCGGGCTCAGCGGGACCAGATTGAGCAGAGTGTCCACCGGGCCGTCGAGCGAGGCGCCCACCGGCCCTGCGGTGTAGTCGATCACTCGGTCCGCACCCTGCCTCCGGACCGCCTCGGCGCTTCGAGCACCGGCCGTGGCGATCACCTCGGCTCCGGCATACTTCGCGAGCTGCGTGACGAAGCCGCCGATGCCGCCGCCTGCACCGTTGACCAGCACCCGCTGGCCAGCGGCTACCTTCCCATGCTCGAAGACCGCCTGCCATGCCGTCAGGCCGGCCAAGGGAAGAGCCGCAGCGTTCGCGAGAGGGACAGCGTCCGGTACCGCGACCAGCACGGCGACGGGCGCCCGTACGTATTCGGCGGCCCCACCGCTGTCGAGCCACCCGATGACCCGGTCGCCGACGGCGAACCCCTGCGCCCCCGCGCCGATCTCGGCCACGGTGCCGGCGACGTCCCACCCGAGTGTGTAGGGCAGGTCCACAGGGAGGAACGCCTGCAGCATTCCGGCGCGCAACGCGGCCTCGGTGGGATTGAACGAGGTCGCGGCGACACGGATGAGCACTTCACCGAAGGCGGGTCGAGGGCGCGGAACTGCGTCGTAACGGATCACGGAAGCATCGCCGAATTCATGGATACGCGCGGTCTTCATCATCGTCATACCGCGAATCTACGAACGCACGCGGAGACGATCCATGCGTCAGAGCGCCCAGTTCATGCGCGTACGTCTCGCACACGTACGCTCAGCGCATGGATGTACTCAGCGACGTGGTCGCGGTGACGCGCACCGGCCGCTCCCGGTCGGCGCACGTGCGGTGGCATGCCCCGTGGAGACAGGAGTTCGCCTCCGTCCCAGGGTCGGCGGGCTTCCAGGTGGTCCTGCAGGGTTCCTGCTGGCTGCTGCCTCCGGAGGCGCAGCCCGTCCAGCTGGGCGCGGGCGACGTGGTGTTCCTTCCCCACGGCAGCGGGCACACCCTGGCCGACAGCCCCGAAACCCCAGTGACGGCCCCTGCCTGCGGCCCCGACGACCACCAGCTGTCCGGCACCTACGCCTCCGACAGCGTCGACCGGAGCGGAGACGACGGCCCGGTCACCGTGGTGCTCTGCGGGGCCTACCAGCTCGACCCGTCCCGCACTCACCCCCTGTTGCTGACCCTTCCGCAACTGATCCACTTGCCGACACAGGCGGTCCGCCATCCGCAATTGAGCTCAGCCGTGGAGCTACTGGCCGCAGAGGTGGAGAACCCGCGTCTGGGCACGGACGCAGCCGTCCCCGCGCTGCTGGACGCGCTGCTGCTCTACATCCTGCGCATCTGGTTCAACGGACAGTCCTCCCTGGGCAACACCACCGGATGGGCCGCCGCACTCAACGACCCCCCGGTCACCGCCGCCCTCCACGCCATCCACCGAGACCCGGCTTCGCCGTGGACAGTGGCGAAACTCGCGGCGGAAGCCGGGCTCTCCCGGGCTCCGTTCGCCAGGCGCTTCGCCCTGCTGATCGGTCAACCGCCCCTCGGCTACCTGACCTGGTGGCGGATGACCACGGCGGCGCGCCTGCTGCGGACTTCGGACGCACCCTTGAGATCCATCGCCGCCCAAGTGGGCTACACATCCGAGTTCGCCTTCGCCAACGCGTTCAAACGAACGCACGGAACGGCACCCGGTACCTACCGGCGGAGGAGCTGAATCCGGCGCTGCAACCTGGGCACGTTCAGTTGTACGTGACTGGGGACAGTCAGGTGTACGCCGACACCATCGCCCACGGGCGGGCGCCAACAAGGCGCCCGCCCGTCCGCATTCCTGTCAGGGGAAGCGGCCGGGCGGGCGTCGTGAATCACACGTTACCGCCACCAACCCGGGCCAAAAGACACGATCCTGCTCCGTCCTAGGACAGTCAGGAAACGTCACCCGATCGAGGGTGGGGCCAGAACAATCCGTTCCTCCCGCAGCCCTCCCACGCCGTTCACCCACACGGCCCAAAGTGGGGCCAAAACAACTCGGCGGGGTGGGGCCAAAACTGCCCGGCGAAAACAACTCACTGACCAGCATGTCCCGGCAACACACGAGGAACCCGCCACTGTCACACCATTCACTGCACGAAAGCGAGAGATCGCACCCCACTGACACCAAACCAGCACATCGCACTGATCCGCCTGGCCGAACCACGGCCCACGATCAGCCGGCGGCGGGATCTCTGCCGACCAGCTGCGCGAGCAGCTCAATGATCTGCGCCTGGCTACGCTCCATCTGCTGGCTGAGCGAATCAAGGCGGCCATCAAGCCGGTCCACCTTCTGATCAAGGTTCCCAACCTGCAGACGCACCGCGGTGAGGTCGGACTTGATGATCCCGAACTCGCGGTCGGTCTTCTCCGCGACCTCTTCGAAACGCCGGGTAAGAGCAGCGTCGCTGGACGTGAACAAAGCCAGCGCTGTGACCTGCGCTGGAAGGCAGCGTGCGGGCTGGGGCTCCACGACACCGCGTTTCGATCCCTCGCTGCTGACCTACTTCCGCCGCCGCCTGCAACGCTCCGGTGACCCGAACCGGCTGTTCCACAAGGTCAGGGAGGTCGTGGCGGCCACGGGCGTCCTCAAAGGCCGGCGGCCGCGGGCTTTGGACTCCAATCAGGTTCGACCAGCGCCAGCAGTGCCGGCCGCAGACCCGGATCCAGATCCGCGACCCGCACCAGCAGTTGCGCTGCAACCGAATACGCCGCCGTCACAGCTCTGTGTCAGTCCATAGATCCAACAGGTTGTCGCCGAGGCCTGCACCGGGTTCGGCTGCGGCGTCGTGGAGGGATTGTTCGGTCCAGATGACCTTGCCGCGGGCGCCGTACCGGGTGCCCCAGCGCTGGGCGAACCGAGCGACGAGCAACAGCCCGCGGCCGCCCTCGTCCGTGGTGGCCGCCCGCCGCAGGTGGGGGGAGGTGCTGGAGCCGTCGGTGACCTCGCAGATCAGGTGGTTGCGGTCGTGCAGCAGGCGCAGCCGGATGGGCTGGGTGCCGTATCGGATGGCGTTGGTGACCAGTTCGCTGACGATCAGCTCGGTGGTGAAGGCGACTTGGTCCAGGCCCCAGGTCTCCAGCTGGCGGGTGACGTCGGTACGGACGCGGGAGACTGCCGCCGGGTCGGAGGGCACCTCCCAGTCCGCGACCCGGGCCGGGTCCAGCAGGTGGGTCCGGGCCACCAGCAAGGCGATGTCGTCGCGGGGGCGCTCGGGGAGCATGGTGGCGAAGACGGTCTGGCAGGTGGCCTCCGGGGTGCGGTCCACAGCATCGGCCAGGGCCGTGCGCAGCTGCTCGATTCCGGTGTCGAGGTCGCGGTCCCTGTCCTCGATCAGCCCGTCGGTGTAGAGGACCAGCTGGCTGCCCTCGGGCACAGTGAGTTCGGCTGTCTCGAAGGGCAGGCTGCCGCCCAGGCCCAGCGGGGGACTGACGGGTACGTCCGGGAAGGTGACGGTGCCGTCGGGGTGGACCAGGGCGGGGCCGGGGTGGCCAGACCGGGCCACAGTGCATCGGCCGGAGACGGGATCGTAGATGGCGTACAGGCAGGTGGCCCCCGTGACCCCCTGGCCATCGGCCTCGTCGTGGTCGATGTGGGCGACCAGCTCGTCCAGGTGGCTCAGGAGTTCGTCCGGGGCCAGGTCCAGGGCGGAGAAGTTGTGCACGGCGGTGCGCAGCCGACCCATGGTGGCGGCGGCGTGCAGGCCGTGGCCAACGACGTCGCCGACCACCAGGGCCACCCGGGTGCCGGGCAGGGGGATGACGTCGAACCAGTCGCCGCCCGCCCCGGCCTGGGCGGGCAGGTAGCGGTGGGCGACCTCGACGGCGGTCTGCTCGGGCAGGGTGCGGGGCAGCAGGCTGCGCTGCAAAGTGGCCGCCAGGGTGTGCTCGCGGGTGTAGCGGCGGGCGTTGTCGATGCACAACGCAGCACGTCTGGCCAGCTCCTCGGAGAGGGAAAGGTCCTCCTCCCCGAAGGGAGGGGAGGCGTCCGCCCGCCAGAAGTTGGCCATCCCCAGCACCACCCCGCGGGCCTGCAGCGGCACCGAGATCAGGGAATGGATTCCGTACTCCAGCACCCGCCGCGCCCGCTCCGGGTCCTGGGCCCGCCAGCCGTCGGAGTCGGCGAGGTCCGACTCCAGCACAGCGTGGCCGCCGGCCGCCCCGGCGGCGATGGGGTTGGTGGAGGCGAAGCGGATCAGCTCCCCCACGGGGTAGAGAGGCAGGTCGCCACGGACGCCGCTGACGGCGGTGCGGCGCATTTCGGTGCTTGCCTCGGCCGGCTCCTCGCCACGCAGCACCGGATCCAGCAGCTCCACAGTGACGAAATCGGTGAACCGCGGGACGACCATCTCCGCCAGCTCCTCGGCGGTGCGCACCACATCCAGCGTGGTGCCGATCCGCACGCCCGCGTCGTAGAGCAACTGCAGGCGCTCGCGGGCCACCTCGGCCCGGCCTGCGAGTGTGCGCAGTTCGGTGGTGTCGCGCAGCGTGGCCACGCTGCCCGCCGGGCCGCCGTAGCGCTCGATGGGCCGGACGTTGACGGCCAGCAGCCGGTCGCCAGCCAGATGGACCTCGTCGGTGGCCGTCCGCCCCGAGGAAAGCAGCTCGGCGGCGCCCGGGGTCAGGCCGAGGTCGGTGATCTGGCGCTGCTCCGCGTCCGCCGGCAGCTCCAGCAGCCGCCGCGCCTCGTCGTTGGCCAGCAGCAGCCGCCCATCACCGCCGACGATGAGCACGCCCTCGCGCACCGCATGCAGCACCGCGTCATGATGCTCGTACATGCGAGTCATCTCGGCGGGGCCCAGTCCGCGGGTCTGGCGCAGCAGCCGCCGGCCAATCAGCGCCGACCCGCCCGCGACCAGGGCGAGCGCGCCGCCCGCGGTGCCAAAGAGCACCGGAAGCTGCCCGGCCACCGCTTCGTTCACCTTCTTGACCTTGATCTCGGGGGACACGATGCCGGCGACCGAGCCGTCAGGCCGGAAGACGGGGACCTCCGCGAAGACCGAAACGCCCAGCGGAGTCACCTCGGAGTCCGTGAGGGCCGTGCCCCTCACCGCCTTCCGGTAGGGGTCGCCCTTGACTACGTGTTTCCCGATCCGATGCGGGTCGGGGTGGGTGTACCGGATCCCGTCCGTGCTGATGACCACGATGGCGTCGACGCCGGACCGCTTCTGGGCCCTCTCGGTGAGCGGTTGCAGTACCGCGCTCGGATCGCGGCTGTCCAGCGCCTGCACGATCCCCGGAGAATTCGCGAACGCCTCGGCGACGGCAAGCACCTCGTCGCGGGCTTTCTCCGTCCCTTGGTGCTGGGCCTGGACCGCCAGCGTCACCACCATCGCGGCCACGAGCAGCACCACGACCGCCAGCTGCAGGAGGAACACCTGACCGGCGACGCTCCGCGCGCTCACCAGGGAGCGCAGGCGCCGCCCGGGCGACCGGTGCTGGATCTCCCGTTCGTCCGCGGGACGAGTCGGCTGCTCCGTTCCCGGACGTGGAACCTCACGCCGTCTCCACGCACGCCAACCAGCGAACCGACGGGCGAGCTGTCGGCGCGCGGTGCGCCGGGGCGGCCAGGGCGTGGTCATCTTCGGCCTCGTATTCATGGTGCGGATTCGGGAGCGGGCCGCCGCCGGAGCGCTGTGTGGCGGCCCGCAGAATATGGTTTATGGCAGGCCCGAAATTCGACCGTGCCAGAACCGGAAATCTATTGACTGGACGTGCGTAACATCCGCACGCAGGCCAGCGGCGCTGGTGCCCCATTTCCGTGAAACTGGTGCCCCATTCCGTGAAATACGACTCGGTGATGACCCCCGCGACGATCGGATGCAGCTCCTCCTCCGTCGCACCATCCTCCCGAAGCTGGAGGATCTGCGCGGCGTAGGTGGGTGAGATCGGCGTGGTGATGGTGCGCTCGCGGCCATCGTCCGAGCTGCCCTTGCAAGCGAATCCGAAGTACGCCGTCACCTCCACCATCATGCCGCTGGAGGCGGCTGCCTGCTCGCGCGCCTGTGCCCTGACCTGCGGTTGCCACTCAGATTCGGTTGCCTACACCAGGCGGCCTGGAGCCGCTTCTGAGGCTTGGTCAGCTTCCCAGCGCGGTGAACCAGGGCGCGGCCTTGCGCGGGTCTTTGAGGCGCAGCAGCGAGGCGTAGGCGAACAGGATGCGGTGGGCGGGGCGGTTGCCGGTGTCGCCGTAGAGCAGGACGTCCCTGAAGGGGTTCACAACTGCTGAGCAAGCACATCGTTTTGGCGAACATGGACACGATTGGGTGAACGGTGTGACGAGCTGCGGGTATGCCCGGCGGGGTGTGCGTAACGTATTCGGTGCGATCTGGGACGCCGGGTGTGGCGTCAGCAGTCGGGGCCCCCGTGTCACCAGCGAGATGGTTCGGGGCCTCCCCGTCGCCTCTGGCCACACCCATATGGCCAGGTCGTAGGAATTCCGCCCGCCCGGGACGGACCGCATACGGGATATGCGTCGCCGACCGGGACGCGAAAGCGGAGTACCAGTGCGCCCAAGACCGTTCGGGGCGTACCGGTGAGCCGGGACTCACTCCTGCTCACTGCCCAGGAACGGTACGGGAGGGACTGCTGGAGGACGCAGACGCCGGCGGCCGCCCATGCCAGGGCTGTGGTGAGGTCGCCAGTGCCGTTTTCGGCGTCGGTGAAGTCGCCTTCGTCTTCGAGGCGGCGTACTCGTAGGCGAAGGTGGCGTAGGAGTCGAGATCGCGGGGGTGCAGCAGGCGGCCGCCGATCGTCACGCTGGCCTTCTCGTACGCTGCGTCGTGTTCCTCGCTGGACTCCTCATCCGGGGTCCAGATCCGCTCCATCCTCCACTCCCGCCGCGGCGGCAGAGCAGCGATCTTCTTCTCCAGCGGAGACAGGCCACCCGGCTCATCGGCGAACTCGGCGTAGTGCGCGGCCGAGTCGAACAGGTACGCCTGCGACTCCTGTGTCCACGCAAGCAGCGGTCGGTCCAGTTTCTTCAGCACCAGCGGGCGGCCGAGGATCCGGACGCGCCCGCGGTGCCGTCGCTCTCCACGTTGCACCGGGCGGTCCGCCGGGACCTGACCCGCGGGGAACGGGCCGGCCTCAAGAGCGGGGAAGCGGCGCGGCACGCGCATGACGTCTTCGGGCAGCGTCCGGCGACGCACCGCAACGCGGTGTGGGAGGGCGACCACAAGCACGTGCCCGTCGGGGTCGATGTGGAGGGTGAGCTGGCCACTCCGTGGGTGACCTGGTTCATCGACTGCGCCACCAAAGCAATCACCGGGGTGGCGGTCACCGCGCACGCGCCGAGCCGGGACGCGGTGCTGGCGTCCTTGCGCATTGCGATTACCCGCACCGAGCCGTTCGGGCCGGTGGGCGGGCTGCCCGGTCAGATCCGGGTCGATCGCGGCAAGGGGTTCCTGTGCGCGACGGTCACCGCGGCGATGGGCGCGCTCGCCGTCCCCGTGGCCGATCTGCCCGCCTACACCCCGCATCTGAAGGGCACCATCGAGGCGCTGAACGACGCGGTGGAGGAGATGTTCCTCGTCTCACTCCCCCGCTACACCGGCCGCCAAAAACTCACCGGCGGCCATCTCGCCGACCCCGACGCCCCGCCCCTGACCTACGAGGCGTTCGTGGGCCTGCTGCTGGACTGGGTGGCCTGGTGGAACACCTGCCACCACCCGTCCGCGTTGAACGGGAAAACCCCCGTCGAGGCGTGGCAGGCCGACGCGACACCGCTGACGGATGTGTCCGCCGGGCAGCTGGCGACGTTCGCCCTGGAGGACGACGGCCGCACGTACACGATCAGCACCAGCGGGGTGCGGTGGCGCCGCCGGGACTACCTCGCCCCCTGGATGAACGGCCGTACCGGCACCAAAATCTCGGTACGGCACCTGCCCCACCACGACGACACCATCGAAGTCTTCGACGCCGCGACCGGCCGCCACCTCGGATCGGCCTTCCTGGCCGCCGCCGCGAGCAGGGAGCAGATCCGCTCCGTCCAAGCCGCACGCACCGCGGCCGCCCGCCGGCTCAAAGCCGATCTGAAAGCCGCGGAGAAACTACGCCGCCGGCGCTTCGAAGCCTCCACCACCGCCGCCCCGCCCCACCCGCTCACCTCCCCGACCTCCGTGCAGGCCGAAGAGGAGCTGGGCGCGGCGGCGCAGACGGACCACCGTGTGCTGGCCCGTCCTGATCTCGTTCCGTACGGCCCCGCGCCCGATACCTGGGCCCGCCCGAGGTCCGACGCCCACGCGCCGGACGGCCGGGGCGCAAGGCCTTCGTGTCCGGCAAGAAGAAGCAGAACACGATCAAGACCACCACCTTCAGCGACCAGCAGGGCCGCACGCTGTTTTCCGGTGTCGTCCGCCGTCGGGACGCGGACACCGTGCGGGCGTTCTTCGACCTGCTGGGCGAGGAGCGGTCGGCGAAGATCACACACGTGACCGCGGATGCCGCCGAGTGGATCTCCACGGTCGTGGCCGAGCGGTGTCCGAACGCGGTGCGAATAATGGACCCCTTCCACGTCGTGCAGTGGGCCACCGATGCCCTGGACGAGGTCCGCCGCGCCGTGTGGAACGCCGAGCGCGGTGGCAAGGGCCGCGCCACGCGCGGGTCAAAGTCCCTGAAGAAGGCCCGCTTCGCGCTGTGGAAAAACCCCGAGGACCTCACTGCTGGCCAGCGTGCCCAACTCGCCTTCATCGCCAAGGCCCATCCGACCCTGCACCGCGCCTACCTGCTCAAGGAGGGCCCGCGGGCCGGCCTACGCAGCCCGGTGGCGTTCCCGGTTCCGAAGCGCTGACCACAGGGGTGGCCGTTCCATGGGGAGCTGCCACCCCGGGCCGTCCCGCCCCGACTGGCGCCCCAGCGCCTCGATGACCGGCCGGGCCGATGCCCGTTCCTGCCCCGATACAGCAGTGAAACCAGAGGATGCTGATGTCTTGTCATGCACGCTGCCAGGAATCAGACTGGGCCGACAGACCGTGATCGCTGCAATCGTTCTTGTCGGAGGGGACCGGGGGGATCCCTCCCATCGACCGGAAAGCGAGAGCACATGCGTCGACGCACGATCCTGGCCGGGATGGCAGGCCTCGGGGTGGGGACGGTTCTCCAGCCGTCGGCCTACGCGGAACCGCAGTCGCGGTCCAACGGGCCGTGGATCCAGCCGGAACAGACAGTCCAGAAGGCCGCATTGACGGCGAACTCCGAACTCGGCCCCAAACTCCAGAGCATCGCGGCCGGTTCGAAGGGCAGGATGGCCGTGGAGGTGGCCGGTCACTCGGCCGGCGGCTGGCCCATCCATGTCGTACGGTTCGGCGAGCCCGCCGCCGGCAAGCTCCCCGTACTGATCCAGACCCAGATCCACGGCGGTGAACCTCTCGGCACCGAGGTCGCGCTGCATCTGATGCAGACGCTCGCCACCAGCTCGCATGCGACCGTCAAGGCGATCCTCGACCGGCTCGCGGTCTGGTTCATCCCGCGGCTCAACATGGACGGCGCCGACTTCCGGGACGCCGACGGCTTCCTCGTACAGCGGCGGCAGAACACCCAGCGCTGGACACCGCAGGAATGGGGACTCGCGGCGGGCACACCGGCGCCGTGGTATCTGCCCCGTACGCTGCTGGAGCCCGGCCGGGTCTCCGGCTACGACATCAACCGCGACTTCCACCCGGATCTGACGTTCCGGCTGAAGCCTGGCGACGAAGGCCTGCTGCCCGGACTGTCCGAGCTGCCGGGCTTCTTCGTAACGCCCGAGGCGCGCACCTCCGCGGCGGTCTTCCAGCGGATGCGGCCGCAGGTCTTCATCGACCACCACCACCGCGGCAGCAACACGCAGTCCGAAACGGACAACCAGCTCACCACGCTCCAGCTGGTCGGCATCGTCACCAAGGGCACCACCGGGTATCCGCTCGACCCGGCCGCCCGCGACCTGGGCTTCCGGGTCAATGTGCTCGTCTGGGACACCCTGCGCGCCCTGGGCCAGTCGGGCTTCGGAGGCATCACCCGCTACCCCGACGTCGAACTGCCGGGCACCGCGCTCGGATCGTACGCACTCAACGGCGCCGGAATCATGCTCTACGAGACGCGCTCGGTGGCCCAGAAGTCCATGGGCATGCTGATCCGCCAGTCGCTCATCGGGATGGGCACCACGCTCGAGAGCCTCGCCACCGGTGACATCCAGAACGTCGACCCGGCCCGCTACTACGACATTCCGCCGGCCGGCCCGTCCATCGGCAATCCGCGCAACGACCTGTGAGGGAGGCACCCATGATCGGACGACGCACACTGCTCGGCGCTGCTGGCGCGCTGGCCGCCGGACTGGCCGGCGTCTCCACCGCCTCGGCGGACCCGGCGCATCTGCCGGGCGGGCCCTGCATCCAGCCGGACCAGAACGTCAGCCTGGCCAGCGTCGCGGGATACGACGACGTGGTCCGGCAGCTCGACCGTATCGCCCGGAACTCGCATGGACTCGTCAATGTCGGAACGGCCGGTCTGTCGGGCGAGGGACGCAAGCTGCTGTACGCCACCGTCGGCACTGGGCCGACCGTCTTCTGGCTGCAGGCCCGTATCCACGGCGACGAACTGCACAGCACCGAGGCCGTCCTCCAGATTCTCGGGCACCTGGCGAGCGGCGACCCTGCCGCACGCCTCATCCGCGAGAAGCTCACCGTCGTCGTCCTCCCCATGTACAACCCGGACGGCGCCGAGGCCAACATCCGCCAGAGCACCACCCCGACCCGTACCGACCTCAACCGTGACTGGGAGAACTTCGCCCAGCCGGAGTCGGTCGCCTACTGGAAGCTGTGGCGCCGGACCGCCCCGCAATTGGGCCTCGACCTGCACCACATGGGTCAGGCCCCGGTGGTCGCGGGAACGAACGACCTCAACCAGTTCCAGATCGGAGCCCGTTCGATCGCCCCGTCCCGGATGACAGCCGAACAGTGGCTCACCAACCGGCAGATGGCCATGGTCAGCGTCGACGCGCTGGACCACTACGGCCTGGCCAATGCCGCCCACTACCCGCTCATCGACATCACCAACGCCGTCTTCAGCCGCATGCTCATGGGTGGCACGGCCCCCGCCGACGAACAGCCGGTGCTGCACACCTCGACCAAGGGCGCGATCTTCTACGAGGTCCGCTCGGTCGGCCAGAAGAGCAACGGCCAGCTGGAACGGCTCTTCACCATCCCCACGATGGCGGTTCTCACCGCAGCCGCCGACGGCTCCCTCGGCTCGTATAACGTCTCGGGCTACGGAAGCCTTCCGTTCGCCGTGCAGGAGCAGTGCGGCGGCAGCTAACGACTGCCGGAGCGGGTATCACCGCGCTCCCGCGGAGCGGGAGCGGAGCGCGCACCGCTGGCGGCAAGCCGGGCAGGTCCCTCCGCTTCGCTCCGGGACCCAAGTGCAGTGCGAGCGGCCCGCATTGCGGGCCGCTCCCGGGCTCCGCCCGGCCTGGTGGCCTCCGGCGGTGTCTCTGCCCCGGCGAAGGCGCTGCTGAAGTTCTCCACGCCGCGCGCCCGCGTTTTCGTGGGGTGAACTGGTTCGACACGGTGGAGTTTCCGAAGGACGGGGACGGCTGCCGCTGGGATTCCACCCCGCACGACACTGTGACCCGCGTGCGCTTGCAGGGTGTCGGACATGTCAAGGTGAACCAGTACCGGCCCGTAGTGGGCAAGGTCAAGACGGTCAGCGTCAAGCGCAAGGGCCACAAATGGTTCGTCGTGCTGACCGCTGAGCAGGAGCGGCCCGAGCCACTGCCGCCGACGGGTAGCGTGGCCGGCATCGACCTGGGCATCGCCAGCTTCCTCGCCGACTCGGGCGGCGGGTTCGTGGAGAAACCCAGGCACGGACGCCGCGCTGCCGCGAGGCTCGAAGCCGCCCAGCAGGCACTGTCCCGGTTCCCGCGCCGCAAGGCGAAGGACCGCACCGCCAACCACCGGCGGGCCGTGGAGCAGGTCGCCAAACTGCATGGCAAGGTGCGCCGTCAGCGCCTGGATCACACGCACAAGACCGCCCTCGGCCTGGTCCGCGCGCACGACGTCATCGCGCACGAAGATCTCAAGATCCGCAACATGAGCAGGGCCCCCGCCTCCAAGCCGGACCCCGACCAGCCGGGCACCTTCCTGCCCAACGGTGCCGCCGCGAAGGCCGGGCTGAACCGCTCGATCAACGATGCCGGTTGGGGGTGTTCCTGACGATCCTGCACGCAAAGGCTGAAAGCGCCGGGCGGGAAGTGGTCGCCGTGGACCCCCGCAACACCTCCCGTACGTGCCCCGAATGCGGGCACACCGCGAAGGAAAACCGGCCCACACAGGAGAAGTTCCACTGCGTCGCATGCGGCCACAGCGCACACGCCGACACAGCCGGGGCTCTCAACGTCCTACGGGCCGGGCTGGTCCGTCGCGAAGCCCAACCGGCATAGCGAGAAGCCCCGCTCTTCAGGGCGGGGAGGAGTCACGATCCTGCTCTTCCGGCTGACAGAGCCGAATTTCGCGCAAGTGGCCGAGCTACACCCTGCCGCCAGGGCAGGCGCGGTAGGGCCGTTCCGCAAGCTCCTCCGGTGGCCCGTTCATGGCGGCTCGTGGCCGTCGGTGCTGTCGGGTCCTCGGTTCTGGGCTCGGCTCAGTGGAATCCGCGCTCCAGGCCGACGTGACGTCTGGCTCGGCCCGCGGGTTCCCGTGCTTCCAAGCTTAGGAATCTGCGTACCGGTGTCGAGACCAGGTAACTGGTCGACCCCACGGTGGCGACCGCAAAGGTTCGGCCCCGCACACTCCATCCGTGCAGCGCCTCGGCTGCGATGTCCGGCACTTTCTCTTCCATCGGCTTGGTGTCGACCGGGCCCGGCCCGGCTCTTACATGCGGGGGTCCAGAAGCTTTTCCGGTGTGATCGGCAGGTCCCGCACGCGCCGCCCCGTCGCGTCGAACACCGCGTTGGCCACGGCCGCCGCGATGCCGGTGGCGGACAGCTCACCGATTCCCTTGGCGCCGAGCGGCTCGGCGTGCGGGTCGAACTCGTCGACGAAGGACATGTCGATGTGCGGCGGGATGTCGGCGTTCACCGGCAGTGCCACCCCGGCGAGGTCCTGGGACAGCCAGCGGCCGAGATTCGGCTCGAAGCGGCTGGCCTCCATGGCGGCCATGCCCCAGCCCCACACGAGTCCGCCGATCATCTGGGAGCGGGCGGTGCGCTCGTTGACGACCGCGCCCACGCTGTAGACGCCGGTCGCGCGGCGCAGCCGCAGCAGCCCGAGGTCCGGGTCGACGCCGACCTCGATGAACATGGCGCCGAAGGTGCGGGAGGCGACACCGGGCGCTCCCGCGTCGGCGGACGCGCCGCCGGGCAGCACCAGCTCGCCGTTGCCGGCCACCTCGTCCAACTCGGCCGCGCGCAAGATGTCCGTGTACGGCCGGCGGTGCTCGCGCCAGATGAGGGCGCCGGAGTCGGCGCGCACCTCCTCGGCCGGCCAGGACATCAGGTCGGCGAGCCGGCGCAGCGCGTCGTTCGCGGCCAGGTGGACGGCGGTGCCCATGGCGATCGTGGTGCCCGAACCGTAAGTGGGACCGGCGTACGGCAGCTCCGTGTCGCCGGAGATCCCCTGGACGGAGCGGATGTCGATGCCGAGGGTCTCCGCGGCGATCTGCGGGAAGATCGTGGTGGAACCCGCGCCGATGTCGGTGTAGCCGGCTTCGACCTTCGCGGTGCCATCGGCTCGCAGCCGCACCCGAGCCTGCGAGGTGAACCGGAACTGGCCCTGTGTGCAGTCGGCCATGCCGCGGCCGATGAGCCAGTGCCCGTCCCGGGTGCCGCCCTTGGGCCGGTCCCACCAGCCAAAGCGCCGGGCACCCTCCTCGTACGCCTCCCTGAGCTTCTTCGAGGACCAGGGCGTGCCGTCGGCGGGGTAGCTCTCCGCGTAGTTGGCTAGGCGCAGGGTGAGCGGGTCCATGGACAGGGTGTGCGCCAGCTCGTCCATCGCGGAGCCGAGCGCCCAGGTGCCAGGGCCGTCGATGGGCGAGCGCATGAACGACGACAGGTTGACGTGGCCGCGCCGCACCCGTTGGCTGGTGGAGATGTTCGGGGAGGCGTACAGCGCCTTGGCGGGCACGGAGCCGAACTCGACGTAGTCGTCAGTGATGGCGGTGACGTTGTCGACCTCGTGGACGACCGCCTGGAGTTCGCCGCTGGCGTTGGCACCTAGCAAGACGCGGTGCTCCATCAGCGGCTGGTAGCCGACGATGCTGTACATGTCCTGGCGGGTAAGCACCAGCTTCACCGGCCGGCCGACCGCCTTGGCGGCCTGGGCGGCGAGGATCTCGTGCGGCCAGATGAACGCCTTGGTGCCGAAGCCGCCGCCGGTGTGCGGATTGATCACCCGCACCTTGTCGAAGGCGATGCCGAAGACCGCGGCCAGGGCGTCCCGCACCGCGTACACGTGCTGGACGGAGTCGTGGACTGTCAGCCGGCCGTCGTGCCACTCGGCGAGGATCGCGCTCGGCTCCATCGGGTTGCCGTGCCGGGACGGCTGCGTGTAGGTGCCGGCCGCGCGCACGGGCGCCTCGGCGAGCACGCCGGCCGCGTCGCCCTTGCGGAACTCCTGCGCGTCGAGCATGCCGTAGCCGCTGTCCGGCGACGGCGGCACGGACACCGCCGTGTCCGGGTTGATGAACGGCTCCCGCTCGTACGACACCCGCACGCGCGTCACAGCGCCCTCGGCCGCCTCCAGGGACTCGGCCAGGACCATCGCCACGGGCTGCCCCCAGTAATTGACGACGTCCCCCTGCATGGGAAGGAAGCGGGTGGCGAGCGGAGGGCTGGGCACCCCGGCGAATGCCTCGTCGACGGCCGGCAGCCCGGTCAGCACATGGACGACGCCCGGCTCCCGCCGCGTCTCCTCGACGTCGAATCCCGTGACCCGGCCGGCGGTGATCGTCGCGCCGACCAGGGCCGCGTATAGCTGGCCTTCCGCGTTGTAGTCGGCCGCGTACGTCGCCGCTCCAGTGACCTTGGCGGGGCCGTCCTGCCTGGTCACGCCACACATGCCGGTCATCATGCCTCCAGGGCTAGGTCGAGGGCACGCAGTGCGGTGTTGCGAGCGAGGGGGATCTTGTACGCGTTCGAGGACAGCGGACGGCTGGCGGAGAAGCCGGAGGTAACCGCGTCCCTCACCGCAGGGCTGCCCGGGCGCAGGCCGACGAGCGCCTGTTCCGCGTCGTACAGCCGCCAGGGACGCAGCGCGACCGAGCCGAGGGCCAGGCGGGCGCGGGAGATCAGGCCGTCTTGGATCTCGACGGCGGCGGCCGCCGAGACGAGCGCGAACTCATAGCTCTGGCGCTCACGCACCTTCACGTACGCCGACTTGGGCGCGGGCGTGCCGATCTCGATGCCGGTGATCAGCTCGCCGGGGCGCAGCACGTTGTGCGCCGACGGGTCCTCGGCAGGCAGGGTGTGAAACTCGGTCGCCGGAATCCGGCGTCCGCCGTCCACGTGCTCGGTGATGATCTCCGCGTCCAGGCAGGCGAGGGCGACGGCGGGGTCCGAGGGCTGTACGGCCACGCAGTCCTCGGTCCATCCGAAGATGGCCAGCCGCTCGTTCGCGCCGTGCAGAGCCGCGCAACCGGAGCCGGGGACACGCTTGTTGCAGGCCACCGGGCCGTTGGAGCGGAAGTAGGGACACCGGGTGCGCTGCACCGGGTTGCCGCCAATGGTGGCCAGGTTGCGCAGCTGCGCGGAGGCCGCCCTGAGGATGGACTGGGAGAGCACCGGGTACGAGGTCTCGACGCGCGGGTCCTGGGCCACGTCATTGAGCCGGGCCAGCGCACCGATGTGCAGGCCGTCGCCGGTGGAGGTGATCTCGTGCAGCCGGGGCAGGCGGCCGATGTCGACCAGGTGGCTCGGCGACTCGATGCCGATCCGCGCCCAGTTGAGCAGTTCGGTGCCGCCGGCGAGGAACATGGTGTCCTCGGTACGCGCGCTGTCCAGGGCGCTGGGCAGGGACTCGGCTCGTACGTAGGTGAACGGGTGCATGTCACCGCCCCTTTCCGGCTGCTGCCTCGACGGCGGCGGCGATCTGCGGGTATGCGGAACAGCGGCAGATGTTCCCGCTCATCCATTCACGGATCTCATCGTTCGATCCGGTATGGCCCTCCTGAATACAGCCGACGGCCGACATGATCTGACCAGGTGTGCAGAACCCGCACTGGAAGGCGTCCGCGTCGATGAATGCCTGCTGGACGGGGTGCAGTTCGCCGTCCCGGGCGAGTCCTTCGACGGTTGTCACCTCGGAGCCGTCGGTGCTTGCAGCCAGCACCATGCAGGCGTTGACCCGGCGCCCGTCGAGGTGGACGGTGCAGGCACCGCACTCGCCCCGGTTGCATCCCTTTTTCGCCCCGGTCAGCCGAAGCCGCTCGCGCAGGAGATCGAGGAGGGTCGTGCGCGCATCGCACGTCACCTGCGTGGTCGTCCCGTTGACCTGCAAGGTGAGTGTCGTTTCCGGGATGAGACTCTCATTCGGCATTGCATCGCTCCTGGGGCGGGCAGCAGATCTTAGGAAGGAAGCATTTTTCGCAACGAACGAGAAATATGTGCATATTATGACGGACTCGGATGCCGGTGACTCGCCGCCTTGCTGACATGTGGTGGTGTTTCGGCTGACGTGAGAGGACCGTTCTGCGGTTTCGCTGCCGCCACGAAGCCAGCAGACCGCAGCCCGGCCGTCGTCGCCGCCCAGTAGTCACGGGTCCCGGACCGCTGCCCCTGACTTGACCGTACGCACCGGCGACAGTCGCAGGCCGCTGTCTACGGGGCCTTCGGTGAGGTGCCGACGCGCCCCGAGCTGGAGCGGTTCTTCTTCTTCCTGGATGACGACGACCGCGACCTGATTGTGTTGCGGCGATCCGACGGGCACCGCCTGGGGATGGCGGTGCAGATCGGTACCGTCCGCTACATCGGCACGTTGTCCCGGGTGCCGGTGAACCGGTTGAACACGCTGGCTCGGCAGGGGCAGCTGAGCAAGGCTCAGACGATCGAGCGGGCGCCGGAGCCGCGGAAGACGGCGCTGCTGACGGCGGTGGTGCGCAATCTGGAGGCCCAGGCGGTCGATGACGCGTTGGACCTGTTCGTGCTGCTGATGGCCACTCGGCTGATCAGCCCGGCGCGGCGGGTGTCGGACAAGCAGCGCCTGGCGGTGCTGCCGCAGCTGGAGAAGGCGGCCCGCATCCTGGCAAAGGCGTCGAAGATCCTCGCCGAGGAGCTGGACCTGGTCGCCGAGCATGACGCGGACCTGGACGTGGCGGCGCTGTGGGCGGCGGTGGAGGAGGCCGTGCCGCGCGAGGCCGTGTCCGGCTCGGTGGCTTGGGTCGAGGCACTGGTACCGAAGGACGACGAGTCGGCCGAGGCGGCGATGCGCGAGAAGCTGGCCCTGCGCTACAACACCGTGCGCCCGTTCGTGTCGCTGTTGGACGAGTCGAATGCGCTGGGCGCGGCCCAGGGCGGCAAGCGCATCCTGAAGGCGGTCCGCCGGCTCCCGGCGCTGTCGCGGCGGCGGGTCAAGGAGCACGTTACGCCGAGAGCATCGCGGCAGGAGGCGCCGACGAGCCGCAAGGCGGGGCGAACTCTCCGAGTTGAGGTGCCGTTGACGAACGGCGAACCAATCGGCATGTGGCTGAACGCGATACTCAGACCGTGTCCTCCATGGCTATGGGCCGTTTTGAGGTGAGAGAACAGCCGGTCGCGAACGTTGGGGTGTACATGATGTCCACTTCCCCTCATCGGGAGCTGATTCGTGTCGGTGTCGTAGGGCTGAGCGCGAGCGGCGGGTGGGCGGCGACCGCGCATGTGCCGGCGCTGGCCGGGCTCGATGGATACGAGTTGCGGGCGTTGAGCGCCAGCAGCGCCGAGTCGGCGCGTGCGACCGGCGAGAAGTATGCGGTGCCGCTCGCCTTCGGCAGCGCAGAGGAGCTGGCCCGCAGTGAGGAAGTCGATCTCGTGGTGGTGACGGTGAAGGTTCCGCATCACCTGGAACTCATCCGACCCGCGCTGGAAGCGGGGAAGATGGTGTTCAGCGAATGGCCGCTCGGTGCCGACCTCGCGCAGGCCGAGGAACTTGCCGACCTTGCGCACCGCAGGGGCGTGCTCACGGCTGTCGGCCTGCAGGCGCGGTCGGCTCCGCCGCTTCGGTATCTGCGCGACTTGGTCGCCGACGGCTACGCGGGGCGGGTGCTGTCGACCAGCATGCTCGGGTCGGGCTGGATCGGGGGCGCCACTTACGACGACAGCCATGCATACGTGCTGGACGGCACGAGCGGCGCCACGCTGCTGTCGATCCCCTTCGGGCACTCGGTCGACGCGCTGACCATGGTGCTCGGGGAGTTCCACGACGTGTCGGCTCACATCGAGAACCTGCGCCCGGAGGTCACCCACGTCACGAGCGGGGCGGTCGCGGCCAAGAGCGCAGAGGACCAGATCGCCGTCACGGGGGTGCTGGAGTCGGGGGCCGTGGCCGCGATGCACATCCGCGGTGGGACGTCACGCGCCACCGCGTTTCATTGGGAGATCAACGGCACCCAGGGTGATCTCGTCGTCAAAGCCGACCAGGCTCTGTGGTTCCAGGGGCGGCTGCGGCTGTACGGCGCCCGGGGAGAGGACGGCGCCTTGGCCGAACTTCCCGTTCCCGCCCGCTACCAGCGGTCGCTGACACAATGGACCGAGCGATCCGCCGAGCCCGCCTGCAACGTCGCCCACGAGTACGCGCTTCTGCGCGACCAGATCACCGGGAGCCTTGCGCCGGACGAGGACGGCGTTCCCGACTTCCGGCACGCCGTCCGGCGACACCGCATGCTGGAGCGGATCCGAGAGGCGGCGCGCGCGGGCCGAAAGGTCACACTCACAGAGCAAGGCGCGTAGGCCCCGAAGCGAGAAACGCCGCCGCTCAGAGCACACCGCAATGAGAATCCGCCAGCACGAACGAGAACGAGTGAGAATCCGACAGCCTCAATGCGACAACGGGGATCCAGGCCCTGTTCTCGTATAGCTGCCGCTACCCGACAAGTAGCTCTCTGTAACCGATTGCAGGGGGGTTGTCCCGCGATCCGTCATTCTCGTCCCATCGGAATCCGTCCCGTACGCCGGACAGGGGGCGCGCGTGCGGCAGGACGGCTGGGAGCCCGAGGACCTGATGGAGGTCTGGACGCTGGTCGCTGCGGTGGGGCTTCCGAGTTCGGCCGTCGCGTTCCATGCTGGAGCCGGCGTACGGGGGACGCTTACAGCGGAGACCACACAGCGAATGTGTCCTGCGTTGTGATCGGACCTGTTCTCCCCCCACAAGCACATGTCTGCCGCCGACGACGATCGCCAAGGGGTGTGGGGATGGACAACCGCAGCACCGATTGCACCGCGCCTGCCGCGAAGCATGCCCACGTCGTGGGGCACGCACTGGTCGGCCGCGAGGCCGACATGGAGCTGTTCGGTGCCTTCCTGGCCGGCGTTCCGCGCATGGGCGGGTCGCTGGTGGTGCTCGGCGAGCCGGGCGTCGGCAAGACGGCGCTGCTGGCCGCCGTCGCCCAGGAGGCCGAGTCCGCGGGGATGCGGGTGCTGCACGCGACGGGCGTGCAGTACCGGGCGCAGACCAGCTACGGCGCACTGCGGCAGTTGCTGACGTCGGTGCCCGAAAGCCGGGCGGCAGTGGCGGATCTGCCCGCCCTCGCCGCGGCCCTGGACTTCAAGCGGGGCAGGGCACCCGGGCAGGACGCGGTCGCCGAGGCCGTCGTCACTCTGGTGGCGGAGCTGTCCCGCAAACAGCCGGTGCTGCTGGTCCTGGACGACGCGCAGTGGCTGGACCGGGCCAGTGCCGCCATCCTGGGCCGGGTGGTGCGCCGGCTCCCGAACTCCGGTGCGGGCACGGTGTGCTCGGTCCGGCTCGGCGACGAGAGCTTCTTCGACCACAGCGGGCTTCCGCTGCACGAGTTGGGGCCACTCAGCAAGGCCGCGTCCGAGGAACTGCTCAGCCGGCGTTTCCCGGCGCTGGCCCCGCGCGTGCGCCGCCGGCTGATGGCCGACGCCGAGGGCAATCCGCTGGCGCTCCTGGAGCTTCCCGCCGCCCTCACCGACTCACAGCGCACCGCGTCCCACACCCTGCCCAAACGCATTCCGCTGCCCCAGCGCCTGCAGGCGACGTTCGCCTCCCGGATCACGAGCTTACCCGCGCCCACCCGGCACCTGCTGCTCGTGGCGGCGCTGGAGGGCAGCGGCAACCTGCTGATCGTGCGCCGGGCGGTGGAAGGACGGTGCGGCCTGAAGCACTTAGCCCCCGCAGAGCGACTCCGGCTCGTCCACGTCGACGACGCCACCGGGCGGCTGGCGTTCCGGCACTCACTCATGCGCTCCGCGGTGGTGGACCTGTCCACCAGCGACCAGCGCCGCAGCGCCCACCGGGCGCTCGCAGAGGCCTGGACCGGCGTCCCCGAACAGCGGGCCTGGCACCTGGCCCAGGCCGCGGTCGAACCCGACGAGCAGATCGCCGCCCTGCTCGAAGACGCCGCCGGCGTCAGCGCCCGGCGCGGCGACGGGCCCAACGCGGTGGCAGCGCTCGTACGCGCCGCCGCACTGAGTCCGGCGGCCGCCGAACAGGCCCGGCGGCTGGCCCGGGCGGCGTACCTCGGGACGATCCTCACCGGCGGGGTACGCGACGTGCCCCGCCTGCTGGACGACGCCCGCCAGGCCGCCCCGGACGGCGCGTCCCTGGCCGGCGCGGTGGCCACCGCGCTGTACCTGCTCAACAGCTACGGCGACGTCGACACCGCCCACCGCCTGCTGTCCGGCGCGATCGCCCTCCAGCCCGAACCGTACGACCCGGCCGACGGGACCGTGCTCGAAGCACTGTCCACCCTGCTGATCGTGTGCGTCTACGGAGCCAGAAGGGATCTGTGGGCCGGATACGACGTGACGGCGGCGAAGTGCACCGCCGTCCCGGACACGCTGCGGCTGTTACGGGCCACCTTCGCCGACCCGGCCCACGCCCTCCCGTCGGACTGGGCCGCTCTCGACGCCGCCGTCGAAGCGCTGCCCGGCACCTCCGACCCGGTCCGGATCGTACGGATCGGCACCGCCGGCGCGTACGCGGACCGCCTCGGCGCCATGGACGAGCCGCTGCGGCGTACCGCGCGGGGCGGCCGCACCGGGGAGAACAACTTCCCCGCCATCCAGGCCTCGTTCCTGTGGGGCAGCCACGCCTGGTTCACCGGCCAGTGGGCGGAACTGCGCCAGGTGGTCGGCGACGGGCTGGCACTGTGCGAGGAGTACCACTATCCGCTGCGCTCCTGGACCGGGAAGTTCGTGCTCGCCTGCGTGTCCGCGGCCTGCGGGGACTTCACCACCGCCGGCGCCTTCGCCGACCAGATGGACCAGTGGGGCGGATCCCGCCGCGCCCACGCCATCACCTGCTATGCCGCGCACGCCAAGACGCTCATCGCCCTGTCCCAGGGGGATTTGGACGAGGCGTACCACCAGGCGTGCCGGATCACCCCGGCCGGCACCCTGGCGCCGTTCACCGGACACGCCCTGTGGGCGTTCCTCGACCTGGCGGAGGCGGCGGTGCGAACCGGACGGCGGGACAAGGCCCTTGAACATGTCCGGGCGGCCCGGGACGCCGGTCTCGACACCGTGTCACCGCGCCTGCGCATGGTCCTGGGTGCCTGCGCCGCCCTGGCGGCGGACGACGACAGCGAAGCATCCCTGGGATTCAGCGAGGCGCTGGCCGTCGAGGGCGGCGAGCGGTGGCCCTTCGACCACGCCCGCATCCACCTGCTCCACGGTGAGCGCCTGCGGCGCGGACAGGCCCCGGCCCGGGCCCGCCGCCACCTGCGCGCGGCCGCGGAGGTCTTCCGGCGGCTGGGCGCCGAGCCCTGGTCCGCCCGGGCCGAGCAGGAACTGCGCGCCTGCGGCAGCCCGGTGCGCGCCCTCCCCGGAAAGGCCCTGACCCCTCAGCAGCGGGAGATCGTGGCCCTGGCCGCGGCCGGCCTGTCCAACAAGCAGATCGCCGAGAAGCTGTTCCTGTCCCCGCGTACCGTCTCCACCCACCTCTACCAGGCGTTCCCCAAACTGGGCGTGACCTCACGGGCGGGCCTGCGTGACGCACTGGAAAAGCTGCACCGCCCCTAACGTAACAGCCCCCGGAACTAAGTCATTTGACGGAGGCGACGGCACCGATGGCGTTCCTACAGTGCTCGGCACGGGCCGCGATTCCCGGCCCGGACAACCCGGGAGGAACGATGAGCGACAGCGCACCGCGCGGGAGTATCGTGCTCGTCCACGGAGGATTCGTGGACGGTTCGGGATGGCAGGGGGTGTACGAGGCACTGAAGGACGACGGCTACACCGTGGCCGTCGTGCAGAACCCCACCCTCTCGCTGGACGGCGACGTGGCCGTCACCCGGCAGGTCATCGACGCCCAGCCGGGACCGGTGACCCTGGTCGGCCACTCCTACGGCGGAGTGGTGATCACCGAGGCCGGCAACCATGAGAAGGTGACGGCGCTGGCCTACATCGCCGCGTTCGCGCCCGACAAGGGCGAGTCGGTCAACTCCCTGATCGCCGACCCGCCGCCCGGCGCTGCGGTCCCGCCGATCCTGCCGCCGAACGAGGGCTTCCTGCTCCTGGACCGCGACAAGTTCGCCGACTCCTTCGCCGGCGACCTGCCGCCCGCCCAGGCCGAGTTCATGGCCGACTCGCAGACCCCCTGGGGCCTGGACGCGGCCGGCGGCGCGGTCTCCACCCCGGCCTGGCGCACCAAACCCGCCTGGTACCTGGTGGCCACCGACGACCGGATGATCCCGCCCCCGGCCCAGCGCGCCATGGCCGAGCGGATCGGCGCGCAGACCGTGGAGGTGGCTGGCAGCCACGCTGTCTACGTCTCCCAGCCCGCCACCGTCGCCAACCTGATCAAGCAGGCCGCCACCGGCTGACCACACCCGAAGACCGCACCCCGGCAGCGCCCGCCGCCCGCCCAAGGGCCGGGCGGCGGGCGCTGAACGTCCCGCGGCCACTGGCCCCGGCACGCCGTCCCCGAACCCGCCAGCCCCGGTCCGCCGCGGCGCGGCAGCCGCCGCACACCCGCCGCAGGCAACCCGAACGTCAAGGCCCTGGTCTACGTCGCCGCCTTCGGTCCCCAACGTCGGGGACGAAGCTCGGCAAGGTCATCGGCCGCTACCCCGACGGCACCACGGGGACCGACCTCTACATTCAGGCCGACCGGCTGCGCGACGTCTTCGCCGCCGACCTGTCCAAGAAGGAGACCCAGCTGATGGCCGCTGAGCAACGGCCTTCAGCACCTCCGCCTTCGCCTTCGCGACCACTGCGGCTGGCGCACCATTCCCTCCTGGGGCGTGGTCGCCGGCGTCGACAAGGCGATTCCGGCAGCCGTCGAGCGGTGGGATTACCAGCGGGCCGGCGCGCGCCGCGTGGTCGAGGTCCGCGGCGCGTCCCACGTCGTGATGATCAGTCACCCAGACGTCGTCGAACGCCTCATGGAGGAAGCCGCAACCGCCACCCGCTGAGCCCGTGCCGGTATCCGCGTGAACCACAGTCGTGTGCCGACGGCGCCGGAAACCGCCGGCACACGACTTACACACAGTCAACCAATCAGCTCAAGGAGTCTTCATCCCATGCCCTTACTGCGCCGCCTGGCCGCCGTACTCTTCACGCTCGCCTGCCTGTGCGGCCTGCTGGCAACCGGCGGCGGCACCGCGCACGCGGCCAACCCGGAAACCAACCGCGTCGCCACCTGGAACATGCAGGTCGGCCGCGACCGCTGGCAGGGCGCGGCAGCCATCGCCCGGGACAACACCGTGCTCGCCCTCCAGGAGGTGCCGAACGAACCGCCGGCCGGAGCGCGCTACATCGGCACCATCGGCAACTCCATCGACCACTACGAGTGGACCATCGCCCGCGGGGTGACCCGGCAGCTCTACATCCTGTACACGACGTCGCGGAACCTGGCGATCGCCACGGCGTGGGTCCCGGGCGAGGTGGTGGAGATCGAGGGCATGTACCGCCCGGCGCTGATGGTCACCCGCCCCACCGACGACGTCGCGTTCGCGTCCATCCACGCCGCGTCCGGCAACGGGTTCGACGTACGCCCGCTCGTCCAGGACGTCGCCGACGAAGCCAACGGCCGCGGACTCAACCACTGGGCCGTCCTCGGCGACTTCAACCTCACCCCGGACCGGGCACGGCTGCTCGGCCTCCCCGCGGACGCCCGCATCTACAACAGCGGCCAGGCCACTCAGCAGAGCGGCAACGAACTCGACTACATGATCAGCAACGTGGACACCGAGGACTGGCAGGCCACCGTCGGGGACAACCGCGGCAGCGACCACTGGCCGGTCTACTTCTCCGCGCTACGGGCCGGCGCCCTGCCGCCCGAGCTGACCATCCACGCTGACAACAGCGACCGCCTGCTGGACGTCTTCCAGGGCAACGACACCAACGGCACGCACGTGGTCCAGTACCACGCCAACGGAGCGGTCAACCAGCGCTGGCGCCTCCAGGCCATCGGCACCTCGGCCTCCACCGGGCACATGATGTACCGGATCATGAGCAGTGACAGCGGCAAGTGCCTCGACGTCAACCGCGGACAGCAGTCCGGCTGGGGCGACTACCTCAGCATCTGGGACTGCCACGACATCGACGGGGTCCCCGGCTCCGGCGGCAACCAGCGCGACACGCAGAACTTCACCCTGGAGCGGCCGGACCCGCGGATGCCGAACCTGACGCTGTTGAGGAACAACGCCACCGGACTGTACGCGAACATCAGCAACAACGACCGGGGCGACGGCGCGTGGGTCATCCAGTGGCCCGACCAGTTCGGGAGGTTCCCCGCCCCGAACGAGAGCTTCTATCTCCACCCGGTCATCGCCAACCAGTAATGAGCGTGAGCGAGGAAGGCTCGGCTGCCGCGTGACCATCGCGGACAGGCCGACTGAGTCGTGCGAATGCTGCACTACGGTCGGATCCCCGAGCAGCAGACGGCCTTGCACCCTTCACCACCTGGAGCAGCAGCCGATGCGGCGCTGTCACGTTGGCTGACTGGGCGGGATGATCTTCGGGTTGATCGCTGGTGGAGGGGGTCGTCCGTGGAGGGCATGTCGCCGTCGTACAGGGGTCACCGGTACCCGGTCGAGGTGATCTCCCATTGCGTGTGGTTGTACTTCCGGTTCCCGCTCAGCTTCCGTGAGGTGGAGGAGTTGATGCTCGAGCGCGGCGTGGTCGTCTCCCACGAGACCGTCCGGCGGTGGTGCGCCAAGTTCGGGCAGGCCTACGCCAACGGGCTGCGCCGCAGGCGTCCCCGGCCCGGCGACAAGTGGCATCTGGACGAGGTGTTCATCAGGATCAACGGCGAGCTGAAGTATCTGTGGCGTGCCGTCGACCAGGACGGCAACGTCCTGGACATCCTGGTCCAGAACCGGCGGGACAAGGCCGCGGCCAGGCGCTTCTTCCGCCGTCTGATGAAGAAGACCCGCGTAGTGCCGCGGGTGGTCGTCACCGACAAGCTCCGCTCCTACGGCGCTGCCCACCGCGAGGCGATGCCGTCGGTCGAGCACCGCTCGCACAAGGGACTGAACAACCGGGCCGAGAACAGCCACCAGCCCACCAGGCAACGCGAACGAGCGATGAAAGGCTTCCGTTCCGTCGGTGGAGCGCAGCGGTTCCTGTCCGCGTTCAGTGGCATCTCACCCCACTTCCGGCCCCACCGCCACCTGATGACCGCACCCCAGCACCGCCTCGAGATGACCATCCGCTTCACCATCTGGGAACAGATCACCGGCGCCACCGGCCTGCCCACCGGGGCCTGAGCACCGGCCCGGAGCACGGCCCCACCATGCCCCGACACACCGTCAGACACCCACGCACCCAACAACGTGACAACGCCTCGGGATGGCCAGGTCGATACTGCCGGCCCGGGTGTCCCACTGGCGGTGCCGGTAGCCGTTGCGGGAGTTGACGCGTTCCTCGCTCGGCATGCCGTAGGACGCGCCGCAGGCGGTGTCGACGTCGGCGGACATCATGGCGTCGGCGAAGGTCTTCACCATCTGCCGCAGCAGGTCGGGACTCGCCGAGGCGAGGTTCTCCTCCAGCAGCGCGGCAAAGGGCACACTGTCGGGTGCGGTCATCGTGCTGTTCTCCTTCAAGAGCTTGGTCGTTCTCGAAGGATCAGCCGGTGGCCGTCTTGCGTTCAGGCTTCTCACTCAACTACGGGATCAAACTCCCGATTTAGGTGGAAACCTGTACACCACTTCCCTGGACGCAACCTGAGACGGTCGTGACGCTATGAGAGGACGGTTCGTCAGCTGATATCCGTTTCTGGGTGAGGTTGGCGCAAGGCTGCTGGTCCCGGGGCTTCGGCCGGCGACTGCTTCCTGGCGACGCCGCCGGCGTCGGCTTTGGCGAGGACGTTGAATCTGCCTGAGCGCCCGTCCGCGTAGGATGCGCTCCGCGAACTGGTCGTCCGGGTGAGGGGTTGGGGACTGAAGGTGTTGGGGGGCAGGAAAAAGGAGGGCGGGCTGCCGAGGATCCCGCGGAGCGTGGATCCACGGCGAGCCCGTTCCTTGCCGGTTCCGGCCGAGGCGCAGGCCGATGCGCGCATGTTCATGCTGGGTGGCGACACCCTTCGAGCGCTCAAAGTGATCGTGGACGCGACGGGCTACGACCTACGCCAGGCCCGGGACATCGTGTATGCGCTGGTCTACGACATCGAGGTGCCGAGGGGGAGCTGAGCCGAGGCGCGACGCACGCGGATCCGGATGTCCTCCGTGATCGTCGAGGTGAGGCTTGGGCCAGGTGATCAGAGGACGGGTTCGAGAGCCGATATCCGTTTCTGGGTGAGGTTGGGGCAAGGCTGCTGGTCGCGGAGCTTCCGTCGGCTACTGCTTCCTGATGAAGCTGCCAGCGTCGACCTCGGTGAGGACGTTGAGCTTGACGAGACGTTTCAGCTTGGCGCGGGTGCCTTCGATGTCCTTCGGCAGCAGTTCGTGGTCGAGGGCTTGGCAGACGTCGCGAGCCCTGAGGGGGCCGGTGGCCTCGTTGAAGACGGTGAGGATGCGGGGGTAGTCCGGGTGCTCGGGCAGGTCTGGCGAGGCCGACTGGACCGGGAGGCGGTCAGCGAGAGCAGTGATGGTCTTCCTGGTGATCGCGAGGTGCTCGAGATGGGTCTCAGCCTCCCGCAGCCGGCCCTGCAGTTCGTCGATCTGCGTGCGGAGTTCGTCGGCCAGGGCCCGGGCGGCGTCTTCCTGGAGGTCGAGCGCGTCGAGCAGGGGCTTGATGTTCACGCCGTCACCGCTTCCGCATCGCGCCAGGTGGGAGTGCTCGCTCCGGTCAGGCGGCGGACCATGACGTGGGCCATCGCCCAGTAGACGCGCGAGGCGGAGGAGGACAGGTGGTGCTCGTAGTCGCGGACCAGGCGCCGGTGCAGTATCAAGACGCCGTAGGTCTGCTCGACTGTCCACCGCTTCGGCTGCGGGACGAACCCCGCCTCCTGCGGGTTTCGTTCGACGATCTCGACCTCGATGCCCAGGCCGCTGCCGTGCGCGACGACCTGGTTTCTTGAAGCCCTGGTCGACCAGGGCCTTGCGGACGGTTTCCCCGGCGTGCTCGACGACCTGGTTCAGCAGGGCGACCCCCGCGGCGTTGTCGTGCGTGTTCGCGGCCAGCACGATGACGACGATGACCAGACCGAGCACGTCAACGGCCAGTCCCCGCTTGCGGCCCCGGGACCTTCTTCGCCGGATCCCGGCCGGTCGTGGCGGCCGGGACCCCAGCGGCCACGCGGACACTCTGGGTGTCCAGGACCACCAGGGTCGGGTCCTCTAATCGGCGGGCCTTCTCCCTCACCTGGCAGCGCAGGAGTTCATGGATGACCTGGTCGGTTCCGTCGTCGCGCCAGGCGGCGAAGTAGTAGTACGTCGCGCTCTTCGGCGGCAGATCGTGCGGGAGGTAGGCCCATTGGCAGTCGGTCCGGCCCTGACAGAGGAGCGCGTTCACGATCTCCCTCATCGCGTAGGCGCCCTGATGGCCGCTGACCGAGCGGTGCCGTTCCTTCCACGCCGTGATCACCGGGTCGATCAGAGCCCGCTGCTCGTCCGATAAGTCGCTTGGGTACGGCGTGCGTTCACTCACCCCGCCACCCCAACAGACCACCGTCTGCGGACCGGTAGATTCCGCCCGCACCCACACCATCAGGCGACGACAAAAACACTTAAAGTCTTACAAACCGCCCTCTCATGGGTCTCGACAACCACATGATCACCAGCACCGTGCCTGCTCTGCTCTCCCGGACCCCTTGCCACACAGCGGACATGACGCCACGTCACTCACGAGACCGGCGAACCGGACCAATCCCAATCGCGCAATGCCCCTGGGCCCCAGCCATACCCACCACCGACCGGCAAACGAAATCACCGGCACACCGCGATGGGACCAGCTCAAACACCCGAAGCGAAACAGGGAGGCCTAAGCCCTGATCCACCGACGTGGTTTGGGGAGTGGTCTTCTGACTGGTTTCGGGCCGGTTTCAGGTCGGCGGTTGGGCATGGGCAGGTGGTAGCCGCTGGTCTGCCCAGCTTGTCGCTTCGGCGGCTGGCGGTGAGGCGGGCCCAGTTACGGAAGTTGCCGTGGGCGGCGTGCTGGTCGGCGAAGGCGATGTCGCCGGGGTCGGCGTCGGTCCAGAGGGGGTGGTAGAGCGGGATGACGTCCGCCCCTGGTCGTCCCGGATGCGGCCAGGGGCGACCCCGGCGTCAGCCGTTGGGGTAGGCCTGAGCGATCAGCTTCTGCCGCAGCACCCCCCACTGGGCGAACATGTCGTGGACCAGGTAGAGATCCCGCCGCCGCGTCCAGGCCTGACCGGACTCGGCGTCGTACGTGTGCGGCATGTCGAAGCCGCGCGGAGCGTACGCCTTCATGCCCCGGTCCCGCGTGGTCTGTACACAGCGTTTGATGTGATCGCGGAAGCCGACCACACCTGCGGTGCCGATACCGCCGGGCAACTGCTTGCGGGCTGCCAGGACCTGGGCGGCGACTCCGTCGGTGCTCAGATAAGTGATCGTGCCGTCCGCCGCGATCACCGGCTCGATCGACGTCACATGCGTCATGTGGTACTTGGACTCCAGGAACCGCGCGATCTCCCACTGCGCGTACACCGGGATGTTGCGCACCGCCCGGATCCTCGCCACGGTATCGGCCAGCTCCTCATTGACCGGGCCCGGCTCGTAGAGCACCTTCGTCGGGTCGCCGCCCCCGGCCGGCGCCCGGTTCCCGAAGCCGTACGCCACGATGAAGTCGATGTCCGCCAAGGGAATCGTCTCAGGGTGCCAGTCGAAGCCGACGTCGTAGAGGTGCGGGACGACGGCGCGGGCCGTGTCCTTGTCGTTGAGCAGAGGGTTGGCCGCGGAGGCGAGAGCGACGGCGTACGCGTACAGGGCGTGCCGGTGAGTGAGGTGGGCCCGTTCATGGGCGAGCAGGACGCGGCGCTCGGCGGGCTGCAGGGCGCCCAGCATGGCGGCGGTGACCAGAATCCGACCGGGCGCGGTCGAGGTGGCCGGGATGGCGAAGGCTTGCGGGACCGGGGAGGCAGCGACGATAAGTTCGGTGTCCTCCGGGTGGCCCTCGCACAGGCGGTGCAGGGTGCGGCGGGTGGCGTGCTCGGTGCGCAGGGCCCGGTAGATGCGGTGGGCGATGAGGCCGAGGGCCAGGACCGCGGCCAGCGCGATGATCTCGGGGACCGGTTCGGGCAGGCGCCGTCCGTCCTCGCGGGCCTCGGCTGCCACCGGCGGGGCCTCGTTGATGAGGGTGGCGGCCAGCAGGATCAGGGCCCAGGTGGCGGCGGCGGCGAGGACGGCGGCCACGGTCAGGACGCGGGTGGCCAGGGCGGGTGCCACCCGCAGGCCCACCTGCGGGGCCACCGTGGTCAGGAGCAGGGACAGGACGAGTGGGATATAGACGTCGATCCTCACGGACCGCTCCCGCCGAGCAGGTCGCGCAGGGCGCGCTCTTCTTCCGGGCTCAGCCCGGTAACGAACTGCTGGAGCGCGGCGATCGGGTCGGGGCCGCGGTCGAGGGCCCGGTGCATGGCCTCGGCGGTGAGCTCGGCGGCGTTCTTCGCCGGCCGGTACGCGCCCCGGCGTCCGGCCACGTCACGAAGCACAAGCCCCTTGTCGTACAGGCGCCTGAGGATGGTGTGCACGGTGTTGTACGCGAGACCGCCACCGATCTCGGCCTGGATCTCGGCCGGGGTCAGCGCCTGTTCCGTCGCCCACAGGGCGGCGAGGACTTCGCTCTCCAGTTCACCCGCGCTGCGCCGGTCCGCTCTGCCGTGGGGAGATGTACCTGCCATTCGGTCACCTTACAGCGCGTAGGGTTTTCAGGCAGGCGGTGCGGGTCCTGGCGGAGCCAGCTGCGGGGCGCTCAAGGCTGGCACGCTTTACTGCGGAGTGCCGGCTGCGAACATGTCCTCGACACTCTGGGCCGTGGCGCGGGCAGGCCGCACTGATCCCCGCTTCGGCGGTGGCGATGGGCGCGTAGCGACTGGAACAAGGCGAACCTCACTCATCGCTCGGCGCGCCGGACCGCGGAGTCGGCCGAGACAGCCCAAAACGGCAGGAGGAGAAGTGCCGTTGCGATGAGCACCATCGTCACTGTCTCTCCCGTCACGGCATCTCTTGACCCGTGTGCGGATACTTCGCTGATCAGAATGAGACGCCACAAAGCCATGGCGCCCAGCGCCGCGTAGAAGCCGAGCCGCAGAACTTTTGCCAGGCGGCTGTGCAAGCGGTAGAGCAGCAACAGCCTGCCGATGGAGACGTGTGGTTCCTCGTTGACCAGTGCGGATGTTTGATTGAGCCAGCCCTGCGCCATGGCGTGCCCCAGCCGGAGCGTTTCGGGATCGGAGGGGAGCAACTGCTGCGCCGCCCACCATTCGGCTGCGAAAGTCACCTGCCGGGACGCGTCGTCGAAGGCCAGCCGGCGACGTCCCGCCCGAGTGCGACGCCGTGCTGCTGCCCGGGCACTCGGTCAGGTTCTCACGGAAGTTGCCGTTTCTGTCGGGCAGTTGGGCTGGTCTGCGATGTGCGCGGTACGTCGGCGGCGGAAGAGGGCAGGCAGGCTCGGTGGGGTGAGGAAGCCCTCGGCACGGGCGCTGGCGATGCCGATACGCGGGAGGTCGCTGGTCTTCTCGAACAGCAGGAAGCGGGGCTCCCACACGGGGCGGTACTTGGCGTTGGCGCGGTAGAGGGACTCGATCTGCCACCAGCGGGAGAACAAGGTGAGCACCGAGCGCCACCCCCTCAGGACGGGGCCCGCACCCAGGCGGGCGCCGCGTTCGAAGACGGCGCGGAACATGGCGAAGTTCAGCGAGACCCGCCGTACCCCTAACTCGGTCGCGTGCAGGAGGAGTTCGACGACCATGAACTCCATCAGGCCGTTCTCGCAGGCGCGGTCGCGGCGCATCAGGTCCAGCGACAGCCCGTGCTCGCCCCAGGGCACAAAGCTCAGCAGGGCCCGGGGCTCCCCCTGGCTGTCGCGGCACTCCAGCATCACGCAGCGGCCGTCGTCCGGGTCGCCGAGCCGTCCCAGCGCCATGGAGAAGCCGCGTTCGGTCGCACCGTCCCGCCAGTGGTCGGCGTTGTCGATCAGGGTGGTCATGTCGCTGTCGGGGATGTCTCCGTGGCAGCGGATGCGCACGGTGTACCCGGCGCGGCGCACGCGGTTGTGCGCCTGCCGTACGCCCCGCATGGCGCGCCCTTCGAGGGTGAAGTCGGCCAGGTCCACGATGGCCTCGTCGCCCAGCTCCAGGGCGTCCAGGCCGTGCCGGGCGTAGATCGTTCCGGCCTCCTCGCTCGCGCCCATCACGGCCGGCGTCCAGGCGTGCCGACGCGCCTCGTCCAGCCACGCCTCGATGGCGCCGGGCCATGCCTCTGGGTCGCCGATCGGGTCGCCGGAGGCCAGGGTCACGCCGCCGATCACCCGGTAGGTGACGGCGGCCTTGCCGCTGGGGGAGCAGATGACGGCCTTGTCGCGGCGCAGCGCGAAGTAGCCGAGGGAGTCGCGCTCGCCGTGCTTCGCCAGCAGTTCGCGCAGGCGTTTTTCATCCACTTCGCCGAGCAGATCGCGGCCCCGCGGGGCGCGGAAGCAGGCGTACAGGACGAGGAGGAAAGTCGCGGCGATCAGAATGTTGATCGTGACGTCCACCCAGCGGGGCGCGTGCACGGCGTCGACGCGGTCGGCGAACGGGCCGACGCTGATGCCGCGCAGCAGGGTGTAGGCGATGCGGTCGTGCAGGGAGGCTCCGGACAGCCGGTTGGTGGCGCCGACGAGGAGGGTGCCGATGGTGCCGCTGACCAGGATGCCGACGACTCCCACGGCCATGGCCAGCTTCGGGTTGGAGCGGTCCCCGACGGCCTGGAACTCCGTGCGGCCGAGCAGCAGCGCGGTCACGAACAGGCCGGTGAGCAGGGCGGAGAGCCAGTTGAACGCATGCTGGCGGTACGGGTCCTGAGTCAGCGCGAGGACGTAGAGCGCGAACAAAGGGCCCGCGAGCAGCATGTTGAAGATCCACGCGGCCCGTTTGCGGCGCCGCATCACCACGGCGAGGAACAGGGCCAGCGCCGCCGAGACCAGGCCGGCGGTGGCCAGGTACGGGGTGAAGAACTCGCCCACGTTGTGCTCGTGAACCTCTTCACGGAACGGCAGCGAGACCACCGCCGCAATGTTGAGCAAGGCGAGCAGCCGCAGGTACCAGACCGTGGCCGCGGCTGCCCGTGGCCGGAGCCGTAGGAGAGTATGCGGCCGTCCGGCCTGTGCGGGGGCGTGGTGCGGGAGCGGGGATCGCTGCTTGGGGATCAGGACTGGCTGGTGTGCGGGCACCGTGAGGGATCACCTTGACGAGAGGCCGGGGGTACCGGCGGGGACGGGGACTGGCGGGCAGGTGTGTTGCGTGCGGCACGAATGCCCCAGGGGCGTCGGCGAGGACGGGGCACGAGCTGGGGTGCGGGCGCGTCCGGAGACGGAGCCCCACGGCCCGCGGCGTGTTTTCGGTCGAGGACCTGGTACATGACCTCGGCGGTCATCTCGGCGGCATTCCGCACGGGTTCGTAGGCTCCGTCGGTGTCAGGGGCGGGCCGGACGAGGTCCTGCTCGCCAAGGTGCTGGAGGATGACGCGCAGGGTGTCGCGCGCGAGATCGCCGCCGGTCTCGGCCTGGATCTCGGCCGCGGTCAGCGCCCGGCCGGTGGCCCACAGGGCGGCGAGAACCTCGCTCTCCAGCTCACGAGCGCCCTGCCGCTCGCCGCGGCCCGCGGTCACGGTCGTCTCACCCTCACCGGGTCGGCGCACAGGCGCTCCCCGTCGACGACCGTGCGCGCGGTGCCGCCGACCGGGTACATGTTCAGCAGCAGGAAACGGATCCTCACCCGGCCTGCTCCCGCGCGCAGACAATCGACAGGTTGTCCTTGACGGTGAAGTACGGCTCCACCCGCACCCCGGCGGCGCGCTGCGCCGGATAGACGAAGGACTTGTGCTTGCCGGCGATGTCATCCCAATGCCTGCCCACCCGCAGCGGCTCCTCGCCCATGCCCGCATCGCGACAGTCGAGGTACGGGTCCCAGATCCATTCCCGGGCGGTGCAGGCGGTGGCCAGGGCTTCCAGCGGGATCCGCACCTGGAACCGGTCGCCGTAGTCGTCGGTCGGCAGGCGCATCTCGGCGCGGCTTCCGTCGCGGGCCTTGAGGACGAGGACAGCCTTCTCGGCCGTCGCTCCGACCAGAGACAGGCGCAGCAGGATCTGTCTGTCGCGTGGCCAGACCTCGTCGACCTCCGCGCTGCACTCCTGCGAACTGTCCGTCAGTTTGACCATGTTCGTCCCTAGCGTTCGCCAGCATTCGCCACCGTTCCTACAGTCTGTAGGGTAATGGAAACCCTACATCTTGTAGGGCGCGAGGGGCGAGTGATGACCAAGACCCTGAACACGACGTTCAACCGTGCCGCCCGTCGTGAGCCGCCGCTGATCACGGGCACGCGGTGGGACCGGAGCGGCGAGTGGTGGCTGGCGGCGGTGGCGGGCGCGTTCACCTTGGCGCAGTTCGTCATGGTGCGGCCCGGGATGGGGCTGGGCTGGGACGAGTCGGTTTACGTCAGCCAGGTCAGCTCCCACGCACCGGCCGCGTTCTTCAGCGCGCCGCGTGCCCGCGGGGTCTCCCTGCTGGTCGCCCCGATCGCCTCGTGGACGTCGTCCACGCCGCTGCTGCGGGTCTATCTGTCGCTGCTGTCCGGCCTCGGACTGTTCCTTGCCCTCCGCGCTTGGCGGGGGCTGTCTCCAGTACGGGTGCTGGCGTTGGCGGGTGCCCTGTTCGCGAGCCTGTGGGTGACCGTGTTCTACGGTCCGCAGGCGATGCCCAACTACTCGGTCGCGACCGGCGCGCTCGCGGGCGTCGGCTGCTTCCTGCGCGCCCAGTCCGACCGCACCCGGCACGGTGCGGTGTGGGGGCTGGCGGCGAGTGCGGCACTGACGGCGTGGATGCGGCCAGCGGACGCCGTATGGGTGAGTCTGCCGCTGCTCGTGGCGTTGGTCGTCGTGCGCCGGTGGCGCTACTGGCGGCTGCTGTTCGCTCTGGTGGCGGGGCTGGTGGCTGGGGCGGGCGAGTGGGTGATCGAGGCGCACCTCAGTTACGGCGGGCTGGGCGCCCGGCTGACCGGGGGCTCCCGGATCCAGGACGGCCTGGGCTTCAACAACGCCGTCGACGACCAGCTGCGCAGCCTGGCCGGACGTACTCTGTGCCGCCCGTGTACCGGGACCATGCCGGCCGAGCCACTGCTCGCCTATGTCGCTCCCGCCGCACCGGAGAGCGGACGCCGATGACCACACCGTCCGACGCACCCGTCATCTCGGGAAGGCGGGCCTCCTGGCACACCGCGGCCACGCTGCTCGTCCTGCTCGTCGCGGCCGTGCTCGCGGCCCGGCACTGGACGGTCATCGACACCGGGGCGCAGGAGTTGGCCGCCGCCGACCGCGGCTGGCTGCTCGTAGCGGCCACCGCCGCCGCATTGACGTGGGGCTGCGCGGCCCTCGCCCAGCAGGGCACGGTCACCGAACCACTGCCCGCCGGACGGCTGGTGGCAGCCCAGTTCGCCGCGTCCGCCGCCAACCACGTCCTGCCCGCCGGAGTCGGCGCGGGCGCGGTCAACTGGCGCTTTTTGACCCGCTGCGGACTCACCCCCACCGACACAGCGACCGCCCTCGCCCTGAAGGCCACCGCGAGCGCCACCTCGCGCGCCGCCCTGATCACCGGGCTCAGCGTGGCCTGCCCCGGCATCCTCCGCCTGCCGCACCTTCCCGCAGGCATCCCCGCCATGCTCCTCGTGTCCGCCGCGGCGACCATTGCACTCCTCGCCCGTCTGCTGCGCACCCGGATCCGCGGCCTGCTCCAGACGGCGCTCGCGCAGGTGAGGGCGGTGCACGAACGCCCGGCGCGAGCGGCGGCGTTGTGGGCCGGCTCGCTCGCCTTCGCCGCATCGCATGCCCTCGTCGTGTACGCCGTCACCCAGGCCCTCGATATGCCGCTGCCCGCCGCCCGGGTCGCCCTGGCGTACCTGGCGGCGAGCAGTGCCGCCGTCCTGCTGCCCACCCCCGGCGGTATCGGTTCCCTGGATGCCGCGCTCGCCCTGGCTCTGGTCACGGCCGGGATCCCGGGCGGCGCAGCCGCGACGGTCGTCCTCGGCTACCGGCTGCTGACGGTTTGGCTGCCGTTGGTCCCGGGGCTGCTGGTGCTGGCTCTCCTGGTGCGCCGCAAGGTGCTGTGACCCGGCCTCGGCCGAGGGTTCCACGGGGAGGACACGCCAGTCACGAGCGCAGGGACGCGGGGTGAGCATCGGCCGGCGTACGGGAGTGCTCGGCGCCGGCGGAGGGGCCGTGAAGCCGATGACGGCGCCGCCGCAGGGCCGGTTGCGAGCGAATGCGATGCCGCCATGGGTGACGGCGACGGCGCGCACGATGGTCAGGCCAAGGCTGGAACCAGCCGCTCGTCGCCGTCACTGGTGTGGGACGTGGGATGCACCTTTCGTTGCGTTGTGGTGGGAGCGGTGCTGGGAGGAGTCCGGGGTCCAGCCTGCCGCATCGGGGTTAGCGGGGGCACCGGGAGCGCGGCACCGGTCTCACCGAGCGCCGGGGCCGGGGCGTGGGCTCGGCGCACGCGCAGGGCGTGCAGCGCCCCGGATCCCGCGGGCGTGGACGCCACCGGCCGGGTTCGTTGCACACCAGTTCGGAGCGGCCGGGCCGCAGCGTCACCGTGGTTGAGGTCGACGCGCCCGGGATGATGCCCTACCTCGGCCCCTGCGCCGCGGCCGCGTGGCACGCCTCCACCCCATGCCGCCGCCGCATCGATGCCCCCGGGGAGCCGATGGGGCGCTGCCCAACGGAGTGGCCTGCCGACCTCAGCCGGACTCGGTCTCGAACCTCTGTGCGCTAACCCTCCTGCACCACGGGGCGCGCGTGCTCGACGGTGTCGTCAATGAGGACGACCTGGTGTCCGACGGCGGCGAGCAGCGAGGCGGCGATCGCGGCCCGGAAGCCGCTGCGGCAGTGCACCCAGTGCTCGGCCTCCGGCAGGGACACGATGGCATTGGGCAGTTCGGGCAGCGGGATGTGACGGGCGCCGGGCAGGTGGCCGGAGCGCCACTCGCGGTCACTGCGGACGTCCAGGACCTCCACCTGTCGCCCGGGCCGGACAGTGGCGAGGGTGGCGAAGTCGGATCGCGGGTAGGAGGCCAGCTCTTGTGGGCCGACCCATTCGAGCGGGTTTCCGACGGCGGCAGCCGCAAGATGGTCGAAGCCGATCCGCAGCAGCTCGATGCGGGCTGCCTGCAACTCGTTGTGGTCGGCGGCCAGCAGGGTGACGGGGGCGTCGAACGGCACCAGCCAGCCGAGGTAGGTGGCAAGGGATCCGGAGGCGTCGAAGTTGACCGTGCCCGGCAGATGGACCGGCGCGTAGTCGGCTCGCGGACGCACGTCGACCACCCACTCGCCCGCTGTGATCCGGTCGGCCAGTTCGGCCGGATCCGCAAGCCTTGGCCCGGGGAGCGAGGCGCGGGGCGGCGGCCCGGCAGCGTTGATCGGCGCCATCCGGCGGTAGTACGCGGGGCAGGGCTCCAGACCCGTCAGTGTCCCGGTCACGAAGGCGTCTTCGGTTTGGCTGAAGACAGGGTTCACGGCCCGCTCGCGGCCGATGGTGGAGCGTTGGACCGCGCCGACGGTCGTCGCGGCGCAGAAGCTGCCGAAGCCGTGGGTCGGCAGGATGACAGTGTCGTCGGGTAGTACCTCGGCCAGGTGGCGCACTGATCGGTACTGCTGGTGGGCGAGCGGCTCGGCCAGGTCTGCATCCATGAGGTCGGTACGGCCCGTGGTGCCGTACAACAGGGAGCCGCCGGTGCATACCAGCCGAGGCGCCCCGTCGGCGGGCGCGAAGGCGTAGGCGAGGTGGTGGTCGGTGTGCCCGGGTGTGGCGATCACCTGGATCCGCAGCTTCCCGGCCGTCAGTTGGTCGCCGTCGCCGACCCGGACGGCGTCGAAGCCAAGGGGCGGCCCGGCTGGCACCGCGTAAGCCGCCTGGCAGCGGCGGGCGAGCTCCAGACCGCCTGTCACATAGTCGTTGTGCAGGTGGGTCTCCACGACCGTGTCGAGCCGCAGGCCGCGGTCCTCGAGCACACTGGTGACGCGCTCCAGGTCACGTTGCGGGTCCACGGCGACCGCGACCGACCCGTCCGTGATCAGGTAGCTGCGGTTCCCGAGGCTGAGCGTGGAGATCTGGATGATCTCCACGCTATCGGGCAGCCGCTCGGAGAGCCGCAGCTCGGCCTGGGTGGCCCGGCCCGGCTCCGCCTCGACCGGCATCTCCGTGACACCACGCGGCGAGAGCGCCCGCAGCACCCAGTGCCCCGGGGGCACGTAGAAGCGGAATTCCCCAATCGCGGAGGTGACTGCCTCACCGACGAACTCCCCTGCCGGATCGAGCAGCCGGACCCAGACGCCCGCGGCCGGCCCGTCGGCGACCTGGACGCGGCCGGTCACGACGGTTCGGGTGGTGGGTTTGGGATCCACGGGTGTCGCGGTCATCTCTGATCCGTCTCGCGCAGCCCCGCCTATGCTTCCGGCGGGGTCACTTCTCGATCGGAACGCCGACCATCGAGCCGTACTCGGTCCACGAGCCGTCGTAGTTCTTCACGTTGGGGTGGTCGAGCAGTTCGTGGAAGACGAACCAGGTGTGGGCGCTGCGCTCGCCGATCCGGCAGTAGGCGATGGTGTCGCGGTCAAAGTCGACGCCTGCGTCGAGGTAGAGCGCCCGGAGTTCCTCGTCTGTCTTGAAGGTGCCGTCGTCGTTGGCCGCCTTGGACCAGGGGACGTTTCTGGCACCGGGGATGTGACCACCGCGCTGTGCCTGCTCCTGCGGCAAATGGGCGGGGGCCAGCAGCTCACCTGAGAACTCCTGGGGGGAGCGGACGTCGATCAGGTTCTGGTTCTGCTGCCCGACCGAGGCCAGCACCTCGTCACGGAAAGCCCGGATCGAGTAGTCCGGCTCCTTGGCGGTGTAGCCGGTCCTCGGTCGCTGCGGCACCTCGTCGGTGAGCGGCCGCAACTGCAGTTCCCAGATTTTGCGACCGCCGTCGAGCAGGCGCACGCGCTCGTGCCCGTAGACCTTGAAGTACCAGTAGGCATAAGCGGCGAACCAGTTGTTGTTGCCGCCGTACAGGACAACGGTGTGGTCGGGCGTGATGCCGCGCTCCGACATCAGCTCCTCAAAGCGCTTCTGGTCCACGAAATCGCGGCGGACCGGATCCTGCAGATCGTTCTTCCAGTCCAGCTTCACCGCGCCCGGGATGTGACCGGCGTCGTAGGCGCTCACATCCTCGTCGACCTCGGCGATCACCATGCTCGCGTCGTCCACGTGCTGCTGCACCCAGTCGGCGTCGACCAGGGATTGGTCACGGCTCATGGGCATGCCTTTCACTCGGGGTGTACCCCTCTTCCAGCACAACCCCTGCCTCGGAAGGCGTCAACATCAGGATCCGCCTGGCAACTACAGGACCCCGCTCCAGAGCTGGAGCGCGCCGGTCGCAGGGCCGCTGGAAGACGTCGCCGGTGCTGACGATGGCTGGAGGCTCGCTCCAAGCCCCTGGGCGCCGCTCTGGCATCTGGCGTACGCCGTAGCGGGCGGCCCCGGATCCCGCGGGCGGTGGCCTCTACCGGCCGGTCACATCGAGCTCGGCGTACATGCCAGCGGCGTAGTGGCCGGGTTCGTTGCACACCAGTTCGTAGCGGCCGGGCCGCGGCGGCGAGGGTGAAGACGCCGGAGCCGGTGTCCTGCCGGCTGACGGGGAAGACGATCACGGGTGCGTAGGTGAAGAACTGCTCTCCGTGAGCGGCTCGCAGGATCGCGTTCCAGGCCACGGGCCCGAGGTCCGCGGCGGAAGGGCTCCAAAGCTACGACGAGGCCAGCGACATCCGCGACGATCTCGAGCCCAAAGAGATTCGCACGATCCTGCAGCACCTACGCACGTTTGGGATCTTCTACGCCGCGCCGCTTGACCTCGACTACGCCATGCTGCAGAAGTTCCAGGCCGCCTACAAGCATCCTGAACCGGGCGACTGCGGCCCGCACTCCAGCGACCCCGCCAACACGGTCATGGGGGAGGGAAAACCAGGCTGGCCTACTGGAGCAACGAGTAACGTCTTGAACTGCTGCGTTGGTACCGCTACCTGTTCCTGTCGCGCTCGAAACCAAGCACCCACCTGCAGGCGCTCGGCCACCTGAGCGACGGCGAGCTGAGCGCAAACCGGAGGTATGGGTGCCGACCGTTCCGCTCCTGTCGCTATCGGTGAGTCGGCAGGAGCGCGAGTGCCATCCGTTGCGACTGGTCAAGCCGAGCTTCTCCAGGCAGCCGAGTTTCACGGCTCCCGGGGTAGCAGATGGCGGAGGTCTGGGCACTGAGTTGGTACCGCTGGTACCATGGATACCATGTCGGAGCCCAAGGCCATGAACCTACGCTTCCCCGATCCCGAGCAGCGGGCCGCCATCGCGGCCGCCGCAAAGCAGGAAGGGGTCAGCATGCAGGAGTACATCCTGTCCGCCGCCTACGCCCGCGCCACCGCCATCGAGCACAGGTTCCTGGACAGTTTCAAGGAATCGATGGCTCGCAGCGGCGCCGCGTTCGCCGCCGAGCCCAGCAGCATCGACGCCACCGCGGAGCAGCGTGCCGCTGAGCAGCAGGCGCGCGAGTTCGAGCAGCAGGGGCAGGGCCACGCCGCGTGACCCAGCCCGAGCCGATCCACCCGCTCGACGTCACCTACCTGCTGCACGCCGCCGAGCTCCTCGACGGCGACCCCCAGGTCGACGACTACGGCCCCCTCTATGCCGCGGTCGCGCGCGTCAACGCCCAAGCCATGGACCGTGCCATCTACGGCTCCCTGCACCTCAAAGCAGCAGCCCTCCTCCAGACCCTGGCGAAGTTGCCTTGCCTGGAGCATTCCAACGAAGCATTCGCCTGGCACTCCGCCGAGGCCTACCTCGCCCTCAACGGACACCGGCTCGACTACCCGCCCAAAGCAGCCCTCGCACTCGTTCGGGACGCCGCCTCCGGGGCGCTCGGTGTCGCCCGGATCGCCCGCCAGCTGCACGGCTGGACTGTCACCTGACTCCTCGGGCAGAAGTCTGGGCAGCGGGGCACGGCCCGCCCGGTCGACGTGCGAAGGGCTCCCGGGCGGGCTCCACCTTCCACACTGACCGGCCCCCGCTGTTGCCGCGTGCGGCGCGGCCGTTGGCTGACCCGAATGGAACGGCGGCCGCCGCTAAGCGGCGGGACGTACTCAACGACAATGTCCTGGCACGGTCCATCAGCGAAGGTGCGCACCGCTTGCAGTTCGGCCATGTCGGCGGACAGCTGCCAGCGCAGCTTGGTCGCCACCCTGTGCCGTTCAGAAACTCATCGCTGCTGGTCAAGCCGCGTATCTGTACTCGTTGATGACGCCGCCCAGCACTCGGGTGCGGAGGAGTCGATGCGCGGTCAAGTCGGTCGAGGGCGCCGGGTGCTCCTGGGCGAGGGGAGGAAGGTGTCCCCGGGCCTGGTGGGGGCGATGGCCGTTGTAGTGGAAGGCGTAGACGTCGAGCACGCGTCGAGCGTGGGCTTCGTTCAGGATCAGCAGGTGGTCGAGGGCCTCGCGCCGAGTGTCCCGATGACCCTTTCGCAGTGCGCGTTCATCTGTGGGGCCCGCGGCGCCGTCTTCAGGGTCTCGATGCCCTCGGACGCGAAGACCGCGTCGAAGGACTCGGTGTACTTGCGGTCCCGGTCGCGGACCAAGAAGCGCAGCGACTCCAAGCGCAGGCACAGGTCGACGGCGAGGTTGCCGGCTTGCTGGACCGTCCACTGCGCGGTCGGATGCGCGATGTGCAGGCGGCGCGTGCCGTGCTCGAGGAAGACCAGCGCGTAGACCCGGCGAAGATCGACCAGGTCGATGTGCAGGAAGTCGCAGGCGATGACGCCGTCGGCCTGCGCCGTCAGGAACTCTCGCCACGTCGGCCCACCCCTATGGGGAGCAGGGCCTACTCCGGCAACAGTCAAGATCTCCCAGACCGTGGAGGCTCCGACCCGATGCCCGAGCCGCGCGAGCTCGCCTTGGATGCTGCGACACCCCCAACGCGGATTCTCCGCGGCCAGCCGCAGCACCAGCTCTTTGATCGCCTTCGTGGTCGGTGGCCGGCCGGGCCTGCTCCGGCGCTTGCTGTAGTCCCACCGGCGCGCCACGAGCCTTCGATGCCACGCCAGCACGGTACCCGGAGTCACCGGGAACACCTGCGCCCAACGACGCCGGGGTATCAGCGAGGACAACGCCGCGAACCACAGCCGGTCCGCCGGCTCGTAGCGCACCGGACCTGCAAGTTACCTGCGCAGCACCGCGTTCTCGTGCCGCAGGACAAGAAGTTCGGCGTCCTTGGCCACCTGCCGACGCAGCAGCAACACCGGGACCGACAACAGCTTCCTCGTCACCCGACAGACCAGCGAGACAATCACCCGCGGCATCGTCCCACGCGACCCTGAGCGCCACCACACCCCCTACGACCTGCAGCGACGCATGCGGTCCGCCGCCTGGGTCCGGTCGGCGATCAGGCGCCCCGTAGGCTGACCGGCTGCGTCCCGGCGCAGTCGTGTCCGGCGGGCGCTGCGAGCTCGGCGCCGCTGGTAGCAGGCCTCGCACTCGGCACCCGAGGCTGCGATCCGGATCTTCCCCGAACCGCAGATCACGCAGCCGACCCTCAAGATCAGCACCTGCACCGGTGCCCGGCCAGTGCGATGCTCCGGTGCCAGACGCCCTCCACTCTGACGGACCGTCCCGTACTTACGCCGCCGACCCCCAGCCACCGGCCCCACCCCCCTGGCATCCCCGGTTCGCCTTGCCGCGCGTCCTACCCGGCTCCTGCTGTCATCACACCGAACCGCGGCGTCTCGGAGGGCTGCCTGCCGCCGGTCCGCTGGCCTTGGCACACACGTCGAGCGCGGTCAGGCGGGGGTACAGCAGGTGATCGAGCACGGTGGCATGCGCCTTACAGGTGTTGGTCCGCCCGTGGTGCAGCACTCTCACGTACGGCTTGGTGTATGCGTGGGTCGGCGGTCCGGTCGTCAGCCACGCTGCTGAAAGTGCCGCGCGGAGTCTGCGTGGTCCCGTAGTACGGAGGTCATGACAGCGGCGGCATCCCCCTTCAGAAACAGCAGCCAGGGCCTGATCCTGTCCTGGGCGTTCCACTGATCCCAGGCGCCGTCCCACGTGCACACGGGTCGTGACGCCGGTGGAGGCGTACGGAACCTACGCCGCCACCGAGGAACCCGGCCGGGGGCCGGAACGTCACAGAGGCGGTACGGCGCACAGCCTCCACTCGTCACCGCCGCTCCCCGGGGGGACCCATGCGCATAAACACCACACGCACGGCTGGTCTGCTCGTCGTACTCGCCCTGTTCACCGTCGGAACCGTCACCGGCTGCGGCAACGAGACGGCAGGCGGAGGCCGCGGCGCGCAGGTCCGCGGCACCGATCCGGCGCCGGATCCGCAGGACCGCGCCCGCCAGGTCGCCGATGCCTGGGACGGCTCCAGGGCCGCCGAGTCGTGGGCCGAGGGCTACTACCCGATGGGGGAGACGGTCCAGCTACCCGAAGGCGCGTTCCGCAACGACGCCGACAAACGCGCCTACGGGGCGCAGAACTTCGTCCTGCGCGGCGAACTGCCCACCACCTCGCGGAAGGACGGGCGGGTGAAGTGGGAGAGCGGGGGCTCGCTCACGCTGCCCCTCATGGGGTCGCGGGAGGCCTTCGAGGCCATGGCCGGCGGAGGCGGCGACGGACCGCATCTCAGCGTGACCGGGGCAGAGCTGGGCTCCATGCCCCTGGTCACCAGCCGCGGCCCGGCGACCGTGCCGGCCTGGCTGTTCACGTTGGAGGGCTACGACACCCCTCTCAAGCGGGTTGCCCTCAGCCCCTCGGAGCTCCCCCAGCCGCCGATCGGGCCGGCCGGGGAAGTGCCCACCGACGAGTTGGCGCCGCTCGGCGGATTGGCCGAGGTGGCCGGCGACGGCCGGTCCGTCACGGTGGTGGCCACACACGGAGCCTGCGACGAAGGCCCTGCCGTGGACGTGCTGGAGACGGACGGCAGTGTGGTGCTTTCGGCATCCGTCGTCAGGACGAAGGACGGCCCCTGCGCCGCGGTTCTGCTCAGCAAGGAGATGACGGTGCAGCTGGACCGGCCGGTCGGCGACCGTGTCCTTCTGGACGCCTTCACAGGCCGGCCGGTGCCGCAGGAGTGACGAACTCCGGTCCGGAGCCAAACCGGCGACGGCGCGAGGCAGCGGTCGGGCGCCGTCCCACGCGCCGACGCCCGACGGGGCTCTTCGAGATCGAGGACGGGCACCGTGTGCCCCGCGCCTCGTCGTCACTCGCCCCGGCCCACGACCAGCCAGGTCGAGGGCAGTTCGAGGCGTGCGCCGTCGTCGGGATACTCGGTGGTGGCCAGCGGCAGTTCACCGGCCTGTGGGGCTCGAAAAGTCGTCGTTGCATGTCCCGCGGCGTATCGATACTCGTTGATGATGCCGCCGAAGACCCTGGTGCGGAGCAGGCTTCGGTCGTCGAGGTCGTGCACGATTGCGGGCTGCTCGGTCGCGCTGGGCGGTAGCTGCTGCCGGGATCGCTGCGCCCGGTGTCCGTTGCAGTGGTCCTGGTAGTCAGTCAGCACCTTCCAGACGTGGCTCTCGCCCAGGATAGGGACGTGGTCGAGGACCCGGACGCTTGCTTCCAGCCAGAGTTGACTACTCGGCACGACGATTTGAGAGCCGCCCGAGTCTTTGTCGTCGGTTCGTCCGCCATCCACGGTTTGCTCGCGGAATGTCCGCGAACCGCTCGCGGAATGTCCGCGTAACGGCGACTGGTGAGTAGCCGCGTACGCCCCGGTGCTGCTGACCTTGCTGTTCGCCGACCCCGGCTTCGAGGTCCTGAACGCCCCTGCAGCGGTGAAGGTGCCGCCGCTGGGTCTGCTGGAGGCGCTGCCCGCTCCGGTGCGGGAGCGGGCCTGGGCATGGGCGCGGCATGTGCGGGAGGTGGAAACCGGCCGCCCGGATGACGCGGGTGAGCCGCGGCCGCAGTACGACCCCGTCTCACAGACCCTGGCGCAGCGTGAGGAGGCCAAAGCCGCTGAGCTGACGGCGGCGGGGCTGCGTACGAGTGCGGTGACGGTGCGGCGGATGCGAGCGCGATATCGGGAGCGCGGGGTGTGGGGGCTGGTGGACCAGCGGGTCACCCGGCCGCGTACGGCGCTGGGGCGGGCCGATGATCGTGTGGTGGCCGCTGTCGTACAAGTACTGGAGGGCCAGCGGGAGCGGTCAAGCGGCACGTTCGGGCGGTTGCGGGTGTACACGGAGCGGGTGCTGGCCGAGCAGCACGGAGCTGGGGTGGTGCCCCTGCCGTCGCAGGCGACGTTCAACCGGCTCGTGCATGCCCTTGCCGACGGGCAGGGGCTGCTGGGCAGCGCACGGCAGCGCCGGTGGCGCACCGCGCGGCCCGCTCCCCCGTTCACCCCGACCATCGCCATGGCACCCGGTGAATTGGTGATGATGGACAGCACCCCGCTGGACGTGTTCGCGGTCCTGGACGACGGGGTCGTGGAGCGCTGTGAGCTGACCATCGCCCTTGATGTGGCCACCCGCAGTATCTGCGCGGCCGTAGTGCGTCCCAAGGGCACGCGCAGCGTGGATGCGGCCGTGCTACTGGCGCAGATGGTGGTACCGGCGCCAATGCAACCGGGCTGGCGCGAAGTGCTCACCATGGAACGGTCGGTGATCCCGTACGAGCGGCTGCTGAGCGTGGACGCGCGGTGTGAGGGGGCGGCGGCTCGTCCGGTGATCACTCCTCGGACCGTCGTGGTCGACCAGGGCAACGTGTTCATCTCCGCCTCATTCGTGGCCGCCTGCGAGTCGTTGGGGATCTCGCTGCAGCCTGCGCCGCCGGGCAACGGGCCGGCCAAGGGACACGTGGAACGGACGTTCTCCTCGATCAACACCCTGTTCGCGCAGCATGTGGCTTCTTACACGGGTTCGGATGTCAGCCAGCGCGGGCAGGACGTCGAGGATGAGGCGGTCTGGACCGTCCCTCAGCTGAAGGCGTCTCCGGATCTCGCGCCATGGCGGCCGGCCGTGGGGATCGCCCCGCAGCTCACCGACGCCGAGCTGGTCACGCTGGCGATGATGCAGGCCATGCTCGGCTTTACCTCCGAGGCCAGGTGGCTCCGCCACGCCGGCTCCCACCTGCGACATCTCTTCCCGTACCTGCCCAAGCAGCCCGGCTATAACAAGCGGCTGCGCAAGGCCGCCGAGCTGCTCCGCCGGGGCACCCGGCTACTGGCCACCGACACCTCGGTGTGGAGCGACGACGTGTGGATCGTGGACTTCACGCCGGTGGAATGCGGCCATTCACGCGAGACCGTCAAGCGTTCCGGCCTGGCCGGGTGGGCCGAGTACGGGTACTGCGCCAGTCACAGCCGGTTCTTCTGGGGCCTGCGGCTGCACCTGGTGTGCACCCTCCAGGGCCTGCCCGTCGCGTTCGCCCTGACCGGGGCCAAGGCCGACGAGCGCGAGACCCTGCTGGACCTCCTCTCCGCCGAACCCGGCCTCGTCGCCGCGCGTCCTGCCCAGACGCTCATCGGCGACAAGAACTACTTCGGCCGGGGCTTCGAAGACGAGCTCGCCGAACAGGGCATCCGGCTGCTGCGGCCGACCCGCAAGGGCGAGCCGGAACGGCCCGGAGCTCCCCTGTTCAAACCGTTGCGGCAGGTCATCGAGTCGGTCAACGAGACCTTCAAGGGCCAACTCGATCTCGAACAGCACCGAGGGCGCACGCCCGGCGGTGTCATCGCCCGCGTCATGCAGCGAATCCTCGCGCTGACCGCCGCGATCTGGCACAACGACCACACCGAACAGCCCGTCCTACGCTCACTGATCGCCTATGACCACTGACGTCTTTCGCTGTGTCTCGTCGTAACAGCACTGCTGGGACGGAGAGAAGACGTCGGGTCACCTGGTACAGGAGCGACACGATCACCCGAGCATGGTCGCAGACCCACGCACCGGCCGTGGCCTTTTGGCCAGCAGCGATGAATAACCGAGCCCCACACCCGGCAGGCGAATACCCGAACCGGTGAACCGTCCACACCCGGCTGTCCGTTCTCGGTCGCGGCGGTGCAGCCTTCCAGTGAGTGGTCGGGCAGCCGACCCTTGGGAGCCCAGGAGGTCTGGCCCTGGGTGTTCCACCCCGCGAGGCCTGCTCCTGACTCGTGTGGCCGCCGTAGATGCCCCACGCCGCGCTGGCCCGACGTGGAGGCGACTTTCCGGGCCCCACAGGGCGGCGGTGCGGAAGATCCGGCGGTGCCGGAATACTGCCGCTGCACCGCCGCGCGGGGCGGCCAGGACCGGAGGGAGTCACCCGGGCTGTCGGAATCCGGCATGTCAGGAACCTGACACCATCAGGGAGATGACATGCACAGGTCGACAATGGCAGGCTCTTGACCGGCCGCATGGGGCTAGGCGTTCCCCACAGGGATCTCGCACCGCTGCGGTCATGTCCTCCTCACCGCACCACCAGCTCTACTCGGGCAGCACCCCCTGCCCGGGCTGTCACCGGCCGCAACCCCGGTCGCCGCAGAAGGAGTTCCGCGTGAGAAAGACCCCCCGAAAGGCTGTTGTCGCGAGCGCGCTCATAGCGGGCGCCGCGATGATCGCCGTTGCGCTCCCCACGTCCGCCACCGCCGGCACCCAGACCGACGCGCCCAAGGCGCAGGTCCGGGCCGGCGCGCTGCAGGTCCAGCTCAGCGCGAGTGAACGCGCCACGCTGCTCGCCGACGCGCAGGCCACCGTCGCCACCACCGCCAGGACCCTGGGCCTGGGCAGCCAGGAGCAACTGCTGGTGAAGTCCGTCCTGAAGGACGCCGACGGCACGGTACACACCCGCTACGAGCGGACCTTCGCGGGCCTGCCGGTCCTCGGCGGGGACCTCGTCGTCCACGCGGCGGCGAACGGCGCCGTCAAGGGCGTCAGCAAGGCGACCAAGGCGACGGTGAAGGTCGCCTCGACCACCGCCGTGAAGAGCGCCGACTCGGTGAAGACCTTCGCGCTCGGCCGCGCCAAGGCCAAGGGCACCACCGCCCCAAAGGCCGACACCGTCCGCAAGGTTGTCTGGGCCGCCTCCGGCAAGCCCGTGCTGGCCTGGGAGTCCGTGATCGGCGGCGTGCAGCACGACGGCACCCCGTCCGAGCTGCACGTCATCGCCGACGCCACCACCGGTGCCAAGCTGTTCGAGTACCAGGGCATCGAGACCGGCACCGGCACCGGCCAGTACAACGGCCAGGTCACCCTCGGCACCACGCTGTCGGGCTCGACCTACGAGATGACCGACGGCACCCGCGGCGGCCACAAGACGTACGACCTGAACGGCGGCACGTCCGGCACCGGCACGCTGTTCACCGACGCGGACGACGTCTGGGGCAACGGCCTGCCGAGCGACCGTCAGACCGCCGGTGTTGACGCCGCGTTCGGCGCCCAGGCCACGTGGGACTACTACAAGGACGTCCACGCCCGCAACGGCATCAAGAACGACGGCGTCGGCGCCTACTCCCGCGTGCACTACGGCAACGCCTACGTCAACGCGTTCTGGTCCGACTCCTGCTTCTGCATGACCTACGGCGACGGCTCGGCCAACGCCAAGCCGCTGACCGCCGTCGACGTGGCCGCCCACGAGATGACCCACGGCGTCACCTCCAACACCGCCGGCCTGATCTACAGCGGCGAGTCCGGCGGCCTCAACGAGGCGACCTCGGACATCATGGCCGCGGCTGTCGAGTTCTACGTAAACTCCGAGACCGACCCGGGTGACTACCTGGTCGGCGAGAAGATCGACATCAACAGCAACGGCACCCCGCTGCGCTACATGGACCAGCCGAGCAAGGACGGCAGGTCCAAGGACGCCTGGTACTCGGGCATCGGCAGCATCGACGTCCACTACTCCTCCGGCCCGGCCAACCACTGGTTCTACCTGGCCTCCGAGGGCAGCGGCGCCAAGGTCGTCAACGGCGTGAGCTACAACAGCCCGACCTCCGACGGCCTGCCCGTCACCGGGATCGGCCGCGACGCCGCCGCGAAGATCTGGTACCGCGCGCTGTCGACCTACATGACCTCCTCCACCAACTACGCCGCCGCCCGCACCGCCACCCTGCAGGCGGCCGCCGACCTGTACGGGCTCGGCAGCGACACCTACAACAACACCGCCAACGCCTGGGCCGCCATCAACGTCGGCAGCCGCATCGTCCAGGGCGTGACGGTCACCGACCCCGGCCTCCAGACCACGCTGGTCAATAAGTCCGCGAGCCTGCAGATCCAGGCCACCAGCACCAACCCGGGCGCGCTGACCTACACGGCCACCGGCCTGCCGGCCGGCCTGTCGCTCAATGCCTCCACCGGCCTGATCTCCGGCACCCCCACCAAGCTGGGCACCAGCACGGTCACGGTCACGGTCACGGACTCGACCAACGCCTCCTCCACCGCGACGTTCACCTGGAACGTCGTCAGCGTGATCAAGACCTTCGAGAACACCACCGACGTCGCCATCCCGGACGGGGGCGCCGCGGTCTTCTCGGACGTCAACGTCACCGGGATCGCCGGCAAGGCACCGAGTGCCCTCAAGGTCGACGTGGACATCAAGCACACCTGGCGCGGTGACCTGGTCATCGACCTGGTGGCCCCTGACGGCACGCTGTACCGCCTGAAGGATTCCAACATCAGCGACTCGGCCGACGACGTGCTCGCCACCTACACCGTGAACGCCTCCAAGAAGACCGCCAACGGCACATGGAAACTCAAGGTCCAGGACATGTTCAGCGGCGACAGCGGATTCATCAACAGCTGGAAGCTGACCTTCTGACCTCAGTAGCAGCACACTGAGGCGGCGGGACCCCTCCCGCCCGGGCCCGGCCGGCCATGACCGGCCGAGCCCGAACGCTGCTCCGGGCTCCGGGCCGCGAGACCCGGGACGAATTGCAGATCCACCTGGTCCCTGTGCTGCTGGACGGTGGAGTGCGGCTGTTCGGAGTGCGGCCGTTCAAGGAGATAGGCGACCATACCCGCGAGTTCGAGACCACCAGGGTCATCGACCTCCCCGGGGTCGCCCACCTCCGGCTACGCCCCGTCAAGTGACGACCGGCGGCCCGGTGCGGGCTGCCGGTCGCCCGGCTCAGTGCGCGTCGCGGATGAGGGAACGCACCAGTCGGCACGTGGTGCTGGACGGCGGGTGGCTCCCGATCCGGGCGGCGGTGGCGCATATCCGCCGGTTACGAGCCTGCTCGGCGCGGTAGACACCCGTGTCGAGCAGAGCGATGGCCAGGCGCATGTCCTTCAGGCTGCAGTTGTGGTTGTGGGACTCGTACCATTCGCGCGGCTGCCGGCAGGCAGCCGCTTCTTCTTCAACGGCTTCGTCGTGACTGCGGCTACGGCTACGGCCATCAGCGACCTCCACCCGGCCGGTGGCCGGGAAGCCCCGGACCTCACCGCGGTGCGTGCCCCGGACCGTCAGCCGCACCCCGACCCGGTCGCCCGACCGAAGACGTCGTCCATCGGACCTCAAAGTCGGGGAAGGCGGCGCGCAGCACCTCGGCGTTCCGCCGCCACGCGTCGCGTCCCCGCATCTGCAAGGGCATCCCCGCGATGTTGATGGCGAAGTCTTCCGTCATCAGCCGGGTGCAGGCGTCGAGGTCATGGCGGTTCAGCGCGGCAAAGGCGGCACGGACGAGCGCCACGGGGTCCTGGCCGGGCCGGGGCGCGGGCGTGGGGATGTGGCCGGTCATGGCGGGTCCTTCGTCGGGTCGGCGGCGGGCGGGGACCGCGGCCTCGCCCCCCGTTCCACTGCCGGATCGCGTCCCCGCCCTGTCCCTGCGCCCACGCCAGGGTCGACTTGTAGATGGTCAGCGCGGTGGCGGCGTCGTGGAAGCAGTCGCCCGCCTCCAGCCACTTCCGGGGCCCGCCCTTGAAAGCGGCCCGGAACGCGTCGCCGGCCTTTCCCGACCAGCCGTCGGTGGTGTCGATTCGCTTGAGACCCTCGTCGGTCGAGTGCAGAGTGTCGCCGTAGCTCTTCAGCCAGGCGGCGGTCGAGGTGATCGCCTCCGGGTCGTCCGGTACGAGCTCCTTCGGGTCGCACGTCTGTCCGAGGTCCTTCGCCGTCACTTCGCCCCGGATCCTCGCCGTTGTCACGGCTGAGCGTGCCGCTCAGATGCCCGGCAAGCTGCCCTTCGAGCTGGCCGTAGGCCTTCACGCTCGCGTTTAGGCGCTGGGAGACCTGCGTGGCGTCCTTCGCCAGGTTCTCCACGCCGATCTCCCAGCGGGTGCAGAACTTCCCGAGGACGTCGGCCAGATGATCGTGGCCGACGTCCTCCTTCTTGTGGCCGAGATCGCTGACCTCACGGCCTGCCGTTCTCGACCTGGAGTCTGGCCAAGCTGGTCGCCGAGGGGGTGGTCGACGACATCAGCCACGAGGGCCTTCGGGCCCTGCTCCGCGAGGAGGCGTCTCCTTACGTTTGTCGGTGGGTTGATTCCTTTCAACGCGTGAAGACCTGGAAGACCTCCCGCGACCCCGACTACGCGGCCAAGAAGGCCCGCATCGAGCATCTCTACGCGATCGCCGACGGGGAGGTCATACCCGAGGAAGGCGAGCCCGAAGTCGTCTTCTACATGGACGAGTTCGGGCCGCTCAACCTCCAGCCCCACCCCGGTCGGCAATGGACCGAACGCGGCGGCCGGCACAGGGATCCCGATCGCAAGCCCCGGCCCCGCCGCCGGGCGACCTACACCCGTCCGCACGGGGTCCGCCACCTGTTCGCTTTTCTCGTAGCGGGTGGCCACCGCCCGGTGCCTCTTGAACCGGTTGATCCCGCATTCGACACGGTCGGACAGGCGAGACGCAGGAGCACGAGTGGTCATCATGCCGTGGCAACTGGCCGCGGCCGCAAGCGGGATGACCTGCGCGGACGAGATTCTCGGCACGCACAGAGCTGACCGACTCCGGTGTCACCCGGTGTAGGTGAACTCGTCGGCTGGACTGGTGGGGGACGAGTAGCCGTTCACGGTCACGGTGATGTCCACGGTCGTGCTCGTAGGCTTGCCCGACGGGGGTGCTTTGGCGACGATCTTGTCCGAGTCGACCTGGACGGATGGCGAGGTGTTCTTCCCGAAATGCACGGTGGCGCCTTTCGCGAAGCCCGCGCCGGAGATAGTGACCGAGTCGTTGGCCTTGCCCCTGTCCGGTGTGATGCCGGTGACCACCACGGGTTCGGGCCCGCCGTAGGCGAACTGCCCGAGCGGGACGGCCGGGGAGGTGCCCAGGGGGTTGGTGACATACACGTTGACGATGCCGGTCCCGTCGGGCACCTCGGCAGTGATGGTGCCGTCAGGGTTGAACGTGGGTGGTTTCTGGCACGGGACGGGGCCGAAGTCGACGTTGCAATCCTTGCTGAAGTCGCGGCCCTTGATAGTGACCTGTGTGCCCGATGCGCCGAAGCTGGGGATCACGCCGGTCACCACCGGCGGCCCGGAGAGGACGGGCGCGTCCAGCAGTTTGAGGTAGGTGGAGTTGGCATGCTGAAATGCGACCTGGCCCAGGAAATCCTCAACCGAGGCCTTGACCAAATTGTCGTCGCGAACCATGTAGTCGGTGTTCTTGCTGACGGCAGTGCCCGGCTGGACGTAGACATTGTTCCCGCGCAGAGCTGCGATCGACCCGAGGAGCACCTTCACCTCGAGAGTTGCCGCTGGTCCGGGATCCGGGTACCAGCTCTCCGCGGTGGGGAGATCGGCCCAGGCCAGCGGCACCACGTCGTAGGCGTTGACGTAGCGCTGGTTCATGCTCCCGAACTGGGAGGTGAGGTAGTCGGCGAAGCTCTGCAGACCGGCGGTGGGTGCCGCGAAGGTGACCACCCCGAACTGAGGCTGGCTTTGCTGCCAGGTCTGCGCCTTCAGGTACAGCGCGACCATGGTCGCGATGCAACCACCCAGGCTGTGACCGATTACGTAGACCGTCGGCTGCGGAATCCCCGTCAAGAGGCCGGCGAGCGCCTGCACGAGATTGGAGCTGGCGCTGAGCGAACGCATGTCGACGACCTGAGTGAAGGCGTCCATCGCCCCCTTCGACACGGAAATGGGGGACGTCGACCCGCTGGCGGTGAACGGCACCACCGTGCCGACGTCGAGGTCTTCGAGAATGTCGGTCACGCTGGCGATTGTCCCGCGGACGACCACGGCAAACTGGTTCGAGCCGTCGTTGTTCTTGGCGATGTACGCCATGTTCGCGTTGTCCGGGCTCAGCGCGAGCCACGTCGGTGTCCAGTTTTTCGTCAGGGGGGAGTTGGAGAACTGCCGGGAGATGCCGAGCTTGATCCGCTCGGTCTGGGCTTGCAGGGTCTCCCCCGACGGACGCGGAGTCGCTCCAGTTGCCGCGATCGCGGCCAGGGTCATGGCCACCTGAGGCGTGATCGGAGTGGCCTGTTGTGCCGCCGCCATGCTCGCTCCTTAAGTCTTCACCCATCGTCAAAAATCTCCATTTCAATGTATTCGCGTACTCAGTATCCTGACGGATGTCAGGCTCTTTGCGCTCTCTAATTCACTCGTTCGGAATGGGGTCCGACTTCAAGCGGAACCGTAGTAAACGGCTTCAAGGAACTGGTTTGCCCTACAACCGCGTCGTCGCGGTTGTTCCAGCGATTCCGGGGTGGACGGTGGAGGCAGCCCAGTTTAGGCCGTTGCGCCTACCGAAAACCTCATCCGCGCAGGTCATGCGGCATGTTGGTACTCGTGGAGGATGCCGCCGAGCCGTTCACGTCTCCGTATGTCGAGGCGAGCGATCTGCTCCTGATCGCTGATCGGGACCGGCAACGGGTGCAGAGGGCGGGTGTTCTCGATGCCCTGATGGGGCCGATGGGAGTTGTAGAAGTCCTCGAACTCGCGTAGGGCGTGCAGCAGGTGCCGCTGATTCCAGATCGATCTGAAGCACGCCCGAGCGCGCGTCGCGGAGCTGACCGAGCAACTCCGCGATACCGAGGACGACCTGGCCGACGCGCGGACCAACATCCGGCAGCTGATCCGCAACGCGAACACTGCCACCACGCCGTAAGGACGAGCGCCGAACACTGCTGCTCTCTGCTGCCAGCCCGGGCACGAGCGGCAGCAGAGAGCAGCAGGCGCAGACACGCTATGCAGCTCAGGCCGACCGGAGGCAGAAGGGGTGTCCGGCCGGGCTGGCGTAGACCCGACCGCCCTTAGCGGTGCGGAGCGTTGCGATCGGACACCCGATCCGGCGACGGACGGCACCGCCCCCACACGACCGGAGCGATCGTGCGGGGCATCGGACCGCCCAGGCCAGACCAGGTGACCGGGGGCGTGAGGGAACCCGCCCACCCACAACGGACCGGCCCCCCAAAGAGCCGTCACCGAACGGGACGCGAAAGCGGAACGGTGTCTGCCCACTTCGAGTCGGCGAGGACCTGCTGCATCAGCAGCGTGTTGACGTGAACCATGGCTGACTGGAGCAGGTGCAGGGCAAGTATGGATACCTCCTGGGACTCCTTGTCCGCACCCCTATTACATGCCCTCGAGCTCCCCAGTCGGGACGGGCCGCACCGGTCGCTCGGAGCTCCGACCGGGGGCCAGCCCGGGAGACATGACGCCGCCCGGCGCCGGGCACGGGCGTGCAGCGCCGGGCGGATGCCAGTGGTTCAGGGACGCCAGCTGCGCAGCTGGTCGGCGATGCCGGCTGCAGTGCAGCGCGGGTCGTACAGCTCCCGGGCCAGGGCGGCGAGCTGCTCGCGGGTCGGGTCGGCCGGGATTCCGCTGGCGTTGAGGTACATGACGGCAGCGGCGCAGGCGACGGTCAGGTTGGAGCGCTCGAGCCATCGGCAGCGGCCGAGGGTGTGCACCAGGGCGGCGGCGCGGGCGTACGGGCCGCCGTACACGGGCTGTTCGAGCAGTTCGGCCCGGTGGCGGGCGACGGCCGCGATCGGGACACCGAGGTCGTCGGGCGCGGGGTCGCGGTGGCCGGCACGTTGGGCGATTTCCAGGACCCAGGACAGATCGACGTGCAGGGACATGCTCACGCAGCGGCGCCCCGGGGGGGCCGGGCAGGGGTGCGCTGCGCGTCGAGGTCGGCTTCCAGGTGGTCGAGGAAGTCACCGTGGGTGTCGATGAGCCGCTGGGCTGCGGCCATACCGGCCGCACGGGCGCCGGTGGTGTCCTCGACGATGAGGCGCTGCACGTACTGGTTGAAGTCGAGGCCGCGGGCGGCCGCGGCATCCTTGCCGGCGGCGAGCACATCGGGCTCCAGCCGCAGCTGCGTCTGCTTCTTCGGGCTGCTCATACCGCCAAGGTAGCAGGGTGGTAGCAGTCCGGCGAGAGCTCGCCCCGTCTCTCGGGCGCCGATGCCACCGCCGGGCACAACGAAAGCCCCCCACCGTTAGGACAGTGACGGTCTTCGCCGGGATGTCGGAGATGAACCTACTGGCCTGAGTCAGAGATTCCTTGGTGGTTCTCTCTGCGCGGCGTGATCTTCCTCTGGTGATCCTCGATCTTGCGAAGAACTTCTGACTCAGGTCACTCGGGTCCCGCCCGCAGAAGGCCGTCCGGGTACAGAATTGACTGGTCCGCCGGTCCCGGCGGCCGTAGCATCCGTCCATGATCGAGGACGTGGCAGAGGCTGTGGCTGGGCGCGTTGCCGGGGAGGAATCGGAGGGCGACGCGGGATCGCCCCGGGAGATTTGCTGGCGGGGTAGAGGCGTCGCCTTCGCGCCGCTCGACGTCGACGACGCGGAGCTGGTCCATGTCTGGCGCGCCGACCCCGTGGCCGCCCACGAGGTCGGCATGTGGCCGCGTCCCCTCTCTGCCGTGCGCGAGCGCATCGAGCGTGACCGCGACGAGCACCACCGCGATGACTTCCTCGTCCTGCTCCCCGACGGCACGCCGATCGGCCACATCGCCCTGACAGACCAGGACATGGTCGACGGCACAGCCGAAATCATGCTGATGCTGGACCCCGACCACCGGGGCCAGGGCTACGGCGCGGACGCCGTGGACGCGCTGGTCGACCTCGCCTTCGGTGAACTGCCCATGCACCGCGTCCAGGCCGTCACCCACACCACCAACACCGCGGCCCTCGGCGTCCTGGCCAGGGCCGGGTTCGTCCGGGAGGGGGTGCGCCGCTCCGCCTGCCTGCATCGGGGCCGCCGGTACGACGTCGCGGTGATGGCCCTGCTCCGGGACGAGTGGCAGGCGCTCACTCGACCCCGGTCCTGGGACGTGCCGGTCACCGGCCAGTGACCTGAGTCAGGGGCTTCTGGCGCCGGCAGCGGTTCAGGCAGCGAAGATCAGCGAGGTGCTGCCGCTGCTGGATCTCCACGGTCTGTCCTCGGGTGATTCCGTGCCCGCGCTGGAGAAGTTCCTCGGCTCGGCGGCCGGCCTGCCGCCCGCCGCCATCACGCGGCTGACCGCGCAGTGGCAGGCCGACCACGCCGCGTTCATGGATCGTGACCTGTCCGCCACGGACTACGTGTACGTGTGAACCGACGGCATCCACCTGCGCATACGCCGGGAGGAGGCCAGAGCCGCAGTGCTGGTGGTCATGGGGGTGTGCGCCGACGGCACCAAGGAGCTGATCGCACTGGCCGACGGCTACCGCGAATCGGCAGGGGCATGGGCCGGGCTGCTGCGCGACTGCGCCCGCCGGGGCATGCACGCTCCGGTCCTGGCCGTCGGCGACGGCGCGCTCGGCTTCTGGAAAGCCCTGGCCGAGGTCTTCCCCGCCACCCGCGAACAAAGGTGCTGGGTACACAAAACCGCAAACGTCCTGGACAGCATGGCGAAGTCCGCGCAGCCCGCGGCCAAGCGCGCACTGTCACTGGCCAGTGCGAGTTCGGTGTCGAGGTCGGTGTCGAACCAGGTGACCGATGGGTCGCCATCCGGGCCGCAACCTCGGTAGTCGAGGCCGATCCAGCAGTGCCCGCCCCGGCGCCGCGGCACCGGGGCCGTCATGGATCGCCAACCAAGAATGGGTCGTCGGCTTCGAGCTGGAGTCGCGGAAGCTCATGCGATCCGTGAAGGGCATCACCTGTGGAGCCCCGACGGGTGCCCCTGCCGGGGCTGTTCCCGTCGTGTGACGCTTCCCGCTCTTCAGCCGCCTGCCGTCAAGCCCGTCAGCGTCAGCACCGCTCTGACGCCCCGACCTGACGTGGTGACGGCCCGCGTCAGCCCGGAGCCGGAGAAGGCATCCCAGAGCCCGCAGAAACCCTGAGCGGACCAGATCATCTGAAGGCTTTACGACGAACTCGGCGGCAAGCGGCCGGGGAACTGGCACATCGTTGATGCCCTCCGTCAGAACGGACTGCCACATAGCGAAGGAACCGCCCGGGAGGCCCGGAAGAGAGCGGATGCCAAGGAGCCGAAGCTGAAGGCGCTGCCGCCCGCCTGACGGCGGACAAGGCGAGAACGGCGGTCAGAGGCAGGACCCTTCCTTCTCGACCGTGTCGGGCCGGATGCAGGAGGTCCCAGCGGCGTACTCGCCACTACGGTCGTAGACCTGGAGGACCGCCGTCTCGTCGATCTCCCACCAGGCCGCGAACGCCTCAGCGATATACTGGCCCTGCTTCTCCAGGTCCAGCATCTTGTCCTGCTCCACCTGGTCCCCGTCCTCTATGGCCTCGTAGTTGATGGTCGGGTAGTCGGAGCCGGCCTCCAGAGCCGGGTAGGCCAACTTGCGCTCGTAGCCCCGCCACCCCTTCAGGTGCTTGACCGCTGTCTTCTGTTCTGCGGTCCCGTGCTTGGCAACGAACTCCTTGAACTCCCGGAAGGTACCAGGGGTGTCGGCGATCTCGCCGAGCGACAGAGTGACCTTCTCCGGTTCGGGGCTGACGGTCTTCTCCGGCTCCGGCGAGTCGGCCGTGACGCTCGCGGTAGCACTGGGCTTGGTCGTTGACGCTGCGTCCGAGGAGGAGGCATTGTCACCGCACCCCGCCAACGCCGCGATGAGCGTAAGGCCCACGACGACGCCACACACGAGAGTCGACTCGTTCTTCGTCCTACTGATGCCCACGTCACGATCTCCGTTGAGTGCTGGAGGGGTTACCGACAGGCGTCACCGCAGGTAGGAGCCCCCCTCACCTGATGACGCGTGATCGTACATGTGACCAATCCATGAAGAGATCGCGCCCCTGTCGTGTGGAGAATCTCCTGCGCACGCCCAGGAGCCTCGGCATGATGATGCGCACCATGGATGGATCCGTGTGGGTGGGACTGGCGGGCACGGTCATCGGTGGCGGACTTCGATTTGGGCGTCGATGGCGGCCCAGAGCCGTCAGGCGAAGGCGACACGAGACCTTCGGAAAGAAGAGAAGGCCGAGGCCGACGTGGAAGAGGCGATCACTCAGCTCTATGTGATCAAGCAGCGCGCCCGAGAACACCCCCAGAACCACCAGGAAGTGGGCGAGTGGGAGTAGTCGGGGCCGACGACCCGGTGACGCACCCTGACGTTCGCACGCATTTGCGGTGAATCGCCAGATGTACGCCGATGCGTCCGACGATTTCCACGAAGTCGGGATCATTCCCGATCCTTGTCTCCGCGCGGAGCACGTTGGAGTAAAAGTCGGCCAGTTCCAGCGGTTCGGCACAGTCCAGAACCAGGACGCTCGTCTTCTCGACGGTCATATTCCCCGGATACCCCGGGGTCGGCCGCGCACGCCGGGCGGAACGACCCGCTCCCAGGCCATGCTGACGGAGCCAGGTGCGAGCACCGGGTCGCTGGACCGTCTCCCTGAAGGGGTGTCACCCCGCTGGCGCGCCCGGCGAGGACCCCGGCTTCTTCTCGTCGGCCCCGCGGCGCAGAGCGCTGTCCTGTGACGTGACCGTTGAAAGCGGCGCAGCGATCTGTTCCAGCGACTTCTGTTCTGCGGCCACTGCGAAGAAGACGGCCACCAAACCCGCGATCACCATCAGGGCCGCCCCCACACAGAACGCGAGAGCGGCGTCTCCGACGACTCCGCTCTGCGTCAGGCCCGCGAAGAGCAGGGGGCCGGAGATACCGCCAGCCGCCGTCCCGATCGCGTAGAAGAAGGCGATCGCCATGGCCCGTGTCTCCATCGGGAAGATCTCACTGACCGTGAGGTAGGCCGAACTCGCACCCGCCGACGCGAAGAAGAGGACGACGCACCAGCACAGCGTCATCGTGATGGCGTCGAGCCGTCCGGCATCGAACAGCCAGGCAGTAAGGAACAGCAGCACTCCGGAGAGGATGTAGGTCCCCGCGATCATCGGCCGGCGGCCCCAGGTGTCGAAGAGACGGCCCAGGAACAGTGGGCCCAGGAAGTTGCAGAACGCGATGGCGGCGAAGAAGTAGCCGGTTGTTCCGGTGGAGACGTCGAAGAACGTGACCAGGATCGAGCCGAAGCCGAAAGTGATCGCGTTGTAGAGGAACGCCTGTCCGACGAAGAGCGCGAAGCCGAGCGTCGCACGCTTGGGATAGTCACGGAAGACGGTTTTCCCGATCTCGATGAAGCCGACGCTGCGTCGCTGTTCGACAGTGATCTCGCTCTCCGCCTCGGGGAGCGGGCGGCCCGTCTCCTCCTCGATCTCCCTTTCCACTTCGTCGACGAGCTTCTCCGCTTCCTCGGACTGTCCGTGGATGAACATCCACCGCGGGCTTTCCGGCACATGACGGCGTACGAGAAGGATGGCCAGTCCCAGAACGACGCCGAGGGCGAACGTCAGCCGCCAGCCGACATCCTTGGGGAAGATGTCGGTATCGAGTGCGAGGACCGACAGGAGAGCACCACCCATCGCACCCAGCCAGTAACTGCCATTGATGATCAGGTCGACGCGGCCCCGGAACCTGCTGGGGATCAGCTCGTCGATGGCGGAGTTGATGGCCGCGTACTCGCCGCCGATACCGAACCCGGTCAGGAAGCGGAAGAGGAAGAACCACCAGACGGAGAAGGAAATAGCAGTAAGCGCGGTCGCCGCGAGGTAGACGGTGAGAGTGATCAGGAAGAGCTTCTTACGGCCGTAACGGTCCGTGAGCCAGCCGAAGAAGAGAGCGCCGGAGCAGGCGCCCGCCACGTAGAGCGCTGCCGCGACGCCCGTGACCTGAGCGCTGCTGATCGTCAGGCCGCTGCCAGCTTCGGAGAGCCGGCCGGCGATGTTCCCGACGACGGTAACTTCCAGGCCGTCGAGGATCCAGACAGTGCCCAGGCCGATCACGATCATCCAGTGCCATCGCGACCACGGCAGGCGGTCCAGTCTCGCGGGGACCTTTGTCGTGACCGTTCCGGTGACTGCTTCTCCGCCTCGGCTCATAGGACTCTGCCTCCTGAGAGGGCGGCCCGCGTCGCCGCCCTTGGCGCCGAGGCCGGGTACCCCGGGTCCAAACGGATAAACAGCACCATGAAGCGATGCCCTACTGGTGAGGCGCGCCGGTCAACGTGGAGAGGGGTACACCCGACCAGGTCCTGTCCGGAGAGGGCCCCGGAGGCCATATGCCGCACAAACCGTAGCCGCGCTCATAGGCGACCGAGCCGGGGCTAGACAGTCCGGCGCGCTGGCTGTCTCCCGAATCGTAGGGCACCTCGGACGTCCGCCATGGCGTCCCGGATCGCCCCCAGGACGACCTCCTGCTGAGCCTGTCCGCTGCCACGCTCGCGGGCCGCGCAGCGTGAAGTCGACGTCCAGGTGCGGGGCGTATGCCTCGGGTTTGCGGTCGGTTCGTCTTCTTCCCGCGCCGCACAGCCTGCGGGTTCGTGGATGGCGGGCCGCAGTGTCGGCAGCGTCGTTTGCCGAACGTTTTCCGACACTGCGGACTGGTGGCAGCGGGGGATTGACATCACTGGTGCGTCAATCACCATGATCTTGGTGTTGGTCCTGGCGCGCTGAGCGATGCAAAGCTGAAGCCTCTCCCCCGGCGATCTGGCGTGTCACGAGAGGCAAACTCCTTGGACATCTTCAAGACGAAGCACGGTTCGGCCCTGGGCTTTCGGGCCTCTGACGACGTCGTCGCCGTCCTTGGCATCCCTTATGCCGCGCCGCCGTTCGGCGCCAACCGATTCCGGGAACCTCTCCCGGCACCGGCGTGGACCGGAGTGCGGGACTGCACGGACTTCGGCCCAGTCGCCCCGCAGTCGGCACAGCTGCCCGGCGCACCCGTGTGGTCTCCTGACGGCGAGGACATCCTCACCGTCAATATCTGGACCCCGGCCCCCGAGGGCGGCTGCCTGCCCGTCCTGGTCTGGATCCACGGCGGTGCCTACACCTTCGGATCCTCAGCCCAGCCCGACTTCGACGGCACCACGCTGGCCCGCGCCGGTCTGGTCGTGGTCACTGTCAACTATCGGCTTGGCTTCGAGGGCTTCGGACACATCCCGGCCGGCGAAGGAGCCGTCTACCCGGACAACCGGGGTCTGCTCGACCAGGTCGCGGCTCTGCACTGGGTACGGGAGAACATCGCCGCCTTCGGTGGCGATCCTGGCAACGTCACGGTTGCCGGCCAGTCCTCCGGGGCCGCTTCGGTTGCCTGCCTGATGGTGATGGACCGCGCCCGCGACCTGTTCCACCGTGCCATCGCCCACAGCGCCGCCAGTCCTTGCTACACGCTCGAAATCGCTGCAGCAACCACCCGCGAGGTCGCTGCGGCGGCGCGCTGCCCCGCCACACCTGCGGGCCTGACCTCTGCGACTCCGCAGGCCCTGGTCATCGCCTCCGACCAGGTGGTCGAGGCCTACCGGCGTGACCCTGCCTCCGGATCCCGCCACTACGACCCCTCCCTGTACGCCCCCGTCCTGGACGGCAACGTCCTGCTGACCGACCCCCTCACGGGGATGGCCGCCGGTGTGACCCGAGGAGTGGACCTGCTGGTCTGCCACACGACGGAGGAGTACTGGTTGCTCGACGCCGTCGGCAGCAGCGCGAAGATCACCACCGATGAACAGCTTGCTCTCTTCGCCGAAGACTTTAGCCTCCCCGACGGCCTGGTGGCCGGCTATCGCGCTGTGATGCCCCATGCCCCAGTGCTCGACGTCTACCTCGCGGTCTTCGGTGATCTGCTGTTCGGCGAGTACAGCAACCGACTCGCCGAGCTTCACACGCAGGCCGGCGGCCGGGCGTACCTGTCACGTTTCGATCGGCGGCGCACTGGCCCGCACGGGGTCGTGCGGGCCTGGCACTGTGCGGACATCCCCTTCGCCTTCGGCAACCTGGACAGTGACTGCCTGGCATTCCTCATCGGCGGCGCACCCACCTCTGCAGACCATCAACTCTCACGCAGCATGGTGCGCGCCTGGGCCGATTTCGCTGCCACCGGAGACCCGGGCTGGCTATCAGTCAACTCCACCACCGACGCCAAAATATGGAACACCGACGACGATCCTGTCGACAACGAACCCGCCGCTATCCGAGCTCTCTGGGCCAAGGCCGAATTTCCAGTCCTTCGTCCGTGAACCGGGGAACCACCCCGGGAACCTATGCACTGAGGACAGAGACGCTGCAGAGGGCCGCCTTCTCTGGCGAGCCCAGCGTCTCCGCCGCTGAGGCGAGGTCGGAGGCGGCGATGTAGGGAGGCGGTGAGGGGCCAGCGATGGGTCGCTGGCCCCGTCACGGGTGCTGGTGCTCGGGTAGGCCGGCACCGGCGCGGGGCCCTCGCGGCAACGTGGCCGCCCGCGGTGTGTCCCGAAGTCGCGGTGGAGCCACGAACCGACGGGGTCCTGCGCGTGTCACGTGCACACACGCATGGTGTGTCCCCCAGAGTCACAGCCGGGACGGTGTCCCTCAACGGTGATTGAGCGAGAAGTGGGGGGAAACGTCGGCGGGTTTCCCCGCTCACCTGCGGAAACGTTCGGTTTAGGCAACTGGACATGAAAAGCCCGCACTCTCCGGACGAAGAGTGATGCCGGGACCCATCGATAAGCGGTCTCGGTTAGAAGTGAACGAAGCCAGTCGTGAGCATGAGCGGCACGAACGCCTCCAGCGTGAACTACGCGCCGGCCGTCAGGGCCCGCAGCAGACGCGGGGCGAACACGACCAGCAGCACCAGGCCCGCCGCCGTGCACACCCCATGGCGTACGTCCCATGCGGAGACCCCGTACTGGGTGAGCGCCTGCGGGCGAAGAGCCCGGCGTGCAGGTCGGCTGCGGGGTCGGGTCGCGTCACGGGCAGCCAAGGTATGCACCAATCCCACCGCGTGCCACAGCCTTTACGAACAGGAGCAGCGCTCACCGGGCGCTTCCTTGCCAACGGCATAAGGGTCATCTCTAGCTCAACTCACCTTGCAAAACACGGACTTCGCGTCCGGCCACACCATCCGCAGCTTCCGCGGCGCCCCGTTCGACCACTGCGGCACTTCACTCGATGACTCGTTCGGCGACGGGATCGTCGTCGACGAGACCGCACCGGCTCGCATCATCGTCGAACACGACGTGTACGAAGTCGACGAGCCCCCGCTCCGCCGGGTTCGGGGCCGGTCGGAGCCGAAGGCGAACCCGGCAGCCGCAACATCTCGACGTGTGGTCTACACCACTATACGTTCCGGTACGCATGGACATCTGACGTCAGAGGTCCGTTGGTCGGGTGCTCTCGGCGCCCGGGCATCGGACCCTGTGGGGCTCAAATACGGGATTCGGCCGCTGATCTGCGGGTTCGTAGCGGTGTCAACTAGCGATCTGGTACTCGTTAATGAGTCCGCCGAGGACCGCTGTGCGGCGGACTCGGTGCTCGGCGAGGTCGACGGGGCGCGGAGGTCCGGCTTCAGCTTGCGATGGACAGAGCTGGCTCAGTGTCACGTTCCGGTCAGCTCGGTCGGTGGTGGAGCAGGGTGGCCCGTAGCTCGTTCTCGGTGATCTGCTCGGCAGGGCGGTGGAGCGTCCAGCGGTGGGCCTCGCCGTCCATGGGCTGCACCTCGACGACGGTCTCCAGCGGTGGGTAGCCGACTTCGCCGCAGATGAGTTGGCGGATTATGACGGCGGTGTCGTCGTCCAGGCCGAGCAGGGCGCGTACGGCATCCTTCAGTTCACGGAGGTGCGGGCTCGGCCAGGCGATTCCTGGGCGCGGTTCCAGGTACATGGGGGTACTCCTGGGTTCCGGAATGAGGGGCGGGCGGCGCAGATAGCGCCGGTGAGGTCGACGGTGTGTTCGGCGGCGAAGCCGATGCCGCAAGCGTTGCGACTGGCCCGCCTCTCGACGATGTCGGTGTCCGCGGGCGGGGTGTGCTGTAGCCGCGGCACGGCTGGGGGTGGCGGTGCCGGTCGGCGGGACGCAGACGGGTGCGCCCCGCCGGCCTGTCTGTTCGCGTACGGCATCCACTCCGCCTGCGGCTCGCGCAGCGTGGTAGAGAGTGGTCGGTGGTCAGGCCGAGCGACGGGGCTTCGGCAAGCAGCAGGGCGTGCAGTGCCTGGGCCGACACGAAATTGGTAGCCCGTGCGGCGGTGTGTGGCTTTGCCGGTCCCGCCGCACCCCGAGCCAGGACGCAGGCATCCCGGGCGGCTTCATGGTGGTGGTTCAGTTGGGTGGTGTGCGGGTGGTGGCCCAGTTGGGTGTCCTGACGGGCGGTCGGGCAGCGCGGTGTTGTCTGGTCACGGTCACCTGCCAGATGGCGAGGAGCAGCAGCGTGCCGGTTTCGGCGAGGAGGCTGAGGACGGCTTGTGGCTCGGGCTGCAGACCGTGCTCGGTGAATCCGAACACTCCTACGGTGCGCGAAGCGGTGAAGCCGCCGAGAGCGCCGAGCGCGACGCCTGCCGCGGCGGTCCTCAGCAGCAGGGGTGATGTCCCGATCAGCAGCAGGGCGGCGAGGGCGAAGGAAGCGCTGGCCTGGAGCAGGAACAGGGGGCCGATGATGTGGATGAAGCGGTATCCGTCGATGTAGAGCTGGGCGTGGATGTATCCGCTGGCAGCGAGGGTTGCGGCGGTCGCGGACCGCAGGGTGGGGGCGAGGAATCTTTGGGTGTTCATGCCAGCCTCTGGTCCTTGATGGCCAGTTCGCGGTCGCCTTGGCGGTAGCCGACGCTGCGGATGCCGAGTGCGTCTTTGAGCTGCCGGGCAGGGACGACCTGCGGAGTGGGGGCGGGGGCGCGGCCCGGCTTGGGCAGGGGGTAGGCGGTGGTGGTGGCGGAGTGGAAGGTGATGTTGCCCTCTGTCTTGGTGAACAGTTGGTGGACGTGCCCGTTGAGACAGGTGACGGAGGAGAAGCGGCGCAGGAGGGCGATGACCTTGAGGGCGTCGTCGGTGCTCCAGCCCCACTGCGGGTACATGGCGAACAGCGGGATGTGGCTGAAGACCACGATGGGGGTGTCCGACGACAGTCCGGCGATGTCCTTGCGAACGAAGTCGATCTGGTCGTTGCCGAGGTGGCCGAGCTTCTCCAGGCTCAGGGTGTTGACCAGGGCGATGAAGTGCACGCCGTGGGTGTCGAAGCTGTACCAGCCATCGCCCAGCGTGCCCATGCCGAAGTTCCGCCGGTAGGCGCGGCCTGCATCGCCGATGGAGTCGTGCTCGCCCGGCACGGTGAAGACGCGGTCCGTCTTCATTCCGGCCATCATCTGCTTGACCTGGTCGAACTGCCCGGCCATGGACAGGTGGGTCAGGTCGCCGCTGTGCATGACGAAGTCAGGTCTGAATCCGAGCGAGTTGACCTGCTTGATCGCTTCGGCGAAGGAGCCGACCACATCCATGTTCGCCGGGCCCTGGAACCCGATATGGCTGTCGGAGACCTGCACGAACCGCAGCGCGCCGCTTCCCGCTGCGGCGGCCCCGGCCGCGGCCCCGGCGTTGGTGTCTCGGGAGCCGGCAATGTGGCTGATCACCTCTCCACTGGCCACGGTCAGCACCACCGCGCCGCCGAACCACCCTGCGTGCCGGATAAGTTGACGTCGAGTCATGCCGCGTTCGGTATCGGGCTGACCGGCGTCGTCGGCCAGTGCTCCGTCGTGACTGTCGTAGTAGTCGGTCATCGGGTCACCTCCACGGTGGCGGTCATGAACGGATGGATGGTGCAGAGGTAGGCATAGGTGCCGGGCTTGGTGAACGTGTAGCTGTAGGTGGCGTGGGTGGCCAGGGCGGCCGAATGCAACGGGCCGCCCGATCCGGCGCTGGTGACGGTGTGGGCGTCGGTGTCCTGATTGGTCCACGTCACCCTCGTGCCCACTTTGACCTTCAGCGTGGCCGGGGAGAATGCGAAATTCTTGATCGCCACCGCGCTCCCGGTCACCGGCGCGGCCGGCGCGCCCGTGCTCGAGGGACTCATAGGCATGCTCATACTGGGCATCGGCGAGGCGCCGGGAGTGGAGCCTTTCCCCGGCCCCGTGGCGCCGGGCATCCCTGCCGTCTGGTGCTGACCCGGACCGGGTGTGATGGCGCCGACTCCGCTGGCCGAGGAATGCGACGACTGGCCGCATGAGCTGAGGAGCCCCACCGCGCCGGCAGTGGCGATGATGGCGACAGCCAGCCCGGCCGCAGCGCGTGACCGCTTGCCTGGTGTGCGAAAGTTCAGGTACACGGTGTCCGTTCCTCACTGATCAGGCGGAGACGGGGACTGCGCCGGCTCGGCGCACGTAACCGCAGGAATATGTAGTGGATGCTGTGTTCATGGGTGCGTGCCCCTCACGGACCCGGCGAACGAGCATGGGTGCCGCCCCGGTCCGGCGGCTCGCCTCGACGTGACCCGCGCTGCACGTCCGCCCTTGCGCGCCGCGAGCGTGCGGGCGGCATGCGGCAGTTCCCCCTATGGGGGGCCGCGAGTGACTCGGGGCAGGTCGGCGGTGCCCATACGGGTGGTGCGCACGCCGGGCCGGGCGGAGTTCTGTCCCGGTGGTTGCGCGGCCCTCGATCACTGTGCGCGTAGAGCCGTCGCCGCGGTGTGCGCTGGGCACGGGCGGAGACTGCGCGGTGGCGCCTACTTGGATGCACGGGGGCGGGGTGAGCTTGGCCGGCGCCATGAGCGCGTCCGTCGCGTGGTACATCTCGGTCACCTCTGATCCATCCTTTGTCGCATGGGGAATCGATGAGGAATTGCGCGTGAGTCGGCTCTTGTCCGGCTCCACGGACGGCGGGGGTCCCACGGTTCGGTAGATTTGCACTTTTTGTGAGACCTCTTGGCATCGCCGCAGATCAGCCGGCCTCCCGGGCGCCGCGCACGCTTGGCCCTCTTGGTGCCACAAGGCCCGACATGGACATATCACCCATGACGCTCACGGAACGTCACCGGCATCGCGCTGTGCGTTATAGGACAAAGCAGTACATGTGCGCGATGATCGGCCTATGCACTGGAGTTTCCCAAAACGTGGTCCAAGGACCGATCCGGATCGCTCCGCGCACCGTGTCTCTGGTAAAGGGACGCTTTCGACCGCAGATGAGGAACTGCTGCGCACGCTGTACGCGGAGCACGCAGGAGCCCTGTTCCACTACGTGCTGCGACTGACCTCAGGAGATTGGCAATGGGCGGAGGATGTGGTGCAGGAGACACTGCTGCGAGCGTGGCAGCATCCCGCCGCGTTCGACCCCGCACGCGGCCCGGCCCGGGCATGGCTGTGTACGGTCGCCCGACACCTGGTCATCGACGCCCACCGGGCCCGGCAGGCCAGGCCGGCCGAGGTCGGCGGCGAGGCCCTTCAGCGGGCCGCCGAGCAGACGCCGGGCGAGGACCAGATCGAGCAGGCACTGCAGAGCTGGGCGGTTGCCGACGCCGTCCGGTCGTTGTCCCCGGACCACCGCGCCGTCCTGCTGGAGACCTACTACCGGGGCCGGACCATGGCGGAGGCCGCACAGGTGCTGGGCATTCCGCTGGGCACCGTGAAGTCGCGGACGTACTACGCCCTGCACGCCCTGCGACTGGCGTTGCAGGAACGGGGCATCGAGCCATGACCGCGGCGGGCAGGAGGTGGCGACCATGAGTGCGGAGTACGACGCCCTCCGGCTGGCGCTGGGGGGATACGTCCTGGGCACGCTGCCCTCGGCAGAAATGGAACGGGTGCGCAGCCACCTCGCGGAATGCGCCGAATGCCGGGCCGAACACACCCGGCTGGCGGGATTGCCTCCGCTGCTGGCGACGGTGACCGAAGCCGAAGTCTCAGGCCAGACGGTGCCGACGGCCGACGGGGACCTGGCCGACCGGCTGGTGGCACGGGCAGCCGAAAGCGCGCAGGGCTCCCTGCCCGAACGGCCCGCCGCGCCGACGGTGTCGAAGGCGCCAGCAGGGGGTGTGCTGGAGAGGCTGCTCCAGCAGGCCGCGGCCCGGCGCCGCAGGACCTGGCGTCTGCAACTGGCCGGCGCGGCCGCCTCGCTGATGTTCATCGCGGCAGCGGCCGGCGGCACATGGCTGGCGGCCGTCGGATCCGTGGGCAGTCTGGCGACGCCGCCTGGGCCGACCGCACCGATTGCCTGGCGCACCTTCTCCGGAAGCGATCCCACCACCGGCGTCTCCGCCTCGGTGAAGGTCTCGCCCTCTGCCTGGGGCAGTGCCCTGCAGGTCTCCGCCAAGGGGGCACCCGCCGGAATCACCTGCCGGCTGCAGGCGGTCGGACCCGGCGGAGCCAGAACGGACGGCGCTACCTGGCGGGCAGGCGAGTACCCTCCCGGCACCACGATCCCAGGGGCGGTTGCCATGTCCCCGGGAGCCATCGACCACTTCGAGATCCTCGCAGACAACGGTCAGAAGCTGGTCACAATCCAGGCGTGAGGCGAGGCCAGGGTCGTCATGTCACTGGGCGGCCTGGCCGCCCAGTGACATGACGACAGCCGTTGGGTGTGAGCGCACGGCGGCACAAGAGGCCAAGAAGACGTCGCCACCGAAGGGCCGGGCCGTCAGCGGCGAGGGGGCCGGGCAGTCGACGAGAAGCGAGCCGCCTCAAGACCGGTGGGCCAGGCTGAAGAAGCGCACACAGGGCGTCCAGCCGATGGCCATCGAGGAGGCTTGTGCTCGTGACATCGGCTGCGCAGGCACGCTCGTGACCACCGTCGTCGACCGATGCCACCACGCCGCACGGCTCCGGGATCGGCGAGATCGTCCGACAACGGCACCCGACGGATGAGCGCGGCGGCCTCGGAGGCCGACACCGGCGCCTCTGTGGCCGAGGGGCTGATCGGCGCCACGCGCGCGGAGGCGGCTCGTGGTCGAAGCGGCTGCCACCGGCCGGAAAAGATCACCTGCGCGGCCGGGCTGATCGAGGTAAAGACCGTCCGGGTGCACGACCAGCGGGTCGAGGGGCGACCGCAAGCGGTCGTCGCTCTGGCCGCTGTGGTGCCACACGTCCCCGGGCCCGGTCAGATGCTGCGGCTGCTTCGCCCCACAGCCTGTCATCGGGGGACTGCGTCGGCACCGGGCAGTTCTGCGGCTCGTTCGCGGGGCTCTTGCCCGCTCCCGTCACGCGGCTTCCGGCAGTGGCAGGCCGGTCACCCCCGCGCCGGGCCTTCTCGGGTGCCGGCCGCGTACATGGGTGGGCACGGCTGTGCGGGGCCGAAGGCATACACCTCAACCTCCGCCGGGAGGAGGCCAAAGCCGACACCCGGGTCCTTCTCACGGCGCGCCGACGGTTTCCGGAAGCTGGTGACTCTCACCCCGGCTCCGGCGAACCGGCTGCGTCCTCAGCCGACTTGATGCGTGAGTGCGCCGACGGGGCGTGCACTCCCTCTCCGGGTGGCCAGTGGCGCCGCCCTTGGCCTCAGCAAGGGCCCGGCCGAAGTGATCCCCGTCCCGCGCGCAAGCAGAGGTATGCGGTTCACCAAACGGCCGGCGACCTCAACTCGCCTTTTTCCTCCGAAGTCCGTGCAGCCCGGAGAAGACGGTCCAGGATGTCTGCGCGCCGAGGGCCGCGACCGAGCCGAGACGCGGGCAGGGACGCTCGTCCGGCCCTGCGGCGCGACGTTCCCGCAGGGCCGTCCGGAAGACCACGGGCGAGGGAACGAGCTGCCGGTGCCCGGTCCGGCCGAGTACGGCATCGAGCCCCGGCAGAGGCGAGTGAGCCCAGCCAGGCCGCCGGCATCGACGTGACCCGCAAGAAGTCGAGAAAAAGGGGCGAACAGCTCGAACCGTTCGGCATGCGTCGCCCGTGGAACTGAATGAGCGCGCCCCTTCAGGATCCGGCCTACCGACCGCCCCCGAAGTTGTTGGTGGTCTCCCCCGTTCCGCTCTCCGCACATCCACAGAAGAGCCAGAAGACCATGTTTGTGACCGATTCCCCCAGCCCGAGTTCACTGCTCGGCCAGCCCTGCCGCCACGAGGCGCTGCTCACCCTGCCCGCGCAGAAAACGCACGTCTCCGCCGCTCGTCACTTCGCGGCCGATCTGCTGGAGACCTGGAGCGTGCCCGCAAACGAGCGGGACTCCGCCGTTCTCATCGTCGACGAACTCGCCGCCAACGCCGCCCAGTACGGCCGCGATCGCATGACCCTGCTGCTCGTCCTCGACGACGGCACTCTGCACATTGTGGTCACTGACTCCGGCATGGCAGTGGAGCGCCATCGCCCCGACATCGCCCCCGACGAACACGGCCGCGGCACTGGCATCGTCCAGTACCTCGCCCAGTCGACCGAGGTCCACCAGACACGCAGCAGCCGCGAAGTCCGCGCCTGCCTCAGGTGCTCGCCATGACCGGGCCGGGCGTTCCGCACGAACTGCGGCCCCTTGCCAGGGCCGGCACCGCAGCACAGCGACGGGTCACCGGGGGCGGCTGCGGCGCCGGGTCACCCGACGGCCCCGCCGAGTGGGCCTTCGCGACCCACAAGCCGTGCCCCGTCGACGGCTTCCCGGGCCCGGCCCGGGTGCCCATGCGGTCCGCAGCACACCCATCGGCCCTTGATCACGGCGACCACGACCACGACACGGTGCTGTGTCAACGCTGCGGCGCCGGCCCCTGCGTACAGGCGGAGATATGAGCGTGGACGTCACCCCGAACAGCGGCGAGGGCATCGGCGCCCCGCCCCCGCACGAGGCGTACGCGAATGCGCCAGACCTGCGCCGCGAGATGCACCAAGTGCTCGCTCTCGGGGCCGAACGCGACGGCCGCCAGGCCAGGCCCGTCACCGGCCCCCTGGTCGATGCGACGGCCGCCGAACGCGCCTGGCTGCTACGACGGGCCGCCCTCATGGACCGGATGGCCCTCGACGACCCCGGCCCCGGCCCGGTCGCAGCCGCCGCAGAAACCGCCGAGCAACTCGTCCTGCACGACCGTCGCCATCCCGACCTGGTGGCCGGCCCGCACCACCCCGACGCGATCACGCTCGTCCCCAGCCACCGCCTCTACGTCCGCCAGGAGTACGCCGCCTGGACGGCTGCCGGGCGCCCCAGAATCTGAATCGACCCCGATCCGACAAGGAGAAGGACCCATGACCCGCAAGGACAATGACACCCGGCACGCCCCCGCGGCAGCCGGCCCCCTCCACTCGCCTCGCCTCACATGCCCGACAGCCATGCGTGAACATCACGCCGGTCGGCGACAGGAACGGTCACGCCAGGGAAAGCCGATGAACGCACCGTGGCCGAACGCGAAGACCCATCGGCTGTTCCAGGTGCCCGAACGTGGTTGCTCCCAGGGGCAGCGGCTGGGCGTCCATCCGGCCCAAACGCCCCCGCACACTCCGCGGGCCGGGCAGCCGACGCAGGTGGCCATGCAGGTCACAGGCGGCGAACTGCGCCTCGTCGTACACCTGTTGCCAAGCGAGCTCCCCGCGGTTGCGGCGACGGGCGACGAATTCACTTGTGAGGCCTGGCTGGACGACGCCGTGGGAATCTCCCGATGGCGCGGGCGGCGGACACCGGTGAAACCGCCGTGCCAAGTGCACCGGGAAACCTCCTCCCAGGCGCCCGCGCACGAGACCGCGGGCGCGGGCACGGACGCCGGCCTGCCCGGCCACCTCCTGCGGATCCCCTTCTGCGACGACGAGTGCCAGCCATCCGTCGGTGTAGAGCCTTGCCGGGTCGTGGACATCGACCGCGTCCAGCAGCATGGTGTCCCGGCCGAGTGCGGCCGGGACGCGGAAGGGGAACTCCTCGCCGTATCGGCGGACGGGCAACCGTGCTGGACGCGCCCGCCGGCGGCAGCGGGCCGTCGTCCGCGGCCAAAGGTGTGCGCCTCCCGCCGCGTCAACCTTCTGCAAGGCCCGGTCGTGGACGGGACGCTTCTTTGGGCAGCGGCCGAAGTTCTGCGCGCGCCCGGAGAGCGATGGGGGCATGCTTGGGGCGGCAAGACACGATGCGCCGCGGTCGCTCCCGCTCCCACCGCTGCCGCGCAGGAACAAGCGGCACGGATCGCCGAGGCAGGTATGAGGGCCGACGCGTTCGAAGGGGTGGTGTGACGATGTTCCGCAATGCGCTGGAGCCCTGGCACTTGCTGATCCTGGTCGCGGTAGTAGTTTTGATCTTCGGCTCGAAGAAACTACCCGACACGGCCCGGGCGCTGGGCAAGTCCATGCGGATCCTCAAGAGCGAGACCAAGGCCATGAAGGACGACGGCGCCTCAAACGAGCCACGCCCCGAGCCTGAGCCTGCACCGGGACCGGGACCGGGACCGCGGACGATCTCGGGCGCTCCCGGAGACACCGCCACCGCCCGCACCGCGCCCACGGACAGCACGACCAACCACTGAGACTGAGCCCGGTCCTGCGCACCCCTGGCTCATCCCCGCACGAGACGCTGCCCGAAGCCTCCCCGGCCGGCTCACCTCTTACGCTGTCGGGCCGCCCGCGTCGTTGTCTGCGGTACCGGCCGGCGTCTTGGCCGGAGCAGCGCTGTTTCCTGGCTCAAGCGCGGCGCGTAACAGTGGACGGTCTGAGGACCTTCGTGAGCCGCCCACCCTCGGGCTGGGCAGGGCCGATCAGCTCGCGGTAAGTGGTACCGACCTGGACCAACTGCCTCCTGGACGCGCTACCGGCCGCAACCGGCGCCATGGCGAGCTCGCGCCCCACCGGGTGACGGAGACGATCAAGTACTAACGCAGGGCCGGTAGTCTCCGGTCTGCCGCACGAGATGAGGACGTGGCGTGCCTCAGTCAGCCCGCAACAAGGAAAAGGATCCCGAGGGGCGGATGCCGCTCGCGGAGCACCTTCGTGAGCTCCGCAACCGGCTCGCCAAGGCCGTCCTTGCCATCCTGGTCATCACGATTGCCGCAGCCTTCTACTACAAGGACATCATGATCTTCTTCACCAGGCCGGTGCTGGACTCGGTCGGCTGCCCGACGTCCTTCGCCGATCTGGCCAAGCAGACCGCGGACACCACCTGCGCGCGGATCACTATCAACGGTCTGCTCGCGCCTTTCACCCTGGCGCTGAAGGTGTCCCTGATGGCTGGCGTCGTGCTGGCCTCGCCGGTATGGCTGTACCAGCTGTGGGCGTTCGTTGCCCCCGGCCTGCACAAGCACGAGCGGAAATACGCCTACGCGTTCGTCGGCGCGGGCGTCCCGCTGTTCTTCGGCGGCGCCTTCTTCGCCTACAAGGTGCTGCCCACGACCGCGAAGGTGTTGATCGACTTCACCCCGCACGGGGTGAAGAACCTGCTGCCGCTGGACGATCTGCTCGACCTCGTCACCCGCATGGTGGTCGTCTTTGGTCTCTCCTTCGAGATGCCGCTGCTACTGGTGATGCTGAACCTCACCGGAGTGCTGTCCGGCCGGCGGATGCTCGGCTGGTGGCGCCGCATGATCCTGGGGATCACGGTCTTTTCGGCTGTGGCGACGCCGAGCACGGACCCGCTGACCATGCTGGCGCTGGCCGCGCCGATCTGGGTGCTCTATTTCGCCGCCGTTGTCTTTTCACTTCTCAATGACCGGCGCAAGGCCCGCAGAGAGGCAGAGGGACCCGGCGACGACGAGACCTCCGACATCGACCTCACGCCGCAGGACATCGGCGAAGTGGAATCGGTGTCCGCCAGCCAGGCCCTGCCCGCGCAGCCGGACGCTGACGACGACCGCGCCGACGGGTAAGACCACGGGACCTGAGGGGGCCTTCAGTAGGGCACGGAGCGCGGCAGCCCCGCCGACGCGCAACACCAGCTCCAGGCCGCCCGATCCCCGCCGCGCCGAGCACTGCTTTGCTCGGGTGCCGTTGCGGCTGTTGCCGCTGTTCTTCCCGGCCGCCTCATGCTTGTCGCAGCCGAGGTGATCAGTGATCTCGCCCTCCAGGGCGGATTCCAGCACCCGCTTCGTCAGCTGCTGCAGCAGCCCGCCCTCCCCAGTCAGCTGCAGGCCCTCCGACCGGGCCCGGTCTATCAGCATCGAGATCAGCTGGTCATCCGGCACCCCTCCGGGAACCGCCGGACCAGTGGCCTCGATCGAATCCAACTCCACACCCTGCACAGTCGCTTGGCGTCTCTTCCTTGATCAGCAGATCCGCCGTTAGTTTTTTTACACTCCCCGTTAGCTGGGCCTGGCCGGTCCGGCCGTGGTCGACGCCCATCAATCCCCGCCGGGTCACACGCCGGTGAGAGCTTCCTGTGGCTACCACTCCTCTGCGGCGAGCGCCTTGTTGCGCCGGACGGAGGACCAGAAGGACCAGCCGATCAGCACGACGCCGACGAGACCGGTGATGATCTCGTTGATCTGGTACTGGATGGTGATGAGAAGGATGACGGACAGCGCGCCGATGGCGTAGTGCGCGCCGTGCTCCAGGTAGACGTAGTCGTCCAGGGTGCCCTGGCGGACCAGGTAGACGGTGAGCGACCGGACGTACATGGCGCCGATGCCGAGGCCGAGGGCCATCAGCACGATCTGGTTGGTGATGGCGAAGGCGCCGATGACACCGTCGAACGAGAAGGACGCGTCGAGGACTTCGAGGTAGAGGAACATGAAGAACGCGGCCTTGCCGGAGAGCGCCACCGCCGACATCTTCTTGCCGGTCTTCCTGGCTTCCTCCTCGGCCTCGTTCTCGCGCTCCTCCTCTTCCTCGAGCCTGTTCTCGAAGTAGCCGGAGAGACCGCCGACGATGAGGTACGTGATCAGACCCGCGACGCCCGCGAGCAGGACGGTCTCCGCCTTGTCCGCGTGCGCGCCGCCGTGCTGGTGCGCCTGGGTCGCGAAGGTCATGGCCGAGACCAGCAGCACGATGAGCGCGATGCAGACCGACAGCATGTCGACCTTGCCGAGCTTGGCGAGCGGGCGCTCGATCCAGCGCAGCCACTGGATGTCACGGTCCTCGAAAATGAAGTCGAGGAAGATCATCAGAAGGAACATGCCACCGAAGGCGGCGATCGCCGGGTGGGCGTCCGTGACCAGTTGCTGGTAGCGGTCGGGCTGGCTGAACGAGAGATCGACCGCCTCGATGGGCCCGATCTTGGCGGTGATGGCCACGATCACGACGGGGAAGACCAGCCGCATACCGAAGACCGCGATGAGTACACCGACCGTGAGGAAGATCTTCTGCCAGAAGGCATTCATCTTCTTCAGGATTCCGGCGTTGACCACCGCATTGTCGAAGGACAGCGAGATCTCGAGGACGGAAAGAATCGCGACCACACCGAACGCTTCCCACCCCCCGTAGAGCACCGCTGCGACCAGGCCGAGCGCGGTAATCGCGAACGACCATCCGAAGGTTTTCAGAACCACTGGTACCCAATCGTGTAGACAGGGTCGCTGACGAACTCGTGCATGGTTGGCCAGGACGCACCCCGAGGCGACGGAATGTCAGGAATCTGCTTTCACCGCGAGGACCGGACACGGCGAATCCAGGAGGATCCGCTGCGCCGAGGATCCCAGGAGGAGCTTGCCGACCGCGCTGCGGTGCCTCAGCCCGATCACCACCAGGGAGACCTCGGACGACCCCGCCAGCTCGACGATCTCCTCGGCGGCATCGCGCCCGCCGACCACCTGGCGTATGTCGAAGTCGACACCCAGCTTGGTCAGGTCCCGTCGGACATGGTCGAGGTCTTTCTGCTGTGCGAAACCGCGGTCGACGTACGCGTCGCCTCGCGAGGCATTCATCACCAGCAGGGTCTCGCCCCGGGTGAGGGCCTCGTCGACTCCCGCGCGCAGGGCCGACTCTCCTTCCGGCGAGGGCACATATCCAACCAGTACCGTCATGACTGCCCCTTTCAGGCTCGTTGCTCAACGAGCGGATGCACGATGTACCGGCGGACCAGCGGCCAGGCCAGTACGAGCACGATCACCGCGTAGATCACATAGGACACCGGTCCGCCCAGCAGACCGGACAGTTCGCCGCCCGACAGCTGAAGCGACCGCCGGCCCTGCAGTTCCGCGCGGGGGCCGAGGATGACGCCGACAATGAGCGGCAGCACCGGCAGCCCGAATCTCCGCATCCCGAAACCGATCAGCCCCAGCGTCAGGAGGAGGAACAGGTCCAAGGGCTGGGCGTTGACCGCGTAGGCACCCATCGACGCGAAGAACACAATTCCCGCGTACAGATAGGGGCGCGGTATCCGCAGCAGCCTGGCCCAGGCCGGCGCAAGCGGCAGATTCAGCAGGAGCAGCAGCAGATTGCCGATGAACAGGCTGGCAATCAGCGCCCAGACAAGCCCCGACTCGCGCTCGAACAGCAGAGGGCCGGGCTGGATGCCGTACGACTGGAATGCCGCGAGCATCACCGCGGCGGTCGCGTTCGTCGGCAGCCCGATGGCGAGCATAGGCACCAGGGTGCCTGCCGCGGACGCGTTGTTCGCTGCCTCCGGGCCGGCAACTCCCTCGATCGCCCCCTTGCCGAACTGCTCGGGGTGCTTGGTCAGCTTTTTCTCTGTGGCGTACGACAGGAACGTCGGGATCTCCGCGCCACCGGCCGGCATGGCCCCGAAGGGAAAGCCGAAGGCGGTGCCGCGCAGCCATGGCTTCCAGGACCGTTTCCAGTCCTCCCGGCCCATCCACGGCACGCCGACGGGGATCACCCCTGCGGGCCTACGCCGCAGATGCGCCGCCACCCAGAGGGCCTCGCCGACGGCGAAGATGCCGACGGCGACCACCACCACATCAATGCCGTCGGCGAGCTGGGGGATGCCGAAGGTGAGCCGCTGCTGCCCGGAGACCGAGTCGATTCCGACAATGCCGATCACTAGGCCGACGAGCAGCGAGGCGAATCCGCGGATGCGTGACGAGCCGAGTACTGCGGTGACCGCGATGAAGGACAGCAGCATGATCGCGAAGTAGTCCGGTGCACCGAGGCCGACCGCGAAATCCACCACGAGCGGGGCGACGAGCACCAGCAGCAGAGTACCGATCGTTCCGGCGACGAAGGATCCGATCGCCGCGGTGGCGAGCGCCTGCGCCGCCCGGCCGGCCTTGGCCATCTTGTTGCCCTCGATGGCCGTGACGACCGAGGACGATTCACCGGGCGTATTCAGCAGGATCGAGGTGGTCGAACCGCCGTACATGCCGCCGTAGAAGATGCCGGCGAACATGATGAATGCCTGGGTCGGCTCCATTCCGTACGTCACTGGCAGTAGCAGGGCCACGGTCATGGCCGGGCCGATGCCGGGCAGGACCCCGACCGCCGTGCCGATCGTGACGCCGATCAACGCCAGCAGAAGGTTCATCGGGGTGACGACGTGCGCGAACCCCTCGAGCAGATGATTCAGGTTGTCCATTACAGGATTCCTTGCAGCACGCCGGCCGGGAGATTGACGCCGAGCCCGATCGCGAAGGCGTAGAAGGTGATCAGCGACAGCGCCACCGCGATCGCCAGGTTGCGCAGGTAGTGCCGGTTGCCCAGGGCGAAGGCTGTTCCCCAGAACAGGAGGGCTCCGCTGATCACCCAGCCGAGGGCTTCGATCAACACCGCGTTGACGACGAACGCGCCGATCAACAGCAGCACGGTGCGCCAGTCGATCGGATTCGTCAGGTCGACGTCCTCGCCGGCCTCCGGTTCAGCGCGGCCGCCCCGCGCGACGTCGACGGTGTACACCAGGGCGATCAGAAGGAGCAGTACGCCGAGGAGCACCGGCACTGTGCGCGGCCCGATCGGGTCGGTGCTGCTCGTCGCGTGCGCGATCCCGGTGGCGTCGACGATCACCAGCACGCCCAACAGGGCGAGGAACGCGCACACACCGTACTGTGCGCGGTCCCCGCCCGGGGACGGGCGGGAGCCCGAGTCGGTGCGCTCAGTGACGTCCAGGCTCATGCCAGGCCGAGCTCTGTGAGGATGTCGGCGACGGCCTTGTCCTGTTCCGTCAGGTAGGTGGCGAACTCGTCGCCTGTCGTGAACGCGTCGGTCCAGCCGTGCTTGGTCAGCTCGGCCTTCCACTCCTTGGAGTCGTGCATCGCGGTCAGCGAGTCGATCCAGACCTTCTTGTCGGCGTCTCTGATGCCGGGCGGGGCGACGATTCCGCGCCAATTGGTGAAGACCAGGTCGATGCCCGAAGACTTCAGCGTCGGGGCATCCTTGAGGGCGTCGACCGGCTTCTCGCTGGTCACCGCGAGCACCCGCACCTGACCCGCCTCGATCTGGTCGAGGAACTCACCGAAACCGCTGGCACCGAAGGCGATCTTGTTGCCGAGGATTGCCGGGAGCAGCTCACCACCGCCGTCGTAGCCGATGTAGTTGACCTTCTTCGGGTCGATGCCGACCGTCTTGGCGAGCTGCATCGGAAGCAGGTGGTCCGGTCCGCCGAGCGACGAGCCGCCCCCGACTGCGATGCTCTTGGGGTTCTTCTTCCAGGCGGTGACGAGATCGTCGATCGTCTTGTACGGAGAGTTCTTGGGCACGACGATCGCGCCCGCCTCCTCCATCAGCTTTGCGATCGGTGTGGTCTGGGAGAGCGTCGCCTTCGACTTCGAGGCGTACGAAGCACCGACGACTCCTAGTCCCATCTGCATGGTGAGCTTGCCGTTGCCCTTTTCGTTCACGGTGCGCTGCAGGCCGACCGTGCCGCCGGCGCCCGGAAGATTGAACACCTGAATTCCGGACGCGATCTTGGTGTCCTCCATCACCTTGGCCGCCGTCCGCGCCGTGGTGTCGTACCCGCCGCCCGGGGTGTTGGGGACCATGATCCGCAGGCCGGTGACGGGCTCGTCGCTCTTGCCCGTCCCCTCCTTCTCCGCGGTGGCGCCGCAGGCGCCTACCGCGAGCATGGACATGGCGGCCAAGGCACTGACGACAGCAGCTCTGCGAGTTCTCATGGCTTGTCTCTTTCACTTCCGGCAGTCGGACGCCATGATTGTGCGACTCGGCAGACACCACGTCTGTGTTGTGTCAGCATTGAAGATTGAGTTAATTGTGGTCGTAACTTTTCGCCGCCATACCCTCGCGGGCGAGCTGTTGGTACTCCAGCTCGCCATCGTCGTGGTGGTGCTGCTGGCGGTCGCCGCCGTCTCGCTGGCCCAGTCGGAAGCGACCTTCAACCGGGTCGAAGGACGCCGGGTCACCGCGCTGGCCGAGCAGCTGGCCGGCAACCCTTTGGTGTCCAGTCAGCTCGGCCGGCCGGCACCGGGTGAGACGCTCGCTCCGCTCGTCCAGACCACGCTGACCCAGTCGGGCGTCACCTCCGTGACGGTCGCCGACAGCAGCGGCAGGATTGTCAGCTCCACGAATCCCACGATGATCGGTACAAGGTTGCCGCTCGGCCCCGGCGTCGCCGAGGCTCGCGGCTGGTCAGGGGATCTGGTCCTGGACGGTACCCATGAGCTGGTGGCCCAGGTGCCGGTGATCAAAGCGGCTCAACCCAACCTCGGCCGACATCTCGGCACGGTGATGATCGGTGAGGCGTCACCGACGATCTGGCAGCGACTGAGTGGCGCGTCATCGTATCTGCTCGCCTACCTTGGCATTGCGAGCGGGCTCGGCCTGATCGGATCGTGGCTGCTGGCCCGGCGTACCAAACGCCAGACCCTCGGGTTGGAGCCACGCGAGATCGCGGGGCTCGCCGAGCACCGTGAGGCAATGCTGTACGGGATCGCGGAAGGCGTGATCGCCCTCGACCCGCAGTTGCGGCTCACACTGGTGAACGAGGTCGGCAGGCGGTTGCTCGATCTGCCCGAGCACTGTGTGGGGATGAGCCTGGCCGACCTCCGGATTGAGGGCCGACTGCACGACGTACTCGCCGGATCCCCCAGTGACACGGCCGAGCGTCGCGACGAAGTCGTCATACGCCGGAGTCGGGTTCTGGTGATGAACCGGATGACCGTCACCAAGGACGGCCGCCAGCTCGGCTCGGTCACGACCTTGCGGGACCGTACCGAACTGGCGCAGCTGGAACGCGAGATCGGATCGTTCCGCAGCTCCGCCGAGCTGCTGCGCGCGCAGGCCCACGAGTTCGCCAATCAGCTGCACACGATTTCCGGGCTGATCCAGATCGGTAAGCACGACGAGGTGGTGCAGTACGTCCGCGCGCTGAGCCGACACCGACAGTCGCTGGACACGACCCTGACCAGACGGGTTCGCGACATGGCCGTCGGCGCTCTGCTGATGGCGAAGTCCTCGCTCGCGGCCGAACGGAAGGTCGTGCTGCGCGTCTCGGAGCATACGGCGCTCGACCGGCTGGCGCCGGAGGACTCGGTGGACGTGGCGACGGTGATCGGCAACCTCGTCGACAACGCCGTCGACGCCGCGGCGGCGGGCGACGACGGCCACGATGCCTGGGTGGAGGTCGAATTGCGGCAGGACGCATCCAGCGTGGAGATCGTGGTGCGCGACTCAGGCCCCGGCGTGGCGCCCGAGCTCGCCCAGGAAGTCTTCTTGCACGGCTTCACCACGAAGGCTGCCCAAGAGGGGGATCGCGGCATCGGGCTGGCGCTCACCCGGCTCGTCTGCGAGCGCCGCGGCGGCGAGGTCGCGGTGACCAACACGCCCGACGGCGCCATGTTCACCGCGAGGATGTCCGTCGGCAACCTGGCCGGCGCGGTACCGGAAGGAGCCTCCCGATGATCGACGTACTGGTCGTCGACGACGACTTCATGGTGGCAAGTGTCCACCAGACCTTCGTCGACCGCGTCGAGCCCTTCCGGGTCGTCGGCACGGCGAACACCGGCGAGCAGGCGATCACGGCCGTCGGCGAGCTGCGCCCCGACCTGGTCCTGCTCGACCTCTATCTTCCGGACATGTTCGGCCTGGACGTCATTCCACGCCTGCGGACCGCCGGGCACGACTGTGACGTCATGGTGATCAGCGCCTCGCGCGAGGCCGACGCGGTCCGCCGCTCCGTCCGCCAGGGCGTGGTCAACTACCTGCTGAAGCCGTTCGACTTCGAAGACCTGCGTCCCCGCCTCGTACGGTACGCCGCCCAGCGCAATAGCCTGCTCACCACAGTCGTCAGAGGTCAGGCCGACGTGGACCGGGTACTGACCGGGGCCAGCTTGCCGGCGCCGAGTGTCGCGCTGCCGAAGGGCATGAGCGTGGAGACCGCGGAGCTGATCGAACGCACACTGTGCGGTACCGACGGAACGCTGTCCGCCGCCGAGTGCGCGGCCCGGAGCGGCATCTCCCGGGTCAGCGCCCGCCGTTACCTCGAATACTTCCACGACACCGGCCGCGCCGAGGTGTCCCTGCGGTACGGAGCCGCCGGCAGACCCGAGCGCCGCTACGGTTGGCGTGCATGAGTTCGCTCTTGCCGGTCCGGCCGCAATGGAGCCAGTCCCCCACTCACACAGCAGCGAAGGCATGGGGAGCAGTGATAGCAACGCGACGTGAGCCTAGTGTTCTGCGCCGGGAATTCGATCAAGATATGTCGCGAGGCGTTGGAGGATCTCGTCGGCGTCCTTGGTCCAAATGAACGGCTTCGGGTTGTCGTTCCACTGGGCGATCCAGGCGCGGATGTCGCGCTCCAGGGCCTGGAGGTTCCTGTGTACTCCGCCGCGTATCCGCTTGTCCGTCAGCAGGCCGAACCAGCGCTCGTCGGGTAGTACCGCTGCATTGCTGCAGGGTGGATTCAACCGGTCGTCGCAACACCTCGATCATGGAGGTGTCCGATGGGGCGACCGGCAGGGTGGACGACGGCGGTGACGGGGCGCCCGGCGATGCGGTCTCCGGGCAGGCCGCCGGTCCGCCGGGATGTGGAGCGTGCCTTCTGGAAGAAGATCGCTGATGGGCTGACCAGCGAGGACGCGGCGATCGCGTGCGGTGTGTCGGGGCCGGTCGGCTCACGATGGTTCCGGGAACGTGGCGGTATGCCGTCGATCGAGCTGGGCCCGGTGTCGGGCAGGTATCTCTCCTTTGCAGAGCGCGAGGAGATCGCTGTGCTGAAGGCTCAGAACACCGGGGTCCGGGAGATCGCCCGTCGGCTGGGCAGGCACCCGTCCACTGTTTCGCGGGAACTGCGGCGCAATGCGGCCACCCGCAGCGGACAACTCGCCTACCGGGCGTCGATCGCGCAGTGGAAGGCCGAGCTGGCCGCGCGGCGGCCGAAGCCGTCCAAACTTGCCTGCAGCGAGCGGCTGCACGAGTACGTCCAGGACCGCCTGGCCGGAGAGATCCGCCGCCCGGACGGCATGCCGGCGCCGGGACCTGCGGCACCGCCGTGGAAGGGACGGAACAAGCCGAGGCGCCAGGACCGCCGTTGGGGCAACTCGTGGAGTCCGCAGCAGATCTCCCACCGGCTGAAGGTCGACTTCCCTGATGATGATTCCATGCGCATCTCTCACGAGGCGATCTACCAGGCCCTCTATATCCAGGGCCGGGGAGCACTCAAGCGCGAGCTGGTCGCCTGCCTGCGCACCGGCCGTGCGCTGCGGGTGCCCCGGGCTCGCACCGCCGGCCGGGGGAAGAAGTTCGTCACCGAGGACGTGCTGATCAGTCAGCGGCCGGCCGAGGCGGAGGACCGGGCGGTCCCCGGCCACTGGGAGGGCGACCTCATCATCGGCCTCAACAGCTCCGCGATCGGCACCCTGGTCGAACGCACCAGCAGGTTCACGATGCTGCTGCACCTACCGCCCATGCCCGGCCACGACGGCACACGGGCCAAGAACGGCCCCGCACTGGCCGGCCACGGAGCCGCAGCCGTACGTGACGCCCTGACGGAAGCGATCACCCGCCTACCCGCCCAACTACGCAAGTCCCTTACCTGGGACCAGGGTTCGGAAATGGCGCAGCACGCCGAACTCCGCATCGACACCGGCCTGGAGATCTACTTCGCCGACCCGCACAGCCCCTGGCAGCGCGGCACGAATGAGAACACCAACGGGCTGCTACGGCAGTACTTCCCGAAGGGCACCGACCTCAGCAGACACACCCGCGAGGATCTCGCTGCCGTCGCAGCTGCCCTCAACGGCCGCCCCCGCAAAACCTTGGGCTGGAGGACACCCTCCGAGACTCTCAACAGTCATCTACTATCAACATAAAACGGAAGTGTTGCGACGACTCCTTGAACCCGGGCAGTGGTCCCCCCTCAGAGTGAAGTAGGCCGCCGACGAGATGCCCGTGGCGCGGGTCCTTTTCCGACGGCCCCTTCCCGAACCGGACGGGCCCGATTTCCAGGCATCCGGCTCTCCAGTGATCACTTCCGTAGTACTGCGGTGGGACGCCCCGCGTGGATGCCTTCATGACAGCGACGGCAGATCACCAGGGTCTTGCGCCGTCGCATCGCCATCAGACGGACCCATGCGGGTTTCTCCCGGCGTCCGGGCCGGTTGAGATCAGCGAGCTTGCGGACATGGTGAACCTCAAGGTTCGTCCGCGCCTCGCACATCTCGCAGCATTCGGCGAGGAGCCTATGGATCAGCTCGTTGCGTTTCATGCTGGCCATGACCGGCCGGATGTCAGTGAGAACGGCCGTGCGCTGCCGTTTGAGCGGTATCCCGCCGAAGCGGGCGACCAGTGGCTTCTTCCCTTCATCGCGGGGGACAGTGACCTGGATGCAACGGCGCAGCTCCTCCTCCGCGACGCCCTGCCCCAGGAAGTAGGAGGACCAGAAGCCGGGCATGCCGAGGAAAGGCGTCCCGTCGGCAAAAGGAGCGGTGTCGTCGGGCGCTGCGAGGAGGCGCTCGTATCCACGCACCTGAATGCTCATGCGGTCTCCAGCTCGGAAGCAGAGGGGCGCCGTTCAGACGGCGGGGCTGGATCAGGCGTTGAGGTCCAGTACACGGACCGGCTCGCCCTGCCACCGCTTCGGGGTGGTGGTGGCGATGATCGCTCCGTCGGGGCGGTCGGGTGTGGGCTGCGCTGCGTACTGGCTGTGGGCCGCAGCCCATGTTTCCTGCCGGGCGAGGGCCAGGGCCGCAGCCAGATCCAGGTCCAGGACGGTGATACCCGGCAGTGCGGCAAGGTGCTCGGCTGTGCCGGGCCGTGCGCGGTCGGCTTCGACGAGCGCACACGCCGGGGCGTACAGGAACCAGCCGGATTCGGCGTGGGCCCGGTGGATGAGACGGGACGCGAGGACGTTGCCCTGACCCGCTGCGGCCATCGCCGTTTCGTCCAGGACGATATGCATGGCGTCGGTCACCGGCTCGTCACCTGGGCCAGGCGCCGGTCCAGCTCACTGTCCAGGTCGTCCTGCTCGGCCGGGGTGGGGGCGTAGCCGTTCCACTCCTTCAGTGCAGCAAGGGCCTTCTCGGCACGCTCGGCACGCTCGGCCGGGGTGAGCATGGTCTCGGCCAGACGAGCCAGATAGGCGCGCAGCGACAGCCCCTCAGCAGCTGCGATCGCGGCGAGCCGGTCCTTGGCCTCTTCGGGGATACGGACATTGGCATCGGACATTGTCGTGCTCCTTCCCATTCCTCCAGGGTACGGGTACGTACCCGTACCCGTCACGCTGGTGTGGGTGACCACTACCTGCCGAACGGTGAAGGTGCGGCAGGCACCGCCCAGCCTGTGCCGACGATGAAGCAACGGCTGACGAAACGCTGCTCGTCGGTCCGCATCATCGGAGACCTGCTGACCTGCGGACTCACCGTCGAGGACCTGCGCAGCTGCGCCGACCGCCTCCATTTACTCGTCCAGGACCCGCCGCCGCTGTGTGGCTCTGTCGAGCCCGGCGTCTCCACCTCCAGGGTTGTCGGCCGCAGGCTCGCCGCCCTCGACGCCGGGAGCAACGGCTGACCCGACTGCGTGAGAGCCTCGCGCAGCGCGCCTCGGGAAAGAGAGACGGACGCTTCAGCCTCTCGCCACCCGAGTAGAGCCGCTGGCAAAGGCACCACCGCCGCTTGGTGACAACAAGGCTGCCTGTGTGACCACTATCGTGCGTCGGCTCAACCGGCCTGTGCCGAGGCTCGGTACTTGTCACTGGCAAAGCCGGATGACGTGGCGAATGGGACCGGTCGAAGCAGCCTGGTTGGCACCAGTGAGGCACGCGGCTTGTCACAAATGCTCATTCGGCAGCCCTTCTGTCACCAGTAACGGGTCTGTCAAACGAACGGGGAGTGTTTGAATCCCCAACCGCCGCGCGGCCGGCCGAACCCGGGCCCCGCCCAGAACTGTTGCGGTGTGTGCGGCCTCGCGAAAGAGGACTCAGCGACAGCTCACTGGATCAGGTCGGTGTGCGGATGCTCCGGAGACGCCGGGCAGACATAGAGCTGCAGATTGTCAGTGCTGCCGACTTCGACCGCGGTCGGCTGCGCGGGGTCCTGGCCGGCGACATGACCGGCGGAAAACGCGGCGGCTTGATCCTCGTACGGCGCCCAGCCGCGCGTACCGCCGTCCCATTCGAAGGAGGCGATGGTCAGCAGCGGGACCATCTGAGCGTCGCAGACAGCGCAGAATCGGGGATACGGGTCGGTGCGGCCCCACGGGGGCCAGCCGCCGACCTTCCAGCCGGGAGCGTCAGCCAGCTCACAGTCATAGAACTCCGCCGGATAGTCCGCGTACGAGCTGTCCACGCCGACGTCAGCTGCCTGCCATCTGCTCCAGTCCCCCAGCAGCTGCCGCACCTCCGCGCTCAAATCGAGGCTGTTGGGGTACTCGGTGATCTGTTCCGGTGCCAGCAGACACGGCTCCGGCACATAGCCTTCCCAGTCCGCCTCATACGGTTCCGGCGGCACGGCGAGGACATCGCCGACCCCCGCGGCAGACCGCCAGAACAGTGCGGTCGAAGGCTTGGCATGCGGCTCGTGGTCGTAAGGGCACCACAGCACCTGGAGCAAGTCCGCCTGTCCGGGCGGCCGCAACAAGGGCACGTCGCGCACATACAGCTGGGCCACAGGCAACATAGGGACCGGGCACTCCGCGGGCCACGGAGGGCCGGCCTCAAGTCGCTCCATGAACATCGCGTCGCTGCGCTCCTTGATCGCCGCCTCCTCAGGCGTGTACCCAGGACCGTGACTCCTCCCCGCCCTGAAGAGCGGGGCTTCTCGCTATGCCGGTTGGGCTTCGCGACGGGCCAGCCCGGCCCGTAGGACGTTGAGAGCCCCGGCTGTGTCGGCGTGTGCGCTGTGGCCGCATGCGACGCAGTGGAACTTCTCCTGTGTGGGCCGGTTTTCCTTCGCGGTGTGCCCGCATTCGGGGCACGTACGGGAGGTGTTGCGGGGGTCCACGGCGACCACTTCCCGCCCGGCGCTTTCAGCCTTTGCGTGCAGGATCGTCAGGAACACCCCCCAACCGGCATCGTTGATCGAGCGGTTCAGCCCGGCCTTCGCGGCGGCACCGTTGGGCAGGAAGGTGCCCGGCTGGTCGGGGTCCGGCTTGGAGGCGGGGGTCCTGCTCATGTTGCGGATCTTGAGATCTTCGTGCGCGATGACGTCGTGCGCGCGGACCAGGCCGAGGGCGGTCTTGTGCGCGTGGTCCAAGCGCTGACGGCGCACCTTGCCATGCAGTTTGGCGACCTGCTCCACGGCCCGCCGGTGGTTGGCGGTGCGGTCCTTCGCCTTGCGGCGCGGGAACCGGGACAGCGCCTGCTGGGCGGCTTCGAGCCTCGCGGCGGCGCGGCGTCCGTGCCTGGGGTTCTCCACGAACCCGCCGCCCGAGTCGGCGAGGAAGTTGGCGATGCCCAGGTCGATGCCGGCCACGCTGCCCGTCGGCGGCAGTGGCTCGGGCCGCTCCTGCTCAGCGGTCAGTACGACGAACCATTTGTGGCCCTCGCGCTTGACGCTGACCGTCTTGACCTTGCCCACTACGGGCCGGTGCTGGTTGACCTTGACATGTCCGACACCCTGCAAGCGCACGCGGGTGACAGGGTCGTGCGGGGTGGAATCCCAGCGGCAGCCGTCCCCGTCCTTCGGGAACTCCACCGTGTCGAACCAGTTCACCCCACGAAAACGCGGGTATCCAGGCGTCTCCCCAGCCTTGATCCGCCGGAAGAACGCCGCAAACGCCTTGTCCAACCGGCGCAAGGTCGCCTGCTGCGAGGAGAACGACCAACGCCCCTGACGCTCCGGGTCGAACGCCCGAATATCCTTCAACTGCGCCGACTGCATCCCGTACTTGATGCTCGTCTTCGATACATGACGGTAGGCATCACGCCGTTCCTGCAGTGCGCCGTTGTAGAGCGAGCAGTGATCTCGCAGCATCTCACCGAGCGCCTGGCCCTGCCGGACGGTGGGCCGCATGAGGAACTTGTACGCACGAATCACGCAGCCACCCCCCTTCGGTCAGTCCGATCAACATAGCTGGCGCCACTGACAACGCAGAGCACTCCGGCGCTCCGCGCCTCCGGTCCAAGGATCGCATTCCCGCCCGGCCTGAAGGCCGGGATTCCCTGCGAAGATCAGGGATGGGGATCACGGTGCAGCCGAGCTCGCACGTGCCTCTTGAGCCGCACTTCTGCCGGTGACTGGCACACCCCACTGCCCGGGTGCGAACTTTCGCAGTCCGGCCATGGCTCCTCAGCCGGCCACAGCAACGGCCCCCCGACCGAGCTCTCCCACACCGAAGGCGACCCGGCACGAGGGTGCAGCCGAATTGCAGCACGCGCCAACGGAGCCAGCTCAGGAAAGACCGCAGTAACGTCGACAGGCCGCGGCGGAGTAGTACGTACGAAGACCATGCCGGCGATCCTGCCACCAGCCACCGACAGTCCCTGGCCGCCTCAACCGGCGTCAGCGCTCAGCTGGCCGAGTGAAACGCTCGCTGACTCAGTCACAGTGACAACAAGCCTGCCTATGTGGCAACTATCGTGCTTCGGCTCAATATTGTGCCGAAGCACGTTGGTTGTCACCACTACCACTATCCGACCTGGGGCTTCCCGTCCCGCGAAGCGGCCCAGTTGTCACCAGTGAGGCAGACTACTTGTCACCAGTGTTGAGTTTGCGGGTTTGTTGTCACCGTTCAGCGTCCTCTGGAGAGTGTGGACGAGGCCGAGAGGGCGAGTTTTCGAACAGACCGGCCCGACCAGGCGTAGCCACCATGCGGCCTGGGTTACCGTCCGGGCGCGAGTGCCGTGGTAACAGCGGCCTCGGCGTGCAGCCGGGTGGTGGCGAAGACAGGAACAGGGCTGTGCTCCGGGCCGATGAGGAGCTCAATCTCGGTGCAGCCGAGGATGATGCCTTGCGCGCCGGAAGCCACGAGCCTGCTGATCACCTCACCGTAGGCCGCTCGGGACTCCTCCCGGATGATGCCGAGGCATAGCTCTTCGTAGATCACCCGATGGACGACAGCCCGGTCGTCCGCGTCGGGAACCAGGACCTCCAGGCCATGCCCGGCCACGCGGTCGCGGTAGAAGTCCTGCTCCATGGTGAACGCGGTGCCCAATAGCCCCACTCGGCGCAGACCCACAGTCCGCACCGCAGCCGCCGTCGCGTCGGCCAGATGCAGCAGCGGAATGTTGACTGCCGCCACCACATGGTCGGCGACCTTGTGCATGGTGTTGGTGCAAATCAGCAGCAGGTCCGCACCAGCGGCCTGCAGGGATCGGGCGGCGTCAGCGAGTACTTCGCCAGCCTCATCCCAGTGCCCGGCCACCTGCAGCCGCTCGATCTCGGCGAAGTCGACCGAGTACAGCACGCACTTGGCCGAGTGGAGACCGCCCAACCGCTCCCGAACCCGCTCGTTGAGGAGCCGGTAGTACTCGGCCGTCGACTCCCAGCTCATGCCGCCAATCAACCCGATGGTCTTCATCGCCCCACTCTCGCACGCCCTTCGCTTGTCGCGGGGCTGAGGGCCGGGGTGACAGCAGCGCTGCCTTTGTGACAACTATCGTGCTTCGGCTCACGGCCGCGGTCGGCGGAGGCGGCGATGCCTGGCTGGTCAGAATTCGAGTTCGACATAGTCGATGTCGGTGAACTCCACCAGGAGTCCGTCGGCGCGGCGGCCGCGGTCTTTGAAGTACTGCTCCTGAAGTCCTTCGGCGATCACGGCCCGGAGTTGTTGTTCGGAGGCTCCGGCGGTCTGTGCGTCGAAGAGGCGGGCCGCGTACTGGGGCGGGAGGTGCTGGGTGATCAGCCGGATGCGTCCGTCGTCCGTGGTGCCCGGTGCGGCGGTGAATCCGAACCGCGCCCTGGTTTCGACGACGATGCCGGTGGAGGTGGCGGCGTTCTTCTTCGCTTTCTCCTTCACCCTCGGCTGCCAGCGGTAGCGGACCTCACCGGTGAGCCGGGCCGCGAGGTCCGGGCGCGGTTTTTTGATCTGGTCCTTGACGTACCGTTCGACCGTGCGCTGTGTGATGCCCAGGAGGTCGGCAACGGCTCTGGTGCCTTTGAACTGCTTGACCAGGAACCGCATCTGCGCACCGGCCGATTTCGGGATGGGGCGGGTGGCTGTGCTCGCTGCGGCCCTGTCGAGACTGTCTCCGAGGATGCCCATCAGGTGGTCCTACTCCCCGCTGTCTTCGGTGTCGCCCTTGATGTGCCGGGCCGGGTTGTGTCCTTCGTCGAGCATCTGTACGGCCCAGAGCAGGTCCTGGGTGCCCTCGTGCTTGACCATCCCTGGCGAGACACCGAGCCGGAACGTGCCCGGGGCCGGCTTCCCGTCCGCGGTGCGCGGCAGTACGTCCAACGGGCTCGGCCCGTCGGACAGGTAGACGGCGCAGTCGGAGAGCAGCGCGATCGGGATCAGTGCGTCCTCGCCGAAGGTCAGGTTCCTGGCCGGGGGCGGGGCGGTCTGGGTGACTGCGGCTGTTTTGAGGATCTTGCGGTGCATGTTGACGCGGGCGGTGGAGATGACGGCGGCGCGGATGTCGGGGCGCCAGGTGGGGCGTTCCAGTGCGGGCCAGCGTTCGCCGAACTTGTAGCCGGTGCCCTGGGGGCGCTCGCGGAGCTTGCCGATGCCGCCCTTGACCGTCGACTTGATGGCCGAGAGCACGGCCGCCATGCCGGGGTCGGAGTGCTTGTGGTGTTCCATCGCGGTCAGAAACTGGGCCTCGGACAGATTTGGGGTGACGCCGAGGTCGGCCATCGTCTGCTTGTACGCCTCGCTGAGGTGCTTGTACCAGGGGTCCAGGTACGGGCCGGACTCGGTACGGATCCATGCCTCAACCGGGCGCAGGGTGAGCGGCAGGTGGTAGGTGTCGATGAGTTCCTGGGCGTAGGCCACGGTCGGTGTCGCGTACCAGGCCGGGCCGTCGGGCTGCACGCCGTGGGGCGTGAACGGGTTCGGCATCCTCGGGTCCACCTCGATGCCGGACAGGTCGACCAGCCAGCTGCCGGGTGTCTTCTTGTCGAAGGCCGGGGCCTTGACATGGACGGGTGCGCCCAGGCCCACGATCAGGCGGTTCGCGGCAGCGAGGAACGCGGTGTTCACGTCGATGCCGACCGCGAACGCCCTGGTGCACTCGGCATCGGTGAGCAGTTGCGGGTCACGGGTCCACTCGTAGGCTTCTTCGTCCAGGACTTCGGCCGGGGTGCGCTGGTGGGTGCGCGGAAAGAGGGCGGCGACGACCGGGTGTTCGTCCGGGGCCTCGACCGGCGCCGGGTCGACGGGCTCGGTGAGGGAGCCGGGCATGGGTCCGGAGACCCAGGTGCCGTTCTCGTCTTTCACGGCCCGGGTCGGTGGGCGCAGCGCGGTCATCGTTTCCAGGCCGGAGACGGCGGTGGAGCCGCGGGGGGTGATGACCCGGGTTGCGTAGGTGCCGAGTACGTCGGCGATGTCGGCCGGGTCCAGGTGGTCGGTGGTCCCCCAGGAGCGGGAGTCGAGTGCGCCCCAGGGCAGGACGGCGAACTGGACGCACTGGCGTCGCCCGCCTTGTGCGGGTCGGTAGACGCGGGCCCAGGGGCCGAAGCCGCGGCGGGTGAGTTTCCATTTCGCTTTGGTGATCTGCTGCACGACCTTGTGGTCGTCCGGCAGGCGCAGGCGTCGCCGGTCTTCGAGCCGTTCGGGCAGTCCGAGACGTTCGGCGGCGGTGGCGGTCAGGACGATCAGGGGGTCGAAGTCCTTGCCGGACGAGTGCAGGCGCGGGGCGCCGAGCTGCGCCTGGGAAAGGACCCATTCGACCAGTGCGGGAAGGGACTTGGCAGGGCAGTCCAGGACCAGGCCGCCGACGCAGTACAGCAAGCCGTCGCCGTCCAGGACACCGAGCGGCCCGTGCGCGAACTGCGGGTCAGCAGCCACGGCAGAAGAACGGGGCGCCGTCTCCTTCACGGCGGGACGTCGTACTGCCGGGGGTACGGCCGGGGGTGCTGATCGCACTGAAGTCGCCGGGGCGCTGGACGATGCCAGGGCCGGAGCCGGCGCAGGTTCGCAGGTGGCCTCGGGCGGGCCGGGCACCTGCGGCACCGATGCTGTGGGTGGTGGCTCCGGGGTTTTGGCGGGGTAGAGCTCGGCCAGCTGGGCCAGCAGGCGTGCGTACGCCTCACGCTGGGGCGGCCGCGGCTCCGTCTTCCCGTTCTCCCACGACACCACCGTCGCGCGCCGGACCTTCAGTGCGTTGGCCACCTGCTCCTGTGTCAGCCCGTGGGCCTTGCGCAGCCGTTCTCGTTCCGTGGGCGGGGGCAGCGGGGACGCGGATTCGATCAGGGCGTCGACTGCGTCAAACAACTCGGACATGGCCCCTCCTCTCCTTCAGTATAACAAATAACTGCACATTCTACGTACTTTTCGCGTTCAATATACGTACACCTTCTATAGACGCCTGCCTGACGCACGGAACGAGGGAAGGGAAAGCGAAGCGCCACCACGTCCCGGCTGCCAAGCCGGGACGTGGAAGCGCGCAGCGCTCGGTCCGGACCGCAGCGAAGCGCCCGGCACGCAGCAAGGCGGGCGGGGAAGCGCGTCGAAAATGAAGCTGCGCCATCTTGAAGTGGCTGGTCAGGGTGCTGGTGTGATGTCGTTTCGGGGTGCTCGTGCTGGTCGTGGGCGGCAGTCTGGGGTGTAGATCGTCTGGCGGGAGTGGGTTTGTGGATTCCCGTCCGTCGTCGCGGGTGCCGCTCCTACGCTCCGGCCCATGATGGATCCCGAGGTGTTGGAGCGGATCGCCGCGCGGCGTGCGGAGCTGGACGGACTCGAAGAGCAGCTGGTCAAGCAGCTGTCGGAGGTACGAGCTGAGCGCGATGAGCTGGCCGTGGCCGAGCGGGTGTGGCAGCGGATGAGCGAGCAGCTCGCCGACGAGCGCACGGAGGCCGGGTCGCCGGTGGTCCAGGTGGCAGGTCGGGCGGTACGGCTGGTCCCGGACCGTGGGCCGGGGGTGGCTGAGTCCGCACTGCCAGCGGAGTACCAGCGCATCCTGACCGCGGTGCGGCAGGCCGCCGGCCCGGTCGCCACCCGGCAGATCGGCGAGGTGCTGGGCTTGGACACTGGGGTACGGGGCAAGCTGGAGCCGTTGCGCGGGAAGCTCACGAAGCTGGCCGACCGCGGCTGGCTGCACAAACGACCCGACGGGAAGTTCACCACCCGCCCGTGACCGGTCCGCACGGCGATCGGGGCGTAACCAAGGTACCCCCGGCGGCTGTTGGAATTGTGTGACGAAAACCGAAGAGCACGCCGGAGACACCGTGTCCCTGGTCTACCAGTGCCGCCTGCCGCTGTCCACGCACACCCTGCACTACCTCACCGACCTGCTGCGACGCCATCTCAAAGCGATACGGTCGAGGTGGCGGGCGCTGCCGCCCGGGAGGATCGCGGTGATTGTCTTGGCTGTGCTGCGGCACGATCAGCGCCTGGCCGACATGGCCGGCGGCAACGACATCTCCGCCACCACCATCCGGCGCTGGCGCGACGAGCTGATCCACCTGCTGGCCGCGAAGGCCCCTCGCCTGGACCGCGCCCTGAAGAAGATCGCCCGGCGGGGCGGCGAGGTCGTCCTGATCGACGGCACCCTCATCCCCACCCAGCGCCGTACCGGAGAGGCGAACCGCCCGAATTACTCCGGCAAGCATCGCCGCCACGGCCTGCACGTCCTCGCGCTGACCGACGAGCGGGGCCGTCTGGTGTGGATACGCCCGGCCCGGCCGCACCCACGACATCACCGCCGCCCGCCGCGACCGCATCCTGGCCCACCTGCGTGCTGCCGGCCTCGGCGCCCTGGCCGACCTGGGCTTCCTCGGCCTGGACGACGACGGGGACGATCCCGTGGTCGTCACCGGCTTCAAGGCCACCCGCGCCCGCAGGCTCTCATCCGCCGAGAAGGAGGCCAACCGGGTCCTGGCCGCCGGACGCGTCCCCGTCGAACGCGGCTTTGCCCACCTGAAGAACTGGCGGATCCTCACCAAGCTCCGTACTGACCCCGCCCGCGCCACCCACCTGTTTCGCGCGCTGCTCGTCCTGACGAACATCGAGGCCACTACCGACAATTGATCTCTACCGCAGGTAGCCCACGATCAGCACATGCCCCCGGAACAGCGTCACCGGGCCGGGATCGGCTGAGTGAGGTTCACCGGATTGCCGTCGGGGTCCTGGATGTGGGCGACCCGCTGTCCCCACGGCATGTCGTTGGGGCCGCCGCGGACCGAGCCGCCCAGCGCCTCCACCCGGCCGAGCGTCTCGTCGACGTCGTCGACACCGATGCTGAGCAGGATCCGCGACGCCGCCCCAGTCCCCGGGTTCGCCTTGGCCACCAGCCCGAGGTCGGTGTCGCCGATGCGCAAGCCGAGGTAGAAGGCCGGGCCTTCCGCCGGTACCCGGAAGATCTCCTCAGCGCCGAACAATTTCGTATAGAAGCCGAGCAGAACGTCCTGGTCGGCAGTCACGATCACTGGCTGGATGGTGGACATGGCACTCCTGTCGAGAACGGTCGTGTCGCTGGGTAGACCGTTCGAGGACGGTGAATTCATCGGCAAAACCACCCCGCCGGACGATCTACAACACAGACTGCCGCCCACGACCAGCACGAGCACCCCGAAACGAGGTCACGCCACCCCGCTGACCAGCCACTTCAAGATGGCGGACCTTCAATGAACGAAACCAGGAAGGGCGCCGACCTCTGCGCCGAGGTGTGGGACACAGCCGGTCGACTGCGCCCCCCGAAGGCCTAGCTGGTTGCGCGGGCTGGCCGTCCTGGACTTCACCATGGCGCGGACAGCGTCGACCGCGGGCGCCGCCGCATCGACCGCGACGCGCACTGGCCCCTCCTCAGCACCACGAAACGGCTTCGCCCCATCGCGTACCGCGCCCGCCACGGTCGGCCGGCGGGCAGCGGGCAAGCAAGAGCCTCGCCGACGGGGGGACGGCCTGCTCAGCACCGAGGAGAAGGCCGAGCTCGCCCAGCTACGGCGCGAGGTGCGGGAACTACGCCGGGCGAACGAGGTCCTGCGGACGGCCTCGGCTTTTTTCGCCGCACAGCTCGACCCGACCCGACCCAGGTGACCGCGCTCATCGACGAGCACCCGCAGCGGGGTCGCCCAGGACGTCCAGCGGGTCGGCGAAGGTCGCGAGCCACCTGTCGAAGCGGGCGAAGCACCGCATCCTCTCCTGGCTCACCGTCGACCAGCGCAGGGTCGCCACCACGGTCCTGAATGCCGGATTGCGCTACGAGGGCCGGGAGCCCTGCGGCTACGGAAAGGAACTCGGGTTCCGCAGCGGACCGACCTGGATCGTGATCGTCGCTGACACCACCTCCGGCTCGCCAGGCCCCCTTACCGAGGGCCTCCGCCCTCCCTGGGAGAAGCCCGCCACCCCCGGCAGGCTCCCCCGGCCCGGGTCCGTCGGGGGCTCCGGAACATCCGTGCTCACCTTGCTTGCCCAACCCGTGTTCCAAACCGACCGGCACAGGCCCCGGGTGGTCGCCCGGCTCCAAGAACAAGCGCCGGGTGTCGGCGTACACCCAAACGTGGTCAGGCAGGTACACGGCTACGTACCCAGCCTCGGCGGGCAACGTGCGCGCCCGCGTGTTGACGCTCCCTCCACTGCTGCAGGGGCAAGACGGCCGCGCTGCGTCCGATCCGGGGCTCATGCCCCGGCCACGCGGGCTATGGCTTCCATCTGGCTCCGGCCACGCAACCGGCCAGTTCACGCGTCCCTGACTCAGCAACAGGCGACGGGATGGCACCCGACGGTCCAGGACGAGCGGCGTGATGCAGTTGCCGTGCCAGCATGAGTCGCCATGATCAAGACGCAGACTACAGACGGTTGCCGAGGAGCCAGCGTGAGACACAACGTCGGATTGACGGTACCCCTGGCGGCTCTGGCGCTGCTGACCGCGTGCGGCGGTTGCGCGAGAGACACCCATACCTGCACCCTGATGGACTCGCCCGCCGGGATCCGGGTCAAGGTCCACCCGGAACTGGCGAACAGGGTGGCCGACGCGACTCTTACGGCCTGCTGGGACGGCACATGCCGGCAGAGCACGCTCCAGCTTCGGGAGACCCGCTCGGAAGAACCGCTGACCCCAGGGAACCCCGTGATGACCACGGAATCCCCCACCGCCACAGAGAACCCGGCAACGAGGCCCCCCAAACCCCCCGAGCCCTACACCTGGCCTGGCTTCGCGGCCGTCCGCGACCTCCCAGGAAAGCCGATACACGTCACACTGATATTCAAGAACCAGCAGGGCGCCACCGTGCTCGACCGACCGATCAGTATCACGCCGCAGCCCACCTATCCCAACGGCCGCAACTGCTCGCCGGGCGGCCACCAGGCACGCCTGACGGTCACGGAAGAGGGCTCACTGATCCCACGCTGATTGTGCGCTCCACAACGGATTTGGGCTGGCGTGGCGCTGGGACCACCGCGTCTCCAGGGCCCGGCTATCGGATAGCCCCAGCGGTCCGGCGTCCAGCCTGCTGGGTACGTTTCCGTGTACCCAGCAGGGTACTTTCCCGCGAACGCCGACACCGGGCGTCCCGCTGTCGGCAAGACGGTCAAAAGCGAACTCACGATCACCGCATATCAAACGGCCGGAGGACTCAGTAGCCTACGGCGCGAGCAACTCCGCCTGGAGCTGCGGAGCTAGGGCGTGTTCCAGGTTCAGATCACTGTTGGGTCAAATCGCTCCGCCGGAGTGGCTCGGGACGGTAGACATCCGGGGTGACGCGAGGCGATCTGACGGATGCAGAGTGGGAGTTGTTCGAGCCGCACCTGCCGCTCGGCGTGAGTGGACCGATCCCTGACCTGCGTAAACAGTTGAACGCGGTGATGTGGAGGTTCCGGACCGGGAGCCCGTGGCGCGACATCCCCGAACGCTACGGGTCCTGGTCCACCGTCTACGGCCGCTTCCAGAAGTGGGCCCTTGCGGGCACCTTCGAGACGCTGATGGAGCGGATGATCGCCGAGGCGGCCCGGCGAGGACAGGCCGATCTGGACCTGGTCAGCGTCGATTCCACCGTCGCACGCGCGCATCACCACGCGGCCGGCATGGCCGTCGAACCCGGGCTCCTGGAGGAACTGGTGAAAGCCGCCGAGGAGGAAAAGGGGCTCCAGCAAAGGGACAATCCGCCCAGGTGACGGCCGAAGGCGACCCGGTCGAGGAAGCGTTACGTGCCGAACGACGACGGATACGCCGCCGCCACAAGGCCCGCCTGAAAGCTGCCGCGTTGGGGCGCTCGCGGGGCGGGCTGACGGTCAAGACGCACCTGGCCACCGACCGGCGGTGCCGCCCGCTGTCGTTCGTGGTGACGCCGGGACAGGCGGCCGACAGTCCGCGTTTCGCCGCGGTCCTCGACCGAGTCAGGATCCGTGGGCCGGTCGGTCGGCCCCGCACCCGCCCCCGGGCCGTCGCCGCCGATAAGGCGTATTCCTCCCGCGCGAACCGCTCCTACCTGCGTAAACGCCGGATCCAGGCGGTGATCCCGGAGAAGAAGGACCAGGCCGCCCACCGCAAGAAGCGAGGCTCGAAGGGCGGCCGCCCCCTCTCCCACGACGCCGAGCTTTACAAGGAGAGGAACACCGTCGAGCGCGGCATCAACAAGATCAAGGAATGGCGAGGGCTGGCCACCCGCTACGACAAGACTCCTACCAGCTACCTCGCCGGACTCCACCTACGCGGATCGATCATCTGGCTCCGGAGTCTCCGCCCCACATGATCCGAACCTGGAACACGCCCTAGGTACTTCAGTGGAATAGCAGTGTCGACCAGCGAGCCGCCGCTACTTCCAGTGTCCTGGAGGGCCTGGAGGGAGATCACGTCACCGGCGTTCAGCTGAAGAATCGTGGACACCTGCTGCTGCCCGCCTTCGGCGAGCTCACGGTCACGGGCGACGGTATTGCCATTGATCATGATGAAAAGGATCTGATCGGCCGACGTCCCCGGATTCAAAAGGCTCCAGAGAATCTGCCCCTTGAGGAGGTAGCGGCCAGCGGTGTGGACCACCAGAGTCGAAGACGACGAATCAAACATCGCGTCAGTGTCGTACTCAGCGCCACTGAACTTGATCTGGGTGAGGGTGTTGTCCGGGATGACCTGGTTGACTTCGGCGAAAAGACTCGCGCCAGCATGAACCGTGGTCCCGGTGGCACCCGTAGCGCCAGTGGCGCCCGGCAAGCCTTGCGCTCCCGTAGCACCGGTCGGCCCGGTGGCGCCCGGTGCGCCCGTCCCGGTCGGCCCGGTAGCGCCAGTGACACCGGTCGACCCCGTAGGCCCCATAGGACCCGCCGGACCCGCAGGGCCAGTGGCACCTGGGACGCCCTGACAGTCGCCGCCCTGACGGCCGTAGTTCAGCCGGTGCTCGAAGGATGTCATGTCGGCCAGCTTGGACTGCGGCTTGTGCGGCTTGTGCGGCTTGTGCGGCTCGCAATCCTCGCCGCCATGCCCCGAGTGGCTAGCAATTCCGACACCGGCGGCACTTGCCGCAGCCATCGCCGGGCCAGCGACACCTGCCACCAGGACCAGCGCGAACGAAGCGAGCGCGCCGCCTACCATCCACTTGTCTCGCCGGGGCAGCGGGCCGAGATGCGACCCTGTCCTACGCTCAGGACTCATCTAATTGCTCCTCGTTCAGCGGGTTTGGGGATGATGTGAAAACCCGAGGGCGAGCTTGACCCCTGCGTGGCCGATAAATAGTGATACCGGGCCCGGGCTGGGCCGATTAGTCAACTAGGGCGTGTTCCAGGTTCAGATCACTGTTGGGTCAAATCGCTCCGCCGGAGTGGCTCGGGACGGTAGACATCCGGGGTGACGCGAGGCGATCTGACGGATGCAGAGTGGGAGTTGTTCGAGCCGCACCTGCCGCTCGGCGTGAGTGGACCGATCCCTGACCTGCGTAAACAGTTGAACGCGGTGATGTGGAGGTTCCGGACCGGGAGCCCGTGGCGCGACATCCCCGAACGCTACGGGTCCTGGTCCACCGTCTACGGCCGCTTCCAGAAGTGGGCCCTTGCGGGCACCTTCGAGACGCTGATGGAGCGGATGATCGCCGAGGCGGCCCGGCGAGGACAGGCCGATCTGGACCTGGTCAGCGTCGATTCCACCGTCGCACGCGCGCATCACCACGCGGCCGGCATGGCCGTCGAACCCGGGCTCCTGGAGGAACTGGTGAAAGCCGCCGAGGAGGAAAAGGGGCTCCAGCAAAGGGACAATCCGCCCAGGTGACGGCCGAAGGCGACCCGGTCGAGGAAGCGTTACGTGCCGAACGACGACGGATACGCCGCCGCCACAAGGCCCGCCTGAAAGCTGCCGCGTTGGGGCGCTCGCGGGGCGGGCTGACGGTCAAGACGCACCTGGCCACCGACCGGCGGTGCCGCCCGCTGTCGTTCGTGGTGACGCCGGGACAGGCGGCCGACAGTCCGCGTTTCGCCGCGGTCCTCGACCGAGTCAGGATCCGTGGGCCGGTCGGTCGGCCCCGCACCCGCCCCCGGGCCGTCGCCGCCGATAAGGCGTATTCCTCCCGCGCGAACCGCTCCTACCTGCGTAAACGCCGGATCCAGGCGGTGATCCCGGAGAAGAAGGACCAGGCCGCCCACCGCAAGAAGCGAGGCTCGAAGGGCGGCCGCCCCCTCCCACGACGCCGAGCTTTACAAGGAGAGGAACACCGTCGAGCGCGGCATCAACAAGATCAAGGAATGGCGAGGGCTGGCCACCCGCTACGACAAGACTCCTACCAGCTACCTCGCCGGACTCCACCTACGCGGATCGATCATCTGGCTCCGGAGTCTCCGCCCCACATGATCCGAACCTGGAACACGCCCTAATCGGCCCAGCCCGGGCGCCGGATGGAGCAATGGAGAGGGAATCGTCCTGAGCCCAGGAACTTGACGACGCCATCCGCGATCGCCGCTTCGAACGGCTCAAGGAACCGTTCCTGGGCAGTGAGCAGGAATGAGTCCCAGCTCACCGGTACGCCCCGAACGGTCTTGGGCGCACTGGTCCTCCGCTTTCGCGTCCCGGTCGGCGACGCATATCCCGTATGCGGTCCGTCCCGGGCGGGCGGAATTCCTACGACCTGGCCATATGGGTGTGGCCAGAGGCGACGGGGAGGCCCCGAACCATCTCGCTGGTGACACGGGGGCCCCGACTGCTGACGCCACACCCGGCATCCCAGATCGCACTGAATACGTTACGCACACCCCGCCGGACATGCCCGCAGCTCGTCGCGCCGTTCACCCAATCGTGCCCATGTTCGCCAAAACGATGTGTCTGCCCAGCAGTTGTGAACCCCTCGCCGACCGTGCTCCAGGTGGCACAGCTCGGTGATACGGGTGGCGTACGCGACGATCGAGCCGGTCGCCGATCCACGGCCCGGGCCGACGGGGATCTTCTGGTCGCGGGCGTGCTGGCAGATGTCCGCGACGACGAGGAAGTAGCTGGAGAAGTTCATCGGGCCGATGACCTTCATCTCGGTCTCGAACCGCTCCAGAACCTCGGCCGGGATCGGGTCGCCGTAGCGCATGGCGAGGCCCTTGAGGCACTCGGTCCCGGTTCCCCGGGCCCTGCCTCTCGAGCAGGCCCGAGTGGGCCGCACGGCGGTTCAGCAGTGACACCGCCCCGGTCAGTCTCGTCGTTGCATGCCCCGCATCTGCTGGTTCCTCACCTTGAAGGGCAGAGTGAGACATCACTCGACTGGCACATCAGGGCTCTACTCGTGCGTACTATCTCTAGACACTGCTGCACATTGCGGCAGTTGTGCCCTGCGGGTGTCCCAGTCAGCACAGACGGGACACCTGCCTCCACCCGCTCGCGGACCGGGTTCGTGCTTTTCACAGCCGTACCCGCGAGCTGCAGAAAGGCCCATGACATGTCCGAAATTCAGGTCCACACCACAGGACTGGCGTCCCAGTACATCGCCCAGGTGACGGGCGACCTTGAGCGCAACGTCAAGGAGCAGGAACGCCTCGGTGCGGAAATCGAGGCGTTGCAGGAGCAGTTGGGTGCCCTGCAACACGACCACTCCGTGCTGGTGAGCATGCAGGAGGCACTCGGCGGCGCGAGCCCCGCTAGCGAGGCTGACACCACGGCCGCGCCGACCGTGCCGCGCCAGGCCACCGCCGAACCCCAGCAGAGCAAGCCGAAGAAGGCGGCCGCCACGAGTGCAAAGGCGACGGCGTCCAAGAAGAGCGCCGCCAAGGCCTCATCCGCGAAGGCCACGTCCGCGAAGGCACCCAAGACAGACACCAAGCCGACCCTCGTCAACCTGATCCGCGGTCACCTGGAGCAGCAGAGCGAGCCGCGTTCCGCCACCGAAATCTCCGCCGCGCTCACGCACGCCCACCCTGACCGCGGCGTCAAGACCACCGTTGTGCGTACCACCCTCGAAGGGCTGGTCGCCAAGAGCCAGGCTCAGCGCACCAAGCAGGGCTCGTCCGTCTACTACACCACGGCGGCTGTCTCGGAGCCTGCTGCAGCCGACCCTCAGCAGGAGGCGGTGGCCGGCTGAGCACCCGCAGAAGCCCGCCACCAGGCCGCGGTCCGGTGGCGCCCCGGCCGGAACCGGGGCCGCCCAGTGAGAGTGCGGTGGTGGGGGCTGGGACGGGGCCGGTGAGGTGGCCTTTGTACAGGTAGTCGCCGGGCTGGCCATGGTAGGGCCAGTTCTGGGGCTGGGTGAGGTAGACGGCGTCGGTGCGGAAGGCGACGACGGTGCCGGGCGGGGTGTGGAGTGCGCCGACGAATGTGTTGTCTTCGCGCATGCGCATGGAGAGGAGTGCGGCGCGGGCGCCTGACCAGATGCTGGCGGCCCATTCGGGTGTGCGTAGGGGTCTCGGGTGAATCCGGTGGGGCGTTGCCAGGTGATGGTGGTGTTGTCGAAGCCGATGATTTCGGCGTCCGCGGGAACGTCGCGCTCTGCGGTGCGGGGGGTGGTTCCGGTGACGGTGCGTGGGCGTTGGGCGAAGGAGCCGATGCCGTACAGGAGGATGGCGCGCACGGCGCGGGAGGCGAGGTGGGCTGCGGTGCGCTGGGTGGGGTCGCCAAGGAGGTCGGCCTGGGCGGTGAGGTTGGCCCAGGCTTCTTTGAGTTTCCGGGACCAGCGCTTGTGCTCCGAAGGGCCGAGGTGCGGTGCGCCGACCAGGCGCGCTATGTGACTCCTCCCCGCCCTGAAGAGCGGGGCTTCTCGCTATGCCGGTTGGGCTTCGCGACGGGCCAGCCCGGCCCGTAGGACGTTGAGAGCCCCGGCTGTGTCGGCGTGCGCGGTGTGGCCGCATGCGACGCAGTGGAACTTCTCCTGTGTGGGCCGGTTCTCCTTCGCGGTGTGCCCGCATTCGGGGCACGTACGGGAGGTGTTGCGGGGGTCCACGGCGACCACTTCCCGCCCGGCGCTTTCAGCCTTTGCGTGCAGGATCGTCAGGAACACCCCCCAACCGGCATCGTTGATCGAGCGGTTCAGCCCGGCCTTCGCGGCGGCACCGTTGGGCAGGAAGGTGCCCGGCTGGTCGGGGTCCGGCTTGGAGGCGGGGGCCCTGCTCATGTTGCGGATCTTGAGATCTTCGTGCGCGATGACGTCGTGCGCGCGGACCAGGCCGAGGGCGGTCTTGTGCGTGTGATCCAGGCGCTGACGGCGCACCTTGCCATGCAGTTTGGCGACCTGCTCCACGGCCCGCCGGTGGTTGGCGGTGCGGTCCTTCGCCTTGCGGCGCGGGAACCGGGACAGCGCCTGCTGGGCGGCTTCGAGCCTCGCGGCGGCGCGGCGTCCGTGCCTGGGGTTCTCCACGAACCCGCCGCCCGAGTCGGCGAGGAAGTTGGCGATGCCCAGATCGATGCCGGCCACGCTGCCCGTTGCCGGCAGTGGCTCGGGCCGCTCCTGCTCAGCGGTCAGCACGACGAACCATTTGTGGCCCTCGCGCTTGACGCTGACCGTCTTGACCTTGCCCACTACGGGCCGGTGCTGGTTGACCTTGACATGTCCGACACCCTGCAAGCGCACGCGGGTGACAGGGTCGTGCGGGGTGGAATCCCAGCGGCAGCCGTCCCCGTCCTTCGGGAACTCCACCGTGTCGAACCAGTTCACCCCACGAAAACGCGGGTATCCAGGCGTCTCCCCAGCCTTGATCCGTCGGAAGAACGCCGCAAACGCCTTGTCCAACCGGCGCAAGGTCGCCTGCTGCGAGGAGAACGACCAACGCCCCTGACGCTCCGGGTCGAACGCCCGAATATCCTTCAACTGCGCCGACTGCACCCCGTACTTGATGCTCGTCTTCGATACATGACGGTAGGCATCACGCCGTTCCTCCAATGCCCCGTTGTAGAGCGAGCAGTGATCTCGCAGCATCTCACCGAGCGCCTGGCCCTGCCGGACGGTGGGCCGCATGAGGAACTTGTACGCACGAATCACCCAGCCACCCCCCTTCGGTCAGTCCGATCAACATAGCTGGCGCCACTGACAACGCAGAGCACTCCAACGCTCCGCGCCTCCGGTCCAAGGATCGCATTCCCGCCCGGCCTGAAGGCCGGGATTCCCTGCGAAGATCAGGGATGGTGAAGAAAGGACGGGGTGAAGGGACAACGCGGCCACGGCGACGGCCACGAACCCTCCCGATGGTCGGCGGTCAGCGGTTCTCCGCGGCAAAAGCGCCGTCTTCGCCGAAGGCGAGGTGGGCGAAGCGTTCGCCGATGCGCTGGTGAGTGGCGGGGTTCGGGTGCAGATTGTCGGGCAGCGGCAGTTCGGCGTGGTCGGTCTTGCTGTAGAGGTCGAGGCCGTCGAGGTAATGCAGGTTCGGGTCTCTGGTGGCGCGCTGATGGACGATGCGGGCCAACTCGTCGCGGATCACGGTGAGGGTCAGTTTCCCGGCAGCTGTTTGCGCGGGGTCGCCGGTGGCCACGAACCGCAGCCGCCCCTCGCTCATCGCGCTGAGGTCCGGGGCGGTGGGTCCGGGCGTGTTCTCGTGGATGGCACAGTAGATGGGCGAGACGACCAGCAGCGGGGTGGTGGGGTGGCCGTCGCGGATGGTGTCGAGGAAACCGTGAACGGCCGGGCCGAACGCGCGCAGCCGCATCAGATCGGTGTTGACGATGTTGATGCCGATCTTGATGCTGATCAGGTCGGCGGGGGTGTCGCGCATGGTGCGGGCGGTGAACGGGTCGAGCAGGGCGCTGCCGCCGAATCCCATGCTGACCAGCTCCACCTTGCCCAGAGCGGCGGCTAGGGCGGGCCAGATCCCGGTTGGGGTGGCGGCGTTGGAGCCGTGGCTGATCGAACTGCCATGGTGCAGCCAGGCCTTGCGGCCGCTGGGCGGTGGTGTGTGGACGGGGGCGTTGGTGCGCAAGGCGGCCAGCTGGGTGGTCTCGTCGTGCGGCAGCCAGATCTCGACGTCCTTCTCGTCGTCGGGCAGGCCGGTGAAGCGCAGGGTCTCCACCGGCCCGAGCCGGGTTTGTGCGGTTCCGGAGGCCATGTCGATGGTGAGCGTGTCGCCCTCGGTCGCGCTGGCCCGCCCCGCGAGCCGCCCGTCGACGAGGAGCTCGTACACCCCGTCGGGGCGTGGCGGCGCTCCGACGTAGACCCGTTTGGTGGCCACGACGTCCAGCTCGACGGCGGTGGCCCGGGTGCGGAAGGCCAGCCGCACCCCGGAGGGCTGTGACTCCGCCATGGCCAGCTGGCCGTCGGGGATCTGCTGCCGGGCGCGCGCGGGCAACCGGTGGGGCAGTACACCGCGTTCGGTGCGCTCCAGGTCGAGGGCGCCGCGCAGGAGGCCGGCGGTGATGGGAGTGGTGGTCCAGTCGTGGTCGGTGTTCATCTCGTCGGTCTCTTCGATCAGGAGGGTCAGTTGGCAGAGGCGGCCGGAAGGGTTGGTCAGGAGGTGGTGGGCCAGGTGCGCAGCAGGGCGTCGAGCGCGTTGAGGATCTCGGACCAGCTCTCCTGCGAGTCGGGGGTGCTGTGGCTGAAGCCGCCGGCGGTCTCCAGGCCGACGTAGCCGCTGAAGACGCTGCCCAGCAGCCGCACCGCGTGCGTCTGGTGCGGTTCGGCCAGGTTGTATCCGCGCAGGATCGCCCGCGTCATCTGGGCGTGCCGAACGCCGGCGCTGGCGGCCGCCGTCTGCGGGTCGAGCCGGAACTGGGCTGCGGCGAAGCGCCCCGGGTGCTGGAGCGCGTAGTCGCGGTAGACGTTCGCGAAAGCGGTCAGGGCGTCTTTGCCGGCCCGTCCGGCCACGGCGGTGGAGACCTGGTCGGCGAGTTCCTCCAGGGCGAGCAGGGCGATCTTGGTCTTGAGGTCGTGGGCGTTCTTCACGTGCGAGTACAGGCTCGCGGTCTTGACACCGAACCGCCGGGCGAGTTCCGCGGGGGTCGCCTGCTCGAAGCCGACCTCGTCGGCCAGCTCTGCCCCCGCCCGGACCAGGCGCTCCGTGGTCAGTCCTACGCGTCCAGCCCGTGCCATGTTCATCCTCCGAATCGCTTCTCATCCCTGACATCGATGATTATGCACTTGCCTAATTACATTAGGCAAATTAGCGTGGCTTTTATGAAGCCGCTGACTGAGCAAGAGATTCGTACCGCGTTTGTGAACTGCACCAAGGGCGAAGCCAAGCGCCTGAGCGTCCCTCGCGACCTGGCCGAGCAGTGCTGGGACGACCTGGACTTCCTGGGCTGGCGAGATCCCCAGGCCCCCGACCGGGCCTACCTCGTGGCCGAGCTGGACGGCCGCCCGGTCGGCATCCAGCTGCGCTCCTCCGGCGTCGGCTCCTGGCAGATGCGACGCAGCATGTGCTCGGTGTGTGTGACCACTCACACCGGGGGCGTTTCCCTGATGGTCGCGCCGAGGTCCGGGAAGGCCGGGCAGCAGGGCAACTCGGTCGGCGTCTACATGTGCAGTGACCTGGCCTGCTCCCTCTATGTACGCGGGAAGAAGGACGCGGGCATCGGCGCACGCCTCCACGAGTCCCTCACCCTGGAGGAGAAGGTCCAGCGGACCGTGGCGAACCTCGCCGCGTTCATCGCCAAGGTGACCGCGTGACCCGGGCCCGCCTCCCGATCCCACCCGTATCGCCGGCGCTGCCCGGCCCTGAAGTGGCCGACCGAGGCATCGGCTCGCAAACTGATCACTGCCCTGGCCGGCCCCTGATCTTCGCTCAGCCCTCATCCGCCCCGTTGCCGTCATCGTCGAGGCCGGGGGTGTCCTGGTTGCGCAGCGGACGCAGGCCCTCGCGCGGGACGGAGGCGATGAAGCTGTAGCGGCCCAGGACGTTCACGTTTCGTTGCTTGAGCGGAGACAGCCGTGCGACGTCCTCATCACGGAAGGGCGAGGATGCCCGCGATGAAGCTGGTCACGATGAGTACCTGCATGGCCTTGGTCATCGCCTGGCCCACGAACTCGCTGTTGAGCGAAACTCGATCTGGGCGCGGGTGGCGGGGCTGAAGCGGAAGCGGTACCTGGGCGAGGCGATCAGCTGCGACAGGTGCGGCCCCATCAGCAGGACCACGCAATGGTCATTGACGGAGCGGACCCCGCGGCCCATGCCCTGCTCGATCCGCTGCAGCTGCCGGTTGACCATCTCGTCGGAGTCGCCGAGCACGATCGCCTCGCGGCGAGTCAGACCGCCGTAAGCCTGCGGCAGTCCGTCCAGGACCAGCACCTCGCAGGCTTTGCGGGGCAGGTCGATCCCAGCGTACTTGTTGACCAGAACCACCAGGCCGACGTGCCTCTCGTTTGACAGACCCGAATCGAGGCCCGGCTACCGCCTTGGGTCGACTACTCGTTGACCAGTACGGGGATGGAGACCACCGCGGTGGCCGGAGTGCCGGTGAGATTCTTCGCGGGCACGGTGAAGTCGATGCCGTTCCCGGCCGCGCGCGGGCCGTCATGGTGGGCGTCGCCGTGCGCGTCCTCTCCTTCTTCCTGGTACTGGAAGCTGCCCGTGCCCAGCAGGCGGCCGTCGGCGTCGTAGTAAGCGGCACGTAGTTCCAGGGCGAGGACGTCACTGACATCAGAGGTGATGGCCACATGACCGGTGACTGTCGGCTTCTTCGTGAGGGCGAGACCGGTGACGCGTACCCGGTCGGTGAACGGTCCCTCCTCGATACGTACTTCGCCCCGCTTTGGCAGTGAGGTGAGTGTGGGAGCCGGGGCAGGGGCGGAACGCGGGGCGGGCAGGGCGGCCGGAGTGAGCGTCGGCAATGGCTGCGCATCGGCGCGGTCGGCGTCCGCGGCGGTGCTGCAGCCGGTGAGGGCCGCCAGCATGACGGCGCCCAGTGTGGCGAACGCCTGAGAGTGGGTGAGGTGTCTCATCGTCGTACTCCAGATGCATCCGGGCCGGGACCGGGAGGGGGAAACCCTCTCGGCCCCGGCCTCAAAGAGGTCAGCCGTGATGGGGCGCGGTGCCGAACAGGGAGCGGTACAGCTTTCCGTACAGCTCGGTGTTGTTCTGGCTGGCGGCGAAGGCGCTGCCGTTCGGACCATAGGCGTAGATGGGCACGTCGGCGCCGGTGTGGTTGCCGGACAGGTAGGTCAGCCAGAGGCTGGCGTCTTTGCTGCCGTCCTGCACACCCTTCGGGTCGTCGGGCGTACGGAACGTGGCGGGCGCGAAGTTCTTCGCGTCGCCGGAGCCCGCGCCGTTGACGATGCCGCTGGAGCGGGCCGCATCCTTGGCGCCGGAGGACGAGCGGGACGGGGTGCTGTTGTTGGCCGGGTTGCCCGCGTCGGTGTTGGCCGGGGGCGCGACGGCCTCGGCGTTGGTGTAGGTGCCCTTCTCGATGATGTTGAAGCCGGCGCACTCGTGGTCGGCCGTGACGACGACCAGGGTGTGGCCGTCCTTCTTCGCGAAGTCGTACGCTGCCTTGACCGCGTCGTCGAACGCCTTGACCTCGGCGAGTGTCTGGGCGGCGTCGTTGGCGTGCGAGCGCTTGTCGATCTGGGCGCCCTCGACCTGGAGCAGGAAGCCCTTCTTCGAGCGGCCGTTCAGCAGCGAAAGGGACTTCTTGGTCATGTCCGCCAGTGTCGGCTCCTGCTTCTGCGGGGCGTCCGCGGGCAGGGAGGCCTTCGCCTGCTCGACGCTCAGGTTGCCCCGGTTGAACAGGCCGATGACCTTCTTGCCCTGGGCCATGTCCAGGTCGGTCTTGGTGGCGACCTTCTGGCTGGCGGCGGTCTGCGCGGTCAGCGACGGGTCGCCGAAGCTGCCGAGCACCTGATAGCCCTGCGCCTGCAGCGCCTTCTGGTCGTCCGGCTCGAAGCGGGCGAGGCCGCCGCCGAGAATCACGTCCGCCGTGCCGTTGCGGGCGATCTGCTCGGCGATCGGCGTAATCAGCGTCTTGTCCTGGGGCGCCGGCTCATACGTGCCGTCGGCCTTCTTCGGCAGGCAGGCGGCGTCGGAGTAGACCGGGCCCTGGCAGCCGCGCAGCAGCGCGTGGCTGAACTGGGCCGCCGGAGTGGCGTCGGTGATCTCGGCAGTGGAGACGTTTCCCGTGGCGAAGCCGGCCGACTTGGCCTCCTCCATCAGCGTCGACACCTTCTTCTCGTACGTGTCGACGCCGATCGCCGCGTTGTACGTCTTGATGCCGGACGACCAGGCGGTGGCCGAGCTGGCCGAGTCGGTGACCAATGCGGGCTGCTCGCTGCCCTTCTCGACGGCGTAGGTGGCGACCGCGCCCGTGTACGGCAGGCGCTCCATGTTGAGTTTGCCGGCCGCCCCGTAGTAGCGGTCGCGGCCGGCCGTGACGTGAGTGCGGCCCATTCCGTCACCGAGCAGGTAGATGACGTTGCGTATCTCCTTCCCCTGACCGTCTTGCTGGGGAGCGGAGTTGGCGGTGATCGCCGTACCGGCGGCCACGACGCCGGTCAGGGCCAGGACCGTCAGCGTCTTCACAGGTCTACGTCGCATGCTCGGGAGATTCCCCTCAAAATGTGTGACTCGGGCCGCCGACGTTAGGAGCGGGACATGAACACGCCACCTTCCCTGGGCGTCGCCGAGTCGAACACCGCCGGCTCCTATCGGCCCCTCACGCGGCGTGCCAGGATTCCAGCCGTGGTTTCTGCAGACAGCTATCCGGCCGAGGGTGAAGTAGACCAGGCCGCCCGGACGTGTCTTGTCCTTCGACAATGAAGTCAGTCGACGTCATTGCTCTGACCAGGCTCGACTGACTTCGTTGTCACGCGCCGCTGCTCTTCTCGTGCGGCTGGTGCCTGCCGCCGGGCGGGTACACATGCGGCCGATGCCGCGACGCCGAGAACACCACCCGCCTACAATTCCAGCGAATAAGAAGCCGGTCACATCCCGGCGCCGGCACCGACGACGAAGCAGGCCCTGGCTCCGGCATGCGGCCGCCCCCGTCAGGGCGGCCGCATGCGGGCCGGGCGGTGGGTGGCCCGGCGGTGTCAGCCCTGGTCAGCCCTGCTTCACGCGGCCGAGGACCTCGACCTCGGCCATGTTGAGTTCCACAGGGTTCTTGCCGGCGAGCCACACCCGCACATAACGCCCCCGGGCGTTGGTGTCGATGGTGGTCGGGCTGCCGGCCTGGGCGGTCTCGTGCTGGCTCCAGACGTCCGGTTTGCCGAGCTGGTCCGCGAGTGTGCCGGAGAAGGGCTGGTCGGAGACCAGGACGTAGTAGTCCTTCGTCCTGTCGGCGCAGCAGTCCGTCCGGTTGTAAATCTTGATCTTCTCGAGGTCGGCGCTGGTGCCGAGGTCCACCTGCCACCATGGCTGTACTTCCCGGCCACTGGTGGTGGAGAAGTTGAAGCGGTCGCCGTCGACGGCCTTGTCGGCACTGAACGGGAAGGTGCCGCCCCAGGCGTAGTCGGAGATCTGGGTCGCCTTCTTGCCCTGGGCGAGTTCGCGCAGGGGCGGCAGGCCCATCGACTCGTCGTGGAGGTTCTCCACACGCGTGACGAAATCCTCGACGAACGGATCGCCGATCTTCACCGGGCCGTGCTGGTGGTGCTCGGCCGGGTCGACCATGATCTGCGACGCCTCGGCGGCGAGGGAGTCCATGGCCTTGCGTTCCCTGGCCGCCTCGGTCGTGTTGCCGGCGTCGATCGCGGCGAGCGCGTTCAGGCCGTGCTCCATTGCCCGGCCCCACAGTTCCGTGGCGTCCAGCCAGCGGGAGGTGTCGGAGAGGAACAGCTTGTCGGGGACGCCCTCGCGGATGACGGCCGGTGCCCGCGTGACCGCGCGGACGGACGGGCGGAAACCGTTGATCGCGGATCGCTCATCGGTTGCGTACGCCTTCCAGAACCGCTCCAGCTCGGCGCTGAACACCGGGGCCTGGGGCTGCCACAGTTCGGAGCCGAAGGTCGGGGCCGCGTGGTTGAGGTCGACGAACACCTGCACCGCGTCGGCCGTACGCGGGTCACCCGCGGCAAGGTGGAGGGCGGCCTGGCGCCCGGAGCGGTCGCGGTCGTAGCCCCGGTCGTTCCACGAGAAGTCCGACATCGTGAAGACCGCGAGCTTGCTGGCGGCCTCCTGGTTCATCGGGTTGGAGACGATGCCGCTGAGGTGGTCGGACAGTCCCGGCTCACGCTTGTCGTACGGCGCCAGCAGCAGTCGCCCGGCGGTCCGGCCGAAGTCGTTGACCGGGTAGTTGTCCCACACGAAGACCTTGCGGCCGAAGAGTTCGGCGGCCTTGGACGCCTGGGCGTTGGTGATCTCCCGCGGCACCACGTCCGTCCCGGTCCACATCACCTGGACCTCGGGGTCGAGCGTGGCACGGAGCGCCTGCTTGTACGCGGTGTCGGTCAGGTCGCCGTACTCCGTGGGCACCATCTGCAGCGGGTTGGCCCCGGGCCGCTCGGCGATGAAGTCGCGCTGCACCGTGTTCAGCAGGCTCACCTGGGCGTGGGCCGCCGCGCCGCGGCCCGGCGGGCCGAACTTCCGCGCGTCCGCGTCGCAGTTCCAGCGGGTGTAGCTGATGTCGTCCAGGGGGATGGAGAACGACCGTACGCCTGCGTCGTACATCGCCTGCATCTTGTCGGTCAGCGCCTTGGTGTCGGCGTAGTCGGAGTAGCAGATGGAGGCGCCGGGTGAGACGGCGAAGGTGAAGCGGACGTGGTCGGCCAGGGCGCGGTCGATCAGTTCGCGCAGTTCGGCGAGCTTGGCCTGCGGGTAGGGCTCGCGCCACTTGTCCCGGTGGTAGGGGTCGTCCTTCGGCGCGTAGACGTAGGTGTTGGACTTCATCTCGCCGAGGAAGTCCATGTGGTCCAGGCGCTCTTGTGCGGTCCACGGCGGGCCGTAGAAGCCCTCGATGGTGCCGCGCAGCGGCATCGACGGGTAGTCGCTGACCTGAGCGCCCGCCACCTTCCAGTCGTCGCCCGCGCGCTGGAAGAGCTGGCGCAGCGTCTGCACAACGTAGAACTGGCCCGTGGCGTCCGTGCCCCCGAGGGCGATCTCGGGATGCGACTGCCGGCCCGTGACCCGTAGGGCGTAGCCCTCGGCGTGGCCGGGCACGGCGGTGTCACCGAGCGCCTTGGCAATGTCCGGGCGGTCGGCGGGCCCCAGCCTGACGGTGAGCAGTCCGTCGGACGCCGACGGGACGCTGTCGGGGGAAACGTTGTCGACACGCGCGGCGCCATGCTCCCTCAGCTCGCGGACGAGGCGGTCGCGGGCGGCGGCGTCCGTGTGCGCGTCCGCGACGACGAGTACCCGGCCGGTGACGGCCACATCGTTGCCCGAGCGGGAGATGGCCTGCGGTGTCGGGGAGACGGTCGGCAGGGGGCGGGTGCCCGCCGGGGCCGCGCGCGCTCCCGTGGTTTCCGCGGCCTGTGCTCCGGCTCCGGGGGTGAGCACCCCGAGCGTCACACAGCCGGCTATGGCGATCACGCCGAAGGCTGTTCTACGCCTTCTCATCAGACCCTCCACATGGTCTAGACCACTTTGGCCTTAAGAGGCTACTGGTCCCACTCGGTTCACTGTCAAGACATTCGACCCGTCGGCTGCGGCAGGGGCTCGTGCCGCGCCTCTGGCAACAGGGGCCGGTCGGGGAGAAACCGGTGACGGCGGCTGGCTTCCGCGCTGGGCGCTGGGGCCGAGCGAGACCAACGTGATGAGCGGGGAGGGTCCGACGCCGTTCATCACCTCCCTGTACGCGCGCGGGCTGCTCGACAAGCCCACGGCGCGGGCCCTGTTCGAGGCGCTGTGGAAGAACGTCACCGAGGTTCCGGCCGATCCGTCGGTGTTCCGTGGACGGGACGGCAACCCAACGTATGTGCGCAACGGATGGATCGGCTACCAGGACAAGGGCGGCTACGTCTGGGGCGACTCCCGGCAAGCCGGTTCGGCGACGCTGGAGTACGCGCTAGCCGACTGCGGTCTGGCCGACATGGCCCGCGGTCTCGGTGAGTCGGCGAAAGCGGCCGCGCTGCGCGAGCGGTGCGGGAACTTCGCCAACGAGTGGGACTTCGGCGTGGGCTCGAAGGGGTTGCGAGCTGCTGTTGGTTTGCCACCGGGCGTTACGTGCGAATCCAGCTCGCGACCACCGCTCCGCTGTCCCTGGCCGAGGTGGAGGTGATCCCGTCATGACCGCGGCACGTCGATGGCTGACGGGGTGTGCTGTCGCTGGTCCTGTGCGCCGCGACGCCCGCCTTCCTGCGTTCGGCCGGCGTCAGCGCGTCCTGCGTCCGACACAACCGGTCGGCCACGGTCTCCCCCGCCTCTCTGCCCCGATCGGAACCCGTGCGGGCGCGCCGCCCTCAGCATCTCGTCGGCCGCTCATGCAGTCCTTCCGCCCTGTGGACACTTGTCAGCGCGGATCGTTCCACAGCGGAGGGACGGCCCCCCGGCACTGCCCCCGAGCCCGCCCCGCACGGCCTCCAGCTCGCACCGCACGGCCCTGGCGCCACTCCGGTCCCGGGAACGGAGCAGTCCTCCGCGCAGGGACTGAGCAGGCCTTCACCCGGAAGCGGAGCAACCCGCGCCCGGGATGACGGACGCGAGCGTCGCCTCCGGCCGGCTCACCGGCCGGAGGCGACGCTCAACGGCGGCCGGCGTCAGCCGTCGTCCGCTTCGCCCGTCACCTTGATCCGCACCGGGTCGGAGACGGCCTCCCGCCCGCCGACGGTGACATGGGCACGGATCAGGGCCTTGCCGCTGCCGACGGCCATGACGAGCCCGTCGGCGGAGACTCGCGCGACCGACTCGTCGCTGCTCGCATAGGTGATCTCCACCGGACCGGACGTCTGGCGGTCGGCGTTGAGGGCGAGCCCCTCGCCGTCCGCTGTGATCTCGACCGGGTCCATGTTCCGGGTGTCGATCCGTCTGTTGAAGCCGTCGTCGTAGTCGTTGTTCGCGATCGTGACACCGCGCGCGCCGTCGAAGGTGAACAGCGGCGCGGTGTCCACGCGCGGGCAGCGTCTCGGGCTGTGCTTCACCCCGGCCTACGCACGGTACGACGGCGCTGGGCCTTCTCTCCGGCGGCTCCGACGAGACGGTGTGCAACGCCTCCTCCAGCGGCACCTACCGGAACTACTTCACGAAGGTGCAGACCGTGCTGAACGAACGTGGCCTGCACGTCTACTGACGGCTTACCCCAACCAGCTGCCCCAACCGGTGAAACCTGTCCCGGCCCAGCCACGTCACAAAGACCGGACAACCCACCAGTCCGTTCATCAGGGAGGCCACATGCGTATCAGGACAGCGCGGTCCGTCAGCCTGCTCGCTGGAATCGCTCTGTCTGCCGCCGGCCTGGGGGCCGCCGCCGGTTGCGGCAGTGAGCAGGAAACCAGTCGCAGCACGAAAATGCAGGCGCAGCGCGCTCAACAGGTCGCCGCGGCCTGGGACGGGTCAGCCGCGGCTGCCACATGGCGTGATGGTTTCCACCCCATGAGCAACGTGGTCCAACTACCGCGAGGCGGACTGCGGAGCAAGTCTGATCGGCAGGCCTACCAAGACCACAGCTTCGTTCTTGAAGGCAAGTTGCCCACCACCTCGCCGAAGGAGGGCCGAGTGGCATGGAACGACGGTAGGACACTCACGCGACCGCTGGTGGGGGCGGATGAGTCGTACAAGACCGTGGCTGGCGGCGACCGCGTCGGCGGAAAGCCACACCTCACCGTGACCGGGGCGAGGCTGGGTGAGATGAGCGTGGCCACCGCCCGCGGAGCGGCGGTGGTCCCAGCCTGGCTGTTCAGTCTCAAGGGTTATGGCTCTCCCCTCAAGCAGGCGGCTGTCATCCCGTCGAAACTCCCCCAGTCGCCGATCAAGCGGGCTATCGACGTCCCCGGTTATTCACTCAACAGGATGGTCCGAATGTCCGCAGACAGGCGATCGGTCACCGTGGAAACCCTTCATGGCGTCTGCGACTACGGCCCCACAATGAATGTGCTCGAAACACGCGGCAGCGTCGTGCTGTCAGCATCCGTCAAGGACCAGGCGGACGGCGGGCACTGTACTAAGCAGGGGAAGTTGCAGCAGGTGACAGTGAAGCTGGACCGAGCCGTGGGCGACCGCGTGCTGCTCGACGCACACACCGGCCGACCGGTTCCCTACAGGCCGCCGCACGGGCCTTCGCCGAGCTGGAGCTGAGCCGCGCCACGAGACCATCCGGCAGTGGTGCGCCAAGTTCGGTCCCGAGTACGCCCGCCAGTTGCGCCACCGCCGACCGCACCGCGGGTGCTGGTGACCGACAAGCTCCGCTCCTACGGTGTCGCCCACCGGCAGCTGCTGTCACAAGCCGAATTGTGCAGGCATGGAACGCGCGCCGAGACCACATCCACTCATTGCCGCCCCACCTGCTGCCGGCGTGCTGTCTCACAACCAGCCGCGGCGGGCCGCGATCACTCCGGCCTGGAAGCGGTTGGCGGCGCCGAGGAGGTCGTGCAGGCGGCTGATGCGGCGGCGCATGGTGCGGACGGACCAGCCGAGCTGGCGGGCTATCGCCTCGTCCTTGAGGCCGCTGACCAGGAGGGTGAGGACGAGTCGGTCCTCCTCGCCGAGGGGGTCCTCGGCGGGGGCGTTGAGGGGAAGGGCCTGCTTCCAGCACATTTCCCAGTAGCCGGTGAGGGCATCGAGCAGGGTGGACGGGCGGATCACCGCGGCGCGGACGTCGTTGAGGTCGAGGGAGAGCGGCATCAGGGCGAGCTTGCGGTCGGCGATGGCGAGTTTGATGCCCAGGCCGGGCAGGACGCGGGCCTGTTCGCCGTGCCGGACCAGCTCGCGGACGTCGTCGAGGACGCCCGGCCATTCCAGGGCCTCGGGGGCGTAGACCGCGCGGTACCGTACGCCGCGGCCGAGCGCCGTCGCCTCCACCGGGTTGGAGGTGGTCAGGGCGTACGGCGGCCGGTCCAGGGTCATCACGTCCTCGTGGGCCTCCTGCTGAAGGCGGACGAACCAGCGGCCGAGCGCCTCGCTGCCGGTGGTGATCTCCACCTCGTCCTCATAGGTCGCGCCGGTGCGCGCGGCGGCGAACAGCCGGGACAGCTCGTCGGCCGCCGAACGGACCCGCTCCAGTTCATTGCTTCTGGCCCGCACCAGCGCCTCGACGGCGGCGCCCGGTTCGATCGCGGCGTACCGGCGGCGGGAGCCGGCGAGCCGGCCGACCAGCCCGTGGTCGCGGAGCCGGTCCAGCGCCCTGGCGACGCGCTCGGCCGAACAGTCGAGATCCGCGGTGAGTTCGGCAGGCGCCGCCGTCCGCCGGGTCAGGACGGCGCGGTAGACGCTCTCGTCGAACGGATCGATGCCTGCCGCCGTGAGTTGCGGTGTCTCGGGAGTCATGGACGGATGGTGGCCCAATTGTGCCAGCGGCAGCAATGGGCCATGGAGATCAGTTGTGCGGCAAGTGCCCTCGCCACTAGGACCTTTACGCATGGCAATGAAGTCACGAAGATCGCGTCATGCCGCCCTCGCCGCCGTTGTTCTCGCCGGCACGTTGGCGGTGACACCGGGTGCCGCCAACGCGTCCACGCCCGACCCGTCGCAACGAGTGCTCGTCGAACTGTCCGGGAACCCAGCGGTCACCGCCGCGCCCGGTGGATCGCTGCTGTCCGCCGAGGCCGCCCGCGGCGTCGGCGCCGCCCGCCGCGCGCTCGACGCGCGGCAGGAGACGTTCCTCGGCTCGGCGAAGAGCGCCGGGCTGCACCCTTCGGCGACCCGCAAACTGGGTCTGCTCGTCGATGCCGTGGCAATGACGGTGCCCGCGTCCGAGGTGGGGCGGCTGTCCTCGCTGCCGGGCGTCACCGCGGTCCGCCCCGACACCCGGGTGCTGACAAAGACGGACGTGAGCGTGCCGCTGATCGGCGCACCCGGCGTCTGGCAGCGCAAGGACACGGCCGGAAGCCGCGTCACCGGCAAGGGGACCACCGTCGCGATCCTGGACAGCGGCGTGGACTACACCCACCCCGACCTGGGCGGCGGACTCGGCAAGGGGCACAAGGTCGTCGGCGGGCACGACTTCGTCAACGGTGACGAGGACCCGATGGACGACAACGGCCACGGCACCCACGTCGCCGGCATCATCGCCGGCAAGGCGGCTGAGAAGGGCGGCGTCACCGGCGTGGCGCCCGGCGCGAATCTGCTGGCCTACAAGGTGATGGACGCCGACGGCTCCGGCTACACGTCGGACATCATCGCCGGAATCGAGGCGGCCTCCGATCCGGCCAACCCGCACCGCGCCGATGTGATCAACATGAGCCTCGGCGGCCCCGGCGACGGCACCGACCCGCTGGGCCGCGCCGCGACCGCGGCCGTACAGGCCGGTGTGGTCGTGGTGGCCGCGGCTGGCAACGACGGACCGGGCACGGGTACGGTCAGCAGCCCCGCAACGGCCGACGGCGTGGTCGCGGTCGGCGCGTCGACAAGCAATCTGCGGCTGCCCAGCGCCTATCTGGCCGGCCAGAAACCCGAGTTGATCCAGACCTACCGCGGCATCCTGTCCGCGAACCCGCCGGAGCACCCCGTCACGGCGCCGCTGGTCGATGTCGGCGAGGGCACCGCCGAGGACTGGAAGCGGGTCGGCGACGTACGCGGAAAGATCGTACGGGCCGAGATGCTCATCGCCTCCAACGCCCAGTACCTGACGGCGAGGGCCGTGGAGTGGGCGAAGGAGGCGGAGAAGCGCGGCGCGATCGCCGTGCTGGCCGGCCTGCCCTCCAACGACGGCCCGGTGTTCGTCGCCGGAGCACCGGGAGAGGTCGGGCCGCCGGAGGTGAGCCCTGAGCCGGGAGTGGCCCAGGTGCCGTCCTCGTCCGCGCGGATCGACGCCTCCGGCGACTCGCTGCGCATGGACCACCTGGTGGTCATGGGCATCGACTCGACCCAGTACACGGAGTTGAGCGCCCGACTCGCCGCCGGGAAGGTCTCGGTGACGCTGCGCGGCACCGACACCACCGACCGGATCGCCTCGTTCTCCTCACGCGGTCCCGCACAGGGCTTCGGTTTGAAGCCCGATCTGGTCGCACCGGGCGTGGAGATCCGCTCCACCGTGCCCAAGGCACTGTACGGGCCCGGCGAGTACCGCATGTCGGGCACATCGATGGCGACCCCGCACGTCGCCGGCGCTGCGGCCCTGCTGCGCCAGCTGCATCCCGGCCGGGCGCCTGCCGAGATCAAGGCCGCGTTGGTCGGCACCGCGAAGCCGCTGAGCGGCAACGGGCCCACGACGCAGGGCTCGGGCCGGCTCGATGTGGCCGCGGCCGCCTCGGCCACGGTCAGCGCCTCGCCGGCGTCGGTGTCGTTCGGACTCGCCGATCTGTCCGGGCGTCACGTCGGCGGAATCGCGAAGGTGACGCTGCGGAACTCCGGCAAGCGGCCGGTCGCGACCTCGCTGCGGACCGACGGTCCGGCCACGGTCTCGGCGAAGCGGGTCACCGTACCGGCCGGGGGGACCGCGACCGTCACGGTCTCGCTGCGCGTCGCCCGACCGGCGGCCGACACCGAGATCAGCGGCCGTCTCACGGCGACTCCCGACCGGGGATCAGCGATCGGGGTGCCCTACCTGCTCGCCGTCCGGTATCTGGCCGTCCAGGCCGCACCCGACCCGAGCGACGGTCACTCGACCGTGCACATCGCCCCGCCGACCCGGCTGGCCGCACCGCCGGTCGTCACCGTCACCCCGCCTCGCGGCAAGGCCGTCGACGTCACTTCCACGCTCGATCCCGCCAGCGGCTACTACCGGGCCGAGGTGACCGGCAGCGTGGCCGGCGCCTACCGGGTCTCGGTAGGCGGCACCGCCGGCACCGGGCAGCGGCTCACCGGCGCCGGTGCCTTCGAGGTCACCCCGGTCGACAGCCGCAGGAACCGCTGGGAGCCGGTAGGTCCCAACGGCCAGGCCGGCTCCATCACCCTCTCGTCGAGCCGGCCGAAGCAGGCCGTCCTCACCCAGTACAAGAAGGCGGCTCCCTGGCTGACCACCGACAACGGCGCCTCCTGGCGCCAGTTGGGACGACTGCCTGTCGCGGACGGCACGGGTCCGCTCGTGGTGGACGCGAAGAATCCCGACCGCTGGTGGTACGCCGTGAACAGCGTTCACGACGGCAGTCGCCGGGGCGCCATCCTGCGCACCGATGACAACGGGCGGACCTGGCGCACACTCGACGTCCCGGACACCCGCATCGCGGCGCTCGCCGCCGATGAACGGACCCGCACCCTGGTCGCGGTCACCTCGGACGCACTGCTGGTCAGCACGGACGCGGGCGACCACTGGACGACGTATCCGACCGGCGTCACCGGCGGCATCACCGCCGCCGTCGTCACCGGTGACACCCTCTATATGACGACGTATCACGGCGTCTGGGCCCGCTCCGGCATCGGCTCGGGCAACCCCGGCGAGGCACGCCTGCTCTTCGACCCGTCCGGCGAGACCGTCGGCGGGCTGGCCGCCGACTCCTCGGTCGTGGCGGTGTATGTCCCGGGCCGGGGAGTTGTCGGTTCCCGTGACGGCGGGGAGACCTGGACCACCCTGCTGTCCATGACGAACGGCGGCCTCCGCCTGACCATCTCGGGTGACGACCTGTACCTGAGCACGCTGTCCGGCAGCGGCCGTCTCAGCCGCGACCACGGGCAGACGTGGACGACGGTCGCCGCGCCGTCGCGCGCATCGGTACCGATGGACTACGACCGTTGGGCCGACGGTTCCGTCACCGTCTCCAGCGAGCAGGACGGTCTCTACCGGGGTGCCGCGGACGGCACCGGATATCGGCGGATCGGCGTCCAGGGACTGACTGTCAACGATCTCGTGGTCAGTGACGGCCATCTGCTCGCCGCCACCGACAGCGCGGTCTACCGCACCGCCCTTCCCGTCGCGAGCCCGGAGTGGGGCCAGTCGGGCGGCGAGGGCATGAGGGGCGTCACCGTCCCGCACCTTGCCGTGTCGGCCAAGGATCCGAAGGTGATCTGGAAGGTGCGGCGCACCGCGTTCAGCTCATTCACCGTCGAGCGCAGCGGCGACGGTGGTGCCACCTGGGAGGAGAAGGGCCGTTCGGCGGAGGTGCCGACGGCGCTCCTGGTCCACCCCGCCGACCCGAACCGGGTCATGGTCAGCTTCCAAAGCCTTCTGGGCCGGGGGCTGTTCGCCACCAGCGACGGCGGCACGACGTGGAAGAACCTCTACCACGAGCGCTCCTTCGGCACCATCGCGGGCGACCCCGCAAATCCGCTGCGCCTGTGGCTCGGCAACACCGCCGGTCTCTACCGGTCTGACGACGGCGGGGTGACCGTCACCAAAGTCGCCGACGGCCCGGTGACCGCGATCGACCTCGACGGACGGCGTCTCGTCGTCGGCGGCGAGAGCGTCCGCGTCAGCACCGACGGCGGCCGGGCCTTCCGCACCGCGGACACCGGCGCTCTCGCGATCCATGTCTCCGACCTGCTCCGGGTCGAGGACACGCTCTACGCGGCCACCACCAGCTCCGGGGCCAGCGGCCTCCTGCAAGGCGGCCGCGGCGTACTGCGCAGCACCGACCACGGTCTGAGCTGGCACAACATCTCAACCGGCCTGCAGAACACCGACACCACCAAACTGGCCGCGAGCCCCGACGGCCGCACGCTCTACGTCGGCACCGTCGACGGCGGCGTGCACCGTCTCAACCTGCGCCACTGATCACTACGGACCGGGCGCCCGGACGGAACCTCTGTCCGGGCGCCCGGTCCGCGCGTTGACGCGGCCGGTGGATCAGCGCAACGACCACGACGGCCGGGCCGCCCAGCGCGGGCGCTTCAGCGGCGGTTTCGCAGCTGCGCTCCCCGGGCGGCAGCGGAGGGAACGGGCGGCGCTACGGGTCTCCGCCGGGGTCACCGCGCACCGCGTCGCACAGGACCGGGGGCCGCGTGACAACGAGAAGATGGGCTACGGCCACCGCGCCGGCCGGGTCCAGAGCCAGATCTCCCGGCGGGTGCGCAACGCCACCCGCCGCCTGGAGGAGCTGGAGCGTTCCCAGGTCGGCGAGCCGCCGAAGCCGCTGCGGTTCGAGAGCACGGCGCTCGCCGCACCGGCGGCGGAGGGCGACGGTCCGCTGGTGTCCCTGGATGACGTACGGGTGCCGGGCCGGCTCGCAGCGGTGAGTGCGGAGGTGTCGGCGACGGACCGTCTGCTGGTCACCGGTGGGAACGGGGCCGGGAAGTCGACTCTGCTGGCCGTGCTCGCCGGGCGGCTCGCACCCGAGGGCGAGATGCGGCGGCGCGGACTGACCGTGGGACTGCTCGCCCAGAACACCGTTTTCGACCGGCCGGACCGGTCCGTCCGGGACACCTATGAGCTGGCGCTGGGTGCCGAGCGGGCCGAGGCGGTGCCGCTGGGCTCGGTCGGCGCGCTGCTCGCGCACGCCGTGGAGGAGACCTGCCGGGCAGGGATCTCCCTCCTGCGCGTCGACCGCTACGCGGGCGACGACCGCATGCTCGTCGCGTCCTACGGAAGCAACGGCTTCCCGCCGACCGGGGCGTTCACGGTCGGCGAGGACCGGTGGCCGGGGCAGGCGCCGGCCCGGCGCGTGGGGCAGTGCGCCGGGCTCGGGCGGCGGGGTCGGTCAGTCCTCGGCGCGCAGGGTGCCGAGCAGTCCGTGGGCCTCGCCCTCGATTCCGGCGGCGAACCACACGGAGTCCTTGCCACCGGACTTCTGGGTGCCGCGCAGCAGCCCCCACAGCCCGGGGATCTCGATCGCGTTGCCCTTGCGGTCCCGCAGCGTGCCCTTGAACTTGCCGCTGTTCGGGTTGAAGACGTTGATGTGGCCGTCCCCGAAATTTCCGACGAGCAGGTCGCCGGAGAACTTGCCGAACTTCTTGGGCGCGATTTCCAGGCCCCAGGGCGAGTTGAGCACGCCGCGGCTCGCGAAGCGCTTCAGCAGCTTGCCCTCGGTGCTGAACGTGTCGATGAAGCCGTTGCCCGCACCAGGGACGTCGTCCTTCTTGTCCTCGTCCTGCTTGGCGTAGGTCACGAAGACGCGCGAGCCGATCTTCTTGACGTCGAACGGCGCGAAGCCGTCGGGGATGTTCGGGTCCTGGAACCGGTCGTCGGGTGGCAGGAGGTTGAAGTCCTTGTCGAAGACGTCGATGCGGGCGTCACGGAAGTTGGCGACAAGCAGCCGCGACCGCTTGTCGTTGCCGGCCGTCTTGCCGCGCTGTGCGCAGGCCCTGCTGTGCTTCTTCTTGGCCGGGATCAGGGTCAGGCCCTTGAAGACGGCGTTCTCGCCGTCGCTGTTCTCGTGCGCGACCTGGACGGCGTTCGTCAGGTTCACGTCCGGGCTCCAGGCGAAGAGGTCGCCGTTCTCGCCCGCGAACAGGAACTGGGCGACACCGCTCTTGCCGAAGCCACTGAAGCGGAAGTCGTCGGTGTCGTTGCGCACGATCCCGGTCGGGGCGCCGCCCTCCGGGATCGACACCACCAGGTCCAGGATGTTGACCGGCTTCCCACGGACGGCGCCCGAGTACATCGTGGCCTTGTCCATGCCATTGTCCGAGGCCCACACCTCTCCGGTGCGCGCGGCGGCCAAGCCCCAGGGGTTAACCAGGTTCCCGTCGGTCGCCTCCGCCCTGCCGGGGATATCGGAGACGAGATCACGCTCCCGGAAGCCGTGATCGGCCCCGTGCGGCGACTCCCCCGACCCGGGCGGTGCCGCGGCAGCGAGGGCGCCGACCGTGCCCAGGGCCAGCGCCGCCGCCGTCAGCCGCCTTCGAAGGGGCCGGGGTCGACAGGCCGATACGTGCTGTGCCATTCAGATACTCCTCTACCGCAATCAGACAAACTGGCAAAAGTCATCAGATGTGACGGGGTGTCATTTGGCCAGTCGACACACCGGATCGTCACACCCCGGTGGGCGGCTCCCTGCGCGGCACGAGGCGGACCTGCCCCTACGCCGCGGTCGCTGGTCCCTTACGCCGCGGTCGCCGGCTCTGGTACCCGAGATACCAGTGCCGGTCACCCACGTTGGTTCAGAGCGCGTGTCAGCTCGCGGTTGGTTGCCCGCGCGGCCTCCAGCTCAGCTTCCCGCTCCTCCGGGTGCGACGACAGCTCGACGCTCTTCTGCTCCAGCCGGGTAATCGTGCGCTGGAACTCCTCGATGTCCGCGGGAGCGCCCAGGTCCGACTCGCGCCAGGTCTGCTCGCCCATCAGCTCCGACAACGGCTTCTCCAGTTGGTGAACCCGAGCGATGAGCCGGATATTGCGGGCGTGAGCGTTAGCGAGGTCGGCCTGGAGCGAGGCCACGCTCACGGGGGGAGGCGCCAGCCGGGTCGTTCCGCGAGGGCTCAAGCTCGGCGGCGTGGTGCAACAACCCGCCATAGAGGCGGGTGATGGCGGTCGGCGCGGAGCAGTCGGCGGCGGTGCAGCGCTCCCCCGCAGGGCTGCGGCCTCGGTGGCAGCGGCGCCGAACGCAGGCTGCCTCGATCGTGGCCGGCGCATCGTCCGGGACCGTCCCCGGCTCGGGAAACGCCCGGGCGCTGAACTCACGCATCGCGCGGGTCTGCCGCTCGACCGCCTCCGCGATGCCCGGGTCCACCCGCCGCACGGGCGTGACGGCCTGGTGAGCGGCGAGCTTGTGAACGGGGTTCTGGGCTGACCGTTGACCGTTCTTGGTGCAGCTTGTCCTTGGCGCCTGGTGACTCTTGGACTCCTAACAAAAGTGGTGGGACCGGGTCGGTGTCGTGCATGAGGCCGCCGGTAGCGGGACGTGGTCAGCCGCGTAATCGCACGCGATAAACCCGTGCGACGTCGGCGATCATCCCCGGGATACTGTCGCCCATGGATGAGGTCAAAGTCGTCGTCGCCCATTCCGAGCGCGCGACCCTGCGCGTCGGCGACGTGTTCCTGAAGGTGGACGCCGATCAGGCACGCATCGACGTCGAGGTCGAGGCGATGTCCCTCGCCCCGGTCCCGACCCCGGAGGTCCTGTGGCGCAAGCCGCCCGTGCTCGCGATCGCCGCACTCCCGGGGACGACGCTTGGGCGCCTCGGCGGGCCGTCGACCGGGTCACCGGCGGCGTGGGCCGCGGCGGGCGCCGCCATCCGGAAGCTGCACGAAGCGCCGCTGCCGCCCCGGCCCGGCCGGGCCGGGCGGAGCATCGTCGCGCTGGCGGCGGAACTCGACGACGAGTGCGAGTTGCTCGTGACGAACGGCCTCCTGCCCGCTGACCTGGTCGCCCACAACCGCCAGGTCGCCGAGGCCGCGCTCCGGCCGTGGACTCCGGCGTTCACACACGGCGACCTGCAGATCGCGCACATCTTCGTCGACGGCGACGAGGTCACCGGCATCATCGACTGGTCCGAGGCGGGCCAGGGTGATGCCCTGTACGACCTCGCCACCTTCACGCTCGGACACGAGGAGCACCTCGACGACGTCATCGGCGGCTATGGCACCGACATCGACCTCGACGTGATCCACGCGTGGTGGTCGTTGCGAAGCCTGCTGGCAGTTCGCTGGCTGATCGAGCACGGCTTCGACCCCTCCGCGCCGGGCTGTGAGGTCGACGTGCTGAGATCCCGGATGTGAGGCTGCGCGGGCCAATCTGCCGGGTTTTGTCTGTCAACCGCGGTAGCGGTGGTTGCTGATGTGCGTGACTTTCGCCTGTGCTTCCAGCGCCTCCTCTGCCTGGGCAGCGCGGAGGGCAAGGAACTGAATCTGTGCGGCGGCGAGCTTGAGTTGATCTTTCAACTCTCGGTTGCGGCGACGGAGCTTTGCGTTCCTGGCGGTGAGCCGGTCGTGCTCGCTGCGGGTGCCGGGGGTCGGCTTCGTCGGTTCCGAGCGGCGGAGCCCGATCTCGCGTGCGATGTCGGGGTAGTTGCGGCGGAGGGTCGTGTTGCTCATGCCGACCTTCTGCGCGAGGGCGAGGACGCTCGGGCGACGGTTGTGCTGCTCGCAGGCGGTGAGCATCTCCTGGAGCTTCTTGCGGATCAGGGCCTCGGGGACGGTGTTCATGCTGAGGCCTCCAGCCGGCCGCTGTCCCGGAGGAACTCGGTGATCTTTTCTTGTCGTTTCCGCAGGCGGTCGGCCAGCAGCGGCGGCAGGGGCGGGCGGGCGTCGAGCCGGCACTCGATCCGGTCGAGTTCGCGGTGCCAAGCCGCTGTGTTGGCGGGTGTGAGGGCGACGTTGCGGCAGGCCAGCGGCTGGCATCCGCCGTGCTCGGGCATGTCTTCGGCCCGGCCGCGCTTGGCCTTCTCGCAGAGGGCATTGGTCGAGTCGTGGATGCAGGTGATGTAGTCGCCTGGATAGACCGCCGGATCATGCCGCTTCATGATCCTTTCTAGTCGGCGCTCGTCGAGAACGACGGTGCCTTGGAACTGGGAGCGCTCGCCGAACTCATCAAGGCGCCGTTCGGCTTCGTCGGCAGCCGGTCCGGCGAGGTCGCGGTGTTCGTGTCCTTCGACCATCCCGATGAGGCCCTGGCCGCGAGCCAGGGCCTGCTCACTTTCGACCTCCGCGCGGAAGCCGGACGAGCTGGTGCCGGCATAGCCCTCGAACATCTGGATGCTGTGGTGGCGGTATTGCAGGGCCCCGGCAACGACGCCTCCGGGGTGGCGGGCGATGAACCAGGCCAAGGTGCGCCGGAAGAGACTCGTCTTGAGGGCAAGGACGCTGCCGTTGACCTTCGGGATGCTGTCCGGCCGTTCAGTGGCGGTGCAGTAGTTGTTGATCCACTTCATGTAGTCGTTCAGCTGCTGATTGGTGCTGCTGGTGCAGAGGGCCGAGCGGACAACGGTCTTCTTGCTGCCCGGGCCGTGCGGCAGACCGTTGAAGAGGTAGTCGGCCTCGGGCGGCTGGAGTTGTTCGAGGATCTTGATCGCCTGGGCGACCGGCTTGCCGACGACCCAGGTGGCCATCACGCCCGCGCTCTCGTCCTCGCCCTTGAAGGCCAAGCTGGTGACTTTCCAGCGGTAGGGGTTGCCGTCGGCGTCGCATTTGACGTGGAGGCAGTCCCGCCGCAGGTGCTTGACCTCGGAGTCCCGCATGCCGCTGAGGAACGCGATGATCACGTAGGCCGCGGCCATGAGCTGGCGGGAGAGAACGGCCAGGCTCTGCGGGGTGGTGTGGTGGCATTCGATATCGGTGATCCAGGGCTGACCGTCCAGCCGGCCTCGGATCGGGATGTCCATCCCGGCAGAGTAGGTCGTTCCGACGTGTGCGGCTGCCTCTTCGATCTGCGATGTGTGCAGCGACACCTGGCGGCTTTTGGCCCGGATCTTCCGGGCGATCTGGGTGACGTTGGGGTGGCCAAGGAACCCCGGCAGGGGACGGTTGGCCTCAATGTGCTCGGCGAGGAAGCCCTCAACGAGTGCGGCGACCTCCGCCGGGGGCCGTCGCGGCATCGTGTCACTCCGGCCCGACCGGCGACGTTCGTGCCACTGGCGGCTGCCCTCCAGGATGTCGGGAGCGAAGTCGTTGATGAACCGCAGGGACCAGACGACCAGCGGCCCCAGAACGGACTCGGGCAGCCTGGAGGTTGCGTTCTCGCTCCTGCTGCCGGACGAGTGCGGACTGCTCCAGTCGTCGAGGTGGAGCGGGTCGAAGGCCAGCGCATCCGGCCCAAGAGCCGTGCGCCATCGCCAGAGCAGACGGACGAAGGACCGGGCCGTGACGCCGCGGGTCGAGCCGGCCGACAGGACGACGATCAGGTGCCGAAGGTATGCCTGCAGGTCAGGGCCGGTGATCAAGCCGAGGTGGAGGAGATCGGGATGGTGGGACCACCGTTTGTCGAGCCACTTCGTGAAACGTACGAACTCTCCGAAGTAGGTGCGGATCGTGACGATCTCAAGGCGGTCCTCGCCGTCCGGCAGTGGCCCGGACAACAACTCATAGAACAGCCGTTTGCCTGCCGGGCGGAACCTTTCCGGGACGCGGGGAAAGTTCAGGATCAACGCGCGGTCGTGGGCCATGAGTTGGGCCGAATCCATCCGCCAGACCGGGTCGCTGTAGCGGCTGGTGTCCTCAAGCCGCAGACCTGAGCCGAGCTGGCGGCCGTGCAGGACGAACGGGTCCGCCGCATGCTCGGGCAAGGCGGAAGGCAGGACAGCGGTCGCGGTAGGAGTCACGGGTGTTCCCAGGGTGATTCGACAAGATCGAGGAGGGCGTCGGGCAGGGGGTGCTTGCGGATCTCGGCGACCTCGGCCGGGCTGAACTTCGGCAGCACATCGCGGCGGATCGCGGTCCAGGTCGGGCCGTAGGCCTTCCACCAGGTGTCCTCGTCCATCTGCTGCAGCCGGGTGTGCATCGCGTCCAGAAGGGCCAGCAGCCGGGGTAGCTTGTCCCGGGTGATCAGGCAGTTGCCGCAGTGGAAGCAGGCCAGGAACGAGTCCTGGCAGGGCCGGCCGGTCTCCGGGTGATGGTCGTGGTCGGTGCAGGCTCCCCAGGCGGTGTCCGTGCCGGTCGCGTCCGCGTCCGGTGCGACGGCCGGGCCGCCACCGCGGACCCGCGAACGCTCCTCATGGACCTTCAGGGCAGCCCGTTCGTGGGCGGTGCGGGCCGCCTGTTCCGCATCCACCAGGGCCTCACCCATGACCTCCTCGGCCCACTCGCGGATGGTGGGGTCGGGCCGCAGATAGTTGGTGTAGAGGACCTGGGCGGTGTTCGACTTCGCCGCCGAGGGCAAGTGCCCGCCCATCCGTTTGGTGCGGCGGGCCTCGGCGGAGGTCTTGATCCGGTTGAAGGTCACGATCAGTGGCCCCGGCGGAGCCGGGGCCACCTCCTCGCCGTTTCCGGCCTCCGGGGCGACGTCGGCCAGCAGCGGCTTGGCCCGGGAGGCGGCCCAGCGGGCAAGCGGCAGGTTGCCGCGGGCCCGCAGGGCAAGGCCCTGTTCGGCGCACCGCTGATTCGCCGTGGTGAACATGTCCTTCCAGGTCGAGACCGCCAGCGGCATGCCCGACTCGCCCAGCCAGAACATCGCCGGCTCCAGGCCGTCGGCCGTTTCCCGCAGCAGTCGGCAACGCTCCGCGACTTCAGGCGCCGGACGTCGACCTGCTGGCCGGCCGCCGTGCCACCGGTTCGGGTGGCGATCATCGGGCGGTCTGGGTCGGCGATCACCAGCGGGCGGCGGATTCGGCGGTAACGGCCGGCAGCCCGGGCCTCAGCGACCACCTCGGCCCGGTCGATGTCCCGGTAGTTGGCCAGATCCCTCGCCACCGAGCCCGGGGCATAGATCCAGCGGGCCGAACCGCCCTTCGCGATCGCTTCCGGAAGCCAGAACCGGCGGAAACCCGCAGACCCCGGCCCGGCTGGCATCTCCATGTCAGTCACCGCGGACTGCTCGGAGATCCGCATCCCGGTGCGGACCATCAAGTCGGTGTAGAGCGCGTTCCGCGAGGCCCATCGGCCTCGGAACCGCGTCCGTGGCAGGCCCGCGACGTCGTAGCCGCGGACGCCGACGTCCCGCCAGCGCCGGTAGGACGCCGCCGGCAGCCACTCGATCCTCTCGCCGGCCTCGTCGTGGGCGTAGGTCGCCGGAACCGTCTCCCGCCCAGACCTCCCAGACCGGCGAGGGGCGACCGTCAGTCCGGGCGGCGGACTCCGCCGATCCCGCTGGGGAATGGGGACCTCGGACACGAGCTGCCTGCCGACCGCCCATTGGTAGAACTGGTTGACGTGCGAGACCTCCGTGCTCCACGTCGTCCCCTGAACCGTCGGCCCGCTCTCGTCCCGGCGCCGCCAATGGTGGAAGGCCAAATGGTCCTCCTCGGTGGCCTGCCGCCAGTCCTTGCCGCCCCGCGAGAAGTACAGGAAGTTGAAGTACCTCGCCATCGCCTCGGCGGCGTTGTTCTGGGAGTGCCACGACGCCTCCAGCAGGATCACCCGATGGAAGTACGCGTTTAGCGCGACGTCGTACGCGAACGTCGGTGACAACAGGTATGGCGTCCCATCCGGGATTCCTGCCTCGTCAAGCCAAGACTCCCAGGTCAGAGGCAACCCCGGCACCGCCCAGGCCAGCTCGGCGGCCTCTGGAAGCTCCCGCGAGCTGTAGTGGACTGACCAGCGCTTCCTCCCCAACACACCCGGACCATAGCTAGTGCTGTGACCGGGATGGTTCACCGTGGTCGGGAGACGGCTCACGGGACGAGCGCGGTCCGCGAGGCGACTGGTATTACTGGTGCATGCAAGAAGAGACCGCGCGGTCCGCGATCGACACGTTCATCTCCGCGTTCAACGCCTCGGACGACAGCTATGTGACTGCGCTGCTCTCCCAGGCCCTAACCTCGGACGTGGTCTTCTGGGGACCGTTGGGCCGCAGTGAGGGGATCGAGGCGGTCGAGCGGTTCGTGCTGGACATCCGGCGCCACCCCGCGGGGACCGGCACGATGGTGCGCTGTTCGGCGGTGGACATGCCGGACGAGTGGGCCCGGTACCAGTGGGTCTTCACGACGCCGGATGGAGGCCCCCGCCTGGCGGGAACGGACGTCGTCCATCTGCGGCGGAGCCTCATCGACCAGGTCATCGTCTTCGCGGGGGAGATCGAGCCGTCCGCCTCTTGAGTCATTCTCCTCTGGCGCCGTCCTTCTCCTGAACCGGCCCCGTTCGGGGCTCCGGGTCTGCCCAGCCGAGATCATCCGGCCGAGGCCAGCAGCATCATCGCGCGCCGATAGCGCACCGAGTTGGTGCTGCCCCGGCGCAAGATCTGCTGCAGCCGCTGCCCCTCCTGGTCGGTCAGTCTGCGCACACGGACAGGCTCGGCCACCGCGCCTCCAGCGGTCGGATCGGACGTCACCGCACATCCAACCGCCACGACGACCAACCCGGCGAACCTATGCGGTCACAGCACTAGCTCCGGTCATAGACCGAGCGCACACAAGCGAGCGCCTGACGGAAGCCGGGCGAGGCCATGTCGCGGATGTTCACCGGCGTCTCGGGCGCGGCAGCGGCTGCCGGGGCCGTCGCGCCGACGGCCAGGCCCCGGCCTGGGTGATTTCGTGCGCAGGCGGACTGTCGCGAAGGTCGTCTCGATGGGGTTCACAACTGCTGAGCAGGCACATCGTTTTGGCGAACGTGGGCACGATGGGGTGAACGGTGTCACAAGCTGCGGGTATGCCCGGCGGGGTGTGCGTAACGTATTCGGTGCGATCTGGGACGCCGGGTGGGCGTCAGCAGTCGGGGCCCCCGTGTCACCAGCGAGATGGTTCGGGGCCTCCCCGTCGCCTCCGGCCACACCCATATGGCCAGGTCGTAGGAATTCCGCCCGCCCGGGACGGACCGCATACGGGATATGCGTCGCCGACCGGGACGCGAAAGCGAAGGACCAGTGCGCCCAAGACCGTTCGGGGCGTACCCGTGAGCCGGGACTCACTCCTGCTCACTGCCCAGGAACGGTTCGTCGTCCGCAGGTGGTAGTCGTAAAACGCCAGCAGTTCGTCCTCGTCCTCGACGATCTTCTTGACGGCCTTGGGGAACTTCGCCCCATACTGCCTGGCGAACACGGCGACGGCCTGGGCCGCGCACTCGCGGTCTTCGGCGTTGTCCGTGGCGACCGGCTCCAGCAGCCTGGCCTCGGCACGGTCGCCACGTGACGACGGTCCATCCGGCAGCTCGGCCCCCTTGGCGCTCTGTACCTCAGCAGACACCGGCATGAACGGCTAGGGCAAGCTGCGACGCTGCACCGAGAGGAGTGGCAAGGCGGTGAACTTCTACCTCCGCCTCGCCGCATCGTCACGCTCCGCATGCTCATCCGCCGCGCGGCGACGCTGTACCGCTGGGACACCCGGCCCACCACCCGCCGCCTCAAGTGACACCTACTGCCGGTCGGTCCAAGGGTGAAGGTCAGACATGCGAACACCGTCGACGCGGCGGTCGTCGGGTTCACCGGTCCACGTGCCCAGCCCTGGCGGCTCGTGCTCGTCCCGACCGGGGAGAGGCAGGTCCGATTGCTGGCCCGGCTCGCCGCGGGCCTGTCTGTCCGGATCGGCCAGGAGCTCGGCGCGGCCGTCGAGCCGGCCCGGTCGGTGCACCTGGCCTGACCGGACCGACGGGCCGGACCCTCGTCGGGTGCAAAAAAAATGGCCCACGTCCGTCTGCCGTGTCGATCCGCGGCTGCCCCGTTCGACCTTGGAGTGAGAGGGTCGAAAGCGGCCCCGACATCAAGGAGACCGAAGATGGCGAAGTACATGCTGATCATGCGAGGCACGGACGAATCCGTCGCAAAGATGATGGAGACGCCCTTCGAGCAGATGCTCGAGACGGTGGGTCGCTTCAATGAGGAGATGATCCGGGCCGGCGTGCTCGTCGCCGCCGAGGGCCTGGACGACCCGGCCCAGGGCGTGGTGGTCGACTTCAGCGGCGAGGCGCCGGTGGTCACCGACGGTCCGTACGGCGAGACGAAGGAACTGTTCGGCGGCTTCTACGTGATCGACGTGGCTTCAAAGGAGGAGGCGGTCGAGTGGGCCAAGCGACTCCCGGCAGTTGCCGGCACGAAGTGCGAGATCCGCCGCGTGCCGAGCATCGACGAATTCCCGCAGGACAACGAGTGGATCATCAAGGAGCGGGCGTGGCGCGAGCGAACCGGCCAGCTCTGACGCCCGCAGCCACCAGCGGTCCGCCGAGCACCGAGTCGGCGCGGCGGGCCGTCGAGGCCGTCTGGCGGATCGAGTCCGCACGGATCGTCAGTGCACTGGCCCGCTACACCGGGGACTTCGAGCTGGCCGAGGACGTCGCACAGGAGGCGGTGGCGGAGGCACTCCTCACCTGGTCGCGCGACGGTGCGCCGGCGAACCCGGTGAGCTGGCTGCTGGCGACCGCGCGACGGCGCGCCATCGACAGCTTCCGCCGCCGGTCGGCACTCGACGAGCGATACGCCGTACTCGCCGGCCGGCTCGCCGAGGGGGAGGCGAGCTCGGGCGCGGTGGCCCCGCGGGACCGGTCGGACGACCTGCCGTGGGACCCCGACCGGGTCGACGACGACGTCCTCGCGCTGATGTTCGTGGCCTGCCATCCGGTGCTCTCGCCCGAGGCCCGTGTGGCCCTGACGCTGCGCGCGGCCGGCGGCCTGTCGAGCGAGGAGATCGCCCGGGCGTTTCTCGTGCCCGTGCCGACGGTCCAGGCACGGATCACGCGGGCGAAGAAGACGATCGCCGCGGCGGGAGTGCCGTTCGAGCTGCCGCCGTCCGAGGAGCGGCGCGAGCGGCTCGGCGGTGTCCTGAGCGTGCTGTACGTGATCTTCACGGAGGGCTCGACAGCGACGACCGGTGACCGCCTGCTGCGCCCCGATCTCGCGTACGAGGCGATCCGGCTGGCCCGGATGCTGGCCGCATTGCTGCCCGATGAGCCGGAGGTGTACGGGCTGCTCGCTCTGTTCGAGCTCACGGCCGCGCGCTTTCCCGCACGCACTGGGCCCGATGGCGAGGCGGTGCTCTTGGAGGATCAGGACCGGCGTCTGTGGGACCGGTCGGCGATCCGTCGTGGTCTGGCCGCGATCGGCCGGGCCTCGGCTGTCGGGCGCGGCCTCGGACCGTACGGGCTGCAGGCAGCGATCGCCGCCTGCCACGCGTCGGCGTCCTCGGTGCCGGAGACCGACTGGGAGCGTGTCGTGCTCCTCTATGAGGCGCTCGGCCGCGTGGCTCCGTCACCCGTCGTCGAACTCAACCGGGCCGTCGCCGTCGCAATGGCGAATGGACCACAGCAGGCGCTGTCCATTGTGGACGAGCTGGTCGCCTCCGGCCGCCTGTCGGGGTCGTACCTGCTCCCGAGCGTGCGCGGCGAACTGCTCGTCCGGCTCGGCCGGACCGCCGAGGCGCAGGCCGAGCTGGAGCTCGCCGCCCGGCTGTGCCGCAACGTCCGCGAGCGTTCGGTGCTGCTGCGTAAGGCGGCCGCGCTGGCGTGATACCCGCCCGCCTCCCGCTGTCCGGGGAGGCGGACCGACCGAGTCGGACGGGCCGCTGCGGAGCAGCCGGAACCACATGAGCAGCGAGTGTGCCGGGGCTCAGTCTCGGCTGCGAACCTGCAGATCAACTCATATGCGCCGAGTTCTGACACGCCTGGGCTGCGCCCTGATGATCAGGGGTGGGGCAGCGGGTGGCCGGCCGGGCGGGCCTCCCGTTGCGGGAGACCGCCCGGCCGGACCATGTGGTTACCGGACGTCGTGGGCGCGGGTGATGGTCTGGGTGACCGCGTTGCCGTTGGCGTCGGTGAGGGTGGCCTTCATCGTGACCTGCTTGCCGGAGGCGCCGGTGTGGTCGAGGACTGCCGTCCACTTGCCGTCCCGCTGCTCGGTCGGCGCCTGGGTCCAGGTGGTGCCGCCGTCGTAGGAGTAGGAAAGCGAGGCCGCCGTGATCGCGCCCGGGGTGTACCCGGCGTGGCCCTCGACCGACAGGCCGACCTTGATGCCGCTCTGCGCGGGCAGGGTGTTCATGCCGTCCACCGGCACGTCGTACGCCGGGAAGAGGAACGGCAGGCCGCGCGAGTAGACGTCCGGCTCCAGGTGGGAGCGGAAGCTCCAGGTGGTTTTGACAGCGGTGGAGCGCAGCCAGTTCCGGTCCGAGGTGTCGATCTTCTCCAGGTTCTGGGTGAGCTCGTACGCGGAGTCCTCAGCCGGCACCTTGAACACGGCGTACGGGTAGGTGCTGGTGGCGATCTGCTCACCGTTGCGCTTCAGCACCAGGTTGCCGAGGTCGCCGAACGATCCGCCGTAGGACCAGTGGTCGCCGGAGGCGTCGAGCCAGAGCGCGTTCTGGAAGCCGATCAGGTCGCCCTGCCGCTCGGCGGTCAGCATCAGCTTGCCGTCGGCGTCGCGCGGCGCGGCCGGCCGCAGGGGGCCGCCGTACCACTCCTCGGCACGCCGCTCTCCGGCCCGGTAGGTGCGCTCTTGGTCGCTCATGAACGCGGCAAACGGGAAGCTGGTCATCGCGCCGTGGTACCAGGCGTCGTCGCCGGTCGTGTAGTAGGCGGTGCGGGTACCGGGCACGTGAACGGAGCCGAAGGGGCTCACGGGGACGTAGGCGCCGCTGCTCCCGGAGGGGCGGATGAACATCGCGTCGATGTAGTCGGCCTCCTTGCCCATGGCGTTCCAGGTTTCGGTGACCTGGGCCAGCTTGGAGTCCTCGGACTTGTAGACCTGGTCGGACTGCAGCGGACCCTGGGTCGGGAACGACAGGTTGTAGACGTAGGGCGAGCCGTCCTCGGAGCCGGTCGCGCGCCAGGTGGGCCGGAACTCGAAGGTGCCGTTCTCGGCACGTCCGTCGACGTCTGCGTAGAACTTCTGGACGGTGTTGCCGGCCATGAGTGATCCGGATATCTGCCAGGTGTCGTCCCACGTGCGGGCGTAGCTGAGCGTGGTGTTGTTCACCGTCGAGGGGCGGTCGGTGTGCAGGCTCAGCTGGTGGGCCTTGCGGGCGTCGAGGACGACGGTGGTGTCATGGGTGATCCGCAGCTGCGGGTTCCCGAGGTAGCTGATCGATTCGGGCTTGTTGTTCGCGTCGTAGCTCGCCACGAAGCTGCTCAGGGCATAGTCGCCCGGGCGCACGCTGTACGTCTGGGTGGTCGCACCCGCGTTGCTGCGGCGCTCGCCCTTGTCGGTGTCGAGGCTGACCAGGTCCAGGGAGGTGGGGCCGGTCGCGGGCTTGCCATTACGGTCTATGACCTTGACCCGGAGGGTGACCGTCTCCGGCTGGACGTAGAGCGTGACGGGCACGGAGACGTGCGCATCGCCGCCGGTGGCCAGGATCCGGCCGGTGACAGCGCCGTACTGGCCGGCCTTGAGGCGGGCGGTGGGGTCGATCTGCAGCGGCACCTGGGCGGTGGCCCCTGCGGGGACGGTCACCTTGCCCTGTTCCAGCTTGATGGTGCCGGAGTTGACGTCGCTGCCGTCGTTGCCATGCACGCCGCTGAGCTTCAGGCTCAGGGTGATGTCACTGCTGCTGGTGTTGGTGAAGGGCACCTGCACGGTGGTGCGGTCCGAGGCGTCCTGCGGCCAGTTGTAGCTGCCGGCCTGGACAGCCGGTGCGGAGAGCACCTGCTGGTCCACCGCGGTGGCCACGTCGAGGACGCCGCCCCCGGTCTCGTCAGCGCCGGCGACCTTGCCATCAGTGCGGGCGGAGGAGACCAAAGAGGCCTTGACCTGCTGCGCGGTCCAGTCCGGGTGGGCCTGGCGGACGATGGCCGCAGCACCGGCGACATGCGGGGTCGCCATGGAGGTGCCCGACATCGTCTGGTACGCGTATGTGCCGCGGCCGCCCGCGGCCGCCGCCGAGATGCCGACGCCGGGGGCGGCGATCTCGGGCTTGAGGGTGTGGGTGACAGCCACGGGACCGCGGCTGGAGAACCACGCGGTGGTGTCATCGCGGTCGACGGCGCCCACGGTCAGCACACCGGGGACACAGCCCGGCGAGGAGACGGTCTCGCTGCCCGAACCCAGATTGCCGGCGGCAATGACGAACAGGGTGTGCTTGTTCTGCGACAGCTCCTTCGTCGCCGCGGCCAGCGGGTCGCCGCAGTCACCGACCGCGGAGTTGCCCAGGCTCATGGAGACGACGTCGGCCTGCTGGTCGACGGCCCACTGCATCCCCTCGATGATCCAGGAGGTCTGCCCGTAGCCGGAGTCGTTGAGGACCTTGCCGATGAGCAGGTCGGTCCCGGGGGCTACGCCCTTCTTGCGGCCGTCGCTGGCCGCTCCGGAGCCGCCGACCGTGGAGGCGGTGTGGGTGCCGTGCCCCTGCCGGTCCTTGACGCTCTGGGAGTCGGTGAAGTTCTTGGACGCGGCGATCCGGCCCGCCAGGTCCGGGTGCTCGGCGTCCGCGCCCGTGTCCAGCACGGCGACCTTGGTGCCCTTGCCGTCGTAGCCGGCCGCCCAGGCCTCCGGCGCGTGCACCTGCGCGGTGGACCGGTCCAGGGTGGCCTCGACCTTGCCGTCCAGCCACAGCTTCTTCAGCGTGGAGGCAGAACGTGAGCGGGGGTTGGTGACGTCCTGCCAGAAGGTGGCGGCAGTGTCCTTGCCGGCCTTGAGCGCGACGCCGTCCACAGCCGGGAGGCTCAGGCCTCGCTCGGCCCCGCGAGGGGCCGCCGGCGCGCTGTCGGCAACGTTCACACTGTTCTGGTAAGTGGCGATGAGTGGCAGCGTGTCGGTGTGTGTGTCGTCGTATCCCTGGCGGATGAGCCCAGTGACGTTGAACAGCTGCTCGTCGACCTTGCCCTCGGCAATCGCCTGGGAGGCGTCCTCCGGGTAGACGTAGAGGTCCTTGCCCCTCTGATAGGTCTGGACCATCGGCTGCGTGCCGTCCTCGCGGGGCAGCACAGCCGCCGAGCTGTGGCCCGACCTGTCCGTGGTCACCAGCACCTTGTCGCCGGTGACGAGCGTGACCGTCACCCGCTTGCCACCCGTTGCCGTGGTCCCGCTGCCGACGATGGGCCGCTTCCCCGAGGCACCGTCAGGCGGCGTATCCGCCGCCCCGGATGGCCCGACCGCGGTCACGGCCAGGACCGCGGCGGTCGCCGCGCCCAAGGCTGTACGCGTTATGGGGCGCATGAGTCTCCCTACTTGACGCCGTGAACATGCCATTCCGCAGCCTGGCAGACACACGGATCGTGTAGGGATGCTGCGTGTGACGGGTTTCCCGCATGTCGGTTTTCCGTCACGCGGTCACATCAACCGGTTCGTCAGCTCGTTGGGGCTTCGGACCTGGCAGGTGGGGGTTCACAACTGCTGGGCAAGCACAACGTTTTGGCGAACGTGGACACGATGGGGTGAACGGTGTGACGAGCTGCGGGTATGCCCGGCGGGGTGTGCGTAGCGTTCTCGGTGCGATCTGGGACGCCGGGTGGGCGTCAGCAGTCGGGGCCCCCGTGTCACCAGCGAGATGGTTCGGGGCCTCCCCGTCGCCTCTGGCCACACCCACATGGCCAGGTCGTAGGAATTCCGCCCGCCCGGGACGGACCGCATACGGGATATGCGTCGCCGACCGGGACGCGAAAGCGGAGTACCAGTGCGCCCAAGACCGTTCGGGGCGTACCGGTGAGCCGGGACTCACTCCTGCTCACTGCCCAGGAACGGTGACCACCCACAGACGGAGACACCTCGGCCCTCAGGCCGAGGAGGAGGAGGAGGAGGTCAAAGCCAGCCCGCACGTGCGGCGTGCCACCCGAGTTGCAGGCGCGAATCCGCTCCGGCGAGGTCCATCAGACGGCGTGTCCGCCGCTCCACGGTGCGTACGGAGAGGCCGAGCTGGGAGGCCGCCCGCCGGTCGGAGATCCCTGCCAGCAGCAGGGCGAGGACCTCCAGTTCCCCCTCGGTCGGCTGCTCATCGGCTGCCGGCTCCGCGCGCACACCCGTGGTGGTGGCGTACAGCGGCCGGGCCTGGGCCCATTCCTTCTCGAAGAGATGGACCAGTGCCGTCAGCAGGCCGCTGCGGTGCACCACGATTGCGCTCGGCTCGTCGCCGGAGTCCGCCATGTCCAGTGGCACCATGGCACGCTCCCGGTCCGACACGACCATCTTCAGCGGCAGCGAGTCGACCAGGCGGAGCTCGAGGCCCGCCGTGACGGCCGCCCGCACGTCCCGCGCTACGTCGTGACCGTCGAGATAGTCCTTGGCAGCCACAACCCGGAAGTCGACTCCGCGGTCCAGCGCGGAACTCTCCGACGCGTCGGCATCCTCGCGCGGCACCGCGATGGGCGCGCCGACAAGGAAGACGAGCAACTCCCGCTGGGCGCCGCGCTGCAGTTGGTGGAACCGGTGTGCGACCTGCTCCACACCGACGACCACCTCCACGACGCTGCCCGCAGGGTGTGCGGCGGTACTGCGGTACTGCTCGGTCAGCATCGAGAACGCGGTCTCGGCCCGGTGCAGCGCGTTGCGCTGCTCGACGAGGAGCGGGGCCAGGGCCACCGAGGGTGGTGTGAGCCGGTAGCGGGCGGACTGGAGGCCGGCCCCGCAGTCGGCCGAGTCGGGTGCCCCACTCTCGGCCTCGGTGGCGACCGCGACCAGCCCACGTGTCGCCAGGTCGAGCAGGATGCGGGCGGTCTCGGCCTTCTCGATTCCGGTCTGCCGGGCGAGGTCCTGCGCGGAGGCTGTCGGGCGGGCCAGCAGTGCCGTGTAGATGGCCTCTTCGGCCGGGCCCAATCCCAGTGCCTGCAGCATCCAGCTCCCCCTCGGGCGGCCGCCGTGTCTGGCCTTGGCGCAGCTCGGGTGGACCGAGCGGATTCTTCTCAGCCGACCCTATCCCGCTGTCAGGGTGTCGCCGTTGGCAGCTGCCTGTTGTGCACCCCACCTGGGATGTCCGGACCGGCCTCCCGGGTGGGAGACACCGCGCAACGAGGGCTCCGCGACATGGCTGGTGCTGTGATTCGTGCCCTGCACGCTGATCTGGCGACCACGCTTGAGCGGCGTGCGCTGCCGCCGAACCGGTGGGTGCGTCCCGACAGGGACGTTCGTGGCAGGCACCGTCACAGTCCTGACCGCCCCACCGGCCCGGCGTCGGCCATCGACATTTCTGAAGGCTCGGACGGGGGCGACCGTGCCCCGGATGACCCGAGTCTTCGACCCGCGGCTCCGCCACCGGGCGTGACCAGCGGATGCGCCCGGGTCGAAGGTGTACACGGGCCGCTCACCTTGCACGTAGTGCTGGTCACCGCACAGGGGACATCGTCCGGCGGGGCGCGGCTCACCCACGGCCGGGCCTGCCTACCGTACGGGGAGTACACCACCTGACCGGGAGGTCCCGTGCCCCGTAAGCATCCGAAGAGTTTCGCGCGTCCCTTCGAGGCCATCGAACCACCGCGCGACGCCGAAGTAGTGATCGGCGTGGCGTCAGTGACGGTCCTGGTGGTGGCCCTCGGTGCCCTGTCCGAGTCCCCGGTGTGGCTTCTCGGGCTCCTTGTATTCCTGCCGGGGACGGCGTCCGCGCTGTGCACCGTACGCCAGACGAAGTTCGTGTCTGCGTGGACCACGCTTGTGGTCATCGTCACCGTGCTGGTCCGGCACGGTGACGGGCGGTCGTGGCTCGACAGGATCCTGATGATGCTGCTCACCGTCGCCATGGGCGCGGCCTCCGTCTACGCCTGCCACCGTCGTATCCACCGCGAGCACGAGATGCTGCGGCTGCGCTCCACCGCCGCAGCGATGCAGCGCCACATCCTGCGCCCTCTGCCTCTGCTCACCGACGACGTCCTGGTCGACGGCGTGTACGAGCCCGTCCAGGAGGACCGGCTCATCGGCGGCGACATCTACGACGTCGTCGTCTCTCCGTGGGGAACCCGGGTTCTGATCGGCGATGTCCAGGGCAAGGGCCTGCCCGCGGTCGGCGCCGCGTTCGCCGTCATCGGCGCCTTCCGTGCGACGGCCCACCGGGAGCCCACCCTGACCGCGCTCGTCGATGCCCTCGATGCCTCTGTCGTACGGCACAATTCCTACGCCGCGCAGACCGGCGACGACGAACGGTTCGTCACGGCCCTCATCGTCAACGTCGACGCGCACGAAGAGGTACAAGTCATCAACTGCGGGCACATTCCGCCGCACCTGCTGCACGACGCCACCGTCATCACGCCGGCCCTCGGCTCCGGCGTCCCTCTCGGTCTCGCCGAACTCGCCGCCGAACCCGCGACCGTCGACTGGTTCGCCTTCCCACCCGGCGCGACGCTACTGCTGACCACCGACGGGCTCACCGAGACCCGCTCTGCCGACGGCACTTTTTACCCCGTCGCCGAACGCCTCACCGAGCGCGTGTCCCTCTCCCCCACCGACCTGCCGCGCGCCCTCTACGACGACGCGCGCGCGTTCGCCGGGGAGGGAGGCCAGCACGACGATGTGGCGGTCCTGTCCGTCCGACGGTCACCGCACCGCTGAGCGCATCGCAGCGCACGTCACGCAATCGACGGTTACGCCCGCCACCTGCGGGACGCACTCCCGCACGCCACGTTGCTCGCCTTCACCGGCACCCCGATCGTGCTGTGCAAGAGCGTGAGCCGGCGGGACGTTCCCGCGGAGCGGGTCGGTTGCAGTGGGGTGACGGCCTGGCGGCGTCTGCGGGACTGGACCGGGGCCGGGGTATGGCGGTCGCGCCGACGCGACGGCTGTGAACCGTCAACTCGCAGGAGAGCGGGCCTTTGTTGGGATTCCGTCAGAGCAGACACGCGGGAGCTCGGGGCGGGCCGCGTCGGCGGGTACGTCGTAGTCGTACGGGTTCGGTTGCCCGGGGAGCGCCTGCTCGTCGAGCCACCAGTCCGGTCCGCGGGATGCCTGGACGCGCCGGGAGACGGCCTCGGCCGCGGCGAGGACCGGTGGCGCGAGCCGCAGCGGCCGGAACGTCTCGACGGGCGTCACCACGCCGACGGCGGCCACCACGGTGCCCAGCGCGTCGCGGATCGGGGCCGCCAGTTCGGCCGTCTCCGGCGAGACGGTGCCGACGGTCACCGCGTAGCCCTGCCGCCTGATCTTCGCCAGGGAGTGCTGCAACTCCGCGCTCCCCAGGCCGGTGACCGGCTGGTCCGCTGCTCCCGCGTTCGCGTGGGCCAGCAGGACCAGGCCCTGCGCGGTGGTGTGCAGCGGCTGCCGTCGGCCCCGGGCGCCCGGGGCGGACGCATGGCCGGGGTCACGGGAGACGAAGCTCAGGCAGACGGTCTCGTCGCCGTCTCGGATCGTCAAGAGGGCGGCGGCCGCGGTCTGGCTGTGCAGGTCCACCAGGGCGGGCTGCGCGATCTCCGAGACGAGGGAACAGCGCAGAGCGAGTGTGCCCGTCTCCCACAGCCTGAGGCCGATGCTGTACTGCCCGTCCGCCGTCCGACCCAGGGCACCCAGTCGGTGCAGCTTGGTGACGATGCGGTGGGCGGTGGCGACCGGGAGCCCGGAGCGGCGGCTGATGCCGCTGAGCGTCAGGACGCGGTTACGTCGGTCGAAGGCGCTCAGGACGCCGAGCGTGCGGTCGACAGCCGAGCGTTCGGGGACGCTGGGGTGAGTGGTCATCCCGTCGACTTCCCTTCATTTGTCCAACTCGTCTGCGCGCCAGACGTGTTCTGGTAGCGGGCGATCAACTCCCCATAATTGAAGCCTCAGGTGAGCAAAGAAGGGTTGATTACGGAACGGCCATGGTCAATTCCGTAACGCTACCGATCCCCGTCATTCCGTACACCCCCGCCTGCCGGCCGTCACCGGCAAATCCACCAAGGATCTGATAGACGCCCGGGCGGCCCTGGAGGCACAACGGCTTCTCGTGCACGCGGACTGGGGAATCGGTGTCATCGCGCATGATCTCGGGTTCACCGAAGTGACCAACTTCAGCACGTTCTTCATGCGCCGGGTGAATGTGCCACCGGGAGCTTTCCGGCAGGACCCGACGGCACGCACCGCCCTGCCCTGTTCGGTATTTCGGCATCGGCGCATTGCGGCACACGGGCAGGCGGCACACCGCGAGGGTGTACCGCCTGCCCGGAAACGTGCGGTTTCGTCACACCGTACGGAATGCCAGTACCACGTTGTGGCCACCGAATCCGAAGGAGTTGTTCAGGGCGGCTATGCGGCCCTCCGGGAGGGGGCGGGGCGTGTCGCGGACGATGTCCGCGTCCACGTCGGGGTCGGGATTGTCGAGGTTGATGGTCGGCGGGGCAAGGCGGTGCCAGAGCGCGAGGACGCTGGCGACGGTCTCGACACCGCCGGCGCCGCCCAGCAGATGGCCCGTCATCGACTTGGTGGCGGACACCGCGAAGTGGTCGGTGTCGTCGCCGAACACCTTGCGCAGGGCGAGGATCTCGGCGACATCGCCCTTCGGGGTCGAGGTGGCGTGCGCGTTGACGTGGACGATCTCGGCGGGCTCGAGATCGCTGGTGTCCAGCAGGCTGGTCAACGCGGCGGCAATGCCACGGCCCGACGGTTCCGGCTGGGTGATGTGGTGGCTGTCGGCAGACAGGCCCTGGCCGACGGCCTCCGCGTAGACCTGCGCCCCGCGCTGGGCCGCATGCTCGGCCGCTTCCAGTACGACGACGCCGGCGCCCTCGCCCATGACGAAGCCGTCACGGTCGGTGTCGTAGGGGCGGGAGGCGGCGGTCGGGTCGTCGTTCCGCTTGGACATGGCCATCATGTTGCCGAAGGCGGCCATGTTGAGGGAGCAGATGGCCGCCTCGGTGCCACCGGCGATGACGACGTCGGCGCGGCCGGTGCGGATCATCTCGATGGCGTAGCCGATGGCCTCGGCGCCCGAGGCGCAGGCGCTGATGGGGCTGTGCACACCGGCGCGGGCGTTGACGTCCAGACCGACGTTGGCGGAGGGAGTGTTGGGCAGCATCATCGGGATGGTGTGCGGGGAGACCTTGCGGGCGCCCTGCTCCTTGAGGATCTCGTACTGTTCGAGCAGCGAGGTCACCCCGCCGATGGCGGAGGCGATGACGACGCCGAGCCGGTCGGGGTCGACCGAGGCGTCCTCGCCCGCCTGGCCGGTGAATCCGGCGTCGCCCCACGCCTCGCGGGCCGCCACCAGGGCGAGTTGGGCCGTACGGTCGAGCTTGCGGGCCTGAGGTCTGGGCAGGACCTCCGTCGGCTCCACGGCGACCTCGGCGCCTATGCGTACCTGGACCTCGGCGGTCCAGTCGTGCGTGAGCTGCCGGACCCCGGAGCGGCCGGCCATCAGGCCCTCCCAGGTCGAGGCGCTGTCACCACCGAGCGGGGTGGTGGCGCCGACACCGGTTACGACGACGGTGCGGTCGATCGCTTTCACAGGAATCACTCCACGTCTGGATGGGGGAATTGCCGGACGGAGCGGCGGCTGCGGGGCCACCGGTCGGTGAGTGCCTGGTCAGCCCTGGTTGCTGAGGATGTACTCGACGGCTTCGCCCACGGTCTTCAGTCCGTTCGCCCGCTCGTCGGGGATGGTGACCCCGAATCTCTCCTCGGCGGCGACGACCACTTCGACCATGGACAGCGAGTCGACGTCCAGGTCGTCGGCGAAGGATCGCTCCATGACGACGTCCTCCAAGGGGACCCCGGTGATCTCGTTGACGATCTCGGCGAGCCCGGCGAGGACTTCTTCCTTGGTGACGGTCATGTACTTCTCCCTATCAGTAGTTTTATTTACTTGCGCGAATTAATTTCGTGAACACGAAGGCAGTTCGGGTGTTTTTAACGACTCTGCCGGGCGGGACGTCTTCGTCTCTTTTCGCCCTCGGGGCCGTGCAGGGCCGCGAACCGTTCGGATATGAGTTTGGCGGTGGTCAGTACAGGTTTGGCGCGTTGTGTTGCATCGCCATTTTCCGTGCCGGTAATGAGGGAGATGGCGGCGATGACGGCTCCGGTGCCGTCGAATACGGGGGCTGCGACACTGCAATAGTTCTCGTTCATCTCACGGTCGCATATCGCGTATCCCTGCCTTTTCGCCCGGTCGACATGGGCGCGCAGGACCAGCGGGTCGGTTTCGGTCCACTTCGTGTATGCGTGCGGATCCTGAGCATAGAACTCTTCCTGCATTTCGGGGCTCGCGTACGCGAGGAGAACCCGTCCGGAGGCGGCCGAGTAGAGCGGGAAACGATTTCCCACACTGCCGGCGCCGCGGCAGGACGCCTCGCCGCTCCACACGCTCTCCAGGCAGATTCCCTCCAGCTTGTCCTGGACGGTGAGCGCCACCGAGGCGCGCGCATGGGCCTGGAGTTGCAGCATGTACGGCATGGCCACGGCGCGGAGCGCCGAGTACTGCGGGGCGAGTAAAGCGATTTCCCAGAGCTGCAGACCGATACTGTAGCGACTTCCTTCTGTTCGCTCCAGAGCCCCCCAGGAGAGAAGTTTTTTCACGATACGGTAGGTGGTCGCCACCGGCAGACCGGATCGTTGGCTGATATCGCTCATCGTAAGGGTACGGTCCCGGAAATTGAAGGCTTCCAGAACACTGAAGGTGCGGTCGATGATAGAGCGGTCTCCGCTGACTTGCGGGGCGGGCATCCGGCAGACTTCCCTTCACATTCAAGGCGCAGGCTCCGGTCGAGAACCAAAAGAATTGTTGCATCCTTGAGTAAACTCGGAAAGAGAAGCAGGGGAATTTTAAAAGAGCCGCCATAATTGTACGCGTGCAGATGTGAATTTCGATGTGCAGATGGGAATTCCGTCCGCACGGGGCTGACGGAATCCGTCGGCCCCGTGCCGGTCCCGCTCGCGCTCAGGCGACGGAGGCCGGTGCCCCCGCCTCCTCCCGGCGCGGGTGCCGCGGCCGGAGCGCCGGGTCGGTCGCCGGGAAGCCCACCCGGAAGAAGACCAGGGGCCGCTCCCCGTCCTCGGCCCCGCACAGCTCCGCGAGGTCGTCGACCGTGCCGGGACAGTCGATGACATGGCTCTGCGGATGGACGTACACGCCCTGCTGGAAGAAGTGCAGCCATAGCCGGGTGACGAGCCGCCCCGCGCCGACGTCCCGCGCCGGGTCGCCGCCCTTGCCCAGGATCACCAGGACCGCGCCGTCGCCGCTGGTCGCGCTGGAGGAGAGCACGGTGAGCAGCCGGACCAGGCCCAGCGGGCGCAGCAGCCGGTAGACGACGGGGGAGAACAGCACCCGCATCGCGGAGCGCTCCGCCCGGTTGAGCACAAGCATGACGTCGTTGAGACCGTCCTGCCGGTACTCGGGGCGGCGCGGGTCCAGCCGGGTCCACGCCAGCAGTTCGGCGGCAATCCCGGCGTGGCCGAAGAACCAGTGGTACGCACGGACCAGCAGCGGCCGGGCCGCGGCCGTGGACACCACGGCCACCCTGAACCCCGCCTCCCGGGCGGTCTGCTGGGCGGCCCCGATCAGCGGCAGCTCCACCTGCCGGGTGGACCAGGGCCCGCGCCACACACGGCGGCCCTCGACGTCGGAGACCTTGTACGCGGTCGTACGAGGCGTTCCGGCGGGCCGGAGCCGGCCGACCCGGGTGGCCTCGGCGTCGTGGTCGGATTCGAATTCGAGCGGGACGCCCGCCTCGGCGGCGCAGATCAGCAGGGTCTCCACATAGGTGCCCAGGGAGAGCCGCAGATCGCGGTGGGAGGGGTCGCTCGGGCCGAGGGCGTACTCGGTGCGCCAGCCGACCTCGACGTGGTCGGTGTGGTAACGCAGCTCCCACGGCTGGGTGTTGTGTGCGTTGGCCGCCCGGGCCGCGGTGGTCGCGATTTCCCGCAGCCGGTGCAGGGAGCCTCTCTCTTCGCTCTCGGTCGTGGTCATGGCAGCAGTCCCGTCTTCTCGCGGTGGCTCGCGGTGGTGGTCTCTTCCGTGCGGGGGGCGGCGGTGGCCGGTTCCTCCTCGGCCGACTCCTTGATGCCGAAGCGGCGGTGGAGGGCCTTGAGCGGTGCGGGGGCCCACCAGTTGTAGGGGCCGACAGCCCGCATGAACGCCGGCACCAGCACGCCGCGTACCAGGAAGGCGTCGATGACGATCGCGAGGCCGGTGGCCAGGCCGTACATCTTGATCAGCGAGACGCCGGAACTGAGCATCGCGAAGAAGGAGACCGCGAGGATGGCCGCCGCGGCGGTGATCACCGGGCCGCTGCCGCCCAGGCCCTCGCGGATCGAGCCGGCCAGGTTGCCGGTGTGGTCGTAGCGCTCCTTGATGCGGGCGACCAGGAAGACCTCGTAGTCCATCGACAGGCCGAAGGCGATGCAGAACATCAGCACCGGCATCGACACGGCCAGCGGCGATGGTGTGAAGCCCAGGGCTCCGGAGAGATGGCCGTCCTGGAAGATCCAGACCGTCGTGCCCAGGATGGCGACCAGGCTGAGCGTGTTGAGCAACAGCGCCTTGAGGGGCATCAGCACGCTGCCGGTCAGCAGGAACAGGAAGAGCAGACTGAACAGGCCGATCAGGACGATCGCGAGGGGCAGCTTGCCGGCGATGGAGTGGGTGATGTCGACGAGCTGGGCCGCCTGGCCGCCGACCAGGATCTCGGCTCCGGCCGGCGGGTCGACCGAGCGGATGTCCCGGGCGAGGTCGCCGCCCTTCTCCGAGTAGGGCACCAGGTCCGTCTCGACGAGCAGCCGGACCCCATCGCCCTTCTGGAACCCGGCCGCCGTCTGCGCGGGCAGGTCGGTGACCTTGCTGCCGTCCGTGTAGACGCCGGCCGTGCTGGTCACTCGGGTGACCTCTGAGGTCTTGGACAACTCGGCGGTGTAGTCGGCAAGTTGGGAGGCGGAACCCTTCCAGTTCGTGGAGACCACGTTGAGCGCGCGGTCGTCGCCGGCGACGAAGTCGTCCCGTACCGCCTCAGTCACCACACGGCTCTCGACGTCCTTCGGCAGCACCCGCTCGTCCGGCACGCCGAACTGGGCGCCGCCGAACGGCACGGCCATCACCAGCAGCAGCGCGACGACCGGGGTGGCGAGCAGCGCCGGACGCCGGAAGGCGAGGGCGGCGAACCGGCCCCAGAAGGTGTCCGCCGGGGGGCGGGGCGCGGTGCGGCGGCGCCGGCGGAGGGCGAGCACGTCGATCCGGTCGCCGAGCAGGACGAGCGCCGGGGGCAGCAGGAGCAGCGAGCCGAGGACCGCCAACGCCACCACCGCGATGCCCGCCATGGCGAAGGAGCGCAGGAAGTACTGGTCGAAGACCAGCAGCGCGGCCAGGGCGGCGCCGACCACGGCCCCGCTGACCAGGACCGTACGGCCCGCGGTGGCGCGGGTGACGCGCAGGGCTTCGGCGTTGGTGCGGCCGGCCGCGCGTTCCTCCCGGTAGCGGGTGACGATGAGGAGGCTGTAGTCGACGGAGAGGCCGAGCCCCAGCGCGGTGATGAGGTTGACCGCGAAGACCGACACCGAGGTGAACTGGGCAGCCACGTTCACGGCGGCCAGCGCTCCGACGATGGTGAGCACCGCCAGCAGCATCGGCAGCAGCGCGGCGATCACTCCACGGAAGACGATGACGAGCAGCAGCAGAGTGATCGGGATCGCGATCGACTCGGCCGCGACGATGTCCTTCTCGACCTGCTTGTTCATGTCGTTGTTGATGGCGGTGATGCCGCCGAAGGAGACCGACACGGCGCCGTCGGGGTCCGACAGCTTCTCGTGCAGATCGTCGGCGGTGTGCATGCTCTCGTTCTCGTCGCCGTCGACCCGCACCAGGATCAGACCCGCGTCACCGGAGCGCAGCGTCTTGTCGGGGGTCTCGAAGTACGAGGCCACGACCCGCGCGGACGAGGTGTCACCGATCGTCTTGTCGATGTCGTCGGCCTTGGCTGCGGCCCGCGAGCCGTCCACCCCGTCCTGGGCGTCCTTCACCAGGATGACGAGGTTGGGCTGGCTGTCGGGGAACGAGCGCTCCAGGGCCGAGGCCGCGCGCACGGAGTCGGAGCCCGGATCGTCGAAACCGCCCGATTTGAGATTGTCGAGCACACCGGCGCTGGCGGCACCGCTGATGAGTAGGAACAGCAACCCCGCGAACAGGGTGAACCACGGACCGCGGCGATTTTTCCGATCGCTCCCGGAGGGCACCGAGGCAGCCATCGTACGGATCCTTTCTGCTACTTCTGCTAGGAGGCGATCAAGGGCGAATGAATCGCCCGTGAACTCCTATGGGGTGGTGCGGTTCGGATGGGGCTCGTGATGCGGAATCCCGCCCGGATCCGTCGACACGGCGAAGCGCACTGTCGAATTCGGGGGATTCGCCGGGGGTACAGCTTGTTATTCGATCCGGCCTGGTCGTTTTGTTTTCCTCCGGCCGGGCATTGGCGGCGGGCCAAGTCGGCGAAGGGTTCAGAGAGCAGCGCTCTCGCTTGAGTGCAGTGTTACACCGAGCGGTGGCCCGAAGCAAGAGCACTGCTCTTGTTATTGGTCACTGCACCGAACGGTGGCAGACTGTTCACATGGGTGTCATTCGAGGAGCCAGGGAACGCGCACGGGCCGAAGTCACCAAGGCGATCAAGGACGAGGCCCGCAAGCAGGTCCTCGCGGAGGGCGCCGCCAGGCTGTCCCTACGGGCAGTGGCCCGGGAGCTGGGCATCACCTCCTCGACCCTGTACCGATATTTCCCGAGCCGCGACGAGCTCCTCACGGCGCTCATCGTGGACGCGTACGACGCCATCGGTGCGGCGGCTGAGCGGGCACTCGGGAAGTCCGGGCCGGCCGGCTCAATCGAGGAGTGGATCGCCGTCTGCCAGGCCGTTCGCCGCTGGGCGCTAGCCCATCCGCACGAGTACGCGCTGATCTACGGCTCCCCCGTGCCGGGCTACTCCGCCCCCTCGGACACCGTCGGCCCGGCCTCCCGGGTCGTCCTCGTCCTCTTCTCCATCGCAGCGAGCGCCCACGCGGCCGGCGCGCTGGAGGTGCCGGCCGCGGCGGGCCCGGCCGCCGACGGCATCGGCCCCGACGCCCGGCAGATCGTGCGGGAGTCCGGCCACGAGCTGTCCCCGGCGGCCGTGCCACAGCTGGCCGCCGTCTGGGCGCAGCTGTTCGGACTGCTGAGCTTCGAGGTCTTCGGACGCTTCGACCGGGTGGTCGACGCCCGCGACGATCTGTTCGACCAGGCGGTGCTCGGACTGGCCCGGCAGGCCGGCTTCAGGCCGTAGAAGCGTCCCAGAGACGTCGTAGAGGCGTCGTAGAGGCGCAGTAAAGGTGATGAAGGCCCTGTGGAGACGCCGAGGTGACCCGATTCACCAGTTACGGGCGAGTAGCTTTTCCGCTGGATGAGAAGCAGGGTTGTCCGGTCCGTCGCCGGCTCATGAGACTTTGAATCCCGACGTCAGGAAGACATGGCAGTAACCGCGCTCACGGTGATTCCCGGAGATTTTCCGTCGATGCCACCGCCGTGTATTTCTGCCGTCGTACCAAATTCATCAGTCAACGTTTGATCGAGGTATCGACCATGGCTGGTATAGCTATTGTTGGCATGTCGTGTCGTTTTCCCGGAGCCACGAACATCGATGAGTTCTGGGAAATGCTGATACGCGCCGAGCCTCAGTTTTCCGAGGTGCCGCGAAGCCGCTGGGACCACTCCGCCTACTACCGGCCGGGAGATTTCCGGGAGCCGCACAGCGTTTACACCGACCAGGTGGCCTTCCTCTCCGAGGTCGATCAGTTCGCACCCGCGCACTACGGCATCCCGCCGCGCCGCGCCCGCACCATGGACCCGCAGGCGAAGCTCTTCGTCGACCTGGCCCGGGAGGCCCTGCAGGACGCGGGTTGGGAGCGGGACGGCTTCGACCGGGCCTCGACGGGTGTGTTCGCGGGTGTGACCTCGCTGGACCACCGCGATGTCAGTGTCTCCAGGATCAGCGCCAATCTGCTCGCGGACGGCTCGCTGCACGACGACGAGGGCGACCCGGAGCTGATGGCCGCCCTGCACGACGCGACCGGTTCGTCGCTGATGCCCATGAACCCGTTCACCATTCCGGGCTGTCTGGCCAACATGGTGCCGTGCACAGTGAGCGAGGTCTTCGATCTCGGTGGCCCCTCGCTCTCCGTGGACGCGGCGTGCTCGTCCGCGCTTGTGGCGCTGGACGCGGCGGTCCGCAGCCTGCGCTCCGGGGCCTGTTCCACCGCCCTGGTGGGCGGGGTCTACCTCAGCCTCTCGCCCACCCCGCTGGTCGGTTTCGCCCGCTCCGGCGCCCTGTCCCGGGACGGGGTGTGCCGCCCGTTCGACGAGCGCGCGGACGGCTTCGTGCTCGGTGAGGGCGGCGCCCTGCTGGTGCTGCGCCCGCTGGAGGACGCCGTCGCGGCCGGTGACCGGATCTACGCCGTGGTGACCGGGGTCGGCTCCGCCAACGACGGCAAGGGCGGCGGCCCGATGACCCCGCAGGTCACGGGACAGCTCGCCGCCCTGCGCGCCGCCTACCGGGACGCCGGAATCAGCCCCGGCGAGATCGACCTGCTGGAGGCGCACGGCACCGGCACACCGGTCGGCGACAGGACCGAGATCGAGGCGATCCGGCTGCTGCGCGCCGAGTCCGGGCAGGCCGGCCCCTGCTATGTGGGCTCTTCCAAGGCGCTGATCGGCCACACGCTCTCGGCGGCCGGCGCGGCGGGCCTGGTCAAGGCGGCCCTCGCCATCCACCACGGCGTCGTACCGCCGCAGCCCGCCGAGCACCGGGTCAACGACGCCCTGGCATTGGGCGAAGCGTCGCTGCGCCTCACCACCGAGCAGCGGCCGTGGCCCAGGGAGGGAGCGCGCCGGGCCGCGGTGAGTTCGTTCGGCTTCGGCGGCACCAATGTGCACGCCGTCCTTGAGGGTACGCCCACCGAACCCGCCGACCAGGCCGAGGAGTCGGCGGACACGCCCTGGCTTTTCCTGCTCTCCGCCGGGTCCGTGCCGCTGCTGGCCCGCCACGCCGCGGAGGTCCGGGACGATGTCGCCGCCGCCCCGGAGGCCACACCCGCCGCGGTGGCCCGGACGCTGGCCGCCCGGGAACTGCTCACCGCGCGGCTCGCCGTAGTCGCCGCCACCCGCGAGGAACTGCTCGACCGCCTCGACGTGGCCGCCCGCCGACTGGCGGAGGGCGGCCTCGGCGAGCTGGCCCCGGGCATCCACGCGGCGGACAAGCCGCTGCCGCCCGAGGAGCGTAAGGTCGCCTTCGCCTTCCCCGGCCAGGGCTCCCAGCATCCCGGCATGCTGGCCGATCTGGTGCGCCGTTTCCCCGTACTGGCCGAACGTGCCGCCGAGTTGACCGCGCTGATGGCTGATCAGAACGACGCGCTGCCCGATTCCCTCGCCGAGCTCTTGTGGGAGCGGGAGCCGGACGACGCCGAGGCGCAGGCCGCCCTGATGGTGACCGACATGTGCCAGCCCAGCCTCGGCATCTGCGGGGTGGCCACCACCGAACTGCTCGCCGCCTGCGGGGTCGAACCGGACCTCGCGGTCGGACACAGCGTCGGCGAGTTCCCGGCGGCGGTCGCGGCCGGCGCGTTCGCGGGACCTGACGCGGTCGCGTTCATGGCACGGCGCGGCGCCGCCCTCGCCGCCGCCGTGCCGCCCGGCACGGGCGCCATGCTCGCCGTGCAGGCACCGGTCACCGAGGCGGAGCGGGTCGCCTCCGCCGTGGAGGGGGTGTGGCCCGCCTGTTACAACCACAAGGGCCAGCTGGTGTTCAGCGGCAGCGTTGAGGCAGTGGACCGGCTGCGGGCGCACTGCGCAAAGGAGGGTGTCGCGGCGGTCCGGCTCAAGGTCTCGCACGCCTTCCACTCCCCCCTCGTGGCCGCGGCCGACGAGGCGATGGCCGAGACGATCGCGTCCCTGCCTCTGACCGGGCCGACCCGGGCCTTCGTCTCCAGCGTCAGCGGCCTCACCTGCGAACAGCCGGACCATATACGTGAGTTGTGGGCCCGGCACAACACCGCCCCGGTCCGCTTCACCCGCGCCGTACGGTCCGTGACGGACGCCGGGGTCCGCTTCCTGGTGCAGATCTACGGCGGGGACACCCTGCTGCGGATGGCCCGCCAGGACGAGGCCGGCACCGCGCTCACCCTGCTCCCCCTGACCGCCAACCGGCCGGACGGCGGCCGGGCCCTGCTGACCGCCCTCGGCCGGCTCGCGGTGGCCGGCGTCCCCGTCGACCCGGCGCCGCTCTTCGCCCGGAACACCTCGCCGCTGCTGTCGCTTCCGGTGTCCCCGCTGGAGACGGCGGCCTACACCGTACGCACCGGTGGGGACCGCAAGCGCCCCGCCACCTCCCCTGGTGCCGCTCCGGCAGCCGCACCCGTGCCGAGCATCCGCACGGTCATTCCATCCCCCGTCCCCACGCACCCGATCGGAGAGCCGAGGATGAGCGGTCTCATCGAGTTGATGCACGCCCAGTTGTCCCTGCTCCAGTCCTGCAACGCCGCAGCCGACGCAACCGGGGAGCCCCACCTGGACCCGGCCGCCGAGGAGCGGCTGATTGAAGCCGCGCTCGCGCCCCGTCCCGCGCAGCACGTCCTGGTGGCCGAACCCGTCCGGGTACGGGAGCTGCCCAAGCCCGCGGTCGCCGCGGACGAAGCGGCGGTGCGGGTGTTCGCCGCGATCTCGAAGGTCAGCGCGTACTCCGAGGACTTCCTGCGCGCGGAGCACGTCTTCGCCACCGACCTCGGCTTCGACTCGATCATGCTCGCCGACCTCACCGCCCGGCTCCGCAAGGAGTGGCCCGGCCTGGAGGTGCACGTTGCGGACGTGGTGAACATCGCGACCATCGGAGAGCTGATCGCGACGGTGCAGAGCCGGTTCGGATCGGCATCCGCGGCACCGTCGCCCGGCGCGGTCGCCGCCGTCGCGTCACAGAGCACGGCGGCCATACCCGCGCAGCGGGCGCACGCCCCGGCCGCATCCGCCGCTCCCGCAGAGGCCGTACGACCGGCCGTGGACCGTGAGCAGACCGCCGACGTCCGGGTCTTCCCCGAGGTCCTCGCCTCGCTGGAGCGGAGCCGGGTCGCCGAGCAGGCGGGGGTGCGCAACCCCTACTTCCTGCCGCACGAGGGCACCATCCGGGACACCACCCGGGTCGACGGCGAGGAACTCATCTCGTTCTCCAGCTACAACTACCTGGGCCTGTCCGGCCATCCGATGGTCGCCGAGGCGATACGGGAGGCCGTCGAGCGGTACGGCTCTTCAGTGTCCGCCGCCCGCATCCTGTCCGGCAACCGCCCGTTGCACGAGGAGCTGGACCGGGCCCTGGCCGACCTCATCGGCGCCGAGGATGCGTTGACCCTGGTCAGCGGTCACGCCACCAATGTCACCGTCATCGGGCACCTGATGGGCCCCGACGACCTGATCGTGCACGACGCGCTCGCCCACGACAGCATCCTCCAGGGCTGCCGCCAGTCCGGGGCCGCACGCCAGCCCTTCCCGCACAACGACACGGCCGCCCTGGACCGCATCCTCACCAACGTCCGCGACCGCTACCGCCGGGTGCTGATCGTCGTCGAGGGCGTGTACAGCATGGACGGCGACACCGCCGACCTGGCCGCGCTGATCGCTGTCAAGCAGAAGCACGACGCCCTGCTCATGGTCGACGAGGCGCACAGCATCGGCGTGATGGGCAAGACCGGCGGCGGCATGGCCCAGCACTCCGGGGTGACGCCCGAGGACGTCGACGTCTGGATGGGCACGCTCTCCAAGTCCCTTGCGAGCTGCGGCGGTTACGTGGCCGGACGGCACGAACTGATCCAGCACTTCCGGTACACGCTGCCGGGCTTCGTGTTCAGCGCGGGCCTGCCACCGGCCAGCACCGCCGCCGCGCTGGCCGCGCTGCGACTGATCCGCGAGGAGCCCGAGCGGGTCACCCGGCTGCACGACAATTCGGCGCTGTTCCTGCGGCTCGCGAGCGAAGCCCGGGTCGAGGTCGGCACCAGCGGAGGCACCCCGATCGTGCCGTGCATCACGGGCGACTCCATGAAGGCGCTGCACCTCGCCGACCGCCTCTACAACCGCGGGATAAGCGCCAACCCGATCCTGCACCCGGCGGTGGAGGAGCGCCTCGCCCGACTGCGGTTCTTCATCACCTCCGAGCACACGGAGGAACAGATCACGGCGACCATCCAGATCCTCGCCGAGGAGCTGGCCCGGCCGTTCTGAGACGGAGCCGCTCCAAGGCCGCCGGCGGCCCGTTTCCGCAGCCGTCGGCGGCCAGGAAGCCCCCGGGACCGCTCTGTACGCGGTCGCCGCTCTCCCCCGATCCGCACCGGGGCCGTGCACACGGATCCCCCGCCGCCGGCCGGCCCCGCCGCCGGCCGGCCCCGGCGCCCCTCTCCCTTCCCACTTCACCTCTCCTCCTCAAGGAGCCCCCATGACTTTCTCCGCGCCCCGAACTCCCCCTCCACGTCCGGTCGTCGACGAGCCGGCCGGGCCGTCGCTCACCGTGCTGCTCTCGCACCGGGAGATGCTCGTCAAGGTCATGGCCGCGCCCCGCTCCGGCGACCGTGACGGCCCGGCCTACAGCGCCCGAGGCCGGACACCGAACCGAGAACCATCCCGGACACAGAAGCGAAGACTCCCAGTGCCGCGCGGGCACGGTGAGGAGATCGCGGCCGACGGAGAGACGGAGCCGGTGCTCGTGAAGCTGGACACATGGGTATCGAACACCCGCACGAGGCGAGACAAGCTCGCCCGAGAGCAGCTGGACGCGCTGGGGAAGCTGGGCGTGGAGTAGGCGTGATAGCGGCACCAGCGGCTCGTTGAACCCGGCCGGACATACCGGTACACAGAGAAACCCCGGGAGTCATGGCCCGGGGTCTCGTACTGTCAGCGCTTTTGCCGCTGTGGGGCTGGACTGTCAGACCCCGTTCCTAGTAGGGCTTTGTTAGGTGCGATGGTGGGGGTCGGAGGTTGGTGCGGGTTGGCCGCATATGGAGCAGGCGCCGGTCCAGGTGGCCAGGAGGGCCTGGAGTTCGCGGAGAACCGCGTAACAGCGGCCGGGCCGGCGGCTCCGGTCACGAAGGCGGTGCGGCCGGCGAGGCCGAGGGCGACGGCGCACGGCGCGGCGGCGAGGGGCGGAGCACGTCACAACACATCACAAGGCGTCAGAACACCTGCACCTCGGCCAGCGAGAGCGCACTCGTGCCGGTGAGTTGCACGCGCACGTAACGACCGGACCGGCCCACGGGGATCTCCGTGGGAGTGCCCGCCTGGGCCGTCTGCTTCGAGGACCAGACGCCCGGCGCGGCCAGGGCCTCGTCCAGGGAGTCCGGCAACGGCGTGTCCGACACGATCACGTAGTAGTTGGAGAGCCGCTGCCCGCAGCAGTCCGTACGGTTCCAGATCGCGATCTTGTTGATCGACTTGCTGGAGCCGAGGTCGACCTGCCACCACGGCTGGGACTGGGTCTCGGAGGTGTGCGTGACCGAGCCGTTCCCCCACACGCCGTCGGTGTTGCCGTCGACGGCGCGGTCGGGTGTGCCGTCGTACGCGGTCGAGGACTGCTGGGCCGGCTTGCGGACGGCGATGCCGGGGTCGCCGACCGCCGGGTCGAGGAAGAGGCCGAGGCCGGCGACGCTCGGCGCGAGCCTGGATTCCAGGATGCGCAGCCGGAGCCTGTCGGTCGTCGTCGGAGCCACGTTGAGCAGCCGCTTGTAGCCCACGGTGGTCCCGGTGCCGATCTCGGTCCAGCCGCCGTCCAGCCAGGCGTCGACGGCGAACTTCTCGATGCGCTGGCCGACGTCCATGCTCTCCTGGAGCGAGAGGGTGGTGAACCTGCGCGGCTCCGGGAGGTCGAGCACGAGCTCGGCCGGGACACTGCCCGAGCGCGGGGTCCAGTACGTCGACGCGTCGCCGTCGACGACCGTGGCAGTGCGGTGCTCGCCGGTCGTCTCCTTCGGGTCGGCCGAGGTGACGGTCGCGCCCGTGGCGAGGTCCTTGCCGAAGATCGTACGGATCGCCTCGCCGAACTCGCGCAGCCGCCGCACGTCGCCGTCGGTGAACTTCCCGCGCCGGTCCGGCGGTACGTTGAGCAGGAGCACGCCGTTGCGGCCGACGGACTTGTTGTAGATGCCGAGCAGCGCGGGGAGCGACTTGATCTGGCTGTCCTGACTGCTGTGGTAGAACCAGCCGGGCCGGATCGAAACGTCGGTCTCGGCGGGGAGCCAGCGCAGGTAGTCGTGGAAGGGTAGTTGCTCGCGTGCGCCGAGCACCTTACTACAGCAGGGCGTGGTGCCGACCTCGTTGGCGTGGGCGTCGCCGTACATCGGCAGCACGCTCCACTCGGTCTCCCGGCCCACGCCGGACTCGTTGCCGACCCAGCGGGCGTCGGGACCAGAGTACTCAACCTTCGACTGGGGGCCGGTCTGGATGACGGCCTGGGGCTGGAGTGCGCGGACCATGCGGTACCAGGTTGCGTAGTCGTGCCGTTCGTAGACGGGAGCACCAGGGTTCTCGATCTCGACCGGGTTCGCGCCGTCCATCCATACCTCGTCAACCGATCCGTATTCGGTGAGCAGCTCGTAGAGCTGGTTCTCGTAATAGCGGTTGTAGTCGTTGCTCACCACGTCGAAGGTGGGCAGCTCGCCAGAGGCCACCTTTTCGGCCCGGTTGTCGTCACGGACCAGTGTCGGGATGGTGGTCTTCTTCCAGGCGCTGTTGTTGTTGTAGACGCCCTCCTTGTACTGGTGCACGTCCGCCGGCGAGAGATAGAGCGCGGCGCGCAGGCCCTCCGCGCGTGCGGCCTCCACGAACTCACGCACCACATCGCCCTTGCCGCCCTGATACGGGCTGTTCTTCACCGAGTAGTCCGTGTAGCGCGACGGCCACATGGAGAAGCCCTCATGATGCTTCGCCGTGAAGATCACCACTTTGAAACCGGCGTCCTTGAGGGCGCGCGCCCACTGCCGCGCATCCAGGTCGGTCGGGGCGAACTGCGATGGTGGCACCTCGCCTGATCCCCACTCCACGCCATCGGCTCCGGCGAAGGTGTTGATCCCGAAGTGGACGAACGCGGTGAGCTCGTCGTTCATCCACTTCTTCTGCCGCTCGCTCGGGACGACGTTGGCCGCCTTGGCTTCGATGTCCTTGGCCGTGTCACACGGCGAAAGCGTCACGACCTGCCCGGGGCCCTTCGTCTGCCGCTGGGCGGGGGCTTCGAGTCGGAAGTCCGCGCTGGAGAACTCGCCGTCGAAGGTGGACAGCGCGATGCCGTCCAGTCCGCCCGCGAAGCCGCGGTCCGCGGCCGACGGGTTGGTGTCGCGGCCGAAGCCCACCGCCTCGGAGCGGCTCGGGGCGAGAGCCCCCAGCTCCAGCGCCTTACCCACCGCGCAGCCGTCGAGGAACAGCCGCAGCGTCGAACGCGTCGCGCTCACGGAGGTGTAGACGAGCGCGACGTGCCGGAACTGCGTCTTCGGAACCACCAGTCCCTGGCCGCGTACCGGGGCGGCACCGTCGGCGGACATACCGAACTCTGTCTCGAAGTCGTTGGCGTCCTTGTAGCGGAAGTAAGGCGAGCCGAACAGACTCAGCAGCGTGCCGAGTCGCGGCACATCGGTGCTCCGCTTCACCACGGCCTCGGCGACGAGATTGCCGGTGATGTGCCCGTCGGCGGCGAGCGGCGTACCGGGGGTGAAGCGCAGCCCGGACGCTCCGCCGGGCAGCGTCGCCTTGCCCCGGTCAACCCGGACATCGGATCCGTCCCGGGCCAGTGTGCCGCGAACGATCTCGCCACCTGCGGGGGTGTACGACTTTCCCTCGAACGATCCCTCGAAGTCCACCTTGAGCAGTGTCTGCGCGCGGGGTGCCGCCGACCCGGCCCCCGGAGGAGACCCGGCAGTGGTTGGGTCTGCGAAAGCTGACGGGACGGACGCCCCGAGGATGATTGCCGTCACGGCAGCCACCCACCCGGAAACTCTACGTACCATGTGGCTTCCTCCCAAGGGAGCAACAGGTCTACACCTCGGTTGTTTGTGGGGGAAGTTAACAGCTGACTCCTATTCGGACAAGAGAGGAGGCGCCAGTCATCCGATGACTAGCCTCGCCGTTTCGGTTGCCGTGACGGGATGTGCGGACTCCAGCACCCGCTTGGTCAACTGCAGCAACAAACCACCCTCACCGGTCAGTTGCGGGCCCTCGCTGCGGGCCCGGTCGACCAGCATCGCGACGAGCTGCTCGTCCGACACAGCTGACGGCATCGCACCGCCGGCCGACACCTCGACGGACTCGTGCTCGATCGTCGTCTCGCTCACTTGGCGTCTCTCCCTTGATCAGCAGATCCACCGTTGATTGGGCTCTGGCTCACATCCGGTGGTGACTGAAAGTCACGACGGCGACGAATAGGCCATCGATCACGAAGCCGCAGGTCCGTGCACCACAGCGGTCGTTCCCTGGGGCCGACCGATCGGCCCGGCGTCTGTCCGTGAGAGTCCGGCGCGACAAGCTCAGCGCCCCCGATGCGCTGCCATCCGCTTCAAAGCATCGAGGTCAGAGCACCAGCCGCACTCTCTGCAAGGTAGAGATACCCCATACTCACGATCCGTCACCGCTGAGTAGGTCCGGAGAAACGGACCGGGAGCAATCCCGGCACCGCGCTCCGGGCCTACTCAGCTTGCGCCCCCTCCCAAGGTGCACGTTCGGCGAGACAAGGACGGCCGGATCGTCGGCGCCGAACAGGCCGACGGCGAGAACCAGGAACAGCACGACGACACCCAAGCCGCGGTGGAGTCCGCGCTGCTGCACATCGGATTCTCTCCCCGCCTGAAGACGGGGATTCCCTCCGAAGAACAGGGATGGAAGTCGAGATCACCGAGGCCGTTGACGCGGAGCTGAGCAGGGAACGCGCGGCGCGGATCGAGCGGGACGCCGCGCGGATCGAGGAGCTGGCCCGCAGCGGGTTCGAGGGGCTGGCCTACGAGGTGTTCGAGATCGAGCGGGAGGCCGAGCCGATCCTGCTCGGCATGCTCCGCAAGGGCACGCTTCCCCGGATCGCCCGGAAGCAGTGCAGGAGCCGGGGCTGGAAGTTTCGCTCTTCCTCCTCACTTGAAGCCCCCGGAGCGCGGCCGACGAAAACTCCGTGCCGCGCCCGCCCGCGCAGGAGCAGAATCGCCCCATGGCTGACATACGAACGTTCCGGGACGCGGTCACCAGCTGGGCGGCGGGCAGCCCCGGTGGGCTGGCGAGTGAGCTGGCCGTGCGACTGCGGGTGCGGACTGCGGTGTTGTTGGAAGGGCTGAGCGACCTCGCGGCCGTTGAGACGCTGGCCGCGCGCTATGGTCGGGACCTGCCCGCCGAGGGGGTGTGCGTCATGCCCATGGGTGGAGCGATGAGCGTCGGCCGCTACGCCAGCCTCCTCGGGCCGCCGGGGTTGGGTCTGCGCCTCGCCGGACTGTGCGATGAGGGCGAGCAGCGCTTCTACGACCGCGCTCTTGAGCGGGCCCGTGCGCCGCGCCAAGGGTTCTTCGTGTGTGTGACGGACCTGGAGGACGAACTCATCCGCGCGCTGGGCGTGGCACGGGTTGAGGAGATCGTCCAGGCTGAGGGCGAACTCCAAGCCTGGCAGACTTTCGTGCGCCAACCTGCACACCAGGGCCGGCCCCCGCAGCAACAAATGCGGCGCTTCCTCGGCACGAAGAAGGGCCGCAAGATCCGCTACGGCCGCCTCCTGGTCGAGGCCCTCGACTCCGAGCGGGTACCTGCTCCCCTCGACAACCTGCTCGCGAGCCTGTGACCGAAGCACTGATCGAGGTCAGCAGCAGCGGCAGGTCCGGCGCCAAGCACGCAAGCTCCACAGGATCCGGTCCAGAGTCGCGGAGGCAGACGCCCTCGAAGCCATCGCGAAGATCACCACTTGTCTTGGACGCAACCCGCGCGGACGTCGCGCTGGACGCGGAAGATCAGCCGTCTTCGTCTCTGTCGCGGACTCGATGTCAGGGGGCCTGCCGACCGCTGCGCAGCCGGTACCGCTGGATCTTGCCGTTGGGGGTCTTCGGGAGCTCGGGCAGGAAGGTGACGGCTCGCGGGTATTTGTAAGGCGCGATCGTGTCCTTGACGAAGGTCTGGAGTTCGGTCGCCTTCGCGTCGTCGCTCGGCACCCCTTCGCGCAGGACGACGAACGCCTTGACGATCGCGCCCCGCTCGGCGTGCGGTACTCCGACGACCGCGGTCTCGGCCACATCGGGGTGGGCGAGCAGCGCCTGCTCGACCTCGGGCGCCGCGATGTTGTACCCGGAGGAGATGATCATGTCGTCGTTGCGGGCCTGGAACCAGAAGTAGCCGTCGGCGTCGCGTAGGTAGGTGTCGCCTGTGATGTTCCAGCCGTGCTGGACGAAGACCCGCTGCCGGTCGTCGTCGGCGAGGTAGCGGCAGCCGGTGGGTCCCTGGACGGCGAGTCGGCCCGGTGCGCCGTCCGGGAGCGGGTTGCCGTCGAGGTCCATGATCGCGGCGCGGAAGCCCGGGACCGCGCGGCCGGTGGCGCCGGGCCGGATGCCCTCGTCAGCGGCGGAGATGAAGATGTGCAGCATCTCGGTGCCGCCGATGCCGTCGATGATGCGGATGCCGGTGGCCCGCTCGAACTCCTCCCACACCGTGACCGGAAGGTGCTCTCCGGCCGACACACAACGTCGTATGCCCTTCAGGGCGTACGCGCGGCCCGCGGCGAGGATCGCCTTGTACGCGGTGGGGGCGGTGAACAGGACGGTGGCACCGTGCTCGGCGACCGCGTCGGCGAGTTCGCCGGGTGTGGCCCGCTCCAGCAGGAGCGTCGAGGCACCGGCACGCAGCGGGAAAACGATCAGTCCGCCGAGCCCGAAGGTGAAGCCGAGCGGCGGGGTGCCCGTGAACACGTCGTCCGGTGTGGGCCGCAGGACGTGCAGCGAGAAGGTGTCGGCGCTGGCGAGGACGTCGCGGTGGAAGTGCATGGTGGCCTTGGGCCTGCCTGTGGTGCCGGAGGTGGGGCCGAGCAGGACGACGTCGTCGGCGGCGGTGTCGACGGCGGTGAACCCGCCGCTCTTGGTGGCGGCGCGGGTGGTGAGGTCGTCCGGATCGCCGTCGGCGCCGAAGCACAGGACGGGCAGACCGTCGCCCGCCGCCGTGCGCAGGTCGTCCGCGTAACGGTGATCGCACAGGGCGAGGCTGGGGCGGGTCAGCTCGATGAGCGGTGTGAGTTCGCCGGCGCGCAGCAGCGGAACGGTGGTCACGACCACCCCGCCCGCTTTGACGACCGCGAGCCAGCATGCCACCACCCAGGGGGTGTTGGGGCCGCGGAGCAGTACGCGGTTGCCCGGCACCAGACCGAGGTCGTCGGTGAGCACCTGGGCGATCCGGTCCGTGTGGCGCCGCAGTTCGCCGTACGTCCAGTTCTCGGTGGGCGTGCGCAGGCAGGGGCGGTCGGGGCCGAATCGGCGGATGGTTTCGTCGAGGAGGACCTCGGCGCAGTTCAGGCGCTCGGGGTAGCGCAGTTCGGGCAGGTCGAAGTGGAATTCCGGCCACTGATCGGCGGGCGGCAGATGGTCACGGCAGTACGTGTCGTGGTGCGCGGACGGCGAGAGCTGCATGGGCAGCGCCCCCTTCTGACTGGCGGTGTCCGGAGCGCGGGTTGAGGGGCGGGCCGCTGCCGTGCGGGTGGGCGACGGCCCGGTGTCGTACGGCCGGAGCGGCGAGGGCCCGTGTCGTACATGCGGCGTGGGGTGGTGAATCAGACGGCTGGAAAGGGGGCGTCGGCGTAGGCGCCGGACAGCAGCCGGCCTGCGCCGGGAGCAAAAGCAGGCAGGCCGAGGGCGCGCATCATCTGGTGGGCGGTGGCGATCGAGGCGGACAGCACAGGCTTGCCCAGTTCCTGCTCGACGACCTCGATGGACTCCAGTGACGGCATCTGCACGCACGCCGAGAGCACGATCGCGTCCGCGTCGCCGTGGTCGAGTTTGCGGACGATGGGCACCAGGTCGCGCGGGTCGTGCGCGGCGACCTGGAGGTTGTCGGGGATCTCCAGTGCCGTCCAGTCGCCGACCTCGATGCCCTCGTTGCGGATGTAGTCGACGACGGTCTCGGTGAGCGGCCGCAGATAGGGGGCGACGAGGGTGATCGAGCGGGCGCCCATCGTGTGCAGCGCACCGACCAGTGCGCCCGCGCTGGTGACGACCGGCGCGGGAGCGCCGTTCTCCCGGGTCACCGCGGTCAGCTTCCGCTCGGACGTGCGGTGGTAGCCGTGCCCCATGCTCATGATCGCGACGAGGCAGGCGTAGCCGAGCACGTCGACACGGGCGTCCGACAGCTCGGCGGCGCAGCGGGTGGAGTCGGCGTCCATGGCCGCCAGTTCCTCCTTGCGCACCTGCTTCATCCGCATTCTGCTGGAGTGGAAGGTGAACCGCTCTGGGGCGACGGTCTCCCGGGCCCGGAAGAGGGCCGGGATCTCGGTCTCCATGGTGACGTTGGAGCTCGGCACGATCTGGCCGATGCGGAAGGTCTTGGGGCGTTCGCTCATCGTGCGTCCACCACCGGGTTGCGCAGGGTGCCGATCGACTCGACTGTTGCCTCAACGATATCGCCGGGGGTGAGGAACTGCTGCGGGGTGAAGCTCGCGCCCACTCCGGCCGGGGAGCCGGTGGCGATGACGTCGCCCGGCTCGAGGGTCATGCCGGCGCTGATGTCGGCGATCAGTTCGGGGATGCGGAAGAGCATGTGGCGGGTGTTGCCCTTCTGCTTCACCTCGCCGTTGACGCGCAGGGACAGGTCGAGGGCGTGCGGGTCCGGTACGTCGTCGGCGGTGCGGACGGCCGGGCCGAGGGGGGCGTAGGAGTCCTGGCCCTTGGAGTAGAACCACTGCCCGGAGCGGCGCTGGTCGCGGGCGCTGATGTCGTTGACGATGCTGTAGCCGAAGACATGGTCGAGCGCGTCCTCGGGCCGCACCCTCTTCGCGGTCCTGCCGATGACGACGGCGAGCTCGCATTCCCAGTCGAGCTGGGCGGTGAGGTCGCCGTCGTGCCAGATGGGCTCGCCGGGTCCGGTGACGGCAGTGGCGGGCTTGCTGAACAGCACGGGCCGCTGCGGCAGTTCCTTGTCGGTGTCGAGCGTGCGGGCCGACTCGGCGACGTGCTCGGTGTAGTTGAGGCCGACTCCGACGATCTTGCCGGGACGCAGGGGCGCCTTCAGCGTGACCTCGGCCAGCGGATGCCGCGCCGCTTCGGGCACGGGACGGGTCAGCAGTTCGGTCAGGGCGGCGACGGCTTCGGGTGCTGCGTGGACGAGGTCCAGCACGGTCGCGGGAGCTGCCCCGAGCCCGGGGACGACGGCGCGGTACTCGGCGGTGAGCGTGGCGATGTCGATGACGGTGTCGTCGCGCTGTATGCCCAGCCGGCGCGCCTCGTCGCCGTCACGGGTGTAGCTGACCAGCAGCATGTGGACTCCTTGGAGGTGTGCGCGGTTCCGGGGTGGTTCAGGCGGTGGGCTGGTGGCCGTCGTTGTCGGTGTGCGCCTCCTCGCGCCAGAAGGCGAGGGAGCGCATGACCGGGAAGTCGTTGAAGGAGAAGAGGACGGCGTCGTCGGTGCTGCTGGTGTTGGCGTGTTCGTGCCAGGCCCAGGACGGGACGCAGAAGATGTCGCCCTCCCGCCAGTCGAAGCGCTGCCCGGCGATGATCGAGTGGCCCTGGCCCTTGGCGACGTTGTAGACGACCGAGCCGGTGTGCCGGTGCGCCTTGGTGGCCTGCGAGGGGCGCAGCAGCTGGAGGTGGGCGCCCATGGTGGGCATCACGGAACCGCCGGTGAGCGGGTTGCTGTATTCGAGGATGATCCCGTCGTACGGGGAGCCGTCGCTCGCCTCGGCGGCGTTCAGCAGCGCCGGGTACGCCTGGTCCCAGGGGTAGGCGAACAGCGGGGAGTAGGGCTTGGTCCAGCCGTCCTCGAAGCCGTACGGGCGCAGCTCGCCGGCGCCGTAGGTGAGCAGCGAGGAGTTCACGACCTTCCCCTGCTCCTGGTGCAGGTCCGGGTGTACCTCGTAGAAGCCCGCGTCGTGCGCGTTGACCAGTGGGATGTCCAGGCCGTCCTGCCAGATGACGGGGGCGTCGTCGCCTTCGTTGCCGTGCTCGTGCCAGGCCCAGTTCGGGGTGATGGCGAAGTCGCGCGGGCCGACCTTGAGCTTCTGTCCGTCGACGATCGTCCAGGCGCCCTGCCCCTCGATGACGAAGCGCAGCGCCGCGGCCTGGTGGCGGTGCGCGGTCATGGACTCGCCGGGTCCCATGATCTGCAGTCCGGTGTAGAGCATGCCGACGGCGGCGGAGACGTCCTTGCGGCCGGGATTGACCAGCATCACGACTCGGCGACCTGCGTCATCGGCCTTGACCAGGTCGAGCGACTCCAGCACCAGCGGGCGCAGGCGCTCGTACGACCAGTGCACGGGGACCGACTTGGGCTGCGGGTACCACGGCTCGATCTCGTTGGCGACGGTCCATAGCGCTCCGGCTTCGTGCTCGGCGAGCCGCTCGTAGTACGCGCTCAGGTCCGCAGTGTCGCTGACTCGCGCCCGGCCCGGTACGTCGTCGCTGTACGTCATGTCCGCTCGGCCTCCTCGCCTCGCCGTCATCCCGTTATCTTGACGGTCGTCAGCATCACGCTATAGCTTCCGGGGTGTCAAGAGGCTGGAGGAAGAGCGATGGACACATCGGATCCCGGATCCACACCCCGTACGGCTTCCGAGGCGGCCGTGGAGCGTCGGGTCGAGTGGTACGACACCGACGCCTCGGGCCATCAGCACCACTCCGCGGTGCTGCGCTGGGTGGAGGCCGCGGAGGCCGAGCTACTGCGCCACCACGGCCTGGACCGGCTGTTCGGGCGCACCCCGCGGGTGCGCCACGAGGTCAACTACCGTGCCCGGCTGTGGTTCGGCGAGACCGTGACCACCCGGCTGCGCGTGGTCGGACTCGGGCGCACCTCCCTCACCTATGCCTTCGAGGTGCGCGGCCGTGAGGGTGTCGCCGCCGACGGCACGCTGGTCGTCGCCCATGCCGAGCCCGACTCACCCGCGGCCACACCCTGGCCGCAGGACGTGCGGGACGCGCTGGAGGGCGAACGGGACACGCGGGAGGGCGCACCTGCGACTGCCCCGGGGGCGATCGCATGACGCGCATCGCGATCATCGGCGGGGGCCCTGCCGGTCTGTACTTCGCCGCCCTCGCCCAGCAGCTCGACCCGACCCGCGAGATCACCGTCTGGGAGCGCAACGCCCCGGATGACACCTTCGGCTTCGGCGTCGTCTTCTCCGACGAGACACTCGACGGCATCGCGGGCGCCGACCCGGCCGTCTTCGCCGGGATGGAGGCCGAGTTCGCGCGCTGGAGCGACATCGATATCCACTACCGGGGCAGCGTGCAGACCTCCGGGGGGCACGGCTTCGCCGCCATCGCCCGCAAACGGCTGCTGCAGATCCTGCAACGGCGCTGCACCGAACTCGGCGTCGACCTGCGCTTTCGTACCCAGGCCCCGCCCGCCGACGAGCTGTCGCGCGCGTACGACCTGGTGATCGCCGCCGACGGGGTCAACTCCGCGATCCGTGCCAAGCACGCCGACGTGTTCCAGCCCTCGCTGGACGTGCACGGCTGCCGCTACATGTGGCTCGCCACCGACCGGGCGCTGGAGGCGTTCACCTTCATCGTCGCCGAGTCCGAGCACGGCCCGCTCCAGGTGCACGCCTACCCATTCGGCACCGACCGGTCCACCTTCATCGTCGAGATGCCGGAGGACACCTGGCGCAAGGCCGGCTTCGACCGGTCGGCAGCACGTCGGTACGGCCCCGGCGAGAGCGACCACGCGAGCGTCGCGGGCTGCGCCGAACTGCTGGCAGACCACCTCGACGGGTACCGGCTGCTGACCAACAACTCCAAGTGGCTGCAGTTCACGACGGTGCACAATCGCACCTGGCGGCACGGCAACATCGTGCTGCTCGGCGACGCCGCGCACACCGCGCACTTCTCCATCGGCTCCGGCACCAAGCTGGCCATGGAGGACGCGCTCGCGCTCGCCACGAGCCTGGAGGCCGAGCCCGGCGACCTGGCGGCGGCCCTCGACCGGTACGAGCGCGGGCGCAGGCCCGTCGTCGAGTCCACGCAGCGCGCGGCGCAGGCCAGCCTGGAGTGGTTCGAGACGATCCGGCACGCGGTCGGACAGGAGCCGGAGCAGTTCGCGTTCAATCTGCTCACCCGCAGCCGCCGGGTCTCGCACGACAATCTGCGGGCCCGCGATCCGCAGTACGCGGCAGGGGTGGAGCGCTGGTTCGGCGGGGAGCGGGCGGCGCCCCCGCTGTTCCAGCCGTATCGGCTGGGCTCGCTGGAGCTGCGTAATCGCGTCGTGGCCGCGCCCGTCGCCACCTACACGGCGACCGGTGAGGGCGTGGTCGGCGACACCGAGCTGGTGCACCTGGGCGGCGCGGCCTTCGGCGGGGCGGGCCTGGTGTTCGCCGGAATGACGGCGGTCAGCCCCGCGGGCCGAGTGACCCCGCTCTGCCCGGGGCTGTGGGACGACGCACAGATACCCGGCTGGCGGCGGATCACCGACCTGGTGCATGCGCACAGCGGCAGCGCTGTCGGCGTCCAGCTCAGCCACAGCGGGCGCAAGGGCGCGACGAGCGTCCCCACGCGCGGCTCACTGGGTGCTTCCCTGTCCGAGGGCGGCTGGCGCACCGTCGCGCCCTCGGCGCTGGCCTGGGGCGACCACCCCGCGCCGCACGCGCTCGAAGAGGACGAACTCGGCTTGATCGCAGAGGAGTTCGCGGACGCGGCCCGGCGCGCCGACGCTTCGGGCTTCGACGTGCTGGAACTCCAGGCGGGCCACGGCTTCCTGCTCTCCTCCTTCCTGTCCCCGCTCACCAACCGCCGCACGGATGCCTACGGAGGCGACCTGCCGGGCAGGCTCCGCTTCCCGCTGGGGGTCCTGGACCGGGTGCGCGCCGCATGGCCGGCCCACAAGCCGCTGATCGTGCGGATCTCCGCCGTCGACTGGGCCGAGGGCGGCACGACGATCGAGGACTCGGTCGCCGTCGCGGCCGCCCTGCATGCCCGGGGCGCGGACGCGATCGACGTCTCCACCGGCGAGGTCGTGCCCTGGGAGCGTCCCGCGTACGGGCGTACGTACCAGACGCCGTTCGCGGCCCGCCTGCGCGCCCAGGCCGGGGTGCCGGTGATCGCGGTCGGCGGCTACTCCACGTATGACGACGCCAACTCCACGATTCTCGCGGGTCGTTCGGACCTGGTGGCGCTCGGCCGTGCCCAGCTCCGCGACCCGGCGTGGACGCTGCACGCGGCCGCCGCACTCGGTCACCGGGGCCCGGCCGCCTACTGGCCCCGGGTCCTTCGCGCGGGCAGCACCCCGCCCCCGGACGGCAGCAGGCAACGCCCGGCGCTGACCCTGCGCCCGGCCGCCATGCCCGACATCCACCACCGCTGGCGCCCGGCTCGTCAGGAAAGGATCGTCTGAGCATGCGACACCTGGAGGACTTCCCCCGCTTCACCGCGGCGGCCGTCCAGACGGCCCCCGTCTACCTCGATGCCACCGCGACCGTCGACAAGGCCGTCGCGCTCATCCACGAGGCCGCCGGCCACGGCGCCCGGCTCATCGCCTTCCCCGAGGTCTTCGTCCCCGGCTACCCCTACTGGAACTGGACCATGAACCCGGTCCAGGGCTCCCCCTGGTACGAGAGGCTCTACCGCTCGGCGATCGACGTACCCGGCCCCCACGTGGACACCCTGCGTGCCGCCGCTGCGGCGACGGGCACCACGGTCGTCATCGGCGTGAACGAGCGCGGGGCCCACAGCCTGGGTGTGCTCTACAACAGCGTGCTCGTCATCGGCCCGGACGGCGCGCTTCTGGGCGTTCACCGCAAGCTCGTCCCCACCTGGGCGGAGAAGCTCACCTGGACGGGCGGCGACGGGAGTTCGGTGCGGGTGCACCACACGCCCCTCGGCCCGCTCGGCGTGCTGGCCTGCGGCGAGAACACCAACACCCTCGCCCGCTTCTCGCTCCTCGCCCAGGGCGAACTCATCCACGTCTCCAACTACATCTCGCTGCCGGTCGCACCCGCCGACTACGACATGTCCGAGGCCATCGCCATCCGCACCGCGGCCCACTCCTTCGAGGGCAAGCTCTTCTCGATCGTGGCCTGCTCGACGATCACCGAGGAGATGGTCGAGGTCGCGGCCGGCCACGACCCGGAGATCGCCCAGGCAATGCGACGCCCCCGCAGCGCCCTGTCCGGCGTCTTCGGCCCCGACGGCCGTCCGGTCACCGAACCGCTCGTGGACGAGGAAGGCATCGTGTACGCCGAGATCGACCTGGCCCGCTGCATCCAGCCCAAGCAGATGCACGACATCGTCGGCCACTACAACCGCTTCGACGTCTTCCGGCTGCACCACGACACCACGCCCCAGCAGCCTCTCGTACGCACCGAGGAACCGTCCGGCGACGCTCCTCTCACCGGCCCCTGGACGTCCCGGACATCGGCGCCGGGCGACGGTGCGGCCCAGTCCTGATCGCTCCCTGGGCGGACGGCTCACCACGGGTGCGCCGCCCGCCCATGCCGCTCTCGTGACGGAAGTCCCAGCGGTGTGACGGTGTCCTAGGATGACGTCATGGCGACAGCGAGCGGACATGAGTCCGATGGGGACTGGGGACCGGCGGGGCAGATTCCACCCCGGCAGTTGATCGTGACGATCTACGGACTGTACTCACGCGCCACGGACGGCTGGATGTCGGTGGCCTCCCTGGTCCACCTGCTGGCCGACCTCGGTGTCGACGAGTCCGCCGTGCGCTCCTCCGTGTCACGTCTCAAGCGCGCGGGGATGCTCGAGTCCGAAGCGATGGCCGCAGCCGCCGGATACCGGCTCTCCGACCAGGCGCGGCGCATGCTGCGCGACGGCGATCAGCGCATCTTCTCGGCCCGGCGGGCCACCTTGGACGAGGGCTGGGTGCTGGTGGTGTTCTCGGTGCCGGAGTCCGAGCGGGCCAAGCGGCACACCCTGCGCACCCAGCTCACCCGGCTCGGCTTCGGCGCCGCCTCCCCCGGCGTGTGGATCGCACCCGGTCATGTCCACGACGAGGTGGAGGACGTGCTCGCCCGGCTGGAACTGCGGTCCTACGCGGACCTCTTCCGGGCCGACTACCTCGCCGTGACCCCGGACCTGCCCACGAAGGTGCGCCGCTGGTGGGACACCGAGCGGCTGCAGGACCTCTACCTCCAGTTCCTCGCCGTCCACCGCCCGGTGACCGAACTCCTGGCCCAGGGCGGCCCGGCGACGGACGCCGAGGCCTTCACGGCCCACATCAGGGTGCTCACCGACTGGCGCCGGCTGGTCTACCTCGATCCCGGCGTGGCCCGGGAACTGCTGCCCGCCAAGTGGAGCGGCACCGAAGCGTCGGAAGTATTCGACGAGTTGCACGCCCGGCTGGCCGGACCGGCCCGCCGCCATGTGGAACGGGTGCGGTCCCGCTGACCGCCCCGTCCCGGACAGTCGGCGGGACCGCGAAGGTCACACGGTGACGGGTTCTTCCTCGACGGCTGACGGTGCGGTGCGCCGCCGGATCACCACGGCGTAGACGGCCAGGAGCACCAGCGTGAAGCCCAGGCCGATGACCGCAGCCTGACGCATCGCCGGGACGACAGCCGCCGTTGCCATGACCGCCAGCACCCCTGCGATGCCGGCCCAGGCGGTGCGACGGCCGCCGGGCACCCGGCCTCCGCGCCCGTCCGCCGACGCGTGCCCGCGTCCGCGCGTGAAGGCGAGATACGAGGCGAGGATCAGCAGCCAGACGAGAAGAATCGCGAAGATCGCGATCGACACGAGCACGCTCAGGACGTTGCTGACGCCGTAGGCGGCCAGCCCGGCGGCCACGGCGATCCCGCAGGCCGATCCGATGAGGGCGAAGACCGGGACACCCCGCCGGTTGAGCCGGCCCAGCGCGGCCGGGGCAAGCCGGTCGTGCCCCAGGGAGTGCAGCAGGCGACTGGCGCCGTAGAGATTGGCATTGGCGGCTGAGATCGCCGCGATCAGGACCACCGCGTTGGTGAGCGAGGCGGCCGCGGGTATCCCCATGTCGGCGAACACCCGGACGAAGGGACTGGCCTGGACGCTGCCGTCGCCCCCGGCGGACTCCCGCCACGGCAGCAGCGTGACCACCAGGGAGATCGCCACCACGTAGAAGAGTCCGAGCCGCCAGACCAGCGAGCGCATGGCCGTCCGGATGGACCGGCCGGGGTCCGAGGTCTCCGCCGCCGAGATGAATGTGGTCTCGAATCCGGCGAAGGCGAACATGACCACGGCCATGGCGACCCACACAGCGCTGCCGCCCGCAGGGAAGAAGCCCCCGTCCCGCGTCAGGTTCCCGAGACCCACGGCCGGGGTGTGCGGCATGCCGAAGAAGACCAGCAGGACACCCGACGCGATGAACACGATGAGTGCGGTGACCTTGATCGTGGAGAACCAGAACTCCGCGACGCCGAACGACCTCACGCTGATGAGGTTCACACCCAGGACGACGGCCGCGACGGCGAGCACCGCCGCGAGCAGCGGCACGTTCGGCCACCAGAAGCGTATGTAGACGGCGGCGGCCACGACTTCACCACCGACCGCGACGACGGCCCCCTCCCAGTACAGCCAGCGGGTCAGGAAGCCCGCCCACGGCCCGAGATAGCGCTGGGCGATGGAACCGAAGGCGCCCCGGACGGGGTGGGCGATCGTCATCTCCCCGAGGACCAGGCCGATGATCCCGACGAGGGCCGCTCCGGCGGCGTACGAGAGGATCACGGCCGGGCCCGCCGTGGCGATGGCGGAGCCGGATCCCAGGAACAGGCCGGTGCCCAGGGCCGAGCCGAGTCCGATCATCGTGATGTGCCGGTGGGTCAGAGACCGTGACAGTTCGCGCTCGTCCTCGGCGGACCCATCGGCCGGGGCGGTCATTCGGCGTCTCCGATGCCCGTGGCTCCGGCCAGCTCCGCCAGGACGGCCATGCCCCGGTGCACCTCGGCGAAGGACGTGCTCAGTGGCGCCAGCCCGATCCGGATGCCGTCGGGCGCCCGGAAGTCGGGCACCACCCCCTGCTTCCACAACTGCCCGGTCAGTTCACGGAAGTCGGGCCGGCTCAGGGTGATGTGGCCGCCCCGCCGGTCCGCATCCCGGGGCGAGGACACCGTGACGCCCTGGTCGACGAGCCAGGCGTCGGCGAGCTCCAGGGCATACTCGGTCATTAGCACGGACTTGGCGCGGATGGCCTCGATGCCGACCTCCTCCAGCATCTCCAGACCGGTCAGCAGCGGCAGCATGGCGAGGATGGGCGGGGTGCCGCTGAGCACCGACCGGATCCCCTCCGCCGGTTCGAACCCCGGGCCCATCTCGAACGCGTCCTTGCGCCCCATCCAGCCCCACACGGGCTGCTGCGTGCTTCCGTGGTGCCGGCGGCTGACATACCCGAACGCGGGCGCGCCCGGACCGGCGCCCAGGTACTTGTACGTGCAGCCGACGGCGAAATCGACGCCCCACGCGTCCAGCTGGAGCGGGACGGAGCCCACGGAGTGGCTGAGGTCCCACAGGGCCAGGGCGCCCGCGGCGTGTGCGGTCCGGGTGATCGCGGCGGCGTCGGCCAGATACCCGGACCGGTAGGCCACATGGCTGAAGACCACGAGGGCGGTGTCCGCTCCGACCGCCTCCGAGACCTGCTCCTCGGTGATGCCGCCCGTCGGATCGGTCTCGATCCACCGCAGGGCAAGGCCGAGCTCCGCGGCTATGCCTTCGAGGACATAGCGGTCGGTCGGGAAGTTGTCGGTGTCCAGGACGATCTCGCGGCGGCCAGGGCGGGCCATCAGCGCTGCCCGCGCCAACTTGTAGAGCATGACGGTCGTCGAATCCGCGACGACCGTCTGACCGGGCGCGGCGCCCAGCGCTGCGGCGGCCAGGCGGTCGCCGACGGTCTGCGGCCAGTCGAGCCAACCGTCCGTCCAGCCGCGGATCAGGCGCCCGGCCCACTGCTCGGTGATGAAGCGCTGCATCTGCTCGGCGGCGGCGCGGGCGGGGCGGCCGAGCGAGTTTCCGTCCAGGTAGGCGACCAGGTCGGAGCCCCCGGGAGCGATGAAGCGGTCACGAAAGGACCGCAGCGGGTCCGCCTCGTCCAAGGCGCGAGCCTTTCGCGCCAGGGCGCTCGGTGAGGACACAGCGGTGTCGGGAACAGCCATCGAGGGGCCTTTCGGGAGAGGGCGGCGCATGGCGTGCCGGACGCGGCAGCCGACAGAGGACGACACCATCACGCCAGAGCATGCGTCGATTATTCGACGGTCGTCACAAAAGTGCAAGAGCCTGAGTGAGAGCCGGGCCTCGTGACCCGTACAGTCCCCAGTGATCACCCCTGTCCCGGAGGAGGCCACCGGACCATGGCCGTCGACGAGCTCGACACCCGCATCCTGCGGCTGCTGCTGGAGCAGCCGGGCACCGGCGTGCGCGACAGGTGATCCGGCTCCCGGCCGTGGTCCGCACCCGCACCGAGGTGGCCCTGCGCGAACGGGTCCCGCATCGGCTGCTGCCCCTCGTCGAGGAGATCGGCAGCACGACCCGCACCCGAGCGGGCCGCCAGACCCCCGCGGCACAGACCGGCCGCCCACCCGGCGCAGCGCGAGCGGAGGTGCGGCGAGCCATTCGCTTGCTGGGGCGGACACCGCATTGCTGGTCCGTGCCGTCGATAGGGCGGATCCTGACGGCAGCGTTCCGTGGGCGCTCACCTTTCGCACCTGTGTTCACGAGGACGAGTTCGGGGTGGTGATGGAAGCCGTGGAGTGACTCCTTCGGAAGGCGACCATCGACGGATGGGTCGGGTTCGTCCGCAGTTCGGCCTCGGAGGGCACTCACCATGCTGTCCGGCACGAGGGCGGATTCGACCTTGTCAATGTCCGTTCAGCGGGAAAGTGGGTCCAGGTCTCGTGGTCGTAGCGATAGCCCGCCGTCCGGGGGGTCATCTGCCGGTCGGTGAGGATGTCCCGGCGGGGGCCGAGGGTGAAGTGGGCGGGAGCGGCCCTGCGCAGGGCGTACGGGCCGCCGAGCTCGGGATGGTCCCGGGCGCGTATGAGGGCGTCGGTGCCGCGGTCGGCGTAAGCAGTGTCGTTTCGGCGATGAAGTCGCTGGACCGTACGGGTGAGTTCGTGGCTCCGGGGCTGTCGCAGGCATGTGCGGACTGCGTAAATCCGGGGTTGTGATCACGAACCTCGTGCAAGTGAATGATCGAAGCTCGAACGGGGAGAAGACGGAAAGTGAGCACGCGTAGGAAATTCCTCGGCGCCGCTACCGCAGTCGGTGCCATGGCGTTTCTCGGCGGCACTCAGGCCGCATCTGCAGACGAGGGCGATCCGGGACCGGACTCGGCGGCCCTGGAACTCCAGGCCCGCAACGCAATCTTCGCGGTCGATACCGACACCCAGAAGAATTACGACGCGCTCCGGGCCGAGTTGATCAAGCATCTCAGCCCGGTCATCGTCGTTCAGAATGACGACCGGGGTGGCCTGTACACCCTCATCCACAACGGAGAGCAGGAGTCGTTGCACCCTGTCTCCGAAATCTTCGAGCTGGCCAAGTCGATCGCCCACGCTCCGCTGGGCATCTACTCGGTCATCGCGCCGTACCTGAGCCGCCAGATCCCGAACCTCCCCAGCTCCGCCTGTCTCGACCAGCACGACGTGGACATGGTGGCGTTCAAGGGGCCCGGAACGAACGACTGGGTCAGCCCACTTCAGGCTTTCGGTACCACCTTGACCACCGCCCGACAGCAGCTCGACAACGCGCACATGCCGCAGGAGCTGGAAGCGTCGAGCACGCAGATCCTCGACGTCGCGCTCAGGTTCATCAACGAGTCCATGCAGCGCGGCTCCTTTGACATGAAGTCGTTCGAGAACTTCACGGGCGGCCTGAACGACGCTATCGGTACCAACGTGAGGTATGCGACCCAGGCGCAGATCGACGGCGTGGAAGATCTCATGAAGCGGTGGCGGGGCAAGGTCGGCAAGGAGGACTGGCCCGGTCTGTACGTCGTCGTTCTGTCGATCTGGACGACGTCCGCCCTGAACCAGAACTCGATTATCGTCAAGCAGTTCATGGACCCCGCGAAGGCGGACTCGCACCTGATCGACCTGCCGACGGCCCAGCTGCCCGCCGACCCGGTCTTCGTCGCCCTCGACAACTTGGCCCGGATCGTGCAGGACAACGTCGCGGCGGAGATGGTGTTCCCCGTTGACCAGAAGCTAGCGGACGCGCTGAAGGGGCCCGAGGATCTGCTTGCGCAGGAGATCCTGCACCAGCTCGCCTGCCCCTACCAGAGCAAGACCCCGGCGAAGAAGGCCGTAGGCGCGGCCTCGTAGAAACGGCCCGACCACGCCTGAGACTGCTCGAACCACTCCACGGGACGAGTATCGCCTAGCGCTGCCTGGTACAGCATCGTGAAAGTGGTCGTCGACGAACCTCCGCCAGGGCCGAGCACCGCTTGCCAAATACCCTCAAAACGCCCTCCGAGAGGGGCAGTCCGCGAGCGGGTAGAGCCAGGCAGCGGCCTCGCGCTGATCGGCCGCTGCCGCAGGGGCTACGTCGTCGTCATCACCGTCGGGCTCCCCACCGGGCTTCGCCGGTTCCGGAAACCTCGTCCGCGTCCACCGCGTCGGCGTGGACAGCCCCACCGTTCCTGGGCAGTGAGCAGGAGTGAGTCCTGGCTCACCGGCACGCCCCGAACGGTCTTGGGCGCACTGGTACTCCGCTTTCGCGTCCCGGTCGGCGACGCATATCCCGTATGCGGTCCGTCCCGGGCGGGCGGAATCCCTACGACCTGGCCATATGGGTGTGGCCAGAGGCGACGGGGAGGCCCCGAACCATCTCGCTGGTGACACGGGGGCCCCGACTGCTGACGCCACACCCGGCGTCCCAGATCGCACCGAATACGTTACGCACACCCCGCAGGACATACCCGCAGCTTGTGAAACCGTTCACCCCATCGTGCCCATGTTCGCCAAAACGATGTGCTTGCTCAGCAGTTGTGAACCCTTCGGAAATGCCCCCCGCATCACCGAACCCCTCTCCGGGGAGCCCACGCGTCCCTCAGCGCATGGCGACACCGCACACCCCCCGACCCGCATCTATGGCCGTCCGCCCCATGGGGGAGGTCTCCCGCACCGCCCTACCGTGGCGGACCTGGACCACCGAGCCCGCCCCGGACGGGAGAGCCGCGATGCGCAGAATAACGAGCACCCTGCTCGGCCTGCTTCTCACACTGCTGAGCCTCGGAGCAGCCACCACACCGGCCCACGCCGCCCCACCCACCTATCTCACCCTCGAAGCCACCTACACCACCGTTGCCAACGGCTGGGACCGCGTCGACCGCTACCTCGACACCACCAGCGGTTTTCATTCCGAGCAGTACCCCCCGGACGGCCGTGGCGACCAGGACGGCCAGCGACGCACCTTCTTCAGCGGCGTCAAGCAGCCCTACTCCGGCCGTTTTCTCCTCTACTCCGCCCCCGGCTGGAACAGAGGCAGTCGCCCGACCCCCGTCCTCCTCGTCCACGGCGCCAACGACAACGCCGACCGCGCCTGGGCCAACCCCGGCGAAGCCGGTGGCTACGGCTGCGGCACCATCTCCTGCCCCAGCACCGGACTCATGCAGTACCTCGCCGACCGCGGCTACCGCGTCTTCGCGATCAACTTCGCCCATAAGCAGGGCGACAACCTGATGCAGGCCCAGCAGGTCGGCGACGCCATCGCCGTCATCAAGGACCGGCTCGGCGTCAGCCAGGTAGACCTCGTCGGCTGGAGCAAGGGGGAGATGTCCACCCGAGCCTACGTCTCCTCACTGCACCCCACTTGGGGACGTCCCTACGCCGGAGACGTACGCCGCCTCATCACTCTCGGCGGCCCCAACGGCGGCTACGACTACCCCTACGCTCATGGCTGGGCCCACGACTTCAGCGTCTGGCCCCAATGCGGCGGCAGCGTCAACGCCCCCTCGCCCCACCTCTACATGACCTGCTACGGCACCTACACCGCACACCCCGAATTCGCCTTCGCTCCCACCAGCGGCTACGACGCCTATCCCGGACAGCGCCAGATGCTCGCCCGCTGGGACACCGCCTACGGCATCGACATGACCCAACAAGACTGGTACACCACCTACCACGGTGGCCAGGGCGTCTACACCTCCGGCAGTGGCATCCAGACCGCCATCGACGCCGGCTCCCTGATCACCCCCCTCCACAAGGCAGGCATCCCCGGCACCGTCGCCACCTACCTCCTCGCCGGCGGATCCCCCAACGTCCTCGGCATCTACAACGAGAACCGCGGCCCCAGCGACGGCGTGGTCTTCGTCAACAGTGCCCTCGACCGCACCGGCATCGCCAACGTTGCCGGCAACTCCCTCATCGCCACCGCCAACCACCTCCAACTTGGCTGGAACTCCTCCGCCTGCGCCCAGATCGCCGCCTGGCTCGGCTGACCTGCCACTCCCAAGGACGGACCATGACCGCACCCGCACTCCTCCCCGGCATCCACGCTCGACTCATCACCACCCCCCGGCTCACCCTCAACCTCCTCGAACTCCCCGACCGGACCGGCGAACCCGTCCTCTTCGTCCACGGCAACGTCTCCGCCGCCACCTTCTGGCAGCAGGCCATGCTCGACCTGCCCCAGGCCTACCGCCCCCTCGCCGTCGACCTCCGCGGCTTCGGCGGCACCGACCCCCTTCCCATCGACGCCACCCACGGCCTCCGGGACTACAGCGACGACCTCACCGCCCTACGCGACACCCTCGCCCTCGACCGCGTCCACCTCGTCGGCTGGAGCATGGGCGGCGGCATCGCCCTCCAGCACCTCCGCGATCACCCCACCGCCGTCCGCAGCCTCACCCTCGTCAACCCCGTCTCCCCCTACGGCTTCGGCGGCACCCACGGCCCCGACGGCCGACTCAACCACCACGACGGCGCCGGCTCCGGCGCCGGCACCGTCAACCCCGAATTCGTCCGGCGCCTCACCGAAGGCGACCGCAGCGAGGACTCACCACTGTCCCCCCGCGCTGTCCTTGCCTCCAGCTATGTAAGACCGCCGCTGCGCCCCGCACTCGAGGACGCCTTCGTCGACGCCATGCTCTCCACCCGCACCGGAGAAGACCACTACCCCGGCGACACCCGTCCCAGCGACCATTGGCCCGGCACCGCCCCCGGCCCCCGAGGTGTCCTCAACGCCATGGCCCCCACCCACTTCCGTATTGACGACCTGCACCGGATCGACCTCAAACCGCCCATCGGCTGGATCCGCGGCACCGACGATCTCATCGTCTCCGACACCTCGCTCTTCGACCTCGCCCACCTCGGTGCACTCGGCGCCGTACCCGGCTGGCCCGGCGCCTACCACTGCCCTGCCCAACCGATGCTCGCCCAGACCCGCCACGCACTCGATCACTACGCCGCCGCGGGCGGACACGTCCGCGAAACTGCCATCCCCGACGCCGGCCACGCCGTACACATCGACAAACCCAAGGAGTTCACCGCCGCCCTCCTGGACACCCTCACCGCGGGCCGGTGAAGCGGCCCGGCACAAGGCCAGACAGACCGACGAGGTTGCCCGCGTCCGTCAGGATCAGCAGCGTGTCCGTGGTTCCTCGTCCACCGGCTTCACGCCAGGTCGGTGCTCTCGCTGCGGGCGGTGTCACATCGTGGCTGCAGCGTGCTCCGTTGCCGCGTCCCGGCCTTCGCAGGTACATCACGAGAAGTGACGAACCCCGCAACACTGCCCGGGGATATTTCGCTCCGAATCCACCACCGGCAAGCACCTGAACTGCGGAAACGCGGTAAGTCACCGGCATTGCAGCCCAGAAGGCTCTTTCGCATTACTGGCCACCAACTGACCCCGCCCCAACCGAAACCGCGAGGCTAGGTCCTGTCCGACAGGTCACGAGCCCGGTCGAACGGTCTCGGGCGTGAGGGCCGCGAAACTCCGTTGCCTACTGGCAAAGGGCGGCTTACGGTCTTGATCATGCTGCCTCCGGTGGAAACAGACGAACAGTGGGATGCGGTCGTTCCTGACGAGACGGTGATGCGGCCTGGAGTGGAGGCCCTTTGTGCACGCGTCGGTCTTGCCGACGCACCGCTGACTCGCTTCCCGGACGGGTCGCAGCCGGTATACGCGGTGGGCGACGAGCATGTCCTCAAGCTATTCCCCGGAGCCGCTGCACAGGACGGCGTCGCTGAAGGCCGTGTTCTGTCCTATCTCCAGGGGCGGCTACCAATAACGACGCCGCAGGTGCGCGAGTTCGGCCCGTACGAGAACGGTTGGCAGTTCGTCCTGATGTCCCGGCTCCGCGGCGAAAACCTGGCCCACGCCTGGGACCGCATACCGCAGGCCCACCGTGAACGGCTCGTCGCCGAGATCGGAGAGGCCCTCGCAGTTCTTCACTCTCTTGATCCCGGTCCCCTCGAGGACGTCCTCGGTCCTGGAGACTGGGGCGCCTTCCTGGACCGCCGGCGTGAAGGCACCGTGGAACAGCAGCGCGCACACGGACTGCCGGCCGGCTGGCTGGAGCAGATCCCGGAGTTCCTCGCCTCGGTCCCCCTGTCACGCGCCCCACACCGTTCCCTGCTGCACACCGAGGTCATGCAGCAGCACTTCCTCGTTGATCCCGACGGGTGGCGCCTGACCGGACTCTTTGACTTCGAACCGGCCATGATCGGTGACCGCGCATACGACTTCGTTGGTGTCGGCTTGTTCGTCACCCGAGGTGATCCGGAACTGCTGGCCCGGCTCGCCAAGTCGTATGGCCACATCTTCGAACCGACCGAACTGCTCGCGTACACGTTGCTACACGTCTACAGCAACCTCCCCTGGTACATGCGGGAATTGCACGTACCCGCCGAAGGAACGCTGCCTTCGCTCGCTGAGGCATGGTTCACCGCGGCGTGACGCAGGCGAACGTGCGTTTGCCATATCGGCGGACGCGGCGGCCTGTTCCCTCTCCGAATGGCAGGCCACCAGCGTGGCGTCGCTCCCAGCTACCTTCACTGCTGGCCCACGCTTCATAGTGGCCGGGGCGGGGTGTGCGGCGGGAGACGGGACCGGAGGGCCGCTGCGAACGATCGCGATCGTCAGGTGCATGATGCCTGTTGTCGGCTGCCGGTATCAGCCCATGCTGAGTGGAGCGGTTTACTCGGCCTCGAGTTGGTGGTCGGCCCAGATGTAGCTTTCGGGCAGCAAGTCGGTGATAAGGACGGTTCGGATGCGGTCGTCTTCGCCGACGATGACCTTGAGGGCGGGGAAGTAGTCAAGAAGGACCTGACGGCACCGGCCGCACGGGGGAACAACACCTCGGTCGCGGTCGCCCACGGCGACGATTGTGTGCAACTCGTAGGCACCCTGTGCGGCTGCCGCGCCGATGAGTACCAGCTCAGCGCAGGGGCCTCCCGTGAAGTGGAAGGCGTTCACCGCGGTGACGATCCGGCCGTCCTGGGCGCGGGCTGCGGCTGCCATGGTGTGGTTGTCGCCCCGGCAGCGAGTGCGAGCCACGTGAGCCGCGGCCTGGATGAGTTCGTGGTCGACGTGCTGGGTCTGCATGGTCATCTTCTCTGCCTTCGTCGGGTGTCAAGCGACGTTGACCCGCGTGACGAGGGTGCGCAAGCGAATATCGGCGGTGTGCTTGTTCCGCCAGATGATGTAGCGGTGCCCGCACGCCACCACTCGCTTCAGACAGCAAACCAACAGCAGCTCACATCCCCACTGACCAGCACCGAAACACCACACCACCGACTCTCACCACCACCGACACCAAACCGAGAGATCGCACTTGTCTGCCAGCGCCTCGAAGTCCTGTTTCTCCAGGGCTTGGGCGAGCCCGGGAAGCTGTTCAAGGACCTCACCTCAGCGACGTGCGACGGCTTGGGATCCCGACCTGTCTCGGCGGGTTCCCCGCTGAGCAATCTGGGCGAAGACACCGACTGATTGATCCCTGCACTCTGGTCTGTGAACACGCTCCGCGGGAGCTGAAGAAGTCTTCACGCGACTCGCGAGTGCGGCCGGATCGGAACTGGGGAAGGTCTCGCATGTCGTCCACTCTCTTCGGGTTTTCTGGCGATTTCGACGTTATCGTCATCGGCGGCGGACCCGCCGGTGCGACCACCGCAGCGCTTCTCGCCAAGCGCGGACACCGTGTTCTCGTGCTCGACCGTGAGAGATTCCCCCGGTATCACGTCGGGGAATCACTCATCCCTGGCGTCATGGTGCCCATGGAGGAACTCGGCCTGAAGGAGCGCATGGAGGCCAAGGGGTTCGAGCGCAAATATGGTGGCACTCTGGTCTGGGGCAACAACGAGGTCCCGTGGAATTTCTCGTTCACCACGGGCGGTCGTATCCCCTACGCCTTTCACACGCGCCGTGCCGACCTGGACGCGCTGATTCTGGACCGGGCCCGCGAGCTGGGTGCCTTCGTCGTGGAGGACGCGACGGTGAAGGAGTCCATCGAGGAGGACGGCCGCGTCGTCGGCGTCCGCTACGCCCTGCGCGGCCTCAACGAAATCCACGAGGCCAGGGCCTCCCTGGTCGTCGACGCCTCCGGGCAGGCCCGCGTGCTCGGCCGGAAGTACTCCGAGGTCAACTGGAACGAGCAGCTGCGCAACGTCGCGGTGTGGACGTACTTCGACAACTGCCACCGCCTCCCGGGCGACGAGTGGAGCAACATCCTCATCGAGGGAACCCGGGACGGCTGGTTCTGGGGTATTCCGATCGACAAGGGCGTCTTCAGCGTCGGTTATGTGACGCGTTCGGAGCTCGCGAGCGCGTCCGACAAGTCCCTCGAGGCCCTCTTCGAGTCCGAGATCGCACACACCACCAAGCTCAAGGACCTTCTCAAGGACGCGACCCAGGCCGCGGGTTACCGCTCCGCGCGCGACTGGTCGTACACCAATGAGCGCTTCCACGGAAACGGCTGGGTTCTGGTCGGCGACGCCGCCGCCTTTGTGGACCCGCTGTTCTCGACCGGTGTCGCGCTCGCGACCCTGGCGGCCAGCACGCTGTCGAAGGTCGTCGACCAGATACTCCGGCACCCGGAAATCGAGGAGAAGGCGCTCGACCGGTACTCCACCGCGTACCAGGACTTCTTCCACGACATCCGCAGGTTCGTGGAGAGCTTCTACGACCGCTCGAAGACCAAGGGCTTCTATTTCAACATGGCCCAGGACATGATCGACCCCGACAAGAAGAACGACGCGGAGGTCGACTTCGTCAAGCTGATCTCCGGACTCAGCGGACGGCAGGGCGGATTGTTCGAGCTCAACCTTGACGACCTCATCGAGGACGCCACGGGTCCGTCCACCGCCGGGCACTGACGTCCAGGGTTCCGGAACGGACGGTCAGAACGGGACGAGGGTGCAGTCAGTCTCCGTGAACGGGGACTGACTGCGAGTTCCGTTTCCAGTCCCCGCCCGTCAAGTGAAGCAGGCCGCCGCGCTTGCGCATGGCCATCAAGCGTACCCGTGACTCCTCCCCCTCGTGAACGAGGGGGCTTCTCGTTACGCCGGGTTGGCGTTTCGATGGACCAGCCCGGCCCGTAGAACGTTCAGGGCGCCTACTGTGTCGGCGTACGCGGTGTGGCCGCATGCGACGCAGTGGAACTTCTCCTGTGTGGGCCGGTTCTCCTTGGCGGTGTGCCCGCATCCGGGGCATCGCCGCGAGGTGTTGCGGGGGTCCACAGCGATCACTTCCCGTCCGGCGCTTTCAGCCTTGGCGTTCAGGATCGTCAGGAACACCCCCATCCGGCATCAGCGATCGAGCGGTTCAGCCCGGCCTTGGACGCGGCCCCGTTCGGCAGGAAACCGCCCGGCCGGTCGGGGCCGGGCTTCGGCGCGGCGGCCTGCGGACCAGCTTCGTGACGGTCGACTTGTGCTTCGCGGCCAGGGGTCTTGAGCATCGACGTCTCCCTGCCCCGGCGCAGCACGCCCAGCCGTGTCACGGCCTGGGCGTAGGTGGCACTGGACGAACCCGCGATACTCCGAACCGTACTTCGCGACGGTGGTGAAGTCCTCCGGGCGTTCGACCCGGAGCGTCAGGGCCGCTGGTCGTTCTCCTCCCAGCAGGCGACGCTGCGGCGTTTGGACAAGGCGTTCGCCGCGTTCTTCCGCCGTGTCAACAATGCCGAGACGCCGGGGTACCCGCGCTTCAAAGGCGTCGGGCACTACGACACGGTCGTCTTCCCGAAGGACGGCGACGGCTGCCGCTGGGACTCCACCCCGCACGACCTTGTCACCCGCGTCCGCCTCCAAGGGGTCGGGCACGTCAAGGTACACCGGCACCGGCCGGTGGCCGGCAAGGTCAAGACCGTCAGCGTTCTACGGGCCGGGCTGGCCCGTCGCGAAGCCCAACCGGCATAGCGAGAAGCCACCCCCCTCAGGGGGTCGAGGAGTCACGAAGACGTTCCGGCACACCGTGCCGGCCGGCCTCGGACCCGGCGCGGTCACCGTCCACGACCGCTGCCAGGCCTACGTTGGCACGCGACTGGGCGAGCTGAAGCAAGCACCAGCTGTGCCTGGCCCACGTGCGACCTCACCGGCGCAGCCGAACTCTCACAGATCCGGCGCGCATCGCCCGCCTCGACGTACGACGGCACGACCGACTCGGCGGCACCCTTCACGAATGCCAGCCTGCCGTTTGACTTGCACGGATGGGGTTCTCGGCAGGCGCAGGCCGGTTCCGTGACTTCGATTGACCAATAATCACAAGAGCAGCCGCCACGATCACCAAGTTCTTGAGAATGTACTGCCCTTCAAGGGTTCCAATACAGAGAGACTCCCAGGTTTCTCTCGGGAAAACAAAGAGCGGAGTGAACGTTCCTGCCATATGCCCGAGGAGTATCATGATCGTCAGAGAAGGCGCTTTCCCGCTGATCAAGAGTACCCCGATCACGGCTTCCAGTGCTCCGGTCAGGACGGAAGCAACCGTTCCATGGATGATCCCGAACGTCAGTCTCTCCACAGTTTCCGCGACCAGTGGTTCCGCAGGACTAACCCCCGGGAAAAACTTGGGCACTCCGAACCACAGGTAGATGATTCCTATAGAGATCCGAAGTGCCGTGATCCCGAATGAGGCACCGAGTTTTTCGAGGAAGCGAGCAACCTGTCCAAAGGTGCGCATGGGCCTTGACCCCCCGCATGTATCTCACTATCCGGCTGATTTTCCTTGAAGATCTCATGTCCCGCTTAAGACTTGGTGGAGACACGGCAGGGCGGCACTGTCAGGTTGCCCGAGAAAGGCCTCGTGCGACGATCTTCGGGTTGATCGTCTGGGGAATGCCAAACGGCTGCGCCACCGACGGGACCGGGCTGAGCTCCTGGCGGGAGAGGACCAGCAGCACACCGGGCCCGTGGAACGCGGCGCACCCGCGGCGTCACGCGACGGCCGCCCTCGATCGGTCGACGACATTACGGGCGAACCTCCGAACCGATCAACGGCCGAAGCCCGCTGACGCATCGAGGTCAACCACACCTCACGAGACTCGGAATCGGCGAGGCGTGCGCCCTGTGATGGATTGAGGCAGGCAATCGACACCGGTACGCGAAACGCCTGGTGATCACGGTTCAACAACCGCCGATCCACCAGGCGTTCTCACGTTCCGGGCGAAACGCTACTGGCCGGCATCAGGGGACGACGACACGCCGGAGCCCGCGGGGCCGAGCAGCACCTTCGCCTCCAGGGAGCCCTCGCTCAACTGGTAGTACGTCTGGAGCTTGAAGTATTCCCCGCCGGCATACGATGCGACGTTGTAGAGGCCCTGACCGGGGGAACGGTACGTGTACGGAACGTTTTTCGCGAACTTCTCAATCTTCGGATCGACTTCAACGCGAGTGGGAAGTGCCCTCACATCCGGGACCATGGTGGCAAAGGTGATCCGCTCGATCTTCGGAGAATCCCAGCTCAGGGTGGTATAGATGCCGACCGCCTGCTGGGCGAGCTTGAGCATCTGCTCACTCGGATCCGGCAGCCCCAATTCGCGCAGCATCGACCGGACGGTCTCCGGTTCGCGGCACTCAGCGGGTGCCTGAAGGAAGTAGACATTCACCGTTCTGCTCGCGTAGTCGATCCCGATCATGCTGTTCTTGTCGTCCAGGCCGTAGCGGGCGTAAAACCCGAGGTTCTCGGCCAGACTGCGCGGCATGGACGGGATGTCGGCAAGCTTCGACAGCTTCTGCAGATCATCCACAGGGAGGAACGTCCAGGTCTTCTTGAAGCCGCCAACGACTCCGAAGTCAGTACCGTGGGCAGTAATAGGCAATCTTTCCTGGACGTCCGAGAGCAGAGTGCCGACCGGATGGTCCGTCTCCGGAGCGAGGCCGTTCGACACCGCGAAGGCATATGGATTGACGTCCGCGGGAAGCGCCGTGAAGCGGCAGTCCAGATCTCGCGTGGCGCGCGTCGTCACCCTGAAAGCGACAACGGTCTTCGGGAGGGCATCCTCGTACGCGGTCAGGATAGGCCAGACCTTGTCACGCGAGGGAGATATATCCAGCAGTCCAGCTGTTTCCTCGATAACAGAGTAAAGACCTTCCATATCTGTCCTGGTCATTCGTCCTCCAGTGTCGATCTGGGCATCTATGTGAATCAGGGCAGATGATTCGCAGTGGCCGGCTGGACATTTGGTTTGGTCTACTCGTTGACGATCTGACGAATGACCGATTGGCGACCGCATTGCCGAGGACCAGGACCGAAGCAGCCGCAGCGACCGAACGAATCGGCACCATCCCGCCCGGGCCATAAGAACATCGTCCGGGTGAGCCGTGCCAACACCAGGCATGGCGTGTCCCATTTTCACCGCTCCGTGAAGTGTCGACGCCGGGTACTGTGCGTGTCAAGGTGATCGCTAATCTTAGTTGATTTCGAGTGGCTCTCTAGCGACGGGCAGTAAGGTAGAGCAGGATTCCACGTGGAAACAATTGTCGACGTCGACTGCATGGAGTATTGATGTCCGGAGGCATTACGACGGAAGAGCTGTACTCGGCCATTGAGGAATCGGCTCGACTGGTGGATGCGCCCTTTTCACGCGACAAGGTCTGGCCGGTCCTGTCCGCATACCGGGACGGATTCGGGGCGGGCGGGGTTATTTTCAGCCTGCAGGCCGGTGAGCGCGTAGAGGAGCTTGAATACACCGTCCAGGTTTCTCCAGGGATCGATGATCCCTATGCCCATGCTCTGTCGAACGGCTTTGTTGCGGAGACGGACCATCCCGTCAGCGCCCTGCTCTCGGACATCCAGGCGCGAATCCCCGGCGGCGAATACTATATTGACTGCGGAGTCGTTGGCGGTTTCAAGAAGATCTACGCGAACTTCCCTCATGACGCGCAGAAGGTGTCAAAGCTTGCCGGCATCCCCTCCATGCCGCGCGCGGTGGACGAGAATTCCGATTTCTTCGCCCGCTACGGTCTGGAAGACGTGGTGCTGATCGGGGTCGACTACAAGCACAGAACAATGAATCTGTACTTCCAGCTCCCCGCTGCCACTGCAGGCAACCTCGAGCCGAAGACCGTCCTGTCCATGCTTCGCGAAACCGGGATGCACGAACCGGACGAGCAGATGCTGGCGTACGCAGCCAAATCGTACAGGATCTATACCACCCTCAGCTGGGATTCTTCGGAAATCCACCGGGTCTCCTTTGGCCCCAAGCCGCGTCGCGACATGGATCTGTCGGCACTTCCCGCCCGGCTGGAACCGAGGCTCGAGCAGTTCATGAGGACCACTCCGCACAAGTACGCCGGCGATCTCATCAATGCTTCGGCTGCCAAGTGGTCGCACGACAGGGAATTCCTTGATCTTGCAGCGTACTATCAGATTTCGCCTCTGCATTTGAAGGCATTGACGGCAGCCGGCGAAGAACAGGAATAACGGGCGCATCCGCTCTTATGGAAGCGCCGGAACAGTCGGTGCGTGCAATGGACCTGGGCCAACGCCACCGGACCTCGCCTTTGACTGCGGAGCCCTCTTCTGAAAAAAGGACACACCCCGTGACGACATCCGGTCGCGCCCAGCAGATCCCCTTCGACTTCGACAACGGCAACTTCATCCGGGACCTGGTCACCACCCACGGCGGCGGGGGCTTTCCTCCGGCGGACGCCATGGCCCCAGGGGACTGACCCTTCCCACCGCGGCGGCGGGCACCGCCCCCGCAGCCCGCCGCCCATTTCCCAAAAAGATCCGTCCCCAGAGACCTCACCTTCAGAAGCGGAACATTCTCTTCAAGGGATAAGGAACACAATCATGACGACGTCCGGACATTCTCCTGTCTCAGGCTTCTCACCGCGGCGCAGAACGCTGCTGTTCGGTGGGCTCGGCGGTGCCGCAACCGCGGCGCTGACCACGCTGGGTTACACCGGCACGGCCGCCGCGAGCCAGAGCGACAAGCCGCTCAAGGTCGATTTCGACTTCGACACCGGCAACTACCTCGAATGGGCGCAGCCCAGCGACGACATGGCCGGGATGTCGCCCAACGCAGATCTGTTCGGCCCCATGGACGTGACCGTATTCCTCTGGATCAACCGCTTGACGGCGCTCGCGGTGTTCGACGCGCTGGCGCCTTACCACGAGACCGCGGTCGGCGTGTACTCCCGGATCCGACGCCGCCCCTCCAGCGAGTCCGCCACCAACCGAAACATGAACACCGCCGCCATCCACGCCACGTACCGGGTGTGGAAAGAGGTGCTGCCGACGAAGATGGCGTCCGTGCGGGCAATGATGACCGCGCTCGGCTTGAACCCTGACGACGAGTCGGAGAATCCGACCACTCCGGTCGGCATCGCCAACATAGCCACCAAGGCCGTCTGGGAGGGTCTCAAGAACGACGGCATGAACTTCCTCGGCTACGAGGGCGGCCGCCGGTACAACCCCAGGCCCTGGTCGGATTACACCGGCTACGAGCCCGTGAACACTGCCTTCGAGCTGGTCAACCCCTCGCGCTGGCAGCCGCAGCTGGGTCCTCACAACGGCCGCCGCCTCGGCGGGGGCCACGGTGACATGGGCATCTTCGTCGTCCAGCACATGGTCACCCCGCACCTCGGGCAGGTCAAGGCCCACATCTTCAAGAACCCGCGCCAGTTCGACCTCGCTCCGCCCACGCACACCGACCACACCCGGCCCACGGATTACAAGCGCTCCGTGGACGAGATCCTGGAGGCGTCGGCCGCGCTCACCGACAAGCAGAAGATGCTCGCGGAGGTCATGGACAACAAGGTCTGGGGCATCGGCCACTCGGCGATCGTCATGGCTCGGAAGCACGACCGGAACGGCGAGTTGGGCATGCACGGGTGGATTCACTATCTCCTCGAGCACATCCTGGCGACGTTCGAACCGACGATCGTCGCCTGGCATCACAAGGTCAGGTACGACTCCGTGCGGCCGTTCAGCGCCATCCAGCACGTGTACGGCAGCCGAAAGGTGACCGCCTGGGGCGGACCCGGCAAGGGGACGGTCAACGACATGCCCGCCGACCAGTGGGCCGGCTACCTGAACGTGAGTGACCACTCGGAGTACCCGTCGGGCTCCACGACGCTCGCCGCCGCGTCGGCGCAGTCCGCACGGCGCTACTTCGGCACCGACGTCCTGGACTGGAGATTCACCATTTCTGCCGGCAAGTCGCTGGTGGAGCCGGGGGTCACCCCCGGAAAGGACCTCGAGCTGCACATTCCCACCTGGACCGAGTTCAGCAGGATCTGTGCCAACAGCCGGGTGTGGGGCGGGGTCCACTTCCAGAAGACCGTCGACAGGTCCCTGACGCTCGGCGCGCAATTCGGCGACCTGGCCCACGAGTTCGTGCAGCGGTACGTCAAGGGCGACGTCAAGAACTGACAGTCCGGCATTCGAACGCCTTCTGGGAACTACCGCTCCCTCGGAACGCCGTTGACAAGGGATCGGGGCCTCCCGGCACTCGGTTGGTTTCGCAGTCCACCGAGCTACCGAGAGGCCCTGCCTTCATGCTCTCACTGGGAGAAGGTCACCGAGGCTCAACCTGACGCCCGCCGGGCGCCCTACAGTGTCAGGCCGCGCTCCAGCACCGCCAGGGCCCGGTCGATCATCTCCAGCAGATCGTCTTCCTGAGTGTGGTCGCCCCACAGCACCTGGTGGAAACCGCCCGTCACGGCGCCCACCAGTACGCGGATTTCGAGGTCGTCCGCCGGCCGGCCGGCCCGTTCGGCGAGCACCGAGCTCGTGGCCTCGATCATCCTGTCCTGGGCCTCGCCCACCAGCGCCCGCACCGCGGGCACCTGGCGCACCAGCTCCCTCCGCCACCGGTACTCCGCGCTGAAATCGTCGGCGATCCTGCGCACCATCTCGGTCAGCGCCTCCCGCAGGGCGACCAGCGGCGGCTCGTCCGCCGGGCGGTCGCGGAGGAAGGCGATGCTGGACTTGGCGTAGTCGTCCGTCAGGACGATGTGTTCCTTGCTGGGGAAGTACCGGAAGACGGTGCTCGGCGAGACCTCGGCCGCCGCGGCGATCTGCTCGATGGTGGTGTTGTCGTACCCTCGCTCGTCGATCAGCCGACGGGCCGCCTCGCGGATCGCCTGGCGGGTGCGCAGCTTCTTGCGTTCGCGCAGGCCGAGGCCGGCTTCGGCGTCTGCGATCGCTGGTGACGTCGGTGTGCTGGACGTGGCAGAGGGCATACGGCTCATTATCGCGCACCATCGGCCGGGCCGGACAGCGCCTCGGTCAGGGCCTGATCTCCTGCCTCCTCACCCTTTGCCTTCCGGCTGTCCGGCAGCTTGAAGGCGGCGAGGACGGCCGCGGCGAGGCCGGCGATGACGGGCACGCTGAGGGGCAGACCCGCCAGCGCCAAAGATTTTTGGAAGTTGCAGTCAAATGATATTTCGTCGCATTTTCGGCTTCCTCGGCAGCCGGGACTTCATCGCCCTGCCGGGAGTCGGCCAACTCCGCCGACTGCTCCGGGTCCTGGTGAGGGCCGCCCAGCAGCGCCTCGGCAGGCCACGGCCCGACATGCGCCTGCCGCCGCAGGCGGGCCGACCGCAGGACATTGGTGGAGATCCGGGTGACCTCGGCCGCGAGATGGCCCTCGATCGACGCGGGCCGCGTCGGGGTGTCCGCCCAGCGCAGCCATGTCGCCTGGACCGCGTCCTCCGCCTCACTCGCACTGACCAATATCCGGTCGGCGATCGCGAACAGCAGCGGCCGCAGCTCCTCGAACTCCTCGGTCCTGGTCACCCCGGCTCCTCCTTAAAACCCGGGCTCCACAACGGGCAACGGCTTCCACGCGGGCTCCCGTTCGCTCTTGGCGGTGGTGATCTGGTGCACCATCAGGTCCGACTGTGCCTCGGCCACCGCCTGACCGAACGACACGGCACCAACCGTCGCCTGGTGCTCCCGGCCTCAGCCATCGCGCTCGCTCCCGAGACGAGACGGCCCGGACGGCTGTCACACAGAGAACGAAGAGAGTCGGGAACAGTTCGCGGGTGGCCGTCGCCCCATGTGCTCACAGGCAGGCGCGCCCGCCGTCGGGGGATGAAGACCGGCGGGCGCGCCCAGGGAGGGGGACTTGCGGGCTCGACCCTAGGAGCGGCAGATCAGAAAGTCTCGTACGTGCTGCGGAACTTCGAGCTCACTTGCAGCACGGCTCCAGGTCGAGCCGCCGCTGAGATCCTGCTGCTCCTGCTGTGCGGCGTACACCGCAGGGAAGGTCGCATGGCCCCGCACCCCGTCGCCAGCCGGCCCGAGCGCGATGAAACGAGCCGGAAAGCGACGAGACCGCCCTGCCCACCGGACTCACCGCATGACCTCGAAAGAGGTTCACCAAGCGGCCATCAGGTGCACTCCCACCCGCACGCCCATCATCGCGCCCTGATCAGCGCGATCACGACTGCTCGGAAACGAGGCCCGGAAGGGGCCGAGGCTCGGAATGCGGCTCAGCCCGCTGCCCTCGGCTCCGGGCGTGCAGCGTAAGCGTGGTCAGGAGGCCGACCCCGACCGGCACGGCGAGGACGAAAAGAACCGTGGCCAACGTCCAGCCCGCGTCGACCATCATGCCGCCGAGCAGACCACCGACCAACGGACCCAGCTTTCCCACGCTGTTCGCCCAGCTCACTCCGGTGGCGCGCGCGGACGACGGGTAGGCGACTGCGGCGATCGCCTGCAGCGCGGAGGTGACCGCCGGAAGGCAGAGCCCGAGGAGGAACGCCGTGGCGAGCAGCGGGGTGAATTGCGCAGCCCACAGGGCGGCCGCCCCGAGGCCGAGCGCGCTCATCACCCACAGGCCCGCCAGTACCCGGAACCGGTCGAATCGCTTGAGGACGAAGGACACCGAGAGCTGTCCCGTCAGGCCGCCCCACCCGAACACTGCGACGGACACTGCGGCCTGTGCAGCCGTCAGGCCCATGCGCTCGACCAGCAGGGGCAGGTAGCTGAGGATCACGAACACGACCCCCTGCGCCAGGAAGAAACACAGCCACAGCAAGAGAGTCGTGGGGGCGAAGCCCCGGGACAGAATGACCCGTGGCGCGGGCCGCGGGCGTCGCCGCACCGTGCTCTGGTCCCAGTCCACGCGGGACAGATCCTGGTCCGCAGCAACAGCGGCGAGGGCTCTTCGCAGCTCCGCCGGTGGCCGCCTGCGGGCGGCGAGCACGCTCACGGACTCCGGAATGAACAAGACGACCGCTGGGATCAGCAGCAGTGGAGCGATCCCGCACACACCCAGCAGCGTGGGCCAGCCGTATGCGGGAATGAGGGCCGAGGCGAGAATTCCGCCGACGGTGGTACCGGCCGTCACCCCGGCAAAGGCCAACGCGACCATCTGGACCCTGCGCTTGGCAGGCGTCCAGTCCGCGACAAGAGCCATCACGGTCGGCAGCACCGCGCCGAGCCCCAGGCAGGCCACGATCCGCAACCCGGCAAGGACGCCGATACCGTGCGCGAGCCCCATGCCGGCCGTGCCCAGGCCGAAGGCAGTGGTGCCTATGACGGTGACGCCTTTGCGTCCGTACCGGTCGGCGAGCGGACCGGCGGCCACACCACCGACGATCATCGCCGCGACCCCCAGCGTCACGGTGGCGGTCACGGTGTCGAGATCGGTTCCCCAGTCCTTCACGATCCTGGGATAGACGAAGGCGGCGATGGTGGTGTCCAGTCCTTCGGCCACCATCATGAGCAGGCACACCGCCACGATGAGCCGCTGCCGACGGCTCATCGGCTTCTGGTCGATGAACTCTTGCGGACCCCACTTTGCCGAGGCATCCGTGGTCATGGGCGGACCCTTTCGTCCGAAGGTACGTGGAACGTGCGCAGGCATGGATCGCGCGGCGAACGCGTACGGCTCGTGCGCAAAGACGCGGTTGGCGGGCGGGTCAGGCCGCAGATCCGAACGGGTATGACGGACCGCCCCGCCCGCTTCTTGCCGGGCGAGCGCGGCTGGTCGTCGACCAGCAGGACACGGATCATGCTGTTCGGTCCACGGGGAGTCCGGCCTGGCCGGTGCAGCCGCCCTCGCTGCGCGGCTCCGCCCGCAGCCGGCCGCCGAGCTCGGGTGACCCGTTCGAGCGCAGCACGCCTGTGGGGGCGACCCCCTAGCGCAGCCAGGCTCGTGCACCGCGTCCTCGACCTCGCTCACGCCGGCCTGGATCCGGTCAGTACGCGGCGGCCGCGGCTGCCACCGCAGCGGGAACACCCACGCGGACAGCGCGCATGCCCCGGCACGGACAGCGCGATGCCGTCGGCGTGGGGAGTAGTGCGCGACCGGGGGACGCAGTCTGCGGAATGCTCGCCGTCATCGGGGCCCAGGTCATACGACGGTCCAGGTGTCGCCGCCGGCGAGCAGCGTGGCGAGGTCGCCCTTGCCGTTCTGTTCGATGGCGGCGACGAGTTGGTCGGCCATCTGTGCGTCGTAGACGGGACGTTCGACGTCACGGAAGACGCCGATGGGGGTGTGGTGGAGGGTGTCGGGGTCGGCGAGGCGGGCGAGGGCGAATGCGGTGGTCGGGGACGTGGCGTGGGCGTCGTGGACCAGGATCTGGGACAGGTTGTCCTCGGTGACCGCGACGACCTTGAGGTCGCCGGTGGCCGGGTCGCGGACAACGCCCTTCGATCCGTCGGTGCCGAAGGTGATCGGCCACGACGGCAGGCCGAGCGCGAACATGTTCTTGCTCCGCTCGGCGTCCTTGCGCAAGAGGCCGAAGTCCTTCAGGGCCTCCCTGGTCAGCGTGGTCAGCGTGGTCAGCGGCACCGGGTGCACGCGATACCCGTCCAGCGAACCGTCCTCCAGCGGGTTGGCCGAGTAACCGACCCTCTGCATCGCCCGATTGGTGAACTCGTCGGTGTTGACGATGACTTCGGCGCCGCGCGGCAGGTCGGTGATGTTTGCCTTCAGGGCGGCCGGGTTCATCGCGACCAGCGCGTTCGGCGCGTCACCCGGGGTGAGGACGTCGTGGTCCGCGAAGTGCAGCTGGAAGCTCGAAACGCCCGGCAGCGTCCCGGCGGGCGCGCGGATCTCGGCCGGGAAGTTCGGCAGCGTCGAGAAGTCGTTGCCGTAGGAGGCCGTCTCCGAGGTGAAGCGGTCACCCGTGAGCTGCATGCCGTCACCGGAGTCACCCGCGAACCGGATGACCACCCGATCCAGACGCTGCACGGTCCTGCCGCCGGACCGAGACGGGTATCGGGTCACGCCGGCCACCCCCATGAGGTCCGGAATCCGGGACCGGAGCTGCGCCACGGGGCGGTTTGCACCTGGTGCGACGGTGTGGGCTCCGGGCGTCCTCCCCGCCGAGTCCGGCACAGGGACGCCGTACACACGCCCCGCTCATCGGTGGTGGTGCGCTCTCGGACGAAGGGGGCCAGGGACTGATCGTGACCCCTCGCAATCCGCGACGGATCGAGCATGAAAACTCCTCGGAAGAAAACTGTGAGCCCGGCAGGGGCTCGATGCGCTGGGTCGTGAGCCGGCGTCGGTGCCCGGCCCCGGGCGTCGCCGGGCGCCGGAGGCGCAGGTCTGGGGTGGACTCGCGCCAGGATCACGCTGCCTCGGCCTGCTCGGACGGCTTCCTGGCGGGGGTGCCTGGCGTGGGCAGTACGTTGGTCAGGTCGGCCGCAGCGCGAAGTCGTCCACCCCGACCGCCCTCGGCTCGGTCGCGGGCGGGTCGGGCAGGTCCATCGCCCGGCGCAGCAGCGTGCTGCAACTGGTCGTGATCCCCATCAGTTTCCCGCGAGCCGGGCTCCAGCCCGGCCGGCCGGCGTCGGCCCGATCGCACCCAGCACCGTACGCAGCTGTTCGGCCGACTCGCAAGGGCGAACGGCAGCGGCCCGGCGGATCCCTCTTCAAGCCGCTGCGGCAGGTCATCGAGTCGATCAACGAGTCATTCAAGAGACAGCTAGACCTCGAACGGCACCGAGGACGCACACCCGGCGGTGTCATCGCCCGTGTCATGCAGCGAATCCTCGCGCTGACGGCCGCGATCTGGCACAACGACGCCACCGGACAACACGTCCTCCGGTCGCTGACGGCCTACGATCACTGACCGTTCCTGGGCAGTGAGCAGGAGTGAGTCCTGGCTCACCGGTACGCCCCGAACGGTCTTGGGCGCACTGGTCCTCCGCTTTCGCGTCCCGGTCGGCGGCGCATATCCCGTATGCGCTCCGTCCCGGGCGGGCGGAATTCCTACGACCTGGCCATATGGGTGTGGCCAGAGGCGACGGGGAGGCCCCGAACCATCTCGCTGGTGACACGGGGGCCCCGACTGCTGACGCCACACCCGGCGTCCCAGATCGCACCGAATACGTTACGCACACCCCGCCGGGCATACCCGCAGCTCGTCGCGCCGTTCACCCAATCATGCCCATGTTCGCCAAAACGATGTGTCTGCCCAGCAGTTGTGAACCCCTTGGAATTGATCGTCTAGGCAGCCGTGCCTACTGTCCCTGGCTTGCGTTCGGATACGTCGGGTGCCTCGAGGTCGTTGCCCTTCGGCCGGCCGAGGATCCAGTTCAGCAGCGGACCTGTCATCGTGGTCGTGATCACGGCCATGACGACCATGAGCGAGTAGAGGCCCTGCCCGAGGAAGCCCAGTTGCAGGCCCACATTCAGGACGATGAGTTCGGTCAGGCCGCGGGTGTTCATCAGCGTGGCGAGCGCGGCGGACTGCCTCGCCGGCATCCCGTTCAGGCGGGCGGCGGCAAACGTCCCGGTGAACTTGCCGCCGACGGCCACGAGCAGGATCAACGCCAGGGCTCCCAGTCCGCCCATATCCAGCCCTGAGAGATCAACCTTGAGGCCGGCAACCAGGAAGAACACCGGCAGCAGCAGCGTGCCGGTCATCTGCCCCAGGCGGTCGTGCACTTCGGCGCGGAGCCGCTCGGTGCCGGTACGCGGGAGGATCACACCGAAGAGGAACGCGCCGAAGATGTAGTGCAACCCCATCCACTCGGTGGCGGCGGCCGACAGCAGCAGGCCCGCGAGGACGCAGGCGAACACGGTCGGGGTGAGCCGGAGTACGGGCCGGCGAGCTGCGAAGCGGTGCAGCAGGGGGCGCAGGACGAAGAGCATGCCCAGCAGGTACGGGATGGCGAGCAGGATGCGCCACTGGTCGGGGCCGGCCGAGCCGCTGATGGCGACCACGGCGGCGAGCAGAAACCACGCGAGGACGTCGTCGATGGAGGCGCAGGCCAGTGCCACCACGCCCAGCGGAGTGCGCATCATCTGCCGGTCGGTGAGGATGCGGGCCAGTACCGGGAACGCCGTGATCGACATGGCGATGCCCATGAAGAGCATGAACGCCGTCTTGTCGTCGGTGCCGTAGTCGTCCATCAGGTAGAGCGCCAGGAGCATGCCGAGGCTGAATGGCACCAGGATGGAGCTGAACGAGACGGTGGCGGCAAGGCTTCCATTGCCGCGGATCATTGTGGCGTCCCACTCCAGGCCGATGATGAACATGAAGATCGCGATGCCGATCGCGGCCAGGGCGCTGATCAGAGGCTGAACGGTGTCCGGGAAAAGGGCGTCGGAGATCGCCCCGTGGAACAGGGTCGGTCCCAGCGCGATACCGGCAAGGACTTCGCCTGTCACCGCCGGCTGGCCGAGCCGCCGGGCCAGCGCGCCGAGCAGGCGTGCCAGGAGCACGACGGCGGCGAGGCCGAGGAGAAGTGACGTGGTCTGATGTGTGTTCATCCGTTCTGTCTCCGTAAGCCGGGGTCCCTGCGCACCCGTGCGGGTAGCGCGGGCGAGCAGGCATGGCAGGCGGCGTGAGGTGGAGGCCGGCGCAGCAGAGCGCTGCTTGGTGTCCTGGCTCGCCGAGCGGCGCCGGTCACGGTTCGTTGCAGCTCGGCAAACGGGGACGTCAACCGGCAGAGGTTCGGCAGACGGGTGTGGCCGCCGGGGCGGAGGACGGGCCGGACTCGGCCGGGATCACGCCGCTGTCGGCTGCGGGTCGATGCCCATCAGGGCGGAGAGGATCGGCGGTCGGGTCCAGTCCATCGGGGACAAGGTGATGTTGAGGGGGCGCCCCGTATCGCCCTCCACCTGCACCGGGCCCACGGTGGCCATCAGCAGTGTGAGATCCAGATCGGTGGCGCTGTCGGGGTGCCTGCCCTGGGCTACCGCATGGATGTACCAAGTGCCCGTGGGGATCCGGGCCAGGGTGAAGTGTCCCGGCGCGGACGCGTTGCTCCAGGACGCGGGGATCCCCTGCAGTATGGCGCCGTCGAAGGCTCCGACATAGGCGTTCGAGAGTTCGGCCCCGGTGGTGCGCAGTACCCCCGTCACAGAGCCGGTGGACCGGGCCACCGGCACCGGCACGGACGCGGCTGACGCCGCTTCGGACAACGCGGGCTCCCGCGTTTCGCTGCAGGCTCCGAGCGACAACTTCCGGTACTGCGTGGGGGAGAGACCGACCGACTCGGTGAAACGGCGGGTGAAACTCCCCGTACTGCTGTATCCGACCCGCGCCGAGACGTCGGCGACATTGAGCGAGGTACTCAGTAGCAGACGCTTGGCCTCCTGGAGCCGCACAGCACTCAGGAACCGTCCTGGAGTGACACCGGTGACCCGGCTGAACACTCTCAGGAAGTGGTACTTGCTGACCATCACGCTCTGCGCAAGATCATCGAGGGTCAGCGGCTCCCAGAAGCGTTCGCGAATTGTGGTGACGGCATGCTGCATTAGGTGCTCCATGAAGGGCTCCTGGTCGCGATCATTTGGCCAGTACTGCCGCCAGAGATCTTGAAGGTGGTCAGCGATGCGACGGGGACCACTTGATCGGCGTGGAGCGCACGCAGGGCGGTCGTCACCCGGAAAGCGATCAGGGCCTGCGGGAGTGCGTCCTCGTACGCGGTCAGGATGGATCAGATCCAAGGCCGAGGCTGGCGAACTGGTACGGCGCGGACGGCAAGCGGGAAGGCCGCGGATGCGGGCTCAGTTGTTCCGGTAGGCGGCGCGCACGGCCATGTCCGCCAGTTCGTTCCGCCACACCGGGGATATGGGCGCGTCTGCGATGGCACCGCAGCCCCGCTCGACGAGGTCGGCGATGTGCCGTTCGACATCCTCGGGAACACCCGTGTCCTGGAGGCGGCGGTGCACCTCGTCAGGGGTGTGTCCCGGCTCCGTGATCAGACTGCGGATGCCCTCGTCCCGCTGCATCGCCCACCCCAGCAGCAGCGTCATCTTGTGCTGGCTGAAGTCGAGACCGGTGGGCTTGCCGGTCTCCGCGGAATCCCCGAACGCGTCCAGCAGGTCGTCACGGAGCTGGAATGCCTCGCCCACCGCCTCGCCGTACTCCACGAAGGCGGCGGCGAGGTCGGCCCGGCCCGCCCCGCTCGCCCCCATGACCAGCGGCCGGTGAATGGTGTAACGGCCGGACTTGATCAGGGCGATCAGGCGAGAGAGCCGGGGATCAACCGAGAACTCGGCAGCAGCGGCGATATCCAAGCACTGGCCGATGTGCAGTTCGGAGCGCAGTCTGTACCACTCCGCAAGCACCCCCGACGGCGCCTGGGACACAAGCTCCTCCGAGTAGACGAGCGCCAGGTCGCCGATGAGGATGGCCACACCCTCGCCGAACCGGCGTGACTCGCCCCGCCAGCCACGGGTTTCGTGCAGCTCGGAGAAGGCCGTGTGCACGGTCGGCTTTCCACGCCGCTGGGAGGAATTGTCCAGGATGTCGTCGTGGATGAGGGCGGAGACGTGCAGCATCTCCAGGCCTGCAGCCGCCGCCACGATCCCGGGGTCGTGTGGATCACCGCCGGCGGCAAGATAGCCTGTGATGCAGAAGGCGGGCCGGATCCGCTTGCCGCCCGACGCAACCAAATCGGACAGCGCGTCGACGGCGACGACCGCCCGTTCGTCCACCTCGGCATAGCGGGCGCGCTCGGCCGAGAGGAACGAGCGCAGCCTGTGCTCCACCCGCTGCAGCAGGTCATCAGTGATACGTCGCACGGAGGCGGTCGACTCCTGACCGGTGGCGGGCCAGGGGGTCACTTCGGTAGTCACTGCATATCTCCTTGGGCGGGACGTATGAGCACGTGAGGCGGGGCGTGGTGAACGGCACTGCTGAGCTTGGACTCGGGTGGTCGACGTGTCCGGTGGGAAGCCTGCCGACACCCAAGAGGCAACATGAGCGATGACCGGCCGGTCGGTAGCGGTAGTGGCCGGGCTTGTACGGGCCTTCGACCTTCACGCCGATGCGGTCGGCCTGCTCGGGGCGCAGCTCGGTGAGCTTCCCCCAAGGGCGTCCAGGTCCAGGCGCGCGGCCTTCTCGTCCAAGTGCTTGGGCAGCGCATAGACGTCGGCCGGATACGCCTCGGGCTTGCTGAACAGCTCGCTCTGGGCCGGCGCGGCGTCGTTGCGTCGGTCTGTTGCGAGCTACGTGTCTCAACCGCCGCGGCGGCCGGCCGATCGCCGGTCACGCCCGGTTCCGGTGCTCCTGGGTAAGCCGGTGGGACAGCGCGACCCGCTGCACCTTCAGCGTCGCGGTGCGCGGCAGCTCGGCCTGCGGGATCTGGATCGGGTCGGCCAGCTGGGGAAAGTCGGCGACGGCCGCGCGCCAGCGGTCCCGGTCCAGCGGCCTGTCGTCGTGGGTGCAGATGACCGGGACCGGCTGGGAGTCCGGGCCCTGCACGACGACGAGTTCACACAGCTCGTCCAGCTTGCCCAGCACCACGTCCTCGATCTCCAGGGAGCTGCGCACCCCGGAGATCATGTCGATCTCCCGGTCGAGCATGTGCAGACAGCCGAACCTGGTGCGGTAGCCGACGTCCCCGGTCCGCCACCAGTCGCCCTTGCGGTTGGCGTCGTACCGCTCCTGCTCGGCGAAATAGGTCTTCGCCAGGCCGTCCCAGGCGACCTCGATGTAGCCGGGGTTCGTCTCGGACGGCGGCTCGCCGTTCCGGCTCACCACGCGGACCTTGGCGGCGCCCTTGGGCATGGCCCAGCCGACGCAGCGCCCGTTCGCCTTGTGGGCGGAGTTGCGGAAGTAGGCGCGGCCGACGGCCGGACCGACCTCGCTCTGCCCGTAGATCTGGAAGAACAGGGCCCCGCGCCGGTGGGAGGCCTTGAGCAGCTGGCTCCTCGTCCTGGGGTGGATCGCGTCGAAGGTGCTGCTGAAGACCTTCACCGACCCGAACGGCATGCGCGGGTCCTCGGCCAGCTCCTCCCACTCCATCAGCGAGTTGGGCAGCGCCTCGACGAACACCGGCCGGTGCTCGATGAACTGCTCGGCGACGTCGGCGGGGTCCGACTCCCTCAGCAGCAGGACCGGGAACTCCTTCAGCAGCGCCAGGGACATTGCCGCGACCATCCGCGAGTGCACGAAGGGGATGTGGATCGCGACGGTCTCCTTCTTCCGCATCAGCGCCAGCAGCCGCCACTGCGGGACGAGGCGGATGCCCTGGGTGCGGGGCGTGTGCACCACGAGCTTGGGAATCCCGGTGGTGCCGGAGGTGTGGGTGATCACGGCGGCCTCGTCGATCGGCCGGACCACCGGCTTGACCCGCGGCGCACCGGCGAGTTCGGCGAGCGAGACCGCCCCCGGCCGTTCGCCGGCCACCGCGATCACCCGCTGGGTGAGGTCCGCGAGCGGGATCTCGGCCAGCTTGTCGAGCTTGTGCACGTCGGTGAGCAGGTTCGGCCGGTCCACCCGCTCGAGCAGGGCGCCGACGGTCACGGCATCCAGGGCGGGCGACAGCATCACCACGACCGCTCCGATGCGGGACGCCGCGGCGGCGAGTATCCAGATGTCGGCGTTGTGGGTCTTGTGGATCACGACGTGCTCGTCGGGACGGACACCGGCCGCCCACAGACGGCCCGCCAGGTCGTCCACGTGGTCAGCGTACTGGGCCACCGTCAGGCGCCGCCCAGCCTCGGGCAGGACGTCCAGATCGTGGTCCAGGATGATCGGCGTCGACCCGTTCACGGCCGCGGCCATCTCCGGCAGCAGGCCGATGTGAAGACCGCGCTTCTGTATCGATTTGTAGGCTATGGAGCCTTTCATGGGGACTGTCTCCTTCGAGGCACGCTGCGAGGTCAACGGCGCACTGTGCGGGATCCGTGGCCGAGCCGGCCGACGCCACCGGGTTCCGTGCGGGCTCCGGGGGCGTACGGACAACTCCTCAAGGACCGCTCGACTCCTGGCCGAGCCGGCGGTGACGAGGCCCGGGAGGGGCGCGGGTACTTCTATGCGGCCCGCCGGGTGGACGACGTGTGGGTCCGCAGCGCGGTCCGCAGGACCTGCGCGACCCGTTCGACCTGGCCCTGGCTCAGCTCGGCGTGCATGGGGATGGCGAGATTGCGGCGGAAGAGGTCCGCCGAGACCGGGCAGGTCTGCTTCGACTCGAACACCGGCTGGACGTGCGTCGCCCAGGTGCCGTGCCCGCAGCCGATGCCCTGGGCGCGCAGGTCCTTGGCCACCGCCGCCCGGTCCACGCTCTCACCCAGCGTCACCATGTAGGACTGCCAGGCGTGGGTGCGGTCCTCGGGCACCTGCGGCAGGGTGAGGAGTTCCTCGCCGGCGAGCAGGTCGGCGTAGCGGGCCGCGACGGCGCGGCGGCGCTCCAGCAGCTCGCCGATCCGGCCTATCTGCACCTGCAGGATCGCCGCGGCGATGTCGGACAGCTTGAAGTTGTACCCGATCTCGGTGAACTCCGGGATCGGCAGGCCGACGACCTGCGCCTGGTCGAAGATGCTGCCGATGCCGAAGGACGAGCGCAGCCTGGCGTCCGCCGCGACGGCCGGGTCGGCGGCGATCAGGGCCCCGCCCTCACCGCTGGTGGCACCCTTGCGTCCGTGGAAGGACAGACAGGCCACCTCGGCCAGAGCGCCCGCCTCGCGTCCCTGGTAGGTCGCGCCGACCGCGCAGGCGGCGTCCTCGACGACGAACAGCCCGTGGCAGTCGGCGAGCGTCTGCAGCTGCGCGTAGTCCGCGGGCATGCCGACCGTGTCGACGGCGATCACGCCCACGGTCCGCGGGCCGATCAGGTCCGCCACCGCCTGCGGGTCGATGGTGCCGGTGTCGGCGCGCACGTCGGCGAAGACCGGGACGGCGCCGACGTAGCGCACCGCATGGGCGGGGGCGGGGAAGGTGTAGTCGGCGACGATGACTTCGTCGCCCGGCTTGACGCCGAGCGCGAGCATGGCCAGGTGGAGCGCGGCGCCGCAGTTGCTCACCGCCACCACGTCACCGGCGCCGTAACGCTCCTTCAGCTGGGCTTCCAGCGCCTTGCCCTTCGGGCCCTGGCCGGCGGGCCAGCCCGAGGCGAACACCTCGGCGACAGCGGCCAGTTCCTGTTCGCCCAGGCTCGCTTGCACCAGGTCAATCGTGTCCATCGTGCTCATGTCGCTCACGCTCCGCGCTTCGTTGCCGACTGGGATGGAAGGAGAGCGGGGGGTTCGTAGCGCAGCGGTGTGAGCTGATGGACGTCATAACGCCGGCGCATCTGCTCCACGGCCTCGGCGTCCACCGGCCCGCCGGCCTGCCAGATTTCCGCGATCTCCTCGAAGTAGTACTCGTGATAGGGCGACGGATAGCACTGGAACAGCATGCGCGCCGGTTCGTTCGAGGCGTTCCTGAAGGCGTGCGGGGTCCCCGGGGGAACGAACATGCAGGCGCCCTCGGTCGCGCTGACGACCCGGTCTCCGTCGGTCGACTCCCAGTCGTGCCAGGAGTTCTCGGTGCGCTTGGCCGGCTCGAACGCCAGGAGCTGAAGCTCCCCTTCCAGGACGTAGAAAAATTCCTGGGAATCGTTGTGGACGTGCGCCCCGACGTCGAATCCGGGCGGCACGACCACCTCGAAGATCGACACGGAAGAGCCCTGCTCCTTGGTGGCCTTGAAGGTCACTTCCTGCGCCTTGGTGATCAGCTTCCGGCCCCCGGCGGGCGGGACGATGAGGCCGGTCATGCGGCGTTGCCCGGTTCGGCCGGAGCATCGACAGTCCACCGGCCCAGCGCCATTTCCGCGGTGATGCCGGGACCGAAGCCCGCGATCAGACCGGTGGCGTCGGTTGCCGGGGTGTCCTCCTCGAACAGGCGGCGCGCCGCGTCGAGTACGACGGCGCTGGCGATGTTCCCGTACTCGGTCAGGGTCGCCCAGCTGTGGCGGAACACCTTGCGGTCGACGTTGAGGAACTTCGCGAGGTCGTCCAGGATCCGGGGGCCGCCGGCGTGGACGATGTAGAAGTCGAGGTTGCCGGCATCCCAGCTGTGGTCCTTGGCGAACTCCCGCAGCACCGGGGCCAGCGGTTCCATCGTCCCGGGCACCCGGCGGTCCAGCTGGAAGTGGAAGCCGGTGTCCCGCACGGAGTAGGCGATCCACTCCTCGGTGTTCGGGATGAGGTAGGAGGCATTGCGCTCCAGCTCGATGCCGACGCCCCCGGTCCCCCGCACCACAGCGGCCGCGACCGCGTCACCGAACAGCCCGTCGGACAGCAGCGAACCGATGTCGTCCGCATCGGGCTGGTAGCACAGCGAGCACAGCTCGCACGCCACGATCAGAACGTTGCTGCCGGGGTGGGCCAGGCAGAAGTCGTGGGCCCGGTTGATCGCCGCGCCGCCCGCCGCGCATCCCAGCTGTGCGATGGGGATCTGGCGGGTGTCGGACCGGAATCCGAGCTTGTTGATCAGCCATGCCGTCAGCGACGGCATCAGAAACCCGGTGCACGATACATATATGATCGCGTCGATGTCCCGTTCCACCACGTCGGCGTTTTCCAGGGCTCGTTCGATGACCTCCGGGCACCGCTTCTTGGACTCGAGCTCATAGATGCGGTTGCGTTCCGTCAGGCCCGGGTGGGTGAGCGTCTTCTCGATGGGCTGCACAATATGCCGCTTCTGCACCCCCGTGTTCCGAATCAGTCGAAGCGCTAAAGGAAGCTGAGGCTTTCCACCGTGGACTCTCTCGGCGAATTCCAGAGTCTCTTCCATCGTGATGACATATTCCGGCGTGCTCACCGCGGGCTTGCATAGCCTCGGCATATCTGGAATCTTCTTTCTCTAGAGTCTGCCTTCGGTACGTGAAGATTCTTTTTGTGCACAGCGTCCGGAGCCTTTTACCGGCCGCTTTTGCCCAGCACACAGAACGGCCACCGCACAGGGGGCCGTGGTGGTGACGGGTGGACAGGGCACGGCGGGTCACGCCCGGTGGGACCGGAACCGGCTGCGCGGCAGGCCGGGATGCTCATCGGCCGGCGCCGGCGTGCGGGCCTGCCGTCTCCTGGCGCGCACGGGCAGGCGGTTCAACGCCGTCCGGGAACCTGCACGCAAAGCCCTGCAACAAGAAGGCCTGGATGAGGTGTTGGTGAAGTCCGCCGCTCGCCGCTCAACGTCCCACGAGCGTTCGGACGGTACCGCCCGGGTGCAGCGCCACACACCTGACACGGACTCGGTCTCGCCGGTACGGGCCGGTGGACGCGGCACTCAATCCACGGCCACACGGCGGGTTTCGGGCAGGGTAGGCGTGCTGAAATAGTGACACGGTTGGCATCTTCGCGCCAAGAGCACCTCAAAGTGACGTGAGTCACGTCAGCCGAGGTCGTGGGGTCGCCGGTGTGCAGTGAAGTGCCGGGTCAGTCCGCCGTGTTGTGTTCCGGCGGCAGGATCAGGGTGGGTTCGAGGACGACGCGGGCGGCGGGCTCTTCGTTCACCCGTGCCAGCGCAGGCCGCGCGCCCCGGTGCTGGCGCCACCCGGCCTGCGCCACCACCACGGCGACGTAGGGAATGCCACCCGCGCCGACCAGCGCGCAGACCGCGAGGGCGGGCCAGCGGTTCCAGGTGACGGCCATCACCACCACACAGGCGCTGCGCACCAGCATGGCTGCGAGGTAGCGGCGCTGACGGCCGCGCAGGTCCCGCGTCAGGCCGGTGCGCGCCCGGGTGATGGACTCGGCCCGGGCAGCATCCCGGCGCCATGGAGTGGTGTTCATCGGGCCTCCGTGGACACTCCGGCACGGCGCCGGAACCGGAAAAAAGGGGGCTGGACCCTGCCGGTTGGACGAAGGATCCCGTGCGGTGCGGACGTTCACCTACTGGGCGGCCGTGCCGCGGGGCGGCGGGCCGCTACGGCGCCGTACGGTCGTCGGGTCACGGATGGCTGCCGTGTGCCGTGCACCGCCGGAGTGACGGCGGGCGGTGGAACAGCGGACGGTGGACAGTGGAACGGCAGAAGGCCGAACGGCGGGCCGCGGGCGGTGCAACGGCGGCGGCGCGGGTGACCGTCCTCTGATCACCCGCGCCGCCGTCCCTGGCCCGGTTTTCGGCTGTGGGCCGCCGGGTCAGTGCACGTCCTGGTCCGGCTCTCGCTCCTTGGGCGCGCGCTGGGCGCCGATTTCCAGGTGCCCGTCTGCCGAGCCGTGCCCGTTGGCCGAGTGGCCGAAGTGTTCCAGGGCCTGCTCCATCTCCTGCGGGGTCGGCTTGGCGATCTGGTTGCCGTACAGCCAGCGGCTGAGCCGGTAGCGCAGCACCTCCTTGCGGGCCTTGGGATTGGGCACGCCGTTGCGTTCCGTCGCGGGCGCCGGCAGCGGCTCGTAGGACTCCCTGGCCAGCAGCGCGTACTCCTGTCCGCGGTCGAGGCGCTCGTGCATCTCGACGAACTCGCCGTGCGGCAGCCTTTGGATCTTTCCGGTCTCGCGGCCGTGCAGGAGCTTGTCGCGGTCCCTGCGCTGCAGGCCCAGGCAGATCCGTCGGGTGATGACGTAGGTCAGCGCCGGGACGAGGAAGACCCCGATCCGTATCACCCATGTGATCGAGTTCAGGGACAGATGAAAACGCTCGGCCAGGATGTCGTTGGCGCCGCCGAAGAACAGCACCAGGTAAAGGGCGACGAACGCGCAGCCGAACGCGGTCCGCGTGGGGTGGTCGCGCGGCCGGTCGAGGAGATGGTGCTCCCTTTTGTCCCCGGTGACCCAGGCCTCCAGGAACGGCCAGAGAGCGATCACGCCAGCCATCACCGTGGGCAGGATGACGGCCGGGACCACGATGCCGAGATTGATGGTGTAGCCGCCCCAGATGGTGAACTCCCAGGCCGGGAAGGCCCGCAGCGCGCCTTCGAGGAAACCCATGTACCAGTCCGGCTGGGATCCCTGGGAGATCTGGTCGGCGCGGTAGGGACCGTACATCCACACCGGGTTGATCTGCGCGATGCCCGCCAGCAGCGCGAGCACCCCGGAGACCAGGAAGAAGAAGCCGCCGGCCTTGGCCGTGTAGTTCGGCACAAGGGGCTCACCGACGACGTTCTTCTCGGTGCGGCCCGGGCCCCGGAACTGGGTGTGCTTGTGGTAGAAGACCAGGATCAGGTGGACGGTGAGCAGGATGAACACGAGTGCTGGGATCAGCAGGATGTGCAGGCTGTAGACCCGGGGCACGAGGTCGTGGCCCGGGAACTCGCCGCCGAACGCGAGCATGTGCACATAGGTGCCGACCAGCGGGACGGCGAGCGTGATGCCCGAGGTGATGCGCATACCGGTGCCGGAGAGCAGGTCGTCGGGAAGCGCGTACCCGAAAAAGCCCTCCAGGCTCACCAGGACAAGCATCACGAAGCCGATCAGCCAGTTGACCTCACGCGGTTTGCGGAACGAGCCGGTGAGGAAATGCCGCAGCGTGTGCAGGCAGAGCGCACCGATCATGACCAGGGCCGACCAGTGGTGCAGCTGGCGGATGAACAGGCCGCCGCGCACCTCCAAGCTGATCTCCACTGTGGAGGCGTAGGCCCCCGACATCCGCACGCCCTCGAGCGGGCCGTACGGGCCGTGGTAGACGGTCTCGGCCATGGTCGGCTCGAAGAAGAAGGTGAGCCAGGTCCCGGTGAGAATCAGCACGATGAAGCTGTAGAGCGCTATCTCGCCGAACATGAACGACCAGTGCTCGGGAAACACCTTGCGGATCAGGAACCGGAAGTTGTAGATCCCGAGCCGCTCGTCCGCCCAATCGGCGATGCGCTCGCCCTTCGGCGTCTCGGTGCGCGTACCCTGCGGCGCTGTTTCGGTCGTGCTCATACCCGCGCGCCCTCCCCTCGCCGCTCGGTTGTCACAGGCACACCCGGTCCGGCCAGCGAACGGTCGGTGGTGGGGGCGGCCTGCCGCGGCACAAGCGGGCCCGTGCCCTGGAGCAGATGGAACGCTATCGACGCGCGACTCGAACGAACAACCGACTTCAAGCCGAATCTCAAGCCTAACTCGACTGTTTCTTGAGCGAGTTGCGAGTCAGTGGGGTGCGCATCGGCCATCTCCGTGAATAACTGGCCATGCTTCCCGGCCTCGTTGGCCGTGCATGGTGCCCGCCTTTCGCTCAACTGCTCCTGCAAAATTGCTAGTTGATCCACTCTTGTCACACGGAAAGCATAGGCCCGCGCTCAGCGCGGCTCGCGACCGGCTACAACCTGCCGCGCGTTCCGGAGCGCGGCACTCACGGCCGCCGCCGGTCACCGGCGGGCGCCGCGGCAGGCCACTGTGCCGAGGACCCCGTGGTGGGTCTGCGCCCGGCAGAGCCGGTGGAGACCCCGGCGGCAGATGCGTCCGGCGCGACGGAGCGGCGCCGGAGCGCGTCCTGGCCGTGGGTGGTGCTGGGCGGCGTCGCCTGGGCCGGGCCGCGCGGGCCGCGGAGCGCGGCCCGCAGCGCGCCCGGCCGCAGCGCCGCGGCGGGCTCGGCAGCCGTCTGCAGCAGTTCGAGCAGCAGCGTCGCCGCGTACGGATCGGTGGTCGCAGCTGCCGCGATCCGGTCCGCGTACCGCCTGCTGAGCCGGGTGCGCACTCCGGCACGCGGCTCTTGGCCCGCCTTCGCCACGCGCAGATTGCGGGTGCTCATGTGCCAGGCGGGGGCCAGGCGGTGGGCAAGGGCCCGGCGCAGCCGGTAGCCCAGGCCGACCGCTGTGCCGTGACTGGTCAGCATGTGATCGAGGACGAGGGCGGACTGCACCGCGATCGTCATGCCCTGACCGTGGGCCGGGTCGAGGGCGGCGAGGGCGTCGCCGACGACGATGAACTGGTCGGGCCAGCGGCGCAGCTTCTCGTAATGACGCCAGCGGTTCTCGGTCCGGCCGCTGCCGTAGATCGGGCCGAGCGGGGTGGCGGACTCGATGACGTCGCGCAGCAGCGGGTGACGCAGGGCGCCCGCCGCGCGCAGCAGCCCCTCGTGGTCGGCGGGTGATCGCTTGTCGTCACTGGTACAGATCGACACCGACCAGCGGCCGCCCTCGATGGGATTGAGCATGCCCTGCACCGGATTTTCGGCCGAAGCCATGAGTAACAGGCTCTTCCAGTCGGCGACATGGCCGATGGGCGGTGCGAACACGACGGTGGTGTACCTGGTACGGGCATCGGCCACCGTTTCCCTGGGCGGCTCGTAACCGAGTTCGGCAAGCCATTGGGGGGCGCACGAGCCGCGTCCGGTGGCATCGACCACGAAGTCGGCGGATATCAGGCGCCGGGCAGCCCATCCGTCGGTCGCCTTCCGGTCCCGCCCGCGCACCCATACGCCGGTGACGGTGTCGTGGCGGCCGGGCTGCAGGGAGACGACCTCGTGCTCCTGCAAAAAGGTCACCTTGGAGTCGGCGAGCAGCCGGTCGCGCATCACCGCGTCGATCAGATCGCGGCTAGCGCTCAGCATCGACAGGTCCGAGTCGAACCGGGGCAGCCAGCCGCCCGGGCCGAGCAGCAGCATGTCCTCGGGCATGCGGACGCGCACCGCTCCGGCGCCGGTCAGGTCCTGGCCTATGCCGGGAAACAACTGCTCCAGGCCCTGCTGGGCAGCTGTCATGAGGCTGTGCGTGTGCCGCGCCTGGGGCACGCCCCGGCGCCGCGCGGGTCCGCGTGGCACCCAGTCGCGCTCGATCACGGTGACCCGGTCCATGAAGTTGGCCAGGGCCCGCGCCGCGGTGAGCCCGGCGATGCCCGAGCCGATGATCACGGCGTGGCCGTGGCCGTCACCCCCGTCGATAACACCCGCGTTCAGACTCAACTTACCTGCCTTCCCAGTGGGTTGTGCTTGCATCATGCGGGGCGTGGCCACCCGCACGAGGGAATTCGGCCCGTCGAGGGCGGGAGTTCGAGTGGCCTTCGAGGCAGTCACGAGGAGAACTCGAGCGGGATCGCGCGGGGGCGGCAAGAAGCGGTGGGTCTCGGCCGAGTCCAGCCCGCCGCCGGTGCGGGGACCGGCGGGGCCTCGCAGCCCCGGCCGTGATCCGTCGCCCGGATGCCGCCGGCGGAGCTTCCCGCCGGCGGGCGACCTCGAACGCACGTCTGCCTCGCGGCGAAAGGGGCTGGGCACAACGCGAACGAGATGACGACCACCCCTGGGCCGCGCCCATCCCGCACCAGCCGTCCTTGTCAGACCGGCCGGCCATTGGGGGGTGGGTGAAGGAGCGGGGCTGGGGTGCGTGCATCGCAAGGCGGAGGATTGAGCCATGGCGAATGGTGCCTCCCCTGCTCGAGCGAAGCCGAGAGCTCGGGGAACATGGTGATGGACGACAACGCCGCGAGGTACGTGCCCCAGCCCCGTGACGCCACCCCCCAATTGCCGGCCGGTCTCAGTTACGGCGCCGGGGTCCGCACGCACCCCGGCTCGGTGAGCGCCCGGTCCACCAAAGGACCGGCGGCGCCGGTGTAACCGTCCGGGTCGAGGAGGGCGGCCGCCTCGCCGCTGTTCAGCACGCCGGCCAGCTGCGGGAGTTCGGCCAGTACGTCGGCCAGCGGCCGGCCGGCCCGGGCGGCGAGGAGCGAGGCCTGGGTCAGCAGTTCCTTGGCGGCCGTCTTGCCGATGCGCGGCGCCAGGACGGCCGAGACCCGCTCGGAGACCAGCTGCCCGCCGGTCGCCTGGAGGTTGGCGCGCATCCGTTCCGGGCGGACGGTGAGTCCCTGCGCGAGTTCGACGGCCGTGTGCGCGGCGCCGCCGGTCAGGCGCAGGCATTCGCGCAGCGGCTGCCACTCGGCATGCCACACCCCGGCCGAGCGCTCGTCCTCGGCGGACAGGCACTGCATCAGTACGGTGGCCAGGGCGGGCACTTGGAGGGCGGCGGAGCGGATCAGGGTCGCGAGCACGGGGTTGCGCTTGTGCGGCATCGCCGAGGAGGCGCCCCGCCCGGCGACCGCGGGCTCGGCCACCTCGCCGATCTCGGTCCTGGCCAGCACCAGCACATCCGCGGCGATCTTGCCGAGGGCCCCGGCCGTGTGGGCGAGGGCGGTCGCCAGGTCGGCGACGGGGGTGCGCAGGACGTGCCAGGGCAGGACGGGGGCGGACAGCCCGGTCTCGGCGGCGAAGGCGGCGCCGAGGCCGTCGAGTACGGCCGCGGGATCGGTGCCCTCACCGGCGTACTGCAGATAACCGGCCAGTGTTCCGGCCGCGCCGCCGAGCGCCACCGGAAGCCCGCCGTCGGCGATCCGCTCCAGGCGCTCGACCGCGTCCAGGACCAGCTGGCGCCACCCGGCCGCCTTCAGCCCGAAGGTCGTGGGGACGGCGTGCAGGGCGAGGGTGCGGCCCGCCATCACGGTGTCCCGGTGCGCGGCCGCGAGGTCGCCCAGCGCGGCGGCCACGGTGTGCAGGTCCGCGACGATCAGGCGCAGCGCGCGGGCGGCCACCAGCATCGCGCCGGTGTCGAAGACGTCCTGGCTGGTGGAGCCGCGGTGCACATATTCGGCGGCCTGCGGGGAACGCTGGGCGACCACCGCGGTCAGCGCCTTGACCAGCCCCACGACCGGGTTCGCGGTCTCCCGCGCGGCCAGCGCCAGCTCGCGCACGTCCAGCAGGTCCGCGCGGGCGGCGGCCGTGATGGCCTCGGCCGCGTGTGCGGGCACCGTGCCGCAGCGGGCCTGGGCTCGGGCCAGGGCCGCCTCCGCGTCGAGCATCGCCTGCAGCCAGGCGCCATCGCCCACGGCCGCCTCGACGTCGGTGCCCGCCCGGACCGGGGAGAGCAGCCCGGCGTCCAGGTGGGCGGGCAGGGCCGCGGGTTCCGGGGGCTCGTAGCGGGAGGTCATGCGTCTGCCTTCGCGCTCAGGGCGGCGGCTGTGCGGGCCGCCGCGGCGGTGGACGGTTGCTGCCGGCACGGCGGGTGCCGGGGGCAGGGCGAGGACCGCCGCCGCGATGGCGTCGGAGTCCTCCAGGGTGACCGAGCCGACGCCGGGTCTGATGCCCGCGGCGGTCACCCAGTGCACGGATTCTGTCGGCACCCCGTAGGCGAAGCGCCTGGGATGCGGCACGCCGTGGGCGTCGATCAGGTGGTAGGGCCGCTCGGACACGGCCAGGCCCCCGGTCTCGTAGTCGGCGTCCCCCGCGCCGCCGTCGCCGGGGCCGCCCGCCGGGCGGGGGATGCGGTACGGGCGGCACTGCCCGGTGCGCAGCAGCTGGCGCATCAGCGGGTCCGCGGTGCGCCGCAGGTCGATCTCGGGCAGGCGGGCCTCGATGAGGACCGTGGCCCGCACCCGCACGCCCGGGATCTCGCTGGACGTAGCGGTGAAACAGGGGCCGAGCGGGTCGTGCGGGTCGGCGGTGACGCTCAGCCCGGGGCCGGTCACGTCGAGGATGCCGGCGTCCATGAGCGCGGCCATCTCCTCGATGCGGGACGCGGGCGGGCCGATGGACAGATAGGCGTTGAGCGGTGTGTACCAGCGATCGAGGTCGTCGCGGTGGGACGCGGCGGTCAGGCCGGCGTGGTCGACGGCGAGGCGCACCTCGTTGCGCAGGTCCCGCAGGACGTCGAGGGCGGCCTTGACCGGTCCGCTGACGTTGCCCTGGCGGGCCAGGCGGACGTCGTCGTCGAGGTGGCCGCGCAGCCAGCTGCGGAAGGCGGCCAGGTTGCTCAGGGCGCCAGGGCCGTAGGGGCGGGCGACGCGCTGCCAGTCCCAGCGCTCGGCCGCGCCGATCCCGGCCTCGTCAAGAAGCCTGTCCTCCGCCCGGCCCGGTGCGGCGTGCAGATACCGCTCGGTGAACTCCTCGACGGCCGCGGCGTCTTCACCGCGCGCCGTGAGCAGGGCCGCGTAGTAGACGCCGCACACTTCCTTGGAGATCAGCGGCCACAGGTCGGCGGCGAAGTCGATGGCCGCGCCGCGGGTGCCCCGGGCGCGCAGCGCCGCGATGTGCCCGGCGGTCAGGAGCCGGGGGAAGTAGCGGCCGTGGACGCCCTTTTCGTTCTCGCCGCGTGCCTGGTAGGGCACACCGCGCCGGGAGCCGGCGTACAGGCGCGGCTCGCGGCCCGAGGGCCGGTAGACCAGGCGGCCGCCGACGCGGGTGAACACGCCGCGCCGGCCCTGGGTGAACAGTGCCATGTAGTCGAAGAAGTTGAGCCCGAGCCCGCGCAGCAGCACGCTCTGCCCGGGCCGGATGCCCGACAGGTCCACGTCGGCCGGGTTGGCGGGGGCCACGTACACAAGCCCGCGCCGGGCGGCGAAGTCGGTCAGCTCCCGCTCCGTGTCGGTGGGCTGGGCCGGGACGTGGCCCTGGGCGAGGACGACCGCGGACAGGCCGGTCAGCCGGGTGCCGTCCTCCAGTACGACCGTCTGTGGCCCCGCCTGCCGGGCCGCGCCACCGGCGTCCTCGAGGGCGACCGCCCGCACGGGATACGTGCGCACCGTCAAGTGCGCGGCGGCCTTCGCGACGACCCGCTGGAACGCCCAGGTCAGATAGCAGCCGTAGAGCGCGCGGGTGGGATAGGCGTCGGGGCCCAGACCGCGCGCCTCGGCGAGGACCTCGTCGTCGTGGGCGGTCTGCGGGCCGGTGTCGAGCGTGCCCGACTCCAGGACCTTGGCCCACTCGTACAGGCTCGGCCCCTCCTCCAGCGGGCCTTCGATGCGGACGCTGGAGTCGATGTAGATCGTCACCTGGGAGGCGACGGTGTTCATCAGCAGGTGCCGGGACTGGTCAGGGCGCCACACCCGCCCTGAGCCCGGCGGGTCCGGGTCGACGACGTGCACGGTGACGGTGTCCCAGCGGGGCGACTTCCGTTCCTGCGCACAGAGCCGTTCCAGTACGGAAAGGCCCCGGGGACCGGCGCCGACGAGGCACACCTGAAGGTGTGCGGCCGTGCCGTCCCCGGCCGGAGGTGCGGATGGGCGGGTGTCCGGGCGCCCGGGTGACAGCGCATCACCCGGGGGGAACTGAGCGGCCGCCGCCACGAGCCGCCCTGCGGGGAGTGCGGCGCCTACTGCGCGTTCGCCTCCGTGCGTACCGTCCACAGTGCCTCCTTCCTCAGCCATCGTCGGCGCAGGCGCTCAACCAGGACTCACTTCCGCCTGGAAGCCGGCTTGAGCCGCCGTTCGCAAGCAGGCCCCGAACGAGGCTGTATCGGGACTCGAGTCGTCGGCCGGGTAATTGGTCTGTTCGCCGGGGCGCGCACCGCCGCACCGGACCCGGGACACAGAGCGGAATGCAAAGTCCTTCTACGGACCCGATCAGCCACGGAGAGGAAACACTGAGCTGACTGCCGCGACCGGCACGGGACATGCACGCGATTCACACGGGGGGCGAGCCACCTCATGAAGGAGCTTCGATGAAGTCTCACCCATGCCCCAGAGGCCACACTCAGGACAGCCGAGCCGCCGCCGGGTCCGTCCTGTGCGCTCCCTGCATCAGGCGGGTGGGGCGCAGCCTGCGCGCACTCCCCGGTCTCCACCAGGAGTGCCTGCACCAGGTGTCTCCGACGACCGCCAGGCGAACGAACCCGACAAAGGTTTCGGGAAGCCGTAAGCGGGACTACTTGGATATCTCGGTGCTCGACGCCCGCCACAACATTCTCGCCATTCTCGAATCGTGGTCGGGCATGGTCGTGGAGAAGCTCGGCACCACTGCCCCGCCTCGTACCGTGCCCCACTTGGCGCGGTTTCTCACGCTGCACATGGAGTGGCTTGCCGCCCAGCCCCCGGCGGTCGAATTCGCGGACGAGATCGAGGGTCTCGTCGTGGAACTGCGTCAGACGATCGATCCCGAGCCGAGTGATCTGCAGACGCTCATCAGGAAGTGCGTCGTGGACAACTGCTCCGGGACGATCAGTGTTTCACCGAAGAACAGCGCAAGTGCGGGAAACAGCAGCATAACCTGCTCTTCAGGGCATTCATGGGAGATGCGCGAGTGGCTCGGTCTCAGGAAACTCATGGAGCGGCAGCGAAAGGGCGTCAACGCATGACCAAGCCACCGAGCCACCGGCTCGTCCCCACGAAAGTGGCCGCACTCGCCGTGGGGGTGTCCGAAGCGACCATCCGCAAGTGGGTGAGCCGCGGGAAGGTCACCCGCTACGGCGCGCCTCACTGCCGCTCGGAGTTCGACATCGAGGAACTCACGGAGATCGCCCTGCAGCGTCGGCCCTGACCCGGCGGGCAGGACACACACCGGCGGCGACAGGACCCGGCCCTCTGGCCGCCCGCCGCGGGCAGGGCCCACCGCACCGTGGCACTCGCTCCGGCCGAGCGCCGGAGCCCGAAGTACCCGGAGCGCCCGAACAGCCGGGCCGAGACGGCAAGCCCTCCCCCACACACCCGGCGTACCCGAACTTTGCGAGCGGTCGGAGCCAGCCGCAGGCCAGGCACGGCACATGCCGATCAGGCCGTGGCCCTGACCGTCGCGGCCGCCCTCCTCGTACAGCTCGTGCGAGGCGCCCTTGCCGTCGTCCTCGGCCAGCAGGCCGAGCCCGTCGTCGAAGCGTGCCGGTGGCCCCCCGGCCTTCTCGGTCCGGGCCCGGCCACTGACCGCCGCCCGCGGCCCGGGGGCGTCCCGGGCGTCCGTCCGGGCCCGGCGATGCGGCGTGGGTACCGGCCCTGCGCGCCCGGCCGGGCCGTCTTGACGCGTTCGTCTCGCCAGGCGCCGGCCCAACGGCTGACCGCCGCCGGGTGAGCCGGCCGAGGCCCTGTCCGTGGGCCTCGGCCGGCTCAGCCGTACCCCGGTCGGCTGCGGGCCGCCCGCCCACGCGATGCCGCCCGCAGCGCCGCCGGACCCGCCGAGGAGACCGTCGCCGCACTGAGGCTGCCCCCGGGGCCTCGGCGACGGCCTCGCCCGCCCGGCCTCGAGAACAGACGGCACGGCCAGGACCGCGCGCCCCGGAGCCGGAACCGGTGAAGGCCCGCCCTGGCTGCGGCGAGGCGGCACCGGCCGCGGCAGCCGGGCCGGGCCCGATGGCCTGCGAGCCGCCCCCCCCTGCCGCCCTGGCCGTGGGGCGCCCCCGGGGGCTGTCCGGGCGGCGCGGGGCACCCGGGACGGCCCTTGCCAGGAGGCGGAGCGGGTGCGACCGCCGGTGTGCCGGCCCACGAGCGCGACGACGGGCGGGCTTCCGGCGCCGTCGCACGGCAGGTGAATCGTGCAGGCCGACGGGCCGGAAGCGTCCCAGCGCCCGGCTGCGGGCCCCGTTCTCCCGGACCCCGGCGGGCGCGCCGGGGCGCGGACGGCGGCGGAGCCGGCCGGCACCGGACGGCCGAAGTCGCCTGCCGCGCCGACGTGTTCGCCCGCCCGGCCCGCGGCATCCGCTCGAAGGTGCTGTCCCGTGCGATGCCACGAGCCAGCCCCGCCGACGTGACCCAGGTCACTTCGGCGTGGTGTTGGCGTCGCGTAGCCCCCGTGTCACTATCTACCCACGTCTACCCTGCCCAAAAGTTGCTGCGCGGCAGTGGATCGCGTGTCGTCCCGGCCGGTCTGCGCACGAAGGACCGGATCCCTGCGCGTACGGCACCAGTTTTCCTTCCGCATCCGGTCAACCGCTTGCCCGGGTGTTTTGCGCCGGTGCCCGGCTGGCACGGCATCACATGATGGTCTCGCGCCCCTCGTCGCGGCACCCCTCCGGGCTGTCGCATCAGGGCGGCGCCGCGTGACGGCCCGCTGTCTTTCCCGAAGCGGCCATGTCCGCACAGGCACGCTGCTTGTGCGGACATGGCCGCTTCTGACGTCCTGCTTCATTCCTTGTTTCAGAACTCCGGACGATGCGATCCCCATGACCATGCGATCTCCATGCAGAAAAGACAAAGGGAGCTGAGTGCGTTGACTCTTCCGACCTCAGCGGAGGGGGTATCAGAAAGCCGCCGGGCCTGCTCAGTCGGCATCGGCCGCGCCCATGCCAAGGCCATCCTGCTCGGGGAGCATGCAGTCGTCTACGGCGCTCCGGCGCTCGCGCTGCCGATTCCGCAGCTCACGGTCACGGCCAGCGCCGGGTGGTCTTCCCACGCCTCCGACAGCCAGGGCGACTTGTCCTACACGATGACCGGTACTCCGTCGCGGGCGCTGGTGACGCAGGCCTCCGACGGCCTGCGCCGGCTGATCGCGGAATTCAAGGCGAGAACGGGCGTGACGGGCGGGCCGCACCTCGACGTGCTCCTCGACAGTGCGATCCCGCCCGGCCGGGGGCTCGGCTCCAGCGCGGCAGGTTCGCGTGCGATCGCCTTAGCCCTTGCCGATCTCTTCGGCCGCGAACTGACGGAGAGCACGGTGTTCGACCTGGTGCAGACGACCGAGAACATGGCGCACGGCCGGGCCAGCGGCGTCGACGCCCGGGCCGTCGGCGCGTCCGCCCCGCTGCTGTTCCAGGCCGGCAAGGTCGAGGAACTGAGCATCGGCTGGGACGGCTTGTTCATCATCGCCGACAGCGGCGCCGCGGGCAGCACCAAGGAAGCGGTCGAGCTGCTGCGTGAGGGCTTCAGGTGCCATCCCGGGGCGCAGGAGAGGTTCGTGGGCCGGGCGTCGGACCTGACCCACGCGGCCCGGCAGGCCCTCGCCGACGGCAAGCCGGAGGAACTCGGCTCGCGGCTGACGGACTATCACGATCTGCTGCGCGCGGCTGGCCTGAGCACCAACCGGATCGACGCGCTGGTCGAGGCCGCGCTCTGGGCGGGCGGCCTCGGAGCCAAGATCACCGGGGGTGGCCTGGGCGGCTGCGTGATCGCGCTGACCCGGCCGGAGCGGGCCCGGGAGGTCACCCGGCAGCTGCACGAGGCCGGCGCCGTACAGACGTGGGTCGTATCGCTGAAGGGGCTCGACAACCATGCGCCGTGAACACCCGACCGCCGTGCTGCGACCGCTGCAGCAGGGCACTGCCAGAAGTGCCATCGCCGTCGCGCACCCGAACATCGCGCTGATCAAGTACTGGGGCAAGCGCGATGAGCGCCTCGTCCTTCCCGTCACCGACAGCCTGTCGATGACCCTGGACGTCTTCCCCACAACCACCCGTGTCCGGCTCGATCCCGAGGCCGGGCACGACCGGGCCACGCTCAACGGCGTGCCCGCGACGGGCGAGACACTGCGGCGCATCACCGCGTTCCTGAAGCTGGTGCGCGAGAGGGCCGGGCTCGGCCAGCGGGCCGTCGTCGACAGCCAGAACACCGTCCCCACCGGGGCGGGCCTGGCGTCCTCCGCCAGCGGGTTCGCCGCCCTCGCGGTGGCCGCGGCCGCCGCGTACGGGCTCGATCTCGACGCCACCGCACTGTCCCGCCTGGCCCGGCGCGGGTCCGGGTCGGCGTCGCGGTCAATCTTCGGCGGCTTCGCCCTCTGGCACGCCGGCTCGGACACCGGCACGGCCGCGGACGCGGACATCAGCTCCTACGCCGAGCCGGTGCCCGCGGCGGACATCGACCCCGCGCTGGTCATCGCCGTGGTCAACGCGGGGTCCAAAACCGTCTCCAGCCGGCAGGCCATGCGGCAGACCGTCGACACCTCGCCGCTGTACCGGCCGTGGGCCGCCTCCAGCAAGGACGACCTGGCCGACATACGGGCGGCGCTGCGCCGCGGCGACCTTCAGGCGGTGGGAGAGATCGCGGAGCGCAACGCGCTCGGCATGCACGCGACCATGCTGGCGGCGCGCCCCGCGGTGCGGTACCTGTCGCCGGCCACGGTCACCGTGCTCGACCGTGTGCTACAGCTCAGGCGGGACGGAATGGCCGCCTACGCGACCATGGACGCCGGGCCGAACGTGAAGGTGCTGTGCCACCGCGCGGATGCGGAGCGGGTGGCCGAGGCCGTCCGCGGCGCCGCCCGCAAGGGCACGGTGGTCATCGCCGGGCCGGGGCAAGGCGCCCGCCTGCTCAACGAGGACGGATGATGACGCCGCCGCGCACGGTGGTCCGGCAGGCGCCGGGCAAGTTGTTCGTCGTGGGCGAGTACGCGGTGGTGGAGCCCGGGAACCCGGCGATCCTGGTGGCGGTCGACCGGCAGGTCACCGTCACCGTGTCCGGCCCCGACCCCGATTCCGGCTGCGGCAAGTCCGACGTCGTGCTCTGCTCCGACCTCGCTCCTGAGCCGGTGCGGCTGCGCTGGCACGACGGCCGGCTTGCCGTGTGCGGCACGGACGGCGAGCAGCGTGCGCCCAGCGGAGTGACGTACGTCGCGTCGGCGATCGAGGTCGTGGGCCGGCTGCTGGCCGAACGCGGCCTGCCGGTGCCCGCGCTGAGCCTGTCGGTCGGCAGCCGCCTGCACGAGGACGGCAGGAAGTACGGGCTGGGTTCGAGCGGCGCGGTGACCGTGGCGACGGTTGCGGCCGTGGCGTCCTTCTGCGGGCTGAAGCTGTCGCCCGAGGCCCGTTACCGCCTGGCCCTGCTCGCCACCGCCCAGATCGACGCCAAGGCCTCCGGCGGTGATCTCGCCGCCAGTACCTGGGGCGGTTGGATCGCCTACCGGGCGCCCGACAGGGCCTTCGTGCTCGACCTGGCCCGGCGCCTGGGTGTCGACCGGACGCTTGCCGCGCCCTGGCCGGGTTTCGAGGTGCGCCGGCTGCCGCCCCCCGACGGCCTGTCTTTCGAGGTCGGCTGGACCGGAGAGCCGGCCTCCACCACCTCCCTGGTGTCCGGCCTGCACCGCCGGACCTGGCGGGGCACCGCGTCCCACCAGAGGTTCGTGGAAACCACCACCGACTGTGTGCGCGCCGCGGCCGCCGCCCTGGAGACCGGTGACCGGCAGGACCTGCTGCAGCAGATCCGCCGGGCCCGGCAGGAGCTGGCGCGCCTGGACGACGAGGTCGGCCTCGGCATTTTCACGGCCAAGCTGACGGCACTGTGCGACACCGCCGAGGCCGTCGGCGGCGCGGCCAAGCCCTCCGGGGCAGGTGGCGGCGACTGCGGTATCGCCCTGCTGGACGCCGAGGCGTCGCGGGAGATCTCACACGTACGGCAACGGTGGGAAGCGGCCGGGGTACTGCCCCTGCCGATCCGTCCCGCCCTGGAAGGGAACGAGAAATGATCGCTCAACGCAAGGACGACCACGTCCGGCTCGCTGTCGAGCAGCAGCACGAGCGCAGCGGACGCAATCAGTTCGACGAGGTGTCGTTCGTCCACCACGCCCTGGCCGGCATCGACCGGCCGGACGTGTCCCTGGCCACGACCTTCGCCGACATCACCTGGCAGGTACCGCTCTACATCAACGCGATGACAGGCGGCAGCGTCAAAACCGGCGTCATCAACCGGGACCTGGCCATCGCCGCCCGTGAGACCGGGGTGCCCATCGCGTCGGGATCCATGAGCGCGTACTTCAAGGACCCTTCGTGCGCCGACACGTTCCAGGTATTGCGCCAGGAGAACCCTGACGGGTTCGTCATGGCGAACGTCAACGCGACGGCGTCGGTCGACAAGGCGCGGCGAGCCGTCGACCTGCTGCAGGCCAACGCCCTGCAGATCCACATCAACACGGCGCAGGAAACGGTGATGCCGGAGGGCGACCGGTCGTTCTCGTCCTGGGTCCCCCAGATCGAGAAGATCGCGAAGAACGTCGACGTCCCCGTGATCGTCAAGGAGGTCGGTAACGGGCTGAGCTGTCAGACCGTCCTGACACTGCAGGACCTGGGTGTGCGGGTGGCGGATCTCGGCGGCCGGGGCGGCACGGACTTCACCCGCATCGAGAACGGCCGACGGGAGCTCGCCGACTACGCCTTCCTCCACGGCTGGGGGCAGTCCACCGCCGCCTGCCTCTTGGACGCGCAGGGCGTCGGCATCCCTGTGCTCGCCTCCGGCGGCGTGCGCCACCCGCTCGACGTCGCCCGCTCACTGGCGCTCGGCGCCTCCGGCGTCGGAGCGTCCGGGGGCTTCCTCCGCACCCTGCTCGACGACGGCGTATCGGCGCTCATCACGCAGATCTCGACATGGCTCGACCAGCTCGCGGCGCTGATGACCATGCTCGGCGCGCGTACCCCCGCAGACCTGACGAGCTGCGATCTGCTGATCCATGACGACCTTCGTTCCTTCTGCGCCGACCGAGGCATCGACACACGGCCACTCGCCCAGCGTTCCAGCTCCGTCGACGCCCTCCACGAGAAGACGGGAAACACACGATGACTGACGCGCACGCGATCGCGGGTGTCCCGATGAGGTGGGTGGGGCCCCTGCGCATCTCGGGGAACGTCGCCACCACCGAGACCCAGGTCCCACTCGCCACCTACGAGTCACCGCTGTGGCCGTCGGTGGGCCGTGGGGCGAAGGTCTCCATGCTGGCCGAGCAGGGCATCGTCGCCACTCTCGTCGACGAGCGGATGACGCGGTCGGTGCTCGTCGAGGCGACGGACGCGCAGACCGCGCACATGACCGCGCGGACCATCGACGCGCGGATCGACGAGCTTCGCGGCGTGGTGCGCACCTGCAGCAGGTTCGCCGAGCTGATCGGCATCCGGCACGAGATCACGGCCAACCTGCTGTTCATCCGGTTCGAGTTCTCCACCGGCGACGCGTCCGGGCACAACATGGTCACGCTCGCGTCCGACGCGCTCCTGAAGCACCTGCTGCAGACCATCCCGGGAATCTCCTACGGATCGATCTCGGGGAACTACTGCACGGACAAGAAGGCAACCGCGATCAACGGCATCCTCGGCCGCGGTAAGAACGTGGTCACCGAGCTGCTCGTGCCCCGTGACGTGGTCACCGACGTACTGCACACGTCGGCTGCCAAGATAGTCGAGCTGAACATACGCAAGAACCTGCTCGGGACCCTGCTCGCCGGTGGTATCCGCTCGGCGAACGCCCACTTCGCGAACATGCTGCTCGGGTTCTACCTGGCGACGGGCCAGGACGCGGCCAACATCATCGAAGGGTCGCAGGGCGTCACCATGGCCGAGGACCGGGACGGTGACCTCTATTTCTCCTGCACGCTGCCGAACCTGATCGTGGGCACGGTGGGCAACGGCAAGGGGCTCGGGTTCGTGGAGACGAATCTGGCCCGGCTCGGCTGCCGGACCGACCGTGCACCCGGAGAGAACGCGCGCCGACTCGCCGTCATCGCGGCCGCGACGGTGCTGTGCGGTGAACTCTCGCTCCTCGCGGCACAAACAAATCCCGGTGAACTCATGCGCGCACACGTTCAGTTGGAACGCGACGACAAGACAGTAAAGGTTGGTGCATAAGGGTATGTCCAACGATTCCGCGATCGGAATTCACGATCTGTCATTCGCGACGACCGAGTTCGTCCTGCCGCACACGGTGCTCGCCGAGTACAACGGCACCGAGATCGGCAAGTACCACCTGGGCATCGGCCAGCAGTCGATGAGTGTGCCCGCCGCCGACGAGGACATCGTGACCATGGGCGCCGCCGCCGCGGCGCCCATCATCGCCCGGCACGGGACCAATCGGATACGGACGGTCGTGTTCGCGACGGAGTCGTCGATCGACCAGGCGAAGTCGGCCGGTGTGTACGTGCACTCACTGCTCGGGCTGCCGTCGGCCAGCCGGGTCGTCGAACTGAAGCAAGCATGCTACGGGGCGACGGCGGCCCTGCAGTTCGCCATCGGCCTCGTACGGCGTGACCCCGCTCAGCAGGTCCTCGTGGTCGCGAGCGACGTTTCCAAGTACGAGCTGGACAGCCCGGGTGAGGCGACCCAGGGCGCGGCCGCGGTGGCCATGCTGGTCGGTGCGGACCCCGCCCTGGTGCGTATCGAGGAACCGTCTGGCCTGTTCACCGCCGACGTCATGGACTTCTGGCGGCCGAACTACCGCGAGGCCGCTCTGGTCGACGGGCAGGAGTCCATCTCCGCGTATCTGCAGGCGGTGGAAGGCAGCTGGAAGGACTACGGCGAGCAGGGCGGCCGCTCGCTCGAGGAGTTCGCCGCGTTCTGCTATCACCAGCCGTTCACGAAGATGGCCTACAAGGCCCACCGCCACTTGCTGAACTACTGCGGGCTCGACCCCGACAAGGCCGCGGTCGAGCGCGCCATCGGACAGACCACGGCCTACAACGCCGTGATCGGCAACAGCTACACCGCGTCGGTGTACCTCGGCCTCGCCTCGTTGCTCGACCAGGCGGACGACCTGACCGGCCGGTCCCTGGGTTTCCTCAGCTACGGCTCCGGCAGTGTCGCCGAGTTCTTCGCCGGCACCGTTGTTCCCGGGTACCGGGAGCACCTGCGGACTGCAGCGCACCGAGAGGCGATCGCCCGGCGCACGCCGGTCGGCTACGCCGACTACCGCGAGCTGCACGAACGGTCCTTCCCGGCCGACGGCGGCGACTACCCCACCCCGTCGCAGACCACCGGGCTCTTCCGGCTGGCCGGGCTCAGCGACCACAAGCGCATCTACGAGAAGCGCTAGATGTTCTGTCCACGGAGGTTGGTGACAGCGATCACGGTCGGGTGATCTTGAACGAGTGAGGGCCTTCGGGTCCCGCAGGCATGTGGGCAGCTCCGTTCGGGCTGCCCCACCTACGGGTCAGTCAGGGCCGCGCAGCCGCCGGCCTCTCGCACAGCGATTTTCACACCACTTGAGGGGAGGCCAGCCGCATGAGCGACGTCAGGATCCTCGGTACGGGTGCCTATGTGCCGGACCGGGTCGTCTCCAATAACGAGGCCGGTGCGGCGGCCGGGGTCGACGACGCCTGGATCACCGGCAAGACCGGGATCCGGGAACGGCGCTGGGCCGCCGATCACCAGGCCACCTCCGATCTGGCCACGGCCGCGGCGCATGCCGCACTGGAGTCGGCCGGCATCACCGCCGACCAGCTGTCCGTGATCGTGGTCGCCACCTCCACACCGGACCGGCCCCAGCCGCCCACAGCCGCCTATGTCCAGCAGCGCCTCGGTGCGATCGGCGCGGCGGCATTCGACGTCAACGCGGTCTGTTCCGGGTGGGTGTTCGCGCTCTCGGCGGCCGAGGGCGTGCTCGCGCGGCAGCGCGGCCATGCGCTGGTCATCGGCGCGGACCTGTACTCGCGCATCCTGAACCGGGCCGACCGCAAGACGGTCGTCCTGTTCGGGGACGGTGCCGGCGCGCTGGTCCTGGGGCCGGGCGGCGAGGGCTCGCGCGTCCGGCATGTCGCGCTGCACACGTTCGGCGAACTGTCGCGCCTGATAGAGGTGCCCGCGGGCGGCAGCCGGCTGCCCCTGGACCAGGACGCCCTCGAGGCCGGCCTGCAGTACTTCGCGATGGACGGACAGGGGGTGCGTCGCTTCGTCGCGGACCATCTGCCGCAGCTGGCCAAGCAGTTCCTCCAGGAGGCCGGTGTCGTACCCGACGACATCAGCCACTTCGTCCCGCATCAGGCCAACGGCGTCATGCTCGACGCCGTCTTCGCGGAGTTGGCCCTCCCTCGCGCCACCCTGCATCGGACGCTGACGCACTACGCCAACACGGGAGCCGCCTCGATCCCGATCACCCTGGACGCGGCTGCCCGCACGAGTGCTTTCCGCCCGGGCGACCTGATCCTCCTAGCCGGCTTCGGTGGCGGAATGGCAGCGGGTTTCGCGCTGGTCGAGTGGTAACCAGAGAACTCCTTGTTCCCGCGCTCCCGTAGACCGTTCTGGGGGTCTTAGCGGCCGGCCGCTCGAAGACCGCGGCTCGGCGGAGCACACAGGGCGTGCAGCGCATGAAGCCCGCCGGACGCGGCCCGGCGAGCCAGCGGTTCGTCCGCGCCCACCGCCGCCCCTGCCAGGAAGGCTGCACCCATGTCGCTTGTCCTTGACGCCGCCGCTCAGGACCTCCTGTTCCGCGAGGCCCGTACCGCCAACACGTTCACCGACGAGCCGGTGACCGAGGAGCAGATCCAGGCGATCTACGACCTGGTCAAGTACGGTCCGACGGCGTTCAACCAGTCCCCGCTGCGCATCACCCTGGTCCGCTCCCCCGAGGCCCGCGAACGTCTGGTGCAGCACATGGCCGAGGGCAACCGCCGGAAGACCGCCGCCGCGCCGCTGGTCGCCATCCTCTCCGCGGACAACGAGTTCCACGAGGAACTGCCCAGGCTGCTCCCGCGCTTCCCGCAAGCCAAGGACGTGATCTACGCCCAGCGCCCGGTCCGTGAACGGTCCGCCCTGGTCAACGGCGCCCTGCAGGCCGCGTACTTCATCCTGGGCATCCGCGCCGCCGGCCTGGCCGCGGGCCCGATGACCGGCTTCGACTTCGCCGGCGTCCAGAAGGAGTTCCTGGACGACGACCACATCCCGCTGATGGTCGTCAACATCGGCAAGCCGGGCGGGAACGCCTGGTTCCCGCGCTCCCCGCGCCTGGACATCGACGAGGTCATCACCACCGTCTGATCGCCCGGCCGCAGCCGGTGCGCGGGTGAAGGTGGTCGTGGGCGAGCGGTGGTCAGCCGCCGGGAGCCCGCCGTCCGGTGTCGTCCGTCGGCCACAGCTCACGGGCGAGCAGCCGTTCCGCCTCGGAGAGCGGAAGGTCCTCGCACAGTCGCTCGGGGTGGGCGGGCGGCGGCCCTCCGGGCCCCGGCATCTGCGACCCTCCTCGGGCGTACCGCGCGAAGGGACCCTCGGCGTGCGGGGCCGACGAGGACGCCGACAGCTCGTGTAAGACCGTGGGGCCTCTGTAAATGGACCCGAAGACCACCAGGGATCGCCACAGCGGGCGCATGCAGTAGTCCGCCAGCACCTGCCGACCACCACGCAACAACCGTTTCATGAGCGCCCCTCTGCACCTTCGCTCGCGGCTTCCTCCAGAGGCTGCCAAGGTCCACTCGCGGACCGGTCGAGGACGCCCATGCTGCGGCTGCCCTGCGGACGTCAGTCGATGCCGCGCACGACGTGGGGCTCCCAGGTGTCGTCCTCGTCGATTCCGGCAAGCCGGAGCGGCGGGATGTGGTGCGGGGAAAGATCCGGTGTCTCCTCGGACATCCTGCTGTCCTCTTCTTCGGTGTCGTACATCTGATCCTCCTGCTCGGTCGGCTCAGTAGGGACAGTGGCTGGGCCGGGCGAAGGCGGGCGGCTGGCTGTGGCCGGCGACCGGGCGGGGTGACCCGTGCCACAGCCACCATGCAGAACTCCGGATGAGGGACGCTTGAAGAACAATGGGAAAGGCATAGAGGGCCGCTGCCGGGTCGTGCCCCCCGGCCCGTCCTTCCGGCCGTCGGCTTGCGGCCGTCGGCTTCAGGTGGCCGGTCCGTCGGCTTCAGGTGGCCGGTCCGGTGGCGGCCTGGAGAGCCCCGGCCAGATTGCGGGCCCGCTCCCACTCGTCCGCAGCCGCACCGGCGATCACCACCCGTGGCGGGCGGCCGCCGTCCGCCACGATGCGTCGGGCGATGTCGCAGGCGAGGGCGCCGGCACCGGAGAATCCGGCGAGCAGCAGGGACCGGCCGGTGCCGAGCGCTGCGAGGACGGGCTCCGCGCCGTCGGCGTCGGGGCCGGTGGTGAGCACCAGCAGTTCCTGGGGGCCCGGATAGGTGCGGGCCAGCAGGTCGTAGCAGGTCTCGGGCGCGCCCGGCGCCGGGATCAGACAGATCGTGCCCGCCTGGTCCTGGCGCGCCGCGCGCAAGGTGACCAGCGGGGTGTCCCTGCCGGCCCCGGGGGCTTCGGCCATGCGTGGTACGGCACTGCCCTCCAGGAGTTTCAAGGCCTCCCCGACGGTGGTGGACTCGCCCGCCGACAAGGGGAGCGCACGCAGCAACATGGCGCTCTGCGCCAGCAGTTCAGCGGCCGCGTCCTCGTCGAGCAGGGCCCGGTCGTGCACCCCCGTGAGGACCAAGCCGCCCGCGCTGTCGTGGTGGGCGAGCAGCCCGATGGGGAGCACAGAGCGGGCCGGCAGGGTGCCTGGGAACTCGGCGTGGATGCCGTGGGCGGCGAGTTCGGCCTCCAGGCCTTCCCACGGATGCGGCGGATCCTCGAAGACGATGACCGTGTTGGCGACCGCACCGCTGCGGCCCCAGGCGCGGATCCAGGCGCGGATCCAGTCGGCGGGCACCCATTCGTAGGCGGCCATGTCCAGGGTGCGGTCGCGCAGTTGCCGCAGCAGGCGCGGCACGGTGCCCGCCGGATCGACCTCGACGGACATCGGCAGTGGATTGCGCAGCGGCCCCGCCATCCGGGCCGCGCCGTCGAGCGGTATGCCACGCCCCGACACGGTCACCGCGAAACAGACCGGGGCCGGTCCGGTGGCGCCGGAGGCCCTGTAGATCAGCATGGCCCAGACGGCCTGCAGCACGCTGCTCTCGGCGGTGCCCCAGGTGCCCGCCCAGCGCGCGAGGCGGGTGGTCTCAACGGGGTCCAGGCGCAGCCGGGCACGGCCGATGCCGGTCAGGCCGGTGGTCCCGGCGGACCGGCCCGGTCTGGACGCCGCACCGTCGGGCGGCGCGATGCGCGCCCAGAACCCCCAGGCGGGCTCCAGGTCCTGGGCGGCGACCCAGGCCGTGTAGTCGCGCAGGTCGGGGCGGCGCTCACCGCCGGGCAGGGTGCCGCCTGCGAGATAGGCGCGGTAGAACTCGCGCAGCAGGAGGTGCGCGCTCCAGGTGTCGAGCAGGGCCCGGTGGTAGGTGACCAGGATCCGGGTGGGTGCGACGGTGCCGGCGGGCTGGGTCTGCTCCGGCTCCAGCAGCGTGAAGCGCAGCGCTCCGGGGCGGCACAGGTCGAAGCCACGCAGCCGGTCGCGCTCCAGGAGGGCGAACCAGTCGCCGTCGTGGAAGGACCGGCGGGTGATCTCGGGCGCGACCCGGTCGTGCACCACGAGCAGCGGTTCGGGACCAGGAGTGAACGCGGTGCGCAGCACCGTCTCGCAGTTGAAGACCGACTGCCAGGAGGCGGTGAAGCGTCCGGCGTCGAGCGGGCCGCGCCAGACCCATACGAGCTGCTCGACATGACGTCCGGTGCCGGGTTGCGCATCGCCGCCCGTGTAGAGCGCCGACTGCTGGGGGGTGGCCCGGAAGGCAGGCGGGATCGGGGCGGCGGGCGCGGCGTCGGCCAGCTCCCCCAGCAGCTCCCGCAGTAGGTGCTGAAGGGCGTCCACGGAGGTGTCGGTGATGCCTTCCGCGTGGTCGCTCACCCAGTCGAGACCGATGTGCAGCCTGCCGTCGACGATCTGGGCCCGCACCTCGACGCGGTACACGGGCCGACTCGGTGCGCCGCCGTGCACGGGCCGGGCGGAGCCGGGCAGCGGCTGGCCGGGGTCGTCCAGGGTCAAGCAGGCCTGGGCGGGCATCAGTTCGCGCAGGGCACGACGCAGCGAAGGATCGGGGCTCCACTCGCGGCAGGCCCCGAAGCCCGCGCCGCCCCCGGCGCGGCCGGGGCAAGCGGCCAAGAGGCCTGCCAGAGCGGTTAGTTGAGTGAGGGAATTGAGGCCGGGGTCCAGTGTGAGGTGGACCGGGTACGGGTCGGTGAGCCGGCCCGCCTGGCGTCGCAGGCTCTGGCGGCCGGTCCTGGGGTCGCTGCGTACGTCGAAGCCGACCTCGTCGGATCCCTGCCAGCGGGCGAGGGCCAGGGCGAACACACCGGTCAGCACCTGCCCGGTGGTCAGCGCGAGCCACCGGGCCAGGCCGTGGGTGATCCGCTCGGTCAGGCCCTCGTCCAGGGTGAAGCCGGTGTGCCGGACCTCGCGCGGCCCGGGGCTCGGCGCCTGTGCCGGGGCGGCATCGGGCCCATCGCCCGGCTTTGTCACCCGGGCGGGCTGGTGGAAGCGTGCCACCCGGGACCTGCGCTCGGCGACAAGGCTCCAGTGCTGGGCCTCGGCGGAGTCACGGGCCAGCTCCCGCAGTTCGGCGACCCAGCAGGCCAGACGGTCCGGTACGGGCTGCGGCCGCGCCGGAGTCTCGTCGGCGGCCGCGCGCTGGGCGGAGGGCAGCGGGCGGTCGACAGGCGGCGGCTGGGTGAGCCGATCGGCGATGCGGCCCGAGACGAAGGCGGCGGGCGCTCCCTGCGGCATGGAGAACCGCAGCGTGTGGTGATCGGGGCCGTGCCGTAACAACCAGTGCTGCCAGGCGGGCCGGCCCGGGGCACCGGCGGTCAGCTGGCCCAGGAGGTGTTCCAGTGCGACAGCGTCGAGCGGCCCGCGCAGTTCGAGGTCCCACGGCGCTGCGTACGGAGGGGACCCTGGGTCGACGACCACGGAGATCGGCGCATGCGGGAAGCGGTGAAAGGTCATGGTGTCCGGGGTGTACGGTCCGCTGCGGCGGGGGCCGGGTACCCTCTCTCTCCTTTCTACGGGCACTGGACGAGCGTGCGGGGCCCTTGAACGGCTCCGGCGCCGGCCCAGGGGCGGCCGCCGGGGCCGGAAGTCGCGCGCAGGCCCGGTGAGGCCGGGGCGGAAGGAGCGGATGCGACACGGGCAGCGGAGGGCGGGGCGTACGCCGGCCAGGCCGGGCCGTACTGGCTCTCGCCCATGTCGGCCTCCTGGCCTGCCTGCGTCCACGGCGGTCGGGATGAGACGCTAGTGACTCCTCCCCGCCCTGAAGAGCGGGGCTTCTCGCTATGCCGGTTGGGCTTCGCGACGGACCAGCCCGGCCCGTAGGACGTTGAGAGCCCCGACTGTGTCGGCGTGTGCGCTGTGGCCGCATGCGACGCAGTGGAACTTCTCCTGTGTGGGCCGGTTCTCCTTCGCGGTGTGCCCGCATTCGGGGCACGTACGGGAGGTGTTGCGGGGGTCCACGGCGACCACTTCCCGCCCGGCGCTTTCAGCCTTTGCGTGCAGGATCGTCAGGAACACCCCCCAACCGGCATCGTTGATCGAGCGGTTCAGCCCGGCCTTCGCGGCGGCACCGTTGGGCAGGAAGGTGCCCGGCTGGTCGGGGTCCGGCCTGGAGGCGGGCCCTGCTCATGTTGCGGATCTTGAGATCTTCGTGCGCGATGACGTCGTGCGCGCGGACCAGGCCGAGGGCGGTCTTGTGCGCGTGATCCAGGCGCTGACGGCGCACCTTGCCATGCAGTTTGGCGACCTGCTCCACGGCCCGCCGGTGGTTGGCGGTGCGGTCCTTCGCCTTGCGGCGCGGGAACCGGGACAGCGCCTGCTGGGCGGCTTCGAGCCTCGCGGCAGCGCGGCGTCCGTGCCTGGGGTTCTCCACGAACCCGCCGCCCGAGTCGGCGAGGAAGCTGGCGATGCCCAGATCGATGCCGGCCACGCTGCCCGTTGCCGGCAGTGGCTCGGGCCGCTCCTGCTCAGCGGTCAGTACGACGAACCATTTGTGGCCCTCGCGCTTGACGCTGACCGTCTTGACCTTGCCCACTACGGGCCGGTGCTGGTTGACCTTGACATGTCCGACACCCTGCAAGCGCACGCGCGTGACAGGGTCGTGCGGGGTGGAATCCCAGCGGCAGCCGTCCCCGTCCTTCGGAAACTCCACCGTGTCGAACCAGTTCACCCCACGAAAACGCGGGTATCCAGGCGTCTCCCCAGCCTTGATCCGCCGGAAGAACGCCGCAAACGCCCTGTCCAACCGGCGCAAGGTCGCCTGCTGCGAGGAGAACGACCAACGCCCCTGACGCTCCGGGTCGAACGCCCGAATATCCTTCAACTGCGCCGACTGCATCCCGTACTTGATGCTCGTCTTCGATACATGACGGTAGGCATCACGCCGTTCCTCCAATGCCCCGTTGTAGAGCGAGCAGTGATCTCGCAGCATCTCACCGAGCGCCTGGCCCTGCCGGACGGTGGGCCGCATGAGGAACTTGTACGCACGAATCACCCAGCCACCCCCCTTCGGTCAGTCCGATCAACATAGCTGGCGCCACTGACAACGCAGAGCACTCCAACGCTCCGCGCCTCCGGTCCAAGGATCGCATTCCCGCCCGGCCTGAAGGCCGGGATTCCCTGCGAAGATCAGGGATGGCCGTTCACCGCGTCGGTGACGGATGCGGAACCGTCACAGCATGGGGACGGCGCTCTCCGCGTGCTGCTTGGCCAGGGTGAGCAGGGCCAGGCAGTTCCGGCCCAGCGTGGCACGCACATGGCGGCGGGCGTGTGCGAGGTCCGCGCCCTCGCCCAGCACCGCGGTGATGTTCTCCTCGCGCAGCACGACGCTCTGCTTCGCCGTGACGGTCACCCCCGTCTCGTCCGGGACGACGGACCATTCACCAGTGTGTGCCGCCAGCAGCGCAGGGGTCGCAGTCTGCTTGTAGATGATGCGGCCCGCGTGCGGGAAGCAGATCCGCACCGATTCGGTGGTGTGCGAGCCGTACTCGGTCAGCGTCTCCATGGTCATACGCTGCACTCCGGGTGCGTCCTCGGTGAGGCCAACCCGGGTGACGTGCGGCACCAGCTCTGGCCAGTCCCCGGCCCGGTACAGGAAGTCGTAGACCAGCTCGGCCGGGCCGTTGATGCGCATCGAGTCGTCGAAGGACAGCACCAGTTCGTCCAGGCGTGTCCACCGCTCGGCGAAACTCTTCAGGTCGGCGAGCTGAGTACGGCTGTTCAAGCCAGCGACCCGCTCCACCCACGCCGCGTCGTCGGGCAGGTCGTCGATGACCGTGAAGCCGTACAGCAGTTCCAGCTCGGTGTCGTACGGGCCCTTGCCGCGTAGGCTCAGGACGCCGCCTATCGAGTCCAGCGGGGCCGCGGGCAGTTCCTGCCGAAACTCGATGCGGCGCTCCACCAGGTCCAAGTGTCGCCACGAGGTCCACGATTTCAGCTGCCCGTCCATGAGGGACCACATCCGCAGGCGCTCCCGCTCGCCGTCGAACTCCAGGCGCTCCACATGGACGTTCGGGGAAAAATAGAGCGGCAGCTTCGCCGCATCGGCAAGCACTGCGTAGACCACACCGGCGGGCGCGGCCACGTGTACGTGGTGCGTCGCCCTGTCGACACGCTCAGCAGACATCTGAACACCTCTCCCATCACATCGCGCGGGCCGGGACGCGAACAGAGTCCGGATGGCCGAATGAGAACCCGGATCGGGTGGCCGGAGCACGGGGATCAGCTGACGGGCGCCGGCTCCTGGAGGAGTCGGCGGGTGACGCGGCAGACCCGACCCAGGAGCCGGGGCAGTTCACGGCCGCCGCGGACGAAGAAGTGGCGCCCCGGGACGGTGCGCAACCAGGTGGGCCCCTCGGTCCACTGGCGCCAGCCGTCGGCTGTCGAGGGCGGGGCCAGCGGGTTGTCCTGCGAGGCGACGACGAGCACCGGGGTGGTGGGCGGACCAGCCAGGGAGGGCATGCGGGCCGCCTCGTGCAAGGCCTGGGCCAGTTCCAGGTCGGCGCGGAGCAACGGCAGCATGGCCCGGAGAAAGATCCCTTCGTCGCTGCTGGGCGGCACGGCGCCCCTGCCGCTCAGGAGATGCAGCAGTTCGTCGTCCGTTGCCCGGCGGGCATCCGGCAGCTCGGGGGGCATGCGCGGCGGCGAGCAGGAGCCGACGGCGAGGAGCGCCGGGCCCGGCAGGCCCGCCTCGTGCAGGGCGCGCGTCACGGTGAGCGCGATCATCGCACCAAGACCATGCCCGTACAGGACGAACGGGCCGGGGTGCGGGTCGGTGAACAGGGGCAGCACATCGGTGAGCAGCGCCTCATGTGTGGTCACCCGGGGTTCGGTTCGGCGCTGTTTGCAGCCCGGCATGAGGACCGGGACCGGCTCCACACCGGGTCCGACGCTCGCCGCCCAGTCGTCGAAGACAAAGACGCCCTCAGCGGAGTGTGCGAAACAATACAGTCGCACTGGCTGTTCGTCCGACATGGCATCCTCCTCTGCGTCCGCCCCAGGTGCCACGGGGCGGGGTTCGAGAATCGCCGCACAGCCTCGAATTGCACTCGAGACCGAGCCGAGCCCGCGGCTCAGGACGCGAACCGCTGCTGGAGTATTAGCCTCGCCGTTTCGGTTGAGGCGGGTCCAGCTGGTGGCCCGGGTCGGGTCGCGTCCCAAGGTCCATGTCAGCGCTGACGGGTCGGAAGTGGTGGGGCACCTGAAATCGACCGGACCACCACCAAGCCAACCGCGAACTACACCTCACCGGCCGCAACCGAAACGCCGAGGTCAGGCGGCGTACCGGTTGAAGGTGGAGCCGCGCCGCGCACCGGCCACCACGTCGAGTTCCGGATCGACCGCGAGCATGGCCTGGTGCAGGCGCTGCAGCTGTGGCGAGGGTTCCACGCCGAGCTCCTCTATCAGTCCCTCCCGCAGCCTCCGGTACACGTCCAGGGCAGAAGCCTGCCGCCCCGACCGGTACATGGCCACCATCGCCTGCGCGTACAGGCCCTCGTTCTGGGGGTGGCGGGCGATCAGGTCGGTGAGTTCGGCTATCAGTTCCGCGTGCCGGCCGAGCCGCAGATCCGCGTCGATCCGCCGCTCTATGGTCACCAGCCGGGACTCCTCCAGCCGCGTGACTTCGATCTCCAGGACCGAACCGAGTCGTACGTCCACCAGTGCAGGCCCCTGCCACAGGGCGAGAGCCTGTCTAAAGCAGCGGGCAGCCCGTTCGTCCTCGCCCTCCTCGAAGGCCTCCTGGCCTTCGGCGACCAGGCACTCATAGGTGTGCATGTCCACGGACTCCGGCGGGATCTGGAGCACATAGCCGCCGTGCCGAGTGGCCAGTACGTCCTTCGCCGCACCCGGCGCGTCGGGCCCCATCGCGGTGCCGAGGCAGCGGCGCAGCTGCATGATGTACGTCTGCAGCGTGGTCATCGCGCTCTGCGGTAACTCCGTCCCCCAGATCTCCTCCATCAGCGTCGACACAGGCACGACGCGGCGCGGATACAACGCAAGCAGGGCGAGAACCTGTCGGGGCTTCCTGGCAGTCGGGACGATCGAGTCCCCGTTCACGGCGGCACACAGCGGACCCAAAACCTGAATCTCCATGGTTCCCTCCGTTCGTCGTCCTGCACTCCAGATCGCGGAAAGTCGTCGGCGAACCCGCACGCTAGCCGTACCCACACCGGAGGCATCGGTTCCTTCAGTGACATTTGAGCAATCCTCAAAGAACAGACAGGGAAGGCGTGCTTTGAGAAACGCAGAAGGAAGTCCTGAGAACTCGGCCGGAAAGAAAACGCGGACGACTCGAAAATCTTTCTCCTCACACTCGGCCGCCGCATGCGGGTGCGCTGCGTACCCCCCTCGCATGCGGCCTCCCCGTTCATGCCCTGGGTTCTTCGCGCGAGCCCTCTGCTCAGACGCTCCGCACCAGGCGCTCGCGGCCGTCGTCCGCCGTCCGGCCGAACGCGGCTTCGGGGCCGGCCGTGAGGATCAGGCGTTGGTCGAGGAGATAGCCGCCGGGCATGGTAACCAGGACGTCCTTGGCCGTCCGCCGCGTCCCGCCCCGGTCGGCCCTGCTCCAAGGCGGCGGCGATGAGCTCAACCCTCCTTTGGTGCAGCGAAGTTCAAGGGAATCGAGGGTTGTCCTGTGCGACACCCCGAGAGCCGAAGAGGGGACGATGCCGCAGAACACGCAGTAAACAGACCGAGTGCCTGCTACCGCTCGGGGGCTGTCAGCTGTGACTGCGCCCGTGCGGGTACGGCAGTCGGCGGCCGCGAGCCGGAGCACACCAGTGTGTTCAGGGCCCGCTGGTCGGTAAGCCGCGGCAGCAGCAACTCCCAGAACCGCGTGAGGTTCTGCCGGGACAGCCAGGAAGCATCCCTGCCGCCGAGCACTTCCAGGCCCGTGGTCGCGGCGACGATGACACGGGCGGCGTCGACCCAGGACACCCCATCCGCGAGGCCACCGCTGCGCTCGGCGCGGCGGAGGCTGTCCTCGACCCAGCGCTGCCACTCCTTCCGCAGCGGGGATTTCGCACGGCGCGCGATGTCACCGGCGAGTTCGAAGCCGCCGCGGACCACCACGTCCTGGGCCAGGGTGCCCATCAGCTCGTGCGTGGCGTCCACCACCGACTGCAAGGAGTCGCCCTGCCGGGCCCGCGCCCCCTCGGTGAGCCGACGAACGGTCTCGGTGGCCTCTGCCTCGACCGCTTCGGCGAGCATGCTCTTGTTGGCGAAGTGGAAGTACAGCGCCCCGTTGCTGACACCGGCTCGTTTACTGATGGCGCCCAACGACGCATGGACGAAGCCCACCTCGGCAAACACCTCGGCCGCGGCCTGGATCAGCGAACGCCGCGTGCGTGCCGCTCGCTCCTGTTTGACCATGTGCTGCCTCCTGGGCAACGGGACGTCGAAAGCCGGAAAAGACGCAGACATCTCATGCCCCTTGCAACGCACCTAGCGTGGGGGGGGTGCCGTGCTCGCGGAATCCGCAGGCCGGCGCGGGCATGGCCGTGCAGGAGCCACACGCACATTAACAAACCGCGTGGGTGGTTTTATATATGGAGGAACGAAAAACATGACTGGTCATTACCGTTCGCCCTGCCCTCGCGGGTTGTCTCCCACGGTGCGGCGCCTAGATGATCAATTCCAAGGGGTGCCTGCGGACGCAAGAACGAGGGTGTCCAAGATCGTTTTGTGACGAACAACCTAGACACCCTAGCGACAGCACTCTATGCGACGACCGACGACCTGCTGAAAGAGCGTCCGGACCTGGCGCCGTGCCGGCCGGCCGTGGGGATCGCGCCGCAGCTCACCGACGCCGAATTGGTCACCCTGGCGATGATGCGGGCGATGCTCGCCATGCGCCCGGCGACCAGCGACCAGCGACCAGCGACCAGCGAGAACAGCGTCACGGTGACCGCGGGCAGGGCGGCCGCGCGGGTCCGGGCTTCGCGCCGCTCCAGCGGCGCGGCAAGGGTGGGCTCAGCAGCCCGCACTCCAGGGGCGGAGAACCGACTGGGGGCCGCCACCGCGCGGCCCCCCAGTAGCCTTCACATCACGTTCTTTACGGCGTTACGTCGCGGGTTCGGGCTCCGGCTCGCTATCCACCTCCGACGCGCCCGCCGGGGGCTCGTCGTCGACCGGGGTCTTCACGGACTCCAGCAGGAGCTGGGCGACGTCCACGACCTGGACGGACTCCTTGGCCTGGCCCTCGTTCTTCTTGCCGTTGACCGAGTCGGTCAGCATCACGAGGCAGAACGGGCAGGCGGTGGAGACGATGTCCGGGTTGAGGGAGAGGGCTTCGTCGACGCGCTCGTTGTTGATGCGCTTGCCGATCCGCTCCTCCATCCACATCCGGGCACCACCGGCGCCGCAGCAGAAGCCGCGCTCCTTGTGGCGGTGCATCTCCTCGTTCCGCAGACCCGGCACCTTCGCGATGATCTCGCGCGGGGGCGTGTAGATCTTGTTGTGACGGCCCAGGTAGCAGGGGTCGTGGTACGTGATGATGCCCTCGACCGGGGTGACCGGGATCAGCTTGCCCTCGTCCACCAGGTGCTGGAGCAGCTGCGTGTGGTGGATGACCTCGTAGTCGCCGCCGAGCTGCGGGTACTCGTTGCCGAGCGTGTTGAGGCAGTGCGGGCAGGTCGCGACGATCTTCTTCGCGGACTTCGGCTTCTTCGACTCGGACGTGACCTTGCCGTCGTCATCCATCTCCTCGCCGAACGCCATGTTCAGGGCCATGACGTTCTCCATGCCGAGCTCCTGGAACAGGGGCTCGTTGCCAAGACGGCGGGCGGAGTCACCGGTGCACTTCTCGTCGCCGCCCATGATCGCGAACTTGACGCCCGCGATGTGCAGCAGCTCGGCGAAGGCCTTGGTGGTCTTCTTGGCACGGTCCTCCAGGGCGCCGGCGCAGCCGACCCAGTACAGGTACTCGACCTCGGAGAGGTCCTCGATGTCCTTGCCGACGACCGGGACCTCGAACTCGACCTCCTTGAGCCACTCGAGGCGCTGCTTCTTGGCCAGGCCCCAGGGGTTGCCCTTCTTCTCCAGGTTCTTGAGCATCGTGCCCGCCTCGGACGGGAACGCGGACTCGATCATCACCTGGTAGCGGCGCATGTCGACGATGTGGTCGATGTGCTCGATGTCGACCGGGCACTGCTCCACGCACGCACCGCAGGTGGTGCAGGACCAGAGCACGTCCGGGTCGATGACGCCGTTCTCCTCGAGACTGCCGATCAGCGGGCGCCCGGCCTCGGCGAGGGCGGCGGCGGGAACGTCCTTCAGCTGCTCCTCGGACGCCTTCTCCTCGCCCTCCATGGTCTTGCCGCCGCCGACGAGCAGGTAGGGCGCCTTGGCGTGCGCGTGGTCGCGCAGCGACATGATCAACAGCTTCGGGGAGAGCGGCTTGCCCGTGTTCCAGGCCGGGCACTGCGACTGGCAGCGACCGCACTCGGTGCACGTGGAGAAGTCGAGCAGGCCCTTCCAGGAGAACTGCTCGACCTGGGAGACACCGAAGACGTCGTCCTCGCCCGGGTCGGTGAAGTCGATCGGCTTGCCGCCCGAGGTCATCGGCTGGAGGCCGCCGAGGGCCGTCTCACCGGTCGCGTTGCGCTTGAACCAGATGTTCGGGAAGGCCAGGAAGCGGTGCCAGGCCACACCCATGTTGGTGTTCAGCGAGACCACGATCATCCAGATGAACGAGGTCGCGATCTTCAGGCCAGCGAAGAAGTAGACGAGGTGCTGCAGGGTAGACAGGCTCATCCCCTGGAACCAGGCGACCAACGGGTAGGAGATGAAGTACGAGGCCTCGTAGTGGTCGACGTGGTGCAGGGCGCCCTCCAGGGCGTGCAGCACCACGATGCAGGTGCCCACGATGAGGATGACGGTCTCGATGAAGTACGCCTGGCCCGTCTTGGAACCGGCGAACCGCGACTTGCGGCCCGGGGTCGAGGTCCGGCTCAACTGGCGGATGGCGATCAGGGTCAGGATGCTGAGCGCCGTCATTGTGCCGAGGAACTCGACCAAGACGTTGTAGGGCGTGAAGTGGCCGAGGACCGGCAGCACCCAGTCGGCATTGAAAAGCTGGCCTGTGGCGTTGACGAGGGTCAGGAGCAGCGAGTAGAAGCCCACTGCCACAAACCAGTGCGCCACTCCGATGAGACCCCAGCGATTCATCCGGGTGTGGACGACGAACTCCCTGACCAGCGTCACACTGCGCTGGTAGGGGTTGTTGGTCCGGAAGCCCTTGGGGACGGGCTGGCCAAGCCGTACGAAGTGATAGATCTGCAAGGTGGCTCGGTAGAACAGCGCGAAGCCGACCACGATCAGGGCCAGCGACACGATGATCGCGACGAGTTGCATGAGTGGGCTCCTCGAACCGACGAAAGTCAGTTACCAAGTGGTAACTTGACCATTTCGTCTGAGGCTACCCACTTATTGCGCCGCACTGCAGCCAGAGTCGCGGTGATCTGCGCCGCTGTGGCACGACCCGCCTCTCACACGTCAGTTCACGGGTAACGAGCGTGCGCTGCCCGCACGGGCAGAGGGGGGAGGAACCGTGGCAGGCATCTGCTGCTCCGCGGCCAGCGGAGTCTCCGGCGCGGCTGTCAGGATCGACTGCTGGAGCCGGCGCAACCGTGCCGAGGGCTCCAGGCCCAGGTCCCGTACGAGGGTGCTGCGCAGCCGGTGGTAGACGTCGAGGGCCTCGCCGCGCCGCCCCGAGCGGTGCAGCGCCAGCATGAACTGGGCGTGCAGGTTCTCGTGGGTGGGGTAACGGCTGGTCAGCACGGTCAGTTTCGGGAGCAGTTCGCGGTGGCGGCCGAGCCGGAGGTCGGCCTCGATGCGCTGATCGAGGGCGCACAGCCGGCTCTCTTCCAGCCGTTTGGCCTCCATCTCCAGCTGCGCACCGGTCTGCACGTCCGCGAAGGCCGAGCCGGTCCACAGGGCGAGTGCCTCACCAAGCAGGCGCGAGGCGCCCTGGAAGTCTCCTGCGTCCATCGCGCGGTAGCCCACGCCCGCGAGCCGTTCGAACTCCCGGACGTCGCTGGTCCCGCCACCGGAGACGAGCATGTACCCGCCGGGCGAGGTGACCAGGACGTCCTTGGCGCGGCGCCGCGGGGGCGAAGCAGGCTCGGCGGCGCGTGTGTCCTTCTCCAGCGCGAGCGTGATGAGGTCGCGCAGTTGCAGGACGTAGGTCTGCAACGTGGTGCGCGCGCTGCGCGGGGGCCGGCCCGCCCACAGCTCGTCGATGAGAGCGGAGACCGGCACCACCTGGTCGGCGTGCAGCGCCAGAAGGGCGAGCACCTGCCGGGGCTTCGGCGCAGTAGGAGCGATGGACGCCCCATTCTCCCTGACGTCTAATATGCCCAGTACGTCGATCTGCACGCCGTTGCCCCCTCGGTGAATGTGCATTTCCCGGCACCTCACGAGTACAAAACAGGCCGGCCGGTTTGTCAACGGCAAACCGTTGGTGCTGTTTTGATGTACCGTCAGCCAGGCATGCGCGACCTCCTCCCGTACGCCTCTGAGGAGGGGATTCACGCGACTCCATGCTGCCCGACCGCAAGGACGCGTGCAGGCGTCCATCGATTCCCGGCGGAAATCTGCCCTGACAAACGGGCGTTCTCGCGGGCACAGCAGACCTCTCGGGCAAAATAACAGAACTGTCGTGCGGTTGACTCGTACTGCCGTCAAGGGTCGTGCTGTTACTGCGGGGGGTTGCCGTGCTTACGGGAGGGCAGGTCGGCGTGCTTGCTGTGCAGCATGGCCAGGGACCGGATGAGTACCTCGCGGGTCTCCGCCGGGTCGATGACGTCGTCGACCAGGCCGCGCTCGGCCGCGTAATAGGGGTGCATGAGCTCGGCCTTGTACTCCTTGACCATCCGGGCCCGCAAGGCCTCAGGGTTCTCGGCCTCGGCGATCTGGCGGCGGAAGATGACGTTGGCCGCGCCCTCGGCGCCCATCACGGCGATCTCGTTGGTGGGCCACGCGTAGGTGAGGTCGGCGCCGATGGACTGACTGTCCATGACGATGTAGGCACCTCCGTACGCCTTGCGCAGGATCAGCGAGATCCGGGGCACGGTGGCGTTGCAGTAGGCGTACAGCAGTTTCGCGCCGTGCCGGATGATGCCGCCGTGTTCCTGGTCGACGCCGGGCAGGAAGCCAGGGACGTCCAGGAAGGTCACGATCGGGATATTGAAGGCGTCGCACATCTGCACGAACCGAGCGGCCTTCTCGCTGGCCTCGATGTCCAGAACACCGGCCAGCGACTGGGGCTGGTTGGCGACGATGCCGACGACCCGGCCGTCCAGGCGGGCCAGCGCGCAGATGATGTTGCGGGCCCAGCGCTCGTGGATCTCCAGGTAGTCGCCGTCGTCGACGATCTCCTCGACGACCTTGCCCATGTCGTAAGGGCGGTTGCCGTCCGCCGGAACCTGGTTCAGCAGCACGTGGCTACGCCGGTCGACGGGGTCGCCGCTGCGCACCCGGGGCGCCGCCTCCCGATTGTTCTGCGGGAGCATCGACAGCAGGTAGCGGACCTCGGCAAGGCAGGTTTCCTCATCGTCGTACGCGAAGTGACACACGCCCGACGTCTCGGCGTGCACGTCGGCGCCGCCCAGACCGTTCTGGGTGATCTCCTCGCCGGTCACCGCCTTGACCACGTCGGGGCCGGTGATGAACATCTGCGAGGTGTCGCGCACCATGAACACGAAGTCCGTCAGAGCCGGGCTGTAGGCCGCACCCCCCGCACACGGGCCCAGCATCACACTGATCTGCGGGATGACACCCGACGCCCTGGTGTTGCGCTGGAAGATCCCGCCGTACCCGGCGAGCGCACTCACACCCTCCTGAATACGCGCCCCGGCACCGTCGTTGAGCGACACCAGCGGCGCGCCGGCCGCGATGGCCATGTCCATGATCTTGTGGATCTTCGTTGCATGCGCCTCACCCAGCGCACCACCGAAGATCCGGAAGTCGTGGGCGTAGACGAACACTATCCGCCCATCCACCGTGCCCCAGCCGGTGATCACACCGTCCGTGTACGGCTTTTTCGCCTCCAGCCCGAACCCCGTCGCCCGGTGCCGGCGCAACCGCTCGACCTCCTGGAACGAACCCGCATCCATCAGCAGCCCGATACGCTCCCGGGCCGTCAGCTTGCCCTTGGCGTGCTGCGCCGCCGTCGCCTCCTCACTCGGCCCGTCCAACACCTGAGCCCGTATCGCGTGCAACTCCGCCACGCGACCGCGTAGGTCGGTCGGCCCTGTCCCGGTCGGCGCGGGGGAAGTCGTCATCGCCATCTCTGGTCCCTTTCTGGGACAAGGCTGAGGAGATCCCGCCCCGGTTCCTGGAGAACATGGTCAAACCGCCTATACGGTTTCGTTTCCTGTGATGGAAGGCGCCTCGGGCAGCGGTCGGCTCACCGCCAGCTGCCGGGCGGAGCGTAGCCTTGCGGCCGCTTCCACCAATTCCATCCGAGCAACAGCGGCTGCTCGGGCTCCGCCCGGTCGCGTGCGCGCAAAGCAAGCAGCACCGCCGCGAGAGCGGCCAGCTCCTCTTGGCTGGCCTGGCCGCGTTCCACGCGGAGCACAGCTTCTGTGCTCTCCATCCGGCCCATCCCCTCCTCACAGCCCCGGGCCATGGTCGATCGGGACACTCGAGAAGTGCTGAGGGATCGCTGGAGGCTCAACCCGGGCTGCGCCTCAACGACACTCCGGGACCGGAAGATGACCATGCCACGAGGGCGACAGCTCGCCACGGCGTCATCCGAGGTCCCACAGACAGAGGTCGACGACGGCCGCCCTCACGAGGCCACACGGGACTCGATGTGACTCCCCCCTCGTGAACGAGGGGGCTTCTCGTTACGCCGGGTTGGCGTTTCGACGGACCAGCCCGGCCCGTGGAACGTTGGTCGCTCCCACGGTGTCCGCGTGCGCCTGGTGGCCGCATGCGACGCAGTGGAACTTCTCCTGTGTGGGCCGGTTCTCCTTGGCGGTGTGCCCGCATCCGGGGCATCGCCGCGAGGTGTTGCGGGGGTCCACAGCGATCACTTCCCGTCCGGCGCTTTCAGCCTGAGGCGCGCCGGATTCCGGCATCGTGCACGGACCACGAGGAGGCCGTGCTCGTGACCGCCCAGCGGGAGGAAATACCTGCGTTCCGGGCCACCGTGACCATGACGTCGCTCACGGGGTGACCTCCCGGGGCCGGTGCGCAGCGTGCTGGGCACCAGCCCCCTCCAAGCTGACGCCGTGTCATGTTCCTCCACTCCGATCCGTCCTCCGCGGCTGTGACGAACGAGCATGCTGCACGGATCGGCTCGGGACCGGCGTCCCCGGCTCTTGCAGGGCGAAGGCCTCGAGATGGTCCTCGGCCCACCCCCGAAAGGATCCCGCCGACCGGCCCGTCACCGTACGGACGGTGTCCTCCACTTGAGCCTTGGCGCCTGCCCGCTGCCGTTCCGCGCTCTCCAGCAGCGCCTCGACGACCGGCGCCGGATAGCGCCTTCTCAGTGCAGCGCACGCTTCGTCCCGGCTCAACTCCTCGAAGTCCAGGGGAACCCCGAGCAGCCGGCCGAGCTGTTCCGTCTGCCCGATCGCGGTGAGCGCCTCCGGTCCGGTAAGGGTGTAGGTGCATCCGGCGTGCCTCTCCTCGGTCAGGGCCCGCACGGCGACTTCGGCGATGTCCCTGGGATCCACACAGGCGTTGACCGACGTCCCGTAGAGCGCGCGGACGGTGCGCTCGGACCGGATGGAGGCCGCCCAGGCCAGGGAGTTGGACATGAACGCGCGCGGACGCAGCAGGGTCCACTCCATGCCGGAGGCACGCAGCAGTTCCTCGTTGGCACGCTGCCACCGGGTGATGAGGTCGTCGGCCTGTTGGTCGAGGACAGCTGCCGCGGAGAGTTTCACCAACCGTTGCACCCCGGCTCTTTGTGCGGCGCGAACGAACCGGGAGTCGTCGTCGCCTGTGACGCGGGTGGTGACAAGGAATGCCGTCCGCACCCCCGTCACAGCCCGGGCCAGCGACCGCGGATCCTCATAGTCCCCGGCGACTGTCTCCGCCGTCGATGACGCCCCCGTGACCTTCGCGGGGTCCCTGGCCATGATGCGAACGCGCAGATCGGCGGGGAGCCGCCGGACCACTTCCCGCCCCACCGTTCCGGTGGCACCCGTCACCAGGATCACTGGGGCCTCCCTCTCCCCGTCCGGCCGACCGCAGCAGCCGCACCCTGTCATCCGCTCCTCGCTCTCCCCTGTGTTCGTTTTGGCCATGCATTGAATCTGGTACGTCCATGGGGGAGGCATGCGAATCGCAACTCCGCTGTAAGATACGAACCAGACGGTTTTTTATTGGGGTCTCGGGCCTCATCGAAGAAAGGGGGGGCCGAGAGTGGTGATGCAGGACCGGGCGATCCGCACCCGGTGGACGATCCTCACAGCGGCGGCCAAGGTCTTCGAGGAACGCGGCTACCTGGCCGCGACGATCAGCGAAATCCTCACCACCGCCGGCGTGACCAAGGGTGCCCTCTACTTCCACTTCCCTACGAAGGAAGACCTGGCGGAGGGGGTGATCCGTGAGCAGGATCACCAGCTGCCCATTCCCGACCGTGCCTGCAAGGTCCAGCAGTTGGTGGACACGACGTTCCTGCAGGCCTACCGCCTGCAGACCGACCTCCTCGTCCGGGCCGGTGTCCGGCTGTCGCTCGACCATCAGGCTCAGGGACTCGACCGCAGCGGCCCCTTCCTGCGCTGGAGCACGGTGGGCATTGATCTGCTGGAGAAAGCGCAGGCCCAGGGCGAGTTGATGCCTCACGTCGTGCCGGCAGAGACCTCCGATGTCCTGGTGGGAGCCTTCGCCGGCGTCCAGGCCATGTCCCAGGCCATGTCCAACTACGAAGACCTGCCGCGCAGAGTCAGCGCCCTGCTGCGGTACGTGCTGCCCAGTGTCGTGGTGCCGCCGGTGCTCGCTGCGGTGGACTTCTCCGAGGGCAGGGGAGCCTCGGTCCACAGCGAGTTGCAGGACATGCACATCGTGCAGCAGCCGACGTTCCTCAGCTGACCGCGCCCGAACGAGCACCCTTGGCCTCCACACCATCGGCCACCGCTCCCCCGCCCTCACCGAAGTACGCCTTGAGAGCGGGGGCGAGCTGGCCTCCCCCCGCCGCCCAGCCCACGTACCCGTCAGGCCGCACCAGCACTGCCTCACACGGCAGATCGGGTACCGGCTCGGCACGCACCATCCGCAGCAGCCCGGCCCATGCCTGCGCCTGCGTCTCGTAGCCGCCGGCCTGCCCGCCGAAGAGCAGGAGCAGCGGCCGCCCCTCGCCCAGCAGGCCGATCACATCGGTGCGGCCTTCCCGGGTGGTCAGTTCGACATTCTGCAGAAAGCTTCCCTCCCATGGGGAAGAATCCGCGCCGCGCGCAGGCAGCACCGTGTCCTGGGCACTGATCACGGAAGCCAATACGCCGCTCTCCAATCCTCCGGCCAGCAGCTCACCGAACAGGGCGCGCAGCGGGTCGAGTTCGGTATCCGGCCGCATGAGGGCCAGCTGCGCCCGCGTGTTGTCGATGACCCGCTGCGCGGCGGGCCGGCGCTCCTGGTCGTAGGTGTCGAGCAGCCCTTCACCCGCGGAGCCGCGCACCGTGAGCGCCAGCTTCCAGCCGAGATTGAGGGCGTCCAGCAGACCGGTGCTCAGCCCCTGGCCGCCGATCGGGAAGTGCACGTGCGCCGCGTCCCCCGCCAGCAGGATCCGCCCTTTCCGGTAGGACCGGACGAGCCGGCAGAAATCGCTGAACCTGCTCAGCCACTTCGGCGCCCGCATCGCGATGTCCCGTCCCGCGATCCAGGAGACCTCCCGGCGCAGCTCCTCCAGGGTGAGCGGCAGATGGCGTGCCCGGTACGTGCCCGCGCAGTTGAGTGTCCGCAAGCGGATCCCGCCGTGCGGGACGTCCTTGGCAACGATCCAGCCGCGAGAGGTGCGGTGCCAACCCTGCCGCAGGGCGTCCGCCTTCTCGAGACGGACATCGCCCGCCATCGCGGAGACCGTGGCCGGGTACGTCCGGGAGTCGAAGCCGGCCTGCTCGCGCACTGTGCTGCGCGCGCCGTCCGCTCCCACCACGTACTCGGCCGCGCAGGTCACCCGGCCGCGCGGTCCCTCCGCCGTGACGTGGACCCCGTCCGGCCCTTGGTGTGCCTCGGTCACCCGGTGACCGCGCAGGATCATCGCACCGGCGGCCCGGGCCCGCTCCTCGAAGAGGCTCTCCAGCTCCTCCTGCGGACACTTGAGGATCGGCTGCGGTTCCGTGGCCGGGGCCGAGATAGTCAGGCCGGGAATCCCTGCGAAGTGAAAAGTGCAGCTCGCTAAGGCGGAGCTCGCCTCCTTCCCTGCGCCGGCGAGCCCGCCGAGATAACCACGCCGGACCAGGGACTGCACGGTCCGGGCATGCAGCGTGGTCGCCTTGGGCCGGCCGGACACACCGGTCTCCGCCTCGACGACCAGGGTGCGGACCCCGTATCCCGCCAGCTCGCAGGCGAGGAGCAACCCGACCGGGCCTCCGCCCACGACCACCACTTGCGCCTGCAAGTCACCCACGATCCCGGGCCTCCCCCTTTTCCCAGACTGTGCTGTCAGCGCACCGAACCAAGCAGCGATGGGGGAGGAAAAGACAGAACCCAGCGACACCGTGCAGTGCGAGTGCACGGTGAATACCCCTTCCGCCCAACTCACGCGAAGTTGATCGCATCGCCCTGTTGTGCGAATAACGAAAAGAAATATACCGAGTGGACGGTTCTTTGCAACCCTCTTGGGAGCCATTCCATGCCGCCGAGCCACGGCGCTTAAGATGATCAGTGTTGCCGGCCGGTAAGGGAGCCCGGGCCCCGCTCGCGCACCACCCCTAGTACCAATGCCGACGGCATATGCCGTGTAGTTAGGCGTTAGGCGCGTGTTGATGTGTCAAGCCGCCTGAAGCGGAGATGGAGCTCCTGCTAGTGTCCTGCGCCGGAGATCCGTCGTTAGTACCTGTATGAGTGTTTCTGCGGGTGTGCCCGCACCGCGTCGTGGTCCGAAGCTGGAACCGTTGTTGTTGTCCGTTGACGAGCGTGCGGTGTTGGAGCGTTGGGCCCGGCGGGCGACGTCTGCGCAGGCGGTGGCGTTACGGGCGCGGATCGTGCTGGCGTGTGCAGGCCCTGACGTTCCGCCGATTGTTGTGGTGGCGCGGGATCTGCGGGTAGCGGCGGACACGGTCCGCAAGTGGCGTCGGCGGTTCCTGGCCGCCCGGCTGGACGGGTTGGTGGACGAGCCCCGGCCGGGCCGGCCGCCCACCATCAGCGTCGACCAGGTGGAAGCGGTCGTGGTCAGCACGCTGGAGGAGATCCCGAAGAATGCCACCCACTGGTCGCGCAAGTCGATGGCCGAACGCAGTGGGCTGTCGAAATCGACCGTGGGCCGAATCTGGCGGAAGTTCCATCTCAAGCCTCATCTGACGGACACCTTCAAACTGTCGACGGACCCCTTGTTCGTGGAGAAGGTCTACGACGTGGTCGGGCTGTACTTCAATCCGCCCGAAGGGGCGGTGGTGCTGTCGGTGGACGAGAAGTCGCAGATCCAGGCGCTGGACCGGTCCCAGCCGGTGCTGCCGATGATGCCGGGCATGCCCGAGCGTCGCACCCATGACTACGTCCGTAACGGTCTGACCACCCTCTTCGCGGCCTTCGACGTCGCGACCGGCGAGGTCATCACCTCGCTGCACCGTCGGCACCGGGCAGCGGAGTTCAAGAAGTTCCTCATCAAGATCGAGAAGGAGGTTCCTGGGCACCTCCAGGTCCACCTGATCTGCGATAACTACGGCACCCACAAGACACCCGCCATCAGAGCATGGCTGGCCAAGCACCCCCGATTCCACCTGCACTTCACCCCTACTGGTTCGTCCTGGATCAACCAGGTGGAGAGGTGGTTCGGCTTCCTCGCCGACCAGAAGATCCGCCGCGGTGCACACAAAAGCGTACGTTCCCTGGAAGCCGACATCCGATCCTGGGTCAAGGAATGGAACGAAAACCCAACACCGTTCATCTGGACCAAGACAGCCGAAGAGATTCTCGACTCACTCGCCCGCTTCTGCCAACGGATCTCCGGCGCAGGACACTAGAACCGTGTCGACCAAGATCACTGTTCAGCAGGATCTCCATTGGATGCCAAGTCTGTCATTTCTCATGAGGTAGCGGTTGCCGCGGGGCGTTCGCGCCGGGCCATCTGGGCGAGTTAACAGATCTCGCTCCCTGACGCCTGGGTCGTATCCGCCGGCCACGCACTCGACCCGGCCGGACAGTCTCCCCGCGCGGCCAAGCTCAGCACCTGCATGACACCAGGCCAGTTCGCGCAAACGATCGACTGCTTGGCGAAGCAGGATCTCCATGCGACAGCCACCTACCCCCGAACAGGCGTTACTGGCCCTTTCAGTTGATCGAGGCAGCGCTCTACATCGCCGGCACTGCGCTGTTCTCAGGCTTCAAATTCTACTGGACCCGCCGCCGCACAACATGAGTGAGCTGGTCCTCGGGCGGCCGAACACATGTCGGAGCGGGCTCTCGCTCGCAGCGGCTGACGGCGCTGTCGTCGTCGCGGATCGCGGGTGCGATCACCAAGGCCACGCACGATCAGTGGGCGCTCGCACGCCGTTGCCAGGCGGCGCACATTCGCAAGCTGGCGGCCGGGATCAAGATGCTGCGGCACCGGCTGTCCCTCCCGGTCGGGGAGCCCGGAACGAAGCGGGCTGCGGGCGGTTACCGGTCGAAGGGCGAGTGGTTCCGCAAGTCCCGCCGTGTCGCGGCACTGGAAGCCAGGCATGCTGCTGCTGTCGTCGACTGGCAGGCCGGGCGGGTGCGGGTGGTGCGGGGCGGTAAACGTCTCCTGAACACCCGCCACCATCTCACCCAGGCCCGGCTCACCGAAGACCAGTGGCGGGAACGGTGGGAGGCGGCGCGCTGGTTCATCGCCGCTGACGGTGAGTCGGGGAAGCGGTTCGGGAACGAGACGATCCGCGTCACCCCGGACGGCGAGGTCAGCATCAAGCTGCCTGCCCCGCTCGCGCACCTGGCCAACGCCCGGCACGGCCGGTACGTCCTCGCCTCCACCGTGGCGTTCGCGCACCGGGGCGCGGAGTGGGCCGACCGCATCGAAGCGAACCGGGCCGTGGCCTACCGCATCCATCTCGATACGGAGCGAGGCCGCTGGTATCTCACCGCGTCCTGGCAACGCCCCGTGGTGCAGACCATCCCGTTGGAGACTGCCCGCGCCCAGGGCATGATCGGCGTCGACACCAACGCCGACCACTTCGCCGCCTACCTTCTCGACCGGCACGGCAATCCGGTCGGTGACCCGCACCGCTTCGGCTACGACCTGTCCGGTTCGGCCGGCCACCGCGACGCACAGATCCGCCACGCGCTGACCCGCCTGATCAACTGGGCCAAGTCTGTCGGTGTCGCCGCGATCGGCATCGAGGACCTCGACTTCACCACCGAGAAGACCCGCGAGAAACACGGCCGCCGGAAACGGTTCCGGCAGCTCATCTCCGGCATCCCGACCGGCAAGCTCAAGGCCCGGCTCGTGTCCATGGCCGCCGAACACGGTCTCGCGATCATCGCGGTCGACCCCGCCTACACCTCCCAGTGGGGTGGCCGGCACTGGCAGAAACCGCTGGCCACCCCCCACCGAAAGATGTCCCGTCACGATGCCGCGGGCATCGCGATCGGTCGACGCGCCCTCGGACACCCGGTCCGGCGTCGGACGGCACCGCCCCCGCACGACCGGAGTGATCGTGCGGGGCATCGGACCGTCCAGGCCGGACCAGGTGACCGGGGGCGTGAGGGAACCCGCCCACCCACAACGGACCGGCCCCCTGGAGGACCGTCGCCGAGGGGGAAGCGAAAGCGGGAACCCAGCGCATCCAAAACCGTTCGGGATGCGCCCAGCACGCAACAGTGGGTCCAAGACTCACTTACGCACACTGGTTAGGAACGGTTCTACGAGCGAGTCGCCTCGTAGTCGGGGAGTGCGGCCGGGGTGGTCCGGGTTGCCGGGCGCATGGTCAGGATCAGCAGGGCCAGCCCGGCGAAGATGACCGCGGCGACAACGCCGGTGACGTGCAGGCTGGCGGTGAACGCCTCCCGTGCGGTGTGCAGCAGTTCCGCGCCCTGGCCGGCGGGAAGGTGCTGGCTGGCGGCGACTGCGCCGGCCAGCGAGTCGGACGTGCCGTCCATCCGGCTGCGGTAGACCACTGCGGCCACCACGCCGAGCAGCGCGAAGCCGAGCGAACCGCCGAAGTAGTTGCCGGTCTCCGACATCGACGCCGCCGAGCCGGCGCGCTCCGGCGGCACGGACCCGACGACCAGCCCGGTGCCCAGCGCGAACAGGGGGCCGGTGCCCAGCGCCAGTACGGCGATGCCGATCATCACCGGCGGCAGGGCGCTCGCAGTGTCGATGCCGACCAGCAGCAGGCTGCCCAGCGCCGACCCCACCAGCCCGCCGGCGATCGCGGTCGTCTGCTTCATCCGCCGGGCCAGCGCCGGCGCGGCCATGGTGCCGACCGCCACGCCCAGGCCCATGGGTGCGAACAGCACCGCCGACGCGACCGGCGAGAAGCCCAGCACGCTCTGCAGGTACTGGGTCACCAGCAGGCCCGTACCAGCCATGGCGATGCCGGCGAAGACCAGCGCGACGAGTACGGCCGTGAACGGGCGGTTGCGCAGCAGCCGCAGGTCCAGCAGCGGCGTCTGAAGCCGCAGTTGCCGGCGTACGAACAGCAATCCGATGGCTGCGCCGACGACGAGGGCCACCGCCGGCACGACTGGCACGCTCTCGTCGGTCAGCTGCTTGATGCCGTAGATCATCAAAAACACCGCCACGAGCGAAAGACCGACACTGGCCAGGTCCAGCCGGCCGGCCTGGTCGCTGCGGAACTCCGGCAGCAGGACCGGCCCGGCGAGCAGCAGCAACGCCATCGCCGGCACGGCGACCAGGAACACCGATCCCCACCAGAAGTACTGGAGCAGGAATCCGGCGAGTACGGGTCCGAGCGCGCCGCCGGTGAACTGGCAGGTCGCCCAGATCGCGATGGCCTGCCCGCGCTGCCGTTCGTCGCGGAACATGTTGGTGATCAAGGCAAGTGTGGACGGCGCCAGGGTCGCGCCGGCGACGCCCAGCAGCGCACGCGCGACGATCAGCATCAGCGGGCTGACCGCGAAGGCGGCCACGACCGACAGCACCGCGAACGCCGCTGCGCCGATCATCAGCAGCCGTCGGCGGCCGATCCGGTCGCCGAGCGTACCCATCGTGATGACCAGGCCGGCCACCATGAGTCCGTAGCTGTCACTGATCCACAGCTGCTGGACGTTGGTGGCACCCAGGTCGGCGCTCAGCCGTGGGAGCGCGAGGAGCAACGCCGTCATGTCCATCGCGACGAGCAATGTCGGCAGCATGAGGACGACCAGTCCCAGCCATGCCCGGTTGACTCGCATATCCGAAACTCCCTGTTCTCTCGACATTTCGCCGGTTGGTCGGAGCGGTCGAGAGCTTCTTGACATCGGTACGGACGGAAATCTCTCGCGTCCGCCACTGTGGGGCGTCACCCACGGTGAGGTGTCACCGGACATGACGACTTCACGGTCCGGGCGATGCGACGGCGAAAAACTCATGCGAACGTGTCGGCGGGGATGTCAAGACAACGGCGGCGGCTCCGACCAACCGGGCGAAGGGCCCAGCCGGGGCTCGCGAACCACGAGGAGCACGAGATGAAGTTCCTGATCAGCATGCATATCAACCCGGCCGTGATCGATGCGCTGACCGACGAGGAGAAGGCGGCGATCGGCGACGGCCACGGCAAGTTCATGGAGGTACTGAAGACGTCCGGCGAGCTGATCACCACGCAGGCGCTGGTCGACCCGTCACAGGCCGCTGTGGTGTCCGTACGAGGCGGCCAGCCGGTGGTGACCGACGGCCCTTTCCTGGAGTCCAAGGAGTATCTGGGCGGCTTCTACCTGATCGACTGCGAGAACAAGGATCGGGCGATCGAGCTGGCAGCGCAGATCCCGGACACCGCGATCGAGGGTCTGGGGGTCGAGGTGCGGCAGGTGATGTTCGCTGACGGACAATTGGAGGCATGACAGCACCGGACTTCGAGGACCTGCTGCGTGAGCTCACGCCGCAGGTCCTCGGCACGTTGGTACGTCGGCACGCCCAGTTCGAAGGGTGTGAGGACGCCGTGCAGGAGGCCGTCCTCGCCGCCGCCGTGCAGTGGCCGGCCGAGGGAGTGCCGGACAACCCGCGCGGCTGGCTGGTGACTGTCGCGTCCCGGCGGCTCATCGACCAGATGCGCAGTGACCACGCGCGCCGCGAGCGGGAGTCGGCGACGGCCACCGAGGTGGTGCCCGAGGACGTACCGGACACCGACGACACGCTCGTCCTGCTGTTCCTGTGCTGCCATCCGACGCTGACCGCGGCCTCTCAGACCGCCCTGACGCTGCGGGCCGTCGGCGGCCTGACCACTGCCGAGATCGCCCGCGCGTTCCTGGTGCCGGAGGCCACGATGGCGGCCAGGATCAGCCGGGCCAAGCAGCGCATCAAGGCCGCCGGCAGCTCGTTCAGCCTGCCGGACGGCGCGGAGCGCGAGGAGCGGCTACGAGTCGTCCTGCACGTGCTCTACCTGATCTTCAACGAGGGCTACACCGCCTCCTCGGGCAGCGAGCTGCACCGCGCCGACCTCGCGCACGAGGCGATCCGGCTGGCCAGGATGGTGCACGCGCAGCTGCCCGAGGACGGCGAGGTGACCGGGCTGCTCGCGCTGATGCTGCTGACCCACGCCCGCCGTCAGGCGCGTACGACGGCGGCCGGCGACCTGGTGCCGCTGGACGAGCAGGACCGTGCGAAGTGGGACCGCGGGCTGATCGACGAGGGGCTGGAGCTGGTCAAGGCGTCGCTGGCCGGCCCGGCGCTGGGGTCATACCAGCTGCAGGCCGCCATCGCCGCCACGCACGCCGACGCGGCCACGGCCGAGGAGACCAACTGGCCGCAGGTGCACACCCTTTACCTGATTCTGGAACGGATCGCGCCCAACCCGATGGTCACCCTCAACCGGGCGATCGCGCTCGCCGAGACCGAGGGCCCGCCGGCCGGGCTGGCCCTGCTGTCCACATTGGACAGTGACGAGCGGATGGCCGGGCACCACCGGCTGCTGTCCGTGCGGGCGCATCTGCTGGAGAGGACCGGCGACACGGCCGGGGCGTACGAGCACTACCGGCGCGCCGCGAAGTCCACCGCCAGCATGGCCGAGCAACGCTACCTGGAGTCCCGGGCCAGCCGGGTGACACGCCTTGGCACCACAGGTGTTGCGATCGATGCAGTGCCGAGTCACAGCCACTGAGCTGCGAGGACGCCTACCTACCGGGTAGACATCGCATGGCACCACATGGTGCCGGGTGGCACCACTTGGCATCATCCGGTGCCGCACGACATCATTCCACGCTCCGGAAAGCACATGGGCACGCATGGCGCCACAATGACTCAGGTCGACCCCTTCGCCTTTTGCCAGCTCAGGGCGGCCACCCTCAAGCCCGCCCCCCCCATAAGGCGCCACTCAGACTTGCGCATGGTGCCATGATGGTGCCATCATAACGTCATGGACCTCACTCCGTATGTCGACACCCTGCGCCGCGAACTCGCGGTGGCCGCCGAAGCGGGCGGGGAAGATGCCCGCGAGCTGGCCGAGCGGCTCACCGCTCCTCTGGAGTCGGCGACCCGTCTGACCATGCTCAATGTGCTCTCCGCCGCGATGGACGAGATCACCCGCGAGCTCGCCCCCGGCTCGGTCGACGTACGGCTGCGCGGGCTGGACCCCGACTTCGTGGTGACGCCGCCGCCCGCCGACGGCGGCCCCACGGAAGCGGTCGCCGCGCCCGTCGAACCGCTCAAGGCGCAGGCGCCCGCCGACGGCGACGAGGGCGGCATCGCCCGCGTCAATCTGCGTCTGCCGGCCCACCTCAAGGCGCGCGCCGAGGAGGCCGCGAGCCGCGAGGGCCTGTCGGTCAACGCGTGGCTGGTGCGGGCCGTGTCGGCCGCGGTCGACGGCGGCACGCGGCCGCGTACGACGCAGAAGACCCACACCATCGGACAGCACTTCACGGGCTGGGTGCGCTAGCCGCGCCCGCGTCCGCCCCACTTCACCCACACCACGTCCCACCAGCGGGGACGACCCGAAGACTCAAGAGGACGGGACAGCCATGCCTTCTTTTGACACTCCCGAACCGATTTCGGCCACCGCCCACGTGTACGCCGGTTCCATCCGGTTCACCGCGGGCGACCGCCTCGACACGGTCGTCGAGGTGCAACCCCGCGACCCGAAGCGGGATCAGGACGTGCGGTCGGCCGACCAGACCGAGGTCACGTACGCGAACGGCGCCCTGACGGTCAGGACGCCCAGGCCGCGCAATCTCTTCGGGCGCACCGGCACCGTCGACGTGACGGTCGAACTGCCCACGGGCTCGCGCGTCGACATGACCGGCGCCTGGGCCCAGGTGCTCGGCGAGGGGCGGCTCGGTGAGGTCCGCGTGAAGACCTCGTCCGGTGACGTCCGCCTCGAGGCGACCGGGCCGCTCCAGCTGACCGCCTCCCACGGCTCGATCACCGTCGACCGGGTCGAGGGCATGGCCGAGATCACCACCAGCTCCGGCAGCCTGCGCGTCGGCGCCGTCGACGGCCCCGCCGTCCTGAAGAACTCGCACGGCACCACGACCGTCGGCGCCGTGACCGGCGACCTGCGGGTGAGCGGCGCCCACGGCGACATCGACATCGCGCGCGCCGAGGGCTCGGTCGCCGCCACCACCGCCCACGGCACCCTGCGCGTCGCCGACGTGGCCCGCGGCACCGTCCAGTTGGAGACCTCCTACGGCGCCATCGAGGTCGGCATCCGCGAGGGCACCGCCGCCTGGATCGACGCCAGCTCCGGCTCCGGGCAGGTGCGCAACACGCTCACCGCCTCCGAGACCCCGCAGAAGACCGAGGACACCGTCGAGGTTCGCGCCCGGACCCGTAACGGCAACATCGACGTGCTCCGCGCCCGGGCCTGAGCACTGGTCCCGCCAACTCGCCCACTCCCCCAGTCACTTCAGCCTTCGAACGGGAGGGTTCCATGCCTTCTTCTGTCATGCCCACGCCCAGGCGGGGTGACGGTCTGCAGTCGCCCGCCGCCGTCTCCACCGTCGGTCTGCGCAAGTCGTACGGCGACAAGACCGTGCTGGGCGGCATCGATCTGCGCATCCCGGCCGGGTCCGTGTTCGCACTGCTCGGGCCCAACGGCGCCGGCAAGACCACCACCGTGCAGATCCTGTCCACGCTCATCGCCGCCGACGGCGGGCAGGCCCAGGTCGCGGGCCACGACGTCACCACGTCACCGGACGCGGTGCGCGCCGCAATCGGCGTCACCGGGCAGTTCGCCGCGCTCGACGACCTGCTCACCGCCGAGGAGAACCTGCTCCTCATGGCCGACCTGCTGCGCCTCGGCAAGCGTGAAGGGCGCTCCCGTACAAAGGAGTTGCTTCAGCGGTTCGACATCGCGGACGTCGCGCACAAGCGGGCCGCGACCTTCTCCGGCGGGATGCGGCGCCGGCTCGACCTCGCCATGACGCTGGTCGGCGACCCCCAGGTGATCTTCCTGGACGAGCCGACGACCGGGCTCGATCCACGCAGCCGCCGCACCATGTGGGACACGGTGCGCTCGCTGGTCGCGGGCGGCACCACCGTCTTCCTCACCACCCAATACCTGGAGGAAGCCGACCAGTTGGCCGACCGGATCGCCGTGCTCGACGGCGGCCGGATCGTCGCCGAGGGCACCGCCGACGAACTCAAAGCGCAGATCCCCGGCAGCCACGTACGGCTGCGGTTCACCGACACCGCCGAGTACGAGCGCGCGGCCGCCGCCTTCCCCGGCGCGGCCCGAGACGACGAGAACCTCGCCCTGCGCGTGGCGGGCGACAGTGGCCTCGACGCGCTGCGCGCCCTGCTCGACCGGCTCGACGCCGCCGGCATCCGGGCCGCCGACTTCTCCGTGCACACCCCCGACCTCGACGACGTATTCCTCGCCCTGACCGGCGACGGCACCACCAAGACCGGCACCGGCTCCCCGCTTCACGTCAAGGAGACCCTGCGATGAGCACCCTCACCTACACCGTGCACGACTCGATGACGATGCTGCGGCGCAACCTCAAGCACGCGATCCGCTATCCGGCCGTGGGGTTCGGCAGCGCCATGACGCCGATCCTGATGCTGCTGCTGTTCGTGTACGCCTTCGGTGACTCGATCGGCGCCGGCATGGGCGGCGGCCGGGACGCGTATCTGAACTACCTGACACCGGGCATCATCATCATGGGGGTGGCCGCCGGCTCGATGTCGACCTCGATCGCGGTCTGCTCCGACATGACCGAGGGCATCATCAACCGCTTCCGCACCATGAACATCACACGCTCGTCGTTCATGACGGGGCATGTCATCGGCAGCGTCATCCAGACGATGGTGTGCATCGTCCTGGTCGTGGGCGTCGCGCTCGCCGTCGGATTCCGGTCGGACGCGAGCCCACTGGAGTGGCTGGCCGCCGCAGGCCTCCTCGCAGCCATCGCGTTCGCGGTGACCTGGCTGTCGGCGGCGCTCGGCCTGATCTCCAAGACCGTCGAGTCCGCGAGCAACAAGCCACTGCTGGTCCAGTTCCTGCCGTTCCTCGGCTCCGCGTTCGTGCCGGCCGACTCGATGTCGCCGGGCCTGCGCTGGTTCGCCGAGAACCAGCCGTTCACGCCGATGACCGAGACGCTGCGCGGCCTGCTCTCCGGCTCGGAGATCGGCAACAACGGCTGGATCTCGCTCGCCTGGTGCGCCGGCATCGCCCTGGTCGGCTACGTCTGGTCGCGCTCGCTGTTCAACAGCACCACCAAGCGCTGAGAGCCCATCTCTCCACCTCGGCCGATCTCGTACACGCGCCACGGCGGAGGGCCCGATGCACGCAGAGCCCTCTGCTCGCAGTGGTCCGGCAGAGGGCTTTGCGGTGAGGTTCCGGGTGCTCCACTCACCGTGTCGGAGCGCCTTTCCGAGATCGGCCGGCGGGCGGATTCTTCCGGTACCGGGCGGACCAGGGTCCCCTTTCGCGTCGCCCCCCATGCACTACCGCAGCCGGCTCGACGGCTGATCACGAAACCACTCCCGGCCCGGCGCCGCCCTGCAGCTGCTCACGACGCTGGAAACCCCCGCCAAGCCGGCCCGTCAGGCCGTCAATGCCGTCCGGCGTGGTGCTTTCCGGCAGGGGTGCACGGGCTCGTCCCGGCGTCCGGGCCCTCCAGGGTCTGGATGAGGTTGGCGACCACGTCCGCCATCGCCCGGCGGGCGGCAGCGAGGTAGACGGCTGGGTCCTGCGTGCCACCCGCCGCGAGCCTGTCGCGCAGCGCCCGCGTCATCGCGGCGTCGAGAGCGCGCCCGAAGCCGAGCTTGGCCACGCCCGCGACGACCGCTGCCCTCAGTTCTGCTGCGTTCGCCGCGGACAACTCCCGCAGGACGAGAGGCACGTTCACCGCTGTCCGCAGCCCGGCGAGCAGCGAGCGGTGGTCATCCGCCGTGCAGGTGCCGAAGGGGTGGCTTTCGCCGCTGAGTACAAGTGCGTCGGCGCCGGTAGCGTCGGCGAACTCCTGGGCTGTCCCGGGGGCGAGGTGCGCTCCGTGTGGACAGGGCGACGTGCCGATCCGTGCGGCACGCGGAGCCCCGCGGTCCCCGGTGTCCATCAACTCCGCCTCCGCCCAGAGCCCCTGCTCGTGCGCCCACGAGACCGCGTCCCGGGTCACGGCGACGGTTCTGACGTAGGAGAGATGACCGGCGTCGTACATGATCGAGCCGAAGCCACAGTGCGCTGCCTGGGCGAGCAGTGCGGTCCTGCGCACCTTCGTCAGGTGGAGCCCGACCGGCACGGTGGCAGTGCGCGCCATCTCGGCGGCGGCCCGGGCGAGTGGCGCGAGCTGCCCACCGTGATGGTCCACCGCCGTCTCGCCGATCTGGATGATCACACCGCGGCCCGCCAGCTCTGCCCCCGCCACGATCGCCTGCAGGTGCTCGAACGTGTGGGCGTCGAAGGCGGCGACGGGGCGGTGGTGCGCCCGGCCGTCGGAGAGCATCGGGCCGATGGCTGCGAGCGTCAAGGGAGCCTCCAAGGCAGCACGTTGGGTGCCCCGGACTGCAGGGCGCGGGCAATCATGATTGCACGTGCTCGCAAAGGGCGTCATTCACGCACGAGTGTGCACCCGTGGAGGGTGGGACGGTCGCAGATGAGGCGGCAGGCAAGCCGGATCAGCTGGCGGACGGCGGGAAAACAGGGGTCGGGCGTGGCATTGACAGCGGCTCGGGCGGGGCCCATAGTTTCTGCCCAAGCGTGATTGAAGTTGCGCAGTAAGTGTGGGTGTCACGCTTTTTTGAGCATCGGGCACTCCTCGGCACCTCATCTCATCTGACCTGCCCACGGAGCCGGCGTATCGAAGCCGCACCCCCGCGTACCCTCTTTCCCGTGCCAGCCTCCCGCCTTCATCGCGTCGCCGTCCTTGTGCTCGAGGGTGCGAAGCCGCTCGATGTCGGCATTCCTGCGCAGGTTTTCACGACCCGCGCGAGCATGCCGTACGAGGTGCGGGTGTGCGGCGCGGCACCCGGCCTCGTGACCGGCGGCGACGGCCTGTCGTACTACGTCACCCACGGGCTCGACACGCTTGCGTGGGCCGACATCGTCTTCGTCCCCGGCTACCGGTTCCCGGACCGCGACGACCCGCCGCAGGCCGTCATTGACGCGCTGACCGCCGCCCACGATCGGGGTGCGCGGCTTGCCGCCATCTCGACGGGCGCGTTCGCGCTCGCCGCCACGGGCCTGCTCGACGGCAAGCGCGCCACGACCCACTGGCATTACACGCGGGCGCTTGTGGCGAAGCATCCGCTCGTTCAGGTCGACGAGAATGTCCTGTTCGTCGACGAGGGCAGCGTGCTGACGTCGGCCGGCGCCGCCTCGGGCATCGACCTGTGCCTGCACATTCTGCGCGGCGACCTCGGGGTTGCCGCGTCGAACCACGCGGCCCGGCGCCTGGTCGCGGCCCCCTACCGCAGCGGCGGCCAGGCGCAGTATGTGCCGCGCAGCGTGCCCGAGCCGCTCGGCGAACGGTTCGCCGCCACCCGCGAGTGGGCGCTGCACCGGCTGTGCGAGCCCCTCACCCTCGATGCGCTCGCTCAGCATGCGACGGTGTCGCCCCGCACGTTCTCGCGGCGCTTTGTCGAAGACACGGGGTACACGCCGATGCAGTGGGTCATGCGCGCCCGGATCGACGTGGCCCGTGAGCTGCTCGAGCGTTCGGAGCGGAGCGTCGAGCAGATAGCCGCCGACGTCGGTCTCGGCACCGGTGCGAATCTGCGGTTGCACTTCCAGCGCATCCTCGACACCACGCCAAGCGAGTACCGGCGCACCTTCACCCAGGGCGAATAGCCCGCCATCACGTGGCGAGATCCTTTTGGACCATGGCGATCACGCCGCTGTCGCGGGCGGATGCTGGGCGCGAACCTGATGGCGAACAGAAGGGACATCGCTCATGACTCGCATCGCCATCAACGGATTCGGCCGCATCGGACGCAATGTGCTGCGCGCGCTGCTCGAACGCGACAGCGACCTCGAGGTCGTCGCCGTCAACGACCTCACGGAGCCCGCCGCTCTTGCGCGGCTGCTCGCTTACGACACCACGGCCGGCCGGCTGGGTCGCCCGGTGGCGGTCGACGGAAGCGTCCTCGTCGTCGACGGCCGTCGCATCACGGTGCTCGCCGAGCGTGAACCGAAGCAGCTGCCGTGGGCCGAGCTCGGCGTCGACATCGTGCTCGAGGCGACCGGCCGCTTCACGTCGGCTGCGGCCGCCCGCGCCCACCTCGACGCGGGCGCGAAGAAGGTGCTTGTCACTGCGCCGTCGGACGGCGCTGATGTCACGCTCGCGTTCGGGGTCAACACCGACGCGTACGACCCGGCCCTGCACACGATCGTCTCGAACGCCTCGTGCACGACCAACGCACTTGCGCCGCTGGCCGCGGTACTCGACGAGCTCGCCGGCATCGAGCACGGCTTCATGACGACGGTGCACGCCTACACGCAGGAGCAGAACCTGCAGGACGGTCCGCACCGCGACGCCCGCCGCGCCCGCGCCGCCGCTGTGAACATCGTGCCGACCACGACGGGCGCCGCCAAGGCGATCGGCCTCGTGCTGCCGAACCTCGACGGCAGGCTGTCGGGCGACTCGATCCGCGTGCCGGTTCCGGTGGGCTCGATCGTCGAACTCAACACGGCCGTTACGCGCGACGTGACGCGCGACGAAGTGCTGGAGGCGTACCGCGCCGCGGCACAGGGGTCGCTGGCCGGCGTACTCGAGTACTCGGACGACCCGCTCGTGTCATCCGACATCACGGGCAATCCGGCCTCGTCGATCTTCGACTCGGCCCTCACCCGCGTCGACGGCCGCCATGTCAAGGTGGTCGCCTGGTACGACAACGAGTGGGGCTTCTCGAACCGCGTGATCGACACGGTCACGCTGCTCGCCGCTCGCTGAACGGACGCCGGGGCGGTCCCCACCGCCGAAGACCGCGCTGCCCAGCACCTCTCGTCAGCGCTCTGGTGCAGCGACGCTCTGATCCTGCGAGGGTCTGGATCGCCCCGGCTGCGGTGGCTGGGGCGATCGATGTCGTGCGGCGGAGTCGCCTTGCATAATCATGCAGATAAATACATACTCTTCCCATGTCTAAGGTTCTCACCTCCCTGCCCACCGGCGAGCGCGTCGGCATCGCTTTCTCGGGCGGCCTCGACACTTCCGTCGCGGTCGCGTGGATGCGCGACAAGGGTGCCGTCCCGTGCACCTACACCGCCGACATCGGCCAGTACGACGAGCCCGACATCGCCTCGGTGCCCGGCCGCGCGAAGGTCTACGGTGCCGAGATCGCGCGCCTGGTCGACTGCCGAGAGGCGCTGGTCGAAGAGGGCCTGGCCGCGCTCGCCTGCGGCGCGTTCCACATCCGCTCGGGCGGCCGTGCCTACTTCAACACCACGCCGCTCGGCCGCGCCGTCACCGGCACTCTGCTGGTCCGGGCGATGCTCGAGGACGACGTACAGATCTGGGGCGACGGCTCGACGTTCAAGGGCAACGACATCGAGCGGTTCTACCGCTACGGCCTGCTCGCCAACCCCCACCTGCGCATCTACAAGCCGTGGCTCGACGCCGACTTCGTCTCCGAGCTGGGCGGCCGCAAGGAGATGTCGGAGTGGCTGGTCGCCCACGGGCTGCCGTACCGCGACAGCACCGAGAAGGCGTACTCGACCGACGCCAACATCTGGGGCGCCACCCACGAGGCCAAGACACTGGAGCACCTCGACACCGGCGTGGAGACCGTGGAACCGATCATGGGCGTGCGGTTCTGGGAGCCCTCGGTCGAGATCGCCGCCGAGGACGTGACGATCGGCTTCGACCAGGGCCGCCCGGTGACGATCAACGGCAAGGAGTTCGCCTCCCCGGTCGACCTGGTGATGGAGGCGAACGCGATCGGCGGCCGCCACGGCTTGGGCATGTCGGACCAGATCGAGAACCGGATCATCGAGGCGAAGAGCCGCGGCATCTACGAGGCACCCGGCATGGCGCTGCTGCACGCCGCGTACGAGCGCCTCGTCAACGCGATCCACAACGAGGACACCCTCGCCCACTACCACAACGAGGGACGGCGCCTCGGGCGGCTGATGTACGAGGGCCGCTGGCTGGACCCGCAGGCGCTGATGGTCCGCGAGTCGCTGCAGCGCTGGGTCGGCTCGGCGGTCACCGGCGAGGTGACCCTGCGACTGCGGCGCGGTGAGGACTACTCGATCCTGAACACCACTGGCCCGGCGTTCAGCTACCACCCGGACAAGCTTTCGATGGAGCGCACCGAGGACTCGGCGTTCGGCCCGGTGGACCGGATCGGCCAGCTCACCATGCGCAACCTCGACATCGCCGACTCGCGCGCCAAGCTCGAGCAGTACGCCGGCCTCGGCATCGTCGGCACGACCCACCCCGCGCTGATCGGCGCCGCCCAGGCGGCGACCGGCCTGATCGGCACCATGCCGGAGGGCGGCGCCGAGGCCATCGCCTCCCGCGGCGAGGTCTCCGGCGACGACGAGCTGCTGGACCGCGCCGCGATGGAGTTCGGCACCGACTGACCGGTGCGTCGGCCCGCTCCGGGCAGGGAACCGGAGCGGCCGAGCCCGGTCGCAGCCGGGAGGCCGGGGCCTCGAAGCCGCCCGCCGGGCCCAGGACACCGACGAGTGGAAAGAGCGCTACAAGGTCCGGGCCGGCGTCGAGGGCACGATCTCCCAGGCCGTACGCGTCACCGGACTCCGCCGCACCCGCTACCGCAGCCTGCCCGCAACCCGCCTCGGCCACGTCTTCGCCGCCACCGCGATCAACATCATCCGCATCGACCGATGGCTGACCGGCACCCCACTCCGCGGCACCCGCACCTCCCGCCTCGAAGCCCTGATGCTCGCGGCCTGACCACCCGAATCACGCATTCCTCAGCAGAGTCCTTCAGGGCGGGGGTGAAGGCGTCAAGCCCGCTGCCGCAAGGTAAGCAGGAATCTCCTGGCTTCAAGTATCAACCGGGAGAGCACTTCAATCCTCGATATCGCCGATGGCTACGCGGAGGTCATGCAAGCCCTCCAGGATCGCGATGACCGATGCCTCCGTCCGGTCGAGAGCTCGCCGGGTGGCCCGAATGTCACCGCGCTCGAAATAGAGCCGGGCGCTGAGTGCGTCCGTAGCCGCCACGACGGCCGCCCAGGACGCCGCCCGGCGAGGAGGCCCCTCCTCCTCGGTCCCCATGAGCTGCACCGCGGTGAGCTGCAACCGGTTCGCCAGCACGACGGACGAAAGCTGTGAGTCGGGTCCTGCCTGCTCCGTCCATCCGAGAAGCGCTTCGGCGACGTCCTTCAGCGGTTGCCCGCCCATGCCGGTCGAGGCGGTGATTTCCAGTTCTGTCTTGGCCAGCAGGGCGCCCAGCAGTCGCAGCCGGTCCTCGGCCTGCGGGCCCTGGGGCCACACGTCCGGATCCAGTACTGGTTCAGCCCCCAGGGCGACGAGGGCTGCGTAGATCTGCTCCGCACTCACCGGGTGCACGCTTCTGATGCTCACGTTCTCAGCTTCACCGCACGAAGGAGGCAGCGCACGCACCGCTCGCCGGTCTCTGTCGAGGACATCGCGTTGATGCGTTCGGGGCAGCGGCGGCTCAGAGTGCCTTCAGGTACTTGGCGTCTGCTGCCGGACTCGGGGCGTGGCCCCCGTGACGTGCCCCTCGTTACGGGTGTTGGGCCCTGTGGCGTGCGCATCTTCGATCCCTCGGGATGCGCACGCCTGGGCCCTGGGCCCTCAGACCAGGGCCCTGCAGCTTTTTCCCGGGTGGTGCAACCGTGCACCGTGCCGGGTGGTGGGAAGCCGGGGACCCGGGCCGTCCGGGACCGTCTCGCCGTCCCACAGCGTGGTGGCCGTGGCGCGGCCGCCCATCAGGTCGGTGAGATACCGGACGGTGAGGTAGTCGCGCTCGACGATGCCGCGCAGCAGCGTCGCGACCGACACCCGGTTTCCCTCGACCTGGTTGCAAGCCGGGTTGCCCTTGAGGTGGAGGTGCAGCCATTTCGCGCGCCAGCTGCCGTCGCGCCCGCGCAGGAACGCCAGCGGCAGCGCGACCCTGCCCGGGCCGCGCAGCTCCGGCTTCATGCGTACGGTGCGCGCCTCGAAGGGGCGGCCCTGCTGTTCGGCGTCGCGCAGCATGAAGCCGAAGAACGACTCCTTGACCTCCTCGAAGCCCTCTCCCGAGAAGATGTTGACCTGCGGGACGATGAAGGTGCCGCGCACAGCCCCCAGACGCAGGTTGATGAACTCCGAGGCGCCGTCGGGCGCGTCGGTGACGTCCCCGGAGTGCTCGCCCTCGACCTGGGTGAGCGCGGTGTACGACAGCCGGCAGACGGTCCCGTACGAGGCGTTCAGGAGCAGCGCGGACAGGTCGAAGTCGGTGGTGCGGCTGGTCTGCTTGCAGTGGACGAAGAACCGGAGCAGTTCCCCGTCGACCGGGGAGAGGGAGCCGCGGGGCAGCACGCCGAGCCCGGCGGCCGTCGCCTGGCCGCTGAGCGGGAGCGCGACGTCGAGGACGTCGGGGTCGATCAGCAGGTGCCCCGGCTCCAGGAGGCGGCGGCGCGTCTCGGCGTCCAGGGCGGCGATCAGGCGCTTGCGCTCGGGCGGCAGCACGGGTGGACGGGTGTCGGTGGTGACCCAGGCACGGCCGAGGCGGTTGACGAAGACGCGGGGCTCGCCCGTCTCGTCCGTCCGGTTGCGGAAGTGCTCACGGACCGACAGCAGGACCCGGCCGGAAGCCTGCGGGGCGACCTGGCACGTTGGCCGGGAAGTCGGCGAAGTAGACGTTGTGCTGGACGTGGTCGCCGGCCATCTCGCGGACGGTGTCCAGTGTGCGCACGGCGGTGTCGACGACCGTCTCCTCGGCCAGTTCCGACAGATGCTCCAGCAGGTTCGCCGAGAGCTTGAAGCCCACGGACATCAGCGCGGCGTCGAACTGCCGTGCTGCGGCCCCTCCCTGCCCGGCGGGCCCGGCGGGGGCAGGGATGCGGTACGTGTTCCGGATGATTGTGGGTTCGAGACGCTGGGGCATTCGGGCATGGTCCCAGGACCGCGCAGGCCAATGCATTCGGGTTTTCGAACACGGTGTGCACCAGCCGGCGGGCTGAGCGCTCCGCAGGAAGCCGAGTGCCGTATCAACGGGGCCGACCGGGCGGCACCCCGCCCGCAGTACGAGCTGTCAGGTCTGATCAGGTCGGTTCCGCCTCTGAGAGCCTGTCGGGTGACCTTCGATCGGAGAGCGGACGCGGCATGGTGCGTGCGATTCCAAGGCGCCGGGATGGCCTTGTAGCGGAGCTACCAGGGCATTTCGGCAACGCCGGAAGCGTGCGTGCCAGGGCGTGGCCGCCCGATCAGAGGTCACCCGACAGGCTCTGAGCCGGGGCGGGCCTCAGGACGACGGTTCCTCACCCGTCAGCAGGGCCAGTCCGAGCGGGGTCAGGCTGTGCAGGACGGACAGGCCCGTCCGGGCGGTGTCCACCAGTCCGGCGTTCCGCAGAACGGTGGCGTGCTGGCTGGCCGTCGCCAAGGAGGTCCCGGCACGTTCGGCGAGCGCGGTCGTGGTGGCCGGGACGCGCAGAACGGCGAGCACAGCTGCCCTTGTCCGGCCCAGCAGTGGTCCCAGCACGTCGGACGAGTAGACCGGCTCCTCGGCGAGCAGCATCGGATGGACCAGGACCGTCGGCTTCTCCGGCCGGTACATCACCATGGCGCTCACCGCGAACCAGGACGGTACGAGCAGCAGTCCGCGGCCGCACAGCGGGATGTCGTGCCGGGACGTCGACGGGAGAGTCAGTACGGGCGCCTGCCAGCTCCATGTGGGGCTGAGCGTGGTGAGCAGGGCGTCGACCCCGCCGCGTAGCAGCATCTCGGCGCGCACCGCCCGGTCGGCCATGGCGTCGGCCCTCACCCGCTGCCACAGCGGGGCGACCGCCGAGGTGAAGTACCCCTGGAGGTCGCGCTGCAGGGCCCGTCGTGCCGCCGGTGAGCCGTTCGCGAGCTCTCGCGCCCAGTGACTCGGCTGCTCCAGGGAACCGTTCCACCCAGGCGTGTCCGCCAGCCCCAGATCCAGGGCCAGCTGTTCGGCGGGAGTTCCGGTGACGAGGTCGAGTGCGGTGGCGAAGTCCCGGGCCGTCGGCTGTTGAAGGAAGTCCGGCAGAAAACCGTTGCGGGGAACGAGGTCGAGCAGGACACCGGGCCGGGGGCGGGTGTCCCGCATCGCTTTGTGCCACTGGCTGAGGGCGGGGCGCGTGAGGCCCCCGGTGGGCGTCCCGCCCCGGAGACGACGCACGCTGAGTGCCGTTTCCAGCAGGGCGTCGGGAGCCTGGGCCACCGTGACCTGGCGCAGGTCGGCGTCGGAGAAGTGTAAGCGGATCACGCCGCCTGATTATCGGCCCGGCCACGCCTTTCCGCGAGAGCCGAAAGGCGATGCGGCCGGATCGCGTATCGGCCAGGCTCGCGTGGGACACGCCGGTCCATGAACTCCTGGAGGTCCCAACGATGCGCGCCACCTCACGATTCCTCTGTCTCCTCGCCGCCGTCCTGGCCGCCGTCTTCGGCGGTACTCCCGAGCGGGCCGTCGCCCGTCCGCTGCCTCGCACCTACGTCGTCTCCGACGCCCCCGGCGTCCTGCCGGAGGGGATCGCTGTCGACCGGGACGGCACCGTGTACGTGTCTTCCGACGGCACCGGCGCGCTGTACCGCGGCCATGTCCGCGACCCTCGCCTGGACGTGTTCCGCGCCGAGGGAATCGAAAGCCGCCCCAGTTCCCTCGGCGTGCACACCGACAGGCACGGGTGGGTGTTCTCGGTGGGCGGCGCTGTCCTCACCGTCCACGACCGCAACGGGAGGCTGCTGGCCGAGCGTACGGCCGCGCCCGGTCCGCTCGGCGCGCCGGATCTCAACGACCTGGTGATCACGAAGGACGCCGTCTACGTCACGGACTGGGCCAATCCAGTGGTCCTGCGGGCCCCTCTCCGGCACGGCCGCCCGGGGCAGCTCGAACCGTGGCTGGACATCCGGTCCGCGTTCCCGCAGTTCCCGGCGCAGTACTGGCTGCTCAACGGCATCGTGGCGGACCGCTCGGGCAAGACCCTGCTGGTGTCGTCCAACGGAACCGAGGCCGTCTGGCGGGTGGACACCGCGACGCGCGTGATCGAGCAACTACGCCTGGGCGGTGAGTCGTTCGGGGCGGACGGGATGCTTCTGTCGGGCCGGACGCTGTACGCTGTGCTCAATTACGGCGCCCCGCACGGCGTGTACATCGCCGAGCTGGACGAGGAGCTGCGCACGGGGACGGTGACCGAACGGATCACCGGCGAGCCGTTCGACCTGCCCACCGCGCTCGCCCGGCACGGCTGCCGACTGTACGTCGTCAACAGCCAGCTGGATGACCCTCCGGGCCTGCCTCCCTACACGGTCAGCGCGATCGACGACCCGACCTGCCCGCGCCGCTGACGGGTGCCTGCCGCACGACTCGGCGTGGGCGGTGGGGCGATGGGCGTCACGCCCGTCGATCGTCGTGGACGGCGCGTGCGTCAGGGCGCTGCACACCTGCGGCGGCTCCATCGGCTACCGGCCCCTGCCGGCGGACAGCTGAGCGACGGACTGGGAGGTGCCGGAGCAGACCTCGTGCCCGGGCGTAGTCGGTGCGCACCGGGAACCGTGTGTGCACGTGGGGAGTGTGGCGGTTTCGGGGCCTCATATCGACCCGTTGCCGGCGGGGAGGACCGGTTGGACCGACCACGCCCGCAGCCCGGCCGGTCCGACCGTCATCGGGCCCTCATGGCCGCCGCTCCACTGGAATGCGCTGTCGGGCGGACGGGCCCGTGCCGTCGGCAACAATGCACCCCCATTGCTCGGCGAAAGCCCCCCAGAGCGTGCGCAGCCGCTTCTCCTCGCGCTCCACCTCGGCAACGACTCCGCCCGGTTCAAGGCCCAGGGCGTGCAGCGGACCGACGTCCGACGCGCCCCAGGTGCGTATGTCATCGGCCAGCACCTCGGGGTGGAACTGAACACCCCACACAGCCGTGCCGATCCGGTACGCCTGGTGGGTGCAGCGCTCGCTGGTGAGCAGCGCAACGGCGCCCTCGGGCAGGGTGGCCGTCTCCTCCCAGTGCCACTGCACTGCGCGCAACCAGCTGCCCTGGTCCACGAGTGGCGCGAACAGCGGGTCCGCGGAAGCCGCTTGATGGGATATCAGGTCATTGAGTCCGACCTCGGGCAGGGCGGCGTGGCGGACCTCGCCCCCGCAGGCCACTGTCAGCAGTTCCATGCCCAGACAGATCCCCAGTGTGGGAAGGTCCCGGGTTACGGCCTGCCGCAGCAGTTTTTGCACCTTTGGCAGCCAGGGCGCCTGCTCCTCGTCGTACGGGCCCATGGATCCGCCGAGGACCAGCAGCCCGTCGTATGCGTCCAGGGTGCCGGGCAGCGGGTCGCCCGCCCAGGGGCGACAGAGGTCTATCACCAGGCCCTGTTCGGCGAGGCGTTCACCGAACTGGGCCGGGCCCGTGCCGTCCTCGTGCTCCACGACGAGCACCCGGGCGCCGCTCACAGTCGCCCCGCCTCGACGATGCGGCGCAGGAAGGCGCGGGTACGCTCCTGCTGAGGGTCGCCGAAGATCTGCTCCGGCGGCCCTTCCTCCAGCAGTACGCCCTGATGAAGAAAGCACACCTTGTTCGACACCTCCCGGGCGAAGCCCATCTCATGGGTGGCCAGCAGCATGGTCATGCCGCCCTCGGCCAGTTCGCGGACGATGGCCAGTACTTCGGCGACGAGTTCGGGGTCGAGGGCCGAGGTGATCTCGTCGAGCAGCAGTGCGCGGGGGCCGGTGGCCAGGGCACGTACGATGGCCACCCGCTGCTGCTGACCGCCGGAGAGCCGGTCGGGCATGCTGTCGGCCTTGTCGGCCAGGCCGACCCGCGCGAGCAGGGCGCGAGCCTGCTCCTCGGCCTCGGCGCGCGGTATCCCGCGCACCTGCATCGGCGCGAGGGCGACATTGCGCACCACGCTCATGTGCGGGAACAGATTGAAGTGCTGGAAGACCATGCCGACATCGCGTCGCAGCCGGTCCACATCGGTGCCGCGGCCGGAGGCGACATCACCGCCGACCCGGATCTCACCCCCGCTGATCTCCTCCAGGCCGTTGATGCAGCGCAGCAGAGTGGACTTGCCGCTGCCGGAGGCGCCGATCAGGGTCACCACCTGGTGCTGGGCCACGGTCAGGTCGATGCCGCGGAGCACGGGGGTCTCCCCGTAGCTCTTGTGCACCCCGTCGATCTCGATGAAGGCCATGTCAGGCTCCCTTGCCGCGGCGCTGCTCACGTGCCACCAGCCGGTCCACCAACCGGGCCTGCGGGATCGTGATGAGGATGAAGAGCGCCGCGACCACGGTCACCGAGGACAGGTTGAAGTGGTTGGACGCGAAGATCTTCGACTGGTTGAAGGCGTCGATGGTGCCGATGACGTTCACCAGCGCGGTGTCCTTCTGCAGGCTGATGAAGTCGTTGAGCAGCGGCGGTACGACGCGGCGGGTGGCCTGCGGCAGCACCACATGGCGCAGCGTGGCGCTGTGCGAGAGGCCGAGTGAACGGGCCGCCGCGCTCTGGCCGGGCGCGATGGACTCGATGCCGGCCCGGAACACTTCGGCGACGTACGCGCCGTAGGTGAGGGTGAGCGCGAGGATCGCGAACCACACCGGGCTGAGCGAGCTGAGCACCGGCACCTCGGCGAGCGGCAGTCCGAAGCCGATCAGATAGATGACGATGATCGCCGGTACGGCGCGGAAGCCGTCGATGTACGCCGTGGCGAGCAGTCGCAGCGGGCGGCCGGTACGCCCCGGCGCCATCCGGGCGAGAGCGAGCGCCAGCCCCCAGACGAGGATCAGGATCTGCGCGGCGACGGCGATGAAGAGGTTGGTGCCGAACGCGGAGGCAATCTCCCGCAGGCTGATCCCGATCACTTCGCCGTCGAGGAAAGTGCGCTGCACGGCACGGTCGTTGGCGAACAGGAACCAGACCGAGCCGAGCAGGACGAGTGCGGCCAGACACCAGCCCAGTACGGTCCGGGCGTCCTCGCGGCCCTCGGACGCGGCTCGCCGGGCGTCGGCCCGCCGGTCCTCGGACCAGGCCGTGGCGGCCGCGCGGCCCGAGCGCACCGCCCGCAGCGCGGGCCTCAGCAGGGTGAGCACGGCGACGGCCACGACGACCGCACCGCCGGCGACCGGCAGGCCGGAGCCGGGCAGGGCCTTGCTCACGGACTGGGCAGTGGCGGCGGTCAGTGTCACGGTGACCAGGACGGCCGCCACCGCGGCGGCCGCGAGCGGCAGCGCCGGCCGGGGCGCGGTGGCCTTCGGCGGCTCGGTCCGCTCGGTCTTCAGCACGGTCAACAGATCGGAGGACACGCTCACTTGGCGCTCCATACCGGGATCGCCGCCGGGTCCCCGCCGAAGGCCTCGGCCAGGTAGGTGGAGGAGAGCTTGTCGAGCGTGCCGTCCTTCTTCATCGCGTCGATGGCCCCGTCGAGGGCGGCGGAGTTCTTGCCGCCCTTGGGGTACAGCGCTCCGTACGACTCTCCGGTGTCGTACTGCCCGATCACCTTGAGCTTGCCCTTGGACTCCTGGGCCTTGCCGAGCACGATGGCGACATCGGTGAGCGCGGCGTCGATCTGGCCCGCCTGGAGCGCGGCCTGCAACTCGACATCGCCCGCGAACACCTTCGGCTGGCTCTTCGGGTGGAGGTGGTCGCGGACGAAGTCGGCGCCCGTAGTGCCCTGCTTCACGCCGAGCCGCTGGCCCCCGATGTTGTCCTTGGTCACCTTGGACCCGGACTCGACCAGCACGCCGATGTCGGAGGAGAAGTACGGCGATGAGAAGTCCACCACCTTGCGGCGGGCGTCGGTGATGGAGATCTCCGCGAGCGCCATGTCGAAGTCCTGGGCCTTGCCCGCGACGAGCGCGTCGAAGGACACATTGCGCACGGTGAGCTTGGACAGGCCGGCCCGGTAGGCGAGATTCGCGGCCATGCAGTACTCGTAGCCGCTGTCGATCCGGCGCACGGTGTCGCCGTTCCACCAGCCGGGGCTGGGAAGGTCACCGACCACGGTGAGAGTGCCCTTCTCGACGGTCTTGAGGTGAATCGAGCCGCGGGCGCCGGTCACCTTGCACGTGCCGTAGGTGCGGGACCCCTTGGCGTCGGTGGTGTGGGTGGTGGAGTCATCGCTGCCGACCGCGGAACCGCTGCAGGACGTGAGGGCGGCGAGCAACGCGGCGGTGAGTGCGGGCAAGGCAAACGGACGGACGCTGCGCATGTAGCTCCTAGAGGAGAGGTGTCGGGAAGTAGTGGCGCTACACTGCCCAAAACGTTTTTGTACGTCAAGACCTCGAGGTCAGCGAAAGAAAAACGTTTTGGGGTTCGAGGGTGCGGACAGGCCGTTCTCTGGCACTCTTGAGGCCGCCGCGCGTTGGAGCTCGGTGGATGACACGGAAGGGCGACCAAAGCATGACCAGCCGGAAATCGACACGGGCCGGGAAGCTCGGCCGGCGGATCGGTATCCGCGACGTGGCGCAGGCCACCGGCCTGTCCATCACCACCGTGTCCCACGCCCTGCGCGGCAAGGGCCAGATCGCCCCGGCCACCCGCGAGCGCGTCCGCCGCGCTGCCGAGGAACTCGGCTACCGCCCCGACCCCGTGGCCCGCGGACTGGTGTCCGGACGCACCGGCATCCTCGGACTGGCCGTGGGCCACATGTCGGACCGCCCGTGGGCCGGCACCTACCGCCCGTACTATGCGGCGTTCTCCGCCGGCGCCACCATGACCGCCGTCGAGCGGGACTACGCCCTCGTCGTCGTCCCCAGCGATCCGGCCTCCGGGCTGTGGGCCCGCGTCCCCATGGACGGCCTCATCATCGTCGACCCGTTACGGGAGGACCCGCTGCTCGCGGACTGCGCGCGGCGCCGCATGCCGGTGGTCACCGACGGCCGCCCCATCGATCCGGGATACGATGATGTACCCACCGTGGAGAGCGACTTGGAGCATGGCATGGCCGAAGTCCTCGACCACCTGCGGGACTCCGGCGCCACCCGGGTCGGTCTCCTCTCGGGCCCGGAACCCGACGCGTACACCCAGGATTGCGAGCGCCTCTACCGCGAGTGGTGCACCGCGGCCGGCCGGCCGGCGCTCGTCAAGACACCGGCTGCCTCCGAGGATCCGGTGGAGGCGGCGCTACGGCTTCTGTCCGGCCCCGACCGCCCGGACGCGGTCCACGGCCTCAACGAGACATACGGCCAGGCCCTGGTGATCGCGGCCCGGAGACTGAGCCTGCGCATCCCCGACGACCTGATGGTCAGCGTGATGCGCGAGAGCGACCAGTCCTGCGGCACCGAGGACTGGGATGTACCGCTGACCGCCCTGAGCCTGGACGCGCGCCGCCTGGGCGCCGAATCCGTGACGATGCTGATCGATGTCCTGGACGGAAAAGCACCGCGCAATGTGATGGTGCCGTGCAGTGTCGTGGTCCGGAGGTCCACACTCCGTGCGTGAACGGTGCCGGGCCCGCACATGGCGCAGACCAGGTGCCGCTGATGCGGGGTCAGGGATGGCAGCCCATCCCTGTTCTTCGGAGGGAGTCCCCGTCTTCAGGCGGGGATCTTGTACGCGCGCATGGCTTCATCGTGCACGAAGACCTCAAGATCTCCCACATGAGGCGGGCCCCGAACCGAAGCCCGACCCCGGCCGGCTGGGCGGGTTCCTGCCCAACGGGGCGGGTGCGAGGGCGGGACTGAACCGTTCGATCAACGATGCCGGTTGGGGGGTGTTCCTGACGATCCTGAACGCCAAGGCTGAAAGCGCCGGACGGGAAGTGACGGCCGTGGACCTCCACAACACCTCCCGGCGGTGCCCCGCATGCCGGCACACCGTCAAGGAGAACCGGCCCACCCAGGAGAAGTTCCACTGCGTCGCCTGCGGCCACACCGCGCACGCCGACACAGTTGGAGCAATCAGCGTTCTACGGGCCGGGCCGGTCCGTCGCGAAGCCCAACCGTCATAGCGAGGAGCCACCCCCCTCAGGGGGTGGAGGAGTCACAAGAGGGCAGGTGGGTCGGGGCGTGGTCTGGTGCGACGGCTTGCGGAGGTGTCAGATGCCGGGTGGCTGGATTCGGCTGTAGGCGAGTCCGTTGCTGGTGCCGCCCGGGGTGGTCACCGTGACCTGGACGGGTCCTGCGGTTCCGGGCGGGGCGGTGGCGGTGACCTGGGTGGCGGAGACCACCGTGAACGACACCGCCGTACCGCCGAAGCTCACCGTGGTCGTCCCGGTCAGGTTGGTGCCGGTCAGGGTCACCGTCGTCCCACCCGAGACCGGCCCCTGGCTCGGGGCAACCGCGCTGAGGGCCGGCGCCGCGACATAGGCGTAGGAAAGGCTGTTGCTGGTGCCGCCCGGGGTGGTGGCCGTGACCTGCACCGTCCCGCTGCCCGCTGGGGCGGTGGCGGTGATCTGGGTGGCGGAGTCCACCGTGAATGACGCCGCCGCCGTACCGCCGAAGCTCACCGCGGTCGCCCCGGTCAGGTTGGTGCCGGTCAGGGTCACCGTGGCCCCGCCCGAGACCGGCCCCTGACTGGAGGAAAGCGCGGTGAGAGCGGGTGGGTTGAGGAAGAAGTAGGTGAGTCCGTTACTGGTGCCGCCCGGGGTGGTCACCGTGACCTGGACCGGCCCCGCGGTTCCGGGCGGCGTGGTGGCGGTGACCTGGATGGCGGAACCCACCCCGAACGACGCCGCCGCCGTACCACCGAAGCTCACCGCGGTCGCCCCGGTCAGATTGGTGCCGGTCAGGGTCACCGTCGTCCCACCCGAGACCGGCCCCTGACTCGGAGCCGCGGACGTGAGGGCTGGCGCGTTGACGTAGAAGTACGCGCGGCCGCCACTGGTACCGCCTGGGGTGGTGACCGTGACCTGGACGGGTCCTGCGGTTCCCGGCGGGGCGGTGGCGGTGACCTGGGTGGCGGAGACCACCGTGAACGACACCGCCGCCGTGGCACCGAACTTCACTGCGGTCGTCCCGGTCAGGTTGGTGCCGGTCAGGGTCACCGTAGCCCCGCCCGAGACCGGCCCCTGACCCGGAGAAAGCCCGGTGAGGATCGGCGCCGCCAGGTAGGTATAGGTGAGTCCGTTGCTGGTACCGGCCGGGGTGGTCACCGTGACCTGGACGGGTCCTGCGGTTCCGGGCGGGGCGGTGGCGGTGACCTGGGTGGCGGACACCACCGTGAACGACACCGCCGTACCGCCGAAGCTCACCGCAGTCGCCCCGGTCAGGTTGGTGCCCGTCAGAATCACCGTCCCGCCGGGCCCCTGACTCGGTGAAAGCCCGGTGAGGCTGGGCGTGTTGAGGAAGAAGTAGGTGAATCCGTTGCTGGTGCCGCCCGGGGTGGTCACCGTGACCTGGACGGGTCCTGCGGTTCCGGGCGGGGCGGTGGCGGTGACCTGGGTGGCGGACACCACCGTGAACGACACCGCCGCCGTGGCACCGAAGCTCACCGCGGTCGCCCCGGTCAGGTTGGTGCCGGTCAGGGTCACCGTCGTCCCACCCGAGACCGGCCCCTGACCCGGAGCAACCACGCTGAGGGCCGGCGCCGCGACATAGGCGTAGGAAAGTCCGTCGCTGGTGCCGCCCGGGGTGGTCACCGTGACCTGGACGGGTCCTGCGGTTCCGGGCGGGGCGGTGGCGGTGACCTGGGTGGCGGAGACCACCGTGAACGACGCCGCCGTACCGCCGAAGCTCACCGCGGTCGCCCCGGTCAGGTTGGTGCCGGTCAGGGTCACCGTCGTCCCACCCGAGACCGGCCCCTGACTCGGAGCAACCACGCTGAGGGCCGGCGCCGCGAGGAGGAAGAAGGAGAGGCTGTTGCTGGTGCCCCCCCGGGTGGTGACCGCGACCTGCACGGTACCGCTGCCCGCAGGAGACATAGCCGAGATGGCCGTGTCTGACAGGACATCGAACGACACCGTGCTGTCCGTTCCGAACCTCACCGCCGTCGCACCCGTGAAACCACTCCCTCGGAGACTGACCGTGGTACATCCTGAGCCGGAGCGTTGATCGGGATGGACAACAGTCAACGTGGGCGTGGGCAGGGTTACCGCTACTGCGGCCGCCGGATGGGGCTGTTGCGACATGTCCGTGGTACCTCTCTGCCAAGGGCCAACGGCGGGTGCCGGTCGGGGGCCCGTGGGATGTGATGGCTGTTCCCGCCCGCGCCGGCCCCGGAGGTGGCGCTCAGGGAAGCCTTGAACGGTGCGCCGACCGCGGTGGCGGTGTTCGCGGTGATGGTGGCCGACTTGGTGCCGAACTTCACCGTGGTCCCGCCGCCCGGCGACGACACTCGGTCGTACGGCCGTTACCGGGTGGTCGCTGTTGTCCACTGTGTCGCCCGAGCGTGTCAGGTGGCCCGGTACGGGCCGGTGGAACGGAGTAATGGGTCGCGGCCCCCGGCCCGGAAGGGGTTCCGGGCCGGGGGCCCTTGGAGGAGCGGAAGTGGCGTCCTGCGGAGCTACCGCGTCCGCTCCCGGTAGGACGGGTCCCCGAACGTGATCGCGCCGTGGGGGCGCGGTCAGATGCCGGGGCCGGTGACGTACGTGAACGCGCCGGTGGCGGTCGCGCTGCCCGCGTCGTTGCTCACGACGACATCAACGGGGCCTGCGGCCCCGGCCGGGGTGAAGGCGGACACCGCTGTGTCGGAAAGCACCGTGAAGGGCGCCGGGGTGCCGCCGACGGTGACCTCGGTGGTGGTTGCAAGGCCGGTTCCGGTGATGGTCACCGCCGTGCCTCCCGACGTCGGACCGGAGGCCGGAGCCACCGCCGTCACGGTCGGCGCTGCGACGTACGTGTACGACAGGCCGTTGTTGGTGCCGCCCGCCGTTGTGACGCTGACACCGACCGCGCCCGCGGCGCCGGCGGGTGCGACCACAGTGATCTGATTGTCGGACACCACCGTTGGTACGGCTGTGTTGGCGCCGAAGGAGACGCTGCTGGCAGTGGAGAGGCCGGTTCCCGTGATGGTGATGGTCTCACCCCCCGCGGTCGACCCGGCCGTCGGACTGATGGACTGCTTGAAGGGCGCCCCCACGTAGAAGAAGGAGATCGGGTTACTCGCCCCTCCCGCGGTGGTCACAGTGACGCCGACCGCGCCGTTGCCGGAAGGGGAGACGGCGGTGACCTGGGTGGGCGAGACATTGGTGACGGCGGTCGCGGACCGGGTGCCGAAAAGCACCGCGGTGGTACCGGAGAGATTTGTGCCGGTGATGGTGACGAGAGTGCCGCCGCCGCTGGATCCCTGGTTCGGACTGATGGGCATGAGATTCCTCCTTCGCTCGAAATGGGGTACATTTCCGAGCAGTGAGTGAGGCGTTCGGTTCGCCGTACGTCCTCATGCGATGAGGCGCTCCCCCTGGCCAAGTGCTTTGCTGTGACCCTGTACTGATGTTCGATTGGCGGTGTAGGGCCGCCGGAGCACAGTCCGAGTCACCAAGGCGGGGAGGGATCCTGCACATGTCTGCTGCCGCAGGATCGGGAGCGCTTTATCGCAAAACTTGAGCATTCATACGTCTCGCCGATTGGGTTATGAGAATTAACCCACCAGGGTGAATCGGAACACAAGACCCAAAGGCCGGAAGTCAGTCATTCGACTGGGCGCTCAGGAGCGAAACCCGGCACACTCATAGCGCATTCGCGAATAGCCGTTTATAGCTATATATGACTGGCGGCCGGGAAATTTATCTTCCGGGATCACTGTCCGGTATCCGTTCGACCGCCCCTGCCAGGGGCCGAGATGCCTGCTGTTCGACGCCGGCGGCCGCTCCGCGTCCGGTGCGCCATGAGCCGCCGCCTCGCACGGCATCGGCGAGCCGGGAGCATCCGCCGGCGTCCTCGACCGGCCAGCCACGCGCCGCCGGCTGGTTTGCCTTCGACCGTACTCCCCCACCTTCCCCCGCCACCAGCTCCAGCCCCCGGTGATCTCTCTGCAGCTCAACTCACCGTCCTCACCGGTGCGTTCACGGTCGGCCGGGATGTGCATGATTCCCTGGCAGTCCAGAGACGGCGCGGACACCTCCAGGTCCTTGCGCCAGACCGGAACCACCGATCCGACGGCGCCCTGGTGGCGGTTGCGGGGTCAGGCCGTCTGGTCCAAAGCCTGGACGGCCGCCTTGGCCGCCTTCTCCACCAGTTGGACACCGTCCGCCATGCTGACGCTGCCCCGCGACAGCACCGCCACCAGGCGGTCGTGTCCGTCCACCCGGACCAGACCGATGCTGTTGACGTCCCAGCGGCCCGTCGCGGTCCGCTGCAGCCAGCCGTTCTTCAGGCCGGTGACGGGGCCGGCCGCCGACACACCCCAGTCCTGGCCTGCCGCTATGCCGCCCATGAGGCCGCGCAGGCAGGCCCGGGACGCCTGGTCCAGTGGGGAGTCGGTGCCGAAGACGGCGCTCAGCAGGGCGAGCTGATCGGTCGCGGTGGTCTGGGTGAGCCCCCAGTGCCCGTCGCCGCCGCCGGTCGTGCCGGTCAGGCCGAGCCTGCCGTTGGCGGCGTTCAGGCCCGGCGCCTCACCGATCACGCGCCACAGCGCGTCGGCGGACGCGTTGTCACTGATCCGGATCATCGACGCGGCGGACGCCTTCTCCTGCGCCGTGAGCCCGCGGTGCTCGTCCTGTGCCTTGAGCAGCAGGGCAGCCAGGATGTCGACCTTCACGATGCTCGCCGTGTCGTACGTCGTCCCCGCCCGCACGCCGTATCGTGCCGCGCGCCCGTCGGCCGGATCGAGCACCGCCACCGAGAGCGAGGCGGGGGTGGCCGCCACGACCGGCGCGAGCCGCCGGGACAGCGCCTGGTCAGGAGCCACACCGGTCCCGGCGGTCCGCAGGGCCGCCACGGACACCGACGGCGAGTGCGCCACTGTGGCGGACGCGGACGGCAGCGCGAGGATCGCGGCCGGCCGGGCGGTGCCGGACACCGTCCCCGCGGTCGGGCCCGACCGCGGGACGGTCCGCGCCTCGTCGGCCCCGGCCGCGTCGGCGAAGCCGCCCGTCGCCGCCCAGCCGGTCATGACGAGCGCGAGTGCGGCCAGGGCGTAGCGCGAAGGGTGGTGCCGGGCGAACGTGACGACCAGTGGAGCGAACGAATGGCGAGACATGGCGCGAGGATAAAAAGACCATCCGTGAAATAGCTATGTCCCACGTAACAGCTGCGCGACACGGTTCGTGATTCCGCACACACTACCTATAAGTGGACTCTGCGGAAGTATCACTCAATGAGGTCATTAATGAACTTTCCGCGCGGGTCCAGCCGCTCATGGCGACCATGACAGGCGGGCCGCTGTCGAGTCGATGAGCGCGGCCGACCAGTCGGTGGCCGCGGCTTCGTCGGCGGGCGCGTCCCGTGAAGCGGGATCCGGGCGCGGACGCGCCCGGCGCCGCCCAGGCGGCGCCGGGCGCTCGGGTCGCCGCCGTGGACGGCGACCCGCTCTCGCAGGCCGAGCAGTCCGCGTCCCGCTCCGTACGCCCGGTCCGCGACCGGGCCGCCCCGCGAGGCGGAGCCGTCGCGACCCGCATCGAGGACAGGACGGCAAAGGCAGTGGCCGTGTCGCTGGCGAACACCCAGTGGCGGGAGGAACTGCGTTCGGCGGTACTGAAGTCGAACGAGGTCGATCTGCACAAAGCGTCGTTTGCGGCCGTGCTTCTCGCGGGTCTTCTCCGCCGCGAAGTCCAGGTCCTCGATGGCGATGGCCTTCACGCCGATCCGTTTGGACGTGCTGAGCGGCGAGAACCGGGGGCCGCCGACATACGAGAGCGGCGTGCCACCACCCTGTGTGGGTGGTGGCACGCCGGCTCGGAAGGGCGGCACGCCGGGGTCAGAAGGTGCGCCCTTGGTCAGTGACGGGGCAGGGGCCGGTCAGCGGCGGTAGCCCCAGGACTGGGTGTCCACGGTGCGGCCGTCGTCGTCGCGCAGGGTGGCCTTGTCGGCGTAGTTGCTCCAGATGTAGTCCCGGCTGCCCTGGTAGACGTCCCGACGGGTGTCATAGCCGCGCCCGGTGTGGACGCGGACCGTGGCGTAGCCGGGCAGGCGCAGGTCGTCGAAGCGGTAGCGGTTGCCGTCGCGGTCGGAGAGCGTCCATCCGTCCAGGTCGACCGCGCGGCGGCCGGTGTTGGTGACCTCGACCCACTCCCGGTTCAGGGACCGGTTCGACCAGTCGTCACGGCCGGGGCTGTCGTACTGGATGTCGCCGAGGACGACCGTGGAGTACGAGTGGTGGCGGCCGTGCCCGTATCCGTGGCCGTGGTCGCTGTCGGCGGCTGCCGGCATCGCCGCCGCGGCGACGACGGAGCCGGCTGCCAGAGCGGTAGCGGCGATGCGGCGGACGGTACGAGAAGCAGACATTGATATCCCCTCAAGTAAGGGCGCCCAGGACCCAATCAAGGGCCATGCTGCGCGGTGCGGTTCCCGGCCCCTCAGGCCGAGAACCCACAGCCTGGAGCACCTCCCCCGCCACCGGCAGCGACTCCGGTTCGTGTTACTTAATGCGGACATTTCCGTAACTCGCGATTGTATTGATCACACATCCCGCCCGGGCGTGCCCCTGACATCGACTGCCGGATCCACGCACCCGCTCCGCAACCGGGGGCAAGCCTTTTCCGGCCTCCACGCACCCCGCCGCACCGCCCCGCAAGCCACCCGTCCAGCAGCACGCCCATCGGTAACAGCCACGATGCCACGCAATTCAGACACATATCGTGCGGCCGAACACCCGCCCGCAGAGTGCGGCCTTCCTCGACAGCTGCGGGCTGGACAGGTCAGATCAGTACGTGGGTGAGCTTGTCCGGGTTGAGGACGGCGAAGATGCCGTGGATCCGGCCGTCTCGCACATCGAGCGCCACCAGTTGCTCGCCGCCGTCGATGGTGGTCAGCAGCGCGGGGTGGCCGTTGGCGTCGACGACGCCTGGCCTCCCCCGTGGGCGACGGTTCGTCGAACTTCGGCATCCTCGCGCAGACCCGCACGGCGACGAACGGGCCGAGCGGTACGCAGCGGTGCGGGCGCGCGGTGATCCCGAGCGTGCAGAACCAGCGGGCGTTCACCGGGTTCCCGGCTCCGTTGTGGCGGATGCTGGACGGTGACGGGTTCTTCGTCACCGTTCCTGGGCAGTGAGCAGGAGTGAGTCCCGTCTCACCGGCACGCCCCGAACGGTCTTGGGCGCACTGGTACTCCGCTTTCGCGTCCCGGTCGGCGACGCATATCCCGTATGCGGTCCGTCCCGGGCGGGCGGAATCCCTACGACCTGGCCATGTGGGTGTGGCCGGAGGCGACGGGGAGGCCCCGAACCATCTCGCTGGTGACACGGGGGCCCCGACTGCTGACGCCACACCCGGCGTCCCAGATCGCACCGAGAACGCTACGCACACCCCGCCGGGCGTACCCGCAGCTCGTCACACCGTTCACCCCATCGTGTCCACGTTCGCCAAAACGTTGTGCTTGCCCAGCAGTTGTGAACTCCTTGCCGGTCGGTTGGAGGGCGGTGCCCCTCACACAGCAGGACGCCCGCGCTCACCGGGGCTCCGCGCATGATCGGCCGGTCAGGACCTGGAACGGCACGGGCATTCTTTTCCGGGAGTTCTTCGTGCGCCCGGCTTGCCGGGTCCTTCGGGAGATCGGGAATACCCTGAACAGTAATCTCTTGACCGGTTATGTCCTTCGGGAATTCCGTTCTCTGGAACAGCCGTACGAGCCTTGGTTTCGACCGGCATGAGACCGGTCTCGTGCCTCCCCCTTCCCCTTGTCCTACAACGGAGAGGTCCATGAACACGATGCGTGTCGCCCAGGTCAGCGCCGCGGGCGGGAAGTTCGAAATCGTCGAGCGGGAACTGCCGCAGCCCGGCCCCGGCCACGTCCGGATCACCGTCGAGGCGGCGGGCATCTGTCACACCGATGCGGGCTTCGTCAACGCCGGCTTTCCCGGCGTGCAGTTCCCGCTGGTCACCGGCCACGAGGTCGCCGGGCGGATCGACGCCCTCGGCGAAGGCGTGACCGGATGGCAGGTCGGCGACCGCGTCGAGGTCGGCTGGTTCGGTGGCAACTGCGGCCACTGCCTGCCCTGCCGTGAAGGCGACTTCATCGACTGCCAGAACCTTCAGGTTCCCGGCTGGGCCTATCCCGGCGGCTTCGCCGACGCCATGGTGGCCCCCGATAACGCGCTCTCGCGCATTCCTGACGGATTGCCGGCCGTCCTGGCCGCGCCGCTCGGCTGCGCCGGCGTCACCACGTTCAACGCTTTGCGGCACAGCTCTGCCCGGCCTGGTGACCTCGTGGCGATCCTCGGCGTCGGCGGCCTGGGACACCTCGCAGTCCAGTACGCCAACCAGTTCGGCTTCGACACCGTCGCCATCGCCCGCGGCCGGGGCAAGGAGCCACTGGCCCGGGAGCTCGGCGCCCGGCACTACATCGACAGCAGCGCCGTCAACGTCGCCGAAGCCCTCCAAGCGCTGGGGGGCGCCCGCGTCGTGCTCGCCACGGCGGCCAACTCCGACGCGATGTCTGCCACCGTCGACGGCCTGCGTCACCGTGGGCAGCTGATCGTCCTCGGCGTTACCCCCGAGCCGCTGCAGATCAGCCCGCTGCAGCTGATCGGGGGAAGCCGCTCCGTCCACGGCCACCCGTCCGGCACCGCCCAGGACGTCCAGGACACGCTGACGTTCAGCGCGCAGACCGGGGTGAAGCCGATGGTGGAGACGGTGCCGCTGGAGGAAGCCGACGACGCCTTCCAGCGGATGCTCAGCGGCGCAGCCCGTTTCCGCATGGTGCTCACCACCGGCAACTGACCACCAGCTGCAACCGGGTGCGTGGAGCGGGTCGGCGAGCCTTCCCTGCGCGCCCCGGCACGGGCACTGCGCGCTGCATCGCATCCCCTTCTCCCCTGGCCGGGATGACGGACGGCACGGGTTCTCCGCTGCGGCCACGGCCCCGTCCCACAGCGCGAGCCCTGCCTCGGCCTCGGCCAGCGCCCCGCCGTGGTCTGCGGCCCGGGCCCGCTCCGCGCCGGCGGCCGCGCGCAGCGGCAGCGCGGAGCTGTCGACCTGCTCCTCGTCCAGGGCGGGGCGATAGCCGGCCGGGGTCGTGGCGATATCGTCGGAGCCGAGTTGTGAGCAGAGCCGCGAGACCAGCACCTGCACCGCTTTGCCGGTCCGGCAACTCCTCGGGCCACAGCCCTTGCACCAGCCGCCCGGTGCTGCAGCCCGTGTGCAGATCCTCGGCAAGCAGCGCGAGCAGCCCGCGCAGCCGGGGGGCGGTGATCTCCTGGCGGCGGTAGGCCACTTGCGGCAGCAAGGTCAGGTCGGTGGTCATCTGCGCAGATGAACGAGCGGGAGGCGCGTGTGAGCATGGGCCTGTGGATCAGGAGGTGTGTACGCTGCCCGGCTGTCCCTGTCAGGGCCGGAACGCCACGCTTGGCAGCACATCAGGAGCGCCCCGGTGGCCGGTGCCGGCTCAGCTCAGCCGGGTGGTGGCGTATACCTCGATGGCGTCCCGCTGGTACTGGGCCAGGCCCGGCGCGATCGCCTCGTACGCCGCGCGCCACTGCTCGTTGTCCACGCAGGCCCGCCCGATCGCGCGATACTCCGCGGCGCGGACCGTTCGGAGCTCGGCCAGTGCCCGGTACTGGGCATCGATCTCGGCCTGCACCGGGCCGGCGTCGGCGGGCGTTCCGGCGGCCAGGAGCTCGGCCAGCCGGATCATCTGCGCTGTGCGCTCGCGGTGTCCCGCGTCGATCTCGGCCTGGCTCATCGTCGAGGTGTGCTGCTCGATCCTCTCGGCCAGCTCCGGGAAATCACGCAGGCTCTCTGTGTACTGGGCGGGCTGGACGCCTTCGAACAGGTTCTCCGGTCGGTTGATGCTGGTCATGGGTCTGCCGTCCTTTCTGGACTGCTCCAGTTCGGTGATCGTGCGGGAGACGGTGCCGGCCAGGGCGTCAAGCCGGTCCCGCTCGGCGAGCAGCCGGCGGTGGTGGCCGCGCAGGGCGTCCAGTTCGTCGACCTGCGCGGCCAGGATCCGGCCGATCTCGGACAGTCCCAGTCCCAGCGCCCGCAGTACGAGGATCTGTTGCAGCCGCAACAGCTGGTGCGCCTCGTAGTAGCGGTGGCCGTTGGTGCCGATCCGGGCGGGTGGCAGCAGGCCGATCTGGTCGTAGTGCCGCAGTGTCCGGGCCGTCACGCCCGACATCCGGGCGACCTCCGCGATCGGCCAGGTCATCGCTGCCCCCTCACGAGTGCTTCACCGGGCCGGTCTCTCCGGGCCTGTGAAGGACGGTAGAAGCTGCCGCAGCGGCAGTTTCAAGCCCGGCACCCAGAATCTGCGCCCCACCGGGCCCTTCGTGCGCGTGCACCGCCCGGCCGGCCTGCGCCGTCGGCCCCCTGTGCGGTCCGATCCGCGTCAACCGCCCGTGGCAGCGGTATGCGGCGGCTGGGGTGGCGCGTCGGGAAGCGTCGCCACCGGGGGCATCCACCGCACAGTGCGCCGCTTTCCTCGGGCCGGTGACCGATCGTGAGCACGGCGCCCTCGGTGGTGCAGCGCACCTCCTGGCGCAACGGCGACGGCCGTGGGCGCAGGCCCGCAGACGGCGGCCGCAGGCCGGGCGGTGCCGGGCGGCGTGTTCGGGCGTCCCTCGGATCCGGCGGGTTCAGCCGAGGGCGCGGTCGAGGTTGAATGCGGCGCTGATGAGGGAGAGGTGGGTGAAGGCCTGCGGGAAGTTGCCGAGTTGTTCTCCGGTCGGTCCGATTTCCTCTGCGTACAGGCCGAGATGGTTGGAGTAGGTGAGCATTTTCTCGAAGGCCAGGCGGGCCTCCTCCAGGCGGCCGGCCCGGGTGAGGGCTTCGATGTACCAGAATGAGCAGATCGAAAAAGTGCCCTCCGTGCCCGGCAGGCCGTCCGGGCTGGCTCCCGTGTCGTAGCGGTAGACGAGCGAGTCGGCGACCAGTTTCGTGCCCAGGGCGTCCAGCGTCGCGAGCCATTTCGGGTCGACCGGGGAGATGAACTTGACCAGGGGCATCATCAGCACGGAGGCGTCCAGGACGTCGCCGTCCAGTTGCTGGACGAAGGCGCCGGCCTCGGCCGACCAGCCGCGTCTCATGATCTGCCGGTAGATCGCGTCACGGCTCTTCCCCCACCGGACCAGATCGGCAGGCAGGCCGCGCCGGGTCGCCATGCGCATGGCCCGCTCGATCGCCACCCAGCACATCAGGCGCGAGTACAAGAAGTCCCGTCGTCCCCCGCGGATCTCCCAGACGCCTTCGTCCGGCTGGTCCCAGTGGTCGCAGACCCAGTCCACCACGGCGCCGACCTCGTCCCAGCGGTGGCTGCTGATGGGCTGCCCCCACTTGTCGTACAGGTAGATGGAGTCGATGAGCGCTCCGTAGATGTCCAGCTGGAGCTGGGTTGCGGCGGCGTTTCCCACCCGCACCGGGGACGACCCCAAGTACCCCTCGAAATGGGTTATTTCGTGCTCGGGCAGCTCGCGGCGTCCGTCGATGCCGTACATGATCTGCAGTGGTCCGGTGGCCTCGTCCTCGCACATGATGCAGGAGGACAGAAAGCCCATGAACGCTTCGGCCTCCGATGTGAAGCCCAGCCTGAGCATGGCGTAGATGCAGAACGCGGCGTCCCTGACCCACGTGTACCGGTAGTCCCAGTTCCGCCCGCATCCGATCTCCTCGGGCAGGCTCGTCGTCGGCGCAGCCACGATCGCGCCGGTCGGCGCGTAGACGAGCAGCTTCAGGGTCAGCGCGGAGCGGTGCACCATCTCCCGCCACCGTCCGTGGTAGCGCGAGGCGCCCAGCCAGTGCCGCCAGAAGCGGACTGTGGCCTGGAACTCGTCCTCCGCCTCGCGCCGGGCACACCCGCGCACAGCGACCTCTGCCCCGATCCGGTCGAGGGCGAAGACCGCGGACTCGCCTTCCAGCAGCTTGAAGTGTGACCAGGCGTCCGTGCCGTCGCATTCGAGCGGCACGGTGGCCGTCAGTGCCAGGGACAGGTTCTTGGATTCGAAGTACGCCCTGTCGCCCTCAAGGCGTGCGCTGTGCGGCTCGGTCCCGTATCCGAAGCGGGGAGCCACCCGCGCGGTGAACGGAAGCGAGCCCCGGACGCAGAGCAGGCGTCTGATCAGCCGGTGCCGGTGGACCTCGCCCGATTCGTCGCCGATGGGCATGAAGTCCTGGATCTCGCCCACCCCGTCCGTGGCGAAGAACCGTGTGATCAGCACATTGGTGTCGGGAAAGTAGAACTGGCGGGTCCGCGCGGGCACGTCGGCGGCCAGCTGAAACGATCCGCCCCGGTCCGCGTCCAGGATGGAGCCGAACACGCTGGGTGCGTCGAATCGCGGGCAGCAGTACCAGTCGATCGTGCCGTCGGTGCCCACAAGCGCGACGGTACGAAGGTCGCCGATCAGGCCGTGGTCGGCGATCGGCAGGTAGCGCGGGGAACCCGCCCCTTGCCCGTATCCACTGCATCCGGCACTCTCGAACGCCATGCCAGGCCTCCCTGCCACCGCGGCGCCACCGCCGTGAAGCCGAAAACAACCCTGACAGCAGTTTAAATCGCCCACGCATTTGTACCTGGCTCTGCTGCTTCAGCCGCCACCGCCGGGTGCCGCGCCGCGGATGTGGCGGCGGGTTCGCCGGCCTCGCAGAGCCGGCACAATCACCGGCCGTGCGTTCATGCGGCGGGCGGCGTGGGCCGGCGCAGGTGGGCCAGATCGTCGGGTGGCGGGGTGTCGGGCCGGTGGAAGAGCGGGGTCTGGTCGACGGCGGCCGCCGGGGCGTCGGCCAGCTGGAAGCGCTCGCGCAGCCGGTGGTAGAACGCCAGCGGTGCCAGACGGGCCAGGCGCAGCCGGTACGGTGCGCGGTAGGCGGCCACCCAGTCCCCCGGTTCCAGTACTCCGCGCGTCTGCCCGTCGATGCTCACGGCCACCTGGCCGGAGTGCGGCAGCACGTGTACCACGACCGCCTCGTCGACCGCGGCTATCACGGTGCGGTCGAAGGCCATGTGCGGAGCGACCGGGGTGAAGACGATGGCGTCGGCGGCGGGGTCCAGAACCGGCCCTCCCGCGGCGAAGTTGTAGGCGGTCGAGCCGGTGGGGGTCGCCACGATCACCGCGTCGGCCGAGTAGGAGGCGAGCAGCTGCCCGGCCAGGTACACGGCCACGCTCGCCTGCCGGTCCCGGGCGAGTTTTTCCAGGACCACGTCATTGACGGCGGTGACGTCCAGGGCGACACCCCAGCCGGCCCTCTGCACCCCGGTGGGGCGCACGGCCGGTGCGGGCAGGGCGGGACCGCGCCCGTAGCACAGCACCGTGTCCAGGCCGACGGGCGTCCGAAGCGGGCGCGACGCGCGCAGCGTGAGCACCATCCGCTCCTCGATCACCGCCTGATCGCGGTGGAGAACGTCCAGAGCGTCCTCCACCTGGTCGGTGGTGATCTCGGTCAGGAAGCCGAGCCGGCCCACGTTCACGCCCAGCACCGCTGCCCCGTCCTTGGCGGCGATCCGCGCCCCGCGCAGAAACGTGCCGTCACCGCCGAACGTGATGATCAGCCCGGGGTGGCCTGCTGCTTCGGCCTCCTCCTGGCCGCCGTGCCGCGATTCCCCCTCCCGCCACACGTCGATGTCGGTGCAGGCAATGCCGCGCGCGGCACACCACATGCGGGCGGTCCGCGCCGCCGCGACGGCGGCGGGGCGGCCTTGGTGGACAACCAGACCCAGCCGATTCAGAGGCATCACTTCTCACCGTAGAACGCCCCGGCAAGCCGCGCAGATCCCAACGGATCTTCCCGCAGGCTCACCGGACCGGCCGGTAACGTCCCTCTCCTGCGCCGGTCAGGACAAGACGTGAACACGGACCGGTCCGGCCTCCGTCGCAGCGCCGGCTGCTGCAGCACCGGCCTCGGGTTGCCGTGGAGCCGGCGCCCGGTCTTTTCCACGCGGTCCGGGAAGAGCTCTTCCTGCCCTGCCGGTGTCGAAAGTCCTCGCGCTATCCGCAGACCGCACCGAACGGCATGAGCAGCGGCCGCACATCGTGGCGTTTACGCTCATTTTGTATGCATGTGTTCCGACGGTGGAGGCACCCATGCGCCCGACCGACGGGTACCCGACTCCGTCGCAGGCCGAGGGCGAGAGGCTGGAAGAGGACATGAATCCGGCTGAGCAGCGGCATCCGGCCACCACACGCACCCAGCCGTCCCAGGCTGAGGGCGAGCGCCGGGCGGAGGACGACGAAAGCTGAAGGCCGGGCCGGCCGCCACGATGCTCATGTGCGGCGCCGGCCCCCGATGAGCATCGAGATCGAGGTGTACGCACGGCGGGCCACCGCGGAACAGTGTTCAAGCCGCGGGTCGTGGCCGTCCCGCCGGTGCGATCCCGGTGCTCCCCGCGCCGTCGCCGTGCGGACAGAGCCCGAGCCTGCAAGGTGTACGAGTCCGCCGGGCTCATCGCGCCACGAGGGCTTTCCCCCTTGGGGCGACGCTCGGGCCTTCACAGGCCTGGCCGCTCTCCGGTGCGCAGGTGGATCCGGTGGAACCGGGACCGCACAGTGTTCGATCCGCCGTAGTCCGCAGGGTGCCGGCTACGGCGACACGCGGGGCGCCTCGGTGAACGCCGGGCACGGCGTAGCGGGTGCAGGGGGTTCCGGGCGTCTGCCGGGCAATTCCCCCGTATGCCGGAAGCCCCGGCCCGATTCCGACGGGCCGGGGCTTCCCTATGACGCAAGCGGCTCTGTCACCACTTGTCGCAGTGGTCCCTTACCACTCCCTGTCGTCCCCGCCGCCCCTGTCGTCCCTGTCGAACCTGTCGAAGTGGTCCCGGACCACCCGGAAGCTGCCCACGACGCCGTTGCGGACGAACACGCCGCCGCGGATGTGTTTGCGGGTGAAGACACCGTTGCTGGTGCTCCAGGGACCGACCGTCGCGACCGGGGAACCGTTGTCGCAGGTCGCCCCACGGAAGAACTCAACGGTGCGGCGGCTGTCGTTACGGACGTTGAAGCTCTTGGCACCCAGACCGCTCACCACCGTGATGCAGCCCTCCTCCCCACGGGCGGAGTACGACCGCTCGTTGATGAAGATCCGGCCCTCCTCCCGGTGACCACGGCGCTCGTGGCCGCCACGCTCGTTGCCGCCACGCTCGCCACCGCCGTAGCCGCCTCCCTCGTTCCCCTTGCCGCCACCGCCGTTCCCGCCCTCACCACCCAGCGGAGCCGCGTCAGGGGCGGCCTGCTGAACAGCAGGGGCGGCCTGCTGGACGGACGGGGCAGCCTGGGTGGATCCGGCGGCCGAGGCATAGGTGATGCCGGTAGTGGCGATGACCGCGGCGCCCACTGCGGCTGCGGTCACGGCGACGGTACGCGTCTTCATGTCACTTCTCCCTTGTCTCTGAGGGTCGGCCGGGCAACCGGCCTGCAATGAACGTACTTATGGCGCCTTTAGCTGTCATATCGGACGTATCGGCAGGGGGCCGACCGGGTGTACGAACGACCCGCACCGCACATCGATCGACACATGACGCACCGTCAATACATATGAAAGTAAGCTTATTTGGCACACGATTAGGCCTTCTGGGCGACTTCATGACGCCCGATCACCCTCTCGGCAGCACGGACGCGGATCCAGCACACCCAGAACCTCACCCCCCACCGCCCCCGACAGCCGTCATCGCCACCCACCCACCGCCCCGGCCGCCACAGCGACCCACCACACCCCTGTTGCTCCGCCGATGCCTCCGCGGACCGGCAGCCCGCAGGTGCAGGCTCGGGAGAGACGGCGATCCCCAGCGGCGCTTCGCGGCCGGCCACTACCGGGGGCATGGCGAACGCCGGGTCGCAGACCGGCTCCGGGGCCGACGTCGGCGGGGCCCGGACCGAAGACATCCGGCAGCCCGGCCGCGGGAGTACGACCAGTTCGAGGGACTCCCCCGCACCCAGGGAGCGTGCGACCCCGGATGCGGGCGGCCCTGGACGGCCCACGGCCGGCCCGCCCACGGCCAAGGGCGCCGGGCAGTCACACGACCTGCTCCTTCGCTGCTTCGAGGCTGGACCGGCGGACATCCCGCCCGGCCGGGGAAAAGCCGCTCGGCGCGAAGCGGGATTGCGCGGACGCCGGCTCGCCAAAGAGCGCGGCCGGCAGTGCCGGGGATCCGCCGGGGATCCGCCGGGGAGCGCGCGGGATACCGGCGGCGCCGTCGACGGTGCCGGTCCCGCACCGGCCAGGGACCGCGCGCCGGCGGGGCCACCACCAAGAAGCCCTGCGGCGCGCCGAGGACGCAGGAATGCCGCGATCTCTTACGGACTGCGGCCGACAACCGCCGCGGCGCCGGGCGAGGCGTATATACGCGCGTACATGCGCGCCGGTCCGGAACGTGACGAAGTCCTGCGGCAGCGTCAGGCCCCTGGCCGCCAGATCCCCCGCCACACCGTTGAGCTTCGTGACCTGTTCCGGGACAGGGCCGCCGGCATCGCCGAGCCGCTGAAAGGCGCCCGCGGACCGGCTGGAGTCAAGCGGCGGCAGACTCTCGTACGGGCAGTGCTCGCAAGGTGCAGCGGCAGGCGCGGTACCCGCCGAGGCCGGTGGCGCGCCGATGGAGCACCGAAGCCGGCCGAGGACAGGATGACCCCTGACCGTTCGCCAGGCACCGCAACCCCCGTTTGAGCACTGCGAGCGCAATGGCCGGCGCGAGCACGGCACCGGCCGCCGACACCCCATGGGCGGGTATCGGGGCGCCACCTCGGGGGCCGTGCAGTCGCGGCGCTCGGTGGCGAGCTCTTCAAGGTCCCGGACCGTCCCCCCACCACCGTGCGCCACAGGCCCCGGGCTCCGCGGACCAGGAGGATTCCGTGGTGGAAGACCGTGCGGCGCAGTCGTGACCGTCCTCGAAGAAGGCGAATGCTGCACGGCAGGGGTCCGCGCCGCGTGCCGCCGCCATGTGTCGCCGTCGCGTGCCGCCACCGGAGGCGGTCACGCGCCGGCCACCGGTCAGAATTCCTTGCCGATTCACGCCGACAGCCCGCCGCACTGCCGCCCGTACAGCGTGTTCATTCGGAATTACGGTGAGCGAATAGAGCGCCCTTAATGTGCCGCAGGCCACATGACTTACGCCACTCTTGTGCCAATTTGAGGCATTTGCCGTGTGGAGTGGGCCATATGACGGGCGTCACTATGAAGCCGGTTAGTAGACCCGTCACGGCACGTTCCGCAGCCTTGACGGCGATTCCTCAACCATTTTGTTCAGCCGGTACGAATTCGAATAGTAAAAGGGGCCCATTGACCCGCATTTCTCCTTCGCTTAATAATTCTTGGCATCGCCCGACAACAGATGAGGAATTACCGAATGCAGTTCAACGCGATGTCCACGAAGTTCGCCCGCATGGCCAGGACCAAGAAGATCTCGCTGGGCATGTTCGCAGCCGGTGCCGCGGTCGTGGCCGGCACCGTCGCAGGCGCCCCGGCAGCCTCGGCCGCCACCCCCGCCCAGTCCGGCGGCGGCAACGTCGACACCTGGATCAAGGAGTCGCTGAAGGTCATGCACGCGAAGGGCATCCCGGGCACCTACGAAGGCATCCGCAAAAACCTGATGCGCGAGTCGAGCGGCAACCCCAACGCCGTCAACAACTGGGACTCCAACGCCACCAAGGGCATCCCGTCCAAGGGCCTGCTCCAGGTCATCGACCCCACGTTCAACACGTACCACGTGAGCGGCACCTCCAAGAACATCTACGACCCGGTCGCCAACATCACCGCCGCCGCCAACTACGCCGCCCACCGCTACGGCTCCATCGACCACGTCAACTCGGCCTACTGACCGGACGTGCCGGTGTGGCCGGACCCGGCCGGAACATGCCCGGGGCCCGGCCTTGCGGACCCGCCCCCAGGCTGATCGGTCAGCCCTGGGCGGTCAGCCCTCGCAGCAGGCCGACCGGGCGGACCACTGCAGGGGCAGTGTTCGTGACCGGCCGGCTGGTGGCAGCGTTCCCGCAGCCACCGGCGGCACATCCTGACTCTGCGGCGCGCCGAAGCATCGTGGCCGCGGTCAAGGCGGCCCGGTCCCGCGCCGTTTCCAGGAGGAGCTGCGTCGAAGTGCCGGCGCACCCCCGCCGGCCGGTGCTCAGTGCTGTTGTGGTGGAGGCAGCCGATGGTGCTCGAGTGCCCCACGGGCAGCCCGAGGGCCAGGCTGCGCAGTTGTGTGCGGGCCGGACGCCGCGGCGTGCCGGATCAGCGCCCCGCAGACGGGGCCGGCCCGGATTGACTGACCGGCACGGTTGTTGATGCGGGTGATGGGCAGCCGGCGCGCGAGCGCGGTGTGCCGGCGGTGGCGGTTGCAGGTGTCGAGGAAGTCCGCCAGGGCCGCTGTTCGTCCGGTGCTGCTGGTGCGGGGCCGCGGCCCGGGCCCACTCGTCGAGCAGGAAGCGGTCGAAGCGTTCGGCCGTCGGTCCGTAGCCGGTGAGGGGCAAGGTGTTTGCCGGTTGCTCCCGGGCCGGCCCGGACCTGCCGCCCCAGGACGCTCTTGCGGCAGGGCGAGACGTTGTCGCAGCACACGTTCGATCCGGGTGATCTCGAGGCCGGCCATCCGGCAGAGCCCGGCCGGGGCATGTCGCGGCATGCCGCTGTGGGATCGTGTCGGTGTACTGCGCAGGCGCCGTCCCGGCGCGTTCGTACCCGGCGCCCGCACAGCCTTCCTGACCACCGCCGCGTTCACCGCCCTGGCCTTCGCCGTGACCGCACGCACACTGCCGCCCCGTCGCAAGGCGCTCACCGAGACCGCCTGACACACCACCACACCAGCCAGCCCCGGCAACCGCGGAGGCCGGCTCCGCCGTTCCGGAGCCGCCCCGGCCGCAGCGGGTGGCGATGCCGGGCCGCCCGGCTTCGAGCGGTTGACGGCCAGGGGCACCGGGCAGCGGTCGGTGCGGTCATTGCGGCCGGCCGGGCGGGAGCTGATGTCATGGCAGACGTCCCGCCGTACGAAGGAAGGCACATGACTGTGCGATCCATCGGAGCCCGTGCGACCCGCCGGACGGTCCTGGCCGCCGGGGCCGCCCTGGCCGCCGGGGCCGGGGCCGCCCCGGCCGCTGTATCCCCGCCGCCCCCCGCGCACGCCGCCTCAGCCGCGCCCGGCGCGGCGGCCCGGGTCACCGGGCAGTTGCGCGCCCTGGAGCGGGAGCACTCCGCCCGGCTCGGCGCGTACGCCCATGACACCGCCACGGGCCGCACGGTGGTGTACCGGGCGGACGAGCGCTTCGCGATGTGCTCCCTGTTCAAGACCATCGGCGCGGCTGCGGTCCTTCGCGATCTGGACCGCGGCGGCGAGTTCCTGGCCCGCCGTATCCGCTACACCGCGCAGTACGTGGAGGCCTGCGGCCACTCGCCGATCACCGGCAGGTCCGAGAACCTCTCCCGCGGGATGACGGTCGCAGACCTGTGCAGGTACTCCATCACGCACAGCGACAACACCGCGGCCAACCTCCTGCTCCGGGAACTGGGCGGCCCCACCGCCATCACCCGCCTGTGCCGCTCCATCGGCGATCCGGTCACCCGCCTCGACCGGTGGGAGCCCGAGCTGAACTCGGCGGAGCCATGGCGCGAGACGGACACCACGACACCTCGCGCGATCGGGCGGACCTATGCCCGCCTCGTCCTGGGCGACGCGCTCGCCCCCCGCGACAGCCGGCTGCTCACCGGCTGGCTGCTCGCCAACACCACCAGCGGTGAACGCTTCCGCACCGGGCTTCTTGCCAGCTGGACCGTCGCCGACAAGACCGCCGGCGGCAGCTACGGCGGCAACAACGACGCCGGCGTCGCCTGGCCCCCCGGCCGCCCGCCGGTGGTCCTGGCCGTCATGACCACCAAGCCCGGCCGGGACGCCCCCGCCGACAACCCTCTGGTCGCCAAGACGGCCGGCGTTCTGGCTGCGGCCCTGAGCTGACCACCGAGGCGGCACCGGGGTGGCATGCATGCGTTCTTCGCCGGCGTGCACGACGGCGCCCACCGTGTGTCGGCAGACCGTTGCAGCCGTGTGCGACGGCCGCCAGTAACGGGGCGGGCTGCACAACGGCGGCCCGCCCGGTCGACGTGCGAAGGGCTCCCGGGCGGGCTTCCGCTTCCATGCTGCCCCCGATCCCGCCCGCTCCGGCGCGGCCGCGCGGCAGACGGGGCCGAATGGGGTCGGCACTGCCGTACGGCCGGGTGGCACCGGACGAATGGGTCTGCGCACGGGCCTTGGTCGCCTCCCGTTCGGCGGTGTTGGCGGTGGGCTGCCGGCGCGGCCTGACGGCCGCCCGCTCCCCCACGTACCGGCAGGGCTTCTGGGCCGGGGGAAACGGGGCCGGAGGGGGTGGGCACCAAGGCAACCGCCGACGAGGCGGTCCAGGACGCAGGCAGTCCAGGACCGTCAGCCGGGGTTTGTCCGCTGAGGATGTTCCTGCTTCCTGCCGCCACCATCCTGTCCTTGCTGATGGCCTGCGTTCGCAGATCCACGAAGGCGCCCGGCTGCCGCGAGGGTGATGAGCGGGGCCGGCGGGCCGGTGGCAGCAGGGGGTGGCGCAGGCTCCGCCGTGTTGGTGGCGCTTGTGCATCGGCCCGTCTGCGGCGAAGCCGACGCCTCTGCGCGCCTGGTCCGATGCCTATGGTGAGTTGTGACCAACCAGGAAACAGGCCGTCAGCAGGGCGCCGTCCGGCCCGGATATCTGGCTGCGGCGGGTGTGTTCGCGGTCGGGATGACAGGCACGACCCTGCCGACACCGCTGTACGGGCTCTACCGGTTGCAGATCGGTTTTTCCGAACTGATCGTCACCGTGGTTTTCGCCGTCTACGCCATCGGTGTGATTGCTGCGCTGCTCCTGGCCGGCGGCTTCTCCGATGTTCTCGGCCGCCGCCCGGTCCTGCTGTGCGCGCTGGGACTGGCCGCGCTGAGCGCGGTGTGCTTCCTGCTCGAGGGCGGGCTGCCGCTGCTGTTCACCGGTCGTGTCCTGTCGGGGTTCTCCGCCGGACTGCTCAGCGGCACGGGCACGGCCGCCGTACTGGAACTGGCACCCGCCGGGCGCGGTGCCCGCGCAGGATTCGCTGCGACCGCGGCCAACATGGGCGGCCTGGGACTCGGCCCCCTGGTCGCGGGGACCCTGGCCCAGTACGCGCCGTGGCCGCTGCAACTGCCGTTCCTGACCCATCTGGCGCTTCTGGCGGCCGCGGTGGCTGTCACCTCGCTGCTGCCCGAGACCGTGCACCGCAGCGGCGCCAGGCCCCCGCTGCGGCCGCAGGGCATGGTCGTCCCCGCCGAGGTACGCGGTGTGTTCGCGCCCTGCGCACTCGCCGCCTTCGCCGGATTCTCGCTGCTGGGCCTGTTCACCGCGGTCGCGCCGGCCTTCCTCACCCAGACACTGGGCGTGCACAACCTGGCCGTGTCCGGCGCCGTCGTCTTCTGCGTCTTCTGCGCCTCGGCCTGCGGGCAGTTGCTGATGGGCCCCGTCGGCACGCGCAACGCCCTGCCCGTCGGCTGCCTGGTGCTGGTGGCCGGCCTGCTTGCGGTGGGGTCGTCCCTGCTGCTGGCGTCGTTGCCGGTCCTCCTCGCGGGTGCCGTGACAGGCGGCATCGGCCAGGGGCTGGCCTTCCGGGCAGGCCTGACCGTGGTGAGCACGCTGGCTCCGGACACCCACAGGGGCGCCACCATCTCGGCGTTCTTCGTCGTCGCGTACGCGGGAATCTCGGTGCCCGTCATCGGGATCGGCGCGCTGGCGGTGGCACTGGGGCTGCGCAATGCAGGCCTGGTGTTCGCAGGTTGCGTGACGCTGCTGGCCGCCACGGCGGGCGGCTACCTGTGGCGGCATCCGCCCGGGCGGGCCTGAGCGCCCGCAGGCGCCTGCCCACGGCGGCGAACACCAGGGGGCGAGTGCCCCGAACCGCCCGCACCCGTGCGGCGGTTCGGGGCGGATGTGATCCTGGAACCGGGCAAGCGGGCAGGGGTGCCGGCCATGGGCCCTTGGGAGGACGCCGGCAGCGCCACCGGCCCGGGCACGCGGCACCCCGGCACTGCGCCGGGCCGTCACCGCACTGCGGCACGGCACGGGCACCCCCCTCCGCGCGGGCCGACGGGCCGTCCGGGTCACGCTCTCAGCCGTAGCCGCCTTCCACACCGGTCTGTACGGCCTGCACGATCCCGTCACCGCCACGTACACGCTGTTCGCAGCGGTGGCGATGGCCGGCCTCTCCCGCATGGCCGGCACCGGACACCAGCACGCCGCCATCGAAGTCCAGGATCTCCCCGCCGGCTGGATTCCCGTGACGGCCGAACCCTGCCCGCGGTACGCACCCGGGCCGCGGTGGCGCGAATGCTGGTGACCGGCTTCCTGCTCCCGTTCGCGGCGGTGGCCGGCCCACGGCTCGCCGGGGCCGCGCCGGACCCGCAACTGCTGTACATCCTGCCGCGCTTTCCTGCGTACGCGCCGCAGACACCGGAAAAACGGCTGAGCGGGACGACACCGGGCAACGTCCCAGGACCTACGGCCTCTCGTTCGGATCATGCTGGGCTCACGGGGCCCGGTACGCACATCTGCGGCCTGGCCTCCAGCCGCCGACTCCCCCATGGCCCTCAAGGCATAGGGGGACCCCCCTTCGTGTGGGCTGCTTCCTGCGCCTTGCGGCTGCACGCACCACGGCCACACCAGCCGCTCCGCGATCCGGCCCGGTCCAGACGAAAGACCCTGGGCGAGCACAGCATGCTCACCAAAACAGTCGGCACGAGGTCAACCGGGGCACCGCACCGGCTGTGCCGGATGTCCCCGGACCGGGCCCCCCGCGACCGGCGACGCAGGTTTCGCCCCACTGCCAAAGCGCCACAGCAAGGGGGGCCACAGGTCCCGGCCCCTGCCGGTCAGGCGATCCGTGTGCCGCATCCGCCGCCCTGCCCCTGGTACGGGAGGGTCTGCGCGATCTTGGCCGCGAGCGTGTTTTTGCGGACGGCCCCAACCGAGCCGGCCCGGCGACCGGGCACCTTCGACCGGGTTCGCAGGACCGCGGCCCGCCGAGTCCGCCTGGCGCGACACGCGGGGGCCTCGGTAAACACTTAGTATGGCGTAGCAGGTGTTATGGGGCACCGGGCGTGGGCCGCACACGTGGTGCGGCCGCCCGGGACCGGGCACCCGCCGCGATGTGTCCCCCATGCCGGAAACCCCGGCCCGATTCCGACGGGCCGGGGTTTCCTTGGGATGCAGATGGCTCTGTCACCACCTGTCACGGTAGTTGTCGACGACCCGGAAGCTGCCCACGACGCCATTGCGGACGAAGACGCCCCCGCGGACGAAGCGGGTGAAGACACCGTTGCTGGTGCTGTAGGGACCGACCGTCGCAACCGGGGAACCGTTGTCGCAGGTCACCCCACTGAAGACCTCGACGGTCTTGCGGCTGTCGTTACGGACGTTGAAGCTCCGCGAGCCCAGGCCGCTGACCACGGTGATGCAGCCGTCCGTGTGAGCGGAGTACGTCCGCTCGTTGAAGTGGATCCGCCCCTCTTCCCCGTAGCCGTAGCCGTAGCCGTCGTCGTAGTCGTCGTCGTCGTCGTAGCCACGGTCACGGTCACGGTCACGGTCGCGGTCGCGGCCCTGGTCCCCCTCGCCGCTGCCGCCGCTGCCACCACCGGCGGGAGCCATCGCGGGAGCGGCCTGCTGGACGAACGGGGCGGCCTGGGCGGACCCGGCCGGCGAGGCGTAGGTGATGCCGGTGGTGGCGAGGACCGCTGCGCCTGCTGCGGCGGCGGCCACGGCGGCGGTACGCGTGGTCATGTCACTTCTTCCTGTCTCAGAGACGCCGGCGGCTGGGCAGCCGACCTGAGACGAACGTACTGACGACCCCATGAGCTGTCATATCGGAAATACCGGAGGTGCGATCCCACAGGGCCGACCGGGTGTACGCACGGCACTTCTCGCACACCAACCTATTAACTGATGAACCGTCAAAACTGGGGAATGGTACGCATGCCTGGCACATCATTAGGCTTTCCGGGCGACTCGCTGACGCCCGGTCACCCTGTCGGCAGCAGGCCGCCTGATTCCGGCACGCCGGCAAACGCAATCATCCCCGTCGCCCCGCATGACTTCCATCGACGCCCCTTGCGTGCTGAATGACCGTCATCGAAGGGGGTGCAGAAGAGGCCTTTACTGAACAACCGTCATCGAAACTGTTTCCCCGGCCCGGACGGCCCTTCCTCGGATACCGGTGCCGCCGGGGCTGACGGGCCGGCACAGCGGCGCTGTACGTTCGCGCAGGTCATCAGGTAGGTGAGGTGCCCCTGCGATGTGGACACTCTGATGGCGGATCTTGATGGTCCGGGAAGATGGTTCACATGGCAGGGCGGATATACACCCCAAAGTTCCGGGCGGACGCGGTGGCGTTGTGGAGGGCTTCGGCGGGGCAGCGGACGATGAAGGACGTCGCCGCTGACCTGGGTATCACCCGGGAGACCTTGCGGTTGTGGCTGCGCGCGGCCGAGGGCGGTGGCCAGGCCGCAGCGGGCGGTTCGGGGCAGACCGACGCGCAGGGCGCGGAGCCGGCCCGGCTGCCGGCGCAGAATGCGCGCCTGCTGAAGGCGGAGAAGGAATGGCAACTGGAGCGGGAGATCCTGCGCCGGGCGGCCCAGTATTTTGCCCAGGAGATGAAGTGACGTCCCGGCGCTGGGACTTCATCTGCGCGCACGCCGGCGAGTTCGGCGTCCAGCAGCTGTGCCGAGTGTTGCGGGTTTCCCGCTCGGGCTGCTACCGGTGGCTTGCCGGGGCGGACGCCCGTGCCGAGCGGCAGGCCGCCAACGACGCTCCGGCGGCCGAGATCCGCCAGATCCACGCCGAGTCCGGCGAGACCTGCGGGGCCCTGCGCGCCCACGCCGAACTGCAAGGGTCCGGGCACCACGTGAACCGCAAGCGGGTGGCGCGGTTGATGCGCGTGCACCGCATCGTCGGGCGCCATCTGCGCAGCAGGAGACTAACGGCCGTCCCCGACCCGGTGGCGCCGCCACTGCCGGATCTGCTGCAGCGGGACTTCACTGCCTCCGGGCTCGATCAGCGGTGGTGCGGTGACATCACCTACATCTGGTTCGGCAGCCAGTGGCTGTTCCTCGCCTGCGTGATCGACATCTGCTCCCGCCGGGTGCTCGGCCGGTCGATGGCACCGCAGATGCGGGCCGAGTTGGTTATCGACGCGCTGGACATGGCGGTGGCAGCCCGCGGCGGGAAGGTGGCCGGTGCCGTGTTCCACTGCGACCGCGGGCCGCAGCCCGGGTTCAAGGAGTCGTCGCAACACTTCCGTTTTATGTTGATAGTAGATGACTGTTGAGAGTCTCGGAGGGTGTCCTCCAGCCCAGGGTTTTGCGGGGGCGGCCGTTGAGGGCAGCTGCGACGGCAGCGAGATCCTCGCGGGTGTGTCTGCTGAGGTCGGTGCCCTTCGGGAAGTACTGCCGTAGCAGCCCGTTGGTGTTCTCATTCGTGCCGCGCTGCCAGGGGCTGTGCGGGTCGGCGAAGTAGATCTCCAGGCCGGTGTCGATGCGGAGTTCGGCGTGCTGCGCCATTTCCGAACCCTGGTCCCAGGTAAGGGACTTGCGTAGTTGGGCGGGTAGGCGGGTGATCGCTTCCGTCAGGGCGTCACGTACGGCTGCGGCTCCGTGGCCGGCCAGTGCGGGGCCGTTCTTGGCCCGTGTGCCGTCGTGGCCGGGCATGGGCGGTAGGTGCAGCAGCATCGTGAACCTGCTGGTGCGTTCGACCAGGGTGCCGATCGCGGAGCTGTTGAGGCCGATGATGAGGTCGCCCTCCCAGTGGCCGGGGACCGCCCGGTCCTCCGCCTCGGCCGGCCGCTGACTGATCAGCACGTCCTCGGTGACGAACTTCTTCCCCCGGCCGGCGGTGCGAGCCCGGGGCACCCGCAGCGCACGGCCGGTGCGCAGGCAGGCGACCAGCTCGCGCTTGAGTGCTCCCCGGCCCTGGATATAGAGGGCCTGGTAGATCGCCTCGTGAGAGATGCGCATGGAATCATCATCAGGGAAGTCGACCTTCAGCCGGTGGGAGATCTGCTGCGGACTCCACGAGTTGCCCCAACGGCGGTCCTGGCGCCTCGGCTTGTTCCGTCCCTTCCACGGCGGTGCCGCAGGTCCCGGCGCCGGCATGCCGTCCGGGCGGCGGATCTCTCCGGCCAGGCGGTCCTGGACGTACTCGTGCAGCCGCTCGCTGCAGGCAAGTTTGGACGGCTTCGGCCGCCGCGCGGCCAGCTCGGCCTTCCACTGCGCGATCGACGCCCGGTAGGCGAGTTGTCCGCTGCGGGTGGCCGCATTGCGCCGCAGTTCCCGCGAAACAGTGGACGGGTGCCTGCCCAGCCGACGGGCGATCTCCCGGACCCCGGTGTTCTGAGCCTTCAGCACAGCGATCTCCTCGCGCTCTGCAAAGGAGAGATACCTGCCCGACACCGGGCCCAGCTCGATCGACGGCATACCGCCACGTTCCCGGAACCATCGTGAGCCGACCGGCCCCGACACACCGCACGCGATCGCCGCGTCCTCGCTGGTCAGCCCATCAGCGATCTTCTTCCAGAAGGCACGCTCCACATCCCGGCGGACCGGCGGCCTGCCCGGAGACCGCATCGCCGGGCGCCCCGTCACCGCCGTCGTCCACCCTGCCGGTCGCCCCATCGGACACCTCCATGATCGAGGTGTTGCGACGACCGGTTGAATCCACCCAGTACACCTCGGCGGCGTTCGCGCAGGTCTGCGGCAAGCACAGGATCCGGCGGAGCATGGGCCGGGTCGGCTCCAGTTACAACAACGCCTTGGCTGGGAGCCTGTGGCAGGGGCTGAAACGAGAAGCTGTGCACAAGAAGACGTATCTCCACGACGGCTCAGGCCCGGCTGGAGATCTTCCGATGGCTCACGTACTACAACGCGCGACGACGTCACCGTCACTGGCCTGTCCTGGACGCGCCGGGACAGGCCCTGCCACAGGTGGAAGCGGTCGCTGACCTCGATGGCGTCGGGGGCAGCGCCGGCTATGCCTTGCCGGTAGGGGAGGGAGCCGTCGCGGCAAGCGATCTCGACGCCGCGATGCGTGCGGAGCCATCGGCTGAGCTGTTCGGCGTCCCTGCCCTCCCAGAGCGTCAGCGGAAGACGGGTCGTGGCGTCGACCAGGAGGGTGTTGGAGGTGTCGCCGTAGAACGCAAAGTCGCCCACCCCCAGCACTGTGGGCGTGACCAGCGGCGGCAGCGGCATCCGCATCAGCTCAGTGAGCACGGTGGACCGGGAGAGTCTGCCGTTCATGACGCGCAGCATCCGGGCCCCGCCCCGGCCGGCCAGCACCACGCCGACCGCCTCGACCTGGTGCTGAAGCAGTGGCGTTCGCCGCTGGTAGCGCACGGTCAGCCCCGGCACCTGCCCGGCGAAGGTCACCTTCGCCGAGCCGCGTTCTCGCAAGTCAGACGGCGCACACTCAAGTCGATCCGGACCGGCCGGCCGCCGATCGCTGCATCGAGGTGCCGGACACAGCGGCTGTGGATCCAGTCGCTCAGGACGCCGCACCCGCTGCATCCCGCTGGACAACTAGAGCGCGTAGTCGCCCCGATCACCACGAGAGGACCGGAAGTATCGACCGAGAACACCAGCATCCCGGCCAAGTGCGGTAACAGGTTTGACAGTTCAACAGCCCACACCCAAAGGCTGCCCACCCCGCAAACAGGCCGACCGCCGCACCGGGATGATCTCCGGCTACAAAAAATCTTGCCAGAGCCACTTTCACGCGAACGCCGACAGCTGTCATCACGGCACCGGCGGCACCGGTTTCGCAGTTCCTGCCAGCTTTCCGAGACCGCCACAAAGCGCGGACGGCCTCCCCCCGCAGTGCGGGGGGAGGCCATCGGTACCGCTGGACGCAAATGGTGCGTCACCGGGGCGGGAACTCGTCCTTCCGGCTGCCGGCACGGCGCACGGGCCTGTCCTCGGCCGCGCGTCCGCCCTCCTTCATGGACTGCTCCTGCATGCGCCGGGCCTCGTCGTGCAGCCTGCGGCGTTCCTTGGGATCGCTCGTCTGCTCGGCACGCTCGTTCAGCTCACGGACCTTGTCCTGCATCTGCTGCGCACGACTGGCGGACTCGCCTGCAATGCTCATCATCACTCCTGGGGACGGGAAGGTGGGACACATCGCAGCCAACCAGCGCTGTGCCGCTTACGCACCCGGGAGGGTCACCGTGCGCAATCACCGCAGGCAGCCGGCCCTGAAGAGGGCACGTCACGTCGAGAACGCGCCCCTCGCGTCCCGCTCTGCCGCGGTGCCGCTCGCCATGCCGTGCGGTCCCGTCGATCGGGCCGGCGCCGCCTCCTGCCTCCCGGTGAAACGGTCCGCCACCCAGGCGGGAGCGTGCGGCGCCCCTCCCCCGCCGCATGCCACCCGGCATCCGCCCTGTTCATCAGACAGGCCGCACCACCCGCCCACCGTGGCCCGGCCCGGCCGCAGAGCTGACAGACCCCCACCAGGACATGCCCGTGCGACCGTGTGACGTGTCGCCAACCAGCCGCACACCGGGCGGCCTCCCCCACGAGGGGAGTGGATCAGCGAGCGGCATCACGCGGCTTCGACGGCAAGACCCAGGAAAGAATCGACGCGGAGCGTCGGTGGACGACAACAACACCGCAAGCAAAGTCGCACGGCACCTCAAGCCCACTGCCTGTCGCGGGGCGGGCCGCAAGGCCGCCAGGATGCCGACGTGCAGCACAGAGCCCGGCAGGGGCCGGCCGGTTTCAGGCCCTGGCGTCTTGGGTGCTGCCCGTTGAAACGCCAAGGATCAGGGGCACACCGGCAGCGTCGCGCAGGAGCTGCACCGCAGAACCCGGCCCGTCACCATCCAAGGGGCCAAGACCCGCAGAATCACCGCCCCCGCGACCCGTACCCGCACCGAGCCGGGGACGGCTCGTCAAGGAACCAGCACGCCCCAGCCGGCGGATACGTCCAGCACCCCCCGGTGAAGACGCCACCCGGCCCCCGGCCCGGGACCGGACCCGGAACAAGCGGTACACCATGGACGACGAAACCCTGGAGTACAGCGGCACCCGCCGCGGCTCGCACCCACCCCTCAACACGCAGACGAGCGCGGCAAGAACGGCCTCGTCATCGCCACCCGCCGTCCGGCCGGCCTGCGGGCGCACCCTCGCCGACGGCAGCAACGGCCCCGTGATCTCCCGCAGTCCGCCCAGGCCAGTGCGCCCCCACCGCCCGCCGCCCCTGACCGCCCCCACACCGCACGCACCCCCCAGATGCCCGTCCCCGGCCACAAGCGCCAACGCATCCCTGCGTTCTTGAATGTGCTCGAACTGACCGATGACGTCAGCCACACGAGAGGGATCATCCAGGGATCCGGCAGCAAGCCGCCCCCGCACCTCCACAAGCTCGCGGTACACCGCACCATAGGTGCTGCACAGCCTGATGGACTCATCACCGCGATCACTCAGACCGGTGGCATGCGGCACGACAACCGCCAACGCAGCAAGACCCGACAGCACCGAGACGAACACCTGCGCCGTCAGCTGCGACGATCCACCGATAACCGGCCAGGCCAGAAGTCCCGTGACAAGACTCAGTACCGCCGCGGCCAGGGTATACAAACGAACCTTACGCACCACACGGGCCGCTTCCCTCGGCATCCTCTTCGCCCAGTAACCGGCGCTCTCGATACTTTCCTCAAGCCGCCGCAAAACGACTGCGTCAGCCGGGTCCTTCGACTGTCTGAAAATCCTGGGAAGCAGTTTCATGACACTCTCACGATCGCAGGGAAGTGCGTGAACAGTGACACCCCCGCCACACACCAACCGACACCGGCACGCATATTGTCGTTTTAGTAACCCGCATGGACCAGCACCGTCCCCCATTTCCCACTGAACCACCAACACCCAAACCACAGACCCCAACACCCAAACCACAGACCCCAACACCCCCGCCCCGAAACCACACCCCCAACAGCCACCAACCAACCGCCGACCACCCGGACACACCCACCCCCACACACAGCCACCCACGACACCCGCACACCCCGCACACCCCGCACACCCCGGACACCCCGGACACCCCGGACACCCGGGACACCCCGCACACCCGGACACCCGGGGCAGGCCGCACACGAACACCCCACCCGTCCGCCAGCCACACCCGCACCCGCACCCGGACACCCCCGGCCCCAGCCACACAGCCCCGCCAGGCCTTCACCCGGTCCCGTGCCGGGTTTCAGGTGCGGTACGCAAGGGGTAGTCGGCAGATCGAGCAGGCACGCCACCGCACGTCACGTCGGCAGAACGGGACGCGTCCAAGCGGGCCTGCTCCCCCCGCAACAACCCAGAAAACCCGACACCCACAACAACCCAGGGACCAGGCACCCACAACAGGCCAGGGACCAGGCGCCCACAACAGGCCAGAAAACCCGCGCCCAATGACACGCCAGGAGCCCAACGCACGCAACAGAAAGGGAGCCGGCACTCGCAACGGGCCAGGAGACCCCCGCCCACAACAGCGCTGGAAGACCGGCACCCCCGACCGTCCAGGAAACCGGTGCTCGCAACGCACCAGGAAACCGGGCGCCCACAACAGGCCACGGCTGCAACGGATATGACCAGTGCCCGCCATCGTCCCGACGCGATCGCTGACACCGGGCTTGCAAGCAGAGCACCAGAAGAAAACAACACACAATACCGGCACCCCACAGCTGCCCGGAGGCACCCGGTAAGCAGCCTGCCCACAAAACCGGCACCACCGGCCAACCGGCCGGGCAGACCGCACAGAACCCGAGGCCACAGCAAGCACACCCCACACGGCAGACCACCACACGGCAAAACACCCCACCGCGGGACAGGACAGACAACCAGGCAGGCCACAACAGGAAAGGGCCGGCAGCCAGGCAGGCCACAACAGAAAAGGGCCGGCAGCCAGGCAGGCCACAACAGGAAAAGGGCCGGTGGCGGCGGGGGTGACAACCGTCCGGCCACCGCCGGCCACGACCGGGTGAAGCAACCGCGCACGCACACGCAGTCGCGGCGGACGATGCACGGCCCTGAAGACCGTGCGTTCTCGCGGCCGGACCCAGCCGCACCCGAACAAGCCGGCCAGGCAGCCGGACACCCCACCAGCAATCCCCCGGAAGCCCGGATCACAGGGCTTCAGCCGTCCGAGCCCGCCCACCACGGCACACGCGACAGCAGCGAACACCTAATATGGCGAAGCCGATCCACAGGGCACCGGACACCCGCCACGCACACGCACCACCGCCCCGAACAGGCACCCGCTCACAGGTGCCCCGCATGCCGGAAGCCCCGGCCCGATTCCGACGGGCCGGGGCTTCCCTATGACGCAAGCGGCTCTGTCACCACTTGTCACAGTGGTCCCTTACCACTCCCTGTCGTCCCCGCCGCCCCTGTCGTCCCTGTCGAACCTGTCGAAGTGGTCCCGGACCACCCGGAAGCTGCCCACGACGCCGTTGCGGACGAACACACCGCCGCGGATGTGCTTGCGGGTGAAGACACCGTTGCTGGTGCTCCAGGGACCGACCGTCGCGACCGGGGAACCGTTGTCGCAGGTCGCCCCACGGAAGAACTCAACGGTGCGGCGGCTGTCGTTACGGACGTTGAAGCTCTTGGCACCCAGACCGCTCACCACCGTGATGCAGCCCTCCTCCCCACGGGCGGAGTACGACCGCTCGTTGATGAAGATCCGGCCCTCCCGGTGACCACGGCGCTCGTTGCCGCCACGCTCATTGCCGCCACGCTCGCCACCGCCGTAACCGCCTCCCTCGTTCCCCTTGCCGCCACCGCCGTTCCCGTTCCCGAACCCGTTCCCGTTCCCGTTCCCGAACCCGTTCCCGTTCCCGAACCCGTTCCCGTTCCCGTTCCCGAACCCGTTACCGTTCCCGCTTCCGTTCCCGTTCCCGTTGCCGTTCCCCTTCCCGCTTCCGTTCCCGTTTCCGTTCCCGTTCCCGTTCCCGTTCCCGTTCCCGTTCCCGTTCCCGTTTCCGTTTCCGTTGCCATTCCCGCCGTCACCACTAAGCGGAGCAACAGCCGGAGCAGCCTGCTGAACGGACGGAGCAGCCGGAGCCGACCCGGCAGCCGAGGCATACGTAATGCCAGTAGTAGCCAGAACCGCTGCGCCTACTACGGCAGCGGTCACAGCGACGGTACGCGTGGTCATGTCACTTCTTCCTGTCTCAGAGACGCCGGCCGGGCAGCCGACCTGAAACGAACGTACTTATCGCCCCATTACCTGTCATATCGGGCGGGCTCACGGCGTGACACCACAGAGCCAACCGGGTGTACACACACCACCCCCCACCCACCCCACCACCACCTGACACACCGTCAAACAATAAGACAGCAAGCCCCCCTGGCACACGATTAGCCCTTCCGAGCGACTTACCCCCACCCCCTCACCCACCCAGCAGCACCCCACCCCAACCCACCACACCCACAAACCACACCCCCACCACCACCCCGAACAACCACCACCCACCACCCCCACCGATTCTCACGTTGGACGAGCCTGGGCTGGCGGACGGCACGATCCGCGGGGACGTCGGGCACCCGGAACAGATGCGGTCCTGGTACGGCCGGCCACTGTGGGAGATGAAGCCGACCGACGCTGACGCGTACTTCGGGAAGGTATTGCGGGCCTCGCCGAACGGTACCCGACAAGGTCTTGCCGGCAGAAAGCCGCAGGCGGGCGGTGCCGTCGGGGTAGCGGTCCAGGCAGTCGGCGGGCAGGCGGCGGACCTCGTCCCGGCGGGCGCCGGACCAGCGGGCGACCAGCAGGACGGCGCACTGGAAGGGGCAGGCGATCTGCCCGACCACCGGCATCAGCCAGTCCAGTTCGCCGTCGGGGATGAACCGGGGGACCTTGACCGGTGACTTCGGCGAGCCGCCGGGGCCGATGAGGCTGTAGCCGGGGACGCCGTCCCACTGCCAGGCGGCGGTGCCCCGGAAAAACTGACCCAGCCCCGAGCTCCGCTGGATCCGGGATACGACACCCAGGGGCTTGCCGGTCTGCCCTGTCGGCGTCTCGGCGATGCGCTGAAGCCAGCCCAGACCGTGGTCGCGGGTCACGTCCGCGAACGAGCCGATCTCGCGATGGTGTTCGCCAAGCCAATCCCCGAAGCGGCGGACCGCAAGCTCCAGCTTGTCAACGGTCGTCGATCAGCCGCCGGACAACGAGCCACTTTTCCGCGACGGCCTGCACCTGCGGGGGCAGTAGCAGCGGTGGCTTCCAAGACAGCATCAGCTTGCGGGGCCCCGCCGCGACCTGGCCGCGGTAGTAGAGCACGACCTGCAGTCGGTGGAGGTGGGTGATCCAGCTCTTGGCGGCGCCCTCCAGGTAGCGCGGGCGACAGCGGTAGAACCGCTCCAGGCCCGAGTGGCCGGCAAAGAACCAGATCACCTGCAGTGCATCGGCGAAACGGTCCTCGGTGATCACAGTCACGTCGAACACGCCGGTGCGCAGGGCGATGCGGCTGACCGACCAGTGCATCGCCTGACGGGCCGAGTTCGGGCTGAAGCCCAGGTCGATGGCGTCGTCGACAAGCTGCTTGGCGCCCAGGTCGATGCCGAGTGCTGCGGCCGGCTCGATGATGGCGAGCTGCCCAGGGGCGAACAGCCACGGGCAGTCGAACGTCGTGTAGCCGCGCAGTACGAGGTAGACCAGGTAGGTGCGGGCTCGGAAGCACGCCGGGTGGGACGGACAGCGGTACGGCTCGCCGTGCAACCGGCCGACCCGTTCGACCAGCGGGGCGCCGAACCAGCCGGACAGCCTGGGCCAGCGCTCGACAAACTGTCGGAGGAATCGCAGCTTCATCAGCTGGTACTGCCGGTTGCCGTCCTGGCCCTGGACGTGGGCGCGCCATTCCTCCTCCGGGCAGTGCCACCGGCTGCGATGCTGATGCGGAATGATCCCTGGCTGGCCACAATCGCCGCCGCGGAGACGGTCTCGGCCCTCACTTCCCCTCCCCGGCAGCCGAGTTGCTGTATCAGCCGAGGGCGCGGTTGCACTCGGCCACCACGGCCGGATCGGAGACCCGCGTGTAAATACGAGTCGATTCCGGAGAGGCGTGACCCAGTCGCTTCTGCAGCGTCAACTCCCGCATCCCGCCCTCCCACATGCGTGTGGCGTGAGTATGACGCAGGGCATGCGGGGTCACCCACGGCTCGCGGATCCCGGCCCGAGTGGAGGCGCGGGCGAACAACCGCACCAGTCCGTCGTAGCCGAGCGGCTCCAGCCGGCGGGCCCCGCGGCCTCCGATCAGGAACACCAGCGGCGTCTCCGCGTCCGTGGGCCGGCCGCCCATCACGTAGGCGCTGACCGCGGCCAGGGCCTCGGGCTCGTGCAAGTCCATCACGCGCTCGTACCTCGACTTGGACCGCACGCCCTTCGGGTGGTCGTCGCGGTGGCGGATCACCACCCGCCTCCGGCCGTAGGCGATGTCCTCCAGGTGGAGGCCGAGGACCTCCCCGGGCCGCAGCCCGCCTTGGAGCATCAGCAGGACCAGTGCCCGGTCGCGTACCGACCCCAGCTCGCCGATCAGTGCCTCGACCTGAACGTCGTCCAACGGCCGAAGCAGCCGCTGGACGGTCTCGACCCGGACCGCGCGGCGCACGGGGCGCTGGAGACTGGCCCGCCCCATGAACGGCTGGTGCCGCTCGAAGACCCGCTGCAGTGCGGGGTCCGGCCGCTTCTCGATCGGGTTGGCCCGGTCCAGCAGCCCGGCGAGGATGGCGTACTCGCAGAAGGAAGACACTGCAGCCAGGATCCGGTTCACGGTGGTCGCCGCGAGCTTGGTGGCCGGCCCGTCCGGGGTGACCGTCGCAACGGTGAGCACCATGCGGTGCCGTGGGCGGCGTGATGGCACCGAGCGTAGGTACTCCAGCAACGGGATCGCGTGTGGCGGGGCGAACCGGTCCCAGGTCAGGCCGCGCTCGCCGAAGAACCGCCACAGGTGCCGCAGATCATAGGCGTACAACACGAGCATGTTCGGTGAGCAGTCCCGCGCGGCCAGGAACCGCAGGAACCCCGAGGCGACCTCGATCGGCTCACCCGTGTCGCCGAGCAGCTCGACCAGGTACGACCCATCGTCTCCACGCTGGTGCAGGACACGCACAGGAACCTCCGGAACAGCCCCGTCTGACGGCCTGTCCGGCCGCTCCTTCGGGCTAACGGGGTATGAGGTGTCCAGGTCACAACATAGCTCGCGGTGTCGGTGACGATCATCTCAGGGCGCTTGCCGCCGTCGCGGTCGTAGAGGACGTCCAGCACGTACAGCGAGTCACACGGGGTGCCGGCCACCACTCGTCCACCGAGCCCGGCCGCCGGGCGTTGATCATGTTGAGCCATGCCGCGCCGCCTCGTCGCCCGAAATACCTCGGGTTCGACCGCGCCTACACCGAGAGGACCGGCACAACGAACCGCATCCCGTCCACCGAAGCGACCAAGCCGCGCCAGATCAGAAGTTGATCTCGCGTGGGGCCGGACTGAAAATGGCTGACGAACCTTCCCAGACGGGCCGTCAGGTTCTTATTCCGGCGCAGCTCTCGGATCTGCTCAATGACCAGATCATGCCAGCACTCCGCGAAAGCACTGGCTTGTGAGGCGGTGAGAGCCAGTGCGTCGAGGGTGTCGGACGCCAACGTCTCGGGGCTCCAGTCGGGATCCCTGCCATCGGGACCGAGCTGGTCCAAGACCCACATCCCGGGAGCACGAAGCCCCTTTTTGGCCCGGGTGTGCTTGATCTCCCAGGCTGCCACCATGCATACGCCGGTTCGCCAACAGCGAAAGCTTGGACCACTACCGACGGGCTTCCCGGACGCCCTTTGCCCGCGCCGAGGGGCCTACAGACGGACGACGATCAGGGCGATGTCGTCGCGGGCGCCGGCGCTGACGCCGAGGCGGGCGAGCAGGGCGTCAGCGAGACGTTCGGGGCTGAGGCGCGCAAAGCGGGCGAGTGCGTCGGCAAGTCGGTGCAGGCCGGCGTCGATGTCCTCGCCGCGGCGTTCGACGAGGCCGTCGGTGTAGAGCACGAGGGTCTCGCCGGGGGTGTAGCGCAGCTCGGCTTGGGGGGCGGGACGTGTTTGGGACGGGCTGCCAGTGGCGGGTCGGTGGCTTGGTCGAGCAGATCGATGGTGCCGTCGTGGTGCACCAGGACCGGCGGGAGGTGGCCGGCGCTGCTGTAGGCAATGCGGCGGCTGTGGGGGGCGACGACGACTTGGGCCGCGGTGGTGGTCAGCGCACCTTCGACCGAGCGTGCGTACAGGCCCAGAACCTCCAGCGCCTTGGCGGGCTCGTGGAGGGCTCGGACGGCGGCGGACAGTGCGCTCCGAAGCATGCCCATGACGGCGGCGGCCTCCAGGCCGTGGCCGACAACGTCACCGACCGCGACGGCGAAGCCGTCGTCGGGCAGGTCGACCAGGTCGTACCAGTCACCGCATACGTTCAGAGATCCGGCAGCGGGCAGGTAGCGCACCGCGACATCCTGATGCCCGGCCAGGTCGGGCGAGTGAAGCATGGCCTCCTGCAAGGTGACGGCGACCTGGCGGTGGTGGTCCCCGATCAACACCCCTGTGCTCGGGCCGGACGGACAGGTGGCGTGGATCATCCACCGGGTGGAGGACGTGACTGCGTTCGTACTGTCCCATCCTTACGGGCAGACCTGCCAGGTATGACGAACCGACAGCCCTTCTGAATAGTTATGGAATTGATGGAAAACCACATGATCGAAGCTCAACTGGGTGCGCAGGCAATCAAGGGACGCCTCGGAGAAGATCGAGTGTCTGGCCTTGACAGCGACGCTCGATGTCTCGTCCGGGAGCAAACGCTTCACGCCTTCCGGTCGTCGGAACAACGCTCACCAGTAGTGGCGCCTCCCGCCCACAGCGTGACCGACGCCGCCGAGAATCCATAGGGTGACGCCTATAACGGCGAGGACAACTCCGATGGTCCATAGAATCGAAATTCCGGTCACCAGCCCGATCACAAGCAGAATGACACCGAGGACGATCATGGCGCTGTCCAGTCTCCGCAAGGCGAATTATCGCTCATGGCCGTGCTCCTCCGCATTGGCTCGCAGTCCCGGGAAACACCCACCACTGACCGGGTGCACCGTCCCGATGATGTACGCAATCTCAGGATGCCTGTGCTAGCGCCTGGCGGCAGGTTCACGAAGCTGGGAGCAAGGAGTCGTCCTGCGGGTGGGCCCCGGCAACCCGTACACCCATGCGCCGCCTCGCCTCGTGGGCGTCGACCCCTTCTGCCGGCGCCATTTGCCGTCCCGCCTGCAACGCGCAAGGCAGCCCGCTCAGCAGGCCGACAGGTCCTTTCGCCGAGGATGCGGTGGAGCAGACCGCACGCGCACGGTGGGCGCGGGTGGACGCTCAACCGAGAAGCCCCGATCAGCACCGCCTGCAGCGTCTCTTGATCGACTTGATCAAGGAGCGCACGCGGCACTTCGACCATGTCGACCTGCGGCGCGGGGAGAACAGCTGCATTCTGGTTGCATGACCGCGGCGTTGATCACCGTGCATACGCCGTCCCCCACGGGCGGGCGGATAGTAAGTGTGCATCGAACCGGTAGGGACGAGGTCCTCGGGCTGGCCCACTCCGACCGCGATCTGGTCGCGTTCCTTGAGGGCGCCGGCCTGTCCGACCCGGAAGAAGTGCTTGACGATCCTCGGTGGGTGGAGTGGCAAGGCAGCCCAGCGCACCGGTGGCCCCCGGACTAATGTCCCGTAATCCCCGGCGGGCGCACGACGACAGGTACGCACCTCGCCGCGTTGTCGGAACGTCCGAATACGCCGGGTATGAGGAAGCCCTTCCTCCGCCTTGCGATGCACACGCGTCCCGCGCGTTTCATGGTCTCACGTTGAGCGGCGTCCTCGTCACCGTGAGTGGTCGCCAGGGGCGGATCGGCTCAAGATGCAGTGCCGAGACGGGGGGGCGGCGACCCGATAGTAGCCGAGCGCCTGAGCGATCACCCGGCGGGGGCCAGCAGAACGCACTCGAATAGCGTCAGCTTGCGGGCTGGCGTTATTGCTGCATCCACGGACGGTCGAGTCCGGGGAAGGAGCCGTTACGAAAAGCGCTGGGCACTCGTGCGTAACCGCGGGCGCCGGTCCCCCACCGCCGTGCGACTCGTCCAGCTGTGACCTAGCTTGACAGAGCAAAGACACATCCACGCAAGGAGCACACAGTGACTGGCGGTAGCGGCAAGGACAAGATCAAGGGCAAAGCCAAGGAAGCAATGGGCAAGATGACCGGCGACCACGCCAAGGTAGCCGAAGGAAAAGCCGACCAAGCCAAGGGCCGGGCCAAGGAAGCATTGGATGACACCCGGAAGAACATTCCTGGGAAGTCCAGCCTGAAAGACCCGCTCATCACCGACGACGAGTGACCTGAGAAAGCGAGCCCCCGTCCCGCGGCGGGGGACTCGGGCTTCGAAGATCAGGACGCTCGGACACAGTCCTGACATGGCGACACATACAAGCCCTTTTCGGCCCCGACATGGATGGCCGGATCCCGACTATCGACACCACGCTGGAGTGGTGGCAGCTGCTTTTCCTTCAGGAACGATCGAGAGCATTGAGGGATACGACACCGCCGAAAAAATGGACCCGAGCATCCCGAAAAGTTGCCTTCCAGAATTCCGTCCTCGCATATTTGAATGAGCTTGGAGAATTGCCAATCCCCAGGTGAATAAAGAATGGCGATCCGTACAGTGACGATCTGCAACTTGCGTTGCACATCTGCTACGAGCTCCAGTATTGCGGTTTCGCCGAGGTGGATGCAAGGTTGTTGGAATGATATCCGACTATTCTGACATTGCACGCCTAACTTGGGGATATTTTCCTGGACACGCTGCGTGCAGAAGTAACGCACTCGGAATGCACGGAAAGCGCTCTCGCGCCCATCATCGCCGAACCGGTCCACGGAACCGGGGTGTCGCACTTTCTGCAGCTACACGGCGAACTGTGACACTTGCGCGAGTACGCCGCACAACGGTTGCTGTACCACCTCAAGGAAGCCGGTCCGCACGCCTGGGTGCTGCCGAGGCTTCGCGGCCGAGCCAAGGCAAGCATGGCCGCTGTCGCCTTCGACGAGTACGGGGGCGGACACGCGGACCGCGTACATGCTCAGCTATAGGCAGACCTGATGACTGACCTTGAGTTCCGCAGCGCGTACGGCTATTACCTCGACGAAGGCAGCGCCGAAATGCTCGCGCTGGTCAATCTGATGTCCCTCTTCGGACTGCACCGACGCTTCGCGGAGCCCTGGTCGGTCACTTCGCCGCAGTGGAAGTCACCTCATCACCTGCTTCCCGGCGCTTGGCTCAAACAATGAAACACACACGGGCAGGTGCCGCCGCGGAATCCTTCTACACAAAACACGTCGAAGCGGACGCCGTCCATGAGCGAGTAGTCCGTCATGAGGTAATCGGCGGGCTCCTCGACAACGAGCCCGAACTGGAAGCGGCTGTGGCCTTCGGCATCCAAGCGACCGAACATTTGGAAGAACGCCTCGGAAACCAATTCTGGAACGCCTGGCGCGCCGGAGTCTCTTCGCTCCGCAAACCCCCTGCACTCCGCCACACGCCGCTGTGAAGCGAGTGAAGGCACCCCACCTCGCCTCAGTCTCCGGTCGCTCGACCATCGCGATCAACCTCAAGGTCCTCGTCCATGTGCCCAGCCTCGGCCACTCAGCGGAAGGCGACAGCAGTGCCGAGATGGCGCCGCGGTCAATGACACACGCGCCCTGTAGAAGCCGCTGGCGGGGTGGGGCCCACCCATCACTTGACACTGTCGCGCCACTCGCCACCCGTTCGGTCACCTCCCGCGCGCACCTTCCACCAGTCGTGCACAGACTCGTGGCATGCCAGAGGAACGCGCACGGCGCCCCCGCCCCAGCTCACGATCCGCTTCCTCAGGAGCCGACAAGCTACGGGGCGCGGAAGACGCTGCTCAGCACGCGCGCCAGAGCCTGGCCAGGCTGATCGACCGCGATGCCGAGGGGGTCTCCGCCGTGTCCCGATCCGACGACGGCGGTTGGTCGAGATCCTCGAGGTGGACGCCCGGATCGTCGTGGCCAGCGTGGATACGTATCTGCGCTTCGCCGAAGCCTGCAATCGACTCGACTTGGAGCACGACACCTGCAGCGCAACGGTGCCCGAACTCTTTGGCGGCGATATGGCCAAGAGCGTGGGGAAAGCCGGAGCGAAGAGGGCTGCGAAGCCCATCGGCGGAAAGGTCAAGGAGACCTTGGGCATCGGCGACGAGGCCGAAGAGGAGGCTGAAGAGTCGCAGCCCCGTCGCCGCAGCGCTTCCCGTCGCGCCGGCGAAAGGCCCCGGGCCCGAAGCCGTAGCACAGCAGAGGAAGAGTGACCGATGGACTCCACAGGCGTGTACGTGTACGCCGTCACCAGAGCAGGGCACCCTCCGCCCGCCGCCGGCCTCGGACTCGGAGGCAGCGCGGCTGCGGTCAGGCTGCTGACTCAGGCCGGTCTCACGGCGGTGGTCGGTACGGCGCCCGCGCATCTGCGAGCCCGGCGACGTGACTTGATGGCCCATCAGACCCTTCTGGAGGACCTGTCCCTCCATGGTCCCGTACTTCCGATGCGCTTCGGAGTGGTCTCGCCGGACGACAACACCGTACTGGCTGGGGCTGTGGCCCGGCGGGACGAGTACCTGGCTGCTCTGGAGAGGATCGACGGTCAGGTCGAGATGAACCTCAAGGCCATGCCGTCGGAGGGCTCGCTCGCGGATCTAGTCCGTGAGGACAAACAAGTGCGCCGACTTCGCGAGGAGGTCCGCCGGCGCCCTGGATACGAGGCAAGCGTGCGCTTGGGCGAGGCGGTGGCGCCCGGGCTCCGGCGTCGCGCCCGGCAACTCGCTGACCATGTGGCCGATGCTCTCGGTGAGCTGGCCACTGAGGTTCGGCAGGGGCCGGACGTCGAGGGGTGTGCCCTCAATGTGTCCTACCTCGTCCGCAATAAGGACCTCGATCGCTTCAGCGGCACGGTCGAAGAATGGGCCGCCGCTCAGCCGGGCAGGGCGGTCCTCCGGCTGACCGGCCCTCTTCCCTGCTACAGCTTCGTTCCCTCCGATGCCGCGCCAGCAGGTGTCTGACATGGGGCTTCTGTCTGCGGTGGCGCTCCTTCCGCTGGCGCCGGTTCGGGGTGTCATCTGGATCTCCGAACGGCTCGTCGATGCGGCGGACAAGGAACTGCATGACCCGGCGGTCATCCGGGCGCAGCTCTGCGCACTGAACCGAGCGCTCGACAGCGGCGAAATCGACGAGGAGCAGTTCGACAGGGAGGAGGAGCGCCTGCTTGATCTTCTCGAGAGGCGCTCGTCTTCCGCCCCGCCTCCACAGTTTGAAGGAAGAAGATCATGAACGAAAGTACAAAGATCGCTTTGGCAGCGGCGATCGCAGGCGGATATGTCCTCGGGAGGACGCGTAAGGCCAAGCTGGCCTTCGCAGTCGGCTCCTACCTGGCTGGACGTCAGTTCGGGCTGACACCCAGGGACATGCTCGCCCAAGGGCTGCAGAAACTGAACGAGAACCCCCAGTTCGCCGAGCTGGCCGACCAGGTCAGGGGCGAATTCATGAGCGCGGGTCGCTCGGCCGTGGCGGCCGCGGCTGACCGCAGGCTCGCTTCGCTGGCCGATGCGCTGCATGACCGCACTCAGTCGCTCACCGCACGGGGGGAAGACGAGTACGACGAGGACGAGCAGTACCAGGACGAAGAGGAACCGTACGAGGAAGAGGAGGAGGAAGAAGAACCATACGAGGAGGAGCTGGAGGGCGAAGAAGAAGAGCAAGAAGAGGAACCTGAAGAAGAGGAAGAGGAAGAAGAGGCCGAGCAGGAGGAGCCGGAACCCTCAAGGCCCGCGCGTCGGCGCGGTGAAGGCCAAAAGCGCACGTCACACCCCTCCGCGCCTGCCGAGAAGACTCACACTCCGAGGCATCGACCGGCCAAGAAGACAGCGGCCAAGAAAACAGCCCCCGCCAAGAAGACAGCTTCAGCAAAGACGACCGCCCCCGCGAAGAAGGCTGCAGCCAAGAAGGCTCCGGCCAAGAAAACAGCGGCCAAGAAGACAGCCCCGGCGAGGAAGACAGCGGCCAAGAGGGCTCCATCGAAGAAGGCGGCGGCCAAGAAGACGGCGTCCAAGCGAACCACTTCCAGCAGAACGCCCTCGCGATCCGGGCGGGGGCGGTGACGGCTGTGGCTGCACACCAGAGGCAGGACCAGAAGGAACGCGGCTCGGGACTCGATCAGCTCAAGGACGAACTTGCTGCCTACCTGGGTGCCCAGGCGCAGGAATGGATGGGCAAGGCCGGCGACAAAGTCGCCGATCTGACCGACCAGCTCTCCGACACCGTCGAGGGCGGCGGGCTTTCCCGCATCCTTGGTGGCGAATCACCGGTCAAGGCCCTGGTCTCGGCGAAGGCGAAGAGCGTCAAGGACAAAGTCGTCGGCAAGGTCAAGGACGCCTTCACGGGTGGTGGTGGCGGCGGCGGTGGCAACACCAAGGTCACGAACATCGTCGAAACGCTCGACGTCGGGCTCCCCGTGCGTACGGTCTACGATCACTGGACCCAGTTCGAGGACTTCAGCAGCTTCACCAAGGGCGTGCGCAGCGTCTCCCAGGCCGACGAAACGACGTCCGACTGGAAGGTGAAAGTAGGGCCTTCGGCGCGCAGTTGGCATGCGACGGTCCAGGAGCAGGTGCCCGACGACCGGATCGTATGGACGTCCGACGGATCGAAGGGCAGTACGCGAGGCGCCGTCAGTTTCCACGAGTTGACACCGAACCTCACGCGCATCGTGCTGGTGGTCGAGTACTACCCCTCGGGCTTCTTCGAGAAGACCGGAAATTTGTGGCGTGCTCAGGGCAGGCGGTTGCGCCTCGACCTGAAGCACTTCGGCCGCCACGTCACGCTGGCAGGCGACGAAGAAGTCGAGGGCTGGCGCGGAGAGATCCGCGACGGCGAGGTCGTCCGTAGCCACGAAGAAGGACTGGAGGACGACGACACCGAGAACGAGGAGTACGACGAGGACTCGGTGTACGACGAGGACGAGGAGGGGAGCGACGAGGAGGACGAATATGAGCACGAATATGAGGACGCCGAGCGTTGAGGAGCCTTGGTGACACAGCTGGACACATGGGAGAACGCGCCATCGACGTCTGCTGGGGGCACGACGAACCTTGCCGACATCCTTGAGCGTGTCCTCGACAAAGGCATCGTGATCGCGGGCGATATCAAGATCGATCTGCTGGACATCGAACTCCTCACCATCCGTCTGCGCCTGTTCGTCGCATCTGTCGACACCGCCAAGAAGGCAGGCATCGACTGGTGGGAGACCGATCCGGCGCTGTCTTCCCGTGCCGCACACAACGCTCTGGCTGAAGAGAACCAGCAGTTGCGTGCAAGGGTCGAGGCCTTGGAGACCGACACCGATTCCGCACCGGCCAGGACGAAGGAACCACAGCGCAGGCGAGCGTCGCCTCGCACTTCCAAGCCAATTGCGACACCGGCCCCCACAGCGGGTCGGCGGCCTGTTTCACGTACGTGCAAGCCGTCTCCCGCACCTGTGATCCGACTGTTCTGGAGCAGGTAAGAGGGCATACCGACGGTGGTCCCCTCCGTCTGCTCTCCGTGGGAGAGCAGACCGCTGTCGTGCAGGACGTACCGACAACTGCATTCTCCGAAGACGCACTGCGCCGACGGCTGGCGAAGCTCGAGGAGCTCGAGCACTGCGCAAGGGCTCACCACGAGGTCGTGACCGCCGCATCCGTCTATGGGGCCGTCGTGCCTCTCCCGCTCGCCACGCTCTACCGGGACGACGTCCGGGCCCTTGCTGCCCTGAGCGAGAACACACGGCGCTTCGGCCAGGCACTGGACCGTGTCGAAGGCCATGCCGAGTGGGCCGTCAAGGTGCACGCCGTGAGCCGACTGGAAGGGAACACGAGCGCCGGCAGTCCTCCGCGGCCGACAACGGCATATCCGGAAGACGGATCCATGGACTCGTCGGGCCGGTCCCCTGGTTCAGCACCTCCGGCAGGCAGTGGCAGGGCCTACCTGAGTCGGGCGCGAGGGCGCCAAAGGGCCTGGGAGCAGCGCTTTGACGCAGCCTTGGAAGTAGCGGAGCAGGTGGACCGCACTCTGCGGACGTACGCCGCCGCTTCCGTGCGACGCCGACTGCACAGCGCCGAGGTCACGGGCAAGGAGCGTCGACAAGTCATGAATGCCGCCTACCTCGTCACGAAGGGGCGGGAAGCGGAGCTGACCGCTGCGGTCGAGTCCCTTCGTCGGCAGGCAGCGTTGCAGGATGTCGAGATCGAAGTCTCGGGCCCCTGGGTCCCGTACTCGTTCACAGAAGGACGTGACGAGAATGACCAGTACTGACGCGGTGGCCTGGCGCGGCCCGGACAGCGGTGCACCCATCGGGGTCCCTCTGGTCGACCTCCTGGACCGGGTGCTGGCCACAGGCGTCGTCATCAGCGGCGACCTGGTGATCGCGATCGCCGAAGTTCCGCTGGTACGGCTGTCCCTGCACGCACTGCTCTCGTCCGTGAACGATCGTGTGCCCGCCCCATGGACCGACAGCGGGCCCCTGTGATGGACACGCACGTGGATATCGACCGCGAAAACGTCGGTCGCGATCTGGCCTCGTTGGTATTGACCGTCGTCGAACTACTGCGCCAGCTCATGGAACGTCAAGCCATCCGCCGTTTCGATCAGGGAGACCTCACCGAGGAACAAGAGGAGCGGATGGGAACGACCCTCATGCTGCTCGACGAGCGCATGACCGAACTGTGCGCCCAACACGACCTGCGACGTGAGGACCTCAACCTCGACCTCGGCCCCTTGGGCACACTCCTTCCCGATGGGCTTCGCTGATCGCGCGGACGTCAGGCGGCGAGGCCGTCACCCGTACGACTGCGGGCACTCAACCCTTTGGGCATCGGGCTAGGGCGGCGGGGCGAGGGGCCGACGGGCATGAACGACATCGTGGACGAGTCGGTGATTGCTCGGAGTCCGCAGGTGCAGGAGCCCAAGACGATGCGGAGCGCGTGATTCACGCCGCGCTGTCGACGTACCGCTGTGGCATGGTCCACCCCTTTGGCGATGGGGGGTGAAGCCCGATGCCCGGGTGGGTTGTGTGGCGCCGGGTGCGTCGTCAGTGCGGCAACTTGCCAGGATTGGCGATCCAGGCATACGCCTCAGCAAGGCGCTTCAGCGCCTCGGCCGCATTGCCCTGCCCCTTGCACTGGGTAAGGTGCTTGGCCTGGTCGGTGATTGCCTCGTAGAGGGCCTGCTGTGCCTGCTCCTTGGCACTCGGGGTGTCGCTCAGGTCACATTGTGGTTCTGATGATGGTTCTGTGCCTGATGACACGCAGTGTGCAGGTACGACGACGCGTCCGTACTCGCTGGAGTCCTGTGTGTCCCGCTCGGTCGAGCAGAGCGTAGCCAAGTCGCTCTCCAGCCTGGGCACGAAGCGCCCGAAGGGCGTCACGGTTTCGCTGTTGCTGTAGCAGCGCGGCCCGGGTCCTGATGACCGTCACTGGCTGCCGCGGTGGAGGCTATGCAAGGGCGTGGGGAGCCCGGCGCCAGAGGATGCTCGTGGGGACCTGCCCTGGAGGCCGGCAGCCTTGGTGCGGATCGCAGGGAGTCGGGCGAAAAGCGCCTCCCCCGGGCAGTCAGTGGCGTAGCCGTCGCGGTGGCCGGAAATGGCGTCGAATTCGGTCGAAGTGCCCTTCGTGTAGCGGCTCTTGTCATTTGTGGACGTGAGCCGCACCTTGCTGGTGGGGTCGATGCCGCGCAAGCTGAGTTTCCAAGCGGCGAGGGCCGCGATCGCATGTTCCATGACTGCGGGCACTGGCGTCCCTCTTCCGAAGGTGCCAATCGCCGCGATCCCCGCAGTGCCCTGGTTGAACCCGATGGTGTGGGAGCCGATGACGGGGCGGTCGGCACCGCCGGCACGGCCTTCGTAAATGGTGCCGCATTTGTCGACGAGGAAGTTGTAGCCGAGGTCTCCCCATCGCTGGTCACGGGTCTGGCCCGTATACAGATTGCGCAGGGTACGGGGGACGTCCGCGCAGTCGTAGTCGTTGGGGGTGTCGGTGTGATGGATGAAGACCGCCGCCACCCCTTCCGCGTAGTGGGCATGGGGGTCGCGTTGGGTCTCGTCGGCCCGCCATTGGGTCCGTGACACGATGGCGGGCCGAGGTGCGGAATGGGGAAATGCCACTGCCGCCGCTCCGAGGGCTGGGAACGGCCGCACGGATTCGATAGCCGGCTCCGGAACTGCTCCGGGCCGCCACACCGAAAGAGGGCCTCGCGGCATCGTCCGTCCGATGGCACCGGCCGTCGTCACCCCGGCCGGTGCCGCCATGAGAGGAACTGCCATAGGAATCGTGACCCACAGTACTATCCGGTACAAACGCACAGGAAAACCTTCTTTAGTCTTTCGCCGAGGGGACGGCGGGAGCGCGTATGGCCAATAGCATTGCCATAGGAGGTTCACTGCGCGCGCCGGGTTAGTGCAGTCAGGCGAGCATTTCGACACACCTACCAGCTCCCCCAAGGGGCCGAGGGTGAGCCCTTCCCACATCAGGGTGAGGTGCGGGGAGGGACAACGATGGCCTTCACCATGTCGGTGATCCGATGGATGCTGCACCGGAGGTTTCGACGGCGTCAGTTCTCGGGACGGGTGGGGTCGAAGCCGTGCTGCAGGTAGACGGTGCTGCCCTCGGCCGGGGCGCGGGACGAGGCGCGCAGGCGGCGGGCCATGTGCGGGGCGAGCAGGGTGTCCCACTCAGCGGGGGTGGCCAGCCGCCATTCGGCGAGCTCGTCCCGGTCCAGGTGGAGTCGGTTCTCAGCCTCGTCCTGGGACATCAGACCACCGTCGAAAAGGTAGTTGACCAGCGGCGGGCGGCCATCGACCTGCTCCGGTATCCAGTCGACGACCAGCAGCCGGCCCGGCGCGTGGTCGATGCCCAGCTCTTCCTTGACCTCGCGCCGGGCTGTGTGCAGCGGGTCCTCTCCCCCGCCCAGCCCGCCGCCGGGGATCTCCCAGGTGTCGTTGCGGTAGGACGGTTTGACCACCAGGATGCGGTCTGCTGCATCGTGGAGGATCGCTCCGGCTCCGGCGATGTGCTTGGGCAGGGATGCGTAGTACTCGTCGGGGGCAGTTTCGCAGGACTCATGGAAAAGGGCGCTAGCGGCGCTGCCCACGGGTTCCGTCCAGCATCGGCAGCCTGGCGCAGAATGATGACGCAACCAGTGCGATCTCCTCGGCCGCCCAGTATCGGCAACCGGCAGGATCAGGGGCAGCTCTCCGGCATCGCGGGCGGGACAGTCGAGACGCCCAACCGTGGTCGTATGTAGGTGACTTGGAGAGCGCTCACTTCTACGTCCTGACCAGCGCCGGGTCGCACTGAATGGGCGACGAACTGGTCTCCTTCAACCTCCGTGTGCCGCTCCCCCGCGCCCGCCGCAAACGACTCACCATCGCGGGTGCATGGCGTTCCTCCTGGGTGTCAGGTGGTGCGCTGGGGCCAAGGGACGTCGGTCTCGACGTGCGCGGCGTAGTCGATGCCGGGAACGGCGAAGCCGTAGAGCTGCTGCACCTGGACGGTGAACCAGTCGAGGGCGGCGAGGGTCGGGATGTTCTCGGTGGTGGCGGTATTCCAGCGTTCGGCGACGGCCTCCTGGACGGCGGGGGTCAGCTCCCAGGTGTCGAGGCGGATGCGGTCCTCGTCGTCGACGTCGAGGGGTGTGGTGCCGGTGAGTTGGTCCCAGAGCTGGGTGAGCTGGACAATCGGCGGGACCATGGCGTCTTCGAGGACGCCACGCAGCAGCCCGACATAGAGCGCGATGCCGGGAATCGCCGTGCTGGACTGCGTGACGGCAGCCCCGTTGACTGAGGTCAGGGCTCGGCCGTCGACTTCCTTGACGAGCCGGTCGTTCAGGTCCCGGGCGGTCTGTTCGAGGTGGGCCTTGGCCGCACCGATGGTGCCCTGCCGGTAGATCGAGGCGGTCAGCGGCGACCCGATGTAGGACAGGGCGACAGTGGCGAACCCCTGTGCCAACAGGTCGCGCCCGGCGAGGTGGTCGATCCAGCGGGCCCAGTCCGTGCCGCCCATGACGGCGACGGTCTGCTCGATGTCGTCGCCCTCGGCCGGCCCGGTCTCGACTGTCGTGACCTCGGGTGCCCCGTCGCCGTCGAAGACGAGGGTCTTGGTGCGGTACGCCTCACCGATCGGCTTGAGCACGGACGCGTACGTGACGCCGGTGTCGGGGTCGGTGCGGCGGGGGGCTGCGACGGAGTAGACGAGGTAGTCGAGCTTCCCGCCGAACCGCTTGTCGAGGAGGTCGGCGACCTGGTCCTTCAGGGTGTCGGAGAAGGCGTCGCCGTTGAGGAACACGAAGTCCCGCCCGTGCTTCACGGCCAGTTCGGCCGTTGCGGCAGTCCGGTACCAGCCGGCCGTTCCGGTTCGGCGGCCGGGCGCCTTCTCGAAGGACACGCCGACGCCCCGGATACCGGCCCTGGCGAGTCCTGCGATGGTGGCGGCCAGCCCGTACCCGGCGGACGAGCCGATCACGAGCGCGACGGGCGCCTCGTCCGCGTCCGTACGACCCTCCTGCGCCGGTTCGGGAACGGCCTGCCACATGTCCTGGACGAGCCGGGTGCAGCCGGCAGGGTGTGAGTCGAGGAACAGGAATCCGCGGGAGCGGGAACTGACGATGCGTTCAGTCATGAGAAGTTGTCCTTGCCGGTCGATATGTCCAGGGGCGCGGCGGACACCGGAGTGCTCACCGCATCCTGCAAGTCTCGGACCGTGCGGACCCGGTCGGTCACCTTGTCGGGAACAGTAATGATGAGGCGACCTTGGAGAGTTTCCACTGTTTCGAGCAGGGTCAGGCCGGCCACGCCCAGCCCCGACTCCGGCACCCGACAGGACTCCGAGCACTCGGTCACCGACCTGCCGGTGACCGCGGCAAGGACCTCCGTGAACGTCTGGGCGATCACGCGCCTCCCCCGCGCCGATCCAGGACGGCAGCGCACCGGCCGATCCCGGTGCTCGTGGCAGGCCGGGGCGGTGAGCGAAGACTTCGCAACGTTCATCCCGCTCGCGTCGCTGATCGACTGTCCGGACGGGCCTGGCGGCGGCGTTCCACCCGGGCCGCGATGCTCCGGCCGGGATCGGAGGTCCAGAAGGGATGCCACTGGATCCGGGCGGACAGGTGCAGCAGGCGAGCGCTTGGTACGTGGAGTTCCAGTCTCGCTGAGCCTGCACCAGTTCGTGGCGTCCTCCAGGGTTCCGCCTGCTGTGGTGTGACATGGCATCCCTGTCGTCGTTGTTGTCTTGCGACGGTTCTTGATCCTGGGATCCGGGTGCTGGTCTTCCCCGTATCCGCCAGCCACTGCCCGACCTGCGTCCCGGAAGGACCGCATGACCAACCCTATGACCGACGGCCGGCGGGCCGACTCGGCCCACCGACGCGAAAGGAACTCGCCGCCACACGAAGCCAACTCGACGAACGGACCGAAGAGCTGGCGGCCGCCCACGCCGCCAACCGCGAGCTGACCAGAGCCCTGAACCAGCGCGTGTGAGCCTCGTGTCACGGCTGCCCGGAGAAGTCCACAGGATCTGCGGGGGCTTTCCTGGCGCGACACCGGGGGCCCAGGGGGCGGTGAAGGTCCTCAGACGGTGACGTGGGACTGAGCCGGGCTGAGGTAATACACCGCGGTCTGTTCGGCGTGAAGGGCAAGCAGCCCCTGCAACTCCTCCGCTGCGGCCTTGAGGAGGTGGCCGTCACGGGTGGCGTGGAGGGTTTCGAGGACGAAGGCCACGTGTGTGGAGTCCTCGGTGACGCGGGTGCGGTGGGCGTCGCGGTGGTTCCAGTGGCGGGTCAGGACACCGGTGGTGTCCGCGTAGATGACCTCGCCGTGGTTGGGGTTCTCGACGGTGCTGGGTTCGCCGAGCGGGGTGAAGGACTCGGTGCCGTCCGCGTGGCGGATGTCGACGTCGCCGGTGACGTGGTCCAGGTCGAAGGCGCCGGCAGGCAGGCCGTACTGCACGGAGACGCCGTTGTAGGAGTCGACGGCCGGGTTGATGCGCGGCAGGGTCCCCTTCTTCGCGAAGCGGCGGCCGAGCGCGTCGACGCTGGGGCGGATGCGGCGGGGGTTGGTGCCGAAGGAGCGGTAGCCGGTGTGCCACGCCTCGATACGGGGGTCGGTCTCGTCGGCGGGCTGCCAGGTTCCGTCGGCGAGCTGCTGCTCCAGGTCTTCCAGGGCGGCGGCGGTCTGGGGCCAGGGTTCGTGGCCGCGCATGCCGGTGGCGGTGACCAGGGCAACGAGGGTGTAGGGGAAGGCGTCTGCGATGGCGGGGGCGAGGCGGAAGTCGGTCATGTGCGGGGTTCCGTTTCGTGTGCGCGTGCGGGGTGGGAGTCAGGGTTTCCAGGGGCCGATGCGGTCCAGGCGGCGGCGCTGCTGGCGTGCGGTGGGGGCGTCGAGGCCCTGGCCGCGTGCGGTGAGGTGGCCGGCGACGGCGGTGCGGTGCTCGACGGGTTTGTGGTCGTCGTATTTGAACTTGGCCAGTACTTCGGTGACTTCCAGGCTCAGGCCGCGGATGCCGGGCAGCATCCGGCCGTAGGGGGGCTGGTCGACGACGACGGGGGCGTGGTCGCCGTCGGGCTGGAAGTGGGCGAGCTGGCGACGCAGCAGCTCGGCCTTGGCCGCGGGGTCATCGACGATGCTGGCGCGGCAGGTGAACTGGACAGCCGTGTAGTAGCTGGTGGGGACGCCGTCGTGGAGTGGGGTGCCGGCCTTGGCGCGCCAGGGGCCTGGGATGAAGGCGTAGTCGCCGATGACGGTGAGGAGGACGTTAGGGTCGTGCTCGATCGCCTTCCAGAACGGGTTGGGCCGGGCGAGGTGGACCAGGAGGCGGGGTCCGTCGCTGGTGAAGTGGGTGGGTACGGCGATGGGCGGGTAGCCGTGCAGGCCGTTGACGCTCAGGATTCCGAAGTCGTGTCCTTCGGCGATCCAGGTCTGCCATTCGACTTCGTCCAGGCCGGCGTCCCAGGGCTGGATGAACATGCGGTTCTCCTTGCGTAGGAGGGGTGGGCAGCGGGCTCGCTCAGGTCAGGGCGAGGAGGCTGACGGCGACGGCGGCGGTACCCAGGCCGACAATTTGGCCGCGGTGGATGCGTTCGTCGAGCACGCTGCGGGCGAGCAGGACGGTGCCAGCCGGGTAGAGGGCGGTGATCACGGCGACGACGGCGAGGTCCCCGCTGCGGGCGGCGAGCAGGAACAGCAGGTTCGCCATGGAGTCCAGCACACCTGCGGCTGCCGACATCGCGTATGGGGGTCGCTCGGATCCGAGCTTGCGGAGCATCAGCCCTGCTGCGGCCAGGGTGACGGCCGAGGAGACCGCCCGGCCCACGATCAGCGGAGCCACCCCGCTGCCGGACGGCGCCTGGTGCAGAAAGATCAGCTGAAGGGCGATAGCGGCGCCCGCACCTAGGGCCAGGAGCAGCGCGGTACGTGAAGGGCGCGCCGACCCGGCGCCGTTTCCGGCGCTGACCAGTACCACCGCCACCAGCGCGAGCGGCAGACCCACCAGCCCGGCGGCGCCCAGGTGCTCGCCCTGCAGCAGACCCACACCGACGGGCAGCGCGGCGGACACCACGGCAGTCACGGGCGACAGGACGTTCATCGGACCGATCGCCAGGGTTCGGTAGAGCAGGGCGAACGCGGCGGCCGAGGCGACCCCGGACGCGGCGCCCCAGCCGAGAGCACCGGCGCTGAACGAGGCGCCGAGGAACGGCCACAGCAGCAGCTCGACCACGAGACTGGCCGGGGCCGCGATCACCACGGTACGCAGCACATGAGCCCTACGGGCACCGAGGCCGCCGAGGAAGTCGGCGCACCCGTAAGCGAGTGAGCTGCCCAGGGCCAGCAGCAGAGCGATCACGGTCGGTCATCCCTTACCATTTCAATGGAACGACTAAACCGTACAACGGATCGACCGGGACGTGTCAACCAAACGACCGCACGGTGCATTCCAGCGGTCCACTCGCGAGGATGGTGATCGGATGGCCGAGACAGCCGCAGCCCTGCGGACGCTCGCGCACAACGTCAGGGCGGCCCGCACTCGCGCCGGCCTGTCCCTGGACGAGCTCGGCCGACGTGCCCAGGTCAGCAAGGGCGCATTGGTGGGACTGGAGAAAGCTCAGGGCAACCCCAACTTCGCCACCCTGGTCCGGCTGGCCGACACTCTCGGCATCTCGGTGTCCGCGCTGATGGAAGGGCCGACCGAAGGCCGCGTCCGCGTCGTGACCGCCGACGCCGTGGCCCCCCTGTGGACCGGAGCGCAGGGCAGCGAAGCCCGGCTCATGCTGACGACCTCAGGCCCGGCCCCGGTCGAGGTCTGGCGCTGGCAACTGGAGCCCGGCGAGGAGTACCCCAGCCACCCCCACCAGGCCGGAGTCGTGGAAACCGTCAGCGTCACGTCCGGCCGGATGACCGTGGTCGTCGACGGCACCGAGCACGTCGTCGAAGCCGGACAGACCGCCACCTTCGACGGCGATACCCCCCACGCCTACCGCGGCTCCGGCGCCGAAACCTGCCACCTGATCATGACGGTTCACCTGCCGCCCGGCCCTGCCTCCACAACCTGACCCGCGCAACGCGGGTCAGGTTGTTGATCCATGCGAACCACCCCGGCCTTGCAGATCACCTGAACCGGCGATAGCGCCACATCTGTTGCGCTTGCTACGGTCGCTAAAAATTGCGCTGAACTGCGGAAGGTCGCTCCGACTCGCTTCGCGCCACAGTGACTCCCCTAGAGAAAGTGGGGAAAGTCGTACGTGGGCACATATCAATGTGTACGTGTGTTCGATTTTCGGATGCGAGCGGCACGACGGGCCGTCCCGGCGAGTCCCTCGGACAGAGCAGAGCGATCCAGCCCGGACAGATATCGCGGTGTCACGCGAGACCGAGGCATGCGACCGCGTCCACGCCGCTGCCACCGCCCCACCGCAGGAGGGCCGCATCACGACGGTCAGCCGAGTCTCGCTGCAAACCAACCTGGCCAACGCGCTGGAGCGCAACAAACGCCTGGCATCCCGAGTGCGACAACTGGAAAAGCACCTTGCCGCAATGCTCGGCGAGACCGCCTGGACCGAATCCGGCCTCGGGGCCGCAGCCGACATCGACCAGCTCCAGCAACGCATCACGATGCTGACCAGGAACTCGCCGCCACACGAGGCCAACTCGACGAACGGACCGAAGAGCTGGCGGCCGCCCGCGCCGCCAACCGCGAGCTGACAAGAGCCCTGAACCAGCGCGAGTGAGCCCTGTCCGCCAAGGCTGCCCGGCCGTGGCAGACAGGGCAGGAACGCCAAGGCCAGAGCTCACCAAGCAGGCCCGCACCCGGGCCCGCCCCGTCCACCGCAGGCCGCAGGCCGCAGGCCGCAGGCCGCAGGCCGCAGGCCGCAGGCAATGCATGCCCCTCCCCGCCGCGCGGTCGGCACGGAACGAGGAAAGGGGCCATGATAGAAGACAAAGCCGATGTCACATGCTCATATCGAGAACGACCGGCGGCCTGACCGGACTGACGCGCGAACGCCGGCAGTGATCCCGCTGTCTTCCAGTTCTGGCTGTGTCCCCGCAGCGTCGCGGTCCTCCACGCATGGCATGCCTTGAAGGCGTCATGGTGACCGGACAACCCGCCCTGCTGCTTCCGCGGTGGTCCGTCGGCACCGTCCCGGGATCTCGGGGCAGAGGAGAGCTCCCGGTGAACTACATCGCTGAGCGACTGCGCGCCTCCCCCGAACCTGCGGCCCTTCCGGCGCGGTCGGCAGTGTCCGCGGGCGACTGCGGTCTGCTCCTCATCAGGATCACGTTCGGCCTGCTGATGGCGGGGCACGGCTCCCAAAAGCTCTTCGGCCTATTCGGTGGCGACGGCCTCACTGCCACGGGCAAGGGGTTCACCGCGCTGGGATATCACCCTGGAAACGTCTACGCCGTCATCGGCGGTGGCTCCGAGTTTCTGGGAGGCATCGGCCTGGCTCTGGGTCTGTTCACGCCACTGGCAGCGGCTGCCCTGATCGGTGTGATGATCAATGCCATGGTGACCGTTACCGCGTCACACGGTTTGTGGGAATTCCAAGGCGGCGTGGAGTACAACGTGTGCATCGCCGCCGTTGCACTTGGCATCGCCGCCACCGGCCCGGGGCGGCTCGCCCTGGACCACCCATTCCGCTGGGGAAAGGGCGGCTGGCGCGAAGCAGGTTTCGCTCTGTGTCTCGGTGGCATTGGCGCCGCCATCGTGCTCGGCCTCTAGCATGGCCGTTTCTCTGAGGCAGGGCCAGTTGGCCTTCGGACCTTGCTGTTCGAGCCTCTTTCGTCCAGGTCAGATAAGTGCGGCACGCACGTTGGCGAGCGCCTCGTCGAGGGTGGTCGCAACGTTCTCGTGACCGCTGAAGCCGTCGTCCTCGCCCGGGTCGACAGTCCAGCCCCAGCCGCTTTCAGGATGCCCGTCGATGGTTGCGGCGTGCTTGCCCTTGGTGATGGTGATGGAGAGGTTCCCGGCCGGGAAGGTCTCGATTTCGGCGTGTGCCGTCTCGCCGAAGGCGTGGTGGATGGCGTCGCGGGCTTCCTGCTCGGTGGTCATGGGCTACTCCTGGTGGACGGTGACGACGACGGTGCGGCCGCTCGGGTCGGTGAGGGGGCGGCCGCCCGGGGGGATCGAGGGTGCCGGCGGGCGTGGTGAGTCAGAGGGGTGGGGTGAGCTCGAGAACGGTGCCATCGGTGCGGGTGGCGCGCAGTACTCGGAGCAGGTTCCGTGCTGCTCTTTGGTGAAGTTGGACGTCATCAGCAGGTTATCCCCGAGCCGGAGCCCCACTCCTGTGGCAGATAATCCCAGGCAATCGCCGTGTGCGGCAGGAACAGAATCTCCTGAAACTCCGCCGCTCTTTGAGACGTATGCAATCTGGGTGGCTCGTGCGGCGGTCGACCTTCGGCTGGAACGGCTCGATCACGTCGCACAGGTCGTCGCTGCCTTTCCACCTCTTCGCCCTGCGCCATTCCATTACCCCCGCGACCTGATGAACCTGACACCGAGCTGGACCCGATCACTCCATTGATCATTCTGCGGGAAGTTCTTGAGGAAACCCGGCAACGGCTGGAGCAGCAGATTACGAGTTGGCTGATGCTATTGCTGCCGCTGGCCCGCGGTGTGAGCGTGGCGTCTTCGGCTCGGGCTGTTCCACGCGCGAGCTGTCGTTGGCCTGCTCTCCGGCTGGCAGGCTTCCCCAACGTCCGCGGGAGGGAGCGCGGACGGTGCCGCCTGCACTCCGTTATCCGCTGTCGGTCCAGCACGGGTGTCGGCGCGGGCCAGGGCACCCATGCTGCCCTGGGTACGGGCTGCGCGGTGTCATGGACCGCGCCGGGCAACGCGGGCGACGAGGCGCACAGCAGACGACCGAACGGATCGGCGATGCCCTGAACGTTCATGCCGTGCTTGCGGTGTTTCCCGGAATAGTGCGGCCGATCGGCGGCGATCCGGAGGTGCCCCCGATTCCGTGCCGGAGCCTTCGGCGCTGAACCGAACCGCGAGAGTTGATTGCGGTTCAGCGGTATCCGGTGGCGTCGGCGGGCTTGCCCGCGTCCTGAACCTCGAGGATGTACCGCCAGGCGTTTGGCCGGCTGCCGTCAACGTCGGTGAAGCCGTAAACCTGGGCGAGCTGACCGCCGGACAACGACTGCCCGTTCCAACGGCTCACCTGGGGATCGGCGGCCAGGGCAGCGACGGCTCGCCCGACGTAGAACGGGGTCTCGGAGATGCAGAAGTGCGGCTCGCGCTCCAGCGCGTCATGCCACGATTCCTCGGTCACGCCGAAGTGGTCGAGCATGATCTCCGAACGCATCCACCCGGGCGTCAGTGCCACCGCTGTGCCGCCCCGCGGACCGAGTTCGTGGCCCAGCGCGAAGGCCATGCGCAGCACCGCGGCCTTGGCAAGATCGTAGAAGAACGAGACCCGGTAAGTGTCCCGGTTGTACTCGGCGGTGCCGTCGGTCATCTCGACCACCAGTCCACCGTGATTCCGCAGGAGGAGGGGAACAGCGTGGTGGCTGGTGATTGCGTGGGTCTCCACCGCGAGCCGGAGCAGCCGCAATCCCTTGTCGAGGTCGTGCTCCCACACGGGGGTGTCCCATTCGAAGAGGAGTTCACCGCCCCAGATGTCGTTGACCAGGATGTCCAGCCGGCCTTGTTCGGATGCAATGCGATCCACCAGGCTTCGGACCTGGGAAGGAACCAAGTGGTCGGTCGGGACCGCGATGCCGTGACCTCCCGCCTCGGTCACGAGATCGGCGGTGTCCTCGATGGTCTCGGGGCGGTTGTACTCCGAGCGTTGCCCCCGTGTGCTACGGCCAGTTACGTAGACGGTAGCTCCAACCGCGCCGAGTTCCACTGCGATCGCCCTGCCGGCTCCCCGCGTCGCCCCTGCGACGAGAGCGACCTTTCCGTCCAGTGTTGCTGACATGCGTGTCCTTCCGTGTCCTTGACGCACTGCGCCGACGCCCGTGCGAGCACCGCCGACAGGATGGTTGCGCAGAAACCGGACACCTTCTGTCATGTTTTCCCAAGCACGGCTGCAACGTCGCGTGGATCGGTACTTATGGATCGGTTGCACCGGACAGGCAGGGATGACGACGTGCTCTCGCGTGCACCGCGCGGGACCTGCCACGCGCGGTGCACGACTTCAGGGCCACCCGCACCCGCGGCATCCCCGAGGTCGTGGCTCAAGCAGGTGTGGTGCTGAGCCAACGAGGCGAACCAGGGCGCTGGCGCTGCCGTCCGAATGCCTTAGCGAGACTGTAGGGACGGCCTCTCCAGAGGTCAGCTGGCTGCCAACGCCATGGCTGGGACGTGGCGGGCAGATCGGGTTGAGGCGCCTGGTGCCGAAAAACTCGGATGATCCGGCCTGGTGCCGACGTTCCGGAGTGACACGGATTGTCTTCGGGAGCGGTGCGGCGGTCGGCGGCGCCCCCGGCTGTGCTCTTGGCCCTGTCCCCGGCACCGGTGGGCGCCGTGTGAACCGGTCATCGCCCAGATCACCGCCTTCACCGACGTGCTCAACAACATGCGCGAACAACTCGACGACATGCCTGACGAGGAACGAACCAGAGTGGAAGAGGCCAGCTCGATCCTGCGGAAGGTCCGAGCCACCCAGGACCACAAGCTGCTGCCGCTGACTGTCATCAGGCCGAAGGATGACCGTGAGCATGACCTGCCCGCCCGACGTCAGGGGACGTGCTGAAGGCAGCCCGTCGTCGGGACAGCCTCACCACGGGACAGCCTCACCAAGAGGAGTCGGGCGCTCAAGGCCGTGCACGACATGCTCCAGGCGGGCGAGACCGTCACGTTTGCCGCCGTCGCCAAGCAGGCCGGAGTGTCCACCTGGCTCGTCTATGCCCCGGGCGTCCGCGAGCACATCGACCAGGCCCGCCAGCGCCAGGCCCTCGAACCCATCCGGGCCGAAGCCGCCGGACTCACCCTCAGCCCGACCAGCGCACACACCGAACTTCTCCTGGCCCGCCAGGAGATCTCCCGGCTCCGCGACGAAGTCCGCGACCTGCGCGAAGGCATGCGCCTTCAACTCGGTCGACAGCTCGACCAGATGGACGGCCGCGACCTTCAGAAACGACTCACGGAGCTGACCAGCGAGAACCATCGCCCCGCCGCGGATGCCCGCGCAGCGGAGACCGAGAACCGTCACCGTCGGCGCAACTCACTGAACCAGCGCACGATCGCCGGCGTGGCCGCGACATTGGACCCCAGGTGACGGGATCCGTGGTAGTCGACATTGCCGAGATCGACGGCCGGGGCGGCCACGCCGTTCCTGAGCAGAGCCGCCTGGCAGTGCGCGGTGTTGGCGGTGACGGCCTGCTCGTCCCCGCTCGCCATGTAGAGCCGGACCGGGCTACGGGGAGCCCAGTCGGTGCATACGGCGTCAGTTGTACGCAGCGCCGCCGCCATCTGCCCCGTCGGATGCGCCAGCAGCTCGCGGCCGTGCTCGGTCAGCAGCTCGTCCAGAGCGCCCGGGGTGCCCCGTATCAGCTGCTCCCCCGTGTGGGCGCCGTCGAAAAGCGCCTCGACGGTGCTGTCATAAGGGACTCGGAAAACCTCGCCAGGGCTGTCGTAGATGTGGTGGAGCCTGTTGAACGCCACCAGGGTGTACGCCGCGTACAGCACACTGGACTTGGGTTCGAGCCTGCCCTCGAGCAGCGCGGGCAACTCCGCGCCGCCGAAGTCGTACGCGCCGCTGACCGGTGCCAGTGCGCCCAGCCGGAACCAACGGTCCTCACCCGCCTCCAGGGCCCGGCCGAGACCCAGAGCTGCCGAGGCTCCCTGTGAGAAGCCGGTGACCATGACATGTCCGGTGCGGGGCGCGAAGGCGCGGGCCGCCCGCAGCATGTCCAGGGATGCCGTGGTCTCGGAGCCGATGTCCATCCAGGGGTGCAAGCCGGGTCCGTTGCCCATCCCCAGATAGTCGGGCGCGACCCCTGCGGCACCGGCCGCCGCGTGCGCGATCACCGGTGCGGACACGAACTCGCCGCGCTGCATGGACGGGGAATCGTCCTTGTAACTGCCAGTACCGTGGGCGAAGGAAACCGCCTGCAACCGTCCCTCGCTGGTGAGCGGCAGCACGAACAGCCCGCTCGCCGTGGTGGGCCGTCCGTACGGATCGACGGTCCGGTAGACCAGCCGGTACGCGACCACGCCGTACCGGACGGTGTCGTCTTCGAACCCGGCCGCGCCCAGCTCGGCGGTCACGGCGTGCGGGGTCGCGAGCGTGTACAGCTTCTCGGCGGAGACCAGTGAGCCCCGGCCATGCTCCTCGTGCTGCGCCTGCGTCCGGGCATGAGCGGCGGGCTCAGTGGCGGCGGTGGCGACGGCCGGCCCGCTCAGCAGCAGGCCGCAGCAGACGGCTGTCACGGCCGCCCGAAGACCGCCGCGGTACCGGGTTTTGCTGCGCGACGAGGATGAGGCGGGGATGACCACGAGTTCCTCCAAGTGTGGCTCAACAAAGTTCAGTTCAGCCTCGCCTGTTGCGAACCTCGACGCACTGGTGCAGGCCTCCGGGCCATCCTGGTGCATACCCCCGTTCGCTCTACCGCCCTGCGACGGCCATCACCACCGGAGGTGTGCGGACTCGACACCCCAGCACCCCGTGCTCGCTGCGGCGTCGGCGTACGGAAAAGCCAGAGCGCGGTGGAAGACATTGCCGCCGGGCGGCCAAGGAACGCCGCGCAGAAAGGGATCACGGCGGCGACGTCGGTAAGGCTGCCGCCAAGCTTGGGGACCTGGGAGGCGACGACGGCCAGCAGTGTCGCGGCCATCAGCGGCACCATCGTCGTGGTGGCGGCGTCGGCGACCTTCTGTCCGGCCGGGCGTCGGGCGGCCCACGCCTGCAGAGCCCAGGCCAGCGCGAGGGGGATGCCGATCAGGACGACGAAGGCTTCGAGGAACGGGCTGACCTCCACGATGTCGGCCAGGTCGGAGCCGATGAACAGGTACAGGAACCCGGGGAGCAGCAGCATCTGCGCGACGAGGAGGAGTGGGTGGCGGCGAGCAGGCGCCGGCTGGAGCCGCCGGCCAGCCCGGAGAAGACGATCACGTAGTCGACGCACGGGCACAGCAGCACGAGCAGGACACCGACCCGGACGGCCTGGTCGGCGGGCAGGAAGGCGAACACCGCGGCGACGACCAGCGGTACGACCACGAAGTTCACGACCAGGGTGGCTGCGAGAAAGCGGCCATCGCGCAGGGAGCGGAACAGTTCGGCAGCGGTGACCTGGAGGAAGGTGACGAACAGCAGGGCACCGAAAACCGGGTTGATGGCATGTTCGAACCTGGCCCTCGTCTCCACGACGATGCCGGTGGAGGTGGCGGCCTGCTTCTTCGCCTTCTCCTTCACTCGCATCTGCCACCGCATGCGGACCTCACCGGCGAGCCGGGCCGCGAGGTCCGCATGCGGCTTCCTGAACTGGCCCTTGACGTACCGTTCGACGGTGCGCTGGTAACCGGTGCTCTGGGGACGCTCGCGCAGCTTGCCGATGCCGCCCTTGACCGTCGACTTGATGGCGGACGCAACCGCAGCCATGCCCGGGTCGGTCTGCTTGTGCGTCACCATTGCAGCGAGGAAATCAGTCTCGGCCACCTGCAATGACGTCTTGACGGCCAACGAACGTCGCATGATCGAGTTGACGAATCCCCAGGTCGTGGTGTCCCTCCACAGGAGCCACAGCCGTGCCGGTTGTGGACTTCAGTCCCGCGGGGCAGCGGCCTCAGTGGCTGGCCACGGAGCATGTGGCCGCGCCCTGGCTCGCGGACTGGGTGCAGCGGCACGGGATGCTGCCCGAGCTCGCCCTACGGGCCCTGGCGGTCGGGCTTGGGGAGGCGCTGCGCGCGGTGCACCGGGCGGGGCAACACGCTCACCTCGCCTGGGTGAACGGCACGTCGGAGACGGCCGTGCGGTCCAGGAACCTGCGCAGACCGGTCCGTACGCCGTCGGTCGGCACGGTGGCGGCGAAGCAGGCGGCCTCCACAGCGAGGGCCTCGTCGATCGGGAGATTGACGCCCCGGGTGACCGCGCGCAGGCATCGCCACCGGCGCGGCACGGGCACGCTTGTTCCGGAGGGTGTCGTTCGCGTTGAGGAAAGGTCGCCGATCAGTCCGTGAGGTCGAAGTCGTACTGGTCGGGGTGGGTGTAGGCGTTCGTGTTCGCGGGCGAGGTGGTAGCGCCCTGGTTGCGCTCTCCTTGTCCTGCGTGCCCTGTGGGTGTCAGAGGTCGAGCTGGCAAGTCGCGGCAAGGCGGAAGCGGCATGGTCCGAGTCGTCCGGCCATGCCGTTGCACGAGCCGTTCGCCCTGGCTACAACCGGGCGCGCAAGGCCTGAATGGTCCAGTCGAATGCCGGCGTCAGGCCGTGCGGGGCGGTCCAGCCGTTGATCACTGCAACCAGCTGGAAGTACCTGTCTCGGCGCGGGTCGTTCGCGGTCTCCAGCCAGGACAGCAGCCGACGCCGGAGCTCGACGTCGTTGGGGCCGGCGGTGACGTACGCGTAATGCGCCGTGATCGCCGCGATGACCGGATCCGCCCGGGGCGAGGCCGGGTCGGTGCCGTCTGCAAGCGCGGGAGCAACCTGGTCACGGACCACCGCCGCAACGTCGCGGCCCAGTCGCGTGGTCCCGTCCTTCGTACGCTCTGCCATGTGGCCCTCGGCCATCCCCCGCATGCCGGCGCGGAAGTCCGGATCCTGGGACAGCTCGGCCAGCTCCACCCATGCCTGGACCTGCTCCGCTGTGGCGAGGCGCGGGAAAGCCAAAGACCCCGGCGCCCACGGGGTGGATCAAGGTGCTGGACCCATGAGCACCCATTTCAGTGCTCAGCGCTCCCCCTCAGGCAGCGCCTTCTCGTCCCACCCGATGACATGCACAAGTTCTCTGAACCATTGGCTTCTCTCGTCATCAGACTCCCGGCGCTCAACGAGGACGGCGACGCAACTACCGTATGTCACTTGCTTCCATCCCGATCAACTATGTCTGCGGTCTCGTCGGACGCGGGGCCCGGCCACCCTTCGCAAGGAACGCGGCGCCCGAGTCGACCGGGGCCGGGGGCGGAGAGCGAACGCAGGGCCAACCACAGGAACGCGATGTCGTCCAGATAGACGGGGTCGGGGATCAGGTCGACAGGGCACACGGTGTAAATCACCGCGGCCCACACCAACGCCTTGCTGCGCAGCGGGACCCCCGCGTCGATCAGCAGCTTCCTTGCGCGGAACAGCCTGACCAGAAGTACGCCGGCAGCCCCCATCGTGAGCAGTGCGGCGACCGCGCCGACAAGAATCCAGGCCCTGGTGTCCATGGTGCATAGTCCGTCCTCATCCGGATTCCTGAGCACGCCTGCGCGTGCGTCGCTTCAGCGCACGCCGTTCGGCCTCGCCCAGCCCGCCCCATACGCCGGAGTCCTGACCGTTCTCCATGGCCCACTCCAGACACTGCTTCCGCACCGGGCATCCCCGGCACACCTCCTTCGCTTCCTCGGTCTGCACCAGCGCCGGACCTGTGCTCCCGATGGGGAAGAACAGGTCGGGATCCTCGTCACGGCAGGCCGCGTACGTACGCCAGTTCTCCATGTGTCCCGCTCCCAATGGCCGGTTATCCGTATGGTTCGTGCCTTACGGGTGACCTGCATCGGCCCCCTGAAACCCCATCGCGAGCTGTGCACGCGGCCAATTTCCCCCATGGAACGGTCCTCCTCTGCCGTATCAAGCAGGTGGCAGGTGATCGCGGCGGGCGCGGGGAAGACCTTCGGGGACAACGAAACTCAGTCTCCGCCCCGGCTGACGAAGTGCGGGGCGGGCTGACCACTGATGGGGATGTGTGCGCACACCTGGGAGGTAACCGCGTGGGCCTCCGGCGCCGGCGAGCTGGACTGGCCGGAGGCCGAACACGGCTACGCCGCCACCCCGTGGATCCGTCACGGTTCACCCGCGCCGACGCCGCCTCCCACTACTGCGAGCTTGCCGAGCATCAGATGCCGGGGCGTGCGGCCACCAAGATCTAGCGCATCCTCGTAGACGGCAACGAGGCGGCTCTATTGTCGTGTGCAGGGGGACGGCGCCCCGTCCTTCCATTCAGCGGATGGCCGGACGGCCTCCCTTCTCGTGAATATCGGCGTGGCAACCGACATCGGTTTCCATAGCGTGTATGACGTACGTGAGTCAGAACCGCACGCGCAGAACATGGCCGACCTCGTCGCCCCATTCTCGCTGCAGTCCTGATTCATGGGTCCATAGGCACGCACTCCGTATGCGGCGCGTGCCCAACTACGTACGGAAACCCGGGCGCATCACCTCGGTGGCTCACAGCGCCCGGGCGAGGCAGCAGCTGGAATCAACGGTCCACGGCGAGTTGGCCGAACACTCACTAGACCATTTGGGTGCCTGAGGAATCCAGTGGGGAGAGGCCGGCAGGAATCCCCCACCCTGTTTGCGAGGTCCGCCATGGAAGACACTGAGACCATTTCCTTTCCGCAGGACCGAACCTGCCCCTACCACCCGCCGACGGGGTACCGGCCTGCGCACCGGGGACCACAGCCGGTGTCCCCCGCCCGGCTTTTCGACGGCCGCACCGTGTGGCTCGTGACCGGGCATGCGGAGGCGCGTGCGTTGCTGGTCGACCCGCGGCTGTCGGCCGACCGGGAGAACCCTGCGTTTCCCGTGGTCACTGAGCGGGTGGCAGCGACCACTTCGCGACGCGTCGAACTGGTCGGCCTCGACGACCCCGAGCACAACGCTCAACGACGGATGCTGATTCCGAGCTTTACGGTCAAACGCACAGCGGCCCTGCGGCCGCGGATCCAGGAGACCGTGGACAGACTGCTGGACGCGATCATCGAGCAGGGCCCGCCGACCGATCTGGTCAGTGCCTTCGCGCTGCCCGTTCCGTCCATGGTCATTTGTGCGCTTCTCGGGGTGCCCTACGCCGACCACGAGTTCTTCGAGTCGCAGTCGCGCAGGCTGCTGCGCGGCCCTGCAGCCAGCGATATCGAGGCCGCACGGGACGCACTCGACGACTACTTCCGAGCCCTGATCCAACGCAAACGGTCCGCCCCCGGCGAAGGGTTGCTCGACGAGCTCATCACCCAACAGCTCGACACCGGGGCCGTCAACCACGACGAACTGGTCCGACTGGCCGAAATCCTGCTCGTGGCCGGTCACGAGACGACCGCGAACATGATCTCGCTCGGTACCTTCACTCTGCTGCAGCATCCCGACCAGTTGGCCCGGGTGCGCGCCTCCACGGACTTGATGCCTACTGCCGTCGAGGAACTGCTCCGCTTCCTCTCCATCGCCGACGGAATGTCACGGGTGGCTACCCAGGACATCGAAGTGGGCGGGGTGACAATCCGGACCGGGGACGGCGTCATCCTGTCCACGTCCGTGATCAACCGGGACGAGGCCGCATATCCCTCGCCGGACGAACTGGACCTCGGACGGAATTCGCACAACCACGTCGCCTTCGGCTTCGGTATCCATCAATGCCTCGGCCAGAATCTGGCGCGGGCCGAAATGGAGATCGCGCTGCGTACGCTCTTCGACCGTCTTCCGGGACTACGGCTCGCGGTAGCCGCCGACGATATCCCGTTCAAACCGGGTGACACTATCCAAGGCATGGTTGAACTGCCGGTGGCGTGGTGACCGAAATCCGAACGGAAAGGACCCTGTTGTGATGCGGATCAGTATCGACACGGATGTATGCATCGGTGCCGGACAGTGCGTGCTTGCCGCACCGAAGGTCTTCACCCAGGACGACGACGGTTTCAGCAAACTGCTGCCGGACCACGAGGACGCCGCCGCCGGCCCCCTGGTCGGGGAGGCGGCCCGCGCCTGCCCCGTACAAGCGATCACGATCACATAGCCCGCACGCTGAGTGGATCACGTTGTCGCTGACGGCCGATCCGCCCCGGCCGCTGTCGCCGGGTGGTGTCGGCACACGGGACAGAAGCTGCGCCGAAGGTCCCGGCCCCGCACCCGCGCCGGCCGCGGGGGATCCTGCACAGGTCGTACGCCGCCTGCGGGAGACTCGCTACCGCCGATCGTCCCCCGGTAAACAGGGGCGGCGCGAGTTCAGGACCAGGTGAACGGATTTCAGGTTCGCGCCCGCCCGCCCTCCTGCTCGCCCGGGTGACTCGCAAGGGCGGACCAGGTCGGTGTGCAGTCCGCCGAAGGCGGAGTCCGGGAATCCACCGATCAGAACCCGGCGTTCATTCTCGGCCCCGGACGCCTGTCTCTGACCCCAGATGCAAAGCGGCCGCCGCGTTCTGGCGATTCCTCGTAGTCGACCGCTTCGCCAGGCCGCCCGACCGAACGGCGAAGGGCGGGAGAGCAGACATGCGCCGGGAGTGGTCACCGGAGAAGGTCGTGGCGTGCTGGACGCCGGTGGGCGATGACTGGGACTTGGCCGCGAACAAGTCAGGACGACTCGGTTCGGCTTCGTGCCGATGCTGAAGTTCTTCGAGCTGGAGGGCCGTTTCTCCCAGTTCGGCGAGGAGTTCCCGCGGGCTGCTGTCGACCACGTGGCCGACCTCGTGAAGCTGCCCGCAGATGAACTCGCGAAATACGACCTGTCGTCCCAATCGGCCAAGGGGCACCGTACCCAGATCCGCGAGGCCCGATCCGGCCAGGCTGCTGACGGTGTTGCCCGCACGCGAGGCTCCTGATCACGACGGTGCTGTTCATGAGGCGGATGGAGTGGCTGCGTGGCACGATGAGGGGAGTTGTTCCCGGCCGGTAGGTGGCGGGAGGGAGCAGATATGGAGATCAAGCCGCAGGCGACTGTCATCCCCAAGGAGACGGGCCATCTCGAGCAGGGGAAGTACGGCCCCGTTTTTCCGAAGACACCGGCGTGTTACGGGTTCACCATCGTCGCGAGGGTCAAGCCGGGCCGAGCCGAGGCAATCCGTGAGCACGGCAACACCCTGGCCAAGGCGCTGGAGCGGGATCCGTATCTTCTGGCGCCGCTGAAACTGCACTACCTGCGCTGGGTACTCTTCGACGATGATACTCGTTTCATGTATCAGGGGATCTTCGACACCGACTTCGACAAGTACACCGAGGACGCCGTCGCCCTTTTCAGCAAGGCGGGGGTGAGCACGGCTTTCGAGAACCTCGAAGGATTTCCCGAGGACTGGAAGACCAACCCCGAGGCGTTCGTCAGGTTCGTGCGTGAACACCACTGCCCGAGCTTCATCGAGTACGGCGAATATCCGTTCGTCACGGCCGACGAGATCAAGAAGGCTCTGCGGATCAAGAGCGCGCTGTCGGAGATGCTCGACCAACTGCAGTGAGAGCGGCTGCCGCACGCTCGTCCCACTGTGGATCGGAGACCAGATGAACGAGGTCACGACCGCACGCACCTACAATCAGAACCACATCCCGCGTGAACACACCCCTGGTCGGCGACGGGTGAGCATCTACGTCTCGTGGAGCTATCCAGCGGAGGCGGGCAGGAACCCTGCCGAGCTGGACAACCGGTTCTCCACCATGACCGAGGTCCGGCGGGTGACCTGGCCCGCCTACGAGGACCCGAAGTGGTCCGAGCCGTTGCAGTTCCAGCAAGGCATCGCCGGCTCACTGGAGTTGTTCTTCTGGGCCTGGGTGCCGTTCCAGCAGTTCGTCGAGGAGACCACCGGACATCCCGTCCCCGTATACCAACGCATCGACCAGGCCGGTTTCCATACCCCGCTCGACGAGCGGGTACTGGCGGACACCGACACCTTGTTCGTGTTCGGGCTGGATCACATGATCACAGGACAAGAGCCCGGACCCGGGGAGGTCGAGGCACTGCGCGCTTTCCTTGGACGGGAGGACGCCCGTCTGGTCCTGGGACCTCACCATGACGTCGGGGCATCGGACGATCTGACAGTGCGGGAGATCGAATACCGCCATCACGGCGATCCTTTGGTTCCCCGCCAGCAGCGGTTCGCCACCTATGTCCGGGGCTTGATGCAGGGCCTCGGGGTACCCGTCGAGAACCGCTACGGACTGCGTCCCGCCGTGCAAGGGCCGAACCGAATCGCCCCGTTCTCCCCGGTCCGGGATGCGGATACGAGAGGCTGGCTGGACGGGGTGACGAACTTCAACTTCCACCAGCACCTTCCGCATTACGCCGTGACGAGCGACGAGCCGGATGTCATTCATCTGCTGGCCCGGCAGCCGATCGACACCTCCAGGCCGCATCCGTTCATCGAGGCAGGCAACACCGAGTTCAACATGTTCCTGTGGATGCCGCCGAGCGGTGAGCGGGCCGGCGATGTGCTGCTGGCGGACTCCACGATTTTCAGTTCGTTGTTCGGCGGCGACGAGAGCCTGCGGAATTTCTGGCGGAACCTCGTCACGAAGTAGTGACGCAAGGAGGCGCGAGTGTGAGCACGAACGCGCGAGCCGCACTGGAGCTCGACGACATTCAGCGCGGGGTCCTCAGCCCTCGCCCTACGCCCTACGCGGCGACCTATGTGGTGTTCCGTATCGATGACCGGGCGCATGGACGGGAGCTGATGCGGCGCGCGAGCGCGGTGGTGACTTCCGCCGCCGCCTCGGTCAGCCCCCTGGGGGAGACGTGGGTGAGTGTCGCGGTCACCACTCACGGGCTGAAGGCGCTGGGTGTGCCGCGCGCATCGGTGGACACGTTCGCCTGGGAGTTCCGCCAGGGGATGGCAGCCCGCGCCGAGGCGCTGGGTGATGTCGGCCAGAGCGGCCCCGAGCACTGGGAAGCGCCGCTGGGCACGCCGGATGTCCATGTCGTGCTCACGGCGGTCGCACCCGATACCACGCGGTTGGAGGAGGCCCTCGATCGAGCCCGCCCCGCTTACGACCGGCTCCCCGGGGTGACCGCGATCTGGCGGCAGGACTGCTACGCGCTGCCCACTGGGACCGAGCATTTCGGCTACTGCGACGGCGTCAGCCATCCTGCCGTCGAGGGCAGCGGCATCGCCGGGTCGAACCAACTGGAGGTGCCGTTGAAGGCCGGCGAGTTCGTGCTCGGCTACCGGGACGAGATCGGCGGCATCCACACGCTGCAGCCGGAGGTACTGGGACGCAACGGCAGCTACGCGGTCTTCCGCAAACTCCACCAGCGGGTCGCCCTCTTCCGGTGCTATCTGCGGGACAACGCCACCGGCCCCGAGGACGAGGAACTGCTGGCAGCCAAGATCATGGGACGCTGGCGCAGCGGTGCACCGTTGGCGCTCAGTCCGCAGCACGACGACCCCGCTCTCGGCGCCGACCCGCAGCGCCGCAACACCTTCCTGTACGAGCGGGACGATCCGGTGGGCTTCACCACGCCCAGCGGCTGCCACATCCGGCGGGCCAACCCCCGCGACGCGTCGGTGGCGGGCGAAGTACGACTCCACCGCATGATCAGACGCGGCGCCGCCTACGGTCCGCCGCTGCCTGAAGGAGTGCTGGAAGACGACGGGGCCGACCGCGGCCTGATGTTCGCGTTCATCGGGGCCCACCTCGGGCGTCAGTTCGAATTCGTGCAGTCCGAGTGGATGAACGACAGTGTCTTCTTCGGCGGGGGCAACGCCGGCGACCCCGTCACGGGATCCCACGACGGCGTGACCGGCTACACCATTCCCCGGCGGCCGGTGCGACGACGCCTGTCCCCACTGCCGCGGTTCGTCGTTACCCGCGGCGGCGAGTACTGCTTCCTGCCGGGCCTCAACGCCCTGCGCTGGCTCGGCAATCTCCAGGACTGACACTGCGGTCACGCGCACGGTGGCACCGCTCCGAGGCGCTCCGCCGCCCGAGGTGACATGCCTCATGGGCACCCTGCACCTGCTGTTCAACGCCGTCACCGTGATCTTCATCGCGGCCATCATGTTCACCGCCGGCCTGGGGGCCACCGTTGCGGCACTGCGGGGCGTTCTCACCGACGTCCCACTGCTGACGCTGTCCCTGATCGCCAACATGGTGGCCATCCCACTGCTCGGTTGGGGCATCGGTGTCCTGTTCGGCCTGCCCACCACGTCGTTCATCGCGCTCGTGCTGGTCGCCTCCTCCCCGGGCGGCCCATTCGGCGCGAAGCCGGCCATGGTGCAAAAAAAGCGACGTCGTCGCAGCCGGGGGCCGTGCAGGTGCTGCTTGCCGCCATCGGCAGCCTCACCTTCGCCCCGACCGTCAACGGCATCCTCACCGCCGCCAAGGTCGGCAAAGGCATCTCCCTCGACGTGGGGGCGCTGGTACAGACTGTGGCACTCCTGCAAGCTCGTTCCGTTCGTCATCGGCCTGCTGCTGCGCCGCTACGCGGCACTCAGCGCACAAGCGCGGCACCCCACCGCGGCCGCGGTCTCGAATGTGACCTTCTTGATCGTGCTGGCGGGCATGCTGGTCGGCAACCGGCGTGACGTCGTCGCGCTGCTCGGCTCACTCACACTGCTGGCCGGGTTCGTCCCTGCAGCCGCTGCCTTCGCCGTCGGCACGTCGGTGCTGCCCAGCCATGGCCCGGCCGGCGTGTCGGGGTGGTCGACGGTGCCGTCGGGGCGGACGACGACCGGGGCGGGGTGGTCGGCCCGGGCAATCGTGCAGGTCTCGGTGAGCGGGTCGTACACGGCATACACGCAGCCGACGTGAGGAGGACCCGCTCACCCGGTCGATATCTGCCAGGGTGCGGGCCGACATGCCCCACGCCCTGATCGGTGCCGACGCGCAGGTGGCCCGCAACGGTGAAGCAACCGCGGCCGCAGGAGAGGGAGTCACAGATCGAGGATGAGATCCGCGGGTGGTTGTGAGCAGCAGATGAGCGCGTTGCCCTCGGCCGGCAGGTCGATGGGGTCAGGAGAGTAGTCGACACCGCCGGAGACGACTGCAGTCTCGCAGGTGTGACAGACACCGGTACGGCACGACCACCGCACTGGGACGTCGCATGCCTCGGCGAGTTCCAGGAGTGTGCCGTAACCGGGGTCCCAGGGAACGGTCAGGCTGCTGCGGGCGAAAGTGACGGAGGGGCCAGTACCCGGTCCGAGCGGATGGGCGGGCAGATGAGGAGCCGGCGCATCGGTCGGAACCACTCCGGGCGTCATCGCAGTCACGGATCCAAAGGTCTCTGTGTGGATCCGCCCAGGGGCCAGGCCGCAGTCCACCAGTGCTTGTGTCATGTCGTCCATGAACGCCACCGGACCGCAGATGTAGGCGTTGGCGTCCTCCGGAATTCCAAGGTCCTCGAGAAGCTGGGCGGTGAGCCGACCGGTGGAGGTGTAGTCGTCGCCGAGACGGTCGTCGTCGCGTGGGCGGCTGTACGAGACATGCCGTCGGCCGGTCGGCAGGCGTGACAGCAGTGTGCGCACCTCGTCGGCGAAAGGATGCTCGGCGCCGTCCCGAGCTCCGTGCACCCACCACACCGCGCGGGGATCACGCTTGTCGGCCAGCGCATGGAGCATGGCGAGCACCGGGGTGGCCCCGACGCCGGCGGAGACCAGCACGATGGCTGCCTCGTTGTTGTCGAGGGTGAACGTGCCTCGCGGGGCAGCCACATCAAGGACGTCGTCGACCACGACGTGTTGATGCAAATAGCTGCTGCCCACGCCATGGGGTTCCTGCTTGACGCTGATCCGGTAGTGAGCGTCCCCCGGGCGCCCGGACAGGGAGTAGCTGCGAATAACCGGCGCGCCCTGCGGGTCGGGACGCATCTTGACCGTGACGAACTGGCCTGGCAGTGCTGGTGGAAGCGGACTGCCGTCGGTGGCGGCGAGAGTGAGGGAAAAGATACTCCTGCTCTCGGGGGCGATGTGCGTGACCGCCAGGGGACGGAAGCCCGGCCAGGCCGGCGGCGGGCTGCTTGCGGCGGCAGTCAGGCCCGTATTGCCTCCCGTATTGCCTGTTGACCAGCCCTTCGAGTCGTAGTCGTCCAAGAGCGACTGCATGGACGTCTTCCAGCCGGGGCTGAGCGCGGGAATGCGGAGCGCCCGCTCCACCTGGGAGCGCGAACGCCCGGGTCTGTAGAGGACAGCGTCGATCTCCGCGACGGTCATGGCTTCCGGCCCCGTGGAGACTTTGACGATCTCGTCTCCGGCCTGGACGACCCCCTCGGCCAGCACCTTCAGATAGAAGCCGGGGCGTCCATGGGCAACCAGCAGGGCCGGCATCCGTGGTTCGTCCATGCGAAGACCTACGCGATAGCACGTCACCCGGGGCTGCGTGACTTCGAACAACGCATCGCCGATGCGGTACTGGTCGCCGATGCACACCTCGTCGTCGGGCAGGCCGTCCACGGTGAAGTTCTCACCGAACTGGCCATGAGTGAAATCGTTGCGGTGCAGGTGGTCCTGCCAGTACCGATAGGAGTCCACCTGGTACACCAGCACTGCCCGGTACGGCCCGCCGTGACCGGCGAGGTCGCCCTGGCCGTCTCCGTCGATGTTCAGCTTCCTGACCATCCGCGGGCCCATGACTGGATGCTTCCATACGCCCGTATGCGTCTCTCGGCCCTTCCAGGGAACATCCCGGGGCATCCCGACATTCACCGCGACGAGCGTGGTCATCGGTGCATCTCCCTGGTAGAACGGCCACCCCCATCGCTGCCACGCTAATACGCCCACTGTCGATGGCACGTGCAGGACACGTGACGCAGTGCCCTGCACGGATCTCCTTTTCAGCACAGGTCCGTGCTGCTCATGGGAGGGCCAGGGATGGGGGTGGCACTGCACGAGAGTTGCGCAGCAGTCGCCAGGGTCCGGAATCGCGCGGGAAGCGGACCAGCTGGTCCGGGACACCACGAGTGAGCTCGTCTACCACCACTCACAGCGCGTCTTCTGGTTCGGCGCCCTGCAGGGACGCCGTCGCGATCTGAGGTTCGACCCCGAACTCCTCTGCATCGGCGCTCTCTTCCACGACCTCGGGCTCGGCGAACGCTTCCACGGGAGCGGCCGGCGGTTCGAGGTGGACAGCGCGGACGAGGCCCGGCGATTCCTCCAGTCGCACCATGTGCCGGAGGACAGCATCCGGCGCGTGTGGACCGCCATTGCGCTGCACACGACGCCTGGCATCCCGCAGTTCATGGAGGTGGAAGTATCCCTGGTGACGACCGGGGTCGAATACGACGTGCTCGGTATCGGCTACGAGGACATCGCGAAGGCCGACCGGGCGGAGATTGTCGCCCTGCATCCGCGGCCGGACTTCAAGCGGCGCATTCTCGCTGCGGTGGCGGTTCAGCCCGCTTGGGCGATCGCACCGCGGAGCATGGCCACGGTCGTGGCCGCCGCCCGACGCTCCGTGTCGTCCCCTGTCGTACGCACACGCTCCTCCAGGAGCACAACGGCCGCCTGGAGGACCCCGATGCGCACCGGAACACTCCGCATTCCTGCCAGTACCGCGGCCGCCTGCTCCGCCGGGGTCACGCTCGCAGCCTGCGGGATGAGGGGGGTGATGCCGCGCCCGAGCGCACGGTCGCGGGGCGGTTGAGCTGCTGTGGTCACTGTAGAAGTCTGCCGCACCGGAACCCTGGATTCGGTCAACGACTTGGCCGTTGTCCGTCCTCTTCATGGTTGCGGTGCACGTAGACGCGCCTCAACAGGTCTTCCAGCTGCGTGCGTTCGTCTTCGGTCAGCGGCGCCAGAAGCTCTTCCTGCACGTTTCGGGTGTCCGACTGGATCTCTGCGAGCACGGATCGGCCCGCCGGTGTCGGTGTGACGGTGACGCGGCGCCGGTCGCCGGCGTCGCGGGCGCGGTCCACCAGGCCTGCGACCGCCAGGTCGTCGACGGCGATGGTCTCCGCCCCGAAGATCCGCGCGTACTGCAGGGCGAGGTGGCCGAGGCGCGCCGATGCCGGAGACGAGGGCGCGGGTGCCCGGGCGTACGCCGGACAGCTTGACCGCCTCGTAGGTGGTGACGCCCGCGCAGGTCAGGGGCGCCGGATCGAGCGGGTCGATCCCGTCGGGAACGGGCACCGCATAGCTGCCGTGCGCCGGTGCGTACTCGGTGTGGCTCCCGTCGACGGATTAGCCGCTGTTCTGCTGCTTGCAGGCAGAGTGTCTCCCAGCCCGAGACACCATGGTCGCAATGTCCGCACGCCTCGCCGAGCCAGGGGATGGCCACCCGGTCCCCCACCCTCAGGCGGGTGACGTGGTCACCGGCGGCCTGGACAATGGCGATGCCCTCGTGTCCGGGCACGAACGGCGGGCTCGGCTTGACCGGCCAGTCGCCCTGCGCGGCATGAATGTCGGTGTGGCACAGACCGGAGGTCTCCATCCGCACCAGAACCTGGTGCCCGGCCGGGTCGGTACCGGCCGCTCCTCGACGACGAGGGGTTCGGCGAAGCCGCGGACAACAGCGGCTTTCATGGACACTCCTCCGCTTCGGGCTGGCGCGTCGGACCGATGTCACCGCGCCGGATACGGACCATGCGCCTCATTCAGTGGCAGAAGCCTCGGAACAGAGTATTCCGAATGTCCGGTATGCGCTTGTCCGGCGATCGCAGCCCGTCATGGGCGCGGCACGCCGTTGAGGCAGGCAGCGGTCATGGTCGCGCCCACGTGCGCATGGCGCTGCGTGAGGCGAAGGCGGCCACGTCCTTGTCGAGCGGGTGGTCGGCGTACTGATGGATGCACCAGGTCGCGTTGATACGGGGTTGGCCGGCGGTCACGTAGTCGGCGATCCAGAGACCGTCACCGGCATACGACGTGGTGTCGTAGTTCAGCCAGAAGTGCCGGTTGCAGTAGAGCAGAACCCGGTGGTGCGGCCTCAGGCGCTTGACCTCGCGGATGAAGCGGTCCTTCTCGGCATCGCTCGCCCGTGTTCCGTCACCGGTCACTTCCCAGTCCACGGCGAGCAGATCGCCCGCCTTCTCCGGGGCCTTGCTCACGAAGTACTCTGCCTGCGCGGTGAGGTTTCCCGGCCACAGGAAGTGATAGAAGCCGACCACGCATTGTGCGTCCCTGGCTCGCTTGACCTGTGCGGACAGGTGCGGGTTGACGTACGAACGGCCCTCGGTGGCCTTGATGAAAACGAAGTCCAGTCCGTCCGTGTTGAAGGACGACTGATACGAGCTGACATCGACGCCATGCAGCATGGGCACCGCCTTCAAGTGGGCTCTGTGGTTCCGCTTCTCTTTCTGTACGTGCCCGCAGTCCCCGGTTCCCATCCGTCCCTCCCCAGGAGGAACGTTCTTCCGGCCACCCGGAATAGGTCTCCGCATCGACGAGTTGGTGAAGGGACAAGACGGCATTGCACATCGCAGGCACCATCGGAAGGTCGGATTCATGAAGATCGGCATCATCGGAGCGGGCAACATCGGCGGCAACCTGACCCGGCGTCTCACCGCACTCGGCCACGAGGTGTCCGTCGCCAACTCCCGTGGCCCGCAGACGCTCACGGCGCTCGCCGAGGAGACCGGAGCCACCCCGGTCACCGTGTCGGAGGCGGCACGAGGGGCGCGCGTCGTCGTCGTCACCATCCCGGTCAAGGCCGTCCCCGGCCTGCCCGCAGGGTTCCTCGACGGGGCTGCGGAGGGTGTGGTCGTCATCGACACCGGCAACTACTACCCGCAGCAGCGCGACGGCCGTATCGCCGCCATCGAGGACGGCCTGCCGGAGAGCAGGTGGACCGAGGAGCAGATCGGTCACCCGGTGATCAAGGCGTTCAACGGGACGTACGCGGAGGACATCCTCGCCAAGCCGCTCCCGAAGGGCAGCCCCGGCCGTCAGGCCCTGCCGGTCGCCGGTGACGACGCGGCCGCCAAGCAGACCGTGCGCGACCTCATCGACGAGCTGGGCTTCGACACGGTGGACGCGGGCGGTCTGGACGAGTCGTGGCGCCAGCAGCCCGGCACGCCCGTCTACGGCAACCAGGGCGATGTCGAGATCATCGCGAAGGCGCTGGCCGAGGCGTCCCCGGAGCGTACGGCGGAGTGGCGCGCCTGACCCGATCGGCGCGCAGCTCCGTCCATCGGCGACGGGGCGGGTTCCGGTCGGATTTCCGCCCGGACCCGCCCCTCGTCGGTCCTGTGGCTCGCGCTCAGTTGTCGAAGCCCGTGCTGCGGCTGACCTGTGAACTCGCGGCCGACGCATGGGCTGTCCGACGACTGACTACCGTGCGTCGTCCGGTGCGGCCGGGAAGCTGTCCATGAACGAGCTGACGGAGAACACGGCGCGACCGGGTCCGGGCGGGCCGTAACCGGGCGGCGAACTGAGCCCGTACTCCTCCATCGTCGAGCGGTACGCGTCCAGCAGCCGGATGTGGTACTCCAGTGGCGCACCGTCCGGGTTGGTCTTTCCCAGGGGCGTGGTGGGCTCCGGGCACCACGTCGTGAAGCGCGGGGTGATGCCGTGCGACATGAAGAACCGCAGGCCCTCGGTGGTCGAGTCGATGGCCTCGTCGACGGTCGTGAAGCCGAACGGCTCGGCCATCTCCACGCCCGCCACGAAGTTGGGAATGACGTTGCTGGCGCCGAAGACCTCGGCGGAGTCCAGGATCCGGCGGTGCCACTCGTCGCGGCCCACGTAGCGCTCCTTGCCGGGGCAGTACAGCTCGAACAGCCGACGGTCCCACACTTCGTAGTTGGGGTGGTAGATCTGGACGCCGTAGTCGTGGAAGCGCTGGACATCGGCTTTCGGCAGTGCCTGCGCGACGACCTTGCCGATCCAGCGGCCGGGGAAGGCGTCCTCGATCGCCTTGGCGTACTGCCCGTAGAAGTCTGCTTCGTCGCGCCCCCCGATGTGGGAGGTGATGGCGCCGCCGGTCAGGGTGTAGGCGGTGGAGGTCTTCGCGGTGTCGTAGCGGTCGATGATGGCGAGTGCTTCCAGCACCTCCTCGACCGGCTTGACCCCGGTGTAGGGACGCCCCGCCGCCTTGTGCTGGCGCCAGTTGTGGTTGATGTCGCAGTACTGGCACTCCTCCTTGGCACCGAAGTACTGGCAGACGCGGAAGACCGTCAGATAGACGAGGTAGCCCCACTGGATGGTGGGCGCGACCTCCATCACCGACTTGCCGTTGGCGAGCGTGTGCCGGTAGTAGTCCGGCATCGGCGGCAGGCCCACGTCCGAGATCCGCCTGCCGTCCAGGTACAGCCCCAGGACGCCGTCCTCGTCGGCCGCGACGCGGTAGGGCGATGCCGGGTTCACCCGTACTGAAACAACCGTGCGGCGCAGCTCGTACGGGCCTCCGGTGAGCACGATCTCCTCCGGCGGGCGTCGCAGTGCGGCCGCTCCCAGCTCCGGCAGGGTGCCGTGGTCGAAGGAGAAGATGAAGTACGACTTCGGCTTGACGTTGCCGTCCTCGTTGTCACTGAGCGCGGACTCGTCGAACGCGACGCCGCCGCGGAGCAGGTCCTCCTTGATGACGGCTTCCCGCGGCACGTGCGGGAACCGTTCCATGAGCCGCTCGATCAGGTGGGTGCGGCTGGGGTCGTTGCGGCCGGTGTCGGTACGGCTGGGCATGTACGGGGCTCCTCGGTCCGGTCGTCAAATGTTCTTCCGGGTACGCCACACTGTGCAACGAACCACGGACGTGATCCGTTCGCGACGCCCGTCCGCATCCCTTCGCTTCGCCGTCCGTGGACAGGAGAGCTGCCATGTCCCGCACCATGTCCGTGTCGGACAGCGTCGTGATCGCCGCTGCTCCCTCTATGGTGTACGCGCAGCTCAGCGACCCTCCAGCGATGGGGTGTTGGAGCCCGGAGAACCGTGGCGCCACCGTGCTCGGGGAGCGTCGGGAGGCGTACGTCGGCATGGTCTTCGAGGCCCGCTGGGGCTGCTGAAGATGCGCGGCATGAACAAGGAACCGGGGCCCGCGGTGCTCGGCATGCATCACGCGGTGAAGGCGGCGCTGGATCCGCACGGGATCCTGAATCCCGGAAAGGTTCTCGGCGCCGGGCCGGGCGTTTCGGCGTAGCTCCTGGGTGTCGTCGCCGGTCGGATGGGTGGTCCGGGGCCCTTGTCAGTGGGGCGACGCACACTGGCAGGAGTGCGGGACGGGTAAAGGGGACGCGGATGGTCAGCGAGCACGACACCGGTTTCGAACCGGCTACCGGGGACGGCCCTTTGGCCCCGGGGCCGGCGGAGAAGCGTGCCGCGTCGGTGCGGACGGCGTGGGAGGGGCTGCTGCAGATCCGGCGACTGACCAACACCGGGCGGGCGGATCCGGAGACCGTACCGGCTCAGTGGGAGCTCCATCGGACCGTGCGGGCGGTCGCGCTGGCGCTGGAGGCGGCCGGTGTGCCCTCATCGGCCGTTGATGCGTCCGGGCAGCGGGTCGCTTCCGGGTACCGCGTGCAGGAGGGCGGGACGCCCGGCACCGTACGGGTGGAGTGGCTCGGTCCGCCCGGCAGCGGGGCTGCGCACGAGGAGGAGGCGGAACTGGCCCGGTGCGCGGCCGCGCTGGGGCAGCTGGGCTGGACGGCGCTGCTGTACCGCGGGCCCCGACGCCGACGGTTCCTGGAGGTCGAGCCCTGAAATGTCACACGTTCCTCCGCGCACACGCTCGGGTTGGGCGCCCTCGCCGCCGTCCTGCTCGGCGCATTCGTCGCCCGCCGGGCCACGGCCGGAACCCCGCTCATACCACTGCGCATCCTGCGATCGCGTACGGTCGCGGGGGCCAATCTGGTCCAACTGCTCATGGTCGCGGCGCTGTTCTCGTTCCAGATCCTGGTCGCCCTGTACCTGCAGAAGGTCCTCGGTTACGGCTCCGCACGGACCGGACTCGCGATGCTTCCGGCAGCCGTGGCGATCGGCGCGGTATCCCTGGGGGTCTCGGCCCGCCTCAATGCGCGCTTCGGTGAACGCCGGGTCCTGCTGACCGGGCTCGTCATGCTGGTCGGGGTCCTCGGACTGCTCGCCCGCGTGCCCGTACACGCGCACTAACTCACCGATCTGCTCCCGGTGATGCTCCTCGGGGCCGGTTTCGGCCTCGCCCTCCCGGCGCTGACCACGCTCGGCATGTCCGATGCGAAGGCCGATGACACTGGGCTCGCGTCCGGGCTGTGCAACACCACCCAGCAGATCGGTATGGCGGTGGGCGTCGCCCTGCTGTCCACGCTGGCGGCCTCCCGCACCCAGGGACTGCTCACGAACGGAGAGAACCGGGCCAGGGCACTGACGGGCGGCTACCACCTGGACTTCACCGTAGTCGCGGGCTTCCTCGTCGCCGCGTTCGCCGTCGCGTTCACGATGCTGCGCCCCACGTGGTCGCGGACGACGAGCTGGGAGGCACCGGTCACGCCGCCTATGGGCTCTTCAACGGCCTCGAATCGGGCGGCAAGCACGCGCCAGGGCAGCGCCGCAATCAGTTCCCGGAGCGGTCCGATGAGCTCGGCGTGGTCTCCGCGTGAGGCAGATTGGAGGAGGTCGGCCGCGACGATGAGTTGTGCATGGCGGCCCGCATCGGTGTCGAGGACGTCTGCGAGCGCCCTGTCGAAGCAGAAGGCGGTGGCGGGGGCGGTGAGCGTGCAGGCGTACAGCAGTGCGGCATCCCAGCCACGCGGTGCCATACCGAATCCTGCGCTGCACTACCCCACCAAGGGCGAGGACGCGGGCGTCGACGGCCTGGAGGGCGACGAGGGCGCGTTCCAGGTGTGCTCGTTCTGGCTGGCCGACGACCTGGCGATGATCGGACGGGTCGACGAGGCACGCCAGCTCTTCGAACGGCTGCTCTCGCTCCGCAACGACCTGGGGCTGCTCGCGGAGGAATGGGATCCGCGGCTGCAACGACAGGTGGGGAACTTCCCGCAGGCGTTCAGCCATGTGCCGCTGATCGACACGGCGCTGCGGCTGACGGCGAGCGGGGCCTACGTCGGCTGACCCCGGGGAGGGATGTGGGATCCCGGATCCCCATCGCCGCGGGCCACACCAGGGGCTGGTCGCTCCGCGCCGTGTGAAGCCTGAACTGTCCCCACGCTGTTCCAGCACGGACTCGCCCGCACCGGCCGCATCGAAGTGCACCGCCCCGACGGCGATCACCGGTCCTCCGCCGGCAGCAGGACGACCAGCCGGGCGCCGGGTCGGTTGTCCTCGATGCGGGTGCTGCCGTGGTGGGCCGTGACGGTGTCACGGACGATGGCGAGGCCGAGGCCGCTGCCACCGGTGTACCGGGCGCGGGCGTCGTCCAGGCGGGTGAAGCGTCCGAAGACGCGCTCCCGGTCGGCCTCGGGGATGCCGGGGCCGTCGTCGGCGACGACCAGCCGGGCGGTGCCGTCGAGGATGCGGAGGCTGACGTCGATACGGGTGGTGGCGTGGCGCAGGGCGTTGTCCAGCAGATTCCGTACGACACGGGCGAGGGCGTCCTCGTCGCCCTCCACACGTGCCGCGCCGACGGCGTGCTGGTCGATGACGAGCCGGGTGCGGCGGCGGGCCTGGCGCACCTCGGTGAAGACGATCTCGTCCAGGTCGACGGGACGGGTGCGCAGCCGGGGCCGGGCGTCGAGTCGCGCGAGTTGGAGCAGGTCGTCGACGAGCCGGGCGAGCCGTTCGGTCTCCCGGAGCAGGCCGGGGGCGAGGGTCTGCCAGTCGGCGGAGCCGGGGTGATGGGCGGCGACTTCAAGGCGGGTGTGCAGGGTGCTGAGGGGGGTGCGCAGTTCGTGGGCGGCGTCCGCGATGAACCTTCGCCGCCGTTGGGTCGCTGTGTCCAGACGGGCCAGCAGGTCGTTGAAGGTCTTGGCCAGCCGGCCGAGCGCGTCGTCGGCGGGCGGTACGTCGACGCGGCGGCTCAGGTCGGACGCGGTGATCTCCGCGGTCTGGGCACGCATGGCGTCCACGGGGCGCAGCGCGCGCCCCGTGAGCAGCCACACGACACCGGTGAGCAGGGCGACGACCGCCGGCACGCCGGTGGCCAGACCGGCGGCGAGCTGGGTCAGACCATGGTCGACGCTTTCGGTGGGCACGGCCACGTACACGGTCAGGGGATTGCGGGCCGTGCCCGCGGGGACACCGACGGCACGCCACGTCCCGCTGCCCCCCACGGGAATGTCGTGGACGGTGTGGGCCCGCGGAATGCTGGACTCGCTCGCCGGGAAAGTGAAAGCCCGCGGCCGGCCGCGCAGATTGGCCGAACTGGAGCTCACCTTTCCCCCTGCGTCGACGACCTGTACGGCGACTTCCCCGTGGTCGGTGAGGGGCACCTCCGCGGGAATCCGGTCGCTGTCCTCGTACGATGCCACGACCTGGGCGCGCTGCAGGGCGGTCTGATCGAGACCGCTGATCAGGCTGGCGTGCAGCCAGACGACGAGCAGCACGGCGGCTCCGGCCAGCCCGGCCGTCATGACCACGGCCGCGGCGGCGGTCAGCCGCAGCCGCAACGACCGGCAGGCCCACCAGGACCGAACGACGGCGGACATCCGTCACCTCGCGCCACTGCGCAGCCGGTAGCCGGCACCGCGGACGGTCTCGATGGTCCGGCGGTCGAACGGGGTGTCGATCTTGCGCCGGAGGTAGCCGACGTACACCTCGACGATGTTGGTGTCGCCGTCGAAGTGCTCGTCCCACACGTGGGAGAGGATGTCCGTCTTGCTGATCACCTCGTCGGGGTGCCTGAGCAGGTACTCCAGGAGTGTGAACTCCCGTGCCGTCAGGTCGATGTCACGGTACCCACGGCGGCAGCGGTGGCGCGCGGGATCCAGGCTGAGGTCGCCGGCGGTGAGCACGGCGGGCCGGGCGGGTGCTCCGCGGCGCAGCAGGGCCCTCAGGTGGGCGACGAGCACCACGTAGGAGAACGGCTTCCTCAGGTAGTCGTCGGCGCCGAGGTCGAGGGCGTCCGCCTCGTCGTATTCCCCGTCCTTCGCCGTGAGCATCAGCACCGGCGTCCAGACCCTGGCCGTCCGCAGCCGTTTCAGGACCTCGTACCCCGACATGGAGGGCAGCATGATGTCCAGCCCGATGACGTCGTAGGGCTCGTGGAGAGCCCGCCACAGTCCGTCCGCGCCGTCGTGTGCGACGTCTGCGACGAAGCCCTCCGCGGCAAGTCCGTCGGCGATCGCCTCGGCGAGTGCTTGCTCGTCCTCGATGATCAGCATCCGCATGGCAGCCTCTCTCTCCGTCCACCGTAGCTCCGGACCGCGGCTGTTTACTGAGAGGACCCTGAGGATCGGTTCGGCTCTCAGCCTCCTCTCAGTGCCCCGGTCACAGGCTGGAATCGTCAGACAGGCACGGCCGGGCAAGGTGAGGAATGATGAAGGGCCTCCGAGACGAGCGCCGGGACCGGGATACCTGGGAGCGCATGCGGCACGACGACGACCGCGACCGGCGGGCGACCGACGTCCGGCGAGTCGGCGGGCGGCCCGAGGGACGGCGAGAGGCGGACCTCGACGAGCGGCAGCGCCTGGTGCGCACGTCGCGCGTCGCCGATCAGCCGTTCGGCTGACGGCACATGCGGCCGGTCCGTGCTCCGCGGGGCACGGACCGGCCGCATGTGCCGTCAGCCGCTACGGATGGCGATCGCCGCGGTGCAGCTTCCGTCCATGGTGACGTCTGCGATCGTCCAGCCCGGCAGCCCCCCGGCCGGTGCGGTGCCGGTGCCGACGTAGTCGGTGGACAGCCCCCGGGTCAGGCCCGTGCCATGGCCCTTGAGGTAGGCCTCCTTGCGCACCCAGGTCCGGGCGAAGGCCAGGGGCCGCTCGTTCTCGGGCAGGGCCGCGAGTTCGGCCTGCTCCCGCGGGTGCAGGTCAGGGACGAGTCCGGTCACGACGCCGCGCGCGGGGATGCGCTCCATGTCGACGCCGATAGCCGTGTCGGCAAGCGCGAGCAGGCAGCGGTCGCCGCTGTAGGCCAGGGAGAAGTGCGGTGTGCCGCCCACCACTACCGGCCGGCCGTGCGATGCGCCGCACACCGGGCACGGCTCCCGGGTGAGCGCCACCTGCCGGGGCGCGACGCCGAGCCGGGCGGCGAGGAGGAGGCGCAGTGCGGTGTGCGCGGCGGCGTACCGGTCGTGGATCATCGCCTGGGCGAAGGCGAGAGCCCGCCGCCGTTCTTCGGCGTGCAGCGACGTCGGTGCAATCCGTGGGTCCGAGCGCACGAGCCACAGGGCGGGCGGCGAGGTCACCCCTGCATCACCGCCTCCACCAGGTTCAGGGCCAGATCCCGGGTGTGGTGAACCGGCAGGCCGTGGTCGGTGTACCAGCCGTCCGTGGCTTCCGGGTGCGGCCCGGTGACCGCCACGCGGCCGCTGCCGAAGGGGGCCACGAGGGCGGCGAGGGTGCCGTTGTCGTAGGTGGCGAGGACCCGGGCGTCGGCGTGCTCATCGAGGACGAAGAGGGGGCCGTCCTGGAAGAACACGGTGCGTGGGCGGCCCCGCCACGACACCCGGACCAGCGTGTTGCCCTCGTCATGGATGGTGGCCCCTGGGGAGGAGATGTACTGGTCGGTATCGCCAGGAAGGAGACCGAAGCCCGGGGTGGCCCCGGCGAGGTAGCCGCCGAGGCAGAATCCCAGATAGCGCCCGCCGTCGTGGACGAAGTCGCGGATCGCCCGGCGCTGCCGCCGCAGTTTCCGGTAGGCGCGGGAGAGCGTGCCGCCCCCGGGCTGGGCGTACAGCACGGCGTGGGACAGGGACTCGGCCGACAGCGGGAGTGCCTCGTCCGGGCCGGTGAAGCGGACGTCCAGATCCCACGTACCGGAGGCAAGAAGTCTGGCGACCGCCTCGGGGCAGCCGGGCAGCGAGGCCGGCCCCTGGTAGACGAGGGCGAGGGGGCGGCGCCCCGCGGTGGTGTCGGAGTGCGCCATGGCTGCATCAGCTCGCATGCTTCGTCGGCTCGGACTTCGTACGCCGCCCGGTGGCCGCTGCGGTGAGCCCTTCGGCAGGGAGCCCTTGCCAGCTCGTTCCCGGCGTCAGCCGCTCGCCCTTCATGACCAGGGACAGTGCCCCGAGCCGGACATCGGCGCCCACCACCGCGTCGTAGAGCACGATCGCCCGCGGGCCGATGCTCGCGCCGGGGCCGACGGTCACCGTCGACATTTTCATCACGCGGTCCTCGAACAGGTGGGTCTGCAGTGAGACCTGCAGGCCGATCGCGGCATCGTCGCCCACCTTCACCAGGTCGAACTCGGTGAGGTACGTGGTTCCGATCCAGGTGCGCCGTCCGATGTCGGCGCCGAACCGGCGGAGCACCGGCGGCAGGAACGGCGTCCCCACCAGGAGAGCCACGCCTGCCGGGACCGCGGCCGCCTCGAAGAGACCGGTGACGAATTCCGTACGGCGCACGAACAGGCTCCACAGGGGCTCGACGTGCGGCCGGTACCTTCCGGCGACCACCCACTTGGCCAGCGCGCAGTACCCGATAACGGCCAGCACCGCGCCCATGGAGAGGAACGGTGACACGAGCAGCGGCACCAGCGGCCCTGTACGGCGGGCAGTGCCGGTCAGGGCCAGCAAGTACAGGAAGGCACTGGTGGCGAGCACCGAGGCGGGCACGGTGGCGCGGAAGAACTCGATGGCCAGGCGGCCGAGCACGGCCTTACGGGTGGGCCGGAACGTCAGCTCCTCGGGGTACGGACCACTGGCCTGGCGTACCGGCAGCCGCAGTGCGGGCGAGCCCAGCCAGGTACTGTCGGCGGGCACCCGGTCCGGGGGCGGCACCGTGCCCACTCCGATCAGACTGCCCGGGCCGAGCCGCGTTCCTGCGGGAACGAGCGCCGAGTTGCCGACGAACGCGCGTCTGCCGACCTCCGTGGACCGGAACGCCATGCGGTCGGCCGCGAAGGTGGCGACGCCGACGCCGGCCATGTCGGCGACAAAGCTGCCGTCACCGAGGGTGAGGAGGTCCGGGTCGATGTGCGCCGCGGTGGAGACTTCGGCGCGCCGGCCGATGCGGGCGCCGAGCAGCCGCAGCCACGGAGCCGTGTAGAGCGTGGCGTAGAGCGAGCTGGTGAAGAGCAGGCTGTGCTCCAGCAGCTTGTCGGCGATCCACTTGCGCACGCCGAGTGCCGAGCGCGCCGGGTGGATCCCCAGGGGTGTCCTCGGCAGGACAAGCCGCTTGCCGACGGCGACGACCAGGCACACCGTGGCCACGAAGACCGGGCCGGACAGCGCGGTGGCGGCCAGACCGGCGGTCGTACCGCCGTACAGCCAGGCCCACCAGAACACGGCGAAGCTCGGCAGGGGCATGGCGATCACGGCCACTTCCAGCAGGGCCAGGCCGAGCAGGGCGGCGGCCAGCTGCCGCGGCCGCCAGCGGTCCGTCTCGGCCCGGCTTCGCAGCATCGTCTCGACGAGCGGGGAGAGTGCCTCGACCCGGCGTGCGGGCGATCCGGCGCGGCGCGCACCGGCGGGGACCGCCTCGTCAGGGCCTGCCACGGACTGCTCGCCGAGCGCGGACCGGGGGCCCAGACACGCGCCGGGTTCGAGGACCGCGTTGGCGCCGACGTACGCCCGCTCGCCGATGGTGATCGGGGCGACCATGACCCATCCGTCGGTGACCTGCCAGGGGCGAAGCGTGGCGCCGTAGCCGATCGCGGCGTCGCGGTCGACGCGCAGCAGCGTGGGCAGGCCGACGAAGCTGGTGGCGATGGTGGTGTTGGGGCCGATGCGCGCGCCGAGGAGCCGCAGGTAGGGACCCATCAGAGGGGACCCGCTGAGCATCCGCACGGGGCTGATCCCGTGCAGCAGCACGTCCAGCGCCCACAGACGCAGGTAGGTCGCTCCCCACAGCGGGTACCGGCCGGGCCGGATGCCCGCCGCCAGCGGTCGCGCGAGAGCGAGGGGAACGAGCCAGCGTACGGCGGCGTAACCGGCCAGCACGGCGATTGTCGGTGCCACGGCCCCCAGGCCCGATACCTGACCGTGGTGCAGTGCGTAGGGGACGGCCACCGGTCCCGTCAACAGGAAGAGCAGCCCATAGAAGGCCGCCGCCTGGGCCAGGCCGGCGCGCGCGATCCTCGCGCGGCCGTGCCGCAGGGGCGCCGGGCGGGGCTGCTCCGACGGGCGAGGGGCATCAGCGGCGGCACGCAGGCGTGCCGCGAACGCGCGCACGGTCGGGTTCTCGTACAGGTCGCGCAGCGTGGGGCCGGTCCCACCGTCCCGGCCGCGCAGCAGCGACACGGCGCGCGCGGCGAGCAGGGAGTGACCGCCGAGATCGGTGAAGAAGTCAGCCTCCGCCGACAGCTCCTCAGGTGCGATGCCGAGCGCCTGCGCCCAGGCGCTGCGTACCCTCGTCTCCAGTTCGCCGCGGGCCGGCGCCACGTGGCCGGTGCCGACGAGCCGGCGGCCGGTCGGTGCGGGCAGCCGCGTGCGGTCGGTCTTGCCGCTCGGCATGACCGGCAGACGGTCGAGGAAGTCCAGCGCCGAGGGCACCATGTAGGCGGGCAGCGAGCGACGCAGGCGCTCGTGCAGCCGGGCGGCGAGGGCGTCGTCGGGAAGCGCGCCGTTCTTGGTGCGCACGACGTAGGCGGCGAGAACGCGCTCGCCGTCGTGCCCGTTGCGCGCGGCCACGAGGGCGGTGCCCGCCTGGGCCACGCCGGGGTCCTCCAGCAGTACGTTGTCGATCTCGTCCAGCGACACCCGGTAGCCGCGGATCTTCACCTCGGCGTCGGCCCGGCCGAGGTACTCGATCTCCCCTTCGTCGGTCATCCTGCCGAGGTCTCCGGTGCGGTAAAGGCGGCCGCCGCCGGGCGCCAGGGGGTGCTCGACGAAGCGGTCGGCGGTCAGGTCCGGCCGGCCCGCGTAGCCACGGGCGAGGCCGGGACCGCCCAGGCAGATCTCGCCGACGGCGCCGTGCGGCACCGGCCGACGCCGCTCGTCGAGGAGGACCGCCGAGTAGGTCGGCAGGGGGCGGCCGATGGTCACCGGTCGCCCCGGCAGAAGTTCCTGCCAGGTCGCCGTGACGGTGGCCTCGGTCGGCCCGTATGTGTTGAGGATGCGCCGTCCCGGCCTGCTCCACCGTTCGACGAGTGAGGCAGGGCACGCCTCGCCGCCCACGACGACGCTGCGGATCCGCGGGAGGTCGCGCGGGATCGTCGCCAGCAGCGTCGGTACGCAGTACAGCATGGTCACGTCGTGCTCCTCGAGGAAGTCGGCGAGTTCGTCGCCGAGCCGTCCCGAGCCGTCCGGTCCGGCGACGAGCGTGGCGCCGGCCGCCCAGGTGGGCCAGATCTCCTCGATGGAGAAGTCGAACGAGATGGTCATGCCCTGGAACACCCGGTCCTGCGGCCGGACGCCGTAGATCGGGGACACGACGCGCAGGAAGTTGCAGATGCTCGACTGGGCGATCTCCACGCCTTTGGGCCGGCCGCTGGACCCCGAGGTGTACATGACGTAAGCGAGAGGATCATCCGCGCCCCGGGCCTCGGCAGGCGGGCGCGAGGACGCCACTGGTGGCAGATCTCCGGCGTACGCGTCGATCTCGATCACCGGGCACGCCCGGCGCGGCCCCGCCCAGGTGGCGTCGGTCGCGAGAGCGGACGTGGTCAGCACCACGGTGGCGCCCGCGTCACTCAAGATGAAGGCGACCCGGTCGGGCGGCGCCGCGGGGTCGATCGGCACGAATGCCGCACCCGTCTTGCAGACGCCCAGCATGTACACGTACATGTCCACGGACCGGGGCAGCAGCAGGGCCGTGCGCCTGCCCGGACCGATGCCGATACTGCGCAGCCGGTGGGCGACTCGATTGGCTCGGGCGTCGAGGCCGGCGTAGGTCAGACGGTGTGATCCGCATTCGAGGGCGACGGCCGACGGTGTGCGGTCGCAGGCGTCCTCGAAGAAACAGTGCAGTCTGCCGGTGGTGTCCGCAGCCCTCGGGGCGGTGCGGCCCCGGGCCGGACCGACGGGGAGGGCGACGGTACGCGGGGCCATGGGCTCCATCCTTCCGGTCCACGAGGTGCTCGGTCGTTCCCGGTCACTCCTCCAGCCTGGGTGGCGTCCGCTGAGAGGACGCTGAGAAGCGGATCCACGCGTGGCAGCACCGCTCTCCCGGTGGGCAGCCCGCGGCCCCTCCAGCGACGACCACACCCGCGCCGCCAGGAACTCCCGCAACTCCGCCTCGCCCGCAACAAAGTCCCGGCAGCCGCACTCGTCGCGGATCTCCCACGCGTGCTCGTACGCCGCCTGCGAGCGCGCCCCGTACTCGGCGAAGCACTCGTGGACTCCCGCTCCACGTCCCGACGGACCGGAGGCCGCCCTGGCGAGCGCATCCCCGGACGCCCCCGTCAACGTCGTCATCCATCCCGCTGGTCTTCCCACGCAACACCTCAATGATCAAGGTGTTGCAACAACCGGTTGAATCCACCTTCCAGGCGCATCTGACCGGGCCGGACCAACCGCTGTACAACCCTGTGACGGTATCGGTGGCGCCCCCGCCGGACCCGCCGACGGGCCAGGCGTGGGTGAGCGATCTGGCCTTCGTCTCCCAGACCAATGGCTGGGGCCCCGTAGAACGCGACCACAGCAACGGCGAGCAGGCCGCCGGCGACCGTGGGTCCATCACGATAGGCACCACTGCCTATACCAAGGGCCTCGGCGTGCACGCGGCCTCCGACGTCGGGCTCTACCTCGGCACGCAGTGTTCCAAGCTCACTGCGGCCGTCGGCGTCGACGCGGAGGTCGCGGCCGGCGGCAGCGTGGTCTTCGAAGTCTGGGCGGACGGCAAGCAAGTGTGGAGGAGCCGCTCCTGACCTGCACTGAGCCGGCGAGCCCCGTCGACGTCGACCTCGCCGGGGCGACCACGCTCCAACGCCCGGCCGGGTGGGAAAGACAGGACATTGAGGGGGCTTCTGGCAGAAGAACGGGTCCCGGCAGCCGGACGAACCAATCGCAGGACAGCCCAGCAGGACGTTAGCCAGACCCAGACTCACGGCCACCGGAACCCGGCTACGAGTATCAATGTCAGACCCATGAGAGATGCTTGATGGTCCGACACCTCTGACCAGGAGATGCTGAGATGCGCAATGACGAACTCGTCGCGGCCCAGGCGTACGTCCGGCTGCTGGAGGCCACTCGGGCCGCCCTCGCGGACCCGGACGAGGCGCCGTTGTACCTGCCCCTGCTCGCCTCGCCGATGGCGGAAGCCGACGGTGCACTGCAACGTGCAGGGCTCTGCGGCAATGAGGCCCGGTTCTTCGACCTCGTGCGGACCCTGCAGCCGAGCATGTCCGGCAGCGGTCGCTGAGCAGCACGGAAATTTGCATACCGCTCAGTGTGGCGGCCCGGGCTGCGGTGCACGCGGCGGCGGCCGCTTCGTTCCCGAAGGGAAGGAACAGGCGGCCGCCTCGGTCGGTGCCCGCGGGCAAGCCGAGGCAGCGCGGCGGAATGCCGGTGACACGACGGTGCCACCGCCCCTACGGTGGCTGCCATGACTGCAGCTCCACGGACGCTCGCACTCGCCCGCCCTCTTCGGAGCGTAAAAAGGTGTACCCACGCCCGACGATCGGCGCCTGCGTGCCCACGTTCGGAAGGGTGGAGCCGGACTTCGAACCACTGCCCGAGGGAACGGTCCCGTCCTGCGAGTTCGCCTACACAGCAGAGCCGGAACCGGCGGCGGAGTACGAAGAGTCCCTCGCCGGGGCGTGATGCAAAAGCCGGCCGCCGAGGAGGTCACGGACCCGGAGGTCCGCCGTGGCGATCCCGTCGGTGCCCGGGTCGTGGTGCGCGCCCTGTCATGTCACTGGACCGACACCCGCGAGCAGGCGTTCCTCCGCCCGGGCGCCCTCGCGGTGCGGGAGGCGCTGCGCTGCGTGGCGCAGGACCGTGAGTCCCTGCTGATCGAGACAAGGGTCAGACTGCTCTTCTGACCGCAGGCACGACGACAAGGACGGCGGTCCGCCGATGGTTCGAAGTAGCAGGAGCGCCCGGCGTCTCGTGGTGAACGACGAGACGTTCCTCTGGTCGGTCGGACATGACCACGATGTCGAGGAGGGCACGTACCGCAACTGCCGCGAGATCCTCACGATCCGCCACTGCCGCGCACGCGGGCGGCTCCTGATCGTGTTCCAGGAGGGCACCGGCCGACTCGTCCCCGACGGCTTTCTCCCCTCGGGAGCTGTCGGCACCGCGCAGGGCGGCTGGTTGAACCTGCACAAGCCCGGAACCGTCAGGGCCCTGCTCGACGAGGCAGTGTCCGGCGGGTGGCACCCGGACACCCCCTCGACCGAGCAGCTCGACGGCTGGGATCTCTTCGATGCGGTAGCCGCTCGCCGGGGCGCGGGGCCGCCCGAGCTCCCTCACGCGTGATGAATTGTTTCAAGCCCTCAGCTTGTTCTTTATGGTCTGACCTCGAACGATGTCCCGAACGTGATCGCTCGTACGAGGATTCCGGGGGCGTAAGCAGACCGGCACATACGACATGGGCTTCCGCAACTACAACCCGGGCCTCAACCGCTTCACCACCCGGGACAGGTACAACGGCGCCCTCGCGGACAGCACGATGACCAGCCTCTTCCTGGCACCCTCGAAGCCGACCAGCGGTGGCGGCTACCCGGAGGGCACGCCCAGCGAGCCCAAGGTCACCTACGGCACCGCCGGAAACGTCCAGCGGGTATGCGCCGAGGCCAGGACTCCGGCGTTTGTCCGGCTGGTCCGATCTTGAGCGGGTTGGGGGTGGCGGCCGACCCCGGGAGCAGGCGAACACGGCCCCTGTGGATCATGGAGTCCTACCTTTCTTGATGTGGGTCTGAACTGGTCATTCGTAAGATCGGCGGGGCCCAGGGGTTCCGGGTATGGCTGTCATGGAGTCGCCGCTGGATGGCTCAGAGAACTTGGCCGCCCGGAACCCCGCGACGACTCGACCGCTAATTGGGAGACGCGACGCGATCGCTTCGTAGGACAACGTCGGCGAGGTCGTCTGCTGGGTTGGTGTACGACGAGCTGACGGAGGTGGCTGTGCCCGAGATCTGGGCCGGAGTTCTCTACGCTTCAAGATCCACGAGGGTGCCGTGTTCGTCCCGCCATCATCTCGCACCGCCGATCCGTCGGGGTCGGCCCCCCGTCTCGATGAGCTGGGTGAGCAGTAGGTTCAAGTACAAGTAAGCACGCTGGTGCACGAGTTGGAGTCGATCAGTGATCCGCGTGGCGCGTGTGGGCTGCGCTACCGGCGCCAGATTGAAGCTGAACAGCGCGGGCGTCGTGGTCGCGGACGGCGTCAAGCTGGTCAGGGACATCTCCGCCGATCCGGCCGACACGGAGAAGAAGAGCTTCTCCTACGCCTACGACGTCAACGGCAACCAACGGGCGAGTCCGAGTTCGCGGCCGCCCAAGGGGGTGAAGAACGCTGCCACGTCAGCCGTCGTGACCTGGTCCAGCCGGGCCGGGCTCCACTGCGGGTTGCGGTCCTTGTCGATGATCTGGGCGCGCACACCTTCCACCAGATCGGGCCGGGTGAAGGCGGTGCAGGAGACGCGGAACTCCTGGTCGAGCACCTCCTCCAAGCTGTTGAGGAGCCGGGCGCTGCGCACTGAGGCAAGGGTCACCTTGAGTGCGGTGGGCGACTTGGCCAGAATCGTCTCGGCGGTCTCCTTCGCGGCGGGTACGCCGCAGTTCTGGAGCCGGTCGACGATCTCCTCCACCGAGTCCGCCGCATAGCAGGCGTCGATCCAGTCGCGATGCGCGGCCAGTTCGGCGACGGGCGCCTCGGTGACATACTGCTGCACCGCCTCTGTGACGTCGGCGGGCGTGGCGGCCCCGGCCAGCTCCCGGGTCAGTTCCGCGAGGTGCCGCGACGGTACGAAATGGTCCGCGAGCCCGCACAGCAGGGCGTCGGCCGCTCCGACGGCGTCCCCGGTGAGCGCCAGGTGGGTGCCAAGTTCACCTGGTGCGGAGGCGAGGAGATGGATCCCGCCCACGTCGGGTACGAAGCCGATACCGGTCTCCGGCATGGCGACGCGGGAGCGTTCCGTGACGACACGGACACTTCCGTGGGCCGAGATGCCCACTCCGCCGCCCATCACGATGCCGTCCATGAGCGCAACGTACGGCTTGGGGAAGCGGGCGATACGGGCATTGAGCCGGTACTCGTCACGCCAGAAGTCCAGCGATGCGGAGCCGCCCGCGCGGGCGTCCTCATAAACGGCGCGGATGTCGCCGCCTGCGCAGAGGCCACGCTCCCCCGTCCCGCTGATCAGCACCGCGGTCACCGCGTCGTCGTGCTCTGCCCTGGTGAGGGCTTCGTCGACGCGGAGCACCATGGTGTGGGTCAGCGCGTTCAGGGCGCGTGGGCGGTTGAGTGTGATGTGCCGGGTGCGGCCCTCGGTGTGCAGCAGGACGGGGTCTTCGTTGTTCATCAGTGCGCTCCGGTCAGCCCCTGGGTTGTACCGCCCGCCGGTCGCGGACGATCTTCCGTTGCTCATTCTGCGGTGGCGGCCCGCAGGTCGGGGCAGCAGGGGTACCGAGGACCCGCAGGGACGCGTTCGGCGGGCTGGTGGGAGCTCGGGGTCCGCTGTGGCAGTACTCGGGGACGGGTTCGACAATTGAGACGCGCACAAGACACACATACAGGCCGTACTGTCCGCCAATCCCGCCGGACGATCTCCGGAGCAGGAATGACCGACCACGACCGGGAGCCAGACTCCGACGATACGCCCCGCCTGCAGATCGACCGGCCGTACAGCGGCGAGACCGGGACGGAGGAGCGGCTTGCCCTGAATCGCACGGGCAGCTTCGAGTGGGACCTGGATGGGCGGTCACTGGACATCGACGCGGCAGGTCTGCTCGTCCTCGGACTGGACCCGGAGGAGTTCACCCCTGACCCGGGAATTCTGGTTTCGCGGCTCGAACCGGCGGAACGGGCCCGGCTGGAACTTGTGATCGACGAGGCCATCACAGGTGGCCACAGTTCGTACAGCGTCCATTTCCAGGTTCCGCGTGCGAACGGCACCCACCAGTGGACACATGTCCAGGCGCGGATTCTGCGGAGGGACGACGGGCGGGCGCACCGGGTCATCGGGGTCGTGCGGGATGCGACGGCGGAGGTCAGCCATTCGGCCTTCGTGCTGGACCTGGAGAAACGCCGCCAACGGCAGACCAGCATCGTTGAACTCACAACAAGTGCGATGTCGCGTGCGGTGAGCGTGAACGACGTGACCGCCACGCTCACCGGTCCCAGCGGTCTGGCCATGCTCGGCGCGGACGGACTCGCCCTCGGCCTGGTGGAGAACACCTCTCTGAGTGTCATCGCGGTGAGCGGGGTCGCGCCGGAGAACATCATCGAGGTCGGGTCCGGGAACCTCGATCCGCGGTTCCCGCTGGCCGATACGGTCCTCAGCGGTCGGCCCCGTTTCGTGACCTCGATCGTCGGCCTCCTGCGGCGGTATCCGGCCCTCGAGCCGTACACGGACCAGCTGAAGTTCCGCGCCGCCGCCTATCTTCCGCTGGTCGCGCAGGCGCGATCACTGGGCAGTCTCGCGCTCTTCTACTGCGAGCGGACGGCCTTCAACGCCGACGAACGCAACCTGTGTCTGGGGCTCGCGGCGATCGTGGCCCAGTCACTGCAGCGGGCGACCCTCTTCGACGAGGAGCGGGAGTTCGCCACCGGGCTGCAGTCGGCGATGCTTCCCCGGCGGATCCAGGAGATCGAGGGCGGCGAGATCGCGGTGCGCTACCACGCGGCACGCAGTGGGCGGCAGGTCGGCGGCGACTGGTACGACGTGATCGCCCTGCCCAAGAACCGCTTCGGCATCGTCGTGGGCGACGTGGAAGGACATGACACCCATGCGGCCGCCATCATGGGCCAGCTGCGCATCGCCCTGCGCGCGTACGCGGGCGAGGGGCACTCGCCGGCGACGGTGCTGGCCCGGGCCTCGCGCTTTCTCGCCGAACTGGACACGGACCGCTTCGCCACCTGCACATACGCCCAGGTCGACCTCCCCGCGGGTACCGTACGCGTGGTCCGCGCCGGGCACTTCGGTCCGCTGATCCGGCACATGGACGGCCGGGTCGGCACTCCGCAGATACGGGGCGGTCTGCCCCTGGGGCTCTCCACCGACTTCGAGAACGAGGAGTACCCGGAGACACGTCTCGACCTGGTGCCCGGCGGGACCCTTGTCCTGTACACCGATGGGCTGGTGGAGAAACCAGGTGCCGATATCGAATCGGGTGTCCGTGCGCTGATCCACGAGGTGAGCACGGGGCCCGCGAGTGCGCAGGCACTGGCCGACCATTTGTCCGACCGGCTCTGGGAGCGCTGGGGCGCGGGGGACGATGTGGCGCTGCTGATCCTCCGGCGCAGTCCGGACCCGGGTTCGCGGCGGGCGCCGCGCTTGCACCAGTACATCCACCAGGCGGATCCCGAGGGTCTCTCCGATGCCCGCTCCATCGTGCGGCAGGCACTGCGGGACTGGAACATGGCCGATCTCGCCGACGATGCCGAACTGGTCACCGGTGAGCTGCTGGTGAATGTGCTTCTGCACACCGAGGGCGGGGCAGTGCTCACGTTGGAGGTCCTTCCGGAGCCTGTCCGCCGGGTGCGGCTTTCGGTGCAGGACCGCTCCAGTGCCTGGCCGAGGCGCCGGACTCCCGGCGAGACAGCGACATCGGGACGCGGTCTGCTGCTCCTCGACGCCGTCGCCGTCCGCTGGGGCGTCGAGCCGCGCGGCGAGGGGAAGGCCGTGTGGTGCGAGATCGGACCTGCCACACCGCCCGCCTCCGGGCCCCCGGTCGCTGCCGCGGCGACTGCCACGGAGGCCCATGAGTCCGCAGAGCCTGCGGAGACCCCGGATCCATCCGAGCCCACGGAGGAACGACGTTGAGGAAGCAGTGAGGGGCGCGCCGTCACGCAATGCGTGACGCGGCACGCCCCTCGCCCGGCGGTCCCTGCGGGGTCCAGCGCCCGAACCAGCGGACTACTGAGCTACGTAAGTCCGGCGCGACGCTTGCGCACGGACCACATCATGCCGCAACCGGCCTGCAGCACGGCGACAGCCGCACCACCGATGATGGGCGTGGTGGACGACGAACCCGTCTCGGCCAGGTCGGGCGAGCTGGGGCTCGGCGAGGCCGCGGCAGGCGTGGTCTCGGGGGAGCTATGGCTCGGCGTGGCGCGCACACCAGTTCCTGTACCCGAGCCCCCGCCAGATGGGGGTCACCCGCGGAATCCGACGATGTTCGGGGCGGGAAAAGTGCTGGAGGTCGCGTTCCCATTCAGGCATCCTGACCGCATGTTGATCAGGGAAGCCAACCCCGAGGACTGGGCCGCCATATGGCCCTTCTTCCACACCATCGTCGCCGCAGGTGAGACCTTCACCTATCCGACGGATCTCGGCCAGGACCAAGGCCGTGACTGGTGGATCCTGCCATCCCCCAACCGGACCGTCGTCGCGGTGGACGACTCGGGCACGGTCCTGGGCACGGCAAAGATGAACCGCAACCACATGGGCAACGGATCGCACATCGCGAGCGCCAGCTACATGGTCGACCCGGCGCACTCCGGGCAGGGCGTGGGGCGCGCGCTATGCGAATACACGATGCAGTGGGCGCGTGCTGCGGGCTACCGGGCGATGCAGTTCAACGCGGTTGTGGAGACCAACGTCCATGCGGTGAACCTGTACCGGGCACTCGGCTTCGAGGTACTGGGCACACTGCCGGAGGGCTTCCGCCACCCGGAAAAGGGCTACGTCGGGCTGCACATCATGCACCGCACTCTGTGAGAAGCGCCGGGGACTGGCCCGGTGTCTCACGATTGTCGCCTCCGGCCGCTCGCGCCTCCCCGCACCGCCGCCTCACGTTGCGCAGCGCGGGGCGGACGGCCACCCCGGCTGAGCAATGGTCGAGCCACCGCCGGCAGCCGGCCCCGCCCACGCTGCGTCACAAGTTCAACGGCAGTGCCCGTTCATCGGTACCCAGTCTCCATCCCTGTTCAGGCTGGTGAGGACGAGGAGTCGCGGCGTAATCGGGAGGCGATTTGGACAGCGGATGCGGAACACTTCCCCAGGTGATCGTGATGCACCCCGTCCTGGAGATCTACGTCCCTGACGGCATTGCCCTGTGGCCTGTCGCCGAGATCGAGCCGTTCAGCGACCTGTCACTCAGCGGCAAGTTCTCCCCACCGAGGTCGGGACAGCGGTGATGCACATCGTCGCCTGCAACGACATCGATCCCGGCCACGAGCAGGAAGAACGCCCGTCACGGCCCTCCGACCTCGCACGATGGCCGCGCGCGGCAACTTCGAAGTCTCGGCGACCTGGTCCGCTGGCCAGGCCCAGAGCTTCGAGGTGCTCTCGAAGTCCGGTGGTGAGCTGAAGCTGGCCTACCCCAAGGTTGGGAACGCGGTGGTCAAGACCGCGGGTGGAACGGTCGTGCCGTTCGTGAAGGACGCCTCCGGTGACCGGATCACCATCGCCACCACCGCCGGGCAGACCTACGTGGTCACCTCGATCCCGACCCACCAGGACGTGGCGCCGCCCACTGGCCTGGCGATCGGCGGCGACACCGGTGCCCGGGTCACCCTGAACTGGACGGCGAGCCCGAACGCGTCGTCGTACTCGGTCTACCGGGCGGTCGGCGACGAGCCGGGCTACACCCTGCTTGCCTCACCGGCACCACCTGGACACACGAGGACGCGGGCCTGCCCATAACCAACCAGGCCACCCACCGGGTGGTCGCGGTCGGCTCCGACGGCCGGGAAAGCCAGGGCGCGACCACGGTGCGGCTGCTGGCCAACCTTGCGGCGGGCAAGACTGCCACCCAGTCCAGCACCTACAACGGCGCGTCTGCTTCGCGTGCTGTCGACGGCGAAGTCGACGGCGTTTTCGACAACGGCTCGGTCACCCACACGAACTCCGAGTCGCAGCCGTGGTGGCAGGTCGACCTGGGTGCCAGCCGGGACATCGGTGATGTCCTGGCGTGGAACCGCACGGACACGTGCTGCGTCAGCAGGCTGGGTGACTACTACGTGCTGGTCTCGGACAACCCGATCACCGGAACGCTGGACCAGGCACTTGCGCAGCCAGGCGTGTCGGCCTACCACCAGACGGTGGCACCGGCGCCGAAGTCGAGGGTCTCGGTCGGACGGTTGGGCCGGTACGTACGGGTCCAGCTGACGGGCACCAACTACCTGTCACTCGCTGAGGTCCAGGCCTTCGCCACTGGGGCCTACTCCGGCTAGACGCCGGATGCAGATCTTGGGTTCTGGCCCCGCCGCGTGAGAGGTGGGGCCAGACTCGTTGTGTGGCGATGGGGGAATTGGCGGGGGAAGACGGTCGGGATGGCCCGCGAGGTCACCCGTCTGCTCGGCATCCTTGCGGCGCCGCGGGCACGGAAGACAACGCGCCTCTGACGTACGACGGCGACACGGAGAACGAAACCGGGGGCGAAACCAAGAACCCGCCGGGGCTCGTGAAGAGCTCCGGCGGATTCTCGTCGCGGCCCGGCGCGTGATCAGGCGGTCCGGTGGATCTCCTCACACTGGACCGGGTGCGCGAAGGGCTGACCGGCGATGTAGCGGGCGAGCTCGTCGGCGGCGGCCGCGGCCATGCGATGCAGCTCGTTGCCGAGCGAGCCGGCCGCGTGCGGGGTGAGCAGGACATTGGGCAGGTCGTACAGCGGTGAGTCCGCCGGCAGGACGTCGGGTTCAGTGACATCGAGTACCGCGTCGAGCCGGCCGGAGGCCAACTCCTCGACCAGGGCGTCCTGGTCGACCAGGGATCCGCGCGAGGTGTTGATCAGGGTGGCGCCGTCACGCATCAGGGCGAGCAGATCCCGGCTGATCATGTGCCGGGTCTCGGGGAGCTGCGGGGCGTGGACGCTCACCACGTCACCCTGTGCGCACAGTTCGTCGAGCGGTGCCAGTCGGGCACCCAGGGCGGCGGCCTCGTCCTCGTCGACGTACGGGTCGTGGAGCAGCAGCCGGAGGTCGTAGGGGCGGAGCAGTTCGATCACCCGGCGGCCGATCCGGGAGGCGCCGACGATGCCGACGGTGCGGTGGTAATTGCCGATGTCCTGATACTCGGACTCCCAGTCGAACGCGCCCCGCCGCTCGCGGTAGTCCCCGCTGATCCGCAGCAGTCGCTTGTTGGCGAACAGCACGGCGGCGACGGTGTACTCGGCGACAGGCAGGGCGTTGACCGCGGCGGCGGAGGTGACCTGGACGCCCCGCTCCCAACAGGCGTCGGTGATGTGATGTTTGACGGATCCGGCGGCGTGGAGCACGGCCCGCAGCCGGGGTGCGGCGGCGAGCACGTCCTCGGTGATCGGCGGGCACCCCCAGCTGCTGATGATGACCTCGGTCTCGGCGAGGGCGGTGAGCGCCTCGGGAATGGTGAAGTCGTCGAGGACAAGCGACGGGTCGAGGTCGGCCAGCTGGGTGAGGCGGCCCAGGGTGGCGCGGTCGATCAGCCGGGCCGCGAGCCGGGAGTGCATGGCCAGCACGGCTCGGGGGCGATGGCCCGGTGTCTCGGGGGCGCGCGGGGCCGCGTCGGGCACGGTCGTCCGGTGGGGCACTCGGTTCTCCCGATGGTGGTCGAAGCGGCGGGGAGGGAAAGTCACTTGACGCTGCCCGCGGTGAGGCCGGCTTTCCAGTGCCGCTGGAGGGCGATGAAGGCGACCACCAGCGGGACGACCGCGAGCAGTGAGCCGGTGACGACCAGCGGGTAGAAGTCGGGGAAGGCCCGGGTCTCGGCGTTCCAGGAGTAGAGGCCGAGACTGACCGGGAAGAGCCGGTTGTCGGAGAGCATCACCAGCGGCAGGAAGAAGTTGTTCCAGATCGCGGTGAACTGGAACAGGAAGATGGTCACGTAGCCGGGCATCACCATGCGCAGGCCGATCGACCAGAAGGTGCGCAGCTCGCCGGCGCCGTCGACGCGCGCCGCCTCCAGGACTTCGCTGGGCACGTATCCGGCGCAGAAGACCCGTGCCAGATAGACCCCGAAGGGGTTGACCAGACAAGGGATGAAGACGGCCCAGAAGGTGTTCACAATGCCGACCTCGGAGGCGAGCAGGTACATCGGCAGGGCGAGCGCGGTGGTGGGCACCAGCACGCCGAGCAGCACAAGCCCGAACAGCTTCTCCTTGCCGCGGAAGGCGTAGACCTGGAAGGCGTAGCCGGCGCAGACGCAGATGAACGCGCAGAGCAGGGCGCCGAGTCCGGCGTAGAGCAGGGAGTTGAGGTACCAGCGGAAGTAGATGCCGCCGTCCGCGGTCGCGAGGTCGTGCAGGTTCTGTCCGAGGCGGAAGGTGGACGGGGTGAGGGCGTTGCCGCCGAGCAGGTCGGGGGTGTTCTTGGCGGCGGCGGTGAGCAGCCAGCCGAGCGGCAGCAGGGTGTAGAGGGTGGCTAGCAGGAGCGTCCCGTTGACGGCCGTCTTGGAGAGGGTCCAGGGCCGCCGTGCGCTCGTGCCGGGGACGGGACCCGGCCGGGCGGGGCGCGCGACGGTCTGCTTCGGGGGTGAGAGGGTGGTCATGCCGTGGCCTCCGCGCGACGCTCGGACCGGACTCGGGTGGCCCGGGTGACGATGAAGGACAGGGCAGCCGCAACGAGCGCGAGCAGCACGGAGGCGGCGGCGGCGAGGCCGTAGTCGTTGCGCTCGAAGGCCGCGGTGTACGCGTACATGTTGGGCGTCCAGGAACTGACCACGGCCGGGGCGGTGGCGTGCAGGATCATCGGTTCGGTGAAGAGCTGCAGCGAGCCGATCACGGTGAACATGCCGATCATGGTGATCGAGGCGCGGATCAGCGGGATCTTGATGCTGAGGGCCGTCCTCAGCGGGCTCGCGCCGTCCACGACCGCGGCCTCCAGTACCTCGCGAGGGATGGCCTGCAGCGCCGCGTAGAAGATGACCATGTTGTAGCCGGTCCACTCCCACACGGCCATGTTCACCACGGCGGGCAGGGGGTGGCCGAGCAGGTCGAGCCCGGCGCCGGCCGAGTCGAGCGCGCTGATCACCGGGCTGATTCCGGGGGTGTAGAGATAGGTCCAGATCAGGGCGGCGATGATGCCGGGTACGGCGTGCGGCAGGAAGAGCGCCAGTTGGAAGAAGCGCTTGGCCGCGGCGAGGGCCGAGTCCAGCAGCAGGGCCATGATCAGCGACAGGCCGAGCATGAGCGGGATGTAGATCAGGCAGTACTGGGCGATGGTCAGAAAGCCAGCCCGGAAAGCCCCGTCCCCGAGTGCCCGGGCGTAGTTTCCGAGGCCGGCGAAGATCGTCTCGGCGTTCCCGAATCCCAGACCGGAGCGGCGCTCGGTGAACAGGCTCAGGTAGACCGCGTAGCCGATCGGGACGAGCATCACCGCGGTGAAAAGCACGAAGAACGGGGTGAGCAGCAGTGCCGGGGCGCCGCGCCTCCCGCGCTGCCGCCCGATGGCGGCGGCGCGGGAGGCGGTGGTGTCGCGGTGGTTCACTGGGAAACCTTGAGTCCGCGGGTCTTCATCTCGGCGAGGGTGGCCTGCTGGGAGGCGTCCACGGCCGACTGGATGGTGCCGCCCGCACCGATCTTGCCGAAGGCGTCCTTCATCGAGGAGTTGGTGGTGCCCATGGCGGGACCCCACTGCCAGTTCTGCTTGATCGACTTGGCGGCGTCGATGAAGACCGAGTAGATGTCCTGACCACCGTAGAAGTCGGTGTTGAACGCGGCCTTCGCGACCGGCACGAGGTCAGGAGAGGCAGGGAACGTCGAGGAGGTACCGGAGGCGATGCGGGCCTTGATGCCTTCGGGGGTGGTGGTCGCCCAGGTCGCGAAGTCGACCGCGGCCTTGGCCTTCTTGCTGTCCTTGGAGACGGCGAAGGTGGAGCCGCCGAGCATGCCGCTGGCGGGCTTTCCGTCCCAGGTCGGGACCGGGGCCACCGCCCACTTGCCCTTCGCGCCGGGCGTGTTGTCGAGCGTGCTCTTGAGCACGCCGCCGCCCCAGGCGGCACCGACGTAGCCGGCGGTTTCGCCCTTCTGCAGCGAGGCCGTCCACTGCTGGCTGAACGACGTCTGCGAGCGGACCAGGTCGTCGGAGACCAGCCGCTGCCAGAAGTCGGTGACCTGCTTGGTCGCGGGGCCATCAAGGTCGACGGTCCAGGTGTCACCGGACGTGCCGAACCAGCGCGCGCCGTTCTGCCAGGCCAGTGCCTCCAGGACGCCGGGGTCGTCGGGGAAGAAGGTTCCGATCCGGGTGTTCGGTGACGCGGCCTTGAGTTTCTCGGCGTCGGCCCGGTACTCGGCCCAGGTCTTCGGCGGGGCGGCGATACCCGCCTTGGCGAACAGATCCTTGCGGTAGAAGAATGCCTGCGGGGCGGCGTCCAGCGGCAGAGCCCAGGTGCGCTCGCCGAGGGTGGTCAGCTCGACCGACTGGGGCAGGTACTTCGCCTTGAGCGTGTCCGGGACGAGCGTGGTGATGTCCTGGACGGCGCCCTGGCTGACGAAGTCCGGCAGGGCGCCGTACTCGACGTTGAACACGTCCGGGGCGTTGCCTGCCTTGACCGCGTTGGAGATTTTCGCATAGCCGCCGGCGTTGCCGGACGGGATCTGCTCGAAGGTGACCTGGACGTCCTTGTGCGAGGTGTTGAACGCCTTCACGACGTCTTCGGTGCCCTTGGCCCATCCCCAGAAGGTGATCGTGACCGGGCCGCTGTCCGCACTGTCGTTGCTGGAGTCACCACCGCCGCAGGCCGCGAGGAGCGACATCGACAGTGCGGAGACGGTGAGGGCGGCAGCGAGCCGCAGGGTTCTGCGGCCGCGGCGAGGGGTGCTTCTGAAGGACATGGCTCGGCTCCTGTGCAGGGGGCAGCGTGCCCAAAAGGGAGGGTCCCGATCGGCGGACGGTCGCTGACCGGTGAGGGTGACGCCATAGTGCGACCGACTCCGATCACAGTCAAGAGATTTCGATCAAATGATCCAATGTGATCAATGGTTGATGGTCGCCCGTGGGGAGGTTCCCATAATTCAGGCGATTGAAGGCAAATTGGGAGTGGAACGCAGATCATTCGGTCGGATCTTCTTGACGTTCGATCTAGCCATCCCTAGATTCGGTCCGCCTGATCGGACCAAGGAGCACCCGTCATGTCCTCGATCCCGCTTCCGCCGGAAGACCGCGCGCTCAGCCCGTACACCGGCTGGACCAGAGCGCACTGGGAGGCGGTCGCCGACGGGTTGCTGACGGCGGCCCTGCGCCACACCGGTCCGGAGCATGCCCTCATCTCCCTGCCCGGCCCCCGCCCGAGCTTCTCGGGGACACGCTCGGACGCGCTCGAAGGGTTCGCCCGCACCTTCCTGCTGGCCGCCTTCCGGATCGCGGGCGCCGGCGGCGACGACCCGCACGGCTTCCTGCAGCGCTACGCCGAGGGCCTGGCGGCCGGGACCCGGACCCCGACCACCGACCGTGACCTCACCCGACGCGACCCCGTCTCCTGGCTCGCCATCGGCAACCGCAACCAACCCATGGTCGAGGCCGCGTCGATCGCGCTCGCCCTCCGGCTCACCCGCCCCTGGCTCTGGGACCGGCTCGACGAGCAGGTGCGCGAGCGGACCCGGGTCTGGCTGACCGACGCCCTGCACCACACCCCCGTCGACAACAACTGGTGGCTCTTCCCGTTCACGGTCGGGGGCTTTCTCGCCCACATCGGCGCGGACCGGGACGGTGCGGCGCAGGCTGCCGTCGAGCGCGGGCTGACGAAGATCGAGCAGTGGTACCTCGGCGACGGCTGGTACACCGACGGCCGTCCGCGCGCCTTCGACCACTACAACGGCTGGGCCTTCCACCTCTACCCCGTCCTGCACGCCCACCTCGACGGCGACACCCACCTGCTCGAGGTGTACGGTCCCCGCCTCGCGACGCATCTCGACGGCTACGCCCGCACCTTCGGCGCCGACGGATCCCCGATGCACCAGGGCCGCTCCCTCACCTATCGCTTCGCCACCACCGCACCCCTGTGGGCCGGCGCACTCACCGGCCACACGCCGCTGACACCGGGCGCGACCCGCCGTATCGCCTCCGGCGTGCTGCGCCACTTCGTCGACCGCGGGGCCCTGGACGCGGACGGTCTGCTCACCCTGGGCTGGCACGGTCCCCATCTGCCGCTCGTCCAGGAGTACTCGGGACCCGCCTCGCCGTACTGGGCGAGCAAGGGATTCCTCGGGCTCCTCCTCCCCCCGGACCATCCGGCGTGGACCGCGGTCGAGGAGCCAGCCCCGGTCGAGCGCGCCGACGTCGTCGTCCCGCTTCCGCGGCCCGGATGGCTGATCCAGTCCACCGCCGCCGACGGGATCGCCCGACTCCACAACCACGGCAGCGACGACCAGCCCGCCGACCGGGTGCAGCCCGACAACCCGCTGTACGCCCGCCTCGCCCACTCCACCGCCACCGGTCCGGTCCTCGACGGCACCCCCGACAACCATGTCGGCGTGCTGGTCGAGGGCGAGCTCAGCGAGCGCGGCCGGATCCGGCCCCTCGGCGCGGGCGACGGCTGGGCCGCCTCCGTCCACGCTCCCCGCATTCGAGGCGCCGAACTCCCCGGAGTCACCGTCACCTCCGTGGTCCTGGCCGCAGGTGCCGATGAAGTCCACGCGCACCTGGTCGCCGGGGCCGGCCCCGGCATCGAGATGCGACACAGTGGCTGGGCGGCGGCGGGCGCGACCATCGAAGAGAGCACGGACGGCCTGTTCGCCCGGGTCTTGGCCACCACCCCGGACGGCGCGCGGCTGCTCTCGTCGATGGAGAACGTCCACGGCTTCACCGAGGCCGGCACCCACCCACTGCCGAGCGGCACCGCCTACGGAACGGTGGGCGCGGTACCCGCTCTCGGCGGCCGCACGAGCGGCCGGGACTCGCTGTTCGTCGGCACGGTGAGGTTGTCCGGAGCCGTCACCGGAACCGGAGCCGACCTCCAGCCCCACGCCGCACTCCACGTGCACGTCGAGGGAACCCGGATCCGCGTGCGCTGCCCCGATGACAGCGAACTGGAGGCCTTGCTCGCACCCGAGGCCGTCACCGTGACCGTACGTACAGCAGGGTGACCGCCGTGCGACTCGCCGCCTTCACCCCAGGCCCGCCCGGCATCCCACTCGCCCACGTGCTCGTGCTCGCCGCCGAGCACGGCTGGGAGGGGCTCGAGCTGCGCTGCGCCCCGGCGAACCGGTCCACCCCGGCATGACCTCCGCCGAGCACCGCGCGGCCGTCCGATGCTTCGACGTCACCGGCATCACCTCGCTGGGCGTCGCCGAAGAGGCTCGTTCCCTGGGCGTGCGCGTCCGTGGAGACCCATGGCTCGCATCGCGCAGGCTGCGGCGTGGCCCCGGTCCTGGACCTGGTGGCACGCCCGGCCGTGGGCGCGCTGGGGGACCTGATGCACACTCATCTGCCGGGCGAGACCCGGTCGGTGACGCTCAACGCGCTCCGGCCCAACCTACGTCCAGGTCAGGGACATCGTGGGACGGCACGCCCCCCGCTGCAGCTCGGCGCGGGCGTGCTGCCCATCGGCGCGCGTCTGCACCTGCTGCCGCCGGACCGCGGGGCCTCCTGGGAGTACGAGGCGCCCTGGTTCCCTGATGCCGCGCCGCTTCCGGGCCTGCTCGGCCCCGGGGCGGAGATTTTCGGCCGTCTCACCTGACGGGCGATCAGCCGGCGCCGCCGCAAGAGCTGCGGATCTCGAGCTCCGGCAACAGCTCCACATGGTGCACCGGCAGCCCCGCGTCGCCGCTGCTCAGTCGGCGCAGCAGCAACTCCAGCGCCGCCCCGCCGACCGCCCGCTTCGGCGGGGCCACGGCCGTCAGCGGCGGCGCGGCCAGGGCCGCGAACACGTCGTCGTACGAGATCATCGCCACGTCCTCGGGCACATGGAGGCCACGGGCGCGCAGGATCGGGACGAGCTGGATGGCCTCCTTGTCGTTGTGCACGAGCACCGCCCGCACCCCTGCCGCGACGCCCTCGGCGATCCGCGCCGCGATGGCCTCGGAGTCCTGGCCGGGGTGCTCGATGTCGATCACCGGTTGCGGCTCCAGGCCCAGCAGTCGGACGCCCTCGGCGTAGCCGGCCCGTACCTGGAACGCCGTCCAGGTGTCCTGCCGGGCGGCGAGCATCACCGCCTCGTGGCCGAGTCCGGCCAGGTGGCGCAGCGCGAGGATGACGCCGTGGCGGTGGTCGGACGCCACCGAGTCCAGGCCCGCACCGACGCTGTCGGCGGGGGCGCGGCGCTCCACCAGGACGGTGGGCAGGGGGAGTTCGCTGATCCAGGCGCCGACGCCGCTCGGGCCCTCCGGGGTCCAGTTGGGGGTGACCAGGAGACCGTCGACGCCGGACTCGAGCAGTTGCTCGACCTGGGCGCGGTCCTCGGCGGCCCCGTACGGCGCGATGCCGAGCACCAGGCGCGCCCCGGCGGCGGTCGCGGCCGCGCGGGCGCCGTCGATGATCTCATCGAAGTACGAGCCGACGGTGGGGACGAGCATGCCGATCACCCGGTCGCAGCCCGAAGGGGCGGGGGCTGCCTCTCCGCGCGGCAGCGACACGGCACCGTGCGAGCGATGCAGCAGCCCGTTGTCGGCGAGCGCGGCGATGTCTCGGCGTACGGTGACGGCGGCGAGCTCGAGACGTTGCGCGAGGTCCACCACCCGGACCGTACCGAGTTCGCGGACGGCTTCGAGGATCCGCACCCGACGTTCCTCGGCTGTGAGAGTCATCGTTTCCCCTACCTGGTGCGCATGCGCGGTGCGCGGTCCTGTCACGGTGCGCGGTCCCTACCGGATCAATTTGTATCATTCGATCGACCTGATGCGGAGGGCGCGTGCGGTGCCGCAGGACCCATCGAACGACCGAGGGCCCGTGCCCGGCAGTCTCCGCTGCCGGGCACGGGCCCTCGGTGAGGAGGCCGAGGCTCAGCCGTTGCCGATGGCCGTGACCGTCAGGTAGTCGATGTTGGGGCCGTCGTTCTCGGCCGCCGTGAGCCGGATGGTGTTGGTGCCCGCCTTCAGCGGCACCGTCGCCGTCGCGTCGGACCAAGTGGACCACGATCCAGTGACGGGGTAGGCGGTCGTGCTGATCCTCTGGCCGTTGACCGACAGGGTCAGCGGTCGGACGCCGGACAGCAGGGCGTAGTGGATCGCCAGGGTGTGGTCGCCGGCCTTGGCCGCGTCCACGGTCCACTCGATGGAGCTTCCCGACCCGGACGGATAGTTGACGTAGCCGTCGCCGCTCTGTCCGCGCGCCAGCGTCTCGACCGACGCACCGGTCAGCCTCGCGTCCTCCGCCTCGCAGCGGATGCCCGGCCGGCAATTGACCGTGAGCCGGTGGTGGGTCAGGGCCGTGACAGGCCGGCCGAGGTAGCCGGCCGTCACCTCACCCGTGATGTCGTACGAGCCGGGCAGCAGATCGGCCGGGGCCAGCAGGGTGTACGAGACCTTCAGGCTCTCGCCGGGCGCCACGCTCCGCCCGGTGGTGGGGGACGTCGGCTGCAGGGTGAACCCGGCGGGCGCCGTCAGCTTCACCTTGACGTCGTCGGCCGGGGCGGCGCCGTGGTTGGTGTACGTCGCCGTGACGGGGAGCTCATGTCCCGGGTCTGCCTTGACGCCGTCGACGGACAGAGACACCGCCCCCGTCTGCGGACATCCGGAGCCGGCCTCGGGGGCCGGGCCGAGGTCGTCGACCACCAGCTCGTCCACGGTCACCGCGCCCTTGCCACCGGCTGAGGTCAGCGCCAGGTACGCGTCACCGCACGTGTCGGCGCCGGTGGAGAAGACCGTGCCGTACTCCTTGTCGGGCGCGCGGTCCTGCGGGGGCGCGCTGTCGTCCCAGCCCGCAGGCCGGGGGTCGTCGGCGGACGGCCAACTGTCGAGCGCGCGGTCGGTCGTGGTGGGCAGCGGGTCGTCGACCAGGACCCGGTCCTCCGCGCCCGCGCCGCCCGAGCGGACCTGCAGCCGGTACTGGCCGGCCATGTCCGACTGGTACTTCAGCCCGACGCGGTAGGTGCGGCCGGGCTTGAACTCCAGCGTCTGCGGCACCGTCCGCCACACCTCGCCCTTGCCGATCCGGAAGGACTTGAACGAGAAGTCGCCGCTGATGGTGTCCCGGGTGTAGCCCTCGTGGCGTTCCGCGCGGTGGCTGTGAGGGTTGTCGCTGCCGGATCCCTCGCTGTTGACGAACGGGCCCCAGGCGCGGTCGGCCGCCTCGAAGTCCTCGTAGAAGTAGTGCTCCGCGGTCTTCGGTGAGACGTGCGTGGGGGTGACCCGTACGTCGGCGAAGTCGGCCGCCGTACCGTCCGCGCCCGCGGCGCCCGACAGGCTGATCACGGCGGTGCTGTGTCCCTCCGGCACGGTGAAGACGAGGGGCATCTTCTGGAACCGCGTGCCCGCCCAGACGTTGACCGGGTCCTTCAGGTCGGCGGGCGAAGTGTCGGTGGACCGGCTCACCGGTGCGCCGCCGTCGGCGTTCACCCCGAGCGTGGCGGTCCGGCCGCCCGTGACGCGGACGTACGCGGAGGCCGTGTAGGTGCCGGGCGCCAGCCCCTTCACGGTCTGCGTCAGCCGGCCGGCCTCGGAGCCGCCGAAGCGTGCGAACTGCCAGCCCTTGTCGCTGGTCTCGATCCGGGCATCACCTTCCCGCGACCACCGTGCGAAGGTGTGGCTGCTGAAGGAACCGTCCTTGACGATCGCCCCCTCGCCCCAGGCGGTCTTCTGTCGAGCAGCCTCGTGCCGGTAGAGGACGTACGCGGTGCGGGCGTCAGCCGTGATGGTGACCGTGCCGTCTGTGACCTTGAGGACCTTCCGGTCCTGGCGACCGGTGTCCGTGAGGCGGTAAAGGACTACGGAGTCAAGGCCCCGCCATGCCGGAGGCAGCTTCCACGTGGTGGTGCCGCCCGCGTCGTTCCAGTGGTAGATCTTGTCCTGCTTCTGCGGATCCCAGGGCAGGAACAGCTTGTCGCCCTCGGCGAGCTTGGTGTCGCCCTGGAAGAGCTGCCAGGTCCCGGTCGCGTCCGTCGAGTACACCCCGTCGGTGAAGTCGACCCGGTGGTCGGTCCACTTGGTGATCGGGAAGTGCTGCATGAACTTCGTCGGCAGGTTGTTGGTGAAGACCTTCTGCTGCCACGCGTTGAGGTCGGTCTGCCCCATCCAGCCACCGTACGAGAGGTTCGACAGGCCCTTCAGGAGCGTGGCGTCCTTGCGGTACCAGATGTCGCGGTCGGTGTTCTGGATGAAGCGGACGATCTGCGACCGGACGCCGTTCTCCTCGTACTGGCCCGAGCGGTGGTACCAGAGCGTGTCCCGGTCGAGGAAGTCCTCGAACTCGGTGTGCACCATCCAGCCGTTGCGGTGCTGGAGACGGGCCAGCTGGTAGGCGTTGTAGCCGCGGCCGAAGTACACGTCGTTGTAGATGAACGACAGGCCCGGCACGTCGGCGGCGAGCGCGTCGAGGCGCTTGGCGAAGGCGCCCGACTGGACGTCCTTGTCACGGTTGATGTGGTACGAGACGTCCCGGTAGATCCAGCCGGTGTCCTTCTCGCCGTTGGTCATGTCCCAGCGGAAGCTCTCGGCGTCCGGATATGCTTCGGTGGAGTTGATGTGCACGCCGACGGCAGCACCATACTTCTTGGCCTTCTCGACGAGGAGGTTGAGGTCCTTGCGTCCGCCCGCGCCCTCGTTCAGATGCCCGCCGTAGTCCGGATGCGCGTTGTCGTGCCCCTCGGCCTGATAGCCCTTCAACTGCACGAGCTGACCGAGCCCGTCGGTGAGCAGGCTGCCCTTCTTGATGTCGTCGAGGACGCGGGTGAAGGGGTGGCTGGCGAAGCTGTTGGTGTTGTACTCGATATTGGAGACCACGTAGTTCTTGGTCTTCTCGGCGCCCAGCGGACGGTACATGATCTCCCGGTACGCCATGGCGCCGTCCTGCCAGTCCACGGCCGCATCGGCGTTGCGGTCGCCGGTGAGGACAACCTTGGCGTAGGGCAGTTCGGTGGGCTCGGGGTCCTGGCCGGCAACGGGATCCGGCCGCCAAGTCCAGGTGCCGCTGGACACCGACGTCGACTTCGTCCCGTCGGTCTGCGTCGTGCGGACGAGCAGACGCGACTGGTCCTCCAGTGAGTTGGTCTCGACGGAGGCTGCGAGCCGGTCCGTGGTGAGGATCGCGTAGCTGGTGCCGTGCGGGGCCGTGTCGAGCGGGGCGTCGACGAGCGCGGTGTGCTTGTCGATGTTCGTCTCGGTGTTGTACGCCGTGGTGAACGAAAGCGCCGCGTCGGCAAGTTCGGCGCCGGGCTGGTCGGCGCGCGCGGAGATCAGGCCCTGGTCGGGGATGGCCAGGGTACGGAGCTTCTCGGTGCCGTTCTCCTCAATGCCCGTGACCTTGAACGTCAGGACGTGGCCGCTGACGGACAGACGCGCCCGGAGCGTCAGGCTCAGCTCGCCGATCTGGAGCACATAGTCGACGCCGTCGGCGTCAACCGTGCTCTGCACGGTGGGCGTGTACGCCTTCCCGTTGACGACGATCTGGTTGGCGCCGGTGGTGCGGCCGTGCAGGACCGAGCCGTCGGCCCTCCACGTGTAGCGCTGGACGGCAGGGAAGGCCGGGTCGACCTGGACGGTCATCTCGGGCGTGGAGAGGGAGAGCGAGCCGGTGTCCGCGTGCGCGATACCTGCTGTCGCCGTGTGCAGCGGAGCGGTCAAGGCCAGACAGGCCACCGCCGCGGCCAGTCTTCGGGGTATGCGCGGTCGTGCTCTTCGGGGCATGGGGGAATCCTCCGTTCCTGGGGATGGCGGCCCATGCTGCTGGGCGTGAAAGAGAGGAATCAACAAGAACTGCGCGACGACCAAGAGAATCTGCCGCCGCAGGAGGCCCGCACGACCAGCCTCGGTCGCAACTGCACCTGGTGCACGGGCCCGGTTCCGTCGTCGGCGAGTCGCTGCAGCAGGATCTCGGCGGCGAGTCGTCCCAGGCGGTACTTCGGCGGGGAGACGGCGGTGAGCGGTATCTCGGCCACGTCCGCGAACTCGTTGTCGTAACTGACCAGCGCGAGGTCCTCCGGGACCCCTATCCCGGCCCGGCGCGCAGCCCCGAGCAGCAGCGCGGCCTCCCGGTCGCCGAAGCACAGTGCGGCGGTCGCTCCGTCGGCCTGCAGGGCGGCAACGGCCGCGTCGGCCTGCTCGGCATCCCAGTCGTCCGTGGACTCGCTGACACGAATGTTCTCCGGCAGACCGAGGTCCGCCGCAGCTTCGTCGAAGCCGCTCGTTATCGCGACGGCGTGCGGACCGTCGCCGCGCAGCACCAGCGCGATCCTGCGGTGCCCCAGGTCGTACAGGTGTCGCACGGCGTCGTAGGCACCGCTCTCGTGGTCCGTGCACACATGCTCAGTGGTGTCACGCGACCCGGCCGTGGTGAGCCGACGCTCCATCAACATCACCGGAACGGGCAGCCGCACCAGCTCGGCCGCGCGCTCCAGCGGGTCGGTCAGCTCGTGAAGGAGCGGTACCAGGAGGAGCCCGTCGACGCCGGAACTGACGAGACGTTCGATCGCCTCGCGTTCGATGCCCTGGTCGTACTGCGAGCAGGCGAGCACCATACGCGCCCCGGCCGTCGCCAGCGTCATCTCGACGCCCTGGAGTACCCGCGGGTAGTACAACGACGTCGTCGGGACCAGCACCCCCACCACCCGCCCCGGGGAACGGGCTTCGCCCGGCCGTACGGAAGCGAAGGTCCCTGCGCCCTGCCGCCGCTCGATCAGCCGCTGCTCGACCAGTACCTCGTAGGCACGCCGAACCGTGGTCACCGAAAGACCGGTCTCGGCCGCCAGCGACTGCTCCGTGGGCAGCTTGCTGCCCTGGGGCCACGTGCCGTCGAGAACCCTCCGCCGCAGCTCGGCGGCCAATTGCCGGAACTTCAGCTCCCGTGCCGACTGCGGTCGGGCTTCCATCCGCTCCCCCGTTCACAGAGTGGCACCGCTGCCCTGTCCGTCTCCCGGAGCACGAGCGGGGTACAGCCTGGCTGTCATGGGGTGCACGGTCAAGCAGGGGGGTGGGGTGCGCCGCACATGTTCTGCAGACCGCTCTTGCCTGGCCTTCTGTCGCTGCCAGGCAAGAGCGGTGGTGTGTCCCCTGGTGGTTCTCGGCACGGGGACACGGCCTTGCGGAGGGAAGGTCCCACGGCGTCGGTACGACGGCTGGGCAGCCGACGCGGTTCGCTGTCCTTTCGACGCTGCTGCCGGACGAGCCGACGCTGGTCCGCCGTATGACAACCGGTACCGTTCCGCCGCTGCTGGACGCTGACCGGCTTCGGGGCTATCTGCCGCGCTGCCCTGTTGTCTTTCGCGGTCCTGCAAGAGGGCCGTTGGCCTCCGTGCCCGGCATGACTGTTGCTGCCTGCCGATCAGTTGACCATGCCGTTGCGTTACTGAGCTTGCAAGCGTGGTGTCGTCACTTTGAGTTCGGTCTCGATGAGGCATCCGTCGATGATGTCGCTGCGGTATTGAAGTTGGCGGAGGCCGGTTCGTATCGCTCGGATGAGGTGGTCGGGGTCAGTGAAGGCGGTGTTGGCCCGGGTGGTGCGGCGGAGCATGGACCATAGCCGCCTCACAGCCTGTCCGCTGAACTGCGCAATCCCCATCGGTAGTTCAGTCAACAGGTGAACACGCTGCTGATGCAGCAGGTCCTCGCCGCTCCGAAGTGGGCCGACAGGCTCATCAGCGGATCAGGTGGGCCAGCGGTGTGCGTGTCCCTCCCGTAGCGGTCCGCCGATCAGGTCGAGTACCTGCTGTGCCGCAGTCGCCAGTGGCGTGGCGTCGGCTCGTTCGGCCACGGCCTGATGGCCGTCCAACAGGGACTTGCCCAGGGTGGCGTCCGCGCTCAGCAGTCTGCGGGGAAGCCATTTGCCGATCCCCGTCCATGCGCGGTGGTGGGCGGTGACCAGGTGTGCGGCTTCGCGCAGGGTGTGGTCGGCCAGCGAAAGCTGTTCGTATCGGCTGGCCGGTGGGGTGTCGACCAGGTCGTCCAGGTAGCAGGTGAGGACGTACCGCCCGTGTCGCCACTCCGCCGGCGTGAGCGGGGGATGTCCGCCCGCGAGTACTTCGCGGGCCAGCTCGCGTGTACGGGCAACATGCCCGTACGGGTCGGTCAGGGGCAGACCTCGGTCGTAGATGAACAGGACCGTGCCTCGGCGGCGGGCTCTGTCCCATTCGAAGAATTCCGGTATGTCCGCGACGGTGTGCAGGAACAGCTCGGCCAGGCGGCCGTTTCGTGGCGGATCACCTCCCGGCGGCCGGTGTCCGAGTCGGGGAGGAGGATCGCCACGTCCAGATCGCTGGTCGGGGTCGCCCTGCCTTGGGCAGCCGACCCCCCGAGGATGGCGCCAACAGCGTGCGGGAAGCGCTCTGTGACCAAGCGCAAAGCTTGAGCATGAGCAGTCTCTTGATTCATAGGTGCTGATCGTGTCAGCTCTGGGATTCGCTCTCCAGGCTTTCCGACGACGTTGAACGACGACGGGCTGAGGTGAGCGGTTCAGCGCCGCCGCGAGCAGCGGGGTCGCGCTGGGCGACGTGTCGGGCGCCTTCACGCGCGTACCGCCAAAACATCACCCGACCAGGACCCCCGTTCGACCCGCCCGTTCCAAGATCGGTTGAGAAACGGCTTCTGGAGCCTGTGCGCCGGCCGGGTCAGGCCGGGCGGTCGTCGGTGATGTGCCGGTCCTGCACCTTGGTCCGGTACAGCCACAGCAGTACCGCCACGACCAGAACGGCGAGTGCCACTCCCAGTTCTGTGTAGCCGCCGTATCCGGTGATGGAGAAACCGGTCGCGCCCACCACCAGCACCACGGTGAGGAACCCGGCCAGCGTCCAGGCCAGGGGCACGAAGAAACGGGGCAGCCGGATGGGACGCACGGCGTCGGGACGGTCCTTGCGCAGCAGCGCGAAGCCGGAGACCGCCAGCACATGGGTGAGGATGTATCCCAGGTTGCCCGTGACGATGATGGCCAGCGGGGTCTGAAGCACCGTCAGCACGAAGACATTGAGCACCAGGGCCACCAGCAGTGCCCGGGCCGGCACCCCGCGCTTGTTCAGCACCCCCACCTGCCTGATGATGAGCCCCGCCTTGCCCATCTCGTACAGCACCCTGGAACCGTCCGCGAGACCGGTGATCATGATGAGCAGCAGTGAGGCGATGAGGAAGACCACCATGAGGTCGGAGGCGCCGCCCACCAGGTCCTGGAAGGCTCCGATGAAGAAGGTGGTGGGCTCCTCGCCGATGGCCTTCTCGCCGACGTACCCCGACAGGGTCAGTGGCAGCAGGATGAACACACCGAGGGAGAACAGCACACCGGCGCGCAGGGCCCGGGAGGTGTCGCGCACCGTGTCTTTGTACTCGGGGGCGAAGGTCGCGCACACCTCCACACCGAACGACGTCCACGCCATGACGTACAGCCACACCAGCGCCTCGCGCAGCCCCGCAGCGCCGTGCAGATTCCAGTGCAGGCCCTGCGCGCTCCAGTCACCGGAGAACAGCGGCAGGACGATGAATACGGCGAGCGGCACGAGCAGCGCACCGCCGGTGACGTAGACGACCCACATGGCGACATGCAGGCCGATCATCGCCGCGCCGAACAGCAGCAGCATCACGAGCAGGCCCACGGCTATGGGGAAGTCCACCTTCACCGGCCCGAACTCCACGCTCCAGTCCTGGCCGGGGAACCACTGGGCCCGGACGAACGAGCCGATGAGTCCAGAGTAGACGGCGAGGGCCGTCGTCCAGGGGAACCAGTAGCCGATGCTCGCGATCGGACCCACCACGGGCGCCCGCTTCTTCCAGCCCTCGGTCGCGTAGTGCGCGATCCCTCCGGAGGAGTCGGGGAACATCGCGGCCATCTCGGTGTAGATCCAGTTGGTCGCGGTGGCCAGCACCATCGAGGCTGCCCACAGGGCGATCGCACCCCAGGCGCCGAGCCCGCCGATGGAGGCGCCGAGCGAGGCGATGAGCGCCGCCGGCATGGTCAGCGACATCGCGAATCCGTCGAACCAGCTCATCTTCTTCGGCAGTGCCGGAGCGGACGCACCCGCCGATCCCGAGGAGTCCGAAGGGTCCGACGAGGACGGGGCTGGGATCTGTGGCTGGGATGACATGGCGTTCCCCTCAGGGTGGGCGCAGACAGGAGAGTCGATGAGGCCTGGTTATAGATGAAGCGAAAAACACCTGTCAATACTCACGAACAAGCAGTGATCGACTTTCACTTTTGCTTATTCCGCAGTCTTGACAGTTCTTGATTGCTCAGCGAGTCTCCAGTCATCGCACCGGACCCGGGCCGGCGCGGCCCAGAGCCGACGCGCCCTTTCCCGGTCAGGACAGGACAGAGAGGCCAACGCATGACCACCCCGACCGCCGACCGGCACCAGCTCTTCATCAACGGCGCGTACACCGAAGGCACCTCCGGGACCACCCACGAGGTCATCAGCCCCGCGACGGGCGAACTCGTGGGCACCTTCCCGCTGCCCGCGGCCGCCGACGTCGACGCCGCGGTGCGTGCCGCCAACGAGGCCCAGCCGGCCTGGGCCTCGACCAATGTGTGGACCCGCGCCGAGCTCTGCCACCGCATCGGTACGGAACTCGGCAAGCGCGTGGACGAACTCGCCCGCCTCCAGTCCCTGGAGCAGGGCAAGCCGCTCGCCGAGTCCGTCGCCGACATCGAAGAGGCGGCCAAGCTCTTCCACCTGCACGCCGAGGACGCCGTACGCCTGCACGGCGAGACGTTGCCCTCCACCGACAACACCAAGCGGATGTTCACCTTCCAGCGCCCGGTGGGCACTTGGGGCATCATCACACCGTGGAACTTCCCGCTGCTGATGCTCGCGGAGTTCGTCGCACCCGGTCTCGCCACCGGCAACGCCCATGTCGTCAAGCCGCCGGCCAACACCCCGCTCACCGTCCTCAAGGCGATGGAGGCGTTCGTTGCCGCCGGACTGCCCGACGGCCTCGTCAACATCGTGCCCGGAGAGGGCGACACCGGCGATGCGCTGGTACGCCACGAGGGCATCCACGCGATCGGGTTCATCGGCTCCACCGCGACCGGCGCGAAGATCCAGTCCGCCGCCGGACTCAAGCGCTCCATCATGGAGTGCTCGGGCAACGGGCCGCTCGTCGTCCTCGCCGACGCCGATGTCGAGGCCGCCGCCAAGGCCGCTGTCGACGGCGCCTATCCGTGCGCCGGACAGGTCTGCTGCGCCACCGAACGCGTCATCGTGCACGCGGACATCCACGACGAGTTCGTCGAGGCCGTGCTCCGCGAGGCCCAGCGCATCACCCTCGGCGACCCGTTCGACCCCAAGACGGTTCTCGGCCCCCTCAACAACGAGGGCGTCGCGGCCAAGATGGACCGCCACATGGCCGACGCCCGCGAGCGCGGCGCACGCATCCTGCTCGGCGGCAAGCGCGCTTCAGGGCACCCCACGGACCTCTACTACGAGTTCACCGTGGTGGACGGGGTGCCCGAGGACAGCTTGCTGTCCCGCGAGGAGTCCTTCGGCCCGGTCGTCCCGATCATCACCGGGCAGGACGAGGACGACCTTCTGCGCATCGCCAACGACGACAAACTGGGCCTCCAGGGTGCCGTTTTCACCCGCAGCATGACCTCCGCCTTCCGCTTCATCGAGGAAATGGCCGTCGGCCAGGTCGTCGTGAACGAGAGCAACAACTGGTGGGACATCAACATGCCTTTCGGCGGCGCCGGCAGCCGCTCCACCGGCTGGGGCCGCATCGGAGGCAAGTGGACGCTCATGGACATGACTGACACCCGTACCGGCGTCATCAGTCTCTGACCGCCCCGCTCAACCGACCGTCCGCCGCCCCGGGGCCCCGACCAGCGTCGGGGCCCCGGCCTGCACTGCCCCACCAAGCCGGCAACGAGGTACCCGCCACATGACCACCGCAGCCCCGCGCCCCACCGACCACCGCAGCCGACTGCGTGACACGAAGGCCGCCCCCTACTGGCTGGACCGTCCCGAGCACCCCGCACCGCTGCCCCGGCTGACCGCCGACACCACCTGCGATCTGGCCGTCGTCGGCGGCGGTTACACCGGGCTGTGGACTGCCCTGCTCGCCAAACGCGCTCACCCCGAACGGGATGTTCTCGTCCTCGAACAGAACACCTGCGGCCACGCGGCCAGTGGCCGGAACGGCGGATTCTGCTCCCCCAGCATCACCCACGGGCTCGCCAACGGCGCCGACCGGTGGCCCGCCGAGGCCCGGCTGCTGCACCGCCTGGGCATGGACAACTTCGATGCCTTCCGGCGGGATCTGGACACCCACGGCATCGACTGCGGATTCGTACGCAGCGGCAAGGTCACCGTCGCCGCCACGCCATGGCAGGCGGAAGGGCTCAAGGAAGCCCACGCGCTCGCCCACCAGTACGGCGAACAGACCCGGCTGCTGGACCGCGACGAACTGCGGAGCTACGTCGACTCCCCCATGTGGACCGCCGGCCTCTGGTCCCCCGACTACGCGCTCCTCGACCCTGCCCGGCTTGTCTGGGGCCTGCGCGCCGCCTGCCTCGACCTCGGGGTCCGCATCGCCGAGCACACCGAGGTGACCGCCCTGACCACCCGTCACACCGGGCGGGTCCGCCTCGCCACCCCCTATGCCGCGGTCGGCGCCCGGCACGTCGCCCTCGCCACCAATATCTACCGGCCCCTGCTCAAGCGCCTCTCGCTCAGCATGATTCCGGTCTACGACTACGCGTTGACCACCGAACCCCTGAGTACTGAGCAGCTCGCCGCCATCGGCTGGAGCGGCGAGCACGGAATCACCGACGCGGGCAACCAGTTCCACTACCTCCGCAAGACCGACGACAACCGCATCCTGTTCGGCGGCTACGACGCCATCTACCACTACGGCAACCCGGTCGACGAGCGCCTCACCCAGCGCCCCGCGACGTTCGACACCCTCGCCGCCCAGTTCGCCGAAGCCTTCCCCGCCCTCGCCGACGTCCGCTTCTCGCACTCGTGGGGCGGTGTCATCGACTCCACCACCCGCTTCTGCATGTTCGCCGGCACCGCCGCGCACGGCCGGATCTCCTACGCCCTCGGCTTCACCGGACTCGGCGTCGGCGCCACCCGCTACGGCGCCCAGGTCATGCTGGACCTGCTCTCCGGCCGGCGCACGGAACGGCTCCAACCCGCCATGATCCGCCGCCCTCCGGTGCCCTTCCCCCCGGAGCCGGTCCGGTATCTCGGCGTCGAGGCCACCCGGTGGTCCATGGCCCGCGAGGACACGCATGGCCATCGCAACCTGTGGCTGCGCACCTTGGACCGACTCGGCCTCGGCTTCGACTCCTGAGCCGGGCAGGATAGGCACGTACGACCAAAGATCCAGGCCCGCACACCGTGGCGGGCCGTACATGAGACCGGAGCAACAGCATGAGCACGCTGGGTGGCAGCCCCCTGGACGACACGGACCGCCAGATCATCGCCGCACTCCAAGCGGACGGCCGCCGCCCGTACAGCCAGATCGCCGACGAACTGGACATCCCCGCCTCCTCCGTGCGATACCGCGTCCAGCGCATGGAGGAGAACGGCACCCTCCAGATCGTCGGCATCGCAAACCCGCTCACCATCGGCTTCGACCGGTTCGCCATGGTCGGCATCCGGGTCAGGCCGGGCAGCGCCCAGGAGGTCTGCCGACGGCTGCGGGAGCTGCCCGAGACCTCGTACGTCATCATGACGGCAGGCACCTACGACGTGATGGCGGAGGTGATCTGCCGGGACACCGACCACTTCACCGACCTGATGAACCGCAGACTGCATCACATCGACGGAGTCGTCTCGACCGACTCGTTCTTCGTGTTGGAAGTGCACAAGCTGGCGTACGGCTGGGGTGTCGGTGAGGTGGACACCTCGCTGCTCGACGCCCCGCAGCCGCCGCTCAGCGCCGGTCTCGACCAGCGCGGCTGAGCCGCGTCGCGAGCGTCGGCTCACGAATCCCACATGCACATGGCCGTGATGGGTGTCGTCGGTGAGGAACTGATTCGTCCTCGCGCCCCCGGAGGGCCGGATCGGCACGCCGACGTCGTACGGAGCCGGCCGCTGCCCCAGCGCGCAGGAACGAGTCGCCCAACTGGCGCGAGGTGGCCGGATCGACGACCATGTGCCCGTCGATCCGCCACCGTGTCCGCCGGAATCCCGCCGTACTGCGCGTCGATCACCCGAAGCGCGGCCTCGTCCGCGGCGGCGTGCAGCGGGCCTGCCCGGTCCACCAGCGACGGCGGGGCCGCAGCGCGGCCATGCGCCTCTTCGCCGCTGTCACACCCGCCCCGATCGGCGTGTCGGGCACCGATCGCCTCCACCACCCGTACGGCGCGCAGTTTCACGGCGGTTCCACGTCGTCACGGTCGGGGCGCCAGGCCGTGGTCGCGGGCAAGGGCGAAGGCGGAGACGGCGACGTGGATTCCGATGCGGCCAGGGACCCGGACGTGGACGGCCGGCCGCTGCCCGCGAAGTTGCCGCGGAGCCCGTGGTGCCAGCGCGCAGTCCACCGGTACCGAACAGCAGTGCGCGTCGGCCGAGCGGTTGTCGCATGCGATGCCCCGTGCCCGTTCGGGGACTGATTCGCCCGGACTCCGACCCGTACAGATTTCGATGGTCAGGCATGAATAGCTTCATCATCTTCCATTCACCCGGGTGCGACTGCCAGCATCGGCGCACCGCCACCCCGTGAGGGAGAATCCGATGAATCGTCCCCGTTCTCTGCGCTGCCTGGCAGCCCTCGCCGTCCTGGCCCTCGCGGCCACGGCCTGTGGACGCTCCGATCAGGGCGACGCCCCGTCCGGCAGTGCCTCGCAGGCCACCGCCGGCCGGACCGCGGCCGAGCTGCTCCCTGCTCAGTACCGGCAGAAGGGTGTACTGCGGGTGGCCACCGCGGTCGGCTATCCGCCGATGGAGATGTACGAGCCCGGGACCACCCGGCTCACCGGTGTCGACCCCGACCTGGCCAAGGCCATAGCCCAGCGGCTCGGACTGAAGCTCGAACTCACCAATGCCGCCTTCGACGGACTGATCCCCGGGCTGGAATCCGGACGGTTCGACCTGGTCATGTCATCCATGACCGACAGTGCTCAGCGGCGCCAGGCGGTCGACTTCGTCGACTACTTCCGCACCGGCGGCGTGGTCATGACAAAGAAGGGCAATCCGCAGGGCATCAACTCACTCGCGGACCTGTGCGGGAAGACCGTCGTCCTCGCCAAGGGCAGCTCGAACCTCCAGATCGGCGAGGAACAGAACGCCAAGTGCCAGAAGAAGATGCGGATCTCCCAGAGCGAGGACGCACCGACCGGGCTGCTCCAGCTGGACAGCGGACGTGCGGTCGCGACCATCGTCGACTATCCCGTCGCCAAGATGTTCACCAAGAAGAGCGGCGCGTACGAGGTCCTGCCGGAGCAGTACGGCACCGCCCCGTGGGGCATCGCGGCCGCGAAGAGCCAGGCCGGACTGCGCGACGCCGTCCACAAGGCCCTGCAGGAACTGATCGACGACGGCGCCTACAAGAAGATCCTCGACACCTGGGGAGTCGGCGACAGCGCCGTACGCGCAGCCACCGTCAACGACGGGCAGTGAGAGCGGACATGAGCCACCAGAAGATGCCCGGCGCCTCCCTCGGTGCGGCGCCGGACCCGGTCCCCGCAAACGCGAGACCGCAGGAGGACGACCTGTCCCTCCAGGTGACCAAACGCCCTCGTCCCGGGCGCTGGCTGGCGGTCCTCGCCGCGGCGCTGTTCGCGGTGTGGCTCGCCTACACCGTCATCGTCAATCCCAACCTGCACTGGGACATCGTCGCCGAGTACCAGTTCGACGGCGTGATCCTCAAAGGCCTCGGGGTGACCATTCAGCTCACCCTCGTTTCGATGGCTCTCGGCATCGCCATCGGGATCGTCGTCGCGGTGATGCAGCTTTCCGACAGTCCCGTACTGCGTCTCACCGCCGGCGCCTACACCTGGTTCTTCCGGGGCACCCCACTGCTGGTCCAGCTCATCTTCTGGTTCAACCTGGCCCTGCTGTTCCCGGTGATCAGCATCGGTATCCCCTTCGACGGCCCCAAACTCATCAGCTGGCAGTCCAACCAGGTCATCACCGGATTCGTGGCCGCACTGCTCGGCCTGTCCATCAACGAGGGCGCTTACATGGCCGAGATCGTTCGGGCCGGTATTCAGAGCGTGGACCCCGGCCAGCGCGAGGCAGGCGCGTCCATCGGCATGTCGAACCGTCAGATCCTGTCCCGCATCATTCTTCCGCAGGCGATGCGGGTCATCATCCCGCCGTTCGGCAACCAGTTCATCTCCATGCTCAAGACGACTTCGCTGGTCTCGGTCATCGCCGGCGCCGATCTGATGACCGTCTCCCAGCACCTCTACCTCGCCAACTTCGAGGTGGTCGCGCTGCTCCTGGTGGCTTCGCTCTGGTACCTGGTGCTCACCACGATCGCCAGCATCGGCCAGCACGCCGTCGAACGCCGCTACAGCCCCGGCGCCGCTCCCGGGCTGCGGAGCAGGGTCCTGACCAATCTCGTACCCCGGCGCGCCAAGAAGGGGCAGCAGCATGAATGACGTGATCCTCAGGGCCCGCGGGGTCCGTAAACGATTCGGTGACACCGAGGTGCTCAAGGGCATCGATCTCGAAGTCGGCAGCGGTGAGGTGCTCTGTGTCATCGGCCCCTCCGGGTCCGGGAAGTCCACGCTGCTGCGGTGCTTCAACCACCTTGAGCAGATCGACGCGGGGCGGGTCTGGATGAACGGTGAACTGATCGGCTACGAGCAGCACGGCCCGTCCGGCCGCGTGCTGCGGGAACGGCGCGCCCGCGACATCCGACGCCAGCGCGAGCGGATCGGCATGGTGTTCCAGCGGTTCCATCTGTTCCCGCACCGCACAGCGGTGCAGAACGTGATGGAAGGGCCGGTCGCCGTCAAGGGCCGGTCCCGTGCGCAGGCCGAGAAGCAGGCCCGGCAACTGCTGGCCGACGTCGGTCTCGCGGACCGGGCAAACCACTACCCGGGGCAGCTGTCCGGCGGGCAGCAGCAGCGCGTGGCGATCGCCCGCGCACTGGCCATGGAGCCCATGCTCATGCTCTTCGACGAACCCACCTCCGCCCTCGATCCCGAACTCGTCGGCGAGGTCCTGGGCGTCATGCGCGACCTGGCCCGCAGCGGTATGACGATGGTCGTGGTCACGCATGAGATGGGCTTCGCCCGCGAGGTCGCCGACCGTGTCCTGTTCATGGATCAGGGCGCCGTCGTCGAGGCGGGGAGCCCGAAGCTTCTGTTCACCGACCCGCGGCACGACCGCACGCGGGCCTTCCTGTCGACGGTGCTGTGATGGGCCGCCCCCTCGATCTGCTGCTGCGTGGCGGCACGCTCGTCGACGGAACCGGCGCACCCGCCAGGGAGGCGGACATCGCGGTGGTGGACGGGCGGATCGCCGTGCTCCCCGCCGGTACCCCGGCAGCGGCGGCCGAGACCCTCGATGTGACGGGCCGCGTCGTCACACCCGGTTTCATCGATGTACACACGCACTCCGATGCCCTCGCGGCACCCCACGGCAGCGCCGGCGCCACGGAGCCGACGGACGATCTCCGCCTCGCGCCGCTGCTCCAGGGCGTCACCACGGAGATCTGCGGCAACTGCGGGACCAGCCTGTTCCCCTCGCTCCCGGAACGGGTGCCGATACTCGCCGAACATCTCAGGGTGACGTTCGGACTTGGCCCCGTCCGGCCCGCGGTGGACTTCGACACATTCGCCACCGGACAGGACCCCGCCCTGCGTCGCACCCATATCGCCTCGCTCGTCGGCCATGGCACGCTGCGCGCGGGAGTGATGGGCTTCGAGGCCCGCCCGCCCGGGCCCGAGGAACTGGACACCATGTGCGCGCTGCTGGACCGGGCGCTGACCCAGGGAGCGGCCGGCCTGTCCACCGGGCTGATCTACCCACCCGGCACCTACGCCGACACCGAGGAGATCGTCGCGCTGGCCAGGGTCGCCGCCCGTCATGGCAAGCCCTACGTCACTCATCTGCGCGACGAGATGTCACAGGTCGAGTCGGCCCTGGAGGCGGCCCTGGAGATCGCGGTCCGCTCCGGCGCCCCGTTGCAGATCTCCCACCACAAGACCGCGGGCCGGCACGCCTGGGGCGCCACGCTGCGCACCCTGCCCCGGCTGGAACAGGCCCGAGCCGAAGGCGTGGACGTGCTGTGCGACGTCTATCCGTACACTGCGGGAAGCACCGTCCTGCACGCCATGCTGCCCCCGTGGACGAGCGAGGGCGGTGTCGGCGCTCTGCTGGAACGGCTGCGCCGGCCGGAAACGCGCGACCGGATCAGGGCGGACATCGCTCAGGGGGTCAAAGGGTGGGAGAACACTGTGGGAAACGGTGGCTGGGATCTCATCACGGTGGCCGCCGCGCAGGCGCACCCCGAGGCGGAGGGCCGCAGCATCGCCGACCTCGCCGCCGAGCGCGGCGTCCACCCGGTCGACTACGCGTGCGACCTGTTGCTTGCCGAACAGGGCGAAGTGACCATCATCAGCCATTCCATGCGTGAGGACGACGTCCGACGGGTGCTCGCCAGCCCGTTGTCGATGATCGGCTCGGACGGCGTCCCCAAACCCGGTCGGCCGCATCCTCGTTGGGCGGGGAGTTTCGCCCGCGTACTCGGCCATTACGGCCGCGACGAGCAGCTGCTCCCGCTGGAGAGCGCGGTGCACAAGATGACCGGACTGCCGGCGCGGCGGTTCGGACTCACCGGCCGCGGTGTGGTCCGCGACGGCGCCCTCGGCGATCTGGTCGTGCTCGACCCGGCGTCGGTGCGCGACACCGCCACCTTCGACCGTCCCCTGCTGGCACCGGAAGGCATCGATGCCGTCGTGGTGGCGGGACGGGTCGCAGCAAGAGGCGGCTGCCCGACCGCGGTGCGGGCGGGAGAAGTGGTGAGGATCCGATGAGTCTGGCCCAAGTGGCCGCGGCGGCGCGGCGCTCGGCCGCGCTGCCGCTCACCCTGGCTGTCGCCGCCGTCGACATCGACGGCGGCGAGACGGTGGGGGTCGACGAGCGCACCGTTCTGCCGGTCGCGTCCGCCTCGAAACTGCTGCTGCTCGCCGAGGTCGCACGCCGGCTGGACACCGGGGAGCTGCTCGCCGACCGAACTGTGGACGTCCTCGACGAGGACATGGCGGACGGTACCGGTCTGCTGCGCCGGATGAGCAGGCGCGGCTGGACCGTCGAGGACCTGGCCTGGCTGACCGCTTCGGTGAGCGACAACACCGCCACCAACGCACTGCTGCGCCTGGTGGGGCGCGAGTCCACGGCCCGGCTGGCGGAGGATCTCGGGCTCGACCGCCTCGCGCTGCACGACAAGGTCCGTGACATCCGGGGCCCGGACGTGCCCCCCGTCTTCGCCACCGGCACCGCACAGGACCTGGCGCGACTGGTGACCCATGCGGTACGCGGCACGATGAGCTCCCCGGCGGCCTCCGCCGGGCTGCTGCACTGGATGCGCGCCAACACCGACCACAGCCTGGTCCCCGCCTTGGTGGATCACGACCCTTACGCCCCGGGCTTCCCGGACCCGCTGCCCGACGGGCTTCTGGTCGCCAACAAGACCGGCACCGACACCGGGGTGCGCGCCGACGCCGGTGTCATCGTCGGGCGGCGCCGACTGGCCTATGCGGTGGTGGCGCATTGGGACACGGTGCTGGGCCCGAGCACCGAGCGGGCCGCGGTGCATGCCATACGGGACGTCGGCCGGACTCTCGCTTCCTGTGCCCGACGCGGGCCTGCCGAGTGAGGTGCGGGGCACACCCCGCCCGCCGGCACAGGGGGTGCGGCCCCGCCCATCGGGAGCAGCCGGCAGCACGGTCCGCCGGTCAGGACCACTGCATCTCCAGCAGTGACCGGATCTCCTCTGCGGCCGAGCGCAGCTCCGCGAGGAAGATCCGCAGCAGCGGGTTGCGGTTGGTGGGCCGGGTGGCGACCCCGATGCGCCGGTGCAGTTGGGGGTGGTCCAGTCGGCAGACGTGCACGCCCGTGGTGTCGCCGAGCCCGAGAGCCGGGACGAGTGCGATACCCATGCCCGCGCGAGCCAGGTTGATCGTGACCTGGTAATGATCGCTGCGGCAGCGGACCCGGGGCCGGAACCCCTCGGCCGCACACGCGCGCTCAAGAACCGGTTCGCCCGTGTGGCCGCCGTGCGTGCCGATCCAGCTCTCCCCCTCCAGGGCGGCGAGCCGGACCGCGCGGCACCGCCCGAGGCGGTGCCGCAGGGGGAGGACCACCAGTTGCGGCTCGTCGAAGAACATCTCCACACTCACGGTCGCCTGTCGGCACCAGGGGTCCATCGGATGCTCGAAGACGACCGCGGCATCCAGCCGGCCCGCCTCCAGATCGGGCACCAGCTCGTGCGGCTGCCCCAGGATCAGCTCGAGTTCGACCTGGGGCCGCTTCGCCGCGAACGCCGACAGCGCCCGGGGCAGCAGCTCAAGGCCCGAGGAGGCGAAGAAGCCCAGCCGCAGGAGACCGGCCTCGCCTTCGGAGTGCGCCCGCAGGTCGTCCTGTGCGACGGCCATCAGGTCGGCGACGGCCTGCGCGTGCTCGGCCAGTCGCGCACCGGCTGCCGTCAGCCGCAGGCTCTGCGGCTGACGTTCCACCAACGCCACCCCGAGCTCCTGCTCCAGCCGGGCGAGTTGGTGCGAGATCGCGGACGGGCTCAGATGCAGTGCCCGGGCCGCGGCAACGATGGTGCCGGTGCGGGCTATTTCCAGCAGGACGAGCAGGCGGGCACTGTTCAGCATCGGGTCAGGTTAGGCCGTGCCGACGCACTGCGCCGCCACGGCACCGGACCGCACCGTCGCCGCAGGCGCCAGGCGCCAGGAGCCCGGCGTCCTCGTCCACGTCCACGTCAACGTCCAGACGCAGCAGATCCTCCTCGGTCTCGCGGCGCACCACGGTGCGGGCACGCCCGTCCGCCACGAAGACGACAGCGGGGCGCGGCAACTTGTTGTAGTTGGAGGCCATGGCGTATCCGTACGCGCCGGTGACCGGCGTGGCCAGAAGATCTCCCACGCCCACATCGGCGGGCAGGGCGGCGATGTCGGCGATCACGTCGCCACTCTCGCAGTGCTTGCCGACCAGCCGTGCCCGCAACGGTCGAGGCGCGTGCGGGCAGCGCGGCAGGAACGCCTCGTACCGGCTGCCGTACAGGGCGGGGCGCAGATTGTCGCTCATACCGCCGTTGACGCTGACATAGGTCCGCACGCCCGCGATGTGCTTGATCGTGCCCACCTGGTAGAGGGTCAGCCCCGCACGGGCGGCGATGGACCGGCCGGGCTCCACGGTCACCTCGTCGCCCCAGCCCGCGTCGCGCACCGAGGTGCGCACCCGGGCCGCCCAGTCAGCGAACGACGGTGGGGTCTGCCCCGCCTCGTAGGCGACGCCCAGGCCGCCGCCGACGGTGAGCCGGCGCACCCGTGACTCCGCAGCGAACCGTGCGACGGCCGCGGCGCCCGCCGCGAGTTCCGCCGTGTCCAGGACCTGGGAACCCACATGTGCGTGGACGCCCTCCAGGATCATCGCCGAGGAGCCGGAGGCCCGCCGTACGGCGGCCGCGGCGGTTCCGCCGGCGAGGCCGAAGCCGAACTTCGAGTCGTTGCCACCGGTCCGGACGGCCTCGTGAGCGCCGGCGGCGACACCGGGCGCCACGCGCAACTGCACTCGGGCCGGTGGCAGGTGTTCATTGGCCCGCAGGCGCTCGATGCGGTCCATCTCGTCGAAGCTGTCGACCACCACGTGTCGCACCCCGGCGGACATGGCCGTGCGCAGCTCCGCCTCGTCCTTGTTGTTCCCATGCAGCACGATCCGCCCGGCCGGCACACCCGCGTGCAGCGCGACCCGTAGCTCACCACCGGAGGCGACATCGAGCAACAGTCCCTCTTCATGGGCCAGTCGAGCCATGGCCGTGCACAGGAACGCCTTGGAGGCGTAGGCGACATTGTCCCGGCCGAAGGCGGCGATCGCCTCCCGGCAACTTCGGCGCAGATGCTCCTCGTCGTACACGAAGAGGGGTGTTCCGAAGCGCTGTGCCAGGTCGGCGAGCAGGACCCCTCCGACAGCCAACCCTTCTGGACGGACCTCGGACGTGCAGGGCAGCAAACCCGTTTCGATGGCTGACGTCATGCGTTCCTCCCCGGAAGCCGGCTCGCAGCCATCCTGCGGCCTGCACGGGGGTCACAAAAGCGCATTCTTCTATGGCTGAGCCTCATGGATTTCGATGCTCGCGCCGCTCGGTGGGCCGCGGCGGTGCATCGGCGCCCGGCCTGGAGAGCGTCGCCCGGTGTCGTGATCAGTACCCCGTCGATGACGAAGTCCGCGATCCGGTGACGTTGCCCGGCCGGTCGCTCGTCGGCGGCAGTACCGGATCGGCTGCTTCTTCCGGCCGGGTGAACCTGCCGGTCACGACGGGGTCGCGGCGCCCTCGGTGACGGGTTCCGCCGCGGTGCCGCCGGACGCTGCCAGGGTGGCCGCGGCCGGTACCGGCGTCCCTGCGCGAGCCGTTATCCGCCGAGCCCGGCAGCCACGCCTCCTTCTCCTTCCGCCGCTCCCTCGCCCCGTGCGAGAGAACGGATGACTCGGGCCGGATTTCCCACCGCCAGCACGCACGACGGAAGGTCCTTGGTGACAACGGATCCTGCACCGACAACAGTGTCCGCCCCGATGGTCACGCCGGGACACACGATCACGCCTCCGCCGAGCCAGACGTTGTCCCCGATCGTCACGGGGTCCGCCTTCTCCCAGCCTGCTCTGCGGCGCTCGGTGTCCAGTTCATGGCTGGGGGTCAGCAGCTGCACGTTGGGGCCGATCTGCACATCGACACCGATCGTGATGGGCGCGGCATCGAGGAAGACCGCTCCGAAGTTGATGAACGTGCGCGGTCCGATGGTGATGAACGAACCGTAGTCGCAGTGGAACGGTGCCCGGATGGTGACCCCCTCACCCACCGAACCGAGCAGCTCCTCAAGGATCTTCCGCCGTGCGGCGGGAGTTGCCCGCGCCGCGGCGTTGAACGCCTCGCAGAGTTCGATCCGCCGTTCGGTGTCCGCCCTCAGTTCCGGATCGTCCGCGATGTACCAGTCGCCGGCCAGCATCCGCTGCTTGTTCTCCGCCATGACCCTCCCCACATGTTCCTCGGCCGTCTCCGTGATCCGCGTCTGCCCACTCGTTCAACGGTCTTCGCCCGAGCTTCGTTCCTCGCCTCCCCTGCGCAGGGCCTCACGCCTCCGCAGGCCAAGCCGGGCGAGCAGTCCGGCTACCTGGACAGGGCCGGAATCACGCATAGGAGGAGGGACGATGACAGAGACAGGGCCGGGGACCGAGCAGTCCCGCTCGGGTCGCCGGTCGTCCCCCGGATGAGGTGCCGGACGGGCCTCGCGCGCGCTGTCCAGCTCCAGGACGAGATTGACCCGGCGCCAGAGGATCTCGTCCGGGTCGTCGGCGCGCATCAGGTGCGTCATGGTGTCGCGAGCGGCGACGGATCCGGGTGGCCCGAAGACCGGACCGGGCTGGACCTTCCTGAGGTACGCACGCTCGTACGGATCGTCAACCACTTCTGCCAGCTGCACCGGGTCCAGCGCGCAGGCAAGCACCGCAGCCCGCGCCCAGGGATCCTCCGTGCGGCTCAGCAGGCGCTCGATCCGGTGCGAGCGCCAGTTGCGCGTCCGCCAGTCGGTTCCTGCGCCCAGACATGTCCGCATCCAGGCTGGGCTGTTCCCGGTCAGCAGCTGCGGTGCCCCGGCCGCGAACCCGAGGAGCTCCTGGGCGAGATAGAGCCAGACAATCGCCCGGTACCGGTTGAGGTAGAACGCGACAGGCGTGATGCATCCGGCCCTGGCCAGCCTGGTAAAGCGGACCGGACTGATGCCGAGGAGCCGCGCGCCCTCCGCTGTCCCCACCGTCCGCACCCGTTCTCGCAGTGCGTCCGGGAACCCGTCCCCCGACCGCAGCCGGTCGATCTCCTCCCGACTCACCCTGGGCCTGCCACCAGCCTCCTCCGCCGCGATCCGCACGATGCCCAGGTGCACGGCGAGCTCGAATTCCCCGCGCTTCAGGTTCAGCTCCTGCGCCGCCCTCCCTGTGGCCACCGTCGCGCCGACTTCCGTCCGGTCGACTTCTGTCGCATCAGTTTTCGACGGATCGACCCTCGTCAGGTCGATGTCCGTCAGGTCGATGTCCGTCGGGGCGTTCTGTGAACGCCGAGATCCTGCGTGCGGTGCTGCGGCGCGCGTCGCGTCCGTCATGGCCATGGCCATCCCCCCGTATAGCTGCGGTGACTCTCTGTGATCAGAGTAACCGGGGAGAACGCCTTTCGCCCGGCCTGTGGACAACTTCCACAGCCGGGCGAAAGGCGCAGTCGAGAGGGGACCCGAACCGTCAGAGCCGGTTGACTTCTCCGCTGGCGCCCTGACGCGCGGTGACCCCCAGGTGCTCTCCGACTCTGTTCACGAGCAGTGTCATCTCGTAGGCAACCTGACCGACGTCGGCCTCGGCCGCGGTCAGCACGCAGAGGCAGCTGCCTTCTCCGGCGGCCGTCACGAAGAGAAGCGCCTCGTCGAACTCCACCATCGTCTGCCTGGCTCTTCCTCCCCGGAAGTGCCGTCCCGAGCCTCGCGCGAGGCTGTGCAGCCCCGACGAGACCGCGGCGAGATGCTCCGCGTCCTCACGTGCCAGGCCCGTGCTCGCCCCCATCACCAGGCCGTCGTTCGACAACACCAGCGCGTGCCGTATGTGCTCGACCCGGCCGGTGAGATCGTCGAGGAGCCAGTCAAGTTCCCTGTCCAGCGCCATTTCCCCGCTCCTCCCCGCTCATACGTTGCCCGTGCCCCATGTTTACGCGTAAGCCTTGCGCACACGGCACGTTGGGGCAACCGCCCCTCCGTTTCGGGCTCATCGTCCGGACAGGGGTCAGCCGACCGAGTCGAGGAGCCGGGCTGTGTGCATGCGGCCCGCGTACTCCACCATGCGGATGAGAACTTCCTTGCCGGAGTCGCGGTCCCGTGCATCGCAGAGCACGACGGGTGTGCCCAGGTCCAGGTCGAGCGCACGGGACACCTCACGCTCGCCGTAGGCGCGGGCGCCCGCGAAACAGTTGACGGCGACGACGAAGGGGATCCGGCGGTGTTCGAAGTAGTCGACGGCTGGGAAGCAGTCCTCCAGCCGCCGGGTGTCCGCGAGGACAACCGCTCCGAGTGCTCCCTGGGAGAGCTCGTCCCAGAGGAACCAGAAGCGGTCCTGTCCCGGTGTGCCGAACAGATAGAGCGAGAGACCGGACCGGATGGTGATACGTCCGAAGTCCATGGCAACGGTGGTGGTGGTCTTGTGATCGACTCCGCCGGTGTCGTCGACCGACTGTCCGGCCTCGCTGAGGAGTTCTTCCGTCCGCAGCGGCCGGATCTCGCTCACCGCACCGACCAGAGTCGTCTTGCCGACCCCGAATCCGCCGGCGACCAATATCTTCAATGCGAGCGCGTCGGTGTCCACGACCTCTCCGGCCGTTCCCTCGACGGTCTCCCCGCCCGTTCTGCCAGCGTGCTCGGAAGGCATCGATCACTTCTCTCACCCGTGAGCCTCAAGACGTAAAAACGCAGTTCAGAGCCGTCTCAACGGGCTCGGTTCGGTATCTGTGGGCAGCAGTACGGTGGACAGCATGGCAAGCAGCCGTCCGTCCCGAGCAACGTGATCGGTTTTTGACCTTAGTGGCCGAACAAGGATCGTTCGATGTCTGCATGAGGTCACTATTCGAGCCGAATTCGAACCGGGTTCGCGCCGGAACCGATCCAGGGGGTCGGGGCCTCGATCCTGGGGCCGACCACGACTGCCGCCTACACTGTCGCTTCGGGGCGCGGGAAACGGTCCGGGTGGACAGGAGAGCAAGAGTGTCGACAGGTGCCGGCGGCAACTTCGTGGATCCGCCCGCGGAGGTGCTGGCGGAGGCGGCCGCCGCCTTCGGTCTGCTGGCGACGCCTGCGCGCCTGCACATCGTATGGGCGCTGTCCCAGGGCGAGAGCGATGTGACCGGGCTGGCGGAGCGGGTGGGCGGGACGCTGCCCTCGGTCAGCCAGCATCTGACAAAACTGAAGCTCGCTGGTCTCGTACGCTCGCGGCGCGAAGGCCGCCGCCAGGTGTATCTGGTCGACGATCCTGATGTGGTGACGGTGGTGCGGCTGATGGTCGGCCAGCTCGCTGCACGGGCCGGGCACGCTCCTGCGCGGCCGGTACGCCTCCGTGAGCTCGGTGCCTGAGAGCAGCGCCGCCGCAGGGCCCGGCCACAGCGATCTCGACGGCTCTCCCCCGTCCCTCGCCGTACCGACAGCGAGCACGGCGTCGGCCGGATCGCCTCCACCGACGCGACTGCGGCAGGGCCGGACGAGGCTGACGTCGTTGCAGGTGCTGCGTTCTCTGGACAGCGGACCGCGCGGACTTCTGGAGACGCAGGCGGAGGAACGGCTCGGGCGGCTCGGCGACAACACCCTTCCGGCCTGGCGTCCGGCCTCCTGGTCGCAGCGCTTCGTCCGCAGCCTGCGGGACCCGTTCACCTCGGTTCTGCTCTGTCTGGGTCTGCTCTCCGCCGCGGTCAGCGCGTGGGGCACCGCATCCGTGGCTCTGGTGCTCGTGGTGGTCAGCTGTCTGCTGCGCTCCACGGAGGAGCACCGGGCGACGGGGCGATGGCGGCGCTGCGGAAGCTGGTGGCGACCACCGGGACCGTACTGCGCCGCACCGGTCCGGAGGCGGCGCCGTCGGCCCGCGAGCTGCCGGTCGCGGAACTGGTGCCGGGCGATGTGATCAGGCTCGGCCCGGGAGATCTCGTGCCCGCTGATGTGCGGCTGCTCCGCGCGAGCGGGCTGACCGTGTATCAGTCCGCTCTCACCGGGGAGTCCTCGCCGGTCGAGAAGCATCCCGTCGATTCGGCTTCGCACCGCCGCGTCACCCCGCCCTGCAGCTCCGGACGGGAGCCTGATCGCGCTCGGTCAGCCGTACGAGAGGTCCTTGCACAGGTCTTCGTCGGCCGACCGCGCCCCGTCGCCGACGGTGGAAGGAGCTGCGCTGGGTGTCGGCGTGGCCTCGGCAGCGGGCGACGGATTCTCTGCGTACGAGGTCCCGAGGATCACTTGGATGCCCACGGTGCCGGACGCCATGGTCCGTGCCCCGGCGAAGAGGCGCGCGGTGGTCTCCGCTTCGGCCTCCAGACCCAGCCCGTACTGGATGACGGTCGACATGCGGTCCTGGTTGCTCGCGGTGGCTGTACCGGTGACGGTGAAGCCGTGGGCGCGCAGGAGTTCGGCGGCGCGGGCCGCAAGGCCGTTGACCGTGGTGCCATTGTAGACGGCAAGGCTGATGCCCGTACCGGAGACGGGGGCAGGGGCGGCGGGCGACAGTGACGCGTCGTCCGGCCTCTTGGCGCTGCGGCCGCCCTTGCCCTGACCGCTGGCGTCCTGGCCGTCGATCGTCCGGTCGGCCTTGAGCGCCGCCCAGAGAGCGTGGGCCTCCGGTTCGACGATCGCGACGCGGGCGCCCTCGTAACGCCACGGTACGGTGACGAACCGGGTGTTGCGCAGATCGATGTTCTTCATCGACATGGCGAACTTCAGCAGCCGGTCGGCCGATCCGAGTCCGGGGTCCACAGTCATCGAGTCGGTCGCCGCGTCGGCGAGCGGCAGCAGGGTGGTCGGGTTCAGTCCCTGGGACTTGACCTTCTTGATGAGAGAGCCGATGAAAGCCTGCTGCCTTTTGATCCGTCCGATGTCGGAGCCGTCGCCGATGCCGTGCCGGATCCGCACGTAGTCGAGTGCCCGGTGCCCGGAGACGGTCTGCGGCCCTTTGGCGAAGACCAGTGCGCCGCGCGTGGGCCGGTTCGGGCTGAGGTCCTGCTGGTAGATGTCCTGCGGCAGACAGACCGGGACTCCGCCGACGGCGGAGGTCAGTGCGGAGAAGCCGGAGAAATCCACGACGACGGTGTGGTCGACGCGCAGGCCGGTGAGGTGTTCCACAGTGTTCTGGGTGCAGGCCGGGTTTCCCTCGGCAGTCTCACCCACCGAGAACGCCCCGTTGAACATGACGTGGTGCTGCGGTGCCGTCCACTCGCCACCGGGTGTCCTGCACGCAGGGATGTCGACCATGGAGTCACGGGGGATGGACACGGCGACGGCGTGCCGGTGGTCGGCGTACACATGGAGCAGGAACACGGTGTCGGAGCGCCCCACGGTGCCCTTCCCGCCACCCAGCTTCCTGTTGGCGCCGGAGCGTGTGTCCGATCCGATGACAAGGACGTTCTGCCCGTTCGACGAGGCGGGTGGCCGGTCGCCCGAGATCCCGTCAGCGCCGAAGGTGTCGATCTGGCCGGTCAGTTTGAGGTAGCCCCAGCCGACCCCCGCGACCAGCAGGACGAGGAACGACAGTCCCATCATGGCGGTGCGCCGGAGCCTGCTGCCCCGTCCCCCGCCCGCCGCCACCTTGCGACTGTCTGTCATTGGTCACCTCGTCCGTTCGGTTCCGGCTTCCATGGAGGAAGACGTCCGACCCCGCCCCACGGTTGTACAGTTGCGCAACGTAGCAAGTATCGCTGCGCGAATGGATCACCAGACCTACCCACAGCCGACCGGATCTACCAATTCCGGGAGTCCGAGAAGAAGGACGGAACCCAGATGCTGCGCAACGGCCTTGAGCCCTGGCACCTGTTGATTGTCGCGGTTGTTCTGATCGCGCTGTTCGGATCGAAGAAACTGCCGGACACCGCCCGCGCCCTGGGCAAATCCCTGCGGATCCTGAAGAGTGAGGCGAAGGCGATGAAGGAGACCGACCCGCAGTGAGCCGGGGGTGCGGCAAGGTCGGTACGCGCCGGGCCCGTCATTTCATGGCTTGCGCAATCAGGGAACCTTGGGTGAAGAACCGCCGTTGACGCGGTAACGGCGGATGAAGCGCTGATCAATGGATCACTGGACCAACGGAGGAAGTTCATGGGTGTGACCCTGGCCAAGGGCGGCAACGTCTCCCTGTCGAAGGAGGCACCGGGGCTGACCGCAGTGACGGTCGGCCTGGGCTGGGACGTACGGACGACGACGGGCGCCGATCACGACCTGGATGCCAGCGCGCTGCTGTGCTCCGACGCCGGAAAGGTCCTCTCGGACCTGCACTTCGTTTTCTACAACAACCTCACCAGCCCGGACGGTTCGGTGCAGCACACCGGTGACAACCTGACCGGTGAGGGCGACGGCGACGACGAGTCCATCAACGTGGACCTGGCCGGCGTACCGCTGGACGTGGCAAAGATCGTCTTTCCGGTCTCCATCCATGAGGCGCAGAGCCGTGGGCAGAGCTTCGGCCAGGTCCGCAACGCGTTCATCCGCGTGGTGAACCGGGCGAACGGCGTGGAGCTGGCCCGTTACGACCTGAGCGAGGACGCCTCCACGGAGACGGCCATGGTCTTCGGCGAGTTGTACCGGCACGGTACGGAGTGGAAGTTCCGCGCGGTGGGACAGGGGTATGCGTCGGGGCTGGCCGGTATCGCGTCCGACTACGGCGTCAATGTCTGATCGCTCGAAGTCGCGCTCCTGAGCGGCGATTTCAGAGTGCCCGTAGTCCGTTGATCACCTCGCGAAGGATCCTCTCGTCCGGCAGCTGCGCGGGCGGTACGGGGCGGCTGACCCGCACATGGCCGGCTTCGAGCAGATCTCCGAGGAGTACCCGGACGACGCCGACCGGGAGGTCGGCGTCGGCGGAGAGTTCCGCGACGGACTGCTCGGAGCGGCACAGTGTGAGCAGCGCGCGGTGTTCGGGGCCCAGCTGGGAATCCTCGGAGCTGTCCGATGCCTGGTCGGCGGCGGAGACGAGTGCGATCAGGTCGAAGTGCACTCCGCCCGGGCCCGGTTCGGTCCGCCCGCCCGTCATGGCGTACGGGCGGACCAAGGGCCCTGCTTCGGCGTCGTACCACTGGCTGCCTGGCAGTTCGGGCGGGTCCGGGAAGCTCTCGATGAATCCGGGGCCCTCGCTGGTCATGTCCACTGCTGTCTCCGCCCTCTCAGCCGGCCGGGGACGGGGGCACGGAGAACCGCGGCGGGGTACGCAGGTGCTCGCCGACCCGTTTGACGAGCCGGGCCATCTCGTAGGCGACCAGTCCGATATCGGCGAAGGCTGTGCTCAGAACGGCGAGGCAGGAACCGTCCCCGGCGGCTACGACGAAGAGGAAGCCCTCGTCCATCTCAACCATCGTCTGGCGCACCTCCCCGGCCTGGAAGTGCCGTCCGGCGCCCTTCGCGAGACTGTGGAAACCGGAGGCGACCGCGGCCAGGTGCTCGGCGTCCTCGCGGCTGAGGGCACTGGAGGCACCCACGGCCAAACCGTCGCTGGAGAGCACCACGGCGTGCCGGACTTCGCCGACCCGGGCCACCAGATCGTCCAGCAGCCAGTCGAGTTCGCCCGAGTGCCTGCGCGCCTCGGTCCGCTCGTTCGCGATCATGCCTGGTCTCCTTCGCTGCGGGGACGGAGTTCGGTGGTGGTTCGGCGGGGCGCCGCCGTGCCTGGGGCGGCGCCGCCGCCGCGTACCCAGCCGTTGCGGTAGGCGGTCATGCGGTCCCTGGCCTGTTCCGGAGTGCGCTCGGCCGGTCCGTCCATGCCGTTTCCGTCGTCGATTCGGGTCGGCTCGGGCCGGGGCTCCTCCCGCAGTTGCGGAACGAGGTTGGCCTGCCGGACCCGGCGGGGAAGTGAGCTATCGCCCTCTCCCTTGGTCTTGTGGGTTACCCGGGCTTCCCTGCTCGCGGGGGCTTCAAGGTTCTGGCGGGTTTCCGCGTTCTCCCGGATCCCGCGGGTTCCGGCCTCGGCCTGCTCATCGCTCCGGTCCTCGACCGCTCTGCGGGAGCGTTGGCGCAGCGTGGTGACTCCGGCGGTGGGACCCGTCCGCGACTCCAGCGCCGGCACCGGAACCGGGGCGGGGAACGCGGTCGCCGCCTTCGAACGCACCGCACGGGGGCCCGGACCGGTTCCGAACGCCACACCGTCGCTTTCCTGCTGGGGCTCGACCGATGCCTTGTCCGCTACGGCCTCTTCCCCGCCCGCCGGGAGCGCGCCCTGCAGCAGTGCGGTCGGCAGCAGGACCACTGCCGTCGTTCCGCCGTACGGCGACGTGCGCAGCTCGACCTTGATGTGGTGCCGGACCGAGAGCCTGCTGACCACGAAGAGGCCGAGCCGGTCGCTGTCGAAAAGATCGAGTGCCTCCGCCTGCTCGATGCGCCGGTTGGCCTCGCCGAGGAGTTCGTTGCCCATGCCGAGTCCGCGGTCCTCGATCTCCAGGGCGTAGCCGTTGCCGACGGGTTCGCCGGTGATCCGGACCTTCGTGTGCGGCGGCGAGAACTGCGCCGCGTTCTCGACGAGTTCCGCGAGGAGGTGGGTGAGGTCGGCGACCGCCGTGCCCTTGACCGCGGCATCCGGAAGTTGCCGCACCTCCACCCGGGCGTAGTCCTCGATCTCGGAGACGGCCGCGCGTACGACATTCGTCAGCGGTACGGGCATCCGCCAGGCGCGCCCGGGGGCCGCACCGGACAGGATGATCAGACTCTCCGCGTGCCGCCGCATCCGGGTGGTGAGGTGATCGAGGCGGAACAGGTCGCTGAGTTCGCCGGGATCGTCCGCGCGGCGCTCCATGCTGTCGAGGAGGTTGAGCTGGCGGTGGACCAGCACCTGGCTGCGGCGGGCGAGGTTGACGAAGACCCCGGAGATGCCGTCGGCAAGTTCGGCGCGTTCGACGGCGGCGCTGAGGGCGGCCCGGTGCACGGTGCCGAGGGCCTCCCCGACCTGGCCGATCTCGTCGTGCGAGGCCGGACCGAGAGGTGCCTCGGCCTGGATGTCGAGCTCCTCGCCCGCCCTGAGCCGCTGCATCGCACGGGGCAGTTTGCGGCGGGCGATCTCCAGGGCGCTGTTGCGCAGGCTGACGAGTTCGACGACGAGCTCACGACCGATGCGCACAGAGATCACTAATGAGGCCGCGACGGCGACGCAGCCGAAGAGGACAGCCGCTCCGGACGGGCTGAACAGTCCCCGGGCGAGCGGGTCGGCGCGGTCCGCAGCGCGCTCTGCGGCTCCGGTGCCGATGGTGCGCAATTGGCTCCGTACGCTCGCCGCGGCCGGATCCCAGTCGGCGGCGGGCACTGCCTGGGCGGCTTCCCGGCCGGGCCGCGCGGTGAGCACCGTGTCCTCGGCACCCTCGACCCGGTGGTAGGCAGACCGGGCGGTGACCGTCTGCCAGGCCGTGCGTTCGGTGGCCGGGAGATCGGCGCCCGCGGTCTCGGTGAGGTTCCTGCGGGTCTCCACCGCCCCGGTGAACTGGACCAGTTGGCGGCCGTCGAGGCGTTTGGTGAGGGCGGCCGTGGCGAGCAGTGCGTCTTCGCGGGCCAGCATCTCGTCGGCGCGGGCCAGTTCGAGGAGCACGCGGGCGTCGGACCCGAGCGCGGCGTCCTGGATTCCGGTGAGGGCGCCGGAGACGCCGAAGCCCGCGGTGACTGCCTGGGTGTACCGGTCGTACACGGCGCTCTCGTCGCGCTCCTGGCTCCCAGTGCCCCCGTCCGCGCGCAGTTCGTGCGTACGGTCGAGGAACCGGTGGAGCCGGTCGGCGACCCCGGCCGGGAGGCGGCCGGTATCGGCGATGGTGTGGTCCTTGTCCAGTCGCAGCGCGGCGAGCGCGGTATCGGTGCGTTTGGTCTGCTGTTCCAGTGCGGTGGCGTGGGCGCTGCTGGGCTCTGCGGTCTGGATCAGGGCGGCTCTGCGTTCGGCCTGGAGGGCGGTGACAGCGGTGGATATCGGGGCCCGCACTTCTTCGTCCGCGAGTTGCAGGTGCCGCAGCCGTGCCACGTCCTGGGCCGTGTTGACCGTGGCGAAGCCCCAGAGAGCCAGCAGCGAGACGACGGGCACCACCAGCAGCGAGATGATCTTCGCGCGTACAGTCCTGGGGCGCAGGGTCCGGCGTCCACGTGGCCCGGACGTCTGCTGCGTCAGCAGCAGACGTGCGTCGCGTTCGGCGCTCTCGTCGGCCGGCGGTCCCGCGTGCGCGCGGCGTCCGCGCGCCGCGGGCGCGGAACCGGGCCGGGCGGCGGTCGTCGTGCCGGGGTCCGGGGTCGTGCGGGGTGGGCGCATGGCCTCCTCGTTCCGGGTGTGGAGCTGGGCAGGGGCGAAAGGGGGACTGTGCTGTGGCGTCAGGGCGTCGCGGACGGAGAGACGTCGGGGCCGCGGGAGCCGCGCCGTGGGCGGGGATCACGTCCGCGCTGCGCGAGGCGCGTCGAGGCCGCGTCGGCCGCCGGTTCCGTGGTGCGCTCGGCGGAGACGTAGGCGGCGTGCTCCCGGGCCGTCGGCGACAGGGCGACGAACGCCGAGGTCAGGAAGAGGTATGAGCCCAGGCCGACGGCGAGGGGAAAAATGAACTGCATCGTCGTGGCCCCGGGAAGTTCGCTGCCGGAGGGGGCGACGCTGACGCCGACGGCCATCATTCCGGTGTAGTGCATGCTGCTGACCGCCGCGCCCATGACGAGCGAGGCCAGTGCGACCGCGCGCGATGACTTGATGTTGAGGGCTGCCCACAGAGCCGCCGTCGCGGCAACGACGGCAATAACCACAGAAAGGACGACCCGCAGGGGGTCGTAGTGGATCGTGCCGTGCAGCCGCAGCGCCGCCATGCCGAGGTAATGCATGCTGGCCACGCCGAGGCCGGTACCGAACCCTCCGACGGCCAGCGCCCGGGTCCGGTCGCGGCTGTAACCGACGGCGAAGACGCCGCAGCCGACCACCAGCATGGCGCCGAGCAGACTGAGCAAGGTCAGCGGCACGTTGTAGCGGATCTCGGTGCCGGTCACGCCGAAGCCGAGCATCGCGACAAAGTGCATCGTCCAGATGCCGGTGCCAAGGGCGGAGGCGGCCGTGAACAGCCAGTTGCGGCGCGAACGGCCGCTCGTGTCCAGTGCGCGCACGGTGCAGCTCAGTCCGAGCGCCGCGCCGATCGCTGCCATCGCGTACGACAGTGCAGGTGTCAGCCAGCCGAAGGTGGCGTGGTCCAGGTGTCCCATGGATCGGGGACGCTAGTCGCCATGGCGGCGCACGTTCGGGGCGCATTTCGAAAGCTGCCGGAATATGACAGAGAGATGATCCCGAACGATCGGGCCGTGCTCGAACATGCACGCCACTTCCGTCCAGTTCACTCCGTTTCACTCCGGTTGCCGGTGCGCGATCATGTCCCTATGGCCGATGACCACACACACGTCCAGGACTTCTTCACCGCCCGCGCCGCGGACTGGGACACCCGTTTCCCGGACGACGGTCCGGCCTACGCCGCCGCCGTCGAAGCCCTCGGGCTGCGCCCCGGCGACGCCGTCCTCGACGCGGGCTGCGGTACGGGACGTGCGCTGCCCGCCCTGCGGACCGCCGTCGGGCCGCACGGTACGGTCTTGGGCGCCGATCTCACACCGGCGATGCTGGACGCGGCGGTACAGGCGGGACGCGACCGCAGTGGTCAGCTGCTACTCGCCGACGTCGCCCGCCTGCCGCTGCGGGCGGGGGTGCTCGACGCGGTGTTCGGTGCCGGGCTGATCTCGCACCTGTCGCACCCCGGGCCAGGCCTGACGGAGCTGGCCCGCGTCGTACGTCCCGGAGGGCAGCTGGCGCTGCTCCACCCCATCGGCCGGGCCGCGCTGGCCGCACGCCACGGCCGGCAGATCACGGACGACGATCTGCGGGCCGAGCCCAACCTCCGGCGGCTGCTCGCACGTTCCGGCTGGCAACTGGTCTCGTACACCGATGAGGACACACGGTTCCTCGCACTCGCCGTGCGGACGGGCTGACCTGGGCCCGGCTCACATACGCACGCGCTCACTCGACCGGGGCGCCCGGCCTCCGCTTGTGCGGAATCGGACAGCCGCCGACGCCGGGGGTCGGGAAGGTACCGAGCTCGCCGACCTCGTAACCGTCCCGATAGCCCTTGATCTCCGGGTTCTGGCGCGCATAGTGCGCGGTGGACCGGGGCGGCAGCAGTCGCACGGCCCTCGCCCGCAGCCGCAGCGCGCCGCGGGTGAGATGGCGTGCGACGGGGCCCGGTCGTTCGTAACGGAACGCCCGCAGCAGCGCATCGTCGAGGAGTGCGAGGCCGGCTTTGCGTACGACGGGTGCGAGCGGGCCCGGATACCAGGAGCCCATCAGTGTCAGCGTGGCGTCCGAGACGCTGCGCGCCCCTTCGTCCCAGCCGAAGTGCTCGTCCTCGTACGCGTCGAGGGTGCGTTCGAATTCCTCGAAGGTCTGCGGCACGTCCTTGATGCCCATGTGCGCGCCCAGAGTGCGGTAGTAGACGGCGAACGCCCGCAGTTCGTGACCGGAGAGGCGGCGCCAGCCGTAGCTGTCGATCCAGCGCTTCGGGACCACGACGAACGTACACAGCACATAGCGCATGTCGTCGTTGCTGATGTCGTAGCTGCGGTGCATCTGGTTGATCCGGCGGATCGCCGTGCGCCCCGCGTCGCTGTCGAAGCCGTGCTCCACCACGGTGTCGAGGAGCAGCGCGGTGTCGTCGTACCGTTTCTGCGAACGATCCGTCAGCTCAGCCGTTTCGGCGAGGAGTCGGCCGACGCTGGGGACCGCATACGTGCGATACAGGGCCAGTTCGAGCGCACGGGTGATGTCCCAGGGGAACTCGTACGTCGCCGCGAGCCGGTAGATCTCCAGGAAGTCCTGCTCCGGATCGAGCCGCCTGATCTCCTGCAGCCGGTCGTATCGCTTCACCGCGCTGCCCCCATTCCTCGATCGAAGGTCAAACTTTACGCGGAAGGGGAAGACCGTAAATATGTACGACCGCACCATGCGTGCACGACCCCCCGGAAGGCGGTCCCCCGTGATCGACATGCTCAGCAGTCTGCGGAAGGCCGTGTCAACCGGCCGGAAGGGTGAGCGGCCCGCGCCGCCGCGCGAGGAACGGCAGCGCAAACAGCACAATCTGTTCGACGCGGCCGCCACCTATGTCTCGGCTTGCGTGGACGACGACCAGGACCGGATGGACGAAGCGAGCGGCTGGGTGTCACCCGAGGCGCTCTCCTTCGGCGTGAACGAACTGGCCTGCCGGGCGGTCACCGCGCTGGCGCGGGAGACCGGCCAGTCGCCGCAGTCCGTGGCGCGTACGCTGCTCGGCCTCCCCGCCGACTGAACCGCGACGTCCGCTTGCCGACGGCGCGGTGGGTCCTGCCTTGTCAGGGCCTCGACGGCCGCGTTACCCACTGGTTAAGGTGCGCCGACGGAAAACGATGAGGGACGAGGAGGGTGCTGTGGCCGGGACGGACGACACAGTCGCCGACGAAGACGCACTGTATGTGCTGACCGCGGTGCTGCTGACACCCGCGCAGTTCCCGAGCGTGCTCGGGGACGACTACCCGGCGGCCTGCGCGGCACTCGGCCTCGAACCGTACGCCGAGGGTTACGGGCTGGTCCTCGGGCAGGACGACGGCGGGGCCCGGTGGACCGTCGTCGTCGATGACGTGTCCCTGGTTGCCGTCGCGATCGCCTCCTGGGACTGCGGTATGGAGTACGACCTCTCCCCCGACGACCGTTCGGTGGTCTGCGCGCTCCCAGGCTGGCCGCTGGCGCTGGCGGTCGCCGCGCCGGGGGTGCCGGCGCCGCACGACCCGCTGCCGGACCCGGAGGCCGAGGGAACCGAGCTGCCACCGCTGAGCCCTCCCGACACGGAATCGTGGGGGCCTCCGCAGCGGCGGCTGGGCGCAGACGAGATCGCGTTGCAGTGGGCGGCGTGGCGCGAGCAGATCGACGACGCCACAGCGTTCGCGGAGGCGGATGTCGCGGGCGACGCCGATGACGCAGAGGGCGAGGACGCGTCGGCCCCTGCGGACTCTGCGGACGAGGAGGGCGCAGGCGACCTGGATACCGACGGAGCCAACGACGCGGACGCCTCCGCCGAAACCACTGCCACTGCCGACGCGGACGCCTCCGCCCACACCGCTGCCACTGTCGCTGCCGATACCGACGCCGGCGACGCCGCGCCCTCCGGCGTCCATCCCGGTGTCCGACGCGCGCTGGCAGAAGCCCACGCCTACGTGGACAACCCGCCGCCGCCCGGACGTATCCGCTCCTCCTTCGCCCCCGGCGAAGCCCGCACCCTGCGAGCCGACGGCCCCGGCTGGTCCCTGGTCGCCCGGACGGACGACATCGCGTTCATCCTGCTGGACGAGGAACCCGGCGAGGTCCTGCCTGTCGGCCGCGGGGCGGAGCTGCCCGGTCTGCTGAAGGCGCTCGACGCGCTCGCCGTGCGACCGGCCTGATTCTCGGCGCCCGCTCCGCGGCCGGGCCGAGGCCGAGGGCCCGCAGCGCCGACTCCGTCTCGGCCTGCGCCGCAGGCTCGCGAGTCGCCTGCGATTGCGCCAGGGGCTCCGCCGTCCTCCTTGGCGGCCCGGCTGCCCGCGGCGCCCCGTCGGCCGCTACACGCGCTCCAGCGGCCGGTGCGGTTCGGCGGGCAGTTCGACCTCGACCGGGTCGCCTGGCCGGACCACCCCGCCGGTCCTGACGATGCTCATGATCCCGGCCTTGCGCACGATGTTGCCCGCCTCGTCACGGCCGACGACCCGCTTGAGCAGCCCTACCTGAAAGGTGTCGATCTGCAGGCACGGGTTGCGCAGGCCGGTGACCTCGACGACGGCCTCGTCGCCGAGGCGCAGCAGCGTGCCGACGGGCAGCGCGAGGAGATCGACGCCACGCGTGGTGACGTTCTCCCCAAGGTCACCGGGAGCGACCTCGAAGCCCTCTGCACGCAGCTCGTCGAAGAGTTCCTCGTGCATGAGATGAACCTGGCGCAGATTCGGCTGGGTGGGGTCCTGTGCGACGCGGGAGCGGTGCTTCACCGTGACTCCCGCATGCACATCTCCCTCCACTCCGAGTCCGGTCAGCAGGGTGATGGTCTGGCGGTTCGGCTTGGTGAATGAGTACACCCCGTTACTGCTCACCACGGTGACGGTCCCGCTCATCTACGAAGAATCCCTTTCAGCGGCCTATTTCCTTACGGGTGATCCTGCGGAGCCTGCGCCGCTGGGAGGGATCCAGCATCAGGTAGGCCACCGCAGGCACTCCGATCAGCACCAGCAGCGACAGCCAGAACCCGATGAACGGCATCAGGATGACTGCCGCGACGACTCCCCCGATGGCAATCTTTGCGCTTTTCGACATCGTCCACGCCTCCTACGCGGCTCACGCCGCTCCTGCTGTGAGAACGCCTCCGCGTCCCCATCGGTTCCAGCCCGCAGCGACGGGCCTCCCGCCGCGTCACCTCAGCGGTTCGCCGACCTCGTGCATGTGCTGCAGCGCCTGCCGGTAGGACTCGACGAGTCCGGTCTCCGCGTACGGCATACCGAGCGCCTCGCAGTGGGCGCGTACCAGGGGCTGTGCCCGACGCAGATGGGGGCGGGGCATGCTCGGGAAGAGGTGGTGCTCGATCTGGTAGTTGAGCCCGCCGAGGAACCAGTCGGTGAGGGCGGCCCCGCGCACGTTGCGCGAGGTGAGGACCTGCCGCTGGAGATGCCCCCAGCGCTCGCCGTCGGGATCGGGCATCTCCATGCCCTTGTGGTTCGGCGCGAAGGCCATGCCCAGGTGGAGCCCGAAGAGTGCATGGTGCACGAGTGCGAAGACGACTGCCTTGCCGGGAGACATGACGGTGAGGAGCAGCGTCGCGTACAACCCGAGGTGGGTGACGAGGAGGGCTGCCGAGAGGGCCCGCTCACGGACCGGCTGCTGCCGCAGGTACTGGAAGCCGGAGATCTTGAGGGCGATGCCTTCGAGGAGCAGCATCGGGAAGAACAGCCGGGCCTGGTTACGGGTCAGCCAGCGGGCGAAGCCTTCGCGCTGAGCCGCCTGCTTCTGGGTCCACACGAGGGCGCCGACGCCGACGTCCGGGTCCTTGTCGATGTGGTTGGGGTTGGCGTGGTGGCGTACGTGTTTGTCGTTCCACCAGGCCTCGTTCATGCCGAGGAGCAAATTGGCGTGGATCAGGCCGATGAACCGGCTCGTCTTTCGGTCGCCGGTTATCTGGGCGTGGCCGGCGTCATGGCCGACGAATGCGGTGCGGGCCCAGAAGACCGCAAACGGCAGGGCGAGCAACAGGGTCCACCAGGTGTTGCCGAGGAGGGCCAGGCCGGTCGTCACGGCGCCCAGGGCGAGGAGGTTGGCCGCGATGCGTGCCGCGTACCAACCGGTGCGCTGCTTCAGGAGTCCGTGTGCCTTGACGGCCCGCAGGAGAGGCGCGAAGTCGCTCCCGGAAGCTCCGGCGCCCCGCTCGAATCCCGCCGGTGCGGCAGTTCCGGTGCCTGGGGCGTCTCGCGCTCCTCCGGCGCTGTCCGCACTGCGGGCACGGTCGCGGGTGCGGTCCGCGACGGTGACTACGGCCTCGGGCATGGCGTCTCCGGTCTCTGGGAGGCTTGAAATCTGCTCTGACCTGTTGAAACGTACGGGCAGGGGCCGCACGCCAACCATGGCGCCACCACCCGGGATTCCGGGGGGCAGGCCCCCTCCTCACAGAGGGGGGCTGGCTGCACCCGACAGCCGACAGACACGAAAGGTGGGGAAAATCCAGTGAAGCTACGCCGGGTCGGGCCCCCGAGTGCCTCATAGGCTCCGAAGAGAGCCGATGGCGGGAAGGGGCTGCTTGTTGCGGATGTGCTGGTGTGGGTGATGCAGCGCCAGGTCGTGCTGGCGGACCGTGCCGAGCGGCTGCGTAAGGAGCTCGCCGAGATCGATGCCGAGGTGGCCCGGCTGGAGGCCGCCGAGGTAGTGATCGGGCAGTTCATCGAGGCCGAGCAGAGTGGGCAGGCCGACGACCCGGCCATGGCCGAGGAGCTGGAACGGGTCACGACCGCTCCGGGCGCGGGCGGCATGCTGCTGGTCCCGCACCGCGAGCCGGGCATGACCGAGAGAGCGCTGCCCGCCGACTACCAGGCGATCGTGACAATCGTGTCCGCGGCGTCGGAGCCGGTCCCGGCCAAGGACGTCAGCGTCAAGCTCGGCAAGGGCACCTTGCCCGGGCAGGTCGAGCCGGTGCGCGACAAGCTCAAGCGCCCGGCGGACCGGGGCTGGCTGCACCGTACCCCCGCCGGCCGGTTCACCGCCCCGGCGAGGCCGCCCCGATGACCGGCCGCGTCCGGATCGAGGCGTAACGCACGGGACCCGGCGGGAGTTGGGGTGTCCGTGCGAATGAGCCTGCGGGAAGCCAGCCTGGGCGCTCTGGCCGACCTCGCCTTCGTCGGCCTGGACGACGACCCCGACGACCCGGTCATCGTCACTGGTCGCCGGGCGCCCCGCGGCCACCCACTCACCGACGCCCAGAAAAAAGCAAACCGGCTGGTCAGCCGCGAACGTGCGGCCAACGAGCATGGCTTCGCCGACCTGAAGAACTGGCGGATCCTCACCAAGATCCGTATGAACGCCCGACACGCGACCACGCTACTGCGGGCACTCCTCGTGCTGACGAGCGCCGTGGTCCAGCGCTGACCGACGATCACCCACTGCCGATCAAGGCTCCGACCGGTGCGAGCACCCCAGCCACGTCCCACGCCAGCCCCGTGACCAGCAACTTCAGGTTGAAACCAACTCAATGGAAGTGACGTGGATCACGGCGACCGCACCCCCGGACACCGCCGTCGTGGGGTATCCTCGGCGACCTTGGCATCCACTAGTCAAATTTGAGGAATCCGACATCGCCGTGCACAGGCTTCCCGCGCCGTCCCCCGCCGAGATCTCCGCGCTCTCCCGCTGCTCCGTCGTCTTCCTGCCCTCGGACCCCGCCCGCACCGGCCGGGTCGCCTTCTGCCATCCGGACGGCAGCAGCCCGCCCGATGCCCCGGGGACGGTCGGGGAACTGACCGTCGTCGGGGCCGATGCCCGCCCGTACCGTGTTCCGGCCCTGCTGCTGCCCGTGCGCGACTCCCTGCCCGTTCTGACCCGTGCGCGGGCGGCCGCGCACTCCCATCCCGCGGCGGCGTTCTGGGGCGCTGCCGCACTCCTCGCCCTCCAACTCGCCGCCCGCGGACTGCTGCTGCCGGGGCTGAGCGCCACGGACCACGACGCCTGGCGGACCGGTCCCCTGACGGCCGCCGATCTCGACCGGATCCGCGACCTCGCGGCCTCCATGCCCCCCGCCGCCCATGCGGTGCCGCTCGACGAGGACGCCGAGCCCGTGCTGCTGCCGGAGCCGGAGCGGCTGCTGCGCGCATTCCTGGACGCGGTCGCGGACGGCCTGCCGCGCACGCCCGCAGCGGTGTTCGCCACCGGCAGCCCGGCGTTCGCTGTCGACACGCCGCAGCAGCTGCCGGACCGTCGTGGCTGGGCCGCTGATGTCGCGGCCGGGCACGACGCGGGAGTGCGGCTCTCGCTGCGTATCGAGCTCACCGGTCCTCCCGGGGCCCACATCGAGCTCACCGGTCCTCCCGGGGCCCACAAGGACACCGAGCCGGGCGTCGGGCCGTCCTTCCGTGCGGTCCTGCAGATCCACAGCGTCAGCGATCCGACACTGGTCGCCGATGCCGCCGACGTCTGGGCGGGCAACGCACCGACCGCGGCGGCGTTCGGTCCTCGGGCCCGGATGGACGCCCTCCTCTCGCTACGCCGCGCCGCCCGCGCCTGGCCGCCGCTGACCCCGCTGCTGTCCGCCGCCGTACCGGATTCCGTCGATCCGGCCGATGAGGAGATCACCGAACTGCTCGGCCCTGCCGCGCGGGCGCTCGCCGCGGTCGGGGTCCAGGTGCACTGGCCCAAGGAGCTCGCCCGTACCCTCACCGCACGCGCGGTGATCGGCCCGCCGGACGACGAGAACGGAGGCGACGGCGACGGCGACGGCGAATCCCGCAACGGGCGGTCCGCGTCGGACACCCCGTCGTTCCTGTCCGCCGACGCGCTGCTGGCGTTCAACTGGTGGTTCGCACTCGACGACCAGAAGCTGACCCGCGCCGAACTGGACCGCCTGGCCGAGGCCAGCAGGCCGATCGTCCGGCTGCGCGACCAGTGGGTGCTCATCGACCCCGAGGAGGCGCGCCGCGCCTGCGAGGCGCAGGACCGCAAGGTCACCCCGATCGACGCGCTCGGCGCCGTACTGACCGGTTCCACCGAGGTCGACGGCCGCAGGGTCGACGTACAGGCGACCGGCTGGCTCGCCCGGCTGCGGTCCAGGCTCGCCGATCCCGAGTCGGGCGAGCAGCAGACGGTCGGTCAGCCCGCCGCGCTCGCCGCGACGCTGCGGGACTATCAGCTGCGCGGTCTGAACTGGCTGCACACCATGACCTCGCTCGGCCTCGGCGGCTGTCTGGCCGACGACATGGGTCTGGGCAAGACCATCACGCTCATCGCCCTGCATCTGCACCGGCAGAGCGTCGACGAGGCTGCCGGACCGACCCTGGTGATCTGCCCGGCCTCGCTGATGGGCAACTGGCAACGGGAGATCGAGAAGTTCGCTCCCGGCACGCCGGTGCGCCGCTTCCACGGCGCGTCCCGCAGCCTGGAGGGCCTGGTGGACGGCGAGTTCGTCCTCACCACGTACGGCACGATGCGGCTCGACGCGGCGAGGCTCGCCGAGGCCGGGTGGTCCATGGTGGTCGCCGACGAGGCGCAGCACGTCAAGAACCCGTACTCGACGACCGCGAAGCAGCTGCGGACGATCGGTGCGCGAGCGCGGGTGGCACTCACCGGCACCCCGGTGGAGAACAACCTCTCCGAACTGTGGGCGATCCTCGACTGGACGACGCCCGGGCTGCTGGGCCGGCTCGGCACGTTCCGCACCCGGTACGCGCGTGCCGTGGAGGGCGACAGCGACCCGGCGGCGGCCGAACGGCTCGCCGCGCTGGTCCGGCCGTTCCTGCTGCGGCGGCGCAAGTCCGATCCGGGCATCGCTCCGGAACTGCCGCCGAAGACGGAGACGGACCGTGCGGTGTCTCTGACGGCGGAACAGACCGGTCTGTACGAGGCGGTGGTACGGGAGACCCTGGCCGAGATCTCCGGCGCAGACGGGTTCGCCCGGCGCGGCCTGGTGATGAAACTGCTGACGGCGCTGAAGCAGATCTGCAACCACCCGGCGCAGTACCTCAAGGAGGAGCGGCCGCGGATCGCGGACCGTTCGGGGAAGCTGGAGCTCCTGGACGAACTGCTCGACACGATCCTCGCGGAGGATGCGAGCGTGCTCGTGTTCACCCAGTACGTACAGATGGCACGGCTGCTCGAACAGCATCTGGCAGCGCGCGGAGTGCGTACCCAGTTCCTGCACGGCGGCACGCCGATCGCCGAACGCGAGGCCATGGTGGACCGGTTCCAGGCCGGCGAGGCCCCCGTCTTCCTGCTGTCGCTGAAAGCGGCGGGGACGGGCCTCAACCTCACCCGGGCCGGCCATGTCGTGCACTTCGACCGCTGGTGGAACCCGGCGGTGGAAGCACAGGCCACCGACCGCGCGTACCGCATCGGGCAGACCCAGCCGGTGCAGGTGCACCGCCTGATCGCCGAGGGAACGATCGAGGACCGGATCGCCGACATGGTGGCCCGCAAACAGGGTCTCGCGGATGCGGTGCTCAGTTCCGGCGAGTCGGCGCTGACAGAACTGACCGATGCGGAACTGGCGAATCTGGTGGAGTTGCGAGGGGGCGCGCGATGAGTGACGGCTATGAGAACGACGCATACGGGATCGACGGGTACGAGTCCGACGACATGGCCGATGAAGAGTCGGCACCGGCTCAGGAACGCACCTTCGCCGCCCTGTCGCCGACGGGGGGCCGCGGTTTCGCCGGGTCCTGGTGGGGCCGGGCATGGTTGAAGGCCCTCGAGGACACGGCACTGGACGGCAAACAGGTCAAGCAGGGGCGCCGGTTCGCCCGCGAGGGGCGGGTCGGCGCGGTCTCCGTACGGCCCGGCCGGATCACCGCGGTCGTCCAGGACCGGGACTCGACCGCGTACCGCAGTGATGTGCTGCTTCAGCAGCTGAGCGAGGAGGAATGGGACCGGTTCCTGGACATGGCCGTCGACCGGGCCGGCCACATCGCCGCACTGCTCGACCGGGAGATGCCACCGCATCTGGTGGAGGACGCGGCGGCGGCCGGAGTCGATCTGCTGCCGGGCATCGGAGATCTGGATCCTGAGTGCACGTGCGAGGCATGGGACCACTGTCCGCACTCCGCCGCCCTCTGCTACCAGGTCGCGCGGCTGCTGGACCAGGATCCGTTCGTACTCCTGCTGATCCGCGGGCGCGGCGAACGGCGGCTGCTCGACGAGCTCCAGGTGCGGATCGCGGTCCGTGCCGCGCAGCGGGAACCCGCGGAGTCCTCCGCTGCGGAGAACCGTAGGGTGCGCGGCGTACGGGCGGACGAGACGTTCGCCGCGCGAGACATCCTGCCCCCGCTGCCCGCTCCCCCGCCGCTGCCCGCGGAGCCCGGTCCCGCCCCGTCGCTGCACACGGAGACCGAACCGGAGCCCGGTCTCGACCCGGCGGCACTGGAAGTCCTGGTGACGGACAGTGCGGTACGTGCCTACCGGATGCTGGCGGACGCCCTTGCGTGGGGCCATGAACAGCAGCCGGTGCAGCACGAGTTGACGCCTGAACAGGACGCGGTACGGCTGATCGCCGACGCTCGTCCCGAGACCTGGATCGTGACACGGCTGAGCACCGGATCGGGGCGGCAGCGGGCCGAACTCGACGCGGCGGTGCGAGCTTGGGGTTATGGCGGGGCGGCCGCACTCGCAGTGCTCGACGAGAAATGGGCGCCCGATCCGGAGTCCCTCGCCAAGGCCCGTGCGCGGCTCGCCGAGGGATGGGAGGACGGCGAGCGCCCGCAGTTGCGGGCGGCGGGCAACCGCTGGACCGTTGCGGGTGGCGGCGTACAGCTGCGGTACGGACGGGACGGTCGCTGGTGGCCGTACCGCAAGGAGCGTGGTCGCTGGAACCCGGCGGGCCCGGCGGACGACGATCCTGCGGCAGTGCTGGCGGGCGCGCTCGGCGAAGGTCAGGTCCTGGCCGGCGGGTCATTGACAGAGCCATGATCGGACGCCGCCGTGGCCACGGCCCGCTGGTCCTTCGGCCCGGGGATCGTGTGCTTGATCGGGCGTCTGCGCAGGTAGCGGCGGTGACGACGACCCACGCCTGGCGGCCCTCGTCGAGGAGCTCTCTCTCGAGAGCAATCACTTCCGGAGCCTGTGGGCACACCACAAGGTGCGCCGACGCGATGCGGCAGTCGCCCACCCGCGCCGCCCCGAGGTGGGCGACCTCGATCTGTACCGCGCCGAACTCGCCGTCTCCGGCACCGACGGCCAGTTGCTGGTCGTCCATCACGCCGAGCCGGGTTCCGGCTCCGCCCGGTCACTGGCCCCGCTCGGGAGCTGGCCGTCGGCACCCCCGGCACCGCTGCCGTTCCGCGCACACCCAGCGCCCAGTGAGATCCGGACACCGACGCCCACGGACCGGTTGCCGATCATTCCCCGGGCGGTCAGACGGTGGTCCTCCGCGCGTACACCTCGACCTCGATCTTCATACGGGGGTCGGCGAGGCCGCACATGAGCATCGTGGCGGCCGGCCGGACTTCGCCGAAATACCGGCGCAGAACCGGCCAGCAGGGCTCGAAGTCGGCCCGCTCGGGCACCAGATACCGCACCCGCACGACATCGGCGACGGTGCACTCCGCCTCGGCCAACGCGGCCTCGATGTTGCGCAGGCACTGTTCCGCCTGCTCCACCACGTCGTCGGAGATCGTCATGGTGGTGTAGTCGAAGCCGGTCGTCCCGGACACATGCACCCAGTCGCCGTCGATCACTGCGCGGGCATAGCCGATCTGCTCCTCAAAGGTCGAGCCGCTGAGAATCACACGTCGCTCTGTCATGCACCGAACGCTAAGTGACCAGCACGGATACGTCTAATACGACGATGGGCATGGCCTGATATCTCTAGGCGTATGAAGAGACCCGAACTTCCCCTGCCCCAACTGCACGCCTTCCTCGTGCTCGCCGAGGAACTCCACTTCGGCCGCGCGGCCGTGCGCCTGGGGATTGCGCAGCCGCCGCTGAGCCAGCAGATCCGACGCCTGGAGGACAAGGTCGGCCACGCACTGTTCAGCCGTGAACCGGGACGCGTCACCCTCACCCCGGCAGGGCGGGAACTTCTGCCCGCCGCCCGACGGGCCCTCAGCGACCTCGCGGACGGCCTGGCCGCGGCCCGGGCTGTAGGGGGCGGCCGAGCCGGCCGCCTGCGGATCGGGTTCTCCGCCTCCCTCGCCCTGACCGTTCTGCCGGGGCTGCTGCGCACCTTCCGGGAGCGGTTCCCCGACGTGCGGCTGGACATCCACGAGATGACCACGGCTCCGCAGATCGCCGCCCTGCGCGACAAGGCCATCGACATCGGTCTGCTGCGCGAGCCCCCCGCCGACGAGTCGGAGCTCGGCTTCAGGACGGTCCTGACCGAACCCTTCGTGGCGGTGCTCCCGTCCGCTCATCCTCTCGCACATCAACGAACGGTTCCGCTTGCGCAGTTGGCGGATTCGCCCTTCGTACTCCTGCCTCGCGAGGTGGGCCCACGCCTGCATGACCGAATCACCGGCCTCTGCGCAGCCGCGGGCTTCACGCCCGACGTGGCCCAGTACGCGGTGGAATGGCAGACCGTCTGCGCCCTGGTGGAAACCGGCCTGGGCATCTCACTGGCCCCGGCGAGCATCGGGCGCATCCGTCTCAAAGGCGTCGCCTTCCGCAGGATCGAGCCCCGCACGGCCCGCACGCAGGTCGCCGTCGCCTGGCGACGTAGCGACCAGAACCCTCTGGTCACAGGCCTCCTGGCGGCTGTCAGCCGAGATCCGTCGGCCAGAGTCTAGCCCGCTCGGGGACAGGGATCGCTCCTGCACTTCGTCGCGTACTTCCCTTGTGTTCAGCTCGACGTCACCGGGCGTTGCGCGTGGGCAGAGCCTGACCGCCGTCAGCTGCTGATGCCTCAGGAGGCCTCATGTCCACCCGTGTTGACCGCGGATCCGAAGACGACCATGACGTCGGCTCGCCCCATGCCGACGTCGGTCGGCTCTACCTGCACGATGCCTTGCAGCTGGCCGGACAGCAGCCATTGGTGGAAGTCGCGTTGCAGGTCCCATTCGAACGCCGTGCGTTGACCCTTGTCGCCCGACCCGTCCACGAGGCTGGTCACTGGCTTCGCTGGTCCCACTGGAGGCGTCGTCATCAAGCCCGTTCCCAGGCCAGCCACTACAAACGTCAGGCCGCGACCCAAGCATGATCGGTATCTACAGCTGGAGCACTAAGGACAAGGCAGTGAGACGAACTCCTGTCTTATCGTTCGCCCGTCGTATGACAGTTTGGACGTCACCCACCGCCGATCTGGTTCAGCGGGCGGTGTTGAACTCGCGTACCACCTGTGGCACAGCTTTTAGGACCGTCGTGCCGTGGTCGAAGTCCCCGACGTCGCTGAGCTCTTGATCGGCCTCGTTGGCGGTCAACTGGCGCTGGCAGTACTGGGAGTTCGTGACGGAGACGTCCTTGTCGCCCTTGGCGTGGAAGAGGTGCACCGGGACTTCTGGCCGCCAGTCACAGGTGGTGTCCAGTGCCTGGAGCCTGTGGCGCAGTTTTCCCGTGGGGTTGCGCACCCTCTGGAGGAACTCGTCGGTGAACAGTTCCTTCGACGTCATCGGGAGTGCGGCCGCGATCTCCGACGCCTTGTGGTCGCCGTCGAACAGCGTTTCCACCGTCTTGTCGAACGGGGCGCGGAACGCCTGGCCCGGCGTGTCGTACAGGCCGTACATCCGGTTCCACGCGGTCGCGAAGTAGGCGAGGTAAAGCGATGACCGGGCGATTTTGTCGTCTGCTGCGGCGGCCTCGAAACCGCTCAGATCGAACGGGCCGGCGATCGGGGCGAGCGCACCCAGGCGGAAGTACCGGTCGGTGCCCTGCTGCAGGGCCCGCCCGACCATCATCGTGGCGGGTCCGCCCTGGGAGAACCCGCTGATGAGTACTCGCCGGTCGAGGGAGCGACCGTTGCGCTGAGCGAACGTACGAGCCGCCCGGAGCGCATCGACCGAGGCCGTGACGGTCGCCTCAGGGTCCCCGTACGGGTGAGATCCGGGGCCCTCACCGAGGCCGAGGTAGTCCGGGGCGGACACCGCGAGGCCCGTCGAGGCGAACAGCAACGCCGTGGCCCGGTCTGTGGACTCGTCATTCACCGAGGCCACTTCTCCCCGGTACACCTCGGTGCCGTGCAGCCAGGAGACGACCCGTAGGCCGGGTTCGCCGTTCTTGGGTATCGCGACCAGCTCGCTGGCCGTGGTGGGCCTGCCTTTCATATCGACCGTGCGGTACACGACTCGGTGGGCCCGTACGCCGTAGCGGACCTGTGCCGCCTGGATACCGGTCTTCTCCAGGCGGGCCGTGACCTCCTTGGCGTCCATGTCCACCACAGGGGTCGCGGAGATCACCGAGCCGCGCTCCGTGGGCTGCTGGTGAGCGGCCAGGGCGGCAGGTAAGGAGGAGCTCTCATTGTCGGCACACCCTGCCCCTGCCCCTGCCAGGACGGCACCCGCACACGTCAGGGCGAGTGCAGTGGAGGCGGAGAGGCGTCCACGAATTCGAGTGAAGGTCATGGCTGGACTCTGCCGTTCCCGGCACGCGCGGTGCATTGGGGCAGACCCCCCTCTCGGCGAGGGGGTTTCCCCTACAGGTGGAACCAACGCTGGGGAACTGGTTCACGGACCGGTCTTCGGGCGGGTTGGACGGGCCCGGCCCAAAGACGTGCCTCTGGCCAGATGCGGTCTGGAAGGTACCGAAGGAGCGGCCGAGGCCTGTCCCAACTGTCGTCGGGCAGTGCGAAAAGGACACGGAAGTGAGACGGAGACCGGGAGGACACCGAGTGGGACAGCCGCATCGATGCACGTCAACGCCGTGCCACGGGACATCAGAGACGAGAACCTACAGCACCCTCCACACCCGCACCCTCCTCGAGTACACCGTCGCGCATCGCAGCCCTGGACGTCGTCGCGACCGTTTCCGCCTTTCACCCCAGGAAGATTCGCACCGCCATCTGCTCACCGAAGCGCGCCGGTACGTCGCCCGCACGTTCCACGGACAGCCGACCCAGCCCCACACCGCCACCACCATCGTTGCCACGGCGCTCCGCGCGCACTGCCGGGACATCACCCCGGCCCCGACGGACGACCAGCAGCTGCCGCCCCCCGCCCACCACACCTTCACCACCTTCTGGGAGGCCCGCCGAACCGCCTCGGGCACCGGCTTGAGCACCTATCAGCAAGGCGCGGAGGGTGCCTTCGGCATCACGGTGCCGCGTCGGTCGGCTTGCCGGCCGACGCGGCACATGATGTCCGCCATGCTGGGATTCTGTCACCCACCCCCGTAAGAATTGGTCTACACCCTTGACCTGCTCATGGGGCGGACGGTACCCATGGTGACTGTTCGGTTGCTCGGCACCACAGATGTGAACCCCCCGCGAAGCACGACCTCGTCGCTCGTCGAAGGGACCGTTTGTGAGACAGCACCAGAAGCAGCATCACAGGGCCACCCGGCTGTTCGGCTCGATGCTGCTCGTCGCGGCCGCGGGAGTGTCCGCCGTCGGCGCCGCCCCCGCCCAGAACGGATCCGCCGCACAGGCCACCACGCCGCTGGGCCAGGTCGTGCCCGCCCCCGCGTCCGTCGAGGCGGGCGGACCGGCGTACGCGATCACCTCGAACACCCTGATCCGGGTCGAGGACGACTCGCGGGACGCGCGGCAGGTCGCGGCCTATCTCGCCGGGGTCCTGCGGCCCCCCACCGGCTACCGGCTGCCGGTCACGGACGAGGACGGGCACGACGGCATCCGCCTCGAACTCAGCCGCGACGCCAAGGATTTGGGGGCCGAGGGCTATCGCCTCCAGTCCGGGCGCGGCTCCATCACCATCACCGCGCACAAGCCCGCCGGCCTCTTCCACGGCGTGCAGACCCTGCGTCAGCAGCTGCCCGCCGCGGTGGAGAAGAGCAGCAAGCAGCCCGGCCCGTGGCTGATCGCCGGAGGCACCATCGAGGACAGCCCGCGGTACGGCTACCGCGGCGCGATGCTCGACGTCTCCCGGCACTTCTTCGGGGTCGACAAGGTCAAGCGCTACATCGACCAGCTGGCCCTCTACAAGATCAACAAGCTGCATCTGCACCTGAGCGACGACCAGGGATGGCGCATCGCCATCGACTCCTGGCCGCGCCTCGCGGAGTACGGCGGCTCCACCCAGGTGGGCGGCGGGCAGGGTGGCTACTACACCAAGGACCAGTACACGGAGATCGTCCAGTACGCCGCCTCGCGGTATCTGGAGGTCGTCCCCGAGATCGACATGCCGGGCCACACGAACGCCGCGCTCGCCTCCTACGCGTACCTGAACTGCGACGGCGTAGCGCCCCCGCTCTACACCGGCACGAACGTCGGCTTCAGCTCCCTGTGCGTCAACAAGGACATCACGTACGACTTCGTGGACGACGTCGTGCGCGAGCTGGCCGCCCTCACCCCTGGCAAGTACCTCCACATCGGCGGAGACGAAGCGCACTCCACCAGCCATGAGGACTACGTCACGTTCATGGACAAGGTGCAGCCGATCGTCGCCACGTACGGGAAGACCGTGATCGGCTGGCACCAGCTGACGGGCGCGAACCCGGCGAAGGGCGCCATCGCCCAGTACTGGGGCCTCGACGGGACCAGTGCCGCCGAGAAGGCACAGGTCGCGGCGGCGGCGCAGAACGGGACGGGGCTCGTCCTCTCGCCCGCGGACCGGGTCTACCTCGACATGAAGTACAACAAGGACACCCCACTCGGCCTCGCCTGGGCCGGCTACGTCGAGGTCCAGCGGTCCTACGACTGGAACCCGGGCAGCTACATCCCGGGCGCGCCCGCCTCGTCCGTCCAGGGCGTGGAGGCGCCGCTGTGGTCGGAGACCCTCTCGACCTCCGCGCAGGTCGAGTACATGGCCTTCCCGAGGCTGCCCGGCGTCGCCGAGCTGGGCTGGTCGCCGCAGGCCACGCACGACTGGGACACGTACAAGGTGCGCCTCGCGGCACAGGGCCCGCGCTGGGACGCGCTCGGCGTCAACTACTACAAGTCGGCGCAGGTGCCCTGGCCGGCCGACTAGCGGTAGCAGCGGCTCCCCCTCAACGCATACGGAAAGACTCGTCCGGATGGCCCGACCCCCGCGCCGACGTTAATCAGTCTGCGCCTCCCGCCAACCTCCCTGCCGCAGACCGAGGAGCCCTTGCATGACTCGCCGCCGCACATTCCTGCTCGCCATGTCAACCGCTCTGGGCGCCGGCCTCGTTCCCGGTCCGGCCGCCGCCGCGGCCGACGGCCCGTTCGACCCTGCTCCGGCCGCCGCGGCGCTGCGCCGGCTCATCGGCAACCGTGCCGACCAGATCAGCCTCCGGCCGATCAGCGACAGCGCCGACACGTACCGGGTCAGCGGGAGGACAGGCGCGCTGGTCATCGAAGGCACCAGCCCGGCCACCATGCTCGCCGGTTTCCAGCGTTACCTCGGCAGCCAGTACCGCGGGGCCTGGTGGGTCGCCGACAACCTCGATCTGCCGGGGCAGCTCCCCGCGCCCGCCGAGCCCCTCGTCGGCCGCGCCGATGTCCCGCACCGGTTCGCCCTCAACGACACCAACGACGGCTACACAGAACCGTACGGCGACTTCACGTACTGGCAACGCGAGATCGATCTGCTCGCCCTTCACGGCTGCAACGAGGTGCTGCTGTATCTCGGCGCGGACGCGGTGTACCACGACACGTTCCGCGAGTTCGGCTACACCGACGCGGAACTGCGGGCCTGGATACCCGGAGCGGCACACCAGCCATGGTGGCTGCTGCAGAACATGACCGGGTTCGCAGGTCCCGTCTCCGGCGGACTGCGCGAACGGCGGGCCGCCCTGAGCCGACAGATCATCGACCATGTTCGCGCCCTGGGCATGGCCCCGGTACTGCCTGGCTACTACGGGACCGTGCCACCGTCGTTCGCCGACAAAAACCCCGGCGCGGCGATCGTGCCGCAGGGCACCTGGTGCGGCTTCAAGCGCCCGGACTGGATCGATCCGCGAGACGAGCACTTCGCCCGAATCGCCGAAGCGTTCTACCGACACTCCGCGCGACGCTACGGCACCACCTCGATGTACAAGCTCGACCTGCTGCACGAAGGTGGCACTCCTGGACCGGTACCGGTCGGCGAAGCGTCGGCCGCGGTGGAGACCGCACTGCGGGCCGCGCACCCGGACGCCATCTGGGTGATCCTCGGCTGGCAGGACAATCCACGCACCGAGACGCTCGCCGCGGTCGACACCTCGCGCATGCTCATCGTCGACGGGCTCAGCGAACGACCGCCCGCGGTGGACCGGGAAAAAGACTGGTCCGGCACTCCGTACGCGTTCGGTACGATCTTCAACTTCGGCGGCAAGACGACCCTGGGCGGCGCGGCGGACCGCTGGCTGGCAAAGTACCGGGACTGGCGCGACAAGCCGAACAGCGCGCTCGCCGGTATCGCGTTGATGCCGGAGGCCGCAGACAACAACGACGCCGCCCTCGACGTGTTCACCTCACTTGCCTGGACCACGCAACGCGTCGACGCGCAGAACTACTTCACCGACTATGCCGCCCGCCGGTACGGCGGTCACGACGCGCATGCCGCCGCCGCCTGGTCGGCGCTCGCGCGCACCGCATACGCCGGCACCAGCAACAAGGGTGAGCCGCAGGACAGCCTGTTCTGCGCGCAGCCGTCCCTGTCAGCCACCACCGGCGCCGGCTGGTCGCCGACCACGATGACCTACGAGGGCGCCGACTTCGACACCGCGCTGACCGCGCTGCTGCGTGTCTCGCCGTCGCTGAGACGCTCCGACGCCTACCGCCACGACCTCGTGGACGTCGCCCGGCAGGCTCTGACCAACCGCGCGCGGATCCTGCTGCCGCGGATCCACGGCGCGTACCAGAACGCTGACCGGGCCACGTTCGACGAACTCACCGACACCTGGCTCGGCTTCATGAACCTGCTCGCCCGGCTCGTGTCCACCCGGCCCGAGTACCTGCTCGGCCCCAGGCTCGCCCGGGCCCGGGAGGCCGGCCTCGATCAGGCCGAGGCCGATCAACTGGAGTTCGACCAGCGCAGCATCCTCACCGTCTGGGGCGACCGGTCGGCTTCGGTGACCGGCGGCCTGCACGACTACGCGAACCGGGAGTGGGACGGCCTGATTCGCGACGTGTACCGGCCACGCTGGGCGGCGTACTTCACCGTGCTGCGCACCGCGCTGCGCACCGGCCGGCCGCCGGTGCCGCCCGACTGGTTCGCGCTCGCTGACGCCTGGGCGCGCGACCACACCGTTTACCCGCAGCACCCGCGGGGCGACGAGTACGGCCTGGCCGCCGAGGTGTGGCGGGTCCTGGCCGCAGACACCCATCAGGTCGACGCCGAGCTCAGTACCGACCGGCCCGTTCTGCTCGCCGGCGGCGAGCTGACCGCTTCCGGCACAGTCACCAACCGCAGTGGGCTGTCCGATGCGGACCGTCTCGCCGTCAGTACGACGGCGCCCGACGGGGTGACGGTCGCCGCGGCCGGCCCGACCACATCGCCCGTTCTCGCCGGTGGGGCGAGCGCCGACGTCACGTGGCGACTGACCGCGCCGGCCGATTGGCGGCCGGACGGCGTCGCGACAACCCTCTCCATCACCGCGGACTATCGGGTGGGCCTGCGCGGCGGGCGGGTCACAGTGCCGAAGCGGATCCTTGTCGGAGCGCCGGTCGGCGCCCCGTACGCCGTCGCGAACTTCAACGCCGCCACGTTCGTGGCCGCCGGCGACGAGCTCGGCATCCATGGTGGTGGCCGTGACATGTGGGGCGGTACCCATCAGTTCGGCGCGATCTACCTGCCCGGGGGCTTCGCCGACGGGGCGACCGCGACGGTGCTCGTCACCACCGAAGACTCCACCGGGCAGTGGGCCCGAGCCGGCATCGTGGTGCGAAATTCCCTGGCCACCAATGGATCCACCGGCTTTCTCAATCTCGCGGTCACACCGGCGCACGGCTGCGCGGTCAGCGCCGACCGCAACGGAGACGGCAAGCTGGAAACGGTCCTGGCCTCCGCCGGCTGGACCGCGCCGGTCTGGCTGCGTCTCAGCCGGACCGGAGACCGGTTCGACGCGGAGTGCAGCGCCGATCGGACGACGTGGACCGCGGTGGCCGGCGTGACCGTGCCCACCGCCGCCGCGCGGCAGGACATCGGTGTCTTCTTCACTGCGGCCAACGGCGGCAGCGGCGCCACCGGCCTGGCCACGTTCCGCGAGTTCACCGTAACCGAGCAGTAGCGCTGACTGACCGCCTACGACCCCCGAAGACGGAGGGTCTGCCGATAGTCGACATCGCCTGGCTCCGCCGGCAGCGCCCGCATCCGTGCTTGCGGACCTCACCGGAACGAGCATCAGCAACGCCACGCGATGGACCGCCTACGCGAAGCGCGACTGGTTCGACTACATCGCGTGCCGCAAGGAGACCTGAAACGCCGCTGTGAGGCCAGCGTGCCTCAGCACTGTTCAGGCCTGCGGATGGTCCGCACTGACAGAACCGGATCGACAGGCGGCACCAGCTCTCTGCTAGCGACTTCGACGAGATCTTCCGGAGCCTCTCCGTCCTGCAAGGCGGTCACATACTGGATGACCTGGGTGTGCGTCAGCACCGGCAGCCTCTGTCGCAAGGTGTGCATGGCATGGATCCGTCCGCGAGCAACCGCCACTGCCCGAACCTCATCATGCAGGTCGTCCACCGCGGTCCGTACGGCCTGACCTCGTATGCGAACTCGGTAGTCAACCTCCCAGGCCTCAGTTACCGCAGAGACGACACCGATCTGGTGGAGACCCCCGTCGAGGCGGTCAACCAAGTACGGCCCATTCCCGGCGAGCATGAAGTCAGGATTCCGGGTCCGCAGGTACTCCTCGGACGTCCAGGAGACCACCCAGACCAGCTCGTGCTGCTCTACGTGCGCCACAGCCATGCACATCGGATCTAGTCCCGCCGCCAGCTCACGCTGATAGTCGCGTTCCAGCTCTTCTTCAACGATCCGAACCGCAGCATCTCGCTCAATCACGCGTGCAGCATCCCCCACGGACTCGAACAGCGCCCAACAGGTTTCCCGGCCGTCAGGGCCTCTGCCGCTGCCCGTACCGGAATACCGCACCCACGGAGCAAGTGCACTCCGCCAACAAACAGTGGCTGGAGTAATCGGCTGGTCAGGCTGTTTGGGGCGAGTACGCGAAGGGGCGACGAGGGCAGGATTCGAACCTGCGTCCACCCGGGATCAGAGCCGGGCGCTCCTCCGCAGAGCTTCCTCGTCGCCGCTGTGATCATTGCTGGGGCTGCCGCCTGGGTCAACTGATTTGCAGGCCCAGCCCCGTGCGTTCATTGCCGTCGATCACCACCACTCGTGAGCGGCAGCACGTTTGTCCTTGCCGGAGAAGACTCCTGCTGACCGAAGCGCGCTGGCCATCAGTGGGTCCGCCACGGCGACTCCGTGCACCAACTCGGGCGTGCGCCGAAAAGACACGGCTTCAGCTGCCAGCCTGGGGACGGTCCAGGCGCTGGCCACCGGGTCCACCCGATGCCGGGCGCAGACTGCTTCGACGAGTGAGCGTGGGCATTCCTTCTCAGCCCGGAGGACTTCCCAGGGCAGAGGAAGCTCCGCCCAGACGTAGGTGTCCGGGTGCAGTCCGCCGCCGCTCATGCGGTGCCAGTACGCGACATCGGCAGCCATGAGGCGGGGCACCTTGCCAGGGCAGACACGATCCAGGATCTCGTCTTGGCCCAACTCGCTGAGCAGCGCGAACCAATGTGCCCGGGCCGTGTTCCATGCTTGCGCAGCTTGGTTCCACGTCGACGAGTCGTTGCCGCGGCGCACGATCATCGTGTCGCGTTCCATCGGGTGCCGGTCCCAGGCGTCTTCCAGCAGGTCGGCGACCTGGCGCAGGAAACGGTTCCACCGAACCAGCAACTGTGTAAGGTCCTGGTCGGACACATGAGCCAGCACTTCGGCCGTAGGGTACACATGCGCGACCGCGTGCCAGCAAGTCCGCTCGGGAACGTCCCGCAGGCGCTGGAACAAGGCCTCTGCGACCTCGTCGTAGGCCTGACGTTGCCGGCCGTTGGTGAAGACACTGCGCATGTAGCCACGCGCCGTGATGTAGGCGATGAAGGCTGCCGTGTCCAAGTCAGTGGCGAACAGCTCGTACGGCAGGGCGTGAGCAAGCGCCCCTTTGCCGGTCATCGTCACTTCGCGGCGGTGCTGCTCGTGGATGAGTCGGGCCAGTTTGGCTTCCATCCGGCGCAGAAGCCGGAAGCGCTTGTTGTACTGGCGTTTTGAGATCGCGCCGAGGCCCGCCGCCGTGCGCTCGACCCGGTTGAGGCGGTCCATGCCAAAGTCGTTCTGTCCGTACGATCGGCCGATCTCCTCGCCTGCACGCCGGATCACCGCCTCGATCCGGGCGGGATCGTCCCCGGCGCTGCCCGACAGTTCCGGCACGCTCGTGAACAGGCTCGCCGCTCGGGCGAGCTGGCGTTGCGCGCCGACGGGACGGGCGAACTCTTCCAGCATGGAGGTATAGCCGTGCCAGAGGTTGCGCAGCGAGTGCTCGGCGGCCTTGGCGAGCGCCGCCTCGGTCGCTGTATCGAGATCGGTGCCCTGTGCGGCGTGAAGATCTTGGATGAGCCGGGCCACATCCTCAGGACGCTTGCGCAGTGTGAGTGATGCGTGCAGTTCACGGAGCAGTTGTTCGACCACGGGCGACGGCATAAGCGTCACCTTGTCATCAGCTTGACCAGTGCTCCACTGGTTATCCGTCTGCCGCAGGCACACAGCGAGTTCGAGACAGCCCGCTTGCCAGTGTCCAGCCGTTGAGGCTGGGCTGCATCGCCACTCTGCGTTGCTTGTTCCCAGGAATACGACAGCTACGGAACAAGTGCTCTGCGCCAGTACCGCTGCGCACTCAGGGCTGCTGCGAGCCGTGCGACAAGGGCTTCGAGCCCAGCCCCGACACCTACGTACTGCGCCCGGGTCAAGGGCGCCACCGACGACAAGCCCGTCCACTTCGCTGCCGGCCCGGACGACGAGCCGACCGTCCACGGCACGGTCGACGGCATCAAGGCATGCGCATGGCACTGCCTTTCTGTCTGGTTGGTTGTGGATCGACTTGTCTGTCAGTCAGCGTCGTCCCTGATCAGCACTGCTGCGACCGGCCGGATCGCTGTGCGACAGCTGTCGTGGACGGTGATGTCGGCGTACACCCGCGTCTGCTCAGGACGGTACAAGCGAAGGTGCTCAGCTCCCATGGCCGAGACGAGGGTGCTCGGCGTAATCGGGAGGCGATAGGGGCGGGGGTGCGGAACACTTCGCCGAGTGATCGTGCTGCAGCCCGTCCTGGAGATATACGCACCTGACGGCTTCGACCTCTGGCCTGTCGCCGAGATCAAGTCGTTCGGCTTCCTGCCTCTCAGCGGTGAGCTCTCACGCGCTGAGGTCGGGACGGCGGTGATGCGCATCGCCAGCTGCAATGACATCGACCCCGACGCCGATCGTTCGCCTCGCCCGGCCGCCGCACTTGACTCGTTCCTTCACGGACTGCTGACCTTCGACAACCTCTTCGCGGCCGGCGGCCTGCGGGTCACCGACAACTCCACAGGCATCACCTTCCTGCCCGGTTGCTGCGATGGGCTGGAGGACTGGCGCGACTGGCACCAGTTCGTCGACGACGGCAGCCTGCTCGGATTCGGCCACGACCCCGTGTCACGGGTTGCGGAGCGCTTCGGCGACACCGTCCGGCTCACTGTCAACGCCGAGCAGGGCGACAGTCCGGTGATCGAGCTGTGCGTCACCGAGCTGCGCCACCTGCTCACCGGTGCCGAGCGCGACCTGGCCGGCTTCCTCACGCTGGCAGCCGACTGGGCCTCCAGGCACCTGCCTGGCCACTGCGCTCCCGTCACAGCCGCCCTCGCCCGCGTTCTCGACCTTCCCGCGCCGGCCATACCGCCGGAGCCGTAGGACGGTGCCGGCTTCGCCGGCCACGAAGGCGGCCCCTGGATTGTCATCGTGTGCGACGTGGTGGGCATGTTCGTGTGTACCTGCCTGGGCACTTCGACGTGTACGCCGACAGGTGATCGCCTGATGACGACGATCGACGAGCTGATCTCCGTTCGGACGCGGCACCGAACGTGCGGCTGCACCACAAAAGGCATGCTGCCGGTTCTCGTCAAAAGGCCCGCCGTACACCACCGCGTGCAGCGCCTCGGCGGCGGTTGGGGCGCCGTTTGCGATGGCGGAGGAAAACCAATCGTCGTCCGATGCCATGTCGTCTCGGAAGTTACCGAGGATGGCCTGGATCAACTCGTCGTCGCGGGAGCCGGCGAAGGCGCGGGTGACCGTGGGGTCGAGCAGAAAGGCGCTCAGGGAAGAACTCACAAGATTAGCCCCCGCCGCCGGCAGTGATCCGGGGCATGCTCCGAACCCTGACTGCCCCTCACTGCTGACGGCTAGGGCAGACCCACCAGCCCCCAACCGCGGCAGGCAGCCTCCGTGGACACGTCGCCCCATTCACGCAGAAGCGCGGTGAACTCCTCGAAGGTGTCCGGGCGGCCTGCCCAGCCCTCGCACTCGGCGGCGAACGGCTCGCGCAATTCCTCGAGGTGGGACTCCACTCGCCCCCAGGCACGGGCCTTGCCGGGTACTGCCTCAGGCGGGCACACCAGAAGGACGCGCAGGCGCCCGCGGTCGGTGGCCGGCGGAAAGAAGCCCCCGCCGCCAGTCAGCGCAGGATCGTCGGCCGGATCCGCATCCCAGATCAGACCGACGAGAAAGGTGTCCATCACCTCGCGCACGGATGCGTCGACGAGGAGCCGCATGTCGGCCCATGCATCGCCCACTCTGGCATGCGGGACATAGGCGCCGGTGGTGGTGAAGAAGTCGTACTCGGCGCACCATGCAGACCCCCGATCCGGGGGCCACAGCCAGCCGCCGGCCAGTCCATACCGCTGGTACTCGACGTCGAGCTCCGGTGACCAAGTCGTGTCGTCCAGTGCTTGGACCCGGTTTTCGACGGGGATGGCGCTCAACTGCTCCCAGTCCGCCATGAACAGCGTGAGATCCAGACCCATAGCGGCAGCATAGGCAGGCCCCGCGCAGCAAGCCGAGGCGGGCCAGCACTCCCGCCGCAGATCAACGGCGCACCGGGAGTGATTTTGTACACGAGTCGCGGTTCTGGCTCAACTTGAGTGAAGCGAGCACGCTGAGTGACATCTGCCGATCGGATCGGTCCCTGGGATGTTGCCTGAAAATGATCAGCACCAGTCGCGGCATGGGTGCCGGTTCAGGGCCGTGGAGGAGACGACGCTCCGGCTGGAGAAGCTGCTGTTCCCGTCGATCGCGGATATAGCGGTGCTGTCCGTGGACGTGAACAACGAGGCGGTACGGATCGACGCACACAGCACAGCGGCTGGGGCGGAGTGGCCCGACTGTGGGAGGCGGTCGAGCCCACTACACAGCTCCTACCTGCGGTTCCCTGCCGACATGTCGAGCGCGGGGCGGCGAGTGGTCCTCTGCCTGCGAGTCCGCAGGTTCTTCTGCCAGAACGCTGGGTGCGGACGGCGGCGTACGTTCGTCGAGCAGCTGTCAGGGCTGACCCGGAGGCACAGCCGGTGGACTGAACGCCTGCGCTCGACGCTGGCCTCGATCGGTCTCGCCCTCGCCGGCCGGGCCGGCGCCCGGATAGCCCGCGTTTTCGGTGTGCCCGTCAGCCGCAGCACCCTGCTGCGGCTGGTCCACGCATTGCCCGATCCGCAGATACCGTCCCCGCGGGTGGTCGGTGTTGACGATCACGTAATCTCAGCGGTCCGGAATCCCTCACCGAGATTGAACACCTACGGCTCAAAGTTGTCCTGGCCAACTGTCCCGAGCTCGACGCTCTCACCAGACACGTCCGCTCTTTCGCGACCATGCTCACCGAGCGCGAAGTCGAGCGGCTGCCGGACTGGCTCGACGCGGTCAGGCAGGACGACCTACCCAGCCTCCATACACTGGCCGCTGGCATCGACCGTGACCGCGACGCCGTGATAGCCGGCCTCACTCTGTCCTGGAACTCCGGCGTCGTCGAAGGGCACGTCAACCGGATCAAGATGCTCAAACCCAGATGTTCGGTCGCGCCGAGTTCCATCTCCTTCGAAAGCGCGTCCTGCTCTACTCATAGCGCTCAGGTCAGGTGACATCTCAGAGGAGCACGCAACCCTCCGGGAACCCTTCCAGGAACTCGCGCCGAGCCGGATCGGTCTCGGATTCGGCCATTGTCCCGAGCAGGTCGATCAACTCGCCCCGCTGGTCACTCGACAGCTTGCTGACCAGGTGGGCGACGCCCTCCAGCACCTTGACGGCGTCGTCCGGGTCCATCTCCTCGTCTTCGCTGCCTTCGATGAACCACAGGACGTCGACCAAAGCCTCGGCCAGAGCATGGGCCAAAGACGAGTACGCGGACATCAGGAGGTCTCCCAGCAGGTCATCGACAGAGTCTGGACATCCCACCACACACCGCTGACATCACGGTCAGTCAGCACTTCACGGAAGTTGAGCCAGAGCCCCACTTGGATCTGGCTCAAGTTCTGTGGAATGGGCTCGGAGCGCCCGCACACGGCTGCTGGTCGACCGCGTGACTTGCGATGTTCCGTGCGTCTCCAGGTCGTTCCGCACCATCACCGCCGATTCCACAAAACGTGAGCCAGAACCCGAGTTTCGACAGCACCGTGCTTGCCTCGGGCCGGCTGAGACACGGTGTCGTCGCTCCTCCGGATCGTTCGCCGCAGCGCGTGTCTTGCCGATCACCCCGGGCCGGCACAGCCCGAAAGAGACGGCCTAGAGTGGCGAAATGTCACTGCCTGCCGACCGGACCGCCTTGGACCTGCTCGATGCGCACCTGGAGGCGCTCTGGGACGGAACGGACCTCCCGCTCCCGCAGGGGCCGGTCTGTCTTGCAGCGGAAGGAGGGGGCGAGCTCGCCCACTGGGCCCTCGACCAGCTCCAGCGCATCCCCTGCGAGCCGAAGGACACCTTTGCCCGCCAAGTCGGCGGTCTGCTGGCGGAGTTCCGCTGCCGTCGCTGTCCCTGGAACGCGGCGGCGCTGCGGCTGCTCAACGACACGTACACCTTCGCGGCTACCGGCCCCCGGCGGCACGAGGACTGGGCGCACGACGTCCACGCCGTGCTGCACCGGTCGGTCCCTGACCCCCGGGGCTGGGTCCGACTGGACTGGGACCGCACCAACGCCGCCCGCCACGTGGTGCCCGCGTACCCCTTCGACCCCCCGGACGCATCAGAGTTCCCCGACCGCCTGTACCCCGTGGAGGCGGAGGCGGCGGTCGCCGCGCTCGCCATCATGGCCGAGGAATGGCAGTCGGAGCCCGCCCCCGTCCGCTCCCGCCCGGACCGGGACGCCGTGCTGGCGGATGCCCGAACCCTGCTCGACCGGTACGGGCCCACCACGCGCTACTGGACCAACGCGACGGCCGCCGCCTCTGACCCGGCCCAGGACTTCCTCGCAGCAGGCCTCCAGGGCACGGAATCCCATGGCTTCCTCACCTCTGAGTACCTCAACGGCCTCGACTTCTTCGAGGACTTGGGCCTGATCGCGGTGACCGACGACGAGGTGGGCGTCTTCTGGTCGTTCGGGGCGTACTGACGACGTTCGGAGAAGGCCACCCGGCGACCGTCCACCACCGCCTTGGCGACCCCGCGGCCGGGCACCGCCGCCGTTGAGGCGGGCCGTGCCCTGACCGACCGCCTTGGGGTGCCGTTCCACTTCGCCTCCCGGACGTCCCCGATGACGAGGCTCCGCGTCGGCGGACAGCCCAGGGTCTGTTCGGAGGGGCATGATCGGAAGGTGGATCAGACGACGCTCGGGAGCAAGGCCAGCAGCTGTGTGCGGGCGCTCCGAGCCTATTCCACAGCTTGACTCTGTCGGTGATCTTGGATGGTCGAGGTTAGGTGCCGAGGGTGCGCCAGGACTTCGATCGGGGAATTCCCTGCTGGTCCAGGAAGGTCTGGAAGGCGGTCGGCGGTCTCGGTGAAGGGGTTTCCTGGGTCACTGACCGAGTGCTGAGTCGTTCGATGTTCACGGCGATGGCTGTGAGTACGTGTTGCAGGTGGGCTTTCGGCTGTCGTCGGTAGCGGCAGTGGCGCATGCCGTGTCCGTGGGCGAACTCGTTGATGGTGCCCTCCACGCCGGAGCGGACCGCGTAGCGGGCCTTCCACTCGGGTGTCTGCTGCTCGCTGCGGACACGGACTTGCAGGTCGCGGAGTTCTCGCGGGGGAAAGCCCACGTTGCGGGCGCTCTCGCGGGAACCGGTGCACCGGGGGCGGTCCGGACACGGCTGGCACTGGCTCTTGGTGAACCGTGCCACGATCAGGGGCGCCGCGGTGGGCGAGGAAGTCGGGTAGGGGCCGTGCCAGCCCGCGCTGACCTGGCCCTGGGGGCAGGTGACTTGTCGGCGGTCGAAGTCGATGTGGAAGTCGTCCCGGTCGAAGCCCTCGTTCCTGCGGTGCTGGCGGGTGGGGTTGCCCGGTAGCGGCCCGGTGACGGTGACCTGGTGTTCGCGGTCGGCTCGTTCCAGGTGGACCAGAGAGGTGTAGCCGCCGTCGACCAGGTGCTCGGCAGGCAGCAGCCCGCGACGCGCCAGACGTGTGTGGATGCCGGGCAGGGCCTGGCCGTCGTTCGTGGCGGCCGACGTGGTGGCCACGTCCGTGATCACGTTGACGCTGTCAGAGGCACACGTCTCGGTGAGATGGGCGGCGAAGCCCTTCCAGCTGATGATGTGCCCGTGCCGCACGTAGCGCGCCGTGATGTCGTAGGGAGAGACGATCGCCGAGGAGGAGGGCGGTAGCCCGTCGTCGTCGGTGGTGCGCCAGCGCAGGCGGCCTGCCGTGTCGCGGTAGTAGTGCTGCACCACGATCTGCCGTAGGGCCTCGGCTTGTAAGCCGCGCCGGTAGGCGGACCCGTCCCGGTGGAGTCGCTCCAGCAGTCGGCAGGCGTCGTTGCCGGCGGCGAGGATCCTGGTCTTGGGCCGGGTGGGGTTCTTGCCCAGGCGGACCGGGCGGCCATAGCGGCGCCCCCAGTCCTCGTCGACCAGGCCGGTCAGCAGATGCCCAGCCGTGCGGGCCACTTCTTCAAGCGCGGCACGGACCGCCTCGGTGAGCCAGTTCCAGCCGGGTCAGGTCGCGCACCGCGGCCAGGACGTGGGTGGAGTCGGTGCGCTGCGTGGTGCGCTCGCCCACGAGGCCGGCCTCCTTCAGACGGGCGAGCACCAGATCCAAGAGTCGGTCGGCGCGGTCGTCCTGCGCGACGCGCTCGCGGAAGTCGGCCAGCACGCTGTGGTGGAAGCCGGGATCGTCCAGCTCCATGGCCATGGCGTACTTGAAATCGATGCGGCAGCGGACCGCTTCCGCTGCCTGCCGGTCCGACAGACCAAGCAGGAACTGCAGCACACAGACGGTGGCCAGTTGGGCAGGCGAGAGCCCGGGACGCCCGTCGCGCGGATACCAGCCGGCGAAGTCCTCGTCGCACCACAACCCGTCCAGCCGGTCTCTGACCCAGATCGCCGTCGTACCGGTCGGATTGCTTGCCCGTGCGATCTGCGCGGTCGGAGGCGGGACTTGCTCACCGGAGCGGGGATGGAGCGACAACGGACACCTCGGCAGCTGTACCGGCCTTCGAAACAGCACTGAGCATGCCCGCCGATCATGCTCGCGCGCTGGGAAACACCAAGATCACCGACAGAGTCAATGGCGCCGCGGTGCACGAAGACCTACAGGCAGTGCGTCGGCTGCGGCGTCGACCGGCTCACCCCGGGCATCGCACCGGACGGCGGCCGGTGGTGCACCGATTGCGCGGGCGGCCTGGGCGAGTTCCACTGCGAGCGCTGCGGCCGGGAGGCCCGCCGCCACCTGCTCGGAGTATGCGGGAACTGCGTCCTGGCCGAGCGGCTGGAAGGACTCCTGGACGACGGCGCCGGCCGCGTCCGGCCCGAGCTCGTGTCGTTCTTCGACGAGGTTAGGTCCGTGCCCCGTCCCAAAGCAACGCTGACCTGGGTCGGCAAACCGCACGTCCAGAAGATCCTGCGCGCCCTCGCCCTCGGCGAAGTGCCCCTCACTCACAAGGGATTGAGCACGCTGTCGCCCTGGCGGTCGGTGGCCCACGTCCGTGACCTGCTCATGCACACCGGCGTCCTGCCGCACCGCGACCGGCACCTCCTGCTGTTCGAACGCCGACTGCCCGAATGGCTCGACACCATCGAGGACGTCGAACACCGCCAGCTCCTGAACCGCTTCGCCACCTGGCACCTCCTGCGCAAGCTCCGGGCCACCGCCGCCAAGCGGCCCCTCGGACCCGGAGCCGTCAAAACCGCCCGCACCCAGCTCATCCAGGCAGCCGCCTTCCTCGTCTGGCTCGCCGAACGGGACCGCGTCGTCGGCGAGTGCACCCAGGCCGACCTCGACGCCTGGTTCGCCAAGGACGCCACCGCCCGCCGCGTCGTCCAAGCGTTCCTGCGCTGGAGCATGGACCACCAGGTCATGCCCCGGTTGAAGGTCCCCACGATCCGCACGGAGAACCCGGCCCCGATCAGCCAGCACCACCGCATCGCCCTGATCCGCAAGATCATGACCAGCGACGATCTCCCGCTCATTGAACGGATCGCGGCTGCCCTGATCCTCCTCTATGCCCAGCCCGTCCGTCGGCTCGTCCGGCTCACCGTCCACGACGTCCAGCACGATGGTGACCAGGTCGCACTCCTCCTGGGTGATACACCCACACCGGTTCCCGAGCCCTTCGCCGAGCTACTACTCGGCTACATACGTGACTGACGCCCGAACCGGCCAGGCGGCACTCTTCCCGCCAGCGACTGGCTCTTTCCCGGACGCCGGGCTGGACAGCCCGTGGACCCCGCCACCCTCGGCAAGCGACTCACCGCCGCAGGCGTCCCCACCCTCAACGGCCGGACCGCCACCCTGCGGCAACTCGTCCTTCAGGCACCGCCGTCGGTCGTCGCGGGGATGCTCGGTTACCACACCGTTCACGCCGAGGCCGTCGCAGCCCAAGCCGGAGGCACCTGGAAGAAGTACGCCCCCGGTGGCCACACTCGATAGCCACCGATGCCGTCAACGGCCTCAGCCCGTCAACGCCCGGAGACAGCAGCAACCGATTCGATAACACCGCGCCAGGTCCTGCGATAGCCCTCGCGAAGAGGCCCGCCGACCAGGTCGAGGATCCCGGAAGTCGCGTCGATCATGAGTCCTGGGTCTCCCGACTTACACAGGTGCAGGTGCCCTTTGAGCAGGGCGGCCCCACGCTTTGCGTCCGCCTCCAGGAGACGCCGCGGCAGCCACTTCCCGCCGCCGATCCACGCGTGGTGGTAGTCGCAGAGCAGATCGGCCGCGGCGTTGAGAACGAACCCGGCCACCGCAAGGCGCTCGATCTGGTCGCCAGCGTCGGCGAGATCGTCCAGCGCGTCCGTCAGCCCATACCTCTTCGTTTCGACCGTCTCCGCTTCCAGCGCCGGCGGACCATCACGGAGGTCCGCATCGGCCAGGGCACGGGCACGCCCGGCCTCACCATTCGCATCTACCAGGACGAGACCGGTGGCATACATGCTCTGCAGGACAGCACGACGTGCGGCAAAGTCCGCTGCGAAGAGGTCCACGAGACCGGCACGGGTGTGGATAAAGAGCTCCACAACACGTCCCTCGAACCGGATCGTCTCCCGATAGGTCTCGCCACCGTCCCCGACGAGCACCGCGACGTCCAGGTCACTGCTTGCAGTAGCTCGCCCCGCAGCCGTCGACCCGGCAAGGAACACGACGAGCGCATCGGGAAAACGGTCACACGCAAGACGTCGAGCCTGGTCGACGGGGTCCGGGGTCATGCCAGTCAGGATTTCAGAAACCTTGTGTCAACAGCGACTGGGTTTTCCATTCCCACCGGCTTGACCGCTACGGACCGTGACGGGATCCAAGAGCACGAAGTACGGATACAGACCAGTCGAACAACGGCTCCTACCAGTATCATGCCTCTATCGGGCCCGTGGCGGGCCGTTCTGATGACAGGTCAGCTGCGCTCGCCAGAATCTGTCCAGAGGGGAACGGCTCCAGACTCCGCCACCTGGCCCTGAACGCCGTGGTGCTCTGGACGACCCGCTACTTCGACGCCGCCGTCGCCCAGCTCCGCGCGGAGGGCCATGAGATCCGTGACGAGGACATGGCCCGGCTGTCCCCGCTCGAGCACCGCAACCTCAACGTCCTGGGCCGCTACAGCTTCACCCCCACCCCGCCGGCGGGCGGCACCCTGCGCCCGCTGCGCGACCCGGACGCGGCCGGACTCGATGACGACGAGGACGACGCGGAGAACTGACGGCGTCAGGTGCCGACCAGGCGCACCGATCAGCTTGTGAGCCGCCGCCTTGGTCAGCCGCTTCGCAGCCGTGACGGTCTGCTCCCCCAGCGGCCCCGAGGCCACCACGGCGTGGCTGTAGCCGTTGGCGGGAGGCATGCCCCGGGGCGTACGAGGTGGCGCATCGTCACGTCCTACTCATCCGGGTCCCAGGCGCTGAGCTGCTCGAAGAGACGTCGGTCGCCGTCGAGCTTCAGGGAGTTGATCGGGATACGGTCGTGCAGGATGAGGACCAGCTCGCTGGCCGTGCCCCGAGCGGAGGCGGAGGCCGTGTCCGGGTCCTGGCCGGCAGCGGTGGCCAGCATGGTGCCGGGCCCGGGGAGGCGGGCGGTCCGTGCGCCGTCGGCGGAGAGCGAGAGGCGCCAGGAGCGACCCTCGGAGGCGTGGAAGTCGACGACAGCGGGCTTGTGCGGCCAGGCACTTGTCGTTGCGACGCAGGTGGACAGGAACTCGTCGACACCGTCGAGCGCCACCTCGTCCGGCAGCGGCTGCGGGGCACCCACGGTGATCTGGGCGTCGTACGTGTGCACCGCCATCTGCTGGAGCTGGTGCCGAGCTACGGCACCGGAGGTCTGCGGCGACTGCGACGTCCCCCACCACGTCCAGCAACCGCGATCCGGGCCGGCCTTCCGCAATGCGTCCAGCAGTTGCTCCGTGGACTCCGCCAACCAGGCCAGCAGGGCCTCGCGCTCCCGAGGCGCAGCCGGGGCGCCCTCCGCTGCGGACTTGGCCGGAGCAGGCCCTGCGGCGACGGTGGCGGCCCAGTCGCGGCGCCCCTCGCCGATGTGCTGCGCCAGATCGAACAGCGTCCACTCGGGGCAGGTCGGCACCTGCACGTCGAGGCTGGGCGCGGAGGCGACCGCGGCGCGGAAGGCGGTCGACCGTTCGTCGATCAGTCGCAGCAGGACGGCGAACTCAAGTGTCGTTGTCACCCTGAATCTCTATCACCGCGTTCCGACAATCGGCCAGCGATTTTCACAGCCGCCGCGGCGGGCGCGCGGTATGGGCCGCGCGCCCTCGGATGACGCGGTGTTCTGCTCAGATCGGGCGAGCCTCAGAAGCCAAGGGCACCTCTCACGGACGTCAGGCCCAGACGCGGTGGAGCCGGAGAGCGAGACAGAAAAAACTTCTGAACATCGAAAGTCACTGACATTGATCTTGATTCTCGCCGCAATAACGACTCCAGAAGTCACGCCGAAACGACTCCCTCAGAAACCGACACAGCCAACCCCCGAACCCCGGCGGACACCGCCGCCCGCACCACCACGGAGCGACGATGAAGGACCTTCAGGACCTCACCGACCCGCGCATGAACGAGGTCGTGTGGCGGGCACTCGATCTGCTGCGCGCCTACGCCGCCCGGGACCGCACCGCGATTGTCGGGCATCTCGCACCTGGAGGGCGACCAGCTTGTAGCCCGACTGACGAGACTTGTGCAGGGTCGGCGAGCGCGCAGTCAGAACCAGTGCAGGCAGTGCGGGGAGCGCTCGGCGCGGAAGAGGGCGTCAGCGAGGGTGGCCGCGCCCGGGCGGTGGGCCCGGATGTGTCCGGCACGCACGAGCGTGCTCGGGGCGGTGCCGCCGAGGTAGACCGAGCCCAGGTCGCTCACGTCCAGGGACAGGTCGGGCTCCCGGTCCGTCGGGACGCAGTCGGCCTTGCTGTCCCTGACGGTCAGCAGGTAGCGGCCATGCTCGCCGAGGAACGGGTCCTCGACGTCGAGGACGAGCTCGCCGTCCATGAACCAGCCGCGCGCGGTCAGCGCACGCGGGACGTCCAGCAGCCGCACCCAGAGCCAGTCGGTGTCGCCGCTCACCTCGCCGGCGCGGAAGTCCGCGAACTGCCAGCGCAGCGGGTGCTCGGGCGGGACGTGCTTGAACACGACCTGAGAGATCAGGTCGTGTCCGAGTGCGAACCGGGCCAGGGCCGTGAAGACGGCGTCGTCGGTGGCGATGGTCTCGTCGACCGTCAAGGTCTCGGGCTCGCCGATCGAGTAGCTGGCGTACCCGTCCGGGACGCCGTCGGCGTCACGGTGGACGGCGACGTAGCGCGGCGCCGGCGAGATCGGGGGCTGCCCCGCGCGCAAGGCCCACCAGCGGTGCGGCCGGGACAGCGCGCCGGGCTGTGCGCGGCGATACCGGTCGTAGACCTCTTCCAGGATCTCGCCGCACTCGGCACGCCGCAGCACCTCGACCGAGCCGTTGTCCGAGCCGGTCGCTGGGGCGTCGGCCACTCCGCGCGCCCGGGGAACGGCGAGGGCGGACTCGTGGCGCGGCACCGTCAGCCGCGCCGTGTAGGTCGCCGGTCCGTAGCCGAACCTGCCGTAGATCTGGGCCTCAGAGGCCAGCAGCACGGAGAGGAACTCCCCGCGGGCCCGCAACTCGGCGAGCTGATGCCGCATCATCGCGCTGAGCACGCCCTGGCGCCGGTGCGAGGGCAGGACGCCGACGGCGGTCACCCCGGCGGCCGGGACGAGGGTCTCACCGGGCAGGGTGAGCTCGAAGGAGTGCGCGGCGGCGGTGCCGACGGGCCGCCCGTCCGCCGTCAGGGCGAGCAGGCAGCGGTCCATTTCGAGCGCCGACCACCAGAGTCCGCCGCCCTCGATCGGGGTTTCCGGGAAGCGCCCGAACGCGGCATGGACTGTGTCGACGAAGACGTCAAGGTCCTCATCGGCCGTGGAACGAATCTCCATTGCTGCCTCTGCCTCCTCAAAATACCGGCACCACGACTCGTGGTGTCTGGCCACAGTGCAGCGTTGCCCCGTGGCCAGGGCAAGCGAATTACGGCCGGGCCCGCGGCCGGTCACAGCACAACCTGGTCCCAGCCCGGCCCGGGGTGAGTCGCGGTGGCCGGGCTCGGCGGCGGTGATCTCCGCCGCCGCCCGGGCGTCACACACCGTCATTCTCATAAATGTTCATCTGTGAGAGTTCTGCGACAGGCCCCGAACTGTGACGCGCCCGCCGGCAGCGCCTGCCGCACCCGGGGCGGAAAGACCGCCGCGAAGTATCACACCCCGCGCTTCGTCCTCGTCCCCGCGCTTCGTCCTCGACCCGCGCTCCGCGAGGAACTGGAGATCCCCGTCCCCGCCGACCGGCTCCCCGGCCGCGCGTGGAAGCAGGGCCCCGCGCTCGCCATCGTGCCCGCGCCCCGCACCGAGCGACCGTTGAGAGTCGGGTACGCCCGTACGTCGACCGCCCGCCAGGAGTTGGCGAGCCAGCTCGAAGCCCTCCACCGGGCGGAGTGCCACAAGGTCTTCAAGGAGCAGATCAGCACCCGCATCAAGGTGCGGCCGGAGCTGGAGAAGGCGCTCGCCCTGGCCCGCCAGTTCAAGGAGGCCGCACCCGAGACGCCGGTCATCTTCACCGTCCACGAGCTCAAGCGCCTCGCCCGCAACGCGGCCGAGCTGATGACAGTGTCCGGCGACGTCTGCCACCCCCCGGCCGGCCCGAGGGGCCGGGGGGCTGCTGAAGGTGTGGCGGCACGGGACCGTACGGCGGCTGGGCGCCATATCCACCGCCCACGTAAGGAGCGGGGCCGAATCCGGGAGGACCTTGGGGCGCGGGGCCCTGGGGCCGCGGGCGGCACGGGCGGCTGCGACATGCGATTTCCAGCTCCTCATGACTCGGCGGCAAGACGGCAACCGCTGAAAGCGGTAGCTCGGCATCGCCACACGCTACGAGAAGGCTGCAACCATCACGGCCATCGGGGCCCGGGGGCTGATAGGGATGCCCAGTGGTTACGACCTTGGGGGGAATACGGACCCGGTTCGGCCGTGACATGAGAAGGGCCGTACGAGTTGGGTGAGTTGTGAGACTGGCCTGGGCCCGTACGGCCTGTACCCATCCTGCCCTGTCCGGGGTCTCCCGGGCACATTTCGGCGAGTTGCTCGAAGAACTCGCCCCGCAACGGGCGGCGGCACGGGAGTCCGTCCTGCACGAGATGCGAGGCGGAGCCCGCTAGCGGGCTGCCGGTGCCGGACGCAAACAACCGCTGGTCTTCACCGACCGGCTCGCCGTCACCCTCGTCCACCTGCGGCTCGGGTTGCCGCACGCGGCTCTGGCCGAGCTGTTCGACGTGGACCGCTCCACTGTCTCCGCCGCGATCCGTGCGGTCAGGCCTCTGCTCGCCGCACGGGGATTCGCCGTCCCCGACCGCCCCGGTCCGCGCATCCGCACCCTGGACGACCTGTTCGCCTACGCGGACGCCGAAGGCGTCGACATCAGACGGGACGGCACGGAAGTCCAGGTCAGGCGCCCACGCGCGGGCCGCCCCGGACGCAAGGCGTTCGTCTCGGGCAAGAAGAAGCAGAACACGATCAAGACCACCACATTCAGCGACCACCAGGGACGCACCCTGTTCTCCGGCGTCGTCCGCCCGGGCCGCATACACGACCAGACCGCTGTGCGTACCGAGGGCATCGCCGAACAGTTCCGCCTCCACCCCGACGTGCGCGCCGAGGTCGACTCCGGATACCAGGGCCTGGCCAAGGAGTTCCCGTCCCAGGTCAGCGCCCCGCCGAAGAAACCGGCCAAGGACGCCCCCGACGGCGACAAGCGTGCCTGGCGTGAGACACGACGCCGACAGTCATCGGCCCGGATCGTAGTGGAGCACACCAACGCCGAGTACAAGCAGTGGCACCCGCTCCAGCGCTACACCGGACGCCGAGAGGACTACGCGCAGACCCACCTCGCCATCGCCGGCCTGGTCTCCGACCGCGCAGCCCGACGAGCGACCCGACGTCGCACGAGCACCGAACTGTTGCCCGTCCGCACCACGGCCTGCTGATCACCCACCAGCCAAACCGCCAGGCCAACACGCCCCGACCTCAATTTCCCCCAAGGTCGTGAGGCCTCCCTGCCCACCTGCACGAATGCACAGCCGGAAGAGTAGGGGGCCCAAACGACCGCTTTCGCCCCCGCTGTTGGATGGATCGCCAGTCGCGCCCGGAAGACTCGGCGGTGCCCGGAGACACCTTCCCCAACGGCCCCCGCCTGTCCAGACTTACGACATGACAGACGTCTGGGTTTTCATCGTGACAACAGCGGGGACTGCCGCAACCACCCTTCTGGGCGTTGCCGCCGGAACGGTCCTGACCAGCAGGAGTCAGCGCAACCATTGGGCCCACGGTCGTCAAGCGGACGCATGTGCTGAGGTGTTACGTGAGTCCTCCGGCCTCCTGATCGCCCTGGCTGGCGCCCTTCCTGGCGCGCTCCAGCAGCCGCCCGTGTCGGCTGCCGTGGATTGGAAGCCCTGGAACGAAGCGCTTGCAGGTGTTGCTCTGATCGCCGACCGCGAGATCGTCGAAGCGGCCCACGCGATCGACGAGGAGTTCTGGAACACCCACATCGTGCTCCGGCGAGGTCTCGCGGCCCCCGAAGACTGGTTCGCTCTGCGCGATGCGATCGACCGCCGGCGTGAGGCCTTCACCGCAGTGGCCCGCAAATGCATCACGCATTCAAGTGCCGGGGTTCAGCGGCTAGGGGGGCGTCCCGCATCCGACGATCCCATATGGAATGGAACATCATGATATTCGCCGTGACGGCCTATAGGCGAGCTGATCAGTCACCATAAGGCCTCGGGGGACCATTTCCGCCTCCTGTCACCCAACGAGGCCCCAAGCAGGAGCTCGGGGTCTCGTCGATGTTGCTATCCCGTGGCACCCCAGATACCGGGTAGAGGCGAAGCTCGCCCTCTGCTGGTCGCCCGAGCAGATCGCGGGTTGGCTGCGACGCGGCGCGTGGCCGTCGCGCCAGCGCAGCCGCCCGCGGGTATCCCAGAAGTAGTGGTGCACCCGGACCTGGCGCAGGATTTCCACCTGTGCCAACGCCCGGAGCCGGGGAGGGGCGTCGGCCGCCCACGCGGCGGCCAGGACCTTGTGTCCGTCCCGGCCGAAGGTCTCGGCCAGGGCGGTGACCCCGGCCTTCCCGCCGGGCACCTTGCCGATCTCGATCTTGCGCCCGTAGCGCTTGTCCCACTCCGGCTCGACCAGCGGCAGCAGCCAGTCCGGGTCCGCCTGGGCGAGCTGCTCGAGGGCGGCCCGCAGGCTCTCGCCGACCAGCTCCAGCCGGCTGAGCGTGCGCACCGCCGCCAGCACATGGGTCGCATCCGTGCGTTGCCGACCGCCGGATTTAAGCAGTCCGGCCTCGGTCAGCCGATGCAGCATCACCTGCAGCAGCCCGTCGGCCGCGTCGTCCTGGGCCAGCCTGGCCCGGAACTCGCACAGCACCGAGTGGTCGAAGCCGGGATCGTCCAACTCCAGGCCCAGGGCGTACTTCCAGTCGATCCTGGTGCGGACCGCGTTCGCGGCCGCGCGGTCCGACAGGTTCTCCGCGAACTGCAGCACCGACACCAGCGCCAACTGCCCCGGCGACAAGCCCGGCCGCCCGTCCTTCGGATACAGGTCCGCGAACTCATCGTCCTCGAACACCACATCCAGCCGGTCCCGCATCAGCATCGCCGGCGTGCCCTTCGGACACGCCGCCCACGCCGTCAACACCGTCCGCGTCGGAATCCGCTGGTAGCTCGTGGCCCGTATGGACATCTCCGGCCCCCTCTCCTTGGAACCACCCCGCCCAACTCCAGCGAACCGCCGAACAGACGACCTGTCAGCATCCCTCACGAGATCACCAACAGAGTCACGGCATTGGATCTATCTCTCGCTCTACGATCCGCGCCGCCGCCAGGCGATCGACCGCAGCCTCACCCAGCAGCTGCGGTCCGCACGGCCCATGCGCTGTCCGGTAGGCCGCCCGCCGGCCTACCGGACGGAGCGTCATCCGCGGCATGGTCTCCATCAGCGGACCCACGGCTACCGCACTCCGGCAGAGATCTACGCTGACCTCGTGAACAGCGGCGATGCGCTGACCGCTTGAGCTCGCCAAGGTTTGACGACAGGGCCGGGCGGCAGCCGGGACGGCTCGGGTCTGGCGAGGTGCACGAGACTACCGCCCAGGCAGACGCCCCGGGTAGGCGCTGCACGGCCTCCGGTACCGCAACCGCACCGTCGGCGACATCCTCGCGGTGCTCAAGAAGCGGAAGCTCAGCGTCCCCGAGTACCGATCGACGTATCGGCACCTGGCCAGCTCCTGTTGTGGGTTGGACGGCAACCGGCGCGCTGGCCGGCCGCGAAACTCAGATCATGCGTCGTAGCGCAGTCTCAACGGCATCGATCAGCGGATCACCTGCGGTCCGTGGGTGCCGTGCGAGACCGAGCTCGACGTCCGGCAGGGTGGGCAGGGCGTCCGCGTCATGGCAGTCCATGAACGGTTCAAGGTTCGCGGGCATGAGCGCCGCGACGCCGAGCCCGGCTCGTACCGCGGCGAGCACTCCGCCGAGGCTGTTGCTTTCGAACGCCACCCGCCAGGGCCGATCGGCACGTTCCAGCGTATCCGTGTACTTCGGGCCCGACCGGTTCGCCGGGTTCGGCGCCTCGGGGGCGGCGTCATGGGAAGGCGTGGCGCGCGCCTCGTTCGGGCTGTTCTGGGTCCTGCTCTTTCTCGCCGTCGTCAACTCGACCGTGGCCAAGGCCAATGCGTGCGCGAACGTGTCGACGCGCGCGGCCTTCGCGCTCGGCCGTATCGGCGTGTTCCCGCACGCGTTCGCGCGGCTTCATCCGCGCCACCGCTCGCCCGTCACCGGTGTGGCCGTGCAGTTCGTGATCGCGGTCGGCGCGGCGCTCGGGCTCGGCTTCGGCTATGACCCGGTGACCGCCTTCGTCCTCCTGGCGACCGTCATCGTCACCGTGATCATCGGCGTGTACATCGTCGTCAACCTGGCCTGCGCCGGGTACTTCCTGCGCCGGCGTCGCGAGGCGTTCAACCCCGTACTTCATCTTCTCTTCCCGGTACTGGGCATCGCGGCGTTCATACCGGCGCTGCTGACAGCCGCGGGGATCCCGGCGTTCGACTTCGTCTCGGAGCTCAGCGCCCCTGTCTCGTACGCGGGGCCGGTCGTCGGTATCTGGATGCTCATCGGCGTCGTTGTACTGGTGGTGCTGGTGCGCAGACATCCGGAGCGGGTGACCCAGACCGGACGGATCCATCTGGACGAGGCCCCGGAGGCCGTCGTCGATATCGGAACAGGAGCAGAACAGCGATGAGCGACCCGCGGATCCTGACCGTGCGCCCCGAGGAGGGCGAGTACGCCTGGACCTTCGGCGGTGCGGCGCCGGTGGCCCGGATCGAGCCCGGCACCTTCCTGGATGTGTACACGGAGGACTGCTTCGCGGGTCGTCGGGTGCGCTCCGAGAAGGACCTGGTCTCCGCCGTCTGCGAGTTCCCGTTCCTCAACCCGCAGACCGGTCCTTTCCATGTGGTGGGGGCGGAGCCGGGCGACACCGTAGCGGTGCACTTCGTGTCGATCGAACCGGCCAGGGACTGGGCGGCGTCCACGACCGTGCCGCTGTTCGGGGCCCTGACCTCCACCCATACGACGGCGTCGTTGCAGGCCCCGCTGCCGGAGGTGGTGTGGATGTGGCAGCTGGACCGGGCCCGCTGCACCTGCCTGTTCAGCGCCCGGGACAGCGACATCCAGGTCGAGCTGCCGATGAATCCGATGCACGGCACGGTCGGGGTGGCTCCGGCCAATCTGGAGGTGCGATCCGCGCTGGTTCCCGACGCACACGGCGGGAACATGGACACGCCCGAGATGCGGGCCGGGGTCACCAGCTATCTGGGCGTCAATGTCGAGGGCGCGCAGCTGAGTCTGGGCGACGGACACGCCCGTCAGGGCGAGGGCGAGACCTGTGGGGTCGCGGTGGAGTGCGCGATGAACAGCGTGGCCCTGGTCGAGCTGCTGAAGGGAGTGGCGACGCCGTGGCCGCGGATCGAGCCGGACACCCATCTCCTCTCGACCGGTTCCGCTCGCCCCCTCGAAAACGCCTTCCGCATCTCACAGTTGGACCTGGTGCAGTGGCTGGCACGCGACTACGGGCTTTCCGAGCCCGACGCGTACCAACTGGTCAGCCAGGCCGGTGAAGCACCGCTGGCGAACGTCTGCGACACCAACTACACCTGCGTTTCGAAGATTCGCAAGGAGTGGCTGCCGGCGGGCGATCCTCATCGTGGACTGCACCGACACCTCCGCAAAACCGCTACCCTGCTCCCCACCCCCTGACCCCGTACACCGTCTCCCCGTTCCCCTCCCCCACAGGAGCGTCGATGCATCGCAGAAGGATTCTTCAGGGTACTGCGGCGGCCGCCGCGGCGGCTATGCTGCCGGCTTCCACCCGTGCCATGGCTTCAGCGGAGGCGGGCAGCACCGACTACCCGGTCGCGCATTGGACGCCCGCTTCCACGTCCAACTACACGGCCTCGACGCGCCCTTCGGCCTATCCGGTGCAGTACGTGATCATCCATGTCACGCAGGAGACCTTCTCGGAAACGATCGGCATCTTCCAGAATCCGGCGAAGCAGGTCTCCGCCCACTATGTGGTGCGCTCGGCGGACGGGTACGTCGCGCAGTGCGTACGGGAGCAGAACATCGCCTGGCATGCGGGCAATTGGGACTACAACACCCGCAGCGTCGGCATCGAGCACGAGGGCTGGGTCGACCAGCCGACGTACTTCACCAACGCCCTGTACGAGCAGTCCGCTCTGCTGACCGCGTCGGTCTGCGACCGCTACGGCATCCCCAAGGATCGCACGCACATTCTCGGTCACGCCCAGGTCCCGGGCACCGACCACACCGATCCCGGCCCCAACTGGGACTGGGTGCGCTACATCCGCCTCGTCAACCTCTACAGCACCGGCTGACCCCGCGGCGGATCCGATGACTCTCCGCACCGAGGTTGTCGCGGAGCCCGGCTGCGACGACGATGGGGGTGCACGAGTCCCCGGACGGGAGAGTGAGTTGACGGACCCCTGGGTGGCGCTGACCGCCGACGCGGACCCCGGCGAACGGCTCGGCGAACTGCGCCAAGCACACGAGGTGTTCACCACCGCGGGACGGCTGGAACGGCCGGTACGCTCCGTGGTCGGCGAGTCGTGGCGGCGCTCCGCGCGGGCCCGGGTCAGCCCGGACGGTGCGGCCCTGGTCGAGCTGGGCCCGGACGAACTCGGACCGTACCGGGAGGGACATCCCCTCGCCCGCGCCATGCCGGTGATCCGTGAACTGATGGGTGCGTACGCGACGGACGGCGAACATCTCCTTGCGGTGTGCGACGCGCACGGCCGACTGCTCTGGGTCGAAGGGCACGCGACGACCCGCCGACGCGCCGGCCGGATGAACTTCCTGGAGGGTGCCCGCTGGTCCGAGTCCGTGGCCGGGACGAACGCGCCGGGGACGGCAATCGCCGTGGATCGTCCGGTCCAGGTGTTCGCCGCCGAGCACTTCCTGCGCCCGGTCCAGCAGTGGACCTGCGCCGCGGCGCCGCTGCACGACCCGCACACAGGACGGGTGCTGGGCGCCGTCGACATCACCGGCGGCAACCGGCTCGCCCATCCGCACAGCCTGGCGTTCGTCCAGGCGGTGGCGCGCGCCGCCGAGTCCCAGCTCGCCCTGCTCGCACCCGAACCAGCTGGGGACTCCGTACAGCTGAGCGCGCTCGGCCGGGACGAGGCGCTGCTCGTCGCGAGGGGCCGCAAGATCCGGCTCAGCAGGCGGCACAGCGAGATCCTGGTGGCACTCGCCCGTCACCCGGAGGGCCTCGGAGGCGACGAGCTGCTCGTCGAGCTGTACGAGGACGAGTCGGTGACCCCGGTGACGCTGCGGGCCGAACTCTCCCGGCTGCGAAGGCTGATCGGCCCCGAACTGCTGCTTTCCCGCCCCTACCGGTTCGCCGCTGCGGTCGACGCCGACTTCGACGGCGTGGCGCGCAGACTGGCGTCCGGTGCGTTGGCGGCGGCGCTCAGCGCGTACGCGGGGCCGCTGCTGCCGGGCTCGCAGGCACCGTCCGTCGTCCGGCTGCGGCGCCGACTCGACGATCAGCTGCGAGCCTCGCTGATCGCACGCGGCGACCCGGGGCTGCTGGCGGACTGGGCGTACAGCCCCTGGGGCGAGGACGACCTGCCGGTGTGGCAGGCGCTCTCCGCGGCGGCACCTCCCGGGCAGCGGCCAGCGCTGCTGGCAAGGGCCCGCACGCTCGACGCCGAACAGCGCTGACACCTCTGCTGTCCGGCGCAACGAGGTTGCAACGTTCCCGTCCCTAGCCTCCCGCCGAGGGCCGTCCAACGGCGGGCGGCACCAGATCCGGGAGGCCACAGAGATGACCCGTTACGCTGCGCCGGGCACCGAGGACGCCATCGTCTCGTACGAGTCCCGCTACGACCACTGGATCGGCGGCGCATACGTCCCGCCGGCCCTCGGTCAGTACTTCGAGAACCCGAGCCCCGTCAACGGGCGCCCGTTCACCGAGGTCGCCCGCGGCACCGCCGAGGACGTCGAACGCGCCCTGGACGCGGCCCACGCCGCCGCCCCCGCCTGGGGCGCCACCGCGGCCGGTGAACGCGCCTCGGTCCTCAACCGGATCGCGGACCGGATGGAGGCGCACCTCGAGGAGCTGGCGGTCGCCGAGAGCTGGGACAACGGCAAGCCGGTACGGGAGACCCTGGCCGCCGACATCCCGCTCGCGATCGACCACTTCCGGTACTTCGCGGGCGCGTTGCGCGCCCAGGAGGGCTCGCTCAGCGAGATCGACGACGACACCGTCGCGTATCACTTCCACGAGCCGCTCGGCGTGGTCGCCCAGATCATCCCGTGGAACTTCCCGATCCTGATGGCGACGTGGAAAATTGCCCCGGCGCTCGCCGCGGGCAACGCGGTGGTCCTCAAGCCCGCGGAGCAGACTCCGGCCTCGATCCATGTGTGGCTGAGCCTGGTCGCCGATCTGCTGCCGCCGGGTGTCGTCAACATCGTCAACGGCTTCGGCGCGGAGGCGGGCAAGCCTCTCGCATCCAGCCCGCGCGTCGCAAAGATCGCCTTCACCGGCGAGACCACGACGGGGCAGCTGATCATGCAGTACGCATCCGAGAACATCAAGCCGGTGACGCTGGAACTGGGCGGCAAGTCCCCGAACATCTTCTTCGACGACGTCTGGTCTGCCGACGACGACTTTCGCGACAAGGCCCTCGAAGGGTTCACCATGTTCGCCCTCAACCAGGGCGAGGTCTGCACCTGTCCCTCGCGGGCGCTGATCCAGCGCGGGCACTACAGCGAGTTCCTCGAGGCGGGCATCGCCCGCACCGAACAGATCGTGCCCGGCCACCCGCTGGACACGGACACGATGATCGGCGCCCAGGCCTCCAACGACCAGCTGCAGAAGATCCTTTCGTACCTGGACATCGGCCGGCAGGAGGGCGCGAAGGTCCTGTCGGGCGGACAGCGGATCGAGTACGACGGAGAACTGGCGGGCGGCTACTACGTCCAGCCGACCATCTTCGAGGGCGACAACCGGATGCGGGTCTTCCAGGAAGAAATCTTCGGCCCGGTCGTCGCCGTGACCTCTTTCTCGGACTTCGACGACGCGATCAAGACGGCGAACGACACCCTGTACGGGCTCGGGGCGGGCGTCTGGACCCGGGACATCAACACCGCGTACCGGGCGGGCCGGTCAATCCAGGCGGGCCGGGTCTGGACGAACTGCTACCACGCGTACCCGGCTCACGCCGCCTTCGGCGGCTACAAGCAGTCCGGTATCGGCAGGGAGAACCACAAGATGATGCTTGAGCACTATCAGCAGACGAAGAACATTCTTTGTTCTTACAGCCCTCAGAAGCTTGGCTTCTTCTAGAGCCTGAAGTCGGTCGCCTGGAGGCACCGTTGCGCTCCAGGCGACCTGAAATAACGGCTACACTCTGTGATTAATTGGAGTCTTCGCGCTACTGTCTGACATCCAAAGGAAGTCTCTCCCGGACCAGTCGCGGACCAAACGGCGCCGAAGGACATCACCCCACGAGCCGCCCGCTCATGAGCGCCGCGAGTCCATGAGAACGCCTCCTGGCACCGCATCAGATTGAATGCCGGGCGTGCGTCCCATCACTCGCGCACCAACCGTGAGGACCCACGCCCCGAAGGGGTTCCCATGACCGCATCCCCGCCCCTACGAACGGCTCGCCGAGCACGCCCGCGTCCGCACGCACCTCGTGGTGCAGGCCGAGCACCTGGCCAGGAAGCGCCTGGACGCGCTCGCCCAGATCGTAGGAGTCGGTGATCAGGCGCTGGATGGTCTCCGGCGAGAAGCATCCGCGGTAGCGGACGGCGAGGCGGGCGATGCCGGCCGCGAGGCGTTCGTCGGGCAGGACAAGAGAGGCGCACCGGGCGGCGGCCTGCCCGGGTGCTGTTCGTGTGCAGCCACAACGCGGGCCGCTCCCATAAGCACCTGTGCCACGACCGGTTCGACCTCGGCGCCGGGGTGCGTGCCCGCGGACGAGACCACCACATGGCCTTCGCCGCGGTGGGCGAGGAGCGCGGCGGCCATATCACCGAGGCCCGGGTGAACCTCACGAACGCGTTCCCCAAGCCGCTGACCCGGTCGTCGGCCGCCACTACGACCCCGTCGACCGGCTCGCCAAGTCCGTCAAGACCGGCAACGGCGCGGGCACCAACACCTACGTCCACGACGACAACGCCAACGTCGTCAGCCAGACGGTCAAGGGCACGTCCTCGACGTTCACCTACGACCGCAACAGGCTGCTGACCTCGACCACGTCGGGGGCCGCGTCCACCTTCAACTACGACCCGTTCGGCCGCCAGGAGTCCGTCACCGCCGGTGGCAAGATCGTCTCGCGGAACGTGTACGACGGCTTCGACCACGTCATCGAGTCCCAGCAGCGCGACGGCTCCGGCGCGATGAAGTCGACCACGTACGCCTTCGATCCGATCGACCGCACGACGTCGAAGACCGCGGACGGAAGACCACCAACTACAACTACCTCGGGCTGTCGGGCGAGGTCCTCAGCGAGGAGGTCTCCGGCCAGCTCACCAAGTCCTACCAGTACACCCCCTGGGGCGAACGGCTCTCCCAAGTCAAGCACAACGCGGACGGGACGGCCTAGGACGCCTACTACGGCTACAACAGTCGTACCGACGTCGAGACGCTGACCGACAACAGCGGTGACACCAAGGCCACTTACGGCTACACGGTGTACGGCAGCGACGACTCGTCCGAGTTCACCGGCATCGACAAGCCGGATGTCGCGGACCCGACGAAGGAGCGGTACAACTCCTACCGGTACAAAGCCAAGCGGTGGGACGCCCAGTCCGGCACCTACGACATGGGCTTCCGCGACTACAGCCCGGGGCTGAACCGCTTCACGACCCGGGACATGTACAACGGCGCCCTCGCCGGCATGGGGCTCGGTAGCGATCCCTTCACTGGTAACCGTTACGCCTTCACGGGTGGCAATCCCACCAGCAACGTGGAGCTCGACGGCCACATCGCCTTCCTGGCCGTCCTGGTGCCGGTGCTCGTGGTAGCCGCGGTCGTGGTCGTGGCAGCGGTTGTGACGGCTGCGGTCACCACGGTCGTGGTGGACACGGTGGAGAAGATCGAGGACGCCATCGAAGACGCCGCAGAGGAGGAGCCGGAGCCCAAGCCCGCACCCGAGCCGCGAGGGACCGGCGACGACGACAGCGACGACGACTCGAGCTGCGGTTGGGGCCAGCACGGCACCCAGGACGCGGCCAACGGCAACCGTGCGACGGGCGTGAGTGCCTGCCTGGACAAGGACTACCTGGCCTCGAACAAGGGCTCGTCGACGGACGTCAAGACGGTGGCCCCTCCGGGCTACCAATGGGCCCAGCGCGTGGCGGGGCACCTCGGGGGGGGACCCGTCCAAGAACATCAACGCCTGCCATCTCCCCGGCAAGCAGCTGAGTGGCTCGGGTACGGATCTGAACAACCTGGCCACGTGTGCCCGCGGCGCCAACGACTGGCAAACCGGCTCCGACCAGGGCAGCAACAACATGAAGAACTACGAGAACCAGGTCGCGGAAGCCGTCAATGCCGGCGGGCAGGAAGTCATGTACTCGGTGACCGCGCACTACACTGGCAACCGCACGGTGCCCAACGGCTTCACGCTGACGGCGTACGGAACGAACCCGGACGGCACGCCAGGGATCCGTATCGACGAGTTCATACCGAAACCCTGAAGGGGAACAACCTCGGGATGTACAACCATCACACGACCGGCGACCCCGTTCCCACCGGGTCCATGCCGTGACGCGGCGACTCAGAGGGAGTGGTGACTGAGATGGACGCACTGGAGACCCTTCGGCAGCTGATGCCGCCCACGGCCGTGAGCGACACGTCGGTCGACTGGGGCCGGATGAGCGAGTCGTGGGGCAAGGAGTTCCCGTCCGACTTCCGGCGCTTCGTCGAGCTGTACGGAGCGGGGTCGATCGAGAGCTGCGTGAGCGTACTCAAGCCCGAATCCAAGGGGGCCGAAGCCGGCCAGGACGACATGCTCATGGAGACGGTGAACGCCGAGCAGGCTTGGGCGAGGGAACCGAAGTCGCCCGAGCTGGTGGACACGGCCCCCGAGTTGATCGCATGGGGACTCGATTCCAGCTCCGACATCCTGTGCTGGGATGCCTCGGGCGACGACCCCGAGGCATGGCCCGTCCTGGTTCGCAGCAGGGACGACAACCTGTGGAGCCGATACGACTGCGGGATGACGGAGTTCCTCGTGCGCCTGCTGCGAGCCGACTTCGCCGAATGTCCCCTGAGCGACGTGTCGCTCTGGGGCAAGCACCCGGTGGTCTTCCTGAACCAGCGCGAGTACCAACGCCTGTTGAAGTCGGGCCTGGACCCATGGACCGGCGAGCCGGATCCGTACGCCGGAATGTTCGGCTGACCGAGTAGCGAGGCTTCTGACGCCGTGCGCCCGTGTTCTCCACACGAGGCGCACGGGTCAGGGGCCTCGCCCGTCAACGGCGGCTGCCGGGAGCGCCACGGCCTCGCGCAGGACGGCCGGCCACGGCCCACCGGCGAGGAGCGGCGCAGCGATCGCCGCGACGTAGGCGTCGCCGGCTCCCGTCGGGATTCCCTCCCGACGGTTCGGGCACGCGCCATTAGTGACCTGAGTCAGAGATTCGTCGGCCGTAGGTGGCGGCTTTGCCGAGGATCTCGTCAGCGGTCTTGGTCCAGACGAAGGGCCGGGGGTTGTCGTTCCAGTCGGCGAGCCAACTACGGATGTCTCGTTCGAGGGCTTGGACGGAGCGGTGGACACCTCGCTTGAGTTTCTTCTGTGTGAGCTCGGCGAACCACCGCTCCACCAGATTCAGCCAGGACGAACTCGTCGGTGTGAAGTGCAGGTGGAAGTGCGGATGTGCCAGAAGCCACTTCTTGATGACGGGTGTCTTGTGGGTGACGTAGTTGTGGAGGATGAGGTGCACGTCGAGGTCGGCAGGGACTTCCTTGTCGAGCTGGCGTCGCCGACTTCGAGGCGCACCGCGAGGGCTTCCTCGGCGCCGCCTGGACGGGCTCACGGACGGCGAGTGGCTGGACATCGAAGTGGGCGAGCGGCGAGAACTTCGCCGCGTCCCGGGCCAAGGGGCTGAACCTGCCCGGGATCGCGGCGTTCTTCGGGACCATCGACACCGTACTGGCCCGACGGCGCCCTGAGGTCGGGCGCCGCCGGCGCAGGGCCTACAACCCTTCCTGGACGTCCTGGTCGACCGGGAACTCCTCGAACTGCGTGGCGGGTGCGTCGCTCGCCACGACCCCGTCCGTCGCGAGGGTCACGGGGGGCAGGGACTCGGCCTCCGGCACGACAACCTCGCTTTCCAGCCCCGCCTGGCCCTTCAGCCCGCGGAAGTTCTCCTCCACCACACCGCCGAGCGCGGCACACCAGGTGCTCAGGTCCACCCGCCCGGTGACCCGGAGCCCGTGCAGGGCCTGCAGCTTGGCGACCGCGACCCACGTCGCCCGGTCGAAGGTGCCGGTCGCCTTCACGGCGTACAGCTTGGTCGCCAGGATCGACTGGATGCCGAGTACCGCAGACCCGGTGGCACCCATGCCGATCTCCGGGGCCAGCGCCTCCCAGGTCTGCCCGGTCATCGTGCCGTCCGAGGCGGTGGGGAAGCCGTGCGCCGTCTGGAAGGCGCGCACCGCTGCCAGCGTGGCTGGGCCGAAGGCCCCGTCCGCAACGAGGTTGAAGCCCTGAGTGTTCAGCAGGTGCTGCAGCGTACGGACCGTGGCGCCCGCGCAGGAGGTGAACGTGTCGGGCCAGGTGCGGGCCGGGATGGTGCTCGGGTCCTGGCCGAGGCGCTTGGCGACGTGCAGGCGCAGCAGCGGGAAGGTGGAGTAGAACTTCGCACCGGGGCACTGGGTGTTGTTCCAGTCCCAGTGGCCGGTGATGTTCTGGGCGCCGAAGCCATACTGGGTGCAGATGGTGGTGGAGAGCTGAACCAGCGACCACCACAGCTTGCCGGTGGGCAGCTCGTCAATGTAGGTGCCTTCGTTCTCGATACCGATCGACTGGGTGTTCTGGCCGACGGCGTGCGCGCTGACGATCTGGTATCCGCCGTCCTCAAGCGCGTCCAGGCTGCCGTGCCGGCCTTCCAGCACATGGCCGCCGCGGCTGATGCTGAAGTGGTTTCCGGTGTCCGACCAGCCGTTCTTGTCCATGTGGATGTACTGGACCCGCTCGGCGCAGGCGATGGCCGCCTCCATGGAGAAGTCCATGGTGTTCGGGAACGCCATGTGGTGCACCACGATCCGCCGGGTGGAGCCCGTACGGGTCGACAGCTCCCCGGCGGGCGGCCGGGCACCCCACTCGTCGCAGCTCATGATGTACGCGGTGTCCGACAGGTCGGCCGGAGCGGCGGCCGAGGCACCGCTCGCACCGGCCAGCTGGCCAGCCCCGAGACCGGCGACGGCGGCTGCGCCGGCGCCGGCCCGCAGGGCATTGCGCCGGGATATGTACACGGGCTCGAAGGACATGAGGCGTTCCTCTCCAGGGCTGTCCGGGGTCTCTCGCCGCTACGCCACGCTGCTCCGTGTACGCCAGCAGGCAGCCTTCCTTCTAACCCGTTGACTGCCCCAATGTCCAGGGTTTTCAGGATCGTTGACTATCTACACCAAGTCCTGACACCGCAGTTCGGTCTCGTCCACGGAAGACGTACGGGACCGGGCTGCTCACCAAGGTGCCCGCCACGAACCAGATTGGGGGCGCAGTCGGCGACGGCTTTCGCCATGGGATACCAAGATCCGGGCCATTCCCGGACCAACTTCCCCATGTGCTCCGTCAACGGAGCCATACTCCCTGGTCAAGCAAGGCGCGGACGTGGTACCACCAGCAGACGAAGAACCTCCTGGTGTCGTACTCGCCGAAGAAGCTGGGCTTCTTCTAGCCACAGAAAAAGGGCGCCTGACCAGGGTATTTACCAGTCAGGCGCCCTTCGAGGCACGCGTCTAGGCAGTGAGTCGAAATGGGTGCAGTTCGATTCGAGTGAAGATCGGGATCAGGCCGTGAGGTCGAATGTTGCCTGGTCGGGTGTGGGGTAGAGGCGTTCGTGCTCGCGGGCGGCGTGGAAGGCCCAGTAGGCGTCGAGGTCGCCGTTGCTGGTGACGGCGCGGAGTTGGAGGAGGGCTTCGGCTCCGCGCAGGCCCCAGCGGGCGCCGGTGATGTCGAGGCGGTCTGCGACGAGGTGACGGCAGGCGCCCTCAATCGCTCCCGTGGCGATGGGCCAGCCTGCTTCCAGCGCGGTGTCGTAGCGGAGCTGGTCGAGGTGGCCGGTGAGATAGCGGTGGCATGCGGTGACGGCCTCGCTGCGTGAGCGCGGGAGGTTCTCCCGGTCGGCCTGGGCGAGGATGCCGTCAGCGACGCGGGCGGCGTGACCTGCGAGGATCGCGGTGAGACGGTCGGCGGTCCAGGCTTCGGCCTCGCGGCTGCCGGGCTTGTGGAACGTGTGAGCGGCCGCCCACACGTATTCGGCAACATGCACGAAGTCGAGCAGTATGTGCACGGGGATCTGGTGCTGTTCGGCCTCGGTGTGGATCAGGTCGAGCTGGTGATGGGCTCCGTCGACCAGCACGATCCAGGGCCGCTGATGGTGCGGGTCGCGTGCCTGGGCCTGGGCGAAAGCTTCGGCGACAACCTGCTCGGGCGGGCGGACCAGGGATGCGGTCAGCCACTTGTTCTCCGCTTTCGGCCCCGGGCGGTGGGTGCGTTCTCCACTGCGGCCTTCGGGCGGGCCAATCACGTCGTGGGGACGGCGTGGGGCGGGGCGGGTGTCGAACGCGCAGGCGACGGTGGCCATCCGCTTGCGGTTGGGTTTCTCACCCGGTGCGAGACGGCCCCGCCGTCCCTGGGCCGCGGCTTTGAGGGCCGCGCGACGGGTGGCCTCGCGGAGCGCATCGGGCCGCATGACCACGCCCTTTCCGTCGACCTGGATCACCAGGGGCATGTCCACACTGCACGGCAGCGGAATCCTCGCCCGGTAGAACGCGTCGACGTCGACAGCAGCTTCGGTGACGAGTTCTTCCAGGCGGCGTTTGCCCAGGACCTTCCCGCAGCGTCGCTCGACCGCCGCCTGGGCCTGGTCGTAGGAGCCGCGGACGGCTTCGGTAACGGCGAGGCTCGCAGTCCCATGGAGTGCCGGCCCGCGGGCAGGGACAGCGTCTCGTCGGCGGGGTGGATGTTGGACACGCCCGGTCCCCGGTGCGCGACGCGAGTAACCCTCACCAGCCCGAACAGGCAGGCCAGCCGACGGGAATGTCTCGCCTCCCGCCAGGGCCGCGGTATGCCGTCCGGACCGACGGGGCGGGGACGGCCCGCGTTCCGGGTCTGTTCCTCCTCCCGCAGGGCCCGCAGGTCGAGGTGGTCCTGCAGCAGCAGCCGCATCAGCTCCCGCCCGGCCGTCTCGAGTTGTTCCTCCAGCTCGGCGTGGGTCCAACCGGCGGCCGGGCTGCCCGACAGAGTGCGTGTCAGCGTCTCGAAGGCGTCGACCGAACGGGCAAACGGGTCAGCGGCAGCGCCGGTGTCGTACTGTTCCATCCCAGGGCTCTTCTCTCCTGGTTCGGTTTGGTTGACACCTCCGAATGTAGGAAGAAGAGTCCTGTTTCTACGGGGAGTTGGACGAATCCAGCCTCCGGCGGTGGGACGAGGTGAACAAGCCGGGTGCGTCCTCGTCCAGCCAGCCTCGTTCCACCAGCCGTTTCAGCTTCGCCCGGGTCCCCTCGATCTTCCCCGACTGCACCGGCAGGCCGATCCGGGGAACGATCTGCTTCGCCCGCACCGGACCCGACGCATCCTGGACGACCTCCAGAAGGTCCCGGTACTCCCGCGGCAGCACACCCGCTTCCATGCCCGGCTGCCACTTCGGCACCGACAGCACCCCCACGACCCGCCGCTCGGCACCCGCATACGCCGACACCACGGCCGCACCACCAGCCCGGTCCTCCTCCGCAGCCGGCTCCGGCCCGGGCTCCGGCACCACCGGTTCCGGCCGGTTCATCTCGGCCAGCACCTCGGCCACCGTCTCCCGCGTGATCCGCAAACGCTCCAGATCCGCCTCGGCGTCCTCCAGACATGCCGTCAGCTCGGCCAGCTCCGCCCGCAGTCCGTCCGCCCGCTCCCGCGCGGCCGACTCCCGGGCCTCCAACTCCTCGAACAGCGAGCCCATCAGCCACCCCTCCTCCGTCACCACGGTAGAGACGAGCAGCTCTCCCCACAGTCCGATCAACGTTCTCCCAGTTCAGCCCTTCCCTCCAGAAGGGCCGCACCTGGCGAATATGCTATGTCCATGCCACACGTAACCGTGACGTACACCAATGCAGCCGCCTTCAGCGAGGAAGAACTCGCCCCGGAGTTGCAGTCGATGATCGTCGCCATCAGCGGCGCGCGCCTCGAGGCGTGCCGGACCCGTTTCGTCTACCCTCAGGACGAGTGGTACATCGCTGGCGGCACGGAGAAAACCCACCAGGCGATCCATATCGAGATCGCGCTGAAGGTCGGCCGTAGCGCCGAGGTCAAACGCGCGCTCAGCGAGTCCGTCCTCGCGCTCGTCCGTACACACCTTGGGCCTACCCCGCAGTTCGAGGTCCACCTTTCGGTCGAAGTACGCGACATCGACCCGGACGGGTATGTGAGCCATATCGAGCCCGTCCGGGATGTCCCCCGGGACGCCATCCCGCAGGGCAAAACGACTGACGCTTGACCATGTGTTTGGATGAGGCAGTGAGTATGACACTCGCACGGCCCTGAGCAGCCCCACACACAGCCCGATCAGCGTTCTCCCAGCTCAGGCCCTCCCTTCAGCAGAGCCGCACCCAGCCGAAATGCACCCTTGCTCCCAATACCTCCCAGTGCTATCCCACCTGTGACCAGCTGTTCCGGGCCATACACGGGCCAAGCCCCGGTCACATGCCCTGCTCGTCATCCATCGGCCCCTCCCAACGCTGCATCGACTGCTCTATAAGTCTGTTGGCGTGGTTCCGCGCCTCGGCCAGGAACTTCGCGTAGTAGCGGAAGAGGACCTGGATGCTCTGTCCGGCCCTACGCGCGCACTCTGCGGGGTCGACGCCGGATGCAAGCCAGAACGAGATTCCTGCGTGGCGCAGGGCAACGACAATCCGTACTCCGAGGCGAACTTCAAGACCCTGAAGTACTGCCCGGTCTTCCCTGGCCGGTTCGGCTCACTGGCCGACGCCCGCGCCTTCTGCCAGCGGTTCTTCACCTACTACAACACCATCCACCGGCACTCCGGCATCGGACTGCACACCCCCGCCTCCGTCCACGACGGCACAGCGAAGGACATCCGGGCCCAGCCAACCGCGGTGCTGGCCGACGCCTACGCCACCAACCCCCACCGATTCCGCCGGCCCCCGACCCCACCCCGCCTGCCCAAGACGGCCTGGATCAACGAACCCGCGAAGGAGAAACACCAGGAAGAACACGCAGCCTGACGTGTCTCACGAGATTTGACAGGCTCCGCCCGTAGACGCAACCTCTGGTGCAACAGATGGTGCCGCCATTCGGGCAGCGGTGAGGTGCCCAGCGGTCCGTGTCAATCGCTGAATCGTTCGACCGAAGCGTCCGGGTCAGGGACGGCATGTGACGTGCAGGCGAGCCGCGGCGTTGTTGGCGTACCCCCTGGGGTTCCAGACGGTCGCCGGGGACTCAGGCTGCACAGCCGCCGTGGAGTCCCAGGCGCGGGCGATGAGCTCGGCCTCGCCCGGGGGCAGGGTAAGCGTGGCGCGCCAGTGCTGCCACGTCCAGGGGTTCTCCGGCGGGTCCAGGTCGGCGTGGGCCCAGGTGACGCCGTGGTCGGCGGAGACATCCACGCGTTTAACTATTCTATCGTCCCCGGCGAACGCGAAGCCGGCAACCTCGGTCGGTCCGGACGGCAGCTGGGCGTCCTTGCCGGGCTGCAGGATGGCGCAGTGGATGGCGATCGGGCCGAGGGTGATGCCGTCTGCCTGCTTGGCCTGGTGAGGGTCGGCTTCGGCGGGCAGGATGCTGTATTCGATCTGGAAGTAGTTGTCGGACGGTTCGGCCTGAACGCTAATGTGCTTGAGCCACTTGACGCTGCGGGCGCCGATCCACCCGGGGACGACCACGCGCAGCGGCGCGCCGTGCGCGGTGGGCAGTGCCTGATCGTTCATGGCCCAGGCCAGCAGCACCTCGCTGGATGTTGCCTTCGCCACCGGTATCGAGCCGCCGAAGGGCTGCGGTGGTTCGGCCTGCTGTGACACGTCGGCACCGGTGAAGGCGATGTGGGCCGCCTCCGGCTGCACTCCGGCCTCGGCCAGCACATCCGCCAGGCTTACCCCGCTCCAGTACGCGGTGGAGATGGCTCCGGGGCCCCAGGCGACCTGGCCGGGTATGTCGCGGACCTCGATGAGGTCCGCGCGTCGGTTGCCCGCGCATTGCAGTGTTGCCACCACGCTCCGCTCGGGGAAGCGGCGCCGCAGTTCGTCCATCGACAGCTCAAGTGGGCGATCGACCAGACCGTCCACTCGCAGCCGCCAGTTCTCCGGGTCGATGCGCGGGATCGGCGCGTGGTTGCGGCCGTAGAAGCTGTCCAGAGGGGTGATCTGACTTGCGAGGGCGCCGGGAGGCGATTCGGCGTTGTACGGCTCGGCCTGGTGTACGAGCACATTGTTCGATTTGCCCCATATAGCCATATAGCTACTGTTCATCATGTCTGATGCTTACGCCAAGTCGACCGCGAGGGGGCGCAGGCTGGTGGCGGATGGCTAGTTGCTCTGTCCACAGAGGCTGGTGACAGTGATCACGACTGGGTGATCTTGAATGAGTGAGGGCCTTCCGGGTCCGGTGTGGATTGCGACATCTCTCGCCTGTCCGTGGCGCGATCTGGGTGGGCGTTCACCAGGTGTCAGCTCCTGGACGACTTCGGCGTCGGCGATGGCCGCGGGTGATCGGCCTCGAAGCGCAGTCTGTTGGTGAGGCCGTTGGCGCCGGTCGGGATGAACGGCAACGCTCATGATGTCTCCGCTTCAGTGAGAGGTGACCGCTACATTCCAGCTTCGGTGAGCACGCGGAGACCTGCACGCTCTCCGCGACAGGAGATCCCTTCAGCATGGCCCTACCACGAGCACCTGCGCCGACGCCGTACCGAGGAGTCTGGGGTCCCGGTCAAGCACCTCTTCGAGGAGATCCGTGCTCTCGGCTACACCCGCAGTCTCAACCTCCTGCACAAGTACCTCAACCAGGGCCGCCATGAGAGCGACCGGATCATGCCCTCCCCGCGCCGCCTCACCTCCTGGATCACGACCCGGCCCGGGAACCGTCCGACAAGCGGCATGAGCATCTGGTGAACTCATCGCGGCCTGCGCCGAGATGACCGCCCTGGCCCGGCTCGTGCACGACTTCGCCCAGCTCATGGGCGAGCGCCGCGGAGGCGACCTCGACGCCTGGATCGCCGACGTCCGGAAGGCCCAGCTACCCGAGCTGGCACCCTTCCTCACCAGCCTCGAGCAAGACCACGACGCGGCCGTGGCGGGGCTCACCCTTCCGTACAACAACGGTCCGACCGAGGGTGTGAACGCCAAAGCGAAGCTGATCGCGAGGCAGATGTACAGCAGAGCGGGATTCGACCTCCTCCGTCACCGCATCCTCCTCGGCTGATTTCACTTTCCGTCACCACCCAAGTGCGTGACAAGGCCGTTCGTTTGACAGACCCAATCAAGTTCAATAGTCGAGGCGGGAGACCTGATAGTGGCTGATGTACCAGCCCTCCTCCGTACAATTCACCAGGACGCCGAGGTTGACGCTGAGAGTGGGGCGGTCGGTCAGGGACCTGCCGATAAATTACTGATTGTTTTTGGGTCTGGTCAGTCCGATGAGGTTCGCGAGGTCCTGGGCGGTGGCTGCCGTGATCGGGGCGGACTTGATGGGGTGGCCAAGTCCTTCCAGGACCGGGGTGATCTCGTGGGTCGCGTCACCGACTGCGTTTGCCGGTGAGTTCAGCAGGGTGGTCAGTGCTCTGACCTGGGTCTTCCAGCGGTGTCGGATCACGGTGACCAGGAGCCGGTCGGACAGCGAGAGCGGGCCTCGGCGCAGGGTGCGGTGCCGGGCCCGCTTGTGGTGCAGGCTGATCGGCGGATGGTCGAGGATGTATTGCTCGGCCCCGGTCAGGAGCTGGGCGAACTCGTGGGCCTGCATCCCGGTGATCACGGGGTGGTGCAGCCAGCCGGGGGCCCGGTCGGCCGGCTGGCTGCGGTCCTCGTGACGTGGAGAGGGCGGCGGGGTCGGTGGTTCGGGGTGCAGTGTGTAGTTCCATGTGCCGTGCCACTCGTGCTCGGTCAGGGGCAGGGCGGCCACCACTTCGTCGGGAACGGTGATGCCGGTGGGGTAGGCGCCGGGGTCGAGTTCGGCGTGGACGGTCAGTCCGCTGCGGGTGCGGGTCGCTCCGATGGTGTTGACGACGACTTCGTGGCTGGTCAGTGGCCTGCCACGCCAGTTGATACTGATCTGCGAGAACAGCCGGTGTTCTATTTTGTTCCATTTTGAAGTTCCCGGCGGGAAGTGGCAGACCCTCACCTTCAGGCCGGCGTCGTACGCGAAGTCGGCAAGCTCCTTCTTCCAGGCGCGGACCCGGTAGCCGTTGGAGCCCCCAGCGTCGGCGGTGATCAACAGACGGGAGGCTGCGGGGTATCGGTGCCGCCCCTGCCCGTCCCACCAGCGGCGCAAGGTGGCCACGGCGAAGACGGCGGTGTCGCCGTCGCAGCCCACTGACACCCAGCCGGCGTCCGCCCCGATGTCGTAAATCCCGTACGGCACCGCCTTCCTGGCGCCCTTCTCGGGGAAGTCGTGGGCGCGGACCTCGACTGGTTGTCCGGCCGGGGACCACTCGCGTCCAATGACCGCGTAGTTCCCCAGGGTCTCCTTCTTTTTGGCATCCACGCTGATGACCGGATGCCCGGCCGCAAGAAACGACGCGGCCCGGTCGTTGATGTAGCGGAACTGCGCATCCCGGTCCGGGTGGCGGGCTCCCTCGATAGTCCGCGAGGTGCCCTGCAACGAGAAGCCCTCGGCTTTCAGCAGCGAGGCGACGGTGCCAAGCCCACCTTGTGCCCCTGACGGGTCAACTCCGCGGCCAGGTTGCGCGTGGACCTCACCGTCCACCGCAGCCGCGACTCCGGATCACCGCGTTGATCCGGCTCGACGAGCGCCAGCAGGGCCTGGACCAGCCCGGGATCGGCATACGCAATGCCTTCCGTCCCGCACCCCGCGTCCGGACCCGACCCTCGGGGGTCTCGCCCTGCTCCAGCTCACGTGCGCCGCGCGACACAGTGGACTCCGCCACCCCGGCCGCACCCGCCACTGTGCGGATCCCGCCGTGCCCCAGGACACGGGCCGCAGCACCCAACACCAGGCGCCGCTGCCGCTCATCCGATGCGGCAGCAGCAGACGGAACACATCCCCCAGCCCCGCTTCGATCCCCTCCGACACACCCACACTCTACGGTCCAACTACCCTCAGAAAAAGCAGAGTTATTTATCGGCAGGTCCCTGGGCGGTCGGTGAACGAGAAGTCAACGCCAAGGTAACCGAGTACGACGTCGTCGGCCGGGCATCTGATTTCGAGAATACGGTACGTGGCTGTCATCCCAATGGGCTGGGAGTCGTAGTAAGCGGCAATGCCCGGCCTTCCGACACTGTAAGGGTGCAGTCCCTGGAAAATCGCGTCCTCGGTGAACTGGGAGGCAGCCTGCCACGGTTCGTGGCTGTCGACGGCGGCCTTCCACCGGTCGAGGACATCGCGCAGGATTGCTTCGCTGTCTAGCGTGCGGTTCATCAGGGTTCTCCTGCTGATGGAATCGGAGCTCAGAACTGCTGGGTCCGGTGAGTCACGGCGGGTGCGAGGCCAACTGCTCGATGTGTCAGAAAGCGATGTCGAGGGCCGTGCTGATGCCGCAGTCTGCTTGCTCCCTGCTGGTCAGCGGGACATCCCGGTCTCGTGTCGCGAGCGGTGTCCTGCGCGTCAGTGGCCGGCACTCACTCCGCCGTCGACGTGGAGGATCTCGCCAGTGACAAACGGCGCGTTCTCCAGGTAGATCACGGCGTCGGTAATGTCGCTCTGCTCGCCCATCCGGCCGACCGGCTGCAGGGCCGCCAGGGCGTCATGGGTCTCCTCGGGGTGCATAGAGGTCTTGATGGTGCCCGGTGAGACGGCGTTGACCCGAATGCCGCGCATGGCGTACTCGATGGCGAGGGACTTGGTGGCGGACTGCAGGCCGCCCTTGGTCAGCGAGGCCAGCACGGAGGGGACTCGGGAGTCGGCGTTGTCGACCAGGCTGGTGGTGACGTTGACGATGTGGCCGCCGCCCTGGGCGAGCATCTGCGCGACGGCCAGCTGGGTAATGCGAAAGAAGCCGGTGAGGTTCACACCGGTCACGGCGGCGTAGTCGTCCTGGGTGTAGTCGGTGAACGGCTTGGCAACGAAGACGCCCGCGTTGTTGACCAGGGTGTCGACACGGCCGAACTGCTCGACGCCAGCAGCGATGACACGTTCGGCGGTTGCGGGTTCGGCGATGTCGCCCTGGACGGTCAGGACGCCCACACGGTTGGACGGGGCGATGGTGCGCGAGGTGGCGACGACGGCGTAGCCGAGCTTGTGATAGGCGTCGACGAGGCCGGCGCCGATGCCCTGCGAGGCGCCGGTGATGACTGCGACCTTCCGGCCCTGAGTGCTCATGATGACCTTCTCCGAGATGGGGTGGGTGCGATCCCTCGCGCCCATGACAGTAGGTTCACCTGCTCGGTAATGCCTTACGACAGTCACCCTGAGCCGGATCTCTCACCCCATGTCAGCAACACGGCCACCACAACCACCTCAGCGACCAGGTCAAACAGCCCGAGCCTGGCTAGCCTCACCGCTGATATCACCGCCACTGACACGGAACCGAGAGATCGCACCCAAGCGGCCGACCCCGACCACCGACCGGCAGAGTGACGCACATCAGATCGCACAGGTCGGGATTTGTTATCGAATCGGCCCTTTGCCTTCGCCCCGTCGAACGACACCGGCTGGACCGCGCTGCTCGGGGAGGCGCGCGGCGGCCCCGACGTCTCCCCGTACGCGGCCCCAGCACGTGCGTCGAGCCTGGCCGGTCTGCCGCCGCTGTTCATCGACGTCGGCTCCGCCGAGACGTTCCGCGACGAGGTGGTCGCGTACGCGTCCCGCTTCTGGCTCGCCGGCGGCGACGCGGAGCTGCACGTGTGGCCGGGCGGATTCCATGGCTTCGACGCCATGGTGCCGGGCGCGGCACTGTCCCAAGCCGCCCGCGCGGCCCGGCTGCGCTGGCTGCGCCGGGTTCTGTAGACGTGCTCCGGTCCAGCCCGACTGCCGCTGCCTTCGGGCACCACGCGAAACCGCTTGAGCGCCTCCGGCTACGATTTCCGAACCAGTGGACACACACCCAGAAGATTGGCCTCATGAACGAACCACGCTGGCTCGACGTGCGTGAGGCGGCTGTCTGGAAGAAGTACCGGGACCTGCAGCGCCAGCTTCAAAGCGCCCTGGACCGGCAGCTCGCCCGCGACTCCGTGTTGTCCGGAGCCGACTACGCGGTGCTCGTCCCCCTGTCCGAGTCGCCGGGCGACGTCCTACGGGCCCGGGAGCTCCAGGTCGAGCTGGGCTGGGAACGGAGTCGGCTGTCGCATCAGATCAGCCGCATGGAGACGCGCGGCATGGTCGCCCGCGAGCCGTGCGAGGACGACGCACGCGGCTCGATGGTGCGCATGACCGCCCAGGGCCGGGCCGCGAGGGCGGCGAGCCCACCGTTGGCGCGATCGAAACGCTGGGCGTCCCGGCGCGGTTCGTCGCCACCGACGTCACCCGCCGCGCCGACGCCGACGCCCTGGTGGACGCCGCAGGCGAGTTCGGCGGAGTCGACGTAATGGTGTGCAACGCCGGAATCACGCTCGGCGCGGACGGGGCCGACGTCGCCGAGGCCGACTACCGCCGCTTGATGGCGGTCAACCTCGACGGTGTCCTGTTCGGCGCCCAAGCCGCGGCACGGCAGATGAAGGACCGGGCCACGCCCGGCAGCATCGTGCTGATGGCCAGCATGGGCGGACTGGTCGGCGCCGGATTCACCGTCGCCTACTCGACCAGCAAGGGCGGGGTGATCCTGATGGCCAAGTCCCTCGCCGACGCCTTGGGGCCCGACGGCATCCGGGTCAACGCCGTGTGCCCCGGCACCATCGACACCCATCTCCTGCGGTCCACACCCGACATCGCGCAGGCCGCGGACGGGTTCCGGCAGCGGACTCCGCTACGGCGCCTGGGGCAGCCGTCCGAGATCGGTGACGCCGTGGCGTACCTCGGATCGGAGCTGTCGGGCTATGTAACCGGGGAACCGCGCTCGTCGTCGACGGCGGCCTGACCTCGGTGATCTGACGCCTTTTCAAGACCCGTGCGAGCCGAAACGACCGACCGCACCATCCACGAAGGAATCCCATGAGCGAGAACAATCCGAGCGAGGCCGCCAAGGCAATCGTCCGTCGCAACACCGAGGAGGTACAGGGCGGCGGGGACTTCGCCCTTTTCGACGAACTGTTCGCCGACGACTTCCTCGACCACACACCGCAGCCGGGACGTACGGCCGACAAGGCGGGCGCACGCCAGCTGTACCAGGTGCTCCGCGAGGCCTTTCCCGACTTCCACGCCGTCATCCACTGGCAGTCCGCCGACGGCGACCTCGTCACCACGTACAAGACGTATCACGGCACCCACAAGGGCGAGTTCTTCGGCATCGCGCCCACCGGCAAGCAGATCAGCTTCGAAACCGTGGACGCCATGAGGGTACGCGACGGGAAGATCACCGAGCACTGGGGCGTCGCGAACCTGTTCTCGCTGATGCAGCAGCTCGGCGCGCTGCCGGCTGCCGTATAGGCCCTCGACCTCTCTGTACGAGAATTCGGCCCGGCAGACCCCCACGGTGGCCGCCGATCGGCGGCCTGATGTGCGGCCGGGCCGAAAACTCAAGCCTGGCGGCGCACCTGACACGAGACAGACCGGTCCCGCCGACGCGCCCCAGGAAGAACACCCCGACGAGCGAGCGAGCGACCACACCCGTGGCCGACACACGCCCTGGTTGTGGCCACACGCCCTCAAACACGTGAGATGGAGCGCACCAATGTCCCCCACCGCGCGGATGACCACCCACGACGCCATGACCACCATGAACGTCCCCGCCAGATTCGACGTCACCCACTGGCCGATCAACGTCGAGAAATACCTTGCACGGACAGAGAAGCCGCTCCACCGAGCCATCCTGAAGAACTACCTCCGGCACCTGCTCCTCGAAGTCTCCGGATACTGGGACCAGAGGCGCTGTCACGTTGGCTGACAGGGTGGGAGGATCCTCGGGCTGATCACGGTGGAGGGGGTCGTCCGTGGAGGGCATGTCGCCGTCGTACAAGGGGCACCGGTATCCGGTCGAGGTGATCTCGCACTGCGTGTGGCTGTACTTCCGGTTCCCGCTCAGTTTCCGTGAGGTCGAGGAGCTGATGCTGGAGCGCGGCGTGATCGTCTCGTACGAGACGGTCCGCCGCTGGTGCCTGAAGTTCGGTCAGCAGTACGCCAACGGACTGCACCGCCGACGGCCCCAGCCCGGCGACAAGTGGCATCTGGACGAGGTCTTCATCAAGATCAACGGTGAGCAGAGGTACCTGTGACGGGCTGTCGACCAGGACGACAACGTGCTGGACATCCTGGTGCAGAGCCGCCGGGACACGGCTGCGGCCAGGCGCTTCTTCCGCACGCTGCTGACGAAGACGGGCGGGGTGCCGCGGGTGATCGTCACGGACAAGCTCCGCTCCTACGGCGCGGCCCACCGCGAGGTCATGCCCTCCGTCGAGCACCGTTCCCACAAGGGCCTGAACAACCGGGCGAGAACAGTCATCAGCCCACCCGGCAACGCGAACGGGCGATGAAAGGCTTCCGCAGCGTGGGCGCCGCGCAGCGGTTCCTGTCCGCGTTCAGCGGCATCTCACCCCACTTCCGGCCCCGCCGCCACCTGATGACCAGCACCCAACACCGCGCCGAAATGACCGTCCGCTTCACCATCTGGGAGCAGATCACCGGCGTCACCGGCCGGCCTGCCGCGGCCTGAGCCAAGGGCCGGCACCCGGCCCCACCACACCTCGACACACCGTCAGACACCCACACACCCAACAACGTGACAACGCCCTCCGGGGCCCTGCTCCATGCCCTGTGCGAGTTCGAGAAATTCTACAACTCCCACCGGCCTCACCAGGGCATCGCGAACGCCCGCCCGCTGAACCCCTTGCCGGCGCCGATCGCCGATCCGGCGCAGCTCTCGAACCTCGACACACGACGATCCGATCGCCTCGGCGGCATTCTCCCTCCCCGCTCGATTCCTCAGCGCCTCGTGGCGCACACCCGGTGTCGTCGATGATCAGCACACCGCCCGGGCCGAGACGCTCACCGACGTAAACACGGACGTCGTCGCGTAGAGCGTCCGCGTCCCAGACGCTGCTGTTCAGCAGCCGCTGGAGGCCGTCCGGAGTGTGATGTCCTGCCCATTCCGCGAGCTGCCAGCCGTTCTTACGTGCCGCCCGCCCCAGCAGACCGCGGACGTAGTCCCGCATCCGCCATCGCAGATCAGCACGAGCGAACCTGCCTGCCAACCGAGCGAACATCTACTCCAACTCAGCAGCCCAGCTAGCGACTTCGATAATCCCCTCCCTACCAGGACAACGACAACCGCCAGCTCAGGACACGAACCGCTGCTGGAGTACTAGCTAGGATGAGGGCATGTCAGACCCACCGGCGCGCCCGCGCATCATGAAAGGTGCCGGGGGCCGGATGCTGGCCACGGTCGAGCTCGACCGCGGTAGCGCCCTGCCGCTGCACCTGCAGCTGTATCGGCATCTGCGGGGACTCATCCTCGACGGCACCCTGCCGCCGGAAACCCGATTGCCCTCGACGCGGACGCTCGTCGCCGAGCTCGGCGTCTCGCGGCTGACCGTGGTCACCGCGTTCGAGCAGCTCACGGCCGAGGGGTTCCTGCGTGCACGCCAGGGGGACGGCACGTATGTGGACGCACTCTGGACGGCCGCGATGGCACCGGCGCCTGTTGCGCGCCCGCAGCTGTCCGAGCGCGGCGCAGCGACGTCGGCACGCGGTGCCAGCCTGTTCAGCGAGGCGCCGCACTCGTGGGATCCGAAAGACACCGAGTCGTTCGTCCCCAGCCAGGTCGCGGCATCCGCGTTCCCTGCCGGCGTGTGGCGGCGGCTGCTGGCGCGGCACGCAGCGCGCACCGACGCAGCCGCCATCGGGTACGGCGACCCGCACGGGTACGAGCCACTGCGCCAGGCGATCGCCGACTACCTCAACGACGTGCGGGGCCTCGGCTGCGGCGCCGAGCAGATCGTGGTGACCTCCGGGGCCCAACAGGCCTTCAATGTCCTCGCGGTGCTGCTGCTCGACCCCGCCGACACGGTGCTCGTCGAAGACCCCGGCCACATCTCCGGAAGGCTCGCGTTCCAATCGCAGGGATGCCGCGTCCAGGGCGTGCCGGTCGACGACGCGGGCGCGGTGGCGGCAGGGGGCGACCCATCGGCACGCCTCGCCTACCTCACGCCGTCCCGGCAGCATCCCCTGGGCACGGTCATGAGTCCGGCGCGGCGCGGGGAGTGGATCGCGTGGGCACAGGCGCACGGGAGTTGGATCGTCGAGGACGACTGCGACAGCGAGCTTCGCTATCATGGCACGCTGCTGCCCCCGCTGTTCGGACTCGACCAAGCGCGACACGTCATCTACGTCGGCACATTCAGCAAAGTGCTGGCGCCGTCGCTGCGACTGGGCTACGCCGTGCTGCCCCACGACCTCGTCGAGCCGTTCACGTCGGCCTGCTCGGTGATCGGTCGCACCCCCGCGACCGTGATGCAGGCGGCGCTCGCCGACTTCCTCGCCGAAGGGCACCTGCACACCCACCTCCGGCGCACGCGCCGACTGTACGCCGCCCGCCAGGACGCCCTGCTCGAACAGCTCGACACGCAGCTCGCGCATCGGCTGACGGCGAGGCCGGTCGCCGCCGGGCTCCACGTGATGGGGTGGCTCGAGGCATCCGTCAACGACATCGACTGCGCACGCGGCCTCGCCCGGCAGGGCGTCTTCACGTATCCCCTGGGTGAGTATCGCGTGCAGCGCCGGCTGCCGCCCGCACTGCTGATCGGGTTCGCCGGCACCGCAGCCGAGCACATGGCGCGTGCCGTAGCGCGGATGGCAGAGGCGTTCGAACGGCTCGAATCCGGCGGAGCTGCCGAGGCGTAGCCCGAGAGGTGGGCCCGCCGAATTGGTCCGCAGAACTGGGCTGTCAATGGCTCTAACGCACCATCCATTGCGTTGATAGGAAGAAGGGGTTGCGGCGACGCACGGTCGCGACCCGCTTTCTAAGGAGACAACGATGCCCCACCTCGATGCGCACTTCCGAACGCTCCTGAGTCCGAACCTCACCGCAGCCGAGATCGAACAGATCCCCGACCTGACGACCGAGCGCGCGCGGGTGCTGATCGACCGGATCGACCGGGTCCGGCTCTTCGGTCACGCGTACGCCCTGCTCACCAACCTCACCTACGGCGCCTACAGCCCCGACGACGTCCTCGACTTCGCCCGAGAGCACGATCTGGCCGGCGTCTGCATCCACGTCCTCGACGGAGAGGAGCGCAGCCTGAGCCGAATGAACGACGACCAGCTTCGGGCCTTCGCCGCCCGTGCCCGCGACTACGGCCTGGCCTTGCACCTCGAGATCAGCACGACCGAGCGTGAACCCGTGGACGAGGCCGTCCGGATCGCCGGCATCCTCGGCGTCCAGCACATTCGCGTCTACTCCCGTTACGAAGGGCAGCTGTCGCAGGTGCTGTCGCGCGTCGAGGACGACCTGCGCCGCCTCGGCGACCTCGCCGACACTCACGGCCTGCACTTCTCGTTCGAGCAGCACGAAGAACTGCGCTCCGGCGAGATCGCTCAGCTGCTGCGCACCGTCGGCCACCCCCGCCTGCACGCGATGTTCGACTTCGGCAACATGATCAACGCGTGCGAACGGCCGATGGACGCCCTGGCCCAGCTGGCCCCGCATATCCTGCAAGCGCACCTGAAGGGCGTGCACGTCCTTCCTGAGGGCGACGGGTTCGGCCACCGCGGCGTGCTCCAGGGCAGCCCGGAGGACGACCTGCCGGGGGCGCGGATGTTGTTCGACCTGCTCATACTCGGCGACGACGAGCCGCAGGTCATCACCTTCGCGCTCGAACAGGAGAACCTGTACTACGCGCCCGCCTTCCGCCATCACAGCGAAGGCGACGACCCCTTCATCCCCTACCGAGAACTGAGCACCACGGGCCTTCCCGAAGGATGGACGCTGCCCGACCTGCTCGCCGCCGAGCCCGGCTGGGCCGTCGACCAGGTCGTCCACGTGCGCGGGCTGCTCGCCCGGATGCGCGAACTCGCCGCAGCTCGCCTGGCCGCCGCCGACGCCCCGGCAGGCGCGCGATGACGGACACCATGATGACGACCGCGCCGGCCAAGACCGGGTTCGACAAGGCCAAATGGGCGCGCTTCGCGGTCCTCGTGATGGCGGGCGGCACCATCTACAAGCTCGCCAACATCAAGGACGTCTTCTACGTCCCGATCCAGCAGCAGATGGGGCTGAGCAACACCGAGATCGGTGCGCTACTGAGCGTGAACTCGATCGTCGCGACAGCACTGTTCGTGGTCGGAGGGTACCTGGCTGACCGGTTCTCGACCCGCATCCTGATTCCGCTCGGACTGATCGGCGCGGGCGGGCTCGGGCTCTATATGAGCACGTTCCCCGGGTACGGGCAGCTGGTGCCGATCTTCGCGGTGCTGGCCGTCTGCTCCGACTGCCTGGTCTGGCCGGCACTGCTCAAGAGCATCCGGCGCCTGGGTGGGCCGGAAGAACAGGGGCGGCTGTTCGGCTTCCTCGAGGGCGGTCGCGGCGTCGTCGACACACTGGTTGCCTTCTCGGCCCTCGGCGTCTTCGCCCTGCTCGGCTCGGGTGCCGCCGGCTTCCGTGCCGCGATCGCCTTCTACGCGATGATTGACATCGCCGTCGGCGTGCTCCTGTTCTTCCTGCTGCGTGACCAGGGCCCCGAGTCCGCCGTGGATACGCCGAAAAAGAAGCGCGTCGGCCTCAGCGAGATCCTGGATGTCGCCCGGCTGCCGCAACTGTGGTGGGTCAGTGCAACCGTGTTCATGGCGTACGTCGTGTACTGCGGTCTGACCTACTTCATCCCCTACCTCACGTACGTGTACGGACTGCCGGCCGCCCTCGCCGGCGCCTACGGCATCATCAACCAGTACGGCCTCAAGATCCTCGGCGGCCCGCTCGGCGGCGTACTCGTCGACAAGGTCTTCAAGGGGGCCAGCAGGTACCTCCGTCTCGCGTTCGTGTGCCTGATCCCCATCGCAGCGATCATCCTGCTGCTGCCGACCGGTAGGGAGAACCAGATCCCCGCGATGGCCGCCTGCCTGCTGTTCTCACTGATCATCTTCACGATGCGCGGTGTGTTCTGGGCGCCCATGGACGAGGTCGGCGTCCCCAACCAGGTCAGCGGCACCGCGTTCGGCATCGCATGCCTCGTCGGTTACGCCCCCGGGATGTTCGCCTTCCTCGTGTACGGCGCGATCCTCGATGCCAACCCGGGTGCGGCGGGGTACCACCTGGTGTTCATCCTGATGGCCGCACTCGCACTGGTGGGTGCGGGAGTCGCAAGCGGCCTGGCGCGTGTGGCTCGCGCGCATCGTACCGCCGCCGTGCGGGAGGGCTGAGCCTGCTCCGCGCGGGGAGCGACATGGTCGCTCGTCGCACCGGCCGGCCCCATACGCCGGACTGTGCTCATCTTCGGTGAGTACACGGATGTGCAGTGGGTCGGGCTCGGGTTCGTCTACCTGGGCATCGCCCAGGTCGTGGCGCTGCTGATCCGGCGGTTCGTGCCCGTCCTGGCGCGACTGTACCTGCCCGCGAGGCGTCATCGCCGGCTTCCTCATCCTCCTGCTGGGGCCGCAGGTGCTCGGGCTCACCGGCTGGAGCCTCGTCCCCGCCCAGGCGGTCGACGTCATGTCGCGGCTGCCCGGTCTCATGATCAACGTGGTGTTCGCGGGGATCATGATCGGCAAGGCGCTGCCATCGGTCAAGCAGATCTGGAACGACGCGGCGCCGCACGTGATCCTCGGCAGCGTGTTCTCGTTCGGGCAGTTCGCGCTGGGCGCGTTCGCGGTGCTGTTCATCCTCACCGTTCTTCGGCATCCCCGATGTCGCCGGATCCAGCGTGGGTGCGCCAGTAGGCTGATCGATGCGCCAGATCCCGGCCAAAGACGCGCAGCCGGCGCGACACTCCATGATGGTGCCCGGTGTTCCCGAACGCCGCAGCCACGAAGTGCTCGAGCCACGCCATCTCATGAGCCGTTAGTGTCTCCGGCGACCGACAGGGATCTCGGTCTGCGGACGAGCTCTACGGCTCGCGAACTGCTGAGAGGTCGGCCCCTGCCGGCGGGCTGGGGACATGAAAACCTGGCTGACTGCCGCCGGGCGGGGCGCGGTTTCCGTGCTGAAAAAGATCCGCGTCCGCGGGCCGGTCGCCCGGCCCCGCACACGGCCGGGCGCGGTCGCCGCTGACAAGACATCCCACTCGGATAAGCGTCAAGTTGCGGCGGTGGCTTCCGCGGACGGTCGTTGCCGAGTGAGCCGGAACTCGAGCATCGCCGCAAAGCGTTCGTCGGGATCATTCAGGTTCAGTTGCGCGATCTCTGCCGCTCGGCGAAGGCGGTATCGGAATGTGTTGGGGTGTACGTCCATGGCCGCAGATGCGTTCAGGGTGTTGCCGAGGTGGTCGAGCCATTGGGCCACGGTTTCCGCCATCGTGGTTCCGTGTTCTCGATCGTGGTGATGCAGCCGGGCGATGGGGCCGTCCAGCAGTCCGCCCTCATTGTGCAGTTGGTCACCGATCTCCAGCAAGAGTGCGTTGAGTTGGACGTCGGCGAACATCGCGACTCGGCCGGCTGGTTCCTGGCGCAGGACACGTAGGGTTCTGTCCGCATCGTGCCGCGAGCGAGCGAGGTCGGCCGGATCGGATGACGAGCCGTCGCGACCGATGCCGATCGCCGCTCCTCCAGGTCTGTCCCGTGCACGGTTGAGGAAATCGTTCGAAACCCGCTGGGCCATGGCCGTGACGTTTTCTTTTCCTTTCCGGATCGGCGCCGGCACAATCGCGTAACACACGTCGCCGACCAATGCGGCAACCGCGCCGGGTGCCGCGACCGACAGGTGAAATGCGAAGGAGCCGGTGATCCGTTCCAAGGTCTGCCGTCGCGTTTGCCCGGAGACGGCAGTGTCGGCCGAGTTCCCATTCGGAAGGGACAGGCCGAGCACCGTCACGGTCCGGTGCGCCAGTCCGAGACGCTCGATCGCGCCCGACGCCGGGGCGCCTCCCGTCAATGCGGTTGCGATGAGGTCCGCGCGAACCTGCCGGTCGATGTCTACACCGATACGGTGCCGCAGCAGGTGCAGCGCAACGACTTTCGCGGCATCGACGAGTACTTGCTCCTTCTCGTCGCTCAGGGGCCCAGGGACAGCCGCCCAGATCGAGCCGAGCACTTGGTCACCTGCTCGTACGGCTATCGCCACGCGCGGAAGACCTGGCACTCCTTCGATCTGCGGTGTGTCGATGAAGATCGGTTTCTCGCCGGCGTAGAGCCGTTTGAAGACGCCCGCTCGTTCCTGCGCGAGGCGGGCGTGCTGGGGGACGCCACGTCCGAGAATCGTCTCGATCCGTGTTTGATCAGCCTCGTTCTGGCGATCGGAGAACGCCAGAATCTGTGAGTCGCGATCTTCGATCGTGATCGGCGCGTCGAGCAGTGATCCGATCGCGTTGGCCAGGGCGAACGAGTCTTCCGCGGGCATTCCGGCCAGCAGTTCCTCGCCGCTCGCACTGCTGGAGAGCAGCGAGCGGAGCAGGACGACCAGCTGTGCCCACGTTGCTCCGCCGGCGAGGCCGAGCAGGGCCACACCGCTGCGTTCGATGCGAGCACGCAGCTCCGGCTCGAGATCCAGCGGCGCACGTACCACGAGGGCGGGAGCCTGACGTGTGACCGCACGATCGAGCAAGGCCGGCAGATCTCGGACGTCGGCGGCGGTACACAGAAGCATGGCCCCGGGGCGAACCGGTACCTGTTCCCGCGGATCGTCGACGACGACGTCGGTGATCAACGTCGTTCCGTCGACGGTCCCCGCAAGAACCTCCAGCAGGGTGCCGGCGAGGTTGCTCACGACGTTGTCGAGCCTGGCTCCAGGGCTGGTCATGATCGGCACCCTTCGTTTGCTTCCTGCTGCACCCAACCGTACGTCGTTCGTGAATCCGCACCACGCCTCGGTCGTGATTGGTGCGGCCGCACGATGCACGTCGTGGTGATGCGCAGCACGCTGGTGCACATCAACGCCCCACCCCGAAAGCAGGCAGTGTTTACATGTTCGCGACACCATCCACCACCGGTGCATCCGACGACGCGCGGTGCGCCGTCTCCGCATCGTCCATGTCGTCTTGGGCGGAAAGCCTTGCCGAGCTCGGGTTCGAACTGCCGTCGACGGCCACGCCGATCGGCGCCTATGTTCCGGCGGTGCGGACCGGTGATCTGGTCTACACCTCTGGCCAGTTGCCGTTGGTGCGGGGATCGATCGAACGACCGGGAAAGGTCGGCCGCGAGGTTTCGGTGACGGACGCGTCGAGGGCAGCGGAAATCTGCACTCTGAATGCACTTGCTGCGATCGATGCCCTCGTCGGCCTCGACTCGGTCGTGCGGGTCGTGAAGGTGACCGGGTTCGTCGCTTCCGCCGACGACTTCGCCGGCCAGCCCGACGTCGTCAACGGCGCCTCGAATCTGCTCGCGAGCGTTTTCGGCGATGCCGGTACACACGCACGCTCGGCTGTCGGCGTCGCCGAACTGCCACTGAACGCCCCCGTCGAAGTCGAACTCATCGTCGAGGTTGCCTGACCCCCGACACCCGGCCGGACCCGACCGAGCGACGCCCGGCACGGTCTGCCACGACTGTCCTCGCCGACCCAGAACACCTATAACCAAACACTGACCTCGAACAAGGACACATCATGACAGTCGACAGCTCCCCCGAAGGGGCGAACGAGGACGGCCTCGCGCAAGGACTCAACAAACGACACATCCGCATGATCGCGATCGGTGGCGCTATCGGAGTCGGGCTCTTCCTCGGATCCGGGAAAGGCATCTCCTACGCCGGGCCGGCCGTGATCGGCGTCTACGCGGTCACCGGCGTGTTCATCTTCATCATCATGCGTGCCCTCGGCGAGCTGCTGATGTACCGGCCCGTCGCGGGGAGCTTCGCCGAGTATGCGCGCGAGTTCTTGGGCCCTGCATACGGTTTCGTCACCGGCTGGGGTTACTGGATCACCTGGACCATCATCGGGATGGCCGAGCTCACCGCAGCCGGGGTCTTCGTCAAGTTCTGGTTCCCGTCGATGCCGCAATACCTCACGGCACTGATCGCGCTGCTCGCACTCGTCGGATTGAACCTGGCCAAGGTCGGATTCTTCGGGGAGGCCGAATTCTGGTTCGCATCGATCAAGGTCGTCACCATCCTTGCCCTCATCGGTGGCGGCATCTTCGCACTGGTCTTCAACGTCGGCCAAGCCGGCCAGGCAGGCGGGATCGAGAACCTCTGGAATCACGGAGGCATCGCCCCGCACGGGCTGCTCGCGGTCCTTCTGGCCTTCCAGATCGTGGTCTTCTCCTACCAGGGCGTCGAACTCATCGGCATGACCGCAGCCGAGACCAAGGACCGGGAGTCCGTGATACCGAAGGCGATCAACTCCGTGCCCTGGCGTATCGGGATCTTCTACGTCGGCACCCTGATCGTGCTGATGTCACTGTTCCCTTGGGATCAGTTCAGCGCGGACGAGAGCCCCTTCGTCAAGAGCTTCTCGCACATTGGTCTTCCCGCGGCCGCCGGCGTCATGAACTTCGTCGTCCTCGCCTCCGCTCTGTCGGCGTGCAGCGCCGGGCTGTACAGCAACGGACGCCTGCTCAAGAAGCTCGCCGAGGACGGGCTCGCACCCAAGGTGTTCGAGAAGACCAGCCGTGGTCACGTGCCTGCGGCCGCCATCATCGCCTCCGGCACTCTGATGCTCGTCGGCGTCGCGGTCAACGCGATCGTCCCGGAGAAGGCGTTCTCGTACATCTCGTCGGTCGCCACCCTCGGAGGAATCTGGAGCTGGGGTGTCATCGTCGTCTGCCACCTCGTCTACCGGCGTCGCGTCGAACGCGGTGAGGCACCCGCGAGTACGTTCCGGCTCCCTTACGCCAAGGCCCTGTGCTGGGCCACCCTCGCCTTCCTCGCAGCTCTGACGATTCTCCTCGCGTTCGACAAGGGCCAGCGCATCGCCTTGTACGCCCTGCCGGTCTGGGCAGCGGTTCTCATCGGCGGCTACCGGATGTCGTCGCGAAACGCCGCCCGCAAGGAGCACGTCCCGGCCCGGGCACCGAGCGCGCTGTGAGCCCTGAGTCCATCCACTTGCGCTGACGCCCTGCCGAGCAGCCACCTGAAGGAACAGCCGTGATTCCCGCCGCATACCCCCAACTGCGTCTCGACGCCGCCGCCCTCGATCACAACATCCGCGTCATGGCCGACTGGTGCAAGACCCATGACGTCGCGCTTGCTCCCCACGTCAAGACTACGATGTCCGCTCCCATCATCGAACGACAGATCGCGGCCGGCGCCGCCGGCGTCACCGTTGCCACCGTCGACCAGGTCGCGACCGTGCTCGGCTGGGGACACAACACCGTCCTCATCGCGAACCAGATCGTCGATCCATTCGGACTGGCGCGACTTCGGGCCTGGCTCGCCGCCGAGCCGGAACGGAAGATCCGGTGCTTCGTCGACTCCGCGGCCGGGATCGCCGCAGCAAAACAGGTGTTCGGCGCGCACGGCCCCGCTCTCGAGGTGCTTTTGGACATCGGCACCCCGGGTGGCCGCACCGGTATCCGCGACCCGGAGCAGGCCCGCCGCACAGCGGAGCTCGTCCGAGCGACTCCCGGACTCCGGCTCGTGGGAGTCGCCGGGTACGAAGGCGTCGCCCCGAACACAAGGACCGACGAAACGCTTGCGGCCGTGGACGAACACTGCCGCCGGGTCCGCGACGTCTACCTCGACGTCGCCGAACTCTTCGAGACCGACCGCCCCGTGTACTCGATGGGCGGATCGGCCTTTCCTGACCGTGTCGTCGACTTCCTCCCGACGGACGACGACGTTCCGGGCACAATCCGGTTGCTCAGGTCCGGTTGCTATGTCACGCACGATCACGGCGTCTACGCACGTGTGAGCCCGATTCCCGGCCTCGTCCCAGCCCTGGCCGTGCGCGCGGTCGTCGTGTCCGCCGCCGAGGACGGCACCGCCGTGGTCGGAGCCGGGAAGCGCGACCTTCCCTACGACACCGAGACGCCGATCCTTCTGTCCGCCAGCACGGCGGCCGGACAGGACAAGTCCGATGTCCGCGGACGTGTGCGCGCGCTGTACGACCACCACACCGTGCTCTCCGACGCATGGAATCTTGAGGTGACGGATGTCGTCGAGTTCGGGATCTCGCACCCGTGCTCGGCATTTGACCGGTGGCCCGAGTACCTCATCACCAACGACCACGGTGATGTGATCGACGTCTGGCGCACCGACTTCCGCCGATCGTCGATCGCCACAGCGCTCAGCGAGTCGGCGAGAAGAACAGAGGCAGCTCATGCGCGGTGATCAGCTGCCTGAACCGGATACACGGTCCGCTCGATCGAAGTCCGCGCGCATCGCCACCAGTTGTCCCCGACGCTCCCCTCCGGCACCGGGGGCGTACCCACCTCGCCTGGAGATTGCTTAGGCAGCAGGTGGCGGATGACGGAGACAGGGCAGGGAAGGGACCGCTGTTATCCACCCCACGGCCCAGCCCGCACACCGCCGGCCCCGTCCGCCTCTCTGCCTCATCGCATCGGCATCCACCCCGGCGTCGCGGTCCGGCAGGCCGTCTTCGCTGATGCGCTCGGTGGTGACGAAGCCGGGGTGGATCGTGGTGAACCGGATGCCCGGGAGATGAGTGAAGACGGCCGCTTGGGACTTCGTCTCCGCCCATGCCGAGATGTTCGGCATCAAGTGGATAGGGCTTCGGCGGGTGCCTTCCGGCCAAGGGTCTTGCGGGGTCGGCTGTTGAGTGCAGCAGCGACCGCCGATGTCGTCCCGCGGCGGCGCGCACGTCGTACACCTTGACGACCGCGCCCAGACACTTCGCGGTCGCCGTCGTCTGTAGGCGGCGACACCGGCACCGAGCACGAGCACCTCGGCGGGCGGGATCGTGCCGGCGGCCGTCATGTTCATCGGGAAGAAGCGTCGGAGCATTTCGGCCGCGACGATTGCGCAGCGGTAGCCGGACACCACGGCCTGCGAGGCCAGCGCGTCCATGGACTGCGCACGGGAGACGCGGGGCTCCAGCTCCATCGCAAACGCCGTCACACCGCAGTCACGGAAGTCCTTTACCAGCTCCGGCTGCTGGCTGGTCGGCAGGATATCGTGGACGTCCCAACAACCAGTCGCCGCATGGTGGGCAGACTGTCTGGTGCGGTCATCGTGCTGATCTCCTTCGGGTCTTCAACATCTCGAAGATCAGCCGGTGGCCGTTCTTGCCTCCGGACACTCACTCCGACGCCGGGGCGAACGCCCGGATCAGGTGGGAGCCCGTACACCACTTCTCAGGACACATCCCCTATGAGTGCTTTCGGCTAAGCGGCACTCGGCAGCATCGAACGAGCTTGCAGGGCAAGCCATAGCTCGGCGATGTCCCGCGTGCGGTCGAGGTCGAGGCCGGTGATGTCTTCGACCTTGCGGATGCGATAGAGCACTGTCTGCCGATGCACGTGCAAGGCGTCCGCCGTCTTCTGCCAGGAGCGCTGATTGTCGAAGAAGCTCTCGAGAGTGGGCAGGAGCTCGCCTCGGTGGCTGGACTCGTACTCCAGGAGCCGCCCGAGCACTCGGTCGACGAGTGCGATCGCGTCTTCGATGCTGGCAACGCCGAGGAACGGCGTTGCCTCCCCGTAGCGGAAGGTATGTGTCTCGACACGCTCGGCTGACCGGCTCGCCCAGCGTGCTTCCCGTGCCGCCTCGGGGATGCGATCCACGGTCTTGATCGCGGCGCTCACTCCCACCGATGCGGAGGGACCGACGTTTGAACGGACGACGCGCAGCACCCTCTCCTCGTCTGGCGCCAGTAGGTAGAGAGCACCAGAGCGGTGCACGACCAGATGCGGAACCCCATTGCGCCACAAGCCGACATGCAACTGACACAGCCGGGCGCTGTCGTCGGAGGATACGGCGTACAGGATCGCGGAGGTCGGGTCGATCCCGGCCTCGAGGAGCTGGCTGTGTCCGCCCCTGGGCTCGGCACCGCCGTCCATGAGCCGGGCCAGGAACTCGGCACCCTGGCGGCGGCAGTGCTCCAAGTCCACCAGCGATTGGGACATCTCGAGGGCAATCACGGTCGCAGCGTGCTGCATGAGGATGGCATCGAGCACGTTCCGCCCGTCAGACACCAGGACGAGCACGGCACCGGTCTGGGTGGGAATGTCTGCCAGACGCAGCTCCCGGCCGTCACTCAGACGCGTGACGAACGCGCCGGCGCTGACCTGTCGGGATCCGGGTTCGGCCTGCGATAGGGCCTTGCGAAGTCTCGCGTCGGGTTCAGGGCTGTCGGGAAACCACGGTTCGGCGGACTCGCGATGGCACACGTGCAGCTCACAGCCCAGCTGCTGCGACAATGCGGTGGTCAGCTGGGACGGCTTACGCTTTTCGGTGACCGAGCGTTGCAGGGCGTGATATATCCGCTCGGTTCGAATCAGCCGGTCCGACTGCTGCGGCAGGTTGGCCGCCGCCACCTCGCGCGAAATCGCGACGAACGGCATTGGGTACTCCACCGAGAGCACCGGGAGGGCGAGCGAATCGCTGGCACTGGTGAACCGCGCGGTGAGCGGCGGGCAGTACATTTGTTCGCCGATCGCGAGAGCACTGGCACCGGCGTCCACAAGCCGTCTCACAAGCTCCTCCTGCTCGCGAGCCGCCTTCGGAAAGGACATGCCGTTGGTCATCAGCAGCTCTCCGCCGGTCAGCCACTGCCACGGCTCAGGCAGGTCGCAGGTGTGCGTCCAGCTGACCTCCCGTTGCAGCCCGTCTCGGCCAGACAAAAGGCGAAGCCGCAGGTGCGGCATCTCCAGCAGTTCCGCAACATAAATCATCTAATCACCATAGTGAATAGTCCACGCAGCGGTCGATATCACCTATTCGTGCAGAAGTGGCAGGCGCGGTCAGCGCTCGGTCACGTTCACTGACCGGCCTGCCACGGGCCGTCTCCTGGGTGGAACACGGTGGCCATAAGAGCTAAAACCACCCTGGAACAGTAAGACGGGTGATCCTCAGTGTGAGCCGGGAAGCACACTGAGCAGTGGATCGACAATGAGGGAGCAAGCGGTCACAGAAGGTGGAAGTCCTTCGGAAGGCAACGTGCGACCCATACGGCTAGCGGTCGCCCGACCAACGCTCCCAGCACTGCGCAGCCAGCGTCAGGCCGTGGCGGCAGCCGGGCGGTCAGGAGTGCGTATATCGGTCTTGCTCATCAGGGTGATGAGGTCGAAGGCCACCGTGGCGGCCGCAACACAGGTGATCTCGGCGTGGTCGTACGCCGGTGCGGTCTCGACGACGTCGGCCCCGATGAGGTTGAGACCGTCGAGCCGACGAAGCAAATGCAGCAGCTCACGGCTGGTGAACCCGCCCATCTCCGGCGTACCCGTGCCCGGCGCGAACGCGGGGTCGAGCACGTCGATGTCGATCGAGAGGTAGACCGGGGCGTCACCGACCCGCTGCCGCACGACATCGACGGCTCCGTCGATGCCCAGGACGTCGAGGTCCCCGGCCCGGATGACCCTGAAGCCGAACGACGCGTCGTCGACGAGGTCGAGCTGGTCGTAGATGGGACCGCGGATGCCGACGTGGATCGACTTGTCCTCGACGAGCAGGCCCTCCTCGAACGCGCGGCGGAACACGGTGCCGTGGGTGATCGGAGCCTTGAAGTAGGTGTCCCACGTGTCGAGGTGGGCGTCGAAGTGGATCAGAGCGATCGGGCCGTGCTTGTCCCGTGCCGCGCGCAGCATCGGCAGCGCGACGGTGTGGTCACCGCCGAGCGTCACCAGGCGCCGGTCACGCTGGCCGACGACCTCGCGGGCATACCGCTCGATCTGGCCCATCGCCTCGTCGATGGAGTACGGCGTGCACGGCACGTCACCGGCGTCTACGACTTGGACCGCCTCCAACGGCGCCGTATCGAGCTCGACGTGGAACCGCGGCCGCAGGTGTCGGGACGCTTGCCGGATGCCCATCGGCCCGAACCGGGCGCCCGGCCGGTACGACGTACCGCCGTCGAACGGGACGCCGAGCACCGCGATGTCGTAGTCGGGCACGGCGTCGATGGAAGGGATCCGGGCGAAGGTGCCGAGGCCGGCGAAGCGCGGGACCACGGTGGCTTCGAGGGCACCGATCGGCTTGTGGTCGCTCATGGGGTGACTCCGATCAAGATTGGGGACAAGCTGCGACGGGGAGCCGGGCCAGGTGCCCGGCGCACCGGTGTGCTCAGGCTCCGGTCTCGCCCTGGACGAGCGCCGGAACTTCCTCGACAGCCACGGCCGTCCGCAGCCGGGCCACAGCCTTCACCGTGAAGTAGTACAACGGCGAGACGACGAGCAGGCCGGCGATGAAGGAGATGTCGGTGTGGCCGAGCGCCTTGGCGATCGGGCCGGTGTAGGCGGTCCCGATGATCATGAACGGGATCTGCACAGCGACACCGATCAGGTAGCAGAGCACCGCGGGCCAGTTCACCCGGCCGTAGCGACCGCCGTCGCGCTTGAAGAAGTCCTCGACGGCGTAGTCACCGTGGCGCACCAGGTAGAAGTCGACCAGGTTGACCGCGGTCCACGGGACCAGGGAGCCGAGCAGCAGGGTGAGGAAGTTGTTGTAAGTGGCGACGAAGTCGCTCCCGGAGGTGAGGGCTACGGCGAGCGCGATCGTGCACAGTCCGGTCGCGACCACCGCACGCTCGCGGCTGCGAGCCGTGAAGCGCGGCAGGAAAGTCTGCGCGATCGTGATCGTGCACAGGGTGCCGCAGTACAGGTTCATCGCGTTCGTCGCGGCGACCCCGATGCTGAACACGGCCACGACCAGCAGGCTGATCCCGGCGGTTGCCTTGGTCAAGGCAGCGATGGGGTCCGCGCCGGGCAGGAGCAGCCCGATGCCCGCGCCCAGGAACATGGGCAGGATCGAGCCGATGCTGGTGCCCCAGTAGCTCATCCAGAACGCCGGCCTGGAGCCGGTCTTGGCCGGCATATAACGGGAGTAGTCCGAGACGTACGGTGCGTAGGCGATCTGCCAGACCGCGGCCACCGACACAGTGCTCACGAACCCGGACAGGGTGGCCTCACCGGTGCCGAAGAAGGTGTGCGGCACCGGGTGGACGACGAACGCCCAGACGAACGCCAGTAGCAGGACGGCACCCGAGGCGTAGGTCATGATCCGGGCATAGGCGTGGATCAGCCTGTAGCCCCAGATAGTGGCCGCGATGCTGGCCGCCGCGAGCAGCACGATGCCGGCCTTGCTGCTCAGGTGCGGAATCACCGACGCCAGCGACTGTCCTCCGAAGACCAGGATCGAGATGAAGAACCCGAGGTACATGACCACCACGATCAGGACGATCAGCAGCGCACCCCAGGAGCCGAACTGCCCCTTGGTTTGGACCATCTGTGGGACCCCGAGCCGCGGACCCTGGGCGGAGTGCAGCGCCATGAAGATCGCACCGAAGAGGTTCCCGACGACGATCCCCAGCGCGGCCGACCAGGCTGGTTGGCCGAACAGCGTGGTGGCAAGACCTCCGGTGACAATGGACAGGATCATGATGTTCGTGCCGAACCAGATCGTGAACATGTCCCGGTTCGTGCCATGCCGCTGGTCGAGCGGGACCGGCTGGATCGTTGCCGACTCGATGCTGGAGGCGGACTCGCGCCGCCCAGCCAGTTGCCCACTCATGCCTGCTCCGTCTCGTCAGCGCATCGAGCCCGGTTGAACATGACGTGCTTGGTACGCGAGTAGTCATCGAGCGCATACGCCGACAGGTCGCGCCCGTAGCCGGAGGACTTGAACCCGCCCCACGGCATTTCGGTGGCGAATGCGAGGTGGTCGTTGACCCACACGGTGCCGAAGTCCAGCCGCCCGGGCAGATCGGCGGCGCGACGGGCGTCCTCGGTCCAGACCGAGGCAGACAGCCCGTAGGCGGTGCGATTGGCTGCCTCGACCGCGGCATCCTCATCGGTGAAGGTCTCCACCGTGACCACGGGCCCGAAGATCTCCTCACGAGTGGACTCGGCATCGTCCGGGAGGTCCACCAGCACCGTCGGAAGCACGTAGTAGCCGTCGCCTTCCGGGGCCCTCCCGCCCGTCGCCGCCCGCGCTCCTTCCGCGAAGGCACGGTCGAGAAAGCCGAGCACGCTGTCGCGGTGGGTCTTCGAGACAAGCGGCCCCATCTCGATGTGGTCCCCGGCCGCCGGGTCGCCTACGACCAGCGACTCCACCCGGGGCACGAGACGCTTCAGCAGCTCGTCGTGGACGGACTGCTCCACGAGGATCCGGCAGGCCGCGCCGCAGTCCTGGCCCGAGTTGCCGAAGCCGGCGAACCGGACGCCTTCGGCGACCGCGTCCAGGTCGGCGTCCGCGAACACAATGACCGGTGCCTTACCGCCGAGCTCGAGGTGCACGCGCTTGAGCGTGGTTGCGGCCGCGCTGGCCACCGCCTGTCCGCTCCGCACGCTGCCCGTCACCGACACCAGCGCAATATCCGGGTGAGTCGCGAGCGCCTCGCCGACCACCGATCCGGCACCAGTGACGACGTTGAGCACCCCTTCGGGAAACACCTCGGCGAGAAGCTCGGCCATGCGCAGGGCGGTCAGCGGTGTCTGATCCGACGGCTTCAATACGCACGTGTTCCCGACCGCCAGGATCGGCGCGATCTTCCATGCCGCCGTGAGCAGGGGGTAGTTCCACGGCGTGATTGCGGCCACTACCCCGACCGGCTCCCGCACGATCATCGACGTGCGGCCGGTGACGTACTCTCCGGCGCTCAGACTCAGCTGCGTCCGGACCGCACCAGCCATGAACTGCAGCGTGTCGATCGTCCCGGCGACATCGTCGCGGGCCAGCGGCATCGGCTTGCCGGTGTTGACCGACTCCAGGTGCGCCAGCTCCTCGGCGTTGGCTTCCAGCACTGCCGCGGCCCTGAGCAGCACGTCGGCGCGGTCCTTCGGCGTCCGCTGCCGCCAGCCGGGCAACGCCGCCTTGGCGGCGGCCACCGCCTTGTCGACATCGGCCGGCGTGCCGCACAGGGCCTGTGCAATCGGCTGTCCCGTCGCGGGGTTGAACACCGGTTGCGTCTCCGTCCCGGTGCCCTCCCAGCTGGCACCGTTGACGAAGTGCGTCAACACCGCGGTCTCCGCACCGACCGGCGCCAGGTCGCCTCCCAGGTGAGCCACGGGGATCTGCTTTTGCGCCTCGATCATCTTGCAATCCTTCGTTCGTGTTCCCGGGTTCACGACCGGTCCGCCCACCTCGGGTGCACCGGTCCAACTGCTCAGAAGCGCGCCGACCTGGTTGTGCAGATGCTCAGGCCGCGAGCTCAACGGATCGCGAAGCCGCGATCGACGACGGTGGCCAACATGTCGATGTAGGAGTCGACGTCGTCGAGGGCCGTGCGCGGCGGGGGGTCGTAGGCGAGCGCGGCCTTCGTCTGGTGGCTCAGGAAATAGGCGCCGGCGGTCAGCACAGTGAGGGCCTGGAACTGCTCGGGCTGCTGCACGGAGAGCGCGTCCAGAGCAGCTTCCGGGTCCTTGCCCTTGCACCAGGCAACCGCCTCGGCGAACGGTTCGGCCAGGTCCGGTCGGTAGCCGAGCACCTGGTCGAGCAGCGCATCCGGCACACCTGCGGCGGTGGCCGAGGGCATCGGATCGGACGCGGGAATCAGTACGTCGGCGAGTGCGGCGAAGCTACGCCGCTGGTCGGGATCGAGCATCACGGGGTCCTCAGTCGGTGGCGGGCTGGTTGTGGCGGTTGTCGGCGAGGTGGCGCATCGACCGCAGCGCGACCGCCATGATGGTCGCGGTCGGGTTGACGCCGGTCGAGGTGACGAACACGCTCCCGTCGATGATGAAAAGGTTCGGCACGTCGTGCGCGCGGCCGTACTCGTCGACGACGGAGGTGGCGGGATCGGTACCCATGCGCGTGGTGCCCAGGAGGTGCCAGCCGCTTTCCCGAACGACGGGGATGGGGAGCACCGAAGTCGCGCCCGCGGCCAGGTGGGCCTCGGCCGCCCGGTCGACGTGGAACTTGAGCATGCGTTCGGTGTTCTCGCTGATGGTGTAGCGAATCCTGGGCACCGGGATGCCGTCGGAGTCTGTGGCGTCCGGGTCGAGCACGACCTCGTTGTGGTCCTCAGGCAGGTCCTCGGTGGTGATCCCCCACTCGGTGTACCGGCCGAAGGTTGTGCGCAACCCGGTGTGGAAGGCGGGCCCGAAGGCGTCGCGCCAGTCCTGGCCCGGCTCCCACAAGGTGTGGGTGAGTGGGCCGCCGGTCGGCATCAGGTTCCATTTCGCCCCGCGCACGAACCCGCGGCTGGTGTCGGTCTCGTAGAACTGCATCGACTGCAGTGCCTGCCCGGTCGGGCCGAGCCAGGTCTCGAGCTCGTCCTCGTAGGTCCCGTACACCGAGGCGTAGGGATGCACCATGAGCCGCTTGCCGACCAGGCCCGAGGAGTTCGCCAGACCGTCGGGGAACTGCGCAGAGGCCGAGTTGAGCAACAGTCGCGGGGTGCCTATCCCGTTGGCGGCCAGCACGGTCACGCCTGCGGCTTGGTGGCGCACGACTCCCGCGCGGTCGACGTACTCGGTGCCGGTCACCAGACCCCGGTTGTCGACCGTGAGCTGTCGCACCCGGGCCCCGGTCACCAACACAGCACCGGCGGCGATCGCGTCGCGCCAGTGCGTGAAGTCGGTGCTCGCCTTCGCTCCGGTCGGACATCCCGACTCGCAGGCGCCGTACCGCAGGCACGCGGGCCGGTTCTTGAACTTACGCGACGCGATGGCGTTCGGGGCGGGCCACCAGTGCCAGCCGAGCTTGTCCATGCCCTTCGCCGCGGCGAGGCCGTACTTGCCGATCGGCATCGGCGGCAGCGGGAAAGTGTGCGGGTCCGGGTAAGCCGGGTCGCCGTCGAGTCCGGACGCGCCGATGTGGTGGGTGACCTCGTCGTAGAACGGCCGCAGGTCCTCGTAGGTGAACGGCCAGTCATCCGCGACCCCGTCGAGGGTCCGGACCCGGAAGTCGGAGGGCAGTGCCCGGACCCAATGTCCGGAGAACAGGATAGTGCTGCCACCCACGCCGTTGAACATCAACGGCTCGATCGGGCTCTCCTTGGTGTCGACCGGGTAGTCGCTCTTCCGCCCGCGCACATTCGGACTGGGGTGCCACTGCTTGAGGCGGGTCAGCTCCCACTCGGGCTTGCCGCCGGTGAAGTCATCGGGAAGGGCCCAGTCGCCCTGCTCCAGGCAGACCACACGAAACCCACGGCTGGCCAACTCCAGTGCCGCCACCCCACCGGAGGCGCCGGCACCTACGATGAGCACATCCGCATCCCCGTGATCATGCTGCGTGTTCACCTGTAGCTCTCCCGCTCGCTCAGTCCGCTGCGGGCACGTACGCACCCACATCGGTGGACTTTTCCGGTCCGGTCGACTCTCAGGTGCCTGCCGGACCAGGGGATCGAATGACCCTCACCCAGAATGATTCGGCCCGCCCCCGACGACACCAGGTTCATCCGCCACAAGTGAGACGGTTCGAATTGAGCAAATGCACAACCTGCCACATCCGAGACGTTGCCCCGCAATGGGGCTCCCGGCCTCCGTGCCCGGTATGACCGAGGTCCCCAGTCGATCACGATCGAAAGGGTGCTTTCGCCGGGCATCGGAGGCATCGGCATGCCGCTGATCAGGGCACGAGCGCCGATCCCGAGTGAGGGTGAGGCAGGCTCTTCATCACGTGGATGCCGGCAGGCAGGCGGGGACAGCCCGAGGACCAGGAGTGCCAACCATGGCATCGGCATCGTCCCCGAGGTGGCGCAGCGCCGCACCCAGCACCCCGCCTCCGTTTCATTCCGCTCACCGGGGCGCCGCCCAGCCCGGTCAGTGAGTGGCGACAACGCCTCGATCCGTACAGTCGCGGAAATCTCCCACCGCGTACCGAACATCGGCACAGCCGTTCTGAACGCCGGGGCGGCACGCGTGCCCGCGAAATTCGAGGGTCGGCCCCTTTCCCTGGACAGCTGCCGGGCCGCCGCGGCGGCAGCCGTCCTGGACGCGGGCATCGTGATTCCGGCCCACTACGACGGCTGGACCCACTTCGCCGAAGGGCTGACGGACATCGAGCTGGCGTTCAGCGAAGCGGGCCTGTCCTCCCTCCTGCGGATCTCGCCGCACGGAGACTGGGTGGCCCTGCGCCCCTGAGCAGTTACGCAACTCGGCCGTGTGAACTTGCCGTTCATACGGCCGAGTTGTCGACTTTGCTTGGTCAATACCCGTATTGCCATGCGGGAGTGCGGTCCTTGTCGACCAAGGCCGCTCGTACTCCCTCCAGGAAGTCGGGGGTACGAATGGTCGACCGCGCGAGCCGGAGATCGGCATCGAGGCACTCACACAATGTGCGCTGCCTGCCGGCCGCCCCGCCAGCAGGGCGTGGGTGATGCGCAGGCTCTGCGGCGAGACGGCGTCGAGAGTGTCCCGCGTGGCCGCTGCCCACGGGCTGTCGAGGCAGTGCAGCCGTTCCCTGATCCCGGCGAGGCTAACGGCACCGAACGCCCAGTCAAGCTCTCTCGCACCTTCTCCAACTGACTGTCCCCCACCGGGGATTGCTGGCCGAGGCGCTCCAGAACGGTATCCACCGGGGTGCCGACGTCATCAGCCAGGGCGTCCGCGACCGCGTCGAGCCGGTTCGCCGGGATGAAGTGCGTGGCCAGCCCGGTGTACAGCGCGTCGGCTGCGTCGAGCCGGTGGCCGGTCAGCCCCAGGTACATACCGATCGCGCCCGGCAGCCGCGGCAGGAAGTGGCCGGCGCCGACGTCGGGAAAGAACCCGATGGCCGTCTCGGGCATCGCCAGCACCGCGTTCTCGGTGACGACGCGGAAGCTTCCGCGCACGGCCAGACCGAGGCCGTCGCCCAGGCAGACGCCGTCGACGAGGGACACGAACGGGACGGGGAACTCGGCGATCCGGGCGTTGAGCCGGTACTCGGTGGCGAAGAACCTCTCGCATGCCTCGGCGTACCCGGCGAGGCTGTGCTCCCGGATCGCCCGGATGTCCCCCGGCGTAGAACGCCTTCGGGCTCGTACTCGCCAGCACCACGGCGGTGAGCGGCATCCGCTCCCAGTCGGCCAGCACCCAGTCGATGGCGGTGACCATGGACGTGGTCAGGGCATTGAGGGACTGCGGGCGGCTGAGGAGGATCCTGCCGACGCCCTGGTGGACGTCGGCAAGAACCTCGTTCGCCGCCGGTGGGTCAGCGAGATGAGGCGGGTGATACCGAGGGCCTGGCCGGTTCTCCATGCGGGCTGGCGGGGGCTGTTGAGGCGGCAGGCATAGCGATGGCCGAGGGCGACGTAGGCCGTGGCGTGGGCGGTCTTGCACCGCACCGTGCTCGGGAAGCGCCAGTCTCCGAAACGTCAGGCTGCCCACCACCTCGACAAGCTCCGCAAGCTCGGCTAGCAGGTCACCGCCGCCCCTCCCGCAGCACGACGATCAACCCCGGGAGAGTTTTCACCTCAGAGTCCTACACCGTCCGCGTACATCGCGCCGTCTGCGGTATCAGACCTTCACGGGGTGGGTTCCAGCTCGTCGCCGCCGAGCGGGCGTCAGAAGTGTTGAACAGAGGCTTCACCGGCGGCGGAGACGTCATCGTGTGGTCGGCAGCCAGCCGACCTGACCGGCGCACACATCGGTCCGCCGAGTCGGTGCTCCCGTGCGGGTGGGCCGGCCGGGACGCCGCCGGATCAGGAACGGCTCAGCGGCGCTCGCAGCGGCAAGGAGGTTGGCCGCGAGCGCCCGCTCAAACGGGCTTGTAGGACTGCAATGTTGTGACAGATCGGTGCACGGCCTCGGTATGTCCGAACAGACCCGGAAGCCCACCGGTGTGGAGGAACACGGTGCATCGGCCCCTGCGGATGTCGCCGTCCCGGATGGCGGCGATCAATCCGGCCATGGCGCGCCCGCTGTAGATGGGGTCCAAGACGATGCCCTCAGTGGCTGCGGCGGTCTTCATCGCTTCCAGGACGGGTTCGTTGAGTGCCCCGTAGCCCCCGCCGACCTGGTCTGTGCGGATGCGCAGGGAGTCGGGATTGATGCTGCGGTGGGTGAGTGCGTTTGCGAGATCGGCTACGGTGACGGCCGGATCTGCCACCGCCCCGCAGTGGATGCCGAGGACACGCTCCTCCCCGAGTGTACCGATCAGACCGGCCATGGTGCCCCCGGAGCCGACTGCCACGACAACGTGTTCCACGTCGGGCAGTTGGGCGCGAAGTTCCTCGCCGCCTTCTACGTATCCCTGTGCTCCGAGGGGACTTGAGCCTCCGAAGGGAATCAGATAGGGCCGTGCTCCGTCGCGGCTCAACTGCCGGCAAACATCTGCGGCGACGTCGGCCATGCTGCCGGGATCACTGTCTCCCGCCCAGAAGACCCTCGCTCCGAGGAGACTGTCGAGAACAAGGTTGCCAGAGCCGTTCGCCACGCTGTCAGGTGTTCCCGGAAAGACGAGCACGACGTCAAGTCCCAGGCGGGCACCCGCGGCTGCGGTGAGACGGGCGTGGTTGCTCTGTGTGGCACCGGTGGTGACCAGGGTGTCTGCGCCTGCTGCCAGTGCGGCACCGACGGTCCATTCCAGTTTGCGGGCCTTGTTGCCGCCTCCTCCGAGGCCTATCAGGTCGTCCCGCTTGATCCAAAGGTCGTCCTCGCGCAGGCCCAGGGCCGCTGCGAGGCGAGGCATCGGCTCCATCGGTGTGGGCCACGTCGCCAGGGCGATCTTGTCACTCATGAAATCTCCATCCGGAGTGGCGAGGGCGAGCTGCGCGGCTCCAGCATCCGGCATACCCCGACGAGGGCGCTCTACGAGAAGGTGTTCGGCACGTGCCTCGGGTCGGCACCGTGCTACGACACAGCCTGACAGACCGGTGAGGAACCACTCTCTCCGGCGTGGAGCAGCACGGTGCCTACTGCGCTCGGCCGTCAGTGGCCGGCGCACCCGCGTGCTGGCAGCCGTCAAGGCGCTGGGCTACCGCCCGAACGTCGTCGCGCGGTCGCTGCGCACCGACCAGACCCGCGCCCTCGGCCTGGTCATCAGCGACGTACTGAACCCGTACTTCACGCACCTGGCCCGCTCCGTCGAGGAGGAGGCCCGCGCCCTCGGCTACAGCGTGATCATCGGCAACGCCGACGAGCGGCCCGACCTCCAGGACCACCATGTGCGGACCCTGCTGGACCGGCGGATCGACGGCCTGCTCGTCTCGCCGACCGACGGCGGGTCGCCGCTCATGCTGGACGCCGCGAAGGCCGGCACGCCCATGGTCTCGTCCTCGTCGTCGCGATGTCGGCGCTGTCCGGCGACTTCCTGACGACCGACAACCTGCTCAACATCGGCGTCCAGGCGGCCGTGACCGCCATCCTCGCCTTCGGCGTCACCTTCGTGATCGTCTCGGCGGGCATCGACCTGTCGGTGGGTTCGGTCGCCGCACTGTCGGCCACCGTGCTCGCCTGGAGCGCCACGTCGGCCGGGGTTCCGGTCGCAATAGCGGTGCTCCTCGCGATCGCGACCGGCCTCGCCGCCGGACTCGTCAACGGCATCCTGATCTCGTACGGGAAGCTGCCCCCGTTCATCGCGACGCTCGCCATGCTGTCGGTGGGCCGCGGTCTGTCGCTGGTCATCTCGCAGGGCTCCCCGATCGCGTTCCCGAACTCGGTCTCGCACCTCGGTGACACGCTCGGCGGCTGGCTGCCCGTGCCGGTGCTGGTCATGGTCGTCATGGGCCTGATCACCGCGTTCGTGCTGGGCCGTACGTACATCGGCCGCTCCATGTACGCCATCGGCGGCAACGAGGAGGCGGCCCGGCTCTCCGGTCTGCGCGTGAAGAAGCAGAAGCTCGCCATCTACGCGCTCTCCGGGCTGTTCGCCGCCGCCGCGGGCGTCGTGCTCGCCGCGCGCCTCTCGTCGGCGCAGCCGCAGGCCGCCAATGGCTACGAGCTGGACGCGATCGCCGCGGTCGTCATCGGCGGCGCCTCCCTCGCGGGCGGTACCGGCAAGGCGTCGGGCACGCTGATCGGCGCGCTGATCCTGGCGGTGCTGCGCAACGGTCTCAACCTGCTTTCGGTGTCGGCGTTCTGGCAGCAGGTCGTCATCGGCGCCGTGATCGCCCTGGCGGTCCTGCTGGACACCGTGCGGCGCAAGGCGGGGGCCACGCCGGTGGCGGCCGGTACGACGTCTCCGGGCGGCAAAGGCAAGCAGGCGATGACGTACGTGCTGGCCGCCGTGGTCGCGGCGGCCGTGGTCGGCGCGATGTCCTTCCTGCACGGCGGCTCGTCCTCCACGACGCCGAAGGTCGGCCTGTCCCTCTCGACGCTCAACGACCCGTTCTTCGTGCAGACCAAGACGGGCGCCCAGGCCGAGGCGAAGAAGTTCGGCGTCGACCTGACCGTCACCGACGCGCAGAACGACGCCTCGCAGCAGGCCAACCAGCTGCAGAACTTCACCAGCTCGGGCCTCGGTTCGATCATCGTCAACCCGGTGGACTCGGACGCCGCGGGCCCCGCGGTGCGGGGCGCGAACAAGGCCGGCATCCCCGTCGTGGGCGTCGACCGCGCCGTCAACAAGGCGAAGACGGCCGCGCTGGTCGCCTCCGACAACGTCGAGGGCGGCAAGCTGGGCGCCAAGGCGCTGGCCGAGAAGCTGGGCGGCAAGGGCAAGATCGTGATCCTGCAGGGCCTGGCCGGCACGTCCGCGAGCCGTGAGCGCGGCGCGGGCTTCGAGGAAGGCCTGAAGGCCTACCCCGGCATCCAGGTCGTCGCCAAGCAGCCCGCCGACTTCGACCGCGCCAAGGGGCTCGACGTGATGACGAACCTGTTCCAGGCCCACCCGGACATCCAGGGCGTCTTCGCCGAGAACGACGAGATGGCGCTCGGCGCGATCAAGGCGCTCGGCTCCAAGGCCGGCAGGTCCGTCCAGGTCGTCGGCTTCGACGGCGAGCCCGACGGCCTGGCCGCGGTCAAGGCGGGAACGCTGTACGCGTCGGTGGCGCAGCAGCCGAGCCAGCTGGGCCGGATCGCGGTCGACAACGCGCTGCGGGCCGCCCAGGGCAAGAAGGTCGAGGAGACCGTGATGGTTCCGGTGAAGGTGGTCACGCAGGAGAACGTGGCGGGGTTCACCGGCTGACCACCGCGCCCCTCCGGTCGCCTCGACCGCGGGCCGCGCACGGTGCGGCTCGTTCACCGCGGCGCGGTCCGCGGTCGTGGCACCGGCTTTCACCGCTATAGGGATCTGTGGGGATCCGTTGGGAGACAGTTCATGTACGACTACGACCTCCTGGTCGTGGGATCGGCCAACGCCGACCTGGTGATCGGCGTCGAGCGACGGCCCGCGGCCGGGGAGACCGTGCTCGGCTCCGACCTCGTCGTCCATCCGGGCGGCAAGGGCGCGAACCAGGCGGTGGCCGCCGCACGGCTCGGCGCCCGTACGGCGCTGCTGGCCCAGGTCGGCGACGACGCGCACGGCCGGCTGCTGCTCCAGTCGCAGCGCGAGGCCGGCGTGGACACCGTGGGCGTGCTGGTCGGCGGGGCGCCCACGGGGGTCGCGCTGATCACGGTGGACCCGTCGGGGGACAACAGCATCGTGGTCTCGCCGGGTGCGAACGCCCGCCTCACACGAGAGGACGTACGCGCCGCCGCCAGCCTCCTGCACGCCTCCCGCATCGTCTCGGCGCAGTTGGAGATCCCGCTGGAGACGGTCGTGGAGGTCGTACGGAACCTGCCGTCCGGCACCCGTTTCGTACTGAACCCGTCGCCGCCCCGGCCGCTGCCCGCCGAGGTGCTGGCGGCGTGCGACCCGCTGATCGTGAACGAGCACGAGGCACGGGTCATCACGGGCGCCGCCCTGGACGGCTCGCCCGAGGACTGGGCCGCCGCGCTGCTGGCGCTCGGCCCGCGGTCGGTCGTGGTGACGCTCGGCTCAGAGGGCGCGCTGGTGGCGACCGCCGAGTCCATGACCCGTGTCCCGTCCGTGAAGGTGGACGCGGTGGACACCACCGGCGCGGGCGACGCGTTCACGGCGGCGCTGGCATGGCGGCTGGGCACGGGCTCGTCGCTGCCGGACGCGGCGGCGTACGCGGCGCGGGTGGGCGCGGCGGCGGTCACGCGCCCCGGCGCGCAGGAGTCGTACCCCACCGCCGAGGAGGTCGAGGCGAGTCTTTGAGTGGTTCTGTCGCCGCCTGATGGTGTGGGTGCGGGCGGTACGTCGTGCATCGGATTGCTCATCGGGTTACCTCTTGTCCATGCGTAAGGGATAGCGAGGCGGCACCTGGCTCAATGATCGCCTCATGTCACCAGGTCGACTCAAAACGTCACTAGGTGACCGGTCTAGTATAATTTAGTCGAGCGGTCGTATACTTGGCAACATGGGACGGACGAGTGACGCCAGAGAGAAAATCATCACCGCCGCGCAGTCACTGATCGAACTGCGCGGTTACTCAGCGCTGGGTGTGGCCGAGATCTGCAAGTCGGCTGGTGTGCCCAAGGGCAGCTTCTACTACTTCTTCGAGTCCAAGGAGGCCCTGGCGCTCACGGTCCTCGACGAGCACTGGGCCGGCGAGCGGCGCGACTGGAGCCGCATCCTCGACAGCGATGCGGAACCCCTGCAGCGGCTGCGGCAACTGTTCGAGGAGAACGAGGCCGCTCAGCGCGACGGCCAGAAGACCTGCGGCACCATCTCGGGGTGCTTGTTCGGCAACCTCACCCTGGAGCTGAGCAATCAGACCGAATCGATCCGCCGCCGCCTGCAGGAGATCTTCGATGCCCAGGTGGGCATGGTCGAGGCGGTCGTCGCCGAAGCCCTTCGGCGGGGAGAGGTCGACGTCGCCGACCCCCGGGAAGCGGCCCAGGGCATCGTGGCGCAGCTCGAGGGCCAGGTACTGTTCGCGAAGCTCTACAACAACCTGTCCCCGCTCGGCGCCCTCTGGGCGAACTGCCTCGCCCTGCTGCGTGTTCGCGCGCCACAGGAGGCAGCGGCCGGCGCGTGATGCCGGCCGCGGGGTGTGGCAGGTGGCTCCGCCGGCTCTGCTGTGTGCCCAGCGGCAGCGGTCCCGCGGTGGAGCGCTCCCGGACCAGCCTGTCCGGCCACGCCGACGCGGAAGGCCCGCTGTCCGGCGCCTTCAACCTCGGCGTGGCCGGACATGTCGATCCTTTGCTCGGGAGATCCTCGCCCCAGTGACCGGTCGCCTTGAATGTGGCCAAGGCCCATCCCGTGCAAGGCGTGTGATGGTCAAGCATCAGGCGGGCTCGGCAGGAGATCGGCGCCATGACGAGACGATCGCCCATATTGCCGCTTGGAGGCGCTGACAGTGGCCAGAGCCAGCCTGCGTGAGAACCTCATCACGGCAGCCGTGGAGCAATTCCACATTCACGGCTATGCGGCAGCCGGCGTGAAGGACATCACCGATGCCGCCGGAGCTCCCAAGGGGTCCTTCTACAACCACTTCGAGAGCAAGGAAGCCCTGGCTGTCGGGCCCTGGAGCGCTACGGCGCCGGCCGTCGGCTGGAGACCCTGCGCGACAACTCGGTTGCGCCGCTGACCCGGCTGCGCCTGCACTGCGAGTTCCTGCGCGACGAGAACATCGACACCGAGTTCAACCGAGGCTGCCTGGTGGGGGATCTCGCCGTCGAGGTCGCCGACCACAGCGAGGCAGTGTGCGAGTCGGTGCGACGGAGCCTGGAAACCTGGGCCGATGCCCTGCCTCCACCATCGCCGAGGCCCAGCAGGCGGGCGATGTGTCGAAGACCCTGGAAGCAACCACCTTGGCGCGCTTCGTGCTGAGCGCCTGGGAAGGGGCGCTGATTGCTGCCCGGGCCGACCGCTCGCCCCGGGCGTTCGAGGTCTTCTTCACCGTCGTCTTCGGTCAGATCCTGCGCTGAGGAACCGCCCGGGAGCGCGTCCTCCGGGTCGTCCCGCGGGGCGTTTCCCGGCACGGTGTCGTGGTCGGAGCTGGGGGCGCCGTGGTCAGAGCCGGGAGGCCAGCCGCCGCAGGATCCGAGCAGCGGGCTCGGCGGTGGCGTGGCGGTGCCCGGTACCGGCCCACAGGTTGATCCGCTCCGGATCGCCGGCCGCCGCGGCAGCCCTGCGCATCGGGCTGGTCAGATGGTGCAGCGCCGGATAGCCGGTGGGGGCGAGATCGGTGTACTGGTCGGTGAAGTCGTTGGCCAGGGCCCTTGCGGGCCGGCCCGTGAACGCCCTCGTCACCACCGTCCGGTGGCGTGCCGGGTCGGCAAGCGCGGCCGTGTGGGGAAGCGACGTGCCGGCCTCGTCCGCACGCAGCAGCACGGTGCCGACCATGACCGCCGTGGCCCCGGCGCGCAGGGCCCCGGCCACGTCGGCGGGGGTGGCCAGCCCGCCTGCGGCGACGAGCGGCAGCGACACCTCCTGGCGCACCTGGGCCAGCAGGTCGGGCAGCGGGATGGCGGCGGGGATGCGCTGCGGGGTGAGCGTGCCGGAGTGCCCTCCGGCGGCCGAGGCCTGCACGGCCAGTACGTCGGCGCCGGCCTCCGCCGCCAGGCGGGCCTCCTCGGGTGAGGTGACGGTCTGGACGACCAGGGTTCCAGCGGCACGCAGCGAGGCGATGACGGCTGCGTCGGGGACCCCGAAGGTGAAGCTGACGACCGGTACCGGGTCGGACAGCAGCAGGTCGATCTTCTCCGACCAGTGGTCGTCGTCCTCGACGATGCCGGCAGCCTGGACGTCGACGTCGTGGGTCTGGGCCTCGGGGGCGATCGCGCGGGCGTAGCGGCGGAAGGCTTCCGGATCGACCGGCAGCGGGTTGGGCGCGAAGAGGTTGACTCCGAAGGAGACGCCGTCCGAGCGGACCCTGGCGATCTGCTCGGCCAGCACATCTGCCGTCCTGTAGCCGCCGGCGAGGAATCCCAGGCCGTTCGCCCGCGCCGCCGCGGTGACCAGTGCGGGAGTGCTGGGCCCGCCGGCCATGGGGGCGGCCAGGATCGGAGCGTCCACCCCGAGAGCGGTCAGCGGCGAAGCCATGGAGTTTCTTCTTCCTGTGAGGTGGGGAGGCCGCCTCGTCGGGTCACTGACCGAATGCGGACGGACGCTGATCGGGTCGTCTTCGGCGCCGAACGGGCCGAAGACTGCGGAGCTTCCAGCGGAGATTCCGAAAAGCAGGACGCCTCGCGCCCCGGCCATCGCTTGCTGGGGCGCGCCTCGTCGGCCGCGGCGCGACAGGCCGTATCCGCCCGCTGGTGACGGGGCCGCGCGGCCGGAGCGTGGGTGGTGCCCCGGGCGCGGACCGTGCGAGCCGGATCCGGACCGTCCGCAGCACCGGCATACCGGTGCTGCGGAGGCTCCGGGACGGGCGCTGCCGTATGGATCGTCGGGCGGGCGGCAGATGCGCCTGACGGCTCAGCGGCCGGCGGTCTGGCCGCCGTCGACGGGGAGGATGACGCCGGTGACGAACGGGGCGTTCTCAAGGTAGACCACCGCGTCGACGATGTCGCTCACCTCACCCATCCGGCCGACCGGGTGCAGGTCGGCGAGGAACTCGTGGTGCTCCTCGGGGTGCATCGGGGTCTTGATGGTGCCCAGGGCGACGGCGTTGCTGCGGATGCCGCGGGTGGCGTACTCGATGGCCAGGGCCTTGGTCGCCGACTGCAGGCCGCCCTTGGTCAGCGAGGCGAGCACGGAGGTTACCTTCGAGTCGGGCTGGTCGCCCAGGCTGCTCGTGATCTGCACGATGTGACCGCCGCCCTGTTCGAGCATGCGCTCGACCGCGAGCTGGGTGATCCGGAAGAAGCCGTCCACGTTCACGCCGAGCACGGCGTCGTAGTCGTCCTCGGTGTATTCGGTGAAGGGCTTGGCGACGAAGATCCCGGCGTTGTTGACCAGCGTGTCGACCCGGCCGAACCGCTCGACTGCCGCGGCGATGACACGCTCCGCGGTGGCACGGTCGGCGATGTCGCCCTGGACGGTAAGGATGTCTGCATCCTCCGACTCGGCGATGCTGCGGGAGGTGGCGACGACGGCGTAGCCCAGCTTGCGGTAGGCGGTGACGAGCGCGCCTCCGATGCCCTGCGATGCGCCGGTGATGACTGCGACCTTCTGATCCTGCGTGCTCACGATGACCTTTTCGACGGGAGGGTTTTGCTGACCGATCACTAGCCGAACGGTCGTCTATCGCAGAATAGACGACCGGTCGACGGGTGTCAAAGGGTGTAAACAGAGATCCGGCAGGACCGCGCTCAGGGCCGGGGCCCGCTGAGGCCCCTACCGCGTTTGTACGGGTCGCCGTCGGGCAGCCAGGCGTCCGACGCATGGATTCCGAAGTCACCGACGCCCTCGGTGAGGGCGTCGACCGCGGCGAGAACGGAGGCGCGGGCTGCGCTGCGGCACCAGACCAGCGATCAGGTCCTGTAGATCGCAGGTCCGATCAGCGGGCGCTGGACGAGTCCGGGCGGCAGCGGGGTGGTCTGGCCCTTGGGCGAGTTGACGATCGGACGGCTGCTGCGGCGGACGTGATCGAAGAAAGCGGGGCCCGTGATGCCGCCGTCGGAGTGTGCTGCGCGCGTGCCCCGGTGTTGTGGGCGAGTTGTTCGGCGTAGCGATTCCACGATTGCCATGACGTGGTGTCGTCGTCGAGGAGGACGGAGCTGTCCCGGGCGCGCACCGCGCTGGTGTCGTCGCCGGCGGCCACGGCGTAGAGCCGGTCGGCACCGACGAGCCGGGCGTTCAGGCCGCGTTGTTCCAGGTCCTGAGTTCGCACCCAGCACACGGCCAGGTCCAGGCTGCCGTCGGCGACCCGGGCGGCCTGCGTGTGGGAGGGGGCGATCCACGTGTCGATGTGCAGCCGTGCCGCATCGGAGGCGCGGGCGCTTGGCACAGCCGGTTTCTGTTCCAGTCACTCCCCGGACTGGATCGCGTCCATGGCCAGGATGGCGGTGTCCGCCTCGTCCGCGATCTATGCTTCCCGCCGTGGAACGCGAGGGTGTAGGTGTTTCACTCCGTCCGGCCAGTACGCCGTCCGTCCGTTTCCCTGGGCTCCAGTCTCAGCCTGCTGGGGTCATCGGCTCGACCGCCGGGTGCGAAAGGCTGGTGCTGAGAGGTCGTCATGTACGGTTCCTTCCGTCCGTGTTGGGGTTCCCCAACACTCCGCGCAAGCGGTTCAGCTCATCTCGCCTGGCTGATTCTATGGCCGGACTTCGCCCTGGCCGGCGGGTCGACCGCGTGAGCGGGCATCTCTACGGACACGTACGGACAGGCGGGTGGTGATGGGGAGTTGACCCAGGTGGAGCTGTGGTGGAGGCGTCCTCCCGTGCCCGGGTCACGGCGCTCTCAGCGGCAACGCGCGGTCTCAGAACTGCGGGCACAGGGCCGGTACGGGCCCACCTTCTGGGAGGTGCTGCCCGGCTTCGTCGGCCTCGGCCTGGCCATCGGCCTGCCGGTGGGCTTCCTCTCCTGGATGTACGCGGAACTCGGCGTCGTCGGCCTGGTGCTGGGCATCGCCGTGCTCGCGGCCGCCGCTGTGCTCCTCGTCCGCTGGCGCCGCGCGGCCGCCCGCCGGCGCGGTGGGCTCTACACCCCGGCCGAACTCGCGGGGCTCGATGACCACGGCCTGGCGGCGGCCGCCGAACGGATGCTGCTCCGGGACGGCTGGCACGTCATCGCCATGCCGGTCGCAAGGCGGCCGCGCCTGTACGCACGCGACCGCGGCGGCCGCCGGCTCGACGTGCGGTTCCGCCCGGCGGACGAGGCAGCGGACGAGGACGTGCCGACCGGTCCCGCTCCGCTGCGCGAGGCGGGCCGCCCCGGGGTCGATGACCTGATCCGGGTCGTGGTCAGCAAAGGCGCGTACAGCCGCGCCGATGTGCTGTGGGCCTCCCGCCAAGGCGGCGTCCACCTCCTCGGCGGCCACCAGCTGCAGAAGTGGGCCGCCGGGGAGTCCCTGGACGACCTGGGCCTGCCCGACTGAAAGCTCTTTGGGTGCAGATCCAATGAGGGCGCTGTCGATCAGGCGGTGAGTATGAGCCGGTCGCGGTAGCGTGCCTGGTGGTTGCGGATGAATTCCTGCTGCTCGTGCCAGGCCCAGTAGGCGTCGAAGTCGCCGTTGGCGCGGACGGCACGCAGCTTGAGCACGGCTTCCGCGCCGGAGAGGCCCCAGCGGGCGCCGGTGATGTCCAGGCGGTCGCCGATCAAGTGCCGGCATGCTCCCTCGATGATCCCGGTGGCGATCGGCCAGCCGCGTTCCAGGGCGGTGTCGTAGTGCAGGTGCTCGGCCTTGCCGGTCAGGTAGTTCACGGCCTCGTCGATGCCCTTGCGCTGGGCGCCACGCAGTCCAGCGGTGCGGGCGGCTGCCTCGAGTGCGGTGGCAGTCTGCTGCACGCCGCCGCCCAGCAGCATGCGGGCGTGGCGGGCGACCCAGCTCTCGGCGGAGGCATCGCCGCTGTCGTGCAGGCACCAGGCCGCTCGCCATAGATATTCGAGTACGTGGATCAGGTCGACGATGATGTGGAGGTCCACGCCGCGCTGCTGTGCTTCGGCCTTGATGAGGTCGATCTGATGGCGGGCACCGTCGACCAGGACGACCCAGGGACGCCGATGGCCCAGGTCGCGGTGCTCCGCCTGGTCGAACACGGCGGCCACCACCTGCGCGGCGGTGTCGTTCACCGAACCACACAACCACTTCGACCGGGCCTTCGGCCCCTGGCGGCGTTCGGGCGCCGCGCCGTGGGCGGCGTCCTGCCGGTCGGGATCGGCGATGATGTCGTCCACCGTGCGCGGCGCGGGCTCGGCATCGTAGACGGCTCCCAGGGTGGCCATCCGTTTCCTGCCGTGCTTCTCCCCGGACGCCAGACGGATCCTCATTGCGTTGCCGCCCTTGGCCGCCGCGGCCTTCGCGGTGGCCTCGCGCAGCGCTTCGGGCCTTATCACCACGCCCTTGCCATCCACCGACAAGATCAGCGCCGTGGCGTCGGTGCACGGAAGGGGCACGAGGGCGTCGTAGAACGCGTCGATGTCCACTGCGGCACCGACAGCGAGTTCCTGCACCTGCCGGTGCCCGACTCCGGAGCCGGTGACGGCGTTGATCCGCTCACAGGCGTCGGCGAAGCTGCCGCGGGAGGACTCGATCGCGGCGAGCCTGGCCAGCCCGTGCGAGTGCATCCCGTCAGGCAGGTTCAGCACCGCATCGGCCGGGTGCAGGTCCGCCACGCCGGTGCCGCGGTAGGCGATCCGGGCCACGGTGACCTTGCCGAACACCGTGGCCAGCGTCCGGTGCCGACCCCGCTCGATCCGGGAGCGCCCGACACCGGCAACGTCCACGACCTCCTGCCGACGCACCTCGTTGCTGGCCCGCAGCATCAGGTGGTCCTGGAACAACTGCCGGGTGACCTCGCGCATCCGCGCCCCCAGCAGGTCCTCCAACTGCGCGTGCGTCATCACCGCCGCCTCCGGAGCCGCCAACTCCGCACACGCCGCAGCGAACAGACCCGCCGAGGCGGCGAAGGCGTCCTCACACTCCGCGAGCGCACCTTGGGCCGATCCCACCACGCTCACCACCCCTGCTTCCTGCCGTCGACCTTGAACAGCCCGGACGAAGGCTCGGCCAGGATCCCGCGCTCCGCCAGCCGCTTCAGCTTCGAGCGCATCCCCTCGACGTGCCGCGGCTCGGTCCCCAGACCCAGGTGCTGGCAGACCTCTTTGCAGCGCATCGCCGCTCCCGAGGTCGCGAACAAAGCGATGATCGCCCGGTACTCCGGCGACATCACCGTCACGTCCAGCTCTGCCTCGGCCTTCACCAACGCCACGGCGACCCCGCCGTCGCCCCCACCCGCGGCGTCCGTGCCCGGCACCGGCAAAGACGGCGCGGCCAGCACCTCCTCCACCGTCTCCCGCGCGATCTGCAACCGCGCCAGCCGCTCCTCGACCCGCGACAACTCCTCGGACAGACCAGCGATCTGTTCACGAAGCCGCTCGGCCTGACCCAGCACCTCAGCTCGCCTGGCCTCCAACGCCTCCATCAACGACGGCACACCACACCCACCCTCGCTCAGCACCCGCACGCCTCACGGCGGGCTCGACCTCGGCGACGGTAGAAGTCGGCATGACCGGCCACATCACGAACCTCTGCGAATCACCCCAACGAGGCACCCTCAGAAGATCTACACCCAATGACTAACCGGTCCGTCCTCGCTCACCCTTTGCATGAGTGCTCGGACGATGGTGTCATGGAAGTGAGGGCTGCATTGTGGCTTCAGTCCTGACGCCTGAGCGACTTCGTCCTACCGGCGGTGAAGGATTCGGATGAGATGACCCCTTGAGCAAGAGGGCCTCTTCGGGAAAACGCCAGACGAAGCATTGCGATGACTGGTGAGCACGACCTTTGTTGCCTCGCATACCGGATAGTGCACATCTGAACGGCGACTCCATCAACTCCAGGACCTAGAACTCGGTGCGGTTATGGCAGACCGGTCGGAGGGATTCGAATGGCCACGCAAGCGTTGTGGATGTGGTGCAACAAGTGTCAGGGCCTGGCCTGGGCAGGCTTCCCTCAGTCGGGCTTCTGCCCGGCTGACGGCGTACATGACCACGCGGGCAGCGGGAACTACGTCCTGACCGCGAGTGTTACTGCTGGAGAAGATCAGCAGCCAGGGTGGGTGATCTGCAAGAACTGTATGGGTTTGACGTATACCAAAGACTCCACTCAAGGGCCGGGGCGGTGCCCCGCAGGTGGCTTGCATGAGCAGCTGGGGGGCGGACTGGACTACGTACTGAGCGAGAACAGGCCGCCCGAGTCGTATGAGCAGCCGGAATGGATGCGGTGCAAAAAGTGCCAGGGTCTGACCTATGCCGGCAATCCCGAGGGGGATATGGGCCCCTGCCCGGCAGGCGGCGTTCACGACCACAAGGGGAGTGACGACTACCTTCTCACTTCTTTGGTGACCGACGGCTACTGCGTTCCCCTGTCCGCCGCACCGGGCGAGACGATCGACTTCTGCACCTCGGGACAGGACACCTACGAAGTGACCTTCCTCAAGATCGGAATTCACGGCGACGAAGTGGCAGCCATGGGAGACCCGCAACCAATAGACGGCGGCCTGCAGGTGACTCCGGAAAACCCCTGGCAGGACGGCTGTTCCTGGGCCCCGACATTCTCACTAACCATCCCGGAAGACTGGGAGTCGGGTATGTATTCGGCTCGATGCAGCAGCCCGACTGGTCTGGACAGTCACATCGTGTTCGTTGTCAAACCGGCTGCGGTAAAGCCGGGTCGGATTGCCGTACTGGCCAGCACCAGCACATGGAACGCATACAACAATTGGGGCGGCAGGTCGAAATACAGCTCCCCGGTCGGCGCGTTCCTGAGCTTTGAGCGGCCCAACCCGTTCGCGACGCCCATTGATGACGATATCGTGCCGAAGCACCGTACCGTCGCCGAACTCTGGGTGCTCGGATGGCTCGTCGATGCCGGCTACGGGGTGGACGTCTACACCGATACCGACTTCCACAGTGGCATCCCTGACCTATCGGGCTACTCGGCCCTGGTCCTCAATACTCACACCGAATACTGGACCGACCAGATGCTCGACCAACTCGAGGGCTATCTGGACACCGGCGGCAACCTCCTCAATCTCGGCGGTAACAGCCTGTTCGAACGCGTCGAGCTCGACCTCGACAACAACCGCATGGTTGCCCTCAATGGTGACGAAAACACATTCCGACCACTCTGCTACCTCGTGAACCTGGATCCGCCGCGACCGGAGCGGGAACTCCTGGGCGTGGGGTCCCGGGTCGGCAGCCGCACCTTCGCCCCCTACCAGGTGCTCGCGGCGGACCACCGGTTCTTCAACCACACAGGGCTCGACAACTTCAGCGAAATCGGCGCCGATGGCCTCGCCGGGGGCGGAGCCAGCGGGATAGAGATGGACACATCGATTCCCGGCGAAGCCCCCGACGGCGTGATCGTGCAAATAGAGTCGGCCCTCGACGACCGCGGCGCCCCACCGCCCGGAACCGTCTTGCTCGCTCGCGGCACCAACGCCGGCGATCACGGCCCGTACGGTGCCGACATGACCACCTACACCACAGCCGCCGGTGGATTGGTCTTCTCTGTCGGCTCCATCACCTTCGGCGGCAGCCTGATCATCGATACGGACCTCCAGACAATCGTCCGCAACGTGCTCGACGAGTGCTTGGGTAAGATCGGTAGAAGGGGACAGTTCGTCGACTGGACGTCCCACGAGAGCGACGAGAAGGCCACCGGGACCCTGGACGGCCGACCGGTGACGGTCACCGGGCCCCTGGGTGAAGCGGACCTCAACGAGGAGTACACCGGCTTTGGAACGCCCTCCTTCAATCCATCGCTGCCCACCTCCGACGCGATAGAACTCGAGAGCAAGCCCACCGACCCTGAGTTCACGGTCGACTTGGGCGCCGAGGTGCAGGATGTCGTCTTTTACCTGGGATCGTTCGGCTCAATCCTGACGTTTCCGACGGATACGATTGTCACCCAGCTGAGCGGCGACGACGGTTTCACGGTCACGAACAACGTAGTTATGGGCGTGGCGAAGAACCGCACAGACACGGCGCCTGATGATTCCAACGGCAGCATTCGCGTTCGCAGGCCCAAGCCCTTCCAGTCGATCACCTTCAACCTGAAGCCGAACGCCCCGATCGAGAAGGACGGTGTCATGCTCCAGATCGGCAGTTAGACAAAATGCCCAGGCCGCACAGTCCAGTAATCCCTACGGAATTCCGTGGCTGCAGCGGCGGCGCGGGGTCGTCGAAGAAGGTCAACTGTTGTGGCATAGCTGCGTTCCTTTCCGCAGGGTCGCGCGGTTGGGGGCCGTACCCGCGGGGGTGGTGGGCACCGCGGGTACGGCCCGGCTTAGGGGTCAGTGCGGGTGGGACGCGGGTTCCTCGCCGCCCTCGGCGAGCTCCAGCAGCGCGCGGCGGGCCAGGCGGGCGACGTCGCCGAGCAGCGCGATCACCGAGTGGGCGTAGTCGTCGGCGCTGGCGTTGGCCGCGGCCAGGTACAGGGCCTTGCAGGTCTCCATGTCGCTGTTGGCGAAAGCACCGATGAAGCGCAGGGAGAAGGTGTGCGCGGGGTGTTGGGGTTCGTCGGCCGGGTCTGATGGGGCCAGGGCCCACATCGTCTCGGGGCCCTGGTGTCCGTAGAGACGCACGAGGGTCTGGCGGGCGGCGTCCGCCAGACCGCAGCACACCCCGTACATCTGCTGCCCGTTGCTGTTCCGGAGGATCTCGCCCATCAGGTTCGAGGCGATCTGGAAGTCGCAGTCGACGGCGTGCCTGATGGCGTCCATGACCAGCTGGGCGCGCAGGGAGGAGTTCACGATGCTCGATGGGTGCAGATCTTTTGAGGGTCTGGCCCACCTGCGGTTTTGTACGGATCGAGTCCATCGTCCCACGGAGCCCATCGCGGCCGACCTGCCCGTCTGTCTCTCACAGCACCCGTTGGTCCGCGTCGGCGCCGTACGGCCGGGCGTAACTGACACGGCGTAGCCGTGCTGGATCACGAACCCGCAGGTCACGCTCGTGCCAGACACCCTCAAAAGATCTGCACCCAAGCTCTTTCCATGATCATGCAATGGTGCGTCCCCGTAGAAGCGGAGCGTGCACCACTTGGGCACCACAGAATCGAAGTGTTTCCGCCCGCTGCGAGGACTCGGAAGATCGGAGACGAGGCACCTGCCCGTGCGCTCACCTCACACCGCCTCGCGGCGCCGCCGGGCCAGCCGTGCTTGCGCCACAGCAGGTCTGGACCCTCGGCCGATGCTCTTGCTGTCACCAGGGGCGTCCCGAAGTGACAACTCACGCGTCCTCTGAGGGTAAGTGGGAGGGCGTCTGCGGCCCTACTGTTGCCTTCATCACCCCGTAGAGAAACGGCGGACCGTTGCACGCGGTCATCGACCTTGGCGCCGCCCAAGAGTTCCGCATGGCGTCAACCCAGACTGGTCAGCGATCACGGAAGGCACACCATGGCGAGTTCTTCGACAGTCGACCAGATGCGCGAGAACGGCAGCTGGAATCCGATGTGGGATCAGTTGCACGAATGGGATCCCGCGTGGACCGAACAGTTCATGAAGATGGCGATGATGCCGTACAGCGGCGGGATACTCGACCCGAAAGTCGTTCAACTGCTGTGCATCGCTGTGGATGCCGCCTGCACCCATATGTATTCCCCCGGGGTCCGCCGCCATATCCGAGCCGCTCTGGAGCTCGGCGTGACCCGGGAAGAGATCCTCGAGGTGCTCAAGCTGACCAGTACCCTCGGCATTCACGCCTGCAATGTCGGCGTTCCGGTCCTCGCCGAGGAGTTCAAGTCGTTCGAGCAGCGACGCAGCAACGGCGGCTGACCTCTCAGTGCCCGCAAGGCGCGGGCAGAAGGGCGAACCTCTCAGGGGCAGAGTGTGATGTGGCGAGCCGGGGGCGCTGTCTCGCAACGCACCCCTCGCCTGTCCTTCGGTACACACTCTGGTCCCTGACCGGCGCGCTGTTGCGGCCGAAGCGCCTCCCGCCGGGCCGTTGGCGCGGGCCTGCGCCGGCGATGCACCGCAGGCAGGGTGGCGTTCGTCCGTCAGACCGAAATGATGTGCACCGCCGGCCAGTGCAGGGTGAGCTCCTTCAGGTCTGCACAAGTTCGCTCAGCTGCCGTCCGTCTGCTTCCGGACGCGGTCGCCCGGACGGCCGGCGCCGCGGCGAACCAGTGTGAGCAACTGCGATGCCGACTGCGGCAATTCCTGCCCGCGCAGCCATATGGCTCGCAGAACCTTTCCAGTTGTAGGCTCGGATCGGTCGTCACGGCCACAAGCCGCTCTTCCCGCAGGTCTTCCTGCACGGCCATGGCCGACGGCACCGCAGGGCCGAGTCCGCTCGCCGCAGCGCAGCGGTGCGGTCGCCCCCAGCTCCAGAACGGGATCGCGACTGAGCCATACGTCTTCAGTGCGGCTTCCAACGTCGCACAAGTCCCGGAGCCGCGTTCGCGCAGCACCAGTGGGGTGGCCGCCAACTCAGCCCCACCGATCGGGCCGCGGCGGCGCGCCCACAGATGATCCGGGCCCACCACCACGACCAACCGGTCCCGTCCCACCACGGTGGACTGAACGTCCCGCGGCACCCAGGGGCCCTCCACAAAGCCGAGGCCGAAGCCGTTGTGCCGGATGCCTTCGATCACCTTGTGGCCGGGGTCAGCCGTGAACCCCTGGTGGAGCGCACCAGCAGTTTCACTCCCAGTCGTCGCTCCAGCGTCATCATCCGTGCACTGGCGGACGGCTGGCTGATGTCGAACCGGGCCGCCGCCTGGCTGAGGCTGCCCGTCTCCGCCACTGCGACGAGCAGTTCCAGTGCGTGCAGATCCGGCAGCTGAACCTGCGCCCCTGCCGGGCGGCTGCGGAAGCCGGACCCTTCCGGCTTCCGCAGCCGCGGGAGCGGGACCGCTCAGTCCGTGGCCGCGTGGTCGGTGACGGTGATCTCACGCTTGAGGATCTTGCCGGTCGCCCCCTTGGGAAGTGCGTCCGTGAACGTGACGATCCTCGGGTACTCGTAGGCGGCCACCCGTTCCCTGACGAATCCGCGTATGTCCTCGGCCGTGGTCTGCGCGCCCTCCCGGAGGGCCACGACGGCTGCGACCTCCTCCCCGTGGGTCTTGTGGGGCACACCGACGACTGCGGACTCACCGACAGCTGGATGCTCGTAAAGCACCTCCTCGATCTCTCGCGGGACCGGAGCCACCTCCGGTGCCGTGGAGATCTCCCCAGAAGCCCGGCGGAAAGGACGCGCCCTTGTCGCAAGGGTCAGCCACAGGCGCAGGACATGGCGCTTCAGTGCGGGATCGGCGAAGTCTTCGTACGCGGTGCGGGAGTGCCGAACCGCGTGGTTGTTGACCAGCAGTACATCGCCGGCACCGAAGTCGGTGTCCAGCCGCAGGTCCGGGGACGCTGCGAGTTCGTCGATGAGGTCGAAGAGTTCGACGTCGGCCGACTCAAGACGTGGGGCGTCGGGAAAGTGCTGTGCGGACTCCAGGTAGCAGCGGTTTTACCGCAGACTGCCGTCACCTTCAGCAAGGGGTATCGCGCTCCCGGAGCGCGCGCAGAGCGGCCTCGAGTTCGTCGATCTGCGCCGGCGACAGTCGCAGGATTCACTCCTGTGAGCCTGCCAGGGACGGGCCCTGCCACACGGCCGGCCCGGTACAGGGATGGTGAAGCACATCGCTCATGCTCGTCATGGAGGACTCGCAGTAGATCGCTCGCCAGCCAGGGACTCCGTACCTCTTTTTCCGGTCTGGCCAACAATCAGATGATTTGCCATGGTGTTGTCCGTCGTTTTCTCGATCGGCCGGGGCTTCGAATGCCGGGCGGTGAACCCCATCGCGGGTGGTGCAACGCTAGGTCACTATGTGGCGCATCGCTTGACTTCACGCGACATTTAACTTATCAATCGGGGACAGAGCCCGGGAGTGCGACTATGAAGCGTCTTGTCCGCAACGCGAGCCTCAGCAGCTACGTCGAGCTCAGCCAGTCGCTCGGCATCGATCCGCGAGCCCTGATGAAGCGCGTGGGCCTGGATGCTGCCGGCCTCGCGGTCCAGGACAGGTGGATCTCCGGCGAGGCCGTGATCCACCTGCTCGAACTCTCGGCGGCGGCCGCACGCCGGGAGGACTTCGGGCTGCTGCTTGCCGAACGGCGGCGCTTCTCCAATCTCGGCCCGATCAGCCTCGTCATTCGCGAAGAGCCCGATGTCCGCAGTGCGATCGAGCTGCTGGTCCGCCATGAGCACATGTACAACGAGATGCTCCATGCCCTGCTGTCCGAGGCGAGCGGTCTGGCCACCCTCAAGATGAGCCTGGAACCAGTCCAGGCGGTGGCGGCCCGCCAGTCCATAGAGCTGGCCGTGGGCGTCTTCCATCAGGTACTCCGCAACTTCCTCGGTGCCCGGTGGCAGGCGCTGTCCGTGTGTTTCACGCACGACGCCCCAGTGGACCTCACCACCCACCGGCGCATCTTCGGCCCCGTGGTGGAATTCGATCGCGAATTCAACGGGATCGTTTTCTACGGAAGCGATCTCAATGTTCCTAACCCGATGTCGGACCCGCTGCTCCGGACTTACGTCCGGCAGTATTTCGAGTCCATCGCGGTCTCGAGGGACACGACCGTGCCGGACCGCGTGCAGGAGCTGATCGGCGTCCTGCTGCCGACCGGACGCTGTTCGATCGAGCAGGTCGCCTGCAGCCTCGGCGTCGACCGTCGAACCGTCCACCGGCATCTGGCGGCGTCCGGCAAGACGTTCTCCTCCCTCCTGAACGCAACACGCGTTCAGTTGGCGCAGCAGCTCATGGCCAACCCGCGCCGCTCGCTGACGGAGATCTCCGGCCTGCTGGGATTCTCCGCACCGAGTGCCTTCTCGCGCTGGTTCCGCGAGCGGTTCGGGTGCAGCGCGAGGGACTGGCGCGTCCGCCAAGCCAGGCAGCAATACCTCGTCGAGGAATGATTCCCCACCATCGCGTGCGGCCGCCGACCCCTGCCCCGGCCCGACCCCGGGCAGACCGGGCGGCGTCGACGGAGAGGGATGTCCTCAAGGGGGCGGGTCCACTGTCGCCTCCGGCCGGAAGACCGATGAAGATCCGTCAATCACGCCGGAGCCGAACCGGTTCGACCTGATCAAGGAACCCGGCTCGACAACGCCCGCGACCGAGAGCCAGGAGAAGCGGGTCGTTCCGACCGGTCCCGCGGACCGAAGCGGCTACCGGTGGCCGCGGCGCCCTCCCGGTCACCACGAACGAGCAGTACCCGGGACACCGGCAGCCCGGCTCGGCATCGCGCCGAACCGCCGTCGCCGTTCTTGCCGGCGCGGCTTCATGGCCGCGCGAACTCAAGATCTCCGCCAGGCCGGCCACGGCTCCACCACGGCCGTCAGGGAACGATCAACCGGTCGCACACGACCCGCGACCTGCCGCGCCGCCCACCCCCGCACCTCGTGGCCCAGGACAAAGGGACCTGCGAGGAGGCCGTGACCGGCTGCCTGAATAAGCTGCGGCGTTCAAGCAGTACTGGTACCCACCAGCGTGATCACCACGATGGGTGCCTGTCCCCAATTGACAATTCACTTGTCACCTCAGGTGCAGCGTCCCGGTTAACCGACGCTTAACGTTGCATCACCGCAAGGGAGCTCACAGGCCCCACAACGGCGAGCAGGAACCCTGCTTGCAGCTTCACGCCCCCTCGCCGACCCGCTGGTTGTATGCCGAGCCACCCGGTGGGGCTGAGAACCCCCTGCCGATCCCGCCAGACCCCAGCCCTTGCGCCGCAGGCATCGATGCAAGACACCCGTGTGATCGCCATCCTACAAAGGAGATGGACCATGCACTTCCTCGACGACTCTCTGTACCCGGAGAACCAGGAGAAGCTGGTCATCCAGGCCGCCCCCTACGGACCGGAATGGCTGCCCGGTGACGCCGACGACCTTCCGCTCACCATGGATGAGCACGTGCAGGCGGCGGTCGACTGTTACAACGCCGGCGCCACGGTGCTGCACATTCACGTGCGCGAGCTGGACGGTCACGGCTCCAAGCGCATGTCCATGTTCAACGAGCTGATGGCCCGGCTGCGTGAGGCCGTGCCGGACATGGTCCTGCAGATCGGTGGGTCGATCTCCTTCGCCCCCGAGGACGAGGGCTCCGATGCCAAGTGGCTGAGCTACGACACCCGCCACATGCTGGCCGAGATCAACCCCCGGCCGGACCAGGTGACGATCGCGATCGGCACCAACCAGATGAACATCGTCGAGCTCTTCGACGACGAGGACATCGAGGGCACCTCCATCGCGAAGCCGGCCATGTACAAGGCCTATCGCGACATGGTCGTCGAGGCCGGGCCGGACTTCTACCTCGAGCACCTCGAGCGGCTCCGTGCCAACGGCATCCAGCCGCACTTCCAACTCGCCAACATGGCACAGCTCGAGACCGTCGAGCGACTGATCCGCAAGGGCATCTACAACGGACCGCTGGTGCTCAACTACGTCGCGATCGGTGGCGGGTTCGCCGGGCGGCACCCGGCGGACCTGGTCGAATTCATCCGCCGTGTCCCGGACGGCGCGGTGCTCACGATCGAGGCCTCGATGCGCGCGGTGGCGCCGATGAACGCGATCGGCATCGCCCTGGGCGCGCACGTGCGGGTGGGCAACGAGGACAACCTGTGGCGGCGCAAGGGCGAGCGGATGTCCTCCGTGAAGCAGGTCGAGCAGATGGTTCAGGTCGCCAACGCGCTCGGCCGTGAGATCGCCACCGGGCAGGAAGCGAAGAAGATCTACAAGATCGGCGAATGGTACTCGGACGCCGACGAGACCCTGGCCCAGCTCGGCATGGTGCCCAACCGCCGCCCCGGCCGGCGCGGCTTCATGCTGCGCGACACCAAGATCTGAGCGCGACGCCCTGGCCGGCGAACTGTTCGGGCACGTCGCCTCCGGACGCATCAAGATCCAGATCAATCAGCGCTACACCCTGCAGGACGCGGTCCAGGCGCATCGCGATCTGGAAGCCGGACAAACCACGGGATCTTCCGTCTTCGTCCTGTGAGCACACTCGCCCACAAGCCCCCCAGGAGTGAACACCATGTCCCAGACCGTCCAACCGAGGGAGGACGCACCCGTCCTGGTGCGCTCGGGCGTCCTGCGCCCCTCGATCACCGTTGAGCCGCTGACCTGTACCATCGGCGCCGAACTGTCCGGTTTGAACCTCGGCGACGCCTCGCGCGACGACGACCTGTTCGCCGAGATCAAGCAGCTGCTGCTGAAGTACAAGGTCCTTTTCCTGCGGGACCAGAACATCACGCGAGCCGAACACATCGCCTTCGCCTCGCGCTTCGGCCCGCTGGAGGACCACCCGGTGCTCGGCAGCGACCCCGACCACCCAGGGCTGGTCCGCATCTACAAGGACCTGGACAGCAAACCCGAGCACTACGAGAACGCGCTCCACTGCGACGCGACCTGGCGCGAGTGCCCGCCCATGGGTGCCGTACTGCGCTGCATCGAGACACCCCCGGTGGGCGGTGACACCATCTGGATCAACATGGCGGAGGCCTACCGCCGGCTGCCCAAGCACATCAGGACGCAGATCGCCGACCTCCGTGCACGGCACAGCATCGAGGCGACCTTCGGTGCCGTCCTTCCCACGGAGGAGCGGCACGCGCTCAAGGCCCGGTATCCGGACGCCGAGCACCCCGTGGTGCGCACCCACCCGGAGACCGGTGAACAGATCCTCTTCGTCAACAGCTTCACCACGCACTTCGTCAACTACCACCGGCCCGAGCACGTGCGCTTCGGCCAGGACTACGCGCCCGGGGCAAGCAACCTCCTGAACTACCTGATCAGCCAGGCGGCCGTCCCCGAGTACCAGGTGCGCTGGCGCTGGCAGAAGAACAGCTTCGCCATCTGGGACAACCGCTCCACACAGCACTACGCCGTCCAGGACTACTGGCCCGCCGTCCGCAAGATGGAGCGCGCGGGAATCGTCGGTGACAGACCCTTCTGAGCTGCCGTCCAGTGACGAGAAAGGTGACGCCCATGGGACTGCACACTGCCGACACGGCCGTGCCTGAGATCTCCCCCGCCGCGCAGGCCGTGTCACGCGGCTATGCATGGCTGGTGTTCGCACTTAGTTTCGGGCTTTTGCTGTCCGACTACATGTCGCGGCAGGTCCTCAACTCGGTCTTCCCGCTACTGAAGGCCGAATGGCTGCTCTCGGACGGTCAGCTGGGCTCGCTGAGCAGCATCGTGGCACTGATGGTGGGCCTGCTCACCTTCCCCCTGTCGCTCGTGGCCGACCGCTGGGGCAGGGTGAGGAGCCTGGTCCTCTCCGCGGTGGTGTGGAGCCTGGCGACCCTGGGATGCGCCGTCTCCGCGAGCTTCGGTGAGATGTTCGCGGCCCGGTTCATAGTCGGCGTCGGAGAGGCGGCCTACGGCAGCGTCGGCATCGCGGTCGTCCTCAGCGTCTTCCCCATCCGCCTGCGGGCCACGCTCTCCGCAGCGTTCATCGCGGGAGGGTCCTTCGGATCCGTGCTGGGTGTGTCGGCCGGCGGTGTCATCGCCCAGGAACACGGCTGGCGCTGGGCCTTCAGCGCGATGGGAATCTTCGGACTGGTCCTGGCCACGGTCTACGGCCTCGTGGTCACCGAGAAGAGGCTGGGGACGGCCTCCAACAAGCACAGCACCAAGGCCGGTGAGCGGGCCCCCTTGCGGACCCTGCTGCCGAGGTTGTTCTCGTCCGTCTCCGTGGTCTGCGCCTACATCGGCAGCGGACTGCAGATGTTCATCGCGATGGCCATGCTCGCCTGGATGCCCAGCTTCTTCAACCGCTACTACTCGATGGCCCCCGCCAAAGCGGGGCTGGCCGCAGGAGTCCTCGCGCTGCTCAGTGGCACCGGCATGATCCTGTGCGGAATCGCCGCCGACCGCCTCAGCCGGAACCTGGCGGCCCGGAAGTGGACCGTCGCGATCTCCTGCAGTCTCGCCTCACTCGTTCTGCTGATGGTCGGCTTCCGGCTTCCTACCGGCCCGGTGCAGCTCGTACTGATCGGCGCCGGCACCCTGGTGGCCTGCGGCACGGCCGGCCCGGCGGCCGCCATGGTGGCCAACCTCACCCCCGCCGCCATCGCGGCGACGGCCATGGCCACGCTCACCCTGGCCAACAGCCTGCTCGGGCTGGCCCCGGGGCCCGCGGTGACGGGCATGCTGGCCGACGACCTGGGCCTGCGCGGGGCACTGCAGCTGGTCCCGCTGGTCGCGGTCCTGAGCGGCATGGCCTTCGTCGTCGGCAAGCTCTCCTACGAAAAGGACCTGCACCGCCTGGGGCTGCTCCCCGGCGTGGTGCTCACAACCCCGGAGCCGCAGTCATGAGCCCCACCGCACCGTCGACCGTCGTGATCGTGCCCGGAATGCGCGATCACGTGACGGAGCACTGGCAGACCATCCTCGCCGGCAAGCTCGCCGACGCCCGCATCCTCCCGCCCCTACAGGAAGGAAGACTCAACCGCGACGCCCAGGTCGCCGCCCTGGACAAGACGCTCTCGGAGATCTCGGGTCCGGTCGTCCTGGTCGCCCACAGCGCCGGTGTCATGACCACCGTGCACTGGGCGCGACAGCACCGGCGTCCGGTCAAGGGCGCGCTGCTCGCCACGCCCCCGGACTTCGAAACGCCGCTCCCGGAGGGTTATCCCTCCCCGGAGGTCCTGCGCGAGAACGGCTGGACGCCCACGCCCCGGAGCCCTCTGCCCTTCCCCAGCATCGTTGCGGCGAGCACCAACGACCCCCTGGCCGCCTTCGACCGCGTCACCGAGCTCGCCCGCGCCTGGGGCAACCGCCTGGTGGACCTCGGCGCGGTCGGACACCTCAACCCCGCCTCCGGCTACGGAGAATGGCCCAGGGCCGAGGAGTTCGTCCGCGAACTCGGCTGAGCCCTTGCCGGCGGCACGGCTCCGCCCGAAGACACCACGCGCCCTCCCTCCTCGCCTTCTCAGGCAGGAGGGAGCCGTGTACCCCGGGCGTGAGCCGCCGCAGAAGCCGGCGCCCCGTCGAGCCGGGCCCCACATTCCTTCCCACCCGCACGACCCCGCCCCTGGAGGGCTGATGAGCACCGACCCCGACCTGCTGTGGTCCCCCAGCATCTCGAAGGCTGAGAACTCCAACGTCGCCGGCTTCATGCGCTGGCTGAGCGAGACCCGGGGACTGTCCTTCTCCGACTACGCCGGGCTGTGGCGGTGGAGCACCACCGACCTGACCGGGTTCTGGTCGGCGGTGTGGGAGTTCTACGGCCTCGACGCCGTCAGCGGCTACGACGAGGTGCTGGCCGACCCGAAGATGCCCGGCGCGTCCTGGTTCCCGGGAGCACGGCTGAACTTCGCCGAGCGGTGCCTCGCCCAGGCCACCGATGCGCGTCCGGCCCTGATCGAGGTGTCCGAAAGCGGCGTTGCAGCGGAGACGTCGTGGGAGCGGCTGCGACACGACGTCGCGGCCATGTCCGCGGCGTTGCGTGACATGGGCGTGGGGCCGGAGGACCGGGTGGCCGGCTATCTGCCGAACACCTCGCACGCCGTGGTCGCGTTGCTGGCCAGTGCCGCGGTCGGCGCGGTGTGGACGGTGTGCGCCCCGGAGTTCGGTACGCCCAGCGTGGTCACGCGGCTGCGACAGGCCGAGCCGACGGTTCTGGTGGCCGCCGACGGCTACCGCTACGGGGGCAAGGAGCTCGACCGGCGCGAGGCGGTCGCGGAGATCGTGGACGGACTGCCCAGCGTCCGGCATCTCGTCGCGGTCGGCCACCTCTCCTCCTCGTCCACGGCTTCGCCGTGGTCGCCGAGGCCGGACGTGGAGCAGCACGCCTGGTCCGCGCTGCTCGGCAAGGAGGCGGAACTCCGCTTCGCCGACGTCCCCTTCGACCATCCGCTGTGGATCCTGTGGTCATCGGGCACCACAGGCCTGCCCAAGGGCATCGCGCAAGGCCACGGCGGCATCGTGGTGGAGCTGCTCAAGGCCCTGGGCCTCGGTGCCGACCTGCGGAGCGACGACCGGTACTTCTTCCACACCTCCACCAGCTGGATGGTGTGGAACTTCATGGTCGGGGGTCTGCTGCACGGGGCCACCCTCGTCCTGTACGACGGCAGCCCCACCCATCCCGACGTCAACGGCGTCTGGAGGGTCGCCGCGCAGACCCGCGCGACGATGGTCGGTGTGGGCGCTTCCTATCTCGTGGCCGGGGAGAAAGCGGACGCCCACCCGGCGTCCGAGATGGATCTGAGCGCGGTACGGTCCGTCCTGCAGACCGGCTCGTCACTTCCCGAGAGCACCTGGCAGTGGGTGTACCGCCGTCTCATCGACGACGCCTGGCTGCAGTCGATCTGCGGAGGAACGGACGTGTGCTCCGTGCTCGCCGGCGGCTCACCGCTGCTGCCCGTGAGATCCGGCCGGATCCAGTGTCCCGCGCTCGGTGTCGCTCTCGCCGCGTGGGACCCCTCCGGACGTCCCGTCGTCGGGCGGCAGGGGGAGCTCGTGGTGACCGCGCCGCTGCCGTCAATGCCGTTGTACTTCGTCAACGACCCCGGCAACGAGCGCTATCTGGCGAGTTACTTCGACGTCTACCCGGGGGTCTGGCGCCATGGAGACTGGGTCACGGTGGGGCCGGACCTGTCGGTCGTCGTGGCCGGACGTTCCGATGCGACGCTCAACCGAATGGGCGTCCGGATGGGATCCGCCGACCTCTACTCGGCCATCGAGAACCTCCCGCAGATCGCCGACAGCCTCGTCATCGGCGCCGAACTGCCGGACGGCCGGTACTACATGCCGCTGTTCGTGGTTCCCGCCGAGGGAACGGAGTGCGACGAGGAGCTGCAGCGGACGATCAAGGCGACAATCAGGCAGAAGCTCTCGCCCCGTCACGTCCCGGACGCCGTCATCGAGATAGCGGCCGTGCCGCGGACCCTGACCGGGAAGAAGCTGGAGGTCCCCGTCAAGCGCATCCTGCAGGGCGCCTCGGCGGCCGAGGTGAGGGCCGAGGGGGCGATCACCCACCCTGGCATGCTGGATTGGTTCGCCGACTTCGCGGCCGGACTGCCGGCCGAAGGCTGACCGGGATGAGGCCCCGTCCGCACTGGTCGGTCGGCCGTTGATGGCAAGGCCGTGGTGGACCTGCCGTGGAGGGCAGGCAGCCGTCCATATCTGCAGGCTCGGGGATCAGACACTGCGTCGTGATTTCGTGACTGCAGGACGTGCTCTTCGCGCTTGAGGTGCGGGATTGGTGTCCACGGACGTTGAGTCGTCCGGGTCAAGAATGCAGATCCTGTGTCTCCAGTCAGGGGCGCCCGGTCTGGCCAGCCGGGCTTGGGCGCGGTGACCTGCCGGCGCAGAACCGCGAGCGGCACTGGACGACCGGTCCAGATGATTCAAGACCGGGTGCCGCGGTTGCGGCGGGAGCGACGAGGCCCGTCGGGCCCGTGCGATCAGGCGGTGACGGCAGTCCTGCCCGGGTCGTTGGGGTGGGACTCCAGGACCGTCACCACCGAGGCCATCCACGGCCAGAGCGGCAGCCGAGCCGGGCCGCCCCGAGACTCAGGCGTAACCGGTCTCACCTGGACCGAACCGCCGCGCGACACGACACCGAGCAGGGAGCTCTGCCCAGAAGTGAGCACACGACTGTCCGTATCGGACTTCGAGTGGACCGAGTTGGACCAGCGGGCCGTGGACACCGCCCGCATCCTGGCCGCGGACGCCGTACAGAAGGTCGGCAACGGCCATCCCGGTACGGCCATGAACCTGGCGCCCAACGCGTACACCCTCTTCCAAAATGGGCTTCGTCGGCCTCGATGACAGCGGCCCAGACGCCGACCCGGCGGTGACCACCGGCTACAAGGCCGCCCGCAACCGGCCCCTGACCCGCAGTCAGAATCTGTCCAACAAGGCGCTGGCACCGCCTCGCTGGCGAGATACCGGGAGGCCATCGACAATCTCATCGGGCGCATCGAGACGCTGACCGCCCCCGGACAACGCTGATCACCTACCGCACCACCGCGGCACACTGGGGCAGCAGCATCCCTTCGCCACAGGGCACTACCAAGGCGCTCGGAGTCCTGCGCACCGTGGATGCGCACCTCCTCGCCGCCTACCAGGATCCGCCCGGCATCGGGACGGTAGGCGCCGGAGAGCATCTTGATGAGGGTGCTCTTGCCCGCGCCGTTCTCACCGAGCAGTACGTGCACCTCGCCCCGGCGCAGATCGAAGTCGACGCCGTCGAGCGCGACCACGCCGGGAAAGGTCTTGCGTATGCCTTCGATGCACAGCAACTCGTCCGGGTTGCTCACGACTGGCTCCTTTCTACGGGGGACTGCACAGCGGGGGCTTGTGCAGGCGGCTCGCCGCACGAGCGGCGTACGACGAGACGGGCGGGGAGGGTGACGGACTCGGGGAGCCGCCCCTCGATGCGGTCGACCAGCGCGCGCACGGCGGCGCGCCCCAGCTCGCCCGTGCGCTGGGCGTCGCGGTGATCGGCGGATCGGTGTGCACGAACCACGGGATGTCGTCGAACGCGGCGAGCGCCATGTCGTCCGGCACCCGCAGTCCGCGCGCGCGGATGGCGTCCAGTGCGCCGAGCGCACTCAGGTTGTCGATGGCGAACACGGCCTCGGGCGGCTCGGCCAGGTCCGGGATCGGTTCCTGATGTGTCCTGGTGCGGGCTGCCGTGCGGGGTCATGCGACGTCGGTGGCGGAGTCCGGCAAGCCGCCGGGCGGGAAATGGGGCAGTACGTACTCGGCGAGTTCGTCGATGACCTCACCGACGGGCCGGCGGCTCTGCTTGAAGTTGATCATCAGCTGGTCGATGCCGATGCCCTGCCACACGTGCAACAGTTCCAGCAGGGGCTCGCGGCCGACGCTGATGCCCTGGTGGATCGGCCGCGGTGCGGCCACGGGGTCCTCGGCCAGATCGAGGTACGTGGCCTGAGCGAAGGGCTTGAGGGTTCCCTCATCGCGGCGGGTGAGCCGGCGCCATCGCTTGACGTTCAGCGCCTGCTGCTCCAGCGGCAGCGTGTAGAACAGCCACCCATCGGTGTGCTCGGCGATCCACTCGATCTCCTGCCGGCCCCGGCCGGTCATGAAGACGGGCAGCCGCCCGTGCGTGGGCTTGGGCAGCAGATCAGTGCCGTTCATCTCGCCCAACGGCGAGGACACGGTGGGGAAGCGGCGCTCGGTCACCGCGCGCAGGTAGGAGAGTGCTTCGCGGAACCGCTCGCCCCGGCTGTCGTAGTCGACGCCGTAGGCGGGAAACTCGACGGGCCGGTCCCCGGTGGCCACACCCAGCAGGAGCCGCCCGCCCGAGAGGTGATCGAGGCTGGCGGCGGCCTTGGCGGTGTCGAGCGGGTGGCGCAGCGGCAGTACGACGCTGGAGGTGCCCAGGCTGATCCGCTCGGTCGTGGCCGCGAGATAGCCGAGGTAGGTCCAGGTGTCGAAGACCTGCCCGGCATCGCCGAAGCTCAGGTCGAGCAGGGGTACGTCACGTACCCACACGGAAGCGAAGCCCGCGCGCTCGGCCTGCTGGATCCGGGCGACGTGTTCGGCGAGGGCCGGCACCGGGCCGCTGAACCCCTCCAGCGGGGTGATCACCCCGAGGGTCATCCGTCCCGTGCTGAAGGCGCGTCGCAGGCCGGGATGCGTGGCCCACCGCGACGGCTTGTCTCCCTGGACATCGATGGCTGCAGATTCAGACATGATGGTCACGCTAGGGACTAGGGCGTGTTCCAGGTTCAGATCACTGTTGGGTCAAATCGCTCCGCCGGAGTGGCTCGGGACGGTAGACATCCGGGGTGACGCGAGGCGATCTGACGGATGCAGAGTGGGAGTTGTTCGAGCCGCACCTGCCGCTCGGCGTGAGTGGACCGATCCCTGACCTGCGTAAACAGTTGAACGCGGTGATGTGGAGGTTCCGGACCGGGAGCCCGTGGCGCGACATCCCCGAACGCTACGGGTCCTGGTCCACCGTCTACGGCCGCTTCCAGAAGTGGGCCCTTGCGGGCACCTTCGAGACGCTGATGGAGCGGATGATCGCCGAGGCGGCCCGGCGAGGACAGGCCGATCTGGACCTGGTCAGCGTCGATTCCACCGTCGCACGCGCGCATCACCACGCGGCCGGCATGGCCGTCGAACCCGGGCTCCTGGAGGAACTGGTGAAAGCCGCCGAGGAGGAAAAGGGGCTCCAGCAAAGGGACAATCCGCCCAGGTGACGGCCGAAGGCGACCCGGTCGAGGAAGCGTTACGTGCCGAACGACGACGGATACGCCGCCGCCACAAGGCCCGCCTGAAAGCTGCCGCGTTGGGGCGCTCGCGGGGCGGGCTGACGGTCAAGACGCACCTGGCCACCGACCGGCGGTGCCGCCCGCTGTCGTTCGTGGTGACGCCGGGACAGGCGGCCGACAGTCCGCGTTTCGCCGCGGTCCTCGACCGAGTCAGGATCCGTGGGCCGGTCGGTCGGCCCCGCACCCGCCCCCGGGCCGTCGCCGCCGATAAGGCGTATTCCTCCCGCGCGAACCGCTCCTACCTGCGTAAACGCCGGATCCAGGCGGTGATCCCGGAGAAGAAGGACCAGGCCGCCCACCGCAAGAAGCGAGGCTCGAAGGGCGGCCGCCCCCTCTCCCACGACGCCGAGCTTTACAAGGAGAGGAACACCGTCGAGCGCGGCATCAACAAGATCAAGGAATGGCGAGGGCTGGCCACCCGCTACGACAAGACTCCTACCAGCTACCTCGCCGGACTCCACCTACGCGGATCGATCATCTGGCTCCGGAGTCTCCGCCCCACATGATCCGAACCTGGAACACGCCCTAACACCGATGTGAAGGTCAAGCCGGGGTGTGGAGAGATGGTTCTCGGTCTTCCTCATTGCCGTCGGAGCTCGCCGGGATCGGCCTGTCCACCGACTTCGCAGGCCTGCGCCGCACCGGTCCTCGCCCCCTTCTTCCTGGGCGCCTGTCTTTGGGCCACGGTGTCTCTCTCGAGTCTCGCCCTCCAGCACGCCATCGGCTCCCTCTGACCGCATCGCGGCCGTGCCTCTTCATGTTCATGTCGGCGTACGGACTTCTCTAGTGCACAGGCGGGTACGCGGTCCCCTGCACATCTGCGACGCCAGCACTCCTGAGCCCGCCTTATCGCGCAACTTCGGCCCGGCCCCGCCCCGAGGCGCGACCGGACCTCGGGGGATCGACGCAAGCGGCACCACACACAGCTTTGACAGTTCTAGACCAGTCGTCTACCTTTCCAAATAGGCGACCGGTCGGCTAGTCCGGTCGACCACTTCCTTCCAAGCACCCAGCAACGAATCGGAGGGCCCCGTGGCCACCCCCGTGAAGCTCGCAATCGTCTACTACTCCTCGACCGGCACCATCACCGAGATCGCCAAGGAACTCCACGACGCCGGCATCAAGGCCGGCGCCGAGGTCCGCCTGCTCAAGGCCGCCGAACTGGCCCCCCAGGCCGCTATCGACTCCAACCCCGCCTGGGCCGCCAACCACGCCGCCACCGTCGACATCCCCCTTGCCACACCCGACGACGTCGAGTGGGCCGATGCCGTCATCTTCGGCACCCCCACCCGCTTCGGCAACGTCTCCTCGCAACTCAAGCAGTTCATCGACACCCTCGGCGGCCTCTGGGCCCAGGGCAAGCTCGCCGACAAGGTCTACAGCGGCTTCGTTTCCACCGCCACCGCCCACGCCGGCCAGGAATCCACCCTGCTCGCCCTCTACAACTCCGTCCACCACTTCGGCGGCATCACCGTCACCCCCGGCTTCACCGACCCCGCCAAGTTCGTCGACGGCAACCCTTACGGCACCTCCCACATCGACGCCCAGGGCAACAACCCCGTCGACGGCACCACCCGCACAGCCGCACGCATCCAGGCCGAACGCGTCATCAAGATCGCCGCACAGCTCAAGGCTGCCTGACCACCCAGGGACTCCCCCGGCATGGGCCCAAGTCGGCGCCGCCCGCCCCCGCGGCGCCGACAAGGCCTCCCCGATGCAGAGAGGTCTTCACCATGACAGGACCGCACGTCGGGGTCCTGGACCGTGCACCGGACCTGCGGCCATGACATGACGGGGTGCAGATCGGGCGGACGAGCCGGCAAGGGTACTTCAGGCCGGTTCCGACAGGGCCGTGACAAGACAACATGGACGGGCGTCAGCGACGGGTCGTCCCCATCGGCGGCGGGTACGCGGGCGTCAAGCTCGCGCGGGAAACAGTCGAGACCAGTGCCCTCCCGGCGGTGTTCCGGCGGCCGTCGGTGTGCACCATCGGGTCCAGCCGCCGGATCGGCGTTCGGGAGGTGAACGTCACCGCGCCCCGAGGTCGTGCGAACCCCGTACCGGACCGCCAGGCCTCCGTTGTCAATAGACGGTCGGTCGTCTATTATTTCTCGACCGACCCCGACCGTCCGACAGGACCTTGCGACCTGTCCCACCGTGGTCGGAACACGACCCCACCTCGGTCAGGACGGACCGGGCGCCGTCGCCGACCCGGCGCGGTCTCCGCATCCGGAAGGCCCACTGCGACTTGGAGACACCAACACATGCGCGTCGAGATCTGGACCGATATCGCCTGCCCCTGGTGCTACATCGGCAAAGCACGTTTTGAGCGAGCCCTCGCAACCTTCGACCACCGTGACCACGTCGAGGTGGTTCACCGGTCGTTCGAACTCAACCCAAAGGCCGAGGACGGTACAACACCGATCATCGACGCTGTCGCGGCCCAGTACGGGCGCACCCGCGGGCAGCAGGTCGCAAGAGAGGAGTACGCCGCGTCCGAAGCGCACGCCGAAGGGCTCGGTTTCCGGGTCGGCGCACGCGTCCACGGAAACACCTTCGACCTCCACCGCCTGCTGCACTTCGCCAAGGCCCGCGGCCTCCAGGTCGAGCTGATGAATCTCGCCTTCCGGGTGAACTTCGCAGACGAGCGCTCGATCTACGACAGGGAGACCCTGGTGAGCCTGGCGGCCGAAGTGGGCCTGGACGAGGCAGAGGCACGCGAGGTGCTCGCCGATGCCGACGCGTACGCCAAGGAGGTACGGGCCGACGAGCGGGAGGCCGCCGAACTGGGGGCAGGCGGCGTGCCGTTCTTCGTGCTGGATCGACAGTACGGCGTGACCGGCCTGCAGTCCTTCGAGCTGTTCAGCCGGACGCTGGAGCAGGCATGGGAGAACCGTTCGGCGTCGCGGCCCGGGCACCCGGACACTGCAGCGTGACGACTTGCCGTTCGGCGGCCCGCGAGCCCGGGCCGCGACGCCCCGCGCTGAGCGCCGGGCAGCCTCAACAGGCCCAGGGATGCGTACCAACTCTCTGGATTGCAGAAAGAAAGCCAGGTGTTAGCCCGAGAGCAGTCGGCATCTTGCGCCTGCATCCGAGCCGTATATGAACGTCGGACCGGATCCGATGCCGCCCCGGCCGTGCCGGGGTCGTGCGGAATGCGGCTGTCCGAGCCGTCCGTCCCGGTCAGGACTCGTACCGCTGCGGCTGGACGTCACCGATCACGCCACGGTCGCCGCGGCCGCGAACGACGTCTCCATCGTCATCAACAACGCGGGGATCGGGGGCGCGAGCACCGGGCTCCTGGAAGGCGACTTCGCCGGTGCGCGCCAGGCGATGGAGGTCAACTACTTCGGAACCTGGGCCGCCTCCCGGGCCTTCGCCCCGGTTCTGGCCCGGAACGGCGGCGGGGCGCTGGTGAACATGCTCTCGCTGGCATCCTGGCTCGGCCAGCCGCAGTTCCCCGGCTACGCGGCCTCCAAGGCGGCGCAGTGGTCGTTGACGGACGCCCTTCGGCAGGCCCTGCACACGCAGGGCACCCTGGTGGTGGGGGTGCATGCTGGTTTCGTCGACACGGATCTCAGCGCCTGGACGGACGCGCCGAAGGTCGGGGCCTCCACCGTGGCCGAACTGACGATGGACGCCCTGGCCAACGACCGGCTCGAAGTCCTCGCCGGCGAGGAGACCAGGCACGTGAAGGCCGCCCTGTCGCAGCCCGCGAGCACCACACCCGGCAGCTGATGCGTCGCGCCGACCGGCGACCGGCGGCGGGGCCCCAGTCCTGCAGGAGATGACGCAGCGAGCCGATTCGTCGGCCGATGACGGCACGGCTGCATGCCCACCTTGCCGCAGGACGGCACCGGTGCGGCCGCCCAGTTGTTCGGGCAGCTCGTCGCCGACACCGCGGTGTGCACGACGAATCAGCTGACCGTCGCTGCCGGGAGCTTCGAAGCCGGAGCGTGTCCGGACCCACCACGGCCCATGCGCGAGGCGGAAAAATCATGGGCTGCTCCGCACAGGCACTCTTCCTTGCGGACGGCGGGAAGGCGGTCGATATGGGCCCGCAGAACTGGCTACCGCCCGGCCTCATGGACAGCCGTGCGCGGCCCGGACATGGGGGCGTCAGGCCCCAAGGGAGCACGTCACGGTCGGCGCTGATGCCGATTTCCAGACCGGGCACGGTAACCCTGCGGACGATCCCGCCGAACTCCCGGACGTCGAGGCCGTCTTCTGCGCCTGAGTCCGGATTCGCCAGGGCATCCCTCACCGGTACCGGCAGTGACGGCCACGCATGGCGCACCCGCACGGTCAGTCGAAGAGCGGACCGACGGTACGGGTGCGCTTGATCTCGTAGAAGCCTGGCGTGGAAACGACGGCGAGGGCGCCGTCCCACAGCTGTGCGGCCTGTTCGCCCTTGGGGGCAGGGGTGACGACCGGGCCGAAGAAGGCCACCTTGTCGGTGCCGGGGCCCGGACCCGGTACGGCGATGATCGGACTGCCGACATCCTCGCCGACCAGCGCGATGCCCTCGAGGTGCGAGGCTCGCACCAGTTCGTCATAGGTGTCCGTGTCGCCGGCGTCAGCAAGGTCCGCGGGCAGTCCGACGTCGCGGAGCGCCGCTTCGATTGTGGGGCGGGTACTGGGCTGCTCCTGCAGGTGGAACCGGGTGCCCAGCGCGGTGTACAGCGGCTCCAGCACCTCCAGGCCATGATCCTGCGAGGCCGCGGTCAGAACGCGGACCGGCGCCCATGCCTGCCTCATCAGAAGACGGATGCGCTCGGGCAGTTCGTCGAGGCGGCCCTCGTTGAGGACGGCCAGGCTCATCACATGCCAGGTGATGTCGACCGGCCGGGTCTCGCGGACCTCCAGCATCCAGCGGGAGGTCAGCCACGTCCACGGGCATACGGGGTCGAACCAGAAGTCGACGGATGTGCGGGGGTGGAAGTCATTCACAAGGTGATCCAAACGTGGTGGCGAAGCCTGCAGGAAGGGCCGGGGAACGGTTCAACGGTCGGCGGGGAGGCCAGTACGGGATGGCCCCGATCCGAGTGCGGTCCGCGGCAGGGACGAGGGACGGGCGCCCCTGCCGCGGACCATGCGGACCGCACCGGCTCAGCGGCCGGCCGTCTGGCCGCCGTCGACGGGGAGGATGACGCCGGTGACGAACGACGCGTTCTCGAGGTAGACCACCGCGTCGACGATGTCGCTCACCTCACCCATCCGGCCGACCGGGTGCAGGTCGGCGAGGAACTCGTGGTGCTCCTCGGGGTGCATCGGGGTCTTGATGGTGCCCAGGGCGACGGCGTTGCTGCGGATGCCGCGGGTAGCGTACTCGATGGCCAGCGCCTTGGTTGCGGACTGCAGGCCGCCCTTGGTCAGCGAGGCGAGTACAGAGGTCACGCAGGAGTCGGGCTGGTCGCCCAGGCTGCTCGTGATCTGCACGATATGACCGCCGCCGTGCTCGAGCATCCGCTCGACCGCGAGCTGGGTGATCCGGAAGAAGCCGTCCAGATTCACGCCGCGCACGGCGTTGTAGTCGTCCTCGGTGTAGTCGGTGAAGGGCTTCGCGACGAAGATCCCGGCGTTGTTGACCAGCGTGTCGACGCGGCCGAACCTCTCGACGGCCGCGGCAATGACGCGCTCGGCGGTGGCACGGTCGGCGATGTCGCCCTGGACGGTGAGGATCTCAGGGTCCTGCGACTCGGGAATCCTGCGCGAGGTGGCGACGACGGCATAGCCCAGCTCGCGGTAGGCGGCGACCAGGCCGGCGCCGATGCCCTGCGAGGCGCCGGTGATGACCGCGACCTTCTGTACCGGGTTGCTCATGATGACCTTCTTCAGTAACGGGATGTGCAGTTTTAGCCGACCGGTCATCTATGACTGGACGGGTCAAAATGAAATTCGGGCGCGATCGCAGACACCCGGGGCGGTGCGCCCGGAGAGAGCGGCGAGCACCCGGCGGGTTGCGCTCAGGAGAGCGGGAATCAGCCCTGGGGCCGCGACGACGGCCGGGCGACGGGGAGCCGCATACGGGACGGAGTACGCAAAGTCAGGCGGCGCCGCCGACCTTGCCCGGATCGCTGGGATGCGGCTGGACGACGGTGACCACCGAGGCCATCCACGGCCAGAGGGGCAGCGTGCCGAGCACCTTCTCGTACAGCTCGACCTCGTCGGCGGCGCGCCACAGACCGATGCTCCGCAGTTCACCCACCGGGCGCCACAGCCTGACGAGATGGCCCGCGGCAGCCAGCTCCCGGGCCCGGACGGATTCGGCCGTGCGGCGGCGGTCGACCTCGGCCTGCTCGGTGCCCTCAGGGACGGTCGTGGTGAGCTCGACCAGGAACTCCTTCATGGTCTTTCCTCTCTCTGCATTCGATTGCGGCCTCCGGCGGTGCGGGGCAGCACGGAAGGGACGGTGGTGCACTCCCCGGCGAACCGTGCCCGCGGAAAGCGGGCACGGCCAGGCGGACGGCCGGGCCGGCGGGTGTGGAGCCGCACCGACACCTCAGTGGTCGGTGGCGATCCGGGAGACGTGGTACTGACGGATCCGCCAGCTGTCGGCATCGCGCTGCAGGACCAGAGACAGGTGCACAGGGGCGTGCCACCCGTTCGAACCCCGGAAGACGACGTCGGCGAACCCTCCGGCAATCTGCTCGCCGATGCGGTAGCTGTGGACATCCCCGACGTGGGCGCTGCGGTCGTCCGCTACGGCCTCGTAGTAGCTGCGTACGGCGTCGCGCCCGAAGAGGACCTCGGGCCCGAACCCCTGGAAGAGCGCGTCGGTCGCGAAAAGGTCGGCCATGGCATCCAGCCGGTGGCCGTCGAAGGCGGCCTTCCAGCGGCCCAGCACCTCGCGCATCGGGTCGTTCATGGTGTCAGCACTCATGGTGTCAGTACTCCTCTGTGCAGAGCGGAGGGAAAGGCGGCGCTCGCCCACGGGCGGATGCCGTCGGGAACAGGGGTCGAAAAGCACTGGTGAGCCACCGCAGCAGCAAGCTGCTGCGTCCGGCCGAGCCAGGGCGATGGTGGTGCGGTTCCCGGCGCACCGGGCGCGATACTGGGCGTGCGCCAGGAACCGGACCGTCACAGCCGGCGTCGGCGCGTTCGTACGAGACGGGCACTCACCGACAATTAGCCGACCGGTCTAGTACAACATAGGCGAGCGGTCGTATAGTGGCAACATGGGAAGGACAAGTGATGCCAGAGAGAAAATTCTCGGTGCTGCGCACTCGCTCCTCGAGCTGCGCGGCTATTCGGCTCTGGGCGTGGCCGAGATCTGCAAGACGGCCGGGGTACCCAAGGGCAGTTTCTACCACTTCTTCGAGTCCAAGGAGGCTCTCGCGCTCGCCGTGATCGACGAGCAGTGGGCCATCCAGCGGAGCGACTGGACCCGCATCCTCAACAGCGACGCGCAGCCACTACAGCGGCTGCGGCAGCTCTTCGAGGAGACGGAGGCCGAACAGCTGGCCGGTCAGCGGAGCTGCGGAACCGTTTCCGGCTGCATGTTCGGCAATCTCACCCTGGAGATGAGCAACCAGACCGAAGCCGTCCGCAAGCGCCTGCAGGAGATCTTCGACGCCCAGGTCGAGATGGTCGATACGGTCATCACCGAGGCTCTCGAGCATGGCGAGGTCACAGTGAGCAACACCCGCGAAGCCGCGCGATCCGTCGTCGCACAGCTTGAGGGCCAGGTCCTGTTCGCCAAGCTCTACAACAACGCTTCCCAGCTCGGCGCGCTCTGGACGAACTGCCTGGCGCTGCTGGGCGCTCGCAGCCCGCACGTATCGGCCGCCGTCTGACACGACGGCTGCAGGTCTCGATCTGCAGCCGTCGGGGCCGACCGGCGGGGCCCTGACCGGGGTTCGGCTCGCCACGGGGCTCGACCAGGCTAGCGGTGCCAACCCGCAGGAGGAACACACATGACGCTCGCGCCACTGCTCGATCTCGGGGTGAGCACCCCAATTCTCGCCGCACCGATGGCCGGCGGCCCCACCACGCCGGCGCTGGTCACCGCGGCCGCTCGAGCGACCAGCCTCGGGTTCCTTGCAGGCGGCTACCGAACCGCCGACGCGCTGGCCGAGCAGATCGCGCAGGTCCGCGCCGACGGCGTGGCCTTCGGCGTCAACCTGTTCGCCCCCAACCCCGACCCGGTTGACCGGGACGCCTTCCACAACTACGCCCGCACGATCGCACCCGATGCCCAGGCGCACGGCGTCGACGTCGTGACAGCCGGGATCATCGAGGACGACGACCACTGGTCGGACAAGATCGACCTGTTGCTGTCCAACCCGGTGCCGGTCGTCAGCTTCACCTTCGGCGTACCGGAGGCAGCCGTGATCGCCGCGTTGCACGCCGCCGGGACACTGGTCTTCCAGACGGTCACCTCTCCCGCCGAGGCCCAACAGGCCGCGGAAGCCGGCGTGGACGTGCTGGCCGTGCAGGCCTCGGCGGCAGGCGGGCACTCCGGCACGCTGACCCCGCAGCACCTTCCGGCACCTGTGCGCCTGACCGACCTGTTGGGTCAGGTGCGCCAGGCGGTGACCCTCCCGCTCGTCGCCGCAGGCGGAGTGGCCACCCCGGCGGACGTGACCGAGGCACTGCGTGCCGGAGCCGCGGCGGTCATGGTCGGCACCGTCCTGCTGCGCGCCGACGAGGCCGGCACCTCACGACCCCACCGGACCGCACTAACCGACCCGGTACAGCGCGGGACCGTGGTGACCCGGGCGTTCACCGGCCGTCCCGCAAGGGCGCTGCGCAACGGCTTCACCGACCGCTACACCGACCTCGCCCCAGCCGGCTATCCCGCGCTGCACCACCTGACCAGCCCCATGCGCAAGGCCGCCGCTGCGGCGGACGACCCCGAGCGGATCAACCTGTGGGCCGGCACCGGGTACCGTCATGCCACCGCCGAGCCCGCCGCGCAGATCCTGCATCGGCTGGCGTCCGGGCTCTGACCGCCGCACCGTGCCCGCCGCCCGGCACACTCCGGGCGGCTCGAGCGCCGGGCAAGTCCGGCCCCCTCAGACCAAGGGGACTCCGAGCAGGGCCTCCAACTGCGCGATCGTCTCTTTCGGGTCCTTCGCGTGGACGCCCGCCAGCCCCAACTCCGCTGCCGGCGCGAGGTACTGCTCCGTGTCGTCCACGAGTCGAGGATGAGACCGGTGCGGTGGGTCATGACGGGAACTCCAGCTGGAGGGGCGAGGGCTTGGATGTCGATCGGCGTCTCTGGGCGCCGGCCGTGGGACCGCGGACCGCCATACAGCGACCGCCGGCGGGCTTGTCCTTGACAGCCGTGACCGCCCCGAGGTCGACCCCGGGTTCCTGGGCGAGCGCGAGAGCTCCTTCCCTCCCGGATCGTGCTTGTCATAGCTGAGGTGATCGGTGATCTCACCCTCGAGGGCCGACTTCAGGAGCCGTTTGGTCAGCTGCAAGCCCTCGGCCAGGGCCCGGCCCACCAGCTCGTCAATCAGCCGGTCGTCCACAGACTTCGACAACATCGCCTCAGACGGCTCGACGGTGTCAACCTCGGTCACGTTGTCGCTGGTCATCCGCATCTTCCATGATCGGGAGTTACACCTTTCGTTTGGCTCTGCCCCGTAATCGGTGGTGCCGAAGGGTGACGGTCGTCGTTGACGTTGCATGCGAGATGTCAACCAGCTTGTGGGCGTCATGTTTTCGGGACTTGCGTCACTGGTCGTCGAGGACGTGGCGGACGAGGGCGAGGTCATCCAGGTGTCGGCCCGGACCCGGGCCGAGCCGGTGCCGTGCCCGGTGCGCTGGCAGCTGACGGGGCGGGTGCACGGCTTCCACCGACGTACGATCGCGGACGTGCCTGTGGACGGCAGGCGAGTCGTGGTGTCGGTGCGGGTCCGGCGCCTGGTCTGCCTGGTGCTGGGCTGCCCGCCGCAGACTTTCCGTGAACAGGTCCCCGGCCTGATCGAACGCTACCAGCGGCGCACGCGCCGACTCGCTGACCAACTCGGCCAGGTGGTGAAGGAGTTAGCGGGCCGGGCAGGCTCCCGCCTCTCCCGCGCCCTGGCCGCGGCGATCTCCCGCTCGACCGCCCTTGCGGCTGTTGAGCCGGCTGCCCCTGCCTGCGCTGCAGGTGCCACAGGTCCTCGGTGTCGACGACTTCGCGCTCAAGCGCCGCCACCGCTACGCCACGATCCTGACCGCCGCCGAGACCGGCGAACGGGTCGACGTGCTCCTGGGCCGCAGCGCCGATGGCCTGGAGCGGTGGCTGCACGAACACCCCGGCGTGGAGATCGTCTGCCGCGACGGTTCACCGTGCCCTGATGAACGCAGCGCATCTGCGGCCCGGCGATGTGGCTGTCGGAATCTCGCACTCCGGCCGCACCCAGGAGACTCTCGACCCACTGCGCGAGGCAGCCCTGCGCGGTGCGGCAACCCTCGCGCTCACCAATGACAGCGGATCCCCCATCACCGCATTGGCCGATCTGGTGCTGTGCTCCGCGGGACGGGAGGCGCCCTTCCGTAGCAGGGCCACCGTCAGCCGCATCAGCCAACTCTTCGTTGTGGACTGCCTGTTCGTACGCCTGGCTTAGGCGAGCGGCCCAGATGCGACCAACTCGGCGCTGAGCCGTGCCTACCGCGCGGTCGAGCGGCACCGGGCCGTGAGCGGGCACGGCACCAGCGAAGAAAGGAACGACCATGACTGGGAGGGAGACTGCTCCGCCGCCACTGACCGAGGCCCGCAACCCGGCGACGCACGACCTGGACGAGCTCAGCGTGCCCGAGCTCGTCGACCGGATCACCGACCAGGACCGGCAGGCGCTGCTGGCCGTGCGCGCCGTCCGCGAGGACATCGCGCACCTGGTCGCCATGGGCGTGGACGTCCTGCGCGGCGGCGGCCGGATCCACTACTTCGGCGCCGGCTCCTCCGGGCGCTTCGGGGTGCTCGACGCTGCCGAAGTGGTCCCGACCTTCGGCGTCGGGCCCCGAGTCTTCGTGGCACACCTGGCCGGCGGCCCCGCCGCCATGACCGACGCCGTGGAGGACGTCGAGGACGACGCGGACGCCGGGGCGCTGGAGGCGACCGAGGTCACCGGGGCGGATCTCGCCATCGGGCTCAGCGCCAGTGGTGCCACCGCCTACGTCGGCGGCTCGCTGTGCCGGGCCCGTTCCACCGGCGCCGCCACCGCGCTGGTGTCCGGCGAACCCGAGCGCACCGCTGGGAGCCGAAGCGGACCTGCACATCGCGTTGGCGACCGGTCCGGAATCGGTCACCGGATCCACCCGGATGAAGGCTGGTACCGCCCAGAAGCTGGTGCTCACCACGTTCTCCACTGCGGCAATGGTCCGCCTCGGGCGCACTTACTCGAACCTGATGGTGTCGCTTACCGCGGTCAACGACAAACTTCGGCGCCGCAGTGTGCGCCTCCTGTGTGAGGCCGCCGCAGTGGACACGGACGCCGCCGGCCGGGCGCTGGCCGCCGCCGGCGATACCCGGGTAGCCCTGGTGGGCCTGCTCGCCGACCTGCCCGCAGACCACGCCCGGCACCTGCTCGAGCGCCATGGAGGTTCGGTCAAGGCTGTAGTCCACTCAGCCGTGAATCCGGTTCTCGAGTCATGACTGTGGTGCGGGTGGTCGGCGTCGACGTGGGCGGCACCGGAGTGGGGGTCGGCATCCGGGAGTTGGGTTCGGACGCGCCAGCCCTCTGGACGGACCGGTGAGCCCCCGCCAAGATCGGTCCGGCCAACCTGGATGCCGCTGCCGTACTGGAAGTGGTCGGTCCGGCGTTGGAGACACTGCTGGCCAACTCCGCGACCGGCATGCTCGGCACGGCCGACACCATCGCGGTGGGAGCCACCGGATTCGCGTTGCTCGGCGGCGAACCGCGTAACCGGCTGCCACAGGCACTGGCCGACCGCTTCCGCGCGCGCCGAGTAGTGCTGGCGAGCGACGCGACAACCGCCTACGCCGCGACGAACGGCACCGGGCCGTGGGCCGCGATCGCAGCCGGAACCGGTGCCGTCGCCCTGGGACTTGACCCTGAGAGAGGCTGGCGCCGAGCCGACGGCCGGGGGCACCTCCTCGGCGACGACGGCGGCGGTGCCTGGATCAGGCGTGAGGGCCTGGCGGCGGCACTGCGCGCCTACGACGGCCGTCCGGACAGCTCCCCGCAACTGCTGGACGCGCTCGTTCGACGGTTCGGACCGCCAGAGGCACTGCCCAAACTGATCCACCCCAGCCCGCAGCGCGCCGGCCTGTTGGCCGGCTTTGCTCCAGCCGTCGCGGCCTGCGCCCGCAACGGTGACGCGCGGGCGAACTCCATCCTGGTCCGGGCCGGGCGGGCTCTCGCCGAGACCGCTCACCGCGGCCCCCGACGACGCCCACGTGCCGATCGGGCGCACCGGCAAGCTCTTCCGGATCGGCGACGCGATGCTCGCCGCGTTCGAGACACGGCTGCGCGAACTGCACCCCCGCGTACGCCTCGCGGCATCCAACGGCGAACCACTGCGCGGCGCCCTCGGCCTGGCCGCCTCGGCGGCCACCGGCACCTGGATGCTGCCCACGGACGACGCACTGCTCATACTCACCCACTTCGACCACGTCGACGGATGAAAGAGGCTGTCATGACAAGTACCACGGCCTCCAGTCGGGCCTCGCGGCGCCCAAGACTGCTGCCGCTGGCCATCGTAGGCAGCGTCGCCGCGATGGGTGTCATCTACGGCTACGACACAGGGGCCAACGCGAGCGCCCTGCTCTTCCTGCCCACCCCGCTGATCCTCAAGGCGATGGGCTTCAGCGGATATACCTCGCTGCTGCTGGCGCCCCGCCGTCATCCAACTGATCAGAGAACTGGCGCCGTTGACCGCCGGACTCAACGTCGACCGGCTGGGCCGGCGCCCGCTGCTCCTGACGGGCCTGCTCAGCATGGGCGTCGCCGACCTCGTCGTCGCGGTGGTCTGCCACACCGGCGAGACCAAGGGGCGACCACTCGACGCTATCAAGGTCTCCAACCCGATCAGCTGTGCGGCGGACCGCGCGAAGTTCGGCGGCGACGCGAGCCCGAAGGCGGCGGCCCAGGCATACGTCACGAACCACGTGTACACAAACTTCATCAGGTCCCACCCGGGCAGCCGGCTGATCACCATTCCCACCGAGTACTGGAACGCGACGCCGTCTCCGTACAAGAAGCGCTACAACGAGCTGGTGGAGAAGGACACCTCGATCTACTGGACCGGACCGGAGGTGGTCTCCCCGCAGATCACCAACGCGCAGGCGACCGCGGCGAAGGCGGCGCACGGCAACCGCAACATGCTGATCTTCGACAACTACCCCGTGAACGACTACGCACCCAACCGCCTCCACCTGGGCCCGCTGACCGACCGCGATTCGGCGCTGACCGGCACGGTCGAGGGCATCACCACGAACCAGATGAACCAGCACGCGCCGTCCCTGATCGCCCTGTTCACGGCGGCGGACTTCACCTGGAACACGGCCGCGTACAACCCGGAGGTGTCCTGGGACCAGGCGCTGCGCGAGCTGGGCGGGAAGGCGTACCCGGCGCTGAAGGTGTTCGCGGAGAACTCGCGGAGCGGGCCGCTGACGTCGACGGCAGACGCGGGGCGGCTGAAGGCTCTGGTGGCGGCCGTGTGGGAGAAGCCCGGCGCGGTGTCCTGCGACGCGCCGTCGGCGACTGGACGACCGTCGGCATCACGCACCCAGGTCCGCAGCGTCTCGGGGTTGACGTTCAGATCACCCGCGACGTCCTTGAACGTCCGCCTGCCGGCCGAAGGCCGCCACAACGCGATCGCGTCGGACCGGAATTCCGCACTGTACTTCGAGGGCCGTGCCACGTAGATCTACACCTTCCAGGATCAACAAGATCCATTGTCAGGTGTGTCCACACCACAGGGGTCACCTCAGTGCTCGTGAAACTCGGCGTCTGGATCTCCAACACCAAGACAAGGCGGGACAAGCTCACCCAGGAGCAGCGGGACGCACTGCGGGAGCTGGGAATGGACTGGGCCTGACACCACACGCCGGGGGGGCGCCCGGTTCTTGGGTTCAGCGGCCTGGGGGCGGGGGCGATCCACTGAGGTGGTGCCGGTGGTGACCAATGGGATGGGGTGTGAGGTGCGGCCGGTGGGAAGGGGTGCGTTCGATGACCAGGAGGGCGGCGTCGTCGGAGGGGTGGCCGCCAATGTGGGTGAGCAGATCGCGGTGGATGTGGTGCAGCAGCGTATCGGGGCTGGTGGCGGGGAAGGAGGCGACCCGTTCGGCCAGTGGGTAGAACGCTCCGGACGGCGAGCGGGCTTCGATGACACCGTCGGTGTAGAGGACGAGCATGTCACCGCATGTGAAGGTGAACGGGTCGGTGCGGTCGTCCTCGACGGATGGTTCGCACACACCCAGCGGAGGCAGGGGCTGCCGGGCGTGCAGGACCGTGACCTGCCGATCGTGCACCAGCAGAGGCGGGGGATGCCCGCAGTTGATCATCTCGGCGGCCGACAGGGAGTCATCGGGCATCTCCAGGACGAGGCAGGTGATGAAGTGCTCGCCGGCGTCGTGCTCGGTGTCCGCCACATCCTCCACGTTCCGGGAGACGCTGTCTCCGAGGGCAGCTACCAGCCCGGGGAGGGTGGCATACCGGTGAGCGCCCTCACGGAATGCCCCCAGCACCAGTGAGGCCTCACCGATGGCGGCCAGCCCATTGCCCCGGACATCGCCGATGACCACCCGGGTCGCGGCATGCGCGGCGCGGGCGAGCGCGAACAGATCACCCCCGATCTCGGCCTCGTCCTGCGCGGACATATACAGCCACGCCACCTGCAACGGCCCCATCCGGCGTGGCGGAGGCCGCAGCAGAACCCGCTGAGCCGTCTCCGCCACAGAGCGTGCCAGGCTCAGCGCCCGGTCGCGCCGCTCCTGCACAAACCGCAGGAAAACCACCAAGGCGGAGAGCGTGGCCAGCGCCATGATCTGCCCCATGCGGTTGGACGTGGTCAGTCCGCCGAGGAACACGGCGATGAACACCTGGGCCGCCACGGCCAGGACCCCGGCGAGAGCGGTGAGCCGTGGCCCGGCGAGGGAGGCGGTCAGAGCGGGCGCGATGACCAGCAGTGGGCCCAGCTGGACATCGCGCCCGGTGTAGATATCCAGCACGGTGATCGTCACAATCAGCACGAACGGGATCGCCACCAGACCACGGCCTGATGGCGGCTCCAGGAGGTGATCCCACGAACGTCGCACACCCATATACCCCTTATGCTCCATCGATAGTGCACCCCCAGCCAGCCGACGAGCACAGGTCGGGTCTTCTCTCAGCCTTCCTGCGGCGGCCTCATTCTGTCTGTCCGCTGGCCCTGCCGTGACTTCCGATTGCGGAAGTACGGCTCCAGCACGCGCCAGTCGAAGAGATGGGTACGTCCAGCCTTCGGGGCCTGGTCCAAGGGGAGGGGCCAGTCCGGGTCGATCTCGGCGAGCTGGCGGATCCGCTGGGCCGTCAGCCGCGTCAGCTTGGCTTCGGCCGGCCGGGACCGGCGGTTGTACCGCCTGGCCCCGCGCGGGACACTGGACACATCGGGCGATGAGGCTCGCCGTAACCGCGCCGATGCGGCGCTGATGGCTTTGCGTGATCCAGCCGTCTGGCATGACGGGAGGTGGGCGCGGTGCCTCGCATCACCGTCGAGGTCGAGTCAACCATCGGGTCCTCCATCGGGAGGCACGACAGTCCGGTGCCCGTCGAGCATGACGTGAGCCGCGCCGGTGGCTGGCCTGTGGGCAAGGGATGCGTCAAGGGCACCCTGGACACGGACGGCCGGTCCGTCCGGGCCATGGTCCTGATGCAGGAGCCGGCACGGCCGGGCGACGAGGTAGCGGCCTGGCCGGTGGCGGTGCTCCACCTGAGCGACGGCTGTCATGACCTGGACGAAGTGGTGTGCGTCGCCGAGGCCGACCCCTTCGTCGATCTGGTCGACACTGCGGATCTGGGCCGCTGGCATGCGGAGCCCGCTGCTTGGGCAGCAGCGCTCGGTCGGCTCTCGCCCGGCTCCACATACCAGGTGACGGGCTGCAGCAGCCGCATGGAGGCCGATCAGCTTATGGCGGATGCCCAGCACGCCTACCTCCAGCTCACTGGAAGCCTGGAGTGACCTGCACGCTGGGGGTGAAGGGAGTCGGGCTGTGACGACGATCACTGAAGGCCATACGCACCATGCGGTGGCACTTCCATCGGCGCGCAATCGGCTGCTGCGGATGTGCGTGCACCTGCCGATCATCAACGGCGACCCAGGACTGGTCCACGCACGGGTACTCGTCATCGCCGACGTGCTGTGGCGGACGCTAGAGGCGGACGGTCGGCAGCTGATCTGGGCCTGCGAGCCTCCTGACCCGTCACCGGAGCGGGTCATGGCGTTGCAGACCTTCATGATCGCGCTCGGAGTGCACCCCCCCGGCATCGTTCACCGGCAGCGGAGAGGCGCTCGACGCCCCAGAGGCCCGGCCGACGTGAACGACTTCGGCGACGGACGACACGCGTCGTGGCGCGGGAGGAGCACACGTGCACGCCTACCTCGCCTTCGGGCAGGACGGCTGCCGCCAGGGGCTGATCCGCCACCTGGTCGCGTGTCCTGCACCTTGCCCAGCACGGCGCACCCGCCCCGCGGGCGAGAGCGTCGTCGGACAGTTGGCAGCACGACCTGACAGAGGCCTACTGGTGGGCCTTCCACACCCGGCCGTGCCCCTCGTGGAGGACTGGGCAGAGATCCGCAGGCTGCACCGGGCTGAGCAGATGCCGATCCGAGCAATCGCGCGGCATCTGGGCATCTCGAAGAACACGGTCAAACAAGCCCTGGCCACGGACCGGCCGCCAAAGTACGAGCGCCCGTCTCAGGGGTCGGTCGTGGACGCGGTCGAGGTCCAGATCCGTAAGCTTTTGCGGGAGACTCCGACGATGCCGGCCACCGTGATCGCCGAGCGGATCGGATGGGAACGCGGGATGACGGTCCTCAAGGACCGGGTGCGGGACCTGCGGCCCGCCTATGTGCCAGTCGATCCGGTCTCGCGGACGACGTATCGGCCCGGTGAGCTGGCCCAGTGTGACCACCGCCTTGAACGTGCTGGGCCGCAGACCTCAGCGCCATGAGTCGTTCAGCCTGAACGTTGATCACCGTCGCCACGCGCTACGCCACGCTGCCCGGCACCTGCCTAGGCGGGTGCCGGGCAGCCGCTAGGTCATCCGTTCTTTGAGATGCTCAGCGGGAAGGTGGGGGTGCCGACGTTGTTCAGCATGGTGGTGTTCGCCTTCACGTACGTGTCCAGGTACGGCGAGCGGTCACCCTGGGTCGGCGAGTCGAACCGCGGGTCCTGCACCTCGAGGGCGAGCCGCGCGTCGGAGACCGTGATCGTCTCACCCGAGGGAACGCTCCGCCAGCCGTTTGAGGTGATGGTTCCGATCTGGACCCCCAGCTGGTGCCCTTGCTCGAAGGACCAGTCCGTCGCCTTCAGGGCGAAGGAGGTTGATCCGCTGCTTTCCAGCAGTGCGACGTTCTCGTTGAACATCGTCGCCTTGCCGTCCGGAGCGACGTCCCACAGCCGTGCCCAGACGTTGCCCTGACCCCTGGTCTTCAGCGTGATCTCCGGGCTGCCCGTGATCCGCACCTGCTCAGCGGCGGGCGTGGACCAGGTCCAGTAGCTGTTGGCGGGTGCGTCGGCGCTGAGCGCACTCGTCTGGTCAGTCGTCAGCGAGCCGACCTCCGGCGCGTACTCGATGTCCCAGCCCTGAGACTCCGGCGCCGTCATCGGCAGGGCGGCCTTCTGCGCCTTGCCGCCGTCGTCGACGTACTGTCCGGGCGCCAGCCGCACCTTGTACGAGTCGTTGATCACCGGCCAGGTCGGCTGGGCGCGCCAGTGGCCGAGGCTGTCCTCGAGGGAGAACGCCGGGTCGGTCACCGACGGTCCGATGCCCCGGAGGTACTGATCGTAGAACCGCATCACCTCGTCGAACCAGCCCGCCCGTCCCATCTTGAGCTGGCCCCTGGCATTGGTCTCGTTACCGCGCACGTGTTCCCACTGGCCGATCCAACCGCGTTGCGGACCCTGATGGTTGGCCAGGTACTTCTGCATCTCCTCGGGCTTGGTGTTGTCCTCGATGAAGCCCGACGTGACGAACAGCGGCGTCTGGGATCCGGCGGCGCGGGAGGCAAAATCGCGGGCACGCCAGAACGGCGACTTCGGGTCGGGGTTCTGGGTGTTGGTGAGGTTGTCACTCTCGCACTCGGGGTGGTTCTTCTCGTACCCCGCGTTCGCCTTGTAGTGGTCGCTGTCATCGGTCAGCGGCGCCATCGTCGCGATCGAGTAGTAACTCCGCGGGGTGCTGGTCACGTTGGAACGCGGCACCCCGTTGCTGTACAGGTAGTTGTACCTGTTCCACGTCGGTTCTTGGGAAACGATCGCCCGCAGAGGCTTGAGCTTGAGGGTATTGGCCGCCAGCCCGGTGTTGGCGTCGTACGACTTGCCGTACATGCCGACCTTGCCAGTCGACCACGGCTGGCTCGCTGCCCACTCGACGGCCGCCTTGATGTCAGCCTGCTCCCCCGGGCCGAGAAAGTCCAGGCACCCGGTGCTGCCGCCGAAGCCGCGCAGGTCCACCATCACGAAGGTGTATCCACGCTCCATGAGCCGCGCGCCGTCGATGAAATCCTGAAAGCGCGCCGATGGCCCGACCCGGTCCCACCCCGCGGGGGAAGTCTCCCCCGCGTGGGAGAAGTACGGGCCCACCGACAGGATCACCGGCGTCTTCGCATCCGTCGGCAGGTCTGCCGGGCGCAGCACATCGGCGTGCAGCTCGACCCCGCTGCCGTCCGAGGAAGGGAAGTAGTGCTGCGTCCAGAGCGAGCCCTTCGGGACGCGGCCGTTCTCCTCGTGCGTGACGGGGTCGGTCGCGGTGGCCACCACCTCCGACCGGGCCTGTGCTGCGGTGGCGGACCCGGATGTCGCGCCGGGCGCTGCGGCGGCGGATCCGGCGAGCGTGCCGGTCAACGCGAAGGTGGTGATGACGGCTGAGGCGGCCCAGGCGGCCGCGCGACGTCTTCTCACTTGCTCCTCCTGGAGTTGTCGGTACCGGGCGGTGCAGGTGGTGCTGTCGGACAGCGACCCCGGACCCGCCGTCGACGGGTCGACGAGGGGCGGCAGCGCGCAGACGGACGGAATCTGGATTCCGGGTGCGCGCCGGAGCCGACGGCGAGGCAGCCTATGATCATCATTGGCACGCGTCAACAGGGTGGTATGAGCGACGTGTTGCTGGTGTGGCCGCAGATGTTCCGACCGGGGCTGATCACGGCGGCTCACGGGAGCGCGTAAAGCGACGGAGCCCGGGCGCGCCCGAGGGCAGGGTCGTCACATGTGATCGGTGTCCGACCGGCCCACACACAGCGCGGCCGGCGCTTGCCCGACACGGCACTCGTAGCAGCCGACGCGGAAGCGGCCTGTGCCGCCGCGGGCAAACCGCCCGCGGTGAGGCTCGTGATGATGGCCGGTGCACCGGCCGCCGCGACGGGCGACACCACCCTCCTCCGAAGGTTCATCCATCCTCCACCTACTGAGGTTTCCGCTTTGTCGTCGGTGGTGACTGTGGGTGATCCCTGCGGTAGGCCGGTGGGATGCTGTAAGCGGAGGGTGGGGGCCTGACTGCTGAGCGGCGGGCGTTTCGTGAACAGGTGCGGCTGGGGGCCGGCGGGCGGTTCGCGGCGGGTGAGAAGACCGCGGTGATCGCGAAGGAGTTGTGGGTAAGCGAGCGTTCGGTGGAGCGCTGGCGTCGAACTTGGCGGGAGGGGGGCCGGAGGCCCTGCGTTCCGGTGGGCCGGCGAAGGTGCCGAGGATCTCGGATGCCCAGTTTGCGGTGCTGGAGGAGGGACTGGGCAAGGGCCCGGCCGTCCGTGACTTCGGAGATCAGTGGTGGACCTTGGGCCGGGTTCAGGCGGTGATCGCCCGCCGTTTCCGGGTGAGTGTGTCGGTGGCGACTGTGTGGCGGCTGCTGAAAAGGCATGGCTGGTCATGGCAGGCGCCGGCCCGCAGGGCTCTGGAACGGGACGAACATGTGGTGGAGTTGTGGAAGAAGGAGGTGTGGCCGCGGTTAAAAGCGCCGCGGTGGCGCTCGGCGCCTGGATCGTCTTCGAGGACGAGGCCGGATTTGCGATGATGCCGCCCCGTGCACGCACCTGGGACCGCTGTGGCCACACTCCTGTCGTCAGGGTCCGCGGCACGTCCCGCCGCCGGATCTCCGTCGCTGCCCTGTGCCCCGTCGAGAGCGTCTGGTCACTTCTTCGGCGCGGCCCGACGGCGAACACCGCCTTCGACCCCGTCGCGCCACCCAGCACGCACGCTCGCCGCGTTGGCCAAAAGCCCTGGTAGCCCCTTCCCTAAGCTCTCAACTTCGTTCGAGCAGAGGAGACCCCGTCCAAGGACTTCCGGCCGCCTTGCGATCGCACGCACTTGACGACGCTCCTTCCGGGCAAACATGGCCGGTCACGGCACAGCACCGGTGACTTCCAGCCAACTTCGGTTGGGTCAGCGCCGATCGGTGTGCTCGGTACCGCGCACGGACGGCGCCGGCGCCGAAGGATCCCGTCAACCCATTACCAAGCGTTTACTGAGCAGATACCTTTCTCCTTGCCGGTGGCAGGGGGCGGAGCGATCCGGCCGTCCCTGCCTGCCCCGGAGTACCGCCGTACGTCGTTCGGCCCGTTTTCAGCCATTACGCCTATTTCTCACTGACCGCCGGAAGGAAGCGTTTTGAACGCTCGGAACCGCCGCACCACGGTAGCCGCCGTATCCGTCGCAGGGCTCATAGCGCCGCTGCTGCTGATCGGATCGGGCACCGCCTCCGCCCACAGCGACCCTGCCAAGGAGGCTGTCAAGCTCGCAAAGAAGCTCGTCAAGAAGAGCAACGCCGAGGATGCCCACGAGCATCTGAAGCAGTTTCAGCGGATCGCTGACAAGAACGGGAACACCCGGGTGGCCGGGTCGGAGGGGCACCGGCAGTCGGCCGAGTACGTCGAAGGCCTGCTGCGGAAGGCCGGGTACTCGGTGACCCGGAACGAGTTCGACTACCCGTTCACCGAGACGCTGGCGCAGAGCCTGCGGGTGGTGTCGCCGCAGCAGCAGGACGTCCCGGTGATCGCCATGACGTACTCCGCCAGCAGCCCGGTCGGCGGCATCACCGCCCCGGTCGCGGTGGTGCCGGTCGACGCCACCACGGGCTGCGAGCCGGAGGACTACGCCCCCGGGACGTTCACCGGCAAGATCGCGCTGATCAAGCGCGGCGGCTGCGCCTTTGCGCAGAAGCAGGAGACCGCCGCCGGTGCGGGCGCGGTCGGCGCGATCATCTACAACAACACCGAGGGCGCGCTCAACGGCACCCTGGGAGACCCGTCCGTCGCCAAGATCCCGGCCGGCGGCGTCACGCAGGCGGACGGCGAGGCGCTCGCGGCCAAGGCCGCCGCAAGCGCAGTGACCGTCAACCTGGAGATCCGCACCCTCGCGGAGACCCGGCACACCTACAACGTGATCGCCGAGACCAAGGGCGGCGACGCCGACAACGTGGTGATGTTCGGCGCCCACCTGGACTCGGTGGCGGCCGGCCCGGGCATCAACGACAACGGCTCCGGCTCCGCCGGCATCCTCGACGTGGCCCTGAACCTCGCCCACGAGAACGTCAAGAACAAGGTGCGCTTCGCATGGTGGTCGGCTGAGGAGTTCGGCCTGCTGGGCTCGGAGGCGTACGTCAACAGCCTCTCGGCAGCGGACCTTGCGAAGGTCAAGCTGTACCTGAACTTCGACATGATCGCCTCGCCGAACTACGCCCAGTTCGTCTACGACGGCGACGACTCCGACCAGGTCGGTGCCGGCCCGGGCCCGGAGGGCTCGGCGCAACTGGAGCGGCAGATCACCGACTACCTGGACAGCCGGGGCGTCCCGCACGAGGGCACCGACTTCACCGGCCGGTCGGACTACGGGCCGTTCATCGAGGTGGGCATCCCCTCGGGCGGCACCTTCACCGGCGCCGAGGGCATCAAGACGGCCGAGCAGGCAAAGGTGTACGGCGGTAAGGCCGGTGTCGCGTACGACGCCTGCTACCACGCCGCTTGCGACACCCTGAAGAACATCGACATGAAGGCGTTCGACGACAACGTCGACGTCATCGCCAACGCGGTGGGCCAGTACGCCTGGGACACCAGTCTTCTGAGCAAGCCGGTGGCGCCGCAGAACACCAAGGGTTCGGCGGGCAGCGGCGGTGGCCTGCACGAGGGCCACGACCACGAGGTCACCGAGTAACTCCCGGTACACACTGGGGGGGAGGGCTGGAGTGTTCGGCCCTCCCCTTCGATGCTGCGGCAGGAGGCGCAGTCGCTACGGTTCCTTGCGGAGGGAGACCCTGGCAGGTGGGCTTGATCCGCTTGGACGGACATCGGACATCAGGGGCTCAGCCCCGGGAGGATGTCCATCATGGAGAGCATGGGGAAGAAAAAGCCTCGCCCTCGCCGCTCGTTCACGCCGGAGTTCAAGGCCGAGATCGTCGAGCTGTGCCGTCGCGGTGACCGCTCGGCCGGACAGATCGCCAAGGACTTCGATCTCACCGAGACCGCAGTTCGGCTGTGGGTCAACCAAGCCGAGATCGACGCGGGTGAACTGGATGGCCTGACCGGCAGTGAACGTGCGGAGCTGGCCGCGTTGCGGCGGGAAAACCGCAGGCTTCGGGAGGACGTTGACATCCTCAAGCGTGCGACGGCTTTCTTCGCGTCAATGCCAAAGTAGGGGAAACCGGCACCCGGGTGATGCCAGAGTGGCAGGATCGGCGGGGTTGGCTCTCTTTTTCGCCGCCCCGCATGGTGGCTTGTCCTTGATGTGCCGCCCCGCCGGCCCTGGCGTCCCCGTGGAGTGGCTTGATAGGAGCGTGCTCTCAGCCCGATTGAGGCGTGCCCCCGCGGCGGACCCGGCACCGGATCTCCCGCTCCCGCTGGAGGCAAATCCATGATCGTGGTCGGCGTCGACGCCCACAAGAAGACCCACACCCTGGTGGCCGTCGATCCGCTCGGACGGCGACTGGACCAGCTCACGATCGCCGCAACCACGGCTTGCCACCCCTCGGCGAGACCGCCGGTGCCGCCCGTTTCAAGTCGAAGGAGCGTTCGCGCACTTCAACGGCACCGCACCGATCCCGGTCTGGTCCTCGAACAAAATCAGGGTCCGCCTCAACCCGGGCGGCAATCGGACGATCAACAACGTGCTCCACATGATCGTTGTCACGCAGGTGCGCGGCGACGGGGAGGGAGCTGCGTACTACGCCAAGCAGATCGCGGCCGGAAAGACCGTCAAGGAGGCGCTTCGCCTGCTCAAACGCCGGATCTCGGACCGAGTCTTCCGCGCCCTGCTCGCCGACGAGTCCGCACAGCGCGTCCAGGTCCAACCCGCCACAGGGTTCTTCGAGTTGGCTGCTTGACATAGGAGTATCAAGGAGGCCGGGTGACGGTGCACCCGTTCATCGAGGCGGAGAAGCAGAGCGGCCACAACGTCGAGCGCGCGTGTGAACTGCTGAAGGTCTCCCGAACCGCCTTCTACGCCCGCCGAACCGGAAAACCCGGTCCGCGGGCGGTCCGTGATGCCGAACTAACCGGTCAGATCGCCGCGGTCCACCAGCACTCGCGCGGCACCTACGGAGCCCCACGCATCCACGCAGCCCTGCAACGGAAAGGTGCCAGCTGCGGCCGCCGCCGGGTCGCCAGGCTGATGCGGGCGGCCGGCCTGCAGGGCCGCCATCGGGATGACCGCGCGGCTGACATGCCACGACGCGCCATCAGTCGCGCGCGCCGTCCGGGTCGTGACGGTGGCCGCGGCACCGCCCACCGCTGCCTCGTGGTGCTGTGCCTCGCTCCACGTCAACGCCAACTCACGCCGGGTGCTGCGGTCCTCCTCCGTGTGGACGACCGTACGGACATGATCGAGGAACAGTAGGGCCCCGTCACCCCAGTCGTCGAGCCAGTCATCCATATCCTCGCCGCAGATGATTCCGGGCTCGGCGAAGGGGACCCGCAAAACGGTCCAGCCGTCGTCTGCCAACCCCTTGGGATCAGGTAGGGCTCCGGCAGGGCCACGTGCGGGTCACCGATCCGAATCCGGTAATCGCTGGGCCGGCCCGCAACCTGGACCGCCCCTTCGACATCCTCGGACGGCCCGGCCGTCGGCCGGCGCCAACGCTCACGCCAGCATGACCGGTGCCCCGGAGGTTTTTCCCGCCGGGGCACCGGGCCGTAACATCGGCTTGCTACGGCTGTCCCTTCCAGTTCTCCGGGACGAGCGGCGTGGGCATCAGCCACACCGCGAAGGCCACCTGGGCCATAACCTGGAGCACCAGCGCCTCGGCCATGGCCGCCCCTATGAGCGGCAGCGCAAAGAACACCATGGGGAAGGCCAGCAGGGCCCGAAACCGGGCGACCTCCACGTGCTGGTGGGCCAGTCCGGCCACGATCGCCAGGAGCACGGTGGGAATGCCGGTGAAGGCCAGCATCAGCAGGCCGACCCGCATGCTGTCGAGGAAGGACCATTCCGGGACCACCAGCGCGATGACGATCCAGACGGCCACGTGCAGCAGGACGTACGACAGGACGCACCGCCCCATCCGTCCCAACACCCGGCGCATGCCGGGGCCGGTCGCCGTCTCGGTGATAGTCCTCAGCACCCCTTCACACACACGTTGTCAGTCCAGGTCTTGTCGATCTTCCCTGGCCAGAACGGGGCCGCATCCATTCCCTGCCACGTCTTGGTGGTGGCCATTCTGTCAGTCGCGATTATGCGAGGCGACTGGTTGGGCCGGTACTGGACCACCTCCATGTCGGGGTACGGATCTCCGCTGCGGCTCACGGTGACAGAGCTCTTCGTCGCCTTGATCTTGATGGTGTTGTCCACCGAGAACCAGTTGATCAAACTGTTCACGGCGTGCACGCCGATGTCGAGCTGATCGGGGGTTGAGTGGTGATCGATGTTGTCGGTGTCGATGATGTTGTCGCCGCCGTGGGTGTCGCCGGGGAATCCTTCTTTCTTGATCGGATTGGCCGGGATCATCTTGCCCGGACGGCTGAGCTGCCCCACCCCACGGATCACGGCGGTCTTCTCGGGCGGCGTGACCGAGGCTGAGATGGTGAAGCTGACGTCACCCGACTCCGTGTTCCAGATCAGGGACATCCGGTACGGGGCGTGCGGGTCGTACGAGAACTTGCGGTCGTCGCCCTCCAGCATCCCGAAAGCCGCCTTCTTGGTCCCGATGTAGAAGGTCAGGCGAATGATGCCCCGGTTCGGCCCCTTGCCGACTTTGAAGTTCGCGCGCTCCGACCCGACCGGCTGGGTGCCCCAGCCCGCGTCCGAGACCTCGTCGATCCAGTCCTCGACCGGCGGGTGGGACGGCGGGGGCTTGGGCTTGTCGCTGGTCACGGGCATGCCGCCCCTGCACTCGACCAAGCCCTCCCAGCACTCCTCGAGCATGCGACCGGTCGGGTCGCCGTTGGTCGTGGGGTTGTTGTTGGCGTAGGTGTATCCCTGCGACTGCTGCGGGTCGTTCAGGTCCATCTCCGGGTCGACCGAGACGAACCGGCCGGTGCTCGAGTCGTACTCACGCGCGCCGAGGTGCACGAAGAGCGTGACATCGTCCGCCGTGCCGCCGAGGAAGCCCTTGTCCCCCACCCAGCCGGTCGGCTGGGTGCCGCGGGCGGCCCCGAACGGGGCGGTCTTGCGGCGGGTGACGGTCTGGGCCGCGTCCGCGGACACCTGCGTGGTGCCGGTGCCGTGGTGGTCGGAGAAGGCGAAGGTCAGCTTCCCGCCCGTGCGGATCGCGACCGTACGGCCGTCGGCCTTGTAGGACCGGGTGCCGGTGACCGTGCCACCGGGGCTCAGGTGCAGCTCGGTGTCGAACGACAGGTAGAGGGTGGTGCCGGAGGCGTCGCGTGCGATCAGCCGCTGGCCGTCGGTGTCGTAGAAGTAGCTCGCCTTCTCGGCCGTGCCTTCCTTGACGGAGGCCAGGTGGCCCTCGTCGTCCCAGAGGAGGGTCTGGGTCGGCGCGGTGCCCAGCTTGCGGGTCTCGGTGTTGCCGGACTTGTCATAGGTGAACACCTCGTCGTGCGCGCCGGTGCCGACCTGGGTCACCTTCGGCAGATCGTGCTTGCCGGGGGTCGGTGCCGCGTAGGTGCGCAGGGTGTCGGTGGCGGGGCCGGAGGTCGTCTTGTGGGCGGTCTCGGTCTTGCGGTTGCCGACCGCGTCGTAGGTGTACGAGGTCCAGTACGCGTCCGCACCGCCCACGACCGTGTCCGACGGTGCGGCCGAGCACTTCGCGTTCTTGTCGGTCCACGCATCGGTCACCCGGTGCAGCGGGTCCAGCGTGAAGCACTGGGTGTCCGTCGTACGGGCCGTGTCCTGGCCGTAGGAGGTGGAGATGCCGGTGACGTTGCCGGCCTGGTCGTACGAGTAGTGCGCGTCCTCGATGCGCTGCGGTGCGAGCTCACGGTCCAGGTAGCTGTCGGTGAGCGAGCCGGTGTGCTCGTCGTAGACGTAGGACGTGGTGAGCGTGCGGCCGAACTCGCCGTACTTGCGGGCGATGGTGCGACCGTAGTGGTCGTACGTGCTCTCGTTGACCAGCGGGTCCGTGCCGGCGCCGACGGTGCTGAGCAGGCCGGCCACCGGGCTGTAGGTGTTGGCGACCTTCTCCGCCGGCAGATCGCCGATGGCGGGGTGCTGGGTCCACATCACCTGGCCGGTGTTGAGGTTGTAGGAGGTGGTCCACTTGTACGTGCCGGCCAGCGCCCCCTCGGAGGCCGGGATCACGGTCTGCGTGACGACGGGCTGGTAGATGCTGTTGTACGTGAGGACCGAGGATTCGTAGGCATTGCCGTTCACGAACCGGGTGGACTTGGACACCTGGCCCTTGGCGACGGTGTCGTACTCCCAGGTTGCGAGCGTGCTCGTGCCCTTCTTCAGGGCGGTGCGGCGGCCCAGCTCGTCGAAGTCGGTGTGGAGGGACACCCCTCGCGCGTCCAGTACGTCCGTTATCCGGTCGCCGTTGTCGTAGGTGGTCTTCACCAGGCCCTTGTCGGGGTCGGTTGTGTCGGTGGCGCGGCCGCGGACGTCGTACAAGTATGTCCACTTGGCGCCGGAAGGGTCGGTGACCTGGTAGAGCCGGCCGTGCCTCTCGTAGACGCGCTTGGTCGTCTGTGGCTCGGTTCGGTTCGGGCCGGCGTACTGCCGCAGCTCGGTGGTGCGGCCCAGGGCGTCGACGACGGTGGTGGTGATGCCGCCGGTGGGCGGGATCACCGTGGTGGTGTCACCGGTGTAGCTGGTGGTGGCGCGCTTGGTCTCGTCGCCAAACTTCCGCGAGATCACGGCCGTGACCCGGCCGGCGCCGTCGTACTCGGTGTCGGTGGAGGCCGGGTACTTCAACTCCTGACCGGTGACGAGGACAGGCTCGGGCGCGCCGGTGGCGAAGTAGGTGCCGGAGGAGCGCCAAGCCTGGCCGCGGGTGTCGTAGAAGGTCTCGGTGATCAGGCGGCCGGCCCCGTCCGGGGAGGCCTTCTGGGTCTGCCGCTCACGCAGCATGCCGTCATGGAAGGAGTACGACACGGCGTACTTGGAATCGTGGGTCAGGCTCTTCGTGGTCACGATCACCGGGCCGTCGTTGCGCACGAGATACTCGAACTGCATGGTGGGCGAGTCCGGATAGGTCACCGCCGACCGGGTGGGCTTCCAAACCTTCACGAGCCGGCCGAGGGCGTCGTACGCCGTCGTAGTGACCTTGCCGTTGGTGTCGGTGACCTCGGTGGGCTGGCCGCGCAGCGCCTCGGTGATGGTGGTGACCGTGTGGCCCTTGGGGTTGGTGACGACCACGCTGGTCGGGACCTCGCCGGTGACCGGTTTGTACGTGGTGGTGGTCACCTTGCCGTAGGCGTCGGCGGTGGACAGCGCACGGCCGTAGATGTCGAAGTCCGCGACTGCGGTCGAGGACACGACGGAGTAGCCGACGCCGGTGCCGTTGATTCGCTCCTTCTTCGTCACCAGGCCCTGGGTGGGCGCGACGCCGAGGGTCTGGCCGTCGTAGTACGAGCGGATGTCGTCAATGACGTCGGCGGGACGGGAGATGGTCGCGCCGCAGGGGACCGCCGTGATCTCGACCCGGCTGATCTTATCGACGATCGGGCCGGTGCCGCGGGCATAGGTGTTGGTGGTGCACTTCTCGTCGCCGGTCTTGGCCGTGTCACCGGTCTCGGAAACCCACTCGACCATGCCGTACGCGTCGAACTGGCGGGTGAGCTCGACGGTGCGGACGCCGCCGGTGATGGCGGTGCGGGCAGACTCCTTCGCCGTGCCGGTCTTGTACGCCACGAGGTCGGGCAGTCCGGGCCGGGGACGAGTGGCGCCGCCGACCGAGCGCCAGGGAGTGTAGGAGGTGGCGGAGATGAGCTTGCTGGTGTCATCGCCGTTGTACTGGATCTTCTCGCGGACCATGCCGGCGAACTCGTCGCGGTCCGTCACCGAGGCCCCGGCGCTGTCCTTGACGGAGGCGCCGTCGATGCCGCGGAAGAAGCGGGTCTCGTCCAGGGTTCGGGGGTCGGAGGCGGCGCCGCTGCGGGTCTGGACCCGTTCGTAGCCGCGGGCGACCGAGTGGACGCGGTTCTCCGCCTTGGTGAACTCGTCCGTGTTCTTCGCCCAGGCGGCGCCGTCCAGGTAGGAGTACGTGCTTACCTTGTCCGGGGTCTCGGCAAGGTTGTCACCCTCGACGACCTGGGTGGCGACGTAGCTGTTGAACCAGTCCTGCTTGGCCGTCTCGCCCTCGAACGCCCACTTCACCGGGTAGCAGCGGGTGGTGTTCGTCGCGTCTGGCGCAGGCAGGGTAGTGGCGGTGCAGTCGGGCTGGGAGTACGTGACTCCGATCGTGCCGCCCGACTCCGTAGTGATCTGGTACACACGCAGGCGAATGAAGGGCGCCAGGCCGTCACCGAGGGCGTCGACGCGGTTGGACCGCTGCTCTCCGGCGAAGGTCACAGGCGGGGTGGTGATCGTCCCGCCGGCTTTGCCGGTGCGCTGGATGGACTTCAGCCACATGGGCGTGGAGATGCCGTCGCCCGAGGCGGGGAAGTCCTGCGCCAGCCTCCAGGTGTCGACGTCGCTGTAGGCACCACCGGTGAGCACCTTGGTGGTGATCGAGGTCAGGCGCTTACGGGACCAGAAGGTGGGCGACCACTGGTCCTTGCACTCGGTGGAACCGTCCTTGCAGTACTGGTCGAACGGGACGTCCGGCCAGTTCCTGGCGTTGGCCTCATCGAAGGTGCCGCAATTGGCAAGACAGCGCTCGTCGACGCCGAAGTGAACCTGAGCCATGGCCTTGCCGGTATAGACGGCTTCCTTGCGCAGACCGTAGTCGATGCGCTCCAGGTAGCTCGCCCGGTCGTACGGGGTGACCGTGGCCTTGCCAGTGGACTCCGAGACGTTGCGGCCGTAGTTGTTGGTCTCGGTCTTCCAGTAGTACGCCAGCGCGGCGCCGCGCGGGTCCACCACGTAGTCCAGCTGCCAACGCCAGGCCTGCTGGCACCAGGCACTCGCAAAGGAGGCGTTGTAGCAGGGCTCGCCAGAATGGTTACCGAAGACCGGCACCGTGAGGGCGGAGTTGGTGACGGGGTCATCGGCCGCGGTGCCGTTGTCCTTCCAGCCCGGAAGGCGGTTCAGACCGAAGAAGTACTGGGTGCCGTCGGTCGTGGTGACCTTCCAATGCTCGCCCTCGCCGTCGACACCGGGCGTGCCCTTGTCGCCGTTGACAGCGCCCGTCAGCTTCTCGATCTTCTCACCCGAGTCACTCTCGGCCTGCCAGCCCTTGCCTGCCTCGTAGACCAGCTCGGTGTTCTTCCCGTTGAGCGACAGGGTGGCGTTGTCATTGAACCAGCACAGGTCGCCGACCTTGGTCGTGTTGGTGCCACCGGTCTTGTCATCGTTGCAGGACTTGTAGCGGCGCTCGATGAAGCCCGGCTCCCACGACCAGCCGTCACCGATCCAGGAAGGCTGGCTGTTCGAGGCCGCGGTACGGCCGTCCACCGCTTGGGAGTTGTAACCCAGCGAGACCTTCGGCTCAAGACCACCCGGAACCGTCGGGATGCCAATCGGATGCGCCCAGGTGAAAGCGCCCGTCGAGCCGCCCGCGCTCCACGATCCGGAGGCCTGCAGCGACGTCGCCTTGTAGTCACCAGTCGGGCCGGAGGCGTCGGCGGTCGCCGCCAGCACGGTGGCCGTAGGTGCGGCCATTGTATGCGCCGACAACTTTCCGCTGCGGATGTCGTTCTTCGTCGCAACTGGCGTTTGCTTTCGGCACTTTGCAACGTCGGGCGTCGTCAGCGCACAGGCCGGCAACTGCACCAAGCGGAGTCGTGCGGCCCAGTCGCCGCCGTAGGCGCCGCGGAATGAGCTGTAGTCGACCTCGACCTTCGCCGGGACGGACTTCTTCACGCCATCGGTGCGGCCAACCGTCAGCAGCACGCCCTTGATGCCCGCCCTGCGAGCGTCTTCACGGTCAGCGAGGGCCACCTTCACCCTGGCAGGCGCTTCATCCTTCGCGGGGCCCTTGGCCAGAGCGGCCCCCTTTGGCGCCACTCTGGACGCCGTGATCGATACAGGTAACGAGCCAGCCCTGCCCCCGGGAGCCAGCGATACCTCCGCAGAACCGGCCCCGGGCCACCTGACCTTGGCAGCAGTTCTCTTCCAGGAATTCGCTGCAGCGGCATCGGGCCGCTTCTTGCCTCCTGCAGCAAATTCCTTAACCGGCACAGCCTTCGGCTGCTGAAGCTTCGGAGGACCAGCCTTGCCGCCACCGGGCGATGCAACCGCCACGCCGGGCAACACCCCGGCAATGACGGCAGCGGCCAATATCGCCGGCAGTCCACGAATACCGAAACGTCTCACACCCTACCCCTCTGATTTTTCCAACAAGTTCGGCGCAGACTAACAGGCCCAAACAAGACCCCTTGAGGTTTTGTAACGCCATAAGCCATGGAACAACGAACCAAACATGATCTTGATCAGGGAAACCAGACCTTAGTGGCAAGATCATGACAAAAACGCACAGGACTGGGCAGCCGTCACTGCAGGTCGAAAGAGTCCCACCGCTTGCCAAATGCCGACAGGTTTGCGTGCCGCAGATGAGATCCCACCGCGGGACACCGAGAAACCGATGGATCCCCACGAAGTTTTCCCTTACCCAAGGGGGCGGATAGCTGCCAAGATCACAACAAAAGTGCCGGCGATGGGGGTGGGAAAACCTTCGCGCCACCGATAGAGTCTCGCCGGTTATCGGACATTGAGAGGTTTCTGTGCCACAAGTGAGACTATTCGGACGCAAGTCGCGAAGACGCTGGAATTTGCGGGTCATATCCTTAGCCCTGGTAGGCGGAATTACTGCCTCCGGGTCTTCTTTCTTGCCCTCGACAGCTATCGCTACACCTTCGGCCGCAACGGCCTCGGATCCCGTCGCCGACGGGTCCAAGAGCGAGGAGGAGTACGCGCTAGAGCAGGCGAAGGCCAGCGGCCAGCCGTACGAGCTGACCTCCGTGCGAACGGAATCGACCGACACCTGGGCCCTGCCCGACGGCACCTGGTCGGTAAAGCGCTACAACACGCCGGTGCGGCTGCTGCGGGACGGAGCGTGGATTCCAACCGATGCCAACTTGGTCTTCGCAGCGAACGGCGCTACGTACGCCGAGGTGCTGCCTGGCGTGGATCTCCAACTCAAGGCCGAGATCGAAGGCTTCTCTCAGCTACTGGTCGTCAAAACCGCCCAAGCCGCGCAGAATCCCGAGCTGGCCAAGCCACGCTGAAGTACAAGCTCAGCACCGTGGGTCTGAACGTATCGACCGACGCTGAGACCGGGACCGTAGCCGCCGTGAACCCGGCTGGCCAGACGGTCTTCACCAGCCCGTCCCCGCTGATGTGCGACTCCACCACTATCACCTCTGGCGTCAGCCCTGCAGCTCGCGCTGCCGCAGTGGCAGCGGACAGCACCCCGGCCGATTCCTTCGATCCGGCGCCAGGCGCGCAGGACGCGCAGATGCCCACGACGGTTACCGGCGACACACTGGAGATCAAGCCGGACCAGGCCCTGCTCCAGGGCGCTGACACCCAGTACCCGGTGTTCATCGACCCGTCGTGGGCCTGGGGTGAGAAGCAGAACTGGACCCGGGTCTATGAGCACTACCCGAACACCTCCTTCTGGAACACGAAGGACCCTGTCCGGGTCGGCTACGAGGCCGAAACCGGCGGCTTGGACCGTATCTCCCGGTCCTTCGTCCAGCTCGACACCAGCGACACCAAGGGTGCTCAGGTGAAGAGTTCGGTGTTCCGGATCCGGAACATCTGATCGTGGTCCTGCGATAGTCGGCCGGTCGAGTTGTGGCACACCACCGGCATCACTAAGAACACGACCTGGAACAAGCAGCCCACGAAGAAGTCACAGGTGGACACGGTCGACGATTCCAAGGGCTGGAGCAAGGACTGCGCGGCTGGCAACCTGGAGTTCGACACCACCGACAAGATGAAGGAGGCCGCCTCCAAGGGCTGGTAGAACATCACCCTCGGCCTCTACGCCTCCAACGAGAGGGACACCTTCGGCTGGAAGAAGTTCGACGCGAAGTCCGCGGTCCTGGAGACGAAGTACAACAACCCCCCGAAGACGCCGACGGCCCTGGGCACCAACCCCCGTACCGACTGCAAGGCCGGCGGCCTGATCGGCAACACGCGGGTCAGCCTCTACGCCAAGTTCGACGACAAGGACGCAGGCAACCTCACTGCCGAGTTCCAGCTGTTCAAGTCGGGCACCACCACCGCGTCGGCCACCCAGTCCCTGCCGGCCAACAAGGGGAAAATCACCACCTGGGTGGTTCCAGACGCCACCTCCCCACAGGCAGCTGGACCTGGAAAGCGCGTGCCAAAGACCAGGACAACGCCTACTCCCCCTGGTCCGCGTCCTGTGCGTTCAGCATCGACCGCACCCGGCCCAGCAAACCTCCAGTGATCACCTCCGAGGGCAATAAGTTCCCACCCGGAGACAATGGCTGGCCATCGGCGACCGGCAAGGCCCGTGAGACCGGCAAATTCACCTTCGGGCCCAACGGAGTAGCAGACGTCGACCACTATGTCTGGTGGACCGACTACGAACCGGACATCAACGACGCGCTGGCGGGTGTCCCGGCGTCCGTGAGCCCGCCCGGCTACGGCCCGCACTTCGTCTACGCATACAGCGTCGACAAGGCCGGCAACCGCTCCGACACCGCCACTTATGTGTACTACGCCGGCCGCTCCCAGGAGCGGGACGGCCCGACCGACCTCAACGGCGACGCCAACAGTGATATCTGGAGCGTCGACTCCAACGGCACGCTGCTGACGTACGCCGGACAGGGCAACGCCGACTTCGCCGCGGCCACCAACGGCGGCAAGTTCTTCTCCGGCGCCGGCGTCGACTCGCGCGGCGACTGGGGCCAGGACGGCTACAACGACCTCGTCGCCCTGGAGTACGACGACGTCGAGAAGAAGAAACGGCTGTGGACCTATCCGAACAGTGGAGCTGCGGGGTATGCGCGGCCAGTGCGCCAAGGAACCGGCGGTGCACGGCGTGGACAGCGGATGCATGCCCCGGGCGGACACCCACGCGTTCACGACTCGTGACCGACTGCACCATTCGGCGGGACATCATCCGCTTATGATTCCATTTCACCCTATTGGGGATAATAAAGGGTTTCTCTCTCGTCTCGCTTGCCTTGCCCGTCGATGATCAATCTGCGGTATCCGGCACACCAGCACGCATCACGCTGCCCTCGTGAGCCTTCGCCGCACAGGTCAAGCGATGAGCAGGAAGGAGGACTGCATGCACCTGACTCCTCATGAGCAGGAACGTCTGCTGGTCCATGTGGCGGCGGATGTCGCCCAGCGGCGCCGTGAGCGAGGGCTGCTGCTGAACTATCCCGAGGTCATGGCGCTGTTGACGACGCACGTGTACGAAGAGGCACGGGTCGGCGCGACGGTGGACTCGGTCATGGAATCCGGCCGCCATGTGCTGGCGCGCAACGAAGTCATGGAAGGCGTCCCGGAGATGATCGCCAGCGTCCAGGTCGAGGCGACGTTCCCGGACGGGACGAAACTGGTGACCATTCACGATCCCTTCGACGAGCCGGCCGAGGACGTGGACGTCCATCCGGGCAAGCTGGAGCTTCTTCCGGACGACGAGGAATTCGCGGTGGCGTTCAACAAGGGCCAGGAGCCCGTGGAACTGCCCGTGAGCAACCCCTCGGACCGTCCGGTCCAGGTCGGCTCCCACTTTCACCTCGCCGAGGTCAACGAGGGTCTCGTCTTCGACCGCGATGTGGCACGCGGCATGCGGCTGCACATCCCCTCCGGGACGTCGGAACGCTTCGAGCCCGGTGACAAGCGCACCGTGTGGCTGGTGCCCATCGGGGGGGACCGCATCGTCAGGGGACTTCAGGCCGGGAAGAGCGAAGAGGAGATGCACCTCGATGGGCAGTCAGACTGAACAGCCTCCGGGCCCGTTGCAGCGGTCCGATTACGCCGACCTCTACGGTCCGACGGCCGGCGACCGGGTCCGGCTCGCCGACACCGACCTGGTCGTCCGGATCGATGCGGACTGGTGCGGCGGGCCCGGCCGCAGCGGCGACGAGATGATCTTCGGCGGCGGCAAGGTGATCCGCGAGTCGATGGGCCAGTCGCACATCCCGCGGGACGATCACCGCGCACCGGTGGACACGGTGATCACCGGTGCGCTCATCCTGGACCACTGGGGCGTGGTGAAGGCCGACGTCGGTCTGCGCGACGGGCGGATCCAGGCGATCGGCAAGGCGTACAACCCCGAGACGATGTCGCCGGCGCCCCACAACGACGCACGTGCGTCGGACTTCGTCGTCGGGCCCGAGACGGAGGTGATCTCCGGCAACGGGCGGATCCTGACCGCAGGCGGTGTCGATACCCACGTGCACTTCTTGTGCCCCGGGCAGATCCACGAAGCACTCGCGTCGGGTGTGACCACGCTGATCGGCGGCGGCACCGGGCCTGCGGAGGGCAGTACGGCCACCACTGTGACGCCCGGCAAGTGGCACCTCCAGCGGATGTTCGAGGCGCTGGACTCCTATCCGGTCAACATCGGGCTGCTCGCCAAGGGCAGCACGGTCTCAGAGAAGGCGCTGCGCGACCAGGTCGCCGCCGGCGCTCTCGGTTTCAAGATCCACGAGGATTGGGGTGCCACGCCCGCGGTGATCGACGCGGCGCTGAGGGTCTGCGAGGAGACCGGTGTCCAGGTCGCCCTGCACGCCGACTCGCTGAACGAGTCCGGGTTCGTGCGCCACACACTCGCCGCGACCAAGAAACGCTGCAAGACCACGGAGATCAAGTACCGCAGCTTGCACGTCTTCCACGTCGAAGGCGCCGGCGGCGGTCATGCACCCGACATGATCAGTTTGGTGGGCGAGCCGAGTGTGCTGCCCGCCTCGACGAATCCGACCCGGCCCCTGACGGTCAACACCGTCAAGGAACACGTCGACATGATGATCGTCTGCCACCACCTCAATCCCGAGATCAAGGCGGACATGGCGTTCGCCGACTCGCGGATCCGACCCTCCACCATGGCTGCCGAGGACCTGCTGCACGACATGGGCGCCATCTCGATGATGTCCTCCGACGCGCAGGCCATGGGGCGCATCGGCGAGATGATCATGCGGACCTGGCAGACCGCGCACGTCATGAAGTCCCGCTACGGACACCTGCGCGAGGACGACGCCAAGGCAGACAACTTCCGGGCCCGGCGCTACATCGCCAAGTACACGATCAACCCGGCCATCACCCACGGCATCGACGACGAGGTCGGTTCCGTCGAGGTGGGCAAGCTGGCGGACCTGGTGCTGTGGGAACCGAAGTTCTTCGGTGTGAAGCCGCACATGGTCATCAAGGCAGGCCAGATCGCGTACGCGCAGGTCGGTGACGCCAACGCCTCGATTCCGACGCCGCAGCCGTTCCTGCCGCGTCCGGTGTGGGGGTTCAGTGGCCGGTCCCCGAAGACCAACTCCTTCAACTTCGTCTCGGAGCCGGCCGTCGACGGCGAGTTGTCCCGGATCGGCCTGCTCAAGCCGCTGCGCGCGATCAAGTCCACCCGCGAGGTGACCAAGGCCGACATGGTGCACAACGACGGCCTGCCGGAGATCGTCATCGACCCCGACACCTTCGACGTCACCATCGGCGGTGCCACCACCTCGGACGTACGCACCACGGTGGACGGGCAACTGATCGGACGGCACTACGCCAGCGAACTCCCCATGGCCCAGCGGTACTTCCTGTTCTGATCCCCCTCGCCGGCCCGGCCGCGCCTTCTCGCCGGGCCGCCTGTCCCTGTGAAAGGCGGGCCGCTGACCTCATGAGCCGTGCTGCCCTGCTCGTCCTGGCCGATGGACGCTTTCCCGCCGGTGGGCATGCCCACTCCGGCGGTATGGAGGCCGCGGTCGCCTCTCAAAGCGTGTACGACACCGCAAGTCTGGAGGCGTTCTGCCGGGGGCGCCTGCACACCGCCGGGCTGACGGCGGCCGGGCTCGCCGCCGCAGCGGCCACCGGACACGACCCCCTTGCCATCGACGAGGCCGCCGACGCCCGTACGCCCATGCCCGCGCTGCGGCAGGTCGCGCGCAGGTTGGGCCGACAGATGATGCGCGCGGCCCGTGCCACCTGGCCCTCAGCCGACCTCGACCGGCTCGCCCGCGACCGGCCGCAGGGAGCGCACCAGCCGGTCGTCCTCGGCGTCGCGGCCCGCGCCGCCGGCCTGACGCCTTTCGACGTCGCGCAGTGCGCCGCGTACGAAAACGTCAGCGGGCCGGCGACCGCGGCGGTACGGCTGCTGAGCCTCGACCCGTTCGACGCGACCGCCCTACTGGCACGGCTCGCCGGTGAACTCGACGACGTCGCCCGATCCGCAGCCGACGCGGCTGATCGGGTCGCCGCCGACGGTATCGGCGTGCTGCCCGCCGCGTCCTCTCCGCTGCTGGACATCACCGGCGAGCAACACGCCGCCTGGAGCCTCCGTCTCTTCGCATCCTGACCTGCCTCTTCCTGCTGGAGCCACCATGCACCTCGACCACCCCACGACCATGCCCCACCGCTACACCTTCAGCGCCGATGCGTTGCGTCCCGACGGCAGCCGCCGCGCGCTGCGGGTCGGGCTCGGCGGGCCCGTAGGCTCAGGCAAGACTGCGACCGTCGCCGCGCTGTGCCGTGCGCTGCGGGACCGGTTGTCCATCGCCGTGGTCACCAACGACATCTACACACGCGAGGATGCCGAGTTCCTGCGCCGCGAGGCTGTGCTGCCGCCAGATCGGATTACCGCCGTGGAGACCGGTGCCTGCCCGCACACCGCGATCCGTGACGACATCTCCGCCAACCTCGAAGCGGTCGAGCAGTTGGAGCAGACGCTGCAGCCGCTGGACCTGATCCTCATCGAGTCCGGAGGAGACAACCTCACCGCCACCTTCTCGCGCGGACTCGTCGACACTCAAGTGTTCGTGATCGACGTGGCCAGCGGCGACGACATCCCGCGCAAGGGCGGCCCCGGCATCACCACCGCCGACCTCCTCGTGGTCAACAAAACCGACCTCGCGCCGTATGTCGGAGCCGACCTGGACACCATGGCGGCCGACGCGAAGAAGCAGCGCGGCGCTCTGCCGGTCGCATTCACCAGCCTCGCCTCGGCCGACGGGATCCGTCCGGTCGCCGACTGGGTCACCGGGCGTCTTACCGCGTGGCGTGCCGGGGCCGCCGCGTGACCGGCACCACGCAACTGCCGGCCGCGCCACCGACACCGGCCGGGACCCGACCGAAGGCCGAAGGAGGCGCAACGGACAACGGGCTGCCGGACGAGGCGCCCTGTGCGGTTCAGGCGCACACGCCCGGCACCCACCCGACCGTCCCTCACCCCACCGGCGTCCGCGCCACCGCCCGTATCCGAGCCGCCCACAACGGCCGCGCCACGACGCTCCCGCTTCTGCACAGCGACGGTCCCTTCCACCTGCGCCGGCTGCGAACCCGCGACGGGCAGGCGCGGGTCAGCGTGATCGGGGCCATGAGCGCACCGCTCGGCGGGGACCGCCTCGCACTCGACATCGTGGCCGAAGCGCGAGCCGAACTGGAGGTGACCACGGCAGCCGCCACCATCGCCCTGCGCGGCTCCACCACCGCCCCCGCCACCTACGACGTCCGGCTCACCGTCGGCGAGAACGCATCCCTGAACTGGCTGCCGAAGCCGTTGATCAGCACCCGAGGCAGCACCCTGCACCAGTCCTACACCGTGGAACTCACCTCCACCTCCCGCCTGCTGTTGCGGGAGGAACAGCTCCTCGGCCGCACAGCGGAGCCCCCCGGTCATCTCTCCACCCGCCTGACAGTGCGGCGCGACGGCCGACTGCTCCTTGACCAGCACACTGCCTACGGTGGCCCCGCGCCAGCGTGGGACGGCCCGGCAGTCCTGGGCGGGCACCGCACCGCCGGACAACTCCTCGTCGTGCACCCCCAACTAGCTGCAGACCAGAAGCCGTTTCTCATCGGTGACGACCCAGAGGAGGGATGCGCCGTCCTCACCCCTCTCGCCGACGGGCCAGCACTGCTTGCCACCGCCGTCGCACCCACACCAGCCCACCTACGCCGCATCCTCGACACGGCTCTCGCACACGTCCTGATCGCGCAGGAGACTGTATGAAATCCGGCACCTCTTTGCATCAAGCGGCGGCGATCAGGGAAGTGCCGAAAGAACCGACAGACCCGATAAACGCTGTAGAGCCGCATCAGCGCCGAACAGGCAGCGGCGTGTGCAGCTCAACCGGCACTCCCCATCGTTGGGCCCGTCTTCCGCAGGAAGCCCGGCGTCGAGCCGCGCCTTGCGGCGGGCGGCTGTCTCACTCCGCCACACGCAGGTCATGGCCTCGCCGTGAAGGATGTTCGGATTCGTCCGGTCGAGCAAGCGCTCCACGCTCCTGTCTGCGGTGACGACGCGTCCGGCGAACCGGGCGCGCGTCCGTACGCGGTGGCGGTACTCTTCGGCGGCGGGGCCGGAGACGTGTTCGCCCCCCAGTAGCTGGGCGTCCTGTTCGTTTTGTTCCAGCACCATTTCCAGGGTCTCCAGGTGGATGTCGTCCATCCAGGAGGAGTCGTCCCGGCCTAAGGGTGGAGTCGCACATCAAAGTCGCCGTCCAGTGGCAGAACGCATCAGCCGGGGACGACGGAACGTTATGTTCTTGCCGCGGAAGCCTGGACAAGACTGCGTCTGGCTATCCAGCGTTACCAGTTGGTTCCCGAAGAGAGTCGCAACGACGAGGTTCGTCAGCCTCCGATAAGGACCGTAGCTCCGGCCAAGGCAGCTGTGACGGCTGCGGGCGCCCATCTCGTTGCCGATCACGACCTGCACGGTGTCCATCCCCAGCACGAACGCAGCAGGACGGCCCTCGTTCTCGTTGCCCGAGTGGCTCGCGTTCACCCCGCCGAAAACAACCGGGGCGAGCCGCCTGCCGAGCGGCTGCTGTGGGTCACCGTCAGCGCTTGGCGTCTGTCCGCGCGCGGGGCGGATCTGATCGAGCCAGAGCTGGAAGGCAAGCTCTCCACGCCAGTTCCGCAATACGTCCGGCCGCTCGCCGGGCCGCCGGAGACATCCGGCGCCTGGGCCGACCTCGATACCCGGCAGCGCGGGGCCTGGCTCGACCTTGTCCGGGAGAGGGCCTGCCGGCGCTCGCTCCATGACCGGCCGGCTGGGCATGCGTACGAGCTCGGGCGGCCAGTTGGGGCAGCATGCTGCGAGCGGCGCCGCGGTCGGTGCCATCGGCCGGAGTGACCCAGAGCATCAGCAGCAGGTCGAGACTGTCCACGATCACGTGCCGCTTCGATCCGTTGATCTTCTTGCCGCCGTCGTACCCGCATGAGGCGGAGGGCACCGACGCGGCAGCCTTCACCGACTGCGCATCGATGATTCCCGCGGTCGGCTCCGCCCGGCGGCCCTCTGCGATGCGGACTCGCCCGCGCAGCCGGTCGTGGAACTCCTTGACCCGGCCGTGCTCGCGCCACCGGCGGAAGAACGCATAGACCCGGGCCCAGGCGCGGAAATCGATGGGCATGGACCGCCGCTGCGAGAGGTTCGGCCTCTCGCCGGCCGGGCGGGCTTACCCGCGGTCGCGTACGAACTCGACGAAAGCGGTCCATGGACTGCCGCCAGTCCCGACCACGGGGGCGAGGACAGGCACGAGCCTTCCGGTGATCGCTGAGCTCAGAGAACTCCGCGATCACCGCGGCTCGTGCCTGCTCTTCATCCGGGGCACCTTCCGATCGCCGGTGCGCTCCTACTGCCGGACGCTCTTAGAAGATGAGCTTCCAGCTGTCGATGTAGCCCGTGTCGCCGCGGTACATGTCCTGGACCTGGAGCCTCCAGGTGCCGTTGGCGACCTGGCTGGAGGCGTCCACCGTGTAGGTTTCGATCACGTTGTCGGCCGAGTCGGACAAGTTGCTCTTCTTCAGCGGGTACAGCATGCCGTCGGGGGCGACCAGGTTGATGACCAGGTCACCGCGCCAGGTGTGCTTGATGTCCACGCCCACCTTGAGGTCGCTCGGCGCCTGGCCCGAGAGCCCGGTGACGTCGATGTCCGAGAAGACCGCGGCGCCCCCCCCGTCCGGGATCGGCACGTTGGTGGTGTTCTCGACGATGCCCCTGGCGACCTTCCAGGTGAAGGTCGCCGTGGTGGTGGAGTTCATGGAGCTTCTGACGGTGACGGTGACGTTGCTGGTGCCCGGCGTGGTGGGGGTGCCGGTGATGAGGCCGGTGAAGGGGTGGAGGCTCAGGCCGTCGGGGAGGCCCTCGGCGAAGTAGACGGGGGTACCGGGGTTGAAGCTGGTGGCCTGGATCTGGAGGCTGGCGGGGGTGTCGACCGCGCTGGTCTGGGCGCCGGGGTTGGTCAGCAGGATGCCGTCGACGATGCGGGGGCCGACGTTGATGGCGGCCCAGGCGTTGGCGGCGTTGATGTAGGTTTCGCTGCCCAGCCCGTACAGGTCGGCGGCGGCCTGGAGGGTGGCGGTGCGGGCACCGGCGTAGTCGGTGGACGAGGTCATGTAGGTGGTGAGGGCCTTGTACCAGATCTTGGCGGCGGCGTCCCGGCCGATCCCGGTCACCGGCAGGCCGTCGGAGGTCGGGGAGTCGTAGTTCACGCCGTTGACGGTCTTGGCGCCGCTGCCCTCGGAGGCCAGGTAGAACCAGTGGTTGGCCGGGCCGGAGGAGTAGTGGACGTCGATGGAGCCGAGGCCGGAGTACCAGGCGTCGGCGGACTTGCCGTCCTGGGAGGGCTTGTCCATGTAGCGCAGCGGGGTGCCGTTGCCGCGGATGTCGATCTTCTCGCCGACGAGGTAGTCGCCGGGGTCGTCGGCGTTGTCGGCGTAGAACTCGACGGCGGCGGCAAAGATGTCGGAGGTGGCCTCGTTCAGGCCGCCGGACTCGCCGCGGTAGATCAGGCCCGCGGTGTTGGAGGTGATGCCGTGGGTCATCTCGTGGGCGCCGACGTCGATGGAGGTGAGCGGCTTGTTGTTGCCCATGCCGTCGCCGTAGGTCATGCAGAAGCAGGCGTCGGACCAGAACGCGTTGACGTAGGCGTTGCCGTAGTGGACGCGTGAGTAGGCGCCGACGCCGTCGTTCTTGATGCCGTTGCGGCCGTGGACGTCCTTGTAGTAGTCCCAGGTGAGCTGGGCGCCGTAGGCGGCGTCCACGCCGGCGGTCTGCCGGTTGCTGGTGGTGCCGTCGCCCCAGGTGTCGTCCGGGTCGGTGAACAGCGTGCCGGTGCCTGAGCTGCCGCCGTTGAGGTCGTAGGTCTTGTGGCCGCCGCGGGTGGCGTCGGTCATCGAGTAACTGCCGTCGGCCGACGTGGTGCCGATGGTGACCTGGCCGGAGTACATGCTGTCGCCGACGCCGGTCTCGATGCCCTGGTACTCGAAGAGCTTCTTGCCGGTGGTGGCGTCGGTGATGACGTGCAGTTCGGAGGGGGTGCCGTCGGCCTGGGTGCCGCCGACCACCGTCTCCCAGGCCAGGGTCGGGGTGCCGGACGCGGCCCAGACGACCTTGCGGGCGGTGCCGGCCGTCGCCTTCGCGACGTGCTTGGCCTTGGCGCGGCCCAGCGCGAAGGTCTTCGCGGAGCCGGCGCTCTTGGCCGCGGTGGTGGAGGCGACGGTGATGGTCGCGTTGGTGGCCTTGGTGACGCCCTTGGCGGAGCCGTTCGCGGCGGTGTGGACGACCAGGTCGCCGCCCAGGACCGGCAGCCCGGCGAAGGTCCGCTCGTAGCGGGTGTGGAGGCTGCCGTCCGCGTCCTTCAGGACGGACTTGACGATCAGCGCCTCCTTCGATCTCAGGTGCAGCGACCTGGCGGTCGCCGCCCGGGACTCGTTCGCCGCGGCCAGCAACTCGCCACGCTGCGACGGCGACAACTGCACCGGCAGTGCGCCGGCGCGGGCCTTGGCCGGGGCCTGGCTCGTGGTGCTGGCGGTGGCGACACCGGACGGCAGCGCGGCCGCGATCATCGCGGCGCCGGCTATCAACGCGCTCGCGGCGACGGTCTTTCGGGGGGATCGAGTCACACGGAACTCCTTCTGCGGCGGCCAGGTGTGTACGGCCGGAGTCAGCCGGGCAGGCGGGGGTGTTGCCGCCCGGTAGAGCTGGAGGTGCGAGTGGGTCGGACGGTGTCCGACGTGATCGCCGCATCGCGTGGTGCGCGTGCGTTTGCAGGGTGCTCTGCGACGACTGGTTGGAAGCGTGCCAGCTTTGATGGGGACCCGTCATGTACGCGTCGCCAACTTGGCCGAAATCCGTCGATGATCGATCTGTGGCGTTCGTTGGACTACCCGGCAACAGGCGTCACTTGAGCCTCTTGGTGGTCGGGCAGCCGTCCCAGCGGTAGAGCTGGGTGGCACGGCGGATGACCATACGGAGCGTGACGATCGTGGCGGACAGGTAGAGGGAGAGGCAGACGACCTGGCTGCGCTTCTCGGTGCAGCGTCGGAGTTTGCCGAAGCCGTTCATCCATGCATGACTGGGCTCGAACTCCCTTGTTCTCAAGCTGCGTTGAAAAAGTGTCGCCACTGCCCAACGCAGCTGCGTGACTACGAAGATGCAGGTGATCGTGGCAACCTGAGACAGGAGATACCACTCATGACGAACAACGCATACGATCCCGCACGCGGATGGCGGCTCGACCGGATCCCCGGGCGGCGCATCCGCCGCATCGAGAACCCGTACGAGACGGCCCCGGCAGCCCTGGAGCTCCCGCTGTGGATCGTCCGGGACGGCGAACACCACGGCGACGGACGGCTCCGCATGAGCCTGGCCGAGGCGGAACAACTGCACGCGGAACTGTGCCTGGCCCTCGCGAACGAAGCGACCGCCGGGAAACCGGCCTGCCGGTGAGGAGGGGGCCGCGTCTGTGCGGTCCCGCCCGGCTCCACCCGGGGGACCCTGCGCAGGGCCTGCACATACAGCCGCGAAGACGGTGCGCCGTCACGGCGGATACGTCGTCGGCCTGGCCTGCGGTGAGGGCCGGCGGAAGGGTGGACCGCCCGCTGATCAGGTGGACCTTCGTGCTCAGCCGCCCGGGGCAGCGTCCAAGTGCGCGATCGTGCCGGGCCCATTCCGACGCCCCGTTATGTGACCCGCATCGAGCGAGGCCAGGGGTGCTGAGCGCGGGGTGGGGTCGGCGGCGCTCCCAGGTACGACCACGCGCCGCAGTGTCGGTGGCCTCATATGATCCGGTTGCCGTCTCGCTCGGCTTCGAGCCAGCCCAGCCGGGCCGCCTGGAAGCCCAGCTGCATGCGATTGTGCACCTTCGCGCCGTCCATCAGGTACCGGATCCGGCGCTGCACCGTCCGCAGGGAGGTGCGCAGTTGGGTGGCGATCGCTTGGTCGGTGAGGCCCGTCAGCGACAGGCTGAGGATTTGTGCATCCAGGTCATCGATGGCGGGCGCGTTCCCCAAGGTACCTGCAGTGGTGACAAATTGCATCGCCCTCTCCCATTCGGACTCGAACAGTGCTATCAGCGCGTCGAGCAGGCTGCTCTCGTGTATGAGCAGGGCTCCCGACTTTGCGGCATTGGCTGAACCGATGAGCGGAACAACGGCGAACTCGCGGTCCACGATGAAGAGTTTCAGTGGCAGCGTCTCAGCGATTCGGACCTCCTCTCCTGCGGCCCGCGCCTGGACGATCTCGTCGAACGACGGGGCTCCCCCGTCGAGCATCGCGCGTTCGAGTATCACGCGGTAACGCACACCGCGCGCGATGACCGAGCCGTCGGTCATGTTGCCGGTCGAAAAGACCGGCGCCTTCGCGAAATTCATGACCTCTTTCCGTGCGCCGAGTTGTATGCGCCCGACGCGCTCACGGATGGCCTCGCTGCCGTGGATCACGTCGACGACGTCCGCGACGCCGCGCCCGAGGGTGGCCGCGCGATAGATCTCGTCGAGGGAGTCGAGTTCGAGTTCCGCCAGCTTGAGCTCGTTCTGTCGCTGGACCAGGACGGCCCGTAGTGCCGCCGCCGGCGGGGAGGCCACGAACCGGGTGGTGTCCCCGAGGCTGCGCGCGGCGAGCCCACGGTCTTCGAGGATGCCGAGGACGCGCACCACCTGGCGGGCGTCGCAGCCGACGAGTTCGGCGAGTTCGGCGGAAGTGGCGGAGGCTACCGAGATCAGGGTGTGGTAGGTCTCTGCCTCTTCGGGGGTCAGCCCCAGCACGTCTGACAGCATGATGCTCCTCCACGAAATCGCGAGAGACGGCCGGGGCGAAACTCACGTCTCGCCCCGGCCGCGACCCCCTCCAGGTTGGTTCACCGCTTCAGCGGTTCACCTCAGCGCAGTTGGTACGCCTTGGGAATCGTCTGCTTGACGGTGTCCCCCGCACTGTCGGTCGCGGTGATCCGCAGTCCGACTCCTCCGGGAGCCTCGTCACGCTTCGGGTGCTTGATTTGCGCGGTGAACGTGTTCTGCCCGTCGGCCTTGGTCATTGCCGGCTGCCAGGTCTTGCCGCCGTCGACGCTGGCCTCGACCCGCAGCTTGGTCACGGTCGGTGGCTTGCTGAGCCGATCCTGGTAGTAGCCGGTGACGGTGATGGGGTGCATGCCGTCGGCCTTGGCGGTGTTGTCCAGTTCCAGGCCCAGGTCGTACCGCAGGAAGATCAACGGCTCCGGACGGCACGCACCTGGATCCTTGACGATGGCGTCCGCGATGCACGGCTGCGACGTCGGCGCGTCAGGCTTGGTCGGCCGGTCGGACGTGTACTCCCACACGGTCTTGACCCCGTTGGTTTCCGCCTCGTACGAGTAGCGGGCTGATTGCGCAGGCAGGTCATACACGATGACGTCAGCACTACCGCAACCCGCCACCGCAAGCACCGCTACGGCTGTCAGCGCCGCCAGATTCACTGTCCGGCGCCACCTCGATGGCGCGGTCGCGTTCATCGGACCGGTCTCCTTCCTCACTTCGGTCATCACTGCTTGCTCCCCGACACCAGGTCCGGCGCGTTGCCGGGCTCGCCGAGCTGGAAGGCGAACTCGAGCGGGACGAGCCGTTGCTCGAGTTCGTCGCCGGCCTGGTTGGAGAGGCTGACGTCGCAGGTGGTACAGGTTTGCATCCCATAGAGGAGCGGGAACAATGGCGTTTCGTTGGCCATGCCGATCACGGCCTGGCGAGCGCCTCCGCTGCCGGTCAGGTACATGGTCGGCCAGAACCGGTCGGCCTCCCGGCAGCCGGCGCACGGCAGGCCGGCGCTGCTGGTGAAGCCCGACTTGGTGCGGACCTGGGGCACCGCACCGGGCAGGGACGGACCCGTGCTCCAGTCGATCGTGTTCTTCCTGTCGAGCGCCAGGTCCTGAGTTTCGCCTGCGCCCGTTCCACTCAGCACGGACGGCGCGATGTAATGCCTGGTGGCCAGCTCAAATGTGTCGACCGCGTTGTCGTCCCGCGTGACCCACGTGGTGAGCTGCCGTTGGCTGGCCGGCTTGGGCAGGTCCATCTCCGCTACAACCGGGCCGGCGTCGGTGGTCCGGCTCCAGCCGAAGTAGGTAGTCACCCCGGGCCGGTCAGCGTGGATACGGTGGTCGACACGGTCGAGCTCCTCGGGCAGGACCTGGTGCGGCAGGCTGGCGGGGATCCGACCGCTGGTGCTGAACGTCAGCGCGTAGCTCTTCGACACCTCGCTGTTACCGCCGAGTTCGACCTGGACGCCGGGCTTCGCCCCGTCCCCGATCCGCTGGATCAGCGTGGCGGCCCCGGCCGGGGGTACGGTCACGATCGGCAACGCTGCGTACGGCTCGACCGGCGGGCAGCCGTCCGGACCGTTCCCGCACTGGTAGTTCCGGGTCCCGTACGACTCCAGGGTGACCCGATCGGTCCCGCCGGCCACCAGCACCCCGACCGCACCCGCCGCGGCAGCCGCCGCGGCAGCCGCCGCCACTCGCTCACGGAGTGCGGTGAAGTTGCAGGTCGTCTTGCAGATGTCGGTCGGCCGCAACAGCACCAGCGCACCCTTCGCGTCGACCTTGGCGAGCTCCTCGGCCGAGCCGGTGCCCGCGTAGACCACGGGCTTCTGCCCGTTGGTGGGCAGTCGGGGGATCGTCAACCGCACGGAGCGGACCTGGTTCTTCCCGTCTTCCTTCCATCCCTGGGTCCCGCCGTGGATGGAGGTGTCCGGCGTCGCGTAGCGGGCGTCCAGGTCGAAGGAGTCACCGTTTCCCGTGACCTTCATCGTTACTGACGGCGGTACCAGGACATGGCGGCTGTTGAAGGTGAGCGTGCCGAGGCTCACCTCGCTGGTCGGCAGTACCCACCAGTTCGGTTCATCGGGACCGTATTCGGTGCCCAGCGCTCCGGCAAGCCCCCAATTGCTGTCCACAGAGGTCCGCTGGTATTTGAAGGCCGCGCGGTATGTCTCCGTCGGCTCCGTGGCGTTCACCCTGACCGGCTTGGCCTTCCGCAAGTCCAGCTCCACCGTGGTCGCCCCGGTGATCTGCACCTGCGGTGCCATCGGTGCGGCCCGGTGCAGCTCACCGGCCGCGTCCCGCCACGACATCGCGAGGCCCGCCGCGACCGTGCCGGCGAAGACCCTGGCCTTGGTCGTCTCGCCACCCGGTGCCACCATCGCGTCCTCGTAAAGGCCCAGCTTGTCCTCGTTCATCGGGACGATCAGCGCGTTGCCGTACCGGATGTCGGTGGCGCCGGCCGGAGGAATGACCTTGATGGTCAGGTCGTGACGGATCGGCTCCAAGAACGCCGAGAGCCGCGACGTTCCCAGCGTCGTCCCCGTGCTGTCCTTGGCGGTCAGGGCGCCTGTGTATCCGCCGTACTGCCCGGCACCTTCCGCCACCTTGCCGTCCAGGGTCACCGTCACGTCGGCCGACCCCTTGGCGGGCACGGTCACCTGGTCGGCGCTGAGCGTGAGCAGCCCCGCCGGCGCGGGCTTGCCCGAGGAGGAGGCCGAGGCGGAAAGCGTGAGCGTGATCGGCTCGTCGGTCCAGTTGGTGTAGGTGACCGTCTTGGACGCCGACGAGTGCGGGTATTCGAATCGGCCGAAGTTCAGGTTCCCGTCCGGGATGATCTTCGGATCGATCGCACGGGCCACGTCCACCCGGCCGGCGCCCTGCGAGTACAGGTCGTGCCCGAGGTCCTTGGCGGTGGCCATCAGCAGCGCCTTGATCTGCCGCCCGGTGAAGTCCGGGTGCTGCTGGGCGATGATCGCCGCGGCGCCGGCCATATGGGGGGTGGCCATGGAAGTGCCGCTGGCGGTCGTGTAGTAGTCGTCCACGGTCTTACCCATCGCGGTGCCCTTGGCGCGGGCGGCGGTGATGGCGACGCCCGGAGCCGCGATGTCCGGCTTGGCCCCGCCGTCCCCGATCCGAGGTCCGCGGCTGGAGAAGGGGGCCATCTGGTCGCTCTTGTCCACGGCCGCGACCGTCAGCGCCTCGTCGGCGGAACCTGGCGACCCGACCGTCTTGGCGGTCGGGCCGTTGTTGCCCGCGGCGATGACGAACAGGGTGCCGTAGTCCTTGCTGAGCTTGTTGACCGACTGGCTCAGCGCGTCCGTTCCGTCGGAGGGCGGGCCACCGAGGCTCATGTTCACCACATCGGCACCGGACTTGGCGGCCCACTCCATGCCGGCGATGATCCCGTCGCTAGGGCACGAGCCGTCCGGACCGCAGACTCTGCCGATGAGCAGCTTCGCACCAGGCGCCACACCTCGACGCAGCCCGTCGGAGGCCTGTCCGGTGCCGGCGATCGTGGACGCCACATGGGTACCGTGTCCGTGTTCGTCCACCGGACCCTTCGGGCTGTTGGTGAAGTCAACCGCCTCGGCGATCCGGTCGGCGAGATCGGGGTGGGTGGCATCGATGCCGCTGTCCAGCACCGCGACCTTCACGTTCGAACCGTCATAGCCGCGGCTCCAGGCGGCGGGCGCGCCGATCTGCGGTACGGACTTGTCGAGCTGAATCTTCGCCAGCTCGTTCAGCCACACCTTTTGCACTCCGGCCAGCGGACCGGCGGCCCGAGCGGCGGAGGCGGACTTGCCGGCGCTCTTCTCCCGTACCTCTCGCCACCACTGGCCGTTGCCCTTGATGGTCATCGAGCGGGCGTTGATGCTCTTCAGGACGCTCTTGGCCTTGGTACCGGCGGCGGTGGGCGCCGTCCGGGGGCTGGTCTTTCCGGTGTACGCGGCGATCGCCGGGACCTCACCGGTCGTACCCTCGGCCGCCCAATCGGCCAGCTTGGCGAGGTTGAAGAGCTCCCAGTCCAGCAGGTCGGCACTGAGCAGCGGCAACGCGTCGTCCGGGACGACGTAGAGCTGGCCGCTCCTGGTGATGGTTTGGAAGAGTACCGACTCGTTCCCGGGCCGCGGCGCCGGCTCGATCTTGTGGACAACCGGCTTCCCGTCCGCGGTGAGACCGATCTGCACCTTGTCGCCAGTCACCAGCGTCAGTGACAGCTTTGCCCGAGTTCCGGCGGCAGCGCGGAGAAGGTCGCCGTCGACCGAAGCGGGCTGGATCTGGTTGAGGGCTGCAGGGGTAGAGGGGGCGGGGGTTGGGCTGACGGCAATCGCCGAGGGGGTCGATATGACCATCCCGATGGCGGTGATGCCAACGACAGAGGCGGCCAGTCGGCGCCCAAAACGCCTCATCGCCAGGCCTCCTGAAATACCATTTTTTCGGTTTCGCCGTGAATGTGGCGAGGTGGATGCATGAGTGCCTCCTGCTCGTCGCAACAAAGAAGTACTTGCCGTATCAGCAGATACTTTCGGGCTCAGCACCGACCGAGGCAACTGATTGAGCGTGGCGGATTTCTTCCATGTCGCAAACCCGCCACAGCAATTGACCGGGAAATCGGCGAGGAACGCCACGCCGCCTTGCTGATGCTGGTCGGGCGCGCCGGAGTACCACGTCGAGACGTACGCCCGGTGATCCAACCCGAAGGATTCATGGACAGGAAAATGCCGCCGGCGCCGCGTTCAAAAATGTGGCGCTGCGCCGAGATGCGGTGTGTCAAGCAGGCGGGTACAGACGTCGAGAACTCTCGGACATGTCCGGCGCTTTCAAGGACTTTGCTGATTTTTTTCGGCAATACGGAGTCTCGACGAGGTATTTGATTGCCAGTACAACGGGGTGCGCCCCTGGCGCGAGGGCGTGCCTTGCGCCAGGGGTGCGGTCGGAAAAGGTATGCCGTGAGCGTCAGCGCACGGCGTAGGCCCTGATCAGCGTCTGCTCGATCTTGCTGCCGTTGGTGTCCTGTGCCTTGACGCGCAGGGACATGTAGCCCTTTGCCGGGTTGTGGACGGACACCTTGTAGTGGCCGTCGCTCTTGGTCTTCACCGTCGCGGGGCTCCAGGTGGCACCGTCGTCGGTGGACATCTCCACCTCGACCCCGTCGATGTCCGGGGTGGCTGCGGTCTGGAGCGCGAACGCCAGGTCGAAGTCGTAGGTGTTGCCACCCTTGGCGGTGTTCTCCGCATCCAGGCCGAAGCCGTACTTCGGCCAGAGCAGCGCCAGGTTCTCCTCCCCGCTCACCGGCCGGGCGGACCTGAACGTCCATGCGGTGCTGGTCTCGGTGGACAGCGGGAACCACGCCGGGTGCGACGTGTCCATGGTGATCCGGTAGGCCGCCGGGTCAGGGCTGACCGGCAGCATCATCATCGCGCGCGTCGTCTCGGTGAGGAGCTTCTCGTCCTGGTACACCCGCACCATCGCCTTGTCGGACGCCGCGCCGAACCAGCCGAAATGCTCCGGTTCGCTGTCACCCATCTCCGGCACGATGAGGGTCATGTCGTCGCCCTCGCGGACCGCGCGGGTGTTCGCCGGTCCGGCCGGGCCGTTCGCCGCGCCCAGCCAGGTCTCCTCGCGCTGTTCGCCCGGGCTATAGGTACGAAGCACGTCATTCATGCGGCGGGCGATGTTGGTGGGGTCCGGGAAGACTGCGTGGGACCATCGCATGTCCTTCAGGGTCGGCCACCTGTTGCCGGTGGAGGACCACTCCTCCCGGTCCAGCGGCCCATCGATGAACTCCACGATCTGGACGATGAGGCGCTCCCCCGGGCGGACCACCGAGCCGGTCTCGCCAAGTTTGGTGCCCTTGGTGCTGCGGTAGTGGGACTTCACCACGGCCGAGTTCTCCGCGGTGACCGCGTCGGTGGGGTCGGCCGGAATTTCACCGGGAACCATGAGAGCGATGTTGTACACGTACGGGCTGTTGGCGATGCCGTGCACGTTGATCTGCGTGGGACCGTCGGCCATCCGGTCGAGGAGCACCGCGCCTTCGTCCCGGGTGAGGGTCCAGGCCGGGATGGCGGTGCGGGCGACGAGCGGCACACTGGCGTAGAAGGAGCCCGGCTGGTCGCCGACGATGATCACTCCCTTCGCCCCGGCATCGGCCACGGCGGCGATCTGGTCGGCAGTCTCCCGGGTGGCATCGCTGGTGACGACCGCGAGCTTGCCACCGAGGTCCTTGCCGGCCAGGTCCTCGGGCCGTCCCTTGCCGGCGTTGACTGCCCGGAGCGTGCTGGGGCCGTCCAGCCGGGCCGCATTGAACACTGGCTCAAGCGGGAGCGCGCCGGCCTGCCCGGCAATGGACGCCCGGATCGCCGGGGCGTACCTGCGCTGCTGGAAGTTGAACTCGAAGGTGCCGTTCGTCACCGGCGCGGTGGGCACCACATAGGCATGATCCCAAATCGCGCTCGACATGATCTTCATGAAGTCAATCCCGTAATTGCCGGGGAGTTGCTGACGGTACCCGAGTCTGTAGCCGTTCGGCTCCGACTCCTTGGGCGTCGCGACCTTGACCTCCTTGCCCAGCCGGGCATCCAGCGTGATCGTCTTGTCCGCCTTCAGTTCCACCATGGGGTCGCCGGCGAGGGTACTGTCCAGGATCTCGACTCCGGCCTTGTCCCGCGTGTAGACGACACCCATGACCGAGTAGCGTCCCAGCGGCACTGCGACAGTCGCCGTTCCGTCCCGGAGGGAGGGCTGAAGCATCTCGTCTTCGTCCAGGTCGAACACGACCACGTCGGTGCCCTGCGCCGGGTTTCCGTTCCGGTCGATCGCGTTGACGGTGAGGTCGACGGTGGGCACCCCCTTCGTCGCGCCGACGGTGGTGCGGATCGCGGAGCCGTCGGGCGCGGTGGCGGTGACGACACCTGTGTAGTCACCCAGGACGCAGAGTTCGGGGTGGTAGGTCACCGTCACGCTCGCGGTGGAGTTCGCCGGGACCGTCACGCTGTTGGCGCTGAGCGTGAACGTGCCGTCCGGTGCGGGCCCGGTCTCCCCGGAGGCGGCCAGGCGGAGCGACAGCGTCTTGTCCGCGCTGGACGTGTTGACGTAACTGACCGTCTTGGTGACCGGCGCGCTCTCGGCCGTCGACTTGCCCATGCTGACGACAGCGGGGCTGGAGTAGACGGTGGCGTCGATCGCCTTGGGCACGTCGACCCGGCCGCCGCCCTGCTGGTAGGCGGTGTACGAGCCCTGCTTGGCGGTGCTGACCAGCACCTGCTTGAGCCGGTCGGCGGTCCAGTCCGGGTGGCGCTGGGCGAGGATCGCCGCGGCGCCGGCCACGTGCGGGGTGGCCATCGAGGTGCCGTTGGCCGAGGTGTAGTTGGCGTCGACCGGGCGACCCATCGAGGTGCCGGCGGCGCGCGCGGCGACGATGCCCACGCCCGGTGCGGTGATCTCCGGCTTGACCGCGAAGTCGCCCTTGCGCGGGCCGCGGCTGGAGAAGCCCGCGAGCAGCTCCGACTTGGACACCGCGCCGACGGTCAGCGCGGCGTCGGCGGCACCCGGCGAACCCACGGTCGACTTGTCCGAGCCCTCGTTGCCGGACGCGATGACGAACAGCGCGCCGGAGGACGCGGTGAGCTCGTTGACGGCCTGGCTCAGCGGGTCGGTGCCGTCACTGGCGACCGGCGAACCCAGGCTCATGCTGACGACGTCCGCACCTTCGGCCACCGCCCACTCCATGCCGGCGATCACCCCCGACTCGGGTCCGAATCCGGCGTTGTCGAGGACCTTGCCGATGTACAGGTCGGCGCCCGGCGCCACACCCTTGTACTTGCCGCCCGACGCGGCACCCGAGCCGGCGATGGTCGAGGCGACATGCGTGCCGTGACCGTGGTGGTCGACCGCGTCGGGGTCGTCGGTGAAGTTCTGCGTCTTCTTCACCTGCCCCGCCACATCGGGGTGGTTGGGGTCGATACCGGTGTCGAGAATGGCCACCTTGGTGCCGGTGCCGTCGTACCCGGCCGCCCAGGCTTCCGGGGCGCCGATCTGCGACACACTCTGGTCCAGTGTCACCTTGACCGGCTTGTCGAGCCAGAGCTTCTTGATGCCGCCGGCGAGCTTCGGTGCGGTCGTCGCGGCGGCGCTGTCGTCGTCGACCGCCTCCCAGAACGTCGCCGCCTTCTTCTTGCTCGCGCGCAGTGCCACCGCGTTGGCGCTGGGCAGCTCGTCGGCCTTCACCGAACCGGCCGGCGCGGCCTGCTTGAGCGCCTTGCCCGCCTTGCCCGGCGCGCCGGCGTAGGTCGCGATCAGCGGCACCGCGGGGCGGTGCGCGTCGTCGTAGCCGTACTCGACCAGCTTGGTGACATTGAACAGCTCGCGGTCCAGCTCGTTCGCGGCAAGGTACGGCTGTGCCTTGTCCGGGATGACATAGACCTCCTCGCCCACCCTCATGCTGGAGAAGCCCGCTGGGGTGCCGTCAGGTGTGGGCGCGACCGTCGCCGCCTGGAAGCCGCCGGCGTGACGCTCCAGCGTCACCACCTCTCCCGTGACGAGAGTGAGCTTGTGCGTGGCGACAACCGGGCCGTCCTGCTGCGGCTGGGCAGCCTGAGCGGCCGACGCGACCGGTGTCGCTGCGGCGACGGGCAGGGTGCAAAGCGTTCCGGCGACACAGGCCGCGGTGAGCACCCCCAGGGCCGTACGCACTGGACGGCGTGTCAGCCGGTAGGCTATGGAGGTGGTTGAGCGGGCTGAGGATCTGGTCGACCCAGCCCGTCGTGACTGTCTCATTGAGGCGATGACCTTCTCTGAGAGGGAATGAAGGCGCGCGAAAGCCACGCGGTCGCGGGAATTCGGCGCCGCGTCGGATCACTGCATTCGGATGCGGTGTGTGGTTGTGCTGCACTTTCAGGTGTGAGCGGTGCAGCAGTATCAGGACGGCGGACCGCGTGCCGTGTTGCGGCGTCGGCCATGGGCCGCCGCTGTGTCAGCTCGGTGGTGTGGCAGGGGAACCTCGCTGCGCTGTGGGGTCCGGAAACTCGGGCCGGCCGGAGGGGTTGGGCGGATCTGCAGGATTCGGTCGTGCGGTCGGCGGGGTGGGGCCGGGCAGAGGCTCGGGGATCAGGCCGTGGGCCAGTGCCGCCGTCACGGCGCCGGTGCGGCTGTCCACCCCGAGCTTGGCGAAGACACGGACCAGGTGGGTCTTCACTGTTGCCTCGCTGATGAACAGCGCGCGTGACACCTGCCGGTTCGACAGTCCCTTCGCGAGCAGGACGAGAATCTCAGTCTCGCGTGGGGTCAGTGTGGACTGCGGTGCCCGCCTGCGGCCGAGCAGCCGAGTGGCGACGGGCGGAGCCAGCACGGTCTCGCCGGCCGCGACGGCGTGCACTGCGGAGATCAGCTCCTCGACCGGCGCATCCTTGAGGAGGTAACCGGTCGCACCCGCCTCCACGGCGGCAAGGATCTCGGCGTCGGTTCTGTAGGTGGTGAGGACCAGTACCCGGGGCGGGGCCGTCAGGGCCCTGATCCGGCGGGTGGCCTCGACACCGTCCATGCGCTCGCCGCCGCCTCGCCCGCTGCCGGTCGCATCGGCGGTGACGCCTGACACCTCGTCGGTACCGCCGCCCATGCGCAGGTCCATGAGGACCACGTCGACCTCCGTCGACCCGGCGACCATTCGCAGCGCCTCGCCGCCGTCCCCCGCCTCACCGGCCACCACGACCTCGGGCACGTCATCGAGCAGCGCGCGCAGGCCACGGCGCACGACCGGGTGGTCGTCGACGATCAGCACGCGTACCTGCGCCATGGAGGCGGTGTGCGGTGCGGTCACGACGTCACCCCATTCGGAATCGGCAGGCTGGCGGCGACCGCCGTTCCCTCGCCGATCGCGGACTCGACGGTGAGCGCGCCGCCCAGCTCCTCTATCCGCTGGCGCATCCCGAAGAGCCCGAAGCCGCCACGGGAGTCCTGCAGGGGCAGCTCCGGATCGAAGCCCTTGCCGTCGTCGAAGACATCGAGCGTCACCCGGTCGTCCAGGTAGCACAGGCTCACCACGCACCTCTCGGCGTGCGCGTGCCCGCGCACATTGGCCAGCGCCTCCTGGGTCAGCCGCAGCAGCGCCACATCGCACTCGGCACCCAGCGGGTACGGCTCCCCGTGCAGATGGAACGCGGTGCTGAGACCGTCCTCGGCACTCCGGTCGACCAGTCGGCGCAACGCCTCGGGCAGGGGCGTCTCGACCAGGGGCGGCGGGCTCAGTTCGTACAGGAAGCGCCGGCACTCGGCGAGGTTCGCCGTGGCGACCTCGGTGGCCGCGGCGGTCCGCTCCTGCGCCAGGGATGCGTCCGGCGGCAGCGCGGCGTAGGTGGCGCGCAACAGCATGATCACGCTCGAGAGGCCCTGCGCGACCGTGTCGTGTATCTCCCGGGCCAGCCGCTGGCGTTCGGCGAGCCGGCCGGCCTCCCGCTGCGACTCCGCCAGCGCTTCCCGGGTGACGATCAGCTCAGCGATGAGCGCCTGGCGGGCCTGGCTCTCCCGGTACAGCGACTGGTACCCGAGCACCGGCATCGTGGAGACCAGCGCGCCCAGCAGCGGTCCGGCCACCTGGGGGATCCCCAGCGTGCCGGCCTCCGCTCCCTTGGCGGCGATCACGATGACGGTCCCCAGAGCGACGGCCACGACCGCCAGCCGCAGCGGCAGGACCAGGACATACAGTGCGAACAGCGGGAACCCCAGCCAGCCGAACCCAGCACTGAACGCCATGAGGCAGGTCCACACCGCGGTCAGCGCGCCAAGCCAGCGCAGCACACGGCCCGGGTTCCCTCCGGTCGTGCCGACGGATTCGGTGGGTTCCTCGCGACGTCGAGAGCCGGCAGGCCTGGCAGGGCCGGCGAATCCCACCGCGTACGTGGCGGCGAGGAGCACGGACAGGGCGGCCACGATGGACGTGTCGTGGTTCGACACAGCCGTACCCGGACCGATCACGACCACGAGGGCCGCAACGAGCGAGGAGACGAACAAGCCGTTCAGCGCGTGCCGTAGCGTCGGCGGCATGGCGTGCGCCGCCCCTCTGGGCTGCCCCATCCTCATCCGCGCCTCACTCCCGGTTCACCTCATGCGGTCACCGCAGACACTAAGCTGTGCACCGGCTCGGGGTCGTGTCCATCGTTTGGTTGATCCGAGATAGCGCCTTATCCCCCTAAATGGCAAGGTTTTCGATGCCGGAACGGGACTGCGTCAAAGCGCCCTCCAGGACTGACCCCAGAGACAGGGGGAGCGTCCGCCCTGCTCGCCCTCGTCCTGCCTCATCCCGGAACCTCACAAACTCCTGTGGCCTCCGGCGAAGTTGGCCCGGGCAGGACGGAAGGCCGCTGTTGGCGGGCGGTCACCTGCGGGCGGTGCGGTGCTCTGACCGGGAGGTGGTGGAACGCCGTGTCACTGGTCGTGTCAGGGGTGTGACAGGTGGGTGTCAGGCCCGGCGGGGACGGTGGGGGCATGAAAAGTTCGGCGATTCCAGTTTCAGGGCTACGCAAGGCATATGGGGACAGAGTCGTGCTCGACGGCATCGACTTCGATGTTGCCGCGGGAACGGTTTTTTTCATGCGCGGCCAGAACGGGGCGGGCAAGACGACGACGGTGAACGTCCTGACGACGTTGATGAAAGCTGACGCCGGGACGGTGCGCGTCGCCGGGCACGACGTGGTGACCGGGACCAAGGATGTGCGCGCGGTCATCGGCGTGACCGGTCAGTTCGCCGCGGTGGACGAACTGCTGTCGGGCCGGGAGAACCTGCAACTGATGGCGGACCTGAAGCGCGTGCGCTCCGGTGACCGGGTGGTCACGCGGCTGCTGGACGATTCGACCTGGTGGAGTCGGCGCATAAGTTGGCGGCGACCTACTCCGGTGGTATGCGCCAGAAGCTGGACCTGGCGATGACGCTGGTCGGCAACCCGCAGATCATCTTCCTGGACGAGCCGACCTGCTCACCACATCGTGGTCGCAGGTCCACCTGACCAAGCTCGATCCCTCCTTCCACTGCTACTCCCTGCAGCCCTGAACCCACCCATCCCCTCGGAGGAAGCCCGCCCATGACAGCGCAGTCGATCAACGAGGAGAGCTGGACCATCTACGGGCAGCGGCAGCTGGACTACGGCTACTCGCCGCCGGTGCCGGACCGCATCGACTGGGCGTTCTGGCCCGGCGTCGGCCCGGGCGCCGAGGTCCTCGGCGACCTACGGGGAAAGCGCGTACTCGACATCGGGTCGGGGCCCGGCCATCACGCCGTGCATCTCGCGCGTACCCACGGAGCCCTCGTGGACGGGATCGACATGTCGTCCACCCAGCACCAACGCGCCATGGCCGACCACAGTGCCGAGCCCGGTGTGCGATTCGTCTGCGCCGACGTCGCCGACCATCTGGACGGTGCAGAGCCCTACGACGTTGCGTACGGCATCCGGACCTTCGGCTGCATCGACCCGCGCCATCTGCTCCCGGCCCTTCGGGAGGGCCTCGCCGAGGGCGCTGCACTCGTCTTCTCCGCGCTGCATACCGACGGTGACGGCCAAGGGCCCTCCAGCACTGTGGCACCGCGTGAGCAGGTCATCCGGCTACGGGACGAGGAGCCGATCACCACCCAGATGTGGGTGCTCACTCCGCAGTTGTGGGAGGACCTGCTCACCGGTCACGGCTTCACCGTCGAAGCAGTGGACCTGTTGCGGGCGCCGCAGGACGACAGCCCCGTCGTGATCCAGCTCGTCCGGGCAAGGCGCCGGCCACGTCGTCGACAGCCGACCCGTATCTCCAGCCGCCCCCGCACGCACCGGCCGCCGGTCCCGCACGCGGCTGTAGGGGTCGGAGCCATCCTCGTCGGCGAGCAGGGTCTGCTGCTCGGCCGGCACCGCCGGGGGACGTGGGAACTCCCCGGTGGCACGGTGGAGCCCGGAGAGAGCTTCGAAGAGGCTGTCGTGCGCGAGCTGGCCGAGGAAACGGGTCTCGAAGCAACCAGTCAGGACGTCACCCTCCTTGGGACGCTGGTCGACCGCGTGGACGACGTGCTGCGCGTCACCGTCGGCGCCGTCGTCGGAGCCTGGGAGGGTGAACCCGCCGACCAGCCGGACGAGAGTGTCGGCGACTGGAGGTGGCACAGCCTGGCCGCCCTCCCGCAAGGGCTGTTCGTCTGCTCCGCTCAGATCCTCACGGCCTGGCGTCCGGACCTGCCCATCGATCGCTCCCCGGCGCACTTCACCCCGTTCCGCACGGGCACCACGGCAGGTCGCACTTCCGCGTCCTGACACCAATGGCCAGTACGGGCCAACTCAGCAAGTGTCACCCGTACTTTCAGGCCCCGCCGGTACTCCTCGACCGGGATCGGCTGAACCCCTGGCCGCATCCGCGCGGTGTGGAGGAGACCGTCGAGATGGTCGATCTCGTGGGCGATGAGCCGCGCGAGGACGCGGTCGTCGTCAGTGGAGGTGCCGGAGCCGTCGAGGGCGGTGGCCTGCACGGTGATGGCCAGCGGCCGGGAGACCATGCCGCGGACGTCGACCAGCTTTCCCGTGACCAACCACCTGCTCTTCGTATGAGGTGAGGCGCGCCGAAACACCTCCTGTCCCGCAGGAGGTGTTTCGGCGGGTGCAACTTTTGATCGGGGTGTCCATGTGGATGGCGAACCGACGGGTACTCTCGCATTTAAAGGTCGATTCCCCGGCTCTTGCGAAGAGTCCGATCCATGATGGTCCCAGCGGTGGGCGACCGGGCCGGGCTGCGGAACTGCCGGGCATTGGCGATCCGGCAGTCGCCGACCTTGCCCAGCGTGCCGGAGCACCGCCTCGCCACCCCGGGCGAGGAGACTCCGTCCTTCGGGAACCGGTGTCGTCCACCACTCACACCTGCGGACGCACCACCGCCACCTCCCGGTGGGCCAACCCCGCACAAAGGTCCTGACATGCCATTGGCTGGAGCAATGGCCGGCCCGAAGCGCCGCGGCGCAGCAAGATGGACGTCTTGACCACCTCATGTGCCAGGAGTCCCGCGTGTACAGGGTGTGTGAGTGGAGTCGCCAGGAGCGCCGTCCGCGTGCAGGCCACACGGTCGCTCCGTCTTCCGACCGGGCAGCGTCCGTGCTCGCGCCGCTCACTCCGCGACGGAGTGATCAGTGAGGCGGTCGGGCCGCCCCGGGGCGGCGAGCCGCTCGGCAGCGCGGCCTGGCGGTGGGGGCCCGCAGGTGCCGGCCGCGCCCGCCTGGATGCGCTGGCTGCCCGCCTTCTACGTCGCGGGCATCCTGGTGCTCGAACCCGTTACGCCCGTGCAGTGGCCGGTGAGCTTCCTGCTCATCGCCCTCCCCGTGATCGCCGCCTTCGCCCACGGCCCCGCTGCCGTCGCTGCCGTCACCGTGTTCGCGATCGTCTTCGAAGCGGTCCTGGCCGGCACCCCGTGCTGCGCGGGCCGCTCGGTGGCATACGTGTGGGAGCGCCACTACGTGGCTGCCTACCTGTGCACCGCTCTGGTCGGCGTCCTTGGAACAATCCTGGCTGCCCACCGCATGCGCCGGGAACGCACCCTCGCCACCGTGCGTTTCGTGGCCGAGATCGCGCAGCGTGTCCTGCTCAGCCCGGTCCCTCACCGCATCGGCCCCATTCTGGTGGAAGACCTCTACCTATCCGCCGCCGCGGAAGCACGCATCGGCGGTGACCTGTATGAGGCCGTCCCCACCACGTACGGACTCCGCCTTGTCATCGGCGACGTCCGCGGCAAGGGACTCCCTGCCGTGGAGACTGCCGCCACCCTCCTCGGCGCCTTTCGCGAGGCCGCCCACGACGAACCCGACCTCGTCGCCGTTGCCCGCCGGGTGGAGGCCAGCATGAACCGCAGGGCCGCCGTCCTACCCGGAAACGACATGGGCGAGCGCTTCGTCACTGCTGTCTTCGCGGAGATCCCCCGTCACCACGTGGTCCGCATCGTCAACTGCGGCCACCCCCCGCCCCTCCTCATCCGCCCCGACGGAGTCACTGAGCTGGAGACGGCCGACCCCGCACCGCCCCTCAACCTCGGCATGCTCCTCACGGAGGCCTACCGCGTCGACGAATACCCCTTCCGCCCCGGCGACCAGTTGCTGCTCTACACCGATGGCGTCACCGAAGCACGCGACCGCACCGGGGCCTTCTACCCCCTCCGCCAACGTGTCCTCTCCTGGGGCCCCCTCCAGCCTCGGGAACTCCTCGATCGTCTCCATCACGACCTCCTCATCTACAGCAACAACCGCCTCCACGACGACACCGCGGCCCTCGCCGTCTACCACCTGCCCGACTAGGAACCAGCCCGTGTCACAGATGTCGACTGGACCGCCGTACGGTCCGCAAGTACGCCCGGGCACGCACCTGGCACGAGGTAATGCGCCGGCCGCCGCTACGCGGACCGGCCGACCACCACGCCAAAATGACCTCCCGAACATGCCTGGCTGCTTGCCCTCGTCCTGGGCGACGTCGTCGCACCCGCCGACGCTTCCCCGGACATTGAGGCAGCCCATGTGGCGAACGCGACGGCGATCGGGGTCGCCAGCGGCCACTGCGCCCTTCCTGAGCTGCGTGCCGCGAACGCTGACCACGTGCTCAATCCCCTGACGGAGCAGTTCCCGGGCCTTGATCCAGGCTGTCGTGACGCCCCGGCGACGCACCGGAACCTTCCTTCTCGGCGTGTCCAAAGCGATGCGCCTGGGCCGAACAGTCCGAGCTGCTGTCATGGAGCGCCGTTCTGCTCCGTACTTCCTCCGTGGGGACCGCCGACGCCCGACCGCAGGAGGTTCTCGATCGCCGTGAGCCGCGCCTCCAGCCTGGCGATGTCACCACGGCTCGCCTGGGTCTTGGACGGTTTGAGCACGATGACCAGTTGACCATCCGGCTCCAGGCGTCCCAGGGCGACATCGCTGACTGTCTCGCCGTTCTGCATCCGGACAGCGTGTTCGAGCTCCGAGGAGCGCAGTGCCAGGCGCTTGGATGCTCTCTCCAAGATCGAGCCGTCTTGGATGACTGTGGTCGATGTGCCTTCGACGATGTGGGCCGCGCGCACGTCAGCCGCCAGCCACCGGTTCAGCAGGGCATTCACGACGACCAGCGTGACGGCGCCGATCACTCCACCCAGCAGGCTGTCGTCCCTGCCGATAATGGCGTTCTGGACAACATTGGAGAGGAGAAAGATCACGACGAAGTCGAACGTATTCAGATTGGCCAGGCTACGTTTGCCGCTGAAACGGAACAGCGCCACGATGACTACGTAGACCACGACTGTGCGCAGCACCTTTTCCGCGACAGGGATCTGAATTTCCAGCATGTCATGCCACACGGAGACTCCTCGGCGGGTCGGCGACGCTGATGAGCCGGTCAGCAAGGGGAAAGCGGCGTCCACGCGCTTGGCAATCAGCGATGTGCTGCATCGGCGGACACGACTGCTCCCGCCCTGTCCGTTGCACCAGCGGAAACTCAACGGTCATGATCGGTGAGACAACGGCTTCTGAGTGGGCATCACGGCAGACCGCAGGCACTGAGGTCGTTGCAGGATGCCGACTTATGCAGTGCCGTAGCGCCTGGCAGTGAACTGCACCTCCTGCGCAGCACCGGGCTGATTCAATTGCATCACGCTGATTTCCCGGCCCTCGTGGTGGACACGCAGCTTCGAGCCGTCCGGGATCACGCGCAGTTCCGGCCGCGGGTGACTCCACAGCAGGACGGCACGCTCCCACAGCTGCATCCCGAGCGTCGTCACGCGCAGCTGGTACGGCGAGGTCTCCTGGAGCTGGTGGGGCTGGATCCAGGAGGGAGTCGCGGAACTGTGGTCCGAGCCGGGGGACCGCACGGTATACGCACCAATCATGACTTCTCCGGGCTGCTGGACAATGCTCCATCAGCGCGACATCTGCACCGCCCCCACGGCGAGTTGACTGCCCCGGACGCCGAGCACGACGAAACCGCTGAGCACCCGGGCCGAGGCCGCATATCGGACATATAATTTTGGCGGATGCGGGGTATCCGAGGAATCGCCGAGTACACCCGAAGGTCACCGCAGGGATGTCCCGCACCGCCACGGCGGCCGCCAGTCCTTGGCGACTGCCGCGCGCAGCCGGCCTCCGGCATCGAGTGAGTGCCGGGGGTCGCCGTACGTCGGCGTGGGGCACCGGCTCGCCACGCATCAACGCCCATCACCCCGCCGGGCCATGCTGGTCAGACCGGTGCACTCGTGGATAGCGTCGCTACGGTGACCAACTGGACCACGATCTCCACCGAACCGCGGTGCCACCACGGTGGCGATGCCGGCCGGCGCACGCCCGCGTAGGACGGTCTCATGGGTTCCTCTGATGTACGTTTTCACAGGTCAGCGATGTGACCAGGGGTCTCACGGATCTGCTGCGCGGTTGTGGTCGGCCTGCTCCTCGGCGTCGCCGAGCGACTCGCAGGTCGTGCACGCCCTCCAGGACCGCGATGACGGACGCTTCCGTCCGGCCGCGCCCCCAGCTTCGCCGTACGAAGGTGCGGGCGCACGCACCGCTCGCCCGCCGATGACGTCTCCCCCGGAGGTCACCGCACGGTGGTGGGCCTGGCCGAGGATCAGGTGGCGTCGCCGTAGGCGGCCTCTTCCAGCGCCCGCAGGATGAGCCGGAACTCGCAGCGGTCGACAGCGTGGATGACTTCCCGGAGCTGTACCGCGCACTCCCCGACCAGAGAGGCTGCGATCTCCAGCACGGCGACCTCGCTGCGGGAGGCCCGGCGCGACCACCCCAGAGTAAGCATGAGCCGCCTGAGCGCGTCCCAACTGACCGCAGGGTTGATGCCGGACCGGTCGATCAGCGGACCACCGACAGCGTCCGCGAGCTCCTGGTCATCGATGAGACGCCGCAGCCAGTAGCCGTCGCGGTGCGCGCCCAGGAGCCGGGTCGCCGCCCTCGTCCGCTCGTTGCCCACGCCCTGCAGCAGGCTCTCAGCAAGCTCATCGCCCGTCATCCCGTCGCTGGTCACCGTCACCGGTGTCTCCGTTCTCCTGGATGGTCGCGGCCGCAGTCGGCCCGGACATACTGTGCGCGGCCGCGCCCTCAGAATCGCGCCGTACACGCCGGGCGATCCCCCGGACGCTTCGAGGTGTCCGGGATTTGTGAAGCGCACCACCGAGGCTGCCACCACCGAGGCTGCCACCGCCATTGCTGCCATCGGCAGGTCAGTGACCGCGGCTGGAGGCGGCCGGGCGGGCATGCGCTCCCGCCGATGACCAAGGGAGCGGGTTCATCGGCAGGTCGTTGACGGGGTGCTGTACCGGATCCGAACCGGGGTGCAGTGGCGGGATCTGCCAGAGCGCCTACGGGACACGCGGCGGGCGCCGAAGCCTTTTCCCACAGCAACATCAGGGCGTGAATGGCGTTTGCCCTCGCCGCGCTTGCGCTCGTAGAAGGTCCGGGAGTCGGTGTCGTAGCGGATGCTCCTGAGCCCTCCGTGGGAGTCGGGATTACCGGGCGGCCGCCGACACCGGCCAAGGCCACGACAGCCGAGAGCAGACGACGTCCCGGACGGACGGCTGTTCCGTTCCGTCCATGCGGTCGCTCCGCCGTGCGTCACGGGTGGTCAGCGTCAGGCTGAATGTCCTCGACGGCCCTGGCGAGTCGCCCGAGCATGGTGCGGTGCCGGATCTGCAGGAGGGCGTCGAGGGCGGCGTTGTGGAACTGCCCTCCCGGCCCGCGCAAAGGGTGTTCGTCGACAATCACGAGAGTGTTGTCGCCCCAGGGCCGGATGTCGAAGGCGATCCGTGCCGTGCCCAGCGGACCGCTGTCCGCCTCGAGTTCGAGCGCACCGGGCGGATCGAGGCGACGGACGGTGGTGTGGCCCTGGAACCCCTTGGGGCCCAGACGCACCGTGTAATCGATCGAAGATCCGGCCTCGGGCCATCGGCTTTCCCCCGGGCCGGTTCCGTGTGTGCCGACGACTGCATCGCAGCGAGCTGCAACCGGCCCTGTGGCCGCCTCTCAGCTCTGAAGCAACATCGTCCCGCGCGGGTGGTGGCGGCGTTCGGACCACTGGCGGCTGCCGACAGCGCACTCGCCATTGCCTGGTACGCGAAGTAATGGGTACCCGCGAGTGCTGCGAAGGCCGAGCGGAGCAAGGGCAGGTCCGGTCGGGACTGAACGGCCGCAATTCACTTCATCGTGGTGCGAGTAGCTATTCGGAGGGCGGCAGCAGGGTCCCCAAGGGGCCGAGGTCGAGGTTGAGCTCCTCCATGGTCAGGTCGTACCGGGCACACAGCTCGTTCATACGATCGTGGAGGATCAGGAGAGTGGCCCCGAGGCGTTCCTCCTCTTCCTCTGTGAGGTCTCCCTCGTCGACGCGGTGCAGAGCCTGGCGCTCCATGAGCTGTCGCAGGAGTTCGACGAGGGTGAGGACGAGTTTGACCAGGTCACGCTCCACGGTGTCGGGTTCCGCGACGATCCGGCGTGTCGTCCTGTGCGCCGGAGGTTTCTCGTCCTGGGACGTGGCGGGCAGCAGACGGAAAGCCCGCGTGGCCGCGTCGGCGACCTCGTCGAAGCGACGTCCGGGCCCGCGGTCTTCATTCGTCATGGTCGTCTCGCGACTGTGGTGTGCCCTCCGCCCAGGGCGACGGGTTCTGCGCGGTGATGGAGACGATGATCGCCCGCAGGGAGACACGTACAAGGTCGATGCCTGCGATCGACAGCGTGATGTCACCGGTGAGGACAGCGCCACCGCTGAGGAGGCGGTCCAGCAGGTCGATGAGGGCTATCTGCCGGGCGGGCAACGGTTCCTTCTCGGCTTCTACGGGCAGCCTGGCAGCGCCGGTCACGGTGAAGCCGTCCCCTCCGCGGGTTCGGCATCGGGCGGCGAGGCGAAGGAGTAGGGCGCCCAGGGGCCGGTGACCTCGACGCGCACCGCGTCCAGGCCTTCGGCCGCTCGCATGACGTCGGAAAAGAACGCCTCAGCATGCTCCGCCGGTACGAGGTACGCGTCGTTGACGACGTTCTCCCCGGACCCGACCGCGAGTTCACCCTGCTGGAGCCTGTGCCGGGCCCGGTCCACCGCATGGATGCCGGCTGCGGCTTCGACGTTCTCAGCTGCCCGTTCGGCTGACCGGTAGGCGTCTTCCTGTGTATGCCGTTGTGCTCTGCGACTGCGCAGGTAGGCACGCCCGGGGCTGAGACCGGGCGCCGGAGCTGCGTCTGTCTGGTCGGCCGTGACCGCTACTGGTTCGACGTATATTTTGACGCCCCACTCGACGTGCGCCGCCAAGCGGGACAGCCGGTCGCTGAACGTGTCCTGGCAAGCGTCGAGCGTCATAGCGACCCGCTCGTCGTCGAGATACACGGTCGCGAGCCGCAGCGGAAGCACAGTGGTATGGGCGGACAACGCCTCAACCACGCTGTGGTGGGCCCTGGCCACCGCCTCAAGCCAGTCCAGGTCCTCAAGGTGCCGCTTGAGGGCGTCCTCCTGAAAGTCCTCGGGCGGCACAGGGCTCACCACCGCCGCAACGTCACCACCATGCCGATCGTGTACCAGGTGCACCGGGGCCCGCGCCACGCCTTGAATGCCGGCGAGGACATCCGGCAGTCCGTCGGCGTCTCGCACCACGGCATACGTGTAACTGATCGGCTCGGTCATCACTCATCCCGCTTCTTGGGGCGGACCTTGGCCGACTGCCGGCGCTGCGGCGCCGCATGCGGCGATTTCTCGGTCACGGAACGGCGCTCTTCGGCCGCCGGAAGCTCCGCGTCCTCGCGCAGAGCTTCGATCTCCGCGCGCAGGCGCTTGTTCTCCTCTGCCAGCTCGCGACTGCCGTTCGCGCGGGAGGACAGTGAGGGATCGTGCTCCCACCAGTCGATTCCCATCTCCTTGGCCTTGTCCACGGATGCGACCAGCAGGCGGAGCTTTATGGTGAGCAGTTCGATGTCGAGAAGGTTGATCTGTATGTCGCCCGCGATGACGATGCCTTTGTCGAGCACCCGCTCCAGAATGTCGGCGAGGTTGGCAGAGGACCCCTGGGCGTACTGCGGGGACGACCTGTATGGGAGGGAGCCAAACCTGCTGGCAACGGGTTCTGTCACGGCCTATCGACCTCGGTTTCCTGGATCCCAGCGCCTGGAAGCAGAACTACGGCGCGGGCAGACATCAGGTCCACCCCGGGCTGAAGGCCGGGCGCGACCGCATTCCTGCCCGCGTGGAGCAACTCCTTGAGCGGCTGCTTGTCGACATGAGCGCGGACGGGCCCAGCCCGGGTCGGTGGGCCGCTGCAGGTTTCTTGCCGACGAGACACAGGGCGATGGGCCAGGCGCTCTCGTCCACCCCCGTGCCCCGCGGCCGTGGCCTCCCAGGAGGTCAGTGCCTGGCATCGCATTCATCATCGCCGAAATCTCGGTCATGTCCCGCGGATCTCCCGGTGCGCTTTGATCTCGTCGAGCCGGTCAAGCAGCTCGTCCTCGCGCTGGTCGAACGTCTCCTCGTCGATCGCTCCTGACAGGAGCGCCTTCTCCAGCTCCGCGAGCTCCCGCTCGACCGGCCCGGGGTCGTAGTACTCCCGCTCCGCAGCGTCCACGACACGCTCCACGACCCAGCCCACGCCGCGCACGGGTGCCAGCGGGAGAGTGAGGATCTGGCCGAACAGGCCCATGAGTGCTCCCTACACGAAGCTGTACGGCGGCAGCGGGCCACGCAGCCGCCAGTCGAAGTCCTCGCCCAGTTCGGCAGCGAGGTTCTTCTCCGTGGCAGTGAACCGGTCCTCCCGGCGTCGATCCACCAGGAAGGAGACGTTCAGGAAGTCGTTGCCGGCCGTCTGTGAGGTCCGCTCATCGCGGGCGAGGGGGAGCAACGCCTCGATGACAGCGGCTGCCAGTGCTTCCTGGCGGGCCTGGACCTCGTTCGCCACGAGCTCGCCCAAGGCGAGCGGCAGGTCGGGGTTGTTCTGGCCGGCCCGGATGTCATCGTTGAGTCTTCGGGCCTCCGGCGACTCCTGGAGGATTTGGCGCAGCAGCGCGTCTTCGTCCTGTGCCGCCTTCAGGTTGTATTCGGCGCACCCGTCCAGCGCGGCCAGCCGTTCCGTGTACCGCTCGGCGTTCTCCTCGAGCACGGCCCGCACCGCGTCGTCGTCAGGGGCCAGCAGACCGAATCGCAGCGGCAGCACGGTGCCGTCGGCCATCAGCCGCTCCTGGACCGCCTGATGTGCACCGACGTCCCGGCGTTTGGCGCGCAGCTCCTGCGGAGCGTCACTGACGACTGCGCTGAGGATTCCGCCCTGCACCGTACGCAGCTGGGCAGGAGGGTCGCCCACGCCGTTGAGATCGTCCAGGCGCAGCGGATGCGTGGCCGCCGTTATGGCGTACACATACACGGCCATGGCTCAGTCCTCCCGGTGCCGGGAAGCACGGTGGGCCGTCCGGGGGCGGGGCCGCTCCTGCCTCTCTTCGGCTTCCTCGTCCTTGCGGCCCTGCTGCAAGGCGTCGGTGACGGCCTCCATCGCGCCGGTCAGTGCCCCCTTGCTCTTGCCCTTGGCTCCGCCTTCGGTGACTTCTCCGACGAGGTCGGTCAGCTTGCTGGGTGCCTTGCGTCCGGACTCCAGGTCGAGGCGGTTGCAGGCCTCGGCGAAGCGCAGGTAGGTGTCCACACTCGCCACGACGATGCGGGCATCGACCTTGAGGATCTCGATGCCAACCAGCGATACGCGGGCAAATACGTCGATGACCAAGCCGCGGTCCAGAATGAGTTCCAGAACGTCGTACAGAGTGCCGGAGCTCGGTCCTTGAGAAATACTGCCTCTGCCTTGCGGCACCACGGTCATGGTGCCCTCCCTTCACCATCGGCCGCATCAGCGGCTCGGCGGCCCTTGCTCCCACCCTGCGACCTGACAGCCGGGGACGGCGGTCATAAAAGGGTCATGCGAGCCGATCGATCTGCCCGCGTGTATAGCGGCGGGTCTGCTCGTACGCCATCAGTTCGCCGTCCTGGTCCAGCGTCACCCGGTAACTCGCCATCACACTGGTGGTCTCGGGGATGCGTTCCAGCTCCATGACCTCCACCTGCGCCTCCCAGCCGTCCTCGGTGGGCTGCACCGCGGAGACGGATTCGGGCGACCTCCCCAGCATCTCCTCAAGCTGCTCGGCCGCGTACCGCATCGCCCGCGGCGCGGACACGCGGCCAGATGTCGACGAATCACGTTGCACCCGCGGCTTCGTGCTGCGAGCGCTGTCGCTGCGCGACTCCGTGGCCTTGCTCCGGGACGGCTGCCGACGTTCACCGCCGGCGCTCTTTTCTCCAACGGCCATGCTGCTGCTTCTTCGGTAGGAAAGACGGCCTCTGAGCACTGGGCTGCTCTGAGTCTCGCTCAGCCGCTCGGGTTAGCAATGCGCACCGACATGATATAGCCGCGCTATTCGCGGTCTGCCTCTGTCGAATTCGCTCGTGACCGCCTTTGGCCCGCACCAGGGGCCCCTCCGGTGCGGGCATGCAGGCTGGTGAAGGTACCGATGCTAATTTGGCGGTTCGTGGACACGTTCGGAGCCACGAGCAGCCCGCGTTCAGTCCACATCTTTAGCTTTTTCCGAAAGAAAAGGTTGATGTATGAACCGTTGGGATTCCATGGAAACTCAGGAAGAGTGCATGGTTACTACAGGAAAGTATGTGCCTTCCGCAGGAACGCGTTCAGCAGCCATCGGCGCGGTTTTGCCGGTGTCGATCCGACGGCGTGGGATCCGGCTCTTCTGTCGGTGCGGGCAGCCCTTCAGGACCGCTTCCTCTAGGGGCGCGCAGAAATTGACACTGCCGACGCCTCACGGAGAGTGAGCCCATTTCCACGCCCGGCGGCTCGGACACAACGGACCTGGTGTTGGACAGTCCTCACGTACTGAGCAGGCGGTTGAAGAACGAACGGTAACGCTGAAGCGCTATGCGCAGATCCTCGGCGTGGACCTCCTCTCCCCGGCCCCACTGCCTTTCGAGCCCTTCCTTGCGGGATGCGAACGACCGGGCCAGCGTCTGCATGACCTCGGCGACCAAGGCGTCGGCCGTGCGGACGGAGTCCCGCGGATCGTCGACGAAGGCAGTCTGGGCAGCCGCCCATTTGGCCTGGCAGGCCTCGGCTGCCTCGGGCCCGAGGAGCGGCTCCTGGCCCTGCTCCGGCGCCGAAGCGTGCGGGGTTGCCCGCGGCCCGCTCCGTGGACGCCGCGCCCTCAGCGGCATCCGCAGTGGACGGGAGCGCGTCGCCCACCGCTGCCGGCCGGGCCCCACAATCTGCGTCCCGGTCCTCCCGAGGCCGCGAGATCCTCGGTACTCGGACCCACGTCGGTCGCGCCGCCGCAGTCGCCCGGTCCACTGCCTTGCGCTGCATGGGTGTTCACCTGTTCACCCAGGGTGCGACCCGCCACCACGGGTGCCGCGGCCCGTCCGGTCTCGGGAAGTCCCGGGATCCACAAACTGCTCAAGTGGCCTCAAAACAACCGTTCGCCCAGGCGACTGGCACGCCGTGATTTCGGCGCCGGGGCCATCACGCAGAACCTCGCGAGTGCTCACAGGGCCGCCCGGGGATCTGGCCTATGGCCAGGACGGAGGGGAGCCTCAGGGCTGTCCCGACCTGCACGCGGCGGGCGGATCCTGTGGGTCCACCCCTGTGGACCGGCGCGACGGCCACCGTGTGGTCTTGGAGGCCGCCCGCGCAGCGGTAGCTGCGGGCTGAGTTGGCGTGTCGCCCCGGCCGAGGTCCTGGAAGCCGCTGCCGGCGTCCCTGTTGCGGATGAACGGACCACCCTACGATGCCGCGTGTGATCAAGGAGATGCCCGCTTGTCCTGTCCAGAGGCCATGGCCGTCTGGAGGCCTTCCAATTGCCCGTGTTGTCTGCGCGGGGAACCGTCGGCGGCGATGAAAGCCGCCGTGTCCCCGCCGCGGCCGCTAAATGTCACCTCGGTCTTTCCCGAGCTCGCCGCACATGCGAGGACATCAATCCGGCTGCACCCTGCACCGGCGAATCCCGGCCCGCGTGACAGCTCCGCAGGAGGACCGCCAACATGGCCGGAACATGAAGAATGGCCAACCTGCCCAGGTCGCCGTCACCTGATGCGCGATCAGCCCCACCGCCCCGCCAACGTCCGAGGTGAGCGGTCGACGGCGTTCGCGTACCACGGTGAGATCACCTGGGACGAGATACCCGCGGATACGTCATGGCCCTTGCTGCCCGTCCTGCAGGTGTACGCACATGACGGCTCGGCCCACTTCGGCCTCCTCGCCGACGTCCGGGTAGCCCAAACCGGGTGGAGGGAGAAGGCGGTCGGGCCGCCCTCCCGACCGCCCGGAACACTGAAGCCTTCAGGAAGCTCCAGCCGACCATGTGTCACCTGTTCGACGACGACGGCTTCTTCGTCAGCAGCCCCTGCTTCGAGCACTGCGCGAACACCAACAGCAAGGTCGGCTGACAGCCGCTGACACGACGTGGGGCCCGGCCGACCGCCGCCGGGCCCCATGCTCAATGCGCCTACCATCGCACGACGTGCACCACGGCAGCTTGCGCCGTTATTCGGGCTGCCCAATCCGGCCACAGGCACCATCATCGACCACCTCGGGCCGATAATTACATTTCGAGGAACCGCCCTTGAGCCATGTCTCATTTTCCACTTCGCCGGATCCAATGGGCCCGGCGTTGACGACGCGCAACTGAATTCGGTTGAACGTCGCCGGATTCCCGGGCTTCCGTAGTGGGAAGGCCCGTCGAGACGCCAAGGTTGCCTACGGCATAATCCGTCGCTGCAATGCTGTTGACGAGCTGATCTTCGGTGAAATTCTCCGAACCGGGAACATGCGGGATGAAGCCGACGAGCACGCCTTCGCTGACGATCTCCGCGTCAAGACCGGCAGCCCCGTCAAGATCCCACAGAGCTTCGAGATCTTCGTCGAGCACGACCCTGATACCGAACTCGTAAACACCTGCCTCGACCACATGCGCCATGACTCCGCGAGCCCGGAGTCTCGACACCATCCGATCTGCACGATCTGATTCCATACACGTACACCTCGTCACTCCGGGCGACAGGTACCTTTGCCGACTACGTCAAGCACACGCCAGGGACTCAGCGAAAACGACAGGTCGTTCTCCCTTCGTCAACGCTACGCCGAAACAAATCCATCCACCCATCAGCTAAACGTGACGACTCTCGTCGGACAAAACCGTACGACGCTTTTGAAGCAGCGGTACACGATTGGCTCGCGATCGATGAAGAAGTTCCGACAGGAGCGCTCATCTCATTTCACTGAATCAAGGAGATTCCGTGGACCCCATTCGGAGTACGCAGGCCCATTCGTAACCACGCAACAAGTAGATTCTCTTGCGAATTCATTCAAACGGTTTCACCATTATCGATCGCCGGCTCTCTCATCATTACGCTGCGGAATTAAATCCCTCCGCGCCCGACCGTGCCCGGGCCCCGGGAAAATCGCCGCGCTCATCTGGGATGTCACCATTTCCAGCTTGCGCCGAACGGTCGCCTACGGGACAACCCTCAGCCCATCGGTGTCGTCGGATGGCCTGGCTCCGTTCAGGGAAACCGGGGTGAGTAGGTGATGCGCTTGAGGTGGTACCACCGGGCAACGCACTTGGCCGGCCATGGCTTCTGACCGTGCCGGCCGAACGGTTCGCCCAGTCCGCTGACCGAGACCGGTGTGTAGGGCAGCACCTGGTCGCCGCGTGCCGCGTGGGTGCGCAGCCACCGGTCCTGGCGGTCCCAGTGCTGGGCCCGTACCTCCATCTTCCGCTCCAGGTGGGCCAGAGGAACGGCGAGTCCGATGCAGGCCATGACGCAGACCACTGCCGCGGCCGCCATCGCGAGGCCGGGCAACCACTGCCGTGTGCGCAGGACGCGGCCCAGCATGGCACCGACGGTGACCAGGAGCATGACGTAGAGCAGCAGATAGTCGTTCCAGGTGCGGGAGGCGGTGGCCACGCTCGCGCCGAATGCCGGATGGGCGACGACAGTGCAGAGATATCCGGAGAGCAGGAACGCGATTACCCCGACCACGACCGGAATGAGAGGCCGACGCCATAGGAGCCCATGCGTCCGCGGGCCGTCTCCGCGCACCAGCAGTCCCAGGAGGAGGCCGGCCGCGAAGGCCCCGGCGTACTGCCACGTCGAAAGGATCGTGCCCAGGATGTCCATGAACGCGCGCAGACATGTCATGAGCGTGTCCGGGCTGAACATTGACGTGGCGTCGGCGTCGAACCGCTCGCGCCGGGTGCGCGCGCCGGGCGACGTGTAGAGGATGACGGTTCCGATCGCGGTACCGACGAAGGCGACCGCGCACCACGAGCGGGCCAGAGTCCGGCCGGGGCCCGGCAAGGCCCAGTAACTCGTCAGCAGTGCAAGGGCGAGCACGACGAACACTACGACCGCCGTCTCCTCCGACAGCGTGCCGATGAAGACTCCGGCCACGAGCGCGGTGCCGAGGGCGAAGACGCGGCCCTTCCGCGTGCGCGCGCGTAGCAGCGGGATGACGGAGCCGGCGGCCAGAACTGGCGCGAGGGTGTGCGAAACCGAGGAAGCCGGCCAGTAGAACGTCTTGTAGGTGTTCTGCGTGGCGAAAAGGAAGACGACCGTCATCATCGCCGCCACCAGCGGCGGGATCGCGCGGGGCGCGCGCATCCCGGTGCTGCGGAGCGCTGAGGCGGTCACTGCCCAGAGAATGCCCAGGATGAGAATGCCGGTGATCAGTGCGAACCACCTGTGGCCCGGGACCCCGAACGCGGCGTAGGCGACCACGAGCAGCGCGTTGGCGACGCGTCCGTTGTCCTGGAAGTAGAACTTGTCGATCAGACCGGATGCGCCGTCGTCCCGGACTACCGGGAGGAAGCACCAGTCGTCCGCTCCCGGGCGGACCAGTCGGCCCATCCAGACCGCCGCGCTCAGAAGGCCGAGTGGCAGCAGTACGAGAACGGTGGTCCACACGTTCGTCCACCGTGACGCGAGCCACTTGTTGCTCCCCGTACCCGATCCGTCTTCCGGGTGGGAGAGGTCAGGGGCCGTCGATTCGTCTGCCGTCATGTGTCCTGGTGCCCTTCATGATGGAGGCGCCGTTCGGGTCCGGCCGGCGCGGGTTCCCGATCAGCGGGCCCGTTGCTGGGTGAGGGCGGTGCCGGAGTTGATGGCCCATCGGGCGAGCAGGAACGAGAGCGGGGTGGCAAGGAGTCCTGCCGCCACGGCGGCGACGTTCTTGCCCATGCCCAGGGTATGTACACCGGCAAAGAGGAGAATGCCGGTGAGTACGAGGTTGACGATGCTCGAAACGGGATACCGGAAGAATCCGTGCCACGTCGGTTTCGTACGACAGGTGATGTACGTATTGAGGAAGAACGACCCCACGATACTGACCGCGAAACCAATGACGTGGGCGATCAGATAGGGGATCCATCGGTTCAGGGAGGCGTACACCGCCAGATAGACCGCCGTATTGACGATTCCGATCGACGCGAAGACGAAGAACTGGCGCACGGTGCGCCCCTTGGCCGATCCGATCGCGGAGGCTCCCGCATCCGTCGCTGACAGCATTTCGGGCGGATGACGGTCCGCAATGGTGTGGCGCTCCTGCCGCACGCTTACCTCCGTCTCGCGCACCACGTAGAGCGGCCGGTGCTTCGTTTCGTAGTAGATGCGGCCGACGTATTCACCGATAATGCCGAGCGTGGCCAGCTGGACCCCGCCGAGTGCCACGACAGCGGTCAGCAGGGTGGCGAATCCAGGGACGCGCACACCGTGCAGGGCAACGCCGATGACGATCCATAGCGCGTACGCCAACGCTGCGGAGAAGAGCGTGAGACCGATGTAGACAGCCAGACGCAACGGTCGGCTGTTGAAGGAGATCAGTCCGTCGATGCCATAGTTGAGCAGGCGTCTTCCACCCCATTTCGAGGTACCGGCGGCGCGGCTGACGTTGTGATAGGTGAAGCTGACGGTGTCGAAGCCGATCCAGGAAAAGATTCCCTTGGAGAACCGGTTGGCTTCGGGCAGGGCGAGCACTGCTTCGACGGCAGGACGGGACAGCAGCCGGAAGTCTCCCGCTCCGTCGGTGATGTCGACATCCATGCAATGCCCCATCGCACGGTAGTAGGCCGTGCTGACGACGCTGCGCAGCACGCCGTCCCCCGAACGGTCCCGACGCGCGACGACCTGGTCGTAGCCGTGCTGTCGCAGCTCCAGTAACCGGGGAACGAGTGAGGGCGGATGCTGAAGGTCGGCGTCCATGAGAATCACGGCGTCACCCCGGGACATACGCAATCCCGCAAGCATCGCGGCCTCCTTGCCGAAATTCCGGCTGAAGGAGGTGTAGCGAACCCGCGGATCCGCGGCAGCGAGAGCGCGCAGCTGCTCCCTGGTCGCGTCCCGGCTGCCGTCGTCGACATAACAGACTTCGAAGCTGCGTCGAGTCGTCTCGAGGACGGCAACCAGTGTTTGGTGAAATCGCTCGATCACCTCGTCCTCATTGAAACAGGGAACTACGATCGAAACCTGGCACTCTGTCATTCGGATCCCTGGCAGGTGTGGTCACGGCATCTCGGAGCATGCGTCTGTGTCCTCTTGACGCGTCTCGACCCGAGGCATCGTCAAACGAATTGTGCAGGCCCCATCGTTCTCCGCGATGCCTTCCGGCCGAATCACGCCACGGGATGGCACCGAATGGGTGAAGCATCCGTCTCGTCGCTGCCCGAACGGTCCTTGGCGATGCGCCTGACCGGTCGGCTCCTGATTCCTCCCTGCTGCGTTGCAGTGTTCTTCGAACAGAGAGTTGCGCAGACTCGGCTCTGATCAACGGCACGTGCGCTCATGTTCTGCTGGACTGTGTGGCACTGAGCCATCTTCTGGAGCCGTTCGGACCTTTCCGGCCCTGTTTTCCCTGATAGCTGCCGGTGAACAGCCGTGCCCCGCCGGACAGCGAGGGGGCGTGGGCTGTGAGGGCCGGGGTTTCCTCCTGGGTTCGGCGCCCCGAGGGCTGACACGCCGGAGCGAACTGGTCCCGACTGCGCCCGCCTGTGGGCGGGCCCGGACGCGAGGGCCGCGGCGCGGTGCCGGACCCGAGCGAAAGGAATACCGGTCGTGGAACGTCCCCCAGGTGAATCCGTTCAGGAGCGACGGAGGGACGGTGTTCCGGGCCGCGGGACAGCTCGGTGGTGGACATCTCTGTGGGTCGGTTCGCTCGCGATTATCCCCATCGCTCTGCTGGCGGCCGCGGCCTGGTTCGGCCGTTGGGTGCGTCCATCCGGTGATGACTGGTGCTTTCTGCCCGTCGTGCGTGACGGGGGGCTGTCCGCGATCGTCGGGAAGTTCTACTACCTGGACAACGGGCGCGTCGTGAACGCTGTGCTGGTCTGGTGCTATGCGCGGTTCGGTGTCGCCGGGCATCAATGGTTCGGCCTGATCAGTGGTGTGCTGATGCTCGGGCTCCTCTGGGCCGCTGTCGCCGGCGCTCTGCCCAGGGCAGGGATGACGGTGCCACGGGGGGTCCCTCTCCTCCTGGCATCGATGGTGACGGCGATGTTCCTGTTCGGGTCCCCCAACACCTACAAGACGTTCTACTGGCCGGCCGCGTCCGTCTCGCACACCCTGCCGCCCGTGTTCGCCTGCGCTGCGGCCCTTCCCCTCCTGCGGGCCACATCACGACGGGGCAGAGGGTTCGCCCTGCTCACTGTCTTCGTGGCGGGGTTCCTTATGGGCACGCTGTCGGAGGAGACCTGTGTCGTCGGTGTGGTTGTACTGAGCTGCTTGCTGCTGATCAGCGGCCGGGGCTTCCCGCAGGAGCGACGTACCTTCTTCCGCGGCTGGTGCGCCGCAGGGATCACCGGAATCGTCATCGGAAGCCTGATCCTCCTCAGTTCTCCGGGCTCACGACATCGGCGTGAACGTCACGATGCCGCGTCGATACTCACTCCCGAATCGCTCCTCGCTTCGCTGCGCGGTTTCGCGCACATCACAGCCATCCTTCTCACGACATGGCAGTACCTGGGGGCCTTCGTGGCCGGCCTCCTCCTGAGTCTGCTGGCCCGGCAGCACGCAGGCAGCCTTCCCCCGATGAGATGCGGGACGCTGCTCGCCCGGACCGGCGTCTGCGCCCTCCTCGTCTCCGGCTATCTGTGCACGGTCATCGCCTACCCGGCCTTCGGGCCGAGCGTCGCGACGTCCACACGGCTCTGGAACGACTACCTGCTGCTCTACATCCTGCTGCTTGTCCTCGTGGGCGCACTCCTCGGCCGCGCGTGGAGAGAGAGCGGGCGCCCCACCGGGCCGCCGAAGGCCGCCGCCGCAACCGTGTACGCCCTCGTCTGCCTCGCGCTTGCGGTCTCTCTCGTGCACCTGGACGCCGACATGGCGGTACGCGCTCGGAAATGGGACCACCAGGATCACTGGTTGCGCAGCCAGTCCGCGGCCGGCGCAAAGGTACTCCCCTACGCACGGCTGCCCATCAGCAAAATGACCGAACCGTTCGGTGACGACGGGCGCAAGCCGTGGCCCGCGTCATGCGTGGCCCACTACTACCATCTGGAACGCGTGGTCCTGGCGACAGAACTCCCCTGAGCACCGGCACGTGCAGACGGTACGGTCCGAACACGGACGGCGCACGACGACCTCACGCACTGCTCAACCCGCGGTCAGTCCGACGGCAGATGGAACGGGACCGAGGTAATAACGATCTTGGGCGGTGGACGCAGAGCACGGCGCAGGCGGGTGGCCGTGCGACTGTGCAGGAGCCGGTCTCGACGCCGCGAGGTGATGATCTCTGGGACGATCACCGTAAGGGCGAGTTCTGGATGCTGCCGGTGGAGTGCCTCCAGGCAGCGGACCAGGGGTGCGACGACCGCGCGGTACGGAGAGACAATCACCTCCAGCGGGGTATTCGGTCGTCCCGGCGAGTCGGTCGTTTTGCGCAGTCCAACTACCGGTACCCCTATGAGTGGTGCGCTTCGGCGAAGCCCAAAGGGCCTCGCCGAAAGTGTCACACTCGCGACCACGATCTGCCCCGGACCACCCCTGAGCATGGACGTGATGTGGGCCAAAATGATGAGAGGACGGAATGGTTGAGTGGAGTGCACGAAGGACAACAATAAAACCCACTCGGCACACCGGCTGATTCCCGCTACGGCGCTGGCGATGTGCGCAATTCTGGGATCATCGTGCTCTTCGAGTGATTCCCCCCTCACAAACAGGGCCGCGGGCCCCACGTCGCACCAGACATCGAAGGCGGCGCAAGAACCTCACGGATGCCAACGCACCATGATCGGTGTCGCACATCCCGACGACGACCTCTACTTTGTCGACCCGGAGATCAGAAAGACCATCCATGCCGGATGCGCGGTCACCACCGTTTATCTCACCGCAGGCGATGACGGGAAGACCCCACAGGCAGCCCGGGACTACGTCGCGAGAAGAGAGAACGGGGTGCGTGCGGCCTATGCGGAGCTTGCCGGCGTCCCAGATCGCTGGACCGAGGACAGCACACGGGTCAACGGTCGCAGCATCAGATCCTTCAGCCTCGGCAGCGGTTCGCAATCAAAGGTCAAACTGGTCTTCCTGGGACTACATGACGGGCTTCCCCACGGACAGAAAAATGAGAGCATGCTCAAACTGTTCCTGGCGACCCGCAAACGGATTCATCTGTTCCAAAGCATGGAAAGCTACACCGAGGACCAGCTCCTGCGAACCCTGTCCGACCTCGCCCGGCAGGAAAGATCGCAACGTATTCTCACTCTGGACTACGACAACGCTTCCTTCGCCTTCGGTCTCGGCGGCAAGGTCGACCATAGCGATCACGGCATCGGAGCCAGATACTTCAGAAAAGCCGGATATCTCTCCGGCATCCCCGTCGCGTCCTACCTCGGATACACCATGTCGTCACTGGAACCCAACCTGCTCCCTGAGCAAGTGGCCGAAAAGGAAGCGGCCGTCAGACGCTACATCGCGAATACCGATTGCCATTCCGAGGGGAGTTGCACCATGACTGACACCTACAAGGGGCCGCTCCAACACGACGACTCGGACTGGGTTCACCGTCAGTACCAGCAAGAACACCGGAACCCACACCTCGGAGAAATCATTGGAGACATTGGAAGAACTACCGAGTTCAGCAGCAGGGATCCGGAGCAGTGCCTCGAAGCGGTGAGCACGCAGCCGAAGTACGACGCAGTCCGGATCAACAGCTGCAATGGAACCAGCGCGCAGAAATGGGAAATCCGGGACGACGGAACGATCAGAACAAGACTTTATAGAGGATATTGCCTCACCGAACTGACCAGCGGCGCCGGCCTGACACCGTGTGACGCATCACATCCAGAACAGAAATGGGCACACAAGCCCTGGAAAAGTACCACGTGGAAGCGCACGGCATGGCGAATCGCGGGAGAGAAAGGCATGTGCCTCTACCAGGACGACCGCTCGCTCCCTCCTTACTGGAATTCAAGGACGGCGCAGCACCCCCGGCTCGGTCTCGTCAGCTGCAACAAACAGCCTGAGCCGGAGCTCTATTGGCGCTGGACCGCAGGAACGGCTCACAAATGACCCAAACATCGCATAGGCCACCCAGCGCAACGCAATCAGACGTGACGACGTGTCGTTGACGCGTGGCGTCTTGTACCGCTGGTGGCTCGACTCGATACGGCGATCTGCCGACTGGTCCCCTCCGTCGGTGAGGCCTGGCTTATTTCCGGCTCCCGAGGATCGGACGTTGCGTATCCGACAAGATCAATAGAGGATGCGGAGGCAGCGGAAACCGGGTGTTACCCGGTCAGCCGTGCTCACCGGCGAGGCCTGCGGACGCTGGGGAGCCGACGGAACGCGACCGGGCGGGGTAGGAGATCAGTGCGAATCACGAAAGAGGATGTGTTCGATCCGGAGGAGATGCGCGAGGGCAAGAAGAACGCTGCCTTCTACCGAAGCCTTGGGCTTCTCTCCTACGAGGAGAAGCAGATGGCGGCGTTCGGCCTGCCAGGGGTTCGGACGGCCGAGGGCGACGCGAACGCGTGACCGGCTACGCGGCCCTGGGCGGGTACTCTCTCCGGGCGCGGATCAGCGGGTCGCGGGCGAAGCCCCCTTCTGATCCACGACAACGGCACTGTTCTGGGCTCGGTCCACGCCCGCGACGCGCCTGCGGCCCGTGCTCAGGGCCGCGCCATGGTCGCCCGCGACCTGACCCACCCCGCACCGGAGCTGACCAAGTACGCGACGGGCACCGACGCGATCGATCTCCTACGCCGACGCCGGGCTTCGCTCGCCCTTGTCTGCGACGACTCGGGCCGCCTCGCGGGCACGGTGAGCCTGGGCGACCTGCTGGCCCGCTTCCTGCAGCCGCAGGCGGCCTGACGGCAGAGGTGTAGTCGGCCCAGTCCACAACGAGCGGTGGGCCGACGCATGCTCACCGCTCGTCGTTCCTCAACGCCTTGGCCTCGCTCTTGAAGATGCGGGCCGCCTTGCCCGCCGAACGCGTCAGCTCGGGCAGCTTCTTGATCCCCAGGACCACCACGACGACGAGGAGGATCAGAGCCAGTTCACTCAGGCCGAACATCAGATCTGCTCTCCCAGTGGGACGGATGGCGACCGAAACCGTGTACCGGCTGCGCATCACTCTCTACATTGCTGTAGAAGTCTCTCCTGGAGCATGATCGCTCAACAAGCCCGCCTTCCAGCCTGGTTGGCCGGGAACAGTGTGCTGCACGGAGGAACAGAGCAGGATGACGGACGGCGACCCCACGGCCCGAGTGACCCCAGCCCGGGTATCCCTGGCGCGCCGGTGCCGCGCCCTCACGGAAGCGCGCTGGTTCGCCGTCACCGTGTTCACCCTGATCCTCACCAACGCCGCGCTGCTCGGCGTGGAGACGTACAGCGGACTGGTGGACGACTGGCACCGGTGGCTGCGTCTTGCCGAGCACGCCTGCGTCGCCGCCTTCACGGTGGAGATTGTGCTGCGCCTGGCCGCCCACGCCGACCGCCCGCGCTCATTCTTCCGCGATCCGTGGAACCTTTTCGATCTCGCCGTCGTCCTCAGTGCGTTCCTGCCCGTCGTACGGGAGAACACCACGGTGCTACGCCTATTGCGGCTGGCCCGTGTCCTGCGTACAGCCCGCTTCCTGCCGCAGCTGCGCGTCTTCCTGGTCGCGGTCGGCCGCAGCCTTCCCGGCACACTCAGCTTCCTGGTCGTGGGCGCGCTGCTGCTGTACGTCTACGCGATGGTGGGCTGGGTCTTCTTCGCGCAACACGACCCCGAGCACTTCGGCTCAATCGGCCGCGCCGTCCTCACTCTCTTCCTCCTGATGACCCTGGACGGCATCGGCGACGCCGTCCGCGCCGGCCTGGAGATCTCCCGCTGGAGCATCGTCTACTACGCGTCCTACGTCCTGCTCGCCTCCTTCGTCCTGGTCAACGTCCTCATCGGCGTGGTCATCACTTCCCTCGACGAGGCACGGGACATGGAGACGGAAGAGCCACCGACGCAGCAGGGACCGGAGGACGCGAATCTGCTGCGAGAACGCATCGCCACTGCCCGCCGCGCCCTCGACGACCTCGAGGACGAGCTCGCCCGCGCGGCTGTGCACTTCACAACACCCGGCGAAGGGCGGGTAGTCGTCGCAGCCCGGCCGCTAGGGTGCGTTTCAGAAGTGGATCTTGATGTGTCGAGATCCACTTCATAGGGAGGCACGATCCGACGCATGCGCAGTGGGCGAAGCTGGAGCCGCTGCTCCCGGCCGGGAAGAAGCCTGGACAGCCGCCGGTGCACACAGTTCCGGGTGGTCCTGGGCCGTATCCGGGCGCCCCGGCTCGGGCCGGGCCGTCCGCGCACCGGGCCGGACAGTCGGATGCAGGGCTCGCCGCCGGTCACGGCCGGCCCCAGCGCCGTATGTCCTGCAGCCACGGGAGCGATTCCTCCGCCTTGATCGTCGAGGGTGCCGATCATGGCGTTCGGCATGAGATGCGAGGTGCGGGAAAGGGAGCAACGGGACGACGGTGTACGCGGGCAACCTGAGCCTGATAGGCATGCTGATGGTGGTTCCTCCGGGGCGGCGGGCTGTCAGGAGGCGCACCTGACACCCGCCGATTCCTCGGAGCATGAGCGGGCGCGCCGTTCCTCGGCCAGGTGCCTGCCCCCGAGGCCGGCACCCGGGAGCGCGGGCGATCGGCGCCGCCGCACCCGCGTGCTCAGCCCGTCGTTGTCGTCGGAGGGGTCTGGGCCGGGAGGTGGCCGTGCAGGAGGAGGCTGACGATCTGGTCTGTCACCGCCTCGCCCGGCGGTTCGCGGCTCACCGCGGCCAGGTAGACGATGGTTCCGGAGTAGATGTCGACCATCAGTGAGGTATCGGTGTCGGGCTGCAACCGGCCTTCGAGTCGGGCTCGCTCCAGCATTTCCACGACCGACGCGCGGCGGGGTTCGATGAGCTCGGCGAAGGCTCCGGTACCGGTGGGATCCTCGATCACATCGGCGAGCAGCGCCGGGAGGATCAGGCACGTGGGCATGGCGGAGACGAGCTCGATGGTCAGCCGGACGGCGGTTCGCAAGTCGGCTTCCAGGTCGCCGGTCTCATGGATGGCAGGAAGTGGGACGTCCCCGCTGAGGGCCTCGATCACCAGCGCGGCCTTGTTCGGCCACCACCGATAGATCGTCGCCTTGCTGACTCCGGCTCGCCGTGCGACGCCTTCGAAGGAAAGCCGCTGATATCCGACCTCGCTGAGCAGGGCTTTCGTGGCTCGGAGCACGGCTTCGTGAGACTCCCGGCGCCTCCGCCTGGAGCGAGGCACGATGCGGTTGCGCTGGGCGGCGTAGTCAGGAGCCAAAGGGTCCTGCCGGCCGTTCTGCTGCCTGGGAGTAACCACCGTGTGCCTCCTTTGTGAGCCACTGGTGCGCCCTTTGACTTTGCCCTATGAGTGACCCTATCTTGGCGATACGAGGCGTTTCGTACCGTATGAGCCCTCTTGTACTCAATAGTAGGATCCTGAAGCCCACCGGGGAATCGCTGCCAGCAATTCCGATGGGTGGATCACCGCGCACCAGACCCGCGCGCAGGATCTGGTGCGAATGGGCGTCCCCTGCGAACGCCCGAGATCTCTTTCTCGACCCCCAGAAGGGGGACATGATCATGCGCGCGAATACGACCAGGATGCGGCGAATAGCCGCCGCGGTTTGCACGGCGCCCCTCCTCGCCATCGCGGCCGGAGCCGGCGCTGTCAGCGCGGCCGCTTCTCCCCCGTCGTCCGCCGTCGCCTCCGTCCCGTCTCATGACGGCGGCTCGGGTTGGGGTTGCCAGTTTGGTGACAGCTGGGACTGGGGATTCCGCTGTCACGAGGGTTTCGACCATGGCTTCGGTTTCGACCATGGCTTCCGTTTCGACCATGGCTTCGGTTTCGACCACGGCTTCGGCGGTGACCACGGCTTCGGCGGTGACCACGGCTTCGGCGGTGACCATGGCTTCGGCGGCGGTGACCATGGCGGCGGTGACCATGGCGGCGGCGGTGACCATGGCGGCGGCGGTGACCATGGTCGCTGAGGCTCCAGCGCAGTGAGTCTGCGATCAACACGCGGCAGTTTGTGAGTGCCGCATCCGGATGCCCGAGCTACTCGGGCATCCGGACCCGTCTGGAGCGGCAGGCGTCTCATCCGTTCCGCAGTCGATATGGGTGTGCCAGCGGTGAGGATCGTGTGCGTCGGTGCGGGGCCTGCGGGATTGCATTTCGCGGTCTTGGCCAAGTTACGCGATGCCGGGCAAGAGATCACCGTGCCGGGGCGCCCACCCGCGGCCATCTACGGCTGGGCTGCCATTCCTCCCGGTCAGTAACGGCCGTTGTGGCCGGTGGCGGGATCACCGTGGGATCACCGGCAGGTGATCAACGGGATTCTGCACCGGGTGCGGACCGGAGTGCAGTGGCGGGCGTGACCTGCCCGAACGGTTCGGCCCGTGGAGACCGTCTACGAACGCCACCGGCTGTGGTCGGGCGACGGCACCTGAGAACGCCTGCTCCAGCACGTCCAGGCCGCGGCCGACGCGGCGGGGGAAATCGACTGGGACATCTCGGTGGACTCCACCATCGTCCCCGCGCATCAGCATGCGGCCGGTGCCCGCACCGATCCACCGCCAGCACCCGCCTCAAAGGGGGCCCAAGTGGTGGAACACCAGGACGAGACGCCGTGGCAGAGCCTCGTCGGCCGCCTGGTGGAGGTGGTGCTGGAGGTGAGGGCCTGGGCCGCTCGCGTGGCCGGTCCACCACCAAAGCCGGCAACCGACTCAAACAGCATCGAGCCGTGGCCACTCGCTACGACAAGCGCGGCTATGTCTGTCTCGGCACCGCAACCGCAGCAGCCCTCACAGTCTGGCTCCGAACATGACCGGCCGGGCAAGTCCTAATCGCCCGAAAAACCGAAGATCCCCAGGTGGGTGGGTCTGCCATCGGAGTGGAGGACGACGTAATAGCCGGTCCACCGCATCTGGCACTCGCCGAGCAGGCTCCGCTCGTGCTCCTCGTGGCTCGGAGCCTCGTTGGCAGCGGCGACGAGCTCCTCGTATTGCTCGACCGATGGGCGGTCTGTACCGAAGTGGTACACGACGCGGCTCGGTGCCAGAGGGCGTAGGGTGCCGTAGTCAGTGGCACGGGACGGCCTCGGCGGGTCATCTGTGGGAACAACGGTGTCGATGTCGAGGATCGTATGGGTGCCCTCTGTCCCCATGAACTCCTCGTCCTGATACAGGTCCTCCAGGCTTCGGAAGTGGGCACCGTCGCCGTATTCCTCCTGAAACACTCTGGCTTGCAGAGCTGCCAAAGCCGCCGCGACATCCCCGTCGTATGGGGTGACATAGTCCCATCCACTAGCGCCCATCGAGCTACCCTCCGTGAAGATTGTGAACGGCCAAACGGTAGCGGCGGGGGCTGACAACGCCGCGGCTTCAGCGCTGCTGCACGAGGCCCTGTTCGACGAAATAGCGGCCCGGCCGTCGACACAGGACGGGGATTGCCCAGGAGGCCGGGCACCGTGAGAAGTGGCGCCTGGCCTTGGACACCCTGGACGAGCGGGCCGCATGGGACCTGGTGCCGCCGGTCGTGGTGGCCGACGCCGGCTACGGGCAGAACGCAGATTCCCGAGCCGGCCTGACCGACAGGGGCATCGCCTACGTGGTGGCCGTCCGTCCACCCGCACCATGCGCAGCCGGTCACCCCGCCCTGGTCCGGCAACGGCCGCAAGCCGCAGCCCCGCTACCGCGACAAGCCCTCCTCGGTGGCCGCGCTGGCTACCAGCCATGGATGACAGGCCTTCGCCGAGATCACCTGGCGGGAGAGCTCCCGCGGGCGGATGCGCTCACGTTTCGGGGCGCTGCGGGTGCGGCCGGCCACGAACAGGGCCCTCCGCCTGGCCCAGACCGCCGCCACCACCGAGCACGGCCACTGGAACGGCGTCCTGCCCGACGTGACACCGTTGGGTCGAATGGCCCGAACAGGCCGACGACCCCACCGACTACTGGATCTCCAGCCTGCCGAGGACACCCCGCTCGTTACCCGACCGCGTCGTGGCGCCGGTGGCACTTCGGGGAACAATCGGCGGTCATGCCCAGCGAGTTCCCCGTTACCGCGTGATCTCGTCACTCGGCTAGCCCTCGTCAGCTGTCGAAGCCGAGGCCGAAGCGGTCGAGCGTCCTGAGCCAGAGGTTGCGCCGGCCCTCGTTGCGGTCGGCGCGCGCCATCGACCACTTGGTGATGCCGATCCCGGCAGAGCGGATCGGGTCGGGCGGGAACGGGAACGGTTTGCGGCGGACGAGCTCCAGCTGGGTCCGCTCGGTGCGTTCGCCCGCCAGGAGGTCGAGCATGACCTCGGCACCGAAGCGCGTGGCGCCGACGCCGAGGCCGGTGAATCCGGCAGCGTAGGCGACCTTCCCGTGATGACTCGTGTCGAAGAACACGCAGAAACGGGTGGAGGTGTCGATGGCACCGCCCCAGGCGTGGGTGAACCGGATGCCTTCCAACTGCGGGAAGGTCGTGAAGAAGTGCCGGGCGAGGGTGGCGAAGGTCTCGGGCCGCTGGTCGTGTTCGGCTCGGACCTTGCCGTCGTGGTGGTAGACGGCGTCGTAGCCGCCCCACAGGATGCGGTTGTCCGCGGAGAGCCTGACGTAGTGGAACTGGTTGGCGCAATCGGCGAAGCCCTGCCGGTTCCGCCAGCCGACCGAGGCGAGCTGCTGCTCGGTCAGCGGCTCGGTCATGAGCGCATAGTCGTACACGGGGACGGTGTACGGGCGGTGGCGGCGCAGCAGGGAGGGATAGGCGTTGGTGGCCAGGGCGGCACGCCGGGCGGTGATCCGCCCGTAGGGAGTACCGACCGCGATCACGCTGCCGTGCTCGGTGAGCGAGGTGGCGGGCGTGTGCTCGTGGATGCGGACGCCGAGGTCGAGGCAGGCGCGCTTGAGCCCCCAGGCGAGCCGGGCCGGGTTGACCATGGCCACGTCGTCCTTGTTCCACACGCCGCCGCGGAACGTCGGGGAGTCGATCTCGGCACGGACCGCCTCGGCGTCGAGCAGCAGCGGCTTGCCACCGAACCGGGCGAGGGCCTCGGCTTCCTCCTTCAGTCCCTCGACCTGGTACGGCTCGGTGGCCACCACCAGGGAGCCGGTGCGTTCCCAGGAGCAGTCGATGCCGTGGCGTTCAACCGTGTCCTCGATGGCCTGGAGGTTCTCGCGGCCGAGTCGTTCCAGGAGGCCGATCTCCTCGGGCCAGCGCTGGAGTCCGTTGTGCAGGCCGTGGGTGAGGCTGGACTCGCAGAATCCGCCGTTGCGGCCGGAGGCGGCGCCGCCGGCCTCGTCCGCCTCGATGAGCACCACATCCATGGACGGATCGCGCTCCTTGGCGACGAGGGCGGTCCACAGCCCGGTGTATCCGCCGCCGACCACGAGCAGGTCACAGGTGGTGCCGCCGACGAGTGCGGGGGCGGCCTGCGGCCGGTCGGGGTCGTCGAGCCAGAACGGGGTCGGCGAGGCGTCCCGGAGCGAGGTGAGGTGGTCCATGGGGCGGGGCTCCTTCGGATCGCGGAGGTACGGGCCTCCGAAGTGCCGCCATGACACCGCCCAGGGGACCTTAAGGTCAATGGTGTTGACATAAGATCTGGCGCTGCCTCCGCCGTTGTGCTCGGCCGACCCGCTATCCCGCCGGCTCCCAGCGATCCAGGATCTCCTCGGCGATCCGCTTGGCCTCGGGATCGAACCGCTCCGCCAGCTCGCGGAAAACTGCCTCCGCGCGCGCGGCGGGCCACTCCTCGGGAAGGTGTTCGGCAGGCAGGTGGGGGTCGCGGCGCACCAGGTCGAGCCAGTCGGTGTGGAGCAGGAGCTGGCGCCCCAGGTCGTCGCGCGCCTCGGTCGGCGCGTGGCCGTCGTCCCACCGGGCCAGGAAGGCGTGGTAGCCCTCGGCGGTGACGTCGACGTCGAAGGCGGTACGCAGCAGGGGGCCGGCCTCGGTGGGTTCCGCAGCCTCGCCATGGAAGGCCTTGATACGGTCCTCCAGCCCGAGTTCCGCGGCCAGGGGGGCGACGTCGACCCGACCGGGGGCCACCCACAGGCCGCTCTGCAGCGGGCCGAATCCGGCCCAGACGAGCCGTGAGCGCAGGTCGTGCCGCTCGCGGCGCCAGGATTCGGGCAGCGAGAAGGCAACCAGGGTCCAGGTGCCGTCCCAGGCACGGTTGACGGCGCCGGTCCGCCAGATCCGCTCCTGCCCGTCGGCGAGCACGGCGGCGGCACGGCCGGTCAGCGAGAAGTACATCCTGCGGCCCCGCCGGTGCCGCTCCAGCAGGCCGCGGCCGACCATGCGGGTGAGGGTCGAGCGGACGGCGTCCTCGCCGACCTGAACGCGGGCGAAGGCATCGATGACGCTCGCCGAGGACAGGGCGGTGTCCGTGCCGAGGACGTGGATGCCGAAGAAGCTCAGCATCAGGGACTGCGGTCGGGGCGGGCCGCCGCGCTCGGCCGCGGGGTCCGTTTCAAGCGTCGGATCAGGGTGCGTCACGGAGACAGCGTAGGCGTGGAGCACCGCCGCCAGGACCTTTATTCGGCACTTCATTGACCGCAGACAGAAATGTGCCTAACTTTGGCGCGACTGGTGCGCACCTCCGGTTGCAGCCCCCCGCACCTGCTCCTCGCACACCGCCCTCTGGAAAGGACCCCGTTCATGGATCTCTCCGACAAGGTCGCCGTCGTCACGGGCAGTGGCCGCGGCCTCGGCCTCGCCTACGCCCGGGCCCTCGCCACCGCGGGCGCCGCCGTGGTGGTCAACGACGTGGACGCCGCCGCGGCCGACGAGGCCGTGCGGCGGATCACCGCGGCCGGCGGCCGCGCCGTCGCCGAGGTGGCGCCGGTCGGCTCCGCCAAGGCCGCGGAGGCTCTGGTCTCCCGCGCGGTCGACACCTTCGGCCGCCTCGACGTCATGGTCACCAACGCCGGTGTGCTGCGGGACAAGGTGCTCTGGAAGATGACCGACGACGACTTCGACACCGTCGTCGAGGTGCATCTGCGCGGCACGTTCACGTGTGCGCGCGCCGCCGTCGAGCGGATGCGCGAGCAGGGCGAGGGCGGTCGCATCATCGTCGCGGGCTCCCCCGCCGGGCAGCGCGGCAACTTCGGCCAGACCAACTACGCCGCCGCCAAGGCCGGCATCGCCGCCATGGTGCGCACCTGGGCGATGGAGCTGGCGCGGGCCGGCATCACGGTCAACGCCGTCATCCCGGTCGCCGCGACCGCGATGACCAAGACGATTCCCGCCTTCGCCCCGCACATCGACGCGCTGGAGCAGGACGGCACGCCCTTCCCCGACATGCTGCGCAAGGGCGAGGGCTTCGGCACGCCCGAGGACGTCGCGGGCCTGGTGGCCTTCCTCGCGTCGGACGCCTCGGTCGAGGTCACCGGCCAGTGCATCGGCATCGGCGGGGACAAGCTCGCCCTGTGGTCGCACCCGCAGGAGGTGTCGGTGGCGTACGCCGACGGCGGGTGGAGCGCCGACGCGATCGCCGCGGCCTGGCCGCTGACAGTCGGCCGTACTCCGCAGACCTTCGGCATCCCCGCCCCGCAGCTGTGAAGGGCGGGACCGTGATGAACCTGGACGACCTCGTCGCCATCGACGTCCACACGCACGCCGAGGTCTCGGCGAAGGGCGGCGCCTCGCTCTCGGCCGAGCTGGACAGCGCCGCCGGCGCGTACTTCAAGGCCGAACACCGCCACCCCACGCTTGCGGAGATCGCCGCCCACTACCGGGAGCGGCGGATGGCATGCGTCGTCTTCACCGTCGACGCGGAGTCGGCGACCGGCACCCCGCCGGTACCGAACGAGGAGATCGCCGAGGCGGCCGAGCAGAACCCGGACGTGATCATCCCCTTCGCCGGCGTCGACCCGCACAAGGGAAAGGTGGCGGTCCGTCAGATTAGGCGTCTGGTCGAGGAGTTCGGTGTCCGGGGCTTCAAGTTCCACCCGAGCCTCCAGGCGTTCCACCCCAACGACCGAATGGCGTACCCGCTGTACGAGGCCATCGAGGAGGCCGGCGCGATCGCCCTCTTCCACACCGGCCAGACCGGCATCGGTGCGGGCACCCCCGGCGGCGGTGGCATCCGGCTGAAGTACTCCAACCCGATGGACGTGGACGACGTCGCCGCCGACTTTCCCGGCATGCCGATCATCCTCGCTCACCCGTCCTTCCCGTGGCAGGACGAGGCGCTCGCGGTGGCCACGCACAAGCCGCAGGTGTACATCGACCTGTCCGGCTGGTCGCCCAAGTACTTCCCGCCGCAACTGGTGCAGTACGCCAACAGCCTTCTCCAGGACAAGGTGCTGTTCGGCTCCGACTATCCGCTGCTCTCGCCGGACCGCTGGCTGGCCGACTTCGCCGAACTCCCGATCAAGGACGAGGTACGTCCGAAGATCCTCAAGGAGAACGCGGCCCGGCTGCTCGGTCTCACCCACCGCTGAGGGGTTCCCATGCGCAACCAGGGCATCGGTTCATGGACCGCCCGCCGGAACCGCAAGACGCCACGGCGCACCGCCCTCCTGCACGAGGGCCGCGCCATCGGCTACGCCGAACTGCACGACCGCTGCACCCGTCTCGCCCACGTCCTGCGGGACGCCGGCGTCGGCCGCGGGGACCGGGTGGCCTTCCTCGGCCCCAACCACCCCGCCTTTCTGGAGACGCTCTTCGCCACCGGGCTCCTGGGCGCGGTGTTCGTCCCGCTGAACACCCGTCTCGCGGTGCCGGAACTGCTCCACCAGCTCGCCGATTCCGGCAGCCGGGTCCTGGTGCACGCCCGGCAGCTGGAGAGCCGGGTCGCGGAGCTGACGGCGGGATCCGGGATCTCCCCGGTCCTCGCGGTCGAGGACGGGCCCGGACTTTCGTACGAGGAGCTGCTCGCGGCGGCCGGGACGGACCCGGTCGACGAGGAGGTGGGACACGAGGACATCTGTCTCATCATGTACACCTCGGGCACCACGGGCCGGGCCAAGGGCGCCGTCCTCACCCACGGCAACATCGTCTGGAACAGCCTCAACGTGCTGGTCGACACCGACCTCGCCGGCGACGAGGTGGCCCTGGTCGGCGCGCCACTGTTCCACACCGCCGCCCTGAACATGAGCTGTCTGCCCACCCTGCTCAAGGGCGGCACCGTCCTCCTGGAGTCCTCCTTTGACCCCGGCCGCAGCCTGAAGCTGATCCAACAGCACCGGGTCACTTGCATGTTCGGTGTTCCCACGATGTACGACACGATGGCGGCGGCACCCGGATGGGAGAGCGCGGACCTGACCAGTCTGCGCACCCTGCTCTGCGGCGGCGCCCCGGTCCCGGCCCGTACCAGCCGCGCCTATCTGGACCGGGGGCTCGCCTTCGTCCAGGGCTACGGCATGACGGAGACCGCGCCCGGGGCCCTGGTCCTGGACCGGGCCGACTCGCTCGGCCACGCCGGTTCCGCGGGCGTGCCGCACTTCTTCACCGAGGTGCGCGTGCTCCTGCCCTCGGGCGAGGAGGCAGCGCCGGGCGAGAAGGGCGAGGTGGTCGTCGCCGGGCCGAACGTGACGCCGGGCTACTGGAACCTGCCGGAAGCGACCGCCGCGGCCTTCCGCGACGGGGGGCGCTTCCGCTCGGGCGACGTGGCCACCGTCGACGCCGACGGCTATGTGTATCTGGTCGACCGGCTCAAGGACATGATCATCTCGGGCGGGGAGAACATCTACCCCGCCGAGGTCGAGGACGCCCTGCTCGGACACTCCGCCGTCGCCGAGGCGGCCGTCATCGGCGTACCCGACCCGCAGTGGGGCGAGGTGGGCCGGGCGGTCGTCGTGCTGCGCCCGGGGGCGGCCGCCACGCCGGAGCAGCTGTTCGCCCACCTGGAGGGCCGGCTCGCCCGCTACAAGATCCCCCGCAGCGTCGTCCTCGTCCCCGAACTCCCGCGCAACGCCGCCGGAAAGCTGCTCAAGGCCCCCATCCGGGCGCGTTACGGCTCCGACAGCTGAAGCACCACCGGCGCCGCCGGGGCGTCGAGCACCGGCGCCGGCGCCGGACCATCCCTTCCCGATTGGAACAACCCCATGTCTCTCACCGTCAACGGAATCGACGAGATCAAGGCTCAGGCGGGCGCCGACCTCGGGCACAGCTCCTGGCTGGAGATCGCCCAGCCGCGGGTCGACACCTTCGCCGACGCCACCGACGACCACCAGTGGATCCACGTCGACGTGGAGCGCGCCAAGGAGGGGCCGTTCGGCGGCACCATCGCCCACGGCTACCTCACGCTGTCCCTGCTCATCCCGATGTGGAGCGAGCTCCTCCAGGTCGAGGGCGTGTCGATGGCGGTCAACTACGGCCTGAACAAGGTGCGTTTCCCGTCCCCCGTCCGCGTCGGCTCGAAGGTCCGGGCGCACGGCCGCGTGGTGTCCGTCGAGGATGTCAGGGGCGGTGTCGAGGTCGTCGTCGACCTGACCGTGGAGATCGAAGGCTCGGACAAGCCGGCGTGTGTCGCCCAGGCGGTGTACCGCTTCTACGCCTGATCTACCTGAACCACCAATACGGGAGGGGGCGGCTGCTTCGAGCAGCCGCCCCCTTTCGCGTGCTGTCGCACTACCTGGCAGAAAGCTGCCGCGTTCACGGGCGACCGATTGCTGAAGGACCCGCCCGACAACAGCCTCTTCGACGGTTAATGCTTCGAGGACAAGGTCGGCAGGATCCTCGGCGCCATGTGCTGCAGCGAGCATGAGGCCGAACCGGTGACGCTCTTCGTGACCGCGACCGCGCTGGACGGCCTTCCTGAGTACCTGCAGGACAGCTTCGGAGGTCGGTTCCAGGTTGCCGACCACCGCCGGATCCATAGGTTTCAGCACGACCCACACGCGGTGGTCTTTCGCAAGACCGGTGTCGATTACGACGCCTGGAAGCCTCGGGCCGTCGGCCGCAGGGACTTCCTCGACGAGACGGTACTGGACCGGCTGCACTTGGCCGCGCGTGCCTCCGCCGGCTTTCCCGTGGCCTTCGCGCCCGTGGACGAATCGCCACTGCTTGTCCAGCGCGTCCGGCCCGCCCCAGAGATCCCCAGCAGGGGCCGGGACCGGGCGAGCTGGATCGTCGATGGCGGTGTTCTGAACAACGCCCCGTTCGGGCCCGGTCTGTTCTCCCTGCTAGTACAAGCACCGCAAGTCACCAGCCCCCTGCGCCGAGTGCGGCGCGGTCCGCATCCTCATCGGCCGCACCGCCGCAGGAACGGGCCTGTGCGCCACCTGCTGTAACCAGAGGATGCCGCCGCTGCAGACTCTGCACTGCCCCACCCGATCTCCGCCCCGGTGGCCTCTGTCCTCACTGCTCCCTCACTGACCAGCTCCGGCACCTCCTGGCGGATTGCGCCAGCACCGTCCCGGACCACCTGCAGCCGGTGGCCTCAGTCTTGGCCGACGCCGCCAACCCCTACCCGGTCCTCGACTGGGTCCGCCGCAGTCCCTCAGCGCACCTTCTGGCTCAGCTCGTCCGCCAGCCGGGCAGTCTCACCCACGAAGCCCTCGACGCTCTCCCGCAGAACGCCCCCACGTCCTACGTCCGCGGACTGCTGGTGACGGCAGGGATCCTCACCAGGCGAGACGAGAACCTCGCCCGCCTCGAACGCTGGGTCACGCGCACCCTTGCCAAGCTCCCTTCCACCACGCGAACGTCATCCGCCCCTTCGCGCAGTGGCACACCGTCCGGGACGCGCGGCGACGCTCAGCCCGCGGCCGCTACACCGTCAGCGCCAGCAAAGGCGACGCCAACAACATCCGCTGCGCCCAACAATTCCTGGCCTGGCTCGATACTCACAAGCTCCAGCTCAGCACCCTGAAGCAGCCGGACCTGGATGTGTGGACGGCTGCTCACCCCAGCAAGGCGAGCACCATCGTCTCGTTCATCCGCTGGGCCCAAGCACGCCGCCTGGTCACCGGCCTGGACATCCACTACCCGCCCAGCCAGTACCCGGCCACCTTCCAACCTGAGGACGCCCACCATGAACAACTACGACGGTGCCTGACCGACACGCCCCTCCCGCTGGACATCCGAATCACCGGCGCCCTGAACCGCCTCTATGCGCTTCCTCTCTCACGCATCGTCGAACTCACTGCCGACCGCTACGGCCGCGCCCCTGAGGCCGCCTACCTCACCATCAACCGCCACCCGGTGATCCTTCCGCCTACCCTGGGCTGCCTCATCGAGGAGCAGATCGACCGTCTCAGCGGCACTTCGGCACACCGACGACAAATTTCCGACGAACCCTCGTACCTGCTTCCGGGACAGAGCCCTGGCTGTCCTCGTAACCCTCTGGGCCTTGCCGACACACTCCGGCGCCACGGTCTTCCGGCCCGAGCAGCCCGCAACACGGCGATGATCGAAGCCATCGCTGACATCCCACCGATGGTGATGGCCGACCTGTTCGGTATCCAGCCCCACACCGCCAACCGTTGGGCACAGCTGGTCAGCGAAAGCTGGTCCCACTACCTGGCTGCCCCGTAGAACACGTTGCTGGGCTGCGGTCTGTTCAGGGGGCGCGTGCGAACCCTGATCCGGCTCCTTACGGCAAGGAGCTGAAGGCTGCTGCGGCAGATGATCTCGGTTCGTCACGCCGCCCCGACCGCGGACCCAAGGAGGAGTGGTGTGCTCTGTGCCTGTGATGATCATCCGATCCCCCAATAAACGCGCGTGAGAGACTCGGTGGTCAGGTCACCGAGGCAGAAGGGTTGCTCGCCGTGTCGGACGCTACGCCGCTGCCAGTCCATCTCGACAAGGTGGTGGAGGGACTCGCGGGAAACCCTGCCATGCCGTCCGAGCTCGTGCGTCACCTCCTCGCCTATCGCAAGGGGCTGGGCAGGGTGACCAAGCGGCCAGACCTGAGCGATGACATGATCGCCGAGATCATCGCCGCCGAAGATCACTGGCTCACACACTCTCTCGCTCTCAACCGCAGCCTCCCGCACGCCTTCCGGATGATGCTCGCCGAGCACCCGGATCCCGCGATACGCAGGGCTGTAGCGATTGCTGCGGACGACGCACCGCGAGAGCTGTTCGAGCGGCTGCTCGACGACGCCGACCCACAGGTACGCGAACACCTGGCGGAGAGCGGTCACGTACCGGCGGATCTGCGGGCCCGGCTGGCGGCCGATCCGGAGCCGAAGGTCCGAGCGACGCTCGCCCAATGGTGGACGCAGGCTCCCGAACCGGTGCGCCGGCTCCTGCTGACGGATCCTGACGACTCGGTACGCGCAGGAGCCTGTGCGACCTACTACCGGCGGATTCCCCATCCAGTTCCGCCAGCCGACCTGGTCCCTGCGCTGCTGGCTGACCCGGTCACGCGCGCTGGGGCGGTACGCCACTGCACGCTGGACACCGACACCGCCCGTTGGCTGGCCGACGATCCGGATGAGGAAGTACGTAGGGAACTTGCGGAGCACCGCGACCTGCCGCCGGCGCTGCGCGACAAGCTCGCCGCGGATTCCAATCCGCGGGTCACGCTCCGCGTCTTCGCCCGGCAGGACACCCCGGAGCCAACCCGCGCTGCGATCCATGCACAGATCCTGTCGGACGTGCCTCCGCTGGACTGGCTCGCGAACCACCAGGTACTGGACGACGACGCGCTCGAACGGGAGATCATGGGCGAGATAGCGCGTGCGGAGCTTCGGGCACTGGGCCTGCCGTGGGTAACGGCTGATCCCCTGCCCTACGTGGACTCGCCGTATGTCTGCTTCCGTGCATCGGCCGCGATGGCCGACGACCTCCCGGCACCGGTCGTAGCCCGGCTGCTCGACGACGAGGAGAGTAGCGTCCGCACGACGATGGCTCTGCACGCCCGTGACCAGATCGATCCCGCCACCGCCGAGCGCATCGACCGCAGTTACCGCCCGGACAAGATGGTCCGGTGGCGTCCGGCCGACGACTTCCCCCTCCCGGCGGACGTCCTTCGGCGTCTGGCTACCGATCCCGACCCGAGAATGAGGCAACTGGCCCCGCGGGACCCGGACTTGCCGGTCGAATCCCTGCGTCGTCTTGCAGCCGACCCCGACCACACGGTGCGCCGCGCGATAGCGACCCATCCCCGACTTCCGGCGGAGGACTTGACGCGGCTGCTGGCCGATTCATCGGAGTCCGTCGCGAGCGCCGCAGCCAGTAACCCCAACCTGCCATCCGCAGGCATGCACAGGATCCTTGCCCTAGCAGGCTTGTGATACTTGATTGCGCGTTGCCAACGGCCGGTGAGGCTGTGGATGGTCGGCGGCCGGCCTTTGGATGTGCCGGGGAAGTCAAGGACCGAGACTCGGCCTCTGCGATTCAACAGGGCATTGGTGCGAGAGGGGCACCCGGCCGTGGGTCCTGAGCATGTCCAAGGCCACGCTCGCTGTCGGCAGGACAAGGCATGCGGGACCACCGTCACGAGGAATAGCGCACGTAAGCGATACCGCTACTTCACCAGTGGACGTAGGGAAAGGTCACATGGTGGCCGGAAGGTCCAGGACAGTGCGTGCAGCTTCGCGGACTCTCGTGTCCTCGTCCGCGCCGAGCCGTTCGAGCGCGGTGCGAACCGTCGGGCCCGGCCGACGGGCCAGGGACCAAGCGGCCGAGTACCGGACCCAGCAGTCTGTGTCTTGGGTGCGGGCCACCAGCAAGTCGGTGATCGTCTCATCGCGCGCTGAGCCGAGCGCTTCCACAGCGGCCCGCCTGGCTTCGGGGGCGGGGTCACCAGTGCCGGCGATCAGGATGGCTCGCGCACGTGAGGGATTCCCCACGCCGAAGATGCTGCCGAGGGTGTCCATCACGTCGGCGCGCACCCCGGGGTCTGGGTCGGACACCGCGTCGGCGACCAGCCCGAAGTACTTGGCCCCGCCGAAGTCGGTGACACTCAGGCCCCAGATGCCGACCCGCCTTGTCCCGGGGTCGTCCGAGGCGATGCAGCGGAGCAGCAGCCCGTGCGACGTCTCGGGCCAGGCGGAGAACAGTTCGAGGAGGTCGAGCTGAAGGGTGTCCCCGTCGCCGTTGCGATCACCCACGCTCGCGCGTAGCAGGGCGGGCAGGGCCGCTTTGCCGCAGGCGCCCACCAGGGCATGGGCAAGCCGGTCCCGGGCGAAGAAATCGTCCGCGTCGACGTAACAGGCAAGTCGACGCTCCAGCTCCGGCCCCAGGAACGCTGCCGCGGGTGTCCGCAGCCGTTCCACCAGGGGCTCGAACCGACGGCGCGCACCGGGCCCGCGCGCGATGGCTCCGGCCAACCCTGCGTCCAACTCGCCCAACGCAAGCAGCAACCCCGCGCGCTCAGCCTCCACGGAACCGTCACTCCACGTCATGCCCCCACCCTATGCAGCGGGTCGCCTTGGCCCCCGGGCGGTGGTCAGGAGCATCACAGCAGTGCCCCTGGCTGCGCTTCCGCGAATGGCATCCAAGATCTCCTCGCTCGCTACCCTGCGGGCCATCTGAAGCGCTCACCGGGCCAACTACGGCGCTCAGTGGGTGGCCCGGACCGGAGAAATCGGTCTCCGGGAGTCAGTCGCCGCCCAGGCCCGGTCGATATCCGCAGCGGGTACCCCGTGCTTGAGCCATCTTCGGTCATCAGCCCCTCCCCGGCAGGTAGATCCACGACTCGTCTCCCAGCGGCAGGGCCAGATCCATGGTCAGCCGCCGTAGCCACAGCAGGTGCAGCACGTAGATGCACGCGAGGGCCGGCCAGGAGGTGGCTGCCGCAAGTTCGCCCAGCCGGCGTGGTTGTTCCGCGGTCAGCTCCAGGAGCTCCGGTACCAGCCCCAGTGGGTCGGACGTCGCGCGTCGCCGGGCGGACGGTGCTTCCAGCGCGATCCAGGCCTGTTGTCGCCAGCCGGCGACCACGGCGTACTGCCAGCCGGCGGCTCCCGCCGCCCGTTCGGCAGCAGCGAACTTCACCGCGTCGTCCGGCTGGATCAGATCCGCCGGCCGGACATCGACCAGCAGCGCGGTCCCGTGTGTCAGCACCAGAAAGTCCGGCGTGTGCCGCCGCCCGGGGCGCTGGTGTGTCGTGAACTTCAGCGTGAACGGCTGCGACAGCACCTCGTCCACGCCGCCCACGAAGTCGAGCGCCAGCAGAAAACGCCGCTCGGCCTGATGACGCTCGCAGGGGCTGCCACCCGTATGAACCGGCCCGGCAGAGGACCAGTCTTGAGCGTGTGGTCCGGATGACCTGTCGCCCCGCGCCGTGTGTCCGGTGAACTCAGGCGTTGGGGCGCTTGCCGTGATTGGCCTTCTTCTTCTTGCGGGCGCGTCGCTTGTTCCCTCGCTTGGCCATAGTCCACTTCTCCCAGATTCGGTGCATTTCGGGCGATCGTCAGTCTAGGTTCGGCCGGACGCGTCCGCATCAGGAGCGTTGCGAATACGTCAGAAACCCGCCCGCTCAGGGCACCCACTTGTACTTGTCTCCGCCGACCCACCTCACGACCGCGGGATCGTCGAAGTCGATCTCGGGCACCCCCGCTTGGTGCGCCAGCGTGATCACATCCACCATGTCGTAGGCAGGCCCGGCCAACACTCCGTTGACCTCCATGCGGTACGGCGGGTCGCCCGGCACGACGCCGAGGACGACGACGGGGTAGGGGTGGAACGCCCCTCCAGCATCGTTGGTCATGTTTAGAGCGTGTGGCAGGGGCGCGCCGCGCACATGTCGAGCGGACCAACCATCCCCAGTGACGGCCCTGCCCCGCCTACCGGCTCGCGGGCCTCCTACGCTGGAAGGCGACGACTTCCCGCTCGGAGCCAATCCTGCAAGACCGGCTGGAAGAAGCGACTCGCCGCGCGCTGATCGCGCTCAACGGCGGAGGCGAATGCACCGCCTGACCGATGCCGGCATCGCCGGTCACTGAGATGAAGGTCCGGGCGCACGGCCGCGTGGTGTCCGTCGAGGACGTCCGGGGCGGTGTCGAGGTCGTCGTCGACCTGACCGTGGAGATCGACGGCTCGGGCAAGCCGGCGTGTGCCGCCCAGGCGGTGTACCGCTTCTACGCCTGATCCGCCTGAACCACCAATACAGGAGGGGGCGGCTGCTTCGAGCAGCCGTCGCCTCCCGTGTGGTGTCGCAACGTCAGTTCTCCTTGAACCGTTCCTAACCAGTGTGCATGAGTGAGTCTTGGACCCACTGCTGCGTTCTGGGCGCATCCCGAACGGTTTTGGATGCGCTGGGTTCCCGCTTTCGCGTCCCGCTCGGCAACGGCTCTCCAGGGGGCCGGTCCGTTGTGGGTGGGCGGGTTCCCTCACGCCCCCGGTCACCTGCCCCGGCCTGGACGGTCCGATGCCCCGCACGCTCACTCCGGTCGTGCGGGGGCGGTGCCGTCCGACGCCGGATCGGGTGCCCGAGGGCGCGTCGTCCGATCGCAATACCAGCGGCATCGTGACGGGACATGGTGCGGTGGGGGGTGGTCACTGGTTTCTGCCAGTGCCGGGCACCCCACATGCTGGTGTAGGCGGGGTCGACCACGACGATCGCGAGGCCCTGTTCGGCGGCCATCGACACCAGCCGGGCCTTGAGCTTCCCGGTCGGGATGCCGGAGATCAGCTGCCGGAACCGCTTGCGGCGGCCGTGCTTCTCACGGGTCTTCTCGGCGGTGAAGTCGAGGTCTTCGATGCCGATCGCGGTGACACCGACACGCACCGCCCAGTTGATCAGGCGGGTCAGCGCGTGGCGGATCTGTGCGTCGCAGTGACCGGCGGTGCCGGTCAGGTCGTAGGAGAAGCGGTGCGGGTCACCGACCGGGTTGCCGTGCCGGTCGAGCCGGTAGGCGGCGAAGTGGTCGGCGTTGGTGTCGACGCCGACCATGCCCCGGGCGCGGGCGGCGGCGAGCGGGATCGTCTGGACCAGGGGGCGTTGCCAGGATGCGGTGAGGTACCAGCGGCCGCGGTTCACGTCGAGGTGGATGCGGTAGGCGACGGCCCGGTTGGCTTCGATGCGGTCGGCCCACTCCACACCCCGGTGCGCGAAGACGATACGCGAGGTGAGGGTGTACCGGCCGTGCTGGGCGTTGGCCAGGTGCGCGAGCGGGGCAGGCAACTTGACCGACACTTCGCCGTCCGGGGTGACACGGATCGTCTCGTTCCCGAACCGCTTCCCCGACTCGCCGTCAGCGGCAAGAAACCAGCGATCCGCCTCCCACCGTTCCCGCCACCGCTCCTCGGTGAGCTCGGCTTGGATGAGATGGTGGCGAGTGTTCAGAAGCCGCTTACCGCCCCGCACCACACGCACCCGCCTGGCCTGCCAGTCGGAAACCGCAGCAGTGTGCCGGTCTTCCAGCATCGCGAGGCGACGGGACTTGCGGAACCACTCGCTCTTCGACCGGTAACCGCCCCCCGCGCGCTTGGTGCCCTTCTCCCCGACCGGGAGGGACAGCCGATGCCGCAGCATCTGGATCCCGGCTTCCAGCTTCTGGATGTGCGCGGCCTGACAACGCCGGGCGAGCGCCCACTGATCGTGCGTGGCCCTCGTGATGGCCCCGGCAATCCTGGACGACGACTCCTTCGTCAGCTCCCGCTTACGTGCCGCCCACGCATCGGTGCTGTGATCCAGACCGTCCGCGCAGCGAGCCTTGAGATCACGGGAGGCCAACGCACCCTGATGCTCACCGACCGCACGCAGCACCTTCTCGTCCTGGGGGGTGAGGTGCCTCAGACGGTCCCGGATCGCCACCCCCGCAGGCCCCGGCGCCACGAAGGACACGGCCAACTCCCGCAAACCACTCACCACATCCCCCTCCCTCAAGGCTGGAAACCTGTCAGCCAACCCAACGAGCAGCAGCCGCCAAGGTCACCCATTCGGCGCCAGAACTCCCGTTCCCACTCGGCAAACCCACCGACAGGACTCACTACAGCTCAGCAAACCAACAGCAGCTCAGAACCCCACGTAGTTCTCCGCGAGGGAGGCCGAAGCGGCCTCGGAGCGGGCGACGTAGCGCAGGTGCGAGAGGCGCAGCGCGCGGTCGAAGTCGGAGTCGGCGGGGTCGCCGTGCAGCAGGGTCGTCATGGTGTACGAGAAGTGCTCGGCCCGCCAGACGCGGCGCAGTGCGGTCTCCGAGTAGGCGTCGAGCAGCGACTCGTCCTGGTGGGCGTGGTAGCGGGTGAGGGCCTGGGCGAGCAGGGTGACGTCGGCGACGGCGAGGTTGAGGCCCTTGGCCCCGGTGGGCGGCACGATGTGGGCCGCGTCGCCGGCCAGGAAGAGGCGCCCGTGGCGCATGGGCTCGGCGACGAAGCTGCGCATCGGGGTGATGCTCTTCTCTGTGATCGGTCCCCGCCGCAGCGTCCAGTCACCGTCGATGGCGAAGCGGGTCTCCAGCTCGTCCCAGATGCGCTCGTCCGGCCAGTTGTCGGTGCTGTCGTCCGGGTCGACCTGGAGGTAGAGCCGGCTGACCTCGGGCGAGCGCATGCTGTGCAGGGCGAAGCCGCGCTCGTGGTGGGCGTAGATCAGTTCCTCGCACGAGGGCGGGACGTCGGCGAGGATGCCGAGCCAGGAGAAGGGGTACGTCCGTTCCGTCACGGTGAGCAGGCCGTCCGGCACGAAGCGGCGGCCGATGCCGTGGAAGCCGTCGCAGGCGACGACGATCTCGCAGTCCAGGGTGTGTTCGGCGCCTTCGTGGCGGTAGCGGATGCTCGGGCTGTCGGTCTCGATGCCGTCGACGGACAGCGCTTCCGCCTCGAACAGGACGGTTCCGCCGTCCTGTTGGCGCCGGTCGATGAGGTCCTTGACCACTTCGGTCTGCGCGTAGACCATGACCGACCGGCCACCGGTGAGGGACGGGAAATCGATGCGGTGGGAGCGCCGGTCGAAGCGCAGTTCGATGCCGTGGTGCTCCAGCCCCTGGCGGTCCATCCGCTCGCCGGCCCCGGAGTCGCGCAGCACGTCGACGGTGTCCTGTTCGAGGATGCCGGCGCGCTGGCGGCGTTCGACGTAGTCGCGGCTGCGCAGTTCGAGGACGACGTTGTCGATGCCCTGCCGGTGGAGTAGGTGGGAGAGCAGGAGTCCGGCGGGGCCGGCACCGATGATTCCTACGGTGGTACGGGGCATGAGGGCTCCAAGAGAGGTAAAAGGGGTGCTGGGCGCGGCTGTATCAGAAGGGGGACGGGACGCCGTCCTCGGCGAGGGCGCGCTGGGCCGTGGCGAAGGCGGAGTTGGCCGCCGGCACACCGCAGTAGACGGCGGAGTGCAGCAGGACTTCCTTGATGTCCTCCGGAGTGAGCCCGTTGCGCAGCGCCGCTCGTACGTGCAGGGCGAGTTCCTCCTGATGCCCGTGGGCGATCAGGGCGGTCAGCGTGAGGCAGCTGCGGGTGCGGCGGTCGAGACCAGGACGGGTCCAGATCTCTCCCCAGGCACAGCGGGTGATGTAGTCCTGGAAGTCGGCGGTGAACTCGGTGGTGCGGGCGACGGCCCGGTCGACGTGCGCGTCGCCGAGGACCGCTCGGCGGACCGCCATCCCCTCGGCGTGCCTGCTGCCGTCGTCGGCGGGGGCCTCGAAGTGGCCGAGGAGGGCGCCGAGGACGGCCTGCGGGCGTTCGGCGGGCGCCAGATGCGAGGCTCCGGGAAGTTCCAGCAGGGTCGCTCCGGGGATGCCGTCGGCCAGTTCCCGGGCGTGGCCGGGCGGGGTGGCGGGGTCGTCCCGGCCGGCGACGACGAGCGTCGGCGCGGTGATCCGGTGCAGATCGGGCCGCAGGTCGTACGCGGCAAGGGCGTCGCAGCAGGCCGCGTACCCCTCGGGGGCGGCGGCGCGCAGGTCGTCGACGAGTTGTCCGGCCACCTGGGTACGGGTGAATCCGGCGGTGAACCAGCGTCCGGGGGCGCCGGCCGCCAGGGCTTCGGTGCCCTCCGCGCGGACGAGTGCGGCCCGTTCGCGCCAAGCGGCGGGTTCGCCGAAGCGGGCGGAGGAGCACACCAGGGCAAGGCCGGTGATCCGCTGGGGGTGGTGTACGGCGAGGTGGGCGCCGACCGCGCCGCCGAGGGAGATGCCCGCGTAGGCGAAGCGGGTCACGCCCAGCCGGTCGGCGAGGTCCAGGACCAGGGCCGCAAGGTCGGCGACGACGGTGGAGCCGGGCCCGGTGTCGCGCAGAGCGCCGGCGGGGCTGCCGCCGTGGCCCGGCAGGTCCCAGCGGATCACCCGGTGACGGCGGGCCAGGGCGGGGGTCTGGGCGTCCCAGACGGCGAGCGAGGTCCCCAGGGAGGGGCCGAGGATGAGGACCGGTGCGTCGGCGGGGCCGTCGATCCGGTGGTGGAGCGAGGGGGTCATGGATGGCCTTCCGTGACAGCGGAGGACGAGGTCTCTCTCCGCAGGGCGTGGTCGACGAGCAGGGGCGCGGAGCCGGTGCCGGTGGCCGGGTAGCCGAGGGCGCGCAGCCGTGCCGGGTCGATCCGGCCGGTGAGCGCGGGGTCCTCGGCGATGAGATCGGTGAGGACGTCTCCGAGGTGCCGCTGCTCGTCGGCGGCCTGCCGGGTCGCGGGGGCGAGCAGTTCCAGCGGTACGGCCGAGGAGGCCGCCCAGTTCCGCGGCGAGGCGTTCGCTCGCGATCAGGCCGCGGGTACGGTGCAGGTTGTCGAGCATCCGGTCGGGGAAGACCCGGAGTTCCTCGGCGAGTTCGGCGGCGCCGGGGGGCCTGTCACCGGGTCTCCTTGGGCTTCACGGGCGCGGCCGTCCGGCGCGCGACCTCGTCGACGCTCACGCCGGGGGCGGTCTCGACGAGTCGCAGTCCCTCGTCGGTGATGTCGAGGACGGCCAGGTCGGTGATGACGCGGTGGACGCAGGCCCGGCCGGTGAGCGGCAGCGTGCAGGTGTCGACGATCTTGGGGGCGCCGTCCTTGGCGGTGTGCTCCATGAGAACGATCACCCGGCGGGCGCCGTGGACGAGGTCCATGGCCCCGCCCATACCCTTGACCATCCTGCCGGGGATTGCCCAGTTGGCAAGGTCACCGTGGGCGGAGACCTGCATGGCGCCCAGGACCGCGGTGTCGATGTGACCGCCGCGGATCATGCCGAAGGAGAGCGCGGAGTCGAAGAAGGCGGCGCCCGGTACGACGGTCACCGTCTCCTTGCCCGCGTTGATCAGGTCGGGGTCGACCTCGTCCTCGTACGGGTACGGGCCGACGCCGAGGAGTCCGTTCTCCGAGTGGAGGACGACGTCGACGCCCTCGGGGAGGAAGCTCGGCACACGAGTGGGCAGTCCGATCCCGAGGTTGACGTACGAGCCGTCGGTGAGTTCCCGGGCGGCGCGGGCCGCCATCTCGTCCCTGGTCCAGCTCATCGGGTGCGTACCGTCCTTCGCTCGATGCCCTTGTCGGCGGCCTGTTCGGGGGTCAGTGCCAGCACTCGCTGTACGAACACGCCGGGGAGGTGGACCTGGTCGGGGTCCAGCTCGCCGGGTTCCACCAGCTCCTCGACCTCGGCGACGGTGATCCGGCCCGCCATGGCGGCGAGCGGGTTGAAGTTGCGGGCCGCGCGGGCGAAGACGAGGTTGCCGTGGCGGTCGCCCCGGGCGGCGCGCACCAAGGCGAAGTCGGTGGTGATGCCGTGTTCGAGGACGTACGCCCTGCCGTCGTACTCGCGTGTCTCCTTGGGCGGGGAGGCGACCGCCACGCCGCCGTCCGGCGCGTACCGCCAGGGCAGTCCGCCCTCGGCGGCCTGGGTGCCGACGCCCGCCGGGGTGAAGAAGGCCGGGATGCCGCAGCCGCCGGCCCGCAGGCGCTCGGCGAGGGTGCCCTGCGGGGTGAGTTCCAGCTCCAGTTCGCCGCCCAGGTAGCGGCGGGCGAACTCCTTGTTGTCGCCGATGTAGGAGCCGGTGACACGGCTGATCCGGCCGGCCGCGAGCAGGATACCCAGGCCGCCGCCGTCGACGCCGCAGTTGTTGGAGGCGACGCTCAGCCGGCCGGAGCCGTGGGCATGCAGGGCGCGGATCAGGACGTCCGGTACCCCGCTCAGCCCGAAACCTCCGACGGCGAGCGAGGCGCCGTCTCCGATGTCCGCCACCGCTTCGGCAGCTGTCGCCATGACTTTGTCCATATAACAACCCTTTTCATTCGGGGTTCACCGTGCGGGCGCGTTCGCCTGGTGAACTTTTGTTCATAATTGGCGGCGGGCTGAGTGTCCGCCCACACTTCGGGCTGTGTCAACGGCAGCGGGTACGGTTTCTGCACGGTGATCAGCCCACGACGCTCCGAGGAGGCCGGACGATGTCCCAGCTCACCGAGATGACGACGGCGCCGGAGGCGGCGGCACCCGAGGCCACGACGGTGCCCGACGAGCTGGTCGGACCGCTGGAGCGCGGACTGGCCGTGCTCCGCGCCGTGGCCGCGGGACCGGGGACGCGCCACCGCCCCGGAGATCTCGTCCGCACCACCGGGCTCGCCCGATCGACGGTCGACCGGGTCGCCACCACGCTCGTCCGCCTCGGGTTCCTGCGGACCGAGGACCGCGATCTGCTGCTGGCCCCGCGCTCGGCGGAGCTGGGCAACGCCTATCTGGCCGGCTGCGCCCTCCTCGAAGCCCTCGGCCCGCACGCCGAGGCCCTCGCCGACGAGCTGGACGAGTCGGTGTCGGTGGCCGTTCCCGACGGCGACGGGGTCCGCTTCATCGCCCAGGCGGCCCGCCGCCGGGCCATGGCGATCTCGTTCCGGGTCGGCGATCTGCTGCCTGCCGAACGCTGCGCGCCCGGCGCCCTGTTCGCCGCCGACTGGGACGACGTACAGCGGGAGCGGTGGCGGGCTCGGCGCCTGCACGACCCGCTGGACACCGGCTTCCCGGCCCTGCCGCCCCGGCCGGCCGTGGCGGAGTCCGCGTCCGAGGAGGTCGAGGCCGGCTTCCTCGCCCGGGTCCGGCAGGCACGTGAGGACGGATTCGCCGTCGACAGCCGGCTGATCGAGCCCGGGCTGATAGCCGTCTCGCTGCCGGTCCGCGACCCGGCGGGCGCGGTGGTCTGCGCCGTCAGCGTGGTCAGCCACACCAGCCGGCACAGCACCGAGTCCCTGACGGCGCGGGTCCTGCCCCCGCTGCGCGCGGCCGTCGCCGCCATGGAGGCTGCCCTGCGCACCCCGTCGGCCACCGGGACGCCGGCCACCGCCGCGGCGGTCCGCCCGCCCCACTCGGGCAGCGCGCTCAAGGAGGAACTCGGCGCCGGCTTCCTCCAGTCGCTCGCCCGGGGTCTCGACGTGCTGTGCGCCTTCGGCTCGGTCGACGGCCCGGCCCGCCCGGCCGACCTCGCCCGCCTCACGGGGCTCCCCCGCGCCACCGCCCGCCGGTCGCTCATCACGCTGCGCCACCTGGGGTACGTACGAGAGGACGCGGACGGTTTCCGGGTGCTGCCGCGGGCCATGGAGCTCGGCTACGCCCGGCTCTCGGGCCTGACGCTCGCCGGGATCGCCACCCCGCACCTCGCCGAACTGGTCGGCCGGGTCCACGAGTCCGCCTCCCTGGCCGTGCTCGACGACGACGACATCCGCTACGTCGCCCGGGTCGCGAGCACCCGGATCATGCACATCGACATCACGGTGGGCACCCGGCTGCCCGCGTACGCCACCTCGATGGGCCGGGTGCTGCTCGCGGCCCTCCCCGACGACCGGCGCGCGGCGCGGCTGGCCCGGGTGACGCCCGAGGCGCTCACGCCTCGCACGGTGGCCACGCCCGAGGCCCTCGCCGACGCGGTGGCGGCCACCGCCCGGCGCGGCTACGCGTGGGTGGACCAGGAGTTGGAGGAGGGGCTGCGTTCGGTCGCGGCGCCGGTCACGAACGGCGGCGGCCAGGTGGTGGCCGCGGTCAACGTGGCGCTCCACGCCGGCCGCGCCACCGGCGAGGAGAGCCTGGCGGCGCTCCTCCCTCATCTGCTGGAGACCGCCGCGCGGATCAGCGCCGACCTCGCCGCGGTGGGCCGCTTCTCCCCCGTGCCCACCGGCTGATCCTCACGGCCGCCGGGCCCGGGCGCGACGGTCCCGGGAGCCGTCCGCCGGGACGCTCGTGGCGGGCAGGCGCGCCGCCATCGCGTCCGGAATCAGTCGGCCTGCGGCCCCGCCGCTCGCTTTCGGGAACCACGCGGTTGACCACGCGCCGACTTAGACCGACCGGCAATTGGGGGCGGCCTTATGACAACACCGTTGACGCGTAACGCCCGAGCCGCTTCCATGGCGCCCACCTCACGTTCCCTCATGTTCTGGAGGACCCGTATGACCACGGCCGATCTGGTCTTCACACGCGGCCCCGTCTTCACTGCCGATCCGGCCCGCTCCCGGGCCACCTCACTCGCTGTCGTCGGCGACCGGATCGCCGCCGTCGGGCACGACGACGTGCGCGAGTTCATCGGCCCCGGCACCGAAGTCGTCGACCTCACGGGGAAGTTGCTGCTCCCCGGCTTCCAGGACGCCCACATCCACCCGGTGTACGCCGGGGTGGAGCTGGCCGAGTGCGATCTGACCGGCACCGTCGGCGTCGACGAGTACCTGGCCCTGATCCGGACCTACGCGGACGCCCACCCGGACCACGCGTGGATCACCGGCGGAGGGTGGTCGATGGAGAGCTTCGACGGCGGACTGCCCACCCGGCAGCTGCTCGACTCCGTGGTCCCGGACCGCCCTGTCCTGCTGGCGAACCGCGACCACCACGGCGCCTGGGCCAACACCCGGGCGCTCGAACTGGCCGGGATCACCGCCGCCACCCCCGACCCCGTCGACGGTCGCATCGAGCGCGAGCCGGACGGTTCGCCCAGCGGGATGCTCCAGGAAGGCGCCACGGCGCTGGTCTCCCGGCTGGTGCCGGCGACCACCTCCGCGGACCGGCTCGCGGGTCTGCTGCGCGCGCAGGAGCTGCTGCACTCCCTCGGCATCACCGGCTGGCAGGATGCCCTGCTCGGTGTGTTCACCGGCAAGGCCGATCCGTCGGACGCCTATCTGGCCGCCGCCCGCGACGGCTCGCTCACCGCCCGGGTCACCGGCGCGCTGTGGTGGGACCGCGAGCGTGGCGCCGAGCAGATCGACGAACTGGTCGCGCTGCGCGAGAAGTTGAGCCACGGACGGTTTCGGGCCGGCTCGGTGAAGATCATGCAGGACGGCATCGCCGAGAATTTCACCGCCGCGATGACCTCCCCGTACCTCGACGGCTGCGGCTGCGCCACCGCCAACAGCGGTCTGAGCTTCGTCGACCCGTACGCCCTGCGCAGCCATGTCACCCGGCTCGACGCCCTCGACTTCCAGGTCCACTTCCACGCGCTCGGCGACCGGGCCGTCCGCGAGGCACTCGACGCGATAGAAGCCGCGATCGAGGCCAATGGGCACCGCGGCAACCGCCACCATCTCGCCCATCTCCAGGTCGTGCACCCCGACGACCTCGCGCGCTTCGCCCGGCTCGGTGCCATCGCCAACATCCAGCCGCTGTGGGCCGCCCACGAGCCCCAGATGGACGAACTGACCATCCCCTTCCTCGGCCCCGAGCGCGCGGCCTGGCAGTACCCGTTCGGCGGCCTGCTGCGCGCGGGCGCCACCCTGGCCGCCGGGAGCGACTGGCCCGTCAGCAGCCCCGACCCGATCGCGGGCCTCCATGTGGCGGTGAACCGCATGGAGCCCGGGGCCACCGACGGCCGGGTCTTCCTCCCCGAGCAGCGCCTGGACCTGGCGACGGCCGTCGCCGCCTACACCGCGGGCACCGCCCATGTGAACGGCCTGGACGACACCGGCAGTCTGCGTCCCGGCAACCTCGCCGACCTGGTGGTTCTGGACCGCGACATCTTCACGGCGCCGCCGGAGGAGATCGCCGAGGCACGCGTCCTGCGGACCTACGTCGGCGGCACGCTCGTACATGACGCCTGAGCCTGCCCCCCGGGCCGGCTCAGTCTTGGCTCGTACGCAGCGAGGACGCCCGCACCTGGAGCCGGGTCGGCACCAGCACACCGGCCTGCCCGGCGCGCCCGTGTTCCAGTGCGGCGACAAGGAGTTCGATCCCGGCCTCCGCAACCTCCCGGGGTCCCAGGCTCAGCGTCGTCACCGGCGGCTGCGTGTGGACGGCCGCCGTGTCCTCGCTGACGCACACCAGGAGCAGATCGTCGGGCACGTCGTATCCGTGGCGGCGCGCCGCCTCCAGCACGAGGGGTGGACTGACCTCGGCCACGACGAGCAGGGCGTCGGGCCGGTCGGCCCCGGTCAGGGCGTCCTCCACGGCTCGTACGGCCGGTCCGTTGCCGGCCGCGACGGCGAGCACGACCTTCTCCGGCAGCCCCTGCGCGGCGCACCACTCGCGGTAGGCGGCGAGGACCCCCACGTGGAATCGCGTCGTACTGTCGGGCAGCACGAGCACGGGCCGCCGGGCGCCCTCCGCCTCGAGGTGGTCGAGCGTCTCCCGCACGGCCGCCACGACGTCGACGTCCACCCAGTGTGCCCCCGGCCGTCCCTCGACGGAGCGGTCGGTTAACACCGGGATCCGGGCGGCGAGCAGGTCCTCCACGATGCGGTCGTCGGTGACCGGGTCGGCGACGATCACCGCGTCGAGCGGCAGGTCGGCCCACTCGCCGTGCAGCTCACCCGCGGGCAGCAGCACCAGGGCGTAGCCGCGCTTGAGCGCGGCCGCCGCGGTGGCGCTCGTCAGCTGGGCGAAGTACGGCGACTCCAGGAACGTCCAGGGGGCGCCGGCGAACTCGCCCACCACGTATCCGATCAACCGGGCCTGTCCCGCGCGCAGTTGCCGCGCGGTGGCGTTGGGCCGGTAGCCCATCCTCCGCGCGGTCTCCCTGGCCTTCTCCCGTACTGCGGGAGAGAGCCGCCCGGTGCCGTTGAGGGCCGCCGAGACGGTGGTCTTGGACAGTCCCGCCTCGCGGGCCACGTCGACGAGCCGTACGCGCGGAGGAGTGGGTGGCGAGGAAGGCCCACCACGCCCTGAAGCAGCTTTTGTCATGAGCTGATGCTGCCACCCCCGTGACCTCAGCAAAACCGTTCCCGCAAAGGCTTGTGCGGGAACGTTCCCGCACCCATACTCGCTCCATCCCCCAGCGCCCGTCACTACACCCGTAAAGGGGTGGGTCTCCATGCGCATGCCCAGAGCCCTCGCGCTGCTCGTCTGTTCCGTCGCCGTCGCGACCACCGCCACCGCCTGCTCCGGCGCCACGGGCCCCGGGTCCGCCGGGAACGGCGCCGACCCCGCCTACAAGGTCACCCCGACCTCACCGCCGGCGAAGGGTCCGCTGAACTCCTTCACCTGGTCCCTCTACGCCGAGCCCTACACGCTCGATTACGCCCTTGCTTACGACTACCCGCCCAACACCGTGCTCGCCAACGTGTGCGAGCAGCTTCTGCGGGTCACGCCCGACATGAAGATCAAGCCAGGTCTCGCTGTCAAGTACACCCAGCCGGATCCCAAAACCCTGGTGTACACCCTGCGGCCGGGAGTGAAGTTCCACGACGGGACGACCATGACCGCGGGCGACGTGGTCGCCTCCCTCAAGCGTCAGATGGACCCGGCCACCGGTTCGCCCTGGAGCACGACGTTCAAGAACGTCGACGCCATCGAGAAGACCGGCCCCCTGGAGGTGACGATCCGGCTCCGCAAGCCCGACGTCCTCCTCAACGAGCTGATGGCCGCCTCTCCCGGCACCATCGAGAGCGCCGCCTTCCTGGCCAAGGCCGGCAAGGACTACGGCGGCCCCAAGGGCAAGGTCAACTGCACCGGCCCGTACGCCCTCGACAGCTGGACCCAGGGCGACAGCATCACCCTCAAGAAGCACGCCGCGTACTGGGACCAGTCGCTGTCCCCGAAGACGGACAAGGTGACGTTCACCTTCATCGAGGACCCGGCTGCCCGGACCAATGCTTTCCTCTCCGGTACGGCCGACGGCGGATACCTGGTGCCCTCCGCCTCGTTCGCGCAGCTGCGCTCCAGCGGCAAGGGAACGGTCCTGTTCGGTCCCAACACCGGTGCGGCGGACCTCGCGGTCCTCGACTTCCACGGCGCCCTCGGGGACCTCAAGGTCCGCAAGGCCCTGTCCATGGCGCTCGACCGCAAGAACATCGTCAAGGCGGCAGCCGGCGGCATCGGCGTCCCCGCCAAAGCCCCCGCCGCGCGCAGCGCCTGGGCGCTGGCCCCGGAGAGGACCGACGGCTACTTCAAGGCCCTGCCGGAGCCGGTGTACGACCTGAAGGCTGCGAAGAAGCTCATCGTCGAGGCCGGCGCCACGGGCCGGAAAGTCACCCTGGTCACCAGTTCGCTCGCGCCCGAGATCAGTGTCGTCGCCAACGCCGTCCAGGCGGCCGGCCGGCAGATCGGCCTCGACGTCCAACTGAAAGCGGTCGCCCCGGAGGCGTACAGCAGCATCTTCGTCGACCCCGAAGCGCGCAAGGGCCTCGACTTGGTGATCACGAACGGTTACGACAACACCCCCGACCCGCTGGAGTTCTACCAGTACCTGCGCACCGGCGACTTCGGGAACTACGGCAAGTGGTCCAACGCCGAGTACGACGCCGCGTTCGACCGGGCGAACGCGGAGACCGATCCCGCCGCCCGCGCCGACCTGACCGCCGAGCTCCAAAGGATCGCGGTGCGCGAGCTCCCGATAATCCCGCTGTACGAGGCGCCGTACTCGGTCTTCCTCGGCAACCGGATCACCGGCGCCCCCACCGGCATCGCGCAGCTGTACTACCCGTGGGCCGCGACGATCGGGGCCGCGAAGCCATGACCCGCTACCTCGTCGGACGGTTCCTCGGCCTGGTGACCGTGCTGTTCGTGACCTCGCTCGTGGTCTTCGGCACGGTCCACCTGGCCCCCGGCGACCCGGTGTCCTTCCTGCTCCACGGCCGCCCGGCGACCCCGGAGGTCACAGCGGCGCTGCGCGCCCAATACCACCTGGACGACCCGCTGCCCGTGCAGTACGCGAAGTGGCTCGGCGCCGTGCTGCAGGGCGACTTCGGCCGGTCCGCCCAGTTCCACCAGGACGTCGGGAGCCTCATCGGCTCCCGGCTTCCGGGCACCGCCCTGCTGGTCGGGTACGCGGCTCTGCTCGTCGCCTTCATCGGCTTGACGGCCGGCGTCCTCGCCGCGCTGCGCCCCGGCCCGGTGGACCGGGCGGTGCTCCTCGGCACGGGCGTGGCCACGGCGACCCCCTCCTTCGTCAGCGCCATCGCGCTCGTCTCCCTGTTCTCCGTCCAGCTGGGCTGGTTCCCGGGGCCGGGCGGCACCCCGGAGGGTTTCACGGACCGGCTGTACCACCTGACGTTGCCGGCCTTCGCCCTGGCGTTGACCTTCGCCGGGCTGCTCGCCCGGGTGACCCGTTCGGCGATGCTCGACGAACTCGGGCGCGAACACGTCGAGGTGGCGCGCGCCCGCGGTGTCGCGGGGCGGGCCGTGGTGCGCCGTCACGTGTTGCGCAACGCACTGGGCCCCGTCGTCACCGTCGGCGGCACCATGCTCGCCGGTCTGCTCATCAGCACCTCGATCGTCGAGACCGCGTTCGACGTGTCCGGCATCGGCTCCCTGCTCGTGCAGTCGGTGACGGCCAAGGACTTCGCCGTCGTCCAGGCGATCACGCTGCTCAGCGTGGCGGCCTTCGTCGTGGTGAACCTCGTCGTCGACCTGCTCGTCCCACTCATCGACCCCCGGCTGTCCCTCCACGGGGAAGGCTCCTCATGACCACCACAGCAACTCCCGCCGCCGACGCAACCGGCGCGCTGCGCCATCGCCCCGGGCTACGCGGCCTGCGGGTACTCGGCCAGGGCCCGCTGTTCACGGCGGCCGTCGCCGTCCTGGCCGCGCTCGTCCTGATCGCTGTCCTGGCACCCGTCCTCGCACCGTACGACCCCGAGGCCCTCGACCTCTCGGCGAGCCTGGCCGGGACGACGGGAGACCACCTCCTGGGCACGGACCAGTCGGGGCGGGACATCCTGTCCCGACTGCTCCACGGCGCCCGGACCGGCCTGCTCGGACCGCTGCTCGTCGTCGGCGTCTCCACGCTCCTCGGCACCCTGCTCAGCGTGGTCGCCGCCTGGCGGGGCGGGTGGGCGGACGCGGTCCTGTCCCGGTCGATGGACCTGGCTTTCGCGATCCCCGGACTGCTGCTCGCGATACTTCTCGTGGCCGTGGTCGGCTCCGGCATGACCGCCCCGGTGATCGCCATGGCCGTGGCCTACACCCCTTACGTGGGACGGCTGGTGCGCGGCATCGCGCGTCAGGAGAAGGCCCGCCCGTACATCGAGGCGTACCGGGTGCAGGGCTGGTCGGGCTGGACGATCTGCCTGCGGCACCTACTGCCCAACGTCGCCCCGACGGTCTTCGCGCAGTCCGCGATGAACTTCGGGTACGCGCTGATGGACCTGGCGGCGCTCTCCTTCCTCGGCTTCGGTGTGCAGCCGCCCACCGCCGACTGGGGCGCCATGATCAACGAAGGGCAGTCGGCCCTCCAGCAGGGGGCGATGCTGCCCGCCCTCGCGCCGTCAGCGTGCATCGTCCTCGCCGTGGTGGCGTTCGGCATCGTCGGCGAGGGGCTCGCCGACCGGATCGCGAAGCGGGAGCGGTGAGCGCCATGACCGAGAACAGCACTCCGGTGCGCGGCACGGGGGACCACTCCCCCGTACTCGAGATCGACGGGCTCGGCGTACGGCTACCGGACGGGCAGGCGGCCCGGCCGATCCTGGACGGTGTCAGCCTCCGGGTCCTGCCCGGGGAGACCGTCGGCCTGGTCGGCGAATCCGGGTCGGGCAAGTCGGTGGCCTGCCGCAGCGTGCTCGGGCTGCTGCCCGCCGGCTCGCGGACGAGCGGTGAGGTGCGGGTCGGCGGCCGCGACGTGCTGACCATGAGCCGGGGGGAGCTGGCCGCGCTGCGGACCCGGCAGGTTGCGATGGTCTTCCAGGACCCGCGCGCCTCCGTCAATCCCCTCCGCCGCGTCGGCGACTTCCTCACCGAAGGGCTGCGCGCGGTCGGCACGCCCGCCGCGTCGGCCTCGGCCCGGGCCGAGGAACTCCTCGACGCCGTGGGCATCCGCGATCCGCGGGGCGCGCTGCGCCGCTATCCGCACCAGTTCTCCGGCGGAATGCTCCAGCGGATGGTCATCGCCGCGGCCCTGGCGGGCGAGCCAGCCCTGCTCGTCGCCGACGAACCGACCACCGCCCTGGACGTCACGACCCAGGCGGAGATCATCGCGATCCTCACCCGGCTGCGGGCCGAGCAGGGCACCGGGCTTCTCTTCGTCACCCACGACCTCGAACTGGCCTCGGCCATCTGCGACCGCGTGTACGTGATGTACGCGGGCCGGATCGTCGAGACCCGGGGCACCGACGAGCTGTTCGACCGGCCCCGCCATCCGTACACGGCGGGACTCCTCGCCTGCACCCCCCGCATCGAACCGGGCGCACCGGCGCCCCGGCCCATCCCGGGCCGCCCCGTCTCCCTCGCCGAGGCACCTCCGGGGTGTGCCTTCACGGCCCGCTGCGCCCACGCACAACCGCGCTGCTCCGAGGAGCCCCCCGTACTGGCGCGGTACGGCGACGGTCTCGCCGCGTGCCACCGCGCCGACGAAGGGATCACACTGTGACCGGCACGACGAAGGGGCTCGTGGTCGAGGGGCTGTGCAAGCGGTACGGGGACCACACGGCGGTCGACGACGTGTCGTTCACCCTGGCACCGGGGGCTTCGCTGGCAATCGTCGGCGAGTCCGGCAGCGGGAAGACGACGACCGTACGGATGCTGGTGGGCCTGACACGACCGGACGGCGGCACCGTCCGCCTGGACGGCCGGGACCGCTCCGCCCGCGCCCGGAGCCGGGCCGAACGGCTCGCGCGCGCCCGCGAGATCCAGATGGTCTTCCAGGATCCGTATCTCTCGCTGGACCCACGGGTGACGGTCTCCGACTGCGTCGACGAGGTACTGCGCCTGCACACCCGGCTGGACGCGGCCGCCCGTCGCTCGCGGGTCGCCGAACTCCTGGACCAGGTGGGCCTCGGCGAACGGGAGGCCGGGGCCCTGCCCCGGCGGCTCTCCGGCGGACAGCGCCAGCGCGTCGCCATCGCCCGGGCCCTCGCGGTCGAACCCCGCGTCCTCATCCTCGACGAGGCGGTCGCGGCGCTCGACGTGTCCATCCAGGCACAGATCCTCGACCTGCTCGCCACGATCCGGCGCGAGTCGGGCATCGGCTACCTCTTCGTCACCCACGACCTCGCCGTGGTCCGGCACATCGCCGACGATGTCATCGTGCTCAGGTCGGGCCGAGTTGTCGAGGCGGGCCCGACGCATCGCGTACTGGACACCCCGGAGCATCCGTATACCCGTCTGCTCCTCGACTCCGTACCGCGTCGCGGCTGGGACCCGAGCCTGGCGACGGCCGGCCGCCGCGCCCTCGACTGACGGACACCGCGGCCTGACCGCCGCCTCGCGGCGGTCAGGCGTGCCCGCCCGCGGTCCATGTGCTGCACGACGCGAGCCCGGAGGGCGTCGGGCTCCCGGCGCGGGTCAGGGCCGCTCTCGGGCGGCGACCCCGTGTTCGGCGGCCCGAAAAACCTCCCGATGCTGGCGCAGGAGATGCACCGAGCTGCGCGGCACCGGCCCGGGTCATCACGCTCACGGAGAACTACGAGTCGACGGTCGCCCGCCCGGCGGAGACGATGAGGGACCGGCTGGCAGGCCGTGACTTCGGCCCGCTGAACAGCCCGGACCAGGTGGCACGTTACGACGCCCTGGTCGCTTCCTCGTCCGCGAAGCGACTGCTGGCGGCGGACATCGCCACCCCGCCCGGCGAGGAGCACGGCCACTGGCGCGCGGCCCTTCTCCTGGCGGATCTCCCGCACGGCGACCCGACGGTCACCGAGGAAGTCTTCGGCCCGCTCCTCACAGTCCAGCATGCGGACACCGTGGAGGCGGCCCTGGACCTGGCAAACAGTGTCCCCCAGGCCCTGGCGGCCAGTGTCTGGACGACCGACCTCGGCACGGGGCTCGATCTCGCGGCCCGCTTCGACGCGGGTGAGGCCTGGCTCAACTGCCATCTTGTGCAGACGGCGGAGCTCCCGCACGGCGGGCGTGGCTCGTCCGGCCACGGCACGGACCTGAACACGCTGGCGCTCCAGGAGTACCAACGGCCCAAGACGGTGACGGTGCGGCTGGCGCCCGGCCTGCGCGAGAGCTGAGGCAGAGGGCCACCGGACGACGGCGGGCGGCACCCGCCACGCGCTCGAGCATGTGACGCTGCTCCCCAGCTTGTGGCGGGGTGGTGGTAGTACGCCTGGCGACTGAACGCATCAGGCTGCGGCAGCCTGTCCGACAGCAAGGCTAGTGCGGCACAGGGCGCCGGAAAGACAGCGTGAGGGCTGCAGTCAGCAACACCAAGGGCAGGGCCAGAGCAGCCGCCCGTGCGTGGGTGACAAGAAGCGCTCCCAACCCTGCCCCTGTCGACAGCATCGCGATCACCGCAAAGCTGTATCGCTCCACCTCTTTCTTGACGGCGAGTGCAACCAGCGCGCCGGTGAGAGCGCCAGTCATGTAGGTGGTCGAGAGATTCGGCCCGCCGGCGACACGGATCATGCCGCCCTGGCAGCCCATGCACACGGCCATGGCCGCCAGGAGGACCAGTTGGCTGGTGCCGGCCGGCTCGCCGTCCAGAGCGGCCCAGGTCGTCAGCGCACCAGTCATGACGATCACCTCTGCGAGCAGTGCGATCCGGGCACCCCTCCATCGTGCGCGGCCCGGGAGGGAAGCAACCCGACTACCGAGAAGCACGCCGCAGGTATACCCGATGATCGCCAGTGCTGCGTGACCGGCCAGCAGCACGTTGTGGGTGGCGATGGCGAGACCGAACAGAGCAAGGTTTGCGGTCATCACACTGGTGAACACACCGCCGAGGGTCATGAAGCTGATCGCGTCGACCGCTCCCGTCGCCATGGCCAAAAGCAGAACGGGAAAAGAGGACTTGAGGCTTCGTTGCTGAGTGAGCCACAGCTCGGGGGCCTGCGTCATGCATCGACTCCACATCGAGGTCGGATTCATGTGTGCACCGCAGAACCTCTGACACTGCACGGCCACTGCACGCCAAGGTCGGTGCGGACGTCATCGGGCTGTGCGACAGCAGCGGTTGCGGTGGTCGCTGTCGTGGCGGGCCGGGGGGTGGTGCAGTATCCCTACCTGCTGGGGACGCATGTGCAGATCACGGACGCAACCGCGCCGGACTCGACGTTCTGGGTTCTTGTCGGCGTGGCATGTGCTGCTGTGGCCTGATCGTTCCTTCGCTGGTCCTTCTCTTCAGCATGTACGAGCGTGGGCGCCTGGGCACGCGCACGTGAACAAGACTCTCTGCCGTGCAGGGCACTGTGCTCGCAGAAACTGAGGCAGGGCCCGTGCCGTCCAGGGTGATGTCGGCGAGTTCGTTGGCGTTTGCATGCCGGTGCGGTTCACGGACTCCCAAGCCTGGCCGCTCGTTGGGGGTTCGTCGGACAACGATCCACTCAAATCCAATGCTGAGGCCCAGGTGGCGGAGCAAGCCATTCGGTGTATTTGCTGAGATGGTACGTACGTAAGGGCTGTCCCGTAGTCCCTGACGGGACACCCCTTGGCCGCGCCGGCTCATGAAGCAACGCGGCAGGGCTGAAAATGGGCCGTATCCGTACTGCGGAGTCGTGGCACGCATGGCGATGGTCAACGTCGGCCAGGAGAATGGCACTCCGATCGACATCTGTTGCGAGGACCACGGCGGCGGGGCCCCTGCCGCCGCACGAAGTCCACCACCATCTCGGGGACGTCCTCCACCGCGGGGAAACACCCCATGCGCTGGTACGACTTCAGCATCAGCAGCAGCGCCAGGAGATGCCTCAAGCAGGTCCTGGCATGCCTGGCGAGGCCAGCCCTTCACTCCGATGCCCCGCCCGTTTCACCCGGTTGGACAGCGCCGCCGGGCCCGGTGGCGCCAATGAGTGAACGCTGAGGTGCTGTTGACCTCAAGGGAAGCGAGAACGGGATGACCGCATGGGCGATCTCCGGCACACGGCGTCGAATACTGCGCGCACACATCACCGTCGCCGGATGTGCACTGGCCCTGTGCGCGTCAGCGGCGGCTCCGGCTGCCGCGGAAGGCGACACGACCGTCACGAAACCCACCGTGGTCCTGGTGCACGGCGCGTTCGCGGACGGCTCCAGCTGGAACGGGGTCATTTCACGCCTCGAGCGCAGCGGCTACACCGTCATCGCGCCCGCCAACCCGCTGCGCGGCCTGTACAGCGACTCGACCTACATCGCCTCGGTACTCGACAGCATCAAGGGCCCGGTCGTGCTGGTGGGCCACTCCTACGGCGGCTCCGTGATCAGCTCGGCCGCGGCCGGCAACCCCAGGGTGAAGTCGCTCGTGTACGTGTCGGCGCTGATGCCCGACGTGGGCGAGAGCGGCATGTCGCTGGCCGCGCGGTTCCCCACTGAACTGGGCACCGCCACCACGTCCGTCCCGTACCGGGAGAACGGCCGCAGCGGGACCGACTTGCACCTCAAGCGCGACAAGGTTCACCAGGTCTTCGCAGCCGACCTACCGGTGAGCGAGGCGAATCTGCTGGCGGCCACCCAGCGGCCCGCCGCTACGACCGCGTTCTCCGAGAAGGCCAAGGTCGCGGCCTGGAAGCACATCCCGTCCTGGACGCTCGTCGGCCGGCAGGACAAGACCATCAGCCCGGATCAGGAACGCTTCCAGGCGAAGCGCGCCGGTTCGCACACGGTGGAGATCAACTCCTCCCACGTGTCCTTGATCGCCCATCCCGCGGCGGTCGCCGACCTCATCCTCCAGGCAGCCGGAGCTCCCTCCTCCGCCCGGCCGTCCCGGGCGGTCGCCGGGTCCGCGAATGACGTCCGCGCCAAGGCCGCCCTCGCTGGTTTCGCGGGAGCGTCCCTGGCCGCCGGCGCAGGGGCCGTCCTCCTCGGCCGCCGGCTGCGACGCACCCGCCGCTGACGGCGGGCCGACACGGCGCACCCCTCACGCGTCCTCCCCTTCGAGGCCGACGAGCGGTAGCGAGCCGAGCCGTGCCCTGGCCCGGCTCGCAGGTTCAACCCAACAGTGCTGGGTCTCCGTCGTCGCCGCCGCGCTCACCGAGCTGACCGCCGCCCACGACGGCGTCCTCACCGCAGATGATCCACGCGCCCACCCGGGCGCCCCGGTCCGGCTCGTCCTCATCGGTCAGATGCCCTTCGCGGGAGCGACCCGGCCCGCGTAGCGCGACAGTTCGGCCGTCAGCCAGCGGAAGACCTGCGGCACCTGGCGCTTCCACAGCCCGATGGTGTGCGGCCCGCTCGCCTCGGCCACCACCACCCGTGTCGGGGGCGCTGCCGCCCGCCGCAGCGCGAGGCCGTCGCGGTAGCCGTCGTTGCGCCCGCCCGAGAGGTAGAGCGCGACGCGCGGCGGGGTGGTGGCGTGGCGCAGAATCCACAGCGGGTTGTTGACCCGCCGCAGCTCCGGATTCCCGCCCGTGAGCGAGACCCGCTCGGCGGCCGGGTCGTTGTAGCCGGAGAGGCCCACGGCGGCCCGGTACCGGTCGGGGTGGGCGAGCGCCATCTTCACGGCGCAGTGTGCCCCGGCCGAGTACCCGGCCACCGCCCAGCCACGCGCACGCCTCTGCGCGCGGAAGGTGTCGGTCACCATCTGCCGGACGTCCACACTCAGCCAGGACTCGGCGTCCACGACACCCGGCACATTGGCGCACCCCGTGTCCTGGCCCGCCAGCAGATTGGTGCGCGGCTCCACGAGAATGAACGGGGCGATCTCCCCGCTCCGCATCCCGGCCTCCAGCTGCGACTGCACCCGCAGGCTGCTGAACCACGCCTTCGCCGATCCGGGGAAGCCGCCGAGGAGCTCGACCACGGGGAACTTCCGGTGCCGGAAGGCCGGTTGGTTGTACTGGGGCGGCAGCCATACGTACACCTCGCCGCGCACCCCCGACACCCGACCGCTCAGCCGGGTGACGCGGACGCCCCGGCCCATCCGGGCGTCACGCGCTGGACTGAAGTCCTGGACGACCTTCGGCTCGTTCGCCGGTCGTTTGCGGTCCCCGAGTCCGTCGCGCCCGAGGTCGGGCGCGGCGACGATGTGGTGTCCGGTGCCGAGCAGGTCGGCCCAGCTGTCATACAGGCCGTTGGTGTTGTTGACCATCACGAAGACGCTCAGCACGGCCGACGCCTGGGCGAGGACGACCATCGCCAGGCGCACCGCGCCGCGCACCAGGGCGGGGCCGCGCACCCGGCCCCACAGCAGCAGGGGCAGCAGCACGGTGACCGCGGCCAGCGCGATCGTGGTCAGGGAGAAAGGTGTCCCCGTCAGGCTCATCACGCCTGGGAGGATGCCGTACGCACTGCGATGGTTACCCGCTTTTCCACCTTTTTACGTCGAACGCGAGAAACCGGGAACGCCGTGTTGACGCCAGGAACTGTCGGCCCGTGTCCTCCTGGCCCGGTCTCCGTGCGCGGGGCTCCGACGCGCCGGTGCGCTGCCGTCCCCGGACGAGTCGGCAGGCGGTGGCCCAGCGGGTCGGTTCGTGGCGGTTCGAGAGCTGGGCTTGCGCAGGCCGGATGGCCCCGACCGGATGCGGAGGACAACGAACGTCTGCGGAACGTCATCGGAGACGGCGGAGAAGTTCAGGGTGGCGGCGACGGGTAGAGGGTGCTCGCATTGTTCCGGGGCTTCGGCCTGTTCCTGCCGCACGGGCCCTCCGCGAACGCCCGGATCAGGTTCTCCGTCGTGCGGGTGACGAACCGCCCGGTGCGTGCGTCCATGCCATGGTTGCGTCCGTTGTCCTGAGTTCCGGCCATGAGGGCCTCGACCCATCGCATCGTCCCGGAAGCGAAGACGCCCGATCCGCTCGGCACGGTGTAGTACGCGGAGTCGGAATGGCTTGGCATGCCCTTGTAAAAAAGAGGGGAGTGCGCAAGGACCTCAAGCGGCGCCGGGGTGGGCATCCCCGGCGTGACCCGGTCGTACTCCACCCCGACCAGATGGTCGAAGGAGTCTCCGCTCCTGACCCCGGTCCCATCGAAGAGCCAGTGGTCGTCGGCATGGACCACATACGGAGCGTCGACCGGATAGCCCTCGTAAAGGACGCCGGTGAGGGAGGATTCGGGGTCGGCTCCGGGCGGCTGCCGGAAGTCGTGTGTCGGCATGGCCGGATGGTCAGTGAGGTACGGGTCTGCCCGGTAGTCCGATTTGTAACAGACCACTGTGCGTGCGTCGCCGGTGGGTCCCCGCTCCAGCCTGATCCGGCGGAAGCAGGCGTTTGCGCCGAGGAAGGCCACATTGGTACCGGAGTCACGCGCCCGGGTCACGTGGTCCCGTTGCTGTGGGCTCCAGTACTCGTCGTGGCCCAGGGAGAGCGCCGCGCTGGCGCCGTGAAGCACGGCGGGTTCGCGGTGGACGTCCACCCCCGTGGTGTAGGCGAGCGGAATTCCCAGCCGCTCCGCGAGAACGACTACCGCCCTCTCGTAGACCATGAACTTCTCGGCGCCGCTGCGGTCATAGGGCCGGTCGAAGCTGACAGCGAGCGACCGTGTCCCGTACGCACCGTCCTCGCCCTGATAGAGGCTGTATCCGCCCCAAGCGTTGTACGCCTGCCAGGTCGACGCCGCGTGCATCAGCACTGTCCTGCCCGCGCCGGACACCGAACGGACGATCAACGGCACATAGCGCTGGTGGCCGTTGTCTGCTTCCAGTCGGAGCAGGTACGCGCCCTCCGGCCAGCCGTCGGTGCGTACGCCGAGCGCGCGCTTCCAGTCGGCCCGCACTGTACGAGTGGCCTCCAGCAGCCGGGGCCGCGCCTGGACCGAGCCGGCGATACGGCGCGAACGCCACACCAGGCGCGCCTGGTGTCCCCCGTACCAGCCGACCCGGTAAGCCGAGACCCGGAAGCCGGAAGCGGTCGTGGAGACGTACAGACCGAACTCCTCGCCCGGCAGCACGCTGACTCTGTCGGTATATCCCTGGACGGCCTCGGGCGTTCCCTCCGAACGGATACGCCAGTCGGGGTTTCCCGCGCGGGTCCGCTCACCGTCCCCGGTGGACGGGGTGGAACCGGGCGGGGTGGTCGCGGTGCGGGGCCCCTTCGCAACGGAGGAGCGGCAGCCGGCCGCCATCGCACCAGCCACGGCAACAGCGAGGAAATGCCTACGCTCCAGACGACCGAGCACCCCGGCCTCCTGCCTCTCGGCCCGCTCCATGTCATCCGCCAAGTGTTCCCGCCGCGACACCGTCGCGGCCCATCGTCACCCGGCACGCGCTCGCGGTCGAGCCGAATCGGGCGCACGGGTCAGCGCCCGTGGTGAGCCCCACCATGCGCAGGGCCGCCTGTGACCGAGGGGGTGCGGACAGGCGCATCACGACATGTGGTGCGCCCGCGATGCTCCTACGGTGGAGGCATGCGGGTGCTGGTGGTCGAGGACGATGTCCGCACGGCGGAGCTGCTGCGGCGCGGGCTGACCGAGGAGGGGTACGCGGTCGACGTGGCCGCGGACGGTCCGGACGCTGTCTGGCAGGCCGCCGAGGTATACGGCTTTGGCGGGGCACTTCCTGAACAGGAAAACAAATTCGCTCTTCTGTTCACCCCAACCCTGGGCATATGAAAGCGCAATCACCCCGGGTGCGGCCCTGATCTCTACTCCGATCAGCCGAATGCCCAGCGGCTCATTTCGTCAGCCGTGACCCTCTCGCCTACAGTGCCAGCGTGGCCGGTATGCCGTCGGCCGAAGGAGAGTTGAAGTGGCGAACAGGGTCACCGTCGGACCGGCTGATTCCGACGATTCATACGAGGACGAACTGCCGGCAAAGCAAAAGCTGCCGGGCAGCATCGTCGTGAAATGGGCGACTACCACCGATCACAAGACGATCGGCACGATGTACCTGGTCACGTCGTTCGCGTTCTTCGTCATCGGCGGTGTGCTGGCGCTCTTGATGCGCGCCGAGCTGGCCCGTCCCGGCACGCAGATCATGTCGAACGAGCAGTTCAACCAGGCGTTCACGATGCACGGCACGATCATGCTGCTGATGTTCGCGACGCCGCTGTTCGCCGGGTTCGCGAACTGGATCATGCCGCTGCAGATCGGCGCGCCCGACGTGGCGTTCCCGCGGCTGAACATGTTCGCGTACTGGTTGTACCTCTTCGGCTCGATCATCGCCGTCAGCGGCTTCCTCACCCCGCAGGGTGCGGCCGACTTCGGCTGGTTCGCCTACTCCCCGCTCACGGACGCCGTCCGTTCGCCGGGCATCGGCGGCGACCTGTGGATCATGGGTCTGGCCCTCTCCGGCTTCGGCACGATCCTCGGTTCGGTCAACTTCATCACCACGATCATCTGCATGCGCGCACCCGGCATGACGATGTTCCGGATGCCTATCTTCGTGTGGAACGTCCTGCTGACCGCCGTGCTGGTCCTGCTGGCCTTCCCGGTGCTCGCCGCCGCGCTCCTCGCGCTGGAGGCGGACCGCAAGTTCGGTGCGCATGTGTTCGACGCGGCCAATGGCGGCCCGCTGCTCTGGCAACACCTCTTCTGGTTCTTCGGCCATCCAGAGGTGTACATCATCGCGTTGCCGTTCTTCGGGATCGTTTCCGAAATCATTCCCGTCTTCAGCCGCAAACCGATTTTCGGCTATGTCGGTCTGATCTCCGCGACAATTGCCATCGCAGGCCTGTCGGTGACCGTATGGGCGCACCACATGTACGTCACCGGCGGTGTGCTGTTGCCGTTCTTTTCCTTCATGACGTTCCTGATCGCCGTTCCGACCGGGGTGAAGTTCTTCAACTGGATCGGCACGCTGTGGGGCGGTTCGCTGTCCTTCGAGACTCCGATGCTCTGGTCCATCGGCTTTCTGGTGACCTTCCTCTTCGGCGGTCTGACCGGCGCCATCCTGGCCTCGCCGCCGTTGGACTTCCATGTCTCGGACTCGTACTTCGTCGTCGCGCACTTCCACTACGTGGTGTTCGGCACCGTGGTCTTCGCGATGTTCGCCGGATTCCACTTCTGGTGGCCGAAGTTCACCGGCAAGATGCTGGACGAGCGGCTCGGCAAGATGTCGTTCTGGACGCTGTTCGTGGGCTTCCACGGCACGTTCCTGGTGCAGCACTGGCTCGGCGCGGAGGGCATGCCGCGTCGTTACGCGGACTACCTCGCCGCCGACGGCTTCACCGCGCTGAACACGATCTCGACGATCTCCTCGTTCCTGCTCGGACTGTCGATGCTGCCGTTCCTCTACAACGTGTGGAGGACCGCCAAGTACGGGAAACCGGTTGCGGTCGACGATCCGTGGGGTTACGGCCGTTCGCTGGAGTGGGCGACGTCGTGCCCGCCGCCGCGGCACAACTTCCTCACGCTGCCACGGATCCGCTCCGAATCCCCGGCATTCGACCTCCATCACCCGGAGATCAGCACCATCGAGGAGATCGACAGACATCCGGCCGCCTCGGCGACAGCGGCGCCGGGGGACGAACAGCAGTGAGGACACGTGCCGGAGGACAGCGTGTTCCTAGGGGCTGATATGGAGGACGACGGTCCGCTCGCTCGGCTCGACGACTACCTCCTGTCGAGTGCCGAGGACGAGGAGGCGCGCCGCCGGGCCGTCCGCTTCGCTGAGCGGCTGCCCCAGCTGACGGCTGCTCAGCGGGCCGACGTCGAACGTGCCTTCGCTGCCGACTGGACTGCCGCTTCGCGGGCGATCGAAGCCCGGGTCTCCGCTCGGTCGGCCGAACTCGTCATCGAGTACGCCACCCGCTACCGATTTCTCAGAACGCGCTGTCTGTTGGCCGTCACAGCCGGCATCGGTGTGGTGACCGGCGTCCTCGGCGTTGCCCTGCTCGTCGCCCGCTGACGTCCGTCCTCCCCTCGCATCAGCGGAGAAGAGCCGAACCCGCTGACAGGTCCCCCGGTTTCATGGCCTGCCCCGGCCCCCGGGAACGCAGCCGACGGAGTCCGGGGGCAAACGTGGGGCGCCGCTCTCTCACATGTTGATCATGTGCCCGGCGAGTCCGTGCACGGCCTCCTTGACCGCCTCGCCGAGCGTCGGGTGGGCGTGGACGTTGCGAGCGACCTCGTGGACCGTCAGGTCCCACTGCTGGGCCAAGGTGAGCTCCGGCAGCAGTTCGGTGACGTCCGGGCCGACGAGGTGGGCGCCGATGATCTCGCCGTACTTCGCGTCACTGATCAGCTTCACGAAGCCGGTCGTGTCGCCCAGGCCGTGCGCCTTGCCGTTCGCGGTGAAGGGGAACTTGGCCACCTTGACATCGAAGCCCTTCTCGCACGCCTGCGCCTCTGTCCAGCCGAAGCTCGCGATCTGCGGCTGGCAGTAGGTGGCGCGCGGGATCATCGGGTAGTCGAGCTCCATGGTCTCGGCTCCCGCGATGGTCTCGGCCGCGACCACGCCCATCGCCTCGGCGGCGTGCGCGAGCATCAGCTTCGCGGTGACGTCGCCGATCGCGTAGATGTGCGGAACGGATGTGCGACAGCGGCCGTCGACATCGATCGCGCCGCGCTCGGTGATGCGTACGCCCGTGCTCTCCAGACCGTAGTCGGTGACGTTCGGTGTGAAGCCGATCGCCTGCAGAACCTTGTCGGCCTCCAGGATCTGCTGGGCGCCGTCCTTGCCGGTGACCGTGACGCGAACCTGCGGGCCGGACTCGTCGATCGAATCGACGCGGGTGGAGGTGAGCACACCAATGCCCAACTTCCGGTACTGCCGAGCCAGTTCGGCAGAGACGTCCGCGTCCTCGAGCGGCGCCATCCGGTCCAGGAACTCAACGACGGTGACCTCGACGCCGTAGTTGTGCAGGACATACGCGAATTCGACGCCGATGGCGCCGGCGCCCGCGATCAGAATGGACTGCGGCAGGTCCTCGGCAAGGATCTGCTCTTCGTACGTCACCACGCGTGAGGTGCGGCGGGTCCCCGGCAGCAGCTTCGGAGTCGCTCCGGCCGCGATGATGCAGTGGTCGAAGCTGATCGTCCGGGTCGAGCCGTCGAAGAGGGCCACGTCGAGCGTGTGCGAGTCCACAAACGTGCCACGGCCGCTGATCTCCGTGATCCCGTTCTTCTTCATCAGGTAGTGGACGCCCTTGACCCGGCCGTCCGCGACACGGCGACTGCGCCGGAACGCCTCGCCGTAGTCGAAGGACACCTGCCCTTCGACCTTGATGCCGAAGGTCTTGGCCTCGCGTGTGACGATGTGCGCCAGTTCGGCGTTGCGCAGCAAGGCCTTGGTGGGGATGCAACCGACATTCAGACAGACGCCGCCCCAGTATTTGGCCTCGACGACGGCGACGCGCTTGCCCAGCTGGGCGGCGCGAATGGCGGCGACATATCCGCCTGGGCCTGCTCCGAGTACGACGACGTCGAAGCGCTCACCCTGCTCATCCATGGAAATTTCCTTTCTGATGAGGATCGGCCCGGCCTCCGTTGAAAGCCGGCTCATCCTGGTCGAACAGCCTGTGCACCCAGCTCGGCGGCTGCAGTTTCCGACACCCGTCCGCGGCAGGAATATCACCCGGAAGGCAATGCGGGCAATCGCGTGGCCGGTCACCTCGTCGATCGCCTTTCCGTCTCCCGCAGCATGCTCCATCAGCCACCAGGGCGCGCTCCAGCCCGCACGCCGCTATCGCGAGCTGACCTCTTTGGCCCTTCCCTCGGTCGGCTCCTGAAGCCGGGGGGCAGCGGCCGACTCGGCGTGGGGACCCTTCAAGAATGGCCGAATCATCCGGTTCCACGGCATGGTCACGGTTCTCCGTATCCGACTTCGGCTCGGTCCTGACCCATGGCTGATCGCGGCGAGTCCACCGCCGCTCATGATGGGCCCCTGCCAACGCCATCGACCGGGCTCGACGGGTTCTGCGGATACCGACACGGCCGGCCCGCGACGTGTGTTGCCAGTGCCGTGACCGGCAATGTCTGCCCCATGAGGAGCGTCGTCCAGTGCGTGCGATCGCAAGGCGGCCGGAAGCCCCCCAGTGGGGTCTCCCCTGCTCGAACGCAGTTGAGAGCTTGGGGAAGGGGCCACCAGGGCTTTTGGCCAACGCGGCGAGCGGGCGTGGTGGGCGGTGCGACGGGACAAAGCTTGCCGGGAGGGGTACTGGCTGCACCACCGTCCGCAGCCGGCCGCCCCGAATCCCGTCGTATCGCGCACGGAGTCAGCCGGATAATGTGATCACCGGGCGACAACGGCAGTACAACAAGGGGGCGAAGACAGTGGCCGAGGGTGGGGCAGTGACCGGGGCACTCAGGTGTCGCGGCGTGTGTCCGTTGCGGGCGTCCGGTGTTTCGCGGCGCCACTGCGTCGAAGGACGGCACTGAGCGCCGACGGCCCTCGCCCGTCGGGCGGCGTCCCCGTCGCGCCGGATTCGGCAGAGGCAGCGGCCGGTCGGGCGCGACCGGCGGCCTACGCTCCTGCGGCGCGCTCGATCAGGAGATGGCGGGGACCTCGCAGCACGGGGCTGCGCCGGTACGGAGGCGGGTCCTCGACCAGACGGAGGTCGTCGAGGTGGCGGAGGAGGGCGTCGAACGCGACCTGCGCCTCGATACGGGCGAGCGGGGCGCCGAAGCAGTTGTGGATGCCGCTGCCGAAGCCGAAGTGCTGATTGTCCTCGCGCATCGGGTCGAACCGGTCGGGGTCATGGAATCGCAGGGGGTCCCGGTTGCCGGAAGCCAGCACGAGGATCAGGGGTGCGCCCTTGGGAACGGTGATGCCCGCGACGTCGATATCGGTGAGCGGTGAGCGCTGTGGCAGAAAGTGGACGGGGGGCTCGTAGCGCAGCAGTTCCTCCACCGCCCTCGGCATGAGTTCGGGCGCGGCGCGCAGCTGCTCCAGGATGTCGGGGTGACGCAGCAGGGTGAGCATCCCGTTGGTGATCAGGTTGACGGTCGTCTCGTGACCGGCGATGAGCAGCAGGACCGCTGTGGCCATCAGTTCCGGATGTGTGAGGCGCCCTTCGGGGCCTTCGTCATTGGCCAGGGCGGAGAGCAGGTCCCCGGACGGGTGGCCGCGCCGCTCTTCGGCGAGTCCGCCCAGATAGTGCGCCATCGCCATCCGTGCCTCCTGGGCCGACCGCCGACGCTGCTCCGGGTCGTCCCCGGGCGTGGGGTCGAAACCGGCGATGATCGCGTTCGTCCAGGCGCGGACACGGGGCACATCCTCCTGGGGCACGCCCAGGAGCCGACAGATCACGGTGACGGGGAGCGGGTAGGCGAAATCGTCGACGAGGTCGATCCGGTCCTTGTCCTGGAACGAGCGGATCAGTTCCTCGGCGATCCGGGTGATGTCGCCGTGCAGGGCGTCGATCCGTCCCGGGGAGTGCGGCGGACCGAAGGGGCGCATGGCGATGCGGCGGAGCCGGTCGTGTTCGGGGTCGTCGACACCGATGAAGGCCGGCGGCAGTTCGTCCGACCTGGCCAGAGCCGCGTCCGGGTCCGGGTCCTTACGGTTACGGAGGTCCGAGCTGATCCGTGGGTCATGAAGCAGAGCGGCGATCTCATGGTAAGTGCCCACCAGGTAGCTGCCGTTGTCCTGTCGTACCACCCCGCTCTCGCGCAGTTCCGCGTAGAGCGGATACGGGTCGGCGCGGTTCGCGTAATCGGTGATGCGCTCAAAGAGAGTGTCCGGGGGCATGCGTGGGGCTCCTCATCGACGGTGGGTGGCGGTCGGGGACGGTTCGTGCCGCACCAGAGTCAGGTGCCTGTCCGGCAGATGACCGGTGAGAGCCACGGTCGGGCCGTGCGAGAGCAGCTGTGGGGACGGGACGTCGGAGGGGACGGGATCGTCCGAACCGGGCCGGTCGGCGGCACCGGGCGCGGGGGGAAACGGTGCCGCCGTCTCGATGAGGTACTGGTAGTACTCCAGCCACTTGGCGCGGTTCACACTGACCGCCGCGGTGATGCGCCCCCGGTAGCCGTAGACGGCGACGAAGCGACCCTCGCGCAACGAGCCCTGGGCGATGACCACTTGGTCGGAGAAGGTCGGTACGCCCACGGACTTGATGTTCACGCCGAACTGGCTGGACCAGAAGGCGGGCACGGTCAGGTGCGGGCGCCTGCGTGGCCCCGGGTTGATCATGTTGTGGGCCGCCACCTCGGCCTGCGCAACCGCATTGCCCCAGTGTTCGAGGGAGAGCATCTGGTATTCGAAGAGCGGGTGCGGGAAGCGTGCCACGTCTCCGGCGACGAAGACATCGTCGGTGACGATCCCGTACATGTCGAAGGCTCGGCACCCCGCGTCGCACGCGACGCCTCGGGGGCCCGCGGCCAGGCCTGATCCGTCAAGCCATTCGGTGTTGCGGAGGGCGCCCAGAGCGACCACGGCGACATCGGCGTCGATCCGGCCGCCGTCGGAGAATTCGGCGCCGGTGAGCCGGCCGTTGCCGCCCTTCAGCGCGGTGACGGTCACGCCGCAGCGCAGGTCGACTCCGTGCGCGCGTTGCAGCTTCCCGGCATGGGTTCCGAGTGTCCCGCCGAGCGCGCCGACGAGGGGCGAGGGTCCGCGTTCGGCGACCGTTACGGCGAGACCGCGCTCCCGGCAGGCGGAGGCGATCTCCGAGCCGATGAATCCGGCGCCGATCACCAGCACCCTGCGCGGTCCGGCGTCGAGGCGTTCGGCGAGGCGGGCCGCATCGTCGATCGTACGCAGGGTGAGTACGCCGTCCAGGCGGGCTTCGTCGGCGTTCGGCCAGGGTCGGGCCCGGGTTCCGGTGGCGATCAGCAGCCGGTCGTAGGCGAGTTGTTCACCGTCGGCGAGGATCACCCGCTTCTCGATCGGGTCGACGCCAACGGCACGTACACCGAGCTTCCACCGGGCGTCCACCGCACGACGGCTCGGCAGCGCGACGTCCTGCGCGCGCACCCGCCCGAGCAGCACCTGCTTGGACAGTGGTGGTCTGTCGTACGGGGAGTGCGGCTCCTCCCCGACCAGGGTCAGCGATCCCGCGAAGCCTTCCTCGCGCAGCGTCTCGGCGGCGCGCAGACCGGCCAGCGACGCGCCAACGACGACGATCCGGCCCTCGCCGATCACGAGGTGCCGAGGCCTGCCGGCTCGCCGACCAGGATGGCCTGTACCGGACAGGCCGCCGCCGCGCGTCGGACGCGCTCATGCTGATCGTCGGGCACGTTCGGCCTGAACATCAGGGCCTCCTCGCCATGTAGTTCGAACACCTGGGGAGCGAGAAACACGCACTGCGCATAACCCTGGCACCGATTGAGGTCGACAACGATCTGCATTCGGGTCCACTCCTCCGTGCCACCGTTATCCCTGTCCTATTACCTGCCGGGGTGTGACGCCAACGATGCTGGGCCGTGCGGGTTCGCACCGGCCGACCGATCAGGAAAGGCAGCGACTGCAGCAGACCGTGCGCCAGAGGTGCACCGGTTCGATGCGCCAACGGCGCACGACCACGCTGTCGGCCCGCACACCGCCCGTCGGGCCGGCGCTGCGGTGTCCGAGGGAGTCATCGGCCCAGCCCATCGGTTCGCCGGCCTTCCGCCGGGAGACGTCCGTCAACGGCATGTCGCGGCATTCAGCCACGGCGACGCCTGTTGATAATGACGCGTCACGGCAGAGCGGCGATGGGAGCCCGATGCGGGGCCGACGACTGCGCATCGGACTGCTGGTGCCCCTGCTCGGAGCAGTGAGCGCATGCGGCCGTACCGGCGAGCTCAGCGAGGACGCTTCAGCCCGTGCCAGGGGTTCGGGCGGTTCCTGGCTGCCGCGGGCGGGCGCACGGCCTTTGCGTCGGCGCGGCTCACCTGAATCCAAGCCTGCGGGCGCTGCGCATCGGTCGACCGGCATCGAGGACCGACTGCCTCTCCCTCTCATCCGGGGCCATCAGAAATCCCGCCGCACGACGTCGATCTCCGGTGAAAGCAGCCGGGGCGGGGCCGTTACCTCCCCCGTAAGCGCGGATACGCGGGCCAGCGGTGTGGCGCTGGGCAGACCGAGGCGCCCAAAAGGTCGTCGAAGCAACCAGAAAGGCAGTGCCATGGATGAGCGACAGGAAGCCACCGGAATGTTTGCGGGTCGTGATGCGAAGCTCGCACTTCCGGTCGCGGACACGGTGGGCTGGGGTCCGCTGGATGTACGAGCGGTGGACACCGTACGCGTTCTGGCCGCTGACGCGGTCCAGAAGGTGGGAAACGGTCATCCGGGAACGGCGATGAGCCTGGCCCCGCTGGCCTATCTGCTGTTCCAGCAGGTCATGCGCCACGACCCTGCCGATGACCAATGGCTGGGGCGCGATCGATTCGTGCTCTCCTGCGGGCACTCAAGTCTCACTCTGTACATCCAGCTGTACCTCAGCGGGTACGGACTGGAGCTGCAGGATCTCGAGCAGCTCCGTACCTGGGGCTCCGCAACGCCGGGGCATCCGGAATACCGCCACAGCCGGGGTGTGGAGGTCACCACGGGACCGCTGGGCCAAGGGCTGGCCGCCGCGGTGGGGATGGCGCTGGCGGCACGGCGCGAGCGCGGGCTGCTGGATCCCGACGCCCCGCCGGGTGAGAGCCCATTCGACCATCACGTGTACGTCGTCGCCTCGGACGGCGACCTCATGGAAGGAGTCACATCGGAGGCGAGTTCGCTCGCCGGGCACCAGGAACTGGGCAATCTGGTCGTCTTCTACGACTCCAACCACATCTCGATCGAGGACGACACCGAGATCTCGTTCAGCGAGGATGTCGCCGCGCGCTACTCCGCGTACGGATGGCAGGTGCAGACAGTCGACTTCACACTCACGGGCTCCTATGTCGAGGACGTCGACGCCCTCTCGGCGGCGATCACGGCCGCCAAGCAGGACACTTCGCGGCCGTCCATGATCGTGCTGCGTACGGTCATCGGCTGGCCCGCCCCCACGAAGCAGAACACCGGAAAGGCCCATGGCGCAGCGCTCGGTGACGAAGAAGTCGCCGCCACCAAGGCCTTGCTGGGCTTCGACCCGGGTCGGAGCTTCGTCGTGGAGGATGAAGTCCTGGCCCACGTCAGGAAGGTGCGGGAGCGGGGCGCTGCCGCCCGTCGCCAGTGGGAGAGCGTGTATGAGAGGTGGCGCGCTGCCCATCCTGACCGGGCCGCGCTGCTTGACCGGTTGCGCGACCGGCGTCTGCCCGACGGCTGGGCCGACAAGCTGCCGACTTTCCCCGCCGACCCTGCCGGAATGGCCACCCGCAAGGCATCCGGCGAGGTACTGACGGCGCTGGCGCCCGTCCTGCCCGAGCTGTGGGGTGGGTCCGCCGATCTTGCGGGGAGCAATAACACCACGATGAAGGGGGAACCCTCCTTCATCCCGGTCGCCAAGCAGACGTCCGAGTGGCAGGGCAATCCCTATGGGCGGACGTTGCACTTCGGCATCCGTGAGCACGCCATGGCCGCAATCCTCAACGGCATCGCGTTGCAGAGTCTGACACGTCCCTACGGCGGCACATTCCTCGTCTTCAGCGACTACATGCGTCCGGCTGTCCGTCTGGCAGCGCTCATGCGCCTCCCGGCCACCTACGTCTGGACGCATGACTCCATCGGTTTGGGCGAGGACGGGCCCACCCATCAGCCCGTCGAGCACCTGGCCGCGCTACGCGCGATTCCTGGCCTCGACGTCGTACGGCCGGCCGATGCGAACGAGACCACCGTCTGCTGGCGCACCATCATCGAGCATCAGGACAGGCCCGCCGGTCTCGTGCTCACCCGGCAGCCGCTGCCCGTCCTGGAACGGGGCGCCGACACCCATGCCCCGGCCGAGGAAGCGGCCCGCGGCGCGTACGTCCTCGTGGACCGTGCCGACGGGCAGCCCGACGTCGTCCTTGTCGCGACCGGCTCGGAGGTGCACATCGCCCTGCAGGCGCGTGACCTGCTGGCTGCCGACGGGTACGAGGCACGCGTGGTGTCCATGCCGTGCCGGGAGTGGTTCCACGCTCAGCCCTCTGCCTATCAGAACGCGGTACTGCCGCCCGCTGTGCGCGCCCGCGTGAGCGTCGAGGCGGCCGTTGGTCAGGGCTGGCGCGACATCGTGGGCGACGCCGGCCACATCGTCGGTCTGGAGCACTTCGGCGCCTCCGCCGACTATCAGCGCCTCTACCGGGAATTCGACATCACGCCGCAGGCTGTGGTTGCTGCAGCCCTCAGCAGCATCCGTGCGGCCTCCGGCACGGTGAAGCCAGGCGGAGAGCGGCCCGCCTAGACCTCCTGGACGCGGGGCCTCCTGGACGCCGTGACCGCGGTCTCTCCCGGCTGACGACCACCTGCCGGAGGGCATGTCGGAAGAGCGTCACCAAGTCATTCACCCTCGGGTCGCCGTGGCCTTCGTCGCGTGTCGACGTATGCCCGGAGATCCCACCCCCCGGAGGTGCTCGTGCACCAGGCGGACCGCCATCGCGCCCTCGCCCACCGCGGAGGCCACCCGCTTGACCGAGCCGCTGCGGACGTCGCCGACGGCGAAGAGTCCCGGGAGACCTGTCTCCAGGGCGAGTGGGGCACGGGCGAGGTGGCGCCAGAGGTTCGCGGGGACGTCGACCACGTCCTGGCCCGTGCGGATGAAGCCGTGCGGGTCCAGGCCGACAGCCGCGTCGAGCCAGGATGTGGCGGGGTGCGCGCCGATGAAGACGAACAGGGCGCTCGCTGCCAGCACCTGCCGTTCGCCGGTTCTGTTGTCCTGGACGAGAACGGACTCGACCCGGTCGCTGCCGGTGACCTGCCGGACCTCGGTGTGCACGAGCACATCGATCCGGGGGTGCCGTTCTATCCGGTCGATCAGGTAGCGGGACATGCTGTGGATGAGGTCGCCGCCACGTACGAGCAGATGCACGGCGGGCGACTGACGTGCCAGGAACAGCGCGGCCTGGCCGGCGGAATTGCCGCCGCCGACGACGGCCACGGGGTCCATACGGCAGTTTCTCGCCTCCCAGAGGGTGGCGGCATAGTGGACCCCGGCTCCTTCGAGGCGTTCGACGCCGGCTGCGGGCAGGCGCCGGTACCGGGCGCCGGTGGCCACCACGACGGTGTGGGCGGAGATCGTGGCACCGTCGGTGAGCGTCACGACGTGGGACCCGTCCCGCTGTTCCAGGCGTGCGGCTTCGGCGGGGACGGTGATCCGGGCGCCGAACCGGTCGGCCTGGACGGCGGCGCGTTCGGCGAGTTCGGTGCCGGAGATCCCGGCGGGGAATCCAAGGTAGTTCTCGATCCGGGAGGAGGTTCCGGCCTGACCGCCGGTGGCCACGGCTTCCAGGACGACCGTGGCCAGTCCTTCGGAGGCCCCGTACACGGCCGCGGCCAGACCCGCGGGTCCCGCGCCGACCACCAGCAGGTCGCAGACGGCTTCTGTGGGGGTGTCGGAGCGCAGGCCTATCACCCGTGCCAGCTCTGCGTCGGTGGGGTTGCGCAACACCCGGTCGTCATGCCAGACCACCACGGGGGTCTCTTCGGGTGTCACTCCCACACGGCGCAGCAGCACCTCGGCCTCGGTGTCCTTCTCCAGATCGATCCAGCGATGCGGGAGCCGGTTACGGGCGGCGAACTCGAGCAGCCTCCGGGTGTCCGGGGAGAACGCGGAGCCGATGATCCTGAATCCGGTGGACATCCCGGCCAGCAGTGTCCGACGCAGAAGGCAGGCGCGCAGGATGAGGTCGCCGAGCGCGGGTTCGCGGACGAGCAGGTCGCGCAGTTCGGCCGAACCGACCGCCAGGACCTCACCGGGGGCACGGACCACGGCGGTGAGGGAGGCGGCCTGACCCTCCAGCAGGCCGAGCTCGCCGAGGAAACTCCCTGGGCCATGGAGCTGGTAGGTCCTCTCCCGACCGCCATGGCCTTCTACCACGGCCACCGTGCCGCTGAGGACGACGAAGAACTCCTGACTGGGTCGGCCCGCCTGATAGAGCAATTCGCCTTCGACGGTCGGCCACCGCTGTCCACAGGCGCTCAGCACCTGGATCTGGTCATCCGTCAATTGCGGGTACGCGTCGTACGGCGTGGGCGTTTCAGCGGTCACGGTGCACTTCCCTTCGGGCGGAGATGAGGGCGGGACCTCAGACCATGGCTTCGTGGACGAAACACCAGCGCCAGTCCTCACCGGGCTCGAAGGACCGTGCAATGACGATCGTTTCGGGATCCGCGTCGGCGTGGGCGAGGGCCAGTTCGAGGTTGTCGACGACCGGGAGCCAGGCGGCCGTGGCCCTGGCTCGTTCCGCCTCCAGCTCCCCGGGGCGGTCGCGGGCATACCGCTTGGGGAGGTTGTCCAGATCGGCGAGGGCTCGCCGCCACCGGTCCTCCAGCTCTTCGGCGTCGAGGGCCGACGGGCCCTGCGGTGCGGGTGCCTCGTCCCGCGGATGCTCCGTCCGGGCTGCGTCCTCGGCGGGAGGTGCCTGGTCATGTTCCGGCATGACGTCACCTCAGCCCCGGTCGAACTCGGCGTCGACGTCGTCGTCGCCACCTGAGGGTCCGCCCCAGGCGGACGTTGCGCCCTGGTCCGCGGTCTGTGCCGCCGCGGCGGAGTGGGTGGCCAGTGCGGCGTAAATCTGCTGGAGTTCGGAGGTGAGGGCGCGGGCGCGCTCCACCGGCGCCTCGTCCTTGACGGCGGTACGCGCCTCCTCGATGACCATTTCGGCGCGGGCGCGCTCGTGCTGCGGCGCGGCGTCACCGAGTTCTGCCAGCCGGCGCTCCACCTGGTACGCGGCAGCATCGAGTTCGTTACGGGCGTCGACGGCCTGGCGCAGCGCCTGGTCGGCGGTGCGGTTGCGCTCGGCCTCCTCGATCATCCGATCGACCTCGGCCTGGTCGAGGTTGGATCCCTCGCTGATCGTGATCGACTGTTCGGCGCCGGTGTCCTTGTCCTTGGCGCTGACCTTGAGGATGCCGTTGGCGTCGATGTCGAAGGTGACTTCGATCCGGGTCTCCCCGCGGGGGGCGGGCCTGAGGTTCTCCAGCCTGAAGCGGCCCAGCACCCTGTTGTCGGCGGCCAGTTCGCGTTCGCCCTGGAGCACCACGATGTCGACGGCCGGCTGGTTGTCCTCGGCCGTGGAGAAGACCTCGGACCGTCGGGCGGGGATGGTGGTGTTCCGCTCGATGATCTTCGTCATGACGCCGCCCGCGGACTCCACGCCCAGCGAGAGCGGGGTGACGTCCAGCAGGAGGACGTCCTTGACCTCGCCCTTGAGCACCCCGGCCTGAACGGCGGCGCCCAGCGCCACCACCTCGTCCGGATTGACGCTCATGTTGGGGTCCTTGCCGCCGGTCAGGCGCCGTACCAGAGCCTGTACGGCCGGGATACGCGTCGAGCCGCCGACCAGGATGACCTCGTCGATGTCGTTGTCGCTGATCTTCGCGTCGCCCATCGCCTGCTTGACCGGGGCCAGGCAGCGCTCCACCAGATCCGCGGTGATCTGTTCGAAGGTGGAACAGCGGACGGTCTCGGTGAGGTGTTTGGGCCCGGAGGCATCCGCCGTGGCGAACGGCAGACTCACCCGGGTCTGGGTGACCGAACTCAGTTCGGTCTTCGCCTTCTCGGCCGCCTCGAACAGGCGCTGCAGGGCCTGCGGGTCCTTGCGCAGGTCGATGCCCTCGGTCTTCTGGAACGCGTCCGCCAGATAGTCCACCAGCCGGCGGTCGAAGTCGTCGCCGCCCAGATGGGAGTCGCCGGCCGTGGACCCTACCTCCACCACGCCGTCGCCGATGTCGAGGATGCTGACATCGAAGGTGCCACCACCGAGGTCGAAGACCAGGACTGCCTCATGGCCCTTCTTGTCCAGACCGTAGGCCAGGGCTGCGGCGGTCGGCTCGTTGATGATCCGCAGAACTTCCAGACCGGCGATCTTTCCCGCGTCCTTCGTGGCCTGTCGCTGAGCGTCGTTGAAGTAGGCGGGTACGGTGATGACAGCCTCTGTCACCCGCTCACCGAGCGACTTCCCCACGTCCTCGGCCAGCTTGCGCAGCACCTGCGCGCTGATCTCCTCCGGCGCGTAGTGCTTGCCGTTCACCTCGAAGCGGGCCACCCCGCCCGGTCCCTCGACCACGTCGAAGGAGACCGCCTTGGCCTCCTCGGGGACCTCGTCGAAGCGACGGCCGATGAACCGCTTCACGGACGTGATGGTGCCCTTGGGATTGAGGATCGACTGCCGGCGTGCCAGCTGTCCGACCAGCCGCTCGCCGGTGTCGGAGAAGGCGACCACCGAGGGGGTGGTCCTGGCTCCCTCCGCACTCGGGATCACGGTGGGCTCACCGCCCTCCCAGACCGCGATGACCGAGTTGGTGGTGCCGAGGTCGATACCTACTGCCTTGGCCATGAGATTCTCCTCCGTCGCGGCACTGACCGAACACCGCGGCTGCCGGGGGCACGGTCCCGCTCGCGGCCACACATGGGGAAAGGGTGGCGCGGTGACGCACGCGTTTCCCTGCCCCGGCAGGACCAATCCGGGCAGGCCCGCCCGTCCCGCGAGGTCAGGGCATCCGCAGGGCCGGCTGAGGTGGCCCTGCGCCGGACGGCGTAGCGTGAAAGGCGGAGAGCTGCTGTGTCGAGACACGAATGGATCTCCGATGGATGCTGTCCGCTCCGGATCATCGACGGTGGGTGCTGTGCGCCCGATCCCGCAGCGCTGGGCCGGCCGGCACACTTTCCTCCGACTCACCACGGCGATGTTCGACGCCACCGACGAACGCGAGGTGGTGTGGGCGGCCATGGCTGCGATCGCCGTCACCGGGCCGTTCGCGGCAGAAGCGGCCTATGCGGCTCACCACGGCGTCGCCCAGCGGTGCCGCCCGTGTTCCACGGCCGGCTCCGGTCATTCCCGGCCGGGCGTCGTGGCGGTGAACGCCACGGCGGCCGAGCCCGCCGTGGCGGACGACGACCCGACGGCCACTGACGGCGTCGACCGGTGGATCGGTGCGCTGGAGGGCCGCAGCGGGCGCTGGGACGACCAGGACGGCCACTGCCTGTGGGCCCTGGCGCTGCGCCACCGCGGGCGATGTCTCGGCTACCTCGTCGTTCGGATACTGGACACCCCCTCGGCCGAGGAGACCACCGATGCCGAGCTGCTCGCCCGGCAGGCCGCAGCCGCACTCGCGGGACTGAGCCGGCCGTGCGAGAAGCCCGCCCATGCCGAGAGGGAACAGTGGCCGACGGCGGAGCAATCCGGACCGGGGGTCGATCTCAGCGCCACCGTGTCCGCCCTTTCGTACCAGAACGCCTTTCACCGAGCCCTCACCCGTGTCGGGGCCTCCGGCAAGGGTGAGAAGGGGATGCTCCAGGCCCTGCACGATCACACGGGGTTCTCTGCACTGACCGAGGATCCCTTCGGCAATCTGCGGGCGTGGGCAGGCCCCAGCCGCGGCGGACCGCGCCCCGGATCGGCGAACCGGCCCCGGGACGAGCTGCTGCGGCAGGTGCGGCGCCGGCAGGGCGCCGTCCGCGACCGGGACCGACTGGTCGTCCCCATCGCGGCGGCAGGCGACCTGCTCGGACTGGTCGCCCTGGTGGACCCCGACCGACGTGCGGGGAAGCTGGACACCGCGGCTCTGGAGGAGACGGGCCTGGCCCTGGCTCCCGAGCTCTCCCACGAACGCGCTCTCGCCGAGCTGGAGCCGAGGCTGCGCCACGACCTGGTCGAAAGACTGATCTCCGGTGAGGCGACCGACGGCGTGTTCGTCCATGCCGCCGCCCTCGGTCACGACCTGCACGGGCCGCACCGCATCGCCGTGCTGCAGTGGGACGGAGCAGCGGAAGAGGTGACGCTGGGCGACGCCGTCGCGCGGGCGGCCGAGTGCCTGGGACTGGATGTGCTCATCGGTGCCCGGGAAACCACCACGGTCGTCCTGGTGGCAGGTCCCGATCCCGGCGATGCCTTGTACCGAGCCGTGGCGCAGGACCTCGGCACGGCGACCGGGGCCGTCGGCATCGGCAGCCGCTGCGACCTCTTCACCGACCTGCCGCACTCCTACGACGAGGCCGTCCGTGCCCTCACCGTACGGCGCAGATCTCCGGAACCACACGGCAGCACCAGCTTCCAGGACATCGGCATCTGCCGGATGATGGGAACCGGGGACGGCGAACGGGAGACCGACCGCTTCGTCAGGGAATGGCTCGGAGCTCTTCTGGAGTACGACGCCCGACACCACACCGACATGGTCACCACGCTCTCGCACTACCTGGAGAGCGGCGGCAGCTACGACACCACAGCTGACGTTCTGCAGATCCACCGAAGCACCGTGCGCTACCGCCTCCGGCGCATCCGCGAGATCACCGACCACGATCTCAGCGATGTCGAGACCCGGCTCAACCTGCACGTTGCCACTCGCATCCGCAACGTTCTCGGCAAACCAGGAACGGCACGGGCATCGCCTCGTTCGACATCCCCTTGACTGCCCTCGGGCGCGAGGAGCACCACCCCGCCGTCACTTGTCGGGGTGGTGCGATGTGTCCGCTCTGGAGCCCGTCCCACGCCACAGACGTTCGTCATTCCTGGCCGCCCCCGCCTGCTGCGCCGGTGTCGGCCGACACCTGATTCCGGAAATTCCGCAGCCCAACCCACGGGCAGCTCCGAGACGACGACGATCACGCATCAGTATGATCGCCTGCTTATGGACGTGAACGCAGGAATCGAGTTGATCGCCGTTGCGCCGGGGCGGGTGACACTGTCGGACCGACGAACGCAGCGGAGCTGGTCGACCGAGCTCGCGCCCTATCGGTTGGCGGCGTTCCCGATCACTCAGGCGCACTATGCGCAGGTCACCGGTCAGCGCCCGAGCAGCGCGCAAGGCGACCAGTTGCCCGTCGAGGGCGTGTCCTGGTGGGACGCGGTCCGATTCTGCAACACCCTTTCCCAGCAGGAGGGGTTGGCAGCCGCCTATCGCCTCCGCGCGGACGCCGAGGGCATCGAGTGGGACGCATCTGCTGACGGGTACCGGCTACCGACCGAGGCCGAGTGGGAGCACGCATGTCGTGCCGGTACGGCCGACGCGCGGTACGGGCAGCTCGACGAGATCGCCTGGCACCGCGGCAACTCCCGCGAGCGGATTCACGACGTGGGCGGCAAGCAGCCCAACGCGTGGGGCGTGTACGACATGTTGGGCAACGTGTGGGAGTGGTGCTGGGACATCTACGATGCCGAGGTCTACGGCAGCTATCGGGTACTGCGTGGCGGTGGATGGTTTGACGAGCACTGGAGCTGCCGGGCCTCGGTGCGGCGACGCAGCCACCCGACCTTCCAGATCGACGACGTAGGATTCCGCATCGCGCGTTCCGTGCTGCGCTGACGTGCGTCATGTGCGGCGACTGCTTCGCCCGCAGGACCGGCAGAGTGATGGTGGGCGGCGAGGTGTACGGCGCCGAGCAGGGCTGCGGCCCGGGTCGGGGAGGCCGGCGCACCCTCAGACCACTGCAGGGGCAGGCGAGGTCCGCTCGACCCGGCTTTGTGCGTTCTCCCGAACCCGGCAGACAGCTACCACTCGGAGTGCTTCAATGACCCTCGTCGGGATGGCACTTGATCGGCAGGGGGCTGGCGCGGAGATGCGGAAGTCGTACATAGCGGCACACGTCTACATGATTCTGGGAGTGATCTCCGGGCTGTTCTACCGGGAGTTCACCAAGGCCCACGATTTTCGGGGCGACACGCAACTGGCAGTCATGCACACCCACTTGCTCGCCCTGGGCATGCTGGGCTTCCTCATCGTCCTCGCCCTCGACAAGCAGTTCCAGCTGTCCGGGACGAAACTCTTCACCGCGTTCTTCTGGTTCTACAACGCGGGCATCGCAATCACCGTCATCATGATGGGCGTCCACGGCACCGAGACAGTGCTCGGCAAGCATGTCCCCGAGGCCGTGCCGGGGATCGCCGGCCTGGGCCACACCCTCCTCACGGTTGGGCTCATCCTGCTGTTCGTCCTGCTCGGCAAGCGCCTCGACAAGCCCACCACGACAGGGACCACGGAGCCGGAGCCCGCGAAGACCTCGACCTGAACCGTCGAGGCCGGGGAGACCCTCGTGGAGGCCCTCGCACGCAAGGTACGAGGTAGCGGACGAGACCAGGTGGCGCCCGCGCCACCCGCGGCAATTCCCTGGCAGCACCCCCCTGACCGCCTCAAGGGGAACCAGGTGCCCGGAGAGTTCTCGGTCCACGACCCGATCACAGGAGCCGCGCAGGACCGCCCGGACGGGTCCCGGAGTCCGCAGGCCGATGAAAGCGGTAGAAAGCAGGCGTAGGCTGGCCGAAACGCCGGTACACCGCAAGGGGCGATGGAGGCGGCGCATGACCGACCCTTTCGGCTTCCTCAAAGTTCCCCGCCGGCCCGCCCCGGCACGCCCCGTCGATGAACGACTGAGCGACTGGGACGAGGTCTACGCGGGCCAGCCACGCCTTCCGCTCGTGTCCGAGCAAGCGGGACGCTGCATGGACTGCGGCATACCGTTCTGCCACCACGGCTGCCCGTTGGGAAACCTCATCCCCGAGTGGAACGCCTACGCGGCACGGGCCGACTGGCGGGCCGCCGCCGAGCGACTGCACGCAACGAACAACTTCCCGGAGTTCACCGGGCGGCTGTGCCCGGCGCCGTGCGAGGACGCGTGCGTGCTCACCATCAATGCCGATCCAGTGACGATCAAGAACGTCGAACAGGCGATCGCCGATCAGATCTGGGCGTGCGGGTACGCGACACCGCAACCGCCCGAGCGGCTCAGTGGGAAGACGGTCGCCGTCATCGGCTCCGGACCCGCCGGACTGGCGGCAGCGCAACAGCTCACTCGCATCGGTCACACCGTTGCCGTCTACGAGCGGGCCGACCGCATCGGCGGTCTGCTGCGCTACGGGATCCCCGCATTCAAGATGGAGAAGCACCACCTGAACTGCCGCATCGAGCAGATGCGGACCGAAGGGACCAAGTTCCGCACGGGTGTGGACGTCGGCGGCGATCTCGACGCCACCGAACTCAGAAGACGTCACGACGCGGTGGTCGTCGCCGTAGGGGCCAGGGGACAACGTGAGCTGCCCGTCCCCGGTCGCGAGCTGGACGGCATTCATCAGGCCATGGACTATCTGACCCTCGCCAACCGGGTCAGGGAGGGCGACTACGTCTCGCCTCCCGTCACCGCCGAGGGCAAGCACGTGGTGATCATCGGCGGCGGGGACACCGGCTCGGACTGTCTCGGCACCGCCCTGCGCCAGGGCGCGAGCTCCGTGGTGCAGCTGGATATCAATCCGGAGCCCGGCGAGACCCGGCGGGACACCGAGCCCTGGCCCACGTATCCGAAGGTCTATCGGATCTCCCATGCCCATGAGGAGGCCCGGGGGCGGAAGGGCGCGGATCCGAGAGTCTTCGCCTCCGCCACCCTCCGTTTCGAAGGGGACAAGACCGGCCACGTGCGCGGACTGCGCCTGGCGAAGGTGGAACCCGTGGTCAGAAGGCCGCGGCCGGGCACCGAGCATCTGATGGCGGCGGATCTGGTCCTGCTCGCCCTCGGCTTCCACGGTCCCGAACGGGGCACCGGTCTCATGAAGCAACTCGGGCTCACCCTGGACGACCGGGGGAACTTCGCCCGGGATGCCGCTTTCGCTGCCGAGACGGTCGAGCAGACGGTCCGCACCAGGATGGACGGGATCTTCATCGCCGGTGACGCGGGACGTGGCCAGTCCCTCGTGGTGTGGGCCATCGCGGAGGGCCGGTCCGCCGCGGCCGCGACGGACCGGTTCCTGAGTGGCTCCACCGTGCTGCCGGCTCCCATCACGCCAGGGGACCGGCCTCTGGCAGCATGAGCACCTCCGGCACGCCCGTGCCGGTCGGGACGGAACGTGGCTCAGGACCGGCCGGAACGCCTCGATGTTCCGCCGGGCTCGGTGCGCGCATGCAGCCGGTCGTTGTCCGCGGTCCCTCCGCTCCCCGGTCCCGGCCCCGCTACGAGCCGCGGCGCACCCGTGCGGCTTTGCGGGCCTCGGCCATCTTGCGGGCCTCGCCTCCGCGGCGGGACCCGCCACCGGCGCGCCCGGAATCACCCCGGGCCGTGCCCATGCCACGGAACGGCGCGTGGCCGCCGGCGGGACGCGCCGCGGCTGGACCGCCGTCGAGAGGAAGGCCGGACGGGACACGGGCACCGGTGATCCGGCTCAGTTCCGCCTCACCGGAGCGCACCTTGGCGATCTTCGGCGTAATACCGGCGTCGGCCATCAGCCGGCTCATGTCGCGGCGCTGGTTCGAGAGGACCAGGGTGACGACGCTGCCGGATTCACCGGCACGGGCGGTGCGCCCGGCACGGTGCAGATAGTCCTTGTGGTCGCTGGGCGGATCGACGTTGACCACCAGGTCGAGGTCGTCCACGTGCAGGCCCCGGGCCGCGACATTGGTGGCCACCAGTGCGGTGACCTGACCGTTCTTGAACTGTGCGAGGGTGCGCGTGCGCTGGGGCTGGGACTTGCCGCTGTGCAGCGCGGCGGCGCGGACACCGCTGGCCCGCAGGTGCTTGGTCAACTGGTCGACCGCGTGCTTGGTGTCCAGGAACAGGAGCACCCGTCCGTCCCGGGCCGCGATCTCGGTCGTGACGGCGTACCGGTCGGCGCCGTGGACGGTCAGTACATGGTGTTCCATCGTCGTGACCGCCCCTGCCGACGGGTCGACCGAGTGGACCACCGGGTCGTGGAGGTAGCGGCGGACCAGGAGGTCGACGTCGCGGTCCAAGGTGGCCGAGAACAGCATCCGCTGGCCGTCGGGTCGCACCTGGTCGAGCAGTTCGGTGACCTGGGGCAGGAAGCCCATGTCACACATCTGGTCGGCCTCGTCCAGGACGGTGATGCGCACCCGGTCCAGGCGACAGTCCTTGCGCCCGATGAGGTCGTGCAGGCGTCCGGGCGTCGCAACAACGACCTCGGCCCCGGCCCGCAGTTCGCCGGCCTGCCTGCCGATCGAAATGCCGCCGACCACCGTGACCATCCGCAGCTTCAGCTCCCGGGCGTACGGCGTGAGCGCCTCGCCGACCTGCTGGGCCAGCTCCCGCGTCGGTACGAGGATCAGCCCGAGCGGCCGTTTCGGCTCCGCGCGCCGGCCTGCGATCCGCGTGAGCAGCGCCAGACCGAAAGCGAGGGTCTTGCCCGATCCGGTGCGGCCCCGGCCCAGGACGTCCCGGCCCGCGAGGGAATTGGGCAGCGTGGCCGCCTGGATCGGGAACGGGTGGTTCACGCCGAGGCCGGTGAGCGTCTTCAGCAGGGCGGGCGGAAGATCCAGGTCGGCGAACGACGCGGCCGCCGGCAGGGCCGGGGTGATCGTCTCCGGCAGGGCGAACTCGCCCTGCGTGGTGTCCGTGCGAGCTGGGTGCTTCATGACGAGCCTTCCTCGATGTGCGGCACGTATCGAGGAATTCCCGGCAGGCGGAGAAGCCGGCAAACCGCAAGAACGGGCAAATGAAGATGATGGGATCCGACCAACGGTAGCAGCCCAGGCCCACCAGGAGCGCGCCACCTCGATCAGCCGTCGGCGGACCGGCGGCGTGGGGAATGACGACGGATCCGGGCCGTTGCACCGGCCGGGCAAACCGCGCACCCCGGCCGCCTGCTCGACGCCGCCGCACAGGACCTCGGCGTGTGGCGTGCGGCGCGCCCGGGATGACTGCTCCGCCGGTCGTCGCTGCCGCCACCACCTAACGGGACACGCCGGTGCGCTGTTCCAGGGCGCGCAGGGCCCGCTCGGCCCATGTGATGTTCTCCTGCTCGAAGGCCCGGCCCCGCATGGCAGGGCCCTGGCCGACGACGCCGCCCGTCTCGTCGCGCCGTCGGCAACGGCCCGGCGCCAGGACACCCACCGCACACCAGCACCTCGCGAGTGGGCCGCCCGCGTCAGCCGGTGGCGGGCGAGGTGTCCAGGAAGCCGGACAGGGCGTCCAGCAGCCGGTCGACGTCCTCGGCGCTGTTGTAGGGGGCCAGACCGATCCGCAGTCCGCCCTCGTCGCCCAGTCCGAGCCTGCGGGATGCCTCCAGCGCGTAGAACGAGCCGGCGGGAGCGTCGACACCTCGCTCCGCCAGATATCGCGAGGCGACGGTGGCGCTTCGGTCCGCCAGGGTGAGCAACAGGGTCGGCGTGCGGTGGGCGGCCCGGGAGTGCACCGTGACACCGCCGAGGGCGGCCAGTCCTTGCTCAATACGGGCCCGCAGGGCGTCCTCGTGGGTCTCGATCGCCTCGAAGCCGGCGAGCAGCCGTTCCCGGCGAGTGCCGTCGGTGCTGGGGGCCAGTCCGGCGAGGAAGTCCACTGCCGCGCGGGCACCGGAGAGCAACTCGTAGGGCAGCGTGCCCAGTTCGAAGCGCTCGGGAACCGCGTCGGTGGAGGGAAGGAGCTTGTCCGGCCGCAGCGTCTCCAGCAGCTCGGGGCGGCTCGCCAGCACACCGAGGTGCGGGCCGAGGAATTTGTACGGCGAGCAGACCAGGAAATCCGCGCCGAGGCCGGGCAGGTCGACAGCGGCGTGCGAGGCGTAGTGCACCGCGTCCACATGCAGCAGTGCTCCGGCCCGGTGTACAAGGTCGGCGACAGCCGGGATGTCGGGGCGGGTGCCGATCAGGTTGGACGCTGCAGTGATGGCGACCAAGCGGGTGCGCGCGGAGAGCACCTGCGCGATGTCGTCGGTGGTCAACTCACCGGTGGCCGGGTCGAAGTCTGCCCAGCGGACGGCGGCGCCCACAGTCTCGGCAGCCTGGATCCAGGGGCGGATATTGGAGTCGTGGTCGAGCCGGCTGACGACCACCTCGTCGCCGGGGCCCCAGTTCTTGGCGAGGGTGCGCGACAGGTCGTAGGCGAGCTGGGTGGAGCTGCGACCGAAGACGATGCCCCGCGGATCGGCGCCCAGCAGGTCGGCCAGCGCGCGGCGGGCGCCGGTCACAACAGCCTCCGCGTTGCGCTCGCCCTCGGTGGTAAGGCCCCGGTTGGCCAGCGGATTGGCCAGTGCGTCCGCGATGGCGTCGATCACCGGTTGCGGTGTCTGGGTGCCGCCGGGGGCGTCGAAGCGGGCGGAGCCCGACTTCAGGGCGGGGAACTGGGCGCGGACGGCGTCGACATCGAAGCTCATGCGTACTCCTGTAGGCGAGATGACGAGGTGAGCGCCACGGTACGGGGAGCGGGAGCACGGCTGCCGGTGCGGGGAGCCCTGCTCTGCACGGGAGTGCTGCATGGTGGTGCGGCGGGCTCGCGCCTGTCCCCCGCCGGCCGGCCGCGTCGTGTCGTCCGTCGCGCGGACAGGGGAAGGGCGCCCCTTGTCAGTCAGGTCGGCACACAGGGGGTACGGCGCATCGTGATCCGCTCAGACGGACGGCGCCGCGGTCGGAGCGGTCGGAGTGGTCCGCAGATGGTCGACGCCCGAGCGCACCGCCCATGCGAACACGATGAGCGCGACGACACCCACAGTGACGGAGTCATACGGCGCCGGCAAGCGCCCGGAACCGCCGAAGGTGCCGGGCCAGGACAGCAGGGTCAGCACGGCCGGACCTTCTTGCTCAGGAATACGACAGCTGCGGAACAAGTGCTCTGCGCCAGTAGGCCGCTACAGCTTCCGCGCCTCCACCCCGGCGGGCGGGGGGCTGCGGCCCCTGCATGACCCGCGGGCGGCCGAGGCGGAGGAGGGTAGCTGACGATTCGGGTCAGCTGCCGCAGACGCACCCGGCGGCTGCCTTGGCCTCGGCCGGGGTCTGGGCCGGGTCGGCGGCCTGTTTGTCGGGGGTGCAGCAGGCGGTGGTGCCGCAGCTCGCCTCCGGGGCGTCCACGGCGCTTTTGCCGAGGGTGTCGGCGTCGGCCTTGACCACGTAGACCTCCCACGGCTCCTTGCCGGGGCCGGTGACCCACACCTTGTCCTGCAGGGCGTAACAGCAGGAGGTGTCGTTCTCCTCGAACGTGGCCAGGCCCGCCTCCTTCAGCCGCTCGGTGGCCGCGGTGACCTCCTCGGTGGAGGCGACCTCGACGCCGAGGTGGTCCAGGCGGGTCTCCTCGCCCGACTCGCCCTCGATCAGGACGAGCTTGAGCGGGGGCTCGACGATGGCGAAGTTGGCGTAACCCGGGCGGCGCTTGGCGGGCTCGGCGTTGAACAGCTTGGAGTAGAAGGCGATCGAGCCTTCCAGGTCGGCGACGCGGAGGGCGAGCTGGACACGGGACATGGCGGTCTCCCATCAGGAAGCAGCTTGTTTCGACATCTGTCGATACAGTCGACCTTGGCACCGGCTTAGATGGCTGTCAACATAGAGGTATGTCGAAACAATCTGGTCTGCCGGTGCTCGGGCAGGACGAGGTGTGCTGCGTGCCGATGGTCCGCGAGCCGCTGGGTGAGGAGTCCGCGGCGGAGCTGTCGCGGATGTTCAAGGCGCTGTCGGACCCCGTCCGGCTGCGGCTGCTGTCGCTGATCGCCTCTCGCGAAGGCGGCGAGGCGTGCGTGTGCGACCTGACCGGCCCGTTCGACGTCTCGCAGCCGACGATCTCCCACCACCTGAAGGTGCTGCGGGAGGCCGGTCTGGTCGGCTCGGAGCGGCGCGGGACCTGGGTGTACTACTGGGTGCTGCCCGAGGCCCTGGCCAAGCTGTCCGCCCTGCTCCAGATCTCCGCCGTGCCCGCGAAGGCCCTCGCGTGAGCGCCGGGGCGCCGCTGGCCCGGCGGGCTGCTGTCGAGGGGCTCGGCACGGCCGCGCTGGTCGCGGTTGTGGTCGGCTCCGGCATCCAGGCCACCGAGCTCACCCGCGACGTTGGGGTACAACTGCTGGCCAACTCGCTGGCCACCGTCTTCGGCCTGGGCGTGCTGATCGCGTTCCTCGGCCCGGTGTCCGGGGCGCACTTCAACCCGGCGGTCACCCTGGCCGCCTGGTTCACCGGCCGCCGGACCGGCGACGGCCCCGGCCTGCGCGATGTCGCCGCGTACGTACCGGCGCAGATTGCCGGGGCGATCGGCGGCGCGGTGCTCGCGGACGCGATGTTCACCAGGCCGCTGGTGCACTTCTCCACCCACGACCGGGCGGCCGGTCACCTGTGGCTGGGAGAGGTGGTGGCCACCGCCGGGCTGGTCTGGCTCATCTTCGGTCTGGCCCGCACCGGCCGCGCGCACCTCGCCCCGGTCGCGGTCGCCTCCTACATCGGGGCGGCGTACTGGTTCACCTCCTCCACATCCTTCGCCAACCCGGCGGTGACCATCGGCCGCGCGTTCACCGACACCTTCGCCGGGATCGCCCCAACCTCCGTCGCCCCGTTCCTCGCCGCCCAACTGATCGGCGCCGTCCTCGGCCTGGCCCTGGTCGCCGCCTGCTTCGGCCGCCCGGCCCCCGCAACCGGGGACGAGGCAGTCGTCCCGCACCGCGGGCAGCAGCCCGCCGAACCCGCCCGACCTGCTGAAGAAAGCGCCCTGACCTCATGAGCACTCCCGCCCCGTCCGTGTTGTTTGTCTGCGTGCACAACGCCGGCCGCTCCCAGATGGGCGCAGCGTTTCTCACCCACCTCGCCGGGGACCGGGTCCAGGTCCGCTCGGCCGGCTCCGCCCCTGCGGACGCCGTGAACCCGGCCGTGGTGGAGGCCATGCGCGAGGTCGGCATCGACATCACTGCCGAGACTCCCAAGGTCCTCACCGTCGAAGCGGTGCAGTCCTCCGACGTGGTGATCACGATGGGCTGCGGGGACGCCTGCCCGTACTTTCCCGGCAAGCGGTACCTGGACTGGAAGCTGGAGGACCCCGCCGGGCAGGGTGTGGCGGCCGTCCGGCCGATCCGGGATGAGATCGAACGGCGCATCCGCGGCCTGCTCGCCGAGCTCGGCGTCCGGGCGGGGGAATGACCGCCGCCGCGACCGGCGTGCACGTCACGGCGATGCGGCCCGAGCACGCCGAGCAGGTCCTGGCGGTCTACCAGCTCGGCATCGACGAGGGCGACGCCACCTTCGAGACAAGCGCCCCGGTCTGGGAGGCTTTCGACGCCGCCAAGCTGCCCGAGCACCGCCTGGTCGCCCTCGATGACGGCGGCCGGGTGCTGGGCTGGGCCACCGTGGTGCCGGTCTCCGACCGGTGCGCGTACGCCGGCGTCGTGGAGCACTCCGTCTACGTCCACCCCGCAGTCCGTGGCCGTGGCGTCGGCCTGGCGCTGCTGACCGCGCTACTGGCTTCGACCGAGGCCGCGGGCATCTGGACGGTGCAGTCCGGGATCTTCCCGGAGAACACCGCCAGCCTCGCCCTGCACACCCGGGCCGGGTTCCGCGTCATCGGCACCCGCGAGCGCATCGGCCGCCACCACGGGAAGTGGCGCGACGTGGTCCTCGTCGAACGCCGCAGCCCCACCGTGCGCTGACCCCCGCCGGTGCGCTGCGCAGTGGCCAGGTGGCTGAGGCGGCCGGGGTGAACGTCCAGACCCTGCGCTACTACGAGCAGCGCGGCCTGCTGCCGGAGCCGGAGCGCAGCCTGGGTGGTCACCGCCTGTACGGGGGTGAGTCAGTGACCGTGCTGCGGGTGATCAAGGCAGCCCAGCGTCTGGGGTTCACCCTGGATGAGTTCGCCGAGCTGCTGGAGGCCGGGCGGCACCGCCACGGCCGCCCCATCGCGGGCTTGCAGGAACGCGCGGCCGCCAAGCTCGCCGAGGTCGACGCGAAGATCGCGGACCTGACCACCATCCGCACCGCGCTGGTCGCGGCCGTCGAGGCCGTCGAGGCCGGATGCGACGACCTGACCGTCTGTGCTGAGAGCGCCTGCTGTCCCATCCCCTTCACCGACCTCGCTGAGGAGAAACGCCATGCCGGACCGTGCTGCTGACCCGCGTCCCAAGCAACGCACCCCGAAGGCCCTCGCGTCCCTGGCCGGGCTGGCCTGCGTGGCGTGCTGCCTGCTGCCTGTTCTGATCGCTGCAGGCGTCGTCGGCGCCGGAGCCTCCGCCGTGGTGGGGTGGCTGCCCGCTCTCGCCCTGGCTCTGGCCGCGCTGGCCGTCGGCACCTGGTGGTACTCCCGGCGCCGGCGCTCCTGCGCCGCCTTCACCGCCGGGCAAGGCGGATGCGGCTGCCAGGCAGCAGACGACCCGGTGAAGATCACCGGTCAGGCCCGTCGGTAGCGTCCGGTCCACGCCTATGACTGTCGCTCGCTCCATTGCCCTGTTCATCCTGGCCGCCCTGTTCGAGATCGGTGGCGCCGGGCTGGTGTGGCAGGGCGTCCGTGAACACAAGGGCTGGACCTGGATCGGCCGCGTCAGGGCTGGAGGCTGCTGACAACATTCGCCGTGGCCGTCAGTCCCTCCTGGATCGTCGGCCCCATACTCGTACCCGCAAGGAAGAATCCGAGCATCGCGCAGACGATCGCATGCGAGGGTTTCAGTCCGCCGTTGCGGAGAAAAAGCACCGCAAGCATCAGCAGAAGCAGCACCAGTGAGATCGAAATGGCCATGGCCAACCTCCTCCGCCGCGCCGGAATGCGGCATTCGGCCGCCAGTGTGGCGTAGCGGAGGGACCATCCGGCGGACTGGCATGTCCGCCATCCGGGTGTTGACTGGCTGTCACCACCTCGGGCCGTACGGCCTGTCAGATGCCGCCCCGGGCACCCCTGCCCTTCGCACGGAGGAAGAGCTCCAGCCCCGCCAGGTCGTCCGTGTTGAGGTGGTCGACCCCGGCGGCCAGCAATTCGGACCAGACGGCGTCCCGTTCGGGGCCCGCCACGTCGGGCGTGGCCCAGAAGCGCACACGCCGGCCCTCGCGATGGGCGGCGGTGACGAGGGCGCGGAGCCTGTCCCGTTCCGCGGTGGGGAAGGCGCCCGCGCCCCGCCAGCTGAAGCTCTGGGTCCAGTTGCTGCTGATGAGCGGGATGAACGAGGCGGTTGCCGCGGTGCCGAGGTCGTCCAGCCGGCCGTCGTAGAAAGCGAGGCGGGTGCGCTGCGCCTCCAGGGGGACGCGGGCGGCCCGGTCGCCCGATATGACGGGGGTGACTGCGCCTGCGCGGACCCGGCCCTCGTGGTAGGAGGTCAGCATCCGGCGGTAGCGCTGGAGCTGCCGGTCGAGTTCGAGGTAGGCGGCGGCGCCGTCCGTCTTGATGTCGATGAGCAGCTGTACGGGGTCGCGGTGGCCGGGGTACACGGCTCCGTGGTTGGCCCTGACCCTGGCCAGCAGCGGGTCGAGGTAGAGCGACGCGAGGGTGCGGGCGGGGTCGAGACCGGAGGCCTCATGGGCGACGAGGAGTTCTCCGTCCACGAGAAAGATGTCCGCTTCGACGCTGGTGAACCTGTGGGAGAGCGCATCGTGGAGGGGGTGCGTGTGCAGGTAGTCGTTGTGCGCGTGGGCCTGCCGGAGGGGGCGGGGGTGATGGCGGGCGACTGCGGCGGGCTCCGCGGCCGCGGCCGACTGGAGGGGTATGGCTGCGCCTGCGGCGACCGTGGCAAGGGCGGTGGTGACGACGCGGCGGCGGGTCGGGAACGCCATGGGTTCTCCTGGGATCAGGGTGCGGACCGGACGGGCGGACCCGACCGAGTATGGGTCCGGGGCACCTCCGCCGGGCAGGTACCTGCCAAGAGTTGATCCGGGCGTCGTCCGCCCGTCGACTGGTGTTCCCCGGCCGGGCCGGGTTCGTCCAGCACGGATTGGCGCCGCCGCGGTTCTGGTTGCCGCCGTTGCAGCTCCACAGGTTCAGCTGCGCCTCGGCGCTGCCACCGGGCAGGGACGACCAGGAACCGCCCGCCGGGAACGACGAAGGGGCGGGGCTGCCAGGCAACCCCGCCCCACGTCCCTTTGTTCGCGAGGCAGTTGCTCTACGGTGCGGGCAGCTCCACCAGCTCGGCGATGGCCTCACGATGGCGCCCCGCCGTGCCGTACGCGATCGAGTCGGCCTTGGCCCGCTTCAGATACAGATGCGCGGGGTGCTCCCACGTCATGCCGATGCCGCCGTGCAACTGGATGCACTCCTCCGCCGCACGGACCGCGACCCCGGAGCAATACGCCTGCGCCACGGCCACCGCCAGCGGCGTGTCGGGGCTGCCGGACGCCAGGGCATCCGCGGCGTTGCGCGCGGCGGCGCGGGCCGAGACGACCTGGAGCCAGAGCTCCGCCATCCGGTGCTTGAGCGCCTGGAACGAGCCGACGGGCCGGTTGAACTGGTGCCTTTCGCGGGTGTACCGGACCGTCTCGGTCAGGCACCATTCGGCGAGACCGAGCTGCTCGGAGGCGAGCAGTCCGGCACCGGCGAGCAGCCCCTGGCGTACGGCGGGGCGTGCGGCCTCGGCGTCCGCGAGGCGGGTGCCGGTGGCTGCGGTGAGGGTGACGGTGGCGAGCGGGCGGGTCGGATCGAGCGCGACGAGCGGCTCGACGGTGACGCCCGTGGCACCGGCCTCGACCGCGTACAGGCCGTCGCTGGTCGGCACGAGCAGCAGATCGGCCGCGGCCGCGTCGGCGGCCGCCGTGACGGTCCCGTCCAGGGTGCCGGTCACCGTCACGGTCCCGGCCGTTGCGGAGAACGGCACGGCGAGGACCGCGACCTTGCGGCCCGCCGCCAGCTCGCCGAGGAGTTCGCCGACCGGTCCGTCCTCCGTCCCCAGTGCGAGGAGCGTCTCGGTGGCGACGACCGCGCTGGTCAGATAGGGGGCGGGGGCGACGCTGCGGCCCAGCTCCTCCAGGACCACCGCAGCCTCGCGATGGCTTGCACCCTGACCGCCGAGCTTCTCCGGCACGAGCAGCCCCGCGGCGCCGATGTCCGCGCCGAGGGCCTTCCAGAGCTGCGCGTCGTACGGCGTGTCGGACTCGATACGGGCGATCACCGTCGGCGCGTCGGCCCGGTCGGCCAGCAACGACCGTACGGCGGCCCGCAGATCGTCCTCGGCCTCCGAGTACAGCAGATCGGGCGCCAGGGTCTCTTCGGTCTGCGCTGTCATCGGGACAGGTCCTTCCAGGCGACGTCCTTGTCGTTGCGCGGCTCGGCGGGCAGTCCGAGGACGCGTTCGGCGACGATGTTCAGCAGTACCTCGCTCGTACCGCCCTCGATCGAGTTGCCCTTGGACCGCAGATAGCGGTAGCCCGCATCGCGTCCGGTGAAGTCGACCAGCTCAGGGCGGCGCATGGTCCAGTCGTCGTACAACAGCCCCTCCTCGCCGCGGAGTTCGACCTCCAGGCCGCTGATCTCCTGGTTGAGACGGGCAAAGGCGAGCTTCATGCCGGAGCCCTCGGGGCCCGGCTGTCCGGCGACGAGTTGCTGGCGCAGCCGCTCACCGGCGAGCCGGGCGACCTCGGCCTCGACCCAGAGGGTGAGCAGGCGCTGGTGGAGATCGTGGGTGCGCAGTTCGGGATGTTCGCGCCAGGTCCTGGCGACGGGGCCGATCATGCCGCCCTCGCGTGGGATACGGGATCCACCGATCGAGACACGCTCGTTCATCAGGGTGGTCCGGGCGACCTTCCAGCCGTCGCCGACCGGTCCGAGCCGCCTGCTGTCGGGGATGCGTACGCCGGTGAGGAAGACCTCGTTGAACTCGGCCTCGCCGGTGATCTGACGCAGCGGCCGCACCTCGACGCCCGGGTCGGTCATGTCGCAGATGAAGTAGCTGATGCCACGGTGCTTGGGCAGGTCCGGGTCGGAGCGGGCGATGAGGATCGCCCAGCGGGCCACATGTGCGCTGGACGTCCAGACCTTCTGCCCGTCGACCACCCAGTACTCGCCGTCCCGGACGGCGCGGGTGCCGAGCGCCGCCAGGTCGGACCCGGCGCCCGGTTCACTGAAGAGCTGGCACCACACCTCCTCGCCTACCCACAGGGGTCGCAGGAAGCGCTGCTTCTGCTCGTCGGTGCCGAAACCCAGGATGGTGGGGGCCGCCATGCCCAGGCCGATGCCGATGCGGCGCGGGTCGTTGTCGGGGGCTCCCGCGGCAGCGAGTTCGGCGTCGACAACGGGCTGCAGCGAGCGCGGTGCGTCGAGTCCGCCCAGCCCGGCCGGGTAGTGGACCCAGGCGAGTCCGGCGTCGAAGCGGGCCTTCAGGAAGTCGGTCCGGTCGGTGGTGGCCGGGGGGTGGGCAGTGAGCAGTTCGCGGGTGAGGCGCCGGAGTTCGGCCGCGTCGGCGGTCGTCATCGGGCACCCCCCGGAAGGACGACGATCCGGCCGGTGCTCGTGCCGTCGGCGACACGCTGAACGGCGGCGGCCGCCGCGTCGAGTGCGACACGCTCGCTGATCAGTGGCTTGATGACGCCCTGCGCCGCGAGCGCGGTGAGCTCCTCGTGACAGGCGCGCACCGCTGCCGGGTCCTTGGTGTTGTACAGACCCCAGTGGAGTCCGACGATCGAGTAGTTCTTGACGAGGGCGTGGTTGAGCGCAGGAGTGGGAATGCCGCCGCTCGCGAATCCGACGACGATCACCCGGCCCTCGAAGGCGACGCACTTGACGGACTTGGCGTACGCGTCGCCGCCGACCGGGTCGTAGACGACATCGGCCCCGCGTCCGCCGGTGAACTCCTTGACCGCTGCGACCATGTCCTCGGTGCGCCGGTCGATGACCAGGTCGCAGCCGAGCTCATGGGCGGCCTTGGCCTTCTCGGGGCCGCCGACGACACCGATGACCTTGGCCCCGGCGGCCTTGCCGAGCTGGACCGCCGCGCTGCCGACTCCGCCCGCCGCGGCGTGCACGAGAAGAGTCTCGCCCGCCCGGAGGTGCGCCCGGCGGTGCAGTCCGAACCAGCCCGTCTGATAGCCGATGTGCAGGGCAGCCGCCTCGGCGTCGTCCAGGGCGTCCGGGGCCGGCAGGAGCGCCGCCTCGTCGGCGACGACGTACTCGGCGAAGCCGCCGTTCGGCAGGGCGGGGGTGGCGAGCACCCGGCGTCCGTCCGGCGTCTCACCGCAGATCTCCACGCCCGGGGTGAACGGCAGCGGCGGCCGTACCTGGTACTGGCCGCGGCAGAGCAGTGCGTCGGGGAAATTGATGTTCGCCGCGAGCACCTCGATGAGCACCTGCCCGTCGCCGGGCGTGGGCCGGTCCGCCTCTTCGAGCCGCATCACCTCGTTCGGCTCACCGTTCCGGTGCACTCGCCATGCCTGCATGAGGGGCCTCCACAACACTGTCGGCATTACCACTGCTCTCGGGCATACTAAGCGGTCGCTTGCCTCTCTGGGAACAACCCGCCCTGGACCGTTTCGACCGGACCGAGAGATGACCGCGCGCCCGGCACGCCCCGGGAGGTACGGGCATGCCGGGCGCGCGGCCGGCCGGAGCAGGGTCGGCCGGGGTCATGGGCCTCCGAGACGGCCCCTACCGGTTCAACCGACCACCAGCTCGGCGATCTGCGGTGCTGCGGACCCGGCGCGCCAGGCGCGCCAGGCGAGACGTACCGCATCGGCCGTCCGGTCGGCCGGAGTCACCCTGGTGTACGGACCGTCGAGCGCACCGACGGTCCTCCAGGTCCCGTCGGTGCCCCGCAGCTGGATGTCCGCGAGGGCGTTGGACCCGGCCGGCTGCAGGACGGTGACGGACCCGACGGAGCGCGCGGAGCCGAGCCCCAGCTCCAGCGCCTCACCGGCCTCGGGCGCGCGCGCCGCCCGGTAGACGGTGCCGAGGTCACCGTCGGCCGCCGAACGCAGGGCGGATCCGGCGGCGGCGGACGGTCCGCCGGTCACCGCACAGTTCGTCTGGCCCGCGGTCGCCCGCGCCCGCACATAGCGGGCCTTCGTCCCGGCGGGGGCGGTCGCGGTGACGTCCGGCTTCCCGGAGAAGGCGGTGAGCTGCTGCCAGGTCTGCCCTTCGGCGGAGTACTCCAGCACCCCGTCGTGGAGGTAGTCGTCGGTGCTTCCCGGCTTGGCCATGGGCAGGCTGATGCCGCCGATCTCCCTTACGCGGCCCAGGTCGACGGTGACCTGATCACCGGCGGCGGGCGCACCGCTGCTCCAGAAGTACGTCGAGTCGTCGCCGTCGATCATCCGGGCGACGGTGTTGGTCTGGTACGTACCGAGGCTGGTCGATGCCGTGGGCCTGCCGCTCACACCGATGATCCGGTCGTGCTCGGCGGTGGCCTTGTCGATGAATCCGTCCAGCACCCCGTTGCCGACGGTGACCGGCACCTTGCGGCCGTCGAATCCCGTGTAGGTGAAGGACTGCGCCTCGGCGACGAGTGCGGGCAGCTGCTGGCGGAGCTCCCACGCCTGCGCGCCCTTTCCGGCGCGGGCCGCCTCGACCATGCGCAGCGCCGTCCGGGTCGCGGTCGCCCAGGACTCGGTGGCGTCCAGCCAGGGGCCCGAGTCGTCGATGAAGCCGCGGTCCGGGAGACTGCCGCGCAGGCGGTCCGGGGCGTTGCCCAGGTCACGGAGTACCGAGGTGAGCCGGGCCGCGTCGCCGTACTGCCAGTAGCGGGCGAACTCGCCCGCCAGGTCGGGCGCTTCCTGCTTGTTCAGGGCCGAGCTGCAGTTGATGTCGGCGAAGGCACGCAGCGCCTTCTCGGTGCGGGCGTCACCGCCCGCGTACTCCTGGAGCCCCTGCAGCCACGAGGCCCGTTCGTCGTACGCGGCGTCGTTCCAGGAGTAGTCCGCGACCGTGTAGAGCGAGAGCTTGGAGGCGTACGGCTGGATCATCGGGTTGGCGGTGATCCCGGCCAGCTCCCCCGGCAGCCCCTTCTCCCGGCCGTTGAACGGGCCGAGCAGCAGCCGGTTGGTGACGTAGTCGTTGACCGGGTAGTTGTCCCAGGTCAGGATCGGGTGGTTGAAAACCGTGCGGGCGGTCTTGGCCTGGGCAACGGTCATCGTCGGTGCGATGACGCCGACACCCGTCCACTCGACGAGGACATGCGGGTCGAGCTGCTCGGCGAGCGCCTTCTTGTAGGGCGTGGTCGAGACGTTGTAGTACTCGGTGGGCACCATCTGGAGCGGCTGGGCGCCCGGGTGCGTGCCGATGAACTCCTTGTTCACCTTGTTCAGATATGCCTGCGCGGCGCCCGCCGCACCGCCGCCGGTCCCCCATTTCGCCTTGTCCGCCGCACAGTTCCAGTTGGTGTAGCTGATGTCGTCGAGCGGGACCGCGAAGGTGCGAACGCCGATGTCCCAGATCGCCTGGAACTTGTCGACGAGCGCCGTGGCGTCGGCGTCGGAGCTGTAGCAGACGGAGAGTCCGGGCGAGAGGGCGTAGGTGAACTCGACGTGCCGCTGCACGGCCCGGTCGGTCAGTTCCTTGATCTGCGCCAGCTGCTCCGCGGGGTACTGGTCGCGCCACTTCTCGCGGAGGTACGCGTCGTCCTTCGGCGAGTACACATAGATGTTCATCTTGTGCTCGCCGTAGTAGTCGAGCTGGTCGAGTCGGGCCTCGTGCGACCACGGGGTGCCGTAGAAGCCCTCGATGACGCCGCGCAGCGCGGTGCCCGGCCAGTCGCGTACCGCAAGCCCGTCGACCTCGGCGCCGGGCCCGGCTCGGCGCGGATCTGATGATCGCGGGCCGCAGGCCGGAGCGACTGCCGACCGCGCGGGAGGAGCCGGCGGCGCTCGGGGCGGGCACAGTGACGGCTGCGGCCGGCGACATCCGGGAGCCGCTCTGAGGCTCCACGGCCACGAAACCCTCGTCGGCAGGTCCCGCACCGGCCTGCGACGACGTTGGCCGAGAACCGCCCGGTCGTATGGCCGCGCGGCTCAGGACGCGCGCCAGCCGCTCCAACGCAGCACCGAGACTTCGACCATCGGTCCGTCGGGAGGGCGGTCGGCGTACTGCCGGTATTTCGCCGTGAGCAGGCCGACCCGGCGGGCGGCCTCGGGGAAGCGGTCCGGCGGGGGGAGCACGCGGGCCTCACCGTCGGCCCGCACCCACCACAGTCGTTCCCAGTCCTCCTCGTAGTGGTCGGTGAGCAGACAGACCGATGGGTTGGCGGCGATGTTGGCCAGGCGTTTCAGCCGCATCGTCCGTTTCGGTTTGTGGTCCACGGCCAGCATCACCGTGTCGCCGTCCAGGGCGAACACCACCGGCACCAGGTGCGGGCGGCTGTCGGTGCCGGTCGTCGCGAGGTGGGCGATGCGCGCCGCGGCGAACCGCTCACGTGCCTCAGCGCTCGTCAGAGTGGGCATCGCACTCCTTTCGGCAGTCACGGAAGTTCCGGTGGTCACGGTTCTCCGGATCGGTCCTCCATTCCGAGGCGCAGTGGTTTCCGGCGTCTCAGCGGTAACGGGCAGCCACTTCGGCCAACCCGTCGAGGTACTCCAGCGTCTCCCGTTCAGGCATCGTCGGCACGTAGAACAGCAGCCGTTCGACGCCCAGACGGCCATAGCCCTCGATCTGCTCAGGGTCGTCGGGAGCCGCGTACACCGTCACCGGCACCTCTCGCGTGCAGCCGCTCGATCTGTGGACCGAGCTCCTGCGGTGACGCGCTGTTGGCCGGCCACCTCGCGGCGCCGCCGGGCAGGGCGCGGCGGGCGACAGCCGTCTGTCGTTCCCTCCGTCACACCGGGGTCCGGAAATACCCCCCCGGGTATAAGTGCTAACCTTGATGACAGATACCCCCCCGGGTAAACTGTACGGAAGGAGTCATGCCGTGTTCTTCGTCGGCACCCTGGAGACCGCCGGCCTCGGCAACCGCAGCTATCTGGCGGGGGGCCGGCACTCCGCGCTGGTGGTGGACCCGCCGCGCGACATCGCCCGGGTCATCGCCGCGGCAGCACGGCGCGGCGTGCGGATCGCCCTGGTCGTGGAGACACATCTGCACAACGACTACGTGCCGGGCGGCCTGGAGCTGGCGCGTGTCACCGGGGCCCAGTACCTGGTGCCCGCCGCCGCACTGGTCTCCGTCGACCGGGCGCCGGTCGCCGACGGGGACACCGCCCCGATCGACGAGGGGCTGACGCTGCGCGCGATGGCCACCCCCGGGCAGACCCCGCACCACACCTCGTACGTACTGGAGGAGGACGGCCGCGCGGTGGCCGCAGCAACCGGTGCATCCCTGATGTCCTTCTTCAGGCGCGGCCCCGGCCGTGTCACCCCGGCCGAGGCCCTCCGCCGGACCGCCGATGGTGCGGCGGTTCTGCTCGACGTACGCGAAACCTCCGAGTGGAAAGCCGGACACGCCCCGGGCGCCGTCCATCTGCCGCTCTCCCGGCTGGCCACCGGGCAGTCGCTGCCCGCTTCGGCGGCGGGCCGCTCCGTGGTGGTCATCTGCCGTTCCGGCCACCGGTCCCGGCAGGCCGCCCGCATCCTCGCCGGACGCGGCACCGAGGCCGTCGATGTCACCGGCGGCATGACCGCCTGGGCGGCCGAGGGGCTGCCTGTCCTGAACCGTCACGGAGCGGCGGGCACCGTCGCATGAGCACTCTCATCCTGGCCCTGACCGCCGGTGCCGTGGTCGGTCTGGCACTGGGCGGGCTGGGCGGCGGCGGCAGCGTCCTCGCCGTTCCCGCGCTGATCTATCTGCTCGGATTCACCCCGGCCGCGGCCACCACCGCAGCTCTGCTCATCGTCATCGCGACCTCCCTGACCGGGCTGGTCGCGCACGCCAGGGACGGTCACGTCCGCTGGCGGACCGGCGGCCTCTTCGCGGTGGCCGGCATCGTGCCGGCGGCGGTGGCCGGGGCGCTGTCGGTCCGGATTCCGGCGGGGGTACTGACGGCGGCGTTCGCGGTGCTCGCGGCGGTGGCGGCAGTGCGGATGATCCGGCCGCGGGCGCCTGCGCGGTGCGAGGCGGCTCCGGCCAGGCCGAACCCCTCGGACCCCGCCGACCGTACGGGCACCGGGCGGGTCGTCCGCGCCGGGGCCGGTCTCGGCGTCGTGACCGGGTTCCTCGGGGTCGGCGGAGGATTTCTCGCCGTGCCCGCGCTGGTCACCGTCCTCGCCGTGCCCATGACGGCGGCGGTCGGCACCAGCCTGCTCGTCATCACGGTGAACTCCACGGCCGCCCTGGCTTCCCGCCTCACCACACCCACCTCGCTGGACTGGGCGGTGATCGCCCCGTTCACGGCGGCGGCGGTCCTCGGGGCGTGGGACGGGAAGCGGCTGGCCGCCAAGGTGTCCACGGCCGCGCTCCAGCGGATCTTCGGCGCTGCGCTGCTCGCCGTGGCGCTCTTCATGCTGGTCGATGCCGCGGCCTGAGCCACGGCACCGACCCCGGATCCGGGCTCAGGCCAGCGAGAGGAAGAGCTTCTCCAGCCGGGCGCGCATCTGGTCCCGGTCGGCCGGTTCTGCGCCGTCGTCGGCCATGCAGTGCTGAAGGCCCGTCGCGATGATCGCGAAACCGGCGCGGTCGAGCGCGCGCGAAACAGCTGCCATCTGCGTGATGACATCCTCGCAGTCCCGGCCCTCCTCGATCATCCTGATGATCGCGGCAAGCTGGCCCTGAGCCCGGCGAAGGCGGTTGAGCACCGACTTCAGTTCGTCGGCCGCCATGTCTATTTCCACACATCCTCCTCCGAATACCCCAAGGGGTATTCTACCTGTCCGGGGTACGCCCCGGCGACGAAAGGAAACATCCCTCGTGACCAGCCCCGCCTCCCTCTCCCCCGCCCAGGCCGCAGCGCGGATCGCGGAGTTCACCGTCATCGACGTGCGGGCTCCGGGCGAGTACACCTCCGGGCACGTGCCCGGCGCGCTGAACATCCCGCTGGACCGTCTCGAAGAGGCGCTGCCCGCCCTGAAGGCGGCGGCGGCCCGCGGATCCCTGCTCGTGGTGTGCGCCTCCGGCGTGCGTTCCACCCGGGCCTGCGACATTCTCGCCACGGCGGACATCGACGCCGTCACGCTGTCCGGCGGCACCTCGGCATGGGAGGGCGAGGGCCACGACCTGGACCGTCCCGCCGGCGCCCGGGCCACCTGGCCGATGGAGCGTCAGGTCCGGTTCGCCGCCGGTTCGCTCGTGGTGGCCGGTCTGCTCGCGGGTCGGCGTTTCCCGGCCGCGCGCTGGCTTTCGGCCGGCGTCGGCTCCGGTCTGGTCTTCTCCGCGGTGACCAACACCTGCGGAATGGCCGCCGTCCTGTCGAAGCTGCCGCACAACCGGGCCCCGCGCTCGGCTGCGGACTTCGACGCCACGCTGGACGCCCTGCAGGGCTGAAGCGGTCCGGGCATACCCGTACGGCAGGTGCCGGTCACGCCACCCGCGTGACCGGCACCTGCCGTGAACAAGCAGGTCAGACCTCGTCCCGGACAAGGGCGAGCAGCCGGTCGAGCACCCGCGGTCCCCCGGCGCGCAGCCCGTCGTGCTCGAACTCGTTCGTCACCCAGGTGCGCAGTCCGCGGATCGCCGCGGCGGTGCGCAGCGCGTGCTCGGTGTCGACGTACATGTCGTCGTGATAGACGGCCGCGGCCACCGGTACGTCATTGGCGGCGAGCCGCTCGGTGTCGTACAGCTCGGGCCAGTCGGTACGGGAGGCGAGCAGTTCGGCGGTCTCGCGCAGCGGGCGCAGGGCCGGGTCCACGTCGAAGTGCCAGGGGTGGATGCTCTCGCCGGTGAAGAGCACCGGCGCGTCGCCGGCCAGGGCCGTGGCGGCGTCGAACTGCGGGAATTCGGCGCGGACCCGCTCGGCGGACCAGCCGGTGGGCTCGTTGCCCTGGCCGTAGATCGCCTCGTGCATCAGGGCGTACAGCGGGTGACCCGCAAACGAGTTGGCGGTGCGCACGGCCTCCTGGAAGGTGTCGGAGAGCTCGGTGCCCAGCGGCGTACGGACGAAGGCGTTCTCCAGCAGGTAGTGCAGCTGGTGACTGCCGGCATCGCCGCCCAGCATGATGCCGAGGGACTGGAACCCCTCGGGCGTCAGGCGGTGTCCGGCGCTCTCCGGACGGCGCTCCAGGAGGTACGCGGCGATCTCGCGAGCACGCTCGACGTCCTGCGGGTAGCGGGCGTAGTGGGCGGCGACCTTCCGCTCGATCCGCGGGTACGCGGCCCGGTACACGTCGTCGGCGTGGGCATCGAGCGAGGGCAGTCCGCCGGTGATCAGGACGGCCTCGAGCCCCTCGGGGGCAACCGACAGATAACGGACCGCGCAGAAGCCGCCGAACGACTGGCCGAGCACGGTCCACGGGGCGCCGCCGGTCAGCTGCGGCCGGATCAGCTCGCAGTCGCGCACGATGTTGTCGGACCGGAAGTGGGCGAGATAGTCGGCCTGCTCACGTGGGCCGCCGCGCAGCGGAAGGGTCTGTCGGTTGGCCGGTGTGGACAGCCCGGTGCCGCGCTGGTCGAGCAGCAGCACCCGGAACTCCTTCACCGCCCGCCCAAGCCAGGCCTCCGTACCGACGAAACGACGGGCACCGAAGCCGGGTCCGCCCTCCAGGTACACCAGCCACGGCAGCTCGTCGTCGACCTTGCCGCTCGCGACGGCCTCCCGGCCGAAGATCTCGATCTGCTCACCGCCCGGATCGGCGTGATCGAGCGGGACGGTGAAACGGCGGTCGGTGAGAACGACGCCGGGCTGCCGGTAACTGGTCAAAAGGTGCTCCTGAATCAGACGTATCACCGACAGTTCAGCACACGCCCGTGACTCGGACAGTCCCGGCCCGTGTGCGACGCGCCCGGGGGGCTCCTAGCGTGCAGCCATGATCCGGTTCGAGCAGGTCGGCAAGGTCTATCCGGACGGCACAACCGCGGTCGACGGGTTGTCCTTCGAGGTCGCCGAGGGGGAACTCGTCACCCTCGTCGGGCCGTCGGGCTGCGGCAAGACCACCACGATGATGATGGTGAACCGGCTGATCGAGCCGACCTCGGGCCGGATCCTGGTGGACGGCGAGGACATCGCGGGGATCGACCCGGTGCGACTGCGCCGCCGGATCGGTTATGTCATCCAGCAGGTCGGCCTCTTCCCGCACCGGACGATCCTCGACAACACCGCGACCGTTCCCTCCCTGGTCGGCTGGAAGCGGGGCAGGGCCCGGGAGCGGGCGGCGGAACTGCTGGATCTGGTGGGACTCGACCCGAAGACGTACGGCTCCCGGTACCCCGCCCAACTCTCCGGCGGCCAGCGCCAACGGGTGGGTGTCGCACGGGCGCTGGCCGCCGATCCGCCGGTGCTGCTGATGGACGAACCGTTCGGTGCGGTCGACCCGGTGGTGCGGGAGCGGTTGCAGAACGAGTTCCTGAGCCTGCAGGCGGCCTTCAGGAAGACGGTCCTGATGGTCACCCATGACATCGAGGAAGCGGTCCGGATGGGCGACCGGATCGCGGTGTACGGGGAGGGGCGCATCGAGCAGTTCGACAAGCCGGCCACCGTGCTCGGCACACCGGCGACGCCTTACGTGGCCCAATTCGTCGGCGCGGACCGTGGACTGAAACGGCTGTCGGTCACCACGATCGAGCGGGACGACCTGGAGGAGCCGCCGATCGCCCGGCTCGACGAGCCCGTACGCTCGGCGGCGGCCCGGCTGAACGGCGCGGGGGCCCGCTGGGCGGTCGTGCTCGGCGCCGAGGGTGAACTGCACGGCTGGGTGCCGGCGGACGCACTGCGGATCGCCGGGGAACACGGCACGGTCGGCGAACTGGCGCGCCGGATGGATGCGTGGGTACCGGTCGGGGCCCCGCTGAAGCAGGCATTCAGCGAGATGCTGCAGCACGACGCCGGGTGGGTGGCGGTGCTGGACGGGTCGCGTTTCCTCGGCGTCCTGACTCCGGCGAAACTCCACGAGGCGCTGCGCCGGTCGGTGGACGCGGACGCGCGGGGAGTGGGGCGCGACGAGGTGCAGTTCGACTCGGTGGCGGACGCCTGACGGACCGGTGGGCCGGTGCGACCGATCCGCCGGGCCCCGCGTTGATCAGGTACGCCCGACGCCCGGTGCGAAGATCCCTTGACCCGCCTCCCCGCGAAAGCTGGGCTTCCACGGTAGAAAGCGCTTGCTACCCAGCGAATTCCCCCATCACCCACCCAGGGTCTGCAGCTCACGGCCTCCCATCTGTCCGGGCAGAACCTGTGGGGGGACCGCGAGCGGATCACCGCGCGGATCGCGGAACTCCCCTGGTAGGTACGCGCACGCCGCTCAGCTGCCCGGAATGAGCTTCTTGGACTCCAGGTAGTTCCGCGCGACGTCGTCGGGGAGCCGCCGCCAGCTGTCCACCTGCTCGTTCATCCGGGCGAGATCCGCGGTCGTCAACACGGTGTTGAGCCGGTCCAGTGCGTCGCGTACGCCCGGGCTTCCCGCCCGGGACCGGTTGACGACAGGGACGAGGTAGTCGGCGTTCTGCAGATGCTTGTCGTCGGCGAGCAGAACCAGCCCGAAGGTGTCGAGGGTGGCATCGGTGGTGGTGGTCAGGACCATCTGGTCCCGACCGCTCCGGACCGCCTGTTTCGCCTGTGTGGTGCCGACGCCCTTGGGATCGACGGCGACGATGTCGATGCCGTACGACTTCTTCAGTCCCGGAGCGCAGTAGGGCCGCTGCACGCACTCGTCACCCGCGGCCAGCCGTACGGGAAGCCCTGACCTGCCCAGATCGCTGAGCGTCCTCAGCCGGTGCTTCGCCGCGTACGGAGCGGTGACCGCGAACGCGTTCTGGTCGACGGCGCGGCCCGGGTCGAGGACGGTGAGGCCGCGGGGCGTGGCGAGGGCGCGCAGGGCCTTCATGGTGGTGTCCAGGTCGGGAGAGCCGACGGGGGCGGCTTCGGCGCCGTTCTTCTGTGCGTTCAGCCAGTCGGCGAAGGTGGCGGCGTACTCCGGTACGACGTCGATCTGGCCGCTCTCCAGTGCCGGTTCGTAGATCTCCCGGTTGGTGACGGAGATGACCTTGGTGGAGTAGCCGGCCCGGTCCAGCAGCAGCGCGTACATCCGGGCGAGCAGGTCACTCTCGGTGAAGCCCGCGGATCCGATGGTGAGGTGCTTGCTGTCGCCCGGCGGGGCGGTGACCTCGCCCTGGTCCTCCAGGGCGGGCCCGGTGGTGCACGCGGACGCGGTCAGCAGCAGCGTCAGGAGTACGGGCACGGTCCGGCCGTCCCTCATCAGGATTCCTCGCCGCGCACCCAGTCGGGGGCGAGCCGCTGCCCGAGCTCGAAGATCCCTTCGACGATCAGGGCGAACACGGCGACGAGCATCGCCCCGGCCACCACCTGCGGGGTGGAGGCGAGGTTGAAGCCCGCGGTGATGATGCGGCCGAGTCCGCCGCCGCCCGCCAGCGCGGCCAGGGTGGCGGTGGCGACGAGCTGGACGGCCGCGATCCGTACACCGGTGAGGATCAACGGCAGGGCGAGCGGCACTTCGACCCGCAGCAGCAGCTGCCGCCCCGTCATGCCCATGCCGCGGGCGGCCCGTACGACATCGCGGTCGACCTCCCGCACCCCCACGTACGCATTGGTGAGCAGCGGCGGGACGGCGAACAGCACCAGGGCGACGACGGTCGGCCCCTCGCCGTACCTGCCGATCGGGGTGAGGAGCAGCAGGACCAGGACGGCGAAGGTGGGGACGGCGCGGCCGAGGTTGGAGATATTGACGGCGAGTGTCCCGCCCTTGCCGAGATGACCGAGGACGAGAGCAGCGGGCAGCGCGATGAGGCAGCTGATCAGCAGGCAGACGACGGTGAGGACGAGGTGCTGTTCGAGCCGGTGCCAGATGCCGTTGTCGCCGGTCCAGTGGGCGGAGCTGGTGAGCCAGGACCAGGTGTCGGAGAGGGTGTTCACGACTTCCTACGGGTCCACGGGGTCAGCAGCCGCTGCGCGCCGAGCAGCAGCAGGTCGGCGGCGACGGCGATGACGACGCAGAGTGCGGACGCGGTGAGCACCTGGGCCTTGAAGTAGGTGTTCATCCCGGAGTAGATGAGATTGCCGAGCCCGCCGTAGCCGACGATCGCACCGACGGTGACCAGGGAGACCGCGGAGACGGTGGCGATCCTCAGCCCGGCCATGGCGGCGGGCAGAGCGAGGGGCAGCTCCACGGCGACAAGGAGCCGGACGGGCCCGTAGCCCATGCCGCGCGCGGCCTGTCGGGTCTCCTCGGGCACGGCGCGCAGTCCGGCGAGGATGTTCCGTACGAGAAGGGTGAGCGAGTAGAGGACAAGCCCCGCGACGACGAGCGAGGCGGAAAGTCCGTAGACCGGCAGCAGCAGCGAGAACATGGCGAGCGACGGCACGGTGTAGAGGATGGTCGTCACACCGAGGACGGGTCCGGCCGCCCAGCGCAGGCGACGGGCGGCAAGCGCGAGGGGCAGGGCGAGGAGCAGTCCGATGCACACGGAGACCGCGGTGAGCTGGAGGTGCTGGAGGACGGCGTCCCAGAGAATGTTGCGACGGCTGGTCAGATAGGCACCGCAGAGCCAGTCATTGCGCGCGAGGCAGTCGTCTGGGGGCGCGGTCACGAGTTCATTGGAGCGCGGGAGCCGGGCGCCCGCTCGTCTTGATCGACTGTTCGTGGGACGGGCGTGCGGGGGGACGGAGGCGCGCCCGGGCGGCGGCCGCCGCTTCCAAGGCGCGCGTTGCACAGGGGTTCGAGACGCCGTCGGACATCCGTCGACTCAGACCGACCGGCAATTGGGGGCGGACGCGGCACACGGGTTCTCGTACTCACCTCGCACGCGAGGCAATGGGTGGGCCGCACTTGCTGCGTACGGGTGGCACCCGCGCGCCCATGGCCGGGTGAGCCCGTGCGTGACGGTAGACCAGGGGCAGGCCTCACAATCTTCCGTACGCACAGAGGAGCCCCCGCATGGTGACACCGGGCCGTGCCGACGACGCGTACCGCTTCGACGCGCTGCGCCCGATGCACACCGACTGCACGCTCCAGCGTTCCCCCCGAGATCAGCAACACGGAGGGGCCGATCGACCGCAGCCGCGCAGTCGGGGCGGAGCGCGGCGTCACGACCGAACTGCTCCGGGCGATCGACCACGACAGCGCGACCGGCGTGTGACCGGACATGAGGAAGCACGGCTGGAAGACGGACGCCTGGCCCCGAGTTGCACGAGAAGGAGATGGCCGCCGACAAACGGCGCGATCCGAGGAGAGCCTCGCGCCGTGCACACAAGGGTTTTCCAGGGGGATGTGACGAGGCTCCCGGTGGATGAGTTGCCGGGCAACGTCTTCCACCAGGAGCCTCGAGCGCCTGTCCACCCCTCTGCCATCGACCTGCCCAGCTCTGCCCCGGGGGGTTCCTGGCGTCGGAGTTGACGGCGCACCAGCTGCCGGTCGGGCCCGGTGGCGGCGTCCTTGTCCGACGCGACGCCCCTTGCTGGCCCTGGCCGACCTCCCGGAAACCCCGGACCGATTCCGACGGACCGCGGGTTCCAAGTGATGCGGGTGGCGCTGTTACCACCTGTCGTAGTGGTCACCGATCACCCGGAAGCTGCCCACGACGCCATTGTTGGCGAACAAGCCCCCCTCGACCGTGGGGGTCACGACGCCGTGGGTGGCGCCGTGGGGACCGACGGTGGCAACCGGAGAGCCGTTGTCGCAGGTGGACCCGCGGTAGACCTCAACGGTCTTCCAGCTGTCGTTGCTGATGCTGAAGCTGGTTGAGCCCAGTCCGCTGGCCGCGGTGATGCAGCCGTCGACGGCTGCGGAGTACGTCCGATCGTTGAATTGGATTCTTCCGTCTTCCCCACGGTCGTAGCCGCGGTCCGAACCGCGGTCGCTACCCCCGTAGCCGCGACCCCCGTCATCACGGCCCCCGTCATCTCGGCCCCCATCGTCGCGGCCCCCGTCATCACGGCCCCCATCGTCGCGACCGCCGTCATCACGGCCCCCATCGTCGCGACCGCCGTCATCACGGCCGCCGTCCCCCTTCCCGTATCCGCTGTCCCCATCAGGGAGCGTCCCGGCGGGGGCGGACTTCGGAACGGCCGGCACGGACTTCGGGACGGCCGGGGCGGCTTGAGGGACGGACGGGGCGGCCGTGGCGGCCTGCTGGACGGACGGGGCGGCCTGGGTGGATCCGTTGGCCGAGGCATACGTGATGCCGGTGACGGCAAGGACCGATGCGCCTACTGCGGCGGCGGTCACGGCGAATTTGCGCGTGGTCATGTCACTTCTTCCTGTCTCAGAGACGCCGGCCGTGCAGCCGATCCGTAACGAAACGTACTAATCCCCCCTTTGGCTGTCATGTCGGGCATATCGAAGGTGTGACACCAGGGGGCCGACCGGGCGTATGTACGAGAAGCAGTAGCCCGAGCTGATACGTCAGTCGGGTCGACGGATCCGCCGGTGGCGAGAGGACCCCGTGAGCCGTAGTGGCCGGAGAGCGGCTCGACGGGCGGAACAGTGGTCATTCCGGTCGCACCCACGGAAGGGATCGGGAAGCCCGGCGACACCCACAGATGGTCTCTCCACAAGGAGAGCCGACCGTGAGGAGTGCACCACCCGGCTCACCGCGAAGACGGCCCGCAGGGCCTCGATCGTCATGGAGGGGGTCGGCACAGACGAAAGGGCTCGGCCGGGTCACCCCCCGGGCAAGCGCCTCAGCCGGTCGTTCATCCTCCCAGTCGGCCCAGCCCGCTGAGAAGTTCAGGCCATTGCTCCTCCGGTTGGGAGCCGGTGAGGTGCATGTAGCGCGGCCCTGCCACCCACTCCTGGAAGAACGTGGTGAAGTCGTCAGCCGCCCTTTCGAAGACGGCCGACTTCCACCATTCGACCCCGGTGTCGGGGAAGTTCCAGACCGCCCCCGTCGATCGGTTGACGAAGAACGGTTCGTCGGAGACGACACCGGGGCAGAACCATTCCTCGCGGCCGAGGTTGACCTCGGCCTCGTCGACCGGGTCCGCGTAGAACTGCATCCTGTCGACCGTCGCGGCGTCGAACACGGTGACGTCTCCGCAGGTGGCGCCGTCGCATACCGCGAGGAACTCCCGGTACCGGTCCGGCAGGTCGGCTCCGATTCTCTCGGGCGGAGCCCCGGCGGGCAGCGAATTCAGCATGCTCCACTCATGTCGCGTCGCGGTCGTGGAGCGCAGTTCCTCCACCAACCGCCGGAGTTCGGCAGTCACCTCGTGTTCCCTACTTTTTTGATCTTGATGGGAGCGAAGTCCTCCAGGCTCTTGATCTGCAGTCAGATCTGCTGGGGCCGAATGGGCCAGTTGGTGAACCGGTCCAGCATCCTGAGGCTACCGGTCACATCGCCCGCCCAGCTGCCGAGTTCCTGGCGCATCGCCTCGTCCAGGGGTGACCAATTGGTGGCCAGGACTTTGTCCCGTGCCTGATTGCGCCGCCAGGCGGTTGCCGGGCTTGCCGGTGTCGAGGCCAACGCCCTCGCCCATGGCCAGGTCGTTCCGCTGTCCGGCAACGCGTCACGTGTCGGCCTCCTCATGACCGCGACCTACGCCCCGGCCTGCGGACTGCCCGGGACGGTGACAATCACCTACCCCGAGGGAACCACGGTTTCCTCTCCGGTCACCGTCCCCGACCGGGCGAGCAGCGCCGTTCCGCAGAAGGCGGTGGTCGCGGCCCACGGCGACAGGGTCAACGGCAGCGGGCGTGCGCAGAGCACCCGTGCCGCGAACCTCTACTCCATCGCTGTGGACGTCGATCCGCACAGGCAGCCGGCATCCGCCACTCTGCCCACGGGGCCCCGCTACATGGGTGCGAAGTCATCGGCCCTCCATGTCTTCGCCCGCGCCACGGACGGACCGGGCTCGGCGTCATGACCAGGCCAGCAGTTCGTCCACCGGCCACGACGTGATGACCCGTTCGGCGGGCACCCCGCACTCCTCTGCCCGGGCACAGCCGAAGATCTGCCAGTCGAGCTGTCCTGGCGCGTGCGCGTCGGTGTCGATCGCGAACAGCGCGCCTGCGTCGACGGCCTGCCGCAGCAGACGCCGCGGCGGATCGAGCCGCTCCGGACGGCTGTTGATCTCCACCGCGGTGCCCGCCTCGGCACACGCCGCGAAGACCTCGTCCGCGTCGAACTCCGACTCCGGGCGTCCCCGGCCGGTGATCAGACGGCCCGTGCAGTGCCCCAGTACGTCCGCCTCCGGATGGCGAACGGCCGCGACCAGTCGGCGCGTCATGGCCCGTGCGTCCATCCGCAGCTTGGAGTGCACGGACACGACCACCACATCGAGCTGCTCCAGCAGTCGGTCCTCCTGGTCGAGGGAGCCGTCCGGAAGGATGTCGCACTCGATTCCGGTGAGCAGCCGGAACGGTGCCCACTGCTCGTTGAGTGCGGCCACGGCCTCCAATTGGCGGCGCAGCCGTTCGGGCGACAGTCCGTTCGCCACAGTCAGCCGGGGTGAGTGGTCGGTGAGGACCGCCCACTCGTGCCCCAGCTCGATCGCCGTCCGTCCCATCTCCTCGATCGGACTTCCGCCGTCCGACCAGTCGGAGTGCAGATGGCAGTCGCCACGCAGCAGGGCGAGCAGCGTTTCACCCCCTTCCATGAGGGGAGCCGCGGCGGCGGCCTCCAGCCGCTGGAGGTAGCCGGGGGCTTCCCCGGCGAGCGCTTCACGCACCACCTGTGCCGTCTTCGGCCCGATGCCCCTGACCGACTCCAGCGACCCCGACGCCACTCGTTCCGCGATCTCGTCGCCCGTCATCGCGCCCACCGCGGCGGCGGCCTTGCGGAACGCCTGGACGCGGTACGTGGCAGCCTGGTCGCGTTCCAGCAGGAAGGCGATCCGCCGCAGGGCATCGACCGGGTCCATCGGCACCTCATTTCCGGCCCTCGCGCGACGGGGCTGCGCCGCTGCTCCCTCCACGTTGGCACAGCCCGGCAGCAGGCGGCATCTTGCGCACGGACGGTGGTCCGAGTCGGGTGAGGTACGTGTCATGGGGTGCGCATTGCGCCGAGTTCGCCCCCCTCGGGATCACCAAGCGGGTCGGTGGGTCAGAGGAACAGTGCCGCGGTCACGGCGTCCGGCGATGACGTTCCCGCCTTGCCAGGCCACGACGAAGGCAGTATTGAGACCACGTAGAGTAGGAATCTTCGGCCGGCGGAAGCCCTCCGGAGTACCTGAAGGACGTGCGCCCCCGATGAATCGTGACGAGGCTCCCGCTCGACTCCGTCTCAACGCGTCACTGGACGGCCTCGCCGTCACCTTCCATGGCATGACCGCCCGTTCCGACGAGTACAACTGCCCGTGTCACTGGGGCAGCGCAGAGGAACTCGCGCAGTTGAAGGCGCCGGGCGTGGAGTTGGAGCCCGATCTCCTGCGTCGCACCTGGGACGCCCCGGACTGGACCGACCACGCGGCCGTGCTGCGTCGCATCCTGCCTCAGTTCGCCGCGGCACTTGTCCGTGGCCTCGTCGAACCACTCGGTATGGAGGAGGCCGGACGGTCATTCGCCCGAGGCCACTGGCAACGGTGGCCTGTCGGGCAAGCCGCAGCGGTGCGGGAGTTCCTGCACGCCTGGTGGGCTCTCAGTCTCACCGACCCGGATCCCACCGTGCCGGCGTACGAGGTCCTGGCCCTGTGCGCCGAGGCGTCCGCCGAGATCAGTCCGTGGCTCACCGTCTGGGCGGAACTGCGTCATCCCGTGGCCGACCAGAACCTGGCCGAGGCGGTAAGGCAGTGGGAGTACAGCCTGCTGGGGGATCTACTCCCGTGGCACAGCCGTGAGAACAGGGATGAGATGTGCGCCGAGCTCGCCGCCTGGCTCATCCGCCACGCCCCTGACCGGCTGCGAGCCCACGGCGACTCCGAGGAATTACTCCACCTGATACGGCTGCTCAGCCTCCCGGGCCCCGCCCGCTGGGAGGACCCGCACGCGCCCGGCAGCCTCTGAGGCCCGGACCTGCGGCGCCGGTGACACCGCGGCCGTGCGGACGACGCCCTCCCCGGACGCCACGGTGGCCCGCCCGCGGCAGAACCCGTCGGAGGGCCACCAGGTGGTGGACGAGGACGTCGTGCGCCGGGACTGTATCCCTTTTTTTCCCGGTGGCGCCCCGCTGTCTATGCGTCGGGCTGTTCACCTTCGAAGGGCTGCGCAGCCTGGGTGCTCCCGGGAAGCATCAGTGCTGAGTCCGCGTGGAGTGTGAGGCGTACCGGTGTGAAGTCGATGGCGTCGACCGACGACTCCCCGGTGCCGGGATTACGGGCGTAGCGCGGATGGGCACCGCCGCTGATCTGCCAGCGGATACGGTGACCGGCGGCGAAGCGGTGGGCGGTCGAGCCCATCGGTACGGTGACCATCGAGGGCTCCTGCTCAACCGTCCGCAGCTGAGCCAGTCCGTCACAGACGTTGAGTGAACGGCCTTGTGCGTCCACGTCGCACAGTCGGGTGAAGACATCGGCGTATCCGGTGTCCGTGGCGATGCTCAGCCGCGCGGAGACCGGGCCGAGGACGTCCACGGGCTCGGCCAGCGGCGGGCCCGTAAATGTCAGGACGTCCTCTCGGGCTTCCAGGGCGCTGTTGTCGCGGGGGCCGGCGCCGCGGAAGAGCAGAGGGCCGCCGACGGACGGGGTGGGATCGGCCGGGTCGTAACGGAAGGACCTCAGCGGTGTGTTGTCCGTGGGTGCCTGCTGGGTCAGATACCCGTCCGGGGCGGGGAACCATGACGTCGCGGCCGGGGTCAGCGGCCAGTCGTCGAGGTCCCGCCACGCGTTGTCGCCACCGACATGCACGCGCACTGCGGTGGGGCGCAGGCCGGAGGGGTCGGCGCACAGGTGCGCGCGCAGCCAGGCGAGGCTCTCGGCGAACACCTCGGGCCAGCCCTGTTGAAGCGCGGAGGTATGTGTCCAGGGGCCGACGAGCAGCGCGGTCTCGCAGCCGGCCCGACGCAGCCTGTCGTACTGCTCGAAGGTCTGGTCGACCAGCGCGTCGTACCACCCGGTGGTCAGGGCGGTGGGCACGCTCAGCCGCGAAGCCGCTTCTCCCGGGGACGCGCCGAGCCAGTACGGGTCGTTGGCGTCGGGGTGCGTCATCACGTCGTCCAGCCAGGGCACTTCTTCCCCCAGTGCGGACGCGTACGCTCCGCGCAGCGGCTGCGCGGTGGTGATGGCGCGCAGTCGGCGCTGCAGGCGCAGCGTCCCCCTCACCAAGGGGCCGATCCCCCGATGCTGGTATGTCATGCCGACACCGACAGCGAGGGCGTTCTCCAGGCGGAGTGCGCCGTCGGTGTGAAACAGGGCGTAGGGATCGTGCAGACCCACCTGCACCACCATCGCCTTCAGCTCCGGTGGCGGGTCCAGGGCGAGCGCCCACTGCACGTAACCCAGGTAACTGGGGCCGACCGTGCCCAGAATTCCGTTGAACCAGGGCTGCTCTCGCAGCCAGGTCACCGTGGCCTGACCGTCGGCGGCCTCGTTGCGCCACAGATCGAACCGGCCCCCCGAGCCGCCGGTGCCGCGGCAGCTCTGCAGGACCACGTGGAAGCCCTGTTCGGCGAAGAGCATGCCGTACATGGGTGACCACGGCACGCCCCGACCGTACGGCGAGCGCACGACAAGGGTGGGGAAGTCTCCCTCCGCACGCGGGAAGTAGTGATCCGTACGCAACGGGCTGCCGTCGGCGGCCGGCACCACCAGTCCCGGCTCCCACCCGGCTTCGTGCCGCTTGGCCGGGAGATTGCGCCAGGTCGCTCTCATCATCCGTGCGGACAGCGGCGGCTTCCCGGAAGGCGGCATCCAGGCCGACCTCGGCACAGCGTCGTGCATGCGTGATGTCATCGTCGTCCTCCACTATTCTCGTACTGCGTACGAGAATAGTGGATGCTTGGATGGCTTCGACACGAGAGGCAGCGACCAGGAAAGGAATACGAAGATCGTGACCCCTGACGGCGGGTCCGGCGCCATGAGCGTCGACCCACAGCAACTCTGGCTCGGTCCCGCCCGGCCCCGCAGGGGGCGCAGGCCCACCTTCAGCCGCGAGGCGATCACAGCCGCAGCCGTCGCCCTCGCAGACGCGGAAGGGCTCGACGCGGTCACCATGCGACGGGTCGCCGCACAGGTCGGAGCCGGCGCCATGTCGCTCTACAGCTACGCCCCCGACAAGGAGACGCTGCTGGAACTGATGGTCGACCACGTCAGCGGCGAACTGCCGACGACGGACGAACGCACCGGCGACTGGCGCACCGACCTGAAGGCCATCGCCCACCTCCAGCGCGCTCATATGCTCCGGCACCCCTGGCTGCCCGCCGCCCTGTCGGCCCGCCGGACACCCGGCCCCAACACCCTGGCCTTCCTGGAGCACGCACTTGCCGCCCTGCGGCCCACCGGGCTGGACGGCGCAGCGAAGCTGGAGGTCTTCGCCCAGCTCACCGGATTCGTGGCCGGGCACGTCGCCCACGAGATCGCGCAGGCCGCAGCCGCGGCATCGCCCGACCGGACCGCAGCCGAAGCCCGCTACCTCGCCGCTGTCGCCGCGGACGGCCACCACCCGGAGCTCGCCGAGGCCCTCTCCGCACCCGGACACCCGCTCACTCCGGAAGCCACGTTCACCCGGTTCCTCAACCGTCTGGTCGACGGCCTCGACACCGACTGATCCGGCAGCCCTCCACGAGGTACGACAAGCCGGCCGTCCGCCATGAGGCCGCCGTGCCGGTCACAGCCATCAATGAATGGCTGCGGCCGGCACTTTCGCAACAGACCCAAAGTGCATTGATCACAAGCATTGTTGACACGTGGAGTCAGAACGGGCCGTGGAGCGCGCCGAGCCGCTCTGTGAGCCGCAGGTTCTCGGAGTAGTCGATGGGGCAGGCGATCACCGACACTCCGTCACCGGCCAGCGCACGTAGCAGCGCCGGCAGTAGCTGATCGGCCGCCTCGATGCGGCAGCCGTGGGCGCCGAAGCTCTCGGCGTAGGCGACGAAGTCCGGATTGGTGAAGCGGGTGTGGCTGTGGCGTTCGAGTTCGAGCTCCATCTTCCAGGTGATCAGGCCGTACTCCTCGTCGACCAGTACGAGGACCACCAGTGGGATGTGTTCGCGAACGGCAGTCTCCAGTTCCTGGGAGTTCATCAGGAATGAGCCGTCGCCCATCATGGCCAGCACACGCTGCTCCGGACGGGCGAGTTTCGCGGCGATGGCACCGGGCAGCGCGAAGCCCATGGTGGACAGCCCGTTGGAGACCAGGCAGGTGTCCGGCTCGTACGCCGGATACAGGCGGGCCATCCACATCTTTCCGGCGCCGGTGTCGGCGAGCACGATGTCGTCGCGCCCCAGCGCCGCTCGCACGTCGGCGACCACGCGCTGCGGCACGAGCGGGCATGCGTCGCTCCGTCGTCCGTACTCCAGCTCCTCGTTGAGCAAGGCTCGGATGCGCGCACCGGTCCCTGACTCGTAGTCGAGGCCGTCCGGCAGCGCGGCCGCCAGTGCGTCCAGTGCCTGCGAAAGATCACCCTCGACACCGACCGTGACCGGGTAGTGCGCATCTACCTCGGCAGGAAACCGGTGCAGGTGAACGATGCGCTTGTCGCCGTCCGGATTGATCTTCACCGGGTCGAACTCCTGGACTTCGTAGCCGACGCAGATGAGGACGTCTGCGGTGTCGAAGCCGAAGTTGGAATAGTCATGGCGCATGAAGCCGACCGCCCCGAGCGCGTTCGGGTGGTCGTCGGGGAAGACACCCTTCCCGTGGAAGGTGGTCGCCACAGGCACGTTCAGCCGCTCGGCAAAACGCATGAGAGCCTCTGCCGCCTTGCCCCTCGCGGCGCCGTGGCCGGCAAGGACGACCGGTCGGCGCGCCGTCGCGAGAACCTCCGCTGCCCGGGCGATCTGGGAGGGCGACGGCGCGTCGGCATGGACCGTGTCGACCTGCAGGGGGTTGAGCGGCCTGGTGATTCGTGAGGCTTCGATGTCCTCGGGGACTGCTACGAAGACCGCTCCCGGACGCTCGCTCTGCGCGGTCTTGAACGCCTTCCGTACCATCTCGGGCACCGCGACGGGGCTGTCCACGCGAGCGGACCACTGGGTGACCGGTGCGAACATCGACACCAGATCGATGACCTGATGGGACTCCTTGTGCAGCCGGCCCAGCGATCCCTGCGCCGCAAGAGCCACGAACGGTGCGCTGTTGGTCGTCGCGTCCGCTGCACCCAGCAGGAGATTGATCGCACCGGGCCCCAGCGTGGCCGAGCACACCCCGGCCCGCCCGGTCAGGCGTCCGTAGATCTCGGCCATGAACGAGGCGCCCTGCTCGTGGCGGACCAGGACGTATCGGATGCGCGAACCTTCCAGGGCATCGACGAAGCGGATATTCTCTTCGCCAGGGATCCCGAAGATGTACTCCACGCCCTCGGCCTCAAGACAGCGGACCATCAGGTTCGCGACGTCTTCGGTCCTCGTCCCGGAGCTCTGCGGACCGGAGGTGGGGTGGGTGTCCATGGGCCGAACGTATGCACATGCCGGAGGGCGGACCACGCACCAACCCCCGGTCGGGTGAAGGGCACGTCCGTCAAGGGCCGGCCTACCGGGTGCTCGGCTGTCGGAGTGATCGCCGGTGTTCGACTGTGCCGTAGCAGTCGTAGCCGGATCCCTGCCAGCACGATGGTCGGTGTTGGGCCGCCGTGACGGCACGGCGGCGAAAGCCAGGAGGACCTGTGACCACCCAGTCGCCCAGTGCCGAGTCGCCGCCCGCTCGCTACGACGACCTGCGCGCCCTCGTCGTCAACTGCACGCTCAAACGCTCACCCGAAGTCAGCAACACACAAGGGCTGATCGACAGGAGCCGGGCCGTGATGGAGGCGCAGGGCGTAAACGTCGACGTCGTACGGGCTGTCGACCACGACATCGCGACCGGCGTATGGCCGGACATGACGGAACACGGCTGGGCCAGTGACGAGTGGCCCGCACTGTACGACCAGGTGATGGCGGCCGACATCCTCGTGCTGGCCGGCCCCATCTGGCTGGGAGACAACTCGTCAGTCATGAAGAAGGTGATCGAGCGGCTCTATGCCTGTTCCAGCCTGCTCAACGAGAAGGGTCAGTACGCCTACTACGGCAGGGCGGGCGGCTGCCTGATCACCGGCAATGAAGACGGCGTGAAGCACTGCGCGATGAATGTGCTCTACAGCCTCCAGCACCTCGGGTACACCATCCCGCCACAGGCCGACGCGGGCTGGATCGGGGAGGCGGGCCCAGGACCGTCGTATCTCGATGCCGGATCCGGCGGACCCGACAACGAGTTCACCAAGCGCAACACCACCTTCATGACGTGGAACCTGATGCACCTGGCGGCCATGCTCAAGCGGGCGGGCGGGATTCCGGCGCACGGCAACCAGCGATCCGAATGGGACGCGGGCTGCCGCTTCGACTTCCCGAACCCGGAACACCGCTGAAACCAGAAGCCGGAACGTCGATGAAGGGGGTTCTGCTCCTGGTCCGGCAACCACAGACCCGGCGACGCTGGCGGGCGGTGGTCCCGCGCGACGGAGCTCGACCTCCGCATAAGTGCTCCAAAGCCGCAGTCGGCGCGCCAGGGATAGCGTCCCCGTGTACCACCAGGGTGGCGGCTCCTTGTCGAAACAGGGCCCTCCGAACGTGTCGCCGAAGTACCCCAGCTCCACCCCGGCGACGTGTTTGACCAGGCCCAGCAGGGTTGGTTCCGAAGCCCCGGCGCGGCGGCGCCGTGCCTGCGCAACGGTACTGAGGCGCGTATCCATGCGCAGGTGGGCACTCTCCCGGCACCGGGGCAGTTCCCCCCTTGGCACCACTCACCCGGACTCCCGGTGCCCCCCCATCGCACCCACGTCGGTCGCTGACATTCTCGCGAGTCGCGCCCAGGTCGTCGCCGCCGTCGCCCAGGCGTACAAGTCCGTAGGCACAGCGTTCCCTGAGGGTGTTCCGTGTGGCCTGCGAGCAGGTCGACACGGCCGCGGAGAGACCGACATCAGCCATCCGTTATATCCACTTGGTCCCTATAGTCAGCAAGGTGCGCATCCCCTGGATGTTTTCTCCACGACAAGGAGGGCCACCCCATGTGCGGAATCTCCGGCTGGGTGTCCTACCGGCGCGACCTGCGGCAGGAACGCTTCACCGCCGAAGCCATGAACGTCACGATGGCCTGCCGCGGACCGGATGCACACGGCCTGTGGCTCGACAGGCACGCGGCGCTGGGCCATCGCCGACTCGCCATCATCGACCTGCCCGGCGGCGTCCAGCCGATGACGGAGCGCACCCCGGACGGCGATGTCGTGCTGCTCTACTCGGGAGAGGCCTACAACTACAGGGAACTGCGCGACGAACTGCGTCGAAACGGCCAGCGTTTCCGCACCGACAGCGACACCGAGGTCGTACTGCGCGGCTACCTGGAATGGGACGCCGACCTCCCCGAGCGACTGAACGGCATGTTCGCGTTCGCGATCTGGGACGGCCGCACCGAGCGGCTGCACCTGATGCGCGACCGGATGGGCATCAAGCCGCTGTACTACTTCCCCACCGACGACGGCGTGCTGTTCGGCTCCGAGCCGAAGGCCATCCTGGCGAACCCGATGGTGCCCCGCGAGGTGGATCTGGAGGGTTTGCGCGAGCTGTTCTCGATGGCCAAGACCCCAGGTCACGCGATCTGGAGAGGGATGCGGGAGGTGGAGCCGGGCACGCTGGTGACCGTCGACCGCTCCGGCCTGCGCACCCACCCTTACTGGCAGCTGCGCTCCGTCGCGCACACCGACAGCCGCGACGACACCGTCGCGCGGGTACGCGAGCTGCTCGACGACATCGTCCGCCGCCAGCTGGTCTCCGACGTGCCGCGGTGCATCCTGCTGTCGGGCGGGCTCGACTCCAGCGCGGTCACCGCGCTGGCAGCCGAACAGCTGCGCGGCAAGGAGACCGTGCGCAGCTTCGCCGTCGACTTCGTCGGCCAGAGCGAGAACTTCGTCCCCGACGATCTGCGGGCCACCCCGGACACTCCCTATGTGCACGACGTCGCCAGGCACGTCGGAACCGACCACCAGGACATCGTCCTCGCCCCCGAGGGGCTGGCGGATCCGAGCGTGCGCGCGGCAGCCGTGCGGTCGCGGGACCTGCCTCTGGGGCTGGGCGACATGGACCAGTCGCTGCTCCTGCTGTTCCGGGCGATCCGCGAGCACTCCACGGTGGCGCTGTCCGGTGAGTCCGCGGACGAGGTCTTCGGCGGCTACGCATGGTTCCACGATCCTGCCGCACGAGACGCCGGCACTTTCCCCTGGCTGGCGGCCCTGGAGCGCCAGCATGGCCGCGGCGGCAGTTCGGTGCTCGAACCCGGGCTGCGCGAACGTTTGAACCTGGAAGGCTACGTGGCCCAGCGCTACGAAGAGGCCATGGCGCAGGTGCCGCGCCTGGACGGGGAACGCGATCCGCTGGAGCGTCGGATGCGAGAGGTGTGCTACCTGCACCTCACCCGCTTTGTGCGGGTGCTGCTGGACCGCAAGGACCGGCTGAGCATGGCCACCGGTCTGGAGGTGCGCGTTCCGTTCTGCGACCACCGTCTGGTCGAGTACGTCTTCAACACCCCTTGGTCGATGAAGACGTTCGACGGCCGGGAGAAGAGTCTGCTGCGGGCGGCCGCCGCGGACCTGCTGCCGCGTTCGGTTCTGGAGCGGGTCAAGAGCCCGTACCCCTCGACCCAGGACCCGGCCTACGCTGTGGAGCTGCAGACCCAGGTCCGCGACGTGCTGTCGGCAGGCAACAGCCCCGCCCTCGACCTGCTGGACCGCGGCCGGCTGCAGGAGATCATTGCCGCCGAGCCCGGCCAGGTCGGCACCGCGGACCGCAGCAGTCTGGAGCGGACACTGGACCTGGCCGTCTGGTTCGAACTGGAACGGCCTACGCTCACGCTCGGCACCGGCGGCTGACGCAGCCCCACCGGGCGCTCGGCGAGGCGGGGCCCATGGCCGGCGACGGCGAAGCGGCCCACGGTGCTGGACAGGCGTCGCCACGAGAGTGTGGTGTATGAGCCGGCGTTCGTGCGTTGCCACAGCACCAGGGAGGGCCTGCGCGTCCAGCGCGCATGTGCCACGCCCTGGGCGGTCGCCGGACGGTGCTCGGGGTGCCGGCCGCGGCCCTCATCACGGCCTCGGCCGCCTGACCCGAGACACCCCTGCCCGCATCCGACGCACGGACGGCCCGCTCACGCCCGGGAGAGCAGAGTTTCGCCACCCTGTCGAGCCCCAGGAGAGATGCGTTCCGCTTCAGCGAGCAGGAACCGGAGCATCCGAACGATCAAGGTCACGGCTCAGCACCGACGGCTGTTTCCTTGGTCCCCGGTGCCGGATACCCGGGTGGTGCCTCCTCCTGGCCGTGGTCAGTGGCTCTGGGCCGCCGGCTCCAGGACGAAGACGGGAATCTGCCGGTCGGTCTTCAGCTGGTAGTCCGCGTAGTCGGGGAACGCCTCGACCGCGCGCTCCCACCACACCGTCTTCTCCTCGCCGGTGACCTCACGGGCGTTCATGTCCTGGCGGACCGGGCCGTCCTGGAGTTCCACCCGGGGGTCCGCCGCGACGTTGTGGAACCAGACGGGATGCTGGGGAGCGCCGCCCAGCGAGGCGACCACGGCATACGTTCCGTCGTGCTCGACCCGCATCAGCGGCGTCTTACGGATCTTGCCGCTCTTGGCCCCGCGCGTGGTCAGGATGATGACCGGCAGACCACGCATCGTGGTCCCCTCCGTGCCGCCCGAGCTCTCGAACAGCTCGACCTGATCGCGGACCCACTGCGCGGGGCTCGGCTCGTACTCACCCTTGAGAGGCATGGAATCTGTCCCATCGTCGGCATACGGACATTCGGACACGCGGACAACGGCGTGTACCACTGCACCGCGAACTCTTTCATCATTCCGCCGTCGCCAGGGCGCGAACCGTACGCGTGTCACAGCGGCAACCGGACCGGGGTCAGGCTGGAGGAGTACCTCCAGACACTCTTCGACCATGACGGCTGAGTCGCCCCGGAGCGTGAGACGGAGTGACGTGCGCGTGCCGTTCAACTGACGTGCAGGTCATACCTGTCGCACGTGCACGCCCGCCGCAGCGAGTGCGTAGACCTCTGCCTCGGGCGCGGCCCCGTCGGTGACAACGGCGTACAATGCGGTGGCGGGCGCGACGAGAGCAAGGGCGGTGCGGGAGAGCTTCGCGCCGTCCGTGACCGCGATGACGCGGCGGGCCGATGCGATCGCGGCCCGCTTGACGGCGGCGTCGTCCAAGTCGTACGCGGTCAGGCCGTTCGCCGCGTTCAGTCCGCAGCAGCCGATGATCGCGGTGTCGAAACGCAGGGCGGCCAGCGACGCCTCGGCGAGCGGGCCGATGAGTGCGAGCTCGCCCGCCCGGGGGCGGCCACCGGGCACCAGCAGCGTGAGGTCCGGCGCCCCGGTGAGTGCGTTCACCGCGTGCAGGGACAGTGGCATGACCGTCAGGCGGCGGTGCTCCAGCGCGCGGGCCACTTCCAGGCAGGTGGTGCCGCTGTCAAGGACGACGGACTCCCCGTCGGCGATCAGCCCGGCAACCTCGGAGGCGATGCGTCGCTTGGCCTCCAGCCCCTCCGTCGCCCGCAGCCCGAAGGGGGGTTCGTCGCCGCGCAGCAGCAGGCTCCTCGCTCCTCCGCGGTATCGCTCCAGAATGCCCTGCTCGGCCAGGGTCTCCAGGTCACGGCGGATGGTCATCTCCGACGCGCCGGTCAGGGCGGCCAGTTCCGCGACGCCGGCACTGCCCGCGTCGCGCACCGCCTCGGTGATCCGTCTCAGTCGATCTGTGCTCGCCACATCAGCGATGGAACACCATCGATGTTCACAACGCAAGCTTTCGAACATCAATGATGTTAGATATGTTCATTGGCATGGAGAGATCGCTGCGGACCGGCCGCCTGGTCACGACCGCCTACTTCGCCCTGAACGGCTTCGTCCTGGGGATGTGGGTCGTCCACATCCCTGCTGTCGAGCGCCACGTGGGCATCAGTCATGCCGTGCTCGGCTGGCTGCTGCTGCTCCTCGGCGCGGGAGCCTTCGCGGGGATGCGGATCACGGGCCCACTCACCGATCGGTGGGGCGCCCGAATCGTCGTACCACTGGGCGCGGCTCTGTGCAGCGCCGTCGTGGTCCTTCCCGGCCTGGCCACGGACGCGTGGACGTTGGGAGCCGCACTCGCACTGCTCGGACTCGGCAACGGCTGTCTGGACGTCAGCATGAACGCCCACGCCATTCAGGTCGAGCGGCGCTACCGACGCCCCGTCATGTCCGCCTTCCACGCCACGTTCTCCATCGGCGGGGTCCTTGCCGCGCTGGTGGGCGCGCGCACGCTCAGCTGGGGCTGGAGCCCGGCAGTGACCCTCGGATCGGTGGCCGTCCTCGGCCTCGCGGTCGCCGCACTCGCCGCCCGCGGGCTCCTGCCGGCCGAACACGCCCCCTCCCCTGCCGGGGAGGCACCCGCCGGTGTGACACAACCGGTGCACCGGACATCCCGCCGGATCTGGGCGCTGGCCGCGCTCGCGCTGATGCTCATGCTCTGCGAAGGAGTGGCCAACGACTGGAGCACTCTGCATCTGCGGGACGTCCTGAACGCCACCGCCGCCACCGCCGCTCTCGCCTACGGTGCGTTCTCGACCGCCATGACCATCGGCCGGCTGCTGACCGACCGAATGGCCATGCGCTTCGGGCCCGTCGCCATCCTCCGCTACGGGGCGGCCCTGGCCGCGGTCGGGCTGACGACGGCCACGTTCTCCACCTGGATCCCGCTGGCCCTGGTCGGCTGGGCCGTGTTCGGGGCCGGGCTGTCCGGCTGCATCCCCCAGCTCTTCAGCGCCGCGGGCCACGCCGACCCGGGCGCAGCCGGGACGAATGTCTCGCGTGTCGCCGGTCTGGGCTATCTCGGCATGCTTGCCGGCCCCGCCGTCATCGGACCGCTGACACACTTCGTCCCGCTCAACCTGACCTTCCTGCTGCCCCTTGGGTTCTGCGTCGTGGCAGCGTGCGCAGCCGGCATACTCCGCTCGCCGCGCAACGCTCCCAGCCGGCTGGAGGCAGAGGCGGCATGACGGGCACGGACACCCGTACCTTCGGATCGTCCGAGATCAAACCGAACGCCCAGCCCAGCCGCTCGTCCCAGGCGGGTGCGTCGTCGCCGCCCGTGCTCGCTCCTGCATCCCGTTCCTCGGTCACGCCGGGATCATCTCCCAGGCGCCGCCCCGGGGCACGTCCCATTCCGTAACGCGCAGCGGCCGCAGCCCGAGGGGCGACGCAGGGGCGGCCGACTCCCCTGCCCCGCCCGGCAAACTCGTCGCGTCGTGGCACTAGGAAGTGACAGGCCCTCTCGCTACCCTCCGCGCATGATTTCCACGGTTGTCTGGGGCACGGGCAACGTCGGCCGCGCCGCGATCCGCGCTGTCGAGGCCCATCCGGCGCTCGAGCTCACCGCCGTGCTCGTCCACAACCCCGACAAGGTGGGACGCGACGCGGGCGAACTCGGTGGGCTCGGTCGTCCGCTGGGGGTCGTGGCGGGCGACGACGTCGATACCGTGCTGGCCACCGGTCCCCGGGCCGTCGTGTACGCCGCGTCCGGCGACATCCGTCCCGACGAGGCCCTCGCCGACATCAGCAGGGCGATCCGGGCCGGGGCCGTGGTCGTCACCCCCGCGCTGTACGCACTGTACGACCAGTTGGGCGCCCCGCCGGAGCTGCGGGATCCGGTGCTGGCCGCCATCGCGGACGGTGGCGGCTCGCTGTTCGTCTCCGGTGTCGACCCCGGCTGGGGCAATGACGTCCTCCCGTTGCTGATCAGCGGACTCGGCACCTCCGTGGACGTGATCCACTGTCAGGAGATCTTCGACTACTCCACCTACGACCAGGAGGAATCGGTCCGGTACCTGGTCGGCATGGGCCAGCCGATGGAGTACGAGCCGCTGATGCTCGCACCGACCGTCCCGACCATGGTGTGGGGTGGGCAGATACGGCTGATGGCCAGGGCTCTGGGAGCCGAACTCGACGACATCCGCGAGACGTTGGACCGGCGCCCGCTCGACGCCACGGTGAGCACCAGGACGATGGGCACGTTCGAGGCCGGCACCCAGGGCGCCGTGCGGTTCGAAGTGCAGGGCATCGTCGGGGGCGAAGCCCGCATCGTCATCGAGCACACCACGCGCATCCACCCCTCCTGCGCACCGGACTGGCCGAAGCCGCCCGGCGGGGACGGCGCACATCGAGTGATCATCGAGGGCCGCCCACGCATCGAGGTCACGGTCGAGGCCACCGACGAGGGCGGGAACAGGTCCGCGGGCGGGAACGCCACCGCGGTCGGCCGGCTCGTGAGCGCCATCGACTGGCTCGTGGACGCGGAACCAGGCCTCTACGACGCGCTCGACGTCCCGCTGCGCCCCGCAGTCGGCAGGCTCGGAAGGAGACAACCATGAACATCGACATCCCCGAAGGCAAGGACGCGATCGAGTACGTGTGGGGCGAGATGGTGCCCGGGATCGGGATCGCCGCATCGAACTTCTCGCTGTCGGTGTACGCCCACACGACCCTGGGACTGCGCGAGTTCGAAGCCGCACGGTTGCGGATCGCCCAGATCAACGGGTGCGCCTTCTGCCTCGGCTGGCGGACCGAACGGGACGGCGTGAAGGTAGAGGAGGAATTCGCCGACGCGGTGACCCAGTGGCGTACCACCGGCGTGTTCGACGACCGGACCCGGTTGGCCGCCGAATACGCCGAGCGGTACGCCCTGGATCACCACAACCTCGACGCCGCGTTCTGGTCCCGGATGACCGCGCACTACAGCGAGCTCGAGATCGTGGAGCTGAGCATGAGCATCGGATCATGGCTGGCGTTCGGCCGGCTCAACCATGTGCTGGGCCTCGACACCGTGTGTGCGCTGCCCGGCCGTTGATCGTCACAGGTCGGTGGCGATGATCTTCTCGATGTTCCGTTCGGCGAGCGCGGTGATGGTGACGAACGGATTGACGCTGGTGTTGCCGGGGATCAGCGAGCCGTCGATGACGTACAGGCCCAAGTAGCCGTGCAGGCGGCCGTAGTTGTCGGTGGCCCGGTTCAGCACCGCGCCGCCGAGCGGGTGGTAAGTGAGGTGGTCGCCCCAGACCTTGTAGGTGCCGAAGAGATCGGTCCGGTAGATCGTCCCCTCCTTCTGGTTGATCCTGTCGAAGATCGTCTTGGCGGCATCGATGGACGGCTGCTTCCAGGCGGTCTGCCAGTTCAGGTCGACCGTGCCCGTCGCGGCGTTCCAGGAGAACTCGGCCCGGTTCGGGTTCTTGGTGATGGACAGGTAGAACGAGGCGTACGTCTCGATCCCGGTGGGCAGCGGCGCAACCTCGGCGAACGCGCCACCGGCGGCCCAGTTGTCGATGCCGCCCGTGGGAATGGACGCCTGGAGGCTGCCGGTCGGGTCCCACAGGTGGTTGGCCCGGCCGCACATGACATTGCCGTTGTCGCCCCACCCTTTACCGATCTCGTTGTTCAGGCCGGCGAGCGCGCCGGTGGCCTTCAGCCTGACCAGCAGCTTGCTGGTGCCCACGCTGCCGGCCGCGAAGAACACCCGGTCGGCGGTCACCGTCTTGGTGGCCGTGGTGACACCGCCGGTGTCGATCTGGTCGATGACGACCGTGTAGCCGCCGCCTGCCGCCGGGGCGACCGAAGTGACCTTGTGCAGCGGCGAGATGGCGACCCTGCCGGTGGCCCTGATCCGGTCGATGTACGTCTTCTGCAGCGACTTCTTGCCGTAGTTGTTGCCGTAGAGAATCTCGCCGGCCAGCGCCGACCTGGGGACGGTTCCGGCCTCTTCCTGCTTCATATAGTCCCAGTCGTACACGGTGGGCACGAAGACGAACGGGAAGCCGGCACGCTCGGCCTGCTGACGGCCGACCCGGGCGTACTGGTAGCACGCGGCGGTGTCGAACCAGGCCGGATCGATGGTGCCGACCCCGAGCCCGGAATTGGCGCGCGGGTAGTAGATTCCGTACATCTCGTCGGCGTCCACCGACGGGAGGACGGCTCCGAAGTTCTCGCGCTTGGGGGTGACCGCCATCCCACCGTTGACCAGCGAGCCGCCACCGACGCCGCGGCCCTGGTAGACGGTGATCCCGCTGAACTCCTCGGCGTCGAGGATCCCTGTGCTGCGGGTGATGTTCTTGTCGATGGGGAAGCCGAGGAAGTTACTGAGGGGCTGCTTGGTCCTGGTGCGGAGCCAGTACGACCGGCTGTCCGGGCAGGTCGTGTTGGCGAAGATCTTGCCGTCCGGGCCGGGGGTGTCCCAGGCCATGCCCATTTCGATCATGTGCACGTCGATGCCTGCCTGGGCGAGACGCAGTGCGGCGACGGAGCCGCCGTATCCGGTGCCGATCACCAGGGCCGGGACATGGGCCCCGGAGTCGATCGGAGCGGCTGCGGAGCCGACACCGGCCTGGGCCGGAGTGGTGTGACCCGCGAGGGCCACGGCTCCTAAAATAGAACCAGTTCGTGTGATGAACCTTCGACGCGAAACGCCCTTCGGGCCTGTATTGCGCGTGGTAGGGTCACTCGTGTGATACGCCTCACTCTCTGAGAGTGAAACTGGTTCTACTGCTGTTCGCGTGCCAAGTCACTACATACCGATGGGTAACATGCGCCCGTTCGAAGGGCTGTCCCGTAATCCCTGGCGCCTCCCGTGCGCGACACCGACGGGGAACGGGTGGCGAAGCCCCATCGGACCTTCGCCACCCGTCATACCTGAATCAACGCAACCGAGCGTCAGTAGGCCCCGAACACGTTGTCGATCGAGCCGTACTTGGCGGCGGCGTAGTTGCACGCGGCCGTGATGTTGGCGACCGGGTCGTAAGGGTCCATCGACGTACCGGGCACGTGGTAGGCCCGGAACGTGGGGTCGATGACCTGCAGGAGACCCTTGGACGGCGTGCCCGCGGCGGCGTTCGAGTCCCAGTTGTTGATGGCCCGGGGGTTGCCCGAGGACTCGCGCATGATGTTGCGGTGGATGCCGTCGTAGCTGCCGGGGATGCCGTGCTGGGCCATGACGGCCAGCGACTCCTTGATCCAGCCGTCGAGGTCGTTCGTGTACGTCGCGGGCTTCGCGGTGACAGCAACGGCGGTGCTCGCGGCCGTCGTGGACTCGACTGCCGCGGGCGCGGCCTTGGCGCCGATCGTGAGCTTCTGGCCCGCGTGAATTACGCCGGGGTCGGCTCCGATGACCGCTCGATTGTCCTTGTACAGCTGCTGCCAACCGCCGCTCACGGAATGACTCAGGGCGATCTTGTAAAGGGTGTCACCGGATATCACGGAATAGATGGAGGGCGTAGCTGCCCGCATGGCAGCCGGCTTGGCGGGAGCGGCAGCGGGCGCCACCGTCTTGGAGACGGCGACGGCGGTGACAGGCTGCGCCGGCGCTGCCGAGGCAACGGTTGCCCCGATCATCGGAAGCGCGAGAGCGGCGGCTCCGCCCGTGCTCACGGCGATGAATCCGCGAGTCAGCGAACTGGACTTACGACGACGGTGGTTAACCTGTGCGGGCATGGCGAATTCCTCTCCGTCGCCTACGAGGTGAGCTGTCGGGTTGAGGCTGGAGTTGCCTGGCCGTATGGGAATACGACTTCACCCCTAGCCGTTCCGGATACCGGATCGGCGGCTTACCTGGGTCCCCCGCTCCTGCCGTACGTGAGTGGTCGGGTTACCGGACGGCGGCAGGATTCGGCGTTCCATCCGGATTGACGGTGACCGTAGGCGAGAAACTCCGACCTGAACAAGCCCACATTTCTCGATCACAATTCATTTACAAGATCGAGTCGCGGAAATTTTCGCAATCCACCCCGGTCCGCGAAGCCAACTTTCTTGGCGCAGCAGGGAACCGGGCGGCACGCCGCTGCGTCCGCGGGCCCGAAAGGTGACTCTCACCACTCAGCCCGAAAAGGGCGATTTGTCCGGCACGCAAGGCCTCGGACCGTGCGGGTCGCGCATTCACCAGAACAGCGAGCGGCTTCCCTTCATCGCCAAATTTGCGACATTTAGGAGATTTTGGCGTCGACGGACGGACACCCGGCCTCCGACTCGTCGGGAAGGGCGTCCCCGGGGAGACGACCGGGAGCAGTCGCGCGCCACGCGTCTGCGCCGACTGCAGCGCACGAGTGGCCGCCCACCCCGGCCAGGTCGTGCCGGTTCACACGAACGACCCCACAGCGGCCGCACGAGGTGTCGTAGGCCTTCGACATGGACAAGATGGTGCGGAAGAACGCCCTGCCCGCCCACCGGGACCGTCCGGCAGCACGAAAGAAGTGATGGCGATGGAGCTGTTCCCGCCCATGCCGCTCGCCGAGTGGCGTGACACCAAAGAGACCCTCCACCGATTCGCGCAGGTCGTCGGAAAGATCCGTCTCGCGGCCAGTGTCCGGCGCAATCACTGGTGGAACGTTCCGTTTCACCTCACTGGACGCGGCATCACCACCCGCCCCATAGGGCAGATCGACGGCAACCCGATTTTCACGGTGGACTTCGACTTCGTCGGCCATCGACTCGTCGTCACAAGACTGGACGGCATGACGGTCTCGTTCCCGCTTTCGGGCCAGTCCGTGGCGTCCTTCCACAAGAAGGTCATGGCCGCCCTGGAAGCGCTGGGCATCGAGGTGGATATCAACTTGCCCAAGCCATTCGATCTGCCCGACGCCGACCGGCCGTTCGCCGAGGACACCCAGCACGCGGCATACGATCCCGAACACGCCAACCGGTATTGGCAGGTTCTCAGTCAAGTGGCGCTGGTACTGGAGGAATTCGCGGCGCGGTTTTCGGGGAAAGTCAGTCCCGTGCACCATTTCTGGCACACCTTCGATATCGCCCACACCCGCTTTTCGGAGCGTCAGATCGACCAACCCCAGCAGATCGACCCGGTGACGCGGGAGGCCTACTCCCGGGAAGTGATCAGCTTCGGTTTCTGGTTCGGTGACGACACGTTCGCCGCGCCCGCGTTCTACTCGTACACCGCTCCCGAACCGGCGCGGCTGGCGGAGGAACCGCTCACTCCGGTGTCGGCGCAATGGGTGGATCGTGGCGGCAGCCACCTGGCGGTGCTGCCGTACGACGCGGCCCGCACCGAGAGCGATCCCCGTGCGGCCGTACTCGCCTTCTACGAAAGCGCCTATCAGGCCGGAGCGGGGCGCGCCGGCTGGGACATCGACCGTCTCGCCTGTCCCGGCGGGATGACCGATCCGTGCCTGAGGACCCGTACGTCTGCCGGTGGATGAGGAGCGCGGCTTCGGTGCAGCCGCCGCTCCCGGTCCACGGGGACCTTGCCCTGGGGACCGGGGGTCGGCTGGGCAACCGGGTGCGAGGTGGGCGGGAGCAGCTCCTCCGAGATCAGGCGCGAGACCGCGGACCCTGCGGGTCCCGTCCCGGCGCTCTGAGGCTTCCGGTTTCCCTCCTGCATCGTAAGGCCGGGCTACCGGGTCCGCCTGCGTCGAAGAGCCGTGCCGGACTCCGGGCGCCGCTCGATGATGTGAAGTGCCTTCCCTGCGGGGGACGTTCGCGCGCCGACGGCAGCAGGGCCAGGGCGTACGGGCGTCGCAGGGCGCGCGGTCTCCCATCGCCTCGCCCTCGCCCTCACCCTCCCGGGACTGTCGGCTGCGTGGCCCGGGGGCTGCCGAGCCGCCGCCGCATTGCGGCGAGCCGGGGATGGCGTTCGTGCAGTTCAGCGGAGTGGCGGTCGAGTTCCTCGCCAAGGCGTTCGGCGCGTTTGTCGATGTCCAGCTCATCCAGAATGCGGTCGACCTCGGCGAGCAGCGCACCGTGCAGTTGCCACTGTCGGGGGTGTTCCTGGACGTCCTCCAGCAGGAGGTCGGCCACCACGTCCCGAGTGGCGCGGCTGGCGGCCAGTGCGGCAGCGAGTCGCGACTCGGCCTCCTCGGCATTGGCGGACACCGGGGTGGTGATCAGCGTGGAGAAGCTCTCGATGGCGTCGGCCATCTGCGCGAAGAGTTCCCGGAGCGAGGCGGCCACGTCCTCCGGGAACATGGTTTCCTCGGTCCGGGCTTTGGCCAGGTCCGTCAGCGTGCGGGCCAGCACACGGAGGACAACGGCACAGATCTCCAGTGTGTCGAGTCCGGTACGCAGGACGATGCGGTACAGAAGGCCCTGCCGGATCCGGGGGTTGAGCAGGATGCTCTCCTCGGCCTGCCGGAGCGAGGCGTCGACCGCCACGATGTCGTGGTCCAGTCTGCGGGCGTCGTGCAGTCTCGCCGCCGCCTGCCGGACGGAGATGTGGCCGCCGACCTCCTCGCCCATGGCCCGGAACATCCGTCCCATCTCCCGCGCCAGTTCGTCGATGGACACGCCCGCGTTCTGCACCCATACAGGCGGTGCGAGCAGGTTGAACAACAGGCCGACGCCCGCACCGATCAGGGTCTCCAGAACGCGGTCCCATGCGGTGGCGGCGACCTGGGAGACGCCGAGGACGAGCATCGCGCTGATGGCGACTTCCGGCACGAACTCGTCCACCCGCACCATCCGTCCGATGATCAGCGAGCTGAAGATCGTCAGACCCAGGCTCCACCAGTTCAGACCCACCAGGGCGCTGAAGCCGATGGCGATGAGCACCCCGACGACGACGGAGTTGACGCGCCGGATGCCCGTGGTGAGTGTCGCGTACAGGGTGACCTGGACGACGAGAAGCGCGGTCAGTGGAGCCGTCAGCGGTACAGGCTGCGGAAGGGTCCACACCGCGACGACATAGGAGATGACCGCGGCCGCCGTCGAGCGCAGGGTCTGCGCCGCGACAGGCTCGGTGGTCTGCCGTACGAGCTTGATCACAGGTGCGGAGAGTTCAGGCATTTCACTCTCCTTCCCTCGTACGTCTGCTTGCAGCACCACGAATCCACCGGACGGGTTGCGTGTGGGCCCTGCGATGGGTCCGTACCGCCGCCTGGGGCCGGTGGGCGGGCAGCAAGGCGGGACGGCGGCGGAGTGCCGGAAGTCGGCGCAATGCGGTCCTGTGGGTGTGGGGCGCCGATCCCTAGGCTCCTGCCATGCGTGTACTTTTCGCCTCGACCAGCGGATCGGGCCACTTCAACCCACTTGTCCCGTTCATCGACGCCTGCGCGGCGCGTCGCGACGATGTCCTCGTCGTCGCACCGCCGAAGCTCGAACCGTTACTGGCGGCCCGGGAACAGCCCTACCGCATCGGCGGGGAGCCGCCGGAGGCCGAGCTCGTGCCGCTGATGATGCGGGTGTTGGGGCTGCCTGCGGACGAGGGCGTGTCCCTGATGACCAGTGAGGTGTTCGGCAGGCTGTGCACCACCGCCATGCTGCCGACGCTGGAGGAGCTCTGCCGGGAGTGGCGGCCGGATCTCGTCCTGGACGAGATGTACGAGCTCGCGTCGGTGGTGGCGGCCGAGCGCCACGGTGTCCCGCATGCCCAGGTCGCCGTTTCTGCCGCGCAGTTCGCCGAGTCCACCGACGAACTGCTCCGCCCGGTACTCGATTCGTACGGTGCGGGCATCGCGGAACGGCTCCGGGCCTCCCCCTATCTGACCCGGCTCCCCGCTTCCCTGGACCCCTCGCCGTACGCGGTGACCCGGCGCTACCATCAGCCACCCGCCCCGAACGCTCCGCCCTACCGGTGGCACGGCGGCGAAGAACCGCTCGTCTACGTCACACTCGGCACCGAGGTGGGCGGCATGCCGAACGCCTCCGCCCTGTACCGGGCGGTACTGGCTTCCGTGAGCGGGCTGCCGGCGCGCGTCCTGCTGACCACGGGTCCCCTCACCGACGTGTCGGACTTCGGGGCGATCCCCCGCAATGTCCATGTGGAGAAGTGGGTCCCCCAGGCCGACGTACTGGGCAGCGCCTCCCTCGTGCTCTGCCACGGCGGTTCGGGCACGGTCTACGGCGCCCTCGCCGCCGGTGTCCCGCTGGTCTGTGTGCCCCTCTTCGCCGACCAGCCGACGAACGCAGGGCTGGTCACCGGAGCGGGCGCAGGTCTGACCGTCACGACGGACGGACCGGGGCAGGAGACGGCCGGGTTCGGTCCGGACGGTGTCGCCCGCCTGCGGGCGGCCGTCGAACGGGTACTCAAGGAACCGTCCTACCGGGCGGGTGCCGAGCGCCTGGCGGCCGAGATGTGTGCCACACCGACAGCCGGCGAACTGCTCGACAGTCTCCGGGCAGGTCCGGCGCCCGCTCTTCGCTGAGACTGAGACCGGGGCAGGGGACGAGCGGCGGTCAGTGCCGGAACCAGGAACAGCGGTGCCCGGGCTGCGGCGCGACCGGTCCGGCGACAGCGACGCACAGGGAGCACCACGACGATTCGGGGCACGCCCTCTACTGCGCGGCGCCGGGCGGCTCCTCGTCGGATTCGAGGATCGAGTCCTCCAGCCTGCGCAGCAGCCGCGCAAGCTGGCGGCGTTGGGACGGCGACAGCCCTCCGAGCATCCGGCGTTCGTTGTCGAGATGCTCCGCGAACACGGTGTCCACCGTTGTGAAGCCCTTGTCCGTGAGACGCGAGTAGACGACCCTGCGGTCGTCGGCATCCCGTTCACGGACGATGAGGCCGTCCTTCTCCAGGCGGTCGATCCGCAGGGTGACCCCTGCCGACGACACCAGTCCGGAGTCGGCGAGCTGGCCCGCCGTCAACCGGAACGGCTTCCCCGACCGCCGCAGGGCGGTCAGCACGTCGAAGCCCGCCACGGACAGACCATGCCGCTCGATCGACGTGGTGAGCCTGGTGCTGTAGCGCAGGAACGAGCGGTGGAGCCGCGCGAGGACCTCCAGCGGGCTGGTGTCCAGCTCCGGCCGTTCGCGCGCCCAGTCCTCGATCACCTTCGACACGGCGTCCCGGTCTCCCGGCCTCGATCCAGCCATCCTCAACCCCTCGCACGGCTCCCGCAGACTTCTCACGGCCCTGGGAATCTTACCGCTGAGGGGAAAAGCCGGGACCGGGGGTGCCCGCGCCGTAGGGCTTCACCTGCGGGAACGCCGCCTCAGCAGCCGCCCTGGGGCAAACGCTGGGGGGCGGGTGTCCCGGAGCAGTGATCGCTGCTCCGGGACACCCGCCCCGCACCGGGACTGCCGATCGCGTTCAGGAGTTGAGTTCCTCCAGCGTCCTGCCCTTGGTCTCGACGGCGAACCACGCGATCACGACGCCCACCGCGGCCACCACGGCGAGCTGCCCGAAGACGACGGCCAGACTGCCGCCCGCGCCGATGATCGCGCCGACGGTCACCGGGCCGAGGATGACACCGAACCGGTTCCACAGAGCGCCGAACGCGGCGCCCTTGGCCCGGTTGAACGTGGGGTACAGCTCGGGCGAGTACAGGTAGAGCCCCGCGTTGATCGCGTACAGGAAGAAGGTCGTGCACGAGGCGAAGACGGCGATCTGACGGCCCGAGGTCGCACCGGCCAGTGCGAGGACGCCCAGCGAGAGCGCGGTGCCGACGAGCGCGCCGACCAGCGCGGCCCTGCGGCCGATGCGGTCGATCAGCAGGGCCACGACGAGCGTGCCGAGCAGGCCGGTGACGTTGCTGAGCAGGGTGTAGACGAGCGCGGTGGTCAGATCCAGCCCGAACTGCTTCGTGTACAGCGACGGCAGCCAGGTGGAGATGCCGAAGTTGACGTAGAACGCGACGAACCACAGGCCCGACAGCACGGCCGTCCGCCGAAGATAGCGCCCGCGGAACAGGTCGCTCAGCCGGCCCTGGGAGGTCTCGTCGGGCAGCGTCGCGGAGGGTGCGGGCAGCGGCTCGGCAGTGGCCTGGGCGACCTCCGCCTCGATACGGGCGAGAGCCTCCTCCGCCTCGGCCGTGCGGCCACGGGACAGCAGCCAGCGCGGGGACTCGGTGACGTGGCGGGGCAACAGGGCGGCGATCAGCACCGGGAGGGTGCCGACGACGAACATCGCACGCCAGCCGAAGTTGGGGACCACCCATACGGCGACCAGGGTGGCCACCGCGAGTCCCGCCGGGAAGATCATCTCGTACAGCAGGACGAAGCGGCCCCGCTTGTCGGAGCGGGCGATCTCATTGATGTAGGTGGCCGCGACGGGCACGACACCGCCGATGCCGAGACCCTGGACGAACCGGAAGAGCGAGAAGGTCTCGATGCTGCCGGAGAAGGCGACGGCGAGGCTGGCGAGACCGGTGACGGCGACGCCGAGGGCGACAGTGCGCACGCGGCCGATCTGGTCACCCATCCAGCCGGCGGCCAGTGCCCCGAGCAGCATGCCGATGGAGGCGGAGGTCACGGCGAAGGTGGCCTGCCCGGTGGTCAGGTGCCATTCCTTCATCAGGACGGGCAGTGCGGAGGCGGCCAACAGCTGGTCGAACGCCTCGAAGAAGGTAACGGCGCCGATCAGGAATCGGACCTTGACGTGCCAGCGCGAGTGCGGCAGTCGTTCAAGTCTCGCAGCTATGGAGCCAAGGGCTGGCTTGCCGGCCACAGTCGTCATGGAGGGGGTCCTTCCGCTGACAGAGGAGTTGCGGAGACAGTAGGGTCCCGTATCTAAGCGGTCAATGGTTAAGAGCTTAGAAACCTGACGACCATCTATTTGTCGACTATCTTCGCCGCCACAGACCCCATGCTCAAGGCCCCCTCGATATCGATTTCAACTCGAGTCTTGCGCAGAGAAAGTTAAGCCCTTAGATTTCTAGCACTTCGACAGTGCAGGCAGCCCAAGCGCTCCGGTCTCGCGCCGAGCGCATCCGCACCCGAAGTCCCCTCATTCCGCCGCCTCGCCCGGAGGTTCTCCCGTGCCGCACTTCCCCACCGACATCCTGATCGCGGGCCAGTGGCGACGCGGCGCGGGTGAGCCCGTCGACACCGTCGACCCGGCGACCGGCCGCGTTCTCGCCACCGTCCACTCCGCATCGGCCGACGAGGTCGCCGAAGCGGCCGAGGCCGCGGCGAAGGCGGCTGCGGACCCGGCCTGGCGGGACCTGCACCCCCACGAGCGCGCCCGGCTGCTGCACCGGATCGCCGAACTGACCGAAGAGGCCGCCGACGAACTCTCGGCCCTGCAGACCGCCGACACCGGCAAGACCCTCGCCGAGACCCGGGCCCTCGCGCTCAGCGCGGCGGGCACCTTCCGCTACATGGCGGCCGCCCTGGAGACGGCGGAGGACACGGTCACCCCGTCCCGTGGCCCGTACGTCACGATGAGCGTGTACGAACCGATCGGCGTCGTCGGTGCGATCAACCCCTGGAACTCCCCCGTCGCCAGCGACGCGCAGAAGATCGCCCCCGCGCTCGCGGCCGGGAACGCGGTCCTTCTCAAGCCCGCGGCCTGGACCCCCCTGGTCTCCCTCGCCCTCGGCCGTCTGATCACCCGGGCACTCCACGAGTTCCGGCTGCCCACGGCCCTGCTGTCGGTGCTGCCCGGCAGCGGCCGGGTGGTCGGGGACGCCCTCGTCCGCCATCCCCTCGTCGCCCGCATCGGATTCACCGGCGGCACGGAGACCGGGCGGTCCATCGCCGCGATCGCGGCGGAGAAGCTCGTCCCCGCCTCGCTGGAGCTGGGCGGCAAGTCGCCGACGATCGTGCGGGCCGACGCGGACGTCGAACAGGCCCTGGCAGGCGTGCTGTTCGGGATCTTCTCGTCCAGCGGCCAGTCCTGCATCGCCGGTTCCCGGCTCTTCGTGGCCCGCGAGATCTACGACTCCTTCGTCGGCGAACTCGTCGAGCGCGTCCGCAAGTTGCGCGTCGGCCCCGGCACCGAACCCAGCACCCAGGTCGGGCCGCTCGTGCACCACCGCCACCGCGACTCCGTCGCCGCTCATGTGGACCTCGCCCGCTCCGAAGGCGCGCGGGTGCTGTGCGGCGGGTCCGCCCCCGAGGGCGAGCGGTACCAGGACGGCGCGTACTACCTGCCGACCGTCCTCGACGGACTGCCGAACACCTCCCGCACCTGCCAGGAGGAGATCTTCGGACCGGTGCTGGTCGCCCTGCCCTACGACGACGAGGACGATCTGGTCCGCCAGGCCAACGACTCGGTCTACGGGCTGGCCTGCGGCATCTGGACCCGCGACCTGCGGGCCGCGTGGCGGATCGCCCGCCGTATCGAGGCCGGCACCGTCTGGATCAACACGTACAAGCAGTTCAGCGCCTCCACCCCGTTCAGCGGGTGGAAGGACAGTGGCCTCGGTACGGAGAAGGGCCGCGACGCGATCCGCGCCTACCAGCGCCAGAAGTCCCTGTACTGGGGCACCTCCGACCTCCCGCTCCCCTGGGCCAACTGACCCGGCACGCCTGCCCGTCTTGGAGAGACTCATGCACCAACCACCGCCCGGTCCGATCGCCCGGCTCCGATCGCTGCGCTACGTCGAACTGCACACGCCGGCCTTCACCGAGGCCGCCGACTTCTACGAGGAGGTCTGGGGCCTTCAGACCGTCGAGTCCGACACCGGCGCCCGCTGGCTGCGCGGCACGGACGACGAGCACCACGTGCTCCACCTGACCGAGCGGGAGCGGGTCGGCCTCGGCCGTATCGCGTTCGCCGTCGCGACCCCCGCCGAGGTCGACGAGGCCGCCCGGCGCCTCGAAGCACGCTCCCTCGTTCCCGTCTTCGGGCCCGGCCCGCTGGAACAGGCGGGCGGCGGCTACGGGCTGCGGTTCACCGACCCCGAGGGGCGCCTCATCGAGATCAGCGCCCAGGTCGAGGCGGTCGTCCCGCGCGGCCGGGACGGCGCCGTGCCCGTCGGGGTCACGCACGCCGTGCTCAACACCACCGACATCGACGCCGCCGTGGCCTTCTACTGCGAGGTGCTCGGTCTGCGCGTCTCCGACTGGTCCGAGCACCAGATGGCGTTCCTGCGCTGCAACGCCGACCACCACTGCATCGCCTTCAACCAGGCCGCATGGACCTCACTCAACCATGTGGCGTACGAGATGACCTCGGTCGACCACTTCATGCGGGGCCTCGGCCGGCTGCGCCACCACGGCATCACTCCCCAGTGGGGCCCCGGCCGGCACGGTCCCGGGAACAACACCTTCTCCTACTTCACCGACCCGTCCGGCCTGGTCTGCGAGTACACCTCCGAGGTCGCCCAGATCGTCGAGGACGCCTGGATCGCGCGGGTGTGGCGGCGGGTGCCCGACCTGTCCGACCTGTGGGGCACGGCCGGTCCGCCGTCGAAGGAGATCCGCTGCCACATGGCGGGCACGCCGGACCCCGGCCCGCTCGCTCCCCTCGACGCCCAGGAGGCAACCGCATGAGCACCGTACGCAAGGTCGGCGTGGTCGGCTGGGGTGCGATCGGCCGGGTCGTCGGCACCGCCCTCGCCGATGGGCAGGTGGGCGGCGCCGAGCTGGTGTGCGTCGTCGACAACCGTCCCCTCGGTGAAGCCGCGCCCGCGCGTCAGGTCACCTTCGAGGAGGCCCTGGAACTCTGCGACCTGATCGTCGAGGCCGCGGGCCAGGGCGTCGTGCGGGAGTGGGGAGAGCGGGTGCTGGCCTCCGGCACCGATCTGCTGATCGCCTCCAGCGGGGCGCTGACCGACGACGAGCTGGCGAAGCGGCTGCTCGCGGCGGGACCGGGCCGGGTGTACTTCACGGGCGGCGCCGTCGGCGGTCTCGACCTGCTCCAGGCGGCACGCTCGCTCGGCCCGCTGGACGAGGTCCGCCTGACCACCACCAAGCTGCCGTCGACCCTCGAACAGCCCTGGATGGATGAGGAGTTGCTGACCCGGATGCGGACGGCAACCGGACCGGTCGAGGTCATGTCCGGCACCGCCCGCGAGGTTCCGGTGAAATTCCCCAAGTCGACGAACGTGGCCGCGTCGGTCGCGCTGGCCGTCGGCGACCTGGACGCTGTGCGGGTCCAGGTCGTCGCCGACCCGGCGGCGTACCACACCCGGCATGTGATCGAGGCGTCCGGCCCGCACGGTGCGTACCGGTTCGAGGTCGCGCATCTGCCCGACCCGGGCAATCCGGCAACCAGCCAGGTCGTGCCGTACGCGGTGCTGCGCAGCCTCGCGGCGCTCGCCGGACGGACGGGGCAGATCCTTTGAGCGCCGGCGTCGACGTCCATGTGGAGGAGGCCGGCGGGCGGGGTCCGCTGCTGCTGTGCCTGCACGGCATCGGCTCGTCGTCGGCCGCTTTCGCCCCGCAGCTCGCCGAACTCTCCTCGTACGTAAGGGTCGTGGCCTGGGACGCCCCCGGCTACGCCAAGTCCCCCGACCCCGAGGAGCCGCTCACCCTCGACGACTTCGCGGACACGGCAGCCGCCCTCATTCGCGAGCGCGCCACGACCGCGCATGTGCTCGGCGTCTCCTGGGGCGGTGTGATCGCGCTGCGGCTCGCCACCCGCCACCCGGAGCTCGTCGCCTCACTGATCGTCGCCGACTCCAGCCCCGGCTCGGGCACGGACGAGGCGAAGGCCAAGGGCATGCGGGCGAGGGCGGTCGAGCTGGCCGAGCTCGGTCCGCGCGCCTTCGCCGGGGCGCGCGGACCGCGGCTGGTGTCGCCGGGCGCTCCAGACGATCTGGTGCGCCGGGTCGTGCGGACCATGGCGGAATCGGTGCGGCTGCCGGGCTACGCGTACGCCGCCGAGTCCATGGCCGCGGCCGATCTGCGCACCGAACTCCCCTCGATCGCCGCGCCCACGCTCGTGCTCTGCGGCGACCAGGACAAGGTCACCGGCATCGAGGCGAGCCAGGCCATCGCCGGGGCCATCCACAGAACCGCCTACGTGATCGTCAAGGACGCCGGTCACCTGGCCAACCAGGAGCAGCCCGGGCACTTCAACGCCTGGGTGCTCTCCCACCTCCGCATCACCGCATCCATTCCCGAATAGGAGCTGTTCCCCATGCCTCTGACCACCACCGAGTACGACAACGGCGGCGACCTCTCCGCGTACACCGACTCCCTCATCGCCACCAAGAACTCCCGTGCGGCGGACTTCGACACCCTCTCCTTCCAGGAGAAGGCCGGCCCGCAGTTCCGCCGCGGCCAGATCCGGTATGTCGGTTCCGGTGCCACCGGCAACCACGAGAGCGACAGCCGCATCATCCCGTCCGGCGGCTTCACCTTCTCCAACATGCTGCTGCCGCCCGGCGCCGAGGGCCCGGCCCACACCCACCACGATGTCGAGGAGGCCTTCTTCGTCCTGGAAGGAGAGGTCAAGGTCGGCATCCACCGCGGTCCCGACGAGGCCGAGTACCGCACTCTCGGCTACCGAGACATGATCGTCGTCCCGGCCGGCGTGACCCGATCGCTCAAGAACGAGGGCGACACCGACGCCCTGTTCTGCGTCGTCATCGGCACACAGAAGCCGCAGGTGCCCACCTACCCCGAGTACTCGCCGATGCACGGTGTCACCCGTGGCTGACCAGCCCCCGGCCGACGCACGCACCGTCGTCGTCACCGGCGCGGGCCGTGGCCTGGGACTGGCCATGGCCCGCCGGGCGGGCGCCGACGGCTTCCGGGTCGTCGTCGCCGAACTCGAACGGGAGCAGGGCGAGCACGCTGTCGCGGAGCTGCGCGCGGAGGGCATCGACGCCCACTTCGTGCGCTGCGATGTCGCCGACCCCGCCTCGGTGGACGCACTGGCCGGCGCCGTGCGCGAGCTGGGCCCGCTGTACGGCCTGGTCAACAACGCGGCGCTCGCCAACGGCGTGGGCGGCAAGGAGTTCCAGGACATCGACGTCGAGGTGTGGGACCGGCTGATGGCGGTCAACGCCCGCAGCCCCTGGCTGGTATCGAAGGCGCTGTACCCGCTCTTCGCAGCCCCGGGCCGGATCGTCAACATCGCCTCGGACGCCGCACTGTACGGATCCCCGCGCCTCGCCCACTACATCGCCTCCAAGGGCGCGGTCATCGCGCTGACCCGGGCCATGGCCCGCGAGCTCGGCGACAGGGGGATCACCGTGAACGCGGTCGCCCCCGGACTCACCGAGTGCGAGGCGACCGAGACCGTGCCCACCGAGCGGCACGACCTCTACCGCATGAACCGGGCCATCTCCCGGCCGCAGCAGCCCGACGACCTCACGGGGATCGTCTCCTTCCTGCTCGGCGAGGAGTCCCGCTATCTGACCGGCCAGGTGATCGCCGTCAACGGCGGCTTCACCATGAACTGAACTACAGGAGAAACGAGTTATGGATCTGGGCCTCGCCGACCGCACCATCGTGGTCACCGGCGGCAGCTCGGGCGTCGGCCTGGCCACGGTCCGCGCCCTCCTCGACGAAGGCGCCCGCGTCGCCACCTGCGGCCGCGACGCCGACCGGCTGGCCAAGGTGGCCGCCCGGCTCGGCGCCGGACGTGACCGCCTGCTGACCGGCGTGTGCGACGTACGGGACGCCGATGCGGTGCGCGACTTCGTCCGTCGCACCGCCGAAGAGTTCGGCGGCATCGACGGGCTCGTCAACAACGCCGGACAGTCCCGGATGAAGGGTCTCGACGACTCCACCGCCGACGACTGGCGCGACGAGCTGGAGCTGAAGTTCGCCGGGGTGCTGAACCCTCTGCAGGCGGCTCGCCCCTATCTCACCGCCTCCGGCGCGGCGAGCGTCGTCAACATCAACGCGGTGCTCGCCAAGCAGCCGGAGACCCGGCTGATCACGACGAGCGCCGCCCGCGCCGGCATTCTCAATCTCTCCAAGTCCCTGTCGGTCGAACTGGCCGGCGAAGGCATCCGAGTCAACTCCGTCTGCCTGGGACTCATCGACACCGGCCAGTGGACCCGACGCCACGCGGCCGCGGACTCCGGCATGACCTACGAGGACTGGCAGGCGGAACTGGCCGCCGACCGGGGTATCGCGCTGGGCCGTCTCGGCCGGGCCGAGGAGGTCGCGTACGCGGTCGTCACCCTGCTCTCCCCCCTCGCCTCGTACATCACCGGCACCAGCATCGACGTCTGCGGCGGAGTCGGCCGCTCCATCCTCTGAGGAGACACCATGCGTTACGACAACGGAGGCGATCTCCTCGTCGCCGTCCTCCGCGAACTCGGCATCGACACCGTCTTCGGCATCGTCAGCGTGCACAACCTGCCGCTCGTCGAGGCCGTCGACCGCGAACTGCGGTTCGTCCCCGTCCGGCACGAGGCATCCGCCGTGAACGCCGCCGACGCCTACGGGCGGGCCCGCGGGACCCTCGGCTGCGCACTGACCTCGACCGGCACGGGTGCGGGAAACGCGGCCGGATCGCTGATCGAGTCCCTGAGCGCGGGCAGCTCCGTGCTGCACATCACCGGTCAGGTGGAGAGCGAGTTCCTGGGCAGCGGCCGGGGCTTCATCCACGAGACCAAGGACCAGCTCGGCATGCTGACCGCCGTCTCGGCGTACACGGCGAGTGTGCCGGACGCGGAGCAGGCGGGCCGGATCCTGCGCGAGGCGGCCCACGCCACGCTGACCGCGCCGGGCGGCCCGGCGAGCGTGGAGTGGCCGATCGACCTCCAGTACGCGACGCAGACCGACGAACCCACCGAGCTGTCCGCGCCCGCCGTCCCCACGCCCGCGGAAAATGAAGCTGCCGCCGCCGGCGCCCTCCTGGCGTCGGCGCACCGTCCGCTGATCTGGGCCGGTGGCGGCGCCGTCACCGCCCGCGGCGAACTGGCCCGGCTGCTGGAGGCGACCGGAGCAGGACTGCTCACCTCGAACTCCGGGCGCGGAGCAGTGCCCGAGGACCACGAGCAGGTCATCGGTAACTTCGCCACCACCCCAACTGTCCGTGCGCTGCTCGCCGACGCGGACGTACTGCTCACGATCGGCACGCACTTCCGCTCGAACGAGACCGCCGACTACACGCTGAAGCTCCCCGGAGCGCACATCCAGGTGGACATCGACGAGGCCGCACTCGGCCGCGTGTACCCGGCCACCCACGCCCTGCACGGCGATGCGGCCGCCACTCTGACCGGTCTGCTGGCGCACGCCCGACCCGCCGAGTCCGGCTGGACCGACCGCGTCGCCGCCGTACGCACCGAGGTGCGGGCGGCCCTGCACGACAGCATCGGCCCGCAGGCCGCGATCTGCGACGCGATCCGCGCGGCGCTTCCCCGCGAGGCGGTCGTGGCACGCGACGTCACCATCCCGTCCAGCAGCTGGGGCAACCGGCTGCTGGAGATGTACGGCCCGCGCGACAACGTCTTCCCGCGCGGCGGCGGCATCGGGCAGGGGCTCGGCATGGGCATCGGCGCGGCGCTCGCCCGGCCCGACGCGCCCACCGTCGTGATCGCCGGCGACGGCGGACTCGCCGTCCACCTCGGCGAACTCCTCACCCTCGCCCAGGAGCGGCCCCGCCTGACCCTGATCGTCTTCAACGACGGCGGCTACGGCGTACTGCGCAACATGCAGGACCGTTACAGCGAGCGCCGGTCCGGGGTGGATCTCGTCACCCCCGACTTCGAACTGCTCGCGCGCGCCTGCGGGCTGCCGTATCTGCGGATCGCTGCCGAGGAGCACGCCGGACCGGTGCTCGACGAGGCAGTCGCCTCGGGCGGACCGACCCTCGTCGAGGTCGATCTGACGGCACTGGGCCCGATGAAGAACCCGTTCACCCCACCCGTGAGGATCCCGGGCCAGTAGCCCGGCCCCCCGTACTGCCGGTAAGGAGGCAACAGGCCATGAGCGAGAACTCGCTGCAGCTGATCGTCCGTCGTATGACATGGGAGGCCGACGGCGTACTGTCCGTCGAACTGACCCACCCCGACGGCAAACCCCTGCCCGCCTGGACGCCCGGCGCGCACCTCGATGTCCATGTCGGCGGCCAGGTCCGCCAGTACAGCCTGTGCGGAGACCCGCACACACCGGACGTCTACCGCATCGGCGTGCTCAACGAACCCGCCTCGCGCGGCGGTTCGCGATACGTGCACACACAGATGCGCCCCGGGCAGCCGGTCACGGTCTCCGAACCGCGCAACCACTTCGCGCTGGAGGACGCCGACGCCTATGTGTTCGTCGCCGGGGGCATCGGGATCACCCCGCTGCTGGCGATGGCCCGGGAGGCCGCCCGCCGGGGAACCCCGTGGCGGATGGTCTACGGCGGCAGGGGCCGGGCCTCGATGGCGTTCACCTCGGAACTCGCCGCACTCGGCGGTGACGTCACGCTCGTCCCGCAGGACGAGCTGGGCCACATCGACCTGGACACCGCACTCGCGGAGCTGCGCGACGGCACACTGGTGTACTCCTGCGGCCCCGAACCGCTGCTCACGGCCGTCGAGGAGCGCTGCTCCGAGGACCGGCTGCGACTGGAACGGTTCGCCGCACCGGTCGTGGAGCGCACCGGTGACGACGAGGCATTCGAGGTCGAGTGCCGCACGTCGGGGGTGACCCTCACCGTCGGCACGGACACCTCGATCCTCGATGCCGTGGAGAACGCCGGGCTGAGCGTGCAGAGCTCATGCCGCGACGGGATCTGCGGGTCCTGCGAGACCCGGGTGCTCGACGGCACCCCCGACCACCGCGACTTCCTGCTCAGCGAGGCCGAACACGCCGCCGGCGCCACGATGATGATCTGCGTCTCGCGGTGCGCTTCCGGCCGGCTCGTCCTCGACCTGTGACACCTTCCCCACACTTTCAGGAGACACCGTGACCGACACCTGGCCGTACCTGGACGTCCACCAGTCCCGTACGCACGAGCCCACCCCGTACGAGTACAAGCTCGCCGCAACCCTCGAGGACGTCTTCACCAAGGAGGGCCACGAGCTGTCCGACGTGGTCCGCGGGCTCAACGCCCGTCAGGTCCACGCCGCCGACGGCACACCGTGGACCGAGGAATCCTTCCGCGCCGAGATGAACCGACTGGGAGCCTGACCATGACGCTGTCGTCCTCCGCCACCGCGGACCACATCTACGCCACCGGTCTGCGCAACCAGTGGCACGCCGTCGTCCCCTCGCACTTCGTCGCCCCGGGCGCGATGCGCAAGGTGACCGCGCTCGGGGAGCAGTGGCTGCTGTTCCGCCGCTCCGACGGCACCCTGTCGATGCTTGCCGACCGCTGCCCGCACCGTGGCGCGCCGCTCTCGCTCGGCAAGCACCTCGGTGACCGGGTCGCCTGCTGGTACCACGGTGTCGAGGTCCAGACCGACGGCACGGTCGCCTCCGTCCCCGGGCTGCCCGGCTGCAGCCTGGAGGGCAAGAAGCTGGTCACCTCGCTGCCGGTGCGCGAGGTCGCGGGCGCGATCCTCGCCTACTTCGGGGACGAGGAGCACCCGGAGCCGGCCGCGCTGACGCTGCCCGAGCCGCTGACGGACCCCGAGGTGGACGCTTTCCTGTGCTACGCCGAATGGAACGTGCCGTGGCGGTACGCCGTGGAGAACCTGCTCGACCCGATGCACGGTGCGTTCCTGCACCACGAGTCGCACACGATGTTCGACGGTGACACGACGGCCAAGTTCCGCATCCGGGAGACCGATCGCGGCTACTTCTTCGAGAAGACCGACCAGCGTGGCGTCAACTTCGACTGGGTGGAACTGTGCCGCACCGGCGTGGATTGGGTCGACCTGTCCATCCCGTACCCGCCGTCGGCCGGCCCCGGCGGACCGTTCGGCATCGTGGGCATGGTGTGCCCGGTGGACGAACAGCGCACAGGCGTCTTCTTCTGGCGCTACCGCCGCGTCGAGGACTGGCAGCGCGCGTCCTGGCGCTTCCTGTACAAGACCCTGATCGAGAAGCGCCATTGGGAGGTCCTGGAGCAGGACCGCGTGATGCTGGAGGCCATGCCGGCCGACGCCGACCAGCGGGAGAACCTGTACCAGCACGACCTGGGCGTGGTCCGGCTGCGCCGGCTGTACCGGGCGGCGGCGGAGGCCCAGTCGTCGGCGGCCGCCTGAAAAATACGGTACTGGCAACGGCCCGTGCGTGGCCTCGCTGCCGTCGCACATGACGCGTGGCCACCCGATGTCCGCGGTACGGCATCGGGTGGCCACGCGTCGTGGGCTGCACGCCCCGTGCGGCAGACCAGGGGTGAATCACCATGAACGGGGACCGGTCCGGCCACGCCTGACAACCGGTGTGGGCCCCCGGCCGCGCCGCGTGCCCGACTGACCCGCTCCGGCGAGCCTGCCGGCACGGCGTGCCCCCTCGGACCGGCTCGGTGCTGCGGTGCGGCGCCGGGTGTTGACCGGGTAACACGCGGGATCCTCCGTGCCACCTGGAACACATGGACGGCGTCGCCGTCAACGATGAGCCCACGGCCGGCCCGGCTCTCCTGCGCAGGCACCGGCGAATCGCCGACGGCGAAGGTACGCACGTGCACCCGCCGGCGGAGCGGCGTCTGCTGTCGGACGGCGAACGGACGGAGACGGACTCGGGAGAAGTCCGTTGGTTCATCTGCTTCTCCGCCCGGGCCAGGACCAGGAGATCGATCGGCCTGCGCTCCTGTCCGCGGTCCTGTTCCTCACCACGGCAGTCCGGATCACATAAGCTCGGAGAATGGCTAAGTACTTCGACGTGCACCCCGAAAATCCTCAGCGACGCACCATCAGCACGGTGGCTGAGTCCATCCGCTCCGGTGCGCTCGTCGCGTACCCGACGGACTCCTGCTACGCACTGGGATGCCAGCTGGGCAACCGTGACGGCATCGGCCGGATCCGTTCGATCCGGAACCTCGACGATCGTCACCACTTCACCCTGGTGTGCGAGGACTTCGCGCAGCTGGGTCAGTTCGTACACGTCGACAACGACGTGTTCCGCGCGATCAAGGCAGCCACGCCCGGGAGCTACACCTTCATCCTCCCGGCGACGAAGGAGGTGCCGCGTCAGCTGCTGCACCCGAAGAAGAAGACGGTCGGAGTCCGCATTCCCGACCATGTGGTTACCCAGGCCCTGGTCGCCGAGCTCGGTGAGCCGCTGCTCTCCAGCACCCTGCTCCTGCCCGATGAGGACGAGCCGATGACACAGGGCTGGGAAATCAAGGAGCGGCTCGACCACGAGGTGGACGCGGTGGTCGACTCGGGTGACTGCGGCACCGAGCCGACGACGGTCATCGACTTCTCCGAAGGCGAAGCCACGATCGTGCGCCGAGGAGCAGGCGACACCACACGGTTCGAATAGCCATACACCGACGGCATCACCACGTGCGAGGCATGGGACCGCGTGCCCCTGCCTCGGATGCCACTTCGTCGGCCTCCACGTGCTCAGCTGTCTTTGCCCTCAGGGTCCGGGCCCAACAGGTGTGCGCGGACCGGGATGAACCTGCCTGCCGAGCGGGCCTGTTCGAGGGCGGGAGCCCGGGAAGGCCCCATGCTTACGTCTCGGTCACGACGTCAGGACAGGCCCCGGGCATGTTCTGGCCGGGTCCGGCCACACCGGCACGACCGGTCAGTAGGCCGAGTTGACGTGGTCGATGGAGCCGTAGCGGTGGGCGGCGTAGTTGGCGGCGGCGGTGATGTTGGCGACCGGGTCGTAGATGTTCTTGGAGGTGCCGCTCACGTGGTACGTGTTGAACGTGGGGTCGATGACCTGGAGCAGGCCCTTGGACGGGATGCCCTTGGTGGCGTTGGAGTCCCAGTTGTTGACGGCGTGGGGGTTGCCGGAGGACTCGCGCATCAGGTTGCGGTGGATCCCCTCGTAGGTGCCCGGGATGCCCTTCGCGTGCATGACCTTCAGCGACTCCTTGATCCAGGTGTCGACGTTGCCGCCGCCGGACTGGGCGGGGGTGGCGGCCGAGGCTGCCGGGGCGCCTGCGACGGTGCCGGCCACGACCGCGGCACCGGCTGCGAACATGCCCAGCGAGATCTTCTTGGTCCTGGCCATGCGGGCGAACTTCGTGGACATCGCGTTGAACTGCATTCGGTAATTCCTCATCTGTTGTCGGGCGATGCCAAGAATTATTAAGCGAAGGAGAAATGCGGGTCAATGGGCCCCTTTTACTATTCCAATTCGTACCGGCTGAACAAAACGGTTGAGGAATCGCCGCCAAGGCTGCGGAACGGGCCGTGACGGATCTACTAACCGGCTTCATAGTGACGCCCGTCATATGGCCCACTCCACACGGCAAATGCCTCAAATCGGCACAAGAGTGGCGTAAGTCATGTGGCCTGCGGCACATTAAGGGCGCTCTATTCGCTCACCGTAATGCCGAATGAACACGCTGTATTGGCGGCGGGGTAGCGATTATTGGCCCGCTTCGGCGGGAAATGTCGACCGATGGCTCCGGCGCCACCGTCGTCCTCGGCTCCGACTGGCCGATCGCCCCCCTATCCCCCGCTGGCCGTCATGGCGGGAGCCCGCCACCGCCGCCCCAGCCGCGATCTCACCCAGCCCCCGCACGGCCCCGACCAGGCGCTGACCGCCCTGGAAGCCCTCCAGGCCATGACCATCAACCCCGCCTACGCAGCGGACGAGGCACACGAGGCCGGCCGGCTCGCCGTCGGCCACCGCGCCGACCTCACGGCCTTCGCGGACAACCCCCTCATCACTCCCGCCACCGATCTGCCCGAACTCCCTGTGGTGCTCACCGTCCTCGACGGCCGGCCCACCCGTCGTGACCCGAGCCTCTGATCGGTCATGCCGGCTGACGCGCGGCCGGCGGTCCTGGAGGCCGGTTCCAGAGGCCCGGACCACGCGGCGCGGGAACGTCGGCCGACCGCACGGGCGTCGGTCCTCGCGCAGCTGACCGCGGCAGCGAGCGCTGCCGCGGTCAGCTCCATGCGCTCAGCGCATGCGGCAGGTGGGAGCCGCGCCGCCGACTGCGCGGCTCCCACCCCGTCGGCTACTTCCGCACACCCACCGCGCGGATGATCTCCTGCTTGACCGAGCCACCCTTGTCGTCGGCGGCCGAGGCCCGCACGGAGATGTACTGCGCGTCGTCCGGCACCTGCACCGAGCCGGCCCAGGCGGCGGACTTGCCGCGTACGCCATCGAGTGCGACGGATGTCCACGTCGCGCCGTCGTCGAAGGAGACCTCCAGCGTGGAGCCGGTGATCCGCCCGGTGTCCGGCGCGCCCTTGACGTACTCGGAGAAGATCCCGAGATCCAGACGCTGTCCGGCCCGCACATCACCGTGCAGGTCGGTGTCGATGTCGAACCCGAGGTTGAGCATCGGCAGATACGTCCACCGGTCGGCCGGCGTGGCGGACGACTTGAAGGTCCATTCGGAGTGGCCCTTCGTGGCGAGCCGCCAGACGTCCGGGTCCAGGGTGGTGTCGGTGACCACCTTGAAGTCCTGCTCGGTCGGCTTGACGTCCCGGGCGTACGCCCCCGAGCCGGTCTTCCGGTCGACCCGCACCCCGTCCACGTACACCTCGGTGAACTGGGTCATCGACTTCTGGTTCCACACATCGCCGAAGCCGGTGTGGTCCGGTCCCGAGTCGCCCCAACCCGGCGTGTTGAACTGCAGGTAGTTGCCCGCGCGCTGCTGGCCCCAGCCGAGGCCGGTGCCCAGCCACGGGTGCCAGACCGGCTTGAACCAGTCGGTCCCGGAGCGTGTGCCGCCGCGGTAGTGCACCACACCGCTGCGTTCCTCGAGGGCGAACGGGCCGTTGGACATGGACTCGTGCCACCCCTTGCCGGGGCCGGAGCTGATGTAGTCGGTGCGCTCCGCGGGGAACTTGATCTTCTCCTGGAACCCTAGGCCGACGGGGAAGCTGTCGGGGATCGAGTAGCGGAACTCGCCGCCGTCGGCGGCCTTCGTCGCGTGGAACTTGTTCTTGACGACGGCCAGTTCGCTCTCGTCCGGCCGGTACGTCAGATCAGCGGGGATCGCCCCCGGGTATCCCTCGGTGAGGTCGTACACAAACGGCGTGAACTGAGTGCCGTTCAGTTCCACGCCCCGGTCGAGTCGAGCGGCCTCGATCAGCCGCGCCCCGTCCGCCGCGTTCACCGTCGCGATGTACAGCGGACGTGTCGTCCCGCCGGCCCCGCTGAAGTTGGCCATCAGCCGCCCGGGAACCTCGTCGGTGACGAACAGGGCCTTGGCGCCCGCGTCCTGTGCGTTCTGGGCCAGTTCGGCGGGCGTGATCGCGTCGGTGCGGCGCACGACGACCGCGTTGCCCGTCACGTCCTTGCCGGCGTAGTCGGCGGGGCTTCCGGTGCCCGCGTCCACCAGGGACATCCGCTTCCGCCCGGTGAACAGGTCCGATCCGTACTGGACGGCCGTCTCGCCGAGCCGCCGGCCGCCTGCTTCGACATCGAGTTGCGGCTTGCCGAGCCGCCAGGCGGTCCAGTACTCGAAGGTGCCCGTGGCGGGCTTGCGGGTCGGCGCGGCGAAGATGCTGTCGTACTTCGGCGGGACCTGCACGGCCGGCGCGAAGGACGCGCCGTTCGCGGACCGGTTGAACTTCATGATCCGCTGACGGGTCTCGGTCCGCTGGTCCACCTCGGCCCGGATCTCCCGCAACGTCCGCCCGTCGAGGGTGACTTCGCGGTCACGGTCCATGGTGACCTCGGGCTCGGTGAGAAGACCGAGGCCGAGCGAGTCCTTGCCCCCGCTGCCGCGCACGTCGAGGAAGCTGGACAGGGTGTACATGCCCGGCTTCAGGCGCAGCTTGAGCGTGCCGGAGTCATCGACCGGGGCCGGGATGACCGACGTGCCCTTGGCCAGCTGCTTTACAGCCACGTATGCGGCGGATGCGGCACCGTCGCGGTCCTTGACGTGGATCGTGAGGGTGTAGCGCTCGTCCTCCTTGGTCAGGCCGAAGGCCGTGTGCGCCACCACTGTGTCGCCGTCCTTGGCGACGATCCGGCCGGAGGTGGCGCCGACGGGCGCGGCGGTGCCGTCACCGGTGACCGTGGTCTGCGCGGTTCCGTGCGCGGGCACGGTGAGGGTGGAGTCGGCGAGGGTGACCACGCCGGCGGGAGCGCCCTCGGCGGTCAACGCCAGGGTGACCGGCCGGTCGGAGGCGTTGGTGTAGGTCAGCGTCTTCGTGACCGGCTTGTTCGCCTCGTAGGGCCAGCTGGTGAAGCCGAGGTCGGCGCTGCCGGTCGCGGTGATCTGCGCGGCGATCGCGGACGGGACGTCCACGCGGCCCGCACCCACCTCGTACGACGTGCCGCTGATCTGCTTGGACGTGCTCATCAGCCCGTCCTTGAGCTGCTGTCCGCTCCAGTCGGGGTGCTTCTCGGCGAGCAGCGCCGCCACGCCCGCGACGTGCGGGGTGGCCATGGACGTACCGCTCTTCGATGTGTACGGGCCGCTGCCGCTCACGAGCTGCGAGCGGGCCGCGAGGATGTCCACGCCCGGCGCGGACAGGTCGGGCTTCAGCGCGTTGTCGCCGAAACGCGGGCCCTGGCTGGAGAAGTTCGCACGCCGGTCGGCGGAGTCGACCGCGCCGATCGTCAGTGCGGAGTCGGCCGCGCCGGGGGAGCCGATGCTGCCGGGGTAGCCTGCGTTGCCGGCCGCGATCACGAAGAGGGCACCCGTGTCCTTGGAGAGGGTGTTCACCGCCTGGGCCATCGGGTCGGTGCCATCGCTGCCCTGCGACGATCCGAGGCTCATGGAGACGATCTTGGCCTGGACGTCCTTGGCCGCCCACTCCATACCGGCGATGATCTGCGACTCGGATCCGAAACCCTGGTCGGTGAGAACCTTGCCGACGGCGAGCGTGGCGCCGGGCGCGACGCCCTTCTCCTTGCCGTCGGACGCCGCACCACTGCCACCGACGGTGGACGAGACATGCGTGCCGTGGCCGTTCCGGTCGGCGACCTCCTGGCCGTCGATGAAGCTCTTGGTCTCGCTCACCCGGTCCTTGAGATCGGGATGGGTCAGGTCCACGCCCGTGTCGAGTACGGCGACCTTGACACCCTTGCCGGTCAGCCCGGCCTCCCAGGCCGCGGGGGTGCCGATCTGAGCGTTGCTGCTCTCCATCGCGGCGTCGACGCGGGCGTCCAGCCAGATCTTTTCGACGCCGCCCGACAGACGCACACGGCCCGAAGTCGCGCTGCGCGCCCCGGAGGTGACGTCCGGTGCGACCGTGCGCCAGAACGCCCCCGACTTCGACGCCTCCAGGGCCGCACCGCCCACGCTCGGCAGCCCACGGACCTGGCGGGCTCCGCGGGGCGTCGCGCTCCGGGCGTTCTTCGTGTACGTCACGATGAGCGGGAGGCCGTCGGACGACGGGTCACCGAGCCCCTGCTCGAGCAGAGCGGTGACGTCGAAGAGTTCGGCGTCGAGGACGCCCGCCTGGAGGTAGGGCCGGGCCTCGTCGGGTATGACGGTGATCCGGCCGTCGGATATCTCGCTGCGAACCGCTCCGGTCGCGCCCTCGGGACGCTCCACGGCGACCGACTTCCGGCCCGCGCCGAGGTCGGTCACGGTCACCTGGTCACCGGTGATCAGGGTGACGGTTCGCGCGGTGCTGGGTGCGTGCACGGGTGACGTGGCACGGTCGGTGCCCGCCCCCGCCGTCCCCAATGCGCCGGCTGCGACGGCCTGCCCGGCCGGCAGCAGTACGAGCGACAACCCCACTGCGAGCAGCTGGGATCTCCGCCTCGCGGATAATCTGGTCATGGATGACTCTCCTCCACGCACCCGGTGAATGGGTGGTTCCGGGTGCTGCGAAGAGTTTTCGCGGCGGCAGCTTGCGTGTCGACCGTTCTGCCCTGGCGGATATCTGCCTTGGCGTAGACCCGTCAGTGACGGACACGGAGCACGGACTCGCCCTACGCCCAGCCGTGGTGGCGGGCGTAGCAGCCGAGCTGGATGCGGGTGGTCGCCCCGGCCTGGACCATCAGCCCCTGGATGCGCCGCTGCACGGTGCGCGCCGACATGTCCACCTGCGCGGCCACCGCGTGGTCGGTGAGACCGGCGAGCAGAAGACGCAGTATGCGGGTGTCCAGGACATCGATCCCGTGGTGCGGTTCGCCGTAGGGGCGGGCCCGTTCCCACACGGCGTCGAAGAGTGCCTGGGCAACGTTGGCGAGTCCGCCGCGCAGGACGAGGCTGGGGTCGACCTCGCTGCCGGAGCCACGCAGCGGGAGCATCGCCGTCTCGCCGTCGCAGACGATGAGCTTGAGCGGTACGCCATCGACCGTCCGGATCCGCATGCCCCGGGCGAGCGACTCGTCCACGTTGTCGGCCGCGCTCGGTTCGCCCAGGAACGACTGGTCGATGACGGCGCGCACCTGCAGGCCGCGCGACAGCACGGTCGGCTCCTCGGTGTTCTCCGGGCCGACCACCTGGACGTCGCCGGTGACGAACGTGTCGATGGCGTGCCGGGAGGAGAGCTGGAGCTGGAGGTACCGCTGGCGCACGGCATCCCGCCCCTCGACGACCTCCACAAGATCGCGCTGCGCGCGTCCCATGGACCCGGTCCGGTAGGTCTCGACCACCTCGGCAAGCGCGAGTTCCGCACGGTGGAGGCGGATGCGGCGCTCGGCCAGTTCCGTGCCAAGCGCGACCGATGGTGGCGCGGCGACATAATGACCGCTTCCGGGCCGCCTGTTGACCAGGGCGCGAGCCGCGAGCGAGTTCAATGCGTCCGCGACTTCCGCGTCGGGGACGGCCGCCGCCGCGGCCACCTCGGCGACCGAGGCCGAGGGCCGCTCGATCAGTACCCTGTAGACGGACTCCTCGCAGGCGCCGAGCCCGAGATCCTCCAGTGCCAAAGCCACCCTCCGGTCCGTGTGTACTGCCGGATTCTTGCAGCTCGGCCGGGCGCACCCGACTGCAGGGCCCGGGCGGTGTCACCGGAGCCGTCGAAACCACGGCGGCCGGTGGTCCTGCCCGGCCGGGCAGGACCACCGGCTGTCCGCCGAGCCGGTGTGACGTGGGCCGGTCCTGCGGTCAGCGGACCAGGGTGACCTCCGGGGAGGTCCAGGTCTGGGTGCCCGGTGATTTCTGCGGGTCGCCGAGCGCCTTGTCGAAGACGAGGCGCAGCCGGTACGTACCGGCGGGCGCCGGGGTGCCATCGGCACGAGTGGCGTCCCAGCTGTAGAACGCCATCCCGGTGCCCGCGCCGGAATTGCGGGTCACCCACGACGCGTCGTACGGGGTGTCGATCACCTCGTCACGGGCGTCGAGGACCTGGAGCCGCATCCGCTCCAGCAGCGGGAAGCCGTGGGACAGCATGACCCAGGCCTTGTCGTTGGCCGTGGACGTGTCGGTGAGGTCGACGGCGGTGGGCACATTCTTGCCGAAGCTGAAGTAGCCGGGACGAAGCGCCGGATTGTCCAGTCTGTTGTTGATCGAGGTGAAGGTGGGGTTGATCGCCGACACCGCGTCGAAGTCGCCTGCCATGCCCAGATACGGCACCCGGATCTCCGGGGCCGCCGAGCCGGACCGGGTGAACTCCACCCAGCCACCGAACAGGGTTCCTTCGGCGACGCCGTGCGGCTGTCTGATGTGCACGGTGACGGTACGGCTGCCGTGCGCGGCCACGGTGATCCTGTCCTGGCCGTCGACCTCGGCGTCGCCTGTGGCGTCGGTGGGCTGCCACTCGCTGGTGTACGGCGGGGCTGCGGACACGGCGGCGCTCTGCCCGACCCGGTAGGTCACCGGACGGGAGGTCGGATTCTGGACCGTGATCCGGCGGGTCCGTTGCCGGTCTTCGAGGTCGCCCAGGGCGAGTTCGGACGGCCTGGCGGTCACGGTGTCGCCGGAGACCGACGCCAGTGCGGCGACCGCGTCGACCCGGCCCGCGCCCTGCTGGGCGACGGGCTGCCGGCCGCGCTCGTGATCACCGGTCATGGCGAGCGGAGTGGCCGTGTTCTGCAGCGCGGTCTGCACCTGGGCCGGAGTGAGGTCCGGTCGGGCCTGGAGCAGCAGGGCGACCACTCCCGCGACGTGCGGGGACGCCATCGAGGTACCGGACATGACGCCGTACCAGTCCTGGGCCGGGGGAAGCGCGGACAGGATGTACCCACCGGGAGCGGCGACGTCCGGCTTGAACTCCAGCTCACTGCCCGGGCCCCAGGAGGAGCCGGCATCCATCAGCCCTGCGGCGTCGGCATTCATCGGCGCACCGGCGTACGCACCCCAGGACAGCTCGGTGCCGGCCGGTGCGGCCTTGATGCGCTCGGCGTCCCGCGCGCGGATCCCCACCACGGGGATGCCGATGGTGCCGCAGCAGGGCGAGAACGGCATCGCGTCCGGATCGGTGCCCGACGGGTCGTAGTGAACCGCGGCGACCGCACCCGCGGCCTCGGCGGTGCGGGCCAGGTCCATCACCCGGCAGTTGAAGACGTCAGTGCCGGTGTGTGGAGCAAAGAGCGCGATCTTGCCGTCGAGACTGCCTGCGGGCAGCGGGGCGCAGCTGGACTCCATGACGGCCACCGGGTGGGCGCCGGTCACGGGAGCGGCCGGTGCCCGCCCGGAGTCCAGGTACGGGACGGGGGCCGTCGAGCCGTCGTCGAGTGTGAACGCGAGGAACGGGTAGCGGCTGCTGTAGGTGCTGCCGACCGCAATCGCCCCGTCCGCCACCGCGGGCGCCGCGGCGTTGAACGGACCGGCGTAACCGTTTCCATTGGCGACGACCGTGGGAACGCCGGAGTCCACCAGGTGGTTCACGGCGAGCGACAGCACGCTGCTGCTTCGGTCGCCGGTTGCGCCGAGGCTCATGTTGACGACATCCACCCCGTCGGCGGCGGCTCGGTCGAGGGCGGCCAGAACGATGGCGTCGGTCGGTGAGTTCTTCGTACCGAACACCCGGTAGGAGCGCAGTGTCGCGTCCGGGGCGACGCCCTCGATGTGCGTGTCGTCCCCGGCGACGATGCCCGCGACATGGGTGCCGTGCCCGGCAGCCGGGCCGAACTTGTCGTCGTACGGGTCGGCGTCCTCGTCCGCGAAGTCGAAGCCGCCGACCACCTTCGCGTTGGGGAAGCCCCCGCCGCCGAGCGCCGGGTGGTCGTAGGCGATGCCGCTGTCGATGATGCCGACGGTGACGCCCCTGCCCGTGTAACCCAGGCGGTGGGCCTGCGGGACGCCGGTGAGATCCGTGGCCGTGACGATCTCCCGGCCCGAGGGGGCCGCCTCGCCGGACCGTGCGTCATGGCCCGCCTGGGCAACGGCCTTTGCGAGGACGTCCTTGGGCACCGGGGTGGGCCGCTCGGGCATCTCGTACGTCACCGGCTCGGTGACCTGGGCCACGCCGGGGAGTTCGGCCAGTCGGCCGGTCTGACCGGCGGGCATTTCGACGAGAAGACCGTTGACGACATTGCGGTACTGGCGTTCCACGGACAGCGCGATGCCCGCGTCGTGCGCGGCGTCGACCAGCGTCCGCTGCGCATCGGAGACCGTACGGCGGGCCGCTGCCCGGTCCTGCGGGGCGGCCTGCTGCGCGGCCGGGGCGCTGTCGAGCGTGACGATTCGCGTCACCGACGGCCCGGACAGGTCGTCCGAGTCCGCGTGCGCCAGGTCACCGGGCAGGACGAGCGAGACGAGGAGCAGCGCGGACGCTGCGGATATCGAGTGTCTGTACACGACGGTCGATCAAATGCGACCGGCCTCGGAAGGGCAACGGTCACCGTGTGTCGAGTCTCCGCCATGGCGGAGACTCGACGTCGATCATTTCGACCATGAGCCTTCTCCGACCTCCGAGCGGCATCGGATGGTTGGGGTGACTTCATGAGGATCTGCACCCGGCAGCACGAAGAGCCCGGGCGTCTCCAGGTACTCCCGGAACACCGTCCAGTCGGTGGTGAAGGACACCCGCTCGCCGGTGCTGACCGCGCCGCGGTCGTCGGCCACCATGCGGCACTGCCCGTACGGCTCCACGATGCTGAACATCCGGCGGGCCATGGTGCGCAGCCTACGTACGGTGCCCCAGGACGCGATTCCCACGGAGAGCACCAACGAGATGATCCACACGATCAGCGCGGCATCACGGAGCGCCGCGAAGACGACCACAGCGGCCGCCGCCACCAGCGGTGCCAGCAGCGCCTGGGCCCTGCCCGCCGGTGTCCGGCGGGCTCGCGCACGAAGCGCCTCCTCGAAGTCCGCGACCGCCAGCCGGTAGACGAACTCCACGGCCGTGCCGCGGTCGGTGTCCTGATGCGAGAAATCCCCGTCCATGGTGTCCAGGGACGGGGATCCTAGCCGAGGGGTGTCCGTGGACGGACCGTACCGCAAGGCCCGGATCACCCGCGGGCGGCATGGGCGGCGGTGTCCCCGCGACAGCCCCGTCGGCGAAGCTGGTGCGGCGGGGGACGGAGCCGTGGCGGTCGGCCGCCTGCGCCGGGCGCTGTTCGTCGCGGCCGGCCAGGGCAAGCGACGCTCCCCGGTCGGACAGGCGCCCGGCCAGGCCCTGCCCGATGACGCCGGTAGCCCCCGCCCCCAGGACGCAGGCTCCTGACAATTCCATCCGGCACTCCGTTCCGAAGGACGGCGGTTCTTTGCCGATGTATTCGGGCAACGTCCGGGGTGCGGATGCGGTTCGTCCCTACGCCGGGTGCGCCCAGGTCAGCGTGTGCCCGCGCCGCCGCCGAGGTCTGCGAGGACCTCTCGGGCGGCCCGCGCGCCGGACGCGAGCGCGCCTTGTACGGAACCGGTCGCCCTGTGGTCGCCGCAAACATAGCGGCCCGGCGCGAAGCGCGTCGTGCGGCTGAGCGGCCACGGTGGCGGTATGGCCGGATTGGAGCAGTGGCCTGAGGTAGATCTCATCGGCGCCGACCGGAGCATCTCCATGTCCCCTGCACCCCATGGCATCCACTGGGCGAATCCGAGGTTGTGGTGAGTCGGTCGACGGCAATCGGACGATGAGGGACCCAATAGGCATACGTTGCTAGTAAGTGTTAGGAATATCGACATGGTCGACCATTCCGACCGATCCCGGAGCGGGTCGGCTCGGTCACTGAGCGGCAAGGGCCCGCGAAGCGTAGCCGGGCAGGTATTCATCCTGCAGGCGGTGGTCGTTGTCCTGCTTGTCGCGGGCGCGGTTCTGGCGCTGGTCCTCCAATCGTTGCACGACGCCCAGACGGAGGCGGAGCACCGCTCGGTGGCTGCAGCACAGACGTTCGCACACTCTCCGGGGATTGTGGCGGCGCTCAAATCTCCCGATCCCTCCAAGGTGCTGCAGCCGCTCACCGAGGAGGCGCGGAAGCTGGCCGGCGTCGACTTCATCGTGGTGACGGACACACACGGGACTCGCTACACACACCCCCGTCCGGAGCTCATCGGGAAGCCATTCGTCGGCACCATCGAACCTGCGCTGGCGGGCCGGGTCCACGTGGAAAACGTCCAGGGGCCCCTTGGCCATGAAGTCCAGGCGGTGGTCCCCGTCAACGCTCCCGACAACTCCGTCGTGGGCCTGGTGGCCGCCGGTCTCAAGGTCGAGAACATCACCAACGTGGTCAACAGGCAGCTGTTGGTCATCTTTGCCAGCGGGGCCGCGGCGCTCGTCCTGGCCACGGGCGGGGCCGCCCTGGTGGCCAAGCGGCTGCGAAGGCAGACCCACGGGCTCGATCCCGCCCAGATGACCCGCATGTACGAGCACCATGACGCGGTGCTGCACGCCGTCCGCGAAGGAGTACTCATCGTTGGACACGACGGTCGGCTGCTGCTGGCGAACGACGAGGCCGAACGGCTTCTTGATCTGCCGCCCGACGCCCAGGGACGCCCCGTCAAGGAACTGGAGAGCCTCGACCCGGCCACTGCGGAGCTGCTTGTCTCCGGCCGCGTGGCCACGGACGAGGTGTACTTGGCCCGGGACCGCATGCTGGTGGTGAACCAGCGGCGCACGGCCCGCAACGGAAGCCCCCTGGGAACGGTGGCGACCCTGCGCGACTCCACCCAGCTCCTGGCACTGACGGGCAAGGTGGAAACGACGAACGAACGCCTCAGGCTGCTGTACGACGCGGGGGTGGGCATCGGCACCACCCTGGACGTGACGCGCACGGCCGAGGAACTGGCCAAGATGGCCGTCCCCCGGTTCGCGGACTTCGTCACGGTCGACCTCGCCGCCCCCGTCCTGCTCGGGGAGGAGCCGACCGGCACGGCTGCCGCGATGCGCCGCACCGCCGTCAGCGGCATCCGGGACGACCATCCCCTCTACCCGTGCGGCAAGCTCATCACCTTTCATCCCTCCACGCCTCAGGCACGCGGATTCGCCACCGGCCGGTCGGTGATGGTGCCCGATCTGTCTTCCGCACGCGAATGGCGCGCTCAGGACCCGGAACGGACAGGCAATATCGTCGACTACGGAATCCACTCACTCCTCACGACGCCACTGCAGGCGCGGGGCGTGGTTCTGGGCATGACCAACTTCTGGCGCTCGCGGGAGGCCGGAGCGTTCGACGAGGAGGACCGGTCACTCGCCGAGGAACTGGTCGCCCGTGCCGCGGTCAGCATCGACAACGCACGCCGGTACACCCGCGAACACGCCCTGGCGGTGATGTTGCAGCGCAGCCTGCTGCCGCGCGCGCTGCCCGAACAGAACGCCCTGGATGTCGCCCACCGCTATCTGCCCGCACAGTCCGGAGTCAGCGGTGACTGGTTCGATGTGATTCCGCTGTCGGGCAACCGCGTCGCGCTGGTCGTCGGTGACGTCGTCGGCCATGGGCTGCACGCCGCCGCCACCATGGGGCGGCTACGCACCGCTGTGCACAACTTCTCCACACTCGATCTGCCGCCCGATGAGCTCCTCGGCCACCTCGACGACCTCGTGGACCGCATCGACAAGGAAGAGGAGAGCACGGACGTCGGTGCAGGCATCGTGGGAGCCACGTGCCTGTACGCGATCTACGATCCGGTCTCCCGGCACTGCACCATGGCCCGCGCCGGGCATCACCTCCCCGCGCTGGTCCACCCCGACGGAAGCGTGGAGTTCCCCGAGCTTCCTGCCGGGCCACCGCTGGGGCTCGGCGGCATGCCGTTCAGGACCGCCGAACTGGATCTGGCCGTGGGTGCTCAGCTGGTCCTCTACACCGACGGGCTGATCGAGGACCGCACCCGGGACATCGATGTGGGGATGGAGCTGCTCCGCCAGGCCCTTTCCCATCCCGGCCGTTCGCCGGAACAGCACTGCCGGGCAGTCCTCGACGCGCTCCTTCCCACCCAGGCCAAGGACGACGTAGCACTGCTCATCGCCCGCACCCGCGCGCTTTCCGCCGACCAGATCGCCGAATGGGACGTTCCGCTCGACCCCGCCGTCGTAGCCGGGATACGCGCCGCCGTCGCGGAGAAGCTGGACCACTGGGGCCTGTCGGAACTGGCGTTCAACACCGAGTTGATACTCAGCGAGCTGATCACCAACGCCATCCGGCACGCCTCCACGCCGGTCCGGGTGCGGCTCCTGCGTGACCGCAGCCTGATCTGCGAGGTATCCGACGGCAGCAGCACCTCGCCCCATCTGAGGTACGCGGCCACTATGGACGAGGGAGGCCGCGGACTGTTCCTCGTCTCGCAGATCGCCGAGAACTGGGGCACGCGGTACACCCATGAAGGCAAGGTCATCTGGGCGCAGCAGCCGCTGTCCGAATCCGCCGCGGGCGCGAACGACAGGGACCCGTCGCCGGCGTCGTCGTCCTGATCACCCCCGCGGCGGACCCGGCCGCCGGCGTGCCGTCGACCGCGACGAGATCGTCCACGCAGTGCTCGGTCAGACGCTCCGCATGGCACCGAGCGGCGTCAGCGTGACGGTGACCGTGGCCACCGGTGAGCCGCCGCTCCACGCAAGGGCGGAAAGAGCCCATCCGCTTCTCGCGGATCCCGATTGTGCGGTGCACGGCCGCCAGCCGCTTCTCCGCATCCTGGTAAGGACTCTTTCCGTCAATTTCATGAAAGCACCCCGAGTGGCAGGCGGCCACCAGGGCCGCACAGCGTCCACCCGACCCCGGACGACCCTACCCGGCGCGTTCCCGGCCCTCAGGCTCGGAGATGCGGTCCTGCGGTCGTGCCGGAGCGTCCACGGAGTGGTGAACGTGCCAATCGGCTCACGTACGAGCAGGACGACATGTCGGTCGACGCCCGAGAAGCCGCAGGGCGATAGGAGTGGACGGGTGAGACATCGAGACGTTGGCGAGCTGATGACCCGCGAGGTCGTCACGGTCCCGGGGAATGCGACGTTCAAGGACATCGTGCGCACACTCACTGAGCACCAGGTGTCGGCCGTCGTGGTCGTCGACGACATGGGGCACCCGCTCGGAGTGGTATCGGAAGGTGACCTCCTGCCGAAGTCGGCCGATCAGGGGGACTTCCTGCGGTCCCTGCCCGCTCCCGAGCCGCGCAAGCGGGAGAAAGCGGAGGGCACGCGGGCCGAGGAACTGATGTCTGCACCCGCCGTGTGCGCCAGGGCGGACTGGACCGTGGCCGAGGCGGCCCGGCTCATGGAGGCGCAGAGCGTCAGAAGATTGCTGGTCGTGGACGAGGCGGACACATTGGTGGGCATCGTCAGCCGGCGCGATCTGCTCAAGATCTTCCTGCGCGACGACGAAACCATTCGCCACGAGATCACCGGCGACGTACTCGACCTGACCTTGCACCAGGACCCCGGCACCATCACCGTCGAAGTGACCGACGGCCGTGTCGAACTGAACGGCTCGGTGCGGTTCAAGAGCCTGATCCCGGTGATCGAACGGCTGTGCCGCACCGTCGACGGAGTGGTTCATGTGGCACAGCACCTCGGATACGCCATCGACGACGCATCCGTCCGCTGACGTACGGCCTTCTCGCGGCACCGGCGGTCTGCGTCCGGTGCCACGGACCGCGACCTGCAGGCAATGGACTGTGAACACGCCGCAGGCCACGCGGGCCTGCCCACTGTCCGTCCACCTCCTTGACTCGGCAGTGGTTCATGGAAGGTGGGGCACTACTGCGACAGGACAGCTGGAGTGATGGAGCGCCGTGTGGGCTGTCCGGCCGAGTTGCAGACCCACGTGCCCCTTGCGCCGCGATGCACCCACGACAAGGAGGTCGGCGGCGGCGGACCGCCGGACGAGAACTTGATGGGCCGGCCCCTCGACAGTGGAGCGGGAGACGACAACGGCCGGGTTCTCCTCGATCGAGGCCTCAAGCGCTTGGTCAAGCTCCGTCGCCGCCCGCATCTCCCAGGTGAGGGGCGGCGGAGAGTCCTTGGTGTGCGGCCGGCCGACCGCTTCAAACGCGGGGCAACGCCAGGCGCGTACTGCGTCGATCTCACAGTGCCGGGTGGCTGCCTCACGGAAAGCGAACCTCACGGCAGCCGACCCGTGGGCCACGTCCGCGACGCCGAGCAGGATGCGGCCGTGTGCTCCGGCTGTTCCTGCCGCGTCGCCACGTACCACGATGACAGGGCAGTGGGCCCGGGACGCCAGGGCCAGACTTACGGAACCCAGCAGGAGCTCCTTGAACTGGCCCCGGCCCCTGGATCCGACAACCAGCATCGCAGCCTCGTGCGCCTCGTCGAGCAGCGCGTTGACCGTGTCCTCTGCCAGAACCTCGGTGGTGATCTTCAGATCGGGATTACGGGTGCTTGCGCGCGTGACCGCGGTGGCCACGACGGTGTCGGCCAGAATCTGCTCGGAGGGGCGCTCGACGCTCCGATGCAGGCCTGCCCCCTCGTAGCGTTCCCATCGGGAGGCGTACACAACTCTCAGAGGAAGGCCGTGACGGGCTGCCTCCTCCACGGCCCAGTCGACCGCCCGGAAGCTCGAAACCGATCCATCCACGCCCACGACCAGGGGCGGCTCCATGGTCCCCATCGCCTTTCGTCCCGTTGTCGTCGGATGCCCACGTCGCCACCGTGCCACCCCTGGACTTCCCAGGAGGGATGATCAGGACCCGATCCGGGACATTCGACCTAATATTCGTAATAGACGACGCGATCGATATATACCCCTCAGGAGGAACCGGCGTATGTGTTCGGTGTGGATCCATCCCGCTGCCCCGGCCCCTCAGCAGGACGCAGGCTCCTCATGCGGGCAGTCGGCGGGCCGCGCGGGCGGCGGTCGAAGCCAGGCTCACATGTAGGGCCGATTGGCCCCCGGGGCACCCCCATAGAGCCCCTGGGGACCACAGATCATTCGGCGCAGGCTGTTCTCAGTTCCGTCGGAGGAAGCATCGACATGACCGGAACCGAGTCACTACGGCAGCCTCGGCCCGCGGATGGTACGACCATGTGGATCCCCACTGATAGGACCCGCACGCAGTGCAAGGACGCAAAGTGCCGAGAGGAGCACGCCTCCGGCTCAGGCACTGCCGACAACGATCTCAAGATCCGTGCCGCCCTGTGAAGGAGACCAGATCATGACCACTCCAACCATCCGGTCGCTGGGCATCAAGCATCGGGACCGGCTCATGCAGTTCACCCGAGAAGTGTCGTTCCCGGAGGGGACACGCATCTTTGAGGAAGGGCAGCGTGCCGACCACTTCTGGATCGTGCGGACCGGCACCGTCAGCCTCGACTTTCGCGTGCCGAAAGGGCCGCCGGCGGTCATCGAGTCGCTCGGGCACGGAGAGCTGGTCGGCTGGTCATGGTTGTTCAGCCCCTATGTGTGGCAGCTCGGAGCAGAGGCGATGACGCCCGTGCGTGCCTACGAACTCGATGCCGCGCAGGTGCGCCACGCATGCGACTTGGACCCGGAACTGGCCGCCGCCGTGGCCCTGTGGGTAGGCCGGGTGATAGCCCACCGACTCCAGTCCGCCAGGGCCCGTCTGCTGGACCTGTACGCACCGCACGGAAGTGGGCTGCCCCATGTCACCTGATGCGCCGTCCCGGTCGGGCGGGCCCCGGTGAGGAGACCACCATGCCTGATTCACCGCACACGGTCAGCGATGTCATGACCCACACCGCCATCGCGGTGGGAGGACAGGCCAGTTACAAGCAAATCGTCGAGCTGATGAAAGAGTGGGGGGTGAGCGCCCTTCCCGTACTCGAGGGCGAGGGACGAGTGATCGGCGTGGTCTCGGAGGCCGATCTGCTCCCCAAGGAGGAGTCCCGCATCGACGACCCGACCCGGCCGGAGCTGCCTCTGACCGACAGACTGAAGGCGGGCGCCGTGAGCGCAAAGGAGCTGATGTCGAGCCCGGCAGTGACGGTCCATCCTGACGCCCCTATAGCAGAGGCAGCGCGCATCATGGCCCAGCGCCACGTGAAGCGGCTGCCAGTGGTCGACGCGGCCGGACTGCTGGAGGGAGTCGTCAGCCGCAGTGATCTGTTGAAGGTCTTTCTCCGCTCGGACGAAGACCTTGCCGACGAGATCCGGCGCACCGTCACCGACTTGTCCCACCCCGGAGGAGCGGTGACCGTATCCGTCGTGGACGGAGTGGTCACGCTCGGAGGTGTGGTACGCGACCGGACGCTCATCCCGTTGCTCGCCCGAGCCACCCGAGCGGTCGAGGGCGTTGTGGACATCCACTTGGAACTGAACCGGACGACGGGTCAGGAACCTGGGGAGCCGTTCGCGGCACCGCCGTCGTCTTCGGGGCGGTCGCCGTGACCGGCAGGTGATCGATGGGACCGCGCTGAAGTTCCCGACCGGATCGCAGTGGGCCAACCGTTACGTCTGACGACTGCGGGGTTGGGTCGCGGGGATGCGATGAGTGAAGAACAAAGCGATCAGGCCCGCAAGAGCAAGGATGGCGAGAGCGGCGCGCAGAGCGTCGACCCTCGCGTCGGCGTTGGCATCGAGAGCGGCCTGGGCCGCATCCGTACGTGCACCCGCCTCGTCGAGTTGCTTCTTGAGCTGAGCGTCCGACAGAAACGGTACGCCACCTGAGAGCTCGATGTTCGCCCGTGCCTTGATTTCAGCCGGGATCGCTGGGCTCCGGTCAATGTTGGCGAGAAACGAAGACGTCAGGGCGGCGATGAGAATCGACCCTGCCAGCGCGGTGCCGATCGATGCGCCGAGGTTGGTGACGGTGTTCTGGACGCCACCCACGTCGGCGCTCTGTTCGTCGGGGACCGCCGACACGGTGACCGACCCGAGCTGCGACGCCAGCGCCCCCATGCCATATCCGATGAACAGGAGGGGAATAGTGACAATCTCCGCGCCCGACTCCGTATCGAGCGCCGCCAGGAGGGCAATCGCCCCCACGAGAAGCGCGAAGATCCCCTGGCGCACCACGCGCCGCGGCGAAGCGTGCGGGAGAAAGCGCGGAATCGCGGTGGCGGCTGCGAGCAGCGTCAAAGACAACGGAAGGATGCGGACGCCGGTATCGACTGCCGGGAGGCCAAGCGCGACCGACAGATACAGCGGGACAATGAAGAACACACCCATCTGCACCAGATATTGGAAGAAGAACATCGTCAGGCCACCGGTGAGTTGCCGGTTTTTCAGGAATTCAGGGTCGATGAGCGGCTCCTTGCCGCGGTCCGAGAGTCGGACCTCCCAGCGGAAGAAGAGCCAGACCAGGAACAGCCCTGCCAGCATCAACCAGACAACCAGGGAGATGCCGAGCATGGACGGGGTTCCGGCCTTGGGTACGAACCAACCCCATTCGGCCGAGCGGAGTACACCGAAGACGAAGATTCCAATTCCCAGGCCGGAAAGCAGCGCGCCAGGAATGTCGATGTGCGGTCGCCTGTCGAGCGGCGCGTCGGCGATACGGCGGGTGAACAGGAGGATCCCGACCACCACCACCACCTCGCCGGCGAACACCCAACGCCAGGAAAAGTAGGTCGTCGCGATGCCGCCGATGATCGGCCCGAGTGCAATGGCCACCGCTCCTGCAGCGGTGACGATCCCGTAGGCGGCAGGACGCCGTTCCACAGTGAAGTTCCCCGCTACGAGCGACACAATCGCGGGCAGGATCAGCGCCGCCCCGATTCCCTCAAGGAACGACCATCCAACCAGTAGCACGGTGAGGTTCGGAGCGAGCGCGGTGGTGAGAGACCCGCAGCCGTAGACGACGCAGCCGGCCATGAAGGCGCGCTTACGGCCTACGAGCGCACCCACCTTTCCGCCGCAGATCATAAACATCGCCATCACGAGCGTGTAGGCCGTGATCGCACCCTGGACCCCGGTCACCGTCGTCCCCACGTCGGCGGCGACACTGGCGATGGAGACATTCATGACCGAGCTGTCGAGAGCCATCAGGAACTGACCTGCCGCCAATGTGATGAGAACAGTCCTTGCGGCTGGCATCCCATCGGAGGTATCTGCTGCGACTGTCATGGGCGGAGCCTCGCACAGCTGCCGACAGGCACATGGTCAGCGCTACATCAGATCAGTCAGTTGGCCGAGTGCGGAGAGCCGCATTGCCGGGCCGGCACAGCGGTCGGGAGTAACAGCTGCTGCAGCCGGGCCTCACCGGCGGGGAAGGCGCACTGCACCTACTCCGTCGACGGCACCGACGCCGCCCCTTGAATGGCGTTCCGCTCCCGGCACGCACGGTTTACGGTCGTCCTCCCCCGTCAACGGGAGCTGACCATCATGACCTGCACGACCTCTGCGTCGTCATGCCGCAGCGGGTGCCGGTGTCCGGCGGCTTGCGCGGGCGCAACAGAACGCCTGACGGTCGCCTCCTCGCCGACGCGGCCTGTCCCGATGAAGGCCCGGTTCCCGGCGAGGAACCGGACCCAATCCGGTCTTCGAAGAGCCGGCGCCGCCTTTGAGGACTCGCTACCTCCCACGACCAGGTTGGGGAGCTCCTGGGTGACATGTTCGGCATCGCCCACGACCGCGACGGGACAGCGCGCCTCACTGTTCACTGCGGCTCACCCGTCGTCCGCTTGCCATGCCGCGGGATCAGTTCGACCGGGCAGTTCGCATGGTGCAGCAGGCTGTGGGTGACCCGGCCGAGCGTCGGGCCGAAGTTCCCGGGCAAGCGCCGCCCACCCATGATCAGCAGATCCGCGTGCCGAGTCGCCTCAACCAGGACACCGGCGGCGGACATGCTCTTCTCCGCATCCGCCTCCACGGTGAGTCCCGGGAAGTCGGCACGGATACGGTCCGTCACTCCCATCAACGTGCGAACGTGGTTGCGAGCCATCTCGTCCACGGCGTCGAGCATCGTCACGACATTCCCGACCGACTCCAGCACGTTCCATACGTGCAGAAGCCGCAACGACGCCTTGCGCAGCGCCGCCTCACTCGCCGCGTGGCGTGCGCATTCCAGGTCGTGCTCGTCGTGGACGGCGGCCACCACGACGTCTGCCGCGGGAGCGCCTTCGGTGCCGCGCACCACGACCACCGGCGTCCTGGCACCCGCAGCAACCTTCAAACCGACCGAGCCGAGCAACAGTGAGTTGAAACCTCCGCGACCACGGTTGCCCACCACGATCGTGCCGTGGTTTCCCGCCGCGGTGTGCAGGCTCACCACCGGTTCACGGCGGCTCAGCTCCTTCGTCACGCTCAGGCTGGGGTAACGCTCGGACACCATGGCTGCGGTCTCCTCGAGAAGGTCTCGACCCGCGTGCCGAACCTGCTCGATGGTTTCCATGGACGCGTAGATCATCCGGCTGTCCGTGTCGGCTGCGTAGACAAGGTGCAGAGGACGATCACGCCGTAGAGCTTCCTCGGAGGCCCACAGCACTGCCCGCTTGGCGGGCTCGGAGCCGTCCACCCCGGCCACGAGCGCTCCGAGTACCGGGCCACCCTTGTCGCTGGAATTCATGGTTCCTCCTCACCGAAGGCTGCCGGTGCAGCTCTCACCCTGGCACCGCGCCCCGCGCTGCGAGAGGGCCGCTCAGGACCCCGCGGGGGCCGAATGTCCCTGTCGGTTCGCCGCCCCGTGTGCTTCTCCCCGGCCGTGGCGTGCCCGAACACCCCCAGGTGGGGCCCGTTCGGACCTGCTTTCGGTGCCGTGGTCCAGCGGATCCTGGGTTCGGAACGAGGACGGGCGCCGCAGCCCGGTGAATCGTTGAGAATCGGCAGGCGGTTGCCTCCCTGAAGCACATCAAGGTGGGGAGACCTGATGACCGACGAGACCGTTTCGGTCGTCTCCGCCCACTCCTTCTGTCGTCTCCGCCAACTCCTTCCAAGGATGTCGCGAAGTTGCTCGCACAGCACAATATGAGCGGACTCCCTGTGCTCGACCGCGAAGACCGGATGGTCGATGTCGTCTCCGAGAGTGACCTGCTGCCCAAAGCGCACGGGGTGGATGTGCCGCGCTCCGTTACCGCCGGACATCTCATGACCGAGCCGGCGGTGCCCGTCGCCGTCATCGCCCACCGGTGAGGAGCGGCGGCTCCTGCCCTTCACCGAGCTGGATGCGCGGCCGCCGGCGCGCCGCCTCTCGCGCAGAGAGGCCGCGAGGGCCGGTGCCGAGATCCCGGCGCAGCAGTGGAAGCGGCTCCAGCGGGTCCGGGCTCGGCATCGAAGCAGATGCGGTGGTCCTGGCGCCGGTCCATCCGTCAGTCGTCATCGGCCCCCGAGTCCCGGCGCAGCCGGCCGGACCAGCGCGGCTCCACGCGCTCCCACTCCTGGTCCCATTGGGCGAGGCTGCGCGTCTCGACGCGACGGAGCCTGAGGCGGACAACCAATCCGGCGGACAGGGCAACCACGCCCATGGCACAGGCCCCTGCTGCGGCGGCCTGCACGGCGCGTTCTCCACGGGAAGGCGGGGCAGCCGAAATCCTGCCCGAGTCATCCACCCACAGCGTGACCGTCCGGCCCACCGGCGTATGGGGGGTGACCGCGATGGTGTCCGTATGAGGCAGGGAGGCGGGATACTCCCAGACGGCCCGAGCCGTTGCTTCCGAAGCCCCCGCAAACCGGGCAGGAAGTCTGTCTTCGGCCTTACTGACTGTTGTCGCCACCACCTGGTGGCGGTGTCGGGCCTCGTGCTGTGCGGTCACGCTGTCGGCGTCCCAGACTTTGATTCCGACAGCAACACCGCAGAACACTGCCACGAGCACAAAGAGCACGGAAGCGGCGAGCCAGCGGCCGCGTACACGGTCGGCAGCCCGCTGCAGCGGATTCGGGCGGCGCTCAAACGGTCGTCGCATTCGGCTTCCGTGCCGCTTCCGGGGCCATATGGACTTGGGTCCGGGCGAGTCGGACTGGAACATGTCACGCCTCCGCCCTGTGCCGTCGCCGTACCCGCACGCAGCGGTGGGTTCGGCACCTGGGAGATGAGCTCTGGTCTGGACCCCCGGAAGAGTGCGGAAGTCTTCACTCCGGCCCGCTCCTGTGCGGGGCGGACACCGCCACCGGCGGTATGCCGCGCGACGCCGCACCGTCGTCGGCCGGGCGCCTGCCGCACGGACCGGGGTGACCGTTGCGTCAGGCCGTGGGCGTACCGGTCGGCGCAGCCCCCTGCGTCGCCACCGCCCGGCCCCGGCATATCGGCCACCATGAGGCCGGGGAAGAGGCCGTGCCTCCGCTCCATCTGCGTTCCTGACATCGTGTGCTCCACTTCCGGCGCCTCGGGGGCGCCATCATCGATGTCCTTCTTCAATTTCGTCCGGCAGGGGACACTTCCGCTTGGGGCCAACGGGCCCCTGCGGGGGCCGTCCGGCCCCTCCCTGCCGGTTCGCCCCGGCGGGTGCATCGAGGACACCTCGCTCGTCCGGTCGCAACCCCGCCGGTGCGTGCTGTGGAGGCCGTCAGTCCTGACTACCCTTCCTGTGACGGCGGGCGGGGCGACGGTCCGGCGGCAGATCGAGCCATCGCACCGTGCCGGGGACGATCATGTGGGTGTGGCCACCCAGGACCAGCCGGACGGCTGGGCGGTGCGAGTCCGGTACCGCGATCCGGAGCCGCTGTGCCCGTATGCCCAGGTCCACCTCGTGCCCGCGGAATCCGATGCGTACGCCGAATTTCGAGAGCTGGGGAAGCGGGGCCGGGGAGAGCCACAGTGCGTCGTCACGCGTCTCCAGCCCGGTCATTCCGCGTTGCACGAAATCGAGAGTGCCGGCCATCGCCCCCAGATGGATGCCTTCCGCCGTGGTGCCACCTTGGATGTCGACCACGTCACCGGTCAGCGCCTCCTTGCAGTATGCCCACGCCTCCTCGCGGTGCGCCCGTGCCAGCACCCAGGCATGAACCAGGGAGCTGAGGGTGGAACCGTGGCTCGTACGCGCGAGGTAGTAGTCGACGGTGGCGCGCCAGGTGTCGTCGTCCAGCACATGTCCGAGGCGCTGGAACAGGCCGCCGAGTTCTCCGGGTGAGAACAGGTAGCCGAGCATCAGCACATCGGCCTGTTTGGATGCCTGGTAGCGGTTGACCGTGTCGCCCTCCTCCTCAAGGATGCGGTCGAGCCGCCGGATGTCGCCGTAGCGCTTCCGGTAAGCGGCCCAGTCGAGTTCGTCCAGTTCTCCGTAACCGGCGAACTGGCTGATGACACCACGGTGATACGGCACATGCAGCCGACGGGAGACGTCCTCCCAGCGCTCCAGCTCCGCAGGGTCGAGGCGGATGCGCTCCAGAAGGAGCCCCCGCCGGGGCTCGGGCAGGTCGCGGTACAGCTCCGTGGCCCGGGCCAGCACCCAGGCCGCCGTCACGTTCGTGTACGTGTTGTCATCTATGCCTGCAGTCCCGGCTCCCGGATAGGCGTCGTGGTACTCGTCGGGGCCGACCACACCGCGGATGCGGTACCGGGCCAGCGGCGCGTCCCATGCGGCGCTGTCCGCCCAGAACCGGGCGATCTGCAGCAGCATTTCCGCGCCCTTGGAATGCAGGTAATCCGTGTCCGCGGTGGCCTGGCAGTACTGCCACACGTTGTAGGCGACGGCCGAACCGACGTGATGCTGCAGACGTGAATGGTCGGGCAGCCAGCGCCCCGAACGCGGGTTGAGATGGAGTTCCTGGGTCTCCTCCCGGCCGTCGTCGGCACTCTGCCAGGGGTACATGGCCCCGGCCCGCCCCACCTGTTGTGCCGCGCGGCAGGCCGCGGACAGCCTCCGGTGGCGGTAGTCCAGAAGTCCCCGGGAAACCTCCGGGAAATGCAGACTCAGGAACCTCAGCACAAAGAGCTCGTCCCAGAAGACATGGCCTCGGTATGCCTCCCCGTGCAGCCCTCTCGCCGGTACGCCCACATCGAGCTCTGCCGTGTGCGGGGACAGCGTCTGCAGCATGTGGAAGAGGTGGAGTCGCAGAATCCTGCCCGCCTCGCCCGGAACCTCGATTCGGGTCCGCTGCCACAGGCCGGCCCACGCCCGATGGTGCGAGGCCAGCAACTCTGTGAACTCCGGAGCCGTCCGCACCCCGGCGACAGCGGCCCGCAGCGGGCTGCCGATCGCCGGGTCACGCGAGGTGTACAGCGCCACTGTCTTGTCCACGACGGCGTCGCATTCCGAATCCAGCGGCAGTACCAATGTCTGGAAGACCTTCCGTGGGATCTGCCGGGGACGGGGACGCGGGCCGGACTCATCCGGCCGCCGCCCATCACCGCCGGACGTGGCCACGATGCGGGAGGCCAGCGCGAAGCCGATGTCCGACTCCACGGTGCGACATCTCAACCACACCACGTCGTCCTGTTCCGTTCCGGTCGACCAGCCGGTCAGATGACAGTCCGACAGATCCCGGTACCGCGCGACACCGGCGTTCCGGATGTCACCGTCGATCGCCGCCTCCACCTCGATCGCCCCCACCCACCCGGTCGCGGTGAAAGCCGTGTGGAGGGCGGCGAGGTGCGGGTTGCCCATGTGCACCAGACGGCACTGCTCGACATAGAGGCGACGGCCTGCCTCGTCCTGGTAGACGGACCGGCGGGTCAGCGTGCCGCGGCGCAGATCGAGCGTCTGCCGGTGTTCCGCGAGATGTTCGTGGTCCGGTGACAGCCACGGTCCGGGGGCTGTGCCGGCGGGGCGGATGCGGTAGCGCAGCGGCAGCCAGTTCGGCAGGTTGACCAAGTCGGCGTTCTCCACCTGCCGGCCCTGGACCGATGAGGTCAGCCGGTCGTAGCAACCCGCGATGTAGGTGCCCGGGTAGTGAGACCTGCTGGTGATGGTCTCGGATGCGGCTCCACGGGTGGCGAAGTACCCGTTGCCGAGCGTGCACAGCGCCTCGCGCAGCCGCTCCTCCTCCGGCTCGTACCCCTCGTACGACCACTCCCAGGCCCCCGCCATCAGTCGTCGCCGATCAGCAGTTCGCCGGGATCGGACACCACGATGTCGGCGCCACGGCGTCGCAGATCCGCGGCCTTGCCGGGACCGCCTGTCCGGTCCACGCCGACCACAAGTCCGAATCGGCCGCGGCGGCCGGCCTCGACACCGGCCAGGGAGTCCTCCACCACAGCGGTGTCCGAAACGGGAACCCCGAGGCGCTGCGCCGCCTCGACGAAGAGCGCGGGATCCGGCTTTCCCGCGAGCCCGAGCCGCCGTGCCTCATTTCCGTCGACCACGGCACCGAACTGCCCGATGAGGCCGGCCCGCGACAGGAGTTCCGTCGCGTGGCGGGAGGCGGACACGGCAGCACAGGGGATCCGCTCACTGCGCAGCGCGTGAAGGAGACGGACCGTGCCGGGCCAGACATCGACCCCGTGGGTGCGCAGCGTTTCCGTGAACAGCTCGTCCTTGCGTGCGGCGACCGCCCCTACCGTCGCGGTGCCGGGCGGGTCCTCCGGGCTGCCCTCGGGAAGATCCAGGCCTCGCGATGCGAGGAAGGCCGCCGCGCCGTCCTGCCGTGAACGGCCGTCGACGTGGCGGAGATAGTCGTCAACCGGATCGAAGGGCCGCTGTCCCTCCCGCTCCGACAGACAGGCGTCGAATGCCTTCTTCCAGGCCGCGGCGTGGCTCCGGGCGGAGTCGGTGATCACTCCGTCGGTGTCGAAGACCACGGCCCGCACGGAGTGCAGGCACGGGGCAGGAGACGGTACGGCTGCCATGAACGGGGCGGTCCCTTCGCCAGGACTTCCTTACATGGCATCACGGTTCCGGGACACGGGCGCGTCGTGGACCTCAGTAGGGCAGAGGCCGCCCGGATGGAGTTCGCAGGTCGAGGGGCGGAGGCCCCGAGGGAGGCGGTGGGCGACGGACAATTCTGATGCGGCTCACTGCCACCACCTCCTGGCGCTCACCGGGTATGTGCCCAGGTGCGTCCTCCACAATCCTGTGGCGGGTGATCCGAGCCCATGGGCCGATCGGTCCCGGACCGCCCCCCGTACGGCCCAAGCGGGCGGGTCGCTGAGCGGATCACCGTGAAAATCACGTGGAATGCCGGTCAACGGGCTGATGCCGTTCGGCGGGTTCGGGTACGGCAGACCCCGGGGGTGCCCGATGACCGAGCCTCCCCCCGGAGCCCCGCCTATCGTTCACACCGGACGGTCGGGCACGCGGCCGGGCTGTCACGCGCGGAGCCGCCATCGCCCGCCAGGGACGGAGGACCCCATGTCGACGCACAGTCTGCTCGACGCGCTCCCGCCCGAGAGCCGGCAGCGCCTGCTCGACACGGCGGCCCACGAAGTGCCGCTGGTCCTCGACTCACGCGTCTTCGAGGAGGGCAGGCGGGCCGACCGTTTCTGGATCATCCGCTCCGGCCGGGTCGAGGTCGACCTTCATGTGCCCGGCCGCCGCCCGGCGGTCGTCGAGACCCTGGGCCAGGACGACCTGCTGGGCTGGTCCTGGCTCTGCTCCCCGCATGTGTGGCACATGGGCGCACACGTGGTCCACGCGGGTCAGGCCCTGGAGTTCGACGCCGCGACCGTCCGCGCGCTGTGCGCGGCCGATGCGGTGCTGGGCCGGGCGGTGTACAAGTACGTGGCCGAGACAGTGGCGGAGCGGTTGTACGGAACGCGAACGAGGTTGCTCCAGCTGTACGGTCCCCAAGCCGACATCGCCGAGGACTGAACGGCCCGGGTGGTGCAGGGGCCGACCGGCTCTGGTGCACCGTCGGTGTGCGGGCCACGATGAACATGGGGCCGGTGGCAGAGCCCTGCAGAAGCGAGGTGGGCGCCATGAGCGGCGAAGCCGCGTTCTCCGCACAGCATCCGATCCGCGTGTTCCTGCTCGACGACCACGAGGTGGTCAGGCGCGGGGTGCAGGATCTGCTCGACGCGGAACCCGACATCGAGGTCGTCGGCGATGCCGGTACGGCCGATCACGCGCTGGCCCGTGGCCCGGCGCTGCGCCCGGATGTCGCGATCCTCGATGTACGGCTCCCGGACGGCGACGGGATCAGTGTCTGTCGTGAACTGCGTTCACGGATGCCGGAACTGGCCTGTCTCATGCTCACCTCGTTCGATGACGACGAAGCGCTGCTCGACGCCATCATGGCGGGCGCAGCAGGCTACGTGCTCAAGGAGATCAAGGGATCCGACCTCGTCACAGCCGTCCGCACGCTGGCTGCCGGGCGCTCCACCCTCGATCCGGCGACGACCGCACGGCTGATGGACAGCCTGCGCGGAGAGGGTTCCGGCACCGAGCCCGAGGATGCGCTCTCCGTGCTGTCTCCACGGGAGAAGGACGTTCTTGCTCTGATCGGTGAAGGACTGACCAACAGCCAGATCGGCAAACGCCTCTATCTGTCCGAGAAAACGGTCAAGAACCACATTTCCCGCCTCCTGGCGAAGCTCGGCGTGGAGCGCCGTATTCAGGCAGCCGTGATCGCCGCGCACAGACCGGCACCCTCCTCGCCGCCTTCGGCGAGCGGTCGCGAGTACTGACGCCGACGCTGCCCCCTCCGCGCGGTCCACGGATCACGTCAGTCGCAGAGGCACGCGCCACCTCACCCGGGTGCCGCCCTCCGCCGACGGCTCGACCGTCATGTCACCGCCGAGGTTCTTGGCGCGCTCCGCAAGGTTGTCCAGCCCACTGTGTGCGCCGTCGTGTTCCGGCATGCCCACTCCGTTGTCGGACACGACCAACGTCAGTGCTCCCTCACCGACCACCATCGAGACGTCCACCGAGGTCGCCCGGGCATGGCGTGCGACGTTGCTGAGCGCTTCGCCGAGCACCGCGATCACCTGGTCCGCGGTCTCAGCCGGCACATCTGTGTCGATGAGCCCTCCCATGCGGAGAGACGGCTGGAAGCCCAGGCCACGTGCGGCCTGCTCCACCGCGGTCAGCGTGCGGACGCGCAGCCCTTGTTCGGCACGGCCCGACTCGCGTGCGCGGAGGCCGAAGATGGTCGACCGGATGATCTTGATGGTCTCGTCGAGATCGTCCACGGCCCGCAGCAGCCGTTCACTTGCCTGGGGGTGGTCCACGAACCGCACCACGCTCTGCAGGGTCATGCCGGTGGCGAACAGCCGCTGAATGGCGAGGTCGTGCAGGTCCCGGGCGATCCGGTCCCGGTCCTCCAGCAGGGCGATCTGCTCGGCGGACTCGCGCCGTTCCGTGAGTTCCATCGCCAGCGCCGCCTGCCCGGCGAACGTCAGCAGGGGCGCGGTCTCCCACTCGGTGAATGCGGGACGCTCCCGTACACGGGCCAGCAGCAACACCCCCAGGACCCGTCCCCCCGTCTTCATCGGCACCGCGACGGCCGGACCGAGCCCTGCCCATCGCGGGGGCCCAGCGGTGATCCTCGGATCACACTCGACATCGAGGCTGATGATCGGCTCGCCCGCGTGAAGAGCTGTGCCGACGAACGAACCTTCGCGTGGCAGGACCAGTCCGCGGTGCGTGTCGGCGTCCACGCCGGAGGCTATCGCCACCCGCAGGGCGCCCTCCCCCTCGGGAAGCGCCAGAACACCCAGGTCGGCGGAGAGGATACGCGAGGCATGGTCGACGATCATCTGCAGGATGTACGCCTCGTCCACCCCGCTCAGCAGACCCTCGACGATCTCGCTGTTGGCCTCCTGCCAACGCTGCCGGTCACGCGTCTCCGAGTACAGGCGTGCGTTCTCGATGGCGACCCCGGCTGCCACAGAGAGGGTGGAGAGCACCGTCTCGTCCTCGGCGTCGAAGGCGCGGCCGCCCCGCTTCTCGGTCAGGTACAGGTTGCCGAACACCTCGTCGCGGACCCGGATGGGCACCCCCAGAAACGAGTGCATGGGGGGATGGTTCGGCGGAAACCCGTGGGACGACCGGTGGTCGGCGATTTCCTTGAGCCTCAGTGGCACGGGGTGGCGGATCAGCTCGCCGAGAATGCCGTGCCCCTCGGGCAGCGAGCCGATGGCTTCCCTCTGTTCGTCCGTGATGCCCACGGGCAGGAACTGTGCAAGGCGGGTTCCCTCGCCGAGCACCCCGAGGGCTCCGTACTCGGCATCGACCACGACGACTGCGGCTTCGACGATCTGGCGCAGCACCCGCGGCAGATCGAGCCCCCTTCCCACCGACATGACGGCGTCCAGCAGCAGCGCCGCCTCGGCGGGGCCGCGCTGCGAAAGATCGAGGCGTTCCTGGAGGTCGCCGGGGAGTGTGCCGAGCCCACGGCGTTCCTCGCCGTTGCGGTCAGTGCCCTTGTCGCCCACGGTGCCTCCGCCATGGCCCGCGCGTCACGGGCGGGCCATATGTCCACGGTAGCGGCCGAACACCACGAGGCGCCCGGTGGAGCGCACCCGGGGAACACGTCCTGGTACGGAAACCTCCTGGCCGACGCGTCCTGAACGGCCCCGACGAGAAGCCCGTCCGGCCGCAGTCTGCGGGCACTGGACTGGGCGGCGGCAGCGGCGCGCATGCGCCTTGATCGAAGCGGCCGCGGGAGCGGACATGCTGGTCGTAGGTGCCGGCCGCGGGTTCCGCCTGCGCGCCCCGGCACCGGCAGTCGCAGCCCGCTCGAGCTCCCGCCCGCTGCACACCGTGTGCGGCGGGCGGGAGCGGATGCCGGCGACGACATGACGACAGGCAGCTCTCTCACTTCTGCACCACGCGACGCCCGGTGATACGAGTGGGGGTGACCACCATCCAGTGGGTGCGGGGGCCACCCGCCCAGGGAAGGGAGGGGGCAACATGGTCCAGTCGCTGGATGGCCTGAGCAGCGGTGACACCTGATGCATCGCCCACCACCAGCACACTCCAGCCCTGGCTCATCACGTCGTCGATGTGATCGGCCTCGAAGGCCACCTCGGTTCCCGCGGACGCGGCCAGAAGTCCATCGCCGGTGGTCCGGAACGCGATCTCGTTGCCCGCCAGCACGTAGTTGACCGGGAAGACGGCCGGCCCGTCCGCCGTGACAATCGCGATCCTGCCCACACCGTGGCTGGAAAGCAGTCGAAGGCACTCGGTTTCACTGAGCGCGACGAGTTCGGCGCCCGGCAGTGCCGCTGCCCTGCCGGGGGGACTTTCCACCGTCATACCGGTCAGCTCGGCCACAGTCGTCTCCAACGCATCGGCGAGGCGCACGAGAACGCTGACGGCCGGTACAGCAGCCCGGTCCTCCACATAGGCGATGTACGAAGGAGCGGCGCCGCAGCGTTCGGCCACCTCCTCACGGGTAAGACCGAGTTCCTGACGGCGCGCTGCCACGCGCCGTCCGAGGTCGCTGCGGCCGGTCGGAGACTCGCTGGAAGCGGATGAAGGCGTGCCCTCGCTCATGGTCCTCACGTCCATCGGGTCACGGCAGGTCGGGGACGGAGACAACATTGTGCTGCGGGCTGCCCAGTGCCACCTTGAGGGCACCGGTTTCGGCGGCGCGGGAGAAGATGTCGTACGCCTCCTCCATCTGGCCCAGCTCGAAACGGTGGGTGATCAGCGAAGCCGACGGGAGACGCCCTGCGGCCATCATGCCCAGCAGCATGGGCGTCGAGTGGGTGTCCACCAGCCCGGTGGTGATCGTGACGTCCTTGATCCAGAGGTCTTCGAGGTGCAGGACCGCAGGCTTGCCGTGGACCCCGATGTTCGCGACCCGGCCGCCCGGGCGGACCATCCGGGTGCACATCTCGAATGTCTCCGGTACGCCGACAGCCTCCATGACGACATCGGCACCGAGTCCATCGGTGAGGTCCTCGACGAGGCGCTCGGGTTCCTCGCTCGCGCTGACGGTCGCGTCCGCACCGAGTGCGCGCGCGGCAGCCAGCCGGGACTCCGCGAGGTCCACCGCGATGATGCGGCCGGGGCTGTACAGACGCGCGGTGATGATGGCCGCCAGACCGATCGGCCCCCCACCGACCACGACGACCGTGTCGCCGGGCCGCACGTTGCCGTTGAGCACCCCGACCTCGTACGAGGTCGGGAAGATGTCGGCCAACAGGACCGCGTCGTCACTGTCGACGGCGCCCGGCACCGGATGTACGGACAGGTCGGCGAACGGCACCCGCACATATTCGGCCTGGGTGCCATCGATCGTGTGGCCCAGCACCCAGCCGCCGCCCCCACGGCACTGACCGTACTGTCCGCCGCGGCAGAACCGGCACCGTCCGCAGGCGGAGATGCACGAGATCAGCACGCGGTCACCGGGCCGCACCGTCCGGACATCGCCGCCGGTCTCGACCACGGTGCCCACCGCTTCGTGCCCGAGCACACGACCCGGAACCACCTCGGGCACATCGCCCTTGACGATGTGCAGATCGGTGCCGCAGATAGTGACCGTGTCGACGCGGACGATCGCGTCCGCGGCGTCCTTGATGCCGGGATCCGGTACATCCCCCCACGCGGTCCGGCTGGGGCCCTGGAAGACGAGTGCCTTCATGACATCGCCCTTCTTCCTGTCAGGTCCAGTACGGGGCACTGCCAGGCTGACTCGGCAGGAGCTCGGTGCGCATGGGCCGGATGGTCCCCGGGCGAGGACCTGGCGGGTCATCCACTCCCGCCGACGCAGCAGCAGCCCCGATCTGCGGATCCCGAGGCGCATGCGGAAACCGGCCGGTTTGCCGGACCCACCCAGCGGCCGCAGGCTGGAGGCATGGGGCTCCCCCACTCACAGATGCTCAGCGGTTGGGCCGTCGGGACACCCGGACCGATCGGTACCGGTCCCCTGATACGGAGACACCGCCGAGTGAGCGCGCCCGCCCCGGATGAACTCCTGCTGCGGGTGGAAGCCTGCGGTGTCTGTCGCACGGACCTGCATCTCGCCGAGGGGGACCTCACTCCCCACCGTCCGTCGACGATTCCCGGGCACGAGATCGTAGGCCGCGTGGCAGCGGTCGGCGAGGCGACCGGCCTGTTCCGTGTGGGCGACCGGGTCGGCGGGGCCTGGTTGCGCCGTACCTGCGGGTCCTGCCGCTACTGCCGCTCCGGACGGGAGAACCTGTGCCCGCGGTCCACGTACACGGGGTGGGATGCGGACGGCGGCTTCGCCGACCTGGTACTTGTTCCCGAGGCGTTCGCCTACCGGCTCCCCGAGGCCCAGGACGCGGCCCTGCTCGCCCCTCTCCTGTGCGCGGGAATCATCGGCTACCGGTCGCTGCGCCGCAGTGCGTTGCCGAAGGGCGGCAGGCTCGGAATCTACGGTTTCGGCGCGTCGGCCCATCTGGCGGCTCAGGTGGCTCTGGCCGACGGCGCGACCGTCCATGTGATGACGCGTTCCGCGCAGGCGCGTGAACTCGCTCTGTCCCTGGGTGTTTCATCGGTAGGCGGCGCCTACGACAGCCCACCGGAGCCGCTGGACTCGGCGATCCTGTTCGCTCCGGTGGGTGATCTGGTGCCGGTGGCCCTGGAGGGACTCGACCGGTCGGGCACCCTCGCGATCGCCGGTATCCACCTCTCCGACATTCCCGCGCTGAACTACCAGCGGCATCTCTTCCAGGAGCGGAATCTGCGGAGCGTCACCTCCAACACCCGCGAGGACGGCCGCGACTTTCTCGAACTCGCCGAACGCATCGGTATCCAGGTCACCGTCAGCCGCTATCCCCTGAACCGGGCTGATCAAGCACTGGCCGACCTGGCCGCGGACCGCGTGAACGGCGCCGCGGTGCTCACGCCGGACTGACAGGAATCCGGCCCGGCGCCACTCAGTCACTCTCGAACCAGCGATGCCTGGTCGATCGGGCCCCGGCCGGGTGACCCGCCTCGACACGCTTCTCGCCGACCGGACCGTCCGCGCGGTCGCCGATCTCAATGAGCACCTGGGCGTGCTGCCCGCGGCCATCGACACCCACGGGCAAGCGCCCAGCGCCTGACGGTGCATTCTGCACCCTCGTTCGGCTCAGGCACCGGCCCGTCGGCAGCGCGGGCGGACACGTTCAGGGCAGCGTGGACGACGTAGCCCGCCCGGGAGTCCTTCGCACGTCGACCGGGCGGGCCGCTTCCCCCCACCGACTCATCGGCGCCGTTGTGCTGCGGGAGTGCGACGGGCGGTCCGGGTGCGTTCCTGGTGCGGGATCGACGGCCTCCGGTCCCTTCCCTGGATCGTGCGAACCCTGCACCGGGCGCCGGGGCCGGCAGCGAAGGCAACTGATCGTCACCCCAACGCATCCGGGACCGAGCGCGTCGAGGTTCTTTTCCTGTGCGGGCGGCCACTGCCCCCTCGACGGATGGCGTCGGCACCGAGGTCGACGAGGATCACTCTGGGGGGCACACCGGGATGGATCATCGCAAATCGAGCACCGATTCGCGGCACGGCAGCCCATTCCCTGTCCTGATGTGACCATGGGGCCCGATCACGGGATCCCGCTCAGGTGGCACCGGGTGAATGATCGAATCGGCGGGCGGTTAGCATATGAGCACCGCCTAGCTCGAAAGATAAATCTGTGACTGTCAACGAGGACTCGTTCACCAACTGGAAGAACCGCGAGGAGATCGCGGAGTCGATGATCCCGATCATCGGGAAGCTGCACCGGGAGCGGGACGTCACGGTCCTGCTTCACAGCCGCTCCTTGGTGAACAAGTCGGTGGTCAGCATCCTCAAGACCCACCGGTTCGCCCGGCAGATCGACGGTGAGGAACTCTCGGTCACCGAGACGCTGCCGTTCCTGCAGGCACTCACCACGCTCGATCTCGGCCCGTCCCAGATCGACATCGGCATGCTCGCCGCGACGTACAAGAGTGACGACCGCGGTCTCTCGGTGGAGGGCTTCACCGCCGAGGCCGTCGCAGGCGCCACGGGTGCCAACAAGATCGAGCGCTGCGAGGGCCGCGACGTCGTCCTCTACGGGTTCGGTCGCATCGGCCGCCTCGTCGCACGCCTGCTGATCGAGAAGGCCGGCTCCGGCAACGGCCTGCGGCTGCGCGCCATCGTCGTCCGCCAGGGCGGCGACCAGGACATCGTCAAGCGCGCCTCGCTGCTGCGCCGCGACTCCATCCACGGCCAGTTCCAGGGCACGATCACCGTCGACGAGGCGAACAGCACGATCGTCGCCAACGGCAACGAGATCAAGGTGATCTACGCCAACGACCCGTCGGAGGTCGACTACACGGCGTACGGCATCAACGACGCCATCCTCATCGACAACACCGGCAAGTGGCGCGACCGCGAGGGTCTGTCGAAGCACCTGCGCCCCGGCATCGACAAGGTCGTCCTGACCGCGCCGGGCAAGGGCGACGTCCCCAACATCGTCCACGGCGTCAACCACGACACGATCAAGCCGGACGAGCAGATCCTGTCCTGCGCCTCCTGCACCACCAATGCGATCGTCCCGCCGCTGAAGGCGATGGCGGACGAGTACGGCGTCCTGCGCGGCCACGTGGAGACCGTCCACTCGTTCACCAACGACCAGAACCTGCTGGACAACTACCACAAGGCCGACCGCCGCGGCCGCTCGGCGCCGCTCAACATGGTCATCACAGAGACCGGTGCGGCCTCCGCCGTCGCCAAGGCGCTGCCCGACCTCAAGGCGCCGATCACCGGCAGCTCGATCCGCGTCCCGGTTCCGGACGTCTCGATCGCGATCCTCAGCCTGCGGCTCGGGCGTGAGACCACCCGCGAGGAGGTCCTCGATTACCTCCGCAACGTGTCGCTGACCTCCCCGCTCAAGCGCCAGATCGACTTCACCACGGCGCCCGACGCGGTCTCGAGCGACTTCATCGGCTCGCGCCACGCCTCGATCGTCGACGCCGGGGCCACCAAGGTCGAGGGCGACAACGCGATCCTCTACCTGTGGTACGACAACGAGTTCGGCTACTCCTGCCAGGTCATCCGCGTCGTCCAGCACGTCTCCGGAGTCGAGTACCCGACCTTCCCGGCCCCGGCGGTCTGATCTCGGCGGACTGTCCGTTCCGGTGCCTCGGCAGGCGGGGCGGCGGTGGGGCGGCAACCTGATACCGATCGGCATCAGGTTGCTCTCCCACCGCCGGCCGCCACCGGCAGCAAAGTGGGCCCTACGCCCGGTTACCCCTGGGTGGCCTCTGGTCACGACATACGCCCCTCCGCGCAGCTCGCTGACAGCCGGCCAGACTCCCCTCGCCCGGACAGGCACCGCCGCCTCGGGTCAAGGATGTGCGGATCCGGACTGGAAAGCTGGTCCGGACAGGGGCAGGCCGGGCCCCTGTGCGACTGATGTCGGTACGGGCGGCAAAGCCGCGCCTGGGTGACGAGACGTTGGTTGCGCCCGGCTCGGCGGCGAATGCCACCCCCGGCTCGGCGTCTGGTGTGTGCAATCGCGAGGCGCAGGGTCGCCCTTGTACAGGTCGTGCGCGGGTGATCCCGACAAGGCGGAGAGCGTGCGTGCCGGACGCCGCGACGCGCGGGTCAGCCGGGCTGGCTGTTCTCCTTGAGCGTGCCCCAGCCGTGCCAGCGATCGATCTCGATCCAGGCGCTGACCCGGCCGCGGTCCCGCTGCGGGTACGGCGTGCCGAGGTACTGCTGGGCCAGGCGGTCGATGTCGGTGAGGTCCTTGTCCTCACGTACGTCGGCGACGTGCCCGATGATGCTGAGGTGGGTGTACCAGTTCCCCTCGTCGAGCACGGTGAGCGTGACCCGGGGGTCGTTGCGGATATGTTCGAGCCGCTTGCGGCCCTCATCCATGTTGACCAGGATCCGGCCGTCGTACCAGAGGTACCAGGTGGCCGTGGACACTGGCTGGCCGTCGGCCCGAAGCGTCGCGATGACGGCCGGGTTGGGCTTCTTCAGCATGGCGATCGCGGTCCCGGGAAGCGGTGGATTCGACACGGAATCTCCTCCTCGTTGATCCATTCTCGGTGATCCATCGGGCTGCATGTTCACCGTGCCACATCCCGGCGTGCCGAAGGCCCAGGTGGCCCTGGACACGGCAGGAGTACGACCCATGATCGAAGGCATGAGGAAGGGTGGTGGCAAAGGAGGTCCGTACTGCGGGGGATCCGCTGCCTCCCCCGGCGCCGCCAGGCCGAGCCGTGCCTGATCACGTCCCCCGGAGACCAGTGTGCCCAGCAAGACCACACCCACCGCCTCAGGACACGTCCCCGGCCAGGGCGCGCCCTCCGGGCGGGCGGCCCACTACCGGGCCGCCCTGCGCCGCACCCCCGTCTCCCTGTGGAACGACGACCTCTCGGACTGGGCCGCCGCCCTGACGTATTACGCCATCCTCGCCCTGCTCCCGGCGCTCCTGGTCACCGTCTCCCTCATCGGCCTGGCCAACCCCCGAGCAACCGACGCCCTGATCGCCGACATCACGGCCTTCGCCCCCGCGGAGTCCGGCGCCGCGCTGCGCGGCCCCCTGGAGGCCGCGACCCAGGAACACGGCGCCGTGTGGCTGCTGGTCGCGACGGGGACCGTCAGCGCCGTGTGGTCCGCCTGCAGCTATCTGGCCGTCTTCCGCCGTACTCTGCACACCCTGTACGGCGTCCGCGACACACGGCCCGCGCTGCGCAAGGCGCACATCATCGTGACCACCGCCGTCGGACTGCTCCTGCTGCTGATGACCAGCGCGTTCGCGCTGGTGCTGACCGGGCCGCTGGCCCACTGGCTGGGACACAGAATGGGCCTCTCACACGCAAGTGACACGGTCTGGACGGTGCTGAAGTGGCCCATCCTGATATTTCTCGTCGCCTGTCTGATCGCGGTGCTGTTCCGTACCGGCCCGGAGGCGGCCAGAGGACTGCGGCGAGGGCTGCCCGGCGGAGTGCTCGCCGCGTCCCTGTGGCTCGTGGCATCGGCCGGGTTCACCTTGTACGCCACCCACATCGGTTCCTACAGCCGGCTGTACGGATCGCTCGCCGGGCTGGTCGTCTTCCTGATCTGGGTCTGGTTCACCAATCTCGCTCTGCTGGCCGGGGCCCAGTTCAATGTCGAGCTGGCACGGCCGGCGCAGGAAGCTCGGTAACACCGTCACCGCATCGGTGCGTCGGTAGTGGCCTCGCAGGGCCGCCGTTCCGGGACAGGCGGCGAAGGCGGCGTCCATGAGAGGCGGGCACGTTTCTGTTCGACGCCCACGCCTCCGCATCTGACCACCGCGCTGATGGCGGCGCCGGACGAGTGGCTATGCTGTTCCGCTCTCCCCCTGCGGGTCCACATTCCACGTCAGTGCACGGCGGGGCACTCGGCGCCGGACACGCCGCGGTCTGCGCCACCCGGTCGAGGATGGTCTCGGGCCGCGTGCGCGGCGGGTGGCTCTGCGCACGCGACGGAGCGCGGTGCCGTCATGGACGACCGGCGCCGCCTTGATGTGCGTACCGCCGAGGTCGGCCGCGACCGCCTGCCCGGACGTCTCCGGGCAGGCGGGGCTGCTGAGCGCGGGCTCCGGGGACGCGTCGGCCCTGCGCTCAGGCAGGGGTGCCTCCCAGCCTGGCAGTCAGAGCGACGCGCTCTCCGGCGGCGGTGGACCGGTAGGTGGCTTCGACGACCTCGATGACCTGCCGCCCGTACTCGGCGGTGACGGCTGGAGGCTGCTGTCCGCGCACCGCGGCTGCGAACGCGGCCAGTTGGTCGCCAAAGGCCCGGGGGATGTCGCCGTCGGACTCCGCGGCCAGGACGGTGGAGCCGCCCGTGGGGGCGTCGTCCGGGTGCAGGGTCGCGCCGGAGCCGCGGGCGACCCGGATGGCTCCGCGTTCGCCGATCAGTGTGAGTTCGTCACGGGCGGGCAGCGTGGTGCTGGTGATGCCGATGTGCCCGACGAGACCGTCTTCCAGCTCCACGCGGGCCAGGACATCGGTCTCGATGCGTGCCGGCGTGTTCGCCCGGTGGGCGGCGGTGGCGCTGACCGCGAGGACCCGCCGTCCGGCCAGCCACAGCAATCGGTCCACACAGTGGGTGCCGATGTTGATGAAGACGCCACCGCCGGACACGGCCGGATCGAAGAACCAGGCAGGGCGGCTCCCGGGCCGGTAGTCGGTGCTGCGCCAGTCGCTGACGGCCAGCAGTGAACCGATGGCGCCCGCGTCGAGCGCGGCCTTGGCGGCCACCATCGGCGGCAGGAAGTGCTGGATGTGCCCCACGAAGAGGACGACGCCGGCGTCCTGACAGGCGCGGTCCATGATCTCGCAGTCCGCGGAGGTGGTGGCCATGGGCTTCTCCACCAGGACGTGCAGTCCGGCCGCTGCGCAGTCGGTGACGATCGCGGTGTGCAGGGCGTGCGGCGTGTTGACCACGACGGCGTCGACCGTCCCGGAGGCGATCAGCGCACGGTGGTCGGTGAACTCGGCTGCTCCCAGAGGCCCGGCGACACTCCGTGCCGTGGCCGCTACGAGGTCGCAGACAGCGGTGACCCGCACGCCGGGGATGCCTTGGGCGGCCTGCGCGTGCAGGGCGGCGACCGCGCCTGCTCCGATCAGGCCGAGCCGTATGTCCGTCACGAGGTGATCTCCTGTTGCTTCGGTGTGGTGCCGGTGTTGGTCGTCCGCACCCCGCAGGACTGGCGGACGGTGATGCTGGGGCGCAGCAGGATGCGGTGGCGGGCCAGTCCGGGTTCGCCCAGCCGCCGCAGCAGCGTCTCGGCGGCCGTTCTGCCCAGCAGGTGTTTGGGCGGTGCGACCGCGGTGAGCGGAATGTCGGCGAGGTCGGCGATCTCGTCGTCGTACGCGACCAGGGCGAGGTCGTCGGGGACGGTGAGTCCGGTCCGGCGGGCGGCGCCTTCCAGGAGCGCAGCCTGCCGGTCGCCGAAGCACACGGCTGCGGTGACGCCCGCCTCCCGGAGCACAGCGAGGCAGCGGTCGGCCGCCGCCGGGCTCCACTCCTGCCGGGTGGCACGGAACTCGGCTGCGGAACAGCCCAGTTCGTGCACCGCTTGCCGGTAGCCCTCGATCACCGGAGGTGCGGTGGGGCTCGGGGCGCGCAGGACGAGGCCGATGGACCGATGGCCGAGTCCGGCGAGATGCCGGACGGCGTCGTAGGCGCCGGCCTCGTGGTGGGTGCAGACGTACTCGTTGGTGTCGCTCAGGGAGGTGCTCCGGCGCTCGACCAGGACGACCGGCACGGGAAGTTCGGCGAGACGCGCGAGGTACCGGTCCGCCGGTTCGGGCCCGGTGAGCGTGGGCACGAGCAGCAGCCCGTCGGTGCCGGCGTCGAGCATGTCCTGCATGTCGCGGGCCTCGCGCTCCTGATCGTAACCGGAGCAGGTGAGGAGCAGTCGCGCACCGGCGGTGGACAGTCCTTCCTCGATGCCTTGGAGGATCTGGGGGTAGTAGAAGGTGGTGTCGGGGACGAGGACGCCGATCAGGGCACGGCCGGTGCCGGGGGCGTCGGGCGGCAGCACGAAGGTGCCCGATCCCTGGCGTCGTACGACGAGTCCTTCGGCGATGAGCTCGTCGACGGCGCGCCGTACGGTACTGACCGATGTGCCGCTGTTGAGGGCGAGTTGCTTTTCCGTGGGCACTCGGCCGCCGACGGGCCAGACGCCGTCCCGGATCTGTTGGCGTATTTCGTGGGCGAGTTGGCGGAACTTCAGGTCTTTCGTGCCTTCGGCGATGTGTGCCGTTGACGGATGTGGCCGGTCGGCCATGACGTCTCCTCTGCCTGTCACTTGACGGAGCCGACGGTCATGCCTTCGATGATCCGGCGGCCGAGCCATACGTAGCAGGCGAGCACCGGCAGGACCACCACGGCCACGCCGGCGAACAGGCCGCCCCAGTCGGCGCCGTTGTACTGCATCTGCTGGAGGAAGCCGAGAAGGGCGAGGGAGAGGGTCTGGTGATCGGTGTTCTGGATGAAGACCAGCGCGAAGACGGTCTCGCCCCAGTGCTGGATGATATTGAGGATCAGGACGGTGACCAGTCCGCCGCGGGCCAGCGGCAGCATCACCTGCCAGAAGGTGCGGAACGCGGACGCCCCGTCCAGCGCGGCCGCTTCTTCCAGTTCCACCGGGAGGGTCGAGAAGAACCCGGTGAGGAAGAACACGGCGAAGGGCAGCGAGGTCGCCACGTAGACCACGATGAGTCCGAAGAGGCTGTCGACCAGGAACAGCTTGTTCATGACCACGAACAGGGGCAGCATCACCACCTGCGCGGGGATACCGAGGCCCAGGGCGAAGAAGAGGATGAAGCCGCCGTTGAAACGGGTGGTGACGCGGCTGAGGACGTACGCGGCGGGCGCGGCGAGGACGAGGGTGCCCACCGCGGTGCCGGCCACGACGACCAGGGTGTTGAGGGCGGCCTGTCCGAAGAGGCCGCCGGTCCAGGCCCGTGCGTAGTTGTCCCAGTGCAGGGTGTGCGGCAACTCCCACGGGGAGCTGAAGATCTCGCTCGCGCTCTTCAGCGACGACAGCAGCAGCCACAACCCGGTGAGGATGTTGAAGCCGGCGAAGGCCCAGACCAGGGGCACTCCGAGGACACGGGTGGCGGTGAGCCGGCCGCGCAGGCGGGCGAGGCGGCCGGTCGGGCGACCGGATGTAATGACGGCCATGGCGGCGGGCCTCCTGGGGTTCTCGGGAAACAACGGGCTTCGGGAGACGATGGGCTGGGGAACGGTGCGCCCGGCGGTCAGAACTGCACGGTGTCGCGCCGCATGACGCGCCGGATCAGCACGACGAGGACGCCGACCAGGGTGACCATGACCACGGCACTCGCTGCGGCGGAGCCGTAGCGCGGTACGCCGCCCGAGGCGAATGCCTCACCGTAGGTGTAGAGGGCGGTGTTCCACACGCCGGTGTCGGGCATCTGGCCCGCCGCGCCGGCGAAGGCGTAGATGAACTCGAAGACTTTGACGGCGCTGATGGTCCAGAGCACCGCGCAGATGCCGACCACGTCCCACATCAGCGGCAGGGTCACATGCCGGAACTTCTGGAAGGCGTTGGCTCCGGCGAGGTCGCAGTCCTCGTACAGCTCGGGCGGGATCTGGTCGACTGCGGCCATCAGGATGGTGGTGTAGAAGCCGGTCGAGGTCCACACCAGGCCGATCATGATGACCCGGAAGATGGTGCTCTGCCCCAGCCAGTTCGGCGGGTGCTCCATCCCCAGCGCCCCGACGAGGGCGTCGGCGAGTCCGTCGTGCTGGAAGAGGAAACCCCACAGGATCGACAGGGCGATGCTGGGGACGATGTTGGGGAAGAAGAGGATGGACCGGGCGGCCTTGCGGCCCTTCATGTCGCGGAGCACCATGGTCAGCGCGAATGAGACCAGAAAGGTCAGCCCGCCGACGCCGAGGATGATCCACAGGGTGTTGGTGAAGGACTGCCGGAACGTCGGATCCTCCAGCAGGCGCTGGTAGTTGTCGATCCCGACGAAGCTCATGGGACCGGCGCCGCCCCACTCGTTGAAGCTGAGCCACACCGTGTACAGGGAGGGGCCGGCGAAGAAGACGACGTAGACGATGACTGCGGGCACGAGGAGCGGCCAGAACAGCCGGCGGCGCCGTGCGGCGAGCGGGCTGGGGCGCGCCTCCGTCCGCGAGGCGGACGTCCACCGACGGGTCCGCAGCCCGTCGGCGGCGTCGGCCGTCACGAGGCGGTCTTCCAGTAGGCGGCGGACGCGGACTTGAGCTTGCCGGCGAATTCCTTGGCGGTGAGGTGACCGGTGATGAAGCTCGTGTTCAGCGGCTGGAAGACCTTGGTGTACCACTCGGCGGCGGTTTCCTTGACGCCGTCCAGGGTCTTCACGATGGTGCCGGAGGCGAGGGCCTTCTGGGCGTCGGCCAGCTCGGCGGGGGCGGTGATGTCGGTGCGCGGGGTGATGTTCTTGGCCTGGTCGGAGATGCCCGACAGTTGGCGCTTGGCGAGGAAGTAGGCGATGAACTTCTGCGCGGCGGCGCTGTTCCTGGCCTTCTTGGGGATGGAGAAGCCGATGAGCGAGATGTCCTGGGCCGCCTCGCCGCCGCCGGTGAACGCCGGAAAGGGGAAGGACCGGTAGCGGAAGCCGGAGGAGGCGAACTCGGCTGTCTCGCTGGGCGCGAAGGTGCCCAGCAGCAGGAAGTCGGACTTTCCCTTGGCCCACTTCTGTTGCACGGCGGGCCACTTGGAGCCGTCGTACCCGGACGTGAAGTCGCCGGCGCCGATCAGATTCTCGATGTGCCGGAGCGCGTCGACGAAGCCCTCGGCCTCGAACGCGGCTCCGGTCCTGTCCATGGCCGCCTTGCCGAAGGCCCCGGGGCCCAGTCCGCGCAGGACGGCGTAATAGGTCCAGTAGGCGGCGTAATCGGGGATGTCCCCGTCGAGTGCGAGCGGACCGTCACCGAGCACCTGCTTCCGCCGGGCCAGCAGTTCGGTGAACGCCTTCCAGGTCGCGGGCGGGTTGGCGGCCACGTCGGGCAGGGTCTTCCCGTCGTACCAGATCTGGGTGGTGAGCACCTCGTACGGAATCTGCCAGAGGGTGCCGTCGGTCGTGTTCAGATCGCGGTAACGGGCCGGGACGACGCTGCCGACGGTGTTGCCGCTCTCCCCGGGTATCGCCTCGCTCAGCAGCGGGGTGAGGTCGAGCGCCTGGCCGGTGGCCTGGAGCTGCGCATAGGCGAAGCGGTCCGCGGAGTCGACGAGGTCGGCCGGGACGTTGGCGGTGTTCAGAGTGGGCGCCAGCTGCTGGATGACCTGTCGGCCCTTCCACTGGATGCTGACCTTGATGCCGGTGTCCTTGGTGAACCGGGTGATCGCCGCCTGCAGCACCTTGGCCTGTGGCTCGTTCTGCTTCCACATGGACCAGTACGTGAACGAGTCACCGCCGCCCCCGGTGGAGGACGCACCGGGGGAACAGGCGGCCACGGTGAGACCGACGGAGGCGGCGAGGGCGGTGGTGAGGACAGCTCGGCGCGAGATGCGGGCAGAGCTGACGGGCTGGCTGTCGGTGGGCATAGCTCTCCTCGGGGACTGCGGTCTGAGGCGGGGCCGGAAAGATTGGGCCTATGATTTCCAGCCATTCATCGAGCAGTCAATCGCCATTAGAGAACATGAATTACCAATGAATGAACGACTGGATGGGCGCAGCCAGCGGTCAGCCGAGCGTAAGGAGCCATCCGCACCTCGGCTGATCGCCAGGTGACCGCAGCATTCATGGGGGATTCATTACCCGGTGAGCAGTTGACTCGATGCGCAGCCGACCTCCAGACTCAGGACATGCGGGGCGCTCGCTCTCACGCAGCACAGACAGCTCATACGGACCGGCAGCAGGCCACGCCCCGGCCCCGTGCTCCATGACGAAGCCCCCGTACCCACGCTGCGGCGGACTCCATCGGCACGGGCGTTCTGCCCGTCCAGGCCCTCACGGCCACCGTTCGAGGAGGATCCCTTGGCCAGCCGCGACCCAGACCGCCCCAACATCCTGCTCATCCTCTCCGACGACCAGGGGCAGTGGGCGATGGGGTGCGCGGGCAACGACGAGATCCACACCCCGCACCTGGACGCCCTGGCGGCCCGGGGAATCCGCTTCAGCCGCTTCTTCTGCACCTCACCGGTCTGCTCGCCGGCCCGCGCGTCCCTGTTCACCGGGGAACTGCCCTCCCAGCACGGGGTCCACGACTGGCTCTCGTACCATCACGCCGGGCGCACGGGCATCGACTTCCTCTCCGGACGCATGCTCTTCACCGATCTGCTCGCGGACGCCGGATACCGGCTCGGTCTCAGCGGCAAGTGGCATCTGGGCGCCAACGACCGTCCCCGCAAGGGCTTCGTCCACTGGTACGCCCATGAGAGCGGCGGCGGCCCGTACTACGGCGCGCCGATGTACCGCGACGGAACACGGACGGAGGAGCCGGACTATCTCACCGACGCGCTCGCCGCCGACGCCGAGGAGTTCCTCACCGCCGAGTCCGAGCGCCCCGAGCCCTTCCATCTCTCCCTGCACTTCACCGCGCCGCACAAGCCGTGGCGCGGACAACACCCCGACCAGTACACCGCGTTGTACGAGGACTGCGCTTTCGACACCTGCCCGCAGGGGCCGGCGCACCCGTGGCAGCCGCTGGCCGAGGACGGCTCACCGGTCGGCGGCGAGAGCGACACCCGGCAGGCCCTGATCGGCTACTTCGCCGCCACGACCGCCATGGACGCCGCCATCGGCCGGGTTCTGGACCGGCTCGACGCCCTCGGCCTCACCGGATCCACCCTCGTGATCTTCACCAGCGACAATGGCTTCAACGCCGGACACCACGGCATCTGGGGCAAGGGCAACGGCACGTTCCCGCAGAACATGTACGACAGTTCGGTCCTCGTGCCCTGTCTGATCTCCCAACCCGGCCGCATCCCTTCCGGGCGCCACTGCGACGCCCTGCTGTCGCAGTACGACGTCCTGCCGACGCTCGTCGACCACCTCGGGCTCGAGCACCACCACGACCCCCGGCTGCCGGGCCGGTCCTTCGCGGACATCCTGACCGGTACGGACGACGGCGACGGCGACGAACGGGAGCGGATCGTCGTCTACGACGAGTACGGGCCGGTACGCATGATCCGCACCCGGGACTGGAAATACGTCCACCGCTACCCGCACGGCCCGCACGAGCTGTACGACCTGGCCCATGATCCGGGCGAGGAGCACAACCTCGCCGACGCACCGCTCCACACGGCCGTCCGCACCGAACTCGCCACCCGGCTCGACGCCTGGTTCGCCGAGTACGTGGACCCGGCTCTCGACGGCGCCCGCCTCCCGGTCACCGGCTCCGGCCAGCGGACCCCGGTCACCCCCGGCGCGCTCCCGACCGCCTTCGAGCCGCCCCCTGCCGGCAGCGCTCCACCGACACCGGCGGGCACCTCCTGACCCGCAGGATCGTGGAGTCCACCGCGACGACACGGTTCAGGTCCTCGTCCGTGTTTGCCCGAGCCACCAGCGCGGTGAACGTGCGCAGCCAGGAACCGTCGGCGGCCCACATCCGCAGCCGGTTGCAGTCCTCCAGTTGCCGTACTTCTCCCCTCGGACTCACCAGGCAACCAGTTCGGCCGCGTCTGCGGTGAAGACAGCCTGCCCGGCGGCGATCCGTCGGTCCCGCTCGGGGCCGGGGCGCAGCAGCCGGTCCAGTGAACTGAGCAGCCCGATCGTGTCGGCAGCGTGTTCGGTGAGGCCTGCGGCGGCCATCTCACCGACGCCCTCGGCGCCGTGGCCGGGGATCGGCCGGTATCCGACGACCGGTACGCCGGCGGCGAGGGCCTGCACAGCCGTCTGCCCCGCGGCGTTGTCCACCAGGGCGCTCGATGCCGCCATGAGCTCAGGCAGGTCCTCGACCCAGCCCAGCGCCAGGACGCCGGGAAGCATCGCAGCGCGGGCCCGCAGTCGTTCGTCCTTGCCGCACAGCAGCACCGGGAGGTGGCCTGCGCCGGCGAGCAGGAGCGCGGTGGCAGTCAGCCCCTGTCCCACGCCCCAGGCACCGGCCGAAAGCAGCACGGCAGGCCGGCCGGGGCCGCGCAGCGCGAACTCCCGCGCCCAGCGCGACGGCCGCTCGCCCGCATTCTCGTGGGCCGCCGCGGCGAAGGCCGGAGGCACGACCGGGCCGCACACCTCCGCCGGGCGTCCGGTCCTGGCACGGACGCGTGCCGCGGCGGCCTCGGTCAGGCACAGGTGCAGGTCGTTGCCGGGATGGAGCCACTGCCGGTGCACGGCGAAGTCGGTGACCACGACCGTGCTGGGCGGGCAGTCACCTCCCTGGGCCCGCAGCCGCCCTGTGACCTGAGCAGCCTGGTGGAAGGTGGAGACGAGCGCATCCGGGCGCCAGCGCTCGACGACGTCGCGCAGGCGTGGCTCCAGGGCTGCCGCCAGCGGCCCGGTGCTCGGCGCCCAGCCGTTCCGGTCGCGCTGATCTCCGCGGTCGCGGAAAAATGCCGAGTAGACAGCCGCGTAGGCCCCTGGGCAGTGGCGGAGCGCCGTGCAGTATGCAGCGCGCAGCCCACGCCCGGCGCCGGGCGGCAGCATGTCGAGGAGGTCCACACGCGCGGTCAGATGGCCGCCGGCCCGCAGCCGCCCGGCCAGTTCGGCGGCCACGACGTCGTGTCCGGCGCCCATGCTCGCGCTGACGATCAGAATCCGGCGTCCCATTCTTGGATATTCGTCGCATCACGGCCGGTGCGCCAACCCCGGACGGGCGGGACGTTAGCCCAGGCGCGGACGAGCGCGTTTGCCGGTGCGCTGGTTGCATGAAGGATGACTCGGTACGGGCCGCTACAGGCTGGTGCTTCACCAGGATGTCGGCGGCCCCGGAGGACGGAAGCCCATGCGCAAGAGCCACCCAGCCCACGGCACCCCGGCGACCGGGACCGACGCGACGCAGTCGGTTGCGGCCGGTCCGCCCGCCCTCGGCCCGCGGCCGGTCGTGTTGATCACCGGGGCCTCCTCCGGTATCGGCGCCGAAGTCGCGTCACGGCTCGCAGCCGGCGGGCGATGGGAGCTGCTGCTCAACGGGCGGGACGAGGACCGGCTCGGCAGTGTCGCCGCCCGCACCGCCGGTGCCGCGCTGCCGATGGACCTGGCCTCCGAGGACGGCTGCCGCAAACTGGCCGAGGCGGCACTCGCGCACAGTGGAAGAGTCGACGCGCTCGTCGCCGGAGCGGGGCTCGGCTGGGCGGGCGCGTACACCGACATGCCGCCCGCCACGGTGGACCGTCTGGTGAGTGTCAACATCTGCGCCGTACTCCACCTCGTCCGCCTGGTGCTGCCGCAGATGGTGTCCCGCGGGTCGGGCCGACTGGTGCTGATCGGCTCTGTCGCCGGCCGGTTCGGTGTACGGGACGAGGCGGTCTACGCGGCGACGAAGGGCGCGCTGATCGCGTTCGCGGAGAGCCTGCGTTACGAACTCCGGGGCACAGGCGTCCAAGTCTGCCTGGTGCTGCCAGGTCCCGTGGACACGCCGTTCTTCACCCGCCGTGGCACCCCGTACACGCGGTCCTGGCCACGGCCGGTACCCGCCGGGCGGGTCGCGGCGGCGGTCGAGAAGGCGCTCGCCGGTGGCCGGGACGAGATCACCGTGCCGCGCTGGCTGGGCGTGCCGGGGCGGCTGCAGGGCGTGGCTCCGCAGCTCTTCCGCAAGCTGGCCATGCGGTTCGGCTGAGCAGGCCCCCGGCAATGGACACACGCGCAGGGTGGGTGACACGTGATCATCGTCTCCGTGGTGCTGGCGCTGTTCGCCGCGCTCGGGAACGCGGCAGCCTCCGTGCTGCAGCGCCACGCCGCGGCGGCGGACCTGCCTGGCCTCACGGGCAGCCATCGCCTCGGGATCGTGAGCTTCGTCCGCCGGCCGGCCTGGCGCTGGGGTGCGGGACTGCTGCTCGTCTCTGGGCCGGCGCAGGCCCTCGCCCTGGCGACCGGGCCACTGGCTGTGGTGCAGCCGGTGATGACGACGGAGCTGTTGTTCACGTCGGTGCTGGCTGCGGCCGTCTTCCGGCGGCCGCCCGGGGCGCGGACCTGGGCGGCGTTCCTCAGTATGGCGCTGGGCCTGGCGGCCTTCCTCCTGCTGGCCAGTCCGACCGGCGGCGTGGAGACCGTGCCGCCGAAGAGGTGGCTGCTCAGCGCTGTGCCCGCCGCCGCCGTGTCAATCGTGCTGATCGTGGTGGGTATGGGGTTGCGGGGCTCCGCCCGTGCGGCGGTGCTGGGGTCGGCGACCGCCATCGGCTTCTCCTTCACCGCGGCGCTGATCAAGGACACGCTCGGCTTGCTGTCCGGCGGAGTCGGGGTGCTGTTCACCACGTGGCAGATCTACGCGGCCGCGGCCGTCGGCCTGGGCTCGTTCCTGATGCTGCAAGCCACGTTGCGGGCGGGCTCGCTCGCCGCGTCGCAGCCCGCGCTCACTCTCGGCGACTCATTGCTGAGCGTCATTCTGGGCGTCTTGCTGTTCGAGGAGCGGATCGAACTGGGCTGGCGGGTGCTGCCGGAGGCTGCGGCGCTCGGGCTCATCGCGTTCGCCAGCGTGCATCTGAGCAGTTCCCCCGTGGTCTCCGGAAAGGACGAACAGCGATGGTAAGACGCTCCGCCGCAGGGCGGACGGCGGTGTCGTCCGGCGCGGTGGCCGGCGCCCTGGGTGTGGCCGCCGGGGTGGCTGCCGCGTGGCACATGGGGCCCGCCGCCACCTGGCTGCCGCCCGTACGAAGGATCCTCAGCCCCGCGCTGGACGGCCGCGGTCATCCCTCTCACGTGGCACTGACCTTCGACGACGGGCCGGACCCGGCCAGCACCCCGCACGTCCTGCGCGTCCTGGACGAGTACCGGGTGTGGGCCACCTTCTTCGTCGTCGGCGACTCGCTGGAACGTCATCCCGCCCTTGGCCGGGCACTTGTGGCGGGTGGTCACGAGGTCGCGGTGCACGGCTGGCATCACGAGCGCCCCTGGTTCCCCACACCGCTGCGCGACGTACGGGAGGTGACGCGAACCGTCGGCGCGGTACAGAAGATCTGCGGGACCGTCCCGCAGTGGTATCGACCGCCCTACGGCATCCTCACCGGCGGCCGCCTGGCTGCTGCCCGCCGCGCCGGGCTGCGACCAGTGCTGTGGTCGGCATGGGGGCGGGACTGGACGGCGGACGCCGATGCCCGCTCCGTAAGGGCATCGGTCCTCGCGGGTCTGACCGGCGGTGGCACGGTGCTGCTGCACGACGCGGACGGATGGAGCGCGCCAGGCGCGTGGCGAGCCACGCTGAATGCGTTGCCCGGCCTGCTCGCCGAGTGCCGTCGACTCGGTCTGAGCGTCGGCCCGCTGGCCGAGCACGGCATCGGACACGCCGAAAGCGGCACACGCCTTCGCCGGACCCAACGCCACGGGTGACAGCTGCCATTGTGCATTACACACATGTTGTGCGTCGAGCACTTTACATGCATGGTGCACGTCTATGAGAGAATGGAGAGCGGGCCGCCCGGACGAGAGCGAGAGCGGCCCGGCGACAGGCAGGAGGCGACAGGCGCATGGCCCGGGCAACACACGAGGTTGAGTACGAGCAGATGCTGCTCAGTCGTCACTCGTTCGTGAACCAGCGAGGCAGACACCGCAAGGACGGGGCCCTGGAGCGCAGCGCCTACATCCTGCTCAGCCGCATTCGCATGCAGGGACCGATGTCGATCGGTGAACTCAGCGACGCCTTCGGACTGGACGCCTCCACCCTGAACCGGCAGACGGCTGCGATCATGCGCACCGGACTCGTGGAGCGCATCCCGGACCCTGGCGGCGGCATGGCCCGCAAGTTCCGCATCACCGACGAGGGCACACGCGTACTCGACAAGGAAAGGGAGGGCATCGTCCGCTCCCTGGACCGGGTCATGGCCGATTGGCCGGAAGACGACATCGCCGCCTTCGCTTCCTGTCTGAGGCGCTTCAACACCGACATCGAACGCCTCGGGGCCCGGCCGTGGCCGCGCCTGTAGACGCGCCCCCCTGAGACAGATATGGGCGGCGAGGGTCGAAGGGCGATACCGGCGAGGCTGCCGATCGGGCCCGGGCTCACGCGAGAAGGGGCGATCGTGAACAGCTCCGGCGAATCCCGGAGATTTCGCCATGCGTCGCCCACCCGCGATTCCCCGTCCGGAATCAGATAGGGGATGCCGGCCTTGGCCGAGCACGGAATTGAGCGTCAGGACGCGCCCTTCTTGGCCGCGTCGAGAATCTTCACCACGGTGTGGAAGTAGCGCGTCGTCGCGTCGCGGCCCAGCGCGCGTTCCTGAAAGCCCTTGGCCGCGGGCGCCTTGCCGTTGATCAGATACCAGACGACAAAGGCGTCGTACTCGGTGCTGCCTATGATCTCCATGTCCTTCTTCGGGGAGATCAGTGGCAGAGCCAGGTCCGAATCGATCCGCTCGGTGGTGAACACCACGCAGCAGCGCATGTCGTGGGTGACCGTGACGTCCTTGAACGGGTCGAGCGCGATCAGCGCCTCCAGTTCCGGGACCGTACGCAGACAGACCGCGACCTCGTAGCCGAGCGTCTCTCCGAGATGGTCACCGATCCGGTCACTGAGCACGGCACGGTCGGTCTCGCCGGACTCGAAGAAGACGTTCCCGCTCTGGATGTAGCTGCGCACGGAGTCGAATCCCATGTCCGTGAACAGGCTGCGCAAGTACTCCATCTTCACCGAACGGCCCGGCACATTCATCCCGCGCAGGAACGCGATGTACAGCAAATCCAACCACCTGTCCGCAAGAAAGGGGGAACCTCGGCGTGCGCCCGACAGCGTAGCGGTGACGGACCGGCCCCGCCCGGGAGACGCGTACGACGGTGTACGGCCCCAAGTCGCCCGCGATCCGGTGGTCCGGGGCGTCGGCCGGGACCAAAAGCTATCTGTTCTCGCTGTTCGACCTGGACTCCAAGACCCTTACCCACCGGGCTGAGGGCTGTCCCGTAGCGTTCAGTGCAGGCCTGCCTGCGGCGCGGGAGTGTCGTCGAGGAAGCCGCCCGACTGGTGCTGCCACAGCTTCGCGTAGGCGCCGTCCGACGCGAGCAGCTCCTGATGCGTGCCCTGCTCGACGATCCGACCGCGGTCCAGGACTACGAGCCGGTCCATCGTGGCGACCGTGCTCAGCCGGTGCGCCACCACGAGCGCCGTCCGCCCGTCCATGAGCCGCCACAGCGCCTCCTGGACGAGAATCTCGCTCTCGGAGTCCAGGGCGCTGGTCGCCTCGTCGAGCAGCAGGATCGGCGCGTCGCGCAGAATCGCCCTGGCGAGGGCGACCCGCTGGCGCTGTCCCCCGGACAGCTTGAGACCGCGCTCGCCCACCATGGTGTCGAAGCCGTCCGGCAGCGCGTCGGCGAACTCCGTGACATGCGCCGCCTCGGCCGCGCGGCGGATCTGGGCGTCGGTGGCGTCCGGCCGGGCGAACGCGATGTTGTCCCGGAGCGTGCGGTGGAACATCGCCGGGTCCTGCGGCACGTAGGCGATCAGGCTGCGCACATCGGCCTGACGCAGCGTGCTGATGTCCTGACCGCCGATCAGGATCCGGCCGGCGTCGATGTCCGTCATCCGCAGCAGCAGCCGGGTGAGCGTGGTCTTGCCCCCGCCGGACCGGCCGACGAGGCCGATCTTCGCCCCGCTGTGCACGGCCAGGTCGAGGCGCTCGAAGAGCGGCACCGCACCCGCGTGGGCGAAGGTCACCTGCTCGAAGCGGACATCGGCGGCCCGGCACAGCAGCGGCTCCGGCGACGCCGGGTCGAGCACGGTCGGCGGCGTCAGGAGCAGTTCGGTGAACTGCGCGGCCTCCGTCATCGACCTCTCCAGGCGGCGGTAGACCTGGTTGAACTCGAACATGATCCGCGTCGCGTTGGTGTAATACGTAAAGGCGACAACGACCGCCTCCACACCGTGCCCACCACCGCCGAGAGTAACCGCGAGCAGCAGGCCCATCGCGTTGGTCAGCACGGACATCGGCGCGACCAGCGTGTCAATCCGCAGGTTGCCGTAGTCCCACGAACGCAACGAGAGCCGCCGCGACTCCGCGACGCGGGACCGGTGCTCAGCGGCCTCGCGTTCCTCAGCGGCGAACGCCCGAACCGTGTCCATGTTCATCAGGCTGTCGGCCACGTGGCCCGACACCCGGGCGATCGCCTCCTCCCGCTGGTCGACGAGCGACTGGCGGCGACGGATGAGGGGCGTCACACACAGCGCCGTCAGCGCGATCATCGCCAATAACCCGACAACGAGCAGCGGTTCGTAGCGCCACAGCACCACGGACCCGAACACCAGCGGCACGAAGCTGCCCACGACCGAGAACGTCAGCGTGTCGACGAACTCCTCGAAGCGGGAGGCGAAGCTCAGGACCCGTTTGGTCAGCGAGCCGGCAAAGTTGTCGTGGAAGAACGCGGCGTCCTTGGCGAACAGTTCGTCCATGCCGATTACGTACAGGTGCTCGATGCCAAGGGCGTCGAGGCGGTTCAGGAAGTGCAGGCCGATACGCCACAGCGTCTCCGCGAGGAGCAGCACGCCGGCGAAGGCAAGGACGTAGGGCAGCGTCGAGCCGATGGAGGTACCGGCGTCGCCGGCGATTCGGCCGACGAGCTTCGCGACGACCAGCGGCGCGATGTAGGCAATGCCGATGTTGCCGAGCGCCGGCAACAGCATCGCGGGCACCGTCAGCCGCCGGAGCCTGGCCAACTCCCGTCCGTAGTAACGAAGTGCGAGGAGCACCGAGCCCCTACCCGGTGCTTCGCGCGATTCAGGCGATCCCATACCAACCCTGTGTGGTCGTGCGGCAGCCCGCCTCGTGCTTCTGCGGGGTGAAGCCGTTGCCTCAGTGGCCGCGCGGAGCTTCAGTTCGAGTGAGTGCGTCGCTCGGGTCGTCATACGGCAGGCGGGGCACGGCGGCAGAGCCCCCGCGCAGCTCGTGGCGACGCATATGTGCGAGTACGGGGAGGCCAGGCCCGGAACCTCAGTGTCCCGCGACAGCCCCGGCGGAGTCCAAGCGTTTTTTGTCAGCCGGCGGCAACCCCGCATACAGGTAAGCCAACCGACGCCGGAGGCGCGAACAAGCGCTTCCAGACGATGTCCGGCCCGAACGGGGAAACGTATGTGCTCCCCGACGACGCAGTGAACGCCATTGCCTCCAACGCCGTCGACCTCGAGCTGTTCAATGTCACCCGGCTCATCAGGGACGGCTACGCCGACTCCCGCAGTGACAGCCTGCCGGTGGTCGTCGGCTATGCGGACAAGCCGTCGGACCCACACTCAAGGCGCGCGCCGACAAGTTGCCCGCCTCTTGGACTCCTTCTCGTTCGTCATCTCCTTGGAGAAGACGAACACGACGACGGCGTACTCCAGGTCCGTGAAGAACAGGTCGGCCTTGACCTGTCCGACAGCAGCGATGCGGCCCGCACCGGAGGTAGGTGCGGGCCGCAGACGCAGAGCGCGCGGGTCAGCGCTGGCTGACCTTCTCCCATCGCTGGCGTCGGACCGTCAGTCGCGTTGGTGGGCACCGATGGTGAGTGGCTGGGTGATCGGGACGTCGTTACCGAAGAAGTCGTGGCCGCCGTTGTCGGGGATAACGGCCCCGGCACCGATGGCGGGGGATCCGTCGCTCAGCCGGTAGCTGGCCGGGTCGACGCCACCGGGAGAGCGGAACCGAGGATCACCGGTGACCGTGTCGGTGGCGTTGGCGGGTGCGGGCAGACCGTAGAACAGGTTGTGGTCGAAGGTCATCCGACCGCTCATCAGGCGGTGCGACGCTTGGCCGGTGCCGGTACGGACAACGAGGTTGTTGGCGAAACGGACGTTACGAGGCTGGGTGTTGTTCTCGTTGACGACGACCTGTTTCACACCGTCGCCGATGTAGATCGTGTTGTTGTGAACCAGGCCAGACTCGATGTTTCCGCTGCAGTTCTCCACGCCACGGAAGTGATCGTTGACGCTGATGTTGTAGCGAACGACGAACTCGCGGATTCCGGTGCTGGTCGGGCACAGCAGCAACCAGCCGCCTTCGTTGTCGTGACTGAGGTTGTATTGGAACACGACGCTACGGGTGGCGTGGTCGACGTCCCACGCCATGCCGTCCAGCGTGGTGTGGCCGTGCGCAGCGACGTTGTGCTGAATGGTGACGCGTTCGGAGTTCGCCGTCCACATACCGGCGTTGTAGGTACCGGAGCGCTTGTTGTACCCGTCCAGGCTGTTGCGCTCCACCAGGGCGTCGGTGTTCATCTTGACCGCGATACCGTCGCCGCCGATGTCGGTGAGGATGTTGCCGCGGACAATCAGGCCGGTGGAGGGGTGCCACGGTGCCGTGCACAACCCTGCCCAGAAGTTGCCGAGTTCGACGCGGTTGCACCAGTTCGACCAGGCATAGATGCCTTCACGGTCAACACGCCGGATCGTGTTGTTGAGAATGCGCAGACCGGTGAACGAGGTGGGTACGGTCGACCCGGCGGCCTCGACGACGATGCCGCCAGAGGCGTTGCCGAACTTGCCGTTCGCCTCCCGAGGGCCGTTGAGGATTCCGTGCACGTCGTGCACGTCGAGCCGGCGCAGCACGATCCCGGCGACGGTGCCGGCGTCCTCGGCGAGGACGTACACGCCCCGTCGGGTGTACCGGAGGCCCCGCGGGCGAGTGTTCCGTTGACCACGATGCCGCTGCCGACGCCGTGGGACAGCGCGACATACACAAGGTCGGCGCAGGCCGGCAGCTCGACAGCCCCCCGCTCCGCGACGGCGGCGAGTCGAATGTTGTGGTCCCAGGTTACGGGCAGGTCGAGCGCCGCCTTCAGACGCTCCACCAGGTCGCCGACGACCGTTTCGTCTGCTGATTGGCCGCCGGCTCCAGGATCGGGATGGTGCCCCGACAGTCCGAGCCCTGCTGCCACCAACCCTTCGAGTTCCAGTCGGTGCGTGCGTGTGACCTTCGTCAGCAGGGAGAGAGCGGCGTCCATCCGTGCCGGCAGTTCGCAGTCGACGCGGACGGGCTCGGTGACGTGTGCAAGGACAGTGCGACCGATGTCGGCCATCGCGACGCTGATATGGCCACGTCCCAGCTCCATCCCGACCGCCGACGCCGCACGCGGATTCAGTTTGATCAGTGTCGTCGGCCTCCCCCGGCTCGACGCCGGTCGCAGCGCGTCGCCCACCACGGCACGACGCCGGACGAGGTCGGCGACGATGGTCGACATCGTGGTCCGCGACAGCCCCGTGGCATCCTCGAGCTCGCGGCGGGAGCAGGGACCACGCTCGACCAGGGTGGTCAGCACCAGCAGCTCATGCCGTCGCCGCAACTCGCGGAGCGCACCGTCGTTCCGCACCGATTCCCGTCCTCTCGCGATCAAGCTGACCAGGCGCTTCCCCGTCCGCAGGCCGGACGGAAGGAGCCAACTCATACCCTGCGCCTGCGAGCCGGTCAACCATTCAGCTTTTTGTTTAACCTCGTTCGGTCCGTGGCCTGCTGGAATGCCGGATTCTCCGGACGGCAGGCGCGGCCGCCTGTGACCCTCGGGCCGTGTTCCACGACGGACGATTCACCACCCTCGACCCGGACCGCCCCACGGCTCGCCCCATCGGCGTCCTGGGCGGCCGGATCGGGCCTTCGGCGCACCCTGGTGGCGCTCCGTCAGGCCGACCTGGGCGCGGCGGCCTCGGGGCACGCACCGCTCGCGCCCTCGCCGGGTCTGGCGGACATCGAACGGCTCGCGGCGGCGACTGCGGAGCGCCCGGGACCGGGTTCAGCTCGTGATCACCGTCTATGAGGCGGGGCTGGTCACGCCGGCTCGCTGAGCGCGTCTCCGGTGGCATCGGTCACCAGGCCGCCTACCGGGCCCGACGCGCCGAGCGGGTACGCGAAGTCGTCCCCACCCCGTCGGGTGAGGATGCGCGCTGGTCCGGCTCCGCGACGCCGTGTCCGGACTGGCGAACAGACGTAGTGCGTCTCGTCGTGATGGAGACGCACGCAAGCGGCCCGGGTGCGCGGCCATGGGGAGGCCGGTGCGCGGCCCCATGGCCGCGCACCGGCTCCGGGCCGCGCACCCGGGGTGACGTCCTCAGGTCGTCAGTTCGTCGCGTCCGGCTTCACGAAGTCGGGGAGCTTCGCCTCGAACAGCTCGTCGAGCTTCATCGACGGCACGATGTGGCCCTGGTTGGCGGCGTCGTTGGCGACGCTCGCGCCCCACGTGGACGCCGCGAGCCGCTGGTTGGGCGTGCCGTGGTGCCCGTTGCTGCGGAAGCTGCAGTCGCCGACCTGGTAGAAGGACTGGGCGGAGCCGAGCACCCGCTTGGTGTTGAGAGCCTCGCCGCGCGAGTGCGTGAGGAAGTACGTGCCGAACGCGTCCGCCATCAGCTCGGTGCGGCGGGTGGCCTCCGGCCCGGTCAGCGTGGTGTTGTCGAACAGGTTGTTCTCGTACTGCACGTGGTGGCCGAACTCGTGGCCGAGGATGGCGCGCGGGGCGGTGTCGCCCAGACCGATGGCCTGCATGGCCTCCAGGATGCCGTCACCCATGACGATGCGGTCGGAGATGCCCAGCGGCTGCGGGTCGCCCTTCTCGGAGAAGGCGAACGCGTTGAAGGTGAAGATCGGGTTGGCGCCGCCCTTCAGTACGGGCTCGGAGTTGATCAGTTCGATGAAAGTTTCGGCAAGGTCGAGGTTGCTCTCGGGCGTGCCGCCGTAGAGCACGGCCAGGGTGCGGGCAGCGCGCTCGGGCGAGGAGAAGACGTCGGCGCCGTGCATCGGCATGAGCTGGATGTCGTCGGAGTAGATGTCCCAGAACTTCTTGAGTTCCTTGGTCTCGGACGTCAGCTGGTTGGTGTATTCGCCGTTGACACCGAAGGTGTTGGCCTTGGACTCGCTGCCGAACAGCAGCGCATCGTACGTGGGGAGGTCGAACCCGCCGAACAGGGAGAGGATGAAAATGACGAACGGGTCTTCGGCGTCATCCAGCAGAGTGTTCGCGTAGGCCGTCAGCTCCGTGCTCTGGCACTTGTAGTCGCCCGGGTTGATGACGCTGTCGCGGATCTCCGTCCACTGGGCGTCGCCTATGCCGTACTTGGCGTTTGCTGTCTGGAGGCGCTCCTGCCAGTTGGCCGGCAGCTTGGCGAGGATCTCGTCGACGAGGGCCTTCGTCTTCGGGTCGAGCGAGGAGGTGTCGATCGCGGAGCCGTTGGCCGCGGCGGTGGCGGCGGTGGCCGTCGTGTCGTTCGCGGCCGCCGCCGGCAGGGCGGCGCCGAGGGTGCAGGTGGCCGCGGTCACGAGGGTGACGGCCCAGGCGAGGGTCTTCTTCACAGGAATCTCCTTGGTCTGCGGAGCCGACGCGTCGGCCGTCCTTGTGGGACGGGTGAGGCGGTTGGCTATGCCGTGGCCAAGAGTCTGCAAAGAAAGCACCTTCTGGAGAAGCCGTCGGTGCTGTCGGAATCCGGCATGGCAGGAAAGTGACAGACGTCATGCACCCATGTGAACGCTCGGTGTGACCATCCCTCACCTGACGAGACGTCATCCCGCGCATCGTCCTACCCGGCGGTAGTCACCATGTGGACGATCTTGACATGGAGTAAGTCGCATATGCGTGCAATGATTCGAATATGCATCCACTCCGTGCCATCGGCCTCACCGCGACCGCTGAGGACGTCTACCTCGCGCTCGTTCAGCGTGGCCCGACGACGTCGGCCGCGCTGGCGGGGATCCTGCGCGTGCCCCCGGGCGCCGTCGGCGCGGCGGCCGGCGAACTGTCCGGCCTGGGCCTGGTGGAACCGGACGGCGGACGGTTCGTCGCCCGCCCCCCGCGTGCCGCGCTCGACGCCCTCGCGGAGATCCGCGCCAAGGAACTCGGCGCCCTGCGGGACAGCGCCGACGAACTCTCCCGGTTCTGGCGCGACCACCACGCCGAAGGCCCTGGATACATCGAGATTGTCCGGACGGAGGAGGCCCGTGAAGCGCTTGCCCGGCGTGTGCAGGACGAGGCGGTGCACCAGGTCCGCGCTCTGTCCATCGGCCCCTCCGGCCGTCTCGCCGCGCCCCCGGAGGTGGCCCCCGGCTGTCTGGAGGCGCTCGCGCGTGGCGTCGCGTACTCAGTGGTCTACGGCGCCCGGGTACTGCGTGACCCGATAGGCCGGGAGGCCATTCAGACCTGCGTCAACCTCGGTGAACGTGCCCGCGTCTTCCCCAACGTCGCACTGAACCTGATGATCTGTGACGACCGCTTCGCCGTTGTCGCCGCACCCGCGCGCGACGCCCAGCGGCGCCACCACATCGCCGTGCAGCGATCGGCCCTGCTCGACGGCCTCATCGGCGTGTTCGAGGCGTACTGGCAGATGGCCGTTCCGCTCCCCGCCGGCGACGAGGTCATGGACGACGTCGGCGCCGCGCCCACCGACGACGCCCGGCAGCTCCTCACCTACCTCAGCGGCGGACTCACCGACGAGTCCATCGCCCGCGAGTTCGGCGTCAGCGAACGGACGGTGGCGCGCCGCATCGCCCGCCTCCAGGAAGTCCTGGGCGCGCAGACCCGCTTCCAGCTCGGCGTCCAGGCCAGCCGCCGCGGCTGGCTCTGAGCGGCGGGACGATGACTGGTTGCGGAGCTTCGATGACCAGATCGATGTCCTCGCCGATCCCGTCGTGCCGAGTCCCGCGCAGGTCAGCCCAGCGCCATGTCAGGCGCCTGCCCGGGCCGACGAAGGCTTGGCTGTTTCATTCGGATCGAGCCGACGTTCGACGAGAAGCCAGAGGACCGTCCGCACGGGGCCGTGTCAGAGTTGGCGCATGTCCGTCGGCATCGATTACCCCGTCTTCCGCACCCCCGACCTCGTCCTCGCCCTGAACACGGCCCGCCGGATGGTGGCGTTCGGTGTCCAGCCGTACTCCGAGGTGTCGGTGGAGGCCGAGCTACCCACCTTGGCCGAGACGACGCGGATGCGTGATGCCCTTCCCGAGGCATGGTTCATGAGCTGGACGGCGCCATTCGATCCGGGGGCGGGCATCCCGGACCTGGCCAGGGGGTTCCCGCCCGGGAGCTTCCCGACGACTTGACGCGTGTGAAGGACTTCCTGCCATTCACCCTCTCGATGCTGGACCAGCCCGTGGGGAGCATCGAAGACCACTTCGCGGCAGTGGTCAGTTCCCACCCGGCCGAGATCCACTGGTCCGCGCTGTCCTGGCCAGAGGCGCCGGAACGCGGCCTCCATGGCGAGGGCAAGCACGCCGAGGTGACGCTCCTACTCAACTGCAACTCCATCGGCCTCGATGCCCGCGCCGACACCCACCTGGTTCTCGTCCACGTCCGGCGCGGCAACCGCGACGGCTACGAAGACCGCTTTGCGGAATGGCTCGCCGAGCAGATCGGGCAGAAGGTCATCGGGCCCCCGCAGCACTGAGGCCATGGCGTTCTTTTCGCATCATCCGATCGTTGGCTCGAGTGTGTCGTTGACTGATGCCCAATGGGCGCAGATCGAGCCAGGGTTCACCGGCGCCGCGCTCCCCCGCGACCGTGCTGGCCGGCAGCGGTGCCGGCCCCGCGCGCCCGGCCGGTCCGCCGCGCCGTCCCGCGCGGCGGACCGGACGAGGGCGGCGTGGTCTGCTGTTCGTCTGCGGGCGGGATTTCACGGTAGGCATGCAGGTGCCGCTGGAGGTCAGAGGTGTTGCCGAACCCGCCGCCTTCGACACTGATGCAGCGCCTGCACAGTGCGCCGTGGGCGCGCTTCGTGCTGGTAGCGCACCGGATTGCGGGCACGGTACTTCGTACGGACTCGGTGCATCCAGGCGTTGCCCAAGTCCGTCTCGATGCTGGCCACTTCGTGCGCACTGACTTGCCGGCGCTTTGTCGTGATCAAGATCCAACCGGCGGCGATGCTCGCGATCGCACGTGTCTGATGGCCCGGTGTGCTCTGCGATCCGGCCAAAGGTGCCGGTCGAAATTTCGACGGCTATCGGCGGGGCATCGGCGCAGCAGATTCCAGTCGTCTCCCGTTCCATGAACGTTCAATCGGCCGCCCCTGCCAGCGTTGTGCGCCGCCCCTAAGGTCCTTGAAGGTTGAGAAAGAAGGGGCTCATGGACACACTCCTCGCAATCCGGGCTTGCGGGATCACCAAGCGTTTCGACGACGTCGTCGCACTCGACGGCATCGATCTGGATGTGGCGCAGGGTCAGATCCACGGCTTGGTCGGACCGAACGGCGCTGGCAAGACGACATTGCTCGGCCTCCTGCTGGGCCTGGCCGTCGCCGACAGCGGCCGCCTCGAGATCCTGGGTACGCCGATCGGGCGGGCGCTCGCCGTTCCCGACGGCGTCGCCGGCTTCGTGGACGGGCCTGGTCTCTACCCCTCGCTCACCGCCAGGCAGAACCTCGCCGCGCTGGCCGCTCTTCGTGGCTACGACGCGCGGACAGCGGGAATCGACGACGTGCTCGACCAGGTCGGGCTCACCGATGTCGCCGACGACCGGGCCCGCGGCTTCTCCCTCGGCATGCGTCAGCGGCTCGGGCTCGCCGCCGCCCTGCTCACCAAACCCCGGCTGCTCGTGCTCGACGAACCTTCCAACGGCCTCGACCCGGCCGGCAAAAAGAACGTCCACGGTGTCCTGACCCGGCTTGCGACGGACGGAACCAGCGTCGTGCTCTCGAGCCACCGCATGGACGACCTCGAAGCGCTGTGCTCCGAGGTCACCATCGTCGCCACCGGACGGGTCGTCTTCTCCGGCCCGTTGAGCAAGCTGGCCGCCGAGGACCGTGAACTCGACTACCGGCTGCTCACCTCCGACCCGCAGGCCGCCCGCGGGCTGGCTGCCGACACGGCCGGGATCCGGGTCGTCGACGACGCCGGGGCACGGCACGACGCCGAGGTGCTCGTCGTGCGCGCGCGGGTGCCCGCCCTCGACGAACTGGTGGTGAGGCTCGTGCACGCGGGCATCGCGGTGCGCGAGCTCGCACCCGTGGTGTCGCCGCTCGAAGCCGCGTTCCTCGCCCTCACCGAGCAGCAGGAGGCCGGCCGATGACCGCGACCATCGCCGACAACAACCTTGGCAGTGCCCGCCGCGTCCCGGTTTCGCGCGCCTACCGCTTCGAACTGGTCAAGCTGGTCTCGCAATGGCGGATCCGCTTGCTGGTCCTCGCCTGCTGGATCGCGCCGGCGCTCTTCGTCGCCGCGGTGAGCCAGCAGAGCACGCTGCCCACCGACACCCTCTTCGGTCGCTGGATGCACGCCACGGGGTGGGCCGGACCGCTGGTGACGCTCGGTTTCGCGGGCACCTGGGCGCTCCCGCTGCTGACTTCGGTGGTGGCCGGCGACATGTTCGCCTCCGAGGACCGGCTCGGCACCTGGCGCCACCTGCTCGTGGCGGTCCGGTCGCCCAGTCGGATCTTCGCAGCGAAGGCGCTGGCCAGCCTCACCGTCATCCTGCTGCTCGTGGCCGGGCTGGCCTGTTCCAGCGCGGCCGGCGGGGTCGTGGCGGTCGGCAACCAGCCGCTGGTCGGCCTCGACGGCCACCTGCTGGCGCCGGCGGACGCCGCCGGTAAGGTCCTGCTCGCCTGGGTCTGCGTGCTCGCCCCGACCCTGGCCCTTGCCGCGGTCGGACTGCTCGGGTCGGTCGCGCTGGGGCGGTCCCCGATGGGACTGCTGCTGCCCGCGCTTGTCGCGCTCGCGATGCAGGTCGCCCAGATGCTGCCGCTGCCCGTCGCCGTGCGCCTCGCCCTGCCCGGCTACGCCTTCATCTCCTGGAACGGTCTGTTCACCAGCCCGGCACAGCTCGGCCCGCTCCTGATCGCCATCGCGGTCAGCCTGGTGTGGGCCGTGCTCGCGACCGCGCTGGCCTACCTGCTTTTCCTGCGGCGCGACTTCACCAACCTGAGCTACGACGGCTCCGGGCGCCGCGCGGTCACCACCGGACTCCTGCCGCTGGTCGGACTGACCGCCCTCACGGTCACGGTCGTCGCCGTTGCGACCCCGTCGATGGGTTCCGGAATCGAGCAGGACAAGGTGCAGCGGTCGGTCGCCACGGCATTCGCCCACCTCTACCGCATACAGACCCAGCAGCTCAACCGCCCCGCCGTCACCGAGGCGCAACTGCGGGTCACGGCGGCGTGCAACAAGAGCGGCGGCCAGGTCGCCCCCCAGGGGCCGGGCAACGACTGGCGTTGCGTCGTCACCTGGCATCTCCCCGGCGTCGAGGCCGCAGGGACGGCCATCTACCAGCTCGACGTCGCCTCAGACGGGCGGTTCGTGGCCGATGGCGACGGACCGAAGGAAGTGAACGGCTACTTCCTGGTGCGGACCCCGACCGGAGACGCACCGAACCCACTTTGGCAGTTCGACGGCAACGTCGAACTGCTGCACACCACCCCGAAGGGATAATTCCATGCAGGTAACACGGCAGCGTCGGATCAACGAGAAGGAACAGATCAGCCTTTTCGGTAGGCGCGTCGGCCGCCGGACCACTCTGGTAACGGCGGGCATCGCTGTCGCTCTCGCCGTCACGGGCACCGCTGTTGCCCAGACGCACCAGTTCGGCACCCAGCAGGTCGGCCAGGTCACCGCTGACGGCCAGGTCGTCTCTGCCGACCAGTACATCGCCCCGTACGGCAGCCGCACCGTCATCAACGACGGCAAGATCATGTCGTCCTCGGTCAGCCCGGACGGCACCCACCTCGCGGCCTCGGTCACCGACGGTGGGATGGCGCTGGTCGTCATGGACCTCAAGACCGGGCAGGTGAAGCAGCGCGTCGGCAACAACGCGGCGGCGGACCTGCGCATCAGCGGCAACGACGTCGGCCAGGAAGGCCCCACGTACTCGCCCGACGGGGCGCAGCTGTGGCTGGGCCAGACCGACGGCTACACCAAGTTCACCGTGAACCCGGACGGCAGCGTCGCCAACCCGACGTCCATCAAGATCCCGGCCGACGGCTCCAAGCACGCACTGGTGGGTGCGGCGGTGTTCTCGGCCGACGGCTCCACCGTGTACTCCGCGGTCAACGGCCAGAACCGGGTGGTCGCCATCGACGGGGCGACCGGGACCATCAAGCAGAGCTGGACCGTGGGCAACGCCCCCCGTGGCATCGCCATGGTCGGCAACAAGCTCTACGTCAGCAACGAGGGCGGGCGTCCGGCCAAGGCCGGCGACACCACGATCAACTCCTACGGCACCCAGGTGCCGGCCGACCCGGACACCGGTGCCACCACCACCGGCACGGTCAGCGTCATCAACCTGGCGGACCCGTCCGCCGCCGTCGGGAGCATCGACGTCGGTCTGCACCCGACCGCGGTGTACGCCAAGAACGGGGCGGTGTTCGTCACCAACACCGCCGACAACGACGTGTCGGTCATCAACACCGCCAACGACAAGGTCGTGCAGACCATCGCCACCCGGCCGTGGCCGGAGGCGTCGGTGGGCTACGAGCCCAACGCGGTGACGCTCACCGACGACGGTCACCTGCTGGTGACGCTCGGCCGCGCCAACGCGGTCGCCGTCTACCGGTACACGTCCCCGCAGGAGCCGGCCGGCTACGTCGGCCTGCTTCCGACGGACTACTTCCCCGCGGAGATCACCACCGTCGGCAAGAACGTGGTCGTCTCCAACACCCGTGGTATCGACGCCCGCCGCCCCACCAACAAGGCCGGGCACGGCACCCACGACACGACGTCGAGCCTGACGCAGTTCACGCTGCCGGACGACGGCGTCATCAAGTCCGAGACCGGCAAGGTCTTCACCCAGAACGGCTGGCACGGCGGCTCGGTCACCCAGGGCACGGGCGACGCGAAGCCGGTACCGGTCCCGGTGAAGCTCGGCGACCCCTCGACGATCAAGCACGTCTTCCTGCTCGTCAAGGAGAACCGGACCTACGACCAGGTCTTCGGTGACATGCCGCAGGGCAACGGCGAACCGTCGCTGGCGCAGTTCGGCGAGAACGTGACGCCGAACCAGCACGCACTGGCCAAGCAGTTCGGGCTGTACGACAACACGTACGACATCGGCACGAACTCCGCCGAGGGTCACAACTGGCTGATGCAGGCCGACAACCCGGAGTACACCGAGTCCTCGGCCGGTGAGTACAAGCGCAGCTACGACACCCAGGACGACGCTCTCGGCCACCAGAAGTCCGGCTTCATCTGGACCGGTGCGCAGGCGGCCGGGAAGACCGTGCGGGACTTCGGCCAGTTCCAGTCGTTCGAGAGCAAGCCGGCCGGCGCGAGCTGGCAGAACCTGTACTGCGACGCCAAGAACATGGACGCGACCGGGCAGAAGACCGCCTACCCCATACAAACGGGCTCGGCGATCCCGTCGCTCAACAAGGTGTCGGTGCCCGGCTTCCCGAAGTTCGACATGAACGTCCCGGACGTCTACAAGCACGAGATCTGGAAGCAGGACTTCGAGAATAACGGTCCGGCGAACCTGAACATGTTCTGGTTCTCCAACGACCACACCGGTGGTCCGACGAACTCGGCCGCCGCGGTCGCGGACAACGACCTCGCGGTCGGCAAGATGGTTGACGAGATCTCGCACAGCAAGTACTGGAAGGACTCGGCGATCTTCGTCGTCGAGGACGACTCCCAGGCCGGCCTCGACCACGTCGACGGCCACCGTGCCCCGATCCAGATCATCAGCCCCTGGGCGCAGCACGGCAAGGTCGACAGCCGCTACTACTCGCAGATCACGATGATGCGGACCATCGAGCAGATCCTCGGGATCCACCCGATGAACCAGAAGGACAGCGCGGCCAGCCCGATGCGTGGGGCGTTCACCCAGCACGCGGACTTCACGCCGTTCACCGCTCTGCCCAACCGGACCTCGCTGACCGATGGTCTGAAGACCCCGCCTGCCTGCGGCCCGGACACCCCGGCGCCGCAGAACCCGAGCGCGGCACCCGTGCCGTCGGCGAAGGTGCCGGCGGACAAGCAGGCGCTCGCGGCAAAGTGGGACAACTGGAAGTCGCATCAGCGGCTGACCGGGCCCCACGCGGTGCCCGACTTCGCGAACCCCGCGCAGATGAACCACTTCACGTGGTACGAGACGCACGACTGGAAGAAGCCGTACCCCGGCGAGGACAAGATCTTCGCACCGGAGGACGTGCCGGGCGCCTACATCCCGTCGGCGGAGAACGACGGCTGACATAGGCTGATCGCGAAAAGGAGCCCCTGGCCGGCGTCACCGCTGGCCAGGGGCCGTCTTCTGTCTCCTGTATGGCAAAGAGAGGCAGCTGAAGCGCCGACGCGTGGCGGCCCATCGGGCAAGCGGCGGTGAGTGCGGGTACGCCATCGGTGGCGCTGCGCAGGACGAGAAACGAGGGACGAGGGACGACCGCACGTCGTAGCCGGTGATCTCGCAATCTCCGCGCCCAAGCCTGGGCCAACGAAAGTGAAGCCCGCCTCGACCTGTTCCGCTGGCTGCACCACTACAACACCCGACGCCGCCACGCCAGCCTCGGACGCCACAGCCCCATCGCCCATGAAACCCCACTCGACACACCATCAACTACCCTGACCCCAACCGCATAAGCCGTGTCCAAGATCAGGGGTCAAGCCCCCTTCCGCAGCTGTGCCGGGATCAGGGCAGGCAGGGCGCTGTCTCGGCACGGTGACCCCCTGTGCGTGAGTCAGGAATTCGTCTCGTGGCTGAGCTGGCGCTCGAGGCTGTGTGTCAGATGCTCCGCCATGGCTTCCGCGGCGCGATCGGACTTTCTGCGCAGTATGGCCCGGACGACTCGTTCGTGTTCCGCCAGCGTCGGGTCCTCGGTCACCTTGACGTTGGTGAGCCGGAAGACGTGCAGATGCGAGTGGAGCCGCTCCACCGCGTCCGCGAGCAGCGGCCGATGCGATGCCTGGGCGATTGCGTCGTGTAACCGCTGGTCCAGAGCGGCGAAGTCACGGTAGTCCGCGTACCGACCGGTCGGCCCCGGATGCGCCCGCATCTCCTCCACGATCCGCTCGATGGCGTCGAGCTGTTCCTCGGTCGCGTTGGTCGCGGCCAGCGCTGCGGCCCTCGGTTCCAGCAGCAGACGCATCTCGAAGAGTTCCTCGAGCCCCTGGCGGGTCAGCAACTCGGTCGCGCGGTATCCCGAAAGAGATCGTTTCACCACCAGACCGTCGGCCTCGAGCCGGGCCAGGGCTTCGCGCACCGGGGTCGGCGACACGCCGAGGGTACGCGAGAGGGCTTCGATTCCGACCCGGGCACCTGGTGCGATCTCGTGGTCCATCACCCTGGCCTTGATGTCCTCGTAGACGCTGTCCGAGAGCACCTGCCGGGCAGGAGGCGAGCCCTGATTCCCGCTCGGCTCCCCTGCGCTGCCTGCGGAACGGTCGGGCGGCGGCATCCGTTCTCCTGCTGCTCGGGGCTTGTCGGGACACTCGCAGTTTAGCGAGGTGACGACAGAGCCCGGGATGGTCTCGGACGTGAGACGGTCCCGAGTGCCGTCGGACCGGGGTCGCCCCGTCGAACGCTCGACATCGGTGATCAACCCTGGCCGAACATCTGCCGCCGCGACCCGAGGCCGTCGATCTCGAGTTCCGCCGTGTCCCCGGCCCGGAGGTGAGGCGTGCCGGGGAGTCCCGCGGCCACCCTGGCCGGATTCCCCCGTTCACCGTGTCACCGGGCTCGAGGACCATGTACTGGCTGAGGTACCGGACGACGAGCTCACATTGAAGGTCATGTTCTTGGTGGTGCAGTTCTGTCGCTCCCGGCCGTTGACGCTCAGCCGGGAGAGGTCGGACAGCCGGCTGTCGTGCGGTCGGCAAGTCCCCGAACACACCGAAAGCGTTGTAACCGCGCGCGGCAAGCGTGGACAGCAGGTTGTTCTGCTTCTGCTGGTCCCACTCGGCGGTCTCGTCGAAGGTCACACCGCCGAGCTGGTACTCGCGCCGGGCATTCGCCCCAGCCTGCACGGCTGGAAGCAGTGGTGTGCGCCTCCCGGCACAAGGGCGACCTTGGTGCCCTTGACATCACCCAACTCGGCCGCCCCGCCGCCGGGTTCGCTCCTGGAGGCGACAGCTGGGGCGTCGGACCGTTCGCCAGAGTTCTTCAGGGTGCAGGCCGACGAAGCCGTGGCGAGGACCGTCACGGCGAGCATGCAGCGAACAAGGCATCTGGAAAGAGCTGCTTCATCGCTGAACCTCGCTGAAAATTCGATAGGATTTCTCGCGCGGATGCTGCGCTGGCGCGATCCCTGCGTCAAGGGTCCGAGCGGCGCAGCCGGTACGGCGAGGGCGCCTGGGCGCGGTTCACGCGCCGAGGCCTACAGCACGGCGGGCTTCAACTGGTCCCGGTTGGATCTCTCCTGCCTCACATCTTGACGTTCTGCCGGTAGTGGAAAATCATATAGGAAAACTCCCTTACCCCGCAGCAGGGAGACCTTCCCATGCCTTCGAGAGCACGGTTGATCGGCACCCTGGCGATCGCCGTACCTCCGACAGCCGCAAGAGCGGCCCCGCCGCCCGGCAGCGAGGTAAGGGCAAGTTGAGGAATCGTCAAGGGGCCGATGCACGACGAAGAGCCCCAAGGACCGAAAGGAGCTGGCCTTGACCGGCAGCAATGGCATGACGCGGCGCAGAGCGCTCACGACGATATCGGCGGCCGTGGCCGCCACCTCCCTCAGTGGACCGGCGGCCCTGGCCGCCACCTCCCTCAGTGGACCGGCGGCCGCCGACGAGGTATCCGGACCATCCTCCCCCGATTTCCAGGCATCGATCCAGCCGGTCGACCCAGCGGTGCAGATCTTCGGTACCGACGGCTGGTACACCTGGGGCGGCACCCCCATCCGCGGCCGCGACGGCGCGTACTACCTCTTCTATTCACGCTGGCAGCACGGTTCGGCCGGCCGCGGCGACGACCCCTCGGAGAAGATCTTCTACGGCTTCAGCGGTTGGCTGAAGTACAGCGAGATCGCCGTCGCGGTCTCCCCGGGCCCCCAGGGTCCGTACCGGCACTTGCGAACCGTCGTGCAGGGTTCGGGAGACCCCGGCCGCTGGGACCTTTACAACGCGCACAACCCGCACATCCGCTACTTCCGAGGCCGCTACTACCTGTACTACATCGCCAACAACCCGGCGAACACCCCCGAGCCGTGGTACTCCCAGCAGCCCTCTCTCTGGCTGAAATACCACGCCGGCCAGCGCATCGGGGTGATCAGCGCCCGCACCCTGGAGGACCTGATCGCCGGCCGCGGTACCCGCAGTGACGTCCCCATCGCCGGCCCCGACTACGTGAACACCTTCCAAATGGTGGTCAACCCGTCCGTCACCGAGGCCCCCTCAGTGGGCGGTCGGCCCCGCTTCCTCATGACGTACAAGACCTGGAACGCCAAGGGCGTCTACATCACCGTCGTCGGCGAGTCCGACCGTCCCGAGGGCCCATTCCCTTACACCGCCACCGCCCTAGGCACGACCGAGACCCAGGCGGAGGATCCGTATCTCTGGTACGACCATGCCGACCGCCGCTTTTACGCGATCGTCAAGGACTTCTATAACGGAGCCGACCGGTCCCACGCGCTCACTCCCCAGTTCGGGGCGCTCGGCCTGGTCACCTCGAAGGACGGCCTCGCATGGGAGCCGGCCGAGCACCCGGTGGTCTCGCTGAGGCAGTTGAGGCTCACCGACGGCTCGCTCATCAGTCTCGGTTCGCTGGAGCGACCCCAGCTACTCTTCGACGACAACGGCCGCCCGATGACACTGCATGCCGCCATGGCCCGCGGCAGCGCCGCCGCTGGAACCCAGAACGTCGCCATCCCGTTGCGTTGGCCGTAAGAACGCAGTCCGTGATGCGAGACCGCATCAACGCCTGCAGAGGTACGGCCTGATCGCCCAGGGGGACGGGCGGGAACGTCTCCGGGTGGTGGTTCGGTGGGTTTTGCCAGTGGGCAGGCCGTCCCAGTGGCTCTCCTCGACCACACACCCCCAACCAACGGCCCCGCTGGTGCATGGCCAGCAGGGTCTTGCCGCTGGTGTCGGGTGGGAATGGACGCCAGCACCATTGGACGCTTCTATGTCCAGTCCCTCACCCTGCGGGCCGCCGGGATAGTCATCGCTGCAGCAGTGACCCCATGGTCAATGAGGTGGAGCGTCGCGGCGCCGCCGAAGCCCTCGACGGCGCCGTGGCCCTCGAACCGAGCGTCAGGACCATCATCGCAGTGCTGCCGGATCGCTGGGACGTGCTGCGTGCCCATACGCCGTGTTGATGGCGCTGAGCGCGCCCGGCGGATCAACGCCGCTGCAGATCTCCTGAAGGTGGGTGCGTCCGCCGCTGGCGTCGCTCACGGTCGTAGCGGCGGGTCGGTTCGCGGGCGAGGTCGGGGTCCATGGCGGTCTGGCCGGTGGTGCGGGCCTGCTGGCAGGCAGTGTTCGCGTCGGTCAGAGCGTCGGTGGCGGCCTTGGCCCACACCTGCCCTTCCGGGTCGGCGTGGTGGATGCCGTCCAGGTCGCGTAGCAGATGTGCGTTGTACAGCGCACGGGCGGTGCCGTAGCGCTGGTAGCAGGTGAAGGCGTCAGCGACCACGGTTCCGGTGAACAGCGGCAGCACGCCTGCGGCCTGGATGCCGGCGTGGCCGCGCTTGGGGTGCGTGGTGTACCAGGTCAGCGTGGTGGTGCAGGCGACGTGGACCCAGTGCAGGGCGGCGGCCACCCGGATGCCGGACTCGTCGAAGTGCGCTACGGGTGCCTGCTGGGGCAGGACGGCCGCCTGCGCGCTGAAGGGGACGAGCTGTTCGCAAGCCCGGCGCAAGACAGTGTCCAGGAAGCCCTAGGAGAAGAACGCGCCCGCCAGCTCGCCGGCCGCGTCCGCGCCGCGCGCGCTGGGCAGATGCTCGGCGACCAGCAGGTAGATGGCCGGCGCGTGGGCGCCGGACCGTACTGGGTCGGAGCGTTGACACCCTCGGGGGCCGCCGCGCAGGTGCTGTGCCCGCAGCCGCAGCGCAGTTTGAGCATCCGGTGCTCGGTCACGGTCGTGCGCGGGTCGGGCAGGTCGAAGACCTGGCCCCAGGCGAAGCCGACCGGCTCGGCGTCCACACCGAGCGCGTCGCCACAGCCCGCGCAGGCGGCAGGCCGGTGCCAGACGATCTCGTCGGGGTCCGCCACCCGCTCCAGGTTGCTGCCCCGGTGCCCCGGCTGGGCGACGCTGCTCGTCGGCCGGGGTCCACCCGGGTGGGCGGGATCTCGCTGTCGCCTTTCGTCGCGCGGCGGCACCGAGAGGCGGAATCGGGCAACTCAGGGAAGGAGGCAGGTCAGCCGGAGTAGGCGCAGCGGAATCCGGTGTGACCGGCGGAGCTGTCGGGGGCATTGGAGGTGCGGGCGGCGACCCGGTAGCGGTTGCAGTAGGAGCGGTGGCACATGTGGGAGCCCCCGCGCATCACCCGGGTGCTGCCACTGGGTGGGCCGGTCGGGGCGATGCGGGTCCGTGGGGTATCGGCGGCGTGCCAGTGGGGACTGAACCAGTCGAGGCACCACTCCCATACATTGCCTGTCATGTTGTGGAGTCCGTAGCCGTTGGGGGGAAAGGCGTTGACGGGCGCGGTCGAGAGGTAGCCGTCCACGGCGGTGTTGCGGTGGGGGAAGTCACCCTGCCAGATGTTGCAGAGGTGGCGGCCTTGGGGGGTGAGCCCGTCACCCCAGGGGAACCGTTTGTGCTCCAGCCCCCCGCGGGCGGCCCGCTCCCACTCGGCCTCGGTGGGCAGCCGCTTTCCGGCCCAGTCGGCGTAGACGGCGGCGTCGTGCCAGGAGACGTGTACCACGGGGTGGTCCTGGCGGTCGTCGATCGAGGAGCCGGGCCCCTCCGGGGCCAGCCAGCAGGCGCCGCGCACGGCGCGCCACCACGGTGCGCCGGGGACGCTGCCGTTGATGACGTGCTTGCCGGCGTCGGGATGGACGAAGCCGGCGAAGACGTACGACCACTCGTACCGCTCGGCCTCCGTGACGTATCCGGTGGTCTTGACGAAGCGGGCGAACTCGGTGTTGGAGACGGTGGTGGCGTCGATGTGGAAGGGACGAAGCGTTACCTGCCGCACCGGGCCCTCGCCGTCGCCGGGGATGGCATCGGGGTCGTTTCCGCCCATCCAGAAGGTGCCGCCAGGGATGGCGACCATGCCTCGCAGGATCTCCTGGCGCTCCTTTACGGGAACGGGGGACGGGAGCGTGTCCGTCGCGCGCGCCGCCGCGGCGATAGGGATCCAGGTGTCCGCCTTGGCAGGCTTGCGGTGCGGGCCGCAGCACGCACCGCCGCCGGCCAACGGCAGGGGCGTGCCCGGCGAGATGGTGTCGGGCATCGCGGATTCCTTTCTCCGCCGCACGTGGCGGCGTTGGGTGGGCCGGCGTGGGGGGCCGCCGGGAAGGTCACTGCTGCGGACTGCCTGCCGCCTTGTAGAGGTCGCCCAGGTAGTAGTCCTTCGCGTCGGAGGGCGACTTGAGCTTGCCCATGCTCGTGTAGACGCCGATCAGGCCGTTGAACCAGCCGTCGACGGTGCCGTTGGCGGTCAGGTCGGTCAGCTGCTTGGAGGAGAGCAGCTTCACGTACTTGGTGGAGCCGGCGAGCTGGTCGGCGGGCAGCTTTAGGAAGTCAGCGGTGACCTTCTCGGACTCCTCCGGGTGGGCGGCGATCCAGTCGTCCGCCTGCCGCAGCACGGAGGTGACCTTGCGGACCAGCGTCGGGTTCTTGTCGGGCAGGTCGGGCTGGGTCACGAAGACGTTGGGGAAGGTCAGCTTGGGGTAGTAGTCCTCGGTGCGGCTGATCTCGGTCAGGTCGGGCACCCGCTTCTTGATGGTGTCGATGAGCGGGTACCAGATAGCCGCCGCGTCGACCTGGCCGGAAGAGAAGGCCGTGACGATGGTGCTCGGGTCCATGGTGACCCGGGTGATGTCGGACGGCTTCAGTCCGGCCTGGCCGAGCGCCAGGTTGAGAATCATGTCGCCGGAGGTGCCCTCGGCCACGGCGATCTTCTTGCCCTTGAGGTCGGCGGGCTTGGTGATGCCGGTGCCAGGGCGGGCGATGACGCGGTCGGCCTGGCCGAGCATGTTGACTGCGACGATCTTGGCTTTGCCGGAGGCCGGGAGCCACAGGGCGCCGGGGCCGAGGTAGCCGAATTCGAGGTCGCCGGCGCCGAGCGCCTGGACCTGCAGCGGGCCGTTGGTGAACACCTTGAGGTCGGGACTCAGTCCTGCCTTCTGCCACAGGCCTTGCTTGGCAGCGACGGCCAGGGCGGCCGAGCCGCTGTAGTCCGCGATGTAGCCGAAGGTGACCGAGGTGGTCTGGCCGGAGGACGAGGAGGGCGTGGAGCTGCAGCCGGCTGCAGATGCGACGAGGACGACAACGGTGGCGGCGGCCCACAGGCCGGCGGTCCTGCGCTTCATGAGGGGGTTCCTTCGAGCATGGTCGGCTGGTGGTAGACGGCGTTCCAGACCTGCCGCCGCAGGCTGGCGAACTCGGCGGACAGGCGCATCTCCTCAGTGCGGGGATACGGCAGGTCGACGGGGATGATCCGGTGGATGCGCCCAGGGCGGGCGGCCATGACCACGACTCGGCCGGCGAGGTAGACCGCCTCGTCGACGTCGTGGGTGATGAACATGACCGTGCGGCGGTCCCGGCTCCAGGTCTCCAGCAGCGAATCCTGCATGCGGACCCGGGTGAGGGCGTCCAGTGCGCCGAAAGGCTCATCCATGAGGAGGACCTTGGGATCCACGGCGTACGCCCGGGCGATGGCGCACCGCTGCTTCATGCCGCCGGACAGGGTCTTGGGCAGGGCGTCGGCGAAGTCGCCCAGGCCGACCATGTCGATCATCCGCCGGGCCGTGGCCCGCCGTTCGGGCCGGCCGACGCCGGCGACCTTCAGGCCGAACTCGACGTTCTCCGTGACGGTCATCCATGGGAAGAGCGCGTATTGCTGGAAGATGACGCCCCGCTCCGGGCTGGGTCCGCGTACCTCTTCGTCATCAACCGCGACCGAGCCGCCAGTGGCATCCAGCAGGCCGGCCGCGATGTTGAGCATGGTGCTCTTGCCGCAGCCCGAGGGGCCGACGACGGTGACGAACTCGCCGTCCTCGATGGTGAGGCTCACGTTGTCCAGGGCGAGGAAGCCGCCACCCTTGGTGCCGAAGCCGCGGCAGACCTCGCGGAACTCGATGGAGGGCATGGTGCTATCTCCTTTCCTGCCACCCGGTCAGCCGGCGTTCGGCAAGGAGGAGCAGCCGGTCCATGACCAGACCGACGGCGCCGATGACGATCAGCTGGACGAACATCGTGGGCAGGTCGTAGTACAGCTGGGCCTGCTGCATCCGGAAGCCGAGCCCGCCCTGGGCGGCGATCAGTTCGGCGGCGACGACGGTGGCCCAGGCGGCGCCCAGGCCGATCCGCATGCCGACCAGGATGAACGGGGTGGAGGCGGGAACCACCACGCCGAGGAACACCCGGCTGTCCTTGGCGCCGAGCACTCGGGCGGCATTCACCAGTGTGGGGTCCACCGACACCACGCCCTGGAAGGTCGACACCACCGAGGAGAGAAAGGCGGCCAGGAAGATGACGAAGATCTTCGGAGTCTCGCCGATGCCCATGAGCACGATGGCCAGCGGGATGACCGCCAGGGGTGGGACCATCCGGAAGAACTGCAGCCAGGGCTCGATCAGTCGGCGGACGATCGGGTACCAGCCCATGGCGAAGCCGACTGGCACGGCCAGGGCCACGCCGATGACGTAGCCGGTGAGGACGCGCCTGAGACTGGCGCCGAGGTCGTCGAGGAGGATGCCGTCGCGGATCAGCTCCCAGCCGCGGCTCAGCACCGACAGCGGGCCCGGGAAACCCTGGATGCCGCTGTGGGCGAGGACGATCCATACCAGTAGCCCGAGCGCCGCGGAGCACAGGGAGAGCAGGAAACCACGGAGGTTGAGACCTTGGGGCAGCCGTCTGGCCGGATTGCGTGCGCGGCCACCCGTGGACGGGGCGGGGTCGAGGGCCTCGCCGGTCGTCATGGGGGCGTTTTCCAAGGGGGCTGTACGCCGGGTTGTCCCGGCGGATGTGGCGTGCTGTTTCATGCCACCTCATCCGCCACTCCGTCGACGTCCGGCGCACGGCCGCCGCCGATGTCGGACATGTAGCTCATCCACGTGTAGGCGGGGTCACCCCGGCGCAGGAGCTCCTGGTACAGACGGGCCGTCAGTTCTCGCCGGACGGCGGCGTACGCGGGTGCTTCGTGGACGTTGTGGAGTTCGTGCGGGTCCGCTTCGAGGTCGTAGAGCTCGTTGACGCTGTCAGGGTTGTACACCAGCTTGTGGTGGCGGTCGCGGATCATCCGCTGTGAGTAGGGGAAGTGGTGGCCGTGGAACTCGGTGACCACCTGCTCGCGGGTGCCGTCGGCCGGTTCGCCGGCCAGTACCGGCAGCAGGCTCGCCCCGTCGCAGGGTTCCAGTGCGGGCAGACCGGCCAGCCCCAGGAGGGTGGGGTTGAGGTCGATGAGAGTGGCGAAGTCGTCGCGGACCTGCGGTGGGCAGCCGGGGACGCGCACGATTCCCGGGATGCGGTAGATGTCCTCGTACATCGCGGGGCCCTTGTCGTTGAGCCGGTGGGAGCCGGTGAACTCGCCGTGGTCGGCGGTGAAGACGACGGTGGTGTCCTCCCACAGGCCACGGGCCTTCAGCGCGTCCAGGAGGCGGGCGACCTGGTGGTCGATGAGGGTCACATAACCCCAGTAGACGGCGATCAGCTTGCGCCAGGTGTCGGCGTCGAAGCCGTCCGCCGACCAGTACGCGGAGTAGTGGCGCTGCACGTCGGGCTTACCGGCGAAGGTTTCGGCCATGGAGGCCGGCAGCGGCACCGATGCCGGGTCGTACATGTCGTAGTACTCGTCCGGGATGAGGTAGGGCAGGTGCGGACCGAACCAGTGGCAGGACAGCATGAACGGCTTGCCACCGGTGTGCCAGGCGTCGGCGTAGCGGTCCAGTAGCTCGAGGGTCTTGTCGGTGAGGTAGGTCTCGACGGTGGCCTCGGGCGGCTGCTGGAGGCGGCCGGCGATCAGGTGACCGCGGCCGGTGCCGTTCGTCGCCGAGCCGAACACCGCGTCCTTGACTGCGAAGCGGGGGTGGCCCTTGGCGTCCAGCCATGCCTCGTAGGAGGGATGACGGAAGGGGTTGAGCGCCCCGGGAAGGTGTTCGCCGTCCATGGCGTAGTACTCGGGACCACGGGCGCGGCCGATGTGCCACTTGCCCACGTGGCCCATGTTGTAGCCGGCCGCCAGCAGCGGCTGGGAGAGCACCGGCGAGCCGTCCTCGACTTCGTCGCGTCCGCCGCCGTTGCGCTCGGGATTCACCAGCAGGCCGTGGCGGAAGGGGTGCTGCCCGGTGAAGAGTGAGGCGCGGGCCGGGGTGCAGATGGCGGTCGGGGTGTAGAAACTGTCGAACCGGGTGCCCTCAGCTGCAAGGGAGTCGAGCGCGGGGGTGCTGATGGTGGTGTTGCCATAGCAGCCCAAGGTGTCGACCCGGTGCTGATCGGTCATCAGGAACAGGAGATTTCGAGGTGACACAGGCAGACGACCTTCCGATCGGACCCTGGGAGAGGAGCGAGTGGGGACAGCGTCAGGCCGGGCCACAGGAGGAGGTGGCGGCCAGCTCTCGACAGCGCTTTTTTTCCTGGATCGGATCATATTTACGGGGGCTCTGGTCCACAAGGGGGCGGCGGCCGGTAATCGCCGACCGCCCCTCACCCCCTCGTCGGCTCCTCCCGAAGCAGTAGCGCCACCGCCCCGAGAGCCGCCGCATTGACTCCCAGATCCGCCTGCACAACATCCACCCGCCCCGCGGCACGCGGCAGGGTCAGCCGGTCGATCGCCTGGCGGATCGGGTCCAGGACCAGCGACCCCAGCTGCGCCAACTCCCCTCCCACCACGATCCGTGAGGGGTCCAGCTGCGCCGCAGTCCCGGCCAGTACCCAGCCCAGCCGGTCGGCAGCGGTGGAGACCACCCGGATTGCCGTCGGGGAAAGGTTCCGCACGGCGGCGACCAGGGCGTCCAGGTCGGCAAGGACAAGACCCCCTCGGGCGCACTGCTCCAGCAGTGCCGCGCCCCCGGCGACTCCTTCGAGGCAGCCCCGGCCGCCGCAGTGGCAGGGCTTCCCACCCGGATCAACGCTCAGATGGCCGATCTCACTGGCACGCCCGTGCGCCCCGGTCACGGCTTGACCGCCGACCACCAAACCGCTGCCGATTCCCGTGGACCAGCGCACATACACAAGATCCTCCACCGAGCGTCCCGCGCCCCAGGTGGCCTCTGCCAGGGCCGCGGCGCGGGAGTTGTTGCCCAGCACCACCGGCACACCGAACTCCTCGGCGATGCGCGTCCGCAGCGCTTCGATCTCCTTGGGCTTCCACTCGACACCGACGATTCCGACGAGGCCCGCGCCGATCGCGGTCAGCGTCGACGGGTCGACCGCCGCCTCACCGGCCGCTCGCCGCAGCAGCTCCGCCGCCGCCGGGGCCACTATGTCGGCGCGCACCGCGGAAGGCAGGTCGTGCATGCCGCTGGCCACCACCTCGTGGGAGGTGTTGACGATGACCAGGCGCATCCGGCTGCGGCCGATGTCGAACCCCGCGTACAGGCCGGCGGAAGGATTGAGCACGACCCGGGTCGCCGGCCGGCCGCGGCCGCGGCCAGCGGTGTCGTCGGCGCTCTGCTCGACCAGGACACCACTTTCGAGCAGTCCGGCGACGATGCTGAACAGCGTGGTCTTGGGCAGGCCGGTGCACCGGCTCAGCTCGGCGCGGCTGAGCGCCCCCGATCGGCGCAGTTCGGCGAGAACCAGATCGTCGTAGGCCGCCCTGTTGCGGCGGGCAGGAGTAGCAGTCACCGCAGCATGATGCGCCCTAGTTCGTTATTTGGGCAAAGTTCGGAAGAAGTCGCCTCGGTCGTGGCCTGGGTCTCCCAGCGCAGCAAGTTGCGCTTCCGCGGCGGTGGACGGGATCAGGTGATCACACTCCGTCCGTGCTGGCCAACACCCGTGCGGCGACCATTGATACAGGGTCGCCATGCGTCCGGGGGGCAGGGCGACGGCCGGGCACAGAGACCACGACTGGACGAAGCGGACCCGCTGCAACCGTTCGGAACGGGTTCTGGCGTAGGCCTCTTGCGGCCTTGCCTCGCCCTCAATACGATCCGCTTTCGGAATAACTTCTGAACCTGTTCCGGTCACCGCCTCGCCGCCCACTCCGCAGGCCCCCCACCGCCCGGCGCTCGTACGAGCCTCCGTTGCGGCCGGTGAACATCGCACGTCGCCCGCACAAGGCGTCGGCCAGCGGTGTACCCCCCACATCCATGACACCCGATGCACATTCCAGGAGGCGCCATGCACCACCTCAAGCGTCGATCGTTCCTTGCAGGCGCGGCCGGAGCCGTCGCCGCGACAACCATCGGGGCGCCGGCCCAGGCGGCGGAGGACAGCGGGTCCGAACCCGCGTTCGCGCTCACCCACAATGGCCTTGGCAAGGCGACGGTGCTGTGGTGGGGCGGCGCCACCGCACAGTTCGCGGCCGCTGAACTGGCCGACTACGTACAGCGGATGAGCGGTACCCGCCTCCAGATCCTGCACGCACAGCCCGAACAGCCGCGGACGGCCACCTCCGGAGTGCTCGTGCTGCCCGGAAGCCGACGCCAGGCGACCACCATCCCGCCCGTGTGGCTGGCCAAGGCCGACACGCAGCTGCGCGATCAAGTGACGGACAGCTACCTGATCAGGGCCACCCCGCTCGGCGTGCTGCTGAGCGGGGTGGGCGACCGCGGCGTGGTGTACGCGACATACGCGCTGCTGGAGCAGCTCGGAGTCGGCTTTTTCGCGCCGCAGTTCAGCTACTACCAGGGTGCCGCCGAGACCGTACCGCAGACCGGCGACATCACGGTCCGCCCCCAGACCAGCCTGGTCACTCCACCCTGGCCGGTGCGGCGCAAGGCGATCGAGGAGGGCTGGAGCATCAGCCAGGCCGGCCTCACCGCGCTGATCGACTGGATGGGCAAGCAGCGGCTCAACATCCTGGTCTTTCCGTACGACTACTACGGGGCCGGAGTCAGCCGCTACGAGGACTTCGCCGCAGGGATGGCACCGGAACTCGCGAAGCGCGGCATCACCGTGGAAGTCGGCGGCCACGGGTACGACGCATTTCTCCGCCGGGCCGACTACCCGCAGTACTACACCCCCGGCGTCAACGTCTTCAACGTGCACGACGAGGCGGCGGTGACCCAGTACGTCGCCAACGTTGTCGCCTATCTGCGGGCCCACCCCGAGATCGCCGTCTTCGACTGCTGGCCGCCGGACGGGGCGTCGTGGCCGAAGGCGACCCTCACCAAGTTCGGCACCGCCACCAACGCCGAAGTCCACGTGGTGAACAACCTCGTTGCCGCCCTTGCCGACGCCGGACTCCACGTCCAGGTCGAACGCATCGCGTACGGCCCTGGCCTGGACACGCCCACGGCCGGGTACACGTTCGACCCGAACGTGCTCATCGACTTCGCCGCCTACGGACGCACGTACACCGTCCCGTTCGGCGATCCGTCCTCGTCCGTCAACGCCCACCATCTGGAGGTGCTGCGCCGCTGGCGCGCGGCCCACCCGGGTACCCTGGCGATCTACGACTACTCGCGCCGCTACCGCTGGCGCGAACTCGGCAATCCGATCAGTGTCCTCGCCCAGGACGCTGAGGTGTACCGCAGCGTCGGCGTCAACGGCCTCGGCATGTACTCGGAACCGGCGAACTGGCTGCAGTTCGAGGCGATCCATCTGTTCGGCGCCCGCAGCGCCTGGGATCCGACGCTGACCTATAACGACTTCACGAGCAGCTACCTGCCCGCGCGGTTCGGGCCTGCGGCGCAGGAGATGGCCGACTACCTTCTGCGCACCGCAGACGACCCGGACATCCTCAACGCGCCGGGCCAAGGCGTGGCGTTGCGGACCAAATACGAGGCCGCCGCGGCCCATGTCGCCGCGGCGCGTGCGAAGATCGCCGGGACCAGCGCCGCCGCGCTCGTCGTCGACCGCCTGGCCTGGGGCTGCGAACTCGCCCTGTCCGACATCGACATCACCCGGTACACCCAGGCGGGCGACCAGGTCGGCAAACAGCAGGCGATGGCCCGCTACCGCGAGCTGACCCAGCGGCACCGCTTCAACGGCATCCAGATCGAATCGCTCTACACCACCCCACGCTATGGCCAACAGGTCACCCGGGCGCAGATCGCCAAGCAGTACCGCTCCCCGGCGTGGGGTTACCTGCCGCAGATCCAGTTCACCGTGCGGCAGGGTGGTTCCGTCGATGTGACGATCACGGCCCAGGACGTCGACTTCCAGGGGCACGACGTGGACTGGACACTCATCACGCCCCAGGGACTCACCGCCGAGCGCACCCAGGGCCGTCTGCGAGCCACGGGCCCGCTCGAGGCTTCGGAAACGGTCCGCCTGAGCGCCGGGACCGACGTCGCACCCGGGAACTACACCGTCAGCGTCGCTTTTGCCGCCGCCGGCGATGAACTGACGTCGGCTCAGTGCACCATCAACGTGTCCCGGTAGAGACGGTTCCAGCTGGCCGGGCGGCCAGATCCCGGCCTGGCCGACGCGAGAAACCGTCATGGGTCCATCTCATGGCCAAGCGGAAGCGGAAGACCTTGGTCATCTGCCGACGCTGCCATGAAGACATCCCTGCCGGACGGCCCACTGCGGTCTCTCGGAAGTGATCACTGGAGAGCGGGATGCTGGGCTCGAGGTAAACCGCGCTGAACAGGACCTGCCCGGCAGGCACCTCACAGCGCGGCCCACCCTGTTCGCGTGCGACCGGATGAGACGCCTGTGCCTTTCACGCTGTCACTGAAGGGCCGCTCCATGCCGGAGCGGCCCTTCCTTGGCACATCACTCGCCGAAGACCTGGACCTCCGGGAGGGTTAGCCAGTTCGTGCCTCTGAGTTGTATGCGTACGTACCTTCCAGAGTGTGCGACCGGGACTGCGGTGGGCCTGCCGGCCACCTGGATCTGGTGGGACGACCAGACCCCGGGCTGGTTCAGCGTCTCGTCCAAGGACGTGCTCGTGAACGGCTCGTCAGATACGAGCACGTAGTAGTCGCTGAGCCGGTCAGTGAACCCGTCGGTGCGGTTCCAGATGTCGATCTCGTAGATCTGGTAGCTCTTCCCGAGGTCGACTTGCCACCAGGCGTTCTGGTCGTAGCCAGTGTGCGAGCTCGATCCCGCGAAGTAGCCGCCATCGGTGTTCCCGTCGACCGCGCGGTCGGGGGTGCCGCCAAAGTCCGTGCTCGATTGTGTTGTGGCCTTACCCGCCGCGACGTTCGGCGGCGCGACCTTGAAGGGCATGCCGCCAATCATCGGCCGCCCGCCGAACAAGGTGCTCAACGTCACCTTGTAGTTGCCGTACGGCATGTCTGGCGCTGTTGTGAGAGTGGTTTTGAAGGTTGCCGATTCGTCGAGGTTCAGCTTGGAGAGCGCGAACGACGACGGCTGGGCGCTGATCCCATCCGGTGTGGAGATCGTGACCTTACCGGCTCCTGCGTCCTCGCCGCCGACGTTGGTGACCGTCACGGTGGCGGAAACGCTCTGCCCGCGGGTTGGCGTGGTCGAGCTGTCCAAGCTGGCACGGACGTACGACATTCCCGGTGTTGTGATCTTGAAGGTGTAGGCGTATTTGCTGTGTGTCGCGGATGGTCCCTCGACAGGGGTGTCGATGATGATGCGGCTGTCTTCCTTGTGCCAGGACAGCGACTTACTGCCGGCGGTGCCCAGCAGATGCACCTGAGTGCCATCCATGGTGGGGACCAGGTTCGCGTCGAGGTTGAGCGTGGCGCCAGGCCAGTCGAAGGCGGTCACGTAAAAGGCGTTCTGCTTTACGGTGAGCCGTACCGGCACGTTCGCCGAGCTGTCCTGGTGGTTGGTCCAGTACGTCGCTCCATAGATCGCCTCTCCGTTGGTCCGCAGCCACTCACCTACTCCTCGTAACACGGCGACCTGGTGGTCTGGGATCGTCCCGTCCGGCTTGGGCGCGATGTCGATGAGCAGGTTCCCGTTCTTGCTGACGACGTCGGTCAGCTCCTCGATGACGGTCTCTGCCGTGTAGTTCTTGTAAGGGTGGTCCATGTAGAACCACGAGTTGATGACGTCGCAGGTCTCCCACTTAGCTTTCAGGATATTGCTTGGCACGTATTGCTCTGGCGTGACGAAGTCGTGGACGGGTGCGCCAGACCGGTCATTGACGACTGCTTCTGGATCTTTGTTGTACAGGTGGGCGATCACGGGAAGGCTGTCGTTGGGTCCACCGATGTCACACCACAGGACTTGCGGGGCGTACCGGTCGATGAGCTCGATCATCTGTGGTTTCTGGAAGTCCTTGACGTGGTTGTCGACCGGAATGTAGCCGGTGTAAGGGATCTCCTTACCTGTATAGGGGTTGTGCGGCGGCCCACCGGCGAATACGCCCCCCCAGCGATAGGACGGGTTGTACCACTCGGGCATCGAGTAGTAGAGCCCCCGGCGCAGGTCTGGAGCGTACTCCTTGGCCGCGTCGATGAGCTCGCCCACGAGGTCGCGGTGTGGCGGCTGCGCGACCGAATCGCGGTCGGTGTACTGGCTGGGGAAGAGTGCGTACCCGTCGTGATGCTTGGCGGTGAGGACAAAGTACTTCGCCCCGGCTTCCTCGAAAAGTTCGACCCACTTCTTCGGGTCGTAGTTCGCCGCGGTGAACATCGGGAAGAAGTCGTCGTAGTTGAAGTTCTCCCCGTACTTCTGCCTGTGGTAGTTCCATGTCGAGCTACCACGCTGGTTCATCGACCACATGTACCAGTCGTCCTGCGCGGGCACCGCGGTCGGACCCCAATGGATGAAGATGCCGAACTTGGCGTCCCGGTACCACTCGGGCAGCGGATGCGTCGAGAGCGACTCGACGGTGGGTTCGTAGTCGCCGCTTAGCGCCGAGGCGTTCGCTGAATCTGTCGACCTCTGCGCTGTGGCGAATGCCGGCTCGGCTGCGATCACCGCCGCGAGCGAACTCAACCCACTAGCAACCAGGAAACTTCGCCTATCCATGATTCCCTCCTGAAGTGAAGCGCAGTGCGCGTACGGGAGCCGTCAAAGCCCATCGGAAGAGCAGAAGACCCCAGACCGCCGTATGTTGGCGTGTTGAAGTGCAGGAACGCGGGCTGCATTCTGCTGCTGCCCCGCTTTACGCCGCCCTGCGATCATCGCCACTCCCACGTGCACCAACAGCCATCTCGGTCTGACGCTCCGCCTCGCCCCGATGCACCGCCAGCGTTCCCTATATGATTTCGAGATTGATCTTGGGAAGTCAAGGGGGTCGACATTCCCCTCTTCCCGGCATGGCCGGACCGGCTCGTGGCGAGCGGAGGTGAGGTCCAGCCCCAGTCGCGGTGCAGCCCGTAGTGTCCGGTCTAGGGGAAGCACGGCCGCGGCTCGAGATTTCCCAGCTCAAGAGCCCGGGTGTCGACAGACGTCGGGAGGGCTGTTCTGAAGGCTGGGCGTGCAGCGGGCGAATTGGTCGCCTTTCTCGTGCCGCAGACCTTGACGACGGCGCGGCAATGACGCAGCGTCGCGCTACAAAAAACCTATTGGATCGAGACAGGAGTCGTGATGGAGCAGTTTCGCAGAACCTTCGTCCCGGGCGCTGTCGCTGTCATGGTCCTGGCAGCCGGCGTGGCGGGATGCACCATGAAGAATTCGGGTGAACCGGCTGGCCGGGACGCCGACCCCGCACAGAGGTCGGGACACGGGGCAGCGGAGTAATTGTCAAAGACTTGTGGGTCGGTTGAGGTTGTTCATGCTGCGGCGGCCTCGGGGCGATCGACGAGTTGACCGTTCTCGAAGCGGGCGCCAGCGCGGACGAGGGCGGCCAGGTGTGGTGCGGTGATCGCGCGCCGGCGGGCCTGTGCGGACTCGGCGAGCTTGAACACCATCGCGAGGGCGCTGGCACGTTGGCTGGCAGGGTGGGAGGATCCTCCCACCCTGCCAGCCAACGTGCCAGCGCCCTTTACGATCCGTCGGCCGCGTGGCGTGGCTGAGTACGGGGCGGCGGCCCTGGTCGCCGCCGCAGCGGTCTCCTTGGTGGTGCGGCTGCTCGTGTGGGTGGGCGAGGTGCTCGTACGGTGGTGGCCCGTCGTGGCCGTGCTCGCCCTGCTTGGGGGTGGGCTGATCGGCACCGTCATCGACTGGATCACCGTGGACCTGTGGGGCGCGGTCACCGAGCACCCCTGGTGGACCGCGCTCGTCGTGCTCGGCTCGCTCACCGCACTGCTGCTCCTCGCCCGGCTCGCCGGCGCCGTCCTCGACCTTCTCACCACACGCGCCGTCGCAGTCAGCGTGGATGCGACACCCATCGAGCCGGAGCCGGCCCTGCTCACCTACTGGATGAAGCAGCTCGAAGCCATGAGCCCGACCGGGTTCGAGCACGCCTGCGCCAAACTCCTCGCCCGGGAGGGGTTCCTCCATACCCGGCGAGTGGGCGGCTCAGGCGACCTCGGCGCCGACGTCATCGCCAGCGACCCCGACGGCCTCACCATCATGGTCCAGTGCAAGCAGCTCAGCCGACCCGTCAACTCACCGGCGATGCAGCAGTTCAACGGCACAGCCCGTCCGGAGCACGGCGCCGACCACGCCGTCATTGTCGGGCTCAACGGATTCACCCAGCCCGCAATCGACTTCGCCGCCCGCCACCGTCTCATCACCATAGGCCGCGAGGACCTCAAGAGATGGGCACACGGCACCCACCTCTACGACATCATCCACGCCCTCACCGCCCCGTAGCCCCGGCGCCGGGCCGCAAACCGGTCGGCCCACCACCCCGGCGTCAACCCGATTCGTGATGCAGGAGGAGCACCCTGCACGTCCACGCAGGGGGCACGAGAGAGGTGGCGCGCCTCATTCCGCATGCCGAGAACGGGACCGATTTGTAAGACTCGACAATTCGCCGCCCCCTGCACATCACCCCAGGTCAGCGCACACGCCCCCGGGGCTTGAGGGGCACAGGCGGGAGTTCGGGAGCGGGCAGCCGATCCCCGTCGTAGCCCTCCACTTGACCAAAGCGAGTGCTTGCCATCCAGTCCAGGCGGGCCTGTGCGACATCCTCGTGGGACCGCCCGATGAAGTTCCACCACATGACGATCTCCTCCTCGAAGGGCTCGCCCCCGAGGAGCATCAGACCCGCGTCGGAGTCGGCGCGCAGCGGGAGTTCGGTGCGGCCGCAGCCGAGGTAGAGCATCGATCCGGGCAGCAGGGGAACGCCGTCGACCTCCGACTCGCCGGACATTGACAGCACGGCGTACTCGAAGTCCGGATCGAGCGGCAGGCGCGCCTCGGCGCCACGGGTCAGGGCGATGTCGGCGCCGACGATCGGGGTGTAGGCGGTGCCGGGCGAGGTGGCACCGTCCAGCTCGCCAAGGATCACCGTGGCGGTGAGGCCGGGGGCGGTGACGGTCGGCAGGTCGGTGTGATGCTGGAAGTGCGGCTCGACCTGGCGGTGAGCGTCGGGCAGCGCAACCCAGAGCTGAGCGCCGTGCAGAAATCGAGCGTGCGGCTTCGGGCTCTCCTCGGAGTGGCTGATGGCCCTGCCGGAGGTCATCAGTCCCAGTTCGCGCGGGCGGATCGTCTGCAGGCTCCCCAGGCTGTCGCGGTGAAGCACCTCGCCGTCGTGGAGCCAGCTGACCGTCTGCAGGCCCATGTGAGGGTGGGGCGGTACCTGCATCCCGGGTTCGTCGGCGATGTCGTCGGGGCCGTAGTGATCGACGAAGGCCCAGGCTCCGACCATCCGGCGGCCGAGGTTGGGCAGCAGCCTGCGAACCTCGGTGGACTCACCGAGCTGGACGTGACGCGGGGCGAGGAGTTCACGCACCGGCTCGGCGACGACAAAGCCCCGGCCGCCGCAGACGGAGAGTGCGGCCTGGCGATCGAGATTGCTCATGGCGCTCAACCTATTCCTGTGCAGGCGCGGGCGGTCGGTACCCACGCGAAAAGTTTGATGGAATGTTCAACCATAATGAGGTGTTGTGCAGGCTGAAAGCGGGCCGCGCGAACGACTGGATGCATGGCCCGACGGATCTCCCAAGGCCGCGACCGAGGAGGGCAAGTGAACGACACCTATTACGAGTTCGGCACGGCAGCCGATCGCTGGGACCGCGCCCGGATGTTCTTCGAAGCCAAGGAGTACCTGACCGCGGCCCGGATCCTGGGCGGACTGGTCGAGGAAGCGCCGGAGCAGGTCGCGCCGCGGCTGCTGCTGGCCCGCGCTTACTACCACTCGGCGCGGCTCGGCAAGGCCGAGACGGAGCTGCGGGCGGTGCTGCAGCGCGACCCGGTGGAGCACTATGCGCGGCTGATGCTCGGCCGCACCCTGGAGCGGCAGGGCCGGCAGGAGGAGGCTACGCCTCATCTGCGGATGGCGGCGGCGATGTCCGGAGACTTCGGGGAGGACGTGAGCAGCTGAGACGGCGGGCTTCGAGACGGACACTGTCCGACGGGGAAGCCCCGCCCTCCTTCCCGGCCGCTGTGGGTGCAAGGCTGTGGGCCCGGTCAGCGTACGCATGCCGACCGGGCCCACAGCTGCGGCAGGACCGTGCCCACGTGCGTCGGCCTGGGAGGTGCCGCCTGCGTCGGCCGCGGCCGCGGCCGCGGTACGTCGCCCCGCGGTGGGCGTCGTCGAGAAGGGCGCACCGACACGGCGGCCATGTCCCGCTCATGAATGGGTTCGCTGTACGCCTGCGGGTAGGCGAGGCGGACCCTGCGCTCCGCACGGATCGGACCGGCTCACTCCACGTATCAGCGTTACCCAGCCCCGCTACCCACTCCTTCAGGCAGCAAAAAATCCGATAATTCCGGTGCACCGAAGCTCGCCGTCGTGATAGTCCGTCGAGTCATGGGAGATCTTGTGACACCTCGACTCGTACTCCACCCGTTGAGTCCCGCCGAGGCGGAGAACATAGTGGCCCGCCGTCCGGGGCCGGGTGCCCTATGGGCACCGGAGTACCCGACCGACGGCGACGCGGCCGGGGCCGGGCATTTCTTGGAGCACTGCGCCGACACCGGCAACCCCCAGCCGTTCGGCGCCTACGAGATCCGCCTCCGCCAGGACGGACACGCCATAGGCGGAGTGGGCTTTCACGGCGCTCCGAACCCGGAGGGGCAGGTGACGATCGGCTACGGCCTGACCCCTGCGGCGCGCGGCAAGGGGTACGCCTCCGAGGCGCTGCGGGCGCTGCTGGAGTTCGCCCGCGACGAGGGCATCGCCGCCGTGAACGGCGATGCCGACCTCGACAACATCGCGTCCCAGCACGTCATGGTGGCGGCAGGCATGCGCTTCGTCAGGGCGGACGACCGGGTGAAGCACTTCCTGATCGACTGGTCGGAGGCGTCGGAGGCGTCGGACACAACGGATGCGACGTACGTGGCTGAAGCGACCGACGCGACGGACGCCGCATAAGACGCAGAACCCGCCGGGATGCCCCGGCGGGTTCTGCCGTCATACGGCCGACGAGTCGGCCGGCGCCTCAGCTCGCAGCGGCTGCGGCGTGGGACGTGGTACCGCCCCCGGCCGTCACCGGGCCGGTCTTCGGCACCAGCAGCCGCTCGGTCAGATAGCCGAAGACCAGACCGAAAGTGGTCCACAGCGCGGCCTGAACGGCGAGGGTGGCGAGGCGGAACTCCCACAGCAGACTGGCCGGGAAGTCCTTGCCGACCTCATTGAACGAGGGCAGGAAGGCGTAGGCCAGCCCGATGACGAGCACATAGGCCGCGGACGCGGCAATGGACGCGTTCCAGTTGCCCAGACGGGGAGCCAGCCGCTTGCCGAAGATGACGGCAGCGACGGCCAACAGCACGCTGAGGGCGACCATCAGGAAGAACAGGGCGGTGCGTTGGCCGATCGTGTCGGGATTTCCGACAGCCGGCGGATTGGCCGGGTATTTGAGGAACGGCACGACATACACGGTCAGCAGGGCGCCGAACGCGATCAATGCGGCCGTGGCCCTCGGGCCGAACCTGCCGATGCGGCCGAGGGCGTAGCAGAAGACCAGCGCAGCGATGCCGCCGATCGCCACACCGAAGACCAGGACACCGGTGGCAAGACCCGCGGTGGACTGCATGGTGCGGCTGACGAGTTCCTCGCCGCCGCCGTGGTCGTGGCTGTGAGCCTCTTCGAGCGCGATCGCCGCGTCCACCCGGGATTCACCGAGGAAGTAGGCGACGGCAAGAGCGAGCGCGCCCGCGGCAAGTCCGGCCAGCATGCCGCGGACGAGCAGCGCTCTGACAGATATGGAGTTCATGAGCGGTTCCCCTGAGGTGCGCAGCGTGTCAGTGGCAGGGGAAACCGAGCAGGTGGCGACCGTCGTGAACCCACTCGTGGACACCTTCGCCGGAGATGACAGCGGTGGCACCCTGCTCGGCGCCGACGAAGTACAGGAGGACGAGCATGAAGATGCCGAAGAAGACCGCCCACGGGGCAATGGCCTTCAGCGAGATGGGGGTGATGGCGGGTGTGGCGACGGTTGCGGGGGCAGCAGTCTGTGCCATGGCAGAACCTCCTGAGGGAACACGCGTCCCGATCGTGGTGCCTGAGACGACAGTGCCGGGTCTGACTTCCCGCAGGGGTACGGGTTCACAGTGGCGCGACCGTGCCGGATTCTCACCGGACTTCCGTCACACCGTCGTCATGTTCGTCGCGACCATACCGCCTGCGGGCACGCGCCGCCATGGCGCCATCTGGAGGGCCGGGGGCCCGGATGCCATGGTGTGCTTGGACCGACCGGCAATTGGGGGGTGGGTGAAGGAGCGGGGCTGGGGTGCGTGCATCGCAAGGCCGAGGATTGAGCCATGGCGAATGGGGCCTCCCCTGCTCGAGCGAAGCCGAGAGCTCGGGGAACATGGTGATCGACGACAACACCGCGAGGTGCGTGCCCCAGCCCCGCGACGCCGCCCCCCAATTGCCGGCCGGTCTTACCCGAAAGGCCACAGTTCAGGGAGTTGACACCGGTGTTGACGGCACAAGTGATGTTGATCTCACCGGCGCTCAATGCGGCGCTGCGTGAAGCCCGTTTCGACGGCGACGCCCCGCTCGACGCGTCCGGTGTCCGGCGGGCGCGTGCGGCCGCTGCCGCGGTGCCTGCCGCCGATCGCCGGGTGCGCGGAGCGGACGAGCGGTGCGCCGGGACCGCCGAGGCGCTGGGGCTGCTGTCCGAGACCGAACCAGCCCTGTGCGGCTGGGACTTGGGGCGCTGGAGCGGGCAGCGACTGGCGGAGGTGAGCGAGGCCGAGCCGGAGGCGGTCTCGGTCTGGCTGTCCGGCCCTTCGGCGGCACCGCACGGCGGTGAGTCGCTGCTGGACCTGTGTGCGCGGGTAGGTGGCTGGCTTGACTCGTTGCATCGGGACGGCGCCGGGGACGGCCGCGTGATCGCCGTGGTCGAACCCGCGGTGGTGCGCGCCGCGATCGTGCATGCGCTGGGCCTTCCGCCGCAGGCTTTCTGGCGGTTGGACGTCGCCCCGTTGACACTGACAGAGCTCAGCGGCCGGTCCGGCCGCTGGAACCTGCGCTGTGGGCAGTCCCTGAGCACCGGAACCGACGCCCCGTAACCCGGCGTCGGCCTCCACCGCCGGACCGGCCCGCCCCGCCGGTGACGTCAGGTGACAGCATCCCCGACGACCGGTCGGTCTGCACCTTCCCTCCATGCCGGCACCGTTCGGCCTGCCCCACGACAGGGAGTGGGCTCCCTACCGCGGGGAGGCAGTTAAGGCGAGCGCCCGCGGCCGGACCCCCGCAACGCCGCCATTTACGCGACACCGGGACCAGGGAGGACGAGAAGGGGGCAGCCTACCCACGGCGGCGCCCGCCCGTGGGTCCGCCCACGTACCCCTACCGCTCGAGCAATGTCGACAAATGGTACGTAGACTGGCCAAGGCTTTCGAATCCACCTTCTCTCCGGAAGGGCGACCGACCATGACCGATCAAACGCAGGTGAATCGGCCCGATACCGCCCGCCCGCAATCCGAGGCCACGCACGGAGCAGGACCGCATGGCGGAAACCGCCGAACGGAACCTGGGTCGCGGGGCCGAACCACGATCGCCGACGGCGTGGTGGCGAAGATCGCCGGGCTGGCCGCCCGGGGCGTGCCCGGAGTCCAGGGCATGGGAGGGGGATTCGCCCGCGGTATGGGGGCCGTGCGGGAGAGGGTGCCCGGAGCGGGAAGTCAGTCCGTCACCAGCGGTGTCAAGGTCGAGGTCGGCGAGGTCCAGACGGCGGTCGACCTGTCGATCATCGTCGAATACGGATACTCGATCGTCGAGCTCACGGGCGACGTCCGGACCGAGGTGATCGCCGCCATCGAGCGGATGACCGGTCTGGAGGTCGTGGAGGTCAACATCTTGGTGAGCGACGTGAAGCTTCCCGACGAGGAAGAGGAACAGCAGGTGCCGGAGAGGCGGGTCGCGTAGCGGTTCGCCGGACCGGATCGCGCCTGGTCGAGGTCCACCGGCCGTGACGTCGGCCTGAAACCCCGGCTGTCTCACGAGGTCCGCCGAGCTGTCCGGGACCCCAGCCCGCCACCGCCCTGCGGTCCTGGACGGCAGTACGAGCAACAGCAGTCGTCTGCCACGCGGAGATACGCCGTCCGGCGCATACTCGAAGGTGGCCTTGAAGGATTGGGGGACGCAATGATCGTCCTCGGAGTCATTCTGCTCGTGATCGGCATGGTGGCCGGGATTTCCATCTTGTGGACCATCGGCGTCGCCCTCGTGCTGATCGGTGCGGTCCTCTGGATTCTCGGTGCTGTCGGCCGCGGGCTCGGTGGGCGGCGCCACTACTGGTGAGAACCGGAAAACGCATCGCCCCGTGAGCTCACCGGCACGTCGAAGACGTAGTTGCAGCGTGCGCCTGCGCGGGACGACGCACCCTGGCGACGGGTCCCGCCCTCCCTCCGAGGGACGGCGGGACCCGTCGCCGACGCAACGGCTCGCCAGCCGTACTCAGCCGCGGTACGCCTCCAGCAGGCGCAGCCACACCTCGCTGATCGTCGGATAGGCGGGGACCGCGTGCCAGAGCCGGTCGATGGGGACCTCACCCGCAACGGCGACCGTCGCCGAGTGCAGCAGCTCGCCGATGCCGGGGCCGACGAAGGTGACGCCGAGTAGGATCTCGCGGTCGAGGTCGACGATCATGCGGGCGCGGCCCCGGTAGCCGTCCGCGTACAGTCCGGAGCCGGCGACGGCGGCGAGGTCGTGGTCGACGGCGCGGACCCGGTGCCCGGCGCGCTCGGCCGCGGCGAGGGTGAGCCCGACGGATGCGGCCTCCGGGTCGGTGAAGACGACCTGGGGGACGGCCGCGTGGTCGGCGGTGGCGGCGTGTGCTCCCCAGCGGCCGGTCGCCGGCGGCGTGTCGCCCTGCGCCCGGGCGGCGATCGCGGCACCCGCGATGCGGGCCTGGTACTTGCCCTGGTGGGTGAGGAGTGCCCGGTGATTGACGTCGCCGACTGCGTACAGCCAGTTGCTGCCCTCGACGCGGCAGCTGTCGTCGACCTCGAGCCAGGATCCGGGCTTCAGATCCACCGTCTCCAGGCCCAGGTCGTCGGTGCGCGGGGCACGGCCGGTGGCGAAGAGGATCTCGTCGGTCTCGATGCGCTCGCCGTTGTCCAGTTCCACGGTGACCGGTCCGTCGGGGCCGGCACGCCGCACGGAGGTGGCGGAGACGCCCGTACGGACGTCGGCTCCGGCCTCGGTGAGGGCCTCGGCGACCAGCTCGCCCGCGAACGGCTCCATCTTCGGCAGCAGCCCCTTGCCGCGGATCAGCATCGTCACGTGCGCGCCGAGAGCCTGCCAGACGGTGGCCATCTCCACACCGACGACTCCCCCGCCGACGATCACCAGTCGGCCCGGCACCTCTTTGGCGCTCGTCGCCTCGCGGCTGGTCCAGGGGCGGGCGTCGGCGACTCCGGGAAGGCCGGGAACGACGGCGCGGCTGCCGGTGCAGACGGCGACGGCGTGCCGGGCGGTCAGCCGGTGTTCGGAGCCGTCAGGACCTGTGACGGAGACCTCTTTCGTACCGGTCAGACGTCCCTTACCCCGGTAGACATCCGCGCCGATCCCCTCCAGCCAGGCGACCTGTCCGTCGTCCTTCCAGTGCGAGGCGTACTCGTCACGGCGGGCGAGGACGGCCGCCGTGTCCAGGGGTCCCTGGACCACCGCGCTGAGTCCGGGGACCTTGCGCGCGTCGGCGCGGGCCACGACCGGGCGCAGCAGCGCCTTGCTGGGCATGCACGCCCAGTACGAGCACTCGCCGCCGACGAGCTCCGTCTCGACGACCGCCGTGGACAGTCCGGCAGCCCGGGTCCGATCAGCCACGTTCTCACCCACAGGTCCCGCACCGATCACCACGACGTCGTACACGGCGTTCTCCACAGCATCTGTCATGGGGGACAGTCTGGCCGTGAGTGTGAGCCGTGGCCACATGGGCAGGCGGAATAGCGCGGAACCGGGCACGGTTGTGCCGGACACGTCCGAACGGGCACAGGAAGAGGTAACGAGAGCATGAGCACCGTAGAGCTCACCAAGGAAAACTTCGATCAGGTCGTCAGCGAGAACAAGTTCGTCCTGATCGACTTCTGGGCTTCCTGGTGCGGCCCGTGTCGGCAGTTCGCGCCGGTGTACGACGCGGCGTCCGAGCGCCACGCCGACCTGGTCTTCGCCAAGGTCGACACGGAGGCGCAGCAGGAACTGGCGGCGGCCTTCGAGATCCGGTCCATTCCGACCCTGATGATCGTCCGGGACAATGTGGCGGTGTTCGCCCAGCCGGGGGCCCTGCCGGAGACGGCACTCGAGGATGTCATCGGACAGGCCCGCAAGCTGGACATGGACGAGGTCCGCAAGTCCATCGAGGACCAGCAGAAGGAACCGAAGTAGGCGGCGCGAGCGGGCGACGGTGAAGGGGCCCGGCCGGTTCGGCCGGGCCCTTCGGCGTTCGGGATGTCCCTGGGGGTGTCCGCCCCTGATCCGCCGGACTAGAAGGGGTGGCCGGCCGGTTCGCGGCGGACCGTCGTCCAGCGCAGGTCGGTGAAGGCCTCCAGGTTGGCCTCGCCCCCGAAGCGCGCCCCGGTGCCTGATGCGGCGATGCCGCCGAAGGGTGCGACCGCCTCGTCGTTCACCGTCTGGTCGTTGATGTGGGCGATGCCGGTCGGGATCCGGTCGGCGAGTTCCAGACCGAGGGCGGTGTCGCGGGTGACGATGCCCAGCGAGAGTCCGTACGGGCTGTCGGCGGCCAGCGCCGCGGCCTGGTCCAGGGTGTCGAAGGACCGCACGGGGGCGACCGGACCGAAGACCTCATCCGCGTAGGCGGGTGTCTGGTCGTCGACGTGGGTGAGGACGGTGGGCCGGTAGAACAGGTCGCGGTGGGTGCCGCCCGCCGCGAGCTTCGCGCCCCGTGCGGTGCTCGACTCGACCAGCCGGTGGATCTTGCCGAGCTGGCCGCGGTCGATGACCGGGCCGAGATGGACCTGCTCACGGTTCGGGTCGCCGACAACCAGCGCGTCCGCCTTCGCGGCGAGCCGCTCGACGTACTCGTCGTGCAGCGAGGCGTGAACGAGGTGGCGGCCGGTGGTCATGCAGATCTGGCCCTGGTGGAAGAAGGAGCCCCAGGTCGCCTGGGCCACAGCGCCCGCCAGGTCGGCGTCCTCCAGGACGACGAGGGCGGAGTTGCCGCCGAGCTCGAGGTGCACACGCTTGAGGAATCGCCCGGCAACCTCGCCGACGGCGCGGCCCGCCGTGGTGGAGCCGGTGAAGGAGATGACCGGGACGCGAGGTTCGGCGACGAGCGCCTGTCCGACCTCGGCGCCGCCGGGCAGGACATGCAGCAGGTTCTCGCCGAGTCCGGCCTCGGCGAAGACCGCGCCGAGTGAGAGCCCGCCGCAGACCGCGGTGCGCGGGTCGGGCTTGAGGAGAACCGCGTTGCCGAGGGCCAGTGCGGGCGCGACGGACCGGATGGAGAGGATCAACGGCGCGTTGAACGGGGCGATGACGCCGACGACCCCGACCGGGACCCTGCGGGTGTAGGAGAGCCGCTGGTCCTCGCTGGGCAGGACCTGACCGGCCGGCCGGGAGGCGAGCGCGGCAGCTTCGTAGCACTCCTGGGCGGCGACGTGGAGCTCGAAGTCGGCCTTGCCGGGGATCGATCCGGACTCCCGTACGAGCCATTCGCGCAGCTCGTCTGCGTGGGCGGTGAACAGGTCACCGGCCCGGCGCAGGACGGCCGCGCGCACGAAGTGCGGGGTGCGGGCCCAGGCGGACTGGGCGGCGGCCGCGGACTCGGCGGCTGCCGCGATGTCCTCGGGTGCGGCGAGGGTGACGTGTCCGAGGATCTCGCCGGTGGCGGGCTCGACGACATCCGACTCACCTCCCGCGAACGTGCGGGACTGCCAGGTTTTGGGGTCGAGCAGGGACATGAAGACTCTCCAGTCGATCGGTTCGAGGGGTGGTCCCATGCGGTGGGGCGCGCGGGGTGTGCGGCCGCGGCCTCGCGGGACTACGCGATCCGGCGCAGCCGTGCGAGCTGCGTTCGGCCATCGAACGTGATCTCGCCCGGTTGAACGTGCAACATCGTAGTCACGCCGCACCGATCCAAAAGGGAATTGATCGAACTGCTGCTCCCATTTGCGCGCGCGGAACGGTGCAGAGGTCACGCACGAGCGGGTTGCCCAACTCCAGCCTTTTGCAAGGTGGTTGTCAGCACGGACGGTCAGCTGTCGGCGGTCCGCTCCGAGATCCTGACCGAGAGCCCGAGGTCCAGTTCGGCACCGTCGACAAGCAGGGCCTCCACGGTGTGGGTCGCCGGATCGATGTCCGCCACCATGCCCTCACCGGCGTACCGAGGGTAGCCCGACGCCCCCGTCTCGCCGGTGGCCTCCACGACGGCAGAGCGGATAGGGGCGCCGACGGACCGGACACCGCCGGCGTCGGCGGACTCGGGGGTTCCGGAGGCCTCGGAGGCGTTCTTGGCCTTCAAGGCCTCAGCGGGGCCTTCGGTGAACTCGGGGACCAGCAGGATTTCGTAACTCTGCGGATGGTTCATGGTCATGACGCTAAGCAAGCGACACGCGACGCGCACGTTGCCGCGCTGAACCCGCCTCAGCTGGACTCGCGGGGGATCGTCCGCGCCCTCAGCAGGTCATGGCGCTCCGGCACGCCTCCCGGATGCCGCACCAGCCGGTCGACGAGGTCCGCCAGCGGCTGCGATGTGGCCAGTTCCATCCGCACACTGCTCAGCCGGGGCCTCAGCAGCCTGCCGAGCAGCAGGTCGTCGGCGCCCACCACAGCCGTCTCGCCCGGTATCTCGATGCCCGCGTCCTGGAGGGCCCGCATCAGGAGCATCGCGTAGGCGTCGTTGTACGCGAACACGCCGTCGAGTCCGAGCGTGCGCCACCGGGCGGCGAGCGCGCCGGCCGACTCCTCGTCGTACCGCAGGGGCAACGGTTCGATGAGGGCTCCGCCATCGGCCGCCACCCGCCGGGCTCCGGACAGCCTCGGTTCGGCGAGCAGGGCGAGGCCCGGTTCCTCGGGCATGACGACGCCGATCCGGCGTCGTCCGCGTTCCAGCAGGTGTCCGGCCGCGCAACTGCCGACCTCCCGCTGGTCCATGACCAAGGCGTGGGCGCCGTCCACCGGTTGCGGGCCGAGGGTGATCACCGCCTTGGCGCCGGAGCGTCGCAGTACGGCTATGCCCTGCGGAGTGAGCGCGACCCCGCCGGGTGCGATCACGGCGACGGGGCGGAGTTCCGCCCAGGCCCGGGCGGCGTCGTCGGCGTCCAGTCCGAGGCTCCCGTGCTGGACCACGGTGTAGTCGAGGCGGCGCAGCCCGGATTCGAGTTCCTGGAGGAAGCGGTGGCGGAGCAGACCGGCCGGGTGGTTCCCGGTGGGCATCAGCACCGTCCGGGTGTGTCCGGCGCGCAGGCTCCGGGCCGCCGCGTGCGGCACATAGCCGAGTTCGGAGGCCGCGTCCCTGACCCGGCGGCGGGTGGGCTCGCTGATCCGGACGGTCGGGTTGTTGTTGAGTACGTACGACACGGTGGCCCGCGAGACCCCGGCGAGCCGCGCCACGTCGGCGCTGGTCGGGACGGGGCCTTCGGCGGGCTGCTTGGGTAACTGGCTCATCGCGTCGGGCAGTCTTCCAGACCGCTTGGAGGTGGGTACGCTCCGGGGCACGGATGACTCGTCGATGGTGGGGCTGCTCGGCAGGGTGACCGGGACGGTCGGGCCGGGGCTGGTCGGTGAGGTGATCGTGCAGATCCGTGGGGGCGCCGAGCACTTCCTCGCCCATCCCGCCCCGCCGGGGTTCCGTATCGAGCCGGGGACGGTGGTGACGGTGATCGAGTATCTGCTGCCGCGCACGGTCTATGTGGCTCCTGCTTACGACAGTTGAGGTGTGAAGGACCGGCGTCCCGGGTGCGGCAGTCAAGATTGCGGCAAGGTTGCGCACACCTCTTCTCCGCCGTCGCGCACAGGAGAAGACTCCCTCTGTTCAGCGGTGCCGGCAGGGTACTGAGATAAGGGGGCGCGTGCCGATGGTCATCGGCGTCACGGCGGGTCTCGTACTCGCTGCCATCATTGTGTTGATCGGCCTGTTGAGGCACGGCGACGCGGTCCGACCCTGAACCTTCGGTTGACGTCGAGACCGGTGAGTACGAGAGCGCTGACGCTCCGGCAGGCGCGGCCTGGGGAACGGCGCCACGACCAGTCCGGCGGCCGCACACCGTGCCCTGCGCCAGGAACGCCGGGCACGGGCGTGCGAGCGTGACGAGGGGTGCACTGCGCACGTCCGCGGGGCGCGTGTCCGATGACCATGATCCGAGACTGCTGCCCGTTCGGCGGGCCCGGTCCACGGAATGGGCCGGACAGCCCCTACGGTGTTCCGATGACCATCCCTCACCGTTCAGACAGCACGTACCTCTCGGACTCCACCCGCGCCGCCGACGGCTCGGCCGACTTCCCCGGGCGCTCAGGCCCCGCCGCGACCGCCGAGGCGAACCCGCACGACGTGGGCCCGGTCCGCACCTCGTACGCCCCCGACCGCGACGGCGATCCCGACCCCGGCGAAATCGTCTGGACCTGGGTGCCCTTCGAGGAGGACGACGGGCGCGGCAAGGACCGCCCGGTACTGGTGGTGGCCCGGGAGGCGTCGGGCACGCTGCTCGCCGTGCAGCTCTCCAGCAAGCAGCACGACCGGGACCGCGAGTGGGTGGCCCTCGGCGCCGGGCCATGGGACAGCTCCGGCCGGCCGTCCTGGGTCGATCTGGACCGGGTGCTGCGGGTGCATGAGGACGGGATGCGGCGCGAGGCGTGCGCGCTGGACCGGGACCGGTTCGATCTGGTCGCCGGCCGGCTGCGGGAGCGTTACGGCTGGAACTGACCGGCGGGGTCGGGGTGCGGCCCTTGCGGCTGACGTTGACCCCTCTGGCTCAACGTCACCGTGTCGGTCGGTGTCCACCCCTCTGGCTCAACGGCAGGGTCAGGGAGTGTCCGGTCTCGACGGCCGCAGCTCTTTTTCGAATGCGCGAGCGAATGCGATACGAGTGGCCGATTCAGGACCGCGGTCGAGGATGCCGAAGACGATCTGCTCGAAATGCCCGGCGAACCGGCCCCCGCCGGTGAGCAGCGCCCGGAAGGCACCGGCCACCTGCGCCGGATCGTTGCGGAACACGCCGCAGCCCCAGGCGCCGAGCACCAGCCTGCGGTATCCGCGCACCGCAGCGACCTCCAGCACCCGTTCGGCGCGGGACGCGAGCGCGGCGGGGATGCGAGGGGCGTCCTCGGGGGTCCGGCTGCGGATCACTCCGGCGTTGGGTGCGGGCGAGGTGAGGAAGCCCACGGTGTACGGGATGTCCAGCAGGCGCCCCCGGTCGTCGCGGAACACCGGTACGCCGGGTGAATGGATGACCCGGTCGGTGTAGAAGGCGCTGCGTTCGGCGCGGTGGTGGGCGTAGTGGCCGGGGGCGCGCAGCAGGGTGGCGTAGAGCGCCGAGCTGCGGCAGAGCGCCTCCTCCTGGGCCTGCGCGCCGTTGAGATAGCCGCCGCCGGGGTTACGGGCGGAGGCGAAGTTCAGCACGGCGACCTTGCCGGGCCCTTCGTCCGTCATCCGGCGCGCCGCCTGCAGGCTGCTCTCGCCGGTGACCTCGACAACCGTGGTGCGGTCGGAGTCCAGAACGGCGACGGGCACCGGCTCGGGCCCGTACAGCCGGGTCCCGGAGAGCGCGGCGGCCAGAGCACGCTCGATACTCACCTCACGCCCCGCGGGCGTGCGGTAGAGCCCCTGCTCGACGATGGTCTCGGTCTCTCTTGCGATGGCGCGAAGCCGTGCGCTCATCAATACTCCCCCGTGTGGTGCATACGGGACATGGTCGGTGCTTCCGAGGCCCGGATGCAACCGAATTCCTGTCGCACAAGGGCCCCCTTGTGCGATCTCCCGGCACGGGTTTGGGTGGTACGGACGCACCGAAGAAGGAGGCCCCGGAATGTCACCGGACGCACCTGTCGGCCACGGTCCGGCCGAGTACGAGCTCCCCCTCGGCGAGGGGGAGGCGGAGGATCTACTGCGATGTATCTGCTTCAAGACGGGCCCGCCCCACACGGTCGGTGTCGAGCTCGAATGGCTCATCCACGACCGTGATCACCCCAGGACCCCGGTCCCCCACGACCGTCTCCACGCGGCTGTCGCCGCTGTACGCGCACTGCCCCTGAGTGCGGCACTCACCTTCGAACCCGGCGGCCAGCTGGAGCTGAGCTCGCGCCCCGCCGACTCCCTCATGGCCTGCATCGATGCCATGGTCACCGATCTGGCCGCCGTACGTGCCGCCCTCGACGCGGAGGGCCTCGCACCGGTCGGTGTCGGCGTCGACCCCTGGCATCCGCCGCACCGTCTGCTGCAGGAGCCCCGCTACGACGCCATGGAGGTCTCGCTCGACCGGTCGGGTACGGCCGGCCGCGCCATGATGTGCACCACCGCATCCATCCAGGTCTGTCTGGACGCCGGCGAGGAGGAGCCGGGGCCACTCGGCTACGGGCGGCGCTGGCAGCTGTCGCATCTGCTGGGTGCGGTGCTGGTGGCGGCGTTCGCCAACTCGCCGTACCGGCAGGGCCGGCCGACGGGACTGCGGTCCACCCGCCAGTCGATCTGGGCGGATCTCGATCCGGTACGGAGTCTGGCGCCGCCGGGCCATCTGGCCCCGCGCGACGCCTGGGCCACGCATGTGCTCGACACCCCCGTGATGTGCATACGGGGCGGCGAGGGGCCATGGGCCGTCCCGGCGGATCTGACCTTCCGCGCCTGGATCCGTACGGGCGCGCCACGGCCGCCGGTGCGCGCCGATCTCGACTACCACATCAGCACGCTCTTTCCGCCGGTGCGCCCGCGCGGACATCTCGAACTGCGCATGATCGACGCGCAGCCTGGTGACGACGGATGGCTCGTGCCGCTCGCCGTCACCACCGCTCTCTTCGACGACCCGGAAGCCGCCGAGACCGTGTACCGCACCGTCAAACCGCTGGCCGAGACGGCGGGCCCGCAGTCGGCACCGCGCAACCCGCTCTGGACCGGCGCTGCCCGTGACGGCCTGGCCGACCCCGAACTGCGGGCGGTGGCCGCCGTCTGCTTCCAGCTGGCCCGCGAGGCGCTGCCCCGGATGGGTGCGAGCAAGGCTGTGCAGGAGGCGGTGGCGAATTTCCACGACCGTTATGTCGCCCGGGGGCGATGTCCGGCCGATGATCTGTCCGGACTGCTGTCGAGGCCGGCGGTGCATGCGATGCCCGCGGCGGCGCTCCGTCCGGAACCGGGAAGGAAGGCAGGCTCATGACCCACTCCCCCACCCCCTCGGCCACCGGCCTGGACACCGAGGCGCTCCGCCGGCGTGCTCTTGCGGCGCTCCTCACTGCCCGGGAACGCACCACGCTCCTCACCGACAGCGTGGACGATCACGAACTGACCGCCCAGCATTCACCGTTGATGTCGCCGTTGGTGTGGGATCTCGCGCACATCGGCAATCAGGAGGAGCTGTGGCTGCTGCGGGGCGTCGCCGGGCGGGAGGCGATGCGGCCCGAGATCGACGGACTGTACGACGCCTTCGAACATCCGCGGGCGAGCCGTCCGTCCCTGCCGCTGCTGCCGCCCGCCGAGGCCCGCTCCTACGCGGCGGAGGTACGGGGCCGGGCCCTGGACATCCTCGACAGCACCGCCCTGACCGGCGGCCGCCCGCTCGTGGATGCGGGTTTCGCCTTCGGGATGGTCGCCCAGCATGAACAGCAGCACGACGAGACGATGCTGATCACTCATCAGCTGAGGTCGGGGCCGGCCGTACTCACCGCACCGGAACCGCCGCGGCCCACCGACGCGGCCTCCCTGCCCGCCGAGGTCCTGGTGACCGGCGGCCCGTTCACCATGGGAACGTCCACCGAACCCTGGGCCCTCGACAATGAGCGGCCCGCCCATGTGCGCGACGTCCCCGCTTTCCTCATCGACACGACACCGGTCACCTGCGGCGCGTACGAGCGTTTCATCGAGGACGGCGGCTACACCGAACGGCGCTGGTGGGCGCCGGAAGGGTGGGCCATGGTCCGCGAGCACGAGCTGACCGCCCCACTGTTCTGGCACCGGGACGCAGGACAGTGGCTGCGCCGTCGGTTCGGGGTGACGGAGCCGGTGCCCGCCGACGAGCCGGTTCTCCATGTGAGCTGGTACGAAGCGGACGCGTACGCCCGCTGGGCGGGGCGCAGACTGCCCACCGAAGTCGAGTGGGAGAAGGCGGCGCGCCACGACCCGGGCTCGGGCCGCTCGCGCCGCTACCCGTGGGGCGACGAGGACCCCACCCCGGACCGGGCCAATCTGGGCCAGCGCCATCTGCGTCCGGCGCAGGCAGGCGCGTACGTGGCGGGTGAATCGCCGCTCGGTGTACGTCAGTTGATCGGCGACGTGTGGGAGTGGACGTCGAGCGACTTCCGCCCCTATCCGGGCTTCGCGGCGTTCCCGTACCGGGAGTACTCGGAGGTGTTCTTCGGGCCCGAGCACAAGGTCCTGCGCGGTGGTTCGTTCGCCGTGGACGCGGTGGCCTGCCGGGGCACGTTCCGCAACTGGGATCTGCCGGTGCGGCGCCAGGTCTTCTCCGGATTCCGGACCGCGAGGGATCTCTGATGTGCCGTCATATTGCTTATGTCGGGCCACCGGTTGCGCTCGGCACGGTGCTGGCGCAGCCGTCCCACGCGTTGGTCCGGCAGTCCTGGCAGCCCCGGCGGCAGAAGTACGGGACCGTCAACGCGGACGGTTTCGGGGTGGGCTGGTACGCGGACGACGACCCGGTGCCCGGTCGCTACCGGCGCCAGGGGCCCATCTGGGCCGACCTGTCCTTCGCCGATCTGGCCAGGGTGGTGCGGAGCACGGCACTGCTGGCCGCCGTACGCGACGCCACCGAGCCGGGGGCGGACGGCGAGGCGGCAGCCGCGCCGTTCGCCTCGGGCCGGCTGCTCTTCAGCCACAACGGTGCGGTGAAGGGCTGGCCCGGATCGCTGGCACCGCTCGCCGCCGCGCTGCCGCCGGCCGAACTCCTCACCCTCACCGCCCGCTGCGACTCCGCCCTGGTCTGGGCACTCGTGCAGCACCGGATCGCTCAGGGGGACGACATACCGCAGGCCGTCGCGGACACCGTGGGCGAGATCGCGGAGGCGGCACCCGGTTCGCGGCTGAACCTGCTGCTCACAGACGGCACCACCATCGTGGCGACGGCCTGGGGAGACACCCTCTGGTACCTCACCGAGCCGGGCCGCAGCGCGGTCGTGGCCTCGGAGCCGTACGACGACGATCCGCACTGGCGCACGGTCCCCGACCGCACCCTGCTCGTCGCGACCTGCACCGACGTTCTGCTCACCCCGCTCAAGGAGCCAACCGAGTGAGTCCCATTCAGCTGACCCGCACCCTGCCGGCGGACGCGACGGACGCGGCGCTGCGCGCCGATGTCCTGCACGGCCTGACCCGGCACCCCAAGACCCTGCCGCCCAAGTGGTTCTACGATGCGCGCGGCAGTGAGCTGTTCGAGGAGATCACCCGGCTGCCCGAGTACTACCCGACCCGCGCCGAGCGGGAGATCCTGGTCGCCCGCGCGTCCGGGATCGCCACGGTGTCCGGGGCACAGACCCTGGTCGAACTGGGTTCCGGCTCGTCGGAGAAGACCCGGCATCTGCTGGACGCGCTCCCCGCGCTGCACAGCTATGTTCCGGTCGACGTGAGCGAGAGCGCGCTGCGCGGCGCGGCCGAGACCCTGCTCGCGGAGCGGCCGGACCTGTCGATCCATGCGCTGATCGCCGACTTCACCGATGGGCTCGCCCTGCCGGACACACCGGGCCCGCGGCTCGTCGCGTTCCTGGGCGGCACGATCGGCAATCTGCTGCCGGACGAGCGGGCGGTGTTCCTGAAGTCGGTACGGTCGCTTCTCTCGCCCGGTGACTCGCTGCTGCTCGGCACCGATCTGGTGAAGGACGAGGAGACGCTCGTCGCGGCGTACGACGACGCGGCCGGGGTGACGGCTGCTTTCAACAAGAACGTACTGGCGGTCGTCGACCGGGAGCTGGGAGCCGACTTCGACCCGGCGGACTTCGACCATGTGGCGCTGTGGGACCCGAAGCGGGAGTGGATCGAGATGCGTCTGCGGGCCCGCAGAGACCTCACGGTGAAGATCCCGGAATTGGATCTGGTGGTGGCGTTCACGGCGGGTGAGGAGCTGCGTACGGAGATCTCGGCGAAGTTCCGCAAGGAGGGGATCCGGAGCGAACTCGCCTCGGCCGGACTCACGTTGACTCAGTGGTGGACGGACTCCGCGGACCGGTTCGCGGTGTCGCTGGCCACGGCGGTCTGAGCGGTACGGGCAAGAGCACGGCGGCCGGGGCGGGTGCCCGCGGGGATCGGCGGCAGGACGCGGATCTCGGCGGTCAGCCCGGCCGCCGTGACCACCCGCCACAGCGAGGCGGTGAGCGGATCGTCACCGACGAACGCGGCGGCACCGGCCATCCGCCCGTCCGTCCGCGCGGTGCGGTAGGTGATGCGTACCGGACGGACCTCGGCGTCCGCATCGATCGCCGCCTGGAACACAGCGGGCCGGAACCGGCCACCGGATCCACGCCCGCACCAGGTGCTGCCCTCGGGGAAGACCACCACCCGTGACCCGCCACGCAGTGCCCCCGCGATGGTGCGCACGGTCGTGGGCAGTGCCCGCAGCCGGTCGCGCTCGACGAACAGCGTGCCGCCGAGCGCGGCGAGCGGGCCGAGTACCGGCCAGCGCCGGATCTCGCTCTTGGCGAGCATCCGGCCCGGGAACACGGCGGCGACGAGCGGGATGTCCAGCCATGAGATGTGGTTGGCGACTACCAGCGCACCGGGAGCACCGGCGCGATCCGCCCCGGCCGTCGGCGCGGGGTCGCCCGTCACCTGAATCCGTACTCCGAACGCCCGCACGACCGCGTACGCCCACCACCGGATCAGCCGGTCGCGCTGCCCCGCGCCGAGGAGCAGCACGGGAGCGGCGCACACCGCGCCGACGAGGACGAGGGTGCACCCGGCGAGCAGCAGGGCCGTGGCCGGGAGGGCGCCGCGCACCGGGCCGTCGTGACCGGCGCAGGTGTGCGGCGTGCAGGGCGCGGTGGGCAGCCAGGCGCTCATGTCAGCGGGACGAGAGACAGGAAGTGGCGCAGGTAGCGCGGGTCGGTGCGGCGCAGCGACAGAAGGACGTAGAGGTCGGCGACGTTGAAGTCGGGGTCGTGCGCCGGCGCCCCGCAAACCCAGGCGCCGAGCCGGAGGTAGCCCCGGAGCAGCGGCGGGAGGGCGGCGAGTCCGGTGCGCGCGGGGGTCCCGGCGGCTCCGCCGGGGCGGGTGGCGGCGTTGGGCTGCCAGAGGCGGTGCGGGGTGACCCAGTACTCCTCGGGGGCCAGGTACCTCGCCCGTACGGTGTCCCAGGAGTTTGCGGCCAGCATGCCTCCGTCGGCCAGGGGTATTGAGCAGCAGCCGGCCAGCCAGTTGTGCCCGCTGCGCTCCATGTAGCGGGCGAGCCCCGCCCAGATGAGGGCGATGACGGCGCCGTCCCGGTGGGCCGGGTGGACGCAGGAGCGGCCCACCTCGATCATGTCGTCGCGGATCGGTCCGAGCCGGCCGAGATCGAATTCGCTCTCCGCGTAGAGACGTCCGGCGACACGGGCCCGGTCGGGCGGCAGGAGGCGGTAGGTGGCGATGACATCGCCGGTCGCGAGCTCCCGTACCAGCAGGTGATCGCAGTACGCGTCGAAGGCGTCGCTGTCCAGACCGGGTTCCGGCCCGTCCAGCCGGGCGCCGAGTTCACCGGCGAAGACCTGGTGGCGCAGCCGCTGGGCGGCCCGCACCTCGTCCTGGGTGACGGCGAGGGAGACGCGGTAGAGCGGCAGCGCGGGAGCTTCGGACCGCGCCGGGGCGGGCTGCTCCGGCACGAAGGAGGTGGAGGTGAGAGGGCCGGCGACGAGCGGAGGGGTGGGCAGCGCGTTCATGGCGGTCTCCGGGGACGGATCGGCAAGGGCGGCTGCCGGGCTGCCGCACTGCTGCGACGGCCCGGCCCCTTACTTCTTCCGTGACCGGTTGGCCTCGACATGACCGCTGTGGAGCGCCTGGATGTGCGACGGCTGAATCCCGAGGTGTCGGGCGGCGGCTCGGGCGGACCCGGTGGGCCGTCCGACGGCCCGGCCCGGTCAGCTGCCCGCGAGCTCGGCGGTGATCCGTTCCGAAGCGGACTTCGCCTCGGCCAGCGGGTCACCACCCCGCACAACGGCCGACATGTCCCGTCGCCGGGCCACCCGAGCCCGAGAGGTAGCCGCAGCCGCCCAGCGCCACGGTGGAAACGAGCGTGACGGCTCCTATGAGTACGCAGTTCTTCACTGGGCCACCTTCTGCGAAACGGCACGACGAAATCAGGACCCGGTGTGGGGAACTGCGGGCGGTGCTCGCACGGGCGTGGCTGGATTTTGGTATGGACCAATCATTTGGTCAAGGGCCGTTCGCGCCACGGCTTCCAGGTCGACCTCTCGCGTACCCGCGCCGAGTGGGGCACCGTGGTATGGAAGAAAGGGGACACACGATGTCCAACAACACGTATCGGGTCACCGAAATCGTAGGAAGCTCCCACGAGGGCGTCGACGACGCCATCCGCCGGGGCGTCGCAAGGGCGGCGAAAACGTTGCACAATCTCGACTGGTTCGAGATCACCCAGGTGCGTGGTCAGATCGTGGACGGCCGGATCGAGCACTACCAGGTCGGCCTGAAAGTCGGCTTCCGGCTCGACGAGACCACCTGACCCGGTACACCGCGGTCAGGTACGCCCCGCACACTCCTGAGCGTCCTTCAACGCGGGCGAGGCCACTGCCCAGCGAGCCCGCACCACGGTGAAACCGGCCGGCTCGGCCGCGTCGCAGACCAGCTCGTCGTACAGGATCCGGCCGCCCACACACATGCAGGGCACCGTCCGCACCGATCCGCGCAGGACGAACTCCACCGTCTTCGACCGCGCCGGGTCCGTCGGCGGATCGACGGGGCAGTCGCGCAGATCGCCTTCGTACTCCGGCAGGTGCGAGAGGCCGGGTCTGCCGCCCCTGCGCACCGGCTTCGTGGTGCGGGCCTCGATGGACCGGTCGATGGTGAGGCCGAGCATCGGCACCGAGGTGATCTCCGCACCCTCACGCCGGATCTGTGCTCCCTGTCCGGGCCGGCCGGCGTGCCGGGCCACCGCCTCGAGCACGTCGTCATCGGACAGCGAGTCCGCCATGATCATCTTCTGCCTCCCCCGATCGGCGCGCCTCTGCGCAGGAGAAGGATAGGGCGGGGGCGCACGTCCTCAAGAGCGCGTCATGTGGGACGAGTTGGACACCTGCGACGACACGCGGCAAAGGCGGGCTCCGGTTCGTCCGAGCCGATCCACGCAGGTGACCGAGTAGCCGGGCGGTCACGTTCCGCGTTCACCGAAAAGGTTGTACTGATCCAGATGGAAACTAAAACCTACGTAAAGCTAACCTTAATTCGTGGCATCTAACGTTACCGATGTGAAGCGAATACTCCTGCGCTCAGGGAAGAGCCCTTACGACGTCGTTCCTGTTGAGCGCGCCCTCCACGAGGACGTGTTCGCAACCAACTCAGGCAACCTGATCTTCAGCGATGCCGCGCACAAGATCCTTGAGACGCCGCGGACCAAGGTGGTCTCCAACGGCATCCGGACCAGGGTCGCCGCCGCCGAGCGGATCAACGAGGAGTACGACGCTTTCGTCATTCCGCTCGCCAATGCCTTCCGGCCGTCCTTCGAGCCCCAGCTCAAGCGGCTGACCCAGCTCATCTCGAAGCTGAAGATCCCGGTCATCGTGCCCGGCGTCGGCGCGCAGACCAGCACCAACTACTCCGCGGACCGGTTGCGGCCCATGGCGCCCAGCGTGCACGCGTTCGTCTCCGCGGTGCTGGACCACAGCGCTTCCATCGGGGTGCGCGGGGAGTTCACCGAGCGCTACCTGCGGGACATGGGCTTCCGTGACGTGGAGGTCATCGGCTGTCCGTCGATGTTCATAGGCGGCCGTGATCTCTTCATCCGTGAGAACACCCGGCCGCTGGGACCCGAGTCGCGGATCGCGATCAACGGATCGCACGACGCCGTGAAGAAGCACAAGCTCGGGCGGATCATCGACCACACCCATGCGCGCTATCCCCACCTGCGCTTCATCGGGCAGAACCTGTCCGATGCCCGCCAGCTGCACTGGCGTGACCTGAGCCACGCGAACGCCGCCGTCACCGACATCCCGACCCACCCCGACCACCCGATGTTCGCGGAGGGCAAGGTCAGGGTCTATATCGACCCCAAGACATGGGTGGACGACCTGCGGGGCTTCGACTTCTCGTTCGGCTCCCGGATCCACGGCAACATCGCGGCGCTGCTCGCCGGAACGCCGGCGACGGTGCTCTGCAGCGACTCCCGGACGCTGGAGCTGTGCCGCTACTTCGACATTCCGCACCGGATGCTCGCCAAGGTGCCCGAGAACCTGGATCCCGCGGAGCTGTACGCCGAGGCGGACTTCGGGCCTCTGATGCGCGGTCACCACGAGCGGTTCGACCGGTTCATGAACTTCCTGGACAAGAACGGCCTGGAGAACACCTTCACCCACGGTGACGGGGGCGCGGCCTTCGAGTCCCGCATGAGCGAGCTGGCCTTCCCGGCGGGCGTCCGTCCCTGGACCGGCAGCGGCGTCCCTGAGATGAGCACCCGCCTCAACTGGCTCCAGTCCCAAATGACCGAGCTCGCCGACCGGAACACCCTGCTGGAACGGCGCCTTGCGAAGGCCAGCAGGCTGCCCGTCCCGCGCGAGAACGAGCGACCCGAGCGGCGGCCGTACCAGCGTGCCCGCCGGGTGATCCCGGGCCCCATCAAGCGGGCGCTGCGCAACGCCCGCTAGCGAGCGGAGGCGGAGTTCCCCTCCCTGACCTGGGGGGTACGGAGGGGAACATCGGCGCCGGTGTTGCGGGCCCAGACACCGTCGGCGCCTAGAATCCGACTGTTTGTCATCAACTGTCGGCCCTGTCCCCATCCATACGGAGCTCCGCGCGCATGCCCACCCCCCACGATCCGTACGTCCGGGTGCGCGGCGCCCGTGAGCACAATCTGCAGGACGTCCACGTCGACATCCCGCGCGACACCCTCACCGTCTTCACTGGCGTCTCGGGCTCCGGGAAGTCCTCCCTCGCCTTCGGAACAATCTACGCCGAGGCCCAGCGCCGCTACTTCGAGTCCGTCGCCCCGTACGCCCGGCGGCTCATCCACCAGGTCGGCGCGCCGAAGGTCGGCGAGATCACCGGTCTGCCGCCCGCCGTCTCGCTGGAGCAGCGGCGCTCGGTGCCCGGTGCCCGTTCCTCGGTCGGTACGGTCACCACGCTGTCCAACTCGCTGCGGATGCTGTTCTCGCGCGCTGGGGAGTATCCGGCGGGGGCCGAGCGGCTGGACTCCGATGCGTTCTCGCCGAACACCGCCGCCGGGGCCTGCCCCGAGTGCCACGGTCTGGGGCGTATCCACCGCACCACCGAGGAGCTACTCGTCCCGGACCCGTCGCTGTCGATCCGGGACGGCGCGATCGCCGCCTGGCCGGGCGCCTGGCAGGGCAAGAACCTGCGCGACGTGCTGGACACACTGGGGTACGACATCGACCGGCCGTGGCGGGAGCTGGACGCGCAGGACAGGGAGTGGATCCTCTTCACCGACGATCAGCCGGTGGTGACGGTCCACCCGGTGCGGGAAGCGGGCCGGATCCAGCGCCCGTACCAGGGCACGTACATGAGTGCGCGGCGCTATGTGATGCACACCTTCGCTGACTCCAAGAGCCGCACCCTGCGGGCCAAGGCAGAGCGCTTCCTGAGCAGCGCCCCCTGTCCGGTCTGTGGCGGCACTCGGCTGCGCCAGGAGGCGATGGCCGTCACCTTTGCCGGCCGCACGATCGCCGAGCTGGCCTCGCTGCCCCTCGCGCGCCTCGCCGACGTGCTGTCGGCTGCGGGCGGCAATGACACCGCGCGGCTGCTGACGACGGATCTGCTGGCCCGGATCGGGACGGTGACCGAGCTGGGGCTCGGTTATCTCAGTCTCGACCGCACGGCTCCGACGCTGTCCTCCGGCGAGCTGCAGCGGCTGCGGCTCGCCACCCAGCTGCGCTCGGGACTGTTCGGGGTCGTCTATGTGCTGGACGAACCGTCGGCCGGTCTGCACCCGGCGGACACCGCGTCGTTGCTCGCGGTCCTCGGCCGGCTGAAGGAGGCCGGGAACTCGGTCTTCGTCGTGGAGCACCAGATGGATGTGGTGCGGCAGGCGGACTGGCTGGTCGACGTGGGGCCGCTGGCCGGTGAGCACGGGGGGCGGGTGCTGCACAGCGGTCCCCCGGCCGGACTCGCGGACGTCGTGGAGTCGGCGACGCGCCGGTTCCTCTTCGACGAGGGTCCAGCTCCTGCCCGGGAGCCGCGTACGCCCTCCGGGTGGCTGAAGCTGATCGATGTCGACCGGCACAATGTGCGCGGGGTGGACGCCGCGTTCCCGATCGGGGTGTTCACCGCGGTCACCGGGGTCTCCGGCTCCGGGAAGTCGACTCTGGTCGGTCAGGTGCTCGCCGGGGTCCTCGCCGACCGGCAGGCGTCCGCCACTGCCGGCCTTCCCGCCGAGCGGCCCACGGCCGGCTGCGCGTCGACGCAGGGGCTGGAGGCGGTGGACCGTCTCGTCCAGGTCGACCAGAAGCCGATCGGCCGTACCCCGCGCTCCAATCTGGCCACGTACACCGGGCTCTTCGATGTCGTGCGGAAGCTGTTCACCGAGACCGGCACGGCGCGCGAACGCGGCTACAGGGCGGGGCGGTTCTCGTTCAATGTGGCGGGCGGGCGGTGCGAGACCTGTCAGGGCGAGGGGTGCGTCTCCGTCGAGCTGCTCTTCCTGCCGAGCACGTACGCGCCCTGCCCGGACTGCCATGGCGCACGGTACAACCCGCAGACGCTGGAGGTCACCCTGCGCGGGCTGAACATCGCGCAGGTGCTGGATCTGACGGTGGAGTCGGCGGCCGGCTTCTTCGCCGGGACACCCGCCGCCGAGCGCAGTCTGCGGACGCTGCTCGATGTGGGGCTCGGCTATCTGCGGCTGGGGCAGCCGGCGACGGAGCTGTCCGGCGGTGAGGCCCAGCGGATCAAGCTCGCCACGGAGCTGCAGCGCACCCGTCGCGGCCACACCTTGTATCTGCTCGACGAACCGACGACAGGGCTGCATCCGGCCGATGTCGAGGTGCTGATGCGGCAGTTGCACGGGCTGGTCGATGCGGGCAGCACGGTGGTGGTCGTGGAGCACGACATGGCCGTGGTCGCGGGTGCCGACTGGGTGATCGACCTCGGCCCCGGAGGCGGCGACCGGGGTGGCCGGATCGTCGCGGTGGGGCCGCCCGTAGAGGTGGCGGGTGCGGCGGACAGCCGGACCGCGGCGTACCTGGCGGCCGCCCTCAGGTCGGCCTGACAGTCCATCAGGTTCAACTGGCCTGTTTCCACGACTACGGTCCGGCGGAGACGTTCACCACCGGCTCCACGGGTGCGGTGACGGTCTGTCTGCACGGCTGGCACGCACAGGGCACGGCCTACGGCGACGACATCTCTGTCACCTCCTGACCGGCCGGCCATCCGGAGACCTCCTGGTCCCGGGACCGGGCGGCTCCCGCGACCGGGACCAACGGAATCGGCCCTCCTAGGGAGGGGCGACCAGCAGAGACAGTGCCGCACACTCTAGACATCCGATCTGTCATCCGGTGAAATGGCCTCGCCCTCGGCATACGTTGATGTATCTCTCTCATCCCTCCATTAAAGAACCGATCAATTGACCAGGAGGTCTCTCGTGACCAATGAACCCCAACCGCAGAGACGAAGCATCCTCAAGTTCGGCGGTGCCCTCGCCCTCACACCGCTGATCACTCAGCTGACCGGGGGAATCCCTGTGGGACAGGCCGTTGCTGCCGGGGCCGCCACGCCGGCGGCCGTCCAGTGGCCGACCCTGTCGCGCAAGGCGCTGAAGTATTCGATCCCCGCCATGGACTGGCAGTCGCAGGCCCTGCCGATCGGCAACGGCCGGCTCGGCGCCATGCTCTTCGCCAACCCCTCCGAGGAGCGTATCCAGTTCAACGAGCAGAGTCTCTGGGGTGGTGTCAACAACTACGACAACGCCCTCGCGGGCAAGCCGGACGGCGCTTTCGACACAAGCATGACCGGCTTCGGCTCGTACCGGAACTTCGGTGATGTCGTCGTCACCTTCGGTCGCCGTACGAAGGTCACGGCCCCCGGGGGACCGTACCGTACCTCCTCGACGGAGGGCGTCGACAAGACGTACGACGGTAACTCGAGTACCAAGTGGTGCATCGAGGCGCCCGGCTCGAAGGTGCAGTGGCAGGTCGAGCTCCCCGACCCCGTCGAGGTCGCTTCCTACCGTCTGACGAGTGCCAACGACGTGCCGCAGCGCGACCCGCAGGAGTGGACGTTCTCCGGATCCGCCGACGGGGCCACCTGGACCAGGCTGGACAGCCGCACTCTGGCGACGCCCTTCGAGAGCCGGTCCCAGACGAAGGAATTCACCTGTGCCGACACCGCGGCCTACCGCTTCTACCGGTTCGACTTCGTTCCTGAAGCAGGGGTCAGCCACTTCCAGGTGAGCGAGATCGGTCTGTCCGGCGTCGACCTCGGCGGGGGCGGCTCGATGTACCTGTCGTCGCCCAGCGGGCACTCCGAGGGATCCGGTCAGGCCACGGACATCTCGAGTTCGGTGGACCGCGATCCGGCCACGGTCTGGCGGGTCGACGCCGTCGCACCGGCGGTCGTCTGGCAGGCTGACCTGCCCACCACGGCCGCCGTCACCTCGTACACGCTGAGGGCGGCCCCGGACCGTCCACAGGACGACCCCCGGCGGTGGGCGCTCGAGGCGTCGCAGGACGGGCAAGCCTGGGTGACCCTCGACACGCAGAACCCCGGTGCGCCCTTCGCCGGCCGCGGCGAGACCCGGACCTTCCGGATCACCAACAGCACGGCCTACCGCACCTACCGGCTCACGTTCACCCCCGGCGAGTCGTCCACCGGCTTCCAGATCGCGGAGGTCGTCCTGGAGGGCAAGGGGTTCGACACGCGCATGCAGTCCACGTTCGTCGACTACCAGCGCGCCCTGGACTTCTTCGAGGGTGTCCATGTCACCCGTTTCGGCGAGCCGGGGCGGCGCGTCCTGCGGGAGGCCTTCGCCAGCCGGTCCGCGGACGTCATGGTCTTCCGGTACACGTCGGACAGCGACCGGGGACTCTCCGGAGCGATCTCGCTGACGTCCGGACAGGATCAGGCCCCGACGACCGTGGACGCCGACGCCCGGCGGATGGCCTTCAGCGGTGTCATGGGCAACGGCCTCAAGCACGCGTGCACCGTCCAGGTCGTACACACCGACGGCGACTTCAGCACCGACGGGTCGGTGCTCCGGTTCACCGGCTGCACGACCCTGACCCTGCTCCTCGACGCCCGCACCGACTACAAGCTCGACGCCGCCGCCGGGTGGCGCGGAGCCGCTCCGCAACCGGTCGTCGCCGCGGCGCTCGACAAGGCGGCCGCCCGGTCCTACGACGAGATACGCGACGAGCACACCGCCGAGATGCGCACCCTCATGAACCGCGTCTCGGTCGCCTGGGGCACCTCCGACGACGCCGTCGTCGCCCTGCCGACCAACGCCCGGCTGGCGCGTTACGCGGCGGGCGAAGTGGACCCGACCCTTGAGCAGACGATGTTCGACCTCGGCCGATACCTGCTGATCAGTTCCTCGCGCCCGAAGGGTCTGCCCGCCAACCTCCAGGGTCTCTGGAACGACAGCAACACGCCGGCGTGGGCCTCCGACTACCACACCAACATCAATGTCCAGATGAACTACTGGGGAGCCGAGACGACGAACCTGCCGGAGTGCCACGAGGCACTCGTCGGGTTCATCAAGCAGGTGGCGGTGCCCAGCCGCGTGGCGACCCGCAATGCCTTCGGCAAGGACACGCGCGGCTGGACCGCCCGCACCAGCCAGAGCATCTTCGGCGGCAACGCATGGGAGTGGAACACCGTCGCGAGCGCCTGGTACGCGCAGCACCTTTACGAGCACTGGGCGTTCACCCAGGACCTGGTCTACCTCCGCACCGTCGCCTACCCGATGATCAAGGAGATCTGCGAGTTCTGGGAGGACAGTCTCAAGGAGCGCGAGGACGGACTCCTCGTCTCGCCGAACAGCTGGTCCCCCGAGCACGGGCCGCGTGAGGACGGCGTCATGTACGACCAGCAGATCATCTGGGACCTGTTCCAGAACTACCTCGACTGCGAGGCGGCGCTCGAGGCGGATGCCGACTACCGGGCCAAGGTCATGGACATGCAGGCGCGCCTCGCGCCGAACAAGATCGGCAAGTGGGGTCAGCTGCAGGAGTGGCAGGAGGACATCGACAGCCCCAGCGACATCCACCGCCACACCTCGCACCTCTTCGCGGTCTACCCGGGCCGCCAAATCACCCCGAAGACGCCGGACTTCGCGGCCGCCGCCCTCGTCTCGCTCAAGGCACGGTGCGGCGAGAAGGAAGGCGTCCCGTTCACGGCCGCGACGGTGTCGGGCGACAGCCGCCGCTCGTGGACCTGGCCCTGGCGGGCAGCCCTCTTCGCCCGCCTCGGTGACGGGCACCGCGCCCAGACCATGCTGCGCGGACTGCTGACCTACAACACGCTGCCCAACATGTTCTGCAACCACCCGCCCTTCCAGATGGACGGCAACTTCGGCATCTCGGGCGCCGTGGCGGAGATGCTCCTGCAGAGCCACGACGGCGTCATCCACCTGCTGCCCGCCCTGCCGGACGAATGGAAGGCCAAGGGTTCCTTCACCGGGCTCCGCGCCCGCGGCGGCTACGAGGTCCGCTGTGAGTGGCGCGACGGGAAGGTCACGTCCTACAGGATCGTGGCCGACCGGGCGCGGAACCAGGGGAACGTCACCGTGCGGGTGAACGGCGTCGACACGAAGGTGAAGCCGATCAAGCCCTGACGTCGGCCGTCCGCCGGCCGAAGCAGCGCGGCACGGGTCGTCGGCACAGCCGGTCTCTTCACCGGCTGTGCCGACCGGCGTCAGAACAGGCCTAGCGTCGGACCTTCCGGGTCGCGCGCAGCCACTCCTTGTTCATCGCCGAGATCGACGGCAGCGGAATGCCCTTCGGGCAGGCCGTGGCACACTCCCCGGTGAGCGTGCAGCCGCCGAACCCCTCGCTGTCCATCTGGCCGACCATGTCGAGCACCCGGGTCTCGCGCTCGGGGGCGCCCTGCGGCAGGACGCCCAGGTGGTTGATCTTCGCCGAGGTGAAGAGCATCGCCGAGCCGTTGGGGCAGGCCGCTACGCAAGCGCCGCAGCCGATGCACTCGGCGTGCTCGAACGCGAAGTCGGCGTCGGGCTTGGGCACGGGGGTGGCGTGGGCGTCGGGTGCGGTGCCGGTCGGGGCGGAGATGTAGCCGCCCGCCTGGATGATCCGGTCGAAGGCGGACCGGTCCACGACCAGGTCCTTGACAACCGGGAACGCCGAGGCGCGCCACGGTTCGATGTCGATCGTGTCGCCGTCCTCGAAGGACCGCATGTGGAGCTGACAGGTGGTGGTGCGCTCCGGGCCGTGCGCGTCGCCGTTGATGACGAGGCTGCACGCGCCGCAGATGCCTTCGCGGCAGTCGTGGTCGAAGGCGACGGGGTCGTCGCCGACGAGGATGAGCTCCTCGTTGAGGGTGTCGAGCATCTCCAGGAACGACATGTCCTGCGAGATGCCGTCCACCTGGTAGGTGGACATGGCGCCGGGGGCGTCGGCGTTCTTCTGGCGCCAGACGCGCAGGGTGAGCTTCATGCGTAGCTCCGCTGAGTGGGGTGGACGTACTCGAAGACGAGGTCTTCCTTGTGCAGGACGGGGGCGTCGCCGGTGGCCGTGAACTCCCAGGCGGCGGCGTACGAGAACTCCTCGTCCCGGCGGGCGGCTTCGCCGTCCGGGGTCTGCGACTCCTCGCGGAAGTGGCCTCCGCAGGACTCGGCGCGGTGCAGGGCGTCGAGACACATGAGCTCGGCGAGCTCCAGGTAGTCGACGATGCGGTTGGCCTTCTCCAGCGACTGGTTGAACTCCTCGCCGGTGCCGGGGACCTTGATGCGGCGCCAGAACTCCTCGCGGATCTGCGGGATCCGGTCGAGCGCCTTGCGCAGCCCCTCCTCGGTGCGGGCCATCCCGCAGTACTCCCACATGAGTTCGCCGATTTCGCGGTGGAAGGAGTCGGGGGTGCGGTCGCCGTCGACGGCGAGCAGCAGGTTCAGCCGGTCCTCGGTCTCCGCGACGGCTTCTTCCACGGCGGGGTGCGAGGCGTCGACCTCGCCGTGGTGCGGGTTGCGGGCCAGGTAGTCGTTGATGGTCGATGGGAGGACGAAGTAGCCGTCGGCGAGACCCTGCATCAGTGCCGAGGCGCCGAGCCGGTTGGCCCCGTGGTCGGAGAAGTTGGCCTCGCCGATCGCGAACAGGCCGGGGATCGTGGTCTGGAGGTCGTAGTCGACCCAGAGTCCGCCCATCGTGTAGTGCACGGCGGGGTAGATGCGCATCGGGGTCTCGTACGGGTTCTCCGCGGTGATCCGCGCGTACATGTCGAAGAGGTTGCCGTACTTCTCCTCGACCTTCGCTCTGCCCATGCGCTGGATGGCCTCCGCGAAGTCGAGGTAGACGCCCTGTCCGCCGGGGCCGACGCCGCGGCCCTCGTCGCAGACGTTCTTCGCGGCGCGCGAGGCGATGTCGCGCGGCACGAGGTTGCCGAAGGCCGGGTAGATGCGCTCCAGGTAGTAGTCGCGCTCGTCCTCGGGGATCTCGTTGGCCGGTCGGTTGTCGCCCTTGGACTTCGGGACCCAGATCCGGCCGTCGTTGCGCAGCGACTCGCTCATCAGCGTCAGCTTGGACTGGTGGTCGCCGGTGCGCGGGATGCAGGTGGGGTGGATCTGGGTGAAGCACGGGTTGGCGAAGTACGCTCCGCGCCGGTGGGCGCGCCAGATGGCGGTGGCGTTGGAGTTCATGGCGTTCGTCGACAGGTAGAAGACGTTGCCGTAGCCGCCGCTGGCCAGCACGACCGCGTCGGCGAAGTACGTGCCGATCTTCCCGGTGACGAGGTCACGCGCGACGATGCCGCGGGCCTTGCCGTCGACGATGATCAGGTCGAGCATCTCGGTACGGGCGTGCAGCTCGACGTTGCCCGCGGCGATCTGCCGGGACAGTGCCTGGTAGGCACCGAGGAGCAGCTGCTGCCCGGTCTGGCCGCGGGCGTAGAACGTGCGGGAGACCTGGACACCGCCGAAGGAGCGGTTGTCGAGGAGGCCGCCGTACTCGCGGGCGAACGGGACGCCCTGCGCGACGCACTGGTCGATGATCTCGACGGAGATCTGGGCGAGCCGGTGGACATTGGACTCGCGGGCGCGGAAGTCGCCGCCCTTGACGGTGTCGTAGAAGAGCCGGTGGATCGAGTCGCCGTCGTTGCGGTAGTTCTTCGCGGCGTTGATGCCGCCCTGGGCGGCGACGGAGTGGGCGCGGCGGGGCGAGTCCTGGAAGCAGAACTGGACGACGTGGTAGCCCTGTTCGGCCAGCGTGGCCCCGGCCGATCCGCCGGCCAGGCCGGTGCCGACGACGATGACGGTGTGCTTGCGACGGTTGGCCGGATTGACGAGCTTGGCCTCGAAGCGGCGGGTGTCCCAGCGTTCGGCGACGGGGCCCTCGGGGGCCTTGGTATCGACGACGGGTGCGCCGGTCTCGTAGTGCGAGTAGTCGGTCATGTCAGCTCACGACTCCGGTCATGACGGCGACAGGTACGGAGATGAAGCCCACCGTCAGCACCAGTGCGAGGACGTTGGCGATGGTCTTGAGAACACGGTCGCGGCTGGCCCTGCCCGCGCCGAGGGTCTGCGCGGCGCTCCAGAACCCGTGCTGGACATGGAGTCCGAGAGCGAGCATGGCGACGATGTAGATGACGTTGCCGTACCAGGTGGAGAAGGTGTCGACGACGTTCTGGTACGGGTGCCCGGACTGGAAGCCGCCGGAGTGGACGGTGCCGGTGGTCAGGTCGAGGACGTGCCAGACAATGAACAGGGCGAGGATGATCCCGCCCCAGCGCATTGTGCGGGTGGCGTAGCTCGCCCGGGGCTTCTTGTGGACGTACTTGCTGGGCCGCGCCTTGATGTCCCGGCGGCTCAGCTGGTACGCGGAGGTGGCGTGCGCCACGACGGCGACGACGAGCACCACACGGACGATCCAGAGGGCCCACTCGTAGTGCAGGAAGGGCTCGCCCATGACCCGCAGCCAGTGGGCGTAGTGGTTGAACTCCCCCGGCCCGAAGAAGATCTTCAGGTTGCCGATCATGTGGACGACCAGGTAGCCGAGCATGATCAGGCCGCTCACGGCCATGACCGTCTTCTTGCCGACGGACGAGTCCCAGATCGTACGCGTCATGGACGGCCGTCGGTCCGTCCGTGTTGCCAGTGCCATGGGCACGACGCTACGACCGAAGGGGCTCATCGGTCCAAGACATGGTGTGGCTCATATCCATAGCCTCTGACTATGGAGCGGGCTACGCTGGGTGTATGCAATTTCAGCAGCTCATGTACTTCGTGGCCGTCGCCGAGACACGGCACTTCACCCGCGCCGCGGAGGATGTGCATGTCTCGCAGCCCTCGCTCTCCCAGCAGATCAGGGCGCTGGAGAACGAGCTGGGGGCGGAGCTGTTCAGCCGGGCCCGCGGCAACATCGCCCTGACCGACGCGGGCGAGGCGCTGCTGCCGCTGGCCCGCCGGATCCTGGCGGATGCCGATACCGCCCGATACGAGGTGCAGGAGCTGGCCCAGCTGCGCCGGGGCCGGGTCAGGCTCGGGGCGACGCCGAGCCTGTGCACGGGGCTGCTGCCCGACGTACTGCGCACGTTCCACGACCAGCACCCGGGAATCCAGCTGCTGCTGGAGGAAGGCGGCTCGCACGACCTCGTACGGGAGCTGGCGCGGGGGGCGCTCGATCTCGCGCTGGTGGTCCTGCCGCTGCCGGCCGCGTCGCCTGCGCTGACCACGGTGGAGCTGCTCCGGGAGGACCTGGTGGTGGTGTCGGCGGCGGAGGCTCCGCGACCGGGGAAGGGCGGAAGCGTGCGGATCACGGACCTGCAGGGCGAGCCGCTGGTGATGTTCCGGCACGGCTACGACCTGCGGGAGCTGACTGTGGCCGCGTGCCGGGCGGAGGGCTTCGAGCCGTCGTTCACGGTGGAGGGCGGCGAGATGGACGCGGTGCTCGGTTTCGTGCGGGCGGGACTGGGCGTGGCGGTGGTGCCCAGCATGGTGGCGATCCGGGCGGGGCACGACCTGCGGACGACACGGCTGGCCCCGCCGGGGCTGCGGCGCACGATCGCGCTGGCGCACCGCAGCGACGTGGCGCCTCCGCGGGCGGCGCGGGAGCTCCAACGGGTACTGCTGGCCAGCCGACCGGACGGGCTCGGGAAATCGAGCCCGTCCGGAAGCTGAGGACGCAGCCGGTGCCGGGTCTCCCCGCTCAGACCGCGTCGGCCAGCAGCAAGGAGTGGATCCGGTCAGGCGCCCCGGGCCGCGCGTAGTACCACCCCTGGGCCGTGTCGCAGCCGAGCTTCCGGAGCTGCTCCGCCTGCGCTCCCGTCTCGACGCCCTCCACCGTGACCGCCAGGTCCAGGCTGTGCGCCAGCGAGACGATCCCCTCGACGATCTTCAGGTCGACCGGGTCGGCCGGATGGTGCTGCATGCCCTGGGTGAAGGAACGGTCCAGCTTCAGCACGCTCACCGGCAGCCGACGCAGATTGGCCAGGTTCGAGTAGCCCGTACCGAAGTCGTCGAGCGCTATGTCGACACCCATCTCGGCCAGTTGCCGCAGCGGCTTGAGCAGGTCGTCGTCGGCTCCGATGAGCGCGGACTCGGTGACCTCCAGGCACAGCGCTCCCGGCTCGAGACCCGAGCGTTCCAGCACGCCCACGGTCTCGGCGACCAGCCGCGGATGGTGCAGCTGGGTCGGCGAGAGGTTGACGTTGATCCGCAGCGGCCCCCCGTCGCTGTGCCGCTCCTGCCAGAAGTTGGCCTGCCGTACGGACTCCTCCAGCACCCACCGCCCGAGCGGCACGATCAGCCCGGTGTGCTCGGCGAGCGGAATGAATCGGTCCGGCCCGAGCACCCCGTGCTGCGGATGGCACCAGCGCACCAGGGCCTCCGCGCCGTGGACCGTGCCGTCGCCGAGGTGCACGAGCGGCTGGTACTCGATGAAGAACTCGCCGCGCTCCAGGGCGGCGGGCAGCGCGGTGGTCAGCCCGTGCCGGGTGATGGCGCGGGCGTCCGCCTCGGCGTCGGCGATTTCGAAGCGGTTGCCGCCCGCCGACTTGGCCCGGTACATCGTGATGTCGGCGCTGCGCAGCACCTCGGCGGCGCTGCGCTCGCCCGCCGGTCCTTCGACGACGCCGATGGAGCCTCGTACGGTCAGTTCGCGGCCGTCGAGCGGGATCGGCGTGGCGAGCACGCCGAGGATCCGGCAGGCCAGTTCGTCGACCTCCGACTCGGTGTGCGGGCCGGTGGTCAGCGCCACGAACTCGTCGCCGCCGAGACGTGCCACCATCTCGCCCGGCGCGGTCGCACAGCTCTGCAGCCGGTCGGCGACCTCGACGAGCAGCCGGTCCCCTGCCGCGTGGCCCAGGCTGTCGTTGATCGCCTTGAAGCCGTCGAGGTCGAGGTAGCAGAGCCCGAAGCGGCTGCCGTCGTCGGCGGAGAGCGACTTCTCCAGCCGTTCGAAGAACAGCGTGCGGTTGGGCAGGCCGGTAAGCGCGTCGTGGGTGGCCTCGTACCGCAGCCGCAGATTCAGCAGCCTGTGCTCCGTGGTGTCCTCCATGAGCGCCAGCTGGTACTGCGGCCGGCCCTCGGGATCGCGGAGCAGCGACACCGTGAGGTTGGTCCACAGGACGGTGCCGTCGTTGCGGTAGTACGGCTTCTCGACGCGGTAGTGCTCGCGTTCGCCGCGTACCAGCTCCTCGTAGTACTTCCACACGTGTGGCGAGTCCTCGGGATGGACCCACTCGTTGACCTTGTGGCTGCGGACATGGTGGTCGAGGCCGCCGAACATCCGGGTCAGCGTGTCGTTGACTTCCAGCACATTGCCTTCCAGGTCGGCGATCCCGATGCCGATGGCGGCGTCCTTGAAGACGGCACGGAACCGCGCCTCGGTGGCGTGCAGGGCCTGCTCGGCGTTGGAGCGGGCGGTGAGCGCCGAACGGGCGATGGCCTCCTGTTCGGCCAGGGTCCGCTCGCGCAGCGCCTGGGTGAAGCCGCCCGCCAGGGCGTGCTGCATGCGGGCACAGCGGGCCCTGCTGTCCTCGGTCGACAGGGTCACCTGGCCGTTGCCGCCGCAGTAGAGCACCAGGTACGAGTCGACGACGCCGAGCGTGGAGCTGAGCGCGTCCGGGTCCATGCAGTGCGCGGCGACGAGCGCGGCTCCCACCTTGTTGGCGGGCGCCGGGTCGAAGGGACGCGCGTGCAGAATGTCGCTCAACCTGCGGGCCAGCGGCAGCAGATGCTGTTCGAACTCCGGACGGGTCATGGAAGTCGCCGTCGAGGGGAAGATGGCCCGGCTCCAGATGGTGGCGAATCTCCGGAGCCGGTCCTCGGCGTCGTCGGGCTCCGCGTCCGGTGCTTCGGACGCTTGGGCGGGAATGCTCACGCCTTGCGTCCCACTCCGCCGAAGCCCGAGAAGGAATATGGGTCTTCCTGCTCCTGCACCACGGGGGTGTCGGGACGCCAGTTGGGCATGGCCACGAGCCCGGGCTCGACCATCTCGTACCCGTCGAAGAACCGGCTGACCTCGTCGCGCGACCGCATGATCAGCGGGTTGCGGATGTTCCGGTAGACACCGACCGCACCGCCCGCCTCCTCCTGGGTGAGCGGGATGCCCTCGTACGAGGCGTGGGTGATGACGAGCAGGCTGCCGGGGGCGAGTGACTCGGTCAGCTCGGCAACGGCCGTCTGCGGGTCGTCGGCGTCCTCGATGAAGTGCAGGACAGCGACGAGCAGCAGCGCCACCGGGCGTTCCAGGTCGAGGAGTTCGCTGACCTCGGGGCTCTTCAGAATCTCCTGCGGGCGTCGCAGATCGGCGGTGGCGATGACCGTGCGGTCGTTTCCTTCGAGTACGGCCTGGCTGTGCGCGACCGCAACGGGGTCGTGATCGACATACGCCACCCGCGCCTCCGGGTCCGCGGCCTGGGCGACTTCGTGGACATTGCCGAAGGTCGGTATGCCGGAACCGATGTCCAGGAACTGAGTGACGCCTTCACTCACCGCATGGCGCACTGCCCTGCGCATAAAGGCGCGATTGGCCTGCATGATCTTGGGAAGTCCCGGCATGAACTCCATGGCCTTGCGGGCCGCTTCCCGGTCCACCTCGAAATTGTGCGATCCGCCCAGATAGAAGTCATACATGCGTGACACGCTCGGCACTGAAATGTCAATGCCTTGCGGTGCCCAGGCGGGACGCTCCATCGATGTCTCCAACAAGTCGCCACGGCGGTCCGGCCATGTTCATGGTCAGTGTTGACCAGAGGCTACTGATCGACCGCCAGGAGAGCGAGCGGAAACGGAAATTAGCGGTCCGTTATTGGTCACACACCAGTGGCATGTGCAACCGGCCCGTCGCTAACGGTGACATTCGGCGACTGGCCGGTCCGGAACGGCTGTTGTGGGGCTACTTCGGGGGGCCGACTAGCTTTGCGTCAGGGGACACCGCGTACCATGTGCCCCCGACACCCTGGCCGTTGGTGTCACCCGGCTTCGCGCCACCGGAGAAGGTAGAGATGGGCCAGCAGTCGATGGCCTGCTGCTTGAGGCCATCGGGGCGATTGAAAGTGACAAAGCCCTTGGTGGTCACGCCCTTCACATCATTCTTGGCCAACGGGGCGACAACTGGCCACTTCGAGAGGCAGGCTCCGGTGCAGGCCGACTTCATCGGCCATGCCGTGTCCTTCTTGAACCGATAGACCGTCATGCCGCGCTTGTGGACGACTATTTCTCCGAGTTTCGGGTCCTTTCGGACCGAAAGACCCGCGAGATCAGGCGGCTCACCACCGCTCGGACCGTCCGCCTACGCCGCAGCCTTCTTGCCGTCCGGCGCAGAGGCGAACCACGCGCCTCCCACTCCCTGACCATTGGCGTCTCCGGGCTTGGTGTCCTTGGCGTACCAGTACATCGGCCACCCCGCAATGGTGAGTTGCCGGGTGCCGTCCGCACGGGTGACTTTGCCGATCAGGGCTCCATCGGCACCGGCGGCGGCCGTCACATCGCCCGCGGGAACGACCGGCCAGGTCTTCGCGCAGTCGCCCTCGCAATTCGACTTCGGCGGGCTCGCGGTGCCCTTGCCGAAACGGTAGAGAGTGAATCCCTCGCTGTCCGTCACGACCTTGCCGAGTTTCTTGCTGTCCCACACCGCAAGCTGTCCCGCTTGCTTGGACTTGCCCGCCTGCGCCCCGGAACCGGATCCGTAGTCGCTGCCGGAGCCGTATCCGCTGTCCGTGTCGTAGCCGCTGCCCGCCTGAGCGGCCGGGCCGGCATTGCCGACGTTCTGACCGTTGGGCGAATCCGTGCCCTGCTCCTGACCGCACGCCGTCGTCAGCGCCAACAGGGCCGCCGCGGTGACCGCGAGCGAGGCGTTCCGCCAGGTGTTCATGTCAACTCCCGTGAATCTTCCGCACGTTGTGACGGGAGACCGCGTCGTTCATGTCCCTAGTAGGGCTTGGTCAGGTCGGTGTTGGTGGTGCGTGTCCTGTGGGTTCGGTGAATCCGCAAACCCTCAGCGCCCCAGGTCCCCTCCATCAGGGGAATCAGGACCGTGGTCCGCGTGCCGTCCAACCGGCCGGAACATGCTCCCCGTCGTGTACGGATCCCTCTTCGGGCGGCTCACCGCAGCCGTCGCACTCAGCTGGCTCCTGACCGCCCCGGTGCCCGCGGTGGCCGACAACTGCTCGTACGCCTCGATCGGGGACGGCGGCGGGAACTCGGCAGTCGCCACATCGGGTGACGGTCATTGCCAGGCGGGCCCAGCGCCCAGGCCGACCCCGCGGCCTTCACCCCCTCCCCCTCCCCCGCCTCCTCCGCCACCCCCACCACCCCCACCGCCTCCACCTCCGCCACCACCCCCGGCACCGGCGCCCCCACCAACGCCGGCACCCACACCGCCGCCTCCGGAACCCACGCCCTCCGTACGCCCCACGCCACCCCCGCCCAAGCCGGTGGCGATCCCCACCTACCGCAAGCCGCCGCGCAAGGTCCCCCAGCGCGGTCCCTCCCTGGTCACCCTCACCCTGCTGATCACCGCTCCCGCGGTGTTCGCCGTCGCCGTGCTACGTCCCCGCTCCCGCTGACCTTCGGAGAAGCCCATGTCGGAATGGCTCGTTCTCACCCTCGCCATGGCCGCGGCCTGCGCCGTCGTGCTCACCATCGCCGTCCTCAACAATCGCCGCGTCAGGGAGGACGACGACCCGTCCGAAACCCCTGACGTCATCGAATACATGACGATGATGATCGGCGTGGTGTACGCCATCGTGCTCGGCCTCGCCATCGCGGGCGTCTGGGAGGGGCGCAGCGCCGCCCAGGAATACGTCCGCCAGGAGGCCCAGGCCTTGCACGAGGTGAACGCCCGCTCGTCGGTCTACCCGGCCGAGGTGCGTACCCGGATCCGCGCCGATGTCGACGCGTACGTCGGTCATGTCGTCCACGACGAGTGGAGGGCGATGGCGGAGCAGGGAAGCCTCACCGACGAGGGCGCCGAACTCCTCGGCCGGGTACGTGCCGACGTCACCGACTACAGGCCGAGGAACGACCACGAGGGGCAGGCGTATCAGCCACTGGTCGACCAGGTCGCCGCGGCCGACGACGCGCGCAGTGCCCGCGCCCAGAGCGCCGGCGCCACCATGCCGGGCGTGGTCTGGTTCGGTCTGATCACCGGGGCGCTGGTGACCGTCGGGCTGGTCTTCACCCTGCAGATCCGCCGAACATTCCGGGAACTGCTGCTGGCCGGGCTGTTCAGCGTGCTCATCGCCTTCCTGCTCTTCCTGATCTGGGACTTCGACTCCCCCTTCGGCCGCGGCATCTCGGCCACGGCCGCGCCGTTCCTCGACCTCTTTCCCAACGTGTCGGGCTGACCGGCGCCCTGACGGCCTGACGTCCGGATGGTGCGCCGCCCGGGGGACACCGGTGCCCCATTCGCCGGTCCCCGATCGCGAGCGATATACGGCACTTCTAACGTTTCCTCCATCGAGGTGCATATTTGACATTTTGTGGATATCCGTTCCGCAGCTGCTCCTCGGGGAACCGGAGGATTCACCATGCGCGCCATAGGTGTCGCACCCGTCGCCCTGCTCGGCGCCGCCGCTCTCGCCCTGACCGCTCCGGCTGCGACTGCGTACGCCGTGACGTCGGGGGGCGCGCCGGGCGCGACCGGATACACCGTTGCTCCGTCGGTGATCGCGCCGGGCGGCCAGGTCACCCTGGCCGCACGGGGGTGCCTAACAACAGCAACGGCCAGCTCGGGCATCTTCGACAGCGTCACCATTCCCAGAGGAGGCAGCGCCTCGGCCACGGTCGACTGGGATGCAAAACCCGGCGCTTCCTATGAAGTGTCGTTCATTTGCAATACATCGCCGACCTCCACGGCGGAGATCGGTCTCACGATCTCCGCCCCCACCCCCACCCCCGGCTCCACGGCGATCGCGCCGAACGGTGTACAGGGTGATCTCGGCGGCATCGGCCGGATGAATGCCGCGCAACTGGTCGGCGGCACCGCACTGGCTGTGGCCGCGACCACCGGCGCCGTCTTCGTGGTGCGCCGGCGCAACGAGAGGTACAGCCACTGACCGGCGCAGACCGTCGGTGGTACGCCCGTCGCCCCGGGGCCTGGTCCAGGCCCCGGGGCGACGGGCGTACCGGACCGTTGCGACGTTCGTCCTGTCCATCAATCTGACGGAGTCGCAGGTCATGGGCAGTCAGAATCGGCTGTCCGCTCGTTCGCTCCGATCGGATGCGCCGTTCGGGCGGTCACCCGTTCGCCCGTCCCTGATCGCCGCCGGGCCGCCTCACGCCTACCGTTCCCCTCGTCACGACGAAGGGAGAACCATGGGCCGGGACCACTGGCGCCCCGAGCGGACCAGACACTCGCCCTGGGGCGCCATCGCCCTGGTGATGCTCAGCGGCCTCGCACTGATGCGGAACGGTCCGGACCTCGAGCCCGGTCCGCCCCCGCCCGGTGCCGCAGCCTCGGCAGGCGGCCACCCGGTCGCCGGCGGGGCACCTGTGGCGGGCGCCACGGTGAAGCCGCCGGCATATGCCCGGTCCGGGTCCGGCGCCGGGAGCGGCTAACCTCACTGCCGTGACAGACCAGCAGCCTCACCAGTTCGAACGTGGCACAGACGGTCCGAAAGTGATCGTCGCGGGCCTCGACGGGTCCGATTCCTCGATGCGCGCCGCCGCGTACGCCGCCGGGCTGGCCCGTCGGCAGAACGCCATGCTCGCCCTCGTCTATGTCCAGCCGGTGATGCCCGCGGGTGCCGCGCTCGGCGCACCGGTCGCCGACACGACCGGCGAGGTCGCGGAGGGCCTGGTGAGCGAGATCAGGGCGGCCACGGAGCGGCTCAAGGACATATGGGATGTGCGCTGGGAGTTCCACACCTTCCGCGGTGATCCGTACAACGGCCTGGTCACCGCGGCAGACGAGTTGAAGGCGGATGCCGTCGTGGTGGGCGCGTCGGAGTCGGCGGGACACCGGTTCATCGGATCGGTGGCGATCCGGCTGGTGAAGGCGGGGCGCTGGCCCGTCACCGTCGTTCCCTGAACGGTGGGCGGCTTCGGGGCGGGCCCCGCCTTCCGGACCGTCAGGGGTTCTGCTCGAGGGATTTCTGGTACTGCTTCTTCATCTGGTCCAGGCCCTTGGAGCCCCATTCCGACCAGAACGGCTTCCACTCGCTCATCCTCTTGCGCCCGGCCACGATGTCGTTGATGAGGTCGTTGGCCTCGGTCGACATACGGCCGTAGTACTGGGTGTAGGCGTCGGAATAATGGCCGACGGCCGCGTTCGGAATGGCGGTCTGGAGCAGCTTCTGCTCGACCCCGTAGATGTCGCGGACGTCGTCGGCGCCATGCGTGCCGGGAAAGAGCGAGGGCGCGAGCACGAAGGGCGATGTCGTCGCCGTGGTCAGGCCGCTGAACAACCCCTCGACCTGCTGCTTGCCCTTCTTGGTGCGCTGCGGGAAGCCCTGCTTGTCGTAGGTGAAGTCGGAGCCTTCCTCTCCGAATTCAAGGAACTCGCGCTCCTTCGAGCCGAACGGGGCCGCGAGGTAGTTGAGCACGTCGAGCAGCATGCGCACACGCTTCTCGCTGCCCTTCTTGATCGCGGTGTACCCGATGGTGCCGAACGCGTGGTAGTGGGCGTTGGCCTTGTGGCCGTCCGCGTCGAAGGGGATGAGGATCTCGGCGGCCAGGGAGGGGTCGTTGGTGCGCGTGTCCTTGCGGGCGCCCGACGGGTTGGCGTAGACGACCGCGCCGATGGATCCCTGGGCCATCTTCAGATAGGCGTCGGCCATCTTCGGGTCGCCGGGATAGAAGACGCCGGCCTTCTTCAGCTTCTGGGCGAAGTTCAGGGCCTCCGCGTACTCGTCCGACTCCATCCAGAAGGTGACCGAACCGTCCTTCTCCCGGGCCCACTTGTTGGGGGCTCCGTAACACTGGCTCAGCACGCTGACGGCATTCTGGTAGATCGGCTCGAGCGCCCACACCTTTCCGCCGGTGACCTCCTTGCACTTGGCGAGGAACTCATCGGTGCTGCTCGCGGAGAATCCGTCCGCCTTGTCCCAGATCCTCGGGTTGCCGCCGTACACCTGACCCAGGGCCGGGTACGGGCTCGGCGCGCCCCAGATCTTTCCGTTGACGACCGCGGTCTTCCAGTGTGCGGGCGTCATCGCGGCGAGGTTCGGATAGTCCTTGACCGCGTCCCCGGAGACGTACTCCGTGATGTCCGCGCATTTGCCCTCCAGCAATTGGGCGATGTGCTGAAGGCCCTGGTTCGGCGGTATCCACATCAGGTCGGGCAGATCGCCGCCCGCGACGATGGCGGGGAACTTCTCCTCGTAGCCCGGGTCGGTGCCGAGTATGGCAGTGAGGTCGATCCCGAGTTCCTTGTTGACCTTCTGCCAGTGGTCGTTGCTGCCCTTGGGCAGCGGCGGCTGGGTCCAGATCTCGGTGAGCAGCGTGACCTTCGAGCCGTCGCCGGGGGTCTTCGCGATGCTCTGGACGAGCTCCTTGGGGTAGGAGAGGAAGCCCGCGGACAGGCCATCGGTGCTGGGCGCCAGGTCGGGCTTGACCCTGGTGAAGGGGGTGTACGACGGCAGCTTCACCTTGGCCGATGCGGCCTCGCCCTTGCCTGCGGTGGACGAGCCGCAGCCGGTGACGAAGGTTGAGGCCGCGCCCGCCGCGACGGCGGTGCTCAGGCCCAGGAAGGTGCGTCGGGACATGCCGGTGATCATGAGGATTCTCCGCACTGGGGACGAGGGACGGGAAGGGTCAGCCCTTGATGGCGCCGGTGAGCACGCCCTTGGTGAAGTACTTCTGGAGGAACGGGTAGAGCATCAGGATCGGGATGAGCGCGAGCATGACGACCGCCATGGAGATCGACTGCTGGGGCGGCAGGTGGGCCACGCCGAGCTGGTCGGCCGCCATCTGCTTGTTCTGCACCACATAGGTGCGCAGCAGCAGCTGGATGGGCCATTTGCCGGAGTCGTTGAGGTAGAGCATCGCGTTGAAGAAGGCGTTCCAGTACGTCACCGCGTAGAAGAGCCCGACGACGGCGATGACGCCCTTGGAGAGCGGCAGCACGATCCTGGTGAGGATCCGCCAGTCGCCCGCTCCGTCGATCCGGGCGGCCTGGTACAGCTCCTCGGGGATGTTCATGAAGAACGCCCTCATCACCACCAGGTTGAAGGCGTTGACCAAGCCCGGCAGGATCAGCGCCCAGTACGAGTCGAGCAGCCCGAGCTCCTTGACCAGGACGTACATCGGGATCATGCCGGGGGCGAAGAGCAGGGTGAACAGGACGAGCAGCAGAACGGGCCTGCTGCCGGGGACGCCGCGCTTGCTCAGCGCATAGGCCAGGGCGATGGTCGTCAGCAGGGAGAGCGCCGTGCCGACGCCGGTGATCAGGACGCTGACCGTGACGGCGCGGGTGACGAGCCCGCCCGAGAGGATGGTGCGGTACGCCTGCAGGGTGGGCTCGGTCGGGAAGAGTACGTATCCCCCGGCGGCCGTGACCTCCTCGCGGGAGGCGAGGCTGGTGGAGAGGACGACCAGGAACGGCAGGGTCATCACGGCCACGATGACGGTGAGAACGACGGCTTTGGCCGCCGACCCGAGCCGGGTCGGCGGCTCCTCCCAGGCGGCCCTGCGGTCGGCGGGCCGGGGCTTCAGCAGGGGCAGTCCGATGGTCATTTGCTGTACACCCCTTGCTCTCCGAATGCATGGGCGAGCCGGTTGGCGCCCCAGATCATCAGTGCGCCGACCACGCCCTTGACCAGGCCGGCGGCGGCGCCGATGCCCCAGTCGCCGTAGACCACGCCGTGGTAGTACACGTAGGTGTCGAGGACCTCGGCGGCTCGGGCGCCGACCGCGTCGCGCTGGAGGAGGAACTGCTCGAAGCCGACGGACAGTACGTCGCCGAGGCGCAGCACCAGCAGCATGATCGTGACGCCGCGGACGGCGGGCAGGGTGACGTGCCACATGCGCCGCCAGGGTCCGGCGCCGTCCACGGCAGCCGATTCGTACAGGCTCTGGTCGACGTTGGCGAGCGCCGCCAGGTAGATGATCATGCCCCAGCCGATGTCCTTCCAGATCACCTGTGCGGTGATCAGCATCGGGAAGGTGCCGGGATCGGTCATCACGTCGAGGGCCGAGAGCCCGTGGTCACGCAGGAAGTTGCTGATGAGTCCCGCGCCGCCGAGCACCTGCTGGAAAAGGGCGACGACCAGCACCCAGGAGATGAAGTGCGGGAGGTAGACGACGCTCTGCACGAACTTCTTCACGCGGCTGCTGACCAGGCTGTTGATGAGCAGCGCGAGGGCCAGCGGGGCGGGAAAGAAGAAGATCAGCTGCAGCGCGGCGAAGGCCAGCGTGTTGCGTACGGACTCCCAGAACGCCGGGTCGGAGAAGAGCTCCTGGAAGTTGGCCAGGCCCACCCACGGGCTGCTCCTGAAGCCGATGAACGGCTGGTAGTCCTGGAAGGCAACGACGTTGCCCAGCATCGGCACGTAGAAGAAGACGGCGAAGAAGAGCAGGCCCGGGGCCATCAGGGCGAGCATCACCCAGTTGTTCCGCAGCCGGACCCGCAGCGGTACGCGCCGCAGCGGGGGCCGGCCGGTCTTCGCCCTGGACGCTGGAGGGGACGCTGCCCGGGGGCTGCGCGTTGTTGCAGGGGATGTCACACGTACTCCCTGGCCTGACGGAACGACGAATTTAGAAACCAACTTTCCGAAAAGAGTGGCCACATCATCGAAGCGTTGAACCGATACGTCAACAGCCATTCAGTCCTTTGGAGTTGGACTTTTCTGCACCGTGTTCTCGATATGTTCCAGTACCAGCCGGGCTGCCCCGATCGCAGTTGATTCCTCGCCGAGTGAGGAGTTCTGGACGTTCGGCGTGTTCGGGCAGAGGACGGCGAGTGACGCGGCGAACGGCTCGCTGAGCAGCGCTCCGGCCCGGGAGATACCGCCGCCGAGCACGACCAGCTCGGGATCGAGGGCGGCGACATGGGGCGCCAGGCATGCGGCGAGCGACTCGGCGAAGGCGCGCAGCGCGTACCGTGCGCCGCCGTCCCCGGCCGCCGCCGCCTCGACCACGGCGCGGGCGGCGCTGTCCCGGGTGGGCAGCTCGGCGCCCTGGTGTCCGGCGGACCAGTCCAGCAGCCGGCGGTAGGCAGCCGACCAGCCGTCCGGGGGCAGCAGTTCGCCCGCGGCGCCGCCGTGGCCCCGGTGCAGCCGGCCGTGCAGCCACAGGCCGATGCCGGGGCGGTTGCCCACGTAGAGGTAGATGGCGTCCCGGACCCCGACGGCCACTCCCCCGGCGCATTCGGCGAAGGTCGCCAGCTGGATGTCGTTGCCCACCAGTACCGGGCCCGGGGTGCTGTCCGCGAGCTCGCTCCCGAGGTCGAGTCCGGTCCAGCCGGGCAGCGCGGTGCTCCGCACCACCCGGCCCGCGAGGTCCACCATGCCGCTGGTGCCGATGCCGGTGGCCAGTGGGCGCACCCCGGCGCTCTCCGGCCGGGCCAGGCACGCCTCGATCGCCCCGCGGACGGTGTCCAGCCGTTCCTGGGCGGTCATGGCGGGGGTGACGGCGACCCGTTCCGCGGCGACGGTGCGGCCGAGCAGGTCCACGGCGTGCACCAGCACCTTGTGCGCCCCGATGTCCACGCCGATGACATGTCCCGCCTCGGCCCGGAACCGGAAGCGGCGGGCCGGGCGGCCCACGGAACCGCTGTTGGCCCGCAGCTCCACCAGTCGGCCCTCGCGCAGCAGCTGCGCCGTGAGGTCCTGGGCGGTCGGCCGGGACACCCCGATCAGCCCGGCGAGTTCCGGCACGGTGACCTCGTCGCGTTCGCGCATCACCCGCAGGGCAGCGGCCGTGTTCAGTCGGCGCAGCAGCGAGGCGTCCCCACCCCGGTCCATGGCGTCTCCCTTGACAGCGTGATCGTCGGCTCTCCATGGTGTCCCATGGCAATTCAGCAACTTACCTAATAAATAGCGCCCTTGAGGGAGTGCGGACATGGGTGAGCAGGGCCATCCCGAGCTGCAGTGCGGGCTCGGTTCGTGGGACAGCGACATGTACGGCAATCACCGGATCCTGGTGCGCGCCCCCTCGGGCGGCCCCGTTTTCGGGGCGGAGTTGCCGTGGCGGCGCAGAGATCCGGACCCCGGGGCGGTGGACGTCCTGGTCCTCGCCCCGTCCGGCCGCCGGGTACGGAACACGGTCCGGATCGAGGTCACGGCCGAGCGCGGCCGGATCGCGTTCGAGCCGGTGGAGGGTCCAGGCGACTACGCCGTGCACTATCTGCCGTACGCGCACACGGGCCGTCCCCACTATCCACAGGCTGCCTACCGGCATCCGACGCCGACCGCGGACCCCGACTGGGTGCACCGTTGCGGGCTGCACCGGCCGGACGGGGTCTGGGTGTCGCTGCCGCGCGCGGAGGCGTTCCGCTACGAGGCCGTGAGCGCCGTCGACTCCTTCGCCCCGCTGGGGTTCACGGCCACGGCCGACGAGTGTGCGGCGCTGACCGCGGCGCATCCGGACGAGCCGTTCCTGCTGTTCGGCGAGGACCGCGACCATCCGCTGGGCCGGTACGACCGGCTGCCCGCCCGCTGGGCCCGCGCCGTGCCGTCCGCCCCGTTCACGGGTGCGGCGTCGCGCGGCGAGTTCTACGTGCTGCAGGCCGGGGTGTATGCGGTGCAGGCGCTGACGGAGCTCCGTACCGAGGTCCGGCAACTGCCGTTCCCGGTCCGGTCGCTCAGTGCGGGCGGTACCGACGCACGTGGGGAGCCGTTCGAGAACCGGATCGATGTCGGCAGGGGGCATGTCCACGCGCTCTGGTTCGGCCTGGACATCCCGGAGGCCGCCGAACCCGGCACGTACGAGGGTGAGATCGCCGTACGCGCCCACGGCACCGGAGAGCGGGTGCTGCCGCTGCGGATCACTGTCGGTCCGCAGACCGTTGCCGACCACGGCGCCGGGGACCCCGCCCGGCTGGCCCGGCTGCGCTGGCTGGACTCGACGCTCGGCCAGGACGACGAGATCGTCCCGCCGTTCACCCCGGTGAAAGTGGCCGGACACCGCCTGGAGATCCTCGGCCGGGCGGTGGAGATCGGCCCCGCCGGGCTGCCGCAGCGGCTCACCTCGTCGTTCACCTCCGGGGTGACGGGCACGGACGGTCCGGAACGCGATCTGCTGTCCGGACCGATCGCGTTCACGGTCGGCCACCCGCTCGACCACGGTCCGCTGAGGCTCGACCGGATCGGACCGGCACGCGTCCGCTGGTCCTCCGAGGCCACCGGCCCGGGTCTCCGGCTGCGCGCCGAGGGAGCGTTGGAGGCCGACGGCTTCCTCGTCGTACGGACGACTCTCGAGGCGGTCGACGAGCTCGCCCTCGACGTGCGCCTGGACGTGCCGGTCCGGGCGGAGATCGCCCGGTACACGATGGGTCTCGGGCTGCCGGGGCAGGTCTGCCCGGAGACGTACGACTGGCAGTGGGACACCCCCGTCCACAACCAGGACGCGCTCTGGCTCGGCTCCCCGGCGGCGGGTGTCCAGCTCTCGCTGCGCGACGAGCACTACGCACGGCCGCTGAACACCAACTACTACCGCGAGAAGCCGCTGGTCACGCCTCGCTCCTGGGCCGGCGACGGCAGCGGCGGGGTCCGGCTGCGCACCGAGGACGGGGTGCGGACGGTGAGCGCGTACAGCGGTCCGTTCCGGATGGCCGCCGGGGAGAGCCGCTGCTTCGAGCTGCGGCTGCTGCTCACCCCGTTCAAGCCGATCAGGCCCGGACTCCAGCTCGCCGAGCGCTACTTCCATGCGTACGCCGCCCCCGCCGAGGTCGCCGCGTACGGTGCGAACGTCGTCAACATCCATCACGCCACGCCGCCCAACCCATACATCAACGACCCGCTGCTGGCCGCCGATGTGCTGCGGGACTACACCACCGAGGCACACCGGCTCGGCATCCGCGTCAAGGTGTACGACACCGTGCGTGAACTGACCCGGCACAACCGTGAGCTGCCCGCCCTCGCCTCCCTGGGCAGCGAGGTCCTGGCGCCGGGGCCAGGCGGCGGACACGCTTGGCTGCGCGAGCATCTGGGCACGGACTACGTCCCCGGCTGGGTGGCGCCCGACGTCGCCGATGCGGCTGTCGTGACCTCGGGCGACTCGCGCTGGCACAACTCCTATGTGTGCGGCATCGACCGGCTCCGCCGCCGGATCGGGGTCGACGGACTCTACCTCGACGACGTGGCGTACGACCGGACCACCATGAAGCGGGTCCGCAAGACACTGGCCCGGTCCGGCGACACCGCGCCGCTGATCGATCTGCACTCCTGCAACCAGTACCGGGAGCCGGACGGCTTCGCGTCCAGCGCCAATCTGTACGCGGAGCTGATGCCATACACCGACCGGCTCTGGCTGGGCGAGCTGTTCGACTACGAGGCGACCGACCCCGCGTACTGGCTGGTGGAGCTCTCCGGGATTCCGTTCGGGCTGATGGGCGAGATGCTGGAGGGTGGCGGCAACCCGTGGCGGGGCCTGGTCTTCGGAATGACGGCGCGCGCCCCGATGACCGATGTCCGGCCGCTGTGGCGGGCCTTCGACGCGCTGCGGCTGCCCGAGGCCGGGTTCACGGGATGGTGGGCGGACGAATCGCCCGTGGCGACCGGCCGGGCCGATGTCCTCGCCTCCACCTGGCAGGGACCGGGCGGGACGGCGACCGCGGTCGCTTCGTGGGCATCGACGCCGGTGGAGTGCGTGCTGACCGGCTCCGGCGACCCGGTCGCGGCGTACGCACCCGCGATCGAGGGTTTCCAGCCGGAACGCTCGTTCGCGGCGGGCGAGCCGGTCCCGGTGGCGCCGGGCCGGGGGTGGCTGCTGTCCGTACAGCCGGCGCCCGCTCCCCGCTGACCGCCACCGACCCCGCACCCGGCCACGCCGCACGCCCGGCCGAGTGCGGGGTCGCGCGCCCCGCACGACGCCCGCCCCCCTGTCCGTTCACCGCCCGGCCGACCGTTCACCGCACCATTCGCCGCTCCGTGCGACCGCTCGTCGCACGCCTCGGTGCATCTGCTGTTCGTCGCGGCCCCGATGCGTTCGTATACGGCGCAGACAGCGGCGAGGCGGCAGGGGCCTCCGCGGGAAAGGGGCGTTCACAATGACCACGACGACCGATGAGCGGGCCCTCGCGGAGTTGCAGCGCGAACACGGTCCCGCGCTCCTCCACTTCCTGCTCGGTCTGACCTTCGGCGACCGGCAGCGCGCCGAGGATCTGCTCCAGGAGACGCTCGTACGCGCCTGGCAGCACCCCGAAGCGTTCGACAGTCCGTACGAATCGATGCGACCCTGGCTCTTCACGGTCGCCCGGCGGCTGGCGATCGATGCGCGCAGGTCCCGTCAGGCCCGGCCGACGGAGGTCAGCGACCTCGTACTGGAGAGCGCCCCGGGCCGGGCGGACACGGCGGAGGCGACCGTCGCCGCCCTCGATGTCCGCGAGGCGGTGCGGACGCTCAGCCCGGAGCACCGTGCGGTGCTGGTCCAGATCTACTTCCGCGGGCTGAGCGTGGGCGAGACGGCGCAGGTGCTGGGCATACCGGCGGGCACGGTCAAGTCCCGTTCCTACTACGCGCTGCGCCTGCTCTCCCGCAACCTGCCCGGCTACTCCAGCAGGTCCTCCTCGCTCAGCAGGCCGAGCAGGGACACCGTCTCCGCGACCTCCACATAGTCGGCGGCGCATCCGTCGCAGTCCTGCAGATGCTGCGAGACCAGCCGGGCCTCCGGGTCGGTGAGCGCATCGAGCACATACGCGCCGAGCAATTGCCGCATGTGCGGTCCCTCCCCGGGATCGGCGGTCATCGCAACCTCATGTCTGTGACGGATCGGGTCGGACGGATCCTGTCCTTCTGGCCACGCGGGGCGCGCTCCCCCGGTTCAATGCTGCGTGTGGCCCGGTGCCGAGATGAGGAAGAGGCGAGACGGGATGCGTCCGGAACGTACGGATGGAACCAGTGGGGGCGGGCTGCTGGTCCCGATGGCCTGGATGTACGCCGAGTACATCGCCGATGAACTGCTGCGGACCGGCGATCTGATGGAGCCGTCGACGCTGGAGTACCGCGCGGGGCGCGAGGCGCTCGCGCTGACCATCTTCCTCTCCGACGGGGCGGTGGCCGATGCGCTGCCCGCGACCCGGATGGACGAGCTGCGGCTGCTCACGGCGTACGGGAGTGCGTGGCGCCGCTGGGTCTGCGAGCGGCTCGACGCGGCGGCGTCCGCGGTCCCCTCGCCGGACGGCGGCCGGGGTGTTCCGGATCCCGATCTGGCGCTGGCCCGGCGTGCCTGGCGGTGGCTGGACGAGACGGAGCTGCTCGCCACCGATCTCGACGCCATCGGGCCGCCGCCGTGGGAGCCGCTCGGCACCGAGGGCGACGAGGAGTGGGCGCAGGCGTCGGCCCAGGTGTGGACGCCCGCCTGGCAGCTGGGGCTGCCACTGGGGCATCTGGCGATCCATCTGTACTGAGCACGGCGGGTACCCTCACGAACCGTGCACCCCGGCGCGGTACTTCGGCAGCCGCACCGTGATCTTCATCCCGGCGCCGATGCCAGTCTCGATCACGAGCCCGTAGTCGTCGCCGTACACCTGGCGGAGCCGCTCGTCGACGTTGAGCAGTCCGATGCCGGTGGAGTGTCCTCCTTCGCCGCGCAGGATGTGCCGCAGCCGTTCCGGGTCCATTCCGGTGCCGTCGTCCTCGATGACGACCTCTGCCTCCGAGCCCGCGTCCAGTGCGCTGATGGTGATGCGGCTGCGGGTGACGGCGCCTTCGAGTCCGTGCTTGACGGCGTTCTCGACCAGAGGCTGGAGGCACAGGAACGGCAGGGCGACGGGGAGGACTTCGGGGGCGACCTGGAGGGTGACCGCGAGCCGTTCACCGAAGCGGGCCCGGACGAGGGCCAGATACTGGTCGATGGAGTGCAGCTCGTCGGCGAGGGTGGTGAAGTCGCCGTGGCTGCGGAACGAGTAGCGGGTGAAGTCGGCGAACTCCAGCAGCAGTTCGCGGGCCTGCTCGGGGTCGGTGCGGACGAACGAGGCGATGGCGGCGAGGGAGTTGAAGATGAAGTGCGGGGATATCTGGGCACGCAGGGCCCTGATCTCGGCCTCGATGAGCTGCGTGCGGGACCGGTCGAGTTCGGCGAGCTCGAGTTGTACGCAGACCCAGCGGGCCACCTCTCCGGCTGCCCTGGCCAGGACCGCCGACTCGCGCGGGGCGTAGGCGATCAGGGTGCCGAGGACTCGGTGGTCGACGGTCAACGGCACAGCGACGGCCCAGCGCAGCGGGCAGTCGAGGTCGTCGCAGTCGCTGTGGAAGGCGGTGTCGCGGCCGCTGGCGAGAAGCCCCTGCACCTGGTCCATGACGTGTCGGCCGTGGTGGTCGCCCTCGCCGTCCCAGACGAGGACCCGGTCCCGGTCGGTGAGACAGAGCGCGTCGGTGCCGAGCAGGGAACGCAGTCTGCGGGCTGACTTGCGGGCGCTCTCCTCGGTGAGTCCGGCGCGCAGCGGGGGCGCGGCGAGCGAGGCGGTGTGCAGCGTCTCGAAGGTGGCGTGCTCGACGGGGGTGCCGACGTCGCTGGGGCGTACGGTACGGGCGGTGCGGCGGCCGAGCAGGAACCCGGCGCCGAGCAGGAGGAGCACGAGCAGGACGAGGACGGCGTACGCGGGCCCTGTCATCGGTGCCTCCCTGGTATGAGGGCCTCCGGCAGATGGAAACGGGTCATCGCGGCATTCGTGCCGACCGGTATGCGGCCGGGCGTGGCGAGCGACACCAGGACCATCGCGAGGAAGCCGACCGGCACCGACCAGACGGCGGGCCAAGCGAGCAGGGTGTGCGGCCAGCCGGGCGGGCGCACCGCACCGCTGACGGTGATCGCGACGGACAGGAAGGCGGAGCCGCCGCCGAGCACCAGTCCGGCGATCGCGCCCGGCGGGGTGAGCCGCCGCCACCAGATGCCGAGGACCAGCAGCGGGCAGAAGGACGACGCCGATACGGCGAACGCCATCCCCACGGAGTCCGCCACCGGCACCCGGCTGACCATGAGTGAGCCGGCCAGTGGTACACACATGGCGAGAACGGTGGCCAGCCGGAACTGCCGTACGCCGCGCGAGGGCAGGACGTCCTGGGTGATGACGCCGGCGACCGCCATCGTGAGTCCGGATGCGGTCGACAGGAACGCGGCGAAGGCGCCGGCGGCGATGAGTGCGCCGAGCAGGTCCCCGCCGAGCCCGCCGACGACGCGTTCGGGCAGCAGCAGCACGGCGGCGTCCGCGTCCCCGCCGTGGATCAGCTCGGGGGCGTACAGCCTGCCCAGTGCCCCGTACACGGGCGGCAGCAGGTAGAACACGCCGACCAGGGCAAGGACGGCGACGGTGGTGCGGCGGGCGTCGCGGCCGTTCGGGCTGGTGTAGAAGCGGACGACGACGTGCGGCAGCCCCATCGTTCCGAGGAACGTCGCGATGATGAGCCCGTAGGTCGCGTACAGCGGATGGTCGGCCCGGAAGACGGACAGCTGCTCGTCGAAGGTGACCCGTGGCCGCCCGTCGCCCTGCCAGGCCAGCACCAGGAAGATCGCAGGGACCAGAAGCGCCGTCAGTTTCAGCCAGTACTGGAAGACCTGGACGAAGGTGATGGACCGCATGCCGCCCGCCGCGACGGCGACCACGACGACACATGCGACGAGCACATCGCCGAGCCGGCCGGGCGCTCCGGTCAGGATCTTCAGGGTGAGCCCGGCACCCTGGAGCTGCGGTACGAGGTAGAGCCAGCCCGCCCCGACGACGAGCATGCTCACCAGCCTGCGCACCTGCCGCGATTCGAGCCGCTCCTCCGCGAAGTCGGGCAGGGTGTACGCCCCCGAGCGGCGCAGTGGCGCGGCGACGAAGACCAGCAGCACCAGATAGCCGGCGGTGTAGCCGACCGGGTACCAGAGCATGTCGGGGCCGTGCACGAGCACCAGGCCGGCGATGCCGAGGAAGGAGGCGGCGGAGAGGTACTCGCCGCTTATCGCGGCGGCGTTGAGCCGGGGGCGCACGGTGCGGGAGGCGACGTAGAAGTCCGAGGTGGTACGGGAGATGCGCAGCCCGAAACCGCCGACGAGGACGGTGGCGAGAACGACGGCGGCGACGGCCACGACCGCGTACGTGCGGCTCACTGTGCGGGGCGGCCTTCCACGAGCCGGGCGAAGTCGCGCTCGTTGCGCTCGGCCCGCCGCACGTACCACCAGGCGATCAGGGTCAGCGGCGGGTAGGCGGCGAAGCCGAGGACTGCCCAGACGACGGCGGCGCTGTGCAGGGCGGCGAAGACCAGCGGCAGCGTGCCGACGACGACGGCGAGGACGGTGAACGCGGTGAGTCCGGCGCGCAGCTGGCTGCGCATCAGCGAGCGGACGTAGGCGCCGCCGAGCGCGGTCTGCTCGTCGATCTCCGACTGGGTGCGGTAGCGGGGCAGCGGGCGCACCCGCCGGGGCTCCCCCGTCACCACTTCACGCCGGGGCGTCGACTCTGCGGACATGGGCTCGGAGTGTACGCAGCCTGGGACCGCTCTGGGAAGGTTTCGGACCTGGGTAGTCCCTGGTCAGCGGCCCGTCTGCCGCATGAGCAGATCACGCAGGGCGCGGGTGTGGCGGCGGCTCACGGCAAGCGACGCGGTGCCGATCCGGACGCTCATGCTGCCCGCGTCGAGCCGCAGTTCGTCGATCCGTCCGAGGGCGACGAGATGGCGGCGGTGAATGCGGACGAAGCCGCGCGAGCGCCAGCGTTCCTCCAGGGTGGTGAGGGGGATCCGGACGAGATGGCTGCCGCCCGCGGTGTGCAGCCGGGCGTAGTCGCCCTGCGCCTCCGCGTACGCGATGTCGTCGATCGGGATGAACCGGATCACTCCGCCCAGTTCGACGGCTATCTGGTCGGCTGCGGTGTCCTGGAGGGAAGCGGAGCGGTCGCCGACCTGTTCGGCGACGCGGCGGACGGCTTCGGCGAGGCGTTCGCGGCGGACGGGCTTGAGGACGTAGTCGACGGCCTTGAGGTCGAAGGCGTGGACGGCGAACCCTTCGTGGGCGGTGACGAAGACGATGAGCGGGGGCGCTGCGAACCCGGCCAGCAGCTGGGCGACATCGAGTCCGGTGAGGCCCGCCATGTGAATGTCGAGGAAGACGACGTCGATGGCGGACGGGTCGTCCGGACCTGCGTCGACGGCGCTGCCGATCCGGCGCAGCGCCTCGGTGGCCCCGGTGGCGCCTTCGGCGCTGCGGATGCGGGGGTCGGCGCGCAGGAGGTAGAGCAGCTCCTCCAGGGCGGGTGCTTCGTCGTCGACGGCGAGTACGCGCAGCATGAGGCCGGAGTGTAGAGCGTGTCCGGAGGTGTTGGCCCCAGGGTGATGTCGTCCTCGGTGGGTCTCGCCGCGAGTGTGAACGAAGACATCTTCGCGGTGTGCAGGATCTCGTCGCTGTAGGCGTTGCCGATGCCCGCGATCAGGGACTGGTCGCGGAGGGCGCCCTTGATCCGGCGCCGCTCCCCGGCAAGCAGTGCGGCGGACGCGTCCCGGTCGAAGGGGCGTCGAGCGGGTCGGGTCCAAAGGCGCGGGCCTCGGGCTCCAGGCCGGTCAGGATGAAGGTGCGCCGGAGCGGGGCCAGTTCCTCGCCGTTGATCCACTCCTGGTCGCGTACCGACAGGTCCCACACGTGGTGGGGGGCGTCGACGATCCGTTGCCGGCCGGTCATGTCACAGCTCCCAGGCGACGGGGAGACCGGCTTCGGCGCCGTCCGACGAGTAGTCGTGCGCCACGTCGAGGAGTTCGTCCATCCGGGCCTGCCAGGCGACGTTGACGGGCAGCTGCTCGAGCTCGGCGAGGAGCCGGGCGTAGTCCTCGCACTCGATGACGTGGAACAGCTCGGTGCCGCTGCGCCAGATCGTCCAGGAGGTGGCGCCCGCAGCGCGGATCGCCGCGGTGAGCTCCGTGGGAACTTCGCGGTGCGCCGCCTCGTACTCCTCGATCCGGTCGGCGCGGACCTTGGTGTGCAGGGCGATTCTCATGGCCGGTGTCCGTCCTCGGTGAGCAGGCCCTCGGCGCGCAGTTCGTCCCAGAGGGCGTCGGGGATCTCGCGGGAGAGCAGGTCGGCGGCGTCGCGTATCTCGTCGGGCGAGCGGGTGCCGACGAGCACCGTGGCGACGGCGGGGTGGGCGAGCGGGTAGTGCAGGGCGGCGGCGCGCAGCGGTACGCCGTGGCCCTCGGCGACGGCCTTGATGCGCAGGGCCCGGTCGAGAAGGGTCAGCGGGGCGGCCGCGTAGTCGTAGGTCGCACCGGGGCGCGGGTCGGCGAGCAGCCCGGAGTTGAAGACTCCGCCGACGACGACGCTGCGGCCGCGTGCGGTCGCCTCGGGCAGCAGCTCCACGAGCGCGGACTGGTCGAGCAGGGTGTAGCGCCCCGCGCAGAGGACGGTGTCCACGTCGGTGTCGCGGAGGAAGCGGGTGAGCATCGCGGTCTGGTTCATGCCCGCGCCGATGGCCCCGACGACGCCTTCCGAGCGCAGCTTCTCCAGGGCCGGGTAGGCCTCGCGGAAGGCGGCTTCCGCGTGGTCGTCCGGGTCGTGCAGATAGGCGATGTCGATGCGGTCGAGACCGAGCCGTTCGAGGCTGTCCTCGATGCTGCGGCGTACGCCGTCGGCGCTGAAGTCCCAGCGGCGGCGGTGGGTGGCGGGCACGGCGAAGCCTTCGGTGAGGCCGTCGTACGAGGCGATCGGGTCGGCCGGGAGGGGGTCGAGCAGCCGGCCGACCTTGGTGGAGACCACGTACGATTCGCGCGGCCGGTGACGCAGGGCCGCGCCCAGCCTGCGTTCGGAGAGGCCGAGCCCGTAGTGCGGTGCCGTGTCGAAGTAGCGGACGCCCTCGTCCCAGGCGGCGTCCACGGCGGCGGCGGCCTGGGCGGGGTCGACCTCACGGAAGAGATTGCCGATGGAGGCCGCCCCGAAGGACAGCTCGGTCACCTCGACCGCACTGCTTCCCAGCCTGTTACGCCGCATGCCGCTGCCGCCCTCACCGTTGATCGTTAATTCCTGCACAACGAATATTCATCGGATCACTTGGACGCGTCAACACCCTCGGCCCCACGAACTACCGCACCTACGCCGAAATCTGTCCGATCTATCAGGACCGTTGGGAGGGTTGACCGACCGGTAGGAGGTCGAGCAGCTCGCGCAGCTCGTCCTCGGCGCAACGGGCCAGCCGCTCCAGGTCGGGGACCGCCTTGCCGTCGGCCACCAGGCCGATCTGCACCCGGCCGCCGTACGTGGACAGGGCGATGGCCAGTGACTGCCCGCGCGCCAGCGGCGCCATCGGGTAGACGGCCCGCAGCGGGCAGCCGCCCAGCGAGAGCGCCGAGCGCGGCAGGGGCACGCTCGTGACCAGCACGTCGAAGAGCATCCTGGCGGCGCTGCCGGCGAGCGGGGCGCCGAAGCGGTGGGCCAGTGAGGGCAGTTGATCGGCGAGCACCGCGACGGCGCCCGCACCCCGCAGTGGTCCGGCGGCCTTGTTGCGGTCCATGGCGGTGCGGACGGTGCGCAGCCGCTCCCAGGGGTCGGACTCGGAGACGGGGAGCCCGAGCAGATAGGCGGAGAGCCGGTTCCCGGAGGCCGCGCCGGTGCCGGGCCTGCGCCGGGAGACCGGGACGAGGGCGCGCGGGTCGGCGACGGGCAGCTGCTCGCCGCGCTCCACCATCCAGCGGCGGAGCGCTCCGGCGACGACGCCGAGCAGGACGTCGTTGGTGGTCCCGCCCGCGACCCGGCGGATCCGGCGGACGGACTCGCCGTCCAACTCCGCGGTGGCCAGCCGACGGGTACCGCTGGAGATCGCGGTGAGCGCGGGGGCGCCGCGCAGATCGAGGCGGCTGGCCCACACGACGGAGGCACCGACCCCGAACGCCCGCGAGAGGTTCTCGATCCGGCCCAGCGCGAATCCGGCCACCTGGCGCGGCCCCGGCATCCACGAGCGGGGCGGGACCGGGCGCGCCCGGCGGGCGCTCACACCGCCGCGGGCGCGGGCTCCGAGGGAGGCGATCTCGTCGAAGATCCCGGCGCCGATGGCGACGGCGCGCATGCCGTCGGCGAGCGCGTGGTGCAGCTTGACGAGCACGGCGAAGGGCCCCTCGTCGCCGCCGGAGATGACGTACATCTCCCAGGGCGGCAGCCCCCGCTCCAGCGGCCGCTCCATCAGCTCGCCGGCGAGCCGGGTGGCCCCGGCCATGAAGCCGCCGTCCGGCGACTCGTCGTCCCGGGGCAGCAGCACGCGCTGGACGTGCCGATAGACGTCGAAGTCCTTGTCGACGGACCAGGCGGCGCCGCCGACCGGCAGCAGGACGTCCCGTACGCGCATCCGCAGCCGGGGGATCGCCGCGGCGCGGGCACCGAGCAGCTCCACCACGGCGTCCGCGGTGACGCCCGGCGCCGGAGCGGGCGCCGGCGAGAAGACGGCGAGCGCACCGAGGTGCATGGGGTGCGCATCGGTTTCGAGGTGCCAGAAAGCCAGATCGAGAGGTGCCAGTAGTTCAGTGCCCAACGGGTCCTCATGTCATCGAAGGCAAAGATTGCCGGAGTCAACGACTGCCGCAGTCGCAGTCAATCGCTCGCGTTCGGTTACGGTCAAGTACTGACATGTTACGTTCTGTTATCTTCTGGCAGTCCGCATCACGTCCATCGGCGTCAACCATGGCCACATGCCAGTCGCGCCTCGGGATGATGAACTCGCACCACACGCACTTGCCGCTGCCGCGGGATTCCACGCCACAGGCGTCCGCCAGCCGGTCCACCAGCATCAGCCCACGCCCGGACACGCCGGACTCCCCCGCGTCACGAGGGCGCGGCAGCGCGCTCGACCGGACCTCGACATCGACCCAGGGGGAGGCCCGACGCCTTGGCGCCAATGGCTGGAAGTCGGCGAACTACCAGCCGAACCCACTGGTGCGCCACTCCTGGCCGTCGGGTGTGAAGGCGAGCGCCTCGTACCCGTCCAGCGACTCCAGCCAGCCCCGTGCTCCACCGCCCATGGCGAACGCAGCCGTGGCGAAGGCGTCCGTCAGGGTCAGCGCCTGCCCCACCACGGTGATCGACGCGAGGCCCAGGGCCGGGGAGCCGGTGTGCGGGTCGAGGATGTGCGCACCGCGTTCGGCCGTTCCGGAGGTGGCGACCGCCAGATCACGTCCGGACACGACGGTGGCCAGCTCCCCGCGGCGCAGGGGGTGGGCGATACCGATCCGCCAGGGGACGCCGAGGGACGCCTCGCCACGCAGCTGAAGGTCGCCGCCGCCATTCACGCAGGTGTTGTGCGCGCCGCTCTCGTACAGCAGCTGCGAGGCGGCCTCGACCGCCCACCCCTTGACCAGCCCGGAGGGGTCGAGGACACCGCCCGGTGTGGCACTGAACCAGCCTCGGCTGACCCGGGTGACATCGCCGCACAGGTCGAGGACCTCACGGACCTCAGCCGAACAGGTGCCGAGCCCGGATTCGCCGCGGCCCAGCCGGCTGATGGCACTGTCCGGACGGTAGGTGGAGAACACCGCGTCGACGTGGTGGAGCCCGCGCACCGCATCGTCGAGGGCACGGCGGATCGCAGGGGTGGGCCGGTCCCTGATGTCGAAGGAGAACACTGTGCCCATCACGTGCTCGACATGGCGCAGCCGGTGCGCGCGATCAGCCACCGGCCCGGTCCAATGCGCTCTGCAGGGACTCCATATAGCCCTGACTGGTGTAGCTGGCTCCGGAGACGGAGTCGATGTGCGCGCTCTGGGCACCCAGCGCCTCCTGGGTGAGCCGGGGCAGCGCGGACGTGGCGATCTCCCGGTCGCGGCCGTTCTCATCGGGCGCCCGGAGCGTCCGCACGGCGGTGAGCTTCCCCTTGACGAGGGTGACGGCTACCTGCACCGGTCCGTACCGCGTGTCGATCGGATCGCCGTTGAACGTGCCGGTCGCCTTGGCGGCGCCGGGCGGGGCACCGGTCGACGTGCCCGGGGAGACCGTGGTCGTCGGACGCCTGCCCGCGTCGGGGAGACCGGGAGGCTGGTGCGGTTTCAGGGACAGCAGGGCCACGACCAGGGCACTGGTGCCGGTGGCGACGAGCACGCTTCGGCGCACGGTGTTTCTCCTCGGGGCACTCATCAGAACGCGAACGACTCGTGGTGGATACGGCGGCGCGGCACTCCGGCGTCGCGCAGGGCTCGGATCGCCGCCTCGGTCATGCCGGGCGGACCGCAGAGGTAGACGTCGTGCGCGGCCAGGCCGGGGACCAGATGGCTGAGGGCCGGTGCGGTCAGCGGGGCATGCCCGTCGACGACGTAGTGGACCGTCGCGCGGCGGCGGGCGGCGATGGCGTCGAGTTCGGCGCGCAGCGCCAGGTCCTCGGCCCGTCGGGCGCGGTAGACGAGGGTCACCGGTCCGGGCAGCGTCTCGAACAGGGTCCGCAGCGGAGTGATGCCGACTCCGCCCGCCAGCAGAAGCACCTGGTGGGCGGTACGACGGCGCGCGGTGAAGCCCCCGTACGGTCCCTCGGCCCAGACCCGGGTGCCGGGTGCGAGACGGGCCAGCGCGGCGCTGTGGGCGCCGTCGGCCTTGACGGTGATCCGCAGATGACGGGGGTGGGCGGGCGCGGAGAGCGAGTACGGGTTGGCCGTCCACCACAGGCCCGGGGTGAGGAAGCGCCAGCGGAAGAACTGCCCAGGCTCGGCTCCCAGCTCGTCCAGGTGCTCGCCGGTGAGGTACACGGAGACGACGCCGGGCGCTTCGGCGTGGACGGCGGTCACCGTCAGCCGGTGCCTCAGTCCGCGGAGTACCGGGACCGCGAACCGGTACCAGACGATCAGGGCGGCGGCGCCCAGGTAGAGGGCGTACCACGCCAGCTGCGCGGGTCGGTTGCCGACGAAGTCGGCGCCGTCGGAGAGCTGGTGTCCGAAGGCGAGGAAGATCGCCAGATAGGTGGCGAAGTGGAGGTAGTGCCAGGTCTCGTAGCTCATCCTGCGGCGGGCGGCGCGGGCGGAGACGACACCGGTGAGGAGGAGGAGCAGGAAGCCGGCGGTGCCCTTGAGGAGGTCCGGGTAGTGCAGGACCAGGACGGTGGTCTGGCTCACCACGTCCGTGTGGGCGCTGAGGGAGTACCCCCAGATGACGAGAAGGGTGTGGGCCAGGACCAGGGAGACGGTCCACCGGCCGCCGACGGCGTGCAGGCGCGCCAGCCGGTCGGTGCCGATGCTGTGGTCCAGCAGGGGGACGCGGGCCATCAGAACCATCAGGACCGCGCATGCGTATCCGGCCAGCAGCCCGGTGATGCGCCCGGCGTTGGTCAGCCAGCCCGCCATGCCGACGACGGCTGACGTGTCGCTCCACCACAGGGCGAGGACGGCCGCGGCCCCCGCGCAGATGACGGCGGACACGAAGTGGGGGGCGACGCTGCGCGGCGGGCGGCGGTGGCGTGTGCCCTTGCTCGCGTACGGCGCGGCGGGGGCTGTGGTGGTCATGGGGGGCTCCCCTCGTAACGGACCGCGGGGGCGGTCACCGGCGGCAAGCCTCGCAACGCATCTTCTGCGTACCTTCTGAATGGGCGGCCCACGCCCCGGTCCGCCGGGATTCCGGCAGGAACTCAGAGGCAACTCAGAGGGAACTCAGAGGTCCCCGGCGCCCCGCCGTCGTCCGTGCCGAGGGATGCTGGACAGATCATGGACAACCACCGCACACAGTCGCGTCTGCATCGCCCCGACGGGGGCCCGGTGCGGGTGCTGGTCGTCGACGACGAACCCGATCTGACCGAAGTGCTGGCCGGAGCACTGTCCGGCGAGGGCTGGCAGGTCCGTACCGCCGCGGACGGCGCCTCCGCCCTGGCCACGGCGCGCGAGTTCCGGCCGGACGCCGTCGTGCTGGACTGGATGCTGCCCGACCTGGACGGGCTGCGCGTGCTGCGGGAGCTGCGCCGCGAGGCCCGTGAGGTGTGCGTGCTGTTCCTGACCGCCCGCGATGCGGTGGAGGACCGTATCGCCGGAATCACGGCGGGCGGCGACGACTACGTGACCAAGCCGTTCAGCCTGGAGGAAGTCCTCGCCCGGCTGCGCGGGCTGCTGCGGCGGGCAGGGATGGCCGGTGCGCCGGGCCGGCAGCTGCTGACGGTCGGCGAGCTCACCATGGACGAGGAGGCCAGGGAGGTCCGACGTGGCGGCGCCGTCATCGAGCTGTCCCGCACCGAGTTCGAGCTGCTGCGGTTCCTGATGCGCAATCCGCGCCGCGTGCTGTCCAAGGAACAGATACTCGACCGGGTCTGGGCGTATGATTTCGGCGGCCGCGCCCACGTCGTCGAGCTGTACATCAGCTATCTCCGCAAGAAGATCGACGCGGGCCGCGCTCCCATGATCCATACGGTGCGCGGAGTGGGGTACGTCCTGAAACCGGATCCGTCATGAGGCGACCGCCGCCGCACACGCTGCGCGGGCAGCTCACCGCCGGGCTCGTTCTGCTGCTCGCCGCCGCATGTCTCGCGGTCGGACTCACGACCGTTTTCGCCCTTGAGGGCTTCCTCGTGGGCCGTCTGGACCAGCAGCTGACCGCGTCCGCCGGCAGGTTCCCCGCGAGCCTGGAGCACGAAGCCGCGCCGGACGCCGACAACCGCCCCGACTCGCGAGGCCAGGCCGACTCCACCTTCGGCGCGAGGCTGGCGAACGGCCGGGCGACCCAGGCCGCCGCGGTCGATGAGCAGAACGTCCGCAAGGTTCCGCTGACCGCCGCCGACCAGCGCACGCTGGCGGTCGTGCCCGTCGACGGGGAGGGCCGCAGCGTGCGGCTCTCTGCGCTCGGTGCCTACCGGGTCGCGGCCGTCACCGGCGACGACGGGGATGTGCTGATCACCGGGCTGCCGCTGCACCCTGTGGAAGAGACCCTGCACCGACTCGAAGCGGTCGAGGGGGTCGTGTTCGGCGTGGCCCTCCTCGCCACCGGGGTCGCCGGAGCCCTCTGGGTACGGGTCTCCCTGCGCCCCCTGCGACGCGTCACGCAGCAGGCGGTCGGCGTGGCCCGGCTGCCGCTGGCCAGCGGCGAGGTCGCCATGCCCGACCCGCTGCCCGTCACCGATCCTCGCACCGAGGTCGGGCAGGTCGGCACCGCGCTGAACCGGATGCTCGGACACATCGGGGACGCGCTCGCCCGACGGCAGGCGAGCGAGGAGCGGCTGCGGCACTTCGCCGCCGACGCCAGCCACGAGCTGCGCACCCCCGTCGCCAACATCCGTGGCCACGCCGAACTCGCCCTGCGCCACCACGGCCCCGTGCCCGCCGGGGTCCGGCACGCCCTGGAACGCATCCAGTCGGAGTCCGGGCGGATGAGCCACCTGGTCGACGATCTGCTGCTGCTCGCCCGCCTCGACGCGGGGCGCCCGCTCGACCACGAAGCGGTCGATCTGACGCTGCTCGTGCTCGACGCGACCGACGACGCGCGGGCCGCGAGCCTCGGTCACCGCTGGCTCCTCGACCTCCCCGAAGAGCCCGTGACCGTCACCGGCGACGCGCACCGGCTCCAGCAGGTGATCGGCAATCTCCTCGCCAACGCCCGGGTACACACCCCGGACGGTACGGAGGTGACGGTGCGGCTCCGTGCAGAGGCCGCCGAGGTCCGTCTCACCGTCACGGACAACGGGCCGGGCATCCCCGACGCACTGCAGCCGGAGATCTTCGGGCGCTTCGTCCGCACCGACCCCAGCCGCTCACGGTCCACCGGCAGCACCGGGCTCGGCCTGGCCATCGTCCGCGCGGTGGTGACCGCCCACGGCGGCACGGCCGATGTCGTGAGCCGGCCGGGACACACGGCGTTCCGGGTGGCCCTCCCGCGCTGACCCAGGAATCCTTGCTCACCCCCGCTGACCCTGGTCGAAACAGGCGTACGGCGCCACGATCACCCCCTCCCTCGCCGCAGCCACCTTGAACGCGTTCAAGAAAGCTCCTAGAGTCGGCACGGAAAGCTACTTGAACGCGTTCAAGGCGGGGTTGCGGCATGTCCGTACTGGTCGACACGATCGTGATGCTGGGCATGCTGGTCGTCGTACCCGTCGGTCTGCGCCTGACCGGCGCGCCCCAGCTCGACCGGACCCGCCGCCTGTGGCCGCTCTTCGCCGCACCCGGCGCCGTCTCCCTCTGGCTGCCACGCGGTGGCCCCGCGACAGCTCTCGCCGCCTGCTACGCGCTCGGGGTCGCACTCCTCGCCCTGCACGCGCCGCCCCGCCTGCTCCGTAAGGTCAAGTCCGCCACAACTCACCGTGCCGCACCCGCCGAGATCGCGCTGCTCACCGCCCTGGTCACGCCGTCGGTCGCCGCCCTCGCCCTGGTCGCCGAGCGCTCCGGGCACACTCTCTTCGGCTTCGGGCTCGGGCACCGTCCCGTTTCTCACCGACCCATTTCTCACCGACCACGGAGGCAGGACGTCATGAGCACCCTCACGTACCCGGAGGTCGGGGCCACCCGGCTCGGCCCGCTCCCCGACGGCTATCACCATCTCCACCACCGGGTCGCGGTGGGCCGCGGCCGGGCCGACTTCGAGACGGCGGGCGCAGCCGTCACCGGCTGGCGCATGCACCGCACCTCCGGCGCCCGGGTGCGGGCGTCGACGGCTCGCGCCGAGCCCGGAACCTCCGTGCGGGTGTCGATCGGGCTCGGTCCGTTCCGGTTCACCGCGCCGTGCGAAGTCGTCTGGACCGCGTACGAGAAGGCGCGCATCGGCTTCGCGTACGGGACCCGGCACCGGCACCCCGAGCGCGGCGAGGAGTGCTTCGTGGTCGATCTGGCAGACGACGGGACGGTGTGGTTCACGGTGCTGGCGTTCTCCCGTCCGGCCCGCTGGTACAGCAGGATGGCGGGACCCCTCGTGCCGGTGCTCCAGCGGTGGTACGCGCACCGGCTCGGCACCACGCTGGGACGGATCGTGTCGGAGGGCTGAAGCACTGAGAGGGGCTCACAAAATGGGCGCCCCTCTCAGTCGCTCGGCAGCGTCGATACTGGAAGTGATGGAATGGTTCACCGCAGATGGCTACTGGCTCAGCCGGCTGATCTTCCAGCGGGCTCTGGCCTGCCTCTATCTGGTCGGGTTTCTCGCCGCCGCCCTCCAGTTCCGGGCGCTGATCGGCGAACGTGGCATGCTGCCCGTGCCCGAGTTCCTGCGGCGAACGGACTGGCGGCTCGCTCCCGGTCTCTTCCGGCTCCACTACTCCGACCGGTTCTTCGCGGCCGTCGCCTGGACCGGCTGCGCGCTAGCGGTCGCGCTGATCGCCGGGGTGGATTCGTACGTTCCGCTCTGGGCGGCGATGCTGCTGTGGCTGCTGCCCTGGGCGTTGTATCTGTCGATCGTCCAGGTCGGCCAGGTTTGGTACGCCTTCGGGTGGGAGTCGCTGCTCCTGGAGACCGGCTTCCTCGCCGTCTTTCTCGGCAACGCGGACACGGCTCCGCCGGTGCTGGTGCTGTGGCTGCTGCGCTGGGTGCTGTTCCGGGTCGAGTTCGGCGCCGGGCTGATCAAGATCCGGGGCGACGAGTGCTGGCGCAAGCTGACCTGTCTGTATTTCCACCATGAGACCCAGCCGATGCCGGGACCGCTGAGCTGGTTCTTCCACCGGCTGCCCCGGCCCGTCCACCGGGTGGAGGTGGCGGCCAACCACGTCACCCAACTCCTCGTCCCGGTATTGCTCTTCACCCCGCAGCCGGTGGCGAGTGCGGCCGCGGGACTGATGATCGTCACCCAGTTGTGGCTGGTGCTCTCCGGGAACTTCGCCTGGCTGAACTGGGTGACCATCGCTCTCGCCCTGTCCGCCGTCGACTGGTCGCTGTTCGCTGCGCAGCCCGCGCAGTCGGCGCCGCCGCTCTGGTACGACGTGGTGGTCATCGCCGTCACCGCGCTGGTGGTCGCCCTCAGCTACCGTCCGGCGCGCAATCTGATCTCCCGCCGCCAGGTGATGAACCGCTCCTTCGATCCGTTGCATCTCGTCAACACGTACGGCGCGTTCGGCAGCATCAGCCGGGTCCGGCTCGAGATCGCGGTCGAGGGCACCGACGAGACGGTCCTCCACCCCGACACCGTCTGGCAGGAGTACGGCTTCCGCGGCAAGCCGGGTGATCCGCGGAGGCTGCCGCGCCAGTTCGCTCCCTATCACCTGCGCCTGGACTGGCTGATGTGGTTCGCGGCGCTCTCGCCCGCGTACGCCCATCCCTGGTTCGGACCGTTCCTGGAACGGCTGCTGGAGAACGACCGGGACACACTGCGGCTGCTGCGCCACAACCCGTTCCCCGGCACCCCGCCCACGTACATCCGCGCCAGGGTGTACCGCTACCGGTACACGACCTGGCGCGAGCTGCGTGCCACCGGGAACTGGTGGCGCCGCACCTATGTGCGGGAATTCATCAGACCGGTGTGCCTCGCCCCCGCCCGCATCAGCCCGACCACGCCCCCTTGAGGACCCGGGCCCTAGGGCTACCTGGACGCCGCCCGGTGCGGTGACCGGGCCGGGACACGCCGGAGCCCCGGACCTCCGTTGTGCCGGAAGGCCGGGGCTCCCTGGCTGACGAGCGTCGCGGACGTCGGGCGGGCGCGCAGCCGGGCCCGTCGATCAGTCGATGCCGGGCAGGATGTGCGGCTCGGCGAGGTCGTCCTCGTAGCCGGCCAGCCGGATCGGCGCGGACCTGGCCCAGACTTCGAGGTTCTGGAGTTTCTCGGGCCGACGGGCCCGCTCTCCCTGTCGCTCTGCCGGTCGCTTCTCTTGCTTCGTCAGTTCTGGTGTCACCGCGCACTCCTTTGTGTCGCGTAACCCCGGGCGTCGCCGACACTCCGGCCTCATTTCCGGACATCGACCACCCATATGGGGTGGGGGCAGGAACAGTTCGGTCGCGGTGGCGCCGGGCGTGGGGCGGAACGGCGGCCTGGTTACAAGCCTGTTCCAGGACGGCCCGGGGAGTTTTGTGGATCCCCGGGTGGCGTCCGTTCACCTCAGCCTAACCAAATGAGCGCATTCCCGCTCGATGGAACGTGTGCGCTCAGTCACTTTCGGACAACGGACCGGTCTACCAACCGGCCGGCGCGTAGTCCTTCAGGAAGCAGCCGAACAGGTCCTCGCCCGCTTCGCCGCGCACGATCGGGTCGTAGACCCGCGCAGCGCCGTCGACCAGGTCGAGCGGGGCGTGGAAGCCCTCCTCGGCCAGCCGGATCTTGTCGGGGTGCGGGCGCTCGTCGGTGATCCAGCCCGTGTCGACGGCGGTCATCAAGATGCCGTCCTTCTCGAACATCTCCTGGGCGCTGGTGCGGGTGAGCATGTTCAGCGCCGCCTTGGCCATGTTGGTGTGCGGGTGGCCCGCGCCCTTGTAGCCGCGACTGAACACGCCCTCCATCGCGGAGACATTGACCACATAGGCGCGCTTGGCTGCCGTCGCGGCCATCGCGGGACGGAGCCGGCTGATCAGGATGAACGGCGCGGTGGAGTTGCAGAGCTGGACCTCGAGCAGCTCGATCGGCTCGACGTCTTCGACCGTCTGGATCCAGCTGTTCGTGTGATGCAGGTCCGGTACGAGACCGCCCGCGTCGATCGCGGTGCCCGCAGCGATCCGTTCCAGCGAGGCGGATCCGGTGACCAGGGCCAGTTCAGTGACGTCCTGCGCGCTCAGCCCCTCCTTGCGGGCGGCGGGCAGGGCGGCGACGCGGTCGACCGAGCCGCTGCCGAAGGTGCCGATGACCTCGGCCGCGGGGAGTTCACCCGCGGGCAGCGGTGCGGACTCGGCGCCGAGCAGTTCGCTGTACGCCTGCGGGGAGCGGCGAACCGTCTGCGCGGCGTTGTTGATCAGGATGTCCAGCGGCCCCTCGGCGGCGACCGAGTCGGCGAGCGCGACGACCTGGGCGGGGTCGCGCAGGTCGATGCCGACGATCTTCAGCCGGTGGATCCACTCGTCACTGTCCGGCATCGCCTTGAAGCGGCGGATCGCGTCGTTGGGGAAGCGGGTGGTGATGGTGGTGTGCGCGCCGTCACGCAGCAGCCGCAGCGCGATGTACATGCCAATCTTGGCCCGGCCGCCGGTGAGCAGCGCCCGGCGTCCCGTCAGGTCGGTCCGCGCGTCGCGGCGGTCCCGGTTCTCCGTGGCGCACTGCTGGCAGAGCTGGTGGTAGAAGGCGTCCACCTCGACGTACCGGGTCTTGCAGATGTAGCAGGAGCGGGGCCGCTGGAGTATCCCGGCGATCTCGGCACTGGCCGAGGAGGACGGCAGGACACCCTGAGTCTCGTCGTCGATGCGGTCGGCCGAGCCGGTGGCGGTGGCCTCGGTGACAGCCTTGTCGTGCGCGGTCTTGGCGGCCCGGCGCTCCTGACGACGGCGCTGCTTCACGGTCCGGTAGATACCGGCGGTGGCGCGGCGCACGGCGATGGCGTCCGGGTGGTCGACCTCGATGGTGTCGAGTTCGTCGAGCACGCTCAGGCAGACGGCCAGCCGCTCCGGGTCGATACCGGGACCGAACTCCTCGATACCGGGAGCGAACTCCGCGCTGTCCTCTGTCACCGTCATTGCCGTTCCTCTGTCAGTCATGCCGCCGGGATCTCTCGGCGGCCCCCGCCGCATTGCCGTAGCGGGCTCACGAGGACTGGTATCCACGGGGGCTGAGGCCCGGCTGCGGGCTTGCGCGAAGCCGCCGCTCTTCGGGCCGAACGCCCCGCTCAAGTCTGCCATGTCCGCCGCGCTGCTCCATCCGGGTGCGCAGGGCGGCACGGCGGGCCGCTGGAGGGGACGCCATGGACCCGTGCGACGTCGGCAGTTCGGGGACAGGACCCAGGACAGGACCGCGCACACATACGCGCACACATAGGGGGCAACAGTGGGTGCCGTGTCCGGGCCGGCGAAAGGAAATCCGGATCTTCGCGCATTACTCGGGGGAAGCGGGGCAGACGCCGCTCGATACATCCAGAAAACAGGGAGGGCGACGACATGGTGACCGCGTCGGAGCAGATCAGCGGAGCAGGAACACTGCGCCAGGCGACCGGTGCGCTCACCGGTGCCGCAGATGCTGAGCTGCCCTGGATCGAGGACACCGGAAAGGTCGCTCCGAAGGATGCGCGCCAGCTGTCCAAGCTGTTCCTCGACAAGCTCCAGGTGCTCGAAGAGGGCACGCACTCATACCAGTACGCGCGCAACACCCTCATCGAGATGAATCTCTCGCTGGTGCGCTTCGCCGCGGCCCGGTTCCGCAACCGGGCCGGTGACGACACCGAGGACATCGTTCAGGTCGGCACGGTCGGTCTGATCAAGGCGATCGACCGGTTCGACCTCTCCCGTGACGTCGAGTTCGCCACATTCGCCGTGCCGTACATCGTCGGCGAGATCAAACGCTTCTTCCGGGACACCACCTGGTCGGTGCATGTACCGCGTCGGCTCCAGGAGCTGCGTGTCGATCTCGCGAAGGCGAAGGAGCAACTCTCGGCCGAGCTGGACCGCGACCCCACCGTCAAGGAGCTGGCCGCCCGTCTCGACGTTCCCGAGGAAGAGGTCATCGAAGGCCTCATCGCCGCAAACGGCTACTCGGCCGGTTCCCTGGACACCCCCTCCGCCGACACGGAGTCGAGCAAGGAGCAGCGGTCGTACGCCGAACTCCTCGGTGAGGCCGACCCCGGCTTGGAGACGGTCGAGAATCTCCACGCGCTGGCGCCGCTGCTGGAGAAGCTGGACGACCGCGAGCGGCGGATCGTGCAGATGCGGTTCGGGCAGGAGATGACGCAGTCCCAGATCGGCGCCGAGCTCGGCGTCTCGCAGATGCATGTCTCGCGGTTGCTGGCGCGGATCGTCCAACAGCTGCGCGCGGGAATGTCCGTGGAGGCCTGACCGCGGTACGGATCGCGAGAAGAGCATTCCGCCATGGGTCGCTCTCCGCTCGAACCGGCCGTGCGTCGCCTGCGTGATGCCGTGGCCGCCGTCGACGCCGCCCGCTCGCACCTGGAGCCGGAAGCGGTTCCGGCCAACTTGAGCAGTTCGCCTACGTCGTCTCGCACGACCTCCAGGAGCCGCTGCGCAAGGTGGCGTCGTTCTGCCGGCTCCTGGAGAAACGGTACGGCGAGGAGCTGGACGCGGGGCAAGCAGGACATCGACTTCGCGGTCGACGGGGCCAAGCGGATGCAGGCCCTGCTCAGCCTGAGCCTGCCCCGGTAGGACGGCCGCCGGGTTCTCGAGAAGATCAAGAACGCCCCGGAGCCGGCGCTCATTCCGGTGGTCGTGCTCACCACGTCCTCCGCCGAGGAGGGCATCCAGCGCAGCTGCAAACTGCGTGCCAATGCCTATGTCAGCAAGCCGGTCGATGAATCAGTTCATCGCGGCCGTGCGCCAGATCGACGAGTTCTTCGTGACGGTCGTACGACTGCCGGGCCGCTCCTGACCACCCTCGTCATTCCCAGGAGTGGGATCTCATGACACGGGTAGATGAATCGCGAAGAAAAGGTCACCGACCTCCCCTGCTGCGCCCTGGCTGGAGCTGATGAACCAACACGCCCTCTCCCGGCCGGACGACCCGCATCCGGGTCACTGGCCCACCGAGGCACTGCACATCGCCGAAGTGTTCGGTGGTGAGCCGGGATGCATCGCACAGGCACGCGCACTGGCCGACCGCTTTCTGATCAGGCTCACCACGGAATGGCTGGCGGTGCTGGGCGAGCACACGCGTAACGACCTGATGCTGGCCGTGAGTGAGTTGGTCACCAACGCCGACCGGTACACCCACGGCCCCTACCTGCTGGAGCTTGAGGGCACCGCGCAGCGGATCAGCGTCACGGTCTACGACAGCAGCACGGCGCTTCCCGTCCTCTTCTCCCCCGACCCGAGCCGCCTCGGCGGTCACGGCATGGAGATCGTCGTCGCCCTGTGCGACCGTCTGACCGCCGAGCGGGTGCCGGTGGGCAAGCGGATCCGGGCCGAGTTCGAGCTCAGCAGCTGACCCGGTCGCAGCCCGGCCACGGCCCGGTGGACAGCCTTCAGGTCCTGTTGCGGGGAGAGCCCCTGACCCGGCCGGTGGCCAGGTCGAGGTGAGCAGGGATGCCTGGATGCCCTCGCCCATGCCGTTGGTCACGGCAACGGTCAGCTCGTCGGCGTCGGCGCAGAGGGTCCCGGTTTCTGGTCGAGGACGCAGTCCCCGCAGAGGCCCCCGCCCGGGCACCGGTAGTAGAGACAGCAGCTGCGTCTACGGAAGGCGGCGGTGTGCGGGGAGCCGGCGGTGCGCAGATCCGGGTGGTCGAAGAGTTCGGCGACCAGGGCGCGGGCCCGTTGTGCGACGTCCGGGCGGTGCTGCGTCCGTGCCCAGGCGATCAGTTCGCGGAGCGCTCCGGCCAGGGCCGATCCCGCGTTGCCCCAGAGCAGCCGCGGAGCGAGGTGTCCGTCCTGTCGGATCGCCTCCGCCAGGGGTACGAGATGGCCGAACTGGACGACCTCGCGGATCCGGTCCGCGGTGCCGGGCAGCGTGGCGACCGGCTCGTGCCACAGGTCGTCGGGGGCGGGGCGCCGCGGGTCCCAATGGAGCGTGCCGGGGGACAGATCGGGGAAGCGGCCCCCGATGGCCGCCGGCCCCAGGGCGGTCGACCAGAGACGGGCGGCCAGGCCCAGGTGAGCGACGGACGCGGCCACTCTGCGCTCCGGGGTACGGAGCGCGGCGGCGACCGCGTCGATACGGGCTGTGAGCGATGCCGTCTCCCCCGCGTACAGCCGCGCCAGCGGGCGGTGAGCGCCACCGGGCACCGGTGTGCCGCGCAGGGCGAAGAAGCCGCCCATTGAGGCCGCGTGCGACTGCTCCGTGCGCTGTTCCTGCGCGGGTTCCATCGATCACTCCTGGTGACATCGCGGGCATCCCGGGTACCGCGGCTCGCCGTTCACCGTATCGCTGCGGGATGATCGTCCTGAGGCCCGTCGGGAGGAGGACTACCGTCGGGAGGAGGACACGCGGACCACTGCCGTACTACCAAAGCAGTACGTCGGATCGCAGTCTCAAGGACGACGACTCGGCGGCTTTGAAGGGCCATCGTGGTGCACATGAGTTTCCTCGCACTGTCGGTGCTGCTGTCACTGGTCTCCGCGGTCGCGTACGCGGCCGGGGCAATCGTCCAGGAGCGCGTCGCCACGGCCGGAGACGGCCGCTCGCTCACCCCGCTGCGCAACCGCGTGTGGTGGGTGGCGGTGGCGTTGAACGGTGTGGGTGCGGTGCTGCACGTGCTGGCACTGGCGTACGGCCCGCTCAGCCTGGTGCAGCCGCTCGGTGCGCTGACGATCGTCTTCGCCCTGCCGATGTCTGCCCTCTTCGTACGCCGCCGGGCCGGGTCGACTGCCTGGCGCGGCGCGATCATGGCGACGGTCGGTCTGGCGGGTCTGCTCGCGCTCACCGGCAGCGGCGAATCGCACACACTGGACGGGCCGGAGCAGTTCATGCTCGCGACCGTGACGTTCGGTGCGGTGGCGCTGCTCCTCGTGGTCTCGAAGGGCGTGCAGAAGCCGGTGGTACGGAGCGTGGTGCTGGCCGGGGCGGCGGGTGTCGCGTTCGGTATCGCCTCCGTGTTCACGAAGACGGTGGCGATGGAGTGGACGTCGGGTGCCGTGGGCGCGGGACTGCCCTCGCTCCTGGTGATCGCGGCGCTGGCAGGGGCCGGACTGTTGCTGTCCCAGGCCGCGTACCGAGGCGCCGGCCTCACCGCTCCGCTCGCGACGGTGACCGTCGTGAACCCGGTGATCGCGGCGGCGGTCGGCATCACGCTGTTCGGCGAGGAGTTCCGGCACGGCACGGCGGGCACGGTGCTGGCGCTGGCGTGCGGCGTGGTGGCCGCGGGCGGGCTGATCATGCTGACGACGGAGCGGATGAGCGCGGAGCAGCTCGAGAGGCAGCGGGTCCAGGGTATCGGCGCGGATGTGTCGGAGGTGGATGCCGGGGTTGCCGCGGCGGGCGCGGAGAGTGCCGCCGAGTCCGCCGGTGCGGTGGAGTTCGCGGGGACACCGGCCGGGCATAAGCCGCAGGCGGAGCATGCCCGGGTCACGCCCGCGGTGTCCAACTCGGCCGCTGCCGACTCGATTCCATCGTTGCTCCCGCCGCCGGTGACGGTTCCGGTGACGCTGGGCAGTCGTCGGGCGGGGCGGGTGGGGGTCGGCCCTGCGCCGCGGCCGCGCACCGGTTCAAGGCGACGTGCCCTGTCGGCCGCCGAGCCCGATGACCCCGCGCAGCCGCCCGGCAGCGTTCAGACGCTGACGCCGCCCGCCCTGAGGTAGGTCACGGGGTCGATGTCGGAGCCGTAGCCGGGGCCGGTACGAATCTCGAAATGCAGATGCGGTCCGGTGACGTTGCCCGTGGAGCCCGAGCGGGCGATGCGCTGACCGCCGCTGATGTGCTTGCCCTCGCGCACATGGAGCGCGGACAGGTGCGCGTACTGGCTGTACTTGCCGTCGCTGTGCCGGATGACGATCTGGTAGCCGTACGGTCCCGCCCAGCCCGCCGACACGACCGTTCCGGAGGCCACCGCCTTGACCGAGGTGCCAGTGGGGACGGGGAAGTCGATGCCCGTGTGATAGCCACTGGCCCACGAACCTGCCTGGTGGTACGAAGTGCCGATGCGGGTCGCCGCCACCGGCGCGGTGAGCCCGGAGTGCTTCTCGGCCCGCTCGGTCTTCCTGGGCTGGGGCTCTGCGGCCTGGTGCGTCTTCGGCTCTGTCGTGCGGTGCGGTTTCGCCGCCTGGTGCCGCGGTTCCGCCTGTTCGTGCTGCGGTTCCGCCTGCCGACGCGGCTTCGTCTTCTGCTCTGGTCCGGTGGACGCGCCCGGCTTGAGGCCGGTCCTCGAAGCGGGCTTCGGGGTCCGGGTCGCGTCCAGGGTGAGCCGCTGGCCGGGGAAGATCAGGTCCGGGTCGTCGCCGACCACCTTGCGATTGGCCGCGTAGAGATGCTGCCAGCCGCCTCTCACATGCTCGGTCGACGCGATCGCGGAGAGCGAGTCGCCACCCGCAACGGTGTACGACTCGCGCTTGCCGGGCACCGTGGTCGGCGTGGCGGGCGCGGGTACCTTCTCGGCCTTCGGTTTCGCCTTGTTCGGGGTGGGAGTCCCCTTCGACGAGGTGTCGACGGGACCGCCGGTCCGCTCCGCCTGCGGCTTCACGTCGGGGGCGTCGCCGCCCCGTGTCAGGCCCGCCCGGGTGGAGCAGGTCGGCCAGGCACCGGGGCCCTGCGCCTCCAGTACCTTCTCCGCAATGGCTATCTGCTGTTCCCTGGTGGCCAGATCGGCGCGCGGCGCGTAGGCGGTGCCGCCGTAGGCCGCCCAGGTCGACCGGGTGAACTGCAGCCCGCCGAAGTATCCGTTGCCCGAGTTGATGTGCCAGTTGTTGGTGGACTCGCAGGCGGCGACCTTCTCCCAGACATCCGTTGACGCGGCGCCCGCCGAAGCTGCGCTGATGAGCGGGAGCGCGATGCCCGCCCCGCCTGCCGTGACCGTCAGCGAGGCACGGTTGATGCGGCTGGGCTGGTATTTGCGGTGCCGTCCGTTCGCGGCCATGACTTGGCTCCCCCACTGGCTGTAGGACACGTCGCAATCGGTCAACTTATGGGCAGACAAAGGATGATGACAAGGGTTCAGCCGAGAACCCACCTGTCACGCACGGAACGGGTGTACCTCGGATCGCAGTTCATCGGCGGGGGTCGATGCCTGCAGAAGACGCTGGATCCCAGAAAGACCGCGCCCGGGTTCCGCCGCGACAGAACCAGAGCGGTGCTGGGCCACCGCGTCCAGCGGCGGGGGACGGGCGAGGCCTGTCCCCCGCAGAAGAGCCCTGTTCCACCGGCCCGGTCCGGCCGGCGCCTCCCCCGACCCTACGGGCGTTCTGCTGCGGCGGCGTGAACGGAGCGCGGCGCGGTGAACAGGCCATGCCCGCGTCCCGTATCCATACTGGTCATCCCGGCATCCTCGACAGATTGCAGGAGCACACAGATGAGCGGCACTGCGCAGATCGGCGTCACTGGACTCGCGGTGATGGGCGGCAATCTCGCCCGGAACTTCGCCCGCAACGGCTTTACGGTCGCGGTGCACAACCGTACGTCCGCAAAGACCGATGCCCTGGTCAAGGAGTTCGGCGACGAGGGCACCTTCGTCGCCGCACGCACACCCGAGGAGTTCGTGGCGGCGCTGGAGCGGCCGCGTCGGCTGGTCATCATGGTGAAGGCGGGCGATCCGACCGACGCCGTGATCCAGGAGTTCGCCCCGCTGCTCGAGGAGGGCGACGTCATCATCGACGGCGGCAACGCCCACTTCGAGGACACCCGCCGCCGCGAGAAGGAGCTACGGGAGCGCGGGATCCACTTCGTCGGTGTCGGTATCTCGGGCGGCGAGGAGGGTGCGCTGAACGGGCCGAGCATCATGCCCGGCGGCTCCACCCAGTCGTACGAATCCCTGGGGCCGCTGCTGGAAAAGATCGCCGCAAAGGCGAAGGACGGCACCCCGTGCACCACACACATCGGCCCCGACGGCGCCGGGCATTTCGTGAAGATGGTCCACAACGGCATCGAGTACGCGGACATGCAGCTGATCGCGGAGGCGTACGACCTGCTGCGCCGGGTGGCCGGCTACTCCCCCGCGCAGATCGCCGAGACCTTCCGCAGTTGGAACACCGGCCGCCTCGACTCGTATCTGATCGAGATCACCGCCGAGGTCCTCGCCCATACGGACGAAGCGACGGGGAAGCCCTTCGTCGACATCGTGCAGGACCGCGCCGAGCAGAAGGGGACGGGCCGCTGGACGGTGCAGATCGCGCTGGATCTGGGGGTGCCGGTCTCCGGTATCGCGGAGGCGGTGTTCGCCCGTTCCCTGTCGGGCCACGCGGATCTCCGCGAGGCCGCACGGGAGTTGCCGGGGCCGTCGGCCGTCCCCCTCACCGGGGCAGGGGCGGCAGCCTTCGCCGACCAGGTCGAACAGGCGCTGTACGCCTCCAAGATCGTCTCCTACACGCAGGGGTTCCACCAGATCCGGGCGGGCAGCGAGGCGTACGACTGGAACATCGATCTCGGTGGGGTGGCGGCGATCTGGCGGGCCGGATGCATCATCCGGGCCGCATTCCTGGACCGGATCCGCGCGGCGTACGACGCGCGCCCCGGGCTGGTGAGCCTCCTCTCCGACCAGCAGTTCGCCGCCGAGATCGGTGCGGCGCAGGACGACTGGCGGACGGTGGTCGCCGAGGCGGCGCGCCAAGGGGTGCCGACCCCCGGGTTCGCCGCCGCGCTCTCGTACTACGACGGGGTGCGCGCCGACCGGCTGCCCGCGGCGCTCACACAGGGGCAGCGGGACTTCTTCGGAGCGCACACCTATCGGCGTACCGGCCGTGACGGCTCGTTCCACACGCTCTGGGGCGGCGACCGGTCGGAGGTCTCCACCGGCTGACGGGGGCGGCGGTCGCCCGGTCGGGTCACCGCGGGGTGCGGCGGGGCCGTACGTATGCGTAAGTAGCAGCGAGTACCGTCGGCGTCCCGCACCACCGGGATGCCCCAGCCGAGCTGTCGCCACCACCCACTCGGAGCCGCCGCATGCCCGACGCCGTCCCGGACCCGGCCGCCGCCCAGCCCGTCGTCGCTCCGCTGACCACCGCCGCCCTGATCCTGGTCGCCACGATCGAATCCGGTGGTGAGAGCGCCGTACGCGAGGTGCTGCCGGACCTTGCGGCGTTCGCCCGTTCCATCGACTTCCGGGTGCCGAATGCCGGACTGGCCTGTGTGACCGGGTTCGGCTCGGACGCCTGGGACCGGCTGTTCGCGGGGCCCCGGCCGTCCTCGCTCCATCCGTTCCGGGAGCTGCACGGCGCGCGCCACCACGCCCCCGCCACCCCGGGCGATCTGCTGTTCCACGTCCGGGGCGAGCGGATGGACGTGTGTTACGAGTGGGCCGCCCGACTGCTCGGCCGGCTCGGCGGGGCGGTGACGGTCGTCGACGAGACGCAGGGGTTCCGTTACTTCGACCACCGGGACCTGCTCGGTTTCGTGGACGGGACGGAGAACCCGATCGGCGCCGATGCGCAGACGGCGGCGCTGGTGGGCTCAGGGGCCGACCCCGCCTTCGCAGGCGGCAGCTACGTCATTGTGCAGAAGTATCTCCACGACCTGGCGTCCTGGAACACGCTGAGCACGGAGGAACAGGAGCGTGTCATCGGCCGCACCAAGCAGGACGACGTCGAGCTGCCCGACGACGTCAAACCCCCTGACTCCCATGTCGCGTTGAACACCCTCACCGCGCCTGACGGCACCGCGCGCGAGATCCTGCGTGCCAACATGCCGTTCGGCAGTTTCGAACAGGGCGAGTTCGGCACGTACTTCATCGGTTATGCCGCCGATCCGGACGTGACCGAACAGATGCTCCGCAATATGTTCCTCGGAAATCCACCGGGCACGTACGACCGCATTCTCGACTTCTCGACCGCCGTCACCGGCACCCTCTTCTACGCCCCCAGCGCCGACTTCTTCGACGCCCCGCCGCCGTCCCCCGTCCTGTCCGGGACCGAATCCCTGCCGCAGCCGGCGTCCGCGCCGGTCGCTCAGATCGCGGTTCCGGCGGATGCTCGGGACGGTTCGCTGCATATCGGCAGCCTGCAAGAAAGCGCCCAGTGATGAACAACCTCCACCGCGAACTCGCCCCCGTCACGGAAGCCGCCTGGGACCAGATCGAGGAGGAGGCCCGGCGCACCTTCAGCCGTCATCTGGCGGGCCGTCGCGTCATCGATGTGACGGATCCGGAGGGACCGTCGTTCTCGGCAGTCGGTGACGGGCATCTGCGGGACATCGACCCGCCGACGCCGGATGTCATCGCCCGGGCCCGTACCTCGGTGCCGGTGATCGAGTGGCGGGTGCCGTTCACGGTGACCCGGGCCACCGTGGACGATGTCGAGCGCGGCTCCGACGACAGTGACTGGCAGCCCGTCAAGGATGCCGCCCGGACCTGTGCGTTCGCCGAGGACATGGCCGTCATCGACGGGTACGCGGCGGCCGGGATCACCGGCCTGCGCGACGGTTCCTCGCACGCTCCGCTGCCGCTGCCCGCCGATGCGCGCGACTACCCGGCCACGGTGAGCCAGGCGCTGACCCAGCTGCGGCTGGCCGGTGTGGACGGGCCGTACCGGCTGCTGCTCGGCGCCGACGCGTTCACCGAGGCGACCGAGACGTCCGACCACGGCTATCCGGTGGCCACGCATCTCGCTCGGCTGCTGGACGACCAGATCCTCTGGGCGCCCGCCGTCGCGGGCGGTGTGCTGCTGTCCACCCGCGGTGGCGACTTCGAACTGCGCCTGGGCCAGGATCTGTCCATCGGCTATCGGGACCACGACGCGACGCACATCCGGCTCTACTTCCACCAGTCGTTCACGTTCCGGATGCTGACGCCGGAAGCCGTGGTCCCGATCATCGCCTGACGGCCGGGGCCACGGCTGCTGCCTACCGGTGCCCGGCCGCCTCGACGGTCCAGGTGAGCGTCTCGGTGGCCAGGGCGCGGACCGCGGGGTCGCGGATGGCGTCCGTACGGTCCGCGGCCTCGGCGGTCACCCGGTGGCCGCGGCCGTCCGCGCGCACGCCGAGCGAGGCCGGGGTGACGGCGGTGCGGCCGCGGGCGGAGACCTTCTCGACACCGTCGACGTACCGGCACAGATCCGTCCGCGCGAGACCGGCCGCCGGGCCGGACCCGTGTCCTTGGCCACCGGTGCTTCCCAGACCCGGAAGCCGAGTGACCAATGATCGAATCCGGGTAACCGCCCCTCGTGGAGCCTGGATCGGGCGCCCCTCGCCGACCGGACACCGGGCGCACTCCTGCCATCGGCCGGTCGCTCGTATGCTCGGTTCCCATGACGAGGCGCGACGTGCCCGAGCCGGAGCGGGAGCCGCAATCCGGGGTCACGCTCCGCGAGATCCTGGCCTTCGACGACGGCGGCACACTCCGTCTGTTGCTCGCGCCCGCCGACCACGACGTCGGCGTCCGCGGTGTGGCCGTCGGTGACGAAGGACCGGTGCAGCCGCTCGACCAGCGCATCGTGCTGGCCGTCGGCCCGCCGGCCTCCTCCGCCGATGCGGCGGGCCCGGTCCGTGAGGCCGCCCGGCGCGGCGCCTGTGCCGTAGTGCTCCGCGATACGGAGGGGGTGCCCGCTGCGCCCGAAGTACTGGCCGCCGCCGAGGAGTCGGGCATCGCCCTGCTCGCCCGTGCGGCCTGGGCCGACTGGACCGACACCGCGTCCCTGCTGCGTTCCGTGCTCTCCTACGCCGCGACGGGCCGTACCGGGGAGACGGCCATCACGGCGGACACCTCAGTCGGCGGGCTCGCAGCCCTCGCCTCGGCCATCGCCGAGAACACCGGGGGCTCCATCACCATCGAGGACACCCGCTTCCGGGTGCTGGCCCACTCCGCCACCCGCCCCGAGGCCGACGGGGTCCGCCGGTCCACGATTCTCGGCGGCAGGGTTCCCGAGTGGCGCGTCGCCGAGCTCCGGCGCAGCGGAATCCTCCGTGCCCTGTGGACCTCCCGGGACGTCATCCACCGGGCCGCCGTAGGCGACAGCCCCGAGCGCCTGATCATCGCGGTCCGCAGCGGCTCCGAAGTCCTCGGCTCCATCTGGGCGGCCACGGACGGGCGCGTGCTCTCCGCGCAGGCAGCGGATGCGCTGCGGCGCGGAGCGGAGCTCGCCGCCCCCCACCTGGTGCAGCACCGGCTGCGCGAGAGCGGGGCCGTGCGCCGGAGGAACCATGCGCTGCGCGGTCTGCTGTACGGGCGTGGGGACCGGCGCACCCACGCCTGGTCGTTGGGGCTGCCACCGGACGCGCCGTGCGCGGTCCTGGTGGCCGAACGCGACGGCGCGGCAGGAGCGTCGGCCGACCGCGTCCTGGATGTACTCGCCCTGCAGGCATCCTCGTACCACCCCTCGGCTCGCGTGCTGCGCGACGGAGACCGACTGCTGGTGCTGCTGCCTGTCGAGCGCGGCCGGGACAGGGAAGTGCTCGGCCTTGCACGTGAGTTGGACGCACTCGCCGTGTCGATGCACGGCTCCGCGCCGGTCCGGGTCGGTGCGGGTCCCGTCGTGCCCACCGCCCTGCGGGCCGCCGACTCCTGCGAGGAGGCGACGCTGGTCGTAAGGGTGCTGCGCAACCGCGCCGCGCACGGCGGGGAGCCCGAGCCCCTGCGGCACGCCGGGGCGGCCGAGGTCGGTCCCTCCCTGGACGTCCTGCGGGTCCTGGACGCCGTACGGCCGGTCTGGGAAGCGGGCAGCGGACCGGTGCACGACCTCGTACGGTCCGACCTGGCGACCGGGGGCGAGCTGATCCGCTCACTCGCCGCCTACTTCGACGCGTCGGCCGACGTCGGCCGGGCCGCCCGGCAGCTCGTCCTGCACCCCAACACGCTGCGGTACCGGCTGCGCCGCGCCCGGGAGCGGTACGGCGTCGATCTCGACGACCCCGACACCCGGCTGCTCATCACCCTCGCCGTCCGGCTGAGCGGCTAGATTTGTCCCTGATTCGTACGGTCGTTGGCCCTGCGGCCAAGGTCCGGCGCCGATCCTGTTCTGCTCGACAGAGACCTGCGGGGCCCCCATCACCGACTCTCACCGTATGCCTCTCACCACACCCGCTCCGGGCCCTTCGTCCTCCGCGCGTGTCGCCGCCGCGGTCCGCCACGCCGTCGGCACCGGGCTGCTCGGCGAGGGCCGGCCCGTCGCCGGGTTCATCGACACCGACGGGGTCCGCGACTCGGTCGCCGCCCTCCATGGCGCGTTCACCGACACGCCCGCCACCGTGCTGCACACCTTCGCCGCCAAGGCCGCGTCCCTCGTCCCCGTGCTGAGGCTGCTCGCCGACTGCGGCATGGGATGCGAGGTCGCCAGCCCCGGTGAGCTGAGGCTCGCCCTCGACGCCGGATTCGCACCCTCGTTGATCGTCCTCGACTCCCCCGCCAAGACGCGCGACGAGATCCGTCAGGCGCTCGCGCTCGGTGTGGCACTCAATGCCGACGGCCTCGACGAGGTGCGGCGCATCGCCTCGCTGCGGCCCCGGAGCTCGGTCTCCGTCATCGGGCTGCGCATCAACCCCCAGGTGGGCGGAGGCTCCATCAGCGCGATGAGCACCGCGACGCCGACCTCCAAGTTCGGCGTGGCGCTGCACGATCCCGGCGCGCGCGAGAGTGTGGTCCGGGCGTTCGCCGAACACTCCTGGCTGACCCGGCTGCATGCCCATGTCGGCTCCCAGGGCTGTTCGTTGGAGCTGATCGCGACCGGGGTCGCGGAGACGTACCGACTCGCCGAGGAGATCAACGAGACCCTCGGTGCCCGGCAGATCACCAGCATCGACCTCGGTGGCGGACTGCCCGTCAACTTCGAGGACGACTCCGTACGGCCCACCTTTTCCGCCTATGTGGCGGCGCTGCGCGGGGCGGTGCCGGGACTCTTCGACGGCCGGTACGGGCTGGTCACGGAGTTCGGCCGGTCGCTGCTCGCGAAGAACGGCTTCATCGGGGCGCTGGTGGAATACACGAAGGACGCGGGCTCCCGCCGTATCGCGCTCACCCACGCGGGCGCGCAGGTCGCCACCCGTACCGTCTTCATGCCCGAGTCGTGGCCGCTGCGGGTCGGGGCGTTCGACGCCGAGGGGCGTCCCAAGGACGGTCCGCCGCTGGTCCAGGACATCGCGGGACCGTGCTGTTTCGCCGGGGACGTCGTGGCGCACGCCCGGGAACTACCGGAGCTGCGGGAGGGCGACTTCGTGGTGCTGTACGACACCGGCGCGTACTACTTCTCGACCCCCTGGTCGTACAACAGTCTGCCGAGGCCCGCCGTATACGGTTTCAGCACGGTCGGCGCCGGGAGCGACAGCTCGGGCGAGGAGGCCGTTCGATTCGCGCCGGTGCGTGACGCCCAGTCGCTGGAGTCGATCGCCGAGGAGAGCGGGGCGGGACACGCCGACTCCCTCCTCGGAATCGGCCCCCAGCACACGGAGTAGCCGTCCGGCCCCGACTCGTCATCCGGCGGGGTGGGGTGTGGGCTCCGGCTCCGGCACCGGTTCGGGGTTGGGCGACGGCGGCTGGGGAATCGGGTCCGGCGAAGGACCGGGCGGCACCGGACCGGGTACGGGCGGGGCAGGTGTCGGCCCCGGCAGCGGCGAGGGCGGTCCGGGCGGAGGTCCGGGCGTCGGCGCGGGCTGCACGGGGTCGGGATACGGGTTGGTCATCTCGGGCTCCATAAGTGCGGGCAGATCTCCTGTCCACCGTCTCCCGGAGCAGCTGCCCGCGCCTGCCGAGAGCATACGTACGGGTTCCGTGCCACCGGACGGGAACCCGTACGGCGGCTCAGTGCGCTGCCGCGGCCGCGGCAGCAAGCCCGGGCCGGGGACTGGAGAGGACCGGAATCCGCGTGACCGTCCGGGTGACGGCATCGGCCATGGACGCCTGGGCCAACACGATCACGTCGGCGTCCGTCACCCGGTCGGCGGCAGCGGCCACCAGCTCCAGATAGCCGTCACGGTCGCCGGCTTCGAACCGCGCCCATGCCCCCTCGACCAGCACCGTACGGATGTCCGTGGCCCGATCACCCGCCTCTTCGGCCAGCAGCGCCAGGGTCGGTGCCAGGGTGTCCGCAAGCGCGGCGAGGACCACGACGCGGCCGCGGCCGACGGCGTCCGCCGCCATCGGCCGGTCGACCCGCAGGACAGGGACGCCGAGCGTCGCCGCGGCGGACTCGGCGACCCCACCGATCGTCGAACAGGTGCAGAGCACGGCGCTCGCGCCTTCGGCGACGGCGCCCGCGAGCAGGGCCTGGATCTCCCCCTGCACCGCTTCGGGCCCCGCATCCCGGGCTCGGGCGAGCAGATCCTCGTACACCAGGTGGCGCAGGGCGAGACCGGGGTGGTCAGTGTCGCGCAGCGCCTCGAAGACCGGGACGTGGACCGGGGAGGTGTGCAGAAGCGCGAGTGTCCCGGGCATCAGGACAGCTCCGGGTGGGTCTTCAGCTGTTCCTTCGCCCGCTCCACCAGCTCGGCCGGGGCCACGGCGGCCTGGTCGGGATGGTTCTGGGCCCACTTCGCCGCGTACGGGCAGAGCGGGACGACAGGAACGCCCTCGCGGTCCGCCATGGCGTAGAACTCCTGGACCAGGGCTCCGGCGTAGCCCTTACCCTTGTGCTCCGGTTCGACGACGGTGTGCACAGCGACGAGTGCCGCAGGGGCGCCGTCCATTACGAAGTACGCGATGACTCCGGCGGCCACGTTGTCGACCAGGCCGATCAGATTGCCGTTCTCCCGGTCGTCGAAGAATTCGAGCGCGGTGTTCTCAGCCATGACGGGGACTCCCTGTCGGTGGAACGGTCAGTTGGTGGCGGGCACGGCGTACGGGCTCCGCTCGGTGGCGGTGCCCGGCACGGGCGCGGAGGCATCGGCGCCGAGCGCGACGATCCGGTTGTCCGCGTCGACGTGGACGATGCTCGGGGTCAGCGTGCGGGCCTCGGCGTCGTCGACCTGCGCGTAGCTGATCAGGATCACGAGGTCGCCGGGGTGGACGAGGTGGGCGGCGGCGCCATTGATACCGATGACGCCGGAGCCGCGTTCGCCCTCGATGACGTACGTCTCCAGTCGGGCACCGTTGTCGATGTCGACGATGTGCACGAGCTCGCCGGGCAGAAGATCCGCGGCTTCCATGAGTGCGGCATCCACGGTGACGGAACCGACGTACTGCAGGTCGGCCTGGGTCACGGTGGCACGGTGGATCTTCGACTTGAACATGGTACGCAACATCGGGGCACTCCCACAAGTAGGCTCCCTGCCTGCGTTTTTGCAGGTCAAGGGCTGTTTCGACACCCTACAACGAGTCGCACGTCCAGGCAGCTTCCCCCAGGTTTTTCAGGACTCATGCTGACCACTTGCTGACTTTTCTGACGCATCGCCAGGCGACTGCAGGAGGGCTTCGCCCGCTCTCCCGGACCCCACCGCGACAACGGCACAAGCCTACGCAGCACCCTGCGAAGGGCGTCCGTGATCACCATCACTCGGGCGGCCTGGACAGCAGTCAGGAGCGAAGGCGGTCGACCGGGAGTCGGGCCACGCGCCGCCATGGGGCAGCTACTTTTCTGACTCTCCAGCAACCCGACGCAGAGCCCCGTCGGCGCCCTCCGTTTCCCTGTCGTGAGAAGGACCGGGATGTCGTCCCGGTGCAGCTCTGCCGCCACGACGGACTCACGGGCCCTGAAGACCAGTGCCAATCTACAGCTGGAGTGGGTGACAACGACTTTCGGCGCCGCCCGAGGCGTTTGCACGCGAATGCGGAAACGCCAATGAGTGCGGCCCTGAGGTCACGCGCTTGGTCATTCTTCTCGACGAGTACAGACCCGCCATGAGACTGCTGACCTGCGTGTTCAGAGCGCACTCGGCCGAGCCTGCGCGCAGCGAGCCCGTATCGGGCCCGCTGCGCGCGGCTACGGATATTTCCGCGGCCACCCATTCATGGGAGCATGTCCGGCAGCCCCGGAGAATGTCGTTCGGTTTTCATCCGACGCCGGTGCGGTCAGTCGAGAGCAAGGGCGTTGAGCACTCCCTGGAGGTATCCGATGGCGTGGGCGCGGCCGCGGCTGCAGTAGGCGTCGGAGGAGATGTCCATCCAGGTGTCGGGGTCGCCGACCATGGCGGGGACGTGGTCGTCGATCAGGAAGCCGTCGAAGCCGACGTCGTGCAGGCGGCGGATGACCCGGGCGGGATCGTAGTTGCCCTCGCCGAGGAAACACTCCTGGAAGGCGGGAACGGTGCCCTGGACGTCACGGAAGTGGACGTAGAAGATCGCGCCGACCGGGCCGAGGGTGTCGATGACCTCGTTGACCGCGTCCTCGCCGCCCATCTCGGACACCGTGCCGAGGCAGAAGTCCAGGCCCCAGGACGGGCTGGCCTTCGCCTGCTCCCGGGCGGCAACCAGGGAGGCAGAGGAGTTGAAGATGCGGGCGGCGCCGCCGAGCGGCTCGTCGACGGGCGGGTCGTCCGGGTGCAGGGCGAGGCGCACACCGGCCTCTTCGGCGACCGGCAGGACAGCGTCGAGGAAGTATTGGTGGCTGGCCCACATCTGCTCGGCGGAGATCGGCTCCTCCAGCGGTGCGGTGGGCGAGAGCCGGTAGGAGGCCAGCGCGTTGCCGGCGCCGATGTCGGCAAGGTCGAAGGCGGTCACCATGGCGCCGCCGCGGCCGGCGACGGCCATGTCAGTGCGCCAGACGAAGGTGGGCAGCCAGTTGTAGCCGAGCAGGTCGATGCCGACGGCCGCCATGTTCCTGATGGTCTTGCAATAGTTCTCGATCTGCTCGTCCCGGCCGGGCAGGCCGCGCTGGATCTTCCAGAAGTGCGCGAGCGGGACGTTCTCGAGGCCGTCGATGGCCAGCCCGTCCGCGTCGCACCGCTCGCGCAGGGCGCGCAGTTCCTCCAGGCTCCAGTGGCCGTTCTCGCCCGGGAGGAGGTTCGGGGTGTGGAACTGGACGCTGCCCAGGCCGAGTTGGTGGGCGAAGGTGGCCGTGCGGTCGTCGTAGACGTCTATGTGGCCGAGGGAGAGCCGGATGGTCATGCGCCGACCACCTTCTGGCTCTGCCGACCGAGACCGTCGATCTCGAGTTCGACAGTGTCGCCGTCGCCAAGGTACGGAAAGTGTCCGGAGAAGCCCACACCCTGGGGGGTGCCGGTGTTGATGACGTCACCGGGCTCCAGGACGGTGACCTGGCTGAGGAGGTGGATCAGCGTGGCCACGTCGAAGATCATGTCCGCGGTGGAGGAGTCCTGCCTGGCCTCACCGTTCACCCACGCGCGCAGACGCAGCGCCTGCGGGTCCGGCAGTCCGTCGGCCGTCACCAGCCAGGGGCCCAGCGGATTGAACGTTTCGCAGCTCTTACCCTTGGACCACTGGCCACCGCTGGTCTCCAACTGCAGGGCCCGCTCGGACAGGTCGTTGGAGATCGCATATCCGGCGACGTGGTCGAGAGCCTGTTCGGGCGAATCGAGGTAGCGGGCACGGCGGCCGATCACGACGGCCAGCTCGACCTCCCAGTCGGTCTTGACCGAGCCGGGGGGAAGCAGCACCTCGTCGTTCGGCCCCACGACGGTGTTGGGCGCCTTGTAGAACATCACCGGGTACTCCGGTGGCGCCGCTCCGGCTTCGGCGGCGTGGGCGGCGTAGTTCATGCCGATGCAGAGCACGACCCCAGGCCGGGCCACGGGTGCACCGACACGCTGTCCGGCCAGGTCGATCACCGGGAGGCTCCCAGCGGCCAGCGCGGCACGCGCCCTCTCCAGGCCGCCGCCGCCGAGGAAGCCGCCGTCGATGTCGGGGGTGATGCCGCGCAGGTCGAGATACCGGCCGTCCGGGGCAAGCACCACGGGGATCTCGGCGCCGGGTGCGCCGATACGCATGAGTCTCATGGGTGGTTCCTCTGTTAAGGGGCGTCTCAGCCGGCGACGAGTCCGCCGTCAAGCACGAGTTCGGTTCCGGTGATGAAAGCGGCATCGTCGGAAGCGAGGTAGACAGCCGCCGCCGCGATCTCGCTCGGCTGCCCCAAGCGTCCCATCGGCTGGCGGGCCACCAGGGCGGCGCGAGCCTGTTCGGGGTCGGGCGCCGCGGCCAGCAGGCGGCCGACCCACGGGGAGTCGACGGTGCCGGGGCAGATGGCGTTGCACCGAATCCCGGTGCCGGCGTACTGGACTGCGACCTGCTTGGTGAAGGCGATGACGGCGCCCTTGCTCGCGCAGTACGCGGCCCTGTCCTTGAGCCCGACCAATCCGGCGGCGGAGGCCGTGTTGACGATCACTCCGTGGCGGTGCTCGAGCATGGTGGGGAGCGCGAACTTGGTCCCGAGGAAGACACCGCGCGCGTTGACGGCGAAAGTGCGGTCCCAGTCCTCGACGGTGCAGGACACCGGGTCTGCCGTGGACGACGCACCGGCGTTGTTGCACAGCACGTCGAGCCGACCGGTCCGGTCGACGGCGAGCGCGATGGCCGCCGCCACCGACTCCGCGTCCGTGACATCGACCCGCACCGGCGTCGTGCCCGACGGCACACTGTCGGGGTTCAGGTCGGCGGCGTATACGTCGGCGCCCTCGGCGAGGAACTGCTGTGCCATCTCGTATCCGATGCCCGAACCGGCACCGGTCACGACCACGGTCCGCCCTTGGAATCTGCTCACTTCGTTGTCTCCTTTGCCGGTCGGCCGTCCGACCACGGTCCGGCGAACACGGTGTCCTCGGTCGCCTCGAGTTCCAGCAGCCGGTTCCACTTGGCGGTCCGCTCGGACCGGTGGGTGGATCCGACCTTGATCTGTCCCGCCCGCCAGCCGACGGCGAGGTCGGAGAGCCAACTGTCCTCGGTCTCGCCGGATCGTGCCGAGACCACGGTGCGGTAGCCGGCAGCCCGGGCGAGGTCGACGACCTCGCGCGCTCCGCTGACCAATCCGTTCTGGTTCACCTTCACCAGCACCGAGTTGGCGACCGAGGATTCGATGCCACGCCTCAGCCGCTCGCCGGAAGTGACGAACAGATCGTCACCGATCAGCTCGACACGGTCGCCGAGTTCGGCCGTGGCCTGCTGCCAGCCCTCCCAGTCGTCCTCGGCGAGGATGTCCTCGATGGAGACGATCGGGTACCGGGAGCACCAGTCGGCGATCTCAGCGACGAGCCCTTCGGCAGTCAGTTCCCGTTCCTCGCAGGCCAGGCGGTAGCGGCCGTCGCGGAAGAACTGCGTGGCGGCGATGTCCACAGCGATCGCGACCTGCGTACCGGGGGTCAGTCCGGCGGCTTCGATCGCGTCGGTGAGCAGTCCGAGAGCCGCCCGGTTGGCTTCGAGGGGCAGTCCCAGCCCGCCCTCGTCGGCCACCAGGACCGACTGGGCGTGGCCACGGGCGAGCCCGATGCGGGTTGCGGCGTCGCGGACGGCGGCCGCCCATTCGATCGCCTCGGCGAAACTCGTGGCGCCGAGGGGCACCGCGAGGAAGTCCTGGACATCGAGGACGGCTCCTGCGTGCGCTCCGCCCGAGAGGATGTTGATCATCGGCATCGGCAGCAGCAACGGGCCCCTGTCGCCGGCCAGATGGCGGGCCAGGGAGGTCCCGTGCGCCGCGGCGTCGGCACGCTGGGCGGCCAGCGAGACCGCCAGGACGGCGTTGGCTCCCACGGTGCTGAAGGAGCGGGACGAATCAGCGGCGGCGAGGATGCCGTCCACGTCCGCAGCCGTCGAGCCGATCACCTTCGGAGCGAGCACGGTCGCGATGTTGGCTACCGCCTTCTTCACCCCGCGCCCGCCGTACCGCGTACCTCCGTCGCGCAGTTCGACGGCTTCGTGCGATCCAGCCGAGGCGCCGGACGGCACCAGGGCGAGTCCCTGGCTTCCGTCGGCGAGGACGACCCGGGCCGCCACGGTGGGCCTTCCCCGGGAGTCGAGGGCCTCCCACGCGTTGACGTCGGTGATGATCATGCAGCGGCCTCCATGGTCGTGTGCCAGAGTTGTTCGACTGACGGGTCGTCGGCCGCCAGGAAGTCCAGGGCGATACGGCGGACGAGGCCGGCGGTCGGGGGGTGGAGATAGCCGGCCGGCGACACTCCGTCGACGCGTGCGAGCAGGAGGCAGGCCGTGTGCCAGCCGAGCCGCTCCACCGGTCCGCGGCCGGTGGCCGCGCCCACGGCTCGGTAGGCGTCCAGGAACCCGGCCGCCGCCTCGGCGAACTCCGCAGCCCGGTCCGCGACGTGCAGCGCCTTGAGCACGAGGTGGCACTGCAGGAACGCCACGTCGAACACGGCGGCACCCATGTGGGCGACCTCGAAGTCGAGCACCATCAGCCCGTCCGGGCCGACCAGGACGTTCTTCGGGGAGAAGTCTCCGTGGACGAGGCAGTCGCGCCGACTGCGCAGCTCGTCCGCCAGCTCCTCGACAACAGTCGCGACCGCGGGGTGCGCGGCGGCTACCGCGGTGTGGAACGGGGTGATGCGGAGCTGGTCGAGGGCCTCGTAGTCGTCGAACCGGGAGGCGACGGCAGGGTCGTGCCAGGTCCGGTCGTGCCAGATGCCGAGGACAGTGCCGAGAGCCGCCGCCGTCGGCGCCGTCCCCGCCGTCGGATCGGGGGCCTTGCCCATCAGCACGGTCTTCCAGGGCAGCCAGTCGGCGGGGGCGGCAGTCATCACGATCGTGTTCCGCTCCGGGTCAGCGCCGCGCAGCTCGGGGGTCCGATCGGGAGTCAGGCCGTGGAGCAGCTCGATCGCCGCCGCCTCGGTCATGGCGCGTTCGGGCTTGGCGTCCCAGGCGCCCGCGACGAGGAGCCGGCCGAGCGCCCGCTTCACCACGAGCCGCTCCGGCAGAGTCTCGACGAGGAGGGTCTCGCCGGAGACCCCTCCAGTGAGAGCGGTGACCTTCGGCGGGGTGAGCAGACCTCGGGCGTGGAGATAGTCCGTCAGGCCAGTCATATCGGCGCTCTCCTTGGGTGGTTCATTCGGTGAAGTACTCGGGGTACTGGGCCTGGAGCGCCGGGAGGGTCCCCAGGGCCCGGCGGGCATGCAGGACCAGGCACTTGTGCCCGTCGGCGGCGTCGCCGGCCTCGAGCGCGTCGACGATCGCCGTGTGCTCGTCGATCAGCGCCCGGACGGTCTCGGGCTCCGGCAGGCTGAGCCTTCGCAGCCGGTCGAGATGCATCTTCATCGGCTGCATCACCTGCCAGGCGCCCAGGTAGCCGCTGAGGGCGAAGATCTGCTCGTGCAGGGCCTCGTCTGCGGCGAAAAACCCGTCGATGTCGCCCCGCTGGTGGCAGCGCTCCTGCTCGGCGAGCAGGTGGCGCAGCGGCGCGACGTCGCGCGCCGGATTCGCGCAGGCCACCGTGAACGCCGCCGTCTCCAGGCTCTCCCGCACGAAGCGGGCCTGTTCGACGTCGTAGAGCCGGATCAGCTCCACCTGGGTGCCCACCTGCGGGACGACCGACACCAGTCCGGTCTCGACCAGGCGGGCGATCGCCTCGCGCAGCGGCGTGCGACTGACATGCAGCTGCTCGGCGAGCTCGGTCTCGGACAGGGACGCACCCGGCGGAAGGCGCAGGTCGCGAATGGCAGAGGCGAGCTCCTCGTACACGCGGTCGGAGGCGCGCTGCCGCTTACGGACTCGGCCGACCGACGCGAGCACCTGGGGACGGTCGGAAACATCCCGATCTGTTTTCACGACAAGATCGTTGCACACTGCCGTACTTGTATGCAAGCATCCGAGCCGCAGCCGGACAGCAGCCACGCCACCACCGCCGACCTGGCATCTCCCACAGAGAGCATCTGAGTCGCCAACCGAGAGAGGAGGACTCACGGTGATGCATCTGTCGAACACGACACCCTCACCCCGCGCCCCGTACGCGGAACCCCTCCGTCCTGTCAGCCACCGGGATCTCGAAGCGCTTCGGCCACGTCACGGCCCTGGCGGACGTCTCGCTCGACGTCGCTCCCGGCGAGGTCGTGGCCTTGATGGGCGACAACGGCGCGGGCAAGTCCACGCTGATCAAGATCCTGTCAGGCGCCCTCGCGCCGGACACCGGCGAACTGCGTGTGCGCGGCGATCGGGTCCACTTCACCAACCCCTCGGACGCACGGGCCACCGGTATCGAGACCGTCTACCAGGATCTCGCGCTCGCCGATGACCTGTCCGCCCCTGCCAACCTGTTCCTGGGCCGCGAGCACCCTAAGGCCGGCCTGCTGGGCAGGCTCGGCGTCCTCGACAACAAACGGATGCGCACCGAGGCGGAGGAGTACCTGCGCACCCTGGCCGACCGCGTCCCCGACTACCAGGCGCCCGTGCGGATGTTCTCCGGCGGTCAGCGGCCCGGCCGAGAACGGCTACCCGAACGCGGCCGCCGCGATCGCGCTCGGCATCGCCGTCAGCATCGCGGTCGGCGCCGCCTGGGGCCTGCTCAACGGGGTCCTGGTGACCCGGCTGAAGATCCCCTCGTTCATCATCACCCTCGGCACCCTCGGCATGGCCCTCGGCATGGCCCAGGTCATCACCAAGGGCACCGACGTCACCGGCCTGCCCCCACAGATGGTCACCGCAATCGGCATGAACCAGATCCTCGGCCTGCCGCTGCCGGTGTGGATCGCCGCCATTGTGGCCGTCGTCGCCGGGCTCGTCCTCGCCCGGACCCGGTTCGGCCGCTACACCTACGCCATCGGCTCCAACACCGAGGGCGCCCGTCTGTGGATCGCCATGTGGGGCGGCGGGCGGATCCTGCGCCTCTCCCCCGAGGGCCACGTCCTCACCGAGGTCCCGATGCCCGTCGCCCAGCCGTCCTCCTGCGCGTTCGGCGGCCCCGACTTCGACGTTCTCTACGTCACCACCGCGCGCGAAGGACTCGGACCCGACCTCGCCGGCCCGGCCGGCTCCGTGCTGGCCGTCCGCGGCCTGGGCGTACGCGGCCTGCCCGCCCACCGATTCGGAGGCTGACCCCCATGACCTCCTCCCTGTGGCTCACAACGACCGGCTCTCCGTCGAAGTACGCCCCGACAAGGGCGCCGACATCACCTCGATCATCGAGCGCGGCAGCGCCATCGACATCCTCTGGCGCACCCCCTGGGGCCGCCGCGACCTCGCAGGCGCACCCGTCACCGGCGACAGCCAGACCGACTGGCTCGCCCGCTACGGCGGCTGGCAGCAGCTCGTCCCCAACGCCGGAGCCGAACGCACCGTCGACGGCGTCCGCCGGGTCAGCCGCGTCGGCTCCGACGGCTTCGGCACCCGGCTCACCGCCGAACTCGCCGCCTGCGGCGTCGACACCTCCGCCGTCGCCGTCGACCCGGCACGCCGAACCGGCCTCTACGTCAAGGAACTCCGCGAACACAGCCGCATGTGGCGAAGGTGTGCCGCTACGTCGCCACCGTGCCGTGCGCTGCGGCCGCCAGACGCGCGGTGTCCACTCGCACGAACACCGAATCGCCGACGGCGGTCAGCACGTCCGCGGCGTACACCTCGCAGATCACCCGGCTCTTACGGGCCACCTCGCCTTCGACGCGTGCCCTGAGGGTGAGCGGCGCGCCCATCGGTGTCGGCTTCAGGTACTTCACGCCGAGCTCCCCCGTGACGCAGTCGATGCGCGGTAGGCTGCCCGGCTCACGCCCATCGGCGCGGTAGTGGTACGCCATGGCCGTCCAGTTGGAGTGGCAGTCGACGAGCATCGCGATCAGCCCGCCGTACACGAGTCCGGGCCAGCCGGTGAATCCGGGATCCGGCAGGTGCGTGCACACCAGATGGACCGCGTCCGCGTCCCAGTGGCTGCTGATGCGCAGGCCGCTCGGATGCGCGCTGCCGCATCCGTAGCAGACACCGTCCGGATCGGCCAGGTTTTGCAGGGGCGTGTCTTCCACAGCGACCTCCGTCGTGAACAGCGACCTTCCTCAAGGTCAGGGTCACTTATAGGGCCCCGGCCGGTGGCATGTCTCCGTGATCCGGATCTCAGTCGGCTCCGGCCGGCTCATCGACGACGAGGGTCAGGGCCTCCAGATCGCGTTCAGCGCCCTCGCCTCGGCATCGCCGCCTGCGCCACCGGGCTCGCCCACAAGGCGCTCTGTGGGGGCACTGCCGGGTCCGGCCGGTCTGGACGGCCGCCGCCAGGCGCGGGAACAGCCGCAGCGCGTTGCCGTGCAGCATCCGCTCGGGCCCGCGCTGGGCGGGCTCTGCTTCGATCTCACCGGGTTCGCGTGATGGCACCGATCGGCGGACCGCTCTGTCGCATCACGGTTGGCCGTCGGCGCCCTCAGCCCTGGCGTCGTTCGGGCAGCACTGCTGTCCCTCTCCGTCGAACTGGGGGGAGCGGCTGAGGAGCTTCCGCCAGACGCCCAGGACGCCTACCTTGATGGTGACGATGCAGTGCGTCGCCGGCTCAGCTCACTGCGACGCCGTAGGGGCTGGCGCCGAGGGTGACAGTGGCGACCACCTTTTGGGATGTCGGGTCGATGACCGTGAGGGTGCCCGCTCCCTGGTTCGTGACGTAGACAGCGCCGCTGGTGACTTCCAGGTTGAACGGGTCGGTGCCGGGAGGGCCCAGGGCGATGGTTGCCGAGACGCGGTGGTTGCCGGTGTCGATCACGGATACGTTGCCCGGGCCGAGATCGGCGGAGTAGGCGAAGCGGCCGTCGGGCCCAATAGCCACGTCCATGGGGCCCTCGCCTACCTGTACGGCAGTCGCCTTGCCGGTACGGATTGCGATGGCAAGGACCTTCCTTCCCACTTCGTCGGCGACGTAGGCCGACTCGCCGTCCGGGGTGAGGGCCACGCCCACCGGGGAGCGCCCCGCGGGGAGTTGCCGGGCGACCCGGCGCGTGCGGGTGTCGATGACCGACAGGTTGCCCGACCCGGCGTTCGCCACGTAGGCCCTGCCACCGTCACGACTGAACGCCACGTTCACCGGAGATTTTCCGACCCGGATGGTCGCGGCCACCCGGCTGGTTCGGGTGTCGATCACCGAGACGGTGTTGGACCTGCCGTTGGTGACATAGAGGGACCTGCCATCAGGGCTGAGGCCGACACCGGTGGGGCTCTTCCCGACCGGCACGGTTCTGACGATCTTGTTGTTCCGGGTGTCGAGGACCGAGACCCGGGCAGAGCCGCTGTTGGCGATGTACACGTGCTTGCCGTCCTTGGTGACCGCGAGGCCTTCCGGCGCCACGCCGGCCGGCACGGTTGCGACGACCTTGTAGGTTCGGGCGTCGATCACCGAGAGTGTGTTGTCCTGCTGGTTCGTGACATACACGCGGCCACTGGCGCCGGCAACAGGGGCAGCCGGCGCAGTCGGCGCAGGAGCCGATTCCTTTTTGGCCGAGGGGCTGGGCGTACAGGAGATCAACAGGATCCCCATGCCCGCGGCGATTGCCGACCGGACCGTCGTGCCGGGTCGCCGGCGGCCGCTGCCGGCTCGGGTCCGCAGGGCAGAGAACATCTCGCCTCCTGTGCGCAGTGCGATGGTTCGGTCCGGGACCGGGCGACATCCCGCCGACGGCTGCCCGGCAGCGGGATCGGATCAGGTCAGGAGCCGGCGGGCGTAGTAGTCCTTCTCGTCCTGGACGCCCGGAAGTGCGAAGAAGTAGCCCCCGCCCCGTGGGCTGATGAACGGCACCAGTGCTTCGCCTTCCAGCCGGGTCTGCATGGCGATGTAGGTGTTGAGTTCTTGCTGGAAGCAGACGAACGCGTGCCCCATGTCGAGTTCCGGCAGGTTGGGGCTCCGGTCGTAGTCGTAACTGCGACGCAGGATGGTGCTGGTCGCCGCGGTCTGCGGAGTCTGGGGATTGGCGAGGCGGATGTGAGAGTTCAGCGGGGTGATCAGGCCCTGCGGGTCGTTGGTGTAGACGGGGTCGAAAAGTTCCGGAGCGTTCTCGCCCACGGCGTACATGGGGGCGCCGCTCGCCTTGCGGCGGCCGAAGATCCGCTCTTGTTGGGCAACGGGCACCTTCTGCCATGCCTCGATAAAGAAATGCACGATACGCACCACCTGGTACGTGCCACCCGCGGTCCAGGCCGGTTCGGCGCTCTTCGGCTGGACCCAGACCACCTGATTCATCTGGGCGTCGTCGGTGACGGATGGGTTGGAGATGCCGTCCTTGAAGCCGAACCAGTCGCGCCGCACACCGACCGGACGCTCCGGATTACGTTGGCCGTCGATGCGCCAGCGCAGCTTCATCGCGGACTTGGTGTGGGTCAGGATGTCGAGCAGTGCGTGCACCGTCGTGTCGCGGTGATCAGCGCAGATCTGGATCAGCAGGTCCCCCTGGCTCAGCGCGGGGTCCAGGTCGTCATGGCGGAAGGGAGTCATCGTGACGAGCTGGACCGGCTTGCGCGGCTTGAGTCCGTAGCGGTGGTCGAAGAGGGATGCGCCCACTCCGACCGTCAGGGTGAGACCATCCGCCACGACTGTGGGTCCCAGGATGCCGTTGTCCGTCGGCGGTGCGGTCGGGGACGCCTTCGGTGGTCTGCCGCCCGCCGTGAGGAAACGGGCTCGCGAGGTCAGCGTGCGGAACAGGTCGGTGAGTTTCGCTCGGCTCGAGGCGGTCACGTCGAACGAGGCGAAAATCGCGTCCTGCTGGGGCAGAGTGGCGATGCCCACCTGGTGATAGCCGTGGAAGGGGATCACACGAGATGTCGGTCCCATCTTGGGAACAGCCACTGTGTCGGCGTACGCCGCACCGCTGCCCAAGGCGACCGCGCCCGCCGCTCCGGCCAGGCCCGCGGCAGCACCGTGAAGAAACGACCGCCGGGCAAACGCACTCGCCGGACACCCTTCGCCGCTCCACCCTTCATCCAGGGTCGCGAACGTCTCGTCAGCCATCGTTCCCCTCAGACAGGAGCCAGGCGGCAAGCCGTACGCTCTTGCCGCGATCGGATTCCGTGAGCCGGGCGACCCAGCAGGGCACGCCCGTAGACGGCGGTTCCCAACCAGCGCTTGAAGGACCGCCAGTTTCATAACCGTCCACAAAACGGAATATATGTGACATCCCTGCTCGCGCCACTGGGCAGTGTGGCGCGAGGTAAGGGGTTTGGATCGCGTGCGGCGGCGTCGACCGTGCCCGTGTGCTGTCACTGTGAGGCCGACGGCACGGTGGCTTCTCGGCGACCGGATCACAGACCGTCGGCGGTCCCGGGGAGCTCCCCCGGACGGCCGACGGACAGACCGGTGACTTCCGGAAACAGCCCAGTCGCAGGAGCGGCTTGAGCTCCTTGAGGCGGGCCGGCAGGCCATTGACGAAGGCGGCTGCCGCCGACATCGAACTGAGCAAGCCGGACCTGGCGGACATCGGCAAGAGTCAGGCCCCGGCGGCCGGCGGTCAGTTCGCCGGCGGTGAGCACCCGGTCACGGGCAAAACCTGCGGCGCCGTCGACAGTGCGGCCGCCTTTGAGCTCGTCGCCACGCCAGGACCACCTGAACAGGGTGCCGTGAGCACCCAAGAGTCGATGGCGCACCTCATGCACAAGCCGGGGAATACGTCCTTCGGCTCACTGAAGCAGATCAATGCCGGGGTCCTGAACATTGGGTACGCCGAGGCCGGTCCCGCCAAGGGTCCCGCGGTCATCCTCCTGCACGGCTGGCCCTACGACATTCACAGTTATGTCGACGTGGCGCCTTTGCTGGCCGCGCGGGGCTACCGGGTGATCGTCCCGTATCTGCGCGGCCATGGCACGACGCGCTTCCTCTCGAGCAAGACGTTCCTGAATGCCCAGCAGTCGGTGTTTGCTCTCGACCTCATCGCGCTGATGGATGCACTGAAGATCAGCAAGGCGATCATCGCCGGCTTCGACTGGGGATCACGGACGGCTGACATCATCGCGGTGCTCTGGCCGGAACGCTGCAAGGCGCTGGTCTCGGTGAGCGGCTATCTGATCACCAACCGCGAGAGCAACAAGAAGCCGCTGCCGCCAGAGGCCGAGTGGGCGTGGTGGTATCAGTACTATTTCGCCACAGAAAGGGGCCGGCTCGGCCTTGCGAAGTACACGCATGATTTCGCGAAACTGATCTGGAAGAACGTCTCCCCGACATGGCGTTTCGATGACGCAACGTTCGAACGCACTGCGGCGGCCTTCGATAATCCGGATTGGGTCCCCATCGTGATCCACAACTATCGCTGGCGACTTGGCCTGGCCAAGGGCGACCCCCGATACGACCGTCTCGAAGAACAACTTGCCCAGAGCCCCGTCATCTCGCTGCCCACGATCACCCTTGACGGTGAATTGGATCCCTTCACTCCTCCCGGGGATGGCACTGGTTATCGCAGGCACTTCACCGGCCTGTACGCCCACCGGACCCTGAAGGGCATCGGCCACAACGTGCCGCAGGAAGCCCCGAAAGACTTCGCCGAAGCGGTAGTCGAAGTCGACGGTTTTTGATCGCGCCACCCGGAGTGACTGCCTCGCCTCACCGCTGAACCGCAGCGTGTCAGCCGTTCGTACCAAAACCTGCGAGCCATTCGCAGGAGTTCCGGGCGCAGACGGATCAGTCGATCGCTGAGGGCAACGGACCGTGCCGTCGCGCATCACGAAGGAGCGCATCGGCCGGGATCAGCTACGTGGTGATCGCGCCGTGGCCGGAGCCCGTCAGACGCTCCTGGTACGACGCGTGTGAGGTCTCAGCCGCCCATCGTCCGGTCCGGCGCAGGCGCGCAGATCACGGCGCGGTGCGGGGAACCCACATCATTGCCCTGACGGAACCCTCGAGTTGCGCGATGTGATGTGCAACCTCCTGCTGCCAACCCATGCCTTTGAGGCTGCCACTGGCTTACGCAAGTCGAGTTCGACTCAAGTGGTGCCGAGTTTGTGATCGTGACACGCTTCGCACTGACGCAGCCATCTGCTACTCCGACGAGGCGTTCCCCGGTCGGAAATTACTGATGCGGCCATCCCTCAACACCGTCATCTCTGACTCGCCGGCGCAGAGGCGAAGGAGGCACCTTGCCCACCGCGATCGTCCGCGTTCTCCGGACACCCGAACTGCGCAATAAGTTGCTCTTCACGCTCGGCATGATCCTCCTGTTCCGCCTCGGGGCACACATCCCGATCCCCGGGGTGAACTACGGGAACGTCCAGACCTGCGTCAGTGCAGCACAGGCCGGCAACAGCCGTCTACTCGGTCTGTTGAACCTGTTCAGCGGCGGGGCACTGCTACATATCGCAGTGTTCGCACTCGGCATCCTGCCGTACATCACAGCCAGCATCATTCTTCAATTGCTGACCGTCGTCATCCCGAAGTTGGAGGCGCTCAAAAGAGAGGGCTCGGCGGGGCAGGCGAAGATCACCCAGTACACGCGCTACCTCACGGTCGCGCTCGCCGTACTGCAGGGCACAGGCCTGGTCGCAACCGCCCGGAGCGGCGCCCTGTTCAGCGGCTGTCCAGTCGCCTCGGACATCGTGCCGGACAAGTCGATCTTCATCACCGCCACCATGGTGCTCACGATCACCGCAGGGACAGCCTGCGTGATGTGGCTCGGCGAGCTGATCACGGACCGGGGTGTAGGCAACGGCATGTCGATCCTGGTATTCGTCTCGACCGCAGCCACTTTGCCCGGCACACTGTGGTCCATCAAACAGAACGGCAAGATCGCCGGTGGCTGGATCAACTTCGGCAGCGTCGTTGCCGTCGGATTCGTCATGGTGGGCTTGGTCGTCTTCGTCGAGCAGGCCCAGCGCCGTATCCCGGTGCAGTACACAAAGCGGGTGATCGGCCGGAAATCCTACGGTCACGCATCCACATACATCCCACTAAAAGTGAACCAAGCAGGTGTAGTTCCGGTCATTTTCGCATCGTCGCTGCTTTACATTCCACAGCTCATTGCACAGTTCTCCAGTTCGACCTCGGGGTGGAAGGCATGGATCGAACGTAACTTCGTCAGGGGCGACGACCCCTACTACGTAATCACCTATTTCCTATTGACGGTCTTCTTCGCCTTCTTTTACGTGTCGATCACGTTCAACCCCGAGGAAGTCGCGGATAACATGACGAAATACGGTGGCTTCATCCCAGGAATCCGAGCCGGCCGACCCACCGCCCAGTATCTGGGCTATGTCCTCAACCGGATGACGTGGCCGGGAGCGCTTTACCTGGGGGTGATCGCATTGGTACCAACAGTTGCCTTTGCGAGTTATGGCGGTGCCAGCAGCCTCAGCGGAACCAGCATCCTCATCATCGTGGGCGTGGGCCTGGAAACGGTAAAGCAGATCAACAGCCAGCTCCAGCAGCACGATTACGAAGGCTTCCTCCGCTGATTCCCGGACCCCCTTTTCCGCCTCCCCGATGCGCGACATCGCCCGCCTGCACGGCCCCGCCCTCGTCGGTGGCCGGGTCCGGGTCGAAGACGATGTTGGCCGGCAGCTTGGCGGCGGCCCAGTGGTAGACGCGCGGTGGCCGGCTCGCCCTTGGTCGCGAAGGTCCGCTTCTCGGGAACCTGGGCGGCTTTGCAGCGCTCGGGATCCTCTGTCCAGGACCTGGGCAGATACAACTCCCGGTCCACCGGGGCCCGCCCCCTGGTCGTGGTCGGCGAACTGGAACGCGACAGGTAATGCCTGGTCAGGAGCGGTGGGGCTGCTTGTGCGCGGGCTGCCGTGGTACGCGAGTACGGTGTTCGCCACGCGGTCGCTCGAAGCCGAGATCATCCGCGCTCGGATCCAGAAGGGGAACGTCGGCCCAACACCGTTCATCCGGACTGTTACGGCCGGGGAAATCCTCAAATCCATCGCCGGTTTTCGCCGACGGATCTCCGGCGCACGACGTTAATATCGCGACCCGTGCATCCAATTGAGACCGCGAGGTACCCGTGGCGCCCCTCAGCAAGCTCTACCTCCAGCTCGACGACGTTGAACTTCCGGACGTGATCCCTTACTCCCAGGTGAGCGCATGGGAATTGCGCTTTCTCTACCTGTTGGGACGCCATCGGCTGACTGGAGAGGGCAAGGTGATCGAGCTCGGGTCGGGCGGCGGCGGATCGACGTACGCGCTCGCTCTCGGTCTGCAGGAGAACCCGGACTTCGACAAGAAGACCAACAAGCTGCACGCGTACGACTTCTTCCGGGTTGGGAAGGGAACCTTCGCCTCCGAGAAATTCTTCTCGGCCGGGGCCGCGCCCGAGGACACCAACTCCTTCCTCGACGACTTCAAGGACAAGCTGAAGCCGTTCATCAACTTCATCGAGCTGCACCCCGGCGACATCTGGCAGACCTCCGACCCCGAAGACCACAGTCCCATCGAGTTCCTGCACGTCGACATCGCCAAGACGGCGCGGGTCTTCCGCTGTGTGGCCGAGCGCTTCCTGCCCCGCCTGGAGCCAGGCTCCGTTCTGCTGCACCAGGACTTCGCCAGCCCCCGGCTGCCGTGGCTGCACTACAGCACCGGTCTGCTGCTGCCGTACATCGAGATCGCCGGGCCGCCCATCCGCTCCACACTGGCCTTCGAGGTGATCAAGCCGATCCCGCAGGACGTGCTGCGGGCCATAGCCGAGGACGCCTTCGACACCGACGAGAAGCTGAAGCTGATGTCGGCCGTCCAGGATGTCGTCGACCGGGACTACACCGACGGGATCCCGTTCAAGGCCGTGATCGAACTCGCCAAGGCCTATGTCGCCCACTACGAGGGTGACCACCCCCGCGCCTGGAAGATAGCCAAGCCGCTGACCTCGAACGAATACCTGAGCCGGACCCGCAAGGACCACTTCGCCCAGCTGGAGAAGGCACTGAACGCGGCCGAGCCCAGCGGCGGATCCTCCGGTCTGGCCCGGCTGGTCAAGAAGGTGACGCGCAGGGCGTAGCCGCCAGGCGGTGCCGGCGGGCGGTGCCGGCGGGCGGTGCCGGCGGGGCGACTTGAGTGTGACGTAGGTCTGCTTCGCGGTCGGCTGCACATCGCTGGGGTGTTCAACTCGCGGTTCACCGACGGGTCGGCGAGAGCCCGAGCTCATATCGGGCCCGCCGCCATGACGAGGGCGCCGCCATCCCCGCCTGCGTCGCCAAGATCCCCATGCGACCGGTCAGGAATGGAGAAGCGAAACCTGCACCCCGTCCGTAGCGTGAAACGCATGGACATCAAGCTTTCACAGTGCTTCATCGCCGTCGACGACCACGACAGGACACTGGCCTTCTACCGGGACGTTCTCGGCCTGGAGGTGCGCAACGACGTCGGGTTCGAGGGGATGCGCCGGGTGACCGTCGGCGCGCCGTCGCAGCCGGACGTGGAGATCGTCCTCGAGCCGCCGCTCGCGGACCCGAACGCCTCGCCCGCCGACAAGGAGGCCATGGCGGAACTGTTGGCGAAGGGCCTGCGGTGTCATCGTCAGGACCGACGACTGCGACGCCACCTTCGAGCGCATCCGCGCCGGGGGTGGCGAGGTGCTGCAGGAGCCGATCGGTACGGCGTCCGCGACTGCGCCTTCCGCGATCCCTCCGGCAACATGCTGCGCTTCAGTCAGCCTCGCAGGCAGTGAGCTCCGATCCCACGAACCGGACGCTGCCCTGCGGGCGAACCCCGCGCCGCATCCAGGCTTACGGCCTACCGCGGGGGAGGCCGTAAGGGCTGTCCCCTCCTCCTCGAAGCTGGTCAGATCGAGCCGGGCGACGCCGACGGAGACCGCGAAGGCGGCCCCACCCAACAGATGGAGACACGATAAGCATGGCCAAGAGGACGGACACGCAGTCGACTGCGCTGCACGGTGCGGACAGCCACGATCTGATCCGCGTGCACGGCGCGCGCGAGAACAACCTCAAGGACGTCAGCATCGAGATCCCGAAGCGCCGGCTGACGGTGTTCACCGGCGTCTCCGGCTCGGGCAAGAGTTCTCTGGTGTTCGACACGATCGCCGCGGAGTCGCAGCGGCTGATCAACGAGACATACAGCGCCTTCGTGCAGGGTTTCATGCCGACGCTGGCGCGGCCCGAGGTCGACGTACTCGAAGGGCTGACGACCGCGATCATCGTCGACCAGCAGCGGATGGGTGCCGACCCCCGCTCCACGGTCGGCACCGCCACCGACGCCAACGCGATGCTGCGCATCCTCTTCAGCCGACTCGGCAAACCGCACATCGGCCCACCCAGCGCGTACGCCTTCAACGTCCCCTCGGTCCGGGCGAGCGGTGCGATCACCGTCGAGCGCGGCGCCAAGAAGGCGGTGAAAGCGACCTTCACCCGCACCGGCGGCATGTGTACGCGCTGCGAAGGCCGGGGCGCGGTCTCCGACATCGACCTCACCCAGCTCTACGACGACTCCAAGTCGATCGCCGAGGGCGCGTTCACCATCCCCGGCTGGAAGTCGGACAGCTTCTGGACCGTGCGGGTCTACGCCGAGTCGGGCCTCCTCGACCCGAACAAGCCGATCTGCAAGTACACCAAGAAGGAGATGCAGGACTTCCTCTACCGGGAGCCGACCAAGGTGAAGGTCGAGGGCGTGAACCTCACCTACGAGGGGCTGATCCCCAAGATCCAGAAGTCGTTCCTGTCCAAGGACAAGGAGGCTCTGCAGCCGCACATCCGGGCGTTCGTGGAGCGCGCGGTCACTTTCACCACCTGTCCCGAATGCGACGGCACCCGGCTCAGCGAGGGGGCCCGGTCGTCGAAGATCAAGCGGACCAACATCGCCGATGCCTGCGCGATGCAGATCAGCGACCTCGCCGAATGGGTCAGCGGCCTCGACGAGCCGTCGGTGGCGCCGCTGCTCGCCGCGCTGCGGCACACTCTCGACTCGTTCGTGGAGATCGGCCTCGGCTACCTCTCGCTCGACCGGCCGTCGGGCACGCTGTCAGGGGGCGAGGCGCAGCGCGTCAAGATGATCCGTCACCTCGGCTCCTCGCTCACCGACGTCACCTACGTCTTCGACGAGCCCACCATTGGCCTGCACCCCCATGACATCCAGCGGATGAACGACCTGCTGCTGCGGCTGCGGGACAAGGGCAACACGGTGCTCGTCGTGGAGCACAAGCCGGAGACGATCGCGATCGCCGACCACGTCGTCGACCTCGGCCCCGGTGCCGGTACTGAGGGCGGCACCGTCTGCTTCGAGGGCACCGTCGAGGGGCTGCGGGCCGGCGGCACCATCACCGGCCGCCATCTCGACGACCGGGCCGCCCTCAAGGACACGGTGCGGACGCCCACCGGCACGCTGGAGATCCGCGGCGCGACAGCGCACAACCTGCGCGACGTCGACGTCGACATCCCGCTCGGGGTGCTCGCCGTCGTCACCGGCGTCGCCGGTTCCGGAAAGAGCTCGCTCGTGCACGGGTCGCTGCCGGGGCAGTCGGGGGCCGTCGGCGCGGGTGTCGTGTCGATCGACCAGAGCGCGATCCGCGGCTCGCGACGGAGCAACCCGGCGACGTACACCGGACTGCTCGACCCGATCCGCAAGGCGTTCGCGAAGGCCAACGGCGTGAAGCCGGCGCTGTTCAGCGCCAACTCCGAGGGCGCCTGTCCTAACTGCAACGGCGTCGGCGTCATCTACACCGACCTGGCGATGATGGCCGGCGTCGCCACCACCTGCGAGGAGTGCGAGGGGAAGCGGTACCAGGCATCGGTGCTGGACTACCACCTCGGCGGCCGCGACATCAGCGAGGTGCTGGCGATGTCGGTGACCGAGGCCGAGGAGTTCTTCGGCGCCGGCGAGGCGCACACGCCGGCCGCGCACCGCATCCTCGGCCGGCTCGCCGGCGTCGGGCTCGGCTACCTCAGCCTCGGCCAGCCGCTCACTACGCTGTCCGGCGGCGAGCGGCAGCGGCTCAAGCTGGCCACCCACATGGCCGAGAAGGGCGGCGTCTACATCCTCGACGAGCCGACCACCGGCTTGCACCTCGCCGACGTCGAGCACCTGCTCGGCCTGCTCGACCGGCTCGTCGACTCCGGCAAGTCGGTCATCGTCGTCGAGCACCACCAGGCGGTCATGGCGCACGCCGACTGGATCATCGACCTCGGCCCCGGCGCCGGCCACGACGGCGGCCGGATCGTCTTCGAGGGCACACCCGCCGACCTCGTCGCCGACCGCTCCACCCTCACCGGCGAGCACCTCGCTGCCTACGTCGGCAGCTGACCGAGGCCCTCGCGGACACTGTGAGACGAGTTCTCTCAACTGTTTGAACTCGCCCCACTTGGCGAACCGGGCGCTACCCTGCCGGCGAACTGAAGCACCCAGTCACAACACAGCGCGACGAGGTGCCGTAGCTGTCGTCGTGTGCCCGTAAGGGATGCACGGGACATCCCTTACGGCCTCCCCCACGACAGGGAATAGATCAGCGAGCGGCGTCACGCGGCTTCGAGGGCAAGGCGAGGACGGAGTCGACGCGGAGCGTCGGTGACTGACGACAACGCCGCAAGCGGAGTCGCAGGGCGTCGGAAGCCCACTCCCTGTCGTGGGGGGAGGCCGTTAACGCCGGCCCTCCCGTCCGCGCCGCGGACCAGGCAGATGGACACTTCCGGAACGCTCCGGCGAACCGGCAAGGTGACGTTCGTCCGGAATCCCAGAACCTTGAGGCAGAGGAACGGAAAAAATGATGCCGGGCCACGCGAAGAGATATGGCTCAGCCAAGTAGCCCCAGGTTTCATGGCTGCCGGCATAGGCGGCTCGAGCAAATCCCCAATAAGCCCCTCCCCCACCGGTCCGCCACCGATGCTCCGCTCCGGAGAAAATCTCACCCTCTCCATCTGCTTGAATCGCCCTGGAATTTCCCATACGGAAATTGCCGCTCCAGCGATCACGCCTACCGTGGATTGCGAGAAAGAATTCCAGCAGGGTGGTCATTTCACCTACTCCTCACCGGAGATCGCTGCTCACCTCATCGGCGCGTCACGGATCGCTGCAGCGGTGAAGCGGCGCACCGTCGTTCGCCGCCTTCAGCGACCCGGATGGCAACGGCTGGCTGATGCAGGAAGTCACGACCAGAGCGCCCGGGCGATGACGCGACATCCGCCTGGACTGACGTGTCGCCCCCGGACCGACGGGCCCGCCCGACATAGAGCCGCATCGGTCCGTCGACGCACACGTGCCGAAACCATCGAGATCGGCGTGAGGCCCGGCTACCGCAGGTGGACCCACCCGTCTCTCAACTCAGTACGGCACCGGCCGGATCAGCTGCCGCACTCGGCGGCCGCAATCGTCGCACGGAGCTGCTGCGCGTAGCCGGTAGCCGTGAAGTCCGAGCCGACGCCGTCGACCAGGACCAGATCATTGATGGTCCGATCCGTGCGCAGGTGAATGATCTTCTGATACTCCGGCGAGTTGTACCACGCCTGCGCCGTCTCCATGTCAGGGAACTCGATCAGCACTACCGAGCCCGGCCAGGCGCCCTCGAGGACCTGCACCTCGCCGTCAATCGCGAGCCACTTGCCTCCGTAGAGCGCCGTGGTGGCCTCGACCTGCTCCAGATAGGCCAGGTTCTCCTCCTGCGGCACACCGGGGATGCGCAGGTGATTGACCAGATACGTCGACATGGGTACCTCTCCTCGTGGCGATGCTCAACACCGGAGGCGCCGGATGCCAACAGCATCGACCCCCGACCGGTCCGGGCGTGAACCCCCCTCCGCGGCAAGGCCGTCATTGCAACGCACGGACGACGACCAGAAGAACCAGCCGATCCGTACGACACCATGCCCTTCCTCTTCCAGTCTGCTCTCGAACCCGTGAGAAGGACCGCCGGCAGCGGGAGCGGCGACCGGACCGGGTCGCGAGCGTACGAATGGCGGACCGCACCGATTACGGGGCCTCCGCCGTGCGGCGTGCGCGAAAGTTGTCGGGGTGCGGGATTCTCGAACCGGCCGGTGCCTCGGGTGGGTGGCGCCTGTTCGGAGCAGAGACGCCGGCCGGTCACAAGGTGAGCAGGCCCACCGGAACGCGGCGTCCTGTTCTGCCGACACGACCCGCGACGGCGCGCCTGCTCGTTCTACCGCCCTCCAGCCGGTTTGCAGGGCTTCAGCCGCCCGAGTCCGCCCAGCGCGACACGCGGGGCACTCGGTGAACACCTGGCAGGGCGAGGCGGATGCATGGGGCACCGAGTGCGGAGCCGCGCACGTGTGCCGCCACCTGGGACCGGAAATCCGCCGAGGGGTGTCCCCCATGCCGGAAACCCCGGCCCGATTCCGACGGGCCGGGGCTTCCATGTGATGCGGGTGACGCTGTTACCACTCGCCGTGGTGGTCCCGGACCACCCGGAAGCTGCCCACGACACCGTGCTTGACCCACAGGCCGCCGCGGACGAAGCGGGTGAAGACACCGTTGCTGCTGCTCCAAGGACCGACCGTCGCAACCGGGGAACCGTTGTCGCAGGTGGCCCCATTGAAGACCTCAACGGTCCTCCGGCTGTCGTTGCGGACGTTGAAGCTCCGCGAGCCCAGACCGCTGACCACGGTGATGCAGCCGTCCGTGTGAGCGGAGTACGTCCGCTCGTTGAATTGGATCCGTCCCCCTTCCTTGTGGCCGAAGCCGCGGCCGTTTTCGCGGCCGTTGTCACGGCCGTTTTCGCGGCCGTTTTCGCGGCCGTTGTCGCGGCCCTCGTTCCCCCTGCCCCCGCTGTCGCCGCTACCGAGGGGGGCAGCGGCGGGAGCGGCCTGTTGCACAGAAGGGGCGGCCTGGGTGGACCCGGCTGCCGAGGCGTAAGTGATGCCGGTGGTGGCGAGGACCGCCGCGCCCGCCACAGCGGCGGTAACGGCGAACGTACGCGTGGTCATGTCACTTCTCCCTGCTCTCAGAGACGCCGGCCGGGCAGCCGACCTGTGACGAACGTACTTACAGCCCGCTTAACTGTCATATCGGGCCTATCGAAGGCATGGCGCCAGGGGGCCGATCGGGTGTACGCGTGGCACGGTTCACGCACCGATCCATTATCTGATGTTCAGTCAAAAAGTATGCCAGGATGCCTGCCTGGCACCTGATTAGGCTTTCCGGGCGACATGCTGACGTCCGCTCACCCTGTCGGCAGCATGTCGCTGGACTCCAGCACGCCGAAGACCACGCCCCCAGCGCCCTGAACGACCGTCATCAGCACCCACCGCGCCGTGTGGACTCGGGCCCACGACGGCAACGCGGCGGGTCACCTGCCGGACACCCCCGTGGGCCTGAACTGTGGCGACCTGCGGCACACAGCGCCGGGGCAACCTCCGGGCCGTCCGCAGGCACCCCGCATCACCGCAAGCAGGCCCCGGTACCCACATGTGCGGGCGGCGGTCCGTGCCGGCGCTGATCATGTTGTGCGCCGCCACCTCCGCCTGGGTGACGGAGTTGCCCCAGTGCTCGAGGGAGAGGAACTGGTAGCCGAAGAGCGGATGTGGGGACCGGGCCACATCACCGGCGACGAAAATGTCGTCGGCCACGATGCCCCGGAAGTCGAAGGCCCGGCATCCCGCGTCGCAGGCGATCTGGCGGGGTCCCGCTCCGAACCCGGATCCGGCCGGCCATTCGGTGTTGCGGGTCGCGCCGAGCGAGACGACCACCACGTCCGTCTCGACGATCCGCCCCTTCCGGCGGCCCGGTCCGGCACCCTCCGCGCGTACTCGGCGGGGGCGCCTGGACGGTGGTCATCTCCCCCACGCCCGCATCGGAGGACCGGTGGGGTCGGTGCTCGCCCAGGTGATGTCGGCCGCGACGAAGAGCAGCGCCACGGCGACGAGAAGACCCAGCAGGGTGAGCAACCACGGAAAGACCCCGAGGCGATGCCCCAAGGTCGATGTCGTGAGCGTGAACACCGCGGCCGTCCGCATCGCGTAGTCGAAGGCGGCCCCGGCCAGCCCGGCCGCCCGTGGAGTCTGCAGCACGTACCCCTTCCTCCCCTGTGTCGCCACGAGCGCTCGCAGCCTCTCCCGGGGGAACCCTGGGCCCGGCAAGCAGCCACCTGTACGGGCGCGCCGCCGGTGGACGGCCGAACGGCAGTCCTCGGCGTACCCATCGACAGTGCGGGAGCCGAGCGGGACATGCGTACGCGTCGGTCGAACGGAACCGTGCGTTCGTACAGGGCGGGCGGGAAGGCCGTACCCGTGTGGCGCCTACCCTGGGATTTCCGTGCGTTCCCACCATTCGTAGATGGGCAGTTGCCCCTCGGCGGTCTCCTGGTGGCGCGTCGTTGCCTTGAAGTGCTCGTACCCGCCGCGGAACGGGATCTTGAGGTCCGATCCGGGCGTGGTGAGGGGAACGATGCGCTGGGGGAGATCGTCAGGGCCGCCCTCAAGGACTGCCTTCGTTGCGTTGGTCATGACGAGAGTCTCCCCGGACAGGGGTCCGGCTTCTCCGAGACGCGCCGAAAGGCTCGCTGGGCGTCCCCTGCCGGTAGCGCCCCGTCGTCGGTCTGCGGCTCGTCGACGACGTACGTCACGCCGACGGGCGGTGCAGGGCCAGAAGCGCCTGGTCGTCCTGGCGTTTGCCGCCCGCATGACGTCGTACGTCGCCGATCAGTGCGTCGAGGGTCTGCGACGGCGTGACACGTGTTCCGGCTTGCGCGCCGCGCCGGAGCAGGACGGGCAGACGGGCGGCTGCGTCGTAGAACGTGCCGGTGGCATCCCTGGACTCAGTGATTCCGTCCGTGTAGCAGAGCAGGGTCGAGCCGGGCGGGAACGAGAAGCTGTCGACCGGGAAGGCCCAGTCCCCCAGCGTGATCATCCCCAGGGGAGGCGCTGCCTGCGAGGGTTCCAGGACTGTCGCCGTCCCGTGCGCGTCGAGGAGCAACGGCGGCGGGTGACCGCGGTTCACCATCCGTACGACATTCAGGTCGGTGGAGAACTCCGCGACCAGGGCGGTGGTGAAGCCCTCCTGTTGTTCCAGGCCCCCGCGCCGTCCTCCCTCGCGCAGCAGGGCCCGTTCCAGCGCGAGCACGAGCTGGGCGAGGTCCTCGGCCTCGTCCGCGACGTACCGGAAGGCGCCGATGTCCGCGCAGACCGCATTCACCGCGCCCAGCCCCTTACCGCGCACGTCTCCGACCATGAGGCGGGTGCCGTGCGGGGTGCTCTGCACGACGTACAGATCCCCGCCGATCATGGCCTCGTTCTCGGCGGGCACATAGCGTGCCGCGATCTCCAGACCGTCCAGCCGTGACGGTGGGCGGGGCAGAACGGCGCGCTGTGCCACGGCCGCGATGTGGAGTGCGCGCCTGGTCCTGGCGTGCTGACGGTGCAGGGTGCGGTTGATGAGGACGGCGAGCACGGTGACGGCCAGGAGAGTGACCTGGTTGGGGACGCCGTGGTGCCAGCCGAGGGTGCCGTCCACCCTCGCCAGCCCGGCGTGTACCGCCATCGACACGAGACCCACTGTGACAATGCCCCCGGGCATCAGAAGCGGAGCGGCCGAGACCGGCGCCGCCATCAGGAGCGGCGCGGACGTCACATCGGGCGGTGTCGCCAGGTCGATCACCACGGCCAGCACGATGACACAGGCCGGGATCCACAGGGCTCTACTCTGCTGCACCACTCCCTCACGTTCTCCGGAAGGCGCGCGCGCCGCATCCCGGACGGCGCGAAATGTGGTCGCCGGCCGGGCCGCCGCGAAACTCCCCGAGTACGTCGCGGTAGGTCTCCCGGTCAAAGTCTGGTGGCCGCCCGCCACGTCGACCGCGCTTCCGCCGGTGACGCTGTTGGTCGCCCTTCTCGGGGATCGTGTGCGCGATGCCGCGCTCGCGGGCAGGTAGCCGCGGAATCCGCGGGAGCTGCAGGCCCTGTCGGCGATGACATGGTGCAGGACGGCAGCTGGCCGGCCAAGGCCGTGCGCGGCATCCGGATGCCATCGAGAAGCGGGCGGGCGCATACGCTGTCGTGTCGCGGCCCGGGGTCACGGCCCTCAGCGATCCAGTGGAACGACTTCTCGTACTCGTTGTCCATCCAGGGCACCAGGCCGTCCTGGGCCGGGAACGGCGAATGCGGCTCCCAGCGCGCCTGGCCCAGCCTCGCCGCCGACTCGGTGCTCTTGGAGGAGCTCACAAAATGGGCGCCCGGCTCACGAGGCCTGGCACGCACGCTCGCTGATCGGACTCCCATTTTGCGAGCACCTCTTAATCAGCTCGTCCGGCATGAACAAGCGGCGGAAACCGTCGAACAGGCCCTCGTCGAACATCTCGACGAGGGCCTTGTACTCGCCGTACCGGTTGGAAAGTGTCTCGACCAGGTTGCTCAGGTCGGCACGACCGGATACGGGAAGGCAGACATGGCCTGGCGCATGCCCGTGTTCGCCTGGCCGACTTCTGCCGCCCATTGGCTCCCAAGGCGGGTAGGTCCGGACACCGATATGCGGGCACGGCCACGGGACGGGGAAGAGCACCACAAAAACCGGGGCGGGGATACAGTCCCCGCCCCGGTCCTTCCGGCGTCCCTGACGGGTCAAGCGATCATGAACTCCTTGACCCGTAGTGCGCGTTCGACGATCCGTACGTCGCCGATCCAGCCGTGCATCAGCTGATCGAGAGCGCCACCGTACTCGTACGCGCCGAGCAACCACGGCAAGCCGACCGTGGCCAGCCCAATGGTCCGGGTGTCGGGGTTACGAGCGACAACGCACCCGTCGATGTACATGGTGGTGTGCGATCCGTCGTTGACGATGGCGACGTGCCACCACCGTTCGCGCCGCAGTTCATGGCTCCAGTTGGTGACGACGCCCGGCTGGTTCAGCGGCGCGGCCGCCCATTGCAGCCCGGGCCCGTCCGACAGGGACAGAGTGGCCACAGGCTCGTCCAGGTCGCCGATGGTCTTGCCTGCGGAGCCGAGCGTGCCTCGTCGGCCCAGGACGCCGCCCCAGGCGTGGCGTCGGGAATCCCAGTCAGCAGGCAGCCGGAGGAAGGCCTCAATGGTGTATCCGGAGCGGAATGTCTTGGTGTTGAGGGGGGCGTTGTTCTCCGTGGACAGGTACGAGCCGCGGAGTGGTCCCTTCCCTCCGTCGAAGTAGAGGCTGCCGTGACCCGGTTGGTCCGGGTGGTGGTCGTCCGACCAGCGCAGTGTGTCCGGCTCGCTGCCGGCGACGGTCCGGCGCAGCAGGTCGTTGCGGTCTCCGGACAGGTCGGGGACGCGCAGGGCCGCGTCGGCAGCGGAGCCGTCCGGGTGCGTCGGGGAATCGAAGCGCCAGTAAGCGACAGTGCCGGGTATCAGTAGTTGCTCAGCGGGGCGGGGTTGACGTGCGGGGACGGGTGCGAAGCCCGCGAATCTGCGCTCGAAGTCGAGGGGGATGCTGAAGCGGTCCTGCGGGCCGGTCAGTTCGATCTCGGCGCGTTCCAGGTCGTTGAGCTTCTCGCCGGCGCGACCGAGGATCCACGGGGAGATCGTCTCTACGTCGATGGTGTTCCTGGCAAGGTCGAAGCGGTAGAGACGGATCATCGCGCTGCCGCCGTAGTAGCGGTTCTGGTAGTTGGTGATGTGCAGATGGACGTCGTTGCCCGCGGTGTTCCTGCGGGTGGTGCGCCCGGCGGGCCAGTAGTGGCCGTTGAGGGTGAGGAAGATCTGGTCGTGCCCTGCTATCAGCTCGTCCCAAAGATGCTTTCCGTGATCGGAGAATTCGGCCTCGTCGCCGTCAGCGTTCGCGTACACCAGTTCATGGGTAGTGAGGATGACCGGCGTGTTCGGATGTCCGGCGATGACCTCCTTCGCCCAGGCGAGCCCGGCCGCCGACGGCCGCCAGTCGAGCGCCAGCACCAACCACTCGCGCCCCGCGGCGCGGAACAGGTGGTACGTGTTGTAGCCGTCCGGCGTCGCGCCGCCGAACGTCGGCAGGCGTCGCATGCGTTGGGGGCCGAAGGTGTCCAAGTACGGGGTGCGGCCGCGTCGGTCGTCGGTGGAGGACTTGATGTCATGGTTGCCCGCGACGACGCTATAGCCCACTTGCTGCCGGTCGAGAAGGGCGAACGCCTCACCGATGGGCCCGAATTCGTCCGGGTGGCCGCTTTCGGTCAAGTCGCCCAGATGGGACAGAAATACGATGTTCTCGTCGTGTCCGTGATCGAGGACGTAACGCAACGACGCCTCGACCGGGGCCCTGTTGATGCTGGCCCCGTCGAAGAGGTACTGGGTGTCCGGCATCACGACGACGGTGAATCTCGCGTCGTCCGGGTCGGGGCGCCACCTGCTGCCGGCAGCGGTGTTCTGGCGCGGCTGGGCTGCAGCGGGGCCGGCGGCCGCGAGACCTGCGGTGGCGATCGCGGCGCCGCTCAGCGCGGTGGCGCGCAGAATCGTACGGCGCGCGGCGACAGGCAGGAGCGGACCGTCGGGCTGGTGGAGCGGGCTGCACATGGAATTCTCCGCGGAGGACGAGCGTCGGGGGACCAACTGCAAGTTAGCTGCGGAGAGTGGGGAGAAGCTGGGCCTCAGCGGCAACAACTGGGCTGCGAGTACATGAACGGGAGGAGCGGCTTCCGGTCGCCGCACCGAATCCTGGCGGACGAGTCCCCCATGTACGCCCACGAGGACCTTGCGGTTCGTCCCTGCCGGGATCGAGCGGGTGGGTGGGCCGCTCGTCGGTACTCCGCTCGGGGGTGTGGACCGGTCCAGCGCACGGAACACCCCGCCGGGTGCCCGGCCCGGGCCCGACACCGCACGGAATCGCGACCACGTGTGGTCGCTTGCCGCGCGGTGTCGTCGAAAACCCGAGCAGCTCACGCCTCTTCCCCGTGCTGGACGTCCCGACCACCGCTTTCCCGCTCGGTGCCCGCACCGCCGAACCTCTTCATCAGGCGGCGTGCCGAGAGGGCCGGTGTGGTGGGCCCGGACGAAACGGCCCGTGCCCGTCCTCGGTACGGGGACGTGATCCGGCACTCCGGCCCGTGTGCGGACGTACGCTGAGACAGGCCGGTCCGGTACCCGCTGGGCTACGGGTGCACGGGGACGGCCCTGCACCGGCCCGGCCGGTGAACCGGACCGGCGGGGCGCATGGAGCCCTGGAGCCGCGCCCGGTGGACCGTGGCAGAGATCTCGACGCGCACCTCGATCAGCACCCTCGCACAGGAGGACTCAGTGACCACTCCACCCGCACTTGCCGTCGAGCGCCGTCACCCGGTACCGGACGCCGCCCTCACCTGGGAGCCGAGCGAGCGCCGGGTGCGCGGGAAGAAGGGCACAACCGTTGTCGTCGACAGCCGCCGACCGGTCCTCGTGTGGGAACCCGGCCATCCCGTGCCGCTCTACGCCTTCCCCCAGGACGACGTCCGCACCGATCTGCTCCGCCCTGCGGCCGCCCCCCACGCGGGTGCGCACTCCGGCTCCACGGTCTTCTACGACCTCGTCGTGGACGGCGTCACGGAGCCGAACGCCGCATGGACCTTCCAGGGCGCCGAGCTCGCCGGGCACATCGCCTTCGAGTGGTTCGGACGCGTCGGCGTGGGCCCCGACCACTGGTACGAGGAGGACGAGGAGATCTTCGTCCACCCCCGCGACCCGTACTCGCGCGTGGACGCGCTCCGCAGCTCACGGCATGTGCGGATCGAGATCAACGGAACACTGGTCGCGGACACCCGCAGCCCGGTGCTTCTCTTCGAGACACGCCTGCCCGTCCGCTACTACATCCCCCGCGAGGACGTCCGCCTCGATCTGTTCACCCCGACCGGTCTGCGTACGGGATGCCCCTACAAGGGGACGGCCGTGTACTGGTCCCTGACCGACACGGCCGGCGACACACCGGCGGATGTGGCGTGGAGCTACCCCGACCCCATCCCGGCAGCGGGGGCGGTCAAGGACCTCATCGCGTTCTACAACGAAGCCGTCGACATCTTCGTGGACGGAGAGCGGATGGAACGCCCGGCCACCGGCTTCACTCGGCGTCCGGGCGCGTAACGGCGCGCCGCATCGGGCTCGTGCGAGCCCGATGCGGCGTCGTCGCCCTGGAGCCGGTGCCCGCGCACGACTCCTACGCATCCTCAACGGCAGCGGGCACGGGAATACAAGGGACCGTGGTGATCGTCGGGCCTCCGCGCGATCCGCAGGAGCACGGCGGCGTGGTCAGGGCTGCGGCGGCCGGTCCTCACCCCGCTCCGAACCGAACTGGTCCTTGAGTTTGTCCTGGGCCGTGTCGACCTGGCCGGTGTACTTTCCCTGCGTCTCGGTGTCGATGGCGTCGCCCGCCTTGTCGATGCCCTTTCCCGCCTTGTCCTCATGGCCCTTCAGCATGTGCTTGATCTTGTCCATCATGGACATGGGTCCTCCTCAGCGAGTCACCCCCACCTCTCCAGGGTCGCCACACGGCGCCGCTCCCGCATCCGCGCGAGCGGTCCGCAGGACCGTCGGATCAGCAGATCCGGGGCAGGTGCTCCCCGATCGGCAGGTCGACCACGCGCGTCCCGCCGAGCCCGGTGCGGGCCACGACCATGCCGGGATGCGCCTCCACGGCCTCGCCGATCACGGTCGCCTCCGCTCCCAGCGGATGCGCCCGCATCGCCTCCAGAACGGCTTCGGCGTGCTCACGGGGGACGAACGCGACGAGTTTGCCCTCGTTGGCCACATACATCGGGTCCAGGCCCAGGACGGCGCAGGCGTTGGCCACGGCCGGCGGGACCGGAACGTTGCGCTCCTGAATGACGACACCGGTGCCCGATGCCACCGCGATCTCGTTGAGTGCCGCGGCCAGTCCGCCTCGTGTGGGATCGCGCAGGACATGGAGGTCGGGGGTGACTGCGAGCATGGTCTCCACGAGCCCGCCCAGGGCCGCGCAGTCGCTCTCGATCTCCACGCCGAACTCGAGGCCCTCGCGCACACTCATGATCGCCACGCCGTGCACGCCGATCGCACCGCTCGCGATCACGACGTCGCCCGGGACCACTCGCTGGGGACGCAGATCGACGCCGGCCGGGACGAGGCCGATCCCGGCGGTGTTGATGAAGATGCCGTCGCCATGACCGGCGTCCACGACCTTGGTGTCGCCGGTCGCCACCTCGACGCCCGCCATGCGCGCCGCCGCACCCAGCGCGTTGGCCACGCGTGCGACGACCGAGAGCTCGACGCCCTCCTCCAGAATGAAACCGCAGGAGAGGTAGGCGGCTCTGGCACCGCTCATGGCCAGGTCGTTGACCGTGCCGTTGACCGCGAGGTCGCCGATGCTGCCGCCGGGGAAGAACAGCGGCCGCACGACGTACGAGTCCGTGGAGAAGGCCAGTCGGGCGCCGCCCAGCGACACCACGGCGGAGTCGGCCAGTTGCGCGAGCGCGTCGCCCCCGTAGGCGGGCGCGAAGACGTGCTGGACCAGTTCGGCCGAGAGTGCGCCGCCGCCGCCGTGGCCCATCACCACCCGCGGCTGGTCGCGCAGCGGTGCGGGGCAGGTCCATGCCGTGAGGTCGAGTGCGGGCGCCTCGCCGGGGACGCCCGCGGTCGCGGTGACGGCGGTGTTCAGTGCTTCGGTGGTCTCAGGCAACGGGGCTCGTCTCCCTGGGTGCGGTCCTGGTGTCCAGGCGCCGGTAGAGGTAGTACGCGGCGCAGGCGCCCTCGCTGGAGACCATGGTGGCCCCGAGCGGGTTGCGCGGGGTGCAGGTGGTGCCGAACGCCTCGCACTCGTGGGGCTTCAGCAGTCCTTGCAGGACCTCACCGCTGCGGCATTCGGCGGGCTCCTTGGTGTCGATGCCGGTGACGGAGAAGCGGTACTCGGCGTCGTAGTCCCGGTAGCGGGTGGAGAGCCGCCAGCCGCTGTCGGGGATGGTGCCGATGCCGCGCCAGGCACGGTCGGTGACTTCGAAGACGTCCTCCAGCATGGTGAGCGCGGCGGGGTTCCCGTCCGGGTGCACGGCGCGCGGGTACGCGTTTTCCACGGTGTGCTCACCGCGCTCCAGCTGCAGGACGGTCCGCCGTACGCCCTCGAGGATGTCCAGCGGCTCGAAACCGGTGACCACAATGGGGACCTGGAACCGTTCGGCCAGCTCCGGGTACTCCCGCATGCCCATCACGCTGCACACGTGGCCGGCGGCGAGGAACCCCTGCACCCGGCAGCTCGGCGACTGCATGATCGCCTCGATGGCCGGGGGGACCCGCACATGGGACACCAGCAGGCTGAAGTTCGGAATGCCGAGCCGACGCGCCTGATACACCGTCATGGCGTTGGGCGGTGCGGTGGTCTCGAATCCGATCCCGAAGAAGACCACCTCACGGTCGGGGTTCTGCTGGGCGACCTTCAGGGCGTCGAGCGGCGAGTACACGATCCGCACGTCGCCGCCCTCGCTGCGGACCCGGAACAGGTCACGGCCGGTTCCGGGGACCCGGAGCATGTCCCCGAACGAGCAGAAGATCACCTCGGGGCGGGAGGCAATCTCCAGTGCCTTGTCGATGACCTCCAGTGGCGTGACGCAGACGGGGCAGCCCGGACCATGGATCAGTTCGACCTGGTCCGGGAGGAGTTGGTCGATGCCGTGCCGGATGATGGTGTGCGTCTGTCCGCCGCAGACCTCCATCAGCGCCCACGGACGGGTCACGACGGAGTGGATGTCGTCGAGCAGCCGACGCGCCAGGTCCGGGTTCTGGAACTCTTCGATGTACTTCACTGCTGAACCTCCTGCGGCGCCTCGGCGCCACCGGTCGGGGACGTTCCGCCGGCCTCTGCGGCCAGTTCCCACGGATCTCCGAACTCCTCCTGGAGCAGCCCGAGTTCGGCGAAGAGGTCGAGCGTCTTCCGTGCCGACTCCTCGTCGAGTCGCTGCAGGGCGAACCCCACATGGACGATGGCGTATTCACCGACCTGGAGGTCCGGCAGATATTCCAGGCACACTTCCTTGACCACACCGCCGAAGTCGACGGTGGCCATCCGGGTACCGTCACGTTCCTCGATGTCCATCACTCTGCCGGGTACCGCCAGGCACATGGCTGCTCCTTGCTGTGGGGGCGTTGCCCGGCTCTGCCGGGCAGGACGTCAGTCGGCGGCGCTCGTGTGCGCCGCTCCGGTGCGGGCGGCCACCATGAGCTGGCCGAGCGCCAGTCCGCCGTCGTTCGGCGGGACCTCCCGGTGGCGCAGGACGGTGAAGTCGTTCTCGCTCAGCGTCCTGGCACACAGGGAGGAGAGAAGGGTGTTGGCGAACACGCCGCCGGTCAGGGCGACTTCGTACAGGCCGTGCTGTTCGCGGGCCGAGGTACACACCTGGAGCACGAGGTCCGCGACGGCCCCGTGGAAGCGTGCGGCGACAAGTGTCGGCGCCGTACCGGCGCGCACGTCGTCGACGACGGCTGCCAGTACCGGCGACGGGTCCATGATCAACCGCTGCCCGTCGGCCGTGCCCGCCGGGCGCAGCGCGAAGCCGTAACCGGGTCCGGGGTCCGCGGCGGCGCCGACCGCGGCGGCCTCCAGTTCGACGGCGGCCTGGGCTTCGTACCCGGCCCGGTGGCAGACGCCCGCCAGCGAGGAGACGGCGTCGAACAGCCGGCCCATGCTGGAGGTTGGGACGCAGTTGAGGTTTCGCTCCAACTGCCGCAGCAGCACGCGTCGTTCGTCCGGAGGGCAGGCTGCCGTGCAGGGCAGATCGTCCGTCCGGCCGATGCCTGCCGCGTACAGATGAGCGAGCGCCATCCGGTAGGGCCGGTGCACGGCGGCGTCGCCGCCGGGCAGGGGAACGTACGCGAGGTGCGCGAAGCGGTGGTACGTCTCGTAGTCGGCCAGCATGATCTCGCCGCCCCACACCGCGCCGTCGTCCCCGTAACCGGTGCCGTCGAACGCGACGCCGATCACTCGGCGCCTGCCGTCCCTTCCGTGCTCGGCCATCGCTGCCGCGATATGCGCGTGGTGGTGCTGTACACGGACGACCGGCCGGCCGTCGGCCCGGCGCAGGGCCCACTGGCCGGTGCGGTAGCGGGGATGCCGGTCGGTGGCCAGGATGCCGGGCCGCACTCCGGTGATGGCCTCCACGTGCTGTTCGGCGCGTTCGAAGGCGTGCTGGGTGGCGAGGTCGTCCATGTCGCCGACATGGGCGGACAGCCAGGCCCTGTGTTCCTCGGCGAGGCAGAAGGTGTTCTTCAGGTCGCCGCCGGTGGCGAGGGTCGCCGGCACCGGGTGCGGCAGGGCCAGCGGCAGCGGGGCGTAGCCGCGTGAGCGCCGTACGATCAGCCGCTCCCCGTCGCAGACACGCACGACGGAGTCGTCGCACGGCACATGGATCGGGCGGTCGTGCGTGAGCCAGGCGTCGGCGAGGTGGGCCAGTCGCTCCAGCGCCTCGTCGTCGTCCGTGACGATCGGTTCACCGGCCACGTTGCCGCTGGTCATGACCAGAAGGCGCGGTCCCGGCGGGTCACCGGGCAGGCCCAGCAGGAGGTGGTGCAGCGGGGTGTACGGGAGCATGACCCCGAGGTCGGGGCTGCCCGGGGCGACCGCGTCGGACGGCCATGGGGTGCCGGGGCCCGGGCGGGCGTCGGTGCGGCGTCGCAGCAGGACGACGGGCCGGACAGCGCCGACGAGCAGGGCCCGCTCCTCGGTGCCCAGCTGCACGAGGTGCGCGATGTCGTCGATGCCGCGGGTCATCATGGCGAACGGCTTGTCGCCGCGGGCCTTGCGGCGGCGCAACAGGGACACCGCGGCGGAGTTCTCGGCATCGCACGCGAGGTGGTAGCCGCCGAGTCCCTTGATCGCGAGGACAGCGCCGTCGGACAGCAGCCGCCGGGCCTCCGCGACCGGGTCGCGTCCGGTTGCGGGCTGTGCGGGCAGTGCGCGGTCCGGCTGCCCGACGAGCAGCCGCAGCCGGGGGCCGCAGTCGGGGCAGGCGACCGGCTGTGCATGGAAGCGCCGGTCGGCGGGGTCGGCGTACTCGCGGGCGCAGTCGGCGCACATCGGGAAGCGGGCCATGGTCGTGTGTGCGCGGTCGTACGGCACTCCGGTGACGATGGTGAAGCGGGGCCCACAGTGCGTACAGGTGATGAACGGGTGGCGGTGGCGCCGGTCGGCCGGATCGGCCAGTTCGGTGAGGCAGTCGGCGCAGGTGGCCACGTCCGGGGAGACCAGTGTGCGGGCCGGTCCGCCGGTCCTGGAGTCCTCGATGCTGAAGCGGGATCCGCCGGCGGCGGGGACTTCCCTGTGGTCGACGGAGTCCACCAGGGCGAGCGGCGGGGCGTCCGCCGCGATCCGGTCGCAGAACAGAGCCACGGCGGCGGGGGCGCCCTCGACCTCGGCGACGACGCCTTCGGTGGTGTTGGTGACGTGTCCGGCCAGCCCGAGCCCGGTGGCGCGGGCGTACAGGTAGGGCCGGAAGCCCACGCCCTGCACGACGCCGCGGACCACGACCCGCCTCCGTTGCACGGCTCCGGCGACGGCGGTCCCGGGCTGTGGGGTCGTCACGGGCGGTGCTGCGCCGCGGAGGCGGGTGCTGTCGTCGCGACGAGCGGCTCGTCGGGGTGCGGGTGGGCGTGCGGGCCGGTGTGCGGGTGATCGTGGGTTCCGAGGTCCGGATGCGTGTGCGTATGCACGCCCGTATGCGTGTGGCTGTGGGTGTGCCGGCCTCCGTGCGTGCCGTGGTCCTGGTGGGGGTGCGTGTGCTGGTGGGACGGGTGCTGCCGGGCCATCACCGGTGTGTGGACCGGGGCGCCTTCCCCGGCGGCCAGGGCCCGGTCGAGCAGCATGCCCACCCCCTCACCGCGGCGGGCGGCGGTGAGGACCACGTCCACACCGGGGTTGACCTGCTGGACATGGGCACGGAATGCGGCCTCGTCGAATCCGACGGCCTGCGCGATGTCGGTCTTGGTGACCACGACGAGCTGGGCCAGTCCGAACGCGGTGGGGTACTTCAGCGGCTTGTCCTCGCCTTCCGTCACGGAGGCGAGGACGACCCTGAGCGTCTCCCCGAGGTCGTACGAGGCGGGGCAGACCAGGTTGCCGACGTTCTCGACGAAGAGGATCCGGGTCCCGTCGGGCAGCCAGTCGTCGATGTGGCGGCGCAGCATCCCGGCCTCCAGATGGCAGAGTCCGTCGGTCAGCACCTGTTTGACCGGGGCTCCGGACCGGGCCAGGCGGACCGCGTCGTTCTCGGTGGCGAGGTCGGCGGTGAGCGCGGCGACCGGCACTCCCCTCTCCCGGGCCCGGCCGAGTTCGCGTTCCAGCAGTTCGGTCTTGCCGCTGCCGGGGCTGGAGAGCAGGTTGACGACGGTGGTGCCGCGCGCCGTGAGCCCGGCTCGCAGGCTGTGCGCCGTCGCGTCGTTCTTGGCGAGTACCGCCTGCTGCAGGTCGACTTCACGGCACATCGTTCAGCACTCCTGGGAGATCGGTTCGCGGGTGTGTTCGTGTTCGGGTCCGTCCTGCCAGTGCACGCTGACGATCTGCAGCTCGCGCCCCGACAGGAGTTCGGCGGTCGGCTCGCCGCAGGCCGGACAGCACAGCCGGGGTGGCATGCCGACCGCCCATTCGTCCGTGCAGGGCTCGCACCGCGCGCGGGCCGCCACGGGTTCGACGACGAGTTCGGCGCCTTCCAGAACGGTCCCGGCGCAGGCGAGTCCGAAGCAGAAGGACAGGGCGTCGGAAACGACTCCGGCCAGTTCGCCGACCTGGAGCCGGACGGACCCGACCGAGGCGGCTCCGCCTGCCTGAGCCGCCTCCTCCACCTGGTCGACGACGGCCATGGCGATCGACATCTCGTGCATTGCATCTCCGTCCTGCCGTGCGTCATTACAGCGGCGGGTGACGGGGGCCGGCGGACCGGCTCGCCGTTACCCGTACGGCACATACACCATTCGGTGCAGCCAGGGGCCGGGAGCGGGCGGCGGGCGCCGTCACATGCAGCGCATCCGCAGATAGCGCTTGACGTCGGGCAGGACCTGCGCGGCAAGGGCGACGAGAGCGGCGGCGGTCAGGCCGCAGATGAGGGTCTTCTTCATGGGGGTGGGTTCCTTCTGCTCAGTTCATGGCGGGACCGGCCGCCGTCCGCTGGGCGGCGGCCGCGTGGTCTTCTTCCTGTACGAGGTCCAGGACCATCCGTACGGCCTGTGGCACTGCTGCGGCCACCGGAGTGCTCAGCCCGATCCCTTCGTCTACGTTGTCGGGTTCGCAGCCGACGACGAGCGTGCGCCTCGGCGGTACGGCTCCGGTGCCCGCGCACAGGGTGCCCAGCAGTGCCAGGACTGCGTCGGGAGACATCCGGTGGCCGTCGAGCAGAGCGTTCTGCGGCTCGACGGCGCCGGGTTCGTCGACCTCGATCAGGTACAGGGATCCGGGGGCGCCGCCGCGCTCGGTGGCGTCGATCAGAACGAGCGTGTCGTATCCGTCGAGGATCTGGTAGGCGAGGTGGACGCCCCGTACGCCGATGTCGACCACCTCGAGGTGGTCCGGGAGACGGTGCGAGGACAGTGCGCGCACCGCCTCGACGCCGAAGCCGTCGTCGCCGAGGAAGATGTTCCCGATCCCGGCGACCAGGGTTCTCGGACGTTCCTGCGCGGGGGCGTTCACGCATCCTCCAGGGGGGCGATCTCGTCCGGCTGGAAGTACAGGAAGCGTCCCTGCTCACGGCGGATGTCCGCGCCCGGGTCGCCGTCGACCGTGACCGCGAGGTGCACTCCGCCGTCGACGTCGTGGAGCACTGCTTCGACCTGTGCGCTGCGGCCCTTGAGGAACAGGTCCTGGGCGTCGGTGCGCCGCAGTCCCGGTCGCAGAAGGACGCGGCTGCCCACGCCCACGGACCGGCCGTCCACCAGGATCCGGTCCCGGGCCGGGTCGGCGGTGTCGTCGCTCGCGGGGTCCCACCACGGGGTGTCGGGGCGGAGCACGCCGCGGGCGTCGATGAGGTCGACGCCGTCCGGGAGGGGGTCCTGGGCGGCGGGCGGGGACGGGTCGGGTCCGGTGATCTCGCGCAGGGCCCGCACCGCGCCGTGCAGCCGCTCCAGGACCTCGGGGGGCATCGATTCGGCCAGGTCGACGACCGCGGCCGCCCGGGCGTCGGTGCCGCGGGCCTCGCGCTTCTCCTGGTCGGTCAGGGCCGCCGTGCGCAGGGCGAGGATCTCGTCGATCTCGGTGGCGTCGTACAGCGCTCCGGGGCTCTCGGGGGCGATGGCCGGATGGTCCTCCAGGATGATCGGGGACGACAGCATCAGGTCCGCGCGCCCGGGTTCCCCGGCGAGCACCGGCCAGGTGTGCAGGTTGCGGCAGGCCGCGACCGCGCCCTTCGCCCACTCGGGCGGGTCCGTCATCGACAGGAACGAGCCCGCGCTGATCCCCATCAGGAGGTGGGCGGCGACCAGCGACCGTGGGAGCGCGGCGTCCCGGTCGGCCTCGGCGGAGTCGGGCGTCCAGATGCTGGAGTTCTCGACCACGGCGGTGAGCCGCACGACCCGGTAGGGGCCGTCGAGTTCGCGGGCGGAGAGCCGCACCACACCGCTGATCTCCTCGCAGCGGCGGACCAGGCGTCCCACCGTCCGCCCGTGGGCGTCCAGGACCCGTTCGGTCTCCTCGCGGGCGGGCCTGGTGAAGGGGACGGTGACACCGTCCCCGGCCAGTTCGGCGACGTCCACGACCACTTCGACGCGTTCCTCGACGCCCTCGTCCCAGGGGACCAGCACCCGGTCGGCGAGGTCGAGTTCAGCCACGTCCTCGAACGTGCCGTCGTCGCGGGCCTGTTGCACCGTGCGCCGCTGAGCGTGCAGAAACCGTGCTTCGACGGCGAGCGTCGCGCCGGGCTTCGGCTCCATCAGGCACTCGGTGTGCTGGAAGTCGTGCTCCTCGCGGTCGGCGCCCCAGCCGGGCGGCACGAGCACCCCGAACTGCCAGCGGAGCCGGTTCTTGGCCGCCGAGGCCCGGTACGGGTAGAGCACATAGCCTTCGAAGAGGACGGTGTCGGCCACCTGCCGTGCGGTGGCGAACCGGGACTCCAGTGCGGGCGTGAGGAGGGATGAGGTCACGGCGCCGTCCTCTCGGTGACGCGGGGCAGTACGGCCCGGTGCACCGGGCGCTCGGGGGACTGCGGGGGCGGAGTGCCTGCGGCTCCGGCCAGGTCGATCAGGGCCTGGACGGTCGCCTCCCAGGACGGCAGGGCCTGCCGCGAGCGGAAGGCGAGCAGCGCGTTCATGGTGTCGCGCGGCAGCCGGATCCAGCCGCAGCCCGGGAAGTGCTGCTCGATCATGTCCTTCCACACCGCCACCGGCATCCGGAAGGGCGCCTCGCGGTCCCAGGGAATCGGCTCGACGTGGAAGCCGCCGTCCCCGGTGAAGGCGGTGCCGGAGAAGAGCAGGAGAAGTGGCGCCTCGCCGTCCTGGAGCGCGTCGAAGTACCGGGTCGCGGCGATGTCCAGGTCGTAGGTGCAGGGCACGACGAGGTCCACCTCGGTCTCCGTGGTGAAGGACGGAACCGTGAGGGAGACCTGGGCGAACTGCAGCGGCTGGAGCGTGTTTCCCCAGCGTGAGCGGTCCCCGAAGAGGTCGTGCAGTCCGTCCGCCTCGCCCGGCTCATAGCTCCGCCGGGCCGGTTCGATACGGATCTGGCAGCGCAGCACGAGGGCGTGCACCCGGGCTTCCCCGGACGCGGTGATGCGCAGCCGGAAGACCAGCGTGGGGCCCGCCGCGTACGGGTCGGCGCGGACTCCGGTGCAGGTGAAGGCGAATTCCGTCACCGCGGGTGCCCCTTCTCCTGGGTCCGGGCGCGTGCATCGACGTGTGCGAAGAACGCCTGGAGGTCGGCCCTCGCCTCGGCGCCGCCGTCGAAGCCCTGCCACAGCAGGCGCATGCGTCCCACCAGCTCGTAACAGATGTCGATCGGTACGAGGTAGCACTCGGCCCGGCCCTCCGTGCGACGCATCAGCAGTGCCTCGACGTCGGGTTCGAGGAGGGCGGCGAGACGACTGGCGCCGAGCACGGTCTGCCAGGTCTCCGGGTCGAGTTCGCTCTCGGTCGCTCCGGCCGGGCTCGGGTAGAGCGCGACCAGCCGGTCCAGCGCCGCGTTGCGGAAGAAGAACGCGACGCCGACCGGGATCTGCAGAAGCTCCCACGCACCGTCGTCGAGACGGTGGTCCGCATCGGACAGATAGCGGTCCGGGACCGTTCTGAAGCGTCCGTGGGCTGCGCCGGGCCGCTCGAACAGCAGGGCGCACGGGGTGCACGCACAGGCCAGCGCACGCTTCTCGGTGTCCACGAGATGCCGGTGACCGCCCTCGGTCACGGGCACGCCGCACAGCTCGCACCGTTCCTGCCGGGGTTCGGGCGGCGCGGCGAATCTGCGCAGGCCTCGGGCGCGGGCAACGGGCGCCGGGCGACGATCGGCCCTGGTCGGGGGGGCGTTCACGGTGCCGTCGCGGCAACGGTCGCCCCGGCTCCGGCAGTTCCGGCCGGCGGACGGGTGGCGATCTGGAGCAGGGGTGGCTCCCGGTCGGTGGTCACCGGCTCCATCACCACCTGCTGCACTTCCGGTACGAAGCAGGCCAGCGCGTCCTCGACGCTGCGCTGCGTCGCCGCGCCCGTACTCGGGCAGCCGCAGCCACCGCCGTCACCGGCCCCGGCCGAGGAGCGAAGCCGCAGGATGCCGGTCTCCTCGTCGAAGCCGACGACCTCGACGGGGTCGCGTACGGAGTCCAGGGCGCGCGCGATACGCGTGCCGACGTCCTCCGGGTGCAGATCGTGCAGGGCCAGCAGGCTCGACACGAGTTCGTCGTCGAGCAGCGCGGCGAGCGGTCCGTCGCCGGTTCCGCGGTCCGCGGGGATGCCGAGGCGGCCGACGATCCGGGCCAGGCCGGCGCCGTAGAAGTCCATCAGGACCCGCACCAACTCCTCTGCTGCGGCGCACACTTCCTGGTCACCGGTGGTGCTCAGGCGGTCGAGCAGGTCCTCGACCCGCTGCCCGGCCTCCACGGCGTCGAGGGACCTCGGCGGTGCGACGACCGTCGCTGCGGCGCTCATCCGGCCAGTCCGCTCAGCCCGGTGGGCACATGCATCTGCTTGACGGTCTTGCCGCCGCCCACGTACATGTGGACGCCACACGGCAGGCAGGGGTCGAAGCTGCGGACGGTCCGCATGATGTCGATGCCCTTGAAGTTCTCCGGGGTGTTCTCCTCGAAGATCGGTGTGTTCTGCACCGCGTCCTCGTAGGGGCCGGGGGTGCCGAACGTGTCCCGTGTGCTGGCGTTCCACGGGGTGGGCGGGTAGGGGTGGTAGTTGGCGATCTTGCCGTCCCTGATCACCATGTGATGGGAGAGCACACCGCGTACGGCCTCCGTGAAGCCGACGCCGATGCTCTCGTCCGGCACGTCGAACTTCTCCCAGGTCTGGGTGCGTCCGGCGCGGACCTCCTCGAGCCCCTTCTCGGCACAGTGCAGCGCGATCGCGGCGGCGTACGCCTGGAAGTAGGTGCGGGCGCGGTTGCGTTCCAGCGCGTTGCTCCACTTCGGGATCTTCCACTCGAAGGTGGTCTCGGGCTTGGTCATCGTGCGCGGCAGATTGATGACGACGCTGTGACCGGTCGCCTTCACATAGCCGACGTCGACGAGCCCGGACAGCGCGGTGGACCAGAGGCGGGCGATGGGGCCGCCACCGGTGTCCAGTGCCAGGTGGTCCTTGCCGTCGAACCAGCGGGGCGACATCACCCAGCTGTACTTGTCGTCGAAGTTCCGCTTCTGCGGGGCGGGGATCGTGTGCTGGTTCCACGGGTGGCGGGGGTCGATCGGGTTGCCCAGCGGGTCATGGGTGACGAACTGTTCCTTGCCCTCCCAGTCGTCGTAGTACGAACTGCCGAGCAGGATCCGGATGCCGAGGTTGATCTCGGTGAGGTCGTTGGTGACCAGTTTGCCGTCCACGATCACGCCGGGGGTGACGAACATCTTCCGTCCCCAGTCGGTCATGTTGGCGTACGTGAAGTCGCAGTGTTCGGGGTCGTTGAGCGCCCCCCAGCAGCCGAGCAGCACCCGCCGGCGGCCGACCTCCTCGTACCCGGGCAGCGCCTCGTAGAAGAAGTCGAACAGGTCGTCGTGCAGGGGAACGACCCGCTTCATGAACTCCACGTACCGCATGAGGCGGCTGAGGTAGTCCGTGAAGAGCTGGACGGACGCGACCGTTCCGACGCCGCCCGGGTAGAGCGTGGAGGGGTGCACATGGCGCCCTTCCATCAGGCAGAACATCTCCCGTGTGTAGCGGCTCACTTGAAGAGCCTCACGGTAGAACTCTCCCTCGATGGGGTTGAGGGAGCGCATGATGTCGGCGATCGTGCGGTAGCCGTGCTCCCCGGCGTGCGGCGCCTCGGTGCGCTCGGCGAGCTCCAGGACTCCGGGGTTGGTCTCGCGGACCATCTTCTCGCAGTAGTCGACCCCGACCAGGTTCTCCTGGAAGATGTTGTGGTCGAACATGTACTCCGCCGACTCGCCCAGGTTGATGATCCACTCACCGAGGTTCGGCGGCTTCACCCCGTAGGCCATGTTCTGCGTGTACACGGAACATGTGGCGTGGTTGTCGCCGCAGATCCCGCAGATGCGGCTGGTGATGAAGTGGGCGTCCCGGGGGTCCTTGCCCCGCATGAAGACGCTGTAGCCACGGAAGACCGACGAGGTGCTGTAGCACTCCGCGACCCGCTTCTGCTTGAAGTCGATCTTCGTGTGGATGCCGAGACTGCCTACGATCCGGGTGATCGGATCCCAGGCCATCTCGACGAGGCCACTGCCGTCGCCGGCCGCCTTCGTCGTGGGTGCCATTGTGTGTGCCATGACCCTTCTGGGGAGTGGGAGTTGATGGAGGAGCGAGCAGGGCGGAAACGGGACGGTCACCGATCGCGGGGTGCGGCGGACGCCGCGCCCGTCACCGGGGCGACCGGTAACCGGTGGTCAGCTTGGAGCCCTTGTGGCGCCACTTCGGTTCCTTGTCCACGGTCTTCGCCGTGATCGACCGGAGCCTGCGGACCACCGCCCCGTACGCTCCGCTGGCGGCGCTGGAGACCTTGCCGCCGGGCGGTTCGTCCATGAACGGCATGAACTTGTCCGGGAATCCGGGCATGGTGCAGGCGATACAGATGCCGCCGACGTTCGGGCAGCCGCCGATGCCGTTCATCCAGCCGCGCTTGGGAACGTTGCACTTGACGACGGGGCCCCAGCAGCCGAGCTTGACCAGGCACTTGGGCGAGTCGTACGTGGTGGCGAACTGACCCTGCTCGTAGTAACCGGCCCGGTCGCACCCCTCGTGCACGGTGGCGCCGAAGAGCCAGGCCGGGCGCAGCTTGTCGTCCAGCGGAATCATCGGAGCGGAGCCCGCCGCCTGGTAGAGCAGGTACGTGAGGGTCTCCGAGAAGTTGTCCGGCTGGATCGGGCAGCCGGGCACGCACACGATCGGGATGCCGGCCTTCGAGGTCCAGTCCCAGCCCAGGTAGTCCGGTACGCCCATGGCACCGGTCGGATTGCCGGCCATCGCGTGGATGCCGCCGTAGGTGGCGCAGGTTCCGATGGCGACGACCGCCAGGGCCTTGGGCGCCAGCCGGTCGATCCACTCACTGGTGGTGATCGGCTGGCCGGTCTCCGGGTTGTCGCCGAAGCCGCACCAGTACCCCTCCTGCTTGATCGATTCGTTGGGGATGGACCCCTCGACGACCAGCACGAAGGGATCGATCTCGCCGCGTTCGCCCTTGAAGAACCACTCGATGAAGGTGTCCGCACCGCCTACCGGACCGCTGTCGAAGTCGATCAGGGGCCAGTGGACCTGGATCTTGGGCAGCCCGGGCAGCACACCGAGCACGATCTCCTCGATGCTGGGCTGCATCGCCGCGGTCAGCGACACCGAGTCGCCGTCACAGCTCAGCCCCGCATTGATCCAGAGGATGTGGATCGGGGACTCCTCGCCGGCGGCCGCACCTTCTGCCGGGGCGCCGACCGTGTTGGCTGTTGCTGCATCCATGGGGATGCCTCCTTGGAGAGCTCTGCAATGAATGCCCGCATTTCGGCGTTCATGTCCAGCTAACAGTCAGCCGGTCCGGGTGCGACGGCGAGCGCGGCCGTTGCGGTGACATTGCGGTCCCGGCCGGCGGAAGGATCCGCCGTGCGCGTGCCGGGAACGCCGGTGCCGAGGTGGTGCGGAGTCCGGGCCGGGCGTTCCTTGCGCACGAAGGCGCGGCGCAACGAGTGGTAGGGCGCGTCCGGATCGAAGAAGATGGACCGCATCGCGGCCAGTTCCTCCTGCCGGTGGACGGCCAGCGGCTTGACCGCCTCCTGGCGCTCCAGCGCCGGCTTCTTCCGGGCGATCCGGGCCTGTACGTCGGTCGACGAGGCCAGCCGGACGGCCAGTCGGAGGGCCTCGCCCGGGAAGTCCTGGGGCGGGCAGGCGACCGTCCGGTCCACCAGGCCGAGCCGTTCGGCGGCTTCGGCGCCGAGCGGCAGCGCTTCGTGGACGAGCCGTTCGGCGACCTCGGGGCCCACTCGGAGCGGCAGAGTACGGGTCCAGTACTCCGAGCCGGACAGTCCCATCAGCCGGTAGTGCGGGTTCAGGACCGATCCCTTGCGGCACCAGACCTCGTCGGCGGCCAGGGCGAGCATTACTCCTCCGGCGGCGGCGTTGCCGCCCACGGCGGCGATCACCAGCCGGTCGGTGGTGGTCAGGACGGCCTGCACCAGGTCGTTCATCGCGTTGATGTTGGCCCAGGACTCCTCGGCGGGGTCGGCCGCCGCCTCGATGACGCCCAGGTGGATGCCGTTGGAGAAAAAGTCCCGGCCGCCGCCCAGCACCAGGACCGAGGTGGGCCGGGAGCAGGCGGTCCGGTAGGCGTCCAGGAGGCGCGTGCAGTGCTTGGTGCTCATCGCCCCGCCGGGGAACGAGAACATGAGATGTCCGACGGCGCCGGTCTCCTCGTAGCGGATGTCGGTCCAGGTTCCGCGGCGCTCGGGTGCGTCCGGCGGGACCGGGTCCTCGGGCAGCGGAGGCAATCGGTCGCCGAGCGCCAGGACGGCGGGGAGTTTGAGCGGGGCGGGCTCTCCCGGCCGCCGCCTGGCCCGCAGTTCCGGGATCCATACGGCGCCGTCGGCGGTCGCCCGGCAGACTGCGCCGGCCCGCGTGGCGAGCAGCTCTCCGGGGCGGCCGCGCAGCCGGTCCTCGGGGTGTCCTCCGTGCAGGAACCACTCGCCGCCGAGCAGTTCGTCCAGCACGCCGGGTTGCGAGTCGGCCGCCCGCAACTTGCGCAGCACGTTCTCGGTGGAGTCGGACCGCCAGTCGATCCGGCGGAGTTCCTGTCGGAAATACGGCCGGGTGCCGTCGGTGGCGCGTGCGCTGTCCTGGGGCCGGGGTGTGTACATTCCCGAGGCGAATCGGTCGACGGCCTGCAGCACCGCCGTCAGCGCCGCGTCGGAGACCTCGTTGCGGTACAGGTCGCTCTTGCCCACCTGTGGTACGGGGAGTTCGGCCGACGCCCAGACGTCTCCGGCGTCCATCTCCTCGTCGGCCTGCAGAACCGTCACGCCCCAGCGGGTGACGCCTTCATGGATCGCCCAGTCGAGCGAGGACGGTCCGCGGTCGCCGACGGGTCCGGGATGGACGATGAGGCACGTGTGCGCCGACCACACGTCCCGCGGGATGGCCGTCCTGAGCATCGGAGCCACGATCAGGTCCGGTGCGGACCGTCGAACCTCGTCCCGCAGATGGCCGTCGGAGAGTGCAAGTCCGACCGCCACGCTGTGGCCCCGGTCCCGCAGCTCCGCGTGGACGCGCTGAGTAAGACTGTTGAACGCACTCGCGACGAGCAGGATGTGCACGGCGGACTCCCAGCGGCTCTGAGGTTCTGCGGCTATCGACCGGAGCAGGTCCGGCCGCCTGCAAGCCTCGGTCACACCCGACGGGCTCCGTCACCACAGGGCGGCGGAGTCACTCGAAAGGGGGAAAGTCCTGCGACCACCCGACGGCCGAAAACGCAGCCATGGGGACGACGGTGCATCAGGGGCGGCCAGGGCGGCCCTGATGCACCGTCGGCTCACTTCGCGTCCGCGTTCTTCCTCAGACCCCTGGACCGCTTCCCGACCACGGCCACGACCCCGGCGGCGCTGCCCACGAAGGCGAGCGCGACCATCCACGGCCGGTCGAACACATGCCAGGTGACATGGTCGAGGGAGTACCGGCCGGGGCCGGTCAGTCCGATCGCTGCGGCAGTGAAGCCGAGGAACGCCGGGTACTCGTACCCGCCGCCCTGCGCGAAAAAGCCCGCGGGCGCGTGGACGGCGACGGCACCCGCCATGGCGCCTGCCGCCGCCGCACCGGCGGCGGGGGTGGCGAGGCCGAGGGCCAGCAGAGCACCGCCGCCCGCCTCGCCGAGTCCGGCGGCGACGGCGCTGTGCTTGGGCGGGTGGAAGCCCATGGCCTCCATGCTCGCGGTGGTTCCTTCGATGCCCCTGCCGCCGAACCAGCCGAACAGCTTCTGGGTGCCGTGCGCGGCCAGGACCGCGCCGGTGCCGACGCGCAGGACAAGAAGGCCGAGGTCACGCCGGTTGACGCAGGTCATGGGGGGTCTCCGCGGGGTAGTGGGTGTGATCCGTGTTACGGATCCACTCTCCGCGCCCCGGCAGGTGGACGTACCCCGGTACTACTCCGTCCGGGGGTGGTGTCGGGTGGTCGGCCCGGTGCGACGAACGCCATTGTGCAACTTGTTGCACAATGGCGTTCCGGTGGTCTACAACTGGCGCAACGACACTGCGCGAGGAGCCGCCGGATGATCCCGTACCCGAATCTGCTGAGCCCGCTGGACCTCGGTTTCACCACCCTTCCCAACCGGGTGCTGATGGGGTCTATGCATGTCGGCCTGGAAGAGGCCGAGCGCGGCTTCGAGCGGATGGCGGCTTTCTACGCCGCCCGCGCCCGCGGCGGAGTCGGGCTCATGGTCACCGGGGGCATCGCGCCGAACGACCGAGCCCGTCCCTATCCCGGCGGCGCCAAGCTGACCACCGAGGCGGAGGCCGAGCAGCACGCCCAGGTCACCGCCGCCGTGCATGCGGCGGGCGGCCGGATCGCGATGCAGATCCTCCACTTCGGCCGGTACGCGCACCATCCGGATCTGGTGGCGCCGAGCGCGATCCAGGCCCCGATCAGCCCCTTCACCCCCCACGCCCTGACGGACGACGAGGTCGAGGAGACCATCGAGGACTTCGTGCGGACCGCCGAGCTGGCACGGCAGGCAGGCTACGACGGTGTCGAGATCATGGGCTCCGAGGGCTATCTGATCAATGAGTTCATCGCAGCCGGGACCAACCACCGCACCGACCGCTGGGGCGGCTCGTACGAGAACCGCATCCGGTTCCCCGTGGAGATCGTGCGCCGGGTCCGCGAGCGGGTCGGCAGCGACTTCATCCTGATCTACCGGCTCTCGATGCTGGACCTGGTGCCCGGCGGCTCCTCGCTGGAGGAGGTCGTGCAGCTCGCCCGGGAGATCGAGGCGGCCGGGGCCACGATCATCAACACCGGAATCGGCTGGCACGAGGCCCGCATCCCCACCATCGCGACGTCCGTGCCGCGGGGTGCGTACACCTGGGTCACCGAGAAGGTGCGCGGGGCCGTCTCCGTACCGCTGGTGACCAGCAACCGCATCAACACCCCCGAGGTCGCCGAGGAGATCCTCGCCTTGGGGCGGGCGGACATGGTGTCCATGGCCCGGCCGTTCCTCGCCGACCCGGACTTCGTCGCGAAGGCGAGCGCGGGACGTGCCGACGCGATCAACACCTGCATCGGCTGCAACCAGGCGTGCCTCGACCACACGTTCAGCGGCAAGATCACCTCCTGCCTGGTCAATCCGCGCGCCTGCCACGAGACCGAACTCACGTTGTCGCCGACCCGGACCCGTAAGCGCGTCGCGATCGTCGGCGCGGGTCCCGCCGGGCTCGCGTGCGCCGTATCGGCGTCCGAGCGCGGGCACGAGGTGACGCTCTTCGACGCGGCCGACGAGATCGGCGGCCAGCTGAATGTGGCGCGCCGGATCCCCGGCAAGGAGGAGTTCGACGAGACGCTGCGCTACTTCCGCACCCGGCTCGCGGAGCAGCAGGTCGAGCTCCGGCTCGGTACGAAGGCGACGCCGGACACGCTCGACGGCTTCGACGAGATCGTCCTCGCCACCGGCGTCACACCCCGCTCCCCCGCGATCCCGGGCCTGGACCACCCCAGCGTGGTCAGCTACCTCGACGTCCTGCGCGACGGGGCGCCCGTCGGACAGCGGGTCGCGATCGTCGGTGCGGGCGGGATCGGCTTCGACGTCGCCGAATTCCTGACGGACGGCGGCGATGCGGCGAGCCTCGACCCGCAGGTGTTCTTCCGGCACTGGGGCGTCGACACCGCGTACCGGGAGCGTGGCGGCCTGCGCCTCCCCGAGCGCCCGAAGCCGCCGCGCACCGTACATCTCCTGCAGCGCAGGACGAGCAAGGTGGGCGCGGGGCTGGGCAGGACGACCGGTTGGATCCATCGCACGGAGCTGCGGCACCGAGGCGTCACGATGATCGCGGGCGCCACGTACGACCGCATCGACGACGACGGTCTGCACCTGACGGTCGACGGCGAGCAGCGCCTTCTGCCGGTGGACACGGTGGTGCTCTGCGCCGGTCAGGAGCCACGGCGCGAACTGCACGAGGAGCTGATCACCGCGGGCCGTACGCCGCACCTGATCGGCGGCGCCGACGTGGCCGCCGAACTGGATGCCAAGCGGGCCATCCGCCAGGGAACGGAGCTCGCGGCAGCCCTGTGACGCCCGGGCCGTCCCTAGGATGCTCTCCATGTCACTCCCGCACGCGATCCTCACCGCCCTGCTCGAAAAGCCGTCGTCGGGGCTGGAGCTGACCCGCAGGTTCGACCGGTCGATCGGCTACTTCTGGTCGTCCACGCACCAGCAGATCTATCGCGAGCTGGGAAAGCTGGAGCAGGCCGGGCAGATCCGGGCCCTGCCGTCGACACAGCCGGCCCGTGGGCAGAAGAAGGAGTACGAGGTCCTGCCCGCCGGCCGCGCGGCACTGTCCGCATGGGTGGCGCTCCGGGAGGACCCGAAGCAGATCCGCGATCCGCTGCTGCTGCGGATGCGCGCGGCGGCGGTGGTCGGCGCACCGGGCCTGGACGCGGAACTACACCGCCACCTGGAGCTGCACCGAAAGCAGCTGGCCGAGTATCTGGCAATCGAGGAGCGGGACTTCCCGCCGGAGCGGAACTCGGAGGAGGACCGGCTGCGGCATCTCGTACTCCGCGGCGGCATCGATCTGGAGAACTTCTGGATCGGCTGGCTGACACGCGCTCTGGACGGGATCCCGGCCACCGGGTCGAGCCCGTCGGCCGGGTAGGGGGATCTCTCCCCGTGCCTTTGGGGTCATGGGGGAGATCGAGGAGGAAACAGCCGCCGGATACCCCCCGGCGCCGGTCCCCTCATGGCCCGCCGACCGGCGTCCTGCCGAGTTCCGGGCGCAGTGTCAGCTGGTCCGTCGTCCGGGCACTGCCGATCACGACCCGCGACGGCACACTCGGCGCCGGCTCCGCCTCGATCCCGGCCCGGTACGCCGACGGCGTCGTCCCGTCCTGCGCCCGGCTGAGCAGAACGACTCCCCGCACCGCCGCCGCCGACCCCAGCAGCGCCGGGACCAGCGCGATCGTCCCACCCTGGAGGCGTTCGCCGAGCAGTGCCAGACCTATCGCCGCGGCGGCAACGGGATTGGCGAGGGTCACGACCGCGAGCGGGGCGCCGAGACCATCCTGGTAGGCGGTCTGCGAGAGCAGCAGGCCCCCCATCGCGAAGGCCGAGACGAGCAGCGCCACTGTCACCAGGCGCCAGCTGAACAGCGGGCCCGTGTGGTCCGTGACCGCCACCGTCAGTGTCTGAGTGAGCGCCGAGGCGACGCCCGACGTGATGCCGGACGCCGCAGCGTGCCTCAGTCCGGGGCGGGCCCCCGGCCGGCTGAGTCCGGCGACGACCGCCATGGTCGCCGCACCGACCGCGAGCGCCTCGACCAGGCTCAGCGTCTCGTGCGGTGCGGAGCCGCCCGCCGTCAGCAGCAGGGCGCCCAGGCCGAGCAGGGTGAGGATCGCGCCGCGCCATTCGGTCCCGGTCACCCGGCGCCCGGCGGCGCGCGCACCCAGTGGTACGGCGGCGACCAGCGTCAGCGCGCCGAGCGGCTGGACGAGGGTGAGGGGCCCGTACTTCAGCGCCGCGACATGCAGCAGCGCGCCACCGGCGTTGAGTCCGACCGCCGACCACCACGCCCCGCGCCCGAGCATCCGGAGCACCCCGGTACCCGGATCGGTGCGTCCGGCGAGCCGGGCCTGAGCCACCGCCGCCGAGGCGTACGCGGCGGCGGAGACCAGGGAGAGGGCCACGGCGATCAGCGTGGCGTTCATGGCCGGCCCCCGGACGACGAGGCGTACGCCTGGGAGGCGGCCGGGCCGGGAACGCGCGACACCGGCAGCGCGGTACGGGCGAGCTCGGGCTCGCCCCCTGCGCCGGAGGACCACGACAGATGCCCTCGGACCGGCTCCGTCCGCTGGAGCCGCAGAGTCGCGAGCGCCACGGCGAGCAGCGCGCTGACGACGATCGAGTCGAGCCAGTAGTGGTTGGCGGTGCCGACTATGACCAGCAGGGTGACGAGCGGGTGCAGCAGCCACAGCCAGCGCCACCGCGAGCGCGTCGCGACGATCAGTCCGACGGCGACCATCAGAGCCCAGCCGAAGTGCAGCGAGGGCATCGCGGCGAACTGGTTCGCCATCGAGTCGGTCGCCGGAGTGTCTCCGTACACCGTCGGCCCGTACACCTGGCCGGTGTCGACGAGTCCGGCGGCGTCCAGCATCCGCGGCGGGGCGAGCGGGAACAGCAGGTGGAGCGCGAGCGCGGCACCGGTGAGCACGGCGAGGATCCGGCGCGACCAGACGTAGTGGCGCGGGCGGCGCCAGTACAGCCAGGCCAGGAAGAGCAGCGTGGCCGGGAAGTGCACGGTCGCGTAGTAGGTGTTCGCGAGGCGGATCAGCGTCTCGCTGTGCAGCAGCGCGCCCTGCACGGCGCCCTCGCCCGGCAGATGCGCCGCGCGTTCGAAGTCCCAGACGTGTCCGGCGTTGCGGTACGCCGCCTCGACGTGACCGTTCGCGGCCTGCCGGCCGAGCTTGTAGACCACGAAGAGCCCTACGACGAGAAGGAGCTCGCGGACGAGGGGCGGTCGGGCAGAAGTGTCCGGCTCCCGATCTGCGGGCTCGCTGCGGGCGTACATCACCCGGTGCCCCTTTGCTGACGAAGCGCTGTTACGGCGGCATGGTCCAGTCCATGCCGTATCGATACGGCAGTGTACCGATACGGCACCGTATCGGTACACGCGCGTTTCGGTACACTGGCGTATCGGAAGACCTCGTCGCAGTCGCAGAGAGGGAAAGCACATGTCATCGCACGATTCCGTGCAGGACCAGGCCCACGCTCCGCGCCGCTCGAAGATCACGCCGGAGCGGGCGCAGGAGTTCTACACGGCTGTGCTCGACCTGCTCAGGGAGAGCGGATACGAATCGCTCACCATGGAGGGGGTCGCCTCCCGCACCCGGTGCGGGAAGTCCACGCTCTACCGGCAGTGGGGCTCCAAGCCCGAGCTGGTCGTCGCGGCGCTGCACAGCACCCGGCGGATGCTGCTCTCGCACATCGACACGGGCTCGCTCGCCGGCGACCTGCGCGAGGCGGCCCGGGCCATCGGCGCGGGCTCCGGACACGACACCCCGCTGATGCACGCACTCAGCCATGCCGCGCTGCAGAGCCCGGAGCTGCTCTGCGCGCTGCGCGAGGCGCTGATCCTGCCGGAACTCGCAGCCCTCGACGCCATGGTCCGGCGGGCCATGGAGCGTGACGAGATCCCCAGGGACAACCCCGCGGCGGAGTTCGTCTCCGCGCAACTGCTGGGCGTGGTGCGGGCCAGGCCCCTGCTGGAGGCGAAGATCGCGGATGAGGCATATCTCACCCGCTTCGTGGAGAGCGCCATTTTCCCCGCACTGGGACTGGACCCGACCGACACCGGCGGGTCCTGATGAACGTGGGCCGTCGTCCGAGCGGATGACGACGGCCCGCCTGCGCCGCACCGTGGGGACGGGGGCGGCGCACCGTCCGGCCGGCCGGTGACTTCTTCGGGAGTCACCGGCCGCCCGTGTTCCCGGGACTCCCACCGTCCAATCCACCAAACAAACGATTGGTAGATTTATTTCGGCGACAAGTTCGGCACCAGCAGAGGCAGGTACAGACAGGCGCGCGCGACATCGTCCGGCACCGCCATCCGCCGCATCGGAATGTGGGACGAGAACTCGTTCGGTCCGACCAAGACCCTCGACGTGACGATCGCCTCGCTGCGCAGCCGGCTCCACGCGGCCGCCGACGCCGCGGCGGCGCCCCTCCGCCTGCCGCGGATCACCCCACTGCGAGGACACGGCTACCGTCTGGAGACCGACGGTGCCGGCCACGATCACGGCGGAGCATGAGTCGACCAGTTTCGTCTACAGTCCTGTAGACGATATTGCTGCGACCGGGCTGCGGGCCCCCGACGAAGGACTCGACTGCCGTGACGGAACTTCTGCAACGCCGCGTCCTGGTCGTCGAGGACGACCACGGGCTGCGCGACGTGCTCGCCCGCGGACTGCGCGAGGAGAACTTCGCCGTCGTGACCGCCGCCAGCGGAGCCGGCGCCCTGCGCACCCTCGACGACCGAGTGGATGCCGTCGTCCTCGACATCGGACTGCCCGACTCGGACGGCCGGGACGTGTGCCAGGCCATGCGTTCGGCAGGGCTGCAGGCCCCGGTGGTCTTCCTCACCGCGCACGACACGCTCACCGACCGGCTCTCGGGATTCTCCGCGGGCGGCGACGACTACCTCGCCAAACCCTTCCACCTGGCCGAACTCGCCGCCCGGATCCGCGCGGCGCTGCGCCGCGCCGGACCGGACCCCGTGGTCGAGCTGGCGGAGCTCCGGCTCGATCCCGTACGCCACCTCCTGGAGGTGCGCGGCAAGCCGGTGGCACTCACGCCCACCGAGTTCCGCCTGCTGGCCGCACTGATGGCGGCGCCCGGAACCACCGTACGCAGACGGGAACTGCTGCGCGCGGCCTGGCCCGACGGGGCCCAGGTCAGCGACAACACGCTCGACCAGTACCTGACCCGGCTCCGCCGGAAGCTGCGCGAGGCGGACAGCCCGCAGGAGATCAGTACCGTACGAGGTGTCGGGTACCGACTGATATGAGACGGTTCCGCGTCATCGGACGACTCCGCGCCGCACTGCCCCGCACCCTGCGGGGCCGCCTCGCCCTGCTCGCCCTGGCCTCCGCCACCGCCTGGGTCGCCGCGCTCACCGTCGCGTTCAACATAGTCCTCGCCGGACGGCTGAACAGCCAGGCCGCCGACCTGCTGCAGACCCGTGCCGCGGCAGTGGCCGCCACCGTCGAGGCGCGCCCGGACGGCGGGATCGTCGTCCACGAACCGGCCGACGACCGTGCCCTGGATGTCGGCACGTGGATCTACCGCGGCAGCACGGCCGTCGAGCGGCCGAGCGCGCCCGCCGCGCTCCAGCGGCAGGCGGACGGGCTCACCGGCCGGGGCATCAGATACCAGGAGACGGGCGGCAGGAATGCCTCCCGGCTGTACGCCCTGCCGGTGCGCGCCGGCAACCGGCAGACCGGCACCGTCGTCGTCGCCGTCTCCCTCGACCCGTACCGCAGCACCGCCCGTGCCGCCCTCGCCGGTTCAGCGGTCCTCGGGCTGCTGCTCCTGGCCGGGGTGTATTTGCTCACCCGCACCATCGTCGAGCGGGCCCTGCGCCCGGTCGCCGAGATGAGCACCCGGGCGGCCCGCTGGAGTGAGCTCGGCGCCGCGGAACGCTTCGGCACCGGCCACCGCCCGGAGGAGCTCGCCTCGCTCGCCACCAACCTCGACGAACTCCTGGACCGGCTGGCCGCCGTACTGCGCCACGAACAGCTGCAGACCGCCGAGCTCTCGCACGAGCTGCGCACCCCGCTGGCCCGCATCGTGGCCGAGACCGACTGGCTCACCGCCCGGCCACGGGACGCGGCCGGACAGCACGCCTCCCACGAGGCGATCGCTGCCGCCGCCACGAGCATGCGGCACATCTGCGACACCCTGCTGTCCGAAGCCCGCGCCCGCACCGAGCAACCGCCCGGCCGCTGCCGGCTGCCCGAATGGACCCATCATGTGGCCGAGCAGTACGCGCAGCAGCACCCCGACGCCCCGCCGCTCTCCGTACGGGGCGGCGCCGACGTCACCGCAGGGGTCTCCCCCGCGCTCGTGGAACGCATGCTCATGCCACTGCTCGACAATGCCCGCCGCTACGCCGCCACCGCCGTCACCCTGACGTACGCCCAGACCCCGGCCGGTGTCGAGCTCGCCGTGACCGACGACGGCCCAGGTGTACCCGCGGAGACCGGGGCGGACGTCTTCGAGCCGGGCCGCCGCGCCGACCCGGACGACGGTCATGACGGGGCCGGTCTCGGGCTGGCCCTTGCCCGGCGGCTGGCCCGCGCGTCCGGCGGCGACATCGAGTGGGATCCGGCCGCCGCCGGGGCACGGTTCGTGGTCAGCCTGCCGACGGGCTGACGGGAGCGGGGGTCGCGTCCCGCCGGGTCACCGTCAGATAGCTGACGAGGGCCAGGATCAGGACGAGGAAGATCGCGCTGGTGCCGACCGTACCGAGGCCGAGACCGCCGTCGGCGCGGGGCTGCGAGAGGTAGTCGCCGAACGAGGCGCCCAGCGGGCGGGTGAGGATGTACGCGATCCAGAACGCCGGGACGGCGGCGAGGCCGAGCCCATAGTGGGCGGCGGCCACGGCGGCGATGAGCACGGCGAACAGCAGTGCGGACACCCAGTACCCGAGGTCCATCCGCTCCGCCGTGAGGTCGCCCGCCGAGGTGCCGAGAGCGAACGTGAAGAGGATCGCCGCCCAGTAGAACGCTTCACGGCGGACCGTGTGAATGGAGTGGATGGAGAGCGTCCGCTCGCTCGCGTACCAGGCGGCGAACACCGCGACGAGCGCCACGGCGAAGACGGCCGTCGTCGTCTCCAGCGCCACCCCGAAATTGTCCGTGAGGTTGTCGCTCACCAGCGTGCCGACCACGCTGATCAGCACCACGGCGAGCCAGTAGAGCCCGGGGACGTACTTCTTGGCCCGGAACTGGAACCAGAGCGTGCCGACCAGCAGCACGGCCATGACCAGCGACGTGTTCGTCAGCCCCAGACCCAGGTTCTCGTTGAGGAGATCGGCGGCGGTCTCGCCCACCGTCGTGCACAGCACCTTGATCACCCAGAAGTAGACCGTGACTTCGGGGACCTTGTTCAGCATCTGCCGAGCCCCGGCGTGTGCCGGATACGCAGCTGTTTTGTTCGTCATGAACGGTGAGGCTGGCACGGCGAACCTGAACACATCCTGACTGCTTCTCCACGGCGGCCCCGGTGCGCCCATGCCCGCTGTCGAGCCTGTCGCACGGACGGCTTCGCGTAACGGCCTCCCCCAAGCCCGCCTACGTCCCCGATCATCCCTATCAGCCTTCGCCTGCGAGCCCCGCGCACAGGCCGTCTTCCTTTGGCAGTGCCGACCACAGCCACCCACCGCCCACCACTGCGGGCAGGGCACTGCCCGGTTGACCGGCCGCCGCGCCGAACAGATGGCCGACCTCGCCACCGGGCTGCGCTGGCATCTCAGCACGGACGAGCTGGCCGATCTCCTGCCCAGCCCCGACGACGTGGTGCACGCGTGCCTGAACGCGCTGCCCGAGGCAGGACCGGCTCCGCTCACACCGAGTCAGGCACCTGCTCAACTCCTGTGCACCGATCCGGGAGCAGCTCCGCGACCAGCTTCTTCGCCGCGAGCTTGACCAGCTGCTCGCCCTCACACACCGCCCATGGTGAGCCGCCACGGCACGCCGGCTCCGGACGCCGGCGCCGCCCAGGACGAGGACGTCGGTCTCGGTGCTCATGCAGGTCTGGTGCCTCCTCTCGTCGACTCAGGGAGCTGAGAGAGTCGAACAGCCCGCCACACACATGGCAAGAAGTTGCAAAAACTTTCCGCAACTCCCTTTTCGCCGACTGGGATCAATGGCGCTCAGGTCACGTCCCGCCGGTTGACGAACAGGCAGGAGAGGCCGAGGCACACCACCACGTACGCCGCGAGTACCAGGCTCGCGGACAGGGGGCCCGAAACCGAGACGACCCCGGGAATCGAGGTGTTCGGCTTGCCGGACGGATCGAGGGCGGTGGCGAGCGACCCGGCGCTCGGTCCGATCAGCAGCCGTTGCACCCACTTGAGGGCGGGAAGGGTGCCGGCCAGTCCGGAAACGAGGTTCTCCAGCGCCAGCAGCCAGAGCAGGCCCACTCCGATGGCCGCCCCGGTGCCGCGCAGCAGGATCGACAGGAAAATGCCCAGGCTCGCCGCGGCCATGCTGATCAGCCAGACGGCGCCGATTCCGCCCAGCAGCGTGGCCGCGTCCGGCCAGTGGGCGGGGCGGCCGGTGAGTCCCGCAACGAGCCCGCTCGCCCCCGCGCTCGCCGCCAGCACCAGCACTGTGACGCACAGGACCGCCACCGCTGCCGCCATGGCCTTCCCGAGTACCGCCGAGCTCCGGCCGGGTCCTTGGACCAGAAGGGTGCCCCAGGTGCCCCACCGGTACTCCCCGCCGACGAGGACAGCGCCGAGGATCAGCATCAGCGCGCTGCCGAACATCGGGTAAAGGTCGACTGTGCCGGACAGGAACTTGTCCGGCAGCACGCCGCCGATCAGCTGCTCCGGATCACCCGCCGAGCCGACCGGCCGGTTCCTGATGGCCAGCCAGACGAGGTACGGCACCACCATTCCGAAGGCCACCGCCAGGCCGGCCCATGCCCCGCCGACGACCCAGACACCGGGACGCTTGCGTGTCGCCAGCAGTTCGGCCCGAAAGACGCCGTTCAACGGCCCACCACCTCCATGGATTCCGGTCCGGTGGGCCGGTGGCCCTCCACCAGGTCGAGGAACACGTCCTCCAGGGAGAGGACCTGCTTGCGCAGCTCGCTGACCTCCAGCCCGTTCACCACCAGCAGCCTGTTGACGGCGGCCGCCTCACGCGGGTCGACGACCACGCGCAGCTCCCCGTCGCCGACGGTCGCCGAGCGGACCGCCGGCAACTGCCGTACGAGCTCTGCGGCACGCTCGGGCGAGTCCACAGTCACCGTCAGACCGCCCTCGCCGACCCCTCGGCGCAGCTCGGCCACCGTTCCCTCGGCGATCAGCCGGCCGTGCCGGATCACGCCCACCCGGTCGCACACATGCTCCACTTCGGCCAGCAGATGGCTGGACAGCAGCACCGTGCGATTGTCCCGGCGCAGTCCGGTGATCAGCTCGCGCATGCTCGCCATCCCCTCCGGATCGAGGCCGTTGGTCGGCTCGTCGAGGATGAGCAGAGCGGGGTCCTTCAGCAGCGCGGCGGCCACCGCGATGCGCTGTTTCATGCCGAGCGAGTACGCGCGGAAGGCGACATCCGCCTTGGCCGTCATCCCGACCTCTTCGAGAACCTGCTCGATGCGGGCCGTGGGTACGGACGCGTAGCCGGCGAGGACGCGCAGATTGTCCCGGCCGGACAGATGCGGATACAGGGCCGGTGCCTCGATCAGTGCTCCCACCCCGCGCAGGCTGCTCCGGGTCCCCGCGCGGTGGCCCAGCACCGTGGCGGTCCCCGAGGTGGGCCGAATCAGCCCCACCAGCATCCGCATGGCGGTGCTCTTCCCGGCCCCGTTCGGTCCGAGGAATCCATAGACCTCGCCGCGCCGGACCGTCATGTCGAGGTCGAACACACCGGTTTCCGGGCCGTACCGCTTGGTCAGCCCGCTGGTGCGGATCGCGATGTCGTCGCCGCTGTCAGGCATCGGCGGCCTGCCGTTCACCGGAGCGGCCTCGCGCGGCCAGCCCGAGGATGCCGACCGCCACCACGGACTCCACGGCGAGGATCACCATCGCCCACCCCGGGCCCGTCCAGCGCTGAAGGGTGCCGAACCACACCCACATCAGCGCGCAGTAGGCCGCCACGAGGAGCAGGAGCGAGGTGATGCCGTAGATCGCGTAGGCGCGTGCGTCGCGGGGCGGGTAGGCGCTGAGCTGTTCCCGGGCGGCGGGGTCGCGCCGGCGCAGTCGCAGCCGCCAGAACCGGTAGGACTCGCGGCGCAGGTCGACGATGTTCAGCGAGTGGGTGAGCATGACGTAACCGTCCGATCGCAGAACCGGCAGCAGACTCATCACGGCGGCTCCGCTGCCGAACAGCAGCAGCCCGGCGGCGAGCGAGCGCCCGGGCACCCCGTCACGGGCCAGCAGCCACCAGGCCAGCACCGGTACGAGCGCCAGCAGACTGACGAAGACGCCCGCGAACGCCGTGCCCACCCGGGCCCTGCGTCGGTGGAAGAGCACGATGTCGTCCGTGCGGCAGTATGGGGTCAGCATCGGAAACCGCCAGCTGAGCCCGATCTCGGTGACCGTGCCGCCGAAATGGCGGCAGGTCACGCCGTGGGCGAACTCGTGCAGCACGGTGATGCCCCAGAACAGCAGCATCGACAGCGGCACGGTGATCACCCAGGACCTCTGGTGCGTCGCCTCGTGGGTCAGGGTGGACAGGTGCGTCCAGACGAACACCTGCAGACCGGCCACCAGGACAAACGCGGGGATCAGGAACGCCGCACGGAAGGCGAACGCCAGCCGGGTGGCCAGAGCGGCGCACAACCGGTCGGGGCGCAGCATCACCCAGCGGCGGCGCAGCCGGCTCTGCCGCGCCGACTCCTTGGCCTCGTGGGCCTGTCTGAGCTTGTCCAGGGCCGCGTCGTCGGCGTGTCCGTCGAGCAGTTGGTAGCGGCCGAGCATGGTGAACATCTGCTGCCAGTGTGCGGGCCCGAGCCGACGGTCGTAGGTGTCGGTGTAGCTGCGACCGATGTCCTCGAGGGTGTGACCGCCGTCCATCAGCCCCATGATGAAGTGCTCACGGGGGCCGACCCGATAGTAGCAGCCGGTGCGTGCGTCCTTGACGTGGTGCACGGTCTTCGGACCGGAGCGCAGGGCGGGGCCGAGTACCACCTCGGGCCGGAGCTGGGGCCTGTCGTAGGCCGTTCCGGTCACCGCAGCGCCTCCTTGGGTGCCATGTCGGACAGCGCTCTGCAGATGACGTAGGAGAGATAGATCTCGTCCAGGATGCTCACCCCGAGCCGGTTGTTGGTCATATGGACGTAGGAGCTGAGCACGATGGCCAACGCGTCCTGCGGGTCCGGTACGGCTCCGTCACGGAACGTCAGGTGTCCGGCGTCGGCCAGTTTCAGTACGCGGTCGCGGAGTTCGGCGCAGTGGGCGAGCCAGGACCGCTCCAGCGGGGTGGGCGACGCCGCCACGTCGCCCCAGGCGCTGTCGCGCACATGCCGCAGCCGGGGCACCAGCCGGTCCTTCATCCGCTCGTAGGAGCGGTCGAAGCGCTCGTGCTGGCTGTCGCTCGGCTCCTGGTACGAGGTCTCCCACATGGTGCGGTAGTGGACGAGGAACCGGGCCACCGCGTCCTCGTCCCGCAGCAGGGCGAAGCACAGTCCTGCCGTCAACTGCGCGGCCTGGCCGAGCAGTACGGTCCGCACATGCACGTTGGTGGTCTCCAGCAGCGCCATCACCGTCTCACTGGACTCCTGGAAGTGCCACTCGGCCAGCTCCATGCCGGCCGGGCCACCATAGCGGTCCAGCTCGCGTTCATAGGGGATGGGCGCGACGCTGTTGTTGTCCCGGAACGGCATCTCGCCGTCGGCGCCGTAGCGTTCGTTCCAGCGTTCCTCGGTGTACTCGGCGAGGAACATGTTCTTGTAGAGGTCGCCGCTGGAGTTGCGGTCCTCCTCGTAGAGGGCGGGGCGCTCGCGCAGGTACGCCTCCAGCCTCTCCCGCGCCGCGCGGGCGACTTCGCCGGCCGCCGAAGCGTCGGCCGGCAGCAGACGCAGCCGGATGTGCGGGCCCTCCAGCCAGTAGCGGATGAAGAACCACGAGCGCAGCAGGTCCCGTTCACGCAGGCGTGACATCAGCGGCCGTACGCAGTGCACCAGTACCGGGTTGGCGTTCGCGGCGTAGAAGACGTGCAGGCTGATCCAGCCGTCGCCGTCCTGCTCCGTGTCGACGGTGCCGCCGTCGTTCGATCCTCGCCTGCCGTCCATCACCGCTCCGTATCCGTTCCGTTGACGCCGTCGAGCTGGACCGTGAGTTCGGTGACGTACCGGTGCCGGCCGTCGCGCAGCCACATCTGGTCGGGGCCGGGCAGCATCTCCGTGAGCACCACCGCCGAGGCGCTCTTGCGGACCGCGGTCTCCAGCAGCCGGACGCACGCGTAGGAGTCGAAGTCCACGTACTGCGGCTTGTGTTCACCGCCCAGCGAGGCGAACACATGACGCGGGAGCCCCGCGTCGCGCTGCCATTCCCGCCACGCCAGGAACCACTCCTCGTCCGGCTGTCCGGCCACCGCCGGAGGCAGCTGGTCGGCGGCGAACCGCCAGGTCTTGCGCTGCAGCACCACATTGCCGAGCCGCACACGGGGGAGGACACCGCTCGCGCCCTCCTGGACGCCGGTGCCCTCCCACAGGTCGAGCTGGACCATGGTGGTGCAGGAGAAGTTCAGCAGCACCTGCTGCACCTCGGGCAGCGCCATCGGCAGCAGGAAGCCGAGGTAGACGGGGATCACCTCGACGCCCAGACGGCGGGAGCGCAGCCGCATCCGGTCGGCGGCCGCGTCGTGCTCGACGACCAGGTCCTCCACCGGGATCCGCTCGTGCGGCGGGCGGAAGCTGGTCTCTCCGGGGCAGACGATCTCGTAGGGGGTGACGACCGGGTGGAGGTTCAGGTTGGTCGCGTCGTAGCCGCCCTTGAGCTCGGCGAACACGGCTCCCTCCGGTACGGCGTCGTCCAGCGAGCGGCGCAGTGACGCGGTGAGGGCGTCGTCGAAGCAGTGCGCGAACCGGGAGAAGAGCAGGGTGAGTCCGGAGTAGACCCGGTTGACGACCACGACGGGGTCCTCAGTGCCGTTCTCGGCGAGCTGAAGGAAGAACGACAGCGACCGCAGGTCCTCCGTCCGCGGCAGCAGCTCCTCCACGGTGGCCAGGAAGTCCTCGTCGAGCTCGACGTCGGCTCCCCGCGCGCGGGCTCCGCCGTACCGGACTCTCATCTCCTCGGCCACGGCGGCGCGGGCGCGGTCGATGCCGGCGATCTCCTCCTGCCGGAACCAGTTGTCGTACGGACGCAAGGTGGTGCCGTCGAAGCGCTGATGGCGCATCAGGCGCTGGTTGTAGTTGTCGTAGAAGTCCTGGTTGAACTGGTGGGCGAAGGACAGGAAGTCCTCGCAGCGGCCGCCTTCGCCGTAGCGCGCCCGGAAGAACCCCTTGGTGACGAGCCTGCGTACCGCGTTCCCGTCGAACGCCGGGAGGATCCGGGCCAGTTGGCGCAGGCCGGGGGTGAGCTGCCGGGTCCAGGCCGAGGCGTCGCCGGTCACCGCCAGCCCGGACAGTGTGGTGTCCTCATAGACCAGGGTGCGCAGGACCGGTGTGTCGTCGCGGCCCAGCAGGCGGTGCGTCTCGGCCACCGACTCCTTCACGTGGGCGAGCAGTTCACGCCTGCGGGCCAGTCCGGCCCCGGCGAACCGTTCGACGTCCGCGCCCATCCGCTCGACGAGCGTCGCGATGTCGTCGGCCCAGCTCGTCCCCAGTCCCCGTAGCCCGCTTCGGTAGGTGGAGACCGGGTCCGGGTCGTGGATGTCGATGTGCAGATCCGGCACGACGAGCAGGCCGAGCCTGAGCAACTGGGCGAGATACCGCTCCACTTCCGGCTCGGGGCGCTTGGCGTCCATCGCGCACAACTGCCGTACGGCGTCCTCGAACCGCAGCGTCGTGCCGTCGCCGAACAACTTGAGCACATCGGCGAGCGCTTCTCCGCCGGGCAGGAAGAACAGGCTCTCGTGGACCGCGTCCAGGGTGACCGCCGCGTCCGCGTTGCCGTCGGCGCCACGCAGCTTGCGCAGGTAGCGGACCCGGTCCTGGTGCACCTGCGTTCCGCTGGTGGCCCGGACCGGCAGGTCATGACGGATCCGGAGGTTCGTGGTCAGCAGTTCCGAGAGTCTGGCCAGTACCGCGATGTTCAGCCGGGTGCTGCCCCGCTTCTCCCACCCGTCGACGGACGCGACGAGCGGCCGGCCGCCGGCCTCGGCGAAGTGGCCCGCGGACACCGCCGTCAGTGTGCTGAACGGGCTGGTCTTGCACGCGGTGCGCAGCAGGTACTCCAGCAGTGACCGTTCGATGCGCCTCTCCCGCTTGCTGAGCGGGCCGCCGGCGCGGTGCAGGTAACCGTCGAGATACTCGTCGAGCGACGGGGACGACAGCTGGATGCCGTGCCGCAGATCCGTCTCCGTCGCCGCGCGCCGCAGCTCCCGCCGGGCCGCGGCACTCTCCTCGGCCAGGATGCCGGAGCCGGTCCGCAGCAGCGCCTCGTGCCGCTGCCGGTCGGCGGACCACTCGCGCAGCTCGGCGAGTTCGGTGGCCGCCAGCAGCGGCTCGGCTGCCGCCAGGCCGCGTGGCGCACGGGCGTTGAAGACGTCGCGGCGCAGGTTGATCAGCGTCCGGCGGGCCGCCGGGTCGTCGAGGCTCTGTGCCACCCGCTCCTGCAGGAAGTCGGCGAGCCGGGCCCCGCGCTCGCGCAGCCGCCGCCGCGCGTCGAGCACGCCGTCCGCCCACGCCGCGCTCGCGGGAGTGGCCAGTGCGGCGGCGGTTTCGAAGGGGAGACCGCCGACGCGCAGCATGAACCTCGGCACCAGGTGCCACCGCACGCGCTCCGCGCTCTCGTGGTCGGGCAGGGTCGCGGCCGACGCCACACATGACGTCGGCGCCGGCAGCGCGCTGGATTTCACGAATCAGCCCTCTCAGACCAGCCGGTAGTCGAAGTCCGCGCTGTCCGCGCGTTCGTGGCCGAGCAGGACGAAGAGGAAAGTTCGCTCGTCCCCGTCGTCGAGGCCGGCCCACTCGTCGATGGCGATGTTGTCGAAGCCGAGCACCGCCCCGCAGCCTACGCCCAGCGCGGCAGCGGCAGTGTAGGCAGTCTGCGCCACCGCGCCCACCTCGGAGTTGAGCACCCGGTAGCCGCGGCTGCCGTAGGCGTCGAGCGTGCTGCGCCACCGTCCCGAGATCGCCAGCACGGCGCCGACCTGCTCCAGGTTGTAGTTGCTCAGGTAGTAACTGTGTTGCAGCTTCTCGGCGAGCGGCATTTCGCGCACCACACGCAGCCGGTGCCCGCCGCCGTCGTAGCGGTAGGTGCCGCTGGGCAGCCCGGCGACCCGGTTCGCCAGTACGTACAGCCCCGTCAGCCCCACGTCGTCGGGCACCACGTCCGAGACGTACCGCTGCCCCGACACCGTTCCGGCCAGCACGGTCCCCAGTTCGTCGAGGCCGAGCGGGCGGGAGCGGATGAACGAGCCGAAACTGGTCCGGCGGCAGCGCAGCGTCTCGCCGACGTCCGGGCCCAGCCGGTCGGTCAGCGGCTCGGGAAGTACGACGTCCTCGCCCCCGGCGGGCGGGACCGGTACGAGTCCGCGCGCCGCCTCGGGCTCCGGGCGCTCGCGGCGGTCCGCCAGGACCGCATGGTGCACCTGCTCGACCTGCTCGAAGGTGCGGGTCCGCGCCGACCTCTCGAAGCTCGGCCGGTCGATCAGACCGACCGGGCCGTCGCGGTCCGCCGGACCGGTCGCGGGGCCGGCGGGCCCGCCGAACGGCAGCGGGACCACGGCCAGCGCGCACTCCTGGTCGGTTTCGAGTCCCAGCAGCCGGTTCAGCCGTTCGTCGTCGAACCACAGCACGCGGGTGAGGCGTCGGCCCGTGCCCCGCGCGATCAGCTCCCAACTGCCCAGCAGCGCACCGGCGTCCTGGGTCACCACGTGGTAGCAGAAGCTGTTGTACTTGAAGGAGTTCTTCCAGAATCGCACGGTCACCACGAGGAAGCCGTCGGACTCCCCGGAACCGGCCCCGGTCCCGTTCCCGTTCCCGGACTCGCACGCCGCGCGCACCTCATCGGTGAGATCACCGGCCAGCAGGCGCTCGAAGCCATGGTGCGCCGTCGAGTAGTGGTAGACGCCGGGGGTCAGTGGACCACCCGGCCCGGCCACCCAGTACACCTCCAGCGGGTACATCCCGCCCCCGGATGCGGTACCCCTCCCCCACAGCGCCTCCGGGTACAGCACCCGCACATGGCTGTCCTGGTTCCAGCTCACCCGCAGCCTGCGGTCGAGGACGCCGTAGGACAGCCGCAGCAAGGCGGCGAGCGAGTCGAGCGTCCAGGGCGGGCCCTGGCCGGCGGGCGGTTCGCCGAGGAGTACGTCCGCGGCGCCGGCCAGCGGCAGGCCGGTGCCCGCCGGCAGGGGGAAGCGACGCACCCCCAGGTAGGTCTTGTGCCGGGAGGGCTGGTCCTCCCAGTCGGGGGTGAATCCGACCGGCTCCATCGGCTCCCGGCCGCGCCGGAACACCGACTCCACATAGTCGCTCACGACCTGCGTGCGGTTCTCGGACACGGGATCTCCTTCTTCGGCCGGGGCTGGCGCCGGCGGGGACGGCTCACGGAAGGCAGCGGGTACAGCTCACGGGAACGGGTGCGGCCTGCGGTTCAGCCCCGTGGGACCGAACCCCTCGTCGCGGGCGTGGATCTCCGCCAGCGCGCCGTCGAGGTAGGCCTTCAGCCGCGGGTGCCGCAGTACACGCTGCCGCTCCCAGCCGAAGTCGATCGGCACCAGTCCCGGCGCCAGCACGCTCAGCGTGCGGATGCCGGTGCCGTCCTGCTCCGGGCAGGTCTGGTCCACCGCGACGACGTCGCTGCCCACCTCGCGCAGCCGTTCCATCACGAACCGCGCGTCCTCGGCCAGGTCCAGGCTCTCGGGCCGCTGCGCGAGCCACGGGCCGTACAGCTCGTCCATCGACCGGGGCGGCGCCGCGTCCAGCAGGAAGTCGACCGCCGTTGCCATCTCCGGCAGGCCGTACAGCAGCGCGTGGTGGGTGAGTTCGTGCACCCGGTTGTAGTCGGTGACCATCGCGCGCAGGTCGGGCAGTTTCGCCTCCACCCGCTCGTCCATGCCCGGGATGTAGGAGGCGGTCTCCGCGATCGCCGCGCGCACCGCCTCCACCGGGTCGAGGCTCGCGCCGGCGGCGAAGCACAGCCGGCCCATCCCGCCGTCCAGCCGCTCGGCCACCGCCATCACCGCGGGCACCGGGACGTCCACGCGCATGTCGAACAGGCGCATCCGGTAGCCGAGCCTCGCGACCCGGTCCAGTACGAACTGGACCTCCTCGTCGACGACGGTCGCCTGGTCGATCTCCGGCAGCTTCGCCGCGCCGTACCAGCACAGCAGGAACGCGTCGCGCTCGATGAGTTCGAGCATGCCGTGCAACAGCGCCTCCTCGACACTGCTGCCGCTGGCGCAGCCGTTGGAGCACTCCTGGACGAACTTCCGGTCCGGGCGGCGGTCCAGGTAGAACACGAACTGCTCGGGCACCAGCAGCGGCCGCTGCTCACCGAACGAGTAGCCCCAGACCCAGTGGGTCGGAGTGTCCGGATGGTAGGGCTGGTAGTAGTCGTTGTGTCCGACGTAGAACTCGGGACGGTACGAGCCCATCGTCGCGGGGTCGAGGGCCTGCGGCGCCAGTTCGCGGTAACTGCCGTACGTCTCCGGCTGCTTGGCCCGTGGGAACTGGCCCGCGTACCGCTCCAGGCCCTCCAGAATGCCGTACCGCTCGCTGCTCGCCGAGCTCTGCGACTGCCCGCTCCACCACATCTCGTGGTAGTCGTACTTGCTGCGCACCCGGAAGTACCCGCTGACGGGCAGGGTGGCGCTGCACTGGTAGACGCGGCGGGCCGCGCTCGCCAGCGCTCCGCACACCTCGTTGACCAGGCCGGTGGTCGGCAGGGTCAGGTCCGACGCCGACGCACCCCGGTAGGTGGTCGGCCCCGGCTTCGGTCGCGGGCCGAGCGGCAATCTCGCGCCCTCGGCGGTGTCGGGCACCGGGGTGGCGCAGCTCTCGCACTCGGAGTCAGGGATCAGGTCGTGGCGGTCGACCGTCAGATCACCGGTCCGCAGCTCCACGATCCGTCCGATCCGCCGGTCGCCGGGGGCGACTTCGCCGTCGGCCGTCTCCGCGTGCACGATCTGCGCGATCTGCTCCAGGGCGAAGGCGGTGAGCGATTCGTCACCCGCCACCCAGGCGTCCGCGCCGTCCTCGATCGGCCCGCGCTCCTCGACCGGGCGCAGCGCCAGCCAGCGGCGGTCCAGGCAACGGCCGCACGGCCGGCTCGTGCCGTCGGCCCGGTGCAGCGGCCCCATCAGCACCGTCCCGCCGTACAGGCGCACCGGGTAGACGAGTCCTTCGGCCGGCCGCTCCCTGCTCGGCGCCGGCCGCTCCGGCAGGCCGAGCACCCCGACGTCGACCGTGACGCCCGCGCCGGCGCGCCCGGCCAGATAGTCGCGGACGACGTCGGTCACCCGGGGGGCGTCCAGGACCGTCGCGGTGGTCACTGCGTTCGACACCACATTCATCCGTCCACCCAGTCACTCCGAAGATGGGGGTGCGGCTGCCTGCCTCGGCGACGGGGACCGTCGCGTCGGGCAGCCGCACGTGTCAGCCGAACGACCGGGCCGGCGGCAGGTGCTCACCGGCCCGGTCAGCTGCCTGCGTCAGCTGGTGCTGCTGCTGCAGGAGCAGCAGCTGCTGGTGGAGCAGGAGCAGCAGCTGGAGCACGAGCAGGACGAGCTGGACCACGCCAGCTCGACGGACTCGTCAGTCATCTCTTCGATCTCGAACGTCGCACTCTCCAGAGCGCTCAGTTCGTCTCGCAGCTCAACGGACATGGCGATCCTCCCTTCGTGATGGTGGGATGTGCACCCGGAACCGGTGTTCCGAGAACCATGGCGCGCCTCGAGGGCGCGGACCGGCTCGCTGTCGCGCTACTTCACAGCGAGCAGGATCGTTCCAGTGACCATCGCGCGGATCGCGCTCAGGTCGATCGGCGTCGTGTCGACGAACAGGGCGCGCGTGCCGTCGGCGTCCAGCCGGCCGAGCGCTTCGGACATCGGCACACCGGGCTGGTCGAAGGACCACTCGGCCTTCGCGTCGCCCTCGGTGAGGGTCCTGGGGTCGAAGTCGGCCACCAGCGGGTCGCCAGGGTCCATGGGCGCGCCCTCGTAGTGCCGGCCGACGGCGAGACCGACGGCGTCCCGCACCGCCTCGCGTACCGCGGCGCGCACCGACAGCGCCGAGCCCGTCGCCCAGTCGACCGCCCCGCCGTCGGCGCCCTCGACCACCGCGAGCACCGCGAAGGCCGGTGCGGCGCCGGGCAGCGCGTAGACCCGGGCGGTGTGGCCGATGTGCCGCAGGCTGCCGAGCGCGAACGCCGTCTCCTCGTCGCCGGCCAGCCACTCCTCGGTGAGTGGCAGGGCCGGGTCCTCGCCGCGGATCGCGCGGACGAGCCCGCGCTGCGCCAGCGCCGAGCACAGCCCGCGTTCCTGTACGTCCGCCGCGGTCCAGCCGGCCGCCGCACCCGCGGGGCTCGGCTCGAACAGCAGCCGGGAGTTGGCCGGGGAGAGCGGGTGGACGGCCGCGGCCGGCACCTGCCAGCGGCTTGAGTCGTGCAGTGACACCGCGGACAGCCGTGCCCGCAACGCCGGCTCCTCCTCGGGTGCGGGCAGGCCGCTGAACAGGGCGAGCCGCTCGGGCGGAACCAGTTCCCCGTCCCGGGGGGCCGCCTCGTCCCGCAGCCCGACGGGCCCGAGCCGGCCCACGTAGCACGCGACCGCCGCCTGCACCGAGCGCGTGCGGGCGACCAGGACCGTGTCGGTGTCGAACGCGGCGATCTCACGCGCCCCGTCGGTCAGCGAGCCGGCCGGCCCGAGCCGCACCCGGCCGGTCTTGAGCGGGATCTGCCGGATCGAGTCGTCCGTCCAGCCGGACATCACGCCGAATCGCGGGGAGACCAGAACAGCCGCACGCCCATAGGCGTCACTGTCGTCCGCGGGCGGGTATACGGCGTCGTCGGGCTCCACCCGCTGGTGCCGCATCGGGCATCCGGGATGCGGCAGCACCCGTTCGCGGCCGGCCTCCAGCGTGGTCAGATCCTGGATCACGGCGTGCCGTTCGTCGTCCGGCTGCAACTGGCCGGTGCGCAGCCTGAAGACCTCGAACGCGACGGCGTTGCCGGCCATGGACTGCGCCACCAGGCCGCCGGCCGGGGCATCGCCGCCGGCCGGGCCGACCGCCAGTGAGCGCCAGAAGTCGGCCGTCAGCCGAGGATCGGAGTTGGCGGACAGCCGAAGCTGCGCGCACACCCAGCACGGCTGCTCCGCGGGCCCGGAGACCGGCCCCACCACCATGCGGTCCGGGTCGGCCACCACCGGGACCAGGCGCGGGCCGTGCGGAACGCCGTGCAGCCGTTCGGCCAGTTCGAGCAGCGCACCGCTGCGCGATCCGTCGGCCACTGCCACCACGACGTCGAACGGCGTCAGATCCTCGGGGGTCGACGGCATCACGACGACGTGTGCCGGTGCGCCCGCGTCCGCGAGCCGGGCCGCCTCGGTGTCGAATTCCGATCCCCACACGGCGTCGTCCAGCGCGATTTCGGCCAGTCCATTGCGCAGCAGGCCGCGCACCACTGCCGCCGCTACGCCCCCGGGTGGGCCGCTGACCAGGACCCGGGAGGAGCGGAACCGCGCGAAGAGTTCCTGCGGCGTCCGCTGGTCCGCGTGCATGAAATGTTCCACGAAATTGATCTGCGGCGCGAACAGATCCGATACGGCGGCCGGCAGCAGCTGCACGTCAGGGCGCGGGACGGCGCGGGCGAAGTCCCGGTCGAGCAGGGTGCGCATCAGTCCGACCGCGGTTTTGCGTCGGGTGTCGTCCAGCCCTTCACATAATTCCGCGATGCTGGATTCGCCAGTCATTCGAGGACCGAGGACAGACATCCACTCATATGCGCCGGCGCCTTTGAGGACGCAGGAAGTCTCTGAACTTCTGAGATAGATTCCGGTGTCGACGCGAAGGAATACCACGTCATTACGCAGCCGGGGTCTTATCTCCATCAGAGGTGCACGGTCGATCGTTTGCATATCGTCCCTTCGCAGGATCGTACGCCTCTCAACGGTGGGGCATCGCTACCCGCGTCCACCGGGGAGGATTGTGTCGCCCATGCCATGGTCGCGTCAACAGCCACTACCGACTTCAACAAGTGGTATCCGTTGGTCCGCTTTTGGAATCCTTGGCGGACGGCGGCGACGCAGGATCCATATAGGGTCACGGCCTCGGGGCATTATCAGGCTCCGCCGGCGGCGCATTTCGGGGCTCGTCCAGCCACACTCCGGCCTAGATTTGCTGAACGACACTTAGCGCCCGGCCAAAATCCGCCGACGCCCCACGACTGGCGAAACGCAATCGACCTTGAGCGGAATCACCGCGTAACCGGCGGTAGCCCCTGGTTTTCACGCGTCCTTTACCCGGCAAGGCGATCCCGATCGCAAACAAGTCACCGGTGCGCGGGTGACCCGCCATTCGGCAGCGCGCGCCGTGGTCCCCGACGCCCCGTGATCCGAGTGGAAGACCGTGCCTGCTGACGCATCAGCTCCGATCCCGCTTGCCTTTGACCAACTCCACCGCCATCCCGAGGCCGTGCCCGAGGATGTCCCGGGCCTTCTGGAGCAGCTGGGCGAGGTGCCCGACCCACGCGATCCGCGCGGCGTGCGGCACACTCTGGTCGTCGTGCTCGCGCTGACCGCGTGCGCGGTGCAGGACGGAGCAAGCTGTCCTTGCTTGCGGTCGGCGAGTGGATCGCTGACGCCCCGTCCTCTGTCCTGGAGCACCTTGGCGTGCGGCCCGATCCGGTGTTCCCGAAGCGGTGCCTGCCTGCATAAACGACAGTACGGAGGCTGCCGGGCCGCATCGACGGCGACGCGTTGGACCAGGCGGTGGGCCGCTGGCTGGAGGACTTCCGGACCCGGGCCGCCTCGTAGGACGCCCCTGGCAACACGGAGGCCCGCCGAGAACGACGGCACAGCCTCGACAGTCGCCTGCAGAACGTCCACGAGGTCGACCGCTCGGCGCGGCCCGCGCACTCGGCGGTCGGGCGGCCTCGACTCACGACCTGGAGCGCGCTCGCGCTCGCTCCCCAGTTCGTTGAGGAACGGAGCGAGTGAGGCGACGAGCGGCCCTGACCGATTCCAGAGATCCCCATCAGGGTGCCGTGCTCGAGGAAGGCGAGTGCGTACAGCCGTCTGCCGAGCGCGGTGTCGATGTGGAAGAAGTCCGCTGCGATGATGCCCTTGGCCTGGGCGGTGAGGAACTCGCGCCACATCGGGCCGGAGCGGCGCGGCGCTGGGTCGATGCCCGCTACGTGGAGGATCTCCCACACCGTCGAGGCTGCGATCCGATGCCCGAGCCGAGCCAACTCCCCCTGGATCCGCCTATGCCCCCATCGCGGATTCTCGCTGGCGAGTCGGAGTACGAGGTTCTTGAGCGCCGTGGCGGTCGGCGGTCGACCGGTGCGCCTGCGCGCGCTGTAGTCCCACTTGCTGGCGATCAATTGTCGGTGCCGGCCGAGCAGGGTGCCGGGCGTGACCGGGAAGACCTCGCGCCGGCGACACCGCGGTATAAGGCCGGAGAGGGCAGCGAACCAGAACCGATCGGCTGGCTCGTAGCGGACCGGGCTGGCCAACTGCCGACGCAGCACCGCGTTCTCGTGCCGCAACACAAGAAGTTCCGCGTTTTTCGCCGCGTTGCCGGGCAGCAGCGCCGACGGCACGGAGAGCAGCTTCCGGGTCACCTTGTACAGAAGGGACACGGGACAGTGATGCGCTTGGGCTCGGTGACGCCGAGCTTGGCGAGGACGGCCCGCTGGGCGGGTCCTGGCTCGCACCCACAAGATCTTGTTGCGAGCTCTTGGCGGCTGTGTGACTCGCGAAAAATTCCGCGCGAAAAATTCCGGTGGAAGAACCGGAACGCCGATCTCCGGAGCAGGTGGTGACATTCCCGAACCCTCAAGATTGCCACCAACCGCCACCTGAACGGAAATCACAGTGCAGCTTGCCCGATTGCTTCGCTCCGCTGTCGCCGGGATAGTCCTGTGTGGCACTTTTGTCGGTGCGTCCGCCGTGCCGCAGGCGTCTGCGGCGACCACTGGGACGTCCGTCGTGCCGATCGACTGGACCCAGTTCGGCACGTACGCGGCATCCGAGCCCGCCGGCGCCCGCAACAAGACGATCCTCCAGAACAGCACCCGCTACCTCATCGGCCCGAAGTACGCCTCCACCTACACGGCCTATGCCCCGGACGGGTACCTCAACCTCGGAGGTACCGGCGAGGCGCATGTCCGATACCCGGCGATGACGGCTCTCGCCACGGCGACCGCGCTGAAGTTCGGCGTCTACGACCCTCGGTCGCTGTCGACCTCCAATGCAACCGTCCGGGACCTCAACCTCATCCGGACGATCGCTGCCCGGCACAAGTCCAACAACACGGACACGTCGACCGCGTGGGGTTACGGCTGGCAGACATCGCTGTGGGCCTACTACGACGGCCTCGCGGCGTGGCTGATGTGGGACCAACTCTCCACCACTGATCAGACCAAGGTGGCCAATATGATCGCCGCCGAGGCCGATCGGCTCGCCTCGGGCAACGACCTGTACTTGGTCGGAACGAGCGGCAACAAGCTCTACATGACCCTGCGGGACGGCACCGCCGTCACTCCCGGCGACAGCAAGGCGGAAGAGAACAACTGGTCCGCGGAGTTGCTCGGCCTCGCCGCGGCCATGATGCCGCAGCACCGGAACGCCGCCGACTGGCGCGACCGGAACATCGAACTGCTGCTGGCCGCGGCGGCTCGCCCCGCCGACCTGACCCGCAAGGACTCGATCAACGGCATCGTGCCCGGGACCTGGCTGCGGGGAACCAACATCAACGACGACGGAACGCTCTACAACCACAACATCCTCCACCCGCTCTACATGGTCGCGTTCGACCAGAGCTTGGACCAGGGGGCAGTGTTCGCCCTCGCGGGTGGGTGCGCTCCGAGGATCGCGAAGCACAACCTCCAATTCGTGTACGACGCGCTCGTCGACAAGGAGTTCGTCAACAGCGACGGCACGGCCACGACCATCTACCAACCGGGCTCCGCGTCGATCTACTACCCTCAAGGCAACGACTGGGGCACCCAGTTCCCGGGCTACTTCGGGGCATACGACCTGCTCACCTCCCTCTACGGCCTCGACAGAAAGGTCGCGGAGAAGGCCGACGGCTGGGAGGAACTGCACAACAACGCCCAGATCGACCTCCAGAACCGCTTCACCGACGGCCGAACGTACGCGAACTCTTCGGAGAACTCCTACGGCGGCGCCGAACAGCGGATCGGCGTCCTGGCGGCCCACAGCTACCTCGCGCTCTTCCTGAACCGCAACACGGACGGCAACGCGGTCTGCTGGTCCTGACCATCGAGCCTGAGTCGTACCCTCATTGACGATTCGGGTTCCCTCCGCCGGGGCTCAGTCGGCGGCGGCGCACCCTCCGGCCGGTGGACGGTACCCCGTCGAGCCACCGGTCGGAGCGGCGTAGCACCGCAGGTTCAGCCGAACCCGCGGTGCCCAATTTTGAGTACCGGGGGGCTTGGCCCCCGGATGTTGGACACCAGAGACACTCTGATCTTCAGGATCGGGGTGGATACGGAGTCCCGCGCAGATGGCCATGAGGCATTACCCGCCGCGGTTCAAGGCCGGGCGGTCGCGTCGCACCGGTCCCGGCCGGGGCGACGATCAGGCCGGTCGCCGAGGACCTCGGGGTCAACACCCAGACGCTGCGCAACCGGATCCGCCCGGCCGAAGCACGACGCCCGGCCGGTCACCCGCGCCCCCGCCCGGCCGTGCCGGAGCCGGTCGCGAGCCCGGTGGAGGCCGAGCCGGCCGCCGCCCGCAAGAGGATCCGCGAGCCGGAGGAGGAACGGGACACCCCGCGCCGGGCGGCCGGCCATTTCGCCGGGGAGACTCGCCGGTGACCTGCTTCCGGTTCGCCGCCGACCACCAGCGCCGCCACCGCGTCAAGCGGATCCGCACCGTCCCAGCCTGATCGCCGGCGCCCGGCTGGACGCGGGACGTGGCCGGAATTACGGCGGCGGTACAGGAACGCCGGTCCGCGTCCATCCGGCCTAGCTTGTGCGCATGGCAACGAACCCAATCTCCCGGCGCACCACGACTTTCCACCAGGACGGCTATGCGCTCACCGGAGAGCTGCTCTCACCGGCGGAGGTCGACCAGTACCGGGCGATCTACGACCGGTTCCTGAGCGGCGGGATCGACTGCGGTGACAAGCGCTCCGACCTCGGCGCCGGCAGTGCCCGCAGCACCGATGCCGCTGAGAACATCACCCAGATCATGTGGCCCTCCGCGCTCCACCCCCAGCTGCTGGAGCTGCCCCTGCACGAGCGGGCGCTCGCGGTAGCCCGGGAGCTGATCGGCAACGACGCGGTCCTCGACTTCGACATGCTGATCGACAAGGCTCCGCACACCGGGGTGTCGACGCCCTGGCACCAGGACGCCGCCTACTGGGTGGGTCTCCCCGATACCCGGGCCGTTTCGATCTGGGTCGCGCTGGACGAGTCGACCCTGGACAACGGCTGCATGTGGTACGTCCGAGGCTCGCACGAGACCCCGCTCCGGGCGCACTGGCCCGCCGGCACCGGTCGCGGTGCGATCGAGTGCGAGTGCTCGGAGGACGAGCCCGGCGCAACGCCGGTGCCGCTGGCTCCCGGCCATGCGGCGGCCCACGCGGGCGGCACCCTGCACTACTCCCGCGGCAACACGACCGATGGACACCGCCGCGCGTACATCCTCAACTACCGCCCGGCGGAGATGGTCAGGATGGAGCGGGAGCAGGGCATGGATCACGGCCTGGAGGAGAACGTACGAACCGTCCGGAACTCGGCCGCGCGGTGACAGCGATGCCGGGCACTCAGCAGACCCCCTGGGCGCACCACGGACTCGCGGCCCTCACCGACGGCCGGATCGTGACGTTCACCCCCGGTAACAACGTCATGCGGATCGTCGATCCGGACGGCAGGCTGCTGGCCGAACACGCCACCGAACTCGTCACCGCGCACGGCGTCACCCCGGCCGTCGAGGACGGCCGGGAACTCCTGTGGATCGCGGACACGGTGTCCGCGCCGCGCCCCGACCCGGACGGTGGCTACTCGCCCTGGTACGGGCCCGGTCACGGACGAGTTCTGGCGCTGGGCCTGGACGGCAGCATCGAACGCGAACTCGAGCTCCCGCCCCTGCCGGTCTACGAGAGTCAGCGCTTCGAGCCGACCGCCGTGCTGCCGTTGCCCGGCTTCGGCCAGGTGTGGGTGAGCGACGGCTACGGCGCGGGCCTGGTGCACCGTTACAGCACCGGCGGGGACTATCTGGGGATCGCACCGGCCAGCCGGGACGGCGCCTTCAGCTGTCCCCACGCGATGGTGCAGGACGGCGGCCGGGTCATTGTGGCGGACCGGGAGAACGACCGCCTGGTGACCCTCGATCCGGAAGGACAGCTCATCGGCACGTTCGCGGACGGTCTGCGCAGGCCGAGTTGCCTGGCCTTCCGGGAGGAGACACTCGTGGTCGGCGAGTTGTCGGCGTCAGTGGCCCTGCTGGACCGCGACGGCCGACTGATGGGGCGTCACGGTACCGATGCCACGGCCGTCGAGCGTCCGGGCTGGCCCAACGCCCTGAGCCACGGTGGTGCGACGATCGCGCCGCAGGTGCCGGCCGAGCGGTTCAACAGTCCGCACGCGGTCGCCGTCGACGCGGCGGGGCGGATCCACGTCGTCGAATGGCTGGTGGGCGGTCGCCATGTCCGCTTCAATCCCGACGGGGCCGGACCCGCGACGGTCCTGTGGCCGACCGCCCCGGCGGACCCCGGCCTGCCGCCTTCGGAGGCCGCGGCACCGCCCGTTCCGTCTGATCGCGGGCGGGTCGGGTCGGGTCGTGCGGGGCGCGGCCGGCCATGGCACCATCAGCACGCGGATTTCTGAACCATCGCAGGAGAACGACCACCATGACGCTGCCCTTCAACGACGAGGTCGACCTCGGCCAGAGCGCTGAACGCACCGTCGTGGACCTGGCCGGGCTCGGCCTCGCACCGCTCCTGGCCCTGGGCCGCTACCGGTACCTGCATGCCCATGTTCCCCGTCTCCCGCAGCGGCATCGCACCCTGCTGGTGGTCGCGCTGCCGGTCCGCGGCACGTTCTCCTTCGACATCGACGGCACGGTCCACCCGGCACGCCCCGGCCAGGCCATCCGGGTTCCACCCGGCGCGGTCTACAGCACCGGCCTTTCCGCCGAACCCCGCGGCTCGCTGATCTGGCTCATCGCCCGCGTCACGGAACAGTCCGGCCCGGACACGCTCCAGAGGGCGCTGCACCTGCTCGCCACCCCGACCGGGCAACTCACCGCCGATGGAACGGAGCAGGCCCGCGACGGACTGGAGCGCGCCCTGGCCCTCACCGGCCGTACCGGCGACTGGATCAACTACGCGCTGCTGCAGCACACGCTGGCCACGGCGATGCTGGAACTGACCCGCGGGTTCACCGGCGCCGGATCATCAGCTGCGGCATGGCCGCACCACCGCGTGACCCAGGTGCTGGCGTGGATCGAGGAGCACCTCACCGAGCCCATCACTCCCGCAGAACTCGCCGCCATGGCCGAGTTGTCCACTAGCCGGTTCTACGAGGCGTTCCGTGCCGCCACCGGCACCAGCCCCAAGGACTACCTCTTGCGCCGGAAGACCGAGTACGCGCGCGAGTGGCTGCAGCGGGACCCGGAGGTGTCCGTCACGGCCGTGGCCCACGCTCTGGGATTCTCCTCCTCGCAGCAGTTCGCCACCGTCTTCCGGCGCTATCACGGCATCTCGCCCACGACCTCCAGAAGTACGGCCCCACCGTCGGAGTGCTGACGGACGAGGCACACCTCTGCTGTCACATCCACCTGGTCGGACACGCTGGGGCGGTACTGCTGCGCCGGTGCGCGGACAAGGTGGGGCTGACCGGCGCCCTCGCCGCTGTGCTGCCGGTGGGTGTCGGGCGAGGCTGGCGCGACCGGGCGACGCTGGTGGTCCAGCTGGCGGTGGCCATCGTGCTCGGCGCGACGAAGATGAAGACCTCATCCAGGTGCCACTTGTCGCAGGGCCGCGGGCGTCGGCGGCGCAGGCCGTTGGCGTAGGTCTGGCCGAACTTCAGGCACCACCGGCGGATGCTCTCGTAGGAGACGATGGCACCGCGCTCCAGCATCAACTCCTCGACCTCGCGGAAGCGCAGCGGGAACCGGAAGTACAGCCACACACAGTGCGCGATGACCTCCACCGGATACCGGTGACCCCGGTACGACGGCGACGCGGACGACACCAGCGACCCCCTCCCAACACGACCAGCCGCAAGATCATCTCACCCCGATCAGCCAACGTGACAGTGCCGGGTGAAGGCCAGACCGGCCGCCGCCCCTGCCGCGCACACCGCGGCGCCGGCGGCGGATCACGAGGTGCACAAAAGGGCGGTCCGCCTCGGGCGGACCGCCCTCCTGCCTCTTGACTACGCCTTGGCGGCTACCGCCGAATCACGCCGCGGGCGAGCCGTAGATGCCCATCTCGTAGACCGAGTAGCCCCAGGTCGTATTCCGCTTAACGCCCTGCATTCGGACATACTGCACCGCACTGCCGGAGTTGATCTTGATCACGTCATTGCCGCAGCTGTCGGGGTGCTGGGTGGCCGCCTCGCTCCAGTTCGTCCCGTCCAGGGAGGTCTGGATCTGGTACTCCGTCGCGCAGGCGCCCTCCCAGGCGAGGGTTACCGCTGCGACCTCGGCGGGGGCGGCGAGCTTCACCTGGACCCACTCGTTGTCGCTGTAGCCGGATGCCCAACGGGTGCCGAGCTGACCGTCGTTGACGTACCGGGCCGAGAGTCGGTCGAGGTTCTGCTCGACGCTGGATGCGCTCGCCGTGCCCTTCAGCGCGAGGTTCTCCGAGCCGCCCGCGGCATCCCACAGCTGAAGCCGGATGTCCGCCTGGATGAGGAAGGAGTCGAGCACCCCGTCGCCGACCTTGGGCTGGACCTTGCCCCAGGTGTTGCGCGCCGGATCGACCCGTACGGCCCGGGCCTGCTTCTGCAGAGCCTCGGAGTCGGCGAGCAGCACCTCGGCCTTCTCCTTGTCACCGGCCTGCCGGGCTGCGAGCGCGTCCAGTGTCTTCACCATCGACATGCCCCACAGCTGGGTGGCGTCCAGCCAGGGCTTGGCATCGGCGGCGAAGCCCTGCTCCACCGATCCGGCGCGGATGGCGGCCGGGGCGTCCTCGATTTCGTTCGCGTAGGTGCGCAGCGCCTTGATAGAACTGGTGCGGTCGCCCGCGTCCCATGCCTTCCAGAACTCGGCTACCCGGCTGGCGAGTTCGGGTGCCTGGGACTGCCAGGGGGTGGTGCCGAAGGTCGGGGCCAGGTGTTCCAGGTCGGCGAAGACGAGCAACGCGTCGGTGGCCCGGCGGTCACCGCCCGCGAGGTAGGCCATGGCGCGCGCCCAGCTCGCCTTCGCGTCGTACGCCTTGTCGTTCCAGGTGAAGTCCGCGGCGCCGAAGACCGCGATCTTGCTGGCGTACGGCTGGTTCATCGGGTTCGCGACGATGCCCGAGAGATGCTCGGAGAGTCCCGCCTCGCGCTTGTCGTACGGGGCGAGCAGCAGCCGGCCGCTGGTGTTGCCGTAGTCGTTGACCGGGTAGTTGTCCCAGACGAAGACCTTGCGGCCGAAGAGCTTCGAGGCGCCGTCGGCCTGCTCGTTGGTGATCGCGGGCGGTACGACGTCGGTACCGGTCCACATGACGACGACCGCCGGGTCCAGGGTGGCCCGCATCGTCTGCTTGTAGCTGGTGTCGGTGAGGTCGCCGTACTCGGTCGGCACCATCTGCAGCGGCCGGGCGCCCTCATGGGTGGCGATGAAGTTCCGCTGGAGGTCGTTGAGCAGGTCGACCTGGGCCTTCGCGGCGGCGGTGCGCCCCGGCTGGCCGTACGCCGCCTGGTCGGCCGCGCAGTTCCACCTGGTGTAGCTGATGTCGTCCAGCGGGATCGAGAAGGACCGGGTGCCCAGGTCGTAGAGGGCCTGGAGCTTGGCCTTGAGGGCCTTACGGTCGTCGGGGTCGGAGTAGCAGATCGATCCGCCGGGTGAGACGGCGAAGGTGAAGCGGACGTGGTTCGCGGTGGCCCGGTTCACAAGCTCGCCCAGTTCGGCGAGCTTGTCGGCGGAATAGGGCTCGCGCCACTTGTTACGGTGGTAGGGGTCGTCCTTGGGCGCGTAGATGTAGGTGTTGGCCTTGACGTCGCCGTAGAAGTCCATCTGGTCGAGCCGTTCGGCGTGCGTCCAGGGCTGACCGTAGAAGCCCTCGATGGTGCCGCGCAGGGGCATCGAGGGGTAGTCGCTCGACTGTGCGCCCGCCACCTGCCAGTCGTCGCCCTGGCGTTGGAAGAGCTGACGCAGTGTCTGCACCGCGTAGAACTGGCCCGTCGCGTCCGTGCCTCCGAGGGCGATCTGCTGGTTCGGGGCCTGTCCCGACACGCGCAGGGCGTAACCCTCGGCGTGGTCGGACACGGCGGTGTCACCCAGCGCGCGTGCGATGTCCGGGCGTTCGGCGGATCCGAGCCTGATGGTGAGCAAACCTGCTGCCTCCGAGGGGACTTCGCCGGGGGCGACGACATCGACGCGCGCGGCGCCGTGCTTCTTCATTTCGCGGATCAGCCGGTCACGGGCGGCCGCGTCCGTGTGGTCGTCCGCGACCACGAGCACCCGGCCCGTTACGGTCGCGTCGCGTCCGGCTCGGGAGATGGACTGCGGGGTGGGGGAAACCGGCGGCAGGGGGCCGGCATCGGCCGAGGCCGCGTCCGGGACCGACTGGGCACTGGCGGCGTGCGGCAGCACCCCGAGCACCATGGCACTTGCTATTGCGAACATTCCGGCGGCGATCCTGCGTCTTGCCATGAAGATCTCCAAGGCGGTCTAGACCATAACGACCTCAAAAGGTTACTGCTGAAACTCAGTTCACTGTCAACAGGTCCGACCTATTGGCTTAGACCACTTGAGTCGCTACGTTTCGCTGGAGCCAACCACGGAGTCCAAGGCAAACACGATGAAGGGGAGAGCTCTATGATCAACCGCAGGTCGGCCGTAGCATGCACGAGGCCCTGGACGAACTCCCCGAAGGTAAGGTCGTCGAGCACATCCGCAGCGTCCTCGTCGCCACCGGAGCCCTGCCCAAGCGGGACGAGCAGATGGTCCGCCTCGAACGACACGCGAAGGACCTCGTCGCCTCCCATGCGACGGCTGAGGGACGGAAAATCCTGCACCGGTACGCGACTTGGCACCTCCTGCGCCGGCTTCGCCGTCGCAGCCGCGGCAAGGAGATCACGCACTACCAACTCACGGTTGCGCGACAACACTTGCGGGCGGCCGTCTATCTCCTGAACTGGCTCGAGAGCCAGAACCTGACCCTTGCCACCTGCCGACAGACCGGCCTCGAACGCTGGATGACCAGCGACGACGTCCGCCTCCGCCAGGAGGCAGGCCACTTCGTGCGCTGGGCCCTGGCCCAGAAGATCACCCGCGATCTCAGCTTCCCGGCCGAGCAATGGAACGGCCCCTCCCAGCCGATGGACGACGAAGCCCGCTGGGACACTGCCCGACGCCTGCTGCACGAAAACACCCTCAAGCCCGAAGACCGCCTCGCCGGCCTGCTGTTGCTCCTCTACGCCCAGTGGCCCGCCGCGATCTCCCGGCTCACCGTCGACCACATCGAGGAGACGGACGGAGCCGTCCGCATCCGCCTCGGCGCCGTCCCAGTCGAGCTTCCCGCACCCGTCGCTGAACTGACCCTCCAACAGGTCGAGGTTCGCCGCAGCCATGCCGTCCTCGGCCGCACAGACTCACCCTGGCCCTTCCCCGGAGGCCGGCCCGGCCGCCCGATCAGCGCCTGGGCCATGGGCGAACGACTCCGCAAACTCGGCATCCGCCTCGCCGAGGCCCGCTCAACCGCCCTGTTCCAGCTCGCCACCGAACTGCCCGCCGCGGTCCTCGCCCGCACCCTCGGCATCGACATCACCGTCGCCGTCAAATGGCAGCGAGCCGCCGCCGGAGACTGGGCCGCCTACGCCGCCGAGGTCAGCCGCCGCCGCACTTCACCACAACATCCGATCCACGAACCAGGAGTACCGACATGAGATTCGACGATCACCGAGTGGTCATTACCGCCGCCGGCCGCGATTTCGGGCGCACTTTGGCCATCCATCTCGCGGACCTCGGCGCCGAGGTCTTTCTCTCCGCGCGCACTCTCGCCGCCGCTGAGCGTGTCCGCGACGAGATTCGCGGCCGAGGGCACCAACAGGTCCACGCCTTCGCCTGCGACCTGACGGACCCCGCCTCGATCCGCGACTTCGCTGCCGACGTCGCCCAGCACACCGACCACATCGACGTGCTGATCAACAACGGCTCCCGCTACCTCGAAAGCCCAGATCTCCAATCCGCCTCCGACACCGACGTCGTCGACACCATCGCATCCGGCGCCACCGGCACCGTCCTGACCGTGAAGAACTTCCTCCCTCTCCTGCTCAACTCGGACAAGCCGGACGTGGTGACCATGGTTTCCGCCTGCGGAACGGCCGGTCATCACCGCTCGGACGCCCACGAAGCCTTCTACGCAGCCAAAAGCGCCCAGGCAGGGTTCGCCGAGATCCTCTCCAAGCGCCTGCGGCCGCAGGGAGTCCGGGTGATCTCCCTCTACCCGCCCGACTTCGACAACCCTGACCCGCTCTCCGAGGAATGGGAGACCACGCCACGCGAGGCCAAGAACGCCCTCACCGCGCATTCACTCGTGGAGTGCATCCTCTTCGCCGTCGCCCAGCCCCGCGACTGCTTCATCAAGGCGTTCCACTTCGAACAGGTCTGACCGATTCCTGGCACGTCCACACAGGCGACTGACACCGCGGTCGGGGGCGGCGCATGTGCCCGAGACCGGGGGCATTCAGACAGTTCCAATACCCGACTCCACCATCACACCCGGACGTACACAAGATCACGGCTGCCGGCGCAGCGCTCTCCGCGCACCTCAGCGTGCTGCGCGCACCGCGCTCCCTGCCGGGCCCGATCGTCATGACCCGCTGACGCCGGTCAAGGAGGCTGGTCCCCAACTGGTCCCCAAGAATGACCAAGGGCCGGTTTCGGATGTCTCCGAAACCGGCCCTGACCTGCGACTGTCTCCAGTCGGGACGACAGGATTTGAACCTGCGACCCCTTGACCCCCAGTCAAGTGCGCTACCAAGCTGCGCCACGTCCCGATGCGATTCCTCCCGGTGTTCCCGGGCGGCCTCGCAGGACAAACATTACCTCACTCCGCGGACCGGATCGACGTCCGTGCCTGATGGGCGCGGGTCGCGAGCGCTTCGGCGCCGCAAGCGGTGGCCAGTTTCTGGGCCCGGGCGAGCTCGCGCGGGGAGCGGATGGCGATGCCGTAGTCGACACGGGCCAGGGCGTGTTCGTACGCGGACGGGGACGCCTCCAGGTGCCGGACGGCTTCGGCCAGCAGAGGGTGGGCGTCCTCGGGGCGGGCGAACAGGGCGACGCAGCGCAGGGCCTCGCCGATCGCGGTGTCCGTGCCGAAGCGCTCGGCGTGCACCCGGGCCGAGGTGGCGAGCTGGGCTGCGCGGCCCGGGTCCTCGTCGGCCAGGGCGCGCGCGAGGTCGCCCGCCCATGGTGCCCAGATGCCGTTGAACCGGCCGCGCGGTTCAAGAGCCTGGCCGGCTGCTTCGAGTTCGGCGACGGCTTCCTTCGTACGGCCTTCGGCAAGCAGGAGGCGGCCACGGACGCTCGGTGCGTCCGGCATGACCATCGCGCTGGGATAGGGCATCCCAAAGTTGTACCGGTCAGCTGTCGTACGGGCCTCGGTGACCCGGCCCCGAGCCAGCAGCGTGTCGATGAGCAGGCAGGCGGCGATCCAGTTGACGGGCAGGCCGCTGCCCACACGGTCGGCGAGCCGCAGTCCTTCGCGCAGGAAGCCCTCCGCCTCGGCCAGCCTGCCGCGACGCCGGTGGACGAGACCGAGGAGGGTGTGGGCGAAGGCGAGGTGCGCGCCGCTCCAGCCGGAGATCTCGAAGGCACGGACGGCCTCGCTGAACAGTGCCTCGGCCCGATCGAGCTGGTCGGTGAAGGCGTAGGTGATACCCACTGTGGTGGGGAACTCGAAGCCCCATTCGGTGTCGGTCCACCCGAGCCCGCGGGCCGGGCGACCGTCGACCAGGGCGCGTTCGCAGAGATCGACGACGAGCTGGGAGTCCTCGCCCCGGAGCATGGCGTCGAAGGCGCGCAGCGTGAGCAGGGCGCGTTCTGCGTTGTCGCGGCCGGTGAGGTGGTCGGCGTTGTCGGCGAGCCTGCGGGAGCGGCCGGGGCCGTCGTCCTCGGCGGCCTGCATGCCCTCCCACAGGAAGTGCGCTGCCTGGAGCCGCATCCGGCCCGGTCCGGGGGTGGTGCGCCCGGTCTCGGCGGCGAGAGCCAGTGCCGCTTCCTTCAGCTGGTTGTTGTGGGAGAGGGCGGCGGCGAGCCGGAAGGTGGCGTCGACGCGCACCTCGTCGGCGAGTCCGGGCAGATCGAGGGCGGCCCGCAGATGCTGGACGGTGGTGGGAGGGGAGCTGAGCAGCGTCGCGCAGCCCAGCTCGTACAGCAGTGTGGCCCGCACCTGGTGGCGCGGCGGTTCCTGCAGGGCGCGTTCCAGGCAGCGGCGGGCGGCTTCGGGGGCACCGACCGCGAGATGCTGTCCGGCTGCCTCGCGGAGCTGCTCGACCAGTTCCTGGTCGTCGTCCGGGTGGACTTCGAGGAGGTGGCGGGAGGCCGCGGCGGCGCCGAGTCCGGCGCGGGCGATCGCCCAGGCGGCGCGGCCGTGCATGGCGGTGCGGGTGGCCGGCGGGATGGAGCGGTACACGGCGGTGGCGATCAGCGGGTGGACGAACTCCAGTGGGTCGAAGCCGCTGACGATACGGGCGTCGCGCAGCCGCGCGGTGCAGTCGGCGGCCTCGGCGGGGCTCATTCCGGCGAGGGTGGCGGCGAGGTCCTGGGAGATGTCGGTGCCGAGGACGGCGGCGGCCCAGGCGAACCGGTTGGCGTTGGTGCCGAGCCGTTCGAGCCGGGCGACGAGTCCGCTGCCGCGGGCCGAGGCGCCGAGTTCGCGCAGCAGCCCGGCCGACTCATCCAGGGGTGCCAGTTCGCGGTCCTGCACCTTGGCGACGAGTTCGACCGCCTCGTACGGGTTGCCGCCGGTGACGGCCCACACCTCGCGGCAGAACGGGTCGTCGGCGTGGTCGCCGAGAATGGCCCGGACCAGTTCCGCGGTGGCCTCGGGGGTGAGCGCGCGCAGCGCGACCCGGACCTGGGCGGGGTGGCTGCCGCCGTCCCCCTCGCGCGCCGCCAGTTCCTCCGGGCGGTGCGCCTGGACGACGAGGACGGGCAGTTCGCCGAGGCGCGCGGTGAACGAGGCGAGCCAGGCAAGGGATTCGCCGTCCGCCCAGTGCGCGTCGTCGATGATCAGCAGCGGCGGACGGTGGCTCAGCCGGGAGGCGAGCTGCGACACGACGTGGTCGAGTCCGTCGCGCACACCCTGCGGGTCGGGCTGCGGGCCGCTGGGCTCGGCAAGTCCGAGGGCGGGTGCGGTGATCTCGAACCACGCGCCGAACATATCGCGTACCTCGTCGGGCGGAAACTGGTCGAGCGCGGGCTGCAGGAGTTGGCGTACGACGTGGAACGGCACGGATGTGACCGTCTCGCCGCCGCGTGCGGACCAGACGGTGCAGCGGTCCGCGGCCATGGCCTGGATCTCGGTGAGCAGAGCTGTCTTGCCGATGCCTGCCTCACCGCTGAAGATCAGCAGCCCGCCGACCGCCTGGGCGCCGCAAAGGGCATCCACGGCTTGTGCGGCGGCAGCGAGTTCCGGTTCGCGCTCGTACAGCGGCCGGGACGGCTTCATGCCTACCCTCCCCTAGTGATCGGATTACTGCCGAGACTAATCGTGCGCGGGGGCCCACGGACAGTGGTTCGGACAGTTCGCCGCAGGTGCGGGGCACAATCGACGGGTGGACGAGACTCGTAGGGACCGCGATACCGAGGGCCGGGCGCGCAGTGCGCGCCCCCGTGACGGGCTGGGGCGCCCCCTGCCGTACGGGGCGCCGGGGGTGGAGCGGCAGCCGGAGGGTGTGGTGCGCTCCCCCGAGGAGACGGTGCGGGAGGCACAGCGGCTGCTGGACGCGGGGATGCCGTTCCACGCGCACGAGGTGTTCGAGGACGCGTGGAAGTCGGGCCCGGAGGCGGAACGGGAGTTGTGGCGCGGGCTCGCGCAGCTGGCGGTGGGGCTGACACATGCGGCGCGCGGCAATGCGACGGGTGGGGCGCGGCTGTTGCGTCGGGGCGCGGCGGCCCTCTCGGCGTACGGGGACGCGTCGGCGCACGGGATCGGGATCGATGCGCTGACCGGCTGGGCGGAGGAGCTGGCCGGGCGGGTGGAAACAGGCGGCGGGCGGACGGTGGACGCGGCCGAGGAGGCGCCCCGGCTGCGACGGGAGGGCGGATGAGCCGGATGGCGACGTTCGTTTTCGGCAACCGTCGCGCGGAGCGGCGAACAGGGCGCCGCGAAACTATTACCATCCCGCGTCATGAGCACTTCTGACCAGGACCAGTCCGTGGACACCCCGATAGCCGCCCCCGACAGCGACACAAACGGCACAGAAACCGACGCCGGGGCCGAGGTTGACGCCGAGGTCGAGAGGGCGGAGGCCGGGGACCGCAGATTGACGCCGCGTCAGGCCAGACGGTTGCGGGTCGTGCTCTCCTCAGCCGGCATGGCGGCGATGGCGGTCGTGCTGGCGCTGCGGATCGCGAGCCGGTCGTCCGTACTGGTGGTCGGGGTGTACGGGCTGGCGCTGATCCTGTGCGGGATCGTGATCGAGCTCAGCCGGAACGGCCGTACGCGGTTGGGCAGTTGGCTGCTGGCCGTCGGCCTGGTGGCGGCGATCGGTTCGGACTGGCTGCTGATCCCGTGACGTCCGGCCGGTTCAGACCGACCGGCAATCGGGGGGCGGCGTCACGGGGCTGGGGCACGCACCTCGCGGCGTTGTCGTCCATCACCATGGCTCCGCCATGGCTCAATCCTCCGCCTTGGGGGCCCTCCCGGACCGTCCGGTCCGGGAGGGCCTCGTCATGTCATGGGGTGCTGTCAGCGCAGCAGCAGCTGGAGTCCGCCGAGCACGGTCGCACCGAGCACCAGTCGCTCGAAGAGCTTCTCGTTGATCCGGTCCACGCACTTCCGGCCGATGTACGCGCCCGGGACGACGAACAGCAGCATGACCGCGTCCAGCAGCAACGACTGCGCGTCGATGAGGCCGAGGCCCACACTGAACGGCACCTTGGAGGTGTTGACGATCAGGAAGAACCACGCCGATGTGCCGAGGAAGCCCAGCTTCCGGAAGCCCGCGGACAGCAGGTAGAGCGACATCACGGGGCCGCCCGCGTTGGCGACCATGGTGGTGAAGCCGCCGAGCACCCCGTACGAGCGGGCCTTGAGCCTGCCTGCCCCGGACGGGCCGCCGGACTCGTCCGGAGCCACCTTGCCGTCGGCCCCGGTGCGGCGCGGCCAGACGGTGACGCCCGCCATGAAGAGCAGGATCGCACCGATCGAGGTCCCCACGGCGTCGTCACCGGCCCACATCATGAAGACGGTGCCCATCACCACGCCCACGGCGACGGCGGGGAACAGCCGCAGCAGCGTCGGCCAGTGGGCGTGCCTGCGGTAGGTGAAGACCGCGAGCGCATCGCCCGCGATGAGGATCGGAAGCAGAACTCCGGTGGACTCACGTGCCGGGAGTACGGCCGCGAAGACCGCGAGACTGATCGTATTGGCACCGCTGACGGCCGTCTTGGAGAAGCCGACGAGCGTGGATGCCGCGGCCAGCGCCGCCAGTTGCCAGAGCGTGAGGGTGTCCATGCCAGGAGCAGATGCTAATCGCACGCACTTCCGAACCGCCAACCGGCTCCCCTGCTCGACGCCCACCTTTGCATCGGATCATCCGACGTGTTGGCGCAGCGCACACATGACACTCACATCAATTGCCGCTATTTACTGCCCAGTTTACTGCCGGAGGCCTTGACCCCGGATAGCAGCGTTGCAAGCATCGGATGTCTTCGTGAGTGGTTCCCCCTTCCTCCACCCACATCGGCCCCCGGCGAGAGAGCGACGGCCATGGCCTTCGTACCGCACAGCTCATCCGTAGGACAGAGATGGCGGCTGTTCTGTCTCTCCCTGGTCCTCGCCGTGACAGCGGCGCTCCTCGGCGCGCCCGCCGCCACCGCCGAGGTCCAGCATCCGCGCCAGCAGTGGATGCGTGAGTCCACCGCCGGTCTGTTCCTCCACTGGGGCATGTTCACCGCGCCCCGCCACACCGACTGCGCGGCGTGAGGGCGACCTCGTTCGCGGTCAACCAGCGCGAGTGGTCGCCGACGCGCACCGCCACCGAGTGCCCCGACCGGCACCGTTCCGATCAGAGCGGCCTGCAGGACCCCGGCGACCCGGCCCTGGAGATGAGGCGGTGTGACCAGTTTCTGTGTGGTGGCCATGGAGATCGCCCAGACGGTGGCGGACGGACCGAACAGGACCTCGTACGTGAACAGGGCGGGGAACGGGCCCCAGGGACGCGGCCGGGATCAGGAAGATGGCGAGCGCTGCCACCACGGCGCAGATCCGAGTCGCCCGGCCCAGACCGATGGTCGCGGCGAACCGGCCCGCCAGCATCACACCGAGAAGCCCTCGGCCGTGATCGCACCGATCGGCTCGTCCAGCGACTGGACCGTGCAGTGGTTGCGCAGAACGACCAGAAACGGCTCCTCACCGAAGCGGTGCAGCCCGATCGCCACCTTGCGCCGGGTCTCCGCCGCGTAAGTCATCGAGGACGCCCTGCGCGTACGCGACCCCTTCCGCACGTGCGGCGGCGGCCGCGGCCTCGGCCGCGCGGCTGTCCTGGCCGAGCAGTTCGGCCGCCTCGTCGAGCAGCGGTGCGTCTGCGGCCGTCCAGCCACCTCCCGCTGCCCGGTGCAGCAACTCCCTTTCCGGGTACGTCAGTCCGGGGACGGCCGAGGCGATGCGGGCACGATCTCCGTCCAGGTCCGTCAGCAGCTGCCACGCGATGAGCGGCGGCCACAGTGCGTCGAGCGCGGCCCGCACGTCGGGCCGAATCGGCCACCAACGCACCGAGAGGCGGTTGCTGACCGATTCGATCGCTGAACAGCGGACGTACCTGCCTAGATGGTGGAACGCGAGCGGCGCCTCTTCATGACGACGATGGCCGACTCACCCAGAGTGAGGGGACACGCCGAACCTGCCATAGCGGCCAGTTCGGCCCTTGCCCCCGGTCGGCCAGATGGTCGCGAGCCTATCCTCCGTGATTCCCCTTGCCCTTCCCGTGATCACCCTTGCCGTGGTCACCCTTGCCCTTCCCGTGATCACCCTTCCCGTGATCACCCTTCCCGTGATCACCCTTGCCGTGGTCACCCTTGCCCTTCCCGTGATCACCCTTCCCGTGATCACCCTTGCCGTGGTCACCCTTGCCGTGGTCACCCTTGCCGTGGTCACCCTTGCCCTTGCCGTGGTCACCCTTGCCGTGGTCACCCTTGCCCTTCCCGTGATCACCCTTGCCGTGGTCACCCTTGCCCTTGCCGTGGTCACCCTTGCCCTTGCCGTGATCACCCTTGCCCTTGCCGTGATCACCCTTGCCCTTCCCGTGATCACCCTTGCCCTTCCCGTGATCACCCTTGCCGTGGTCACCCTTGCCACCACCGTGGCCACCACCACCGGCAGCCCCGGTCGGACCAGTAGCCCCGGTAGCCCCGGTCGGACCTGTCCCGCCGGTCGGGCCTGCGCCCCCGGTCGCACCGGTAGATCCGGTCGGACCTGTCCCGCCGGTCGGGCCTGCGCCCCCGGTCGCACCAGTAGATCCGGTCGGACCTGTCCCGCCGGTCGGGCCTGCGCCCCCGGTCGCACCGGTAGATCCGGTCGGACCTGTCCCGCCGGTCGGGCCTGCGCCCCCGGTCGCACCAGTAGATCCGGTACCGCCCGTCGCACCAGTAGGTCCGGTACCGCCCGTCGGGCCAGTGGGCCCGGTCGGCCCGGGCGCCCCGGCACAGGACGGCACGGTGATGGTGTTGCTGTCCAGGGTGACCGCGCCATCACGCGCCAGGGCCCGGCCCTCAATCTCCGCACCGGTGTCTACCGTGATGGACGTCTGGGCCAGGATGGTGCCCTTGAAGTGGGAGGTCGTCTGGATCGTGGCGGAGCTGCCCACCTGCCAGAACACGTTGCAGGCCTGAGCCCCATTGACAAGTCTGACGTTGCTCGCCGTGCTTGTGGTCAGGGTCGAACCCGCCTGGAAGATGAAGACGGCGCCGGGGTTCCCCTCTGCGTCGAGGGTGACGGTCCCGGTGAGATCCAGTGAGCTCGCGGAGTTGTAGACGCCAGACACATACGTATTTCCGCCGAGTAGACCGCCCGGCACGTTCACTCCCGGGCGGCCGGCCGCGTCGACGTAGGCGATGCCCAGGTCGCCCTGCGCCGTGCCGGCGGGACCGTCGCCCAGGTGCTGAGCGCCGTAGACGATACCGGGCGGGAAGCCTGTCACAGAAGACCCGGTATTCGGGCTGATCCCGAGGTCTCCGTTGAGAACGGTGAACCCTGTGTTGGTGACCGCTTGGCCGGCCAGCACGGCGTAACTGATGTCGGTATGCAGTGGCACCGGAGCTTCCGCTGCATACGCGGCGGTGGTGAAGTACGTGGTCGTGCTCAACACAGTCACACCGGACAGCACGGCGAAGGATGCCCTGTGCCAGATACGCCTGCGTCGCACTCGCTTGCGCCCGTCTTCCGAGAAGGCAGACGGAGTGGCAGCCACAGCCATTGAAGGTGGCCCTTCCTGTTTCGGGGTGGATTGCGGCTACCGACCCGTAGCCGGTGCTGATCAGGTGACGAATGTCCACCTGAGCCACCGAGTCCTCTGGAGCGGGAGACCGCAGGATATTCAACGAACACACGCGGTGACGAATCGTCACGGTGAGTTCATCAAGAGCGGGACCCATATGAACATAAGACGGCGATAAAGCCAGGAGGCGCGAGGGTGAGTACCCATCACCTGTCGCACCGTCACGCCACCAGCGGTCGCGCGCAACACCTCCGGCCCAGCGCCCCGGTCGACCGCCTCAGCCCCATGGACGAGCCGGCCACCGCGAGTCCCCTTGCCCGGCGATCCTCCGCACTGTGTGCAGCAGGTACTCCTTGCGGTTGAGCGGGTTGAGGTCCGTAGGCGGACTGTCCGGGACCGTGCCGACGACCGCCTGGTACGAGTCGAAAGCCGTCTCCACGACCCCTTCACCACGTGAACGCCGGGAGCTGTTGTTGCAGCTCATGGACCTGAGCCGCCGGAATCTCACCCTCCAGCACGCATGACACACCCTCTGCGCGACCGGTGTCCACAGCACGGCTCGCAGGCGCACGAGTACGGGCAGGGCCAGGCCGAGCATGCCCGCCGTAAGCCCCAGCCGGAACCGGTGCATCGGCTCGTACACCGTGGTGCCGGCCTGCTTCAGCGCGGTCATCAGGACCAGCGGTGTCAGATTGCGGAAGTCCCCGGCCGGTCCAGATCGATATGGGCGCAAATCGTCTGCGTCACCAGCTCGACCCTGCGGTGGCAGCGCACCTTGGGGCACACGTACCAGTACCGCTTCCCGTAGCGGCCCTCCTTGCGGACACCCGACGGGGCAAACTTCCGGGACCGGACCTGCACGCCCTGTACCGGTCCGCACTCAGTGCACAGGCAGTCAGGACGAAGTTCGTCCGTACGGGCTTGATCGCGGCCGCGGAGCGGTTGGCGCAGAACTGCGGCGTGAACCCGGCGTCCTGGACCGGCTCAGCCTGCGGATCCGGCACTCGTGGCTCCGGTGGCGGCGCTGAAGGCGGCCCGGACCGTGCCCAGCTGTCAGGCGGGCAGGTGAGATGACGGAATGCGTAGAGGACGAAGGGCGCGTCCGCGGCCCCGCTGCCGAGATCGAACCCGGCTCCGGCGAAATTCTGCCGGCCCAGCAGCGGTTCCGCGCGCGCAACAGCCAGCCCCTCGCGCAGCGCCGCCGTGTTACCCGGTTCAGCAGTGAGTGAAGCAGGCTCACCTGGAGCGAGGGGAGTTCGAGCGGCTGCCACGGCACGCCCGCGGGGCCTGTGAGGCGTACGGCGGCCATGATCGGCCATGGACAGTACGGGGGTGATCACTATGCTGCGACCCAAGCGTTCACGGGAAGCGTTCAAACGAACAATGCGCAGCGGTACGGCGAAGGGGCCATCAGCATGCGGGAGCCGGTTGAACTCAGGCGTCAGCAAATCCTGTCGGTGGTGCAGTCGCGGGGCGCCGTCAAGGTCAGCGTGCTCGCCGCCGAGCTGGATGTCTCGGTGGTCACGATCCGGCGGGACGTCGAGGAGCTGGCCCGGATCGGGAGGCTGCGGCGCGGGCACGGGGTGGCCCGGCCGGTGGTCGACGCGGCGGAACCCGTCCCGGTCCCGCCGGCGCGGACCGCGGAGCCGGCCGGCGACGGACGCGCGGTGGCCATCGTCGTACCGGAGCAGCATTCGTATCTGTACGAGACGCTGCACGGCGATGTGGACGCGCTTATGCTGGTGCAGCGGATGGCGGAGTGCGGAGTCCAGGTGCCGCGGGACTGCTCGGTGGTGGCGTACGACGACGTGGTCGCGGCCCTGGGCAGTACGCCGCTGACCGCAGTGGCGCCGCCGAAGGCGGAGATCGGGCGGGTGGCGGCCGAACTGCTGCTGCACCGGCTGACCGGGCCCGCCGGTACGACCGGACCGGTGCGCCGGACGGAGCTGCTGCCGTCGCTGAAGGTGCGCGGTTCGGCCCAGGAGGTCATCCCTCGTCAGGAATTGAGCGTTTGACCGCTTTCATTTTCTTCTGAGCGATCTATTGACCCGTACCGATCAGCCGATCAGGATTCCCCGTTTCTTGAATCAGGAGCCGCGGGAGGCACCCATGCCTGGTCGACAGAGCCGTCGATCCGTGCTCGCCACGATCGCCGCCCTGCCTCTGACAGGCGCGCTCAGCGCCGGCGGCAGCAGCGACGGCGGATCGCAGTCGGGCAGCACGAGCAACGACCTGGCGGTCGGCGAGATCGACCGCTCGAGGTCGGCTGGGCCGACGACGGGTCGACGACCCGTATCGGCTTCGAACCGCTGACGGTCGCGCACCGCTGACTGTACGGTCCGCCGGACGGCCTCCCGGCCGTCCGGCGGACGCCCCTACGCGTCGACGCGGATCACGACCACCAGCGTACGCGGACCGTGTACCCCTTCGACCCGCTCCAGCTCGATGTCCGACGTGGCCGACGGTCCGCTGATCAGCGTCGTCGGGCGCTCCGGCACCAATCGCGCGACCGCCTCCGGCACCCCCACCTCGACGGCCGACAGATCGACCACACACACATGCAGATCGGGGACGAGCGACAGGGCACGCCGCCCCTGGTCGGGCGAGCCGTCGAGGAAGATCGTGCCGGTCTCGGCGCAGCCGACGGCCGACGCGGTGACGACTCCGTCCAGTGCATCGAGCCGGGGCGCCGGAATGCCGGCGGAGTCCTGCTGGACGTCACCGTCGTACACGCCGAGCCACTGCTCGTCGAGCCCGGCGGGCACCCCGATCCTCCGCGCACCGAGCCCGTCCAGCACCTGGGCGATCACCTCGGCGGTGCGGGTGGCCGTGCAGGTGTGCACCTGCGCCTTGTAGTCGACGAGCCGGTCGGTGAAGAGTGCGAGTCGCTCGTCGTCGGGGAGCGTGCGGCCGGTCCGGTAGTCGCGCGGGATGGTGGTGTCCGGGGTGGGGGCGAGGGCCAGGGCGTCCCGGACCCGGCCGAGCACCGCGGTGCGAGCGGTCGTCACTTCTCCTCCTCCTGCTGGTTCCCGTCGTACTCGTCGGCGGCGGCCCGCATGGTCGCGGCACCCTCGTCCGACGCCAGCCACGACCGGAAGGACTGCTTCGGCGGCGCCGCGGTGTCACGGCTGTCGCTCCATCCGCTGAACGGCGGCGGCAGATGCGAGATCTTCCCGTCCCGCCCGCCGAGCACCCGGCCGAGCCCCGCGGCCTTCTGCGCGGCCGTGAACAGTTTCGGCCGCTTCATCACGCCGGCCGCCGCCTTCATGGCCAGCTTCTCCGCTGTCGTACCGGACTGTTCGGTGTGCTGGTGGCGCAGCTCGACCAGCAGCGACGGGATGTCGATCTTGACGGGGCAGGCGTCGAAGCAGGCGCCGCAGAGGCTGGAGGCGTACGGCAGGGAGCTGTTGGGGTCGTCCTTGGCGGCATGCATCCCGGCGAGCTGCGGTGTGAGGACCGCGCCGATCGGTCCGGGGTAGGTCGATCCGTACGCGTGACCGCCGGCCCGTTCGTACACCGGGCAGACGTTGAGACAGGCCGAGCAGCGGATGCAGTTGAGCGCCTCGCGCCCGATCCGGTCGGCCAGCGCGGCGGTCCGTCCGTTGTCGAGGAGGACCAGATGGAAGTCCTGCGGTCCGTCGCCGGGCGTGACGCCGGTCCACATCGAGGTGTACGGGTTCATCCGCTCCCCGGTCGATGAGCGCGGCAGCAACTGCAGGAAGACTTCGAGGTCCTGATAGCGCGGCAGCACCTTCTCGATGCCCATGACGGTGATCAGGGTGTCGGGCAGGGTCAGGCACATCCGGCCGTTGCCCTCGGACTCGACGACGGACAGGGTGCCGGTCTCGGCGATCCCGAAGTTGGCGCCCGAGACCGCCACCTTCGTCGTCATGAACTTCTCGCGCAGATAAGCGCGGGCTGCGGCGGCGAGATGGGCGGGCACGTTGTCGAGCCGCGGGTCGACGCCGGGGATCTCCTTGAGGAAGATCTGCCGGATCTCGTCTCGGTTGCGGTGGATCGCGGGCACCAGGATGTGTGACGGTTTGTCGTGGGCGAGTTGCACGATGAGCTCGGCGAGGTCCGTCTCGTACGGGGTGATGCCGGCCGATTCCAGGTGTTCGTTGAGACCGATCTCCTGGGTGGCCATCGACTTGACCTTGATGACCTCCGTGGATCCGGTCGCCCGGACGAGCCGGGTGACGATTTCGTTGGCCTCGACGCCGTCGCGCGCCCAGTGGACGGTGCCGCCGCGCTCGGTGACCTTCTGCTCCAGCTGCTCCAGGAGCTCGGGGAGCCGGTTCATGGTGTCGGTCTTGATGGCCGAGCCGGCGTCGCGCAACTGCTCCCAGTCGGGGAGTTCGCCGGTGACGTTCAGGCGCTTGGCGCGGATCGTGTGGGTGGCCCTGCCCAGGTTGCGGCGCAGCTGCTCGTTGCGCAGCTCGTCGTGGGCGGCCGCGGGAAACGTCCGGTCGCCGCGCAGATTTCCGGTCCCGTACGGGGAGCGGGGCGGGGTGGCGGGCATGCCGAGGAAGGTGCTGCTCATCGGACGGCCTCCGTCAGGACGTACGGCGAGGTGCGGGTGGAGGAGAGGATCTGCGCGAGGTGCAGGGTGCGCGTGCCCGACTTGATACGGGAGAGTCCGCCGCCGATGTGCATGAGACAGGACGAGTCCCCGGCGGTGCACACGGCCGCTTCCGTGGTGGCGATATTGCGCATCTTGTCCTGGAGCATCGCGGTCGACGTCTCCGCGTTCTTCACGGCGAAGGTACCGCCGAACCCGCAGCAGGAGTCCGCCTCGGGGAGCTCGACGAGGTCGATGGAGTCGACGGCGCGCAGCAGCTTCAGCGGCTTCTCGCCGACGCGGAGCATCCGCAGGGAGTGGCAGGTGGGGTGGTAGGTGACGCGGTGCGGGAAGTACGCGCCGACCTCGGTGACGTCCAGGACGTCGACGAGGAACTCCGAAAGCTCGTACGTCTTGGCCTTGACCGTGGCGACGCCCGCGCGCAACGCCGCGTCGCCGTACCGTTCGGCCACGATCTCGTGCTGGTGGCGGACCGATCCGGCGCACGATCCCGAGGGCATGACGACGGCGTCGATGGACGGGTCGCCGAACTGCTCGGCGAAATTCCGCACCAGGGGGACGGGCTCGCGCTGGTAGCCGGTGTTGACATGCATCTGGCCGCAGCAGGTCTGCTCCGGCGGGAACACCACCTCATGTCCCAGCCGGGCGAGCAGGACCGCGGTGGATTTCACTGCCTCGGGGAAGAGCGTGTCTCCCAGACAGGTGGCGAAGAGTCCGATGCGCATGGAGCCTCTCCGATCGATTCTGGCCTTTGTATGGTCAGACCATACTAGCCTCGGTCCGGAAGGTGAAGGGGCCGCGACATGCGAGAGGGGCGGTGCGCATGTGCACCGCCCCTTGATCGCCCGACGCCCGACGGGCTATTCGTTCTCGTCCACCAGTGTTCCGTGCAGGTTGCGGATGTGCCGCTCGACCAGATCGGCCGCCTTCGCCCCCTTGCCCGCGCGCACCAGCCGCAGCAGTTCGGCGTGCTGGGCGTTGAGCTCGCCCGCCGTGGCCGGCCAGTCCTCGGCCGCCTCCAGCGCCCGCAGAATCAGGGGACGTACGGACTCGCGCACGGCGGAGGTGAGAGTGGAGGTCAGTTCGTTGCCGGAGCTGCGGGCGATCTGCACGTGGAACCGGGTGTCCAGATCGTTGAACTCGGCCACGCCGACGCCCGGCTCCCCCATGCGTACGAGCAGGTGCTCCGCCTCGTCGAGATCCTCCGCCGAAGCGTGTGTGGCCGCCGCCTCGAAGCTGGACCGCTCCAGCACGACGCGCGCCTCCAGGACGTCCTCCAGGCTGTAGCTGCCGAGGGCGAAGTGGAGCCGCAGCAGCCGCCCGAGGGCGTCGTCGGGGTTGCGTACGATCCGCGCCCCCGCGTCCGGGCCGCGTCCGGGCTGGGCGACGAGCACCCCGATCGTCTCCAGCACCCGCAGCGCCTCACGCAGGGCGGATCGGCTGACTCCGAGCACCGGCGCGAGTTCACGCTCGGGCGGCAGCCGGTCCCCCGCCTTGAGCTCTCCGGCGAACACCCGCTCCTCGATGCTCTGGAGCACGAGCTCATGCGTACGGGACTGCCGTACGGGTTGCCACTCGACAGGCACCGTTCACCCCCTGCCTCGAATTTCCTCCCACTATGTCACACACGTCATGTGGTCGGACCAAAGATTCGGCGCACCGCGGCTGCCTCCGTTGCCTCCCGCCGCACACGGGACGCGGACAAGCTCGGCTACGCGACACCCAGTGCCTTCACGGCGATGTTCCGCCGGACGCCGGGCTCGACCCCTTCGGCATACTTCGCCGACGGGGAAGGAGCCCAGCTCGGCAGGTGAGGCCTCAGTAGGTGACGACGATGCGGCGGGCGGTCCCGTCGACGCGGATGTGCCCGCCGTACGGGATCACCACCTGCGGGTCCGTGTGGCCGAGGTCGACATCGAGGACGGCCATCATGTCGGGGGCGTACTCGCTCAACGCGCGCAGGACCGCCTGCCGTTGCTCCGCGCGGAACCGGTCCCCCTCCGCGGCGCTGAGCGGCTGAACGACCAGCACTTGGCCCGCCCCATGATCAACGCGGGGAACTGCTGGAGGAGCCCACGCTCCCCCATGCTCCGCAGAATCCGGTAGACCTCGTCGGCAGAGGGCATGTCCTCGGACGTCTCCAGGAAGAGCACGCTGCCGGTGTACTCGTCGACCGGCCGGATCTCGCGGTCGGCCATGAGCAGCCACGACAGGATCTCCAGGTTGCCGCCCCAGCCGCTCCCTTCGACGACCCGGTCGGCGTTGTGCCAGATCCAGCCGTCGGCGGGTCGCATCTCGGGCTCGGAGTCGAAGGTCCGAGGGTCCCCCCAGGGGCGGTTGACGTGGTCGGTCTCCTTCGCTGGAGTCAGTTCGTAGGTTCCCCGGGTGAAGAGGGCGGCTCGCAAGGAGTCGGCGGTCAGCGGATGCATCGCGCCCGGGCGTCCGAGTTCGACCATCACCGACCCGCCGTGGTAGCCGACGATGCCCAGGTTCCGGAGGAGGACCAGCAGGTTGGTGTTGTCGCTGGACCCGAAGAACGGCTTGGGGTTGGCGCGCAGGAGTTCGCGGTCCAGGTGCGGAAGGACGGTGATCTGGTCGTCACCGCCGATGCTGGCGATCACCGCCTTGATCTCGGGGTCGGCGAACGCCGCGTGGATATCGGCGGCCCGCTCGGCCGGAGTCGACCCCATGGTGCGCGTCGCCGGATACTCCACCACTTCGAGCCCGAACTCCTCGCGGAGCCTGCGCAGCCCCAACTCGTAGGGCAGGGGCAGGATTCCGGGCAGCCCGGAGGACGGGGAGATGACGGCGACGCGGTCGCCGGGGCGGGGCTTGTCGGGGTAGCTGAGGGTCGTCATCCGGCGAGCGTAGGACCAGCCCGTTCCCGGTGTCAGCCGGGTTTCGACTCAGTCGGTGAACGACCCGTGGCGGCCCGCGCCACTGCCGAACCGGTCGGCACCGGCCTGCGTCTCCCCCGCGGTCAGCGGGACCATCCCGTGCCGGTATTCGGCCGCCAGGGCGTCCGGCTCGCTCAGGCCGTGCTGCTCACGCACGGAGAGCCGGTCGTGGCGCAGGCACAGCTGCGGGAACGCGGCGATCTCCCTGGCGAGTTGTTCCGCCGCACGGCGGGCCTCTCCGGTCGGGACGAGCCGGTTGGCGAGCCCGATGTCGTACGCCTCGGCCGCCGGGACCGGGCGGCCGGTGAGGATCAGGTCCATCGCGCGGCTCTCACCGATCAGGCGTGGCAGCCGCACCGTGCCGCCGTCCACCAGGGGCACCCCCCAGCGGCGGCAGAAGACACCGAAGACCGCGTCCTCCTCGACGACGCGCAGATCGCACCAGACGGCGAGTTCCAGGCCGCCGGCCACCGCGTGGCCGGAGACCGCGGCGATGACGGGTTTGCTCAGCCGCATCCGGGTGGGACCCATGGGTCCGTCGCCCTCGGCGAGGACCTTGTTGCCGCGCTCCGTTCCGATGCCCTTGAGGTCCGCTCCGGCACAGAAGGTGCCGCCCTCGCCCCACAGCACGGCCACAGATACGTCCGGGTCGGACTCGAACTGCCGGAAGGCAGCCGCGAGTTGACGGGCGGTCGGTCCGTCGACGGCATTGCGGACCTCGGGACGGCTGAGGACCACCGTGAAGACGGGGCCGTCGCGCTCGATCCGTACGGCGGGGTGTCCGGTCGTCATTTTCCCTCCCGGAGGGGGTCCCGCAAGGCCCGGCGGAGAATCTTTCCGACCGGCGAGCACGGGATGGTCTCATCGAATATCGCACCGTACCGGCGGAGGCCGGACCCTGCGTCGGAATCCGGCCTGCGTCGGATGTCCCCGCCCGGCCGGCTCAGTTCGCCGTTCCGGCCTCCGCCGCGGCCTTCAGGTCGAGGGCGATGTCGGTGATCATGTCCTCCTGGCCGCCGACCATCTTGCGGCGGCCGACCGCTACGAGTACGGCCCGGGTGTCGAGACCGTAGCGGGCCGCGGCGTTCTCGGCGTGGCGCAGGAAGCCGCCCTCTTCGCCGATCCGTCCTGCCGCCGCATCATGACGGCGCCCGCCATCGAGGACACCGCCGCGCAGGAGCAGTACACGGCCGGGGGCCTCCGCCCGGTGGCCGAGGCCGATGTACGCGGAGGAACGGTGCTCCTGATGGTGATCGAGCCTGCGCAGGTCACCACCATCGCCGCGGCTCTGTCCGACATGCCGCACTGAGGCACCACGTCCGCGGAGACATCAACAGACTCGGCAACATCCCCGACGGCGGCGCACACAAGGCCCTGGGCCGACCGTCGGGCCGCGGAATCCGTTCCGGGTCCGGCGTTCCACCCGGGCACGGCGCGCTCAAGGAGTCAGGCACCACCCCGGTCTCTATCATGGGCAGGGAGAGGCCTGGGACGAGGTGGTGCCGGTGCGCGTAACCAAGGTTTCCGGGGGCCCCGACGAAGGGTCGGGAGACTCGCTGCCGGGTGCGTGCACGGCCATCGCATACGTGGCGGGCAACGGCGCGATCTTCCTGTGGAGCCCGCAGGCGGAAGCACTTCTTGGATACCCCGCGGAAGACGTCTGCGGAAAGCCGGCGGTGGACCTGCTGACCACCCGGGAGGACCGGGAAGCGGCGGTGGCTGCCCAGGTACGGCATACAGCCGGGCAGAGCTGGGACGGCGTACTGGGCATGAGGCACCGCGACGGGCACGAGGTGTCGGTTGCGGTGCGCGTGCGGCCCCTGCTCAGCAGGGAGGGCCAGGCCGGCTGGTCCGTCAGGGCCGCCGACGCGCGAGAGGTGAAACGGGAGGAGGTCGATCGCGCGATCCTGGAGGCGCTCTTCGGCCAGTCCCCGATCCCGGTGACCGTCACGGACACCGAGCTGCGGTACCTGTGGGTGAATGCCGCGACGGAGCGCGCCACCGCCCTGCCCGCCGAGCGGCTCATCGGCCGGCGCATCGGCGACGACTCACCGGACTCGACCTCGACGATCGACCGGGTGCTGAGGCGGGTACGGGACACCGGCGAGCCGGTGGTCGACTTCAAGGTGCACAGACGCCTTGCGTCCGATCCGGACCGCGAGCACGTGTATTCCGCCTCCTCCTTCCGGCTGACCGACCCGGTCGGCCGCGTCCTGGGGATGTGCCAGATGTACATCGACGTCACCGACGGCTATCAGGCCCAGCAGCGGCTGGCGCTGCTGACCGAGGCCGGCGTGCGCATCGGCACCACGCTGGACGTGATGCGCACGGCTCAGGAACTGGCTGACGCGGCCGTTCCCGGACTCGCGGACTTCGTCGCCATCGACCTGCTGGAGGCGACGGTGCGGGGCGAGGAACCGGCCCCCGGGCCGGTGGCCGGGGAGGTGGCCGGGGAGGTGCATACCCACCGATCAGGGCTCCGTTCCATACGCGGGCACGCCCCGGAGGCCGTGTTCGTGGTGGGCGAGACGGTGACATTCCACCCGGGCACGCCACAGGTCCGGAGCCTGGCCACCGGGCAATCGGTACTGGTGCGGAACCTGGACGCGGACGAGTGGTTCGCCCACGACGCCCGGCGGGCCGAGAAAGTCCGCGAGTTCCATTTCCACTCGTACATGGCAGTGCCGCTGCGGGCCCGCGGCATCACGCTGGGTGTGGCCACCTTCGGCCGCAACCAGGATCCGCGGCCCTACGACGAAGGGGACCTGTCCCTCGCCGAGGACTTTTCGTCCCGCGCCGCGGTATGCATCGACAACGCCCGCCGCTACACCCGCGAGCACAACACCGCCCTGGCCCTGCAGCGCAGCCTGCTGCCGCACGATCTGCCCGACTTCCCCGCCGTCGAGACCGCCCACCGGTATCTGCCCGCTGCCGCCCACGCCGGAGCGGGCGGGGACTGGTTCGACGTCCTGCCCCTGTCGGGAGCCCGCGTCGCCCTGGTCGTCGGAGACGTCACCGGTCACGGCCTCCACGCGGCGGCCATCATGGGACGGCTGCGCACCGCTGTCCATACACTGGCCGGCCTCGACCTCCCTCCCGACGAGGTCCTCACCCAGCTCGACGACCTCGTCATCCGTCTCACCGAGGAGGATCCCGACTGCGAGGGCGCCACTTGTCTGTACTCCGTCTACGACCCCATCTCCCGCATCTGCACCTTCGCGCGCGCCGGTCATCCCCCACCCGTCCTGGTGCAGCCCGATGGTGCGGTGGAGGTCCTCGACGACATCCCGCCCAACCTGCCCCTGGGGCTGGGCGGTCTCCCCTTCGAAACCGCTGAACGCCGTCTCGCGGGCAGCTCTGTCCTGGCGCTCTACACCGACGGCCTCATCCAAGCACCGGGCTGGGATATCGACGCCGGACTCGACCAGCTGTCCCGCACCATGGCCGGCCCCACCCGACCGCTCGAGAAGCTCTGCGATGCCGTAGTGGCCCCCCTGCTGTCGGAGCACCGATCCGATGACGCTGCCCTGCTCCTTGCCCGCACCCGCGTATTGGAAGCAGGCCGGGTCGTCTCCTGGGAGTTGCCGGTCGACCCCGCGCAGGTCGCCCACGCCCGCACCCTCACCACCCGTCAGCTTGCCAGCTGGGGCTTGGATCCACTCACCTTCACCACCGAACTGATGGTCAGTGAGCTGGTCACCAACGCCATCCGGCACGCGCGCGGCCCCATCGCCCTGCGTCTCATCCACGCCACAGCCCTCATCTGCGAAGTCTCCGACGGCAGCCTCAACGCCCCGCATCTGCGCCGCGCGCGCACCGGCGACGAGGGCGGCCGCGGCCTGTTCCTCGTGGCCCAGCTCGCCTCCCGTTGGGGCGCCCGCTACGACCGCGACGGCAAGACCATCTGGGCCGAGCAAGCTCTTTCTCCTGTCGGAGCACCGATTCCAGCGATGTGACGCTCAAGCCGAAGCCCCCCCGTAACGCGGACTGCGCGTCGGCACCCGGACGAACCCACCGAGTCGTTGCCGCGCAGTCCGCCGTGCAGGTGTTCAAAGGGATGGGGTTAGACCGGCCGGCAATTGCCGGCCGGTCTTATGCGTGAGCGGTGCGCTGTGTTATGTGCGCTGCGCTGCGGAGCTCGGCGACGCATGCTGCGGCGATGGTAAGTGCAGCAGTCCCGATGAGCGCGCCGATCGCGGTGTCAGGACCCACGTTCTGGCTGAGGATCGAGAGCAGGGCCTTCACGGCGATGGCCACCTCTCCGAGCGCGACGCCCACCAGCCAGACAATGCGGATGGGACGAGGGGCGCGCGTGCGGATCTTGGCGAGTCCCAGAAGGGCTGCCGCGCCGGTCATTGCGATGATCACGGCGAGCGTGATCCCTCTGACGAGCGCCATGTTCACCGCCGAGGCGTCGGTGTGGTCGAGTTCCGCGGTGTCCGGCGGGAGGACAGTGAATGCCACCTCAAGCAGTGCCAGATAGGCGACCTGCACCAGTAGCAGGATCGGTGCGATGTGTCGGACCAGCGTGGTTGTCATGCGTTGCTCCTCACAAGCCTGCCGCTCTTGATGATCCACAGGCTCCCACGCTTGGTGGCATTGACGCACGCGTACGCCTTGTCCGCCCAGCATGGGAGACCTGACGCGGTGAGGGCTTCGATGATTCCGTGCCGGCGGGCGGCGGTGAGGTCGTGGGTCGATCCGGGAAGGGCGGGCGAGGCCCGGAGCAGTCGTCCGAACGGGTCGGTGAGGACCTGCACGTTCATGGCGTGGTGCTTGTGTTTGCCCGAGTGGTACGGGGTGTCGGCGGCGATGCGGTCGATGGGGAGCAGGGTGCCGTCGAGGATGACGAACGCCTTCGTCCGGATCGTCTCCATCGCCTCGGTGAGGGTCGGGGTGAGGGCGGACAGGACATCGACGGCCTCGCGTATGTAGCGGCAGACGGTCGCGATTTCGATGCCGATCCCCGCGGCAAGTTGGGCGTAGGTGTCACCGCATCGCAGGTGGGCCAAGGCCGGCAGGGCCTGACAGCCGAACGGCAGTCACCGCCAACGGCTCCCGGTCCTCTTCCGCCTGGCTGTCAGGTGCCCGGTCAGGAACCGCAAGGTTCGGCTGGACAGATCGATCGAGGACGGGTGGACAAGCACGCGAAGCTCCTGGCGGACACGGGTGATCTCGGTCGAGAACCCGTCTACCAGGAGCTTCGTCGTTGCGCAGGACTGTCCAACGTGCGGTCATCGCCATCAGATCGGAAGAGGCTCATGGGCCGCGCTGGGGGCTCCCCACCGTCTGCCTGAGCGGTCATTCCGGTCGGACATTCGGTCGCTGGCCGTCTGCGGGAACTCCCGCGAGGCAGGGACCCTTGACACCCCCACGCAGCCATGTGGATGATTCCCGTCAACTTGACTAGCCGTTGGGAACTTCCACATGAATGATGAGGGCGTCCCCCCAGACGACTCCACCGCTGGCGTCCTGGTTCGGCTGCGCGGACTGCTGCCCTCGCTGTCGGTGAAGGAGCGGGCGATCGCGGACGTGGTGCTGAAGGATCCAGCCGGGGTGGCGCAGCTGAGCATCTCTCAGGTCGCCCAGCGGGCCGGGGTATCGGACACCTCCGTGACCCGGTTCTGCCGCCGGCTGGGGCTCACCGGCTACCCCGAGCTGCGGCTGGGGCTTGCTGCGGCGGTGCAGCACGCGCACTCCGGGTGGCGGCTGCGTGTCGGCATGCAGGGCGATATCGAGCACGACGACACAGCCGCCGAGGTTGTGGTGAAGATGGCGCACGCGGACGCCGGTGCCATTCAGGACAGTGTGGAGCAACTCGATACCGCAGCGTTGGACGCGGCGAGTCGGCTGCTTGCCCGAGCCCGGCGGATCGAGGTGTATGGCGTCGGGTCGAGCGCACTCGTGGCTGCGGACATGGAGTACAAGCTGCAGCATCTGGGCCTGCTCTGCTCGGCGTTTTGCGATGTGCACCGTGCCCTGATGAATGCGGCCCATCTGCGGCCTGGCGATGTCGCCGTCGGTATCTCGCACTCCGGCCGCACCCGGGAGACCCTCGATCCGCTGCGCGAGGCGGCCCTGCACGGTGCGACGACCCTCGCGCTGACCAACGACGGTGGATCCCCCATCACCGAACTGGCCGATCTGGTGCTGTGCTCTGCGGGACGGGAGGCCCCTTTCCGCACCGGGGCAACAGTCAGCCGCATCGGCCAACTGTTCGTCGTGGACTGCCTGTATGTGCGCCTGGCCCAGGCCGAAGGCCGTGATGCCACCAACTCCGCGTTAAGCCGCGCCTACCGCGCGGTGGAGCGGCACCGGACCGTACCCCCCGGCGAGGACGGCACCAGCGAAGGAAAGGAACAACCATGCCCGTGAAGGAGAGTGCCCCGCCGGAGGACGGCGGATCCTGGCCGGCCAGCACCTCCGAAGCGGAGGCCGCCACGAACACCCCGGCGACGCCGTCGTACTGATTCTGGCAACACTCGTCCACCGCACATGGGAGTTGACATGAGATTCGGCACAATAAGGAAAATATCCGGACGCGCGGCGGCAGTTGTGGTCGCCACGGGTGTGGTGGCGGTGTTGGTACCGGGGTCGGGTGGTGCGGCGGCTGCGCGGGAACAGGAGCAGGGGGTGCGGGCTCCCGTGGTCTCGCCGACGCCGCAGCAGGAGACGGTGACCGACACGTTCCGGATGCCGGAGCGGGCCGTCGTCGTACAGGACGCGGGCAGTGACCCGCAGGCCGTAAAGGCGGCGGTGGCGGCGCTGCGGGCGGCCGGGGTACGGCGGGTGGAGACGGCCGGCTCGGCGCGGCACGGCGCCTATCCGGTGTACGTCGACACGGCCGCGCCCTCTCGCGTCGCACCCGGCGCCGAAGGACCCGACGGCCTTGCGGCCGGAGGCTATGTGCTGGCCGTGACAGGGCGCGGCGCGGTGCTGGACGGGGTGGACGCGGCCGGGACCTACTACGCGGCCGAGTCGCTGCGGCAGGTGTTCAAGACCGGCGGCGGCCGGGTGATCACGGGCGCGGTGGTGCGGGACTGGCCGGACTTCGCGACGCGCGGCGGGCAGGAGTCGTTCTACGGCGCGAAGTGGAGTTACGAGGACGAGCTCCGCGAGATCGAGTTCCTCGGCGCGCACAAGCAGAACACGTTCCTCTACCACCCGCGCATCGGGGATCCGCACAACGCGGGCGCGCAGTGGCGCGAGCCGTACGAAGGTGACCGGCTGGCCGAGCTGACGACGATCGTCGAGGAGGCGCGGGCGCGCCACATCCGGTTCATCTACCGCCTCGGCCCCGAGGCGCCGACGGCCCCCGGTCACGGCATCTGCCACACGTCCGAGGACGACCTCGCCAAGGTGCTCGCCCGCTTCCAGCAGCTGTACGACATCGGCGTCCGGGACCTCTCCCTCGGCTGGGACGACGTGGGCAACAAGTTCGACTGCGCGGCGGACACGGCGAAGTTCGGCTCGGACGCAAGCCCGAAGGCGGCAGCCCAGGCATATGTCACGAACTACGTCTACGACCACTTCGTCAAAACGCACCCCGGCACTCGGCTGATCACGATCCCTACCGAGTACTGGGGCGCGACCGCGTCGGCGTACAAGAGGCGCTACGACGCCCTGGTGGAGAAGGACACGTCGGTCTACTGGACCGGGCCCGCGGTCGTCTCCCCCGCCATCACGAACGCCCAGGCCGTCGCCGCCAAGGCCGCCTACGGCAACCGCAACATGCTGATCTTCGACAACTACCCCGTGAACGACTACGCGCCCAACCGCCTGCACCTGGGCCCGCTCACGGACCGGGACCCGGCACTCGCGGGCACGGTCGAAGGACTGACGACCAATCAAATGAACCAGGCAGCGCCGTCGCTGATCGCCCTGTTCACATCGGCCGACTTCACCTGGAACAGCGGCGCCTACGACCCCGAGGACTCCTGGGACCGTGCGCTGCGGGAGCTGGGCGGGGCGGCGTACCCGGCGCTGAAAGTGTTCGCCGAGAACTCACGCAGCGGGCCGCTGACGTCCACGAAGGATGCCGCGCGGCTGCGCGGTCTCACGGCGGCGCTGTGGACGGCGTGGGACGATAAGGGCGACGTGAGCGGACCCGCCGCTCAACTCGACGCGTATTTCGGGGAGATGGAGCGGGCCCCGGAGATCCTGCGCTCCCGCATGCACGACGACGCGTTCGTGACCGAGGCCGGTCCGTGGCTGGACAAACTGACGGCGTACGGGAAGGCGGGCGACGCGGCGGTCCGGCTGCTGCTCGCGGTGGCCCGGGGCGAGTCCACGGACGCGCTGGCGGACGAGGTACGCGTGCAACGGGCCGCGGCCGTCGCCCTGCCGCAGCAGCTGACCGGGGGCGCGATGGACGGCTTCCTGTCGCGGGCCTTGGCGGCGGCCCAGACGAGCTGAGCGCAACGTGTCTGCGCGGTGAGGGGGTTCAGCGGGTCATCCCAGCGCGCGCAGCATGTTTGACCGTCCTCCGTCTCTGGCGGAACTACTTACGTTGCGACGGCCACGACCGGCTGGAACATCCAGGTTCCCGGCGCTCCACCGCTTATCGCACCGTCCCGTGCGGACATCGGCGGCGCCGCTCGGATTGTTGTGGCGGGTTTGTGCCATGGAGGAAATCCGCCACTGACAATCGGTTGCCCCATCCCTGTGTCGAGCTCAACCATCTACCTGATGCGGCGAGGACTTCCTTTGCCGCGAGAATGAGGAGGCACTTATGTATCCCCCGCCATATTCAAGGTGAACCCGAAAGAACGGCATCTCAGGAGGCCTGGGCGATGAGGCGTTTCGGGCGACGGTTGGCCGCCGCGGTCGCCGTCATCACCGACCTCGGGGTGGTCCTGTCGACCACCTCGGCGAATGCCGCCAGCCCAGCCCCCGCCCCGTCTGCCCCTACCGCCCTCAACCTGACTGCGGCCACGATGGCACACGCGCCGGCGACGCGGTCCTCGCCGGCATGGAGTGGGGTGCCAAGGTGGTGAATCACCGGCGGCGACCCGCGACCTGCGGTTCGCCGCCGACCAGAACGGTGGTCAGAGACTGACCGGGGCGGACCAGATCACTTCGTCGGTCAGTGACATTCCTGACGCCCCTCCTGGCGTGACCACCGCGTCGTCGATGTCATCGCATTTTATGATCGCAACCGATCCGGAGGCATCGACAAGCATAGGAAGCGTTGCCACGCCCGTGGCATCGGACGCCAGAGTGCTCGACGACCAGCACGGGCTGCACCGGCCCCGGAGGTGTTCCATGTACCCGAAGCTCCAGGACCTCGTCAACTCGCTGGCGACCAAGCTGTCACGCCCGGCGACCGTCGAGGACCGCCGACAGCGGCTGGTGGTCTACAGCCGGCACAGCGAGTTGCCCGACGCGGTGCGCCATGCTTCGATTCTGCAGCGCTGCGTCTCTGCCGAGGTGCTGGCATGGCTGCGACGGTTCGAGCTGGCCAAGGCGCGACAGCCGGTCCGCATTCCCCACAACGTCTCACTCGGCATGCTGCCGCGGGTATGCATACCGATCCGGCACCACGACCTTCTCCTGGGGTATCTGTGGCTCATCGATGCCGACGAGTCGATGAGCTCGGAGCAGATCGCGCTGGCCGAATTCGCCGCCCAAGACTTCGCTCTCGCCCTCTATCGTGAGGTGCTGGCCGGCGAGCTCACGTCAGACCGGGAGACAGAGGCGATCAGGAACCTGCTGCTTTGTGGCAGCGATGTCCAGGCCTATGCGGCGCGCACCCTCATCGACGGCGGGCACTTCGACCCCTCCCTCGGCGTCGTCGTGCTGGTGGCCAGGCCGGTGCTCACCCCCGACGCCGAGCCGGATGACCAAGTGCGGCTCGCCCTCGAACATGCGCTCGCCAACACCCGCCACGGGCTGCCCGCAAGACACGCTGTCCACCTTGTCTCTTACAGCGACGGGTTACTTCTCTTCGGTACGGAGGGGGAGGTCGACGAGCTAGCGGTGAACCGCTGTGTGTCCCACCTCGACCACGCCCTGCAAACCGCGTTTTCCGGACTCGACCAGGTGTCGTCATCCGTGATCGGCGTCGGACAGCCACGGTCGGAGTTGGCGCAGGCAAGTGGCTCCTATCTCGAGGCCGGCCAAGCCGCTCGCATCGCTGCTTTCATGCCCGACGTCAGCCGGATCGCCCGATGGTCCCAGCTCGGCATCTACCGGTTGCTCGCGCAGCTGTTCAGTCAAGACCTCGGCGAGTTCGTGCTTCATCCCGGGCTCGAGCGGCTTTTCACCAATCCGGAGGCGCTGCCTCTGCTTCAGACGCTGGAGACCTACCTTGATCTCTCCGGGAACGCACTCGCGACTTCCGAACGCCTGAAGCTGCATCGTACGTCGCTGTACTCCCGCATTCAGCGTTTTGAGTACTTGGCAGGCGCCAACCTCAAAGACGGCAATGAACGTCTCTGCCTGCACCTCGGACTGAAACTCGCGCGGTTCACCGGCCGCTACCGGCCTGTCGGCTGAACCCTACAGCCTCGACGTAGCTGTCAACTTGACCCGGCCCTGAGGAACCGGGCTTGTGGGTAGGGCGCGACTGGCTGCCGCGTGGCCTCCCACGTCTGAGCCACCTAGGTGGTGGCTGGGACGCCTGGCTCACGCTCCGGTGTCCACGCTTCCTCGCCCTTGCGGGCGAGGTTGCGGGATGCACCATCGGATCGGTGGCGGGGCCCCGACCTGTCCGTGCGGGCCGGGTCCGGGCCGGCCCGCACGAAGCGTCACATCAGGTGCAGGTGCGGTCGGGTTTGAGCGCGAAGTCGACCACGGTCGTCTTGCCCGGCCCAATCCTGGCCGACTGGGTCTGCGGTGCCCAGCCTTCCTTGGCCGCGGTCACCGTGAACGGGTTGTTGTTGACGTCGAGCCAGAACGCGTACTGACCGTTCCGGTCGGTCTTCACCGGGTAGCTCGCCTTCTCCGAGACGATCTGCACGGTCGCTCCGATCAGTGGCGCCGTCGTGCCGGTGCAGCCGACCCCGGTGACCGTCCCGGTGATCTTTCCCCAGGTCTTGGGCGGGTTCACCACGAACGTCACCGGCACCGGGGCGATCCGGTACGGGGTCTTCGCGCTGATCGACAGTTGCGCGGTGAACGTGCCCGGCTGGGTGATCTCGGCGATGTTCGCGCTGAAACTCACGTTGACGTTGGCGCTCTCGCCCGGCTGAAGCGTCACCTCGGTCTTGTCCTCTGACAGCCAGGGGACATCGGTTGTGGTGCACTGGTCATAGCCGGGCAACAGTTCCGAGGTCTGGACAGCGTAGAAGTTTCCGGTGGCACCACCGATCTTGTAGAAGCCGCAGGCGGAGCCGCCGCGGTAGAGAGTTCGGTTGGAGTTGGGCAGTGCGGTCCAGGTATCGGCACCCGGGTCGAAGGTGAAACCCCGGTTGGTGAGCGTGCTGCCGCCGTAGGTTATGCCACCGGACACGACGAGCTTGTCGGCTGACACCGAGTAGCCCATCCCCCACAGGTCGATCGGCAGGTCGGCGACGGGAGCCCAGCCGGCGGACGCCGGGTCGTAGCCGTAGGCGTGCTTGGTGCCGCCACTGCCCGACAACCCGCCCGCGCAGTACAGCTTGGTCCCGATGCCGCCGCAGCCGAGCCAGGAGATCGGCTCCGGATACGCCGCACCCGAACTCCAGGAGTCCGACGCAGGGTCATACACCTGCACGTCCGTCTTGCCGCAGCCGGACGTGCAGCCACCGACGATGTAGATCTTGCCGCCCAGTACGGTCACGGCGGCGCCGGCGTACGGTTTCGGGTTGTCGGCGCCGGTGGACCAGGCACCGGTCGCCGGGTCGTAGATCTCGGTCTTGGCCACCGGATTCCCGTTCCAGCCCCAGCCGCCGAAGACGTAGAGCTTGCCACCGTAGGCGGCCGCCTGTGGCGCCTCCCGCGCGACGCTCAGGTTCGGCAGGGCACTCCACGCCTGGGCGCCCGGGTCGTAGACGTAGGCCTTGCTGAGGACATGCGTGCCGTCGGTTCCGGCGACCGAGTAGACCTTGCCGTCGATGGTCGCCACGGCGTTGTCCATGATCGGCGTGGGGTAGTCGGCCACCGTCGTCCACGGTGCCGCGTACGGCGTCGCCGAGGGCTTGGCGGTCGCCGTCTGCGTGGTCTTGCCGGGCCGGAATCGCAGGGGGCTGTAGTGTCCCTTCACCTCCTGCAGCGCAGCACCCTTCTGCGCCGCGGCGGGCTGGTGGCCGCCCGGCCACTCACCGATCTTGGCGGTCACCGGGGCGGTACCGATGTTCTTCACGGTCAGGGTGGAGCTGCCCTGGCCCTTCCAGTCGACGGTCTCGTTGAGCTGGGCCGGGCTGACCTCGATCCGGGGTGCGGGCAGGGCGAACGTACCGTCAGATGCCTGGTCCGGGGCCACGTTGACGGTGATGTCCTGTGCGCTGTAGGAGTTCCCCACCGTGGCGGAGAACGTGTGCTCCCCGGTGAGCGAGGAGAACATCCAGTAGAAGCCGTCGCCCAGGTTCGGGTCGTTCGGCGTCGCCGCCGAGGTCGTCTTCTCCGCGGGCTTGTCGGCCGACGTCACCGAGGCGCCGTTGATCCCGGCCCTGGTGTTCTTGTCGGTCACCCGGCCGACGACCAGGCCGCCCGGTACCGGGTCACACGTGCGGTCGCCGAGGAAGACGTCGTCGACCTGCCACCACCACCCCCACTTGGCGGTGAGATGGAACCGTACCTGGACGTTGGCCTTGCCGGCGGCCTGGGACAGGTCCACGACCTCGGTCCGCGGCCCCCGGGCGCTGTCCTTGGTGTGGTGCCAGACGTTGGTCCACGTCTGGCCGCCATCGACGCTGAAATCGACGTCCCCGGTCTGCCCGAACGGGAAGGCGTTGTAGTCGGTGCGGAAGATCAGGGACGGGTGGCTTCGCTGGCCGAAGTCCATGACCGGGCTGATCAGCGAGGTGTCCTGCGCCTTTCCGTAACCGTAGTAGCTGCTGTCGACGATGGCGAAACCGCCGGACCCGCCGGTCTTGTTGTCGCGCCGGCCAGGGTCGGTGAACGCCCAGGTCTGGCCGTTGCCGACCTTGTCATCGACGGTCCAGCCCGCCGGCGTGGTGTAGCGGCTGAACGACTCGGTGGGGCCCGCGTAGTGGAAGGCGTACCCGGCCGCGCTGCAGGTCGTCTGGTCGACCGGCGCGTTGACGTCATGCGTCACATCCGCCGAACCCACCTGCACATCCTGAGAGTTCCGCTTGTAACCCGGATACAACGGGTCGACCTGCAGGGTGTAGGTGTCCCCGGCGGGCACACTCAGCGTGTACTTCCCCGTCTTGGGGTCGGTGTAGGCAACCGCCGTCGGGTCATCCTTGACCCGCACGGTCGCATACATCGGCCAGCCGTGACCGGAACCGTCATGGACCGTGCCGGTGACGTTGACGCTCGGCTTCGCGGTCAGCGCGAAGTCCTCGGTCACCTTCTGCCCGTCAGCGATCACGACACCCGAAACGGTCTTGCCGGCGTACCCGAACTTGCTCGCGCTGACGTCATACGTTCCCGGTGGCACGGTCAAGGTGTAATGCCCCTGCCCGTCCGTCATCGCCGTGACGTCACCCACGGTGATCTTGGCCGAAGCCAGCGGAGCCGTGCCGTCGGTGACGGTCCCCGTGACGGTGCCGAGCGGCCCGGAACGGAACGCCGCGAGCCCGTTCGGGGTGCCGAGCCCGGTCGGCCCGTCATAACCCGACCCCGCATGGCACAGGTAGTAGGCAGACCCGCAGGTGCCGTTGCTTCCGGAGGTCACATCGTTGAGCGCGGACGGCTGGGCGTAGGGGTAGGAGTTGGGCGCCGAACCCGTCGCCGGCGTCCCGGCCATCGCGTAGACCGAGGCGATGATCGGGGCGGACGCGCTGGTACCGCCGAAGACATTCCAGCCGTGGTGGTAAACCGCGACACCGGTGTTCGGGTCGGCCACCGCGGACACATCGGCGACCGCACGACGCGCGCAGCCGGTGTCCTGCTGGAACGACGGCTTGGGCTCATACGCCGAGCAGCCGCTACCCGCACCCCACCATGCGCCTTCGGTCCAACCGCGGGTGGTGGAGGTGTCCTTGACCAGTGAGGTGCCACCGACCGCCGTCACATACGGTGACGCGGCCGGGTACGAGACGCCGTAACCGAAGTCACCGCTGCTGACGGTGATCGCGACACCGGGGTGGTTGAAGTAGGCGTCGTCGGCCTGGCTCTCGTCGGAACCTTCGCTACCTCCGTAGCTGTTGGAGACGAACTTGGCGCCCTGGGCCACCGCCTGGTTCACGGCCGCGCCGAGATTGTCCAGGTAGCTGTCGTCGGCCTCGACCAGCAGGATCTTGCAGGTCGGGCAGGTCGCGCTGACCATGTCGATGTCCAGTGCGATCTCCGCGGCCCACCCGGCGTCCGGTGACGGATAGTTCGTGCCGCCGCGCTGGTCGATCTTCTTGAAGCAGCCGTTGGCCGTGGTGCACGGCGGCAGCCCGTACTGCTGACGGTAGATGGCCAGGTCCGCCTCTGCGTTCGGGTTGTCGTACGCGTCGACGATCGCGACCGTCTCCGTGGATCCAGCGGCGGGCAGGTTGTACGCGCTCTGCAGGTCGGCCGGGCCGAAACCGTTGGGAGCGGCATCGGACTGGAGACCCTTCGCCGCGACGACATCGGTGCGGACCATGGCAAGGCAGGACATCTTGCCGGCTTTTGACGGCTTGGCGCACACCTGACTGGTGGGGTGCTGGCCAGGCGAGGTCGGCCCGGCGGCCTTCGTGGTCGGGACAGGATCCTTGGCGGAGGTAGCGGAGGTAGCGGAGGTAGCGGAGGCGGTGGAGGCGGAGGCGGAGGCCGCGGTCGGCACAGCGATCACCGTGAGTGCGGCGACGGCGAGCGCTACGACCAGCACGCAGACGCGTCCGGCCGTCGTGGTCAACGCGACCGGACGCGATCTGCGGCGGGATGTTCTCGCGGCGGGGGGATGAGACATGTACAGCTCTCCTACGGGGTGCTTGCAAACCCGAATCGTGAATTCTTAATCAGGCAGATATCGGCTCAGTTGTATTTCTTCAGCCGCGACTCGTTTCCGCGGCCCAGCGTGCTGCAGTACGGACTGGGGTCCGTGATCACGAGGAGCTTGAGGCCCTATTCGGTCTCTTTCGGCCGGATGATGCCGGCCACGATCACGTAGGGCTTTCCATCGCCGTCATTGCCCAAGGCAGATTCCACGAGCACGTACTCACGAATCGCATCCTGATAGGAGAACGCGGCCGCATGAGGTCGTTTTCGACGACGGGGCCAGCAGATGCCTGCGCCTGAGCGGCCGTTGCCGGCAGGAAGCCGGATACTACGGCCGTCGCCGCTCCGAATACGATGACGAAACGCGAGAATATGTTCATTACCGTGCTTCCAGAAGATGGATCAGCCGGACGAGGGCGGCACTTTCCAGCCCCGAGGTGGTGCTCGGGGACACGAGGGACTCGACAGGACACAGCGCACGAGACTTTGTTCGTCCCTTCTGGCGGATGACAGGTTCGCGCGGACTTTATGGCCGGCGGCACAGCCCCGTCATCGGCTGAATGTCGGGACGATCCCAGCGCCAGCCCGACGAATGTCGAATCGTGGTCGTCTTCACGCCAGACGGTGTCGCGGGGCGATGCTCGAGATCCGGGCACGGGCGGAGATCTCGGCGGCCGACAGGTGGGCACGACTGGTGACGACGATCGCGACCTGCTTGCTGATCGGCTGTCCGGCCAGGTCGGCCACATCGCGGCGGATGACTGCCAGTCAGGTGGCGGTAAGGCAGGCCGATGCCGTCGTCGATGGCGGTGGTCCACCGGTTGGTCCGCCCGTGGCCGGGCTCGCAGGTGATGTCATCGGGCACGGTGCCGATCAGTTCGCGTCCGATGGCGACGGCGGCATAAAGCCGCCAGCAAGCGCGTTGGCGCACTGTCACCCAGCACCCGCACGCTCATGCGGCCTGCCCGGTCCGGTGTCGCCTTCCTGAGCAGCTTCGTCGAACCGGTCGGCAGCTGGTCACGACCGGCCCAACCCGCAAGGGAGAACAGCGACCGGAGAAGCGCCGCATGGGTGCGCAGTCGCACCCGGGATGCGGATCCGGCGGCTGCCGTGCTCGATCACCGCGAACACGAACAGCCGCGCCCCGGACAAGGTGACCGTCTCCAGGAAGTCGCACGCCGGCAGGGCCTCGGCCTGCGAGCGCAGGAAGTCCGCCCAGTACTCGAACTCCGTTCGGGCGAGGGGGCGACCCCGGGCGCGGTGTGGCTGACCGCGTGCACGACGAGCAGTGTGGCGTTGTGCCGCAGTGCCTCCGGCGCCGCCCAGGTCAAAGCCGCCCGTCCGCCCGGTGAGTCGTCGAGGCCGACTGCTCATCCACGCCCCTGCAGACCGGGGGCGGCCGAGAAAGGGTGACGGCCCCGCCATCGGATCGGTGGCGGGGCCGCGCCCTGTCCGTGCGCGCCGGGGCCGAGCCCTGTCCGTGCGGGCCGGGGCCGAGCCCGGCCCGCACGAAGCGTCACATCAGCTGCAGGTGCGGTCGGGTTTGAGAGAGAAGTCGGCCATGGTCGCCATGCCCTTCGTAATCCTGACCGATCGGGTCTGCGTCACCCAGCCGTCCTTGGCCGCGATCACCGTGAGCGGGTTGTTGCTGACGTCGAGCCAGCGCACGTACTGACCGTTCCGGTCAGTCTTCAGGGTGTAGCTCGCCGTCTTCGAGGTGATCTGCACGGTCGCTCCGGTCAGCGGCGCCGACGTGCCGGTACAGCCGACCCCGGTAACCGTCCCGGTGATCTTTCCCCAGGTCTTGGGCGGGTTCACCGTGAGCGCCACCGGAACCGACGCGATCTCGTACGGGGTCTTCGCGCTGATCGACAGCTGCGCGGTGAACGTGCCCGGCTGGGTGATCTCGGCGACGTTCGCATTGAAACTCACGTCGACGTCAACGCTCTCGCCCGGCTGGATCGTCACCTCGGTCTTGTCCACCGAGAGCCAGGGGACTGCGACGCACTGGCCATAGCCGGGCAGCAGCTCGGAATTCTTGGCCGCGTCCCACCCTGCGGGGGAACCTCCGATCTTGTAGAAGCCGCAGGCGGAGCCGCCGCGGTAGACGGTGTTGTTGGAGTTGGGCAGCGCGGTCCAGGCGTTGGAACCCGGGTCGTAGGCGAAGCCCTGGTTGGTGATCGTGGTGGAGTCGTTGGTCACGCCGCCGGACACGAGGAGCTTGCCGTCTGCCGCCGAGGTGCCCATCCCCCACAGGTCGGTCGGCAGGTCGGCAACGGCGGTCCAGCTGTGGGACGACGGATCGTAGCTGTAGGCGTGCTTGGTGGCGCTGACCGGGGTCGATCCGCCCGCGCAGTAGAGCTTGTTCGCGATGGCGCCGCAGCCGAGCCAGGAGATCGGCTCCGGATACGCCGTGCCCGGACTCCAGGAGTCCGACACCGGGTCGTACGCCTGTACGTCCGTCTTGCCGCAGGCGTCCGTGCAGCCGCCGACGATGTAGATCTTGCCGTTGAACACGGTCACGGCGCCGCCGGCGTACGGTTTCGGCATGTCGGCGCCAGTGGACCAGGCGCCGGTCGCCAGGTCGTAGATCTCGGTCTTGGCGACCGGTTTCCCGTCCTGGCCCCAACCGCCGAAGACGTAGAGCTTGCCACCGAAGGCGGCCACCTGCGGCGCATCCCGGACGAAGCCCAGGTTCGGCAGGGCACTCCACGCCTGGGTACCTGGGTCGTAGACGTAGGCCTTGTTGACGGCGGTCGTGCCGTTGAATCCACCGACCGAGTAGACCTTGCCGTCGAGGGTTGCCACGCCGTTGTCCATGATCGGCATGGGGTAGTCGGCCACCGTCGTCCACGGCGCCGCGTACGGCATCGCCGAGGGCTTGGCGGTCGCCGTCTGCGCGGTCTTGCCGGGCCGGAATCGCAGGGGGCTGTAGTGTCCCTTCACCTCCTGCAGCGGAGCACCCTTCTGCGCCGCGGCGGGCTGGTAGCCGCCCGGCTGCTTACCGATCTCGGCGGTCACCGGGGCGGTTCCGGTGTTCTTCAAGGTCAGGGTGGAGCTGCCCTGGCCCTGCCAGTCGACGGTCCGGCTGACCTGGGCCGGGACCGCGATCCGGGGTGCGGGCAGGGCGAACGTACCGTCAGATGCCTGGTCCGGGACCACGTTGACGGTGATGTCCTGTGCGCTGTAGGAGTTCGCCGTGGCGTTGAACGTGCGCTCCCCGGTGAGCGAGGAGAACATCCAGTAGAAGCCGTCGCCCAGATTCGGGTCGTTCGGCGTCGCCACCGAGGTCGTCTTCTCCACAAGCTTGTCGGCCGACGTCACCGAGGCGCCGTTGATCCCGGCCCCGGTGTTCTTGTCCGTCACCCGGCCGACGACCAGGCCGCCCGGTGCCAGGTCACACGTGCGGTCGCCGAGGAAGACGTCGTCGACCTGCCACCACCACCCAAAGCTGGCGGTGAAGTGAAACCTCACCTGGACGTTGGCCTTGCCCGCGGCCCGGGACAGGTCCACGACCTCGGTCCGCGGCCCCCGGGCGCTGTCGGTGGTGTGGTGCCAGACGGTGTTCCACGTCTGACCGCCGTCGACGCTGAGATCGACGTCCCCGGTCTGGCCCGGGACGCTGTTGTAGTCGGTGCGGAACGTCAGGGCCAGGTGCGTTCGCCGGCTGAAGTCCATCACCGGGCTGATCAGCGAGCTGTCCTGTGACTTGTCGAGGCCGTATCGCTGGCTGTCGATGATGGCGAAGCCACCGGACCCGCCGGTCTCGTTGCCGCGCCGGCCGGGGTCGTTGAACACCCAGGTCTGGCCGTTGCCGAGCTTGTTGTCGACGGTCCAGCCCGACGGCGCTGTCGTGCCGTCGAACGACTCGGTGGTGCCGTCGTGGTGGGGGCCGTATCCGGCCGCAGTGCAGGTCATCTGGTCGACCGGCGCGTTGACGTCATGCGTCACATCCGCCGAACCCACCTGCACATCCTGAGAGTCCCGCTTGTAACCCGGATCCAACGGGTCGACCTGCAGGGTGTAGGTGTCGGAGACGGGCACACTCAGGGTGTACTTGCCCGTCTTGGGGTTGGTGTAGGCGACCGCCGTCGGCTCATCCTTGACCCGCACCGTCGCATACAGCGGCCAGCCGTGACCGGAACCGTCATGGACCGTACCGGAGACGTTCACGCGCGACTTCGCGGTCAACGCGAAGTTCTCGGTCACCGTCTGACCGTCGGCGATCGCGACACCCGAAACGGTCTTGCCGGCGTATCCGAACTTGCGCGCGCTGATGTCGTAGGTTCCCGGTGGAGCGATCAGGGTGTAGTGCCCCTGCTTGTCCGTCGTCGCCGTAATGTCACCCACGGTGATCTTGGCCGAAGCCAGCGGAGCGCTGCCGTCGGTCACCGTACCCGCGACAGTGCCGCGCGGCCCGGAACGGAACGCCTCGACGTTCAACAGCAGGTTGGGGGAACCGGTGCCCGGGCCGGTCACCACTCCGGTGGTGGCTGAGGAGGTCACCGCCCCTGCGACCTGCGAGGGGGTGGCGGAGGGGTTGTCCGCCAGGTAGAGCGCTGCTGCTCCGGCCACGTGCGGGGACGCCATCGACGTGCCGGAGATGATGCGGTTGGCGGTGTCGCCGGTGTACCACGCCGACGTGATGGATGACCCGGGCGCGAAGACATCCACCGTGCTGCCGAAGTTGGAGAAGCCGGAGCGGGCGTCGCCGTCGGTGGTGGAGCCGACGGTGAGGGCCTCGGTCACGCGGGCCGGGGACTTGGTGGCGGCATCGGTGTTCTCGTTGCCCGCCGCCACGGCGTAGGTGACCCCGGAGGCTATGGAGTTGCGGACAGCGGTGTCCAGCGCCGCGTTGGCATCGCCACCGAGGCTCATGTTGGCCACCGCGGGCTTGACGGCGTTGGCGGTCACCCAGTCCACGCCCGCAATGACGCCGGAGATGGGGCCGGAGCCGTTGTTGTCGAGCACGCGTACCCCGACGATCTTGGCTGCCTTGGCAACACCGTACGACGAGCCCGCGACCGTGCCGGCGACGTGCGTGCCGTGGCCGTGGCCGTCCGCGGCGATGTCGTCGCCGTCCACGAAGTCGTACCCGTAGCTGGCGCGGCCGCCGAAGTCCTCGTGGCTGATGCGCACACCGGTGTCGATGATGTAGGCCGTGACTCCGCCGCCCGCCGTACCCGCGTAGGTGTAGCTGTTATCGAGCGGCAGGGCCCGCTGGTCGATCCGGTCCAACCCCCACGAGGGCGGGTCGGGCTGAGTGCCGCTCGGGCCGGTGCCGGTCGCCTTGACGGTCGCGTCCTGAACGACGGACTCCACGGCCGGATCGGCGGCGAACCGCTTGGCCTGCTTCTCCGTCAGCTCGATGGCATAGCCGTTGAGCGCCGTGCCGTAGGTCCTCTTGACCTTGGCACCGTACTTGGCGGCCAGCGCCTTGCCCTTGCGCGAGTCGGCGTCGGCACCCTTGCCGAGGATCACGATGTACCGATCCTTGATGGCACCGGGCGCGCCCGCGTTTTTGATCGTGCCTTCTGCCTGGCTCGCCGCCGTCGCGGGCAGCGCCGGACCGACGCCAAGCGCCAGGGCCGCGACGGTGACCGCGGCCGCAACCCTGAGGGTGCGCCGGGTACGTGCAATCACTGACATCAAAGCTCCTCTGCGGCGACGGCAAGCACCACGTTCAGCGCGCAGAGGCGTCCGACCGTCGTGATCAACGCGAGCGGACGCGACCTATAGAGGGATGGTCTCTCGGAGGGGGGATAAGACATGTACACCTCTCCTACAGGGATGCAAACCCGAATCGTGAATTCTTAAATCAGGCAGATCTCGGCTCACTTCTTCAGCTGCGACTCGTTCCGCGGCGCAGCGTGCCGTAGTACGGACTGGCGTCCATGACCACGAGGGGTTCAACAGGACACGGTGCACGAGACTTTGTTCGTCCCTTCTGCCGGATGACAGGTTTACGCGGACTTTATGGCCGGCGGCACAGCTCCGTCATCGGTCGAAAGTCGGGACGATCCCAGCGCCGGCCCGACGAATGTCGAATCACGCAGACACCCGGCGGCTCGACATCCCCCTGAACATGCAAAAACACCTGGCCAGGACAACTGCCCCGGCCAGGTGTGCCCAGCGACCTATGACCCCGGCCAACTCGGCACGGCGCCCACCACGTCGCCGTACGCCTGGTCGACGTCCGGCCGGGCGGCGAAAAGGACCGGCTGCCGTGCCAACCCCGCCCGCTGCAGACCGGGGACGGCCGAAACGGGTCGCGGCCCCGCCAGCGGATCGGTGGCGGGGCCGCGACCTGTCCGTGCGAGCCGGGGCCCGGCCCGGCCCGCACGAAGCGTCAGATCAGCTGCAGGTTTGATCGAGGGGGAAATCGGCCGTGGTCGCCTTACCCGCCTTGATCTCGACCGATCGGGTCTGCGGCTTCCAGCCGTCCTTGGACGCGGTCACCGTGAGCGGGTTGTTGCTGACGTCAAGCCAGAGCGCGTACTGACCTTTCCGGTCGGTCTTCAGGGTGTAGCTCGCCGTCTTCGAGGTGATCTGCACGGTCGCTCCGATCAGCGGCGCCGACGTGCTGTCGCAGCCGACCCCGGTGACCGTCCCGGTGATCTTTCCCCAGGTCTTGGGCGGGTTCACCGTGAGCGCCACCGGCACCGAGGGGATCGCCCCGTACGGGGTCTTCGCGCTGACCGTGAGCTCCGCGGCGAAGGTGCCGGGCTGTGTGATCTCGGCGACGTTCGCGTTGAAACTCGCATTGACGTCAACGCTCTCGCCCGGCTGGATCGTCACCTCGGTCTTGTCCATTGAGAGCCAGGGGGCATCGGCCTTGGCGCACAGGTCATGGCCGGGCAACAGCTCCGATTTCTCAGAACCGTAGAAGCGTCCGGCGGAGCCTCCGATCTTGTAGAAGCCGCAGGCGGAGCCGCCGCGGAAGACAGCGTTGTTGGAGTTGGGCAGCGCGGCCCAGGTATCGGAACCCGGGTCGTAGGCGAAGCCCTGGTTGGTGAGCGTGGTGGAGCGGTTGGTCACGCCGCCGGACACGAGGAGCTTGCCGGCTGACACCGAGTAGCCCATCCCCCACAGGTCGATCGGCAGGTCGGCGACGCGAGTCCATGTGGCGGATGCCGGGTCGTAGCTGTAGGCGTGCGCGCCGCCGACGCCGAACCCGCCCGCGCAGTACAGCTTGTCCGCGATGGCACCGCAGCCGAGCCAGGAGGTCGGCTCCGGATACGCCGCGCCCGAACTCCAGGAGTTCGCCGCCGGATTGTAGACCTGCACATCCTTCTTGCCACACTCGGACCCGGCCGAGCAGCCGCCGACGATGTAGATCTTGCCGTTGAGTACGGTCACGGCGCCGCCGGCGTACGGCTTCGGCATGTCGGCGCCAGTGGACCAGGCGCCGGTCGCCGGGTCGTAGATCTCGGTCTTGGCCAGCGGCTGCCCGTGTGTGTCCCAGCCGCCGAAGACGTAGAGCTTGCCACCGTAGGCGGCGGCCTGCGGCGCCTCCCGGGCGACGCTCAGGTTCGGCAGAGCACTCCACGCCTGGGCGACCGGGTCGTAGACATAGGCCTTGTCGAGGAAGTACGTGCCGTCGAATCCGCCGACCGAGTAGACCTTGCCATTGATGGTCGCCACAGCGTTGTCCATGACCGGTACGGGGTAGTCGGCCACCGTCGTCCACGGCGCCGCGTACGGCGTCGCCGACGGCTTGGCGGCCGCCGCCCGTCCGGTCTTGCCGGGCCGGAACGGCACGGGGCTGTAGTCTCCCTTCACCTCCTGCAGCGGAGCGCCCTTCTGCGCCGCGGCGGGCTGGTTGCCGCCCGGCCACTCACTGATCTTGGCGGTCACCGGGGCGGTTCCGGTGTTCTTCAAGGTCATGGTGGAGCTGCCCTGGCCCTGCCAGTCGACGGTCTTGCTGAGCTGGGCCGGGACCTCGATCCGGGGTGCGGGCAGGGCTAACGTACCGTCAGATGCCTGGTCCGGGGCCACGTTGACGGTGATGTCCTGTGCGCTGTAGGAGTTCGCCGCCGTGGCGGAGAAGGTGTGCTCCCCGGTGAGCGAGGAGAACATCCAGTAGAGGCCGTCGCCCAGGTTCGGGTCGTTCAGCGTCGCCACCGAGGTCGTCTTCTCCGCGGGCTTGTCGGCCGAGGTCACCGTGACACCGTTGATCCCGGCCCCGGTGTTCTTGTCCGTCACCCGGCCGACGACCAGGCCGCCCGGTACCGGATCGCACGTGCGGTCGCCGAGGGAGACGTCGTCGACCTGCCACCACAGGCCCCAATCGGCGGTGAAGTGGAACCTCACCTGGACGCCGGCCTTGCCGCCGGCCCGGGACAGGTCCACGAGCTCGGTCCGCGGCCCCCAGGCTCTGTCGTTGGCGTGGTGCCAGACGGTGTTCCACGTCTGGCCGCCGTCGACGCTGAGATCGACGTCCCCGGTCTGGGACACTATGCCGTTGTAGTCGGTGCGGAACGTCAGGACCGGTTGGGCTCGCTGGCTGAAGTCCATGACCGGACTGATCAGCGAGCTGTCCTGTGAACCGTCGCGACCGTAGTAATCGCTGTCGATGACGGCGAAGCCGCCGGACCCGCCGGTCCTGTTGGCGCGATTACGGGGGTCTTTGAACACCCAGGTCTGGCCGTTGCCGAGCTTGTCGTCGACGGTCCAGCCCGCCGGCGCTGTGGTGCCGTCGAACGACTCGGTGGTGACGTTGTAGTGGAAGCCGTACCCGGCGGCAGTGCAGGTCGTCTGGTCGACCGGCGCGTTGACGTCATGCGTCACATCCGCCGAACCCACCTGCACATCCCGAGAATCCCGCTTGTAACCCGGATACACCGGGTCGACCTGCAGGGTGTAGGTGTCGGAGACGGGCACACTCAGCGTGTACTTCCCCGTCTTGGGGTCGGTGTAGGCAACCGCCGTCGGCTCGCCCTTGACCCGCACGGCCGCATACAGCGGCCAGCCGTGACCGGAACCGTCATGGACCGTACCGGTGACGTTGACGCTCGGCTTCGCGGTCAGCGCGAAGTTCTCGGTCACCTTCTGCCCGTCGGCGATCGCGACACCCGAAACGGTCTTGCCGGCGTACCCGAACTTGCTCGCGCTGACGTCATACGTTCCCGGTGGCGCGGTCAAGGTGTAATGCCCCTGCTTGTCCGTCGTCGCCGTGACGTCACCCACGGTGATCTTGGCCGCCGCCAGCGGAGCGCTGCCGTCGGTCACCGTACCCGCGACAGTGCCGCGCGGCCCGGAGGGAACGGGGCGGAATGCCGCGAGCCCGTTCGGGGTGCCGAGCCCGGTCGGCCCGTCATACCCCGGCCCTCCGTTGCAGAGGTACGCAGGCGTGCAACTTCCGTTGCTTCCAGACGTCACATCATTCAGCGCGGAGGGCTGGACATACGGGTAGGAGTTGGGCGCCGAACCCGCCGCAGGCGTCCCCGCCAACGCGTAGACCGACGCGATGATCGGGGCGGCCGCGCTGGTGCCGCCGAAGACCTGCCATCCGCCGTTGTAGACCGCCACACCGGTGCTCGGGTCCGCGACCCCGGACACATCCACGATCGTACGGCGCGCGCAGCCGGTGTCCTGCTGGAACGACGGCTTGGGCACGTACCTCGAGCAGCCGCTGCCCGAACCACTCCATGCGCTCTCGGTCCAGCCGCGGGTGGTGGAGGTGTCCTTGACCAGCGAGGTGCCACCGACCGCCGTCACGTACTGCGACGAGGCCGGGTATGCGACGCGGTAACCGCTGTCACCGCTGGCAGAGGTGATCGCGACACCGGGGTGGTTGAAGAAGGCTTCGTCGCTCTGGTTCCTGGAAAGTTCCCAACCGCCCCAGCTGTTGGAGACGTACTTGGCGCCCTGGGCGACCGCCTGGTTCACGGCCGGGCCGAGGTTGTCCAGGTTGTTGTTGTCGGCCTCGACCAGCAGGATCTTGCAGGTCGGGCAGGTCGCGCTGACCATGTCGACGTCCAGCGCGATCTCCGCGGCCCACCCGGAGTTCGCCGGCGGATAGCTGGTAGCGCCGCGCTGGTCGATCTTCTTGAAGCAACCGTTGGCCGTGGTGCACGGCGGCAGCCCGTACTGCTGACGGTAGACGGCCAGGTCCGCCTCTGCGTTCGGGCTGTCGTACGCAGCCACGATGGCGACCGTCTCAGTGGATCCGGCAGAGGGCAGGTTGTACGCGCTCTGCAGGTCGGCCGGACCGAAACCGGCCGGAGCGGCATCAGCCTGGAGACCCTTCGCCGCGACGACATCGGTGCGGACCATGGCGAAGCACGACATCTCACCGGCTTTTGACGGCTTGGCGCACACCTGATTGGTGGGATGCCGGCCAGACGAGGCGGCGGCCTTCGTGGTCGGGACAGGATTCTTGGCGGAGGTAGCGGAGGCGGTGGTGGTGGAGGCGGAGGCCGCGGTCGGCACAGCGATCACCGTGAGTGCGGTGACGGCGAGCGCCACGATCAGCGCGCAGACGCGTCCGAGGGTCGTGTTTAACGCGACCGGACGCGGCCTGCGGCGGGATGGTCTCGCGGAGGGGGGATGAGACATGTACAGCTCTCCTAGGCGGTGCATGCAAACCCGAATCGTGAATTCTTAAATCAGGCAGATCTCGGCTCAGCCGTACTTCCTCAGCTGCGACTCGTTTCCGCGGCCCAGCGTGCTGTAGTACGGAATTGGGTCCGTGATCACGGGGAGCTTTTCGGCCGGATGATTTCGGCCGAGATCATGTCGGTCTTTCCGTCGCCGCCATAGTCCACGGCAGGTTCCAGCACGTGCTCACGAATCGTGACCCTCGCCACTCCTCATGCGATAACGAAACGCGAGAATATGTTCATTACCGTGCTTCCAGAAGCTGGACCAACCGGACGGGGGTGGCACTTTCTAGCCCCGAGGTGGTGCTCGGGGACACGAGGGATTCGACAAGAAACGGTGCACGAGAATTTGCTCGCCCCTTCTGCCGGACGACAGGTCCGCGCGGACTTTACGGCCGGCGGCACAGCTCCGTCATCGGTTGAATGTCGGGACGATCCCAGCGCCAGCCCGACGAATGTCGAATCATGCAGACGCCCGGCGGCTCGATATCCCCTGAACATGCAAAAACACCTGGCCGGGACGACTGCCCCCGGCCAGGTGTGCGTCCGGCTGGGCGGCGACCAGGGACCCTCTGCCGTGCTCACACCCGCCCGCGGCAGACCGGGGACGGCCGAGAAGGGTCACGGCCCCGCCATCGGATCGGTGGCGGGGCCGCGACCTGTCCGTGCGGGCCGGGGCCGGGCCCGGTCCGCACGGTGCGTCAGATCAGGTGCAGGTGTGGTCGGGTTCGAGAGAGAAGTCGGCCGTGGTCGCGTCACCCGCCTTGATCTTGACCGATTGGGTCTGTGGCGCCCAGCCGCCCTTGGCCGCGACCACAGTGAGTGGGCTGTCGCTGACGTCGAGCCAGAACACGTACTGACCGCTTTGGTCGGTCTTCAGCGTGTAGCTCGCCGTCTTCGAACTGATCTGCACGGTCGCTCCGCTCAGCGGCGCCGACGTGCCGGTGCAGCCGACCCCGGTGGCTGTCCCGGTGATCTTTCCCCAGGTCTTGGGCGAATTCACCACGAACGTCACCGGCACCGGCGCGATCCTGTACGGGGTCTTCGCGCCGATCGTGAGCCGCGTGGTGAACGTGCCCGGCTGTGTGATTGCGGCGACGTTCGCGTTGAAACTCACGGCGACATCAACGCCCTCGCCCGGCTGAAGCGTCATCTCGGTCTTGTCCACTGACAGCCTCAGCATCCTGGACCACCGTGTGGGGCTCACGCGCCCGAGGCACGAGCTGCACGACCTTCTCTGCGGCGTCGCGGGCGGGGTCGTCCAAGACAGCCTGATAGATGTCGCCGGTGACCCGTGTGTCCGAGTGGCCGAGGGCCTCGGAGACAACCTCGATGTCGACCCCGGCCGCGAGCACACGTCGAGCTGCTGCCGGGCACCAAGCCGAAGGCCCTCGTCTGGACCGACGAGTGCATCGCGCGGTGGAAGGAGACCGGTGAGAAGCCTTCGCCGGTCATGGTCTGGACCCCCGAGCAGTCCGGTCAGTTCCTCGACTACGTCGCCGAGGACCGCCTGCTACGGGGGGTGGTGCTGGCCATGCCGGGGTGTACTCCTGTCTCGCCCTTCCAGCCCAACCTGGCAAAGCGGGCGTCTCAGTCAAGGCTGTCAGAGAGGGCGCCAGCGACGTCACCACGTCACATCCTCACTGTCGGAGCAGCTCGAGAAGGCGCGTACGGCGAAGAACGATCAGCTGAGCGGCCGCGACGGCGGCAGCGGTGATCAGCAGCGTGATCGAGAGGGTGCTGGCATACCCGAGCTCGCCGTACAGGAATGCGCGGCGGTAGACGTAGAGCGGTGCCACCAGTGTCGCGGAGTGCGGTTCGCCGGCTGTGATCAGCAGGGCCGGGATGAACGTGGTGTGCAGGAGGAGGACGACGTCCCGCAGTGCGAGCAATATGAGGATCGGTGCCATCAACGGCAGCGTGATGCGTCTGAAGGTGAAGGTGCGTCCCGCGCCTTCCATGGCGGCGGCTTCGTACAGGGAGTCCGGCAGGAGGCGGCGGGCTGCGAGGGCGACGAGGAAACCCTCGCCCATCTGGAGGGAGACGACGAGCGCGAGTCCGCCTCGTGCGGCAGCGGGGTCGGTGAACCAGCCGGGTGAGGGGAGGCCGAATGCTTCGAGGGTGAGAGGTACCGGCCCGTAAAGAGGGTTGAGCAGCCAGAGCCACAGGAGAGCCCATGCCGCGTCAGGAATGATGGACGGCAGGAATACCGCGGTGCGGGCGGCGCTGTTCACGCTGCTGCGGCGGTGGAGCAGGAGCGCGCAACCGACTGCGAGTGCGGTTCGCAGGGGTATGGCTATGGCCGCGATCTTGGCCGAGTTGGCGAGAGAGTGCCAGAAGGTTTCGTCGGTGGCGAGCCGGTGCCAGTTGTCGAGGCCGGTGAATGAGGGGGCGCCGAAGCCGTAGTAGTCGGTGAAGGCGAGCCATACCGAGCCGATGAGTGGGACGCCCACCAGAAGGGCTGTGGCGGCGAGCCATGGCAGGGCCAGTGCTGTCGGCCGATGTCTGAGTGAGGGTGTGCGCGCCCTGTCCCATCTGCGGTGAGGGGCGGGCCGAGTGGGTTGGCAGTCTTGTTCGTTCATGCGGTGCGCGGTCCTTCGGCCGAAGCGAAGTGGTGCTCGTCGGCATTGCTCCAGGTGATGCCGGTCTCGCTTCCGGGCCGGGGCACACCGGTCGAGGACGGCACCCTGACCAGAATGCGCGTGGTGTCGGGGCACACGACGTGAAGGACCGTCTCTTCGCCGTTTGGCTCCACGGTGGTGACGCGTCCCGTCAGATGCCCGTGTCCGGCCTGTGCCAGGTGTGTGCGCTCAGGTCGGATGCCGGTCACGGGACCGTTCTCGCGGCCCAGCGCTTCGGGTGGCAGCAGGTTCATCGGCAGAGTTCCGATGAAGCGTGCGATGAATGCCGTGCTCGGGCGCGAGTAGAGCTCGTCAGGTGTGCCCACCTGCTCGATGCGGCCTGCTCGCACGACGGCGATACGGTCGCCCAGAGCAAGTGCCTCGGTCTGGTCATGGGTGACGTAAAGCATCGACACGCCCAGACGGCGCTGGAGTTCGCGGATTTCGGCTCGCGTGCGCAGTCGCAGGTCGGGGTCGAGGTTGGCGAGAGGTTCGTCGAGGAGGAAGGCCTTGGGCCGGCGGATCATGGCCCGGGCGAGTGCTACGCGTTGGCGTTCTCCGCCCGACAGTTCGCGGGGGTACCGGGCCAGAGCATCGGTGAGGCCGAGCATGGTTGCGGCCTGGGCGACGTCGGTGGTGATCTGGGTCTTGGGCACGCCTCGGGCGCGCTGGCCGAAGGCGATGTTCTCGGCGACGGTGAGATGGGGGAAGAGTGCGTAGTCCTGGAAGACCAGGGAAATGTCTCGATCGCCCGGTGCGGCCGTCGTGACGTCGCGTCCGCCGATCTCGATTCGGCCGGCGTCGAGTGCCTCGAGTCCGGCGGTCGCTCTGAGCAGAGTGCTCTTTCCGGAACCTGACGGTCCTACGACCACCATGAGCTCGCCCCTGGCCACGTGCAGATCGACCTCGGTCAGGGCGGCGATGGGCTGCTTACGGCGTGAACGGTAGGACTTGTGCGCACCGTGGATTGCGATGCCCATGGTCATGTCTCCAAGTTGCGGCGGGGGGCGAGCGATCGTTGTGCGGCGAGGAAGGCGAGCGCGGCGGGGGCGGTGGCCATGACGGCTGCTGCCATGTAGAGCGGATGCAGTGTCGGCTCAAGTGCGGAGAGGGCGCGCAGGCCGAGTGCGAGCGGCCAGTCCTCCTCCGTGGTGAGCAGGATGAGCGGGTCGATGAAGTTCCCCCAGTAGGAGGCGAAGGCGAGCGCGGCCACGGCGAACATGGTCGGCCGGGCGAGTGGGAATGCGACCGACCTCCAGATACGGAACACCGATGCCTGTTCGACTGCCGCGACCTCATACAGGGACCGTGGGATGCGGTGGTAGGCGAATGCGAAGAGCAGCACGTAGAACGGTGTGGTTCCCATGACCGCGGGCAGCGCGACGACGAGGGCGTGGTCGGTCAGCCCCAGCTGCTCCAGCATCACCTTGCGCGGCACCCACATGGCGGACGCGGGCATGCTGAGCATCACCAGCGCGATGCCGATCAGCAGGCGTCGTACGGCGGGGCGCGCCATGGCGATCGCGAACCCGGCCCAGGAGGCGACAAGTACGGTGACCGGTACCGCGGTTGACACGACAAGGACCGAGTTCAGCAGCTGTTGGCCGAGCGGGATCAGCCCGGCAGCGGTCTCGTAGTTCCCCGACCAGAGCACGTCCGGCAGGAGTTCGAGCCCGCCAGGAGGCGGCAGTCCGGGCTTGCGCAGCGAGCCGACGGCCATGATGGCCAGCGGGAAGGAGAACACGACCCCGACCATGCAGGCTGCCACGGCCCGTCCTGCCGTGCTGCCACGAAGTCGGGCTCGTCGTCGTACACGCGCCTCCTGATGCACTGTCATTTCGGGGGCTCCGGTAGTTCCACGATCGCGATTACCTGGCCGCACGACCCCTCGCTCATGCCGACGAACCCTTGGCCGTGGGGCGTTTTGACGAAGATCTCCGCGTCGATACCGTCATTCTGCGAGCTGAGGACGGTGAAGCCGGCCTGGTCCGCCAGCTTGTGCACGTGTCCGAAGGCCTCCCGGATCGATTCCCGGGTGGAGATCACCATAGAGGTGAAGTCGTGCTGCTTGCGGACGGTGGTGACCACGCCGAGGTCGCCGACCTTGAACCCGGACGGTAGGTCCGAGATATTGGCTGCCGGGCTGGGAACCGGGCAGATGGCAGCGTCTTCTGCCGAGCCGGGCCCGGATTCGGTGTTTGCCGTGGTAGGGGTGCAGGCCGTCAGCAGGGCTACGCAGGCCCCTGCGGTGATCAGCACTGCCCGAAGCCTTCTCACCGGGTGCCGTCACCGGAGGTGAACAACGGCCGGGTGCGCTCGTCGATCCGCTTGATCACGTCATCCAGGGGTGCGCCGTCGTGGAAGGCGCGGGCCAGTTCCTCGTCGGCTATGTCCTCGATCTCCGGCCAGGTCGCCAGGACCGGGAGGCTCTTGAGATACGGAAGGACGTCGAGGAACGCCTGGGAGTTGGCCGGCTTCTTGACAGGGGCGAGGAAGGCCGACGAGTTGGCGACCTCGCGCAGGGACGGCACCACACGTCCGCTCAGCGAGGTGATCCGCTGGCCGTCCTTCCCGGTGGCGAAGGCGATGAAGCGGGCGGCTTCACTGTGGTGCTTCGACTTGCGGGCGATGCAGTAGGCGTCCGAGTGCAGGACGCCGGCTGGCTTGCGGGTCACCGGCAGGGCGGCAACGTCCCAGTCGAGACCCTGTACTTCGCGCAGGGCCGGGGTTTCCTTACGGGAATCGAGGAACATCGCGAGCTTGCCGGAGGCGAACCGGGCCTGCAGGTCCTGACCCGCGAGCTCGGTTCTGTCCGGTCCTGCACCATCGTTCCGCACAAGCTGCACCAGCGACTCCAGGGCCTGCCGAGCAGCAGGCGTGTTGAGCGTGAGTCGCGTCGGGTGCTGGGGGTCGTCGACGATGTCGCCGCCGTTGCTCCAGACGAACGGAGCAAGGCGAACGATGGAGGGATCCATTCCCAGGCCGTGGACGCCGTCGCCGGTGAGGCGGGTGGCCGCTTCCTTGAACTGCTCGAAGGTCCACCCCGGCTTCGGGGCTTGCACACCCGCCTCGGCGAACAGCGTGCGGTTGTAGTAGACGACCAGCGATGAGAGGTTCTGGGGCATGCACTGCACCTGCCCGTCGTACGTGAACGCGCTGATCGGCTGCTGGTAGTAGTCCGCTGTGTCCACGCCGACGCCGGCCAGGCGGGGGCCGATCGGTTCGATGGCGCCGCGGGCCGCGAACTGGGCGTACTCCCGGTAGTTGATCAGGAAGACATCCGGCGGCTCGCCGCCGGCGAACGCCGTCGACAGGCGGGTGAGGTGATCGGACTTATTCGCGACGGGCACGAGTTGCACCTTCGTCCCGGGATGGCTCAGCTCGTAGGATTTCGCTATCGCGCTGTATCCGGCAGTCTCCTCCGGCTCGCCCGAGACCTGGACACGGATGGTCGTGTCGCCGCCGGTGGCGGGCGTGGAAGTGGTTCCGCAGCCGACCAGAAGGGCAGCGACACCTGCCGCGAGGGCCATTCGACGCTTGATCATCTTTCTCACTTTTTTCTCTGTACGCAGCTGCACATCAGCTAAGCCTTGCCACCTCCAGGAGGTGATGGGGCAGGGCGAGGGGCCGCGGGTGCGGCCCCTCGCGTGGTATTTCCTCGGTGTCATTCGGAGCCGAGATTGAGCCTCCAGGCTCCGAGCCCGTGGGTCGCGGCGTAGAGGATCCGCTTGCCCGGCACGACGGTCAGGCCCGCCACCTCGACGTTGGGTATCCCGGGGGCACTCTTGGTCCACGTCGTGGTCCCGGCCGCGAGCCGCAGCACGCCGAAGTCGGTTGCCGCGTAGAGGTCACCGTTGGCGTCGTCGCGCACCAGGTCATTGGCCGGCAGGTCACCGAAGTCGTACGAGCGGTCCGTCCAGCTGGCCTTGCCGGTCGCCGGGTCGAACCGGACCTCGAACACGTGCCCAGGGGTGGTCGGCGTGACCGAGTCGAAGCCGCTGTAGGAGATCCAGGCGTGGTTTCCGTCAGCGGGGTCGACGTGGATGCTGCTGATGAACCGGTTCGGGGTCACCGCGTCGTCGTCGATCCGGGTCCAGGAGACCGAGGTCGCCGACTCCGCGTCGACGTTGTGGGAGATGAACAGACGGCCGGTGGCCGTCGCCGCCCAGGCGGTGGCGGTGTCGACGGTGGTGCGCTCGACGGCCACCACCCCGTGCCCGGACCGGTCGCCCCAGGAAGTGGAGTTGAGCGGTTCGGACCCGAGTTCGACCCAGTCGCCGCATACCACGGTGCGGTCGCGGGTCCTGGAGTTGCAGAGCCGATTGGCCTCCTCGAGCGTCCGGTCACCGAGCCCGAACGTCTTGGTCCGGTAGACCGAACGTCCCGCGCCGGCGAACATCGTGCCGCTGACCTTCGGGTCGCTGATGACCGGCGGGTAGAACTCGCTCCAGCCCTTCCCGTTGATCGGGTCGCCGGTCCAGATCCAGTCGGAGTTGTTCCCGTTGTTGAAGTTCACCTCCACAGACGCGCTGTTGAAGGTGTGGAAGCGGAACTCCGGCCGGCCGACGTCGAAGCCCGACTGGCCGCCGTCGCCGATCGCGGTGTTCCGCCACAGGTTCGGGCTGCCGTCGGTCTGCCAGGTGCCGTTGTCCTGCGTCCCGCCCTGTAGCACGTTGCTGTTGTGCGGGCTGACCGACAGGCTGATGAACTGCAATGTGGACAGACCCTTGTTGATGCTGCGCAGCTCGGCCGGGATGCGGGAGAGCATCTGCCTGCAGCGGGATTTCGATTTCTCGTCCAGGTTCCGGCGAGGGTCGTCGCACCACGCCGAGCGGTCGACGAACGTGCCGCTGGACCGCATCATGCCGCCGTCGCTGGCCTCGAAGAACTGGAACGGGTTGTTGGGGTTCGTCGCCAGGGCCTGCTGGTCCGGGTGCAGGCCGTTCGGATGCAGCTGGTCGGTGCCGTCGAACGTCATGTCGGTGCCGCTCACCCCGGCGTCGGTGGAGAGCACCAATCCCCGCTTGTTGGCGATCCTGTCGCCGTAGGCGTAGGAACCGCCGACGTAGACCATGTCCGGGTGCCCCTCCGGGGTGTGGACGAAGATGTCGTACCAGCACAGCTGACCGCAGAGGCCGAGCCAGGCGAACCCGGGGTTGGTGACGTCGGAGCTGGTCAGATCGGTGAAGGCCGGGGTGTCGGTGGCCGCGTCATCAGTGCGGAACAGCCGGGAGGCCGGCTGGCTCATGTTGCCCTCGTAGACGTACATCCGGGTCTTGCCGTTCGGCAGCCGGGTCACGTCGAAGGCGGGCCGGGTATAGGCGTTCGCCGCATTGAGCGACGGCTTGATCTGCTTCCAGGTGGTGCCGCCGTCCGGCGACCGCCAGATGCCCCGCGCCCACGAGGCCGCGTACACGATCTCCGGGTCGCTGGGGTCCAGTTCGACGCCCTGGACACCCCCCGGCGAACAGGCGGTCTGGTTGGTGTACTCGGCTTGGCTGCCGGTGCAGGCCGCGGCGTCGGCCGACCCGTTGTGGACGAAGGCCCAGGTGGCTCCACCGTCGGTGGACTTGTAGAGGCCCCACTTGGCCGAGTCGGGCACCGGACGGGTGATCCCGGAGCAGCAGGTGCTCGACATACCGCGGATCGCGGTGGAGGTACCGACGTAAATCGTCCGGGGGTCACCCCGCTTGACCGCGATCTGGCCGATGCCCTTGCCACCGAGTTCCGCCTGGCCCAGTGGCCCGGTCCAGGTTTCGCCGGCGTCGGTGGACCTGTAGATGCCCACGCCGGCCACGCAACCGGAGGAGCAGCCGTTGGCCTCGCCAGTGCCGACGTAGATTGTGTTGCCGGTGGCGTCGTTGCGGTCGATGGTCACCGTACCGGCGGCGTTGATGCCCAGCGGCCCGCCGAGGTACCGCCAGTGCAGTTCGTCGGCGAGCGCGTTGTCGGTCCGCCAGATGCCACCACCTGCGGCCGTGATCCACATCTTGCAGCGACCCGGTACGCAGGTGGGGCTGATCGCTACTGCGGTGGTACGGCCACCCGCGACGTACTCGTTGGGCAGATAGCTGGACGAGTCGCGGTACGGGGCGTACGGGTAGACCGCCTCCTTGGGCCCCACCGTGACCCAGGTGCCCTTCTGTCCCTTGCCCGTCGGCAACGGGCGGCCCTTGGCCGTGCGGTAGGCGGCGCGCGCGCCGTTCATCTGCGCCACGGTGATGGTGTCACCGGGGTAGGCGCGCTGGCGGAATGCGGCTTGCGCGGCGGATCCCGGGTTTTCCTCGCCTCCCTCGCCTTCCTCGCCGGATTCCGAGCCTTCCTCGAGCGGGTCACCAGGGTCGGCTCGGTGCAGCTTGTCCAGATCCTGGCCCAGCGCGACCTGTGCTGCGGTTCCTGACGGATAAGTTGCCACTACACAGGCCAAGATAGCGAGTATCCCGGCCACGAGTGCGGCGAGCAACTGGCGACGTCTGCGCGTCACGTGAATTCCTTTCTGCGTTCGCTGTCGACCGGCGGCCCGGCAAGGCAGCCATCGCCGACCGGGCGAGGATTGCGGAGGCATGTCGATCGGACAATGGGCTACCGCGCGCTGGCGGTCTTCACCGTCGCGGGGCGCCAGGTGGCACCGTCCTCGGTGGACGCCTCCGCCTCGGCCTTGTCGGTGTCCGCAGGGGCACCGGACTGGGTCGCGAAGGCCAGGTCGAAGTGGCCGGTGGTGCCGCCCTTGGTGGTGTTCTCGGCGTGCAGGTCGAAGCCGTGCCTCGGCCAGAGCAGCGCCAGGTTCTCCTTACCGTTCTCCGGACGGGCGGACTTGGACGTCCACGCGGTGCTGGTCTTTGTGAACAGAGGGAACCACGCCGGGTGCTCGGTGTCCATAGTGATCCAGTAGGTCGCCGGGTCGGGGCTGACCGGCAGGTTTCTACCGGAACACAGTGGTGACTCCTCCCCGCCCTGAAGGGGCGGGGCTTCTCGCTATGCCTGGTTGGCGTGGCGACGGACCAGCCCGGCCCGTAGGACGTTGAGTGCTCCGACTGTGTCGGCGTGCGCGGTGTGGCCGCAGGCCTGGCAGTGGAACTTCTCCTGTGTGGGCCGGTTCTCCTTCGCGGTGTGCCCGCATTCAGGGCACCGCCGGGAGGTGTTGCGGGGGTCCACGGCGATCACTTCCCGTCCGGCGCTTTCAGCCTTGGCGTGCAGGATCGTCAGGAACACCCCCCAACCGGCATCGTTGATCGAACGGTTCAGCCCGGCCTTGACCGCGGCCCCGTTGGGCAGGAAGACGCCCGGCCGGTCGGGGTCCGGTCTCGCTGCGGGCGCCTTGCTCATGTTGCGGATCTGGAGATCTTCGTGCGCGATGAAGTCGTGCGCGCGGACCAGAGCGAGGGCGGTCTTGTGCGCGTGGTCCAAGCGCTGACGCCGCACCTTGCGGTGCAGGGCAGCGACCTTGTCCACGGCCCGCTGGTGGTTGCGGGTACGGTTCCTCGCCTTGCGTCGCGGGAACCGGGACAGGGCCTGCTGCGCAGCCTGAAGCTTCGCAGCGGCCTTGCGGGCATGGCGTGGGTTGGAGATGTGCACACCGCTCGAATCGGTGAGAAACGAAGCTATGCCCAGGTCGATACCGACCATGCTGCCCGTTGCCGGGAGCGGTTCGGGCTGGTCCTGTTCGGCGGTCAGCACAACGAACCACGTGCGGCCCTCACGCTTGACCGACACGGTCTTGACCCTGCCCACCACGGGCCGGTGCTGGTTGACCTTGACATGCCCGACCCCCTGGAAGCGGACGCGGGTCACGGGGTCGTGCGGGGTGGAGTCCCACCGGACCCCGTCACCGTCCTTCGGGAAGTCCACCGTGTCGAAACGGCCCACTCCACGAAAGCGCGGACAGCCCGGAGCCTGCCCAGTCTTGATCCGGCGGAAGAACGCGGCGAACGCCTTGTCCAGACGGCGAAGCGTCGCCTGCTGAGAGGAGAACGACCAACGCCCCTGACGCTCCGCATCGAACGCCCGGATGCCCTTCAGCTGCGCCGACTGCATCCCGTACCGGACCGTGGTCCTCGAGACATGCCGGTAGGCATCCCTTCGTTCCTGGTGAAGTCGGCCCGGAGCGCGGTTCCGGTCTTTCGACCGGCCCGTTTCTCCGGACCGCTTCCCGCACCCGCCGTGCGCCTCTCAACGCAACGGGCGCTCCACAAGTCCCCTTGTGTTCCCTGTGATTCCTCATCCGGTCAGTGGCCAGGGCGAGGGGATGGCCGCCCCCCGATAGCGGTAGCGCGTCGTGTGCACTCCCGCAGGGTTGAACAGCTCCGTGGTCTCGCCTGCTGGCCACCATCGACCGCCGCCGTAGCGGCGTCGCAGTTCCTTCCAGGGTGTCCGGGGGTGCTTCTTGCGCAGCCACCTGACCACCCGCATCCACGCATAGTGGGACAGGTAGTGGAACGCTGTGCTCGATACCCCCGGCCGGAAGAAGGCGCACCAGCCCCGCAGCATCCAGTTGAGCGGGATGAGCAGGGCGTCGAGCGCAGGGTTCATGCCTGTCTTTCGGCACTGTTCCTTGACCTTCGCCATCGCGGCCTTCAAGGCCTTGCGCGAGGGGTAGGTGTAGACGTAGTGCCGGTTCGTGCCTCGCTTGAGGTGGCGCTGGACGTGCCACCCAAGGAAGTCGAGGCCGTCCTCGATGTGGGTGATCAGCGTCTTCTCCTCGGACAGGCGCAGGCCCATCGTGGAGAGGACGTCCGCGATCTCGTCCCTCAGGGCTTCGGCATCGGCCCGGGAGCCCGAAACCATCAAGCACCAGTCGTCGGCGTAGCGGACCAGCCGGCAGTTGGGCAGTCCCCGACGGCGGCGCTTAACCCTGTCGTTGCGGCAGGCGTTGTGTCCGCCCGACGCCCTGGCGATGTGCTCGTCCAGGACGGAGAGCGCCACGTTGCTGAGCAGCGGGGACAAGATCGACCCCTGCGGGGTCCCAGCACTGGTCTTCCTCAGCTGGCGGTCCTCATCGAGGACGCCCGACTTCAGGAACGCCTTCACCAGGGTCAGGACGCGCTTGTCTCGAATGCGATCGCGCACCCGCTCCATGAGAGCGGAGTGCGAGATCTCATCGAAGCAGGCTTTGATGTCGCCCTCTACCACCCACTCGTAGGAGCGGGAGGTGAGGTAGCGCACCTCGGCCACGGCGTCATGGACCCGGCGATTGGGACGGAACCCGTAGGAACACGGGAGGAAATCCGTCTCGAAAATCGGCTCCAGCACCAGCTTCAGGGATGCCTGCACCACCCGGTCCGTGACCGTCGCGATCCCCAGGCGACGCATCTTGCCGTTCGACTTAGGAATCATCCGCTCACGCACCGGCACCGGGCAGAAGCTGCGGTCCTTCAAGGAGGTTCGCAGCCCGTCGAGGAAGACCTCGACGCCCCGTACGGCTTCAACGTAGTAGGCGGTCTCGCCGTCCACTCCAGCCGTGCGGGCTCCCTTGTTGCCCCGCACCCGAGCCCACGCCACCACAAGGAACGCGGGGTCAGTCACGAGGTTGAACAGGTCATCGAACCTGCGATGAGGATCATCGCGAGCCCAACGGTGCAGCTTCGTCTGGATCTCCAGTACCCGGCGTTCCGCCTTCATCAAGACGTACTCCAGCTCGTCGGTATTCACCGACGACACCCTCCTGGCTTTCCGGTCCTTCCGCTGCCGACTTGCTGTCCCCCTTCGCCATGTACGCGCCTCTCGCGCGCTCGGACTACTACGAGGACTCCGCCACGCCCTGATGCCGTCAACCGACGACGGGCCTGCCCTCCACCAGGCTGGATGCCTGGGGTTAAGGGCGGCACCAGAGCGCTTCCCACGTTCACCACCATCCGTTCGACAAGTGAGCCGCCCAGCTCTACCCCGGCAGCATCGCCACGCCTACGCCGCAGGCTTTCAACGTGGCCTCCCCACCGGCGCGTTGAACCGGCTTCGGAGTCGTCACCGCGCATCGCGGTGACGTGCACTGCACCCGGCCCATATCCACCAGATTGGAGCCGGCACAACGATTACGGGGCTTCAGACACTGGTTCCTCTCGTACGGCTTCTCATCTCGCTTGCCGGACCCGCGCTGTCTGGCAGTACCAGCACGTCCCGGCTTTGTCGGGGCCGCTTGCCATCCTTCCGCGCGTCTCCGCGGTCGGACTGCCCCCAGCTTCAGCCACCTGCTGCGACAGGCGAACGGCAGAGGTCTTCCACCCCTGCACGGAAAAGTGGCGCCTCGTGGCGCACCAACGCCCCGTTGTACAGGGAGCAGTGATCCCGCAGCATCTCGCCCAGGGCGACCGCCTGCCGAGCGGTGGGCCGCATCAGGAACTTGTACGCACAAATCATCCAGCCCACCCCCCTTCGGTCAGTCCGGTCAACATAGCTGGCGCCACTGACAACGCGCAGGGCACTCCGGAGCTCCGCGCCTCCGGGCCAGGGATCGCATTCCCGCCCGGCCAGAAGGCCGGGATTCCCTGCGAAGATCAGGGATGGAGCACTGAGCCGACGTCAGTTCACCGCCATCGGCGTCAAAAACGACAGTGACGGCGTAGTTCCCGGGTGCGACGTCGGTCCCGGCGCTCAGGCGGACCGTTTCCGCAGCCTCGAGCGGGCCCGAGGCTCGCAGACGGCCCTGGGTACGCTCGGCGGTGAGTCCCTGGGGCGTGATGAGTGTCCACTCCACGTCGTGCCCCTGGAAGTCGACGTCCTGCGCCGTGATCGTCACATCGACGGAGGCCCCCTGGCGCACGGTGAACCGGATCTGCGGCAGATAACCCCACGCCGGGGAGCGGTACTGCTTGGCAATCTGCGCCCGGGTGACCTGTTCGCCGTAGCGCGGGGTGGTGTAAAGCGACTCGAGCTGGATGCCGTTGAAGCGGTGTCGCTGGGTCAGCTGGCGGTAGCGGGCTATCACCTGCTGCTTGCCTGCCTGGTCGTTGGCCTGGGCGTACCGGGTGATATCGATGTCGGCCAGGGCGAGTTCGCAGCCCCAGGCGAGCCGGTTGAGGACGATCGCGGCGGCGCTGGTCCCGACGGTCTTCGCTCGCGCCGCGGCGACATCGGCCGCGGCAGCCTGGTACTTGGTCCGCAGGGCCGTCCCTTGGCCGGGAGTGTTGAGGACGTCCGGGTCGTCCGCGGTGCGCAGCAGGTAGTCGGCCATCCGCAGGCGCAGCTGAGCCAGCAGCGGAAGTTCTTCTCCGGCACCTACGCCGCACGGGTCCGCTTCAGCGACGAGCCCCTCCGGGACGGCCCGGACGGCGACAAGGTGGTGCAGGCCTTCTTCACCCTCTCCCCGCTCGCCCACCCCATGGACCCGAACTACAGCGAACTGGACTACGAGTACCTGCCCAACGGCGGCTGGGGCTCTCCGGGGAACGCCATGTACACGACCTCCTGGCACACCTACCAGGTGTCGCCGGATCGCCCGCGCATGCGGCAGCACCCTGATGCGCGGGACACTCGACCGGCTGCGCGCCCATGCCCACCTGTACCGGCTGCACTTCCGTGAAGGGCTGGCGGCCGAAACCTGCCAGGAGCATGCGCGGATTCTCGAGGCACTGCACGAGAAGGACGCCGAGCTGGCCGAATCGGCGATGCGCAGCCACATACGCCGCTCCCGCGACCGGCTGGCCGCTGTCCTGCACGAGGACTGAGATCCGCGCCGCGTTCCCGTACACGTGCGCGAGACAATCGCATGACACGGCAGTCGAGTTGAAATCAACGGGCGCGGGCGCGTACAACAACGGCAGCAGGGCCTCCCGGCGTTGCTCGGTTCGAGTCGCATCCCCGAGCTACCGAGAGGCCCTAATCCCTTGTTGAGGACGTTCCGAAGGATCGGTAGTTCCTGGGTGCGTTCGAGTGCCGGGAATGCGACACTTCGTGGCTGCCGGGCGGGCAACACCTCGCTTTAGACAGCGTGTGCGGTCTTGGTGCTCATGGTGGTGGCGGCCTCGTGGACGCTACACGGATGCCCCAAGAGGCCCGGGCGTATGACGCCTCAAGGCAGAGCGGCAACGTGCGTGATGTCGGGGTCGTTTGCCTGACAAAGGCCGGACGGGTCGGGCCAGTTGGCCAAGGACTACGACCTGACCGAGACCGCGGTGCGGGACTGGATCAGGCAGGCCGAGGTCGACGCCGGCGAGCGCGACGGCCTGACCGGCGGCGAGCGTGAGGAGCTGACTGCGCTTGCCGAATACCTCATCCATGTTGGTCAGGACGCATGTGCGTACTCGTGGAGGGTGCCGCCGAGTCGCGTGCGTCGTCGTATATCGAGGCGCGCGATTTGCTCCGGATCCTCGATAGGGGCCGGCAGCGGCTGGAGGGGGCGGGCGTTCGCGAGGCCCTGGTGCGGCGACGAGCGGCGGGCGTTGAGCGAGCCGGCGATCACCGCGTGGGAGGCTGCCCACCCGCTTCGCCGACGCCCGCGCCCTGAAGGCGTATGCCGGCTCGGCGCCGGTCACCATCGCCAGCGGCAAGAGCCACCTCGTGCGCCACCGGCGGGTGAAGAACCAGCGGCTGGCCGCCGCAGGCTACGTATGGATCTTCGGGGCACTGCCCTCCCCACAGGTCAAGGCCGAATACGACCGACGCCGGGCACGATCTGAGGCTTCGAAGAACGCGGATCTCCTGGTGTTGCGACACCAACTCGACGTCCTGAGGCGCCAGGTCGCCCGGCCACACCTCTCGTGGGCGGACCGGGCGGTGATCGCAGGACTGGCTCGGCTACTGCCCAAGGCACTGCTCGGGCATCTGTTCATCACCCCGGGCACGCTGCTGCGTTGGCACGCCGACCTGGTCAAGCGCCGCTGGACGTATCAGCGCCGAAGTCCTGGCCGTACGCCGACCCGGCCGAACGTGCGGGATCTGGTGCTGCGGATGGCCGCGGAGAACCCTGTCGGGCTCAGAAAGTCATCGCTGCAGCTGGCAGGGTAAGACGATCTCGGCTGGGACCATGTCCGCGTGATCGTCTCTCTGGTGTACAAGATTGCCCGCAGGCTGTTGTCCGTACCCGGGGTGCTGCTGCGCCGCGACACCGCCATGAACGCCGAGTTGCTCGTGCTCCGGCATGAGAATGCGGTGCTACGCCGTCAGTTCGTCGGCCCGGTCCGCTACGAGCCCGCGGACCGATTCTGGCTCGGGGCACTGTCCAGCCTGATACGCCGTCCCCGACTCACCGCCCACTCCACCCGAGAATGGGCGGTGCAACAGGCCCGGAATCTCGCCGCCGACCTGGGCACGCGCATGGATTCCCTCCGCTTCCTGCTCTGTGACCGCGACGGCAAATACGGCCAGTCCTTCGACGCCGTCTTCCAGGCCGAGGAGACGGAGATCCTCAAGAGTGCGCCGCGAGCTCCTCGGATGAACGCCCACTGCGAGCGGGTGATCGGCAGTATCCGGCGTGAGGCACTCGACCATGTCCTCATCATGAACGAGGCCCACGCCCGACAGGTCCTGGCTTCCCAATAGAGTTGTCAAGCGATTCTGGCGTTCGGGGTGATCAGTTCTTGGCGGGGGTGCCACAACATTTCTTGTACTTGCGGCCCGATTCGCACCAGCACGGCCCGTTGCGGGCGGGTGGCCAGGTCAGCGTCTGGTCCGGGTGGATCGTGTGGTGCCATTCTCCGTAGTGCTGCCGGGTCTTGGCCTGTGCGCTGGGCGTATGCCTCGAAGTCGGCCAGGGTGGCGGTGACCATGTGCACGTGGGCAGCGCCGGACTCGTCGTAGCCGCGGGCCTCGCGCTGGATCCGTGCGGTGTAGGTAGCGTACTCGTCGCCGTAGTGCACGGTCGATTCGGGCCAGCGTTCCCGTACCGCTGTGAAGTCCTCGCGGGCCCAGCGCAGGACGATCCCGTCGTACGCCTCCCCGTCCCGGCCGTGGAAGGGGTCATCCGACTTGTCGTGCACCAGGGCGCGGAACGACGTGAGGGCGGCGTTGGCTTCGGCCTCGGCGGCCAGGTCGTCCTCGTCCAGCGGGATGCCCAGCTCGCCACGGAGGAAGCCGCGGTCGATGAGCAGTCCGTGCCGGTACTTGTCCGTTTCCCCGTCCGGGGTGTCGTTGGTCTCGGCGATACGGTCCAGGCCCGCCTGGCACCACGTGAGTGCCAGCTCGTGCTGCTCGTGCTCGCACAGCACCTCGACCATGTCGTCGAAGACCCTCAGGTCTGCGAAGGCGGCGGGCTGGGTGTCGAGTTCGGCTCGCAGCGCGTGCTGGGCCTGGTCGGCCTCTGACTCACGGTCCAACGCATACAGCTGGTCCACAATGCCGACCTGGGCGTCCCTGGCGAACTCGCCCCCGAATTCCACCACTCGGCGGAAGAGTGTGAGGGCTGCCTCGGGCCGGCCCTCACGGGCGGTATGCCAGCCGGCGTCCGACAGGGCACGTGGCTCTTCCGCGGTGCCGACGTGCTCGGCGGCCCACCGCCGGCACTCGTCTGCCGATGGTTTACGGCCCAACCCCTGGAGGAAGGCCGCATACGGGGTGGATACGGTCTTTGTATCTGCCGTGGACACGTCGTTCATAGGCAAACCCTACCGACGCCCGGGCCGGGCAGAAGCCTTGCGGCTGGCTATCCCGCCGCAAGGTCAAGCCACTGCGGCGGAAGGGGCGGTGACCTCGTAGCATCGCCGGTCACGGATCAGCGCCCACAGCACGTTCACGCGTCGGCGGGCGAGGGCTAGGACGGCTTGGACATGCCGTTTCCCTTCGGCTCTCTTCCTGTCGTAGAACGTCCGGGAGTTGGGGTCGCACCGGATGCTGATGAGTGCGGACCGGAAGAACACCCGCTGCAGCCGGCTAGGCGACCAGGCAGCCGGCGTCGCGGGCGACGGCCAGGGGCAGAGCGCCGATGTTGGCGGGCTGGTCGACGATCACCAGTGCCGGGGTCAGGCCCCGCCCGTGGTGTTCGCCCTTGCCGGCGTCCAGGCCGAGGAAGACGGCCCCGGATCCTCGCCTGGCTGCTGTCAGCCCCGCGCACCCGGCCTGGAGCGCTGCCGCCAGCCCGTACCCGTACAGCCCCGGCTCCATGGTGATCCCTCTCCCGCTTACGTGCCCCACCCCTGCCGGTCGTAAGGCTGTTCTGTTCAGGCGCAACCCGGTACGGATATCCTCTCCACCGACCGAGGCGGGATGCAAACAACTCGACGTCTGGATCGCCCAGTTCGCTCAGTCCTCGGCTTCGGCGTCGAGGGCACCTGCTCCGGGGCATGCCACACTCTCCGAAACTCGGTGCAGCTCATCCCCTCTACAAAGGGCCGACCACGGTCGCAGCCATAACGGCCCACCAGTGTGCGAAGGCGGTCTTGGTCGAGTGGAGATGAACCGTCTCAGTACGGGGCAAGCTCGGCGCACCGCGCCTGCGGCGGCACCGAGTTGTCCGCCTGCCGTCATCAGGCAAGAGCGCATTATTCACCGGACCTGCTTACGCTCCATATCCGTCGCGAGCTCCCCAGCGCCGCAATGGCGACCGTCTCGCGACGAAAGGAACTGAGCATGCCCTTGTCCAGATATCCCACTTCCCGTCGATCACTTCTGGCGGCCGGTGTCGCCGCTATTCCCGCCCTCTCCATGCTGTCCGCGCGCGGCGCTCTGGCCGCCGTCCCTCCGCCGCCCGCCGAGACCGGCTGGGTGGAGAGCACCCTGAACCGGATGACGCTGGAAGAGAAGGTCGGCCAGCTGTTCACCACCCGCGTGTACGGCGAGACCGCGGACACCACCGACCCGGACGCGGTCCGCAGCAACCAGTCCTTCCTCGGGGTGGACAACGCGGCACAGGCCATAGCCTGCTACCACCTCGGCGGCTTTGTGTACTTCGCCTATGCCGGCAACACCCGCGCGCCCGAGCAGGTCGCCGGGCTGTCCAATGGCATCCAGCGGGTGGCTCTCGACCAGCCGTCAGGAGTGCCGCTGCTGCTGAGCATCGACCAGGAGCAGGGGGCGGTGGTGCGGCTGGGTCCGCCGGCCACCCAGTTCCCGGGCAACATGGCCCTCGCCGCCGGGCGCAGTGTCGCCGACGCGGGCACCGCTGCCGGCATCACCGGGCAGGAGCTGCGGTCCGTCGGTGTCAACCAGAACCTGGCGCCGGTGGCCGACGTCAATGTCAACCCGGCCAACCCGGTGATCGGGGTGCGGTCCTTCGGCGAATCTCCCGAGATGGCCGCCGAGATGGTGGTCGCGCAGGTGCGCGCCTACCAGGACGCCGGTGTGGCCGCGACCCTCAAGCACTTCCCCGGCCACGGCGACACATCGGTCGACAGCCACAGCGGACTCCCGGTCATCAGCCACTCCCGTGCGGAGCTGGACCAGATCGACCTGCCCCCGTTCCGGGCCGCCATTGCCGCGGGCGCCGATTCGGTGATGACCGCCCACATCGTCGTGCCGGCGCTCGACCCGTCCGGCGATCCCGCCACCCTGTCCTACCCGATCCTCACCGGGCTGCTGCGCAAGGAGCTCGGTTACGACGGCGTCGTGGTGACCGACTCGCTCGGCATGGCCGGCGTGCGGCAGAAGTACGGCGACGAGCGGGTGCCGGTGCTCGCGCTCAAGGCGGGCGTCGACGTGCTCGTCAACCCGCCGGTGATGCGCATCGCCTATGACGCGGTTCTGGCTGCGGTCCGCAACGGTGAGCTCACCGAGCGCCGCATCGATGAGTCGGTGACCCGAATACTGCGGCTGAAGTGGCGCCGCGGAATCGTCAGCTCACCCTTCGTCAACACTGCGGACATCGCAGGCACGGTCGGTACCCCGGACCACCTCGCCGTCGCCCAGCGGATCACCGACCGCACGACGACGCTGCTGCGTGACAAGCCGGGCGCACTCCCGCTGGGGCCGACGGGCCGGGTGCTGGTCACCGGATGGGACGACCCGGCGACGCCGATAACCACCGCGGCGCTGGGCCGGGCGCTCACCGACCGGGGCCTGACGGTGGACGTCCTGAGCACGGGGGCGAAGCCGTCCCGCGCACGCATCGACGCCGCCGTTGCGGCCGCGCTGTCGCATGACACCACGGTGGTGCTCACCAACCGCGCGTCCAGCGATTCCGGTCAGCAGCAGCTGGTCCAGGCGCTGCTGGCGTCCGGCGCGCGGGTCGTCACGGTGGCCGTGCGCGATCCGTACGACGTGATGCGCTTCCCCGAGGCGCCCACCTACCTCACCACGTATGCGTTCAACGAGGTGGCGATGCGCTCCCTCGCCGGGGTGCTGACCGGAGCGATCAAGCCGGCCGGACGCCTTCCCGTGACCATCCCTGATCCGGCCAACCCGGGAACGGCCCTGTTCCCGTTCGGTGCCGGCCTCACCATCTGATCCGGAGAAATTCATGAAGCTCACTTCCCGACGTCCCGCCCGCGGCAGCCGCGCCGCCGCTGCCGTGCTCGTCGTCACCGCCGTGCTCGCCGGTGCGGCACCGGCGAGCGCAGCGACCACCGACGTCCCCGGGGCGGCGGCCCCGGCGGTGCCGCTGCGGGTCGCGACCTACAACATTCACGCCGGGGCCGGCGAGGACAACGTCTTCGACCTGGACCGCACTGCGGCGGCGATCCGCGATCTGAACGCCGACGTGATCGGCCTCCAGGAGGTCGATGTGCACTGGAGCTCCCGTAGCAACTTCGTTGACGAGGCCCAGGAGCTGGCCGACAAGCTGGACATGAAGGTATTCTTCGCTCCGATTTATGACAATGAACCCGCCACCGAGGGCGGGGACCGGCGGCAGTACGGCGTCGCCGTGCTGAGTCGCTACCCGGTGCTCGAGGCCGAGAACCACGACATCACCCGGCTCTCCACCCAGACACCCAACCCGGTGCCCGCCCCGGCGCCCGGCTTCGCCGAGGTGACGGTCAACGTCAACGGCTCGCACGTGCACGTCTACTCCACGCACCTGGACTACCGGGCCAACCCGTCGGTCCGCAGCGCGCAGGTCACGGACATGCTCAATGTGCTTGGCGAGGATTCCGGTCCGAAGATCCTGGTCGGTGACTTCAACGCCGAGGCGAATGCCCCCGAGCTGGCGCCGCTGTGGCAGGAGCTGCAGGACGCCGCCCCGAACGGCGGCAAGACGTACCCGGCTGTCAATCCGTTCAAGCGCATCGACTTTGTGACCGCCTCCCCCGACATCACCGTGATCGGTGCGCAGGACGTCGCGACGGACGCTTCGGACCACCGCCCCGTGGTCGCTGACCTGGAGCTCCACCAGCGCGGCGCCTGAACCGCGCCCGGCCGGGTGGGGCAACCCTCGCCCGGCCGTGGGGCAACCCGGTGCCGCAACAGCTCTCCGATCGCGACGTGAACGCACGGAGCACGCCACGTGCACACGGCCCCGGCCCGACGAGCGCGCGCAGGGGTGGCTCGGTGGGACGTCCCAGAGAGGGGGTCCTGGGCAGCACCATGGCTGGGCGCCCGGGCCTCGCCGCGTCAGCACGAGTGCCTCTGCATGCGGCCGGGTCCGTTGCGACTCTCGTCGAAGTTCGCTTTCGCGGCGTGTCCAGGTGGTCGCCTGCCCGGCAGGCGTTCGTCCAGTACGAGGACGGCGACGTGCTGGATGCCGCGGTGCTGATGATGCCGCTGACCAAGATCGTCTCCCCAACCGACCCCGTATGGCTGTCCACCCTCGACGCACTCAGCGACGAGCTGGTGTCCGACTCCCTGGTCTGGCGGTACGACCCCGAGGCCAGCCCGGACGGCCTGGAAGGCGAGGAAGGCACCTTCTCCATCTGCTCCTTCTGGTACGTCGAGGCCCTCACCCGCAACGGACGCCTCAACGAGGCCCGCCTTGCCTTCGAGAAGATACTCACCTACGCCACCACCTCGGCGTCCACGCCCAAGAGATCAGCCACATCGGAGAACAGCAGGGCGACTTCCCCCAAGCCTTCACCCACCTCGCCCTCATCAGCGCCGCCTTCAACCTCGACCGCGCCCTGGGCTGACCCGTTCGGTCCCGTGGCCTCCGTGTCTTCGCCGGGCGAGCTCCCGATTCCTCCCTCACTCTGGACACGGACAGGGGGTAAGGCGACGAAGGGAGCAGTGGAATGCGGACCGTTGTGGACCTCACGCGCTGCCAGGGCTATGCACAGTGCGTGTTCCTCGCGCCGAAGGTGTTCCAGCTGCACGGGGAGGAGGGACTGCTGTACACCCCGGCCGTCCCTGACGACCAGCTGGAGCGCGTGCGCCAGGCCGCGGCGGCGTGCCCGGTCCAGGCCATCCTCGTGGGCGACGAGGTGAGCACCAGTGGCCGGTGACCTTCGGAACGGCCGGATCGTCATCGTCGGCGCGTCGCTGGCCGGGCTGCGGGCCGCCGAGAAGCTGCGCGAGGAGGGCTTCACCGGCTCACTGACCGTGGTCGGGGATGAGCCCCATCCGCCCTACGACCGACCTCCGCTGTCCAAACAGGTTCTGCTCGGCCAGGCGGCGGCGGACACCACCGGGCTGCCCATGCGCCGGGACCCGGAGGCGGAGTGGCGGCTGGGAACCCCCGCCACCGGACTGGACCCGATCGAGAAGCGAGTGGCGCTGGCCAACGGCGAGTCGCTGCCGTACGACCGGCTGCTGATCGCCACCGGGACCCGGGCGCGGCCCTGGCCCAATCCGGAGGAGGGGGCCTTGGACGGCGTGTTCACCCTGCGCACCCGGGAGGACGCCGCGGGGCTGGCCGAGCGGCTGGCCGCCGGGCCGCGGCGGGTGCTGGTGGTCGGTGGCGGCTTCACTGGCTCGGAAATCGCCTCGGGCTGCCGGGAGCGGGGCATCGAGGTCACGGTCGCCGAACGCGGCCCCGCACCCCTGGTGGGCGCGCTCGGCGGCACCCTGTCCAAGCTCGCGGCCGCCATGCATCGAAACCACGGCGTGGACCTGCGCTGCGGTGTGACGGTCACCGCCCTGCGCGGGGACGGCAACGGCCGGTTCACCGGCGCCGAACTCTCCGACGGCAGCCGCGTCGAGGCGGATGTGTGCGTCGTGGCGCTGGGGGCGGTCCGCAACGTCGAGTGGCTGGCCGACGCGGGACTGGCGGCCGGCCCGCGCGGCATCACCTGCGACGCCGGGTGCCGGGCCTTCGACATGTACGGGATCGTCACCGACGACGTCTTCGTGGCCGGCGACGTCTCCCGCTTCCCCCACCCGCTCTTCGACTACCAGCTGCTCTCCCTGGAGCACTGGGGCAACGCGGTCGTCCAGGCCGAGGTGGCGGCCCACAACATGGTCAACACCGGGCCGCTGCGCCGCCCGCACCTCGCCCTCCCAACGTTCTGGTCCACCCAGTTCGGGCTCAACATCAAGTCGGTGGGCGTGCCCACCTTCTCCGACCAGGTGGTCCTCGCCCAGGGCTCACTGGAGGAGCGCCGCCTGGCGATGGTCTACGGCTACAAGGGCCGGGTCACCGCCGCGGTCACCGTCAACATGGCCAAGTCGCTTGAGTACTACCAGCACCTCATCGAAACCGCGGCCCCGTTCCCGCCCGCGCCCGGCGCGTCCGACCGCCCGCTCGCGGCCGAAATCCCGGTTCCCTCCGATGTGCCGGACCCGAAGGGGCTCTCCCACGGCCCCACCGTGGCGCTCACCGGTCACCTGCCCGACCGCCGGCTGATCATGGTGGCGGCCACGGGCTGACCCGCTCACCCGCCCAACCCCGAGGAGCCGAAGCCCATGTCCGCCGAGACCCTGCTGCAACGGATCACCGACTACGCCAACCGTCCCAACCCCTACCCGCTGTACGCGGAACTCCGCGAAGCCGGTCCTGTCGTGCAGCAGGCGGACGGCAGCTACCTCGTCGGCACCTACCACCAGATCGCCGCTCTGCTCCACAACCCGCGGATCAGTGCCGATCCCCGCAGCCTCACCAACTCGCCCGAGGAGGCTCCGAAGCTGCCGTTCCTGCGCCTCGACGACCCCGAGCACCACAGGCTGCGCACCCTCGCCATGCGGCCGTTCGGGCCGCCGCACAGCCCAGGCCGGATCGACGCCATGCGCGGCCAGATCACCGAAATCACCACAGAGCTGCTCGACGGGCTCCAGGACCGCACACAAATCGACATCGTCGACGACTTCGCCTACCCACTGCCGGTCACCGCCATCTGCCGACTGCTCGGCGTCCCGCGCGAGGACGAGCCGCTGTTCCGGGAATGGTCCAACGCCGTGGTCGCCTCCGCCGACGTCAGGGCCAGCGAGGAAACCACCGAGCAGGACCGGGCCGGCGACCAGGCACGGATCGAAATGGGCCAATACCTGGTGAACCTCGCCGAGCAGCGCCGCGGCCACCCCACCGGCGACATGCTCTCCGCCTTCATCAACGAACCGGACCCGGACAACCAGCTGACCCGGGAGGAACTGGCGGAAACCGGCGTGCTGCTGCTCATCGCCGGACACGAGACCACGGTCAACCTGATCACCAACGGCGTACTCACCCTGCTGCGCCACCCCGACCAGCTCGACCGACTGCGCCGCTACCCCGCCCTCCTCCCCAGCGCGGTGGAGGAACTGCTGCGCTACGAACCCCCGGTCCACATGCGCCAACGCATCCCACTCGACGACGTGGACATCGCCGGCATCACCCTCCCCAAGGGCACCTCCGTCGTCCTCGCCCTGGCCTCAGGCAATCGCGACCCCAAACGATTCCAGGACCCCGACCGGTTCGACCCCGGCCGCACCGACAACCAGCACCTCGGTTTCGGCAGCGGCATCCACCTCTGCTACGGCGCACCGCTCGCCCGCATCGAAGCCCAGACCGCCCTCGGTGCGCTGATCCCCCGCCTCACCACCGCAACCCTCCTCCAGGACCCGCCCCCCTACCGGCAGAACGCTATGCTGCGCGGACCCCGCCACCTGCCCATCGAGTTGCGACAACCCGCCTGACTCCTGCGAACGGACCGAAGATTTCTCGAGCCGTTGCCGCTGCAGTCCGCCCGCTTCACCTGGCCGGGGCGTGTAAGCGTTCTATCTGACACGCCCGTCGGCCTGAAGAGGGCGATACGTGAGCTGATCTCCGTTTCGTCGTTGCGGTTGGGGCAAGTGAGCCGGTCGTGTGCTCGCTGGGCGGTTACGGTCGTGGCTGGGTTGAACAAACCGGGCTCGCTCTCGACCAGGATCCTGCGGCCGAGGCCGCTGAGGTGCCCACGAAGATCCGGCGGCCGGCGGCCAGGCGCAGCCCTGGGGCGCAGGGCCGACGTCCGCGGCGGGCCGACGGAGGCTGGGGCCGGCCGGGGCGCCCGGGGCCGGGCACCGGGGAGGGTCACAGTTGGGGAGGCGCGTCACCGCCGAGGAGGGTGATCAGCTGGGCGAGTAGGGCGTCGAGTTCGCGGCCGACGTCGGCGATCCGCGGGTTGCTGTAGCTGGCGAACAGCAGGCTGGGCTGGTCGACGGCGAGTTTGGTGTCGCCGTCGGGGTCCGCGTAGAGCAGGGTCCGCAGTGGTGCGTGCAGCATGACCGACGAGTCGTGGCGGAACATGCGTTCGGCGATGGTGTGGTTGCCCATCAGATACTGCGTGGCCTTCCAGGGGGACGGCGAGCCGGCCATGACGGCGGTGATGTCGCTGCGGTAGTAGCGCATGAACCCGTGCGGGGCGTTGATCTCGGCCAGCTCGAGCGTGGCCTGCCAGGAGGCCATCTGGAAGAAGCGGTGGAGATCGGTCTCGGGGATGAGGGTTTCGTAGTGCTCGCGGGCTGCGTCGTAGGGACGGGGAAGCGCCACAACCAGCCGCCGGGCGGGGTGGTCGATGACGGCATTGTCCATGGTCATGGCTGTGCCTGTTCGCGGTCGGAGTGGACGACCTCGACATCGTGGATGTCGAGCGTGATGGAAGGGAGGTTGAGGTTGACGCTGTTGTCGGGGTTCCGGCGAAAGACTCGCCGCCGCGTTGCCACGAGCAGCCCGTCGAAGCTCTGGTAGCGGCTGGTGTAGTGGCCGACGAGGGTGCTGCCGTTGACTTCGGCGATGTAATCCATGCGGCGTTGCATGCCGAGGGCGTCGAAGTAGAACACTTGGTCGGGGTTGTGCGTGGCGATCTCGGGTGGGAAGCGCACCTGCAGACGCCGCCAGGTCTGCCCGGCCTCACGCCACGGTTCGATCTCGCGGACCCGCACGTCCGGACGGGTGAACAGGAACGGCGTGGTGAAGTAGTTCCAGCACGCGTAACCCAGGAAGTAACCGAGGTGTAGAGCGTCCCAGGTGCTGTTGCGCAGCATTCCCTTGAAGCTGGCGCGTGCAGGGGCAAGGGTCTCGACCGGTTCGCCGTCGAGGGTCTGCATCGTGACGCTGTCGGCGGCGGCGTCGAAGACCATCCGCTGGTGGGGGCGGGTGAACGGGCTGAAGACGATGTGCTCTCTGACCGTGTCGAGCGTCAGGACCTGGTCGAACGTCTTCTCCGGCGGCCAGCCCTTCATCGCCCAGATCGGGCCGCCGATGGAAATGTCGACTTTCAGGCAACGCAGGGTGTCCCAGAGTTCTTGACCGCCGGTGGTGGCGATGGCCAGATCGAGGAGTTCGTCACTCATGGACCGGGTGCTTTCCGTCGCGATGCGTATGGCAGTCAGCGTGCAGGGAGCGGGAAGGGCATGCAACCGCTGGTGGCCCGGGCCAGCAGCCGGTCATCGGAATCGCGGAGCTCTGCCTGGGCGAGGGCGGCGCGGCGGGCGCTGTTGAGGACCGTGCCAGCGGCGCTGCGGCAGTTCGCGGACCTCCTCCGCATCGACATCCACTGACGGTCACCGAACCCGGGGGCCACCGGGCCTTCCGGCGGCCATCAGGGGCGGACGAGAACGAGGCCGACCTTGCCGGGCCTTACAGCGTGCTCCACTGCGGTGGCCAGCTCGCCAAGGCCGTACGTGGCGGCCACCTCGAACTGGTCCGTGAGCTTCAGCGCGATCTGCTTCGCCGTGGCGACGTCGGATGCCCGCCTCTCGGCAGATGCCTCCGACAGCCACCGGCCGATGTTCGTGCCCCGCAACGTCAGCGACTTGTTCAGCAGCGTCGACGCGTGCACCGAGATCGGCTCCTCGGCGATCAGCCCGTAACTGACCAGTTTCCCGCCCGGCGCCAACAGGTCCACGAGGCTCTCCGCCAGCTTCCCGCCGATCGGGTCGAAGGCCACACTGACCGGACGGCCGCCGGCTGCCTTGCGGACCTCGTCGGCCCAGCCCGGATGGTCTGTCGACACGACCGGCACGTCGGGGAACCGCTTGCGCAGCTCGGCGGCACCGCGGTCGCTGCGGACGAGGTTGACAAGCATCAGGTTGTGAAACTGGCACACGCCCGTCACCAGCCGACCGACCGATGAGCCCGCGGCAGTCTGCACCAGAAGACCGTCGTATCCGAAGGCCAGGTGCCCCTGCGCCTCACGGCGCAGCATCACCGTGGTGAGCGGGTTCGCCAGCATCTGCGCGGCGACCTCGTCCGACAACCCGTCCGGTACGGCGACGACCACCTCGGCGTCCGCCACGATCCACTGGGACCACGCCCCCGGCTGTGGGAAGACCGTTACGCGGCCACCGACCTCGACCCCCGGCGCCACGCGCGCTCCCGGGCCGACCGCCTCCACCACGCCGCTTGCCTCCAGGCCGACCGGAACCGGCTGTGCAGCCTTACCTGGGTAGGCCTCGATGGCCTGGAGATCACCAGGATGCACCGTGAAGGCCGTGGTGCGGATGAGGACCTGGCCGCGCCCGGGCGCTGTCGGCTCCGGCTCCTCGATGACGGTCAGGACGTCGGCGGGCAACCCGCCACGGGTGTGGACAACACGACGGTTCATGATTCTCCTCCTCTGCGCTGGTACGGACAGGTCTTGGCCGGGGCGTCGGCCGACGTCCTGCAGCACCGGTTGCTCTCCGCCGAGTGCACTGCGGAACGAGGGTTCCGTCGTGCACTCGGCATGCGCCGTACGGGCGGTCTTTGCCACCGGTCGTGGCGATTGCCGGGGCAAGGAGTCCGTCACTCACAGGCCGGGTCCTTCCCGGGACGGTTTCGGCGTGGGAAATCAATCCGGTGCCCGTGTGGCGGCCGGACCCGTGCACGATGGTCGGCCGGCGCCTCCAACGATCGGCCCGCAACGCAGGACACGCTGGACAACGCACGACGAGGACGCGGCTTCAGGGGCTGAACAGGCTGGGGTTCTCACGGACGTAGTCGGCCACCCCCGCAGGAGGCCGCCCGATGACCTGCTCGACCCCTTCCGCCTTGCGGTCGTAGCGATTCTCCGCATGCAGGCGAGCCATGGTGGAGATGTGCTGGAAGACGTGGTCCGGCAGCCCCAACGGCCTGAGATCGTCGTCGATCCACTCCTGCAGGGGGACGTCGGTGTAACCGACCGGTCGGCCCAGAGCTGCGGAAACCTCCGCCGCCGTGGCGGCGACGTCCTGCGAGCGCGGGCCGGTCAGCTCGTAGATCCGGCCAATGTGCGGGGCAGGATCGGCCAGGATCTCCGCCACGACCGCGGCGACGTCGCCGGCCGCCACGGGGGAGGTTTTCGCCTGGCCGAAGGGCAGTCTGATGGTGCCGTTCCGTGCGATCGAGGAGAAGCCGACACGGAACAACGGGTTCTCCAGGAACACGGTGGGCCTGATCTGGACGACGGGCAGGCCTGACCAGCCGAGGATCTGCTCCACCAGCCATTGCTGCCGCTGCTGAACCGACTCGGAAGTGCTGGTGAGGTCCATCTCGGAGACCGTCAGCTGCGACATGTTCACGAACGCTTCCAGGCGCCCGTACGCACGCGCGACGGCCGCCACCGTCACGGCAGCCTCCAGATACTGCGCCGACACGCCCATGCCGAAGTACATACGTCCGCAGCCGGCCAGGGCCTCGGCGACATCGCCCGCACGCGTCAGGTCTCCGACGACGACCTCGGCACCCGTCGCGCGCAGCGCCTGCGCCCGCTCGTCATCGCGACGCACCATGGCCCGAACAGGCAGGCCCCGTTGCCGAAGGCCTTCGACCACGGATCGTCCGACGGCGCCGACGCTGCCCGCCGCGCCCGTCACCAGAATGGGCAGAACGCTGGCTTCCGGGGTGCGGTCCATGTGAGCAGCCTGCGGCGCCCTCAGCCAGGGCGCAACTGGAGCCCGACGAGCCGTCGGCGCTGCGACAACAGTCGGCTCAGGTGACGGGATCGGCATACTCAACGCGATGGTCACCAGGGGTGGGCAGCCCGTGCCGATCCCGCCCGCGCAGTGGCGCAGATGCGGCAGGCACGCGCTGCGCCGGTGGAAGGCCCGCTGAACGCCTGCAAGCACCCGGGTGCACTGGTGGTGCGGCGATGCCCCCGGGTACGTCGCCCGCGGCTGCCTTCTGCCCCATGAGGACGATGCCGACGTCCTCGACGTCCAGCGGCACCGTCGCCACGACCGGGTCGGCGCGCGCGAAGGAAGCGTCGGCCGGGAAAACCCGGTGACCTGCCCGCACCCGGTTCACTACACTCGCCACGAATCGCCCGCTGCGCCACCATCGCGGCGCGCACCGTGACAAGTGAGGGGAGACCGGCCATGCGTTACCGCACCGCCGCCGTCGTCCCCCCGTCGCGGTACGAGGTGATCCTGGTGTCTTCGTGCGTCCGGTGCCCGCTGCGCGGCCGGTACCGGATCTCCGTGACGAACAACTGAGCCTCTTTCCAAAGGTGTTGGGCCGCCGGTGCGGCCGTGCACCGATGCGGTGTGCCGCATCAGGGGTTCACGCGTGGCCTGACCGCAGGCCGGTCCGTCCGGGAATCGCGCCGCCCCGCATCCGGATCACCCCGAAGGGCCATGGGCCGTGCGTACCGAACTGCACCGTCAACTCACCAGTCCGCTGACCGGCGTTCGCAATCTGGGCATCCTCGCCCACGTCGATGCCGGCAAGACCACCGTCACCGAACGGATCCTCTACCTCACCGGCACCACCCACAAGCGGGGCGAGGTCCATGACGGCACGACCGTCACCGACTTCGATCCGCAGGAACGCGACCGCGGCATCACCATCTTCGCCGCGGCGGTGAGTTGTGACTGGGACGGTCACCGGATCAACCTGATCGACACCCCGGGCCACGTCGACTTCTCCGACGAGGTGGAGCGCTCGCTGCGGGTGCTCGACGGCGCGATCGCGGTGTTCGACGCCGTGGCGGGGGTCGAACCGCAGAGCGAGTCGGTGTGGCGGCAGGCCGATCGGCACGGGGTGCCGCGCATCGCCTTCGTCAACAAGCTGGACCGTGCCGGTGCCGACCTCGACGCGGCGGTCGCGTCGATACGGGAGAGGCTGCACACGGTCCCGCTGGTGGTGCAGCTGCCCATCGGGACGGAGGACGGGTTCACCGGGGTGGTGGATCTGTTGCGCATGCGGTCGCTGGTCTGGGCCGACGGCCGGGGCGCGTACGAGGAGGGGGAGGTGCCGGACGACCTGCGGGAAGAGGCACTTCGGCGCCGTCGGCTGCTGGCGGAGACCGTGGCGGAACTCCATCCGGTGGCGTTGGAGGAGTTCTGTGCGGAGTCGACGGTCTCCGCAGGGACGCTGGCCGCCGCGCTGCGCGACCTGACCCGTACCGGTGAGGGTGTCGTGGTGCTGTGCGGTTCGGCCTACCGCAACCGCGGGATCGAGCCGCTGCTGGAGGCCGTTGTGGCCTATCTGCCCTCGCCGCTGGATGTGCCGGCGGTACGCGGCACCCTGGACGGCGCCGAGCAGGAGCGGCCCGCCGACCCGGCCGCGCCGTTCGCCGCGCTGGTGTTCAAGGTGAACTCGACCGCGACGGGGCGGCTGACGTACCTGCGTGTGTACTCCGGAACGATCCGGAAGGGGGACGCGGTGCTGGACGTGGGCGCGCGGCGCAACGAGCGGATCGGCCGGATCCTGCGGGTCCGGGCCGGGCAACACTCCGACGTGGACCGGGCGGTGGCCGGGGACATCGTCGCGGTGATCGGGCTCAAGGCGGCACGTGCCGGGGCGACGCTGTGCGCACCGGCGGCGCCCCTGGTTCTCGAACCGCCCTCCGTGGCCGATCCGGTCGTCTCCGTTGCGGTCGAGGCCCGCAGGAGCATCGACACCGACCGGTTGGTGTCGGCGCTGGCGCGGCTGGTCGAGGAGGATCCTTCGCTGACGGTCCGGACCGACCCCGAGACGGGTCAGACGGTGCTGTCGGGAATGGGGGAACTGCATCTGGAGGTCGCGGTGGAGAAGATCCGTCGTGCTCACGGGCTGGAGGTCGGCGTCGGCCGGCCGCAGGTGGCCTACCGGGAGACGGTGGTCCGTGGCGTGTCCGGACTGGTGTACCGGCATGTCAAGCAGGACGGCGGCGCCGGGCAGTTCGCTCATGTCGTCGTCGACGTGGAGCCGTTGGAGGCCGTCGGTGACCACGATGCCGGCGGCGGGGCGGACTTCGTGTTCCGGTCGTCCGTCGTCGGGGGCCGGGTGCCGCAGGAGTACGTGCGGGCGGTCGAGGCCGGCTGCCGGGATGCCCTGACCGAGGGCCCGCTCGGCGGTCATCCGGTGACCGGGCTGCGGGTGACGCTGACCGACGGGGCGACCCACTCCAATGACTCCTCGGAGATGGCGTTCCGGACGGCCGGCCGGCTCGCGCTCCGTGAGGCGCTGCGCAACAGCGCGATGGTGCTGCTGGAGCCGGTGGTGGAGGTCACCGTCACCGTGCCCGACGACGCCGTGGGCGGGGTGCTCGGCGACCTGGCGGCGCGGCGCGGCCGGGTCTCGGGCTCGACCGCGCGGGCCGGCACGTCGGTGGTCACCGCGACCGTGCCGCTGGCGGAGCTCTTCGGCTACGCGACCCGGCTGCGCAGCCGGACGCAGGGCCGGGGAACCTTCACCACCCGGGCCACCGGTTACGCCCCGGCTGCCACGGTGCCGCACGGGCCGACGGGCCGGTAGCCGCGGGGCGCGGCCCCGTCCGTACGCGGGCGGGGCCGCGTCACGCACGCGCCCCGACAGTTCGCGCCGACGGCACTGCCCACCGCCGAAGCGGTCAGCGGCGGTGGCGGTGGGAGTGCTGCCGGATACCGATCGGAATCGGTCGCCGCCCCACCGCCGCCCCGCCGGTCGAACCGGGTGTGGATCACCGCGTTGTACTCGGGGTTGAGCCGCTCGATGCGGGTGATCGCGTCCTCCACCACGGCGCGGGCGTCCGCCTCACCGCTCCTGACCGCCGCTGCGGTCCCCACGGCGTCCCAACTGCCGGTCATCGGCCCCTCCTCAGCTGTGTTGTCCGAGCCCTCGCGCTCGCTGGTCAGGACGCCCGTCCCCGGGCGGCGCGCCTCACGACACGTAACCGGCGGGCCTGCCCCAGTCCTGACGCCGGGTGGTGCTGCGGTCGACCAGGACGCAGCGGGTGCCGGTGAAGTTGGTCGGCATGCACTTGTTGCAGTGGATGCACAGGGACGGGGTGGTGGCGTCGGCCTGGATCCGGTTCACCAGGTCGGGCTCCCGCAGCAGTGCCCGGGCCATCGCTCGCCGGATCGTCGAAGAGTCCCGCGCTCATCGGGGTGAGCACCACGCCGGGGGCCACCACGTTCACCGGGATTCCGGCATCGGCCCACCGTTCGGCGACGGCGGTCCGCCGGGCCCACTGGGCCAGTGCCGACTTCGACGAGGGGTAGAGCTGCCGCTCCCGCCCGTCCGCGATCGCTGCCCGGGCGTGGACCAGGGCGGTCTCCTCGTCGTCGGCGAGGCAGGCCGCCACGACGGCCGGGTCCGCCGGCTGGGTGCCGGAGATGGACCCGATCAGCACCACGCGCGGGACCGATGATGCGGCGAGGGCGGGCCGCAGGGCCGTCACGAACCCGGTGCTGCCGAAGTAGTTCACGGTCACCATGGCCTCGCCGGGCACCGAGGTGCCGGCGCAGGTGACCACGGCGTCCACCACTCCGTCGGCCGCCCGAGCCGCGGCCTCGGCCGCCGCGGCTCGGCCGTCCGGCGTGGCCAGGTCGGCCTCGATCTCCGCACCCCGCAGGTCGACCCCGATCACACGGTCGCCCCGCGCCCGTAGCAGTGCGGCGAGGGCCGCTCCGATCCCGGAGCCGGCTCCGGTCACGGCGTCGCAGCGGGTCATGGCATCTCCTCACATCGAAACATCCCAGGGTCGGACGTGCGGACCGCCGTCCGACCGGAGCCCGGCGGGCCGGACCGGACGGACCGTTCGTCCGGGACTCGGGTCCGCATCCGACGCTACGGGGAGCGTGCGGGAGCGGGGACGCCCGTTCCCGGTGACCGGGAAGCGGGCGGGACGGCGGCGAACGCCTCCCGCCCACCGGGACGAGGCCCGCCCGGTGCCCGCCTCACCGGTTTGGATGTGAGCTCCCGTACCGTACGAAAGAGGTGCCCATGCGACTCGGAATCACCAGTCCCGTCGTCACGGCCGTCCCCGGCGCCCACTCCCCCTGGGAGCGCACCGCCGGCATCGAGGAGCTCGGGGCGATCGCCGAGGCCGCGGACCGCTTCGGCTTTCACCACCTGACCTGTTCCGAGCACGTGGCCGTCCCCACCGGCATCGCCGAGCAGCGCGGGGGGACCTACTGGGACCCGCTCGCCACGTTCGGCTACCTCGCCGCCCGCACCAGCCGCATCCGGTTCGCCACCCAGGTCCTGGTGCTCGGCTACCACCATCCGCTGGCCATCGCGAAGCGCTACGGCACGCTCGACCGGATCTCGGGCGGCCGCCTCGTCCTGGGGCTCGGTGTCGGCAGCCTGGAGGAGGAGTTCGCCCTTCTCGGCGCGGCCTTCGAGGGCCGGGGCGCGATCGCGGACGACGCCATCGCGGCGCTGCGGGCCGGTCTGTCGCAGCGCGAACCGGCGTACCACGGCAAGCACTTCGACTTCGAGGGCTTCATGGTGGAGCCGCATGCTGTGCAGGAGCGGGTGCCGCTGTGGATCGGTGGCCGCACACCGCGTTCGCTGCGCCGCGCCACGACGTACGGCGATGGCTGGGTCCCGTTCGGGCTCTCGCTGGAGAAGCTGCGGGAGATGGTCGATGCGGCCGATCTGCCCGAGGGCTTCGAGGTCGTCCTCAGCGCAGGCCGTCCGCTCGATCCGGCCGGGGACGGGGAGCGTACGGCGGTGGCGCTGCGGAAGGTCGCCGAGGCCGGCGCCACGCTGGTGAGCGTCTCCCTCGCCGCCGAGTCGGCGGCCCATTACGTCGAGCAGGTCGAGGCGCTGGCCGCGATCGCCGCCGATTTCACCTGAACTCCGCGGATCTCCGCCCCCGTTCCGACAGGAGAAACATGATGGATGACCGGATCGCCGCGCTCGAGGCACGGCTGCGGCAGTTGGAGGACGAGCGGGAGATCGCCCGCCTGCTGGCGTCGTACGGGCCGCTCGTCGACAGCGGGGCGGCGGACGAGGTCGCCGCGCTCTGGGAACCGGACGGCGTGTACGACATCGACGAGGTCCACCTCGCCGGTCAGGAGCAGATCCGGGCGATGGTGCGTTCCGATGCCCACCGGAGCTGGATCCGAGGAGGATGCGCGCACGTGGTGGGGCCCCCGCACGTCACGGTCGACGGCGACGAGGCGGTCGCGGTGTGCCACTCGCTGATGGTCGTGCACGAGGAGGGCCGGTACATCGTCCGCCGGGCCACGGCCAACCATTGGCAACTGCGGCGCACCGGGACCTGCTGGCGGGTCACCACCCGCACCAACCGCATCCTCGACGGGCGCCTCGACTCCCCCGAACTGCTGCACAACGGCGTGCGGGGCGAGAAGGCACGCGGCTGAGCGGACGCGTCGTTGCCGTCACCGGCACCGGTGACGGCATCGACGCGTCGTGGACCCCGTGATCCGGACGAGAGGCCCCGCGGCGCGGTGGTACCCGTCCGGCCGGACGGGTACCACCGCGCTGTGACACGGACGGTGTGTCAGCGCGCCCCGTACACCGGCTGCGGGGGCTCGGAGTCGGCGAGCAGCTTGAGCGCCGCCTCCCCCGCCTCCGCCGGCGTCCAGCGGGCTCCCTTGTCCGCGGTGGGCCCCGGCCGCCAGCCCTCCATGACGGTGATCCGGCCGGCCTCGGCCTCGAAGACCCGGCCGCTCACCCCGGCGGACGCGCCGGAGCCCAGCCAGACGACGAGGGGGGAGACGTTCTCCGGGGCCATGGCGTCGAATCCGCTGTCCTCGGGGGCCGCCATGGTTTCGGCGAAGGTCTGCTCGGTCATCCGGGTCCGGGCGGCCGGGGCGATGGCGTTGACCTGGACGCCGTTGCGGCCCATCTCGGCCGCGGCGACCAGCGTCAGACCGATGATCCCTGCCTTGGCGGCGGAGTAGTTGCCCTGTCCGACGCTGCCCAGGAGACCTGCCCCGGAGCTGGTGTTGACGACCCGCGCCTCGGGCGTTCGGCCGGCCTTCGCCTCGGCGCGCCAGTGCGCGGCGGCGTGCTTGAGCGGCAGGAAGTGGCCCTTGAGGTGGACGCGCATCACCGCGTCCCAGTCGTCGTCGTCCAGGTTGACGAGCATGCGGTCGCGCAGGAATCCGGCGTTGTTGACGAGGGTGTCGAGGCGGCCGAAGGCATCGAGGGCGGTGGCGATCAGTGAGGCCGCGCCCTCGGTGGTGGTGATGTCGCCGCCGTGTGCCACCGCCTCGCCGCCGAGTGCGCGGATCTCCTCGACGACCTGCTGGGCGGGCCCGGTGGCCCCCCCGGTGCCGTCGAGGCCCACTCCGAGGTCGTTGACGACGACCTTGGCGCCCTCGGCGGCGTGGGCGAGGGCGTGCGCGCGCCCGAGCCCGCGGCCCGCCCCGGTGATGACGGCGACGCGTCCCGTGCACAGTCCGGTCATGGGTGTGTGTCCTTTCGGTGAGCGAATCCAGTGCCCCTCCCGGCGAGCTTTGCCGGTCACGGCACCAGGTCTGCGGCCAGAACCCGCCGGCCGGTGTCGGAAGCGGCGCATCCGGTCGGTTCGGCGATCGCTGCCCATGGACATCTCCCGCCGCACGCCGATCACTGCTAGCTTGCAACCTAACAAACGCTTGGTGGAAAGGTAGCTGATCTGCTCATGGGTGTCTCCACCTCCGCCCCAAAAGAGGGCATCGCCCTCGTCTCCGTGGACTACCCCCCGGTCAACGCCCTCCCCGTACAGGGCTGGTACGACCTGGCCGCCGCGATACGCGCCGCGGGGGCCGATCCGAAGGTGCGATGCGTGGTGCTCAGCGCCACGGGCCGCGGCTTCAACGCCGGCGTCGACATCAAGGAGATGCAGCGCGCGACCGGCCACGACGCCCTCATCGGCGCCAACCGCGGCTGCTACGAGGCGTTCGCCGCGGTCTATGACTGCGAGGTCCCGGTGGTCGCCGCCGTGCACGGCTTCTGCCTGGGCGGCGGCATCGGCCTGGTCGGCAACGCGGACGCCATCGTCGCCGCCGACGACGCGACCTTCGGCCTGCCCGAGCTGGACCGCGGCGCGCTCGGCGCGGCCACCCACCTGGCCCGGCTGGTCCCCCAGCACCTGATGCGGGCCCTGTACTACACCTCGCGGACCGCCACCGCGCAGGAGCTGCACCAGCACGGCTCCGTGTGGCGGGTCGTACCGCGCGAGCAACTGCCGGATGCGGCGCTGGAGCTGGCCCGCGAGATCGCCGCCAAGGACGGGACACTGATCCGCTTCGCCAAGGCCGCGATCAACGGCATCGACCCGGTCGACGTACGCCGCAGCTACCGCTTCGAGCAGGGCTTCACCTTCGAGGCCAACCTCAGCGGCGTGGCCGACCGCGTCCGCGACACCTTCGGCACGGAACAGGAGCAGCAGTCGTGAGCAGGGACAAGACCATGACCGCCGACGAGGTGGTCGGCCGGCTGGAGAGCGGCATGACGATCGGCATCGGCGGCTGGGGTTCCCGGCGCAAGCCGATGGCGCTGGTGCGCGCGCTGCTGCGCTCGGACGTCACCGACCTGACCGTCGTCTCCTACGGCGGTCCGGACGTCGGGCTGCTCGCCGCCGCCGGACGGATCCGCAAGCTGGTCGCGGCCTTCGCCACGCTCGACTCCATCCCCCTCGAACCGCACTTCGGTGCGGCCCGGCAGCGGGGTGCGTTCGAGATGGTGGAGCTGGACGAGGCCATGTTCATGTGGGGGCTGACCGCCGCCACGCAGCGACTGCCCTTCATGCCGGTGCGGGCGGGGCTCGCCTCGGACGTGATGCGTGTCAACCCGCAGCTGCGGACGGTCACTTCACCGTACGAGGACGGCGAGGAGTTCGTCGCGGTCCCGGCACTGCGGCTGGACGCCGCGCTCGTCCACCTCAACCGCGCCGATGCGCATGGCAACGCCCAGTACCTCGGCCCCGACCCGTACTTCGACGACCTGTTCTGCGAGGCCGCCGACACCGCTTACGTCTCCTGCGAGCAAATCGTGGACACCGCGGAGCTGCTCAAGGCGAACGGACCGCAGACGCTGCTGGTCAAGCGGGCGTTCGTGAACGGTGTCGTCGAGACCCCGAACGGCGCGCACTTCACGTCGTGCGTGCCCGACCACGACCGCGACGAGACGTTCCAACGGGCCTATGTCCAGGCCGCCCGCGACCCCGAGGCGTGGCAGGCGTTCACCGAGCGGTTCCTGTCCGGGGACGAGGCCGCGTACCAGGCCGCGGTGGCGGCGTTCCACGAGGAGGAAAAGTGAGCGGCAGCACAGGGACGACGACGGCGACGCGGGCCGAATACTGCGTGGTGGCCTGCGCCGAGGCATGGCGGGACGCGGGCGAGGTCCTGGCCAGCCCGATGGGGACCGTCCCCACGATCGGGGCCCGGCTGGCGAAGCTCACCTTCTCCCCCGATCTGCTGCTGACCGACGGCGAGGCGCTGCTCATCGGCGACGTGCCGGCGGTCGGTGCGAAGTCCGAGGTGGCGGAGGGGTGGCTGCCGTACCGTCAGCATCTGACCATGACCGCCACGGGACGGCGGCACGTGATGATGGGCGCGACCCAGATCGACCGCCACGGCAACCAGAACATCTCCTGCATCGGCGACTGGGCCGCCCCCAAGCGGCAGCTGCTGGGGGTGCGCGGCGCCCCGCTCAACACCATGAACAACCCGACGAGTTACTGGATCCCCAGGCACTCGGCGCGGGTGTTCGTCGAGCGGGTCGACATGGTCTGCGGCGTCGGCTACGACCGCGCCGCCGAGGCCGGCCCCGCCGCGGCCCGCTATCACCGCATCCCGGACGTCATCAGCAACCTGGGCGTCTTCGACTTCGAAACCCCGGACCGCACGATGCGGCTGCACTCCCTGCACCCCGGCGTCACGGCCGAAGAGGTCGCCGAGGCCACCGGCTTCGCGCTCACGATCCCCGACGAGGTGCCGTACACCCGCGAGCCCACCGCCGCGGAGCTGCGGCTGATCCGCGAGGTCATCGACCCGAAGGGCGTGCGCGAGCGCGAGGTCCCCGCATGAGCGGCGCCGGCATCACCACCCCCTTCACCGAACTGGTCGGCGTACGCCACCCCATCGTGCAGACCGGGATGGGGTGGGTCGCGGGTCCCCGCCTGGTCACGGCGGCCGCCGAAGCGGGCGCGCTCGGGATCCTCGCCTCCGCCACGATGACCGTCGAACAGCTCCGCTCCGCCGTCCGCGAGGTCACCTCCCGTACGGACGCGCCGTTCGGCGTCAACCTGCGGGCGGACGCGGGGGACGCGGCCGAGCGAGTACGGATCATCATCGACGAGGGCGTCAAGGTCGCCTCGTTCGCGCTGGCGCCCTCCCGTGAACTGATCGCGCGGCTGAAGGACGCCGGGGTGGTGGTCATCCCGTCCATCGGCGCCAGAAGGCATGCGGAGAAGGTCGCCGCGTGGGGCGCCGACGCGGTGGTGGTGCAGGGTGGCGAGGGGGGCGGCCACACCGGGAGCGTCGCGACCACCGTCCTGCTCCCCCAGGTCGTCGACGCGGTGGACATCCCGGTCGTCGCGGCGGGCGGCTTCCACGACGGCCGCGGTCTGGTCGCCGCGCTGTCCTACGGCGCGGCCGGGATCGCCATGGGCACCCGCTTCCTGCTCACCTCCGACAGCACCGTGCCCGCGGCGGTCAAGGCGAAGTATCTGGCCGCGGCAGTGATGGACGTGACCGTCACCACCGCCGTGGACGGCCTGCCGCACCGGATGCTGCGCACCGAAATGGTGGACGCGCTGGAACGCTCGGGACGGGCCGCCGCGCTGCTGCGGGCGGTCCGGCACGCCACGGCCTTCAAGAAGGAATCGGGCCTGGGCTGGGCGCGGATGATCCGCGACGGCCTGGCGATGAAGCACGGCAAGGAACTGACCTGGAGCCAGGTCCTGCTGGCCGCCAACACCCCGATGCTGCTCAAGGCCTCGATGGTCGACGGGCGCACCGATCTCGGGGTGATGGCCTCCGGCCAGGTCGCGGGGCTGATCGACGATCTGCCGTCGTGCGCCGAACTCGTCGACCGCATCATGGCCGAGGCGGACGCCACGCTCCGCGGTCTGCCCCTTCCACTGCCACGCTGAGAACGAGCACGGCGAAGCGCGGGTGCCCGCGGCCTTGACGGCCGCGGGCACTCGCGCTTCGGTGCGCCGGACATCCGGGCGACGCCGTGCGGGGTGCGGCGTCCCGGACCGGGAGCCGCACCCCGCACGGATGCTGACCTGACGATGCGTCAGAGACGTTCGATGATGGTGACGTTGGCCTGGCCGCCGCCCTCGCACATGGTCTGCAGGCCGTACCGGCCGCCGGTGCGGTCGAGTTCGTTCAGCAGGGTCGTCATCAGCTTGGTGCCGGTGGCGCCCAGGGGGTGGCCGAGGGCGATGGCGCCGCCGTTGACATTGACCTTCTCCGGGTCGGCTCCGGTCTCCTTCAGCCAGGCCAGGACGACCGAGGCGAACGCCTCGTTGATCTCGACCAGGTCGATGTCGTCGAGACAGAGCCCGGTCTTCTTCAGCGCGTACGCCGTCGCCGGGATCGGCGCGGACAGCATCCGGATCGGGTCCTCGCCGCGCACCGAGAGGTGGTGGATACGCGCCCGCGGGGTCAGGCCGTGCTCGCGGACGGCCCGTTCGGAGGCGATGAGCATCGCGGCGGCCCCGTCCGAGACCTGCGAGGAGACGGCGGCGGTCAGCCGGCCACCCTCGACCAGCGGCTTCAGGCCGGCCATCTTCTCCAGCGAGGTGTCCCGGCGCGGGCCCTCGTCGCTCGTCACGTCGCCGTAGGCGACGATCTCCCGGTCGAAGCGGCCCTCGTCGATGGCCCGGATCGCCCGCTGGTGCGAGCGCAGCGCGAACTCCTCCATCTGCTCCCGGGTGATGTCCCACTTCGCGGCGATCAGTTCGGCGCCGTGGAACTGGTTGACCGGCTGGTCGCCGTAGCGCGCCCGCCAGCCCGCGGAGCCGGCGTACGGCCCCTCGGTGAGTCCGAGCGGTTCGGCGGCCTGGCGGCTGGCGAAGGCGATCGGGATCTGCGACATGTTCTGGGTGCCGCCGGCGACGACCAGGTCCTGGGTGCCGGAGAGCACCCCCTGGGCCGCGAAGTGCACGGCCTGCTGGGAGGAACCGCACTGCCGGTCGACGGTGACGCCCGGCACCTCCTCCGGCAGCCCGGCGGCCAGCCAGCAGGTGCGGGCGATGTCCCCGGCCTGCGGGCCGACGGTGTCCAGGCAGCCGAAGACGACGTCCTCGACGGCCGCCGGGTCGATGCCCGTGCGCTCGACGAGCGCGGTGAGCACGTGTGATCCCAGGTCGGCCGGGTGCGCGGCGGCGAGCCCGCCGTTCCGCCTGCCTACCGGGGTACGGACTGCTTCGACGATATAGGCCTCGGCCATGACTGCTCCTTGTTCTGTGTTCACAGTGACATGTCAGTCCCGCAGGGCGATGCCCTCCAGCACCATGGACAGGTACTGGCGGGCGATCTCCTCGGGGCTGTGCTGTCCGCCCGGCCGGTACCACGACGCGGCGACCCAGACGGTGTCGCGCACGAAGCGGTAGGTGAGCCGGATGTCGAGTTCGGCACGGAAGATCTCGGCGGCGACGCCGCGTTCCAGGGTTGCCAGCCACGCCTTCTCGAATTTCATCTGCGAGTCGGCGAGATAGTGGAATCGGGGCTGGGAGGAGAGGTGTTTGGACTCCTTCTGGTAGATGTCGACCGCGGCGCGGTGCCGGTCGATCTCCCGGAAGGATTCGGTGATGAGGGCCTCGATGGTCTCCCGCGGGCCGAGTCCGGCGGCGAGTACGGCGTCGTACCCGGCCCACAGCTCGTCCAGGAAGGTGGAGAGGATCTCGTCGAGCATCGACTCCTTGGAGTCGAAGTGGTAGTAGAGGCTTCCCGCGAGCATTCCGGCGGCGTCGGCGATCTTGCGGACGGTGGTGGCGTTGTATCCCTGTGCGGCGAACACCTCGGCGGCGGTGGCCAGGAGTTCGCTGTGCCGCTCGGGGGACGGGCTCATCGTGGTCTTCTCGCCTTTGCCGGGCGCGCTGCGCTTCGGTATCCGGTCAACACTCGTCACGCCCGCTGGCTGCTGACCGAGACCGTCTCGCCAGTCATGTACGAGGAGTAGCCACTGGCGAGGAAGACGATCACGTTGGCGACCTCCCAGGGCTCGGCGTAGCGGCCGAACGCCTCGCGCTCGGTGAGCTCGGCAAGCAGTTCGGGGGTGGTCACCTTCACCAGGTGCGGGTGCATCGCGAGGCTCGGCGCGGCGGCGTTGACGCGCACGCCGTAATCGGCGGCCTCGACGGCCGCGCAGCGGGTGAGCGCCATCACGCCGGCCTTGGCGGCGGCGTAGTGCGCCTGGCCGCGCTGGGCGCGCCAGCCGATCACCGAGGCGTTGTTGACGACGACGCCCCCGCGCTCCCGCTCCTTCATCCGTCGCAGCGCGGCGCGGGTGCAGCGGAAGGTGCCGTTCAGGGTGACGTCGAGAACCGTGGACCACTGCTCGTCGGTCATCTCGACCAGGTCGGCGGTGCCGCCGAGTCCGGCGTTGTTGACGACGATGTCGAGGTGGCCGTGCTGCTCCTGAGCGAGGTCGAAGAGGGCCGCGACCTGTTGTTCGTCGGTGACGTCGCACGGCAGTGCGGCGACCCGGTCGGCGCCGAACTCCTCGGCGAGCGCTTCGGCGCTCTCCTTCAGTCGGCGCGCATGGGCGTCGCCGATGACGATCCGGGCGCCCTCCTCCAGGAATCTGCGGGCGGTGGCCCCGCCGATGCCCGCACCGGCGGCGGCGGTGATGACGGCGGTGCGGCCGTCGAGCAGGGCGTGGCCGGACACATAGGGCGGCAGTGTGGTCATGGGTGGGCCTCCTTGGGCAGGCCGAGGACGCGCTCGGCGATGATGTTGCGCTGGATCTCGTTGGAGCCGGCGTAGATGGTGTCGGAGCGGGAGAAGAGGAACAGCCGCTGCCAGTCGGTGAGGTCGTACGGCTGACCGGCAGCCAGCATGCCGTCGGCGCCGCACACGTCCATGGCGAGCTCGCCCAGTTCCCGGTGCCAGGTCGCCCAGAAGATCTTGCCGATGGATGCCTCGGGGCCGGGGGCGCCCGCGGCGACTTGGTCGAGCATCCGCAGGGCGTTGCAGCGGATGGTCTCCAGGCCGGCCCAGGCGCGGGCGAGCCGGTCGCGGATCAGCGGGTCGTCGGCCGCGCCGTTGCGCCGGGCCAGTTCGATGAGGGACTCCAGTTCGCGGCGGAAGCCGACCTGCTGGCCGAGAGTGGAGACCCCGCGCTCGAAGCCGAGGGTGGCCATGGCCACCTTCCAGCCCTCTCCGGGGGCGCCGACGACGTGTCCGGCGCGGGTGCGCGCACCGTCGAAGAACACCTCGTTGAACTCCGAGGTGCCGGTCAGCTGGTTGATCGGCCGGATCTCGACGCCGGGCTGGTCCAGCGGCACCAGGAGGTAGGACAGGCCCTGGTGGCGGGTCGATCCGGCTTCGGTGCGGGCGACGACGAAGCACCAGTCGGACTCGTGGGCCAGTGAGGTCCAGATCTTCTGCCCGGTGACGACCCAATCCTCGCCGTCCCGCTCGGCGCGGGTCCGTACGTTCGCCAGGTCGGAACCGGCGTCCGGCTCGCTGTATCCCTGGCACCACAGCTCCCGGGCCTCCACGATCGGTGGCAGGAACCGCTCCTGCTGCTGGGGCGTGCCGAAGGCGATGAGGGTGGGGCCGAGCAGTTGTTCCCCGATGTGGCCCACCCGGGCGGGGGCGTCGGCCAGGGCGTACTCCTCGTGGAAGGCGACCTGTTGCTCCAGGGTCGCGCCCCGGCCGCCGTACTCCTGCGACCAGCCCACGCACGTCCAGCCCTCGGCCGCCATGTGCCGTTCCCAGGCGAGCCGTTCGGCGAATGCCTCGTGCTCCCGGCCCGGGCCGCCACGGCCACGCAGGCTCGCGAACTCCCCTGTGAGGTGGGCGGCCAGCCAGTTGCGGAACTCGGTACGGAACTCCTCGACGCTGCTCATGGCCGTACGGTAGTCTACCAAACACTTGTTAGGGAAGGCGGGGGCACGATGACCGCTGCCCACGACGAACCGGTGCGCTACGAGAGGCAAGGCCCGGTCGCGACCGTCGCCATGAACCGGCCCGACTACCGCAACGCCCAGAACTCCGCGATGACCTACGCCCTGGACCGGGCCTTCTACCGCGCCGCCGACGACGACGAGGTCAAGGTCGTCGTCCTGGCCGGAGCGGGGAAGCACTTCTCCGCGGGCCACGACATCGGCACGCCGGAACGGGACGCCCACCTGCCGTTCGACCGCAAGGCCGGACTGTGGTGGGACCACTCGGACAAGGCCGGAGCCGAAAGCCGCTTCGCCCGCGAGTCCGAGGTCTACCTGGGCATGTGCCGCCGCTGGCGCGAACTGCCCAAGCCGGTCATCGCCTCGGTGCAGGGCGCCTGCGTCGCGGGGGGCCTGATGCTCGCCTGGGTCTGCGACCTGATCATCGCCTCCGACGACGCGTTCTTCGCCGACCCGGTGGTCCGCATGGGCATCCCGGGCGTCGAGTACTTCGCGCACCCCTGGGTGATGCCGCCGCGCATCGCCAAGGAGTTCCTGTACACCGGCGACCGGATGAGCGCCCAGCGGGCGTACGAGGTCGGCATGGTCAACCGTGTCGTCCCGCGCGCCGAACTGACCGAACGCGTCACGGAGGTGGCGACCCGGATCGCCGAGATGCCGCGCATGGGGCTCGCCCTGACCAAGCGCGCGGTCAACCAGGCCGAGGACCTGCAGGGTCTGCACACCGGCATGGACTCGGTCTTCGGACTGCACCACCTCGCACACGCGCACAACGCCGAGACCGCCCCCGACGCGCTGGGTGGCATGGACATCCGCGCGATGAAGAAGGCGGGATCCTGATGGACCTCGATTTCACCGAGCAGGAGGACGCCTTCCGCGCCGAGGCCAGGGCCTGGCTCGCCGCACACGTCCCCGGCACCCCGCTGCCCTCCCTGGAGACCGCCGAAGGCTTCACCGCCCACCGGCAGTGGGAACGCACCCTCTTCACGGACCGCTGGTCGGTGGTCTCCTGGCCCGAGGAGTACGGCGGACGCGGCAGTTCGATCCTTCGATGGCTGATCTTCGAGGAGGAGTACTACGCGGCCGGCGCGCCCGGCCGGGTCAGCCAGAACGGCATCAACCTGCTCGCCCCCACCCTCTTCGAGCACGGTACGCAGGAGCAGCGCACCCGCATCCTGCCCCGCATGGCGAGCGGCGAGGTCATCTGGGCCCAGGCCTGGTCCGAGCCGGAGTCCGGCTCCGACCTCGCCTCCCTGAGCTCGACGGCCGTGCGCACCGACGGCGGCTGGCTGCTGGGCGGCCAGAAGACCTGGTCCTCGCGGGCCGCCTTCGCCGACCGGGCCTTCGGCCTCTTCCGCAGCGACCCGGATGCCGGCAGGCCGCACCAGGGCCTGACGTATCTGATGTTCCCGCTGGACGCCGACGGCGTGACCGTACGGCCCATCGGCCGGCTCGACGGCAAGCCCGCCTTCGCCGAGCTCTTCCTCGACGACGTGTTCGTGCCCGACGAGGACGTCATCGGCGAGCCCGGGCAGGGCTGGCGGGTGGCGATGAGCACCGCGGGCAACGAGCGCGGCCTGACCCTGCGCAGCCCCGGCCGCTTCACCGCGGCCGCCGACCGCCTGACCGCGCTGTGGCGGGAGCGGGCCGACCCCGCCGACACGGCTCTGCGCGACCGGGTCGCCGACGCGGTGATCGGCGCCCGCGCCTACCAGCTGTTCACCTACGCGGGCGCCTCGCGCCTGGCCGCAGAGGGGGGCGGGCCCGCAGGGCCCTCGAGCAAGGGTGGTGGTGGGCGGCGGGCGGGAACGATCGGCGCCGAGTCCAGCCTCAACAAGATCTTCTGGTCCGAGCTCGACATCGCCCTGCACGAAACCGCCCTGGACCTCCTCGGTCCGTACGGCGAGCTGGCCGACGGCGCCGAGGAGGCGCCCGGACACGGCAGTTGGGCCGAGGGCTACACCTTCTCCCTCGCCGGGCCGATCTACGCCGGCACGAACGAGATCCAGCGCGACATCATCGCCGAGCGGCTGCTCGGCCTGCCGAAGGGACGCCGGTGATGCGGTTCCTCCTGGACGACGAACAGCGGGAGTTCGCCCGCACCCTGGACGGCATGCTGGGCTCGTACGACACCACGGGTGCCGTACGGGCCTGGGCGTCCGGCGACCACGGCCCCGGGCGCGCCCTGTGGGACCGGCTCGCGCAGGCCGGGGTCTTCGCCCTCGCCGTGCCGGAGCAGCACGACGGCCTCGGCCCGCTCCCGCTCGAACTGGCCGTCGCCTTCACCGAACTGGGACGGCACGCCGTCCCCGGACCGCTGGTCGAGACCGTCGCCGCCGCCGCGCTCCTGGACCGGCTCGGCGACGAGGCCGCTGCCGCCGATTGGCTGCCCGTGATCGCCTCCGGCAAGACGGTCGCCTCGCTCTGCCTGCTCTCCCCCGACAGCCCCTACGCCCTGGACGCGGGTGCCGCCGACGCCGTCTTCGTCGTGGACGGCGACACCCTGCGCCTGGCGGAGTCGGCGGGCCCCGTCCAGCCGTCCGCCGACCCGGCCCGCCGACCGGCCCGGCCGGTCGGCACAACCGTGCTGGCGCGGGGGCCCGAGGTCGTCGCCGCGGCCGCGCACGCCGCCGACGTCGCGGCGCTGGCCACGGCCGCCCAGGCCCTCGGGCTGGGCCGCGCCCTGCTGGCGCGTACGGTCGAATACGTCCGGCAGCGCACCCAGTTCGGGGTGGCCATCGGTTCCTTCCAGGCGGTGAAGCACCGACTGGCGGACACCCTCCTCGCCCTCGAATTCGCCCAGCCGCTGGTTCACTCGGCCGCCCTGGCCCTGGCCTCCGGCCGGGCGTCGGCCCGCGAGATCGCGGCGGCCAAGGTCACGGCGGGCGAGGCCGCGTACGCCGCGTCCCGCACGGCCCTGCAACTGCACGGCGCCCTCGGCTACACCGACGAACTCGACCTGTCGTTGTGGATCCGCAAGGCCCGCCCCCTGCGCGACGCCTGGGGCACCCCCGCCGCGTGCCGGGCCCGCGTTCTCCAGGGAGCAGACAAATGAGACTGACGGAGGAACAGGAGGAACTGCGGTCCGCTGTAAGGTCGTTGCTGGCACGTTACGAGGGTGCGGCGGCCTGGCGACCGCTGACCGGGCAGATCGGGGTCGCGGGGCTCGCCGTCCCCGAGGAGTACGGCGGCGCGGGCTGCGGAGCGGCGGAAGTCCACGTCGTGATGGAGGAGTTGGGGCGGGAGCTGAGCCCGGTCCCCTGTCTCGGCTCCGCGGTGCTCGCGGTGCAGGCGCTGCTCGCCTCCGGTGACGCGGCGGCCTGCACCCGGTTGCTGCCGCGGCTCGCCGAGGGCCGCGCGGTGGGGACGCTGGCGTGGGCCGAGCAGGGTTCCTGGGACCCGGCGGCGATCCGGGCCGGGGCCGTCGCCGGACCCGGCGACGGCGGCACCTGGCGGATCACCGGAACCAAGGAGCACGTGCTGGACGGCACCGAGGCCGATGTGCTGCTCGTGGCGGCTCGCACGGCGGCCGGGGTCTCGCTCTTCGAGGTAGCCGTGGACGGTGCGGGAGTACGCCGCGAGGCGGTGGTGACGATGGACCTGACGCGGCCACAGGCGCGCGTGGTCCTCGACGGCGCCGAGGGCCGGCTCATCGGCACCGACGGCGAGGGCGACCGGGTGCTGCGGCACGTACTGGACCTGGCCTGCGCAGCGCTCGCCGCGGAGCAGGTCGGCGCGGCCGAACGCTGTCTCGAACTCACGGTCGCGTATGCCAAGGACCGCGTCCAGTTCGGCCGGCCCATCGGTTCCTTCCAGGCGGTGAAGCACCGGCTCGCTGACGCGTACGTGCTGGTGGAGTCGGCGCGCTCGGCCGCACTCGGCGCGGCCTTCGCGGCCGTCGAGGGCTCGTCGGAGCTGAGCCGGTCCGCGGCCGTCGCCAAGTCCGCCTGCTCGGAGGCGTTCTCCGCGGTGGCGGGCGAGATGATCCAGCTGCACGGCGGTATCGGCATCACCTGGGAACACACCGCGCACCGCTACTTCAAACGCGCGCACGGCTCCGGCCGGCTCTTCGGCCCGCCGTCGTGGCACCGGGGCCGGCTCGCCACCGGCCTGGGGCTGACCGCGGCGTGACCGGCCGGGCACAAGCCCGGTCACCCGGGTCCGTGGTTCCACCCACGGATTCCAGTAAGACCGACCGGAGCCTGACAGAAGGCGGGATCATGGACAGCAACAACCCGATGGACTTCACCGGACGCGTCGTGGTGGTCACCGGGGGTACCAAGAGCATCGGTGCGGCGATCGCCGAGGCGTTCCTCGGCGCGGGCGCGGATGTGGTCGTCTGCGGCCGCAACGAGCCGGGGTCGCTGCCCGGTTCGAACGGGCGGCACGCCGTGTTCCTCCCGGCGGATGTCCGCGACCCCGCGGCGGCGGCGCGGCTCGTCGACGGCGCCGTGGACCGCTTCGGCCGGCTGGACGTCCTCGTGAACAACGCGGGCGGCTCTCCCGACGCCGAAGCGGCCACGGTCTCGCCGCGGTTCGTCGAGAAGATCGTCGCCCTCAATCTGCTGGCCCCGTTCTACGTGGCCCAGGCCGCCAACCGGGTCATGCGGACCCAGAGCGGTGGTGGCTCGGTCATCAACATCGGCAGTGTCTCCGCCCACGACCCGCAGCCCGGCACGGCCGCCTACTCCGCAGCCAAGGCCGGTCTGCTCACCCTGACCAGGGCGCTGGCCCTGGAGTGGGCGCCGAAGGTGCGGGTCAACCACATCACCACCGGCCTGATCCGCACGGAGAGCGCCGCGGCCGTCTACGGCGAGGACGGCGGGGCCGCGGTGGCGCGGGTCGTCCCGATGGAGCGGATGGCCGTCCCGCAGGACGTCGCGGGCGCCTGTCTGTACCTCGCCGGTGGCCTCGCCTCCTACGTCAACGGCGCGGACCTGGCGGTGCACGGCGGCGGCGAGTTCCCTTCCCGGTATCTCGCCGTGAAGTCCGGCGAGACGGGGTGAGGGTGAGGCCGGGCGGACGGGTCGGTTGAGGTCTGTGTGCGGGCCCCGTGGTGGCCCGCACGGAAACGGCCGCGCGGGTGCCGCGCGGCCGTTTCCCTTTTCCGTCTCGCCGTGACCGGACATTCCGTCTCGCCGTGACGCGACGAGGCGCCGCCGCCGGAGTCCGGCAGCGGCGCCTCGTCGTCTCAGACCAGGTTGTCCTCGACGGTGAGCCCGAAAGCGCCGCGGCCGTACATCGCCAGCGCCCGTTCGACGTCGTTGGCCACGTGCACACTGCCTGCGTGGGCGTCCCGCCAGGCGCGTTCGATGGGGTTGCCCCGGCGCAGCGAGTTGCCGCCCGCCATCTTGAACAGCAGGTCCATCGCGGCGACGGCCCGCTCGGTGCCCCGCACCTGGTCCCGGCGCGTGCGCAGGCGCAGTTCCACGGGGATCTCCCGCCCCTCCGCCGCCAGCGCCGACAGCTCGCGCAGGTTGCGGTCCATCTGCAGCAGCGTCGCGTCGAGGTCGGAGGCCGCCCGCGCGATCGCGACCTGGGCGAAGGGGTCCTCGACGAACCTGCCGCCGCCCAGGCTGAGCCGGACCCGCTCCTTCATCAAGGAGATGTACGAGTCGTAGCCGCCGGCCACGGCGCCGATGACCGGAGCGGTGATCGCACTGGTGAAGGCGGCCGCGAACGGCAGCCGGTACAGCGGCCCGGGGTTGACCTTCTGGCCGGGCCCCTTCAGCTGCGCCTGCTCGTAGTTGCGGATCACGCGGTGGGCCGGGACGAACACCGGCTCCACGACGATGTCGTTGCTGGCGGTGCCCCGCAGCCCCACCACGTCCCAGACGTCCTCGATCCGGTAGTCGCAGCGGGGTACCAGCACCGTCATGAAGTCGACGGGACGGCCCTGCGCCCCGACGACCAGGGCCCCCAGCAGCGCCCATCCGGCGTGCCCGCAGCCGGAGGAGAAACTCCACCGGCCGGAGAGCCGGTAGCCGCCGGCGACCGGGGTCAGCCGGCCCACGGGCGCGTAGGCCGACGAGACGGGGCGAGCACCGGATTCGGCCGGACAACAAGGTTGAACACGTCGGAAAGGCCGTGCGGCGCGTACACGCGCCACCGGCCGTCGGCCTCCAGACGCACTCCCAGGCAGCACGTCGTCGCGGCGAAACTGTCGATCGCCGCCTCGGTGGACTCATAAGGCGGACACGCCACTCCGAACTTGTCCTCGTACCAGAGGTGAACCCGGGCCTCATTGCGGATCTCCACCTCTGCGGGCAGATCGGCAAAGATCTCCCGTCCGGCCTTGATCACCGCGTCCTCCGCCTCCCAGGACAGATCGCCGGCGTCGAAGTAGAAGACGTCGTAGTCCTTGATGCCGCTGGTCGGCGGCCTGTCCGTGACCATGTTCCACACGGTCTGGAACAGGCCCCCGGCCGTCAGATACCACCCGGGCAGGTCCAGCGTCGCAGTCCGTGCCAGGACCTCCGTCAACACGTCGTTTCGGGAGAGCACCGCACGCAAGGACTCAAGTTGCTCGTCAAGAGGGAGTCGGCTGATCACCCGCCTTGCCTACCACAGGTGGCCCAAGAGGAAGCCCCGCTCCTCAAGAACCCTCGACACCAGGGGATATTCAGGCAGTTCCCATACCGGACTCCACCCTTGCACACCGACGTACACAAGATCGCCCCCGCCGGGGCCGCCCCCTCAGCGTGCTGAGCTCCCCGCCGAGCCCGATCGCCGTCGCCCGCTGACCCGGTCAAGAGGGTTGGACCCAACCGGTCCCCAACTGGTCCCCAAAACTGATCAAGGGGCCGTTTCAGATTGCTCTGAAACGGCCCCTGACCTGCGACTTCTATAAGTCGGGACGACAGGATTTGAACCTGCGACCCCTTGACCCCCAGTCAAGTGCGCTACCAAGCTGCGCCACGTCCCGATGCTCGCCTGACCTGGTCTTTCCCCCTGGCCGAACGCGCATGAGAACAATACCGCACTTGAGCGGGTGCTCACGAACCGTTCCTGGGCAGTGAGCAGGAGTGAGTCCCGGCTCACCGGTACGCCCCGAACGGTCTTGGGCGCACTGGTCCTCCGCTTTCGCGTTCCGGTCGGCGACGCATATCCCGTATGCGGTCCGTCCCGGGCGGGCGGAATTCCTACGACCTGGCCATATGGGTGTGGCCAGAGGCGACGGGGAGGCCCCGAACCATCTCGCTGGTGACACGGGGGCCCGACTGCTGACGCCACACCCGGCGTCCCAGATCGCACCGAATACGTTACGCACACCCCGCCGGGCATACCCGCAGCTCGTCACACCGTTCACCCAATCGCGTCCATGTTCGCCAAAACGATGTGCTTGCTCAGCAGTTGTGAACCCCTTCCGCGCTTGACCTCAACCATCCTTGAGGTTGGATGCTGGATGAATGACGATCAAGGCCGCCGCTCCGGCGCACACATACCGTGACCTGAATCGCCTGATGAGCCTGATGACCGGCGACGAGAAGCACGGGCCCGCCGCCACCTCCACCCTCGACGCCCTCTGGGTTCTGTACGACCGGGTGCTCCGCGTCACCCCCGACACCGTCGACGCCTCGGACCGGGACCGGTTCCTACTCTCCAAGGGGCACGGACCGATGGCGTACTACGCCGTCCTCGCCGCGCACGGCTTCCTCGACGAGGAGTTGCTGCCCGGATTCGGGGGGTACGACTCACCGCTGGGGCATCACCCGGACCGCATGCTCGTCCCCGGCGCCGAGATCGGCAGCGGTTCACTGGGACACGGATTGCCGCTGGCTGTCGGCAGTGCGCTCGGGCTCCGGGCACAGGGGCTGAGCCGCCCCCGGGTCTGGGTGCTGATCGGGGACGCCGAGCTGGACGAGGGCAGCAACCACGAGGCGATCGCCTACGCCGGTCCGGCCGGCCTCGAGCAGCTGCACACCCTGGTGATCGACAACGCCTCCGCCACCTTCGGGTGGCCCGGCGGCATCGCATCCCGGTTCGAGGCGGCCGGCTGGTCGGCCGCGACCGTGGACGGGCGCGACCACGAGGCGCTGTACGCGGCATACACGGCACCGCATCCCGGGCAGCCGCGGGCCGTGGTCGCCCGCGTCTCCCCCAAGAACTGACCGCCGCACCACCACACACCAGCGATTCAGCGATTTCAGAATGAGGGAGAACCGACCCATGGACACCATGCGTGACCGCTTCATCACCACCGCGTCGCGGCTGCTGGACGACGACCCCAGGCTGGCCGTCGTGCTGGCCGAGATCAGCCGGGACGGCTTCGACCGCGCCGAGCGCGCTCATCCGGACCGGGTGATCAATGTCGGTATCCGGGAGCAGCTGCTGGTCGGCGCGGGGGCCGGACTGGCACTGACCGGGATGCGACCGATCATGCATACGTTCGCCCCGTTCCTGGTGGAGCGGCCCTTCGAGCAGGTGAAGCTCGACTTCGGGCATCAGGGCGTGACCGGGGTACTGGTCAGCGCCGGAGGTTCGTACGACTGGCCCGCCGGCGGCGTCACCCACATGGCGCCCGGCGACGTCGCACTGATGGACACCCTCGACGGCTGGACGGTGCAAGTGCCGGGCCACCCCGACGAGGCGGAGGCCCTGCTGCGGCAGGCTGCCGCCGGGGAGGACAAGGTCTACCTGCGGCTCTCACTCCAGCAGAACGAGCGGGCCCGGGCGGTCGCCGTCGGTGGCGGGTTCACGCCGGTGCGGGAAGGGAGCAACGGGGCGGTGATCGCCGTCGGCCCCATGCTCGACAACGTCCTGGCGGCGACGGATGGCCTGGATGTGACGGTGCTGTACGCGACAACCGTGCGCCCCTTCGACGCGGCGGGACTCCGGCGCGCGGTCGGGGGCCGGGAGACGGCGGACGTGGTGATCGTCGAGCCGTACCTGGCGGGCACGTCGACGGGCGCCGCCAACGATGCGCTCGTCGATCTGCCGCACCGGGTGCTGGGGCTCGGGGTGGGGAAGGCAGAGCTTCGCCGGTACGGGCAGATGGACGAACACCTCGCCGCACACGGCCTGGATCCGCACGGGCTGCGGGAACGGATCAGCGGCTTCCTGGGCGGCTGACCGGCGCGGGGGCGACGGCAGCCGTATCCGCCGCCGGTGCCTTTCCAGATCCGCACCCACCGCGTCCCGCTTCCCGGTCCGGAAGCAGTCAGGCGCCCTCGCCGTCGGCCATGGCCCGGCCCAGCTCCGGATGGGCGTCCTGCAGTTTTCGGGGTGCCGCCTGGCGCCAGGAGTCGGCGAGGATCGCCGTCAGTTCGTCCACGTCGTCCAGTGCGGCGAGCCGCACCCGGAGCCACGCGTAGGTGTCGTCGTGGCCCTCGCGCGTGAAGAACTTCTCCGGTTCGGCGGCGATCAGCTCCGTCCGGTCCTCGACCGGGCACTTCACGCCCATCGTCGTGTCGTCGTCGCCGAGTGCGGCGAAGATCTTCCCGGCCACCCGGAAAGTGGGCTGCCCCCAGGCCAGTTTCTCGGCTGTGCCTGGCAGGGCAAGCGCGATGGTGCGGACGTCGTCGGCGGTGGTCATCCACGGTCTCCGATCCGGTGAACCAGCCAGGTGCGGTCGGATTCGACCGTAGCGCCCGGCACTGACAATCGCCGGGAGCGCGGGACCCGGCCGCCGCCCCGAGCCGTCCGCAGCAGGGCCGCACCCCCCTCGCAGCAGAGTCACAGAGAGCCCTGCCGACCCATTGACCCCGTGGAAGACGTGAACCTACTCTGAACGGCGTACTTCAGAAAGCGCTTTCTACATCCCGCAGTCGGCATCTACCGCGCAGGGAGCGCCCATGAGTCATCATCCGTTCAGCAGAGACCCGTCGCGAGGATTACCCTCATCTCTCCTCGCCCTCACCGCACTTCTCGCCCTGGTCCTCGGCCTGTTGGTGGCTTCGCCGCCTCGCGCCCACGCGGCCCCGTTCCGGGTTCTGGTCTACTCCGAGGTCACCAACTTCAGGCACGACTCGATTCCTGCGGGGATCGAAGCGATCAAGAAGCTCGGTGCCGAGAACGGCTTCGACGTGGAGGCCACCGACGACTCGGCCGTCTTCAATGACTCCGATCTCGCCCGCTTCCAGGCCATCGTCTTCAACAACACCAACTCCACTCCGCAGACCGGCGACTTGCTGAATGCCGACGAGCGGGCCGCCCTGCAGAAGTACATCCGTGCGGGCGGCGGCTGGGTCGGGCTGCATGCCGCGTCGGCGAGTGAGCGCGACTGGGACTGGTACGAGGGCCTGGTCGGCGCGATCTTCGATAAGCATCCCGCGGTGCAGACCGGCCGGGTCAAGGTGCTCGACCATGCGCACCCCTCCACCAAGGGCCTTCCGGACCTCTGGGAGCGTACGGAGGAGTGGTACAACTGGCGTACCAATCCGACCTCCAAGGTGCACACGCTCGCGCAGATCAAGGTGCGCGACGGCATCACCGGTCTGGACGAGGGCGTGGACCATCCGTATTCCTGGTGCCAGAACTACGACGGCGGCCGCTCCTGGTTCACCGCCGGCGGCCATGCCTCGTCGGCCTTCCAGGAGGAGGGCTTCGTCAAGCATCTGCTGGGCGGCATCGAGTGGGCCGCGGGTGCCAAGTCGGGTGACTGCACCGCGACTCGGACCGGTTCCTTCCAGCGCACGGCACTGGCCACCAGCGACCTCGCCGACCCGTTCGAGCTGGCGGTCACACCGGACCGCCGGGTGTTCTTCGCCCAGCGCACCGGAAAGCTCAAGGTCATCGACCAGCAGACCATGAAGGTCACGACCGCGCTGGACTTCGCGTACACGCCCGAGATGACCAGCCAGTCCGACGGGCTGCTCGGTCTCGCGCTCGATCCGGGCTTCGCCACGAACAACTGGCTCTATCTGCTGCATTCCGACAAGACCGAGAAGCGGCTCAACCTCTCCCGCTTCACGGCCACCGGCAACACGGTCGACCCCGCCTCGGAGAAGAGACTGCTGACCATTCCGACCTGGCGCGGCGAGGGCCGGGCCAACTCCCATATGGCCGGTTCGCTCGCCTTCGACAAGGACGGGAATCTGTACGCGGCGACGGGTGACAACACCGACCCGTTCGCCTCGGACGGATTCAGCCCGATCGACGAGGGTGAGGGCCGCCGCGCCTGGGACGCCCAGGGCACGGCGGGCAATACGAACGATCTGCGTGGCAAGATCCTGCGCATCACCCCGAAGGACGACGGCACGTACACCGTCCCCGAGGGCAATCTCTTCGCACCCGGTACGGAGAGGACCCGTCCGGAGATCTATGCGATGGGGATGCGCAACCCGTTCCGGATCACCACGGATCCGGTGAGCGGCGCGCTGATGGTCGCCGACTACGGCCCGGACGCCAGGGCTGCGGTCGCCGACCGCGGGCCGGAAGGCACGGTCGAGTACACCCGGATCACCAAGGCGGGGAATTTCGGCTGGCCGTACTGCGTCGGCAACAACACCCCGTTCAGCGACTACGACTTCACGACGAAGACGTCCGGTCCGAAGTTCGACTGCGCGGCGATCGTCAATGATTCGCCGAACAACACCGGGCTGCGTAATCTGCCGCCCGCGCAGCCCGCAACGGTCTGGTACGCCTACTCCGCGTCCGCCGAGTTCCCGGAGCTCGGCACCGGCGGCGGAGGTCCGATGAGCGGTCCCGTGTACGACTACGACCCCGACAACACGTACCGCACCAAGTTCCCCGAGTACTTCGAGGGGAAGTGGATCACCTACGAGCTGACCCGGCAGTGGTTCAAGACGTTCTCCTTCCAGCAGAAGGACCAGACGTTCACCCATCCGCGGTTCGCTCCCGTCAAGGCCGGTGAACTCCAGTCGATCAACGGCGTCTTCGCGGACATGAAGTGGAACCAGCCGTTCGATGCCGACTTCGGTCCCGACGGGGCGCTGTACGTCATCGACTTCGGGCGCGGCAGCGGCACCGGCCGCGGCGGCAGCAACGAGGGGGCGGGCATCTACCGGATCGACTACGTCGGCGACGGACGGCTGCCCGACGCGAAGATCACCGCGAGCCGGGACAACGGTCCGGCGCCGCTCACCGTCGCGTTCTCCAGCGCCGGTTCCGGGCTGCCGGACGGTCGGCCGGTCACGTATGCCTGGGACTTCGACGGCAACGGCACCACGGACTCGACGGAGCCGAACCCCTCGTACACATACCGCACCAAGGGGCTCACCACCGCGCGGCTGACCGTCACCGGGCCCGGTGGTCTGACCGCGCAGGCGGTGCAGGACATCACCGTCGGCAACACCCGGCCCGAAGTGACGATCAAACAGCCACCGAACGGGGGGATGTTCAGCTTCGGCGACACCATCCCGTTCACGGTGAAGGTGAAGGACACGGAGGACGGGAGGAACGGACTGCCGATCGACTGCTCGCGGGTGGTCGTGCAGTCCCAGCTCGGCCATGACACGCATCTGCATCCGCTCGACAACTACACCGGCTGCGCGGGCGAGATCGTCACGGATGCCGGGGACAGCCACGGCCCGGGCCAGAATCTGTACTACGGGATCACCGCCCGCTACGAGGACAAGGGCGCCCCGGACGCCCCGGCGCTCACCGGCTCGACCTCGTTGACACTGCGCACCGCGTTCCGTGAGGCGGAGCACTTCACCGCGACGGGCGGAGCGCACGACGGGGTGGTGGTCGGCAACAGGACCGACGCCTCCGGCGGGAAGCGGCTGACGGAGATCGAGGACGGTGACTGGATCAGCTTCGATCCGGTGCATCTGAAGAACATCGACTCGGTGACGGTCGGCGCGGCCTCCGGCGGGATCGGCGGGAGTGTCGAGTTCCGAGCCGGTTCCCCGACGGGGCAACTGCTCGGGAAGGTGACCGTGCCGAACACCGGGGACTGGGGCAAGGTCGTCTCGCCGACCACGGCCCTGGAGGACCCGGGGAGCAGCGTGAAGCTGTACGCGGTGTTCACCAACCCGGAGTGGTCGAGCGACAAGGCCGACCTGTTCGCCGTGGACTGGCTGCACTTCAACGGGTCCGGCGTCGAGAAGAAACCCGGTACGCAGGTCACGGTGAAGGCGGACCCGGCCACAGGCAGCTCGCCACTCACCGTCGCGCTGAGCAGTGTGGTCAGGCCGGCAGCCGGGCGCACGATCACCTCGTACCACTGGGACTTCGGCGACAACGTCAAACCCGCAGGGCCCGAGGGCGCCACGGCGGCGCACACCTACGGCCGCAAAGGTGCGTACACCGCGCATCTGACGGTCACCGACGACAAGGGCGACACGAGCACCGGTTCCATCCACATCGACGTGGGCTGAGCCGCGTCGGCTGAGAGGAGAAAAACGATATGAACGGCACACGACGTGCGTTTCTCGGTACGGCTCTGGGTGTCGCCGCGGCCACCGGGCTCGGTACGGCCCCGGCGTCCGCCACGGAATCCGGGCGCTGCCGCCGCATCCCGCCGTCCGGGATCGGCATGCACCTGTACACCATGCGGACCCCTCTGGCGAGGGACTTCCGGGGCACGCTGGAGCGGCTGGCGGAGATCGGGTACGCGACGGTCGGGGTGAGCGGCCGGCACGGCAACAGCGCGGCCGACATCCGGCGGATGCTGGACGAAACACGGCTCAAGGCGGTCCTCGAACATGTCGCGTACGACATCGTGAAGGGCGCCGGGCTGCCGCAGGCGCTGGAGGACATCCACACGCTGGGCGGCAAGTGGATCGTCGTACCCAGTCTGCCCGGATCGCTGCACAGTCCGGCCGGATACCGGCAGGTGGCCCGGGAGTTCAACAGGGTGGGACTGGCCGCCCGCGAGTCCGGACTGAAGCTGCTCTACCACAATCACGGCACGGACCATCAGGTGGTGGACGGGGTCAGCCTGTACGACATCCTGCTCGCCGAGACCGATCCGGAACTCGTCGGCTTCGAACTGGATCTGTACTGGGCGGCCAACGGTGGCGCCTCGGCGCCGGGCGAGCTGTTCGTACGCCATCCCCGGCGCTTCCCGGCGCTGCACGTGAAGGACATGGCGCCGAACGGGGACTTCGCCGATGTCGGGTCGGGGGTGCTGGACTTCCCGGCGATGTTCGACACGGCGCGGCGGGGCGGAGTGAAGCAGTGGCTGGTGGAGCACGACTCACCGGCTGATCCGTTCGCCTCGGCGCTCGCCAGCTATACGTATCTGTCGCGGCTGCGGTACTGAGCGGACCGGCGCGCAGCGAGGTGTCCGTTCCCCATCACTTCGTTCACCGCCCGATCGGAAGCGGACATCGCCCGGTCTGACCTGCACGTAATTCGCGAAAGATCGATTCCGCGGCTGGATCTGCAGGCTGTTGTGTGAGCGATGCGGGAGCGGCGGCGCATGAGGTGTAGGCCGTGTGGGGTTACGACGCCGTTGCCCTCGGACCCTGCCGTGCTCGAGTACGAGTTCGCGATCCAGCCTCCCTGAACGACGGACGGCTCGGACCGGCTGCAGTCAGCCGGTCCGAGCCGTCGTCGTACCTGCTACTCGTTGCGTGCCGTTTCGGGTCCCGTGATCCGTCTGAGCAGCGGCATCGTGGACGCGATGACCGCCAGCGAGGCGACGAGCCCGGTGAGCACGATCGCGTAGTACTGGATCCCCGGCGCCCGGATCGAGTACGTGAACTGTGCCTGTACGAACAGTTGGGCAGTCAGGAAGCCCATCCCGATCGCCACCACCGCGACCACCAGGAGCGGGACCGCGCTCTCCAGCAGTACCACCCGCCGCAGCACCCCGAGCTGCGTGCCGGTCAGCCGCAGCAGACTGAAGGGGCGCTTGCGGTCGCGTAGGCCCCCGGCCACGCTCACCGCCAGGCTGCAGCCGGCGATGGGGAAACTGACCAAAATGACCACGTTGGCCAGTTGCTGGTATCCGGCGAGCTGTGCGCCCCTGACGGCATGGTCCTCGCGGACGGTCCAGGGGACGTCCTGGTCGGGATACGTGTTCGCGAGTATGGTGCGCGCGCGTTCGATCGCCGACGTCGACCCGGTGGTGGCCACGACGATCTCCTGGACCGGTAGGCGGGCGAGCCGCCGGGCGGAGATGGCGGCGGCGGGCCATGCCGTAGGCCAGTCCTCCCGGTAGTACGTGCCAAAGGTGCCGTAGTTCTGGGTGACCGATGCCGCTTCGGCTCCGGAGGCGCATGCGCTGTAGGCCGGCATCTTTGCGAGCTCCGCGCACGAGGCCAGGCCGGCCACCGGCGGTGTCCCGCCGCCTTGGGGGCCGCGCCAGGCCGGGTCCGTGGTGCCAAGCGGGTTCGTGTGGATCATCAGCACGCCTTTGACGCCCGGTACCGAGTTCAGGTCGCCGAGCGCGGCCTCCGAGAGCGGGGGCACGCTTCCGACCAACTCCCCTGAAGAATGGTTGATCCGCTGGACGTAGTTGGCGATCAGGGCGCCGGCGGCCGCCGGGCTACCCTTCGGGATGCCGCGCTCGGCGTTCAGCGAGCCGATGATCCCGACGGCCGCGCTGGTGACGCACAGGGCGAGGACCAGCCCGCTGACCGCGCGGAAGCCGGCCTTCGGGTCGTCCGCGAGCCGCCGACCCGCGACGAGCAGCGCGGGTCGGCTGGTGAACCGGGCCAGGACGCGGGCTCCGGCCATGGTCAGCCAGGGGCCGGCGATGACGAGTCCGGTCAGGACCAGCAGGATTCCCGGGACGAAGACCCAGATCTGGCCGTTGGTGCCCCTGGGCACCCGGCCGATGGTGTACGAGAGTTCGGCGATACCGGCGGCCAGCGGGATCACGCGGTAGACCCGCGGCGGGCGCGGCGTGACGCGCCGGGTGACCCCGAGCGGGGAGACCTGCACGCGGCGCAGGGCGATCCGGGCCGCGATCGCGGCCCCCACCGGGACGGCGATGGCGACGAGCAGGATATCGACGGCCCGGAGCGTGAGATCGCTGGCGAAGTACGGCGTACGCGTGAGGTTGACCGCCGCCAGCTGCGTACGGAACAGGTAGAAGAGACCGAAGCCGACGGCCATGCCGATCACCGCGGCGACCGTCGATTCGACGGCCGAGATCATCGAGATCTGGCGCGGCGTGGCGCCCACCAGGCGCATCGCGGCGAAGCGCTGCTCACGGCGGGCGGCTGCCAGCCGGGTGGCCGTGCCGATGAGGATGAGCACCGGGAAGATCAGGGCAGTACCCACGACGGAGAGGATGAGCTTGGTGCCCCTGTTGTCGATGCCCGCCCTGACCGTGCAGTTCGTGCCGTTGCAGTTGCTGGGGTTGACGGTGGTGATCGAGGTGACCTGGGTGGCGTCGTGCTGCTTCGCGAGCTGGTCGGGTCTGTGGCCGATGACGATGACCAGGGAGTCGGGGCCCGGGAGCGCCGCCTTGCCAACCGTGCCGACCTCGTGGCCGGGGTAGCGGTCGGCGAGTTCGGCGGCCGGGGTGGAGTGGAGGATCTTACTGAGGGCGGGTGAGGCGTAGAACTCGCCCGGTGCGGGAAGGCGTGAAAGGCCCGGTGGGACCGGCGAGTTCGGGCCGATGGCAGCGACGTCGACGCGGCCGATGACCTGGCCTTCGAAGTGGTCCGCCCTGAGCAGCCACCACAGCGGGTCCGTGTCCGCCTTCGCTGCCGACTGGCTCGACGCGCTCTTGCCGGAGCCGGTGTTGAGCCAGGCGTTCCGGCTGTTCTGGGCAGCGGTGGCGTTGATGGCCGCCAGGATGCTCAGCAGCAGGCCCACGCCGAGGGCGACGGCGGCCGCGATGACGGCGAGGCGGGAGGCGGCCTCCCTGCCGCCGCTCAGGGTGAGGCGCAGGCCGAGGCGGATCACGAGGCGAGCCGTTCGACGGACAGCGGCGTCACCTTGCCGTCGCGGACGATGACTTCGCGGTTCGCGTAGGCGGCCACCCGCGGCTCGTGGGTGACGAGGACGACGGTGGTGCCCTCCTCGCGTACGGAGGCGACCAGCAGGTCCATCACGTGCTCGCCGGTGAGCGAGTCGAGCGACCCGGTCGGCTCGTCGGCGAACAGCACCTTCGGCCGGGAGACCAGGGCGCGGGCCAGGGCGACACGCTGTGCCTGTCCACCGGAGAGCTCGCCGGACCGGCGCCCCTCGAGACCGTCCAGGCCGAGCCGCCCGAACCACGACCGCGCCTCGGCCAGCGCGCTCGCCCTGCGGGACTTGGCGAGCAGCAGCGGCAGGGCGACGTTCTCCTCGGCGGTCAGCTCAGGGACGAGCTGACCGAACTGGAAGACGAAGCCGAAGCGGTCCCGGCGCATCGCGCTGCGCTCGGGCTCGCGCTGGGTGTCGATGCGGCGGCCGTCGAACCAGATCTCGCCGGAGTCGGGTACGAGGATCCCGGCGAGGCAGTGCAGCAGCGTGGACTTGCCGGAGCCGCTCGGGCCGGTGACGGCGAGGATCTCGCCGCCGACGGCGGAGAGGTTCGCGCCCTGCAGCGCGGGCGTCTGCCCGAACGACAGGACGGCGTCCCGCGCTTCTACGAGGAAGCCTTCGTCCGAACTCATGAGCGCACCTCCGCTGTCAGTGCGGCGAGCCGCGCCACGGTCAGGTCGATCCACCGCAGATCGGCTTCCAGGTGAAACACGCCGTGGTCGGCGAGCAGCGAGTCGATCGTGCTGCCAGTCCGGCGCAGTTCGGTCAGCTCCCGCATCCGCTCCATGTGGGCGGCGCGCTGGATGTCGAGGTACGCGCGGGGGTCGCGCTCCAGCAACAGCGCCAGTACGACCTTGGTGAACAGCACCGTCTGCAGGTGCGGTTCGCCCGCGACCGGCTCGGTCAGCCAGGTCTCAACCTGCGTGACCCCCAGCTCGGTGATCACGTAGCGCTTGCGGTCCGGCCCCGACCCGGGCTCGGTCTCGCCGCCCTCGACCTTTCCGTCGCGGGCGAGTCGGCCCAGGGTCGAGTAGACCTGCCCGGCGGGCAGCGGCTTACCCCGGCCGAAGTAGGTGTCGTAGTCGCGCTTGAGGTCGTAGCCGTGGCTCGACTCCCGTTCGAGGAGTCCGAGGAGCGCAAGAGGAACGGTCATACCTCAGTGTCTACACTCAGTATCTAGTCGGCGTCAACAGGCGGATACCAGGCTGGGATTACGTGAAGACAGCGACGGTCGACCAGTGCGGATCCACCACCCTGAGCCGCTGGTCACGGTGCTGGTGTGCGTCATTGATCGACTGCTCGTTCTGGTCGCGAGCGGCTGTCGGAGCTCAAGGTCGCCTGGAATCCTCGGCGATCACAGGTCCACGGATTCTCCGGCGTGTGCGCGGTGTCCGTCCGTACGATCCGGGCGGGATGTGTCAGGTGGCCTTGGACGCGGAGCCGGACCTTCGTGAGCTGATCACGGCCCGCAGGGCCGAACTGGAGTTGCAGGTCGAGAAGTTGAGCCAGCAGCTCCAGGCAGTGCGGGAGGAGCTTGAGGAGCTCACCGTCGCCGAGCGGGTCGCGCGTCGGCCGGCCGAGCAGTTGCACGCCGAGACGGAGCAGGAAGCAACGCTGTCCCGGGCCGCCGGGCAGGTCGCGGGCCGTGCGGTGCTGCTGGTGCCGCAGCACGAGCGGCGCGCCGACGAGACGGTACTGCCCGAGGACTACCAGCGGATCACGGATGTGGTGCGGCGGGCGGACGGGCCGGTCATGGTCAAGCAGATCTGCCGCGAGCTGGGGATCGCCACCGAACCGGCCCGCTCTGAGGCGATGCGCTCGAAGCTGAACCGGCCGGCCGAGCGGGGCTGGCTGCGCAAGCTGTCCGACGGGAAGTTCACCACCACACTGAGAGGCGGCCCGGAACGCCGCAGGCCGCGGCCGGATCGGGCCGTAACAGCGGTACCGCGCCGGGCGCCTTGCCGTGCGGGCCCGGGCGCCCTCGTGTGGTGGCGGGGCGGACCGCCCCGATCAGTCGTGGGCGGACGCCGCGCCGAGCAGATCGCGAATGTGGGCCGCCGCGTCCCGGAATTCCGGGCGGCCCACCGTCTCGCCGTACTCCCGTTCCGCGTCCAGCCCCACCTCGATGATCTCGGTGATGGTGCCGGGCCGTGGGCTCATCACCACCACCCGGTCGGCCAGATAGACCGCCTCCGAGATCGAGTGGGTGACCAGCAGCACGGTGGTGCCTGTCTCCCGCCAGATGCGGTTCAGTTCCATGTTCATCTGCTCACGCGTGAGGGCGTCGAGCGCGCCGAACGGCTCGTCCATGAGCAGCACCGGCGGTTCGTGCAGCAACGCGCGGCACAGCGCCACCCGTTGCTGCATCCCGCCGGACAACTCGTGCGGATACGCGTCCTCGAAGCCGCCGAGCCCGGTCATCCGGATCAGCTCGTCGGCCCGGTCGCGCGCCCTGGCCGCGGGCATCTTCCGGATCTCCGCCTGCAGCAGGATGTTGCGGCGCGCGGAACGCCACTCCAGGAGGGCGGCTCGCTGGAAGACGTAACCGATGTCGTGCCGTGGGCCCTTGACCCGTTCGCCGCCGAGCCGGACCTCGCCCGAGGACGGCTTCAGCAGTCCGGCGACCAGCTTCAGCAGCGTCGACTTGCCGCATCCGGACGGTCCGACCAGGGCGACGAACTCGCCCGGCGCCACGTCGAGCGAGACCTCGCGCAGGGCGGTGACATCGCGGTTCTTGCCGCGGAACCGGACCGAGACGTCCGACACGCCGACGGCCGGGGTGACGGCGCGACGGTCGCTCGCACCGAGCGGGTCCCGGGGCTTCGCGTCCTGCTTCGGCATCGTCATCCCTTCAGCGCCGTCTTCGCGTCCCAGTACTCCGCCACGGACTTGGGCTTGCTGACCATTCCGGCCTCGGCGAAGACATCAATGGTCTGCTGCCAGTCCGCCTCGTCGTTGACCCCGGGTGCCTTGCCCTCGGTCGACGTGGTGTGCAGCAGGGTGAGCGTCGTCCTGAACTGCTCCGCGAGCACGGTCTTCGGCGGCAGTTGCTCCGACGCCCCGTCCATGGCCGCGACCGCAGGCTCGGGCGCCTTGGCCGCGGCGGCCCATGCCTCGCTGACCGCCTGCACCATGCGGCCTGCCAGCTCGGACCTGGAGGCGAGAAGCTTCTGCCCGGCGAGCAGACCGTTGGAGTAGAAGTTCAGCCCGTTCTCGGAGAAGCGCAGATACGAGACGGTTTTCTTGGCCTTCTCCTGCATGGTCGGGCCCTGGTCGCTGGCGTAGCCGAGCAGTCCGTCGGTCTTCCCGGAGATCACCGCGGCGATCTTGCCCGCCGGGTCGGTGTTCTGGACCTTCACCTCCGACGCGTCGATGTTGTTCTTCTTCAGGAAGATCGGGAACGTCTTGGAGAGCGCGTCACCGGCCGTCCCGGCGATCGTCCTCCCCTTCAGATCGGCGGGTGACCCGATGCCCTTGGAGTCGAAGGACTGCACGGACGCGGGGGTGGTCTGCAGGAAGACGCCGAGGCTCTTGACCTGCACCCCCTGGTCGACCGCGGCCAGCAGCGCCGGGGTGTCGGCCCAGCCGAAGTCGGTCTGCCCGGCGGCGGTCGCCTGCACCGTCTTCTGCGAGCCCTGGCCCGCCTGGATCGTCAGGTCGATGCCGTGCTTCTCGAAGATCTTCTGCTGCTTGCCGTAGTAGAACGGCGCGTGTTCGCCGTACGGATACCAGTTGAGCGTCAGCGTGACCTTGTCCAGCTTCTTGCCCGAGTCACTGGTGGAGGTCGACGCGTCGTTTCCGCCGCAGGCCGTGGCCAGCAGGACGAGAGGTACGACACCGATCAGGAGTCTGCGCGCGTGCATGGGCTGGCCCTTCTCGCAACGGGGTCCGTGACAGCAATCAATGGGTGGCGCTCGGTACGGGACGGAGTGGCGTTCAGTACGAGGTGGTGGCCGGCGCGTCGCGGCGGCTGGCGTGCCAGGGCAGCAGGAGCCGCTCGGCGATCTCGACGGCAACGAAGAGGACGACGCCGATCAGGGACATCACCAGCAGCCCGGCGAACAGCATCGGTGTGTCGAGGTTGCCGTTGGCCTGCAGGATCACATAGCCCAGCCCCTCGTTGGCGCCCACGAACTCGCCGACAACGGCTCCGGTGACGGCCAGGGTGACCGCGACCTTGAGACCGGAGAAGAGATGCGGAAGGGACGCCGGGAAACGGATCTTGAGGAAGGTCTGCCAGGGCTTCGCACCCATCGTCGCCGACAGCTGGAGCATCTCCGGGTCGACCGCTTTGAGTCCCGTCACCATGGAGATCACCACCGGGAAGAAGGCGATCAGGACGGCGATGAGGATCTTCGGCGCGATGCCGAAGCCGAGCCAGACCACGAACAGCGGCGCGATCGCAATCTTCGGTACGACCTGGGCGAACAGCAGAATGGGGTAGAGCGTGCGCTCGACGGTCGAGGAGTACACCATGACCACGGCCGCCAGCACGCCGACGGCCACGGCGATCACGAAGCCGAGCAGCGTCTCGTACGTGGTCACCCAGCTGTGCTGCCAGAGATAACTCGTCTTCCCCGTAAGGACATCGAGCGTCGCACCGGGCGACGGCACGAGATACGACTCCACCAGCTCGGCTGCTGAGATCACCCACCAGACGACGAAGCAGACCAGCAGCAGGGCGACCGGGCGCCAGCTCTGCTCGGCCGCCCGCGCCAGTCGCTCCCCCGCGGACGGCCCAGCCCGCCGGGCAACACCCGCCACTTCGGCGGGATTTCTGGTCAACGCGCTCTGGCTCACGGTGAACTCCATGCACTTCGGTGGTAGTTGTGGAGAGCTGTGCGATCCTGCGATGACGGAGAAGGCGCTTTCAGAAAGCGCTTTCTGATAAGGTGCCGCCACGCTAATGACTGCCTGCACGCACGGTCAATAGGTCGTCCTGAAGTTTCGGGACCCTGCCGCCACCGCGCCCTTGGGGGTCGAGTTGAGTGATCGCGTGACCAGCGGACGGGCGACGCGGGACCGTCCGGGAGCGCGCCGCGCCGTCGCGGCCACGGCCCATGTGACGCTCGACGCCGTGGCACGGGAGGCCGGCGTCTCACCGGCCACCGCTTCGCGGGCGCTCAACGGTACGGCCACGGTCCGCGACGATCTGCGACAGCGGGTGCACGCGGCGGCGGAACGGCTCGGCTACATCCCCAACGCACATGCACAGGCACTCGCCAGCGCGGCCAACAACCGTACGGTGGGCGTCATCTGTCATGACGTCAGCGACCCGTACTTCGCCGCGATCTCCAGCGGTGTGATGCGGGCGGCTGCGGAACGGGGGCTGCTCGTCATGCTGGCCTCCACGTTCCGGGAGCCGGCGCGGGAGATCAGTTACGTCTCCATGCTGCGGGCTCAGCGCGCGCGGGCGATCCTGCTGATCGGCTCGGGCTTCCAGGACCGCGCGTGGGAACGGGCCATGGATACCGAGCTGGAGCCGTATGTCAGGGCCGGCGGGCGGGTGGCGGTCGTCAGCCGGCACCGCAGTCTGCGGGTGGACACCGTTCAGCCGGAGAACCGGGCGGGGGCGGCTGCACTGGCCCGTGCACTGGTGGGGCTGGGGCATCGGAGATTCGCGGTTCTCAGCGGGCCGCCCGAGCTGACGACGGTCTCCGACCGGTTGGCAGGGTTCCGGGAGGGGCTCGCCGAGGCGGGCATCGGGCTCGACCAGGTGATGGAGGGGGCGTTCACCCGTGACGGCGGGTACGAGGCGGCGCGGCGGCTGCTGCTCGCCGCGGCGCGGGCGCCGTCCCGCGCCCGGCCGACGTGTGTCTTCGCGGTGACCGATGTGATGGCGGTCGGGGCGTTGGCGGCGCTGCGGGAGGCGGGGGCACGGGTGCCGGAGGATGTGTCGCTGGCCGGGTTCGACGACATCCCGCTGGTACAGGAGTTGTCGCCGCCGCTCACGACGGTGGCGCTGCCCCTGACATCGATGGGCGAGAACGCGATCGCCCTGGCGCTGCGGGAGGTGGGGGCCGGGAGACGGGCCCGGGTGCTGCGGGTGGAGGGTGAGGTGGTGTTACGGGGCAGTACGGGAGTGCCGGGGGGTGGGATGCGGTGACCGGGGGCGTCCGGGGGCCGCTGTGTCCTCCATCACCGGACGGGCCTGATCGTGCCGGACGGGCTTGAACCCTCGCGCGTTGCACTGGAGACGACCGTGCCGGGCTGGGCTGGGCTGGGCTGGGCGCCCTGGGTGTCGATCGCGCCGCTGCTGCTGGGCGACCTCCATGACGTCGGTGATCCGGTTGTTCGTCACCTTGAAGTCTTCTTCGCCGGCGCCGTGGTGGGTACGGACGTGGCGGGCGGCTTCTCAGCGGTCAGCACCGCGGTACACCCCCTCGTGGCCGTGGCGGTGGGCGAACTTGTTCGCGCCCAGGACGAGTGCGGTGCCGTGGAATCTGCGGAGTGCGTCCCGAGAGACACTCTGACTCACCGCCCTCTGCAGATGTCCTCGTCCAGCAGCGGTTCGAGCAGACGGTCGGGCGCGGGAAGGCGTACTGCACGGGCGCACAAATACAATGCGCGAGCCGCCCGTTAGGGTGCGGCCATGGACGCCGCCGTACTCGACCGCCGGACCCGCATGCACGACGAGTGCATACCGCCGGATCTCGTCGACCGTCTCCTCGCCCTCGGGCACGCCGACGTGGTGCGCGCACAGGCATTGGCGGAGGAAGGCGACTGGTTCTGCGCCCGCGCCTGGGCACGCCTCCTGGCCGACCGGGGCGAGCTGGAGGAGGCACTCGGGGTGCTCGCCCCGTACGTCGGGACGGGCTGGTGGATCGCGGCCGCGGAGGCCGCCCGGCTGCTGGACGCGGGGGGCCGGGGCGAGGAGGCCATCTCCCTCGTCCGCCCCTTCGCACGGGACGGGGAGCGGTTCGCGCTGCACGACCTGGCCCTGCTGTTGGCCCGGCACGGGCGGGGCGAGGAGACTTACGCGCTACTTCTGCCGCACGTCGCGGACTGGTCCCTCGCCGAGGCTCTGGTCGAGGTGGGTATCGGGCTGAGCCGGGGCGAGGAGGTTGCGGCGCTGCTGGCGGCCCGTATCGCGCCGGGGTGCCCGTGCGCGCGGTGCGGCAGCCCGGAGTGCGGCGGGCGGTACCCGGAGCCGTTCAACGCGGTGAACTTGCTGGCGTCCGTCCGCGAGGGGCAGGGCCGCACGGATGAGGCGGTCGAGGTGCTGCGCACGTACGGCTCCACGCCGGTTAACAACCGTGACCCGCTGGCCGAACTGCTGGTGCGGCACGGGCGGATCGATGAGCTGCGCGCCTATGCGGCGGGTGAGGACCGGCCGGAAGCTGTCCGTCGTCTGGCGGAGGTGCTGGAGGCCCACGGCGACGTGGCGGGCGCGGTCGAGGCGTACCGGGAGCACGCGGAGCGCGACCGTTGGCACGCCCCGTTCCTGCTCGCGGAGCTGCTGGCCCGGCACGGGCGGGGCGCCGAGGCCATCGAGGTGATGCGCGCGCTGGACAGCGCCGACGACTGGGTCGTCGACCGAATTCGTGCGACCGCTCGGCGCGCAGGACTTCGCCCGTACGCTCCGGTTTCACGCCGACGACCCGTGTGAAACGGTCGCCGCGCTCACGCAGGCTCACACAGACCCATCGCCGTGCCGGAATCGGCCTGTGTGAGCCGGACCCGAACTGCCTCCAACCGGCGGCGGCCTCTCGGTCAGGTGCGTGCCGTAGGACCTGCGGAAGGAGTGGAAGTCCAGCCCGTCGTCCAGGCCGAGGGCATCTCGGTAGGCATGGAAACGGGCGTTCATCTGGGAGAAGCCGACCCGGGCTGAACGTTCCGACGGCCACAGAGCCCCGGAGCCGGCGGTGGGGAACAGCGGACGCACTTCCTCGTTCCACTGCTGGAGGATCTCCGCCGACCAGTCGAAGGTGGTCAGCACGTTGCGGCGCTTGACTTCACCGAGGTGCGGGACAAGCTGGGCAAGCGGCCGGACGTGCGGGCCTGGCCGACCGGAGACCGGCCGAAGGCGCTGTTCGACACGGCGGCCGGATAGCTGCGCGAGCGGCGGGTGCTGCTGCCCGGCGTGACCAGGCCGGCCCGGCAGGTGGGCACGGAGCGGGAGGCCGTGAACGACCAGCTGTGGTAAACCCCCCGCGGGCTGCTGAGCACCGATCAGCGGATGGTGCTGGACTCGCTGCCGGCAGTGCCGCCCGGGGCACGGGTGTCGGAGCTGGACCGGCTGCGCCGGGGGCCGGAGGCTTGGCGGGCCCAGCTCGTCACCCGCTCCGGCACCGTACGGCCGTTCCTGAAAAAGTTGGTGACGGTGATCGACTTCGGCGCCACCCCGGAGGGCCCGCCGGTCCTCAAGGCCTGAAGTCACTGCCGGACCTGATGGGCTGGAAGGAGGTGGTCCCCGCCGAGATCGACACCGGTCTGCTCACCGGGTCGTGACGGCGCCTGGTGCTCTCCGCGCCGTACCTGGAGCCGGGCACGGTCGACTGGAAGGCGTACGCCTTCTGCGTGCTGGAACAGGTCCACCTGATGCTGCGCCGGCGGGAGGTGTTCGCCAAGAACTCCCCTGATCTCCCTTATGCGGAGGTCCCGAGTATCTCCCGGATGACGTGCCGGGCGTTGGCTGAAATGATCGGATTGGTCGTCCGGTAGTACGGCAGCTGGATGACCGCCATGGACAGCGCCCAGCCCCGGCTGCGGGCCCAGGTCGCGTCGTCCACATCCACCGCCTCGCGGTACACCCGCCGCGCCGAGGCGGGCAGCAGGTTCCAGGCCGGGATGAGGTCGGTGGCCGGTTCCCCCATGCCCACGGTGCCGAAGTCGATGACTGCCGAGACGCGGTCGTCGGCGAGCAGCAGATTGCTCGGCATGAGGTCGGAGTGCGTCCAGCAGGGCGGGCCCGTCCACAGTGGTGCCGCGAGCGCTTCCTCCCAGGCCACGGTGATCTCGTCGGCGTCGAAGGGTTCGTCGGTGTGGCGCAGCGCCTCGATCGCCGCCCGCATCTCCTGGTCTTCGGCGATCAGCGGCTCGCCCCGGTGCGCGGGCGGACCGTCGGGGAGATCGATCTTGCGGATGGCGACCGCGAACTCCGCAAGGTCACGGGCCACGAGCTCGGGCTCGGCCAGGTCACCCTCGACCGGGTTGCGGCCCTCGATCCACCGGTGCACCGCCCAGGCCAGGGGGTACCCCTCACCCGGGGCGCCGGTCGCCATCACATCCGGGATCGGCCGCGGCAGCAGCGGCGCCAGCCTGGGGAGCAGCCGTGCCTCCAGCGCGATGGCCTCGGCGCCGCCGGGGAGCAGTGGCAGCCGGACGGTCAGGTCCTCGCCGAGCCGGTAGATCGCGTTGACCGTGCCTCCGGAGGCGAGCCGGGTGATCGGCAGGTCCGCCCACTGGGGGAACTGAGCGCGCAGCAGCCGCCGGACCAGGGCGACGTCGGTCTCCGCTTCGTCCGCGTGCATCTTGCCCATGTACCCACCAAGTCTCTCGGTTCCTGCCAGGATCGTCGCATAGTCAGACCATGTCCCAGAGTTCATATCCGCCAGCCGCTCACCAGGGCCGACGTCGGCTCAGCGCACGATCTCCATGCCGTCTTGCCGAAGGTCCCCGGAATGCCGTGGGACCGGCAGACCGAAGCACACCAGTCGGCATTGTTTCGAGCTGCGGCCGCCAGGATGGAGGTCATCTCGGTTGAGGTCACCCGGGACAGGTTGACACTCCTGAGGCCCGATCGCACGTCAGTTTCCCGCTTGGCTGGACCGGTTGTCGTCAGTGGCCTCGGGGGGCGTATCGACAGGAGTTCCGGCTTCGGTGGCATCAGCGGCTACCGCTGTTTTCCGTTCCGATACTCCCCAGGGCCTTGTCCTCCCGTCGGTGGATGTGGCCGATGAGTTCCTGCGCCAGGGACTTGATCGTGTCGAGACCCGCCCGCCCCCAGGGGCGGGGCACGGTGTCGACGGCGCAGACCGCCCCCAGCGCGATGCCCGTACGGTCGATGAGCGGAGCCCCGAGATAGGAACGGATGCCTATGTCGTCGACGACCGGATTGCCGGCGAATCTCGGGTAGTCGCAGACGTCCTCCAGGACGAGCGCCTTCCGCCGTGCAACGACGTGCGGGCAGTAGCCGTGATCGAGGGCCACGTACCGCCCGCCACGGCCACTGCCCGCGGCCATGGCGCCCAGGTCGGAACCGGTGTGCGTACCGGTCGGCGTGTGCAGTCCGGCGAAGAACTGCCGGTTCCCGTCGATGAAGTTGACCATCGAGAAAGGAACATCGGTTATTTCGGCCACCTTGTCCGCGAACGCGTCGAAGCTGTCGAACGATCCGCCGGCCCGTTCCCCGAGTCCGAGCGTCCGCAGCCGCTGGGCTCGGACGGGGGCATCTCGGTCGACGGGGGTCAGCAGCAGCCGGCCGTTGGCGCGTCCGTTCACGGATGGGCTCCGAAGGTGGAGAGCGGGGCGGGGTCGGGAGTGGCGTTGATCAGATGCTGGACCAGTGTGATCAGCGCTCCGGTGCCCGAGTTCGCGATCCTGGCGTCGCAGAGGACGACCGGTACCTCGGGCGGAAGGTCGAGCGCGGCCCGTACCTCGCCGGGGCCGTAGCGGTAGGCGCCGTCGAACTCGTTGACCGCGACGATGAATCCGATGCCTCGCCGCTCGAAGAAGTCGACCGCCGGGAAGCACTCCTCGAGCCGCCGGGTGTCGGCGAGCACGACCGCTCCCAGCGCGCCCTGGGAGAGCTCGTCCCACATGAACCAGAAGCGCTCCTGGCCCGGGGTGCCGAACAGATAGAGCACGTGCCGCTCGTCGAGGGTGATGCGGCCGAAGTCCATGGCGACCGTCGTGGCGGTCTTCGACTCGATACCCTCCAGGCTGTCGGTCGCCACACTGACCTGGGTCAGCAGCTCCTCCGTGCTCAGCGGCGCGATCTCACTGACGGCGCCCACGAATGTCGTCTTGCCGACGCCGAAGCCTCCCGCCACCAACACCTTGAGCGCGACGGGGAAGCACTCGGGGCCCCCGGAAACATCCCCTCCGCCTGAGGTGCCGAAGCCGTCAGAGCTGTCGTCGTAAGCCATCGAGCACTGCCTCCAGCAGAGATCGGTCGGTGGGCATGTCATGGAAGGCGGGCGGATGCGCGGTGACTGCGCCGCAGTCGACCAGATCGGAGACGAGCACCTTGGTGACGACTGCGGGCAGCCGCAGATGTGCGGCGATCTCGGCCACCGAAGTGGGCCCGCCGCACAGCCCGAGCGCCACGGAGTGCTCGGGGCCGAGATGCGTCTGCGGATCGGTGCCGGTGGCCCTCACCAGGGAGAGCAGATCGAGCACGGCGGTCGGACGGGTACGGCCGTTGCTCACGGTGTACGGACGGATGAGCCGGCCCGCGGCGTCGTCGAGCAACGGCCCGTCCTGCGCGGCTGGCACTATCACAGCCCCGTGGTGCTCGGTGCCCCGGCTGCTTGCCTGGCCGGGGTCGTCAGATACGGCCGGACGCTCTTGACCAGCATCGTCATCTCGTAGCCGAGCACCGCGGCATCTGCCTCGCGTCCGGCGAGGACAGCGAGACAGGTGCCGGAACCGGCGGTGGAGACGAAGAGCAACGTCGAGTCGAGCTCCACCACCACCTGCCGAACCGCCCCGTTGTCCCCGAAGCGCGCCCCGGCGCTGCGTCCGAGGGAGTACAGACCGGCGGCCAGCGCCGCCATGTGGTCGGCGCTGTCCGCGTCCATGCCGTGGAGAGACTTCACCAGCCCGTCGGCGGAGAGCAGGACCGCGCTGCGCGTGTACGGCACACGCTGTACCAGCCCGCTCAGCAGCCAGTCGAGGTCGGCGACCTGACCGGACGGCATATCGGTCGTCATGGTGCATCTACTCCTTCAAGGTATTCGTTTCGAGGGGGTCGGGTTCGGGAGGGAGCGGGGAAGCGGTCGCGGTGCTTCCGCGGACGGGCAGCGGTTCGAGAGGCGGCCGGGCCGGCGGCCCGGCCGCGTCGAGGGCGCCGACCGGGGGCTGTGCGGTGTCGGCGTCCGCTTCGCTCCGGGCGTCGGCGAGCTCGATGCCCCGCCGGAATGACGCCATCAGCCCCGGGTCGTGCAAAGGAGGTTCTTCGTCCTCGGCACGGGGGGCGGGTGCTTCGCGCAGCTGCGGGACCAGGTGTTCCTGATGGGCGCGCCTGGGGAGTTGGGGCCGGCCCATGGTGCCGCGCACAGTTCCGGGCTCCGGCTGGAGGGCCGGAAGCGCGTCGTCCGGGCGCTGGATGCCGGGTCGGGCATCGGCGGGGTTGGGTCGGGTGACACGCTCGACGCGCAGCGGCAGCGGTGGCCCCTCACCCTGCCTTCGCGGTTGCCGGGACGTTTGGTGCAGGCGGAGCGGCTGACTGGGCACCTGGGTCTGCCGGTTCGGGGCCGGGCTCAGTTTCCGCTGGTGCGCGGTGGCGTCCTGGGCGGGCGGCCGGTGTACGGGCCCGGGCGGCGGGACCGGGACGGCGTCGGCCGTGGTGGGTGCCTCGGTGTCGGCGCCGAGCAGGGACTGCGGGAGTACCAGTACGGCCTGGGTGCCGCCGTAGATGTTGCTCTGCAGCCGGACCGCGATGCCATGCCTGCGGGCCAGCGATGCGACGACGAAGAGCCCGATCCGGCCGTCCTGGAGCAGATGGGCGACATTGATCTGGTCGGGGTCGGCGAGCAGGGCGTTCATCCGCTTCTGCTCGTTGCCCGGCATGCCGAGCCCCCGGTCCTCGACCTCCAGGGCCAGCCCGGCGGTGACGTGCTGGGCTCGCAGCAGCACCTGGGTGTGCGGGGCGGAGAACACGGTGGCGTTCTCGACGAGTTCGGCAAGCAGATGGATCACATCGGCCACGGCGTGACCGCGCAGGGTGCCGTCGATCGGCGGCACCAGTTTGACCCGCGGATACTGCTCGACCTCGGCGATCGCGGAGCGCAGCACCTCGGTCATGGTGACCGGGTTGCTCCACTGGCGCCGAGAGACGGCCCCGCCGAGGACGGCGAGGTTCTCGGCGTGCCTGCGGATGCGGGTGGCGAGGTGATCGACCTGGAAGAGGCCCTTGAGGAGATCGGGGTCCTCGACCTCGTGCTCCAACTCGTCGAGCAGCTGGATCTCCCGGTGGACGAGGGACTGGAGGCGGCGGGCGAGATTGACGAAGACCTCGACCCGCTGTTCCTCGCCGGAGTTGCTGCTGAGCTGTGCTGCCTGGACGACGGCGGCGATGGCCCCTTCGTGCGACCGGCCCATTTCCTGAGCGAGCAGGTCGAAGGCGTCGCTGCCGGGGGCGACGGGCCGCGGGGGGCGCCGCGCGGGAGCCGGTTCTCCATTGCGGAGCTTCTCCACCAGCCGCTGCAGGTCGGCCTGGCCCTGGGCACTGGCACGGCGCAGGGCCAGGCAGCGGCCGAGGACGGTGGTCGTGACCCGGTTGGCGCCGAGGAATGCGGCAACCACGGCGGCGACGGCCAGCGCCCCGGACCCGCCCAGCGCGGCCCAGAGTTGGGTGGTCGGGCGGGCACCTGTGGAACGGATGGTGAAGATGACGGCTGCGGCACCGCTCAGCACCACGGCGATGGCCGGGAGCAGGGCGGTACGCAGGATCTGGGGGCGCAGGCGGGCGTCAGGAGACGGCTGTGCGGCGCGCGGCCTGGCCGCGGCCGAGTGGGCACGGGCACCCGGCCGGCCGTGCCGCGCGCCCTCTCGGCGTTCCGGTCGCGCTTCAGGTGCGCGAAGTTGAGACATCAGCGTCCTCGGTACATGGGGCACCAGGAATCGGCGTTCATGCGGTGGCACCTACGGTGGTCGGTCAGGCTCGGGTCAACGCTCGGCCATGCTCGAACGATATGAGCCCAGCGTTGATCACCGGCCACACACAGTAGTCGCCAATCGAGGTCCCGCGACAGGCAGTTGTCAAACTTGCCCGCCCTCCGTCCCGCTCCGGTATGAGCTCTCGCACAAGAGACCGATAACGCCGCATTGGTATCGGTAGGCCGGCAGCCGGACCGCCGGGCGGGTTCGTAGCGCTCAGTGAGACGGAACGACAGGTCCAGTTCGGTGGTCCGCGTGGGCAGGTCGAGGCGGATGGTGCGCAAGCCCGGGAGTTCCCAGGGGCCCCACGGTTCGGCGACCCGTGTCCCGCCCCCAACCGACGTCCACCACCAGGCGTTGACGCTGCTCCATCTCCGCCATCGGTCAGCCCGCCGCACGGCGCGTACCGCATGAACCCGGCACAGGTGACAGGGCGCCACGATACGCAACGGCCCCCGGCCCGACGCCTTGCACACGATCTTTACCACCCCCTCAAGTACTGCCATGCTGACCGGGTTTGAGAAATCGAAGGAGGTTCCTTGTCTCGCATATCAATTCTGGCGGCGGCACTCACCAGCGCATTCGCCCTCATTTCCGGCAGCGCCGTCACGGCGTCGGCCGCACCCGCGATGCCCGCCGGAACAACGACCCCCGCGACCGCCCCGGCCACCACCGGGCAGCAGGTCGACCCGGTGGTCTGGACGCCCTGCAACCCGGACCCGTCCAAGCCCGATCCCAAGATCTACGACTGTGCCGTGTACCCGGTGCCACTGGACTATGCGAACCCGTCGGGCGAGAAGATCGGCATCGCCATGATGCGGCGGCGGGCCGGCGACCCTGCCAAGCGCATCGGTTCGCTGTTCCTCAACCCCGGCGGCCCGGGCGGCAGTGGTTACCTGTGGGCCACCACGACCCGGTTCGAGCCCCGCGTACTGGAGCACTTCGACCTGATCGGCTTCGATCCCCGCGGCGTAGCCCGGAGCAACCCGCTGCGGTGCTTCAAGACCAACGAAGAGGCCGACGCGGTCTTCGGTCGAATCACCGGTGTGCCCGTCACGCCGGCCGAGGTGGACGGCACGCTCGCGGCCACCAAGGACTACACCGACGCGTGCGCCCGTAACGCGGGTGCGCTCATCCAGCACATGTCCACCATCAATGTGGTGCGCGACCTCGACCGCATGCGTCAGGCCGTCGGTGACGCCCAGCTCAACTTCGCCGGGTTCTCCTACGGCACGTTGATCGGCGCCACCTACGCCAACATGTACCCGGACAAGGTGCGCGCCCTCATCATCGACGGTAACGTCGACCCGCAGCTGCGCCTGCACAGCGGCCTGGAGTACGACCGGCAGCGCGCCGCAGGCGGCTTCGAACTCGCCCTGGACGAGTTCCTCAAGCGGTGCAAGGCCGCCGGTGCGCCGCGCTGTGCGTTCGCCGAGGGCGACACCCGCGCCAAGTTCGACGCGATCCGCGACCACCTTCGCACCAGCCCGGTGACCCTGCCGAGCGGTTCACAGGTCACCCTGAGCAGCTTCACCAGCCAGGTCGCCGACGCCCTGTACGCGCAGACCCGACTGGCGCCGCTGGCCCGCTCGTTGCAGGCCCTGCACGAGGCGATCAACCCGCAGCAGGGCTTCGGCGCGGGGGCAGGGACGGTATCCGCGGACGAGGCGGACCGGCTGACCAAGGTTGTCCCGGCGGCGCTGCGTGAGGCCCCCGCCGACTCCCCGTACACCGCCGACGACTCCTACTACGGCGTCAACTGCCAGGACAAGCCGTACCCGACGAACCCCAAGGTGTTTGCGAACCTGGCCCGCCCCTGGGAGCATGACGCCCCCACCTTCGGCCGCTACCAGGTCTACGACGCGCCCGCATGCGCGACCTGGCCGTCGCCCGCACGTGCCGCTGAGCAGTACCCCGGCCCGTGGAACAAGCAGACCGCCAACCCGGTCATGGTCATCGGCAACACCTTCGACCCGGCCACCCAGTACAAGTTCTCCCAGAACATGCAGCGGGAGCTCGGCAACGCCGTGCTGGTCACGGTCGACGTGATCGAGCACTGCGCGGTCGGCCGGAGCAAGGCGCTCAACGGGCTGGTGACCTCCTACCTGGTGGACCAGGTCACGCCGAAGCCCGGCCAGGTCCTCAAGCCGGACCTCGACCCGTTCCCGGTGCCGGGCGCCTGACATATCGCCTGAGAACTGGAAACGAGGACACCACCGCGGGCGCGATGACGGCCGAACCGCCAGTCACCGCGCCCGCGGCCCTCCTCCGGTGATCCGAAGGCGGCCGCTGAGCAGGATTGGGGCTCTGCCTCACAACAGGGCCTGCTCCCGCTCGGCCTCCGACATGGTTGCAAGGACTTCCGTCACGCGCTTCAGCTCATCCACGGTCAGCGCTCTCCCACAAGGTCGAGGTCGTCATGAGACGCCTCCGGGGTGAACTCCGGAACGGGCCGCTCGCGGTTCAGCGGCAGGGACACATCCCGCCACCAGGGGCGCGTGGGGAGGTCTCCAGCGGGCTCGAAGGGCTGGCCTGGAACGGGGACGGCGACTGCTTGTCCGACCGACCCGGCTGCGGCCAGCGTCCACTCGCCAGGCTCGGCCCAGGGATGCAACCAGAGGTGGAATGTTCCCCAGTGGATCGGCAGCATGACACCGCTCGGCTGGCCTTGCTGCAGGCCAAGGTGGCTCTGGACCCCTTGAGAGGGGCGGGCAGGGCTGACTTCATGTCCCCAGCCTTGCCTGACCTCGCCCGAACCGGGAGGCACCGCCCAAGTACAGGGTGTCACTGGGCAGCGTGTCGCTCACCGCGATGTTGTCGGTCCGGCCGGGGCCGCCGTTGGCCGTCGGGAGAGACGTCTCGCGCTCTGCTCACAGGCCGGGTGCCTGGAAGCCGTTCAGGTACCAGAGGGCGGCGGCGTACCAGATCAGGGCGATCGCGGTGACGAGGGTGCCTCCAGCCAGAGGGAGTGCCCAGCTGGGCCAGTGGCGGTGGCGGACCACGATGACCTTGGCGACGAAGGCCCCGTAGAGGAAGCAGCCGGTGAGCGAGTGCAGCGCCAGGCGGGTGTCGGTCAGCTGGACGCCGTAGGTGGTGATGCAGTGCCGAGCGATGGGGAGGGAGAGGAGGAAGGCGGTCAGACCGATGAGGCGGTGCGTCGTGTTGACCCGGTGCGGTGCGGTTCGCAGTGCGGGCAGGCGGCCGTACATCCAGAGGGCGAGAAGTAGCTGAATCAGCGCCAGGCCCAGCAGTGCGGAGCCGAGTTGGGCTTTGAGTAGTCTGGCGTCGTCGCCGCGCTGCCCGAAGAGGCTGTTCTCGTAGGCGGGGGTGTGTACCCGGCCATACCAGTAGAGGCCGACCGTGACCGCCACGGGCAGGAGCATCCACAGGACGCCGTAGAGCCGTCGGTGGTTGGCAGGGTGTGCGACGCCGTCCACGTGATCAGCCGCCCCCGCTCTCGATTTTGCCGCCCTGGAGCTGGACGGCACACCACGTGGTGCCGAGCGCGGCGCTGGGAGTGCCGGTGGTTCGGGCCGACGGCCCGGAGACAAAGCGAGGATCGGTGCGGGCGGATGCGACCGCCGCCGGTGCGGGCTGCGGGCTCACGGCATTCGTCGTCCTTCCGCCGCCGGAGCAACCGTTGTGCACCGTGGCGCGCATGGCGTCAGCGGCGACCGAGGCGGTCGCGAGGCGAGGGTTTCTCAACAGGATCTCCAGGCGTTTCGGGTCGATCTCGCCAGTACGTCCGAAGAGTCCCTGCCGGGTCCAGTCGGCGCGCCAGCAGGTACGCGAATCAAGGAGAGCGGTTCGGCCGGACGGCCGATGAGAGCGACATGCCGACCCAGGTGAAGGAGGGGCCGTGTTCGTAGAGCCATAGGTGCCCGGGTCTTCGGACCGCCTACGGCATCGGCCGGGACGACGAGGGCGAGCGGGCGGGAATCGCCGAAGAGCGGCCCTTCGCAGGTGCACGACGGCGATCGGAGCGCGTTGTGCGGGCTGGAACCTGCAGCGGAGGTGGCCCTCGCGCGCGGCGATGCGCAGTTATCAAGGCTGCGGCTTCCCCGACAGCGGAGTCACTCCGCCGGCCAGTGCCTTCACCAGCATGGCGTACGGAACTTACGACATGAAGTAACCGAAGGCGAGCCATCCCATGCGCAGGCCCCGTTTCTGATCGAAATGTTCGGGATATTCCTACAGGTGGAGTGGCGAAGTGCGGCAGACGGCACTCAAGCCTCGAGGGGTGCCCTGGAATCGACGTGTCCGCCCGTCGCTCGAAAACAAAACCCGATAACCGCTCTGGTTTTAGACCGACACGCACGGTCGAATCGCGCATCGGTCCTGCTCGTGACCACCTATTGTGCTGGCGTCGCGAACCGTCAGGGCGCGTCTCAGGGTAACAAAATCACGTCAGCCCAAAAATGCATGCATCCCGTGGCCCGTGCAAGAAATTCGAGCCCAGTAACTCAGTCCGGTGCGCTGTCTAAAAAATTTTTGCCGTTCGCGCGGACACGCGGCCAGCGCATGATGCGCACGCTTCCTGTCCACGCTCCCTCTTCGATAGCCAGCCTGCCACTTGTCAGCCGGCGGGTGGGCCGCCGCGCTGGGTGGTGTCCGCTGCGTGGGAGGCGCGTCGGTGTCTGATTCAGCTGTCCGGTGCCGCGGTGCGGAGGTCGGGCCGCACTCGGCTGGTCTCGTCATGGTGCGGCCGGGTGCGACGGTGTCGCCGGACCTCGAACGCCTGCCAGGCCACGACAGTCAGCAGGGTGAGCGTCTCGGCGATGAGGCTGAGCAGCGCCTGCGGGGCGGGCTGCAGGCCGCGTTCGGTGAACCCGAACAATCCGATGGTGCGGGATGTGGCGAACCCGGCGAGCGCGCCAATGGCGATTGCGGCAGCGGCGATTCGGAGTATCAGGGGTGCCGCCAACAGGAGAAGTGCGGCAACTGCGAAGGCGGCGCTGGCCTGCAGCAGGAACAGCGGGCCGATGACGTGGATGAAGCGGTATCCGTCGATGTAGAGCTGGGCGTGGATGTATCCGCTTGCCGCGAGCGTGGCGGCGAGCACCAAGCGCAATGCGAGGGCGGGCGGACTCCAGGTTTTCATGTGAGTTTCTCGTCCTTGACCGCCAGTGCGTGGCTGCCCTGCCGGTAGTTGACGGTGCGGATGCCAAGTGCGTCCTTGAGGCGTCCGGCGGGCAGCACCTGCGGAATGGGGCCCGGGCCCTGGCCGGGTTTGGGAAACGGGTAGCAGGTGGGGGCGGCCGAGTGGAAGGTGATGTTGCCCTCGGTCTTGGCGAACAGCTGGTGGACGTGCCCGTTGAGGCACGTGACTGAGGAGAAACGGCGCAGCATCGACAGCACCTGCACCGCATCGTCGGTGCCCCAGCCCCACTTCGGATACATCGCGAACAACGGGATGTGACTGAAGACGACGATTGGGGTGTCCGATGACAGGCCGGCGATGTCCTTGCGGACGAAGTCGATCTGATCGCTGCCCAGGTGGCCGAGTTGCTCAAGGTGCAGAGTGTTGACCAGCGCGATGAAGTGCACACCATGGGTGTCGAAGCTGTACCAGCCGTCGCCGAGGGTGTTTTTGGCGAAGGTTTGTCGGTATGCGCGTCCGTTGTCTCCGATCGAGTCGTGCTCGCCCGGCACGGTGAAGATCCGGTCTGTGCGCAGCTGCGACAGCATCTGCTTTACCTGGTCGAATTGGGCGGGGGTGGAAAGGTGTGTCAGGTCGCCGCTGTGCATGACGAAGTCGGGGCGGAATCCGAGTGAGTTGACCTGGTTGAGCGCTGCGGTGAGCGTTCCGGCGACATTCATGTTGGGCGGGCCATGGAAGCCGATGTGGCTGTCGGAGACCTGCACGAATCGCAGGTCTGCGCTGCCTGCCGGGGTGGGGTCCGGCGAACCGGCGATATGGCTGATCACTGCTCCCCCGGTGACTGTCAGGACTACGGCGCCACCGAACCAGGCAGAGTGCCGCATGAGCTGACGGCGAGTCATACCGTGCTCGCCGTCGCCGTTCGAGTCGTGTGTCGGTTCGGTCATGGGGTCACCTCCACGGTGGCGGTCATGAACGGGTGGATGGAGCAGTAGTAGGCGTAGGTGCCGGGTTTGGTGAAGGTGTAGCTGTAGGTGGCGTTGGTGGCCAGGCCTGCCGACTTCAGCGGCCCGCCCGATCCTTGTTTGCTGGTGACGGTGTGAGTGTCGGGGTCGGTGTTGGTCCAGGTCACCTTCGTGCCCGTCTTGACCGTCAGTTTGGCCGGGGAGAACGCAAAGTTCTTGATCGTCACCGCGTTGGCGGCCGCCGGAGCGGACGATTGGCTGGCGGTAGGTGAGGTCGACGGCGTGCTTGGTGGTGGGGTGACCGTACCGCCCGTTCCGGAGACACCGGGCGTTCCAGGCAGGGTCTGGCCAGTGCCGGGACTCAGTGCGCCCGCTGGTTTGGGCTGTGACGATCCGCCGCACGCACTGAGGAGTCCCAGTGCTCCGGCAACGGCGACAGCGGCCAGGCCCGTGCGCGCCCGCCGGACCAGCACAGAGGAGTTCGCATTCATGATCATCGTTCCTTCTACGCATTCCCCGCCGCACGGGCGGGTGTGATCCAAGACCAATCCGGGATCGGCCAGTTTCAGGCAGCCAGGCGACCGGGTTATGCCCCCTCCCGGGGGGATTTGAAGGGGCGTAACCCGGTGGGTCACTTTAGGTGGGGGTCAGTAGATTCCATTCAGCGAAACGAATCCCGCAGCGAAGTTTTCGTTGTTTCACTGCGGTGGCGGGTACCGTACGCGTGGAGACAGGAGAGTCTCTGCGGTGTCCGTACTGGACCGCAGGCGAAGGCAGACAAACACTGCACTTCGACCCGACCGAAGACCTGCTGCACCGTCAGCCGACGCCCGCACTGGTGGCGTCATGCGCGCCGGAGCCGCGATCGCCTGTCGGTCCGACGCACCCCCGGTCATGTGATCCAGGGACTCGGCGGCTCACATCGGGTACGGGACCGGGTGGTGCCGCTGATCGAACCAGTAGCGCGTAGCTACGCGATCGAACTCGAATCCACCGCGTCGATCGACCGCGACGCCGAGGAAGCCGCGGAGTGCCGCCCTCCCGGCTGCTGGGTGCGCAGGACGCGGTTGCCGAGCGGGGCTACGGGGGCTCCCCGGCCGGTCTCCGCGGCTTGGGGAGGTCGTTGGTGGAGCGACTGGTGGGGGCGGTGCCGTCGATGCCGCGCCGTTCGAGGTTCCAGGAGGCCCTGGTGTCGCAGTCCTCCGTGCCGCTGCGGGTGGAGTCCAACTCGGCTGCCCGGTCGCGTGATTGCCTCGCGCATGTGTATGGGAACGCGGGCAACCGTCCGTATCGGCAACGCCGGTATCCGTCGGACCTGACCGATGCGGAGCTGGCTGAAGCACCGCGACCGGCCGGAGCGAGAGGGCATGAAACAGGGGACTCAGCCTCGCCGGGGCATCGCCGGCTTGCCCATCCCTGCGGGCGGGCGCCCGACGAGCCCGTGAAGCGGCCCGCGGCCGTACGTCACCCGGCAGTCAGCTGTTCCAGCGGCAAATCCGGGTCGGCGAGCCTGTCCCGGTTGATCTTCTCGCCGGAGCGGACCAGGCGCTGGATCGCGTCGTTGACGTCCCAGATGTTGACGTTCATGCCGGCCAGGACGCGACCGTCGGCCAACCAGAAGGCGATGAACTCCCGGCTTGCGAGATCGCCGCGCACCACCACGTCCTCGTAACTACCGGGCTCGGCGTAGCCCGCGTACTCCATGCCCAGGTCGTACTGGTCGGTGAAGAAGTACGGGACGCGGTCGTAGAACGCGGGCTCGCCCAGCATCGACCGCGCGGCCGTCCCAGGCTGGTGAAGGGCATTGGCCCAGTGCTCCACGCGGATGTGCTTGCCCAACATCGGGTGAAGGGCGTTGGCCACATCGCCGGCCGCGTAGATGTCCGGGTCGGAGGTCCGCAGGGAGGCGTCGACCACGACGCCGTTGTTGACCTGCAGACTGGATTCGGCGGCCAGTTGGGTGTTGGGAGCGGCGCCGATGCCCACCACGACCGTGTCCGCGTCAATGCGGGTGCCGTCGGCCAACCGAACGCCCGCGACCTTCTCGCTCTCGCCGACGATCTCGGTGACCCGCGCACCGAGCCGCAGGTCTACGCCGTGCTCACGGTGGAGGTCGGCGAAGACGGGCGCGATCTGCGGGCCCAGGACGCGCAGCAGTGGCAGTTCGCCTGCCACCAGCACGGTGGCCTCGACGCCTGCCTCCCGTGCGGCGGCGGCCACCTCCAGGCCGATCCAGCCCCCGCCGACGAGGACGATGCGGGACGCGGAGCGGAAGGTGCGTTGGATGCGCTCGCAGTCGCCGACGCGGCGCAGGTAAAGCACGCTGTCGAGGTCCGCACCCGGTACGGCCAGGTGGTGCGGGGAGGCGCCGGTGACCAGCAGCAGTTTGTCGTAGCCGATCGTCTTGCCACCGGAGACGGTGACCGCCTTCCGATCGCGGTCGATGGCCGTGACGATGGTGTTCAGCCGCAGATCGATGCCCTGATCGGCATACCACTGCGACGGATGGACGAAGATCGTTTCGCGGTCCTGCTTGCCCATGAGGTAACCCTTGGACAGCGGCGGACGCTCATACGGTGGGTCCGGCTCGTCCCCGATGAGCAGGATCCGGCCGTCAAAGCCGTTCCCGCGTAGCGCTTCAGCGGCCTTGGCTCCGGCCAGACTCGCCCCGACGATCACGAACGTGGATTGCGCCATCACACCTTCTCCCTGCTGCGGTCTGTGCCGCGGGGCTGGCCGCTGTCGGATTCGTGCGGGCTGACCGCGAGTTTCTCAACCAACTCATTCCAGCTGGCGTCGAACTTCTCCATGCCCTCGTCCTCCAGCACCTGCACGACGTCGGCGTCATCGACGCCGAGGGCGGCGAGTTCCTCCAGCTTTTGTGCGCTCCGCCATAGGTGTCGCGGATACTGCCAACCAGAACCGCGCCGTGCTCGACGGCAGCGTTCAGTGTCGCCTCCGGCATGGTGCTGACCACGCCCGGGGCGACCAGGTCCACGACGTACCGCGTGGCGTCGTATGCCGGGTCCTTCACGCCCGTGGACGCCCACAGCAGCCGCTGTGGCCTGGCGCCGGCCCGCTCCAGCTGCTTCCACCGCCCGGTGGCGAGCATGCGTTCGTAGTGCTCGTACGCGATGCGGGCGTTGGCGATGGCCGCACACCCGTGCAGCGCGGCGGGCCGGAAGCCGCCCAACCGGTCAAGCCGCCGGTCAATGTCGGTATCCACCCGCGAGACGAAGAACGACGCCACCGACGCGGTCCTGGACAGGTCGCGCCCGGCGTCCTGTGCGCGTTCCATCCCGGTCAGGAACGCCTCCGCCACCGCGCCGTAGCGGTCCAGGGAGAACAGCAGCGTGACGTTGATGCTGAGGCCTTCGGCCAGACATCCGCTTATCGCTTCCAGGCCCTGCTTGACCGCGGGGGTCTTGACGAACAGATTAGGCCGGTCCACCAGCCACCACAGCGCCCGGGCCTCGGCGATGGTGCGCGCGGTGTCATGTGCCAGCCGCGGGTCGACCCCGATCGAGACCCGCCCGTCCACACCTCCGTTGGCCTCGTACACCGGTCGCAGCACATCACAGGACCGGCGCACATCGAACGTGGTCAGCGCGCGCAGCACCTCCTCCACCCCGACCTGGCGCAACGAGAGGTCGGCGATCTGGTCGCCATAGCAGTCGCTGGTTTCCATGGCCCTTGCGAAGATCGTCGGGTGGGTGGTAACGCCGACGACGTTCCGGTACGCGACGAGCCTGCCCAGGCTGCCGCCTACCAGTCGCTGTCGGCCCAGGTCGTCCAACCAGATCGACACCCCGGACGCGGACAGCCGGGCGAGAGTGTCGGACACCATGTGCCTCCTTACCCGGGCACGGGCGTGGCGAGACGCGAAAGGCTCCTTGGGTCAAGGCTCGCCCATCAAGCGGGGCGGCGCACGTCGAACCTTGCCGGTCTCTCCGCTGATCATCCAGGGTTCGGCAGGGCTCACAGTCGCTCGAACGCGCTGGTGGTCACGTCGGCCCAGAGCCTGTGACGGGCGAGCCGCACCCCGCGGTGGTCCAGTTGTACCGCGCCCTCCCTCATGACGCCGCGGATGCCGCACTCCTGCGGTGGCGGATGCGGATGACACCGCAGGCCATTGCCGACCTGATGGGTATCGATCTGCCGGCAGTCACGGTGCTCCTCCTGGCCGCGCAGCGGCAACTGCCCGCCACCGCTCTCGGACACCTGGAGGAACACAGCCGCCCTGGGGGCCGCCGAATCCACGCGTAAGCGTTCGCGCTCTTCTGACGAGGCGCCCGGGTGCTGCGTTGGGCAGCTCCGGGCAGTCAGAATGACCACATGGGGCTCCTCCGACCGCCCGGTCGAGCAACGTCGGCTCGACCTTCCCCGTCCCCGACAGCTCGTCCCGTCGCACAGGACCGCCAACGCCAGCATGTTGGGTGTCGGGCACCTGTGCTGCAGGACGAAGGTGTACTGAGGGCCCACGTCGCTGCCGGACCACGGTGGTTTCCGCCAGCGTCGTGATGCTGGCAGCACCCCATGTCGCTGGATCGGTCCACGGCAGGCTACGACGCTTTCGTCGCTGTGGACGCCTCCGGCACCTTCAGCCAGGCCAAGCGCGAGGCCGGACTGCTGCGCATGCAGCAGGCGGGCGTCATCGTCAGCGACAACGCCACCCTCATGGTCGAGGCCCTGGCCGACAATGCCTCCCCCGACGCCGGCGCCCTCTACGCCGCCCTCGACATGCCGTTCGCCGTCCTGGTCGGTCAGATCTCCGCGGCCTACCATGCCTAGCGGCCCCACCGGCCGACCGCTCGCCCACCGCCACGCCCCTGGATGCCTACCCGCGCCGGGGCGCGATGGCGTCCTGAGGGCACGCACAAGTAGTCGCGCGTCTCCACGATGCCGCCGCCGCTACCGCTCAGCGTGAGTAGCCACGACGGCCCCTCCCGCGTTCGGCCGACCCGGCCCAGCAACCGTGCCCCTCGGCGCCCGCGCTCTGAGGTGCCCTCCCACTGCTCAGGCGCGGTCGCGGTGGTAGGCGGCAAGGAGGAAGGGCCAGATCTCGCTGACGGTCGGGAAGCAGGCGATGGCGTGCCTGAGCCGCTTGAGCGGGACCTCGCCGGCGACCGCGACGGTTGCCGAGTGCAGCAACTCGCTGACTCCGGGGCCGACGAAGGTCACCCCGAGCAAAACCTCCCGGTCGAGGTCGACCACCATCCGTGCGTGGCCCTGGTAGTTGTCGGCGTAGAGGTTGGCGCCCTGGGCAGTGTCGAAGTCGAGGTCGACGGTCTTGATGCGGTGGCCGGCCCCGGCCGCCTGTTCGGCGGTCAGGCCCACGGCGGCCGCCTCAGGGTCGGTGAAGAAGACCTGCGGCACGGCGTGCTGGTCGGCGGTGGTGGCGTGGTCACCCCACGGTCCGTCGTCCACGGGGAGACCTGCGGCGCGGGCGGCGATGGCGTCGCCGGCGGTCCGCGCCTGGTACTTGCCCTGGTGGGTGAGTAGAGCGCGGTGGTTGACGTCACCGACGGCGTACAGCCATGTGCCGTCGACCCTGCGGACCAGGCAGGTGGTGTCCACGTCCAGCCACGTGCCGGAGGTGAGGCCGACCGTGTCCAGGCCGATGTCGTCGGTCGCGGGGGTCCGGCCGGTGGCGACCATGACCTCATCGGCCTGCAGGTCGCTGCCGTCGTCGAGGGTGAGAGTGACGGGCCCGGTGGGGTCCGGACGGCGCAGTGCGGTGACCTGGGTGCCGATCCGCACGTCCACGCCCGCCTCGGTGAGGCTGCGTGCGACGAGCTCCCCCGCGAAGGGTTCCATGCGAGGAATCAGGCGGCGGCGTGCGAGCAGGGTGACCTGGGAACCCAGGCCCTGCCAGAGGGTGGCCATCTCGATCGCGACTCCGCCTCCTCCGACGATGGCGAGCCGGCCGGGGACCGTGCTGGAGTCGGTGCCGTGCCGGTTCGTCCAGGGCCGGGCCTCCTGGATGCCGGGGATGTCGGGCAGCAGCGGCCGACTGCCGGTGGCGACGGCCACCGCGTGGCGGGCGACAAGACTGTGGCGAGCGCCGTCGTCTCTGGTGACCGTGACCCGTCGGGGGCCGTCGAGTCGACCGTGCCCGCGGAAGAGGTCGGCGCCGGTGGACTTCACCCACTCGGCCTGTCCGGTGTCGTCCCAGTCGGTGACGTAGTGGTCTCGGCGGGCGAAGACCCGGTCGGTGTCGAGCCGGCCGGTGACGGCCTGCCGGGCGCCGTCCACCCGGCGGGCGTCGGAGACCGCGATGACCGGCCGCAGCAGGGCCTTGCTGGGGACGCAAGCCCAGTAGGAGCATTCGCCACCGACCAGTTCACGCTCCACGACGGCCACGGTGAGGCCGGCGGCGCGGGCGCGGTCGGCAACGTTCTGGCCGACCGGGCCCGCGCCCAGCACGACCACGTCGTAGGCGCTGTCCTTCTGGTTCTCGCGTGCTTCGCTCATTGCTCCCTCGCGTCTGATCGGGACTGACAAAACCACACCCCCGGCTCATGTAACCGCGCGGTGCGCGCACGACGTCATACCTTGGCCGTAGCAGTCACAGACGCGGCCATCCATGTGCCCCTTATGGCCGCAGGCAACTGTGCCCACCCCGGGCGGTCCGGCGCCTCCCGCGAGGACCACGACCGACCAGGACGCCGCTGAACTCATGGCGGCCCCAACAACAACGCGGGCATCTACCCGTTCGGGCCCACCGAGAAGTCAACAGAGAGCGAGGTCGACACCGTCTACGCGCTGAATGTGAAGGCACCGTTCCACCTGGTGGCGGAACTCGCGCCGGCAATGGCCGAGGGCGGCGGCGGTGCGATCGTCAACGTGAGCACCATCGTTGCCGCGTACGGGGCCGCGGGCATGGCCCCGTACGGGTCGAGCAAGGCCGCCGTGGAGCTGCTGACCAAGGCATGGGCCGCGGAGTACGGCCCGCGCGGGGTGCGATTCAACGCCGTGCGTTCCGGCCCGGTGCGCACGGCGGGCACGGCAGGCATGGGCGAGGAGGGCCTCGCCGCCCTGGCCGCCCAGGCCCCGGCCGGCCGACCGGCCGAGCCGGAGGAGATCGCCGAGGCGATCGCCTACCTGGCCAGCGACGCGGCGAGCTTCGTCCACGGCGCCGTACTGCCCGTGGACGGCGGCCGCACAGCCGTCTGACCCGAACGGCCTGCCGGCGCCCCCAGCCGCCTACCACCAGCCGCGGCGTCCGACAGGCCGGTCCGCTGCGGCCGACGGCATCGCGTAGGCCAAGGGCGATACCGACGCGGCCCGGCGTGCGTACAAGGGCCGCGTCCGAGGGGCGGCGTCGCAAGGCGAAAAGCCGGGAGTGCTCTCGACGAACTCGCGAACGTCGGCCACCGGATGCCGGGGCGGTCGACGTACGGCGCGGGGTTCGTGTGTCCGGCCGCCGTGTGGTGGTCACCGGCGCCTCCTCCGGCATCGGGGCAGAGACGGTTCGCGCGCCGGCCACCACAGGCGCGGCAGTCACTCTTGCGGTCCGGGGCGTGGCGGCGGGTGGCGGGTGGCGGGTGGGCCACGGCCGCCCCCAAGACCCGGCGCCTCCTGCGTGAACTCCGCTGCGGGGTTCATTCAAGTGAACGGAGGCACCGTCCGGGTGCGACCGGGGGCATTCCCGCCTCCGCCGTGCATACGATCCGGATCACGGACCGTCCATCTTTTCGACACTCGTTCCCGGCCGGGCGTCACCCGCGCGGTCGCACGGTTCCCCTGGGGAGAGACGTGACCCGGCTCAACACCCGTTTCCCGCCGACCTTGACGGCCATTGGCCTGGCGCTCACCGTGGCCGGGCTGTCCGGCGGCTTTGCGCACACACCGACGGGGTTCTACCGCGCCGCATACAGCCCCGCCACGCAGGACGGCCACCCCGCCTCAGGGGGCGCGGGGCTCCTGCTCCAGGACCCGCCGGAGCTCGTCAGCCACGGCGGCGTACTCAGGGCGACCATCGTCGTGGAGCGGCGCAAGGTCCAGGTCGGCGACCGCCGGTTATACGCGACGGCCTACAACGGTGCCTACATGCCGCCCACGTTGCGCGTGCGGCCGGGAGACCGCATCGACCTGACCATGACCAACAAGACCGACAAGTACACCAACCTGCACACGCACGGACTCATGGTCTCGCCGCGCTCCCCCGCCGACAATATCTTCATCTCCATCAAGTACGGGCAGTCCTACCACTACACCTACAAGTTCCCGCGCAATCACCCCACTGGTACCTACTGGTACCACTCACACGCCGACATGCTGTCCGCCCCCCAGGTCGCCGGTGGCGAGTCGGGCGTCATCATCGTCGACGGCCTGCGGCAGCACCTGCCGCCGTCGCTGCACCACATCACCGAACACACCATCGCGCTCAAGGACTTCCAGGTCGAGGGTGACGCGATCAAAACCCATCCCCTGAGCATCGGCGCGCCCACCAACCGCACCGTCAACGGCCAGCACAACCCCGTGATCCGCATCCGGCCGGGCGAGACCCAGCTGTGGCGGCTGGCCAACATCGGCGCCAACATCTACTACAAGCTGCACCTGCCGGGAGCCCGCTTCCACGTGATCGCCCAGGACGGCGTTCCGGTGCGCAGGATCTACGCCAAGGACACGCTGCTCATCCCCGCCGCCGCACGCTTCGACGTCCTGGTCCAGGGCGGTGCTCCCGGAACCACCCGACTGGAGACGCTGCCCTACAACACGGGCCCGGCCGGCAACCAGTTCCCCCAGGCCGACCTCGCGACCGTCGTCACCGGCGGCACTCCCATGCCACGGACGACGATCCCGAGTGGCTTCGTCCCGCAAGAGGACCTGAGCGACGCGAAGATCGCGGCCCGCAAGACGATGGTCTACACGGAGAACACAGCGGGCACCGTCTTCTACATCAACGGCCGGACGTTCGACCCGAAACGGACCGACTTCACCTCAACCCTCGGCACCGTCGAGGAGTGGACCGTCCGCAACGACACCGACGAGGAGCACAGCTTCCACCTGCACACCGACCACTTCCAGTTGATGAGCACCAACGGAAAGGCTGAGGACCCATCCCACAGCGTGTACGACACGGTGAACGTGCCCAGGCGCGGTGCCATCGTCATCCGCGTCCACTTCAGGGACTTCACCGGCAGGACTGTTCTGCACTGCCACATCCTCAACCACGAGGACATGGGCATGATGTCCGTCCTCGACATCGTCCCGCCCCACACCTCCCACCAGAAGACGCCCGGCAAGTGACCTCCGACAGCCGATGCCGCTGACCGGGACACCATGGAGGTTCCCCGTCGGCGCCGACACGGTGCCAGGCGCCTGCTCCGCAGTATGCATCGGGAGGACGAACCGCTCAGCTTGCCGTTCAACCCGGACCGGGGCACGCCTGCCGCGCGGGGCACAGTCACCGGTCGGTTCACCCGCGTCACTTTCGCCCCGGTCGACCTTCTCACGCCTGACCCAGTTGCGCAGATTCTCCGAGCTGACCCGAGTTCCCGGGCGACCTCCGTGACGTGTGGATTGCGACATCTCCACCGGACGATCAGAAGGCCCTCATGCCCCACCGTAATGCACCTCTGACCGAGACCGGACGGCTGCGTCTGGCCCGCTGCGTGATCGAGGACGGCTGGCCCTTGCGCCGTGCTGCCAAACGCTTTCCAGGTCTCGCCCACCACAGCTCAGCGGTGGGCCGGCCGCTACCGCGAACCGGGCAAAACCGGGATGCCCGACCGCTTCTCCGCCCGCACCACAGCCCGGGCCGAACGCCGACCCGTACCGAGCGGCGGATCACCAAAGTCCGCGTCCTGCACCGCTGACGCCCGCCCGCATCGCCTACCTGCTCAGGCTGAACCCGGCCACCGTGCACCGCGTTCTGACCCGCTACAAGGTGGCCCCCTTGTCCCACCTGGACCGCGCCACCGGCCGTAACATTCGTCGCTACGAACCTCTTACACGTCGACATCAAGAAACGCGGCAACGTCCCCGACGGCGGGGGTCACAGGGTCCTCGGCCGGGCCGCCAGCGGCAAGAACCGCGCGAAGGCCGGGATTGGCCTCCCGCACAACGTCGTTCTCCGCCGGAGTGATCCCACCAGTTCTTCGGCGTGTGAGGGCCGCCTTCCGATTCAGGTGAGTGGACGCTCAGGGGGGCGGCCGTCTCCTGCACACCCCCAACTCCCCCGGAACACGGCATCCACCGGGACATCTTGGCGGGACATCCCGGAGCGGTACGGACCATGGGGTCGGGTGTACGACCTGTTCCGGCGCTGGCAGCGGGATGGCGCCTGGAAGCGGATCTGGAGGGGGCTACAGGCTCAGGCAGACGCGAAGAGCCTGATCACCTGGGATGTCAACGTTGACTCCACCGTCTGCCTGGCCCACCAGCACGCCGCCGGGGCACTGAAACAGGGAGATCTGCAAAAAGAGCCGCCCGGTGGCATCGCCACCGAGCCGGACGACCACGGCCTCGGACGCTCGCGCGGCGGCCTGACCACCAAGCTGCACCTGGCCGTCGAGCAGGGACAAAAGCCGATGTCGATCGTCATCACGGCCGGACATCGGGGGGACTCTCCGCAGTTCGAGCCTGCCCTGAAGGCGATCCGCGTGCCCCGCACCGCATCGGGCCGACCGCGCCCCCGGCCCGACCGAGTGCGGGCGGACAAGGCGTACGCCTCCCGAAAGAACCGTGCCTACCTGCGCAGACGCGGGATCCGCTGCACGATCCCGGACAAGGCCGATCAGGCCCGCAACCGCAAGAAGCTCGGCTCCCGCGGCGGACGTCCGCCGAAGTTCGACAAGACCGACTACAAGGAGCGCCACGCGGTCGAGTGCGGCATCAACCGCCTCAAGAGGAACCGGGCAGTGGCTACCCGTTTCGAGAAACTCGCCGTCCGCTACGAAGCGACCGTCCTCATCGCAGCCATCAACGAATGGCTGTGACCAGCACGGTCGCGACGGACCCTAATGGTGGGTTGATCGTGGTTCACCGGTGTAGCAGTCCAAGCCCGTCTTCCAGCGTTTCTGTTGTTCAAGCCAGTGCACGTAGCGCGGCGAGGCGTCGCGCAGGTCGATGCTGAGGGGGTAGGGGTCGTGCTCGTCCAGGAGCAGCTTGCGGAGGAATTCGACCATGCCACAGGGAAAGAGAGTGAAGTCGTCTTGGGTGTGTCGACCGCAGACCAGGACGGGCCAGTTGTCGGGGTCGGGGTCAGTGGTCAGCCAGCACAAGATGTCGGGGCCCGAGGTGATGCCCCAGGCGAGGATGTGGTCCGGGTCGATGTCGAGGCCTTCTTGGCCGTCCAACATCTCCCAGGTGCCACGGGCGTTCTCCGTTTCCTCCTCGAAGGTTCCGGGGTCCCACTGGATGTACTCCTTGGGCAACGGCATGAGGATGCTGACCTCGGCGAAGGAGCCGGCGCCGTAGATGGACATGAAGGCCATGTAGTCAGGCGGGAACCGCGTGCCCCACCGCGCCTCGGCCGCCGACCAGTCGATCTCCTCGTCCGCGCCGAGATCCGGAGGCAGGACCTTGGCCAGCGCTGCAATACCCATCGGGTCTTCCACGGCAATCCCTTCGACCACGTTGCTGAGAGCCTACGAGGTGGCACTGACACAGGCCGCATCAGAGGCAGACGCACGATGGCGGCTGCGACCAGCACTTTCGATACACGCCTTAGCACCCGTGCGCCGCGCACCCCCCTCGGCGGCCCGCAGGGAGGCAGCGCCGCAGAGGAGGACGCCGACACCCAGCCGGACAGCAGGCGGAAGAGGAACCAGTCATGGAGAACACGCCCTTGCTGGAGGGACTGCACGTCGTTGATCTCGCCAGCTTCATCGCCGGACCAGCCGCGGCCACCGTGCTCGGTGACTTCGGCGCCGATGTCGTCAAGGTCGAACCACCGCACACCGGTGACAACTACCGTGCCCTCAGCCGGGTACCCCCCAACCCCCACGTCGAAGGGGTCAACTACCCCTGGCAGCTGGACAATCGCAACAAGCGCAGCATCGAGCTCAACCTGAAATCGCCGGCGCCCGGCCCGCACTCGAGCGGCTGGCGCGATGGGCCGATGTCCTGATAAGCAACTTCCCGCCCCACACCCGAGCCAAGCTCGGCCTGGAATACGACGATCTGGCCCCCCTCAACCCCCGGCTGATCTACGCCGACCCCCGTCAAAGGCGCCTGGACCGGGCCCGCCCGACTCCAGCTCTTCCAGCACGCTATGGCCCCCCTGGCCGACCTGCCCATCCTGGAAATCCTCTCCGCCCGCCGGCGGACGAGGTCCCGACCGGGCGCACGGCCCTGCCCAAGACAGCTCCTACCTGCAGTTATTTACGCGTCAGAGTCAAGTGAGAAATACGGAAGCCCCACCCCGCTGTTTTGGCCGGAAGGGTGGGGCCTCAGTGTCAGGACTTGACGATCCGCGTCTCGACTTGAATGCCGGATGGCTTTCGTGAAGTGGGCAGTGGGATGTGCTGCCGTGCCTCAGCAGCCCTCCCCCGTCGAGGGGGACCGTCGAGCGCCTGGATCGCCTGCTTTTGTTCGGCCTCCGTCAACTTGCCGAACGCCCGCGTCATTGCGTTCAGGCTTTCATCCCTGCTCCGAGTCACCGCTCACCTGCGAGATCAAGATCGCGATTATCCTGGCCCTGAGCAACGTCCGTTGCTTTGGGACGGCGCCAGGGGTGCGCGATCGGGGCAGCCACGGACCGCCACCAGGGATCGAGGGGAAGCGTTCCCGCGGGTTCGAAGGGCTCGCCCGGCCGGGGAAATGCGGCTGGCTGCTCGGCTTCCTCGGCGGCATCCTTAGTCCACTCGCCGGGCTCTGCCCACGGGTGCACGGCGAGGGTGAAGGTGCCCCAGTGGATGGGCATCATGACGCCGTGCGACTTGCCCCCTTGCAGGTCAAGGTGCGCCTGGATCCCCTGAGCGGGCGTCATATGTATGTCGGGCCACCCACCGGGGAGTGGGGTACAGTCCGTGTGGTTCTTGGGCCAGTACTCGGAGTAGGCGCCGATCTGGATCATCGTCGCGTCGAACGGGCCGTGCTCGGTGCCGATGTCCTTGAAACCGGGGAAGTAGCCGGTGTCCCCGCTGTGGTAGATCCGGTGCTCCGGGCCCGCGACGGCCCAGGACGCCCAGAGGGTGTGCTGCTGGTTGCGCAGGCCGCGCCCGCAGAAGTGCCGGGCGGGGGTCGCGGTCAGGCTGATCCCCGCGATGTGCGTGGTCTCGTTCCAGTCGAGCTCGCGCATCCGGTCGGCGGACACGCCCCAGCGCTCCAGGTGGGCTCCGACGCCGAGCGGTACGGCGAAGACCGTGTCCGTACCCGCCAGGGACTGGATCGTCGGCAGGTCGAGGTGGTCATAGTGGTCGTGGGAGATGACGACCGCGTCGACCGGGCCGAGCGCGGCGAGCGGCAGAGGAACGGGGTGCAGCCGCTTGGGCCCGGCAAACGCGAAGGGCGAGCATCGCTCGCCCCACACCGGGTCGAAGAGCACCCGGCGGCCGTCGATCTCGGCCAGCACGCTCGAATGACCCATCCAGGTGAGCCGCAGCCCGGTGGCGGGCGGCGCGGCGAGGTCGGCGAGCGTGGTGGCGTGGACGGGTACCGTGCCGGTCGGCGTCCTGCGGGCCCGCTCCTCCTTGCGGAAGAAGACCTTCGCGAACTCCAGCATGGAGCCGGACGGCCTGCTCCGCGCCCCCGTGGGGTTCTGGAAGACGCCGTCGGCGAAGTTGGGTGAGCGCCGGATGCGCTCCATGCGGTCGCCGTCGGGGTCGGCGCCGAATGCGGCAGGTCGCAGCGTACGGAGCCGGGTGCGGAGCGGGTGCAGGGAGTCAGCGCCGGTCACAACATCTCCTGAGGGAATCGGTGTCGTTTCATTGTGAGCAGGGGGTACGACCATGCGAGTACGGGACAGCCAGGGGAATGACGGCCCGCCGCCTCAGCCACGCGGCTGCCCGTACACATGCTCCACGTGCAGTCGCAGGACGATCCGCCGGTCGCGGACCATGGCACTTCGGTAGTCGTCCCAGTCGGGGTGCTCGCCCTGCACGTCGCGGTAGAGCGTGATCAGCTCCTCCACGGTCGCGTCGTGCGGATCGGCGGCGACCGGCGACAGCTCGGCGGTCCCGTCCGCGACCGTCCAGGCCCAGCGGTCCTTGCTGGTGACGTGGTAGCTCGCCCTGGGATCGCGCCGGAGGTTCCGCGTCTTCGCCCTGTCCTCGGTGATCGAGACGCGGATGATGCGCTCCTCGGGACAGTAGAAGTGATTGACATTGGACAGCTGGGGCCGGCCGTCCCGCTTCAGCGTCACGAGCACCCCGCCGTCCTCCTCGGCGATCAGCCGGAGGAGCGCGTCCTGCTCTGCATAGAATCCCGTCATGCCGGAACCAACGTCCGTACCCGTCGCAGGATTCCGCGATCCACCGCTCTCCGATGTCACATCGGGCAGCCCCGGACGTCGCATCCGTGACAGCAGCCGCTGACGACCATGGTCGCCGTGCAGAACATGCGCTCGAGGACGAACTCCGCACTGGGTCTGACCAGCCAGGGCTTCAAGGACCAGTGCGAGCTGCCGCGCCCCGCCGCCCCCTGACGGTCGCACTTCAGCCACTGAACACCGAGTCAGTAAAGATCACATTGGACAGGGGCGCTCCCGGCTCTCGATACTGACTGGCAATTCAGTAAATCGACCTGTTGGTGGAGGGAGGCAGTGTGTACGAGCAGCCGAGGCCGACCTCACTGACCGGTGGCGAAGCCGTGGTTCGCGCACTGGCGGAGCATGGTGTGACGCAGGCGTTCGGGATTCCGGGAACGCACAACCTGGAGATCTACCGGCATCTGGACCCGTACGGCATCGCGCATGTCACCCCGCGCCACGAGCAGGGCGCGGGGTACGCCGCCGATGCGTACGCGCGGGTCACCGGACGCCCCGGGGTGGCGATCACCACCACCGGTCCGGCGCTGCTGAACATCGCGGCGGCGGTCGGGCAGGCGTACTCGGACAGCGTGCCGCTGCTGGTCGTCTCGCCCGGCATGCCACTGCGCCACCCGCGCCAGTCGACCGGTCTGCTGCACGAGATGCGCAGCCAGACCGAGGCGCTGCGGGGGGTCTCGGCATTCAGCCACCGGGTGTCGACGGTCGAGGAGATCTTCTCCGCGATGGCGCGCGCCTTCACGCTGTTCCGCACCGGGCGCCCGCGCCCGGCCCACATCGAGGTGCCGCTCGATCTGCTGGAGACGCTTGAACCGGCGGGTCCGGTGCGGCTCGCCCCGCCGACGCCCGCGACCTGCCCGTCCGGGCCCGCGCTGCGGGACGCGGCGCAGGCGCTGCGGTCGGCCCGGCAGCCCGCACTGGTCCTCGGCGGCGGTGCCAGGAACGCCGCGGCGCAGTGCCTGACGCTGGCCGAGGAGCTGGGTGCGCCGGTGGTCACCACCGCCAACGGCAAGGGGATCGTCGACGAGACGCACCCGCTGTCGCTCGGGGTGTCGCTGCACAGCCCGTCCGTACAGCAGTGGCTGGCCGGGTGCGATGCGGTGCTGGCCGTGGGCACGGAACTGGCCGAGTCCGATCTCTGGTCCGCGCCGCCCGTGCTGCGCGCCACCCTGATCCGGATCGATATCGACCCGGATCAGATGTACGCGGGACTGCCCGCGCAACTGCCGCTCGTCGGCGACGCCCGCACCACCCTGGAAGCCCTGCGGCAGCAACTCGCCGGGACCCATGGCGCACCGGCCTCCGGGGTTCCGGACCGGGCCGGTGCCGTACGGGCGCTGCGCGCCGGGCGGGACGCGGAGACCGCGGAGCGTGATGCCCACCGGCTGCCGTATCTGCAGGCCGTACGAACCGTCCTGGACGCGGACGCGATCCTGACCTCGGACAGTGCGCAGTGCTGCTATTACGGCGCGATCCCGCATCTGCCGGTGGGTCCGGTGGGGCGCTATCTCCATCCGACCGGCTTCGGCACGCTCGGCTATGCCCTGCCCGCCGCGATCGGCGCGAAGACCGCGTATCCCGCCCGTCAGGTGGTGGCGCTGAGCGGTGACGGCGGGCTGCAGTTCTCCGTGCAGGAGCTCGCCACCGCCGCCCAGCTGCGACTGCCGCTGCCCGTCGTGGTGTTCGACAACGGCGGTTACGGCGAGATCCGTGACGAAATGGCGGCGCGCGGCGACACCCCCACGGCGGTCGATCTGCCGGCTGTCGACCTACCGGCGCTGGCCCGCGCGTACGGCGGCCACGGTGTCCACGCCGATTCACCCGAGGCGCTCACCCGCACCCTGTCCCTGGCCCTGGCCACCCCTGGGCCCACCCTGATCACTGTGACCGAGGAGACCCCCCGATGACGACGCCGACGACGACCGCGTCCCCGACCACCCCGCCGGCTCCGCTGATCTCGCTGACCTGGACGGACCATGTCACCGGACGCCAGGGCCATCTGGTCGTCGACCGGCTGGTGCGCGGTGTGTCCAGCGGCGGGCTGCGGATGCGGGAGGGCTGCACGCTCGACGAAGTGGCCGGACTCGCCCGTGGTATGACGATGAAGGAGGCTCTGCACTTCGACGCCGACGACGCACAGGCCCGCTACATACCGCTCGGCGGCGCCAAGGGCGGCATCGACTGCGACCCGCGCGCCCCGGAGGCGTACGGGGTACTGGTGCGCTATCTGCGGGCCGTGCGCCCGTACATCGAGAACATCTGGACGACCGGTGAGGACCTCGGGCTGACGCAGGACCTCGTCGACCGGGCGGCCGCCGAGGCCGGGCTCGTCTCCTCGGTCCAGGCCGTCTATCCGCTGCTCGACGACGAGACGGCGGCGCGGCAGCGGCTCGCCGACGCGTTCGCCGTCGAGGTGGACGGCATCGGGCTCGACGAGCTGGTCGGCGGCTGCGGGGTCGCCGAGTCGGCGCTCGCCGCGCTGGACCGGGCGGGCGTGGCCTACCCGGAGGCGCGCGTGTCCGTGCAGGGGCTCGGCACGATGGGCGGGGCGACGGCGCGGTTCCTGGCGCGGGCCGGGCTGAAGGTCGTCGCGGTCGCGGACATCAAGGGCACCATCGCCAACCCGGCGGGCCTCGACGTCGAGGCGCTGCTCACCGCCCGGGACGCGTACGGAACGGTGGACCGCGGTGCGCTGCGGGACGGGGACCGCGAGCTGCCCGCCGACGCCTGGCTGACCCAGGAGGCGGAGGTTCTCGTCCCGGCAGCGGTCTCGTACGCCATCGACGCCTCGAACCAGGCTCTGATCACCGCCCGTTGGGTGGTCGAGGCGGCGAACATGCCGGTGCTGCCGGAGGCGGAGACGCTGCTCGCCGGGCGTGGGATCACCGTGCTGCCCGATGTGGTCGTCAACTCCGGTACGAACGCCTGGTGGTGGTGGACCCTGTTCGGCGACATCGGCGCCGACGCCGAGGAGGCGTTCGGGCACACCCGTCGCTCGATGCGCGCCCTGATCGACCGGATGCTGGCCCGCGCCGAGGCCGACGGCTCCACGCCCCGTGCGGCGGCCCATGCGCTCGTCGCCGAACGGCTGCCGGTGATGGCCGAACGGTTCGGCTGGTACCGGTGACACTCTGCGGGACTTCTCTCAACTCCCGCTGATCGAAAGGGTTTACGGCGAATAGCTGCCATGGCAGCTTCCCGCCAGCACCGACCGGCCGTATGCCGCCATGCTCCTGACATTCTCGCCTCACCACCCCCTGGGAACACACGAGTTCACGAGGTGAGAATGAGACGGACCAGATGGGCGACGGCCTGCGCCACAGCGCTCGCCGCCGCCCTTGCCGGTGGATCACTCCCTGCCGCCGCCGACAACGCCCCCGCCTTCGCCGACCCGGCCGCATCCCCGGCCGCGGGTGGCGCGGCCCGCACCGTCACGCTGCTGACCGGCGACGTGGTGACGTACTCCGGCAGCGGGAACGCCGTGCAGATCAGCTCGATCGTGCCGGGCTCCGGCCGCGAGGGCATGGGCTTCACGCGGTTCCGGGCGGACGGCCACGAGTACGCGGTGCCGATCGACGCCGTCGGACAGATCGCGCAGGGCCGCGTCGACCAACGGCTGTTCGACGTGACCGAGCTGGTCGCCTCGGGCTACGCCGACAGCAGCACCGACACCCTGCGGGTCCTGGTCGCCGGCGACACGCCGTCCGCCGCGAGCCCCGACGCGCCGAAGGGTGCCCGCGTCGCCGCGGCCTTCCGCACCGCACGCACCACGGCGCTGAGCGTGCCGAAGAAGTCGGCCGGCAGCGTGTGGAAGCAGCTCGGCACGGCGTCCGGGGCCCGCAGCGAAGGCATCGGGAAGGTCTGGCTCGACGGCAGGGTACGGGCGACGCTCGACCGGTCCGTACCGCAGATCGGCGCGGACACGGCTCACCGCGCCGGAATCACTGGCAGGGGCACCAAGGTCGCGGTCCTCGACACCGGCTACGACCGCACCCACCCGGACCTGAAGAATGCCGTCACCGCCTCGCAGGACTTCACCGAGGACGGCGACGTCCAGGACCTGCAGGGCCACGGCACCCATGTGTCCTCGATCCTCGCCGGATCCGGTGCCGCCTCCGGGGGCCGGTACGCGGGTGTCGCGCCGGGCGCGGAGCTCGTCGAGGGCAAGGTCCTCGGCAACGGCGGCTACGGCTACGACTCCTGGATCCTCGCCGGCATGCAGTGGGCCGTCGACCAGGACGCCCGGATCGTCAACATGAGTCTCGGGTCGAACCGGGCTTCCGACGGCACCGACCCGCTCTCCGCCGCGGTCGACCGGCTCTCCGCCGAGCACGGCACGCTCTTCGTGATCGCCGCGGGCAACAGCGGCGACCGTACGATCAGCGCGCCGGGCGCCGCCGATGCCGCACTGACGGTCGGCTCGGTCACCAAGTCCGGTGAGATGTCGTCGTTCTCCTCACGCGGACCGCGCCAGGGCAGGCCCGCGGTCAAGCCGGAGATCTCCGCACCGGGCAGCGCCATCGTGGCCGCCCGCGCCGTCGGCACGCTGGGCGACGCGGCCGTCACCGAGCAGTACGCCTCGCTCTCCGGTACGTCGATGGCCAGCCCGCATGTCGCGGGAGCCGCAGCCCTGCTGGCCCAACGCCACCCCGACTGGACAGGGGCGCAGCTGAAGGCCGCACTCGTCGGCAGCGCCGCCCCGGTGGCGGGTGCGACGGTGAGCGACACGGGCGCCGGTCTCACCGACGTACCGGCCGCGCTGGCAGCGAAGGTGGTTGCCGCACCCGCCGCACTGGCCGCTCACGCCACGTACCCGAACGCCTCCGCCGCAGCGCAGAGCCACCAGGTGACGTGGACGAACACCACGGACAAGCCCGTGAAGCTGAGCCTGTCCGTCGGGCCCGGCCGGACGATCCGGCTGGGCGCGGAGACGGTGACCGTGCCCTCGCGTTCGTCCGCGGTCACGGATGTCACCCTCGAACCGTCACAGGTCGAGGCGGGGACGACGTACAGCGGGGCGGTCACCGCGACTTGGCCGGGGAGCGGCCGGGCGACGGTGCCCGTCTCGGTCGCGGCCGATCCCGAGACGTACACCCTCACCCTGACCGGTCCCGCACCGCGCGAAGGCGCCGAGCGCACCTCGACGGGTGCGGTCCTGCAGAACGAGAAGACGGGCGCGTCCCAGGTGATCGGGCTGGACGGCACCAAGCCGAGGACGGTGACGCTGCCGCGCGGCAGTTACCGGATCCTGGGACACACCTGGGAGTACGACACGGTGGGCAACACCGTCGTCGGAACCGCGGCGATCCACTTCGCCCGGCGGGTGACGGTCGACCAGGACAGCTCCGTCACACTGGACACCGAAGGGGCGAAGCCGGTCAGGATCGGCGTGGACGACGGGTCCGCGCGGGTGTCCTTTCAGTCGGCGACCGGGATCGTGTCACGCATCGGTTCCGCTACGGACGCCCGGGAGACCGGTCTGATCGCGCCGAGCGCCGCCGGTCAGTACCGCGTGGAGGCGGTGCCCACCACCGGTGGGACGTTGGACGGGCTCAGCTTCTTCGGCGGGCTGAGCTGGCAGCAGCGGGAGGTCGACGCACACGAGCCCGGCTCCTCGGCCGACGCGCTGAAGCTGCTGCTCTCGCAGTACAGCATCTACAGCTGGCTGGGCACGGCCACCGGCGAGGTTGTCGACATCGGCACCGGGGCGGCCACCGACCCGGCGGCCATGGACCTCAAGGGCAAGATCGTCCTGTGGACACCGGCCACCAGCCAGACCGCGTTCAACAACGCGCTCTACCAGAAGCTGACGGACGCGGGCACGGCCGCCATCATGTATGTCGGCTACGGGCTCTCGGTCTACAGGCCGACACCGGTACTCAGGCTGGACACGGCCAGTGTGCCTGCCCTGCGGGCACGGCTGGCCGAAGGGCCGCTGACGCTGACGGTCGACGGCATCAACACCTCGGCGGACGCCTACTTCCTGCACCACTCCGTCGACGGCAGGGTCCCGGCCGGCGCCGACTGGTTCGACCAGCGGTCCCGTCTCGCCAAGGTGAAGACGGTGCAGCGCACGCACGGCTACCCGTCCGACCCGAAGGGCATGTACGCCTGGACGACCTGGCACGGGCTGACGCTCTACCAGCAGTCCACCCGCTACCGGCCGCCGTCGGAGCAGACGCTCTACTACAGCCCGGACGTGGCGTGGACGACGGCGACCTTCCACTACCTGTACGACATCTCCGAGCGAGTCTATCCCTTGGGAACGCTGGTCAGCGCGCCCACCGTGTACCGCGCGGGCGGTGACTACCGGGACGACTGGATGTCCGCACCCTTCAATCCGGCGCTCGGCGAGCAGGCCGGGGCGGCGCAGATCACCCGGGACGGCGACAAGCTGGATGTGGCGCTCCCGGTGTTCTCGGACGCGGCGGGGCACCGTGCCGAGACGGCGCCGGTGGCGGACACCGGCAGCACGGTCCTGGCGGACGACGGCGGGAAGGTGCTGGCCCGCAACGACGTACCGGGCCGCGCGACGTTCGACCTGCCGCGGAAGGACGACTGGTACCGGCTGACGGTCGACGCCACCCGCACTTCACCGGATCCGGTGAAGTGGATGCTCGGCACCCGGATCACCAGCGAGTGGCGGTTCCGCTCCGGTCACGAGGAGTCCGCCGCCGCGGCCCGACTGCTGGACCTCGACTACCGGCTGCCGCTGACCGGCGAGAACGCGGCCGACGCGGGGAAGCCGCTCGACTACACGGTCGGGCTGACCGCGCAGGGCAGTCGGCGGGCGCTTGCCGTCGCTTCGTTGAAGGTCTGGTATGCGACGGACGGCACCGACTGGAAGCAGGCCGCGGCGGCGCGCACGGCCGACGGCAGGTGGAAGGTGACGGTGCCCGCGGTGGGCACCGCGAAGGTCGACCTGCGCACCGCCGTCACGGACACCTCAGGTGCCTCGCTGACGGAGACCCTGATCGACGCGTACAACTCCGGCTGCGCCGATATCTGGTGCTGACCTGCGCCGGAGCCTTGAGGTGACAGGTGGTGAGCAGGGGGCGGGGCCGGATGCGGTCCCGCCCCCGACCTGTCCGGGACCGGCGCATTGGTTAGGGTGACGCCGTGGCAAGAGTGCGGTTGAGCGTGGCGGAACGACGCGAGGAGCTGCTCCGCGCTGCCGTCGAACAGATCGAGGTGCGAGGTGTCGCGGCGGTACGGATCGCCGATGTGGCCTCCGTGCTCGGCGTGAGCAACGCCCTGGTGCTCTACCACTTCTCGACGAAGGAGAAGCTGGTCGCAGCCGCCTTCGCGCATGCGGCCGAGGCGGACCTCGCCCATCTGCGCAAGCTCCTGAGCCGCCGCACGAGTGCGGTACGGCGGTTGCGCGCCGCCGTCCGCTGGTACGCACCGACCGGGCAGGCCAAGGGCTGGCGGCTGTGGATCGAGGGCTGGGCGGCCTCGCTCCGGGACCCGGCGCTGCGCCATGTGGCCGGCGATCTCGACCAGCAGTGGAAGGCGGAACTGGCCGAGGTCATCGAAGAGGGCGCCGCCGCGGGTGAGTTCCACTGCGACGACCCGATGTCCGTGGCCTGGCGACTGACCGCCCTGCTGGACGGCCTGGCCGTCCAGATGACGTCGTACGCCGGTCCGCTCTCCCAGACCACGATGCTGGCGTGGACCGACGAGGCGCTCGCCCGCGAACTGGGCATCGACCACGCGGCGCTGACGGCCTGACCCGGCCGGCCACTCCGCCTCCTTCGCTTCCTTCCGCCCTGCCGGCCGATCAGGTCTGGCGCAGCGGCGCGTACGCCTCTCCGTCCAGGCCGAAGGTCCAGGCGACGCCGTCCTTCGCGGTCCTGGTCGAGGGCGGTACCCGCAGCCAGTACGTGCGATGGGTCCCGTCGGGCTCCGGGGTGGAGTTGACCACCTCGACCATCACCACGTCCTCGTCGCCGTCCAGCGCGATCCGCCACAGGACGCCCGTCTCGTCCCGGTGCACCGGCTCGGCGCCCGACTCGGTGAGGTAGCGGTCGTAGCCGTAGAACTCCAGCATGACGCGGCGCAGCTCCGCGTTCTCCTCCTCGCGTATCCGCTCCGGGGTCAGGGCCGTCAGTTCCGCGAGGAACTCGGCGGGAACGGGCATGCCGCGCCAGGCGTAGAGCGCGAACCCGTCGCGGTACGAGAGGGCAGGGCCGTCCCCGCGGTCGAGCCGGCCCGCCTCGTCGCGGTGGAGCGTCTCCGGGCGTTCGCTGATCACCACCGTGCGCTCGTACGGCCACCACCAGCCCGCGTGCCTGGCCACCTCGGCCAGGCCGTCGAGCCGGTCCCCGCGGCCGTCGAACGCGGCGAGCCACGCCGCGTCGTGCTGGCCGAGGACCGCGTCGAGCAGCACCAGACGTACATCCGACTCGTCCTCGGGGCTTTCGGCGAGGGCCGCGACCACACCGGTCCGTATCCGCTCGGCTAGCGCGGCCGTGGTCTCCCAGAGGTGGGCGCCCGTGGCCGACCAGAGGGAGGACCAGCCTGCCGGGCCCAACTCGTCGTACATCCGGCGCCGTTCCTCCGCCCATGGGCGGGTCCGCACCTCGTCGCGCACCGAGCGGCCCGCGTCGACGAGCTTCTCGACCGCCTCGACGGCCGCCTTCGGCGAGTCGGCCCAGACAATCTGCTCCGGCTCGGCCAGTCCCGCGCTGCGGTAGGCGAGGCGGACCCCGTCCTCGGCCGCTCCCCGGTCCGCCGCACCGGTCGCCGCTGCCACGGCCCGCCATGAGTCCACGTACTGCATCGGTTGTCCCCGTCCCCTGTTCACTCTCTTGGATCTCTGCTGTTCGCCGCCTGTCCGGCGTGTTCGCCGTGCCGCCCGGTGCCGGTCCGCTGCGTCGCGCGCTGCCTGCCCGGACCGGCCGGCTCAGTCCGCGACGATGCGGACCGCACCCGGCGCGTACTCCCGCTGGCGCACGACGCGGTACCAGCCCTTCGACAGCGGTATCGCCGCATGCTCCTCGTGCACCACCCGCCCGCCGTCGGGGAGATGGAGCAGCATCGGGCCGAAGGCGCCCGCCTCGCGCATCAGCCGGCCGGGCCCTTGGACTGCATGCGCATGACCAGTGACCTCGCCCAGCGCGAGCACCATCCGCCCGCGGGCGTCCCGCGGCTCCCCCGGCGCGTCCGCCAGGTGTGCGGGCACCTCGGACTCGTCCAACGACACGATCAGTACATCGCCCTGCCGGTACACAGACGTCTCCCCTCCAGGGTGGCACCCGCTGTGCCGACCCTGGAGAAAACGCTAAGGGGAGGGACTGACAATCGGTCACAACCGCTCCCCCGCCCGCCGCACTGTCAGTGGGGCTTGATAAACCTTGCGGACATCAGCCGTCCCCCAGTCTCAGGAGCTCAGGGTCATGTCCGGTGTGGATCATCTGCACGAGTTGCTCGGCCTGCCGGCTGTCGACTTCCGGCACGCGACGAACGAAGCGCCGGCGCAGGCCGCCGATGCCGCGGCCTGGCGTATCGCGGTCGACCCGTACGACGACGAGTCCGAGATGACCTGGGAGCAGGCGTTCCAGGCATTTCTCGCTGCTGTCGACCCTGCGGGCGTGCGGGCCCTGATCATCGGCCAGTGGGGCGAGTCGTACGAGGCGACGTCGTCCTACCCGATCGATCTCGTGATCGCCGCCGCCAACCGGCTGACCTCGCTGGAAGCCGTCTTCGTCGGCGACATGACGGCCGAGGAGAACGAGATCTCCTGGATCGAGCAGTCCGACGTCACCGCGCTGCTGAGGGCCTTCCCCGGCCTGCTGGAACTGGGCGTGCGCGGCGGCACGGACCTGGAGTTCTCCCCGTCGAAGCACGAGCGGCTGCGTTCGCTGACCATCGAGACGGGCGGGCTGCCGGCCGGAGTGATCCGCGGCATTCTGGACAGCGAACTGCCCGCGCTGGAGCGGCTCGATCTCTGGCTCGGCGTGGCCGAGTACGGCGGCGACGCCGATGTCGCGGACCTGGCACCGCTGCTCTCCGGCTCTCGCTTCCCCCGCCTGCACCACCTCGGTCTGCGCAACAGCGAGGTGCAGAACGAGATCGCGACGGCCGTCGCGGGCGCCCCGGTCGTCGCCCAGCTGCGCACCCTCGATCTGTCGCACGGGACGCTGGGCGACGAGGGCGCGGCCGCGCTGCTCGAAGGCCAGCCGCTGACCCATCTCGAACGGCTCGATCTGCATCATCACTTCCTCACCGCGCCGATGGAGCGCCGGATCAAGGAGGCACTGGAACCGCACGGTGTACAGGTCGATGTGTCCGAACGCGAGGAACCATGGGGCGATCGCGGGGCCGAGGGCCGCTACACCACGGTTTCGGAGTGACACCCCATGACTGACATCGACCATCCCGAGACGTTCCACGGCCTGCCGGTCCTCACGCTGCCCGGCCCCGGCCTGTCGCGCACCGGTCCGCTTCCGGCGGCGGACGCGGTCGCCTGGCGGCTGGAGAGCGCCTGGCAGGGCAGTCTGACGTTCGCCACCCTGTGGCAGCACTTCCTCGACACGGTCGACACCACTCAGGTGCGAGCCCTCGTGATCGGTCCCTGGTGGCAGGAGGAGTACGAGCCGTTCGCCCCCGTCGTCGACCTGCTGGCGGGCCACGCGGACCGGTTCCCGTCCCTGCGGGCGCTCTTCCTCGCCGATGTCGTCAGCGAGGAGTGCGAGCTCTCATGGCTGGAGATGGCAGACATCACCCCGGTGCTCGAGGCGTTCGGACAGGTGCAGGAGCTGACGGTGCGCGGCTGCGGTGAGCCGATCGCCGGCAAGCAGACCCTTGATCTGCGACCTGTGCGGCACGAGGCGCTCACCTCGCTGCGGTTCGAGTCCGGCGGGCTTCCGTCGGCTGTCGTACGGGCGGTCGGGGCGTCGGAGCTGCCCGCGCTGGAGCACCTCGAACTCTGGCTCGGCGTGGCCGAGTACGGCGGGGACGCGACGGTCGAGGACCTTGCGCCGCTGCTCTCCGGTGCCGCGTTCCCGAACCTGCGCCATCTGGGTCTGCAGAACAGTGAGATCCAGGACGAGATCGCGGCCGCGGTGGCGTCCGCCCCGGTTGTCGCCCAGCTGGAGTCGCTCTCCCTGGCGATGGGCACCCTCGGGGACCTCGGAGCCGAGGCGCTGCTCGCGGGCCAGCCGCTCACCCATCTGACCTCGCTGGATCTGCACCACCACTACATCAGTGCCCCTTTGGTGGACCGCCTCGAAGGACTGCTCGGTGCCGACCGGGTGAACACCGAACCGGACGAGGTGGAGTACTGGGATCCGGAAGAAGACGACGAGCGCTATGTCGCAGTCACCGAGTAGGGCGGGCGGCCCGGCGGTGCGCTTCGCCGTCGTGGGAGTCCCCGGCAACCGCCGGGTCTCACTTTTCCTGGACGCCGTACGCGCCGCCGGGCTGCCTGCCGCGCGCGTGGTGCCCTGGCTCGACGTCCTGGGCGGCAAGGCCGTTTTCCGGCCGGGCGAGACCGTACGGATGGACTCGCCCGGTGAGGACGCCGAGGTCGAGCGGTTGCTGCGGTCGGTGGACGATCCGACGAGGGTCGAGGGCACCGCCCTCTGGTACACGCGGTTCACCGGAGCGGTGCGGACGGTCGCGCGGGCGGCCGAGGCGGCCGGGGCGGTCCTGCTCGACGCCCCGGGCGATGTCGCGGTGCTGTTCGACAAGCGGCTGTGCCATGCCGTGCTGGACGGCGCCGGGGTCCCTGTACCGGCTTCGCCGACCTCCGGCGTCGCGGCGCCCGTGGTGCGCGACTGGGCGGATGTGCGCGAGCGGATGGCTCAGCACCGCATGCCACGGGCCTTCGTGAAGCTCGCGCACGGCTCGTCCGCGTCGGGGGTGCTGGCCGTGGAAACGGCAGGTCCCGGCCGGGTGCGGGCGACCACGTCGGTGGAGCGCGACACGTCCGGACGGCTTTTCAACTCGCTGCGGGTGCACCGCTGTACGACGGAGCGCGAGGTGGCGGCGATCGTCGACGCGCTCGCGCCGGACGGGCTGCACATCGAGCGCTGGCTGCCCAAGGCGTCGCAGCGAGGGCGCTCGGCGGACCTGCGGGTTCTGGTGGTGGCGGGCCGCGCCACCCATGCCGTCGTACGGACCAGCCACTCCCCCATGACCAATCTTCACCTCGGCGGCGAGCGCGGAAGCCTCGACGAGGTCCGCGCGGCCGTCGAGGCGGCGGGCGGCAGCTGGGCCGAGGCCCTGGCCGTGTGCGAGCGCGCCGCTGCCTGCTTCCCGGACACGCTGTGTGTGGCCGTCGATCTGCTGCCCGCGACCGGCTGGCGGCGGTTCGCCGTCGGCGAGGTCAACGCCTTCGGCGACCTGCTGCCACGCCTGACCGGGCTGCCCGGCAGCGGCTTCGAGGGCCTGGACACCTATGCGACGCAGGTCGTCGCCGTACTGAACAGAGCAAGGAACCACCGTGCAAGCGCCACCCCCTGACACCGGACAGGCCGTCGCCGACATCCGCGACGCGGACGCCGCTCCCTCGGAACACGCCGGGAATCCGGACATGAGCGAGATCGTGGGCAGTCACGATCTGCTGCTCATCACCCTCGACACCCTGCGCTACGACGTGGCGGCGGAGCTGGCCGCCGCCGGACGCATCCCGCATCTGGCCCGCCATCTCCCGGGCGGCATCTGGGAGAAGCGGCATGCCCCGGGCAGCTTCACCTATGCCTCGCACCAGGCGATCTTCGCGGGATTCCTGCCGACGCCCGCCGCCCCCGGCCCGCACCCCCGGCTGTTCGCGGCACGCTTCGCGGGCAGTGAGACCACCGCTTCCCGGACCTTCGTCTTCGACACCCCGGACCTGGTGTCCGCTCTCGCCGGGGCCGGCTACCGCACGGTGTGCATCGGAGGCGTCGGCTTCTTCAACCGGCAGGGCCCGCTCGGTTCCGTGCTGCCGGGCATGTTCCAGGAGAGCCACTGGGAACCCGAGTTCGGCGTCGCGTCACCCACCTCCTTCGAGGCCCAGGTGGCACGGGCCGAGCAGGTCGTCGCGGGGCTCCCCGCCGAACAACGGCTTTTCCTCTTCGTCAATGTGTCGGCGCTGCACCAGCCCAACTGGTTCCACCAGCCGGGCGCCACCCGCGAGTCGGGTGACTCCCGCGCCACGCACGCCGCAGCCCTGGAGTACGTCGACACACACATCGGCCGGCTCCTTGCCGCCGCGAGCAGCCGCCGGCGCTGCTTCGCCATCGTCTGCTCCGACCACGGCACGGCGTACGGGGACGACGGCTACAACGGTCACCGGCTCGGCCACGAGTCCGTCTGGACCGTTCCGTACGCGCACTTCTTCCTGGAACCGGGGGCCACCGCACGATGACCAGTCCGCACACCGTCCGCCCGTACCAGAGCTACGTCTACGCCTATCCGCACAAGACGGCGTACCGCCCGCTCACCGGCCACCCCGTCGGCCGGCCAGCGCTGCGCGAGCTGTGGACGGGAGAGTGCAAGGACGCGCTCTCGCTCTATCTCCACATACCGTTCTGCGAGGTCCGCTGCGGTTTCTGCAACCTCTTCACCCGGATCGGCGCCCCCGACGAGCTGACGACCCGCTATCTCGACGCACTGGACCGGCAGGCCACTGCCGTCCGCGACGCACTGGGTGACGACGAGCCGGTACGGTTCGCCGCGGCGGCGTTCGGCGGCGGCACCCCCACCTTCCTGACGGCCGCCGAGCTGGAGCGGCTCTGCGACATCGCGGAGAAGCGGATGGGCGCCGACCTGCGGTCCGTGCCGCTGTCGGTCGAGACCTCGCCGTCGACCGCAACGACCGACCGGCTGGCCGTCCTCGCCGACCGCGGGACGACCCGGATCAGCATCGGCGTACAGAGCTTCGTCGACGCCGAGGCACGCGCGGCGGTCCGTCCCCAGCGCCGCGCCGATGTGGAGGCGGCGCTGGGCCGGATCCGCGACGCGCGCATTCCGGTCCTCAACATCGACCTGATCTACGGCATCGACGGACAGACCGAGGTCAGCTGGCGTTCCTCTCTGGACGCGGCGCTCGCCTGGCAGCCGGAGGAGCTGTATCTCTATCCGCTGTACGTGCGCCCGCTGACCGGCCTGGGCCGGCTCGGCGCCGACGCCGAAGCAGCGGCGGACGCGGCCTGGGACGAGGAGCGGCTGCGGCTGTACCGGGCGGGCCGGGACCATCTCCTCGCCCACGGCTACGAGCAGGTGTCGATGCGGATGTTCCGCCGCGCCGACGCCCCGCAGCAGGGCCCCGCCGACTACGCGTGCCAGACGGACGGCATGATCGGGCTCGGCTGCGGCGCACGCTCGTACACCAGTCGGCTGCACTACTCCTTCGACTACGCGGTGGAGATGCGGGAAGTGCGGGCGATCATCGACGGCTACACCGCCACCGAGGACTTCTCCCGCGCGGAAGTGGGGCGGTATGTCGACGGCGACGAGGCGCGCAGGCGTCACCTTCTGCAGTCGCTCCTCCAGGCCGAGGGGCTGCAACTGGCGGAATACCGCGAGCGGTTCGACGCCGCTCCCAGTGACGACTTCCGTGGTGACCTGGACCGGTTCGAGGCGCGCGGCTGGCTGGACGGGTCCGCCGTGGCGTCCGGGCTGCTGCGGCTCTCGCCCGAGGGGCTCGCCCACTCCGACGCGCTGGGTCCCGAACTGTTCTCCCCCGCTGTACGGGCCGCGATGGCCGCGTACGAACTGAAGTGAGCACTCCCATGGATCTGACGATCCTCTATCGGGGCCCCCTGGCGTCGTGCGACTACGACTGCCCGTACTGCCCGTTCGCCAAGCGGCGCGACAGCCCGGAGCAGCTCCGTGCCGACCGCGCCGCGCTGGAGCGGTTCACCGCGTGGGCTGCGGCGCAGACCGGGGACAGGATCTCGGTGCTCTTCACGCCGTGGGGCGAGGGGCTGGTCCGTTCCTGGTACCGCCGCGCGTTGGTGGAACTGGCGCAGCTGCCGCATATCGGCCGGGTCGCGATCCAGACCAATCTCAGCGGTCGTACACGGTGGCTGGCCGAGGCCGGTGGAGCCGGCCGCGACAAGATCGCGCTGTGGTGCACGTACCACCCGGGGCAGACACCGTACGACCGTTTCCTCGCCAGGTGCCGGGAGCTGTCCGTCCTCGGTGTCCGGTACAGCGTCGGTGTCGTCGGTCTCGAGGAGCATTTCGACGAGGCGCGGCGCCTCCGTACCGACCTGCCCGACGAGGTCTATCTCTGGGTCAATGCCGCTGAGGGGCAGAGCTACACGGACGAGGAGGCGGACCGCTGGACGGCCCTCGACCCCCTCTTCCCGTACAGCCGTCACCCGCACCGCTCGGCAGGCATGCCGTGCCGGACCGGCGAGTCCGTCATCTCGGTGGACGGCGACGGCACGGTGCGTCGCTGCCACTTCGTCCCGGCCGAACTGGGCAACCTGTACGACGGCAGCTACCGGCGTGCGCTCGGTCCGCGGGCCTGTCCGCTCGCCGTCTGCGACTGCCACATCGGCTATGTGCATCTGGAGACGCTGCCGTTGTACGACGTCTTCGCGGGTGGCGTCCTGGAGCGCATACCAACCCGACGCCCGGGCATACCGGCGCCCTCGGGGCGCCGGTTCCTGCCGGTTTCCCCCGCCGCCGGACAGGCCTGAAGCCCCCGAGAGGCAGGAAAGGGAACGGGCCCGTCCGGCAGATGAGGCCAAAGAGAGGCCCTTCACCCACCCCCCAATTGCCGGTCGGTCTAAGTTAAGGGGCGGTGCGCCGCCGCGCACCGCCCCTTAACCGAGCCGACCGAATCAGCCGTGGATCAGACGTAGATCCCGTGCGAGGCCAGGTAGGCAATGGGGTCGATGTCCGACCCGTACGCCGGGCCGGTGCGGATCTCGAAGTGCAGGTGCGGGCCGGTGGCGTTGCCGGTGGCACCGGAGAGGCCGACCTGCTGGCCGGCGGTCACGGTCTGGCCCGCCGAGACGGAGAGCGAGGACATGTGGCCGTACTGCGAGTAGTGGCCGTCGGCGTGCTTGATGACGACCTGGTTGCCGTACGCGCCACCCCAGCCGGCGGTGACGACGGTGCCGGAGGTGATCGCCTTCACGCTGGTGCCGGTGGCGACCGGGAAGTCGATACCCGTGTGGCTGCCGCTGGACCAGTTGGAGCCGGAGGCACGGTAGGCGGTGGTGTGGTTGCCCGGGACCGGGTGGACGTAGCCGGAGCTGTTGCTCTGACCGGCCGAGGCGGAAGCCGTGGTGGTCTTGACGGACTCCGAAGCCTTGGACTGCGACGCGGACTTGTCGGCCGAGGAGGTCGACGGAGCCGGGGCGGACTGCGTGGTGTCCGTCGTCGCGGCGGAGCCGGCCGGCTTGCCGCCGAGCGTCAGCTTCATGCCCGGGACGATAAGGCTCGGGTTCTCGCCGACGACCGCGCGGTTGTCCTGGTACAGCTGCTGCCAGCCGCCCTTGACCTGCTGCTCGGCGGCAATCTTCGACAGGTAGTCACCGGCGACGACGGAGTACGTCCGGGTCTCGGCCTGCTTCTTCACGACCGGCGCGGCCTCGACGGCGACGTGCGTGGCTGCCGACTGCGCGGTGGGCGCGGCCTGCTCCGCGGCGTGGGCACCGGTGGCGCCGAGCAGCGGAAGGGCGATGACGGCCCCACCGGCGCCGACTGCGGCGACGCGACGGGCGATCGTGCTGGACTTGGTACGGCGGTGCTTACCCGATGTGGGCATGAAGAATTTCCTCTCCGGCGCCTACGAGGTGAGCTGTCGGGTTCGGGCTGGAGATGCCCGGTCGCGGTTCGCGACTTCACCCCGAGCCGGCCGGATCTCTCCGGACGGCGGCTTACCTGGTTCCCCCGCTCCTGCCACACGTGAGTGGGTGCGAATTCCGGACAGCGGCAGGATTAGGCGGTCCGTCCGGATTGAGGGTGACCGTAGGCGAGTGAGGACGACGGAAACAAGCCATCGATTACTCGAGGGAATCCGCGCCGGGAAATCGGCGCGGAATTCCGGTCACCCTCCGTGGATTACGGATCTTGACTTTCCGCGCGACGCCCGGAATGCCCATCCCCGACGTCACCACACACCGTCACGGATATGATCCCGCTCACGAGGAGGGCATCATCTCCTAGGAAAATGGGGTGTGTTCCACTAAATGCCCCAATACGGACATGTCATAAGCGCTCTGCACGCCGGAGCCTCAGCACCTTCGCGTCCAGATCCCCCCGCAGCCCTGTGTGCAGACCCTGATGCAGCAGCACGGCGCCGTGGTGGACCGCCCCGGTGTCCAGGTCGGTGTAGGTCGCCGCAGGGTCGAGCCCGCGCAGCCGCAGAGCCGGCGGCCGCTCCCCGTACCGCTGCGCCTCCAGCCACATCAGCACCACCGCCTCGTCGCCGTGCACGTACTGCACCGCGCTGAGCCCACCGCGCGGGGCACGCAGCCGGTACAGCGCGCCGTGCTGCACGGCGGGACGGATCTCCTTGTAGAGATCCACCCAGTTCCGCGCCTCGGTCAGCTCCTCGTCACTCCACTCGGTGAGATCCCCGCCGACCCCGAGCACCCCGGCCATCGCGCTGACGAAGCGGAAGCGCAGCGAACTGACCCTGCTGTTGAGCTGGACATTCGGACTGTCGGTGACCCAGGCGGCCATCACCCGCGCCGGATGGATCTGCCCGAAGCCCTGCTGGATGGCGAGCCGGTCGAGCGGGTCGGTGTTGTCGGAGGTCCACACCTGGTCGGTACGAACGAGGATCCCCAGGTCGATCCGGCCACCGCCGCCCGAGCAGGACTCGAAAGCGACGCCGGGGTGGGCGGCCCGCAGCCGGTCGATCAGCGCGTAGAGCGCGTCCACATGCGCGATCCAGAGCTTCTGCGGATAGCCCTCGCCCGGCCAGCCCGCATCGGTGAAGCAGCGGTTGAAGTCCCATTTCACATAGTCGATCGGAGCGCTGGAGAGCAGCGTGTCGAGCTGCTCCCACAGATGGTTCTGCACATCGGTCCGGGCCAGATTGAGCACCAGCTGATGACGGAATTCGGTCCGGGTCCGCCCAGGGAAGTGCTGCACCCAGTCGGGGTGCGCGCGATACAGATCACTGTCGGCGTTCACCATCTCCGGCTCGACCCAGATGCCGAACTGCATGCCGAGTCCGTGCACTTCGTCGGCGAGCGGCTTCAGCCCGCCGGGGAATCGCTCGGCGTTGGGGGTCCAGTCGCCGAGTCCGGCCCGGTCGCTGGTGCGCTGCCCGAACCATGCGTCGTCCACGACGAACAGCTCGACGCCCATCGCCGCGGCGCGCTCGGCGAGGGCGCGCTGCTGGTCCTCCGCGATGTCGAAGCCGGTCGCCTCCCAGGAGTTGTAGAGCACCGGCCGCAGGCTCTCGGCGTCCGGGACGACATGGGCCAGTTGCCAGGCGTGCCAGGCCCGGCTCGCCCCGCCGAACCCTTCGGCGCTCCACAGCCCGGCGAACACCGGTGTGGTGTACGTCTCCCCCGGTGCGAGCCGCAGCAGCCCGGAGTCGTCGTATCCGGCGCCTCCGGTGATCTGTACGAGCCCGTCGGGGAGCTGCTGCACCGCGATCCGCCACGAGCCGGACCAGCCGAGCGCGCAGCCGTACACCTCGCCGTCCTCCTCGGTGGCGGCGCCGTCCGCGTCGAGCGCGACCCAGGGCAGGAACTGGTGTCCGGTGTGGCCACGCCTGCTGGAGAGGACCTTCTCGCCGTACGTCAGCTCCGACCGTTCGAGCTGTGTCTCGGCCGCCCAGCGGCCGTGCAGCTGGCTCAGCCGCCAGCTGTCGCGGGCGGGCAGCGCCCAGGCCGCCGCGTCGGCGCGCAGCAGCTCCAGCAGCGGACCGTCAGGACCGGTGTGGGTGACGGTGGCCCAGCGCTCGATGACATCGGAGTCGTCCCGCATCCGGTAGTGCAGCGTGAGCGCGAGCCGCTGCACGGAGTCGGCGAACGCGATACGGAGTTCGTCGCCGTCCACGGCGGCCCCGGCGAACGCCCATTCGGTGCCCCGGACTTCGGGGGTGCGTACGGAGAGAGCGGGCCGGACGAAGCGGGGGCCGCCCTCGACCGGGTACTCCTCGCGGCCGTCCAGCTGCGACTCGAAGCCCCGGAAGGGCGGCTCGGGCGCGGCGGCGAGGGCCTCGGCGGCCGCGAGGGAGATCTGCGGCCCCCAGTGCAGATGCAGCAGTTCGTCCCGGCCGGTGAGGTGCAGCGCGTAGCTGCCGCTCGCCCCGGTCAGCAGCCAGGTCCGACCCTGGTCACCCGTCTCGATCATGTCTTCCCCGCATTCCCACAGTTCCGCACATCATCGACCGCCGACCGACGGCCGGGCAACGCCCGTGCGAGGCGAATTCCATGGGGTGTTCAGCAGGAGACGGCCGAGAGGATTGCCTGAGAATTCAATGTCGTATCGTCGCAGGAACTGACCTCGCCGGCGAGCCGCGCCGACGCCAGACACTCCAGGAGACACCGTGACGCAGCAGGTGCCGCAGGTCCCGTCGACGGAACCCGAGCTGGCAGGTGTGCGCAACTTCCGCGATGTGGGCGGACTGCCGACCGTGGACGGCCGCCGGGTGCGGCACGGGCGGCTCTTCCGCAGCGGTCACCTCGCGCACGCCACCGATGAGGACGCCGCGTTCCTCGGCGGCCTCGGGCTGCACACGATCTTCGACTTCCGCAATGCGGCGGACCATAGGCTCGAAGGCCCGGACGTGGACCTGCCGGGCGTGCGGAATGTGAGCATTCCGCTCTCCGACCCGGCCGACGGCGCCGAGTTCTGGCGGATGGTCCGCGACGGCGACATCGCGCAGCTGCGCTCGATCCTTGGCGACGGCAAGGGGGCGGCGCGGATGACCGCCTCGTACAAGTCGATCATCAGGGACCGTACCGCCGAGCACAGCCGGGTGCTGCACGCCCTGGCCGAGGACAGCGTTCCCGCTCTGATGCACTGCGCGGCCGGCAAGGACCGTGCCGGTCTCTCGATCGCGGTTTCGCTGCTGGCGGTCGGCGTCGAGCGCGAGGCCATCGAGGCCGACTACCTGAAGTCCAACGATCCGCACCGCCGGTACAAGGTCCGGCGCACCGACACCTCGGCGACCGGGATGTCGCCCGAGGTGATGGAGCTGCTCAGCCCGCTCTTCGACGCCCGCGCCGAGTACCTCGCCCAGGCCTTCAGCACCATCGAGGAGACCTGGGGCAGCACGGACCGCTATCTCGCCGAGGGCCTGAAGCTGACTCCGGAGATCCTGGAGCGGCTGCGCGGACGGCTCCTGGACGAGGCGTAGCCGGACCGTACACCGGCCTGAGGGCTGCCCCGTGATCCCTGGCGGAACAGCGTACGGCGTCGGGTGCGGTACATCGCAAGGCGGAGGGGCGTCCGCATACTGGATGGATTCGGACGTTCCGACAACGCGGCGAGGTGCCATAGTTGTCGTCGTGCGCCCGTCAGGGATGACGGGACAGCCCTTGGGTCAGCCCTTTCCGGCCACCGCGAAGAGCAGATAGAGGAAGGCCGCGAAGATGTGTCCGGCGATGAGATAGGCGAACAGCCTGATCACCACGCCGCGCGGAAACTTCCGCTCCTGCGCCTCGTAGTTCTTCCGGGACCCGAGCGGATCGAAGTTCTCTGAATCGGACATGACAGTCCTCTCTGGTGACCGGCCGGGCCGGTCTCAGCGACGGTGGGCGCCGCGGCCGAGGCACAGCTCGGCGGCGGGGCTCTGCAACAGGGTGTGGACGAAGAGCAGCTCGGATCCGTCGCGGTCCACGGCGGCGATCCGGTGCGGGGTGAGCGAGTCGAAGTGGGCGCTGTCGCCCGGGTCGAGATCGTGCACGGTGTCGCCGAGGCTCACCCGCAGCCGCCCGGCAAGGACGTACAACCACTCCTCGCCTGGATGGACCCGTACAAGATCGCCCTGGGCGCCGTACGGGACCCGGACGCGCAGGGCCTGCATCGCCCGGCCGGACCCGCCGGCCTGCTGGTACATCCAGCCGTCGGCCTCGGCCCCCTCGAACCGGCCACCGCGGACGATCGCGTCACGTTCGGGGGCGATCTCGCCGAGCAGCTCGGAGACCGTCGTACCGTAGATCCTGGCAAGTCCGAGGAGCATGGGCAGCGACGGCTGCCTCCGGCCCGTTTCGAGCCGGGACAGATGGGCCGGGGAGAGCCCGGCGTGCTGGGCGGCGGCCTCCAGGGTCAGACCACGGCGGCGGCGCAGATCGCGCAGGCGTGGCGCGACCCCGGGCAGCTCGTCGGCCACCCCTCCATCGGGAGCGTTCATATACCTATTGGGCCAGGATCCTGCCTCAGAGGCAAATGCCTTGCCTCTGAGGCAAAATCCTCGTCTCAGCGATTGACGACGGCCTGTTTGACCAGCGTTCTTCCGAAGTCCCACATCAGCCCACCGCCGCTGTGCGCGTCATCCATCACCGCCGTGAACGCGGTCACGAACCGGTCCACCTCCGGCTCCCCGATGACCAGCGGCGGAATCAGCTTGATCACTTCCAGATGGTCGCCGGAGACCTGGGTGAGGATCCGGTGCTTCTGCAGGAGCGGCACGACGACCATCTGCGCGAAGAGACCCTTGCGGGCCGCCTGCAGCATGGTCCAGCGGCTGCGCAGCTTCAACGAGCTCGGCCGGCCGAACTCGATGCCGATCATCAGCCCGCGGCCACGGACCTCGTGCAGCAGTTCGTAGCGGCCGGTGAGCGCGGCGAGCCGCTCGCGCAGCAGATCACCGGTGCGGCGGGCGTTCGCGACGGTCTCCTCGTCCTCCATCACCGCCAGGACCGCGAGCCCCGCCGCCATCGCCTGGGCATTGGAGCCGAAGCTCGCCGAGTGGACCAGGACCCGGTCCATCGACGAATAGACGCGTCTGAAGATCCAGTCCTTCCCGAGGGTCGCCCCGACCGGCACATAGCCGCCGGAGAGCGCCTTGGCGACACAGACCAGGTCGGGTTCGACGCCTTCCTCGTGCTGGTAAGCGTAGAAGTCGCCGGTCCTGCCGAGACCGGTCTGCACCTCGTCGGCGATGAGCAGCGCCTTGTGCCGGTGCAGCAGCTCCTGTGCGGCGCGCAGGTAGCCGGGCGGCGCCTCGTGGACGCCCTTCCCCTGGATCGGCTCGACGACGAGCGCTGCCACATCGCCCCGTCTCAGTTCGCGCCGCAGTGCGTCGAGGTCGCCGAGCTCGACGGCGGTATCGGGGAGCAGCGGTGCGAAGCCGTCCCGGAAGCCCGATTCGCCGTTGACCGAGAGCGAGCCGGCGGTCAGGCCGTGGAAGGCGTGGGGGCAGTAGAGAATGCGGGGCTTCCCGGTGGCGTACCGGGCGAACTTCAGCGCGGTCTCGACGGCTTCCGTACCGCTGTTGCCGAAGAAGACCCGGTCCAGATGCGGACTGTGCGTGAGCAGCTTCTCGGCCAGCAGTCCGGGCAGCGGCTGGCAGTCGAAGCGGGTGAGGTCGGCGAGCGAGGCGTCCATGACGTCGTGCAGTGCCTTGCGGACGACCGGGTGGTGGCGGCCCAGACCCATCACGCCGAAGCCGGCGAGCATGTCGAGGTAGTCGTTGCCGTCCGCGTCCCAGAAGTGGGCGCCCTCGGCCCGCTCGTACACCTTGTCGAAGCCGATGGTGTGCAGCATCCGCGGGAGCTGGTGGTTGAGGTATTTCGTGTGCAGCTCGTACCGCTCGGCCCCGCGTTCCGCGAGGAGCTGCGCCAGATCGAAACCCTTGGGCCCGTCGTCCTTCATTCCTCGCTCTCCTCAATCCCCCGGACCGCTTCCTTGGCGGCGAGCGCGCCGCTGATCCGGCCGGCGATCTCGACCGGTGTGAGCCCGATGTCGGCCAGCACCTCCGCACGCTTGCCGTGCGCGAGGAACTGCTCGGGGATACCGAAGATCCGCAGCGGTACGTCGACACCGGCATCGCGCAACGCCTGCCCGACCGCCGAACCGACGCCTCCCGCCCGGCTGTTGTCCTCGACGACAGCGACCATCCGGTGGCGTGCGGCGAGCGGGGCGAGCTGTTCGTCTACCGGCTTCACCCAGCGCGGGTCGATGACCGTGCAGCGGATGCCGCCGCCCGAGAGCAGGTCGGCGGCCTGCAGGCAGACGGAGGCGAGCACACCGACCGCCACGATGAGGACGTGGGGGGCGTCGGCGCGGTGCAGTACGTCCATGGCACCGACGCGGCCTGTCGCCGGTACCGGCTCCCCCACCGACTCCTTGGGGAAACGCAGCACGGTCGGTGCGTCGTCGACGGCAACGGCCTCGCGCAGCTCCTCCCGGAGCCGTTCCGCGTCACGCGGGGCGGCGATCCGCAACCCGGGCACGACCTGGAGCACGGACATGTCCCACATGCCGTTGTGCGAGGCGCCATCAGGGCCGGTGACCCCGGCCCGGTCGAGGACGAACGTCACTCCGCACCGGTGCAGGGCGACGTCCATCAGCAGCTGGTCGAAGGCGCGGTTGAGGAAGGTGGCGTAGACGGCGACGACGGGGTGCAGTCCCCCGGTGGCGAGCCCCGCCGCGGAGACCGTCGCGTGCTGCTCGGCGATCCCGACGTCCCAGACCCGCTCGGGGAACGCCTCGGCGAACTTCGTCAGCCCTACGGGGTGCAGCATCGCCGCGGTGATGGCGACGACATCCGGCCGCTCGGCGCCGATCGCGGCGATCTCGTCCCCGAACACCGAGGTCCACGACGGACTCACCATCGGTGCGAGCGGTGCGCAGGTCAGCGGGTCCATCGCGCCGACGGTGTGGAACCGGTCGGCCTCGTCGTGAAGTGCGGGCGCGTAGCCGCGGCCCTTTTCGGTGAGGCAGTGCACCAGCACCGGGCCGTGAAAGCGTTTCGCGCGGCTCAGTGCGGATTCGACGGCTGCGATGTCGTGCCCGTCTATCGGCCCGACGTACTTGAGCCCCAGGTCCTCGAACATGCCCTGCGGGGCGAAGGTGTCCTTGAACCCCTTCTTCGCGCCGTGCAGCGACCCGTACAGCGGCTGTCCGACGACCGGGGTGCGCTGCAGGACGTCCTTGCCCCACGTCAGGAAGCGCTCGTACCCGTCGGTGGTGCGGAGGGTGGCCAGGTGGTCGGCGAGCCCGCCGATCGTCGGGGCGTACGAGCGCTCGTTGTCGTTCACCACGATGATGAGCGGCCGGTCCCGGGCCGCCGCGATGTTGTTGAGCGCCTCCCAGGCCATGCCGCCGGTGAGCGCGCCGTCCCCGATGACGGCGACGACGTGGTCGGGGCGGCCGAGCACCTCGTTCGCCTTGGCCAGGCCGTCCGCCCAGCCGAGCACGGTCGAGGCGTGCGAGTTCTCGATGATGTCGTGCACGGACTCCTCGCGGGAGGGGTAGCCGGACAGGCCGCCCTTGCCGCGCAGCTTGGAGAAGTCCTGCCGCCCGGTGAGCAGTTTGTGCACGTAGCTCTGGTGCCCGGTGTCCCACAGAATGCGGTCCACCGGTGAGTCGAAGGCCCGGTGCAGGGCGATGCACAGCTCCACCACCCCGAGGTTGGGCCCCAGATGTCCGCCGGTCCTGGCCACCGCCTTGACCAGGAACTTCCTGATGTCCTCGGCGAGTTCGTCGAGTTCCGGTCCGCTCAGCGCCTTCAGGTCGTGCGGTCCCCGGATGGTCTCCAGAATGGTCACGCTCGGGCCCCCTCTCCGGTCCTGTCTCAGCTCACGGTGACGGCGGGGACACCCGACGGTGTCCCTGCGTCGTCCATGTCCTCAGCGATCTTCAGGGCTTCTTCGATGAGCGTCTCGACGATCTTCGACTCGGGAACCGTCTTGATGACCTCGCCCTTGACGAAGATCTGCCCCTTGCCGTTCCCGGACGCCACACCCAGATCCGCCTCACGGGCCTCACCCGGACCATTGACGACACAGCCCATCACGGCGACCCGCAACGGCACCTCCATGCCCTCAAGACCCGCCGACACCTGATCCGCCAGCTTGTACACATCCACCTGCGCCCGACCGCACGACGGACACGACACGATCTCCAGCCGCCGCTGCTTCAGATTCAACGACTCCAGAATCTGCAGCCCGACCTTGACCTCCTCGGCCGGCGGCGCCGACAACGACACCCGGATCGTGTCCCCGATCCCCTCGCTCAGCAACGCACCGAACGCCACCGCCGACTTGATCGTCCCCTGGAACGCCGGACCCGCCTCCGTCACCCCCAAGTGCAACGGATAATCACACTGAGCCGCCAACTGACGGTACGCATTGACCATCACCACCGGATCGTTGTGCTTCACCGAGATCTTGATGTCCCGGAAACCGTGCTCCTCGAAGAGCGACGCCTCCCACAAAGCCGACTCCGCCAACGCCTCCGGAGTCGCCTTCCCGTACTTCTTCAGCAGCCGCGCATCCAGCGAACCCGCGTTCACACCGATCCGGATCGGCGTCCCCGCATCATTCGCGGCCCGCGCGATCTCCTTCACCTTGTCGTCGAACTGCTTGATGTTCCCCGGATTCACCCGCACCGCCGCACAGCCCGCATCAATCGCCGCGAACACATACTTCGGCTGGAAATGAATATCCGCGATCACCGGAATCTGCGACTTCCTGGCGATCGTCGCGAGCGCATCCGCATCATCCTGCGTCGGACACGCCACCCGCACGATCTGACAGCCCGACGCCGTCAACTCCGCGATCTGCTGCAACGTCGCACCGATGTCCGACGTACGGGTCGTGGTCATCGACTGCACCGACACCGGCGCATCCCCACCGACCGCCACCGACCCGACCTGGATGCGCCGCGAGGGGCGGCGCATCGCGAGCGGCCGGGCCGGCAGCTCGGGGAGACCCAGTGCGACCGGTTCTCCAGCGGTCATGACGTCACCGGTTCCCGGAGACGGTTTCCCGCGCGGCGCGCAGGGATTCCTTCAGCGACCCCATCGTGGCGAGGACGGCGGTCGGCTCGTAGCCGCAGTGCGCCATGCAGTTGGCGCAGCGCGGGTCCTTGCCGCGGCCGTACTTGTCCCAGTCGGTCTCCTCGATGAGTTCCCGGTACGTCGGGACGTACCCGTCGCTCATCAGATAGCACGGTCGCTGCCAGCCGAAGAGCGAGTAGTTGGGGATCGCCCAGGCCGTGCACGGGAAGTCCGCCTTGCCCTCCAGGAAGTCCAGGAAGAGCGGCGAGTGGTTCAGCCGCCAGCGGGCCCGGTTGCCGCCCGCGAAGGAATTCTTGAAGAGCTCGCGGGTCTGCTCGACGCCGAGGAAATGCTCCTGGTCGGGCGCCTTCTCGTACGCGTAGGCGGGCGAGATCATCATCTCGTCGACCTTCAGATCGTCATTGAGGTAGTTGAGGACCTCGATGATGGTCTGCGGGGTGTCGGTGTTGAAGAACGTGGAGTTCGTGGTGACTCGGAAGCCGCGCCGCTTGGCCTCCTTGATCGCCGCCACCGCCTCGTCGAACACGCCTTCCTTGGCGACCGATTCGTCGTGCCGCTCGCGCAGGCCGTCGATGTGCACGGCGAAGGCGAAATACGGCGAGGGGGTGAATTTCTCGATCTTCTTGCGGAGCAGCATCGCATTGGTGCAGAGGAAGACGTACTTCCTCCGTGCGACCAGTTGCCGCACGATTTCATCGATCTGCGGGTGCATCAGGGGTTCGCCCCCCGCGATGGAAACCATCGGGGCACCCGATTCCAGCACCGCGCCGACGGCCTGGGCCACCGGCATACGCTGCTTCAGGACTCCGGCCGGATGCTGGATCTTTCCGCAGCCCTCGCACGCCAGATTGCAGGCGAACAAAGGCTCCAGCTCGACAATCAGCGGGAACTTTTCCCGCTTGCGGAGCTTTTGTTCAATGAGGTACGTCGCAACCTTGATGGTCTGACGGAGCGGCATGGCCATCTAGCTCACCTCCTGGGGAGCAGCAAAGATCGGTGCCATTCATAGAAAGCAGGCAGGACGGCACGAAGAACACGGAAGGCTGATATTCCACCGCGGACCGTGCCGATGCGGACGAGCTCGTGCTCCGGGGCGTCCACGACCACCCGTACAGCCGCAACCGGGCGCGGCCCGGTGCGCAGGGCCGTACGAAGAGTGGCGGCGGACTCCATGTCCACCGCGATCGCCCCGGTGGCCCGCAGTTCGGCCCGCTCATGTCCGCGTACGACATGGCCGGAACCGGTCAGCGGACCGATGTGGACGGTGCGGCCGGGCACCGCCCCGGCGAGGGCCTCGGCGAGCAGACCCGTGCCGGTACAGGCCGTCGAGTCCCCGGCTTCCCGGGTCTCGTCGGCGACCACCAGGTCCCCGGGATGCATGTCGGGGGCGAGCCCGGCGCAGAACCCGGAGGCGATGACCGCGGAGCCGTGCGCCCGGTCCTGGGCGAGCGCGCGTTCCATGACCGTCTCTGCGGCTTTCGGGCCCATGCCCGTACGGAGCACGGTCACCGGGCCCGGGGCGTCGCCGGCCCTTCCTCTGCCACTGCGCAGGGCGAGTTGCTCGATACCGAGCGCGCAGGCGATCAGCAGAGGCGCTACGGGGCCGGGCGGCCCTGGGGTATCGCCCATCAGGCCCCCTCGCGGGTGGCCGTGCGGGCGGCGAACGGGTCACCGTACACGTACCGCCCGAGCGCGGTGAGAGGGAAGACCTGGCGGTAGAGGTGGTAGTTGATGGAGAAGTCCCAGGGGAACCCGGTGCCGGTGAAGTACGGCTCGTCCCAGGACCCGTCGGCCTGCTGGTTCTCGGTCAGCCAGGCGATGCCGCGGGCCACCGCCGTGCTGTTCCGCCGGTCGGCGGCGAGGAGGGCGAGGAGGGCCCACGCGGTCTGGGAGGCGGTGGACGAGCCGTGCCCGATCCACTTCTCCTCCCGGTACGAGCGCAGGTCCTCGCCCCAGCCGCCGTCGTCGTTCTGCACGGACTCCAGCCAGCCGACCGCCCGGCGGATCGCCGGATGGGCGGCGGGCAGCCCGGCAGCGATGAGGGCGGGCACCACCGACCCTGTTCCGTAGACGTAGTTGACGCCCCAGCGGCCGAACCAGGAACCGCTCGCCTCCTGTTCGGCGAGCAGCCACTCGATGCCGCGCCGGGCGGCGGGGTGGTCGGACCGCCCCTCCATGGCGAGCATCTCCACCACATGTCCGGTGACATCGGCGGACGGCGGGTCGATGACCTCTCCGAAGTCGCAGAACGGCAGCCGGTTGGGAAACGGGCTGGTGTTGTCGGCATCGAATGCGCCCCAGGCGCCGTTGCGGGACTGCATGCCGAGGTTCCAACGCACCCCGCGTTCGATGGCGGCCTCGATACCGGCCGGGTTGGGGTGCCGGACCCGGCGCAGCGCGAGGACCACCTCGGCAGTGTCGTCGATGTCCGGGTAGTTGTCGTTGTGGAACTCGAACGCCCACCCGCCTGGGTCCAGTTGAGGTCGGCGCACGGACCAGTCGCCGGGCCTGACGATCTCCTCGCCGAGCATCCAGTCCGCCGCCTTCACGAGCGCGGGATGGTCGGGGCTGACTCCGGCATCGGCGAGCGCGATGGTGGCGAGGCAGGTGTCCCAGACCGGTGACTGGCAGGCCTCGATCATGCGGGCGCCGTCCTCGCGCCAGACGGCGAACCGGTTCAGCGAATCCAGGCCGGCCCGCATCACCGGGTGGTCGAGGTCGTAGCCGAGGAGGTGCAGGGCGATGACGGAGTACACGGCGGGCGGCTGGATGCCGCCCCAGCAGCCGTCGTTCTCCTGGCGTTCGATGATCCAGCGGGCAGCCGCGTTCATGGCGATCCGGCGCAGCCCGCGCGGGGCCACCCTGCGGTAGACGTGCAGCGCCTTGTCGAGGCGCTGGAAGACGCCATCCCAGCTGGCCGCCGGGGCGGGGCGCTTGGGCGGGTTCGGGACGAGCGGGTCGGTGTGCAGTTCGTCGAGTGCGAAGGGCGCGGGGCGTACCGGCCGCTTCGCCGAGACGACGGTCAGCGGCACAATGGTCTGCCGGGCCCAGCAGCCGAAGTCGTAGATGTTGAGCGGGACCCACTTCGGGAGGAACATCAGCTCCGGTGGGAGTTCCGGCAGGTCGTCCCACTTCCACCAGCCGAAGAGGGCCAGCCAGATGCGGGTGAAGACGCGGCTCTCCGCGATACCGCCCTGTTCCCGGATCCATCCGGAGGCGCGGGCCATGTGCGGCTCGTCCGGCCGGTCTCCGGCCAGCCGCAGCGCGACGTAGGCCTCAATGGTGGCGGAGAGGTCTCCCGGGCCGCCGTAGAAGGTGGCCCAGGTGCCGTCGACGAGCTGCTCGCCGCGGATGAAAAGGCCGGCCGCCTCGACGGTGGCCGGGTCCTGAATGCCGAGGAACTGACGGAGCAGCAGGTCCTCGGCGTCCATCGTGACGTTGGTGGCGAGGTCGCCCTTCCACCAGCCCTGGGCGTCCTGCCTGCCGAGGAGATGCTCCACCGAGCGTTCCGCGGCCCGCCGCGCGGCGGCGAGCACGTCGTCCGCGGCGATGGTTGATTCGGTCGGTTCGCTGGCCGAGGCTGCGCGGGGGTTCACAGCCCCGGTGCTTCCGTCGGTCGTCGCTGTCATGGCTTCCCCTTCGTGCAGTTGGTCCTCTGCTGTGCTGGGGTCTCCGTCGGCCGGCGCCCGGTACGGGCACCGGCCGGCGACTGCGAGTCATATGCGGATAGTGATCATCTCTTTCGTACGACGACGAAGTCCGCGAGCGCCGTGAGCTGCGCCCGCACGGTTTCCGGCATGGCGACAGCGTGCAGCGCCTCGATGGCGACCGCATGCTGCCGACGGGCCTCCTGGGCGGTCCACTCCCGGCCGCCCGCCTCCTCGATGAGCGCCGCCCGCGCGGCGAACTCCTCCTCGGAGAAACTGTCGAAGTCGCTGCTCTTGGCGTCCGCGGCGAGCAGTTCGCCGAGCCGCTCCGAGGCCGGTCCGCCCGCGGCGAGCGCGGCGACGACCGGCAGGGACTTCTTGCGCTGACGCAGGTCGCTCCAGGTCTGCTTGCCGGTGGACTCCGGGTCGCCCCAGATACCGAGCAGATCGTCGACGGCCTGGAAGGCGAGGCCGAGGTGGTAGCCGTAGGCCTCCAGAGTGTCGGCGGTGCGGTCGTCGGCGCCGCCGAGCACCGCGCCGATGGACACGGCGCAGGCAAGCAGGGCACCCGTCTTGTTGCCCTCCATCTCCAGGCACTCCTCGACGGTGACCCGCTCGCGGTGCTCGTAGGAGATGTCCTGGGCCTGCCCGTCGATGAGCTTGCGGCTGGCGGTGGTCAACCGGCGGGCCGCGCGGCCCGCCTCGACCGTGCCGAGTTCCAGCAGGATCTCGTTGGCCAGCGCGAAGAGCGCGTCGCCGACCAGGATCGCCTGGGCGGGGCCGTGCACCTTCCACACGGTGTCGCGGTGACGGCGCTGCTCGTCGCCGTCCATCAGGTCGTCGTGCAGCAGCGAGAAGTTGTGCACGAGTTCGACGGCGACGGCGCCGGGGATGCCGGCCTCGGCGGCGGCGCCCGCCGCCTCCGCGGACAGGAGGGCGAGCGCGGGGCGGACGGCCTTGCCGCCGTCGCCGTCGGCAGGGCGGCCCTGAGCGTCGATCCAGCCGAAGTGATAGGCGGCGACGATGTCCATGGGCGGTGCAAGCCGGTCAACGGCGGCCCGGAGCACGGGAGCGGACATGGCCCGTCCGCGCTCCAGAAGCGCGGTGACATCCGCGGTGCCTGCCGCGGTGTCGAAAGCCGGATTCGCCGGGGTCACTGACTCTCCTCTTGTTCCGGTGGTACTGCTCATGCCGCCTCCTGCAGCGGATGTTCATGGGTGCGGCCGAGCGAGGAGAGCGCGGCGCCGGCGGCGCTGAATCCGCTGCGGACAGCGCCCTCCATCGTCGCGGGCCAGCCCGTGGCCGTCCATGCTCCGGCCAGATGGAGGCCGGGCATACGAGTGCGGGTTCCGGGGCGCAGTCGGCCGACGCCGGGGGCGGGGGCGAAGGTCGCCGTCCTCTCCCGGGTGACGAAGAAGTCCCTGATGCCGGCTCCGCGGGCGGCGGGGAGCAGCCGCTCGAGTTCGGGCAGGTAGCGGCTGCGCAGTTCGGCGACGGGCAGGTCGATCTCGTCGTCGGCCGCGGACTGGGAGATCGCGAGGTACTGTCCGGGCCCGGTGAGCCCGGAGGCGTCCGTACGGTCGAAGACCCACTGGACCGGGGAGCCGAGTGCGGCGAAGAACGGGCGGCGCAGCACCTTGCGGTCGTAGACGACGTGCACATTGAGGATCGGCGAGGTGCCGATGTCGAGCAGCCTGTCCGGCGCGTCGAGTGCGCCCTCGGGCAGCAGGCCGTGGGTCTCGCGCTGCGGGACGGCGAGGACGACGGTGTCCGCCTCGATCCGTTCGGCGCCCGTGTCGACGATCCAGCGTCCGTCGTCGGTACGGGAGAGGCTGTCGGCCTTGCTGCGCAGCTCGGTCCGTACACCTGCGGAGTCGAGCGCCGTGCGGGCCAGCGTGTCGTGGACCTCGCCGAGCGGCACGCTCGCCCAGCCGATGTCGGCGGCGCCGGGCCCGGAGAGAAGTCCGGTCTTGAAGACCTTCGCGGCGAGGGCCAGCGAGGAGTTCCGTGCGGTGGCGTTCAGGGTGGCGACGCCGACCAGGTCCCAGAGGGCCTCGATGGTTCGCGGGGACTGTCGGTGCCGGGCCAGCCAGCTGCCGAAGTCGATGGTGTCGAGCGCCGGGTCGTCCGGGTCGAGGCGGCCGAGTGCCAGCGCGGCGCGCCCGACGGACGCCCGTTCGGCGAGCGAGAGGTGCGGATAGCCGGCGAGCCCGGCGGCGAGGTGGAACGGGACTGGAAGCGCATTGCGGCGCAGCCGTCCGAGCCGGGGCCCCGAGGAGCGTCCGACGTCGAGAACGGGCACGTCCAAACGGTTTTGCAGGGGTGCCAGACGGGCACCGTCGACCCGGTCCAGGAACCAGCGGTAGGCGGTGCAGCAGCGCAGATAGACATGCTGTCCGTTGTCGACCGTCAGTTCGCCGCGTCGGAAGGAGAAGGCGAGTCCGCCGAGCCGGGGCCGTCCTTCGAGCAGGGTCACGTCAAGCCCGGTGTCGGCGAGACGCAGGGCCGCGGTGATGCCGGCGAGTCCGCCGCCGATCACGACGGCGCGGGAGGAGCGCAGGGCCTCGTCGGTCATGCGTCCTCCCTCCGTTTCCGCCGGGTCGAACCGGCCGGGCTGGTCATGTCGGTCAGGCACGTCGTTTCAGTCAGGGACGCGTCATCCCGTCGGAGAGTTGCCCGCCGAAGAGACCGATGGTCCGTGCTGCACATGTTGCGCGAGTTGTCCGTGATACGCATCAGACACGCCCCCGGGCCGTCCGGCGCGAAATGTACCGCGCGTCCAGACCCGACAGGCCACGCACCGCGACATACGCCTTCTCATGGCCCGGCAGCGAGACCCGGCCGCGCAGCACCGCCTCGGGGTCGCGCTCGATCCGGTCGAGCAGCCGCCGGTAGATACCAGCCATGGCGGCGACACAGGCGCCGCTGCGGCGGTCCAGCATCGGCAGCAGCCGGTAGCCCTCCGCGAAGAGGGCGCGGGCGCGCCGGACCTCGAAGTGGACCAGGCCCGCGAAGTCGGAGCCCTGCGGCGGTGTGGCCCGGTGGAAACCGGCGGAACAGCCGAACTTGGCGAGGTCGTCGGACGGCAGATACGTACGCCCGTTGCCCGCGTCCTCGCGGACGTCGCGGAGGATGTTGGTGAGCTGCAGGGCGAGGCCGAGCGTGTCGGCGTACTCCGCGGCCCGGTCCCCGCCGGGCGCACCCGGTTCCGTCCCGAAGACACCCAGGCTGAGCCGCCCGATGGCTCCGGCGACACACCGGCAGTAGACCTTGAGGTCGTCCCACGTCTCGTACGTCGCGCCGCGCACGTCCATCAGCACGCCGTCGATCAGCTCGTCGAGCCCACCGAGCGGCAGCGGAAACCGGCGCGCGGCGTCGGCGAGCGCGACAGCCACCGGGTCGGTGTCGTCCTCGTCGACGGCGCCGCCCCGGATCCGGTCCAGCAGAGTGCGGGTGCCCTCCAGCCGGGTTCGCTTGGTCTCCCGGTCCAGCTCTCCGTCGCCGATGTCGTCGACCCGGCGGGAGAAGGCATACAACGCCGACATGGCCTGCCGCTTCTCGGCAGGCAGCAGCCGGATTCCGTACGCGAAGTTACGCGCCTGCTGTCCGGTGACGGCCTCGCAGTAACTGTATGCGGCCTGTACCGGCGCCGACATGTACGTCGTCTGTTCCTCCACGGTCCGGCTCACCCCTCTCTACGCGCTCGTCGCAAGACATCTCCCACCTCGCGCAGCAGGCTGGGCTTGGCGGGCTTGGGCGGTCCGGGCAGTACGTCGAACCCGGCGGCCGCGATCGCGGTGAGGGCGGCACGCCCCCCTCCCACAAATCCGGCGAGAAGCAGCTTGAGCCTGCCGTGGACGCTACCCACCAGGGGGGTGCCTTCATTCAGCAGGTTCCGGGCGCGTTCTGCTTCGTATGCAATCAGTGCGCGCACCGATGCGCCCCCGGAGAGGGTTGCCAGGTCGGCCTCGGTGACATGGAACCGGGCCATGTCCTCGGCCGGCAGATAGATCCGGTCGCGGCCGAGGTCCTCGGTGACGTCCTGGAGGTGCTCGACGATCTGCAGGGCGGTGCAGACGGCGTCGGAGCGGCGGATCCGCTCGGGGCTCGCGGTCCCGGTGATCTGGAGGACCAGCCGGCCGACGGGATTGGCGGAGAGCTCGCAGTAGGCGAGCAGCTCCTCGAACGTCCCGTACCGCCGGACCTTCTGGTCCTGCCGGTTCGCCTCGATGAGTCCGAGGAACGGTTCGGGGGTGAGCGAGCAGCGCCGCACGGTGGGGCGCAGTGCACGGAGCAACGGGTGGCGCGGGCCGTCGCCGGCGGGGTCGAAGACGCGGTGCAGATCGGCCTCGAAGGCGTCGAGCATCGCGAGCCGGTCGTCGGTCTGCGCCGGGTCGAGTCCGAGGTGGCGGGCGTCGGCGCCGCCGGGGGCGAGGTCGCCGTCGCCGATGTCGTCGACGAGGCGGGCGTATCCGTACACGGCCATCAGATCGTTACGCCACGCGCGCGGCAGAAAGAACGGGGCCACAGGGAAGTTCTCGTCCGCGGCCTTGTCGAGCGTGGCGGGTACGGCGACGTCATGGCGCGCCTGCCGGGTACGAGTCACCACGGACCGCCCGACGCGGGGACGGCATATACACCTCGGAGCTGGAGATTTTCCGTCATTGCCGTCACATCTCCCGTTCTACACTGCCGACCCAAAACATCCCATTCCGGACACGCCGCCCGCTCTCCCAAGTGCGGTGGACCGTCTAGGGTCGGTACTCCCAGGCAGTATCGCCCCACTTGCTACGAATCAGCACCGGTACAGCTTACGTTGTACAACGCTCGGCCCTACGCCCGGGTGCAGTGCACATTGCAACAACGCTGCCCTTCCCGCCAACCTTCCCCGTGCGCAAGGAAATTGACGTCATCCGGCGGGAGGAGATCGCCCCTGGCGTGGCGCAGAGCCCGGTGAACGCCCGCCGGGAGACGATGGCTGCCCGTGAGGCCGGGCAGGTCCGCTGCCGCAGCGTGGCGCTGCGGTGAGGGAGGCGGCGGAGGGCCTACTTTCCGGTCTCCCGCTCGTACGCCTTGAGGACCTCGTCGGTCGGGCCGTCCATCAGCAGCTCGCCCCTTTCCAGCCAGAGCACCCGGTCGCAGGTGTCCCTGATGGACTTGTTGCTGTGGCTGACCAGGAAGACCGTGCCCGCCTCTTTGCGCAGTTCGCGGATGCGCTTCTCGGAGCGGATCTGGAACTTGCGGTCACCGGTGGCCAGCGCCTCGTCGATCATGAGAACGTCGTGGTTCTTGGCGGCGGCGATGGAGAACCGGAGCCGGGCGGCCATGCCGGAGGAGTACGTCCGCATCGGGAGGGTGATGAAGTCGCCCTTCTCGTTGATGCCCGAGAAGTCGACGATCCCCTGGTAGCGCTCGCGGATCTCCTCGCGCGTCATGCCCATCGCGAGCCCGCCGAGCACCACGTTCCGCTCGCCGGTCAGATCGCTCATCAGCGCCGCGTTCACACCGAGCAGCGACGGCTGTCCGTCCGTGTACACCTTGCCGTGCTCGGTCGGCAGCAGACCCGCGATGGCCCGCAGAAGGGTCGACTTGCCGGAGCCATTGGTGCCGATGAGGCCGATGGCCTCGCCCCGGTAGGCGGTGAAGGAGACACCGCGTACGGCGTGCACCTTCCGGACTCCGCGCGCCTCGCCCTTGCCGCGGCGCAGTATCCGGCTCAGCGCCGCGGTGGCACTGCCCTTGCCTCCGCCGGCGCCGTTGACCCGGTACACAATGTGCACATCGTCGGCGATGACGGTGGGGATGCGCCCCGAAGTGTTGTCCTCAGCCACGGCCGTACCGTTCCTCTGCCTTCCAGAAGTACACAAAGCCCGCGAGGCCGATGAAAACCGACCAGGCGAACCCGACGATCCAGACGTGCGGCGGCAGGTTCTCGGAGCCGTAGCCGTCGATCAGCGCGAAGCGGATCAGGTCCATGAAGATCGCCGCCGGGTTGTACTGCAGCACGCTCGCGATCCACTCCGGCTTGTCCTTGAGCATGACCGGAATGGAGAACATGACACCGGACGCGTACATCCAGGTGCGCATGATGAACGGCATCAGCTGGGCGAGGTCGGGGGTCTTGCTGCCGAGCCGGGCCATGATCAGGGCCAGGCCGGTGTTGAAGACGAACTGCATGGCCAGCGCGGGAACGACCAGCAGCCAGGAGAGCGACGGGTAGCTGCCGAAGCCGATCGCCACGACCGCCAGCACGATCATCGAGAACAACAGCTGCTGGAGCTGCTGCAGCGAGAACGAGACGGGCAGCGACGCGCGGGGGAAGTGCAGGGCCCGGACCAGTCCGAGGTTGCCCGAGATCGCCCGTACGCCCGCGGTCACCGAGCTCTGCGTGAAGGTGAAGACAAAGACGCCCGTTACCAGGAAGGGGATGAAGACCTCCTGGGTCATGCCCCTCCTGGTGCCCAGGATCAACCCGAAGATCAAGTAGTAGACCAGGGCGTTGAGGAGCGGCGTGGCCACCTGCCACAGCTGGCCGAGCTTGGCCTGGCTGTACTGGGCGGTCAGCTTGGCCCGGGAGAACGCCATGATGAAGTGGCGGCGGCCCCAGAGCTGCTGGACGTACTCGAACAGCCCGGGCCGGGCACCGCTCACCGTCAGGCCGTACTTGCCTGCCAGCGCGGCGGCGCTCAGGCCGTCGTCGGCGGATGGCGGGGTGCTCAGCGCGACCGCACCGTCATGGGTTGTGTCACTCACCAGATGAAACTCTCGTATTCAAGATGCGCAGCCAGTCGCGGTCGCGGTTCAGGCGGACAGGTCCCGTAAGAAATAAATACGCCTCATGCTCTCAGAGGAGAGCTTCTCAGATCACGGGAGGTCGGCCGAGTCTGGTCAGCCGCCATACCGTGCGCCACTTCATCGGACGTCGTGGTCCGCAGGGCTTGGTCCAGCCTTCCCGGAAGCCGCCGAACCATGCCTTCAGCGCGGGGCCCGAGGGCTTGCGGAGCAGCGTCAGCAGCAGCCAGACACCGAGGTAGACGGGGACCAGAGGCGCGGGCAGATTGCGGCGCGCCAGCCAGACCCGGTTCCTGGCCACCATGCGGTGGTAGACCGCGTGCCGGGACGGCGCGGTGGTCGGGTGGTTGAGGACCATGTCGGCGCGGTAGTCGATCAGCCAGCCGGCGTCCAGTGCCCGCCAGGCGAGATCCGTCTCCTCGTGCGCGTAGAAGAAGTCGCCCGGCAGCCCGCCGACCTCGGCGAGGACCTGGGTACGGACGGCGTTGGCGCCGCCCAGGAAGGTCGTCACCCGCGACGAGCGCATCGGGTCGGCGGCGCGCAGCCGTGGCACGTGGCGGCGCTGGGTCACGCCGGTGTCCGGGTCGGCGATCCGGAAGCTGATGATCCCCAGCTTCGGGTCCTGCTCGAACGCCTGTCTGCACAGCTCGGCGGTGTCGGTCAGCGGCAGCAGTCCGTCGTCGTCGAGGAAGAGCAGCGCGTCGACGTCGGCGCCGGACGGGCCGAACGCCTCGATGCCGACGTTGCGGCCGCCGGGGATGCCGAGGTTCTCGGGGAGCTCGACGGTCCGTACACCCGCGGGGACGTCCGGGACCGGGGCGCCGTTGCCGACGACCACCACCTCGATCCGGTCGCCGTCCTGCTTGGCGACCGAATCGAGGAGGGCGCGCAGTTCGTCAGGACGGTTGCCCATCGTGATGACGACCGCGCCGAGCTTCATGGGGGTGCTCACTTCAGCCTGCTCGACGCCAGGACCGACACCAGGTGCAACAGCGTCTGTACGAGGGCGATACCGGCGAGCACGGCGACGCCGAGCCGGGAGAAGAACAGGTCGCCCCTGACCGCGTCCAGGACCGCCAGGACCAGGATCAGCAGGGACGCCTCGATCCCGAGCACCAGGCGGTGGAACTTCAGCGCCGCGGCGGCCTTGCGGGCCAGCGCCAGACCGGACGAGCGCGGCTCCGACGCCGCCTCCTTGACGGGCGGCAGTCCGCCCTGGTGACGGGCGACGCCGACGAGGTCGGTCTCGGCCTTGATCAGAACAGCGCCGAGGGCGGCGAGGGTGCCGAGGAAGGCCCACAGCCAGTCGATCCGCCCGGAGCCCCACAGATCAGCGGCGCGCAGGCCGAAGCCGACCAGCACCGCGGCGTCGCAGAGGTAGGCGCCGACACGGTCCAGGTAGACGCCGCCGAGCGAGAACTGCTTCTTCCAACGGGCGATCTCGCCGTCGATGCAGTCGAGCAGCAGATAGAGCTGGACCATCACCACCCCGAGGACGGCGCCCGTGATCCCCGGCACCAGCAGGGCCGGGGCGGCGAGGACGCCGCAGACCGTCATCAGGTAGGTCAGTTGGTTCGGCGTGATCTTGGTGTTCACCAGGTACCGGTCTATGTGCAGCGAGATCTCCCGCATGTACATGCGCCCGGCCCAGTGTTCACCGCTGCGCCGGTCCTTCACACCCTCCGGGTGAACGACCGGACGGAGTTCAGCTACTGATGGTCTTGGCATAGTCGGCGTACGCGTCCCTGATCTGGTCGGTGGACAGGTTGAGGTGTTCGAGGATCGTGAAGCGTCCCGGACGTGTCTGCGGGGCGTAGTCGACGGCCTGGACGAACTCTTCGGCGGTGAAGCCGATGTCTTCGGGCAGGACCGGCAGCCCGTGCCGGCGCAGGGTCGTCACCATGAGCAGCGACTCCTCGCGCGCACCTCGCAGATACATGGCGAAGCAGGCGCCGAGGCCGACCTGCTCGCCGTGGCTGGCAGCGCGCTTGGGGTACAGCAGGTCGAAGGCGTGGTTGATCTCGTGGCAGGCGCCCGAGGCCGGCCGGGAATCCCCGGCGACCGACATGGAGATGCCGGTGAGCACCAGGCCCTCGGCGAGCACCTTCAGGAAGGCGTCGTCGCCGACCCCGCCGGGGTGGCGCAGCACGGCCTCACCCGCCTGCCGGGCCATGGCGGCCGCCAGCCCGTCGATCTCCTCGCCGTTGACGTCGTGGGCGAGTTCCCAGTCGGCCACGCAGGAGATGTTGGAGACCGCGTCGCCGATGCCGGAGCGGACGAAGCGGGCGGGCGCCTCGCGGATGATGTCGAGATCGATGACGACTGCGATCGGGGTGGGGACCCCGTACGAGCCCCGTCCGTTGTCGTTGTCCAGGGTCGCCACGGGAGAGCAGAGACCGTCGTGCGAGAGGTTCGTCGCAACCGCGACCATCGGCATGCCGACGCGCGCCGCGGCGTACTTCGCCACGTCGATGATCTTGCCGCCGCCGAGGCCGACCACGGCGTCGTACCTGTTGCCCTTGATCTCGTCGGCGAGCCGCACGGCGGAGTCGATCGTGCCGTCGGCGACCTGATACCAGTGGGCGCCCGGCAGCACCGGGGACAGCCGCTCGCGCAGGACCCGGCCAGAGCCGCCGCTGATCGCGATGGCGAGCTTGCCGGAGGCGGAGATCCGCTGGTCGGCGAGGAGGCCGGCCAGGTCGTCCAGGGCGCCGCCGCGGATGTCGACGACGACCGGGGACGGGATGAGCCGGGTCAGTACTGGCACGCGATCTCACGGCCCTTCGCGAGGTCGTCGTGGTTGTCGATCTCGACCCACGTCACTTCGCCGATGGGGGCCACGTCGACGGTGAAGCCGCGGTTGACGAGCTCCTGGTAGCCGTCCTCGTAGTAGAGGTCGGGGTCGCGCTCGAACGTCGCCTTCAGGGCGTCGGCGAGCTCCTCTGCGGCCTCGGGCTCTATCAGGGTGACGCCGATGTACTCGCCGGTCGCCGTGGCCGGGTCCATCAGCTTGGTGATCCGCTGGACTCCCTTGTCGCCGTCGGAGATGACCTTCATCTCCTCGTCGGCGAGGTTCTTCACCGTGTCGAGGGCGAGGATGATCTTCTGTCCGTTGCCGCGGGCGGCGAGGAGCGTCTTCTCCACCGAGACCGGGTGCACGGTGTCGCCGTTGGCGAGGATGACGCCCCGCTTCAGGACCTCACGGGCACACCACAGGGAGTAGGCGTTGTTCCACTCCTCGGCCTTGTCGTTGTCGACAAGGGTGAGCGTCAGGCCGTACTTCGCCTCCAGCTCGGCCTTGCGGTCGTACACGGCCTCCTTGCGGTAGCCGACGACGATCGCGGCCTCGGTGAGGCCGATCTCCGCGAAGTTGGCGAGCGTCAGGTCGAGCACGGTCTTCTCGCCGTCGACCGGCACGAGGGCCTTCGGAAGCGTGTCGGTGTAGGGGCGCAGACGCCGTCCTGCACCGGCTGCGAGTACGAGGCCGATCATGCGGGTTCTCCTTCGTCGTGAACGGCAGGTGCTCCGGAGGACACCCAGAAGCGGATGGACTCGGCGAGCACCACCACGGCCACGGCCACCGCGAGAGCGGTGAGTGCCACGGTGAAGCCTGAATGCTGAGTGAGTACGGCGGCGAGTACGGCCACCACCAGGGTCCGGCCCTCGTGCCCACCGATCGTTCGCACCAGCCACCGGGGCGGCGCGCCGGTGCCCCCGCGAATGCGGTACACCGTGTCGTAGTGATGGTAGGCGACGGCCGAAATCAGTCCGAAAGCCGCAGGAAGGGCTTGGTCGACATCGCTGCGGGCGGCCAGAGCAAGGATCGCGCAGTACTCCGCCGCCCGGAATATCGGGGGCACGAGCCAGTCGAGTGCGCCCTTGAGGGGGCGGGCGACGGCGACGCCGGAGCAGACCGCGTAGAACACCGCGGCGACGATCATCTGCCGGCTGCCGAACGGCTGCAGCAGAGCGGCGCCGATCAGCGCGGCCGCACCGACGAGGGCCACCACCGGGGCGGCCCATCCGCCCCGGATGCGGGGTCCCCTCGCCGCGACGAGGCCGGCCAGCGGCCCGGAGTCCGCAAGGTCGGCGAGCGCCTGGGCGGCCCGGTCGGTGCGCTTCGCCTTGCGGGTCAGCGAGCGCAGCAGGCGGCCGGCGGTGGTGTAGCAGGCGGCGACGGAGCAGCCGATCAGCAGAGCGTAGAAGACGATCCGCGGGGTCGTCACCGCCGTCAGCACGGCGATCATCGCCCAGCGCTCGCCGATCGGCAGCACTATCATCCGGCGCAGCCAGACCGTCCATCCGACGCTGTCGAGCTTGTCGGAGAGGGCTGCTGTCGGGCTCGAATTGGCGACCGCGTCGTGGTTGGCCTCGTTGAACGAGAAGTCGACGACATGGCGGCAGGTCTGCAGCACCATCGCGCCGAGGGCGAGTGCCCATACGTCGTCGCCGCCCCGGGCCGCGCCGAGGGCGAGGCCCGCGTAGTACGCGTACTCCTTGGCCCGGTCGAACGTGGCGTCCAGCCAGGCGCCCATCGTCGAGTACTGCAGCGAGTAGCGGGCGAGCTGCCCGTCGGTGCAGTCCAGGACGAAGGAGAGGAGCAGCAGCAGTCCGGCGGCGATGTACCCACCGCGGCTGCCGGTCGCCGCGCAGCCCGCCGCAATCAGCGCGGTGAGCAGGGAGGCGGTGGTGACCTGGTTCGGGGTGAGGCCGCGGCGCGCGCACCAGCGGGCGATGTAGCGCGAGTACGGGCTGATGAAGTAGGTGGTGAAGAAGCCGTCGCGGGCCTTCACGGCGCTGCGCAGCCGTACCGCCTCGTCGTCGACCGCGTCCACAGCGGACTGGGCGGTGGCGCGGGTGGCCTGGTCGACGGGGACGGCCGCGACGAGCGAGCCGAGCTCCGGACGCTGCACGGCGGCGCCCTCGGCCTCCAGCGCGACGGCGAGGCGGCCCGGCACGGTGCGGTCGGTGACGGGCACGGTGTCCGCGCCGCCGGCCGGCCCCAGGGGGACGCCCGCACCGATGGCCGCAGTGGCACTGCGCAGGGCGCGGACGAGCGCGGGGCGCGCCTCCGGCTGTGCGGTGAGCGCACCGGGGACGGTGGCGGCGGGGAAGCGGGGGTCGGTCAGTCCGAGCCGGAGGGCGTGGACATGTCCGACAAAGCGGGGATCGACGAGCGCGACGCGGGCGTCGGCGGGAGCCGCGGAGAGCAGCTCGGCGGCCTCGGTGACATCAGCGGCGGCCTGCACGTCGAAGCCCAGCGACCTCAGATCGTCCGCGAGCGACGATCCGGGTACCGGTGCACCGGTGAGGATGGCGGTCGACAGACGAACTCACTCCTTGGTGCTGACAGGGTCGGCGCGCGACAGTGCGGCCCGGATGCGGGCCGGCGGCACGTCGGCAGAGGCTATCGGATGAACGGAAGCGGGAGTTCACTGCCCGTTTGTGCTCCGTTCGGGGTGGACCGGCATCATGCGGCGCCGCCCGCGATCATCATCGTCGATCCCGGCCCCGGCTCACAAACCGCGGGGGTACCGGGCTCTGCCTCGGCTCACACGCCGCAGCGGCATAGACCTAGGCTGACGGGTATGACATGGATGATCACAGGCGGAGCGGGATATATCGGGGCACATGTGGTGCGGGCCATGGCGGCTGCCGGGGAGCGGGTGGTCGTGCTCGACGACCTGTCGACCGGCATCCGCGACCGGCTCCCGGCCGATGTACCGCTGATCTGCGGCTCGGCCGCCGACCGTGCGCTGCTCGACCGTACGCTCGCCAGGCACGCGGTGACCGGTGTGGTGCATCTCGCAGCGAAGAAGCAGGTCGGCGAGTCCGTCGAGAAGCCGCTGCTCTACTACCGGGAGAACATGTCGGGGCTGACCGTCCTGCTGGAGGCCGTGGTCGCGGCCGGTGTGCGGAACTTCGTCTTCTCCTCCTCGGCCGCGGTGTACGGCGTACCGGACGTGGATCTCATCACCGAGGAGACTCCCTGTGCCCCGATCAATCCGTACGGTGAGACCAAGCTCGCCGGGGAGTGGCTGGTCCGGGCGACCGGGAGGGCGCACTCGCTGTCCACCGGCTGTCTGCGCTACTTCAATGTGGCGGGAGCGGCCGAGCCGGAACTCTCGGACACCGGCGTCTTCAACGTCATTCCGATGTTCTTCGACCGGCTGACCCGCGGCGAGGCCCCCCGGATCTTCGGCGACGACTATCCGACGCCGGACGGGACCTGCATCCGTGACTACATCCACGTCGCCGATCTCGCCGACGCGCATCTCGCGGTGGCCCGCAGACTGGCGGAGCAGGGCGACCCCGGGGACCTGACCGTGAACATCGGCCGCGGCGAGGGCGTCTCGGTGCGCGAGCTCGCCGATCTGGTGGGCGAGGTCACCGGCCACCGGATCAAGCCGGAGACCGAGCCGCCCCGGCCCGGCGACGCGGCCAGGGCCGTCGCCTCCGCCGCACGGATGTCCGAGGAGCTGGGCTGGACGGCCCGGCGCGGGGTGCGGGAGATGCTCGAGTCCGCCTGGGAAGGCTGGTGCCTGCGCCACCCCGAGGCCCTCGCCAACTGATCCGCGCCTGACCACTCCACCGCCCTGACCTGCAATCGTTTCCGCAGGTCAGGGCATATGACAACGGTGTTCAGTGCCGTGTTGCCCGATACCCCCTACCCGTAGTTCACTGGCCTTCTCGGGCCGATACTGGTCCGGTTCCGCAAGACGACCGGAGGCGTCCCCATGGGGGCTGGGCACGATCACGGGCACTCGCACGGCGGGCCGCCGCCCACCGGCACCGCGGCCGCCGCGTACAAGGGACGGCTGCGGATCGCGCTGTGCATCACACTCACCGTGATGGTCGTGGAGATCATCGGTGGTCTGCTCTCCGACTCGCTCGCGCTGATCGCCGACGCCGCCCATATGGCGACCGATGCGCTGGGACTCGGCATGGCGCTGCTGGCGATCCACTTCGCCAACAAGCCGGCCGGGCTCAACCGAACCTTCGGCTACGCCCGGGCCGAGATCCTCGCCGCGCTGGCCAACTGCCTGCTGCTGCTCGGTGTGGGCGGCTATCTGCTCTACGAGGCGGTCGAGCGCTTCATCACGCCCGCCGAGACCCGGGGCGGGCTGACGATCGCCTTCGCCCTCGTCGGCCTGGTGGCCAACATGGTCTCCCTGTCGCTGCTGATGCGCGGACAGAAGGACAGCCTCAATGTGCGCGGCGCCTATCTGGAGGTGCTCGCGGACGCGCTCGGCTCGGTCACCGTGCTGGTCTCGGCCGGCATCATCCTGGCCACCGGCTGGCAGGCCGCCGACCCGATCGCCTCGCTGCTGATCGGCCTGATGATCGTCCCCCGTACGGTCAAGCTGCTCCGGGAGACGCTCAATGTGCTGCTGGAGGCGGCCCCCAAGGGCGTCGACATGGGCGAGGTACGGGCCCACATCACCGGCCTGCCCGGGGTGCTGGACGTCCATGACCTGCATGCCTGGACCATCACCTCGGGGATGCCGGTGCTCTCCGCCCATGTGGTGGTGCAGCAGGAGCTGCTCGACTCGATGGGGCACGAGAAGCTGCTGCACGAGCTGCAGGGCTGTCTCGGCGACCACTTCGACGTCGAGCACTGCACGTTCCAGCTGGAGCCGAGCGGGCACGCGGAGCACGAGGCCAGACTCTGTCACTGAACGACGGTTCAGCGCAGTACGGTACGGGATCCGGGCGGGCTTCGAGATGCCGGACGAGGCGATGATGGCTCTGGTCCTCGACGATTCCCTGCCCGTGCCGACGGGCACGATCCAGTATCCGGCGGTATTCGGGATCTGACGTGCCGTCCGGTCCCGCCGCATCCACCAGGTGCGGCGGGACCGGACATGCCAGGACCCGAAGTACGGACAAGCCGCTTTTGTACGGCAGACTTGAGCAGACTCGAGGGGACCGGCGTACAAGGCCGGGCACCATAGCGAAGGATGGGTATGCCGACCACACCAGCCACCGCGGCGAACAGCTCGTCGAACGGCACAGCAGAAGCGATCATGCTCGAACTGGTCGACGAGAACGGCACCACCATCGGCACGGCGGAGAAGCTCGCCGCCCACCAGGCACCTGGTCAACTGCACCGGGCGTTCTCCGTGTTCCTCTTCGATGAGCAGGGCAGACTGCTGCTGCAGCGCCGGGCGCTCGGCAAGTACCACTCCCCCGGTGTCTGGTCGAACACCTGCTGCGGCCACCCGTACCCGGGCGAGGCACCCTTCACCGCCGCCGCCCGGCGTACGTACGAGGAGCTCGGGATCTCACCCTCGCTGCTGGCCGAGGCGGGCACCGTCCGCTACAACCACCCCGACCCGGCCTCGGGCCTGGTGGAGCAGGAGTTCAACCACCTCTTCGTCGGGATGGCGCAGGCGGAGCCGGAGCCGGACCCGGAGGAGGTCGGTGAGACAGCGTTCGTGACCGCCGACGAACTGGCGAAGCGGCATGCCGAGGCACCGTTCTCGGCGTGGTTCATGACGGTGCTCGATGCCGCGCGCCCGGCGATCAGGGAGCTGACCGGCCCGTCCGCGGGCTGGTAGCGGCGAACCGAATGGCGGGCGCGGGACGGGCGGGGGCGGTCAGAGGTACGGGTTCAGCGGCAGCGCAGCCCAGATGATCTTTCCGCCCCCGGCGGTGTGCTCGACATCGCAGGTGCCGCCTGCCTCGTTCGTGATCTCCCGGACCAACAGCAGCCCGCGCCCGCCCGTCTGCGCATAGTCCGTCTCCAGCGCCGTGGGCCGGTACGGGTGGTTGTCCTCGACGGAGACTCTGACCCATTCGGCACCGACGGCCACCTCGACGGCGAGCTCCGGGGAGAGCAGCGCGGCGTGCTTCACGGCGTTGGTGACCAGCTCCGAGACGATGAGCAGCAGGCCCTGGGCGATGCCTTCGTCCATCGGCACGCCCTGGCGGTTCAGCAGATCGCGTACGGCGTGCCGGGCCTGCGGTACGGAGACGTCGACGGCCGGCGCGGTGAACCGCCAGACTCCCTCGTACGATACGGGCCTGGCGGGGACACTCCCGCGGCTCTCCATAGTTCCCGCACCCGCTCTCGACTCGACAGTCACTGCACGTCGAAGTACAGAGTGCGGGGAGTAGTCGGTCCGGGCCGTGCTACTGCACAGAAGTCGACCTCTATCGACAGAATTTTTTCGAATGAGTATGACAGCGTCAGTTCTTGGACTGGTTCTGATCTTCTTCTGAGGGCTTGTCCGGCAGTGTCTCGGCCGCCATCTGGTCCGAGACCAGCGAGACGATGCGGCGGCCACCGACCCCGATCGCGATCAGGCCCAGCCCGTCGAAGAGCAGCTGCGGCTCAGTTTCCTGCCCTGGAGTTCGGGACCGGGCATCTGACCCCCTCACTGTGCGTGAGCTTCTCGGCCCCTTCTTGATCATAGGTTCGAACGGGACGGATAGCATCCGGCGCATGGACCGTACGGAACCGCAGCTGCAGCTCACCGTCGCGGACGGCATCGCCACCGTCGTGATCAGCAACCCGGCCAAGCGCAACGCCATGACGGCCGCCATGTGGCAGGCGCTGCCCGGACTGCTGGAGCGGACGGCCGCCGACCGCGCCGTGCGCGCCCTGGTTCTGACCGGCGCCGGGGACACCTTCTGTGCGGGCGCGGACATCTCCTCACTGCGGGACCGGGCGAGCGAGCCGTCGTACGATCCGCAGGCGCTGGCGGTGGCGGCCGAGGAGGCCCTGGCCGCCTTCCCCCGGCCGACGCTCGCCGCGGTGCGCGGCTACTGCGTGGGCGGCGGCAGCCAGCTGGCGGCCGCCTGCGATCTGCGGTTCGCCGAGGAAGGCGCTTCCTTCGGCGTCACCCCGGCCAAGCTCGGGATCGTCTACGCCGCTTCGTCGACCCGGCGGCTGGTCTCGCTGATCGGACCGGCCGCGGCAAAGCATCTGCTGTTCTCCGGCGAGTTGATCGGCACGGAACGGGCGCTGCGGACCGGGCTGGTGGACGAGGTGCTGCCGGCCGGCGAGCTGGACAAGAGGGTGGAGGCGTACGTACGGATCCTGGCATCGCGCTCCCAGCTGACACAGGCGGCGGCGAAGGAGTTCGCCACGGGGCGGGAGGACCGGGACGCGTACTGGGTGGAGCAGGCGCGCCGCAGCGGCGACACCGCGGAGGGTGTCGCCGCCTTCCTGGAGGGGCGGGCGCCGCGCTTCACCTGGACGACCTGAGCACCGGCCATGATCCGCCGCACATCCCGTGGGCAGGGCGTGTCAGCAAAGGGGGACCGGCCATTGGGGGGTGGGAGAAGGAGCGGGGCTGGGTGCGTGCAGCTGCAAGGCGGAGGATTGAGGCTGAACACCGTCGAAGAGGACGACGAGTACGGATCGCTGCGTCATGTCTGCCATCCTGGGCGGCCGCGACGATGGCTGCAATGACGAAGAACCCACCTTTCCTGCCATGCCGGTCCCGGTCGAAATTGGGTGCGGCCGCGGGGTTACGGGACGTACCGACCAGTCGGTAACGTGCGGGCATGAGTACTCTGCCGCCGCGCGCCGGACGCCGCTGCCACAACGCCGTCAACCCGCTGCACTCGACGGTCTACTTCTCCCCCGACCTCGGCAAGGAGCTCGGAGAGCTCGGCATCCACGACTCGAACGCCGCCTACTTCGTCGCACGCGGAGCGGCGCTCGGCGCCGTCGGACCAGGCGCGGTCACCGCCACCTTCTACAACTTCAACCACGAACTCGTCGCCCGGCACCTCCCCGCGGTGTGGTCCGTAGCCTCGCCACAGGCGGTCCTGGACGCCCGGCTGCGGGCCGCGGACACGACGCTGCGCCGGCTGCTCGGCCCGGAGATCATCGACTCCCCCGAGCTGGCCGAGGCCGCGGAGCTGGCGCTGCGCGCCGCGGAGGCGTGCACGCGACACGCCCGGCCGCTCTACGCCGCCCACGCCGATCTGCCGGTGCCGGAGCAGCCGCACCTGGCGTACTGGCACGCCGGGACGCTGCTGCGCGAACACCGCGGTGACGGCCATCTCGCCGCACTCCTCGCCGCCGGTCTCGACCCGATCGAGGCCCTGGTCAGCCACACCGCGACCGGAAAGGGAATGTCCCCGCGCTGGGTGCTCGCCACCCGCGGCTGGCACCGCACGGACTGGGAGGACGCGACCGAACGGCTGCGCCGGCGCGGACTCCTGGACGGCGAGGGCGAGTTGACGGAGGCGGGCGTCGCACTGCGGGCGGAGCTGGAGGACACCACGGACCGGATGGATCTGGCACCGTACGAGCATCTGGGAGCAGAGGGCGTGGAGCGGCTCACCGAGCTGGCGCGCGGATTCCTCCTCACGGCGGTTTCTGCGGGTGCGTTCCCGGCCGATCTGATGGGCAAGGGCTGATCCCGCCGACCCGCCGACCGGCGGACAAGTGGGGTGGTCGGGCGACACGGCGCCCGGCCACCCGGCACAATGCAGGCGGAAGGGGCTCCGCCCCGGTAAGCACAGCTAGTACAGCCCAGCACAGCCAGTACGAGAAGGCGAGTCGGTAGAACCGTGACGACGTCCATCGAAGGCAGGATCGCCGAGGAGCTCGGCGTACGCGAGCGGCAGGTGAAGGCGGCCGTAGAGCTGCTCGACGGCGGGTCGACCGTGCCGTTCATCGCGCGCTACCGCAAGGAAGCGACCGAGATGCTCGACGATGCGCAGCTGCGCACGCTCGAGGAACGGTTGCGGTACCTGCGGGAACTGGAGGACCGGCGGACGGCGATCCTCGACTCCGTACGCGAACAGGGCAAGCTCGACGAGGCCCTGGAGGCGCAGATCCGAGCCGCCGACACCAAGGCGCGGCTCGAGGACATCTATCTGCCGTTCAAGCCGAAGCGGCGGACGAAGGCGCAGATCGCCCGGGAGGCAGGGCTCGAACCGCTGGCCGACGGCCTGCTGGGCGACCCGTCCGTCGAACCGCTCGCCGCTGCCGCCGCCTTCGTCGACGCCGGCAAGGGCGTCGCGGACGCCGCCGCGGCTCTGGAGGGCGCCCGTGCCATCCTCGCCGAGCGGTTCTCGGAGGACGCCGACCTGATCGGCGAGTTGCGTGAGCGCATGTGGTCGCGCGGGCGGCTGGCCGCGAAGGTGCGGGACGGCAAGGAGGAGGCGGGCGCGAAGTTCGCCGACTACTTCGACTTCGCCGAGCCGTTCACCGCGCTGCCCTCGCACCGGGTCCTCGCGATGCTCCGGGGCGAGAAGGAGGACGTGCTCGACCTGGTCCTGGAGCCGGACGAACCCTCGGAGACACCGGGCCCTTCGCCGTACGAGAACATGGTCGCCCGCCGTTTCGGCGTGGCCGACCGGGGCCGCCCGGGCGACAAGTGGCTCGGCGACACGGTGCGGTGGGCGTGGCGGACCCGGATCCTCGTGCACCTCGGGATCGATCTGCGGCTGCGGCTGCGGACGGCGGCGGAGGACGAGGCGGTACGGGTCTTCGCGTCGAACCTGCGCGACCTGCTGCTCGCCGCGCCGGCCGGGACGCGCGCCACGCTGGGGCTCGACCCCGGTTTCCGTACGGGTGTGAAGGTCGCCGTCGTCGACGCGACCGGCAAGGTCGTCGCGACGGACGTCATCTACCCGCACGTCCCGGCGAACAAGTGGGACGAGTCCCTGGCCAAGCTGGAGCGGCTGGCGAAGGAGCACTCCGTCGATCTGATCGCGATCGGCAACGGCACGGCGTCCCGCGAGACGGACAAGCTCGCGGGTGAACTGTGCGAGAGGCACCCGGAGCTGAAGCTCACCAAGGTGATGGTGTCCGAGGCGGGTGCCTCGGTCTACTCGGCCTCCGCCTTCGCCTCGCAGGAACTCCCCGACATGGACGTGTCGCTGCGTGGTGCGGTGTCGATCGCCCGGCGTCTGCAGGACCCGCTGGCCGAGCTCGTGAAGATCGACCCGAAGTCGATCGGTGTCGGCCAGTACCAGCACGACCTGTCCGAAGTGAAGCTGTCGCGCTCACTGGACGCGGTCGTCGAGGACTGTGTGAACGGCGTCGGTGTCGACGTCAACACCGCGTCGGCCCCGCTGCTCTCGCGGGTCTCCGGCATCGGCTCCGGTCTCGCCGAGAACATCGTCGCGCACCGGGACACGAACGGGCCGTTCGGGTCCCGGAAGGCGCTGAAGGACGTGGCGCGGCTGGGCCCGAAGGCGTACGAGCAGTGTGCGGGCTTCCTCCGGATCCGGGGAGACGACCCGCTCGACGCCTCGAGCGTGCACCCGGAGGCGTACCCGGTGGTGCGGCGGATGGCGAAGACGGTGGGCGGGGATGTCGCGTCGCTGGTCGGCAACTCGGGTGTGCTGCGGTCGCTGCGGGCGGACGACTTCGTGGACGAGAAATTCGGGCTGCCGACGGTCACGGACATCCTGAGGGAGCTGGAGAAGCCGGGTCGCGACCCGCGGCCCGCGTTCAAGACGGCCACCTTCAAGGAGGGCGTCGAGAAGATCGGTGATCTGGTCCCCGGGATGGTGCTGGAGGGGGTCGTCACGAATGTCGCCGCGTTCGGGGCGTTCGTGGACGTCGGTGTGCACCAGGACGGTCTGGTGCACGTGTCGGCGATGTCGAAGACGTTCGTGAAGGATCCGCGGGATGTCGTGAAGCCGGGCGACATCGTGAAGGTGAAGGTGATGGACGTCGACATTCCGCGGAAGCGGATCTCGTTGACGCTGCGGCTGGACGACGAGGCGTCGGAGGGACAGTCGTCGTCGCAGGGCGGCGGGACGAAGCGGGAGCGGGGCGGCCAGGAAGGTGGCCAGGGCGGTCGGCCGCCGCGGCAGCGGCAGGGCCAGGGTCAGGGCGGTCAGGAGCGTAACCGGCGCGGTGGCGGTGGTGGCGGCTCTGCGCGTCAGGCGCCGGCGCCGGTGAACAGCGCCATGGCGGATGCGTTGCGGCGGGCGGGGCTGGCGGATCCGAAGCAGGGCGGAAGGAAGCGCTGACGGTGGGGGCGGGTGAGGGCGGTCCGCTGCGCGGCTGTCCCCCACCCGCCCCTTCCCGAATCGGGGGCTCCGTCCCCGGACCCTTTTTTGTCCTCAATCGCCGGACAGGCTCGGTCTTTCGCCTGCTCGGGCCCCAGTGGGTCAGGCCTCGGTCACCTTGCCGTCGGCCACCTCGACGCGCCGCGTCGTCCGCACCGCCTCCAGCATCCTTCGGTCGTGCGTGACCAGCAGCAGCGTCCCCGCGTACGAGTCGAGCGCCGACTCCAGCTGTTCGATCGCGGGCAGGTCGAGGTGGTTCGTCGGCTCGTCCAGGACCAGGAGGTTCACGCCCTTGCCCTGGAGAAGGGCGAGGGCCGCCCGGGTCCGTTCGCCCGGGGAGAGGGTCGTGGCGGGCCGCATCACATGGTCCGCGCGCAGCCCGAACTTGGCGAGCAGCGTGCGGACCTCGGCCGGTTCAGTCTCGGGGACGGCTCCGCAGAACGCCTCCAGCAAGGTCTCCGAGCCGTGGAACAGCTTCCGTGCCTGGTCCACCTCGCCCACCACCACGCCCGAGCCGAGCGTCGCATGGCCCGAGTCCAGCGGCAGGCGGCCGAGCAGCGCCGCGAGGAGAGTGGACTTGCCGGCTCCGTTGGCGCCGGTGATCGCTACCCGGTCCGCCCAGTCGATCTGCAGGGACGCCGGCCCGAACGCGAAGTCGCCGCGCACGACCTGCGCCTCGCGGAGCGTGGCGACGACCGATCCGGAGCGCGGGGCCGTGGCGATCTCCATCCGCAGCTCCCACTCCTTGCGCGGCTCCTCGACGACATCGAGCCGTTCGATCATGCGCTGCGTCTGCCGGGCCTTCGCGGCCTGCTTCTCGCTCGCTTCACTGCGGAACTTGCGGCCGAGCTTGTCGGAGTCGGTGGCCTTGCGGCGGGCGTTCTTGACGCCCTTGTCCATCCAGCCGCGCTGCATCTGGGCGCGGCCTTCGAGGGCGGAGCGCTTGTCGGCATACTCCTCGAACTCCTCGCGGGCATGCCTGCGGGCCCGGTCGCGCTCCTCCAGATAGGCCGCGTACCCACCGCCGTAGAGGTTGATCTGCTGCTGGGCGAGATCGAGTTCGAGGACCTTGGTGACCGTACGCATCAGGAACTCGCGGTCGTGGCTGATGACGACGGTGCCGGCGCGCAGTCCGGAGACGTACCGCTCCAGTCGCTCCAGTCCGTCCAAGTCCAGATCGTTGGTGGGCTCGTCGAGGAGGAAGACGTCGTACCGCGACAGAAGCAGCGAGGCGAGTCCGGCGCGGGCGGCCTGGCCGCCGGAGAGCGCGGTCATCGGCAGGTCGAGGCCGACGGTCAGACCGAGGTCGGCGGCGACCTCCTCGGCGCGCTCGTCGAGGTCGGCGCCGCCGAGGGCCAGCCAGCGCTCGAGGGTTTCGGAGTACGCGTCGTCCGCCCCCGGTGCCCCGTCGACAAGGGCCTGGGTGGCGGCGTCCATCGCCGTCTGGGCGTCGGCGACGCCGGTCCGGCGGGCGAGGAAGTCCCGCACGGTCTCGTCCTGGCGGCGCTCCGGCTCCTGCGGGAGGTGGCCCACGGTGGCGGTGGGCGGGGAGAGCCGCAGCTCGCCCTCCTCCGGCCGGTCGAGCCCGGCGAGCAGCCGGAGCAGGGACGATTTTCCGGCTCCGTTGACTCCGACGAGACCGATCACGTCACCGGGTGCGACGACGAGGTCGAGTCCGGCGAAGAGTGTGCGGTCGCCGTGTCCGGCGGCGAGGTCCTTGGCGACGAGGGTGGCAGTCATCAGGGTGTCGATCCTAATCGGCGGACGGCTTCGCTCTCGACGGGTGTCAGAGAAGCCGGCGGGGGCGCCGGGGGCGGCGCAGTTCCGCGCGAGTGCGGGTGCGGATCGCGGGGGCGGGCCCGCCCAGGTCGCCGTTCATCGCGGCACGGAGGCGGACCTCCTGGACGACTGGTGGTGTGTTCGAGGCATCGTGTGCGGCGATTGGCGGCTCGCCGGGGCAATCGACTCCGTGCTCAGTGGTGGATCACGGGTGCCACCAGCACGCTCCCTGTGGTGCGTGCCACGATGAAGGGTTGTCCCTTGACGGCCCGTGCGTCCAGTGGAATTCGGTGCTGCCCCAGCTCCAGTACGCCGTCGAAGACCTCCTGCGCGTGGGTGCGGTACAGCCGGTCGAGGCGGTACGCGACCAGGCTGACCCGGCAGGCCGAGGTGACGTCGACCTCGGCCGTGCCGTCCGCCGCCGTCAGCCGGACCAGACGTCGCCGGGCCCCACTGGCCAGGACTTTCCGTTAGCGTCCGGCCATGAGCGACACACGGGCAGAGGTGACGGGGAGGACGGACGTGCCGGACGTGATCGTGGTGGGTGGTGGGATCAGCGGGCTGACCACGGCCCTGGTGCTGGCCGAGCGCAGCCACCGGGTGCGGGTCTGGTCCCGGGAGCCGGCCGCGGCGACGACGTCGGCGGTGGCGGGGGCGTTGTGGTGGCCGTACCGGATCGAGCCGGAGGAGCTGGTCGGCGACTGGTCGCTGACATCGCTCCGGAGATACGAGGAGCTGGCCGGACGCCCGGACGAGACGGGAGTGCGGCTGGTCTCCGGTCTGCACGGGGGCGAGCGGCTCGCCGCTCTCGGTTCGTGGGCAGGGCAGTTGAAACACGTGAGCGAGGTCGCGGAGGGGCTGCGGGTCCGGCTGCCGCTGATCGACATGCCGGCGCATCTGCGCTGGCTGGAGCGGCAGTTGGCGGCGGCCGGCGGCGTCGTCGAGCGGCGTACCGTCACCTCGTTCGACGAAGCCGCCGCCGAGGCGTCGACGGTGGTCAACTGCACCGGTCTCGGGGCGCGCGAGCTGGTCCCCGATGCCGGGGTGCGCCCGGTCCGCGGTCAGCTGGTGCTGGTGGAGAACCCGGGGATAGAGGAGTGGTTCACCGAGGCGGACCCTGCCTCGGACGCGACGACGTACTTCTTCCCGCAGCCCGGGAGGCTGGTTCTCGGCGGCACGGCCGAGGTGGACGACTGGAGCACGGTGCCCGACCCCCGTACCGCCGAGGAGATCGTGGCCCGGTGTGCCCGGATCCGGCCGGAGATCGCGGGGGCGCGGGTCATCGGGCACCTGGTGGGTCTGCGTCCCGCACGCGACACCGGTGTGCGGATCGAGGCCGAACCGCTGCCGGGCGGCGGGCGGTTGGTGCACAACTACGGGCACGGGGGTGCGGGGGTGACGGTGGCCCTGGGCTGCGCGCGGGCGGCGGCCGATCTCCTGTCCTGAACCGGGCCGCGGAGCGTGAGGCGCGCGCGGCCCGGCGGCGGGCGCCGGGGCGCCGAGGCCTCAGTCGGACGGCGTTCCAGGCTCGGACGGGTGATCGCGGTGGTCCGTGATCGGGCCCGGGCCTGGGCCGATGCGGATCTCGAACACCACCCGGTCGGTCGTGGGGTACCGGTCTCGCGTCGGGTCGCCGGGCAGATCCGCCGTGACCGGCAGATCCCCCCAGCCGCCCGTTCTCCGTTCGTCCTGCGACACGAGTGGCACCTTTCACGGAAGCTGAGTTTCGCTCTCCGTAGGCAGCACCACACGCATCACATGTTCATGGGATCAACAAGCCGTATCGGCTTGACCGCTTGTGAGGTGATATGTCGCCCGCTCGTCCAGGAGGAGCGGAATCAGGTTCCGGGCCGACTGCCGCAACGGTACGTACGCTCCGTCACCGTCGGTCCGGGAGGTGACGCCGTGCAGGGCGAGTTCGTCCTTGACGTCGGCGAACTGTGCGGCGCTCAGGCGATAGCCGCACGGTGGGTCCTGGAGAATCTCGACGGGTTCGGCCGGTTCGTTGTCCGCGCCCCCGAGGTAGACGGGACCCCGGTCGGCGTACCCGGCCGCACGGGACGCCGCGGTGGCGGCGCCGATGGGACCGCGTCGTTCGTCGGTGAAGCGGAACAGACCGTCGAGCGCGATGAGTTGCGAGTCGACGCGGCGCCGGCTGTTGAGGGCCGGGTCGGACTTCTCGGCGTCGGTGAGCGCATCGACGCGGGACTCGATGAGCAGGCCCACCGCGTGCTTGATGCCCGAGGTGTTGCGCAGGATGCGCTCCTGTCCGTCGCCCGCCGTCTGCTTGATCGGGTCTCCGGTGACCGGGTCGGTCCAGATCCCGTAGAGACCGCTGCTGTAGCCGGCGTCCTTGGCCGTGGGCCGCACGTACTGTTCCGCCAGGGTCTGCGACTCGTTGTGCACCCGGTCGGTGGCGTTGAGGTTGCGGGGCCAGAGGACGAACAGGTCCTTGTCGTAGTACGGCGGGGTGGCACCGTACTCGTGCAGGTCGTAGATCACCTCAGGCTTCCGGTCGCGGATGAGCGCTGCCATGGCGCGCGCCTCGGCGGTCTGCAGGGCGATGTGGTCGCGGTTGATGTCGACGCCGTCGGAATTGCCCCGGGTGTTCGCGGCGCGCCCGTCGGGGTTGGCGGTAGGCACCACGAGGACATCGGTGTGCGAGAGGAAGGTGCGGGTCGCCCGGTCGTCGGCGTACGCGAGATCGCGAATGGTGGTCAGACACGCCTCGCGGCCGGACGGTTCGTTGCCGTGCTGACTGCAGATGAGCAGGACCGTGGTGGCCGCGGGACCGTGGTTGCCGATGCGGACGAGCTGGAGCGGGCGGCCCTGTTTCGTCGTGCCGATCCGGTCGACGGAGACCCGGTCGCTGCCCCGGTCGACGGCGGCGAGGAAGGACTGCTCCTCGGGCTGGCCGGTCCAGTGGGCCCCGTTGCTGGTTTCGAAGCCGGTACGGGGCGGGGTGTGCGCGGCCTCGGCCGGCGCGGCGGCCAGGGGGACGGCCAGCGTCGTCGCGGCGACGGCGATGGCGAGGTTGCGGACGAGCGGGATACGGGGTGTCATGAGCGGCTGCCTCCCGGGATGCGGTGTGCGGGACTCGGCGGTGCCACGCCTTCGGGACGGGATGCGTGGGGGGTGGCTGTCGCGTGCGCGGGGCCCGCGGTGGCGCGTACGAACGCTGCGGCGCCGCCGACGAACGGCAGCTTCGCGGACGTGCGGGCCAGATCGAGGGTGAGCGTGGGTGTGGAGGCCGGCGGGTCGATGAGGTCCTGGTCGGTTCCCGCGACGATCAGGGCTAGGCGGTGTCCGGCCGGCACCACGTGATCGCTCGCGGCCAGATCGACCGTGATCGTGTAGCGCTTGCCCGGGGTGAGCGGGCGGCCCTTGCCTGCGGAGGCGTACGTACCGAGGTCGGCCCAGCCGCGACTGAAGACGGTCCGGTCGACGGCGGCGGTCCTGGCCGTCGTCTCCTTGAAGCAGGAGCTGTCGCCGGCCGTGCTCGCGCCCCAGCAGGTGCGGTCGATGAGGGTGGTGATGCCTTCGCCGGACGCGCCGTAGTCCCGGATGGTGTCGGGGCCGACATCGACGAGGACGGCCGAGAGATGGGCGGTCGAGGTGGTCGGGGTCGCGGTGACGGTCACCTTCGACGAGCCGGAGAGCCGCAGGTCGTGGGCGAGCGGCGCGGTGAGGAACCCGGCCTTGGCGCCCGTGGACCGGTCCAGGTCGGCGGCCCAGTCCGTCTCGCTCTGCTTCGGGTCGTCGGTGAACGTCTCGGTGGCTCCGGGCCGGGCGGTCCTCCGGGTGAGGGTACCGACACCGGGTTCGGTGCCGGTGCCGGGGCGCACGGTGGTGGCGGCGGTGGTGCGCGGCGGCCAGACCTTGTCGGTGGACCACTGGTCGGGGTGGCGTTCGATGTCGGCCATCGGTGCGTGGTCGATGCCGTTGTCGTAACCGAGGAGGTAGTGGTCGAACCAGCGGTGCAGCGTGTCGACCCACTCGGCGCGCCGGTAGTCGAACGGGTCGACATGACCGGTCTGGGAGAGCCAGATCTTGCGCTCCACACCCTGCGCGGCAAGGGCGTCCCACCATTGACCGAGGTGCTTGGTGCGGACGTTGAGGTCCTGCATCCCGTGCACGGCAAAGACGCTGGCCTTCACCTTGCGGGCGTCCTTCACGTAGTCGCGCTCGCTCCAGAGATTCGTCCAGTCGCCGGTACGGGGCGCCTCGTCGACGAGCTTCTGCTGCACGGCCGCGCAGCGCGCCCGCGCCTCGGGGCTCTCGACATAGTCGGAGAGCCATTCGGGACCACCGTCGTAGAGGGGGGCACCCTGGGCGAAGTAGTAGTCGTACCAGGAGGAGATGGAACCGATCGGAACGATGGTCCGCAGCCCGTCGACACCGGTCGCCGCCACACCGTTGGCGATGGTGCCGTCGTAGCTCTTGCCGATCATGCCGGTGCGGCCGTTGGACCAGCCTGCCGAGGTGCGTTCGGTGCCGGTGCGGGTCGTGTAGCCGCGGGCCCGGCCGTTCAGCCAGTCGATGACGGCTGTCGCGGACTGGATGTCGGAGCGGCCGCCGACGTCGACGCAGCCGTCGGAGCGATTGGTACCGGCCAGATCCACGGCGACGAAGGCGTAGCCGCGCGGGACGAAGTAGTTGTCGTAGTAGAGCGGGAACTGGACGGGGTCGCCGTTGGTGTCGTATGTCTTCAACTGGCTCTCGTTGCCCCGCCCGCAGCACGAGTAGTAGGGACTGGCGTCCATGATCACGGGTATCTTGCGGCCCTGTTGTGCGGGTTCGCGCGGCCGGACGATGTCGACGGCGACGCGGTCGCTCTTCCCGTTTCCGTCGCCGTCCAGTCCCGTGTCCACCCAGACGGACTCACGGACGGCGCTCCCGTACGAGTAGACGGCTCTGCTCTCCCGCGGGCTCGAGCCCTGTGCACCTGCCGGCGAGAGCAGGACGGTCATCAGGGCGGCCGAGGCCGCCACCACCAGTGATCTGTACGTCAAGCGGGTGCCCCGCGCACGTATCGGCATCTGCGGAAGGTACCCCGGTCAACTCCTGTGCGACAGGGGGCGATCGCACGCCGATGTGACGGAAAGGCAGTCAAGGTGTCATGTCGGCCGAATGGCGATCGTGTGACAGGAGTGGCCATGGACACGACCAGGCCGGGGAATGCTGAATAGTGCCGAAGGAACGGTCGGAAAGATCATCCGCCCCGAAGACTTGGAGCATTCGTGCACCGCAGACTCATCGTCCCGAGCGCACTCGCGGCCTTGCTGCTGCTGGCGATCCCGGCATCGGCCGCCCAAGGCACCGCGGGCGCCCCGGGTATCGGCGACCCCTATTACCCGGCCAGTGGCAACGGCGGCTACGACGTGTCCCACTACGACCTGCGGCTGAAGTATCAGCCGGCGACCGATCTCCTGGAGGGCACGGCGACGATCCTCGCCACCCCCACCCAGGACCTCTCGCGCTTCAACCTCGACTTCGGGCTCGACGTCTCCGAGGTGCGGGTGAACGGGAAGACGGCACAGTACGCGAAGAGCGGAACCCAGGAACTGGAGATCACGCCGACCGGAACCCTGGCGAAGGGCCGGGCCGTCTCGGTGGTCGTGCGGTACGCCGGGAAGCCGTCCGAGCTGAAGATCGGCGGCTGGACCGCCTGGGCCCGTACCCCGGACGGCGGTGTGGCCGCGCAGGAGCCGGAGTCGGCCGTGTGGTGGTTCCCCAGCAATGACCACCCGTTGGACAAGGCTACGTACGACGTGTCGGTGTCCGTCCCGGACGGGACCCAGGCGATCAGCAACGGCGTGCTGCAGTCGCAGAGTTCGAGGCTCGGCTGGACGCGCTTCAACTGGCGCTCCAACAAGCCGCAGGCCACGTATCTGGCGACGCTCGCGATCGGCAGGTTCGACATCACCAGGGACACGACGGCGGACGGGCTGCCGGTCCTCAACGCGTACAGCAAGGACCTCGGCGACAACGACGGGGCGGCGCGCGCCAGCATCGAGCGGACCACCGAGGTCGCCGAGTGGCTCACGGATGTCTTCGGTCCGTATCCGTTCAACGCGCTCGGCGGCTACGTGCCCAATGTGACCAGTGGTTTCGCTCTGGAGACGCAGACCCGGCCGTTCTACAGCCCGAAGCAGTTCGCCAATGGCGCGAATGTCTCGGTGGTCGTCCATGAGCTGGCGCACCAGTGGTACGGCGACAGCGTGTCCGTCGACGGCTGGAAGGACATCTGGATCAATGAGGGCTTCGCCCGGTACAGCCAGTGGCTGTGGTCGGAGAAGGAGGGCGAGGGAACGGCGCAGGAACTGGCGGACTACACGTACGCCCTCCATCCGGCGGACGACGCTTTCTGGACGGTGAAGCCGGGAGACCCGGGTCCGGACAACCAGTTCCACGGGGCCGTCTACGACCGTGGGGCACTGGCCCTCCAGGCGCTGCGGAACAAGCTGGGTGACGAGACCTTCTTCGCGCTGCTGAAGGGCTGGCCGGCCGAGCATGCCTACGGGAACGCGAAGGTCAGTGACTTCGTGACGTACGCGGAGCGGGTGTCGGGCACGCCGCTTGCCGGATTCTTCGACACCTGGCTGTACCAGCCGTCGCGGCCGGAGGCTCCGGCGCCGAGCGCGGCACGGACCGTGCGGAGCGCCGGGCAGCCCGCCTCCTGGAAGAAGATCGCCGCGACGAACACGATCCATGACCGGGACTGAGACCGGCCGGCAATTGGGGGGTGGGTGAAGGAGCGGGGCTGGGGTGCGTGCATCGCAAGGCGGAGGATTGAGCCATGGCGAATGGGGCCTCCCCTGCTCGAGCGAAGCCGAGAGCTCGGGGAACATGGTGATTGACGACAACGCGGCAGATGTGCGTGCCCAGCCCCGCGACGCCGCCCCCCCCCCCAATTGCCGGTCGGTCTGATCCACCGGGGCACTGTCGGCGCCGTCACCCCCGGGCTGGGGTGACGGCGCCGGATAGGTCGGCGGGGTTCGTGCCGGTCCGCCGGCCCCGGGCGCTCGCGGCCGGTTCCCGTGCGCACGAGGAGCGTCCCCTGCCCGGTCCGAGCCCCGATTCCGCTCGCGATGTCCGACCCACGCCGGAGGCCGTGGCGGCCCGCGCAGGGCGCTCGCCCGCGGGGAGCGGCTTCCCCAGCGCCCCTGTCCGCACAAGGGCCCGTACGGCCGCGGCCGACCCGCAGGCGCCCGCAGTCGCCGTGGGCGCATCGAGCCGCTGAGCACCGTGGGCCCGAGTGCGCTCAGCAGGCGCCCCGCACCCGGTGGGCGGCTCGGGCCCGGCGCGCGTACGGCAGATAGCGCAGCCGCTCAGGAAGTACGGGCACCACAGCCCGGATGACACCGCAGAACCGCCGCAGCCTCCGCTCCTGCGCGTCCGTCCATTCCAGACCGATCGCCTCGCGCGCGTCCGGTGGCATCAGCCCGATGGTGATGAACCTGCGGAACCGGGCCAGTGGCGGGAACAGGACCGGCCACAGGGCCTTGATCAGCAGCCTGACCGGCCGCGGACCCCGGTCCGGCGGCGGTACCGGCCGGTCGGTGGCGACCAGCTCCTCGACGACGACGGTCGCCTCTATCTCGTCGGCGAGCACCTTGCGGTAGTACGGCCAGAACTCCTCGATCGACTGCGGCATGTCCCGGTCGTGGATGCCGAGGACCCGGCCGACCTGGAGCCATTCCCGGTACAGGGCCCGTTCCTGCGCGTCGGTGAGGTGGCGAACGAGATAGCGCGTGGCGTGCCGGTAGATGGGGAAGCCGGTGGCGTGCACCCACGCGTAGTTCTCCGGTGACAGTGCGTGATAGCGGCGCCCTCGGCTGTCCGTGCCCTGGATGGTGCGATGCAACTTCCGCAGCCTGCGCCCCTCCTCGGCTGCTTCCTCGCCCCCGTACACCCAGAGCTGGAGCGAGCGCAGGGACCGTTCGCCGCGCCCCCACGGGTCCGTACGGAACACCGAGTGCTCGTCGACGCCCGCGCCGACCGCCGGGTGCGCGACCTGGAGGGTGAGGGCCGCGGGCAGCATCAGCAGGGCGCGGACATCCCCGGCGAGGCTCCACAGCACTCCGCCGGGCGGGGGCGGCTCCGGGGCGCTCCCCCGGGATTCTTCGCTGCTCATGCGGGCGCTCCCAGCAGTCGGCGGGCGTGCGGATCGGTACGCGGCTGATGTGTGTTCCAGTATGCGATCTCCGGCGAACCGGCGAGCGGCAGGGGCGGCGGGATCCAGCCCGGCAGGTGGTGGCCCTCCAGACGGCGTTGGGCACCCCGGCACCGGTGAGCAGATCGCCCGCGGCGTCGGCCACCGAGGTCTTGCCCGACCCGACGGTGCCGGTGATCAGAAGGGCGCGGGCTTCCGGAGCGCTGTCGGATCGCATGCACAGATGACTGCGGCGAGCACCCGTTCACCGGTGACGAGCGTTCAGCCACGGTGCGCGACGGACCCCTCCCCGTAGTCGTACACCGTCACAGGTATCCCCCGGCTCACCAGCCGCTGCTCGATCAGCGGCTCGATCCGGGACCAACTGCCGCCCGCGAGACCGCAACCGATCCGTGGCATATGAACCGACGCCCCCAGCTCGACAGCCCGTTCGGCGACCAGGCCCAGCCCGGTGTCGATCGCCTCGTACCGTACGGGCACCCCCTTGCTGCCCGTACGCATTCCCCGCTGCCCCACCATGTTCGCCACCCACACATAGGGACCCACCCGGACGAACTGCGCCGCGCCCAGGCCGAAGTCATTGCCCGCGCGCTCCCGGTGCCAGCGCCGGTAGGCGGCCTCCGGTTCCGGCCAGCGGCGGGAGACGGCGAGGACGAACCCCTTGCCCCACCCGCCCAGGTCGTTGCAGACATGCGCGATCAGTTTGACGCCCTTGCCCCGCGGCGCCGTGGCGTCCCCCCCGTACATACATGATCTCAGGCATGACACCAGCGTAGGAGCCGCCAGTGACAACCGGCCGGGTTCAGCCGTCCCCGTACAGCGCCTCGATGAGCACGCCGTACTTGTCGCGGATCACGGACTGCGCTTCGATGCTGCCGGACACTTTCACAACAGTGGTGAGACAGCAATACTGTTGAACCGGATTGACGCAACGGAAGCGGTCGTGCCCACGTACAGCCGTGACCGAGGACAGCAGTGCCCAGCGGTCAGCAGCGAGGAGCAGACATGGCGACCGGGACCGAGGAGCCGACGCTCACCGTCGACGAGCTGGCGGCGCGCGCCGGAGTCACCGTACGCACCGTGCGTTTCTACAGCACGCGGGGGCTCCTGCCGCCGCCGGTGATCGGACCGCGCCGGGTCGGTCACTACGGGCACGAGCACCTCTCGCGGCTGGCGCTGATCGAGGAGCTTCAGCACCAAGGCATGACCCTCGCCGCGATCGAACGCTACCTGGAGCAGCTGCCGCCCGATCTGAGCGCGCACGACCTGGCCATCCACCGGGCGCTGGTGGCGTCCTGGGCACCGGACTCGGCGGAGCACGCGACCCGGGCGGAGCTGGAGCGGCGGGCGGGACGGGCACTGGCCGAGGGGGACATCGACCGACTGGCCGCGATGGGCGTCCTGGAGCGTGCGGGGGCGGCGGCCGGCAGCTACCGGGTCGATCCCGGGCTGCTGCGTCTCGGCGTCGAGCTGCTCGACGTACCGATCGCGCACGAGACGATCCTCGCGGCCCGCACGGTGCTGCTGGAGCACACCCGTTCCGCCGCGCACGAGCTGACGCGGCTGTTCCGGGACGAGGTGTGGAATCCGTACCGGGAGCGGGAGTCGGACCCGGAGCAGGTGGCGGCGATGAAGTCGCTGTCGGCCCATATGCAGCCGATGGTGCTGCAGGCGCTGGTGACCGCGTTCCAGCGGTCGCTCAAGGAAGAACTGCGGGCGGCGTTCACGGCGGAGTGAGCCCGCCGCCGACAGGGGCTCACTGCCGGTGGACGGTCCGTCAAGAGGCGTCGTCCCACAGCTCGGTGCTGTGGGCGTCGATGAGCGCGCCGATCCGTTCGAGGAAGGCGTCGGCGGGCTGCGGGTCGAGGCGGCGGCCGTCGCGCAGTCGTACGGCGACGTGGTCGTCGGCGGCTTCCCTGGCGCCGATCACGACCTGGTACGGCACCAGGCGGTCCTCGCGGATGCGTGCGCCCAGGGTGCCGCGTTCCGGTCCGGCGATGCCGGCCCGCAGCCCGAGGTCGGTGCAGCGCCGGGCCAGCGCCTCGGCGTGGGGCAGCTCGGCCTCGGAGATCGGGAGGATCGCCAGCTGGGTCGGGGCGAGCCAGGGCGGAAACGCGCCGCCGTGTTGTTCGATGAGATGGGCGACGGCCCGCTCCACGCTGCCGATGATGCTGCGGTGGACCATGACCGGCCGGTGTTTCGCACCGTCCGCGCCGATGTAGTGCAGGTCGAACTGCTCGGGCTGGTGGAAGTCGACCTGGACGGTGGACAGGGTGGATTCCCTGCCCGCACCGTCGGTGACCTGGACGTCGATCTTCGGGCCGTAGAACGCGGCCTCGCCCTCCGCCGAGTCGTACGGCAGGCCGGAGCGGTCGAGTGCCTCGGTGAGCAGGGCGGTGGACCGCTGCCACTTCTCGGGCGCGGCCACGTACTTGCCGCCGGGGCCGGGGAGGGAGAGCCGGTAGCGGGCCGGGCGGATGCCCAGCGCCTCGTACGCACGGCGGATCATCTCCAGGGCGGCCCGTGCCTCGTCGGCGACCTGCTCCAGGGTGCAGAAGATGTGCGCGTCGTTCAGCTGGATGGCGCGGACGCGGGTCAGTCCACCGAGCACGCCGGAGAGTTCGGAGCGGTACATGCCGCCCAGTTCGGCCATGCGCAGCGGCAGCTCGCGGTAGCTGTGGGAGCGGGAGCGGTAGATCACCGCGTGGTGGGGGCAGAGACTCGGCCGCAGGACGACCTGTTCCGAGCCCAGGTCCATCGGCGGGAACATGTCGTCGCTGTAGTGCGACCAGTGCCCGGAGATTTCGTACAGCTCCCGCTTGCCCAGCACCGGCGAGTACACATGCTGGTAGCCGGCCCGCCGCTCGGCGGCGCGGATGTACTCCTCCAGGGTGTGCCGCACGGTCGCCCCGTCGGGCAGCCAGTAGGGAAGTCCCGCGCCGATCAGCGGGTCGGTGTCGAAAAGGTCCAGCTCGCGGCCGAGCTTGCGGTGGTCGTGCATGGCGGTCTCCTCGCGGTCATCGGGCGAGTGACCGCAAGCCGAAGCCCCGGGGCACTCGCCCCGGGGCTTCGGACTGAGACATCTGTCAGCGCGCCGGGACACTCTCCGGCGTCGTCGTCATGGCAGCGCGCTTCATGCAGCCGACGTTAGCAGGGTGTCCCGCTGTCCACCCGGTATTTCCGCCCGGAGGGTGCGCATAGCGCAGCCTCGGGCCGGTACGTGGTCCGCGGGGGTGCCGGTCAGTCGTGGAAGGTCTCGCCCTTCTCGGCCTTCTCCACCAGCAGCGCGGGCGGCAGGAACCGGTCGCCGTACTTCTCGGCGAGTTCCCGGGCGCGCGCCACGAAGCCGGGCAGGCCGCCCTCGTACCCGTCGATGTACTGGAGGACGCCTCCGGTCCACGGCGGGAAGCCGATGCCCATGATGGAGCCGATGTTGGCGTCGGCGACCGAGATGAGGACGTTCTCCTCCAGGCAGCGGACACTGTCCAGTGCCTCGGAGAAGAGCATCCGCTCCTTCATGTCCTCGAACGGGACATCGGCATCCGTCCTGGTGAAGTGCGTGCGCAGCCCCGGCCACAGCCCGGTCCGCTTGCCGTCCTCGTCGTAGTCGTAGAAGCCCGCGCCGCCGCTGCGTCCGGTGCGTCCGAACTCGTCGACCATCCGGTCGATGACCGCGTCCGCGGGGTGCCCGGCCCAGGTACCGCCCGCCTCCTCGACCGCGCGCTTCGTCTCGTTGCGGATCTTGCGCGGCAGGGTCAGCGTCAGTTCGTCCATCAGCGAGAGGACCTTGGCCGGGTAACCGGACTGCGCCGCGGCCTGCTCGACCGACGCGGGCTCGACGCCCTCGCCGACCATGGCGACGCCCTCGTTGATGAACTGGCCGATGACGCGGGAGGTGAAGAAGCCGCGCGAGTCGTTGACGACGATCGGCGTCTTCTGGATCCGGCGGACCAGGTCGAAGGCGCGTGCCAGTGCCTCGTTGCCGGTCTGCTCGCCCTTGATGATCTCGACCAGCGGCATCTTGTCGACGGGCGAGAAGAAGTGCAGGCCGATGAAGTCTGCGGGGCGGGTGACGCCCTTGGCGAGGACCGTGATCGGCAGGGTCGATGTGTTGGAGCAGAGCAGCGCGTCGGGCTCGATGATGTCCTGAATCTCCTGGAACACCTTGTGCTTGAGCGCGGTGTCCTCGAAGACCGCCTCGATGACGGCGTCGCAGCCCGCCAGATCGGCCGGGTCGCCGGTCGGGGTGATGCGGGCCAGCAGTTCGTCGCGCTTGGCCTCGGTCGTGCGGCCCCGGGAGAGTGCCTTGGCGAGGAGCTTCTCGCTGTATGCCTTGCCCTTGGCGGCCGCCTCCGTGGTGACGTCCTTGAGGACGACGTCGATGCCGGCGCGAGCGCAGGAGTACGCGATCCCGGCGCCCATCATCCCGGCGCCGAGGACGGCGACCTTGGTGACCTGGCGCTCCTCGATGCCCTTGGGGCGGTTGGCGCCGGAGTTGACGGCCTGGAGGTCGAAGAAGAACGCCTGGATCATGTTCTTCGAGATCTGGCCGGTGACGAGCTCGGTGAAGTACCGGGCCTCGATGGTCAGCGCGGTCTCGAAGTCGACCTGGGAGCCCTCGACGGCGGCGGCCAGGATGTTGCGGGGCGCCGGCATGGGGGCGCCCGCGAGCTGCTTCTTCAGGTTGGCAGGGAAGGCGGGCAGGTTGGCCGCGAACTTCGGGTTCGACGGGGTGCCGCCGGGGATCCGGTAGCCCTTGACGTCCCAGGGCTGCTGGGACTCGGGGTGGGCGTCGATGAAGGCGCGGGCCTTGTCGAGCATCTCCTCGGGTGTGGCCGCCACCTCGTGGACGAGGCCGTTCTCCAGGGCGCGCTTCGGGGTGTACTGGGTGCCCTGGAGGAGGACCTTCAGCAGCGCGTCGGCGACGCCCATGAGGCGTACGGTGCGGGTGACGCCGCCGCCCGCGGGCAGCAGGCCGAGGGTGACCTCGGGCAGGCCGATGCGGGAGCCGGGCGCGTCGAGGGCGACGCGGTGGTGGGAGGCGAGCGCGATCTCGTAACCGCCGCCGAGGGCCGCTCCGTTGATGGCGGCGACGACGGGGATGCCGAGGGTCTCGATGCGGCGCAGCGAGTTCTTGATGGCGGTGCCGACGTCGAAGGCGTCCTGGGCGTTCTCGGGACCGACCTTGATCATGTCCTTGAGGTCGCCGCCCGCGAAGAAGGTTTTCTTGGCGGAGGTGTAGATGATGCCGCGGATGGAGTCCTTCTCGGCTTCCGCGCGGTCGGCGACGGCCGCGATGGAGTCCTTGAAGGCCTGGTTCATCGTGTTGGCGGATTGGTTGGGGTCGTCGAGTACGAGGGTGACGACGCCGGTCTCGTCCTGTTCCCAGCGGATGGTCGTGCTCTCGGTCATTGCTGTGTTCTCCGTAGGCAAGGGGTGGCCGGGGACGGTCAGAGACGCTCGATGACGGTGGCGATCCCCATGCCGCCGCCGACGCAGAGGGTGGCGAGGCCGTACCGCTTGTCCTGGCGCTCCAGTTCGTCGATGAGCGTGCCGAGGATCATCGCGCCGGTGGCGCCGAGCGGGTGGCCGAGCGCGATGGCGCCGCCGTTGACGTTGATCTTGTCGAGGGAGAGCCCCATGTCCCGGGCGAAGCGCAGCACGACACCGGCGAACGCCTCATTGATCTCGACGAGGTCGATGTCGTCGATGGTGAGTCCGGCCTTGGCGAGGGCCTTGCGGGTGGCGGGCGCGGGGCCGGTCAGCATGATGGTCGGCTCGGAGCCGGAGACCGCGGCGGAGATGATCCGGGCACGCGGCGTGAGTCCGTACCGCTCGCCGGTCTCCTTGTTGCCGATGGCGACGAGTGCGGCGCCGTCCACGATGCCGGAGGAGTTGCCCGCGTGGTGGACGTGGTCGATCTTCTCGACCCAGTGGTACTTCTGCAGCGCCACGGCGTCGAAGCCGCCCAGCTCGCCGATGGTGGCGAACGAGGGCTTGAGCGCGGCCAGCGAGTCGGCGGTGGTGCCGGGGCGCATGTGCTCGTCGTGGTCGAGGACGACGAGGCCGTTGCGGTCCTTGACCGGGACGACGGAGCGCGCGAAGCGGCCGTCCTTCCAGGCCTCGGCGGCCCGCTCCTGGGAGAGTGCGGCGAACTCGTCGACGTCGCGGCGCGAGAAGCCCTCGATGGTGGCGATGAGGTCGGCGCCGACGCCCTGCGGGGCGAAGCCGGTCTCGTAGTTGGTCATCGGGTCCATCGCCCAGGCGCCGCCGTCGGAGCCCATCGGCACCCGGGACATCGACTCGACACCGCCGGCGAGGATCAGGTCCTCCCAGCCCGAACGGACCTTCGCGGCAGCCAGGTTGACGGCTTCCAGACCGGAGGCACAGAACCGGTTCTCCTGGACGCCCGCCACCGAGTCCGGGAGTCCGGCGGCGATGGCGGCGATCCGGGCGATGTCGGAGCCCTGGTCGCCGAGCGGGCTGACCACGCCGAGGACGATGTCGTCGATGGCGGCCGGGTCCAGGCCCGGGAAGCGGCTGCGCATTTCGTGGATGAGGCCGACGACGAGGTCGATCGGCTTGGTGCCGTGCAGGGCGCCATTGGCCTTGCCTCGGCCGCGCGGGGTGCGGATCGCGTCGTAGACAAACGCTTCGGTACTCAAGACAGCAGCCTTTCGAGGGTGGTCGATCGTCAGGGGTCAGGCAAGCAGCGAGCGGCCGATGATCTCCTTCATGATCTCGGTCGTTCCGCCGTAGATGGTCTGGATGCGGCCGTCGGTGAACGCCTTGGCGACCCGGTATTCCGTCATGTAGCCGTAGCCGCCGTGGAGCTGGAGGCAGCGGTCGGCGACGCGCTTCTGCAGTTCGGTGGCCCACCACTTGGCCATCGACGCGTGCACGGCGTCGAGCTTCCCGTCCGAGTGGTCGACGATGCACCGGTCGAGAAAGGCCCGGGTGACGGCGCACTCGGTGGCCATCTCGGCAATCTCGAAGCGGATGTGCTGGAGCTTGGAGAGCGGCCGCCCGAAGGCCTCGCGCTCCTTGACGTACTGGGTGGTGATCTCCAGGAGGTACTCGGCGGCGGCGATACCGGCGACCGCTATGCCCATCCGCTCCTGCGCCAGATTGGTCATCAGGTGGATGAACGCGCCGTCGCGCTCACCGAGCAGGTTCTCCTTGGGGACGCGGACGTCGTTGAAGAACAGCTCGGCCGTGTCCTGGGACTTCTGGCCGATCTTGTCGAGATTGCGGCCCCGCTCGAAGCCGTCCGCACCGCGTTCGACGACGATCAGCGAGAGCCCCTTCGCGCCGCCCTCCGCAGTGGTCTTCGCCACGACGATCACCAGGTCGGCGAGGATGCCGTTGGAGATGAACGTCTTCGAGCCGTTGAGCAGCCAGTGGTCGCCCTTGTCCTCGGCGGTGGTACGGATGCCCTGGAGGTCGGAGCCGGCGCCGGGTTCGGTCATCGCGATGGCGGTGATGATCTCGCCGCTGCAGAAGCCGGGCAGCCAGCGCCGCTTCTGCTCCTCGGTGGCAAGGCCGGTGAGGTAGGGGCCAATGACATCGTTGTGCAGGCCGAGCGCGAGCCCGGGGGTGCCGGCCCGGGTGAACTCCTCGGCGAGGACGGCGCTGTAGCGGAAGTCGGTGGTGCCGCCGCCCCCGTACTCCTCGGGGACGGCGAGGCCGAGCAGCCCTTGCCGGCCGGCCGCGAGCCAGGCCTCGCGCGAGACGATGCCGTCCTTCTCCCACTGCTCGTAGTGCGGAAGGACTTCCTTGGTCAGGAAGGTTTGGACGGTCTCACGGAACGCGTCGTGCTCCTCGGTGAAGATCTGCCGCTGCACTGCGGGCCCCCTAGAGCCAGTTATTGACGGTGGAGATCAGCCGGGCCGGGTCGGGACCGACCGGGATGACGTTGAGCATGGTGACGCCGGCCTCGCGGAACGCCTCGATGCGGTCGCGTACGTATCCCTCGGGCCCGCGCAGCGACATCAGCTCGCAGAACTCGTCCGGGACGGCGGCCTCGGCCTCCTTCTTCTTCCCGGAGAGGTAGAGCTCCTGCTTCTTCTTCCCGGAGAGGTAGAGCTCCTGGATGAGCGCGGCTTCCTTCTCGTACCCGTACGCGACGGCGTCAAGCCCGGCGGACTCCAGCGCGGCGACCTGGTCGCAGACCTCGCGCGGGTCGCCCGCGTAGTTCAGCGGCTGGGAGAGTTCCATCAGTCGGTGGGGTCCTTCCGGGGCCGGTGGATGCTCGGTACGTCCCAGTCCCGGGCGACGCCCTCGGTGTCCGCGCCGGGCTGCGCGGGTCCGCTGCGTACGGAGACGGGGGTGGCGGAGAAGCGGGGTGCGGGGGCGGGCTGGGTCAGGCCGCTGTGTTCGACGAAGGTGGAACGGGCCGCGAGGTGCGGGTGGTGCGGGGCCTCGCGGAGCGACAGGACCGGGGCCACACACGCGTCCGTGGCTTCGAAGACCTCGGTCCACTCCGCGCGCGTCCGGGTCCTGAACCGGTCGGCGACGACCCTGCGCAGCTCCTCCCAGCGGGTGAAATCCCTGCGGTCCGGGGCCCGGTCCTCGATGCCGAGAAGCTTGATGAACTCGTCGTAGAACTGCTGCTCCAGCGGGCCGACCGCCATGTACTGGCCGTCGGAGGTCTCGTACGACCCGTAGAACGGGCAGCCGCCGTCCAGGAGGTTGGAGCCGCGCCGGTCCTGCCAGCCGCCGGCCGCCAGCATCCCGTGGATCATCGTGGCGAGATGGGCGGCGCCGTCGACGATCGCCGCGTCCACGACCTGGCCCGCGCCGCCGGGGGTGCGGGCGTGCTGGAGGGCGGCGAGGACACCGACGACGAGGTAGAGCGAGCCGCCCGCGTAGTCGCCGACCAGATTGGCGGGGACGGTGGGCGGCTCGCCGGGCCTGCCGATCATGGAGAGGGTGCCGGTGAGGGCGATGTACGCGATGTCGTGCCCGGCCCGTTCTGCGAGCGGCCCGTCCTGGCCCCAGCCGGTCATCCGCCCGTACACGAGCCGCGGGTTGCGGGCCAGGCAGGCGTCGGGGCCGACGCCGAGGCGCTCGGCGACGCCCGGCCGGTAGCCCTCGATCAGGATGTCGGCGCGTTCGACCAGGTCCAGGACGAGGTCCGGGCCGTCCTCGGCCTTGAGGTCGACGAGTACCGAGCGTTTGTTGCGGTTGGTGAGGTCGTACGCGGGGTCGATGCCGAGCCCCGCCCCGCCGGGCCGGTCGACCCTGACGACGTCGGCGCCGAGGTCGGCCAGCAGCATCGCGGCGAACGGGCCGGGTCCGATGCCCGCCAGCTCGACCACGCGCACGCCCGCCAGCGGGCCGTGCTCTGTCGTTGCCATCGAACCCCCAGCGGTGTGACACAACTGATGTAACAGCGATGATGCTAAGAATGCTCCGCGCTCCGCACAACCCTTTTGGCCGAGCAAGCGCTTAGACCGACCGGCAATGGGGGGTGGGTGAAGGAGCGGGGCCGGGGTGTGTGCATCGCAAGGCGGAGGATTGAGCCATGGCGAATGGTGCCTCCCCTGCTCGAGCGAAGCCGAGAGCTCGGGGAACATGGTGATGGACGACAACGCCGCGAGGTGCGTGCCCCAGCCCCGTGACGCCGCCCCCCAATTGCCGATCGGTCTTAGTTCTTTCTCGAAGATCCTCCCCCACGAGCGCCGCCCGCCTGCGCACCGCCACGAACCCCTCCGCTAACCTCTGCCTGCTACATCGGCGCCGGCCCCTGCGGAGGCACTTGTGAACAGGCAGAACGGGGCGCAACGCCCCTATGACATAGTCCTCTTCGGCGCCACTGGCTTCGTGGGTGTCCTCACCGCCGAATATCTCGCCGCCCAAGCACCCGACGGCTGCCGCTGGGCGCTGGCCGGCCGCAGCCCGGCCAAGCTGCAGAAGCTGCGCGAACGCCTGGTCGCCATCGATCCGCGCTGCGCGGACCTTCCGCTGCTGCACGCCGACGCCGACGACCCCGGTTCACTGCGCGCACTCGCCGAATCGGCCCACGTGGTGGCCACCACCGTGGGCCCCTACGTCTGGTACGGGGAGCAGCTGGTCGCCGCCTGCGCGGAGGCAGGGACGGACTACACGGACCTGACCGGCGAGGCGGAGTTCGTGGACCGGATGTTTCTGGAGCACGATGCGCGGGCCCGCGAGACCGGGGCGCGGCTCGTGCACGCCTGCGGCTTCGACTCCGTACCGCACGACCTCGGGGTCTACTTCACCGTCCAGCAGCTGCCGCAGGACGTGCCGCTGACCATCGACGGGTTCGTCCGCAGCAACGCCGTCTTTTCCGGCGGTACGTTCGCCTCGGCGCTCACCGCGATGGGCCGCGGCCCGCAGATGCTGCGCGCCGCGCAGGAGCGCCGGCTGCACGAACCGCGCCTGGTCGGACGCCGTGCCCGCGCCCGCTTCGGCACCCCGCACTTCAGCGCCGAGACCGGCACCTGGGCGCTGCCCCTGCCGACACTGGACCCGCAGGTCATCGAGCGCTCGGCGCGGGCGCTCGCGCGGTACGGCCCCGACTTCCGCTACCGCCACTTCGCCTCGGTGAAGACGCTGCCGATGGCGCTGGGCGGCACGGCCGCGATCGGCGCCCTCGTGGGCGCCGCGCAGCTGCCCGCCGCGCGCAGCCGGCTGATGGACCGGTACGAGCCGGGTGAGGGCCCGGACGCGGAGCGCCGGAAGCGGAGCTGGTTCACGGTGCGGTTCGTCGGGGAAGGCGGCGGACGCCGGGTCTTCACGGAGGTCTCCGGCGGCGACCCCGGCTACGACGAGACGGCGAAAATGCTCGCCCAGTCCGCGCTCTGCCTCGCTCTGGACGAACTTCCGCCCACATCCGGGCAGGTCACCACGGCCGTCGCGATGGGCGACGCACTGCTGGAGCGGCTGCGCGGGGCCGGGCTGCGCTTCCGGGTCGCGGCGACGCGCTGAGCGGATTCGCGCCGGGACGGCCGCGTCCGGCGGGCCGTCCCGGCGTCAGAACATCCAGGACGCGAGCGTGCAGATCATCGAGACGGTCCAGACGACCCCGGCAAGGACCCCGAGAGTCATCCCTATGGCGACGCGTCGCTGGGCGACGTAGACGGTTCCGGCACGTGTGGACGTTCGATGATCGGTCATATGCACCAGAGTGCCGTTCATGATCGGCAAACGGTATCCGTACACATACTCAGCTCAGATACTCGGACGCGCGCGCCGTCGGACCCTCATGCGGTCGCATCCCGGAGAACCCGCCTGCAGAGTGCGTCGGCCCTGCGGGTGGTCTCCGGCTGGCGGAAGTCCCTGGCCAGCCGGAGTGTGTGCGCGCAGGCGTTGTCCAGACCGGTCCGGTGGCCGACGGACACGTACACCGGCTTGGTGCCGTCCTGGGTGCGCAGTGCCCTGCCCACCTCCTGGTCCCCGTCGACGAGCGGGGAGAAGTCGCCGCGCCGGGGGCCCGGCTGTTCGTACGTGAAGGTGAACGGGTTCTTGGCGACGCCGATGACCGGCAGTCCGGTGAGGACGCCGAGGTGGCTGGCGAGCCCGAACCGGCGCGGGTGCGCCCTGCCGTAGCCGTCGCAGACGACGAGGCCAGGGTCGATCGGGAGGGATTCCAGCGCGGCCAACACGGTCGGTACCTCCCGGAAGGCGAGCAGCCCCGGGATGTACGGGAAGGTCACCCGGCCGGTGGCGGTGGCCTCGGCGACGACATCGAGGGTGGCCGCGTCGAGCACGACCGCCGCCGCCACGACGAGGTCCCGCTCGTCGTCGTAGGCGACGTCCACACCGGTCACCCGTCCGGTGCCGGGCGGCGGTCCCGGCTCGTCCAGCACCACGCGGGCGCGGAGGGTGTCCTGGATGGCGCGGGCTTCGGCTGCGTCGGCCGGCGTACGGAGCGTCGTCATGGTGCCTTCCAGATTAGACCGACCGGACCTCCCTCGATGAGGCCTCGGTAGGGTGAGGCCCATGTTCGTACTCGAGTTGACCTACACCGCCCCCGTCGAGCGCGTCGACGCGCTCCTGGAGGCACATGTCGCCTGGCTGGACACGCAGTACGCGGCGGGGGTCTTCATCGCGTCCGGGCGCAAGAACCCGCGCGACGGCGGGGTGATCCTCGCCGTCGGGGACGACCGCACGCAGATCGAGAAGATCACGGCGGCCGACCCGTTCGCGACCGAGGGCGTGTGTGCGTACCGGATCACGGAGTTCATCGCGACGAAGACGTCGGACGAACTCGCCCCGTACCGGCAGCAGTTGTCGTAGCGATTCAGCACGCGCCAGGCTCTGGTGTGGACCGGACATTGCGCGGCAGCCTTTCGGGCGACGCCGGCAGCGTGACGACAGGACCTAACTCATCCGGGCGATCCGCCCCTTCTCCCCCGCCGCCCAGCAGCCGCCGTCCTGCGTGCAGTCCACGGTGTCGTACGAACCCGTGTCGACGGTGCGCCAGGTGTGGCCGCCGTCCGTCGTCAGGTCCGTCCCGGTCGGCCCGACGGCGAGTGCTGTGGAGCGGGTGTGCGGGACCCAGGCGACGCCGGAACGGTAGGCGGTCGGCGGGGTGGTGGATCGCTGCCAGGTCCGGCCTCCGTCGCCCGTGACGGCCGCGGCGTCCGGAGAGGCCTGGCCGGCGCGGTAGTCGCCGCCGACGGCAATGCCGTGCGTACGGTCGCGGAAGGCGAGACCGAAGACGCCGCGGGCCGGGTCCCCAGCCGGAATCGTCGATTCGGTGGCCGCCCAGGTCAGCCCCCGGTCGGCGGAGTGCAGCACCCGTGCGGTGGCCGCCCCGCCGGTCGCCAGCCAGACATCCTTCGGCCCCGAGCTGACCAGGCACTGGCCGCTGGCGGCGAAGCCCGCCTCGCCCGCCTGGGCGGCCGGCATCCCCGCTGTGGGCAGTACGTTCCAGCTGCGGCCGCCGTCCGCGGTGGACAGGATCCGGTACCTGCCGTCGACCGGATCGCTCATGGCGAGCCCGTGGCGGCTGTCGAAGAAGGTGAAGCAGTCGTAGAAGGCACGGGCATCGGTATTGCGGAAGGACTCGGTCCAGGTCGCTCCACCGTCGTCCGTACGGAACACCCGCGACGCCTCACCCTCACCGATGGACAGCGCCACCGCACTCCGCCCGTCGAATGCCTCGATGTCACGGAATTCCAGTGCCGCCTCCGCCGCTCCCGTCGGCGACACGTCGCGCCAGTGACGGCCGCCGTCGGAGGTGCGCAGCACCGTGCCCTTCGAGCCCGCGGCCCAGGCGGTGCGGCGGCTGACTGCGGAGAGGCCGCGGAAGCGGGCGCCGGTTCCTGTCTCCGTGAGTGTCCAGCCCGTCCGGTCGCCGGGTCCGTGCCGCTGCCCCGGCGCGGCCTGCGCTGCCGGCGTCACCAGTGCCGCGGTCAGCGCCGCCCCGCACAGTCCCCATGCCATCAGTCGTGTCGTCTTCCCCTTGGGCCTCATGGCGCAGGAAGCTAACCCACCGGCAGTACGCCGTCCAGAGTGCGCCGCCGCTATGCGAGCACGTGCATCGAAGGGAGTGCGGTGCGGTGACGCAGCTCACCCCCTCGCCCGAGCACGGATCGGGAAGTTCCGTCGTCTCTGCCAGTGCCGGGAACCGTTCTTCTGGCCGCAAGAGGGAGCAGGTCTTGTCCAGCGTTATCGAGCAGTCCGTGCAGGCCCGCATGGTCGCATCCGCGCCGCGGATGGAGACCGTTCCCGCCACCTTGCAGTACGACCGCAGGGATCCGTTCGCCGTGCGCATGGCCTTCCCTGCCCCGGCAACCCTGGAGGGCATTGAGGTGTCCTGGGAGTTCTCGCGCGAACTGCTGGCGGCAGGAATGGAAGAACCGGCCGGGATCGGGGACGTACGGATCAGGCCGTTCGGCTACGACCGTACGGTCCTGGAGTTCCATGCCGCCGAGGGCGTAGCCATGGTGCATGTCCACACGGCGGAGCTGCGTCGCTTCCTCGGGCGCGCCGAGGAGCTGGTCCCGTCGGGGCAGGAGCACCGGTTCCTGGATCTCGACCGGCGTCTGACGGACCTGCTCGGCGGAGCGTGCTGAGCCCGGTCAGTCCTTCTTCACGGCGTTGACCTCCACCAGGTTCCGGCCGTCGCAGTACATCACCGCGCCGGACTTCACGGCGGCAAAGGCAAAAATCGTTTGCCGGGGCGCGAGGTCCCGTCCTACCGTTTGTGACGTCCTTGTTGTCGTCGGATCGGAGAAGGACGTTGCTCGTCTGAGGTCGTGAGACACCGTGTTGCGCGCCGTGTCCGGACAGTGCATGCCCGTTCAGGTCTGTCATGTCTGTCATGTCTGCGCGCCCGAGTGTGACCTCAGCTCTTCGAGCCGTCCTCCGCAACCGGGGCTCCTCCTTGGCCATGGCCGTGGAACACCCGTGACCGGTGTCTCGCCCGTTGCCCCTCTGCCCTTCCTCGCAACCGGGAGATCCGTATGTCTACCCCCATGACTCATATCGCCTGTTCGTCGCTCTCCTTCGCCTGGCCCGACGGCAGTGAGGTCTTCAACGACTTCCAGCTGGCCGTGGGCCCCGGCAGGACCGGTCTCATCGGCCTCAACGGCTGTGGAAAGTCAACCCTGTTGCGGCTGATCGCGGGTGAACTCACCCCCACCGATGGCCATATCCGGACCCGGGGCGAGATCGGGTATCTCCCGCAGAATCTGGTCCTGGACACGGCGCTGCGGGTCGATGCGGCCCTGGGCATCGCCGGTACCCGGGCCGCTCTGCACGCCATCGAGGCGGGTGACGTCCGCGAGGAGCAGTTCGCAGCCGTCGGTGACGACTGGGACGTGGAGGAGCGCGCCCGCGCGACGCTCGATCAGCTCGGCCTCGGTCACATCGGGCTCGACCGCACGATCGGCGAGATGTCGGGCGGCGAGTGCGTGCTGCTGCGCCTGGCCGCGCTGTTGTTGGCCCGCCCCGGGGTGCTGCTGCTCGACGAGCCCACGAACAATCTGGATCTGTACGCGCGCAGGCGGCTGTACGAGGCGGTCGACGCCTGGGCGGGTGTCCTGGTCGTCGTCAGCCATGACCGTGAACTCCTGGAACGGGTCGACCAGATCGCGGATCTGCGGGACGGATCGGTCACCTGGTACGGCGGGAATCTCTCGGAGTACGAGGAGGCGCTCGCCGTCGAGCAGGAGGCGGCCGAGCGCATGGTGCGGGTTGCGGAGGCCGACGTGCAGCGACAGAAGCGTGAACTGGCAGAAGCCCAGGTCAAGTTGGCTCGACGCAAGCGCTACGGACAGAAGATGTCGGACAACAAGCGTGAGCCGAAGATCGTCATGGGCAACCGCAAGCGGGCCGCCCAGGAGTCGGCCGGCAAGCATCGCCTGATGCACGCCGGGAGACTGGCCGAGGCGAAGGAGCGCCTCGACGACGCCGTCGAGGCGGTGCGGGACGACGACGAGATCAGGGTCGAGCTGCCGCACACCAAGGTGCATCCGGGCCAGGGTGTGCTCGTCCTGCGCGATCTGGAACTCGCGTACGGGGCACGGGTGAGCGGCGGGTTCGAGTTGCGGGGCCCTGAGCGGATCGCGCTGGTGGGCCGTAACGGCGCCGGCAAGACGACGCTGTTGCGGACGATCGCCGGTGAGCTGGCACCGGTGTCCGGCGAGGCGGCACCCCAATTGCCGCTGGGGTTTCTGCCGCAGCGTCTGGATCTGCTCGATGACGGACTGAGCGTGGTGGAGAACGTGGCGCGATTCGCACCGAATGCCACGGACAACCGGATCAGGGCGAGGCTGGCACACTTCCTGTTCAAGGGGGCTCGGGCGGACCGGCCCGTGGGGACACTGTCGGGCGGGGAACGATTCCGTGCGGCACTGGCGGCGCTGCTGCTGGCCGAACCGGCACCGCAGCTGCTGATGCTGGACGAGCCGACGAACAATCTGGACATGGCGAGCGTGCGCCGGCTGACGGCGGCTTTGGAGTCGTACGAGGGAGCGCTGATCGTGGCGAGCCACGATGTGCCGTTCCTGGAATCGCTCGGCATCACGCGCTGGCTGCTGCTGGACGGCGAACTGCGTGACACCACGGCCGAGGAGGTGGCCGCGGAGCTCTGAGCCGCGGGGGACGCGGGGTGGATCCCGTGCCCCCTGTGCCACTGTTGCTCCGAGTACGCCGACAGCCCCGAGCACCCGCCACCGGGGGCCGTCCCCACCCCACGCCGAAAACTGTAGGGAGCGTCTCAGATTGGCTTGGGTTTCCTGGGTGATCCTGGTGTTGCGGGATCGCCCGGGAGATGACCCGGTTGCCCCCGGGTGGGGGTGGTGTGGGCATGGCGGTGGAAGCCTGCCCCGAGTCGTGCCCCGTCCGGCTGGGCACCGATCCGCTGCCAGGCGGCGTTGTCCCGCCCGGTGCTGTACCCGCACGCGGGGTTCGGGCAGGTGGCCCACGCCCACCCCGACGTGCGGTCGTCGGGCGCCTTGTGGTGGCGGAACGCGGTCAGGTCGATGCGCGCGCTGATCCGCTCCCCGTGGAGGCGCAGCCGGTCGGCCTTGGCGAGGACAAAGCCCTGGTCCGCCGCCCCGGCCCGCGTCTCGCCGAGGATCTCGTCACCCATGTCGAGCGCACCCCCGTCGATGTCCGCCTCGCCGTCGAGCAGTCGGAGCGGTATGTCGCCGTCCTCGGCGAGTACGGATGGGAGACGGTCGAGGCGCAGCCGTCGGACGGATACCCGGACAGTGTGTTCGTCGAGGACACCGTGGTGATGTTCCGGCATCAGCGAGTTCGAGAAGTTGGAAGGGTGCGTGACCTGCCTCTCGGTGCGCCTGCGTGACCTGCAGACATAACGGTACGTAGTCGGACTTCGTGTGGACGGGTTTGGCGGGGGCCTTACTCCCGCTTTAACCTACGGTCTCGTAACCTACGAAGCCGTAGGTACTTCTCCCGTCCCCAGGAGCCCCCGTGACGATCACCTCTCCCCACCTCGGCAGTTCACAGGCGTGGACCGACGCCCAACTGCTGTATGCCCTGGAAGAAGTGGTGGAGAAGGAGCTCGACCGCCATCTCAAGGTCGCCAAGGACTGGATGCCCCACGAGTACGTCCCCTTCTCGGACGGCCGGAACTTCCCCGGCATCTTCGAGGACGGCGAGGCGTGGCAGGCCGACCAGTCCAAGGTCACCGACATCGGCAAGATCGCACTGGTCGTGAACCTGCTGACCGAGGACAACCTCCCCAGCTACCACCACGAGATCGCCTCCCTCTTCGGCCGTGACGGCGCCTGGGGCACCTGGGTGCACCGCTGGACGGCGGAGGAGGGCCGGCACGGCATCGTGATGCGCGACTACCTGCTCACCTCGCGCGCCGTCGACCCGGACAAGCTGGAGCAGTTCCGCATGGCGCACATGGCGGAGGGCTTCGAGTCCGACAACCGGCACTCGATGCTGCACTCCGTGGCGTACGTCGCCTTCCAGGAACTCGCGACCCGCGTCTCGCACCGCAACACCGGCCATCAGTCGGGCGACCCTGTCTGCGACCGGATGCTGGCCCGGATCGCCACCGACGAGAACCTGCACATGGTCTTCTACCGCAACCTGCTCGGCGCGGCCTTCGAGCTCGCCCCGGACCTGACGATGCAGGCCGTGCGTGACGTCGTGGTCAACTTCCGGATGCCCGGTCACGGCATGCCCGGCTTCGAGCGGGCCGCAGCGCAGATGGCGATCGGCGAGATCTACAACATGCGGATCCACCACGACGACGTGATCCAGCCCGTGCTGCGCTACCTGAAGGTCCTCGACATCGACGGGCTCGGCCCGGACGGGCTGAAGGCGCAGGAAGAGCTGGGGCTCTACATGGGCGGACTGGACAGCCAGGCGGCCCAGTTCGACGAGAAGCTGGCCGCGCGCAAGGCGCGGATGGCCGCCCGCGCGAACGCCTGACCCGCCGCCCGCCCGACGGCCCACGAGCCCGCTCACTCGTGGGCCGTCGCCTCTTCGTGACGCGGCATCACACACACATCGGGACCGCGACGGTACCGAGGCGTCGACCACCCACAGTTCCGGCACGCCGCGCACCCGCAGCCGGGGGCCTGTGACCCAGCTCACGGCCGTCGATGACCGGTTGCTCCACCGTGCCGCAGTCCCAGTCGCAGGCGGTCTTGAGGAGCTTCGGGAAGGCGGCCGGAATCCGGAGGGCCGAATTCTGGGGCTTACCGGGAAAGTTCAGGCCCGGTCGCGCTCAACTCTGCGCAGCCGCTCCCGCTCCTTCTCCGACAGTCCGCCCCAGACGCCGAACCGTTCGTCGTTTTCGAGGGCGTACTCCAGGCAGGCCACCCGGCCCTCGCAGGCGTTGCACAGCTGCTTCGCCTCGCGTGTGGAGCTGCCGGGGGCAGGGAAGAAGAACTCGGGTCCCGCTTGCGCGCAGAGCGCCGTCTCCTGCCAGGCGAGTGCGGGGTCGGTCACGGTGTTGATCAGCATGGCGCACACAATGCCCGGTCGCGATAAACGACTGCTCAACGCCGCATCAATGCGGGGCCGTACGCCCTCCGGTCAGCTTTCCGACGTATCCGAGCTCTTGATCACGGCGAACTGCGCCCCGTACGGATCGGCGACGTTGGCGAACTTGCCCACGCCTTCCATCTCCATCGGCTCCAGCGTCAGCTTGCCGCCCAGCCGCTCGACGTCCGCGACCGTGGCGTCGCAGTCGTCGACCTCGAAGTACGGCAGCCAGTGCGGTCCCAGAACGCCCTGGGTCGCAACGGCGTCGAGAGGTACGAGCCCGCCGAAGTCGGCATGCTCGCCGCCGCCCTCGGTACGGATCAGAGTGTAGGACCCACCGCCGCCGGGATACGCCACCTGTTGGGTCTCCCACCCGAAGACCATGCCGTAGAACGCGGCGGCCGCGGGCACGTCCGGGGTGTACAGCTCGGTCCAGCAGAGCGAGCCCGGCAGGCCCACCACGCCCAGGCCGGTGTTCCTTCTCGGCTGCCAGGTCCCGAAGTACGCGCCGCCCCGGTCCGTGAAGCCGCCCATCCGACCGAAGTCGAGGACATCCATCGGCTGGAAGGGCACCGCGCCGCCGGCCTGCTCGACCGCCTTGGCGGTGGCATCGACATCGGGCGTCTGGAAGTACACCGACCAGGACGACTTCGCCTGCTCCCGGGTGACGGTCATGGCGCCCGCGACCGATTTTCCGTCCAGCATGAACATCCCGTACCCACCGGTCTCGGGGCCGCCGGGGACGAAGTCCCAGCCGAAGAGGCCCCGGTAAAAGGTGGTGACCCGGTCGAGGTCGGGCGTGCCGAGATCGAGCCAGTTGGGGGATCCGGTGACAAAACCGGTGGTGAGCATGGTGCGCTCCTTCAGCGAGTCCCGCGTGTGCACTGCAGGGGTTTCTCCTGACCATCCGAGTCTTGCACCGGGCACTGACAACCGCAGACTGCGCAACGCGGGAAACCATTGCGCCTCGGCTCGGTCCTCATGGATGATCGGCGCATGACCACCAGAAAGGCTCATGCCTCGTAGGCGCCCCCTGCTCCGCCCCTCGGCCCACGCGCCGCCGGCACCTGCGCATGTCCGCAGCCGCCCGGTTCACGTTCCGCGTTCCCGCTTTCCTGCCGAGGAGCACCATGGAGTCCACACCTCTGACCCCGTACGCCCGTCTGCCGCACACCTATCGGGGTCTGCACATGATGAGCAGCACCGTCGACGCGTACGGCCGCGCGCACTGGCTGCTGCGCGAGCACATCCCCGTGCATGCCACGTCCGATCCGTACGAAGCCACGATGGTCACCGCGGACGACGGCCGTGTGCACGAGACACACCTCAGCGCGGTGCAGTTGTACCGCCCCGCCTTCGACGCGCTCCCGGACGGCGGATTCGTACTTGCGGAATTCCGCAGCACCATCGACAGGCAGCACGTGCAGGTCTTCGACGCGCTGGGACGGTCGTCCTGGACGTTCCGGATGGGCGACGGCATCGAGCACCTGATCGCCGACGAGGCGGGTGATCTATGGGTGGGCTATTTCGATGAGGGGGTCTACGGCGATGATCCACTCAGCCATCCCGGTCTGCGCCGCTGGAGCAGCACCGGCGAGCCGCTCTGGTCGTTCCGCCCCGGCCCCGGGCTCATCGACATGTCGGACTGCGTGGCGCTGAACGTCGACGGCGGGACTGCCTGGGCCTGCCCGTACACGCACTACCCGCTGATCGAGGTGGGCGGCGACGGGACCGTACACGTGCGCCCCACATCGGTGCGCCGTGTGCACGGTCTCGCGGTGAACGGCGAACGGGTCGTATTCCTGACCGGCAACGGAACGCTGGAACACGGCCGGATCACCCAGACGGCTGTCGAGCCGGAAGAGCGCAGGACGCTGCTGGCCCGGCCGGACGGCGGCGTGCTGAAGCGGAACACAGTGGTCTGCCGTGGCTCCCGTATCTATGTGCGGGAGCGCAAGGGCACCGACTGGTCGGTGTTCGACCTCGGCCAGTAGGACCGCCGCAGCCTGCTGGACGGCGCCGGTCCTGCGTGGTTCGCCCTGGCGGTACGGGCGACGCCTGAGGTGATCACGGAGGCGCGCACCGAGTGGTTCCTGGCGCAGGCGCGGTCCTGCGCCAGGACGCTGGATGCCTTGCTGCTGTCCCCGGCCGAACGCCGTCCGCCCGCGTCCTGACCGTACACCGGGGCTCTTGCTCCGCCGGGCCTGCACTGTCATCGGCCCATGGCACGATATGCCTCACTCGGGCAGCTGCCGGGCAAGGCGGCAGCGGGGCTGCGCGGACAGAGGTACGTACATGACAGAGGCCGGGGAGACCGGTACCGGGGCGAGGGACACCGGGGCGCCGACGGGGAAGGCAGCCCGGGAGCTGATCGCAGAAGCCGAACGGCTGCTCGACGCGGCGCGTGTCGTGCTGGCCGACCACACCCGCGCGACCGACGCCATACACGCCGCTCTCACCCCGATCCTCGACTTCCTGATCCACCGTGAGCTGGCCGCGATCCCGGTATCCCGGCTCAAGGACGTCACCGAGGGCCGCCTGCGCCTCGGCGCGGTCGAGCAGGCCGGCTACACGACGGTCGGTCAGGTCCATGAGGCCAATCGGTACGAGCTCCGCCAGATCCCCGGCGTCGGTGCGCAGACTGCCGATCAGGCGCTCGCCGCCGCGGGCCAGATCGCGCACGCGGTCCGGAACACGGTCGCCGTCCGGATCGACGTGGCGGCGCCGGACGAGTCCACGACCGCCCTGGTCATGGCGTTGCACCGACTGGTCGAGGCCGGTCCGGACGTCCGGCGTGCCGTGGACGCGGCCCGGTGGCTCGTCGGGCGGCTGGAGCCGCTGCTCACCGAGGCCGGACCGGCCCGCGCGCGGTTGCGCATGCTGTTCGCCGGGCGGCAGGCCCGTACGGCGGCGCTCACTGCCGTCGCCTCTGTCCGGACCGTGGTCGCGGAGGCGACGGATCGCGGGCTTCCGCTGCTGTTCGGGCAGGTGTCGGTCGATCTGCTGCGGGCCCCGGAGTCGGACCTCGCGGCGTGGGTCGACTTCGAGCTGCGGTCCGCCGAGTACTACAGCCTGCTCGCCGAGATGTCGGGCACGCGGCCCGACCAGGACGCCGCCGAGGGGTTCCTTCCGTCGGGGATCGCGGACCGGGTGCGCGGGCTGCGGCTCGACGATGCGCATCTGCGGGTCTCCCTGCGGGGCTACCAGTCGTTCGGTGCGCGCTTCGCGCTCGCGCAGAAGCGGGTGATCCTCGGCGACGAGATGGGGCTCGGGAAGACCGTGCAGGCGATCGCCGCGCTCGCGCACCTCTCGGCGCGGGGCGAGACGCACTTCCTGGTGGTCTGCCCGGCGAGCGTGCTGATCAACTGGGCGCGGGAGCTCCGGGCCCGGTCCACCCTGCGGGTGCTGCCGGTGCACGGCCCCGAGCGACAGGAGGCGTTCGCCGATTGGGGCGAGCGCGGCGGGGTCGCCCTCACCACCTTCGACGCCCTGCACACCCTCCCGGCCGCCCGGGACGGCGGGAAGCGGCCCGGCATGCTGGTCGTCGACGAGGCGCACTACGTCAAGAACCCCGCCACCCGCCGCTCGCGCGCGGTCTCCGGCTGGGCGGGGCGCACCGAACGGGTGCTGTTCCTGACCGGTACGCCGATGGAGAACCGGGTCGAGGAGTTCCGCAGCCTGGTCCGTCATCTCCAGCCCGAACTGGCACCGTCGATCAGGACCACCCACGGGGTCGCCGGTTCGCACGCCTTCCGCCGCGCCGTCGCGCCCGCCTATCTGCGGCGCAACCAGGAGGATGTGCTGACCGAACTCCCGGCGCTGGTGCAGGTCGACGAGTGGGAGGAGTTCAGCGAGGCGGATCTCGACGCCTACCGGGAAGCGGTCGCCGCCGGACAGTTCATGCGGATGCGCCGGGCCGCGTACGCCCGGCCGGAGACCTCCGCGAAGCTGAACCGGCTGCGCGAGCTGGTCACGGAGGCCGCCGGCAACGGGCTCAAGGTCGTCGTGTTCTCCTACTTCCGCGAGGTACTCACCACGGTCCGGGAGGCCCTGGGCAACGGGGTGTTCGGGCCGGTCTCCGGCAACGTCCCGGCCGCCCGTCGGCAGGGGCTGATCGACGAGTTCAGCACGGTGGACGGCCACGCCGTCCTGCTGAGCCAGATCCAGGCCGGTGGCGTCGGGCTGAACATGCAGGCCGCGTCGGTTGTCATCCTCTGCGAGCCGCAGATCAAACCGACGATGGAGCACCAGGCCGTGGCCCGCGCCCACCGGATGGGGCAGATACGCACGGTCCAGGTGCACCGGCTGCTCGCGACGGACAGCGTCGACCAGCGGATGCTGGACATTCTGGCCCGCAAGGAGCGGCTGTTCGACGCCTACGCGCGGCGCAGCGACGTCGCCGAGACGACGCCGGACGCCGTGGACGTGTCGGACGGGAGCCTGGCCAGGCGCATCGTCGAGGAGGAACAGCTGCGTCTGGCGACGGGGCCGACGGAACCCTGACCGGGTTCTGTCGGCCCAGGCGGCGACGACCCGGGCACCGACGGCCGCAGGTTCTCCTCCGGCTACATCGGACTCCAGGTCCACAGCACCACTGACGTGGTCTCGTACCGCGACATCCGGATCAAGGAGCTTTAGACCGGCCATGGAAGGTCAGGAGGCCGTGGCCGCATGCTGAGGCATGTGGTCACGGCCTCCGGGGTGCCGGTGGCGCCATACCCAGAACACCGTGCAGGAGACCAGTGACCAGCCGGCGAGCACCAGGTAGGGGAAGATCCGCTGGTGCCCCTGGTAGTAGACGGCGGCGTGCTGGGCGTTGACCGAAGCGCCCGGGGGGAGCCAGCGGCCGATGAAGCCCAGCACCGACGGCAGCAGCGGCCAGGACACCGCACCGCCGGAGGACGGGTTGCCGAGCAGCACCATCAGTCCCCAGGTGGGGATCATCGCCCAGCGGCCCATCAGGGTGTTGAACATGGTGAAGACCATGCCCGTGGTGAACATCGTGAAGGCGAGGATCATCCACGACTGGACGAACGGCAGATCGACGGAGCCGAGCAGCCAGTCCACCACGGCGGCGATCGCGAAGCCGCCGAGCAGCGCGTACGCGACGGTGAAACCGATCCGCTCCAGCGGGTTCAGCCCCTTGGCGTGCACGCTCAGCTGGATGGCGCCGACGAAGCCGATGACCACCGCGGCGAGCGAGATGTAGAAGAGAGCAAGGCCACGGGGATCACCCCGTTGCAGTGGTTTCACATCGGTGACCTTCACCGGCACATGGGTCGCTTCCGCCACCTTCAGTGCGGACTCGGCGAGCAGCTGGGCGACCGAGGCTCCGGAGGCGCTCGCGACATCCAGGGCGAGCCCGCCGTTCGCGGACCGCAGGACGGCGAAGACCTTCTGCTCCTCCAGCGCGGTGCGGGCCTCGGCTTGGGTGGCGTACTCGTGCAGCACCAGCGAGGTGTCGAGCGTGACCTCCAGCCGGTCGAGGAAGAACTTGTCGCGCGGAGTGCCGAGATCGCCGACCGCGGCCGCCGGGATGTTGCGCGGAGTCGGGTTGGCCATCGCGTACGTGTAGGAGCCGGCGAAGAGACCGGCCGCGGCCGCGATGATGAACATCAGTACGACGGCGGGCAGATACGGGGACTCCTTGAACGCCGCCCAGCTGTCACCGCGGGTCCGGGGGCGGGCGTGTTCCCCGTACGGCGTGACGGGCTCCAGATCGGGCGCGCTCATGCCTCCCCGTTCTCGTCGTGCCGGGCGCGGCTCGGCTGAACCCGCTTGGGTTCGCCGGGCATCTTCGGGTACTCCGGCGGGTAGGGCATGTCACCGAGCCCGCGCTCCCGCTCGTCCCGGTCCGCCAGTTCCAGCAGCCGGTCGAGCCGGAAGGCGTGGTCGTCCATGTCCGCGTGCACGTCGCCGACCTCCGCGTACCGCTTCGGCATGGTGCGGATGTCGAAGTCTCGCGGCTCGGCGTCGTCGATCTCGTCCCAGCGCAGTGGTGCGGAGACCGGAGCATGCGGCCGGGGCCGCACGGAGTAGGCGGAGGCGATCGTCCGGTCGCGCGCGGTCTGATTGAAGTCGACGAAGATGCGTTCGCCGCGCTCCTCCTTCCACCACGCGGTGGTCACCCGGTCCGGCATCCGGCGTTCGAGTTCGCGGCCGGCCGCGATGGCCGCGCGACGGACCTCGGTGAAGGTCCAGCGGGGTTCGACGGGGACGAAGACGTGGATGCCGCGGTCGCCGGAGGTCTTGGGCCAGCCGCGCAGACCGTGGTCGTCGAGGACGGCGCGCAGCTCATGGGCGGCGGTGACCGCGTCGGCGTAGTCCGTGCCGGGCTGCGGGTCGAGGTCGATGCGGAGCTCGTCCGGGTGGTCGGTGTCGGCCCTCCGTACCGGCCAGGGGTGGAAGGTGAGCGTGCCGAGGTTGGCCGCCCACAGGACGGCGGCGAGTTCGGTGGGGCAGATCTCGTCGGCCGGCCGGCCGCTGGGGAAGGTGATGCGGGCGGTGGGGATCCAGTCGGGGAGGTTCTTCGGGGCGCGCTTCTGGTAGAAGAAGTCGCCGTCGACACCGTCGACGAAGCGCTGGAGTGTGGTCGGCCGGTCGCGCAGGGCGCGCGTGATTCCTGCGCCCACGGAGAGGAAGTACTCGGCGACGTCCCTCTTCGTGTAGCCCTTCTGCGGGAAGTACACCTTGTCGGGGCTGGACAGCCGTACTGCCCGTCCGTCTGCATCCAACTCCACCGCTGCGCCCATGGGGGCCACGGTAGGCCGGGCCCACATATGCCGCATATCGGGAGCCGCGTCGAGGTATCCGAGCAAGAATCGGTTCATGGACCTGCCGGTGATGCCGCCCGTGAAGCCGATGCTCGCCAGGTCCGTGTCCCGGATCCCGCCGGGCATGCAGTACGAGGCCAAGTGGGACGGCTTCCGGGCGATCGTGCACCGCGACGGCGACGAGGTGGTGATCGGCAGCCGCACCGGCAAGCCGCTCACCCGGTACTTCCCCGAGCTGGTCACCGCGGTCCGGGAGAATCTTCCGCCGCGCTGTGTGATCGACGGCGAGATCGTCGTCGCGTACGACGGGAAACTGGACTTCGACCGGCTCAGCGAACGCATCCATCCGGCCGATTCACGGGTGCGGCTGCTCGCCGAGCAGACCCCGGCCAGTCTGGTCGTCTTCGACATCCTCGCGGTGGGCGACGACTCGCTGCTCTCCACCCGGCAGGCGGACCGCCGAGCCGTGCTGGAAGCGGCGCTGTCCGGTGCCTCGGCCCCCGTCCATCTCGCCCCCGCGACCACCGACCCGGCCGTCGCCCAGGAGTGGTTCGAACGGTACGAGGGTGCCGGGCTCGACGGTGTCGTCGCCAAGCCGCTGGATCTGCCGTACCGCCCGGACGTCCGCGTCATGTACAAGATCAAGCACGAGCGGACCGCCGACTGTGTGGTGGCGGGGTACCGCTTCCACAAGAGCGGCCCGGTCGTCGGCTCGATGCTGCTCGGTCTGTACGACTCCGAAGGCGTCCTGCAGCACGTCGGGGTCTGCGCGGCATTCTCGATGAAGCGCCGCGAGGAGCTGGCCGCCGAGCTGGAGCCGTTGCGGACGGAGTTCGCCGACCATCCGTGGGCGGCGTGGGCGGATGCCGCCGCCCACGAAACCGCCCGCTTGCCCGGTACACCGAGCCGCTGGTCCGGGAAGAAGGACCAGTCATGGGTGGCGCTGCGTCCGGAGCGGGTGTGCGAAGTCGGTTACGACCACATGGAGGGCGACCGGTTCCGGCACACGGCCCAGTTTCGCCGGTGGCGGCCGGACCGTACCCCCGGGAGCTGTACCTACGCACAGCTGGAAGAAGTGGTGCGGTACGACCTGGCCGAGGTGCTGTCCCGCTGATGTCGCGCCCGACAGGGTGGCGCAGGAGTCCGCAATACCGGTTCCTGGGCGGCGCGCTCGTCGCCGACTCCACGCAGATCCCCGGTGGGCTGCTCTGCCTGATGTCCACCGGGGCGCGTACGGAGAGGGCGCCGGCCGGGCACCCCTAACGATCGTCGGCGCGGCCGTCCGGGTCGTCGGGGTCGTCGGGGTCGTCGGACGTCAGCCACTGGTCGGTGACCGGGTGGTCCGGCATGGCCGCCACTATGTCGGTGAGCCGCCCGCAGAGCCGCTTGATCTCGTCGTGGGTGCGGTTCCGCTCGGTGATGACCGCCGCGAGCAGCAGCGCGGTCAGTGCAGTGGTGCCGTTGAAGGCCTGGAGCGTGACCATATTGATGAAGAGCTCCTTATGGGCGAACGGACCGGCCCCACGACCGGCGGCCAGAATCGCCAGCAAGGAGACTCCGAGCGCACACGACGCGGCGCCGGCGCGTTCGAATCGGAACGCGGCCCAGATCAGGAACGGGAAGACGAGGAAGAGCAGGGAGGCACTGCTGCTGCCCGTCGCCAGGAGCGTGACCGCAAGGGTGCCGAGCAACAGGGCCGCCACTTCGGCCCACCGCCGGAGTGCCACACCGCGTGGCCACCACGCCTCGCGAAGGACGAGCAGAAACGGTGCGACGACCAGCACGCCCATGGCGTCGCCCGTCCACCACACCGACCACGTGGGCCAGAAATCTCCTGGGCTCAGGGCGCCGGACAGCACCAGCACGCTGCTGCCCACGGTCGCGCTGATGAGCATCCCGCCCAGGGCACCGACGAAGACCAGCTCCAGCGCGTCGCGCAGCCGGTCCAGATCGTTGTGGAACCCCGCACGCCGCAGCATCAGGTAGGAGCAGACCGGTGCGAGCGTGTTTCCCGCCATGATGACCAGAGCGGTGAGAGCCGTCGGTCCGATGCACACGTTCGCAAGAAAGGCTCCGATCGCAATGCCCGGCCAGACGCGGAGCCCGAAGACGAGCAGACCGGCCAGGGCAATGCCCGTAGGGGGCCAGAGCGGCGTGACCTGTCCGCGCACCAATTGTTCGACGAGACCCAGCTGGGCGGCCCCGTAGTAGGCGGCTGCGACAGCGAGGACCAGGAGAGTCGCGGCGCCCTTGCGCCGAAGCTCCGGATTGGTCAGCACGGCAGTCATCGGACACCACCTGGAAGGGCTCTACCGGCCAGGACGGGCCGGGAGCCACCTCGGTCGTTGCAGCGCGGAGCATGCGGCGCGGGCCATGGCTACCCCCGGCCGGGGAGGCCGGCATATCGGACGACAAGGACTGCGGCATCGTCGCAGTGGCCCGTCAGATCGGCCACCTTCACCACTTCACGAGCCAGGTCGTCGGGGTCGCCGTCGTAACCACTGCAGACCAGCCGTACCACCTCCTCCAGCCCCTTCTCGATCGGGCAGGCCGGTCCTTCCACCACCCCATCGGTGACCATGACCAACGATCCCGGCTCCGTCAGCCATCGTCGCGTCACCGGATAGACCTCCCCGGGGAGTATGCCGAGCGGCGGGCCGCCACTGTCGAGGACGATGCCGAAGTGACTGGCGGACGTGGCCCAGACCATCGGGATGTGGCCTGCGCGGGCAATGGCGAGCGCGCCGCTGAGCGGGTCGAAGGTCAGAAAGCAGCAGGTCGCGAAAAGGCCGCAGCCCATGGAAATGAGCAGATCATTGGCGCGGCTCAGTACCTCGCCCGGATCGGTCGTGGCGCAGGCGAGGGCCCTCAGGCTTGTGCGGGCCTGCCCCATGAAGGCAATGGCTTCCACGTCGTGACCCTGCACGTCACCGATGGCGATCCCGACCGCCCCGTTCGTCATCGGAAAGGCGTCGTACCAGTCGCCCCCGACATCGAGACCGTCATGCGAAGGGGTGTAACGGGCCGCGATGGCCAGGTGGGGCAGCTGCGGAAGCTGGGGCGGGAGCAGGTGGCGCTGCAATGCCTCGGCCAGTTCCGCACGCGCCCGCTGGATCCTGAGCCGCTCCAGCGCCTGGTCGACAAGACGCCCGAGGGTGAGCAGGGCTTCCTGGGCGCTGTCGGCATGGGTGGTTCGGTGTCGGCGCATGGCCCCTCCGGGGGCGTTCCTACATGACCCGTTTACCACCTTAGTTCTCTTCGTACCGGGGGGCCGGACTACCGGCTGACGGTGCAGGGACCCTCGAGCGGCATGGGGTCACCGCTGTTGATGCGACTCCTCCGACGTAGGCGGATTACTCAAACCCGGATCCGGTCCTGCCGATGCTGAGGAACCGTCGCCGACGACGACGCCATCGTCGACGGGCGTCACAACTTCGTGCCAGGCATCGTCGGCATGGTCGACGGGCAGGGGGTAGAGGCAGGTCCCCGGGGAGAGCCGCGTTTGCCGGGTTTGATCACGGGATGCCGTGGAGGGTGAGGGCGGCTGCGGGGCGGGTGTGCGCGCGCCGGCCGCTGGCGGTGTTGGCCCATCCGGCTCGGTGGAGGGTCGCGCGGGCCAGGTCGCGCAGGGCGCTCATGACAGCGGGGGTGCGGTGGCGGCGGACCTGGCCCGGCCCTCCTCGACCAGCTCGCCCGGCGCGAACTCGCGCCCATCGCGGAGATCAGCGTCAACCGGCGCGAGGCGGCTGATCGAGACGTTGCGGATCCGGCTCGAAACCCGCGGTACCGCAGCCCAGATGGGCGAGCTGCTCGACGTACACCCGCAGACGGTCCGTTACCGGATGCGCAATCTGGAGACGATCTTCGGCGAGCAACTCGTCGATCCCGAGTCGCGGTTCTCGACCGAGGCAGTGCTGCGTGCGATGCAGCTGCGCGCCCGCAGCGACGACGCGCCGCTCCGATCGGCGCAGCGCGGATTCCGACCGAGCACATACCTCACACGAAGTCAACTTACTTACACGTAAGGAGAAATAGCCGATCACTCTCAAACGGTTGCCAGACGGAGACGTTCTCCATGACAAACCCGGAACTGATTCCCGTTACATAAGGAGGAGTCGACCGCCCACCCGGCGGCCGCGGAGCACCACCTCCTGGTCAACCATCCGAGAGGGCCCCCCATGACCGCCTCACACCTCCTCGTTCCCGTGCCGATCCCGGACCGGGTCGCCGAACTGATCGGGTCCTGCATCCCGCCGCACATCGTGCAGGCAGAGTTCGACGCCGAGTGCGCCGCCCGCGAGGTCCGCAGGTTCCGCGGCCCGCGGCTCTGCGTCGAGGACCAGGCGGACCGCGAGCAGGCCCTGTCCGAACTGGCACAGGCCAACAAGGTCCTGGCCGCCCACCATCCCCGGCTGGCGGTGCGCCCCGGCAGCTCCTGGTGACTCACCCGCATCCGACCCGACGGTCGCTGCCTCTTGGGTCTCCGGCCGCACCATCAAGAAGCTCGGGCTCCGCGCCTCGCACACGACGAACGTCCTCCTCAACGGCATGCGCATACCTGGGCACTGTCTGCTCGGCGGCAAGGAGAAGCTCGACGCGCGCCTCGCCCGCGCCCGCGAGGGTTCGAACGCCAAGGGGCAGGCGACGATGGCGACCTAAGGTTATTGATCCGCTGTCCGCCCCCGCACCCCCTGGGAGAACCTCATGCCTGCCGGTCCGCGCCCGTCCGTCCTCTTCGTCACCGACCTCGCGTACCAGGCGCGCGGCCGCCGCTACTGCGACGAGGACATCTTTCTGACCTCGCGGCTGCGCGAGGAATTCGATGTCGCACTCTGTCATCCGCGCGACGCGGCGGCACTGCTCGACGGCTTCGACACCGTCGTTGTCCGCAACAGCGGTCCGGTGCTGCACCACCAGGAGGCGTACGACGCGTTCTGCGCCCGTGCCCGCGAGCGGAAGGTGCCGGTGTACAACCCGCTGACCGGCCGCGGCGACATGGCGGGCAAGCAGTATCTGGTCGATCTGAGCGCAGCGAAGTACCCGGTGATCGCGACAGTGGACCGGGCGGGCGATCTGGGGCTGCTGCCCGGGGCGGCTGAGTATGTGATCAAGCCGAAGCTGGGCGCGGACTCGGTCGGGCTGCGCTTCGTCACGCCGGACGAGCTCGCGGCCGAGGTGGGCGGCGAGCCGGACGGCACCGTGCTCATCCAGCCGAGGATCGACTTCCGCTACGAGGTGTCCTTCTTCTTCATCGACCGCGAGTTCCAGTACGCGCTCTACGCACCGCACCCCGAGCAGCGCTGGGTACTGGAACCGTACGAGCCGACGACGGCGGATCTGGACTTTGCCCGCCGGTTCGTGGAGTGGAACGACCTCGCACACGGCATCCAGCGCGTCGACGCGTGCCGGACGGCGGACGGTGAGCTGCTGCTCGTCGAGCTGGAGAACCTCAATCCGTATCTCTCACTGGACCGGGTGACGGACGAGGTGCGGGAGGTGTTCGTCGCCCGGATGAAGACGTCGGTACGGTCGCTGCTGCGCTGACCCGCCCGGTCGTCCCCCGCATGCGGGCCCGGACCGTCTCCGGCGCCCGGACGGAGTGGGTCGAGGAGCAGCGCCGGATCACAACGGCGCCCGGCCCGACAGCTGGGCGTCATCCGCACCGATTTCGCGCTGCCCGACCGGCACGGCGCGTCACACGAGGCGGACACCCGGTAGCCATCACCTCTCCGTCCCTTCTGCGGGGAGTAGAAGTTGAACTTTCAAGCGTTACTTGCAGGCTTAGCTGGTGTGTGAAACTTCAAGCAACTTCTTTTCGCCGTCACGATGACTTCCTGAACTTCACCCCTGATCCCGGCGGTCTGCCGCCTGGCCCTACGGCCGTACCGGAGTCGGGCGAGACGGTCACGTTGACGCCCTACAGCGAGGACAACCGTGCAGGACGGACTCCCGTGCCGCCGCCCACCGCGGGGCGAGTTCTTCGAGCAGCTCGCCGAAATGTGCGCGGGAGACCCCGGACAGGGCAGGATGGGTACAGGCCGTACGGGCCCAGGCCAGTCTCACAACTCACCCAACCCGTACGGCCCTTCTCATGTCACGGCCGAACCGAGTCCGTATTCCCCCCAAGGCCGTGAGGCGCAGGACCGGCCCGGTGGACTGGCTGATGCTCACCCCGCCCGCACTGATGGGATCCGACGAGGACAGGACGGGGCGCTACCGGATCGGTGGTGAGGGCGTGCCCGCGACTCCGTCGGCGCATCTGTCGTATGCGGATCCCGCGGTGGCGCTGGTGGACGAGGCCGAGAAGCCGACGCTCCACCGCACGCGGGTGTCCGTCTTCAACCGAGCCGGGCACGGGCAGCCGTCAGTCGATGAAGACCGCCGTCGCGTAGACCCAGGCACCCTCGTGGCGGACGAACCGACTCTTCTCACGGAGCGAGTCCGGTCGGCCGTGGTCCATGTAGTGGGCGCGGAAGGTGACCGTGCCCGTGGTGTGGAACGCGCTGCCGTCCGTCGTCTCCAGGATCTCCAGGCGCACCCAGCGCATGCCGGCATCGAAGTCGAGGACGGGCGGCCGGGTGTCCGGGTGCCAGGTGCGGAGGAGATACACCGCGTCGCGGACGACGAAGGCGGCGTACCGCGAACGCATCAGCGCCTCGCAGGTCGGCGCGGCGGCCGTCCCTGCGTGAAACCTTCCGCAGCAGTCCGCGTACGTGGCGGGCAGGCCGCACGGGCACGGCGAAGCCGGAGTGATCGCGGTCTCCGGGGCAGTCCGGGTACTTGCGGCGGAGGACTGCCGGGGACGTGTACTGCGTCGGGACATGCGTCCATTGTGACCTGCGGCGGGACCGGGTCAGTGCGTCAGGGTGAACCTGCGCCGGTACTCGGTGGGGGTGAGCCCGGTACGGCGGCGCAGCTGGGCCCGCAAGTTCGTCGCCGTACCGAGTCCGCTGGCACGGGCGACCACATCGAGGCGCTCCTTGCCGCGCTCCAGCAGCCGGCAGGCCAGGGTGATCCGCCGCTCGGTCAGCCAGGCGAGCGGCGTCGTGGCCAGCTGGGCGCGGAAGCGGCGGTGCAGGGTGGCGGGGCTGACGGCGGCGCGGGCGGCGAGGCCGGTCACCGTGAGCTCCGTCCCGAGGCGCTCCTCCGCCCAGGCGAGCAGCGGGCCCAGCGAGGTGTCGGGGACCTCGGGCAGCGGGTGCTCGACGAACTGGCGCTGGCCGCCGTCGCGGTGGACCGCGAAGACGAGCCGGCGGCTGACGGCGGCCGCGATCTCCGCGCCGTGATCGCTCCGGACGATGTGGAGGCCCGTATCGAGGGCGGCGGCGCTGCCCGCCGCAGTGATCACCTGCCCGTCGTCGACGAACAGCACATCGGGGTCGAGTCGGACCTGCGGGAAGCGGGCGGTGAAGGCGTCGGTCCAGCTCCAGTGGGTGGTGGCCCGGCGCCCGTCCAGCACACCGGCGGCGGCGAGCGTGAACGTGCCCGTACAGAAGCTGACCAGTCGGGCGCCCCGGTCGGCGGCGTGTCGGATCGCGTCGAGGACGGCCGGGGCGGGGTCGGCTTCCGGGTCTGGGCGGTTCGGCACGATGACGGTGTCGGCCCGGTCGACGGCTTCGAGTCCGGCGACCCCGCTGAGCTGGAAGAAACCGTGGTGCATCCGCACGGTCGGGGTCTCGGCGCAGAGCGCGAAGTCGTACCAGGGCACGGGCAGCTCGGGGCGGCGCAGCCCGAAGAGTTCGGTGGCCACGCCCATCTCGAAGGGGTTGGAACCGGCCGAGACGATCATCACGACCCGATGCGAGGATTCTTGCGCCATATGCGATTCATAGCACTCACCCTTCGTGGGGCCCAGCGCCGAGGATGGGAACCATGAGCGAAGACACGACGAAGGCCGGCCCGGACCCCATCCTGCTGAGCGAGGCCCTCGCGACGTTCGAAACCCTGTGGAGCCCGCGGATCGTGACCCGCGTCAACGACTACGACGTACGGGTCGCCAAGGTCCGGGGCGAGCATGTCTGGCACGTCCATGACGACACCGACGAGTTCTTCCTCGTCCTCGACGGCACGCTGGACATCGTCCTGCGCGAGGACGGCGGAGAGCGCACGGTCACGCTCGACCGGGGCGCGGTGTTCGTCGTCCCGCGCTCCACCTGGCACAAGCCGTTCTCGGCGGACGGCGCCTCGCTGCTGCTGTTCGAGCCGTCCGGTACGTCGACGGTGGGCGACCGGCACGACGACGTACCGGGGCATGTCGACGCGACGACCGGGCACGCTCTGGGCGGCTGAACGCAAGGCGGGACAGTGGGGGTTGACACTCTGTCGGGCTGCGGGCCAGAGTCCCGCCGATGGAGATCTCCGAGCTTACCGCCGCCGAGCGCCGTGTCCGGGACGCCTTCCCGCGCGGCACAGCCGTCGATTTCCGTACGGGGGTGGCGGCCGAGGACGATCCGGAGACCGGAGACAGCTGGGGTCCTGAGCGCACGGTACGTGCCGAGGTGCTCAGGGCGCTGCTGGTCGGCGGCCCGCAGGAGGACGGGCAGGTGCCTGCGCTGCGGGTGCTGGGCGCACGGATCACCGGCGCTCTGAACATCCGGTACGCGACCACGGAGTGCGCGGTCGCGCTGTCCGGATGCCGGTTCGAGCAGGCTCCGAACCTGTACGGCGCGCGGCTGCGACAGCTGGCGCTGAGCGGTTCGGTCCTGCCGGGACTGACCGCGGCGACCGTCCACATCGACGGCGTGCTGCGACTCACCGACTGCCGGATCTCCGGCCCGGTCCGGCTCGGTGGTTCGAAGATCGCCCAGGCCCTGTTCTTCGACCGGACCCAAATCGGAGTGAACGCGGACGGTACGACCGCGCCCAACGGCGAGGCGGTGCTGCAGCTGAATCACGCGGTCGTCGAGGACGACTTGTGGTGGCCCGGTCTCGTCGTGCACGGCGAGACCCGGCTCGGCGGCGCCGCCGTCACCGGGCAGATCCGGCTCGACGACGCCCACCTGCGCAACCCCGGGGCGACCGCACTGCATGCCGAGAATCTCGGCGTCGGCTCCGACCTGCACGGGATGCGGATCCGGGTCCAGGGGCGGGTCGATCTGCGCGGCGCCCGGATACCGGGGCAGCTCAACCTCGCGTACGCCCGGCTGTCCAACCCGGGCGGCGTGGCGCTCCGCGCCAGCGGTAGCACGATCGGCGAACTCTGGCTCCGGGAGGCCGCCCCGATCGACGGCAGAGTGAATCTGCGCCGGGCGAAGGCCGATCTCATCCATGCCACCCCGTCGGTCTGGCCGGAGCAGATTCGGCTCGACGGGCTCACGTACACCACGCTCCTCCCCCATCTGCCCGCCGAGCGGCGGCTTCCGCTGCTCGAACGGGAGGAGGAGGGCTATGTGCCGTACGCGTACGAGCAGCTGACGCAGGCGTACCGGCGGATCGGCGACGACGACGCCGCGCGCACGGTACTCCTCGCCAAGCAGCGCAGACACCGCGCCACCCTGCCCGCGTACGCACGGCTGTGGGGGCATCTCCAGGATGTCACCGTCGGGTACGGCTTCCGGCCGGTGCGGGCCGCCGCCTGGCTCTTCTCGCTGCTGCTGGCCGGGTCGCTGATGTACGCGCTGCATCATCCGAGCCCGCTGAAGGTGGACGAGGCTCCGCCGTTCAGTCCGTTCGTCTACACACTGGACCTGCTTCTGCCGATCGTCGACTTCGGGCAGGAGCGGGCGTTCAATCCACAGGGCTGGTACCAGTGGCTGTCGTACCTCCTCATCGCGACCGGGTGGCTGCTCGCGACGACGATCGCCGCGGGCATCACCCGTTCGGTCAGCAGGCAGTGAGCATGCAGGTGACGGCCCGGGTCAGGGCTTGCGGGCCACGCCCGCGTAGCCGGGAATCGGCTCGGCGCCCGGTACGTCGATGACCTCGCCGAGCTCCGGGTGCCAGTCGGCGGAGAGCGAGACGCCCGGCTCCACGAGTTCGAGTCCCGCGAAGAACGCGGTGAGTTCGGCGCGCGAGCGCGGACGCAGCGTCATCCCGCGGGCCCTGTACATGGCCGACGCCTGCGCCGCACCCTCAGGGTTGAAGTCCCCGGTGGTGTGCGAGAGCACCAGGTAGCTGCCCGAGGGGAGCTTCTCCACCAGCCGGTCGACGAGCTCGGCGGCACCGTCCTCGTCGTCGAGGAAGTGCAGCAGGGCCAGCAGGGACAGCGCGATCGGCTTGCTGAAGTCGAGTACCTTGCCCGCCTGTTCGAGGATGGTCTCCGGTTCGCGGGCGTCGGCCTGGATGTACTCGGTGGCGCCCTCGGGGGTGGAGCGCAGCAGGGCCGCCGCGTGCGCGAGGACGATCGGGTCGTTGTCGCAGTAGACGATGCGCGCGTCCGGGGCCGTCTGCTGGGCGATCTGGTGGAGGTTCGGCTCGGTGGGGATGCCGGTGCCGATATCGAGGAACTGGCGTACGCCCTGGTCGGCGAGCCAGCGCGTGGCGCGGTGCATGAACGCCCGGTTGACCCGGGCCATGTCACGGCCGCGGGCGTCGAGGGCCAGGAGCTGCTGCGCCATCTGTTCGTCGACCGGATAGTTGTCCTTGCCCCCGAGGAACCAGTCGTACATCCGGGCAGGATGCGGCTTACTGGTGTCGATCTCCATGGGCTCATGCCCGGTCATGGCGCGCTCCTGGGGTCCGTGGATCGGCGAACTGAGAGGGAGTATGGCAAGGACGGACGCCGGACGCGTCAGATTCCGGTAAGGAGGAAGTCCGCCTGGCCGGCCTTGGCTCCCTGGATGAAGGCGGCGATCTCGCGGTGGGTGTAGATCAGGGCGGGGCCGTCGGGATCCGCGGACTGGCGTACAGCGACTCTGCCGTCGGCCAGCTTCATGGCCTCGACACAGTTGCCGCCGTTCCCCCCGCTCCACGGCTTGTACCAGCCTTCGGAGCCGAGTTCGGCGGCCGGCATGCCGTTGTATATGGGGTCCATCGGTCACAGCTCCTTGCGGAAGTCCCGGAGGATTTCCTTCGTGCGTTGTGCAGTTGCGGACTGAGCCGCCATGCGGTCCATGACTTCGAGGTAGGAGGCCACCTCGGGGCGCGCGTCGAAGTAGACGGCGCCGGTCAGGTACTCGCTGTACACCATGTCGGGCAGTTCGGGGACGCCGAAGCGGAAGAGGACGAACGGGCCGTAGGTGCCCGGGTGGTGACCGGTCGCGAACTCCGCGATCTGCAGTGTCACACGGGGCATCTCGGTGACGCCCAGCAGCCGGTCGATCTGCGCGCGCATGACGTCGACGCTGCCGACGGGACGGCGCAGGACCGTCTCGTCCATCACCACCCACAGCTTCGGGGCATCCGGCCGCGTCAGCAGGGACTGCCGCTCCATCCGCAGCGCCACATGGCGCTCGATGTCCTCGGGCCGGGTCTGGCCGACGGCGCCGCTACGCATCACCGACCGGGCGTAGTCCTCGGTCTGCAGGAGTCCGGGGACGAAGTGCGGTTCGTACATACGCAGGAGGCTCGCTGCGCCCTCCAGGCTGACGTACATGCTGAACCAGTCGGGCAGGACGTCGTGGAACCGCTGCCACCAGCCGGGCTTGTTGGCCTCCTCGGCCAGCTCGACGAAGGATTCGGCCTCCTCGTCGGTGATCCCGTAGGCCTTCAGGAGCAGTTGCACATAGGGGATCTTGAGCGCGACCTCGGCGGTCTCCATCCTGCGTATCGTCGCGGGAGCGACCCGGAGCACCTTGGCAGCCTGGTCACGGCTCAGGCCGACGCGCTCCCGCAGATCCTGCAGACGCTTGCCGAGAACGACCTGACCCACGGTCGGGGCGGACCGCGGTTCGCTCACTTCAGACCTCCCGATGCTGTTTGCGAGCAGTGTGCCATGCATATGCCGTCAAAGACACGGCCACTCTGAAATTTTCAGAGTGCCCCTTGCCAAGTGTTCACGACAGGGGGAGAGTTGGTGAGTGAACCAGTTCACGTAGTCATGCCCGCCCTCATGCCCTGGGATGCGAGGCGTGACGAAGCCCCCCACTGTGAGGAATCGGTCGTGGCACCTGGCAGTGCGCTCATCCCCCGGCTCATCGACCTCAGCCCCGGGACGGAAGCGCTCCGATACTGCTTCGCGCTCCCTGCGCACCCGGAGTCGGTGGCCGGTGCACGGCGGCTGACACGGACCCGGCTGGACGAGTGGCAGCTGGACACGGAGGCGCACGACGCGGCGATCCTGATCGTGTCGGAACTGGTCACCAACGCGGTGGTGCACACCGTGAGCGCGCGCGTCGTGTGCGAGCTGCGCTGTCTCGAGAGACGGCTGCGCATAGCCGTGCAGGACCAGGGGTACCAGCCGGGCGGCCCGAAGCTGTGCCGCACTGCCGACGACGAGCACGGACGCGGCCTGCTACTCGTCGACGCGCTGAGCAGCGCCTGGGGATCCCGTGACGCGGGCGACGGATCGGGCCGGATCGTCTGGGCAGAACTGCCGCACGGCACGGAGCGGTCATGTTGAGGAACGCGGTGTCCCATCTGCTCGGATCGCGCCTCTCCCGCGAGTCCTCGCTGCCCGGCTCCGGGGGTGGCCTCGTGCAGCTGCCGCTGCCTCCCGCGCTGTCGGCGAGCCTGGGCTGCGACGCGGTGGGCGTGCCTGCCGGGTACGGTTTCCGGCTCATGTCCCATCTGCCGCGCACCGGCTGCGTCTTCGCGGACGCCGACCGCTGGTGGTGGATCGTACCGGCAGGCTCGGACCTCGATCTGGACTGGCCGTCGCAGGTCGCGTACGCCAGGGGTGCATGCGTCCCCGCCGTGCGGCCGCGGCTGATCCACGCACCCGACAGCCTCACGCCGTACACCCCGCCCATTCCGCTCTTCCTGATGGTGTGCCAGGTCACGGGTGTGACGCCGTCCTGGGCGGCGTCCGGTGGTTCGCACGCGGTACCCGCCGGCTGATCCGGCCGGTACAGCCGAGGGGCCGGGCCTCAAGGCCGGTTCAGGTAGGCGAGTCCGGGATGGACCTTCGTGTACCCGTCGACCAGCCGGCGGGCGACCGAGACCGAGTCGACGAGGGGGTGCAGTGCGAAGGCCTGCACGGCGGTCGCGCGTGAGCCGCTCGCGGCCGCTTCCAGGACGGCGCGTTCGACGGCCTTGACCGCGGTGACCAGTCCGACGGCGTGGTACGGGAGGGGGTCGACGCTGACGGGACGGGCACCGTTCGCGTCGACGAGGCACGGCACTTCGATGACGGCGTCGGCGTCGAGCACGGAGAGCGTGGTGCGGTTACGGACATTGAGGATGAGCGAGGTCCGTTCGTCACGCGCGACGGCCCGCATGAGTGCGAGGGCGACCTGCTCGTACCCACCGGACTCCAGATCGCTCTCGTCGCGCTCGCCGACCCCGGCGACCTCCCTGTTCTCCGACATATAGGTGGCCTCGCGCTCGACGCGGGTCCGGTCCCAGGCCGGGAAGGCAGGAGCGGCCGGGTCCTTCATCCGGGCGTAGAAGCCCTCCTGCTGATCGCGGAGGAAGGCGCCACGGGTCTGTTCCGCATCCTGGTAGGCGCGGACGGCTTCCCGGTTGAAGTAGTAGTAGTGCAGGTACTCGTTGGGGATCGCACCGAGTGACTGCAGCCAGTCGGTGCCGAAGAGCCTTCCCTCCTCGAACGAGCCGAGCAGGTGCGGGTCGGCGAGCAGGCGCGGCAGTTCGTCGCGGCCGTCGACGTGCAGCCCGCGGACCCAGCCCAGGTGGTTGAGGCCGGCATAGTCGATCCGGGACCGCTCGGGGTCGACGCCGAGAGTCCGGGCGATCCGGCGGCCCAGGCCCACCGGGGAGTCGCAGATGCCGATGACCCGGGCGCCGAGGTGCCGGGACATCGCCTCAGTGACCAGACCCGCCGGGTTGGTGAAGTTGATGATCCAGGCATCCGAGGCGAGCCGGGCGATGCGCCGGGCGAGGTCGACGGCGACGGGGACGGTGCGCAGTCCGTATGCGATGCCGCCCGCGCCGACCGTCTCCTGCCCGAGCACGCCTTCGTCGAGGGCCACCCTTTCGTCGGCGGCACGGCCTTCGAGACCGCCGACCCGGATGGCGGAGAAGATGAAGTCGGCGCCGCGCAGTGCCTCGTCGAGCTCGGTCGTGGCAAGGACGGCGGGTGCGTCCGGCACCCCTTCGGCCTGATCGGCGAGGACCCGGGCAATGGCGGTGAGCCGGTCGGCGTCCGTGTCGTACAGGGTGACGGCGGTGACACGGCCCTCGGCATGGTCGGCGAGCAGCGCCCCGTACACGAGTGGGACCCGGAATCCGCCGCCGCCCAGAATTGTCAGCTTCACGCTTCCGCATGGTACGGGGGACCTTGTGCGCGCGCCGTGTCCGCCACCACGGCAGCGGCGCGCAGACCGGTGGCCCGTAGCCAGGGGCCCCGGGCCACCGGCCAGTCACGCATGTCGTCCCGCGGACGGCCCGGTCAGTAGCCGCTCCACCACCGTGTCACCGCACGCCACAGCCGTGCCGGTGCGGCCGGCCTGCGCTGCTGCGGGATCCGGCCGGCGGACGCATCATGGGGCGATGCGTCGGTCCGCACGCCGCCGGCGTGGCTCTGCCCGGTCTGCGCAGCCACCCCCGCCGGAACGGGCGCGGGCGTCGTGTGCGGGACCGGCGACTGCACCTCCCAGTCCTCGCACGGCGGTTCGCGCCGCCCCGTCGACGGCGGCTCGTCGTCCTTCGGCGAGCGTGGCGCGAAGTCGGCCGGCAACTCCACCAGATGCCGGGAAATGATGTTCCCGATCCAATTCAATTCATTTTCCTCGACGGCGAGTTCGAGGTCGGGAAGACGCATCAGCAGGGCGTCGACGCCGGCATCCGCGATCGCCCGTCCGATGTCCTGTCCGGGACACTCGTGCGGTCCGCCGCTGAACGCCAGGTGCGCGCGGTTGCCCTCCATGTCGGCGGCCAGATCTGGCCGAACCACCGGGTCCGTATTGGCGGGTGCGATGCCGACGATCAGCGCGTCGCCCGCCTTGATCCGCTGCCCGCCCAGCTCCGTGTCGCCGACCGCCCAGCGGCCGAAGACCGCGGTGAACGGCGGCTCGTTCCACAGCGTCTGTTCGACCGCCTCCGGCACCGTCATGTGGCCGCCGCTGAGCCTGGCCCGGAACCGCGGGTCGGTGAGGACCATCCGCAGCACATTGGCGATCAGGTTGGCGGTCGCCTCGTACGCGGCGATGAGGATCAGTCGCAGATGCTCGGCGACCTCGGTGTCGGTCATGCCCACGGGATGCTCGACGAGCCAGGTGGCGAAGTCGGCGGCGGGTTCGGTCCGGCGGCGCCGGACGAGCCGCTTCAGTGCGGCGACCACGTACGCGTTGCTCGCGACGGCGGTCGCCGTGCCCCGGGTCATGTCGCGGGCGGCCTGCACCATCCGGTCGTTGCACTCCTCGGGCATGCCGAGAATCTCACACATCACCATCATCGGCAGCCACTCGGCGAACTGACCGACCAGGTCGACACGGCCGTCCTGGCAGAACTCGTTGACGAGCCGGTTGCTGTGGCGGTTGATGTGACGGCGGACGCCGCGGTGGTCGATGCGCGCCATGCTGTCGGTGACCGCGCCGCGCTGTCGCTCGTGGGTGGCGCCGTCGGCGAAGACGCAGACCGGCTGCCAGGTGAAGATCGGGGCCAGCGGGTGGTCGGGGGCGACGCTGCCGTCCTGCAGGGCCCGCCAGCGCCGGGAGTCGCGGGAGAACTGCGAGGGGGTACGGGTCATGTGCAGGTTCTCGCTGTGCCCGAGCACCAGCCAGGCGGGTACGTCTCCGTGCAGCAGGATCGGCGCCACCGTGCCGTGTTCGGCGCGCAGCTTGTCGTACAGCCCTGCCGGGTCCCGCTCGGCCTCGGGGCCGTAGAACCGGCGCAGTCCGCCGGGTCCGACGCCGATTCCATGGGCCGGGCATTCGGGCGGCGGAACCGGCCCCGTGGCCGCTCCGGGCTCGTGATGGAAAGGGGTTGTCACGATCGCTCCAGGGATCAGGCTTCCACGGATCAGTGCGAATGATCAGACGGCGTTCGAGCGGGGGTGGTCAGCCGAGTGGGACGGCCAGGCTGTGCAGATAGCGCATCAGGGCCATCAGCACATCGCGGCCGGAGCCGCGCAGTCTGGCGTCGCAGTCGATCACCGGCACCTCGTCCGGCAGGTCCAGTGCGCTGCGCAACGCCTCGACGGGGTGGGTCGGGGCGTCCGGGAAGGTGTTGATGGCGACGACGAACGGCACACCGCGTTCTTCCAGGCGTCCGATCACGTCGAAGCTGACCTCGAGACGCCGGGTGTCGATGAGGACGACGGCGCCGAGGGCGCCCTCGAAGAGTCCGTTCCACAGGAACCAGAAGCGCTCCTGGCCCGGGGTGCCGAAGAGGTAGAGGATCAGTTCCTCGCTGATGCTGATCCGGCCGAAGTCCATGGCGACCGTGGTGGCGGTCTTGCTCTCCACCCCGAAGTTGTCGTCCACGCCGACCCCGGCCTGGGTCATGGTCTCTTCGGTGGTGAGGGGCCGGATCTCGCTGACGGAACCGACCATGGTCGTCTTGCCGACCCCGAACCCCCCGACGACGACCACCTTCACGGCGGCCGTGGCCGTGGTCGGAAGGATGTCCTCGGTCCTGGGGCCGGTGATCGTGTCAGAGTTTCTGAAGTCCATGCATCACCGCTTCGAGAAGGGACCTGTCCGGGAGGGTGGCGCGGACGACGGGCGCGCGCGATTCGATCAGTTCGCTCGCGAGGAGTTCGGTGAGGAGCGAGGTCACCACACTGAACGGCAGGCTGAGGTAGGCCGAGATCTCGGCGACGGACAACGGTGCCTGGCAGAGCCGCAGGATCACGGCCTGCTCGGGCTGGACCGTCGGCGTCGGCTGCTCCTTCGAAACGACCATCGTGACCAGGTCGAGCGCCGCCCGCTCGCCGCCATCGGGATCGCCGGTGATGACGTACAGCCGCTCCGGGTCGCTCAGCGCCGGATCAGCCTCCCGGTGTTCTCGTCGGGGAGAGCTCATCCGGCCTGCCCGTCATGGCGCGGCGGGCTCGTGAGATGGGCACCGATCCGGACGACCATGTCGCGCATCCGTGCTCCGACGAGTCCCGCGTCCACCGTCTCTCCGGCGAGGACGGCGAGATACGCACCGGTCCCCGCGGCCATCAAGTAGAAGAATCCGCCGGTGACTTCGATGACGACGAGCCGCATCAGGCCATCGCTGTAAGGGATTTCGGAGGCGACGGCGGCCGCCAGACTCTGCAGTCCGGCGCAGGCGGCCGCCAGGCGGTCGGCGACATCGGGGTCGCCACCGTGCTGGGCGATGCGCAGGCCGTCCGCGGAGAGCACCACGATCTGATGGATGTCCGGAACGTCGTCGGCCAGTTCCTTGAGCATCCAGTCCATATTTCCCCGCTGCTGGATCACTTCAGGTCTCCCTTGTCCCACGCGTTTTCGGTGTCTTCGCCGGTCTTCGGCTCCTGCGGCACGCCGTTGACGGCGTTGGTGAAGGCCTCGAGCCAGAGCCCGGGGGGCTGCTGGTTGCCGCTGTCGCTCCCGTTGGCGTGACCGTTGCGCTGTCCCGAGGGCGGGGCGGCGGGCTGCATGGGGAGGTTGTGCGAAGCCAGCGGCAAGCGGCCGCGGCTGCGGCGCTGCGGAAGTCCGCCCGCGGTCCACTCGGTCACCACGGGGGCGTCGTCGCCCATGGCCGACGACGCTGCCACCGGCCGGGAGTCGGAGGCGACCGGTCCGGTGGCCGGGCGGGATTCCACCGCGAGAGGCTTGCGGCGCTTGCTGCGCGGCGGGACGACGTGCTTCATGCCCGCCAGGTCGATGTCGCTGGTGGGCCTCGACGTGGCGCCGATGCCGTGGGCGATACCCGGGGCGGGACCGGTGGTGATCATGGCACGGGGCACGATGAGTACGACGCGGACGCCGCCGTACGCGGACTGTCGCAGTGAGACCTGGAGGTCGTACATCCGGGAGAGCCGGCCGACGACGGCCATGCCGAGCCGGGGGGACTCGCCGAGGTCGTTCATGTTGGACCCGGCCTGGGCCCGGGCGAGCATGTTCTCGGCCCGCGCACGGGCCTCCTCGCTGAGGCTGACGCCGCCGTCCTCGATCTCGATGGCGATGCCGGTCTGGACCTCGACCGCTGTGACGTGCACACGGGTCTGCGGCGGCGAGTAGCGGGTGGCGTTGTCGAGGAGCTCGGCGCAGGCGTGGATGAGCGGTTCGACGGCGGTGCCGATGATGGCGACCTGGGCAATCGAGTGCAGGTCGACGCGCGGGTATTCGAGGATCCGGGACATGGCACCGCGCAACACGCTGAACAGCGGTACGGGCTTGGGCCATTGACGGCTGGGGCGGGCGCCCCCGAGTACCGCGATGGAGTCGGCGAGCCGGCCGATCAGCGCGGTGCCGTGGTCGATGCGGAGCAGGTCGTCGAAGACATCGGGGTTGCGCCCGTGGTGCTCCTCCATCTCCCGCAGCTCGCTGGCCTGCCGGTGGACGATCGCCTGGACGCGGCGGGCGACGTTGACGAAGGCGCGCTGCGCGGAGTCGCGCATCGCCTCTTCGTTGTCGATGATGTCCAGCACCGTGTGGACGAGGGCGCGTTGGGCGTCGGGAAGGTCGCGGTAGACCTCATCGGCGTCGACGATGTCGCGCAGCACCTCGTCGGGCGAGTTACCCACGCGGAGCCGGTGGATCGCGGCCGGCAGGAGCTCCTTGTTGATCCGGACGGCCTCTTCGTCATGGGTGGCGAGGCGACGTTCCAGGACGGCGAGGCGGTGCTCGTACTCCGCGTGCTGCCTGCGCATCGCACGGGCGCGACGGGCCAGCGCGACGGCGAGCGAGGCGATCACGACGGTGGCGACCGCACCGCACAGGACGACTGGCATCCGGGCGGCCCCGGAAACCAGCGCCGCGGCTGCGGCGGTCGCGCCGGCCGCCAGGAGCACGGGGAGCAACGCGGCTCGGGCAAGGGGGATTTCTCGGCGGATCGGCGGTGATTCAACACGAGCCATCTAAGACCTCTGGCGGTTGATTCGGGATACATACGCACGTGTAGGGCACGACGGAACAAGCGCTCGAATTCATATCAACTCGACTTCACTGCGCGTGAGCTTAGTCAGATCGAAACAGCGCTTCGGCACATTCACCCAACCCTCTGCGCGAGCGTTCCCGCGGTAATACACTCACGAGTTTTTGCACGCACCGCCTCCGACCGTGCGCAAGGAGTGACGATCGCCGAAAGTGTCGCGACGCAGCCTCGGCCGTACCGCGCTGAGGGACGAATTCGATGCCTTCTTCGGCAGTGGACTCACCGTCGCTCTCCACCGACCCGCCCCCGGAGGCCGCCGCCTACGCCCGAGGGATGCTGGACTCCACGCCGATGGAACACCGCGGTTCCCCGCAGGACATCGCCTACGGCGTGCTCCACCTCGCCTCCGAAGAGGCCCGCTTCGTGACCGGCACCGAACTCGTCGTGGACGGCGGCTATACGGCGGTCCGAGCCGTCACCCCCCGATCATTTCTTCGGGCGCCCACCACGGGATGTACCGCCAGCAGGACCGTCAGCCGAGGCAGGCCGTCCGACGGCCGTCGTCCACCCGTGCGAAGCAGGGTCCGGTGCGTGGTTCAGTGCCGGGCCCCGCCGAGGCGTCCCTCCAGCTGGACCAGCAACTCGCTGAGCCGGGAGCTGAGTTCGCCACGGGTCCGTTCGTCGAGACCGGACAGCACGGTGCGTTCGTACGCCAGTTGCCGGGGCAGCAGCTGGTCGACCAGGGCGCGCCCCTCGTCGGTGAGACGGACGTGCGCGACGCGGCGGTCGCGGGCGTCGCTGCGGCGGTCGACCAGGCCGCGCTCCTGGAGGCCCCGGAGGCGTTTGGTGACGGCGGCGCCGGAGGAGAACGTCTCCCTGGCCAGTTCACCGGGGGTGAGTTCACGGTTGGTACGGCGCACCGCGCCGAGCAGGTCGAACTCGGCGCGACTCAGCCCGGCGGAGCGCAGCGGGGCGTCCTCCGCCTGCTGGAGCAGGGCGGCGCAGCGGTTGATGCGCCCGATGAGTTCCATCGGTCCGGTGTCCAGCTCCGGGTTGACGGCCTGCCACTGCCGTACCACCGAGGCGACGATGTCGTCGGTCACACCGCTCCGTTCTCCTGGGCGGGGACGATAAGCCCCTGCCGTGTTGCTGTCGCCGCGAGCGTACGGTGTCCGGCCTGCTCCGCCGCGAGGACCCGCTCCTCGGGCAGGGCGCGCTGCCACCATTCGCCCGCCGCGGTGTCGCCCGCCTCGCGCAGCTCGACGAGCGATCCCGTCAGCCTGCGGCGCGCGGCGTCGAGCGCGGCGGGTGCGGGTGCCGGGGCGGCCAGGGTCCGTGCGGCGTGGGCGCGGGCCCGGTCGGTGGCGGCAAGGGCCTGTTCCAGGCGCCCGGCGGCCCGGCGGTTGGTGACGGCCATGGCGGCGAGCAGTCCGACTGCGGCGCCGATGACGGTGTCCAGGACCCGGTCGCCGATGAGTTCACCGGCCGGATGGGTGCCGCCGAACTCGATGACGAGGAGGGCCAGCGGGGTCACGGCGATGGAGCCGAGCCAGTAATTGCGGGTGATCAGTGCCTCGGCGGCGAAGTTGAAGAAGAGGCAGCAGCCGATGAGCGCCAGCGGCCCCGTGCGGGTGACGGGGAGGGCGGCGGCGAAGACGAGCACGCCGAGGAGGTTGCCGAGGGTGCGCTGCAGGGCTCGGTTCCAGGAGAGCGTGACGTTGGCCTGGTAGAGGGAGGCCGCGGTGACGATCGCCCAGTAGGGGCGGCCGACGCCGAGAGCCATGGAGACGTATCCGGCGAGGGCGCAGCCGATGAGAGTACGGGCGGCGATGGGCAGCAGCGGGGAGCCGGGGGCGAACGCGCGCAGCAGTGCCCGGCGGGCGTCGCGGCGGCTGCCGGTCCGCCGGGCCGCGCGTTCGGCGTCGATCCCGAAGAGCTCCTCGGCGGTACCGGGGGCGGGCGGCGGGGTGGGGACGGGTCCGCGGGCCCGGGTCTGCTCCGCCCAGGCACGCAGTCGGTCGGGGTCGGCGGTGCGGGACCCGAGGGCAGCTTCGGCGAGGGCGGCTTCGGCGTGCACGAGGAGCCGTTCCAGCGCCCGGCGTACGGGGGTGGGGCGCCCGGCGGCGAGCAGCGTCTGCCAGCCGGCGTGCACGGCGGCGGCCGCGGCGTGCCGGGTGCGGTGTCCCGGGTCGGTGGCGTACGCGGCGGCGGCGTTCAGTGCACGGGCCGTGGCGCGGCGCTCCGGGCCCTCCCGGCGCATCAGGGCGGGACCGACGGTGACCAGCCAGGCGACCGCGCCCGCCGCCACGGTGAGCGCGAGGTGCCCGGGCACCTGGCCGAGGTGCTGCGGGGCGAAGAGGGCGGCCGAGGTGACGAACGTGAAGATCACATGCCCGGGAGGCCCGATGCGGGTGGCGTCGCAGAGCGCCTTCTGCCCGGCCGCGAGGAGTGCGCCTACGGCGATCAGTACGGCCGTCGAGTCGGTGAGCGAGGCCGTGACCAGGGAGATCGCAATGCCGACGAGCATGCCGATGACGACTCCGGCGACGGTACGGGCGCGGCGGGCATACGGGAGGCTGTGGCCGTACAGCGCACAGAGCGAACCGGCCATCGTGTACATGACGAGGTCGAGTCGGTCGAAGGCGAAGAGCACCAGGTTCGGCACGGCGGAGGCGACCACCACGCTCAGCGCCGGCTTGAACCACATGTCCGAGGGGCGGGCCAGACGCAGGGCGGGGGCCAGCGGAAGTCTGCGGACGGGGGGCTGCCTGGTTCGCATGGTCATATCACTCACCCAAATATCTTAGCAGGTATTACACCCGTAAAATACTTTCCCCTGGGTATGCCGGAGGACGTCAGAGGCCGGACGCTCCGGCGCCGAGGGGCTCCTCAGGATGACGGAGCCCCTCGGCCGCGTCCGAGACCCGGCGCAACAGATCGAAGAAGACAGCCTGTTCCTCGGCCGAGAGCGGACCGAGGAGGACCTGGTTCATCCTGGCCGCCCGCAGGGAGATCCTGTGGTGAGTGCGCACCCCGTCCTCGGTGAGCTGCAGCAGGGAGCGGCGGCCGTCCTGCGGGTCGCGCACCTTGTCCAGCAGCCCGCGTCGCGAGAGCCTGCTGATGACCTCGGCGATGGTGGAGCGATCGAGTCCGACCCGCTCCCCCACCGTGCGCTGATCGAGGCCGGGCTCAGCGATCAGGGCATTGAGCACGGCGAACTGCGGAGAGGTCGTCTCCTCCGAGACCATCGTGTTCCACAGCAGGTGGTGTGCCTGCTGGAGGCGGCGGGCCAGATGCCCGGGGTGCCTGCTCAAGTCGACCGCGGACACGGACATCGCCCTCTCTGCTGCTTCTTCCCTCTCCAGATCTCAGTGTACTGAGGGTCTTGACCCCGTTACCTCAGCATGGATAGCTTCTGGCGCGTCAAGAAATACTCAGTGCACTGAGCAATACAGGAGGAGAGGGTGATGAGCTGGTCCTCACCGAGCTGCACCCCGGTGTCACGGCGCAGCAGCGCGGGCGCCACCGGCCGGGAGCCGCACACCGCCGACCCGATCGGCACCACCGCGCCGCCCATGCCCCAGGGGCTCACCGCGCTGCGCGCCCTCGAGGCCGCGTGACCCGGGCGTCCGGCGCACCTCGTTCCCCTCGGAATCCACCCGTCTTCCGGAGCCGCGACATGACAAGCCGTGACATGACCACCTATCCCCTGCCCGACGGGCTGAGTCAGAGGGACATCGACGCCGAAGTCGCCAAGGTCCACGCCGACGCGCCCGCCGGTGCGCACCATCCGCCGCGCGACTACCCTCCGTATCGCAGCAGCCATTACCGCCACCCGCACCGGCCACTCATCCCGCTGGCCGATCCCGAGGCTGTCGAGCTGTCCGGACCCGCTTTCGGCGTCACGGACGTCACCGCGTTCGACCGCGATCTGACCCGGCAGCACCAGGGCGAGCCGCTCGGTGAACGCATCACCGTCTCCGGCCGGATCCTGGACCGGGAGGGCCGCCCGGTCCGCGGACAGCTGGTCGAGGTGTGGCAGGCCAACGCCTCGGGGCGGTACGCGCACCGGCACGACCAGCACCCGGCACCCCTGGACCCCAACTTCACCGGGTTCGGACGCTGTCTGACCGACGACGACGGCGGCTACAGCTTCACCACCGTCAAGCCCGGCGCCTACCCGTGGCGCAACCACGACAACGCCTGGCGCCCCGCGCACATCCACTTCTCGCTCTTCGGGACGGCGTTCACCCAGCGCCTGGTCACCCAGATGTACTTCCCGGGCGACCCGATCTTGCCGTACGACCCGATTCTCCAGTCCGTCACCGACCCGGCCGCCCGGGAGCGGCTCGTCGCGACGTACGACCACGACCGTTCGGTCGCCGAGTGGTCGCTCGGTTTCCGCTGGGACATCGTTCTCGACGGACCGTCCGCCACCTGGATCGAGGAAGGCCACCACTGATGACCCACGCCCCGACCCCGTCCCAGACCGTCGGCCCGTTCTACGGGTACGCGCTGCCGTTCGCCGGTGGCGGCGACATCGCGCCGCTCGGCCATCCGGACACGATCACCGTGCACGGACTGGTGCTCGACGGCAACGGTGACCCCGTCCCCGACGCGCTGATCGAGATCTGGCAGCCCGCCCCCGACGGCTCGCGCACCGGCCGCCCCGGCTCACTGCGGCACGACCCGGTCACCGGCCGTGTCATCGGCCGCGACGGCGTCGGATTCACCGGCTTCGCCCGCGTCCCGACGGACGCCGACGGCCAGTGGGCGGTACGGACCCTGCCGCCGGGCGGTGTCCCGTATCTCTCGGTCGCCGTCTTCGCCCGCGGGCTGCTCCACCACCTGTACACCCGGATCTACCTGCGGGCTGCGGACGGCGCCGTACCGGCCGGTGACCCGCTGCTGGAGTCGCTGGACGCGGAACGCCGGGCCACACTGATCGCGACGCCCACCGACCGGCGCACCCACCGGTTCGACATCCGCCTGCAGGGCGCCGACGAAACGGTCTTCCTGGAGTTCACGTGACGTACGAGAGCGATGCCGGCCTGCTCGCCCCCGGGCGGGCCGGCTCCCCCGCCGAGACCAGCACCGGCGACCGCGCCGTCCTGCAGGCGATGCTGGACGCCGAGGCGGCGCTGACCCGCGCCCAGTCCGCATGTGGGCTCGCCCCGGCGGAGGCCGGGCGGGCGGTGACGCAGGCGGCGGACGCCGACCGCTTCGACGTACGGGACCTGGCGCTCCGGGCGCGCTCCGGCGGCAACCCGGTCATCCCCCTGGTCGCCGACCTCACGGCAGCGGTGCCCGAGCAGGTGCGGCCGTATGTGCACCGGGGTGCGACCAGCCAGGACATCCTGGACACTGCGGCGATGCTCGTCGCCTCACGCACACTGGCCGGGGTGCTCGACGATCTGGTGCGGATGGCGGACGAGCTGGCGCGGCACGCCGCCGCGCACCGCGACACACCGATGGCGGGCCGTACGCTCACGCAACACGCCGTGCCGACCACCTTCGGGCTCAAGGCCGCCGGGTGGCGTGCGCTGATCCTCGACGCGCGGGACCGGCTGGCTTCCGTACGGGATTCCCTCCCCGCCCAACTCGGGGGTGCGGCGGGAACCCTGGCCGCCTTCTCCGCCTTCTCCTTCGAGGAGGAGAGCGCGGACGGACTCGCCCTCGTCGCCGCTTACGCAGGCGAACTCAGCCTGGTGGAACCGGTGTTGCCCTGGCATACCCTGCGCACCCCGGTCGCCGATCTCGCCGGGGCGCTCGCCTTCACCGCGGGCGCGCTCGGCAAGACCGCGGCCGATGTGCTCACGCTGTCCCGTACCGAGATCGGCGAGGTCGAGGAGGGCCAGGTCGGCGGTTCGTCCGCCATGCCGCACAAGGCGAATCCCGTGCGCGCCACGCTGATCACGGCCGCCGCCCGCCGGGCGCCCGGCCTGGCGGCCACGCTGTACGGCTCGCTGGCCGCCGAGGACGAGCGGCCCGCCGGGGCGTGGCACGCCGAGTGGGAGCCGCTGCGCGATCTTCTGAGGCTCGTCGGCGGCGCCGCGCGGGACGGCGCCGAACTCGCGGCGGGGCTGCGGATCGTCCCGTACGCCATGCTGGAGAACCTCCACCTCACCGACGGTCTGATCGTCTCGGAGCGGCTGGCCGCCGCCTTCGCCGAACGCATCGGCCGGGCCCGCGCCAAAGACGTCCTGGCGGGCGCGGCGGACCGGGCCCGGTCCGAGACGACCGACCTCTCCGATGTGCTCTTCGACGTCCTGGACGAGGAGCCGGAGCTCGCCGGTCTCGATCTGGCCGAACTGACCGACCCCGCCCGGTACACCGGATCCGCGGGCCCCCTCACCGACCGCGCACTGGACCGCCGGTGACTTCCCCGCCCGACCGCCTTCTGCACCACTGTACGGAGGGCCGGCCGCTGCTCCCGGCCGGCACCGCGGTGAGAACGAACAGTCGGCGCAGTCGTCCGTCGAGCGGTGCCATCAGGTCCGGGAGCAGTGGGTTGCCGGACATGACCACGATCTGGCGGTGGAATTCGGCGTGGATCGAGCTGAGTTCGAAATGGGGCAGCGCCGTCCGACGGCATGTGTACACGCCTGCGCCCCCGTACGCGAACGTACGGGGGCGCAGGCTGTGCGTGCGGCAGGATCCCGTCAGCCGAAGCCGCGGGCGTCCTGCTTCAGGGCCGTGTCCACGGTCAGAGCCGTCGCCACGACGAGGCTGAGCAGCGGCTCGGGCAGCTGGTAGTGGATCTGCAGCACGTAGTTGTCCGCCGTCGTGAACATCGTCTTTGCGAGGCCTTCCCAGGTCTTGGTGATCCGGGCGATCTCGGCGCCGTTGTGGTCGACGATCGCGAAGTTCCAGGCGCGCCAGTTCTCCGCCTTGATGGCACCGACCTGCTGACCGTCCACCATGATGGCGAAGTTGATCTTGCCTATGGCGTTCTGCTGCACGATCTCGCCGACCGGCTGCCCGTCCGGGCGCTGCACGATGACCCGGGACTTGATGAACTTCGCCGGCCGGGTCAGCAGCAGCTGCGGATGCCCGTACGCGTCACGGATCTCCAGCTTGTGGGTCAGATACTGATCGAGGCTGGAGACGAACCGCAGCACCTTGCGCAGCGCGCCCTGGCCGACCTGGATGACCGAGCCGATCGTGTTGCCCTGCTGATCAAAGACGCGGTACTCGTTCGTCAGCTCGATCAGCTTGGCCTTCTGGTTCACGACCAGGACCTGCTGATTGAAGAGCGTGGCGCCGCCGGAAGCCGCGCCCTGCTGGTGCTGGGGGGCCGCCTGCTGGTGGGGCACCTGGACCTGAGCGGGAGCCTGCGCGGGCGCCTGGGGCTGAGCGGGAGCCTGGGGCTGCTGTCCGCCGGCCGGGTTCGTGTGCTCGGTCCACTGGGAACCGTCCCAGTAGCGCAGCAATTGGGGCGCGCCGTGCGGATCCGGATACCAGCCCGCAGATACGTTTGAGTGCGTTGTCACCGGGGCACACTATCCCGCCGATCCGACAGAGCACCCCCACCCGTCATATGAATAGCATCCCAACACTCGTTGAAACTTCACACACTGCGTAGGATGTCGGGGCTGACCGGACTCGGTGAACGGACCGACCGACGACGGGACGGCGCCCGCGCGTCGGCCGTTCCCGGCCGGCGGCCCACACCTCGAACACGGCGGGTTCCGCTGCATGCTGCGAGGGGAGCCGGTGCCCGCTCCGGACCGTACTGACGTGCGCAATCACATAGGCTCAGCAGCGATATGAAGAGCAACCTCACGATGCTGGGGCCCAAGGCCGACAAGGACACCGTGCGACGGAGCAACCTCAGCCTGGTGCTGCGGGCCGTCCGTGACGAGGGCGAGCGCGAGGCGACCAGGGCCGGGGTGGCCGCACGCGTGGGGCTGACCCGTGCCGCCGTGTCCTCGCTGGTCGAGCAGCTGCTCGACAGCGGGTTCCTCACCGAGTCCGGCAAGACGTTCAGCGGGCAGGCCGGGCGCCCCGGCACCGCACTCAAGGTGGCGCGCACCGGCCCCGCCGGGCTCGGCGTCGAGGTCAACATCGACTACGTGTCGGTCTGTGTCGTGGACCTGGCGGGCACCGGCCGGGTCCGGCTCACGGAACACCTCGACAACCGGGGCGCTCCGCCCGCCGAGGTGCTGGCACGGGCGGCCCGGATCGCGGCCCGCACCCTGGATTCGGCGGCCGAACAGGAACTGTTCCCGGTCGGGGTGGCCCTGGCGCTGCCCGGACTGGTGTCCGGCGGCGCGGTGCGCCAGGCGCCCAACTTGGGCTGGAATCAGGTCCCGGCGGAGGAACTCTTCGGCGCGTCGCTCGCCGCACTGCGCCCCGGCCGCCCGGAACTGCCGGTGAGTTCGGAGAACGAGGCCAATCTGGCGGCGCTGGCCGAGCTCTGGTTCGGCGGGCTCGACGAGATCCGCAGCTTTCTGTATCTGACGGGCGAGATCGGCGTCGGTGGCGCCCTGGTCATCGACGGTGAACTGCTGCGCGGTGCGCACGGGTTCGCCGGTGAGATCGGGCATGTGGTGGTGGACGCGGAGGGGCCGGAGTGCCGGTGCGGTTCGCGCGGCTGTCTGGAGCAGTACGCGGGACAGGCGGCGCTGCTGCGGGCGGCCGGGATCGAGGAGACCGGCAGCGGCAGCGGGGTGGCCGAGCTGGAGCGGCGCGCCCGGGCCGGGGACGAGCGGGCCGTGGCCGCCGTGGTGGAGGCGGGCCGGATGCTGGGACGGGTGCTGTCCGGGGCGGTGAATCTGCTCGACCCGGACGCGGTGGTGCTCGGCGGGATATACCGGGGCCTGATGCCGTGGCTGTCGCCGCCAGTCGACGAGGAGCTGACGGGCCGGGTGGTGTCCGGGCTGTGGTCCCCGCGCGGCGGCCGGCTGCGCGCCTCGTCGGTCGCGGGCGACGCGGCACGGGGTGCGGCGGCGCTGGTGATGCAGGACGTACTGACCGACCCGGTGGCGTACGCGGCGCGGGTGGCAGGCTGAAACCGGAGCCGGGCCGCACCCGTCGGACACAGGTACGACCCGGACTCAAACGCGGGGGCGGACTTGCCTGACACAGGTAAGACCGACCGGCAATTGGGGGGTGGGTGAAGGAGCGGGGCTGGGGTGCGTGCATCGCAAGGCGGAGGATTGAGCCATGGCGAATGGGGCCTCCCCTGCTCGAGCGAAGCCGAGAACTCGGGGAACATGGTGATGGACGACAACGCCGCGAGGTGCGTGCCCCAGCCCCGTGACGCCGCCCCCCAATTGCCGGTCGGTCTAAGGCCCCGCAGCATCCGCCCGTGCTGTCAGCGGACCCCGAGCAGGTGGTCCATCGCCAGCTGGTCCAGCACCTCGAACGCCATGCCGCGCTCGGCCGCCGCGTTCACGTCGAAGTCCTCGAACGCCGAGCGGTCGGCCAGCAGCCCCGCCACGCCGTCCTCGGCCGTCGGCCGGGCCAGCTCGTCGAGCCGGGACGCGCGCAGCGCCTCCTGGACCGCCGGGTCGGCGCGGAAGGCGGCGGCGCGCTCCTTGAGGATGAGGTAGTTGCGCATGCAGCCCGCGGCCGACGCCCAGACACCGTCGTAGTCCTCGGTCCGCGGCGGCTTGAAGTCGAAGTGGCGCGGGCCCTGGTAGCCGGCGGTCTCCAGCAGGTCGACGAGCCAGAACGCCTGGCGCAGGTCACCGGCGCCGAAGCGCAGGTCCTGGTCGTACTTGATGCCGGACTGGCCGTTGAGGTCGATGTGGAAGAGCTTGCCCGCCCAGATGGCCTGCGCGATGCCGTGCGGGAAGTTCAGCCCGGCCATCTGCTCGTGGCCGGTCTCCGGGTTGACGCCGACGAGTTCCGGGCGCTCCAGGCGCTCGATGAAGGCGAGGGCGTGGCCGATGGTCGGCAGCAGGATGTCGCCGCGCGGCTCGTTCGGCTTGGGCTCGATGGCGAACTTCAGGTCGTAGCCCTGCTCGACGACGTAGTCACCGAGCAGGTCGAAGGCCTCCTTCATCCGGTCGAGAGCGACCCGGATGTCCTTCGCTCCGCCCGACTCGGCGCCTTCGCGGCCGCCCCACGCCACATAGGTGGTGGCGCCCAGCTCGACGGCGAGGTCGATGTTGCGGAGGGTCTTGCGCAGCGCGTACCGGCGTACGTCCCGGTCGTTGGCGGTGAACCCACCGTCCTTGAAGACGGGGTGGGTGAAGAGGTTCGTCGTCGCCATGGGCACGACCAGCCCGGCCGCGTCCAGCGTCTGCCGGAACCGCTTCACGACGCTCTCGCGCTCGGTGTCCGACGAGCCGAACGGGATCAGGTCGTCGTCGTGGAAGGTCACCCCGTACGCACCCAGCTCGGCGAGGCGCTGCACGGTCTCGACGGGGTCGATCGCCGCGCGGGTCGCGTCGCCGAACGGGTCGCGCCCCTGCCAGCCCACGGTCCACAGGCCGAAGGTGAACTTGTCCCCCGGGGTGGGCTTGAAGCGTTCCGTCATTGTCTGACCACCTTCGGTGCCGTCGGGTCCGCGGCCGGTGGAGGCCGCCGAACCCCTATTTGTTCAGTGTCATGACTAATCATGCACGGCGCGCCATGGAGACGTAAACCCCCCACCACCGGGAATCGAGGGCGGCCCCTGTTCCGGACGGGCTCGATCGCGTAATTTGTTTTTCGTACGGTCAAATAGGTCGCACCAGCCCTCCGGTCCTCCGTGGCCCCCCTGCACCGCGAGAATGAGGTATCCCCATGCCGCCGCGTACCGTCGTCATCGGCGTGGACAGCTCCACTCAGTCCACCAAGGCGGCCTTCGTCGACGCCGCAACCGGCCGGCTGCTCGCCGTCGGACGCGCCCCGCATGTCGTCACGGGCGAGGCGGGGGCCCGCGAGACCGACCCCGAGGTGTGGTGGCAGGCGCTGCGCACCGCCGTCGCCGCCGGCCTGAAGGAGTCCGCTGTGCCCGCCGCGGCCGTCACCGGCATCGCGGTCGCCGGTCAGCAGCACGGCCTGGTCGTCCTCGACCGTGTGGGCCGCCCGCTGCGCCCGGCCCTGCTGTGGAACGACACCCGCTCCGCCCCACAGGCCGCTGCCCTCACCGCCGCGCTGGGCGGTGCGGACGCCTGGACCGCCCGCACCGGATCGGTTCCGGTGGCTTCGATGACCGCGTCGAAGTGGCAGTGGCTGCGTGAGAACGAGCCGGAGACCGCCGCAACGACCACCGCGATCCGCCTCGCCCACGACTTCCTCACCGAACGACTGACGGGCGCGGCCGTCACCGACCCCGGCGACGCGTCGGGCACCTGCTGGTACTCCACCGCCACCGGCACGTACGACCCCGAGCTGCTCGAACTGCTCGGCCTGGATGCCGCGTTGCTGCCCGAGGTGACCGAGACGGGTGCGTCCCGCGCCGGTTCGCTGACCGACGAGGCGGCGCAGGCGCTCGGCCTGCCGGCCGGGATCGCCGTGGCGGCGGGCACGGGCGACAACATGAGTGCCGCCGTCGGCCTCGGTCTCGGCGGCGCCGGACTGCTGGACCACCCCGTTCTCAGCCTCGGCACCTCGGGTACGGTCTTCGCCGCCTCCCGGACCCGGCCCGCATCGGCGGCGCTCTCCGGATTCGCCGCGGCCGACGGCACGTACCTTCCGCTGGCCTGCACGCTCAACTGCACGCTCGCCGTGGACAAGGTCGCCGCCCTGCTCCGCCTGGACCGCGACGACGCGGCGCCCGGCGGCGAGGCGGTGCTCCTCCCCTATCTCGACGGCGAGCGGACCCCCGATCTGCCCACCGCCTCCGGTCTGCTCACCGGACTCCGGCACGACACCACCCCGCAGCAACTGCTCGGCGCCGCCTACGAAGGCGCGGTCGTCACCGTGCTGCGCGCCCTGGACGAGCTGCTGCGGGCCTGCGGGCTCGACCCGGCCGACCCCGAGGTCGCCGCCCGCCCGCTGCGCCTGATCGGCGGCGGCGCGCAGGGGCGCACCTGGGTGGAGACGGTACGACGGCTGTCGGGGCGGCCCGTGATCGTGCCCGGCAGCGGCGAACTGGTGGCCCTGGGGGCGGCCGCGCTCGCCGCGGCGGCGGCCCGCGGCGAGGACCCCGTCGCGATCGCCACCGGCTGGAATGCCGGCGGGGAATCCGAGGCGGACACCGAACTGCCGCCCATGGAACGGGACATGAACACCTGGAACCGGGTCAACTCGGTGCTGGAGCGGGCCGCCGGACCGCTGCTCGGCGGGGACCGGTAGCCACCCCGCCGCCACATCCCGCAACGACCGCTGACTGGCTGTCACTCGCCTCCGCCGGCCCGGGACAACGGCATCCCGGCAGCCCCCGCACCGGTTTGGGGGTGGCCTGTGATCTTCACTAGTATCCGGCGATGATCATAAGAAGAAGGCTGACGGTCGGGGTGGGCATCCTGCTCGCCACCCTGACCGCCGGGCTCGGCACGGCCCTCCCCGCCGCCGCCGCCGATGAAACCCCCACCAAAGCCTCCCCCAAGGTCGAGCTGGTGCTCGACGTCAGCGGTTCCATGCGGACCCGTGACATCGACGGCCAGTCCCGGATGGCCGCGGCGAAGCAGGCGTTCAACGAGGTCCTGGACGCGGTGCCGGAGCAGGTGCAGCTCGGCATCCGGACCCTCGGCGCCGACTACCCGGGCGACGACCGGAAGGTCGGCTGCAAGGACACCAAGCAGCTCTACCCGGTCGGCCCGCTCGACCGGGTGGAAGCGAAGACCGCGGTCGCGACGCTGGCCCCCACCGGCTGGACCCCGATCGGGCCCGCCCTGCTGGGCGCCGCCGACGATCTCGAAGGCGGCGACTCCACCCGCCGGATCGTGCTGATCAGCGACGGCGAGGACACCTGCGGCCCGCTCGACCCGTGCGAGGTGGCGCGCGACATCGCCGCCCGCGGCATCCACCTCGTCATCGACACGCTCGGCCTGGTGCCGAACACCAAGATCCGCGAGCAGCTGACCTGCATCGCCGAGGCGACCGGCGGCACCTACACCGCCGTTCAGCACACCGATGAACTCTCCGGCCGCGTCAAGCAGTTGGTGGACCGGGCGGCCGAGCCCGTCGTCACCCCCGTGGCCACCGAGGGCGCGGACAGCTGTTCCGCCGCGCCTCAGCTCAAGGCGGGTCTCTACACCGACCGCGAGAAGTTCGGCGAGCACCGCTGGTACCGGGTCGATGTGCTGCCCGGCCAGGAGCTGCGCGCCTCGGTGAGCGTGTCCGCGGACCGCGCCGTCAACAACGACTACGGCGTGCTGCTGCGCGCGGTCACCGTGCACGGCCGCGAGATCGTCAGGGGTTCGGAGTCCGGCACCGGTCGCACCGACGCGATCTCGTCCGGGCTGCGCTACCCCAAGCCCGAGCAGGACGGCACGGACAGCGGGGACGAGCCGGTCGCGGAGACCGTCTGCCTGCAGCTCAGCAACTCCTTCTCGGCCCCGGCATCGGTGAAGACCTCACCGGGCATGCCGGTCGAGCTGACCGTCGACGTGGTGGCCGCACCGGACGACGCGGCCGATGCCGCCGCGTTCGGTCTCGGCCGCGGCTGGTGGCTCCTGGGCGTACTCGTCCTGACCGGACTGATCGCGGGTCTGCTCTTCGGCTGGATCTCGCGCTGGCGCTTCGCCGTATGGAGGACCAACTGATGGTGCGTACACAACGGGTACTCGCGGGTGCCCTGCTGGCCGGGACGGCCCTGCTGACGTCGGCGGGGTCGGCCGCGGCCGACGACCCGTCCGCGAGCCCGAGCCCGAGCGCCTCCGACGGCGGTACGGGACCCACCGAGGCGGGCACCACCTTCCGTAACGCGACAGTGATCCAGCCGAGCCAGCGCGCCACCGCAGGGGCATCCACAGGTGACTACCTGTACTGGGTGTTCCCGGCCGACGCGGGACAGCGCGCCACCGTCAAGGCGACGGTCACCCTGCCCGAGGCCACCACCCGGCACGGCGCCTCGACCTGGCAGGTCGATGTGTACGACGGGCTGCGGCGCCGGCAGGCCTGCATGTACGGCCACCAGACCAGGAAGGCGGCCGCCGACGCGTCGACCGTCGAGCTCTCCTGCGTCCTGCGGACCGTCCGAGCCTGGTCCGAGCCGTGGGCGAACGACCCGCTGCCGGGCAACTATTACGTGCGCCTGACGGTCGTCGACCTGCCGTCGGCCGACCTCGGGCAGCCGGTGCAGACCGCCGTCGAGGTGACGGCGGCCGACCAGGGCGGCGCCCATGACGTCGACGGCAAGCTGAGCGAACCGCTGGCGCCCATCGCCTACGCGGCGGTGCAGCAGACGACGGGCGACGCCTCGGACGACGGCGACTCCCCGCTCCGGATCCCGCTCAACACCGAGCCGGACGACGGCTGGGCCTCCGGCTGGTGGACGGACCGCTGGATCTGGACCGTGGGCGGCGGCGTACTCGGCGCGCTCGCGGCCGTGTTCGGCTACTCCCTCACCCGCGGCAACGGCCGCCCGTACCGGGTCCCGCCGGGCGCCTGACCCGCCCCGGCCGCGAACCGGCCCTCATACGCGGCGCCTTCGCCCCACACCGATGGGGCGAAGGCGCCGCGGCGTTTCCCGTGCCGAGCCGTCCGCTGCGTGGGGCCGGACCATGAGGGGACCGAGAGGATCGGCGATCACGGAGGGGTCGTCCCCTCTCCATCACGTGGGGACGGGACCGCACGCAGGAATCCCGTCCGCAGCACCGCCCTGCCGACCGCACCCCCGTAACGAAACCCGGATATCCTCGACAACTCACGTACTCCACAAGGCCGATGAGGTCACCGACCCTGCCGGCACTCCGGAGTCCAGCCACGTCGCCGCGTACCGGATGCCGGTGCGCCACCAGCGAGCGGAGACCTTTCATGTCCACGGAGACCGGCCCGGCCGCCGATGCCGAGCCGCGCGGCCACGTGCCCGTACCGGGCCCGAAGGGGCTGCCGTTCCTCGGAAATCTGCCGCAGTTCGGGAAGAACCCGCTGGAGTTCTTCGAGCGGCTGCGCGGGTACGGGGACATGGTGCGGTGGCGCTTCGGCCCCAACCCCTGTGTGTTCATAGCCGATCCGGAGTGCATAGGCGAGCTGCTCACCGAGACGGAACGCACCTTCGACCAGCCGGCGCTGGGCATCGCGTTCCGTACCGTGATGGGCAACGGCGTGGTGGTCGCGCGTGGTCCGGACTGGCGGCGGAAGCGGTCGCTGGTGCAGCCCTCGGTACGGCCGAAGCAGGTGCGATCGTACGCGGCGACGATGGCGGGCAGCACGGTGGAGCTCGCGGACACCTGGTCCGGCGGTGAACGCATCGACATCAAGCGGGAGATGGCCGCGCTCACGCAGAAGATCGCGGTCCGCACCATCTTCGGGGTGGACACCCCGGCGGACGCCGAGGCGATGGGCCGGGCGATGGATGTCGCCCAGCAGGAGATCGGCAAGGAGTTCCGCGGCATCGGCGCCCTGCTCCCCGACTGGGTGCCGACGCCCGGCCGGGCCCGGATCAAGAAGGCCGCCGCGGTCATCGACGCCGAGGTGGGCCGGGTCGTGGCCCGGCACCGGGACGGCGACGGCGACGGCGAGCGTCCCGACCTGCTGAGCCGGCTGCTGACCGCGGTGGACGAGACCGGCGCACGCCTCACGGACGAGGAGATCCGCGACGAGACCGTCACCCTGTACATCGGCGGGCACGAGACGACCAGCTCCACGCTCGTGTGGGCGTGGTACCTGCTGTCGCGTAATCCGCAGACGCGCGCGGCGCTGACCGAGGAGCTGGACCGTGTCCTCGGCGACCGGGAGCCGGAGTTCGACGACTACGCACGCCTGACATACACCCAGGCGGTGGTGAAGGAGACGCTGCGGCTGTACCCGACGATCTGGCTGGTGACCGGAGTCGCCAAGGACGGGGCGCGGATCGGCGGCGTGGACATGCCGAAGGGGACGAGGGTGTGGACCAGCCAGTGGGCGACGCACCGCGACGAGCGGTGGTTCCCGGAGCCTGAGGCGTTCCGCCCGGAGCGCTGGGACGCCGACCGCGGCGACGACATCGCGGAGTACGCCTGGTTCCCGTTCGGCGGCGGACCCCGGGTCTGCCTCGGTACGCGGTTCGCGATGGTCGAGGCGGTGCTGATCCTGGCGGTACTCGCGCGCCGGTTCGAACTGGACGTGGACCCGGGTGACGTCAACCCCGTGCCGACGCTGACCCTGCAGCCCGACCGGGACGTGCTGGCCACCGTGCGGGTGCGGTAACTCGGCGGGGAGCGTGCCCGTATGGCGGACACGCGCGGGCGCGATGTGCCCTCGGCTTCCGCCGTACGGCATCCTCGTGCTGAACGAGCAGCCCGGCCCGGGAACGGCGAGTGATCATGCCGGTTCGGGGCCGTACCCGACGGTGGAGGATGCGGAACCCGATGACTGACAACTCCGACATGGTGGCCTTTGTCCGGGCCCGCCTGGCCGAGGAGGAACAAGTCGCGCGAGCGGCCGGCGGCGAGCGTTGGCGGTGCCCCGCCGAGGCGCCGGGCGAGGTCCACGACCGGACCGGCGCCATCACGTTCAGCCTGCGGACGCATGGCTACGACGACCACATCGCCCTGCAGGATCCCGCGCGCACGCTCCGCCGCATCGAGACGAGCAGGGTGCTCCTGGACGAGTACGAGGAGGTCGCCGCCCTGGACACCGACCGCCCCCTCCACGACTTCCCCTCGGGCCGCGCGGTCGGGCTCGGATTCGTCGTGCGGCAGATGGCGGCGGAGGACGCCGGCCACCCCGATTATCAGGCCAAGTGGCTGCCGCGGTTCACCCAGTGACGAGCCCCTCGCAGGGGACGGTGACCGAGTTGCGGGACCGCGAGCCGTACCCGACCGGCGTCGGCGTCCTGCCGGGCCGAGGACGGTCGACACCATGAGCGGATCGGTCAGGCCGCGCCGCCGCAGGGCCGCGGCCGGTTCGCCGACGTACCCGGCTCGCACGCCGCGTACGGCCGCGGCTCCGTCCGGCCGCCGCAGGGACACCGCCTACGCGGGGCGCGTCCCCGCGCCCCGGCTCCCCGATTCCCGCCTCACCGGCAGAAGGTTCATGGCCGTCACAGCGGGCGGGTCGCAACCGGACGGCAGATACTGATCTGGTCCGTCCGCGCCGGCCGATCGCGAGGACACACCGGCCACCCTGCCGCGATCACCGGCGGTCGAGATTCCGGGAGAAACACCATGCGTCTGCGCCCCACCATCGCCTCCGGCTTCACCGTCCCGGCCGTCGCCACCGCCGTGGTTCTGGCGGCCGCGGGCGCCGCGGCCGCGGTCGGTACCGCGCCCGCCGCGCCTGCGGCAGCCTCCCGGCTCGGCACGTGCCAGGAGAAGGCCCTCAGTGTGACGGCCGCGCCCGGCGGTCAGCAGAACGTGGTACGCATCAGTGTCACCAACCGTGGCAGTCGCAGCTGTGTCGTCGACCGGATCCCGACCATCACCTTCGCAGGTCTTGACGGCTCCGCCCAGGCCGTGCCGCCTGCCGAGAGCGCCCCCTACGTGCTCTCGCGAGGTGAGCGGGCGTATGCCGCCCTCCGTACCGCCGATCCGGCCGGTACCGAGGGGCATGTGGTCGGCAGTGTGAGCGTGGCGGCGGATCCGGCCCACTACGGCGTCACGTTCGGAGCGGCCGGCGTGGGCATGCCCCGGGGGATCCGGGTCTGGGAGCCGGTCACCACGCTCTGGCAGGTGTCGGCGGCCGCCGCATCCGAGGCCCTGGCCGACGCTGTGGGCTGATCCGCCGACGGTCTACGTCTCGCGGAAGGCCCGGCGGCAACCCCATGCACCAGGCCGCCGGCGGGCCGAACGGATTCAGCGTCTCTGCAGGCTGCCCCGCACGCAAGCCCGTACGCCTGCGGAGCCGGCTCCCTCGCGGGGCCGGCTCATCCGTGCCGCACGACTGCGGGGCCGTCCTGGACCGGAACGCGTCCCGCCAGCCACCGGGCGATCTCCGCCCCGTTCCGGGCTCCGCCCTCCACCAGTACCGCCGCGAACCGCTCGGGCCGGGCCAGCACGCGCCGGTCCTCGGGGTACAGCGCCGCATGGGCGAGCAGCCAGCCGGCCAGCACGTGCCGGTCGAAGGGGCCGGTGCCGCCCAGCTGTGCCGCGTACACCTCCAGCGCCGCGCCCGCGTCCCCTGAGACCAACAGCTCGTCCGCCGTCGACGGGGGGCCTGGCTTCTTGCGCAGGTACAGCTGTCCGCGCTCGTCCTGCCAGTGCCCGCGGTCGCCCGCGGGTACGACCACCGGCTCACCGCCCCGCACCGGCTCCGAACCGGAGCGCAACGCCTTGACGAGTGCCTCCTGTTCGTCCTTGCCGCAGCGCAGATTGCGTAGTCGCCACTCCACGCGGTGGCTGACCGCCGCCGCCCTGGCCCGGCCCTCCGCCTCCTGGTCCACCGGTTCCCGCAACCAGCTGTCGACGGTCTCGGACAGGCGTGTGACGAGCCGTCGCCCAGGCACGGTGAGCTCCGCGCGGGTGGCCAGCGTTCGGAGCACCATGCGCGTCTGGAGCCGACGCAGCGCGAAGAGGAACGGTGCGCGTCCTTCGGGGTCGGCCACGGTGTCACCGATCAGGTCGAACCAGAATCCGGTCACTCCGACGAAGGCGTAGGCACCGTGGAGGAGTCCCGGCAGGTGGCGTGGGTCGGAGCGCCAAGGCGCGTAGTGGAGTTCGGTCCGGTCGTCGTCGAGCAAGGGGAACAGATGGAGCAGGGCACCCAGTTTGCTGTGCTGGAACTCGTGTACGAGGGTTTCCGCCAGGGCGAGCCCGTTCCGGGGGCGGGCCACCACCATGGAGGCGAAGGCGTCGCCGGTGGAGGCGCTGAGCCCGGCGGCCGGAACGGGAAGCGTGTGCGCTCCGTCCTTGGCGCGCCAGGGGACGATCCGGCTGATCTCCTCGGGGCGCAGCCCTCCGGGCCCCGCAGCACCGCGTCGCAGAGTCGAGACGGCGTCCCGGAACAGCGCCTGCCAGGAGCGCAGTTCGCCTGGATCCAGCCGGCCGGGGGCGATCGGTTCGTCCAGGTCGCGGTAGGGATCGAGGTCGTCGAGCTGCACGCCACGGGCCCCGGGCCCGACGAGCAGCGTGTGCACCGGCCACCAGGACGCGGTTTCCGGGTCGGTGAGCGGCCGCACGACGACGTCGCCACCGTGCGGCCCGTCCCGGCGTTCACTGCGAAGGATGACCGTCCCGGCGGACACCACGGCACGGACCGTGTGGAAGTCGTCCTGGACGTGTTCCGGGAGCCGGACCAGCCCGAGCGTCGGCAGACTCACAGCCGCGCCCCGGGCAGGCAGCAGCAGCTCGGTATCCGTACCGGCGTGTACGGCGGCCGTCGCGGCCACGGCGGCGATGTGTCCCGCGTCCGCCCACAGCGGCGGCCCGGACGTGGTTCCGTGCAGCCGGCGCAGGGTGTGGGCAAGCCAGCTGCCGACCTGGGGGCTGAGCAACAGCCCCTCGACGGCCTCCGGTGCCTGCGCGGCGGCAGCCTCCAGCGCGGGCCATATCGCCGCCGCGTCCAGCGGGCCGAGGATGCCGGGGCGTTCGTCGAACCGGTCGAGGAGCTCGCGCAGCAGCAGCAGGCGGCGGGTCCGCTCGCCCTTCACCAGGAACGCCACGGCCTCGGGCGAGCCGCCGCCTGCGGCGATCTCGTCGAACAACGCGCCGGGCATGCGGATCGGGGCGTACGCATCGCTTGCTGTCATGGACTGTGCCTCCTGGACCGTCTGCGCTATTCGGCCCGCCCGGGTTCGGGGTTGCCCATGGCGTTGGTGCGCGCACGCCGCAGCTCTTCCAGCAACCGTGGGCCCGGGCCTGGAAGGCGCCGCAGGTCGGCGACGCCCACTGCGGCCAGATCCATGACGTCGGATTCGAGGTGATCAGCTGTGCGGTCGGCGGGTACCGGCTGGTACAAGGCGCGCTCCCCCTTCGCGAGCGGTGGCACAGGATGCCACCGTTTACTCCATGATGACGAACGGGACCCCTTCCCGAAACCCATGTGATCACGCCAGCGGATCACATTCCCGTCCCCGTGTCCCCGAGGAAGTCCTGTATGGCCGACTCGAGTTCAGCCGCTCGCGCGGGTTCGTCGTCGAGAAGCGTCACCGCGCCGTACAGCTCCCACAGCCTGTCCGGCCGCGTTCTGAGGGTACGTACGATGCCGATCACGTCGGTGCGAGGCATCGGGTGCCGTGGCATGCGCGCTACCACGGCCGGCGGCAACTCGTTCACCAGCGACTGCCGTTCATCACGGTCGTTCATGAGCGGGTACGCCAGCAGGGCCTCGATGAGCCGGGCCAGCTGCCTGCCCGCCGGAGTGCCACCGGGGCCGACCGGTGGCGGCAGCGGTGACATAGCCGGACTGCTCTCGGTACGTCCGGGTCTGTGCAGGAGGAGGCTGGGCAACTGGTCGGTGCGGCCTACCGCTCGCAGTGCGGCCAGCCGGGTCCGCACGGACTCGAACAGGACGTCGGGATCCGGCAGCAGATCGGCTGGGAGTTCGTCCAGCACGATGTCCGAGAACACACCGAGCCGCCGCTCGGGATCGTTGGCCGCACGCTGCCCCCGGCCGGCCGCGAACATCAGGATCTGGTCGTGGGCCTCGATCCGGTGCCCGGCCGGAAACTGCTCACCGGGCAAAGAGCGCGGGAAGTTGTGCCGTTCGTCGAACGTCTGACAGGCGTCGACCATCCAGATCTGCCTGCCGAAGCCCGTCACCGCGTCACTTCTCAGCGTGCTGCGGGCCGATTCGACGTCGATGTTGCGCCGGTCCGGCTCGGTGGCGTCGGTGCAGTAGAGCCGCAGGTGCTCGTCGCGGTCCAGCACACCGTGGCCGCCCCACCACACCCACAGCACGTCTCCGGCGCGGGCGGGGATGTCGGTCACGAAGGCACGCCGCAGGGTGTCGTGGTCGGCCGGCCGGTACGGGACACCCGGATCGGTGCCGCCCGAAGGCGCGAGATGCAGCAGGACGTTTTCCTCGGGGACGCCGAGTTCCAGCAGCCAGTCGCGGAAGCGCAGTGCGTCCCGGACCGGCCCGGGAAGGTTCCAGCTGTCGCCGGCCGCGTACTGCTCGATGCCGACCACCAGTGCCAGGACGCGGCCGGGCTCGACCCGTTGGCGGGTCACGGGAGCAGGTCTCCGATCGCCCGGTAGACGGCCCGGTCACTCCAGTAGGCGCTGTGTGCGACGGGGAAAGGCTGCCGGCTGTCGGTGGGAATGTCGGTGGCCCGTCCGGGAAAGAGCGGCTCTGCCGCGTAACCGAGCAGGTCGCGCCGGTCGTAGAGATTCAGCCACGGCGGGACGTGACCGGGCAGGGCGTCGGGGTGGGCGAGTGAGGGCAGCGCTCCGGTCTCGTACAGGAAGGGGCCCTGCGAGCCGACCGTCACCAGTAGTTCCACGCCGGCCGGCGGGCTCGATATCAGGGTGTCGAGGGCGATGATGCCGCCGAGACTGTGGCCGAGCAGCACGACGGGGGGTTCCAGGGAGGTGACCAGGTCCCGCAGCCCCTGCCGCATGGGCTCGCCCCGGGCCAGATACTTGAGGATGTCACCGGCGGCCGGATGGGCGGCGTCGGTGAGGGCCCGGCGGCGGCGCACGGCGTAACGGGAGCCGAGGCGTACGACGGGCTTCGCGGCCATGCGCAGTACCGGGCCGCGGCCGGTCCCCGCCGGGGCGGCACCGAGCCGTGCGGCGAGGGCGGCCACGGCGTCGTCCCGGGCATCGCCGGCGCCCTGCACCGGTGCGTCGGCCTCGATGGCCGCCGCGACGACCGCGGCCGTCAGCGCACGCGCCAGCGTCCACGACAGTGTCTCGGCGTCCAGTGCCTCGGCTGCCGGGGCGAGCAGCGGACTGCGCGCGAGCTGTGCCGCCGCCTGCGCGAGCCCGGGCCCCATCCGGTCGGCCCGTTCCTCGCCCTCGGCCGCGAGCTCGAGGAGCAGAGCCCTGGGGCGCTCGTCCGGGAACGCGGCGCCCGGCGGGGTGGCCGCTGCGGTGGCTCCGGCCGCCGCCAGGGCCAGTTCGGCCGTTGGGTCGTCGTAGAGGCGCGCCCACTCCTCCGCCTCGTCACCCGGATCTCCCGGGCCCTCGGCACCCCGGCCGGCTCCGGCGCCAGGACCGTCCGGGATGCTGGCCCCCGCTGCCGCGAGGCTCGCCCCGTACTGCTCGCCCCAGCGATAGGCCACCAGGTGGACGTCGGGCGCTGCTTCGGCGAGGCCCTCGGTGACCTGTGCGAGCAGGCCCGTGAGGTGTGGTTCACGCACACCTGTGCCGTGAGTGAAGACCACCGTGGTCATGTTGCCGCCCCCATTGCTGTGTTGCTGCCGGGGCCGGCCCACTGGCGTCACATGGACGGCGGGACCGGTCCGGCAGTTCTTCCTGCGGATGCGCCGCGCACCGGTCAGATCGGCAGCGGTGCGATGTCGCATTCGATGCGCTGGTGCAGGCGCGCAGCTGCCTGCCAGGGATGGTTGTCCCCCAGCACCCGTGAAAGACCTTCGATCGCTGCCGCGTTGAGCCGGTCGGCCTCCGACGACCGGCCCAGGCCCCGGTGATCGAGGGCGAGGTTGGCAGTGCAGACGAGTGTCAGCGGGTGATCGGGGCCCGCGGTCTCGGTGAGCCGGGGAAGAATGGCGGCATCAGCTTCCTGGGCGCGGGCGAAGTCCAGCCGTGCGTAGTGATTGTTGGCCCCGCTCATGGCAGCGGTGAGGGTGTTGATGTGGTGTTCGCCCAGCCCGCTCTCCAGAAGCTGCCACGCCTGGGTGTCCAGGGTTTCGGCCCGGTCGATCTCCCCGAGCGCCCGCAGCGTGGCCGCCAGGTTCACCTTGGCGCACTGCGTGTTCGGATGGCGGTCGCCGAATACCGCTCGATAGGCGGCCAGTGTCCGCTCCCCCAGCTCCCGGGAGCCCGCGAGATCGCCGTTCATCCTGCGCTCGACCATGGTGTGGACCGCGGCGGCAAGGGCGTCCATGTTGTTCAGGCCGTACCGGGTGGTGAACCGGTCGAACGTCTGCTCCGCGAGGGCCGCTCCTCCCTCGACCACACCGGCCCTGCGCCGGCACACGGCGAGGTTCAGGGCCGCTCGAATGGTGGCAGCGTTGGTCTCCCCGAAGTGGGTGACGAACGCTTGGTAGTTGGACTCCTGGAGGGCGCGCGCGCCGAGGTAGTCGCCCGCCTCACGCAAGTCGATGGCGAGGCCGTTCAGCGTGTTGAGAGTGAGGCCGCTCGCCGGCCCGTAGAGAAGCTCGCGCTGGCGCGCCGTCTCTTCGTCGAGCTCCCTCGCGGTCTCGAAGCGTCCGCTCGCCCGTAGTGAGATGCAGTAGTCGTGCGCGGCGCTCAGGGTCGTCGGATCCTCCGGCCCGAACAGATCGCTGGCCCTGGTGAAGGCCTCCTCGTCGAGATCGCACGCCGCCTGGATCTCGCCCCGGTGGCGCAGGGCCCCGGCCATATTCCACATGGAGTCGATGAGTTCCTCGTCCGGGATCTGCGCGCCGCGCGAGATCGCCAGGGCGCGTTCGTTGTGGGCGACCGCCTCCTCCGGACGCCCGAGAAGCCGGAGATAGAAACCGAGCAGCTTGGTGACCCTGATGACGTGCAGGTCCTCGTCGCCGGACTGGGCGCGCCAGGCGGTCCACGCCTGCAGGGCCTGCGCCGCGCCCGACTCGTGCGCGCCCCAGTAGTAGAGGAAGAACACCATGTCGTAGACGAGGTCGCGGACCCATGGATCGGAGCTCTCCACCGCTCCGGAGGCGATGACATGTGGCAGGATCGCCTGGTAGGCGGGCCACTGGTCAGGGGACGCGGGGGCGCCGGGCTTGGCCGTGGTGAGCAGCAGGTGGGCCGCTCGTGTCATCTTGGCCCGCTCCTCGGGATCCAGCCTGGCCACGATGACGTTCTGCATCAGCCGGTGCATCTGCAGCGTGCCGGTCTTGTGGTCCAGCCTCACCAGGGACAGCTTGCTCAGGTCGCGGGTGGCGCGGGCGAGCAGCAGCGGGTCACGCAGGACCGGGTCGAGCTCCGGCGTGATCTCGACGTTCCGGCCGCCCCTGAGCATGTTCAGCGGGATGGGCTCCGGCGCCATGCACGCGCAGATCTCGAGGAGTTGACGGGCCGCCGGGCTGTCCTGCGACAGGCGTCCGAGCGAGATGTCCCAGACTGCGGCGACCGGCAGCGGGTAGTCGGGGGACGGGGCGAGTTCGTGGATCTCGGGCCGGTGCTGTTCCAGCAGTTCGAGGTACTCGTCCACGGGCATGCCGGTGGCGGCGTGCCATGCGCCCGCCTGCTCGACAGCGAGCGGCAGGTCGCCCAGGGCGTCGGCGAGCCGGTCCGCGTCCGTGCGGCTCAGGCCCCGGGCGCGGCGCTGCAGGAGGGTGATGCTCTCCTCCCGGTCGAAGACGTCGACGCTGAGCGGAGTCGCCACCCGTTCCCACTCGCGGTTGCGCGAGGTGACGATGATCTTTCCCGGGCCGCCGTTGGGGAAGTAGGCCCGCACAACCTCGATGTCCTCGGCGTTGTCGAAGACCAGCAGCCAGTTGTCGAACGGTTTGCCGGTACGGAGCGCCTCGCGCACGGCCGGGACCGCGGCGTTGGCCTGGGGGCCCACCTCCAGGCCCAGGCTGCGGGCAAGGTCGGCAAGGGCGCCGAGAATCAGGTTCTCCTGTTCCGCCGGAATCCACCAGATGACGTTGAACTCGCCGCTGTGGCGGTACACGTACTCGACGGCGATCTGGGACTTGCCGACACCGCCCATGCCGTGCAGCGCGTGCGGGAGAACGGCTGTCGTCTCGTCCTCCTGCAACTGCCGTTCGACAGCGGCCAGAAGGCTCTCGCGCCCAGTGAAGTTGGGGTTCTTCGGCGGTACATTCCCCATGATCTTCGGCTGGCCGGTCCGGACGAACCGCATCTCCGGTGTCGTGACTTCCACTCCAGGGCCATCCCTCCGGGCATCCTGGTCATCTGTTACGGGTGTCGTGGGCGACACGGATCCTCCTGGTGAAACGGCCGGATGCGACCGGGGCGCGTGGGCATTCACATCAAATGCCTCTTTATCATCTTTGGTCGCCTCCGTTGTCTGCCCCGCACCGCGCAGCCGGTCGGTCAGGCGCGCCGCCCGGTGTCGGTACGGCAGCCCTCCCAGGGCGCGCAGTACGGCCAGCTCGATGCGGAGCCACGTGTGGCCGCCCGTGGTGTCCGGGAGAGCCGCTTGCGCCGGGTCCCGCAGCGCCGCCCGGAGCCTGATGCCCTGCGCCTGGCCGGCCCGCGACTCCGCGACAAGACCGACGGCCCGGGCCAGCTGGGTGCGGTTGCTGGTCGCCAGCAGCGCCTCCCGGACGCCTTCGGCGAAGTCGGGGCGGCCCTCGCCGTCGCGCTCCCAGTCGATGAGGCCGCCCATGAGGATCTCGGCCAAATGATCGGGCCCGGACTCGGGAAAGGCCCGGTCGCGCAGCTCCTCGATGACATCGAATCGCAGCGGGGCGACGGCCAGCAGCACGGCCAGCTGCCGCGCGAGCGGACTGGCCAGCGACACGAACTTGCGTACGGCGGCTGCCGCCGCGCGGGGCCCGTCGATCCTCGGTGCCCGCAGACCCGGCGCCGGCACGCCCTTGGCCAGCGCTCCGGCCAGGACCACCGGGAGCGTACGCCGGACACCGCGTTCACCGGTGACGAGATCGGCCCAGGCCCGGAACGAGCCGGGGCGAAGGCTGAGCACCGGAACCGGTACGGAGCCGTCGTCCTGGTCGGGCAGCAGGTGCGCCTGATCGGGCACGCCGTGGGGAGGACGACAGAGGAAGTGCCGGTTGAGCGCCCCGAATCCGGCCGCGTCCAGCTGGGCGCGGAAGGGGTAGAGCGAGGACCTGTGGCGCAGATACGGGGGAAGCAGATGGACGAGGGCCGTCGGACCGCCGGCCGAGAGCCGCCCCAGCAGTTCGTCGGCTTCCCGCCCGGCCCAGCCCGCCGCCAGCCCGTCGGTGACGACGAGGAACAGCCGTGACCCGCGCCCGTCGAGCAGCTCCGCCGGGTCGGCGTGCCGGTCGCCCGGCCAGCGCAGGACCGGCATGCCCCGCCCGGGGAGCGCCACCTCGACCGTACGGACGTCGCGGAACGCGCCGCTGCGCACCGCCTCATCGGCCAATCGGCGGACGGTGCTGTTCCACACGGGCATGCTGGGCGCATTGTCGACGAGCAGCATCAGGTCGAAGGCACGCTCCTGTACGGGCTCGAGGTAGGGAATCCACAGCCCGTCACTCAGACCGCACTCGGCGGTGCGCGGCTCGTCGAGACGGTTCAGGTAGCGCGAAGGCACACGTCGGCCGAGCCCCCGCAGCGCCTTCGCCAGTGGCAGCGGCACCACGCGTCGCACCGGTCGCGGCGCCGCCGGAAGCACCGCCTTCGGCAGGCTGCTCCGGGTCTCTTCGACGGCTTTCAGCGCCAGCTCTCGCGGGTCGAGGCCGATCATGCTCCCAGCGGCCACCACGTCCGGCGAAACTTCACCCGAAGGAGGGGCGGCGACATCGGAGGGTAGGTCCGGCTCCGGCTCACCGGATAACTGTTCAGGGGTGTCCGGCTCCTGGCCCGAGGTCCGCCCGGACACGTGCCATGCCGCGGCCAGCCAGGCGGCGTCGGCGATGTCCTGCCAGCTCGGGCCGCCGTCCGCGTCATGGGTGGCGGTGTGGCTCGACAAGGCCGGCACGTCCGGAGCACGCTCCCGTGGCGAGCCGTTCATCAGCGGCCTTTCGAGAGGTCGCGGAGCAGCATCTCAATGAGCTTACGCCCGTCCGCATCGGCCTGGAATCCGTTGGCCGTGGTGAGTTGCACGGCGTTCAGGAGCTGATCCACCGACTGGGTGCCACCGCCGTGCAGCCGCCTCTCGAACTCGTCCACCAGTACTTCGACTCCCTCCGGTCGTTGACGCAAATGGCTGACCACGATGGCAATCAGCTGCTCCCGGCTGGGCGGGCGCATCTCCAGGGGCAGGCAGCGGCGCCGGAAAGCGGCCGGGAATTCACGTTCGCCGTTGCTGGTGATCACGACGACGGGGAATTCCACACACTCGACGCGGCCTCCTCGCACGACGGCCCGGCGTTCGGGATCATCAGTGAAGACCGACACTTCCGCCACGCTGGTGCGCACCAGTTCCGGAATGTCGAAGCTGCCGTTCTCGAGGACGTGCAGCAGGTCGTTGGGCAGGTCGATGTCGCTCTTGTCCAGTTCGTCGACCAGCAGGACGCGCGGTCGCTCGTATGCGAGCAGCGCCGTGCCCAGAGGGCCGAGGGTCAGGAAGTCCCCGAGGTCGGGCGCGCTGCCGTGGTCGCCCTCCGGCACATCGGCCCGTGTCTCGCCGCCTGCCCGCCAGGCCGCGATGGCCTGCGCCCGCCCGATGGCGTCGTACTCGTAGAGCCCGCCACGCAGCGTCGTCCGGCTGACAATGCTCCACGGCAGCACCCGCCCGAGCCCCAGCTCACGGGCAATCAGATACGCGAGGGTCGACTTGCCCACCCCGGGCGGTCCGGTGATCAGCAACGGTCGGCGCAGCAGGAGCGCCGCATTGACGGCGTCGATCTCCTCCTCGCGCAGCTGCGGACCGTCCTGTACGACCCCGAGGCGGCGCAGGGCGGCCTGCGCGTCGTCGGGTGGCGCCGGCTGCAGGGGGCTCCCCGAGAAGACTCTCCAGGGCGGCGGGGACGGAAGCCCCGGCGGCTCTCCGGCAGGAGCCTGTCCCGTTGCGTGGAACACCCTCCAGGAAGGCGGCATCACAGGCAGGGCGGTCGTGTCCTGCTCGGTCATGCTGTCAACTCCTCACAGTCGACCAGGCGGTTGGGATCGTCCCAGAAGAACGCAATGTGTCTTCCCAATAGCAGGCTGCCGCCATCCAGTTCCTCAGCGCCTTTACGCAACTGACGTACTTTGGACGCCAGTTGGGCCGGATTGTGCCCGAGCAACAGCGTCAGCACCTCACCCGACTGCGCGGGACTGTCCGGCCTGCGGTCCCACGCGGCGAGGCCCACCCCCTCGGCGATGGCGGCGACGAGCGCCTCCAGACCATGGCCAGGTAGGGCGGGCACGTCGAGTATGACCGCGGTCAGCTGTGGCTCCGATGCCAGCGCGGCACGCCAGCGGTCGAGTTGCCCGGCCTCCGAGCTGCGCCAGCGGAACGCCTCGGCGGCACCGGCCGTTTTGAGCCGCTTCCATCGGGCCCGCCACCGCCTCAGCTGCCCGGGGTCACGGGTTCGCATACGCTCCAGACTCCGCAGGTGAATATGGTAGCGGAGGCCTATCGGCAGCGCGTCATGAGAGCGCGTACCCAGCTCGAGCCGAGCCATGTCGTGATTGAGTAACTGGAACGGAAGTACGAACTCGACCTGTACGGGAGGTTCGTTTTCCGTGTCCGGCACATCGGCCCATCGGGCCTCACCACGGTGGATGGCACGTTCGACCGCCACCGCCAGGGTGTCGAGAGTCGCGCGCTCCACAACACCCGCCACCGGCTCCCAGTAGCCCGGTGCCGCATTGACCCAATGACGTACGTATATATCGGCCGAACCGTCATCGGCCGGCTCCACCATCACGACGAGAGAGCGTGGCACTTCCGGGTCGGTCCTCGGCAGAGCAGCGATCGCGCGCCGGCGCTCCTGAAGCGCGCCCACCGCATCGGCACCGGCCTCGGCGGCCCATCGGTCCGACCAGTCCCTGAGCCTCTCGCCGAGGATCGCCTCCTGGTCGATGGCGATCACCTCCACCAGAACCACAGCCGGGGGCAGTCCGTCGGCCTGTGCGTTGACGTCCCTCAGATAGTCGAAGCACTTGGGGGGGCTCAGCCCGTAGGGAATGTCGACGCCGAGCTCATGACCGAGGATCGCGTGCACGCGGCCGCCGTCGAAGTCCCGGACCTCGGCGAGCAACCCTCCGATCTCCTGAACAGCGGTGTCAGCGAACACCAGGGGCAGCTCGGCAACCGTCTCGTCGGGCCAGGCGGTTCCGGCGAGCCTGGCCAGCCGCGCCGAGTCCTCGGGGCCGGAGGCGACACTCACACCGAAGACCAGCGCGTCGAGTCCGCCTTCGCGCTTCAGGACATCCATGACCAGGGACAGCATGTCGACGCGCGGGTTCTTGCGCAGGTAGTTGATCTCCATCCGGAGCTGCATGGCTACCAGCGCCACGAAGTGGATGCACTGATCCGGATCGCGCACACAGTCGAGCGCGCATAATTCGTCGACCAGCGCCCCGACCAGATACGGATCGGTCTCGCGCGGCCCTTGCGGCGCGTGTGCCACCACCGACCATCCCCCGCTGAGCCGGTACTTCCTCCACCACAACTGATCGCGAAGCTATCACGTCATATCTTCAGCAACCAGGTTCATTCCCAGGCCCGTTGACCCATCCTCGCCCTCCTCACCCCCCGGCCGCAGACGTAGCGCGCGGTCGGGGCGGCCCACTCCCACGATAGGCCGACCGTGCCCGCGAGCACACAGGTCGGCGCACCACATGGACACCCCTTGATCGGCCGCCGTGCTCGGGGCCGTGCCGCATCCGGCGGAGCTGCCGTCCCACCGCTTCTTCAGTGCGATCACCGACTTGTTGATCGCCGCGCCGACCCGGCCGGAGGCGCCGCGATCATCCCTGTTCCGTGTGGGCTGCCCCCGTCGCCCCGAGATGCGCGGCGACGGCGGGCAGCCCGTGTTCTTCCCGTTCAGCCGTTCAGCAGCACAGGGAAGGACTCCATGTCGTTCTGCGTCATCACCGGCAGCTTGCGGAGCTCCTTGTCCGGCACGGCGAGCCTCAGCCCGGGAAAGCGGCCGAACAGCGCGGGCAGGGCGATCCCCGCCTCGACCCGGGAGAGCGCCGCGCCGGGGCAGATGTGCGGGCCATGACCGAAGGTCATGTGGCGGATCGGCGTGGGCCGGGTGATGTCGAAGGCGTCGGCGTCCGGCCCGTGCTGTTCGACGTCGCGGCCGATGACCCGGTAGGAGATGACGACGCCCTCCCCCTTGGCGATCACCTGGTCGCCGACCTGGATGTCCTCCGTCGCGAACCGCATCAGCAGATGGGTGGTGGGGGTGTCCCAGCGCAGCGTCTCCTCGATCACCGTCTCCCACGGGATCTCGCCGTCGAGCACCATGCGCAGCTGGTCGGGGTGGGCGAGCAGGGCCCGTACCGCATTGAGGATCAGCCCGATGGTGGTCTCGTGACCTGCCGCCACCATGGCCTTGAGGTTGCCGACCACTTCCTCCTCGGTGAGCGGCTCTCCGCCCTCGTCGGCCAGGATGAGCGCACTGGTGAGGTCGTCCGTCGGCTGGGCGGTCTTCTTGCGGACGAGCGCCGCGTAGAAGACGTCCAGCTCGGCGAGCAGGGCCAGCCGCTCCTCGTGCGGGGTGAGCATGGAGAAGAAGGCCTTGTACCTCTTCGTCAACATGGGGTGCTCGGATTCGTCCACACCCATCAGCATGCCGACCACCCGCATGGGCAGCGGCTGGGCGAACACGGACTTGAGGTCGACGACACCGTCCTTGCCCTGCTCGGCCAGGGCGTCCAGCAGCTCCTCGGTGAACTTCTCGATGTCCGGGCGGATGGCCTCCAGCCGGCGTGGTGTGATCGCCTGGGAGGTCTTGGTGCGCAGCCGCCGGTGTTCCTCGCCGTCCACGGTGAACATGGACCGCCCGGCATCGATCATGCCGATCAGCGGCCAGGCGTGCGTCACCGCACCGCTCTGCCAGAGCCCCCAGGCGTCGAGGTCCTTCACCAGACGCGGGTCGACGAGGAGTTGACGCGCCTCGGCATGTCGGGTGACGGTCCAGGCAGGAACCCCGAGCAGCTCGATCCTGGCGAGCGGCCCTGCCTCGCGCAGGCGTGCCGTCTCTCCGTCCAGGTCCTGGACCATGGGGTCGATGACCACGGCCCCGCCCCCCGGAGTGGCCTCGTGAGCGGCGGCGTGAGGACAGTTCAAGAGAAGTCTCCTGTCATGCGTACGGGCGTGAACTGGACGGGCAGCGAGGTCATCCCTCGCAGGAAGGCGGACTGCCGCCGGACGAGCGTCTGCGCGGGCACCGCGAGGGCGAGGTCGGGCAACCGGTCGAGGAGCACCTCGATACCGGTACGGGCGATGGTCTCGGCGATCTCCTGCGCAGGGAACGGGCAGCGGTACTCGCCGTGACTGAAGGCCAGGTGGGCACTGTTGCCGCCCTGTCCGGACATTCCCTCGGTGGCGATGCGCTGCCGTACGTGCGGGTCGGAGTTGGCTGCCCCGAGGCCGAGGAGCAGCATGTCCCCGGCGCGGATGTTCCGGCCGGCGAGCCGGGTGTCGCGGGAGGCCCAGCGGCCGGCGAGGATCTGGGTCGGGCTCTCCTCCCAGAGAACCTCGTTCATCGCCTCGGCCACACTGTGCCGGCCCCCGGCCAGGGAGTCGGCGAACAGGTCGTCGGTGAGCATCAGCCGCAGGGAGTTGCTGATCCAGTCGGCGGTGGTCAGATGTCCGGCGGCCGTGATGGCCATCAGGTCGAGAACGTATTCCTCGTCGGTGAACGGTTCGTGGTACGCCAGCATCCTGGACGTCACATCGTCTCCGGGCACGGCACGCTTGGCCGCGACCAGCCGCTGCATGTGCTCCCCGAACCGCACATGCGCACTCTGCGCCTCGGGACCGCCGTCGGCGAGGTCCTTCAGCACCTGCGCGATGTCCGCTCCCTCCGCGTCCGGGAAGCCGACGAGCCTGGCGAGGACCAGGACGGGCAGCGGCTCGGCGAACTCGGCCACCAGATCGGCCGCGCCGCGCGTGCAGACGGCGTCGACGAGCCGGTCGGCCAACTCCTCGCAGTGGCGCCGGATTTCGAACGGATCGGCACGCTCCAGGGCCGGCCCCACCATGTCGGCGTGGCGGCGGTGCTCGGCGCCCGCGGTGAAGTAGATCGACGGCATGGGGCGACCGACCATCGGGAGCAGTGGCCAGTCCTCGGGAATGTTCTCCCACTGGTTCCACAGCCCGACGTCCCGGGGGAACAACTCGCCGTCACTGGTGACCTGGTGGAGTTCCCGGTATCCGATGACCAGCCAGGCGGGGAACCCGCCGGGCAGCTCGACGGGGACGACGGGACCGTGATCACGTCGCATGGTGCGGTAGAGGGCTTGGGGCTCGGTATGGAATTCGGGACCGCTGAGTGGCACCGCGGCCGAGCCGTGCCGTACCGGACAGCCACCGCCGGTGGGTGCTTCGGGGTCGGGCGCGGGCACGGCGGAAGAGAGGCGCGTCATCGAACTGACTCCTGTGGCGGCGGCTTCGCGTTGCGGACCCAAGATCAACGCGACACCACTATAGGGATGTCGAGTGAAGGTTCAGGCGTCAGTCGCGACCGATCTCGGCACTTTGGCGATCACAAGAAGCCGACAGTGAAGCACGTTTGATCACAAGCGGGGCGAACTCCCCCAGCGCACCGCTCCTTCCACACCGCCGACGATCCCGCCCCCGGACCGTTGACATGCACCTGCATAAGGGTGAATCCTCGTGCGATAAGTTGCGCGAACTCACGCATGTTCAAGCATTTGCAAACATTCAGTGCTTGGTTCGAAAGGGATGCATCCCATGCGAAGACTTCAACACCGGTCCCGCTGGACCGCCCTGGCCACAACGGGGCTCGTCGCCGCCCTGGCCGCCGCCCTGCTCGGCGCCCCGGCCGAGTCCGCCCACGCGGCGACCCCCGCGAGCGCCGTGCTCGACGAGGCCCACAAGAGCGTCACCTGGCAGAGCCCCGTCTACCCCAAGGGGACGGTCGGCGGCCCCAAGGAGTGCCCGTCCGCCGCCGAGGACCCGGACAACAAGGTCTGCGACCGCTTCGACCTCACCGTGTCGACACCCGAGGGCTACTGGGACGACAACCCGGAGGGCGGGGTGCCGATCTCCATCGAGTGGCAGAAGCCCGCCGAAGACTTCGACATGTACATCTACAACTCCGCCGGCAAGCAGGTCGCCTCCAGCGCGGGCACGGCCGACCCCGAGGCCACGGTGATCCCCCGGGCCAGTGGGACGTACCACGTGATCGTCGTGCCGTACGACGTCACCGACAACTCCTTCACCGGCAAGGCGTATCTTCCGGAGACGACCGACTCGGGGAACCTGACCTCCTTCGGCGGGGGCAACGGCAGCTACTCCATCGAGGCCGGAGAGCTCAAGGCGAAAGCCGAGTTCCTGACCAGTGGTCAACTGCGCCTCCAGGCCACGCCGTCCGGAGAGTTCACCGACCCGGCCGGAGCGGCGATCATCCGCAAGCAACCCGCCCTGGAGAAGCACACCAGCACCTTCGACAAGGGCGACTACTACGGAGTCCGCTCCCCTGACGCCGTACTCCGCGTCTACAAGAAGCCGCTGCGCTTCGGCCTCTACAAGGCCGACAACCGGACCCGGATCTGGCAGGAGGACAAGCCCCTGCGCTGGTCCACCGGAGGAATGCGGCAGAGTCTGGAGCGCGGCGCGGACGAGCAGTTCTTCGGTGGCGGCGAGCAGAACGGCAGCTTCTCGCACCGCGACAAGACGGTGTTCGTCGCCAACAACACCAACTGGAACGAGGGCGGTTACAACAACTCCCAGCCCTTCTACCTCTCCAGTGCCGGTTACGGCGTCTACCGCAACACCTTCGCGCCCGGCGTCTACCACTTCGGCTCCCCGGTCCAGACCGGTCAGCAGGAACGGCGCCTCGACGCGTACTACTTCATCGGGGACGCGAAGGAGGTGATCGGCAAGTACACCGCCCTGGTCGGCAAGCCGTTCATGCCGCCGGTGTACGGCCTCGAACCCGGTGACGCCGACTGCTACCTGCACAACGCCAACCAGGGCGAGCGCCACACCCTGGACGCGCTGAAGGTCGCCGACGGCTATACGCAGAACCAGATGCCGCTGGGCTGGATGCTCGTCAACGACGGTTACGGCTGCGGTTACGAGAATCTGCAGGAGACCGCCAAGGGCCTCCAGGACCACAACGCCCAGCTGGGCCTGTGGACCCAGAACGGCCTGGACAAGCTCGCCGACCAGGTGAAGGCGGGCCAGCGGGTCGCGAAGCTCGACGTCGCCTGGGTCGGCCAGGGATACGGCAAGGCGCTCGACGCCTGCGACAAGGCCAAGTCCGGCATCGAGGAGAACAGCGACGCCCGCGGCTTCGTCTGGCTGCCCGTCTCCTGGGCGGGCGCGCAGCGCTGCGGCGTGCTGTGGAGCGGCGACCAGTCCCTGTCCTGGGACTTCGTCCGCTGGCAGATCCCGACGTACGCCGGGGCCACCATGTCCGGCATCGCGTACAACACCGGTGACGTCGGCAGCATCTACCGCCACGACGCCAAGATGTACGCCCGCGACCTGCAGGCCAAGTCGTTCCTCCCGGCCCTGATGACCATGGACGGCTGGGCGACGGACCTCACCACCAAGAAGAAGATCAACCAGCAGCCGTGGGTGGACGGCGAGCCGTACACCTCCATCAACCGCAAGTACCTCCAGCTGCGGGAGCGGCTGCTGCCGTATCTCTACTCCCTGTCCGCCGAGGCCGCGAAGACCGGCGTGGGCTCGGTCCGCCCGCTGTGGCTGGAGTACCCGGACGACCCCGACACCCTGGGCGCGAACGCCAAGTACGAGTACCTGGCGGGCTCCGACTTCCTGGTGGCCCCGGTCTACGAGGACTCCGACACCCGTAACGGCATCTACCTGCCCAAGGGCACCTGGACCGACTACTGGACGGGGAAGACGTACGAGGGACCGACCACGGTCAACGGCTACCACGCCCCGATCGACACCCTGCCCCTGTTCGTCAAGGGCGGCTCCATCGTGCCGATGTGGCCGAAGGGCACGACGTCCTGGCAGACCCGGGACCGGAGCGAGCTGGACTACGACCTGTACCCGCAGGGCACGAGCACGTACACGCTCTACGAGGACGACGGCGTGACCCGGAAGTTCGCCGAGGGCGCCTCGGCGACGCAACACGTACGCGTGCAGGCACCCACCGACGGAGAGGCGAGCACCCTCATCAAGGTCGGTGCGAGCGTGGGGAGTTACAAGGAAAAGCCGGCCACCCGGGCATACCGGTTCACCGTGCACGGCAAGGACGCACCGTCGCTGGTGGTCATGAACGGCGGCCGCCTCCAGCAACTGGACTCCGCGACGGCGCTCGCCTCGGCCGAGTCCGGCTGGTACACGGACCCGGCGACCGGGATCACGGAGATCAAGACGCGGTCCGTCTCCACGGACCACGGCTTCACGGTCGAGCTGCGTAAGTAGCAAGGAGCAATCACAGGACAGTGTCAGGGGCCGTCTCCGGACGGCCCCTGACGCGTGTCCGGAAGTCGGTTGTGTCAGGCCTCGGGCTGCACGGCGTCCGGGTGCAGGACCCGCGCGAGGAAGGCCTTGGTCCGGGGGTGCTCCGGCCGGGCCAGTACATCCTCCGGGGCGCCCTCCTCCACCACTCGGCCGCCGTCCATGAAGACCACGCGGTCGGCGACGTCGCGGGCGAAGCCCATCTCGTGGGTGACGACCATCATCGTCATGCCTTCGTCGGCCAGGGTGCGCATGACCCCCAGTACGTCGCCCACCAGTTCGGGGTCGAGCGCGCTGGTCGGCTCGTCGAAGAGCATCAGCCCGGGCCCCATCGACAGGGCCCGCGCGATGGCCACACGCTGCTGCTGGCCGCCGGAGAGCTGGGAGGGGAAGCTGTCCTCGCGGTCGGCCAGGCCGACCTTGGCGAGGTTCTCCCGGGCGATGCGGTCGGCTTCCTCCCTGCCGCGTCCGAGAACCCGACGCTGAGCGATCGTCAGGTTGTCCAGGACGTTCAGATGAGGAAAGAGGTTGAACTGCTGGAAGACCATGCCGATCCGGCGGCGCATCGCGTCCAGATCGATGTCCGGATCGGTCATGTCGACACCGCCGACGGTGACCGTGCCGCTGGTCGGCTCCTCCAGAAGATTCACACAGCGAAGCAGGGTCGACTTCCCCGACCCCGAGGGGCCGACGACGCATACGACCTCGCCGGGCGCGACCGTGAAGTCGATACCGCGGAGCACTTCGACGTCGCCGAACGACTTGTGCAGCCCCTGGATCTCGATCGCCGCAGTCATGTCCGCCATCCCGTGATCACCTCGCCTGTGCATGACGGGCCTCGAGGCGCCGTACGAGATAGCCGAGCGGGACAGTGACCAGGAGGTAGCACAGGCCCGCGACGAAAATGGGGGTGGTGTTGGCCGTCGTACTGGCCAAGTCGCGCCCGAACTTCGTGAGTTCACGCTGCTGAAGTGTGACGCCCAGGAAGAGCACCAGCGAGGAGTCCTTGAAGAGCAGGACCATTTCGTTGGTGAGCGGCGGCACGATGATCCGGAAGGCCTGAGGGACCACGATCGACCGCATCGCGGTGGCGTGCGACATGCCCAGCGTGCGCGCCGCCTCCAGCTGGCCGCGCGGTACGGCCTGGATGCCCGCACGGATGGTCTCGGCCATGTACGCGGCGGAGACCAGACCCAGGGCGCAGGCAACCTGCCCGTAGGTCTCCCCGGGGAAGACGATCCCCGGGAAGGCGAGCGGAACACCCACCCCGACGAAGATGAAGATCAGCAGGGCGGGCAGGCCGCGGAAGAACTCGATGTACGCCATCGCGAGCCAGCGGTACGGCGCAACGGACGACAGCCGCATCAGGGCCACCACGAGGCCCAGTACGAGTCCGACGCCGAAGCCGGTCAGCGTGTACACCACGGTGTTCAGCAGGGCGACCGTGATGAGTTCGGGGAAGAGCCGCTGGGCGACCGACAGGTCCAGAAACTGCTCCTGGAGCTGCTGCCAGTCGGCCAGCGCGCCCACGACCACCACGGCGACCACGAAGACGGCGTACTGCACCCCACGGGAGATACGGCGCCGGCGTCGCGGTGACATCCGGGGCCGCGCAGCCGTCTCCTCCCGGTCCTTACCGGTGATCAGGGTGGTCACTGGGCGTCGACACCCTTCGGCATGGGCCCGATCCACTGCTCGTACAGCTTCTTGTACGTGCCGTCGGACTTCGAGTCCTTGATGGCCTGGTCGATCGCCGCGAGAAGCTTGGGGTTGCCACCCTTGCGCACCGCGAAGCCGTACTGCTCACCGGTGTCGAGATTGCCCACGATCTCGAACTTGGCCGAGTTGGCGGGGTCCTTGAGCCAGTTCTGCACGACCGGGTAGTCCTGCACGATGAGATCGACCTGGCCGGTGCGCAGTCCGTTGAGCTCGGCATCGGAGCTCTCGAAGGACTGCGGGTCGGCGCCGTGCTCATGGGCGAATTCCTCGCCGGTGGTGGAGGACTGGGAACCGAGCTTGAGCTTCTGCTTGGTGATGTCCTCGACGGTCGCCGCCTTGACGCCCTTGCGGGCCAACAGGGCCTGGGTGGCGTCGAAGTACGGTACGGAGAAGTCCAGGTTCTGCTTGCGCTCGTCGTTGATCGTCATGCCGGCGGCGGCCACGTCACAGACACTGGCATTGAGGTCGGCTCCGGTCTTGATCGTCTCGAACGACTTGTCCACGACGACCTGCTTGACACCCAGATCCTCGGCGACCAGATCGATCATCGAGACATCGAAACCGACCACCTTTCCGTCCTTCTCGGACTGGAAGGGCGCGTACGGCAAGTGCGTACAGGTAGTTATCTGGCCGGACTTGACCAGCTTTGCACCTTTGACGGTCGCGCCGTCACTGCTGCTACTACAGGCACTGAGCGGGAGTGCAAGCGCGACGGCCGCGCAGATCACGGCGATCCGGCGGGAGGGCAGGCGGGACGAGCTCATGAGAGTTCCCCTTGTGCACGAAGGACGGACTCGCGGACGGAGGCAAGGACGGACTCGCGGATCGACGCCGAACCGCGATCAAGGTCCGCACAGAATGTCGGAGCACCGGCCGAAAGTCCACCCTGCCCGGGTGGTCCGGGACTTCGTCCCGCTTCACTCCGGGCGGCTCACCCCCGGGGCTGCTGGGCGGGTCCTCAGCTCCCTGGGCCACCGGCAACCGGGACACCCGGCGCCCCTCCGCGGCCACCGGGCACCCAACCCTGCCCACACCCACCCTGAACTGCTGCTATTTACGCGTCAGAGGCACTCTCGCTTTCCCGCTCAAGATCCGGACACCGCCGCAAGTGAAACGCAGGGGCTACCGGGGCGCTCTTCACCTGGGGGATGAGGTTTTCGGCAAGCTCAGGGTGCCCCGGGTTTCACGTCCTCCAGCTGCGGGAGCACCTCACTCGCGATGAGTTCCAGGTGGTCGAGATCAGTGAAGTCGGTCAGGCGCAGATGGATCCGACTCGCGCCGATCGCAGCGAACTCGCCGAGCCGCTCGACGAGCTGGGCCGGGGATCCGACCACCGGATCCTCCGGCGGCAGTGCGCTCTTGACGTGCAGCGGGGCGGCCCGCCGCTGCGCCTCCGCGTCGGTACGGCCGATCGCGACCACGACACCGGCCGAGAGCACCAGCGGTGGCCGACCGGCGTCGGCCCGGCCGGTCCGGTCGCATGCCTCGGCCACCCGCTGGTACGCCTGCGCCGTCTCTGCCACCGACTTGAAGGGCATGTTGAACTCGTCGGCGTACCGGGCGGCCAGCGCCGGGGTGCGCTTGGGGCCGCGGCCCCCGACGATGATCGGCGGCCCCGGCACCTGCACCGGTTTCGGCAGGGCGGGCGCGTCGACCAGCCGGTAGTGGTCGCCGCGGTAGCTGAAACTCTCGCCGACCGGTGTCCGCCACAGGCCGGTGATCACGGCCAGCTGCTCCTCCAGCTGGTCGAAGCGCTCGCCGACGGCCGGGAACGGGATGCCGTACGAGCTGTGCTCCCGTTCGTACCAGCCGGCGCCGATGCCCAGCTCTACCCGTCCGCCACTCATCCGGTCGACCTGCGCCACCATCACGGCCAGCGGGCCGGGCAGCCGGAAGGTGGCCGACGTGACCAGGGTGCCCAGCCGGATCCGGGAGGTCTCCCGGGCCAGCGCGCTCAGCGTCAGCCACGCGTCGGTAGGGCCGGGCAGCCCGGGATCGGCGCCCATCGCCTGGTAGTGGTCGGCCCGGAAGAAGCCCTCGAATCCGCCGGCCTCGACGAGTCGTACGAAGCGCAGCTGATCGTCGTAGTCGGCGCCGCGGTGCGGCTCGGTGAAGACGCAGATCCGCACGGTCATCGCCCTTCCGTTCCGGTCGGCGCCGACATGTCCCGTTCCATCAGCAGCTCGTGCAGGTCGGCGCTGCACCGGGCCACTTCGCCGAGATGCGCGGTACGGCCCAGCGTCCTCGGCCGGGGAATGTCGACGTCGACCACCTTGCGGATCCGGCCCGGGCGCGGGCTGAGCACCACCACACGGTCAGCGAGCAGCACGGCCTCGTCTATCGAGTGGGTGACAAAGACGACGGTGGCGGAGTTCTCCATGTGGACCCGCTGCAGCTCCACCGCGAGTTCCGCGCGGGTGAGTGCGTCGAGCGCGGAAAACGGCTCGTCCATGAGCAGCACGCGGGGCTCGCCGATCAGCGACCGGCACAGCGAGACACGCTGCTGCATACCGCCGGAGAGCTCGTGCGGCCGGTGCTTCTCGAAGCCGCCCAGGCCAGCCGTTTCCAGCAGCCGGTACGCCCGGGCGCGGTGCTCGGCCTTGCTCCAGCCGAAGATCTCCACGGGCAGCAGGACGTTGTCGAGGACGGACCGCCAGGGCAGCAGGGCCGGCCGCTGGAACAGCATGGCGACGTCCCGCCGGGCTCCGGTGACTCGATCGCCGCCGATGGTGATCTCACCCTCGGTGGCCGGCAGCAGTCCGGCCATCAGCCGGAGCAGTGTGGACTTGCCGCATCCGGACCGGCCCACCACCGCCACGAACTCGCCCTCGGCAATGTGGAGGTCGACGCCCTGGAGCGCCACCGTCGAACCGGACCGGCTGGTGAAGGTCCGGGACGCACCGGCGAGTCTGATCATCCGGCGGTCTCCCCCATCCACTGGCGATGAACCATGCGGCCGGTTCGTAACTCCCGGTCAGGTTAGCCGGACCAGGCGGCTCAGCGGTACCTGTCGTCCTGTCAGAAAATTCTTCGAACCAGGTGTCACACAGGCGGGGTTCTCGTACGCTGTTACCCGCGCGAAGCGTCATGTACTCCGGCGGTTCCGTTACGCCGTCCTGTCTCGACGACCCCCTCCGCCGACGCAGGTCCGCGGTCGGAAAGGACAATACGGTGCGCATGAACAGACTCGCCCGTACGGTCGCCGCGGTGGCCCTGGCCACGGCGCTGGGGCTGGCGTCGGGGTGCGACGGATCGGACTCCGACACGGCTGCCGGTGCGGGCGGCACGGGGTTGGAGAAGGTGACCTACCTGACCTCGTTCGGCAACTTCGGCCGGGACGCGTACGCCTGGGTCGCGAAGGACAAGGGGTTCTTCAAGGAGGCCGGCTTCGACGTGGACATCAAGCCGGGCCAGGGCACCGGCGGCGTGATTCCGGCCGTCGTGAGCGGCCAGGCGCAGTTCGGCCCGATCGACCTGACGGGTGGTCTGCTGCAGATGGGCAGCGGCCAGGCGAAGGACTTCGTCGCGGTGGCCGCCATCCAGCAGCGCACCATGGCCGCGATCGCGACCACCGAGGGCAAGGGCATCGCCGCCCCGAAGGACCTCGAGGGCAAGCGTCTCGCCGACACACCCGGCTCCGTCGTACGCAACCTCTTCCCGACGTACGCCCGACTGGCCGGGATGGACGCCAACAAGGTGACCTGGGTCAACGGCGACGCGCAGACCCTGATGGGCACGCTCGCCAGCGGCTCGGTGGACGGCATCGGCCAGTTCGTGGTGGGCAAGCCGACCATCGAGGCGGTGACCAAGAAGAAGGCCGTCCTGTTGCCGTACAGCGACGTGATGCCCGATCTCTACGGAAACGTACTGATCACCTCGACGAAGATCGCCGAGCAGAAGCCGGAGATGGTGAAGCGGTTCGCCGCCGCGCTGCTCAAGGGCCTGGAGTACAGCCTGGCCAACTCGAAGGAGGCCGCCGAGATCCTGGAGCAGAACGTGGACGCCACGAACCCGGCTGCTGCGGCAGCCGAGTTGGACCTGATGGCCGCGTACGTCACGCCTGGCGGTTCCGGCACCGCGATCGGGACGCTGGACTCCGGACGGGTCGCGAGAAGCATCGCGATCCTGCAGGACGCGGGTGCGCTGCCGCAGGGCATGACCCCTGAGCAGATCATCGACTTCGACCTCGTACCGAAAGCCTGATCACACTGGTTGCCCGAACGTGCGTTCCCTGCCGGCGGCCGGCGGGGAACACCGGCACTACCGCCTCGACTCCGCGCTGAGCGGCCCGAGTAAAAGGAGGTGCAGGGGCGGCCCGAGGAGGATGGGATGACCGAACTCTCGCCGCCGCAGCAGACCTCAGCAGCGGGCCCGGTGCCGGTGCCGCGATCCGGCCTACACCGCGGGGCGGGGGCCGGCGCCGTGCTGCTGCCCTCGGCCGGGCTGCTGGTCGCCCTCGGGGTGTGGTGGCTGCTCACGTCGGTGCTGGAGGTGGTCCACCCGGTGGTACTGCCTCCGCCCGGTGCCGTGCTCTCGGCGTTCACAGCAGCCCCGGCCCGGTTCCTGGAGCACACCGGCGACACCACGGTGGAGACGCTTGTAGGCTTCGTGCTCTCCACCGCCTCCGGAGTTCTGATCGGACTGTCACTGGCCGGCTCGCCATTACTGGAGCGGATGTTCACGCCGCTGCTGGTCGCCGTCAACGCAGTTCCGAAGATCGCGCTCGGGCCGCTGCTCGTGGGGGCGCTCGGCTGGGGAGCAAAGCCGGTCCTGACCATGGTCTTTCTGCTCTGCTTCTTCCCGATCGTGCTCTCCACCGCGACCGGCCTCACGTCGACCCCGGCGGACCTGGCCGAGCTGGCGCGCTCGCTGAACGCCTCGCGCTGGCAGGCGTTCCGGAAGGTACGGTTGCCCGCCGCGCTGCCGCAGATCTTCGTCGGGCTGAAGGTGGCCATGCCGCTCGCCGCGATCGGCGCGGTCATCGGCGAGTTCCAGGCCGGTGAGAGCGGGCTGGGCTATCTGATCGTGCAGGCCGGCGGGGTCGGCGACACCGCCACTGCCTGGGCGGCGATCATCCTGATCGGGCTCATGAGCATACTGCTCTACTTCGCATTGGTGCTGACGGAGCGGTTCGCACTGCCCTGGGTCCGGGAAACCACCTCGCGCGGCTGACCATGGCTGGTGACCTTGTGCGTGCCGATAAAAGTTCCATGAAGGTCAGGCCCGGGACGGCGCCTTCGAGGCGTCGCCCACCCGGGCGCACTCCTGAAGCGCGCCCCCGCAATCCCCCGCGGCCGGGCCTTTCGACATCCGCCCTGACCTGTGGGGTCAACAGCCTGCCGCGCGTTGTCGTTCAAGCACACCTGGCGGTGAGCCCCAGCCGCGGGGCGAGGTGCGTGGGTGAGCGGGGAACGGCGTCCCGTGGTGGTCCTCCTGGTCACGATGGCGATGGCGGGGCAGGCCGCGGCGAGGCAATGTCGGGCGTGGGACGGGCGGCACCGGGCCCCCTGCCGGTGCTGCAGGTGATTGGTCAGCCGGTGGTGCCGGCCCGGACTCGGGCGTAGAGGGTGGGGAAGAGTTCGACCTCCTCGGCCTCCTCCGCGGTCACCCGTCGGGTGGCGAGACGGTCGCGGGCGTCGTGGTGGGCGCGGCGCAGGTGGCCGGTGTGCTCCAGGTGGTGCCAGAGGAGACGGAAGGTCTGCTGGTGGTCGTAGAGACCGGTCTCGTACGACCGGGTGGTGATATGCCGGGCCTGGACCATCAGGGCCTGGAAGTTCTGCCGGTCGTCACCCTTGAGCAGCTGTGTCAGGCGGCGCTGATACACAGCCAGTTCCGGCTCACCAGTCGTGTGCAAGTAGCTCCTCCCTCGTGTCGACGCCTTGCCGTGTTCGCTGTCGGGCGGCGATGGTCATGCGGAGGCGACGGTGAAGGTGATGCGCCGACCGGTCAGCCGACGACGTGCACGGCCATACGGAAGCTCCTGGGCCCCGGCCGTCCGTTGGCCTGGATGACAGCGTCGCCCGGGTGGACCGCGCGCACCTCCCAAGCACGGAAGCCGGGATCGGATTCGTAGTCGAGCCGTACGAGCACAATGCTGTCGCCGTCGACCGAGGGAGCCTCCCAGCGCCATCGGCCGGAGAGCCGCAGCTGCACCGTTCCACCCCTGCCGACGGTCACCGTGCGCCCGCTGTCGCCCTCGGTGAGGATGCTCGTCGAGGCCGACGGACCGGGCTCGCTCGTCCGAGGGGGCGCGGGGGATGCCGGGGCACTGGATCCCGAGCTCGGCTCCGTCGTCCCTCCACCACCGGGAGCCGGCTCCGACGAGCCCGTACAGGCGGCCGCCGTCACTCCGAGGACCAGGGTGACGACGGCCGCGCGGCACATGTGCATCCGCGTCATACGAGCGGGATGTTGATGCACGTCAGGATCGCCACCTGCTCGGCGCGTTCCTGCCGTGTCGCATCCGGGTCGAGCCGTACGGCCTCGGCATGCTGCACCGCCTCCAGGAAGGGGGTGTCCGCCTTCAGGTCACTGTTGGTGTCGACCAGTTCGTCGGGGTCGAAGGACCCATTTGCGAAGTTCAGCCAGGCAGTCAGCAGTTGGCGGTCGAAGGTGCGCTCCGGGTCGAGCAGGGAGAGGAAGAGTGTCTGCGCCGCCTTCTCCTGCGTGGACACGTCGCGGGTCTCGGAGAAGACCGCACTCGAGTGCTGGACGATCTTCAGGTAGCAATCGAGCCGCTCCTTGCCGAGGCCTGTGAGGTCTCCGGTCAGATACTTGACGTACCAGACGTCGGCGAGCAGCGACAGCGGCGCGTTGCCCTGGACGATCAGCGGGGTCCGGTCGGAGCCGGTGCCGCCGTCGTCGTCGCGGGCCGTGAACGAAAGGTCGTACAGGCACGGCTTGTCGTACGTGTGCCCCTGGGTGTCGGTCACGTCGCGCGGCTGGACACTGGGGCTGCGGGCCGGGTCGGTGCCCGGTGGATTGACGAGCGACGTGGTCCTGGTGTCGGGTGTGCCGTCGCCCCACGCCCAGGTCATGGTCTCATCGTCGCTGCCGGGATCGGTGACCCGCCCGGCGTACTCCTTCCCCTCCCCGGCATGGACGACGATCGTCTTCCCGCCGGCCAGCTGGACCGCCTCCGAGGTGTCGATCGCTGCGGTCGGGTCGACATTCACCACGGTGATCTCGGCATCCTGGCAGGTCGTCGTGTCGTCGTCGCTGCCGCACACCTTCACGGTGAAGGTGCCGTTGTCGCCGAAGACCAGTTCCTTGCTGAAGGTGAGGGTGGCATCCGGCCGGGTGTTCTCCAACTGGCCGGGAAGGGGTACGGGTTTGCCGTCACCGTGATCGATGGTGGCGGTGAGCGGGTCGAGCCAGCCGGGGTCGGTGACCGTACCGCTGACGGTGAGCTTGCCGCCTTCCTCCCGCGGCCCCTTGACCGTGAAGGTGATGGCGGGAGCGACATTGGTCACGGTCACGGTCGCGGTGTCCGTGTCCGATCCGGCGGCGTTGCCCACCCGCAGACCGACGGTGTACGTACCATCCTGGCCCACCCGGTCGAAGAGCGGACTGACTCCGGTGGCGTCGTCGTACGCGCCGTCACCGTCGAGGTCCCAGGCGTAGGAGGCGCCTCCGGCCGGACTGCTGCTGCCGCTCGCGTCCAGCCGGACGTCGGAGCCCTCCTTGGTGGTGTAAGGTCCGCCCGCATCGGCGGTGGGTGCGCAGCTCGCGGGGTAGTCGGTCGCCGGGTTCGCCTCGCCCTGGCTGGGCGAGGAGGCGCTTGCGCCCATGCCGCGGGAGGCGAAGACGCCCCACAGCAGGCACTGGTTGGCGCCGCCGTAGTCGGCCCGGTCGGCGGCGAGGATGCCGTCGCGAGCGTCCAGGAAGTCCGGGGTCGACGGGGTCATCTTCATGCCGTCGACCATGAGTTGCTCGTGCTGCTGCTTACCGGTGGCGTTGCCGTGCGCGCCAACGAGGGCTGTGCGCATGTTCCACATGGCAGTGGCCCAGATCTCGCCGTCATTGTGAACCTCGCACCCACCCTCGCAGAGGTCACCGTAGGTGAGCGGGCTGTCGTCGTAGGCAAAGCGGCGGACGCCCGTCGGCTCACCGTTGGCGTACTCGCCGTAGACCGGGTCGCTCCACATCGAGGTGGCGATGGCGTCGCCCCAGCCCTCGCCGAGCGCACCGGTCTGCTCGCCGTCACCCAACTCGCCACCGCCGACGAGCCGGTTCGACAGGCCGTGGCTGTACTCGTGGGCGACCGTGTCACCGTTCATACCGCGGTGCGTGTTGAACTGGCCGCAGGAGTCCCGGCCGACGAAGAGCCGCATGGTGGGGTTCTGGCCGTCCTCGGGGGTGCCGAAGTTGGCGTTGCACGCGGAGTCACCGTCGGCGTCGTAGTCGACGTAGACCTGGACGCGGTCGCCGCCCGCGCCGCCGTTCCCGAGGTTGTCCTCCTGGAAGTTGCCCGACGCCTCGTCGAAGCCGAGTCCGTAGAGGAAGTCGTGCATGCGGTTGGTGTAGTAGAACGCCTGGGTGACGACCGCGTCCCGGTCCGTGGTGAGGTCCGTGCCGCCGCTGCTGCGAAAAGCGTCGGTGAAGGTGTAGTTGAAGTGCTGGTACGCCGGGTCCCCGGCGGCCGGAGTCTGCGGCTGGTAGCCGAGCGATTCGGCCCCGTCGAGGTTCTGGGACGCCTCGGCGTTGTTGCCGGTGGTCACCCTCCCGCTGACCCAGGGCCGGCCGAGACCGCTGAACGGTACGACCGAGGCGTCGCCCGCGGTGGGGTTCTGCCCGGTGAAGACCCGGCCCTCGCCCTCGTTGTGGGTGAGGTCGCTGCGGAACAGGATCCTGCCGCTGCCGGCATCGACCACGGTGTCGTACAGATGCCCGTTGTCCGCGGTGAGAGTGGTCCGCCAGGCAGGCCGGGCACCGTCCGCGAGCGGGAAGGTGACCCGGGTGGCGGTACTCGTACCGGCGGGGTCATCGGTCCCGACGGAGGCAGCGGCGCGCCCCAGCGCGGCCTTGCGATCGAGTTTCGTCGCCGTACCGTCCGCATGCGCGTCCGGGATGAGGCTGCCGGTGGCGGTGATGATGCGGCCGCTCGTGTCCACGGCGACGGAGAGCCGACCGCCATAGACAGGGATGCCGTTGTCGGCCTGGCCGATGAAGACGTGCTGCACACCATTGTGTTCGGTGCGGTAGGACTTGACGACCCTCAGGGCCGAGAGCTCGGCGGCGGAGAGACCGTAGAGGTCGGCGTGGTCGCGTACATGCTTCAGCGCGATGGTGCCCGGGTCGGTGGAGCTGGCGGCGGTGAGGGCCTTCTTCCCCTCCGGGGAAACCAGCCGCGGCGTACCGTAACGCCCCCAGCGGACGGCGGCACCGTCCAGTTCCTTTGCCGCGCGTATCTGCCCGGCAGTCGGCTGAACGCTCTTGTCGCCGCGTACATCGATGTTCGGATACGACTGGTCGGGCCGTTCTCCGCTCGATGCCCGGGTCGGCCTCGAGGTTTCGCCGGTAGTGTCGGTGGTGGTCGCAGTTGTTGTGCCTGTGGAGGCCGGTAAGGCAGCGGCCGGTGAGGCAGTGGTCGCCGGCAGTGCCAATAACACCGCACCTATGAGAAGCGACCGGGCGCTGCGCGCGCGCGAGGACAGCATCGCCTTTCCCCCGTTTCCTTGACCCGGTTGCCCCGGGTCCCTTGACAATGGACCCAGTCACCGTACGTGGGCATGACAATCCAGGGAAGGGCGCGAAGGAGCCATGCCGGGGGCCGCCCCACGCGAGCGGCCCCGTCGCACCTCAGCCGTTCAACAGAACCGGGAAGGACTCCATATCGTTTTTCGTCATCACCGGAGGCCTGCGAAGGTCCTCGTCCGGCACGGCAAGCCGCAGCGACCCACGTAGTACCTCTCGCGGCCTTCGCCCTCGTCCACGTCCGCCCTCATGAACACAAGGGCTTTGTTGCCGGTGTCGAGCGACGCCAGCTCTCGTTCCCAGGCCCGCCTGATGTCAGTGGAGTCCCCAGCACTTCGGGCGTCTACTGAAGCGGCGCTCAGCGCTACGTCAGCCGGTGGTGCCGACCCGGATTCGGGCGTAGAGGGTGAGGAAGAGTTCGAGCTCCTCGGCCTCCTCCGCGGTCACCCGTCCGGTGGCAATACGGTCGCGGGCGTCGTGGTGGGCGCGGCGCAGGTGACCGGTGTGCTCCAGGTGGTGCCAGAGGAGACGGAAGGTCTGCTGGTGGTCGTAGAGACTGGTCTCGTACGACCGGGTGGTGATATGCCGGGCCTGGACCATCAGGGCCTGGAAGTTCTGCCGGTCATCACCCTTGAGCAGCTGTGTCAGGTGACGCTGATACACAGTCAGTTCCGGCTCACCAGTCGTGTCCAAGCAGCCCCTCCCTCGTGTCGATGCGTTGCCGTGTTCGCTGTCGCGGTGGCGAAGGTGATGCGCCGGCCGGTCAGCCGACCTTCTTCCACTCCTGGCAGCGCTGGGTCTCGAAGTACTCGCCCTTGTTGAGCGTCACTCGGCCCGGGCCCTTCAGGTTGTTGTTGGCGATGATCGCGTCGAACTCTCCGCTGGCGTCCTTCAGCCGGGCCCAGTAGCAGCCGAACGAACCGTCCGAGCCTGCGGTCTTGTACGTCCCTGCCTTGATGTCCTCGCCGACCAAGTACTCTCCGTCCCCACCAAAGCTGGTCGCGGGACCAGCCTCCTTGGTCTTCTTCGGCTTGGCGGTCACCGTCTCGGTCACGGTCGGCGCGGGACCGGCCTCGGCGGTCTTGGTCGCGGTCACCGTCGGCCCGGGCTTCGCGGAGGCGCCGGCCTTGGTGTCCGCGTCGGCGTCCCCGCTGGAACCGATACCCGTGCCGATGAACAGGGCGACGAAGGCGACCGCGCCGTGCGTGAGCCATGCCTTGCCGCGCGAGGGCTTGCGCGGCAAGGGGACCGGCGGGGTCGGGACGACGTACTGGGGAGTGTTGTACGGACCGGGGCCCTGATACTGCGGAGTGTTCATGGCGTGCTCCAAGTAGGCGTGATGCCGGGGTGGTTCGGGATACCGACCCCGCCGTAATGGCGGGCCGGGCTGGTGCTGTGCGTGAGATCCGGTGCTACTGGCCGCGGATCTTGCGCCCCGCCTCGGTGCCGGGGTAGAGGATCGCGTCGGCGACCCGGCCCCCGGAGTCCTTGACGCCGCCGCTGAAGTTGAGGCGTCCGGTGGCACTCGCCTTGGCCGCGACGCCGTCCCAGTAGCGGGCCTCGCGGTCCCACTGGATGTCGGCGAGGAGCCGGTGCAGGTCCTCGGCGCCCAGCGCGTTCATCGGGTCGGCCCACGGGGTGGTCTGGTGCACGGCGATGCCGAGGCCCGCGAGTACGGCCGGCGCGGTGATGGCACTACGCGAGGCGAAGTGCGGGAAGTGGTCGGAGATCAGCCGGGCCAGCGTGGGGACGACGCTCCCCTCCACCTGCTCGGCGTTCGTACCTGCGGGGAGCTCGTCCTCGTGGACGGTCTCCGCCGAGCGCGACAGTCCGGCACGCCCGTAGATCGCGGTGATGACGAGGGCGCGCAGCGCGGAGAGGGTGACGACCTCCGGGTCGGTCTTGCCGACCTGCCGCTTGCTGGCGTTGACGAGCTTCGTGAACGGTACGAGCTTGTCGTCGACATCGACCTTCACAGCATCGGCGAGACGGTGCGCGAGCCGGGTCGCGAAGTCCCGCTGGTCCATGGACATGGCCAGGTTCTTGGCGACGACGACGCCCTGCACATTGCGGTCGTAGAAGATCTGCCGCGCGTCGGCGACGGACAGGTCCACGTACAGCTCGAAGGGGACACGCACCTGGGCGAGTTCGGCGTACGTGAGTCCGTACCGCTCGGGGTCGTCGTAGAGCTCGTGCCAGGCCGTCGTCTGCGTCTCGCCGTCGATGGCGACGACGCAGGTGCCGGGCGTGATGGTCAACGTCCGCAGTCCGGTGCCGGGCAGCAGCTCGTCGCTGAGCGCGGCGAGCGGTCCGGCGTGCCAGAACGTGATCGGCGGCGTGGACCAGCCGGCACCCAGCTCCCCCTTCACGCCGTCGGCTATGTACTCGGCGTACGAGCCGACGTTCTTCCCCTTCTGCGTGGACTTCAGCGCCCGCTGCACCAGGGCCCGCAGCTCGGCATGACGCCGTACCGCGCCGGCCGCGGCCTTGAGTGTCTTGGCGTCCTCCTCGCGGCGGGGCGAGGGCACGAGCTGGACGAGCGTCGGCACGGACATGGTCCCGATCACGGCGTCCGCGCGGAACGGCATGACGGTGAGCTGGATGCCTTCGACGACCGTGGTCGGCAGGGTGATGTGCATGGCGTGTCCCCCCTCGGGATCAGAAGAGCGGTGCACGTGTCGGCACCGCGCTGCCGGCAAGGCAGCGACCACCCCACGGGCTCATGCCGTGAAAGGTGCTGCCAACCGGAAGCTCAACCAGATAAGCATTACCGTGAAAGCACTGTCAAACGCCTTGACGGATTTGACGGCCGCTGTAGGGTGTTTACTGTTCGCTCTCGAGAGGCCCAGGAACCCATGCCACAGCCATCAGCCCAGGTGACCGCCGCCGAAATCTCCCGTATCGCGGGTGTCACGCGCGCCACTGTCAGCAACTGGCGCCGTCGGCACGACGACTTCCCGGCCCCGTCCGGCGGCACCGACACCAGTCCGCTCTACGACCTGGAGGCGGTACGGGGATGGCTGGAGGCACGCGGGCAGTCGTCGGCCGCCACACCGTCCGAGGAGCTGCGTACCGTGCTGCGGCTCCACGGGTCGGGGGCCGGCGTCGCGGCACGCCTGTTCCCTCTCGTCCTCGCGACGTCACGGCGCAGCGCGAACGAGCTCACCGCTCTTGATGAACTGCCGGACTCCGACGTCATCGCCCAGGCCGACAGCGCGACAGCGGAGCTGGCTGGCTCGGTCCCGGAGGCGGAGGCCGTTCACTTCCGTACGGACGACGTCGGCGCTCTCCGTGCCTTGATCCGCTGCGTACGCGATGAGGGCGCCCAGAGCACTCTCGACGTCCTCGCCGAACGTGAACTGGACGACACGGCTTCCAGCGGTACGTATCAGACACCTCTGGGGCTCGCGGACCTCATGGCACGACTCCTGCCCGGTCGCACGACACGAGTCCTCGATCCGGCCTGCGGCAGTGGCAGTCTGCTCGCGGCAGCGGCCCGACAGGGCGCGACCGAGCTGTACGGCCAGGACTCGCTGCCCGTACAGGCTCAGCGCAGCGCCGTACGCCTGCTGCTGTCAGCGCCCGATGCACAGGTCACCGTGCGCGCTGGAGACACCCTGCGTGCCGACGCCTTCCCGGAGTTGAGGGTCGGGGGCGTGCTCTGCAATCCGCCGTACGGCGATCGCGACTGGGGGCACGAAGAGCTCGCGTACGACCAGCGGTGGGCCTACGGTGTGCCGCCGCGGATCGAATCGGAACTGGCCTGGACGCAGCACGCGCTGGCGCATCTGGAGCCCGGCGGCTACGCGGTGATGGTGCTGCCGCCGGCCACAGCCGCCCGTGCCTCCGGCCGCCGTATCCGCGCCGAACTCGTACGCAGTGGTGCGCTGCGCGCCGTCGTCGGCCTTCCCATCGGCGCTTCCGCGCCTCTGCACATCGGCATGCACGTATGGGTCCTCCAGCGCCCCGAGCCGGGTGGCACGGACAGCAAGTCCGTGCTGTTCGTGGACGTGAGCGGAGACCAGCGCGAAGGCCCGCCGAGCTCACCGCGGGACGCGTACTCCCGGCTGCGGCACCGTCGCACGGGCGTGGACTGGAACACGCTGTCCGAAGAGGTCCTCGGCCACTGGACCGCGTACACGGACGACCCGGAATCCTTCACCGACGCACCCGGCATCGCGCGCGCCGTACCGACCATTGACCTCGTCGACGACCTCGTCGACCTCACCCCGGCCCGACAGGTGCGTGCCGCACCCGTCGACATCGATCCGGCAGAGGTGGCTCAGCGCACGGAAGAACGACGCAAGCTGCTCGCCGCTTCCCTCAACGCCCTTGAGAGCGCAGCGGGTTACGGACCGTGGAAGGCAGCCACGGAGTCCTCACGGGCGTGGCGTACGGCTACCGTCTCCGACCTTGCCCGAGGAGGCGCGCTCTCCTTGCTGCGGGCGGCAGTCCCTGCCGGCCGTGGGGATGCCCGAACCGGGAGCCCGAACACGGACGGTGCGGAACGCCCGGTGCTCACCGCATCCGACATCGGCAGCGGCGCACGCCCGTCGGGCACTGCGGAGGACCTGCGTACCGATGCGACGCATACCGTCGCCGCGGGTGATGTTCTCGTACGCGGCGTCGCCGGCGGCAGCGGCATCATGGTCCGCGTCGCGGATGAGGCGGACGCCGAGGCTCTACTCGGCCATCACATTCACCTGCTGCGACCGGACCCGGCACGGCTCGATCCCTGGTTCCTCGCAGGGTTCCTCGGCGCCGAGGACAACATCGCCGGAGCCTCCACAGGCAGCACCATCCTGCATGTCTCGCCAGGCAGGCTCCGCGTGCCGCTCCTTCCGCTGGAGGAACAGCGACGGTACGGGGCAGCATTCCGCCGCGCCTACGAACTGCGTACCGCTGCCCGGCAGACGGCCGAGCTCGCCGAGGAGACGGCACAGGCACTGCTCACCGGCCTGACGGCCGGGGCGCTACTCCCGCCGCTCGAGAGCCCGTTGGCCTGAACGGCAACACCGTCTTCACACATCGATCACACTGGATCCCAACCGCCCCAGCCGGGCGGGCCATCGAAGGGAACGCGTTGAACAGCAGTAAGCACACGGAGCTGGCGAACCACGCCTGGTCCGTCGCCGATCTCCTGCGCGGCGATTACAAGCAGTCCGACTACGGCAAGGTCATCCTGCCGCTCACGGTGCTGCGCCGCCTGGAGTGCGTCCTGGAACCGACGCGCGACAAGGTCGTCGAGACCGTCGCCAAGTTCGCGGGCCAGGAGATCGACACCGACCACTTCCTGCGCCGCGCCTCGGGCCACTCCTTCTACAACAAGAGCGACCTCACGCTGCGGAAGATCGCGGCCGACCCGCAGAACGCGGCGAAGAACCTGCAGATCTACGTCGGCGCCTTCTCCGACAACGCCCGCGAGGTCCTCGACAAGTACGAGTTCAACCAGCAGGTCAGGAAGCTCGACTCCGCGAACCTCCTCTACCAGGTCATCGGCAAGTTCACCGACCTCGACCTGCACCCTGATGTCGTGCCCAACCACAACATGGGTTACATCTTCGAGGAGCTGATCCGCCGCTTCTCCGAGCAGTCGAACGAGACCGCGGGTGAGCACTTCACCCCGCGCGAGGTCATCAAGCTGATGGTCAACCTGCTGGTGGCCCCGGACGCGGACGCCCTGATGCTGCCGGGTGTCGTCCGTACGGTCATGGACCCGGCCTGCGGCACGGGCGGCATGCTCAGCGCCGCCGACGACCGCATCAAGGCCCTCAACCCAGACGCGACGGTCGAGGTGTACGGGCAGGAGCTCAACCCCGAGTCCTGGGCGATTTGCCGGTCCGACCTCATGATCAAGGGCCAGGACCCGGAGAACATCGCCTTCGGCAACTCCTTCAGCGACGACGGCCACGCCCGCCGGAAGTTCGACTACATCCTCGCCAACCCGCCGTTCGGCGTGGAGTGGAAGAAGGTCAGGGAGGATGTCGAGTACGAGCACAAGTCGCTGGGCGACGTCGGCCGCTTCGGCGCGGGCCTGCCGCGCATCAACGACGGCTCGCTACTCTTCCTCCAGCACATGATCTCGAAGATGAAGCCGGTGGATGTAAACGGCGGAGGCGGCTCCCGCATCGCCATCGTCTTCAACGGCTCCCCGCTGTTCACGGGCGCGGCCGAGTCCGGCGAGTCCAACATCCGCCGCTGGATCCTGGAGAACGACTGGCTGGAGGCGGTCGTCGCCCTGCCGGACCAGCTCTTCTACAACACCGGCATCTCGACGTACTTCTGGATCCTCACCAACCGTAAGGACGCCGACTACCAGGGCAAGGTCGTCCTTCTCGACGCGCGCGACCAATGGCAGAAGATGCGCAAGTCGCTCGGCGACAAGCGCAAAGAACTCGGCATCGGGACGAACGGCCGCCCCGACCACATCGCCGACATCACCCGGCTGTACGCGGAGGCTCTCCAGGTCGCGAACGACCCCGGGCACCCGTTGCACGGCAAGGTCAAGGTCTTCGCCAACGAGGACTTCGGCTACCAGCGCATCACCGTCGAACGACCGCTGAAGCTGCGCTTCGAGGTCGCCGAGGAGACGTTGGCGGCGCTCGCGGAGGCCAAGCCGGTGGCGAAGCTGGAGCAGAGCGAGGAGTTCGTGGCGGCGGTTCGCACGCTACTCGGCTCGTCGTGGACGACGAAGACAGAGGCGTTCATCGCCCTCAAGGACGCGGTCGCCGCGGCCGGCCTGACATGGCCGACGGGCGCGCCGTTCGCGAAGGCGGTACGGGAGACGATCGGCGTCCGCGACCCGGAGGGCGAGGTCCAGAAGATCAAGGGCACGCCGGAGCCGGATGCGGACCTCCGGGACTACGAGAACGTTCCGCTCGGCGAGGACGTCGAGGACTACCTCAAGCGCGAGGCGTTGCCGCACGTCCCGGACGCGTGGATCGACCACACGAAGACCAAGATCGGCTACGAGATCCCGTTCACGCGGCACTTCTACGTGTACAAGCCGCCGAGGCCGCTGGCGGAGATCGACGCGGAGTTGAAGTCACTGGAGGCGGAAATTCAGGCGTTGTTGGGTGAGGTGACCGAATGATCTCTACCGTTCCCCTGAAGCGCGTTACGCGGATGGCGTATGGCGACTCTCTGGCCACCGATACGCGGATCGACGGAGATTTTCCGGTCGTTGGCTCCGGCGGAGTCTCTGGTAGACACAATGCGCATAATTTTCGTGCGCCAGGCATCGTAGTTGGCCGGAAAGGCAGCTACGGCTCTGTGCACTGGCTACCCGATGGCGGATTCGCCATCGATACCGCCTATTATATCGATGAGCGGTTCACCTCTGCAGACCTCCGCTGGCTCTACTACGTCCTGCACGCTGTAGACCTTCGAGGACCGTCCCAGGATGTGGGCGTGCCCGGGTTGGCACGCGAGGCTGCCTATGAGGTCGCCGTTCCGGTCCCCCCTTCACTGGAGGAGCAGCGCCGCATCGCCGACTTCCTCGACGCCGAGACCGCCCGCATCGACAAGCTTGTGCGCCTCCGAAGTGAGCAGTCGGCACTGATCGGTGAGGGTATCGCGGCTGAAGCAGTCGACTTGACCGGTCGTTCCCACATTAGACGAGGTGGCGGCACGACTGAAAATATGGTTCAACTGCGACGCGCGGCCATGTCTACGCAGACTGGCAGCACGCCCGCAGATCTGCATGATCTGTCAGATGGGAGCGCACCAGAGGACAATCTTCCGTGGTACACGCCTGCCGCTATCGATTCCTGGATGTCCATCGCAACTGCCGAGAAGACTACTCACCGAGACGGCGCCCCACTTTTTCCTGCTGGCAGCGTGGTCATTACCGGCATCGGTGAATCCCTGGGCAAAGTTGCGCACCTGAACCACGTCGCAACCGGAAATCAGCAGCTAACAGCCATTACCCCTCAGGTCGGGGTGAGTGGAAAGTTCATAGCCTGGCAACTTTGGGCTGCTGAGCAGGAGATTCGCGAGTGGGCACAGTACTCGCGTATTCGCATCATCAACAACGATTCACTCAAATCCTTTCCGATCTACCTTCCTTCGCGCGCCGAACAAGACACAGTGGTGCGCACGCTCGATTCCCACATGGTACGTGTTCGGCAGATTACAGACGCGTTCCTGAGGTTTCAGAGGCTTGCGGATGAGCGCCGCCAGGCCCTGATCAGCGCTGCCGTAACTGGTCAGTTCGACGTCTCCACCGCCAGCGGGCGCAACGTAACGGACGGAGTGAGCGCGTAGCCATGAGCCCTATCCACGGGGAGTCCGCCTTCGGTGATGCCATCGTCGCCGCCATGGCCGAGCGCGGCTGGCGCGAGGCGCGCCCGCAGGACTACCAGGCCGATCTCGGCCTGGACACCAACGAGCTGTTCACCTTCATCGGTGCGACCCAGCCCGACGAGTGGAACGAGCTGCTCACCGTCTACGGCGGCGACCCGAACGAGGCCCAGCGCGGGTTCGCCGGCCGTCTCGACCAGGCGATCGCCACCAGCGGACTTCTCGACGTGCTCCGCAACGGTGTCAAGGACCGCGGTGTCCTGCTCCGCGTCGCCTACTTCAAGCCGAACCTCGTCGCCCACGACTCCGTACTCGACGGGTACCGCGCCAACCGTCTCACCGTCGTCCGTGAGCTCGAGTACGCGACCAAGCAGGCCGACTGGGGCAACCGGCTCGACCTCGCCCTGTTCCTGAACGGCATACCCGTCGCCACGGCCGAGTTGAAGAACCCGTTGACCAAGCAGGGGGTGGAGCACGCCAAGGAGCAGTACCGCACCGACCGCGACCCCACGGAGCTGATCTTCACCCGCCGCGTCGTCGCGAACTTCGCCGTCGACCCGGACCTCGTCTTCGTTGCCACCCAGCTCAAGGGCAAGAACACCCGCTTCCTGCCGTTCAACACCGGCTCCAACGGCCCCGGTCAGCCGGGCGGCGCGGGCAACCCTGCTCCGACCGCCTTCGGCGCGTACGCGACCTCGTACCTCTGGGAGCAGGTCTGGCAGCCGGACAACTGGCTGGACCTGCTCCAGCGGTTCGTACACCTGCACAAGAGCAAGACGCCCGGTGGCGGCAGCACCAAGACGATGGTCTTCCCCCGCTTCCAGCAGTGGGACGCGGTCAAGAAGCTCACCGCGCACGCCGCCACCCACGGCGCGGGCCACGACTACCTAATCATGGCCTCGGCCGGATCGGGCAAGTCGAACACCATCGGCTGGCTCGCCCACCGCCTCAGCGACCTGCACACCCCCACCGACCCCAGCGCACTCGACCCCGAAGCCGTCTCCAAGGGCCTCAAGCCCGGCGTCCCGGTCTTCGACAAGGTCATCGTCATCACCGACCGCCGCAACCTGGACGCCCAGCTCCGGGAAACGGTCGGCAATTTCGAGCAGACCGCGGGCCTGGTCGTGAAGATCGACGAGAAGCACGGGGCGAAGGGCGAGCAGCTCGCCAAGGCCCTCTCCCGCGACACCGGGAAGATCGTCACCGTCACCCTGCACTCCTTCCCGGCGCTGCTCGACTACGTCCAGCGCAACCCCACCGAGATCCAGGGCAGCCGCTTCGCGATCATCGTGGACGAGGCGCACTCCTCGCAGTCCGGCGACGCCGCCACCGCCGTACGATCCGCTTTGCGCGACCTCGGCCTGGACTCCGACTCGGACGACGCGGGCGCGACCACGGTCAAGGCCGAGGCCGCCAGCCTCGACGAGCAGCTCAAGAAGCGGGCCGAGCAGCGCTCCCGCGCCGCGAACCTCTCCTACTTCGCGTTCACCGCCACGCCGAAGGCCAAGACCCTCGAACTCTTCGGCACGCTCCAGAACATCGACGGCAAGGCGACGTACCGGCCCTTCCACACGTACTCCATGCGGCAGGCCATCGAAGAGGGGTTCATCCTCGATCCGCTGCGCAACTACGTCACGTACAACACGTACTGGAAGCTGGTGAACCAGAACCCTGACGAGCGGGAAGTCGACCCGTCGAAGGCGAACACCCTGCTCGCCCGGTACGCGCTGACCCACGACTCGACCGTCGCCCAGCACGCCCAGGTGATCGTGGAGCACTTCGTGACCCACAGCCGGGGCCGTCTCGGCGGGCGGGCCAAGTCGATGGTGGTGACCGCATCGCGGCAGTCCGCCGTGCAGATGGCGCGCGCCATCAAGAGCTACATCAAGGACCGGGACTACGACACCAAGTACCCCGACCTTGGCGTCCTCGTCGCCTTCTCCGGATCACTCACCGTCGACGGCGAGGAGACCACCGAGCCGAAGGAGAACGGCGGCCTGTCCGAGAGCGCGCTGCCGAAGGCGTTCGCGTACACACGTGCCGACGACAAGGCCGCCCGAGCCGGCGGTTCAGGTCAGAGCGAGTACAAGATCCTGGTCGTAGCGGAGAAGTACCAGACCGGATTCGACCAGCCGCTCCTGACGACGATGTACGTCAACAAGTCGCTGACCGGCATCTCCGCCGTGCAGACGCTGTCGCGGCTGAACCGGACCGCCGAACGCAAGACGCAGGGGGACCTGGCGGTACTGGACTTCGTCAACGAGGCCGAGGACATCCAGGAGTCCTTCCGCCCGTACTTCGAGGAGGCGATGACCCTCCCTTCCGACCCCAACCTGCTCTACACCGCGCAGAGCAGGGTCATGCAGGCGGCGATGTTGTCCGGGCAGGAGATGGACGAGTTCGCGGCCGCGTACTTCGCCGCTAAGGAGAGGGCGGCAGGCTCACAGTCCAAGTGGGAAAAGCTGCACGCCGAGCTGTACCGGCTGCTCTCTCCCGCGGTGGCCCGCTTCACGGCTCTGTTGGAGAGCGAGGACGAGGACGACCAGGAGGCGGCGGAGGACTTTCGCGCCGACCTCAACGACTACGTCAGGAAGTACGGCTTCCTCGCGCAGATCGTCCCCTACCGGGATGCCGAGTTGGAGCGGTTGCACCTCTACGGCCGCTATCTCCTCAACCGGCTGCCGCGCCGCGCGGACGGCGGCGTGGACATAGGCGAGGTCGACCTCAGCCACATGCGGGTGGAGAAGACCGGTGAGTACGACGTCTCCCTCACCTCCGAGGGCCCGACGATGATGCAGGGCTTCGGCGACGGCTCGGGCGGCGCGAAAGAAGCGGAGAAGTCGCTGCTCTCCCAGCTGATCGACAAGTTCAACGAACGCTTCGGCACCGAGTTCACCGAGCAGGACGTCATCCGGCCCTTCGAGGAGGCCAAGGCCGACCCCAAGGTGCGGGCGGCAGCCGTCGTCAACGACGAGGACAACTTCGGGCTCGTCTTCGACAACGTCTTCGCGGACAAGATGGCCGACCACATCGACACCATCGCGGGCATGGGCCGTCAGTACTTCGGCCCTGACAAGGGCTTCAAGTCCAGCCTGGACCGCAGCGCCCGCAAGGCCGCCTGGCGGATGATCCGCCGCGAGGAGGGCCTGGACGACGACGTCTGATGCGTACGCCCCGGCTGGACATGCTGGCCGGGGCGCCCTTTGGAAAACGTAATAAGCACAGCCGGACCACGGCACGGAGGCTGGCGCGGGTCGCTACGCCTTCTGTCTCCCCTCAACTGCGAGAAGCCACTCCAGGAGCGGGCGATGGACAACGAGATTCATTCGGGATGCTCCAGTGGCAGGTCGAGACTGTCGAGGCGCGGTGCGCCCTGTTGGAGCGGCGCAACGCTCCTTGGCAATGCGGCGATGGATCAACCGCGGCCATTCCTCGCCTGGCCCACCGCGAGACCGAACTCGTGAAAGTCAGGCTCGGTAATCGGCCGCACATGTCATTGGATTTCTGCGTACAAAAGTGTGCGCAGTGCAAGTCGCCCTCTTCATGAGGTGCAGCGGATCGGGAGGGGCAATAATGAACCATGCGGCGGGCGAGTTCGACGAATCTCGGCTCCAGAAGGCTGTCGAGACAATCGTCATCACACCGGAGGCGGCCACAAAGCTCGTAAGCGGTTACCGTGCGACTTTCGAGGACAAGTTCAAGCGGGAGCCCGAGAGCCTGGAGGACAGGCGCCGGATCGCGGCCAAGATCATAGGCCGGTACTCCAAACTCTCGGCAGCCGCTGGGGCGGCTACCGCAGCCCCGGGCGTGATTCCAGGTATCGGGACGGCGGTCGCAGTCTTGGGCGGCGGTGTCACTGATATCGCCGTGGCACTCAAGCTCCAGGTCGACATGTGCATGTGCCTGGTCGAGGTGTACGAGACCGAGCTGAGCAGTGAGGACAAGAAGCACCTCGCCTTCACGATCGCGTTGGCGGGTTCGGCAGAACAGATGGCGACAAAGGGTGGCAAGGCGGCGGTCCAGAAGATCGCCGAGAAGTTGGTCTACCAGTACCTGAAAGGGCCCGCCTTGGTCACGATCAAGCAGTTGTTCAAGCGGGTTTCCATCACCTTCACCCAGAAGGCGATGGCCAAGGCGATTCCAGCCGGCATAGGTGTCGCTTTCAGTAGCTCAACCAACTACGTCCTGACGACGGTGGTGGGCAAGGTTGCCGTCGCCGTCCTGGCCAAAGATGTGAAATAGCAACGCTGCATCGGATCCGGTACTGCGGACTCAGTTGCCAGACCTGTACTCCAGTCTCACTCTGCGATCTGACGGGACGGCAGGTTTCGTGAGGACGTCGATGCATGGGCGAGGTCACCTGTTGATCACGGTGTTGTGGAACGCGACGAGGAAGGCTGAGTGAACGCCGACCGTCAGCCACGTGCGCAGCCCGACTAGACCCTCAACTGCGAAGAGCCGCATATCGGCAGCGGATTCTGCGTCTATTTCGTCGTTCCCCGGCATGAATGCGTACACGGTCGTCAAGTGACCTGGATCTGATCTGGTGGTCGGCCCCGGCTCTTCGGAGCGGGGACGCCTTTCTGCCTCAGCTAACCGTGCAAGACGAGGGTGCCCAGCCGCCTGTGCGACTGGGCACCCACGGGGGTTACGAATGTACGGCTCATATGGTCTGGTCGGCGGCCAGCCGGACGAGCCCGGCCCACGCCTGGGGGGTAACCGTCAGGGCCGGTCCCGACCGGACCTTCGAGTCCCGGATGTGTACGGCGTCCAAGGCGGCCGCCACCTCCACACAGTCGCCCCCCTCAGCGCCGCTGTAGCTGCTTTTGAACCAGGCGACTTCCAGAGCGGCATCCGAGCTCTCTGCGGTGTTCATAGCTCTCCCAGCAAATTCTCGACGAATCCCAGGGTCTCTCGCGGAGTGAGAGCCTGGGACCGGATGATCCCATAACGCGCGGCGGCGAGACGTACCTCTTCTCGGTCTGTCAACAGGCTGCTTCGCCCTTGGACCTCCATGTACGTGAACTGCTCTCCGCCTTTGCGCGTGATAACCGTGAACGGCCCGTCCACTCCCGCGTTGTCCTCACGGTCGAGCGGCATGACCTGGATCTCCACATTTCGCCTCTGGCCGATGAGCAGCAGCTGTTCGAGCTGCCCTCGCAACACTGCCTTCCCACCGAGAGGCTTACGCAGCACGGACTCTTCGAACACGAAGCTGAGCAGCGGCGCAGGCCAGCGATCGAAGATCGTCTGCCGAGCGAGTCGGGCTGCCACCCGCAGCTCGATCGTCTCCTCGTCCAGCAGAGGGCGACGCATGGCGAGCAGCGCCCGCGTGTACTCCTCTGTCTGCAACAGCCCCTTGACCACGTGGGTGTCGTAGGAGCACAGTTCGGCCGCCTCAGCCTCCAATCGCGCCATGCCCCTGAAGAACGCCGGGTATTGGGCCCGTCCCACCTCCCCCTTCAGCGCCTTCAGAACGCCCCCGGCATCCAGTACCTCGTCCGCCCGGTCGATGAACCTCGGCGGCGGGATACGCCGCCCCTGCTCGAAGGAAGCGATCGACTGGCCCGCGTAGCCCGTGAGCTTCCCGAACTCCGGCCGTTCCAGCCCCGCCCGTACCCGCAGCAGCTTCAACTGCCGGCCGAACGCCGTCACCACGCCCGACCCCGGCTCGTCCTCCGGCCGGGGCCCGGCGTCATCCCGTACGCCCGGCTCGCCCTGCTCCATCGGTTCCGAAGAGTCCATCGGCCCCACCACCTCACCGGTCCAACGCCGCGCTCCGAACTCTGTCACGCTGCGTGCCACGTACGCACCGCAAGCCGTCGCGTACAACCAACGCTCGACGGCGCGTCACCACTGTTCACGCTACGCCACCAAACGGCAACGTCGAGGCATGAACAGCAACCCGTCACCCCTCCCCGTATGTGCCGTCCGCCCCAGCCAACCCTGCTTCCCGTGGCATCACTTCACGATGCGCTTCAGTTCCACCCCACGCGGCGCCCGTCTCGCCCGACGCCTGGCCGGGGAACGCCTCGACGCCTGGGGCATCCCTTACGGCAGCGACGCCCACGACGTGCTGACGCTGATCGTGGCGGAGCTCAGCACCAACGCCGTACGCCACGGACGCGTACCCGGCCGCGACTTCCGCCTGCGACTCTCCGCCGAGGGCGCGACCCTGCGCGTGGAGGTCACCGACTCACGCGGCGAGAGCATCCCGACCCTCGCCGAACCGTCCAACGACCTGGCCGAAGGCCGCGGCCTCCTCCTGGTGGCCGCACTCACCGACCGCTGGGGCTGGTATCCGTGCGTCGACGGACCTGGCAAAACGGTGTGGGCCGTACTGGACGTGGGACTGTCGTAGGCGCTCATCCACTCATGTAGCCGTCCCGCCCTGTCGGCCCGGAACCGTTCCCAGCCCCGCCTGCGGCTGGCCGCCGTCAACCGGGATGTGGGCACCGTTCACCGCTCCGGAGGCCGGTGAGAGGAGGAAGGTGATAACCCGGGCGACCTCCTCAGCGTTCAGCAGGCGCCCGCTAGGGTTGCGTTCTGCGTACGCCTCATAGGCCTCCGGGTCACGTCGGCGCAGGCGGTCCCAGCTCTTGCCCGGCAGGAGAATCGAACCAGGGCTGACGGTGTTGACCCGGACCCCGTACGGGGCAAGTTCCTGACACAGGGCACCCGCGAGGTAGATCTCCGACGCCTTGGCCGCCCCGTACTGTGCCGGGAAGCGAGGCTTCCAGCCGGAGATGGAGGCGACGATCACCACGGAGCTGCCCGGACGCAGACTGTCCAGCGCCGACCGCACGGTGCGCACCGCGTGGCCGCCGTTCAGCTCCCAGGTCGCCTGCCAGTCCTCGCGGGTCGAGTCGAGGAGGCCGCCGCCCCGCTTGCCTCCGGTGTTGGCGACCAGGCCGTCGAGGCCGCCGAGCACGCTCCCGGCCTGCCGGGTGAAGTCCTCCAGTTCGTCCGGCGCCAGGACGTCCACAGATCCAGCCACAACCTGGGCGTCGAAGTCCTTGCGCAGCTCGGACGAAGCCTGAGCCAGAGTGTCGGGGTCGCGACCGCAGATCGCAACGGACGCTCCCTCGGCGGCGAGGAGTCGGGAGACCGCGTACCCCAGTCCCCTGCTGCCACCGGTCACCAGGAACGATTTGCCACGCAGTCCGTACGCGACAGCCGGTGCTGGCACCGCGCTCTCCTCGGCCTCTTCACGCTGGTCCATGGGCCTCACTCTGTCACCCGGACATCCTCGGGGACTCAACGCACCAGCTTGCGGATGACGATGCCCACAATGAGAGTGGTGAACAGCATTCCCGCCGCTGTGAACGAGACCGCAATCGCCGACCATTCGGCCGTCTTGAGCTCGGACGGCATGCCGGTGCCGACGTTCAACCACAGGGCGAGGGCCAGAACGAAGCTCTTACCGGCGACGGTCACGTCCGTAAGATCTCGTCCTGGTTCGCGCACTGCCCCCACCAGATGGAGTACCACGCCCGTCAGCACGACCCCCACCGCCAGCACACGCGCCGGGTTGCGTGCGCGCACTCCCCAGCCGAGGACCCCGCCGAGGATGCCCCGCCCGATGGCGCGCCGCAGCGGCGGCAAGACCGCTGCCTCGCGCTGTCGCGCAAGGTAGTAGAGCTCGTCAACTTCGCGGTTCCGGTTCCTTCTGGCCAGTGCCGACCGTACGGACTCCAAAGCAACAGCGGTCACTTCGGTGAAGGACCGCTCCAGGAAAGAAAGGGCTTGGGAGCCGTTGCGGAAGACCTCGCCGGCCAGTTCCATGTCACCGACGCTGGAGGAGCTGTCGAGGCTGTAGCGGGAGCTGCCGGACGGAAGTCCGAGGGTGCCCGTGACCGAGGAACCGTGCAGGCTGATCACCGACGATGATTCGGACGCCGAAGCGAGGGACATGACTGTCGTGTTGTGAAGGGCAAGGCGAGCGGTCGTATCGGTCCGACCGCCGCCCGAGCTGTCACAGAGCCCGAGATTGCGGATCTCCACAGGACCTCTGACGGTGCTGTTCGTGATCGTGCTGTCCTCGACAGGAATGACCAACCCGTTCACTCGCACCGTCTCACTGCAGCGAAGCTCGTTCGCCCGCAGCGGCTCGTCAAGTCGCACACGCTGCAAGGTGAGCTCAGGTGTCTCGACATCGTCGAGTTCGATTGCGGACAGCCAGAGATCGTCGAACGTGACGTCCTCACGGGCGCGCAGTCCTCGCACGACCACACGAGGTCGGCCGAGGCGGCCGCCCGTGGCCTGGCTGCGGACCGCGAGCGCGGATACGCGTGTGTTGCCAATCCGGATCGGCCCGCGCAGAGCGTTGATCTGTACGAGCTCCTCCACGCGGAGGCGCTCCAGCCGAGTGTGCCCGCACGAGTGCAGAGCAAGAAAGTCGAGCGCGGAGTCGATGATCGTGACCTCACAGCCCATCGACGCATTGCGGATGGTCAGTCGGCCGATCCGGGAATTCACCACCAGGAGCGCGTCCGCTTCCACGTGATCGACGACCAGTTCATCGATGTGGCAGGAGCGTACGGTGAGCGCCCCGTCGATGCTCATACGGTCCAGGGAGACACGGTCGGCCGATACGGTGTCCAGCAGAAGGTCCGTCGTGACCTCGTCCTGATGCAGATGCACGCTGCGATCACTGACGGTGCGCTGGCGACCGATTCTCGCCAGCTCCTCTAACGTCCGGACAACTCCCACCGGCATCCCCCTGCTGCTTGTGGCCGTTGATGTCGCTGTGCGTGTACTCGGATGTGCTCACGCATGGCGCTGAGTCGCGCTCCGGCGAGCCCCGCTTCCGTCCGTGCCGAGCCCGAGAGTCGCGAACAGCTCCTCCGTACCCAAGACGTCCGGTGCCCCGTCGAGCGCGTGGGCAATCTGCCTGGCAGCCGTCTCCGAATCCGTACGGTCCGTGCGTACCACCAGGTCGAACAGGTCCCGTACATCGGAGTCGAGAACGTCCTGTGCGGTCTCGTCCCAGGCGGTGAGCCGCTTCGGCGTATCGGTGTCTCCCCGTTCGCGGGACCGTGCCTCGCACACGTTCCTTGGAACCCAGAGGAGGACGCGCAGCCACGAGGTCGCCCGACTGCGGTCCAGCAGCGTGCGCATATCGGTGACGTTACCGATGTGAGTGATGGGGATCCGGCCCCGCTCCTGCGGCTGCGTGAGGGAGAGGTCGTCGACCGCGTAGATGTTTCCGTAGCGCCGGGTCTCCGCCACGATCCTGCCCTGGTGGCGCAGGTCATCGAGTTCCTCGGCGGTGACGAACCGGTATCCGGCTGACCGACCGGTTCCGTGCTTGAGCTTGGTGACTGATTCGAAGCGTGGGTCGGCGGAGCAGAGAGCTGCCGTCACGGTGTCCTTGCCGGCCGTGGGGGGTCCGTACAGAACGATCGCGCTCACGAGACCCCCAGAAGCCGTTGCGCGATGGACTCGACCTGCTCGGCAAGCGGGCGTGAGGTTCCGATGCGGTTGTCGATGACGTGGTGAGACGTCACCGGTCGGAGGCCGAGGTCGAGGCCGGTCGTGTACGTAGGCCAGTGCGTCAGCTTCCACGTATCGCGTGAGGCATTGCGCGAGATCAGCCGGTCTCGCATCGATTCCAGGTCGCTGTCCACCCACAGAGTCTCGAAACGGACTCCGGTCCTACGACACCGGCGTGCCACCCGAGAAGTCCATTGCGCATCGGCGCTCTCGGCGAGGAACGGCGCCACGGCGACCACGGACGTTCCGCACTCAAGGTTCTCCCAGACCGCCTTCATCAGGCACTCGTACTCCAGAGGCCTGGCGTGCTCCAGGTAGGCGGGGCTGTGGCGATCATCCGGATCCCCACCCAGTGCCAGCAGCAGTCGCTCGGTCATGGGGCGGCTGATGGTGTCCTTGTCGAGCATGGCCCAACCGGTCGCCGCCGCCAGGAGCTTGCCGGCCTCCGACTTACCCGAACCGGCATATCCGGCGACAAGAGCAAGGGTGATGGTGCTCGTGCCTAACGCAGTGGTCACGCTGTCCGCCCCCGAGACGTCTCGATACAACTGCGCCCACCTTAAGGGCGGCTGGGGACTATACCGCTCACACGCATGGCATGTTGGTGGCAATCAAGCCGCGAATGCCTCGGACTCACGGGCCGCTGATGGGCTGGTGATCACACTGGCGGATAGACATCGACATGCCCGCACCTGACCATGAATCGACCGAACGCCAGGACCTGAGACCGGCCTGGCAACGAGCCATCCGGCTGACCGGAAAGCGACGCCTCAGCCCCCACCACCCCGCCCCCGCTGGACTGGAGATCGCAGTACCAGAGAGACTTGGCCCCGACCCTGTCGGGGCAAGCGCCGCAGCGCTCCCCGGCCAGCACACGCACGCACGGGGGCAAAGTGCCGCAGCAGGTGATCTCTGGTCGTTACGAGCTGCTGGAGCAGTTCAACGAGGGCGGCATGGGCGTCGTATGGCGCGGCTATGACGCCGTCCTCGACCGGCCCGTCGCCGTGAAGGTCATCCGGCAGGCGTCGATCACCTCCCCGCACCAGGCCGAGGAGTTCGCCAAGCGGTTCCGCCGCGAGGCCCGTATCACCGCGCGTATCCAGCACCCCGGGGTGCCGCAGGTGTACGACGCGGTGCTCGACGAGTCGTACGAGCGGCTGTTCCTGGTGATGGAACTCGTCGACGGCATGTCGCTGTCCGCCTATCTCCACCCCGACCACCCCTTGCCCATCAGCTGGGGGGTCGCCGTCGCCGCGCAGGTCGCGACCGTGCTGTCGCATGCGCACGACGTGCCGGTGATCCACCGCGATCTCAAGCCGGGGAACATCCTCGTGGCCCGCGAAGGCACCGTGAAGGTCCTCGACTTCGGCATCGCGGCGATCCTGCGCACCGACGTCACCAAGCTGACGGCGACCGGAAGCCCCGTCGGCACCTACCAGTACATGTCGCCCGAGCAGGTCCGGGGCGGGCGCATCACTCCGCAGACCGACCTGTACGCGCTGGGCTGCGTCCTGCACGAACTCCTCAGCGGGCGGGTCGTGTTCACGGCGGAGAGCGATTACCTGCTGATGTTTCAGCACGTCAACGCCGCGCCCACCCCACTGCGGCAGCTGCGGCCCGACGTACCCGAGGCGCTGGAGGAGCTGGTGCTGCACCTGCTGCGCAAGGCGCCCGAGCAGCGGCCCGCCGACACGCAGGAGGTGTACGAGCGGCTGCTGCCGTTCCTCCCGCCGCCCGGCCAGGAGCGCACCGCGGCCGAGGCCGGACCGGCGGGGGTCCCCGACCCGACGGGCCTGTTCCGCCACCCGTACGCGCCCCGCGCCCGAGCCCAGGCGTCGCCGGCCGGAGGTGCTGCGCCCGTTGTCCCCGCCCCGCACGCCCAGCCGGTGCCTGTCCCTGCCCAGCTGCGCCAGGACATCAAGGAGGCGTACGACCATTCCGACGCCCTCCTGGAAGAGGAACGCTTCGCGCAGGCGGCCGAAGTGCTCAGCGAGGTCATCGAGCCCGCCGCTCTCGCCCTCGGCTCCGAGAGCAAGCCGGTCCTGGCACTGCGCCGCCGGCGCGCGGCGGTCCGCCTCCTCGGTGGCGACTACCGGGCCGCTCTGCCCGAGTTCGACAGCCTCGCCGACGCCTACGCCCGCATCAACGGCCCCACAGGCGAGCAGGCACGGTCCTGCCGCGCCCAGGCCGCCCGCTGCCGTGCCGAACTGGGTCAGGTCACCGACGCCCTCGCCGCGCTCCAGGGCGTACTGAACGTCGTACGGACCCTCGACAGCGACGTCAGCGAGGAGGCCGTCGAGCTGCGGCACAACATCGGGATGCTGCTGCTCGCCCAGGGGCGGGCCGCCGAGGCCCGGCAGATCCTCGAACCGCTCCACGAGGACATGTGCATGCTGTTCGGCCCCAAGGACGAGATGAGCGTCGAGATCGCCGAGGCACTCGCCGTGATCCGCCTCGGGCTCGACGGCGACGGCGCCGGATGAGCGACACGTACACCTCGTACACCGTGAACTCATAGGACGCACGCAGCACGTAACCGGAACGGAACACCATGCCGCACCTCGCCTTCGACATAGGTTTCTGCGCCCAACTGAGCAAGCTCCAAGGCACCGTCAAGCAGGGGGTCTTCGATGCCTGGGAGAAGTTCGAGCGCCTCACCCTGGACCAGCTCTTCAAGGACCAGGGGCTGAAACTGGAGGCGCTGAAGCAGGCCAAGGACCCGCAGATACGGACCATCCGCATCGCCCAGGGCACCCGCGGCGTCGTCCTCGCCCCGGACCGTGGCGACACCTTCGTCCTGCTGCGCGTGATGCCGCACGACAAGGCCATCGACTGGGCGATCAAGCAGAAGGCCAGCATCAACGCGGTCACCCGCGCCGTCGAGATCCGCGACATCGAGATGCTCGACGAACTCACCCCCGCCTACGAGCGGATCGCACCCGCACCCGACCAGCGGCTGTTCTCCAAGGTCTCCGACGGCGACCTGACCGCCCTCGGCATCGACGAGACCACTCTTCGCCAGGCCCGCGCCCTCACCAGCAGGGAACAGCTGGAGGTCTTCGCGCCCTACTTCCCGCAGGACCAGCGGGAAGTGCTGGAGTACCTCGCCGAGGGCTTCACCGTGGAGGAGGTCTGGCGTGACCTGGTGTCCGTCAACCTCCCCACAGCCTCAGCCGATCCGGTGGACACGAGCGACTACGCGACCGCCATCGGACACACCCGCACCCGTATCGCCCTCATCACCGCCTCCGACGAGCTGCGCGACATCCTCGACAAGCCGTTCACGGCCTGGCGGATCTTCCTCCACCCCTCCCAGCACAAGGTCGCCTACCGGGCCAGCTACTCCGGACCGGCGCAGGTGACCGGCGGACCGGGCACCGGCAAGACCGTCGTCGCTCTGCACCGTGTACGACACCTGCTGACCTTCCTGCGCGACGGCGAGCGCATCCTGCTGACCACGTACACCAACGCTCTCGTTGCCGCGCTGCGCAGTGGGCTCGCCGCCCTCGTCGAGGACGAGGAGCTGCGCGACCGCGTGGACATCACCACCGTCGACGCCCTGGCCAGCCGGGTCGTCTCCACGTCACGCCGCCCACTTCGGGGCGGCGAGGAGGAGGTCCGCTGGGAGCAGGCCGCGCGCGCCACCGGCTTCACGGGCACCGCCCAGTTCCTTGCCCAGGAGTACAAGCACGTCGTCCTCGCCCAGAACCTGCGGAGTCCTGAGGGGTACGAAGTCGCCGACCGGCGTGGGCGAGGCAGCCGCCTCCCGGCCGCCGACCGCTCTCTGGTGTGGAGTACTGTCCAGGCGTTCTCCGACCGGCTCGCCGCCGACGGCCTGCGCACGTACTTGGGAACGTGCGCGGAGGCCGCCGACCTGCTCGAAGCGAAGGATCCCCTGTACCGGCACATCGTCGTCGACGAGGCCCAGGACCTGCACCCCACCCAGTGGCGCCTCCTGCGCGCTGCTGTCCCCGCGCGCCCCGACGACCTGTTCATCGCCGGGGATCCCCACCAGCGGATCTACGACTCGAAGGTGTCGCTGAAGGCGCTCGGTATCAAGGTCGCGGGCCGCTCGACGAAGATGCGGAAGAACTACCGCAGCACGCACGAGATCCTCAGCTGGTCCACCGCACTGCTTGTCGGCCGTCCCATCGCGCAGCTGGAGGACGACGACCGCAACGAGACCCTGCTGGGATACCGTTCGGCCCTCCACGGCAGCGGCCCCGCCGTGTACGCGGCCGTGTCGGAGGAGGCCGAACTGGACGCGCTCGTCGCACAGATCCGGACGTGGACCGAGGCCGGTGTCAGCCCGGGCGAGATCGGCGTCAGTGCCCGCTTCAACAAGAACTGCGATAAGGCAATCGAACGGCTGATGGCCGCAGGCATCCCCGCAGCACAGCTGCGGTCCGACGCCTCCGAGGACGCGCCAACCGTACGAGTCGGAACGATGCACTCCTTCAAAGGGCTGGAGTTCCGGTGCGTGGCCGTCATAGGGGCGCGCGAGGGAGCGCTGCCCTACCCAGGCGCCGTGACGCCGGCCGACGTGGACCGCCTCCAGCACGAGGCGGATCTCATGACTGAGCGCTGCCTGCTCTTCGTCGCCTGCACCCGGGCCCGCGACGGGCTGTACGTGTCCTGGTCGGGAGAGCCGAGTCCGTTCCTGGTCGAAGCGGGAGCGGCCTGAGGTCATGCCGGAGGGGTATACCCGCGCGGGTATACCCCTCCGGACATCAGTCATGCGATGGCGTCCTCCGCTCGCATTCCGGCGGGGATGTAGAACGAGTAGTACGCTGGTGTCATGAGCGACAACAGGGACGTTCCTCTCCGGGAGCTGAATCAGCAGACCTCGCGCATCATGGCCCGTGTCGAGGCCGGGGAAACCGTGACCATCACCAAGGACGGCGTTCCCATAGGGGACATCGTTCCCCGCGGCTCCCGTCTGGGGCGGCCCTCGTATCCCTTCCGTACCGACCCCATGGGGCCGCTGGATCTTCCCGACCTGGGTGGGCCCGTGCTCACCGACGACGAGATCGACGAGACACTGCGGGGCATGGGTGCGGTCGATGAGTGAGATTCCGGTCGCGATCGCCGACGCGAACGCCCTGTACCGCCTGTTCACGCCCAAGGACCCACACCATGCAGCGCACCGAGATGCGCTCAGTGCCATGGGCCACCTTGTGGTGTCGCCGATGGTGCTCACCGAACTCGACTATCTGCTGACCGCCCGCCTCGGTGCCGGTGCCTCGATGAACGCACTCGACTTCGTCGCTCGCCAGGTCGAGGCGCGGCGCTTCGAAGTGCCCGAGGTGGCACCGCATCTGCGCAGCGCCATGGCGGTCATGCGCGGGTACCAGGACGCGGACGGCGGCCAAGGGGTGGGGCTGGCTGACGCAATGAACGTGGTGCTCGCCGCCGCATTCCAGACCGCTGACCTGTTCACCACCGACCGGCACTTCCGGATGATGCGGCCACTCACCGCCCATGGAGCGTTCCGGCTCCTGCCCGACGACCTCTGAGGGCGGGCCCGAAACGGCCGGACCTGCTCCGCCAGCCACGCAGGCAGGCGGAGCTCTCCGCCCGTCACGTAGCGCTCCGCTCACTCGCCTCGCGCAGATCGTCCTCCACTGCCCGGTGGTACGCCGAGTCCGGCTCCCCCACCCCGCTGCCTGGCCGCCCCACCCGTAGCAGCTCCCGCCACCGTTCCTGACTCCAGTCGGCCGGGGCCGTGGTGCGCACGAAGTCCTCGACCAGGGCGCGGAAGCGTGCGGGGTCGCTGTGGAAGGGGAAGTGGCCCGCGCCCTCGAAGATCTCCAGGCGGCTGCCGGGCATTGCCGCGTGCGCGCGGTAGGCGTGCCGGACCGGCACCACGCTGTCGCGCGATCCCCACAGCAGCAGCGTGGGCATGCCCTCCGCCAGATAGCAGCGGTCGAGCATGGTCACCACCTGACCCTGCCAGTCGACCACCGACCGCAGGGTGCTGATGAAGGCGCTGCGCGACGTGGCGTCGGGGAGGGCGTCCACTACGTTGAGCAGTTCTGCGGCATCCTGTCCCAGGTCGGTGTCGAGCAGCTTGATCAGGCGGCTGAAGAGGCCGACCTGGCTGCGCATGCCGGGCAGTCTGAGCGAGTGCAGCATCAGGTCCGCGCCCGGCAGCGATACCGCCCGCAGGACAGGGTTGATCTCGCGCCCCACGCCGCCCGCACTGACCAGGATCAGGCGGTCGGTGCGCTCGGGGAACTGGTACGCGAACTGCATGGCCACGCCACCGCCGAGCGAGTGACCGACCAAGGTGGCACGCTCGATGTCCAGCACGCCCAGCAGGTCACGCATGCCGTTCGCGTATGCCGCCACCGAGTAGTCGGCCCGCGGCTTGTCGGAGGCCCCGTGGCCCAGCAGGTCGGGGGCGATGACCGTATGGCTGCGGGCCAATTCGGGGATCAGATCCGCCCAGGTCGCGGAGGAGTCGCCGATGCCGTGGATGAGCAGGATCGCCGGACCGTCTCCGGCGATCCGGTACGCGCGGCGGTAGCCGTGCACCATGTGGTGGCGCAGCGGCACGTCCTGCCCGGACACCGAGCGCAGGCGCCCCGCTCGGGGCGGGCGTGGCTCAGGCTCTGGGTCGCCGACCACAGGCTCGTCTCCCGTCTGCTTCTCCCCCGCTTCCTCGCTTCCTCCTCGAGCGTAGAACCTCCGGCGCACAGGGGACTTCCGGGACGTTTCAGGCAGTGCGCCACTGCTCGGCGAATCCGAGTGGGAAGAAAGTGCAAGGACTCCCGTCGAATCGGCATGCAACCACGTGCCCGCGAATTCCGAAACACGGACGTAGCAGTCGGGTGAGTCTGCGCACCCTACGATCACCCCCAGCACACCCGCCGCCGGGTTCCTGAACGCCCCCTGGGCCGCCGCGCAGCTCGCACTCGGCGAGGAGCCGGGCGACCTCGAACCACGGTTCCTCAGGCTGGACTACGCGGTCGGGGCAGGCCCGCGCCCGCTTCATCCGACACTGCTCCCGCTACCACAGCAGCGGACCGAATCCCCGCGCCGCTGCCCACGCCCACGCCCACTACCCGCGTGATGCACGTTGAGCCCCGACGTTCCGTGACGGTGCGGAGCGGGCCGACGGTCTCGGCCCGCTCCCGCGAGGTCAGTCGTCGGCCTGAGTGCCCGTGACCTTCAGGTGACGGACGCGGCCCGCGTTGTCGAAGGATCCGAAGCCCACCCGGCCCGAGGCGAAGACCGGGTCGGTGGCCGTGATCAGCGGGTTGCGGCTGCCGTCCAGGTAGACGGCGGTCTCACCGGTGTCGGCGCAGTGGGTGAGGCGCACCTTGTGCCATCCGTCGTCCTTGATCGCCGGAGATGCGCCGAAGGTTCCGTTCCACTGGTCGTCAATGCGCAGCCGGTCGGCGTCGTTGACGGTGAACATACCGTTGTGCGGGTAGATGGTGTTGTCGCTCGACAGGTGCGCGTACTGGAATCGGGTGTCGGACTGGTAGTCCCAGATGAGAATGACGTCACGGTTGGTGATCTCGACGGGGGTGTCGATCCGTACCTCCGCCTCGACGGTGACGGAGGAGTAGCGCGGGCCCGCGGTCAGGACGGCGTACTCGAAGGGGCGGCGCGGTCCCGGGCGGGCGACGCCCGGCTCGGCCAGGATCGTCTCGCGTTCGGTGTATGCCCACTTGGCCGGGGTGACCGGCGCCCAGTTGTCGGGACCGGTGGTGTGGGTGGTGGGGGTGTTGCCGATCTCGCAGTCGGCGAAGGTGCGGGTCCCGGTCACCTTCCAGACCTTGCCATTGGCCTTCGAGACGATGTACAGGCCGCCACTGCGGTCGGAGCCGAAGCGCAGGTCGACACGTTGGTCACCGGCGAGGTCGCGCATGGTGACCGCCTTCCCGGTGGACTTGTCGAAGAGCATCAGCTGCTCGAGCGGCGCGAGGTCGGCGCCGCGGTGCATGTCGCGGGTGTCCGCGGTCAGGATCCGGCCGTCCACGAGGTCACCGAAGATGTACTTTCCACGCAACGCCGGCGCGTCCTTGCCGCGGTAGACGAAGCCTCCGGCAATGGCGCGGCCCACATCGGACCGGCAGTTCCAGTCGGGTGCCGGGTCGTGGTCGTAGGCGGCGACCGGGTAGGTGTAGCCGTACTGGGCATCGTCGGCGGGGAGGGGGAGGATGCGGGCGCACGGGTCGGTGGTCTTCTTGTCGAATGCGAAGGGGCCCTCGCGCTCGCTCCAGCCGAAGTTGTCCCCGGCCTTGACCTCGTACACCGACTCGATGGCGTGCTCGCCTATATGGCCGAGATACATACGGTGGCTGCCGCCCGCGTCCCAGCTGAAGCGGTGCGGGTCCCGCATGCCTATCGCGTAGATCTCCCCGAGCGAACCGGGTTCACCGACGAACGGGTTGGACGCGGGGATGCCGTACCGGCCGTTGGCGCTGTCACGGCCCGCGGGGTCGATCCGCAGAAGCTTGCCGTGCGGGAGCGTCAGGTTCTGCGGCTCGCTGTTTCCGGCACCCTGCCCTCCGTCACCCACCGCGAGGTAGAGAAGGCCGTAGTCCTCGTCGTGGGGCTTGGCCGTCGGGTTGAAGTCGATCTGCTGAATTCCGTGGACCTGGCCGGAGAAGCCGATACGCAGCACCTCGCGATGGGTGCCGTGGAAGGCGGCGGCGGAGGGGTCGTCGGCGGTCCACTCAGTGATGATGCCGTGATAGGTGGGCGTGCCGGCCTGCTGGTAATCGGGAGTCTCGGTGGCCTGCGAGGCGAGCTCGGTGTGGACGGTGTAGAAGCGCCCGTTCGCTCCGAACTCCGGGTGGAATGCGGCGTACCCGAAGCCCTGACCGAGACCGCGGCCCGAGAAGAAGTGCGGGAATGCCGCCTTGACGTCCAGGTAGGGGTGCGGGGTGCCCCCGGAGGTGCGCGTCGCGGCGCCGGGGTCGGTGAGGTACAGGGTGCCGTTGAGGTCGGGGGTCGCCATCCGGCCGGAGCCGTCGGGGAGTTCATTGATGGTGTTGATCCGTGCGTGGCGCATCAGGCGCGGATCCGTCGGCGCCGGAATGGGTTCCGACTTGGGGAACTGTGCGAACTCCTGCAGGACGAGTCCCGTCCTGGACTGGACGGGCTTCTGCGGAATGGGGTCGGTCAGGGCGGCTGTCGCCGTGGCGGGCTCGTCGGCATGGGACGGCGCGGCGAGACCGCCCAGGGCGAGGGCTGCGCCGACGGCCACGGCCGCCCAGTTCCTTCGATATGTACGTCGTGACGCCATGTGGGTCCCTTCGGGCGGGCGCGACAAATAGGCAGGGAAAGAACGATCAAGGGACGACAATGGTCAGCGGCCCCGCGTCATGCGCCGGTACTCCGTCGCCACCGCTCCGGCCGGCACCGGGCGGTCCAGGAACAGGAGGTCGTCCATGCGGCAGTCGCAGGCGTTGTTCTCCCGGGTGTTCTGGGGGAAGCTGCCGCCGATCTTGATGCCGCGGGGATCGGTGGGCGAGGCGCGGTGGGGCGCAGGCGTGGTGGCGAGTTCCCAGGGGTCGCCCGGCGTGACGTAGAAGCCGTCCAGGGGCTTGCCGTCGCGGTAGAGGGCGAGGGTGCCGTCGCGGAAGTCGAACGTCGCGGCCAGGTGGACCCATTCGCCGCGGGGCAGCAGTTCTTCCCAGGGGGCGCCGGCAGCGAAGGTCTGGGAGGCGCCGCTGTCCAGGCGTCTTCCCAGCGCGACCAGCTTCAACTCACCGTTGACCTGGATGAGTTCGAGCAGCGCACGCACCGCGTGACCGTCAGAGGTTCCGGACAGTACGCCGGCCAGCCCGATCGCGTTGTAGCGGTCGCTCGGGTTGGCCGTGTTGGAGTTGAGGGCGGGATTGTCGCCCGTCATCTTGAACCACCCCATGACGGTGGCACCCCGGGCACTACGGAAGGCCCCGAGGGACGACATGCCCTTGGCGTCCCACGCCCCGGCCTTCCAGTCATCGTTGCCCGCGGTGGCCGGGTTCTGCTGACGTACCTGCAGGGCGGGCGAAGCGCCCGGGTAGGCCTCGTCGGCCACGCGCATCGCGGAACCGCCGTTGATCAAGCTGAGCGCGGTGCCGGAGCGCCCGATGTCCTGCTCGCGACCGGGGTCGGCGGGGTCCGGGTGCCCGAAGTCGTACGCCGCCACAGCCTGGGCTCGCAGCGGAGTGTGGGCGGTTGACGGACGGGCCGCGTGGGCCGGAAACGTGGCGGCGGCAAGCGAGGCGGTCGCGGCGAGCGCGGCGACGGCGAGTGAGTAGCGTCTGGTGCGGGGCGATGTCATACAGCCTCCCAGCGGGAGCGAGGGGCAGTCGACCGGGGTTTCCCGATCGACAGAAAGCGCTTTCGTCCGCGTGCGGGGACCATGTAACCCGTTCGTCGCGACCCTGACAATGGGCGTGTACTCGCCAATTTCTTGGGCGCCCTTCGGCGGCGGCGCGGACCTCCTTGCGGGCAAGGACGCAGACCGCGAGCGGCCCATCGGGGCGCAGACGCCGCCGGCTCACAGCGGTTTACGAGCGGCTCGCTCCGATTCCGGGCGGGTACGGCGGGTGGGTGAAGCGGTCCGGTGGGCGACGGCGCCGATCAGTCAGCTGAACGCGCCACCCGGAAGCGGCGGTTGAGGCCGTAGGCAAGCAGCGTGATGCCCCAGGCAACCAGGCTCAGCAGCAGCTGGGATCGGCTTTCCGCGACGAAGTACATGGAGGCGAGCGTGGCGGTGATGGCCAGCGCGGTGGCGTAGCTGAGCCAGGGAAAGAACCACATGCGGACCTGGAGCCGTTCGGGCGCCTCCGCTTCCAGCTTTCGACGCGTACGCAGCTGGGCGAGCGTGATCAGCAGGTAGACGAAGAGGATGACGGCGCCGGAGGAGTTGAGCAGGAACATGAAGATCGTCTCCGGCCACTGGTAGGCGGCGACGACGCAGAGATAGCCGACGGTGGTGCTGGCGAGGACGGCACGTACCGGTACGCCCCTGCGGTTGGCCTTGCGCCACGAATCGGGCGCCTCTCGGTTGCCGGACAGGACGACGATCATCCGGGACGCCGTGTACAGACCGGAGTTGAGGCAGGACAGGATCGACGTAAGAACCACCAGGTTCATCACGTCGCCCGCGGCGGGCAGACCGATGTGGTCGAGAGCGGAGACGTACGGCGAGGCGCCCACCTGGCTGGAGTTCCACGGGAGCATGGCGACCACGAGGAGAACGGATCCCACGAAGAAGATGAGGACGCGCGCCACCACGCTGTTCGTGGCCTTGACCACGCCCCGGGTCGGCTCCGTGGACTCGGCCGCGGCGATGGTGACGACCTCCGCGCCGACGAGGGAGAAGATCACCACGACGATGCCGGAGAAGACGGGTCCGACGCCGTTGGGGAAGAAGCCGCCATGCGCGGTGAGATTGCTCAGGTCGGCGTGCCGTCCGGGCCACAGGCCCAGGACGAAACAGGTGCCCGCGATCAGGAAGACGACGATCGTCACGACCTTGATCGAGGCGAACCAGTACTCGAATTCCCCGTACGAACGGACCGAGATGAGGTTGACGGCCGTCATGAGAGCGAGGAGCACCAGGGATATCAGCCACAGCGGTGCGTCCACCCAGCGGCCCAAGATCTTGGCGCCCGCCACGGCCTCGAAACCGACCACGATGACCCAGAAGTACCAGTACAGCCAGCCCACGCTGAACCCGGCCCAGCCGCCGAGCGCGGTGCGCGCGTAGTCCGCGAACGATCCGGTCGAGGGCTGGGCCGAAGCCATCTCGCCCAGCATCCGGATCACACACACGATGAGGGCACCGGCCAGCACATAGGTGAGCACCGCGGCCGGACCGATGTCGTTGATGACGACGCCGGAACCCACGAAGAGCCCCGCGCCGATCACGCCCCCGATACCGATCATCGTCAGGTGGCGCTGACGCAGACCACGCTGAAGATTCGCCGGCGAGGGCGCCTCTTCCGTCCTCTTACTGTCGTGCACGTCTTGATCGGCTTGCGTCATCGGGAATTCCTCCGGTCACTGAGACTGATCACCAGGAGTCCCGGCCGCACGGCGGAGCCGCCGGCCGGTGTGCCAGGGGGTGCGCATCCTTGTCCTGGGCCGCCTCAGCGATAGGCGGCCTGACCGGTGAGGGCCTGCCCGACGACCAGCGTGTGCACCTCGCTCGTGCCCTCGTACGTGAGCACCGACTCGAGGTTGTTGGCGTGCCGCAGCGGCGAGTACTCCAAGGAGATGCCGTTGGCCCCGAGCACGGTCCGGCACTCGCGGGCGATGGCCAGTGCCTCCCGTACGTTGTTCAGCTTGCCCGCACTCACCTGCTCGGGGCGGAGGTTGCCGAGGTCCTTGAGCCGACCGAGGTGGAGGGCGAGCAGCGCCGCATTGCCGAGGGAGAGCGCCATGTCGGCGAACTTGCGCTGGGTGAGCTGGAAGGCGCTGATCGGTCGGCCGAACTGGACGCGCGCGTCCGCATAGTCGATGGCCGTCTGCAGGCAGTCACGGGCCGCGCCGACTGCGCCGAAGAGGATGCCGAACCGTGCCTCGTTCAGGCACGAGAGCGGGCCCCTCAGCCCCTGGGCCCCAGGAAGCCGGGCGGAATCCGGCAGTCGCACGTTGTCGAAGTGGAGCTCGGAGGTGATCGAGGCCCGGAGCGACATCTTCTGCTTGATGTCGCTGGTGGTGAAGCCGGGCGTGCCGCGCGGCACGAGGAAGCCCCGGACGCCGTCCTCGGTCTGCGCCCAGACCGTGGCCACGTCGGCGATGCCGCCATTGGTGATCCACATCTTGGAGCCGCCCAGGATCCAGTCGCCGCCGTCGCGGACTGCACGCGTACGCATCCCCGCCGGGTCACTGCCGAAATCGGGTTCGGTGAGGCCGAAGCAGCCGATGGCTTCCCCCGCGGCGAGCCGGGGCAGCCACTCCTGCTTCTGCTCCTCGGACCCCCACTTCCGGATCGAGTACATCGAGAGCGAACCCTGGACCGACACGAAGCTGCGGAAGCCTGAGTCGGCGGCCTCGAGTTCCAGGCAGGCGAGCCCGTAGCCGACGGCGCTGACGCCCGCGCAGCCGTACCCCTCCAGGTGCATGCCGAGAACGCCCAGCTTGCCGAGTTCGGGGGCGAGTTCGCGGGCGAAGTGCGCGTTCTCGAACCACTCGCCGATGTGCGGGCGCACCCGGTCGGCGAGGAACTTGGCGACCGTGGCCTGGATTTCGCGTTCCTCGTCGCTGAGCACCGAGGCGATGTCCAGCAGGGCGAGAGGGTCCTTCATCGGCTTGTTGCCGCTCATCATGTGCTCCTGGGAGGGGTGTACGAAGGGTGTGCGTGGTGATTGGGGCCGGGTTGCAGCGGTGGCCGGGTCAGCTGTCGAGCCAGTCGGCGATGGAGTCGGTGTGCTCGCCCAGCCGGGGCGGGCGCCGTGGGTAGTGGACCGGGGTACGGGACAGCCCGATCGGGTTGGCCACGAGGTTCATCGGACCGTCGTGCCCGCCCTCGGCCTCGGCGCACGCGTCGTCCGGGGTGACGCGCGGCGCCAGCCCCAGCTGTTCGGCCAGGTCGAAGGCCCCGGCGAGGTCGTTCACCGGACCGCACGGCACGCCGAGCGGAGTGAGGAGCTCGAACCATTCGTCCGCCGCGCGCCGCCGGAGCCGTACGGACAGCTCTTCGGCGAGCGCGTCGACGTGGGCCACCCGGTCGGTGTTGGTGGCGAACCGCGGATCCACGGCCAGACCGGCCGCGTCCAGGCCCCGGCACAGCGCGGCGAACTGCCGGTCGTTGCCGACGGCGACGACGAGTGGCCGGTCCGCCGTCTCGTAGACCTCGTACGGGGCGATCGACGGGTGGCGGTTGCCGAGGATGCCCGGCACCTGTCCGGCCAGGGTGTAGCCGGCGGACTGGTTGACCATGCTGGACAGCAGCGACGACAGCAGGTTGACCTCGACGTGCTGACCCTCGCCGGTCGCGTCCCGATGACGCAGGGCGGCCATGACCCCCATCGCGGCATGCAGTCCGGTGAGTACGTCGACCAGCGCGACACCCGTCTTGACCGGTTGCCCGGGGGTCGGTCCGGTGACACTCATCAGTCCGCCGACGGCCTGGATCAGCAGGTCGTAGCCGGGCAGCGCCGCGCCCTTGCCCGCTCCGAAGCCGGTCACCGAGCAGTACACGAGGCCGGGGTTGAGTTCGCGGACCCGCTCGTAGGCGAGCCCGTACTTGTCCATCGTGCCGGGGCGGAAGTTCTCGAACACCACGTCCGCTCGGCGGATCAGTTCCGTCGCCCTGCGGCGGCCCGTCGGGTCGCGCAGATCCACGGCGAAGGATCGCTTGTTGCGGTTGACGGAGAGGAAATAGGTGGCCTCACCCTGTGCCTTCGGCGGGCCCCAGGCCCGGGTGTCGTCACCGGTTCCCGGCTGCTCCACCTTGATCACATCCGCGCCGAGGTCGGCGAGGAGCATGGTCGCGTACGGTGCCGCGAGCACCCGGCCGAAGTCGGCCACCAGCACGCCGGACAGCGGCAGTCGAGAAGTGTCGGTCATCGGGTTCCTGCCCGGGAGGCGCGCAGATAGACCGTGGTGGTCGTGGTGAAGAAGTCGCGGGCGGCACGGCCCTGCTCCTTGGGGCCGAAGCCGCTCGCCTTCGCCCCGCCGAAGGGCACGTGCGGATCGGCCCCTGCGGTCTCGGAGTTGATGTGCAGCACCCCGACGTCGAGGCGCTGCACGGCTGCGGTCACTGCCCGCAGGTCGTCGGTGAACACGGCTGCGGCCAGACCGAATTCGCTGTCACCGACGAGATCGAGTGCGGTCTCGTCATCGGGTGCACGACGTACGACGACAACGGGACCGAACAGTTCCTCGCGCCACAGTGGGTCGTCCCCGGCGAGTTCCACGACGGTGGGCGGCAGAAAGGCGCCGGCGGAGCGCTCGTCGTCGTAGGGGCGGCCACCCGTCAGAATCCTCACGCCTGCACGGGCGGCGCCTTCGTCCAAGGCACGCTGGATCGTGTCGCGTGCCCGGTGCGAGATCACCGGTCCCATCCGGACTCCGTCGTCGAGGGGATCTCCCACCTGAAGGGCGGCGGTGCGTGCGACGAGCCGGTCGAGGAACGCGTCGGCGATCCGCTCGTTCACGATGACGCGGGAGGTGGCGGTGCACTTCTGTCCGGTGGAGCGGAACGCACCTGCGAGGACTTCGGTGACGGCGAGTTCGAGGTCGGCGTCGGACAGCACGGCGGCGGCGTTCTTGCCGCCCGTCTCCGTCTGCACGGGCCGGGCGAGACGGCCGCAGACGGCCATGACGTCGCGGCCCACGGCGGTGGATCCGGTGAAGGTGACCGCGTCGATGTCCGGGTGGCCGACGAGCCGCGCGCCCAGCTCACCGTCGCCGATCAACAGCGACAGCACCCCGTCCGGCAGTCCGGCCTCGACGAGTGCCTCGGCCATGCGCACGGCGAGCAGCGGCACGAGTCCGGAGGGCTTCCACACCACGGTGTTGCCGTATCCGAGCGCCGGGGCGATCTTCCACGCGGGGATGGCGACGGGGAAGTTGAACGGGGTGACCGCGGCGACGACACCCACCGGACGGTGGATCACCTGAATCTGCTCGCCGGGCCGCGGGGAGGCGAAGACCTCGCCCGCCGGCCGGTCGGCCTCCGCTGCGCAGTAGCGGAAGATCTCTGCGGCCCGCCGCACTTCGCCGATGCCCTCGGGCAGGGTCTTCCCCTCCTCCCTGGACAGTTCCTCGCCCCACTGGGCCGCATGTGCTTCGAGCACGTCGGCGGCGCGGGCAAGGATCCGGGCCCGGGTGTGATGGGGTGTGGCCGCCCAGTCCGGGAAGACCTTGCGTGCGGCTGCCACGGCGTCTTCCAGATCGGCGGGCCGGGCCACGTTCCCCACCGCGACCGGTTCGTCGGGGCGGGCGGGGTTGATGTCGACCAGTTCCTCGCCCCCACCGGTGCGCCACTCCCCCGCCACCAGGTGGCGCAGGCGCGGGACTCCCTCCGGCGGAGCGGCGGCCTCCGGGGCGCGGTCAGTGCCTGCGTGCTGCTGCATCGGCGTTCCCTTCCGTATGCGTCCGTACGCACCAGCCTGGAGCGCATCGGGATGACGAGGCCGTCATTCTCCGCATGCGCGGCCCCTCACGCAGTGGACAGAATGTCCCGCCTTCTGGGCCATTGGCGCTCCAATGCGTCCATGGCCACCGACCCCAGGGCGCGGTTGGCTCGGCGGCCCATGCCCATGCATCCAGGAGGAGATCCCATGCCTGCCACTCCCGGTCCGGTCGGCGGCCCTCGGCTCTCACAGGAACGCCGGATCGTCACCGAGATCCCCGGCCCCCGCTCACGGGAACTCCTCGCCCGCCAGCGCGGACTCGTCCCGGCCGGTGTGGGCTCCACGCTGCCGGTCTTCGTGGAGTCCGCAGGCGGTGGCGTGATCACGGACGCGGACGGCAACTCCCTCATCGACTTCGGCAGTGGCATCGCCGTGACGACGGTGGGCAATGCCGCCCCCCGGGTCGTCGCACGGGCCGTCGCGCAACTGGAGCGCTTCACCCATACCTGCTTCCTGGTGAACCCCTACCGCTCCTACCTCGACGTCTGCGAGACCCTGAACCGGCTCGCCCCGGTACCCGGCGAGAAGCGCACCCTGCTCGTCAACTCCGGTGCCGAGGCGGTGGAGAACGCGGTCAAGATCGCCCGCGCGGCCACCGGCCGGCCGGCCGTCGTCGTCTTCGACCACGCCTTCCACGGCCGCACCCTGCTCACCATGTCGCTGACCGCGAAGAACCGCCCGTACCGGCAGGGGTTCGGCCCGTTCGCCCCCGAGGTGTACCGCGCCCCGATGGCCTATCCGTACCGTTGGCCGTCGGGTCCGGAACGCTGCGCCGAGGAGGCCTCCGCGGCGCTCGCGGACCTACTGGACCGGCAGGTGGGCGCGGAGAACGTGGCCGCCGTGCTGGTGGAGCCGATCCAGGGCGAGGGCGGTTTCGTCGTACCGGCGCCCGGCTTCCTGCGCAGGGTCGCCGAGCTGTGCCGGGAGCGCGGCATTCTGCTGATCGCCGACGAGGTGCAGACCGGTATCGGACGTACCGGGCGGATGTTCGCGTGTGAGGACGAGGGTATCGAGCCCGATCTGCTGACCACGGCCAAGGGACTCGGCGGCGGTCTGCCACTGGGAGCGGTGACCGGGCGCGCGGAGGTGATGGACGCCGTTCCGGCGGGTGGCCTCGGTGGTACGTACAGCGGGAACCCGGTGGCGTGCGAGGCGGCGCTCGGGGTCTTCGAGGAGATCGAGACGCATGGACTGCTGGCGCGGGCACGGGAGATCGGCGATCTCATGCTCGGCGCCCTCGACGCGTTGCGGGCTGCCCACCCGGAGATCGGCGAGGTACGGGGCCGGGGCGCGATGACAGCCGTCGAGCTGGTGACGCCGGACGGCTCCCGGAGCCCCGCGCCCGAGCTGGCGGCGAGAATCGCGGGCCGCTGCCACGCGCAGGGGCTTCTGGTACTGACGGCGGGCAGTTACGGCAATGTGCTGCGCTTCCTGCCGCCGTTGTCGATACCGGACGAGCTGCTGAAGGAGGGCCTGGGGATCCTGGGGGCGGCGTTCGCCGAGGAAACCACCGGGCCGTCGGCCTGACACGGAGCGCGCCGGGCTTGCTCGGCGCGTCCGGTGCGTTCAACTCGTCAGGCTCGTCCGGTTCGTTCCACTCGTCGGGCTCGTCCGGCGCGCTCAACGCATGCATCGCGCTCGGCGCGTCCGGCCACGTGCTCGCCGCCCCGCGGACCAGTGACCGCCGGCCGCCCGGTCACTGGTCCGCGATCCCCTCCCAGGCGGCCAGCGCGAGCAGCAACTCGGCGCGTACGTGCGCGGAGTCGAGATCCACGCCCAGCAGTGTCCGGATCCGCTCCAACCGGCTGCGCAGCGTGTGCCGGTGGACCTCCAGGGCTGCGGATGCGGCACCCCACTGCCCGTGATGTTCCAGGAACGCGCGGAGGGAAGCGAGCAGTTCCGTGCCGTTGTCCCGGTCGTGCGCGGCCAGCGGCGCGAGCCGTTCGGCGGCCAGCCGGCGCAGGACCTCTCGGGTCTCGGGGGCGCTGACGAGCACGTGTCCGGCCAGCGACTCGAAGGCGACGAGCCCCGGCCGGCCACGCGCCTCGGCGACCGCGGCCGCGTTGCTCGCCTCCTGGAGCGCCTGCGGCCCGGCATCGGGCTCGTGCACAAGGCTGAGCCCGGCCCAGAGGCGCGGCCCGAACCGTGCGACCGCATCGTCGACAAGGCCCCGGGCGATACCGATACCAGTGGCGCCGCCGCGTCCGTCGCTCTCTGCGGGACCGTCGTCCCCACCCGCACGCATCCCCACTCGGGAGCCGTCCCCGGGCAGCAGGAGCACGGCACGCCCCTCACGTGCGGCGCCGAAGAGCGGCAGGCCGATCTCGGCGAGGCGGGGGCTCACCGTGTCGAGGGCCTGCCGAGGGCTCGGCCCGCTCAGTACGAGGACGCGGATGCCGTTGCGGGCCGGGAAGCCGGCCTCCGCCAGGTGGTCGCGGGCGGTGCGCGAGGGGAGTGTCCCGTCCAGGACCATGCGCAGGAAGAGGCTGTTGACCCGGTGCTGTTCGTCCTGCAGGCGCAGGGGCTTCTCCGCCTGGAGCGCGATCAGCGACGCCGCGTGTCCGAGCAACAGGTGGTCGACGGCGGTCAGTTCCCGGTCGGCGGCCAGCACGAGTCTGCCGTGGGTGCGCGGGCCCACGCGGACCTGTTGGGCGACGACCACCCCGTGCCGTCCGGCACTCAGCGCCTCCGTCGCCCGGTCGCTCCCGCCGGCGCTCCTCAGCTCGGCGAGCACACCGGGGTCGACGCCCGCCGAACCGGACGGATGGGCGGCGCGCACCGCACCGGCGTCGTCCAGGTACAGCACCGTGGTGTGCGTCGAGACGGCCAGTTCCCGTACGACGGCCCGGGCGCCGTCGCGCAGCGCGGCCCGGGTCATCCGGGGCTGGACGCGGGAGGCCCGTACGACTCCCTCGTACTGCAGCTCGGCCAGGCGTTCCATCACGGCCTTGGTGATCGCGACGAATGGCGTGGGCAGCGGCACTTCGAACAGGGGCAGTCCCACCCTGTCGGCCGCGTCCACGACGGCCGCGGGAACATGCCGGTGCGAGAGTCCCGTCCCGAAACCGACAGCGGCCACACCGACATCCGCCAACCGCTGGATGTACGCCCGCTGCCCGGCCTCCGCTTCCGGCAGTCGCAGTCCGGTGGTGAGCAGCAGTTCGCCGCCGCTCAGCCAGGGAACGGGGTCGGCCAGATCGATGCTGTGGGCCCAGAGGGCCTCCCGATCGAGCCCGTCCCGCCCGGCCAGCACCGTCAGCCGCAGCTCGGGGCGGCCGATCAGCCAGTGGAGGGGTACGCCCAAGGTTTCCACCGCCGCCCTGCCCGCGCCGCGGGATCGCACCCGGGCTTCTCGTTCGATCGGGCAAAGCTAGCAGGCCGGCCGGAATCCGCCTCGACCGGTGCGTCCCCGGACCCCGTCACGGCGCACAGGGTCGCGCGACCACCGACGGCTTCGTGCGGGTCAACGGCTACGCCAACCCGTTGTGCACGGCAGCCCGTCGGCGAGAGGCATCTCCGCCGACGGCTTGCACGCCGGACCGCGCCCCGAACTCACCTACGATCGACCGCGTGTGCGCAAACGTCATCGTCGCCGAAGACGACAAGAAGCAGGCCGAACTCGTACGCCGTTACCTCGAACGCGAGGGCCACGCGGTCACCGTCGTCGGGGACGGTCTCGCCGCGCTCGACGAGGTGCGGCACGGGGAGCCCGACCTGCTGGTCCTCGATGTGATGATGCCTCGGGCGGACGGCCTCGATGTGGTGCGTGTCCTGCGCGCCGAGCACCGGGAACTGGCGGTCCTGATGCTGACGGCCCGGACCACCGAGGACGATCTGCTGCTGGGTCTCGACCTGGGGGCGGACGACTACATGACCAAGCCGTACAGCCCGCGCGAACTGATGGCCCGGGTCCGCACGCTCCTGCGCCGCACGAATCGGCCAGGACAGGTGAACCCCTCCACGGACGCCGTTGATGAGGTGCTCTCCGTGGGCGCACTCAGAGTTGACCCTGCCCGCCACGAGATATCGGTCGACGGTACGTCGGTGGAGTGCACGCCGGGCGAGTTCCGCATCCTCGCCGCGATGGCCGCCGAGCCCGACCGGGTCTTCAGCAGGCAGCGGCTCCTGGAGGAGCTGCACGGCTTCGACCGGTACATCAGCGACCGCACGGTCGACGTGCACATCATGAACCTGCGCAAGAAGATCGAGCCCGCCCCGCGGAAGCCGTCCCGGCTGCTCACCGTCTTCGGAGTCGGATACAAACTGACCGACCCCGCAAGGGGCACGTCGCGTGCGTAGCCGTGGCCGGCCGGACCGCCGGCGGCTGCCGCTCCGCAAGAGTCTGCTCGTGCGGCTGCTGGCCGTATCGGCGCTGGTGGCGGCCTGTTCGGTGGCGGCCACCGCCTGGCTCGCCGTACAGACCACCTCCGGTGCCATCAAGCAGGAGCAGGGCCAGAACCTCACCGCGGATGCCCGGATCTACACCAAGCTGCTCGGCTACGCGGCGGGCCATTCCCAGTGGGACGGCGTCGACGAGACGGTGCGCGATCTGGCAACGCGGTCGGGCCGCCGGATCGCCCTGACCACCCAGGGCCGGGAGATCATCGCCGACTCCGCGACCGGGGCGTCCCCGCCCGCGCTTCCCACGCAGGCGTCGGCCATAGTCGACCCGCTCTCCGTGGACACAGCTCTGGCGGCACAGTCCTCCGGAGCGACCGGCACCGCGGCCGACCGCGTCGACCCGCGGGCCGTGGGACCGTTCCGCCTGCCCCCGGCCGAACGTACGCAATTGCGTCGCACCGCCGACCGGGGCGTGGCGTGCCTGAACGACGCCGGGATCGCCTCGGACGTCGTCGAGGAACCGAGCGGGCGCCCCCGCATCCAGATCGTCGGCAACGACCCCGACCGGATCCTGGGCACCAGCTGCTCGACCGACGCGCTGGACAGACCCACCGGAACCGAGAAGAAGGCACTCGACGCGCTCAATCAGCTGGCCGACGCCTGCCTGGACCGCCAGGGCCGTGCAGCTGTACACCTGCGCCTGGACCTCTCCTGGGGCCAGGACCCCGAGCCGGAACCGAGCGCCGGGGTCCGTCGGCGTTCCACCGCTCCCCCCGCCCCGGTGCCGACCGTCCAGAGCAGCGACAACGACCGGGCGATCGCGTCGTGCGTGGGCACCGCCCGCCGCGAGCAGCTCAGTTCGTACGTCGCCTCGCCCGCGCTGCTGTTCATCGGGGATGCGGGCGGCGCCACCGTCCCCGGTTTCGATCTCTCACCGGCGAACACCGCCCGTATCGCAGGTGTCGCCGCCCTGGTCCTCGCCCTCACCGTCGGCGCCTCGGTGCTGGCAGGAGTCCGGCTCGTACGGCCGTTGCAGGCACTCACCGGTGCCGCCCAGCGAATGCGGGACGGCGAGGAATCGGCACCTGTGCCGGTCACCGCGGACAACGAGATCGGGCGACTGGCCGCCGCCTTCAACGATATGACGGCGCATCGTGCACGCCTTGAGGAACAGCGGAAGGTGATGGTCAGCGATGTCGCGCACGAGTTGCGCACCCCGCTGAGCAATATCCGCGGCTGGCTGGAGGCAGCGCAGGACGGCGTGGCGGACCTCGACCCGGCTTTCGTCTCCTCGCTCCTGGAGGAGGCCGTTCAGCTACAGCACATCGTCGACGACCTTCAGGACCTGGCCGCGGCCGACGCGGGCGCGCTGCGTCTGCACCCGGCGCCGGTACGGATCGACGACCTCCTCGGCCACGTCGTCGCGGCGCACCAGGCCCGCGCCGAGACGGCCGGAGTGACGCTGACGGTACGCACGGCGGACCCCGGGCCCCCTCCTCTTTCCCTGACCGCCGACCCGGTACGGCTGCGGCAGGCCCTCGGCAACCTGGTGTCCAACGCGGTACGCCACACACCTCCGGAAGGGCACGTGACCCTGCGAGCGTACGGCTCCGAGTCAGGTGACGAGGTGGTCGTGGACGTCGAGGACACCGGCAGCGGCATCTCGCCCGAAAACCTCCCGTATGTCTTCGACCGTTTCTGGCGCGCGGAGAAGTCGCGGAGCCGCCGCACCGGCGGCAGCGGTCTCGGCCTGGCCATCGTCCGCAAACTTGCCGAGGCGCATGGTGGCGTGGTGAGCGCCGCGAGTACGGAGGGAAAGGGCTCGGTCTTCACGCTGCGCCTGCCGACGGGTCCGCATCCCACACCGGCGGGCCGGCCACCGAAGCCGTCCGACCGTCCGGACGAGGCCGCCCTGCACCATCGGGACTGATGCGATGACCACAGCGATCTGACAGCTTCTTCATAAGTTCACGCGAGGGTGACGGCATGCCCGGCGCCTGGTGCGAATCGGCATCCAGGCACCACCAAGGCCGGGCTGGAACTGGAGCCACGTATGTCCCACCGTCCCCGTCCGATCCTGCGCACCGCCGTCCTCACCGCCGTCGCGGCGGGCGCAGTACTCCTCCCCTCCGCCACGGCCCTCGCATCGGTTCCTTCCGACGCAACGCCCAGCCCTTCGGTGACGTCCACCGAGCGGACCCCGACGCCCACTCCGGAAGCCGGGTCGAGCAGGCCCGCGCGTGGCGAGGCGCCGTCGGTGACGCCCCGTGGCGGCGTGGCCGCGGGCGACAGGCCCAGCCCGGCCCCGGCCGTGCGCTTGAAGGGGGGCTCCGCCGAGCCGCGTGGCGGCGTGGCCGCGGGCGAGCGTCCGATCGGCACGACGAGCAACACCACCGCCGCCGTCGCGGGTTCGGTCGCCGCCGCGGCCCTGCTCGGGGGCGCGGGCACTCTGGTGCTGCGCCGCCGCGCGACCGCACACCGCAACGGCTGACCCTCGCAGTGGCGCCGCCCTTCATGGGCGGCGCCACTGCCCGTCTCCGCCTCTCCTGTCACCTGCTCTGGAGCCCGCATGTCCCCTGCGCACCACACACCGCGGCGATCCGCCGCGCTGACGACTCTCGCCTGTCTCACCCTCGCTCTCGTCACCAGCTGCACATCCCACGCCGTCGGGCCACCACCCCCCACCCGCTCCCCCTCGCACTCCCCCACTGCCCCCGCCTCCCCCGGCTCCCCCGGGGTGGATCAACCCGCGGCTCCCATTCAGGTGGCCATCCCCTCGATCGGAGTGACCAGTTCCCTGATGCCGCTCGGTCTCAACGCGGACGGCACCGTCGAGGTCCCGCCGGCGGAGAAGGGCATGACAGCAGGCTGGTACACGGGAGGTGCGATCCCGGGCGAGCGCGGAGCAGCCGTCCTCATCGGGCACAACGACACCCGGTTCGGCAGGGCCGTCTTCCACGACCTGAAGAAGATCGGCAAGGGCGCGGACATAGTCGTGCGCAACGAGCGAGGCCAGGCAGCCCACTTCACCGTCACCGGCACGGAGTCCGTGAGCAAGAAGGCGTTCCCCACAAAGAGGGTGTACGGCGGGACCGACGACCGCGCCCTCCGTCTGATCACCTGCGACGGCGCATTCGACGCCCAGGGCCACCCGGTGGACAACCTCATCGTCTACGCCACCGCCCGCTGACGGCACACCCGATGAGGCCTCCACCACCATTGGTACGCGATGGAAGGCCTCCCGACACCCGACGTCTACCCATGAGCAACTCTTGCTGACTGGATGTGTGTTGCCTGTTCCACCCCCCATCAGCAGATGCAGGAGACCTCGTGCCGCTCACCGCGCTCCGCCGCACCTCCGGCGTGACTCCGTCCGCCGCGCTCGCCGCCGTCACGCTGATCGCCAACGCCCCTCAGGCGTCGGCACGCCCGCCACCCCAGTCGCCCCACTCGAACACCGTCGGTAGATAATCGGATATGACCAGGCGGAGTGCCGCAAGTCCGGCACTCCGCCTCGTCGATGTACCCAGCGACGATCCACCCCGAAGGAACCCTCCATGGTCCACGCGCACCAGCCGTTCCGTCTTCTGCCCGGCGGGATTGCCTCATCGGTCCTGCTGCATGTTCCGCACTCGGCTCGACACATCCCCGAGCAGGTACGTACCGGAATCGAGCTGGACGACGAGGCCCTGGAGCTGGAGCTCGACCACATCACGGACTCCCACACGGCCGAGTTGACCGCCGAAGCCGCTCTGGCTGCTCCCGTCATGCCCTGGCAATTCGTCAACGGCCTGTCGCGGCTCGTCATCGATCCCGAACGGTTCCCCGACGAGCGCGAGGAAATGCTGGCGGTCGGCATGGGAGCGGTCTATACGCAGACCACGCATCGCGAGCAGCTCCGCTCACCGGACGTGGACCCGGAGCCCCTGATCGACCGCTACTTCCACCCCTACGCCGAAGCCATGACCACCGCCGTCGACGAACGACTGACCGCCACCGGCCGCGCCGTCATCATCGACGTCCACTCCTACCCGACGGGCCCGCTCCCGTACGAACTCCACGGCTCCGGACCGCGCCCACCGATCTGCCTGGGTACCGACGCCTTCCACACCCCGCCGGAACTCCTCGCCCAGGCCGAGAAGGCGTTCGTCGGCTTCGGGGGCACCGGCATCAACAGCCCCTTCGCCGGTACGTACGTACCGCTGAAGCACTACGGCACGGACCCGCGCGTCAGCGCCCTGATGATCGAGATCCGCCGCGATGTGTACATGTCCGAGCCGGGAGGACCTGCCGGCCCCGGCATCCGCGCCCTGGCGACGGCCCTGTCCGAACTCATCGCGGAAGCCTCGCAGCCGTAACCGACTTGTGCGCGTACGAGCGCAACGCTCGCTCCCCTACGGACGCCGGATGGCACGCGGTGACGGTACGGGTACGTCCCTTCGGCTGAGTGCCTGCCCGTGGCGGAGCGGCGCCCCGGGCGGCGTCGCGTACGGTCGCCGCCGCCCGGAGGGTCATTGCTCCGCGCCCGCGAAACCGGGCAGCCAGCGGACGGCTTCGGCGCGGAAGGGGATCTCGCACTCCAGTTGGCACAGGACCGCGGTGGCCGCGCCGACGACGCGGTTCACCAGGACGTACGAGGGCGGCAGGTTGAAGCGGCGCAGCAGGCTGCCCGGACCCCGGTCCACGGCCTGCACGACTTCCTCACGGAGCCATTTGCGGGTGAACCGGTAGGTGTCCTCCCGCGACGGGGTCGCGATGGGCAGCAGGAAGGAGGCGAGTGCGGCGTCGTCAGGCGCTGCGCCCGGCCGGATGAAGCCTTCCTCGACGAGGAGTTCATGGGCGGCGGCCCAGTCGCCGAGCTGGGCGAGGCGGTTCAGGGTGCCCAGGGAGGCCGGGAAGCCGTCCGGCAGGTGTTTGACCGCCCCGAAGTCGATGACCCCGAGCCGGCCGTCCGCCAGCATCCGGAAGTTCCCCGGGTGCGGATCGGCATGCAGGTACCCGGCGCGCTCGGGGCCGGAGAAGAGGAAGCGGGCGTACTTGAGCCCGGCGTCGTCGCGCTCGTCCTGCGTTCCCTCCCGGATGATCCTCGAGAGCGGTGTGCCGTCCATCCATTCGGTGACGAGCACCCGTTCGCTGAACACCACCACCTCGGGGACCAGAACCTCCTCGTCGCCGCGGAAGGCGTCGGTGAACGCCTGCTGGGCCGCCGCCTCCAGGCGGTAGTCCAGTTCCTCGGCCACCCGCTCGCGCAGTTCGTCCAGCATCGGCTCGACGTCGAGGCCGGGGGCGATGACGGAGAAGAACTTCATCAGCCGGCCGAGCTGGGTGTAGTCGCCGAGCAGCGCCTCCCCGGCGCCCGGGTACTGGACCTTCACTGCTACCGGGCGGCCGTCCTCCCACACCGCCTTGTGCACCTGGCCGATGGAGGCGGCGGCCGCCGGTTCGTCGTCGAAGGAGGTGAAGCGCTCGCGCCAGTCCGCTCCCAGCTCGGCGGCGAGCACGGCATGGACGCGCGCGGCGGGCAGCGCGGGCGCGGCGTCCTGCAGCATGGTGAGGGCGGCCCGGTAGGGTCCGATGACCTCCGGGGGCAACGCCGCCTCGAACACCGAGAGCATCTGCCCGAACTTCATGGCGCCGCCCTTGAGTTCGCCGAGCACCCGGAACACGTGCTCGCCCGTGCGGCGCTGGAGTTCCCCGGTGATGACTTCGACCGGCTGGCCCAGCAGGCGCTTGCCGATGCGCAGCGCGGACCGGCCGGCGAAGCCGAGCGGCAGCGAGGCCAGGCGGGCGTTGCGGGTGAAGGGGGAACGGGGGATGTCGCGGGCGGGCCGCAGCACCGGGGCGCGGCGGTCCTCGTCCGTGGAGTCGTCCTTGCGGTCCGTCATCACAGGCTCCACGCGCCGACCCGGGGCGCCGCGGCGCGCGTGAGACCGGCAACCGCGTTGGCGATCAGCGTGTGGCCGGCCCCCAACGTCATGATCGACTCGGGGTGGAACTGGACCGCCGCGATGGGTAGTTCACGGTGCTCGATGCCCATCACCGTCCCGTCCGGCGTACGGGCGGTCACTTCGAACACCTCGGGCAGCGTGGCCGGCTCGGCGTACAAGGAGTGGTAGCGCCCCGCATGGATGCGCGCGGGCAGGTTCTTGAACACCGTGCCGCCGCCGTCGACGATGTCGACCGGCGAAGGCTTGCCGTGGACGGGGAGCGGCAGGACGCCGAGGGTCCCGCCGAAGTACTCCATGAGGCCCTGCAGGCCCAGGCACACCCCGAACACCGGCAGTCCTCGCACCAGTGCCGCGTCGAGCAGGGCCGACATCCCGAAGTCCGCGGGGCGGCCGGGGCCCGGCGAGAGCACCAGCAGGTCGGGGTCGAGGCCGTCGAGCAGCTCCGGTGGGAAACCCGCACGGTAGGTGACGACCTCGGCGCCGGTCTGGCGGAAGTAGTCGGCGAGCGTGTGGACGAAGGAGTCCTGGTGGTCGACGAGCAGCACGCGCCGGGGCCTGCCGTCTTCCCCTGCGGCGGCCCCCACCGGGCCCTGCGGGGCGTGGACCGCGGCGGGCACGGCCGGCGCCCCGCCCGCCGTGTTCTCCACGGCGTCGATCAGCGCGAGCGCCTTGAGGACCGTCTCGCTCTCCTCCGCCTCGGGGTCGGAGTCGAACAGGAGGGTGGCGCCCGCCCGGACGGTGGCCACGCCGTCCCGGATCTGGATGGTGCGCAGTGTCAGCGCCGTGTCCATGCCGCCGTCGAAGCCGATGCGGCCGACGGCGCCGCCGTACCAGCGGCGCGGGCTGCGCTCGTGTTCCTCGATGAAGGCGATGGCGGCACGCTTGGGCGCCCCGGTGACGGTGACGGCCCACATGTGGGTGAGGAAGGCGTCCAGCGCGTCGCGGTCGCCGCGCAGCCTGCCGCGTACGTGGTCGACGGTGTGGATGAGCGTGGAGTACACCTCGATCTGGCGGCGGGCCAGCACCTCCACGCTGCCGGGCACGCAGACCCGGGCCTTGTCGTTGCGGTCGACGTCGGTGCACATGGTCAGCTCCGACTCCTCCTTGCGGGAGTCGAGCAGGGTGCGGACCTGCTCGGCGTCCTCCAGGGGGCTGCGGCCCCGCGCGATGGTGCCGCTGATCGGGCAGGACTCGACCGACCGGGTCCGCGGGTCGACCCGTACGAACATCTCGGGCGAGGCCCCGACCAGGTGCTCGCCGCCGGCCAGGTTCATCAGCAGCCCGTAGGGCGCTGGATTGCGCGAGCGAAGCCTGCGGAAGACCTCGGAGGGTGGCGAGGTGCTCGCGCGGTGGAAGCTCTGGCCGGGAACGGCCTCGAACATCTCGCCGTCGTGGAAGCGCTGCTGCGCGCGGCGCACCAACTGGGCGTACTCACCCGGCGCGTGGTCGCGGTAGGCGGCCGGTTCGGCCGCCGGAGCGTACCGGGCGGCGGGTGTGGCCCGGTCGAGACCGGCCGTGGAGCGGCCCGCGTACGTGAACTCGTAGCTGTGCCGCACAGCGGTGCCGCGCTGCCGGTCGATCTCCATGATCGTGTCGGGCAGGTGCAGGACCATGGTGCGGTCCTGCGGGTCGCGCTCCCGGTGCAGGGGTACGGGATCGAAGCCCAGGACGAGGTCGTAGCCGAAGGCCCCGTACAGACCCCACAGGGGGTCCTCCGGGGAGGCGAAGCCGGTGACGACCGTGCGCAGCGCGCCCAGGACGGACGGGCGACGCGTCCGGTCCTCCTCCGTGACGAGGCTCCGGCCCTCGCCGACCGCCACCGCGCTCACCACGCCCGCCTCGGCGTCCCACCGCGCCCCGAGCGGGGCCAGTACGTCGGCCAGGGCGGGCAGCAGGACGCGGCCGCGCTCGTTGAGGGCACGGACCTGGATCCGGTCCCCGACCGCGGTCACTTCCACCGGTGGATCGGCGTAGCCCAGGTCGTACGGCCGGTAACGGCCGGGCTGCTCGGAGCGCCCCGACATCAGCAGGCCGCGCCGTGAGTCGAGCGCCTCCTCCAGGCGGGCCAGTTCGGCATCGGCCCGGGCCGGGTCGATGGCCTGCGACAGACGGGTCACTGCCACCCCGGCCGGGGTGACCCATCGCAAGGTCGCGGCGGTCCGCCGTGTCATTGCCGTCATCGTGTGTTCGTCCTTCTGCGTAGTTGGAGGGCAGCTAGGTCAGTCACAGCGGCGGGTCTCCCGGAAGCGGGCCAGGACCCGGTCCACGAGGACGCCGGCGGCCCCGGTGTAGTGCGCGGGATCGCACAGCTCGCGCAGCGACTGCGCACTGTGCCGCCCGACGAGTTCAGGTGCCTCGGCGAGTACGTCCGCCAGGTGCCGACCGGTGCCCGCAGCGGCTGCCGACGCCGCGGCGACCAGGTTCTTGGCGGTGGCCCGCCCCAGCTCCGGGGACAGCACGGCGGCGAGCCGTTCGGAGACCACCAGACCGCCTGTGAGGTCGAGATTGGTGCGCATCCGGTCGGCGTGGACGCTGAGTCCCTCGGCAAGTTCGGCCGCGGTGCGGGCGGCTCCGCCGGTGAGCCGCAGGCATGCGCGCAGCGGTTCCCACTCGGCGTGCCAGGCGCCCGCGGGGCGTTCGTCGTCGGTGACCGCGGCCTGGGCGAGGGTGCCCACCAGGCCCGGCACCTGGTAGGCGGCGGACCGGATCAGCGCCGCCAGCGCTGGGTTGCGCTTGTGCGGCATGGCCGAGGACGCGCCCCGGCCCTCGGCGGCCGGCTCGGTGACCTCCGCAGTCTCGGTCCGCGACAGCAGTTGGACATCGGCCGCCAAGGTGCCGAGCCCGCTGGTCGTGAGGCACAGGGCGGTGGCCAGGTCGGCCAGCGGGGTGCGCACCGTGTGCCAGGGCACGAGCGGCTCCCCGAGGCCCAGCTCGGCGGCGACGGCCGCTGGCAGCCGCTGTGCGTAGTCGGCGGCCCCGTCCGCCCCGTGCGGGCCGTGGAGGCGCGCGTACTCCAGGTATCCGGCCATCGTGCCCGCCGCGCCGCCGAGTTGGACGGGCAGCCCGCCCTCCCGGACGTAGCGCAGCCGCTCCTGTGCGTCCAGTACGGCCTGCAGCCAGCCGGCCGCCTTGAGCCCGAAGGTGGTGGGCACGGCGTGCTGGCCCAGCGTGCGCGCGGCCATCAGGGTGCCGCGGTGCCGACGGGCGAGAGCGGCCAGCGCCACGGCCGTCCGGTCCAGGTCGGCCAGGATCAGGTCCACCGTGCGGGCGGCGACCAGCATCAGCGCGGTGTCGAGGACGTCCTGGCTGGTGGATCCCTGGTGCACGTAGTGCGCCGCGTCCGGATCCTCGCGCGCCACCGCCTCCGCGAGCATCCGTACCAGCGCGACCACGGGGTTGGCGGCCGCACGGGCGCGCACCGCCACCTCCCGCAGGTCGAACAGCTCCGCGCGGGCCGCGGCGGTGATGGCTTCGGCCGCCGCCGCGGGCACGACCCCGAGGCGGACCTGCGCCCGGGCCAGGGCGGCCTCGGCATCGAGCATGGCTTGCAGGCAGGCGGCGTCGCTGGTCGCTGCCTCGGCCGCGCTGCCCGCCCGTACGGGCGAGAGCAGGCCGGCGTCCAGCGCCGGGTCCCACCCCGCGCGGGGCGCCGTCACGAGTCCTCCCAACCGGGGGTGGCCGCCACCGGCGCCGTGGCGGCGGCATGGGCCGGGACGGGGGCGGCGAGGTCGAGCAGGGCCATCGCGATCGCGTCGGAGTCGCCGAGCGTCACCGAGTTCACGCCCGGACGGATGCCCGCGGCCGTCACCCAGTGCACCGACTCGGTGGGCACCCCGTAGGCGAAGCGCCGCGGGTGCACCCGGCCGTCCGCGCCGATCAGGCGGTACGGGCGCTCGGTGACCGCCACCCCGCCCGTCAGGTACCCGCCGTGCTCGCGGTCGTGGATCTCGTACGGGCGGCACTCTCCGGCGGCGGCCAGGTACCGCAGCAGCGGATCGGCGGTGCGCCGCAGGTCGGGCTCCGGAAGCCGGGCCTCCACCAGCGTCGTCACCTCGGTCCGGGATCCGGGAACCTCGGGCGATTCGACGGCGAACACCCCGGCTTGCTCGTCCAGTTCCACGCGCATGCCCGGGCCGAGGATCCGCAGTACCCCGGCCTCGATGAGCGCGATCATCTCCTCGATGCGGCGGGGCGGCGGACCGATCGACAGGAAGGCGTTGAGCGGGGTGTACCAGCCTTCCAGGTCCTCGCGGTGCGACCGGCCGGTGAGTCCGCCGTGGTCCACGACCAGACGGATCTCGTTGCGCAGGTCGCGCAGCACGTCCAGCGCCGACTTCAGCGGGCCGTCGACATTGCCCGCCTCGGACTCGGCGAGGTCCCTGTGCAGGGTCTCCAGCAGCCACGCCCGGTAGTCGTCGGTGCTGCGGAAGGACCGGTCGCCGTAGGGGTGTGCGATGCGCTTCCAGTCCCAGCGGTCCTCGGGGCCGATGCCGAACTCGTCCAGTACGTCGGCCTCTTCCTCCGACCCCCAGGGCTGCGCCAGGGTGCGCTCCTGGAACCGGCACACCTCCTGCGGCCCGACCCGCCGGGTCAGCAGTGCCGAGTGGTGGACGGTCTCGACCTCCTTGGCGATCAGCGGCCACAGGTCACGGGCGAAGTCGAGGCCACCGCAGTCAGCGGCCTCCCGCAGCTCCGCCAGCTTCGCGGGAGTCAGCAGCCAGGAGTGGTGGCGGCCGTGCGGGCCCTTCTGGTTGCGGCCGCGGGAGTGGTACGGGACGCCGCGCCGCGAGGCCGCGTACAGCTGGGGTTCCCGGCCCGACGGGCAGTACACCAGGGCTCCGTCGCGGCGCTCGAAAGTTCCTCCGCGGCCGAGGGTGAACAGCGCCATGTGGTCGAAGAAGTTGAGGCCGAGGCCGCGCAGTGCGACCCGCTCGCCCGGACCGACCACCGACAGCTCGGTGTCGGCGGGATTGGCCGGACGGGCGTGGCGCAGCCCGTGCGTCCGGGCGAACTCCGCCAGCCGCAGTTCGTCCGCGTCGGGGGTCACCGGCAGGTGTCCCTGCGCCATGACCACGGCGTCGAGCCCGCCGATGCGGGTGCCGTTGGCCAGGGTGACGCACTGCCGGCCGTCCTCCTCGTCCTGCAACCGGACCGCACGCATGGGATGGACGGTGACCGTGAGCCGCTCGGGCGCGGTGCGCACCACGTGGCGGAACACCCACTCGAGGTAGTGGCCGTAGAAGGCGCGCGTCGGGTAGGAGTCGGGGGTCAGGTCCCTGGCCTCGGCCAGCGCCTGGTCGTCGTAGCGCAGGTCCTCGTGCTGCGCCGTCCCGCTACCGGCAGCGAGGCCGCGTGCCCACTCGTAGAGGCTGGGCCCCGGGGCGAGCTCGCCCGCCATCTCCACGCTCGGATCGGTGAAGAGCGTCACCTGTGAGGCGACCGTGTTCATCAGCAGGTGGTGCGACTGCCGGGTGCGCCAGACGCTGCCCGCGCCCGGACGGGCCGGATCCACGACGTGCACCACGACGGTGGTGCCGGCGGACCGCTCGCGTGCGTCGGCACAGAGCCGCTCCAGCACCGAGAGGCCACGGGGGCCGGCGCCTACGATGCAGACCTCCAGCGGTCTGTCGCTCACGTAAATTCTCCGTTCCGGTGGGCGAGTTGGGGTGTGCGGCGGCGGTGTCCGCTGGGCGGCGCGACGGGGCAGAGCTTGCCGGGAGGGGCACTAGACGCCGAGGTCGCGGCCGATGATCTCTTTCATGATTTCGTTGGTGCCGCCGTAGATCGGGTGCACGCGGTTGTCGACGAAGGCCCTGGCCACGGGTGTCTCGCGCATGAAGCCGTAGCCGCCGTGCAGCTGTACGCACCGGTCCAGGACGCGCCGCTGGACGTCGGTGGCCCACCACTTGGCCTTCGCCGCGTTCACCGCGTCGAGCCGGCCCGCGTTGTGCTCCGCGATGGCCCGGTCGACATAGGTACGGGCGACGTCCAACTCGGTCGCCATCTCGGCGAGTTCGAAGCGGATGTGCTGGAAGCCGCCGATGGGCTGCCCGAACTGGGTGCGTCCCTTGCAGTACTCGAGGGTCTGCGTGAACGCCGTCTCCGCCGCGGCGACGGCGTACGCGGCGATGCCGAGCCGCTCCTGCGGCAGGTTGTTGGCCAGGTAGAGGAACCCGCGCCCGGCCCGGCCCAGCATGTTCCCGGCCGGCACCCGGACCTCGTCGAAGAACAGCTCGGCGGTGTCCTGCGCAGCCATGCCGATCTTCTCCAGCTTGCGGCCCCGCTCGAATCCGGCCATGCCGCGCTCGACCACCAGGAGGCTCAGGCCCCGGGAACCACGCCCGGGCTCCGTCCTGGCGACCACGATCACCAGGTCGGCGTGGATGCCGTTGGTGATGAAGGTCTTCGCGCCGCTGAGCACGTAGTGCTCGCCGTCCCGGCGGGCCGTGGTGCGGACGGCCTGCAGATCGCTGCCGGCCTCCGGCTCGGTCATCGCGATGGCCGTGATCAGTTCGCCCGAGCAGAAGCCCGGCAGCCAGCGCTGCTTCTGCTCCTCGGTGGCGAGTTCCAGCAGGTACGGCGCGACCACGTCGTTGTGGAGGGCGAACCCGACGCCGGTGGCGCCGACCCGCATGATCTCCTCGCTGATGATCGCCTGATAGCGGAAGTCGCGCACACCCCCGCCCCCGTACTCCTGCGGCACGTCGATGCCGAGCAGCCCGAGCTTCCCCGCGGTGCGCCACACCTCGCGGTCCACCAGTCCGGCGCGCTCCCAGTCGGCGTGGAAGGGGACGATCTCCCGCTCCACGAACTCGCGCATCAGGTCCCTGAAGTCCAGGTGCTCGGGCGTCAGTTCACTTTCACGCATTGCTGCTCCCCCTACGGTGGATGATCTGCTCGACGGTTCCGGTGCAGGCGAGCCGGCCGCCCTGTGCGAAGCGCACCTCTGCGACCGCGCGACGGGTCGAGCAGCTGGTCAGCACGGTCTCGATCGTCACGGGACCCGGCACCAGCGGTGCGTGGTATTCGACGGACAGCCCTGCGGTCAGGAAGCCCGACCCGTCGGGGATCGCCGACAGCATCACCAGGCCGGCGAAGTGGTCGACGAGGCAGGCGATCCAGCCGCCGAAGACCACTCCGGGAGTGAGCGTGAGGGCCTCGTCGAACTCCGTCTCACAGGTGATCAGTCCCGGCAGCCAGGAGGTCGCCGGCGGCAGTGCGAGGGTGTGCGCGGCGGGCGGGTCGGGCACCGTTCCATCGGCCAGACCGCTCAGCGTCCGACGGCCGCTGGTGTCGGCGTCGGGCGCCGCGAGACCGCGCATGCGGGCGGACCGGGCAGGGGGCAGGGTGGTTTCGAGCATGGCGATCTCTCCGCTGGTCCAGGGGCGGGGACGGGGCGTCCCGGAGGTGGCGGTGCGGGACGGGAGGGAAGGTCCGCCGCGGCGCCGGGGGCGAGGGTGGATCCCCGGCGCCGCGACGGACCTGGTTCAGGAGGCGGCGGGAGCGCCGTCCGGGGTGAGCGAGCCGAGGTCCACGACGGACTCGATGTCGCGGCGGCGGAAGTCCATCTCGCGCTGCGTCAGCGCGTCGACGGCCGCCTTGTCGTCCAGTTCGCGCAACGCGGCCTCGTCCACCGACTGGAAGCCGAGCACACCCATCTTCTGCAGCGCGTCCTGCACCCGCGGGCCGAACATGCCGATCTCCTTGAGGCCCGGCACGATCCGCATGAACACGAGCCGGCGGAACTCCCGCTTGGCGGGCGAGCGGCGGGACGCCTTGATGGCTTCCTCGCCGTACCCGAGGGTGTTCCAGATGTCGTCGTCGACGTACCGGTCGCGCAGCGCCCAGCAGCCCTCGACGACGAAGTCCTCGCGCTCCTTCAGCTCCGTGTCGCTCAACTGCGGGTAGTACTCGCGCAGCAGCAGCCGGCCGAAGGCCACGTGGCGGGCCTCGTCGCGCGCCACGTAGGCGCTGAACGCACGGGCCAGCGGGTCCTTCAGACGCTCGCGGTGCACCCCGAAGGTTGCCAGGCCCATGTTCTCCACAAGGATGTGCGCCGCCAGCACGCCGAAATCCCAGCGCGGCTCACGCATCGCGTGCTCGAACATCGCGGCGATGGACGGGGAGAGCCCGTAGCGCAGACCGATCTTGGTGTGCAGGAAGCGGTTGAACCCCTCGACGTGCCGTGCCTCGTCCATCAGCTGGGTGGCCGCGTACAGCTTGGAGTCCAAGTCGTTCACCGTGAGCAGGATCTTGCCCACGGCGATCAGGGCGGCCTGCTCCGAGTGCAGGAACTGCGAGTACAGCCAGCCGCTGCTGTGCTTGCGGACGATGCTCCGCTCGCTCTCCGGCAGCCGGTCCCACAGCTTCGACCCGGAGATGGAGATGAAGTCGTCGGGCAGGCCGAGCGGATCGTCGGGGTCCACCTCGTGGTCCCAGTCGAGCCGTTCGTCCATGTCCCACTGGCGCTGCTTGCCCTGCTTGTAGAGGCGCACCATCTTGTCGTTGCGCTGGTCGTAGTCCCACTGGATGACGGCGTTGCCGTGCACGGGGACAGCCCATTCGCCGGCCAGCGCCGTCAGGATCTCCGGTCGCGCGTAGTCGGTCGTGGTCATGGGGTGCCCTCACTTTCGATGATGAGACGGTGGGCCAGCTCCCGGAGCCGGGGCCGCAGTGCCTTGCCGGCCGGGTTGCGCGGGATGCTCTCCAGCGGCAGGAAGTGGCTGGGCCGTTTGTAGGCGGCGAGCCCGTCGATGCACAGCCCGAGCAGCTCGCCGGCGTCGAAGGCCTCCTCGGAGACGGGCGCAACGAACGCCACCGGCACCTGTCCCCAGATCGGCGAGACCACCGGCACCACGACGACGTCGGCGACGTGCGGCGACTGCCGCAGGACGTGCTCGATCTCGGCCGGATACACGTTCTGCCCGCCCCGCAGGATCAGGTCGTTGCGCCGGTCCACCACCCAGACCTGGCCCGCCTCGTCCACGCAGCCCAGGTCGTGGGTGTTGAGCCAGCCGTCGTGCAGCACTTCGGCGGTGGCCTCCGGACGCTTCCAGTAGCCCTGCATCAGGCCGTCACCGCTCACGTGCAGCTCACCGATCGTGCCGGTCGCCACCTCGCGTCCCTCGCTGTCGGCGATTTTCAGCTCGGTGCCGAGCATGGGCCGCCCGGCACAGACCGCGCCGGGTACGGGCGGCTCGCCGACCGCACCGTACGGGGCCAGGGAGAGCACCGGTCCGCCGCCCTCCGTGATGCCGAACACGGTCTGCAGCTCCACGCCGAGGCGTTCGCGCGCCTCGCTCGCCAGCTCCGCGGGCATCGGAGCCGCTCCGTGCAGCAACAGCCGCAGCGCACCGAGTTCGGTGGTGGCCAGTGCCCTCGTGTCCAGGACCAGGCGCACCATGGACGGCACCAGGAAGGCCTGCTCGACCTCCCAGCGCTCCAGGGCGGCCAGGCAGCCCTGCGGGGTGAACCGGTCCAGGACGCAGACGGTGCCTCCCGCCGCGAGATGGTCGAGTGCGATCACCACGCTGCCGTGGAAGAGCGGACCGGCGTTGAGGAACACCGTGCCCGGCTCGGGCCCTACGTCCGCCAGCCAGGACAGCGCGTTGAGCTGCAGCGAGCGCTGGTCGACGACGACGCCCTTGGCGGTACCGGTCGTCGCGGACGTGTGCAGGATCATCACCGGATCGGTCAGGCTGCTGCCCTCGTGGGCGGTGGAACCCTCCTCGGCGTCCGGGAGTTCGCCGACCTCGGTGATGTCCGTCAGCGGGAGCCCGGGGCAGAGCCCGCGGAGCCTGGCCAGACCCTCGGCGTCGGCAACCGCGGCCGCCGGCTCGACGGACTCCAGGATCGCGGCGATCTCCCGGTCGGTGAGCGCCGGGTTGACCGGCGCCGCCACCAGACCTGCGGCGGCGCAGGCCAAGTATGTCTCCAGCACCTCGACCCGGTTGCCGCTCAGCACCAGGACGCGGCTGCCGCGCGGCGTACCCGTGCGCAGCCGGAAGGCCAGTGCCTCCACGTCCCGGTGCAGCCGCCGCCAGCTGACGTCCCGCCGACCGTCGCGCAGCGCCAGGGCCTCGGGGGCACGGTCCAGGCCGCGGCCCACCACGTGTCTGAGCCACATGTCAGGCCGCCTCGTTCCCGACCAGCTCGGCGACAGCGAGGATCGACGTCAGCTCGAGGAGCTCGTCGTCCTCGAGCTGCCGCCCGAGGTGGTCCTCGATGCGCAGTGCAAGCCGGATCAGCTCACCGGAGTTGACGCCCGCACCGGCCAGGCTGGCGTCGTCCGTGATGCGGTCGATCAGGGCGGGGTGGTCCAGGCTGTTGCGTACGAGGGTTCGGGCCAGGCTCATGAGCTCCTCCGCGGACGGGCACCGACGCCGACCATCGCCCAGTACGGGGCGGGTTCGCCGTCGAAGTAGACAAGGGGTTCGGCGCTGTCCGTGCGGCATGGCAGCAGCCGGTTGAAGCGGCTTCCGAAGCAGGCTGCGGCGAACTCCGGGGACTCGGCGACACCGCGCTCGTCCCCGACGGTCGCCACGAACGCGAACACGGGGTCCAGTGACTTGTGCACCCCGTCCTCGACGACGTCGCACCAGGCGTGGTCGCTGCCGAAGAGGCCGAGCAGGTAGCCGCGCCTGGCCGTGGCCTGCAGACCGGCCGCCCGCAGCCGGTCCGCGAGCAGCCGCGAGGCCACCACGCAGTCGGCGATGCCGAGCTCCCAGGCCCGGTGGTGGTCGGCGCGCAACGGCTCCGGCACGGTCTGGTAGGTGACCCGGCGCGAGGCCAGGCCCTCGACGACCTCGTTCCACGCCTCGTGGATCCGCGGGTCGCGCATGGTCTGGTCGGCTCCGGTCAGGCGGACCGTCGCCTCGTAGCCGCCCACCCGCAGCGGTCCGTCGAAGGACTGGGTCGACAGGAGCTCCACACCGGGCGCGGACAGGTCGGGCACGCGCACGGTGACGTCCGGCAGCCGCGCGCCCTGTTCCACGACGGCTTCGGCACGCTCACCCCCCGCCGTACGGGAGGGGTAGACACCGATCTCCCACTCTCGCGGCGCGTACCAGCTGCTGCGGGAGGAGGCTGCGAACCGCATCAGGAACCGCAGTCCGAGCTCCGGCACCGTCTGCCCGGTGCCGCAGAACATGCCCACGTTCATCAGGTCGTCGTAGTCGAACAGCGGGCCGCGTTCGGTATCGACGTGCGGCAGCCCCTCGGCCGCGAGCCTGACCACCTGCTCCGGGGCGGCACGCAGCGCCTGGGCCGCGGTCTGGGCGTCCGTGTCGTAGCGCCCGATGTCACGGGGCACGGTCGTGAACCGGCCGAGCGCCCCGAGCAGCGCGTCTGGCGCGGCGGTCTCCACCGTCATATGGAGCTGCCCTCCCGCGCCAGGGAGGCGACGAAGTCGGCCAGCTCGCGCACGGTCGCGGTCTCGAAGAGGAAGTCGTCGGGGATGACGACGTCGCACTCGTCCTCGATGTCGGTGATCGCGCGCAGCGCCTTGACCGATTCGATGCCGGCGACGGCCGAGAGAGGCTTGTCCGTGTCGATGGTGGAGGCGGAGACGTTGGCCTGGGTGGCCAGGGCTCGTACGACGATGTCCAGGGTCTTGTCGGCGCTCACTGGTTGCGTCCTTCCGATGCGGTGGAGAGGGGCTTGGTCTGCTGGCGGTAGAGGTCGGCGGCGCCGGAGCGCTTGACCTTGCCGGAGCTGGTGAAGGGCAGGCTCTGCGGGGAGACGGCGACGGTTTCCACGGCGCCCAGGCCCAGTTGCTCGATGAGCCGGGCGCGGATCGCCTCGCCGACGGCGGCGGCGCGGTCCGCGTCGAGCTTCGTTTCCCAGATCACGATCATTCGCTCCTCGCCGTCGTCGTCCCAGGCGAACGCGGCGCAGTGCCGGCGGTCGACCCCGGGAGTGGCCTTGACTACTTCCTCGACGTCCTCGGCGTAGTAGTTCTGGCCTCGGACCACGGCCATCGCCTTCATCCGGCCGATGACGTAGAGCTCGCGGTCGTGCAGAAATCCGATGTCGCCGGTGCGCAGCATCCCGTCGGGCGTGAACGGCTGCTGCTCGGGGGGCAGTCCGAGGTATCCGGAGGTGACAGGCGCACCGCCGATCTGCACCTCGCCCACGGCCCCCTCGGCCATTGCGGTGCCCTCGGCGTCGCCGATGCGGACCTCGATGCCTGCCACGGGCGGGCCGCAGGAGACGACCGAGCGCACGGTGGGTCCTGCCTCGGGGCTCTCGGTGACCCGGTCGCCGACGGACAGGCTGGAGCGGTCCACCAGCAGGCTGCGGTAGCCGGTCAGCGGGATGCCGCTGCTGACGATCAGCGTGGCCTCCGCGAGCCCGTAGTTGGGCTGCACGACCTGGGACCGCAGTCCGTAGGGGGCGAAGGTCTTCTGGAAGGCCTCCAGGCTGCTCAGGCGCACCGGCTCGGAGCCGTTGCCGCCGTAGCGCCAGGCGGAGAGGTCCAGGTCGTCGGGGATGCCCTTGGCCGCGGCCGCCACCAGGTAGTCGTAGAAGAAGTTGGGGGCGGGCAGGATCGAGGACCGCGAGGCGGCGAACTCGCTCAGCCACTGCATGGGGCGGCGGACGAAGTCGCCCGGCTGCCACAGCGAGGTCTTCGTGCCGTACCGCAGCGAGGCCAGCATGGTGAACAGGCCCATGTCGTGGAAGAGCGGCAGCCACTGGCCGAGCGCGTCCTCGGGACCCCATCGGGTGCCGTCCCCGATCGAGTCGAGCCCCGCGTTGACGTTGTCGTGGGTGATCACGACGCCCTTGGGCGCCGAAGTGCTGCCCGAGGTGTACTGGATGACGGCCGGGGCGTCGCCGCCGCCGCGTACCGGCGGGAGCTCGATGCCCGTCTGCGGCGGTTCGGCGATGTCGATGACCGGCAGGTGCGGTACGGCGGCTGCGACCCGGGACACGATCCGGTCGCCGAGGCTGCCGTCGACGAGCAGGGCGTCCAGGGAGGCGTCCGCCGCGATCCGCTGGATGTGCGCGGCGTACGCGTCCGCCCCGCCGAAGGCCACCGGCAGCGCGAGCGGCACCGCCGCGGCGTCGAGCCGCAGCAAGGCCAGCAGACCGCGCACCCACGGCTCGCCGTTGGCCATGAGCAGGCCCGCCCGGCGTGGGAGCCGGCCGTCGCAGGCGGCCAGGATGGTGCCTGCGGTGCGCTCCGCGCGGGAGAACAGCGCGGGTCCGGAGACCGGCTCCTCCTGGCGGGAGGGGGTGTGGAGCATCGTTGCGTCGTGGACGGACTCGGAGAGCAGGTTCCACAGCTGGACCATCTTGGTCATGCCTCCTTCTCGGGCGTGTTGGTGCGCTGGATGCGGCCGGCGAGCTTGCGGCGGAGCACGGACCGGCGGACCTTGTAGGAGCCGGTGATGGGCATCGCCTCCCACTCCCAGAAGCGCACCTGCAGGTCGGGCAGTCCGGCCCCGGCGGCGACGGAGCGGAATCGTTCGGGGTCGGGCACGGTGCCGGGACGGGGGCAGGCGACGGCGAAGACCGTGCTGTCCTGCGTGTCCTCGGCCTTCACCAGGACCAGCTCGACCAGCTCGGGCAGGGCCTCCAGGAGGTGGTCCTCCTTCTCGAGCAGGCTGCCGACGCCGTCGACGTGCTCGACGATGCGGTCGAGCAGTTCGAGGGAACCGTCGTCGAGCCGGCGACCGATGTCGCCCATCGGCCACCAGGAGTCCTCCGGGGGCATCGGGTCGCCGCCGACGTAGCCGCGCATGCGGCCCGGCGAGCGGGTCTCGATGATGCCGGGCGTGTTCGCCGGCTGCGGGTGGCCGTTCTCGTCGACGATGCGGATCTCCATGCCGCCGCCGGGGTGGCCGACGTTGCGCGGCGAGTAGTCCGCGGCCTCCTCGCGGGTGACGATGCGCAGACAGATCGGGCCGGACTCGGTCTGGCCGTACGCCTGGAAGTAGTGGGCGTCGGGGCGCTCCGAGGCACCCAGCAGGGCCCGTACGGTGCGTGGGTGCATCGCGTCGAAGGTGCTGATGAACCGCTCGACGTGCTGAAAGGGCCGGTCGGGGTCGTCGGCCAGCGACTCCCACTGGATGTAGACGTTCGGGTGCGTCTCCAGCGAGGTCGGGCGGTGCTCCAGCATCAGGCGCTTGACGTTGGCCGGGTCCGGGTCTGCGATCGCCAGCGCGGGCATCGCGGTCTCCAGCGAGGCCAGCGTGCCGGCGCAGGTGCGGGCGTGTACGAACGACAGGTGCTTGGCGTTCAGGTCATCGGTCGAGTACTGGTCCCGGAAGATCATGATCATCGGGGCGACCATGCCGAACAGCGAACGGGTCGAATGGGCGGCCATCTTCGGGGCGCCGGTGGTGCCCGAGGAGTGGGTGATGACGAACCACTCGTCCTCGCCGCGCGGGTTGGCCACGTGCGGCAGCCGGTCCTGCACCGGCACGACCCACTTCTCCTCGGTCGGCTCCAGGCACAACACGTTACGGACCAGCAGTTTCAGTGCGCTTCGGGCGTCGGTCAGCCGGGAGAGCCCGAAGGAGTCGACGAGAAGATACGGGTTCTCCAGCCGTGCGAAGCACTCGAGCAGCTCACCGACCTCCATGCCGGAGGACAGCAGCGCGGGCAGCGCACCGATCTTGCCGAGGGCGCACATGACGGCCTCGACCTCGATGTGGTTGCGCTGGACGACCGCGACCACGTCCCCGTTACGGACTCCCGCCGCCCACAGGCGGTCGGCGTAGTCGTCGATGGCCTGGGCGAACTCGGCAAAGTTTCGCACCGGACCGTCGTAGGTCTGCCAGGCGGTGTCGGAGAGGAAAGGCGTGTCGGGGTGCTTCTCGGCGGCGACGGTGGGGAGCACTCCGAGGGACGCGGTGGGCTGAGGTATCACGTCAAGGTTGAGTGCGGAAATGTCGGGCATTCGTCATCCCTCTGCTTTTGGCCTGGCGGTTGCGTGAGGGCAGCGCAAATACAGCCCTGCCACGGGTGGATTGCTGTGGGGTGGTCCGGATGTTCAGCAAGCGGCTGAAAGCAGCCGACACCAGATAAGAGACGGGATCCGGCTGCCGCACTCCACCGAAATTCGAATAATTTTCCGGAGCGGCCGACTCCGGCCGCGAGGCCCCGCCCGGACCGGTCCGCGGGCCCTTGCCGAGGCCCCGCCCGGACCGGGCCGGGCTGGGCTCAGCCGCCGTCGGAGAACAGCTCCCGGGCAGCCTTGGCCACCAGGTCGGGACGCTCCTCGTGCAGGTAGTGCCCGCAGCCGGCGACCACCTCGACCCGCAGGTCGCGGGCGTGGCGCTCACCGCCCGACAGCACGCTCGGCGGCAGCATGAAGTCGTGGGCGCCCGCCATGATCACCGTCGGTGTGATCAGCCGGGACTTCTTGAAGCTGCCCAGGAGCAGCTTCGCGATGTCCCGCAGTGCGAAGGCCCGGTGCAGCGCCTCTCCGGCCCGCGCCCGGTCCGGCTCCTGGCTCGACCGTACGAACTCGTCCATCACCGCCGGCTCCCATACCGCCGTGTCCGTGACCCCCTTGCGCATCAGGTACCGCGTGAAGCCCGGCCGGTTGCGCAGCATCCAGCGGCCCAGCAACGGCTGCTCGAGCAGTGCCGTGTACCAGAAGCGCCACGACTGCGGCATCAGGCGGCGGTGGAGCGGCCAGGGGTGGAGCATGTTCAGTGCGAGGAAGTGGCTGAACCGCTCCGGCGCCCGCAGGCAGAGGTGGAAGCCGGTCCAGGCACCCCAGTCGTGCCCGATCAGCGCGGCCCGCTCCAGCCCGAGCTCGTCCATCAGCGCGAGCACGTCGGCCACCCGGCTGTCGGTGTCGTAGCCCCGGGCCGGGGCGTCGGACCAGCCGAAGCCCCGCAGGTCCACGCAGATCAGCCGGTGGTCGCCGGACAGCAGGGGGATCAGCCGCCGCCATCCGTACCAGTGCTGCGGGAATCCGTGCAGCAGGACCACGGGCGTGCCTTCGCCCGTCTCCGCGATGTGCAGCCGCACCCCCCGCACCTCGGCGTAGTGATGGCGGACGCCTTCGAGTTCGGGCATCGGCGGTGTCTGGTTCTGCATGGCGACTCCACAGGGTCGGGTCGGTCGGGTTGCTCGTCAGGAGGCGGCGACCGGGCCGGACGTTCCGTCCGGGAATGTGGGAGAACTCATCGGAACCTTCACGGGACCCGCGGCCTCCAGCACCGGACGCACCTGTGCCGCCGGACCCGGTCGGGTCCGGCGGCACCGGGGTTGGGGGCGGGGGTGTGTGGGTGTGTGCGGGTTTGTTCAAGGTGTATGCGGATGCGTGACGGGGGCTGTGTTTCGGGGTGTGTGCGGCGGCGGCCCGGTCAGCGCGTGGCGCAGAGTTCGGCGACCAGTTCGGCAGTGAGGACGGTCTGCGCACCGTTCAGTCGCGGATCGCACGCCGTCTCGTAGCGCAGCGGAAGGTCCTGCTCCGCCACCCCGGGTACGCCGCCGACGCACTCGGTGACATCGGCCGGCGTGGCCTCCAGATGGATCCCGCCCGGCCAGCCGCGCGCCGCGCGCACCGCGGCGAAGAACCCCCGGATCTCGGCACCCACCACGTCGACGTGCCGGGTCTTGTGACCCGTACCGCTGGTGTACGTGTTGCCGTGCACCGGGTCGCACACCCACACCACGGGGTGGCCGAGCTCGGCGACCTTCTCCACCAGGGGCGGCAGCACTGCGCGCACCGCGTCGGCGCCCGTCCGGGAAATGAGGACCAGCCGTCCCGGCTGGTGGTCCGGGTCGAGCCGGGCGCACAGCTCGGCCAGTTGGCCGGGATCGGTGCCGGGACCGACCTTCACCCCGACCGGGTTGGCCACCCCCGCCAGGAACCGTACGTGCGCTCCGTCCGGCTCGCAGGTACGCGCACCGATCCACGGCAGGTGGGTCGAGGTCAGGCACCAGCTGCCGGTCGCCGGGTCTCGGCGCACCAGCGGCTCCTCGTAGTCGAGCAGCAGCGCCTCGTGGCTGGTCCACACGGCGGGGGCGCCGCCCGGAGCCGAATCCCGCATGGCCATCCCCGACTCGGCGAGCTCGCGCAGCAGGGCGAGGACGTCGCGGGCGTGCCCGTGACCGCGCAGCAACCGCATCGCGTCGGGGATGCGGGCCGCCGGATCGGGCGCCGGATCGTTGACCAAGTGCCCGCGGAACGAGGGAAGTACGAGGTCACCGACCCGCTCGGTGGGCGAGGAACGGGGCTTGGCGTACTGGCCGGCGATCCGTCCGATCGGGATCACCGGCCGGTGCAGGGCAGCTCCGATCGTCCGGGCAGTGCTGTGCAGCAGATCCACGCGGGCGGCGGTACCGGCGAAGGTGGGGGCGTCGAACGTCTCCGCGCAGTCGCCGAGCTGCACCACGAACGCCTCCGCGTGCGCGGCCCTGGCGAGCGCCTGGCGCAGGTCGAGGACCTCGCTGGGCAGGACGAGCGGCGCGGTGCCGGCCAGACGGACGCGGACCTGGCGCAGCAGCGCGGAGTCGGGCCATTCGGGCTGCTGCGCGGCCGGGTGCAGGCGCCAGTCCGAGGGCGTCCAGTCCGCCGGCCGTGGCGGAGCGGGCAGAGTGGGTGCGTGCATGAGGGCATGACCTCCGTAAGCGTGTGATCCCGTGAGGGCGTGACCGGCGCGGGGGCCGGTAGCGGTGCGGGGCGAGTACGGGCGGTACGCGACGGGCAGGGCGGGCGGGCCGGCTTCAGCCCTGGAGCACGGCCCAGCACAGGACGCCCTGCGGAAGCCGGCGTACGCTCACGCGCACCCGCAGCTCCGAATGGCGCGTGGCACGGGCCAGATATCCGTCGGCGTCCGCAGTGAGTCGCAGGTCGCGCAGGCCCGGCAGCTCGGGCCCGAGGAGCGGACTGAGCGCCTTGAAGGCGGCTTCCTTGGCGGAGTACATGGCGAGCAGGCGTTGCTGCGCCGCGTCACCGGCCTGCTGGAGCTCGGCGGTCTCGGCTCCGCGCAGCACCAGGTGGGCGGCTTCGAGGGGCAGACCGGTCAGTTCGACGTCCACCCCCAGCGACCGGAACCGCTCCGAGGGCCCGGCCACGGCGACCGCGACCCCGTCGGAATGGCTGATGGACGCCGAGATCCCTTCGGGCAGCAGCGGGCGCGGCCCCTCGAAGAGCACCGCGTCCGCGGTAAGCCCCGCCGAGCGCAGCGCGCGGTGGAGCGCGCTGCGGCCGATCAGGAAGTCGGCCCTGCGCTTGGGCGGCATGGCCCTGGCCATCCGTTGCTCGGCCTCGCGGACCGCCACCGGCGGTCCCTCGTGGACGGAGGAGATGCCGAATCCCAGCCCCGGTATCCGGGGCCGGAAATGCGTCAGGGCGCGCGGCAGCGTCAGTAGGGTTCCTATGGAATGCACGGCGTTCTTTCCCCGTTCCCGGTTCGCGTTCGCGTTCTCAAATGTCGCCGACTCAGGCGGTGAGCAGCTTCTTCTGCACCTTCCCGGTGGAATTGCGCGGGAGCTCCTCGATGATCTGGAGGTCCTTGGGGACCTTGTACGCCGCCATCCGCTCGAAGAGGTGCCCGAGGATCTCCGTTCGGTCCGCGGTGGCACCCGGGACGAGGACGACCAGCGCCAGCGGCACCTCGCCCTCCTCGTTGTCGCCGACCGGGACGACGGCCGCGTCGGCGACGGCCGGGTGCCGACGCAGTACGCGCTCGATCTCGGCCGGGTAGACGTTCCGTCCGTTCCTGATGATGAGGTCGGTGAGCCGGTCGACGAGGTGCAGCCGTCCCTCGCCGTCGAGGCGGCCGAGGTCCCCGGTGCGCAGCCAGCCCGCGACCGTCGCCGCTGCCGTGGCTGCGGGGTCGCGCCAGTAGCCGCGCATCCGGCCGTCTCCGCGGACCAGGATCTCCCCGGTGTGGCCGGTCGGCAGCGGCAGGCCGTTCTCGTCCGCGATGCGCACCGACATCCCCGGGATGATCCGCCCCGTGGGCAGCGTCTCGGGCAGGTTTCCGAGCGGGTCCGGGTGTTCGCCAGGGCCGAGCGTGACGATCGGACCGCCCGCCTCCGTCAGCCCGTACACCTGGCGGAAGCCGCAGCCGAGGGTGCGGGCGGCCCTCGTGTACAGCTCGACGCTCAGCGGAGCTGCGCCGTAGAGCACCTCGACCAGCGAATCGGGCAGCTCCTCGGCCGGGTGCCCGTCGAGGTGGTCGAGCACGCCGCGCAGGGTCTCGGGCACCAGCCACAGGTGCGTCGCCCGGTGCGTGCGGGCCGCCTCCACGATGTCCTGCGGTCGTGGGCCGGCCACCACCACGGCGGCGCCCGCGGCGAGATGGGCGAAGGCCAGCACGACGGTCCCGTGGAACAGCGGCCCGCTGGTGACCAGTACGCCGTCGGACGTCGGGGCCGTCGCCGCGAGCCAGCCGAGCGAGATGTCCTTGACCGACCGGTGGTCCACGACCACGCCCTTGGGGCGGCCGCCGGTGGCGGAGGTGTAGAGGATGGCCACGGGGTCGTCGGCCCTGACGTGGGGTTCGAAGGCCTGCTGGGCGCCGTCCTCGTCGTCCTGGAACCACGCGTCCTCGAACGCCAGTCGCCAACCACTCGCGGACGCGTGCAGGTTCGCGTGTTTCAGCAGCGCGTCCTCGCCTATGATGCCCACGACCTTGGCGTGGTCGACGATATCCGCGATCTCCCCGGAGACCAGGCTCGGGTCCAGGGGTACGAAGACCGCTCCGAGGTGTCCCAGCGCGAAGTAGGTCTCCATCACCTCGCTACGGTCCGTCGACAGGACCGCCACCCGGTCTCCACGCTGAACGCCACGCGCGTTGAGCCGGTCGGCCAACGACTCGACGCGACACGCCAGTTGTTCCCAGGTCAGCGAGCGCCGCGCGTCGGCCAGGGCCACCCGCCTGCCGAAGCCCTGCCGGTTGCGCTCCAGCAACTGAGTCAGCCACATGCCGTTGCTCCCCTTGTACGATGCACACGTATCCTGCTCCTTCAGTGGGTAAGAGGAACTACGGCGCAGATGCAATCCCGCGCGGAGCCGATTTCTCCTGACGCGTTGCCATCCACGACTCCCGGCATGGGTATTTCGAATAGCTTGACCAGGCAGCGGGGATGCTGAGAGTCTCTCCCGCGTACGAGACAGAGGGGGCAGTAGCCAGTGACTGATCCACTGAACAGCGACTGGCCGACGGTTGAACTCGATCCGCTGCGGCGCCTGAAGGTGATCGCCTCCGCCTCGAAGCACGCGAGTTACGCCGAGCGCCTTTTCGACGTGCCGGTCGAGCGGCTGTGGGCCGTCGTGTCCGACTTGCAACGCGAACTCCCGCACATTGTTCCCGGTCTGCGCTCCTTTGCCATCACCTCATCCGAGAAGGACCGGCTGACGGGGCAGGCAGTCAGCGCCTTCGGGCACCGTGAGCATTTCGACGTGGTGTTGAGACCGGGCTGGTGTCTCATGCAGAGCAAGGTGCTGAGCGGTGGAATGGCCGCCGTGGCCGAGGGCGACGGAACGCGCTTGGCGTTCTTCAGCAGCCTGCGCTTCCCCGGTGGCCAGACCGTCGACCGCGTGCGCAGGCTCTCAGCGGAGCGCCGGACCAGCATGATCTTCGACCGCTTGCAGCAGCGCGTGGACGTCCGCTCACTCCCAGGCGTCACGAAATGAGCGCCGGGCGCGGAACAGCCGGGACCTGACCGTCCCCACCGGTACGGCGAGGACCCCCGCGACCTCCTGTTCGTTCAGACCGTCGATGTGCCGCAGGGTCAGCACCACCCGGTGTTCGGGGGCGAGCCTGCCCATGACGTCGGCGATGTCCGAGGCCAGCTGGAGGTCTTCGGGCACGGGCTTCTCCTCCTCCCAGTCCACGGGTAAGGAACCCTGCCGCTGCTTCGCGTACTTGAGGGCTTCGCGGACGGCGATTGTCCGCACCCAGCCCAGGAAGGCCGCGGGTGTCTTGAGCTGACGGATGTTGCGGAAAACCGCTATGAGTGCCTCCTGTGCAGCGTCTGCGCCGTCCTGAAGGGCCACCGGCCCGCAGAGACGGCCGACGTACGGCGACACGATGCCGAGCAGCTCATCCATGGCCAGGACATCGCCCCGTTGCGCACCTTCCACGAGCCGGGCCACTTCCTCCATGTCCCAGCCAGCCGTCCGCGCAACATCGGTTTCAGCCACTGCGCCCCCATTGTCGGTATCCCGAGCGCCGGACGGGGACGGCGTCAAACTATTCGCTTCTGCAATGCCAACACAACGATGCTTTTGCTTGAACTTTGCCGACCTGTTGCACTTCCTCACCCGACCCGTGAGTAGTAATCCGCGGGCAGTGATAGTTCAGGTGATAAACCCCCGTCGCGCCTGAACTCAGATTCCGAGCAACCCCGGTCACCCTAGCACCAGGCGGCGGCAGTTGAACGGATCCAAATCACATTCCACATCGTGGGAAGCCCACCGCACATAGCCTTCAAATGACCCACTCAAGCAGATTGCAGCCCCGGACCCGCAGGGCAGCAGGTTAACGCAGTCCCAACGCCCCGAAGGAGTGTCCTTCCCATATCCGGCGGGACGCGACCAACGGGTCCCCGAGCAGCCCGTCTTCGCAGTCGAACACCCTCGCCAGCCTCTCCGCGAAGCGGTACGCCGGCCAACCCGGATCCCCATGGACGGCGAACCTCGTCCACGCCGACCGCATCCGGGCCGACAGTGCGGCGGCCTCGGGCGACGCTGTGTCCCCCAGCATCTGACGCGCCAGAGGGGCGTCCATCGTGCCGAAGACCAGCGGCACGTCCAGGCCGTGACAGGACCCCAGCCGCCCGCCGAACACCGGAGCGGGCCAGCGCAGTTCGTACGCGTGCGCCACACCGCCCGCCGCGACCTGGGCCTCCAGCAACTGCAGGGTCGGCACCCGGCACAGCCAGTCCGACATGACCGTCTCGTACAGCTCCTCCGCGCCGGCCCCCGGGTACGCGTCGCGGTAGGCGCGCTCGGCGCCCGCTTCCGGTCCGAACACCCGTAGCGCCTCGGACGCCTGCTCTTGGGTCACGGCACCGAACTGGCCCCGTTTCGCCATGAACAGCCGGTACTCATCGCGGTTGTGACCGAGCATCATCGCGAGATCGCGGGCCGCCCCCCGAGCGACCGCCTCCCAAGGCGTGCACGGCAGCGACTGTCCGTCGACGACGGGCGAGAACATGGTCTCCGTGTGTGCAACGGTGCCCCAGCGTTCCGAGCGGTCCGCCATCGTGGCGAACACCGCGTCCGCAGCCCGCACCAGAAGGTGCGGATCGGTGCCCCGCAGGGCCTCCGCCGTGGCGGGCGACCCCACGCGCGCACCGACGGCCCCGGCGATGTCGGCCGCCAGATCGGCAGTGAAATAGGAACCCGGCACGCTCTGCGCCACCACCTGATGGAAGAGCCCCGTCGCCGCGGGCATCGCCAGCAGCGCGGCGATCGACCCGGCTCCGGCCGACTCGCCGAAGACCGTCACGTCGTCCGGCTCGCCGCCGAAGGCTGCGATGTTCTCCCGCACCCAGCGCAGGGCGGCGATCTGATCCAGCAGACCCCGGTTGGCCGGACACCCGTCAAGCTGCGCGAACCCCTCCACGCCCACCCGGTAGTTGAAGCTCACCACGACGACTTCTTGGCGGGCCAGCAGCGCGCCGTCGTACACCGGCTCCCCCGACCGGCCGAACACGTAGGCACCCCCGTGGAACCACACCATCACGGGCAGCCCGATGGCACCGAGCGCCGGGGACCACACATTTACCGTCAGACAGTCCGGCGCCTGCTCCCGGGGGCCGGCGGCCGCATCCGGGCTCATCCGGTCGTACTGCGGAGGCGGGGGGCCGAACTCGGCGGCGGACCGCACGCCGTCCCACGGCTTCACGGGCTCCGGCGCGGCGAAGCGCAGCTCACCGAAGGGAGGCTGCGCATAGGAGATCCCCCGGAACACGGCGATCCCGTCCTCGACCCGGCCACGTACCACACCCTGGCCGGTACGCACCTCGGGATGAAGTTCTCTCTCCAACGTCCTCGGCCCCTTCGCAGCTCCAGCAGCATTGCCGTCACCAGGAAAGAGGCGGCCCGGACCCGGGACACTCCCGGAAGCCCCGAACTCCTCCGAGCAAATATGCAGCCGCGGGAGTATCCGCTCCGTTTGACCCCTCTGTCCCTATGAAGCTCCATGCACCGAGCGCCGCCCGGCGCCCGGGCGGAGCATGCCACGCGAGAGAGGAGAACGGCACATGAAAGCAGTCGAGACATGCATCCCGCGGCTGGAGCTGGAGACCCCACAGCCACGGGAGCCGGATCCATGGGAAGCCGCTGCCAGGCTCGTGAGGGCCGCTCAGTCCGGCGATGCCCTGGCCGTCAACGATCTCCTCAACCTGCTGACCCCCTACGTCAACCGGCTGTGCCGCCCGATCGCCCTGACCGACAGCGCCGACGCGGTGCAGGAATCCCTGATCGCCGTCTTCCAGGGCCTGCCCAAGCTGAAGGATCCAACGGCCCTGTACGGGTGGGTGCGCACCATCACCGTACGCGAAGCCGTCCGCGTCGCGCGGCGCGCCCAGCGGGAGACCGCGTGGGGCGAGTTCGAGGACGTCGCCGGGACGCGCAACTCGGAACTGGCCTCCGACGTGCACGACGTCCTGCGCCGGATGTCCTCCGAACACCGCGCGGTCCTGATGCTGCGTGAGCTCGAGTGCCTGGACGAGCGGTCGGCGAGCGAGATTCTCAACATTCCCTGTGGCACGGTGAAGTCACGGCTGCACCGGGCCCGCAACAGCTTTCGGAAGGCATGGACGCGATGACCACCGGCTGGCCAACTGCCGAACTCGACCCCGTCCAGCGGCTGCGCGTCATGGCCGCGGGACTCAACGCCGTGATGTACGCGGAGGAGTACATCGACGCGCCCGTCAGCGAGGTGTGGGACGTGGCGAGTGACCTCGAGGGTGAGTTGCCGCACCTCATTCCGACCGTGCGGACCTTCCGCATGGTCCCGGGCTACCGTCCTGGGGCTCCCGAACGCGGTCAGGGCTGGGCCCACGGCCCCTTCGGCTACCGGGCCAGGTTCGACGTCCTGCTGCAGCCGGGGTACTGCCTGATGCAGAGTCGGCACGTGGTCGGCGGGATGGCCGCGGTGCCGGAGGGCGACGGGACGCGTTTCGCGGTGCTCGGCGGCATCCGCGGCGGCCGCGGCGGCCGCGTGGCAACGGTGCTGAACGCGCTGCGCTGCCTGGGCCACGACCGTGGCCGGCGCATGATCGCCCGCGCCCGGCGCCGCACCTCGGCCCGCACAACCGCCCGGCCCGGCGCCTACTGATCCGCACCCCTCCTCAGGACCCGCGCGTGCGGGATCAGTGCACCCTGAACCTTTTCCAACCTCGGTTTGAGCAGATCAGGTGCAGGGTGAGGACTGCTGTGACACGGCCTGGCGCGGCGGCGCCTGATCGCCTCGGCCAGCAGCGGGTCCTCGCCGTCTCGGCCTCTTCCGGGTGTTGCAGCGGCCGGGACGGTGAGCCGCCGAACACCACGCGGCGCATGCGGTCCACGAGTGCGGTTTCGGCCGGGTCGTCGATCTCGATGGGATCGCCGAGCCACCCGTCCTCGGTCACCCGGCGCAGCCGCGGCCGGTACCGGGTCGGCTGCTGGGCCTCCGCCGCAACCGCCTGCGTCCAGCGGCCGCGGCCGTCCAGGACCTTTTCCAGCAGGCTCGGACGGTCGACCGCCGCGGGGACGTTGCGAAAATCGCAACGCTCGCTACGTGCGCCACGGTTCCGCGCTGCCGATATCGCAGTGTCCGGACCGGATGTGTGAACGCCATCGCCTCCGCGAAGGTGTTCACCATCGCCCGCGGCACATCATGGACAAGCTCGGCATCCCGGGCGCGGCCGGTGTGATGAACCTGGTCGTGCTGACCGCGGCGCTCTCCAGCCTGAACTCCGGGCTGTACTCCACCGGCCGCATCCTGCGTTCCATGGCGCTGGCGGGCTCCGCACCCAGGTTCACCGGCCGGATGAACAAGGGCCAGGTGCCCTACGGCGGCATCCTGCTGACCGCCGGCTTCGGTGTTCTGGGCGTCGTGCTCAATTACGTCATGCCGGGCCAGGCATTCGAGATCGTTCTCAACTTCGCGTCGATCGGCATCCTCGGCACCTGGGGCATGATCATGCTCTGTTCGCTGCTGTTCTGGCACCGCTCGCAGGACGGCAGGGTCACCCGCCCCTCATACCGGCTGCCCTGGGCCCCGTACACGCAGATCGTCACGCTGGCATTCCTCGCCGCGGTCGTGTTCCTGATGTGGTGGGGCGGCGGAGTGGGCCGTACGACCGTGATGTGCCTGCCGCTGATCGCGGCGGCGCTGGTCGGCGGATGGTTCGTGGTCCGTGGACGGGTGAAGGTCCTGGCGCGGGAGCGCGAGGACGCCTGACACTGCTCGGTACCGGCGACGGCCCCGCGGAAGGCTTCCTTCCGCGGGGCCGTTCCCGTGCCACCCGGCCACCGGACCGGGCGGGGCCGTCACTCGGACCGCGCAGATTGGACCGACTGTGACGTCCCGTGATCTCTGTCCGCAGGGAGTTCTACGTCTTCCCCGTCGGCTTCACAGGCCGTGTTGGTCGAGGAGCCGCATCAGGTTCCGCTTGCGCTTCTGGCCGGCGCGCAAGGTGGCGAGGTGCGCGGTGAAATCGTCCGGGTTACCCAGGCGGCGGCAGCAGTCTCGCATGCGGAGGAGCAGGCTGGTCAGCTGCTCGTAGACCGTGTTGCCGGTCTGCATCTCGAGGGGTTCGGCCAGGCGCTGGTAGACGCGCAGCGCGTCGGCGGGGCGGATGGCTTGGGCCTGGTCAGCGAGGATAAGCCATTGCCGGTCGTCGGCGCCGGTCGCGGTGGCGGCCTGCCAGGCGGCGTCGACGTCCTTGCCGTCGAGCAGAGCGTCGACCAGGACCGGGCCGGCGTACCAGCCCCGCTCGCGCTGTGCCGCGTCGGCGCGCAACAGCGCCAGGGCCTCCCCTCTCTCGGCCTGCCAGCAGTCGGCTGCATGTGCCGCCGCGTGTAGCTGCTGGTACGCGGCGAGGGTGCGGTGGGCGGCGAAGTGGGCGCGGCGCAGGGCGACCGCGTCGGGGATCCGGTCCGAGCGTGTGTAACGGTCGCAGAGGTAGTCGACCAGGCCGATGGCGGGGGTGGTGGTGGAAGTTCCGTGGCCGCCCTGCGACGCGCCTGGCTTCGGAGCGAGGTCCTCAGTTGTGAGACCCAGGACGACCGTGTCGGCACTGAGCGACATACCGGTCGGCCACGGCTTCGGGCGATCCTGTCCAGCACGCATCCAGCGGGACGACACCACGGCCGTGGCCGCTGCCGCATTCCAGCGTTCGGCTCGGCCGCCACATGATCACGTGGTGCTAGGCTGGCAAACTTCGGCAGATGGACAGTCCCCGTAGGGATGGAGTCAGCGACGGGTGCCGTGCGGCGCCGCTGGGTTGGGAGTGCACGATGCGCCCGCTGCAGGCTCTCGGCCTCTCCATGACGGCCGAGGCTGCCTACCTTGCGCTTGTGGAGCACGGTCCGCTGACCCCAGTCGAGCTCGCCGGTCGGTTGGCGCGGGCCGGATCGCCTGCGAAAGGGGTGCAAGATGCGGTCAACGAGCTCACCGGTATCGGCTTGGTGTCCCGCACGGATGACAGGCTGACAGCCCAGCCCCCTCGCGCCGTGCTGGAAGCCATAGCCGAGCGGCGCGCACGAGAGGCCCGGATCGCCTACGAGAGTGCGACGCTCCTTTCACGTTTCTGGCTCGATCACACCTCGGGATCGGGCTACATCGAGGTCGTCGACACATCCCACAACCCTGACGCGATCCAGCGACGGGTCCACAACGAGGCAGTGGCGCAGGTACGCGCGCTGTCGATCGGGCCGGTGGGCGGGGGCGAGCGTGCGCCGGAGGTCGACACCGATGCGTTGGACGCCCTGGCCCGCGGGATCGCCTACCGAGTGGTGTACAGCGCCGACATCCTGCAGGAACCCAAGGCCTTGGAGGCGGCGCATGCTTGCGTCGACCGCGGGGAGCAGGCGCGGGTCTTTCCCGACATCGCCATGAATCTCTTGCTCTGTGACGATCGGTTGGCCGTGTTGTCCGTCGTCGCGCCGGACCGCGCGGGACACCACAGCGTCGTCGTCCAGCCATCGGGCCTCCTCGATGGGCTGATCGGAGTCTTCGAGTCGTACTGGCGGGTGGCCGTCCCGCTTCCTCGGACCGGAGAGCCCACCGAGGGCTGGATCAGTCCGACGAACGAGGCGCGACAGCTCCTGGGCTACCTCAGCGCCGGGCTCACCGACGAGTCGATCGCCCGTGAGCTCGGGGTGAGTGGACGGACCGTCACCCGACGTATCGCCCGCATGCAGGAAGTACTCGGCGCCCAGACCCGATTCCAGCTCGGTGTCCAGGCCAGCCGCCAGGGCTGGCTCTGAACAGTCGCCCCGCTCGCAGACCGCGGCCTCGGCCGACCACTCCTTGCTGCGCCTCGTGCCGACGACATCGCCCACGCGTGACGTGCGCGTGGGGCAGGCCGGTGCGGGACCCCGCCCGACCCGCCCCACGCGAATCCTCGCTCGCTCGGAGGAGCGCCGTCCTGCGGTCGGACTGCAGCCGTCAGCCGGCGTCCGGCTTGACCAGGTCGGGAAGCTTGGCCTCGAACTTCTCCGCGAACTTGAGTGCCGGCAGAATGTGGCCCTGGTTCGCGGCGTTGTTGGCCTCGTCGGCGGCCCAACTGGACGCGGCGAGACGCTGGTTGGGCGTGCCGTGGTGGCCCGGGTTGTCGAAGCCGCAGTCGCCGACCTCGTAGAACGACTGCTCAGAGCCCAGAAGCCGCTTGGTGTTCAGCGCCTCGCCGCGGGCGTGGGTCAGGTAGTACGTCCCGAACGCGTCGGCCATGAGCTCGGTACGGCGGGTGGCCTCAGCCCAGGTCAGGTCGCTCACGAACAGATCCTTCTCGTACTGCACGTGGTGGCCGAACTCGTGGGCCTCGATCGCCTGCGGCGCGACGTCGCCCAGCCCCACAGCCGTCATGCCCTGCAGGATGCCGTCACCCATGATGATCCTGTCGGAAATGCCTGTCGGTGCCGGCTCGTTCTTCTCGGTGTAGGCGAAGGCGTTGAAGGAGAAGATCGGGTTGGCACCGCCCTTCAGGATCGGTTCCATGTCGATGAGCTCGATGAACATGTCGGCCAGGTCGAGCTGGGACTCCGGCGTCCCGCCGTACAGCGCGGAGAGCGTGCGGGCAATCCGCTCGCGGCTGGAGAAGACATCGGCCCCGTGCAGGGGTATCAGCTGGATGTCCGTCGAGTCGATGTCCCAGAAGCGCTTGAGGTTCTTCATCTCGGCGGTGAGCGTCTGGGTGTACTGACCGTTGATGCCGAACTTGTTGGACGACGACTCCGTGCCGAAGATCAGTGCGTCGTAGGTCGGAAGGTTGAAGCCATCGAAGATGGAGAGCATGAAGATGACGAAGGGGTCCTCAGCGCCCTGGAGGAGAGAGCGGGCCCAGGTTTTGAGCTCGGTCGACGGGCACTGGTAGTCGTCGGGGTTGATCACGCTGTCGCGCAGCTCGCTCCACGGCGAGTCGTCAATGCCGTACTTCGCGGCAGCTGCCTCGACACGGGACTGCCAGTCAGCGGGCAGCTTCGCCAGGATCTTCTCTGCGAGGGCCTTGGTCCGCGGGGACATCGTGGAGGTGTCGATGATCGACTGGAGCGACTGGCTGGAGACGGTTGTGGCTCCAGTCGTGTCAGCGGCGTGCGCGGGGAGCGTCACCCCGACGGCACAGGTCGCGGCGATCGCCAGGCTGACCGTCATGGAGAGGGTCTTCTTCACAGGGACTCCTTGTCGAAGGTGCCCGCAGGGACGACCGCGGGCGTCGCCCAGTATGTAAGCCCAGTGATCATGTGGTGAATGGCCTCTGCCTGACCGAACTCGGCATGGCTAGAACTAGACAGCCTGCATGGAGCCATTTCCATGCTGAAGCGGATTAATTGGAGTAATTGCCAATACCCATGGGTCTGTTGAGGTTGTTCATGCTGCGGCGGGCTCGGGTCGCTCGACGAGGTGACCGCATTCGAAGCGGGCTCCGGCGCGGACGAGGGCGACGAGGTGGGGTGCGTTCACGGCCCACCAGCGGGCCTGGGCGGACTCGACGACCGTTACGGACCACCAGACGACGGCCGCTCTCGCCTTGCTGATCAGCCAACTCCACTATGTAGGCCTCGACTTCGAGAGTGGCGGCGAGCATCCGCCTCGCACCCTCGCGGACGATCTCGTCGATCAGGGAGCCGTTCGGTGTGCTGCCGTCGGCGTTGACTACGCCGAGCACGGGAGCGCTTCCCGACCGGTGCTTCGAACACCGGCCTAGTGCCGTGCCGCGTTAGTTCGTGGAGGGGTGCAGGTGAACCTCCGTGCGTCCGCTAAGTCGGCTGAACGTGACGGTGCCGACGCAGACACCGTCCGCGCGGCCTGGATCTGCGAGCTGTGTGTCCAGGTCGTAGACACGATAAGGTCCGCTCGATAGTTCGAAGCCTTCCGGTCTGCCGGAAGGCTTCTCGCGTTCTCGAGGAGGATCAGATGGCAGACTTTGTTGTCCGCAGAGCGGGCGCCGAGGACCGCGACGTCCTGGAACGACTCTGGCCGCTTTTCCTGCACGACCTGTCGGAGTTCTGGGGCGTCCTGCCGAACCCGGACGGAACATACCGCCGCGAGTGGCTAGAGTCGGCGATCGGCGATCCCACCTGGTCGGCTTATCTCGTATGGTCTGGTGACCGGCCGGTCGGCTTTGCGTTCGTACGCGCGCTGGACAGCGATGCGCGCGTGCTGAACAGCTTCTTCGTGGTGCGTGGGGCACGCCGGTCGGGCCTCGGGTTGCGAGCGGTGCAGGCCGTCCTGGCCGCGCACCCTGGCCGATGGGAGATCGCTTTTCAGGAGGAGAACGCGGGCGCGGCACGCTTCTGGCGTCACGTCGCTTCCGAAGTCGCGGGCGAGACCTGGACCGAGGAGCGGCGACCGGTGCCTGGGAAGCCCGAGCTGCCGGGGAACACATGGGTTGCCTTCGATGCGCGGTAGTCCTCCTTCGCGTTAGTTCGTGAAGGGGTGTTGGTCAGGCCGGCTGGTCACCGAGGTAGAGGTAGCAGGCACAGTCCATGCAGTCTTCGGGGCTGCCGATAGGTAGGCCGGTGGGCAGGAGGTTGTCCTCGTACTTGCCTCGGCTGGCGAGGTAGAGGGCGAAGCCCCAGGTGTGCAGGACGCCGGTGAAGCGCAGGCGGCATAGCGACAGCGGTTCCTCCTCGCCCGGCAGTTCCCCCGCCACGTAGGCGAATCCTGAGCGGAAGCGCACCTGGACGCGGGCGAGCTGGGGCCAGCGTTCCTTGGCGCGGACGTTCAGACGGTGGCGCAGGTGATCTTGCATGGACTCGGGCGGATTCTTCGGCACGGGTCCATCCTGCTGGGTCACCCCCGCATACGCCATGATCATCGCTTTGGTCGGGGCGGGTGAGGGTGTGGCCGGGATGGTTGAGGCGGTCGTGGTGGTGTTGGACGAGAGGGTGCGCGAGCGTCTGATCCGTACAGCGGTTTCCCTGAAAGCGCAGGTGCGGGCGGTGCTCCGGGCGCGGATCGTGCTGGCGGCGGCTGAGGGCCTGAGCAATGGGGCCATCGCGCGGGACCTGGCGGTCAGCGTGAACACGGTCCGTAAGTGGCGCGGACGGTTCGCCGCTCTGGGCCGGGACGGGCTGAAGGACGCCGCCCGCTCGGGCCGGCCCAAGGTATACGGGCCCCAGGTGGCGTTGGCGATCGTGGCCGCCGCCACCAGTGCGCCCCCGCACCCGGAAGCGACCTGGTCGCACCGCACGATCGCCGCCCAGGTCGCCGGCACTGTCTTCGTCACCATCTCTGCCTCCCAAGTCGGTCGGATCTTGGCCGACTTGGACCTCAAGCCGCACCGGGTCCGCGGCTGGCTCACCCGCCGGGACACCCCTGACTTCTGGGACCGTGTCGCGGACGTGTGCGACCTGTACCGCGACCCGCCTGAAGGGGCGGTGGTGCTGTCCATCGACGAGAAGACCGCGATCGCCGCCCGCGCCAGGCGCCACCCCGGTCGTCCCGCCAGGCCGGGCGAGCCCGCTCGCGAGGAGTTCGAGTACCGCCGCCACGGCACCGCCTCACTGGTCGCCGCCCTGGACGTGCGTACCGGCGAGGTCCTCACCGAGATCATTGCCCGCAACGACGCAGCGACGTTCACTGCCTTCCTCGACCAGCTCGACACGGCCATCGCCCCAGACCAGGACATCCATGTCGTGCTGGACAACGGCTCCTCCCACACCGCCAAACACACCACGGCGTGGCTGGCCGACCACTCGCGCTGGCACGTGCACTGGACCCCGCCGCACGCCTCCTGGCTCAACCAGATCGTGCGACACGAGGTCGCTTGAGAAGAGTGGGAATCACCAAGGAGGTACGACGATGTCGAAGGTGTAGGACCCGAGCCAGTGCGCAGGGCTCGTTCCCGCCTCAGCGTGCGTTGCGAGTAATCGCGGGGTGCGAAGCCTGAGGAAGTGCCCAAGGATTCCCGTTCCATCCGGGGGTTACAGGCTGGGAAATGCCGGACGGGTGAATGCAAATGAACCCTTGATGATGCCTCGTCATGAGCACTCCCGCCGATGGGTTGTTCCAGCGGGAGATAGGGACTGGCCGTTGTAAATCGGCAGGCGCCGACCGGAGATATCTGACCGGTCGGGAGTGCACCGCCGTCCCCCGGGGTGCAGAGGGCACCCTCCCCGGAAGTATCTCTCTCATGCGGAACGTGACAACCCCGATGGAGTCCAGGCAATGCAATTCTGGCCTGGTAAGCCGACCGCAAGGAAGGCCCAACTCTCCAGCGGGCGCAGGAAGACCCAGCAAGCGAACGCCGGTGGCCGAAAGGCGGCAGGAAACCGGGAACCACGTGCCGACGCCTCCGTCGGCGGTCCCCGCATAACTGGCCGGATAGGGGCCGATGCCCCGACCTGAAAGGGTGCTGACGTGGGTCTGGTGAGCTTGTGAAGGCACGATGACCGAAGACACCGGAACCGAAGGGCAAGTTGGACGCCATGACGATTCAGACGGCCGACGCGGCTCCAGCCGCAGCGACCGACCTCGGCATGGCGAACGGACCGGAGGACGAGATCACCGACTGGCCGTCGATCGACTGGCGGAAGGTCGAGGACGACGTACGGCGTCTGCGGCAGCGCATCTTCACGGCATCGCAGGCAGGAGACCTGGCCAAGGTCAGGAATCTGCAGAAGTTAATACTCCGCTCCCGCGCCAACACACTCGCAAGTGTGCGGCGCGTCACGGAGGTCAACGCTGGCCGCAAGACGGCGGGGATCGACGGGAAAGTCGTCCTACTGCCCCAGGGCAAGGCCGAGCTGGCCGACTGGATGCAGCACGGCGCGGCCCCGTGGAAACCAAAGCCCGTCAGGCGGGTGTATATCGCCAAGGCGAATGGAAAACAGCGTCCGCTCGGAATTCCCGTGATCGCCGACAGATGCCTTCAGGCTCTGGCACTGAATGCATTGGAGCCCGAGTGGGAGGCACGGCTGGAGCCGAAGGTCTACGGTTTCCGTCCCGGCCGTGGCTGTCATGACGCGATCGTGGCCATCCACACGACGGCGTGCGGCAAGAACGCCAAACGCCTGTGGGTGCTCGACGCCGACTTGAAAGCGGCATTCGACCGAATCGACCACGATCACCTACTCGCGTCGCTGGGTTCATTTCCCGGAAGGGGAATGATCGCCGGATGGCTGAAGGCGGGCGTGGTGGAGAAAGGTTGGTTCACCCCCACGGTGGAGGGAACTCCCCAGGGCGGGGTGATCAGTCCCACGTTGTTGAATATCGCCTTGCATGGAATGGGAAAGGCCGCTGGAGTCCGCTACCAGACTCTCGGCAGCGATGCCGCGATTTTGGCGCGCGACTCCCCGGTCCTGGTCGTCTACGCCGACGACCTCCTCGCCCTGTGCCATTCACAGGAACAGGCCGAGGAGGTCAAGGCACAGCTCGCCGCGTGGCTCGCGCCCCGGGGACTGGCCTTCAACGAGGACAAGACGCGCGTTGTCCACCTCGATGAGGGCTGCGACTTCCTGGGGTTCAACATCCGACGCTATCGCGGCAAGTTGCTGACCAAGCCGAGCAACGCGGCCCTGCGGCGGATCCGGGAACGGCTCGCCGCCGAGGTGCTGGCCCTGCGAGGGGCCAACGCCGACGCGGTGATCGCCAAGCTCAACCCGATCATCAAGGGCTGGGCTGCCTACTACCGGATCGGAGTGTCCAAGCGGGCGTTCAACTCGCTGGACGCCTACGTGTGGAGACTGGTCTACAAGTGGGCCAAGTTCTCCCACGCGAACAAGTCGAAGCGCTGGGTGACCGACCGGTACTTCGGCATGTTCAACCCGTTCAGGCAGGACAGGTGGGTGTTCGGGGACCGCACCAGCGGTTTCTACCTCTACAAGTTCGCCTGGACGCCGATCGTCCGGCACCGAATGGTGCCAGGAACGGCGTCGACCGACGATCCCGCCCTGGCCGACTTCTGGGCCAAGCGGCGCCGCCGCGGCAAACCCCCGCTGGGCAAAGGCACCCTGCACCTGCTGCAGAAGCAGGAAGGCCGATGCCCACTCTGCGGAGGGCTGCTGCTGCACGCCGACCACGAGCCGCAAACCCCCGACCAGTGGGAACAGTGGCTCAAGGTCACCCGCACCGCGATCCGCAAACACGCGATCAACGCTGATGCGGGCAACGGCAAGCCGGACAAACCCGCCGCCCCACGCCTGATCCACACCCACTGCCACCGTCGGCTGACCACCGACACCGGCAAGACGCCAGCACTTCTGACCAACCCGCGAGCCATAGAGCTTGCTTGAGCCGGTTGCCTGGAAATCGGGCACGGCCGGTTCTGAGGGGGGACCGCTGCAGCAATGCAGCGGTCCTACCCGACGAGCTGTTCTTCTCCGTCCTGACCCGCCGCGTGCTGCGACACGGTGACTTCTCCAGCCGCGATGACCTCATCGACAAGCTGGAGAGTTACGTCATCGGCCGCAACGAGACCGCGAAGCCGTACAGATGGACCTATGACGGCAGCCCACTCAAGACCGCCTGATCAGACCCAACACCCCTCCACGAACTTGCGCGGGGCAGCACTAGTGTTCTGCGCCGCAAATGTCGACTCTAAATTAGTGTCGTGATTTCTTGACTGTCGGGTTGATCTTTTCCAGGTAGTCGGCGAGGGAGTTGAGGATCTCGTCGGCGCTCTTGGTCCAGGTGAAGGGTTTGGGGTTCTCGTTCCAGGTCTGGATCCAGGCGCGGATGTCGCGTTCCAGTGCCTGGATGGAGGTGTGGACGCCGCGGCGGATGAGTTTGTCCGTCAGCAGGCCGAACCAGCGCTCTACCTGGTTCATCCATGAGGAGCCGGTCGGGGTGAAGTGGACATGGAAGCGGGGGTGCCGGGCCAGCCACTTGCGGATCTCGTCGGTCTTGTGGGTGGCGTAGTTGTCACAGACCAGGTGCACATCGAGCTCCCCGGGCACAGCTTTGTCTATCGTGATCAGGAACTTCTTGAACTCGGTGGCCCGGTGGCGCCGGTGCAGGGCACTGATGACAGTTCCGTCAGTGATGTTGAACGCGGCGAACAGGCTGGTAATGCCATGCCGCAGGTAGTCGTGGGTGCGGCGCTCGGGCATGCCCGGCATCATCGGCAGGACGGGCTGGGACCGGTCCAGTGCCTGCACCTGCGACTTCTCGTCCACGCAGAGCACCACGGCCCGCTCGGGCGGGTTGTGGTACAGCCCGACGACATCGACGACCTTCTCCACAAACTGCGGGTCGGTGGACAGCTTGAAGGAGTCCTGCAGATGCGGCTTGAGGTCGAACCTCTTCCAGATCCGCCCGATGGTGGACTTCGACAGACCGCTGTGCTCGGCCATCGACGCACGCGACCAGTGGGTGTCGTTCTTCGGCGTGGATTCCAGGGTCGCCACCACGATGTCCTCGACCCGGTCGAGCAGGACCGACGGCGGCCGGCCCGGACGCGGCTCATCAGCAAGCCCGTCGAGCCGGTCCTCAACGAACCGGGCACGCCAGCGGTTCACCGTCGCCTGGGCGACACCGAGTTCGGCCGCCACCTGCTTGTTCGTCCCGCCCTCCGCGCAGCGCAGCACGATCTTCGCCCGCAGCGCAAGGAACTGGGCCGTCTTCGCCCGCCGAGCCCACCGGGTCAACTCCGCCCGCTCGGCCCCGGTGAGCACGAGTCCGGCCTTGGGCCGCCCGGCCCGCGGCTCGTCCGCAAGACCGGCCAGCCGCCGGACCGCGAACCGGCCACGCCACTTCGCCACCGTCGCCGACGTCACCTCGAACTCCGCCGCCACGGCCGCATTTGACGCACCCTCCGCACAGACCAGAATGATCCGCGCCCGCTCCGCCAGCTTGGACGACACCGCCCCGGCAGCCCACCGAGACAACTCGGCGCGCTCCTCACCGGACAGAACAATCTCCACAGCACGCGGACCAGAAGGCGACATACAAACACTCTACATACTTAGAGTCGACATTTGCGGCGCAGGACACTAGTGTCCTGCGCCGGAGATCCGTTGGCAGAAGCGGGCGAGTGAGTCGAGAATCTCTTCGGCTGTCTTGGTCCAGATGAACGGTGTTGGGTTTTCGTTCCATTCCTTGACCCAGGATCGGATGTCGGCTTCCAGGGAACGTACGCTTTTGTGTGCACCGCGGCGGATCTTCTGGTCGGCGAGGAAGCCGAACCACCTCTCCACCTGGTTGATCCAGGACGAACCAGTAGGGGTGAAGTGCAGGTGGAATCGGGGGTGCTTGGCCAGCCATGCTCTGATGGCGGGTGTCTTGTGGGTGCCGTAGTTATCGCAGATCAGGTGGACCTGGAGGTGCCCAGGAACCTCCTTCTCGATCTTGATGAGGAACTTCTTGAACTCCGCTGCCCGGTGCCGACGGTGCAGCGAGGTGATGACCTCGCCGGTCGCGACGTCGAAGGCCGCGAAGAGGGTGGTCAGACCGTTACGGACGTAGTCATGGGTGCGACGCTCGGGCATGCCCGGCATCATCGGCAGCACCGGCTGGGACCGGTCCAGCGCCTGGATCTGCGACTTCTCGTCCACCGACAGCACCACCGCCCCTTCGGGCGGATTGAAGTACAGCCCGACCACGTCGTAGACCTTCTCCACGAACAAGGGGTCCGTCGACAGTTTGAAGGTGTCCGTCAGATGAGGCTTGAGATGGAACTTCCGCCAGATTCGGCCCACGGTCGATTTCGACAGCCCACTGCGTTCGGCCATCGACTTGCGCGACCAGTGGGTGGCATTCTTCGGGATCTCCTCCAGCGTGCTGACCACGACCGCTTCCACCTGGTCGACGCTGATGGTGGGCGGCCGGCCCGGCCGGGGCTCGTCCACCAACCCGTCCAGCCGGGCGGCCAGGAACCGCCGACGCCACTTGCGGACCGTGTCCGCCGCTACCCGCAGATCCCGCGCCACCACAACAATCGGCGGAACGTCAGGGCCTGCACACGCCAGCACGATCCGCGCCCGTAACGCCACCGCCTGCGCAGACGTCGCCCGCCGGGCCCAACGCTCCAACACCGCACGCTCGTCAACGGACAACAACAACGGTTCCAGCTTCGGACCACGACGCGGTGCGGGCACACCCGCAGAAACACTCATACAGGTACTAACGACGGATCTCCGGCGCAGGACACTAGAGGCCACCACCTGCTGCCGCACCAGTCGACGTGGATGAGGGCCTTGCGTCGGGGCCTTTATGCCGGTGTGCCGTAGAGGATCACCTCGGCGATGCCGGCGATGGTTTGGGCGCCACCGCCGCTCACCTGGGTGACGACCACACGGATCTGGCGCACGTCCTTTGCGGTGCAGACCTCGGGAAGGGTGTACTGGCCGGCTCGGGTCAAGCCGGAGAACACCGTGTTCCAGGTGGCTCCGTCAGTGGAGGTCTGCAGGTCGAAGGTGTACCAGCTGCTGTCCTTGCCCCAGTGGATGCGCACACCGTTGAGATTGTGGGCGGCGGTCAGCTCCGCGGTCAGTGTCTGGGGAACTGCCGGGGAGGAGGCGCTCCACCCGGTGCCGAAGGTGATGTCCTCGTCAAAGGCTTTGGCGGGTTCGAAGCCGGCGGCGTTACTGGACGCGGTGACCGTCTTGATCTGCTCGCGGGCGATCTTCGGGCCGGGATCGGCCGGGGGGCGTTGCCACCTGGCGGTATCGCGCCGCGAAGACGTCGTACGCCGAGGAGGGCCGTTTGGTCTCCAGTCGCATCGTGTGCGGCACCGATACAGCGGCCCACGCCCAGTCGTTGAATTCGGGCTGGTGAGCATCTGGGGCATCGTCACGCCAGAATGCCCAGTTGGTGTTGAAGTTCAGCACTCGACGCCCGCCCTCGGCGGATTCGACGAGACGTGGCGCCACCGCACCGGCCGGCTCGGCGCCGGCCTGTCCGGCAGGCACCAGCGCGACGCCCATACCAGCCAAGCCTGCTGCAAGCACACCCCGGCGTTTCATACCGCTTCTGTCTTCGATCATCGATTCCGCCCCAGGAAGGAACAAGAGTCAACACCCTTGGCGTGGGCGGCCTTTGACGGTCGGAGGCCACCGAAGCATTCGGCCCCGTCATCGGCGGAGACCTGCCGGGACAGGTTGCGATGTGGCCGTGCACCGTGTCGTGCACGAAGACATGGATCCGGCCGTGCGGGTGGTCGGGCATCTCGCTCGTCTCGGCGCCGCGGGCTCGCGGCCGCACACCCGCCCGGCACCCGGAGGATCGAACAGGCGCCCAGTCGGCAGGGGCGCCCCGGAGGCGTCGTCGTGGAGGTGGAGGCGCGGGCCTCCTGGTCCGTGCCTCGCTTGCGCGGGCCTGGTGCGTTCCAGGGGCACCGAGGGTCGGATCCTGCTCCCTTGAGTTCTTTTCTTGACACACGAAAATATCTTCGCCAAACTCACGCCATCAGTGAGGTAGCAAAGCGATGGGGAGGCATGACGTGACCGCCTTGACGGCTCTGGTCCCGGATCAGACAGGAGCCGAGATCTTCGCCCAGGTGCTCACCGCGGGCCCGATCTCGAGAACGGTGATCGCGCAGCGGCTCGGGCTGTCGCCCTCCACGGTCACCCGGCTGCTCGCGCCGCTGATCGAGGGCGGCTATCTGAGCGAGACCGGGCAACAGAGCGCGACCGGTCTGGGGCGACCTCAGCGCCTGCTGCGGGTCAACACCGAACAGCACCTGGTCGTCGGGATCCAGATCGCGCGCACACACGTCGCGGCTGTGCTCACCGACCTCGGCGCCCGTCCGCTGCTCCGCCTGGAGCATGTGCTCGATTCCCTGGAGCCGGCCCATGTGCTCTCGGTAGCTGCAGACCTGACGGCTCGGCTCATCGCGGAGGCGTCGAGTGCCGAGGCAAAGGTGCTGGGTGTCGGTGTCGGCGTGGGCGGCCATGTCGACGCGGCGAGCGGCGTGTGCCGCTCAGCGGTTCGGCTGGGCTGGACCGACGTAGCCGTCGCGGCTCCGCTGAGCGCGGCGACCGGGCTTCCGGTGGTGGTGAACAACGACGTCAACGCCCTTGTTATTGCCGAGCGTTGGTTCGGAGAGGGGAGGGAGGTCGACTCGTTCGCCGTGGTCTCGGTCGGGCGCGGCGTCGGTGGCGCGCTGATGCTCCATGGAGTCCTCCACTCCGGCGCCGGTGGACTGGCCGTCGAGTTCGGGCATCTGCCGATCGACCCGAATGGTCCCGACTGCGCCTGCGGCAACCGGGGCTGCGTGGAGGCGTTGGCCTCCTCCGATGCGGTGCTGCGGATGTTCCGCGAGGCCGGTGGCCGGCCCGAGGCCGACTACGACGCCGTTGTGGAGCTCGGGCGGTCGGGGTCGGAGGTCGAACGACGTGCCGCGCTCGATGCGTTCGCCGTGGCCGGCGACGCGCTTGGACGCGGACTGGCATGCCTGTGCAACCTGCTCAACCCGGGACTGATCGTGATCGCGGGAGAAGGCGTGGTGGCCTATGAGCACTTCGGGCCGGCCATGACTGCGGCGTTGGAGCGCCACGCCGTCTCCACCGCGGCCCGCGACTGCGTGATCAAGGTTGATGAGGCAAGTGAGACGTTGTGGGCGCGGGGTGCCGCCTGTCTGGTCATCAGGGAGAGCGTCCGTGCCCGGTTGTCCTGAGTGACCGCCCCGTCCCGCCTCCTTCGCCGAAAATCCCGGAGCCGCCGTGCGAAGCCGATAAGACATGAATCATTGCGGAGAGAGCCGCCGCCGCCGGAATTCAAATGACGCGAGATTCGACGCTCACCCCCTGACGTCGTCCGCCGGTTATTGCTCGGCCGAATTCTGTTGATGCGCCGAAACACACCCCACTGTTCCCTGAATCTGCAGGTCAGCACCGCGGGTTGGCGAAGTATGCCCTGAAACTGAGCCGTCTGCATTGCACTGAAAAACAGCGTGCAAGGGTATTGACCAGCCCGCCGTGATGCGCTGAATAATTCTCAGTAATTCCCGAACGTGATTGTTCGATGCCTTCTCCGGTCTCGTCTCTTCTGCTTTATCCGCCATCCCGTCATCACGGCCGTCCCATGAGGAAGTCATGCGTACGTTCACATCCAGATCCGCCGCCGGTGCGGCAGCCCTCTCCTTTGCCCTGCTGGTGACCGGATGTTCCAGCTCCGGCGACACCGGCGATTCGTCGCAGGCCGGACCGGTGTCGCTGGAGTTCTGGGGCTGGGCCCCGGGCTACGACAAGATCACCGCCCAGTGGAACGCTGCCCACCCGGACGTCAAGGTGACGTTCAAGCAGATCCCGTCCGGTGCCAAGGGCGGCTACGACCAGATGACCAACGCGATCACGGCGGGCAAGGCCCCGTGTCTGGCGCAGGTCACCTATAACGACATCCCGTCGATGCTGGTCAAGAAAGCACTGATGGACATCACCCCGTACGCCTCCGGCGACACCGGCAAGTACCTGGACTGGACCGTCGCGGCGTCCTCGGCCGGCGGCAAGATGTACGGCATCCCCGTCGACACCGGGCCGATGGCCCTGTACTACCGCACCGACCTGTTCAAGAAGTTCGGCATCGCCAAGCCCCCCGCGACCTGGGACGAGTACGCCGCCGACGCCGCCAAGGTCCACGCGGCCGACCCGAAGGTCGCCTTCGGCACCGCGCCCCAGGACGCCTACGACATGGCCGCGTTGACCTGGCAGACCGGTAAGTCCTGGTTCGGCACGCAGGGCGAATCCTGGCAGGTCTCCATCGACAACCCGGGCACGCAGCAGGTCGCCAAGTACTGGCAGGACCTGAAGGACAAGAAGTTGGTGATGAACAACGGCAACGCCTGGGACCCGACCTTCGACAAGGCGTCGGAGGCCGGCAAGGTCATGACCTTCGTCAACGCCGCCTGGGCCGTCCCGGGCATCAAGGGGGACCTCAAGGACCTCGCCGGCAAGTGGGCCGTGGCCCCGATGCCGACCTGGACCGCAGGCGACCGGACCAGCGCGAACTCCGGCGGCTCCGCCACCTCCGTCCTGACCGGCTGCAAGACGCCCAAGCAGGCCGCGCGGTTCGCCGCGTTCCTGTCCAGCGACCCGGACGCGGTCAGCACCGGCATCAAGATCGGCGGCCTGTACCCGGCGGCGAAGGCAGCTCTGGACAACCCGCTGCTGTCCCAGGGCGACCCCTACTTCGGCGGACAGAAGATCTACGACGTCTTCAAGCAGTCCGCGGCGAACATCCCCACCACCTGGGTGGTCGGGCCGACGTTCGGTCAGGTCGAGGCGGACTACTCGGACGCGATCGGCAAGGGCGGCTACACCCAGGCCACCGCCACGGTTCAGCAGAAGACGGTCGAGAAGATCAAGAGCCTGGGGCTCTCCGTGACCGGCGGCTGATGTCGAGGGGACGTCAGGTCGCCCGAGGATTCCCGCGGTGCCGCTCGAGGGTGCGGCGCCGCGGGGCCCCGTCCATACCGCAAGCGCGCGAGGAACGAACACTATGAGCACCCAGACAGCATCACCGCCCGCACCGGCGCCTCCGCGCGTGGTGGCAGGGCCGAGCCGCCACCACCGCCGCCGGACCGCGCTGAACGCCGCCGGGTTCCTGGTTCCGTTCGGCGTCCTGTTCACCGCGATGATGCTCGCACCGATCGGCTACGCGATCTATCAGAGCTTCTACCAGGTCCAACGCCAGGGCCTGTTCGGCGGTGCGCAGACCACGCGGTTCGCGGGCTTCGACAACTTCTCCAGCGCCCTCCACGACGGCGACTTCATAGCCTCGCTCGGCCGGGTGGCACTGCTCGGTGCCTTCCAGGTGCCGGTGATGCTCGGGCTGGCACTGGCCCTCGCACTGCTGCTGGACTCGCGCTCGGCCCGATTCAAGAAGACCTTCCGGCTGACGTTCTTCCTGCCCTACGCGCTGCCCGGTGCGATCGCTGCGGTGATGTGGTCGTTCCTGCTGGTCAAGGACCTCTCGCCGTTCACCGGGCCGCTGTCGGCGATCGGCATCCACACCGACTTCCTGTCGGCCGGCTGGATCCCGGTGTCGATCGGCAACATGATCACCTGGGGTTGGACCGGCTACAACATGCTGATCATCTACTCGGCGCTGCAGGCCGTGCCCGGCGACGTGATCGAGGCCGCGACCCTCGACAACTGCACCGGCTGGCGCCTGGCCTGGTACGTCAAGATCCCGATGGTGCGGCCCGCCCTGGTCCTCACCACGGTGTTCTCCATCATCGGCACCGCCCAGCTCTACACCGAGCCGGCCGTACTCGCGGCCGCTCGCATCCCCGGCGCCTCCAACAAGTTCAGCCCGATCATGAACACCACGCTCACCGCCTCCCAGGCGGACCAGCACCTCGCCGCCGCCGAATCGGTCCTGCTGGCCCTCGTGACTCTGATCCTCTCCTTCGGGCTCCTGAAGTTCACTCAGCGAAGGACGGCCGACGCATGACCACCACCCGCAGCCCGCTCACCAGCCGCCTGGTCGTCAACGCCCTGCTCGGTCTGATGGCCCTGTACACCCTCATCCCGCTGTGGTGGCTGTTCGTCTCGGCGACCAAGGGCGAGGGGTACCTCCACCAGGGCAGCCCGCTGTGGTTCTCCCACTTCGACCTGGGCGGCAACCTCGGCCGCGTCTTCTCCTTCCAGGGCGGGGTCTTCTCCTCCTGGCTGGCCAACAGCGCGCTGTACAGCCTGGTCGGCGCGGCGGTCAGCACGCTGCTGTCGGTCATGGCCGGGTTCGCCCTGGCCAAGTACCGGTTCCGCGGCCGCGAGACGATCTTCAACGTGATCCTGGCCTCGGTGCTGATCCCGGCGCCGATGTTCGCCCTGCCACTGTTCCTGATGCTGGCCGAGCTGCGGCTCACCGACACCTACTGGGCCGTCCTGCTCCCCAGTTTCGTCAGCCCCTTCGGCGTCTACCTCTCGCGCATCTACGCGTCGGCTTCCGTCCCCGACGAGCTGCTGGAGGCGGCGCGCATCGACGGCGCCGGTGAGCAGCGGACCTTTTTCCGCGTCGCGCTGCCGGTCATGGCCCCGGCCCTGGTGACGATCTTCCTGTTCCAGTTCGTCAGCGTCTGGAACAACTACCTGCTGCCCGCGCTCATGATCAACGACGCCTCCAAGCTGCCGGTCACCGTCGGCCTGGTCCAGTGGCGCTCGGAGTTCGCCAACGGCGTCCCGCCGATGCTCCCGATCACCGGGGCGTTCGTCTCACTGGTCCCGCTACTCGTCGCCTTCGTCGCACTGCAGCGCTTCTGGCGCAGTGGTCTCACCGCAGGCGCCGTCAAGTGACCGCAAACCCCACCGACCCAGGCGGTGCCTGGCGCCGCACACAAACAACGACGACCGAGAGCAGCCACGTATGAGCACGCGACCCGACCTGTCCGTTGACGGCCACCGCTTCCTGCGCGGCGGCCGCGAGCACCGCGTGGTCTCCGCCGCCGTGCACTACTTCCGCATCCACCCCGGGCTCTGGCACGACCGGCTGCAGCGCCTGCAGGCCATGGGCTGCAACACCATCGAGCTCTACATCGCCTGGAACTTCCACCAGCCCGCCCCCGGCCCGGCCCGCTTCGACGGCTGGCACGATGTCGCCGCCTTCATCCGCGAGGCCGACGCGCTCGGCCTCGACGTCATCGCCCGCCCCGGCCCCTACATCTGCGCCGAATGGGACCTGGGCGGACTCCCGGCCTGGCTGCTCGCCGACGAGTCGATGCGCCTGCGCACCGCCGACCCCGCCTACCTGGCCGCGGTCGACCAGTGGTTCGACCAGCTGATCCCTGTCCTCGCCGAACTCCAGACCTCGCGCGGCGGCCCGATCGTCGCCGTCCAGGTCGAGAACGAGTACGGCAGCTACGGAAACGACAAGGCCTATCTGGAGCACCTCAAGGACGGCCTGCTCGCGCGGGGCATCGACTGCCTGTTGTTCACCTCCGACGGCCCGGAAGCGCGCATGCTCGCCGGCGGCACCCTCCCGGGCGTGCTGGCCACCACCAACTTCGGCTCGCGCCCGGCCGAGGCCTTCGACGCCCTCGCCAAGTTCCAGCCCGACGCGCCGCTGGTGTGCATGGAGTTCTGGAACGGCTGGTTCGACCACTTCGGCGACCCCCACCACGTACGGGACAGTGCGGACGCCGCCGAGGCGCTCGACGGGATCCTCGCCGCGGGGGGATCGGTCAACATCTACATGGGCCACGGCGGAACCAACTTCGGCTGGTGGGCCGGCGCCAACCACACCGGCAAGACCCTCGCCGACCCCGGCTACATGCCCACGGTCACCAGCTACGACTATGACGCGCCGATCGGCGAGGCCGGTGAACTGACCGAGAAGTTCCACGCCTTCCGCGAGGTCATCGGCCGCTACGTGCCGCTGCCGGCCAGGGAGCTGCCCGTCCAGCCGGCGCGGGTCGACCCGCAGACCGTCCTCGCCACCCGGGTGGCGGCCCTGAGTGACAGCCTGGACCTGCTCTCCGTGGCGACGCACCGCCCCGCGCCCGAACCGATGGAGAAGCTCGGCCACCATCGTGGGCTCGTCCACTACCGGCACCGCATCACCGGGCCCGCCGGTCCGGCCACGCTGACCGTCGACGGCATCCGGGACCTGGCGCAGGTCTTCCTCGACGGGCACCTGGTCGGCGTGCTCGAACGCGACGCCCCGTCTCCGACCGTCGAGCTGTCCGTCCCCGAGGGTGGCGCGGAGCTGGAGATCCTCGTCGAGCCCTTCGGCCGGGTCAACTACGGCCCCCACCTGGCCGACCGCAAGGGCCTGGTCGCAGGCGTGCGCCTGGACTACCAGCACCTGTTCGGCTGGGACATCCGCGTGCTCCCCCTCGACGACCTGGCCGCCCTGCCTGCCGCCCCGGCCGCCGGGACCGGCGATGGCCCCGCCTTCCACCGCGCCGTCGTCGACCTGCCCGAGGCGGCGGACGCCTTCCTCGCCGTCCCGGGCAGCGACCGCACCCTGGTCTGGCTCAACGGCTTCCTCCTCGGCCGCCTGCGGACGGAGAAGGGCCCCCAGCGCACCCTTTACGCCCCGGCGCCCCTGTGGCAGGCGGGCGGCAACGAAGTTCTGGTGCTGGACCTCGCCGGGGCCGCCGTGCCACTGTCCGTGGAACTGCGGTCCGCGCCCGACCTCGGGCCAGCCGCGTCAGCACCCCAGTACTGACACCGCTGTACCGCCCGAACGAGACATCACCATCCAGCGGGCACGGAGGAGCGATCAGCGGCGGCGGGGCGACCTCGCGGCTGCTGATCGACTACCCCGAGCCCCAGCGCAGCCAGGTGCTCGACTACCCGATCAAGCCCGGCTACGGCGCCTCGCTGCACATGCTCAAGGTCGATACCTGGTGCGGGCCGACTCGGCCTGTCGTCCCTGGTCTGACCAGGGGATTCGCTGGGCCATTGGTCACGCCACTGCCCAGAAATGCAGAAAACCCCTGATGAACAGGGGTCTCAGCTGGTGTCCGAGGGGGGACTTGAACCCCCACGCCCGATAAAGGGCACTAGCACCTCAAGCTAGCGCGTCTGCCATTCCGCCACCCGGACTAGGTGATCGGCCCCGGTCTCCCGCGGCGACAAAGAAAACAATACCAGGGGTTTGGGGTGCCTCTCACCTGCATATTCGGTGGTCAGTGGGGTGTGGCGGGCATACGGAAGCGGTGGGCCTGGCGCGTGTACGGTCTGTCGTCGTTCGCGCACGTGCAGTACGTCCGGCGGATCGCCAGGCAGGTTCCGGCTGCCGCGAAGACCATCGGGCCGGCGTCGCCTCCATGAGTGATCGCGGCTATCGGCGGCCCCGTGCTCTGTCCCCCTTGCGTGAGCATCTGCGCGATACGTTCTGGTTCGCTCCGACGGTGGGCCTGGTGTGCGCCTTCGCGGTGTGGTGAGCGGTGCGGCTCGTGGAGGAGGGGCCGGGGTGGTCCGATCTGGTGGATCTTGCTTTCGAGGAGATCCGGTGGTGCGCAACGAGAAATCCGCAGGTGTCGCGGCGGATACCGGCCGGCATCGATGACCTGCTGGTGTTGGCGCCGGAGGACCGGAAAGGCGCGCTGGTCAGGCACCGTACGCTCCTGGTGACGGCGGTGGAGCGCACGGTGCCTGACGTCACCGGGCGGGCGTTTGCGCTGTTCCCCGGTGTCAGGAATTCGGGGTGAGGCGCGGTCCGCCCCTCCGGTGCCGCCGATGGTCCTACTTGCGCAGCGCCGCCAAGTTGTCGTAACCGATCCGCGCATGGTTCAGGGACTGCGCGGGGACGGTCGAGCTCGGGGCGTTGTCCTGCTCGACCATCGGGTTGTGGTAATTCTTCGCCCCGACGCGGCGGAAGAACGTCCGGTAGTCGATGGCCCCGGTACCGAAGGGGACCATGTCGTAACCGTTGCCGCTGTTTGTGTTGACGATGCCGTCCTTGGCGTGGAACAGCGGGTAGCGCTTGGTGTTGCCGCGGACCAGTGCCGCCGGGTCGAAGATGTTCTCCTGCTGCGATCCGTCGTGCGCCGTGTAGGTGTGGAACTTGTACTGAGCGACATGCGCCCAGAAGATGTCCATCTCCAGCCATACGGATTTCGGGTCGGTGACCTGAAGGAAATACTCGAGCTTGCGGGTGCCGGAGCTGCGCGTGGGGCGGCCCTGTGCGTCCAGCGGACCGCCGTCGAGCAGGAAGCCGTAGGCCGCGTCGTGGTTGTGGGTGTACAGCTTGATGCCCGCATCCTGAGCGATCTGTCCCAGCGTGTTCCACTTGTCGGCGGCCACGTCCCAGTCGGCACGGTAGGCACTGCCGGTGGGGTCGCCACCGGTGCCCATGTGTTCCATGCCCAGGATGTTCGCTATCTCGAGGTGAAGCTTGAACCGGTCCAGGTCGCTCTGGTTCAGCGGCCAGGACGACGGGATGAAGCCGTGGTTGCCCTGGGCGCGCAGACCGTACTCGTCCAGCCACGAGCGCAGCAGCTTCGCGCCTTCCACCGATTCGAGGTTGCTTCCACCGGGTGCGTTGGCGTGCTGGCCGTACCCGGCGAACTCGACCTGCTGGTAGCCGTAGCGGGCCAGCTCCCCGAAGACCTCACGGAAGCCCGAGGGAAGGTCGGTGGTGAGCGGATCCCGGCCCGTGGCATCGCGCACGGTGTACAGGATGATTCCTCGTCTGTCCGCCGGGACCAGAGCCAGGCCGACACCCTGCCCCTGGTCGGGGGCGGGCTGGGCAAGGGCCGGCGACGCGCCGAAGGCGGGCGCGGCGATCGCCGCTGCCGCAGCGGCCGTGCACGTGCTCAGAAAGCGGCGGCGACTGACGCCGAGGCTGCGGCGCAGGGCGCCGTCCGTTCCGGATTCGTCGTTGTACGCGGTCACGGTCTCTCTCTTTCTCGAAGATGCTCGAAACGCTGTGCACGGACCGATCTCATGCGAGGCCGGCAAGCGTGAGGAGCAAGGACTTCACTTCGGTGGCCCGGACGGGTCCGGTGAACGCGTGGGGGGTGGAGCAGAGGATGAGCGGACCTTCCTCGTCGCTCATGGGGAGGCGGCCGTGGCTGCCGCGAATGGGTGACGGGTCGAGGGGCACGACCGCCATGCGGTAGCGCATGCCGAGCTTCTTGCGGGCCACGGCGGTGGCCGCCTTCACCCGGACGTACGGGTCCTGGGGGTCCAGGAAGAGTTCGACCGGGTCGTAACCGGGTTTGCGATGGATCTCGACGAGCTGCGCGAAGTCGGGGGCGCGCGCGTCGTCGAGCCAGTAGTAGTACGTGAACCAGGCATCCGGGTCGGCGACGGCGACAAGCTCGCCGGAGCGCGGGTGGTCCAGGCCGTGGGCTTTCTTGCCCTCGTCGTCGAGGAGCTGTTCGATGCCCTGGACGTCCTGGAGAGCTTCACGGGTCGCATCGAGATCCTCGGGACGGCGTACGTAGATGTGGGCGAGCTGGTGGTCGGCGACGGCGAAGGCACGGGAGGCCATCGGGTCCAGGTACTCCATGCCGTCCTGGGTGTGGACCTCCAGCAGGCCGGCGCGGCGCAGTGCCCGGTTGATGTCGACCGGACGGTCGACGCGGGTGATGCCGTACTCGGAGAGCGCGACGACGGTGCGCCCCTCGCGGCGGGCGTCGTCGAGCAACGGGGCCATGGCCCGGTCGAGCTCGGCCGCAGCCCGGTACGCGCGGGGGTCGTCGGGCCCGTAGCGCTGCAGGTCGTAGTCGAGGTGCGGCAGGTAGCACAGGGCCAGGTCGGGGTGGCGGGTGTCCAGGATGTGCCGGGTCGCGTCGATGATCCACTGCGAGGAGACGAGGTCGGCGCCGGGTCCCCAGAAGTGGAAGAGGGGGAAGGTGCCGAGCTTCTCGGTGAGTTCGTCGTGCAGGGCGGGCGGCCGGGTGTAGCAGTCGGGTTCCTTGCGGCCGTCGGCGTAGTAGACGGGGCGCGGGGTCACGGTGATGTCGGTGTCGGCGCCCATCGCGTACCACCAGCAGATGTTGGCGACGGTGTAGCCGGGGTGAGCGCGGCGGGCGGCGTCCCAGAGCTTGTCCCCGGCGACGAGGCCGTTGTGCTGGCGCCAGAGGAGGACGTCGCCGAGCTCGCGGAAGTACCAGCCGTTGGCGACGATGCCGTGTTCGGCCGGGGTGGTGCCGGTGAGGAAGGTGGACTGGGCGGCGCAGGTGACGGCGGGCAGCACGGTGCCGAGGGTGGCGTGGGTGCCGGACTGCCCGAGGGATGCGAGGTGCGGCATGTGGTCGAGGAGCCGGGGGGTGAGGCCGACGACGTCGAGGACGAGGAGGGGTGTGGGGGCGCCGGTGGGTGACGTGCCCGTTTCGACCGGTGTCATGGGAGCTCCTTGAGGCCGAGGTCGACCAGGAGGTCGCGGGCGAGGGTGAGTTCGGCGGCGATGCCGTCGGCGAGCTGGGGCCGGCTGCGGGGACGCAGCTCGGCGGGGAGCGCCTGCCAGGTGTACGTCTCGACCTCCAGGTGACGGGTCAGCGGCCGGGCTCCGCCGACCAGGCGGGTCAGCGTGGACTGGAGCACCGGGAGGGTCGAGGTGAGCGGTGGGGCGGGGGGTGCGTGCAGCGGGACGTGGAAGTGGGCGCGCCACGGGGTTCCGTCGGGCAGTGCCCGGCCGGTGACCGCCTCGTCGAGATCGTCGGTGCCGCGCAGTCCGTGCGTGGTGCGGGTGCGGGTCTGGTGGAGGAAGCGGGGTTCGGCGAAGGCCGCGAGCGCGGTGCGTACCTCGGGGAGGTGCGGGTGTTCGGCGTGGAGTGCGGCGGAGAGCTGGACCTTGGCGACCTGGACGCCGGCTGCGGCAAGGGCGTCGATGGCGGTGTCCGGGTCCTCGAAGGAGGTGGCCAGATGGCAGGTGTCGATGCAGATGCCGATGCGGTCGTGTCCGACGGCGGCGAGCGGTGCGATGGCGTCGGCGGTGGTCTCGACCGTGCAGCCCGGTTCGGGTTCGAGACCGATCCGGATGGACTTGCCGGTCATCTCGGCGAGGACGTCGAGCCGTTCGGCGAGGGTGGCGAGCGCGGTGTGCGCGGTGCGGGCGGCTTCCGGGTCGCCGGTGTACGGGGTGCGCCAGGCGATCGGGAGGGTGGAGATGGTGCCTTCGGTGACGTCGTCGGGGAGCAGGGTGGCGAGCAGCCGGGCGAGATCGGTGGTGTGGGCGAGGCGTTCGGGGTCCGTCCAGTCCGGCTTGTACACCCGGTACTTGACCTCTTCCGCGCCGAACCCCTCGTACGGGAAGCCGTTCAGGGTGACGACTTCGAGGCCGCGGCGGTCGAGTTCGGCGCGCAGGGAGCGCAGCTGGGCGGGGTCGTTGATCAGGGTGTTCGCGGCGTCCCTGGCGAGCCAGAGGCCGATGCCGAGGCGGTCGCGGCCGAGTCGTCTGCGGACGGGTTCGCAGTGGTCGCGCAGCTGGGCACGGACCCCGTCCAGGGTCTCGGCGGGGTGGACGTTGGTGCAGTAGGCGAGGTGGACGGTGGAGCCGTCGGGGTGGCGGAAGCGCATCGGGTCACTCCCCGCCACGGAGAATGGAGTTCCCCTCGTGGAGCGGATCGGGGGTGGCGAGGTCGAGTTGGAGGCGGCCGCTCTGGCCGTAGAAGGCGACGGGGTTGCGCCAGAGCACCTGGTCGACGTCGTCGTCGCTGAACCCGGCGGCGAGCATGGCGTCGCCGACCTTCCGGGTCTTGAGGGGGTCGCTCCTGCCCCAGTCGGCGGCCGAGTTGACCAGGATCCTCTCGGTGCCGTGGGTCTTGAGGATCGCGATCATGCGGTCCTCGTCCATCTTGGTGTCGGGGTAGATGGAGAAACCGGCCCAGCAGCCGCTGTCCATGGCGTCCTTCACGGTCGTCTCGTTGAGGTGATCGAGCAGGACCCGCTCCGGGGGAAGGTGGGATTCGCGGATCACGTCGACGGTGCGGTGCAGACCGGCGAGCTTGTCACGGTGCGGGGTGTGGACGAGGGCGGGCAGCCCGTGGTCGGCGGCGAGCTGCAGCTGGGCGGCGAGGGCGGTGTCCTCGGCGGGGGTCATGGAGTCGTAGCCGATCTCACCGACGGCGACGACGGAGTCCTTGACGAGGTAGCGGGGCAGGGCGTCCAGGACGGGGGTGCAGCGGGGGTCGTTCGCCTCTTTGGGGTTGAGGGCGAGGGTGCAGTGGTGGGCGATGCCGTACTGGGCGGCGCGGAAGGGTTCCCAGCCGAGCAGGGCGTCGAAGTAGTCGAAGAAGCTGGCGGGTGAGGTGCGGGGCTGGCCGAGCCAGAAGGAGGGTTCGACGAGGGCGCGGACACCTGCGTCGTACATCGCCCGGTAGTCGTCCGTGGTGCGGGAGGTCATATGGATGTGGGGGTCGAAGATGCGCATCAGGACTCCTCCGTGGGGGCGGCTGGTGTGGGGGCCGTGAGGGCGAGGGCGTGGCGCAGGTCGCCGGGGACGGCGCGGCCGGCGGCGCTGCGTTCGGCTGCGAAGTCGCGCAGCATGCGGGCGAGTTCCGCGTCGCCGCGGGCACGGTGGGCCAGTTTGTCGACGGCCTCGACGGGGACGCCGGTGAAGAGGCACTTGAGGACGGCGTGGCGCCAGTTGTGCGTGTCGAGATGGGCGGCGGCGTACGGGCCCACGGCGGCGGCGACCAGCCGGGTGTCGTTGGTGCGCAGGGCGTCCTCGACGAGGTGGAGGGCGGTGGGGCCGAGGTCCAGCCGGTGGAGGGTGAGGAGGACGGCGCGCCGCTCGGCGGCGGTGCCCTGTTCGTAGAGCCTGGTCACGGCAGGGAGAGCGGCGCCGGCTTCGAGGAGCAGCAGGGCGCGTACGGAGTCGGCGTACTCCAGTCCGCAGTGCCGGCCTGCGGCGGCGAACCGCAGCTCCCACGGAGGTATGGCGTACGGGCCTGCGGGTGCGGTGTCCTCGTGGTCGGCGGCGTGCGCGGCCTCGGCGAGGGCCTCGTCGAGCCAGGCGCGTGCGGCGCCGCCGAGCCGGGTGTCGAGTTGCCCACGGGTCAGCAGCGGGGGCGTCTGCGGCGAGGCCGGCGCGGTCGGCGGCGAGGCCGGCGCGGTCGGCGGCGAGGCCGGCGCGGTCGGCGGCGGGGTCATCGGCATGACGTCGCTCCCTTCTGGAGTCTCGACGGGATGCGGGAGCGGAGGAAGTCGAGGGAGGTGCGGGCGAGTTCGGGGCCGGCGTGGGAGTGGCGGGGCAGTTCGACCACGGTGAGGCCGCGGTATCCGGTGTCGCCGAGCGTGTCGAGCGCTTCGAGCACGGGCGGGAAGTCGATCTCGCCGTCGCCGAACGGCAGATGCTCGTGGATACCCCGGCGCATGTCCTCGATCTGGACGTGACGCAGCCAGGGTGCGGCGTCCCGGACGCAGTCCGCGGGTGAGGACGGCTCCAGGCACTGGCAGTGGCCGATGTCGAGGGTGAGCCCGAGTGGTTCGGGGTCGCCACTGAGGATGCGCAGGTGGTGGAAGTCGGAGAGATCGGCGAGGAGATGTCCGGGTTCGGGCTCGATGGCGAGCGGGACGCCGGTGCGGTCGGCGGCTACGAGCACCGGCGCCAGGGCGTCGGTCAGCCGCTGCCAGGCCGTATCGGGCGTGGTGTGGGGTGGGGTGATGCCGCTGAAGCAGTGCACGGCGTGGGCGCCCAGGTCGGCGGCAACTTCGACGGCCCGGACCAGGAGCCGGGTACGGGCGGCGCGGGCCTCCGGGTCCGCGTCGAGGAGGGACGGGCCGTGCTTGCGGCGCGGGTCGAGGACATAGCGGGCACCTGTCTCGACGGTGACACCCAGCCCGAGCTGTTCGAGTCTGTGCGCCACGCGGCGGGTGCGTGCGGCGAGGTCCGGGGCGAGGGGGTCGAGGTGCATGTGGTCGAGGGTGAGGCCGACGCCGTCGTACCCGAGGCCCGCGAGGAGCGCGAGGGCGTCGTCGAGGCGGAGGTCGGTGAGCCCGTTGGTGCCGTAGCCGAGGCGGATGGTCATGTGGGGCTCACCTTCCGGGCGAGTGTGCGGGCGAGAGGGACGAGCCCCATGACGGCGAGCCCGGTGCCGGCCGCACCGGCACGGGCGGCGAGCGCGGCCTGGAGCGGGATCATCGCCCGGATGCCGCTGCCCACGGCGCGCTGGGTCAGCGGCGGGGACGGGTTCAAGGTGGCGTGGAGGAGCGGCTCGGCGGCGGTCCGGAGGTAGGCGCCGGTGAGTGCGGTGAGGAGGATGCGGGGCGAGGCGGGGGTGGCCGCGGGTGCGGATGCTCCGGGTACGGGACGGTGGCTGCCGCCCGACGCGCCTCTTCCCGGGACCGGGGTCACGTCCGCGGACCCTCGCTGCTCGCGCGCCGCGGTTGCGCCGAGCGCGAGGACCGCCGCGAGCGCGGAGAGGGGCGCGACGGTGGAACCGCCCTGCGCCTCGTGGCGCGAGACGGCGGTGACGGCGTAGGTGTGCGCCCCGAGCAGGGCGGCGGCGGGGAGTGCGGCGCGCAGCGGGAGGGCTGCTTGCCGGGACGGCTCTCCTTGGCGCGGCTGCGCATCCCCGGCTGCTTTCGCCATGGCGCGGCCGCCCCTGCCGACGAGCCGGGCGATCGGTCCGCGGCGCCGCTTCCCCGCGGGTCCCGGCATGGGCGCGGGTGCCCGGACGGGGCCGGCCGCTGCGGCGGGCGCGGTGCCCATGCGCGTACCGGATCCAGATCCTGTCGATTGCGGCTCGGGCAGTGCCCCGGCACCGGAGTGCCCCGGCTTCGCGCCTGCCCCCCATGTCGCGGTGGCGCCCAGCAGCAGGTCCAGGGCACGCGCCGTGGCCATCGCGGCCGGGCCCGCCTGGGTGTGTTTCAGGTGGAGGTCGTAGGCCCAGACCGTTGCGGCCAGGCCGGTGGCCACCGTCAGGGCCGGGCGGCCGGCGCGGGCGGCGAGGGTCAGGCCCGCGGCCGTCAGCGCGCCTGCTGCCGTGAGGGCCGCGCCCGGGGTGATCCGGCCCGAGGGGATCGGGCGGTGCGGGCGGTCGATGGCGTCCTCGTCGCGGTCGGCCCAGTCGTTGAGGGCCATGCCCGCCTCGTAGAGGCAGAGGGAGGCGCCGACGGCCAGCGCGGTGCCGCGGCCGGGACGCCGTCCGATGGCCGCCGCCCCGGCGAGTGCGTCCCCGGGGACGGTGAACAGCGCCGAGATCCGCAGCAGCTCGGCCCAGGCCCGTACGGTGGCTGTCACTTCTCCCCCCGCAGCCGCTCGGCGAAGGCCAGCAGCGCCATGTACTGCTCGAACAGTGCGGCGGGGCCGCCGTCCGGGTCCTTGAAGTAGAAGCCGAGTTCGGGCCGCGGGCCGGTCAGGCCCACCTCCTGGGCGCGGGCGAGCAGCCGCGCCAGGTCGAGGACCAGGGGGGCGGCCAGCGCCGAGTCGCAGCCCTGCCAGGTCGTCTGGAGGACCATGCGGGCGCCGAGGAATCCGTCGAACGCGATGTGGTCCCAGGCCGTCTTCCAGTCGCCGAGCGCGGGCACGTCGTCGATGTGCACCTCCCCCTCGGGCGCGGCGCCGAGCGTGTCGGCGAGGACGCGCTCCTTGCCCGCGTTCTTGGCCGCTGCCGCGCCCGGGTCGGCAAGCGCCGCTCCGTCCCCGCCGCCCAGCAGGTTCGTGCCGGACCAGGCCCGCACGGGCAGGGCGCGTTGCACGAACATCGGGGCGAGTACGGAGCGGAGCAGCGTCTGGCCCGTCTTGCCGTCGCGGCCTGCGTGAGGAAGTCCGCAGTCCGCGACGGCGTCCTGGAGCGCGGGAGCGCGCAGTCCGGTGGAGGGGGTGAAGTTGATGTAGGGGCAGCCGGCCCGGAGCGCGGCGGCGGCGTAGAGCGAGCTGGCGGGCAGCCGGTTCTCGCCGGGTTCCGGGACGGGTTCCGTCGACGCGACGTTGACGACGACCGTGCGGGTCAGGCCGCCCCGGCGGCCGAAGTCGGTGAGGTCTGCGGCGAACGCGGCGATGAGTTCCTCGTCGGTGCGGGTGTCACCGGGCAGCGGGCCACCCGGGCGTATCTCGGCGTCGGCGGCCGCGAGTTCGGTCCGTACGGCGGAGGGCAGCCCATGTGGAAGCACTCCCCCGGCGGCCAGTGCCTCCGCCCGTTTGGGGAGCGGACAGCCGATGGTGTCGTGTCCGCCGAAGACCAGGGAGGTCAGCGCCGGCAGCCCGCTGCCGGCGAACGGCGCGGTCTCGGTGACCATGCCTGCCGCCGGGTGGAGCCCCGCCGCGACGGCCGCGCAGCCCGCCGTGGCGGTGGTGGCGACGGAGCCGCGTGCTCCGATGAACCAGACTCCGGTACGAACGGGATGTGCTGACACGGGCTGCCTCCCTGGCTGGGGATCCTGGCTGGGCAGTACAAAGTGAGCGGCGCTGATCGAATCGAGGCGGACAAGGGTGAGGGTGAGGGTGAGGGGTGACGGCGGGCGAGGTAGGGCCTTTGCCCCGCCCGCCGTCGGACTGCGGCTGTCGCCTAGGCGGCGGGCAGCTCCTTCAACTCGATGTTGCGGAAGGACACATGGTCGTCGGCTCCGTGGTTCTGGAGGCCGATGTAGCCGTTCTTCAGGCTGCGGACGGGATCGGTGTTGGTGAAGTCGTTGATCTTGACTCCGTTGAGGAAGACCTGGAGCCGTTCGCCCTGGACCTTGATCTCGTAGCTGTTCCACTGGCCTGGCGGCCGCAGGACCTCGTCACGGGCCTCGATGTTCGCCGCCTTGAAGGTGTAGATGGATCCCGTGGTGCGGTCGGGGGCGTCGGTGGCGTCGATCTGGACCTCGTAGCCGTTGTTCACCGCGGACCAGGGGTCGTCGGACTCCGGGAATCCGACGAAGACACCGGAGTTGTCGTCGCCCGCCAGCTTCCAGTCGAGCTTCAGCGAGTACGACCCCAGCTCCTTGGCCTGGTAGGTGAGGAGACCCATGCCGCCCTCGGACCGGAGTTCACCGTCGACGACGTTGAACTTCCCGGGGCCCGCCTGCTTCCAGCCCTCGAGCGTCTTGCCGTTGAAGATCGACCGGTAGCCGGTGTCCGGCTTGCAGTCGGCATTCACCTGTCCGGCCGCGTAGCGGACGCCGCCGAGGAGGAGCTGGCGGAAGGCAGGTTCGGCGTACGACTCCTTGGTGTGGCCGAGGCCGGTGTAGAAGGAGCGGCCGCCCTGGTAGGCCTGGCACCAGGTGATCGGGTGATCGCCCTTCATGGTGCCGCCGGTGTAGGTCGTCTCGTCGAGCGTGGCGAGAACCTTCACCTTGTCGCGCGGGTTGGTGCGGTAGTTGTACAGCTCGTCGGTTCGGTTCCAGGCGTCGTCGAGGTGGGCGGTCGCCGGGTGCTTGTGGTCCTCGACGCGGACGGTGACGGGCTGGATCGCGGGGTGTCCGGCGAAGTACGAGCCGACGAGTCCGCCGTAGAACGACCAGTCGTACTCGGTGTCCGCGGCGGCGTGCACGCCCATGTAGCCGCCACCGGTGGCGATGTAGTTCTCGAACGCCTTCTGCTGGTCGGCATTGAGGACGTCACCGGTCGTGGAGAGGAAGACGACGGCGTCGTAGCGGGCCAGGTTGGTGCTGGTGAACTGGCCTGCTTCCTCGGTGGAGTCGACGGTGATGTTGCTGGTCGCGCCGAGTTCCTTCAGTGCCGCGATGCCCGCGGGGATCGCGTCGTGGCGGAAGCCGGCCGTCTTCGAGAAGACCAGGACCCGCTTGGCGGTCCGGTCGGGGGCGCTGTTGGAGAGCTCGAAGTCGTCGACGTCGTAGAGCGCCCCGTCGCCGCCCTTGAAGACCAGGAAGAGTTCGGTGGCGTTGCCCGGGACGCCGCGCAGCGGTACGTCGATGTCCTGGAAGTTTTCCCAGCCACCGGTCACCGGCACCGGTGCGGAGCCGAGGATCTTGCCGGTCGCGGAGCCGGACCGTACTTCGAGGAAGCCGCCCGCGCCGCCGGACGAGATCCGAGCGGTGAGCTTGGTGGAGTCACCGAGGAGGTACGGCTTGAAGGCGATCCAGTCGCCGTTGTTGATGTCGCCGACCGTCTTGCCGCCGTGCGCGGCCGCCTTGTTGTACGTCCTGATGCCGGACGACTCGGTGAAGTGCTCGGCCTGGCGGTGGCGGGGCTGAAGCTGCGACTGGTCGTGGCCGGAGAGCGCGGCCTGGCCGCCGCCCCCGCCGTCGGTGTACGAGGCGTCGATGACTCCGAAGATGTTGGCGTTCGGGTCGTGTCCGCCGTCGATCTGGGTGCTGATGGTGCCGGTGCAGCCGTTGGCCGTGGTGATCGGGTGGCCGTGGCTGTCATGGCCGAGCACGAAGCGGACCTCGACCTTGGAGCAGTCGATCGTGCCGTCCTCGGGGTCGGTGACGGTCACCTTGAACGGGATCTTGTCCCCGAAGCTGAACAGCTGCCCGTCACCCGGGAGTTCCAGCTTCACCGTGGGTGCCGTGTTGCCGACGGTCACATGGACGCTCGCCAATCCGGTGCGTCCGGTGGGGTCCTTGGCGGTGACGGTCGCGGTGTAGGTGCCGTTCTTCCGGTACGTGTACGTGGGGTTCGCGGCGGTCGACGTGCCGCCGTCGCCGAAGTTCCAGGCGTACGTGAGTGCGTCGCCGTCGGAGTCCGTGGTGCCGGCCGAGGAGAACTGCACCTTCAGCGGTGTGGTGCCGGACGTCTTGTCGGAGGCGGCTTCGGCTACGGGCGAGTGGCCGCCGGTGGCGTTCTCGATGCGGTAGAGCGCGGAGTGCTCGTCGCCGCCGAACCAGGAGAGGCCGTAGTCCAGGACGTACAGCGCCCCGTCCGGGCCGAAGGCCATGTCCATCACCTGGGTCCCGGACCACGGGAGGTTGTTGATGGACTGGACGGTGCCGTCGCCGTCATGCTCGATGCGCTTGATCCAGCGCCGGCCGAACTCGCCGGCGAAGAAGTCACCGTCGTACGCCTCGGGAAACTTCACAGGCGAGTCGAGGTTCGGGTCGTAGTGGTAGACGGGGCCGCCCATCGGCGACTCGGATCCGTTGCCGAACTCGGGCACGGAACCGCCGTCGTACGGGATCCAGGCGGGCTGTGCCGGGGGCAGGTCGACCAGGCCGGTGTTGTGCGGCGAGGTGTTCTTCGGTGCGGCGCAGTCGAAGGTCGCGCCGGACGTCTTCGTCGCGAAGTCGTAGTCGACGAAGGGGTCGTTCTTCCCGGTGCAGAACGGCCAGCCGAAGTTGCCCGCCTTGGTCACCCGGGCGAACTCGACCTGTCCGCCCGGTCCGCGCTTCGGGTCGGCCGCGCCCGCGTCGGGACCGTAGTCACCGACGTACGCAATGCCGGTGGCCTTGTCGACGCTGAAGCGGAACGGGTTGCGGAAGCCCATCGCGTAGATCTCGGGCCGGGTCTTGTCCGTGCCCGGGGCGAAGAGGTTGCCCTCGGGGATGGTGTACGAGCCGTCGTCGGCGACCTTGATCCGGAGGAGCTTGCCGCGCAGGTCGTTGGTGTTGCCCGAGGTGCGCCGGGCGTCGAACGCCGGGTTGCGGCCCGGGCGTTCGTCGATCGGCGTGTAGCCGTCGGAGGCGAACGGGTTGGAGTCGTCGCCGGTCGACAGATACAGGTTGCCCTGCGCGTCGAAGTCGATGTCGCCGCCGACGTGGCAGCAGATGCCGCGCGACGCCTTGACGTCGAGAACCTTCTTCTCGCTGCTCAGGTCGAGGGTGCCGTCCTCCTTGAGGACGAAGCGGGAGAGCCGGTTGACGCCGTCGAACTTGGCGAAGTCGGCGGCGGTGCCGTTCTCCGGGGCGTCGCCCGACGGGGTGTCCAGCGGGGGCGCGTAGTAGAGATAGATCGCCCGGTTCTTGTCGAAGTCCGGGTCGATACCGACGCCCTGGAGGCCTTCCTCGTCGTGCGAGTAGACGGGGATGGCGCCGGAGACCTTGGTGTTGCCGGCGCTGTCGGTGATCCGCAGCTCGCCGTTGCGCGAGGTGTGCAGGACGCTGCGGTCGGGGAGCACGGCCAAGGACATGGGTTCGCCGGTCTCGGCGGCGCCCTTGGCGAGGGTGACCTGCTGGAAGTCCTCGGTCGCCGCCGCGTCGGACGCGGCCGGCGAGGTCGGGCCCGATGCGGCCGCACCGGGCGGGGCGCCCAGGGCGAGGGTGGCCGCGGTGAGCAGGCCACCGGTGAGCAGGGCGAGGGATGAACGGAGTCGGGGGCGGGTTCTGGTTCCGTGCACGAATGTCCTCCGGAGAGTGCCGGTTGTACGGGCGAGTGCTGCCGTGCCGTTCCGCGCGGGGACTGCCGCGCAGGTCACCGAGGGCCTGGTGGGGCTCCGGTGACGCGAGTCATGTCGTGTACACCAAGGGGACGGTAGACGGGTTCGTCCGGGGTGGAAAGCCCATGCGCAGGAGATAAGTTGAACTTTTTCCCGGGCCAGGACAAAGGGGGTTCTGAGCAGCGGGGACCGTCCCGGCGGCGCGTGTGTCGCCGGGCTGCGCAGACCTGTCCGCTACCCGCCCCGCCCCGCCGGGGCTCCGCCCCCGGACCCCGGCCCTCAGACGCCGGACGTGCTCAAAGGGCGCGATCGAGGAGCGCAGGTCCGGGGGTGGAGCCCCCGGGAGGGGCCGTCAGTCGCCGCCCCCGAATGCCGCGTCGAACGACGCAGCGGGCGGGTCGAAGTCGTACCGCTTCAGTGTGGCAAGCGCTTCCGGTGCGCCCGCCAGCCGGTCCATCCCGGCGTCCTCCCACTCCACCGAGATAGGGCCTTCGTAGTCGATCGAGCGAAGCATCCGGAACACGTCCTCCCACGGCACGTCACCGTGCCCGGCGGAGACGAAGTCCCAGCCGCGCCGCGGATCGCCCCAGGGAAGGTGCGAGCCGAGACGGCCGTTGCGCCCGTCGAGACGCTTGCGGGCCTCCTTGCAGTCGACGTGGTAGATCCGGTCCCGGAAGTCGTAGAGGAAGCCGACCGGATCGAGGTCCTGCCAGACGAAATGGCTGGGGTCGAAGTTCAGCCCGAACGCGGCCCGGTGGCCGACGGCCTCCAGGGCCCGGTGCGTGGTCCAGTAGTCGTACGCGATCTCGCTGGGGTGCACCTCGTGGGCGAACCGCACGCCCTCCGCGTCGAACACGTCGAGGATCGGGTTCCAGCGCTCGGCGAAGTCCTCGTAACCGCGCTCGATCATCCGCGGCGGCACCGGCGGGAACATCGCCACCAGGTGCCAGATCGACGAGCCGGTGAAGCCGATGACGGTACGGACCCCGAAGGCGGCGGCCGCGCGGGCGGTGTTCTTGATCTCCTCGGCGGCCCGCTGCCGTACCCCTTCGGGCTCGCCGTCGCCCCAGATCCGGGCGGGCAGGATGCCCTGGTGACGTTCGTCGATCGGGTTGTCGCAGACCGCCTGGCCGACGAGGTGGTTGGAGATCGCCCAGCACTTCAGACCGTACTTGTCGAGCAGCTGCCGCCGCCCGTCGAGATAGCCGGGGTCGGCGAGAGCCTTGTCGACCTCGAAGTGATCGCCCCAGCAGGCGAGTTCGAGCCCGTCGTAACCGAAGTCCCGGGCAAGCCGGCAGACCTCCTCCAGCGGCAGGTCGGCCCACTGACCGGTGAAGAGCGTGAAGGGACGGGGCATGCGCGGAACCTCCTAGGACGGTACGGGGGTGTGTACGGAGCTCTTGTCGGCGCTTTCCTCCACCGCTGCGAGCACCCGCTGCACCTGAAGTCCGTCGGCGAACGACGGAACGGGGTCAGCCCCTTCGGCGATCGTCATGACCAGGTCGCGGGCCTGGTGGATGAAGGTGTGCTCGTAGCCGAGTGCGTGGCCCGGCGGCCACCACGCCTCCAGGTACGGGTGCGCGGGCTCGGTGACGAGGATGCGGCGGAACCCGGCGGTGGTGGCCTGCTCGGTGTGGTCATGGAAGGACAGTTCGTTGAGGCGTTCCAGATCGAAGGCGAGCGAGCCGCGCTCGCCGTTGATCTCAAGCCGCAGCGCGTTCTTGCGGCCCGCCGCCATCCGGGTCGCCTCGAACGAGGCCAGTGCTCCGGAGGCGAGCCTGCCGGTGAACAGGGCGGCGTCGTCGACGGTGACCACCCCGCGTGCTCCGCTGTCCGCGGTGCCCGAGAGCCCGGCCGACGCGCCGGCGAGCAGCGGTCGTTCCCGTACGAAGGTCTCGGCGACCGCCGACACCCCCACCAGGAGCTCCCCCGCCAGATACTGGGCGAGGTCGACGATGTGCGCCCCGAGGTCGCCGAGCGCACCGGATCCCGCATGCTCGCGCTTGAGCCGCCAGGTGAGCGGCGACTCCGGGTCGACCAGCCAGTCCTGGAGGTAGGTGGCCCGTACGTGCCGCAGGACGCCGAGCCTGCCGTCGGCGATCAGCGTCCGTGCGTACGCGATCGCGGGCACCTTGCGGTAGTTGAAGCCGACCATCGCCACCTGGCCGCGGGCCCTGGCCCGTTCCGCGGCCTCCGTCATGGCTTCCGCCTCGGCGACCGTGTTGGCGAGCGGCTTCTCGCACAGCACGTGCTTGCCCGCCTCCAGGGCGGCGATGGCGATCTCCGCATGGCTGTCGCCGGGCGTGCAGATGTCGACGAGCTGGACGTCGTCCCGGGTGATCAGGGCGCGCCAGTCGGTCTCCGCCGCCGCCCAGCCGTGCCGTTCGGCGGCGGCGCCGACCGCCGTACGGTCGCGTCCGCAGATCGCGGCGAGAGCCGGCTGCATCGGCAGGTCGAAGACGTGTCCGGCGGTGCGCCACCCCTGTGAGTGGGCGGCGCCCATGAACGCGTATCCGACCATGCCGACCCCGAGCGTCGCCTTCGGCACGGTCGTCGGCGGCGCTGCGGCCTCCTGCTCCGTCTCTTCCCTACGGGCCATACGGGCTTCCTCCTCTTCGGTCGTTCGGTGGGCGCACGGCAGGAGGGTCAGCACCCTCCTGGACGGCGGATCAGCTGAAGCCCGTCGGCAGGTACTGGTCGATGTTGTCCTTGGTGACGACGGCCGAGTAGAGGGTGAGGCTGGTCGGGATCTCCAGTTCGGAGAGCCCGCCGATGCCCTTGCCCTGCCCCAGGGCACGCGCCAGGTCGATGGCGGACGCGGCCATCGTCGGCGGGTAGAGAACCGTGGCCTTCAGGACACTGTTGTCGGCCTTGATGGCGTCCATCGCGGACTTCGCGCCCGCGCCTCCGACCATCAGGAACTCGTCCCGGCCCGCCTGCTGGATGGCGCGCAGCGCGCCGACTCCCTGGTCGTCGTCATGGTTCCACAGGGCGTCGAACTTCTTCTGTGCCTGCAGGAGTTGAGCCATCTTCGCCTGGCCCGACTCGACCGTGAAATCAGCGGCCTGACGGGCCACCAGCTTGATGTTGGAGTAATTCTTGAGGGCGTCGGCGAAGCCCTGGCTGCGCTGCTTGGTGAGCTCCAGGTTGTCGATGCCCGCGAGCTCGACCACCTTGGCGTTCGGCTTGTCCTTGAGCTTTTCGCCGATGTACGTGCCGGCATTGAGACCCATACCGTAGTTGTCGCCGCCAATCCAGCAGCGGTAGGCCTGCGGTGAGGCGAAGATGCGGTCCAGGTTGATGACGGGGATGCCCGCCTTCATCGCCTCCAGACCGACCTGGGTGAGCGCCTTGCCGTCGGCGGGGAGGATGACGAGGACGTCGACCTTCTTGTTGATGAGGGTCTTGACCTGGCCGATCTGGGCGGCGGTGTCGTTGGATCCCTCGGTGATCTCCAGGGTCACCTCGGAGTACTTCTCCGCCCGCGACTTGGCGTTCTCGTTGATGGCATTGAGCCATCCATGGTCGGCCTGTGGTCCGGCGAAGCCGATGGTGATGGGCTTGCCGGGCTTGTCGTCGGCAGCCGGCTGATTGCTCTGCGCGGTCTGCGAATTCTTGGGCTCATTGCTGGTGCAAGCGGTGAGGAGAGCGCCCGCGGAGACGGCTGCGGTGCCGAAGAGCAGTCCTCTGCGGCTGGTTTCTGGCATGGCTGTCGAACCCTTCATCCGGTGCGTGGGTGGCATGCGGAACTGCGGGTGAGATGGGGTGGGGTGGAGTGGAGTGGGGAGAGCCCGTGGGCTGGACAACCCCTAGGTCTCCCCGTGGGCCGAGGTGCGGCGCTGAACCAGGACGGCGGCGACGATGATCGCGCCCTTGGCGATCTGCTGGACATCGCTCTGCAGATTGTTGAGCGCGAAGATATTGGTGATGGTGGTGAAGACGAGGACACCGAGGACGGAGCCGACGATGGTGCCGCGTCCACCACTGAGCAGGGTGCCACCGATGATCGCGGCGGCGATGGCGTCGAGTTCGTACAGGTTGCCGTTGGTGTTCTGTCCCGAGCCGGACAGGATGATCAGCATGAAGGCGGCGATGCCGCAGCAGAGCCCGGAGAGCAGATACAGGTAGAGCCGCTGCCGCCGTACATCGATCCCCGCCAGGCGGGCCGCTTCCGCGTTGCCTCCGACCGCGACCGTGCGGCGTCCGAACGTCGTCCGGTTCAGCACCAGCCAGCCGATGCCGGTGACCGCGGCGAAGACCATGACCAGTGGCGGGATGCCGAGGACGTACGAGTCGGGCAGCCCCAGGTCGAGGACCGACTGGACGGTGACGATCTGTGTCTTGCCGTCGGTGATCAGCAGGGCGAGACCGCGGGCCGAGGCGAGCATGGCCAGCGTCGCGATGAACGGCACCAGCCTCCCGTACGCGATCAGCAGCCCGTTGACGAGTCCGGCGCCCAGGCCGACGAGCACAGCGGTGAAGAGGATCCCCGCGAAGCCGTACTCCTGGGTGGCGAGGGTGGTCGCCCATACCGAGGCGAGCGCGACCATCGCGCCGACCGACAGATCGATGCCGCCGCTGGTGATGACGAACGTCATGCCGACGGTGACGACGCCGATGACGGACGACTGGGTCAGGATCAGCTGCAGATTCCCGGTGTCCAGGAAGGCGTCGGGCTCGGTGATGCCGCCGACGGCGATCAGTACCGCGAGGACGCCGAGCAGCGACAGGTTGCGGACGTCCGCGCGCACCCCGAGGGCGCGCAGTCCGCCGCCCTTCGAGGGCGGCAGCGCGGCGGGGGCGGGCGGGGCCGCCTTGTCCGGCCCACCGTGCTGCGCCGAGGAGACGGGCTGAGTCATGACGTCGGGCTCCCTTGCATCACGAGGTCGAGTACGCGGTGCTCGTCGAGCTCCCGGGCGTCCGCCGTATGCACGACGCGGCCCTCGCGGAGCACCAGCACCCGGTCGGCGAGGCCCAGCACTTCGGGCACTTCGCTGGAGACCAGCAGAACGGCCAGGCCTTCGTCGGCCAGCCGGCGGATCACGGCGTAGAGCTCGGCGCGGGCGCCGACGTCGACACCGCGGGTCGGTTCGTCGAGCAGCAGCACCCGGCAGCCGCGCAGCAGCCAGCGGGCCAGGACGGCCTTCTGCTGGTTGCCGCCGGAGAGGGTGCGGACGGGGGTGTCCGGGTTGTCGGGGCGCAGCGAGAGTTCGCGGGTGGCGGCGCGGGCCGCCCGGCGCTCGGCTCCGCGGTCGAGCCAACCGGCCCGGGAGAAGCGTGACATGGAGGAGACCGACACGTTACGGGTGACGGATTCGAGCATCAGCAGGGCCTGCGCCTTGCGTTCCTCGGGGGCGAGTCCGATGCCCGCGGCGACGGCGGCGCGGACGCTGCCGGGGCGCAGCGGCCGCCCGCCGACGAGGACCCGGCCCGCGCTCGGCCGGCGGGCTCCGTAGATCGTCTCCAGGATCTCGGAGCGACCCGATCCGACGAGTCCGGCGAGCCCGACGATCTCGCCGGGCCGCAGTTCCAGGTCGACGGGGGCGAACTCACCTTCCCTGGCGAGTCCTTCGACGGTGAGCACGGGGTCCTGCCGGGTGTCCTCCGCGGGAGCCCCGGGGCGCTGCGGGAAGACGTACTCGACATTGCGGCCGGTCATCATGGCAACGATGTCGGGCGTAGGGGTGGACTCGGCGGGCAGCCCGACGGCGACGGCCCGCCCGTCCTTGAGCACGGTCACCCGGTCGCCGATCCGGCGGATCTCCTCCAGACGGTGGGAGATGTAGACGACGGCGACCCCGTCGGCGGTGAGCCCGGCGACGATACGGAAGAGGTTGGCGACCTCGTCGGGGTCGAGGGCGGCGGACGGCTCGTCCATGACGATGAGCCGTACGTCGTGGGAGAGCGCCCGCGCCATGGAGACGATCTGCTGCTGGGCGGCGGAGAGCGCGCCGACAGGACGGGCGGGATCGATCTCGGGGTGGCCGAGGCGCTTCAGCAGTGCGGCGGCAGCCGCGCGTCCTTCGCGGGTGCGGACGACGAAGCGGGCGGCGGTGGGTTCGTGGCCGAGGAAGATGTTCTCGGCGACCGAGAGGCCTTCGACCAGGTCGAGTTCCTGGTAGATGGTGGCGATGCCGAGACGCATGGCGGCGATCGGCGACTTGAGCGAGACGGGTGCGCCGCGCCAGGTGATCTCGCCGCCGTCGGGCTGGTGGGCCCCGGCGAGCACCTTGATGAGGGTGGACTTGCCGGCGCCGTTCTGCCCGAGCAGACAGTGGACTTCGCCGGCCTGGACCTCCAGGTCCACGCCGTCGAGGGCGCGCACGCCGGGGAACGACTTGGTGATGCCGGACATGGTGAGCAGGGGTGGTTCTGGTGCCATGACAAATCCCCTCGGCGAATGGGATCTCCCCCTGCTCGAGCGAAGCCGAGAGCTTGGGGAAGGGCCGGTGAGCGGGCAGGGCGCAGTGCTGTTCCGGGGGTCACCCCCCGGACCCCCCGGCCGGAAGAGGCGGGAGGCGGTTCGGTGGTGCGTACCGGTCGAGGATCAGGCCGGTGAGAACAGGTGGTCGCTGATGAGCCGGGCGGCGCCGATCACTCCGGCGGCCGGCCCCAACTCACCCAGCACGATGGGGAGGTTGCCGGTGGCCAGCGGCAGGGACTGCCGGTAGACCTGGGTCCGGACGCTGGCGAGGAGCGTGTGGCCGAGGCCGGTCACACCGCCGCCGATCACCACCAGTCCGGGGTTGAAGAAACTGACGAGTCCGGCGATGACCTGGCCGACCCGGTTGCCGCCCTCGCGGATCAGGTCGAGCGAGGTGGCGTCACCGGCGGCCGCGGCGGCGGCCACATCGGCGGCGGTGAGTTTCCCGGCCGCCTCCAGCCGGGCGGCGAGCTCCTGCGACTGTCCCGCGCGCGCCGCGTCCTCGGCGTCGCGGGCCAGCGCGGCGCCGCTGAAGTGGGCTTCCAGGCAGCCCCGGTTGCCGCAGGCGCAGGCGCGGCCGTCGGGTTCGACCTGGATGTGGCCGATGTCGCCGGCGCTGCCCGTCGTACCGCGGTAGACGTCGCCGCCGACGACGATGCCGCAGCCGATACCGGTACCGATCTTGACGCAGAGGAAGTCGCCCACGGAGCGTGCGACGCCCGCGTGCTGTTCCCCCATCGCCATCAGATTCACGTCGTTGTCGACCATGACGGGGCAGCCCAGTTCCTGGCTGAGTGCCTCGCGGACCGGGAAGCCGTCCCAGCCGGGCATGATCGGGGGTGCGACCGGTACGCCTTCGGGGAAGCGGACCGGTCCCGGTACGCCGACGCCCGCGCCGTCGAAGCCTTCGGCGAGTCCGGAGGCCCGGAGCTTGGCCGCCATGGACAGCACCTGTTCGAAGATCGCGACAGGTCCTTCGCGTACGTCCATGGGGTGGTTGAGGTGGCCCAGAACCTCCAACTCCGCGTTGGTGACCGCCACATCGATCGATGTGGCACCGATGTCGACGCCGAGGAAGCGCAGTGCGGGAGCAAGCCGGATGTTGTGCGAGCGACGTCCGCCGCGGGAGGCGGCGAGTCCGTCGGCCACGACAAGTCCGGTCTCCAGCAGCCGGTCCACCTCGACGGCGAGCTTGGAGCGGGAGAGATCGATCTGATCCCCCAGCTGTGCCCGGGAGTTGGGCCCGCCGTCGCGCAACAGCCGGAGCAGTCGCGCCTGATGCGCATTCGCGGGTCGTGCCGTCATACGTCTCACGCGCCCCTCCCCGCCACATCGGCCTGTCCGTCGGGCTTTCGAGGGGAACGTAGCAGCGGTTGCCGGGACTGGGAAGAAGTTGCGCAGGAATCCGCTACAACTTTCTCCGCATCGAGGACAAAGGCGTGCGGCGGGCGGGGCGGTCGGCGGTCGGCGCGGAGGTGTTTCGAGGCCCGCGCCGTGGCCGGGCGGGCAATCAGGAGTGCCGGTACGGGCCGTCCAGGGCCGCCCATTGCAGCAGCATGATGGTCTTGGCGTCGGCGATGGCGCCGCTGCGGACCATCGCGAGCGCCTCCGCGAAGGGGAGTTCCACCGTCGTGATGTCCTCACCCTCGGCCGCGATCCCGTACCCGTCGGCGGCGGAGGCCTGCGGACGGTAAGGGGCAGCGAAGAAGTGCAGGCGTTCGGTGACCGAGCCGGGGCTCATGTACACCTCGAAGACGCGCTCGGGGGTGCCGATGGTGTGTCCGGTCTCCTCGGCCGCTTCCCGGTGGATGGCTTCCTCGGGGCTGTCGCCGTCGAGGAGCCCGGCGGCGGTCTCGATCAGCATGCCGTCGGGATGCCCGTTGACGTAGGCCGGCAGACGGAACTGGCGAGTCAGCAGAACAGTGCGGCGATCGGTGTTGTAGAGCAGGATCGTGGCACCGTCGCCCCGGTCGTAGGTCTCCCGCTGCTCCCGGCTCCAATGGCCGTCCCTGTGCCGGTAGTCGAAGGTCGTCCGGCGCAGGACGTACCAGTCGCAGGAAAGCACTTCCACGTCTTCGATACGCACCCGCGGGTTGCCGGTCAGGTCGCGGCCGTGCCGGTCCAGGCCGGTACGGCCGCGGCGGTCGGGGGTGTCCAGGCCGGCCGTCACCGGGCGGATGGGACGTCGTCGATACGGGTGTAGATGTCCAGCCCCTGGTCCCGGGCCCTCGCTACCATCCGGTCCGCGCCGCCCGAGGGGCCGCCGATGCGCAGCACCGCGTCGCAGCGCGCCAGCAGCAGTTCGGCGATGGGGTGGAAGATCTCCTGGAATGCCGCGTCGCCCGGGCCGGTGCTTCCCGCGGTCTCCAGCAGGGGAAGGGCCAGAGCCTCGCCGGTGACCGGCAGGTGGCCGGAGCGAAAGAGCACCAGTGCGGCCTGATTCATCGCCCGCACATGGGCGTCGAGCTTGGCCGGATCGTCCCCGGTGCCCGACCGGTAGGGGCCTGCGACCAGGATCATCAGCGGTCGTGGGACAGCGGTCATGATGCGCTCCTCATAGCAAACGGTGGTCAGGCCAAGGCCGTGCTGACGCCCGCATCACGCAGGGCCGTCAGGGTCAGCGGGCCATTGGGGTGCGTGGCGGCATCCTGGGCTGCGGCGTCGGTGACGAAGGCGTCCACCGCCCCCAGCGCGGCGACCTGGCTGAACGCGCGCACCCCGAGCTTGGTCGCGTCCGCCACGGCGATCGTGCGCGCTGCCTGCGCAAGGGCGGCCTGTTTGACGGCCGCGTCGTCCAGCGAGAACTCCGACCACCCGTACTCGGCGTGCACACCACCGATGGACAGCACGAAGCAGTCAAAGGCCAGGGCCTCAAGTGTGCGCAGGGCAAGCGGGCCGACCAGCGACTGCTCCCCGGAACGGGACCGGCCGCCGACGACCAGCAGCTCGATGCCGGGCCGGTCGGCCAGGCAAACCGCCGCCTGCAGACTGAGCACCGCGACCGTCAACGGGGCGCGTTCGACCAGATGCTTCGCGACGTGCACGGTGGTGGTGCCCGCGTCCAGCAGCACGCGAGATCCCGGCTCGACCATCGCGGCCACGGCCGCACCGAGACGGTCCTTCGTCGCGGCCTGCCACGGCTCACGGGCCGCGAAGCCCGCTCCCTCCTCACGCGAACGTGTGGCGACGGCGCCGCCGTGCACCCGGCGCACCAGCCCCTGTCGCTCCAGCGCGTCCAGGTCCCTGCGAACGGTCATTTCGGAGACCCCCAGGCGATGGGAGAGCTCCGACACGGAAACCCGGTCGGAGCCCTGCACCAGTCGCAGGGTCAGGTCCAGACGATTGGCGACACCCATGACCCATTTCTAACACAGTCGTGTTTGTTTGCACATCATGATGTGAGAGATGTCGAGCTGCTCGACGATCGGGTAAAGCGTGCGGGACAGTAGAAAGGCCGGGGCGAGCCGCCCCGGCCTCTGCGTGTCAACCGCCCACTAACCCTGTTCGCGCTGGTGGTACGTCTTGCGTGTGTGCTCCGTGTGCGCCCGCATGATCTCCGTGGCCCGCTGCTCGTCCCGCGAGGAGATCGCCGCGATCAGCGAGCGGTGTTCGATCCAGGACTGGGTGCCGCGCCGACGGGCCACCGGTGTGTAGTACCCGCGGACCCGGCGGTCGACCTGTCCGGCGAGCTCGGCGAGCACCACATTGCCCGCCAGCTCCATGACCTTGGCATGGAAGGCCGCGTTGGTGGCGACGGCGAGATCCACATCGCCGTCGGCGACGGCCCGCTCGCCCTTGGAGCAGAGCTCTTCGAGGGCGGCAATGCCGGCCGTGCCGGAGTTGGCCGCGGCCAGCCGGGCGGCCTCGGCCTCCAGTAGGGTGCGGACCGAGAGCAGCTGGTCCGCCTCCTCCTTGGTGGGTTCATGGACGAACGCGCCCTGGGCGGGACGCAGATCGATCCAGCCCTCGGTGTTCAGCCGCTGCAAGGCCTCGCGCACCGGCTGCCGGGACACACCGAGGTGCCCCGCCAGCTCACTCTCGACCAGATGCTGGCCGGGGCGGAGCGCACGCGTGGTGATCAGTTCGAGCAGCGTCTCATAGACGCGCTCGCGCAGCGGACGGGGCCGTTCCAGCTTCGGCACGGCGCCCTGCGGCAGTCCTGTGGACAACATCGCGGTCCCCCTCCGGGCGACGAGCAATTGCCTATCGTCTACAGACTACCGAGCACAATGGGGAGGGTCATGGGCAACGGATCACCTGACCCGCGTACGAGAGGTTCCCGCCGAACCCGAAAAGCAGTGCCGGAACGCCGCTGTCGACCTCGCCGCGTTCCACCAGTTTCGACAGGGCCATGGGGATCGAAGCGGCGGACGTATTGCCGGAATCCACGACATCCCGGGCGATGACCGCGTTGACCGCACCGATCTTCCTGGCGACCGGTTCGATGATGCGCAGATTGGCCTGATGCAGTACCACCGCGGCGAGATCCTCGGGGGTGACTCCTGCCTTTTCGCACACTTTGCGCGCGATGGGCGGCAGTTGGGTGGTGGCCCAGCGGTAGACGGACTGCCCCTCCTGGGCGAAGCGCGGCGGCGTCCCCTCGATCCGGACCGCGCGGCCCATCTCCGGCACCGAACCCCAGAGCACGGGGCCGATGCCGGGCGCGGCGTCCGCGCCGCCCTGCGGGTCCGCGACCACGACCGCGGCGCCCGCACCGTCGCCGAGCAGGACACAGGTGGAGCGGTCGGTCCAGTCGGCGATGTCGGCCATTTTGTCGGCGCCGATCACCAGCGCACGGGTCGCGGCGCCCGCCCGGATCGCATGGTCGGCGGTGGCGAGGGCATGGGTGAAGCCGGAGCAGACCACGTTGATGTCCATGACGGCGGGCGAAGCCATGCCGAGGCGGGCGGCCACGCGCGCGGACATGCTGGGCGAACGGTCGATCGCGGTGGAGGTCGCGACGAGGACCAGATCGATGTCGGCGGGGTCGAGTCCGGCCGTGGCGAGCGCCTTGGCCGCCGCGTGTGCGGCCATCTCGTCCACCGGCTCGTCAGGGCCTCCCACATGGCGGGTCTTGATCCCGACGCGACTGGTGATCCACTCGTCGCTGGTGTCGACCATGGCCGCCAGGTCGTCATTGGTGAGCACCCTGGCGGGCTGATAGTGGCCGAGCGCCACGACACGTGAGCCGGTCATGTAGAGGTTCCCCTCGCTACGTATGGCAGGAACTATCCAGTCTTGGTGGCTACCGCCCGGTACGGGGGCACGTGATCCCACAGGATTAGCAGCCGAGGCTTGGAGGCTTGACAACACCCTTGACCCGTCAAAGCATACTGTAGACAATATTCTGTCGACTTGACATCGTCTCCTGCTCCCTCGCTCGGTCCCTTACCGAACGGAGAGCCCCGTGAAAGTCGCAGTTGCCGGCGCCGGTGCGATCGGCGCCCATGCCGGGGCCGCGCTCCACCGCGCCGGCGCGAGCCATCTCGTTGCCCGCGGGCCGCACCTGGCCGCGATGCGGCTGGACGACGTCCGCGTCCGAATTCGACATGCGGGCGGCCGGAACCCGGGACGAGCCGGCCCAGACGGAGACCACCACCGTCTGCGCCTACTGCGGTGTCGGCTGCAATGTCACACTCCCTGTGCAGGACACTGAGATCGTCAAGGTCGCCTCTCCGCACGACAACCCGGTGACCCACGGCAACCTCTGCATCAGGGCCGCTTCGGCTTCCAACACGTACAGAATCGGGTTTAACCGCCATGGGACGGGTCACCGAGCGCCGCCGCACCATCCGCATCCGGGACGGGGCGGTCTCCACACGCCCCGACACCCTCGTCGCCGAGGAACCCCTGGAGATCCGGCTGAACGGCAGGCCGCTCGCCATCACGATGCGCACGCCGGGCGACGACTTCGCGCTGGCGGCGGGCTTCCTGGTCAGCGAGGGCGTGATCGGTGACGGCTCCGATGTGCAGTCGATCGTGTACTGCGCCGGTGCGACGGCGGACGGCGTGAACACGTACAACGTGGTGGATGTGAAGCTCGCGCCCGGCGTGCAGATCCCCGACATCACGCTCGAACGCAACGTCTACACGACCTCGTCCTGCGGTCTGTGCGGCAAGGCGAGCCTCGACGCGGTCCGCACCACCACCCGGCACCCGATCGCCGACACTCCCCCGGTCCGGGTCGAGCCCGCGCTGCTCTCGGCCCTTCCCGACCGGCTCCGCGAGTCGCAGCGGGTCTTCGACCGGACCGGGGGCCTGCATGCGGCGGCGCTGTTCTCCGAGACGGGTGAACTGCTCGACATCCGGGAGGACGTGGGCCGGCACAACGCGGTCGACAAGCTCGTCGGCCGGGCCCTGACCGACGACCGGCTGCCGCTGTCCCGGGCGATTCTGCTGGTGTCGGGGCGGGCCTCGTTCGAGCTGGCGCAGAAGGCGGTGATGGCCGGGATCCCGATACTCGCCGCGGTCTCGGCGCCGTCGTCGCTCGCCGTGGATCTGGCGGCGGAGACCGGACTGACCCTGGTCGGATTCCTCCGGGGTCCGTCCATGAACGTGTACGCGGGTGAGCACCGCATCGCGCTGGAGGCGACGGTCGGCCAGGGCTGAAAGGCTGTCGGGCTACCTTCGATCGGGAAGCGGGCGGGGCAGGGCACGACCGCCCGATCAGGGGTAGCCCGACAGCCTCTGGGGTGCCGGGCCCCGTGACACGGGTCGAGGGTCCGGCCGACGGGGAGCGCCCCCTGCGCCGGCCGGTCCCGCCCCCCGTGGCATGCGCCGTCGGTGCCTTCGGGTTCGGGCCGGCGCGTCAGCCCACCGGGACGGGCGCCTCCGCCACCGCACCGCCCACCGGAGTCCCCGGGCGCTCCCGGAGTTCGTCCTGCGGATCCCGCGAACGCCGCTTCGCGATCACCGCGCACACCATCAGCTGCATCTGGTGGAAGAGCATCAGGGGCAGCACGGCAAGGCTCGCGTGCGCCCCGAAAAGCACGCTGGCCATCGGCAGCCCGGACGCCAGACTCTTCTTCGAGCCGGCGAACTGGATGGCGATCCGGTCCCCCCGGTCGAAGCCGATCCGCTTTGCCCCGTACCAGGTCAGCGCGAGCATCAGCGCGAGCAGCACCGCCTCGGCGGCCAGCAGCGCACCGAGCCTCACCGGGGTGACCTGGTGCCAGATGCCGGCGACCATGCCCTCGCTGAATGCCGTATAGACGACCAGCAGGATCGAGCCCCGGTCGACGTAGCCGAGGACCTTCTGGTGACGGGAGAGGAAGCCGCCGATCCAGCGGCGCAGCAGCTGCCCGGCGATGAACGGGAGCAGCAGCTGGACCCCGATCCTCAGCAGCGCGTCGGCCGAGAATCCGCCGCCGCTGTTGCCGAGCAGCGCTGCGGCGAGCAGCGGGGTGAGGAAGATCCCGGCGATCGAGGAGAAGGAGCCCGCACAGATCGCCGCGGGTACGTTGCCGCGGGCGACCGAGGTGAAGGCGATCGACGACTGGATGGTCGACGGGACGAGGCAGAGGAAGAGGAAGCCGCTGTAGAGCTGCGGGGTCAGGACGTACGGAACCAGCCCCTTGCCCGCCAGTCCCAGCAGCGGGAACGCGACGAACGTGCAGATCAGGACGGTGAGGTGGAGCCGCCAGTGCCTGAGGCCGTCGAGCGCCTCGGCGGTCGAGAGGCGGGCGCCGTACAGGAAGAAGAGGAGGGCGACCGCTCCGGTCGACGCACCGTCCGCGACCTCCGCCGTGGTCCCCGACGCGGGCAGCAGCGCCGCGAGCGCGACCGTGCCGATCAGCGCCAGGATGTACGGGTCGATCGGCAGCCAGGACGGCAGCTTGAAGGTGCGGCGGCTCATGTGCTCCACGTGTCTCTCGTTCAGGTCGTGCCCTCTCCATCCTGCTCTTGATCACGGCGATCGGGAATCCGGCATACCGTTCTCACTGTCATCACGATTCGCGATAGCCTGGACGCTGTGTACGATTCCGCACAGCTCCGTACTTTTCTTGCCGTCGCCCAGACGCTGAGCTTCACCCAGGCCGCCCGCCGGCTGGGCGTGCGGCAGTCCACGGTGAGCCAGCATGTGCGGCGGCTGGAGGACGCGACGGGGCGGCAGCTGTTCACCCGGGACACCCACCGGGTCGATCTCACCGTGGACGGAGAGGCGATGCTCGGCTTCGCCCGGACGATCCTGCAGGCCCACGAGCGGGCCGCGGCGTTCTTCACCGGGACGCGGCTGCGCGGGCGGCTGCGGTTCGGGGCGTCCGAGGACTTCGTGCAGACCCGGCTGCCGGAGATCCTGGAGTCGTTCCGCCGCGACCATCCGGAGGTCGAACTGGAGCTGACGGTGGAGCTGTCCGGGACGCTGCACCGGCAGCTGGAGGCGGGACGGCTCGATCTCGTCCTCGCCAAGCGGCGGACCGGTGACACGCACGGCGAACTGGTCTGGCAGGACGCGCTGGCCTGGATCGGCGCACCGCAGCTGCGGATCGACCCGGACCGCCCGGTGCCGCTGGTCCTCTTCCCGCCGCCGGGTCTCACCCGGGCCCGCGCCCTGGAGGTGCTGGAGGAGCACGGCCGGTCCTGGCGCGTCGCCTGTACGAGTACGAGCCTCAGCGGACTCGTCGCGGCGGCCCATGCCGGTCTCGGCGTGATGGCGCACACCCGCGGGCTCATCCCGCCGGGGCTGACTCCAGTACCGGCCAGGGCGGGGCTGCCGGAACTCGGCGACGTGGATTTCGTCCTGCTGCACGGCCGCCGCCGGGACGCGGCGCAGGAGGCGGCGGACGCGCTCGCGGCGGCGATCCTGGCGGGCGGGGACCGGCTGATCCGTGGCGTCGGCGGAATCAGCGCGATCAGCGGCCGCGACGGCGCATGACCGCACGCGCGCGGGGAGAATGGACAGCACGCGCAGGCCGCGCCCGACCGGGTCGGGTGTGGGCGGGCCCGGCAGGTGCGGACCAACGCCCCGTACCCGTCCGGAGGGGAGTGGTCGAGGCGTACAGATTCGGTGGAGATTCCGGCGCGAGCTACTTGCTCCACCGTCAGAAGCGCGCCCGGGCCTGGCCCATCTGGCCGGATATCTGTGGCTGACCTGTGCAGATGGCACGCTTACCGGTCGTTCCGGGCCCTCCCGCCGAGCCACCTGGTGGGGTAGCGTCACGGCGCTGTGCGGAGCGCCACAAGGAGCAGGTCATTGCGCGAGTTCACTGTCCCCCCCATGGCGGTCGCGCCCCAGGTAGGCGGGCTGGCCGATGCCGTCTTCGACTATGCGGAGGAGGATCCGCACCGCGTCGCGCTGGGTCGGAAGGACGCGGACGGACGCTGGCGTGATGTCACCGCGGCGACGTTCCGCGACGAGGTGCTCGCGCTCGCCAAGGGGCTGATCGCCCACGGTGTCCGGTTCGGCGACCGGGTCGCCCTGATGGCGCGTACCCGTTACGAGTGGACGCTCTTCGACTTCGCGCTGTGGACGATCGGTGCCCAGTCCGTGCCGGTCTATCCGACGTCCTCCGCCGAGCAGGTCTTCTGGATGCTGCACGACGCCGAGGTGTCCGCGATCATGGTCGAGCACGAGGACCATGCGATGACGATCGCCTCGGTGATCGACCGGCTGCCCCAGCTGAAGCGGCTCTGGCAGCTGGACTCGGACGCGGTGACCGAGCTGGTCGAGGCGGGCGTGCGTGTCGAGGACGAGGTGGTGCACAGGCACCGGCGGGCGGTGACGCCCGATTCGGTGGCGACCGTCATCTACACGTCCGGCACCACGGGCCGCCCCAAGGGCTGCGTGATCACGCATGCCAACTTCATGTTCGAGACGGACACGATGGCGTCGCGCTGGGAGTCGGTCTTCCACTCCAAGCCGGGCGACGAGGCCGCCACGCTCCTCTTCCTGCCGCTGGCGCATGTCTTCGGCCGGATGGTCGAGATCTCGGCGGTCCGCGGCCGGGTGAAGCTCGGCCATCAGCCGGAGCTGTCGGCGAAGGCGCTCATGCCGGACCTGGTGTCCTTCCGGCCGACATTCATCCTCGCGGTTCCGTACATCTTCGAGAAGGTCTTCAACGGCGCCCGGCGCAAGGCCGAGGCGGAGGGCAGGATCGGGCCCTTCGACAAGGCCGTGGACGTAGCGGTGAAGTACGCGGAGGCGATGGAGCACCGGGCGTTCGGGACCGGCCCCGGCCCTTCCGCGGGTCTGCGGATGCAGCACCAGTTCTTCGACAAGGTCGTGTACAAGAAGGTCCGCGACGCGATGGGCAGCCGGGTCCGGCACGCCATGTCGGGCGGTTCGGGGATGGAGCGGCGGCTCGGTCTGTTCTTCGAGGGCGCGGGCGTCACGGTGTACGAGGGGTACGGACTGAGCGAGTCCACGGCGGCGGCCACCGCCAATCCGCCGGAGCGCACCCGGTACGGCACGGTCGGGCAGCCGATCCCCGGCACCACCGTGCACATCGCCGACGACGGCGAGGTGTGGGTGCACGGCGCCAATGTCTTCGGCGGCTACCTGGGCAACCCGCAGGCCACCGCCGCGGCGCTGCACGACGGCTGGCTGGCCACCGGCGACCTGGGTGCGCTCGACGAGGACGGCTATCTGACGATCACCGGGCGGAAAAAGGAAATCCTGGTGACATCGAGCGGCAAGAGCGTGTCGCCGGCCGGTCTGGAGGAGCGGGTGCGGGCCCATCCGCTGGTGGCGCAGTGCATCGTGGTCGGCAACGACCGGCCGTACATCGCGGCGCTGGTGACCGTGGACCAGGAGTCCGTGGACCACTGGCTCACCATGCAGGGGCGGCCGCCGATGAACGCGGCGGACCTGGTGCGGGACCCGGATCTGGAGATGGAGGTCAGGCGGGCGGTGGTGGCCGCCAACACGGCGGTGTCGCAGGCCGAGTCGATCCGTACCTTCCGGATCCTTGCGCATCAGTTCACCGAGGAGCACGGTCTGCTGACCCCGTCGCTGAAGCTGAAGCGGAAGGCGATCGAGGCGGCGTACGCGGTCGAGGTGGACGCGCTGTACCGCTGAGACAGGGCCGTGCCGCCCCGCCGGAGGTGAACTCGCTCCGGCAGGACGGCACATGGACAGAGCCCGCTACGTGATCGAGATGCGGAACAGCTTGTCCGCACCGTCCGGTTCGCCTCCGTTGTTTTCGCAGTTGGTGGTGGAGAGCCAGAGCTGGCCCCGGCCCGGCACCTTGGTGACCGTGCACAGCCGGCCGTACGTTCCGATGTGGTACGCGGTCGGTGTGCCGAGATTCTCGGTGCCACCGGTGATCGGGGCCCGCCAGAGCTGCTCGCCCTGTCAAAGGCAGCCACTTGTCAGCCACACCCAGCTCCCCTGGGTGTCCTCACCCTACGAACGGGAGGACCAACCCGTTCAAGAAGGTAGAGCCATTTGTCCCCGGGCCGGTCTGGGCGGCGATCGTGCTGGATTTCGCCGAGGTCCCGGCGCACATGTTCACGTCGATGTTCAGCTGCGCCCGTACGGCGGGCTGGTCGGCGCACATCCTGGAGCAGAAGCGGACGGGCAGACTGGTGCGCCCCTCGGCGAAGTACGTCGGTCCGGGTGCGCGAGACCCGCGCGAGATCCCGGGGTACGAGCAGCTCGGGGCCCCGGCGAACTGACGGACGCGGGGGCGCCTCCGCACTCTCCCGGCGACCCGCAGGGATGGTTCGGGCGGCGCCCCGACTGTTCCGGCTCCAGCGTCGGGGCCATGTCGCACACGATGCATGAGTTCGACCTCTACGCGGACGTCGAAGACGGGCGCCCGGACGGCACCCTCCCCGCTCAACATCCTGAACGCGCCGACCTGCTCACCGCGAACCGTCGAGGCGCATGAGGGCGGAGTACGCCGACTCCGCTCTCCGCCCGGGGGCAGCCTCCGGGCGGGCATGGTCAAGGAAACTCTGGGTCCCGCCGTGGTGGCGCACCCTCCCGGACTCCATGAGGGTGATGGTGTCGGCCGAGTCGGCCAGATCGATCACGTCGTGGGTCGACATCAGTACCGGGGTACTCGCCGCGACTTCCCCCAGGACATCACGGAACACGGAACGCTGGTGAGGGTCGAGACCTGCTGTCGGTTCGTCCAGCAGGATGACGCGGGCGTCGTGGGCGAGGGCACAAGCGATGCCGACACGCCGGAGTTGTCCCCCGGAGAGACTGGCCGTCTTCTGCCCGGACTGTTCGGCGAGGCCGACCTGTTCAAGGGCGGTGCTGGCTCGCGCCCACGCGTGGGCGCGGTTCTCGCCCTTGAGCCAGGCAATGTATGCCACGTACTCGCGAGCGGTCAGTTGCGGAGACGTGGGTACCCGTTGGGGAAGCCAGGCCACGTGGCGGCGGAATTCACGGGTGGTGGAGGTGACGTTCGAATCGCTGAACAGGACTCTGCCTGCTGTCGGCTCGACCGTCCCTGCGAGAAGGGCCAGCGTCGTGGACTTTCCCGCTCCATTGGGGCCGAGCAAGATCGTCAGACCTTGGTCGGGCACCTCGTAGGTGAATTGGGAGAGGACAGGACGCAGCCTGCGGCGGTAGGTGAAAGTGACGCGGTCAAGCACGAGTGTCATCGGTCGGTCCTTGGCACGAGGCAGGTGAGGAGAACAAGCCCCGTCAGGAAGACGAGGGCGGCGCCCGTCGCGGCGTGGGCGACGTCGGCCTTCTCGGTGACGATTACCCAGGGATAAGGGTCGTTGACATGTCTGCCCCCGGTGAACATGGCGAGGATCATCCAGAACACAGGCACGAGGACTGCTCGGTGCTTGAGGAGAGGCCAACTTCCGAGGGTGAGACCGCAGAAGAGCAGATTGTTGCGCGCGGCTGTCCACATCGCGTCCGAGTCCAATGGAGTCATGGCCGCTGCCGCCGCGCTGGCCAGGAGGGCGAAGCCCGTCACCAGGGCGATATCCATCGCGTCGAGCCGGCGCACAGCGGATCGCTCCATACCGGGCAAGCGTCTTTCGAGGCACGCAACGAGGGCTACAGAAGGCATAAGGGAGAAGAAGTTGCTCAATTCGGTCGGTATGGGATGGCCGCCCAGATATGCGGGGAGAACGAGGACGAGATTCGATGTGAGAGCGATGCTCAAGATGAAGGCGAACAGTGCATAGGGCAGCAGACCGAAGGCGCCTCGTTGACGCAACCACCAGATCATCCTGACAGGCCGCCCTGGCAGGAGAGCCGGAGCTGCTCGACGTACCAGGTCTTCTGTTCGTTCAACGGAAGGCCGTTCACCCTGTCCGTCTCTGCGAGGAGTTGCTCCTTGCCGTCCCCGGTCCGGAATGATTGCGATTCGCGGGAGAGCCAGGCGAGGTAGTCATCTGCTACCCCCATGGTCCGGGCGGTCCAAAGGGTGCTGTAGTGCATGGTGTTCCAGTCCGGGGTTTTGCAGGGCATTCCTACGACGGCGATTGCCACGCCCTCCCAGGCGATGCCGTCCGAGCTCCCGGCCGCAAGGTCCAGCGTCCACTTCTTCCCTACGGTATCCGGCTGTCGGATACTGGACACAGTGATATCGGTGACGCGAGTAGGGATCTCCGCAATGATTCCTTTGGCCTGCAGTTTCGCTGTCATGCCGGAAAGTGCGGTTTGAAGATCTTCGAGATCTCCGGAACCTGCGGCAGGCATGCACACCTCTGGTACGCCGCCCTCACAGGCGATCGGGGCCAGCCCCTTGGCGGCAGGAGCGAACGAGGTCCACTCCCGGGTGATGCCGTAGGCGCCGAGCAGGCCACTGCCGGCGATCACGAGGGACACCGCGACAGCACCGACGCGGATACGTCGAGGGCCGATGGCCACGATGAGGGCGAGGGCCAGGCAGACCGTCGGCAGAACGGCGGCGATCGTCATGGAGAGGGTGTACGCCTCACCGAAATTGACTTGGCCGACAGCCCCGGTCACATGGTGCGCCCACCAACTGCTCGTACCCAAGGGGAAACTGATTGCGATGAACACAGCAATGGATACGAGCGGTGCAGAGTACAACGCGTGGAGGCGTCGCCCGAGGTGGAATCCAATAGCCGCGTGCGCGGCGAGCAGGACCACAACCATGCCGAACAGCTGCAGCACGTACACGTCGGGAGCAACTCCGACGATCCACAATGCGCCCGCCGTGATGCCGGCGATCAGGGTCGCCAAAGTGAGCACGACGACAAGGATCGGCTGGACAGCAACGCGCAGAGCGGAACGTGCGGGACCCATCTCCCACACACCGAGAGTCCGTAGCCGTGTCGCCTCCACTGCAGCCAGTCCCGCAGCCGCTGCGGCGGCCAGTGGAACGGGTGCGTGTATGGCGAAGGACGCGGCCTCGGCCGGCCAGGGAAGTGAAGTAAAATGGCTCATTCTCCCCTTGGTCGTGAAAAAGACGTAGGCAAAGAAGAAGCCGGTCACCGGCAGAGCCAGCACAGCGGCGTGGGTGCGGAGTGCGGTGAAGAAGCGCATGGAGCCTCAAGGAAGTACAAGGCGGGCCGCCGTGCAGGATGCGCAGCGGCCCGGCGGGATCAGTCGGCCAGGGTCGTGTCCACGACGATCTTCCTGACAGTTACCACGCAGCTGAGGCACGTAGCATCTGTCTCGAAGTAATACGTGCCGTAAGGAAGGCCTGACTGGGTGTCGGTACTGACGGCGTCCGTACCATTGAAACAGTTGGTGAACGTGAAACTGTCACGAAGGGTGTCCATGCCCCACGTGACCAACTGCCAGCGCTCGACGCCGATCTGTTTAGTCGTCGCGGTGTAGCAGTCCTTGAACTTGATTTCGTTATAGGATTCGTCGATCCATTCTCGCGAGGTATCGTTGTCGCCCCACACGGTGCTCGCATTCGTCTCCCACGAAGCCCAGGCGGCCGGGCTGGTGGCAAGCGTGATGACCGCAGCAGTCGCCATCATGACTCCGACGTTGCGCAAGCGTCTTCCGAGGACAGAAAAACCTCCCGCCCATTCGGTTGACGAGGCCCCCCTCGAAGTGAAAACCGAACGGCTGAGCGACTGTAGCACCAGCGTCACCGGTCGTAAGTCACAAGTTAACCCAAATGACCTTCACAGTCCGCCAGTTGCGCTTCGGACCATGCAAACGCCGTACCGCCCGCTGGGTCGCGCGCGCGTTCGACCCCCGCCACAGGTCAGCCCAGAGCCTCGTCCAGCAGGGCCGCCCCTTGGCAACAACGCTGATATGCCGCGAAGTTGAGCCACTGTGTTGCCGTTTATGCTCGAGTCGGCCGTGGTATTCCCAGTAGTCCTCGAAGTCCCCGTTGTCGATGACGGCGCGGAGAAGGAGGATGGCTTCGGCGCCGGTCAGGCTCCATCTCGCGCCGGTGAGGTCAAGGCGATCCTTGATCAGATAGCGGCAGCAGCCCTCGATGACGCCGGTGGCGATCGGCCAGCCCAGGGCGAGGGCGATGTCGTAGCCGAGTTAGGGCTGTTTCGCGGTCAGGTATGTGATCGCCCTTTGCAGGCCGGGCAGTTGAGTGTCGTCGTTCGCGGTGCTGCGGGCGCGGGCGTGGGCGCGCTGGTCGGCGACGACGCGGCTGGCGTGGCCGTCCAGGACGGTGCGGGCCACCTCGGCGACGTGAGCCTGGCGGGCGGGCTGGGTGGCGTGCAGGTCGTCGGCGGCCTTCCACAGATATTCGAGGACGTGCACGAAGTCGATGACGATGTCGATGTGGACGCCGCGCCGGCCGGCTTCGTGCTGGACCCGGTCGAGCTGGTGGTTGTTGCCGTCGACCAGCACGATCCAGCGTCGTCGTCTTTTGGGGTCGCGCTGGTCGGCTTGGTCGAACATCGCCGCGATCATGTCGGCGCTGCTGTACGGGAGCGAGGCGTGGACTTCCCGGCGCACCGCGCGTGGTGCCTGGCGGTTGCGCTCGGCGCGATCGGCGGCGGTGCGCGGCAGCACGTCGGCGGCCGTGCGGGGCACGGGGGATGCGTCGTAGACGGCGGTGACGGTCGCCATCCGGCGCCGCCCTGCGCGTTCCCGGTCGGCGAGCTGGGCCGAGGGCGGCTGCGGGCCGTCGGCGGCCCGGGCCTCGGCCGTGGCGCGGGTCGGCTCGCGACGCGCGGCCGGGATCATGTTGCCGCCGGTCGCGTCGCAGCTGAGCACCAGCAACGGGGTGCCGGCGGGCACGACGGCGGCACGGTGGGCGGCGCGTTCACGATAGAAGGCGTCGATGTCGGCCGCCGCGCACACGCAGATCTCCATCAGCTGCCGGGTGCCGATCTTCTGCCCGGTGGAGCGCCCAAGTGCCGCTCCGGCCGAGCGCAAGGACCCGGAGGCCGCCTCGTGCACCACCGCGCGCTGCAGCGGGCGCGAGTACAGGTACGCGGGCAAGGACAGTACCGCGTCCGCGACGTGCATATTCGCCGCGTTCGCTGCGCGGTAGGCGATCCGGGACACCTCCACGCGCCCGACCGTGGTGGCCAGCAGGCGCCGGTGGCCGTGCTCGGCCCGGGTGCGCACCACATCGTCCGCGCCGGTCACATCATGGCGGCGCACCTCGGCGGCACGAACGATTTGACCGCCCCGGCCCCGCCGAGGTGGGGCAGGGAGGAATGGGGGTACGGCAGGGAATGCACGGCGCCTCCTGATCGTTGACCATGGGAATACCAACCGACGACGTAAAGGATCGACCGCTCGTGAGCCAGGTCCCCTCCCTCACCCTCAACAACGGCGTCGAGATGCCGCAGCTCGGTTTCGGTGTCTGGCAGGTGCCCGACGACAAGGCCGCGAAGGCGGTCGCGACGGCCATCGAGTCCGGGTACCGGAGCATCGACACCGCCGCGATCTACGGGAACGAGGAGGGCACCGGCAAGGCCGTCGCCGCCTCCGGCGTCCCCCGCGAGGAGCTCTTCGTCACCACCAAGCTGTGGAACGGCGACCAGGGCTACGAGTCGACCATGCGTGCCTTCGACGCCTCGCTGGACAAGCTGGGCCTCGACTACGTCGACCTGTACCTGATCCACTGGCCGGTGCCCGCCAAGGACGCGTACGTCGACACGTACAAGGCGTTCGAGAAGATCTACGCCGACGGCCGCGCGAAGGCCATCGGCGTCTCCAACTTCCTGCCGGAGCACCTGGAGCGCCTGCTCGACGAGACCTCCGTGGTCCCGGTGATCAATCAGATCGAGCTGCACCCGCAGCTCCAGCAGGCCGAGTCGCGCGCCTTCCACGCGCGGCACGGCATCGCCACCGAGGCCTGGTCCCCGCTGGGCCAGGGCAAGGGCCTCCTGGAGGTCCCGACGGTCATCGCGATCGCCCAGAAGCACGGCCGCACACCCGCGCAGGCGGTGCTCCGCTGGCACCTGCAGACGGGCAACGTGGTGATCCCGAAGTCCGTGACGCCGTCGCGGATCGCCGAGAACATCGATGTGTTCGGCTTCGAGCTGGACGCCGACGACCTGGCCGCGTTCGCCGCGCTGGACGAGGGCAAGCGCCTCGGCCCGAACCCGGGCGAGTTCAACCTGGGCGCCTGAGCCCAGCCGCTGAAGACCGAATCACGCACCGACCGCCGTCCGGCTCCCCGCCGGGCGGCGGTCTGCTGCGGGTGAACCCGGAGGAGACACCGTCATGAGCGCGGACGCCGCACCCGTCGTCGCACCGGGTCTGTACCGGCTGCGCAATGTGGGCAGCAAACTGCTGCTGGAGGTGTACGGCTCGGCCAGGGGCAGCGGCGCCAAGGTGCAGCAGGGCCCGGAGAAGCAGGAGGGGGCGAGCGGCCAGCACTGGCAGCTCTCCCCCGTGCACGACGGCGCCGCGCTGTACCACCTGACCAATGCGCACAGCGGCAAGCGACTGGACGTCGCCAATGCCTCCACGGAGAACGGCGCCAACATCCAGCAGTGGAAGGCCAACAACTACGGCGCCCAGGAGTGGCTGATCGAACAGCACCTGGATGCGCCGGGCACTGTGACGCTGGTCAGTTTCATCAGCGGACTCGTCCTGGAAGTGGCCGACGGCTCCACGGCGGACGGCGCCGATGTGCAGCAGTGGGAGGACACCGACTCCCCCGGCCAGTGGTGGCAGTTGGAGCCGGTGCCGAGCATCCCTTAGGCGCGTCGGGCCAGGTGGACCGTGCGCGCCGTCAGCAGGAAGACGTCGGGGCGGTGGTGCAGTCCGGCCGGGTCCTCGGGGTCGAGCAGCCGGTCGAGGGTGGCGAGGTCGTCGGCGGCGATTTCCCCGGCGAACATCTCGCGGCGGCGGGCGAATTCGGCGATGACATGGTCGCGCGCCCGGCCGGAGACGGGTGCGGGCAGGTCGAGCAGGAAACTGCGGGTGCCCTGCGGGGCCAGCCCCACCGCGGTGAACAGGGCGCTCCAGTCCTCGATCTCCCGCTTGGCGTCCGGGAGCGCCGCCCGCATCTCCTCGAACCACTCCGCGGTGATCGCGTCGAGCCTGGCCTCCAGACCGGGCCGGCCGATACCGATGTCGCGCGGAAGCTGACGGGGCGACAGCCCGCCCTCGACGAGGGCGACGGTCCCGCCGGGACGCAGCAGTCCGGCGAAGCCGGCGAGGACGGCGCGCTGGTCTCCCATGTGGTGCAGGGCGTTACCCGCCCAGATCAGGTCCGCCTCTCCCAACTTGGCCAGGTCGTCGGGGATTTCGGCGTGCAGGGTACGGACGCGATCGCCGAGTCCGAGGCGTTGGGCGCGGGCCCGGGTGCGCTCCAGGAGCGCCGGGGTGCCGTCCACGGCGACGACTTCGGCTTCGGGGAACTCCTCGGCGAGCAGGCAGGAGATCACGCCGGGGCCGCTGCCGATGTCGAGGACCCTGCGCACCTGCGGGGCGGTGGGCAGTCCGGCGATCCAGTGGGCCGCCGCCGCGTACTGGGCGCTGCTGAGCTCCCCGTTCTGCTCCAGCAGCGGACCCATGACGTCCCAGTCGAAGTCGGTGGTGTCGTGGCGGTGACCGTGCCCGGTGTGGTCGTGCCGGCCGTGCGTGCTGTCGTGATGAGGGCCGTGATCGGCGTGCTTCGTCATGCGGACAAGCCTCTCCGGACGTCAGGCGTGTGGCGACCTTTGTTGCCGGTTCGGCAAGCCGCGGCCGCTCCGGTACTCATGGGGGCTGACGCCGCGGCCGCGCTTGAAGGCGGCGCTGAAGGCGAAGGACAAGGCCCTGTGGCCCCCTCCCACCTGCGATGCAGCCCCGAGACTCCCCGATTCCGCCGGCTTCAGCCCCTGCGCCGGAACGCCAGCAGCCTGTACTCCGGCTCACGGCGCGGCCGGTCCGGCTCGGGCAGCGCCAGCAGAGCCGCCGCCAGCTCGTCGGCCGCCGTCCCCGGCAGCTCCAGACGCGAGACGAAGTAGCCGGCACGCACAGCACGCGCGGCACTCTGCGGCGTCCGCCCCTGCCCGTGTCCGAGGAATCGGTTCTCCCCCACCACATCGAGCCCGGCCTCCGCCCCGTACGCGACGACCAGCTCCTCGGGGTCGGACGGGCTGGGGCGCAGGTACGGGGCGAACAGCTCGTCGATGTCGCTGCCCACGTCGTGCGCCGCGTCCTTGTCGACCGTGGTGACGAACACTCCGCCGGGCCGCAGCACCCGTGCCGCCTCGGACACCACCGCCCGCACGTCACCCGCCCCCCGCAACAGATGCAGCAGCCAGACAGTGCCCACGGCGTCGACCGCGGCGGCGGGCAGCGGCAGCCGCCGCGCGTCGGCCAGCGCCACGGCGCCGATCCGCTGCCGCGCGAACCGCGCCATGCCGTACGAGTCATCGGTGCCCAGCACCCGCAGTGCGGGCCGGGCCAGCACCATCCGCTCGGTGACCAGTCCCGTACCGCAGCCGATGTCCAGCAGCGTGCGGACGGACTCCGGGACCAGCCCGAGCAGCGCGCGGGCCGCCGCCTCGGCCCGGGGCACGCCGCCACGCGTCGCGTCGTATGCAGCTGCCTCAGCGTCGTAATCCAGCATGAGGACGACTGTAGGACAACCGCCCGGCATCGCTGGGCAGAAAGCAAGGTCGGCCCAGCCGCGGAAGACCGGTGCTCGGCAGCCCTGCGCGCGGATCGCCTCGACGGTCACCCGGGCGTTGCCCTTCGGGACGCGCATGCTGCCGAAGCCCATGTGCACCGGTGGTGTGCCGGCGTCCAGGAACGCCACCGACTCGGCCGCGAGCGGGCGTTCGTCCGGCCGACGTCAGGAGCTCGTGAGGATGACGAGTTGCTGGGTCGCTCGGGTCATCGCGACATAGCGGTCGACCGCTCCTTCGATGCCCTTGCCGAACGCCTCTGGGTCGATGAGGACGACCAGGTCGAACTCAAGCCCCTTCGACAGCTCCGGTGTCAGCGACCGGACGCGGGACGTCGTCCGGAATGTGGGATCGCCGATGACGCAAGCGATCCCGTCGGCATGTGCGGCAAGCCAGGTGCCGAGGATCGAGCTCAGATCCGCAACAGATCCGTGTACGACGGGAACTTCGCTGCTGCGGACGGAGGTCGGCACGTTGGCGTCGGGGAGCACGGCCCGGATGACCGGCTCGGCTTCCGCCATGATTTCTTCCGGCGTCCGGTAGTTGATGCTCAGGGAGGCCAGGTTGATCCGGTCGAGCCCGATCCGCTCGAGCCGTTCCTGCCACGACTCGGTGAACCCGTGCCTGGCCTGGGCTCGATCCCCGACGATGGTGAAGCTCCGGGACGGGCACCGGAGCAGCAACATCTGCCACTCTGCGTCGGTCAGCTCCTGAGCCTCGTCCACCACGATGTGCGCGAACGGGCCGGCGAGCAGGTCCGGTTCGGTGGTGGGCGGCGCGGTCTCGTCGACCAGGGCGTCCTGCAGGTCCTGTCCGCGCAGCATCGTCATCACACCTTCTCCGTCGTCATCGGCCTCGAGCAAGGCGTCGACGACCTTGGCCATGTGCTCGCGTTCGGCGGCGACAGAGGCGCTATGCCGACGCTTACGTCGCGCCGCCTCCGGGTCGCCGAGCCGCTGGCGTGCTGCGTCCAGGAGCGGCAGGTCGGACACCGTCCAGGCCTGGGCGTCCCCGCGCTGCAGCTGCGACACGTCCTCGGGGCTGAGCCAGGGAGCGCACTTCCGCAGGTAGGCCGGGACCGACCACAGGTCTCCGACGAGGTCAGCCGCTTCGAGCAGCGGCCACGCGCGGTCGAAGGCCGCAAGCAGCTCCCTGTTCCGCAGCAGCGACTTGCGGAGCAGGTCAGCCGAGACGTCGCCGTCGTGCTTGTCCACCAGGATTGTGAGCAGCTCCTCCCAGATCTGGTCGCGCGCCTCGTTGTGCGGAGTACCGGGTTCTGCTGCTTCGAACGCCACGGCCCAGTCGTCGGCGCTCAGCCAGATGTCGGACCAGTGGGTTGTGACGGTCATCCCCGTGGTGGGCGGCTCCTCGTAGAACCTGACGGCCGTCTCGATCGCCTTCACCAGGTTCGCGGACGACTTCAGGAGGGCCACATTCGGGTCGGCCTCGATCGCTGCTACGGCTCCCTCGGCGACGAGGTCCCGCAGAGTGCAGGTCTGCACGCCCTCCTCTCCGAGGCTGGGGAGGACGTCGGCGACGTAGCCCAGGTAGGGCTGGTGCGGACCGACGAACAGCACGCCGCCCCGGCGGTGACCCAGGCGAGGGTCGGAGTAGAGGAGGTAGGCGGAGCGGTGCAGAGCGACGACGGTCTTCCCCGTACCCGGGCCGCCGTCGACGACGAGAGCGCCGCGGGATCCCGCGCGGATGATGGTGTCCTGGTCGGCCTGGATGGTGCCGAGCACGTCTCGCATCCGTGTCGACCGGTTGCTGCCCAGGCTGGCGATGAAAGCGGACTGGTCGTCCAGCGCGGCGTGCCCGACAAGCCCGTCCGGGGTGAACACCTCGTCCCAGTAGTCGCTGATCCGGCTGCGGGTCCAGCGATACCTGCGGCGGCTCGCCAGACCCATCGGGTTGGCGTGGGTGGCTCCGAAGAACGGCTCAGCCGCGGGGGAGCGCCAGTCGAGCAGCAGCCGGCGACCCGCACTGTCCGTAAGCCCAAGTCGTCCGACGTGCACGGGCTCGGGGTTGTCTGCGCTGACCATGTGTCCGAGGCACAGGTCCAAACCGAAGCGACGCAGTGCGCGCAGGCGAGCGGTCAGCCGGTGGATCTCCGTGTCCCGGTCCATCGCCTGCCGGCCGGCGCCGCCGGGCGCCTTGCGCTCGGCATCGAGACGGTCGGACAGGTCGGCGATCGACTGCTCGAGGCACTCCGCGATGGCCGCGAAGTGCTGCTCGTCGTCGGCGATCAGCGCCGGGTCGGCCTTGGGGGAGAGGTGGTCGGGAAGGTCAAACGCGCTGGTGGTCAGGGGGTTCACAGCATCAGCTCCGATCTGAGGTCGATGGCAACCATTGGGCACAGCAAGCTGTCTGGACCTGCGTGAGGAACCTGGTGCACCGCGAGTCCTCCCAGCGGTTCGACGTCCTCGCGCGACCCATACGTCGCCAACAACACACGCACTTCGTGAATCTCCCATTTCCGCAGGTTCTGGCCTCGGCCGACGATTCTGCGGCATGACCCGGGTCTTGCCGCAAGGCCCCCAGTGCGCTATACATTGAGAGTGGAAAGGAGTGGGTACTCCGCCTTTCCCTTCATCGTCCGCTGTGGACGGACAACCTCCTCGCGAACAGGCGGCGCGCCGCGTACGGCGGTAGCGTCGGCCCAGGAGGATCTCCCGTGCGCCGCACGCCGCCTGTAAGGCGCGGGCAGAGTTCGACTCCGGCTGCCTAGGTGTACTCGGCCATGAGGTTGGTTACGCGCGTCGGTAGTTGATCAAGAATGAGACGCCGCCGGTGGCAACCTGGCCACCGGCAGCCTCCCCCACCTCCCGTCCCCAGGACCGTCGAAGGAAATCGGTCATGCCCAGGCGCATCAACCGGGTCCTCGGGGTGGCACCGTTCGGTCCGGCGCGGCGCCCCGACGAGCGCGGCGCCCCCGCTCCGTCACGCCGCGCCGTGCCCCGCGGCGATCGCCTCCACACGCGCGGCAAGTTCCAGGTCGTTCTCGGTGACCACCCCGCCCGCATCGTGCGTGTTCACCGACAGGGAGACGGTGTTGTAGCCGAGCGTCAGATCGGAGTGGTGGTTCAGCTCCTCCTGGATCTGCGCGACATGGATGGTGAGTCCGGCGGCGGCGAAGTGCGAGCGGAACCGGTATCTGCGGGTGATCCGGTCTCCCTCCAGCGCCCAGCCGGGCAGCTCGCGCAGCCGGTCCTCGATCTCTTTCTGTGACAGCGGTTCGGCGGGCATGGTGCGGCTCCCTCACGAGGTCGGTTGTCGATGGGCCGTGCCGGTGACGTTACGGTCTCCGTATGACAACTGTCGTGCTTGACACAGGGGTAGGGCCACTGCTGCGCAGTTGGCGGGAGCAGCGCCGACTGAGCCAGCTGGAGCTGGCACTGCGCGCGGACTCCTCGGCCCGCCACATCTCCTTCATCGAGACGGGCCGTTCGCGCCCCAGCGAGGAGATGGTCATCCGGTTGGCCGAGCATCTCGATGTGCCGGTCAGGGAACGCAATGCCCTGCTGGTGGTGGCCGGTTATGCGCCCCGTTACGCGGAGACCGCGCTCGACGATCCCGCGATGGGCGCGCTGCGCGAGGCCATGGAGCAGCTGCTGCAGGGGTACGACCCGTATCCGGCGCTCGTCGTCGACGGGACGTACAACGTGGTGGCCGCCAATCGGGGTATCGCCATGATGCTGGAGGGGGTGGCCGAGCACCTGCTCGCACCTCCGCTCAACGCCATGCGGCTCACCCTTCACCCGGAGGGTCTGGCTCCGCGGATCCGTAATCTGCGGGAGTGGCGGGCCGACCTGCTGGCGCAGATGGAACGTCAGATCGCGCTGGCCCGTTCGGCGGAGCTGCGTGAGCTGTACGAGGAGGTCGCCGCTTATCCCGTACCGGAGAGCACCGACGGGCAGGACGAGTCGGCTGGACCGCCGTCGGCACTGTCGTTCGCGCTGCCGATGGTGGTCGAGCACGACGGGCGGGTGCTCTCGTTCGTCGCCTCCATCGCGACGTTCAATACGCCGATGGATGTGACGGTGGCCGAATTGGCGATCGAGACGTTTCTGCCCGCCGATCAGGAGACCGCCGCGTATCTGAGGTCGCTCCCGTCCTGACGGTCCGCGTCCGGTGCATCACTTCTCGGCGAGGGGGCGGGGCCACGGTGCGTCGGTGCGCGCCAGGGCGGTGGCCGCCGCACTCGCCGCGGCCAGGATCGCGACGGCGGGCAGCAGCGGCGGCGTCGGGAGTGACGACGGTCAGGGCGAGCATCAGCGGGGGCAGCGGCCCGTGCCGGTCCGTCATGTCCGGTACGGGAGTGGCCCATGCCTCACGCGGCATGACGCGCATGGGCACGCTCCAATCACCGGGACAGAATCAGGATTGTGCCGTGACCGGGGTGCGGAACACAGGACCGCCGCGACGTGTGCCGCCCCCGCCCCGGTGGGCGGGGGCGGCACACGCTGCGGGAGCGCTAAGCGGTTACACGCGCGCCCCGTTGTCGAGCGGGTCCCGGCGTTTCGTCCCCGCGCCGGACGTGCGCCCTGGGGCCCGCTTGCGAGCGGGCGGCGGGGCCTTGCTGCTCTTCTCCAGGGTCAGTGCGACCGGTACGGCGGTCAGGACCGAGGAGTACGTGCCGACGCAGATACCGATGAGCAGGGCGAGCGCGAAGTCCGCGAGGGAGTCGCCGCCCAGCACGGCGAGAGCGGCCAGGATGAAGAGGGCGCCCATGCCGGTGTTGACGGTTCTGGGGACGGTCTGCAGGACGGCGCGGTTGGCGACGGTCGCCACGGGTACGCGGCGCGCCTTCGCCCACAGTTCGCGGACCCGGTCGAAGACGACCACCGAGTCGTTGACGGAGTAGCCGATGACGGTGAGGAGTGCGGCCAGGAAGATGCCGTCGACGGTGCGGCCGAGCCAGGCGAACGCGCCGATCAGAATGATGACGTCGTGGACGAGCGCGGCAACCGATCCCAGGGCGAACGTCCAGCGGAACCGGACCGCCAGATACGCGAGTTGCACGAGGACGGCGATGGCGAGCGCGATCAGCGCGTTGCGCCGCAGTTCGTCGCCGAGGCTGGGGCCGATGAGTTCGTCGCGGACCTTGGTGGTGTCGCCGCCCTCCTCGGCGAGGACAGCACGCAGGGCGTGCTCATCGTCGTTGCTGAGGTCCCCGGTACGTACGGAGAGGTCGCCCGCGCCCGCCGTGGTGACCTCGGCGTCGCCGAACCCCGCGCCGGCCAGGGCAGTGCGGGCGGTCTCCACGTCGACGGGCCGGCTGGTGGAGTACTCGACGAGCCGGCCGCCGGTGAACTCCACGCCCAGGTTGACACCCCGTACGACGATACCGAGGACCGCGACGGCGATCAGCGCCGTGGAGATCAGCAGCCAGCGGCGGGGGGACCGGAACAGCTGCGGATCACGGCGGGCCAGCCAGGTCCGTACGCGGCCGGGGCGGGCGATGCCATTGACGCCCCGGTAGTCGCTGACGAACCGCGAGCTGGACGCGATCTCGGTGAGGGCGCGAGCGATGACGAGTGCCGAGAACATCGACGCGAGAACACCGATGGCGAGCGTGACTCCGAAGCCCTTGACCGGTCCCGAGCCGAGGAAGAAGAGCAGACCGGCCGCGATCAGGGTGGTCACGTTGGAGTCGGCGACCGCGCTCCAGGCGTTACGGAATCCGGCGGTCATCGCGGAGCGCAGGGAGCGGTCCGGACGTTCCGCGTACTCCTCCCTGGCGCGTTCGAAGACCAGCACGTTCGCGTCGACCGCCATCCCGATGGCGAGGACGAATCCGGCGAGTCCGGGGAGGGTGAGGGTGACGCCGAGAGCGACCAGCGCGGCGTACGAGATGAGTCCGTACGCGGCCAGGGCCACCGCGGCGAGGGCGCCGAAGAGCCGGTAGACGAACGTGATGAAGAGGGCGGTGGCGGCGGCGCCGATGAGGGCGGCTTGGGCGCTGGCGTCGATGGCGGCGGCGCCGAGCGTCGGACCGACGGTCCGCTGTTCGACGATCTCGATGGGAACGGGCAGCGCGCCGCCCTTGATCAGCAGCGCCAGATCGCGGGCCTCGTCGGCGCCGAAGGAGCCGGTGATCTGTGTGGAGCCGGACGGAAGGCCGACGTTGCAGCCGACGGACGGGTCGACCTGGGGCGAGGAGATCACCTGGTCGTCGAGGACGATCGCGACCCGCCGCCGATCGTCCTGAACGGGATGACAGGCGGCTTCGCCGGTCAGCCGGGTCCAGTCCCGGCCCGCGCCCTTGTGGAAGTCGAGGGCAACGGTCCAGCCGGCGCCCTGCTGGGCGTCGAAGGAGGCGCCGGCGTCCTTGACGCCCGCACCGGTGAGCCGGGCCGGGCCGAGGGCGAGAGGGCGGCCCTCCTCGTCGGGCAGCGTCAGCCCGGCGGCCTTCCCCTTCTCCTGTTCCGTGCCGGGGCCCTGGACGGCGTGGAAGCTGAGCTGGGCGGTCCTGCCGATGACTTCGGCGGCCTTGCGCGGGTCCTGGACGTCGGGCAGTTCGACGATGATCCGGTCCTCTCCGGACCGGGTCAGGGTCGGTTCGGCGACGCCGAGCGAGTCGATGCGCTGGCGGAGCACCTCAAGGGTTCGGTCGGTGCTCTCCCGGTCCGCCTTCGTGGTGGCGGAGTCCTTGGCCTGGAGCACCAACCTGGTACCGCCCTGAAGATCGAGGCCGAGTCTAGGGGACATGGTCAGCGTGATGAGCACGGAGACGAGCAGCACGGCCGCAGCCAGAACCGCTCGCACCGTGGTGGCGCGAGTCATGGAAATCCTCCGAGAGGGACGCCTGCCGCACTCGCCTCGGCGAGGACGCGGCGTCAGGTCTGTCGAGCAGAACGGTGGCCGGGGGAACGGTCCGTCCTCGGAGGGCCGCGTACGCCGGGAAGCGCCACGCGGAGGGGGTCGGCTGCGAAGGAGCGGGTGTCCGGGGCCCGTTGCCGAGCCGGAAACGGCACGAGGATGCCGGGCGCCCCCGGGAGCAGGGCGCCGCCGGGGCCGGGCGGCGGGAGCTGGTGCTGGATGCGGATGTGGTCGGTGGCGACCCAGGGGCGGGGAACGGCCGGGAGAACTGTGCGGTCGTGGCCGGTCGCCGTGGCCGTGCGGGACCGCCGGGTGTCGTGCGGGTGGCCGGGGCGGGCGGTCCGGTCGGTGTGCTGGGCGGACGGCGGAACGACGGCCGTGTGCGCGGCGGCGGGTGACGGACCGGACAGGGAGCGTGGCGGGGTTACGGCTCCGGCGGCCGCGACGGCCGCGGACGCGCCGCCGACGACGGTGAGCACGACGAGGAGGAACACGATCAGGGCCTGACGGGCCGCTGTCGCGCGCCCTCGGCGCGCCGTGCGGTGTGCCGGGCTGTCCGGTCGCCCTCTCGGGGGTGTGTTCCCCGGGGGCGGCCCCGGGAATGTGGTCACCTCGCCGGGCCGGGCAGGGCCGGTGCCGCGGCGGCGTGCCGGAGCGCGGAGCTGAGGATCAGCCCCGCGCCGCGGACCACCGTGGTGGCCGGGTCGTCGGCGAGCCGCACCGGAACCCCGAGGCGGACCGCGATCCGGTTGGTGATGTCGGGGCGCAGGGCACCGCCTCCGGCGAGCAACGGTCCCTTGCGCAGGGCTCCGAGGACCGCGCCGTGCCGGTCCTGCTGCCACATCTCCATGATCATGTCCAGTGCGGTGCGGACGACGTCGGTGGGCGGCTCGGCGGGTCCGAGGTCGCTGAGTCCGGTCTCGGCCTGGCGGGCGTCCCGGACCATTCCGTCGACCAGGAGGGTGACCTCGGTCAGCTCGGCGCCGATGTCGACGACGAGCAGCGGGCCGCCGTCCTGCGGCCCGGCGTATGCGGCGGCGGCCCTGGCGCTGTTCAGCACGATGACGCTCGTCGGCCCGAGTGCGGCGAGGAGCTCCCGCGCCTCGGCGCGGTGTTCGGGCCCGGCGAGGACCGGGTGGCTGAGGACGATCAGGGTCTCGCTGCGGTCGGCACCCAGTGCCGTGTCGGCGATGCGGCTGAGCATCCGGCCGCAGGACTCGGGGTCGACGATGCGCCCGCGCCGGACCGGGCGGCCGTGACCGCGCCCACCCTCGGGATCGTCGGTGGACTCGGCGTCGGTGACGATGCCGAGTCCGGGGATCCAGGCGCGGGTGCGGGAACTGCCGAGGTCGAGGGCGAGTCCGCGCGTGACACCGCGATATCCGTTGCGGACGGACCGGCCGTGTCGCCGTCCGTCGTGCGGAGAATGCATCGTCCCTCATCCCCCGGCCTGCCGCAGCAGCCGTTCACACACTCGGCTCGCCGATAGCGAGGCATGACCGAGCCCTCACTATGCAATAAGAAGGCAAAGAAAGCCACTCTCAGGCAAAATCCAAGGGCTCGGCGCGGGCGCCCGTCCACCCTCGCGGACGGGCGCCCGCGTGTGAGCCCCTCACACCTCCGACGGCAGGAACTCGGCGATCAGTTCGGCGAACTCGTCCGGTGCGGCGATCCGCACGCCGAGGTCCTCCGCCTTGGTGCGCTTGGACCCGGCCTTCTCTCCGGCGACGAGCAGCGTGGTGCGCTTGGAGACGCTGGACGAGGACTTCCCGCCGGCCCGCTCGATCAGCTCGTTCATCTGGTTCCGGGAGAGCTTCTCCAGCGCCCCGGTCATGGCCCCGGTGACGACCACGGTCATTCCGTCCAGCGGCCGTTCGGCCACCGTCCCGCCGTCCGCGACGGCGGCAGCCGCGCCCGTGCCCTCCCCGCCCGGCTCCGGCGGCGGCGTCGCGCCGGGCTCCACCATGGTGACCCGGGCGGCGACCAGCTTCTCGATCAGCGGGGCGAGCTCGACCAGCTCCGCGACCACCCCGGCGGCCTTCTCCTTGCCGATGCCGTCGACCTGCTGGAGCGTGTCGACGTCGGCGGCGCGGATCCGGTCCATGCTGGCGAAGTAGCGGGCGATCCGCCGCGACATGGAACGCCCCGTGCCCCGTACGCCCAGGGCGCAGAAGACCCGGGAGAGCGGGCGGGTACGCGCCGTCTCGATGGCGGCCAGGAGGTTGTCGGTGCTCGTCTCGCCCATCCGCTCCAGGCCGAGCAGCTGCTCGCGTTCGAGCGTGAAGAGATCGGCGAAGTCGGTGACCAGCCCGGCATCGACGAGCTGGACGACGCGGGTCGTGCCGAGGCCCTCGATGTCGAGCTGGTCGCGGCCCGCCGCATACGAGATGGAGGCGACGAGGCGGCAGTCGCGGCCCCGGACACAGCGCCAGCGCTGCTCGCTCGTGTCGATCGCGGAACCGCACTGCGGACATGTCCCGGGGAAGACGATGGGCTGCTCGTCGCCGGTCCGCAGATGGGCGACCGGGGCCTCGATGCGGGGGATGATGTCGCCGGCCTTGTAGACCATCACCCGGTCGCCCAGGCGCAGATCGCGGCGGGTGATGTCGGCGGGGTTGTGCAGTGTGGCGTAACTGACAGTCGATCCGTCGATCTCGACGGGTTCCAGCACGGCGCGCGGGGCGATGATGCCGGTCCTGCCGACGTTCCACTCGACGCCGAGGAGCCGGGTGACCTTCTCGACGGCCGGGAGCTTGTACGCGATGGCCCAGCGCGGCGCCCGGGTGCCCGAACCGGCCTCGCGCTGGTCGGCCGCGAGATCGGCCTTGATCACGATGCCGTCGATGCCGAACGGCAACGAGGCGCGCAGTGCGGCGATCTCCTCGACCCGGGCCTGCACCTCCTCGACCGTGGTGACAGTGCGCGGCGCCACGTCCGTGTCGGCCGCGGTGTGCACGCCGAGCCCGGCGACGTACCTGAGGACCTCGCTGTGCGGGAGTCCGGCCGGCGTGCCGGTCAGCTCGCCGGACTCGGGGAGCGCCAGGGCGCCGTACGCGAAGAACGTCATCTCGACCCTGTAGGGGCGGTCCTTGGCGCGGAGGGTGCCCGCCGCGCCGTTCCTCGGGTTGGCGAAGGGGTCGCCGCCGTGCTCGGTGCGGGCCGTGTTGGCCTGTTCGAACTGCTCGTTCGTCATCAGGATCTCGCCGCGGACCTCTATCGTCACCGGCTCGCCGAGCTGCTCGGGGAGCCCGACGACGGTGCCGACCGCATGCGACACGTCCTCGCCCGCCGTGCCGTCGCCCCGGGTGATCAGGCGCTCCAGGCGGCCCGACCGGTACCGGGCGGCGACCGCGAGCCCGTCGAGCTTGGGCTCCACGCTCCACGCGGCGACCGGTCTGCCGATCCGGCGCTCCAGGGACGCCGTCCAGGTGACGAACTGCTCGGCGGAGAACACGTTGTCCAGGGAGAGCATCGGCACCGTGTGCGGTACGTCCCCGCCCGCGGCGCCGCCGGCCACCTTGCCGGTCGGCGAGGCGGCCAGCACGTCCTGCGGGTGCTCCTCCTCATATGCGGCGATCCCGCGCACCAGCCGGTCGTACGCGTCGTCGTCGAGCGTGCTCTCGCCCGCGGCGTAGTACGCGGCGGCGGCCGCCGACGCTTCTTCGACCGCGGCGGCGTAGGAGGCGGCATCGGCGAGCACAACAGCTGAGTTCGTCATGGACCCCATCCTGCCGTCCACCACTGACAATGCTCCTCAGTCGGCCGCCGCCCCGTCCGCCCCGTCCGCCCCGCCGGAATCATCGGCGTCGTCCGAAGTCAGCGGTACCTGCGGTCCGGAACACTCCCGCAGCCAGCGCCGCAACACCTCATGCACCTGCTCGGCCCCCACCAGCTCCGCACCGTCCGCACCCGGCCCCGCCGATATGCGGGAGGGCACCGGCTCCGACATGGTGCGCGGGTGGAGCAGGAACGGCCGGGACTGCTCACCTCCCAGGCCGCCGTGGGAGCCGATCTGTTCCTCGAAGGCGTGCACACAGCCCGTGGTGGGGTCATACATCGAGTTGACCATCACATCGGCGACATGCGGGAAGGTGTCGGTGCGCCGCACCGCGTCCGCCGCGCCCGGGCCGAACGGCTCCAGCAGGCCTTCCCCGTCCGCCAGTTCCGACACCGGTGTCTGTGCGCCGCCACGCCCCAGCACCACCGATCCGTGCAGCTCGCTGCGGACCAGCAGGAAACCGATGCCGGGGTGGTTGGCGAGGGTGCTCAGCAGCGCGGGATGGCGGCGGTCGAGCTGTTCGCGGGTCGCGCGCCCGTCGATGGCGGGGAAGGAGATCAGGCCGAGATTGCCGGAGGCGAGGACGACCGGGTCGGACGGGGTCGCGGCGAGTTCCGCCTCGCCTTCCTCGACGGGCCGGTGCAGGGCGATCCTTACCGCGTCCCGCGCCTCCGAGCCGCTCTTCGTACGCTGCGCCCGCCGGGGCACGGGCAGCCCGCAGCCCGCCCGCACCAGGTCCTTGAGCGTCAGCCCGTACGCCCCGGCGAAGGTCTCCCCCGGGCTCTGTCCGTGGTCGGAGAGCAGCACGATCCGGTAGCGGCGAGGGGTGTGTTCGGCGACCTTGACGATCAGGGCGAGGGAACGGTCCAGGCGCGCGAGGACCTTGTCCGCGTCGCGGCTGTGGGGCCCGGAGTGGTGCGCCACTTCGTCGTACGCGACGAGGTCGGCGTAGACGGCGGTGCGTCCGGCGAACATGTCCCCGATGAGCGCCGCGACCACCACATCACGCTCGACGACGGTCGCGAAGGCACGGATACAGGGGTAGAGCCCGCCGCGCTTGATCCGGGGTGTGTCCTTCCGGATCCGCGCCCGGGTCGACTGGCCGATCTCCCGGCCGACCTCGGCGACGAACGACAGGGCGGTACGGACGGCGTTGGCCGGGTCGGAGAAGTACGCGAAGTAACCGGCCCGGGAGCGGCGCCCCTTGCCTCGCCGGGCAGCCATCGACAGGACGAGGGCGAGCTGGTCGGCGCCGCCGCTGAAGAGGTTTCCGCGGCTGGCGCCGTCGAGGGTGAGCAGCCCGCCGTCACGGGTGCGCACGATGGCGCGGCGCTGCAGTTCGATGGCGCTCGCGGGTCTGCTGGAGACCATGACGTCGCCGGTCTCCTTCTCGTACCAGCGGAAGGCGGGGATGTCGAAGTTGCTGCCGTGCAGGATGCCCAGCTGGCTGGCGCCGGTCTGGCTGGACCAGTCGGTGCGCCACGGGGTGAGCCGGTGGCCCGACCCATCGGCGAGCCAGTGCGCGACGGTGGGCATCAGACCGCCCGCGGCGGCCCGCGCGAGGACGTCGTGGCCGACGCCGTCGAGCTGGATGAAGACCGTGCCCGGCGGTCCGCTGCGGCCGCCGTCCGTGCCGCTGCGACGGCGGCGCCGGTCGGCGAGGCGGGAGAGCCTGCGACGGTAGGCGTTGTCGTCGCGGACGGCGAGTGCGGTGGAGGTCGCGGAGGCGACGGCGGACATCACGGCGGCGACGACGACCGCGGTCTCCGGGTTGGCTGCGCCACGCCCGTCCGGTATGAGCCGCAGGGCGACGAGCAGCAGCGAGCCGTTGAGGAAGAAGACCAGCAGCCCGAGGACGAGGGCGGGCACGATGAGCAGCGCCCGTACGAGGACCGGCCAGACCAGCGCGGAGAGCAGACCGAACGCGCCGGCGCCCCAGGCAGCGGTGAACGCGATCTTGGTGAAGCTGTCGCCGTTGTCCGACTGGAGCTGGAAGTCGGGCAGAATCCCGGCGAGCACCAGCATGGTGAGGGTCGAGACGGCCCACACCACGATCACTCGCATCAGGGCGCTGCCGGCCGTACGCCATCGCCCGTTACCCACGCCGTTCCCACCTCACACGTCCGGGCCCTGCCGTTCCGGACCCGGCCCCAGCCTTTCACAGCAGGTTCGCACGGCACGGAGCCCGGGACGGGCGACGGTCAGCAGCCGTCGTATCCGGCGGTCGGCATGGAGAGCCTGCGGTGCACGCTCGCCTTCGTACGGGAGCTGTACGACGGCTCGTCGAAACCGGCGAACTCCAGGCGTACGCCTCGCCGCTCGCACTCCGCGGCGAACTCCGGCACCGAGGTGAGTGCCCGGGCGAGCACCCGGTCGTTGGGCGCCACGAAGAGTTCGACGTCGCCGTCGTCAACATCCGCCCACAGGGCGTGGTGGCCGGGGCGCAGCCCGTAGAACCGCAACTGCCGCGTGACGACATAGCCCTTGTCGGCGGCCCAGCGGGCGCACATGGCGTGCTGGCTGCGCGTGTCCACGAGGAACGGGTCGCTGTCGAGTTCCTCCAGCGGCGTGAGACTGGCGATGGCCGCCACCCGTACGTCCTCCATGGGCGTTCCCCCCGTGCTAGGCGTACGGGCGACCCTACCGCTCCGACTCCCGTACAAAAAGGCGCATGTCAGGACGGGAGGAGTACGTACCGGCACACACATGCGCCCCCGGCGCCGGGCGGATCCCGGGGCGGGGGCGTCGGCGGAGGTCTGGCCGGCGATCCAGGCAGCGGGGGCGCTGGGGCTGACGGACTGAGCGCGCCTCTTCGGTTCAGCGGCCGGACGCATCCGCCCCCACCCGCTTCGGCACTACGCTCAAGGGACCGAACAGAGAGCCACGGCGGACGGGAGACAGACGGTGCCGGTGGAAGTCACCTGGTGGGGTCATGCCACCTGCACCATCGAGGACTCCGGAGTCCGCGTCCTGACCGACCCCCTCTTCGTACGCCACTTCGCGCATCTGCGTCGTCGCCGGGGCGCGCTGCCGGGCCCCGAGGCCACCGTCGCGGACGTCGTCCTCGTCTCCCATCTGCACTCCGACCACCTGCATCTGCCGTCGCTGGCCCGTCTCGCCCCCGGCACCCGGCTGATCGTGCCGGTTGGCGCCGTCCGTTCCGTACCGGGGCTGCGGATGCTGCGCCGCGTGCCCGGGCTGCGGATCACCGAGGTGGCGGCGGGGGACGAGGTGCGCGTCGGTGAGCTTCTGGTACGGGCCGTCCCCGCGCGGCACGACGGCCGGCGGCTCCCGGTGGGCCCGCACCGCTCCCCCGCCCTGGGCTATGTCGTCGAGGGCGAGGCCCGCACGTACTTCGCCGGGGACACCGGGCTGTTCGACGGAATGGCGGAGGCGGTCGGCCCCGTGGATGTGGCGCTGCTGCCGGTCGGCGGCTGGGGCCCGTATCTCGGCCACACTCATCTGGACGCGGGCCGGGCCGCGCAGGCGCTGGCCCGGCTGGCGCCGCGCTCGGCCGTGCCGGTGCACTACGGCACGTACTGGCCGATCGGAATGGACGGGGTCCGGCCGCACGAGTTCCACTCACCGGGTGACGAGTTCGTCCGGCAGGCGGCGCTGCTGGCGCCGGACGTGGCGGTGCACCGGCTGACCCACGGCGAGCATGTGCGGCCGGAGGCCGCCAGGTGATCCCGGAGGTCGTCGGGCAGCTGCCCCCTGAGTCGACGCAGCAGGCCGTCGGCTATCCGTCCCTGTTCCTGCTGGTGGCGCTGGGTGCACTGGTGCCGGTGGTGCCGACGGGGGCGCTGGTGAGTTCGGCGGCCGTGGTGGCGTTCCACCAGACGGACCCGTTCGCGCTGCTCGTGGTGTTCGGGGTGGCGTCGTCGGCGGCGTTCCTCGGGGACATCTGTCTGTACTGGCTGGGGCAGCGCGGGGTGCGGTCGAAGAACGGCTCGAAGTGGCTGCGGGCGATCAGTGACCGGGCGGCGCCGGAGCGGCTTGCGCAGGCGCAGCAGAAGCTGGACGAGCACGGCGCAGTGGTGCTCGTGCTGTCGCGGCTGGTGCCGGCCGGGCGGATTCCGGTGATGCTGGCGTGTCTGCTGGGGCGCATGCCGCTGCGGAGGTTCGCGCGTGGGGACATACCGGCGTGTCTGGCGTGGGCGGCGACGTATCAGCTGATCGGCATTCTGGGCGGTTCGCTGTTCCCGGAGCCGTGGCAGGGCGTGGTCGCGGCGGTCGGTCTGACGCTGCTGATCAGCGGTGCTCCCACGGTGTGGCGCAGGATGCGGGCCCGGTTCAGCCACTGATGCCCCGGGGCGCCCGGGGGGTGTGCGGGGTGCGGTGCGTCTGCGAGGTGCGGGGTGTCTGCGGGGCATGGGTCCCGTCCAGCAGCCGGGAGCCACCGATCGGCAGGTCCCACAGGTGTTCGCGCGGATGTCCGGCCCGCTGCCAGGCGGCACGGAGCCGGGTGAGCGGTTCGAGCACGGGCTCCGCGGAGAGCAGGAACGTCGCCCAGTGCATCGGCGCCATCGCACGGGCGCCGAGATCCTCGTACGCCTGCACGGCCTCTTCCGGGTCGGTGTGCACGTCGCCGAGCCACCAGCGCGGTTCATACGCCCCGATCGGCAGCAGGGCCAGATCGATCCCGGGGTGGCGGCGGCCGATCTCCGTGAACCAGTGCCCGTAGCCGCTGTCCCCGGCGAAGTAGACCCGCGGCCCGTCGCCGCCACCGATGGCGTTGACGACCCAGCCGCCCCACAGGGACCGGCAGGTGTCGGTGAGGGTCCGCTTGGACCAGTGGTGGGAGGGCACGAAGTCGAAACGGACGCCGCGCAGCACCGCCGACTCCCACCAGTCGAGCTCGGTGACACAGGAGAAGCCGCGGCGACGGCACCACTGGCCGAGCCCGGCGGGGACGAACAGCGGGGTGTCGCGCGGCAGCCTGCGCAGGGTGGGGGCGTCGAGATGGTCGTAGTGGTTGTGGCTGATGACGACCGCGTCGACGGGTGGCAGGTCCTCCCAGCGGACACCGACGGGCGTGATCCTGGCGGGTGTGCCGAGGATGCGGCGGGACCAGACGGGGTCGGTGAGGACGGTCAGCCCGCCTGTCCGGATGATCCAGCTGGCATGCCCGGCCCAGGTGACGGAGGTCGTGCCCGCGTCGGTGGCGGGCAGCGGTTCGGGGGCGTACGGCAGCTGGTGGATGCCGCGCAGCCCCTCCGCGTTGGGCCGCACGGCGCGCTCACGGGCCAGTCTGGACATGCCCCTGACACCTGGGAGCGGGGCGGTGAGCCGGTCGGCGAAGCCGGCGGGCCAGACCCTCACCTCACCGAGGGGGCGCGGCGAGAAGATCTCCCCGAGGGGGGCCGAAGGCGCGGCCCCGGCATCGGAGCGCTCGGTCTGTTCCGTCATCGAAGGACTCCCGTCCCGGAAGGCGTCGTCGGTACGTCGGCGCTCACGTATGCCGGTGCGTCGTCGGCACATCGGCGCGTACGTCATCGGAGTTCGGTTCCTCATCGGAGTTCGTCGAGGGCTGTTCCGAAAATGCTCAGCGCTCGGGCGACATGCGGCAATTTCAGGGGCTCCACCGCAGTGAGGGACTCCACCTGCTGCTCCGGGGTTGATCCGAGCAACGGTCCGGTGCCCAGCCGCACCCGCAGCGCGCCCAGTTCGTCCCCGAAGCGGTGGCCGCCGGGGGTGGGCGCGCCGAGGCGTTCGGTGAGGTACTCCTCCAGTTCCAGGGAGTCCGTGACGCCGCGGGTGGCCAGCCGGGCCCGGAGCGGCCCCAGGTCGGCGTAGAGATGGCGGCCCGCCTGCGGAGGCCGGGCCAGCGCGCCCGAGGCGAGCACCGCCCGGTGGGCCGCGGCGGCGACCTGCGCCTGCAGCGCGGCGGCCCGGCGGACCCGGGCTGTGACGGCCTCCGGTTCGGTCAGCGCGTGGGCGGCCGCGGCGGCGACCGGGCCCGCGACGAGGGCGCCCAGGGCGGTGAGGATGTCGAGGGTACGGGCGTGCCGCACCGCCGCCCGTTCGGTGTCCGGGAATCTGGCGACCGCGACCGGCCAGGCGGACGGGGTCAGCGCCCCGGCCAGATCACAGACGACGGTGACGTCGTCGGGGCACATCTCGGCGGGGCTGAGCAGGACCGTGTCGTGGGGGCGGTGGAGGGTGTCGCGCCAGGTCTCGTCGCTGACGATGTGCATCCCCTCGGCGACGGCTGCCTCGCACGCCTCGCGGACGAGTTCCGGTGGGGCGACGGTGGCGGTCGGGTCGTCGACGACGGAGATCAGCAGCAGCCGGGGCCGGCCGCCTTCGGCACGCACCCTTCGCACAGTCTCCAGCAGTGCGTACGGGTCGGGCACGCCACCGCACTCGGCCGGGGTCGGCACATGGTAGGCGGGCCTGCCGAGCAGTCGGGCCTGCGGGATCCAGGTGGCGGGACAGGGGCGCGGCGTGAGGACATCACCTCCGTGCGCGGCGATCAGGGCGAGCAGCAGCGGCGACGCGCCGGGGGCGGCGGCGATGCACTCCGGTCCGCCGCGCAGCCCGCGCCGGGTCCAGTAGGCGGCGGCCGCCTCGCGCAGGGGTTCGCCGCCACCGGTCGGTTCGGGCTCGCTGCGCCCGGCTGCTGCGGCGAGCACACGGGCCAGCTCGGGCAGCACGGGCAGCCCCGGATCGGGGGCGGGCGGCCCGTAGCGTACGGGCCCCCGATCCTCCCGAGGGATCCACGGGGCACGCCCGGCATCCCCTCCCGGCCCGGCCCGCTCGGTCCGCTCCCGCACCATCCCGGGTCCCCTTCGCTGCCGCTCCGTCACCCTGTCCGGCTCCGGCCCGCCCTGCCTTGTGCCGTCTCGCTCCCATGGCCCTTTATACGGAGGTTTGAGCGACACCGCCCGCCCGGCAGAGTCGCCCGTGCGCCGTCCGGTGGCCGGTTCCCAGGTGGGGCCCTCACCGAGCTCGGCGTGCTTCCGTACCGCCACCTCGGGGCGAGGGCCGCGCATCACTTCCCCCTCGCGTGGTGTCCGAGCCGACCGGAGAGGGCATCGGCGCCGGCGGCCGGGAGGACCGCCGACTCCTCCTCGCGCTGCTCGGTCCAGCGGATCACCGCCTGCGCACTTGCCACGGCAATGCCGTCGACCCGGTCCGATACCCTGCCGGTACGCCGATGTGCCCCCTTTACCGCCTCTTTGTCAGACTCGCCGGCCGAGGAGTGCGAGCAGCTGGGTCTGCGGGTCGGCGTCCTTCTCGGTCCTGACGGCCGGGGCGAACAGACCGGTCTGCGAAAGCCCCTTCGCATACGGTCCGACCTCGCGCCGCGTGAACGCGACCAGATCCTCCGGCAGCCGCTCGTCGGCACCGATCGCCCGGGCCAGGTCCCAGGAGTGCACCACCGCGTCGGTCACCATCTGCGCACAGTACGCGTCGGCGGCGGTGTCCCCGTACGACAGGTTCACGGTCCGCCTGAACGCCCCCGGTGCCGCGAACGCCTCGCGCGCCCCTGCCGCCGCACGGTCCCAGACGGCAACGGGGTCGTCGCCCAGCACGTCACCGTCGTAGGCGTCACCGACGTCGGCGACCGTACGCCCTTCCGTGACCAGCGGCGGGACCCACAGCTGCTCGGACGTGAGATGGGCGACCAGATCGCGGACGGACCACTCGGTGCACGGCGTCGGCGCGGACCACTGGTCGTCGCGCACGGCGTGCACCCGGTCCGTGAAGAGCTGGAGCGCCTCGGAGTGGCGGTCGAGCAGGTCGCGGTCGGAAGGGTGAGATGGCATGTGACCACTGTCTCCGTCCGGAGAGCCGCGCGCGAGCGCGCCTGCTGCTTCGACCCGGCCGAAAGAGGTATCCGCACTCCCGTGTCGTCACCGAGCAACGCATTCTCCGTCCCCTCACCCACCAGACTCCGCAGCTGGCTGCACCGGCGCGATCTCGCCGTCTTCCGGAGCGTGGCCGGCCGGCACTGGCCGGGCGTCGGCCCCGTACTGCCACGGCTCAGCCGCAGCGCCGATCACGGGCTGCTGTGGTTCGGCGCCGCGGCGGGCATGGCGGCCCTCGGCAGCAGCGCCCGGGCCCGGCGCGCCGCGCTCCGCGGGGTGGCCTCGCTGGCCGTGGCCTCGGCCGCGATCAACACCGTGGGGAAAGGCGTGGTGCGCCGGGAGCGGCCGGTACTGGACGCCGTTCCGGTGATACGTCGGCTCACCCGGCAGCCGTTCACCACCTCCTTCCCGTCCGGGCATGCCGCGTCGGCGGCGGCTTTCGCGACGGGCGTCGCCCTCGAATCGAAGGGCTGGGGCGCGGCGGTCGCCCCGCTCGCGCTGGCCGTCGCCGCCTCCCGCGTCTATACGGGGGTCCACTATCCGAGTGATGTGCTGGCCGGTGCCGCGCTCGGCACAGGAGCCGCGTTCGCGCTGCGCGGTGTCGTGCCGACGCGTGGACAGCTGCCCGCGCCGGGCAGACCGCCCGCCCACGCGCCGGCCCTGCCGGGCGGCCGGGGCCTGGTGGTCGTCGTCAATCAGGGGTCCGGCTCGGCGACGGCCACGGCCTCGCTGGTACGGGACGCGCTGCCGCTCGCCGAGGTGGTGGAGTGCGCGCCCGGCGAGCTCTCCGACGAGCTGGAGAAGGCAGCCGGACAGGGCCGTGCGCTCGGGATCTGCGGGGGCGACGGCACGGTCAACACCGCCGCTTCGGTCGCCGCCGCGCACGGTGTGCCGCTCGCGGTGTTCCCCGGCGGGACCCTCAACCACTTCGCCTACGACCTGGGTATCGAGACAGTGGACGACGTGTGCACCGCGCTGGGCGCGGGCGATGCGGTACGGGTGGACCTGGGCCGCTTCCGTCCGGGCCCGGACGGGCCGGGCGGAGCACCTGGCTATTTCCTCAACGCTTTCAGTCTGGGCGCCTATCCGGAGCTGGTACGGACCCGCGAGCGCTGGGCGCCACGCATCGGTGGCTGGCCCGCAGGCGTCGTGGCGGCGCTCCACGTGCTGCGCGGCGAACGCCCCCTGGAGGCCGAACTTCAGGGCAGGCGGCGGCCGTTGTGGCTGCTGTTCGTGGGCAACAGCCTGTTCCGGCGGGTGGGCCCTGCGCCCGGCCGGCGCCACAACCTCGCGGACGGACTGCTGGACGTCCGGGTGGTGCACGGCGGCGGCACGCCCGGCCTTCGTCTCCTCGCGGCTGCGGTCGCGGGCCCCTTGACCCGCTCCCCCGTTCATGCGGCGGTACCGCGTCGCAAGGTACGGATCGCCGGCCTGACCCCGGGAACGCCTTACGCATACGACGGCGAAGTGGCGCACAGTCAGCGAGAGTTGTTGATCGACAAGCTGCCGGAGGCGCTGACGGTCTACTGCCCGATGCCTGTGTGAGCCACTGCCAAGTGCGTCCATATGTCAAGACGACTGTCTCACCATCCGACAGCTCGGCGTACGGTTGGCGCATCGCTCAGCGCTTCGCATCACGCTCCGAGAGAGGACGCACAGCCATGCCGAAGGAGACCGCCGTCTACACCCACGGCCACCACGAGTCGGTGCTGCGCTCGCACCGCTGGCGCACTGCCGCCAACTCCGCGGCCTATCTGATCGGCGAACTCCGGCCCGGCATGGCGGTACTGGACGTCGGCTGCGGTCCCGGCACCATCACCGCGGATCTGGCGGCACTGGTCGCCCCCGGCAGGGTGACCGCCGTCGACACCACCCGCGAGATCCTGGACCAGGCCGCCGAGTTCGCCGCCGAACGCGGCCTGGACAACCTCGAGTTCACCACCGCCGATGTACACGCCCTGGACTTCCCCGACGACTCCTTCGATGTCGTGCACGCCCACCAGGTGCTGCAGCACGTGGGCGACCCGGTACAGGCACTGCGCGAGATGCGGCGGGTCTGCCGTCCCGGCGGCACCGTCGCGGCCCGCGACAGCGACTACGCGGCGATGACCTGGTACCCGGACATGCCCGTCATGGACGCGTGGCAGGAGCTGTACGGACGAGTGGCCCGCGCCAACGGCGGCGAGCCGGACGCGGGCCGACGACTGCTCTCCTGGGCCCGGCAGGCCGGCTTCACCGACATCACCCCGTCCGCCGCCACCTGGTGTTACGCCACACCGGAGAACCGCGCCTGGTGGAGCGGCCTGTGGGCGGACCGCACGGTCGACTCGGTGTACGCGAAGCTGGCCGTGGACGGCGGCCACGCGACCGCCGAGCAGCTGACCGACATCGCGGCGGCCTGGCACACCTGGGGCGAGCAGGACGACGCATGGTTCATGGTCCCGCACGGCGAGGTGCTCTGCCGCGCCTGACACCGCCGAGGACCGGCAGGTGGAATCGATCACATCGCTACGACCCGCCAACTACCCTGTTCCGCATGGAAATTCTGGGAACCACGCTGCGTATCTGCGTCGATGACCTGGAGGCCGCGGTGGCCTTCTACGAGGACCTCACGGCCAGTTCGGCGCTGCGCTTCGAGCGCGGCGGGGTCTCGGTCGCCGCGATCAGCTGCTTTCTGCTGATGAGCGGCCCCGAGTCGGAGCTTGAGATCCTGCGCAAGGTGACGGCGACGATCGCGGTGAAGAATGTCGACGACGCCCACGAGGCCCTCGTCCGGGTCGGCGCCCGGATCGTCGCGGGCCCGGTGCCGACTCCGGTCGGCCGGAACCTGATCGCCGTCCACCCCGACGGCTCGGTCTTCGAGTACGTCGACCGGAACCTGCCCGTCTGACCCGGCAGGTTCCGGTCGCGGCGCCCCTATTGCGGCTCCGTGCCCACGTGCGTCAGCACCTTGTCCGCCAGTTCGCGCGTGGGCCGCTCGCCGTCCAGGAGCACCGTCCCGGCCCGCAGCGTGTCGACCGCGGCCACGCACTGCGCGATCTGCGCCTTGCCCCACCGCCGGGCGGCCTCGTCGCGTACGGGGTCGTCCGGGGCGACGACCCGGGCATCGAGCCGTTGCTCCAGGACATCGGCGGGCACCTCGAGAAAGAAGTGATGGACCGTCACTCCAGCTGTTTCCAGGGCGCCGAAGATCTCGTCCGCGTACTGCGGATCGACGACGGTCATCGGGGCCAGGACGGGCCGCCCGTACTCCTCGACCAGCCCGATGGCCATCAAGGCAACCTGCCTTCGCCACAGCGGCAGATGCTGGAAGTTACCCCTCGGTACCTCCACGATGTCCCGCAGGACGTAACCGATCTGCTCGGGATCGTGGACGAGGGCCTCGGGCCACCGCCGGTGCAGTTCGGCCACCAGTGTCGTCTTGCCGCTGCCGAACGCCCCGTTCACCCAGACGATCACGCGCCGCTCCTCTCCTCGGTGTGTCCCGTCAACTCTTCGGGCGCATCCGGTAGTTGTATACATCTGGCAGTGGCTCGTCGGTGAGCGCCGACCACACCTCGTCCAGAATCTCCGCCCCCTCCCGCAGGTCCGCGACCTCGAAGCCCTCGTCGAAGACGGCACGGGCGGCAGCGCGATCGCCCTCGGCCAGCAGGAGTCGGGCCTCCAGCAGGCGGAACCGGCCACGCTGCTGGATCGCCGGGCGCAACCCGGTCCAGACCGTCCGGGCGTCCTCGGTCCGCCCGGCCGCCAGCAGCGCCTCGATCGTCTCGCGGCCGAGAGCGGTGGTGGCTGCCGTCCAGGCATCGCCGTCGTCCCGGCACTCCGCGCACAGGTCACCGAACGCCTCGGTGTAGAGGTCGGCGGCCCGGTCGCGCTGGCCGCCCTCCTGGGCGGCGACGGCCAGGCAGCGCAGCAGCGGCCAGCGGGACGGAGCGAGAGCGAGACCGCGTTCCCAGCTGCGGACCGCCTGGGCACGGTCGCCGGCGTGCCACTGGGCGACACCGAGGTGGTACTCGGTGAGGGGTTCGGCGGCTGCCGTCTCCAGCATGTCGCGCCAGTGCGCGGAGACCAGCGACGGTCCTGGCGGCGCCACGCGGCGCGGTTCGGGGAAGCCGCCCCGGTCGAGCAGGTGCAGCCAGGGCGCCTGCTGCTCGCCCAGGGTGGACTCGGCGAACGGCGTGCCGGGGAACTTGTATCCGGCGCGCCGGACTTCGAGGGCGCCCCAGCCGGAGCCGGTGGCGAGGGACTCGCCGGGCTCTGTGTCGGCGTACGGACGCCAGGCCGCGTACGCGGCATCGACGTCGGCCCGCGGCAGCGCCTCGGCCAGCCGTTGCTCGGTCTCGGCGCGGGCCGCGGTCCAGTCGTCGCCGTGCACGACCCGGGGGTCCGCGGACAGCGGACCGTAGGACTCCAGCCAGCTGAACTCGGCGCCGGGTTCGAGCGGGATGTGCTCCAGCTGGGTGCGGGCCAGACCGGCCTGGATCTCCGCGTAGCCGACGGTGCCGGGTTCGGTGAGCCACTGCTGCCAGCGGCGTCCGCCGGGCCCGTTGCCCCAGACGAAGAGCTTGCGGCCGCGCAGCAGGTCGGTGGAGGTCTGGACAAGACCCTGGCCCTCGGCGTCGAGGGAGGCGATCCAGCGGCGGGCGCCGTCGGGCACTTCGTAGAAGTAGTCGGCGGGGAAGTCGCTGAGCAGCGGGTACGTACGGTCGACGGAACCGGTCACCGGGACGGGGACCCGGGTCAGTGTCCGCTCGTAACCGAAGTGCCAGGCCTCGTCGGCAGGGGCCAGGACCCGGGTGCGTTCACCTTCCGGGACGGCGATGTTGGACCACCAGTAGACGGGCACGGTGTGCTCGTGCGGGTTGCGTATCCGTACACCGACATGGAGAAAGCCGGAGTCCTCCGGCAGCCACAGATCCACCTGGAACGGCAGGTCGCGCAGCCGCTCCCACTCCCAGAGCCGGACCATCTCACCGCCGTCGGGGGCAGGGACACGGGCGGCATGCACCGGGGCGCAGGACAGCGTGGTGTGACCCGTGGCGCCGATGTTCCACTCGATGCCGCCGGAGAACCAGGCGCCGTTGAGCGCGAAGTCGGCGGGCTGCAGGACGGGGTTGGTGTAGAGCAGTTCGCGGCCGGTCGGCTTGTGATGGAGGGAGTGGATCCGGCCGCCGAGCCCGGGCAGGACGGTGGCCCGCAGCCGGTCGTTCTCGATGATGATCGCGTCCAGGCCGGTGGGCGTGCGCTCGCGCCCGTACCCGTCGAGGATGCGGACCGGCAGGACGGTGCCCAGCGGCTCGTAGCCGATCTGCCGTGCCATGTCACGCGGCAGTCCTTCCCGGGCCCGGTCGTCGACGACATGCATCTCGTCGAGCGGCCGCAGCGCCGGCAGCGGGTTCTCCGGGCCCAGCGGTGCGGCGGGCAGAGTCAGTACGGCACGTCGTACGGTCGTGGCCAAGGCAACCTCGCTCCCTCGCGCGGGCCGCCGCAGGTCCGGGCGCCCCCCGATGACCATGGAACACGCTGGAAGCCGCCCCGACCAGGGCGCAGCCGTCAGACTTCGGCAAAAGCCGCCACCAGCAGGTCGGCGAGCAGTGCTCCGGCGGTCCCGTCGGGGTCGAGATCGGGGCCGGCCGGCCTGCAGCAGCCGGGGACGGCGCCGGGAGCCGGCGGCCGCAGCCCGAGGTTGGACAGGGCGTCGACGACGACAATATTCCGCGTGCCGCTCATCCTCGCCGCCGTAGCCTTGATCCTCAACGACTCATGCGATGAAGGCGGCAGGACACGATGAGTACCCAGCACACCTACCGAGTGATCGTGCGCGGCACCTTTGACGGCCTCACGGACGGCGCGCGCGCCCGACTGCTGGCCGAGGTCGAGCAGCACGGCCTGGCGGCGATGCAGTTCACCGAGGAGGGTTCACTCACCTACGACGCGGTACTCAAGCACTTCAGCTTCCGGTACGTGGTCGTGTCGGACGCCGAGGACGGCGAGGAGATGGCGTCGGCGATCGCCGAGGACCGGGCGGACACGGCACTGAAGGAGTACGGCTACGGCTTCCGCGAACTGCGCTCCACCGCCACGGACATGGACACCATGAAGATCAATTACAAGGGGCGGCGCGCTGCGGGCTCGGCGTGACGAACGGGGTGGGCAGTTCGGCGTGGAAAGCCAGGTCGGGGCCACCGTGGTCACCGTTCGCCTTGGTGGTCGGGTGAAGGTGGGCGAATGCGGCGTCGCCCACCTGGAAGGCGGTCAGGTGGGCGTAGGTGTCCAGGTAGGGCTGCAGATCGGTGACCGGCTCGCCGTCCTTGGACTCGGTGACGGTCAGCGGGTGGGCCATGCCGGCCATCGGCTCGCCCTTGACGGTGACGGTGTACCCGTCGGCCTCCGCGCTGCCGGCCCCTGCGGGCAGCGGGGTCTTCGTGGTCGTCCCGGGGACGGTGACGGTGCGGCTCAGGACGTGCCGAGGTCAGGTGGTGAAGTGGTGGGCAAGGGCGGCGTGGGGGTCGCCGTGGGCGGCGGTGTGGTCGGTGTGCACGGTGGCGCCGACCAGTCGGGGGACGGCGTGGATGAGGGCGTGCTCGGCCGCGACGGCCAGGGCGTGGGCCTGGACCACGGTGAGCTGCGGGTCGACGACGATGTCGGCCTCGGCGCGCAACGCATGGCCGATCCACCGCATGCGGACCTGCCCGATGTCTCGGACGCCGTCCACGGCGCGCAAAGCGGTTTCGGCGGTGTCGACCAGGGCGGGGTCGACGGAATCCATCAACCGCCGGTAGACCTCGCGGGCGGCTTCCCTCAGCACCATGAGGATCGCGACGGTGATGACCAGCCCGACGATCGGGTCGGCGGCCCGCCATCCGAGTGCCGCGCCGCCGGCGCCGAGGAGGACGGCGAGCGAGGTGAAGCCGTCGGTGCGGGCGTGCAGTCCGTCGGCGACGAGGGCGGCGGAGCCGATCCTGCGGCCGGTGCGGATGCGGTAGCGGGCCACCCATTCGTTGCCGATGAAGCCGACCACCGCGGCGGCGGCGACCGCCCACAGGTGGGTGATGTCGCGGGGCCCGAGGAGCCGGTCGACCGCCTCGTACGCAGCCAGGGCGGAGGATGCGGCGATGGTGAGCACGATGGCGACGCCGGCCAGGTCCTCGGCGCGTCCGTAACCGTAGGTGTAGCGGCGGTTCGCCGCACGGCGGCCCAGGACGAACGCGATGCCCAGAGGGATGGCGGTCAATGCGTCGGCGGCGTTGTGGAGGGTGTCGCCCAGCAGCGCGACCGACCCCGACAGCACGACGACGACCGCCTGGATCACCGTGGTCGCCCCCAGGATGCCCAGGGACAGCCACAGGGTGCGCATCCCCTCCCTGGAGGTCTCCATCGCCGAGTCGACCTTGTCCATGGCCTCGTGACTGTGCGGCGTGACCACATGGGAGACCTGGTGCCGCACCCGCGACCAGCGCGAGCCGTCGCGCTCGCGGCTCTGCGGGTACCCGTGGTCGTGCGCGTCCTCGTGACCGTGGTCATGCCCGTGCCCGGCACCCGGTTCGGCGTGACCATGGTGGTGCTGCTGGCTCACGGCGCGCTCGCTTTCGTCAGGCGGCGGTGTGGGCGGAGATCCCACCCGCCTATTATGTGCGTATGAATGCACGCATGCATCTATCATCTGCGCAGGGTTCGCAGCCGCGAGACGTGGGCACTGAGCATTTCCTGGTCGCGGCCGAGGTCCTGGGTCTTCTGGCGGACCGCACCCGTCTGGCGCTGCTGCATGCCCTGGCAGCGAATGAGGCGGACGTCACCTCGCTGGCGGAGGCCGTAGGAGCGGCCCGGCCGGCGGTCAGCCAGCATCTCGCCCGATTGCGCATCTCCGGGCTGGTGACGACCCGCAAGGAGGGCCGCCGGGTGATCTACACGCTGCCGGACGGGCATCTGCGACGTGTGGTGGCCGAAGCCCTGGAGCTGGCCGATCATCGGTTGACCGGGCGTGCGCCCCACGCGTGAGGCGCACGCCCGGCCAGGGGCTCAGGCCACCGCCGGCGCCGGGACACCGGCGGCAGGGTCGAGATGGCCCGTGCGGCGCAGTGCGGTCAGGGCCGCCGCGCAACCGCCGCCCACGGCGGCCAGCGCCGCCCAGGGCAGCCATGGTGTGCCCAGGCGGGCGGCGAGGTCGAACAGGGCTCCCACGCCCAGATTCCCTGCGGCCACCGCGATTCCGGAGACGGTGCTGTACGCGCCGTAGTACGTGGCGACCAGCCGCTCGCCGGACAGCCGGACCAGGGTGTCCATCTCGAACGGGTACAGCAGCGCCGAGCCGACGGCCAGCAGGCCCGCGCAGAGCACGAGGCCGGTCATCCCTCCCCCGGCCGACAGCCCGTCGGCCCGATGGTAGGGGCCGGGCAGCAGAGGCAGGAAGGCTGCGCCCATCAGGACGAGGCCGATCGCGATGGCTTGGGGGCCATCGAGGCGTTTTCCGGCCCAGGCGGTAAGTCGCAGTTGTCCGGCGACAGCGGTCAGGGCGGAGACCGCGAAAATCACGCCCATGGCGGTGCCGCTGTCCTCACCGAGAAGGGTGCGGGCCTGCAGGGGCAGGGCTAGGTAGGTCTGGAAAGCCAGGAGGTACGAGCCGGCCATCGCGGCGGAGAACAGGACGAAGGGCCGGTTGGTGGCGATGGTCCGCCAGTCCGCGGCGATACCGCGCAGCCCGCCCGCGCGCTCGGCGTCGGCGGCCGGGCCGCACGGGGGCAGGGCACGGGCCTGCACGACGGCGAGCAGCGCGAAGACTGCGGCCGCGACCGTACACACGAGGCGGAAGTCCCAGGCGAGCAGGGCAAGGCCCACAAGGGGGCCGAGCAGGATGCCGGCCTGGTAGAAGACGTTGAAGGCGGCGAATGCCTCCACTCGGCGCTCGCCCGCTCCGTCGGCGAGGTAGGCGCGGACGGCAGGGTTGAACAGGGCCCCGGCGAGCCCGGTGGCGGCGGACGCGATGACCAGCGCCGGGAGGGTGTCGGCGAGGGCCAGCAGGGCGAATGCGCCGGTGCGCAGGCCGCAGCCGGTCAGGATGAGGGCTTTGTAGCCGATCCGGTCGGCGAGGGTGCCGCCGAGCCAGAACATCCCCTGCTGGGAGAGGTTGCGCACGCCGAGCACCAGGCCGACCGCCCAGGCTGCCAGGCCCAGGCCGTGGGCGAGGTGGTCGGCGAGGTAGGGCATCAGCATGTAGAAGCCGAGATTGATACCGAACTGATTGAACATCAGCAGCTGGAGACCGGGGTCGAAGGAGCGCACGCGCACGCACAGTTGCTTCACCGGACACCCACCACGGTGCGAACGCCTGCGGGGGCGGTGCGATCCAGCGGGTCGGTCACGCGGCCGCAGCGCGTCCAGTGCCGCACGGTGTGTTCGGCCGGGTCGTCGATGGTGTCGGGGTCCTCGGGCGGAAGGTGGCCGAGCAGCTGGTGCTCCTGGCACCAGGCGTCGTTGTAGATGGTTTCCAGGTAGCGGTGGGGGCCGTCGGGGAAGATCGCAGCGATGCGGGTGCCGGAGGGACGGGTGCGGGCCGCCCATCCTGCGACCCGGGCGACCGCGCCGACGCTCCAGCCGCCCGAGGCGTAGTGGTGGCGGGCGAGTTGGCGGCAGGCCCAGACGGCTTCGGCGGGGGCGACCCAGTGGACTTCGGTGAAAGCGCGGTAGTCGACGTTGCCCGGGTGGATGCTGGAGCCCAGGCCGCGCATCAGGCGCGCGGCGGCGGGCTGGCCGAAGATCGTCGAGCCGGTCGCGTCGACCCCGATCAGCGCCAGATCGGGGAAGTTCTCCCGAAGCACGGTGCTGATCCCTGCTGAGTGGCCGCCCGTGCCGACCGAGGCGACGAGTACGTCGATGCGGCCGAGCTGGGCGATGAGTTCGGCGGCCAGGGGCGCGTACGCGGCGACGTTGTCGGGATTGTGGTACTGGTCCGGGCACCACGCTCCCGGGTTCGCGTCCAGCAGCTCGGCGACCTGTTCGCGGCGGGCCTGCTGCCAGCCGCCGGCCGGATGCGGGGCGGCCACCTGCTGCACCTCGGCGCCCAGCGTGGTGAGAAGGCGCAGCATCGCCGGTTCCATGCCGGGGTCGGTGACAACGGTGACCGGATGGTTGTGGGTCAGACCGGCCAGGGTCAGGCCGAGCGCGAGGGTGCCGCTGGAGGACTCGATGATCGGGGCTCCGGGCCGCAGAGCGCCACGGCGACGGGCTTCCCGGACCATGTGCAGGCCGGGCCGGTCCTTGATGCCTCCGGGGTTGGCTCCCTCCAGTTTGGCGAAGAAGCCCCGTCCGGCAGGCGCGAAAGGCTCACCCACCCACAGGACCGGGGTGTTGCCCACCAACTGGTGGGCGCCGCGGGCGACCGGCGGCGCGGGGGCGAGTGAGTTCGCGCAGAAGTTTTCGAGCAGGGGGACGTGCATGGTCGGCAACGCTCCTTGGTGCACACCGGAGCAAGCAGGGTGTGCGAGGCAGACGGGTCACGGGCACGCGAGCACGCCTCTGCTCCCCACCGTGCCTGCGCGGACACGGGCACGGAAAGAGAAGGCGTGCGGGCGCGGCCTACCGCCGCAGGACGCAGAGCCGGGTCAGAGTCGCCTGGCTGCCGCCGGTATCGCCCCTCAAGGGTTCCGGGCCCTCGCGATCGGACGGGCCGGACACCGCGCGGGGCGTGTATGCGAGAGGCGCCGTGTCGCCGGGATCGGTGACGGCGCGGTCCGCCGGGTTACGAAGCCGGTCCACGGCATGGTCGACCACGTCCGTGTGGCCGTCACCGTGGTCGGGCGCTCGGTCCGCGCGGTGCTCCGCCGCGGCGTGCGAGCAGCCGTCGACGGCCGCGTGCGCGGACAGGGTGGCGAACCCCGGCCCGTGCAGAGCGCCCACCAGATGACAGCCGACCAGCAGGAGCAGGGCGAACAACAACGCTGCCCGCACCTGGCGCCTCACCGCCCTGCTGCACATCCCCGGAATCACGACCACAAAGTAGCCGATCACATACACATAGTCACCTCTGCGACTTTGGCGTCACCCCGTTCCCCTCCTTCGGCGGGCGTGACCCCGGCCCTCACGGAAAGCGCCGGGTGGGCCCCGCGGCAGCGCCGCCGGCGGTGAAGGTGCTCGCCTCGGTTCAGGAGCGCGGCGTTACCACTGGGGTCGGTTGTGACCTCGATCGAGAGGACCGCGTATCCGCGGTTCAAACGGCTGATCACCGCGCATGAGCTGCATCTGTTCTTCGCGCCGTGACGAGGTCGAGTGGGCTTCTGCTCCGACCGATGGAGACGAGCGCCTGCTGGCCCTGCTGCTGGCGCTGAAGTCGTACCAGCGCATGGGGTGCTTCCCGAAGCTGGACGAGATCCCGGAGACAGTCGTCGACTTCGTGCGTCGCGCGGTGGACCTGCCGGAGGGCACCGTCAGCCGTTGGGGTAGGCCTGAGCGATCAGCTTCTGCCGCAGCACCCCCCACTGGGCGAACATGTCGTGGACCAGGTAGAGATCCCGCCGCCGCGTCCAGGCCTGACCGGACTTGGCGTCGTACGTGTGCGGCATGTCGAAGCCGCGCGGAGCGTACGCCTTCATGCCCCGGTCCCGCGTGGTCTGTACACAGCGTTTGATGTGATCGCGGAAGCCGACCACACCTGCGGTGCCGATGCCGCCGGGCAACTGCTTGCGGTCTGCCAGGACCTGGGCGGCGACTCCGTCGGTGCTCAGATAAGTGATCGTGCCGTCCGCCGCGATCACCGGCTCGATCGACGTCACATGTGTCATGTGGTACTTGGACTCCAGGAACCGCGCGATCTCCCACTGCGCGTACACCGGGATGTTGCGCACCGCCCGGATCCTCGCCACGGTATCGGCCAGCTCCTCATTGACCGGGCCCGGCTCGTAGAGCACCTTCGTCGGGTCGCCGCCCCCGGCCGGCGCCCGGTTCCCGAAGCCGTACGCCACGATGAAGTCGATGTCCGCCAAGGGAATCGTCTCAGGGTGCCAGTCGAAGCCGACGTCGTAGAGGTGCGGGACGACGGCGCGGGCCGTGTCCTTGTCGTCGAGCTCCTTGGACAGGGATGCGAGCATGCTGTGCAGCAGCGCGGTGTCATCGCCGGAGGCGGCGGTGCGCTCCTGGGCCTGGCTGGGGGTGGCGCCGACCAGCGCGGGTGCGGCGATGGCGGCTGTCAGAGCGGCGGCGAAGTTACGTCGTTGCATGGGTGGTTCGGCCTTTCTCAATTGCGTGTGTCAGAGCCTGAAACAGCGGGCGTCAGCCGACCAGCAGGTCCTGCTTCAGCTCGCGCAGGTCGCCCGCGTCGATGCCCAGTCCCTGTTTCAGGTAGGAGTTGAAGGAGCCGTACTTCTCCTGGACCTCGTCGAAGCCGGAGTTGAGATATTCGGGGCGGACGTCGAGGAGCGGCTTGTAGATCTTGGCCTGCTCCGAGGTCATGTGGTCGAGAGCGGCCTGATTGGCCGCGGCGCGATAGTCGTTGCTGGCCAGGTAGTCCGCCATCACCGTTGTGCGCGGCACGCCGAGCGCCGTCAGCAGGGCGGCGTTCGACCAGCCGGTACGGTCCTTGCCCGCCGTGCAGTGGAAGACCACGGCGCGCGCGTCGTCGTTCGCGATCCCGGCGAAGACCTGGCCGTACGCAGCCCGCGCGCTGTCGCCGCTCACCATGAACTTCTCGCCGTCCACCATCATCCGCACCGCCGCATCCTCGGAAGTCGGCATGGTGGTGAAGGTGGCCGAGCCGGCGAGCACATCGGCGACGACGTAGGTGGCTCCGGCGGGCACGCGGTCAGGCGCGGGGGCGCGCTCGGACTTCATGCGGAGGTCGTAGTCGGTACCGATGCCCAGGCGGTGCAGCTTCGCGAGGTCGGCGTCGGTGAGTTTGTCCAGAGCGTCGGACCGGTAGATCTCGCCCATCTTGACCCACTGGCCGTCGCGGGTGCGGTAGCCGCCCGCGTCCCGGAAGTTGACGGTCCCCTCCAGCTTGACCAGCCGGTCGGCGATGCGCAGCGGCGCACCGCGGTCCGGCACCAGGTTGAACCACTGCCGGTCGGCCGCGGGCAGCCCGCGCACCGTGGCCTTGCCCTCTGCCCCGCCGCGGGCGACCACGCGGCCGTTCGCGTGGATGGCGACCTCGTGCGCACCGGGTGCCTTCCAGACGATCCTGTACGAGCCGTCGTCGTCGGCCGTGACCGTGGCGTCGGTGAACGGGATGTGCTGCGCGGCGGATGTCGAGGCGGGGGCGGAGTCCGCGGAGGCCGCGGAAGCGGTGGCGGCCAGGGAGGTGAATGCGAGCGCAGGGGTGAGTACTGCGGCGACGGCAGACGGGACCTTCATGTGCCGGATGGTTCGTGCTTGAAAGAAACCCCTGGTTAATACGGCCGGGCGGTGCTGTGATGGCCAGATGCCAACTTGAAGGCGCAGGTGAGCCCCGACGCCACCGCAGGGTGGCCCACCTCGCCAAGAGGTGATGACCCTCGAAGACGAGATCGCATAGCTCGACGCGCTCATCGAGGCCGCGCCGTACCGCGGATACGACCCCCTGAGCTACGGGCTCCGTCCCGCACAAGTGACACGGGAACTGAACGCCGGGGCGTTGCTCACCACGCTGTCGGCGATCCGGTCACCGAGCGTCTTCGCGTGGGTGATCACCGCATGGCTCTGGCTGACGGCTGTGTTCGCCAACCTGGCCGAAGCCGTGGCCGAGGGGCGCGGCAGGGCGCAGGCGGAGACGTTGCGCCGAACCAAGACCACCGTGACGGCCCGGCGTCTCACCGGCTGGCGGCCCGGCGCGACCGAGGCCGGGCCGGTGAGCTCGCGCAAGGATGCCCGGATCGCCGCGACACGCATCGCAACTCTGCTGGCCTGCAAGGGCGGACTGCCGGATCCTGCCCAACGGGGCCGACTGGCAGAGATGCGCGACAACCTCCACGACCGGATCACCGAGGCTGAGAGGGAAGGCTGGCTCGGCGAGATCGAAGGGCTGCTGCCGGCCGGCGCCTGACCGCCCCGCATTCCGCACCGCTTTGCGCTTGTCGAGCTCCATCGCCCCCCGGGGCGCGCATCATCAAAGGAGGGGAGAACATCGACGAGGAGTGGCGATGAGGTTGTCGTTCCTTGATCCCCTCTACGCGGAGCCGGGCCCGTTCGCCTCCGTGTACCTGGACACCTCCCGAGACGTCGAGCATCCCGAGCGGGCGATCGCGCTGCGCTGGCGGCGGCTGCGCGAGAGTCTCTCCCGTCAGGGCTCGGACCGGGCGCTGCTGAACGTACTGGAGGAGGTGGTCGGCGCCGACACAGAGGTGCCGGGGGTGCACGGTCAGGCCATCTTCGCCGCCCACGGCACGCTCGTCCTGGACGGGGAGCTGCCCAGGCCGCCCGAGCACGACTCCGCGCGCTACAGCACCCTGCCGGACGCGATGCCCCTGGTCACCCAGCACGTTCCGGAGATCCCCTACATGGCCGTAGTCGTCCACTACGGCGGCCTTCCGACCGCCGAGACCCACGGCTGGGTAACTCTGGAGGCGGAGACCGGCACCTGGCCCGCGTCCACCGTCACCCCGGGTGAGCGGCTGCACCGCAGGGTCGCGGTGGCGACCTGGCACCACACCTCCCTCCGGCTCGGCCACCGGCTGGACGAACGGGCGCGGCGCGCCCATGCCGACGCCGTCGTCGTGGGCGGGGACGAGTGGGCGTGCAACGTACTGATCCGCCGCCTCCCGCACACCCTGCGGGACAAGGTCGTACGCGTGGGCGGCCGGACCCCCACCGACACCGGACGCGCCCTGTTGGAGCCGCAGCTCGACGGCGTCTTCCGCGGCCGCATGGCCGCGCACGACCGGGAACTCGTGGACATCTTCATCGGCCGGCGTGCCCTGGACGGACCCATGGCGGAGGGGCTGGCCGCCACCGTCGCCGCCCTCCAGCGCGGCCAGGTCGCGGCACTGCTGCTGAACCGGCCGCCAGGGTCTTCGCTGCGGCTCTGGGCGGGCTCCCAGCCCACTCAGCTCGCCCTGACCGAGGCGGAGCTGATGTCCTTCGGCGTGCGGGCCCCGCGCGAGGAACGCGCCGACGAGGCCCTCGTCCGGGCCCTCGTCGGCACCGGTGCCGAGCTGGTCGTCGTACCGGAGAGCAAGCTGAGGCTGCACGAGGGCGTGGGCGCCCTGCTGCGGTACACCGATCAGGGGACCCCGTCCTGACGCCGGCGCGCTGCGCCTCCCGGATCACGGGTCGCCCCTTGCGCCCGACCGCCCCGGATCGCGCCGCGCGCGGAACGTGCCGACACTGGGCTTGGGCGCAGCGCGGCGGACGAGCGGCGGATGGGGCACATGGACAGGAGCAGGAGGCAGTACGGCCGAGATCAGCAACACGCCGACGTCGAAGGGGATCGTGGTCAGACTGGAACGCACCACGATCGGGGCCGCCGACGCCACCGCCACGGCCCCGTGGTCCGATGGCCCATGAAGGGACCCCCGAGTACCTGGTCCGCGCGGCCCGCGCCGTGGGTGTGACCGACGACCGTCTCCTGACGGCCGTACGGAGCATCCCCCGGGCGGAATTCGTCCCCGCGGACGAGGTGGCATGCGCGTACCGGGACACGCCCGTTCCGCTCCCCCACGGGCAGGTGACCACCCAGCCCTCGCTGATCGCCATGATGGTCTCCGCTCTCGGCCTCACCGGAGACGAACAGGTCCTGGAGGTCGGGACCGGATACGGCTGGCAGACCGCGCTGCTGGCCCGCTTGGCCGCGTACGTCGTCAGCGTCGAGCGCTGGCCCGACCTGGTCGACGAGGCCCGCCTGCGGCTGGCCGGGCAGGGCGTCGGCAATGCCGAGGTCGTACTCGGCGACGGGACCCTCGGGATGCCGGCCCGTGCCCCGTACGACGCCGTCATCGTCTGCGCGGCCTTCCCGCGAGTGCCTGAGCCGCTCGTGGATCAGCTCCGCACCGGTGGCCGGCTCGTCCAGCCGATCGGGCAGGGCGGGCAGGAGCGCGTCGAGCTGTACGAGCGGCGGGCCCGCGGCCTGGTGCAACGCAGGACGGTCACCGCGGCCCGGTTCGTCCGGCTGTACGGCGCCCATGGCTACGACCAGCGGTGCCGCGCTCAGCGCTGATAGGTCCCGACCAGGGTGCCGGAGGCCAGCTCCCTGCCCTTCAGGGCGCGGTGCACGTCCTCGGCGCCCGGGTGGTCGTGCAGCGGCAGCCGCTCGGACAGGGCGTACAGGCGGAAGAAGTAGCGGTGCGGCCCGTGCCCCGGTGGAGGCATCGGCCCTCCCCAGCCCACGCGGCCGAAGCCGTTGGGCCACGGCAGGCCCCCCAGGGGCTTCTGGCCCTCCGCCGCCCCGGTGGTCCCCGGATCGATGCCGGTCACCAGCCAGTGCAGGAAGGTCGTCCCCGGCGCGTCCGGGTCCTCGCACAGGAGCACCAGCTCCGTGGCCTCGTGGGGCACCCCCGACCAGGTCAGGGGCGGTGAGATGTTCTCACCCTCCCCGCTGTACCGACGGGGGATCACCGTTTTGTCGTCGAACGCGGTGCTGCTCAGTTCAATTCCGCTCATGCGCGCCGCCATACCCGCAACGGCGGCACCGGCACCGGTCCGCACCCCAAAACCCCCCGTTCGGCCGAGCCCACCCGGGCCGCCGCTGGAAGCGGGGGTGAAGATGGCAGTGTGCCGACAAGGATCCTGCTCGAGAGCCGCCCTGGTGCGGGCAAGACGACCGCCCTCCGTCGGCTGGCCGCGCTGCTGCCCACCCACGCGGCCACCGGCTTCACCACCGAGGAGATCCGGCAATCCGGCGCCCGCGTCGGATTCGCCCTGGAGACTCTGGCAGGCCGGCGGGAGGTACTCGCCCATGTCGACCTGCCCGGTCCGCCACGGGTAGGGAAATACGGCGTCGACCTGGGCGTCATGGAACGACTGGCGCTGCCGTCGCTTCGGCCGGCAGCAACCGAGGAGGCTACCGGGCGGCTGGTGCTCATCGACGAGCTGGGGCGGATGGAACTGGCGTGCACGGCGTTCCGGCACGCGGTCGACGCGCTGTTCGTCGCAGAGGTCGACGTCGTCGCCACGGTCCACACGCACCGCGATCCGTTCACCGACGCCCTCAAGCGGCGCGCCGACATCGAGGTCGTCCAGCTCACTCCGGCAAACCGGGACGTCCTGCCGGTGGAGCTCGCGGCCCGGCTGCAGCGGCCCCGGACGCACGGAAGGCCCCCCTCCCACGGATGAGAGACCGGCCTCCGACCTGCCGAAAGCAGAGTCGGGGCGACAGGATGTGAAGTCGCCCGGTCGGTGCAACCGGCGGCGCCCACTACCAAGGGTCAGTGCCTGCCCACCGAGTACGCGGCCGGCATCGCCTTCACCACCCGATTCGGCGCCCGCCCCTCCCCGGCCGCCCTGCTGTGCCGCCCGGCACCCCGGAGGCATAGGGGGCGTCTCAAGGACGGCAACCGCGGCGTCGGGATCATCTTCGGAAATCCGGGCACATTCTGCGTACAACCCTTGTGCCCCATGCGCTGTCAAACACGGCACCGGACAAGGAACGGGCCCTTTCCGGATACCCCCCGCGCCCCCGAGCAAGCCCGGCCCTTCGCGAACCAAGGAGCCGCTCATGCGCAAGCACCGCTCGGCCGCCGTTGCCGCGGCATCGTTTCTCCTCGTGACAGGGGCGGCCATCGCCGCCGCCCCGTCCGCGTACGCCGGGACTCCCGGCGGCACCCACGCGAACGACCGCAACACCGACTTCAACGGCGACGGCTACGACGACGTGCTCGTCGGCGCTCCCGGTGCGGCCGTCGGCGGGCACAAGGGCGCGGGCATGGTCACCGTGCAGTACGGCGGACCCAAGGGCATGGGCACCTCGAACGTCAGGGCCTTCAGCCAGAACACCTCGGGTGTGCCCGGCGCCGCCGAGGCCGGCGACGGCTTCGGCAAGACTCTGGCCACCGGCGACCTGGACGGCGACGGCTACGACGACGCGGTCATCGGCATCCCCGGCGAGGACATCGGCACCGTCTCCAACGCGGGCGGCGTCGTCGTCCTGTGGGGCACGCCGAAGGGGCTCAGCGGGTCGGTGAGCAACTGGCTGCAGGCCGAAGTGCCCACCGCGGGCGGAAAGTTCGGCGCGTCGCTCGCCGCGGCCCGGTTCTCCGACACCACCCCGGGCGATCTGCTGGCAGTCATGGACTCGGTCGGACTGACCATGTATCAGTTCGAGCCGGCCACCGAGCCCAGCCCGAAGAGTGTCGGCCCGCAGACGCGGCAGCCCGTACAGAAGTCGCGTACGACGCTCTCCGCGCCGTCGAAGAAGGCGCGCAACGGGTCCGCCGCAGCCGAGGCGCCCGGCATCCGGCCCGCGTCGATGACGACCGGCGACTACGACAACAACGGCTACGCCGACCTGGTCGTCTCCGGCACCAGCGTCGGCGCCGAGCCGGGGCACGGCTGGTCGTACATCCTCCCCGGCACCGCCTCCGACGACGAGCCGCTGCCGGTCACCGCGGTACGCGGTGGCCCGGTCGTCGCCTCAGGCGACATCAACGGCGACGGATACGACGACCTGGCCACCGGTGAGCCGCACAGCCCGGACGACGGCGGCGAGAGCATGACCGGCGGTCTGGTCGGCGTCTACTACGGCAGCGCGGCCGGCCCCGCGGGCCAGAAGGGCCCTGGCACCCCGCCCGTCTGGTGGACCCAGAACTCTCCCGGCGTACCGGGAGCGAACGAGCGGGGCGACGGCTTCGGCACCGACCTCTCCATCGGCGACACGAACAAGGACGGATTCGCGGACCTGGCGATCGGCATCTCCGGCGAGGACGTCGGCAGCGTCGCGGACGCGGGCGCCTTCACGGTGCTGCGCGGCTCGGCCCGGGGGCTGACCGCCACCGGCGCGCTGTCGGTGACACAGGGAACCGCGAAGGTCCCCGGCACAGTGGAGAAGGGCGACAAGTTCGGCGGCCAGGTCTCCTTCACCGACCCCAACGACGACGGACGCTTCGGCCTGCTCGTCTCGGCGCCCGGTGAGAACACGAACGACGGCTACGTCTGGGTCTTCTCCGCGGGCACCGGCGGCGTGACGACCTCCGGTTCGTGGAACTACGGGGCGCGCGCTTTCGGCGGTCCGTCCCTGGACGCGCTGTACGGGGCGGCGATCGACGACTGACACGACGCGGGCGGGCGCTCGTCCCACCCGTGCCCGCTCCGACCGTCGGGGCCACTGCCCGGATCCGCCCACAGATGATCTTCACGGACCGCCGCCCGGTCAGCAGGGCCCTGTCGAACAGGCGGCGGTCACGGGATATCTTGATATCAAGCAATGTTGCAGACGTGGAGCGGAGCACCCGGTGACTGACTCGACCATCATCTATACGCACACCGACGAGGCCCCGGCCCTGGCGACGTATTCGTTCTTGCCTGTGATCGAGGCGTACGCCTCGACGGCCGGGGTCACCGTGGAGAACCGCGACATCTCCCTGGCGGGGCGGATCATTGCCAGCTTCCCGGAGCACCTCGACGAGAACCAGCGCATCGATGACGCTCTCGCCGAGCTCGGCGAGCTGGCCAAGACGCCCAGCGCCAACATCATCAAGCTGCCGAACGTCTCGGCGTCGATCCCGCAGATGAAGGCGGCCATCGCCGAGCTGCAGCAGCTGGGCTACGCGCTGCCGGACTACCCGGACGACCCGCAGACGGACGAGGAGAAGGACGTCCGCGCGCGCTACGACAAGATCAAGGGCAGCGCGGTCAACCCGGTCCTGCGCGAGGGCAACTCCGACCGCCGTGCCCCCGCGTCGGTGAAGAACTACGCCAAGACGCACCCGCACCGCATGGGCGCCTGGACGGCCGACTCGAAGACGAACGTCGCGACGATGAACGCCGACGACTTCCGCTCCACCGAGAAGTCCGCCGTCATTGCCGAGCCCGGCTCCCTGCGGATCGAGCTCGCCGGTGACGACGGCACCACCACCGTCCTGCGCGAGTCGGTACCCGTGCTCGCGGGCGAGGTCGTCGACGCGTCCGTGATGCGGGCGGCGGCCCTGCACAAGTTCCTCGAGGCGCAGATCGCCCGCGCCAAGGCCGAGGGTGTGCTCTTCTCCGTGCACCTGAAGGCCACGATGATGAAGGTCTCCGACCCGATCGTCTTCGGCCACGTGGTGCGTGCCTTCTTCCCGAAGACGTTCGCGAAGTACGGCCAGGCGCTGACCGCCGCCGGTCTGTCGCCGAACGACGGCCTCGGCACGATCCTGAACGGCCTGGACGGCGTGCCGCACCTGGGCGCCGAGATCAAGGCGTCCTTCGAGGCCGAGCTCGCCGAGGGTCCCGCCCTGGCGATGGTCGACTCCGACCGCGGCATCACCAACCTGCACGTGCCGAGCGATGTCATCGTCGACGCGTCCATGCCGGCCATGATCCGCACCTCTGGCCACATGTGGGGCCCGGACGGCAAGGAGGCCGACACCCTGGCCGTCCTGCCGGACAGCAGCTATTCGGGCGTCTACCAGGCCGTCATCGACGACTGCCGGGCGCACGGCGCGTTCGACCCGTCGACGATGGGCTCGGTGCCGAACGTCGGTCTGATGGCGCAGAAGGCCGAGGAGTACGGCAGCCACGACAAGACCTTCGAGATCGCCGCCCCGGGCACGGTCCGCGTCGTCGACGGTTCCGGCAACGTGGTGCTGGAGCAGGCGGTCGCCGCCGGCGACATCTTCCGCATGTGCCAGACCAAGGACCTGCCGATCCAGGACTGGGTCAAGCTCGCCGTCACCCGCGCCCGCGCGACCGGCAACCCGGCCGTGTTCTGGCTGGACGAGGGCCGCGCGCACGACGCGACGCTCATCGCCAAGGTCAGGACGTACCTCGCCGACCACGACACCGAGGGGCTGCAGATCGAGATCCTGTCGCCGGTCGAGGCGACCGCGTTCTCGCTGGAGCGCATCCGCCGGGGCGAGGACACCATCTCGGTCACCGGCAACGTGCTGCGTGACTACCTGACCGACCTGTTCCCGATCCTGGAGCTCGGCACGAGCGCCAAGATGCTCTCGGTCGTCCCGCTGATGAACGGCGGCGGCCTGTTCGAGACCGGCGCCGGTGGCTCCGCTCCCAAGCACGTCCAGCAGCTGGTCAAGGAGAACTACCTGCGCTGGGACAGCCTGGGTGAGTTCCTCGCGCTCGCGGTCAGCTTCGAGCACCTGGCGCAGACGACGGGCAACGCGCGTGCCCAGGTGCTCGCCGACACCCTCGACCGCGCCACCGGCACCTTCCTCAACGAGGACAAGTCGCCGAGCCGCAAGCTGGGCGGCATCGACAACCGCGGCAGCCACTTCTACCTGGCCATGTACTGGGCCCAGGAGCTGGCGAAGCAGACCGAAGACGCGCAGCTCGCGGAGGCGTTCGCGGGTCTCGCCAAGACGCTGACCGAGCAGGAGCAGACGATCGTCGACGAGCTCATCGCGGTGCAGGGCTCGCCGGTCGACATCGGTGGCTACTACCGTCCGAACGCCGCCAAGGCGTCGGCCGTCATGCGCCCGTCGGCGACGTTCAACGAGGCCATCGCCTCCCTGGGCTAGCCCACGGCAGCCCCCGGGCACCGCGAAACTGCGGTGCCCGTTCCGCCCCGGCCGCACATTCGGCCGGGGCGGTCCCGTGTGCGGGAAGCTCGGACTCAGCCATGATCCCCGTGCGCGCTGCCGGTGCGCTCGCGGACCAGGCGGTCCCACTCCTGCCGGCCGCCGGGCAGGGGGCAGGCCCAGGTGTGAAGTTCCCCCCGTGCGGCGTCGCCGACGGGCAACGGTCACTCTTACGGATTCACTGCCGACGGAAGTCAGTTCCTCCTCGACGGACATCCGTTCCAGATCCGTAGCGGGGAGATGCATCCGGCGCGGCCAACGGGCGGATGTTCTGGGCCTTCTGCCGAGCGTACGACGCGGGACTCGGCGAGGCGCTGGCGCCGGCTCTGCTTCTCCTTCGTTGGCAACCGGCCAGCGTCGTCACCGATGAAGACCACGACGCTGACCGGTCACCGTGTCACCTATCCTCCGTTGACGGCTACCTCGAGCAGGTCGGTCATTGACCCGTTCGAGCCGCCGTCGAACACCAGCTTCACGTACTGGGCTTGTGCGCTAAGGGGATACTGGTTGTAGAACCCGAAATAGGCGGTGCCCGTGGGGCCGTTGACGGTGCCGGCATCATTCCAGGTCACGCCGTCGACACTGGTTTGGATCTTCATGGTCTTGGGCGTGTTGATGTACCGCTGATCCAGCGTGTTGAAGTTGATGTCGATGTTCGAGATCTCGGACTTCGCCGGAAGCTTGAATTGAATCCAAGCCTGCTCGTCTCCTGGCACCGACCACTTCGACTGATCGAAGTGGTCGGCCTCGATGAGCTTGCCGTCGGTGAGGTTCGACACCGCATCGTGCTGCTGGCTGGCAGTGATTTCGGCGCCCTTCGCAAGGTTCCGGTACTGCAGCAGGTCCAGGAAGACCCTGTTTGTCGTGAAGGTTTTACCGTCCAGTGTCACGTCTGCCCAGACGACTCCCCTCGTGGGCGCCTCGACCTGCGGGGTGATGATCTTGTTCTTCTTGAACGCGAACGTGCCTACTTCCCTTATGGCGACCGGCTTGTATTTGTCACCGCCGGCCAGATCGACGATTCCGCCATGCCATCTGATCTGTGCCGCGTCCAAGCCGATGGGCCCGCCGGTGGCCGACCTGCCTTCTATCTCGTACTTGAGCCCATCGTTCAGGCCGAACTCACCGTAGGTCTCTTTCCCTTCCACCAGCAACGATGCGCTGATCATGTCGGCGGCATAGACGAGGCCGTCCTTGACCGTCACCTTCAACGCGCCTTGTTTGGTCACGTCCTCATAAGTGCCTCGTACCGTGATGCTCGTCGTGCCGTCCGACACCGGATGCACGATTCCACCGGGATCAACTGCCGCTACCTCAGAATTCGCGCTGCTGTAGGTCACGTCCGAAAGCTTGGCCTTCAGCGCGGGATACGTCATGTAGCCCTCGGCCTTGACCTTCAATACCTTCGGCGCCAGCTGCTCACCGGTCACGTCGACGTTGGTCAGCTTGTACTTGCGGTCAGGACTGTCGGTCACGATCTTGATGACCGTGTCGATCGGATCTTCCTGCACATCGGCCAGGTTGATGGTCAGGCTGTCGCCCTGCTGGCTGAACGACGTGACCGGGATGTCGCTGTTCAACCATCTCACCGACGTCACCCGATCGTTGATCGGACGAATGGTCAAGGACTTGTCGGTAATCGCGTCGAAGCCCTTCTTGCCGTCCGGTCCCTTCATGATGTGAAGATAGATGTTGTTGTCCCTGGCGGTCGCGTATCCCCATTGCGGACCAGTCGTGCTGTTGGGGAGAGCGAACTTCTCATAATTACCTCGTCCATCGTCTTCGTAGCCGTAGCCCGCCAGAAAGTACGGCGTCGTGCCCGTCGTGGACTCATGCCTCTCCGGCCCGCGCTCTGGCCCGAACCAGTTGGCGAGGTTTTCTCTTACATCGATGAACTCCTGGACAGCCTTCGGGTACCTCGTGGCGATATCTTGGGGAGAGTCCCAATTCGGTCCCCGGCTGTCGATAACCGATTGATCGTTGTTGTCGACATAGCCCCGACCGGCATTACTCAGCATCTCTTTCGAGACTTGCCTGAAGTCGTCGCGCTTACCGTAGTACGGCGACATCATGTTCTTGGTGTGGATCATCTTCCACGGTTCCATGGGCGTCCGCTTCAGAAGATGATTTCCCCCCGTATTGGAATAGATGCCCGACGCCTCACCGGTCCTCAAATCCGGATCGCCGTACTCTGCCCCCCAGGCGTTTGAGTTCACGATGATCTCATCGCTGTGATCGCGTATCACGCTGTACATCACGTCATAATTGGCATTGGGCATTGCCTGTGGGCCGTCGAAGTACAGGTATTCCGGAGCATAACGGTGAATGAGATCCTCCACATTCTGCATGAACACATCGGTGGAGTAATGCTGCAAACCGCCGCCCTCGGTGGCGTAATACAAGCCGAAATTCATGCCGTGACGTTTTACTGCTTGTTCGTACGGTTTCAATCCATCTACTACTTTGCCGTTCTCATCTTTTGGAACGTATTCCGCCCTGATATGCTTCGGATCTGCGAATTTGGACGGCCAGTTATAGTTCTGTTGTAGCGCTTCGATCGACACCAGCGAGTGCCCTTGACGCTTCGCTCTCGCTGCCCATCGATCAGCGGAGTAGTTTGGATCCACGTAGTAGTTGTAAGTTGGGGTGCTATGGGTCAGTGCGCCGACCCTGCCTTCTTCGAACCACTTGTTGGGACGATCCTTCACCGTGATGGTGAAGGCTTTTGAAGCAGTGTGCCCTTCCCCGTCAGCCACCTGGACGGCGAAGTGATAGTCGCCTGGTTTGGTGTTGACGCTGATGATGCCCTTGGTGCTGTTCAGATTGACTTTCCCGTCGACCAATCCGTCCGCGATGGATCCGTCAGGGTTCAGCTCCAGACCATCAGGCAACTTCCCGTCGACGATCTTCCACGTATACCCCGGCGCGCCACCGGCAGCCATGAGCTGGAAAGCCGAAGCGGCGACGCCGTACTTGTTGCCGCGCGCCGACTTGTTCCAGACGTACGGCCATTCCTTGTAGCCGATCGGCATGTTGCTCTTCGGGAGCGGAGTGTCGATCGCATCGTCAGTCGAGAGTCCTTGCGACACGATCTGCAGGTTTCCCGACGCCCCTATCACGGAATTTACCAGACCATTGATCTTGTTGCCGGCCTGATCCGCCACCCGGCCGTAGAACCCGAGATAGGCAACGTTCTGGTCCTTGGCGATCGGCACACCGTTTGCATTCAGGTCCTCCGTGTAGGTGTGCTTGATCTGAATCATCAGCTTGTTCCAGCCTGCGTGCAGCTGGACAGCCTGCTTCGTCAGATCCTTCTGCACCTCCACCGGAGTGCTCGGGCCCGTGAGACACGTGTCGTTCACATACAGCCGGTACGAACCGCTCGCCCCGACATTGAAATATGTCTGCTGCTCGACCGGACTGTAGACGTACGTGTGTGCGTACACGTACTTGTTCCTCGTATCGACACCCTTCTTGACGGCGTAGTACCCGTAGAGGTCCTGGTAGTCGTCGTAGTTCCGGTTGTAGATACGGTCGTCGAAGTACTCCCACTTTCTGCCTTCGCCGCCAAAGCTCAACGACTCACCGGTCTTCGGGGTGATCTTCGTCTTCCCGTCGGCCGGCAACGTCCCGGCTTCGCATTCATACAGCTTGTCGGCCACCGGCGAATCAAACGGGCCCGACACCAACCACGAGTTGATGAACGGAGCGTTCCCCGCCGCCTGCTGCGCGTATGCCTGCTTCGCTGCGGGTACACCAAGCAGGATTGAAGCGAGGATCATCACTCCTATACTTAGGAGAGATGCGATTTTATATCGTTTGCTCACTGTCGAGAATCCTTTCCATCAGTGACTATTCGATGCTTCGCTATTACGGGATTGCGGGAGTGACCGTCAGCTCGTAGGTGATCGACGCGTCCGGAACGCTCCCACCGTTGCGGGCGGTGATGGTGAACCTGCTGGCACCCTCCTCGCTCGGAACACCGGTGATGCCACCGGTGTCGTTGTTCAGCACCAGCCCCGCCGGCAGAGCACCAGCGGTGACCTCGTACCGGATCGTCTGCGAAGTGCTGGATGTGACCCGGGGGCCTGGCCTGGCCGCCGTCGAAGTACGCGGCGGTCGCGGGGTCGGGCGGCGGCACCTCGACCAACTGCCCTCCGCTGCGCAGGGAGACGGTGGCGGCGTATCCCGCGGCGACCGCCTCACGGGCGGCGGGCGAGGTGACGGTGGTCCCGCCTTCGGCGATGAACCGCAAGAACTCCTGGGCCAGCACGGGATCCGCTCCGCCGTGCGTGCCGGGCGGCGTCTGGACGGCCACGGTGATGTCGGCGTCCGCCCGGTAGTCCGAGCGGCGGTTCCACACCTTGACGACCGCCCCTTCGGAGTCGCCGAAGTTCTCCAGCCGCCCCTCGGTTCCGATGACGGTGCAGTTGCGCCAGTAGTCCGGGGTGAAGTGGCATTGCTCGTAACTGGCGAACACGCCGTTGTCCAGTTGCATCTGCATCATGCTCAGGTCCTCGACGTCGACGACCGGGTTGAGGTCGCGCATGCTGAGCGGCGGCCAGTTCTCGTCCGGGGCGAGCCAGTCCGTCATGCGTTCCCCAGTGCGCTCCCGGCGGGAGGTGAGCGCCCCCCGTACACCACCAGTCCTCCCATGGCGTTCACACGGCGGGAGTGTCCGCCGGCGAGTCAATGTATGACATCGATGTCATGTGCTCCTTTCTGCAGCAGGAGGCCGGTGCTGTTCCGCCGGTCGGCGTGCCAGTCCTTGAAGGGCGAGCGTCTTATCCAGGAACACCGGGACCCCGGCCCGCAGGAAATCCAGGCCGATCGCCTCGTGGGTGTGGTCCGGAGTGAGGATGAAGACGCCGTCGAGGCCCGACCGCAGGGGATCGCGATGGTCCGTCACGGCAAGGACACCGGGACCGAAGCGGTCGCGGGCCTTGTCCAGGTGTACCGGGTCTCTGTCGCAGCAGGCGACCGGTCGAGACCCCGATCCCAACCGGTGGGCGAGATCGACGAGGTCGCTGCGCACGCCCAAGCCGATCCCGCCGAGCCTGAGGTCGTTCATGCCGGAGTCCTTTCGTTCTGGGCGGGCTCTTCCTGGCCGGCCCGCTTGGCCCTGGCTACCATGAGTGTCCAGCTCTTACTGTCAGCGAAGGCGATTCCCCGGATGTCATGCGGAGGCAGGGGATCGCGAGAAGGGCCCCCAGCGTGTCGAGGATCCCAGCCCGGAGCGCGAACGTCTGACAGGTCGAGCGCACATGGCAAGTGCCTTTTGCGCAGAGAACGTTCCAGATGTATCTGAAGTACTCACTGGGGTGTGAACGCGCAGCCGACCGTGTACGCGGTCTGGACGCTCGTGGCGCCTGCACCAAGTCGGGGTCGAATCCTGGTGAAAGCTGCCCGGTGATGTGGCCTGAGGCCACCCGCAGTGAGACGAGTCTGGGTGCGCCTCGCCTCTCGCGTCAAGACCCTAGCTGTGATCAACTGCCCCCTGCGATGGCGGATAGAGCAGAAACATCGGCAACGGGGAGGCGGGGAGGGCGAGTGAGACCTGAGTCCGCGAACAGCCCGGAAGATGTGAGTTCCGCCGTCACGTGGAGACCGCGACGGCGCGATGGTGCTCGCAGCCCTGCTCCAGCTGCTAAGCAAGCGTCGCCGTTCGGCGCCGAAGCTGCTGGTCACCCCACGTACCGTGCTGCGCTGGCACGCGAGGCTGGTCGCGAAGAAGTGGACCTATCCGCACCGAGGCCCGGGCCGCCCGGCCAAGCCCGAGGCACTGCGCGCCCGGGTGCTGCGCCTGGCTCGCGAGAACGACGGATGGGGGTATCGCCGGATCCACGGCGAACTGCTCAACCTGGGCTGGAAGGCCGCCGCCTCCACCGTCTGGGAGATCTTGCAGCGGGCCGGGGTCGATCCGGCACCCCAGCGGGCCAGCCGCTCCTGGGCGAAGTTCCTCACCGCCCAGGGGTGTCGTCGCCCGGTACGACGCGGCGCCAGATCTCCTGCTGGAATTGCTGGGCGGTCATGTCGATGTGTTCGGCCATCAGCGCTTCGGCGCGGCCAGTTTCTCCGGCGGCGATGGCTTCGGCGATGACCTCGTGCTGTTCGGCGGCCACGTGCAGGGATCCGCCTGCGATGCCAGCCAGTCCTATGGTGGTGACCTGGCGCTGCAGACGTCGCATCGCTTCGACGGTGGAGGCGAAGAACATGTTGGCGGCAGCGGCCGCGATGCCGGTGTGGAAGGCCTCGTCGGCAAGGGTGAAGGCATCGATGTCGCCCTGCTGTGCCGCATGGGCGGACTGCTGTGCGGCTTCGCGTACCGCCTTGACCTGCGCGGGGGTGGCTCGCTGCGCGGCCAGGTTCGCGGTGGTGGTCTCCAGGTGGCGGCGGAACTCGAAGAGTTCGTCCACCTGCCGTAGGTCCGCGGGCAGGAAGTTGGCGAACGACTGCTGCCAGGAGGACTGCTCGGGCTCGGCCACGTAGATGCCGCGGCCCTTTTGCACGGAAACCCGCCCCAGGGCGGAGAGGATCTTCACCGCCTCCCGCACCACAGTCCGACTCATCTGCACCTCGTCGGCCAGGTCCTTCTCTGTGGGCAGCCGGTCGCCGGGCTGAAGTCCCGCCCGGACAACGTACTCGAGGATCCGTTCGGCTGCGACCTCGTACCCGGGGCGGTAACCACGCACCGTGCCCGTCGACACAGGAGCGGGCGCGGAGATCTTCTCTGAGTGGGTCAACGACTCTCCCTTGCTTCCCTCTTGAGGCTGCTGGTCCGCAGACCGCGGCCTCGACGATATGTTTCTGATACATCATGTGACCCGCAATCAGCGAATCACAATCAAACCCTTGACCGCCAGGATTCGGTAACCCCAAGACCCTCCCCCTCTCGACTGCGTCGCCCCACCTACCCACGGCTAGGCCACCCCGCCCCCGTCCGGCCACGGCGCCAGTCCCAGATAACCACCTCTGGAACCCCCGCAACAGCGCATGACATCCAGGAAAGCCAGCACAGTTCAGCCTCGCGGATCCGATATGTCGTAACGCAGATGGGATGTCTCCATGTATCCCAGCTTCGGATGGCCCTGGCGGGGCTCGTACTGCCGCGCATGACGGACGGGCAGCTGTCCATCGTCCTGGGCGTCACCGCGTGGCCGCGTCCGGATACCGAGTGTTCGCCCCAGCGGCTGCACTGCCACCGTCCGTGCCGCTGCGATGGGGTGCGTCAGAGGTCGCGGCGGCCCTCGGCGGCGGCCGCTCCTCGTGGACCGGGCCGCTGGACGCGGTGCGATTGGGGCCCGAGGACGATCCCACCGAGGTCACCGCCGCCCAGATCCGCGACCATGTCGCCCGCCTGGAGCGGTCCGGGCAGTGGCGCCCGGGCGACTTGCCGGCGCTGTTCGTCCTGGACTCCGGCTACGACCTGGTTCGTCTGACCTGACTGCTGCGCGAGGAGCCGGGGCGGCGGCTACTGGGACGCATCCGCGCCGTCCGGGTGATGCGCGCCCCAGCCGGCAAGCGCCGCGGAACCCATCCCCGGCGCCCGCCCCGACACGGAGCCGTGGGTGTAGCTGATCCTCGCCGCCTACGCGCAACTCCGTCTCGCCCGCCCCCTGTCCGAGGACCTGCGGCGCCCCTGGGAAAAGCCCCTGACGCCGGATCAGCTCACCCCCGGCCGGCCGCCCCAAGGGCCGCACCTCCACACCCGCACCCTGCCACCCAGTCGGCAAGAAATGGCGAAAAACGGACACGCCCATGCCCAGCTGAGCCGAGCAGCAGCCTTAAAGTTCAAGCTAAGGGGGCCCTGGACAGGAACCAGCAACCGGCCTTACAGCACGGCGGTGGTCCACCGCCTCCTCCACGTCGCCTTCGAGGCTCGACAGGGCGGCATCGCCCTGGCCCACAGCGGCGCCGAGCATGCCCAGTTAGATCTGATACATGTCAAATCCGCAAGGCTGAGCCGTGCGACTTTCCTGGAGGTTCGTCGCAGGTACAGGGGGATTTGACGCGATTCGCCCAGGAGCCACTCCCGCACCGGTGCCAAGACGGAACAGCCCAACTGGGACAGGGAAGAGTCTGGGGTTACCGGATCCTGGCGTCAAGAGTTTGGTTGTGATTCACTGAGCACAGATCGTATCATGTATCAGAAATATATGACTGGGCGCCGCACCGAGGCCGGAATGCGATATCCGGCGTCTGAGCAGATCTCCGCGCCCGGGTACGAGCGTCCGGGCCGAACTCCGACCCGGCAACGACACCCACTCCGGAACCCCGGACCTCCAGCCGTGAAGGACATCCATGCGAATCACCGATGTGACTCTGGAATTGGTCGACCTGCCGGCTCAGCCACCCTTCCGGTGGCGGGCCGGACTGCCGGGCTCGGAGCCGGCGGTGGTGGGCGGAGTCCTGCGCGTCCACACCGACGAGGGCCTCGTGGGCGAGGCGCACACGCGGCGCGGGCTGATCGTCTCCGACCTGGTGGACCGTCGTATCTGTGCGGACCTCACCGGTCGCGACCCGCTGATGCGCGAGCTGCTGTGGCACCGGTTGTGGGAGCTGGACCGCATCGAGGAGCTTCCGATCTATGCTCTCGGCCTGGTCGACGTGGCGTTGTGGGACCTGGCGGGCAAGGCGGCCGGGCTGCCCGTCCACCGACTGCTCGGCGGCTACCGCGAGGCCGTTCCCGCCTACGCGAGCACGGTCACCTTCGGCAGCGTGGAGGAGTACCTCGACGTGGCCGACCAGTGCCTGGAGTTGGGCTACGTCGGCATCAAGCTGCACGCCTGGGGGGATCCGAAGGCGGACGCGGAACTGTGCCAGAAGCTGCGGGCGCACGTCGGTGACGACGTCCCGCTGATGTACGACGGTTCGGCCGGGTTCGACCTCGCCGACTCGGTCTACATCGGTCGCGCGCTGTCCGAGGCCGGCTACCTGTGGTACGAGGAGCCGATGCGGGAGTTCAGCGTGACCGCCTACCGCTGGCTGGCCGAGCGGGTCGCGGTCCCGCTGTTGGTCGCGGAGACCTCCGACGGCGCGCACCTGAACGTCGGCGACTTCATCGCGGCCGGCGCGGCGGGCCGGGTCAGGACAAGCGCGCAGTACAAGGGCGGGATCACCGGGGCACTGCGCATCGCGCATCTGGCCGACAGCTACCAGCTGCGGGCCGAGGTGCACGGCAGCGGAGTGGTCAACGCCCATCTGTGCATGGCGATACCCAACACCACCTACTACGAGTCCCTGGTGTACACCAATCCCGTGCTGCGCGAGCCTGCGGTGAGTGCCGACGGGCTGGTCCACGCCCCGACGGCCCCCGGCATCGGGTTCGACCAGCCGGGCTGGTGACGAGTTCGCGCGTGGTCGCCGCAGGCGACAACAGGGGGCGGGCGCAACTGCGCCCGCCCCCTGTTGTCGCCTGCCTGCAGCGTGTCAGAGGTGGTAGACCCGGGAGGCCGTGCCCCCGAAGACCTCTTTCCGTTCGTGCTCCGACAGGTCCGCCAGGAGCTCACGGCTGGTGGCGAGGTGTCGAAGCCGCGGATCCCACAGGCCCAGGCGGCTTCGACGGTGGCAGCCGCGTCCTCGTCGCTGATCGCGTGGAACAGGTTTCCGAGGGGAGCGGCACCCAGCGACAGTGCGCCGACCGCTGTGGCGGTGCGCCCCAGTGCTGTGCTGCGCATGAGTTCAGGTCTGCCTCTCACTCAGGGACCTCGGCCGCACTCGTGGAACGGTCATCCCCGCGGCCGGGTCGGGTACTTGGGGATCGGCCCACGGCAGCCCGCACCGCGCTCGATGGCGAGGCGGCACAACGGGGCGGGGGTTTCGACGGACCCCCGCCCGGGAGCCGGTCGGCCGGTCAGCCCTTCGTCGCTCCACCGGTGAGGCCCTTGACGAATTGCTTCTGGAAGGCCAGGTAGAACACGAGGATGGGCAGCGTCGCCAGGAACATGAGGGCGAAGACCGAGCCGAAGTCCGCCTGGTGTTCGCCGATGGCGCGATAGATTCCGACGGTCACCGTGGTCCCGGAGGCCGGGCCCAGGATGATCAGCGGGTTGAGGAAGTCGTTCCAGATCCAGACGTCGGCTCATGCTGATGTGCCGATGGGCCGAGATCCGAGCTGCCGCGCAGTTCGACCACCTTGCCTGGCTTGTCCAGTTCGAGAATGGTGATCTCGTTGGCACCCGCCTGCCACAGCGGGGCCGGGGCGTAGACGGTGCGTTGTGGGCCGATCCGCCAGTACCGGGGATTCGCCGATCGGCGCGTCGTCGGGCCGGCCGACTCGACGCTCAGCGCGGGAATTCGTTCTCCACCTGCCAGGCCACGATGGGACCACCGGACGTGGCCTGGAGCGGCACGAGTTGCGGCAGCAGCGCGCCGAACCACTGATCCACAGCGTGCAGGTAGGCCGGATTTCCGTAACGCAGACGTACCGACGGGTCGGCGAGCAATCGGGCCGGCAGCCCACCGAACTCCCATTCCGCGCAGATGTATGGGCCGGGGCGTACGATCACGTCCAGGCCGGTTTCGCCGGCCACGAAGGTGAGCACTGCCAAGATGACGGATTCGGCTGCCGCCAAGTTGTAGTTGTTGATGTTGGCGGCGTACTGGGCGGCCATGATGGGCGTGTAGGTGGCGGTGACCGCGGCCGCCTCTCGCTGCAGGATCGCCGGCTCGGTGTACAACTGCGCGGTACCGATGATCGAGAAGACCGTCGTCAGGATCAGTGCCGGCCGCAACAGCGGGATCTTCACGTGCCAGGCCAGCCGCCACCCGGAACACCCGTCCATCTCCGCCGCCTCCGTCAGCTCACCCGGAATCGCCTGCAGCGCGGAGTAGAGGATGAGCATGATCGCGAGTCGAGCAGCAACGCCAGCAGCAGCGCGAGCCCGAGCATGACCGGCACCTGGACCAACCCGAGCAGGAGTACACGCAGGATCGACATCAGGAATTTCTTGTCGTGCAGTGCCGTCGTGTAGTTCGACAAGCCGGCAAATACCTCTGTGGGTTGTGACAGCCCCAGTCCCGAACGGTGCAACTTCAAAAAGCTCTCGTATACGGCGTAGCCGATCGGCGCAAGCATCATCGCCGCGAACAACAGCCCGAACGGCAGCAGGAAGAAAATCGCCGATAGGGTGCGCCGTCGTCCGGCCGACGACCGCTGGACCTTGGCCCTGTGCTTCGTGACCGGGAGATCTTGCTCGACCATGTTGATCGTCATTTTGGTTCCTCGTCCGCACCGAACGCGAGGGAGCGCCGCTCCTCACGGCCAGCGTCGCTCACGCAACCTTGCCTGGGTGTTTTCCCTGATCGCCCGCCGCAGCGTGACCCGATCGTTCGCGGTCCTGATCCGCTGCGGCGTGCGACGGGGCGGTAACGCCGTTGATTCGGCCTAGCCGACAGACAGTCCCTGACTCTTCATCGCGCCGGCCGTCTTGGTCTGCACGGTCTTGGCTACATCGGAGATCGAGCCCTTGCCCTGTGCGGCGTTCTTCATCCCGTCGACGAAGTCCGCCTCGATCTGGGTCATCGTCGGGCCCCACACCCAGTTCGGGCTGGTGTTCTCTGCCCCGGTCTTGAATACCTTGTAGATGTTCTGTCCGCCGAAGTAGGGAGACGGCTCGTTGACGGCCGGCAGGCCCAGACCGCTCTTGGCCGCCGGGTAAATACCGGTGTTCTTGATCAGATTCGTGAGGCTGTCCGTGTTCGTGCTGAACCAGGTCGCGAATTCGGCGGCCTCCTTAGGATGCTTGCAGCCCTTGAGCACCGCCGTGGTGGACCCGCCGTTGTTTCCCGCAGCCTGCTCTCCCGCGTTCCACTGCGGCATGGGTGCGACCGCCCACTTGCCGGACAATTTCGGCAGGTTCTGCTCGATCAGCGGCGCCGCCCACACCGCGGTTATCACCGTGGCGATGTGTCCATCCTGCGCTCCCTTGAACCACGCGGTGTCAAGCGGCGCGGCACCGGTCTTGAGCAGTTTCTTGTCCAGCAGTCCCTGCCAGTACTGCGCGACCTTCTGCGTCTGAGGACCGTCGATCGTCACTTGCCACCGATCGTCACTTGCCACCGATCGTTCGCCGTGCCGAACCAGTGTCCGCCTGCCTGCCAGGCGTAACCGGCCATGTCATAGGAGTCCACCGGCGCGTTGATCAGGAAGTTCTCTGGGTCTGCGGCATGGAACTTCTCCGCGGCTGCGGCGAAGTCCTTCCATGTTCTCGGCACGGACAGCTTGTACTTGGCGAACAGGTCGGTGCGGTAGAACAATGCCGTCGGGCCGGTATCCACCGGGATGCCGAAGACCTTGTTCCCGAAGCTGGACTGCTTCCACGTCCACTCGACGAACTGATCCTTGCTCGCATTCGCGTACGCGGAGACGTCCTCCAGCGCGCCGCTGACCACGAAAGTCGGCAAGGACTCGTTGCCCACCTGCGCAAGACACGGTGCGTTACCCGCCTTCACCGCATTCTGCATCTTCGTATAGCCACCGGAGGAACCGGACGGAACCTTGCTGAAGTTGACTTTGATGTTCGGGTGGGTCTTGTTCCATAGCGCCACCGACTTGTCATAGCCCGGCGCCCAACCCTAGAAGTCGAGGCTCACCGAACTCGAGCCACTGCTCGCGCTGTCGCTGCTCTCCTTGCCTGGACTGCACGCGTTCGCCGTCACCAGAGACGCGACCGCGAGGATCATCGCGCCAACGCGCGCAATACCTCGTGGAGCCATTTGGATTCTCCTTTGTCTCATCCAGCCCGGTGGACCGGCCAGAAGTACGGGCATGGATGCTCGTCATGAGTCCGGCCGGGCGCGGCCGCCGACTGGCCGTTGATGCCTGCCGGCAGCCGCGCGCGGTTGGATCTCGATGGGTGTGCTGATGTTCGGTCAGGGGAGCTGGCGGATGCCGAAGGCGTCGTAGACCATCCAGGTCCCGCTGGTCGTGGTGATGGTGATGGTGTTGTCGCCGGACTTGAGGCTGGCGGTGGGACGCGTCCGTCCTGCCGCATGCCTGGCTGTGGCAGGAGTGCCACGCGAGCAGCGGCTTCCCCTGGTACCGCCGCGCCTACGCCGTCGCCATCGAACCCGCCAACGTCCTGCCCGGCGACCCTTTTCCCGATGGCGTTCATCGCCTACCTACCGAGCGCTGCCCTGCTGGACCGGCTTGACGAACTCCCGCTGCCGCCCTGGCTGGCCTGGGCGTCCCCCGTTGCCGGCGTGATCATCTTCGCCCTCGGCTACGCCTTCTTCCGCCGCATGACCCGGCACTACTCCAGCCCCGGCAACTGAGCCGGCTACTCGTCGATCACGGTGACGACCGCTCGCGCCTTGACCGACGTGTCGGCGACCGCTCCAGCCACGGTGAAGCATCCCTCGTTGGCCACCATGCCCTCCGAGATGGGATCCCAGGTCACATCGACCGACCTGGTCGTGCCGTTGCTGTAGACGGCCTCGGTCTGTGCAGGCAGCGTTGGCACGACGCCGACCTTCGTATCGACGGCAACGGTCTTGAAGTCGACGATGGACGTCACCTTCTGCGCCTCGTACACCTCAAACTCGGCCAAACCACTCTCCGCACCGGTTGGGTTTTCGTACTTGCCATCGGGATCGATGGTGAACTTCACCCAGCTGGTCTTGACGGGCACATCAAGCGTCACGACATTGTCCGGTTGACCATCCCACTGGATATCGGTGACCCGCTTACTGCCACCTTCCCATTCCAGGACTCCTTCCACGATCCGGTCATCAGATCCTCCGCGATCGATCAGATTGATGCGATCAATCTCCACCGCAGTGGGGAAGTCGAGTTTGATCCACGGAGTCCGGTCAGCCTTCTTCGCCGCCCAGGACGTGGCTTTGGAACCGTCGATCGCCTTCTTACCGAGATAGCGGTCGTCTTGATTGTTGCCGTCCGGGACGCCGTTTCGATCTCGGACCGAGGAGACCGTCACATTTGCCTGATTGGCAATGTTGGTGCTGCGCGCAACGATCGCCTCTCGGTTCGACGGCACCTCCACCCCATCCAACGTCACGACCGCTTCCGCAGTCGCCTGGAATGTGCCGGCGATCGGCTCCTTCAGCACGATGGTATTACTGCCCGGCACGTTCTCCAGACGGTCATCGCTGAACTTGTAGGCGACCGTCGCCTTCGACAGGTTTGCCTTCTCGCCGGTGCTCAGGGTCCCCTCAACCGCTCCGACAATCGGCTCATTCTTCTTGATATCGCTCTTGTTGAGCGACAACTTCACTTCTTTGAGGAATGCCGGAAGGGACAGCTGGCCGGATGCATCCACGTCGACGTAGAAGTGATCGCTTGCGCGGTACCCATCCAACTCGACGGTCACGTTGATTCTGGTACGCCCCTTCCCGGCGGCCGATACCACGCCGTCGGCCCCAACTTCGGCCACGGACGGATCGTCGCTGGCGAAAGCAAGATTTGCATCTCCCAGGTCGATAGGCTGACCGAGGAAGGAGGATCCTGCTACATCGATCGCGGCGGTGCGGCCATCCGCATCGACTTTCGGATCCAGTTTGATGCTGCCGAGTGCCGTGAGATCTCTCGACGAGAAGGCCTGGACTTCGAGCACGTCAATCGGGCTGCCGTTCTGGCCACCGCCGGGGAATGAGACCCTCACATAACGCGCCTGCACGCTGGACTGGTCCGGATCGACCGGATAGTTGTAGTAGAGGCCTTCCTGTTCCCAGGCATACAGTGTCGTGTCGCTCTTCGGAACGGCCTGCGTGTCCCTCGACGTCGGCAAACCCGCCCCGGACAGGACCGACGTTTCGTTGCCCGTGGTCCACTTGACACCATCTTCGCTGTACTCGATCTTCACCTTCTTCGGCACGTTGTAGTAGGTCACGTTGTCGGGATTCGGCATGTGATGGTTGAAGAAGACGTTGACGCGAGTGAGTTCTTGCATCTTCCGCAGGTCGTAGGTAATGCTCGGTGATTCATCGCCGGCCGGCGCGACCCACTTTTCGAAATTGCCTCCCGGCGCATCATTGATAGTGCCGTCGGACAACGTGCTCGCGTGCTCGCTGTCGGTAGACACCTCCGGTGCGATCCCCTGCGTGACGTTGAAATCGGGGAGGAGAGTGACGTAGTTACGGGTTGAGGTGTAGGTCTTCCCATCCACCGTGATGTCGGCCCAGTAGCTGTACATCGTCGGCTTGGCGACCTTGCCGGTGAACTTCATGGTGTTGCCTTCGACGACAAACGGCGATTCGTCGGCCGGCACCTCGGTGACCGCGATCTTGCCGGCCGCGTTGTCGCGCTTGCCGTCGACGGTTGCGTAGTGGTACTTGATCTTGGAAGGATTGAGGATGTCGACCGTGCCGCCCTTACGGGTGAAGGCCTTGAAGGTCACGGGGACGTCCTTGTTCGTCGAGAACTGACCCCAGAACGACGATCCCTTCGTGAACATGTTCACGCCGACAAGCGAGAGTGCCACCGAGATCGCGCCGTTGTGAACCTTGACCGGATACGTGTCGGTCTCGACCTGGGGATCGTTCACACCGTCGTCGTAGGTTGCGGTCACCGTGATGGTCGCGGTCCCGTCGCCGACAGCCTTGACCCGGCCGGAGCCGCCCACCTTTGCGACCTGCTCGTTGTCGCTGGTGAACTTGAGCTTCGCCGGCGCGAAGACGTTGGTGTAGTCGTTCATGTAGCTCTCGGCCCTGAGCTGCAGGGCCTTTGTCGAGGTCTGGCTGCTGAACAGCTTGACGCTCGTCATCCTGTAGTCCCTGACCGGGCTCGTCGTCCTGATCTTGATGATCGTGTCAACAGGATCCGCGGTCACCTGGGACGTGTCTATGTTGATGTAGTACTTCTCGCCGTCCCGCTCCATGGTGAACGGCAGCGCGATCCCCTTGTTGAGCCACTCCACGGCGTCGACCTTGTAGTCGAACGGACCGATCCGGCTCATCTGATCCTGGCCCCTGAAGCCCGACTTCGCCACGCCGGAGATCTGGTTCTTGATCATGTGCATGTAGGCGTACTGGTCGCGAGCCATGGCGTAGCCCCACTCGGGCCCCTGACCGTGAGCGATAGCCTTCTGCGGATCGGTGTACCAGCCTGGTTTGAGCGTGTAGTCCATGGTGTACGGCGTGGTGCCGTACATGGACTCGCGCAGATCAGGCCCGGCGCTGTTGTCCATCCACTTCACGATCGACGCGCGCATGTCCGACAGTTGCTGTGAGGAGATCGGCACCATCGAGAAGATGTTGGTGTTGTCCAGGTTGCTGCTCAGGTTGTCCATGCCGCGGGTCACGGTGACCGAGGAGTCATAGTTCATGACGTAGCCGTGGCCGTACTGGTTGATCAGCTCCTTTGTTGCTTCGGCCCAGTTGTCCCGCTCATTGCCCTTGGCGTATTGGGTCCAGACGTCCAGGGCCGTGGTGTAGGGGTCATTCCATTCCTCATGGGCGACCTTCCTGCCCTGCGGCAGGATTCCGGTACGCCAGCCGCCGTCCGTGTACGGTTCGCTGTTCCAGAACGGCCGCTCGTGCAGCGTGATGTCCTGATCGCCGGTTTGCGCATTCGGGTTCGCGTCGATGAGTACCCGGTCGTTGTAGTTTCGGGCCGAGCTCCAGGCGACGTCGATGTTGGAATAGGACTCGGGGCCACCATCGGCGAACACGTACGACGGGTTGTATCGCGCTACCAGGCCCTGGATGTCGCTTTCAAGAATCTCGGATCCCTCGTACAGCGATGAGAGGTAGACACCGAACCTCAAACCGTAACGCTCGGCAGCCTCCTTGGCCTGCTTTACGCGGTCCTTCACGCGCCAGGTGCCGTCATCGGCCTTGTACAGCGCGTTGTACTTGTACAGCTTGTTGCTGTCGCTCGGTGTCAGGTTCGCATTCGGCGACGGCCAGTAGTAGATGGTGTTCTGGATGCTTTCTGTCGAAAGCATGGTCATGCCCATCTCTTTGGCCTTCTGGGCCCATTCATCGTAGTTGTAGTTCGGGTCGTACAGGTTCGGCATGGTCCCTGTGGTGTGTGACAGGGCTGCCATCTTCCCGTTGATGAACCAATCGACCGGGTTCCTCTTGACCGTGATGGTGTGCTGCTTCGTCGCGGAGGCGCCCTGAGCGTCGGTCACCTTCACGGTGAAGGTGTAATCCTTCTGTGTCTTGCCTTGCGCACCGTTCGAGACCGTGCCGTCGATGTGACCGTCGGCTGCCAGTGTGAGCCCGGGCGGCAGTTGGCCATCGGCGACGGTCCACGAGTACCCAGGAGCTCCACCGGCGGCCTGGAAGGTGAACGGAGCAGCCTGCGGGGCGATACTCGACGTGTTTCGTTTGCCGTCGATCGTTGCGACCATTCCGACGTACGGGTTCTCGTCGTAGGCGTACGGCAAGCTGTTGGACGGATAGTCGTTCGCCGGCACATTCGCGTTGCGTTCCTCGAACGCATCCCGATCAACACTGAGGCCCGTCGTGACAACAGAGAGCTGATTTTTGGACACACTCGGTCCCACCACAGAGTGCGTCAGGTCGGGGATGAGGTCTCCGTTGCCGTCGCACAGTCTCGTGTAGAAGCCGAGGAAGTTCTTGTTCTTGCTGGTGTTCTTGTGCTGAATCTCGATCAGAAGCTTGTTCCAGCCCTGCTTCAGCTGAATGGGATACTTCGTGCCGTTCTTGTCGACCCTGTTCACGACGCTGCCTTGCTGACCAACCTGAGCGTCGTTTGCGAACAGCCGGTACACACCCGAGCCGCCAACCTGCCATCGAACGTCTTGCGTGGTCGGGCTGTAGACGTAGCTTGCGGCCACAACCCACTTGTTGGTTGTGGCTTGGCCCTGCTTGACGTCGAAGTAGCCCATCAGATCGTTGTAGTCGTCGTAGTTCCGATTGAAGATGCGATCGTCGAAGTACTGCCAAGTTGACGTCTCGTTGCTTCGCGGGTCCGCAAGAGACGTGCCGATGGAGGGGACAACGGGTACGGGAGACTGCTCGACCACCGGATTGGTGTAGGGACCGGAGACCACCCACTGGTTCAGGTACGGCGCCGTGCCTCCGGTTTGAGCTGCGTGGGCTTGCGGCCCCGTGAGTACACCGCCAACCGCCAAGGCGAGCGCGAGCGCGGTCGCGACGACGCTGCACTGGATCTTGCGCAATCTTTTCATGCTACGTCCTTGTAATTGTCGAGATAGCTGATGCCCCGCCGTTGCAGATCTTCAGCAGCCCATCCGCCCCTACAGCCGTCCTCAAGTCGCGGGATCGAAGCCTCCCTGCCCACACCGCCGCATCCAGGGATGCGAGGATGTTTCACACGCTACCCAAAGGTGGCGAGAAGTAGATCAGATCTATTCTCGCCTGGCAAGGGTTCCCGCGGACGATCGTGTGGCGCGCCGGCGGGTCGGCAAACAGCGAACTCGCCGCGTTGGTCGGGCGCCCGCAACTGATCCCGTGTCGCGCACTCGTCGACTCGTGACGGGCTTCCATCGTGACGGGCTTCCATGCCCCTCAGGCGCCGGCCGTTGATCAGATCTATGCCTGGCGGCGACCGGCGCCATCACCCTTTGCAGGCCCGTCAATCTTGAGCGGGCAACGGCCCGTCGACGTCACGCCGTGTCGGGGTGACGGAGGGCCCGTGACCACCTGATTCTCGCTGTTGTCGATGCAGCGGGATGGAAGGGTGGCCACGGGGCTCATGGGAGACGGAACGACGTTCGGCCAGCCCGAAACCAGCAGCGGCGCACGACATGTCGACCAGCTCAGAAGGAAGACGACCAGCCCTGCTGGCATGGCCGGAGAAGCGGGTCACTTCCGCCCGCCCCCGGGCACGCTTCACCAACTCGCCGGCGGACAACGACCGCAGCCGAAGCCACGCCGTTCTGGGCCGACGAGGAAGCAGCGTGGGGCTGGGAGCTGCCGGAGGCGCTGAAATGGCCTCCGCTGCGCCACTGGCGGTACAAGGTGCGCGGAGTCTGCTGCCTGGAGTGCTCGGCCGTCCCGGGCGAGCCGTGCACGCTGCCGGCCAGACAGGATCCGATGCGCCACGGACACTCGAACCATCTGCGGAGGGTCGCGGCGCGGGTCCGCTATGACGAGACGTGATCGACTGCGAAGAAGGAAAGGGCGGCTCTCCTCGCACTGGCGGAGAAGTGTCCCGACACCGTGGTCGAGTTCGAGAGGCCGCCGACGCCGTACGCGCGGGCGACGAGACTGCCGTCCAGGACCCGGGTGATTCCGCAGGGGATCCGGACGCGCCGTGCTCAGTAGACGCTGTCGAGGACGTCCTGGTCCGGCATGACGTCCTTGCTGATACGCCACGGCCGGTGCCCCTCGACGTGGCAGACGATCCACAATCGCACCGGCTTGTTCACCCAGCGTCGTATCCATTCCCGCCGCTCCCACCAGACCGGTGTGAGGGTGACCTCCATGGCCACCTTCCTGGATTCCTCCAGGTCAAGCGAGGTACCGCGCGCCACTGACAACAGACGGGTCGAACCGGGCCTCCAACTCGAGCGATGCCGAGCCGCTGCTTCATACCGAGCGAGTACCCGCCGATCCGCCGGCCGGCCGCGCCGGCCAGCCCGACCTCGTGCAGGTGGGCGCGGCCGCTGCGTCCGCCGTGGACATCGCTCGCGTCGAGCAGCGCGCCGACGTGGCGCAGGCCGCGCGAGCGGTCCCGCAACGGGTGGCCGTCGACCGTGATGGTGCCGCTGGTGGGGTCGTTGAGCCCCAGAACCATGCGCAGGGTGGTGCTCTTTCCGGCGCCGTTCGGGCCGAGGAACCCGGTGACATGGCCCGGGCGAACGGTGAAGGTGAGGTTGTCGACCGCAGTGGTGCGGCCGTAACGCTTCGTCAGTTCGTTGACTTCGATCACGTCGCCAACGGTGCCGCGGCGTGGCCCGGCGGGGCATCGGACCAGAACTGACACTTGGTCGCGGCGCCCGTCAACCCTGGTTGTACACCCCTGGTCCGATACCCGAAGGCGAGCGCCTGGTTACGATCACCGCATGTCCGTGAAGCCGCCCCTGCTGAAGCGCGTGTCACCGGGCGCGTGGACGGCCCTGGCCTGGTGCGTTTCGGTGGCGTACCGTTCCTAACCAGTGCGCATAAGTGAGTCCTGAACCCACTGCTGCGTACTGCGCGCATCCCGAACGGTGTTGGATGCGCTGGGTTCCCGCTTTCGCGTCCCGCTCGGCGGCACGCCTCCAGGGGCGCGGTCCGTAGTGGGCGGGCGGGTTCCCTCACGCCCCCGGTCACCCGGTCCGGCCTGGACGGTCCGATGCCCCGCACGATCGCTCTGGTCGTGTGGGGGCGGTGCCGTCCGACGCCGGACCGGATGCCCAAGGGCGCGTCGTCCGATCGCGATACCGGCGGCATCGTGACGGGACATCTTTCGGCGTGGGGTGACCAGCGGTCTCTGCCAGTGCTGGGCACCCCACATGGAGGTGTAGGCCGGGTCGACCGCGACAATGCTCAGGCCGTGTTCGGCAGCCATGGAAGCCAGCCGGGCCTTGAGCTTGCCGGTGGGGATGCCGGAGATGAGCTGCCGGAACCGCTTGTGGCGGCCGTGTTTCTCGCGGGTCTTCTCAGGCGTGAAGTCGAGGTCTTCGATGCCGATCGCGGTGACACCGACACGCACCGCCCAGTTGATCAGGCGGGTCAGGGCGTGCCTGATCTGGGCGTCGCGGTGAGCGGTGGTGCCGGTCAGGTCGTAGGGGAAGCGGTGCGGGTCACCGACAGGGTTGCCGTGCCGGTCGAGGTGGTAGGCGGCGAAGTGGTCGGCGTTGGTGTCCACGCCGACCATGCCCCGGGCGCGGGCGGTCTCCAACGGGATGGTCCGGACGGCGGGGCGTTGCCAGGACGCGGTCAGGTACCAGCGGCCGCGCGCCGTGTCGAGGTGGATGCGGTAGGCGACGGCCCGGTTGGCTTCGATGCGGTCGGCCCACTCCGCGCCCCGGTGCGCGAACGCGATGCCGGAGGTGCGGATGTACCGGCCGTACCGGGCGTTGGCCAGGTGCGCGAGCGGGGCAGGCAGTTTGATGCTGACCTCGCCGTCCGGGGTGACGCGGATCGTTTCGTTCCCGTACCGCTTCCCCGACTCACCGTCGGCAGCGATGAACCAGCGTTCCGCTTCCCAGCGGGCACGCCACTGCTGTTCGGTGAGCTCGGCTTCGGTGAGGTGGTGGCGGGTGTTGAGGAGACGTTTGCCGCCCCGCACCACCCGGACCCGCCCGGCCTGCCAGTCGGAGACAGCAGCAGTGTGCCGGTCCTCCAGCATCGCGAGGCGGCGGGACTTGCGGAACCACTCGTTCTTCGACCGGTAGCCGCCCGCGGCCCGCTTCGTACCGCGTTCCCCGATCGGGAGGGACAGCCGATGCCGCAGCGTCCTGATCCCGGCTGCCAGGTTCTGGATGTGCGCGGCCTGGCAACGGCGCGCGAGCGCCCACTGGTCACGGGTGGCCTTGGTGATCGCACCCGCGATCCGCGACGACGACAGTGCGGTCAGGTCCCGCTTGCGCGACGCCCAGGTGTCCGCACTGTGCTCCAGCCCATCCGCACAACGAGCCTTGAGATCACGCGAAGCCAGACGCCCCTGATGCTCACCGACCGCACGCAGCACGGTCTCATCCCGGGCCGTGAGGTGCCCCAGACGGTCCCGGATCGACACCCCGCAAGGCCCGGGCACCACGAAGGACGCCGCCAACTCCCGCAAACCACCCACCACACCACCCCCTCCCGCAAGGCCGGACACCTGCCACCCAGCCCAACGAACACAGGCGCCAAAGGTCACCCATTCGGCCCCAGAACCCCCGTTTCCCCCCACACACAGCACTCACCCCTGCTCGCTACAACTCACTTCAGCGCAGCAAACCGACAGCAGCTCGCAACCCCATTCACGTCCACGACGCCTGGACGTTGCTGATCGTCGATGACGGCGCGGTCCGCTACGACCTGGACCGCTACGAGCGCGGCATCCCGAGCAACACCGTGAACGCGGGCGCCGGGCCGCCGAGCAGCTGGGCGCACGGCTGGTCCAGCTCGACACCACCGACGACGCGTCCGTCGCGGCTGCGGCCGAGGCCGTCGAGGCCGCCGGTGGACTTGACGTACTGATCAACAACGCAGGCATCGAGGAGAGGGGTGAGAGCAACGTCGTGATGCCCGCGGACGTGACCGCCGACCTGATGCGGCACACGTGGAGCCCGGCTTCACCAAGACCGACCTGAACGGCAACACGGGCTTCCAGACCGTCGAGCAGGGCGCCCAGATCATCGTGCGCATGGCGCAGGTGGCCCCCGACGGCCCTACCGGAGGCTACTTCGACGCCGAAGGAACCCTTCCCTGGTAAGGCCACAACCAGACGCCACCACCTCGACGGCGCACTGCCCGCTCACTGCCTGAGCATCACCGCAGAACGACGTCCAGCAGTTGCTGCCCGACGAGACACAGCGACTCCTCCCAGGGGTGTCCGACGCTTCCGGCACGGAAGTCCTCGGACAGGAAGATGAAATTGTTGCCGTTGGGATATGGCCCAGGACACCATTCTGCCCATGACTCGGGAGACCGTGCGCCCGGTCACGATGAGTTGGCGAGGCGCTCAGTTCGACCGAAGAGGTGCGCCCCTGGCACAAGGGACATGCCTCGTGCCAGGGGCGCGGTCAGCAACTCAGGGTCTGCCGTGAGGGTCAGCGCACGGCGTAGGCCCTGATCAGGGTCTGCTCGATCTGGCTGCCGTTGGCGTCCTGTGCCTTGACGCGCAGCGACACGTAGCCCGATGCCGGGTTGCGGACTGACACCTTGTAGTGGCCGTCGGTCTTGGTCTTCACCGTCGCAGGGCTCCAGGTGGCACCGTCGTCGGTGGACGCCTCCACCTCGACCCCGTCGATGTCCGGGGTGGCCCCGGTCTGGAGCGCGAACGCCAGATCGAAGTCGTCGATGGCGTCACCCACGGCGGTGTTCTCCGCATCCAGGTCGAAGCCGTACTTCGGCCAGAGCAGCGCCAGGTTCTCCTTGCCGCTCGCCGGCCGGGCGGACTTGAACGTCCATGCGGTGCTGGTCTGTGTGGACAGCGGGAACCACGCCGGGTGCTGGGTGTCCAGGGTGACGCGGTAGGTCGCCGGGTCAGGACTGACCGGCAGCGTGGTCAGCGAGAGTCGCGGCGCCTCCTTGAGGAGCTTCCCGTCCTGGTATATCCGCGCCGTCGCCTTGTCGGCGTCGTTTGCGAACTGGCTGTAGTGCCCCGGTTCGCTGTCACTCATCTCCGGCATGGTGAGGGTGATGTTGTCACCCTCACGGACCGCCTGGGTGTTCTCCGGTCCGGCCGGGCCGTTTGCCGCGCCCAGCCAGGTCTCCTCGTGCTGCTCGCCCGGCTGGTAGGTGCGGAGTCCGTTCCTCATACTGCGGGAGATGTCGGTGCGGTCCGGGTAGACGCTGTGCGCCCACCGAATCTGGTTCATCATCGGCCACCTGCTGCCGGTGGAGTACCACTCCTCCCGGTCCACCGGCGCGTCGAAGGAGTCCAGGACGCCGGAGACGAGGGAATCGTTCGGGCGGAACGCCAGGGCGGCGTCGCCGATCATGGTGCCCTTGGTGCTGCGGTAGTGCGACTTCACCACGGTCGAGTTCTCCGCGGTGACCGCGTCGACGGGGTCGGCCGGAATCCTGCCGGGAACCATCGTCGCGATGTTGTACACCTGGGGAACGCCTGTGATCCCCTTCAGGACGATCTGCGTGGGACCGTCGGCCATCCGGCCGAAGAGCACCGCGCCCTCGTCCTGGGTGAGGGACCAGGCCGGGATGGCAGTGCCGGTGGCACGCGGCACGATGGTGGCGAAGGGGCCGGGCCGGTCGTTGACGATGACCACTGCCTTCGCGCCGGCGCCGGCGACCGCGGTGATCTGGTCGATGGACTTCCGGGTGGCATCGCGGGTGACGACCGCGAGCTTGCCGCCGAGGTCCTTGCCGGTCAGGTCCTCCGGCCTCGCCATGCCGGCGTCGACCGCCTGGAGCGTGCTGGCGCCGTACAGCTGGGCCGCATAGATCACTGGCTCCAGCGGGAGCGCGCGTGCCTGCCCGGCATAGGACGCCCGGATCACCGGCGAGAACCTGCGCTGCTGGAAGTGGAACTCGAACGTGCCGAGCTCCACCGGCTCGGTGGGCACCACATAGGCGTGGTCCCAGAGCGGGCTCGACGCGCCCTTCATGAAGTCGAGCCCCAGCTTGCCGGGGAGCTGCTGGCGGTACCCGAGTTTGAACTGGCTCTGCTCGGACTCCTTGGGCGTGGCGACCTTGACCTCCTTGCCCAGCCGGGCATCCAGCGTGATCGTCCGGTCCGCCTTCACTTCCACCACGGGCTCACCGGCGAGGGTGTAGTCCGTGACCAGGGACGAGGCCTTGTCCCTCGTGTGTACGACACCCATGACGGAGTAGCGTCCCAGCGGCACCGCGACAGTTTTGGTTCCGCCCTGGGGGAAGACCTGCTGGAGAGCCCCCGTGTCCAGGTTGAACACCGCGAGCTCGCCGGTCGCCGGGTTTCCGTGCCGGTCGATCGTGTCGACGGTGAGGTCGACGGTGGGCACCCCCTTCGTCGCGCCGACGGTGGTGTGGATCGCGGTGCCGTCGGTCGCGGTGGCGGTGATGACACCGGTGTAGTCACCCAGGGCGCCGAGCTCGGGGTGGTAGGTCACCGTCACGCTCGCGGTGGAGTTCGCCGGGACCGTCACGCCGGTGGCGCTGAGCGTGAACGTGCCGTCCGGTGCGGGCCCGGTCTCCCCGGAAGAGGCCAGGCTGAGCGACAGCGTCTTGTCCGTGGAGGAGGTGTTGACGTAGTTGACCGTTTTGGTGACCGGCGCGCTCTCGGCCGTCGACTTGCCCATGCTGACGACGGCGGGGCTGGAGTAGACCGTGGCGTCGATGGCCTTGGGCACGTCGACCCGGCCGCTGCCCTGCTGGTAGGCGGTGTACGAGCCCTGCTTGGCGGTGCCGACCAGCACCTGCTTGAGCCGGTCGGCGGTCCAGTCCGGATGGCGCTGGGCGAGGATCGCCGCGGCGCCGGCCACATGCGGCGTGGCCATCGAGGTGCCGCTGGCCGCGGTGTAGTTGGCATCGACCGCGGTACCCATCGAGGTGCCGGCGGCGCGCGCGGCGACGATGCCCACGCCCGGTGCGGTGATCTCCGGCTTGACGGCGAAGGTGTCCTTGAGCGGGCCGCGGCTGGAGAAGTTCGCGAGCTGGTCCTGCTTGGACACCGCGCCGACGGTCAGCGCGGCGTCGGCGGCACCCGGCGAGCCCACGGTCGACTTGCCCGGGCCCGTGTTGCCGGCCGCGATGACGAACAGCGAGCCGGAGGACGCGGTGAGCTGGTTGACGGCCTCGCTGATCGGGTCGGTGCCGTCACTGGGGGCCTCCGAGCCCAGACTCATGCTGACGACGTCCGCACCCTGGGCCACCGCCCACTCCATGCCGGCGATGACCCCCGACTGGGGGCCACTACCGGCATTGTTGAGGACCTTGCCGATGTACAGGTCGGCGCCCGGCGCCACACCCTTGTACTTGCCGCCCGACGCGGCACCCGAGCCGGCGATGGTCGAGGCGACATGCGTGCCGTGACCGTGGTGGTCGACCGCGTCGGGGTCGTCGGTGAAGTTCTGCGTCTTCTTCACCCGCCCCGCCACATCAGGGTGGTTGGGGTCGACACCGGTGTCGAGGACGGCCACCTTGGTGCCGGTGCCGTCGTAGCCGTCCGCCCACGCCTCCGGCGCGCCGATCTGCGGCACACTCTGATCCAGCGTCACCTGCACCGGCCGGTCGAGCCAGAGCTTCTTGATGCCATCGGCGAGCTTCGGTGCCTTCGTCGCGGCGGCGCTGTCGTCGTCGACCGCCTCCCAGAACGTCGCCGCCTTCTTCTTGCTCGCGCGCAGCGCCACCGCGTTGGCGCTGGGCAACTCGTCGGCCTTCACCGAACCGGCCGGCGCGGCCTGCTTGAGCGCCTTGCCCGCCTTGCCCGGCGCACCCGCGAAGGTCGCCATCAGCGGCACGGCGGGGCGGTGCGCGTCGTCGTAGCCGTACTCGACCAGCTTGGTGACGTTGAACAGCTCGCGGTCGAGCTCGTTCGCGGCAAGGTACGGCTGTGCCTTGTCCGGGATGACATAGACCTCGTCGCCCACCTTGATGGTGGAGAACGCCGCCGGGGTGCCGTCGGGCGCAGACTCGACCGTCGCCGCCTGGAGGCCGTTGGCGTGGCGCTCCAGCGTCACGACCTCGCCCGTGACGAGGGTGAGCGTGTGTGTGGCGACGACCGGGCCGTTCTGCTGCGGCTGGCTCGCCCGGGTGGCCGGCGTTTCGGCGGCGGCGATGCTGGAGGTGCCGAGCGTCCCGGCCACACAGGCCGCGGCGAGCAGCGCCGTGAGTGCCCGATGTGAGCGGTGCGGCAGGCGCCGGAGTATGGGGATGGTCAGGTGGGGCGGGAACCTGGTTGCCCCGGCCGGTGGTGACTGTCTCATGCGGCAATGACCTTTTCTGAGGGGAGAGTGCGCGCGGATACCGCGCGGTTGCGGGGATTCGGCATCGCACCGAGCGGCTGCGATGCATGCGGGTGGTGCCAACCAGTGCTGCTCCAGGCCGATCGGTGGCGCAGCGCCGGACGGCGAACGGCGCGTCCTGCTGCTGCGGCAGTGACCTGGCACCGGTCGGTCAGCCTGCGGGGTTCGCCCCGGAACCTGGTGCCGGGAGGGGCACTAGCTGCGTCGGAGAGCCAGGACGAATGGGCCGGTCGAGGCGGTCCGTTGGATTCGACCGTGCGCCAGAAGCCTTGCGGACGCGGGGGGATGAGGGGCGACAGGCGGAGGTAATGCTTCCATGACGCTGAGTGTTGTTCACGCACCGGCCACCGGACGACTGGGCAGATGACCCAATTTTGCTGCCTCGCCCGCCTAACGGTGCGCGCCGGCCGGGCTGTCGACGACGACGCCGGCTTCGACGACCTTCACGGCCAGCGCCGTCCGGGACGAGACCTCGAGCTTGCGCATCGCTCCTTCCACGTGCCGCGCGACCGTCTTCGGCGACAGGATGAGGACACCGGCGATCTCCCGGTTGGTCCGGCCTCCGACGAGCAGCCGGACTACGTCGAGCTCCCGGGGGGACAGTTGATCGCCGTAGCTTCGCCGTCCACCGTGCCAGGACGGACGCTTCACCCCGACACCGTATCCACGCAGTGTGTGCATGACGCGCTCGGCGTCGCCACGAGCGCCGAGGGTGGACAACCCCTGGAAGGTCTCCGCAAGGACGGAGAGAGCCGCTTCGGACTGGTCCGCACGTAGCAGACAGCGGGCCTGTCGCTCACGGCTGAGCAGGACGTCGTACGGCCGTGGAAGGCCTTGCCACGCGTCGGCCGCACGCGCGAACAGTTCGGCGGCGCCGAGGGGATCGCCTTGATGCTGGGCCAGGATCGCCCTGCAGGTCGACAAGGCGGCGTGCGGGCCAGGTGCGCGGCGATCGCGCACTCCCGCTGCGAAAGCGTCGACCAGGTCACCGGCTTCGTCGGCGCGGCCGGCCATGAGCAGCGCCTCGGCTCGGACCGGGGCGAGTTCGGTGGCCCAGATCCAGGTGCCCTTGCGTTCCAGGAACCGGATCGGCTCGTCGGTCAGCTGAAGCACGTCGTCGATCCGCCCGGCGCCGAGCCGAAGCCTGGCCAGGGCGCCGGCAGGTTCGATGGAGTACTCCGCCCCGCCATGGCGGACCGCCTGTTCAAGGACGAGCCGCAGGCACTCGTCGGCTCTGTCCTGATCACCGCGGGCCGCATACAGCAAGCCGGTGACCATGGCCGGCGCCAGGCGGCTCACCGGCTGCAGGAGTTCCTCGTCACCGGCCAGCGATCCGGCCCGCTCGCCAAGCCCGTCCCAGGCTCCGGTGAGCCAGTCCAGGTGGGCCAGCGTCACCTGCCCTATCCCATGGAGCTTCCGGTACTGATGCGTGTCGGCCAGCCCTACGGCCAGCGTGAGCACCCGCCTCGCCTCCGGGTACCTCCCCCAGATCAGCGCCATGTGCCCGACGTTGAGTTGGCCGACCGTGATCTGCTGCCTCTCCGCGGCGGTGGACGCGTCATCGGCGATCAACGCCGCCTCCGCCCACCCCTCCTCCTCACCGAGCAGCAAAAGCCCGCTCGCCCGCCCGACCCGGATGTTCAGCCGGTCCCCCGGCGCCATCGAGACCGGCACCTGCGCAACGCGCCGCAGCCACCTGAGGTGTTCGGCCGCCGGTGTCGTCGTCCCGTACGGCAGGCCGAGAAACATCATGGCGCGGGCTGCCTTCGCCGGGTCGTGCCCGAGGTCGGGCAGCGCGCGTTCCATCTCGATCCGGGACTGCTCGAACGCCTCCGTCTGCTGCAGCAGCCGGGCGACATGGAAGCGGATCTCCGCCGCCTCGCTCGGCGCCGGCTCACCGGTGTCCAGCACGAGGCGGAGAGCGTCCATCAGTTCGCGGTAGCGTTCGTGCCCGCTGAGCAGACAGAACGGAACCTTGCCGGTCAGCCGCACCACGTCGGCGGGCGGCAGGTCGGCGTTGGTGAGCAGATCGTGCACCAGGATGACCGCCGTCGCATCGTCACCCGAGCCGAGGGCGAGGTCGGCAGACTGTTCCGCGTAGCGGCACCACGCCGTCGTGTCACCGGCCTCCCGGAAGTGGCGCGCCAGCTGGGCGACCGGGGACGGGGTGCCGCCTTCGAGGACGTGTGCGGCACGCAGGTGCATCGCCCGCCGCTGCGGCAGAGGAATCGCCTCGTACACCGCGCGGCACGCCAGCATGTGCCGGAACGAGACCAGCCCGCTGGTGTCCTCCCTCAGCAGCCCCGAACCCACCGCCTCCGCCAGGCCCGCCAGCCTGCTCGCCGGATCGCCTTCCGGAGCCATCACCTCGACGACGGCGTCCTCGGGGGCGGGGTCGGTGAGTACGGCGGCCGCGCGCAACGCCGCCTGCGCCGCCGGGCCGAGCCGTGCGCCGCGTTCCAGTACGACGTCCCGCACCGTCGGCGGTACGTCGATCTCACTCAGTCGTTGCCGCGCCCAGGAATCGCCCCGCGGGGTCATATCAGCGCGGTTCCACATCAGCCGGACGGTCTCCTCGACCGCGAGCGGAAGCCCGTCGGTCCGGTCGTGCAGGATGGTCGCGAACTCGTCGGAAACCCGTTCCCCACCCAGCATCGAGGACACCATCTCGGCAGTCCCGGGAACATCCAACGGCTCCAACGACAGCCGCAGCCGCGCCGCTCCCGCCGGTTGCCGCGACGACAACCGCAGCAGCAGGGAGTCCGGCGCGATTTCCTCCGGACGGTAACTCACGAGCAGACTGATGCGTTGCCCCGGACGTGATGCCAGGAACAGCAGAAACTCCAGGGTGGCCTCATCTGCCCAGTGCACGTCCTCAACCGCGAGCAACCCGATCTCGAGCCGTTCGAGGAACTCCTCGATGGCCCGGAACAGCCGGTGTCGTGCCGCTGCCGCGTCTTCGGCCGGGTCGGGTGTGGGCGGCAACGCCGATGCCCACTCGGGGAACAACGGCCGGAGCGCCCCCGCCAGCCCGCTCAGGCCGAGCCGGGCGACATCCTCGGTCGCCGGTCGGATCGCGTCCACCACCGGCCCGAGCGTAAAGGGCTGTCGAACAGCCGGGCAGGCCGCCAGCAGCACCCGCTGCTGAGCCGGGGCATGCGCCGCGAGCAGCTCCTGGACCAGTCGGCTCTTACCGATCCCGGCCTCGCCCTCGATCAGCACGACCACCGGTGGGTCGGACAACGCCGCTCTCAGAGCGGCGAGTTCGCGCTCGCGTCCGACCAAGCCGGGTGATGCGATCGCCAGTAGGCTGCGTGTGTCGGAATCGCTGGTAGACATGCGCCCCACTGGGAGACAGACGACGGCGTGCCCGAACCGTCGTGTGGTCCGGGAAAAGCATGGTCAGAGGTTACAAGGCGAGGCGGGAGGCGGATAGGCCGCGATGCCGGGCGTGGTGTGAAGACAATCACTGGGGAGATCCGGGGCCGATGTTCGTGTTGCCGTCACGCCCGCCCGGGGGCAGGGATCCTCCGTGTCACCTGACCCGGCCTCACACCGGTCCGCTCTGCCGCCGTGGTGCTACGGACCGGCGGACGCTGCACCAACGTCGCGTTCTCGCACCGCATGTGCGCGGTCAGCTGGTGGCGGACCTGCTCCGGCGGGACTTCACCGCGACCGGCCCCGTCCGGGTATGGACAGGCGACATCACCTACCTGCCCGCTCCGGCGGGCGATTCCTCTGCGATCAGGCTGCCCTGTCGCACGCTCCGGGTCGCGATGCGGGCATGCGCCGCGCGGATCCCGGCGCCGCAGCTCTGGCAGACGCCGACGGTGGGGCTGTTCGTTCCTGCGGTGCGGCAGTCGAGGCAGTGCATCAGTCGTCCCTTCCCGAGGTGGTGAGTGCCGCGGGGTGAACTTCTTGCCAGGCCAGCGCTACGTACACGAGTCCGATCAGGACGGGGACCTCGATGAGGGGGCCGACGACTCCGGAGAGGGCCTGGCCGGAGGTGACGCCGAAGGTGGCGATGGCGACGGCGATGGCCAGCTCGAAGTTGTTGCCCGCCGCGGTGAACGCCAGTGTGGCGGTGCGGTCGTAGGCCAGTCCGAGGGCCTTGCCGAGCAGGAACGTGCCGAAGAAGCTGCTCACCGACTCGGCCGGCGCCGCCCACCGCGCCAAGACCGTGATCGTCGCGACCGGCTCCGGATACCGCAAGCTCGGCATCCCCGGCGAGGAGGAACTCTCCGGCCGCGGGGTGTCCTGGTGCGCCACCTGCGACGACGTGCGCCCACGTCGTCACCCTTCGTCTGCCGGACGCGGTCGTTGCCACCGTCGGCAAGAAGTTCGGTGCGAGCCCGCCACCGCGCTCAAGGCGCTGCTGCAATCCAGCGATTGAGTGTCTCGCTCGTGTCGTGGTAGGTGAGCCAGGTCCCATCTCCGAGCGGGCACACGTAGCTGTCGACGGGGCCCGTGGGATAAGTGACCGTCCCGCGTATCTCCAGGGTGCGGGCATCGAGCAGCCAGTGGCGGGCCTGCTCCGGGTCCTCGTCGGATTCGACCGTCGAGGCGATGACGGTGTCGGCGTCGACGAAGCCGCAGCCGTAGTCCCAGCAGGGCGGGCCCTCGTCGTCGGCCGGCTCGGGGGCCGCCTGGGCGAGCACGGCTCCGTCCAGGGCGTGCAGTCTCAGGTCAGCTCCGTAGTGCTCGACTGTCAGGAAGCCGGGGAGCCCCGGGTGGACGTCCATCAGGATGCGGTCCATGGTCTCGTTGAGGTCCCAGCTGGTCAGCTTCTCGCCGTCCCAGCGCGCCCAGTGGAGCAGGATGCCGTCCTGGCCCATGCCGATGCAGAGACCCATGTGGGTGCCGTCCGGGTGGGACAGGTGGTGTGAACCGGAGGCCGCGCTGTCCAGCGGCAGCTGGGCCAGTTCCCGTCCGTCCCGGGCGTCCAGGACGACCCAGCATTCCTGCCAATCCTGCTTCTCCGGTTCCACCACGACATGCGCCCAGACGAGCCGGCCGTCGTCGGAGACCCGGCAGGATCCGTGCTCGAGACCGCGGCACACCTCCTGCTCGTCCCCCGTATGCGCGTGGCCGATCTCGGGCCCCCAGCAGCCGTGCCGGTACTCCCACAGCGTCTCTCCGCCCACGCTCACGGCCCTTACCGCGCGCTGGCCCGAGAACACCGCGAAGGAGCCGTCGGGGCTCACCGAGTGAACACCACGGCCCCACCCCGGCCAGGGAAGGGGGAAGACGGCGGTCGGCGCGTGCTCCCCCGCGAAGACCTCGTACAGGTCGTAGACCTCCAGCTCGTGCCCGTTCTGGAGAAGAGCGCGGCGCGGCCCGTCCCCACGGCTCTCGAAGGAGAAGCCGTTGACCAGTGCATCCCCACCCGGCAGCCTCACCGAGTCGCGCAGTTGTGCGGTGATCGACATGACCCAAAGGTAACGGGCCCCGCTGACAGCAAATCCGGTCCCGCGCGAAGGAGTCGTCGGCGTCGACGTGACAGGCAAGCCGGCGCTCAAGGTCCGACTGCAGGAACGCGGCCGCCGGGTGTCCGCAGTCGCTCTACCAGGGGCTCGAACCGGAGGTGTGTTCCGGGCCCGCGCTCGGTGGCCTCGGCGAGCCGCGCGTCCAACTCGCTCAACGCACGCCGCAGCGCCGGGCACTCCGCCGCCCCATCTCCATCCGTCGCCGTCGTCATGCCGCTCACCCTAGGGCCGCGCGGTGTCACCGGCCCCGGGCGGGCGTTCTGGAGGGCATCCGTCCGGGTTCTGGGTGGTGAGGGTGAGGTCGCGCCGCGCGATGGTGCCGCCGTCCCGAACGAGCCCTGGCTGGCGCCTCGATTGCGGTTCCACCAGATCGGGACGGATTCGGGTGCCAATCAGAGGCCCGACTCGCCAGGTCATCGGTGCGTAGGAGGACTCCGTACGCCAAATCGGATGCGCAGCGGTGCCAACTCAGCCGCTCAGGTGCCGACTGAAGCGCTTGCGACCCCCAGCTGTAGACGGCGGCTGGAGGACGGGTAAGCAGCGGGTACTGCCGTATTCCCAGGCTCAATTGGCGGGAGTGCCCAGGTCTTCTTGGCGGCTCAGTACATGATCTTGTATCGGGTGGATCGAGGCAGGCCGGCTGCCCTGCTGCGCGATCTGCGGCCCTCGGCTGGCGACCTGACCAGGCGAGCCTGAAACAATTCGACCCCGCTCGCCTCGCCCGGTACGGTGCGAGCTTGTTCTCACTGCAGGGAGCCCATGAGATCCGCGTGCGGCCGCCCCGGCAGTTCCCATGCTGAGAGTAGGTTTCGTCAATGGCATGCCGTATCAGTGAGCTCGTGCTCGAGTGCCGCGACCCCGAGGTGCTGGCGCGGTTCTGGTGCGAGATCCTGGACTTCATAGAGCTCGATCGCGAAGAGGAGGGCTGCATCGAGATAGGTCCGCGCGAAGGGTTCGGCGGCCCGCAGCCGACGATCTTCCTCATCCGCAACGACGAGCCGAAGAACGGGCATGGCCGGCTGCACATCGACGTCAACCCCACCGACCGCGATCAGGACGCCGAGCTCGAGCGCCTCCTGGCCGCCGGGGCCAAACTCGTCGACATCGGTCAGCCTGCGGAGGCGTCCTGGCACGTCCTCGCCGATCCGGAAGGAAACGAGTTCTGCCTGCTCAAGCGCCGCCTCGACCCACTCTGACGGCCCTCGCCCAAACGATCGACGCAGCCGCCACCCCGCAGCCGCCAACAAGATCTGGCGACCCCTATCTATAGCTGGCGCTCAGTCTCACAAGGTGTGACTGAGCATCTCAGTTGGCACCGTTGGCCAACTCAAGCGCACAGTCACGGTAGCTGTAGTTCCTGATCATGCGGTGTCGAGTTGCTAATGACGGGGTCCAGTCGCCGTCGCGGCCGAGCCGCGCACTCGGCTGACCGCCTACTGCGGCTGTGTCGCGATCTGGAACAGGTTGCCGCAGGTGTCGTCAAAGGCGGCGGTGGTGACGGCACCCATGTCCAGGGGCTCCTGGGTGAAGCGGACGCCGAGGTCGCACAGGCCATCCGGGTCAAGCGCCCCGGCGGTGGCCATCCACGCGCACGCCCTGACCACCGGGGCGGCGACAAGGCCTACAGCTCTCGCCGTTACCGCCGCTACCTGTGCAGACGCCAGATCAAGCACACCATCCCGGAACCGAAGGACCAGCGGGCCAACCTCCAGCGCCGCGGCAGTCGAGGAGGTAGGCCCGCCGGCTTCGACAAGGAGATGTACAAGCGCCTGAACGAGGTCGCGCGCACGATCAACCGCCTGAAGCACGCCCGAGCCGTGGCCACGCGCTATGACAAGCGCGCGTATGTCTTCCACGGCACGGTCACGGTGGCCTCGATCCGCCTCTGGCTCAAGCCGCGATCAGCCCGTTCCAAGACCGTCTGCCTGCCTCGTCAGGTCTGTGGCGATGTCGTCCCAGTCCGGTCCGTGCAGCCACAGGTTCTCGGCAGCCTCTCGCATCAACGCAGGTTCGTCCGGTCGCTGCAAGAGCACCAGCCGATAGGACAGGTTGCGGACCCAGACCGGCAGGCGGCCATCAACTATGTGCGGGCACAGCTCACGCAGCATGGCGAGGATCGAATCCGCGTCGGCGAAGGTCAGCTCCTCGACGAAGTAGTGCTCTCGGTGTTCGAGGCCGCACTCCGGGGTGGGTCGGTACTCGTCTCCGTAGAGACACCGGGCATGCGCCGTCAGGGTGCTGTGCATGCCCTGGAGCCTACGACGCCTCAATCCGCCGGACAGAACCTCACGGCCCCGGGCTGTTCGTTGGCCCACGGTCCGACCCAGGATTCGTCCCGCAGTTGCCGTGCCTCCATGTACTTGTGGGTGAGGTGCCCGTCGAGCCACGCCTGGATCCACTGGGGGAAGGTCAAGTCAAGTTTGTGGCGGTCGCCTTCCTCCCACCACCACATCTGGCCTTCGGGATGACGGCAGTCGAGCAGCGCCCACATCGCGCAGCCGAAGTCGCAGAGGAACAGCACGCCTGGCGGCGGGGCGGGCGGATCCTCCAGGGCCAGCTCGGCGTTCAGGTAGTCGAGATAGCCGTTTACCATGCCCAGCTCCTTGCCGTGCAGGGGCGAGAAACCGAGGAACGGACCGACGCCGCCGTCGGCGATCTCCAGGTAAAGGCGACGGACCAGCGGCGGTAGCCGGAAGCCGGTACTGCGCTCCGCATCCTCAACCGTGTCCAGCGAGGCGGGTTCGGGTGTCGTCAAAGTTGAGGTCGAGTCGGTGGGTCGTCCCGCCTTCACGCGAGCGCGGACGGCCTCGAACAGTTCGTCATCAGTCACTGAGCGATCTTCGTGCGCCCGTGGGGGAGCTGGCTAGGTCCTGTCCGGCGGGATCAGGCCGGATACGGGCGGCCGTCACCTTCTGTGTGCAGATGGGCATGCCAGGGCCCACAACCGCGGCACGATCCGCCGGACAAGCCCTAGTGGCGTAGTTGGCCTGCTCTGCCAGCTGGAAAGCTCTGGGCCAGTCGAAGAGCTCGGTGTCAGCGTCTTCGCACGCAACCGGATGGGGTGTTACTTCGTCGACCAGTGCCAGCGGGTGTTCCTCACAGGGGGCGGAACTGTGGAACCAGGGATCATGACTGCTCTCGCGGCAATCGTCGGTACATGCTCGGGCATGGTGGGTGCTCTCGGAGCCGCGCGACTGAACGGCACCATGCAACGCCGCTCGCAGCACGAGCAGTGGCGCCGAGACGGGCGGCGGCAAGCGTACGCAGCGTTCGTGGCGGCGGCTGTGGATTACGGTGAAGCAATCGGCACCGTTCAGGCGCACGAGGGCGCTCCCGGCAACCACCCCGGGGTGGAAGCGGCAGAGCTGTGCAGGCGGGTCGTCAAGATGAGGCCGGCCATGAGCAAAGCGCTGGCTGCCCAGCCCCGCGACGCCGCCCCCCAATTGCCGGTCCCTGTAAGTCTCACGTAGTCGTTCTTCTTGGGCACACGCCAATGCCATGCGCGTTCGAATATCCGTTGCGAATGACACGCCGAACCACAACGGGTCTTTACGGTAACCGGTGTAACTCCCGAGCTGGAAGCGACAGTTGATGACTGACGTGATGAGTGACATCAAGGCCGGGGAGGCCGCCGTGGGTGCGCTGGATGCTGTGGATGACGGTCTGGTTGCCGAACTGGTGGCCCGGGCCCAGGCCGGCGGAGTGAAGCTGACCGGCGAGGGCGGCCTTCTGGCGGAGCTGACGCGCAAGGTGCTGGAGTCCGCGCTGGAGGGTGAGCTGACCGACCACCTCGGACACGAGCCCGGTGAACGGGTCGAGGGCGGCCGGGAGAATTACCGCAACGGCCACCGGTCCAAGACCGTGACCACCGAGGTCGGCCCGGTGGAGATCACGGTGCCGCGGGACCGGGCGGGCACGTTCGAACCGCAGCTGGTCAAGAAGCGCCAGCGGCGCCTGGGCGGCGTGGACGAGATGGTCCTGTCCCTGTCCGCGAAGGGCCTTACCCACGGCGAGATCTCCGCCCACCTGGCCGAGGTCTACGGCACGGAGGTCTCCAAGACCACCGTCTCCACGATCACCGACAGCGTGATGGCTGGCATGGCCGAATGGCAGAACCGTCCCCTGGACAGCGTTTATCCGGTCGTCTTCATCGACTGCGTGAAGGTCAGGGACGGGCAGGTCGCCAACCGGCCCGTCTACATGGCCTTGGCCGTGACGGCGGAGGGGCATCGGGACATCCTGGGCCTGTGGGTCGGCGACGGCGGCGAGGGCGCCAAGTACTGGCTGCAGGTCCTCACCGAGATCAAGAACCGGGGCGCCCGTGATGTGCTGATGCTGGTCTGCGACGGCCTGACCGGTCTTCCGGACGCGGTCAACACGGTCTGACCTGCGACGATCGTGCAAACGTGCGTGGTTCACCTCCTGCGGAACAGCTTCCGTTACGCGGCCAGGCAGGACTGGGAGAAGATCGCGAAGGCGCTCAACCCCGTCTACACCGCGCCGATCGAGGACGCCGCCCTGGAACGCTTCATGGAGTTCAGTGAGGCCTGGGGAAGGAAATACCCGGCGATCGTACGGCTGTGGGAAGTCGGCTTCATACTGCCTGTCCTGTCTCGTAGTTGGTGTTCGCTCGCCGCTTGAGGTGGGCGGAGGCCGCCACGCGCTGTTTCCAGTACGCCTCGATGTCGTTGTCCCAGGCGATGCACCAGCGGCGGTGCCTGGTCTGGCGGGCGGCCATCTCGCCGCTGCGGATCCAGGGGTAGATCGCGGCTTCGTGAATGCCGAGGATCCGGGCGGCCTCGGGCACGGTGATCTCCCCGGGCCCGGTGGGGTTGTTGCGCTTGGAGCCGATCGCGTGCTGGGCCCGGATGTGACGGATCGAGTTCACCGTGAAGGGGCGGCAGTTGCCGGTGGTGAATCCGAGGCTGTTGAGGCAGTCGGCGATCTCGGCGTCGCTGCGGGCATCCAGCAGGTCGCGGACGATGTCGACGGCCTGGGTGGGGTTGCGGTTGGTACGGCGGTCGCAGGTGATCGCGTCGACGGCGCCGGTATGCCAGCGCACCCCGATATGGGCACGAGTGTCATCGACATGGAGCACGGTCACGTCCGCGATCAGTGTCCGCAGCAGTCGCTTGCGGTCCTTGGCCGAGGTCGTCGGCGACCGCCACAGGGCCGGCACGTCTCGGGCGAGCTCTTGCAGCTGCGCGGGCTCGGGCAGGGCCGGCTCGGCTGCGATCAGGTCCGCCAGCGCCGCTTCGGCCTGGGCCAGCGCGGCAAGTTTCGCCTCCCAGCGACTCTCCAACGAGCGTGCCACCAGCCGGTTTTCCGGCTCGACCTGGCCAAAGGCCCGCTCGGCGCGATCGGCCTCATAGCGGGCCCGTTCCACGGCCAGCTCGGCGGCCCGGTGCGAGCGCTGGTGGCGGTGGTGGACCTCATCGGCCGCGGCCACGGCGAGGCGCACCTGCTCGGGAGTCAGCGCGGCCAGCAGCAGATCGACCACCTGCGGGTCGACCGCCGCGGCGGCGATCGAGTGGCAGCCCGGGGTGAGGAGCGCATCGCTGCGGGCCCGGGTGCACACGTAGTCCGCGGTGCCGTCCGCTCGCCGGTAACGGGTACTCATCGGGAAGCCACACGAGCCGCAGAAGATGATGCCCTGACACACCGGCACCCCCTCACGCGGCGGCCGGGCCTTCGCGCGGGTGCGGTTGGCGGCCAGCTTCGCCTCGATCTGCAGATACTCCTGCCAGGAGATATAGCCCTTATGGTGGTCGCAGATCAGCACCGCCCACTGATCGCGGGGACGACGGCTGACCGAGGTGATCACGGTGCCGTCGGGCCGCACCTTGCGAGAGCTCACCGAGCGGCCGAAGACATAGGCCCCGGCATAGACGGGATTCTTCAGCACTGCGGCGGCCCGGCCGTGGGTGAGCCGTCCCCAGCCCAAACGCCCTTCCCACACCCCGGTGTCCCGGCGGGGAAATCGACGCCCGGCGAACGCGCGGACCACGGCGAGAGCAGAGCCGTGCTGGTCAAAGAGGGCGAAGACGTCCGCAACCGCGGCTTGCACTTCTTCGTCCGGGTCCACCACGATGGTCCCGTCGTCGGCATGGACCATGCCGACGGGCAGCGGCAGCCGCAGGTCGCCACGCTCGGCGGCCGCCTTGCGGGCTCCCTGCAGGCGTCCGGCCAGGATGTGCAGCTCGGCCTCGCTCATCGTGGACTTCAGGCCCAGCACCAGGCGGTCGTTGAAATCCCCAGGTCATACACGCCGTCGCCATCGATCAGGAGGGTGTCGGTCAGCCGCGCGAACTCCAGCAGTCGGCCGAACTCGGCCGAGGAACGGGCCAGTCGGGAGACCTCCAGTCCGAAGACCGCGCCGACCTTGCCGAGACAGACCCGGGATACCAACTGCTGGAATCCCGCCCGCATTCCGGAGAACCGGCCCGAAACCCCCAGGTCCGCGTCCACGACCTCGATGTCGCACGGGGCCCAGCCCAGCTCCCGCGCGCGGTCGGCCAGCCCGTACTGGCGGGCGGTCGACTCGGTGTTCTCCCGTGTCTGCAGCAAGGTCGACTGCCGCACATAGATCAGTGCCTGCCTCGACCGGTGCGAGGACGTGATCTTCTGCAGCCCGCTCACCGCGGTCCTCCTCTCTTCGCACCAAGGACTCGACCATGTTCGCCACCAGCAGCACGACGCTCCGGCTCCAGTCCTCGGCCATGGTCACCACCCTTCACCGATGCCCGGGCGCCGCAGGCCGCAAGAAGAAGGGCATCCTTCACGAGGATCCACCACCCCTCGCCTCGACACCACGGCTCATCAGGGCGTCTACCAGCGCAGACAGCGCACCGAGCCCGTCGATTGCGAGCCGGTTCCTGCCCGGCGCCGGGCCGCGGTCCGTCCACTCCTGCGGGAGCGTCACCGTCACGCCGTCACCGGCCGTGCAGATGAACACCAGGCCGCCGGAGCGGCGCACCGCTCGACACACCCGCAACTGGCGCCCCACCAGCGGATGGAACGGATGCGTGACCAGCAAGGTGTCCTCAGAAACGCCACGAAGAGGGGCACTATGCGATGTCCTCTGGGAAAGCGCCTGGGCGGAGTTTGTCCCCTTCCTCCAGTTCGATATTGAGATCCGGAAAATCGTGTGCACCACCAACGCGATCGAGTCCGTCAACGCCCGTATCCGCAAGGCCGTGAGGGCCCGCGGGCACTTCCCCACTGAACAGGCCGCGCTCAAGTGCGTCTACCTCGCGGTGATGAGCCTGGACCCCACAAGGGCACCGGAAGCAAGCGCTGGACCATGCGCTGGAAAGCCGCACTCCAAGCCTTCGACATCACCTTCGACGGCCGGCTCACCGCCGGACGCCGGTAGAAACAATCAACCGAGTCCCACCGTTCGCTGTACAGACCCAGATCGTGATCTTGCTGGTCGGGCCGGTGTGGAGACGGGTGCGGCCACCGTTGATCATCGTGGCTTGTGTGGAACAACGATGAGACGGTGGCCGCAGGTCACAGCATAGATCCCGCTCGCTGGCGGGAGGCGTTCGAGGCCCTGATGGGGCGGATCGCGGGACGGTTTGCCCGGGTCGAACCACGGCGCCGGGCCGGGCGGTTGGTGCTGGGCCTGCTGTCGGACCTGCCGCGCAAGAATTGCTGGACGATCGCGGAGTGGGCCGGGGAAGCGAGTCCGCACGGCATGCAGCATCTGCTGTGCCGGGCCTCCTGGGATACCGATGCCGTCCGTGATGACGTCCGCGAGTACGTCGTCGAGCACCTGCACGATGAGGAGGCGGTGCTGGTCGTGGACGAGACCGGCGATGTGAAGAAGGGTGTCCACACCGTCGGGGTCCAGCGTCAGTACACCGGCACGGCCGGGCGGATCGAGAACTCCCAGGTCGCCGTCTACCTGGTCTATGCAGGTGCCCGAGGCCATGCGGCGGTGGACTGGGAATTGTACGTGCCCCGGTCCTGGACCTGCGGCCCGGACCGCTGCCGGGCGGCGGGGCTCGGCGAGGACATCGCCTTCGCGACCAAGCCTGAGCTGGCCCGCACGATGGTCGAACGGTTCCTGGACGCCGGACACCGCGTCGGCTGGGTCGCTGGCGACGAGACATCCGATGCGGAAGATCTGTCAAGCGGCCTCCGTGAGTTGAGCGTCAGAGGGTGCAGGGAAGGCGACTGTCTCGCTGTAGCAGACGCGGCGGGTGAGGCAGTGGTGGAGGCAGCCGAGCATGCGGTTGAAGAGGTTGCGCTGGGCGGCGGTGTGGCGGTCTCCGGCCTCGCGGCGGCGGTCGTAGTGGGCTCGGGCGCCGTCGGAGTGGGACATAGCGGCGAAGGCCCACATGTAGCCGACGCCGGCCAGCCGCTGGTTCTTGACCCGGCGGGCCAGGACGGCCATGTTCTTGCCCGAGGCCCTGGTGATCGGGGCCGACCCGGCGTAGGCCTTCAGGCCCTTGGCGTCGGCGAAGCGGGATCGGTCGTCGCCGATCTCGGCGAGCACCCGGGCGCCGCTGAGAGTGCCGAGCCCTGGGAAGCTGGTGATGATCTCGGCGTCCGGGTGTTTCTCAAAAGACTCCACCGCGGCCTCGGCGAGGTCGTCGGCGCTGGTGCAGGCGGCCTCCATCTGCCGCAGCAGCGCGAGCGTCTGACGTCCCATCGCCTGTTCGACCAGGGGGAGTTGGCGCATCTGGGGCAGGCGGAGTGCGGCATGGAGGCGGTCGGCCTCGGCGTCGAGGGTGTTCTTTCGGCCGGCCTTCTTCAACAGGGACCGCAGCTGGGCGCGGGTGAGTCGGGCGGCCTGTACGGGGGTGGGGGCGGCGGCCAGCAGGGTGCGGGCGATTGGGTGGCACACCCCCTCGCGGCGGACGCCGACCGCGGCGAGGAAGCCGGGGAAGTACTCGCGCAAGTGCGAGGTGAGCTTGTTGGCGGCCTGGGTGCGGTCCCACACGGCATTCTGCTGGGCGCGGGCGAGGACCGCGACGGCCTGGGCGAGTTCGGTGTCGGCGGGCAGCTGGCGGTGGGCGGCGGCATCCGTGCGCAGGATGTTCGCCAGCACCATGGCGTCGAGGTGGTCGGACTTCTTGCGGGAGACCGCGTGGCGGTCGCGGTAGCGGGCGGCGGCCATCGGGTTGATCGCGTAGACAGGGTGGCCGGCCGCGCGCAGGCAGGCGACCAGCAGACCGCGGGAGGTCTCGATGGCCACCGGGACGGGGGCCTCGGCGGTGTCGCCGTGCTCGGCGAGGAGCTGCAGGAGCTCGGCGAGTCCCTCGGCGGTGTCGTCGATCCGGGCCTTGGCCAGTAACGATCCGGTGTTGTCGACTATGGCGGCGTCGTGGTGGTCGCTGGCCCAGTCGATGCCGCAGGACACCTTCAAAGCGGTTCACGTCCTCTCGGTCGAATTGCCTGTCGTTGCTGGTCACAGCCGTGCGGGGCACGCGTCTCCCTAATGGCAGGGCTCGATGGCCCGTCATCCGATTAGCCGTTCGTGACCCCAGCGACCCGCAGGGTCCTCGGTCTTGGCGAGAGCTCGGCGGCTCCCGAACACGGAAGAGGTGCTCCCTGCGGGCGGCTCGGACCACAAGCATCAACGGTCCGATCATGTGCTCGGTCACGGTGCCGGCCGCGAGCGTCGGCACCCGCCGGTCTTCTTCGAGGCTTGAGCCCAGGTGTTCGGTAGGCGTCGCGCCGACGTCGGCGTCCGGCACAGCGGCCGAGAGGGCGAGGGCAGACGGCGATACGAGGGACCGAGTCTCATCTCAGGGGTCGAGCCCCTGGTCTACGGTGCGGTTCCCCCAGTACCGTCCTCTGCCTTCCCTGCGTCGAAGCGTGACTCCGCTCTCTCGGTCCAAGTCTGGCGGGCCGGTTATGCGGGGAGCGGGCCTCTCTTCATTGCCCATTAGGTCTACGGCGGCAACCCGAAGCTGCGAACCGCCCTGGAGGAACGCGGCCTGGGCTACGTCCTCGCGGTGGCCTGCTCGGCCGAAGTCACCACCAGGGCGGGCAAGTTCCGTGCCGACACGCTCGCCGCGAAGGCGCCGAAGCGTGCCTGGCAGAAGCTGTCGGCAGGCGCGGGAGCCAAGGGGCACCGCTTCTACGACTGGGCCGTCATCGACCTGGCCGACCTCCGACCCGGCAGTCACCGACTGCTGATCCGCCGCAACCGCACCACCGGAGAACTCGCCTACTACCGCTGCTTCTCGCCCGCCCCGGTACCCCTGGCCACGCTGGTGCGCGTCGCCGGTTCAAGATGGCGGGTGGAGGAGACCTTCCAGGCCGGAAAGGGTCTGGCCGGACTGGACGAGCACCAGGTCCGCCGCTTCACCTCGTGGTCTCGCTGGGTCACTCTGTCCATGCTCGCCCACGCCTTCCTCGCCGTCGTCCGTGCCGACGAACACGCCCGCCATCCCGCCCCGGACGGGCTGATTCCGCTCACCTGCAACGAGATCCAGCGACTGTTCACGACGCTCGTCGTCCGGCCCATGTGCGATGCAGCCCACCGGCTCCGCTGGTCCGCCTGGCGACGCCGCCACCAGGCCCGAGCCCAGGCTGGCCATTACCGCAGACCATCCGCGAATCAGACGTGAAGATCACGACCCCGGGGCGGCCAGTTGCCAGCCTGGCCCCGCAGGATGCGCTCAAACCAGTCCGCAGTCAGTTCCGCGCAGCGGGCGGGTGAACCGGCGACGCGGTGTATTCCCACCACAGACCCCTGGAGGGGAATGTACATCTGATCGTGCAGTTCGGTACCGAGCACACCCTGCCCGTCGAAGAACGCACCGAACACATGGGAGATGACATGGGTTCCAGGCGTCACCGCGTAGAGCAGGGCCAGCAGATGTGCGAATCCGGTCTCCTCAGGGCGGAGGATGAGGGTGTCGTCGGGTTCGCAGGGCCAGGTGACAGCCCGCTCGCGCAGTACGGACACGAACGTGCGCCATGCACCTTCCAGCGTCTCGAACGCGTCCTCATCGGTCTCTCCGACCGAGAACCAGGGCACGTACACGCGGCCGTCCATGGCTTGCACCGTACCTGACAGGCTGACCGATCAAGCCGACCCCCACCAACAAGATCACGATCTACGGCTGGAGTATTAAGCGGGAGGAGCCTCGCTGCACCAACAGCTGCACGTTCGAAACGATCGTATAAAGTCCGGTGATCGACATCGGGCGTCTGGTGTCCGGTCACGCCGGGTGGTCGGGGCGGGGCGCGGGGGGCGATTCACATGGGTGGGACACGCGGACGAAAGAGTGCTCCGGCGGCCGGGCGCTCGCGTAGGCGAGCGGGCGGGAAGTCGGACGGGCTGACGCGGCGGGGCCGGATCGTTGCCTGGACCGCCGGTATCGGCGCCGTGTGCGTCCTCGGCGCCGGCGGTGCCGGTGCGTGGATCTACAACGACCTCGACGGCAACATCCACGGCGCCCCCCTCGACGGCAAGCTCGGCGACGACCGCCCGGAGAACCTCAGTCCCGGGTCGCGGAACATCCTGGTCGTGGGCTCCGACAGCAGGTCCGGGGCCAACGCCCGGTACGGCGGCATGGAGGGGGGCACCATGCACTCCGACACGCTGATGGTCCTGCACATCCCCGCGAACCGGAAGTGGGCCGCGGTCGTGTCCATACCCCGCGACTCCTGGGTGCGAATACCGGCCTGCGACAAGGGCGACGGTACGACCTCCGAGGTCCATCACTTCAAGATCAACGAGGCGTTCTCGCTCGGCGGCACAGGCGGCGAGGTGGCCGACGCCGCCGCTTGTACCATCAAGACGATCGAAGCCAATACTGGTCTGCGCATCGACAACTTCATGTCGGTCGAATTCCAGGGGTTCAAGGGCATGGTCAACGCCCTGGACGGCATAGAGGTCTGCCCTGAGCAGGCCATCCACGACAAGAAGGCCCACCTCGATCTGGAGGCCGGCTGCCAGACGATCAGGGACGAGAAGGCGCTCGGCTACGTGCGTGCCCGCTACAGCGTGGGCGACGGCTCCGACACCGGACGCATCGGCCGCCAGCAGGAGTTCATGTCGGCGTTGGCCGAGAAGGCCAAGTCGAAGATCACCGACCCCGTCGCTCTCTACAAGTTGCTGCAGTCCCTCACCAAGTCCCTCACCACGGACGACGAACTGGCCGGTGCGAAAGCCCTCACCGGCCTCGCGTCCGAGCTGAAGGGCGTTCCCGAGGACCGGTTGACGTTCCTCACCGTTCCCAGCTATCCGCGCGAAGCCGACGTCCCGACGGACAAGGCCAATGTGGTGTGGCAGTACCCGCAGGCCGCCACCGTGTTCACCGCCCTGGCCAAGGACAGGGAGATCGACAAGAAGAGCCTGGAGGCGGACGCGAAAGATCCGCTGTACGCGTCCTCCGTACACGTGCGTGTCCTCAACGGATCGGACGCCGAGGGGAAGGCCGCCGCGGTCGCCGAGAGACTGCGCGAGGCCGGGTTCACCGTCACGGGCACCGGCAACGCGCCGCACCCCGGCCGCACCACGGTCACCTATCCCCCGGGCCTCGCCGACCGGGCCGCGGTCCTCGCGTCCCAGGTACCCGGCGCGCACGCTGTCGAGGACGCCGCCGCCCCGGCGGGCGAGGTCACCCTGGTGGCCGGCGCCGAACTGGACGTCGACGACCTGCGATAGGGCACCACATCGAGAGACCGAGCGAGCTGTGCTGCCGCGTCTGCGACAGGACGCGGGAGTACGGACTCCGCGTCCGTACCGGATGCCGTCGTGCTGCGGCGGAACCAACCGTGCTGCCGGCCGCGGATTCGCCCGCTGACGTCGACGCCGACAATCGAGCGTACGATCTCGTGGCTGTCCGGCTACCGCAGACTCAGCCCCCGCTACGAACGCAACCCCCCGCAACTACCTGGCTTTTCTCGGCCTTGCCGCTGCCCTGTGCTGCTACAGGCGACTCCTCAAACTCACCACATAGGACACCGTCTAAGTGACCCAGGTCACTCAAACTTCGATGACACCCGCTCAAACTTCGATGTCACAGGACACTCATCAATGGTTGAGCGCGTCTCATCCCATGCTGTCCCGTCTCTGTCGATCTGGTCCCTGTCTCAAGTGATCTGGTCCGATTCGCTCGTCGTGTCAGATGATCTGGTTCGCCGCGAGCGGTGGAAAAGGCGGTGGACAAAGATCGCGCGGGCGGCAGACTGGCCCCATGACCGCATCGGATGCCAAGGCTGACCTTCACTTTTACTTGCAGTCCGCCCGTGATGCCCTGCTGTGGAAGCTCGAAGGGCTCTCGGAGTACGACATCCGCCGCCCGCTGACGCGGACCGGCACGAACCTCCTGGGCCTGGTGAAACACGTGGCCAGTGTGGAACTGGGCTACCTCGGCGACACCTTCGGACGGCCGTCCGGCGAGCCGCTGCCCTGGCTCGATGACGGTGCTGAGCCCAACGCGGATATGTGGGCCACCGCCGATGAGTCACGCGAGTACATCGTGGAGGTTTACCGCCGGGCGTGGGCGCACGCAGACGCGACAATCGATGCGCTGGCGCTTGACACGACCGGAAAGGTGCCGTGGTGGCCCAACGGCAGGGACGAGGTGACGTTGCATCATGCCGTAGTGCGAGTGATCGCTGATACGCACCGGCACGCCGGGCACGCCGATATCCTCCGGGAGCTCATAGACGGTGCCGTCGGGATGAACAAGGGCAACGACAGCATGCCGCCGGGCGACTCGGCGTGGTGGGAGAACCATCGAAGCCGGCTGGAGCATGCAGCTCAGGAAGCCGACCGAGACGCGTGACTTCGAACCAGACCGAGTCAAACAGCGACCGGCATCGACTCTCACAAAGATGTCGCTCGTTGGGGTGACGCCTTCCGCGTCCGGGGCCCGGGAGCCCGCCGGGTGTTCCACCCTTGCAAGTGGAGGGGCGAGGGCGGCGGGGAGGTGCTCGTGGGCGAGCCCGCGAAGGCGATACCCGCCTGGGAGTACGCGTCGGACGTCCAGGTGCAGTTCGTCGACGCGGACGGAGCCGTGCGGTTTGGTCCGCTGGCTCGCTACTGGGGCGAGTCCTTCGAATTTTCCTCGCCAGCCCGGAAGTTCACCGCTTTCAAGGGGCAGAAGAACTTCACCGGCGACTGTTGGGCGGCGACCTCTCGGTCTCTGGTGGGCTACGAGTCGTGGGTTGAGCGGGATGCCGACTCTGTTGCTGAATTCGTGGTCAGCCGGCGAGTTGGTAGTTGAGGCGTTCGAGTCGGCTGGTCCGGGGGTGCCGTAGGGGGTCGGTGGTCCACCAGGTGTCGAGGCGGACGATGTTGAGGGCGGCGGCGGAGAAGGCGTGCTGAACGCGGACCTTCGGTAGTCCGCGGTATCGGGCCCGGCGGATGCCGGTGACGTCGAGGGCCTGGTTGATGGTGCCCTCCACGCCGGAGCGCAGGGCGTACTTCTTCTGCCAGGTCTCGCTCTTCTGCTCGCTGCGGGCGGCGGCGAGGGTGTCGTGGAGTTCTCGGGGCCGCAGGGTGAGGGTGCGCCGTAGCGGCCGGGCGGTGGTGCACTGGCTGTTGAGGGGACAGGGGGTGCAGGTCGTCACGCTGTACTTGACGACGATGACGTCCTGGCCGTGCTGCCGGGCGGGGTTCCAGGTAGAGCTGGTGCGGCCGGCGGGGCAGCGGACCTGGCGGGTCTTCCAGTCCACGGTGAACGCGGTCTTGTCGAAGCCCTCGGCTGCGCGGGCCTGCGGGGAGTGGTCCAGCAGGACCGGGGTGACCATGGTGATGCCCTGCTTCGACGCAGCGGTGATCAGGTCGGCCGAGGGGTAGCCGGAGTCGAGATAGTGCTCGGCGGGCTTGAGACCGTGCTCGTGAAGGCGCTGCTGGATCGGGGCGGTGGCCTTCACGTCCGGGACCGTCGCGTCGGTGGTGTGCACGTCGGTGATCAGGTTCGGCACCGGGACACGGCGGCAGGTTTCGGCTTCGGTGGAAGGGTGGCACGTTTCGGTGAGATGGATCTTGTAACCCATCCAGAACAGGTCGTCGCCCTTGGCCGCCCAGCGGGCGTCGGGGTCGTAGGGCGAGGCCAGGCGGATACTGCCGGGCGGGACACCGTCACTGTCGGCGTCCCGCTTGCTGACCACCTCCCGTCCCCGGGCGTCGACGCGGATGCTGTAGGTCTGCACCAGGACCTGGCGCAGGAACGCGACGGCCTCGATCTCCCGGATCCATACCGGGGTCTCGGCGTCCCAGGCGGCCCGGCACAGCCGCAGGGCGTCCTGGCCGAACACGAGTCCCAGCTGTTCGCGTTTCGTCTTCGATGACGGCATCTTCCAGCCGTCGACGCGCGGGCCGTAGCGGTGAGCGAACTCCGCAACGTCGATCACGCCTGCCAGCCAGGCCGGGGCGGCCACCGCGAGGGCCTCCAGTGCGGCCCGCACACTCTCCCCGGCCAGCTCGAGACGGTTCAGGTCACGCACCGCGCTGATCACATGGGTGGAGTCGGTCCGCTGCTTGCTGCCCGCGGCCACCAGCCCCTCGGCACGGCAGTGCTCCAGCAGCGGGTCGAAGACGATGCGTTCCATGCCGTTGTCGGCGAGCCGGGCGCGGAACTTCGACAGGACCGTGAAGTCGAAGCCGGGATCGTCCAGCTCAACGCCGATCGCGTACTTCCAGTCGATGGCCCGCACCGCCATCGCGGCGGCTTGCCGGTCGGTGAGGTCCTCGGCGAACTGCAGCACCGTCACCAACGCCAGCACCCCCGGCGACAGCGCCGGTGCCCCCCGCACCCCGAACGCCTCAGCGAACGGCTCGTCCGAGAACACGTCCTGAAGCCGGTCACGCACCCGCATCGGCAAGCTGCTCTTCGGGAACGCCCTACGGGCTATGACCGCAGTCCGCTCGGGCACCGGCGGAAGACCTTCCGGACGCATGGACACCCACAACACCCCTGCGGCCGGTGACGGGAAGACGACCGCGAGAGAGATCATCCCGGAACGGGACTACCCCGCACCACTAATTCGGCAACAGAGTCGATGCCGCGATGGCCCTGGATTTCGATCCTTCCGTCGTCGCTCTGGCCTCCCAGCCCTTCCGCCTGGCCTGGACGGATGACGAGCGGGATCGCGAGCACACCCCGGACTACTTCGCACGGCTCGCCGACGGCACCGGTGCGGTCGTCGATGTCCGGCCCCAGAGCCTGGTCGACGAGGAGGCCGCCGAGGTCTTCGCGGTCACCGCGCGGATCTGCGCCATGGTGGGCTGGCAGTTCCGGCTGGTCGGGGACTTGGACCAGCCATTCCGGGCGAATCTGCGCTGGCTGTCGCGTTACCGTCATCCGCGCTGCCACCGAACGTCGGTGGCGGACCAGCTGCGGGAGGTGTTCACCGAACCGCAGCCCCTTCTCGCGGGCGCCGAGCGGATCGGGGACCGGCTGGCGGTGATGCCGGTGCTCTATCACCTGCTCTGGCAGCACGAACTGACGGCGGACTTGATCGCGGCCCCGCTTGGCGCCGCCACGGTCGTCCGCCTGTCGGCCCGGGGACGGTCGTGAGGTCCGCGCGTCCGGGTCGGCTGCGGCTCGGCGATCGCATCCGGTTCCAGGACCACACCTACACGGTGGTCGGACTGACCGGGATGCGGGTCCGCCTGGCCGACGTCCACGGCACCGGCATGCTCGTGGACCAGGTCCATCTCCAGGCCGCCGAGGACTTCGCCGTCCTCGGCGCTGGTGAGCGGGCCGCGTTGGGTTCGGCTGCGCTGCTGGGGCATCTGCCCAAGGATGTGGCAGACCGCGCACTGTGGTGGCAGCGGCACCTCGTCGAGCTCCTGACCGGCTTGCCGCCGGATGCCCCGGCGGGCGCCCGGCCCCGGCCCGAGTACGACCCGGCCACCCGCTCGCTGGCCGAGCGCGAGCGGACCAAGGCCGCCGAACTCGTCACGCTGGGCGAGGAGATCAGCGCACGGACCGTCAAACGCAAGCGGCAGCGTTACGAGGCCGGCGGCGTCGAAGCGGTGGTCGACCACCGGCTCGCCCCGCATGCCTCGCTGCTGGGCCAGGCCGATCCGCGCGTCGTGATGGCGATCCGCCAGGCCATCGCCGAGAGCGTGGAAGCGTCCACCCGCACGATCGAGTACGCGCGCTGGCGGACCGAGCAGATCCTGGCCGCCGAGCACGGCAAGGACGTGGTGGAGATGCCGTCGCGGGCCACGTTCTACCGGCTCTTCGGCAAACTGTCCCGCGGTGTCCACGTGACCGGCTCGGCCCGCACCCGCCGGTCCCTCGCCGACCAGCCCGAGGGCCCGTTCCGCTACGAACAGGTCGCGGCGCCGGGCGAACTGATGCAGATCGACTCCACGCCACTGGACGTGCTGGTCCGGCTCGACGAGGGGATGCCCGGCCGGGTCGAGCTCTGCGGCCTCGTCGACGTCGCCACCCGGACCATCGCCGCCGTGGTGGTACGGCCGACCACCAAGTCAGTGGATGCCTCGCTCCTGCTGGCCCGCGCTTTGACCCCGGAGCCGATGCGGCCCGGCTGGGTGGACGCGCTGAAGATGTCCCGGTCGGTCTTGCCGCACCGCAGGCTGCTGTCCCTGGACGAGCGCCTGGGACACGCTGCCGCGCGGCCGGTGATCATCCCCGAGACCATTGTCTGTGACCGGGGCAAGGCGTTCATCTCGGAGAACTTCCGCTCCGCCTGCCGCACTCTGGAGATCAACTTCCAGCCCTGCCACCCCCGCTCGCCCGCGGAGAAGCCCCACATCGAACGCACACTCGAATCGGTGGCCACGCTGTTCTGCCAGTTCCTCCCCGGTTACCTGGGCCGCACGGCCGAACACCGCGGCCGACGCGTCGAGGACGAGCCGCTGTGGTCGATGCTGGAGATCCAGGAATTTCTGGACGAATGGCTTGTCGCCAAGTGGCAAAACAGGCGCCACGACGGGCTCAGGGACCCCGGCATCCCCGGCCGGACCTTCACCCCGAACGAGAAGTACGCCAGCCTCATCGAGAGCGCTGGCTACGTCCCTCTCGCGTTCGCCGGGGACGACTACGTCGAACTGCTGCCCTCGACCTGGCGGGCCGTCAACTCCTACGGCATCAAGATCAATCACCGCATCTACGACTGCCCGGAGCTGGGACCCTTGCGGCGTCAGCCCTCCGGCGTCACCCGCAAGCGGGATCTGTGGGAGGTCCACCGCGATCCCTATGACGCCAACTGGATCTGGGTCCGCAACCACTGGGAAGGCGGCTGGATCCCGGTTCCCTGGAAACACCTCGGCACCGTCCCGCAGCCCTTCGGCGACCTGGCCTGGGACCACGCCGCGGCTGACCTGCGTCAACGGGGCGAGAGTGACCCGACCGAGGGACAGATCGCCCAAGCGGTCACGGAACTCCTGACCAGAGCCGGTCAGGGCCCCAGCGGCGACGGGAAGGCTCGGCCCTCCCGTCGCGACCGGCGAGTCGCCGCCCGGACTCGCGCCGCCGCCGAGAACCCCGGCCCTCGGCCGCCCCAGCCCGAGACGGCACCGGCCGGCACAGACGACCCGCCGCCCCACGACGACGAGGAGGGCGGCGACACCCGGGACGAACCGGTCGCGAAGGTCATCCCGCTCGGCGTCTTCGACCCCTTCAAGGAGGCTGACAAGCGATGGTGACCGCGACCGGACCCACCCCCGGCCGGCAGCCGGACCCAGGCCGGCACCACGGCTGGCGACGGGCCCTGGACCGGGAGGAACTGCACCGCTACCTCACCACTTTGGAAGGCTGGCGGGAGTTCGCCGTCCGGGATCCGGCCCCGCCTGACCTGCTGCCCGACCGCATCCTGCACGGCCTGGACCCGGACGAGCGGCTGGACTACGACGACGGCCGCATCGACTACCACACCCGTCTGACCGTGGCCGAGACCTCCACCCTGCGCACCGTCGTCCACACCGGCAGGCGCCTGACCCTGCTCAACCGGCATGCGATCAGCGCCCGCCGGGGCCTGATCCTGTCCGGCCCGGCCGGCACCGGCAAGACGACCGCACTCACTCAGTTCGGCAAGACCATCGAGGCCATCGACCGACGTCGGCACCCCGGAGTCGACGGACGGATCCCGGTGGTCTACGTCACTGTCCCGCCCGCCGCGACCTCGCGCATGCTGGCCGTGGAGTTCGCCCGCTTCCTGGGCCTGCCCGTCACCACCCGAGCCAACATCACCGATGTCATCGAAGCCGTCTGCGGTGTCCTCATCGACGCGAGGGTCACCGTCGTGTGTGTCGACGAACTCCACAATCTCTCCCTCGCGACCCGCAACGGCGCCGAGGTATCGGACACCTTGAAGTACTTTTCCGAGCGCATTCCCGCGACCTTCGTCTACGCCGGCGTCGACCTGGAGGCAGGCGGTCTGTTCGACGGCACCCGGGGCAGGCAGATCGCCGGACGGTTCGGGGTCATCGAGACCGTTCCCTTCCCCCGCACCGAGGAATGGACCGGGCTGGTCACCACCCTCGAACAGGCCCTGCGACTGCACCACCACCGATCCGGAACCCTGGAAGGGCTGGCCCACTACCTCCACGACCGCACCGGCGGGATGATCGGCTCCCTGTCCCACCTCATCCGCGGCGCGGCCATCGACGCCATCCTGGACGGCACCGAGAAGATCACCCGCAAGTCCCTGCAGAGCGTGAAGCTCGACCGCGCAGCCCAGAACCGCAGAGCCCGACCAGCCTCATGACCACCGGCGAGAACGACGACGGCCGACTCCGGCTGCTGCCGGTCCGCCCCCGGCCAAAACCCGGAGAAAGTACGGACTCTTACGTCCGCCGACTGGCCCGCGCCAACCACCTCAAGCCCAGCTACCTGCGCGGATACCTCGTTGGTCCGCCGGACTGCGGACGCGGCAAACGCCCGCGGGCCGACCGCCTCGCAGCGGTCACCGGACGCCGGCAAGACGCGCTGGAACGGGCGCTGTCCGATCTGGTGCGACAGAAACGTACGGAACCCGACAGACCCAAGCGCAGGTTCACCAGGAGCGCGGACAAGCCCGCGCTCTTCGCGGCGATCCGCAAGGACGCTCAAGCCGAGCAGTTGCCGGTCTCTCATCTGGCGAAGCGTCACCACGTCAGCCACGCCACGGTCCGGCAGGCCCTGAAGTCGCCAACGCCGCCGCCCCGAAAGAAACGGCCCCCCATCGTGGGCCCTGCCAAGGAACGCGTCGGCCCCACCATCGACGCCATCCTCGACGAGTACGCCACTATTCACGCTGGCCAGCTCCCCACCGTGAGAGAGGTCTGGGAGAAGCTGCTGGACGACCACGACGCCACCGTTTCCTACGGAACAGTTCACCGCTACATGTCCAGCCACCTGCTCAAGAACCCGGACACGTTGATCACCCACACTGAACTCACCACAGGGAACTACCTCCCCGCCGCCCAACAGACCTTCCACGCCGCCGTGTTCAAACAGTACCGGGCGCTGCTGACCGCAGTCCGCCGCGAGCCCACCCGGCACGGCCTCGACGGCACCTTCACCACGACCACCGCCTTCGTCCTCGGCCTGGACGCCGGAAGCAACTGGAACATGCTCGCCGGCTTCCAGGAATGGCTCGTCGTCCGCCGCGGCGCAGGACACGACCTGACCTGGCCCATCCTCGTCCGCCACCTCGCCCCCGGGGGATGGGTCCACCCCCTCACCCAGCAGGCCGACACCGCAGCGGTGACCACGCTCCACCGGCTCCTCGGCGAGTTCTTCGACGCACGAGAACAGTCCGACGGCCTCGCCAGAATCTTCAGGGACTACCAGTCGTGGCTGACGACCCAGGCGTGGTATCAGTTCGAAACAGCAGAGCCGGACCAAATCAGCTGAGACAGCATCCGGCATTCACCCGCCCGAGACCACATCACCCGAGATTCCCGGCACCTCCATGTCTCAACTGAACTGGTCGCCGCACATCAGCGGCCCGACACCGAACCAGATCATTTAAGACGGGACACATGCTGAGCGGTGCGGGCCGCGAGGCACCTCCAAGTCCTTCGGGCACACGTCTCGGGCCGTCGTCAGGCCAGCGCCAGGCAGACCGCGAAGGGAACGGGGATGAGCACGGCGGTTCCGAGCCACGCCCCGAGACGTCGTCGGTGACGGCGCGGCAGGATCACATCGACCGCGAACACCAACGCCAGCATGAACACTCCGGTCACCACCAGGAGGAACATGACCACACCAGCATGATCCAGGGTCGTGAAGTTGCAGTTGGTGAGACCGGGTCTGACGACGTCCTCCGCCGTCCTGCAGTCCATCGGCAGGTACTCGGTCAGCAGCCACCACGCGAGATAGAGCGGCACGGTCGCGGGAACGCCCAGCGCGAGGTTCACCAAACCGGGCACGCAGAGGCCGTCCTTCGTCCGAACCTTGCGCCCGGCATGGACATCTTCCCCGTACACAGTGATCACTCCCCCATCCGGCCCCGTCTCGGCAGGGATTGAGACAGCCAAGATCCACGCTCCGGTTCCGTCGCGCCGGGGCAGACCCGGTCGTCCAAGTGTCCGCGGTCGCGCCCTGCGGCTTCCGCGACGCCGAACCGATGCGCACCGCGAATCGAATGCCCGGAAACCCCGGCCCTATTCCGACGGGCCGGGGTTTCCACGCTGTGCTGGCTCTACTTGTCACCACTTGTCGCGGTAGCGGTCCTCGATCACTCGGAAGCTACCCACGACGCCGTTCTTGACCCACACGCCGCCGTGGACGAAACGCGGCGTGACACCGTTGCTGGTGCTGAACGGGCCGACCGTGGCAACGGGAGAGCCGTTGTCACAGGTCGCGCCGCGGAAGACCTCAACGGTCCGACGGCTGTCGTTGCGGACGTTGAGTGTCCTGGAGCCCAGACCGCTCACCACGGTGATGCAGCCATCGGGGTGGGCGGAGTACGACCGCTCGTTCAAGAAAATCCTTCCCCTGTCGTAGCCGCCCTCGTCACCCCCGCCGCCGTAGCCGCCCCCGTTACCCCCGCCGCCGTAGCCGCCCCCGTTTTCCCTGCCTCCGCCATTGCCACCCCCGTTTTCCCTGCCTCCGCCATTGCCACCCCCGTTTTCCCTGCCTCCGCCATTGCCACCCCCGTTTTCCCTGCCTCCGCCGTTGCCGCCCCCGTTTTCCCTGCCTCCGCCATTGCCGCCCCCGTTTTCCCTGCCTCCGCCATTGCCGCCCCCGTTACCCTCGCCCTGCTGCTTGCCGCCATCCTCGCCCAGAGCCGCGGCGGGAGCGGAGGTCTGCTGCTGAACGACGGGCGCGGCTGCGGGGGTATCCGCGGCCATGGCGTAGTTGATTCCGGTTGCTGCCAGGGCCGCGGCGCCTACAACGGCGGCGGTCACGGCGACAGTACGCGTGGCCATATCAGTTCTCCTTGTCTCAGAGACATCGACTGTGCGTCGATCCTTGACAAACGTACTAATACGCATTTTATCTGTCATATCGGACGCACCTAAGGAGTGACCTTGAGGGCCGATTGGGTGCTTGTGCGATATTTTGCACATAACGCTTCTTCTTTGATGAATAGTCACAAACTCATTCAATACGCACATATGGGATACCGGTGAGCCGTCCGGCGACTGCCGGGCGCACACCTCGGCGTATCGGCGCCAGGTAGCTCGCTCCAGTACGGAACGAGTACACGTCCCCTTTCTCCTGAGCAGCCGTCATATGCCTTCTGTTCCTGCGCTCTGAGCCGCGGTCAGCGTCCACCCTTGCCGCGGTACTGGGCGGGGCCGCACCGGTCAGGGAGTCGACGTCCTTCAACAGACCATTCAGCAGGCTGCGCGGTTTCGCGTCGGCCCTGCGCCCCGGATGTCGCGGTCGGCGCTGCGGTGCCCCGTCCGTCCGTAGCCGTGACAGTACGGCGGGAGTTGGCCACCAGCGCGCGAGACGGGGCCGGCGGCACCGGCGCGGTCCGGCTGCTCCATCGGTGCGACTTTTGCCCGGCGCCGGCCCCAAATCGTTGCCCCGGAACAGAGCTGCGGTGAAACTGATCCAGCGGGCATCCGGAGCCGTGGGCACGACCCCGTCACTTCGCCGTGAACAATGACTCCGGTGCCCGCTCCTCTCCCAGCGCGACCCAAGCTGACCACCTGGACGCGCCGGAACGACGGGCAACCTCCTGAACCGACCGCTCCAGGAGCTGCGCTCTACCCCGGCGCTGCGCCGGGCGAGCCGGAGTCACTTCGCGACGCGATAACAGTCCGAGGCTCTGGTGCGGTCGGCGAATCGGTGCCCGGTCGGCCAGGGCGAACCAGACGGCTCTGCGGCCGGGGCCGGTTCGGCCTCGCACCGTTACGGCGTATACGAGCGATTGATGGCCGCCACCGCGCAACTCGCCTCGTCCCGCCTCGGATGGCCCGCATTCCAAGCGGACGTGCTCGAGCCGGCTTTCTTCAGCGGCGCCTGGGACCCAACGTCGGGACGACACAGCGCGATGTAGCGGGACCACTACCCACCGTCGCGCACCACACACCACACCACGAACGGCAGAAGCCCAGCCCACGGCCCCGACACACCGGAACAGCGTTGTCTGGAATGGGCGGCTGTTGCTCGGCGATGCCGGGTCCCTCGGAGCCGACGGTTCGTGCGCCCCTGCCCCCATGAAAACGGTCCCCTCATTCGAGAGGACCGTCCAATTCACCTTTCCCGAAGTTGGCTCAGTAACCGCCGTAGCCGCCGTAGCCGCCGTAGCCGCCAGGTACGGTCACTACGACGATGGCTACGTGGCCGTAGCCGTTGTCGTAGCCGTACCCGTAGCCGTTGTCGTAGCCGTACCCGTAGCCGTTGTCGTAGCCGTACCCGTAGCAGTCACCCCACCAGCCGCACCAGTCGTAGGAGTGGCTGGCCGCGGAGGTCGCGTGGGCAGGAGCCGCCGTGGCCGTACCCGCCGCCCCGACAGCGGCGCCACCGGCCAGCATCACACCGGCGGCGGCTACAGCGAGAGAACGCTTGATATGAGGTGCTCGCATGAGTCTTTACCTTTCCTTCCACCACTGAAGATCGAAGGTGGACGGCCACAGCGCACGCGGAACATGCGGCGCGGTTCGCGGAGGTCACAGCGCGAAGCGGGAGCACGTCTCGCGGCTGATCGGTTCCCACCCTTCGGGAACCTTGCCGCCCAGGGGCGCGCCCCAGTTGCCACTCTCACTACCAAACGTTAGTAGCACCTGACCCGTCCAGCATCTTGAACAGAAATCTCCTCGAACCCGCAGGTCAGCGGCCGACGGCCAGGCCCGAGCCCGTGACGTCCGCCCTGACTCCATCTCTCTTCGACGGTGACGCCCCAAAGGCCCACACCACCCGCATGGAGCAATGGCAGAGAAATAGAGAGGCAATCTCGTTGCGGGCGACAGAAGAGCCGCGCAGGCTGACGCAGCTGACCCGCCAGGCCGTCTCTGCAGGAGAGTCCGTCACGTGGGCATCCTGCTTCGGCGTCGCCGCGCACCACCCTCCGTACGCGTACCCAGACGGTCGTGTCCCGTGTCCGTGGATACTGACGCGCCATCGGCTTGGACGGCTCGCCCGAGCGGGCGGGTTTCCGACGGAGAGAGTCGACTGTCTATCGAGTCACCCTGGACTGAAGCGCGGTGCGGGCTCACTCACGATCAGCGTCCCTGACGCGTGCGTCACGGCGAACGCAGGGGCCTCGGCCGCAAGACCGGTCCATGCCCAAGGCACGCGCCCCAGCCCCGCCGCAGGCCGGCGCCGTCGGCGGCATCGGCCGCCGACGGCGCTCCCCCGTTCCCGGCCTGGTACAACTCGGCACTTCAGTACTGTCCGGACGTCCGCTTCATGACGGTCGGCCGCCGAACTGCCAGTTGTGGACCTCGATGTCGGCATACCGGTCCGGGGTCAGGACGGCACGTGCCGTGTCCGGGTCCGGCGCCCGGATCAGCGCCGCCGTACCGAGCCAGGTGGTGCCGTCGTCGGACAGCAGCGGCCCGTACGCGATCAACTCGTCCCGGTCGGGCGGCACGACGAGGTCGACGGCCTGCCCCATGCCGAGGCCGAGCACCAGGTACCGGTTGCCACCGGTCCGGCCACCGGGGAAATCCCACATGGTGCGCCCCAGCATGTTGCGCCATCGGCGCAGCAGCACGTCCCGGTACACGCCGGCCTGGTAGCCGGGCTCGTCGAAGGCGAACGCGCGGGCGGCGGCGGGATCTGGCAAGTCGACGATGTGCACGCTCCCGGTGGCCGCGTCACCGTCGCTGGTGAGGGTCGGGCCCCGGGCGATCATCTCCTTCTCGTACCGGTCCATGTAGGACCAGTGCTGTTCCAGCAGCTCGTTGCGCAGCGCCACGGAGTCGGACCGATCGCGGTGGTAGCAGAAGAACTCCATGCCCACAGTCTGGACGAGCGCCCCTCCACGCGAACATCGAATTCAGCAGCGCTACTTCGTTGCGTCGCCGGTGAAAGGTGCTGGTCATTCACAGCTCTGGGCATCCTCACGTTCGCCCGCATCATGCGCGCCGCGGTGGCCATGCGGGAGGATCTGGAAGGGACGGTGTGATGACGCCGGACGACAACGACGGCCACGCGATCGAGGTCCATCTCGACCGCATGCTCAGCGAGCGCGGCATGACCCTCGCGGAGCTCGCCTCCCGGGTCGGCGTGACGAACGTGAACCTGTCCATCCTGAAGAACGGCCGGGCCCGCGCGATCCGCTTCACCACGCTGACCCGCATCTGCGAGGTCCTCGACTGCCAGCCGGGCGACCTGCTCACGCACCGGAGGACCGAAGACGAGCGCGGGCGCCCACCGACAGCCCCCTGAGGCGGGCCGGGCCGACGCCGTGGTCTCATGGACGTCCAGCAGCAGCCCCCACCATGAGCCATCGGCCCGGGTGACGGGCGTGCGCCGAACCCCAGGAGCCTCGCGAACCGGCTGAGCCACAGTGCTTCCCCCCTCCGTTTCCGTGCCGAGCAGCGTCTCGTGATCCTCTCGATTCGGCCCGGTCCCGGCCCCCGGGTACGGTGCGACCGCCGGTGAGCTGCGAGTATGTCGAGGGGCGGCCACCTCGGGACAGCTCCGCCGCCCGAGCAGCCGACCGATTCGGAGCAGCACATGCCCGCACCACTCACCGTCGCCGTCGCCCAGCCCGTCTGTGAGCACCTCGACGTCGCCGCGAACGCCGCAGCCCATGCCGAGGCGATCAGAGACGTGAGGGCTCGGTTGGTCGTCTTCCCGGAGCTGTCACTGACGGGCTACGACCTCGCCGCCCCGGCCGTCTCGCCCGACGACGCGCGTCTCCGGCCGATCGTCTCCGCGTGCCGTTCCACCGGAGCGACCGCCCTGGTCGGGGCCCCGGTACGCGAGGCGGACGGGCGTGAGTACATCGCCGTGCTGGCCGTCACGGGAGAGGGCGTGCGGGTCGTCTACCGGAAGATGTGGCTGCACGGCGAGGAGTTCGACCGTTTCGCCCCGGGCGAGAAACCGGAAGTCCTGGTGATCGACGGCGTGCGGCTGGGCCTTGCGGTGTGTTACGACGCGGCCGTCCCGGAGCACGCGGCCGAGACCGCCGCGCTGGGCATCGACGCGTATGTGGCCGGCACGCTCTACGGCGCGGGCCCCGATTCGGCGGCCCGGCGCGACGGGCACATGAGGGAGCGGGCGCTCGCTCACGGGGTGTGGGTGGTGCTGGCCACCTCGGCGGGGGCCAGTGGTACGTATCCGGAGACGTCCGGCGGTTCCGGTGTCTGGGGTCCCGACGGAGCCGTGGTCGTGCAGTCCGGGCCGGAGCCCGGCGCCGTGGTGTCCGCGGCGCTCGGGGGAACCGTGCCTGCCTGAGGCGTGTCCGGCAGATCAGGACGGGACACGCCCTGGGGCCTTCTTCCGGATCAGGGACCCGGCGCGAGCATCTCCGACGTGATCGCCCACCGTTGATGGTCCCGCCACGCCCCGTCGATGAAGAGGAAGTCCGGGGAGAGGCCTTCGAGGCGGAAGCCCGCCCGGCGCACGAGGGCGATCGAGCCCTTGTTGCCGGGCTGGATGTTCGCTTCCAGGCGGTGCAGGGCGAGCGGTCCGAAGGCGTGCCGCAGGACCAGGTCGAGGCCCTCGCTCATCAGGCCGCGCCCGGCCGCATGGGCGAACGCCCCGTATCCCAGCGCGCCGCAGCGGAAGGCGCCGCCGACGATGTTGTTGATGTTGATGAAACCTGCGATGGGGCCGCTTCCGGCCGCGTTTCCGTTCCCGTCGTCGACGGCTGTGCGTTCGCAGACGAGGAAGCCCGCCTTTGTGGGGTCCTCGATCAGCCGGCCCGCGTAAGCGGCGTACGCACGCGCGTCGTCGGGCGGGAACAGCCACGGGCGGTGCAGGCCACCGCTCTCCCGGGCCCGGCCGGTGAACTCCTCGGCGTCCGCGAAGGTGAAGGGGCGGATCCCCACGTGCGGGCCCTCGTCCAGGTAGACGTTGTCAGACATCCGGACAGCGTAGACAGCGCATCGGGCTCACTTGGGCCGACGGCGGAAAAGATAGCCGCCGCACGCCATGCCGGCCGCGAACATCGCGAGCAGCACCACGTACATGGGCAGCGTCACCAGCGGGATCACCAGACGGATGGTGACCTCGCCGGTGTTCTCCGCGATGAAGACGATCGACAGGACCGCGATGACGAGGGCAATGATGCGGGACGGCGAGAACGGTCCCACGCTGCCCTTGCCGCCGCTCGATACATCCTTCGGGCTCATGGCTGGGCCCCTTCCCTGGTCCTGGTACGCCACCGCCCCCGACTCCAGGATGCCTCCATCCCGCACCCGGGGGGCGGTGACGTGGGGCCGTACAGGTGACGCTCCGCTCCGGGTCAGTTCACCCGTCCTGCGACCACCGGCAGCTCCAGCACGCCGGTGTTCTGCGGGCTGCTGACGACCGTGACCGGCTTGATGCCGCGGTTCCCGAAATACGCGCTGCCGCTGGCCGCGATCACGAATTCGAGCCGGTGCCCCGCCTCGTACCGGTGCACGATGCCCGGCAGCTGCACGGTGAACGGCCGGGTGACGTCGGGCACCCGTACCGGCGGGACCCAGCGTTCAGATCAGCGCGGGCACCTCGACCGTGAGCGTGCCCGGACCGCCGTCCTCCGGCGCGTCCAGCACCGCGGGCACGCCGAGCGGAATCGTCAGCGCCGTCGGGCCGTGGCCGAAGCCCAGCTCCTCGACGACGGGCACGCCCAGCCCGCCGAGCCGGTCGGCCAGGACCGCACGCACCTCCTCGTACGGTTCGCAGCCCTGCCAGGAACCGCAGGCGACCCCGGCTATCCCGGACAGCGCCCCGGCCCGCAGCAGTTGAGTGAAGATGCGGTCGAGGCGGTACGGATCCTCCGTCGTGTCCTCGATCATCAGCAGTCCGCCCCGGGCGGACGTCCGGGCGTGCGGAGTGCCGATGTCGGCGGCGAGCAGGCTCACACAGCCGCCGTACGTGATGCCGCGGGCCCGGCCGGGCGCCAGCACCCCGGCCGTGCGAAGGCCCAGGGTCCGCACCGACTCCGGCTCGAACAGGGTGGCCCGCAGCGACTCCTGGGTGTCCGGGTCCTTGAGGAAGGTCTCCGTGGCGACCATCGGTCCGTGCAGCGTCGAGAGCCCCATGCGCTGGGCGAATGCCTCATGCAGCACGGTGATGTCGCTGTAGCCGACGAACACCTTGGGCCCGGCCGTGCGCATCGCCGCCCAGTCGACCAGGTCGACCATGCGGTGCGCCCCGTACCCGCCGCGGGCGCACAGCACCGCGTCGAACGACGGGTCGCACCACGCCTGCTCGAGGTCGCGGGCGCGCGCCTCGTCCGTACCGGCGAGATAGCCCAGCTCCGGGTGCAGATCGCGGACATGGGGCATCTCGACGGGCTCCAGGCCCCAGCCGCGCAGCACGTCCAGACCCGCCTCGAGGCGGTCGTCCGGCACCGGACCGCTGGGCGACACGACGGCGACCCTGGCACCCGGTCGCAGGCGGGCGGCGCGGGTCAGAGGAGTCAGCGTCACTTCTTCAGCTCCAGTTGTGGCACGTCGGGGCGGTAGATGCCGAAGGTCTGGGCGTAGAGGGAGAGTTCGGCCTCCAGTGCGGCGATCACGGTGTCGGCACGCCGGAATCCATGGCTCTCCCCCTCGAACGTGAGATACGCGTGTGGGATGCCGCGCCCTTCGATGGCGGTCAGGAACCGCTCGCACTGGACCGGTGGGCAGATCACGTCGTCCAGCCCCTGGAGCAGCAGGAACGGGGTGGTCAGCCGGTCGGTGCGGTTGATCGGCGACCGCGCGCGGTAGCGGTCCGGGACCTCGGCGAGCGGGCCGATCAGGGACTCCAGGTACTGCGACTCGAAGTCATGGGTCTCGTCGGTGCCCCAGCCGGTCAGGTCGAGGATCGGATAGCTGACGGTGCCGCAGGCGTAGACGTCGGTGCTGGTCAGCGAGGCGGCGGTGGTCCAGCCGCCGGCGCTGCCGCCGCGGATGGCGAGCCGGTCCGGGTCGGCCGTTCCCTCGGCTGCCAGCGCCCGGGCGACGGCGGCGCAGTCCTCCACGTCGACGATGCCCCACTGTTCGCGCAGCCGGTTGCGGTAGGCCCTGCCGTAACCGGTGGAGCCGCCGTAGTTGACCTCGGCGACGCCGATGCCGCGCGAGGTGAAGTAGGCGATCTCCAGGTCGAGGACGAGCGCGGCATGCCCGGTGGGACCACCGTGCGCCCACACGACATAGGGCGGCAACTCGCCTTCGTGACCCTCCCGTTCGGGGTTGCGGGGCGGATAGATGTGGGCGTGGATGTCGCGGCCTTCGGGCCCGGTGAAGGTGCGGTTCTGCGGTGCGGGGTAGTACGCCGGGTCTACCGCGTCGCGGTGCTGCGCGCCGATGATCCGGGTGCGGCCCGTCGCGGTGTCCAGCTCCACCACCTCGTACGCGCTCCGCGGACCCGCGGCGACGCCGACGATCCGGCTGCCGTGAACGGCGAGCGTCTCGGCCCACTCGGTCCAGGGCCCGGCGGCGTCGGCGAGTTCGCCGGTCTCCGGGTCGAGGATGCCGAGGGTGGTGGTGCCCTTGCCGTGGATGGTGGCGATCAGACCGTTCTCCAGCGGGCGGAACCAGCTGAGCCCGATCTTCCAGAGCGGCCCTGCGAACTCCTGCTCCCGTGTGCAGAGCGCCACCGCGCCCCGGTGCGGATCGGCGCGGTACAGGTTCCACCAGCCGCTGCGGTCGCTCGCGAAGAGGAGTTGTCCGTCGGTGGTCCATTCGACCTGCGGCACCGATTCCCCGGGGCCGCCGCCGAAGCTCCGGGCGCTGCGGAACGTGTCGTCGTCGGTGACGTCGGCGAGCATCACCTCGGTGCCGTCCCACGGCATCCGCGGATGGTCCCAGGCGATCCACGCCACACGCCGCCCGTCGGGCGACAGCTTCGGCCCGGTCACGAAGCGGTGCCGGCCGTCGGAGAGTTCGCGTACCGCGCCGCGGTCGTCGGCCGCCGATCCGTCCAGCGGTACGGCGGCGATCACCCGGCGCACATCGGTGGGTGCCTCGCCGGTGAACTCCTCCAGGACGCACCACACTTCGCCCCGCGCGCCCCGGTCGAGGCGCAGCTGCGGGTCGACCCAGCGCAGTCCGCCGCCGATGGCCGAGACCGGGGTGAGCGGCCATGGTTCGTCGGGCCCGTCGGGCGCGTACGCGTACAGCCGCTGGTCGGTGAAGTTCACGAAGACGATCAGCGGTCCGGCGTCGGCGCGCCCGGCCCCGGCCCAGGGCAGTCCGCCGTACTCGATGACGCGGCTGCGTACGTTCCACGGAACGGGCAGCACGGATTCGGTGGTCCCGTCCGCCCGGCGGCGGACCAGGGCGCGGCGGCCCGCCTCGGCCGGGCGCGGCTCCGTCCACCACACCTCGTCGCCGACCGCGCCGACGTACTCCGGGCGGCCGTCGTGCGAGGCTGCCAGCCGTGCGTCGATCGGAGACGGCCATGTTCCGTAGGCCCCTGTGGACACCATGTTCAATCCCCCCGTACGGGTCAGGCCGTGCGCAGATAGTGGTCGAGTACACGGACGCCGAAGTGCAGTGCCTCGACGGGCACGCGTTCGTCGACGCCGTGGAAGAGCGCCTGGTAGTCGAAGCCGACCGGGAGCTTCAGCGGTGAGAAGCCGTAGCCGGTGATGCCGAGCCGGGAGAACTGCTTGGCGTCCGTGCCGCCCGACATGCAGTACGGCACGACATGGCCGTCCGGGTCGAAGCGTTCGACTGCGGCGCGCAGCTTCGCGTACGTCGGTGAGTCGACCGGCGCCTGCAGAGCGACCTCGCGGTGGTGGAACTCCCAGTCGACGCCCGGTCCGGTCAGCCGGTCCAGGGTGGCGTGGAACTCGTCCTCGCCACCGGGCACCGTCCGGCCGTCGATGTAGGCGAGGGCACGGCCGGGGATCACGTTGACCTTGTACCCGGCTTCGAGCATCGTCGGGTTGGAGCTGTTCCTGACGGTCGGCTCGACCAGGGCAGCGGCCGGTCCGAGCTTTCCGAGCAGTTCGTCCACGTCGAACCCGGGGGCGTCGACATCGGCGCGGATGCCGTGCAGGGCGGCGATCTCGATGAGGGCGGCGCGTACGGTCGGGGTGAGCCGTACCGGCCATTCGTGCGTGCCGATCCGGGCGACGGCCGCGGCGAGTGCGGTGACCGCGTTCGCCCTGTTGACCTTCGAGCCGTGCCCGGCCTTGCCGTGGGCGGTGAGCTTCAGCCATCCGGTCCCGCGCTCGCCGGCGGCGATGGGGTAGAGCGGCATCCCCGGTCCGGCGTGGAAGGTGAAGGCGCCGGATTCACTGATGCCCTCCGTGCACCCTTCGAAGAGTTCGGGGTGCCGGTCGGCAAGGAAGCCGGAGCCGTCCTCCGCGCTGGCCTCCTCGTCGGCGGTGTACGCGATCACGATGTCCCGGCGGGGCCGGATGCCGGCCCGGGCCCAGGCCCGGACGACGGCGAGGACCATCGCGTCCATGTTCTTCATGTCGATGGCGCCGCGGCCCCAGACGACACCGTCGCGGACCTCCCCGGAGAAGGGGTGCACGGTCCAGTCGTCGGCCTCGGCGGGCACGACGTCGAGATGCCCGTGGACGAGGAGCGCGTCGGCGGACCGATCGGTGCCCTCGATCCTGGCGACCACGTTGGTGCGGCCCGGGGTGCGTTCGAGGAGCTGCGCGTCCAGTCCGGCCGCGGCCAGCCGTTCGGCGACGTACTCGGCGGCCGGGCGCTCCCGGCAGTCGCCGCCGCCCCGGTTGGTCGTGTCGATCCGGATCAGTTCGGACGTGAACGTCACGGATTCGTCGAGTGCCAGGTCGTCGACGGAGTCCTGGGGGGTGGTCGCCTCAGCCATACTGTTCCTCCACGGCGGACGACACGATCGTCGTCACCGCCTTGAACGTGCGAATACCTTCGTACATCGTCGCGCTGGTGTAGGCGACGCGCCGCTCGCCACTGGGCACCACGCCGGGAACAACGGTGGCCGCTGCGGCCAGATGCTCGGCATCGAACTCCAGCTCCACCGTGAACGGGCCGCCCCGCACCGGTTCGAGGCGCCCGGCGAGCGAGGTGGCCTCCTTGGCGGCCGCGCGGATATCGGCCGCGGTACGAGCGGGGGTCCGGCACACCGCGGCGTACCGCGACACGTAGTCCTTCACCGCGACCTTGCGGGCGGCGGGGGCGTATCCGCCGGCGTCCACGCAGGTCAGGTCGTCGCCGGTGACGAGGACGATGGGCACGCCGTACTCCGCGGCGACATGCGCGTTGAGCAGTCCCTCGCTGGCGCGGACCCCGTTCAGCCAGACGCCGGTGATGGAGTTGGCCAGGTATGTGTGGGCGAGCACGCCCTCCGTACCGGCTCCCGTGTGGTAGCCGACGAAGGCGATCGCGTCGACGTCACCGTGCTGGATGCCCTCCACCATGCTGAGGGACTTGTGCTTCCCGGTGAGCATCTGGACCCGCTCGTCGAGCCGCTCCAGCAGCAGGTTGCGCATGGACCAGTGGGCCTCGTTGATCAGCACCTCGTCGGCGCCCCCGTCGTAGAAGCCGAGGGCCGCCGCGTTCACATCGGAGGTGAACATGGAACGGCACCGCTCCCACTGGGGGGTGCCCGGCAGTACATCGGCCGGCCAGGTCACGCCGGTGGCGCCTTCCATGTCCGCGCTGATCAGAATCTTCATGATGAGTCCGTCTTCTTACAGGTCAGGGACTATCTGGGCCGGTCGTGGCACCAGTTGCTGACATCAGTTCCTGAAGGCCATTAAGCAGGCACCCAACTCGGCGCCCCCATACAAGCATCTTTGCTGGCCAACCGTCTCCCCTCCTCCGTCACCGGGGCCGAAACACGCCGATCTCACGAGCCTGTGTCTCAACCTCCCTTTCGATCTTTGGGCGGGTCTAGGCTGACGGCGTGTCTGGGGCCAACGGGCCTGGTCTCGATCGGCGCTGTCCCGGGTGCGGCGCATGACTGGGGCCACGGGCCGTGCCCCGGGCGGTGTACTGCTCGGGGGTGTGTCGTTGCAGGCTGTGGCGCCGGATACGGCGGCTGCGGCTGCGGGTGGCGGCACTTGAACGGGGCGAGGGCCGCAGGGTGTGCCCAGAGTGCAGGGCCGTGTGGGTGGCCGGGGTGGATCATCGCAGCAACGCGGTGTACTGCTCGCCGCGTTGCCGGAAAAAGGCCTGGAGCCGCCGCAGGGCAGCGTTCGCTGAAGCGTCCGGCTGACGCTTGAGCGAACAGTTCACGAGCCGAGGCAACGGCCGGAGTCTTCAATTTCCCCCATTTCCAGCCATGGTGGGCGAACGATCTGCCGCTGGGCGGAATCTGACGGAAGGGCCGGGGCTTGTCGCCGGCGGGCCGGTCCGCCGGGCCCCGACCGCGAGGGATGGTGGCCACCATGCCCACCGCCACGATCGGTCATGTCACCCGCGAGCGCTACGAGCAGATCATCGCCGCCGACCGGGAACTGGTCGGACAGATGCAGCGCATCCAGTTCACCATCGGGGACCACGCGCTGGAGATCGAGCCGATGCAGCAGATCGGCGGCGCCCACCCGGCCCCCGGCGAGGACCTGTTCGGCGTCGACGTCTCGTTACAGATCTACGCCGACGACCTGGGGCTGTCGCTGAGCACCGTCCGCAGCTACCGGTTCGCCGCCCACCGCTGGCCCGCCGGCCAGCGCCGTCAAGGCGTGCACTGCCGCGACCACGAACGCCTGCCCGAGATGAGCGAATCATTGATCACATGGGCCGCAATCACACTCATGACCCGACGGCTCACCCGCCGCAAGACCCGTCCAGCCGAACGCCGCGACGTCGGTCACGGCTACGTGATGCCAGAAGCCGCCTGATCAGTCTCCGGACCGCCGAACCCGGCCAGCCGGTTCAGACAGTGCCAGTGAGTGGCTGAGCAGTTCACGGTTGTCGGCAGGCGTTCTGCTGGAGGAGCCAACTCTGGGCTGCCTCCAGAACTTCGTCCCGGTTGCGTGCCACTGGGCGCGGGTCCTTGACGATCTCTTCATCCGGTGGGATCGCTGCATCGTAGGTACGGCCCGTACGGTCCGCGTTTTTGCCTTCCGTCAAGATCAGCATGGCTCCGTCAGGCAGGCGGTACGCCTTGTTCGCCGTGGGGACGCCGTTGGTCCGCTCGCCGAAGAATCGGGTGTCCGGACGCCCTCGGAAGGCCACCACGACCGCTTCACCCGCACTGGCTGTCTGCTCACCAGTCAAGACCGCGACCGGTGGCATGCTCCGGGCGACGGGCTGGCCGTCGCCCCAGCCCTTCGACTTCCCGTCTACGTACGGGGCACCGTGCTTGATCGACCAGACGGACTTCTTGCCGTCGGCATCCACGAACATGCCGACCTGGCCATCGCCCAGGATGGGCCCTACGACGGCCAGCATCGGCCACATGTTGCCGCCCGTATTCGAACGCAGATCCACCACCCAGCCGCAGGATGCGGTCCGGTCTGCCTTCGCCACGGCATCTCGGCCCTGGCGTACGTACTTGTCGTACGTCTTCTGAGATCCCTGCAGTCCGGGGAGAGATATGTACCCGATGCCGTTTTTCAGTGAACGGCCCCGCAGGCCATCGAGAAAGACCGCGGAGGATCCCAGGTTCTCCTTGGCCTGCCACGGCTCCCAGAAGGCGCTGTGCCCATCGCCAATAGTCTGCAATGCCGAGCCGATTGCCCCGTAGGTGTCCGCCGGCTTCCGCGCACCGTGTGCCTGCGTGAACGCCTTGCTCCGCACGGCCGCCCAGTCGACCTGGCGCCGGAGAAGAGAGTGCTCTTCCATGATGCTCAGCGCCTTCGACAAATACGTCCGCGCTTTAGGCGCCATATCGTCGCTGGATGACTCCTGCGAACGGCTCGTGCAGCCCGTCGCTGCGACGACGACCGCAACCAGCCCAGCACAGGCCGACATACGCAGTAGACGTCCCCGCCTCATCCGCCCCCCCCAGGCGCTTGATCCAGGAAGCAACCCTAACGTTGACGATCAACTGCTGACAACCTCCCAGACGAGAATCAGGTACTGAGCGTGTGCCATGGAAGTGTGAGCGACAAAACCGCTGATTATCGCAGTGTTGGCAGCAGCCGTACCTCGGCCTCGGGGAGCTTGGCCCACCAGTGGTGATAGCGGCTGTAGACCGTCGCTTCGCGGTCTGCGAGCAGCGTCGTCAGGGACTGGGCCTCTGTGGCGAGTCCGTCCCAGACAGCGGGCGGGAGGGGGTGGAACGCGGCGGCCTCGATGCCACCCTCCACCGGCCGCCACACGCCGGCGACATGACCGTCCACCAGCAGGGTGGGCAGTACGTCGCCGTTGTTCCGGATCACCAGAGAGCGGTAGGCGGGGGGTATCACCCGGCTGCGATCGGCATAGGCCAGCAGAATGCTGTCCCACATCGCCATGAGCCGGGGCGGAGCGTGGGTGTCCGCGGGCGGCCGGGGGGCACCTGGCACGTCGTACAGCGTGACGCCGTCCGGCCCTTGGAGCTGCTCGAGGGCGCCGTCCAGGGCGCGGAGGGCCGCACGGACAGGTGCCCGCTGCACCATGGTGAACTGCGCGACGTCCGCCACCGACGCGGGCCCGAACCCCGCGAGATGGCGCAGGCCCAGGGGCCGCAGCGCATCCGGCTCCGCCAGCCGCTCCGTGGGTACGGGCCCGGTCCCGGCCGCGACGAAGGACGCTTTGGCACCGAACGACCACGGCGCGCCCGCCGGGGCATGGTGCAGCGGCGCGTACGCCTTCAGCCCCCACCACGCCCCGTCCTTCTTCTCGGCGCCGAGCCGCTCCTCGACCCATACCTGCATCTCGGCCGCGGTCCGCGGGCGGGCGGCGAAGGCCAGCAGCTCCGGCATCATCTCCTCGGCGTCCGTCGGCGTGCGCCTCCCGGCAGCGAAGCGAGGCCCGAGGCGAGAGCCATACAGGACCGGCTGCATCGCCACACGGAACACCTCGTAGTCCTCGGCGTTCACAGCGTGCAAGATGATCCGCATCAAGGTCGCCTTGACCACCGAGCGCCGGGTGAAGGCGGCATCCAGCTCGGCCGGGGCAAAGCCGGAGAGCCGATTCCAGAGAGCGAGATACGGCGAGGCCGGGTGCTGCGCCTGAAGCGCGACTACGCGCCGCACTCCGTCAGGGACGGTCAACGGTTCCCGCCCGAGCAGCAGTTGGCGGCCGAGGGTAGCCCGGTTGAGCCCGCGCGCGGTGATCTTCACGACGCAGGATTCTGCCGCGCCCCGGCCCCCACCCGCCAACACCGGCGCTACGGACCATCAACCTTCAATGGCATCGATCAAACTTCGGTGGCACAGGACACGCGCCTCACAGGTTCAGGCACGCTACCTTTGCCTCAAGAATCGAACATGCGATCTAATCGGCGGTATGGCTGCCAACGCCTTCCCCAGTGAACTCGTGGAGGCTGATCTCTCGCAGCGAAGGTTGAGTGTTGTCAGCGAAGATTGGTGACCGCGAGGTTTTCTCAGCGAAGGTTGAGTGGCTGTTGGGGCCTGGCACTCTTGGGGAGACGGCAGGGGAAAGCGTTACACGCATAACACTCCGCCTGACCCAGTACGGTGGCTTCGCATGACCGACGCCGGGATCGAGATCACCGCAGACCTGGTCCACGACCTGCTGCAGGAGCAGCATCCAGACCTTGCAGGGCTGGCCATCCGCGAGGTAGCGGGCGGATGGGACAACCAGCAGTGGCGCCTTGGGGACGAGTTGGCCGTGCGCATGCCGCGGACAGAACGTGCCCCGGATCTCCAGCGCAAGGAGTGCCGTTGGCTGCCCGTCCTGGCCCCGCGCCTGCCGCTCCAGGTCCCGAACCCTGTGCGGATCGGTGAACCGTCTGCGCGCTTCCCGAAGCCCTGGACCATCATGACGTGGGTTCCCGGCGAGCCACTGGACTACACCTCAATCAGCCGCGGCGACCACGCGGCCGACACCCTGGCGGGCTTCCTCAGGGCGCTCCACGTGGAGGCGCCCGCTGAAGCGCCGACCAGTTCGGACCGCGGCGCTCACCCCAAGAAGTGCGCGGACGGCTTCGACCACTTCTTTCAAGCCGTTGCACCCAGCGGCATTGCCGACGACGTCCGGGCCGTCTGGGACGATGCCGTAGCGGCCCCCGAGTGGGAGAGCCCGCCGGTATGGGTGCACGGTGACCTTCATCCCGCAAATGTCGTCGTCGCGGACGGGACGCTCTCGGGCGTGATCGACTTCGGTGACATGTTCGCCGGCGATCCGGCGTGGGACCTCGCGGCCGCATGGGTGGTCCTTCCCGCGGGCTGGCTGCTCTGAAAAGCCTGTTCCTCATGCTGATGGGCCAGAACGGAGACCGGGGCCTTCCCGGCGGCAGGCCGACATGGGGACCCGCAGGCCGGGCAGCGCTCGATCGTGTCCTGAGAGACGGTCTGATGTAGACGAGGCTCCACCCGACTCCCATCCGTTCGGTCTCGCGCGACTCGGTGCTCAACCTTCGGTGAGAACACTCAACCTTCGCTGCGAGAGGTCAGGGGCTCAGACCGCCTGGTACGCCACGTACCAGGAGCTCGCCGACACCTCGCCCGCTCACGACACCGCCACTCACCGGCGACGCCTGCAGGAGCTGTCCCGGCGCATCGCCGGACACCCGTACTGGCAGACTGCGGCCGGAACGCCGGCGGCCTGGATGGCGCTGAAGAAGCTCGCCCGGGCAAAAGCGCAGTCGTGACGCGCGGCACCGGCTGGCAGCCTGCCGCCGAGCGGCAGAGTGCACTGCTGCGCGCCCACCGCGAGTGGATCGCCGCGTACGGGAAGGAATCCAGAGGGCCAATGACCCCCGGCCGGCCTCGGCCTTGCCGATCCCCGGCGGGGTGGAAGAGGCCGTAACCACCTGCCGGACGGCTCGTAGCTCAAGTGAGCCTGGCGATGTGCCCACCGTACGGCACCAGGCTTCCGGCTACGCTCCGGCCAAGGGCCGCCCCTACGATGATCACCGTGACCACCCGCCGCACTCTTGGCACCGGCCCCGAGGCTCCCGCGCAGAGCATCCGCGCCGCCCAGGCCGACCTTCTCGACGCACTGCCCGGCGTCCATCTGCCAGACCTCGGCGAGTTGCGAGCCCGCGGAGTCCTCGGAGCCCACCCCGCAGCGCCGCCGAGCCCGCGACGAGCCCTCGGCGCTGGCCACACGGACGACGCGGCGCCGGATCCCTCCGACCCTCTCCGGGCGGAGTAGACGACGACGGACCGCCTCTCCCCGCTGTGTTCGAGCTATCCGTTGCGGTGCAGCACCCCTCGGGCTCAAGTATGGCGTCCGCTCCTGACAGTGCGGACTGGGTTTGAACACAGGCACTGAGTCGTTCGACCGAGGCGTCCGGGTCAGGGACGGCATGTGACGTGGAGGTGAGCCGCAGCGTTGTTGGCGTACCCCCTGGGGTTCCAGACGGTCGCCAGGGATTCGGGCTACACGGCCGCCGTGGAGTCCCAGGCGCGGGCGATGAGCTCGGCCTCGCCCGGGGGCAGGGTAAGCGTGGCGCGCCAGTGCTGCCACGTCCAGGGGTTCTCCGGCGGGTCGGCGTGGGCCCAGGTGACGCCGTGGTCGGCGGAGACATCCACGCGTTCCACGATTCTATCGTCCCCGGCGAAGGCGAAGCCGGTGACCTCGGTCGGCCCGGACCGCAGCTGGGCGTCCTTGGTTTGTCGGGGGCGGTGACGCTGCATTCGCTTGCGATGGGACCCGGGTTCGAGGATGTCGATGGCTTCGCCTCCGGGCGGAGGCAGTCGCAGCCGCCGCGCCTCCGACGCGGGAAGGCGCCGGGGGCACGGCCGCCGACGACCGGTCGGCCGGTGGGCCTCTATGCCTGGTAGGCCGCGGAGATCTGGCCGACCAGGACGGCGAACGGCATGTCGAGGGCGGCGTAAAGATCACCGGCCTCGGGGAGCGCGTTGTCGGCCAGGGCCTCGACCATGAAGGTGGCGTAGTCGCTGACGATGACGCCCGCCTGCTGCATGCGCAGCAGTCCGGCCTCCCGCTTGGCCTGGCTGAAGGTGCCGGAAGCGTCCACGGCGACGTACGCGTCGTACCCGGCTGCCGTCGCGGAGATCGCGGGCAGTGCCGCGCACACCTCCAGGGACACCCCGGCCAAGATCAGCTTCTGTCGCCCGGCGGCCTCGATGGCCTCGCGGACCCGGACGTCGTGCCAGGCGTTGACCGTACTGCGGTCGATGATCTTCTGTCCGGCGGGCAGCGCCTGGACCAGCTCGGGGATGGTCGGCCCCCACATGCTGTCGGCCGCGGTGGTGGTGGCGACCAGCGGGATGCCCAGCACGGTCGCCGCCCGTGCCAGCGCCACCACGTTGTGCTTCAGCTCGCCGACCGGGATGTCCCGGACGCCGGACAGAAGGCCCACCTGGTGGTCGACCAGCACCACGGCGGCGTTCTCCCGAGTGATCGACTCAAGGAACTTGCTGCGCTCGCTCATCTTCCGCTCCTTTGGTGGTTGAGCCACAGCGCCATTGGTCACCAAACTTGATAGTCAATTTTGATGACAACTTGAAGCTATAGCTCGGAGGAATGCCCCGCGAGCGGGCTCCAGCGTGCGGACCGTTTCCCCGATCCGCGCCCCATGGCAGCTTCCGTCCGAAGCCATGGATCCCCTCCCGCCGCGTGACCGCCTGCGGGTTGTCTGTCCCGGTCGTCGTCCGCGGGCCATACGGGTCATGGAGTGCCGCCGTTCGATGGATGCGGCGGTCGGGCCCGATACGGCTGCCCTCCGGCTGGGACACCCTCCTCGCGGGCGTACCGGGGGATACGTCCCGGCCCGAAGAGGAACCCGGTGTCGTGCGGGTTCCGAACCGCTTGCCCGTCGTTCACCTGGGTGGTTGAAGAAAGGACCCTCGACGTGTCTGATCCCGTTGTCCTCATCACGGGCGCGCTCACCGGAATCGGCCGCGCCACCGCCTTCGCTTACGCCCGTCAAGGCGCGAACCTTGTGGTCTCCGGCCGCCGGGAGGACGTCGGCGAGCAGCTTGCCGGGGAGCTCTCCGACCTCGGCGCCCCGGCCGAGTTCGTGCGTGCCGACGTCCGCTTCGACGCCGACGTAAAAGACCTCGTCGACCGTGCGGTCGTGCGGTTCGGGCGGATCGATGTCGCCTTCAACAACGCCGGCACCGAGGGAACACCCGGCCCTGTCACCGAGATCACCGACGAGGCTTACCAGGCCACCTTCGACACCAACGTCAAGGGAACGCTGCTGTGCCTGAAGCACGAGTTCCGGGTCATGAGGAAACAGGGCGGCGGCAGCATCGTCAACGTCAGCTCCAACTTCGGCCTGATGGGTTATCCCGGGGCGACCTTGTACGTCGGGAGCAAGCACGCCGTCGTCGGCATCACCAAGGCGGCCGCACTCGAAGGCGCCGCTCACGGTATCCGGGTCAACGCGGTCGCGCCCGGCTACACCCGGACCGCTATGTACGAGCGGTTCACCGGCGACGACACGGCTCGCGCCGCGGTCGATTCGGTGCTGCCCATGCACCGGGCGGGTACCCCGGAGGAGATCGCCGAGGCCGTCCAGTTCCTGGGTTCGGACAAGGCGAGCTACGTCACCGGACACATCCTCCTGGCCGACGGTGGCCTCATGGCGGGCGGGCCCCTGTTCCCGAGCTCTTGAACCGCGAGGCCAGCGGTGGCAGGTGGTCGGTCTGGCCGGGCCGCGGGTTCATCTGGCCGGCGAGCACGGCAGCAACGAGAGAACCGCCGACTTGTATGGGGGTAGCGGGACGCGGTCGTGTTGGCTGCTCGTAGTGTGCCGCAGGACGCCGGGCCGGGTGACTCGTGAACCGTCTGCCGCTCTGAGCTTCCCCCGAGATGCGGAGAGAGCTGACAGCAGGTCAGATGTTGAGTTGCGTGACCGTGCGGCGCGGATGTACCGGACCGCTGATCCGAAGCCGCAATTCAAGCGGCTGGCCGGCGCTCTGGGCGTGCACCCGGACGCTCTGCGCGGCTGGATCCGCCAGGCCGACGACGTCGCCGCCGCGCCCAGCAGCGCGCCCGTCGCCCCGCCCAGCGCCGACAGCAGCAGCGACTCGGTCAGGAACTGGAGCCGGATCGCATTGCGGGTCGCGCCCAGCGAGCGGCGCAGGCCGATCTCCTGGGGGCGCTCCAGGACGGAGATGACCATGGTGTTGGCGACGCCCACACCGCCGACCAGGAGGGCCACCGCGCCCAGGCCGAGCATCAGGGTCGTCAGTCCCTCGTCGGTGGCGGCCTTGGCGGGCAGCGCGTCCGAGGGGCGGGAGACCTTGACGCTCCCCTCGTTGCCGGGACTGAAGGTGCGGGCCAGGATGGCCCGTACGTCCTCCACCGAGGCGTCCGTGGTCTTCGACCGGTTCTACAAGGCGGACGCGGCCCGCACGCGTGGCGCGGCCGACGACAGCGGACAGGGCAGCGGCCTCGGCACGGCGATCGCGCTGGAGAACGCGCGGCTGCACGGCGGCACGATCGACGTGGCCGACGGGGCCGATGGACCGCAGCGCGTCGCGGTGTTCAGGCTGCGGCTGCCCCTGCGACGTACAGGAGAGGGGACGGAGTGAAGGTCCGGCAGGGGATCGTGGTCGCCGCGCTGGGGATCGCCCTCATGGGCTGCGGCGTCCAGCCGACCGGAGTGATAGGCGCGGGCGAGCCCGCGTCCGGGCTGACGCGCGGCATGCGGCTGTACTTCGCGTCCGACAGCGGACTGCGCGGGGTGCCCCTGCTCGACAGGGAGGTCGAGGACCTCAACGCGGTGGCCCGCGAGCAGCATGTTCGTCGCGTGGCGCCGGGCCAGGCCGAAGCCGGTCGGCCACTCGCCGTCGAATGTGCCGTCCTTGGCCCAGCGCCGGAACCGGGTGTGCAAGGTGGCCCAGGAGCCGTACCGATCGGGCACGTCCCGCCAGGCACCCGGGTGCGGAACTTCCACACGATCCCGTTCAGCATCATGCGGTCGCGTCCGGACGCGGTCGGCCCGTCCCGGATCGCGGTATCAGCGGACTGAGCGATTCCCATTCGGTATCCGAACAGTTCGTGACTCCACGGTACGGTCCGCGTCCGGCGCCCGCCGGTTATCGACCCAATCGCCCCCCGGGGGGTGGTGAGCCCGGCGCAACCGGCCGCGCACGGAACGGCCCCGCCGCGGTGCCGGGCCGGCCGGTGACGCCTCCGGCCGGCCCGTCGTTCCTCGGAACGGTCAGTCCTCGTGGCCCAGTTGGAGGTCGCGTTCGGTCCGTCCGCCACCCGCGACCTGGAGGACGGTGGCCACCGGCGGATACCCGGCCGCGATCACCGTGTACTCACCGCTGGACAGGTCCACGAACCGGAATGCGCCGTCGGGCCCGGTGGTCAGCGTGTCAACCACATTGCCCGCCGCGTCCAGGAGCGTGACCCGGGCGTCCTCGACGGGCCGTCCGCCGCTCGCCCGTACGACGCCGCGCAGCACCGCGCCGCCGGCCAGTTCGATGTCCTGCCGGGTCTCCCTGGCCGCTTGCACACTGACCGGCAGCGCGGCGGGCCGGAAGGCGGGGGCGCTGGCGGCGAGGGTGTACTCTCCGGCCACCAACTCCGAGATCACATAGCCGCCTTCACGACCGCTGCGGGTGGACGCTACGACCTCGCCGCGCACATCGGTGAGCGTGACGGCGGCGTCCCGCACCGGGATCCCGTCGGCCGTGACGACGGTCCCGGCCAGCCGGCCCGCACCGCCGAGCACCACGTCGAGCTCGACGGGCCGCTCGCCGACGGTGACGCTGACGGCCTGCGGCTGGTGCCCTCCGGCCGCCGCGATGAGGACGTACGAACCGGAGCCGGGCACGCTCAGCGCGTACCGCCCGTCGTCGCCGCTCGCGCCGCGGCCGACCTGCTTCCCCTGGATGTCGATCAGGGTGAGGGCGGCGCGTGGGACCTTCGTACCGTCGGCGTGCTGGACGCAGCCGCACACCGGGACGCCCGACAGGTGGACGGGCGGTGGAGGGGCGTGGGTGGTGCGGGCGGCGGGGATGGGGGTGGCGGACTCGGCGGCTGCGGATTCGGGGCTGTGGTGGGACACCAGCGGTTTCTCCTTGAGGAAGAAGGCGATGACGAGGCCGAGTGCGAGCACCGGCACGAGGTAGAGGAAGATGCGCGGCATCGCGTCGGCGTACGCCTGGATGTAGCTGTCGCGGAGGGCCGGCTCCATGGCGTGGACCAGCTGCGGGGTGATCGACTCGGGGTCGGGGAGGTCGGCGCCGGACGGGAGGCGGACGGCGAGGGCGTCGGCGAGACGGCCCGCGAAGAGCGTCCCGAAGACGGCGGCGCCGACGCTGCCGCCGATCTGCCGGAAGTAGTTGTTCGCGCTGGTGGCGGTGCCGAGGTCGGCGGGTGGTACGGAGTTCTGCACGGCAAGGACGAGCACCGGCATGATCAGGCCGATCCCGATGCCGAGGACGGCCTGCGCGATGCTGTATTCGAGGCGTGGGGTGTCGGTTTCGAGACGGGAGAGCAGCCACATGCCGACGACCGAGATCGCACTGCCGAGGATCGGGTAGACGCGGTAGCGGCCGGTACGGGAGATCAGCTGGCCGGAGACGACGGACGCGCCGACGATGCCGCCCATCATCGGGAGCATCAGCAGCCCGGATTCGGTGGCGGTGGCGCCGTCGACCATCTGCAGGAACGTCGGCAGATAGCTGGCGGCGCCGAACAGGGCGACGCCGACGACCGCGCCGACGAGCGCGGTCACGTTGAAGATCGAGTCGCGGAACAGCCTCAGCGGGATCACGGGTTCGGGCGCACGGCGCTCGACGGCCAGGAAGAGCAGAGTCGTTCCGGCGGCCCCGGCGGCCAGCCCGAGGATGGTGCGCGAGCCCCAGGCGTACTCCGTACCGCCCCAACTGGTCAGCAGCACCACGCAGGTGGAGGCGGCGGCCAGCAGCAGCGCGCCGAGCACATCGAGCCGGGGCCGGACGTCGGGTTTGGGAAGTTTCAGTACGACGGTGATGACGGCCAGCGTGACCAGTCCGAACGGGACGTTGATGTAGAAGCACCAGCGCCAGGACGCGTGGTCGGTGAAGAAGCCGCCGAGCAGCGGTCCGGCGACGGACGCGAGACCGAAGGCGGCGCCGATCAGCCCCATGAAACGGCCGCGCTCGCGGGGCGGTACGACGTCCGCGATGATCGCCTGGACCCCGATCATGAGCCCGCCGCCGCCGATGCCCTGGACGGCGCGGAAGGCGATCAGCTCGTCCATGTTCCGGGACCAGCCGGCCAGCGCGGAGCCGACGACGAAGACGACGATGGCGAACTGGAAGACGCTCTTGCGGCCGAAGAGATCGCCGAGCTTGCCGTAGATCGGCAGCCCGATGGTGGAAGCGAGGAGATAGGCGGTGACGGCCCAGGACATCTTCTCCAGGCCGTGCAGCTCACCGACGATCTTCGGCAGCGCGGTGGCGACGATCATCTGGTCGAGCGCCGCGAGCAGCAGGGTGAGCATCAGCCCGAGGAAGACCAGCCGGATCCGGCGGGGGCTGATCTCCGCGGCGTCGGGACCCGGTGGCGGCGAGGGCGGAGTCTCCGCACCGGGCAGGGCGGCGGTCCGAGCACCGTGCGGATCCGCGATCGCCGCCTCGACGTCGCCCTCCGCACCGTCCGGCTCGTCCTTCACCAGAGTGATTCCACCCGCCACGTGCCGCTCCCCTCGTCGCATCTGCGCCGCCCATTTCTCGCATTGCGCGACAAGGGAGGGCAAACGCAACGGGGGGCGCTGACGGCGCCTCGGGGGGCTTATCCCCCGGTGGGAGCCACTACGGCGCACAACCGACCGGCCGGGAAAACCACCCGAACCGGTGAGGCCGGGCAGGGATACATGAGGCTACTTCTCGACCTCGGTCGCGAGGTTCTGCAGCAGCTCGTCGTAGATGCGCCCAAGGCCCTTGGGCGCAAAGGTCCTCTCGAAGAATCCACCGATGCCGCCCGCGCCGTTCCAGACGGTCGAGACGACGGCCTTGGACCGGCCCTCACCGGCCGGGGTGACGGTCCACGTGGTGACCATCGACGAGTTGCGGTCCTTCTCGATGAGCTGCCCGTCGGTCGGCTCGGTCACGTCGAGCAGGCAGTCGCGGACCCGCTTGCTGGTCGCCTGGAGCTTCCAGTGGACGAGGGTACCTTCGCCGTCACCGCCCTCGAGGACCTCGTACTCGCTGAAGTGGCCGGGCAGGACCTTGCCCCGGACCTCCTGGTAGTCGGCCAGCGCGTCGAACACCGTCTCCGCGTCCGCCGCGATGATCCGCTCTGTCGTGGCCTCGACCTGCGCCATGGCTGTTCCTCCAGCACTCGGTTGTTCGGGGGTGTGCTGAGCCAATCACCTCCGGCACGCCGCTCAAAATCCGGGCCGGAACGAAGGGGAAAAAACGACCACCGGAACAAGTGTTCCATTCTCTCTCCAGTGCTACCGCGAAGGCGTCCATGCGCTCGGACAATCCGGCCGAGAACACCCGCGAGGCCGGGACGGGCACGCTCTTCGTCGCGGACGCGATGTCCACGCGCACCTTCGACACCCCCTGAATTCCGGGGGGATCACCTTCGGAGGACCGCTACCTGCTGATGCCCGGCATCATCGCGGCTCTGCGTGATCACGCGAACCCGTTCTCGATCCTGACCACGGGCACGCTGATCCTGCGCGATCCGGAGCTGCTCACGCAGGCCGCGGAAGTCACCGGGGTCGGCATCTCCGTCTCGGTCGGCTTCGTCGATCCGGAGCTGTGGCGCACGGTGGAGCCCGGCGCCCCGCCCCCCGAGCGCCAGCTGGGCGTCGTGCGCACCCTGAGCGAGAACGGCATCGACTGCGGTGTGCTGATGGCACCCGCCATCCCGTTCCTCGGTGACCGGCCGGACCAGCTGCGGGCCACGGTCCGCGCGATCGCCGACGGCGGACGGTCCCGGGTCCACCCGGCTGACCCTGTTCTGAGCCTCCGTCACCACCGGCAAACGGGTCAACTCTTACCCGATCATGTCCTTCCGTGTCCGAATGTGGGGAGCATGCGGCGGGGGCTGTGCCACACGCAGCCGCATTCCCTCCACCACGGGAGGCCATATGACGAATCGTTCAGGAATTCTGATCGCCGTCGGCGCGACGGTCGCCGGTCTGGTGACCGCCGTGCCGTCCCCGGCGGCCGCCACCGGTGTCGCACCGCATGCCGTGCAACTCCGCTGGACCGGCTGCGGCACCAAGGCGTATCCGAAACTGCAGTGCTCAAAGGTCAGTACGCCGCTCAATCATGACGACCCGTCGGGCCGACGGATCACCCTCGCCCTGTCCCGGATCCCGCACACCGCGAAGACCTCGCAGGGCCCGCTGTTCGTCAACCCCGGGGGTCCCGGCGGCAGCGGGCTCACCATGGCCGGGTTCGTGGCCTCCTCGCTCCCGACAGACGTCGCCGCGCAGTACGACGTGATCGGGTTCGACCCGCGCGGGGTCGGGAAGAGCTCCCCGGCGCTGGACTGCGTACCCAAGTACTTCAAGCCGCCGCGACCCGACTCGGTGCCGCAGACCGTCGCCGACGAGCTCACCCACCGCGACCGGGCGCGCAACTTCGCCGCGGAGTGCGGCAGGAAGTATCCCGACCTGCTGCCGTACATGGACACGATCAGCGCCGCCAAGGACCTCGATGTGATCCGGCAGGCCACCGGCGCCCCGAAGATCAACTACTTCGGGTACTCGTACGGTACGTACCTGGGCGCGGTGTACGCGAAGCTGTTCCCGCAGCGGGTGCGGCGGCTGGTGCTCGACTCGAACGTCGACCCGGAAGGGGTCTGGTACAAGGACAACATCGGCCAGAACTACGCGTTCGACGCCCGCCAGAAGGCGTTCGCCGCATGGGTGGCGAAGCACGACGAGACGTACCGGCTAGGCAACGACCCGGCGAGGGTCGAGGCGGCCTGGTACCGGATGCGCGACGCGGTGCGGAAACAGCCCGCGGGCAAGAAGGTCGGCCCGAGCGAGCTGGAGAACACCTTCCTGCCGGGCGGCTACTACAACGGGTACTGGCCCTATCTGGCCGACGCGTTCGCCGCGTACGTGAACCACAAGGACCAGGACGCGCTCGTCGCCGCGTACGACCGGCTCGGTGCCGTCGACGCGAAGGGCGACAACGGCTACTCCGTGTACCTGGCCGTGCAGTGCCGCGACTCCCGGTGGCCGCTGAGCTGGAACACCTGGCGCAACGACAGCTGGAAGGTGCACGCCAAAGCGCCCTTCTACACCTGGAGCAACACCTGGTACAACGCACCGTGCGCCTACTGGCCGGTGGAGCCGCTGAATCCGGTGCGGGTCTCGAACCACGCGCTCCCGCCGGTGCTGCTCTTCCAGGCCACGGAGGACGCGGCCACACCGTACGCGGGCGGGGTCACCCTGCACCGACGGCTCCGCGGCTCCAGCCTGGTCGTCGAGCAGGGCGGCGGCAACCACGGTGTCACGCTGAGCGGCAACGCATGCCTGGACAAATATCTGACGGACTATCTCGCCAAGGGCACCGTCCCTCGCGGCGACGGCAGCCTCGCCGACGTGGATGCGGTGTGCGGGACGTCGCCCGACCCGAAGCCGCTGACCGCCGAGGCGGCGAAGTCGGCGAAGCGCGCGGACAGCAAGGGCGGCACGTTGCACGGGCTGCTCGGCTTCCACGGCTGAGAGGCTTTCGGGCTACCTTCGACCGCCCGATCAGAGGTAGCCCGACAGCCTCTGCGGGAACCGGGGCCGGGTCCGGCGAAGGGAGCCGGACCCGCCCGGCCGCTGCTGCGTCCTCAATCGCCGGACACGCGCGGGGACGGCAGCCGGCTGATCGCCCGCTCCGCCGCTCCGGCCAGCCTGGGGTGCGGCAGTGCCGCCTCCAGGACCGGGCGGGCCTGCGCGTCGCCGAGCTGCCCCAGACCCTCCACACAGGCCAGCGCGACCCGCCAGTGCGGCTCGTCCGGCCCCAGCAGCCGCTCCAGGGTGCTGATCAGCGCCGGGACGGACTCGGGGGCCCGCAGGGCGGTGAGCAGACGGACCGGGTGCAGGGCGTACGCGGTGCGCAGGGTGTTCGTCGCGAGCGCGGCGGCGGCACGCGGGGTGCGGGGGTCGCCCAGGCGCACCAGGGCGTGGGCCGCGGAGACGCAGCGCTCCGGGTCGCGGTGGTTGAGCAGCAGGACCAGCGCCTCGAAGGCCCGTCGGTCCCCGCCGCAGCCGAGCCGGAACGCGGCGATCTCACGCGCCCAGAGCGGTCGCTCCCGTTCGACGAGGACCTGGGCCAGTTCCTCGTCGTCGTCGGTGGCGAGCAGTCTGCGGTACGCCGCCGACTCCCCCGCCTCGTCCGCCAGCCGGCCGGTCAGCGACCGGAACTCCTCGTCCATGACCCTGAGGGTATCGGCGGCCACGGTGAGTGTGAGCCGGCGCACAGCGACTCGGGGCTGGCGCGCTCGTTACTCGCCGGTTAATCTCATGTGAGCGGGACACACTCCCCGCCGACTCCAGTGGCCTGGTGACGCAGCCACCCGGAGTGCTTGTCGGTTCGGCAGCTTTGTGAGACGCGACTCCGGGACAGAGTCCGTCGCCCCCTCTCCCGTCCGGGCGTGCCTCCCGCACCCCCGGCCAGGAACACCTCGACACGCAATTCCCGCACGCCATGCGCTGGTTGGATCCTTTTGGCCCCAGCTGATCCGTGCGCGCCGTGCGCCCACTCAGTCGTCACTCATTCTCTGGAGTCCCATGATGGACACCCCTCTCTCCACCATCGCCGTCGTCGGTCTCGGCACCATGGGCATCGGCATCGCCGAGGTCCTGACCCGGGCCGACCGCGAGGTCATCGGTATCGACGTCAGCGAGGCGGCCGCCCGTCAGGCCGTCGCCGCCCTGGAGGCCTCCACCGCCCGCGCCGTGAAGAAGGGGCGGATCACCGAGGAGGAGCGCCGGGACGCGCTCGCCCGCTTCCGTACCTTCTCCGACCTGCAGGCCGTGGCGGACGCACAGCTCGTCATCGAGGTCGTTCCCGAGTCGTACGAGATCAAGCAGCAGCTCTTCCGGGAGCTCGACGCGATCGTCTCCCCCGCCGCGATCCTGGCGACCGGCACGAACGCCCTGTCGGTGACCCGGCTTGCGGCCGAGTCGCAGCACCCCGAGCGCGTGCTGGGCCTGCACTTCTTCAACCCGGCGCCCGCGATGAAGCTGGTCGAGGTGGTCTCCTCGGTGCTGACCGCGCCGCCGGCCGTCGAGGCGGTCACGCAGCTCGCCCGCGAGCTCGGCAAGGAACCGGTCGCGGTGGGCGACCGGCCGGGCTTCGTCGCCGACGGGCTCCTCTTCGGCTACCTCAACCAGGCCGCCGCGATGTACGAGGCGAACTACGCCTCCCGCGAGGACATCGACGCGGCCATGACACTCGGCTGCGGGCTGCCGATGGGCCCTCTCGCGCTGCTCGACCTGATCGGCGTCGACACCGCGCGAACCGTCCTGGAGGCGATGTACTCCGCGTCGCACGACCGGCTGCACGCCCCCGCTCCGATCCTCAAGCAGCTCACCGAGGCAGGGCTGACCGGCCGCAAGGCGGGCCGCGGCTTCTACACGTACATGGCACCGGGCAGCCAGACCGTGGTGCCGGACGCGCAGACGCCGCTGGAGAGCGCCGGAGCGGAGGCCGGGCGCACGGTCCGGTCGGTGGGCGTCGCGGGCTCCGGGACGATGGCCTCCGGTATAGCGGAGGTCTTCGCGAAGGCCGGTTACGACGTGGTGCTCGCCGCGCGCAGCCAGGAGAAGGCGGATACCGCGAAGGGGAGGATCGCCAAGTCGCTGGAGCGTTCGGTCACCAAGGGGCGGCTGACGGCGGAGGCGCGGGACGAGACCCTGGGCCGGATCACCGCCGCCGGTTCGCTGGACTCGTTCGCCGACGTCGACCTCGCGGTCGAGGCGGTCGCCGAGGATCTGGCAGTCAAGCAGCAGCTGTTCGGCACGCTGGACAAGATCTGCAAGCCGGGCGCGGTGCTCGCCACCACCACCTCGTCGCTGCCGGTCGTGGCGTGCGCGCGGGCGACCTCGCGTCCGCAGGACGTCATCGGGATGCACTTCTTCAACCCGGCGCCCGCGATGAAGCTCGTCGAGGTGGTCCGTACGGTGCTGACCGCGGACGACGTCCACGCAACCGTCCGTGCGGTGTGCGGGAAGATCCGCAAGCACCCGGTGGACTGCGGGGACCGGGCCGGATTCATCGTGAACGCGCTGCTGTTCCCGTACCTCAACAACGCGATCAAGATGGTCGAGGAGCACTACGCGACCCTCGACGACATCGACGCCGCGATGAAGCTGGGCGGCGGCTACCCGATGGGCCCGTTCGAGCTCCTGGACGTCGTCGGCCTCGATGTCTCGCTCACCATCGAGAAGGTGCTGCACAGCGAGTTCCGCGACCCGGGCCTGGCCCCGGCGCCGCTGCTGGAGCACCTGGTGGCTGCCGGGTGCCTCGGCCGCAAGACGGGGCGCGGCTTCCGCGAATATGCCCGGCGCTGAGGACCGGCAGGTGCCTGAACGGCGGACCGGTGCTCCGGCCGGGCGTGAGCGCCCGGCCGGGCGTGAGCGCCCGGCCGGGCCATCGGCGGCTCCTGGGCCGGGAGCCGGATGGGGAGGGCTGCTCGATCCGCCCGCGCAGCCCCCGACGTGGGACGCACGGCCGGGCGGCCCGCCCCCGCAGGCGCGCTCTCCCGCACTGATGCAGTACGTTCACACCATGTCCCAGCCCGCCAGGTCCCCCCGTGTCTCCGCCGCGCCCGACGCCCCGGAAAGTGCCGCAGGAACGCGCGCCGCCGCCCAGCGGCTCAAAATGCGCCGCGAACTGGCCGCCGCGGCGATGGAGCTCTTCGCCACGAAGGGGTACGAGGCGACGACGGTCGACGAGATCGCGGGCGCCGCGGGTGTCGCCCGGCGGACCTTTTTCCGGCACTTCCGCTCCAAGGAAGAGGCGATCTTCCCCGACCACGACGACACTCTCGTCCGGGCCGAGGCCGTCCTCAACGCCGCCCCCGCGCACGAGCACCCGCTCGACACCGTCTGCCGGGGCATCAAAGAAGTCATGAAGATGTACGCGGCCAAGCCCGCGGTCTCGGTGGCCCGCTACAAACTGACCCGTGAGGTCCCCACGCTGCGGGAGGCCGAGATCGCCTCGGTGGCCCGTTACGAGCGGCTGTTCACGCGCTATCTGCTGGGCCACTTCGACGAGCACGACCACCATGTCGGCAACGACGACCCGCTGCTGGCGGAGGTCGCGGCGTCGGCCGTCGTCACCGCGCACAACCATGTGCTGCGCCGCTGGCTGAGGGCGGGCGGCCAGGGCGATGTGGAGGCCCAGCTCGACCATGCCTTCGCGATCGTCCGGGACACGTTCGGGACGGGCATCGGGGCCGGGCGCATCGCCGGGGCCGAATCGACGCCGTCGCCCGCCGCTTCGGTGAGCACCGAGGGTGAGGTGCTCGTCGCGGTGGCACGGACGGACGCGCCGCTCGACGAAGTGATGCGCACGATCCAGCAGGCGCTCAAGGACCGCTGAGCGGGGGCCTGTCGGCCGGCCGCTCCACCGTCGCCGGACGGGCTCGCAGTCGAGCCCGTCCGGCGTTCGCGCGTCCGGGCGGAGAAACCCGGTTGCCACGCCCGTACCTCCGTGTTCGGGTGGACGGATGACTCATGATCGCGACCTCCTGCTGACTCTCTTCGACCGCGAGTTGCGCGAGCACGCCCGCCCCGACGGGCCCGGCGTCCGCGTCGAGCGCTCCGCCGATGTCGTACGGCAGGCCGGGGCGGCCGACGACTGGAACGGTGTCGTCTGGTCGGCCCCCGGCCTGGACGCCGTACGGGCGGATGCGGCCATCGCCGAGCAGGTGGAGCACTTCACTGCGCTCGGCCACGACGAGTTCGAGTGGAAGCTGTACGCGCACGACCGACCGGCCGACCTGGGGCAGCGGCTGGTACGCGCCGGCTTCGTCGCCGAGCCGCCGGAGACTCTCCTGGTCGCCCCCGTCGCGGACCTCCCGACGGCCGTGGAGCTCCCCGAGGGGGTCACGCTGCGCACGGTGACGGATGCGGCCGGTGTGGAGCTGATGGCCGCGGCCCACGAGCGGGCGTTCGGCTCGGACGGGTCCCGGCTGCGGCAACAGGTGCTGGCGCGGCTGGCCGAGGCCCCGGACAGCTTCGTCGGGGTGCTGGCCATGGTGGCTGACGAGCCGGTGAGCTCGGCCCGGATGGAGCTGTACCCGGGCACCAGCTTCGCGGGGCTCTGGGGCGGCGGGACCGTGGAGCCGTGGCGCGGGAAGGGCATCTACCGGGCGCTGATCGCGTTCCGTGCCCGGATCGCCGCCGAGCGGGGCTTCCGGTATCTGCAGGTCGACGCGACCGACCTGAGCAGGCCGATCCTCCAGCGGCTCGGTTTCCGGGCTCTGTCCACCACCACGCCGTACGTGTACCGGCGCCCGGCCTGACCGGACTCAGTGGGGGGCAGCCGGGCTCAGGGGGACAGAACAACGCGAAACAGCCCCCTTGCTGCTCATGCGTGCCCAGCGGATGACAACTGAGAGAAATTGTTGGCACCGAGTGCCTTGCCAGGTGTCACGGAGTGCCATACGTTGAAGTTGTCCGGGCGGCCGGCGTGCAGAGACCTCACGTACGCCTGCTGTCCCCGCAAGCCATGTGCCTGCGCGCCCGGGCGCCTGCGTCACAGGCAAACCCTTCTGCTCCACGAGAGCAAGCCGAAGCTTCACCAGCCGAACCGACGGCAGCACCTCCACACCGCACCGCACCCCCGTTGGCAGGGACCTCAAGCGTCCCTCGACGCATTCCCCAAGCTCTCGGCCCCGCTCGAGCAGGGGAGACCCCATCCCGGAGGCACACCGTGAAGGAAATCCTGGACGCGATCCAATCGCAGGACAGCACCGCCGCAGATTTCGCGGCCCTGTCCATCCCTGAGTCGTACCGCGCGGTGACCGTGCACAAGGAAGAGACGGAGATGTTCGCCGGGCTCGCCACCCGCGACAAGGACCCCCGCAAGTCGCTGCACCTCGACGAGGTGCCGGTTCCGGAGCTCGGGCCCGGTGAGGCGCTGGTCGCCGTCATGGCCAGCTCGGTGAACTACAACTCCGTCTGGACCTCGATCTTCGAGCCGCTCTCCACCTTCGGGTTCCTGGAGCGCTACGGAAAGCTCAGCGAGCTCACCAAGCGCCACGACCTGCCCTACCACGTCATCGGCTCCGACCTGGCGGGCGTCGTCCTGCGCACCGGCCCCGGCGTCAACGCCTGGCACCCCGGCGACGAGGTCGTCGCGCACTGCCTCTCAGTCGAACTGGAGTCCTCGGACGGCCACAACGACACGATGCTCGACCCAGAGCAGCGGATCTGGGGCTTCGAGACCAACTTCGGCGGCCTCGCCGAGATCGCGCTCGTCAAGTCCAACCAGCTGATGCCGAAGCCGCAGCACCTCAGCTGGGAGGAGGCCGCGGCTCCGGGCCTGGTCAACTCCACCGCGTACCGCCAGCTCGTCTCGCGCAACGGCGCCGGCATGAAGCAGGGCGACAACGTGCTGATCTGGGGCGCCAGCGGCGGACTCGGTTCATACGCCACGCAGTTCGCGCTGGCCGGTGGCGCCAACCCGGTCTGTGTCGTCTCCAGCGAGCAGAAGGCGGACATCTGCCGGAAGATGGGCGCAGAGGCGATCATCGACCGGAACGCCGAGGGCTACAAATTCTGGAAGGACGAGCACAACCAGGATCCGCGCGAGTGGAAGCGGTTCGGCAAGCGCATCCGTGAGCTGACCGGCGGCGAGGACGTCGACATCGTCTTCGAGCACCCGGGCCGCGAGACCTTCGGCGCCTCGGTGTACGTGACCCGCAAGGGCGGCACGATCGTCACCTGCGCCTCGACCTCGGGCTACAACCACGAGTACGACAACCGCTACCTGTGGATGTCGCTGAAGAAGATCGTGGGCTCGCACTTCGCCAACTACCGCGAGGCATGGGAGGCCAACCGGCTGGTCGCCAAGGGCAGGATCCACCCGACGCTGTCGAAGGTCTACTCCCTGGAGGAGACCGGCCAGGCCGCGTACGACGTGCACCGCAACCTGCACCAGGGCAAGGTCGGCGTCCTGGCGCTGGCCCCGCGCGAGGGTCTGGGTGTGCGCAACGAGGAGCTGCGTGAGCAGCACATCGACGCCATCAACCGCTTCAGGGATGCCTGACGTGGCCGGCCGCCAGAAGGACCGCCCGTGGCTCATGCGGACGTACGCAGGTCACTCGACCGCCGAGGCGTCCAACGAGCTCTACCGGCGCAACCTCGCCAAGGGCCAGACGGGTCTGTCGGTCGCCTTCGACCTGCCGACCCAGACGGGTTACGACCCCGACCACATCCTTGCTCGCGGCGAGGTCGGCCGGGTCGGCGTGCCTGTCTCGCACCTCGGTGACATGCGGCGGCTGTTCCGGGACATACCGCTGGAACAGATGAACACCTCGATGACGATCAACGCCACCGCGATGTGGCTGCTGGCTCTCTATCAGGTGGTCGCCGAGGAGCAGGGCGCCGACGCCACGAAGCTCCAGGGCACCACGCAGAACGACATCGTCAAGGAGTACCTCTCGCGCGGGACGCATGTCTTCCCGCCCGGTCCCTCGCTGCGGCTGACCACCGACATGATCACGTACACGGTCAACCACATCCCGAAGTGGAACCCGATCAACATCTGCAGCTACCACCTGCAGGAGGCGGGTGCCACTCCGGTCCAGGAGATCGCGTACGCCCTGTCGACGGCCATTGCGGTCCTGGACGCCGTGCGCGACTCGGGCCAGGTGCCGGAGGAGAAGTTCGGCGATGTGGTCGCCCGCATCTCCTTCTTCGTGAACGCCGGTGTCCGCTTCATCGAGGAGATGTGCAAGATGCGCGCCTTCGGCCGCATCTGGGACCAGGTCACCCGCGAGCGGTACGGCATCACCGACGCCAAGCAGCGCCGATTCCGCTACGGCGTACAGGTCAACTCGCTCGGACTGACCGAGGCGCAGCCGGAGAACAACGTCCAGCGCATCGTCCTGGAGATGCTGGCCGTGACCCTCTCCAAGGACGCCCGCGCCCGGGCCGTCCAGTTGCCCGCCTGGAACGAGGCGCTGGGGCTCCCCCGGCCCTGGGACCAGCAGTGGTCGCTCCGCATCCAGCAGGTCCTCGCGCACGAGAGCGATCTGCTGGAGTACGAGGACATCTTCGCCGGATCGCATGTGATCGAGGCCAAGGTCGACTCACTGGTCACCGAATCCCTCGCGGAGATCGACCGGATCCAGCAGATGGGCGGCGCGATGGCGGCCGTCGAGTCCGGCTACCTGAAGTCGGAGCTGGTCTCCTCGCACGCGCAGCGGCGGGCCCGGATCGAGGGCGGCGAGGAGAAGATCGTCGGCGTCAACATCTACGAGACGACCGAGCCGAACCCGCTCACGGCGGACCTCGACGGCGCGATCATGACCGTCGACCCGGCCAATGAGGCGAGGGTGGTCGCGGCGCTCCACGAGTGGCGCGACCACCGTGACGAGGCGCGCGCCTCCGAGGCCCTCGCGGCGTTGAAGAAGGCCGCGGCCGGCACCGAGAACATGATGGAAGCGACCGTGGAGTGCGCCCGCGCGGGTGTCACCACCGGCGAGTGGTCGTGGGCGCTGCGCGACGTGTTCGGCGAGTTCCGGGCCCCGACGGGTGTCTCGTCCGCCCCGGTCGCCGTCACCGCGGAGGCCGGCACGCCGCTCGCTCTCGTACGGGAGAAGGTCGCCCGCACCGCCGAGGACCTCGGCGCCGGACGGCTGCGGCTGCTGGTCGGCAAGCCGGGCCTGGACGGACACTCCAACGGCGCCGAGCAGATCGCCGTACGGGCCCGTGACGCCGGGTTCGAGGTCGTCTACCAGGGGATCAGGCTGACTCCCGAACAGATCGTCTCGGCGGCGCTCGCTGAGGACGTGCACTGCGTCGGGCTGTCGATCCTGTCCGGCTCGCACGCCGCGCTGGTGCCGGACGTACTGAACCGGCTGCGCGAGGCCGGCGCGAACGACATCCCGGTGATCGCGGGCGGGATCATTCCGCCCGCCGACGCCGCCGTGCTGATCGAGGCGGGTATCGCCGCGGTTTTCACCCCGAAGGACTTCGGTATCACGGAGATCATCGGCCGTATCGTCGACGAGATCCGGAAAGCGAACAAGCTCGACCCTCTGGAGGTCCCCGCATGACCCAGCCCGCCCACCCGTCTCCCGCCACCACCCTTCCCGGGAGCGGTTCCGCCGCGCACGTCCCGAACCGCCTGCGTCCCCGCCGCTCGTGTCTGGCCGTGCCCGGCTCGAACCCGCGGTTCCTGGAGAAGGCCCAAGGCCTCCCCGCCGACCAGGTCTTCCTGGACCTCGAGGACGCCTGCGCTCCGCTCGCCAAGGAGGGCGCCCGGCACCACATCGTCGACGCGCTGAACAAGGGCGACTGGACGGGCAAGACCCGGGTCGTCCGCGTCAACGACTGGACGACGCACTGGACGTACCGCGATGTGATCACGGTCGTCGAGGGCGCGGGCCAGAACCTCGACTGCATCATGCTGCCGAAGGTGCAGGACGCCCAGCAGGTCGTCGCGCTCGACCTGCTGCTGACCCAGATCGAGAAGACGATGGGCTTCGAGGTCGGCAAGATCGGCATCGAGGCACAGATCGAGAACGCCAAGGGCCTGGTGAACATCGACGACATCGCCGCCGCCTCGCCGCGTCTGGAGACGCTGATCTTCGGCCCGGCCGACTTCATGGCGTCGATCAACATGAAGACCCTGGTCGTCGGTCAGCAGCCGCCCGGCTACGGCGCGGACGCGTACCACTACATCCTGATGCGCATTCTGATGGCGGCCCGTACGCACGACCTCCAGGCGATCGACGGCCCCTTCCTGCAGATCCGTGACGTGGACGCGTACCGCGAGGTTGCAGGCCGTGCGGCGGCGCTGGGCTTCGACGGCAAGTGGGTGCTGCACCCCGGTCAGGTCGACGCGGCCAACGAGGTGTTCTCGCCCTCGCAGGAGGACTACGACCACGCCGAGCTGATCCTCGACGCATATGAGTGGTGCACCTCGGAGGAGGGCGGCAAGAAGGGTTCGGCGATGCTCGGCGACGAGATGATCGACGAGGCCAGCCGGAAGATGGCGCTCGTCATCGCGGGCAAGGGCCGCGCGGCCGGTATGCAGCGCACCTCCAAGTTCGAAGCGCCGGAGGCCTGATCATGCAGTTCGGACGTACCTATGAGGAGTTCGAGGTCGGTGCGGTCTACAAGCACTGGCCCGGAAAGACGGTCACCGAGTACGACGACCATCTTTTCTGCCTGCTGACCATGAATCATCACCCGCTGCACATGGACAGCAACTACGCGGAGAAGGCGACCGATTTCGGCAAAAACGTTGTAGTCGGCAACTACATCTACTCGTTGCTGCTCGGCATGTCCGTGCCGGACGTCTCCGGAAAGGCGATCGCCAACCTGGAGGTCGAGTCGCTGAAGCATGTCGCGCCGACCTTCCACGGCGACACGATCTACGGCGAGACGACCGTTCTCGACAAGACTCCGTCAAAGTCCAAGAGCGACCGCGGAATCGTTTACGTGGAAACCAGGGGCTACAAGCAGGACGGGACGCTCGTCTGCGTGTTCCGCCGCAAGGTGATGGTCCCCACCGAGACTTACATCAAGGAGCGCGGAAGGGGGCACCTCCCAGGCCATTCAGGCCCTGGGGGAGAGCAGCCCGGCCGCCCGGAGCTGAACCAGCCTTCGCAGAAGAACGTGGAGAAGTAGCCATGACGCGACTCGCCCAGACCGCCGGCCTGAACGACATCCAGCAGGAAATCCTCTCCACGGTCCGGGATTTCGTCGACAAGGAGATCATTCCTGTCGCGACCCAACTGGAGCACCGCGACGAGTACCCGACGGAGATCGTCGAGGGGCTCAAGGAACTCGGCCTGTTCGGGCTGATGATTCCCGAGGAGTACGGGGGTCTGGGTGAGTCGCTTCTCACATACGCGCTCTGCGTGGAGGAAATCGCCCGCGGCTGGATGAGCGTGTCGGGAATCATCAACACGCACTTCATCGTGGCGTACATGCTCAAGCAGCACGGCACCCAGGAGCAGAAGGACACGTTCCTGCCCCGAATGGCGCTGGGCGAGGTCCGGGGCGCGTTCTCGATGTCCGAGCCGGCCCTGGGCTCCGACGTCTCCGCGATCACCTCCAAGGGCGTCAGGGACGGCGAAGAGTACGTCCTGAACGGCCAGAAGATGTGGCTGACGAACGGCGGCACGTCCTCGCTCGTCGCCGTACTGTGCCGGAGTGACGAAGGCCACCCCGAGGGCACGGCCCCGCACAAGTCGATGACGACCTTCCTGGTGGAGAAGGAACCGGGCTTCGGTGAGGTCCGGCCGGGGCTCACCATCCCCGGAAAGATCGACAAGATGGGTTACAAGGGCGTCGACACGACCGAACTCATCATGGACGGACTGCGCATTCCGGCCAATCGTGCACTCGGCGGTACCACCGGTCGCGGATTTTACCAGATGATGGACGGTGTCGAAGTCGGCCGGGTAAATGTGGCTGCGCGTGGTTGCGGTGTCGCGCAGCGCGCATTCGAGCTGGGCGTTTCCTACGCTCAGCAGCGCCACACCTTCGGAAAGCCGATCGCCCAGCACCAGGCCATCCAGTTCAAGCTGGCCGAAATGGCCACCAAGGTCGAAGCCGCCCATGCAATGATGGTCAATGCAGCACGCAAAAAGGACTCCGGGGAGCGAAACGACCTGGAGGCAGGGATGGCGAAGTACCTCGCCTCCGAGTACTGCAAGGAAGTCGTCGAGGACGCCTTCCGCATCCACGGTGGCTACGGCTTCTCCAAGGAGTACGAGATCGAGCGCCTCTACCGGGAGGCCCCGATGCTGCTGATCGGTGAAGGTACCGCCGAGATCCAGAAAATGATCATTGGGCGCCGACTCCTCGAGGAGTACCGGTTCCAGGGCTGATTGTCCCCTTCGAGGCGATTTGGCAGCGAAGAAGATCACACCCTGTCATCCTTTGCCGGTGCCTTCAAGCCGTCCGACTCGGCTGCTGGCTTGCCCAGTTGCGGCCCGCAACCGATAACATCGCCGGAAAAGCCGCCGTCCCCCGTTGCCAGCGCGGCCTCATCCGCTACGAAGGTCATCCATGCCCGACAGCCAAACCTCTGCACCACGCGGCGGGGTCCGCCTTGCGCGCGGAGCTTCGCCGTGGCTCCTCCCGACCGTCGCCACCGCGGCCCTCAGCCTCGCCCGGGCCCGCAGGTCCGGACGCTGGGCCGCGGTGGCCGTGCCCACCACCGCCCTCGCGGCGGGCATGCTGTGGTTCTTCCGCGACCCCGAGCGCGAGATCACCCAGGGCCGGGTCATTTCTCCGGCCGACGGTGTGGTGCAGAGCATCATGCCGTGGAAGGGCGGACGCACCCGCGTCGCGATCTTCATGAGCCCGCTGAACGTCCATGTCAACCGTGCGCCGCTGGCCGGCACCGTGACGTCGGTCGAGCACATCCCCGGTGGGTTCGTTCCGGCGTTCAACAAGGAGAGCGAGAACAACGAGCGCGTTGTCTGGCACTTCGACACGGAGCTCGGCGACATCGAGATGGTGCAGATCGCGGGTGCGGTCGCCCGTCGCATCGTCCCGTACCTCCCGCAGGGCACGAAGGTCGAGCAGGGCGAGCGCATCGGTCTGATCCGCTTCGGCTCCCGGGTCGACATCTACCTTCCGGAGGGTGTCGAGGTCGCGGTCGAGGTCGGCCAGGCCACCACCGCGGGGGTGACTCGAATTGACCGTGATTGATCCCGACACGCAGGCCGGCTGGGTGCCGGAGAGCGAGTGCGAGGACGACGTCGACGACATGCCGCTCTCCATGCGGCTGTCGATAGCGGACACCCTTACTCTCGGTAACGCTACGTGCGGTTTCATGGCGGTGTACTTCACCACCACGGGAATCCTCATCCCGCACCTCACGGGCAGCGACGAGAGCGGCATGGCCCGGCACTCCGCGGCCACTGCCGTGATCCTGATGCTCCTCGCCGCGGTCTTCGACCTCTTCGACGGGCTGGTGGCGCGCAAGCTCCGCTCCTCGCCGATGGGCGCGGAGCTGGACAACCTCTCGGACCTGATCAGCTTCGGGCTGGCCCCGGCGTACTTCGTGCTCGTGTACGGCATGGTCGCGGACGACGCCTACCAGCGGGTGTCGGCGCTCGCGGCGATCGTCGTCCTGCTGGCCGTGGTGCTGAGACTTGCCAGATTCTCCTGCGTGACCATGAAGGACGGCATGTTCCAGGGCATGCCGAGCCCCTTCGGAGCGCTCACGGTCGTCTCGATCGTGCTCCTGGAGCTGCCCTTCGTACCGACGCTCCTCGCGATCATCGGAGTGGCGTGGCTGATGGTCAGCCGGGTCGAGTACCCGAAGCCGCGGGGAGTCCTCGCGGTGGCGATGCTCAGCTGGATCGTGGCCGCGATGGGTCTGCTCGCCGCATGGGCGTTCGATGCCCCCAGCGGTCGCCTGCTCCTGCAGACCGGCTGCGCGCTGCAGGTGGTCCTGGGAGCGGTCATCCCGCTCTTCGCGACGGCGCGGCGGGTGAACACCTTCCGCGACAACCGGCGCGAGGCCCGGGCGGCTCAGCTGCCCTAGGACTGCGCGGCGGAGCCGCACAGAACGTATGACGAGGGCCCGGGTGCTTCCCCAGCACCCGGGCCCTCCCGCTTGTCCGGTCGGGCACCCGCTACGCGCCCCGCGCGCGGACCCAGCGGGCGGCGAGCAGGACGGCGATGTCGTCGGGGCGGTCGGGCTCCCGTCTCGCCTCCCTGATCACCAGGTCCGCCATGCCGGCGAGGGACGGCGCGTCGGCTGCCTCGATGATTGCGCGCAGCCGCTCGACGCCGTCGTCGATATCGGCCCCCGCCTGCTCGACCAGTCCGTCGGTGTAGAGCGCAAGGATCGCGCCCGGGGGCAGCTGCAGGCTGCTGACGGGATAAGTGGCGCCAGGGGTGACGCCGAGCACCACCCCGCCGGGGATTTCCAGGACCTCGGTCGTGCCGTCGGGGTTGCGGAGCAGGGGTTGCGGGTGCCCGGCCCGGACGAGCTGCGTCCGACCGGTGGCGGGGTCGAGGACGATGTAGCAGCAGCTGGCGATCTGGCCCGGGTCGAGGTCGATGAGCAGCCGGTTGGTGCCGCTCACCACTTCCTGCGGCTCGTGCCCGCTGAGCGCGAAGGCGCGTACGGCGCTGCGCAGCTGGCCCATCGTCGCCGCGGCGGCGACACCGTGCCCCTGGACGTCCCCGATGACCAGGGCCAGCCCCTGGTCGGTCTCGATGACGTCGTACCAGTCGCCGCCGATGTCCATGCCCTGGGTGCCGGGGAGGTACCGCCCTGCGGTGTCGACCTGGTCGAGTACGGGCAGCCGGTGCGGCAGCAGAGCGTTCTGCAGGCCGCGGGCCACGGCGGACTCGGTGTCGTACCGCTGGGCTCGCCTGAGGGCCTGGGCGATGAGTCCGGCGAGCGCGGTGAGAACCGTGCGTTCCTCGGGGCTGAAGCCGCGTGGCTGCTCGAAGCCGAGGACGCAGGAGCCGACGGGCCGCCCGGAGGCGATGAGCGGAAGGAAGGCGCGGGCACCGACGTTCGCGTCCAGGGGAATGCCGGGGTAGGCGGAGGCCAGGCGCTGCATGGATTCGAAGAAGATGGGGCGGCCGGTGGTGAGCGACTCGACGCCGGGCAGATGGGCGTCGAGCGTGACGCCGTCGAAGCGGTTCAGGAAGCCGTGCGGGAAGCCGGTCTCCCAGGCCAGGTAGAGGTGGCGTTCATGCAGCAGGTAGATCGCCAGCTGCCTGCCGCCGAACGCAGGGAGCAGCTCCTGGGTGACCACCGCGGAGACCTGGCGGGCGGTGACCGCCTCCGTCAGCGCGATCGCGAGGGCGACGGGACGGTACACCCCGGCCGCGCCCTCCAGTCCCTCGCCCGATGCGACGGAGTCGCCCGGCGGGAAGGAGGGCTCTTCCGTGGGGGAGAGTGTGGCGGTCACGCCGTCGTGGCCCGGGTACAGGGACACCGCCAGCCAGTCCCGCTCGGTGCGGCGCGCGAGGAAGTGCACCGGTTCGCGGGACAGCAGTGCGGCCCGGTGGTGGTCCTCGTAGGCGGGATGCCCGAACCACGGCAGGGCCTCCCACAGGAGGCTTCCGACCAGCTCGGCCCGCTGCCTGCCGAGCAGCTCCTTCGCCAGCTGGTTGACGTAGGTGATCCGTCCGAGCCGGTCGAGCGAGAAGATGCCGCGCGGGAGCCGGTCGGCGGCCTCGGCGATGACCGCTCCGGCCCCGAGGTCCACCAGGAATCCGGTCAGTGTCCCGGCCGCGCTGCTGTGCGGTGGCTGGGCCCAGCGGCTGGAGAGTTCCAGGAGGTTGGTCCGGCCGTCGGGGCCGCGCAACCGCATCCTGCGTACGAGCGGTCCGCCCGCGCTCGCCGCCTGGCGGGCGAGGGTCCACAGTCCGTACACGTCCTCCGGCGCCAGCAGCGCCATCAGGGCGTCGACGGTGCCCGGGAACCGCGCGGGCTCGGTGCCGAGGATCCCGCACAGCTCCGCGTCGGCGTCGACGGCACCGGTTTCGAGGTCCCAGTCGAAGTGCCCGATCCGTACCGGTGGCACGGTGACGGAGGGCAGCTGCACGGGGACCGGCTCGCCGTCCCATACGACCTTGGTGCCCCCGGCCGCCAGTCCGGCGAGCTCCGCACCGAGCCGATCGGCGATGTCGCGGAGCGCGCGCCGGTCGGCGTGTGAGACGGGTTTGCCGGGGGTGGCCGGGCGCAGCACCACGAGGACGCCGAACTTCTCCTGGCCGCCGAAGACGGGCACGTACAGCGAACCGAACGGGAACGGCATGCCCGCCATCAGCTGCGGGAACCTGCGCATGCCCTCCTCGACGTCGGCGAGGTGGACGGGCTTCCCCGAGCGGTACGCCTCGGCCACGGGGAAGGGCCGGTTCACATGCATGCGCCGCCAGGGGCGGAACAGCTGGGTCGGCAGCCCGGCGAGCACGGAGAGACGCAGCAGCCCGGGGTCACGAGAGCACAGATATATGCCGCCGGCATACCCATCGGCGGACTCGATCGCGCTCACTGCGGCCTGCGCGAGCACCAGGGACAATTCGTCCGGCACCCCGCCGCCGCTCGCCCTCCCCGGCACCACCACGTTCTCGGGCGGAGGGTACGGGGGCAGGCCGTACGAGGTCACACAGCCAGGATGCGCCCCGGCCCGCCTGCGGCGCACCTCGGTGCCCGGGCGGGGATGAGTGCGAGGCGTGGGCCGGACGCCGCGGAAGACGTAATGACGAGGGGTGCTGGCCTCCGCGGTGAATCTCAGAATCCAGGGGCGTGAGCAGCTCCTCGACCCAGGAATGCCGCGGTGGTCGCCACGAACCGGTCGGCGTCGTCGAGCCAGGGGTAGTGGCCCGCCCCCGGCTGCACCACGAACGTGGCGTCAGGGAACAGCCCCGCGAACTCGGCCACCGACTGAGGGGGGCTGTTCACGTCGTACTCTCCGGCGAGCAGCAGGACGGGGGCCTCGCAGGCGGCGAGCGCCGCACGAGTGGTCTCCGGGTTGAAGGCACCCTCGGCCGCGAAGAGAGCGACAGCTTCCTTGTTCCTCGGCCGGCCGGCTGCATGGTGCTTCTGTGCCGCGGCGTCCCAGCGGCCGCAGAAGAAGGGGGTGGTGGCCTCCCAGTCGCTGCCCGTGCCCTGGGCGATCGCCTCCAAGGCGGCGAACGCGGCCGGGAACCACGGCTCGTTCTTCCGAAGCTGCGCGAGCTCGAGTCGCGTCTCCCCGGTGATCGCTATACCGACAGCTCGGGTACCGGGGCCGATCAAGGCGAGCTTGCTGACCTTCTTCGGGTACCGGGCCGCGTATTGCGTCGCAATATTCGTGCCGGCGGAGTGGCCGAGCAGGTCCATCCGGGGAAGCCCGAGGTGTACGCGCAGCGCCTCGACGTCATCGACCAGGTGATCGCAGCGGTAGGAAGAGGTGTCTTGGGGAATCGCGGACCGGCCGGTGCCGCGCAGGTCCAGGACGATAAGCCGACGGTGCGTGGACAGGCCGCCGAGGTCGCCGAGGTAGATGGAGTCCGTGGGACCCCCCGGGAGGCAGACGACCGGGTCGCCGTCTCCGATCACGCGGTAGGCGAGCCGGGTTCCGTCAGGTGCGGAGAAGGTAGGCATGAGGCGAACCCTGCCAATAATAACCAGGTTATAGCGACGGGAGTCAGGTATATAACCGAGCTATGGCAGGCGAAGAGAAATCGCGTCGGACCCCCGAGACGCTGACCGAGGAGCAGGCCGAGCGGATGCTCGCCGACATGAACGACGTCATCCGTGCGGGCGAGGAGATGCGGAAGCTACGTACCGAAATGATCAAGCTGTTCACTGACTTCGGCTGGACCCAGGACAAAATTGCCCAGCTCACCGACATGAGTCAGCCCGCCGTGTCCAAGCAGGTGAAGAAGCACAAGGAGGGCGACCCGCTGCCCCGGATGGGGCTCTCCCTCGAACAGCGCGACGCGCCCTGGCTCGAAGGACGCCTGTGGGGCCTCGCCGAGGAAATGTCCGAGACCTTCTGCGATGCCGCCCGCTGTACGCGCTCCGTCAACGCCATAGCCCGGGGAAAAAAGCGCTTCACGCCCCAGAACGTCGACGAACTGCGGCGCCTCGTCGAAGAGGACCTGATGCTGCATCGGGCAGAGCTGCCCGGCAGCTACCGGCGCGCGTACGACGAGATCAGCCGTGGTCTCGACGTCCCCGTCCCCTCGAAGATCACTACCACCGCTCCGGCCTCGGTGCGCCGCGCCCTTGCCCGCCAGATCCAACGCGACCGTCTCAGGGGCGACGCCTAGCCGCAATGCCAGATGCCAGTGACTCACTGGTTTCCGTTGCGTGTGCGCTTGGCCGACGGGTTGAGCGGAGCGGTTCGGTGGTGTGGCGCGATGGTGACTGCGGACCCAGATCACGGCGGACCACGCCTTCTGACGCCGCCCGCTCCGGCACGGTCCCGTCGTCCGAGGCATCGGAGAGGGGCGGGAAGAGCGACGGGGTGGCGACGGAACCGGAACGCACCCGTTGCGGCCCCGGAACGGGTCCGCCCCGGGCGCCCCGCCCCGCCCGATCAGCTCAGCACGACCGGGGTCCGCTCACAACAGGAAGTCGCGCGCGATCCCCTCCGCCACCCGCTCCAGAAGTGGCCCCGCCTGCACCATGCACACAGCGGGGTCCGGCTCCAGGTCCGTGAGGGCGTACGCGCGCCGGATGCCCGCACGTCCCAGCGCCTGCGGGGGCAGCGCGAGGCGGCCGCAGACCGCCACCACCTCCAGCCCCGCCGCGCGAGCCGCCGCCGCGACGCCCGCCGGAGCCTTGCCGTGCAGGGTCTGCTCGTCGAGGGAGCCCTCCCCCGTGATCACCAGCGTGGCGCGGGACAGCGCCGGGGCGAAGCCGAGGACGTCGAGCATGACCTCGATGCCAGGGCGGAACCGGGCTCCGAGAGCGACGAGCGCCCCGTAACCGATGCCGCCCGCCGCACCCGCCCCGGGCAGTTTCGCGTGGTCCGGGCCTAGGACGGACGCGTAGTGGGTGAGTGCCGCGTCGAGGGTCGCGATGTCGTCCTCGGTCGCGCCCTTCTGCCGCCCGTAGACCTCCGGGGCGCCCTTCGGGCCGGTCAGCGGGTTGTCCACGTCGCTGGCGAGGATCAGGTCCACGTCGGCCAGCCGTGGGTCGAGGCCGGTCAGATCCGCCTCGGCCAGCTCCGCGAGGCCACCGCCCCCGGGGCCGACGGGCTTGCCGTCCGCGTCGAGGAAGCGGGCGCCGAGTGCGGCGAGCATGCCCGCGCCGCCGTCCGTGGTGGCACTGCCGCCGACCCCGAACACAACGGTCCGGGCGCCCGCTTCGAGCGCCGCGGCCAGCAGTTCGCCGGAGCCGTACGTCGTGGCCGTCAGGGGGGCGAACACCCCCGCCGGAAGATGCTGAAGGCCTGAGGCCTCGGCCATCTCCACCACCGCGGTGGTGCCCCGCAGGGCGTACGCCGCGGTCACGGTCTCCCCGCGTGGCCCGGTCACCTGCGCCTCGCGCCGCTCGAATCCGGCGGCCACCGCCGCCGCCACCGTGCCGTCGCCGCCGTCCGCCACGGGCAGGGTCTCGACCTGCACCTGGGGAACGACGCGCCGCAGCCCGGCCGTCACCCGCTCCGCGACCTGTACCGCCGTGAGCGAGCCCTTGAACTTGTCCGCCGCGACGAGCACGCGGGCGGTCTCCATCACTGCTCCGTCCGTCACCTTGCATCCCTTGCTTTCGAACAGGCAGTCGCGCCGCCCCGACCCTATCCGGAGCACCGGCCGTCTGCCCATGGGTGTCCGGGCCCTGGACCTGCGGAACGGCGGACGCGCAGGCCCCCATTACGCTGCGCACGTGACCACCACTGACTACACCACGTACATCGCAGGACTGCCCAAGGTGCTGGCCGCCGCGGCAACCGTCTTCCGGGACGGGGAAGGACGAGTGCTGCTCGTCGAGCCGAACTACCGGGACGGCTGGGCCCTGCCCGGTGGAACGATCGAGTCCGACGAGGGCGAGACCCCGCGGCAGGCCGCACGCCGCGAAACGGTCGAGGAGATCGGCCTCGATCTGGAGCCGGGACGGCTGCTGGCGATCGACTGGGCACGCAGCCCCGAGCGGCCTCCGATCGCCGCCTACCTGTACGACGGCGGGGTCCTGGACGCGGCGCAGTTGACGGCGATCCGGCTGCAGGAGGAGGAGCTCCTCTCCTGGAAGCTGGTGGAACGCGGCGCACTCGACGGGTATCTGCCCGGTCCCCTCGGACACCGGGTCCGGGCGGCGCTGGAGGTGCTCGACTCCGGAGCGGGCGCCGTGGAGCTGGAGGACGGCAGGCCCGTCGCCTCCTGACGTCCTGACTCGCGGTCATTCATCCCGTATCGGCATCGTGCGCCTACGCGTCCCGATCTTCTGACGTGTCGTCACAATGATCTTCCGTAAGGAAGTTGTCGGCATCGCAGGAAGCGCGGCCGCAGATCAGGCCCCGGCTCCGGCCTCGCATGCGGCTTCCGTACCGCTACCGCTCCCGGCGGACGGCGGCGCCCGGCAGTCCGGTCATGTCCATGCTAAGTGGCGGGCTGGCGTTCGGTCCCGGGTCCGGCGACCGGCGCGGCAAGCGGGGCACGCACTGTCGCCGTCGCCGGCAGACGGCAGTGTGACGACAGGACCCAGCACCGGCCGATATCACCTCGCGGGCGGCAGCCGCCGCTGCGTACGCTCGCCGTATGACTCTCGTCGCGATCCTCAGCGGCGCCGGAATCTCCACGGATTCCGGCATCCCCGACTACCGCGGGCCGAACGGGCTCTGGCGGAAGGACCCGGAGGCCGAGAAGCTCGTCACGTACGACTTCTACATGGCGGATCCGGAGATCCGCCGCCGCTCCTGGCAGATGCGCCGCACCAGCGCGACCTGGCGCGCCGAGCCGAACGCGGCCCACCGTGCCGTGGCGGACCTGGAGCGGTCCGGGGTCCCCGTGCGGGTGATCACGCAGAACGTCGACGGACTGCATCAACTGGCCGGCCTCTCCGCCCGCAAGGTCCTCGAACTGCACGGCACCGCGCGTCAGGTGGTCTGTACCCGCTGCCACGCCCGCTCACCGATGGCGGCGGCGCTGACCCGGGTGGAGGCGGGTGAGGCGGACCCGGCGTGCACGGTCTGCGGCGGCATCCTGAAGTCGGCGACCGTCATGTTCGGTGAGCGGCTCGATCCAGTGGTGCTGGGCGAAGCGATGTCGATCGCGAAGGCGTGCGAGGTGTTCATAGCGGTCGGTACGACGCTGCAGGTACAGCCCGCCGCGTCGCTGGCCGGGATCGCGGCGGAGCACGGGGCGCGGCTGATCGTGTTGAACGCCGAGCCGACGCCGTACGACGAACTGGCGCAGGAGACGATCCGCGAGCCCATCGGGACCGCGCTGCCGTCGCTGCTCGCGCGGCTGTCCGCCGAGGCAGCCACGGGGACCGGCGGCTAGGCTCTGTCCAGTTCCTGCGCGATGCGGCGCGAGGGCCGGAACGTGTAGAGGTCGAGAATGTCGGGGGCGTCCGCGAGGCCGGGGCCGCCCGCCTCGACCCAGGTGGCGAGGTCGGCGACGGCATCCGGGTCGTTGACCAGGCCGAGCCAGACCGGGCGGCCACCCGCCCTCCTGCCCTCGGCCGACGGCTGCACGACCATCACATTGGCCTGCTCGCACGCGTCCAGACATTCGACGGCCCGCACCGTGGCGATCTCGCCGAGTGACCGGCGCAGCGTGGCGAGCTGTCCGGCATGGTCCACGTCCGGGATCTTCGGCGTACCGCAGCAGCAGCCGCGGCAGACGCTGACGGTGGGGCGGGGCGCGCCCTGGGCGGGCGCGGCGGCCTTGCGCGTGCGGCGGCTCATGCGGGAATGCTCCAGGTGGTGGCGCGGATGATCACCGTGGGACTCTATCGAGCACTCTCCGCAATCGAACACCTGCACCCTCTCTCGCGGCGGCCGAGTGAACCGGTGAGGTAAGGTGGGTGGCTGCGAAGGGGAGTAGCCCCGCAAACCGGTCGTCGACACACTGGAACCCCCGGGTTCCCGGTGGCCGGGCTCGTAGATCATTACGGGCGGGCGAGACCTTCGGTCAGGTATGACACGCCCGCACCCTGTGGGCGCTGCAGTCATGCCGGGCCGAGTGGTCCTCCGAAAAGCCCGAGTGGCGCTTCGCGGAAAGGCCCGGGCCCGGCTCTCACAGAAAGCCACCCGGAATGCATCTCGACCCCCTGGCGATCGTCACCGCCTTCGGGCTGATCTTCCTCGCGGAGCTCCCCGACAAGACCATGTTCGCGTCGCTGGCCATGGGCACGCGCATGCGGCCGCTCTACGTCTGGTTCGGCACCTCGTCCGCGTTCCTCGTGCATGTCGCGATCGCCGTCGGCGCGGGCGGTCTGATCGGGCTGCTGCCCGACTGGATCGTCAAGCTCGTCTCGGCCGCCCTCTTCGCGTTCGGCGCGTTCATGCTGCTGCGCACCGGCGGCGGCGACGGCGACGAGGAGAGCGAAACCAGGACCGTGACCGGCTTCTGGCCGGTCTACTCGACCGCGTTCATGGCGGTGTTCATCAGCGAATGGGGTGACCTCACCCAGATCACCACCGCCAACCTGGCCGCCAGTAACGGCACCTGGTCCACGGCCATCGGGTCCGCGGCCGCTCTGATGTCCGTCTCGGCGCTGGCCCTGGTCGCCGGGCGCTTCATCGCCAAGCGGGTGCCGCTCAAGACGGTGCAGCGCATCGGTGGCCTGTGCATGCTGGGGCTGGCGATCTGGTCGGTCGTCGAGATTTTCATGGCCTGAGCCGGTCCATGACGCAGCCACCACGAAGCCCGACGGCCGCCCCGTGCGTCCGCCGGGCTTCGGCGTGTCCGGAGCACGGCACTAGAAGAGCGCCGGTGTGTCGCCCTCCGTGCCGTTCTCGAAAGCCAGCAGCCGCTGCTTGCGGTCGAGTCCGCCGCCATAGCCGGTGAGGCTGCCCGACGCTCCGATGACCCGGTGGCAGGGGACGATGATCCCGACCGGGTTCTTGCCGTTGGCCAGGCCCACAGCGCGGGAAGCACCCGGCTTGCCCAGGTTTTCGGCGAGTTCCCCGTACGAGCGTGTCTCGCCGTACGGGATCGACCGGAGCTGTTCCCAGACGCTGCGCTGGAACGGGGTGCCGTCCAGATACAGGGGCAGGTCGAACTCCCGCAGCTCGCCCGTGAAGTAGGCGTCCAGCTGGCGGATCGTCTCCGTGAAGAGGCGCGGGTCCGGGTCGCCGAAGGTTTCCTCGGGCGGGCGGTGCCGCTGCCCGGTCATATAGAGGCCCGAGAGGACGCCGTCGGTGGCGACGAGGGTCAATGGACCGTACGGGCTGTCGACGACCGTGTGCTGCCGGGTCGCGGCGCGTGTCGCAGTCATGAGTGAACTCCCCTATACAGGCAGGTGATTGATGGGGTGATCGTCGACGGTCCAAAGATACTGGACCGCGTACGCCCGCCAGGGACGCCAGGCCGCCGCGCGTGCGGTCAGCGCCGCGGGGGTCGACGGGAGACCGAGTTCCTCCGCCGCCCGCCGGATGCCGAGGTCGGTGGGGAGGAAGGCGTCCGGGTCGCCGAGCGCCCGCATCGCGATGACCTCGACGGTCCAGGGGCCGAAACCTGGCAGGGTGATGAGTTCGGCCCGGGTCCTCTCCCAGTCGGTGTCGGTGCCGAGTTGCAGCGAGCCGTCGGCGAGAGCGCCGACGAGGGTCGTGAGGGTGGTGCGACGGCTGCGCGGCAGCGCGAGCTGCTCGGGGTCGAGCCCGGCGAGCGCTTCCGGGGTCGGGAAGAGGTGGGTGAGACCGCCCTCGGGGTCGTCGACGGAGACGCCGTGGGCGGTGACCAGGCGGGCCGCGTGAGTGCGGGCGGCAGCGGTCGAGACCTGCTGGCCGAGCACCGCCCGTACAGCGAACTCCGCCCCGTCGACGGTACGCGGCACTCGCCGCCCCGGCGCCTTGTCGACCAGCGGGGCGAGCAGCGGATCGGCCCGCAGCTGATCGTCGACGGCCACCGGGTCGGCGTCCAGGTCGAGCAGCCAGCGGCAGCGGCTGATGGCGAGGGTGAGATCGCGCGGGTCGGTGAGCGAGAGCCGGCACGCGATGTGGTCGGGGCGCGGAGTGAGGGCGACGATGCCGTGCCCGTACGGGAGGGTGAGCGTCCGGCGGTAGGCGCCGTCGCGCCACTCCTCGACGCCGGGGACCGCGGTCGCGGCGAGATGACCGAAGAGGTTGGAGGGATTGAGCGGGGCCCGGTACGGCAGCCGAAGCGTTATCACTCCCGGCGTCGCCGGCGGTTTCGCGGACCGGGCGGCGCGGGTGCGCAGCTCGCTCGGCGCGAGCGCGAAGACCTCACGGACGGTGTCGTTGAAGGTGCGGATGGAGGAGAACCCGGCCGCGAACGCCACGTCGGCCATGGGGAGTTCGGTCGTCTCGATGAGCAGCCGGGCGGTCTGGGCGCGCTGGGCGCGGGCCAGGGCGAGCGGACCGGCACCCAGCTCGGCGAGCAGCTGCCGCTCGATCTGCCGGGCGGAGTAGCCGAGCCGGGCGGCCAGCCCCGGCACACCCTCGCGGTCGACGACCCCGTCCCCGATGAGCCGCATCGCACGGGCGACGGAGTCGGCGCGGGCGTTCCACTCCGGAGAGCCGGGGCTGGTGTCGGGCCGGCACCGCTTGCACGCCCGGAACCCGGCCTGCTGGCAGGCGGCGGCACTGGGGTAGAAGGTCATGTTCTCGACCTTGGGCGGCACGACGGGGCAGCTCGGACGGCAGTAGATCCTGGTGGTCAGGACGGCCGTGAAGAACCAGCCGTCGAAGCGGGCGTCCTTGGACTGGACGGCCCGTACGCAGCGCTCGGTGTCGGTGTACATGGCTCAAGCATGAGCCACCCGACAGCGCCGGACTGGCGGAAATCCGACATCAGCCTTGCGCTGCCAGGGCTTCTTCGAACTCCGTGTACGCATGTGCGTCGAACAGGACGAATCGCACCTCCTCCACCGGAGCTCCCGCCTCCGCCAGGACCGTCCGGACGGCGATCCGCGCACCGTCGTCCAGGGGCCAGCCGTAGATGCCGGTCGAGATCGCGGGGAAGGCAACGGTCCGCGCAGCCAGCTCGGCGGCCACCCGCAGTGATTCCCGGTAACAGGAGGCCAGCAGCGCGGAGCGGTCCTCGGCGCTGCTCCATACCGGCCCGACCGTATGGATCACCCATCGGGCGTCGAGCTTCCCGGCCGTGGTCGCTACCGCCTGACCGGTCCGTAGCCCTTTTCCGTACTGCGAGGCGCGCAGCTCGCGGCAGGCGGCGAGGATCTCCGGGCCGCCGCGCCGGTGGATCGCGCCGTCGACTCCGCCGCCGCCGAGCAGCGAGGAGTTCGCGGCATTGACGATGGCGTCGACGGACTGCAGGGTGATGTCGCCGCGGACCAGGGTCACCGTGACGGGCGGGGGTGTGCACATGCTCCCATCATGCCGTTCCCGGGGCTGCTCCGCGGGACGGCAACTCCGCCGTACCGCGTTCACCGGCAGGGCGCCAGGTGTGCCGCATGACCGGCCGGCCGGGCAGGACGGCGAGGTTCGCAGGGCGCGCTCGGGCGCCTAGCTAGGCGCCGGGTCACCAGTGCCGGGGACAGTCCGGCTGTGGCTGCCACCGCCCGAGTCGACGTCGCCTCGAAACCGCGCTCGGCGAATAGCTCCTGTCACTCTTCGCCACCGCCCGCATGGCCGCAGCGTAGCCGCCGCGCCCGGCCGTCCAACAGGGACGGGGGCCGACACAGCTCCGGGAGGGAGGGGGGCGGTACACCGCGCCGAAGAGGGCGGCCAGGCCCGCGATCAGCCCCACGACCAGGACGTTGACCAGAACCGCGTAGAGGATGCACAACCAGCCCATCACAATCGGGTGAACCTGACGAAGGGGGCCGGGGTGGAGTCGGTGGCCCGAGCGCCGTTCGACTACCCCGACGCCACGTGATGCCGCGCTCCGCCGATGGCTCGCACGCCGCACGTACCGTCGTGACCCAACTCACTTCACTTCAAAGGTTGCGCAATGCTTAAACTGTCGCCATGAACACAGGCAGCCCGGTGGGGCGGGAAGCGGCTGTACTCGTCGGGGGGGCCGCGGACGGGCTACGGATGCGGGTCACCGACCGGCCACGGACGATCCAGGTGACCTACCCCTGCGAACTGGAAGCCCCGTCGAATGGTGTGCGCGCGGAGGCGCTACACATCTACCGCCGCGACTTCCGGGTGAAGAGTGAGCCGCTGCGGTACGGCTTCGACGGGGCCAGCCCTTGACAGGTGCGTCGCACGCCGCTCAGCGGGCGGTGTCGCTCTCCGTGGCGGGACGGGCCGACGCGGCATCTCCCGGTGCCGCCCGGATGATGGGCGGCACCTCCTGCGCCGAGGTGTTATCGGCAGGAGGGGCGGAGGGCTCCGCGGCCCCGTCCTGCTTCATGGCCTTGGCCTCGCTTTTGAGGATGCGCATCGACTTGCCCAGGGACCGGGCGGTCTCCGGCAGTTTCTTCGAGCCGAACAGCACGACGACCACGATCGCGACGATCAGCAAGTGCCAGGGTTCCAGTCCGTTGCGGAACGTCCCGCCCACCCCATTCCCTTCACCGGACAGAGGTGGGTGCCGAGCGCGCCGCACCATCTGCAATGCTTGCTACATTGCGCAACTGTACAACCTTGTGGTGGGGCCAGTCGTCCCCTCCGTATGAGGCAGACGGATGAGGGCGCACACATGTCAACCAGCCACCCGGCGGCTCTGCCACGCCGCAGGCACACCGCACCTCCGCAGCGGCACGGCGGACACCACAGCGGCAGCACCAGGCGGCGCCGTAAACGCAGTCCCCTGCGGATCGCTCTCGCCATAGCTGCGTCCATACTCGTGCTCGGCACGGCCGGGCTCGGCTGGATCTTCCTGAAGCTGAACGGCAACATCGACACCTTCAGCTCGGATGGTATCTCCGGCGACCGCCCCAGAGCCGCGAAGGGCGAGAACGTCCTCGTCATCGGGTCGGACGCGCGCACCGGCGGCAACAGCGCGCTGGGCGGCGGCGACAAGGGCGACATCGGCCGCTCCGACACCGCCTTCCTGCTGCACGTCTACGCCGACCGCCGGCACGCTGTCGCCATATCCATCCCGCGCGACACCCTGGTCACCATCCCGCCCTGCAAGCTGCCGGACGGCTCCTGGACCAAGACGCGGACCAACACCATGTTCAACGAGGCCTACTCGGTGGGGCAGACAGCCAACGGCAGTCCCGCCTGCACCCAGAACACCGTCGAGGAACTCACCGGGCTGCGCGTGGACCACACGGTGGTCGTCGACTTCAAGGGCCTCGCCAAGCTGACGGACGTGACCGGCGGTGTGAAGGTGTGCCTGCCGCAGGACATCTACCAGAAGGACCTCAACCCCAACCGCACCACCCAGGGCAAACTCCTCTTCAGCAAGGGCGAGCAGACCGTCTCCGGCCAGAAGGCGCTGGACTACGTACGCATCCGGCACGGCATCGGCGACGGCTCCGACATAGGCCGCATCAAGCGCCAACAGGCGTTCGTGGGCAGCCTGATCACGAGGGTGAAGAGCGACGGCCTCACCCCCACCAAGCTGCTGCCGCTCGCCGACGCCGCCACCAAGTCTATGACCGTCGACCCTGGTCTCGGCTCGGCCGACAAAATGATCTCCTTCGCGATGTCCCTGAAGAACATCGACCTGCACAACACCAAGTTCGTCACCATCCCCTGGCGGTACGAGGGTGCACGCGTCGCGATCGTCCAGCCGGACACCGACGAACTCTGGGCCGCATTGAAGGCCGACCGGACCATCGACGGCAAGGACGCCAGCGGCAAGAAGAGCACGGCGACGGCCTCCGCCTCGCCGAGCGCTGACGAGAACCCGTCCGGAGAAGGCGTCGACGTCGCGGTCTACAACGGCACCACCACCAGCGGCCTCGCCGCACGTGCCGCAGCCACCCTTACCGACCACTACTTCACCGTCACCGGTACGGCGAACGCGAGCACCCAGGACCACGCCATCACAGTGATCGAGTACGGACCGGGGCAGAAGAGCCAGGCCCAGAGCGTCGCCAAGCTCTTCCCGAACGCCCAGTTGCACTCGACGACGAGCACGGGCATCAGTGTGACCCTGGGCCGGTCCTACGCGGCTGAGGACGCCTCGGCCGAGGCTACCGCGGTGCCCACCACCGTGGCCGACGACGCCCGCTCGGCCGATGACGACCTGTGCTCCAACCTGTCGTACGGGTAGCACCACCCGGCAAGCCCATGCGCCCACCGCCCAGGAAGGTGAAATCCGAGGCCCGCCCATCCCGATCCGGGGCCGCGCAGGGGGGAGAGGAAGGTGGGCGGATGCGGGCACCATCTGGCCGAGCACGGCAAACAAGGTCGGTGCCATGAGCGCGTTGAAGTGCCGACGGCCTGAGACGAGGGCAAGGAGCCGCTGCGGTACGAGACCGGTCGAGCGCTATGTGGGACCGCAGCCTCTGCCGCAGGTGTGCGCACAGGAACCGAGGGACCGGGCGTGACCGAGCCGGAGGGACGCCTTCGGACGCCGCGAGACCGCCCGGCGGCCCACCGAGCAGATGCAGACCGGGACCGGGCTGGTCATTGCGCGCTACTTGCTGACGGCGAAGCGCATCAGGGCGTGCTCGTTGCCCTGCTTGATCTTCCCCGTCGTATTGATCACTTCGAGCTTCCAGCTGTCGCCGACTCGTACGGCCTTGGCCACGGCGCAGCCGTTGTCCTGAGTGAGCAGGCTCGGCCAGATGTCGGCAACCTGCTGGGAGCTGCCCCCGGTGGCGTCGTACACCTTGAAGCTGATGTTGCGCGCCTTCTGGAAGGAACTGCCCTTCTTGTAGGCGGCGGCGACGAACACTATCGACGTGATGTTGGACGGCATCCTCGCGAACTCGACCGTCACCGTCTCGTCGTCACCGTCCCCGTGCCCGGTCTGGTTGTCGCCACTGTGCACCAAGGAGCCGTTACCCATCGGGTCGAGGGAGTCGAGTCCCGCCAGGCGCACCGGGTCCCCGCCCTGCATCGCGATGGCGATCAGGTCGAGGTCGGTACCGGACTTGCGACGAAGCATGCCCATCACTCCACCGCTGCTGCCGGCAGTCGGATCCCAGGACACCCCGATGGACAGGTGGGTCACTCCGTCCAGATCCGCCGGGCCGTCTTCCTTCTTGAGCGTAATCATGCGTTGGTCATCCTTTTGACGACGGGACTGCGACACCCAGAGTGTGCCTGGGGCTTTCAGAGTTCTTCACATCTGGCCCGCCGATTACCGTCTCGTCCCACTACTTCATCTGCCGGTACAGGGCCACGAAGCCACCGCGAAACCAGCCCCCGTGGCACAGGATTACCCACCGGCAGCGCAGCAGACGATCGACCGGCTCCGGGCCCGCGGGCGATCTTCAACCGGGTCAGCGGGCGACTGAGTGAGCGGCATGCAGGCAGAAGCTGAACCTGCCGTTCCGACCAGCGCGTACACGGCGCAGACCCCGGTAACAGCTGACCGTCTTCGGGGAAGCGCGTTCATGCGATGGCACCTCGCCGATGGAACTGCTCACTGTCGTTCGTAGCGTGCCCTGGCCACCCTCAGCGCGATTGCGTAGAGCGCGAGGACGACAGCAAGCAACGGGTAACAGAGGCCCGGCAACGGTTCCATGCCGAGCAGCGGGGCGAGCGGGGACAGGGGCAGAAGAAGTCCGGCAGCGGCGAGCAGGGCCGCGGCCCGGCCGACCGGTCCCGACGTCCGGCCTTCGGCACCGCGCCGGCCGAGGCGCAGGAGCAGCATCACCAGAGCCTGGGTGAGCAGGTTCTCGGTGAACCAGCCGGAGTGGAACACCGCCTCGTCGTCTCCCGTCCCCGGCCCGTGCAGCGCGAGCGCGAGCACGCCGAAAGTGGCGAGGTCGGCGGCCGCGTTGAGGACGCCGAAGCCGGTGATGAAGCGCAGGAGGTCCCGCGGGCGCAGAACCGTGGGCCGCCGCAGCGCATTGCGTGCGGGACGGTCATAGGCGTAGGCGAGCTGGGCGGCGTCGAAGCACAGGTTCTGCGCCAGGACCTGTGTGGGGAGCATCGGCAGGAAGGGCAGGAGGAGTCCCGCGGCAAGCATCGCGATGACGTTGCCGAGGTTGGAGGAGAGCGTGGTACGCAGATACGTGGCGATGTTGCCGCTGGAGTACCGGCCTGCGGTGATGGCGTGGTCGATCGCGGTGAGGTCCTTGTCGGCCAGCACCACGTCCGCGCTTTCCCGGGTCACGTCCGCGGCGTCGCGCGGACAGATGCCTACGTCGGCGGCGTGCAGTGCGGGAAGGTCGTTGACGCCGTCGCCGAGGAATCCAGTGGTGTGTCCGCCGGCGCGCAGGGCGGTGGTGATCCGGGCCTTGTGCTGCGGTGTGCAGCGGGCGAAGACGGTGGTACTGCGGGCGAGTTCGGTGAGTTCGGTATCGGTGAGAGTATCGATGTCGTCGGCGGTCCGTACGTCTCCGGGAGCGAGGCCCAGGTCGCGGCAGACATGGGCCGCCGTACCGGGGTGGTCACCGGTGAGGACCTTGACGGTGACGCCTCGGTCGGCGAATGCCTTGAGGGCGTCGGCCGCGGTCGGTACGAGCGCGTCCCGCAGGGTGACGAAACCCCGGAAGGTCAGGCCGCGTTCGTCGGCCGGGGTGTAGTCGCGCGTGCGTGCGGGGCGTTCGGCGGTGGCGACCGCCAGCACCCGCAGACCGCTGTCCGCCTGCTCGGCCGCGAGCGCGAGCAGGCGCTCGCGCTCGCGGTCCTCCAGTACGCAGCGTTCCAGTACGGACTCGGCCGCACCTTTGACTACCAGGGTGTGGGTGCCGAGGCGTCCGGGGGTGCGTACGACGGCGGTGGCGAGGCGGCGCACCGGGTCGAAGGGGATGGCCGCGGTGCCCTCGTAGCGTTCCGCCGCGTCCACGTCGGCCGCCTCCAGGATCGCCTCGTCGAAGACGTCCGGCGTGGGCAGGTCGGCGAGCTGAAGGGTCCACCAGGCGTTCACGGAGGCCCAGTGCAGTGTCTCGGGCGTGTCCTTGCCCCTGGCGTCGAGTGCACGGTCCACGACCGGCCGGTCCAGGGTGAGCGTGCCGGTCTTGTCCAGGCACAGCACGTCGACGGCGCCGAGGTCGTGCAGCGCGGGCAGCCGCTTCACGATCACCCCGTGCGAGCGGGCGAGGAGTGACGCGCCGCGGGCCAGGCAGGCGGTGACGATGACCGGCAGCATCTCCGGGGTCAGGCCGACCGCCACCGCGACGGCGAACGGCAGGGTCTCCAGGCCCCGGTCGCGCAGCGCCGCGTTGGCCATCAGCACCAGCGGCGGCGTGAGCAGCATGAACCGGATGAGGATCCAGGAGATGCCGTGCACGGACCGGTCGAAGGCGTTCGCCTCGCGGTGCCCGCGCTCCTCGTATCTGTCGGCCAGCCGCGTGCGCGGCCCGGTCGCCACGACCACCGCGGTGCCGCTGCCTGCGGCGACGCTGCTGCCCTGGAAGCACAGCTGCGGCTGCTCGAAGATCCCGCCCGCGACCGGGGGCGGCACGTCGACGGGGTACTTGGCGACCGGTGCCGACTCCCCGGTCAGCGCCGCCTGGTAGACGCTCAGCCCGCCGGCCCGCAGGAGCCGTATGTCGGCCGGGACCAGGTCTCCCGGTCCGAGGCGGATCACGTCTCCCGGCACCAGTTGGTCGACCGGGATCTCCCGGGCCACGGACGGTGCGTCCTCGTCGGCGCGCCGCAACACGGTCGCCGTGGTCGCGACCAACGCGCGCAGCGTCGTCATCGCCCCCTCCGCCCGGTGCTCGCCGGACGAGCGCAGCACGCAACTGACCACGACCAGCACCATGATCACGCCCGCGGTGCCCCAGGAGGCCACGAGCGCCGAGACCAGGGCGAGGCACAGCAGCACGGCGGTGAACGGATCCCGCAGACTGCGCAGAAAACGCCCGAGCCAGGAATCCGGTCGCCGGGCGGGCACAGTGTTCTCGCCGAACCGGGTCAGACGCTCCTCGGCCTGTACTTCCATCAGCCCGCGCGGCCCGCTGTCCAGCCGTCGCAGCACCTCAAGCGCGGTCGGTGCCGTCCGTTCGCGTATGACTTCGCCGCCGACGGGGCCGTTTCCCGGCGCCGACGCGACTGCGGGCCCGGACATCTCCGAGCCCGTTCCCGCGGTCGCGGAGGTCTCAGGCACCGGTCTCGCGCAGTCGGCCCGTCGGCGCCCATGCTCCCTCGGCACGTGCGGCCAACTGGCCGACCATCAGCCGGACCACGGTCACGATGTCGGGGTCGTCGACGTAGTAGACCTGGCGTCGGCCATCGCGGCGGGAGCGTACGAGACCGGCGAGTCTCAGTTTTGTCAGGTGCTGACTGACCGCGGGCAGGGTCCCACCCACCCGTTCCGCGAGGTGGGTGACATCGCTCTCACCCTGCGCCAGGGACCACATGATGTGCAGCCGCGCCGACGACGCCAGCAACCCGAACGCAGCGGCTGCCTCGGCCAGCACCCCGGCGGGCGGATCCTCGGAGCCACCAACGTCTGCCGCCACAGCCTCTCCCGTCCCGTCGTGATCACCGTCCCCGTGCCTTGGCCCAGTCTAGGTGTCCGGTGCCGGGCGTCCGTGCCCGTCCAGATCATCCAGCCGGTGCTCGCGCATCCGCCCGGCCGTCCGACGAGGACGTCCGGGCGGGCGGCGACAGGATCGGCCGGTCAGTCCTCCTCGTAGTAGTTGTTCACGACCTTCCGGCTCGTCGTCACTGAACGCCTCGTTGAGCAGCGCACCACCGACCAGACCGGTTAATGAGGTTCTCCAGCTCGTCGCGTGACATGCCGGTCAGGAACGGGTGGGAAAGCTCGTTCATGATCCTTGTGCGAGAGGGGGCCGGGGCCGAGTCGAGATATGCCAGCAACTCAGTGGGGGTGGTGAGGCGAGTGGGGGCGTATCCGGGCGCCCCGCAGCCTCTTCGGCCTGCCCTCAGGTCGCGCGGAGCCTGCGCCACACCGCCTTCGCCGCGTGGTGGCCGGACATCCCGTGCACGCCGGGCCCGGGCGGAGTGGCCGAGGAGCACAGGAAAACCGCCGGGTGCGCCGTCGCGTACGGCACGCGGGCGAGCTTGGGCCGGAACACCGTCTGCAGACCGGCGAACGCACCGCACGCGATGTCACCGCCGACGTAATTGGCGTTGCGCGCGGCGAGCTGGGGAGGGCCTGCGATGGCGCGGGCGAGCACCAGATCACGGAAGCCGGGGGCGAACCGCTCCAACTGCCTCTCGATGACCTCGGTGGCGTCGCCCTCCCAGCCCGCCGGGACATGTCCATACACCCAGAAGACGTGACGGCCCTCGGGCGCGCGGGACGGGTCGACCAGGCTGGGCTGTGCGGTGATCAGGAACGGCACGCTCGGGTCGCGGCCCGCCACGGCTGCCCGCATCGCGCTGTCGATCTCGCCTGCCGTGGGCCCGATATGGACCGTGCCGGCCCGCCGGGCATCCTTCGCGGTCCAGGGGACGGGGCCCGACAGCGCATAGTCGATCTTGAAGCAGGAGGCGCCGTACCGGTAGTCGCGGTAGGCGTGGCCCAGTCCGGCGATCCGCGCGAGGGCGGTCGGCGAGGTGTCGAAGACATAGGCGCGGGCGGGCGGGAGCTCGTCGAGGCGTTTGACCTCCGTGCCGGTACGGATCGTGCCGCCCAGTTCACGTACGTACGAGGCGAGGGCGTCGGAAATGGCCTGTGAGCCGCCGCGCGGCACCGGCCAGCCGTTCTCGTGGGCGGCGACGGCGAAGAGCAGCGCGATGCCGCCGGTCGCAAGGCCGCTGGCGGGGGCTATGGCGTGGGCGGCGAGTCCGGCGAACAGGCCGCGCGCCTTCGCGCCCCGGAACCGGCGGGCGAGGAGCGTGGCGGGCTGGATCGCGTCCAGCCCGAACCGGACCCAGCGGTACGGATCGCGCGGCAGCCCGATCCACGGCGTGCGCAGGAAGTCCTCCGCGAGCGTGTCCCAGTGGCCGAGGTACGGGGCGAGCAGCCTGCGGTACGCCCCCGCGTCCTGCGGTCCGAGCGACATGGCGCTCTCCCCCACCGAACCGGTGAGCACGGCGGCGGAGCCGTCCGGGAAGGGGTGAGCGAGCGACAGCTCGGGCTGGAGCCACTCCAGGCCGTGCCGGCCGAGCGGCATCCGGGAGAACGCGGGCGAGCCGATGCCCAGCGGATGCACAGCTGAACACGGGTCGTGGCGGAAGCCGGGGAGTGTGAGCTCCTCGGTGCGGGCGCCGCCGCCGACCGTCTCCTGCGCCTCGAACACTTCCACGGAGAAGCCCCGGCGGGCCAGTTCGGCTGCGGCGGTCAGTCCGTTGGGGCCCGCCCCCACGACGACGGCATCGAGCATCGATGGCACCTTCGGACTCCTTCGTCAGCCGACGGCAAGAAACTCCAGGATATTCCGCTGCGCCGACAGCCGAACCGCGGGTACCGTCCGGGCCGATGAATACGGAATCGGCTGCAGAACGAGTTCACGCATCGATGGTCGACGACATGGCGGCCCGGCTGACCGCGCTGTCCGGCGTCCGGGCCGCCGCCGAGGGGCGGTGGCGTGGTGCTCGCCTTTGCCGACGTCGAGGCCGAGGTATACGTCGATGTCACCGGTATCGGTCACGTGCCCTCTTCACAACGGTCGTATCCTTCCCGGCCTGTCCTGCGGCATCAGCCTGCCGGCATCCACGTTACGAAGAGCCTGCCTCACCCGGTGCGGGATCGGCGCTCCTGCCCCTAATCAGCGGTCTGCCAATGCCTCCGGGCCCGGTGACACCACCTTTTCGATCATGATCGACTGGGGCTGCAAGTCATGCCGGGACCGAAGGCCGGGAGCCCCATTGCGGGGCCAGGAAGAAGGTAACGGGCTCTGCGGGGACCAAGCCCGGTTTAGGATCCCGGCATGATCGCCGAACTTCAGTGCGTGGTGCTCGACTGCCCCGATCCCGTACGCCTGGCCGAGTTCTACCGGTCGGTCCTCGGCGGCCGGGTCAACGAGCCGGACCGGCGGTGGGCGCTCGGCGAGAACTGGGCGACGCTGCACACCGACACCGGTCTCGTCCTGGCGTTCCAGCAGGTGGCGGACCACCGGCCGCCGCAGTGGCAGGACCCGGCGCGGCCCCAGCAGTTCCACCTGGACTTCGGTGTGCCCGATCTGGACGCGGCGCAGGCGGAGGTCGTCGCGGCGGGCGCGGGCGTGCTCGACGACGGGAGCGGGGGCGGGGAGGCGGACGCGGAGCGGGCGGAGCGGCCGTGGCGGATCTATGCCGATCCGGCTGGACACCCGTTCTGCCTGGTGCTGCACCGGATGGCGTAGGCCGACCGCCTCCCAGTCGCGCCGTCCCGGTCGACGACGGCGTACGGCCCGTCGTGCGGCTGATCACCGATCCGGCTCCGGCCACCGTCACCGGGCGGTACTTCGACCGGTTCACGGATACCACCGCCCATGAGCAGGCGTACGACCCGGCGGCCCGGGCCCGGCTCACCGCGGTGACCCGCGCGCTCATCACCTGACCGGGGCCGCCGGGGAAGGTCAGCCCCCGGCGCGCAGCGCCGCCAGGATCCGGTCGGCCGTCGCCTTGTCGCGGGCGGCCGTGAACGGCAGGTCGTTGCCCCCGGCGATGCGGAACGGGGCACCCGAGAGCGTGGCCTGGGCGCCGCCCGCCTCGGTGACCAGGAGCAGGCCCGCCGCATGGTCCCAGGCGTACTCCCAGTTGAAGGCGACCGCGTCCTGGTCGCCGCGGGCGACGGCCAGGTATTCGAGGCCCGCGGAGCCGCACGGGCGGGCGTGGATGCCTTCGACGAACAGGCCGAACAGCGCCCTCTTCTGGGCGTCGGTGGTGTAGTCGGGGTGCGACATCGCGACTTCGAGTGCGGCGCCGGGCGCGGGCGACCCGGAGCGTATCGGTACACCGTTGAGCACGGCTCCCCGGCCGCGTACCGCGACCGCCATCTCGTTCAATGCCGCGGCGTACGTCCAGGAGGCAAGGAGTTCGCCGTGGTGGGCGAGGGCGACGAGGGTGCAGAAGCCGGGCTCGCCGCGGACGAACTGGCGGGTCCCGTCGACCGGATCGACGATCCATACCGGTGCGTCGCCGCCCAGGGCGTCGTACACCTTCGGATCGGCGTGGACCGCCTCCTCACCGACGACCACCGAACCGGGGAGCAGCCGCGTCAGGGACCCGGTGAGGTGTTCCTCGGCAAGGCGGTCGGCGGTGGTGACGAGGTCGTGCGGGCCGCTTTTCTCGACGATCTCGTGTGTGGCGAGCTGCCGGTAGCGCGGCATGATCTCGGCGGCGGCCGCTGCGCGGACCGCCTCCTCGACCTCGGTCAGGTCCCCGGCAAGGAAGTCATCGATCATGCCTTCAGCTAAGCACGGTCCACCGGGCACCCGACGACCTGGTCATGACGCGGAGGTGGCCGGTCAGCGACCGACGGCGTACCGTTCCTGGTCAGTGAAACATGAGTTGCACTGGCACACCCCGAACGGTGTCGGGCGTACTGGTTGCCCGCGTTCGCTTCCCGCTCGGCGGCGGCCCTCCAGGGGAGCGGTCCGTGACCGGTGGGCGGGTTTCCTCAGGACCTTGGGTGCCTCGTCCGGCCTGGGCGGTCCGATGCCGGCGACGATCGATAGGCCGGTCCCTTCCCCGTGGCGGCCCTGGAAGAGGATGCCCTGCTGCGTGGGTGACAACGGGCAGAAAATCTCGGCCCGCCGGTTTCCGGAGAGGGCAGGGAAATGTTCGGCTGGGTCGCGAAAAGTACTCAAGGCCGCAATCCTCTGAAGTCATGAGCGATGATGCGCACTTTCGCTCCGGCCGAGCGGGAATACGGTCACCGTGGACCGTCCCAAAGCCGTGCGGGCGCCCTGGATCGGTCGAACTTTTCGGACCCGAAAGGGGACCCGTGAATATTTCGTCAGTGACGTGCAGAAGAACCAGGGAATTCCGGTGCCGACCGGTGGGTGAAAGGCGCCCCAGCGGCGGCGCCGCCCACGAGGCCGGCCGTGCGGGTGCCTGGGCCCCTCAGTCTCCCAGGACCGAATCGGCGACAATTCGCAGGTCACGCGTGCCGGACGAGGCCAGGATGCCGGGACGGCCCACAGGGTGTGTGCACGGTTCCGAGTCTGGCCCGTCTTCCCATTTTCAAGTCCCCGGGACGCGAACAGTGCGTGTACGACTCACAACGAATGGGACCTCGCATGTCGGCCCCCCGGTGGGGCTGCGCTCATTCGAGCCTTCAACATCGATCAGTATGCTCGTGCAGCCCACAGCGCCTGTCATCGACCGGATGCACGCCGTCACCTCGTGATCGAAACCGCGTTCTTGGTCCGGCCGGCGATTCACGGAGCTGCTTTCAGCAGGTCAGTGGGGATGCCGACGCCGAAATACTCCCGGGGCCGTCACCCTTTGGTTCGGCGGGCGGTCGGGGACGGCGGGCGCAGGAATAGGAAATCGACCATTCTTTGGAACAGTTCGAAGCAGACACACGCCCGGCGGCTAGGTTCGACACATGTCACGGACCGGCACTGCTCTTCTACTCCTGAACGCCACCTTGATCCTCTTGGCTCTGACGGCCGTCCACCGGTACCTGTTCCGACGCCTCGTCAAAGACGTCTCCCACGAGGGCTCCCCGTGGCGGCGTGCCGGCACGGTGCTGGTGTGGCTGCTCTCGGCGACCACAGCGGTCCTGCTGTTCGCCGGGCCCGCCGAGCCGCCGTTCGAGATCGCACGGGTACTCACCCCGGCGGGTGAAGTCTGGCTGCCGCTGCTGATGTACCTCACCCTCGCGCTGCTCCTGGGCGAACTCGTCCGCCTCCTGCTCCGCCGGGGCCTCGCCCGGCGGGCCGCCACACCGTCACCGGACGGATCCGACGCCCCTGGCGGGAAGGACCCCTCCCGGCGGCGCTTCGTCGCGCGCACCGTCGCGATCGGCGCCACCGCCCTCGCCGCGGCAGGCGTCGCCGCCGGGGCGGGCGGAGACTCGGGCGCACAACGTCCGGGGGCGCGGGGCGTCGAGCTCTCGCTGCCCTTTACCGGGCTGTGGCGTGCCCGGAACAGCCCGGCACGGCGGATTCCGAGTCATGGGACCGAGCTGTTCGGCAGCAGTCACGCGATTGACTTCATCGGCGTGGACGACCGCCACCGCACGGCCGGCCACCGCAGCTGGCGGACCTTCTTCGCCACCGAACCGCCCGAGCTCTTCCACAGTTTCGGCCGACCGGTCCTGGCTCCCGCCGCCGGCACCGTGATCGCGGCCCACGACGGCGAGCCCGACCACGAGGCACGCCGGTCGCAGCTCGCCCTGGTGCCGTACATGCTGGGCCAGGCCGCACGGGTACGCCGAGGGGCGAACGCCATCGCAGGGAACCATCTGATCATTTCGCTGTCGGAGCACGGCCCCTACGTCACTCTGGTGCATCTCAAGTCCGGCTCCGTCCAGGTGTCCGCCGGACAGCGGGTGGTGGCCGGTCAGCATCTCGCGAACTGTGGCAACTCCGGCAACTCGACCCAGCCCCATGTACACATGCAGGTCATGGACAGCTCCGACCTCTCGGTCGCCCGAGGCATGCCGATGCTGTTCCGGTGCTTTCGTGAATGGCCCGGCGGCCCGGGTGGGGATTCCCGGGTCAGGGAGTTGGCTGTGCCGGACGAAGAGGCGGTCGTGGAAGCGCTTCCCGCCCCGGCCCGGGACTGACCGGTCCCGCTCGTCCGTCGGCCGGTCGGCCCGGTTGCCAGGCGCGGTGCGCGGTGCGTCGGGAGGGAAGCGCCGGTCGCAGTCGATCTTCTGCGGCTGCCGGGCCGGACCGGCAGCCGGATACCTTCCCCGTTCGCCCGTGGTGTCGAAGGCCGCCATGAAGGTCCTGTGGGTCATGACGTGACCGGGGTGCGGATGGCCGCCGTTCTCGTGGTGGGCGGTCCTCCCGCGCGGACAGAAAACGCGCGCGGATGTCAGCCGGGCCACCAACTGGCCCCGCCCCAACCGAAACGGCGAGGCTAGAACGGCAGTCGAGACCCGGGTGCGCGGGGCGGGGGCGCACCGGGCGGGGTCAGTGGGCCTGGTCCGGGGTGAGGATGTCGGTGATGCCGCGCGCGGCCAGGTGCTCCTTGTTCCCGGCCTGGCTCGCAAGGACGGCCGTGGGCCGGACCCCGTCCGCGGTGAGCCGGGCGAACGCCTCGAAGAACGCGCCGCCGGGGGCGCACGTCGAGCGGCGGGGTGCGGTCTCGTCGTCGCCGGTGTCGACCACCAGGGCCGTGGTGCGGGGAGCCGGCCGGACGGCCGCCTCCCGCCGCTCCTCAATGATCCGGGCGATCGCCTCCCCGACCGGTTTCACCTGCCGGTCGTTGGTCAACAGACCCAGCCCGTATTCGAGTTCGGGGAAATCGGCCAGAGCGCGGGACACGTCGTGGGAGCACCACCAGGTGACGCCCCACACGTCCTCGCAGTCCAGTGCGTTCGCAACGGTCGCCTCGGTGAACGCGGCGGCGTGCTCGGCGGGGATGAGCGGGGAGGGGGCGCCGACCTCCTGCAGCCAGACCGGCCGGTGCGGGTCGGCGGCCCAGGCCTTGGACAGTTCGATCAGGTAGGCGGCGTGGTGCTCGGTGGCGGTACCGGTGCGGCCGTGCCGTTGGGCGGTGCCGTTGAAGACCCAGGAGTGCACGGCGGTGACAGCACCGATCCGGGCGGCGTGGGCGGGGGTGAACGCGTGGTCGTCCTGGTACCAGGCGGCGTCGTACTCGGCATGCAGATGCAGCTTGCCGGGCGCCCCCTCCTCGCAGGCGTCGAGCAGGGTCCGCAGCCAACTGCCCGCCTGTGCGGGGGTGATGGGGTCCGGATCGGGGTGCGGAGGGCCCGAGAACTGGTTGATCTCGTTGCCCAGGGTCATCCCGATGAAATTCGGGCGGTCGGCGAGGGCGGCGGCGAGCGTACGCAGGTACACGGCCTGGCCCGCCACCACGTCCGGGTCGGTGAAGATGTTTCGCCGGTGCCAGGTCTGCGTCCACGCGGGCAGGAAGTCGAAGCTCGACAGGTGGCCCTGCAGTCCGTCCACGTTGACGTCGAGGCCGCGCTCGGCGGCGGCGTCGACGAGCTGGACGAGCTGTTCGACGGCGCGCGGCCGGATCAGGGTGCGGTTGGGCTGGAAGAGCGGCCAGAGCGGGAAGACCCGGATGTGGTCGAGGCCGAGTGCGGCAATCGAGTCCAGGTCGGCGCGGACCGCGTCGAGGTCGAAGTCCAGCCAGTGGTGGAACCAGCCCTGGGTGGGCGTGTAGTTGACGCCGAAGCGCAGCGGGAAGTGAGGCATACGGTACGGGTGTCCTGGTTCTTGTGGTGCGGGGTGGCGGCGGCTCGGGGTCAGCCCTTGACGGCGCCTTCGCCGACGCCCCGGAGGAAGAAGCGCTGCAGGCAGGCGAAGAGCAGGATGCGGGGTGCGGGGTGCGCCGGGTCCATGGTGGACTCACCGGCTGCGTAGGCCCAGCAGACCTTCCAATGCGCGCTTCACAAAACCCGAACCTATCAATTATGCGACATGCCCGCCGTAAAGAAAGAGTCGCGCCTCGGGGCGGGCCGAACCAAAAAGGCGTCAGTTCTCCTCGGGCCGGCGAAGAGCGATCCGTTCCCCGGCTTACGGTTACCGCCTCCCAACTGACTGAGTTCAGCACTTGGACACCGAACACCGACACCAGCACCGACACCAGCACCGGCACCGGCACCGGCACCGGCAGGCCGACGCCCGGCATGCGGTGGGTCGTCCTCCGCGATGCCGGGCCGGCCGGGCCGGCCGGGCCGTCAGTGCTACGAGCTGTCGGCGCAGCAGGAGAAGGCTCTGGACCATCAGAAGTCCGAGGTGATGCGTCAACTGCTCGTCCAGTCGGGCATAGCGCTCGCGCTGATGTCGGTGATCTCGGTCGTGCTGGGGTGGCTCGTCGCCGGCCGGATGCTGCGTCCGTTGCGGACGATCACGGCGACCGCGCGGGACATCTCGGTGACAAGCCTGCATCAGCGGCTGGCGCTGGGAGGGTCCCGGTGATGAGCTGACGGAGCTCGGCGACACCTTCGACGGGCTCGTCGGCAGGCTGGAGGACTCGTTCCAGGCGCAGCGCCAGTTCGTCGCGAACGCGTCCCATGAGCTGTGTACGCCGCTGGCCCGTCAGTGGGCGCTCGGGCAGGTCGCGCTGGCCGACCCGGATGCGACGGTGGATTCGCTGCGCAGGGCGCACGAGCGGATCCTGGTCGCCGGGCGTCAGCAGGAGCGGCTGATCGAGGCTCTGCTCACGCTGACCCGGGGCAATGCGGGGATCGATGTCCGTGAGCCGTTCGATCCGGCCCGGCTGACCCATGAGGTGATCGACGCCAGGTGGGGCGAAGCGAAGTACCGGAACATCACGTTGCATCCGTCGATCTCCCCAGCGATGGCGGCCGGCCACCGGAATCTGGCGGAGCGTCTGGGGACGAATCTGGTGGACAACGCGCTCCGTCACAACGCCCCGCTCGGCCGGATCGACGTGGCCACGGGGACGGTGGACGGTCATGCGACGCTGGTGGTCACCAACACCGGCCCGGTGGTTCCGCCGCCCGCGGTCGACCGGCTCTTCCAGCCATTCCAGCGGCTGGGAGCCACCCGGGAGGCGCGCGTCGAGGGGCTCGGGCTCGGGCTGTCGATCGTGCAGGCCATCGCCAATGCGCATGACGCCACGATCAGCACCTGGGCACGGCGCGAGGGCGGTCTGTCCATCACGGTCACGTTCCCCGTCATGAGCAGCCGCCCCCAGCCTGCCGCCGACCGGCCCGAGCAGGCGGTCGCACCGGTCCGCTGAGATCAGGGCTGCCGACAGCCGAAGAAGTCGATGCGCGCCGTGTTCACGGCGGCCGGCTGCTCCAGGTATCCGTAGTGCCCGTATCCGGGGATCTCGGTGTACGCGCTGCCGGGAATGCTCGCCGCGACCTCCTGGCACAGGGACGGGCGGACGACGAGGTCGTCCTGGCCATCAGTGCGGCCTCAAGTGTCTGCTCGGGCGTCTCCACCGCGCAGGGTCCGGCGATGACGCTGAGGGTGTCCGGGCCGATGGGCACCCCACCCACGTCGTCAGCGTGTAGTTGTCCAGCATCGGATGGCTGGGCAGGAAGCTCGGCGGCGAACCGAAGATGTCCTCGCCGGGCCCCTTGAGCGAGGTCGAGAGCTGCCACAGGAACGGTCCGACGGTCAGCGCGAGTACGGCGAGCAGCAGGGCGTAACACCTCGGCCTCACGGCTCGCGTGGCCAGGGTGGGAGAATTGCACGGAATGAACCGAGTCACCCGTGCCGTTGTTACCGGTTCATGGGGGCCGAGTCATTCTGGAGGCAGGGCAGTGCACGGTGAGTACAAGGTCCCCGGCGGCAAGCTCGTCGTGGTCAATCTGAACGTCGAGGGCGGCGCGCTGCGCAAGGTACGGGTGGCCGGCGACTTCTTCCTCGAACCCGACGACGCCATCCTCGCCATCGACGCGGCCCTGGAGGGCGCCCCGGCCCACACCGACACCGCAGGCCTCGCCGCCCGCATCGACGCCGCGCTGCCCGCTTCGACCGTGATGCTGGGTCTCACCTCGGAGGGCGTGGCCGTCGCCGTGCGCCGCGCTCTCGCGCGCGCCACCGAGTGGAGCGACTACGACTGGCAGCTCATCCACGAGGCCCCGCAGTCACCCGCGCTCCACATGGCGCTCGACGAGGTCATCACCACCGAGGTGGCGGCGGGCCGCCGCCCGCCGACGCTGCGGGTCTGGGAGTGGGCCTCCCCCGCCGTGATCATCGGCAGCTTCCAGTCGCTGCGCAACGAGGTCGACCCGGTAGGCGCCGAGCGCCACGGCATCACCGTGGTGCGCCGCATCTCTGGTGGCGGGGCCATGTTCGTCGCAACGCTCAGGCACTACAAACTCGCCGCTTAGCCATCCCGCGACACCCAATAGCCGCAATGCGCGGCAATCGCGACAAAGGTCGGCCGGAAAAACGACCTACTCTGCGCGATTGTGAGCACCATCGTGACAACCGCACCACTCCGGCTACGCCCCGTCGAAGAGCAGTCCGCCACCGTCAGCCGCCGCAAGCGCGGCCTGATCTATGTCCGAGTCTCCAAGGCCCGGGACGACATGATCAGTCCCGAACTGCAGGTCGGTCACGCCTTGACTCTTGCCAGGTCCGAGAACATCGATGTCATCGCCGACCCCATCATGGATCTCGGCGAATCGGGGCGCGGGTTCGAAGAGCGCCGGATCGAAGAGATCAAGCAGATGGCGCGCGACAAGCAGTTCGATGTGCTCATCCTGTGGATCTGGTCGAGGTTCGGCCGCAACCTCCGCGAGTCTCTCCAGCACCTCGACACGCTCATGGACTACGGGGTCGAAGTCCGAGCCGCCAAGGAGGACTTCGACGGCAAGACGACCATCGGCCGCTTCGCCATCGCCCAGATGCTCAACATCGCCGAGCTGGAGTCGAACCAAAAGGCTGATTCCTGGCGTGACATCTTCGAGCGCCGGCGGAACAAGGGACTCCCCCACTCCAATCGCGGCCGGTTCGGGTACTACCGCTGCGAGAGCTGCCCCAAGTGGGAGTTCGGCAAGAAGCTGGATACCTGCCCCAAGTGCCGCAACGGGATCCTGAAGATCGACCCGGTGACCGGTCCCGTTCTGGCCCAGCTACACCACGACTACGCCGCCGGCATATCGGTCCGCAGGCTGCTGGTCGGCCTCAACCGGCGGGGTATCAAAACCTTCACAGGCAAGCCCTTCACTTCCGGCGACCTCCACGCCGTCCTCGACAGCGGCTTCGGCCTCGGCCACGTCCGCTACCTCATACCCGAGCTGTCCCACCAGGTCGTCACGAACGACGACGGCAGCACAAAGAAGAAGCGGGTGAACCGGCAGCGCGACGTCACGGCGTTCCTGTACTACGGCGGCGCCCACGACGCGGTCATCGATGATCCGACCGAGTGTGAGCGCATCTGGGACGCGTACACCAAGCGCCGCATGGCCCAGAGCGGCCAGAGCTTCTTCTCGAACCGGCCTCGCTACTCCCTCTCCCGGCACCTCCGCTGCTCGGGCTGCGGCGGCCGGATGCAGACCGCCCTGCGTAACAAAAAGTACCGACGCCCTCTGATCGACGACCTCCCCAACCCTCTCGACGTGACGTTTCGCCGCGCCAATCACCTTGACTCGAAGTCATGCCCGGCAAACGGCACTTACGTCTCTCTGGCCGTCGCGGAGAAATGGTTCCTCGAGTGGCTCGACCACGAAGCGCAGACGAGCGAACAAGACGCTGAGGCGATCGCCACAAGGATGGCCGCGCTCAAGACACAGAGCGCCGACGACCAAGCGCTCTTGACCCGCCATGAGAGGGCGTTAAAACCCTTCTCTCTCGGTTCGTGATCGCTCAATCGTGGTACTGATCGCCGTACAGGCCGACCTCTGGTCATGTGCATGCCGAGATGCGGGCATGGAGCAAAGACCGTATCCGAGCGACTTATCGGACGAGCAGTGGGCGTTGATCGAGCCGATGATCACGGCCTGGAAGCAGGACCGGGTGGGGCTGTCGGCGACCGGAGACCCTGGTGCCTGTGATCTCCGGGAGGTCGTGAACGCGATCTTCTACCAGAACCGGACCGGCTGCCAGTGGCGCTACCTGCACCATGACCTACCCGCCTGGTCGGCGGTGTTCTACTACTTCACGCTGTGGCGGCAGGGCGGGCTTGACCAGCGGATCCAGGAACTCCTGTGCTGCCAGGTGCGGGAGAGGGCCCGCCGATTAGAGGACCCGTCCCTCGTGGTCATCGACACCCAGTCCGTGCGTGCGGCTGCGGGTGTCCCGAAAACCACGACGGGACTGGACGCGAACAAGAGGACGCCGGGGCGCAAGCGCGGACTGGCCGTCGACGTGCTGGGACTGATCATCGGCGTCGTCGTCCTGGCCGCCTCCGCACATGACAACGCCGCCGGCACCGCCCTTCTCGACCAGGCGGCCGAGCGGTGCGGAATGCGCCTGGAGAAAGCCCTGGTGGACCAAGGCTTCAAGGACGAAGTCATCATCCACGGCGCGCTGCTGGACATCACCGTCGAGGTCGTCCGCCGCAACCCGGACGACCAGCGCAAAGGCTTCGTCCCGCAGCCGAAGCGGTAAATGGTCGAACAGGTCAACGGCACGTTGATGCTGCACCGGCGCCTGGCCCGCGAGTACGACCACCGGCCCGACAACTCTGCCTCGCGCGTCTACTGGGCCTCCACCGCGAACATGGCCCGCCGCCTCACCGCACCCACCCCCACCTGGCGCGACACCCTCCAGGCGGCCGCCTGAACATCACCGAGTTCCTCACGGATCTCCAGGTCCGCTACGACGAGGCCACGGCCCGGGTCGGTGAACTCCGAGGCCAGAGCGAGCACTTGACCGCTGCACTCATGGAGACCGAAGCGCGTCTCGCGGACCTGGCCATAACCCGAAAAGTGATCGTCGAACTCGCACCGGCCGAAGCCGGAGACGAGGCCGATCCGTCCGAGTCGACCACCGCCTACCAGGCCATCGTGAACGCCTTCAGCCAGCACCCCGACCAGGCGTTCAGGGTCCGTCCGTCACCATCGGCGACTGACACTCCAGCAGTGATACTCCGGTAAACCAAGGCAGGGCCGTCCCCATTCGGGGGCGGCCCTGCGGTCCCTTCGACGCGGCTCAGGCGGTGGCGGTCCGCCAGATCTGAACCAGACAGAACTGATCCTCCCCACCCAGAGCGGCTTCATGACCGGCGGGCGTGGCCAACACGTCGGAACAACCCTGCAGAGGAGAGGTGAAAGGACCCGCGTTCGGGTTGAACATCCACTGCCACCGCATCCGGTACGTGCCCGGCGACGGCAACACCAGCGGAATCTCCCTCAGCCCGCCGTCGACGGTCTGCAAACCAAGCTCGCCCTCAGGAAGGTCCACCTCGACCTCCTCGCACCCCGCCCACTGACCGGGCGGCAGCGCCGGTGCACTGGTCCACGACTCCAGACGTATCACCGTCGTGCCCACCTCCGAGGGCACCTGCAGATACACCAGGCCCGGCCCGGGAAGCAGCCACTTCGATCTGTCCGCATCATCATCGAACGTTTCAGCCCCCATGGTCGTGTCGACCAGCCCGAACAGCCGATAGCTCGCCGACACCGTCGTATCGCAGGAATCCAGCAACCTACCCATCAAGCACCTCGCAAGTCGGGGGAAACACCGCTCGGTGGCGGCGCCGCCACCGACTGTAAACGCAAGGAAGGAGCCATGCTCCGTAGGAGTCAGCTACGAGCCGCGTTACCCAAAAAGGGCCCGCTGGTGCTCCCGGGTCGCGCCGGCCGCCTCTCGTACGTCCGGATCCTCAGTGTGCGGCGACTTTGTGGACGGTGAAGTCGGCCCGGGGCGCGGTTCCGGCCTCGGCGGCCGGTCCGTTTCCCCGGACCGCTTCCCGCACCCGGCGTGCCCGTTTCCGAGCACCGGGCGACGCGCCTTCGACGCAGCCTTCGGCGAGGTACGTCGCCAGGCCATCGAGAAGTATGTCCGTCAGCTGCGGAGGTTGTGGCCCGCGCGGCGCAGAGCGGGCGGCCCCGGCCACCTCCCGCACCCCGATACGTTCTTGGATGCGACCCGCGAAGACCGCCGCTCCGATCGCATCGAGGTACGCCTCACGCGCTTGTTGGTCATCGACCCGCGCCAGCCGGTCGGCTGCGTCGAGCAGTAACGGCAGAGCCTCACCGCCGCGTCTGCGCGCGAACACGATCTGGGCGCGGAGCCGGGTCAGCCGGGCGTGCTGAACCTTGTCCGACGGACTCAGCTCCGCGGCGGCGAGGAGTTCGAGCGCCGCGTCGGGAGCCCCAGCCTCGAACGCGGCCTGCGCTGCCGCCGCCGCCCTCGTTCCCCGTCTGACCGAATCGGGCGTCAGCTCGGTCGCACGTCTCAGGAACGCGGCCGCCGCCGCGATACCGCCGCGGGTCTGGGCCCGGCCCGCTGAACGTTCCAACTCGCCGACCAGGACCTCGTCGGGCTCGACCGCCGCGTGGGCACGATGCCAGGCTCGGCGATCCGAGTCGGCATCGGGATCGGTCACCTCGGCCAGCGCACGATGCACTTCCCGGCGTTCTTCGGGGTCGGCCGCGCGATAGGCCGCCGAGCGCACCAGCGGATGACGAAACCGCAGTGTTCGCGCGGAGACCCGATCGAGCCACTGGGCATCGTCCACCACGCAGACGAGCGGCTGCTCTTCCGCCACCTCGGCCAGCAGGCTGAGCACCGCCAGACCGACCAGGAAGCGGTTCGGTGTGCTCTCCGCCCTCAGTCCGAACGCGACGGACAAGGCATCGCGCTGTGCGCCGGGAACGCGATCGAGCTGCCCCATCATCGGCATGCACAGTTGGTGCAATCCGGCGAATGCCAGCTCCATCTCGGACTCGACGCCGACAGCCCGTAGGACCTGACACCCTGTCGCGCTCCGCACCAGGTACTGAGCCAACGCGGACTTGCCGACTCCGGGTTCGCCGCGCAGCACCAGTACCTGGCTCCGGCCCGTCCGGGCGCCGGCGATCACCTGATCCAGCGCCCCGCACTCGCGGCGCCGGCCATGCAGCCCGCGCCGAGGAGCGCCGCTCTCCATCCACCACCCACCGTGCAGGTCAAGAGTCAGACCCTGATCAACTCGGGTCGTCCCCATCATGCATCAGTACGCGTGGCCTCGACAATCACCAGCCGGACAGCCACCGTTGGGGATCGGCTGATCGTTCCTCAGCTGCCCGTGGCAAAAGGGTGGCCAAGGGTCTTCGAGGCTTTGACCGGGAGTACGGAGCCGTGGTTCGTCCCGCCGCCGTTGCCAGCTCCGTCGCGGGGCGCAAGCGGCTGGACGGCCGACGGGACCTCGACGGGACCGGGTGGGAGTTCCGCACCCGTTTCCGGCGTGAGTCATGGACGGCACGTTCGAACGGACATCGGCTCCTGCGAGACACTGCGGAACTGGCTGAAGCAGCACGAGATCGACGCGGGGACGCGTCCAGGGACGACGACGGAGGAATCCGCCCAGCTCAAGGCGTTGAAGAAGGAGAACGCCGAACTCAAGCGAGCCGACGAGACCCGGCCCGGCACGAACTCGTTCTTGTCCGAGGTGCCTGACGTCCAGTCACGAAGTGATGTGGGGAGCGCCGGATGTGAGCTGGTGCCCGTCATGGGATCAGACGGTGGTGGCGTCGCCGCTGGGACAGCAGTGCGCATCGTTGGCGCGGTACCACTTAATCGAGATCGTGCTTGGCACGCCCAGCGGCGTCGTGCAGGTCGGTGGTACCGACGACCCCGGGCACCCTGCCTGACCTGCCGCGACGACTCACCGAGCCCCACACCCCCTCCGAGCAGAGCGATGAGTTTCCGAACGGCACACTCCGCCGAGCCGCTCGACATCGTGCTGCCCGAGCACGACTGGGCCCAGCGCGGGTTCGTCGTGCTGTCGACCGACGCCGCCCTCTGCGTGGGAACGCCGCTGGCCGCGGGGCAGTCGATCACCGTCGGCCCGCGCACCGTCGTGGTGATGCAGTCCACCTGACGCGACCCGCCGCGTTGTTCTGACGGATCGGCGCACGGGGCCGGCCCGGTTGGAGTCCGGGCCGGCCCCGTGTGGTGGGGTGGGTGTGCGTTACGGCGCGGGGACCTCGTCGAGGATGCCCACCGCGTCGATGCCCGGGGTGACGACGAGCTTGCGGGTGAGGGTGTAGGAGCCCTCCGCCGGCACGTCGACCTTGAACCGGCTCATCACCCAGTTGCCCGCGGCGTAGACGTCGAAGGCGCTGGCCGGCGTGCCGTAGACGAGACCGAATACCTGCGGGTCGGTCCCGGTCATGCCGATGTACGGCTTGGTCGGGGTGTACGCCGCCGTCGCACCCGGTGTCACGATGCCGGCGCCCGGGATGACACTGGCCGTGCCGGCCGCGTCGTGGTCCATCACGTCACCGGTCCACACGCTGAGTGGAACCGAGCCGGAGTTGCTCAGCTCCGTCGAGACCGTGGCGAAGTTGTCGCCCGGCTTCAGCGTGTACGTCGTCGTCGCTGTCAGACCCGTGAAGCCATTGACCGGCCCGTATACCCGGACGACGGCCTTGTCGCCGGTCGCCTGGACGATCTTGACATCGGTCGCCCCCACCGTCCGGACGTCCCACGCGTTATCGCCGGTCGGCTGGGTCGCCGAGACGTAGGGCAGGTTGATCCAGTCGAACTGGTCGGCCTTGCCGCGGACGGCGATGTCGACCGGCTTGCCGCGGGTGCTACCGGAGAGCTGCGAGTCGTTGAAAGCGTCGGCGATCGCCATCGAGAGCTTGTCGTTCTCGAGCATGACGTCGCCGTGGCCTGCCTCGACCAGACCCGAGCCGATCTGCTTGCCGTAGCTCGCCTCGACCTTGACCGGGCTCAGCGCGACGTCGGCGACGCCGCTGCCCGCCGCCGGCACGGTGACCTTGTCGGCGGCCGTCTGGTAGCCCAGCTTGGACACCCGGACGTCGTACTGACCGGCCGGGGCCTTGACGCGGTACTTGCCCTGGGCGTCGGTGCTCGTGGTCGCGACCACCTTGCCGTCCTGCTCGAGGGCGACCCGGGCACCGGAGACGGCGGAGCCGTCCGCGGTGATCGTGCCGGTCGCGCGAGCGGCGTCCGGGACGGCCTCGTCGTGCAGGTCGATCTCGTCGGCCCACTTCGCGATGTTGCGGGTGGGGTCGCCACCGGCGGTCGCGTAGTCGGTCAGGTGGTAGAAGCTGAACTGCTTGGTGGCACCGGGCTCCATCGTGGCGTCGTAGTAAAGACCCTCGATGTAGCCGTACGCACCGACCGCGGCCGGCGTGTCCTGTGCCCAGGCGAGACCGTGGGCGGCCTGGCCGTTCGTGGTGGCCGTGTCAGCACCGACGTAGACGTAGTTCCCGGTCCAGCCCGAGGTCTTCAGACCCGGGTTGGTGCCGCTGAACCCGGGGATCCGGCCGTTGTCGACCGAGCTGTCGGGGTCGATCATGTAGTTGAAGTAGCCCTGGTAGCCCGTGGTGCCGGTGTTGGTCAGCTTGACCGTCATCTTGACGACCGGAGCGTCGGGCAGGGTCTCGTAGCGGACTTGCGCCTTGATGGCCTCGTTCGCCCGGTACTGACCGTTGCCGACCACAGAAGCGCCGTCGACCGCGAGGTCGGGCAGGTCGAGCTGGTCGTTCGGCCGGTCCCACGAGTCGGGCGGCGTGAGGCTCGGACGCAGCAGCATCTCGCCCCAGTCAAGGGTCTCGGCGCCGTTGGCGTCGTTGAGCATGACGTCCGACAGCTCGCCCTGGCCCAGACCGCCGACACCGTTGTTGCCGCCGGTGTACGGCGTCACGGACGCCCGGACCTTGTCGTTGGCCAGGTAGTAGTACTCCCTGCCCGTGACGACGTCCTTGCGCGTGCTGCCGTTGCCGTAGTCCGGCGCGTACGTCGACTTGCCGGCGACCGGGTGGATCACCTTGATCAGCTTCAGGTCGGCCTTCTCGTTGCCGGTGGTGCCGACCGTGACGCTGACCTCCGAGCGGTCGTCGGCGATCAGGCCGCGCTTGGCCGCCGAAACGGTCCAGGTCGAAGCCGGCACGCCGATGCGGTACTTGCCCTGGGCGTCGGTGCTGGTCACCGCGGTGTCCTGACCGGCGGCGACGGCGGTGACCTTCGCGCCGGCGATCGGAGCGCCCGTCTCCGGGTCGCTGACCGTACCGGTCACGGTCGCCCAGCGCTGCGCGGACTCGCCGCCCGGCACGTAGGCGTAGAGGTTGCCGTCCCAGGCGCCCGTCACAACGGTGTTGCCGCTGACGGCAGGGCCGGCGCCCACCCAGGTGCCGGTCTCGTGGTTCCACAGGATCTGGCCGGTGTCGGTGGCCAGGGCGTAGAACCTGCCGTTGTTGGCGCCGACGAAGAGCGTGTCACCGGCCACGACCGGGCTGGACATGACGCCACCGTGGTAGATGTCGCCGGGCAGCAGCCGCTCCCAGAGGACGTTGCCGGTCTGGGCGTCGAGGGCGACGACGGCGCCGCTCGGGAAGCCCATGTAGACGACGCCGTTCTTGACGGCCGCGGCGCTCGGGGTCGAGCCGCTCGAGACGAGCGAGGAACGCGAGCTCCGGTAGGTCCACAGCGTCTCACCGGTCTTGGCGTCGCGGGCGGCGATGCCGTTGTTGGAGCCGATGAAGACCTTGCCCTCGGCCGCGGTCGGCACGCCGTCCTGCCAGCCGCCGAGGGACTCGGCTCCGGTCCACTTGCGGGCGCCGGTGGCCAGGTCGTAGGCGAGCACGCGGTCGGCGGTCTGGTTGCCGACGTACACGGTGCCGTCCATGACGGCGGGCGTGCCGTCGCTCATGGTCGCGCCGGACATCGGGGAGGCCCAGATCTGCTCGCCGGTGCGGGTGTCGAGCGCCTTGAGGACGCCCTGGCTGCCGATGCCGAAGCGGGTCTGGTAGGGCCAGAGCACGGTGTGGCCGGAGACGGCCGGCGAGTAGTAGCCGTAGGTGCGCTGGTTGTTCGGGGCCGGCGCCTCCTCGGGCTCGGCCTTCCAGCGCAGCTTGCCGGTCGCCGCGTCCACGGCGTACAGCTCCGAGCCCAGGGTCGGCGCGAAGATCAGGCCGTCGCCGTAGGCGAGGCTGCCGTGGATGGACTGCGGCACCTCGAAGTTCCACAGCTCCTTGCCGTTCTTGAGCTGGACGGCGTGGATCCGGCTGTTGCCGTCGCCGTTCTCGTCGCGGGTGCCCGCGTAGACGACGCCGTCGTGGATGACCGGCGACCCGGTGAGGAAGGTGCCGTTGGTGCGGAAGCTCCAGGCCAGGCGGCGGCCGGCCTCCTGCGCCGGCGCGACACCGGAGTGGCCCTCGTTGCCGTGGTGCTGGTCCCAGTCACCGCCGGCGACCGGCTTGAGCGCCGGCTCGTCGGTGAGGGTGAAGTCCGCGGACTTGGTCCAGGTCTTGCCCGCCGCGTCGACCACCTTCACCTCGACGCTGTGCTCACCGACCGTCTGCAGGCTGTTGGGCAGGTTGCTCTGCCAGGTGAACTCGCCGCTGTGGTGCAGCGGCATCCAGTTCTTGTCGCCGGCGATCCGGTAGCTCGCCGAGACGACCTCGTCGCCGGTGTCGTAGGCGTTGATCTGGATGCCCGGGAACTCCGCGGCCGGCACCTTCGAGCCCGGCGCGGGGCTGACGATGGTGAGGTGCTCGTTCTCGCCGTACATCCGGAACGGGTTCTCGAAGCCCGGACCCGCCATGTGGATGTAGCGGAAGCCGCGGGGCGCGTTGTCGATCGTGTAGGAGCTCGACACGGTCTGGATGTGCTTGGCGGTCGGGGCGAACGCCGATTTGTTCTCGACGTGGTTGGAGTGCTCGTGGCCGACCAGGATCAGCTGCGCCTTGTAGTGCTCGAGCACGTCACCGAAGGCGTCGTACGTCGACGGCGAGCCGAACGGGACGTTCATCGGCTGGTGGGTGAGGACGACGACCTCGATGTCGTTGGTCGGGTCGTCGTCGAGTGGAACGCTCGCGGCGAGGTCGTCCTTGAGCCAGTTCAGCTCCTCCTCGAACGGCGCCGAGCCATTGTTCTCCAGCACCACGAAGTGCCGGTTGCCGTAGTTGAACGAGTACCACTCCGGACCGAGGTTCTTGCGGTAGTTGTCGATCCTGTCCGCGTACGCCGACCCGCCCGCGTACTCGTGGTTGCCGACGGCCGGCCAGACGCCGACGGCCGACTGCTGGGTGCCGCGACGGTACGCGTCGAACTGCCCCTGGCTGGCGTCGTTGGTGAGGTCGCCGCTGACCGCGATGAACCGCAGGTCGGTGCCCGTGGAGTTGATCTCGCGTACCTGGTCGGGCAGCTGTGCGTTGACGTGCGGGTCGGCGATGTTGGCCCAGGAGAAGTTGTCGCCGTCGGAGAGTTCGTCACGGACGAGCGCGAAGTCCGCGGTCGGGGTGGCGTCGTCGGCGAGCTGGCCGAGGTTGGCCCAGAACCTCGGCTCCTTGTACTCGTCCAGGCCGAACCGGTAGCCCCGCGGCTGGCCGGCCCACACTATGTCCGTCTTACGACGGTCGGTGGAGATCGTCAGCGAGTAGGAGCCGTCGGCGGCGGTCGTGGTGTTGACCGTGCCGTCGGAGACGCGCACACCGGCCAGGCCGGCCTCGTCGGAGCTGCGCTGGCCGTCGCTGTTGGCGTCGACGTACGCGACGCCGCTGACGGTGGCCTCCGGCGGGTCTATGGCGGTCGCCGCGTACAGCGTGAGCGGGCCCGCCACCACACTGGAGGCGAGCCCCAGCATGGTGGTGTACAGGACAGCGCGCATGTGCGCGCGTGTCCAGGTGAACACGGACATCGGGATCCTTAAGAGTGCGGGGAGGTGGGTGTCAGGTCAGGAGCGGGGAACGTTCGACGAACCAGACCAGACCGGTACCTGCGACGACGACGGTCGCCGCGACGGTGCCGAGCTTGAGGGCGCGGGCGGCGACCGGCGTGGTCGCGGCCCTGCGCAGGAACAGCAGCGCCGGGAAGGCGAGCGCGATCATCGTCAACTGGGCGAGTTCGATGCCGACGTTGAAGGCGACCAGGTTGGCCAGCATCGAAACCGACAGCGGCCCGTCGATGCTGAGCGCGCCCGCGAAGCCCAGCCCGTGCAGCAGCCCGAAGCCGAAGACCACGGGCAGCCGGTGCCTCGTCCTCGTCGAGAGCAGGTTGTCGAGCGCGACGAACGCGATCGACAGCGCGATGAGCGGCTCGACGATCCACCCGGGCACGCTGACCCAGCCGATCGCGGCCGGCACCAGGGTCACCGAGTGCGCGACCGTGAAGGCCGTGACGACCCCGACAACGTCGCGCAGCCGCTTCGCGCCCAGCAGCAGCGCCAGCAGGAACAGCACATGGTCGAGCCCGAAGTACAGGTGCTCTGCCCCGAGCTTGACGAACCGCGGGATCTCACTGAGCAGATCGGTGTGCCCCACCGTGACGCTGGTGCGGGCGGTGTCGAGCAGCGTCGAACCGCGGCTGCCATCGATGTCGTAGACCACCTTCGTGGTGGTGCCGTCGATGACGCCGTCGGAGGGGCGGAAGATGTCACTGCGGACGGTGAGCGCCCCGGACGCCGGGCAGTCGTAGGCGAGCGCGACCCGCGCCGCGCCGGAGTCGGCGAGTTCGACGCGGGCGCCGTCCGCAGCGGTGCACCCGATCGAGCCGCGGCTCAGCCGCAGCCGCTCGCCGACGTACTCCGCCACATCGCTCGCGTGCGCGTCCAGCGAACTGCGCCGCACCCCGGTCGGCACCTCGGCGGCCGCGCCGTCCACGCCGACCGCGTCCGGGCTCAGGGCACCGTCGAGGCTCAGCAGCCGGGCGAGGACGTCGTACTCCATGTCTACGACAGCCGCGACGCCGTCGCGCTGGCTGCGCAGGTCGACCGAGACCGAGGTCTCGCGGACGTGCGCCTGTGCCGGAGTGGCGACGAAGAGGACAGCAACAAGGGAGGCGAGAAACGTCAGTAGACGCACAGTCAAGCACTTCCGTGGTGAGGAGATCGGCGGTCGGCCCCAACCCTGCAGTGCTCGCACCACGCCCGGCAACTAGAGATGACCCAGTTTCACCGACCCTTCCACTGCCGGTCACCCACCGGCCGAAAGCCGGGTTTCTGAGCGTCGGAGACCGGACTTTGAGGCAAGGCTACGAGGCCCGCGTACGAAACCGGGTGAGCCCGGCGCCCAGGACCCACCCGCACGAGGTGAGCATGACGTCGTTGACGTCGGCGGCGCGGCTCAACAGCAACTGGCCGAGCCCGATGAGCAGCGACAGGCCCGCACCCGCCGCGACCACCGCCCCCGCCCGCGGCAGCACCACGCGCAGCAGCCATCCCACGGGGACGAACATCGCGACGTTCCCGACGATGTCGGCGATCCCGAGCGCCCGGTTGACGTTGTCCTCTTCGTCGTGGACCGGGCCAAGCCTCTCCGCTCCGATCACTCCCGCACACTTTCAACGCACCAGGGAAGATCAGACACCTGGAGGTCCGCCGACGAGACCGACTCGTCGGAACCCTGCACGAATACCAACATGCCGCCAACGCGGCGCCGCCCTGGCCGAGCTGCGCGAGCAGCCCCGGAACGCCAGTGCCACCCGGGTGCGCAACCGGGACAGTGTCGACGGACGGCCCCGCGGGCACCTGCGGAAGTTCGGCCTGTCCCGGGTGCGCATGCGAGAGCAGGCGCACGCCGGCTTCCTCCCCGGAGTGACCTTCTGCCCGGACCGGCCGAGGCGGAACTGCGGGCAGCTCCGCTGGAAGACCGCCGACTGCGCTGAGTCTGTCTCCGGCGTGCACACGCCGCGCCTGTCGCATGGGTGCGCATGCCGAACCTGTTGCACATGCTTCTTGAAAACGATTATCGTCTTCCTTGTTCGCGCACACTCAACCATTGCCCAAGGAGGGCTTCTTTTGCGTGCCTTCACGCGCACTCTCACTGTCGCCGGTTCCATAGCCGCGGCCATCGCCGTCGGCGGACTCTCCACCGCCTACGCTGCCGGAACCACTCTCTCCAAGGGGCACGTCGATGTCCTCGATGTCGAGTACGCCGCCGGCGCCCTCGAACTGCACGTCCACGACGAGTCGGTGACCCCGGACGTCGAGTACGCCCCGGCGGACGTCGTCCTCCAGGCCCTGCCGACCGCCGCGTACACCGTGCCCACCGGTACCTGCTACAGCCACCTGGGCACCGCGGGCTCCACCGTCTACCGCCTGCCGCAGGTGGAGAACGCCAACCTGCTGTGGCCGGGCATCTCCGGCGAGCACCTCTCCACCGGTGTCTTCCAGAGCGACAAGGTGCAGGTCAAGCTCACCTCCGTCAGTGGTCCTGGCAAGCTCACCGTCTACAAGAACGGGCTCTGCCCGAAGAGCAACCGCTCCTACGACAGCGGGGACGCCACGCTCACCAACACCCGGGACGTCGCTGCGGGCGAGCACGACCACGCCAACTGGGTCTTCACCAAGGCCGGTTCGTACACCGCCACCTTCCAAGTGAGCGGCACGCTGACGAACGGCACGCCGGTCGGCCCGACCTCGGCGACGTACGCCTTCCAGGTCGGCTGACCCGACCCGCGTCACAAGCCCCGTGCCGGGGGCGGGTCTTGCCCGCCGTTCGAACTGTCCCCGGCGCGGCCGTGGTCCCCTGCTCTCTCGTCTGAAGGAGACGCCCCGTCATGCGGGCCCCCATCACACCCCGTTCCGTACGTGCCGCCACACTCGCAGTCGCCCTGTCGCTGCTCACCGCCGCACCCCTCGCCTACGCAGCCGACACTCCGCCGAGGGAGGCCCCCGCCGGAGAGCGCGTTGTCCTGAACGGCGGCCATCTCGACCTGGCGGCCCGGCTGAGGAACGGGCGGCTGGAGTTCCGGATCAAGGACGGGACGGTTGCCGGCGCACCCGTCTGGCGCGAACCCTCCGACGTCCTGCTGCACTTCGACCCCCGCCACGAGATCGTCATCCCGCCGCGCGAGGACGTCCCGCAGTTCGAGGGGTTCGGTGAGCCGGGCAGCAGCCTCTGGGTCGACAAGGACTTCGAGGTGGAGGAAGGGCTGCTCTGGCCTGGTTGGAACACCCTGGAGATCCTGCCGGCGGACGTGTCAGGCGGGGTGAAGGTCACCTTCCCGAAGATCGAGGCGCCGGGGCGATTCGTGCTGGGTCAGTGGGAGGACGATCCTGAACTCGGCATGCGCATCGGCGTCACCGTGGACGGCGCGAAGACCGAGCCGGGCGCGGTCGACCTGCCCGCGTTCACGCACGCGCACCCGCTGTGGATCTTCAACGCGGAGGGCGTCTACCGGATCACGATGCAGATGACGGCCACGCTGCCTTCCGGTGCCACGGTCTCCGACCGGGAGACGCTGGCCGTGGTCGTCGGCGACGACGTGGACCCGGGGACGGTCGTACCTGGAGACGGCACGAACCCGACGTCCACGCCGACGCTGACTCCCACGCCGACCCCGACGCCCAGTACGGCATCTCCCTCGGTCACGCCTACGCCGACCCCCACGACGTCCGCCCCTGGCAGTCCGTCCGCTACCCCCACCGAGCCGCCGGCCCCAACGGGAAGCCCGTCGGCGACCACGACCAGCACACCCTCGGCCACCGGCGCGCCCGCCCCCAGCTTCCCCTCAGGAGGCGGCGGCGCTATCACCACCGCGCCCACGGGCGGCGGCGGCCGTCTGGCGTCGACCGGTGCGGGCGTCGCCCTGCCGATGGGTATCGCGGCCGCCGCGCTTGCGGCGGGCGTCGCGGCCGTCGTTGTCGTCCGCCGTAAGAGGGGCGTACGGTGAGCCGCGTCCGCGGCGCCGGGGCCGTCACCGCCGCAGCACTCGCGACCGCCCTGTTCGCGTCCGGCTGCGGTGCCGGATCCAGCGGGACGTCCAAGGACGCCGAGCTCACCGTCTCCACGACCACCGCGATCATCGCCGACTTGGTGCGCAACGTGGGCGGCGACCGGGTCGACGTGACCTCCGTCGTACCGCACCACGGCGACCCCCATTCGTACGAGCCGAGCCCCGGCGACGCCGCCCGGATCGCAAAGTCGGATCTCATCTTCAGCAACGGGCTGCTCCTCGAAGAGCCCGGGATCATGAAGATAATCCACACCAACGCGCCCAAGAGCACGCCGAAGGTACCGATCAGCGAGAAGCTGGAGCAGTACGGCGGCTCGGTCATCAAGCTCAAGGAGGACCTGGGCCTCAACGTCCTGTGGCTGGGGTGGGCCGTCGAGGGCGAAGTGGCAGGCGATGGCTCCCAGGTCCGTACGACGGCGACGAAGCTGGAAGGGCCGGGCGATCTTCAGGTCTATCTGACGGACACCCTCGGCACCCCGCGGAGCTACATCGACTCCACCGACGGTTTCGACGCGAAGGACTCTTTCGCTCTGCCGCCGGAGGCTCACACCCACGTCAACTGGGCATTCAGCAAGCCCGGTACGTACCGGCTGACCGTCGAGGGGCGGTCGGAGACCCTGGACGGGAAGACGGCGCCCATCGGCAGCGGGACCATCACCTTCGTCGTCGGCGGCGTACCCGCCCCGGCGGGGAAGACCGTCCTGGACGGCGGGCACGCTGATGTCGCCGTCAACGCGCAGAGCCGCTCGGTCCAGGTGCGTTCCGACGATCCCACGACCGGACAGCGCACCCATCATCCGGCCGACTCGGTCGTGCTTTCCGTGCCGAACCGGGCGAAGGAGACGGTGCCCAAGGAGGAGGCGTACCGCTTCCTCGGCCGGCCCGGCACGCCCATCTGGGTGCTGCCGCAGGCCGTCATCGGCAAGCACGTCCACGGCGAGATGGACCCCCACGCCTGGGAGGACGTCGCCAACGCGGAAGCGTACGTACGCCGGATCGAGGCCGAGCTGATCAAGGCCGACCCGAAGGGCAAGCCCGAGTACGAGCGCGACGCGGCTCGCTATCTGAAGCAACTGGGTGCGCTCGACGGCGAGGTAGCCCGGAAGCTCGCCGCTGTGCCGGCGGCGAACCGCAAGCTGATCACCACGCACGACGCCTTCGGCTATCTGGCGACGGCCTACGGCATGGAGGTCGCGGGCTTCGTCGTCCCCGTGCCGAGCCGCGAGCCCAGCGCCGCGGAGATCGCGAAACTCCGCGCCACGATCCGCGAGAAGAAGGTCCCGGCCGTCTTCCTGGAGCCGAATCTCGCCGCGCGCGCCGATGTCCTGCGCCGAGTCGCCGAGGACGAGGGCGTCGGTATCTGCACCATCTACGGCGACTCCTTCGATGACAAGGTCCACGACTACGTCGCGATGATGCGACACAACGCGAACGAACTGGCCCGTTGCCTGGGCCGGGAGGGGAGTTGAGCCCGATGAGGCTCGTACGGAACAGCAGGATCGCCCTCGCGGCGGCGGGTGCGCTCGCGCTCGGTGGAACGGCCATGACCGTTCCGCCCGTGCCCCCGCTCTTCGTCGCTCCCGTCACCCTCTCCGATGGCGTGCTCAGCCTCGGCGAGGGCGGGATGATCGATGTCGACGACACCCACAAGGTGACCGGGCCGAACGGCGCGGACCTCTGGGAGCTGAGCCCCGAATGGGACACGTCCGCGCTGCCCGCGGGCTCCGTGCGCTGGTCCCTGACCGGGGTCGAGGGGCCGGGCATCCTGCGGGTCACCGAGCCGGTCGAAGGGGAAGCCGAAGGCGAGGAGGAGACCGGGGGCAAGCCCCTCGTACGGTTCGACAGTTCTGACGGGCTGCCCGACGGATACGACCTGCCGGCCGCGGCGCGCGGCGAGACCCGCTGGGCGTTCGACGCGCCCGGGACGTACGCGCTGACGTTCACGGCCCAGACGCAAGCGGAGGCGGGGCAGCAGCCGCTGGTCGCGGAGACCTCGTACACTGTACGGGTCGGGGACGCCGCCCTCGCCCAGCCGCAGCCACGGCCCGAACCGGCGCCTGTCGTACAGCCCGGCACGGAGCCGTTGGCCACTGTCCCGGGGCCGCCCGTCGACCGGCAGGTCGCCGCCCAGGCCCCCAACCTGCTCCCGGTCGCCGAGCCGGTCGAGACGGCCAAGAAGGTCCTCGGCGAAGGACACGTCGACATCGCCGCCCGCGTCGTCGACGGCCGACTGCAGATCCACGTCAAGGACGGCACCGTCCCGGGCAAGACCGTGTGGCGCGAGCCCTCGTCCGTGGTCCTGCACGTCAAGCCCGAGGCCAGGAAGACGATCCCGGCGAACAAGGACTTCGCCTTCCTCGGGAAGGCGGGCGACCCGATCTGGCTCCTCGACCAGGTGCAGCAGCCCGGGCTGCTTTGGCCGGGCTGGTCCACGGACAACATGGCGGCCGGCGCGACCAAGGGCGAGGTCGAGTTCAAACTGGCGAAGGCCGAGGGACCAGGGGACTTCGCGCTGTACAACTACGACGGGCTGTCGGGCGCGACGGTCCGCTTCAACAGCGGGGACGGAGTACCGGACGCGTTCGGCGTGCCGCAGAACACCCACGCGCACGGCGGCTGGGCCTTCGGCAAGGAGGGCGTGTATCGGCTGACCTTCACGATGTCCGCCACGCTCGCCGACGGGACAAAGGTGAGCGACACGGAGACGCTGGCCTTCAGCGTGGGCACGGGCGACCCGAACCAGGTGCCTGTGGGCGGATCCACCGGCGGCTCGACAGGCGGGTCGACGGCGGGTTCGACGGGAGGGGCGACAGGTGGTGGCTCCACCGGGGGTGCGACCGGCGGTTCGACCGGTGGCACCACCGGCGGCGGGTCGGCCACGGGCGGGACCACCGGCGGTACGAATAGTGGCTCCGGATCTGCCACCGGCGGGGCCATGGCCAAGACCGGCTCGGAGGGCACTCTCCTGCTCGCCGGTACGGCCGCCGCACTCGCCGCGGCCGGCGCGGGCGCCGTTTTCCTCACCCGCAGGCGCACCTCGTGAGCGCCCCGGATCAGCAACTGCTCGGCGTCGACACGGTCTCCGTCGTCCTGGGCGGCCGTACGGCCGTACAGGACGCCTCGCTGACCGTCGGAGCCGGTGAACTGGTCGGTCTGCTCGGCCCGAACGGCGCAGGCAAGACCACCCTGCTGCGCGCCGTCCTGGGCCTCACGGCGACCTCGTCGGGCAGCGTCGAGGCGCGCGGCCCGGTCGGCTACGTACCCCAACGCCACGATTTCGCCTGGGACTTCCCGATCGACGTGGCCGGCGCGGTTCTGAGTGGACGTACCCGAACGATCGGCTGGCTCCGGCGGCCCCGGGCACACGATCGGGCCGCGGCCGACGCGGCGCTGGAGCTGGCGGGTCTGACCGACCTCCGCCGCCGTCCCATCGGGGAGCTGTCGGGCGGGCAGCGCCAGCGTGTCCTGGTGGCGCGGGCGCTCGCCGCAGAACCCCGGCTGCTGCTCCTGGACGAGCCGTTCACCGGCGTGGACGTACCCACGCAGGAGCTGCTCAACGAGCTGTTCGGCCGCCTCGCGGCCGAGGGCAGAGGACTACTGATGACCACACACGATCTGGCTGCCGCCGCCCGCACCTGTACGCGGGTGGTCCTCCTCAATCGTACGGTCGTCGCCGAAGGCGGACCTGAACTGCTGTCCGACGCGGAACAGATGCTGCGCGCTTTCGGGCTCGACCGCGCCGTCGCGGCGGTTAGCGGCGCGGAGGTGGCGGCATGACCGACCTGCTGGCCTTCTTCACCGACCCATGGGCGCTGCCGTTCATGCGGCGTGCGTTCACCGTTGCCGCCATTGTGGGCCTGGTCTGCGGGGTCGTCGGGGTCTACGTCGTCCTGCGGGGCATGGCCTTCATCGGCGACGCGGTAGCCCACTCGGCGTTCCCCGGCGTGGCCCTCGCGTACGCCTTCGAGGGCAACCTGCTGCTCGGCGGCGCCGCAGCCGGCGTGACGACGGCGGTGCTCATCGCCTTCGTCTCACAGAACCGGCGGCTGAAGGAGGACACCATTATCGGGGTCTTCTTCGCGTTCGCCTTCGGGCTCGGCATCGTGCTCGTCTCGACCCGCGACAGCTGGACGACGGACCTGTCGTCCTTCCTCTTCGGGCAGGTCCTCGCCGTCGACGCGGCGGACATCTGGCGGGTCGCGGTCATGGGTGCTGTCCTGGTGGCGGTCGTGCTTGCACTGCGAAAGGAGCTGGTGGCGGTCAGCCTCGACCGCGAGACGGCGCGTGCGGTCGGACTGCCGGTGCTGCCACTGGACCTGACGCTGTATGTGGTCGTGACGGCGACCATCGTGATGTCGCTGGAAGCCGTGGGCAACATTCTGGTCCTGGCGCTGCTCATCACGCCGGCGGCCACCGCTCGCCTGCTCACCGAGCGGCTGTGGGCGATGACCCTGCTGGCGTCCCTCTTCGGCTGCGCGGGCAGCCTGGCCGGACTGTACGTGAGCTACACGTACGACCTCGCGGCGGGTGGCTCGGTCGTCGTCGTCCTGACCGCCGTCTTCGCCGTCGTCTGGCTCCTCGCACCGCGCCACGGCCTCGCGGCGAAGCTCCGGACCCGGGGCCGGGCCGACGATCGGGAGCCGACGAGCCCGCCGGAGAGCCGTCCCGCGCAGGCAGCGGTGCCCGCGGAGGTGCCTGCGGCGCTCTGACGTACTCACATGACTCCAGGGCGGGCGGTGGTCGCAGCCACGGCACCGCCCGCCCTGGCATTTCTCACACCACACGGTGTGCGGACGGGGAAGGTGGATCCGCGCATGACTAAACGCTCGATCGCCCTTGGAACGGTTCAGGAGACCCTTCTCGTCCCGCTGTACGGCCGAGCCGTCGAAAGCCGCAAGCCGAAGCCGGCCCTGAGGGACGACAAGGCCACGCAGATCGTCGGGGCCATCGACTACGACTTCGCCCGGTTCGACGAACTACCCAGTCTGCTGGGCACGGTGCTCCGCACCAGCCTCTTGGACCGATGGAATGCCGCTTTCCTGGCGGAGTACCCCACCGGCACGGTGGTGGAGCTCGGTACGGGGCTGAACACCCGGTTCGAGCGAGTCGACAACGGCCTTGGTCGACGTGGAGACCTCCGGGCTCATTGCCAGGCGGGACCGGGTGCTGTCCGTCGCGGTGGTGACGATCGGTCCGGGCGGCGAGCAGACCGGGGAGTTCTCGACCCTGCTCAACCCGGGATGCGACCCAGGGCCGGTGGATGTGCACGGGCTGACCGTCGAACGGCTGCGGGGCGCACCAACCTTCGACCAGGTCGCCGGGCAAATAGGGGCGATGCTCCAGGACCGGGTCCTGGTCGCCCACAACGCCCAGTTCGACTACGACTTCCTGGCCTACGAGTTTGCCCGTGCGCGGATGTGGCTGCCGGTGTCGCAGCGGCTGTGCACCCTGGCCCTCAACCGCCAGGTGGATCCGCCGACAAGCGACATGAAGCTCGGCACCCTCGCTGCCCACTACGGCGTACCGCAGCAGCACGCGCACGATGCGCTGGACGACACCCGGGTGCTGGCCGGGATCCTGCGGGCGTCGCTGCGCGAGGCGGCGCTGCTCGATCTACCGTTGCCGCTGGTGACCTGCCCGCCCCGGGCAGAATCCCAGTTCACGCCGCAGCCGCCCAAGACGCCCTGTGCGTACCGGAACCCGGGACGGCTGACTCCCGGCGGGCCACTCCAGCAGGGGATGAAGATCGCGATATCCGGTGAGACCGCCCACGCCCGGGCGGAGCTGGTGGGGCGGGCGGTTGCCGCCGGGTTGAACATGATGACGTCCGTCAGCCGGCATACCAGCGCGCTGGTCACCAACGATCCGGCGTCCGATTCGACGAAGGCCCGGCGCGCACTCGCCGAAGGCGTGCCAGTCATCGATGAGCACACCTTCCTGCGGCTGCTGGCCGACGTACGGGCCGGAACAGCTCATGAGGCGACGGTCGCCCCCGTGAAGGAGCCGGAAACGGCACAAGTCCGGTCCGTGGAGCCGGTGTCCACCACGACCTCTACCGCACCCGCCCCGAAAGCACCCGCCCTCCCCACGCTCTCCCCCGGCGCATCCGTCCCCGCCCCGCGCCAACCGGAGAACTCGGTCAGCACCTCGGACAAGCCGCTGACGGGACGCCGGGTACTGGTTCTTGGCGGTGTCCATGCCGATGCCGCGGCAGCTCGTACGCGCGTCGTCGAGCTGGGCGGATCCGCAGCAGTCAATCTTTCCGCCAGCGTCACCGACGTCGTGCTCCTGCCGGGCGGCGAGAACGACCGACGCATCCACCGCATCACCGCCCTTGCTATCCCCGTACGCGACCCACATTGGCTCACCGCGCCAACCGCCGCCGACCGGCGCACAGCGGCTGTCCGGCCGCAGGACCCGCAGGTAATGCCAAGGGGCGGCGTCATCGACCTGCCCATGCCTGCACGTCCCCTGGGTCAGGCACGGCGACGCGGTGCGGGTGGGGGCCGAGGTGCGGAACCGGCAGGCTTGAGTTCAGTCCGGCGGGCAGTTACTGGAGCCTTCCTTTCGGTGTGACCCCGGTCAACAGGTTCATCACGGTGAATGTGCGGATTAAACCGCATGGCAGCTGGGTTGTGTCTGGTTGGAGTGGATTCGTAGAAGCCCGTCGGGCGACTTTGGAGGAATGGCTGTGCACGGTGAGTACAAGGTCCCCGGCGGCAAGCTCGTCGTGGTGGACCTGGACGTCGAGGGCGGCGCGCTGCGCAACGTACGGGTCGCCGGCGATTTTTTCCTCGAGCCCGACGAGGCCATCCTCGCGATCGACGCCGCCCTGGAGGGCGCCCCAGCCAACACCGACACCGCCGGGCTCACCGCCCGTATCGACGCGGCACTGCCCGCCTCCACCGTGATGCTGGGCCTGACCTCGGAAGGCGTCGCCGTCGCCGTACGCCGGGCCCTCGCGCAGGCCACCGAGTGGAGCGACTACAACTGGCAGCTCATCCACGAAGCCCCCCAGTCCCCCGCACTCCATATGGCACTCGACGAGGTCATCACCACCGAGGTCGCCGCAGGGCGCCGCCCGCCGACGCTACGAGTATGGGAGTGGGACTCTCCCGCCGTGATCATCGGCAGCTTCCAGTCGCTGCGCAACGAAGTCGACCCGGCCGGTATCGAACGCCACGGTGTCACCGTCGTCCGTCGCATCTCGGGAGGCGGGGCAATGTTTGCAGAGCCGAGTAGCACCATCACCTACTCGCTTTCTGTGCCCCAGTCCCTCGTCTCCGGCCTCTCCTTTGCCGATAGCTACGCCTACCTGGACGACTGGGTCCTCGAAGCTCTCGGCGACATGGGCATCAAAGCCTGGTACCAACCGCTCAACGACATCGCGACCGACATCGGGAAGATCGCCGGAGCGGCCCAGAAGCGCATCGTGGGCCCCGGCGGCGGGCCCGGCGCCGTGCTGCATCACGTCACGATGTCCTACGACATCGACGCCGACAAGATGCTCGATGTCCTGCGCATCGGCAAGGAAAAGATGTCCGACAAGGGCACCAGAAGCGCCAAGAAGCGCGTCGACCCCCTCCGCCGTCAGACCGGCCTGCCACGCAAGGCCGTCATCGACAACATGATCGACTCCTTCCGCAAGCGCCACGGCCTCACCCAGGGCACAGTGACCCCTGAGGAGTTGGCACAGGCAGAGGATCTCGTACGCACCAAGTTCGGCACACCCGAGTGGACGGCACGGGTACCGTAGCAGTTGCTGACTTGCTCGGAGACTGTGTCGCTCCAGCCAAGTACTCGCAGGTCAGATCCTCTTGTCGCCGCTGGCGAAGCGTCGTAGTGTCTTCCCCGTCCGACCTTCGTGGAACCGGGCAACACCATCACGTACTCGCTCTCCGTTCCCGATTCCCTGGTCTCCGGCCTCTCCTTCGCCGACAGTTACGCCTATCTGGACGACTGGGTGCTCGAGGCACTCGGCGACATGGGCATCAAGGCCTGGTACCAGCCGCTCAACGACATCGCCACGGACGCCGGGAAGATCGCGGGCGCGGCGCAGAAGCGAATCGTCGGCGGGGAGGGCGCCGTGCTGCACCACGTGACCATGTCGTACGACATCGACGCCGACAAGATGCTCGACGTGCTCCGGATCGGCAAGGAGAAACTCTCCGACAAGGGCACCAGGAGCGCCAAGAAGCGCGTCGACCCGCTGCGGCGGCAGACCGGTCTGGCGCGCGAAGCCGTCATCGAGCGGATGATCGACTTCTTCCGGACCCGGCACGGCCTCACCCGGGGGAAGGTGACGGACGAGGAGATGGCGCAGGCAGAGGAGCTCGTGGCGACGAAGTTCGGGACCGAGGAGTGGACCGCGCGCGTGCCGTAGGGGTCCTCCCCACCGCTCCGGACCCCGACAGGTCGCGGCTGTCGGAGGCATTCGCCAATCGCGCATGGTGACAGCCCTTCTCCTGCGCCGGACTGACCTGGTCCGGCACTGCTGCCGGTGGGTCCGGATGAAGGGGAGGGCATGTCACGGGCGTTCGAGGCGATAGACCGGTTCGAAGCGGGGATGCTCCATGTGAACCGTCCCGGTGTCGGGGCCTGGGCGAGGCCGACGATTCCGCCGCCGGCGACAGGGGTGTCGGCTCGGTTCACAGTCATGGTGATCCCCTTCTCAAGGCGTACGGAATGAGGGTGCGCGGTCCGGTGGCGTACGGGTAGCCGGTTCCAGTGGGGCAGCATCAGTAGCCCGGCGAGCAGCACGGCCCGGTCGACGTCCGACGGCAGGGTGCGTTCGATGCCGGTGACGGTGACGGACAGTGCGATGCCCGCGGTACGGGCCCGCTCGGCCAGCTCGTCGATACGGTCCAGCCCCGTGCCCCGGCCGGGCAGGCGTCGCGCACCGGAAAGGAGGTGGTGGCGGCGGGAGTGTCGCTCGCCGGTGCCCTTTCTGCGTCACCGCGCACGCCGTGCTCCTGCATGCAACCGGCGCCCACACTCTGGCCGAGAAAATCGCCCGCGGCGAGCAACCCGAGGACCCCGGACACCGTCAAGGTGCCTGACGGCCACGACCTGCTGGGGACGGGACGCGGCAGACGCGGTGGACTTCTTCGTCTCCCGTACGCCGGGTCTCACCGTCTCCGACACCACCCGGGCCTCCATGACGGAGACCCTGCTGCCGTACGAGACGGCGGAGGGCGTGCTGCTGCGGGCGGGGGTGGGGGTGGTCGGCGCCCGCCGCCCGCTCTGACCGGCGGCGCGTCAGGCGCCCGCAAAGGCCGGCGGCCGGTGCTCGTACCAGCGCTGATCGGCCTCCAGCTGGGCGGCGAGGGAGATCAGCAGCTCCTCGCTGCGGGAGGGGCCGAGCAGCTGGGCGCCGACGGGAAGTCCGTCGGCGGTGAAACCGGCCGGCACATTGATGCCCGGCCAGCCCAGCACATTCCACGGCCAGGCGTACGGACACGCCTCGGTGATCGCCACATCGGTGCGCCAGGCGCTCAGACCGTCGAATGTGCCGATCCGGGGTGGGGGCGCGGCGGTCGTCGGGGTGAGCAGTACGTCGAACCGGGCTCCCACCCGGTGCGCGTGGAAGAGCGCACCGATCCTGCGCTGCTGCCGCACCTCCCGGGCCCGGGCCGCCCGCACCACCCGTCCCCCGAGCCGGGTGCCGGTGCGCAGGGCGTTGCGGGTGCGCGGGTCGAGGAGGGCGGGTTCGGGGTGGAGCGCGGCAAGTTCGGCGATCCCGGCCGTGGCACGGGGGACGAAGCCGAGGCCGATCAGCCCGTAACGGGGCCTGGCCTCCTCGACCTGATGGCCGAGCCGGGCGAGCGCCTCGGCGAGTGCGGTGACAGCCCGTCGTACGTCGGGGTGTGGGGCGGTACGGGTGAGGGTGAGCGGGGGCTGCCACGCGAGGGCGATCCGCAGCCGGCCCGGGTCGCGGCCCGCGGCGGCGGAGGCCGCGACGGGTGGGGGCCGGTGCAGGTCGTCGGGGTGAGGTCCGGCGGCCGCGTCGAGCAGCAGGGCGGCGTCGGCGACGGTGCGAGCCAGCGGTCCGTTGACGGTGAGGCCCTGGAAGGCGTCGTGGTGCGGGTGGACCGAGATCCGGCCGCGCTGCGGTTTGATGCCGACGAGATGGGTCCAGGCGGCGGGGATACGGACGGACCCGGCGCCGTCCGAACCGAGGGCGGCGGGCACCAGCCCGGCGGCCACGGCCGCGGCGGAACCGCCGGACGAGCCGCCGGGGGTGTGCTCGGTGTTCCAGGGGTTACGAGTGGCACCGAAGGCGGGCCCTTCGGTGAAGGGCCACTGTCCGAGCTCGCAGGAGTTGGTCTTCCCGACGATCACGGCCCCTGCGGCGCGGAGCCGGCGGACGGCCTCGCTGTCGGCCGTGGCCGCGGGCAGGTCGCCGCGGCAGCCGAAGTAGGTGGGCATTCCGGCGACATCGGTGTCGTCCTTGACGGCGACCGGCACCCCGAGCAGGGGCAGCCGTTCCCCCGCGGCGAGGCGCCGGTCGGCTTCGGCGGCCTCGGCGAGCGCTTCGGTGGCACGCAGGTGCCGGAAGGCGTTGAGGGTGCTCCGGCTCGCTTCGATGCGTTCGAGGGCGGCGGCCACCTGCTGGGTCGAGGTGGTCCGGCCGTCGGCCAGCTCGCGTGCGCTGTCCGCCAGTCCGGTCGAATCCGTGAACTCTGCTGAGGACATGGGCTGTACGCCTCCCGGATTTCGGCGCGTGCCCGCGCCTTCCGAATCTGTCCGCCCAAGCGAACTTACTGGAGGGTAACGAGTAGCGGCCGGTCCACTCAACCGTTCAACGGGGAGTGTCAGTACCCCTTGCTGGTTTCTCCGGCAGGAGTGGACAGAACCGAACGGCTGGGGTGGGGCCTGTGGAAGCAGAGTTCGCGGGAGAGTTCGAGACGCACCTGACGGTGCGCCTCGGCACCGAGGCAGGCGCCATGGATGCGAGTGCACGCCTGGAACACCGGGCGGGCCGGACCGGGCTGAAGCTCACCCGCATCGTCCTGGACCGCGGTCCCATGCCCGACCAGCCCATGCTGACCGAGACCGGGCGCGGCGCCCTCACCGAGCGGCGGGCCGCCGCCCTGCTCCGTTCGGCCGAACTGCGGGCGGCGGGCTTCCCCGTCATACGGGTGAAGATCGAGGCCTCCCCGCGGAACGCGGACATACTGCAGACGGCGGACGAGGCTGCCGCGCTGTCCCCCGTCTGTCACTTCGAACACCACATCAAGCTGCTGCTGCCGGGTGAACCGGAAGTGGCCATGGCGCGGGCCGTGGCCGAGCGGCACAGCGCGCACCTCTCGCGCAACGCCCGCCGTGCGGCCCGGGAGGGGCGCCACGAGCGGTTCGTCACCCAGCGCTGCCGCACCGTCGGCCGACCGGAGGCCCGCGCCCGGCTGGACGCGCTCCTCGGTGCGCTGACCGCCGCCACCGGTGGGTGGACGGCGACGCGGACGGGCTGCGGGAGCGGCTGGCGACGGCGCTCGCAGCCCTGCTGGAACGGACAGCCGCGCGGTGACGGACCCGACCGGCCGAGGGCTGTCGACACCACCACCGCGCTCACACACGCCGGCTCCGGCGGGCTGCCCTAGGGCCGGACGTCGATCTCGCCGATCCCGGTACCGATGCCCGCGCAGTGTGCGGTGGACTGGCCGGACTGGCCCGGGTTGAGGGTGACGTGTTCACCGTCCACGTCCGGCGACCAGCCGCAGACCAGGTGCACCCAGAACGTCTGCGCCGTGGAGCCGTTGTTCCGGCACAGCGCGTATCCCGTGTAGTCGTCGATCTCGTGCTTTCCCGTGTCGCAGGACAGGCCGGGCGGCGTCGCCATGGGTGTCACGGCGGTGGCGGCCGTCGCGGGTGCCGCGAGCGCCGCGGTCATTCCTGCGACAGCGGCGCCCCGCAGCACGGCCCCGGACAGACTCCCCATGCACAGCTTCATCGTTCGCATTTCCTCTTCCTGGTGACGGACTCGGTGCCCCGACACCGTCCCCCACCGTCCGTGACAGAAAACAGGGCTTGGCCTCACCCTGTGTACGCAGGCGGGCGGCCGTTCCGGCCCGGTCGTACGCTCACATGGTCGGGCGGCAGCATCTGAACGGGCCGGGCACCCCCATCCGCGGGAGGCGACGTGACCGGTCGCCGCTTCGGCACGCGCACGTAGGCCTGGGCGGCGGTGATCGTGCTCGGTCTCGCGAGCGGCGGCGTCATCGGCGGCGGTGCGGCACGGGCGGCCTGGTACATATCCCGTGCATCGAGCGCAACGGCATGGCCGCGATGAAGGCCGTCACCGCGGCCAAGATGGCGATACGCGGCGACGGCAGCCACAAGGTCTCCCTCGACAAGGTCATCAAGACCATGAAGGAGACCGGCGCGGACATGAAGGTCACATACAAGGAGACGGCACGGGGCGGACTCGCCCTCAACGTCATCGAGTGCTGAGAACGGAACACGGCGACTCCGCCGGCTCTGCGGATGGCTTCGGTCCGGCGCTGCCCCGCGCCGGACCGAAGCCGTCCCGAGCCGGGCTCAGCTGCCGATGCTCTGCGGGTGCCGGAAGAAGTTCGGCGCGTCGTACCGCCGCTTGACCGAAACCAGCCGGGAGTAGTTCTCGGCGTAGTACGCCTGCCGCCAGTCCCCCAGGTCCGGGTTGGGGAAGTTGAGGTACGACTCGCCGCTTGAGAGCGGGTCGATGATATTGAAGGCGTGGGTGGGCCACACCATGGCGGCCTCGGCCTCCTCCGCGGGTGGCTGCCCGTCGGACAACAGGGTCGCGCAGGCCACGAAGAACTCCGCGCCGCGGTGCACATACGCGGTCTGTGCGCGGGGGACCTCGTTAGCGACTCCGCCGAGTGCCGTGAAGTACAGGTACGTGATGTGGCCTGGCCTGCGGTTGGCTTCGAAGGCGGCGAGCAGGTCGGCCACCCCGGAGCTGCCCGTGGGACGGTCGAGCAGCCGGGTCCGCTCCCTGAGGAAGGGAGTGCGCCGGATCTTGGCGTCCGAGTTCGAGCCGGCGCGGTGGCACTCCTGCACCGTGAGCTGCTCGCAGCCGTAGACGGCCTTCATCGCCTCGTCGTACGGAAGCTCCTGGACCGTACGGAGACTGGGCGTGGCACCCGCCTCGGCGGCCAGTTCGTTCAGGGCCTGCTCAATCTCCGACTGCGGCCCGTGGTAGCCGCCGTTGATCTTGATAATCGGCACATTGCCCGGGGCGCCGTCGCGCAGGAGCACGTTCAGGGTCGAACCCAGGTTGTTTGAGCCGCTGTAGCACCACTCCTGCCAGGCCGTGATGACCTCCTGAGCCTTGTCCCACGGCCACAAGGTGTCGAAGTACACCATGCGAGGGGCCGATATCGGACGTACCTCGAAGTCGATGACCACGCCGAAGTTGCCGCCGCCACCACCGCGTATGGCCCAGAAGAGGTCGGAGTGCATCCTCTCGGAGGCGCGCACGATCCGACCGTCCGAGAGGACCATCCGAGCCGAAACGAGGCGGTCACTCGCGACCCCGAACTTCCGTACTTGAAAGCCGAAGCCCCCGCCCGAGATATAGCCGCCCTGGCGCACGGTGGCGCATGTGCCCGTGACTATCTGCCTGTTGTAGGGCTTGAGCGCGGCCAGCGCGTCGATGCTCTGCACCCCGGGGCCGAGCCGCACCGTGTGGTGGCCGACCGAGACACGGTTCAGCCGGGAGACGTCGAGGACCATGCCCTGGCCGGTGGACCAGCCGGCCAGGCTGTGGCCGCCACTGCGGGTGTGTACCGCGATGTCGTTGTCACGGGCGAACTCGATGGCCGTACTCACGTCCCGGGGAGTCTCGCAGTAGACGATTCCCTGCGGTTTTACGGTGTCGAGCTCCACCAGAACGCCTTGCTTGGAATAGGCGTAAGCCTGGTCGGAGGGCAGCACCACATCTCCCTTCAGATGCCTGCGCAGCTGCCCCCACTTACCTTCACTTCCATATACCGACCCCACTGATGACCCGACAGTGGCAACCGCGAGCGCCACGCTGCCACCACCGCGAAGAAGGGATCGTCTACTCAGCATCGTTCCTCCAGGACCAGAGACCAGAACTGACAGGTGGCGGGGGTCATTCACTGGGAGCCTAGAGGCAGTCGGGATACCTGTACAGGAATCGAACTCCTGGGCTGAAAGCAACAGTTGATGATTGACGTGGCGAGTGACATCGAGGCCGACAGGCCGCCGTGAAGGAAGCTGAAGTACCGCTTCCGCAGTGGTGACGAGATGCTGCGCCTGGCACGCGAGGGCATCCTGCCGGGCGGCCTGAAGGTACGCCGCCGCACTGCACCACTACATGGCGACACGGCGGGCAGGGTTGCCCGGCGGACCCACGCAGGAGCGGGAATGATGTCATGACCACGTCAAACACGGTCTCAAGTGTGGGTCGGCTCACCAAAAGCCACCCACTATCAAGCGACAGCCGCTATCGTTTAGCTATGGCTTCCAAAAATCGCTGGTTGGCGCTGATTGGTCTGACGATCAGCGTCCTCGTCATCGGATTCGACACGACGATCCTGAACGTCGCCCTCCCCACTCTGGCCGCCGACACCGGCGCCTCCGCGGGTGAGCTGCAGTGGATCATCGACTCGTACGCCGTCGTCTACGCTGCCGCGATGCTCCCCGCGGGCTTCCTCGGCGACCGCTTCGGACGGCGCAAACTGCTGGTCACCGGGCTCGTGATCTTCCTCGGCGGTGCCATCATCGGAACGCTCGTGGACACCCCGGGCGCGCTCATCGGGGCCCGTACGATCATGGGCCTCGGCGCCGCGCTGATCATGCCGCTCACGCTGTCCATCATCCCGACCCTCTTCAAGGGCGAGGAGCAGACCAAGGCGATCGCGATCATCACCGTAGGTGTCTCGATCGGCCTGCCGCTCGGACCCCTGATCAGCGGCTGGCTGCTTGATCACTTCTGGTGGGGCTCGGTCTTCCTCATCAACATCCCGCTGGTCGCCATCGGCATCATCGCCTGCATCCTGCTGATCCCCGAGACCAATGACCCGTCGGCCCCCAGGGTCGACATCATCAGCACCGTGCTGGGCATCGTCGGTCTCGGCGCCCTCGTCTACGGCGTCATCGAAGGGCCCTCCGAGGGATGGGGCGCCCCGGTCATCCTCGCCTCGATGATCGGCGGTGTGCTGATGCTCGTCGGCCTCGTGCTGCGCGAGCAGCGCCGGCCCCGCCCGATGGTGGACCTGGAGCTGTTGCGGAACCCAACCTTCCGCTGGAACACGGTCTTCCTCATCCTCGGCATGTTCGTGTTCATGGGCCTGATGTTCGTGCTGCCGCAGTACCTCCAGGTCATCCAGGGCCACGACGCCTTCGGTACCGGCGTGCGCCTGATGCCGCTCATGGCCGGCATGATCGTCGTCGCCAAGATCGTGCCGCCACTGACCATCAAGCTCGGCACCCGGCCGCTGGTGGTCGCGGGCCTGGCCATCATGTCCCTGGCGATGTTCCTCGGCAGCACCACGGACACCGACACCGGCTACGGCTTCACCGTGCTGTGGATGGTCCTCACGGGCCTGGGCGTGAGCCTCGTGATGGTGCCGGCCCTGGACACCGCCCTCGCGGCACTGCCCAAGGGCAAGGAGGGCACCGGCAGCGGCCTGAACACCACCCTGCGCCAGGTCGGCGGCGCCATCGGCATCGCCCTGCTGGGCAGTGTGCTCAGCGCCGTGTTCACCGACCGGATCGACACCGACGGCGTGCCCGCCCAGGCGGCCGACGTGGCCGAGGAGTCCGTGGTGGCCGCGCAGACGGTCGCAGCGCGGCTCAACCTGCCCCAGCTGGCCGAGTCCGCCGAGTCCGCCTTCGTCCACGGCATGAGCACGGTGCTGCTGATCTGCGGCATCGCCGGCGTCGTCGCGGCCGCCCTCGCCGCCTTCAAGCTGCCGGACAGCCGGGAGACCAAGAAGACCGAGGAGCAGGCAGAAGAGCAGCCTCTGCCCGAGGCGCTGTCCGACATGGCGGACGGTGCGCGACAATGAGTCGTATGCCCTTTGCAACGACCAGCACACCGGTGTCCGCGATCGCAGTCGCCGAAGCCGGCCTCGGCCTGCGCGAACGCAAGAAACTGCGCACCCGCCAGGCGATCCGTGAGGCGGCCCGTCGGCTGATCGATGAGCGAGGGTACGACAACACCACCATCGAGCAGATCGCCGCGGCGGCCGAGGTCTCGCCGAGCACGGTCTTCCGCTACTTCCCCAGCAAGGAGCACATCGTCCTGACGGACGACTACGCCAAGTTCACCATGTCCTTCCTCCGCGACCGCCCGGCGGACGAGCCGCCGCTGGCCGCCCTGCAGGCGGTGGTGACCGAGATGGTGCGTAGGCTGGCCGAGGACTTCAGCGAGGAGTACCGGTGGCGGCGGGAGCTCGTGCGCCAGGTGCCCGCGATACGGGCCCTGGTGGGCGAGGAACAGGACAGGTGGGTCGAGTCCGTGAGCGAGGTGTTCGCCGAACGGGCAGGCGTGCCCGCGGCCAACCTCGAGCTCCGCGTCCTGGTCGGCGCCGTGACGGGCGCCTTCCACCAGGTGCTGTGGGGAGACCACAGCGAGGACACCGACCTGGTGGAGATGATCGAACGGGCCCTGGCTGTGCTGGAGCATCCCGACGCCGTCGGGCGCCCGACGGACACCGGGCCGAGCGACGTGTGACGCTTCCCGGCCGTGCGTGAGAAAGGGGCCCTCGAATTCGCCTTTCCCGGTCGGGGCCTTCAACGTATTGCCCGGTGAGAGCAATGGCGGAGGATACGAGATTCGAACTCGTGAGGGGTTGCCCCCAACACGCTTTCCAACTGTGCGAGTGGCCGTTCGTGAGCATTCATGGACGGCCATTCGGCAGATCAGAGAGGGCTGGCGTACGTCGGCGCACTAAGGCGGGCGTGAGCGAACTGGACAAGGAACAGGACAACGAGCGGCGGTGAAGGATGCCTTGTCGTGTGGGTGCTGGCACAGGTTCGCTGTCAGTGTGGTGCTCTACGGCCTTCTGATCCGTAGGCGCGTGCAGCACCATCACGGACCGTTCGCCTGCTGGGATCTGTTGGTCCGTCCGCCGCTTACGGGCCCGCCGCCGTGCGTGGTTGTACGCCTCTGTTGATGTCAGTTATTGATGTCACGCAATAGGCCCCGGACCTGCGGCTTCGCTCGTGAAGTCGTAACCTGCCGGATCAGCCGGACGCCAGATCCGGCCCGCCAACGACAGACAGGTCTTGAAAACGGTCGTGCGCGAGCCACCCTGGGTTCAAATCCCACACCCACCGCGCCGGTGAATGGCCCCTGACCGGACGAGACGGTCAGGGGGCCGTGTTGTTGCGCGGATGGGGCACGGGCAGCTTCTGATCCGTAGCTCTAGCCGGATCTCATCAAGGGGAGTCGCCCTACCAGTGGTCGTGGTGATCGCAGTGCTTGTCGTGCTGGTGACGCTTGATCTTGGTGGGGTCGGTGGCGGTGTGGGTGGTGGTGTCGCCGCCTCCGGTGACGGTGGCGGTGTTGGTGACGGTGCTGGGGGCCTTGCAGGAGACGTCCACCTTGAGGGTGATGGGTGGGTAGCTGCTCCCTGAGGGGAGGACGTCGCTGCGGGTACAGGTGAGGGTGGATCGGCTACAGGCCCATCCAGTGCCGCTGAGCGAGACGGGGGTGAGTCCCTTGGGCAAGGTTTCGGTCAGAGTGACGGTGGTGCCGTCGGTCGGGCCGGTACCACTGTTGGTGACCGTGATGCTGTAGGTGCCCCTCTTGCCCTGCCCGAACGCGCCGCTGTGACTCTTGCTGATCGCCAGCGTGGGCGGGCAGGTGCCGGTGATGGTCGTGGGATCGGTCGCGGTGCGAGTGGCGGTGTCCCCGCCGCCAGTGGCCGAGGCGGTGTTGGTGACCTGACCGGAGGCCGTACAGGCGACGTTGACCGTGAGGGTGAGCGCCGGATAGCTGCCACCGGACGCGAGGACGTCACTGCGGGTACAGGTCAGCGTGGCCAGCGTGCACGTCCACCCGGTACCGCTCAACGACGTCGCGGTAAGCCCAGCCGGGAGAGTGTCGGTCACGGTGACGACGGTGCCGTCGGTCGCGCCGGTCCCGTTGTTGCCGACCGTGAGCGTGTAGGAGCCGGACTGGCCCCGCGCAAAGCTGCCGCTGTGACTCTTGCTGATCGCCAGCGTGGGCGGGCAGGCGCCGGTGATGGTCGTGGGATCGGTCGCGGTGTGAGTGGCGGTGTCCCCGCCGCCAGTGGCCGAGGCGGTGTTGGTGACCTGACCGGAGGCCGTACAGGCGACGTTGACCGTGAGGGTGAGCGCCGGATAGCTGCCACCGGACGCGAGGACGTCACTGCGGGTACAGGTCAGCGTGGCCAGCGTGCACGTCCACCCGGTACCGCTCAACGACGTCGCGGTAAGCCCAGCCGGGAGAGTGTCGGTCACGGTGACGACGGTGCCGTCGGTCGCGCCGGTCCCGTTGTTGCCGACCGTGAGCGTGTAGGAGCCGGACTGGCCCCGCGCAAAGCTGCCGCTGTGACTCTTGCTGATCGCCAGCGTGGGCGGGCAGGTGCCGGTGATGGTCGTGGGATCGGTCGCGGTGTGAGTGGCGGTGTCCCCGCCGCCAGTGGCCGAGGCGGTGTTGGTGACCTGACCGGAGGCCGTACAGGCGACGTTGACCGTGAGGGTGAGCGCCGGATAGCTGCCACCGGACGCGAGGACGTCACTGCGGGTACAGGTCAGCGTGGCCAGCGTGCACGTCCACCCGGTACCGCTCAACGACGTCGCGGTAAGCCCAGCCGGGAGAGTGTCGGTCACGGTGACGACGGTGCCGTCGGTCGCGCCGGTCCCATTGTTGCCGACCGCGAGCGTGTAGGAGCCGGACTGGCCCCGCACCAAACTGCCACTGTGGCTCTTGCCGATGGTCAAGCTCGGGCCAGGGGGGCCGTAGGAGATGGTCACCTGGCCGTTGTTGTTCGCCGTCCCGATCGCGGACGGCGCATAGTGTGTACCGGTGCTCGACGTGGTGGCGAAGCTGCTGCCCCCACCACCACCGCCCCCACCCGCCGAGGTGCCGCTGCTGTTGACGGCGCCGCTGCCGCCGCCCCCGCCGGCGAAGTACCCACCACCACCGCCCCCACCATTAGCGATGACAGTGGCGGCGCAGCCGCCGTCGAAGCTGCCCCCGGTGCCACCGGTACCGACCGTGGCACCTGAAAACCCGCTCCCCGGCCCACCCTTCGTGACCGCACAGAACGGAACGGCCCCGCCGGCCCCGCCGGCACCGCCGGTGCTGGTGCTGGTGCTGCCACCGCCCCCACCCTGCCCCGGCGAAGCCCCAGGGCCGGTGGCACTTCCCGCGGTACCGCCGGTGGCATCCGGCGTTGTCCCGCCGTTGCCTCCGTTCCCTCCCGTAGAGCCCGCTCCGGTGCCGCCAGCGGCACCGCCGCCCCCGGCGACCACCAGCAAGGAGCCGCCCGTGCTGATGCTGGAGGCCCCGCCCCCACCCGGACCTTCAAAATGAAAACCAGTGAGCGGAAAACTCCCCCCTGGGGCGCCGCCGTTGAACCCGCCGGCACCCGGCGTCCCGGTGCCGTTGCAGCCTTTGCCGCCGGTGCCGCCGACGTTGATGGTGAAGGCCGTCGGTGCGGCGGTTTGCGGGAGCGTAGTGACGACCCGCGCCCCCGTCCCACCGGTCCCCGTGACGGAACAGGGGGTGCCGGTGTTGTCGGCACCGCCGGCCCCGTCCGCGGTGATCGTCACGAACATCCCCGCAGGAACCGTCAGGGTCTGCGGAGCGCCGGTGAAGGTGAAGGTCTGACTGACTGGCGCGGCTGCCCGACTGCCGCTGCGATGACCTGCCGTCGGAGAGTCAGCGACGGCCGCCGGCACCCCCGCACCGGTGAGCACGGCACACACCGCTACGGTGACGCCCATACGCCACCAACCCCGCCCGGGCCCGGCCGGCGATGCCGCTGAAGCCGACACTTGCGCCGCCCGACGACCAGTGACACGCCAGAGGCCCCGCTGGCCCCAACTTTGAGATCTGTGAACGTCATTGGTCACAACACGCCGATCCTCTCCTGAAGCAATTCCCCGCTACGTCAGAAAACGCCCCGGGGGCGATAGAGCGACGACACACAAACGCCGCTGTCGCGCAGGTAATGGAACCTGACAAAAGAACACAAAACGTGGTGAAACGCTGCAATCTACATCTCTCTGACAATCTGGCAGGGCTTTGGCGACAACAACCCGCAAAGGCCTGCGACGACGGTCTCGCCGGTCAGTCACCGGTGAGGGCGAAAGCGTTTCGGACCAGCCTCGAGTCGGGACGGCGAGTGATCGTTCACACGTTCGATTCTAGGAGCATCCATCGACCGCCTGCAGCAAGCGCCACGCCCCTTGTCCGTAGGCGCGTTCCTCCCGCCTACCGGTGCCGCCTATCAGCCTCGCCGTAGCCGTCTTACGGTGTTCTGCGGGAACGGCAGTCCGTGCTTGTGCGCTGATGTACGTGGTCGTTGATTGGCAAGAACAGCGGATCGGCGATCGGCACCCTCGTCGAACGCAGCACCCGATACCTGATGCTGGTCCACCTGCCCGGCGACCACAGCGCGGCAAGCCTCCGCGACGCCCTGACCGACACCGTGAAAACCCTGCCGCCGCACTTGGTGCGGTCCCTCACCTGGGACCAGGGCTCCGAGATGGCCGCCCACCACGCCTTCAGCATCGCCACCGACATCCCGGTCTGCTTCTGCGACCCCGGCAGTCCCTGGCAGCGCGGCTCGAACGAAAACACCAACGGCCTGCTCCGCCAGTACTTCCCCAAGGGCACCAACCTCGCCACCCACAGCCGCGAGCACCTCGACGCCGTCGCCGCCGAACTCAACAGCCGCCCACGCAAAACGCTCGGCTGGGAAACCCCAGCCGAGCGCCTGTCTAAACTGCTCGCGGCCTGAACAACCGACCACGTGTTGCAACGACCCCTCGAATTCGCCGAACGGTGGGGGCCCCTTTCTGCTGCGGCAGGGCCGTCAGTTCTTGACGTTGCCCTTGACGTGCCGCTGTACGAACTCGTAGGCCAGGTCGCCGAACTGCTCACCGAAGACCAGGGACCTCTCAACCGTCTTCTTGAAGTGGACGCCGCCATCCACCCGGCTCCTGGCACACGCCTTGTCGAACTCGGTCCAGGTGGAGAAGTGCACCTTGACGTCCTTGGCGGGGGCGATCCCCGGCTCCACCAGCGCCTTGCCGGCCGGGAAGTTGAACGTCCAGTCCAGGTTGTCGGAGCCGAAGTAGCGGCGCGCCGCCTGTGACCCGGCGGCACACAGCGTCGTGGAGCCCGACGGGTACTCCGGGTGGTCGCCCGTCGGCAGGTAGCCGACCCACTCGTTAGCGGGCATGTCGTTGACCGTGCCCATGCCGGGACCACCCCAGGCCGTCAGTTTGCTGCGGCCGTACACGTGCCGGACCGCGCTGATCGGCCGCACGGCGTCGAACCGGTGCTTCTGGTGCCAGGCGGCGATCGTCGTGTCGAAGGTCGCCAGGATGGTCTGGAGCGTCCACTGAGCCCAGCCGTGCACGCCCATCTCGTCGTTCTGGTCGTGGTTCCGGGCGACGATGATGGACGAGTAGCCGATGCCCCACAGCTTGTTGTCCATGACCTCGGCGAGCGCCTTGCGCTCGTCGGTGAGCGACGCAGACGCCTCCAGGATCTCGTCCACCGAACGCTTGTACTCCTGCGGCCGGGTGTGGTCGCTGTGCGTGGGCGCGGCGAGCTGGTACCGGGAGGGGTCGGTGAAGATGTGGGGCTTGGTCAGCCGGATCTGCGGGGTCACGAAGTGCTGGGAGACGTAGATGCCCATGTCACCCGGGCCGCCGCCGACCCGACGGCCGTTGTGGGGGCCCAGCTGCGGCTGCCAGCGCGAGGGGTTGACCAGCTTGTAGGGCGTGTTGACGGGCTGGTAGCCGGTGTAGTCCGCCCAGGGCCTGGGGTTGTACTTGCGGCCGCCCTCGTAGCCGAGGACGTTCATACCGTCATTCGACAGGGCCTCCCAGGCGGTCTTGGCCGCCACGTTGCCGATGCCGATCGGGCTGGTCAGGTTCTCCGACTCGTCGTCCGGGTTCAGGCCGAGCGCGACCATCACCTGCCGCAGGCCGCCCACGTTACGCGGCAGCAGACGCTTCCAGATGCCGAGCTGGGCGTAGATGACGGCGATGTTCATGTTCCGGTTCGTGGCGGACTCGCTGGAGGGGCGGCGGGGGATCCGGGAGTACACGCCGACCGCGGTCGGGTGGTACGGCGCCAGCGCGTCGAACGCCGCCAGCATCGCCGCGCGGTTCGTCCACAGGAAGACGGTCGCGTCCATCGGCCCGATGAACGCCAGGCTGGGCGACTGACCGGCCTGGTCGTCGTCGGGCTGGGCCCACTTGACGTAGTTGTCTTTGTCCAGGTCGAGGTCGATCTTGAGCGGCTCATCGTTCGTGACGGCACCGGCCGTGCGGGAGAAGGCCAGCATGGTCAGGGCGGCCGAGGTGCCGCCGAGCAGCAGCGATCTGCGGCCCAACGAGGAGCCTGAGACAGAAATGTGTCCGGACGTCGTCATGATCGTCTTCCTTATTCTTGACAGGGAAGGGCCTCCAGAGGCGAGGCTGCGGAGGGGCCCTTCATGAGGAACGGGATATCGATGGCTGCGCCGTGGCCTTCTGGCCTCGTCGGCGGAAGCCGAGCGCGGCGGCGGGCAGGTGGGCCCACCGCCGCGGTGGAAGGGGGTCAGTTCTTGACGTTGCCCTTGACTTGCCGCTGTACGAACTCGTGGGCCAGGTCGCCGAACTGCTCACCGAACTCGATCGACCGGTCGACGGTCTTCTGGAAGTGGACGCCGCCCCACACCCGGCTGTTGGCACAGGTCCGGGTGAACTCGGTCCACGTGGCGAAGGTGATCGACAGGTCCTTGCCGGGGGTCTGCCCCGGCTCCACCAGCGTCGAACCCGCCGGGTAGTGGATCGTCCAGTCCAGGTCGTCGGAGCCGAAGAAGCGCCGCGCGGTCTGCGAGGTGGCCGAGCACAGCGTCGTGGAACCCGACGGGTACTCCGGGTGGTCACCCACCGTCAGGTAGCTGCGCCACTCGGAGGCGCGGATGTCGTCGACCGTCCCCATGCCGGGGCCGCCCCAGGCGGTGATCTTGCTCCTGCCGTACACGTGCCGGACCGCGCTGACCGGGCGGCAGGCGTCGTACTTGGCCTTCTGATACCAGGCGGCGATCAGCGGGTCGAACGTCGCCAGGAGGTGCTGAAGCATCCACTGGGCCCAGCCGTGCACGCCCATCTCGTCGTTCTGGTCGTACATCCGGGCGATGACGATGGACGAGTAGCCGATGCCCCACAGCTTGTTCTCCATGATCTCCGCGAGAGCCTTGCGCTCGTCGTTGAGATTGGCCGACGCCTCGATGATCTCGTCCGCCGAACGCTTGTAGGCGCGGGCGTTGGTGTGGTCGCTGTGCGTGGGCGGGGCCAGGTGGAACTGGGCCGGGTCCTTGAAGATGAGCGCCTTGGTCCGACCGGCCTGCGGGGTGATGAAGTGCTGGGCGACGAAGATGCCCATGTCGCCGTGGCCGGGAGCGCCGAGGCGGCGGCCGTTGTGCGGGATCAGCTGCGGCTGCCAGCGCGAGGGGTTGACCAGCTCGAAGGGCGTGTTCACGGGCTCGTAGCCGGTGTAATCCGCCCACGGCCTGGGGTTGTACTTGCGGCCGCCCTCGTAGCCGAGGACGTTCATACCGTCATTCTTCAGGGCCTCCCAGGCGGTCTTGGCGGCCACGTTGCCGATGCCGACCGGGCTGGTCAGATCCTCCGACTCGTCGTCCGGGTTCAGACCGAGCGCGACCATCAGCTGCCGCACGCCCTCCGTGTCATGCGGCAGCATACGCTTCCAGATGCCGAGCTGGGCGTAGACGACGGCGATGTTCATGTTCCGGTTGGTGGCGGACTCGCTGGAGGGGCGGCGCGGGATCCGGGAGAACACACCGACCGCGGTCTCGTGGTACGGCGCCAGCGCGTCGAACACCGCCAGCATCGCCGCGCGGCTCGTCCACAGGAAGACCGTCACGTCCATCGGCCCGATGAACGCCAGCCTGCCCTCCAGACCGGCCTGCGCGTCGCTGGGCTGAGCCCACTTGATGTAGTTGTCCTTGTCCAGGTCGAAATCGATCTTGAGCGGCTCATCGCTCGTGACGGCACCGGCCGTGCGGGAGAAGGCCAGCGTGGACAGCGCCATGGCCGAGGCACCGCCGACCAGCAGCGATCTGCGTCGCGGGGAGAAGCCAGAGACAGGAGAGCGTCCGGAAGTCGTCATGATGATTTTCCTTGTCTCATTTTTAAAGAGGATGGAAGAGGGATCGATGGCCGTTCCGTGCGCTCTCCGGGCTCGCGGGAAGAGCGGGATGAGGTTGAGCGCGGCAGCGGGCTGCGGTGCCGGTGCCCGCCGCCGTGGTGGGAGAGGCTGGTCAGTCCTTGACGTTGCCGTTGACGTGTCGCTGTACGAACTCGTGGGCCAGGTCGCCGAACTGGGCACCGAAGGTGAGGGAGGTCTCCACGGTCTTCTTGAAGTGCGCGCCCGCCCATACCCGGCTGTCGGCACAGTCCTTCTCGAAGTCGGTCCAGGTGGCCCAGGTCAGCTCGAGGTCGGTGGCCGGGACGGTCCCCGGCTCCTTCTGTGTCGAGCCGGCCGGGAAGGCGTGGGTCCAGTTCAGGGCGTCATCGCCGAGGAAGCTCCGGGCCGCTTGTGCTTGGGCGGCGCACAGGGTGGTGAAGCCGGAGGGGTATTCGGGGTGGTTACCCACGGGCAGGTAGCCGGTCCACTCGTCGGCGGGGATGTCGTCGACGGTGCCCTTGCCTACCCCGCCCCAGGCTGTCACCGGGTCGCTGCCGTATACGTGCCGGACGGCGCTGAAGGGCCGTACGGAGTCGTACTCGCGCTTGTGGTGCCAGGCGGCGATCAGGCTGTCGAACCGCGCTACCGAGGTCACCATGAACAGCTGGACCCAGCCGTCCAGGTCCAGGTCGTGTGCCATGGCCGCGGCGCGCGGCGACAGGGTGACCGACAGGGGCGTGTGTTCGAAGAACTCCGCCTTGACCTTCTGCTCGTCGGTGAGTTCGGCCGACGCCTTGAGGACCTCGTCCACCGCGTGCTGGTAGGCGCTGGGGTTGGTGTGGTCGAGGTGGTCGGGTGCGGCCAGTGCGAACTCGCTGGGGTCCTTGTAGGTCTGGGGGGTGACCAGCCCGAGTTGTGGGGTGGCGAATCGCTGGGCGGTGAAGACGCCCTTGTCGCCCGGACCGCCGTCGATGCGGCGGCGGTGCGGCTCGGTCGCGGGCTGCCAGTGTGAGGGGTCGGCCAGCTCGTCGGCGGTGTTCACCGGCCGGTAGCCGGTGTAGTCCTCATAGGGCAGGCCGTTGTAGATGCGGGCCTTGTCACCGAGGTGGTTCATGCCGTCGTGCGCGCGGGCCGCGACGACGGACATGCCGGCCGTGTTGCCGATACCGACCGCGGTGGTCAGGTCCTCGGACTCGTCGTCAGGGTCCAGGCCGAGCGCGCCCATCGCCTGCCGCAGGACGGGTTCCCGCTCCTCGAACACGGCCTTGGCCACCTGGTACAGGGCGTACAGGCCGGCGATGTTCTTGTTCCGGTTGGTGGCGGACTCGCTGGCGGGGCGGCGCGGGATACGGCAGTACACGCCGATGGCGGTCGGGTGGTAGGGGGCCAGCGCGTCGAACCACGACGTCTGCAGCAGATGGGTCAGCCAGGTATACGAGGCCACATCCCCCGGCGCCATGGCATCCGCCGGAGGATAGCCCCCGCCACCATGAGTAGTGATCAAGTCCCGGATGAAGTTGCCGTTGTCGAAGTCGAAGGGTATCTGCTGGGCGCGACCGGATGTCGTCACGAGGTGGGGCCTTCCTGCGCTTTGATTGCCTTCATATGCACAGCGGAAACCTGGTAGTACGCCGCGAGGTCCAGGACTTCATGCTCGTGTGACCACTTGGCGGCCGAGGCATTGATGAGAGCACCGGCGTATTTGTGCGGCGTGGCCCGCATGAACTGCTCGATCCTCGGTTCCAGCCGGGCGGGAAGTTCCGCCAGGTCGATACTGCGACGCGGCTGCGGCGCGAAAGAGATCCGGTGAATCTCCTTCGCGTCCCAGCTGAGCGTGGTATAGATCCGGTACGCCTTGCCCGCGTACGCCAGCATCTCCTCGCTCGGTTCGCTCATCCCGGTTTCGCGTAGCATGGCCAGCACGGTCTTCGGGTCGAGGTTTCCGGCAGTGACGGCAGGGGCCTGGAAGTACAGGTTCATTGTTTTGTTTTTGTAGTCGACGCCGATCAACGCCACGTCATCCAGACCGTAGCGGGCGAAGAATTCGGCGTTCTCGCCCACCGCGCGCGGCATGGACGGCAGGTCGGCCAGCTTCGACACCTTCTGCGGGTCATGAGGGAAGTTCGCGTAGATCTTCTTGAAACCGCCGACGATCCCGCAGTCAACGTAGTGCTCACTGGTGGGGGCCAGTGCCACGATCTCCGAGAGCAGGGTGCCGGCCGGATGATCCGTCTCCGCGAGAATTCCACTCGCCAGTGCGTGGGCATAAGGGTCATCGATCCCCGGAGAAACCTGGATGGAATACTCCATCTCCGCTACCCGCTCGCTGGCCTGGAGACTGAAGATGACACCGCCGTTCGCCGAGAATCCACCCTCGTACGCGGATAGGATCGGCCAGACCTTGTCACGCGAAAATGGCGCATCGACCAGTCGAGCCGATTCCTCGATGGCCGAGTACAGCTCTTCTGCCCCAATACCTTCGGACATCAAGCACTCCAAGCAGTCGATGCCGATACATTCATTCTATGAAATCCTGGTCAGCGACCCTACCAGTCGCCACTCAAGGGTCACTCGAAATGAACTAAGGAAAGGAATCTTCTTGACATGCCGAGTGCTCGACATCGACACTTCACGGGGTGATGAAAATGGGGCGTGCCATGCCCGTCGGCCCTGCTCATCGTAGACAAAACAAATGTCAGGCCGACGTCCTTATTCACGTAGACGCTCAGCATGAACTGCTCAGATTGAACTGGAGGACAAAAGACCAGCACAGGCATGGAAGGTCTTTACGCCACCATCGGGGAAACGTCCGGACTGCTGAACATATCCCCCTCGCGTGACAAGGTCTGGCCGATCCTGTCCGCGTACGACCTGGAGAAGGTCGTCGTGGCTTTCCGGGTGACGACGCGCGGCAGCCAGGACCTCGACTGCCGTTTCACGGCGCTGCCGCTGGCATGACTTCGCTCGCAGGCGCCATCACCATCGCCGGAAAGACCGTGTCCCGCTTGCTGAACTGGCCAAGGCGGGCAAGCCCATCAGCTTCACCGCAGTGGCCCGCCAGGCCGGGGTGAGTACGGACTTCCTCTACCGGAGTCCGGAAGTACGCGCCCGGATCGAGCGACACCGAGCCAAGGCCGGATCGCCTCCGGCAGCGCCTGCAGATCCTCCGGGCAGCTCATCGACCTCGGCCGCTGAGCCCACAAACAGCGGCAGGCATCGCCCTCCGCCCGTCAGCTACGGGACACCGACCTCAAGGAACTGGTCAGGGACGTCTATGACGCCAACTACCGTGACAGCGTCATGCCCCATCGATCCGAACCCGCTCAGAGGCGCCGCCCGCCCCGACGCTCCTGGGACTTTTCAGGGACGTTCAGCCCTGCCTGAGGGACTTCCGAGGGACTTTTCGCTGCCTGACGCGGCAAGCCCCCGAAAGATCTGAAAGGGCCTCCGACGCAGATCAGAGGCCCTTTCAGAGGCAAATCCGCAGGTGGCGGCAGACGAGTCGGGCTGTACGCCGGGTACAGGCTTCCTACCCCGGTGTCACAGCAGCAAGGCCGGTTCTCCCCTGCCGCAGGAGATCACCCCGGGTCCTCACCCTGCGGATGGCGCGCACGCCCCCGCCTCGCGGCGGTGCGCCGCGGGGCGGGGGCAGCTGCTGGGTTTCGGGCTCTCAGCGCCTGGTGCGTTCGCCAAGGTTGAGGAGGGTGTAGAGGAGGAGGGAGGAGGCGAGGCCGACGGCCCAGCCGTAATCGGCGAGGGGTTTGAGGACGGGGATGAGGCCGTCGGTGGGGAAGGGGCCCTGTGCGGTGCCGTTGGCGTCGACAGTGGAGTAGGAGCCGCCGATGGCGAGGACGCCGCCGACGAGGAGGGCAAGGACGGCGCGCAGGTTCCAGCCACCCGTGTACCAGTAGCGGCCGGCAGGGCTGTACAGCTCGTCCAGGGCGAGTTGGGTGCGGCGGACGATCCAGTAGTCGGCGATCAGGATGCCCGCGACGGTGCCGAGCAGGCCGCCGACGACGCCCAGCCAGGTGAAGATGTAGACGTGCGGGTTGGCGATCAGTCGCCACGGCATGATGGCGATCCCGACCACGCCCGTGATCAGCGCGCCGGTACGGAAGTTGATGAAGCGCGGGACCAGGTTGGCGAGGTCGTACGCCGGGCTGACGACGTTGGCCGCTATGTTCACCGACAGGGTGGCGACCAAAACCACGAGCAGGGCGAAGAGCGTCCCCGCGACGCTGTCCATCTTCGCGGCGAGCGCGATCGGGTCCCAGATCGGGACGCCGTAGACCGCCTGCGAGCCCGAGGTGACCAGCACTGAGAGCAGCGCGAACAGCGTCATGGTGGTCGGCAGACCCAGGGCCTGACCACGCATCTGGGCGCGCTGGCTGCCGCCGAAACGGGTGAAGTCCGGAATATTGAGCGACAGCGTGGACCAGAACCCGATCATGCCCATCAGAGCCGGGAAGAACACCTTCCAGAAACCGCTTCCCCACCCCAGCGCCGACGGCTGCGACAGCAGCGGACCGAACCCACCCGCCTTCACCGCGATCCACACCAGCAACGCCAGCGCGCCCACGATCACGAACGGCGCGGCCCAGTTCTCGAACCGCCGCAGGGTCTCCATGCCCCGCGCGATCACCGCGATCTCCAGCGCCCAGAACAGACCGAACGACAGCCACAGTGTCCACGGCTGCCCAGCGACCTGACCGGCGGTCTGCCAACCGCTGCCGAAGAGCTTCCCGGCCAGCAGGAAGATCCCCTCGCCGCCGATCCAGGTCTGGATACCGAACCAGGCACACGCCACCGCCGCCCGAATCAGCGCCGGCAGATTCGCACCCCGCATCCCGAACGACGCCCGCGCGAGCACCGGGAACGGAATCCCGTACTTCGTCCCCGCATGCCCCGTGAGCAGCATCGGCACCAGCACGATGAGGTTGGCCAGCGCGATGGTGAGGACCGCCTGCTTCCAGTCCATGCCGAGCGCGACCAGACCGGAGGCCAGGGTCCAGGACGGGATGTTATGAGCCATTCCCACCCATAGACTCACATAGTTGTAAACACCCCAGGTGCGTCTCTCGACGGGCACCGGCGCCAAGTCGTCGTTGGCGAACCGGGCGTCGTCCAGGACGACCCCCTCGGCGAGGGCGACGCGGCCATCGGGATAGGTCTGCTGGATCGTGGACGTGTCGGGTATTGACGGTGCGCTGGAGGACATGAAGCCACCTCGGCTCGCGGAGTCTCGTGCGGGGAAAGTGACCTTCCGAGAGCTCGACACTGGGCCCTCGGGGTCATACAAGGGAGCGGGACGACAGTCAGCCCCTGGCGCTGCTCGCGGGAAAGGGGCCAAGGCCGCAGGCGCCGGCTCAGCCAGATGCAGCAGCAGCCCACGGCGACAGGCCGAACCCGGACGAACCGGACCCTTCCCCTCCCGCCTGACGGGCACTCCCACGAACCCGCAGGTCAGCGCCCCGCGCCCATGTTCGTGTTTTCTCTTGCGCGATACAGAGTGCGGCGAAGTTGTACGTGGTCCAGTTGCGCCGCTCCAGGGGAACGGGCAGCAGGTCCTCGTTGATGAAGCGGTTGTCGGCGGGGACGGCTCAGGGGGCGAGTTCCACCCGGTCCGGCGGCGCGGATATGCGGTCCTGCGGTGGGATCGGTGGAGTAGGTGGGACGGTCGATGTCATGGCGGCTGGACCCTTCGCTCGGGAGCGGTGCCGTGCGGGCTGGGGAGGGGGCGCGTACAGCCGTGGGGGGAGGCGCGGGTCAGACGGGACAGGGCGGGGATGATCTCGGAGCCGTACGCGTCGATCGTCGCTTCGCGCGCATCGTGCATGTTGTAAACGGCGAACTGGTCGACGCCCAGGTCGCGCAGCGCCCGGAGCTTCTCGATGTGCGCCTCGGCGGGGCCGAGGAGGCAGAACCGATCGACGATCTCGTCGGGGACGAAGGCGGTGTCCGGGTTTCCGGCGCGCCCGTGGTGGCTGTAGTCGTATCCGGCACGCCCCGCGATGTACTCGGTCAGTGCCTCGGGTACGAGGCCGGAGTGTTCGCCGTACCGGGACACCAGGTCCGCGACATGGTTGCCGACCATGCCGCCGAACCAGCGGCACTGCTCGCGGGCGTGGTCGAGGTCGTCGCCCACGTACGCGGGGGCGGCGACGCAGATGGTCACGGAGTCCGGGTCGCGGCCCGCCTCCGCCGCCGCGTCCCGTACGGCCTCGATCATCCACTCGGTGAGGAACGGATCGGCGAGCTGCAGGATGAATCCGTCGGCTTTCTGTCCGGCGAGGGCGAGCGCCTTCGGACCGTACGCGGCCATCCAGACAGGCAGCCTGCCGTTCTTCACCCACGGGATCTGGACCGGCTGCCCGTCGACGGTCGCCTCCCGGCCCTCGGCGAGGTCGCGGATGACGTCGATGGCCTCGCCGAGGCGGGCCAGGGTGTTGGGCTTGCGTCCGGCGACGCGCATCGCGGAGTCGCCGCGGCCGATGCCGCAGACGGTGCGGTTGCCGTACATGTCGTTGAGGGTGGCGAAGGTGGAGGCGGTGACCTCCCAGGTGCGGGTGCCCGGGTTGGTGACCATGGGGCCGACGACGAGGCGTTCGGTGTGCTCGAGGATCCGGCTGTAGATGACGAACGGTTCCTGCCAGAGCACCGCCGAGTCGAAGGTCCAGCCGTAGCGGAACCCGTTGCGTTCGGCGCGGCGCATCAGGCCCACGACGGCCGAGGCGGGCGGGTCGGTCTGGAGGACGAGTCCGAAGTCCATGGCAGGTGCTCCTAGTCCAGGTACTGACTGGTGGCGCGCGGGGTGTAGATGCCGTGGCCGGCACGCCCGGTGAACTTCCGCCGGTCGATGACGACTTCGCCGCGCGAGAGGACGGTCTCGACCTGTCCGGTGATCTGCTTTCCCTCGTACGCCGAGTAGTCGACGTTCATGTCGTGGGTCTCGGCGGAGAGGGTCTGCTCGGCGTGCGGGGCGTAGATGACGACATCGGCGTCTGCGCCCGGGGCGATGGTGCCCTTCTTCGGGTAGTGGCCGAACATCCGGGCCGGGGAGGCGCAGGCGATCTCGATCCAGCGGCGGCGGGAGATGTGGCCGTCCACGACCGCCTGATGGAGGAGGTCCATCCGGTTCTCCACGCCGGGCATGCCGTTCGGGATCTTCGAAAAGTCTCCGCGCCCCAACTCCTTCTGGCCGGAGAAGCAGAAGGGGCAGTGGTCGGTGGAAACGACCTGGAGCTCGTTGTTCCGCAGGCCGCGCCAGAGCGCCTCCTGGTGCTCCTTGGGCCGCAGCGGGGTGGAGCAGACGTACTTCGCGCCCTCGAAGTCCGGCTCGGCGAGGTTGTCGGTGGAGAGGAAGAGGTACTGCGGGCAGGTCTCGCCGAAGACCGGAAGTCCCTTGTGGCGGGCGGCCGCCAGCTCGGCGGCGGCCTCGTCGGCGGAGACGTGCACGATGTACAGCGGGGATCCGGCGACACGGGCGAGCTGGATGGCACGGTGAGTGGCCTCGGCCTCCAGCGCCACCTTGCGGACGTCGCCGTGGTAGCGCGGGTCGGTGCGGCCCGCGGCCAGTGCCTGTTCGACGAGCACGTCGATCGCGATGCCGTTCTCGGCGTGCATCATGATCAGCCCGCCGTTCCCTGCGGCCCGTTGCATGGCGCGCAGGATCTGGCCGTCGTCGCTGTAGAAGACACCGGGGTACGCCATGAACAGCTTGAATTCGTTGAAACACCCCTTGCACGTCTCGTAGCCGCCTGAGGACCGGGCTGCCGCATCGAACGCACATGGTGGCCCATCCGCCTGATCTCCGAGCGGATCGCGCCGGAACTCGGATCACGGGCAGGGCACCGTGGACGACGGAATGCTCGCGACCACAGGGCCATGGGCCATGACGTCGAGGGCCGCCTGGAGCACTGCCTCGCGAGTCTGTTCAAGGCGTTTGCGGCGGGTGGGCGGCATGAGGATCCCCTCTGCCCGGTCGGATAGGCGGGCCGGTCCTGGGGGTGGCCGCCGACATCGAATCACCCCCGTCGGCCAAACCCCTGGAGCGGGGGCCGCGTTCGCGGTGTGATGAGCAGACCGAGCACACCGCGAACGCTGCTTTGCCGAGCAGTGGATCGCGGGCGCTCCCCGCGATCACGCCTTCGCACGAGTGCAAGCTCCCGCGGGAGATGGAGGGAAGTTCCACACTCGCGCTCGTGTCGTCAGACGCGGGGCTGCTGCTGCGTGATGCAGTGGATCCCGCCGCCGTTCGCGAAGATCTCGCGGGCGTCGACCAGTTCGATCTCGCGGCCGGGGAAGAGCTTCGCGAAGGTCGCGGCGTTCTCCTCGTCGCGCGGGTCGTCGAAGCCGCACAGCACGACCGCGCCGTTGGCGACGTAGTGGTTGATGTAGCTGTAGTCGACCCAACCGTGGCCGTCGTCCTCCAGCACGGTCGGCGCCGGGATCTCGACGACCTCGAGGGCGCGCCCACGCGCGTCGGTGGCGGAGCGCAGCAGCTTGAGGTTCTCCCTGCCGACCTCGTGGTCCGGGTGCGCCGGGTCGGGCTGGGTGTGGCACAGGACCACGCCGGGGCGGGCGAAGGAGGCGATGATGTCGACGTGGCCGCGGGTCCCGTTGACGTCGTAGTCGCGGGTGAGGCCACGCGGCAGCCAGATGACCTTCTCGATTCCGAGGTACGCGCGCAGTTCGGCCTCCACCTCGTCCTTGGTCCAGCCGGGGTTGCGTCCCTTGTCGAGCTGCACGGTCTCGGTGATCACGACGGTGCCCTCGCCGTCGACGTGGATACCGCCGCCCTCGTTGACCATACGCGACACGTACCGCTTGGCGCCGGACAGTTCGATGACCTGCTCGGCGGTGTGCTGGTCGCGTTCCCACATGGCCCAGTCCTGGGCACCCCAGCCGTTGAAGATCCAGTCCGCGGCAGCCAGGTTGCCCGCGCCGTCGGTGAGGAAGGTCGGGCCGCTGTCGCGGATCCAGGCGTCGTCGAGCGGGCGCTCGACGACGGTGAGCGGCGTGGCGACGTACGGCGCGATGGTGTCGGCCTCGCCGACGTTGGCGACCATGGTGACCGGTTCGTAGCGGGCTATGGTCTCGGCGACCTTGCCCCAGGCGACGCGGGCGTGGTGCAGGTCGTGGTCGCCGCCTTCGAACGTCGCGTTGGACGTGGGCCACGCCATCCAGGTCCGCTCGTGCTCGACCCACTCGGCGGGCATCGAGAAGCCGTCTGCGGCCGGGGTGTTCGTCATGTCGGGAGTTCCTTGTCCGGTGCTCGGTGAGGGTGGAGGGTCGTGGGTCAGAGGAAGTAGAGGCGGTTGAGGGAGACGGAGTCGGCCGGCTCCGACGTGATCGGGTCGCCGTCGAGGGTGACCAACCCGGTGTCGGCGGCGACCCGGACCTCGGCGGTGCGGTTGTTGAAGCGCATCGCCGCGGGCCCGATCCCGCGCGTGCCGCGCACTCCGACGCGGCGCCGCCTGGTGGGCATCAGGTCGCCGCCGGTCTCGGCGGCTGCCTGGCTGGTGAACGCGACCGACAGTTCCGCCGGGGCCGCGCCGTGCGCGCCAAACTGCGGTCCGAGCACCAGGGGTTCACATGTGTCGGTGGAAGCGTTGGGGTCGCCGACGACGCCGTAGGCGGGGAACCCGGCCTTGAGTACGAGCTCCGGCTTGGCCCCGAAGTGGTCCGGCCGCCACAGCACGAGGTCGGCCATCTTGCCGGGCTCGATCGACCCGACCTCGTGCGAAAGTCCGTGCGCGATCGCCGGGTTGATGGTGAGCTTGGCGATGTAGCGCAGTACCCGGGCGTTGTCGTGCCGTCCGTCAGCGGGGTCGCCTGCCAGGGGCCCGAGTGCGGCCTTCATCTTGCCTGCCATGGCAAACGTACGGCGGACGGTCTCGCCCGCGCGGCCCATGCCCTGAGCGTCGGACGACGTGATGGGGATGACGCCCAGGTCGTGCAGCACGTCCTCGGCACCCATCGTCCCGGCCCGGATGCGGTCACGCGCCATCGCGGCGTCGCCGGGCAGGTCCGGCTTGAGGTCGTGCGCGGAAACGATCATGCCGAAGTGCTCGGCGACCGCGTCGCGTCCGAACGGCAGCGTCGGATTCGTCGACGAGCCGACGACGTTCGCGACCCCGGCCATGCGCATGACGTTGGGTACGTGCCCGCCACCGCAGCCCTCGATGTGGTACGCGTGGATGGTGCGGCCCTCGAGCACCGCGAGTGTGTCCTCGACAGACAGGCACTCGTTCAACCCGTCGGTGTGCAGGGCCACCTGCACGTCGTGGTCCTCGGCGACGCGCAGCGCCGTGTCCAGTGCCCTCGCGTGTGCGCCCATGTCCTCGTGGACCTTGAAGCCGGACGCACCTCCCTCGACGAGCGCCTCGTCGAGCGGGCCGCGGCCGGAGGACGAACCACGGGCCAGGAAGGCGATATTGACCGGCCACGCGTCGAACGCAGAGAAGGCATGTCGCAGCGCCCACGGCGAGTTGACGCCGACGCCCCACACCGGCCCGAACTCCTGCCCGACGATCGTCGTCACGCCCGCGGCGAGCGACGCCTCCATGATCCGCGGGCTCATCAGGTGGACATGGGTGTCGATGGCGCCCGCAGTGGCGATCAGGCCCTCGCCGGAGACGATCGTCGTGCCGGTGCCGACCACCACGTTCACGCCGTCGAGCGTGTCGGGGTTTCCGGCCCGGCCGATCGAGGCGATGCGGCCTTCGCGGATGCCGATGGACACCTTGCGGATGCCCTGCACGGCGTCGATGACGACGACGTTGCTGATCACGACGTCGCACGTCTCGCGGACCGTCGCCGCCTTCAGATGCAGCCCGTCGCGTGCGGTCTTGCCGAACCCGGCCAGGAACTCCTCGCCGTGCTGCTGCGCGTCCGACTCGATCTCGATGATCAGCCCGGAGTCGCCGAGCCGGATGCGGTCGCCGGCGCGCGGGCCGTACGTCGAGGCATAGTCGCGGGGATCGAGGAATCCCCCGGTCGCGGCAGTCATCAGACCTCACCTTCCTTGTAGATCCGGGGCTCTGCCGTCACATCGGCGCCGGTGTCGAGGTAGCCGCAGGCGTGCGCGCGGCGCAGTGCCTCGCCCTTCGCGCCGGGCGCGTCCAACGGCCCGTCGACCAGTCCGGCGAAGCCGATCGCGATGCGCGCGCCGCCGATCGGGACCAGGCCGACCGAGACCGTCGCGCCCACGTCGAAGCGCACCGTGGTGCCGGCGGGGATCGCGGCTCGACGCCCGTAGGCGGCCGAACGGTCGAACAGGAGCCGGGGGTTGGCTTCGAAGAAGTGGAAGTGCGAGGTGACGCTGACCGGCACCTCCGCGGTGTTGCGTACGTCGACGGTCACCACGTCGGCGTCTGCGAACGGATCGTTCGGGGCGTCCCCGAGCAGCACCACACCGGGCGCCTCGTCGCCCAGTGAGCCGCGTCCGGCCTCGTCGGGCTGCGGTGCGGCGAAGCCGCCGGTACGCGAACCGCCGGTGTGGCAGGCGCGGTCGATCGGGGTGGGCGGCGCACCCGCCCCTTCGGCGGACCGGAACGGGTCGGTGACCACGGCGAGCCGGGTGGCGTCGTCGAAGACCGCCTCGACCTGGATGTCGCCGACGATGTCGACGACCCCGGGCAGCACGTCGTCGGGGCCGAGCACGCTGCGTGCGAGGTCGATGGCCTCGACGAGGCGCCTGCCGTCGCGGGCCGCCTCGCAGACGGTGTCGGCGATCAGCGCGTGGGCTTCGGGGACGTTGAGCCGCAGGCCGCGGGCGCGGCGGGCACGCGCGAGCTCGGCCGCTGTGAAGATCAGCAGCCGGTCGCGCTCGGTCGGGGTGAGTCGCATGGAACCTCCGGTCAGTGCGCCGTTCAAGGCAGGATCGAACGGCGTTCCAAAGAAACGTCAACACCGTTTACGTAGAAGGAAGTGCGCCGCACTCCCGTTGGGTTCTCCGGCGGCGATATCGCGCGTCCCGCCTCCCGGCACCTCACCGCGATCGAGGCCGCCGTCGACCACCAGGGCGACGGCGGGGCTCCGATGCACGCCTCGTCGGCGTCCCCGACTCAGGGCAAGTTCGGCAGCGGGTACGCCCGTTCGGCGTCCCGGTGTGACCGGTCTCGTCGTAGATCAAACCGATGCCGTCGGCGCGCAGGCCGGGCGAATGCCCCGCTGGGTCCGGCGTCGTTCAGGGGCGGGCCGGGGCGCGTGGGGCGCGGCGGCGGCGGGGGGTGGCGCGTTGGGGCGTCAGGTCGACGGATGGTGTGCCGGGGTCGGGCAGGGGCAGGAAGGGCAGGTCGCCGTCGTAGTGGACGGCAAGGGTGATCTGGCCGGCGGCGAGGCGGCGGGCGTCGGCCAGGCCGAGCGTGGACGTGGACGTCTCGGTGATCAGCCGGGTGGTGAGGCCGTCGAGCAGTGCGAGGGCGACGGTGGCCACGTCGGCGGGGTCGCAGTCACGGAAGTCTCCCGAGTGCAGCCCGTCTTCGACCACCGCGGCGAGCGGGCGCAGCATGCGTGCGCGGAACTCGGTGAGTGTGGCCGCAAGTTCGGGTGATCCGGAGGAGCGGATCTCCAGTTCGGCCCACAGACGGCATTCGAGGACGTCGTCATGGGTGAGCGGGAGTCCGAAGTCGATGAGGTCGGCCAGCCGTTGGGGCGGGGTGTCGCGGTCGGCGTGTCGGGTGCGGCCCGGGAGGCGGGCTTCGGCTCGGGTGAGGGAGTGCGCGAGCGCGCCGGTCAGCAGCCGGTCGCGGCCGGTGAAGTGGTAATGCACCAGCGCGCTTGAAACACCGGCGCGGGCGGCGATGTCGGCGATGCGAACGCCGTCGAAGCCGTCCCGGGCGATCAGCTCGACGGCGGCCTGCAGGATGCCCTCCCGCGCGCCGCCGACGGAGTCCGCTGCCACGTCGTCGGTCCTGGTTTCCTGCTCGGTCACGACATCGATCCTGTCACAGCTCTTGTCCTCGGTCTCTAGCTGACCTTAAAGTCAGCCACCTGCTTCTGACTTTAACATCAGGGAACGCGAGCAGGGCAACACTCAGGAGTCGCAATGGCCCGATGTTCGACCCGGCGGCTTGTGCCGGACGCGGGTGACGTGGAGATGTTCGCGGGCGACATCGAGGCGATCGAAGACCCGTCGCGACGATCACGGCGTTCCGCGCCGTCCCGATCATGCTGAGCGGCGACCACACCGCGTTCCCGGGCGACCGCATCCACGCTGGCCCCCGGTACGACACGACCGCACCACCAGCACTGCAACGCCCCCCGGACCGGACCCCCCCTTAGCCCGTTCGCCCCGCATGAACCGGAGGACCCCCGTGACCACCACTGAACCCACCAGAACCGCGACCGATCAAGCGCCGCCACCCACCTCCCCCGACGCGGCGCACATCGAGACCCGCGGCATCGACTACATCCCCGACGACGAGCGCCACGGCCGCCCCCGCGACCTGCTCTTCGTCTGGGCCGCAGCCAACGTGAACTACCTGTCCGTCGTCCTGGGCGGCACCCTGGTCCTCCTCGGGCTCAACACCTGGCAGGCGCTGATCGTCGTCGTCCTGGGCAACCTGTTCTGGGCGTTCAACGGCATCCTCGCCATCAGCGGCCCGGTCGCCGGCACCCCCTCCAGCGTCCAGACCCGCGCCATCTTCGGCATCCGCGGCAACCGCGTATCGACGGTGATCACGAACTGGTCGGTGTGCGTGGCGTACGAGGCCATCAACCTCGCCATGGGCGCACTCGCCAGCTTCGCACTCCTCGACCAACTCGGCGTCGCGGTCACCACCGCGACCCGCTGGGCCGTCGTCCTGGTACTGGCGATCCTCACCATCGTGGTCAGCGTCTACGGCCACGCCCTCATCCTGCGCCTGAGCCCGGCGTTCACCTGGATGCTGACCATCACCCTGACCGTGCTCGCCGGCTTCGTCGTCGCCCACGCCGAGCCCGGACGGCAGCCCGAGGGCGCCCCGCACGGCGGCGGCCTGCTCGCGATGGCGCTGCTCGGCTTCGCCATCATCGCTTCCAACCCGCTGTCCTGGGGCACTGGCGCCGACTACGCCCGCTACCTGCCCGCCGACTCCTCACCGCGCGCAGTGGCCGGATGGACCGCACTGGGCGGGTTCGTCCCCTCGGTCCTGCTCGGCGCGGTCGGCGTCCTCGCCGGGACCGCCGTCGACATGACCGATCCCCAGGTCTCCCTGGAAGAGATCGTGCCGGGCTGGTTCTACCCGCTGTTCCTGCTCGCGATCGTCATCGGCTCGGTCGCCGGCAACATCCTCACCATGTACAGCTCCGGCCTCGCCCTGCAGGCCGTCGGTCTGCCGATCCGCCAGTGGGCCGCCGTCCTGCTCGACGGCGTCGCCGGCGTCGCCATCACCGCGTATGCCCTGTTCGTCACCGACTTCATCGACGCCCTCAGCCAGATCCTCGAAATCACCGTCGCTGTCCTCGGCCCCGGCCTGGCCATCAGCGTCACGGACCTCATCCTGCGCCGCAACCGCTACCGCGGTCCCGGACTGCACAACGAAACCCCCACCAGCGCCTACTGGTACCACGGGGGCGTCAACATGGCCGGCATCACCGCGCAGATCCTCGGCACCGCCGCCGCGCTGCTGTGCATCAACTCCACGAACTTCCAGGGACCCCTCGCCGATGTACTCGGAGGAGCGGACCTGTCCGCACTGGTCGGCCCAGTCATCGGCGCAGGACTGTACGCGGCGCTGTTCAAGCGGCTGTACCCGACCCAACTCGCCACGGCCCGAGCCGACGCGTAACCCCGCGCGGGGACCGAGCCGCGCCCGGTCCCGGTCCCGGTGTCCACGATCGTCCCGGCGGGCCGGACGAACAGGCACGAAGCACACGTACCAAACGCACCTGATCCGGCACTCCCCCGGCAGGAGCGAGTCCGGGATGGGCTGCAGAGCACGCGCATCATGTCCACACTTCGGAAGAGGATTGATCAGATGCCAACACCAGCGATGTCCAGGCGCAGCTTCGGCGCCGTCGCCCTGATGGCTGCATCGACTGTCGCACTCGGCGGCCGGGCGGCCGCCGCGATCGACACTGCGCCCGTCACGCAACGCTACGCGGTGCCGGGCGAGTTCGAACCGCACGCCGGCACCATCATGGCCTGGCCGCACGAGACCGGCGGCGCCGGCTGGAGCGGGCACATGCTCGAGGCCCAGGCCGAAATAGCCGGACTCGCCAGGGCTGTCGCCAGGTTCGAACGCGTCATCATGGTCGCCCACCCAGGTACGGCCGACGACGCCCGAGCACAGTGCGGGCCGACCGTCGAGGTCACCGAATACGACGTCTGGGACTGCTGGACGCGGGACAACGGCCCGATCTTCACCGTCAACACCTCACGCACCGCGATGATCGGGCTCGACTTCGTCTTCAACGGGTGGGGCAACAAGTACGCATACGGCAACGACGACAACCTGCCCATTGGTGTCTGCGACTACCTGGGCGTCCCCCGCAAGCCGATCGACATGGTGCTGGAAGGCGGCTCGGTCATCCAGGACGGGCAAGGCACCCTCATCGTCACCGAGGAATGCCTGCTCAATCCCAACCGCAACCCCACCATGAGCAAGGCCCAGATCGAGAGCACCCTGCTCGAAGCGTACGGAGCACAAAAAGTGATCTGGCTCCCCTACGGCCTCGACGGGGACTACGACACCGACGGACACGTCGACCTGTGCGCCTCGTACGTCGGACCGGCCAAGCTGCTGATCCTCACCCATCCCGGCACCGGCAGCCCGAACGAGCAGCGCATGGCAGCCAACAAGGCGGTGCTCCAGGCAAGCACGGACGCCCGCGGCCGCAGATTCGAACTCACCGAGATCCACGCCCAGCCCCGATGGTTCGACTCAAGCCGGAACGTCGTCGTCTTCAGCTACACCAACCACTACCCCGTCAACGGCGGAGTGATCGTCCCGCTCGCCGGGGTGCCCGAGGACAGCACGGCCCTGAGCATCATCGGCAGCCTGTATCCCGGCCGCGAGGTGGTGGGCGTATCGGCCCGCACCCTCGCCTGGAACGGCGGCCAACTGCACTGCGTCACCCAGCAGATCCCGCGAATCGGCTGACAGAAACCTCGACTCCTGCCTCACCCGACCGGCACCAGCGGCGCGTGCTGGTCGGGTGCGTCGTCGAGGACCTGGCCGTTGACGGCCTACTCAATGACGGTGAGCTACTCGGTGATAAGAGCCGTGACGTGCGCGAAGCCGAAGCGGGGCCGGTCGGGCTCGACAAGGGAGCCCTGCTGGCGAGCGTGCTCCTTTGACAGGCTCGAATTCGACATCTGCGACGGCCATCAGCGGAAAGCCGGGATGATGTCGGTGCCGTAGGCGTCGATGGTGCCCTCGCGGTTGTCGTGCATGTCGTAGACGGCGAACTGGTCGACCCCGAGGTCCTTCAGGTTACGCAGCTTGTCGATGTGGGCCTCTGCGGGGCCGAGGAGGCAGAAGCGGTCGATGATCTCGTCGGGGACGAAGGTGGTGTCGGGGTTGTCGGCGCGGCCGTGGTGGGAGTAGTCGTAGCCCTGCCGGTCCTTGATGTACGCGGTGAGCTCCTCGGGGACCATCGAGGAGTGCTCGCCGTACTTGGCGACGAGATCGGCGACGTGGTTGCCGACCATGCCGCCGAACCAGCGGCACTGGTCGCGGGCGTGCGCCAGCGCCTGCGGGGAGTCGTCGGCGGTGACGTAGGCGGGGGCGGCGACGCAGATCGTCAGGGCGTCGGGGTCGCGGCCGGCGTCGGCGGCGGCCTGCCGGACCGCCTTGACCATCCACTCGGTCAGGAAGGGGTCCGCGAGCTGGAGGATGAACCCGTCGGCCTTCTGCCCGGCGAGGGCGAGCGCCTTGGGTCCGTACGCCGCCATCCACACGGGCAGCTTCCCGTTCTTGATCCACGGGATCCGGATCGGGCTGCCGTCGACCTCGGCCTCCCTCCCCTCCGCCAGGTCACGGATGACCTCGATGGCCTCGCCCAGCCGGGCCAGGGTGTTGGGCTTGCGGCCGGCGACGCGCATGGCCGAGTCGCCACGCCCGATGCCGCAGACGGTCCGGTTGCCGTACATGTCGTTGAGGGTGGCGAACGTGGAGGCCGTCACCTCCCAGGTCCTCGTTCCCGGGTTGGTGACCATCGTGCCCACGTGGAGCTTGGTGGTGTTGGCGAGGATCTGGCTGTAGATGACGAAGGGTTCCTGCCACAACACGGCGGAGTCGAAGGTCCAGCCGTAACGGAAGCCGTTGCGCTCAGCCCGGCGCATCAGGCCGACGACCTGCGAGGCGGGCGGGTCGGTCTGCAGGACGAGTCCGAAGTCCACGCGGGACCTCCAAGTTCAAGTCGGTGCGGTGAGGTCCGGGGTGGTTCAGCCCAGGTACTGGCAGGTGGAGCGCGGGATGAAGGTGCCGTGGCCAGCGTGGCCGACGTATTTGCGGTGGTCGATGACGACCTCGCCGCGGGAGAGGACAGTGTCGACCTGGCCGGTGACCGTCTTCCCCTCGTACGCGGAGTAGTCGACGTTCATGTGGTGGGTCCCGGCCGACAGGGTCTGGGTGGCGTGCGGGTCGTAGATGACGATGTCCGCGTCCGAGCCCGGGGTGATCGTGCCCTTCTGCGGGTAGAGGCCGAACATCCGGGCCGGAGTCGCGCAGGCGATCTCGATCCACCGGCGTCGCGAGATATGCCCGTCGACGACCGCCTGGTGGAGGAGGTCCATGCGGTTCTCCACCCCGGGCAGGCCGTTGGGGATCTTCGAGAAGTCGCCCCGGCCCAGCTCCTTCTGGCCCACGAAACAGAACGGGCAGTGGTCGGTGGACACCACCTGGAGGTCGTTCGTCCGCAGCCCCCGCCACAGGGCCGCCTGGTGCTCCTTCGGGCGGAGCGGGGTCGAGCAGACGTACTTGGCGCCCTCGAAGTCCGGCTCGGCGAGGTTGTCGGTGGAGAGGAACAGGTACTGCGGACAGGTCTCGCCGAAGACCGGAAGTCCCTTGTGGCGGGCGGCCGCCAGCTCGGCGACGGCCTCGTCGGCGGAGACGTGCACGATGTACAACGGGGATCCGGCGACACGGGCGAGCTGGATGGCACGGTGAGTGGCCTCGGCCTCCAGCGCCACCTTGCGGACGTCGCCGTGGTAGCGCGGGTCGGTGCGGCCCGCGGCCAGTGCCTGTTCGACGAGGACGTCGATCGCGATGCCGTTCTCGGCGTGCATCATGATCAGCCCGCCGTTCCCTGCGGCCCGTTGCATGGCGCGCAGGATCTGGCCGTCGTCGCTGTAGAAGACACCGGGGTACGCCATGAACAGCTTGAAGGACGTGACGCCCTCCGAGACGAGGAGGTCCATCTCCTTGAGCGAGGACTCGTTCACATCGGAGAGGATCATGTGGAAGGCGTAGTCGATGGCGCAGTTGCCGTCGGCCTTCGCGTACCAGGCGTCGAGTCCTTCGCGGACCGCGCGCCCCACGGTCTGGATGGCGAAGTCGACGATCGTGGTGGTGCCGCCCCAGGCGGCAGCCCTGGTCCCGGTCTCGAAGGTGTCGGCGGCGTAGGTGCCGCCGAAGGGCATCTCCATGTGCGTGTGCGCGTCGACACCGCCCGGGATGACGTACTTGCCGGTGGCGTCGATGGTCCGGTCGGCGGTCCAGCCCGTGGCCGCGTCGGTGCCGTGCGCGGCGAGCGCGGCGATGCGGCCACCCTCGATGAGTACGTCGGCGTGGAGTTCGTCGGACGCGGTGACGACGAGGCCGCCGTGGATGACGGTGCGGCTCATGTACCCCTCCTCACTCTGGCGGAATGGGTCTACGCACGTAGACAAGGTGCGTGGTGAAGAACGTAGAAGTGGGTTACCCACTGTGGCAATACCGCTGCGGCCAACCGCTGAAAACGTTTCCGTTTCCGGGCATGGCGTACCCCGTCGGCCCAAAGCCGGCGCCACGTCATGTCGTATACATCGGTACGGGGACGGGACGGCAGGTGAGCCGTCCGGCACGGCCGGCCGCCTCCGGGTGAGCGCATGCACGTCCCTCGCCGCCACGGTCCTCGGCGGCCGGGCCGTACCGAACCTTGAACAAATAACTCCTCGAACGCGAGTCGCGGGGGAGACAATCCTGGCTCGGCAGTGGGTCGCCGTGCGGACGTCGGCCGCTGCCCCGCCCGACGGTGGGCGTGCCGACGATCGACGCGGGTTGCCCCCCGCCCCTGGCGGTCTTGCGCACCGTGACCGTGCAGCCGGGAGCGACGCCGGTCACGATCCCCCACCAGCGCGAGGCGAGGCAGTCCATGCCGTAGTCGCGTCGCCGTCATGCGGCCGATCGCGACTGCCCGGTCACACCACGCCCACGCCACTTGACCTCAAATGAACCCGCCCGGTCGGCCGGGCTGACCGAGCCACCCCGACCGACCGGCCGGACCCCGCGCCTCCGCGGGGTCCGGCCGCGCTCCTCCCCCGCCGGGTCACCGTGTCAGTGCGCGTCTGCGGGCCCCCGGGCGCAGCTCCTGAACCGGTGGGCGGGGGCGTGGTGGCGGTCCAGTCGCACAGGCACGACCGGCCCGCCGGCACACACCCTCGCCTCACCCCACCGCGTGCAGTGCGGCGGCGAGGATCTCCGCGCCCTCCTCCGCCTCGGCGATGGACAGCGACAGCGGCGGGGCGATCCGGAGCACGCTGGTGTTGTGTCCGCCCCCCTTGCCGATGAGCAGCCCGCCCTCGCGTGCCGCTTCGAGCACCGCGGTTGCCGCCTCCGGGTTGGCCTCGTCGGTGCCGGGCTTCACCAGCTCGATGCCGATCATCAGGCCCCGGCCGCGCACCTCCCGTACGCACTCCGAGCCCGCGACGATCGCCCGCAGCCGCTCGATGAGCAGTCCGCCGACGCGTCGCGCGTTGCGCTGGAGGTCGTGCTCCAGGAGGTACGAGAGGTTGGCGAGGCCGGCAGCCATGGTGACCGGCGAGCCGCCGAACGTCGAAATGGAGTTGGCGTCCAGGCAGTTCATGACGTCGGCGCGGGCCACGACGCCGCCGATCGACATGCCGTTGCCGATGCCCTTGGCGAAGGTGAGGATGTCCGGCGGGCCGTTCCGGTCGTGTGCCTGCCAGCCCCAGAAGTGTTCGCCGGTACGGCCCCAGCCGGTCTGCACCTCGTCGGAGATCCACAGGATGCCGTGCCGGCTCAGCACTTCGCGGAACGCCGCGAACAGGCCGTCGGGCGGGGAGGTGAATCCGCCGACACCCTGGATGGGTTCGGCGATCAGCGCAGCGGCGTCACGGGTGTGCCCGAGCAGATCCTCCAGGTCGGCCACGCACGCCTTGATGAACTGTGCGTCGCTGAGTTCCGCGTACGGGCCGCGGGTCCGGACCCCGCCGTGGATGTACAGCGTCTGCAGCGGGGACAGACTCGTCGGCGACCAGGCCTTGTTGCCGGTGATGGCGACGGCCGAGAACGACCTGCCGTGGTAGCTGTTGCGCATCGCGAGGATCTGGTTCGACCTGCGGTACGTGGTGGCGAGCAGCAGCGCCGTGTCGTTGGCCTCGGTGCCCGAAGTGGTGAAGAAGACCCGGGCGTCGGGGATGCCGGAGAGTGTGGCGATGCGCTCGGCGAGTTCGACCATCGGCCGGTTGAGGTACAGCGTCGAGGTGTGGATGATCCGCCCGGCCTGCTCGGTGACCGCCTTCGTCACCTCGGGCAGCGCGTGAGCGGTCATCGTGGTGAGGATGCCGCCGAAGAAGTCGAGGTAGCGGTTGCCGTCCGCGTCCCACACATGGCGGCCCTCGCCGTGGGTGAGCTCCAGGGGGTGCCGGTAGTAGAGCGCGAGCCATTCGGGGCTGACGGCGAGGTGGCGGTGGTGGAGACTGCTCACGGCTCCACCAGTCCCTCGTACGCGTCGGGGCGGCGGTCCCGGTAGAACGCCCACTGCTGGCGCACTTCCTCGATGAGACCGAAGTCGAGGTCGCGGACGAGGAGTTCCTCCTCCTTGTCGCTGGCCACCTCCCCGACGAACTGGCCGCGCGGGTCGACGAAGTAACTGGTTCCGTAGAAGTCGTTGTCGCCGTACTCCTCCTGGCCGACGCGGTTGATCGCGGCGACGAAGTACTCGTTGGCCACGGCGGACGCGGGCTGTTCCAGCTGCCAGAGGTAGCTGGAGAGGCCGCGCGAGGTCGCGGACGGGTTGTACACCAACTGGGCCCCGTTAAGCCCGAGTTGACGCCAGCCCTCGGGGAAGTGCCGGTCGTAGCAGATATAGACACCGACCTTGCCGACGGCGGTGTCGAAGACCGGCCAGCCGGCATTTCCGGGCTTGAAGTAGTACTTCTCCCAGAACCCCTTGACCTGCGGGATGTGGTGCTTGCGGTACTTGCCAAGGTACGAGCCGTCGGCGTCGATCACCGCGGCGGTGTTGAAGTAGAAGCCGGACTGCTCGATCTCGAAGACCGGCACGACGATCACCATGCCCGTCTCGCGGGCGAGCTCCCGCATCCGCCGGACGGTCGGCCCGTCCGGGACGGCCTCGGCCCAGCGGTAGTGTTCGGGCTCCTGCACCTGGCAGAAGTAGGGGGCGTTGAACACCTCCTGGAAGCCGATGATCTTCGCCCCCTGCCGGGCGGCCTCGCGAGCATGTTCCTCATGCTTGGCGATCATGGATTCGGTGTCGCCGGTCCAGGTCGCCTGGACGAGTGCGGCGCGTACGACGTGGGACATGAGCTGCTCCTTCGACGCGGCGTCAGAGAGCCTCTACGCGTTTTCTACGCACGTAGATTCGGTACACAGGAGGAGAACGTAAGCCCCGCCACACGGCGGGGCAAGACCATCGCCGTGAACCGGCCGAGTCGATCATGTTTCGCACCCGTGCGGTTCACACTCTCTCCTCCCTCCCCAGGGGAGAGCAGATGCCACGCCGACAGATCCCGCCCGGCAGGAAGCAGGTACGGGTGATCGGCTCGTGGACAGTGCTCCACGCCGTGGCCGTGGTGCTCGTCGTAACGGTGTTCAAGGACAGCGCCCTGCCGGCCGTCGCCGCCCCGGTCTCCGCCGGCGCCTCCTCGACGTGCTGCGGGCCATCGCCGGGCTGGAGATCGTCGACAGGTTTCCGCGGGTCAGCCGGGCGCACCCGCGATGCCCGCGACCGGACGCGTATGCCTCGCGCGCGCTCACCAGCTCCGGAAGATGCTCCCGGGTCCGCGCGCAGGCCGTGTCGAGCGGCGCCACCCGGTGCTACCCGGCCAGCCAGACGGCCGCGTCCGGTTCCTCGGCGCAGCGGATCAGCAGATCGTCCATGGAGAGGCCGAGCGCGCCGGCCAGTGCCGCAACGGTGAAGAACGCGGGGGTCGGGGCGCGACCGGTCTCGATCTTGCGCAGCGTCTCGGCGGAGATTCCGGCGCTCGCGGCGATCTCAACCATGCTGCGCGCGCCTCGCGCCTCGCGGAGCAGACGACCGAGCCGTTCGCCGCGAAGGCGCTCTTGCGGAGTGAGAGGCGTTCGTACCATGCCGCCATTCTACTGCCACCGTTATTCTCATACCGCCGTTATTCTCATACCGCTTCGATCGGTATAGTAATTGGCATGGTGCAACTCAAGACGGATACATCCATAGAGGCGATGCGCGAGGCCGGGCGGGTCGTGGCCCAGCTCCTGACAGCCGTACGGGAAGCGGCGGCGGTCGGTGTGTCGCTGCGCGAACTCGACGAGGTGGCGCGCGGAGTACTGCGCGAGGCGGGCGCCGGGTCGCCGTTCCTGAACTACCGGCCGCACTTCGCACCCACCCCGTTCCCCGCGGTGATCTGCGCGTCCGTCAACGACGCGATCGTGCACGGCATCCCGACCGACCAGCGGCTGCGCGACGGCGATCTGGTGAGCATCGACGCGGGCGCGACGCTCGGCGGCTGGGTCGGCGACTCGGCCGTCAGCTTCACCGTCGGCCGCGCCCGGCCCGCGGACACCCGGCTGATCGACACGGCGTTCGCCGCACTGGACGCGGGGATCGCGGCGGCGGTCGTCGGCAACCGGATCGGGGACATCGCACACGCGATCGGAACGGTCTGCCGGACGGCCGGATACGGCATTCCGGAAGGGTTCGGCGGCCACGGCGTGGGCCGCTCCATGCACGAGGACCCGGCCGTCCCCAACGAGGGACGACCGGGCCGTGGCATGCCGTTGCGGCACGGAATGGTGCTGGCGATCGAGCCGATGCTGATCGGCAGCGGGCATGACGCGTTCCATCCGGACCGGGACGGCTGGACGCTGCGCACCTCCGACGGCAGCCGGGCGGCGCACGCCGAGCACACGGTGGCGATCACGGACGAGGGGCCCCGCGTCCTCACCGCCCTCTGAACAACCCGTACCCATGCCCCCGTCACGGCCACAGGGCCGGTCCGTTGCCGCCTGCCGGCCCCGAACCAGCCCCGTGGCTCATTTTATTGACGCATGATCAGCTTCAGTCGCTCGGCGTCACGACCATCGCGGATCCGCCGCCGCGCCGCACCTTCTCCGCCGCCGCGAGCCACCTCCCGTCCGGCAGCCGCTGCACACCGGTGGCCGCCCCGATCTCCGGGTTCAGCTTGAAGGCATGGCCGAGCGACTCCAGTTCCGCCCGCAGCGGACTGTTCCACAGTGCGGGTTCGAGCTCGGTCGTCGGTGAGTTGCGCTGACTGGCGCGTGGCGCCGCGATCGCATCGACGAGCGGAAGACCGCGGTCGACCGTGCCGATGAGTGACTGCAGCACCGTGGTGATGATCGTCGCGCCGCCCGGCGACCCCAGGGCCAGTACCGGCTGCCCGTGCTTCAGCACGATCGTCGGCGAGATCGACGACCGCGGCCGCTTGCCCGGACCGGGCAGATTCGGTTCGTGCACCGCCGGGTTGGCGGGCGCGAACGAGAAGTCCGTCAGCTCGTTGTTGAGCAGATAGCCGCGCCCCGGAACCGTGATGGCGCTGCCGCCGGTCTGCTCGATGGTCAGGGTGTACGCGACGACGTTGCCCCACTTGTCGGCGGCCGTCAGATGTGTGGTGTTCTCCCCCTCGTACGTCGTCGGGGCGGCCGTTCCACGGTTCGCACAGTCGGCTGGATGGCGCGGGTCGCCGGGGGCGAGCGGGCTGGTCAGCACCGCGTCGTCCTTGATCAGGCACTCCCTCGAGTCGGCGAACCGCTGACTCAGCAGTCCGCGCGTCGGTACGTCCTCGAAGGCCGGGTCGCCGACCCACCGCCCGCGGTCCGCGAACGCGATCCGGCTCGCCTCGATGTAGCGGTGCAGATACTGGGCCTCGCTCGCCCGCGAAAGATCAGTGTTCTCAAGGATGTTGAGCGCCTCGCCCACGCTCGTACCACCGGACGAGGACGGCGCGATGCCGTACACGTCGAGCCCCCGGTAGCCGACCTTGGTCGGGGCCTGCCGCAGGGCACGGTAGGAGCGCAGGTCCTTCGCCGTGAGATCACCGGGGCGCACGACCCGGCTCGCCTTCGGGTCGACGGGCGGCTTGCGGACGGTCCGGACGACGTCGTCGGCCAGGTCGCCGCGGTACAGCTCGTCGATGCCGTCGCGGCCCACCTTCTCGTACGTACGCGCAAGGTCGGGGTTCTTGAAGACGGAGCCGACCACGGGCAGTTGCCCGCCCGGCAGGAAGAGCTTCGCGGTGTCCGGGAAGTCGGCGAACCGGGCCTGGTTCCCCTCGGTCTGCGAACGGAATGTGGAGTCGACGACGAAGCCGTCCCTGGCGAGCCGCTCGGCCGGCTTCAGCAGCCCGCTCAATGGCTTGCTGCCCCAGGCGTCGAGCGCGGTGGCCCAGGTGGCCGGGGTACCGGGCGTGCCGACGCCCAGACCACTGGTGACGGCGTCCGTGAAGGCGAGGGGCTTGCCGTCCTCCAGGAAGAGGGAGGAGTCCGCGCTGCGCGGCGCGGTCTCGCGGCCGTCGATGGTCTCCACGGTGTGCTTTTTGGCGTTGTAGTAGACGAAGTAGCCACCCCCGCCCAGGCCCGCCGAGTACGGCTCCGTCACGCCGAGCGCTGCCGCGGTCGCCACGGCGGCGTCCACGGCGTTGCCGCCCTTGCGGAGCACCTCGATCCCGGCGGCCGTGGCGTCCGCGTCGACGCTGGCGACGGCGCCGCCGTAGCCCACGGCGACGGGCGACTTGGGGGGCGGCGATATCGGCGGTGTGGACGAGGGCGGTGCGGCCGCCCCGACCGAGACGACAGCAGCGAGAACACCCAACAATGACACATTCCGCGCGACGGAACGTCGCATGCGCACCTCCAGTGAAGGATCGTCCGCGCAGGGTACTCCGCCTCCTACGTCTCGTCAGGACAGGCAGCCCTCGTGAGCAGGCGGCCGGGGCGCGGGCGACCACCGCGAACGGCGCCTCACCTCATGCGGTGGAGTGTGGTGGTGAGCGACTCCGAGAAGGAGGACCGCACGAGGACGTTGGGGTCCCGGTCAACCAGTTGGTAGTCGTAGGTGCCCCGCGACGCCTGACACTTCGGCGCGCGGGCGACCGGTTGAGCGCCGGTCGTCCGCAGCACCCCGTCCTCGTAGGAGAGAAGGGCGGCCTCCCAGCGGCACGTACGGGCGCCTGCGACCAGTTCACCGGTGACCGAGACCAACCCGAGTCCGCCTTCACCAAAGGTGATCCGCAGTCCGTTCCCGTCCTGCCAGACCCCGCGCATCACGGCGGGCACCTGCACGGCTCCCGGCTCCACGTACTCCACGTCGGTCGAGGTGCTGCCCTCCACCCAGGCCATCGAGCCGTCCGGCCCGGCTTCCAGGCGCATGCTGCGCGGCACTCCGCAGGTCCGTGCCGGGCCCGAGCCGGCCGCCCCCATCGTGAACTCGGAGAGCACCAGCGCCTTCTCACTCCTGGACGTGGCGACCGCGCTGCCCCGGCAGATGCCGTCACCCGTGGCCGCCACGACCTGTACCCCGTGCGCGGAGGTGATACGCCGGGGTATGTCCAGGCGCATCACGAACAGGGGAACGTCCTCGCCGCGCCCCGTCATCCACGCCCCCGAGAAGTCGGTGCCCGGGCCGGCCGCGTCGAGGGTGTGCTCCCGGGGGGAGTCCTCCCCGCCCCAGAGGCCGTACGCACCTGCTACTGCCACCAGTACCCCGGCGGTCAGCACGGCGGCCACGACGCGCCCGTGCCGGCGCTTCGGCGCGGGCTCCCGGGTGACGGCCGTGCGTGTTCCGCACTCGGCGGGCGGGGAGGAGAGGTGCACCACGCCCGGTTCCGGCCCCATGTCCCGGTTCGCGGACGGCTCGGACGTGTGGACGGAGAGCACCGCCGGGCCGGGGCCCGCCCGATCCTCATCGCGTGAGGCCACGGCAGGGACCGGCTCCGCCGCGAACCGGTGCACCCGGGCGAGCAGGGACGGCGGCAGCCACGCACCCTCGGGTGCGGTCCGTGTCCGCTCGACGACCTGCGTCGTGCTCGGCCGCTCCGCCGGATCCTTCGCCAGGCAGTCCCTCACCAGGTCGGCCACCGACTCCGGAATCCCGGTGAGGTCCGGCTCCTCGTAGGCGATACGGAAGAGCAGGGCGTGGATCCCGGACTCCCCGTCCCCGAACGGGGTCCGGCCGGTCGCCGCGTACGCCAGGACGGAGCCCAGGGAGAACACGTCACCGGCCGTGGTGACCTGCTGGCCGCGCACCTGCTCGGGTGCCATGTACCGGGGGGAACCCGGCCCGGCACCGGTCGAGGAGAGCGTGTCGGCGTCGGTCCCCTCCAGGGCGCGGGCGATACCGAAGTCGATGACCCTGGGCCCCGCCGCGGTGAGCAGCACGTTGGACGGCTTGAGATCTCGGTGAACGATCCCCGCACGGTGGATGGCGGTGAGGGCCAGAGCCATCCGATGGGCGAGTACATGGGCGGACGCCGAGGGCAGGGGCCCGAAACCACCGTCCACCACGGCCTGCAAGGTGGGACCGGCGATGTAGGCGGTGGCGATCCACGGGGGAGTCCCGACGGTGTCCGCATCGAGGACCGGCGCCGTCCACACATGCCCGACCCGACGAGCCGCACGCACCTCACGGGCGAACCTGGCCCGGAAGGTGGGGTGTTCGGCGATCTCCGCCCTGATCGTCTTCACCGCGACCAGACCGTGGCCCGTCTCGTCACGGTGCCGCGCCAGATAGACCCGCCCCATACCTCCCGCCCCCAGCCGGCCGAGCAGCCAGTAGGGGCCGAGATGTGACGGGTCCTCGTCAGTCAGTGGTCGCATGGTGCGGAATCCTCGCACGCCAGGGACGCGGCCCGAGCGAAATCCGGCCGCGTCGGCGCAGGCTAGTGCCGGATCAGGCAACGTTTGCCCTGTCGTGATGTGACGCGCCGTCCGGGGTCCTTCTCCGGGCGGCGGGCGACGGCCACCGTGTGCGGGTGGCAGAACGAGTGTGTGTACGCGAGATCGATGATGACGAGGGTCGGCGGCTGCTGCGAATCATCCGCAGGGGCACCGGGTCGGTGGTGACCTGGCGGCGGGCCCAGATGATTCTGCTGTCCGTCCAGAGCATGCCGGTGGCGAAGATCGCCGAGGTGATGTTCACCAGCGACGACCGGACGGCGGCTCCGGGCCCCGGCCGGATCGCACCCGGCCCGACGGGCTCGTCCCCGAGTCCGCCCGCGGGTGGTCAGACGTTGCAGTGGGCGGGCCCGACGGAGCCATCGGTGCCGGACACCGTCACCGCCGCACCCGGCTCGGGCACGCCGGAGTGAACCGCCGTGCAGATCAGCTGCTGCTGAGCGAGTCCGGAAAGGCCGGTGACGGGGCCGTCCAGTCGGACCAGCACCCCGCTCCGAGTCACCTTCAGGCTCAACCCAACGTGGGTCTGGGGGAGTTCCGTCGTCATTCCGGCGTCCCTCTCCGCTCTGGAGGGGCCGCCGAAGAGCAGGACGAGCGCCTTGCCCGACGAGCTCTTCAGATCCCCCGTACCCGAGGAGGTGGTCTGCGCCGGTATGTCGATCTGCCGTACGACGGGCAGCAGCATGCCCGGGGCGGACGAGGAGATGAAGTACAGCAGCGTGCCCTCCCCGCTCCCCGGCGCCACGTCCACGGTCGCCGGATCGCCGACCTCGACCACGTCCGTGGCCCGGATGCCACACCCGGTCGCCGCCAGCGCGAACGCCAGCAGTGCGACCAGGGCGCGCAGCCGCCTCACACCCCCTCCCGTGGCAGCTCGACGGTGAACACCGCACCGCCGGACGGAATGTTGGCGGCGTGGACCGTGCCACCGTGCAGCCAAACGTTCTCCTGCGTGATCGCCAGACCGAGTCCGCTCCCCGCCGACCGGGTACGTGCCGCGTCGGCCTTGTAGAACCGGTCGAAGATGTGCGGCAGCACGGCTGCGTCGATCCCGGGACCGCTGTCCGCGACCTCAGTCACCACCCGGTCCTTCCCGTCCCGCCGCTCGGTCCACATCCGTACGGAGACCGGCTCGGCGCCGTGCCGCAGCGCGTTGCCGACCAGGTTGGCGACGATCACGTCGAAACGGCGCGGGTCGAGCACCGCGCGTATCCCGTCCGGGAGTTCGGTGCCGACGCGGTCCTCCCAGCGTCTGCTCTGCAGGGTCTTGCGGATCGTCTCGGCGACATCGACCTCGTCGGGATGGAGGTCTGCGACCTTCGCGTCGAAGCGGGAGATCTCCATCAGGTCCTCGACCAGTGTGGCCAGCTTCCCGGTCTCCGCGCTGATCAGCCGCACGGCTGCCGCGGTGTCGGCGTTCAGGTGCGCGGCGTCCTCGTCCAGAACCTCGGTGACGGCAAGCATCCCGGCGAGCGGGGTGCGCAGCTCGTGCGAGACGTCGGAGGCGAAACGCCTGGCCCGTTCCTCCGCCCGCCGAAGCTCCTCCACGGACTGCTGGAGCTTGGTGGACGATTCGTTGAACGTCCAGGCCAGATCAGCGAGTTCGTCCGAGCCCTTCACCTCGATGCGGGTGTCGAGCTCGCCACGGCCGATACCGGCGGCGGCCCGCCGCAGATCACGTACCGGGCGCAGCACACTGCGGGCGGCGAGCAGAGCGGGCACCAGCGCGATGAGAAGGGCGGGCAGGGCGCCGTCGCGGGCCGCGGCAACCATGGCGCTGATGTTGGCCTCCTCCGTACGGAGCGGCATCACGGCATAGAGGACGAGCCCGGTGGGCTGGCGCCCCTCGCCGCGGTCGAACATCGCGGGCATCCCGATCGTCAGCCAGGGTTTGCCGTCCTTGACGACCCGTTGGAACGACGCGTGCGCGCTGTTGCGGGCCGCGGCACGAAGTTCGGGTGTGATCACGTTGGAGACGGGCCGGTCCGAGGACGAGACCCTCAGGTCCGCGTATTCGGCGAAGACGATCCAGGTGTGCGGCTTGCCCTCGCGGGCGAGGGTCCGGCATATCGTCAGCAGCCGGGTCGCGTCGACCGGCAGGGGCATTGCCTGTGCGGTGATCCGGTCGCGGAACTGGGCGACCGCCGTGTCCTGCGCCTGTTGAAGGATCGCGGACCGGGCCTCGCGGTAGGTCAGGGTCGCGGTGGTGACCGCGCTGATCGCCGCGACCAGCAGAAACGCGGATATGAGGCGGGTGCGCAGGCCGAACCGGGCGGCGAAAAGCCTCATGCGAGCGGCCCGAACCGGTAGCCGAAGCCGCGAACGGTCTGGATGTAGCGAGGGCTGCCCGCCACGTCCTCGATCTTCTGCCGCAGCCGCCGCACACAGGCGTCGACGAGTCTCGCGTCGCCGTGGTAGCTGTGCTCCCACACGTATTCGAGGAGTTGCTGCCTGCTGAAGACCTGCTCGGGCGAGGCCGACAGGTGCAGCAGCAGCTTCAGTTCGGAGGGGGCGAGCAGGAGGCGCTCCCCCGCCTTGGCGACGGACAGCCCGGCGCGGTCGACGGCGAGTTCCCCGTGGAACTCGATGCCGCTGCGCCCGACGGGCTCGGCGAGCCGTCGCAGCACGGCCCGGATCCTGGCCTCGATCACCTCGGTACGGGCGGGTTTGACGATGTAGTCGTCGGCCCCGGCCTCCAGCCCGACGACCACGTCGAAGTCGTCGCCGCGTGCCGTGAGCATGATGATCGGCAGCTGGCTGGACTCCCTGATGCGACGGCAGACCTGGACGCCGTTCATGCCGGGCAGCATCAGATCCAGCAGGACGAGATCGGGCCGGAACTCCGCCAGCGCATCGAGTCCCGCCTCCCCGCTCTCCACGGCCCGCAGTTCATGCCCGCGCCGACGCAGCCCGAGCTCGACCCCTTCCCGTACGGAGGGGTCGTCCTCGATCAGGAGCACACGTGGCATGGCACCAGTATCCCAATGATCACGATCGAACCTGTCCGGCACATCATCAAGCCCGTCCGGCCATGGAGAAACGGATCGGCGGCCGGACGCGAGCGGCACCCTCTCACCGGCCCCCGACCCCCCGGATCCGCGCGCGCCCCGCAGCCACCACGGCACTGACCTCGCTCAACCGCAGCGGCCTGGCCAACACCCCCACCACCCCCAGCAGCACTGCCGTACCCGCCCCCGCGGCCGCGAAGTCCCCGAACCCGTCGCACGCCCGGGCCACCCCGTACGCCAGCGCCCCCGCCGGCACACAGGCCACCACCAGCCGCGCATGCGCCCACAGTCCGGCCGAGCGCCACAGCACCGGCCGCGTTCCCCCGGCGCCTTGAGACACCCGGCGATGCAGCACATACCCCGTGACCGCGAAACCCGCGAAGAGCGCCACCGAGTACGCCCCCGCCATCCCCGTCACCGCCCACCGCGCAGGCAGCGTCAGATAGGCGAGCGCCGACAGCCCGGCGTTGAGCGCCGCGATCACCAGGTTCAGGAAGAACGGCGTACGGGTGTCGCTCATCGCGTAGAACCCACGGGACAGCACGTACTGCCCGGAGTACGCGATGAGCCCCGGCGCGAACGCCATCATCATCCCCGCCATCACCGCGATGTCGGCGTCGCCGGTCCGTCCGTATCCGAACACGGCCCCCATCACCCACGGCGCCAGCGCGAAGAACGCACCCGCCGCGGGCACCACCACCGCGGCTGTGGTCCGCAGCGCGTACGAGACATCGCGGCGCACCCCGGCAAGGTCGCCGTCGGCCGCCGCCCGGCTCATCCGCGGCATCAGCGCCGTGACCAGCGAGACGGTCACGATGCCCTGCGGCACCACCCACAGCTGAAAGGCGTAGCTGTACGCGGTGTAGCCCGCGCCGCCCACCACCCCCTGCTCGACGGCGTGCTGTCCGGTGATGGTGGAGAGCCGGGTCACCACCCAATAGGCGCCCTGGTTCGCCAGGACCAGCATGACGAGCCAGCCGGCCGACCGCAGCGGGCGGGTCAGACCGCTCCCCCGCCAGTCGAACCGGGGCCGCCAGCGGAACTCCGCGGCCCGCAGCGCGGGCACCAGGGCCAGCGTCTGCACGACGATCCCGGCGGTCGTCCCCCAGCCCAGCAGCCGGGCGTGGGTGGCGGTCAACTCCCCGCCGGAACCTGCCACGGCCGCCAGATAGAGCCCGAACACCGCAATGATGACCACGTTGTTGAGGACGGGTGTCCACATCATCGCGCCGAACCGGTTCCGGGCGTTCAGTACTTGGCCGAGGAGGGTGAAGAGCCCGTAGAAGAGGATCTGCGGCAGGCAGTAGCGGGCCAGCGCGATCGTGAGCTCCGCCTGCTCCCCGGAGTAGTCCGTGTAGGTGCCGACGATCAGCGGGGCGCCGACGACCGCGAGCGCGGTGAGGGCGACGAGGCCGACCGTGCAGACGGTGAGCAGCCGGTCGGTGTACGCGGCGCCGCCGTCGCTGTGTTCCCGGGCGGCCCGCACCAGCTCCGGGACGAACACGGCGTTGAGGGCCCCGCCGATCAGGAGCATGTAGAGGATGTTGGGGACGGTGTTGGCGACCGTGTAGCCGTCGGCCGTGAGTCCGGTACCGAGAGCGGCGACAACGACCGCCGAGCGTATGAACCCGGTCGCCCGCGAGACGATCGAGCCCGCGGCCATGACGGCGCCGCTGCGCAGCACCGAGCCCGGCTTCTGCCGTCCCTCCGGCCCCTCGTGCACGACCGGCCCGGTCGTCCGCGCGGCGGTCACCGGCGGGCCAGGTAGGCCTGGAACGCCCTGTACAGCGTGTTGTTGGCGGCTCCGCCCACCGGTGTCTCCCACTCCCCGAGGGTCTCGACGACCTGCCCGCCGGTGCCGAGCTTCCAGCGCAGCAGTCCGAAGGAGCGGTCGTCGGGGTCAAGGGTGGAGGGTACCCCGCGCATGTCGTACAGCTCGGCGCCGAGGGCGTGCGCATCGAGCATCATCCGCCACTGGAGGGCGTTGCTGGGGCGGACCTCGCGCCGGTGGTCGGCGGACGCGCCCGTCTGGTACCAGACCTGCCGCCCGGCGCTGATCATGGTGTGCGCGGCGAGGATCTCGCCCTCGTGGACGGCGAGATAGAGCTGCATCCGGCCGGGCTGTTCGGCGTTGAGCACGGCGTACTGCCGCTGGAAGTACGCGAGGGAACGGCCGAGCCGGAAGCCGTCGCGCTCCTCGGTGATCCGCAGCAGCCGGTGGAACTCGGGCAGTTCCGCCGCGCCGCCGACAACGATCCGGACACCGGACTTCTCGGCCTTGCGGATGTTGCGGCGCCATTCCTGGTTGAGCCCCGCCCACAGGCCGTCAGGGGTGCGTCCGGCGAGCGGCACCTGGAAGACGTAGCGTGGCTGCGCGTCGGCGTCGTTGCCCGCGTCGCCGTCCCCGCCGCACCGTCGCCAGCCGCGCGCTCTGAGCCGGTCGGCGACTGCTGTGCCGAGCGGGTCCACCTCGGCCGCCAGCACATCGCGGACCTTCCGGCCGGGTCCGGTGGCCGCCTTGAGCCGGGCGGTGTCCCAGCGGCGGTACGCCGGTGACGGCCCCATCCGTACGGCGAAGGCGCCCGCCTTCCGCAGATGCGCCATCAGCGGCCGCAGCCAGCGGTCGATCTCCGGATCGGCCCAGTCGGCCACGGGCCCTTCCGGCAGATAGGCAAAGTATTTACGGGTGCCCGGGAATTGCCGGTAGAGGACCAGGGCACTGCCGGCCAATTCGCCGTCGGCGCCGTGCCATCCGACCATTTCCGACGTCCATCGGTCCTTCACTCCGGCCCAGGACGGATACTGCAGAAAGCTCGCCCCGGGCCGCGCGGTCACACCCGCCCGGTGCTCGGCGGCGGTGAGGCTGCGTATCCGCATCCCCTGTTCACCTCTGCGGTCACCGGTCGCGAGCAGCGCTGACATGTCCGTGGCCCTCCCCTGGTCCCGCCCCTCCACTCGGCTCGGCGGGGCTGCACAGGATGCTCACAGCGGTCCATGACGGGTCCGAGCGGCGCATGTGACGAAACGATGACCGTTGCGCTCCATTCCTTGTCACACAACGGAATCCATGGTTTGTCAGGGATTCGAGAAACCTAAAGTCTGGTGAATGCCTCTCCACCGGTGAGAAGCACAGCCCTGGAGGTTTTTCGTTGTCCTCTGCACGCCGGCACATACGCCGTACCGCACCCCTGGCCCGCCCGGCCCGGCTCACCCTGATAGCCGGAACAGCGGTGCTCGGCGCCGCCCTGACCGCCTGCTCCGGCGGCGCTGCCGCCTCGGACGCCGGTTCCGGTCACGCCGCCGGGACCTCTCAGGCTCCGGACACCAGGATCTCGGTGAACCTCCAGGGCACCGGGGCCCCCGCGGGCAAGCCGGTGAAGGTGACGCTGGCTGACGGAAAGCTGAAGACGGTGAAGGTGACCGCCGCCGAGGGCGACGCGCTCACCGGCCGGATATCCGGCGACGGCCGCAGCTGGACCTCGGACCGGGTCGCCGCACCCGGCACCGAGTACAGCGTCGAGGCGACGGACAGCAGGGGTGGCACGGACCGCGCCGGCTTCTCGACAGCCGAGGCCGACAAGGTCAACAAGCTGACGCTCGCCCCCGGCAAGAACACCACGGTCGGCATCGCCCAGCCGCTGTCGATCGTCTTCGACAACCCGGTGAAGGACAAGGCGGCGGTCGAGAAGGCACTCAAGGTGTCCACGTCGGACAACACCGAGGGTTCCTGGGGCTGGCTGCAGGACTACTCCGGCAAGGACCGCGTCGACTGGCGGCCCAAGGACTACTGGAAGTCCGGTACCCGCGTCACGCTCGACGCCGGCCTCAACGGCATCGACTCCGGAACGGCCGGCGGCTGGTTCGTGCGCGACTACCGGACGACCTTCACCATCGGCCGCAACCAGGTGGTCAAGGTCGACCTCGACCGTCACCGGCTGGCGCTGCACCGGGACGGGACGACGGTCATGGACGTGCCGATGTCGGCGGGCACCCCGGGCGGCCAGAAGGCGTCCTGGCGGGGCACCGCCGTACTGATGGCGAAGGAGGGCACGATCAACATGCGCTCCGAGACGGTCGGTCTGGGCGATGCGTACGACAAGATGGTCGACTCGTCGATGCGGCTGACCTGGTCGGGGATGTACGCCCATGCCGCGCCGTGGAACGCCGCGTACTTCGGGGTCGCCAACCACAGTTCCGGCTGCGTGGGAATGAGCGATGCGAACGCCGCGGAGCTGTACCGGAAGGCCCAGGTCGGCGACCCGTTCGAGATCACCGGCGCGGACGCCAAGGGGACGGTCGCGGAGGGCAACGGCTACGGGGCGTGGAATGTGTCCTGGACCGACTGGCAGGCGAAGAGCGCGCTCAGCTGACCCCACCGTCGACCCCCTGTACATCGAGCACAACCCTGCCGGCGCACAGCTGACCTTCTCCTCGCCGGGCGCGGACCCCTCGTACCGGTCCGTCCCATTGCGCGAGAAGTGATCACCGGCTGCTGCCGGGCGGGTACCGCTCCTCCGGACCGCCGTACGGCCGGTCCCGGGCTACTGCACTCCCGGCAGCAGCGTTCCTGGTTCGGCCGGTGCGACTTCCACGGCCTCCGTCTTCGGACTGCGCCGCTCCCGCTTGGCCACCCAGGTGGCGAACCAGGAGAGCAGCATGCACATCCCGATGTAGATCGGCGAGATCACCATCACCACGGGGATGAAGGGAAGATCGTAGTCGAGGTTGGACGCGATGAGTTTGCCCGCGTGGAGGAACTCCTCGTACGTGATCAGATAGCCGAGCGAGGTGTCCTTCAGGGCCACCACCAACTGACTGATGATGGTGGGCAGCATGGCGCGGACCGCCTGGGGGGCCAGCACGAAGGTCATGACCTGCGTCTTGCGCATCCCCAGTGCGTACGCGGCCTCGCGCTGGCCACGCTCCACCGAGTTGATGCCGGTACGGAACACCTCGGCGAGCACCGAGCCGTTGTAGAGGGTCAGTCCGGCGACCAGCGCGGGCAGCGGCTGCACCTTCAGCGCCACGAAGATGAAGAAGATCATCACCAGGACGGGCATGGCCCGGAAGAACTCCACGACGAGCGTGGCCAGCCAGCGCACCGCCCGGTGTTCGGAGAGGCGGCCGACGGCCAGGACCGCCCCGAGGACCAGTGAGAGCACCGCCGCGTAGGCGAAAGCCTTGAGTGTGTTGCCGAGTCCGCGCAGCAGGAGTTCCTGGATGCCCTTGTACTCGAAGGGTGTCCACTTGGCGCTGGTGAACTGCTCCGTCTCGAAGAGCAGATAGATGACCCAGCCGACCAGGGCAATGATCAGGGCCGTCGAGGCGATTCCGTACACGAAGTGGCGTTTACGGGTCCGTGGGCCCGGGATGTCGTAGAGCGCGGTGGCGGCCGGCGTGTGGGTCATCGGGCCACTCCGTAGCGCTTCTCCAGCACGTTGAAGAGCGCGCTGATGGACAACGTGATGATCAGGTAGCCGACGGCGATCCAGACGAAGGTCCAGATGATGCTGTAGCCCAGCTCGTTGAGGGTCTTGTAGGTGCCGAGCAGTTCGATGACGCTGAACGCCCCCGCGATCGCCGAGTTCTTGGCGAGGGCGATGAGCGTCGAACCGATCGGTGGGATCACCGATCGGAACGCCTGCGGCAGCACCACGTTGCCCAGCGTCTGTCCGAAGGTCATTCCGAGACTGCGGGCCGCCTCGCCCTGCCCCTGCGGCACGGTGTTGATGCCGGAGCGGAGCACCTCGCAGATGAACGCGGAGGTGTAGCAGCCGAGTGCGAGGATCGCGAAGACCTTGAACGGCAGGACCAGACCGAAGCGCGGCAGACCGAGCAGGACGGCGAAGAAGAGCAGGGTCAGCGGGGTGTTGCGCAGCACCGTCACCCAGACGGTGCCGAATACCCGCAGCGAGCCGACGGGCGCCACTCGGAACGAGGCCATGACGAAGCCGAGGACCAACGCCAGGATCGAGGCGTAGACGGTGAGTTCGAGGGTGCCGAGGAAGCCTTTGGCGTAGAGCGCGAAGTTCTGTGTGAGTACGTCCATGGTCGTGCCCGTCCCCTCAGGTCGCCGGGTAGCGGTCGATGGGCGGCGGAGTCGGCGCGGGCACTCCGGACAGGCCGAGCGTGGCCTCGAACGCCTTCTTCCAGTTGCCGTTCTTCTCGTTGGCCTCAAGGGCGTCGTTGAGCGCGAACCGGAGCGCGTTGTCACTGCGCGGGACGCCGATGCCGTACGGCTCCTCGGAGAACGGCTTGCCGACCACCTTCAGCTCCTTGGGCGCCTTGGCCGCGAAGCCCAGCAGGATGGCGTCGTCGGTGGTGACGGCGTCGACCTGGTACGTCAGCAGGTTGTCGACGCAGATCGAGTACGTGTCGTACGCGACCAGGATCGCCTTCGGGTAGTCGGCCGCGACGCGCTGGTACGGGGTCGAGCCCGCGGCCGAGCAGACGGTCCTGCCGGCCAGGTCCTGTGGGCCGTTGATGTCGTGCTCGTCCGTGCGGACGAGCAGGGACTGGCCTGCCATGAAATACGGCCCGGCGAACCCGACGAGCTTCTTGCGCAGGTCGTTGATGGTGTAGGTGCCGACGTAGTAGTCGATCTGCCCGTTCTGCAGCGCGGTCTCGCGGTTGGCGGAGGCGATCGTCATGAAGCGGATCGTCTTCGGGTCGAAGCCGAGCGAGGCCGACATCATCCGGGCGATCTCGATGTCGAATCCGGAGTAGATACCCGTGGCCGGGTCCTTCTCGCCGAGATAGGGCTGGTCCTCCTTGGCCCCGACCCGGAGATAACCACGCTTCTTGGCCTTGGTCCAGGTCTTCGATCCGGGCAGGCGGAAACGGGTGTCGACCTTGTAGACCGGCAGCTGGCCTGGCTTGGGCCCCTTCACCGGGGGGCTGCCCTCCTTCCCGCAGCCGGCGGCGAGGACGGCCAGCAGCAGGCCCGCGCAGGCGGCCAGAATTTTTCTCGTACGCAACAGGGAGCCTCCCGTCAGTGCTTGAGGATCTTGGACAGGAAGTCCTTGGCCCGGTCGGTCTCCGGGGCGGTGAAGAAGGCCTCCGGGGTGCGGTCCTCGACGATGCGGCCGTCGGCCATGAAGACCACGCGGTTGGCCGCGGACCGGGCGAACCCCATCTCGTGGGTGACGACGACCATGGTCATGCCGTCCCGGGCCAGCTGCTGCATGACCTCCAGCACCTCGTTGATCATCTCCGGGTCGAGCGCCGAGGTCGGCTCGTCGAAGAGGAGGGCCTTGGGGTCCATGGCGAGGGCGCGGGCGATGGCCACCCGCTGCTGCTGACCGCCGGAGAGCTGGGCGGGGTACTTGTCCGCCTGGGAGGCGAGCCCGACCCGCTCCAGCAGCTCCCGGGACCGCAGGTCGCACTGGTCTTTCTTGCGCTTGCGGACCTTGAGCTGGGCGAGCGAGACATTGGCCAGCACGGTCTTGTGCGCGAAGAGATTGAAGGACTGGAAGACCATCCCGACTTCGGCCCGCAGCTCCGCGAGTCCCTTGCCCTCCTCCGGGAGGGGCCTGCCGTCGATGGCGATGTAGCCCGACTCGATCGTCTCGAGCCTGTTGATGGTCCGGCAGAGCGTCGATTTGCCCGAGCCGGAGGGGCCGATGACCACCACCACCTCCCCGCGGCCGACGGTGAGATTGATGTCCTGCAGTACGTGCAACTTTCCGTAGTACTTATTGACGTCCCGCAGCTCGATCAACGGATCGACGGCCATACGCTGCCCTACCCACTTATCGCTGTGTCGAGGTCAGCGCAAACTATCCATCCCGGCAAGGGACTTCGTACCCGACACGCATAAATGGGGTATAAGGCGTTTTATTAGGCTTCGGAGTTCCCCTAGCCTTCGGCTGACTCCGCGTACACCTGCGAGAGCTCAGGGCTGCCGGCCATCGCCCAGTCGAGCCCGGCCTCGACGACATCGATCTCCCGCCCGGAGGCGAGCCGCACCACCGGCTGCCCGCTGGGCCAGATGCGCCAGACGGCACCGGGGACGTTCCGCACCAGGACGGTGCCGAGGTACAGCCCGGCGTCGTTACCCAGCCAGGGCAGCTCCTCGGGGTCGTCCCGCCAGCGGGGCGGCAGTTGGTCGAGCGCCGTCAACGAGGCCGGAGTGTCGTCGAGTTCGAGCCCTCGCTGCCCCGCTCGGACACGCAGCAGCTCGCATTCGGCGAGCAGCTCGGCCACGCCGTCCGGGTCGGCCTCGACGGCGGCCGCGAGGCCCGCTCCGTGCCTGCCGTCGTGACGCTTACGCCAGTTGTCCAAGAAGGGGATGTTCATACCACTCAGGGTCGCATCCCGGCCCGGTTACGCACCACAGGGCGCGCGGCCTGTCGTTCGAGTGCTGAACCAGGTGCGCACGCCCACCCGTGCACCGCCGCGCGCGCTGCCCGCAACCGCCAGGCAGGCCGTCACACCCGCCCAACCCGGCCGTCGGACGGCGGGCCGGGGCCCAGGTCCGGCGCGAGGATGGCCAGCAGCTCGTCGGCGAGTTCGCTGTCGACCGGCCGGCGGGTGGCCAGGACGCGGTACCAGAGCATGCCGAACACGATGTCCAGCACCGTGGACGGAGCCGGACGGGCCGGCAGATCGCCGAGGTCGTCGTACTCGCGTAGCCAGGTACGTGTGCAGGCCATTCTCTTTGAAGGGGTGGAGACGGAGTGATCCGGACTGGTACGTTCGCCATCATGTCCAGCCCCGAGGCGAACAGACTCTAGCCACCGGTCCCGCCGGTGGCTGACCCGCTGTCGAGTCGATCCCGCACGGCCGGTCAGGCCGGAGGATCGCTTCTGTCCGGCTGCCGCCGCAGGACCACCGCAGTGTGGGCTGCGCTTCCCCGTATGCGCTCGCGCGCAGATTCCCGACCACGCCGGCTGCCTGCCGCGTTGTCGCGTCACGTCCGTGAACAGGCTTGACGCTCTTCCGCGTTGCCACTCGACCTGTCGGCCGGGCGCGGCCCACACCCCTGCCTGGTCCGTCCATCAGTCTGCCCATGGGGTTCCTTCATGCCATTTGCTGTCTACGCGCTCGGGCTCGCCGTCTTCGCCCAGGGCACCTCCGAGTTCATGTTGTCCGGTCTGGTCTCAGACATCGCCGACGACCTGCACGTATCCATCCCGGCCGCCGGCCTGCTGACGTCGGCGTTCGCGGTCGGGATGGTGGTCGGCGCACCTGCGATGGCGCTCCTCAGCCGGAACTGGCCCCGGCGTCGCGCGCTGCTGTTCTTCCTCTCCGTCTTCACCGCCGTCCATGTCATGGGCGCGGTCACACCCGGCTACGGCGTGCTGCTGGCGACACGGGTCGTCGGAGCGCTGGCGAACGCGGGCTTCTGGGCCGTTGCGCTGGTGACCGCGGTCTCCGTGGCCGGACCCGGCGCCCGGGCTCGCGCCGCGTCGGTCGTGGTCGGCGGTGTCACCGTCGCCTGTGTCGCGGGGGTGCCCGCCGGTGCGGTGCTGGGCGGGCACTGGGGGTGGCGCGCCGCGTTCTGGGCCGTCGCCCTCGTCTCCGTACCGGCCCTTGCGGTGATCGCCAGGACGATCCCCGGCGAGCGGGCCGAGTCCCACGCGGTGGGCGGGCGTGCCGAACTGCGGTCCCTGACCGAGCCGCGGCTCGCTCTCACCCTGCTGACGAGCGCGCTCGTGCAGGGCGCGACCTTCTGCGCGTTCTCCTATCTGGAGCCGCTGGTCACCCGGGTCACGGGGGTCGGCGCCGGGTGGGTGCCTGCCGTGCTCGCGCTGTTCGGGGTCGGCTCGTTCCTGGGTGTCACCGTCGCGGGCCGGATCGTCGATGCGCGACCGGTCGCCGTCACTACCGCCGGGCTCGTGGCGCTCACCGCCGGCTGGGCCGCGCTCGCACTGACCGCGGGGAGCCCGGTCGCGGTCGTCGCGCTCGTCCTGGTCCAGGGCATGCTCGCGTTCGGCACCGGAACAGCGCTGATCTCGCGGGTGCTCCAGTCGGCGTCCGGTGCGCCGACGCTGGCCGGCTCGTTCTCCACGGCCGCCTTCAACGTGGGCGGCGCGCTGGGGCCTTGGCTCGGCGGCATCACGATCGGTGCGGGGTTCGGCTTCCGGTCGCCGCTGTGGGTGAGTGCGCTGCTGATGGTCCTGGCGCTCGGCGCGACCGCGGCGTGGTCCGCATACGACGCCCCGTCCGGCGCTGAACGGACGGGGCGGTCCGACCCTTCGCGAGCAGTCGGCAAGCGGGACAATGACAGGGATCACCGTATCGGCCACCACTGACATTGATACTCGTAAGTGGGCGAACAGGGGGAAGCGCATGACCGAGGACCGCGACGGCATGGTCGTCTACTGGCGGCCCGGCTGCCCGTACTGCATGAAGCTCCGCCTGCGGCTCCGGTTCAGCCGCCTCACCTACACCGAGGTGGACATCTGGCGGGATCCCGAGGCGGCGGCGTTCGTCCGCTCGGTCGCCGACGGGAACGAGACCGTTCCGACGGTGTCCGTGGCGGGGCACGCGATGGTCAACCCGTCCAAGCGGCAGGTGCTCGACGCGGTCCGGGCCCATGCGCCGCAGCTGGAGGCGTCGTAGGTCCGGATCCCCCGGACGGGACAATCAGGGACTGGGGGTCGGCGGGTCTTCGACCGTCACCTTCATGCCGTCGCCCTGTTCGTCCTCCAGCTGTTTGACGGCGTCCCGGGTCGCGTCGCCGATATGGGCGTTGAAGATGTCCTCGACAAAGCCCGCCACGACCTCGGTGTCGACACCCTTGCACTCCGGCGGGACGGTGCCGTCGGCCGTGTTCTCCACGAACCGTTTCTCCATGACGGCCCTGCACGCCTTCGGGTCGGCCTTGGCGGGCGCGTCGCCGCCGCATCCGGTGAGCACGAGGAGCAGGGCGGCGGCACCGGTGGCTGCAAGAGCACGGGCACGCGTCTGCATGGTCCCCCCAGGACGTTGCTGATCAAGGCGCCATTGTGCGCCAGGACCAGCGGGACGTCACCGGACAGCGGTCACAGATCCAGATCGACGACCACCGGCGCATGGTCGGACGCGCCCTTGCCCTTGCGCTCCTCGCGGTCCACATAGCTGTCCTTGACCGCCGCCGTGAAGGGGGCGTTGCCGTAGACCAGGTCGATCCGCATGCCCTTGTTCTTCGGGAAGCGCAGCTCGCGGTAGTCCCAGAAGGTGTACGGGCGGTCGTACTTGAGCGGGCGCGGCATCACGTCCGCGAGGCCCTCCGCGCGGAGGGTGGCGAGGGCGGCGCGCTCGGCGGGGGTGACATGCGTGGCGCCCTCGAACAGGGCGGGGTCCCAGACGTCCTCGTCGGTCGGCGCCACGTTGAAGTCGCCGAGGACCGCGAACGGCTGGGAGCCCGCGGCGTCGGGGGCGACCGCCTTCTGCAGGGCCTCGAACCAGCGCAGCTTGTAGGCGTAGTGCTCGTGGGCGACCTCGCGGCCGTTCGGCACGTACACCGACCAGAGACGGACCGGGCCGCAGGTCGCCGAGATCGCCCGGGGCTCCTGCACGCCCTCGTAATCGGGGCCGCCGGGCAGCCCCGTGACGACGTCGGCCAGGCCGGCCCGGGAGACCAGCGCGACCCCGTTCCACCGGCCCGTGGCGTTGACCGCGGACTCGTAGCCGAGCTCGCGCAGCTCGTCCGCCGGGAACTGCTCGGCCGCGCACTTGGTCTCCTGGATGCACAGCACGTCCGTGCCGGTGCTCTCCAGCCAGGCCAGCAGCCGCGGGAGGCGGGCGGTGATCGAATTGACGTTCCACGTGGCGATGCGCATGTACGTAAACCTAGCGGCTCCCACTGACAGGCGCCGGACCGGCGCCGGTCACAGGCCGATCGAGTCACCCGGGGTCAGCCGGCCGTGGTCGGTGCCGCCGAGGCTGCCGATCTGCCGGTCGTAGATCGGGCGGGCGAGATCGGTGAGCAGCGCGTCGTGGATGTCGATGGCGCGCCGCGGCTTGACCTCGCGTACGTAGTCGATGACCTCGGAGATCTTGTTCCAAGGGGCCATCACCGGGAGCATCAGGGTGTCGACGGGATGATCGGGCACGGTGAGCGCGTCGCCCGGGTGGAAGAGCGAGCCGTCCACCAGGAAGCCGATGTTGGTGATCTGCGGGATGTCGGGGTGGATCACCGCGTGCAGTTCGCCGTGCACCTGTACGTCGAAGCCGGCCGCGGAGAACGTGTCCCCGTGCCCGACGGTGTGGACGCGCCCCGGGAACGCCGCGGAGAGCTGATCGGCGACGCTGCGCAGGGTCCAGATCTGCGCGGCCGGATTGGCCTCCAGACCGGCCCGCAGCCGGTTCTCGTCGAAGTGGTCGGGGTGCTCGTGCGTCACCAGCAGCACGTCGGCGCCGAGTGCCGCGTCCTCCTCCGAGAATCCGCCCGGGTCGATGACAAGCGTCCGCCCGCCCTTCTCCAGGCGGATGCAGGAGTGCGTCTTCTTCGTCAGGGTCAGGTGCACGGGGTTCGCAGCGTTCATGGTCCCCATCCTGCTACGGGCGGGGCCTCGTTTCTTCCTGAATCACGGTCTGGGCGATCGTGAACGCGGCGCCCGCGGCCGGTATGCCGCAGTAGACGGCGGTCTGCAGCAGCACCTCCTTGATCTCCGCGGGGGTCAGCCCGTTGCGCAGGGCGGCCCTGATATGCGCGGCCAGGCTCTCCAGATGGCCGGAGGTGACCAGCGCGGTGAGCGTGATGCAGCTGCGGGTGCGGCGGTCCAGGCCCTCGCGGGTCCAGGTCTCCCCCCAGGCGTAGCGCGTGACGAGCTCCTGGAACTCGCCGGTGAACTCGTCGGAGGCGGCCATGACCCGGTCGACATGGGCGTCGCCGAGCACCTCACGGCGTACCCTCGTGCCCGGTTCGTACGGGTCGGCGCGGCCGCTGGTCACGGCCTCCGGCTGATCCGTGGCGGGGGCGATCTCCGCGATGGGCAGCACGGGGGCGGAGAGCGCGGGGCCGGCGCCCGGGACGGGGATGGCGGCGAGGGTGTCCTGCCAGCTCGTCGAGAAGTGGGTGACGAGCAGCTCGGTGACGGCGGCGGGCTGCTCGACCGGGGCGAGGTGCGAGGCTCCGGGGACGAGGGCGAGCCGGGCGTCCGGTATGCCCGCGACCAGAGTCCGGGCCTCGGCGGGCCCGGTGACCCGGTCCTCGGCGCCGACCAGCACGAGGGTCGGGACGCCGATGCGGCTGAGCTCGGTACGGATGTCGAAGACGGCGAGCGCTTCGCAGGCGGCGATGTAACAGCCGGGGTCGGTGGTGCGGACCATCTGGACGGACCACTCGACGATCGCGGCCTGGGCGGCGGCGAAGCCGGGGGTGAACCAGCGTTCCGGCGCACTGCGGGCCAACGGATCCAGGCCGTTGGTGCGGACGACCACCCCGCGCTGCCGGAACTCGTCGGCGCTGCCGAACCGGGGCGAGGCGGCGACCAGGGCCAGCGAGGCGACCCGGTGCGGATGGCGCAGCGCGAGGTCGGCGCCGATCGCGCCGCCGATGGAACAGCCCGCGTACCCGAAGCGCTGGACACCGAGACCGTCGAGGGTGGCCAGCAGCCGGTCGGAGAGTTCACCGACGGCGGTGGCCGGGTGGGCGAGGGCGCCGCCGTGGCCCGGCAGGTCGAAGCGGAAGATCCGCCAGTGCTGGGAGAGCTCCGGTATCTGCCGGTCCCACATGTGCCATGAAGTACCGAGAGAGGGGCCCAGGACCAGGACCGGTGCGTCTTCTGGCCCGTCAAAGCGGTATTGCAGGGTGTTCGGTGGTGTCTTGCTCACCCGTCAGACCCTCTCATGTATCACGACTGCCCCGATGACGGGGGTCACGGCTGTGCGGGTCTGACCAGATGGAACACCTCGCGGGCAGCGTGGCGCTTGAGGCATCGGACGATTTCGCGTCGGGTCTTGCGCTCCTTGATGCGGCGTTCGTAGTGCTCCTGGGCGCGCGGGTCGAAGCGCAGGCGGGTCTGCACGATCCGGTGCAGGGCGGCGTTGGCCTGCCGGTCGCCGCCGCGTGAGGACGCCGGCACCGTGGCCGCCGCACGCAGGGACTGCGCGTCGATCACCGCGGCGGTCGGCTCCGGATCACGGCCGGCGTCCTCGCGGACCAGGCCGCGCAGCCGGTCGTGGAACTCGGCCAGCAGGCCCCGCGCGCGACCGCCGCGCGAAGGCGTAGACGCGGTCCCACGCGGGAAGGTCTGCCGGCATCGCCCGCCACTTGATGCCGTTGTCGCCGTTGTCGACCACGCAGCGGACAGCGTCCATCATCTGCCGGTGGCAGTAGCCCTCCGGCTGCCCGCCCCGGCTTGGCGGGATGCCGTACCGCTCACGGCGGGCCGTCTTGGCCGGATCGGCCTGCGGCGAGGCCGGATCCCAGTTCCCGGGGAGGAACAAGCGCCAGTCGACCGCCGCCGAGGCGGTGTCCGAGGCCAGGTGCAAGGACACGCCCACCTGGCAGTTGGTCACCTTGCCGGCGGTGCCGGTGTACTGCCGCGACACACCGGCCGACGCCTAGCCGTCCCTGAGGAAGCCCGTGTCATCAATGATCAGCGTGGTTGGTTTGATCGCCGGGACCATCTTCCACGCGAGCCGGGCCCGCACATACGCCGCATCCCACGGGCTGGTGGTGATGAAGTGGGCCAGGGCGTGGCGGTTGCCGTCCTCACCCAGCCGGGCGGCCATCGGCTCCACCGACTTCCGCTGCCCGTCCAACAGCAGTCCCCACAGATACGCCCCGCCCCACCGACACTGATCCGCCCGCGCGAACGGCTCGAACACATCCGCCGCGAAACCCTCCAGACGGCACCGGACCTCATCCAACTCCCCAGGTGTCACAATCGGACACGCCACCTGCGAGTGAACCTGACCAAGCACCACTAGTGTCCTGCGCCGGAGATCCGTTGGCAGAAGCGGGCGAGTGAGTCGAGGATCTCTTCGGCTGTCTTGGTCCAGATGAACGGTGTTGGGTTTTCGTTCCATTCCTTGACCCAGGATCGGATGTCGGCTTCCAGGGAACGTACGCTTTTGTGTGCACCGCGGCGGATCTTCTGGTCGGCGAGGAAGCCGAACCACCTCTCCACCTGGTTGATCCAGGACGAACCAGTAGGGGTGAAGTGCAGGTGGAATCGGGGGTGCTTGGCCAGCCATGCTCTGATGGCGGGTGTCTTGTGGGTGCCGTAGTTATCGCAGATCAGGTGGACCTGGAGGTGCCCAGGAACCTCCTTCTCGATCTTGATGAGGAACTTCTTGAACTCCGCTGCCCGGTGCCGACGGTGCAGCGAGGTGATGACCTCGCCGGTCGCGACGTCGAAGGCCGCGAAGAGGGTGGTCAGACCGTTACGGACGTAGTCATGGGTGCGACGCTCGGGCATGCCCGGCATCATCGGCAGCACCGGCTGGGACCGGTCCAGCGCCTGGATCTGCGACTTCTCGTCCACCGACAGCACCACCGCCCCTTCGGGCGGATTGAAGTACAGCCCGACCACGTCGTAGACCTTCTCCACGAACAAGGGGTCCGTCGACAGTTTGAAGGTGTCCGTCAGATGAGGCTTGAGATGGAACTTCCGCCAGATTCGGCCCACGGTCGATTTCGACAGCCCACTGCGTTCGGCCATCGACTTGCGCGACCAGTGGGTGGCATTCTTCGGGATCTCCTCCAGCGTGCTGACCACGACCGCTTCCACCTGGTCGACGCTGATGGTGGGCGGCCGGCCCGGCCGGGGCTCGTCCACCAACCCGTCCAGCCGGGCGGCCAGGAACCGCCGACGCCACTTGCGGACCGTGTCCGCCGCTACCCGCAGATCCCGCGCCACCACAACAATCGGCGGAACGTCAGGGCCTGCACACGCCAGCACGATCCGCGCCCGTAACGCCACCGCCTGCGCAGACGTCGCCCGCCGGGCCCAACGCTCCAACACCGCACGCTCGTCAACGGACAACAACAACGGTTCCAGCTTCGGACCACGACGCGGTGCGGGCACACCCGCAGAAACACTCATACAGGTACTAACGACGGATCTCCGGCGCAGGACACTAGGGCATAAGCGGCAATTCGCCCACGTTAAGCGCCCTCTCAGAAGGGGCGCGTGGGCAGGGGCTTGATGAGCGGCGCCAGCAGGCGTGCCGACTCCTCCCTGGTGAGTACCTCGGACGGGTCGAGCAGGATGAGCTCCCGTGCGGACTCGTCGACCTCCCACACGTCCTCGCCGATGAGACGCCCCTGGTCGTCGTAGGGCCAGATCATGTGCTGCGCGTTCTTCATCAGATACGTCGCCTGCGGGTCGGCGTCGACGCCGTCAGCGGTCAGGACGCCTCCGGGAATCTGCTGGTAGAGCGTGAAGGTGGTGCAGATCAGGTGGTCGCCGACGGCGATCTTCTCGTCCTCGACGTAGAAGACGCACTGCCCGCTGTCGGCCCATTCGCGGTAGATCTTCTTGACCGCGTCGGCGCCCTCGAGCCTGATCCGGTGGCCGAAGGCGTTGAAGTTGTAGACGGGGTGTTCGACGGTCAGATCGGGCGCGAAGATCTCCTCCCAGCGGCCGGCCATCTCCAGGTAGCGGTGGCGGTTGTAGGCGTGCAGGAGGTACCGGTGCCGGGGGTTGTCGGTCTGCTCGATCAGCTGCTCGACCGCGGCATTGGTCTTCGTGATGTCGAACCTGCTCATATCTGTGTTCCCTTCGGGTGTCGATCAATCGGGCGCGCAGGACGCGCGATACTGCGGTCGCGATCGGCTCGCGATCTCAGAACGGCCTGTTTCCTGCGACCGTGGCACGTTCCATCTTTCGGACCGCCGGCCAGTAGTCCTGGACCGCGTAATGCTGCGTGGACCGGTTGTCCCAGATGGCGATGCTGTTCTTGGTCCAGGTCCAGCGGACCTGATATTCGGGAATGGCCGCCCGACTCTTCAGGTAGGTCAGCAGATCCCCGGCGCCAGGAGAGTAGTCGGCGCCGTAACGCACATGCTCCGGCGTGTGGAAGTTGGTGAAGTGCGTGGCGAATACGTTGACGAACAGGATCTTTTCCCCGGTTTCCGGGTGCGTGCGCACGACGGGGTGTTCCGCATCGGGGAAACGTGCCTTGAGTTCGTGACGTTCGTCGGCCGGCCTTGCGGCTCCGAAGACGGCCTCGAAGCTGTGCCGGGCGCGCAACACCTCGATCTTCTCCTTGACGTGATCCGGAAGCTCGCGGTAAGCCTCGACCATGTCCACCCAGATGGTGTCGCCGCCCACCTCCGGTGTCTCCACACAGCGGAGCACGGACCCCATGGACGGATTCTCCCGCCAGCTCGTGTCACTGTGATACGCATTCTCGTAATGCCCCGCGCTGTCCTCATCCTTGTACAGGAGCACCACACCGGAATCGGCGTCGGTGTTGGGGTGACTGTCCTCCAGGGAACCGAATCGCCGGGCGAAAGCGACGTGTTCGGCACGTGTGATGTCCTGGTCCCGGAGAAAGAGCACCTTGTGCTTGAGCAGGAGAGACCTCATCTCGGCGAAGAGGGCATCGTCCCGCGTGATGTCGGGGAGGTGCACGTCGAGCAGTTCGGCGCCGATGTGCCGGGTGAGCTGCTTCAGCTTGATGGAGGGCGGCTCGACGTTCTCCGCCGTCCCCGCCGTTGACGGTGCCTCGGCCTGAACGGTGTCGTACATGATGCAACTCCTTCGTGGCAGGTTCACGCGTGGGAATTTCAAGCGGTACGGGCCTTTACAGATCGCCTGACCGGTGCTGTCATCAGTGACCGGGAATGCACCAGGTCGATTCGGGCGTGGCGACTACCTGTACCTGGGCTATTTCGGGGCCGCATTGTGGCGGATAACCGGAATGATAGGCGGGGCGGGCAGCCCGAGGCTTGACATCGCGTTGCATCTTGTTTGACGCTATGTTGCTCCCGCGAGGAGGTTTTCAATGGCTCTACTTGTCCGTAATGCCGCATTGACCGGATACCTGGACCTCATCCGCTCACGCGGAGCCGACCCGCTTCCCTTGCTGAGGTGCGTCGGGCTCCACGTGGCCGACCTGGCCATACACAATCAATGGATCGCCATCGACGCCGCCGCTCAACTGCTTGAGAAGTCTGCCGCTGAAACCGGTCTCGAGAACTTCGGGCTACGGCTCGCGGGCAACCGAACCGTCTCCAACCTCGGCCCGATCGGTATCGCCGCGCAGGGCGAACCCGATATGCGCAGCGTGCTGCGGATGCTCAGCCGCTATCAGCATCTGCGCAGCGAGGCGATCCATGTCCGGATAGCCGAGATCGATGGTCTGGCGACGGTCAAGTTCAACTTCGATCTGTCGGGATCCGGTGAATTCAGGCAGTTCACCGAGGTGACCGTCGGTGCTTTTCTCCGGCTTATGCAGATCATCATCGGCAGCCAATGGAAGCCAGTCACCGTCTGCCTCGCGCACGAGGCACCGGCCGATCTGACGCTCCACCACCGCATCCTGGGCGGCGCGATCCGATTCGGCGGGGAGTTCAACGGCATCGTGCTGCACTCCCATGATCTCGATGCGCCCAACTTTCTGTGCGACCCCGCGTTCCAGCCGTACGCGAAGCAGTACATCGAAACGATCGCCAGCCCCCGCCCGGAAGACGAACTCGACCGCATCCGGGACCTCATCGAGGCCATGCTCCCGACCGGACGTTGCTCACTACAGCAGATCGCGAAGACCCTGGGCGTCAACCGGGTCACGGTGCACCGGCTCCTCGCCCGGTCGAACACGTCGTTCTCGGCGATCCTCAATGCCACGCGCGCGGAACTCGCCCGGAGATATGTCGGACATCGGAAGCGCTCTCTGACCGAAGTCGCCGAGCTGCTGGGCTTCTCCGAACTCTCCGCTTTCTCACGGTGGTTCCGGACCGAGTTCGGATCGAGCCCCACGGCGTGGCGGGCCGAACACCCCGGCGGGGACTGAGCGATCCACCCCGACCTCGCCTCCGTGACCCCGCCGCGCAACACCATGTCAACCCAGCCGTAACACTCGGTCAAGCGAATACGGCGCAGTCCCTATAGCGTGACGCACCACACAAACGGGATTGCGAAAGGCCACGCCAATGGGACTTGACGCTACCGAAACCGCTCTTCCCGGAATTCCTCCGGCCGCGCCGGCTGTATCCCGCGGCTACGCCTGGCTGATATTTGCGCTGAGCTTCGGACTTCTACTGTCCGATGTCATGTCGCGGCAGGTCCTCAATGCGGTCTTTCCCCTACTGAAGGCGGAATGGCTCCTTTCGGACGCACAGTTGGGCTCTCTGAGTAGCATTGTGGCGCTGATGGTGGGCCTGCTCGCCTTTCCGCTGTCACTGCTGGCGGACCGCTGGGGCCGCATCAGGTGTCTGGTGATCGCCGCGACGATGTGGAGCCTGGCGACGCTGGGCTGTGCGGTGTCGGCCAGTTACGGCGAGATGTTTGTGGCGCGCTTCATGGTCGGCGTCGGCGAGGCCGCGTACGGCAGCGTCGGCCTCGCGCTGACCCTGAGTGTCTTTCCCGTCGGCATGCGGGCCACGCTGTCCGGGGCGTTCCTGGCCGGTGGATCCTTCGGATCCGTCCTCGGCATGTCCGTGGGCGGCGTAGTCGCCCAACACCTGGGCTGGCGCTGGGCGTTCGGCGTGATGGGGCTCTTCGGACTCGTACTGGCCTTGATCTACGGTGTCGTGGTCACGGAGAAGAGACTGGGAGCGAACCTTGCCACGGGGAGCGGCTCCCGCAGCGAGCGGGCGCCGATCCGGACGTTGCTGCCGCGGCTGCTCTCCTCGGTCTCCGTGGTCTGCGCCTATGCCGGCAGTGGCATGCAACTGTTCGTCGCGTGGGCCCTGCTCGCCTGGATGCCCAGCTTCCTCAACCGCTACTACGACCTGCCCGCAGCGAAAGCCGGCCTGGCCGCCGGGGTCTTCGCGCTGATCAGCGGCGCCGGGATGATCCTCTGCGGGATCGTCGCGGACCGCCTCAGCCGCAAGGCCGCGTCCCGGCAGTGGATCCTCGCCATCGCCTGCAGCCTCGGAACACTGGTGCTGCTCATGGTGGGATTCCAGCTGCCGACCGGGCCGTTGCAGCTCACCCTGATCGCCGCCGGGACCCTGATCGCCTCCGGCACCGCCGGCCCGGCGGCCGCCATGGTCGCGCGGCTGACCCCCTCCGCCATCGCGGCGACGGCCTTCGCCACCCTCACTCTCGCCAACAACCTGCTGGGCGTTGCTCCTGGGCCTGCGGTGACGGGGATGCTCGCAGATCACTGGGGCCTGCTCGGCGCACTGCGGATCGTCCCGCTCGTCGCGCTGGTGGCCTGCGCGGCCTTCGTCATCGGCGCGTTCTCGTACGAAAAAGATCTGCGCCGCCTGGGACTGCTCCCGTAAGTGGCCCTCAAGGAGCCGGAGTTGCAGTCCCGAACTCCTCCGTACAGCCGACTGTCCCACGACCGGATCGCCGACCGAAAGAGATGAGCCATGCTCAATCTGTCCATGTTCCTTGAGGATTCCGCTCGCCGGTATCCGGCCCGCGACGCGCTGATCCTGGGCTCGCAGCGGTTCACGTATGCCCAGGTGAACGCCGTCGCGAAGCAGATCGCCAACCTTCTGGTCTCGCGCGGGATCCGTCCAGGCGACAAGGTGGCGCTGTCCTGCCCGAACCTGCCGTGGTTCCCGATGGTCTACTACGGCATCCTCAAGGCCGGAGGGGTGGTGGTACCCCTGAACGTCCTGCTCAAGGACCGTGAGATTGCCTACCACTTGGCCGACTCGGAGGCCAAGGCGTACTTCTGCTTCGAGGGCACCGAGGAGCTGCCGATCGCCGCGTTCGCCCGCGCGGGTTTCGAGCGCAGCCCGGGCTGTGAGCACCTCTTCGTCATCGGAAGCGGCGAGGCACCCGGCGGTGAGGGCGTCGCGACGTTGAAACAGGAACTGGCGCACCAGCCCGTCGAGTTCGAGACCGTGGTCCGCGAGGCCACCGACACCGCGGTGATCCTCTACACAAGCGGTACCACCGGGCGGTCCAAGGGCGCCGAGCTGTCGCACGCGAACATGGTGATGAACGCGCTGACGTCCAACCGGCTGTTCGGCGCGGAGCCGAGCCGCACCGACACGCACCTGACGGCGCTGCCGCTGTTCCACACCTTCGGCCAGACCGTGAACATGAACTCGGCGTTCTCGGTGGCAGCCACGCTGATCCTGTTGCCGCGGTTCGAGGCCAAGGCCGCTCTGGACATCATGGACCGCCACAAGGTGACCGTCTTCGCGGGCGTACCGACCATGTACTGGGGTCTGCTCGGCGCGCTGGACGACAGCGTCGACGTAGCACGGATCACGGCGCATCTGCGCAAGGCGATCTCCGGTGGCGCCTCGCTGCCGGTGGAGATCCTGAAGCAGTTCAAGGAACGGTTCGGGGTACAGATCCTCGAGGGCTACGGGTTGTCGGAGACCTCGCCCCTCGCGGTATTCAGTGACTGCGAGCACGAAGCGCGGGCCGGGTCGATCGGCAGGCCGGTCTGGGGTGTGCAGGTCCGCCTGGTCGATGCTCGGTGGAACACCGTCACTGAGACGGACGAGGTGGGTGAGATCGCCGTCCGCGGCCACAACGTGATGAAGGGCTACTACAACCGTCCCGAGGCCACCGCCGAGGTGATGCGGGACGGCTGGTTCCGCAGCGGCGACCTCGCCCGGCGGGACGAGGACGGCTTCTACTACATCGTCGACCGGGCCAAGGACATGATCGTGCGCGGTGGGTTCAACGTGTACCCGCGCGAGATCGAGGAAGTCCTCATGACCCACGAGGCGGTCTCGCTCGCGGCGGTCGTCGGCGTGCCGCACGAGAGCCATGGCGAGGAGGTAAAGGCCTTCGTCATCCTCGAAAAAGGCGCGGCCATTTCCGAGGACAAGCTGATCGAGTGGGCCAGGGCGCAGATGGCCGGCTACAAATACCCGCGTCTCGTCGAATGCGTCGAGTCCCTGCCCATGACCGCCACCGGCAAGATCCTCAAACGCAATCTCGTCTAGACCGAACAGATTCCTGGCAGCACACCACATAGGGAGACAGCCATGCTCGAGAAGCGGCAGATCGTTGTCGGAGGCGTTCGTTCAGCGGTGCGGGTCAGTGACGCGTCACCCGATTCCGATGAGGCGGTGGTCTTCGTCCACGGAAATCCCGGCGCCGGCGAGGACTGGGGCCCACTGCTCACCAGGACGTCGGCCTTTGCCCGGGTCATCGCCCCGGACATGCCGGGCTTCGGCGAAGCGGAGCGGCGCGCGGATCAGGACTACACGGTGCCGTCCCAGGCGGCCCATCTGGGCGGCATCGTCGATCAGTTGGACGTCGAGCGAGCGCATCTCGTGCTGCATGACTTCGGTGGGCCCTGGGGCCTGACCTGGGCGGCCGCGCATCCGGACCGGGTCGCCAGCGTCACGCTGATCAACACCGGCATCAACCGGGGCTCGCACTGGCACGGCCTCGCCCGGCTGTGGCGGACGCCGATCGCGGGTGAGCTGACACAACTGCTGATACGGCCCCGGGTCAACCGGGCGATCCTGCGTCGGAAGAATCCCGCGCTGCCTGATGAATGGCGAGACCGCATCGTGAACCATGCGGCTCCCACAGGGACCAAGCGGGCCGTGCTTCAGATGTACCGCTCCCTTGATCTCGCGGCTCTCGAAGGAGGGCTGACGGGACCACTGCGGGAAATGGGTCTGCCTGCGTTGGTGGTCTGGGGTGCGGACGACGCCTTCGTGCCCGCCGAATTGGCCCGGCGGCAGTTGAAAAGCCTTCCGGGCGCCCGGGTCGAAACCGTGCCGGGCGCCGGGCACTGGCCTTGGCTCGAGGCACCCGAGAAGGCCGCTGCCCTGATTCTGCCGTTCCTTCGGGAACAGCTCGGGAAAACCTCGGCGGGGCGTGAACCGTCCGCCACCGCTATGGACGGATAACCCTCTGAACGGAAAATAGAGGATCAGCTAGGCAGGGGGCAGTGACCGTTCAGTGTTTGCTGAGCGGCTGGTCTGCGAGTGGACGGGTGTGTTGTTCAGGCTCCGGCTTCGCCGGGGGCGAGGGTGACGGTGTGTCCGAGTGCTTCGAGTTGGCGGACGAGATCTCGGGTCTTGCGGACGGGATTGACCAGTCGTTGGTGGTGATCGGGTCCGAGGTCTTCGAAGCGGGCGGTCGGGTCGTTGATGAGGTGCCAGACGATGACCAGCATCGATCGGGCCACGGCGACGACCGCTTTCTTGTGGCCCCGGTGTTTGACGAGTCTGCGGTAGCGGGCCCCGAGGAAGGTGTCGGTTCGGGCTGCGGCCATGGCGGCCTCGCCGATGACCCCCTTGAGCCACGGGTTGCCGTGTCCGGTGGGCCCCGAGGTGTTCGTACTGCCGGACTGGATTGTGCGGGGTGCCAGCCTGGCTCATGAGACCAGGTGGCCGGAGGTCGGGAAGACCCGCATGTTCGGGCCGAGTTCGGCCAGGATCACCTCGGCTGCCGTCCGTCCTGTCCCGGGGACCTCGTCGAGACGCTCGACCAAGGGCAGCAGGCCGGCCTCGCCGGTTTCGCCCGGGGTGCCGCGTGGCTGGCCGCCAGCTACGTCCGCTTCCGGTAAGGAGATCTGGGCGAGTTTGGCGGTGATTCGCTGCGACAGATCGTCCACCTGTGCGGTGATCCGGTCGACGGTGTCCAGCAGCAGCCGGCATAGGTAGGCATGGTGATCGTTGAATTGTCCCGTCAGTGCCTCCACCAGCGCGTCGTGTCTGGAGACCAGGCGGCCCCTTGCCAGATCGGCCAGATCCCTCGGACTGCGCTCCCCACGGATCAGAGCCTCGATGATGGACCGTCCCGAGACGCCGAAGATGTTGGTCGCCACCGATGACAGCTTGATCTGCGCGTCCTCCAGGACCTTCTCGGTGCGCTGCTTGTTGCGGCTGCGTTCTCCGATGAAAACCGCGCGGAGCCGGGTGAGGTCACGCAGCTCCCGGACCGGCTTGGGCGGGACGAAGGAGGCCCGGAGCATGCCCCGTTCGGCGAGCTTGCACAGCCACACGGCGTCGAGCTTGTCCGTCTTGGGACGGCCGGGGACGTTCTTGACGTCGCGGGCGTTGACCAGCCAGCACTCCAGTCCACGGGCTTCCAGCAGGTAGAACCACGACCTCCAGTAGCTGCCGGTCGCCTCCATGACCACCCGGGTGACGCCCTGGCAGAGCAAGTGGTCGCCCAGCTCCGGGATGGCGTTGGTGGTGGCGCTGACATTCCATACCCGTTGGGTTCGGCGTCCTTCGATCCTCTCGTGCGGCAGGCGCAGACAGAGCATCCCGGACGCCTTGGCCACATCGATCGCGGCGACCCTTTCCACGAGCTCCGTCTCCTGGTCGACCGCCTCGGTCTTATCCATCCACATTCCCTCCATCGCGCGGATCAGCAGGGCAGTGGCCGCCCGCAGGGCCGTGAGAGGAAGCGAGAATCTGAACGGCGTGCTCGAAGCAACAGTGCGTGATCCCTCCGGCCGGCCCCGGCGCCAGACTCTGTCCCGGGCTCAGGGTCCCAAAGAGGGAGCGACGTCGACGGGCGGCCACCACAAACCATTTTCACGCCTGCGAGGCGTCCCTGGAAGGAATATGGGGGACTCTGTCAGCCTTGGGTGAGATCAAGGTTCTCCTGCATATCCGATGTGCAGGTCACTGATGGCGAGCAGGCTGCCCATCCGGCTTCCTTTCAGACGGGCCCCTCACTGGGGAGCCGGTGATCCGGCGGCGGCCGCGACCGGCCGGGGGCTGTTGTCACGGATGGCGAGCAGGGCCAGGCCCCCGGTCAGGCCGCAGGCCGCCATGAAGAACCAGGCGGCGTGGAACGACGACAGGTCCGCGTGGGTGCCCATCACGGCGGCGACGGTCGCCGCGCCCAGGGCCAGACCGATCTGGCGGCACATGGAAACCATCGCGGTGCCGATGGCGAAGCGTTCCGGGGGCAGCGGGAGGGTGGCCGCTCCGGACAGGCTCGGCAGGGCCAGCCCGGCACCGATTCCGGCAATGACGCCAGCCGGCAGGAAGGTGGTCAGGTACGCCGCGTCCGCGGCGGTGTGGGTCGCCCACAGGACGCCGCCCGCCGCGAACAGGATGCTGCCGACGAAACCCACCAGATAGTTGCCGTACTTGGTGGCCAGCAGTCCGCCCGGCACCGCGCAGATCGCTGCCATGACCGGACCGGGCGCGATCTCCAGGCCGGCGCGCAGCACGGAGTGGTGCCAGAGCTCGGTGAGGAACAGCACCGAACCGAGGATCATCGCGCCGAAGCCGGCGAAGAACAGCATGGTCGCGACGTTGGCCAGTAACACGGCCCGGATGCGCAGGAGCGCCGGTTCGATGATCGGGGCCGGGTGGCGGACCGCCCGTACCGCACTGAACACGATGCCCAGCACGCCCAGCCCGGCCAGGCCGAGAATGCGTCCGCTGGTCCAGCCCCATGTCTCGCCCTGCACGATGGCCGCGATGAGGGCACCCACCGTCACCGCAAGGGCCACGGCGCCCAGCACGTCGGGGGACGCGCCGGAGTCCTCGCGGATCTCGCGCAGCGCCCATGCCCCCACGACGACTGCCGCCATACCGATGGGCAGGTTCACGATGAACACCCATTCCCACCCGGCCTGTACGAGCAGGCCGCCGATCGGCGGGCCGAGGGCGGCGGCCGCGCCGCCCATCGCCGACCACAGGCCGATCGCGGCTCCGCGCCGTTCCGGGGGGAACAGCGGGAGCAGCAGACCGAGGGAACTCGGCAGCATCAGGCCTCCGCCGATGGCCTGGAGCGTACGCGCGGCCACGAGCGCACCCAGCGACGGGGCCACGGCGCAGACCGCGGACGCCACCGTGAACAACGCCATCCCGATCAGATAGGCGCGCTTGCGGCCGGACCGGTCCGCCCAGCGGCCGGCCGGCGCCAGGACCGCGGCGAAGGCGATCGCGTACGCACTCAGCACCCAGGAGAGGTCGCTCAGGCTCGACGACGGGAACGACAGGGCCAGATCGGGAAACGCGATGTTGACGATGAACAGGTCCAGCGAGGAGACGAAGACGCCGATGAGGACGACCGCGATGCTCCATCCCCCCCGGGTCTTCGTCCCGCTCATTGACGGTGTCATGCTGCTGTGGTCCTCTCGGTCATGGTGATCACCCCGGTTGCTGGTCGGAACGGTCCAGCGCCAGATGGTCGGCCACCGCCTGCGCCCAGCGGCCGTAACCGTGGGCCGACGGGTGGAAGCCGTCCCGCGCGAAGAAATCGGGGGTGATCTGCATGATGTCGGTCGAGCCCATCCAGGTCGCGCGCGGCCGCTCGGCACAGACCCGCTGGGAGGTCCGGTCGAGTGCGGCCGCACGCTCGGCGCAATAGCGTGCGAGTGCGGAGGGCAGCGACGGGAAGTCGACGAAGGGCGGGGTCCCCACCACGACGACGGACTTGGCCCGGTTCGCCAGGTCGTCGACGATCTCCGCGAGGTCCTCGCCCCACTCCTCGGGGGCGCGCCGGCCGAGCACGTCGTTGGCCCCCGCGAGCAGCAGCGCCAGGTCGAAGCTCTCGCCGAGCTGCGGAAGCAGCCGGTGGCGGATGCGACGGGCCGTGGCGCCGTGCCGGCCGACCACCTCCCAGGTGACGGGAGAGTCGTGCCGCGCACTGAGCGCTCGGGCAAGACTGCCGGGAAAGCCCTCGTCGTGGGTGTCGACCCCGCAGCCGGCCGCGGTCGACTCCCCCAGGACGGCGATCCGCATCGGCGTACCTGAAGTCTCCTCCCCGACGGTTCCGGTGCACGGCCCCTTGGCCTCCGGGAGCACCTCGGTGGTGGCCCGCACCCAGATCCCCTGGACAGCGACGAGGGGCATCAGCAGTGCGTTCAACTGCGCACCCCCTGCGCCAGGCTGGTGACGCGGTGCCGCAGCTCCATGCGCGCGAAGTCCGACGGCACGTTCACCACAATGCGGCTGCGTGCCCGCTCGGGCGCGGTATCGGACACGTAGAGGTCGCACTGGCCCAGCACCTCGCGGATCACGGCCTTCATCTCCTGGAGGGCGATCCGGTCACCGATGCAGCGGATGCGGCCGCCGCCGAACGGAATCCACGAGTAGACCCCGGGCTTGACGTCGAGGAACCGCTCGGGACGGAACGCGTGCGGCTCCTCGTAGAGGTTCGGGTCGCGGTTGAGCAGGAAGGCACTCGCCCACAGGTGCTGGCCCGCCTCGTAGCGCACGCCACCGATCTCGATCGGCTTCTTGACCTCGCGGACGATGATCTGCGGGATCGACGGGCGCAGTCTCAGCACCTCGTGGACCACTGCCGTGAGGTACGCGTCCTCACCACTGGCCATCTCCTCGCGCAGGCGGTCGGTGACCGCCTTGTCCCGGGCCAGGTAGACGAACGCCCAAGCTATGGCGGCCGCGGTCGTCTCCGTACCGGCCAGGAAGATGGTCGACAGCTCATCGCGGATCTCGCTGTCCGTCAGCGGCGATCCGTCCGGGTGGGTGACTTCCAGCAGCGTCGAGAGCAGGTCGTCGCCGCGGTACCCGGACGCGCGGTGCTCCTCGATGCTCTCGTAGACCAGCGCGTCAACCCGGTCGCGCAGCTTGAGGAACCGTTCGAGCCCCAGGGGCCGGATCGCCCGGAGGATCTTGATCATCCGCGGCGACATCTTGTGCAGCAGCATCGGCGAGACGGGTCCGTTGTTGAACCGCATCATCTCCAGCAGGAGCCCGTGCAGTTCCTTCCAGCGCTTCGGCCCGTTCGGACCGTAGATCACCTCACGGATCACGTTCATCGTGAACCCGTGGATGTGGGAGTGCAACTGGATGGGCGTGTTCCGGGGCCACGTGGCGACGTCGGTCTTGGCCGTCTCGGTGATGGCCGTCGAGACCCGCTGCAACGCCCCACCGTGGTAGCTGGTCATCATGGCCTTGCGCCGGGCCTTGTGCGCGTCCTCGTCGAGCCAGGCCAGGCCGGACTGGCCGGTGTACTTCTCGATCGTGGCCGAGCCGTTACCGGTGTGCAGCACGTCGGCGGGTGCGGTGAACATGGCCTTGACGTCCTCGGAGGTCGTCAGGACGTACACAGCGCGAGGAGGGAGCCGAATGCTGAGCTGGAACCGGGGACCGTACTCCTTGCGGCACTTCTCGATGAACGCCTGCGGTCGCGTCCAGTAGTTGAACAGCTGGAGCACCGCGTGCTTCGTCGGTCCCGGCAGCGTGGTTGCGGGGATGGCTGCGGCCGTCGCGGCACTGCCGTGGTCGACAGGGCAACGGGCCGGCTGGTCTGCCTCGGGGTTGTTCATCGGTAACTCTTCTCCGCTCTTCTCGTTCGGGTTCACTGCTTCTTGCCTCGGTCCGCTGCTGGGTTCGCTTCTTGGGTTGCTTCCGGGACGGGTTCGCCTCTGGGGTTGATTCGCTTCATACGGTGCGGGTGGCCCCGGGACGGGCTCGCTCCATCCGGTCCGGGGTGGCCCCGGGACCGGCTCGCTTCATACGGTGCGGGTTCACTGCCGCAGCCACCGCCGGGTGGTTGCGGCGGTCTCGATGGCCCCCGCCTCGATCAGGCCGAAGTGGTCCGCGGCGATCTTCACTTCGGAATCGGCGATGTTCCAGGTCGGCCAGGTGTCTGCGTCCAGTGGCACGTCGGCCCGGATCATCAGGCTCCGGGCAGCGATCCGGGGCGGGGTGTGCTCGGCCAGCAGGCGCATGTAGGCGCCCATCGTTAGCCAGTCGGCGTCGGCGATGGCCCCGGCCTGGGGCTCCCGGCCGAGGATCTGTGCCATCACCGAACTGAAGACGCTGTTCGTCTCCTCCTCGGAGTCCGGCATGGGTGTGTCGATCACGACCACGCCGACCGGCTGCACACCGGCCGCCTCGAACCGGGCGGCGAGGGAGTGCGCGAGGACACCGCCCGTCGAGTAGCCGACCAGGACGAACGGCGCCTCGCCGACCGCCCGGGCGATCGATTCCGCCAGCACCTCGACCGCCGCGTCCCACGAGCCGGGCGCGGGTTCGGCGTCGCGGTAGCCGGGCAGCGAGCAGGCGAACACATCCCGTTCGCTGTCGAAACCGTCGGCGAACCGCATGAACTGGTGCGGGCTCGATCCGACCACGAAGGAGGGTACGCAGACGATCTTCGTCCGCCCGTTCCCCGACGCCAGCTGGACGACGTACTCGTCGTCGGCGAGATCGGCTGCCGAGGCGAACGTCGGCCGGAACCGGGCCGCCCCGGTCAGCAGCGGCACGGCCTCTGCGATCGAGCCGGCGGCGTGCGCGTGGCGCAGCAGTGCGCCGAGCGTGCCGCCCTCGGGCGTGCTCTCGCCAGCGCGCGGTGCGGCCTGCTCTATGCCTCCGGTCTCGTCGAGTATCAGGCGTGTGATGGCGGCCGGGGTCGGGTGGTCGAAGACCAAGGTGGTGGGCAGTCGCAGGCCGGTGGCCTGCGTCAGCCGGTTCCGCAGCTCAACCGCGCCCAGGGAGTCGATACCCAACTCCCTGAATGCACGCTCCGGATCCACCGCCGACGCCGAGGCATGCCCAAGAACAGCAGCCACCTGCGCCACGACCACATCCAGCACCACCCGCTCGCGCTCTCCCTCGGGCACACCGGCCAGCCGCTGGAGCAGAGAACCGGCACCATCCGCCTGCCGCGCCTGCGCCCGCACCAACCCACGGAACAACGCCGGCAGCATTCCCGTCCGCGCCTGCACCCGCAACGCACCCGAATCCAAAAGCACCGGCACCAACAACGCCTCGTCCAACCGCTGAGCCTGATCGAACAGCTCAAGACCGAGCTCGGTCGACAGTGCGCCGGTACCCATTCGCTCCAGACGGGCGATCTCGGCCTCACCGAGCCCACCCGCCATACCACCGGCATTCGCCCAAAGGCCCCACGCAAGCGACGTCGCGGGCAGCCCCTCGGCCCGGCGAACCGCAGCCAACGCATCCAGGAACGCGTTCGCCGCAGCGTAATTACCCTGCCCCGGACTACCCATCAGAGCGGCGACCGAGGAGAACAACACGAACGCCGAAAGCTCCATACCCGCGGTCAGTTCATGCAAGTGCAGGGCCGCATCCAGCTTCGGACGCATCACCCGCTCCAGCTGAGCCGGAGTCAGCGACTCGATCACACCGTCATCCAGCACACCAGCCGCATGCACCACCGCCGTCAACGGCCGCTCCAACGAACCCACCAGACCAGCAAGCTGCTCCCGATCAGCCACATCACAGGCCTCCACCCGCACCCGCGCACCAGCAGCCTCAAGCTCACCCACCAACTCCGGAACACCCTCAGCCGCCACACCACGACGACTCACCAGCAACAGATGCCGCGCCCCGTACTCACGCACGAAATGCCCCGCGAACGACGCACCCAGACCACCCGTACCACCAGTGATCAACACCGTCCCCTCCGGATCCACCGGAGCCGGAACCGTCAGCACGACCTTCCCGACATTGCGCCCCTCGCGCAGGAACCGGAACGCCTCCACACCCCGACGCACATCCCAACTCCGGATCGGAGAGTGCCGCAGAGCACCTTGCTCGAAGAGCGACACCAGGTCCCTCAGCATCTGCTGGATCCGGTCGGGGCCGGCCTCCAGCAGGTCGAAGGAGAGATACCGGACTCCGGCGCGGACACCAGCCACTGTCTCGGGGTCACGGATGTCGGCCTTGCCCATTTCGAGGAACCGGCCACCGCGCGGCAGCAGATCCAGCGAGGCATCGATGTACTCACCGGCCAGCGCGTTCAGCACCACATCGACGCCGGCGCCCTCCGTGACCTGGAGGAACTTCTCCCGGAAGGACAGGTCCCGGGAAGAGGCGATCCGGTCCTCGGCTACACCGAGGCCACGCACCGCGTCCCACTTCGGTTCGCTCGCCGTGGCCAGGACCTCCGCACCGAAGTGCCGCGCCAACTGCACCGCGGCCGACCCCACACCACCGGCGGCCGCGTGCACCAACAGCCGCTCACCTGGCTGTACTCCCGCCAGATCGGTCAACGCGTAGTAGGCGGTCAGGAAGACCAGCGGCATGGCTGCCGCTTCCGTGAACGACCAGCCCTCCGGTATCGGGACGACCATCCGGTGGTCGGTGATCCCGATCGGACCGAACGGGTCCATCAGCAGACCCATGACCTGGTCGCCGGGGGCCAGGTCGGTCACCTCGGCGCCGACTTCCAGAACCACGCCGGCCGCCTCACTGCCGAGCGGGGCCTCGCCGGGATACATACCCAGCGCGATCAGCACATCCCGGAAGTTCAGACCCGCGGCCCGGATACCGACCCGCACCTCGTTGACACCAAGCGGTCGGTCCCCGCTCGAGGGAATGATCGCGAGGTCTTCCAGCGACCCCTTACGCTTGCTCCCCAGCCGCCAGGCACCATCGACAGCCGGCGCCTCTGCGCGTGCCAGGCGGGGGGCGAGCAGCTCTCCGGCACGGACCGCGAGCTGCGGCTCATCAACACCGATCACCGCGGACCACTCCGGAACCACGTCACCATCGACATCCACGAGCGTGATCCGGCCCGGATGCTCCGACTGCGCACTGCGCACCAGACCCCACACCGGAGCCTGCACCAGATCCGGAACCTGCTCACCCACCCCAACCGCGTTACGCGTCACCACCAACAGCCGCGCACCCGCCAGCACCTCACTGGCCAGCCACCGCTGAAGCAACTCCAACGTGCCCGCCGCCACCGCCCGCGCAGCCGAAGCCACATCCGACACCGGCAACGACTCCACCGCAACAGCCACGACCTCCGGAACAGCAGCCCCCTCGGCCACCGCCCCCTCCAACGCCGCCAGATCCGCGAAACGCTCACCCGGAACAAAGCACCCGCCCAGCACCGCCACCGAAGCCACCGGCCCCGCCGACGCCCCCGACACGGCCGACCAATCCAGCCGGAACAACGCGTTCTGCCCGCCCCGCCGAGCACCCTCCAGCTGCGCCCGATCCACCGGACGCACCGACAGCGCATCCACCGCGACAACCAGCGCACCACGCTCATCCACGACATCGATCCGCAACGCAGACCCCTCAGCCCGGCCAATACGCGCCCTCACCCGCGACCCGGCACCATGCCCCAACCGCACACCCGACCAGGAGAACGGAAGATCCACACCAGAAGCCGGATCCCTCCCCACCAACCCACCGTGCAACACCGCATCGAACAACGCCGGATGCACACCAAAGCCCTCACCACCAGCGCCCTCGGGCAACACCACCTCGGCATACAGATCCTCACCGACCCGCCACGCCGCACGCAGCCCCTGAAACACCGGCCCGTACTCATAACCGCTCTCAGCAAGCCGCGGGTACAGCGCTTCAAGGGCAACGGGTGCCGCCGCCCTGGGCGGCCAGGCCGTGGGGAACGGGCTCGACTGCTCGGTCCTGGTCGTCAGCCACCCACGCGCATGGCAGACAGCCGCATCCTCGACCGTCTCCGCCCGGGAATACACCCCGACCTCGCGACGACCGTCCTCGTCCTGCACACCAACCATGACCTGCACCTGCCGCGCAGCACCCTCATCCAAGATCAGAGGAGCCTGCAGCACCAACTCGTCCACGACCGGGCAGTTGGTCAGCCGGCCCGCGTGCAACGCGAGCTCGACCAGCGCAGTACCGGGAACGATCACCGAACCGAGCACCACATGGTCCCGAACCCACGGCGCGGTGTCGTGGGAGAGGCGTCCGGTGAAGACCCACTCGTCCCGGTCACCGACCGGAACCGCAGCACTGAGAATCGGATGGTCGATGCGCCCGAGGCCGGCCGCAGCCGGATCCCCCGACCCCGAACCGGCACCCTGTGTGAGCCAGTACCGCTCGTGCTGGAAGGCGTAGGTCGGCAGCTCTACCTGCCGCGCACCCGTCCCTGCGTAGAAGGTGTCCCAGTCGATCGGGATGCCCGCGGCATGGGCCTGGCCCAGGAAGCCGGCGAACGCCTCTGCCTCCGGAACACGCGCCCGCAGCACCGGCACGAACACCGCACCCTCATCGTCGAGAGAGTCCAGGGTCTGGCGGGTCAGCGCGGTCAGGACCGCATCCGGGCCCAGCTCCACGAACCGGGTGACACCCTCCGCGGCAAGCGTGCGCACGCCGTCCGCGAAGCGGACTGCTTCACGCACATGACTCACCCAGTACGACGGATCCGCAAGCTCGGACGACACCAAAGCGCCGGTCAGGTTCGACACCACCGCCATCGACGGCTGATGGAACGTCAACCCCTCCGCGATCATGCGGAACTCATCAAGCATCGGCTCCATCAGCGGCGAGTGGAACGCATGACTGACCCGCAGACGTGTCGCCCTACGCCCCTGCTCCTGCCACTGCGGCAGCCACTCCTCGATCGCCTCCAGCTCACCGGAGACCACCACAGCCATCGGACCATTGACCGCAGCAACCGACAGACGGCCCTCGAAACCGGCAAGGGACTGCGCTACTTCTTCTTCAGTGGCCTGGACGGCGACCATGCCACCACCCTCAGGCAGTGCACCCATCAGCCGGCCCCGCGCGGCCACCAGCGCGCACGCGTCCTCCAGCGACAACACACCCGCCACATGCGCACACGCCAACTCACCCACCGAATGCCCGATCAGCACATCCGCCCGAACACCCAGCGCCTCCAGCAGACGGAACAACGCCACCTCAACCGCAAACAAGGCGGCCTGCGTGAACTCCGTCCGATCCAAAAGCGCCGCCTCCGCAGAACCTTCCTCCGAGAACAGCAACTCCTTCAACGACCGGCCCAGCACCGAGTCGAGCTTGCCGCACACCTCGTCCAAGGCCTCAGCGAACACCGGATACGCCGCAGCAAGCCCCGCACCCATCCCCGCACGCTGCGCACCCTGACCCGAAAACAGGAAACCCGTCCTGCCGGAAACCAGGCCCGCGCCCGGCCGCTCCACAACCAGCGCGCCCAGCGCTGCAAGCAGACCATCCCGGTCGGACGCCACAACGGCCGCCCGCCGGTCGAACTGCGCCCGCGACTTCACCGCCGAGAACGCCACATCCAGCACACCCAACTCAGGACGCGCCAGCACATGCGACCTCAACCGCTCCACCTGAGCAACCAACGCCCCCGCACTCTTACCCGACACCACCACCGGCACCGGCACCGGCACAACAGGTGCTGCTGAGGGAGTGTCACCCTCAGTACCGGCAGCAGCCTTCCCTGCCGGTGCCTCCTCCAGGATCACGTGAGCGTTCGTTCCGCTCACGCCGAAGGACGACACACCCGCACGGCGGGTCCGGTCGCCACCCGGCCACTCGACAGCCTCGGTCAGCAGCTCGACCTCACCTGCGGTCCAGTCGATGTGCGGCGACGGCTCATCCACATTCAAGGTCTGCGGCAGCACACCGTGCTGCATCGCCTTGACTATCTTGATCACACCCGCCACACCAGCAGCAGCCGACGCGTGACCGATATTCGACTTGATCGAACCCAACCGCAGCGGACCGTTCACCCGGTCCTGCCCATAAGTCGCCAGCAACGCCTGCGCCTCGATCGGGTCACCCAACCGCGTACCCGTGCCATGACCCTCGACCGCGTCCACATCCGCCGGCGACAACCCCGCATTAGCGAGGGCCTGACGGATGACACGCTCCTGCGAGGGACCATTCGGCGCCGTCAGACCATTACTCGCACCATCCTGGTTGACCGCACTGCCCCGCAGAACACCCAGAATCCGGTGACCGTTGCGCTGCGCATCCGACAACCGCTCCAGAACGACCAGACCCACACCGTCGGAGAAACCAGTGCCATCCGCACCCGCCGCATACGACTTGCACCGCCCATCAGCCGCCAGACCCCGCTGACGACTGAACTCCTGCAACAAGAACGGCCCCGACATCACCGTCACACCACCGACAAGCGCCATCGAGCACTCACCCGACCGCAACGCCTGCGACGCCAGATGCATCGCCACCAACGACGACGAACACGCCGTATCCACCGACACCGCCGGCCCCTCCAGACCGAGGCTGTACGCGACCCGGCCCGACACCACGCTGGACGTCGTTCCCGTCAGCCGGAAACCCTCCAGCTCCGGCGGTGTCGAGACACCATAGTCGGAGGAAACAACACCGCAGAAGACCCCGGTGTCACTGCCACGCAGCCCAGCCGGATCGATCCCCGCATCCTCCAACGCCTCCCACGACGCCTCCAACAGCAACCGCTGCTGCGGATCCATCCCCAGCGCCTCACGCGGACTGATCCCGAAGAAGCCCGCATCGAACTCGCCGACGCCATCGAGGAACCCGCCCCCGCTCGCGTAGACCTTCCCGGCCTGCTCAGGGTCGGGGTCGTAGAGCCGCTCCAGATCCCAGCCACGGTCCGTCGGCAGACCCGAGATCGCATCCCGGCCCTCCGCCACCAACCGCCACAACCCCTCAGGCGACGCCACACCACCCGGATACCGACACGCCATACCCACAATCGCCAACGACTCATCCACCTCGGGACGCCGACGACGAGAACGAACCGGCACCACAGCCGGCTCCACCACACCCACCTCACTGAGTATCAGGCGTGTGATGGCGGCCGGGGTCGGGTGGTCGAAGACCAAGGTGGTGGGCAGTCGCAGGCCGGTGGCCTGCGTCAGCCGGTTCCGCAGCTCAACCGCGCCCAGGGAGTCGATACCCAACTCCCTGAATGCACGCTCCGGATCCACCGCCGACGCCGAGGCATGCCCAAGAACAGCAGCCACCTGCGCCACGACCACATCCAGCACCACCCGCTCGCGCTCTCCCTCGGGCACACCGGCCAGCCGCTGGAGCAGAGAACCAGCACCATCCGCCTGCCGCGCCTGCGCCCGCACCAACCCACGGAACAACGCCGGCAACAACCCCGCCCGCGCCTGCACCCGCAACGCACCCGAATCCAAAAGCACCGGCGCAACCAACGCCTCACCCAGACCCAACGCACGATCAAACAACTCAAGACCGAGCTCGGTCGACAGTGCGCCGGTACCCATTCGCTCCAGACGGGCGACCTCGGCCTCACCGAGCCCACCCGCCATACCACCGGCATTCGCCCACAGACCCCACGCAAGCGACGTCGCGGGCAGCCCCTCGGCCCGGCGAACCGCAGCCAACGCATCCAGGAACGCGTTCGCCGCAGCGTAATTACCCTGCCCCGGACTACCCATCAGAGCGGCGACCGAGGAGAACAACACGAACGCCGAAAGCTCCATACCCGCGGTCAGTTCATGCAAGTGCAGGGCCGCATCCAGCTTCGGACGCATCACCCGCTCCAGCTGAGCCGGAGTCAGCGACTCGATCACACCGTCATCCAGCACACCAGCCGCATGCACCACCGCCGTCAACGGCCGCTCCAACGAACCCACCAGACCAGCAAGCTGCTCCCGATCAGCCACATCACAGGCCTCCACCCGCACCCGCGCACCAGCAGCCTCAAGCTCACCCACCAACTCCGGAACACCCTCAGCCGCCACACCACGACGACTCACCAGCAACAGATGCCGCGCCCCGTACTCACGCACGAAATGCCCCGCGAACGACGCACCCAGACCACCCGTACCACCAGTGATCAACACCGTCCCCTCCGGATCCACCGGAGCCGGAACCGTCAGCACGACCTTCCCGACATTGCGCCCCTCCCGCAGGAACCGGAACGCCTCCACACCCCGACGCACATCCCAACTCCGGATCGGAGAGTGTTCGAGCACACCCTGCTCGAAGAGCGCGACGACCTCGGACAGCATCTCCTGGATCCGCTCCGGCCCCGCGTCGAACAGGTCGTACGCCTGATAGCGAACCCCGGTACGCGCCTCCTCGATCTCGGTGGCATCGCGGATGTCGGCCTTGCCCATTTCGAGGAACCGGCCACCGCGCGGCAGCAGATCCAGCGAGGCATCGATGTACTCACCGGCCAGCGCGTTCAGCACCACATCGACGCCGGCACCCGCCGTGACCTCAAGGAACTTCTCCCGGAAGGACAGGTCCCGGGAAGAGGCGATCCGGTCCTCGGGAACACCGAGGCCACGCACCGCGTCCCACTTCGGTTCGCTCGCCGTGGCCAGGACCTCCGCACCGAAGTGCCGCGCCAACTGCACCGCAGCCATGCCGACACCACCGGCGGCCGCGTGCACCAACAGCCGTTCGCCGCGCTGCAGGCCGGCCAGATCGACCAGTCCGTAGTACGCCGTCAGGAAGACCACCGGAACCGAAGCCGCCTGCGCGAACGACCATCCCGCGGGCATCGGCGCGATCATCCGGCGGTCGGCGACCGTCACGGGGCCGAAGGCATCGGCCATGAGGCCCATGACCTGCTGCCCCGGGACCAGATCGGTCACCTCGGGGCCGACTTCGAGGACCACACCGGCCGCCTCCGTACCCAGCGGCACATCGCCCGGGTACAGGCCGAGCGCGATCAGCACATCCCGGAAGTTCAGGCCTGCAGCCCGCACTCCGATACGTACCTCACCGGCCCGGAGCGAACGACCTGCGTCGGAGCGAACAATGGCCAGGGCGTCGAGCGAGCCCTTCCGTTCGCTTCCCAGTTGCCAGAGATCCGACGTCGGCTGCGCCTCTGCGCGTGCCAGGCGGGGTGCGAGCAGTTCTCCGGCACGGACCGCGAGCTGCGGCTCATCGACACCGATCACCGCGGACCACTCCGGAACCACGTCACCATCGACATCCACGAGCGTGATCCGGCCCGGATGCTCCGACTGCGCACTGCGCACCAGACCCCACACCGGAGCCTGCACCAGATCCGGAACCTGCTCACCCACCCCAACCGCGTTACGCGTCACCACCAACAGCCGCGCACCCGCCAGCACCTCACTGGCCAGCCACCGCTGAAGCAACTCCAACGTGCCCGCCGCCACCGCCCGCGCAGCCGAAGCCACATCCGACACCGGCAACGACTCCACCGCAACAGCCACGACCTCCGGAACAGCAGCCCCCTCGGCCACCGCCCCCTCCAACGCCGCCAGATCCGCGAAACGCTCACCCGGAACAAAGCACCCGCCCAGCACCGCCAACCGAACAGATCCGTTCGGCCGGCCGGTCACGGGAGTCCAGTTGACCTGGTACAGCGAGCTGGGGGTCTGCTTCGTGCCCTGAAGCTGAGTCTGGTCGACCGGCCTGAAGGCCAGCTTGGCCACACTCACCACCGGTACGCCGTCCTCGCCTGCGACATCGATCCGCAGTGCCGATGCTCCGGCCGAACCGATCCTGACCCGGACGCGGGCCAGGCCGGCCTGCCCAAACTGGACGCCGGACCAGGAGAACGGCAGTCCCGCGGATGCCCTGTCACCGGAGTCCAACCAGTCCAGGCCTCCGTGCAGGGCGGCGTCGAACAGGGCCGGATGGATGGCAAAGCCCTTCGCAGCATCGACATGCTCGGCCGGCAGGGCCACCTCTGCGTACACGGTGTCCTCGTCGCGCCACGCGGCCCGAACCCCCTGGAAGGCGGGCCCGTAGTCGAATCCGATGTCGGTCACCCGGGCGTATATCGCGTCCACCGAGACCGGTTCCGCGCCGGCCGGTGGCCACTGCCTCGGCCAGTCCATGGCGGCGTCGTCCGTTGCGATGAGGACGCCGCGGGCGTGGCATGTCGCCTGGTGCGCGGTGTCGTCGCCTTCGGGCCGGGAGTACAGCGCCACGTCGCGGCGGCCGTCCTCGTCGGGTTCACCGAGCTTGACCTGCACGTGCACCGAGGTGTTCTCGTCCAGCATCAGGGGCGCTTCGAGGACCAGCTCCTCGACCACCGGACTGCCCGCCTCCCGACCCGCGGCACCGGCCAACTCGACCAGCGCGGTACCGGGAACGATCACCGAACCGAGCACCACATGGTCCCGAACCCATGGCGCGGTGTCGTGGGAGAGGCGTCCGGTGAAGACCCACTCGTCCCGGTCACCGACCGGAACCGCAGCACTGAGAATCGGATGGTCGATGCGCCCGAGGCCGGCCGCGGCCGGGTTCCCGGAGCCCTCGCCCGGCGCGAGCCAGTACCGCTCGCGCTGGAACGCGTAGGTCGGCAGTTCGACGCGTCGGGCTCCGGTGCCTGCGTAGAAGGTGTCCCAGTCGATCGGGATGCCCGCGGCATGGGCCTGGCCCAGGAAGCCGGCGAACGCCTCTGCCTCCGGAACACGCGCCCGCAGCACCGGCACGAACACCGCACCCTCATCGTCGAGAGAGTCCAGGGTCTGGCGGGTCAGCGCGGTCAGGACCGCATCCGGGCCCAGCTCCACAAACCGGGTGACACCCTCCGCGGCAAGCGTGCGCACGCCGTCCGCGAAGCGGACTGCTTCACGCACATGACTCACCCAGTACGACGGATCCGCAAGCTCGGACGACACCAAAGCGCCGGTCAGGTTCGACACCACCGCCATCGACGGCTGACAAAACGTCAACCCCTCCGCGATCATGCGGAACTCATCAAGCATCGGCTCCATCAGCGGCGAGTGGAACGCATGACTGACCCGCAGGCGTGTCGCCCTACGCCCCTGCTCCTGCCACTGCGGCAGCCACTCCTCGATCGCCTCCAGCTCACCAGAGACCACCACAGCCATCGGACCATTGACCGCAGCAACCGACAGACGGCCCTCGAAACCGGCAAGGGACTGCGCTACTTCTTCTTCAGTGGCCTGGACGGCGACCATGCCACCACCCTCAGGCAGTGCACCCATCAGCCGGCCCCGCGCGGCCACCAGCGCACACGCGTCCTCCAGCGACAACACACCCGCCACATGCGCACACGCCAACTCACCCACCGAATGCCCGATCAGCACATCCGCCCGGACACCCAGCGCCTCCAGCAGACGGAACAACGCCACCTCAACCGCAAACAGAGCGGCCTGCGTGAACTCCGTCCGATCCAAAAGCGCCGCCTCCGCAGAACCTTCCTCCGCGAACAGCAACTCCTTCAACGACCGGCCCAGCACCGAGTCGAGCTTGCCGCACACCTCGTCCAAGGCCTCAGCGAACACCGGATACACCGCGGCGAGACCCGCACCCATCCCCGCACGCTGCGCACCCTGACCCGAAAACAGGAAACCCGTCCTGCCCGCAACGAGACCCGCGCCCGGCTGCTCCACAACCAGCGCGCCCAGCGCTGCAAGCAGACCATCCCGGTCGGACGCCACAACGGCCGCCCGCCGGTCGAACTGCGCCCGCGACTTCACCGCCGAGAACGCCACATCCAGCACACCCAACTCAGGACGCGCCAGCACATGCGACCTCAACCGCTCCACCTGAGCAGCCAACGCCCCCGCACTCTTACCCGACACCACCACCGGCACCGGCAGCGAGGGCGGCTCGCCCTCAGCACCGACAGCGGCCTCCTCTACCGGCGCCTCCTCGATGATCACGTGAGCGTTGGTGCCGCTCACGCCGAAGGACGACACACCCGCACGACGCGGCCGTCCTGCCGAGCCAGGCCACTCGACAGCCTCGGTCAGCAGCTCGACCTCACCCGCCGTCCAGTCGATGTGCGGCGACGGCTCATCCACATTCAAGGTCTGCGGCAGCACACCGTGCTGCATCGCCTTGACCATCTTGATCACACCCGCCACACCAGCAGCAGCCGACGTGTGACCGATATTCGACTTGATCGAACCCAACCGCAGCGGACCGTTCACCCGGTCCTGCCCATAAGTCGCCAGCAACGCCTGCGCCTCGATCGGGTCACCCAACCGCGTACCCGTGCCATGACCCTCGACCGCATCCACATCCGCCGGCGACAACCCCGCATTAGCGAGGGCCTGACGGATGACACGCTCCTGCGACGGACCATTCGGCGCCGTCAGACCATTACTCGCACCATCCTGGTTGACCGCACTGCCCCGCAGAACACCCAGAATCCGGTGACCGTTGCGCTGCGCATCCGACAACCGCTCCAGAACGACCAGACCCACACCGTCGGAGAAACCAGTGCCATCCGCACCCGCCGCATACGACTTGCACCGCCCATCAGCCGCCAGACCCCGCTGACGACTGAACTCGATCAGGAGGGTGGGGCCGGCCATCACCGTCACACCACCGACAAGCGCCATCGAGCACTCACCCGAACGCAACGCCTGCGACGCCAGATGCATCGCCACCAACGACGACGAACACGCCGTATCCACCGACACCGCCGGCCCCTCCAGACCGAGGCTGTAGGCGACCCGGCCCGACACCACGCTGGTCGTGCCGCCGGTCAGGCGGAATCCCTCGACCTCGGGCAGGGAGCCCGCCGGCGAGGCCGCATAGTCGGAAGGACCGACGCCGCAGAAGACGCCGGTGTCACTGCCGCGCAGCGTGGCCATGTCGAGTCCGGCGTCCTCCAGTGCCTCCCAGGACGCCTCCAGCAGCAACCGCTGCTGCGGATCCATCCCCAGCGCCTCACGCGGACTGATCCCGAAGAAGCCCGCATCGAAGTCAGTGGCACCTTCCAGGAATCCGCCGCCGCGTGCGTAGACGGTTCCGAGCCGGTCGGGGTCGGGGTCGTAGAGCCGCTCCAGATCCCAGCCACGGTCCGTCGGCAGACCCGAGATCGCATCCCGGCCCTCCGCCACCAACCGCCACAACCCCTCAGGCGACGTCACACCACCCGGATACCGACACGCCATACCCACAATCGCCAACGGCTCATCCGCCTCGGGACGCCGACGACGAGAACGAACCGGCACCACAGCCGGCTCCACCACACCCACCTCACTGACCAACAACCGCGCCACCGCAGACGAGGTCGGGTGATCGAACACCAACGTCGACGGCAACCGCACCCCACTGGCCTGCGTCAACCGATTCCGCAGCTCAACCGCACCCAACGAGTCGAACCCAAGATCCTTGAACGCCCGATCCGGATCCACCGCCTCACCCGACGCATGCCCAAGAACAGCCGCCACCTGCCCACGCACCAGATCCAGAGCAATACGCTCCCCATCACCCGGCGCAGCACCAGCCAACTGACGAGCCAACGAACCACCCGCACCAGCACGACGAGCCGGCATCCGCACCAACCCACGGAACAACGCCGGCAACAACCCCGCCCGCGCCTGCACCCGCAACGCACCCGAATCCAAAAGCACCGGCGCAACCAACGCCTCACCCAGACCCAACGCACGATCAAACAACTCAAGACCGAGCTCGGTCGACAGTGCGCCGGTACCCATTCGCTCCAGACGGGCGACCTCGGCCTCACCGAGCCCACCCGCCATACCACCGGCATTCGCCCACAGACCCCACGCAAGCGACGTCGCGGGCAGCCCCTCGGCCCGGCGAACCGCAGCCAACGCATCCAGGAACGCATTCGCCGCAGCGTAATTACCCTGCCCCGGACTACCCATCAGAGCGGCGACCGAGGAGAACAACACGAACGCCGAAAGCTCCATACCCGCGGTCAGTTCATGCAAGTGCAGGGCCGCATCCAGCTTCGGACGCATCACCCGCTCCAGCTGAGCCGGAGTCAGCGACTCGATCACACCGTCATCCAGCACACCAGCCGCATGCACCACCGCCGTCAACGGCCGCTCCAACGAACCCACCAGACCAGCAAGCTGCTCCCGATCAGCCACATCACAGGCCTCCACCCGCACCCGCGCACCAGCAGCCTCAAGCTCACCCACCAACTCCGGAACACCCTCAGCCGCCACACCACGACGACTCACCAGCAACAGATGCCGCGCCCCGTACTCACGCACGAAATGCCCCGCGAACGACGCACCCAGACCACCCGTACCACCAGTGATCAACACCGTCCCCTCCGGATCCACCGGAGCCGGAATGGCATCGGGCTGACCGGCCTTGACCAGGCGCGGCGCGAACAGCCGCCCGGTGCGAACCGCCAGCTGAGACTCGTCCGACGCAAGGACTTGGCCCCAGTCGGGCAGCTCGTCGCCGTCGACATCCACCAGCAGGAAGCGGTCCGGGTGCTCGGACTGCGCGCTGCGGACCAGGCCCCAGACCGAGGCCTGCGACAGGTCCGGCGCCTGCTCGCCGACCGCTACCGCATTCTGCGTCACCACTGCGAGCCGAATGCCGGCGAGCTGCTCGTCCGCAAGCCACCGCTGAAGCAGCCGCAGCGTGTCTGCAGTTACCTCATGAGCCGAAGCCGACCCGGCTCGCTGCCCGGAGTCCGTGATCACGGCGACAGCCAGGTCGGGCGCCGTCGCACCATCGGCAGCGGCCTGTTCCAGTACGTCACCGAGCATGGCGAAGCGGGGCACATGCGCACCGGGTGCGGCCGTGACCTCGGTCCAGTCGAGGCGGAACAGTGCGTCGCCCTGGTCCCGCTGCGCGCCCTTCAGCTGCGACTGCTCCACCGTGCGGAAGGCCAACTTCGCCACACTGGCCACGAGTTCGCCCCGCTCGGAGGCGATATCCACGCGCAGCGAGGAATCACCCTCCGAGCCGATCCTGACCCGGACCCGGGCCAGGCCGCCCTGCCCGAACCGGACTCCGGACCACGAGAACGGCAGCCGCGCAGAGCCGTCGCCCTGGTCGAGCCAGTCGAGTCCACCGTGCAGGGATGCATCGAACAGAGCCGGGTGGATGCCGAATCCCCGGGCCGTCTCCGTGTCCTCGTCCGGCAGGGCCACCTCGGCAAAGACCTCGTCGCCGGCCCGCCAGGCGGCCTGCATGCCCTGGAAGGCAGGACCGTAGTCGAATCCGATCTCGGCCAGCCGCGCATACAGCACGTCCACGGCGATCGGTTCGGCGTCCGCAGGGGGCCACTCGGCAGGCAGCCACGAGACGTCGGCCGGGGTTTCGTCCTGCGCGAGAAGGCCACGAGCGTGACAAGTCCCCTCGTGCTGACCGCTCTCGGACTGGGAGTAGATCGCGACCGGGCGGCGGCCATCCTCCTCCGGTTCACCGACGGTCACCTGTACGCGGACATCAGTGCCCGCGTCCAGGATCAGGGGCGCTTCGAGGATCAGCTCGTCGAGCAGGGGGCTGCCCACTTCCCGCCCGGCTGCTCCGACGATCTCGACCAGTGCAGTACCGGGGACGACGATCCTGCCGAGAACACCGTGGTCCTGGGTCCACGGCGCCGCTTCTGGGGACAGCCGGCCGGTGAACAGCCACTCGTCCCGGTCACCTACGCGCACCCCGCCCACAAGCACGGGATGGTCGATGCGCCCGAGGCCGGCCGCGGCCGGGTCCCCGGAGCCCTCGCCCGGCGCGAGCCAGTACCGCTCGCGCTGGAACGCGTAGGTCGGCAGCTCTACCTGCCGCGCACCCGTCCCTGCGTAGAAGGTGTCCCAGTCGATCGGGATGCCCGCGGCATGGGCCTGGCCCAGGAAGCCGGCGAACGCCTCTGCCTCCGGAACACGCGCCCGCAGCACCGGCACGAACACCGCACCCTCATCGTCGAGAGAGTCCAGGGTCTGGCGGGTCAGCGCGGTCAGGACCGCATCCGGGCCCAGCTCCACGAACCGGGTGACACCCTCCGCGGCAAGCGTGCGCACGCCGTCCGCGAAGCGGACTGCTTCACGCACATGACTCACCCAGTACGACGGATCCGCAAGCTCGGACGACACCAAAGCGCCGGTCAGGTTCGACACCACCGCCATCGACGGCTGATGGAACGTCAGCCCCTCCGCGATCATGCGGAACTCATCAAGCATCGGCTCCATCAGCGGCGAGTGGAACGCATGACTGACCCGCAGACGTGTCGCCCTACGCCCCTGCTCCTGCCACTGCGGCAGCCACTCCTCGATCGCCTCCAGCTCACCAGAGACCACCACAGCCATCGGACCATTGACCGCAGCAACCGACAGACGGCCCTCGAAACCAGTCAGCGTTTCCCGGACCTCATCCTCGGTCGCCTCGACGGCGACCATGCCACCACCCTCAGGCAGTGCACCCATCAGCCGGCCCCGCGCGGCCACCAGCGCGCACGCGTCCTCCAGCGACAACACACCCGCCACATGCGCACACGCCAACTCACCCACCGAATGCCCGATCAGCACATCCGCCCGGACACCCAGCGCCTCCAGCAGACGGAACAACGCCACCTCAACCGCAAACAAGGCGGCCTGCGTGAACTCCGTCCGATCCAAAAGCGCCGCCTCCGCAGAACCTTCCTCCGCGAACAGCAACTCCTTCAACGACCTGGGCAGAACCGAATCAAACCGGGCACACACCTCGTCCAGAGCCTCAGCGAACACCGGATACACGGCCGCGAGACCCGCACCCATCCCCGCACGCTGCGCACCCTGACCCGAAAACAGGAAACCCGTCCTGCCCGCAACGAGACCCGCGCCCGGCCGCTCCACAACCAGCGCGCCCAGCGCTGCAAGCAGACCATCCCGGTCGGACGCCACAACGGCCGCCCGCCGGTCGAACTGCGCCCGCGACTTCACCGCCGAGAACGCCACATCCAGCACACCCAACTCAGGACGCGCCAGCACATGCGACCTCAACCGCTCCACCTGAGCAGCCAACGCCCCCGCACTCTTACCCGACACCACCACCGGCACCGGCAGCGAGGGCGGCTCGCCCTCAGCACCGACAGCGGCCTTCCCTGCCGGTGCCTCCTCCAGGATCACGTGAGCGTTGGTGCCGCTCACGCCGAAGGACGACACACCCGCACGACGCGGCCGTCCTGCCGAGCCAGGCCACTCGACAGCCTCGGTCAGCAGCTCGACCTCACCCGCGGTCCAGTCGATGTGCGGCGACGGCTCATCCACGTTCAAGGTCTGCGGCAGCACACCGTGCTGCATCGCCTTGACCATCTTGATCACACCCGCCACACCAGCAGCAGCCGACGCGTGACCGATATTCGACTTGATCGAACCCAACCGCAGCGGACCGTTCACCCGGTCCTGCCCATAAGTCGCCAGCAACGCCTGCGCCTCGATCGGGTCACCCAACCGCGTACCCGTGCCATGACCCTCGACCGCATCCACATCCGCCGGACTCAGACCAGCGTTCTCCAACGCCTGCCGAATCACCCGCTCCTGCGACGGACCATTCGGCGCCGTCAGACCATTACTCGCACCATCCTGGTTGACCGCACTGCCCCGCAGAACACCCAGAATCCGGTGACCGTTGCGCTGCGCATCCGACAACCGCTCCAGAACGACCAGACCCACACCGTCGGAGAAACCAGTGCCATCCGCACCCGCCGCATACGACTTGCACCGCCCATCAGCCGCCAGACCCCGCTGACGACTGAACTCCTGCAACAAGAACGGCCCCGACATCACCGTCACACCACCGACAAGCGCCATCGAGCACTCACCCGACCGCAACGCCTGCGACGCCAGATGCATCGCCACCAACGACGACGAACACGCCGTATCCACCGACACCGCCGGCCCCTCCAGACCGAGGCTGTAGGCGACCCGGCCCGACACCACGCTGGACGTCGTTCCCGTCAGCCGGAAACCCTCCAGCTCCGGCGGTGTCGAGACGCCATAGTCGGAGGAAACAACACCGCAGAAGACCCCGGTGTCACTGCCACGCAGCCCAGCCGGATCGATCCCCGCATCCTCCAACGCCTCCCACGACGCCTCCAACAGCAACCGCTGCTGCGGATCCATCCCCAGCGCCTCACGCGGACTGATCCCGAAGAAGCCCGCATCGAACTCGCCGACGCCATCGAGGAACCCGCCCCCGCTCGCGTAGACCTTGCCGGCCTGCTCGGGGTCGGGGTCGTAGAGCCGCTCCAGATCCCAGCCACGGTCCGTCGGCAGACCCGAGATCGCATCCCGGCCCTCCGCCACCAACCGCCACAACCCCTCAGGCGACGTCACACCACCCGGATACCGACACGCCATACCCACAATCGCCAACGACTCGTCCACCTCGGGACGCCGACGACGAGAACGAACCGGCACCACAGCCGGCTCCACCACACCCACCTCACTGACCAACAACCGCGCCACCGCAGACGAGGTCGGGTGATCGAACACCAACGTCGACGGCAACCGCACCCCACTGGCCTGCGTCAACCGATTCCGCAGCTCAACCGCACCCAACGAGTCGAACCCAAGATCCTTGAACGCCCGATCCGGATCCACCGCCTCACCCGACGCATGCCCAAGAACAGCCGCCACCTGCCCACGCACCAGATCCAGAGCAATACGCTCCCCATCACCCGGCGCAGCACCAGCCAACTGACGAGCCAATGAACCACCCGCACCAGCACGACGAGCCGGCATCCGCACCAACCCACGGAACAACGCCGGCAACAACCCCGCCCGCGCCTGCACCCGCAACGCACCCGAATCCAAAAGCACCGGCGCAACCAACGCCTCACCCAGACCCAACGCACGATCAAACAACTCAAGACCGAGCTCGACCGGCAGTGCGCCGACGCCCTGGCGGGCCAGACTGGCCAGTTCGGCCTCGTCCAAGGCGCCGGTCATCCCGGTCGCATTCGCCCAAAGGCCCCAGGCGAGCGACGTCGCGGGCAGCCCCTCGGCCCGGCGAACCGCAGCCAACGCATCCAGGAACGCGTTCGCCGCAGCGTAATTACCCTGCCCCGGACTACCCATCAGAGCGGCGACCGAGGAGAACAACACGAACGCCGAAAGCTCCATACCCGCGGTCAGTTCATGCAAGTGCAGGGCCGCATCCAGCTTCGGACGCATCACCCGCTCCAGCTGAGCCGGAGTCAGCGACTCGATCACACCGTCATCCAGCACACCAGCCGCATGCACCACCGCCGTCAACGGCCGCTCCAACGAACCCACCAGACCAGCAAGCTGCTCCCGATCAGCCACATCACAGGCCTCCACCCGCACCCGCGCACCAGCAGCCTCAAGCTCACCCACCAACTCCGCGACACCCTCAGCCGCCGCACCACGACGACTCACCAGCAGCAAGTCGCGCGACTCGTACGACTGGACGAGATGGCGTGCGACCAAGGCACCGAGGCCACTGGTGCCACCAGTGATCAGGACCGTTCCGTCGGCGAGCACCTCGCGCGACGGCGTGGCGCTCACACGGCCCAGTCGCGGCGCAAGCAGCCGACCGCCGCGCACCGCGAACTGCGGCTCGTCGACATCGGCCAGCGCAGCCCAGTCCGGCTCGTCGGCATCGAGGTCGAAGTCGGCCAGCACGAACCGTCCCGGATGCTCCGACTGTGCGCTCCGTACGAGTCCCCACACCGGTGCGACGGCCAGGTCCGGCGCTTCGTCAGCGACGGCGACTCCGCGGCGTGTGGCCACCACCAGTCGAGCGCCGGCGAGTTCGTCATTCGCCAGCCACTCCTGCACCAGTTCGAGGGTGCGCTCGGTGACATCGTGCGCGGCCGTTCCTGCTGGTCCGGTCGATCCCTCGATCCTGGCGACGACCAGGTTCGGCGCCGCCGCGCCGCCGGCGACGGCGTGCGTGAGCGCGGCCAGGTCGGCGTACCCGTCAGGGCGGCCGAGCACCTCGACAGCCGTCGGCTCGGGACCGGCCTCTGCAGAGACCTCCGCCCAGTCGAGGCGGAAGAGCGCGTTCTGGCTCCCTCGCTGTGCACCCATGAGCTGTTCTTCGCCGACGGGGCGCACGGCGATGGACTTGACCGAAACGACCTCGGCTCCGGATTCGTCAACGGCATCGAGCCGCAGCTCGGAGTCCCCGGTTGCGACCGCGCGCACGCGCAGCCGGGTAGCCCCACGACTCGCGAGTCGTGCGCCGGACCAGCTGAACGGCATCTTCCGCTCACCGGTCTCGCCGCCGAGCAGCAGGACGGCGGCACCGCTCTGCAGGGCTGCGTCGAACAGCGCCGGGTGAATTCCGAAGCCTGGGGTGGCCGGCTCGCCGGGGAATTCCACCTCGGCGTACACGTCGGCACCGTCGCGCCACAGAGCCTGCAGGCCCTGGAAGATGGGGCCGTAGTCGTAGCCGATCTCGGAGAGGCGGGTGTACGCGTCCTCCACTGCGACCGCCTCCGCCTCGGGCGGCGGCCATGCGGCCGGCCAGTCCATGGCCGGCTCGGCATCGGCGGCGAGCGTACCCCGGGCATGACAGATCGCTTGTGGGGCGGTCTCACCCTCGGCCTCGGGCCGGGTGTAGATCGCAACGGAACGGCGGCCGTCCTCGTCCGGCTCGCCGACGGTCACCTGTATCTGGACCGGCTGGTCCTCCAGCAGGATCAGCGGTGCTTCGAGGACCAACTCCTCGACGACCGGGCTACCTGCCAGCCGTCCTGCGGCCAGGGCAAGTTCGATGTGCGATGTGCCCGGCACGACGATGTTGCCGAGCAGCACGTGTTCGGCTGTCCATGGCTGTGACTCGGTGGACAGACGGCCGGTGAAGACCCACTCGTCCCGGTCACCGACCGAAACCGCGGCACTGAGAATCGGGTGGTCGATGCGCCCGAGGCCGGCCGCGGCCGGATCCCCGGAACCCGAACCCGGCCCCGAGGCCAACCAGTACCGCTCGTGCTGGAAGGCGTAGGTCGGCAGCTCTACCTGCCGCGCACCCGTCCCTGCGTAGAAGGTGTCCCAGTCGATCGGGATGCCCGCGGCATGGGCCTGGCCCAGGAAGCCGGCGAACGCCTCTGCCTCCGGAACACGCGCCCGCAGCACCGGCACGAACACCGCACCCTCATCGTCGAGAGAGTCCAGGGTCTGGCGGGTCAGCGCGGTCAGGACCGCATCCGGGCCCAGCTCCACGAACCGGGTGACACCCTCCGCGGCAAGCGTGCGCACGCCGTCCGCGAAGCGGACTGCTTCACGCACATGACTCACCCAGTACGACGGATCCGCAAGCTCGGACGACACCAAAGCGCCGGTCAGGTTCGACACCACCGCCATCGACGGCTGATGGAACGTCAACCCCTCCGCGATCATGCGGAACTCATCAAGCATCGGCTCCATCAGCGGCGAGTGGAACGCATGACTGACCCGCAGACGTGTCGCCCTACGCCCCTGCTCCTGCCACTGCGGCAGCCACTCCTCGATCGCCTCCAGCTCACCGGAGACCACCACAGCCATCGGACCATTGACCGCAGCAACCGACAGACGGCCCTCGAAACCAGTCAGCGTTTCCCGGACCTCATCCTCGGTCGCCTCGACGGCGACCATGCCACCACCCTCAGGCAGTGCACCCATCAGCCGGCCCCGCGCGGCCACCAGCGCGCACGCGTCCTCCAGCGACAACACACCCGCCACATGCGCACACGCCAGCTCACCCACCGAATGCCCGATCAGCACATCCGCCCGGACACCCAGCGCCTCCAGCAGACGGAACAACGCCACCTCAACCGCAAACAAGGCGGCCTGCGTGAACTCCGTCCGATCCAAAAGCGCCGCCTCCGCAGAACCTTCCTCCGCGAACAGCAACTCCTTCAACGACCTGGGCAGAACCGAATCAAACCGGGCACACACCTCGTCCAGAGCCTCAGCGAACACCGGATACACGGCCGCGAGACCCGCACCCATCCCCGCGCGCTGCGCACCCTGACCCGAAAACAGGAAACCCGTCCTGCCCGCAACGAGACCCGCGCCCGGCTGCTCCACAACCAGCGCGCCCAGCGCTGCAAGCAGACCATCCCGGTCGGACGCCACAACGGCCGCCCGCCGGTCGAACTGCGCCCGCGACTTCACCGCCGAGAACGCCACATCCAGCACACCCAACTCAGGACGCGCCAGCACATGCGACCTCAACCGCTCCACCTGAGCAGCCAACGCCCCCGCACTCTTACCCGAAACCACCACCGGCACCGGCACCACACGTGCGGGCACTGGTACAGCAGGCACCACCGAGGGCGCATCGCCCTCAGCGCCGGAGGCAGCCTCCTCTACCGGCGCCTCCTCCAGGATCACATGCGCATTGGTTCCGCTGATACCGAAGGAGGACACACCGGCGCGGCGCGGCCGCTCGCCACCCGGCCACTCGGCTGCCTCGGTCAGCAGCTCGACCTCACCCGCCGTCCAGTCGATGTGCGGCGACGGCTGATCCACGTTCAGGGTCTGCGGCAGCACACCGTGCTGCATCGCCTTGACCATCTTGATCACACCCGCCACACCAGCAGCAGCCGACGTGTGACCGATATTCGACTTGATCGAACCCAACCGCAGCGGACCGTTCACCCGGTCCTGCCCATAAGTCGCCAGCAACGCCTGCGCCTCGATCGGGTCACCCAACCGCGTACCCGTGCCATGACCCTCGACCGCATCCACATCCGCCGGACTCAGACCAGCGTTCTCCAACGCCTGCCGAATCACCCGCACCTGCGACGGACCATTCGGCGCCGTCAGACCATTACTCGCACCATCCTGGTTGACCGCACTGCCCCGCAGAACACCCAGAATCCGGCGGCCATTGCGCTGCGCATCCGACAACCGCTCCAGAACGACCAGACCCACACCGTCGGAGAAACCAGTGCCATCCGCACCCGCCGCATACGACTTGCACCGCCCATCAGCCGCCAGACCCCGCTGACGACTGAACTCCTGTAACAGGAAAGGTCCCGCAAGCACGGTCACACCACCGACGAGCGCCATCGAGCACTCACCCGACCGCAACGCCTGCGACGCCAGATGCATCGCCACCAACGACGACGAACACGCCGTATCCACCGTGACAGCCGGCCCCTCGAACCCAAAGCTGTAGGCGACCCGGCCCGACACCACACTCGACGCGGTACCCGTCAGCCGGAAGCCCTCCAGCTCGGGCTGGGCCGAGTTTCCGTAGTCGGACAGAACCGCTCCGGCGAAGACTCCGGTGTCGCTTCCGCGCAGCGTGCCCGGGTCGATCCCGGCGTCCTCCAGCGCCTCCCAGGACGCCTCCAGAAGCAGCCGCTGCATGGGGTCGATGGCCAGTGCCTCGCGCGGACTGATACCGAAGAAGCCCGCATCGAACTCGCCGACGTCGTCGAGGAACCCGCCCCCGCTCGCGTAGACCTTCCCGGCCTGCTCAGGGTCGGGGTCGTAGAGCCGCTCCAGATCCCAGCCACGGTCCGTCGGCAGACCCGAGATCGCATCCCGGCCCTCCGCCACCAACCGCCACAACTCCTCGGGCGACGTCACACCACCTGCGTAGCGGCAGCTCATGCCCACGATCGCGAGTGGTTCGGTGGCCTGCGCCACCAGCCGTCGGTTCTGCTGGCGGAGACGCTCGGTCTCCTTCAGTGACTTGCGCAGCGCTTCAACGAGCTCGTTCTGGTTGGCGGACATCGCCTTGGCTCCCCCGTTCGGCCGCGCTCTTACGGCCGTGTTCTCAGCTGTCTTCGGTTCGGGCGCAGTGGAGTCGTTGCTCATTCCACGTCTGCCTGGGTCATGCGAATGAGTGCCTCGACGTCCATCTCGTCGATGGATACGGCGTCGTCACCCGTGGACTCGGCGTCACCGGGGCCGCCGGAGGCCAGCTCGACCAGCGTGTCGAGCAGCCCGGCCTGACGCAGGCGGCCGATCGGGATCGAGGCGAGCAGGTCGCGGATCTCGTCCTCCTCGGCACGCCGGCCCGTGTCGCCCGATGCCGCGCCCGGCATGGCGACCGGGATCAGGTAGCGCGCCACCGCCAGCGGATTCGGGTGGTCGAAGACGAGGGTGGTGGGCAGTCGCAGGCCGGTGGCCGGAGTGAGCCGGTTGCGCAGTTCCACCGCCGCCAGTGAGTCGAAGCCGAGCTCCTTGAAAGCGCGGTCGGGTTCGATGCTCTCGGCCGAGGCGTGCCCCAGCACCGAGGCGACCTGGGCCCGTACGAGATCGAGCGTGATGCGCTCCCACTCCTCCGGGTCCGCCCCGGCCAGGCGGTCGGCGAGCGAGCGGCCGACGGTCCCGGTCCGCCGCGCCGGCGTCCGGACGAGTCCCCGCATCAGCGCGGGCAGCAGGCCGGACTGCGCCTGGGCCCGCAGCGCCGGCTGGTCGAGGCGGGCGGGCACGAGCAGGGCCTCGTCGAGCTGCCGTGCCGCGTCGAACAGTTCGAGCCCCAGCTCGTTCGACAGTGCGGCGACACCCATGCGCTCCAGCCGAGCGAGTCCGGCCTCGCCGAGTTCACCGGTCATACCTGTGGCGTCGCCCCAGAGGCCCCACGCCAGCGAGCTGGCCGGCCTTCCCTCCGCCCGGCGCCGGGCGGCCAGAGCATCCAGGAAGGCGTTGGCCGCGGCGTAGTTGGCCTGGCCCGGACTGCCGATCAGCGCGGCGAGGGAGGAGAAGAGGACGAACGCCGAGAGCTCCATGTCCGCGGTCAGTTCGTGCAGGTTCAGCGCCGCGTCGATCTTCGGTCGCATCACCCGCTCCAGCTGTTCCGGCGTCAGCGACTCGATCACACCGTCGTCCAGCACACCGGCCGAGTGGATCACGGTGCGCAGGGGGTGCTCCAGCTCGCCGAGCAGCTGTGCCAGCTGCTCGCGGTCGGACACGTCGCATGCCGCCGCCCGGGCGTCGGCACCGAGTTCCGCCAGCTCCGCGAGCAGTTCCGGTACGCCGTCGGCGGCAGGGCCTCGCCGACTGACCAGCAGCAGGTTCTTGACGCCGTGCTGCCTGGCGAGGTGCTTGGCGAACAAGGCGCCCAGGCCGCCGGTGCCTCCGGTGATCAGGACCGTGCCGTCCTGGTCCAGCGGCGCCGGGACGGTCAGGACGACCTTGCCGGTGTTGCGGCCCTCGCGCAGGAACCGGAAGGCCTCCGCACCCCGGCGTACGTCCCAGGTACGGATCGGTGCGTGTTCGAGCACACCCTGTTCGAAGAGTGCGACGACTTCGGACAGCATTTCCTGGATGCGGTCGGGGCCGGCCTCCAGGAGGTCGTACGAGCGGTACCGCGTTCCGGCACGCTCGGCGGCGATGACGTCCGGGTCGCGGAGGTCTGCCTTGCCCATCTCGATGAACCGGCCACCGCGCGGCAGCAGATCCAGCGACGCATCGATGAACTCACCGGCCAGCGCGTTCAGCACCACATCGACGCCGGCGCCCTCCGTGACCTGGAGGAACTTCTCCCGGAAGGACAGGTCCCGGGAAGAGGCGATCCGGTCCTCGGCTACACCGAGGCCACGCACCGCGTCCCACTTCGGTTCGCTCGCCGTGGCCAGGACCTCCGCACCGAAGTGCCGCGCCAACTGCACCGCGGCCGACCCCACACCACCGGCAGCCGCGTGCACCAACAGCCGCTCACCGGGCTGCAGTGCGGCCAGGTCCACGAGGCCGTAGTACGCGGTGAGGTAGACCACGGGCAGGGCTGCTGCCTCGATGAACGAGAAGCTCTTCGGCATCGGCACGATCGTGCGCCGGTCTGCGATCGCCACCGGGCCGAAAGCGTCCAGCACCAAGCCGAACACCCGGTCGCCGGGGGCCAGGTCGGTCACCTCGGCGCCGACTTCCAGAACCACGCCGGCCGCCTCACTGCCGAGCGGGGCCTCGCCGGGATACATACCCAGCGCGATCAGCACATCCCGGAAGTTCAGACCCGCGGCCCGGATACCGACCCGCACCTCGTTGACACCAAGCGGTCGGTCCCCGCTCGAGGGAATGATCGCGAGGTCTTCCAGCGACCCCTTACGCTTGCTCCCCAGCCGCCAGGCACCATCGACAGCCGGCGCCTCTGCGCGTGCCAGGCGGGGGGCGAGCAGCTCTCCGGCACGGACCGCGAGCTGCGGCTCATCAACACCGATCACCGCGGACCACTCCGGAACCACGTCACCATCGACATCCACGAGCGTGATCCGGCCCGGATGCTCCGACTGCGCACTGCGCACCAGACCCCACACCGGAGCCTGCACCAGATCCGGAACCTGCTCACCCACCCCAACCGCGTTACGCGTCACCACCAACAGCCGCGCACCCGCCAGCACCTCACTGGCCAGCCACCGCTGAAGCAACTCCAACGTGCCCGCCACCACCGCCCGCGCAGCCGAAGCCACATCCGACACCGGCAACGACTCCACCGCAACAGCCACGACCTCCGGAACAGCAGCCCCCTCAGCCACCGCCCCCTCCAACGCCGCCAGATCCGCGAAACGCTCACCCGGAACAAAGCACCCGCCCAGCACCGCCACCGAAGCCACCGGCCCCGCCGACGCCCCCGACACGGCCGACCAATCCAGCCGGAACAACGCGTTCTGCCCGCCCCGCCGAGCACCCTCCAGCTGCGCCCGATCCACCGGACGCACCGACAGCGCATCCACCGCGACAACCAGCGCACCACGCTCATCCACGACATCGATCCGCAACGCAGACCCCTCAGCCCGGCCAATACGCGCCCTCACCCGCGACCCGGCACCATGCCCCAACCGCACACCCGACCAGGAGAACGGAAGATCCACACCAGAAGCCGGATCCCTCCCCACCAACCCACCGTGCAACACCGCATCGAACAACGCCGGATGCACACCAAAGCCCTCACCACCAGCGCCCTCGGGCAACACCACCTCGGCATACAGATCCTCACCGACCCGCCACGCCGCACGCAGCCCCTGAAACACCGGCCCGTACTCATAACCGCTCTCAGCAAGCCGCGGGTACAGCGCTTCAAGGGCAACAGGTGCCGCCGCCCTGGGCGGCCAGGCCGTGGGGAACGGGCTCGACTCCTCGGTCCTGGTCGTCAGCCACCCACGCGCATGGCAGACAGCCGCATCCTCGACCGTCTCCGCCCGGGAATACACCCCGACCTCGCGACGACCGTCCTCGTCCTGCACACCAACCATGACCTGCACCTGCCGCGCAGCACCCTCATCCAAGATCAGAGGAGCCTGCAGCACCAACTCGTCCACGACCGGGGTGCCGACCTCGGTTCCTGCGGCCAGGGCCAGTTCGACGAGAGCGGCGCCCGGCAGGAGCACGGTGCCGAGGACGGCATGATCCTGTGTCCACGGCTGGGCGTCCTGCGACACCCGCCCCGTGAACAGCCACTCGTCCCGCTCGCCCACCTGTACCACTGCGGCCAGCAGCGGGTGCGTGATGCGACCGAGCCCGTTTGCCGCCGGATCGCCTGCCGAGCCCGGCATCATCCAGTAGTGCTGCCGCTGGAACGCGTACGTCGGCAGCTGGACACGCTGCGCCCCGCTGTTCGAGTAGAACGCCTGCCAGTCCACCGATGCGCCGACCGTGTGCGCCTCGGCCAGGGACATGGCGAAGCGTTCGAATCCGCCCTCGCCGCGGCGCAGCGACCCGAGCACGGTGGCTCGGTCGCCTGCGTCCAGGGCATGGATCGTCTCCTCCACCGGGAGCTTCAGCACGGGGTGCGGGGAGACCTCGATGAAACAGTTCATGCCGTTGTCGAGCAGTGCGCGGACACCCGACTCGAAGCCGACCTGGCCGCGCAGGTTCTGGTACCAGTAGGCGGCACCGAGCTCGGTCGTGTCGACGAACTCGCCCCGCAGCGTGGAGTAGAAGGGGATGCGGCCGGGGCCCGGCGTGATGGGTGCGAGGAGGTCGAGAAGTTCGCTCTCGATCGTCGCGACCTGGGCGGAATGCGAGGCGTAGTCTACCGATACGCGGTTCAGCCGGATCTCGGCACGCTTGCACACGGTCGCGAGGTCGTCCAGCGCCGCCGCCTCACCGGAGACGACTGCCGCGGACGGGCCGTTGACCGCCGCGATCGATATACGCCCTTCGTAGGGCTCGATCAGTTCCTCGACCCGGTCCACGGGGAGCGCGACCGAGGCCATGCCTCCCTTGCCCGCCAGGCGCTCGCGGATGGCGCGGCTGCGCAGCGCCACGACCCGGGCGGCGTCGTCCAGCGACAGGGCGCCGGCCACGTAGGCGGCGGCGATCTCTCCCTGTGAGTGCCCGAGGACCGCCTCGGGCACGACACCGTACGACTGCCAGAGCGCGGCCAGCGACACCATCACCGCGAACAGCGCGGGCTGCACCACGTCGACCCGGTCCAGCGAGGGAGCGCCGGCTGCGCCGCGCAGTACGTCCTCCAACTGCCAGTCCAGGTGGGCGGACAGTGCCTTGCCGCAGGCGGCGAACTCGGCGGCGAAGACCGGCGCGGAGTCCAGCAGGTCCACCGCCATCCCCTCCCATTGGGCACCCTGCCCGGGGAAGACGAAGACCGCCCGGTCGCCGCTGCTCCGGCCTTCCTGTACGTGTGCGGCGGGTTCTGCGGTGGAGAGGGCCTTGAGCCCGGACAGCAGTGAGCCCCGGTCGGTGGCCACGACGGCCGCCCGCTTCTCCAGTTGGGCCCGAGTGGTCGACGACGAGAAGCCGATGTCGAGGACCCGGAGTTCGGGCTGGGCGATCATCAGTGCGCGCAGCCGGTCCGCCTGCGCACGCAGCGCCGCGTCGCTGCCCGCGGACAGCAGTACCGGTACGGCCTCCGAGGACGCGCCGTCGACGACAGACGTCCCGGCACGGACGGGCTCGACGGGTGTTCCGGCATCGGCCGGCTCCGGGGGCGTCGCGGCATCGGCAGGCTCGGTGGGCGCCTCCTCGAGGATCACGTGCGCGTTGGTGCCACTGACACCGAAGGACGATACGCCTGCGCGACGCAGCCGTTCCCCGGCCGACCAGGGCTGCGCCTCGGTCAGCAGGGTCACCTCGCCGGCTGTCCAGTCGACGTTGGGTGAGGGGGCGTCGACGTGCAGGGTGCGCGGCAGCACACCGTTGCGCAGCGCCATCACCATCTTGATGATCCCGGCCACACCGGCGGCGGCCTGCGTGTGCCCGATGTTGGACTTGACCGAACCGAGCCGCAGCGGCCCGTTCTCCCGGTCCTGGCCATACGTCGCCAGCAGGGCCTTGGCCTCGATCGGGTCTCCGAGCGGGGTTCCGGTGCCATGGCCCTCGACGGCGTCGACGTCGGCTGCGCGCAGCCCGGCGTCCACGAGCGCCTGACGGATCACCCGCTCCTGCGAGGGGCCGTTCGGCGCCGTCAGACCATTGCTCGCACCGTCCTGGTTGACCGCGCTGCCCCGGATCACGGCCAAGACCTGGTGGCCGTTGCGGCGGGCGTCGGAAAGGCGCTCAAGGACCAGCAGACCGGAACCCTCGGCCCAGCCGACGCCGTCGGCCGCAGCCGAGTACGCCTTGCAGCGCCCGTCGGGCGACACCCCGCGCTGGCGGCTGAACTCGATGAAGATGTTCGGCCGCGCCAGCACGGTGACACCGCCGACCAGCGCCAGCGAGCATTCACGTGCGCGCAGCGCCTGACCCGCCTGGTGCACCGCGACGAGCGAGGACGAACAGGCCGTGTCCACGGTGACCGCGGGGCCGGTGAAGCCGAAGGTGTAGCTGATACGCCCGGACGCGACGCTGCCCGCCGACGCGATCGAGAGGTAGCCCTCGACCTCGGGCCGCCGGTCGCTCGTTCCGGCGACGAACCCGTAGTCCTGGTACATCACTCCGCAGAACACACCCGTGTCGCTGCCCCGCAGCGTCGTGATGTCGATGCCGGCGTCCTCGAATGCCTCCCAGGCCGATTCGAGGAGCAGTCGCTGCTGTGGATCCATGACCAAGGCCTCACGCGGGCTGACGCCGAAGAAGTCGGCGTCGAACTCGGCTGCCCGGTCCACGAATCCGCCACCGCGGGCGTACGACGTACCGGTGTGGTCCGGGTCCGGGTCGTAGAGGTTCTCCACGTCCCAGCCGCGGTCCGACGGGAACTCTGCGGCGGTGCCGATCCGGCCCTCTGCGACGAGCTGCCACAGCTCGTCGGGGGAGGTGACACCGCCCGGATAGCGGCAGCTCATCCCGACGATGGCCAGCGGCTCGTTCGCGCGGTCCTCGTAGTCCTTGAGGCGCGCCCGGGTCGTGTCGAGATCAGTGGCCAGCCGCTTCACGTAGCGAACGAGCTTCTCCTGCTGCTGGACATCGTTCACTTCAGTGCTCATCCCCGTTGTCCTGTTCGGTGCGTGGTGGTCTTGGGGCATGGGCTAGGCCTCGCCGAATTCGGCGTCCAGGAGTTCCAGGACTTCGCCCATGCTGTTGGCCGCCTCGATGCGGTCACTCGTCCCTTGCGTGCCGTTGTCGGTGATCGTGCTGAGAAGGAGGCGAAGCCGACCGGCCACCTGTGCCTTCTCTGCGCCGTCCAGGCCCGTGACCAGCGTTTCGAGCCGGCCGAGTTGCTCCTCGACGGAGGGCTCCGCGGTGGCACCACTGCCGAGTTCGGACAGCAGCAGCTCCGCGACCGACATCGTCGTCGGGTGGTCGAAGACCATGGTGGGCGCCAGCCGTACGCCGCTGGCCCGTGTCAGCCGGTTCCGCAGTTCGACCGCGGAGAGCGAGTCGAATCCGAGGTCCTTGAACGCACGCGACGGACTGATGGTGCCGGGCGAGGAGTGCCCGAGTACGGCCGCCACCTGCTGCTGCACGAATTCCAGTACGGTCCGCTCCCGCTCGGCGGCCGGAATGCCGGCGAACTGCTGGGCAAGGGAGATGCTCACGGACTCGGTGCGTCGCGCTACGGGAGCAAGCGCACGCAGCAGCGTCGGCAGCGTGCCGGCGCGTGCCCTCGCCCTGAGCCCGCCGACGTCGAGGAGCACCGGGGCGAGCAGGGCAGCGTCGAACTGCGCCGATCTGTCGAAGAGTTCGAGGCCGAGACCGGTGGGCAGCGGTTGTACGCCGTTGCGTGCCAGCCTGGCGAGTTCGGCCTCGTTGAGCTCGCCGCCCATGCCGGCGGACTCGGCCCACAGACCCCATGCCAGGGAGATCGCGGGCAGCCCGTCGGCCCGTCGCCGGGCGGCGAGGACGTCCAGGAATGCGTTGGCCGCGGCATAGTTCGCCTGACCAGGAGTGCCGATCAGAGCGGTGATCGAGGAGAACAGGACAAAGGCCGACAGCTCCATGTCCACGGTCAGTTCGTGCAGGTGAAGGGCCGCGTCCAGCTTCGGACGCATTACGCGCTCCAGCTGTTCCGGCGTCATCGAGTCGACGAGGCCGTCGTCCAGCACCCCCGCGGCATGGACCACTGCTGTCAACGGGCGCTCCAGCGAACCGAGGAGCTGCGCGAGCCGGCCGCGGTCGGCGACGTCGCAGGCCGCCACCCGCACCTGCGCACCCAGCGCCTCCAGGCCCGCCACCAGCTCCGGGACACCCTCGGCGGCCGGGCCGCTTCGGCTGACCAGAGTGAGGTGCCGCGTGCCGTACTCCTTCACGAAATGCTCGGCGAACACCGCGCCCAGACCGCCCGTACCGCCGGTGATCAGCACGGTGCCGTCCGGGTCCCAGGGGCGACGGAGCTCGTCGGACGTGCCGGACTCGCCGACCCGGACCAGGCGCGGCGCGAACAGCCGACCCGAGCGGACCGCGAGCTGAGGCTCGGCCAGGTCGGCCAGTGAGGCCCAGTCCGGCGCCTCTCCGTCGACGTCCACCAGGAGGAACCGGTCCGGGTGTTCGGACTGCGCACTGCGCACCAGACCCCAGACCGGAGCCGACACCGGATCGCCTGCCTCGTCGCCCACTGCGATACCTCGGCGGGTGACCACCACCAATTGGGCGGCTGCCAACGACTCGGCGTCCAGCCACCGCTGCACCAGAGCCAGCGTGCTTCGGGCGACGGTATGGGCCGCCGCGACACTCAGCTCGGTCGGGGCACCGATCGATGCGACGACCAGCTCCGGAGCGGGCGCCCCCACGGCCACCGACCGCTCAAGTGAGTCGAGTTCGGCGAGGTAGTCGAAGTCGAGGTCGGTGTGGCCCGTCGACCCGAGCGTGACGACTCGGGCCGGTGCCGTACCCGGCCCACCGGTCTGCTCGACCGGCACCCAATCGATACGGAACAAGGCTTCGCCCTGGTCGCGGCGGACCGCCTTCAGTTGCGCCTGATCGATGGTCCGGAACTTCAATTTCTCTACATGGACGATGAGTTCGCCCTTTTCCGAGACCATTTCCAGGCAAAGCTCGGAATTACCGGCCGAGCCGATCCGCACCCTGAGGGAAGCCGCGGCTGCCCCACCGAAGTGCACCCCCGACCAGGAGAAGGGGAGACGTACCGAGCCGTCGCCCGCGTCGATCCAGTCGAGGCCTCCGTGCAGGGCGGCGTCGAACACGGCGGGATGGATACCGAAGCCCTGGGCGGTGTCGGCCTCTTCAACGCGGAGCACCACCTCGGCATAGACGCTGTCCGCGTCGCGCCAGGCTGCCCGTACGCCTTGGAAGGCCGGCCCGTATGCGTAGCCGAGGTCGGCGAGCCGGGCGTACAGCACGTCGGTGTCGAGGGGCTGCGCACCGGCCGGTGGCCACTGCGCCGACCATGCGGTGGCGAGTTCCTCCGCCGTGGCGAGCATGCCCCGGGCGTGACATACCGCCTGCTGCCCCGCATCGTCGCTCACCTCGGGGCTGGAGAAGACGGCCACCTCCCGGCGGCCCTCGTCATCGGCCGCACCGACGGTCACCTGCACCCGAACCGCCACACTGTCATCCAGCATCAGGGGCGCCTCGAGGACCAGCTCCTCGACCACCGGACTGCCCGCCTCCCGACCCGCGGCACCGGCCAACTCGACCAGCGCAGTACCGGGAACGATCACCGAACCGAGCACCACATGGTCCCGAACCCACGGCGCGGTGTCGTGGGAGAGACGTCCGGTGAAGACCCACTCGTCCCGGTCACCGACCGAAACCGCAGCACTGAGAATCGGGTGATCGATGCGCCCGAGGCCGGCCGCGGCCGGGTCCCCGGAGCCCGAACCTGCACCCTGTGTGAGCCAGTACCGCTCGCGCTGGAACGCGTAGGTCGGCAGTTCGACGCGTCGGGCTCCGGTGCCTGCGTAGAAGGTGTCCCAGTCGATCGGGATGCCCGCGGCATGGGCCTGGCCCAGGAAGCCGGCGAACGCCTCTGCCTCCGGAACACGCGCCCGCAGCACCGGCACGAACACCGCACCCTCATCGTCGAGAGAGACCAGGGTCTGGCGGGTCAGCGCGGTCAGGACCGCATCCGGGCCCAGCTCCACAAACCGGGTGACACCCTCCGCGGCAAGCGTGCGCACGCCGTCCGCGAAGCGGACTGCTTCACGCACATGACTCACCCAGTACGACGGATCCGCAAGCTCGGACGACACCAAAGCGCCAGTCAAGTTCGACACCACCGCCATCGACGGCTGATGGAACGTCAACCCCTCCGCAATCATGCGGAACTCATCAAGCATCGGCTCCATCAGCGGCGAGTGGAACGCATGACTGACCCGCAGACGTGTCGCCCTACGCCCCTGCTCCTGCCACTGCGGCAGCCACTCCTCGATCGCCTCCAGCTCACCAGAGACCACCACAGCCATCGGACCATTGACCGCAGCAACCGACAGACGGCCCTCGAAACCGGCAAGGGACTGCGCTACTTCTTCTTCAGTGGCCTGGACGGCGACCATGCCACCACCCTCAGGCAGTGCACCCATCAGCCGGCCCCGCGCGGCCACCAGCGCGCACGCGTCCTCCAGCGACAACACACCCGCCACATGCGCACACGCCAACTCACCCACCGAATGCCCGATCAGCACATCCGCCCGAACACCCAGCGCCTCCAGCAGACGGAACAACGCCACCTCAACCGCAAACAAGGCGGCCTGCGTGAACTCCGTCCGATCCAAAAGCGCCGCCTCCGCAGAACCTTCCTCCGAGAACAGCAACTCCTTCAACGACCGGCCCAGCACCGAGTCGAGCTTGCCGCACACCTCGTCCAAGGCCTCAGCGAACACCGGATACGCCGCAGCAAGCCCCGCACCCATCCCCGCACGCTGCGCACCCTGACCCGAAAACAGGAAACCCGTCCTGCCGGAAACCAGGCCCGCGCCCGGCCGCTCCACAACCAGCGCGCCCAGCGCTGCAAGCAGACCATCCCGGTCGGACGCCACAACGGCCGCCCGCCGGTCGAACTGCGCCCGCGACTTCACCGCCGAGAACGCCACATCCAGCACACCCAACTCAGGACGCGCCAGCACATGCGACCTCAACCGCTCCACCTGAGCAACCAACGCCCCCGCACTCTTACCCGACACCACCACCGGCACCGGCACCGGCACAACAGGTGCTGCTGAGGGAGTGTCACCCTCAGTACCGGCAGCAGCCTTCCCTGCCGGTGCCTCCTCCAGGATCACGTGAGCGTTCGTTCCGCTCACGCCGAAGGACGACACACCCGCACGGCGGGTCCGGTCGCCACCCGGCCACTCGACAGCCTCGGTCAGCAGCTCGACCTCACCTGCGGTCCAGTCGATGTGCGGCGACGGCTCATCCACATTCAAGGTCTGCGGCAGCACACCGTGCTGCATCGCCTTGACCATCTTGATCACACCCGCCACACCAGCAGCAGCCGACGCGTGACCGATATTCGACTTGATCGAACCCAACCGCAGCGGACCGTTCACCCGGTCCTGCCCATAAGTCGCCAGCAACGCCTGCGCCTCGATCGGGTCACCCAACCGCGTACCCGTGCCATGACCCTCGACCGCGTCCACATCCGCCGGCGACAACCCCGCATTAGCGAGGGCCTGACGGATGACACGCTCCTGCGAGGGACCATTTGGCGCCGTCAGACCATTACTCGCACCATCCTGGTTGACCGCACTGCCCCGCAGAACACCCAGAATCCGGTGACCATTGCGCTGCGCATCCGACAACCGCTCCAGAACGACCAGACCCACACCGTCGGAGAAACCAGTGCCATCCGCACCCGCCGCATACGACTTGCACCGCCCATCAGCCGCCAGACCCCGCTGACGACTGAACTCCTGCAACAAGAACGGCCCCGACATCACCGTCACACCACCGACAAGCGCCATCGAGCACTCACCCGAACGCAACGCCTGCGAAGCCAGATGCATCGCCACCAACGACGACGAACACGCCGTATCCACCGACACCGCCGGCCCCTCCAGACCGAGGCTGTACGCGACCCGGCCCGACACCACGCTGGACGTCGTTCCCGTCAGCCGGAAACCCTCCAGCTCCGGCGGCATCGTCAAGCTGTAGTCCATGGGCACGACACCGGCGAAGACACCTGTGTCACTGCCACGCAGCGCGGCCGGATCGATCCCGGCGTCCTCCAACGCCTCCCAGGACGCCTCCAACAGCAACCGCTGCTGCGGATCCATCGCCAGTGCCTCACGCGGACTGATCCCGAAGAAAGCCGCATCGAACTCGCCGGCATCGTCCACAAAGCCGCCGCCGCGCGTGTACACAGTCCCCGCCTGCTCGGGATCGGGGTCGTAGAGCCGCTCCAGATCCCAGCCACGGTCCGTCGGCAGACCCGAGATCGCATCCCGGCCCTCCGCCACCAACCGCCACAACCCCTCAGGCGACGTCACACCACCCGGATACCGGCACGCCATACCCACAATCGCCAACGGCTCGACCTCGCGCTCTTCCAGGTCGCGAATCCGCCGATTGGCCGAGCGCAGTTCGCCCGTCACCTTCCGTAAGTACAGGCGCAGCTTCTGCTCGTCAGACGTCGAGATGCCCTGCGCGTCGTCCCCCGTGGCCTGCTTCATGCCATTCCGATCTCTTTGTCGATCATCTCGAAAATCTCGTCGTCCGACACTTCGTCGAGGTCGTCGACCTCCTCCGCGAGCGTGTCGTCGCGGCCACCACCCATTCCGCTGAGGACGGTCCGCACACGGTTGCCGAGGGAGCGCAGGCGCAGCTCCAACGCGATCAGCTCGTCCTCTTCCCCGGACGCAAGCAGCAATTCCATCTGCCTCAGCGTCTCGTCCAGCAGAGAGGGGCTGTTCTCCTGCAGCCCCCCGGCCCGGTCGTGGAGGAGTTCGGCAACAGCGACCGGGGTCGGGTGGTCGAAGACCAGCGTGGTGGGCAGTCGCAGGCCGGTGGTCTTCGTGAGCCGGTTGCGCAATTCGACCGCGGCCAACGAGTCCAGCCCGAGTTCCTTGAACGAGTGATCCGCGTCGATCGTGGCCGCCGACGCGTGGCCGAGTACCGCCGCTACGTGCGTCTGTACCAATTCCTGGATCACCCGCACCCGATCGCCCTCGGGCACCTTCACAAGCTGCTCTGCCAATGAGCCACCGGTCGAATCGGTGCGCCGGGCGGGTTCGCGGACGAGGCCGCGGAACAGTTCCGGCAGCGCTCCCACCCGCAACTGCTCTTGCAGGGCAGCGGAGTTCAGCCGAGCCGAGACCGTCATGGCCGTGTCCAGCAGTTGCGCGCTGTCAAACAATTCGACGCCCAGTTCGTTGGGCAGTGGCTCGATTCCCATCCGGGCCCAGCGCGCCGCGCTGCCTTCGTCGAGCGTCCCAGCCATGCTGCGGGCTTCGGCCCACAGGCCCCAGACCAGGGAGGTTCCCGGCAACCCTGCAGCCCGTCGCCGCGCGGCCAACGCGTCGAGTCCGGAATTGGCGGCCGCGTAGTTGGCCTGACCCGGGCTGCCGATCAGAGCGGCGACCGAGGAGAACAGGGCGAAGGCCGACAGCTCCATGTTCACGGTCAGTTCGTGCAGGTGCAGGGCCGCGTCCAGCTTCGGACGCATCACCCGCTCGAACTGTGCCGGCGTCAGCGACTCGATCACGCCGTCATCCAGCACACCGGCGGTGTGGATCACCGCCGTCAGAGGCCGGTCCAGCGCACCGATCAACTGCCCGAGCTGGTGGCGGTCGGCGACATCGCATGCCGCCACCTCCACCTGCGCGCCCAAAGCCTCGATTTCCGCGCGCAGTTCGGCCGCACCGTCGGCATCGGGGCCTCGTCGGCTGACCAGCAGCAGATGCCTGGCGCCGTACTTGCGGACAAGGTGTTCAGCGAAGACCGCGCCCAGACCGCCCGTACCGCCGGTGATCAGTACGGTGCCGTCCGGGTCCAACGGCGCCGGAACCGTCAGCACGACCTTGCCGACATTGCGGCCCTCGCGCAGGAACCGGAACGCCTCCGCGCCCCGGCGCACGTCCCAGGTACGGATCGGCGCGTGTTCGAGCACACCCTTCTCGAAGAGCGCGACGACCTCGGACAGCATCTCCTGAATTCGCTCCGGCCCCGCCTCGAACAGGTCGTACGCCTGGTACGAGACGCCCGGGCGATCACGGGCGATGCGACCCGCATCGCGGAGGTCTGCCTTGCCCATCTCGATGAACCGGCCACCGCGCGGCAGCAGATCCAGCGACGCATCGATGAACTCACCGGCCAGCGCGTTCAGCACCACGTCGACACCGGCACCCTCCGTGGCCTGGAGGAACTTCTTCCGGAAGGACAAGTCTCGTGATGACGCGATCAGTTCAGCAGGGATGCCGGCGGCACGTACCGCGTCCTGCTTGCTCCGGCTGGCCGTCGCCAGAACTTCCGCTCCGAAGTGGCGGGCCAGCTGCACTGCGGCCGTGCCCACACCACCGGCGGCTGCGTGCACCAGCAACCGCTCACCGCGCTGCAGACCGGCGAGGTCCACGAGACCGTAGTACGCAGTGAGAAAGACCAACGGAACCGACGCTGCCTCGGTGAACGACCAGCCTTCCGGCATCGGCACAACCATCCGGCGATCGGCGATCGCCACCGGGCCGAAACCATCGGGCACCAGGCCCATCACTCGAGCACCCGGCACCAGGTCGGTCACCTCGGCACCGACTTCGAGGACCACACCGGCCGCCTCGCTGCCGAGTGGGGCCTCGCCGGGATACGTGCCCAGCGCGATCAGCACGTCCCGGAAGTTCAGACCCGCAGCCCGTACCCCGACCCGCACCTCGTTGACGGCGAGCGGCCGGTCGGCTCCGGAGCGGACGATCTCAAGACCGTCCAGCGAGCCCTTGCGTTCGATCGACAAGCGCCACGCGCCATCGGGGGTCGCCGCGGTCGGCCGGGTACGTGCCAGACGGGGCACGAGTACGCGACCTGCGCGTACAGCCAACTCCGGCTCGGACACGGCGAGGAGAGAGTCCCACTCGGCCTCGCCTCCGGTCTCGTCGAGGTCGACGAGGACGAACCTTCCCGGGTGCTCCGACTGGGCGCACCGCACCAGCCCCCACACCGGTGCCAGCGTCAGATCCGGGAGGTCGTCGCCCACCGCGATGCCACGGCGCGTGACGATGACCAGCCGTGAGTCGTCCAGCCACGCGCTCGCCAGCCACCGCTGGACCAGGTCCAGGGTGTGGCAGGCCACGGAACGGGCCGCCTGGGCGGCGTCGCCGTCATCCACGTTCAGGATCTGGACGAGAACCGTTTCCGGGGCCGACTCACCGGCGGCGACGGCATCTTCCAGCGCGTCGAGGTCCGCGAAACGCGGCACCGGTATCGGTATCGGCAGGTCTCCGAGCACCACCACGCGGCCCTCGGAGGCCTGATCGGTGGCGCCGAGGACGGTCCAGTCGACCTGGAACAGCGCGTTGTGCGTCGTCGACCGTCCTCCGTTGAGCTTGGCACGCTCGGCCGGCCGGAACACCAGCCGTTCCACACCGCCGGCCGCCACACCGCGCTCATCGGCAAGGTCGATCCGTAGTCCGGTCTCGTCCACCGGGGTGACACGCACCCGTACCCGGGAGCGGCCGGTCTGCGCCAACCGAACGCCGGACCAGGAGAACGGCAGCTGCGTGACCGACTCGTCGCCCGTGGCCAGGCCTTCGAGACCGCCGTGCAGAGCAGCGTCGAGCAGAGCCGGGTGAATACCGAACGCGCCTCCGGCTTCGACCTGCTCGTCGGAGAGGGCGAGCTCCGTGTAGACGCTGTCCGCGTCGCGCCAGGCTGCCCGTACGCCTTGGAAGGCCGGCCCGTATGCGTAGCCGAGGTCGGCGAGCCGGGCGTACAGCACGTCGGTGTCGAGGGGCTGCGCACCGGCCGGTGGCCACTGCGCCGACCATGGGGTGGCGAGTTCCTCCGCCGTGGCGAGCATGCCCCGGGCGTGACATACCGCCTGCTGCCCCGCGTCGTCGCTCACCTCGGGGCTGGAGAAGACGGCCACCTCCCGGCGGCCCTCGTCATCGGCCGCACCGACGGTCACCTGCACCCGAACCGCCACACTGTCATCCAGCATCAGGGGCGCCTCGAGGACCAGCTCCTCGACCACCGGACTGCCCGCCTCCCGACCCGCGGCACCGGCCAACTCGACCAGCGCAGTTCCGGGAACGATCACCGAACCGAGCACCACATGGTCCCGAACCCACGGCGCGGTGTCGTGGGAGAGGCGTCCGGTGAAGACCCACTCGTCCCGGTCACCGACCGAAACCGCAGCACTGAGAATCGGGTGATCGATGCGCCCGAGGCCGGCCGCGGCCGGGTCCCCGGAGCCCGAACCTGCACCCTGTGTGAGCCAGTACCGCTCGCGCTGGAACGCGTAGGTCGGCAGCTCTACCTGCCGCGCACCCGTCCCTGCGTAGAAGGTGTCCCAGTCGATCGGGATGCCCGCGGCATGGGCCTGGCCCAGGAAGCCGGCGAACGCCTCTGCCTCCGGAACACGCGCCCGCAGCACCGGCACGAACACCGCACCCTCATCGTCGAGAGAGACCAGGGTCTGGCGGGTCAGCGCGGTCAGGACCGCATCCGGGCCCAGCTCCACAAACCGGGTGACACCCTCCGCGGCAAGCGTGCGCACGCCGTCCGCGAAGCGGACTGCTTCACGCACATGACTCACCCAGTACGACGGATCCGCAAGCTCGGACGACACCAAAGCGCCAGTCAGGTTCGACACCACCGCCATCGACGGCTGATGGAACGTCAACCCCTCCGCGATCATGCGGAACTCATCAAGCATCGGCTCCATCAGCGGCGAGTGGAACGCATGACTGACCCGCAGACGTGTCGCCCTACGCCCCTGCTCCTGCCACTGCCACTGCGGCAGCCACTCCTCGATCGCCTCCAGCTCACCAGAGACCACCACAGCCATCGGACCATTGACCGCAGCAACCGACAGACGGCCCTCGAAACCAGTCAGCGTTTCCCGGACCTCATCCTCGGTCGCCTCGACGGCGACCATGCCACCACCCTCAGGCAGTGCACCCATCAGCCGGCCCCGCGCAGCCACCAGCGCGCACGCGTCCTCCAGCGACAACACACCCGCCACATGCGCACACGCCAACTCACCCACCGAATGCCCGATCAGCACATCCGCCCGAACACCCAGCGCCTCCAGCAGACGGAACAACGCCACCTCAACCGCAAACAAGGCGGCCTGCGTGAACTCCGTCCGATCCAAAAGCGCCGCCTCCGCAGAACCTTCCTCCGCGAACAGCAACTCCTTCAACGACCTGGGCAGAACCGAATCAAACCGGGCACACACCTCGTCCAGAGCCTCAGCGAACACCGGATACACGGCCGCGAGACCCGCACCCATCCCCGCACGCTGCGCACCCTGACCCGAAAACAGGAAACCCGTCCTGCCGGAAACCAGGCCAGTGCCCGGCCGCTCCTCCACAAGTGATGCAAGCCCGGCCAGAAGACCATCCCGGTCGGACGCCACAACGGCCGCCCGCCGGTCGAACTGCGCCCGCGACTTCACCGCCGAGAACGCCACATCCAGCACACCCAACTCAGGACGCGCCAGCACATGCGACCTCAACCGCTCCACCTGAGCAACCAACGCCCCCGCACTCTTACCCGACACCACCACCGGCACCGGCACCGGCACCGGCACCGGCACAACAGGTGCTGCTGAGGGAGTGTCACCCTCAGTACCGGCAGCAGCCTTCCCTGCCGGTGCCTCCTCCAGGATCACGTGAGCGTTCGTTCCGCTCACGCCGAAGGACGACACACCCGCACGACGCGGCCGTCCTGCCGAGCCAGGCCACTCGGCTGCCTCGGTCAGCAGCTCGACCTCACCTGCGGTCCAGTCGATGTGCGGCGACGGCTCATCCACATTCAAGGTCTGCGGCAGCACACCGTGCTGCATCGCCTTGACCATCTTGATCACACCCGCCACACCAGCAGCAGCCGACGTGTGACCGATATTCGACTTGATCGAACCCAACCGCAGCGGACCGTTCACCCGGTCCTGCCCATAAGTCGCCAGCAACGCCTGCGCCTCGATCGGGTCACCCAACCGCGTACCCGTGCCATGACCCTCGACCGCATCCACATCCGCCGGCGACAACCCCGCACTGGCGAGGGCCTGACGGATGACACGCTCCTGCGACGGACCATTCGGCGCCGTCAGACCATTACTCGCACCATCCTGGTTGACCGCACTGCCCCGCAGAACACCCAGAATCCGGCGGCCATTGCGCTGCGCATCCGACAACCGCTCCAGAACGACCAGACCCACACCGTCGGAGAAACCAGTGCCATCCGCACCCGCTGCATACGACTTGCACCGCCCATCAGCCGCCAGACCCCGCTGACGACTGAACTCCTGCAACAAGAACGGCCCCGACATCACCGTCACACCACCGACAAGCGCCATCGAGCACTCACCCGAACGCAACGCCTGCGACGCCAGATGCATCGCCACCAACGACGACGAACACGCCGTATCCACCGTGACAGCCGGCCCCTCGAACCCAAAGCTGTAGGCGACCCGGCCCGACACCACGCTGGACGTCGTGCCCGTCAGCCGGAAACCCTCCAGCTCCGGCGGCATCGTCAAGCTGTAGTCCATGGGCATGACGCCGGCGAAGACACCTGTGTCACTGCCACGCAGCGCGGCCGGATCGATCCCGGCGTCCTCCAACGCCTCCCAGGACGCCTCCAACAGCAACCGTTGCTGCGGATCCATCGCCAGTGCCTCACGCGGACTGATCCCGAAGAAGCCCGCATCGAACTCGCCGACGCCATCGAGAAAGCTGCCGCCTTGCATGTATATGGTGCCGGCCTGCTCGGGATCGGGGTCGTAGAGCCGCTCCAGATCCCAGCCACGGTCCGTCGGCAGACCACCGACCGCGTCACGCCCTTCGGCAACCAGCTGCCACAGTTCCGGTGGCGACGTCACACCGCCCGGATACCGGCATGCCATACCCACAATCGCCAGCGGCTCGTCCATCTGGGCGTGGCGCGACCTCGGGACGTGAATCGGGGCCCGGTCATGCCCGTCGATCTCGGATAGGAGCAGTCGGGCGACCGCGGTGGATGTCGGATGGTCGAAGACCAGCGTGCTGGGCAAGCCCAGGCCGGTGGCCTCCATGAGCCGGTTACGCAGTTCAACGCCCGCGAGGGAGTCGAATCCGAGGTCCTTGAAGGCGCGGAGAGGGTCCACCGATGTCGCGGAGGAATGCCCGAGTACCGCAGCCACCTGCGACAGAACCACATCCAGTACGGCCTGCTCGCGGTCAGCATCGGCAACAGCGGCCAACGTCTGCACCAGCGCACTGCTCTCGGGTGAAGGCTCCGCACGCTCTGATTTCGCCGGCAGCGTCCATTCGACGACTTCCGGGTCCCCGGAGCCCTCGCCCGGCGCGAGCCAGTACCGCTCGCGCTGGAAGGCGTAGGTCGGCAGTTCGACGCGTCGGGCTCCGGTGCCTGCGTAGAAGGTGTCCCAGTCGATCGGGATGCCGGCGGCATGGGCCTGGCCCAGGAAGCCGGCGAACGCCTCTGCCTCCGGAACACGCGCCCGCAGCACCGGCACGAACACCGCACCCTCATCGTCGAGAGAGTCCAGGGTCTGGCGGGTCAGCGCGGTCAGGACCGCATCCGGGCCCAGCTCCACGAACCGGGTGACACCCTCCGCGGCAAGCGTGCGCACGCCGTCCGCGAAGCGGACTGCTTCACGCACATGACTCACCCAGTACGACGGATCCGCAAGCTCGGACGACACCAAAGCGCCGGTCAGGTTCGACACCACCGCCATCGACGGCTGATGGAACGTCAACCCCTCCGCGATCATGCGGAACTCATCAAGCATCGGCTCCATCAGCGGCGAGTGGAACGCATGACTGACCCGCAGACGTGTCGCCCTACGCCCCTGCTCCTGCCACTGCGGCAGCCACTCCTCGATCGCCTCCAGCTCACCGGAGACCACCACAGCCATCGGACCATTGACCGCAGCAACCGACAGACGGCCCTCGAAACCAGTCAGCGTTTCCCCGACCTCATCCTCGGTCGCCTCGACGGCGACCATGCCACCACCCTCAGGCAGTGCACCCATCAGCCGGCCCCGCGCAGCCACCAGCGCGCACGCGTCCTCCAGCGACAACACACCCGCCACATGCGCACACGCCAACTCACCCACCGAATGCCCGATCAGCACATCCGCCCGGACACCCAGCGCCTCCAGCAGACGGAACAACGCCACCTCAACCGCAAACAGAGCGGCCTGCGTGAACTCCGTCCGATCCAAAAGCGCCGCCTCCGCAGAACCTTCCTCCGCGAACAGCAACTCCTTCAACGACCTGGGCAGAACCGAATCAAACCGGGCACACACCTCGTCCAGAGCCTCAGCGAACACCGGATACACGGCCGCGAGACCCGCACCCATCCCCGCACGCTGCGCACCCTGACCCGAAAACAGGAAACCCGTCCTGCCGGAAACCAGGCCAGTGCCCGGCCGCTCCTCCACAAGTGATGCAAGCCCGGCCAGAAGACCATCCCGGTCGGACGCCACAACGGCCGCCCGCCGGTCGAACTGCGCCCGCGACTTCACCGCCGAGAACGCCACATCCAGCACACCCAACTCAGGACGCGCCAGCACATGCAACCTCAACCGCTCCACCTGAGCAACCAACGCCCCCGCACTCTTACCCGACACCACCACCGGCACCACAGGCGCCGTCACAACATCCGCCCCACGCGGACCAACCCGCAGCTCGGACTGCTCCACAGCCACGGAGGAGACAGCGGAGACCGAGGAGTTGGCCGTGAGCACCACGTGACAGCAGCTACCGCCGATCCCCAGCGATGTCACCCCTGCCGTGATGGGCTGCCCTTCGGCAGGCCACGGTTCGTTCTCCGTCACCACACGAAGGCCCAACTCGTCCAAGGCGATCTGCGGATTGGGCCGCACAAAGTTCAGGCTCGGGACGAATTCGCGTCGGTTGATGCACAGCGCGGTCTTGATCAGACCGGCGATGCCGGCGGCGCCTTCCAGGTGGCCGATGTTCGTCTTGACCGAACCGACCGCCAGCGGTGCCGCGGACGGATGCGAAGAGCTGAACACGGATCCCAGGGCCCGCGCCTCGATCGGATCGCCGACGCGGGTACCCGTCCCGTGCAGTTCGACGTACTGCACCTGGGACGCTTCGACTTGAGCGTTCTCCAGGGCTTCCGTGATCGTGCGTATCTGTGTGTCGGCACTCGGGACCGTCAGTCCGCCATCGCCGGATCCGGTTCCGACGGCACTGCCCTCGATGACCGCATAGATGCGATCGCCGTCCTCGATCGCCCGCGTCAGCGGCTTGAGAACAACGAGGCCACCGCCCTCACCTCGGACGTATCCGTTGGCCCGCTCGTCGAAGACATAGCACTTGCCGTCCGGGGACAGGGCACCCGCTGCCTCGACGACGCTGCTGCTGATGGGCGACACATTGAGGTGGACGCCGCCCGCGAGGGCGATCTCGCTCTCACCCCTGCGCAGGCTTTCGCAAGCGAGGTGAACGGAGACGAGTGACGAAGACTGACCCGTGTCGACGGTCATGCTGGGGCCCGACAGGCCCAGGCTGTAGGAGATCCGGTTGGCGACTATCGCGCGCCCCACACCCGTCAGGGTGTGCCGGGTAATTCCGTTCGCTCCCGATAACGCGAGGAGGTCCGCATAGTCGGCAGCCATGACGCCCATGAAGACGGCCATTCGTGGCGAAGTGTCCGGTGTGACGACGATTCCGGCATCTTCCAACCCCTGCCACGCCAGCTCCAGCGCCAGCCGCTGCTGAGGGTCGATATTCGCCGCTTCGCGCGGCGTTATGTTAAAAAAGTCCGGATCGAACTCGTCGATACCGTCGACAAATCCGCCGCAATTCGGACCTAAAGGACGATCGGCGTCACGTACACGGATAGCGTCGAAACCGTCGCGCAGCCGACTCCAGAGCTCATTCGGACTCGACGAATCCGGCAATCGAGCCGCAATTCCAACGATTGCCACGCGCTGAGAACATAAGTCTGACACGAGAAAATCTCCCCCCGTTGCACCACAGCATTAAACCCGTGAATTACCTCACGTGAATTGGGACACAAGTTCATGCCGAGCGCACGCTAGCAGTCGCGCCCTCTCTCCTACCGCACTGTGTCGTACGCCACACTCCAAGTTGCTGGTGAGTAATCGAGATACCTGCAAGTAGCTTCTCCGGCTCGACGGCCACAGGTATCCCGATGCGCAGGCGCGTTACACGACCGAGACGCACTACGGTGCCAGAGGGGGCCGCGCAGTCGTCGGCACCCAAGGACGACAGAACGTCTCACGATACGAGACGTCGAAGGCGGATCAGCGTCTCACATTGTGAGCATACATCGCGAACGAACGTTCCAACTAGCCGGAATCGACGGAGGCTCTGATGCAGATCAATTCGTTGCCGTACCTGGACGAGCACACGACGGACATCGCCGCGGAGGCCGACGACGTCTGGCGCGGTCTGTGCAAGGAGCTGGAACGGTCTTTTTCACGGGCTGCCATGGCCGCCTACGTGAGACTGATCGGAGTGGTCGACCCCGGGCCGTCCGGGCCACGCCCGCTCGCCGAGGGGTCGGCGTTCCCCGGCTTCCGCGTTCTCGTCGCTTTACCAGGAAAGGAGCTGACTCTCCAGGGGCGTCATCGCTTTTCCTCCTACGCACTGATCTTCCGGCTCGAACCCAACGGCCCGGGCCGAACGCGCCTACGCGCCGAAAGTCGAGCCGCCTTCCCCGGACTGGCAGGGGGCCTCTACCGGCGGCTCGTCATCGGGTCAGGCGGTCATGTGGTCGGCATGAGGCGACTGCTCGCATCGATTCGCCGCACAAGCGAGTCCTCAGAGGGCGTTTGATGTAGGCAAATTGCCGTTTATTTCCTAGTAGGTTCCTCGCCAGGTGGGGGTGGTCTCGTCCGTTATGCGCTTGGCGGGGTTGTCGATCGAGGCGATGTGGAGCACGGCCTCGGAGCTGGCGGGCAGGGTCTCGTAGTCGCGGGCGAGGCGGCGATGCATCATGATCCATCCGATACTCCGTTCCACGACCCAGCGCTTTTTGACGACATGGAAGCCACGGATTTCAGGGTTTCTGTTGAGAACCTCGACGTCGATACCCAGGCTCGCGCCGTGCTCGACGACGGCCTTCGTGAAGCCGGTGTCGACCGAGCTTTTGGAGATGGCCGGGTACGTTTTCTTGGCTTGGTCCTGGAGTTGTATTCCCACGGCGATTTCGGAGAGGCGCGCGGCGGTGAGGGTCTGTCAAACGAACGTGTAACTCAGGTTGTTGGAGTTACCTGACGTGCTGCGGAAAGCCGGCCGTCGAAGGTGATATCGAAGGCGTTCAGCGCGGTCTTCCAGCGCATGGTCCAGCGGGCCTGGCCCTTGCCGGTGGGGTCCAAGGACATGATCGCCATGTAGACGCATTTCAACGCGGTGTGCTCGTTGGGGAAGTGGCCGCGGGCCTTGACCGCCCGGCGAATCCTGGCGTTGACGGACTCGATCGCGTTGGTGGTGCAAACGATGCGGCGGATCTCGGTATCGAAGCGGAGGAACGGGGTGAACTTCTCCCACGCGTTCTCCCAGAGTCGCACGGTCGCCGGATACTTCCGGCCCCAGGCGTCGGCGAACTCGGCGAACCGCTCGAGTGCCGCCTCCTCGGTCGCCGCGGTGTAGACCGGCTTGAGGACGCGGGCGATCTTGTCCCAGTCCTGGCGGGCGGCATAGCTCGCCCTCTGCGACTACTCATGTCCTCCCCCGCAGCTAGAAGTGGCGCATGGTACTGGTTCCGACCATGTCATATTCCTGTGCCCATCCATGTTCATGCAGGTCGACGAACTGCCCGAGGTCGATCTCCTTGCCCGTCAGGAACGGGACAGGCGCGGTTTTCCCCCGGTCGAAGTTCCAGTTCCTGAAGAGGTCCACCTGGTACCGCGTCCGCGCTTCGCCTCCGGCACCTATGGTGACGGAGCCGGTGACCCGGAACTTCACACTGCCGATGGCGTTCCTGGCGTCGAGACGCTGCACGCCGGGTGGCGGACCGGGTGATCTTCGAGCACATCGTGCAGGCCCTGGTGCGTCGAAGCTCGTCGGCTGCTTGATCACTTCGGCTCGGAAACTCCGGCTTTTTTCGGTGCGAGCACGCTCTCGCGAGCGGTTGGCTCCGATTGGGGCGGAGTTCCGGGCTTGAGGATGACGGAGGTGTAGTGGTTGGCGAAGAAGTACGAGTAGGACAGGCCTTCGTCGATGTTGCCGAACTCGTTGGTCTTCATGGTCATCAGCGCGGTCGTGCGGGTGCCGTTGCCGGCGTAGGCGGTGACCTGCTGGTTGGGCGGCAACCCGGTGGCGCCGATGGTGACTTCGTCGATGCCTGGGAGGGCCCGGATCAGGGCCGTGCCCTGGCCCGAGCTACCGAGGACGCGCAGGGCGAAGTGCTGCGTGCGCATGTCGAGACCTTGCCGGCCGAGGTTGTGTGTGCTGGTGGCCGGGGTGCTGCGCGCCACGTACACCAGCGCCATCGGCGACTGGCCGATGGGGAGGGTCTTGATCACCGAGTTCGTGTGCGTGTCGATGACGTCGACCGCGTCGGAGTTCTGCAGGGCGACGTAGATCCTGGTGTTGTCGGGGCTCGGCCAGATGCCATGGGGGCCGTAGCCGTTGTTGTGGATGGTCTTCACCAGCGTGGGCGGCGTCCCGTTGTGCGACCGGCGGTACACCAGGGTCTCGTTGAGTCCGCCCACGGTCTGGTAGGCGTAGTCGACGCCGCCGACCGTGACGAAGTTGGGGTGGTTGGTGCGCGGCCCGGTGGACAGCACCGCTTCCACGCGGCTGGTGTTTGTGTTGACGACAGCGGTGGTCCGGCCGTTCTCGGGCATGCCGAGCCAGACCTCCCGGCCGTCGGGTGAGATGGCCTCGTCGGAGGACCCGCCGGCCTCGGCGGGGATCGGCACGCGCCTGATGATGCGGCGGGAGGCCACATCGATCACGTCGAGCACCTGGGTGCGCAGGTGGTTGACGTAGGCGAGCTTGCCGTCGGGGCTGAAGACCACCTTCGACGGCGCGTCCTCGGTGTGGATCCGGTCGACCTCCTTGCCGGCCCGCCAGTCGATCACCGAGACGTAGTCCTGGCCGCGCACCGCCACCCAAATCCGGGTGCCGTCGGGCGAGAAGAATCCCTCGTGCGGCGCCCGGCCGACGTAGACGGTACGGACCACCTTGTTGGTTGCGGTGTCGATGACGTGGACGGCGTTGGTGGTCACGTCGATCACGTTGAGCCACTTTCCGTCCCGGGAGAAGCCGAGGCCGTGTACGTCGATCTGCCCGTCGTACATCGCCCCCAGCACGTCCGCGCTGGGACTCAGCCGCGGCTTGCCGAAGGCTATGGTGCCCAGCACCGTGTTCGTCGCCGGATTGATGACACTCACCGTGTTGGAGGCCTGGTCGGCGGTGTACACCCGGTCGTTCCCCGATATCGGCTGTGCCCCCGGCAGCGCCGGGGCTGGGATCAGCGTGCCATGCGTTGAGGAGCTGGCGTTCGGCCCCACCGCGGCTCTCGGCACCGGACCCGAGTGGGAGGCCATGGATTCGTGCGTCCCGGTCGTCGCGCACCCCGCGATCGACGCGTACATGACCGCCGCCACGAACGCGCGGGCTGAGCTGGACTTTGCATGCATGCTCGCTCCTTGTGGTCACGTCGCGGCCGCGGACGACCGCGTCGAGAGCTGCCTCTTGCGCTTGGCGGCTACGCCGCGCGGCGTAAGAGGTTGCGACAGGGACTAGTCGCCGCGTTCATCAAAGGCCGCCGGCGAGAGCAGCGCCTGTCCTCGCGGTGCTGAGGCCACCTCCTGCGACCGCAGGCACGCATTCCCGAAGGCGTGATCGATGACGCCTGGCGTCGATCGCCTGAGTCATCGTCGAACATTGAGGAATCTAACGGGCACTTTCGGCATGTTCACCTTGGCCGGAGGGTTTCACTCGGATGGCCCTGTCGGCGAATGGCGGGACAAGGAGTAAGGCAGGCACGGGCCTGAGTGATCATGGAGTCCTACCTTTCTTGATGTGGGTCTGAACTGGTCATTCGTAAGACCGGCGGGGCCCAGGGGTTCCGGGTATGGCTGTCATGGAGTCGCCGCTGGATGGCTCAGAGAACTTGGCCGCCCGGAACCCCGCGACGACTCGACCGCTAATTGGGAGACGCGACGCGATCGCTTCGTAGGACAACGTCGGCGAGGTCGTCTGCTGGGTTGGTGTACGACGAGCTGACGGAGGTGGCTGTGCCCGAGATCTGGGCCGGAGTGGACATCGGCAAGGAACATCACCACTGCGTGGTGATCGACGCCCAGGGCAAGCGACTGCTGTCGCGTCGGATCCTGAACGACGAGGCTGAACTGCTCCAGCTCATCGCTGACGTGCTTGAGCTGTCGCGGGGTGTGCTGTGGGCGGTGGACATCAACCACGGCGGGGCCGCGCTCCTGCTCGGTCTGCTGGTCAGCCACGACCAGCACATCACCTACACACGAGGCGGTACTGCGGACCCTGGCCGCGGCGGCCGGTGTAGCGATCGACAACGCCCGGCTGTACGAGGACGCGCACCGTCGGCAGCGGTGGCTGGCGGCCAGCAACGAGCTGACGCGTAGCCTGCTGTCCGGTGCGGAGCCCGCCGCGGTGCTGGAGTCTGTCACGGCCACCGTGCGGGACATGGCCGGTGCGGACCTGGTCACCTTGGGGGTGCCGGTCGGTGACCGCGGCGAGTTGGTCATCGAGGCCGCTTCGGGAGCGTTGGCCGAGGAGGTCCGCGGGCTGGTGCTGCCCGCCGCGGCGCTGGCTGCGAAGGTCTTCATGTCCGGGGAGAGGATAACCAGTGATGCCGTGAGCGCCGACCCGCGCGCCGAGGGCGGCAGCGCCTCGGTGGTGGAGCTGGGGCCGGCGTTCTTCGTACCGCTCGGCACCCGGGAGCACGTCCGCGGGGTGCTGCAGGTGGCGAACGTACCGGGCAGCACTTTCTTCACGGACGCCGTTGTCGACATGGTCACCGGGTTCGGCAACCAGGCTGCGCTGGCCTTGGACGTCGCTGAGCACCGGCGGGACACGGAGCGCATGCTCGTGCTCAATGACCGCGACAGGATTGCCCGAGACCTGCATGACCTGGTCATCCAGCGGCTGTTCGCCGGCGCGCTGTCGCTGCAGTCCACGCTGGGCCGGGTGGCTGACCGGCCGCAGGTCGGCGAGCGAATCCAGCGGGTTGTGAACGACCTGGATGACACCATCAAGATCATCCGTTCCACCATCTACGGCCTACGCGAGCACGATCAGACCCGTCGCGGCAGCGGGCTGCGCGCCGAACTGGTGGCGGCCACCGAACGGGCCACCGAGTCGCTCGGCTTTGCCCCGGCGCTGCGCATGACGGGGCTGCTGGACACGGCCGTGTCCGCCGAACAGGCCGAGCAGTTGCTGGCCGTGCTCGGCGAGGCCCTGTCCAACGCCGCTCGGCACGCGCACGCCACCACCGTCGACGTCAGCGTCGATGTCACCGACGCCGCCCTGCAGCTGCGCGTGGCCGACAACGGCCGCGGGATCGACCCGGCGGTCACCCGCCGCAGCGGCCTGGCCAACCTCTGCAGGCGCGCGAAGGAGATGGGCGGTACGTGCAGTCTCTCTTCGAACCAACCGAGTGGCACCGTTGTCGAGTGGGTCGTCCCGCTGGCTGTGTGACTTTTCCGTGGATGCCGTTTCGACGTGAGGTCAGGAGTCACCTGCGCCGGTTCCGCATGATCAATGTCAGTGATGAGAACTGATGGCTGATCGGGGCCCTCCTTGTCAGCCTTGTGGGCCCTGATTGTGTGGTTCCTGCTGCCTCGGCGATCGGACGTTTCAGCCCTCGGCGTGGGCCAGCCACAGGTCGGGGCCGAAGACCTCGTAGCGGATACGGCGCGCGGAGATGCCCGCCTGGAGGAGTTGGGCGCGGACGGCGCGCATGAAGGGAAGCGAGCCGCACAGGTACACGTCGGCGTCGGCGGGCAGGTCCAGGCCTTCGAGGTCCATCAGGCCCGTACGAGAACCGGGTTCCTCGGTTGCGTCCTGTTCGTACCAGAACTCTTCCCGTGCATCGGGCAGTTGCTCCACGAGACGGCAGGTGTCGGCGCGCAGGGCGCGGTCGGCCGGGGTGCGGTCGGCGTGCAGGACATGGACCGGACGGGTCGAGCCGGTGGCAGCGAGGTGTTCGAGCATGGCCACCATGGGGGTGCAGCCAATGCCGGCGGATACCAGCACCAGCGGGGTGTCGGCGTCGTCGAGGACCACGTCTCCGAACGGGGCCGACAGGGTGAGTTCGCCGCCGGTACGGACGGTGCGGTGCAGTTGGTTGGACACCTCGCCCTCAGGAGCTTCGGCTACGCTCGCCACCCGCTTGACGGTGATGCGACGCAGCCGGTCGCCAGGGGCGTTGGACAGGCTGTACTGACGGGTCTGGTGGATGCCGTCGGGCATGAGAACCCTGACGCTGACGTACTGACCGGCGCGGGCCGGGGGCACGGGGCCGTCGTCGGCCGGGCGCAGCAGGAAGGATGCCACGTCCGGGCTCTCCTCCCGCCGCTCCACGACGGTCCATTGCCGCCACGGGTGCCGGGGGTCGACCTGGGCTTCCTGGTAGAGCTGGGCCTCCTGGGCGATGAGGGCACCGGCCATCAGCCAGTACACCTCGTCCCAGGCGGCGGCCACCTCCGGGGTGACACGATCGGGAACATCACCCGCCCGCCGAACCGGTCGGTCAGCGCGCCCACCGGGATACGGCCCAGAGAGCCGACCACCACCGGCACCGCCACCAGCAACGACTGCTGAAACGAAGACAGCTCCAGGCTGTCCTTGAACCGCGGGCCGAGCGGGCTCAGCAGCGCCCACGCCCAGAAGTTGACGGCGAAACCAAGGGTGGCCAGGGCCAGCATCAGCCATGCCCGGCCGGGCACCGGCGCGCCCGAGACCGGCCTCTCGCTTTCCGTCGTCGGCTGGACCATGATGTCCGTCCCTTCCCTCTCACGTTGGTTCGGCGGCGCGGGGGTCGTATGGGGACCACAGTTCCCTGTCCCACAGATCGGACGCCTCGCAGCCACTGTCCGCATCCGGGCGCCCGAGCGACATAGGCCATGGGTCCCTACGGCCGGGCAAAGGGTCCTCAAGGTCGGATCCGGCCGCCCGCACCTCCTTGGAACCGTGCCTCAGATCGCCCGCGCGACTCCTGCGACCGCGCGGCGGCAACCCGCTCCTGCCGGGACACAACAAAACCGGGACACAACAAAAGAGGGCCGAACAAAAGAGGGCCGACCGGCCCTACCCCCTTCCCGACGGCCACGGGGACGATGACCTGATGTCCCCGAACGACGCCTTTCGCGCCCTCGACCGGCAGGAGTGCTTGCGCCTCCTGACCAAGGTGCCGGTCGGCCGTGTGGTCTACACCCGACAGGCGCTGCCCGCAGTCCTCCCCATCAACTTCTCCCTGGACACGGACGCCTCCGTCCTGCTGTGCACATCGCCGGCCTCCGACCTCGTACACGCCATCAACGGCGTCGTAGTCGCCTTCGAGGCGGACGAGTTCGACGCGGCAACCCGGTCCGGCTGGAGCGTGGTCGTCACCGGACGAGCCACCGTGGTGACCGATCCCGCCGAGCACGAGCGGCTGTCGCAGACCGGCCCCACCTCCTGGATGCCCCTACGGGACACGGTGTTCGTACGGATCGAGTCCGAGCTGGTCACCGGACGCGAGCTCAGAGGAGCCCTCAGCACGCAGTGAGGCACAGCCGGACACGGAACTCGGTGGCAGCTCCGGTCGAGGACTGGCAGCACGGTGGGCCAGGTCTGTGCCCGGGCCGGACGGACGCACGCCCCAAACGCCTGGTACTGGCTGTCGGGGTCCAGGCGGAAGCGCCAGGGCTGTGTGTTGTGGATCGACGGGGCTGCCACGGCCGCCGCCAGGAGCGACTCCACGGTGGCGGCGTCCAGCGGGGCTTGGGTACGCATGATGCCTCCTCATTGGTGAGCTCGGCGTACGCGTGGGCCTCCGGGCCGGTTTCGGTTGTCGTGGGTGTGGCAGGGATGTGGGCGTCAGCGGTGGCTGAGCTGGAGCCGCCAGGCTTCGGGGCCCCGCTCCGCGAGGGTGAGCACGCGCATGACGTTGTCTCCAGCAGGTCGGCAGTCGGCGTGGCCGACCGGGGGGTGGCGACGGCATTGCGGGGTGCCGGCGCGAGGGAGGGCGGATGCCGCGTCCGGCCGCGCGGGGCGGCCGGACGCACGACCGAACCGGGCGACACCCGCCATACGCGCTGCGCCTGAGGCGGCCAGGGACGGGGGAATAGCCGCCGTCAGGTACGGAATGCGGTCGTACAGACGGATGGGCATCTGCGGTTCGATCAATGCCCAGGATGCAACTCCGGGCACACCCGGCCCCCGGCCGACCGGACCCCAGCGCCGGGACCATTGGGCCCTATGACGACCGCCCGGACTGGGCCGGAAGGCCGTCCGGCCAGGACTACCAGCCCCACGTGCAGCAGGGCCCGCACCACCTAGCGTTCCCAGTCATGCAGAACGATCAGAACGCGCGGCGTCAGGCGTCAAGCACTGGTGAAGGCTGGCCGTTGGCCGCCCGGCGGCTGCTCACCCGCCGTGAGGTGTCGGGCGACGGGCGCGCGGTGTTCGGCGAGAACGACGGCAAGTGGGAGGGCTTCTACCGGGACCGCTGGGCGCATGACAAGGTGGTGCGCTCCACGCACGGCGTGAACTGCACCGGTTCCTGCTCGTGGATGGTGTACGTCAAGGACGGCATCATCACCTGGGAGCACCAGGCCACCGACTACCCCTCGATCGGCGCGGACTGCCCCGAGTACGAGCCGCGCGGCTGCCCGCGTGGGGCGTCGTTCTCCTGGTACACGTACTCCCCCAGCCGGGTCCGCTACCCGTACGTGCGCGGCACGCTGCTGAAGCTGTGGCGCGAGGCACGGCGGCGCCTCGGCGACCCGGTGGCGGCCTGGGCTGAGATCACCGGCGACCCGGCGAAGGCGCGTGCGTACAAGCGGGCGCGCGGCAAGGGCGGCCTGGTGCGCGCTGACTGGGACGAGGTGACCGAGCTGGTCGCCGCCGCCCATGTGCACACGATCAAGGCGTACGGCCCGGACCGCGTCGCCGGCTTCTCCCCGATCCCGGCGATGTCGATGGCGTCCTTCGCCGCAGGCTCCCGTTTCATGTCGCTGATCGGCGGCACGTTGCTGTCGTTCTACGACTGGTACGCCGACCTGCCGATCGCCTCGCCGCAGGTCTTCGGCGACCAGACGGACGTACCGGAGGCCGCGGACTGGTGGAACGCCGGCTATCTGATCATGTGGGGCTCCAACATCCCCGTCACCCGCACGCCGGACGCCCACTTCCTCACCGAGACCCGCTACAACGGCACCAAGGTCGTCGCGGTCAGCCCCGACTACGCCGACAACGTCAAGCAAGCCGACGAGTGGCTGGCCCCGCACCCCGGCACCGACGGGGCACTGGCGATGGCCATGGGGCACGTGATTCTGCGCGAGTTCCTCGTCGACCGCGAAGTCCCCTACTTCCGGGACTACATGCGCAGGTTCACCGATGCACCGTTCCTGGTGGCCCTGCGCGAGCACACCGAGGGCAGCCTGGTCCCGGACGGCTTCCTGACCGCCGCCGACCTCGGGCACGACACGGAGAACGCCGAGTCCAAGACCGTTCTCCTCGACGCGGCCACCGGCGAACCGGTCGTGCCGAACGGCTCGCTCGGCTTCCGCTGGGGGGAAGCCGAGCAGGGCCGATGGAACCTCGACCTGGGCGACACAGTGCCCGAGTTGAGCCTGCTCGAGAGGGCTGAGGAGACGGCCGAGGTCGCGCTGCCGCGGTTCGACGAGGGCCGCACGGAGGGCGGCTCGGTGATGGTGCGCGGGGTGCCGGTCCGCAGGATCGGCGGGCGCCTGGTCACCACGGTCTTCGACCTGATGCTCGCCCAGTACGGGGTGCGGCGGTCCGGCCTGCCGGGCAGCTGGCCGGCGTCCTACGAGGACACGAGCGAGCCGTACACACCGGCCTGGCAGGAGACCATCACCTCCGTCCCGGCGGAGCAGGCGGCCCGGATCGCCCGGGAATTCGCCCGCAACGCCGAGCGTACGAACGGCCGGTCGATGATCGCGATGGGCGCAGGCACCAACCACTGGTTCCACTCCGACACCATCTACCGGGCCTTCCTCGCGCTGACCACCATGACCGGCTGCCAGGGCGTGAACGGCGGCGGCTGGGCACACTACGTCGGCCAGGAGAAGGTCCGTCCGCTGACCGGCTTCCAGCACCTGGCGTTCGCCTTCGACTGGCAGCGGCCCACCCGGCACATGGCCGGCACGTCGTACTGGTACCTCAACTCCGACCAGTGGCGGTATGAGGCGTTCGGGCCCGATGAGCTGGCCTCCCCGCTGGGGGACGGGCGGTTCCAGGGCAAGGCGTTCGCCGACTGCCTGGCGCAGGCCGTGCGGCTGGGATGGACGCCCGGTCACCCCGGTTTCAACCGCAACCCGCTCGACCTCACGGACGAGGCGGCGCGGGCGGGCCGGCCGGTCGCCGAGCACATCGTCGACGAACTGAAGTCCGGCAGGCTGCGCTTCGCCGCCGAGGACCCCGACGACCCGGCCAACTTCCCGCGCGTCCTCACTGTGTGGCGGGCCAACCTGCTCGGCTCCTCCGGCAAGGGCAACGAGTACTTCCTGCGCCACCTGCTCGGCACCGACGCGGCGGTCCGCTCCGAGGAGACCCCGCCCGAGGGACGCCCGCAGGAGGTGGTGTGGCGGGACGAGGCACCCGAGGGCAAGCTCGACCTGCTGGTCACCATGGACTTCCGGATGACCTCCACCAGCCTGCTCTCCGACGTGGTCCTGCCTGCCGCGACCTGGTACGAGAAGGACGACCTGTCCAGTACGGACATGCATCCCTTCGTGCACGCCTTCACGCCGGCCATCGCCCCGCCCTGGCAGGCCCGCACCGACTACGACAGCTTCCTCACGATCGCCGACAAATTCAGCGATCTGGCCGCCGAGCATCTGGGTACGCGTACCGACGTCCTGGCGGTGCCGCTGCTGCACGACACCCCCGACGAACTCGCCCAGCCGGGCGGCGTGGTGCGGGACTGGAAGACCGGGGAGTGCGAGCCGATCCCGGGGCGCACCATGCCGAAGCTCGTCGTCATCGAGCGGGACTATGCCGCGACCGCGCAGAAGATGCGCGCTCTCGGCCCGCTGCTGGACACCCTGGGCACCACCACCAAGGGCGTCACCGTCCACCCCGACCGGGAGATCGACGAGCTGCGCCGTCGCTGCGGCACCGTCCGCGACGGAGTCGCCGCCGGCCGCTCCTCCCTGGCCACCGCCTCCGACATGTGCGAGGCGATCCTCGCTCTGTCCGGGACTACCAACGGGCGACTGGCCACCGAGGGCTTCCGCGAACTGGAGCGGCAGACCGGCTGTGAGGGCCTGGTGGAACTCGCCTCCGAACGCGAGGCCGAGCGGATCACCTTCGCCGACACCCGCACCCAGCCCCGGTCGGTCATCACCTCGTACGAGTGGTCGGGCAGCGAGACCGGCGGTCGGCGCTACTCGCCTCGCCTGGTTCAACAACGTGGAGACCAAGCCCGGCGTCGGCTACCCCCGCCGCTACGAGGACCAGGAGCAGTGGAAGGGCGGCTGGATGCTCGACAAGCGCGGACGCCTCGTCCTGATCTCCGGCGGCCGGCTCAAGCGGCTGCTGTCCCTCTTCGCCAACCCCGACCTGCCGAGCATCGAGGACTACTACGAGCCGGTCACCTACGACTACGACAACCTCGTCAGCGCCCCCGCCGGGCAGGACATCCCCGTCGCCCGACCGCGCTCGGTCCTCACCGGCCAGCCCACCGCCATCACCTGGGGCGCCAACTGGGAGGACGGCCTCGGCGGCGCTCCCGAGCACGCCGGCGGCGACCCCAACCTGACCGGGGAGTGGGCGGAGAAGGTGAAGTTCGAGTTCGAGCAGACCTTCCTCTTCCACCTGCCCCGGCTGTGCGAGCACTGCCTCAACCCGGCCTGCGTCTCCGCCTGCCCGTCCGGCGCCATGTACAAGCGGGTCGAGGACGGCATCGTCCTGGTCGACCAGGACCGCTGCAGGGGCTGGCGGATGTGTGTGACAGCGTGCCCGTACAAGAAGGTGTACGTCAACCACGCCACCGGCAAGGCCGAGAAGTGCACCTTCTGCTTCCCGCGCATCGAGGCCGGCCAGCCCACCGTCTGCTCCGAGACCTGCGTGGGACGCCTGCGCTACCTCGGCCTGCTGCTCTACGACGCCGACCGCGTCGGTGAGGCCGCGGCCACCCCGGACGAGAAGGACCTGCTGGACGCCCAGCGCGGCGTCTTCCTCGACCCGACCGACCCCGAAGTGATCGCGGCGGCGCGGGAATCCGGGATCCGGGAGGACTGGCTGGAGGCCGCCCGCCGCTCCCCGGTGTACGACCTGGTCATGCGGTACAAGGTGGCCCTGCCGCTGCATCCGGAGTACCGCACCCTGCCGATGGTCTGGTACGTGCCGCCCCTCTCCCCCGTTCTCGACGCCGTCGACGCGGCGGGCGGAAACCAGGACGACCCCGACCACGTCTTCGCCGCCGTCACCCGCCTGCGCATCCCCCTGGAGTGTCTGGCGGAGCTGTTCACCGCCGGTGACACGGACGTGGTCGCCGGGGTGCTGATGAAGCTCACCGCGCTGCGCTCGTACATGCGCGAACGCACCCTCGGTGAGACCGGCGACGACGCGGTACTGAAGGCCGTCGGGCTCACCGCCCGCGAGGCAGAGGACCTGCACCAACTCCTGGCCGTCGCCAAGTACAAGGACCGGTACGTCGTCCCCGCCGCCCACAAGGAGGACGCAGCCGCACTGACCGCGATGGAGAACCGCTGCCCGGTCGAGTCGTCCGGCGACCCGGCGGACGCCGGTGGCCGACGCGTGATGCTCGGCATCCCCACCCTGCGCCGCAACACCGACGGAGGCCGACCGTGAGCCCGCTACCCGCAACGATCCCCGCCCTCGTGCGCACCCGCGTCCGGGCGGCCGTACGCCGCCCGGCCCGGCGCACGCCCGAGGAGAGCGAGGCGCGCATTCTGCTGCTGCGGCTGTGCTCGCTGCTGCTGCAATACCCGGACACCGAACTCACCACCGCCCGAACGGTATTGACGGCCACCGTCGAGGCGCTGCCGCCCTCGCCCGCCGCCGAGCACCTGGCGACCTTCGTCACCTGGTTCACCGGGCAGGAGCCCGAGGCGCTGGAGCGTACTTACGTCGAGATGTTCGACCTGCGCCGCAAGAGCAGCCTCTACCTGACCTACTACCTGCACGGCGACACCCGCCGCCGGGGCATGGCCCTGCTCACCTTGAACCAGCGTTACCGGGCCGCGGGCTGGGACACCGACGGGGGAGAACTGCCCGACCACCTGCCGGTCGTGCTGGAATTCGCCGCCTTGGCGGGTCCAGGTGGCGGTGAGGCACCACTGCGCCAGCACCGGCGCGGGCTGGAGCTGATCCACCGCGCCCTGACCGACGCCGATTCCCCCTACCGGCATGTGCTGGCCGCGCTGCTCACCCTGCTGCCGCCGCCCACCGAGGCGGACCGCGCGGCGGTGGCCCAGCTCGTCGCCGAGGGCCCGCCGAACGAGGAGGTCGGCCTCGACCCCTACGGGACGTACGGGGACGGCGAGTTCGCCCCGCCGGGCACCTTCGTGCCGCCGGCCCCGGCCCCGCCGACCCGTGTGCCGCCCGCTTCGACCAGCCGTACGGAAGGCCCCCGATGAACGCCGTACCCACCCCCTTGGCCGCCGCGCCCACGAGCGGCGCCGACCTCCTCCTGTGGGTCGCCATCCCCTACATCTGCCTCGCCATGTTCGTCGTCGGGCACGTCTGGCGCTATCGCCAGGACCAGTTCGGCTGGACTTCCCGCACCAGCCAGCTCCTCGAACACCGGTGGCTGCGCTGGGGCAGCCCGCTGTTCCACCTGGGCGCCTTCACGGTGATCGGCGGACATGTGGTGGGCCTGGCGGTCCCCGCCTCCTGGACCGAGGCCGCCGGGATCAGCGAGCACGCCTACCACACAACGGCCGTGTGGGCGGGTTCGGTGGCGGGCGTCGCCATGGTCGCGGGGCTTGGCATGCTGTGTGCCCGGCGGCTGCTGACCCGCCGGATCCGGCTGGGCACCGACCGAAGCGACAGGCTGCTCTTCCCCTTGCTGTCCGCCACCGTCCTGCTGGGCATCACCGCCACCGCCGCCCACAACGTCTTCGGCGACGGCTACGACTACCGCTGCACCGTCTCCGTCTGGTTCCGCGGCCTGTTCACCCTCCAGCCGCAGCCCGAGGCGATCGCTGGAGCACCGCTGCTGTTCCAGCTGCACGCCCTGACCGCCTGCCTGCTCTTCGCGGCCTGGCCGTTCACCCGGCTGGTTCATGTGTGGAGCGCCCCGATCGGATACCTGGCCCGGCCGTATCTGGTCTACCGACGGCGGGCCACACGGGCCGCAGCCCCAACGGCAGGGGGCCGGCCACGGTCGTCCTCCGACTCCCGGCGAGCGGCATGAGTCACAGCCCCGCTCTCGCGCCGGACGCCACGACCATCCGGCGCACGCACACAGTGGGCGCGAGCCACCGAACGGGCCTGGTGATGCTCCTCACCGGAATCGTCGGCTGGCTCGCCTCCTTCCAGCTCACCGTGGACGACTGGCGGCTCCTCAAGGACCCTGCCTATCAACCGCCATGCAACATCAGCCCCGTCGTGAGTTGCGGCAGCGTCATGTCCAGTGCGCAGGGCAGCCTGTTCGGCTTCCCCAACATGCTGCTCGGACTGGGTGCCTTCGCCGCCGTGACCGCCCTGGGCGTCGCCGTGCTCTGCGGGGCGCGCCTGCACCGTCGGCTGTGGCTCGCGCTAGGTGCGGGGGCACTGGTAGGGGTGGTGTTCGTCCACTGGCTGATCGGGCAGTCGCTCTACCAGCTCAACAAGATCTGCCCCTACTGTGTCGTCGTCTGGGTCGTCACCATCGCTCTGTTCTGGTACCTGACCCTGCACTGCCTGGACCGGGGAATCGTCCCCGTGCCCCGGGGTGTGCGGGAGGTCGTCCGGGACACGCACTGGTTGCTGCTCGCCGCCTGGTACGGGGTGATCACGCTGCTCGTCCTCACCCGCTTCTGGCCGTACTGGAGCAGCCTGCTGTAACGGGCCCTCCGCACAAGCCGCTCACAGGTCATACGGACGAAAGAACGACGATCATGGACGACGTACTGAAGGAATGGACGGCCGCCGTGCAGGCCGACCTGGGCATCGACCTCGAAGTCGACCGGACCCTCCTGCTCGCCCTCGCAGGCGATGCCGCCCACGGCGTCGCCCGGCCCGCCGCCCCGCTGACGACCTTCCTGGTCGGGTATGCGGCGGGGCGTGCGGGCGGCGGCCCCGACGCGGTGGCCGCCGCAGCCTGGCGCGCCGGAGAACTCGCCGCCCGGTGGGCCGGTGAAGCCGGCCACGGCCCCAGCTCCGGAGCCGCATGACGAGCCACGCCGCCGGTCACGCCCAGGACCCCTGCGCCGCTGATCTTGCGATTGGCCCGTTCGGACCCCTGCTCGACCGGTAGGACAACCGCGCGCAAGCACAGGGCGCCATCCGTGGGGATCTGCACGGATGGCGCCCTCCAGCAGCGCGGCGTCGCCGGGGCGGTCGGTGTCGTCGGCCGGCGCCCATCCGGCAGGGTCGTCCAGGGCGGCGTGGAGAGCCGTGCTGCCCGGACGCCCTCGCACTGCCGGCTGTGGCCCTCGCCGAGGCGTCCAGGTCGGCGAGGTCCATCAGGTGTGTGGGCCCCCGGTTCGTCGGCGGCGTTCCACTCGTACCAGAACTGCGGCAGCCGCCAGTTGCGGCTGGAACCCGATCAAGGAGACCGACGCAGTTCCCGGGCCACACGGGCCAGGTTCACCCCGTATCCGACGCCGAACGCGTGCGGCGTGAAGAAGGCGTCGCCGTCCGGATCCCAGAACTCGCGGACGATCTTCTGCGGTGTGGGCCGCCGGAAGTCGTACGGCAGTCCAACGATGCGCCCCGTCCAGGTCCGCGACTCCGACGGATTGCGCAGCTCTTTCGCCAGGGCTGCGGCAACGACCGCGCCGGCGGCAACGAGCACCACGTTCCTTTTCAGTCGCCTGTTCATGGTCAGAAAGTACGCGTCGTTCAGGCCTCGGCCAAGGGCGATGGTTTCACGACCGGCTCACGGGCAACTTGTCTCTGCCTCCCCAGCGCTCTCGGTTCTCACCGCCTTTTGGAGTTGTCTGATCGCTGAGCGCTGCCCGAGAACCGTCAACAAGCGTTGCCCGCTCTCGCTCACGACACCCGTGCGGCGCCGGCCCGGCCGTGCCTCGTGCGCGCCCGTTCGGGTGGCGCCGATCGTGCCTGGGGTGCCGGAGCAGCCGCAGTCGACCGGCTGCCGGCGCCCGCCGCGCGATCTGCAGACCTACGTCCCCGATCACGCGGCGAGCCTGTAAGCCGGTCGCGGCCCTCACGCCCGCTGCGGTACGACGGCAACCGGGCAGGCCGAATGGTGCAGGACCGCGTGGGCGACGCGGCCGAGCTGGAGACCGTAGTGGCCCTCGCGGCGCCGGGCTCCCACGACGAGCAGGTCGGCGTCGGCCGAGGCGTCGAGCAGTACCCGGCGCGCGTGGCCCTCGACGGTGCGCCGGTGGACGTCGGCGTCGGCCGGGGCGTCCTGCAGGGCCGCTTCAAGCTCCTCCACGGCCCGTTCCTCGTGCAGCCGGGCGGGTTCGCCGGCCATCAGGGGATGATCGGTGGTCTCGTGCGCGGGGCAGCGCCAGGCTCGTACGGCCTCCAGCGGCACGCCACGGCGCTGCGCCTCCTCCACGGCGAAGCGCACCGCCGCTGCGTCCGCAGGCTTCTCGCCGACGCCCAGGACGATGCGGCGAGCCCCGGTGCGAACCCGGTTGTCGTGACTGCCGCGCAGCACGATCACCGGGCAGTGCGCGTGGCCGGCCACCGTGACACTGACCGACCCGAGAAGCGCCTCGGCCAAACTGCTGCGGCCGCGCGAGCCCAGGACCATCGCGGAGGCGGTGCTGCTCTCCCGCACCAGCGCGTACTCCGGTTCCTCGGGCAGTACGTCGGTGCTGACCTCCACGTCGGGCCGGCGGCTGTGCGCACGGCGCGCGGCGGTCTCGACGATGTCCTCCGCTGTCACCTGTTCCTCGGACTTGCCGAGGTCCTGCGCGAGGGAGGTGCCCTCGTACCGCTCCCACAGCGAGGCGTACACCAGCCGCAGTGACGCCCCGCGCAAGGCGGCCTCGTCGACCGCCCAGTCGACGGCCCGCATGCTGGGCTCCGAGCCGTCGACACCGACGACGATCGGGAGATCCATCGTCCTCACCGTCCCGCGCCGAGGTCGAAGACGACCCGGGCCTTGATCTCGCCGCGCAGCACCGCGTCGATCGACTCGTTCACGGAGGCGAGCGGACGGGTCTCGTAGATGACCTTCGTACGTCCCGCCGCGTGGAGTTGGAAGACCTCGGCGAGGTCCTGCCGCGTGCCCACGATGGAGCCGATCACCGAGGTGCCGTTCAGGACGGTGTCGAAGATCGGCACCTGGACGGTGCCGTGTGCGGGCAGGGCCACCATGACGAGCTTGCCGCCGCGCCGCAGACCGGAGTTGACGGCCTCGAACGCGGCCGGGTTCACCGCGAGGGCGATCGCCGCGTGGGCACCGCCGTGCTTCTTCAGCTCCTTACCGACGTCCTGCTTGCGGGCGTCGATGACGATGTCGGCGCCGAGCTCGGCGGCGAGTTGGAGCTTGTCGTCGGTGACGTCGATCGCGGCGACCGTAGCGCCGGCGATCTTGGCGTACTGCAGGGCGAGGTGACCCAGGCCGCCGACGCCGGAGATCGCGACCAGCTGCGCGGGCTTGACGTCGGCGACCTTCAGGGCCTTGTAGGTGGTGACGCCGGCGCAGGTCAGCGGGGCGGCCTCGAAGGCGGTGACGCCCTCGGGCACGGGCTGGGCGAAGTCGCCCCAGGCCAGCATCTTCTCGGCGTATCCGCCGTCGCAGCCGTACCCGGTGTTGATCTGCTGCTCGCACAGCGTCTCCCAGCCGGACAGGCAGTGCTCGCACCGCCCGCACGCTCGGCCCAACCACGGCACGGCAACCCGCTGACCGACGCTCAGATGCGTGACGCCCTCACCGAGCTTCTCGACGAGGCCGACGCCCTCGTGGCCGGGGACGAAAGGCGGGGTGGGCTTGACGGGCCAGTCGCCGTACGCGGCGTGGATGTCGGTGTGGCACAGCCCGGAGGCCTCGACGCGGACGCGGACCTGGCCGGGACCGGGCTCGGGGTCGGGGCGCTCCTCGATGACCAGGGGCTCGCCGAAAGCTCGTACGACTGCTGCCTTCATGGTCTCTTCTCTCTCTGCAGTGGCGCGTCAGTCGTGTGCGACGACGGCGACGGGGGCGGTGGCGTGGTGCAGGACGGCGTGGGTGACGGTGCCGATGTGGGCGCCTACGGAAGAGCGGCGCATGCGCCGGCCGACGACGACCAGGGAGGCCTCCTGGGAGGCGTCGATCAGGAGGTTGGACGGGCTGCCGCAGCGGGACTCCGCGACGACCTCGACGTCGGGGAACTTCTCCCGCCAGGGGCGCAGTTCCTCGGTCAGGACGGTGGAGTCGACCTCCGCCGGCTCCCGCTGGACTGCGGCCTCCAGGGCCATGCCGTAGGCGTAGTAGGGCGGCGGGTTCCAGCCGTGCACGACGCGCAGCGGCACGTTCCGGCGCGTGGCGGCGTCGAAGGCGAACCCGATCAGCGTCTCGTCGGGGCTGCCGACGTCCAGTCCGAGGACGACGGGACGGAAGGGGGCGGCGGTGGACGGGATGCCGGCCTCGTCCATCTCGTGCTCGTCGGTGGCCCGCTCTCCGGCGCGGACCAGGACGACGGGCCGCTCGGTGGACGCCACGACCGCGAGGCCGACCGAGCCGACCAGGAAGCCGCGGAGCCCGCCCAGGCCGCGCGAGCCGAGGACGAGCAGTTCGGCGTCCTGCGCCGCGCGGGCCAGGGCCTCGGAGGGCCGTCCGGTGACGTGTTCGGTGGCCACCTCGACGCCGGGGTGGCGCAGCCGCAGCCCTTCGGCGGCCTCGCGCGGCGCCCTCTCGGTCCAGTGCTGGTGGGTCTCGGCGCCCAACAGCGGGGCCTGGGCCATGGGCTCCGGTACCGGTTCCCAGACCTGGACGAGCCTCACGGGTAGTCCGCGCAGCTTCGCCTCGCGGGCAGCCCATTCGGCGGCAGCCCGGCTCTCGGGCGAGCCGTCGAGACCTACGGTGATGGTGCGGGGCATGATCTCCACCTCCTGAATCGGGGACCCGAAGGGACCCGATTCCAGCGTCGTGTTCAGGGGGTCTTTCGGGGCAGGGGCCACTGGTCCTTCAGCGTGACCGATGGACCCTGGCGCGACGGGTCCCAGGGCGAGGGGCTGTCGCGCCGTGGGGTTTTCAGCGCAGCCAGGTGTGGTCGCGGACGATCGGGAGCCGCGCCCACAGCCGGCCCAGGCCCCAGGTGGCACCCGCGCCCGCGGTCGCCACGGCGATCAGCGCCACCGCGTAGATGACGTGGTAGTCGGCGAAGGGATTCGTCGACATGCTCGGCGACCCGTCCGACAGGTGCTTGGCCGGCGGCCACTCGGCGATCCACATCAACGCCATCATCGCCGTGCCCGCCACCGCCGCCGGCCGCAACGCCACACCGGCCATGAGGGCCACGCCGATGCCGAGCAGGCCCAGCATGAACAGCCAGTCCGCCCAGGCGGCACCGGCCCACGAGTGGAACGTCGACTCCATCGGCCCGGCGGCAACGGAACCGAGGAAGCCCCTCGTCGGCGACCCGCCGTCGATCCAGCCCTTGCCGGACGCGGTCGCGTAGCCGAAGCCGAAAGTCTTGTCCAGGAACGCCCACAGGAAGACGAAACCGGTGAGCAGACGCAGGGACGCAAGGGCGTAGGCCCCCACGGAGTGGGTGTCGGTGCGTGCCGAAACGGCGATCGCGGAGCCGGTGCTGTTCCTGCGGAAGAACGGGTGGAAGCCCGGGCTCCGGTGAGGGTGCTCGTGCACGGCCATGGCGGTGATCCCTTCGGGGATGTCTGGTCGTTGTCCTGACGCTCCTCACTCTTGTCGCGGGCGCCGCGCGCCGCCGGATGCCGAAGGTCTGCGGCCGTTGGGCTGAAGGTCCCTTTCTATGGGGGCCTGTTGGCGCGAACGCGTTGTGCACGGTACGCGTGGGACCCTGTGGGCATCTCGTGGACCGCGCCCCCCCAGCTGGAGGGATGGCGGCGCTCCGGTGGATCCTGAAGGCGAAGGGCGGCTCATGACCGACGGCTCGGACAGGCACATTCCCGGGTGGCACCGCCTGGTGCCCGGCCTCGCCGCGCTTCTCGGCTATCGGCGTGCGTGGCTGAAGGGCGACCTGCTGGCCGGAGTGACCGTGGCGGCCTACCTCGTGCCGCAGGTCATGGCGTACGCGGGTGTGGCCGGGCTGCCGCCGGTCGCCGGGCTATGGGCGATCCTGCCGGCCCTGGCGCTGTACACGCTGTTCGGTTCCTCGCGCCTGCTGTCGGTCGGTCCCGAGTCGACGACCGCCATCATGACGGCCGCCGTGGTCGGCCCGCTCGCCGCGGGGGACTCCGGGCGCTACGCCTCGCTGGCGGCCGGCCTCGCGGCCACGGTCGGGCTGTTGTGCCTCGTGGCGCGAACGGTACGGCTGGGCTTCCTCGCGGACCTTCTCTCCCGTCCCGTCCTGATCGGCTACCTCGCGGGCGTGGCCCTGATCATGATGGTGGACCAGGTGCCCAAACTCACCGGGGCGAGGACGACCGGCTCCGAGTTCTTCCCCCAACTGTGGTCGTTCGTCAGCCATCTGGACGAGGTGCACCCGAACACCGTCGCCTTCTCGGCCGCCGCGCTCGCCTTCCTCTTCCTGGTGGCCCGTTACGTCCGTGCGCTGCCCGGGCCGCTGCTCACCATGGTCCTCGGTACGGCGGCCGTGGTGGCCTTCGACCTCGACGACCGGTACGGCATCAAGGTGATCGGCAAGGTCCCCTCGGGGCTGCCGGACCTCGCCCTGCCCGACCTGAGCGAGCTGCCGCACCTGGTGCTGCCCGCCCTCGGCGTGCTCCTGGTCGCGTACACCGACTTCATCCTCACCGCACGGGCGTTCTCCGACCGCGAGGCAGACGGGCCCGGGCTCGACGCCAACCAGGAGTTCCTCGCCCTGGGCGCGGCCAACCTGGGTGCCGCTGCCCTGCACGGCTTCCCGGTGAGCAGCAGCGCCAGCCGCACCGCCCTCGCCTCCTCGGCGGGCGCCCGCAGCCAGGCGTACTCCCTGGTCGCCGGGGCGGCGGTGCTGGCCGTCCTGCTCTTCCTCAGTCCGCTGCTGACCCGCACCCCCGCCGCCGTGCTGGGCGCGCTCGTCGTCTACGCCGCCGTGCGGATGATCGACCTCGCGGGCTTTCGCCGCCTGGCGTCCTTCCGCCGCCGCGAACTGCTGCTCGCGCTCGGCTGCCTGGCCGGGGTGCTCGCCCTGGACATCCTGTACGGCGTGATCGTGGCCGTGGGCCTGTCGGTGGCCGAGTTGCTGACCCGGGTGGCGCGACCCCACGACGCGGTGGAGGGGCTGGTGCCCGGGGTGGCGGGCATGCACGACGTGGACGACTACCCCCAGGCCCGTACGATCCCCGGCCTGCTGGTCTACCGCTACGACTCGCCGCTGTTCTTCGCCAACGCGGAGAACTTCCGGCGCCGTGCGCTGGCCGCGGTCGCCCAACAGACCGATCCCGTCCACTGGTTCGTCCTCAACACCGAGGCGAACGTGGAGGTCGACATCACCGCCCTCGACGCGGTCGACGAACTGCGCCGCGAACTGAGCGGCCGCGGCATCGTGTTCGCCCTCGCCCGGGTCAAGCAGGACCTGCTGGACGACCTGGAGGAGTACGGTCTCGCGGGCTCGGTCGGGTCGGATCTCATCTTCCCGACGCTGCCGACGGCGGTTGCCGCCTACCGTCGGTGGCTCGATGCCGGGCCCGGCTGACTCCGGTCGCAGGTCAGCCGCCCGTGGGGCAGCGGCGATTACAGGTCCTTCCGGCCCCGGGACTTCAGCGCCCTTCCTGCCTCTGCCGGCCCTGGACCTGGGTGGCTATGACCGCGGCCTGGATACGGCGCTCCACGCCGAGCTTGGCGAGCAGGCGGGAGATGTGGTTCTTCACCGTCTTCTCGGCGAGGTAGAGCCGCTGGCCGATCTGACGGTTGGTGAGGCCCTCGCCGATCAGGGCGAGGATCTCCCGCTCCCGCTCGGTCAGACCGGGCAGGGCCTCCGGCTCTTCTTCCTGCTGCTGCCCGTCCCGAAGACGGGCCATCAGCCTGGTGGTGGCGCTCGGATCCAGCAGGGACTGGCCGCGGGCCACGGTGCGTACTGCGGACACCAGGTCTGATCCCTGGATCTGCTTCAGAACGTATCCGGACGCGCCCGCCATGATCGAGTCCAGCAGCGCCTCCTCGTCGTCGAAGGAGGTCAGCATCAGGCAGGACAGCTCCGGCATGCGCGAGCGCAGCTCCCGGCACACGGTCACGCCGTCACCGTCGGGCAGCCGGACGTCCAGGACCGCCACCTGCGGGCGCAGTGCGGGGACCCGCACCAGGGCCTGCTCCACGGTGCCGGCCTCACCGATCACATCGATGTCCGGCTCGTCGTTCAGCAGGTCGCGCACTCCACGTCGTACCACCTCGTGGTCGTCCAGCAGGAAGACCCGGATCGGGCTGTCGGGGCCGGGCTGCTTGCTGTCCGCCATCACTTGCTCCCTGGTTCCGCGTTACTCGTCGATGTCCACTTGGACCGTACCGGTCTCCAGTACCGGGATCTTTCCCGGATCCGGGCCGAAGGGCCAGGGCCGGTCGGCCCTGTTTCCACAGGGTCTCCCGCAGCCAGAAGCAGTGGTGCCGTGCGGGGACGGACTGGCGGGCCGGACACGTCCACGTCGAGGATCACGCCCCCTGGCAGCTCCCGGCAGCCGGTCGGACCCACAGTGCCGAAGGGCGAGTCCGGCGGCCCTGTAGGGGAGGCCCTATGGCCCCGTTCCTGGGGCCTGACAGCCCTGGGCCCACGCCGGTCCTCACAGAAGTCTGAAGCCGCTGCCCAACGATCGAAGGAGCGGAGCAGATGACTGCGAAGGACACCGGCACCCACGTCACCTCCACCGTCGCAGTACAGGTGCGAGCGGAAGGCGATGTGGACGAAGAGGCACTCGCGTACGTCCGGACCAAGGTCGACACGGCCCTCAACCGGCCCGGAGTTCCAGACGTCAGCGGCGAGGTGAGGATCGCGAAGGCAGCGGCGCACCACGTCGAGCAGCCCTGGTCTGCCGGGGCCGAGCTCGTCGTGAAGAACACTCTTGTGGTCGTGCACGCCCAGGAGGCGACGGCACATGAACTGGCGGACCGGTTGCAGGACCGCCTCCGCAGCCAGATGACTCGGGTCCTGCACCGCAAGGAGGCGGCCCGCAGGTCGGCCACTCCCCCACCGTGGCGTGGTGGCCAGGCCATCAGCGGGCGGGATTAGAGTCTCCCGGCCCTCCGGTGCGAGGCGGGTCGGTCCTCCACCAGGTACGTCGGGGCCCTGCGCCGCGGCGCAGGGTGGCTGCGAGGCTGAAGGGGCGGCGAGGCGGCCGGCAGGTGCCTCGAGGTAGAGGCACTGTCACCCAGCGGGGAGCAAGGCCTGCCCGCCTCCCGCTCGCACCGTGAAGGAGGGAAGCGCCATGAAGACGCGCACCGTCGGCGAAGTCATGACCAGCGAGGTCGTCTGCGCAAGCCGGCAGACGCCGTTGGATGACGTGGTGCGGTTGCTGGACCGGCACCGTATCCGCGCACTGCCGGTCGTCGACCACGATGACAAGGTGGTCGGGGTGGTCTCCGGCGCCGATCTCGCGCACGGCTCTGTGGCCACGACCGCGGGAGAGCTGATGACGACCCCGGCGGTCACCATCCATCCGGAGCAACGTGTCGCGGATGCCGCACGGCTGATGGAACGTCAGGAGGTCGACCGTCTGCCCGTGGTGGATGAGGAGGACCGCCTCATCGGTATCGCCACCCGCCGCGACCTGCTGCGGGTCTTCTCGCGTACGGACGAGGAGATCCGTCAGCAGGTGGTGGAGGAGGTCCTGGTCAGCGCGCTGGGCCTGCCACCCGACGCCGTCGCCGTTTCCGTCCGGGACGGCATGGTCATGCTGGAGGGAAGCCTCCGCCACCGTAGTGACGTCCCTCTGGCCGTTCGGTCGACCTGGCGTTTGGAAGGCGTCGTCGGTGTGGTCAGCAGGCTCGGGTTTGACATCGACGACTGCCGCCCTGCGCAGCCGGCCGCGCACTGACTCGTCCTGAACCGGCCACCCGAGCGGCGCGGGTCACGCCGCGATGAACCCTGGGGCCGACCCCTTGTCCGAACGCCCCCAGCCTGTCCGAAGCGGTACCGGTCAGCCCCCGGAAGGGACCATCGGCACCTGGGAGTGGGGGCGAGGCAGGGCGAGAGTGAAGACGGGAGCGGCACCGGTCCGCACCGCCTACTACTGGGGTGGGTAGGGCCGGCCGGACGCGGACGAGGGCCGAACGGCCCTGGTATGAGGAGCTCCGGTGCGGTTCCAATGACCTGATCGAGCCTGCCCGTGGGACCCACTTCCACGCGACAGCATCCGCGCGTCGGCCGAAGACACACCACAGTGAGCAACGAAACCGTACGGAAGCCTGCCATGACCATCGACCATGCCCAGCCCCTTCCTGCCGGACCGCGCCGGAGCGTCGAGCTCAACAGCGACGAAGCCTTGCGGCTGCTGGGCAGCGTGTCCTTCGGGAGGATCGTCTTCACTCGTCACGCGCTGCCGACCATCCGCCCGGTGAACCACGTCTTGGACAACGGCGACATCGTCATCCGTACTCACGAGGGCGCGGCGCTGACCTCGCGCGCGCGGCAGGCCGACGGCCAGGGCGTGGTCGTCGCCTACGAGGCCGACGTCATCGACCCGGACATGCACCTCGGTTGGAGCGTGATGGTCACCGGTTACGCCCACCTGGTGACCGAGCCGGGTGAACTGGCCCGCTACCGCGCACTGCTCAACCCCTGGGTGAACCAGACCATGGACTATGCGGTCCGTATCCGCCCGGACTTGATCACCGGCATCCGACTCACCGCCGCGAACGCCTGATCACGGTCCACGAGCCGCGGAGATCAGCCGTGTGACGCCTGGTTTGTGGTGGTCCGTCAGGTCGGCGACGGGGGCCAGGAACGTGGCGGCACGGCTTCCAAGATCGTGGAGTTCTCGAAGTCCCGTGGACGCTGAGTGATGTATCAACTCGCCTTGTGCGTGCGGGAATCCGTCCCGGTCGCGCTACCACAGCGCCATCTCCAGGGCGTCCAGGACGAGCCTGGTCTCCTTGGTGGTAGCGGCGGACCAGCCGGCGATGCGACGGGAGAAGGCGTCCACGAGGAAGGCGACGTAGACGACCCCGTTCCAGGTGGCGACGTGCGTGAAGTCGGCGACCCAGCAGCGGTTGGGGGCACTGGCGACGAAGTCGCGGTCGAGGAGGTCCGGGGCCCGCTCGGCGGCCTGATCGGTGATCGTCGTGATCACCTTCCTGCCGCGGACGGCGCCGGTGATGCCGAGCTCGCGCATGAGGCGCTCGACGGTGCAGCGGGCCACGGCGTGTTCCTGCCGGTTCAGCTCGCACCAGATCTTCCGGGCTCCGTAGACGCGGTAGTTGGACGTGTAGACCTCCTGCGATCCGCTCTTTGAGTTCCTCATCGCGCACGGAACGGGCGGACGGAGTTTCAAGGCGTTTCTTGTGGGCGTAGCCTTCGCTCCGGCCGGGGTGCATCCGGGTGCAGGTCCTGCCCTCCGACGACGAGAACGAAGAGGACCTGCCAATCCTGGGAGTTGGACCCCTATCAGCTCCACGGCCTGCCCGTGAACGGCTGAGCCGCACGCCCGGCGGCGGCACATGGCTTCCCGCCGCCGGAGTGCTGGCGGGTGCTGCCGCTGAACCGGCCAGGCAAGTCCTGATTCTTTTCAGCGGCCGCCCGCGGTAGCGGCACCGTGCTTTGGCTGGTCCGGCAGTGGCAGTCGGCCAGCGCCCGAGAACACACCCACCTCATCAGGGGGACTCATGCTGGACGAGACGCATCTCGCACTGGTCGCCTATGCGACCCGCCGGCCGCAAGGGCGAGCGCCGCTCGCTGAGCGAGACGGACTACATCCGCCTGCTCGATGGCGCCCACCGGGACTGCGCCAGGTCCAGTACCGGCCCGACCTTATTGGCGGATGCCTTGCCGGCACTGGACTCACCCTGACGACACCACGCCTACAAGCTCAGTGACTGCCGACCTCGATCACGTAGTTGCGCTGCGCTGTCGGCTGACCGGAGCTCTGGTACGCCGTGACCGTGAACCGCGCCGCTCCCGCAGTGACCGGTGTCCCCACAATTCCGCCGGTATCGGCATTGAGTACGAGCCCCGCGGGCAAGGCCCCCGAGGTCACCGCGTATCGCGTGGTCGCCGGCGTGTTGGTCTTCACGATCGCCTCGTACAGGGCTCCCTTGGCTGCCGCGGGCAGCGGTCCGGCGTCGAGCTCTGGGGTCGGAGCGACGACGGCCTGGGGGGCGCCGACCGGCTTGCCGTCAGCGTCCAACTCCTGCAAGGACCAGCGCTTGCCCGGCTCGACCACGCTCAGGTGCCAGTTCGTCGTCAGGTCGCGGAACCGCGCCCGCTGCTCCGCGGTGAACGCGCCCAGGTTGCGTGCCGTCTCCCATTGCTGAATGGCCTCGAGCAGCCGCGTCGTGTTCTCCCCGCCCGACTCGAGGCGGGAGACCGAGCTCTGGAAACCTGTCCCGGCGTTCAGGCCGGCGCCTCGAGCCAGCTTCCACTCCATGGTGAGCAGACTGTCCGAGCCTTTGAGGCTGATCCAGCCGAGCATTCCGGGGAGGAAGTTCGCCTGGAGGTACTTGTTGTTAGTGAACACCTGCTCCATCGAGGTGCTGCCGACTTCACCCCAGCTGGCCCGGGTCAGCGCGTCCCAGGTGTTCGAGGTCATCCGGCTGGTCTCGGAGATGAATCGGTCCTTGGCATCGATTTGCCGGAACGTCCCGTTCACGAGGTGAGCCATGCCGTAAGCGCCCCAGCCGGACTCCGATGCCGACTCCAGGCCGTCCCACGACATACCGGTGATGCCGGTTTTGTTCCACGCGGTGGTCAGCCTGTCGCTGATCTCGTCGAGGACGGCATGGCCACCGATCGCGCCGCCGTAGCTGTTGGCCACGACTCGGGCGGCGAGGTCGCCCTCAGCGTGTGAGGCCGCGACCGATCCCCATCGCGCGCGCTGCACGCCGGTCAGCTTCCACTCGTTCCCGACCTGCTCGGCCGCTCCGTAGCTGACGAATTCGTTCCCGATGCGCACGTAGTTGTGGTGCAGTCCCGCAGCAAGCAGCGCGCCGGAGTCGAGGTACACGGTGGTGTCGCCGGCCGTCAACGGACGGGTGAGCGAGGCTCTGCCTCCCGTCGCGAGCCGGTCGTCGGCGGGTGGCGTGAGGTAGTCGTCCCGCGGGAACCAGGCCCAGTTGTAGGGCTCGTCGCCGGTGCTGATGAAGTCCGACAGGGTGTGTACGCCGAGCTGTACACCGTTGGCCTTGGCGATGTCCACGGCTGCCGCGGCCCCGGCGTCGCTCCCGCCCAAGCTCGAGTCGAACTTGTAGTGGCCGCTCGACTCCCATGGGCCGTAGTTGCTGGTAAGTGAGTAGATGCGGTTCATGCCGGCCGCCTTGGCGAATCGGGCCGCCGCCGGAATGTTGTCGGTCTCCAGGTCGCCGAGCACCAACCATGACTGGCTGCTCGCCTGGGAGGCCTTCTGCCACTGACCGTTCAGCCTTGGGTAGGGCAGCTTCTCGCCCGCCGCGATGTTGGACAGGATCGTCGGCGTCACCTCGGGCGAGGCTCCGAAGAGTGCAATCTTGGAACCAGCGATCTCGCCGTCGCGGCCGGGCAGCGGCCCGACCGGGATCGGATAACCGTGTACCTTGCGGTGGCGTTCCTTGGTGTAGTCGAAGGTGAAGGCGCGCAGTACGGAACCCCAGGGGGTCACGCCTGCCGCGCTCCACTCCTCCAGAGAACCCACGCTCACGTGGTCCGGGTCGTGGTCAACCTCGCTCTCCCAGCCCATGTCCTGGTCCTCCTGCGGCCAGGCGCCTTCGGTACGGTCGGTCAGCGGACGGAGCCCGACGGCGAAATCGTCGTCGCGGACCACGCCCACCGATGTGCCGACCGTCTTGGAGATCGACGTGGCCAGTGGACCCCAGAGCAGGGTCTGCACGTCGACATCCTTCGGCGCGTCGATGGCGACCGCTTCGAAGGTGGTGTAGCCGCCGCGCTTGGTGACCACCTTCACCTGGATCTTCCAATGAGCCGCCTTGTTCCGGAACGTGAGCATCTGGCCGCCGGGTCCGGAACGGTCAACCGTGGTCGGCCTCTGCTGCTTGCCGTCGACGACCAGGCTGACCAGGGACGCTGCATGACCGGGCGCGATGTGGTCGACCCCGGTCCTGACGTCCTCCAGGCCTACGACCGTCCCTGTCCTGTCGAGCTCGAGGTCCAGATAGCCGGCCTGGATCTCGATCGACGGAGTCGTTCCGTCAGGCCGTGCTTGCGCCGACTGTGCGCCGACCGCGGGCAGGATGCCGACGGTCAGCATCGCGACTGCCACGGAACCGGCCATCCGCCGACGCCGTTCGGGCCTCCTCTGGGGGGGCTGCGATCTGACTATGAGTCCTGAGAACCGCATGATGTTTCTCCTGTCATCTCTCGACGGAAACTGCACTGCACCGGCCGCTCGTGCCGGTCATCCCTTCGTGGCACCCCCTGTCAGGCCACGGACGAATTGCTTCTGGAAGGCGAGATAGAAGGCCAGGACGGGCAGTGTGGCCAGCAACATGAACGCGAACACCGCCCCGAAGTCCCTGCCGGTAGGGGCCGATGGAGCGGAAAATGCCCACCGTCACGGTGTTCCCGGGTCCCGGGCCGGCGGCGAGATGTGGTCACAGCGTCTTTCGTATGAGGGTGAGTTGGGCGGCTGCCACGTAGCGGGAGGCCCGTTTGTCGTACCTGGTCGCGACACCTCTGGCCTGTTCGAGGAGCCCGATCGGGCACTCGAGTTCGTGCCTGCGCCTGTACCTTTCCAGGTCGAAGGCGGACGACCACCCGCAGATCCGCGTCGGAGCCGCCGGCACGACGCCCGACTCGCCGACCAGGCGGCATGACCCCCGGCGAACCAACGGAGATGCCCACCGTCTCAGCGGAGGCCGGCGGTGGTGCTGGTGCCGGCTTCCGGTTCGTCGAGGACCAGGTCGCCGACGTCCTCGGGGGTCACCGTGTGGCCGGACTCGCCGTCGACGAGGCGGCCTTGCACCGTGCGGCCGCGAGTGGTGTGGAGCTTGAACTGCACGTTCCACTCACTCGGCCAGGCGTTGTAGAGGATCGCGTCGTCGTCGGCGCCGGGGTGCAGCAGCATCGATTGGAGCGCCATCTTGGCGATGGCGTGCGGCTCCATGCCGGGTTCGCCGTCGACGCTCCCGGGACCGAAGCCGGTGTAGCGCCAGGCCCCGGTACGGAACGCGGCGAGGGTCTGGAACTTCGCCTCCTCGGTCAGTCCGAGGTAGGCCGCGTGGATGGCGTCGTGCCGCCAGTCCTGGGTCCCGTCGGCGGGATACTTCCCGCGCCGCTCCTGGTAGGAGGCGACGGCGAGGTCGAGGTGGGGCTGACCGGCGCCGAACAACCGCATCGGGAAGATCGGGTAGAGGTTCTGGTTGTTGGTGTCGGTGCCGAGGAAGACCGTGGAGGCGGTCTTGAGCCGGTCACGCGGTCCCCACGAGGTGTCATTGTCCTGCGCGTTCTCGCCCACCGGCAGGTTGGGGAGGCGGTCCGTCACCTCCGCCCAGTAGGCCCGGTCACCGCGAGTGGTGAGCGAGGTCGGCAACGTCTGCAGCTCGCCGAGAATCCGGTGCAGCCCCGCAGTGTCGGCGGCGGGATTGTGCAGGTTCCGGTCGCCCTCGCCCGAGTACATCGGGTACATGTCGATCGTGCCGTCCTTGTGGTGCCAGTGGGTGTCGTAGAACATCACGACCTCCCGAGCCACCGGCAGCAGCTTCTCACGGGCGAACCTCATGTCGTGGGTGTAGGAGAAGTAGTCGAGCATCAACGTGACTATCTCGACGTTGCCCGCGTAGAGCCAGCGGGTCCAACTGCCGGAGAACCAGTTGGCGGCATGGCCCGTGCGGTTCCAGCCGTACTCGCCCCCGACCGCATGGCCCCACAGGCCCATCACCTCGGGCCACATGGCCCCCTGCGTGGCGGGCAGCTCGACACGGGAAGGCTCTTCGACGGTCGGTTCGCCCCAGAACGCCTGGACCCTCGCCTTGGCCAGTGGCAACGACTCTGCGTACTGGTCGAAGTAGGACTTCATCAGGTCGAAGTCGCCGGACGCGAGCATGTTCCAGTAGGCGAACCTTTGGTTGAACCCGTGATAGCTGTTCCACTTGCGGAAGTCGGCGTCGTCGGGGCGCCCGGGGGTGAAGAGCGAGCCGTTGAAACGGATCGGCATCGCGGGAGTCCTGCCCGCGGTGGCCTGGAGGTACCGCGTGTGCAGCCAGCCTTTGGTGACTTTGTCCGCGTCGGCGTCGCCGGTGGCGAAGATGTACGACCGGTTCCAGAACCGGTCCCACCACCTTTGGTGGTCGGCGCGGAGCCGGTCGACGGGCATTCGCGCGCTCTCGCTGGCCAGGTCACCGATCTCCTCCTCCCACCTCTCCTGCCACCTCGCAGACAGGTCGATGCTCGAGTGCAAGGTGATGTCGAGCCGGTGCGAGGTGTCGCGGTCGGAGCGCAGCCCGGAGGCGGAGGTGCTGGCGAAACCCTCACCGCGAACCTGCCCCCCGAACGTGCGACCGGTGAGCGGGTCGTCGTGGATGCCCGGGTTGAGCTTTTGCAGGCGCATGATCTCGTCGTACGCCGACTCGGAGTTGTGGTGTGCCCACGTGATGGTCCCGGGTCGGTCCAGGACCCGGTCGGCGTAGACCTTCGGCTGGACGCCCACGTAGCCGTCCTCGCTGTTGACCAGGTCGTAGAAGGTGAAGTTGCTGCGCGACGGGGACGGGTTGTCCTGGGGCCGGAGGTTGGTGAAGCGCACGTCCATCGTGAACGCGCTGGGCGCGTCGCTCTCGACGTGGATCGTCTGTTCGTCGGCGCCGACCCAGACCCGGGTGGTGATCACCGGGTCGCTGCCCGCGGTGATCACGACCTCGCTCTCGTGGAGCTTGAGCTCCTGGCGGAACCCGCTGGAGTCGAACGGGTTGGGGGAGAAGGTGATGTCGAGCTGTCCGAGCTTGGCCAGCCGGACGTTCTCCTCCCAGGCGTCGCCTGCGGCGAGCAGCAGCCGCAGTTGGTCGCCCTCGACCCACACATTGGCGGCCTGCACACCGTTCCCGATTGGCATCGAGCCCGTGACGTCGGTGCTCTTCGAGGTCCAGACCTCGTTGTAGGCGGGGAGCAGCCGGTCTACGACGGTGGCAGTCGGCTCCGCGACGGCAGCGCCGGTGGCTCCCGCTGCCGGCTGTGCGCCGACCGCAGACAGGGTGCCGAGGGGAAGCGCCGTGGCTGCCAACACACCGGCTGTTCGGCCGAGTATGGCTCTCCGCGGGATGTGCTGGGAACTGGGTGTGGGCTTCGAGAACCGCATGATGCTTCTCCCTTGGTCTCTCGGTGGACATTGCACGGCACGGGCGGTCGTGCCGGTCAGCCCTTCATGGCGCCGCCGGTCAGGCCGCGAACGAAGTGCTTCTGGAAGGCGAGATAGAAGGCCAGGACGGGCAGTGTGGCCAGCAACATGAACGCGAACACCGCCCCGAAGTCCTGCTGGTAGGGGCCGATGGAACGGAAGATCCCGACCGTCACGGTGTTCCCGGCTCCCGGGCCCAGGACGAGCAGCGGGGTCAGGAAGTCGTTCCAGACCCAGACCCCGAGGAAGATCAGCACGCTGGCCGAAGCAGGCCGCAGCAGCGGGAAGACAACCTGCCAGAAGATCCGGAACCGGCCGGCGCCGTCGACCGCCGCGGCCTCTTCGAGTTCGCGCGGGATCGAGCGGATGAAGCCCATGAAGACGAACACGGCGAACGGCAGGTAGTACCCGACGTCGACCAGCACGGCACCCGGCATCGTGTGCAACAAGCCGATGGCGTCGAGGATCCGCGTGATCGGAAGCATGATCACCGCGGGCGGAATCATCAGGCCGGCCAGCATGACGCCGAGGACGGCACGGCTCCACCAGCGGCCCGACCGCACGAGATGGTACGCCGACATCGCGGCCAGCACGGTGGTGATGAGGATCGACGCTGCGGTCAGGGTGACGGAGTTGACGAGGCCGTACCAGAAGAGCCCGTCCGGCCTGCTCAGCACGTGTTCGAGGTTGTCGAGGGTCGGCGGAACCGGGAGCGCCAACGGCGATGTCACGACCTCGGAGCTGGGTTTGAAGACGTTGACCAGCGCCACGTAGAGCGGCATGCAGAAGACGGCCGCCACGCCGGTGGCCAACAGCGGCCGCATCCACGGCGTTCGGGAGTTCACAGATTCACCTCTCGTCGTTGCAGGAGCTTGAGCACGGTCACGCTCGCGGCCGAGACGACGACGAGCATGATCCCGGCCATCGCGGACGCCACTCCCGGACGTTGCTCGGAGAAGGCGGTGCGGATCACCTCGAAGGCCACGGTGGCCGTGCCGTCGGTGCCGGGGCCGCCGTTGGTGAGCACGGCGATCTGGTCGTAGACCTTGAACGAGCTGATCATCAGCATCACGGTGTTGATCGTCAGCGCGGGCGCGAGCAGCGGCCAGGTGATCGCACGGAACTGCTGCCAGGGGCCGGCGCCGTCGAGGCTCGCCGCCTCATCGAGCTCGGCGGGGATCCCCGCGAGCCCGGCAAGGTAGACCACGACGGCGAAGCCGAGCAACTGCCAGACCATGATCCCGGAGACGGAGTAGATCGCGTACGACGGATCCGTGAGCCAGCCCGGCGGGTTCTCGACCCCAAGCGAGACGAGCGTGCTGTTCAGCAGGCCGTCGTCCGCCAGGATCGAGCGCCCGATCACCGACACCACGACAGCGGAAAGGATCACCGGTGTGAAGTAGACACCGCGGAGCAGGCTGTAGAGCCGACCCGGCCGGCGCAGCAGCAGGGCGATCGCGAGACCGAGCAGGTTCGTCAACAGCACCACGATCACCGTGATCACCACGGTGTTCCACAGGGAGTGCCGGAACTCCTCGTTCCTGAGGAGGAAACCGTAGTTGTCCAGGCCGACGAACGAGGTCTCCGGGCGAGTGGCGCGCTCATCGGTCATCCCGACGTAGAGGGTCCACAGGATGGGCGCCAGGACCATCGCGGTGAAGATCGCGAGGGTCGGCAGGACGAAGACGGCGCCGGCTCCCGCCGACGACCACGTCCAGGTGCGGCGCCGGTGCGGCCCACCCGCGCGCCCGGACGGGGCCGAAGTGGCCTGCGGCCGGGCAGGCGGCGACATTCCTCCGGCGGCGACGGTCCCCGTCCGGGCGGGCGAGGGGCGTGTCACTTCGAGAGCTCCTTGAACTTCGTGTTCAGCGTCGCGACGAACTTGCCCACGTCCGCACGGCCGTTGAGGAGATCGTTCAGTGCCGCGTCGACCGTGGGCATGAAGCCCGACGGCAGGGCCGGGACACCGCCCTCGTTACCGAAGCTCGGCGTCACGGTTCCGCTGGACTGGGCCCTCGTGTAGAGATCGAGGGTGGTGTTGTACAGCGGCGGCAGGCCGGACGGCGGCTTGTAGCCCTTGAGGGCGACGAACAAGCCGTCGTACCGCGCCCCGCCGTCGGCGTTCAGCTTGGAGAACTCGATGGCCCACCGCTTGGCCTTCGCGACGTCGGGGGACTTGGCGCTCACCGACAGCCCACCGCCGGTGTACGCGGGCACGACGAGCGAGCCGTCCTGCGTGGGCATGGGGAAGACGCCGATCTGCTTCTGCTGCGCCTTGTCCGGGGCCGCCGGGAACCACGAGCCCATCGGGTACATTGCGCCCTTGCCCGCGAGGAAGGCGTCCTGCGCCTGGGCGTAGGTGGCCGACAGGTTGTGGACGTTCTCCTTGCCCGCCAGTGCCTTCATCTTGGTCGCCGCGTTGACGAACAGCGGGTCGCTGAAGTCGGTCTTCCCCGCGATCAGCTTGTCGAGCCACTTCGGGTCCTTGGCGTAGACCTCGTCGGCCACCAGCTGGGCGAAGGTCCATCGCGGGCCGAGGCCGTCCGGTGCACCGCCGCCGATGACGAACGGCTTGATCTGAGCCGCCTTCAGCTTGCCGACCGCGGCGAGCAGGTCGTCCCATTTCTTCGGAGGAGTGGTGATGCCCGCCTTCTCGAAGGCCGCCTTCCGGTAGTAGATCTGCCAGGTCTGCGAGTTGGTGGGCAGCTGGTAGGTCTTGCCGTTGAAGCTGTTCGCGGTCGGGCTGACCCAGTCCGCCAGTTCCTTCTTGCTGAACTGAGCGAGCTTGCCGCCCTCCGCCAGTCCGGCAGGGTCGATCGCGACCATGATGTCGGGCAGTGCGCCGGTCGAGTCGAGTTGGCGCGTGTACTCGTTGCGCTGTTCGGCGCTCGGCGCGACGAGTTTCTTGATCTTCACCCCCGGCACCTTGGCGCTGGTCCGGGCGATGATGTCGTCCCAGTAGGAGGCGGTGAGGTTGGGGGTCTCGAAGGTGAGCAGGCTCAACGTCACGTCATCGCCCGAACCGCTCCCACCTCCGTTCCCGCCACCGACGGCACAGCCGGTCAGCGCGACCAGGCCCAACGACACCACTACCGCACCCCAGTTGGCCCGCTTGCTCATGAGGCCCTCCTTGCTGGTCGAACCCACCGGGGGATGTCGCTCGGCCAGAATTTAGATAAGTAAGTTTCTTGGCAATATTGCTGTTGCGGCGTCAATTTAGATACCGTGCCGCCGTGAGTCAAGACATCGGTGAAACCCGGGGCAGCACGGCACCCGCAGGCCGTGCGGGGGATGCCCACCTCCTGCGCAGGCTCAATCTCTCGGCCACGGTGCGGGCCTTCCTCGACGCCGCGTCACTGACGGTCAGCGACGTGCGTTCGATCGTCGGAGTCTCCCGCCCCACCGCCGAGGACCTGGTGGCGACGCTGCTGGACGAGGGCTTCGTCCGTGAGGCGCTCGACCGTCCGAACGGCGAGCGGTCCGCGGGACGGCCGGCCCGGCGCTACGAGGTCGTGGCCGAGAACTTCGCCGTCGTCGGAGTCGACATCGGCGCCCACAAGGTGGCCGTGGTCGTCTGCGACCTGCGCGGAAGCGTCCTGGCGGTGCGCAGACGCAGCGTCGACTCCCGCATCGGGCCGGCCGGGCGCATCGGGGCGGCGGCGCGACTGGCCGAGGCGACCGTCCGGCAGACCGGGACGAGCTGGGAACACATCCGCTCGGTGGCCTGCGGCATCACCGGCGTGGCGGCCAACGGCTCGGATGTCAAGGACATCCGCACCGTTTCTGCGGGCCAGGACCTGGACGTCTACTCGCTCCCGGGCTTCGACAAGATCGACGTGGTGTCGGAGGTGTCGGGGCGCTTCAAGCGCGACGTGCTGGTCTCCAACGACATCCACCTCGCGGCGGTGGCCGAGCAGTGGCAGGGCGCCGCCGCCGAGGCGCGCGACCTCGTCTACATGCACGCCGGCCGCCGCCTCGGGGCCGCGATCGTCATCAACGGGCAGATCCACAACGGACGGCACGGCCTAGCGGCGTCCGTCGGTTCCATGAAGATCCTTGGGTGGGCCGACGCGATGGCGCAGCTCGACCGCGAGAGCCGCAAGCTTGCGGGCTCGGCCGCCGAGGAGTCCACCAGCGACGACGTCCGGGCGCTCTTCGAAGCTGCCGCGAACGGCGACCGTACTGCGGTGCGCACCGTCGACCGCGTCGCCGAGGCCCTCGCCCTGGGCGCCTCCATCTTGGTCCACGCCGTCGACCCCGACCTCGTCGTGCTCGGCGGCGGCCTGTCCCGCGCGGGGGACGTGCTCGCCGGTCCGTTCGAGCGGCACTTGGCCGCGACCTCCCTCAACTCGCCGGAGTTCCGCGTGTCCCTGCTCGGCGACGAGTCCGTCGCCCTCGGCGCCGCCCGGCTGGCCCTCGACGATCTCAAGGCGCGCCTGCTCGCCGTGCAGGCCTGATCCGCCCCCTCTCACCGCACCCAGGAGTCACCGAATGATCGAGCCCGGACGCGTTGCCGTGCCCGTGCCCACCGCCCCCGTGTCCCTCTCCGGACTCGGCGGCACCGAGACCACGACGATGGTCCTGCTGCCGAGGGCGGACGGCTTGCCCGACATCGGGTGGGTGGGGCTTTCCCTGGCGGCGACGGACGTGAGATCCCTGACGATCCCGGCCTCGGTCGAGACCACGGCCTGGAACTCCTGGCTGATCGGCTCACCGGTCAGCGTGCTCCCGGAGCACGCGCGCGGCTACCTCGGACGGCCCGCGCTGCTCGGCCACCGGGTCGGCCCCGAAGGCCCCGGGAGCGACTGGTCCACCGCGTTCGGTCCCGGCTCGGTGCGGTGTGACGACGGCTCGCTCGTGGTCCAGGCCACCGACGAGGCAGCGGGACTCGAACTGCGCTTCGAGGCCGAAGCCGTCCCGGGGGGAGGGCTCCGCCTCCGGCACCTGTTGACCAACGTCGGTGCCGGCCCCTATGTGGTCGACGCGCTCGAGGTGGTCATCCCCGTTCCGACCGGCGCGGGCGAGATCCTCGACTTCACCGGGCGATGGGCCCGCGAGCGGCAGCCCCAGCGCCGTGCCCTCGCGGACGGGCAGTGGGTCCGGGAGCACCGCCGCGGCATGCGCATCCTCGACGGCACCGGCCTGATCGTGGTCGGTACCCCTGGCTTCGGATACGGCGACGGCGAGGTGCTCGGTGTCCACCTCGCCTGGAGTGGCAACCACCGGTATACCGTCGAGCAGCTCAGCTCCGGCGCCGCCGTCGTTCGGGCCGGCGAGTTGCTGCACCCGGGCGAGCTGGTCCTCGCTGAGGGCGAGACGTACGCGATGCCCTGGGTGCACGTGGCCGCGTCCGCGCGCGGCCTCGACGGCCTGGCGGACGCGACCCATCAGTACGTCCGGTCGCTCGCCGCCCATCCGTCCCCGCCCGCACCCGTCATGTTCAACCCGTGGGAGGCGGTCTACCTCGACCACGACCTCGACACACTGACCGCGCTGGTCGACATCTCGGCCGAACTGGGCGCCGAGCGTTTCGTGCTCGACGACGGGTGGTTCGCGGGCCGCACCTCCCTCGACGACGGCCTGGGCGACTGGACCCCGGACCCGGCGGTGTGGCCGGACGGGCTGGCACCGCTTGTGGACCGGGTGCACGAGAAGGAGATGGAGTTCGGACTCTGGTGGGAGCCGGAGGCTGTCAACCCGAACTCCGCGGTCTACCGCGACCATCCCGACTGGATCCTGCGCACCGGCGACCGGTCGCCCGTGCTGGAACGCAACTGCTACCTGCTCGATCTCAGCCGGGAGGAAGTGCGGGCACACCTGCTCGACGCCTTCGGCCGCCTGGTGGCGGCGCACCGGATCGACTTCGTCAAGTGGGACCACAACCGCGACCAGATCGACGGCGGTGACTCGCGCGGCTCCGGCCGGCCCGCGTCACGGCGGCAGACCCTCGCCTTCCGCGAGCTCCTGGACGAGCTGGCCCGCCGCCATCCCGGCATCTCGTGGGAGAGCTGTGCCTCGGGAGGCGGCAGGATCGACCTGGACGTGCTCGAGCGGGTCCAGAGCGTCTGGGCCTCCGACGTCACCGATCCGCTGTCCCGCCAGCCGATCCAGCACTGGACCGCCCAGCTCGCCCCGCTGGAGTACCTCGGCGCTCATGTCGCCGCGCCGGTCTCCCACCAGACCGGCCGGACCAGCATCCTGGACCTCCGCGCGGCCACGGCCTTCTTCGGCCAGTTCGGCGTCCAGTGGGACCTCACGAAGGTGCCGGCCTACGAGCTGGACCGCCTCGCGTGCTGGATCGGCCTCTACAAGCGGCACCGCGCGCTCCTGCACACGGGGCGGCTGACGCGCGTCGAGCTGCCCGACGGTCTGCTCGCGCATGGAGTGGTCGCTCGGGACCGGTCGGAGGCGCTCTTCTCCTATGCCCAGCTCGATGAGATCGTGCCCGTGCCACCGCGGCTCCGCATCCCGGGACTCGACCCGGACCAGACCTACCGCGCCTCGCTCGTCGCTCCAACCGACCCGTCGGTGACCTGGGAGGTCACGGGCATCCAGGCCTCCGGCGCGGCGCTGGGAGCACTGGGGCTGCCGGGTCCTGCGCGGGCACCTCAGAGCGCGGCGCTGGTCCACCTGCGCGCCGTCTGATCCGGCGGAGCACGCGGCCTCTTGTGTTTCGCACTTTTTGGATCACTGGGTCGGTGAACTGGTGAGTGATGATGCGCTCTGAAACTGCCACCGGCACGGACTGGCGCAGGCGATCGCCCCTGAGGCCTTGAGCGAGAAACATCCGACCGCTCTACCTTCGTCGCCGATCAAGGTGAGTACCTTCAGCTCCTATAAGGAGTGAACTATGCGGAAATAAGTCCCGGTGAAGTCGGTGAGCAGATCACAAAAACCGGCCAAGGGTCTAGGCAGATCGGATGTCTGGTCGTACGGTGGCGGGCATCCTGACGCGGAGGGCACTTAGCTGTGCGCCGGATGCCGACGCTCCGGCTCAGTTCGATGGGGGCCAGCCTCCTCACTGCACAAGAGTGTGGACCCGGCGCATGTCCACTCACCCGAAAGGTCCGACAAGTGGCAGACACCCAACACCCCGACGCCCCACTCCCAGTGCCACCGTCTCGTTCCGGACCCGACCCGGCCCGCCGTGGACTGCTTAAGACCATGGCGGCCGTCGCCGCGGCAGCAAGCGGTCCGGCGCTGATTCTCGGTAGCCCCACCCCCGCGGCGGCCGCGGATGCCGGCACCCCTGGCGGTGGCCTGGAGGTACACGACCCGGGCAACATCTTGGCCTCACTGCGGTTCGGCATGTTCGTGCACTTCAACCCCTCCTCGGTGGTGGGCCGGGAGATCGGCTGGGGCCGAAACGCGCCACCGCACGCATGTCCCCGGCCGTGGATTCCGTCGACCTGCTGGCACCGAAGGGAGCGCCACGCGACATCGTGCAGGCAATTGGCCGGGCTTCCAGCTCTACGTGGCGGATGCCATCCTCATCAGGCCTGTCAGTAGTCGCAGCGATAGACGGAGCAGGCCGTTTCCGCACCTTCTGGCAGGTGGTCTTCCCGCTCCTACGACCTGCGTTGGCCAGCGTGCTGATCTTCCTCGGAGTCTGGGTATGGAACGACTTCCTGACACCGCTGCTCGTGCTCGGCGCCGGCGGCGGCGGCGGCGGCAACACGGTGACCGTCGGCATCTTCCGCTCGCTCGGTCCCTACCAGCAGGACTTCGGTGCGGTCTTCGCGTTCATGCTGCTGGCCAGCCTGCCGGTGCTGCTGTTCTACCTCGCCTTCCAGAAGCAGTTCATCCGCGGCCTCACGGGCGGGGCAACGAAGGGATGACCGGCGTATACCGCTCCATCGGGCAGTACCAGACCGATCTCGGCTCGGTCTTCGCGCTGATATTCCTGGCCACGCTCCCCGTGCTCGTGTTCTACCTCGCCCTGCAGAAGCACTTCATCAAGGGCCTGACCGGAGGAGCAACGAAAGGCTGACGGACGGGGCGGACCAGCGCTCTGCACGGTGACCGCAGCGAGCCGCTCGCCAAGCAGCCGGTCCACCCGAGAACCCCCCGCTCGATGATGTGCCAGAAACCGCTACGAATGGAGGTTCCAGCCATGCGTGAAGGCAGGATCATCACCAACCTGACCACCCCGGCGAACGCCCCGGTCTCCGGGGCCACCCCGGCCTCCGGCGTGAGCCGCCGTACGCTCCTGCAGTTCGCCGCCGCCGCAGGGACCGCTGCCGGTGTCGGCCTCGGCCTTGGCCAGACGCCCGCCGAAGCGAGCTCCCTCCAGCTGCCCCCGCTGTTCCTTCACGGGCCCGCTCGCACCAAGGGCGCCTTGGAGATCCGCTACCGCAATGACGCCTCCCGGCCCTTCACCGACCCTTCGGCGACCTATCGATGGCTCAACGCCCCCAGCCCACAGGGTCCTTGGGCCCCGCTCATGGGCGTCGCCACCCGCAACATCGGCATCCCCCTCTCCTACGGCGACACGTACCTGCGCGCCGAGGTCACCGTTCCCGGAGCGAACCCCCGCCTCACACCCCCAATCCTCATCGAGAAGGCGGAGGGCAACCCGGCCACCGACTGGTTCCACTCCGCCCAGTACGGCGTCTCCCACCACTTCCTGTCCAACTACATCAACCGCGTCGCCGCCGACGAGTCCGAGAAGTGGCACGCCGACGAGTCCTGGGACGACCTCCTCGCCACCTTCGACGTCCGCGCGTACGCCGCTTCCCTTGCCGAGGCGGGCGTCGGATTCGTCATCCTCACGCTCGGCCAGAACAGCGGCTACCTGCTCGGCCCCAACCGGGCGTACGAGAAGGTTGCCGGAGTCGCGCCGGGCGAGCGCACCCCCGCCCGCCGTGACCTCCCGATGGACATCGCCGACGCCCTTGCGGAGCACGGCATCAAGCTGATCCTCTACATCCCCGCCAACCCGCCGCACACCGCGCACAAGTCGGAAGGGGACTACGCCATCACCAAGGCGTTCGGATACACCCCCGGCCAGGACGGCGTCCCCTCCCAGGCCACCATGACGCAGTGGCACGCCGTGCTGCGGGAGTATTCCGAGCGCTATGGTGACAAGGCCGCGGGCTGGTGGATCGACGGTGTCTTCCCCGGCCTCCAGCCCGCGTACGCCGACATGACGAAGACCAACAACTGGAGCAGTTTCGCCGCGGCTCTCAAGGCCGGAAACCCGGATCGCGTCATTACCCTGAACAGCGGCCTCGGCCCGAGCCTTCACAAGCCCACCTCGGTATACGACGACTACACCCCCGGCGAGAACCGAAACCTCGGCGCCGTGCCGGAGCGCGGGGAGCGCTGGGCCGACGAGGCCCGTTCCGTGCAGTGGTTCGACTTCACCTACCTGGGCGCTTTCGACCCGTACTGGGCCGGCTGGGGCAACCGGGGTACCTCCAAGGACACGGAGGAGCTGGCCCGTTGGGTGGCCTCCGCCACCGCCCTCGGCGGCGTCATCGGCATGGACACGCGCGTGGACCGCTTCGGCCGGATCGACGCCGCGCAGCTCGCCCAGCTGAGACGGGTGCGCGAAGTCGTCGGATGATGCCGACGCCGGCCCGGAGCTGACCTCTGGTCGCGGAGGAGCCCGAACGGCGCTTCGTGGCCCTCCGGTTCCGCCGTGTCACGTACTTCGTGCCACCTCTCCGGATCATTTCCGGCCACCGCCGAGACCGCGTTCGCCGCCTCCCGTAAAGCAGCCGGTCCACCCGAGAACCACCCGCTCGATGGCCGCCGGCGAGCGTTCGGCGCGCGGGGGGAAGCCGCCTGGCTCCCGAGCCTGACGGCACGGCACTGCAGGACTCACCCAATACAGAAGGGGTACTTCATGAAACGGTTACGAAGAATCAGATCCCGCTTGGCGGCCACGTTCACGGCCGCGGGGCTGGTGGCTGCGGCGCTGACCGGCGTGACCGGGGAGACCGCCTCGGCCTCGGTCAGCACGGACGGCTCCGGCGTCGTGGTGGACGCTGGGTACCTGCAGCTGGGGATGGACGCCACCGGTACGGTCACGAGCTTGGTCGACTCCCGCACCGGCCAGAACCACCTGGCGACAGGGCACGGCACGGCTCCCCTGGTCAGCCTGGTGGTCGACGGGAAGCAGGTGAAGCCGACCTCGCTGACGCGGACCGGCAGCATGCTGGCGTTCAAGAACTCCGAGGCCGGCACCGAGGTCGACGTGGTGCTGCACGACCGGGCGAGCTATACGACGTTCACCGTCACAAAGGTCAAGGCGCCGCCCACCGCTGATGTGCAGACCCTGCTGTGGGGTCCGTTGGCGACCACGCTCACCGACACGCTCGGGGAGTCGGCCGGCCTCGTGAGCAACGGCGGCTTCACGGCGGGCATGAAGGTGCTCAACGACCGCACCGAGGGCGGCTGGCCCCGCGAGGACACCGGCATGGGCTGGCAGGACGAGGTGGCGCACAACCCCTCCAAGGTGTCGGTGGCACCGCTGGAGCTGTGGAGCGTCGGCGCCCACACCCCCTGGGGGAACCTGCTGCGCGCCTTCACCTTCGACTACACCAAGCAGCGCCTGCGGATGAACGATGGCGGCTACGGGATTCCGGTCGGGCCGTTGCCCAGCGGTGGCGAGATCGTCGGGTCGGCGATCGCGCTGTACGGCACCACGCCGGATCTCGTGCCGACTGTGCTGTCGACGATCGCCAAGAACCAGAACCTTCCGTACCCGACGATCAACGGGCAGTGGCAGAAGGCGGCGCAGGCGACCTCCAAGTCCATCCTGGTCCTGTCGGACCTCAACACCAACAACGTCGAAACGGCCGACAAGTTCGCCAAGGCCGCCGACATCGACATGATCTACTCGCTGCCCGGCGCTGACGGCCCCTGGCAGTCGGCCGGGCACTTCCAGTTCGATTCCAGCTTCGGCGGCACCGACGCCGGCGCAACCGGTTTGGTGAACACCTCCAGGTCCAACGGCGTCGCGGTCGGCGCGCACACTCTGTCGAACTTCATCGACACCAACGACCCCTACATCAGGCCTGTGCCCAGCCCGGATCTCGCACGCGGGCAGAGCACCACGCTGACCCGGCCGCTGGCCTCCACGGACACCTCGCTCTCCATGGCGAGCTGCGACCCGCTGGCCGCCGGCCTGCAGGGCAGACGGCTGCTGATCGACAACGAGTTCCTGAACTACACCGGGTTCAGCACGGTCGGCGGCGAGTGCCAGGTGACTGGGCTGGCCCGGGGGCAGTGGTCCTCGTCGGCAGCCTCCCACGCCGCCGACACCACCACCTACCGGATCCAGATGAACGGATACGGCGGTGGCCACGGCAACCTGAACATCATCGACGCCGTCACCACCCGGTTCGCCACCATCTGGAACACCACCGGCATCTCGGCGACCTCGTTCGACGGGCTGGAGTCCGCATCGGATGCCGGCTGGGGCAGTTACGGCATGTCCCGCATGGTGAACGGGTCCTTCGCGCAGCTGAACGCCAAGGACGGCTTCATCTCCGAGACCAGCCGGATGGGCTCGAACATCTGGGACGGCCTGTCCCGGGCCAGCTGGGGCGAAGTCGGCTCCACCAGCATGAAGCAGGTGTTCATCAACAACGCCTATTACCAGGCCAACTACCTGCCTGGGATGCTCGGCTGGATCGCGCTGCCGGGAAGCGCCGGTCTGCGTACCGTCGAGGACAACCTCGCGCGGGGCGCGGGCCTGAACGCCGGCGCCGGATTCCAGACCTCCGTGTCCAGCCTGACCCGCGGCGGGCAGAACACCTCGGCGCTGCTGAACGCGGTCAAGGAGTGGGAGGCGGCCCGCAACCTCGGCGCGTTCACCGCCTCCCAGCGCGCGCTGTTCCGGGACCAGTCGACGCACTGGCACCTGTCCGTCGTCGTCTCCGGGAAATCCTGGTCGCTCCAGCAGCTCGACGCCGGCGGCAACCCCGTCGGTGCCGCGCAGTCCGTCGTGGCTCCCACCCCGGCGTTCACCACGAAGGGGCTGCCCGCGCTGGCCGAGGGACGCCTGTACGAGGCGCGAGTGGCCACCAACAGCCCGGGAACGGTCCGCTACACCGTCACCGAGGGCGCCCTGCCGGCCGGCCTGCACCTCAACCCCGACACCGGCGGCATCACCGGCATCCCGAGGTCCTCGGCGGACACCACCTTCACCGTCACCGGAAAGGGCGGTCCCGGAGTCGCCGACGCCCAGGGCACCTTCACGACCGGCACCCTGGCCACCACCCCAATGGTGACGTTCTCGTCGGACAACAGCTCCGTCGAGCGCGGTGGCTCGCTGACCATGACCGCGTCCATATCCAACATCGGCACGACCACGATGCCCGGGACCACGGCGAAGATCTCGCTGCCGTCCGGCTGGACCACCTCTTCGGCGACAGCCAACGTCGGCTCGATCGCCGCCGGGGCCACCGCGAAGGCATCATGGACGGTCAACGTCGCCTCCGACGCCGCTTACGGAACGCATAGCAGCACGGTGTCCGTGGCCTACACCGGCGGCCCCGGCGACACCACGGCGTCGCGGGCCATACTGGTGCCGTACCCGCACCTGACCGTGGTCTCCGCGGACAGCCAGGAGACCGTCGGCGAGGACGCCCCGGCTACCAACGCCGTCGACGGTGACCCGGACACCTTCTGGCACACCAAGTGGTCCGGCACCTCCGACCCGATGCCGCATGAGATCACTCTCGACCTCGGCAGCAACAAACCCGTGACGTGCCTGTACTACCTGCCCCGCCAGAGCGGTGAAAACGGCCGCATCGCCAAGTACGAGGTGTACACCAGTACGGACGGCACCACTTGGGGCAACCCGGTCGCCACCGGAACCTGGGCCAACACCTCCGATGAAGAGCAGGCCTGCTTCACCCCGGTCTCCGGGCGCTACATCCGGCTGCGCGCGCTCAGCGAAGTGAACGGCAACCCGTGGACCGCGGCTGCCGAGATCAACATCGGCTTGGCCGACTGACGACCCACCCCGTCCCGGCAGGGCGCAGGCATCACGCCCGCCCTGCCGGGCCTTCCAACCATCCGAATGGACTCCCCACGCCGGGCACGTACGGCGGAGCGGCCCATTCCGGCGGATCGGCCCGGACCGTCAGAGCCGGAAGCGACTCCGCCGAAGCCTTCGCTCACCGCTGGCCGTACGCCAGCGGTGAGCGGCCTCCTCGCCTGGAGTGCTGTGAGTTCGTCGAACCAGTGCGTGGCCTCGTCGTGGGGTGGTTGCGGACGCGTCGATCAGTTACGACATGAAGGTGACTCCGCCGGGCTGGAACGCAGGTGGGAGCGGCAGCCGCGGTGCGGAGGCTGACCCCGCCCACTCTTGGCCGGCTCACCAGGCCGGCGGGCGCAGTGACTCGATCTGGGGCAGACCTGGCGATCGGTCAGCCTCCAGCTGAAAGCCCGGTAGCGAAATCTGCGAACCACGCCAACATTTCAGGATGGGTGACGGCCCCCTCCGCACTCACATCGGCGACGCGAGCTCCCTGGATGATGCGTTTGACAGGAACTTCGAGCTTTTTGCCGGTCAGGGTGCGCGGCACGGCCTCTATCGGAACGATGACATCCGGCACGTGACGAGGCGAAAGCTTCTGCTTGATCGACGTGGCGATGCTGTTCCGGAGTGTGTCCTCGAAGGTTGTGCCTTCGGCGGGGACAACGAACAGCGGCATGAAGTACCGGCCGTCCGGCAGTTCGGCGCCGATGACGAGACTGTCGGAAATCTGTGGGAGCTGCTCTACGACGGCGTAAATGTCGGCGGATCCCATCCGCACGCCCATGCGGTTGAGTGTCGAGTCCGAGCGCCCCGCCACCACGACTGACAGGTCGGAGTCGACCGTGACCCAGTCACCGTGCCGCCACACTCCGGGATAGACGTCGAAGTAACTCCCCAGGTAGCGCTCGTTCTCAGGGTCGTTGACGAGGTGCAAGGGCATCGAGGGCAGCGGCGCCGTCACCACCAGCTCTCCCTGCTCCCCGACGAGCGGCTGCCCCGAGGTGTCCCAGGAGTCGAGGGCAACGCCCAGGGCGGGACATTGGATCCGGCCTGCGCGCACGGGCAGCAACGGAGAGCCTCCGGCGAGAACCGAGCAGATGTCGGTCCCTCCACAGATCGACTGCAGCCATACGTCGGCAGCGAGACGGTCGTAGACCCAGCGCCACGTGCTCGCGGGAAGCGACGAGCCAGTCTGCAGGATGGATCGCAGGGTACTCAGATCGCTCTCGACTGCTGGGTGAGCATCCGCCTTCTCTGCTGCAACCATGTAGGCCGCCCCTACGCCGACCATCGTCGCGCGAGTCTGCTGGGCAACCTTCCAGACGCCATTGATGTCGGGATAGGTGGGGCTGCCGTCGTACAGGACGATGGTGGCCCCGTGCAGCAGGCCTCCGACCATGAAGTTCCACACCATCCAGCTGGTGGAGGTGTGGAAGAAGTAGCGGTCGTCGCTCCGCAGGTCGGCGCCGAGACCGAGGGCCTTGAGCAGCTCGACAACGATGCCACCGTGGCCTTGCACGATGCCTTTCGGTATGCCCGTGGTGCCCGATGACCACAGGATCCAGAGCGGGTGGTCGAACGGGACGTCGGCGAAGCTGAGTTGGGCCCGATTCTCGAGTAGCGCCGACCACGTGTGCTGCGTCACATCAGGCCGCTGCGACCACGATGACGCGGTTGAGGACGCGTAGAGGTGGTCGACCGTGAGGAGATGCCGGACCGTGGGCAATCCGTCCACGATCTCAGCGACCGCCGGACGTCGGTCGAACTCTTTGCCCCCGTAGTAGTAGCCATCGGCGGCCACCAGAACCGTCGGCTGCGCCTGCTGCAGCCGCGCCAGCACACTGGGCGTACCGAAGTCCTGCGAGCACACCGTCCACACCGCGCCGACAGCAGCGCCGGCCAGCAACGCGACCACGGCATGCGACGTATTCGGCAGGTAGCCGGCAACGCGGTCACCCGGCCTCACGCCCATGTCTCGAAGGGACGCGGCGACAGCCGCGACCTCGCGTCTCAGCTGCTCCCACGACATCTCCACAGGTACGCCGCCCTCGGACACACTGATCAGGGCGGGCCGCGCGGCGCTGGCACGGGCGAAGCATTGCTCGGCGAAGTTCAGTCGTGCCCCTGGGAACCAGGATGCCCCGGGCATCGACGGGTCGGCCAGCACCTCGTCGTAGCCGCTGACAGCGTCGAGGCCGTAGAACTCCCATACCGCCGACCAGAAAGCGGGCACGTCGGTAGTGCTCCACCGCCACAGCTCCGTGTAGTCGGAGAAGGACAGTCCACGCGCCCCGCTCAGCCAGCGCATGAAGCCGGCGATGTTGGAACTTTCGGCCGCCGAGCGGCTCGGGGACCACAGCAGGTCGGTGTCGGTGCTCATCAGCGCCTCCAGAGGCGGGGTCGTGCGGGTGGGAACCAGTGCAGAGGCCGACGGGATGAAAGCGTCTACAGGACGGGCCGCTCACACTCGTCCGAGGATTCGCGCTCGATGGGCGCCCAGCTCCTCCCGCCCAAGAGCGGGCAGGAAGGAGTGCGAGGAGAGCGGAGCCGGGCGTCAGACGGACACGTCGGACAGAACTCAGCTGAGCTCGCGGATGAACTCTTCCGCCCGAGGCCATTCGCCGTAGCCGGATGCAGGGTTGAGGTGTCCGACCGGGCCGAGATCCACGAGACGGCTCCCCCATGCCCGGGCGAGATCGGCGGCGCGATGGAAATCGGCCAGGGGGTCGTCCGTGCTCGCCGCGACGATGCTGGGGAAGGGCAGGGTTGTCCGCGGCGCAGGCAACCAGCCGTTTTCGCGCAGGGCCTCCAGGGTGGGGTAGCCCTCGGGGAGCGGCGTGCCGAAGTCCGGCGGCGCCGCCAGCAGCGCACCCTTGATCGGACGCCGGTGTCGTTGCGCCCAGTGCGCGGTGGTCAACACTCCGGCGCTGTGGGCGACCACTACGACTGGACCGGAGATGTCCGACAGTACTTCGTTCAGGGCGGCGACCTGAACGCTGCAGCTCAACCTGCCGCTCGTCAACGGTGGAACGGTACGGGCGTTGGCGATCTTTTTGGTGAGGATGGTCTGCCAGTGTTCCGGCACGTGATCGCGCAGTCCGGGGACGATGACGACCGTCGGCGAAGCGGTGAGACTCATGACGACAGCTCCGGATTCGTGAGGGTCACGTCGGGAAGCAGGCTCAGGCGGCGTAGGTCGTTCTCGTAGTGGAGCTTGCCGATGACGAAGGCCGCGCCGCTCAGGACCGCGACACATGGGACCAGCTGCAGTGCGCCGAGCAGGCCCATGCGGTCCGCGAGCATGCCCGTCACCGCGGGCCCCGGGGCAAGCCCGAGCAGGCTGTTGGCCAGGGTGAGCGTGGCCATGGCCGTCGCCGCGATGGCGGCAGGGGTCAAATTCGCCACCATGGCGGCCGCCGGGCCGGCCGTGGCGTTGGACAGCAGGGTGCCGGCGCCGATCAGCAACAGCTGCGGCGGGCCGACCGGCAGGTGGAATCCGGCCGTCAGCAGCACGAGCGACCCGAGACTGCAGATGATCGCGACGGTCCACTTCCGGGCGCCGATCCTCCGGCTGAGGCGGTCGGTGACGAACCCGCAGAGGATCATGCCTATCCCGGTGATCAATGCGAAGGCCCCGGCAATCACGCCGGCCTTCGCGGGAGGCATGGCGTAATAACGGTTGAGGAAGCTGGGCATCCAGGCGAGCAGGGCCATCGCAATGAACATCTGCAGCCCGCTACCGATGTAGGCGCAGAGCACGGAGACCGAGGAGAACAGCCGCGGCAGCAAGGTCCGGATCGGGGCCCGTTCGCCGGATGTGCCGCTGCTGCCGCCGGCACCTGAACCCAGCCTCTTTTCCGTGACCACGATGCCGTAGATCGCGGCCAGGACCAGTCCGGCGATCCCCATGACGCCGAACGCCCATCGCCAGCCGAGGTGCTGGGCGACGACGCCACCGATCGACACGCCCAGCACAGATCCGAAGGCGCCTCCCGCGATGAACGCGCCGGAGAGCGTGGCCCGCAGGCCGATGGGGAAGACGCTGAGGACCACCGCGATGCCGACACTTCCGTACGCCGCCTCGCCGACACCGACCATGAACCGCCCCAGGAACATCTGGCCGAAGCTCGCGGCGGCGGCGCAGCCCAGCGTCGCCAGACTCCACACTGTCGCAGCGATGACCAGGCTCTTGACCCGGCCCCAGCGGTCCGCCAGGAGCGACAGGGGGAAGGTGAGCACACCCACCATCAAGGCCACGACGCCGCTGAGAGAACCCAACTGGGCATCGGCAAGGAGCCACTCCGCCTTCAGCAGAGGAAAGACCGCGTTGAGGACCTGCCGCGACATGTAGTCGGTCAGCAGGAGCCCAAAGCTCAGCGCGAACACCAGCCGGGCGTACCCGCGAGATACGGTCGGCATGGCGTGAGACGTGCCCGGCACGACTGTGCCGGCAGTGTGAACTCCCATGGGCGTCGCCTTCTCGTCTCTGGTCAGGGCTCAGAAGGGCCTGTCGCCGACGATTCCGGCGCGCTCCATCTTGCGGACGGCCGGCCAGTAGTCCTGGACGGCGTAGTGCTGTGTGGAGCGGTTGTCCCAGATGGCGAAGCTGTTCTTCTGCCAGCGCCAGCGCACCTGGTACTCGGGGACGGCCGCCTGGCTGATCAGGTAGTTCAGGAGGTTGTTCGCCCCGGGCGCGTGATCCTGGCCGAAGCGCACGTTCTCGGGTGTATGGAAGTTGACGAAGTGCGTGGTGAAAGCGTTGACGAAGAGGATCTGCTCGCCGGTCTCCGGGTGGGCGCGCACCACCGGGTGCTCCGGGTCCGGGTACCGGGCCTTCAGCTGGTGGCGCTGTTCCATGGGCATGACGGCGCCGAAGGTCGCCTCGATGCTGTGCCGCGCGCGCAGACCCGCGATCTGCGTCTTGATGTGCTCCGGCAGCCTGCGGTAGGCCTCGGCCATGTTGACCCAGACTGTGTCTCCGCCGACCTCAGGCGTTTCCACGCAGCGCAGCACGGCCCCCATGGGCGGGCACTCGCGCCAGGTCGCGTCGCAGTGGAGCGCGTTCTCGTAGTGGTCGGGCTTGCTGTCCAGGTCCTTGTAAATGCGGACCAGCCCCGGGTGGTCCGGATCGCTGCCGACCACCGGGTGGTCCTCCAGCGGGCCGAAGCGCGAGGCGAGGGCGACGTGCTCGGCGCGCGTGATGTCCTGGTCCCGCAGGAAAAGGACCTTGTACTTCAGCAGCAGCTGCTTGATCTCGGCGAACAGGTCGTCGTCGCGGGAGGCGTCGCCGAGGTTCGCTCCGAAGACCTCGGCGCCGATGGTGCAGGTCAGCGGCTCAACCTTGATCGATGTGCGGAGGACGCCCGGGCGCACCAGGGCGGGCGTGGCTTCCCTCGGGTGGACTGTCTGGGGCATGTGCTCACTCCTGGGGTGATGTGCGAGGCACGGCGTGTTCGAAGGTGCCGGGCACGGCGTGTTCGAAGGTGCGTGGCACGGAGTGTTCAGAGGACGAAGACGGAGGATCCCGTGGTCCGTCCCGCTTCCAGATCGTGGTGTGCCTGTACCGCGTCCTGGAGGGAGTAGCGCTGATTGATCTGGATCTTGATACGTCCGGACGCGACATGCCCGAACAGCTCGCCCGCCAGGGCGTCCCGCTCGGCGGCTTCGGCGATGTAGTCGGCCAGCGCGGGCCGGGTCACGAACAGCGAGCCGTGGATGGCGAGCTGCATGGCGTCGAGGGGCGGCACACCGGAGGCCGTGCCGAAGCACACCAGCAGACCGCGGCGCTGCAGCGAGGCCATGGATCCGGCGACGGTGTCCTTGCCGATGCTGTCGAAGACGACGGGGACTCCGGCGCCTGCAGTCAGCTCTCGCACCCGCTCGGCCACGTCTTCGCGCCGGTAGTAGATGATGTGTTCGCAGCCGTGTGCGCGGGCGATCTCGGCCTTCTCCTCGCTGGAGACTGTGCCGATCACGGTGATTCCGAGCAGCTTGGCCCACTGGGAGAAGATCAGGCCCACGCCGCCCGCCGCCGCGTGGAGCAGTACGGTGTCGCCGGACTTCAGCGGGTGGATCCGGCGCAGCAGATAGGCCGAGGTGAGGCCCCGCATGGTCATCGCCGCGGCGGTCTCGCAGCTGATCTCCTCCGGCAGCTTGATCAGCGAATCCGCGGGCATGACCCGCTCCGTGCTGTAGGCCCCCAGCGGGCTGCCGGTGTAGGTCACCCGATCGCCCTCTGCGACATGGGTGACGCCTTCGCCCACAGCCTCGATCACGCCTGAGGCCTCCACACCGAGACCCGCAGGCAGCGGAGCCGGGTACAGACCGGAGCGGAAATAGGTGTCGGCGAAGTTGAGTCCGACGGCGACGTGCCGGATCCGTACTTCGCCCGGGCCCGGGTCGCCGACGGTGACCTTCTCCCACCGCATGACGTCGGGGCCGCCGGTCTCATGGAAGCGAATGGCGTGTGCCACAAGTTGCTCCGTTTGCTCGTGTGTGGGTACGGCGGTCGCGGGCCGACCCGGATCAGCCGGGACGGATGCAGGATCGGCCCCGGGACCGCCGCTGGTGCGGGTAGGTCAGCTCTTGACGTCGCGCAGCATGAAGCCGCGCCGGCCGGGGCGGCGGTTGGGCACCATGCCGAGCTGGGCCAGGGTCTCGTCGGCGTCCGAGTACCATTCGCCGATCTTGTAGATCTTCTTCGCTTCCTGCCCGGTGGCGATCTCACGGCCGAGCGCGTTGGCGACCTGAACCATCTGCTCGACCTGCTTCACGGAGGACATCCGCTCGCCCTTGCGCCGCCACAGGTTGTCCTCGTTGCCCACCCGCACGTGCGCGCCCAGGGCGATGCCGATCGCGTTCATCGGCGCCACCGCGCGCATCGAGGCCTCGATCGTGAGCACCGCGCCGTCCGGGACACGGCGGATGAATTCGACCAGGTCCGCCGGGTGCCGCCCGGCGAACCCGCCACCGATCGCGACGTAGTTGAGCACCAGCGGTCCGTTGTAGATGCCCTTGCGGATCAGTCGCTCGACGGTCTCGAGCTGTGCCATGTTGGCGAGTTGGAAGTGCGGCTGGATGCCGTTGGCACGGAGCCGCTCGAGGTGCTCGAGGTAGAAGTCCGGCCCGGCCTCGACGACCATGTCGCGATAGGCCTTGTACATGGCCGGCTTCGCGATGGAGGTGCCCTCGATGTCCTCGTCGTCGAAGAGCTCGACGATGTTCATCTGGTTGGTGCCGATCGCGATCGTCACCTGGTCCGGCCGGGGGTTGATCTCGGCCAGCATGTGGCGGGTGTCGTAGCTCAGCCACTTGGCATCGGAGCCCTCGTCCTCGGGGGCGAAGGAGATCGACCCACCGATCTGCAGGACCATGTCCGGCACGGCCTCACGCAGCCGGGCCATCAGCTCGTTGAACATGGACATGCGCTTGGAGCCGTGACCGTCCAGCTCGCGCACGTGAATGTGCAGCACCGTGGCGCCGGCGTTGTAACAGTCGACCGCCGCCTGCACGTGCTCATCCATGGTGAGCGGAAGGTCGTCGGCGTCACCGGGCAGCCACTCCGGCCCGTAGGGGGCCGCCTGGATCACCAACTTCTCCTGGTTCTCCGGATACAGGGAGTCGTCGAGGAAGTGCACGGTCCATCTCCTTATGTCGGATGGGTCTTCACTCGCCGCGCGCATCGCTGCCCGCAATGCGAGGCCTGAAGGGCTTGGCGAGGGGCGGGGTGAGCTCGCAGACCTGGTTCCCAGGCCCGCTGGGCGGCTCAGATACGATCAGCGAGTCCGGAGGGAGCACACGACTGCAGCAGGGTTCCTGCTGGTCCTTGTGGGGCCGTCGGTGTCCCCTGCGGTAATGCAACGTTAAGGGCCGGTTACGCGCCATGCTTGCCCCTGGGTGACAACTGACTTATCACTTGGGGACAGGCTTGGCCCCTGTCGGCGTCGCCCCGGCCCAGGCAGGCCCAGGGCAGGCGGCGGATCGCTTCGGCCTCCGGCTCTTGGACCGGTGATCACTCCTCGCCGGAGTGCTGCTGCCTGGCCCTCCCGGTGCGCCACTCCCTCGGGCTGCTGCCGAACTGCTCACGGAACCAGCGTGAGAAGCCGCTCGGTCCGGAGAATCCCAGCAGCCCGGAGACCTCCGTCAACGAGCGTCGCGGGTTCGCCACGAGCTGCACCGCGAGCTCGGTACGCGTGGCGTTGAGGAGGGAGGAGAACGTCTCGCCCGAACCCGCCAGGTACCGGTGGACGGTTCTCCGGTCGACGCCGAGGCTGGATGCGACCTGCTCGATGGAACAGCGCCCGCTCGGCAGCAGGACTTCGATCAACTCGCGCACACGGTCCAGTACGGTCGTGTCCCTCGAGACTGCGATGGAATCGAAATACTGCCGCGCGTAGTTCCGGAGCAGCGGGTCCGACATCGTATTGGAAGTGTCGAGGTCGCTTGCGTAGAAAACGATCCCGGTGAATTCCCGGTCGAATTCAACTACCGGGCCGAAGATGTTCCGGTGGGTACCGATATCTTTGGGAGCGCTGTGCGTGAAACACACGGAGACCGACTTCCACCGAGCTCCGAGGAAAGTGCGGAGAACTCCATGGAAGGCGCCCACGGCCAGCTCTGTGGCCTGCCGGGCTTCCATTGCTTCACCCAATTCCAGACCCACCTTGAGGGTGGTCAGGCCGTTTGCCTCGGAGACTCGACTACGGAGTATTTCGTTGTACATGTAGTCATGTCGCATCAGTAGCCCGAGTGCGCTGCGGACATCGGGCTCCTCACGGATGACCAAGCTGATGGGGCCGAGATTGGCGAAGCGGCGGCGCTCAGCGAGGAGCAGGCCGAAGTCCTCGCGGTGCGAGGCCACCGCCGAGAGTTCAAGCAGCCGAGTCACGGCCGCGCCAGAGATCCATCTGTCCTGGACCGCGAGGCCTACGGGGTCCAGGCCCACGCTCTTCATCAGCGCTCGCGGGTCGATGCCGAGGGACTGGCTGAGCTCGACGTAGCTGTTCAGCGCTGCATTGCGGACCAGTCGCTTCAAGGCGCACTCCAAGGCTCTGTCCCCAGATGGTAAGTAAGATGTCACGTCAAGTAAAGCGATGCGCCAGGCCGTGACCTAGCGTTGCACCACTGCGATGGAGCTCGCCTCCTGGATTCGGCGTCCCGGCTGATCTGAAATCCTGCGGAGAACACCATGACAAATACTCCAACCGTTGACCAGCCCCCTGAAAAAGTGGCACGGAATCCCATGCAGATCAATGCCCCCCGAAGGAATGGCCTGGTTCAAATCCACGGGATTCTTCCGCGTGGAAAGGAGAAGGGCCGTGCACGCAATTTCCGGTCCCCCAGCCAGGGAAAAGCCGCACACGATGTGGACCGGACGGATGCACGACCCGAGTGAGGCCACCATGACGAGCGTGATCAACGTGCTGCGCCGGCCCTGCGCAGGGCCGGCCGTGTGGAAGAGCCCGGACCTGGCGAACTCCACCGAGTGGGTCCTGCGACTCTCGCCGGCGCAGACCGACGAACTCCAGGCGGCACTGCAGGCGGTGCGTGAGCGCGGTGTTCCGCTCCTGAAGGTGACCGCCCGCGACTTTCCGCTGCCGACCCTGGCCGGCGAGCTGGCACGACTCGCCGACGTACTGGAGAACGGACGGGGCTTCGTGCTCGTCAAACGCATTCCGGTCGAGCAGTACAGCCAGGCGGCGGCGAGCACCATTTTCTGGGGACTGGGCCAGCACCTGGGCGTCCCGGTGTCGCAGAACGCTGCGGGCCACATGCTCGGTCACGCCCGGGACACCGGCGGCACCGTGGCCGACCCCGCAACGCGCGGCTATCAGACAAGAGCGAGGCTGCCGTTCCACACCGACGGTTCCGATGTCCTCGGGCTGCTGTGTCTGCGAGCGGCTCGCACCGGCGCACGCACCGCCGTTGTCAGCTCGGCGGCGGTCTACAACGCCGTGCTGGCGCGGCGGCCGAAGCTGGTCGAGCGCCTGTACCGCACACATTTCGTCGACCGTCGGGAGGAGCAACCCCCCGGTGAACCCCCGTACTCCACGGTTCCGTTGGCGTCCTGGTACGGGGGGAAGCTCAGCATGCGATACAACCGCTGCTATCTCGAGTCCGCACGGCGCTTTTCTGACGTTCCCCGCTTGGAGCCGGCGGACATGGAGCTGTTCGACCTCATCGACGAACTGGCTGAGTCCCGGGAATTCCGACTTGACGTCGACTTCGAGGTCGGCGACCTGCTGCTGTTCAACAACCACGCGGTTCTTCATTCCCGCACGGAGTACGAGGACTTCGCAGAGCCCGAGCTGAAGCGCCACGTGCTGCGGCTGTGGCTGACCCTGCGGCAGGGACGCGACCTGCCGCCGGACTTCTGGGGGGATCTGCACAGCGCCGGCGACCGTCCCGGCCGCGGCGGGATCACCCCCCGCGACGTGATCGCGACGCAGAACTCGGCGGGCCTCTGCGGCTCCCGCAGCCATGGGTGACCGCCACCAGCTCCGATCGAAGGGGAAGCCGAATGAACAACCTCGCCTCACTCCTGGCGGAATCCGCCTCAGCCGATGGCGGCCGCATCGCCATTCGCCAGGACGAGATCGTCCTCACCTATGCCCAACTGAACGATGCAAGCGCCCGGGTCGCCACCTTGTTGCAGGCCAAGGGCATCCGGCCGGGCGATCGCGTGGCGTTGGTCATGCCCAACGTCACCTACTTCCCCATCGCGTACTACGGCATCCTCCGCGCAGGCGCCGTAGTGGTACCGATGAACCCACTGTTGAAAGCCCGTGAAATAGAATTCACCCTCCGGGATTCCGGATCCCGCATCGTGGTGACGTTCCCGCTGTTCGCGGACGAGGTCGCGACGGCCGCCGCAGAGGTAGGGGCCGTATGCCTGGTCACGGACCCAGCGGCATTCGACATCCTGGTGCAGGCCACCGAACCGATGCCCGAGATCGTCGACCGGGCAGAGGACGACACCGCCGTGATCCTCTACACCTCGGGCACAACAGGGACCCCGAAGGGCGCCGAACTGACCCACCGCAACCTGATGACCAACGCGGCCACCACGGTCGAGACGCTGCTCCACGTCGGGCCGGACGACGTACTGTTCGGCGGCCTGCCACTGTTCCACGCGTTCGGGCAGACCTGCGCCCTCAACACAGCCGTCGCTGCGGGCGCCACCCTGACTTTGCTGCCGCGATTCGAGCCGACGAAGGCGCTGGAGATCATTCACCGGGATGGGGCCACCGTCTTTCTGGGCGTCCCCACGATGTACACAGCCCTGCTCCACGCCGGGATCCCCGACGGCTATGACCTCTCACGGCTACACCTGGCTGTTTCCGGCGGCGCTTCCCTGCCGGTCGAAGTACTCCACGGCTTCGAGCGGGAATTCGGCGTCACCGTGCTGGAGGGCTATGGACTCTCGGAGACTTCTCCGGTCGCCTCATTCAACCCTCCGGACCGGCCACGCAAGGCCGGCTCGATCGGGCTGCCCATCCGCGGGGTCGAACTGAGGCTCGTCGCGGACGATGGCACCACGGTCGGCCCGGGCGAAGTCGGTGAGATCGCGATCCGCGGCGAGAACATCATGAAGGGCTACTGGAACCGTCCCGGTGCGACTACGGAAGCCATCCGGGACGGGTGGTTCCACAGCGGTGATCTCGCCCGAGTCGACGAAGATGGCTACTACTTCATCGTCGACCGGAAGAAGGACCTCATTATCCGCGGCGGATACAACGTCTACCCGCGCGAGATCGAGGAGGTGCTCTACGAACACCCTGCCGTCGCCGAGGCGGCAGTGGTCGGCGTGCCACACCAGGTGCACGGGGAGGAGGTAGCCGCCGTAGTAACACTCCGGGATGGTGCACGGACCACGGCCGATCAGCTACGCGACTACGTCAAACAGCGGGTGGCTGCCTACAAATACCCACGGATCGTCACGTTCACCAACGGGCTCCCCAAGGGAGCCACGGGCAAGATCCTCAAGCGTGAAATCGTCCTCCAGCACCAGGCGTTCGAGGGCTGAACTGATCTGGTGCCGTGTCGGACCCGAAGCCGGGCCGACGTGGGCAGGGACGATAGCCCGCCGCGCGCAGAAGCCCCGGCATCGTCGGCGGGGCTTCGTCGTGCAGGCCTCCGGTCAGGGGGTGGCCGCAGACACGACATATACGACAGGGGATGCCGGATCGGTCATGTCGACGGTGATGTTCTGGGTGGGACGCGGGTCCTTGTTGGTGTGCGTGGTGCCCGCCCAGTCGGCGCCGGGGCCGAAGTACCAGCCGGCGATCTTGGTGTCGCGGGCACCGACGGTGACCTCGCCGTCCTTCAGGGCGGCTCGACCGCTGCCGAGACGGCTCAGGAACCGGTCGAGCCCGGCGGACGACGTGCGGAACTGCACGTACATCCGGCTGGCCTTCCAGTTGTTGGTCTCGTAGTACTGGACGTCCTGGGCGTTGCCAGGGATCGGCAGTTCGAAGATCCTGCGCTGCATCCGGGACGGCCAGCCCTCGCGCATCCCGTGCGCGGCGGCCTCGGCCTCCTTGTCCTGACCGGAGCGGCGGCTCTGCCCTGCGGAGATCAGGAGATAGCCGGCCGGGACGCCGATCAGCAGCACGATGATGGTCGCCGTGATCAGGCGCCGGCGGATCGTCCGGCGCCGGTCCTGCGGGGGCCTGCCGCCGTCCTCGCCGGGCGGCGAGGACTGGCGCGGCACAACGGGGTGCTCGGCTGTGGTCATGTTCTGGGAATCCCTAGGAGGTGCGGGTGTTGCGCGTGGAACGGATGGTGTTCGCGGCCTGGTCGTAGATCTGCGCGTACCGCTCGTACCGCTCGACGCGACGGCGGTTGGTACGGCGGAACCTCCGCGCGACCAGCCGGGCCAGGTCTGCGGCGCCGACCATACCTGCCTCCGGGCCGAGCTGCGCCTTGACGATCCGGGCCTCGGGGCGGTAGCCGCGGCCGGTGAGGTGGCGTTTGAAGGCGTCCCTGGCGGGGCCGATCAGCAGATCGTCCGCGGCGCTCACACCGCCGCCGATGACGAAGCAGGAGGGGTCGAGCGCGGCAGCCAGGTTGGCGATGCCGACGCCGAGCCACTGGCCGATGTCCTGGAGGAGCTCGATGCACATCGCATCGCCCTCCCGGGCCAGTTCGGTGATGAGCGGCCCGGTGATCTCGGGGATGTTCCCCTTGACGCGCTCGATGATGCCGTGGGCGACCGGGGAGTCCGCGGCGGCCAGCTCCCGGGCCTCGCGGACCAGGGCGTTGCCGGAGCTGTACTGCTCCCAGCAGCCGCGGTTCCCGCAGGGGCAGCGGTGCCCGCCGGGCACCACCTGCATGTGGCCGAACTCACCGGCGACGCCGTACTTGCCACGCTTGACCTGACCGTCCTCCAGGATCGCGCCGCCGATGCCGGTGCCGAGCGTGATCATGACCAGATGGTCCTCGCCGCGCCCGGCGCCGAAGCGCCACTCCGCCCAGGCGGCGGTGTTCGCGTCGTTGTCGACCATGACGGGGACGACGAGGCGGGAGGCGAGGGCGTCCCTGAGGGGTTCGTCGCGCCAGGCGAGGTGCGGGGCGAACAGCACCTTGGAGCGGTCCGCGTCGACCCAGCCCGCCGCGCCGATGCCGACGGCGTGCACATCGTGCCGGTCGGAGAGATCGAGGACCAGCTCGACGATGGTGTCCTCGACGACCTTGGGGCTCTTGGACTTGTCGGGCGTCTCGGTGCGCAGCTGCTCCAGGATGTTGCCGTCGGCGTCGACGACGCCGGCCATCACCTTCGTACCCCCGATGTCGATGCCGACGGTGGGCACCCGGGGCGCGGTGAGGTGCGAGCGCCGCTCACGGGTGCCGACGGTCCGCAGGACGGTGGCGCGGGCGGAGCCGCGGTGTGTGAAGTCGCGGTACGTGCTCATCGTCCCTGCGGGGTCTGGGGGGCCGGGTGGTGGTGCTCCCGGTGACGGACGGCGCCCGTCAGCCTCGATTCTGCCACTGCCGGGGCGCCGGGACGGGCGGGCGGGGTCCGCGGCGCCCCGGTGGCGCCCCGCCCCAGAGGGTGTCCGGCGGATCAGGGTCGACCCCGGCCATGATCCGCCGGACACCGCTATGGAGCGTCGTCGGTGTCCGGGCGCCCCGGTGACGTGGCCCGCTGCAGCTCGTGGCTGAGCTCCTCGAGCTCGCTGCCGCCCGCCATCTGGCGGGTCAGCTCGTCCAGCGTGATGCCGTCCTTGGCGTGGCTGCCGGACATGGCACCCCGCTTGAGCAGCACGAACCGGTCACCGACCAGATACGCGTGGTGCGGGTTGTGCGTGATGAGAACCACGCCGAGTCCGGCGTCCCGGGCGGCCGCGACGTACTTCAGCACGACCCCGGACTGCTTGACGCCGAGCGCCGCGGTGGGCTCGTCCAGGACGAGCACCTTGGCACCGAAGTAGACGGCGCGCGCGATGGCGACGCACTGGCGCTCGCCGCCGGACAGGGTGCCGATCGGCTGGTCGACGTCGCGCAGGTCGATGCCCATGCGCAGCAGTTCGGAGCGGGTGGTCTCGCGCATCTTCCGGACGTCGAGCGTCTTGAACGGGCCGACACCCGTCGTCGGCTCGGAGCCGAGGAAGAAGTTCCGCCAGACGGGCATCAGCGGGACGACGGCCAGGTCCTGGTAGACCGTGGCGATGCCCCGGTCGAGGGCGTCGCGCGGATTGGCGAGCGTGGTCTCCTCACCGTCGATGAGCAACGTCCCGGCGTCGTGCCGGTGCAGGCCCGCGATGATCTTGATGAGGGTGGACTTGCCCGCGCCGTTGTCGCCCAGTACGCAGGAGATCTCGCCCGCGTGGACCACCAGCGAGACGTCCTGGAGCGCCTTGATACTGCCGTAGAACTTGCTGACGTGGTCCAGCTCGATCAGCGCCGGGGGGGCCGGGGTCGTCATTTCGTCGCCTCCGCGCGCTTGCGTACCCATGCGTTGAGCAGGGTGGCCAGGAGCAGCATGGCTCCGAGGAAGAACTTGAACCAGTCCGGGTTCCACTCCGCGTACACGATGCCCTTGCTGGTCATGCCGAAGATGAACGCGCCGACCGCCGAGCCGATGGCGGAGCCGTAACCTCCGGTGATCAGGCAACCGCCGATGACGGCCGCGATGATGTACGTCAGCTCGTTGCCGACGCCCTCACCCGACTGCACCACGTCGTACGAGAACAGCAGATGCTGCCCGGAGACCCAGGCGGCGAAGGCGACCCCGAGGTACAGCCCGACCTTGGTACGGATCACCGGGACGCCCACCGCGCGGGCTGCGTCGGCCTCGCCGCCGACGGCGAAGATCCAGTTCCCGAAGCGGGTACGGAGCAGGATCCCGGTGGCGATCGCCACGAGCACCGCCCACCACAGGATGGTCACCTTGAACTCGACCCCGCCGACGGTCCACTCCGAGGCGAAGACCTTGCGGGCCGAGTCGAAGCCCTCCATGTCGCCGATGGACTTCGTCGACACGGTGCCGCTGATCAGCTTGGTGAAGCCGAGGTTGAGACCGGTCAGCATCAGGAATGTGCCGAGCGTGATGATGAAGCTCGGAAGTTTGGTACGGGTCAGCATGAGCCCGTTGAACGCGCCGATGGCCAGGGTCACCAGCAGCGACACGAGGACGCCGACCCAGACGTTGGCCGTCATCTGGTAGCTGAACATCGACGAGACCAGCGCGGAGCTGGTGACCAGCACACCGGCGGAGAGGTCGAACTCGCCGCCGATCATCAACAGGGCAACCGGCGCCGCCATGATCCCGATGGTGGACGCCGCGTACAGCACCGTGCCGAAGCTGGACGCGCGCAGGAAGCTGTCGGCGACGATCGAGAAGAAGAGGAAGACGGCCGCGGCGCCGACGACCGATCCGAGTTCGGGGCGGCCCAGAAGCCTGCGCAGCGGTGAGGTGCGCAGCAGCCGCTCGTCGGCCCCGGACGGGGCGGGTGGTTGCTCCGTCGTGGTCATCGGGTCCCCCGCTTCGTGTACTCCGCCAGCTGGGCGGCGTCCTTCGAGGTGATGATCTGCGGGCCGGTGAGGACGGGGCGGCCGCCGCCGAGCACATTGCGGTTGTAGCGGTAGAGCCAGAGCAGGTCGACGGCCTCGTAGCCCTGGAGGTACGGCTGCTGGTCCACGGCGAAGCCCAGGGTCTTGTCCTGGAGCGCGGTGGCGACCTTGGCGTTCAGGTCGAAGGTGTCGATCTCGGCCTTGGAGCCCGCGGTCCGCTTCGCCTTCACGGCGGCGTCGGCGAACGGCGCGCCGAGGGTGACGACCGCGTCGATGCTCTTGTCGGCCTGGAGTTTCGCCTCGATGGACGCCTGGACGTCGGGCATGTTGGTGCCCTCGACGTACAGGTTCTGCATCTGCCCGTCGAAGGTCTTCTTCGCCCCGGCGCAGCGCTGCTCGTGCCCGACGTTGCCCTGCTCGTGCAGGATGCACAAGGCCTTCTTGCGGCCGCGCGCGTTGAGCTCGTCGCCGACGGCCTCGCCGGCGATGGACTCGTCCTGGCCGATGTGGGTGAGCGCGCCGAACGCCTTGGACTCCGCGGAGCCCGAGTTCACCGTGATCACCGGGATCCCGGCCCGGGTCGCCTTGGCGACGACGTCCTTCAACGCGTCGGGCTTGGCGAGCGTGACGATCAGCCCGTCGACCTTCTGGTCGATGGCGGCCTGGACGAGCTGGGCCTGCTGCTGCGCCTCGTCGTTGTGCGAGTACAGGAACTTGATGTTGTCCTTGACGGCCGCCTGCTTCGCACCGCTCTGGACGATGTCCCAGAAGGTGTCGCCGTCGCCCGAGTGCGTGACCATGGCGAAGGTCCAGCGGGGTGTGTTCACCGCGGACCGGCCCTCGGCGGCGGCCCGGGCCGCGCGCTCCTCCGCCCGCTTGCCACCGGTGCTGCTGCATCCCACGAGGGAGGCCCCGAGCACCGCCGCAAGCACGGCGCCCATCGCACGTACCCCTGTCCGAACCCTTGCCACGACGTGGTGCCCTTCTTGTGCTGCTCGCTGTGCTGCTTGGTGCCGACCGGTGGAGTTCCCGCCCGGTCCGGCTGGCCAAGTATCCCCGAGCCCGGCGCGGCGCCGCCCGGCAGGGGCGGGCCGCATGTGTCGGCACGGGGTGGGCACGGCCGTCCGCACGGGGGTCACCGGGTACCGCGCGCGGTGTATTTCTCCAGCTGCGGCACGTCGTCGGCGGTGACGATCGCCGGGCCGGTGAGCACGGGCTTCCCGCCGCCGATGACGTTTCCGTTGGTCCTGTCGAGCCACAGTTCGTCGACGGCGAGATAGCCCTGGAGGTAGGGCTGCTGGTCGACGGCGAAGCCGACCTCGGAGGCCTTCAGCCGTTTGACGACCTCGGCGTTGAGATCGAACGTGTCGACTTCTGCCTTGGAGCCGGAGCCCTCCTTGGCCTTGACGGAGGCGGCGGCGAACGGCGCGCCGAGGGTGACGACCGTGTCGATGCCGCGGTCGGCCTGGAGCTTCGCCTCGATGGAGGAGGTGGAGGCGGGCATGTTGGTGCCTTCGATACCGAGGTTCTCGACGCTCCCCCTGAAGGTCTTCTTCACCCCGGCGCAGCGCTCCTCCAGTGACACATTGCCCTGTTCGTGGATGACGCAGACGGCCTTCTTGCGGCCCCGCTTGTTGAGCTCCTCACCGACGGCCTCGCCGGCGACTTTCTCGTCCTGCCCGATATGGCCGATCGCGCCGACGCCCTTGGAGAACTGCGCGCCCGAGTTGATGGTGACGACGGGGATACCGGCTTTCACGGCCTTGGCGACGACGTCCGCCACGGCTTCAGGCTTGGCCAGGGTGACGACGATCCCGTCGACCTTCTGGTCGATGGCGGCCTGGACGAGCTGGGCCTGCTCCTTGCCCTCCTTGTTCGCGGAGTACAGGAACTCGACGTTGTCCTTGGCCGCCGCCTGCTTCGCACCGCTCTGGACGATGTCCCAGAAGGTGTCGCCCTCCCCCGAGTGCGTGATCATCGCGATCTTCATCCGGGGTGTGGAGACGCCCTTGGCTCCTTGGCCGCTGCCGCCGGACCTGTCCTCGGAGCTCTTGCCGCCGGAGCTGCTGCATCCCGCGACGACGGCGGTGACGGCGAGGCTGATGGTGCAGATGGCGATCAGGGGTGCTGCCTTGCGAGGGGTACGCATGGTGGGTCCGCCTTCTCTCCCGGCCGCCCGAGTGCGGCTTGGGGAGTTGTAGCGAGGAGCGGGGACCCCGTCAACGGGCCGATATGCGGGCGTCAGCGGACAAGCAGCTGGAAATCGAAGGCGTAGCGCGAAGCCCGGTAGATGTGCGAGCCGAATTCGACCGCCCGCCCGGTGTCGTCGTACGTGGTGCGTTCCATGGTCAGCAGCGGCGCGCCCTCGGGCTCGGCGAGCTGTGCCGCCTCCTCGGCCGTGGCGAGGCGGGCGCCCACGGTCTGGCGGGCGCTGTGCAGGGTGACTCCGGCGGCCCGCAGCATCCGGTAGAGGCCGGTGGCCTCCAGTCGTTCGGTGGACAGGTCGACGAGGCCGGCCGGCAGGTGGTTGCGGAGCAGGGCCATCGGTTCGCCGTGCGCGGACCGCAGCCGTTCGACGAGGTGGACCTCGGTGCCTTCCGGGACGCCGAGGGCGGCGGCGGTCGCGGCGGGGGCGGGCTCGACCGTGTTGCGCAGGACGCGGGTGGTGGGGTGCTGCCCGGCCGCCTCCAGGTCGTCGTACAGACTGCTCAGTTCGAGCGGACGCCGGACCTGGCTGTGGACGACCTGGGTGCCCACCCCGCGGCGGCGGACCATCAGCCCTTTGTCGACGAGCGACTGGATGGCCTGGCGGACGGTGGGGCGGGACAGGCCGAGCCGGGCCGCGAGCTCGATCTCGTTGCCGAGGAGGCTGCCGGGGGCGAGCCGGCCCTTCTCGATGGCCGCCTCCAGCTGCTGGGCCAGCTGGTAGTAGAGCGGGACCGGGCTGGTGCGGTCCACGCCGAGTTCGAGGGCGGCGGGGTCGGCGGTGGGTTTGGACACGGCAGGAGCGTAGCTGTCACGTCCGGAGCACCGGTAGTCAGGTCGTCCTGTTGTCCGGACAATTCGGGCGCCCTCGCCTCATCGCGTCGCTCCGCGCGGGAAACCGATGTGACGCCGGAGCCGTACGGGGTGTGGGCGCTGCGGCTCGAGGCATCGAACACACCCCATTTTGTCAGGACATATAGTTGACAGCGCAGCTGGTGGGCGGCACGTTGGGTCCATGCGTATCGGACTCATCGGCACCGGCCGGATCGGTTCCTTCCATGCGGGCGCGCTGGCCCGCCACCCCGAGGTGGACACCCTGGTGGTGACGGACACCGACGGGGCGCGGGCGGCCGGGATCGCGGACCGCATCGGCCACGCGACAGCCGTCGGGTCCGCGGCCGAGGTGCTGGGCGCGGGGGTGGATGCCGTCGTGATCGCCTCGGCCACCTCGGCACACGCGGAGCTGATCGGACTGGCCGCACGGGCGGGCCTGCCGGCGTTCTGCGAGAAGCCCGTCGCACTGGATCTGGCGGGGACGCTGGGCGCCCTGCATGAGGTCGAGCGGGCCGGGAGCGTGCTCCAACTGGGCTTCATGCGCCGCTTCGACGCCGGGTACGGTGCGGCGCGCACCGCCGTGCGGAGCGGGGCGCTGGGCAGGCTCCACACCGTACGGGCCATGACGTCCGATCCGGCGCCGCCGCCCGCCGCGTATCTGCCGCACTCCGGCGGCCTGTTCCGGGACTGTCTGGTCCATGACTTCGACATCCTGCGGTGGGTGACGGGCCGTGAGGTGGTGGAGGTGTACGCCACAGGTTCGGATGCCGGTCCCGCGATGTTCCGGGCGGCGGGCGATGTCGACACGGCGGCGGCATTGCTGACCCTCGACGACTCCACACTGGCGACGGCGACGGCGACCCGGTGCAACGGCGCCGGGTACGACGTACGGATGGAGCTGGCGGGCGAGCTCGACCAGGTCGCGGTCGGTCTGGACGACCGTACGCCGCTGACGTCGGTGGAACCCCAGGGCCTCGCCGCCCCGGCCAAGCCGTGGCCGGGGTTCCTGGAGCGGTTCGCCGCGGCGTACGAGGCGGAACTCGACGCGTTCGTACAGGTGGTGCGGGGCGAGGCGGCCAACCCGTGCGACGGCCGGGAGGCTCTGCACGCGCTGCGGATCGCGGAGGCGTGCGAGCTGTCCCGGCGCGAGCACCGGCCGGTGGCGGTGGCGGAGATCCGCACCGACTGACGGTGCGGGCCCCGCTACCGGACGACCGGCAGCTGCTCGCGGCCCCGGATCAGCATGCCTGTGCGGTCACCGAGCGCGGCGAGATCGACGACATCCGCGGCTTCGGACGCCTCGGTCGCTCGACTGGTCAAGGAGGGGCCCTTCAGCGCGTCTCGGCGGAGAGCACGGTTCCCTGGGCGACCGCGCACAGGGCTTCCGCACCGTCGTCCGCCGCGGCGAACAGATCGCAGCGGACCACCGCCTGGCGACGGCCGGTGTGCACGACGGTGGCGCGGGCGATCAGGGTGCGACCGGTCGCCGGACGGATGTACTGGATCGAGAAGCCACCGGTCAGTACGGCCGGCCCGAGGGTCGTTCCGGCGGCGAAGGTGATCGAGTTGTCGGCGGCGTACGACAGCACGCCGCCGTGCACAAAGCCGTTCTGCTGCTGGAGTTCCTGCCGGATGTCCACTTCGAGGGTGGCGGCGCCGTCCCCGAAGGCGGTGATCCGTGCCCCGACGAGCCCGCTGAACGGCTGGCTGTCGAGGACCTTCTGCGCCATCTGTATGTCAAGTCCGCTCATGACACGCCTTCTTACCTCACCAGCGCACCGGCAGGTGCCGGACCCCTCGGATCAGCATCCCGGGCAGCCAGTCCAGCTCCGCACCGGCCGGGTCGAGTGCGAGATCCGGGCACCGCTCCAGCAGCGTACGGATCGCGATCCGGCCCTCCATCCGGGCCAGCGGCGCCCCCATGCAGAAGTGCATGCCGTGGCCGAAGGCCAGGTGGCCCTGGGCGTCCCGGCGGATGTCGAAGTGGTCCGGGTCCGGGTAGCGAGCGGGGTCGCGGTCGCCACCGGCCAGGGCGACCAGGACCGCCTCGCCCGCAGGAATGGTCCGGTTGCCGATCTCGACCGGCTCTCGGGCGAAGCGGAAGGTGGCGGTCTCCACCGGACCGTCGTACCGGAGCATCTCCTCGACCGCGCCGTCGATCAGACCGAAGTCCGCACGGAGTGCGGCGAGTTGTCCGGGGTGGGCAAGCAGGGCCCGTACCCCGTTGGAGATCAGATTGACGGTGGTCTCATGTCCGGCGACGAGCAGCAGAAAGGCCATGCCGACGAGTTCGTCGGGCGACAGTCCGTCACCCTCCTCGTCCCGCACCCTGATCAGCGCGCTCATCAGGTCGTCGCCGGGCGCGCACCGCTTGTCCTCGATGAGCTCCACGAGATAGGCCCCCATCGCGCGGACCGCTTCGCCTCCGATATCCGCGGACGTCGGGGCGACGATGCCGTTCGACAGCAGGCGGAACCGGTCGCGATCCAGGTCCGGCACGCCGATCAGCTCGCAGATGACGGTCATCGGCAGCGGGAAGGCGAGGGCGTCGACGAGGTCGCCGCGCCCGGCGGGCACCATCGCGTCGAGCAGTTCGTCGGTGATCTGCTGGACCCGTGGCCGCAGCGACTCGATCCTGCGGGCGGTGAACTCGCGGGCGACGAGCTTGCGCAGCCGGGTGTGGTGCGGCGCGTCCATCTCCAGCATGTTGGCGTTGATCGGATCGCCGTCACCGGCCCAGAGGTCGGAGGTCCGCCAGTCCTTGCTGAGCCGTTGGTCGGCGAGGGCCGCGCGGCCCTCCTCGTACCCGACGATCAGCCAGATCCGCTCGGCGTCATCGGAGCGGATGGTGTGCACCGGTCCCTCGGAGCGCAGCTTCGCGTACGTCGGATAGGGATTCGCGGTGAAGTCATGGACCCCGCGAAGATCGATGTCGACTGCGGACACAGTTCAGCCCCTCCCGGCCGGTTCGGTTCGATCGCCCCGGATCGAACCGTCTCAGCGTACGTGGCCCGCGCCGTCGTCCTCCTCGTCGAGCAGCCCCGCGTCGTGAACCAACAGCGCGATCTGGACACGGTTGTTGAAGTCGAGCTTCGCGAGACTCCTTGACCTCGCCGCCGCCCTCTGCTGCCACAAACGACTCCTCCGACTCACCACATAGGACACCGCCTAAGTCCAGCTTGGCGAGGCCCCGTTGGGCTCTCCGTACGGCACTGGCCGGCCGGTGAAGGCGTCCAGGAGGATACGGTCACCGAGCGGCCTCCGCAGCTCGACCTTCACGCTCTGTTCGATCAGCTCGCTGGCGCAGGGACCGCTCCGTGCCCCCGCGACGGAGGCGTACAGCACTACGCTCTCGTCCGTCTCCAGCACGTTGACAACGGGGCCATCGTCGCAGGCTCCGTGTGCGGCCCTCACCGTGATGGACCGGCCGTCTGTCGCCGTCCCGGCCAGTCGGGCGACACGCTGGAGACCGTCGGCAGACCCTTGCCGGGCCTGCCCGATCGGCGACTTGGGCAGCTTCGACGGGGTGACGGCGACGCGCTGGAGTGGGGTGTCGTAGCCCTCCAGCGTGAACAGCCAGGCGGGGACGGTCGCCGTGCCTCGGCTCGTCACGATCGTCGTTTCGCCGAGCCGCGCACCCGTTACGGTCAGCCGGGGGCCATCATCGCGGCCGAGGGCGAACGACTGGTACGCCTTGTTGGCCCCCCACAGCGGACGGGTGAGCGTGTCCCCGTTTCCCCAGTCCACTTTCGCCCGTGCGGATACGGTGGCCGGCAAGTTGCCACGCAGGACGAAGTTCTTGGTCTCGTAGGCCCGCTCATCCGCCGTGTTCTGCCAGCCGGATTCCGGCAGCTGCACCGCGTCGGCCATTGGGTAGTAGCCCTTGCTCCAGGCAAGGGCGGACGAGGAACCCCGCCAGGCGTCGGCCACTTGACCGGCGCGTATCTTCTGCTTCCTTACCGACTGGTTGCTCGCGTGGTCACCGTCGGCACGCAGACTGTCGCCGCAACCGGCAAGAAGGCAGACGGCCAGGAGGGGTGCGAGAAAAAGGCTGACGAGGCGTTTCGCGTGCGTGTGCATGGAGTCCCCTGGGCAGGGTCGACGACGGATTCCCCCTGCTGCAAGCAGGACGGAGAGGTTCTTCAGCGCTAGCAGCGGGCCCGGGTTCACAGCGTCCACTTGGAGGTGGAGCCAGGTTCGCTCATGGCTTCCCGCCGCCTGCGGCATTTCCGTGAGTGCCGCAGGCATTGAGGGAAGGTGTGCGGTTTAGTAGATCTTCAGTCCCTCCAAGGAGGCCACGCACCATACCGGCGCGTACCAACTGGAGCGGTCTGGTTGGGCGTCGGAGTCGCCGCAGGGCTTGTCGGCGTAGCTGCCGCCCGACGCAATACCAAGAGCCGTATCACCGCTGAAGAGGGCTCCTCCGCTGTCGCCATCGACAGTGCAGTTGCTCGCCTCGATCATGTGGCGGAGCGTGGTGCCGTCATCGTAGGTGACCGTCGCATCCGTTGCGAGCACCATGCCCACCAGGTCCAACCGCGCGCTTGTCGCCGAGCTTGCTGGCAACCGCTGCCGCCTTGGCCGGATCGGTGAGCGGCGGCGGCGCCGCTTGGACAGCGGTCGTGGTGGTCAGCGCAATCACTCCGCTGGCCGTCGCCGCGACAAACCCCTGGTATACGTGACGTCTTTGCATCTGTGCGCCCCATTTTCGAAGAACGCGCTTCGGTGATCGGCACGCTCCGGAAAGGATGCCCGGTACACAGTTGCCAGATGGTGAACGTGACATGACAGGTGTGGCGCCGACAGTATGTTGGCTGGATCTCGGAGTCTGTGGCCAAAAGGAGGACATGCTGGACTGGGCGGATGACGTCCTGGCGATGGACGCCACCGTCCTCGAAACGCTCCGAGCGATCTGCGGCGAGCAGAACACACACAAGCTCCGCCTCTACCTCGGTGACCGGGGTGTCCCCGACCCGATGGGCCAGGGCGACGAGGTGTTCAACGAGTGCGCCGTGCTGATCGAGGCGGGCACGGCGCTGCGCATCAACCGACGCCACCCGTAACCCCACGCTGGTCAGCCGGACGCGGCGGACAGGATCACGTCCACGAGCCTGTCCGCCGCGTCCGGCCTCCCGTGCTCCCGGGCCCGCTCCGCCATCGCCGCCCGCCGCGCGGGATCGGTGAGCAGCGGGCCGACCGCGTCCTTCAGCGCGTCGGCGGTGACGCCACCGAGCAACGCGACGGCGGCGCCGGCCTCCTCCAGGTGTCGGGCGTTGTGCGCCTGCTCGTTCCCGGCCGACGTGGCGAGCGGGATGAACACCGCCGGCTTACCCAGCGCGGTCAGCTCGGCGAGCGTCCCGGCCCCGCTGCGGGAGACCACGACGTCGGCGAGCGCCAGGACGTCGGGCTCGGGATCGGCCATGGCCGAGGGCAGCAGCCAGCGGTACTCGGTACGCATCATATCGACAAAACTACTCAAGTGACGGGCTCGTACCGGCCGTGCGGGAGCGGGAAGCCACCAAAGTTGCCGGACCGGATACTTTCGGCGCCGTGCCGCAGACCGGCGGCCGACGCCCTGGCCGGAACGGTCCCGGTCGCAGGGCGTCGGGAGCCCACTCCCTGTCGTGAGGGAGGCCGTAACCGCCCGGCTCAGGGCGCGGAGGCGGCGCGACGCCCCCAGCCCGTTCCGGCGAGGACGAGCACCGCGCCCACCACGCCCAGGACGCCGAGCCGTTCTCCTCCGATGGCGATGCCCGCGGCGGCGGCCCACAGCGGTTCGGTACCGAGCAGCAGGCTGACCCGGGACGGCGAGGTGCGGCGCACCGACCACATCTGCACGAAGAACGCGAAGAGCGTGCAGAAGACGGAGAGGAAGAGCAGCCCGCCCCACTCCCGGACACCGAACTCCGAGGCCACCGCCCACGGCGACGCCCCGGTACCGGGCACGGCGGCGAGCAGGGCGAAGACGGCGACCGCGCTGCCGAGCTGCACGGTGGTGAGCGACAGCGAGTCGGCGTCCTGGACGGACTTGATGCGCGCCATCAGCAGCACGTGGAGGGTACGGGCGAGTGCGGCCACCAGCATCAGCAGATCGCCCACCGAGGGGCTGGTGAAACCGCCGCCCTGGGTCAGCAGCACCACACCGGCGACGGACAGCGCGGCGGCGGCGAGAAAGGCCCGGGGCGGCCGGACCCGGGTCACCGCGGCCTCGGCGAGCGGTGTGAAGATCATGGTGAGGCTGATGATGAGGCCGGCGTTGGTCGCCGAGGTGTGCACGACGCCGTACGTCTCCACCAGGAAGATCCCGCTGAGGACCAGCCCCAGCAGCCCCGCGCCGCGCCACTGCGCCGCGCTGAGCACCCGCAGCCTGCGCCACCCTGTGGCGGCCAGCACGGGCAGCACGATGACGAATCGCAGGACGAGGACCGCGATGACGGTCTGCGTGGTCGTGATGCCCTTGGCGGCGAGATAGCTGGCGCCCCAGACGACCGCGACGAGCAGCACGGGCAGATCGGTGAGCCAGGCCCGGCGCGGTGGTGCGAGGGCGGGCAGGGCGAACGAGGACACCTGTTTTCTCCTGGCACTCGTGGTTCTCGTGACACCCCACAGCGGGAACCACGGGAAGACCGCACCGGCTCACCCGCGGAACGATCACGGTACCGGGAGGTCCACGGCACCGGGAACACCTGTCTCACCGCTCGGGCGCGGCCGGCGGTCGTGCACGGCCATCTCTTCCCACCCCGCTTTCGCCCGGAACTCATCGAGTCCACCCGGCGGAGGCCGTGCGCCCGTAGGCGTCCGTTTCCCGCCGGTCACCACGCGGCGAACGGACTTTCCTTGTCCTTGTCGAAACAGCAGCCCCGACCGGCAAGGAACCCACCATGACCAGCACCGACACCAGGACCGCACTCGTCACCGGCGGCAGCCGCGGCATCGGCGCCGCAACCGCGCTGCGGCTCGCCCAGGACGGCGCCGATGTGGCGCTGACGTATGTCCAGGACGAGGACGGCGCCCGGGAGGTCGTCCAAAAGATCGAGGCGTACGGCCGCCGGGCGCTCGCCCTGCGCGCCGACTCTGCCGACCCCGAGGCGGTCCCGGCGGCGGTGAACGAGGCCGCGGACACGTTCGGCCGGCTCGACATTCTCGTCAACAACGCGGGCATCGGCGTCCTCGGCCCCATCGGCACACTCACCCCGGCCGATGTGGACCGGGTGCTGGCCGTCAATGTCCGGGCGGTGTTCCTCGCCTGCCGGGCGGCGGCCGCGCGGATGGAGCGCGGCGGTCGCATCATCTCCGTCGGTACGGCCCTGAGCAGGCACGCGGGCGGTCCGGGCGCCACGCTCTACGCGATGAGCAAGTCGGCGCTCGCCGGTCTCACCAAACCGCTCGCCCATGAGCTCGGCCCGCGCTCCATCACGGTGAACCTGGTCCAGCCCGGCCCGATCGACACGGACCTGAATCCGGCCGACGGCCCGTACGCCGCCGGACAGCGCGCCGGCACCGCCCTGGACCGCTTCGGTACGACGGCTGAAGTGGCCTCCCTGATCTCCTACTTGGCCGGTGACGAAGCGGCGTTCATCACCGGTACTGAGGTGGTGGTGGACGGCGGCCACGCGGCCTGACCCGTACTCCGCCGGCCGCGCCCTCCCTGTCCCGTGCCTCTGCCCGTCCTACCCTGGTCGGGACGGTTTCGAACGACAAGGGAGATCATGACCGAGACCCCGGTTCACCCCCTCAACGACGGCCGCACCCTCCCCGCCGTCGGACTCGGCACCTGGCCGATGAAGGACGACGCGGCGGAGGCGGCCGTGGCCGGAGCGCTGGGCCTCGGATACCGGCTCATCGACACCGCACTCAATTACCGCAACGAGACCGGCACCGGACGCGGGATCGCCCGCAGCGGTGTGGCGCGCGAGGGCATCGTCGTCACCACCAAGGTTCCGGGCAGGCATCAGGGTTACGAGCAGACCCTGGCGTCGTTCGAGGAGTCCCGGCGCAACCTCGGGCTCGACTACGTGGATCTGTATCTCATCCACTGGCCACTGCCCCGGGTGGATCTGTACGTCGACACCTGGAAGGCGATGATCCAGCTCCGCAAGGACGGGCTGGTGCGCTCGATCGGCGTCTCCAACTTCACCGCGTCCCAGCTCGACCGGCTGGAGCAGGAGACCGGAGTGCTGCCCGCCGTGAACCAGATCGAGATGCATCCGCGTTTCCCGCAGGAGGAGCTGCGGGCCGTGCACGCGGCCAAGGGCATCGTGACCGAGAGCTGGAGCCCGCTGGGCCGCGGCCGCGATCTCCTGGCGGAGCCCGGGCTCGTCGCCGTCGCCGCGGCACACGGGGTGACGCCCGGTCAGGCCGCGCTGCGCTGGCACACCCAGCTGGGGGCGGTCCCGATCCCGAAGTCCGCCGATCCGGGGCGGCAGCGCCAGAATCTGGAGATCTTCGGCTTCGAGCTGACGGCGGACGAACTGGGCAGGATCTCCGCCGGTCCTCGGCGGCGGTACGGCGGAGATCCGGATGTCCACGAGGAGTTCTGAGGCCGACCGGCACATGGGGGGGGTGGGAGAAGGAGCGGGGCGGGGTGCGTGCAGCTGCGAGGCGGAGGATTGAGGCATGGCGAATGGGGCCTCCCCTGCTCGAGCGAAGCCGAGAGCTCGGGGAACATGGTGATTGACGACAACGCGGCAGATGTGCGTGCCCAGCCCCGCGACGCCGCCCCCCGTGTGCCGGTCGGCCTGAACCGTCAGGACACACGGACTACTGACGGCTGGGCGTGAGCTCCGTCATCCGGGACCAACCGTCGCCCGGGACCTCGACATTGATGATCTCCGGGGTCACCGCGACGAGGTCCGCCATCTGGTCCATCGCCGCCGCGAAGTGCTCGGACTTCACATGCGCCTCTCCGGCCTCGGGGGACGCGAACGCCTCCAGGAGCACGAACTGGTCCGGGTTCTCGACGCTGTACGACCACTCGAAGAACACGTTGCCCGGCTCCTGACGGGTGGCGAGGGTGAAGGGCTCGACGGCGGGCAGCCAGTTGTCGCGCTCTTCGCTGTGGACGGTGAACTTGACGGCGATGAAGATCATGACAACTCCTGCTCGGGATGTGCGACGCACTCAGGGTCCCATAAGCCCTGGATGCGGACGCATCGGGCGCACCCGAGGAGGTGGCGGGAGCCGCCGCGCCCGGAGGAGTGGCAGGCGCCGCCACCCGCGAGGGGCGGCAGGGCCGCCCGTCCTCGTCAGCCGCCCAGTTCCCGGTGGCGGGCGGCCAGTCGTGCGGCTCCCTCCTCCGTCAGCGAGCCGAACAGCCGCAGCCGTGAGATACCGCCGTCCGGGAAGATGTCGATCCGGACGTGCGTGGCGCGCACGGCCTCCGGGAGGACGAAGCGGTGGTTCGTGTCGGGCTGCAGCCGGGTCCGCGGCAGGACTTCCGCCCAGTCGCCGCTCCTCCCGTCCCGCACCGAAAGGCTCGCCCAGCCCGCCGAGTTGCCCTTGAGGCAGGCGGTGTCGATCTCGATGGCCCGGATCTCCGCCTGCTCGGCGAGCCGGTAGCGGATCCAGTCGTTGCCCTTGTCGCGGCGGCGTCGGGTCTCCCAGCCGTCGTCCATCTTGCGGGAGCGACCGGGCTGAATGGTGTTGGTGGCCGGGGAGTAGAAGCGGTCGGAGGCGTCCTCGACCTGGCCGCCGTTCTCCAGCGCGGCGAGGTCGAAGGTGGCGAGGGCGGCCAGCCAGGCGGGGTCGGGGGCGACCTCTCCGTAGACCCGGAGGCGGGCGATTCCGCCGTCGGGGTGCTGGTTGACCCGCAGATGGGTGACGCGCCGGCCGGCGTCGACCGCGAAGCCGTTGGCCGCGTGGCCGCCGACGGCCGTACGGGGTATGAGGGTTGTCCACTTCACGTCCGGTGCGAGGAGTTCCTCGGGGGACGGGGAGCCGGGCACGGAGGCCGCTTCGACGGAGACGGCCTGCGGGTAGTTGCCGCGGAAGTGGGCGGTGTCGACGACGATGCCACGTACGACGCCTGGCGCGCCGAGCCGTACCAGCGCCCAGTCGTGGTCCCCGTCCGAGGGGTGCGGCTGCGCGGCACCGATGCCGCGGCGGCGGCGGGTCTCCCAGCCGTCCATGATCTTGCCCTTGTGCCCGAAGTGCTCCGGGTCGAACTCCGCGGGTCCCGGCTTCAGCAGGTTCTCGCGCTCGGCGAAGAACTCGTCGTTGGCTGCGATCACACCCGCGCCGAGCCGCCGGTCGGCGAGATCGACGAGGTGGGTGAAGGGGAAGTCGGCGGTGCGGTAGTCGGCGTACGGGTCGCCGCCTCCGTACGGGTCGGCGTCACCGGTGAAGTGCGCTGTCGCCGTCATGGTCAGTGGTTCCTTTCGAGGAGGCGGCCGGTGGGCTCGGTGAGGACACCGTCGGCTGCGATCCGCTGCCCGCGCAGCCAGGTCGACTTCACGACACCGTGCAGGGTCCTACCGGCGTAGGCGGTGACCTGGTTGCGGTGGAAGAGCTCGGCGGGGTCGACGGTGAAGGTCTCGTCGGGGGCGAGGACCGCGAAGTCGGCGTCGCGCCCGGCCTCGATGACGCCCTTGCGGGTCAGTCCGGCCAGCTCGGCGGGGGCGGCGGACATCCAGCGGACCACGTCGTCGAGCGAGTGGCCGCGCCGGCGCGCCTCGGTCCAGATGGCGGGCAGTCCTAGCTGGAGGGAGGAGATGCCGCCCCAGGCGGAGGCGAAGTCCGGCGTCTTGAGGTCCGCGGTGCAGGGCGAGTGGTCGGAGACGACGCAGTCGATCGTGCCGTCGGCGAGCCCGGCCCAGAGCGCGTCCTGGTTGGCGGCTTCCCGGATCGGCGGGCAGCACTTGAACTCCGTCGCCCCGTCCGGGACCTCCTCTGCGGTGAGGGTGAGGAAGTGCGGGCAGGACTCGACGGTGACGCGTACGCCCTCCCGCTTGGCGGCGGCGATCAGCGGCAGCGCGTCGCTGGACGACAGGTGCAGGACGTGGATGCGCGCGTTCAGCCGCTTGGCGTGCGCGATGAGGCTCTCGATGGCGGTGTTCTCGGCGTCGCGCGGCCGGGAGGCGAGAAAGTCGGCGTAGGCGGGTCCGCTGCGCTGCGGCGCGGCCGCCAGGTGGTGCGGGTCCTCGGCGTGCACGATCAGCAGCCCGTCGAAGCCGGCGATCTCGGCCAGGGAGCGGGCCAGCTGCTCCTGGTCCAGCTCCGGGAACTCCTCGACCCCGGAGGGCGACAGGAAGCACTTGAAGCCGAAGACCCCGGCCTCGTACAGCGGCCGCAGATCCTTCACGTTGGACGGGATCGCGCCACCCCAGAAGCCGGTGTCGATGTGCGCCTTGGCGGCTGCCACCTGCTGCTTGGTACGCAGATGGCCGACGGTGGTGGTCGGCGGGAGGGAGTTGAGGGGCATGTCGAGCAGGGTGGTGATCCCACCCGCCGCGGCGGCGCGGGTGGCGGTCCAGAAGCCTTCCCACTCGGTGCGGCCGGGGTCGTTCACGTGGACATGGGTGTCGACGAGGCCGGGCAGCAGGACGTCGTCGCCGAAGTCCTGGAGCCGGGCACCGGCCGGCACCTCGGTGTCGTACGGCAGGACCGCTTCGATCGTGCCGCCGGCGACGGCCACCGCCGCGGGGCGCGTCCCCTCGGGGGTGACGACGCGCGTCGAGCGCAGTACCAGGTTCACGTCCGCACCGGACACCCGTGCTCCTCACTTCCGCATGGTCGGTGGCTCACGGCCACCGAGGAAATTCAACGAACTGTTGAAGGAGTCTTCACTCGGGATTCCAGCCCGTCAAGACCCCACCTTCCTCGCCGGACAGCAAGCGGACCACTCGCACATCCGACTGGAGATTTCCACAAAGCAAAAGACCAATTTCGAAGGGCGGAACGTAGCATGGACCAGGTGCGGCATCGTGAAACGGTCCGGCTGATCCCGGACACCCGGACAAACAGCCCCTGACCGGCCAGGACGCCGCACCGGGAACAGTGGGCCGACGGGGAACCTCCCGGTAGGCTGCTGCCTTGCCCTTACGCCTCGAAAGGACCGTTGACGTGCCGCCGTCCCACGCCAGCACATCCGACTCCAAACCCGCCGGTTCCAGCGGCGGTGTGCAGTCACTTGAGCGCGCCTTCGATCTGCTGGAACGGATGGCCGACGCCGGGGGCGAGGTCGGGCTCAGCGAACTCTCCGCGAGCAGCGGTCTTCCGTTGCCCACCATTCACCGGCTGATGCGCACCCTGGTCGTCTGCGGCTACGTACGCCAGCAGTCCAACCGGCGCTATGCCCTCGGCCCGCGCCTGATCCGGCTCGGCGAGTCCGCGTCGCGACTGCTCGGAACCTGGGCCCGCCCGTATCTCGCGCGCCTCGTCGAGGAGACCGGCGAGACCGCGAACATGGCGCTGCTCGACGGCGACGAGATGGTCTACGTCGCCCAGGTGCCGTCGAAGCACTCGATGCGAATGTTCACCGAGGTCGGCCGCCGGGTGCTCCCCCACTCCACCGGGGTGGGCAAGGCGCTGCTCGCGCACACCCCGCCGGAGGAGGTACGGGCGCTGCTGGCCCGCACCGGAATGCCGGCCGCCACCGAGAAGACGATCACCTCCCCGGACGGTTTCCTGGACGCGCTCGACCAGGTCCGCCGGGCGGGCTATGCGGTCGACGACAACGAGCAGGAGATAGGGGTCCGCTGCCTGGCGGTCTCCGTACCCAACTCCCCCACCTCGGCCGCGATCTCGATCTCGGGCCCGGCGGGACGGGTGACGGAGGCGGCGACGGAACGGATCGTGCCGATCCTGCAGCAGGTCGCGAAGGAACTGTCCGACGCGCTGGCCAGCAGCGGTCCGACCGGCTGAGAGGCTGTCGGGCTACCTCTGATCGGACGGTCGAAGGTGGCCCGACAGCCTCTGAGACCACACGGACGCAGCGGTGCCCGCCGGGCAAAAACCCGACGGGCACCGACATGTTCGGGTCAGCTGAGCACCGCTTCCGTCAGCCGCCCGTCCCGCATCACCACCGTCCGGTCCGCCCGTTCCAGATGCGTCCGGTCGTGGGTGACCAGCACGGTCGCCGTCGACCGTTCCCGGGTCAGCGCGATCAGCAGGTCCAGCACCGCCGCGCCGCGCTCATGGTCGAGAGCGCTCGTCGGTTCGTCGACCAGGAGTACCGCCGGATCGTTCATCAGCGCCCGCGCGATATTGATGCGCTGGCGCTGGCCGCCCGACAGCTGGTGCGGCCTGCGGTCCGCCTTGTCGGCCAGACCGACCGAGTCGAGGAGCTCCAGCGCCCGCCCGCGGGCGCCGCGTGTGGTGCCGCCCGACAGATGCGTCATCACCTGAAGCTGTTCGGCGGCGGTCAGCGACGGCAGCAGGTTCGGCTGCTGGAAGACGATGCCGATGCGTTCGCGGCGCAGCGCCGCCTTCTCCGCGCGTCCGAGCCCCGCCGTCTCCCGGCCTGCGACCACGACCCGCCCCTCGTCCGGCGTGACCAGCGTCGCGGCCACCGCGAGGAGGCTGGACTTGCCGGAGCCGGACGGTCCGACGACCGCGGTGAGCGAGCCCTCGGGAACGTCGAGCGAGACCCGGTCGAGTGCGGTGAGCCGGCCGTCGCCGTCGGGGTAGGTGAGGGTGACATCGGCGAGGGTGAGGGTCATCGGGCACTCCCGAGTGCGGTGAGCGGGTCGACGGCGGTGATCCGCCGGATGGACAGCGCCGCCCCCAGGGCACCGAGGGCGATCATGACGGCCGCCGGAACGAGGACGGTCGCGGCGTCGAGGACGAACGGCACGGCCCCGCCGCTGACCACCGCGCCGATGCCCGAGGCGAGCGCGGTGCCCAGTCCTGTACCGATCGCGAGCATCACGACGGCCTGCCCGAGCGCGTCGCGCAGAAGGTACGGGGTGGAGGCGCCGAGCGCCTTGAGAACGGCGACGTCGCCGCTGCGCTGGATCGTCCAGACGGTGAAGAAGGCGCCGATCACCAGGGCCGAGATGGCGAAGAGGAAGCCGCGCATCAGCTGGAGCGAGCCGTTCTCGGCCTGGTAGGAGCCGATGCCGGTGAGTGAATCACCGAGGGAGAGCGTGCTGGTGCCCGCCGCCTTGTCACCGGCGGCGAGGTCGGCGCCGGTAGTGGTCAGGGCGATCACCGTGGCGTGCGGCGTGCCGCCCGCCCCGCCGTCCGCGAAGCGCTGCCAGTCGTCGAGCGAGGTCCACACGACCGGCGTATGGCTGTACGAGGCATCTCCCGCGACCGCCGCCACACGCACCTCGACGCGGCCGAGTCGCACCCGGTCACCGGCGGCCGCCCCGAGCTCGTCGGCGGCCTGCTCGGAGAGCACGACCCTCCCCGGGGCGACGCGCGCTCCGCCGGCCGTCGGGGCCAGGCCCGAGTCCGGCTCGACACCGAACGCCGACACTGCGGCCGTCTGCTTCCCCCGAACGGCGGCGGCGTTGAGCGTACGGATGCCGAGGGGCTGCGCGGCACTGACACCGGGCTGCTTCGCCCAGCTCCGCCACGCGCTCTCCCCGACGGTCGAGTTGGTGAAGGACACCGACTGGCCGTCGGGCGGGGCGGCGAACGCGAGGTGATCGGCGTTCAGTCCCGTGACGGCCGAGGTGTTCTCCCTGGCCAGACCGGCCGTAAGACCGGACAACAAGCCCACGAGCAGCGTGATCAGCACCACGACCGTGCCCATGAGCGCGAACCGGCCCCTTGCGAACCGGAGATCTCTCCATGCGACGAACATGACTCCAGCCTCGGTCGGCCGGTCCGCGAAAACATCGCACGCCGGAGGGGTCTGACATCAACCTTTCGATTGACCGGTCGCGGACGCCGCGCGTCTACGCTGGAACACATCATGGATTCGCGTTCGCACACCCCGGTCGCCGCCGCGCTGCGGCTCTGTCTGCACGCACTGCTGCTGGGACTGCTGGCGCTCTCCGCGGTGCCGGCCGTAAGACACGGCACATCGAGCGCGCCCGCCGTCGTCGCGCTCGCCTGCGTCATGGCCGCTGTCTACGCGGCGGGCGCGCTCGCCCCCGCCGTGCAGCCGCAGAACCGGGCGGCCGCCCTGTGGCTGTCGCTCCTCGGGGCGCTCTGGCTCGCTCTTCTCGTCCTCTCGCCGGACGCCCTGTGGCTGGCCTTCCCGCTGTACTTCCTGCAGCTGCATCTGCTGCCGATGCGCTGGAGTCTGCCCGCCGTCGTCGTCACCGCGGCAGCTGCCATCACCGGCTTTGTGCTGCACGGCGGGCCGATCACGCCCGGCGCGTTCATCGGGCCGCTGCTCGGTGCGGCGGTCGCGATCGCCACGGTCCTCGGGTACGACGCGTTGTTCCGGGAGAGCGAGCGGCGCCGCGAGCTGATCGAGGAGCTGGTCTCGACCCGGGCGGAGCTGGCCGTCGCCGAGCGCACGGCGGGAACGCTCGCCGAACGCGAGCGGCTGGCCCGCGAGATCCACGACACGCTGGCGCAGGGCCTGTCCAGCATTCAGCTGCTGCTGCGCGCCGCCGAACGCACCCTTCCGCCGGACGCACCCGCCACCGCGCACGTGCGCCGGGCCCGCGAGGCCGCGCAGGACAATCTCGCCGAGGCCCGCCGCTTCGTACGCGCTCTCTCCCCGCCCGATCTGGAGAACGGTTCGCTCGCGGGCGCCCTCGAACGCCTCTGCGCGCGCACCACCGGACCGGATCTGGCGGTGCAGTTCGCGGTCAGCGGGACGCCGGTGGAGCTGCCGACGCCGTACGAAGTGGCGCTGCTCCGTACTGCCCAGTCGGCGCTGGCCAACACGGTGCAGCACGCCGGAGCCCGGCGTGCTGAGATCACGCTGAGCTTCATGGACACCTCGGTGTCGCTGGACGTCGTGGACGACGGCGGTGGCTTCTCGCCGGGCGCACCCACGGTCACGAGGGCCACGGAGACCGGCGGTTTCGGTCTCCCCGCCATGCGGTCCCGGGCCCGTTCGCTCGGCGGCACGCTGAGTGTCGAATCGGCCCCCGGCCAGGGCACCGCCCTGGCGCTCACCCTCCCCCTCCCGCTGCCCGGGCACGAAGAGAGGTCCGCCGCATGACCGCCACCCCCATCCGTCTGCTGCTCGCCGACGACCATCCGGTGGTGCGTGCGGGGCTGCGGGCCGTCCTCGACACCGAACCGGACTTCCGCGTGGTCGCCGAGGCCGACACCGCCGAGCGGGCCGTGGCGCTCGCGGCGACCGGCGAGTTCGACGTCGTACTGATGGATCTCCAGTTCGGGGCGGGCCTGCACGGCTCGGAGGCCACCGCGGCGATCACCGCGGTGCCCGACGCACCCCGGGTCCTGATCCTCACCACCTACGACACGGACGCCGACATCCTGGCGGCCGTGGAGGCGGGCGCGAGCGGCTACCTCCTCAAGGACGCCCCGCCCGAGGAGCTGGCGGCAGCGGTACGCACCGCGGCGGCCGGCCGCTCGGCGCTCGCCCCGGCCGTCGCACACCGGCTGATGGACCGCATGCGGACGCCCGCGGAGGCCCTGACGAAGCGCGAGCTGGAGGTGCTGCAACTGGTCGGTGAGGGACTGTCGAACCTGCAGATCAGCAAGGCGCTGTTCCTCAGCCAGGCGACGGTGAAGTCCCATCTGGTGCACATCTACGCCAAATTGGGCGTCGACTCCCGCACGTCGGCGGTCGCTGCGGCAACGGCGCGCCGCCTCATCCGCCGCTGACCCCCTGCGCGCGCTCTCCCCTCCCGTACGTCAGCGGCGCGGCGGCTCGCCGAAGAGATCCACGGCGACCCGCACGTCCCTGAGCGCGGATGCCAGTGCGCTGACCGAGCCGACCGCCCCCGCGATCAGCAGCAGTGAGCGGCGCAGCCGCGGAATCTCGGGCACACCAGTGACCGCCATCGCGTCCAGGGCCGCCAGTTCGTCCTCGGCGATCCCGCGGTCGGGGAACTCCGCGGGATGCCCCGCCAGCTCACGGCGGAGCCGGGAGACGGCCGTCCGCAACTCCGTCACCCTCGGGTCCTCGCCACCGCTGGTCACCCGTGTCTGCCCCATGCTTCGCAACAAAGCACTCCCCCTCGCACATCTTTGTGCCGGTGTTTCAGCCATGCCCCGGACCGTGGTCAGGTCTCCGGGGGTGCGCGCAAGTTAACGCCATGAAAGGTGCCGTGCGCCACTCCAGGGACAGAATTCAGGGTGACCACGAGGGAGCCCCTAGGGGATGCGGGCCGGGCCACGGGCCGGTCGGGTAGGAATTCATCGGCGTGGTGAGGTATCCAAAGCCTCATGGCTCATTCATCTCACCCCGTCATCGCAGGTCTGCTGCTCGCCGCAGGCGGTGGCCAACGGCTCGGCGGCCGGCCGAAGGCGTTGCTGGAACACCGCGGGCGGCCGCTCGTCGAGCACGCCATACGCATTCTGCGGGAGGGCGGCTGCGACCCCGTCCATGTGGTGCTCGGCGCCGCAGCGGACGAGGTTCGGGAGCGGGCGGACCTCTCGGGATGCGCGGTGACCGTCAACCCGCAATGGCCGGAAGGCATGGGTTCCTCACTGCGGGCAGGGCTCGGCACGCTCTCCGGAACGGAGGCGGACGCGGCGCTCGTCCTCCTCGTCGACCAGCCGGGCATCGGTGCGCAGGCGGTGGCGCGGGTCCGGTCGGCGTACCGCTCCCGGGTGACGCTGGCGGCAGCCTCGTACGACGGGGAGCGCGGCCATCCGGTGCTGTTCGGTGCCGACCGGTGGGCGGACATCGCGGCGGGCGCCGTGGGTGACCAGGGGGCGCGTGCGTATCTGCGGGCGCACCGCGATGCGATCACCCTCGTCGAGTGTTCCGATGTGGCGGAGGCGTACGACATCGACACCACGGAGGACCTGAGGCACCTCGGCTGAACGGGCTGTACGCGCGCCGGCACGCTGCGCCGACCCCACCCCACTTGTGTCGACCCGGAGAATCTCGACATCAACAAACCATTGAACTTCCACCATGAGGAAACTACTATCCACTGGTCAGAAGCGCTCTGTACCCCAGACGGCGCCCACGGCCGTATCCCGGAGCCCTGGCACGCCGTGCCGTTGAGGCGACCCGGCGGCCGCGAAGGCGCCGCCCGCACCGCCCGCTGAAGGAGTGACAGCTCATGTCCGCACCAGCGCCGTCCCCGCTGGCCATCGTCGATGCCGAACCCCTGCCCCGGCAGGACGAGGTCCTGACCGACGCGGCCCTCGCGTTCGTGGCCGAGCTGCACCGGCAGTTCACGCCCCGCCGTGACGAGCTGCTCGCCCGCCGCGCCGAGCGCCGCGCCGAGATCGCCCGCACCTCCACGCTGGACTTCCTGCCCGAAACGGCAGCGATCCGCGCGGACGACTCCTGGAAGGTCGCCCCGGCCGCGGCCGCGCTGAACGACCGCCGGGTGGAGATCACCGGTCCGACCGACCGCAAGATGACCATCAACGCCCTGAACTCGGGCGCCAAGGTCTGGCTCGCCGACTTCGAGGACGCGTCCGCCCCCACGTGGGAGAACGTCATCCTCGGCCAGCTCAATCTGATCGACGCCTACGAGCGCCGCATCGACTTCACGGACCCCAGGTCCGGCAAGTCGTACGCCCTGGGGCCCGCCGACGAGCTCGCCACGGTCGTCACCCGCCCCCGCGGCTGGCACCTGAACGAGCGTCACCTCCAGCTCGACGGCGCCCCGGTGCCGGGCGCGCTGGTCGACTTCGGCCTCTACTTCTTCCACAACGCCCAGCGCCTCATCGACCTCGGCAAGGGCCCCTACTTCTACCTCCCGAAGACGGAGTCGCACCTGGAGGCCCGCCTCTGGAACGACATCTTCGTCTTCGCCCAGAACTATGTCGGCATCCCGCAGGGCACGGTCCGCGCGACCGTCCTGATCGAGACGATCACCGCTGCGTACGAGATGGAGGAGATCCTCTACGAACTCCGCGACCACGCCTCCGGGCTGAACGCGGGCCGCTGGGACTACCTCTTCTCCATCGTCAAGAACTTCCGTGACGGCGGCTCGAAGTTCGTCCTGCCGGACCGCAACGCGGTGACGATGACCGCCCCGTTCATGCGCGCGTACACGGAACTCCTCGTCCACACCTGTCACAAGCGCGGTGCACACGCGATCGGCGGCATGGCGGCATTCATCCCGTCCCGCCGTGACGCCGAGGTCAACAAGGTCGCCTTCGAGAAGGTCAAGGCCGACAAGGACCGCGAGGCGAACGACGGCTTCGACGGCTCCTGGGTCGCCCACCCGGACCTCGTCCCGATCGCCATGGCCTCCTTCGATGCGGTCCTCGGCGAGAAGCCGAACCAGAAGGACCGTCTGCGCGAGGACGTCTCCGTGGCGCCGGGCGACCTGATCGCCATCGACACCCTGGACGCCAAGCCCACGTACGACGGCCTGCGCAACGCCGTCGCCGTCGGCCTCCGCTACATCGAGGCGTGGCTGCGCGGCATGGGCGCCGTCGCCATCTTCAACCTGATGGAGGACGCCGCCACCGCGGAGATCTCCCGCTCGCAGATCTGGCAGTGGATCAACGCGGACGTGGTCTTCGAGAACGGCGAGCACGCCACGGCGGACCTGGCCCGCAAGGTCGCCGCCGAGGAACTCGCCGCGATCCGCAAGGAGATCGGCGAGGAGGCGTTCACGTCGGGCAAGTGGCAGCAGGCCCACGACCTGCTCCTCCAGGTGTCGCTGGACCAGGACTACGCGGACTTCCTCACGCTGCCGGCGTACGAGCAGTTGGTCTGAGCCGCTCCGACTCCGTAGTGCTTTCCGCCCCCGGTACCGCACAGCACCGGGGGCGGAGCGGACTTAGCCTGTCTTTCAACCTCGGCCGGTGGTCAGGCGATGTTCCCAGGTGAGTAGTTCGTAGGTCCGGCCCTTGTCGGTAACGGTCTCGGGTGCCGAGTCGGAGGGGTGGAAGCCGGCGGATCGCGCGACGGCGATGCTGGGGTGGTTGTCGGGTTCGATCTCCAGGATCGCCCATGGCAGGGCGACGTTGGTGTGCGCGTACTCGGTCATTGTTCGAAGAGCGCGCGCTGCCAACTTCTGTCCCCGGTGGGCGGCGCCCACGATGTAGCCGATGCTGCCGGTGGTCCGGTTGAGCAGGACTTCTCCCAGTGGCTGATGCCCATCGGTGGTGATGGCCAGGTGGATCCGGCCGTTCCCCTGCCGGGCTCGTTGGGCGCTGTGCAGGTAACTCAGTGCGGCGGCCTGGCCAAACGGCGATCCCAAAGGGGTCCGATATGCGACATCGGGGTCGTCGAACAGCTCTTGCATGACGGCGAGGTCATCGCTCGTCCATTCACGAAGCACCAGGCCGTGAGCGGTGAGCCGGAGGGGATGCGTGTCCATGACGACCTCATTCTGCCCTGAGATTGTTCATCACGGTCCGACCTCGAACAATGCACCGTAGGTTGTGCGTTGACAGTTCACTCCTCGGTTGAAAGACGGACGGTACCCATGACCGACCACGCGACGTCGCCCGGACCGGCGGTGCAGCAGATGATCGATACGTCGGTGCCGCACTCGGCCCGGATCTGGAACTACTGGCTGGGTGGGAAAGACAACTACCCCGTTGACGAGGAAGCCGGCGACGCGTACAGCGCCGTCTTCCCCGGCATCGTCACCATCGCCCGCAGCAGCCGTGCTTTCCTGCGCCGCACTCTCACGTACCTGGTCACCGAGGCGGGCATCCGGCAGTTCCTGGACGTCGGGACCGGCCTGCCGACCGTGGACAACACCCATGAGGTCGCCCAGCGGCTCGCCCCCGAGGCCAGGATCGTCTACGTCGATCACGACCCGTTGGTCCTCGCGCACGCCCGCGCCCTGCTCACCTCCACCCCCGAAGGGGCGACCGCCTACGTCGACGCCAACCTGTCCGACCCTGATCGCATCCTGGCGGTCGCCGCCGAGACGCTGGACCTCACCCGCCCCACCGCCCTGATTCTCAGCAACATCCTGGGCCACGTCGCCGACTACGAGCAGGCACGCGCCACCGTCACCCGCCTGATGGACGCACTGCCGTCCGGCAGCTTCCTCTCCATCAACGACGGTTCACGGGGCACCGACGCCGACTACGAACAAGCCCAGGACGCGTACAACGAAACCGGCGCCGTACCGTACTTCCTGCGCCCCGTCGACGAAATCGCGGCGTTCTTCGACGGCCTGGAACTTTTGGACCCCGGGGTCGTCTCGGTCCCCTTCTGGCGCCCTGACCCCACTTCCCCCACCCCGGAACCCATCGGCGAGCACGGCGGCCTCGCCCGCAAGCTGTGACACCCTGACGAACCAGGGCCCGCTCCGGTGCCAGGCTCACTGCGCCGGGCTCTTCGCCAACTTCGTCCCGCCCTGGCACCGGGGTGTGGTCCGTGGGACATTTTTCCACCGTGCAGCCGAGGAGACATCAGATGCGTGGAGGCCGAGTCGCCGTCGTGGGCGGCAGCGTCGCCGGGTGCGCAGCCGCGCTGGCCTTACATCGTGGCGGCACCGACGAGATCGTGGTTCTGGAGCGTGCACCGGGGCAGTTGGCGGAGCGGGGCGTCGGGCTGGCCGTGCACGACGACCGTTATGAGGAGCTTCGGTCGGCCGGATATCTGGACGCGGGGATGCCCTGGATCCAGCTGAACCGTCGGCGCTGGTACGTACGCGGCGAGGGCGGCGCGCCCCTCGGGCAGCTGATCGGTGAGATGCCCTTCCCATTCCGTACGTACAACTGGGGTCCGCTCTGGCGGGAACTGCGGACCCGGGTTCCGGGCGAGGTCGAGTTCCGTACCGGCACCACCGTCGGCGCGGTGCGGCACACCCCGGACGGGGTTGCGTTACGCATCAAGGGCGTCGCCGGCAGCGACCGTACCGAGGTGTTCGACTTCGCCATCGGTGCGGACGGCTACCGCTCCCTCGTCCGCACCGAGGTCTGCGCCGGGCTCGCCACCGCGGCGCGCCCCGAGTACGCCGGCTATCTCGCCTGGCGCGGCGCCTTCCCCGTCTCCAGGATGACCGCTTCCGATCAGCGCCTGTGGGACGTCGAAGAGTGTGCGTACGTCGTCTTCCCGGGCGGCCACGTGATCGTCTACCGCATCCCGGACGCCACCGGCGGCCACCGGGTGAACTGGGTGCTCTACACCGTTCCTCCCCCGGATCTCGAACTGTCGCTGGAGACTCCGACGAGTCTGCCGCCCGGCACGCTCACCGACGCTCTGCACACTCATCTCGCCCGTATCGCCGCCGAGGCGCTGCCACCGTACTGGGGCGGCCTGGTCGGTCTGACCGCGCCGGACGAGCTGTTCATCCAGCCGTTGTACGACTTCACGGCGCCGCGCTACGCCACCGGCCGGCTTCTGCTGACCGGCGACGCGGCGACCGTGGCCCGCCCGCACACCGGTGCCGGTGCGGTCAAGGCGCTCCAGGACGCGACGGCACTGGAGTCGGCGCTCAGGTCCGCGCCCCACTGGGCCGAGGCACTCCGTACGTACGACTCCGAGCGCACCGCGGCCGGCCGGGCCATGGTGGAGCTGGGGCGGCGACTGGGGCAGGCCCTGGTGGAGGCCACACCGGAGTGGGGCTCGATGGAACCGTCGGCACTGGATGCCTGGTGGCAACGGGCCGCTGTGGGCGGCGGGTTCGGTGGCCGTGCCCTGAAGGCCTGACCCCCGGACCCGGACCCGTCGCACTCAGGTCCCGACCGCCCCCACGGCCACGAAGACCTATATGGCACGGCTGGCGGGTCCACGACAAGAGGATCGGGCAGTACGTTCCGCGATATGCCGGTGTTGGGCGTGGACGCCCCACACGAGGACCGATGAGTTCCGGGTGCCGGAGCGGTCTGAAGAGTATGGATACCGAGAACCAAACGATGCCCACGGCCGATCTGGGACCTGCCGCACGCCAGGTCGCCGCACTGCTCGACGGCATCGAGGAGAAACAGCTGACCGACCCCACCCCCTGCCCCGACTATGCGGTACGGGAGCTGCTCGCCCATCTGGTCGGGCTGAGCAAGGCCTTCCGCGACGCGGCGCGGAAGGATCTCGGGCCGACGACCGACAGCTCACCGGCCGCCGCACTGCCGGTCCTCGGCGACGACTGGCGCGAGGCACTGCCGCCCCTGCTGGACGAGCTGGTGACAGCTTGGCGCGATCCTGCCGCCCGGCAGGGGATGACCAGGGCGGGCGGTGTGGATCTGCCGGGCGAGGTGGCCGCGATGGTCGCACTGAACGAGCTGGTCGTCCACGGCTGGGACCTGGCCCGGTCCACCGGGCAGGCGTACGAGGCGGACGAGGCGAGCCTGCGGGTGTCGCTTGGCATGCTGACGCCCCGCGACGGCATCCCGCGGCCCGACATCTTCGGACCGCCGGTCCCGGTACCGGCCGACGCGCCCCTCGTCGACCGGGCGATCGCCATGAGCGGCCGGCGCCCGGACTGGCAGCCCGGGCGCTGACGGCTGCGTGGGACGGCCGCTGCCGCCCGAGGGGCGTGGACGCGCCCGTCCCACGGCCGGCCGATCCGGAGGGCCGTGCCGGAGGGCCGGCACGGCCCTCCGGATCGGCGGTCGCGGGCGGCGGGGCTGGGCCGTCATGTCCTGCGGCGCGCAGCGATCCCGCACGCGCCGTCAGTGCGGTCGCAGCGTACGCACCGCCTCGCGCACCCGGTCGCGTAGTTGTTCGTCGGCCGGAGCGATGCCTGACTCCAGTCCTGAAGCCGTCACCCGCAGGTCCCTTTCAGCGAGGGCGGTCAGCCGGTTCAGGTGGTCGTCGGTGAGGGCGGTCGGGCCGAGGGCAACCAGGGCTTCGACGGCGGTGACGGGTTCGGCGTCCGCCTCCGCGGCGTCCAGGAGCAGGCCGGCCAGCCGAGGGGCGTCGAGGGTCTCGGGTGCGATCGCGTGCAGGGCGAGTACCGCGGCCGGGGTCTGTTGCCGGTCCGTCAGCAGGCCCTCCAGAGCGGGGACCAGCGGGCGGGCCGCCTCTGCGATGAGGGCCGCCGCTCGCGCGGCGCGGATGAACGTCCAGCGCATCCAGGCCGGTCCGACCTCCGCGAGCACCCCGGCGAGCACCGGCACCGCCTCCTCCGCGTCGCCCGTGATCCGCCACAGGGCCGTGGCGATCTCGACATCGCCGTCCAGCTGCGGGATGGTGCGGTTCGGCTCGGGGACGGTGAGAGCGGACCGCAGGGCGGGCACCAGATCGGCTGCCTCCGGGCCCAGTTCGCCGGCGGAGCTCGCAGCCTCCCGTACGTCGTAGTCACCCTCGGCGAGCTGTGCGGCCGTCGCTGCCAGCAGGGGGCCGGAGTCGCCGGTCAGCTCGTGCACTGCCCCGGCCGCCGCGAGCCTGCCCGCCTTCGGTCCGGAGCGGGCCGCGGTGGTCAGGAGTTCCGCCGTCTCCGCACGGTGTGTCGGCGGGCAGACCGCCACCAGCGCCTTGGGCACGACCTTCGGGAACCGCGCCAGCGCGGACCGCAGTTCAGGCAGGGCGGAGGACGCCCGGCTCCCCCAGGCGGTGAGCAGGGCCGTGAGCCAGAACGGCTCATTGCCCTCGAGATCGTCTGCGACGAGGCGGACACGGATCGCGTCCAGCAGGTCGGGGTCGTACGGGAACGAGAGGGCAGCTGCCCCTCGGGCCGGGAAGCCGCATACGGCACCGAGCGCGCGCGGGCGCTGCCCCAGGTCCCGGGCGAGGAGCGGCGCGGCCTGCGCGGGGGCCACGGCGACAAGCGCTTCGAGCGCCCGGTCCGCCGGATCACCCTGCCCTGCGGCGAGTTCGGCCAGGACCGGGGCAGCCACCGCTCCATGGGTGCCCAGCTTCTTGAGGAGCGAGTACGCCGCGGGCACGGCGGCCGGGTCGGCCATCAGGGCACACAGGGGCGCGACCAGCCGTTCGGGCGCACTGCGCGAGAGCTGACAGGCGGTTTCGGCCGCCCACAGCGCCTCGGCGCGGGCATCGGGGTCGGGGCTGCGCAGTGCCGCATCGAGCAGAGCGTACGCCGCCTCGCGGCCCTCCGGGGTGTCACGGAGCAGCAGGGATTCGACGACATACTGCAGCGGTTCGTTACGCTCCTGGTCGAGGCGGCTTTGGACCAGCCCGTCGGCCGGGAGGAGCGCCAGCATCGCTTCGTGCTGGGCGAGGCCCCAGGGCCGGCCCGCGTCGACGCCGGCCAGCAGGGCCGCGATCCTCACCTCGCCCGGCTCGCCCGCACCCATGGCTTCGGTCGCCTCGGCGGCGCTCCCTGCCGGGTCCAGATGGGCGATGGCACCGAGGAGCTCGGCCCGGACAAGGGGATCCGTCTCTTCCGCCCAGCGCCTCCGGAGCACCGGCAGCACCTGACTGGATGCCCCTGTCATGGCCCCGGTCCACGCGGCGGCCTGCCGCAACCCGGGATTCTCGTCGGCGATCCAGCCCAGGATCAACGACAGTTGGGCGACGACGGCTGCCCGGCAGGCGGCTTCATCCGTCTCCCCCTGGTCCTCGCCGCCCTCCGCGATCCCGCCGAGCAGCACCAGCAGATCCTCCGTGCGGTACCCGGCCTCCGCGAGCCGCGCCAGATACGGCACCGCGTGGGCCGTCGCCTCGTACACAGACCCCTGGTGCAGGATGCTGCCGTACAGCTCGGAGAGCGCCTCGGACGCCGCGTCCTCGTCGTCCCCGACGAGCGCCCGCAGGCAGTCGGGCACATCGGCGGCGCTTCCGTACGCATGATGCAGCTCGGCCCACGGCTGGGCGTCGACCTCGGCGAAGAACAGTGCAAGCTCCATGCGGACGATCTTGGCACCCGGCACTGACAATGCCCCCTGGGCCCCGCCCACGATGCCGACCGGCGCGGTTCGCCGGCTCCCGGGGGCACCCCGCTCCGGGGTTCAGCCGGCTGCCGGGGTTTCAGCTGGTGAAGAACTCGGTGATCTGCTGGGCGACCTGGTCGGCGTGGGTCTCGTGGACCCGGTGGCCGCCGCCGAGCGTGATCAGCCGGCAGTCCGGGATCAAGGAGGCCATGTCGGCCAGCCGGCCCTGCGGCATGGTGCTCTCCGGGCCACCGGCGATCATCAGCGTCGGCGCGACGATCTCGCCGAGACCGTCCGCCCACTGCGGGTCGGGGTCGGCGACCTGGGCCCGGATGGGCGCGACGACATTCCAGTCGTAGTCGACGGGCTCTTCGGGCTGCGCGGCGGGCCTCGGCTCACCGGGGAACGGCGGCGGGGTCTCCACCAGCACCAGGCGCTCCACCCGGTCCGCGTGCTCCTGGGCGAGCAGATGGGCGACGACGCCGCCCATGAAGTGGCCGACCAGGCCGACACGGTCGAGCTCGCACTCGTCGAGGAAGCCGAGGACGTCGTCCCTCATCAGCTCGAAGGAGTACTCGTCGGGCCAGTCGCTCTCCCCGTGCCCGCGCAGGTCGAGGGCGTACACCCGCCATTCCTCGCCGAGCAGGCTCCCGACCGCTTCCCAGCTCGCGGCGGAACCGCCGAGGCCGTGCAGCAGGACGACGGGCGAGCCGAACGGGTCGCCCCAGGTCCGGTACGCCAGCCGGACGTCGCCGACATCCACAACAGATTGATCTTCCATACCCCAGACGCTACAGGCGAACGGACCAAGATCCTTCCCCGCGCCTGGCAGGCTGGAGAAGTGAAGGTCATTCCGCGTTCCGTGCTCGCCCCCGCCACGGCTCTGGTCACCGCTCTGGTCACGGCGGCAGCCCTGCTGGCGGGGTGCTCCGGGCGCTCGCCCGAGCCCGTTTCCGGCAACGGCGCCCCGGGGGCCGGGCTGGACGATCCGGCGAAGAAGGAGATCGCCATGCAGCTGGTCTCCAGCGCGGAGAACTCCACGCTCGACTGGAAGGCGCAGTACAAATACATCGAGGACATCGACGACGGCCGCGGCTACACCGCGGGCATCATCGGCTTCTGCTCCGGCACCGGCGACATGCTGAAGGTCGTCGAGCGGTACGCATCGGCGCGCCCCGGCAACCCGCTGGAACGGTTTCTGCCCGCTCTGCGCGCGGTGCAGGGCAGCGACGCGCACGACGGCCTCGGGCGCCCGTTCACCGACGCATGGGTGAAGGCGGCCGCCGACCCCGCGTTCCGGTCGGCGCAGGATGCCGAACGGGACAGCTCATACTTCGATCCGGCGGTCGAACAGGGAAAGGACGACGGTCTCGGCGCCCTGGGCCAGTTCATCTACTACGACGCCTATGTGATGCACGGGTCCGCCGACTCGGACGGCACGGTCGGCTTCCGTACGATCCGCCGCGAGGCTCTCGCCGCCGCCGAACCGCCGTCCCGGGGCGGCGACGAGGTGACGTATCTGAACGCCTTCCTCGATGCCCGGGTCACCGCGATCCGCAAGGAACCCTCGCACTCCGACACCAGTCGCGTCGAAACGGCGCAGCGGGTCTTCGTACGCGAGGGCAGACTCCAACTGGAAACGCCGCTCGCCTGGAAGGTCTACGGCGACAGCTACCGTATCGACGAACCCTGAACCCGCGATCGGCGGTCTGCACGGTCAACGAAAACGGGGTCAAAATCTCAACTGCCGTGTCCAGTGTGGGCATTGAGCCATGGGCGACCTGCAGGGTGGCCCCACAGGCGTATGGATCCACGTGGCCTACCCCGACTGCTGACAGCCATCGGCCAGAGGGTGTCCGCCCCTGATCTGCAGGCCGCCCCGTATGGCCCCGCACCGCGCGTCCTGCGCGTGGTGCGGGGCCTTTCCGTAGCCGGAGCCGGAGCCGGACTCAACTCGCTTGCGCCGAACAGGTGCATGACTCTCACTCCACCACGACTCTCACTCCACTCTGATAGGAAAGCTTCCTAGCGGATCCGGAACGACGAACTCCCTTTGGAGGAATGGTGCCCGCTGCCCATCGGCACGCCGCACGTCGCAACACTCGCCCCGTACGGCTCGCGCTGGTCGCATTCGGGGTGACCCTCACGGCGACATCCGCCACCGCCTACGCCGGTGCCCCCACGCATCCGGCCGTGCGCCAGGAGGTCCCCGCCACCCGGCACGCGGCTGCCGCCACCGGGCTGGACAATCCGGCGAAGAAGGAGATCGCCATGCAGCTGCTCTCCAGCGCGGAGAACTCCTCACTCGACTGGAAGGCGCAGTACAAATACATCGAGGACATCGGCGACGGCCGCGGCTACACCGCGGGCATCATCGGCTTCTGCTCCGGCACCGGTGACATGCTCGACCTCGTCGAGCTGTACACCCAGCGCAAGCCGGGCAACGTCCTCGCGAAGTATCTGCCTGCTCTGCGGGACGTGAACGGCACCGACTCGCACGACGACCTCGACCCGAACTTCGCCGAGGACTGGGCGACCGCCGCGTCGGACCCGGCCTTCAAGCAGGCGCAGAACGACGAACGGGACCGGGCGTACTTCAACCCGGCTGTCGAGCGGGCGAAGGCCGACGGCATCGGCACGCTCGGCCAGTTCGCGTACTACGACGCCATCGTCACGCACGGCGACGGCAGCGACAGCACCAGCTTCAGCTCCATCCGCAAGCGCGCGCTCGCCAGGGCGAAGCCGCCGTCGCAGGGCGGCAACGAGGTGACCTACCTCAACGCCTTCCTGGACGCGCGGGTCTGGGCGCTGCAGCAGGAGGGAGCCCACTCGGACACCAGCCGGGTGGACACCGCCCAGCGGGTCTTCCTGAAGAAGGGCAATCTGAACCTGGATCCGCCGCCGGAGTGGAAGGTGTACGGCGACAGCTACCACATCGGCTGAGTCCCGCCCGGACCTGCCCGGAATACGTTTGTGGCGCGTACGGCTCCCGCCGTGCGCGCCACAACGCCGTACCGGCCGCGCTCAGTGCGCGCCCACCGGAGCCGTTGCCGGGACGGAGGGCTCCTTCTCGTTCTCCGCCTCCGGCTTCCCGCCCAGGTGGTTGAAGGCCAGATTGAGGACCGGTCGGGTACACGTCAAGACGACGTGGGTGTCAGGGAGGTGGTGCAGGTGGGGCAGGTCGTGCAGCTGGTGCGGCAGCTTGGGTCACCGGTCCGGCGAACGCGCACTTCTGCGTGCGTGTTCGCCGGACCGGCCGCCGTGGACCCCGCTCGGGTCCACGGCGGCCGGCCGAGGGCCGTCCCCCTCCGGCCGGCCGTTCTGGGGGAGGTGCCCCGGAGCCGTCAGGCCCCGGCGGCGATCTGCGCGAGGCGGCGGGCCTCGTCGCGAGTGACGCGGGCGATGGCGTCCTCGTCCACCGTGGTCAGGTGGCCGGCCTCGACGACCGTCTTCCCGTTGACGAGGGAGAGGGTGACGGGGGCGGCGGCGCCGAAGACGAGCGCGGTGACCGGGTCGGCGATGGAGGAGTGGGCGAGGGTGTCCAGTTTCCAGAGCACCAGGTCGGCGAGCTTGCCGGCCTCCAGGGAGCCGATCTGGTCCGCGCGGCCGAGGACCTGGGCGCCGCCGTACGTTCCCAGGCGCAGGGCCTGACGGGCATTCAGTGCCTTTTCGCGGTGGGCGCCGAGGCGGTTGATGAGGAGGGCGTTGCGCAGTTCGGTGTGGAGTTCACCGGACTCGTTGGAGGCGGTGCCGTCGACGCCGAGGCCGACGGGGACGCCCGCGGCCAGCATGTCGGGAACCCGGGCGATGCCTGCCGCGAGGCGGGCGTTGGAGGACGGGCAGTGCGCGACGCCGGTGCCGGTGCGGGCGAACGCGGCGATGTCGGAGTCGTTCATATGGACGCAGTGAGCCATCCATACGTCGTCGCCGAGCCAGCCCGTCGACTCGAAGTAGTCGGTCGGGCCCATGCCGAACAGCTCGTGGCAGAACTTCTCCTCCTCCACGGTCTCCGAGCCGTGGGTGTGCATCCGGACCCCGCGGCGGCGGGCCAGCTCGGCTCCCTGGCGGAGCAGTTCGGTGGAGATGGAGAAAGGCGAGCAGGGTGCGACGGCGATCTGCGTCATGGCGTCGAAGGAGCCGTCATGGTGGGCGTCGATGGCCGCCTCGGTGCCGGCGAGCGCACCGTCGAGCGTCTCGACGGCGAAGTCCGGCGGCAGCCCGCCGTCCTTCTGGCTGCGGTCCATGGAACCGCGGGCGAGGGTGAACCGTACGCCCATGTCGCGGGCGGCTCCGATGATGGCGCCGGACAGGTCGCCGGAGCCCTGTGGGTAGACGTAGTGGTGGTCCATGGCGGTGGTGACACCACCGCGGGCCATCATCGCGAGCGAGCCCTGGGCTGCGGCGCGGACCATCGGCTCGTCGATGCGCGCCCAGGTCGGGTAGAGGGCGACCAGCCAGTCGAAGAGGTTGTGGTCGGTGGCCAGACCCCGGGTGATCCATTGGTAGAAGTGGTGGTGGGTGTTGATCAGGCCGGGGGTGGCAAGGTGCCCGGTGCCGTCGATGCGTCGCACGACGTTCTCCAGCCCCTCGGGGGCCCGGCCGGCGCCTACGCGCTCGATGCGGTTGCCCGCGGCGACGACATGGCCCGAGGCGTACTCGGTGTCGTCGGCGTCCACGGTCGCGATCGAACAGTTCTCGATGACGATGCGTTCCACACGATCAGGGGCTGCCATGGCGCTTCCTTCGTCTCTCTGTGGTGAGGTGGGCACGGCAGGACCCTAGGAGGATTTGAGTGCCACAGCCGTGCGGCTGTGGGTGCCGAGGTGGTGGAAGAACAGGTTGAGCAGGACCGCGACGAGCGCTCCCGCGCTGATCCCGGAGCCCAGCACGGTCTGCGCCCAGGACGGAAATCCGGCGTAGAAGGCGGGCGCGGCGAGCGGGATGATGCCCGCGCCGAGCGCCACGGCGACCAGGATGATGTTGGAGCTGTCGTCGAGTCCGGCCTCGGAGAGCGTACGGATGCCGCTGACGGCGACCGAGCCGAAAAGGACGATTCCGGCGCCACCGAGCACGGGCATCCGGACGAGGGAGACGACCGCGCCGAGGGCGGGGAAGACGCCCAGGACGATCAGAGCTCCGCCCGCCGCGGCGACGACGTAGCGGCTGCGTACCTTCGTCCACCGGATGGACGGAGTTCTCCGGTGGTGCGGTACAGGGGCCGTCTGCTGCCGGGCCCGTTGCGGGCTGTGCCATGGGGTTTCCCTCCGGTTCGGCCGGTCCCCGCCCGTCGGCGGGTGGGGACCGGCTCAGGGCCGCGTCAGAGGTTGGTCATGTCGACCGGGATCTGCGGCTCGATGCCGTCCCGCAGCACGGTGGCCTCGATGAGTCCGTACGGGCGGTCCGCCGCAAAGTAGACAGCGCCGTCGGCGGTCTCGTTCTTGAGACCGAAGGGCTCCAGGTCCACCAGGAAGTGGTGGTTGTTCGGCAGGGAGAAGCGGATCTCGTCGATCTCGCTGCGGCTGTTGATCACCCTCGACCCCATCTGGTAGAGGGTCTGCTGCAGCGAGAGGGAGTACGTCTCGGCGAAGGCCTGCAGGATGTGCTTCTTGGCCTGCTCGTACGACTTCTCCCAGTTGGGCATCCGGTCGTCGTCGCTGGTCCAGTTGTAGCGCCAGGCGGCAGCGACGTCGGTGCACAGGATGCGGTCGTACGCCTCCTTGAGCGTCGTGTACTTGTCCTTGACGTAACCCCAGAACTCCGAGTTGGTGGTGTTCATGACCGTAAGGTCCTTGAGCCCCGAGATGACCTGCCAGCTCTCACCGTCGTAGGTGATCTGGCTGGTGCGCAGCTCCTGGCCCTTGCGGACGAAGGAGTGGTTGACCTCGTCCGAGCCTATGAACTTGGAGTTGTTGTCCGAGGTGGCGATGCGCTCCCAGGAGTACTCCTGGATACGGATGCGCGCCTGGTGGATCGGCTCCTGCGACGTCACGAAGTGGCGGGCGAGGTGGATGCCGAACTGCTCGGCGGACTCGATGCCGTGCTCCTTGGCGAACGCGTACACCGTGTTCTTGGTGGTGTCGGTCGGCAGGACGTTGGCGTTGGAGCCGGAGTAGTGGACGTCGCCCATGTCGCCGGAGAGGGCGACCGAGACGTTCAGGTCCTTGATGTGGTGGGTGTCGCCGTCCCGCGTGATCTTGACGACGCGGTTCTCTGCTTTGCCGTACTGGTTCTGGCCGAGAATCGTGGGCATGTCTGCTAGCTCCCTCGGTATACGGAGTAGCCGAACGGGTTGAGCAGCAGCGGTACGTGATAGTGCTCGCCCGGTACGACGGCGAAGGTGATCGCCACTTCCGGGAAGAACGCACCGCTGTCCCTTACGCGGGGGGCGTCCTGCTGCGCCTCGGCTTGCTTGTTGAAGAAGTACGCCTCGGTCTCGAAGTCGAGACGTACATGGGTGGTGCCCTCCGGCAGCGCCGGCAGGTCCTTGCATCGCCCGTCCGCGTCGGTCGCGGAGCCGCCGAGCGTCACCCACGGCGCGTCGCCGCCACTGCGGGCGGCGAGCATGACGGCGACGGCTGCGGCGGGGCGGCCGATGCTGGTGTCCAGGATGTGCGTGGACACCGATGCGGTGGTGTCGGTGCTCAAGACCGTCACTCTCCTTCGGTTACGAGACGGGTCAGCCGGATGCGATTGATCTTGCCCAGCTCGGTGCGCACGATCTCGCGCTCCTGCTCGGGCGAGTTCCCGATCCGGGACTTCACCGCGTCGCGCATCTGCTCGCCGGTGGCACCGGTGGCGCAGATCAGGAAGACATGTCCGAACCGCTCCTGGTAAGCCAGGTTCAGTTCGAGCATCTCGGCCTTGAGCTCCTCGGTGGCGTCGGCCATCCCCCGCTGTTCGCGGGAGGAGGTCGGGTCCCCGGGGGCCGGGCGGCCGATCGGGGGGTGACCGGCCATCGCGTCGGCCAGATCTTCGCGGGTCAGCGCGGCCATGGCGGCATCACTGGTGGCGAGAAGGGCTTCGGCGGTGGTGTAGGGGCGCCGGGAGAGGATCGCTCTTCCCCATGCCGCACTGGCACACACCTCGTGCAACGCGGCGGTGGCCTCGTCGTCCGCCAGGGCATTGAACCGGGCGAGGCCCGGTGTGGAGCTCAGAGTCACGGGAGCCTCCGTGGCTTTTTTCGCTGTGCGTCGGTCGGGCTGCGGATAGCTAACGCCCTCCGCAACACCACGTCAACACTTTGTTGAAATTCCGCGAACGTCGAAGGCCGCCGCCCGGTGATCCGGACGACGGCCTTCCGTATACTTCCGCGGTCTTCGCTCAACTAGTCACCTTTGGCGGCATTTTGCCTGTTGAGATAGTTGTAGACGGTGAAGCGGCTGACCCCCAGCGCCCCAGCCACCGTCTCCACGCCGTGCCGCACCGAGAAGGCACCCCGTGCCTCCAGGGTCCGTACGAGCGACTGTTTGGCCTTGCGGTCCAGCTCAGCGAGCGGCATGCCGTGCCGCCGCTCCATGGCTGCCAGGATGTGGTCGAGCGACTCCGAGAGCTGCGGCAGCCGTACGGCTATGACGTCCTCACCCTCCCAGGCCAGCACCACGTCGTCGATCCGGGCGTCCTCGGGCCCGACCAGCTCGGCGCCCATGGCGTCGACGAGTGGCTTGACCGCGGTGACGAGGGGGTGGTCCGCGGGTTCGGTCACTTCGAGTCCTCCCCGATGACGTTGACCTGGAGCGACACCCGGGTGGCACCGGACTCCAGGGCCTTGCGCAGCAGGGAGTCCACCGCGGTGAGCACCGCGTCGGCGCCGCCCTCCGCCGTATTGCCGAAGGGGCCGACATCCACGGCGTCCAGCTCGGCCGTCTGGATCACCTCGCGGGCCACCACCGCGTGAGCGGGTGCCTCGTCGAGATCGAAGGGCTCGGTGGTGAACTCCACTCTCAATCGCACTGTGCCCCCATGGCATCGGCTCTGACCTGCGCTTTCTCTCAGCCCTGGGACTGAGAGGGCACATCCAGGGCACATTCTTCCGACAGGGCGCCGAACGCCCGATCCACCGCCGCCCTTGTCCGTTCCTCCGACTCGGGGAAGAGATGGCTGTAGACGTTCAGCGTCATCGCAGCGTTGGTGTGTCCCAGTCGCTCGGACACGACCTTAACGGACTCCCCCGCAGCAATCAGCAGCGATGCGTACGCGTGCCGAAGGGCATACAATCCTGTGCCCTTCTCCGGCGGTCACCGGGCTGTCGGAGTTCTCCGCGCGCTGACCTGTCTACGCGGCACCGGTCACGGCGTCACGACGCGTACGCGCTCACGCTCCACAGCGAGTACCCCTCCGCGGTGCCCCGCTGCGTACCGAGGATCCGCAGGTACCGCCCGTGGGCACCGAGCGAGGTCAACTCGTCCGTGCCCCCGTCCCCGTCGCCCACGGTGCGCACCGTCGTCCAGTTGGTCCCGTCGGCCGACGTCTGCACCTGGTACGCCTTGGCGTAGGCGGCATCCCAGACGAGCCGTACGCGGCTGACGGGCAGGTCGGCGCCCAGGTCGACCCTGATCCACTCCGGGTTGTCCGTCCAGGCACTGGACCAGCGGGTCGCGGCGTCGCCGTCCACCGCGTCGGCGGCCGGGAAAGCGGGGGTCTCCAGCGAGGAGGCGGTGGCCGGGCGGCCGCGCGCCAGATCGTCGGAGTACACCTCGACCTCGTACAGCGAGTAGCCGAAGGTCGTGGCCCGCTGGGTGAGGTTGAGCCGCACATAGCGGCCGGAGCCCTGGAGCCCGGACAGATCCTCGATGCCGCCCTTGCCGTCCGTCACCGTGCGGACGGTGGTCCAGGTGCTGGCGTCGTCCGAGACCTGCACCTGGTACGCCTTGGCGTAGGCGCCCTCCCAGGAGATCCGCACCCTGCCTACCGGCTGGCTTTCGCCCAGGTCGATCCGCAGCCACTGCGGGTCGGACCGGGTGCTGGACCAGCGGGTGCTGGGCTCGCCGTCCACGGCGTTATAGCCGCTGAGGTAATCCGTGTTCGAGACCGAGAAGTTGGGGGCGAGCACCGGCTCCACGCTGGAGAACGTGACGGGCCGGTTCAGTGCCAGGTCGCCGTGGAGCGGGTTCCCGGGCCAGCCCGGTGCGTGTCCCACCGCGCCGATGACCTGCTGGAAGTCCGCGTACGAGGCGACCAGCTTCGGCGAGCCCCACAGCTGCTGGGCCATCACCCGCAGCGGTTTCACGATGCCGCCCGCCACCTGCTGTTCGGTCTCCGCCCCCGGGTTGTCGCACCAGACGTGCAGTTTCGAGCCGCGGTTGCGGGAGGGGTCGCTGACGGTGCCGCCGTTGTCGAACAGGTCCGGGTGCCACGTCTCGTACAGCTTCGCGGTCGCGGGCTTGTAGCGGCCGAGCACGTAGTACGTCCACGAGCGGGGCTCGTTGGTGACGGTGTGGCCGCGGTCGGTCAGGGCCTGCGGGGTGATTCCGGCACCCGACCAGTTCTCGACCAGGATGTCCGAGGCGGGCGTGATGGTGCCGTTGCCGCTCTGGATGCCGTCGTTCCACATCCGGGTCTGCTTGCCGGTGGCGCGGACGATGCCGTCGGCCCAGTTGACGAAGCCGTAGTAGGTGTCGGCGCCGGTGGCGGACGCGCCGTAGTGGGCCTTCGCGTACGTCTCGAGCTGAGGGTAGGCCGCGTAGTTGTTGACGTACTCGTCGGCGCCGATGTGGAACCACGGCGACGCCGGGAACAGCGTCGCGTACTCCTCGATCAGGTCCTTCAGAAGCGTGTACGTGCCGTCCTTGGAGAGGTCGATGAAGCTGCTGTTGACGGCGCCGTTCTTGTCCTTGAGCACGAGTTCGGGGTGGGCGGCGAGGACCTGCACCATGTGGCCGGGCATGTCGATCTCCGGCACCACCGTGATGTGACGCCGGCCGGCATAGGCGATCAGCTCGGTGATCTCTGCCTTGGTGTAGTGCTGCGCCGAGACGACCTCGGGGTGCTTCTCGCTCTCCACGCGGAAGCCGTTGTTGTCGGAGAGGTGCAGGTGCAGGTAGTTGAGCTTCAGATAGGCCATCTCATCGATCTGCTGCTTCAGCCAGTCGACGGTGAAGTACTTGCGGCCCACGTCGAGCATCAGCCCGCGCTCGGGCTTGGCCGGCCAGTCGCGCGCGGTCCCGGCGGGGATGGTCAGGCGCTGGCCGAGCAGTTGCAGCACGGTGCTCGTGGCGTTGAACACCCCATGCTGCGTAGGCGACTTGATGGTCAGGGTGCGGCCCGCCGTCAGCGTGTAGCCCTCGCTGCCGAGCCCACTGTCCGCATCATCATCATCGAGGGCCAGGGTGATGTCGCCGGGCCGTGCATGGGCCGGCGCCGCCTTGACCACCGGTACCTGGACGTCCGTGCGCTGGGCGAGCTCCTGCGCGAAGAGCTGGGCCTCGTCGGTGAGGGACTTCGCCGAGCCGGGGTGGACGAACAGTCGGGTGCCCGGACCGAAGGCATACGCGCCCGGACCCCCGCTCCACTGCTGCAGAGCGGGGATGGTGCGAGGCACGGGTGCGGTGGGCGCGGCGGCTACGGCGCCGGGTGCGGCGGACTCGTCGGCTACGGCGCCGGGTGCGGCGGACAGCAGGGCCGCCGCACCCACACCGGCCAGGCACGCCGCTGCCGCCCGGCGCAGGCGAGCGGCAGGCCACCGTCTGTCAGGAGCCGCCGGAGCGTTGGGAGAAGAGGGGAAGCGCATGTGTCTCCTGTCAATCGGGCAGACTGCCCGTCAGGTGGGCGGGTCGTCCAGGACAGTCGGTCGGGCGAGCCGGTGCGCTCCGTGGAGGGGCACCTTTCGTGGAGGATGGAGTCCGATTCGGTGGTCCGAGCCGGTGACCCGATGTGGCGATGTGGCGCGAATCAATGGTCTAGACCTCTTCAAGTTTTAGTGTTCCTGATGAGGCCAAGCGCATTCAGGGTGTTCACAGTGGTCTAGACATCTACGGTAGAGCTCGCGTATTTACGCCGTCAACAGCGCAGTGGGAGTCACCATTCGGTGTTCTCACCGGAGCAAAAACTCGTTACGCCGAGAGCGCGGTGCAGCGCACGGAACCGCCGGCCGGAGCCACGGGAGTGCGCGACCCGGAGCCGTGCGGAGGCGGGCCACCAGGGTTCGGCGGGCCGTCCGCCTCCGCACGGAGTCCGGTCAGGCGCCCGAACGGAAGGCGGCGTCGAAAGCGGACGAGGGCCGGTCGAAGTTGAGCCGTCGCACGAACTCCAGTGCCTCTGGGGCGCCGACGAGCCGGTCCATCCCGGCGTCCTCCCACTCGACGGAGATCGGCCCCGCAGGCCGATCAGCCACACCCCCGCCCTCGGTATGTGAGCGGTCTGGGCTTGGGGTTCGCTCATGACTGTGCCTCGCTTCCTTCCGGTGCGCCGTCCGCGGTAAGACCGCCTCCTGCCCCGAACACGGGCAGGAAGACGTGCTGATGGCCGTAGCCGGCCTCGATGTTCGCCACATCCAGTTCCGTGGCACCAATGGAAAAGACGACCAGCGCGCTGTCCCGCTCCGCGGTCGCACGGGTGATGAGCTGCTTGGAGAGCCGGGAGGGCGCGCCGAAGCTCAGCGCGTATGTGGCTGCGACGTCGTCCAGGGCCTTCACCGCCTGGGTGAAGCCGGCGCGCGCGACGTTGTAGGAGGTGTCGCCCGACGGCGGGCTGCCGAGGGCGCTCAGCGACAACGAGATGGTGCGCCGCCATCCGGCGACGGTCTGGGCGCTGGGCGGCTTCGCCTTCCCCGCCCCCGGGGGCGGCATGGCGCGGTACATCTCCTGCAGCACAGGGGTGAGCTGCTTGACGAGGCCGCGCGTGGTGCCCGTGAGGACCTTGACTTCGTGCTTGTTGCGGACGGCGTCCTGGGCACGGATCTTGGCGGCGTTCGCGTGGATGGTCTCGGCCGTGCTGGGAGGACGGACCAGGACCGCTGCCGCGACGATGCCGCCCACCAGGGCCATGGACAACGCGCCGACCAGTGCCCCGCGCCGGAACGCGCGCGCACTGCCGGTGGTGGCGTCGGCCGGCTGGTGGCGTCGGCTGCGGGGAAAGGCGGGACGAGCTGATGTGCTCGAAGCAGGCATGGGCCGTACTCCTTGTCTGTGCGTAGCGTGGGGGGGTGGTGGTGGTGCCGGGTGCGGCCGGGGAGAACCCGGCCGCACCCGGCACCGTGGGTGGTGCGATTACTTCCCCAGTGCCTTGTTCACGGCGGCCACCTGGGCGGCAACCATCTGGTAATCGGCCGCTGACAGTCCCGCCTCGGAGGCGGTACCGCCGAGCGCGACGATCAGATACTGCGCATCACGGTTGAGCAGCGTCTGATCGGCGGACGTCAGGGTCACGTCCGCCCTGCCCGCGATCATGGTCCGCAGCACGTCGAGCTCGACGATGGCCGGCTTGGCCTTACCGCGTGCCTGCACCGCCGCGGCATTGTCGATCTGCACGTGCAGCTTGGTGGCGCCGACCCGGTCGAGGTCCCCCTTGGCTACGGACTGGTCGATCAGCGCACCCATGTCCTTGTAGGACGTGGTGACGTAGAAGACCAGCCGGACGGCGGTGGTATTGCCCGCGCTGTCGCGCGCTGTCACCGCGAACACGTGCTCCCCCAGGGCCAGTTGGCGCAGTGGCAGCGGGGTGGGCGTCGTGGTGGTGACGGGCTTGCCGTCCAGGGTCGCACTGCTGGCGCCCACTCCCGACGTGGCGTCGGTCACGCCGACGCCGACCGAGACGGTCACGCTGTCTCCGTACACGGTCTTGTCGGTCAGGCCGCTGACCAGCACCGCGGGTGCGGTGCCGTCGATCTTGAGCGTGCTGGACTTGACGGACTCCACGTTGCCCGCCTTGTCGGTCGAGCGGTAGGAGATGGTGTGGGTTCCGTCGCCGGTCACGGTGAACGCACCCGTGAACGGCTTCCAGTCGCCGCCGTCGACCTTGTACTGCGTGGAATCGGCTCCGGAGCCGCTGCCGTCGGCGGCCTTGAGCGTCACGGAGGCGGGACCGGTCCGCCAGCCGTTGTCGCCGGTGGGTCCGGCCATGGCCGCCGTGGTGACCGGCGCGGTCGCGTCGACGTTCACCTGCCGGGTCACAGCGTCACCGGCGTTCCCGGCCAGGTCCGTCGGATGCACGACGAGCGTGTGCTTCCCATCGGCCATCGTGACGGGCGTGGTGTAGCCGACGCCGGCGTCGCCGTCGAGGTCGTACTTCAGGCTACCGACGCCACTGCCGGCGTCCTGGGCAGTGAGCGCGGCGGTGACCGGCGAGGTGTACCAGTCGTTCTTGCCGTTGGGTGCGGCCGGGTCGAGCGTGGCAGCCGCGGTCGGCTTGTCCACGTCCACCTTCACCGTGACGCTCTGGGCCGTCTCGATGTTCCCGGCCTTGTCCACCGACCGGAAGTTCAAGGTGTGGGTTCCCGTGGTGTCGATGGTCAGCGGAGCGGTGTAGGGGGTGTACGAGGCCGCGCCGTCGAGCTTGAACTCGGTGCGGTCCACCCCGCTGCCGCCCGCGGCGTCGGTCGCGGCGAGTGACACCGAGACCGGCGAGACGTACCAGTCGACCTTCCCGTCCGGGGTGCCGGGGGTCAGTGTCGCCTTGGTCACCGGGGGCGTCTTGTCCCCCGTACCCGTCGCGCCGTCGAGATGGAAGTAGTCGAACTTGGCGGTCGCCGGCGTCTGCTGGTTCACCCCGATGGCGAACACGCCGAGCGCCGATCCCGTGTCCAGGGCGGTGTTCGTCAGCGGGGCCGACATCTCGGTCCAGCTCTTGCCGTCACTGGAGTAGAAGCCGTGATAGGCGCTGCCCTGCTTGGCGATCCGCAGGTACCAGACGCCATTGGTCAGGTTCCTGACGTCCGGCGCGGTCGCGTCGACCTTGCCGCCCGACTCGGAGCGGAACTCGATGCGCCGGCTGGTCGCGGAATCCGCGATGTAGTCGAGCTTGACGTAGTTGTCGTCGTCGACGCGGACCATCACGCCGCCCTGCTGATAGCCCTGGTTGAAGGCGGTGCCGTCGATCTTGGTCTCGATCGTCCAGTCGCCGGCCGGGGCCTTCTGCAGGATCAGGTTCTTGGGGTCGGTGTTGGGTGTGGAGAAGATGTCTCCCTTCGAGGTGGTGATCTGCAGCTGCCCGTCGCTCATCCCCAACGCGGTCAGGTCGGGCCGTACGACGGAGTTCCAGCGGCAGCCGTCCAGCGCGCTGCCGTCGAACTCGTCACCCGGGGTGGCCTGGGGGGCCGACGCGTCGGGCGTGAGGTGGAACCAGTCGAAGGCCGCGTCGATCACCGGCGTGGTGCCCTTGCCGGCCAGGCTCATCAGGCCGATCCGGGGGTTGGTGATGCCGCTGATCGGCTTGGCGCCGGGGATGTCCTTGAAGGTCGCGCCGTCCGAGGAGTACGACCCGGTGATGTTGGTGCCGTCGCTCGTCAGACGCAGGTACACGGTGCTGGGGAAGTTCGGGCCCACGGCGGCGCTGTTGGTCTCCGAGGGGCTGCCGTTGTTCTCACGGGCGAACTGGAAGACGTTCTGCGCCGCGTCGGGCGAGCCGGAGCGGCCCTCGAACATCATCTTGGCGTAGTTGTTGTCGTCGCCGTACAGGACGAGGCCCGCCTGCTGGTAGCTCTGCACCGCGGGCAGGGTCAGTTTCGTGGTCGCCTGCCACGCGCCGGAGGGGGCCGGCTGCAGGACGATGTTGGGGGTGTCGCCTCCTGCGCCGTAGATGTCGGTGTCGCTGGTGGGTATCACCAGGCTGCCGTCCTTGACCGCGAGGTCCTGGTTCTGCCGGACGACGCTCCACCGGGTCTCGTCCAGCGAGGTGCCGTTGAACTCGTCCGACAGCTTGCCCAAGCAGCTGATGGTGGGGAGGGTGGCGGTGCCGCTGATGGTCTCTTCCTCGATGCTCGAGACCCCGAGGGCGTTGGTGGCGGTCACCTTCGCGGTGAACGGCCCGGCCTTGGTGTAGGTGTGGGTCGGGTTCTGCTCCGTGGAGGTGGTTCCGTCGCCGAAGTCCCACTTGTAGGTGAGCGCCGATCCCTGGGGGTCGATTCCGCGGGCGGTGAACTTCACCGCCAGAGGCAGGTCGCCGGTGAGCGGCTGCCCGTCCACCATCACGAACGGCTGGGCGTTGCCGGCCGTCGCGCCCCTGCCGTCGAGGTGCATCCAGTTGAGCCGGAAGAGGTTCTGGGCTCCGGCGCTCGCGCCCTTGAAGACCAGGTACAGCGTGTGGACGCCACCAGGGTCCTTGACCGGAGCTGTGATGTAGCTGTACTCGCCCTTGCCGGCCGGTACGGCGGCGGTGGCGATCAGCGGTCCGGTGACGCTGTCCGCGTGCGCTTCGATCGTGCCGCCGGCCAGGTTGGCCACCCGGAACGTCAGCGAGTCGATCCGGGAGAAGTTGACGTCGCTGTAGGCGGTGTACGACCCGTCGTTGATCCCGGCAACATCCACTTCACCGTGGGTCGGGTCGGTGGTGGCGGCCGACTTGATGCTGCTGGAGGCGGCCGTGTAGAACTCCGCCTGCATCTTCTTCGGATGCAGGACGATGGTCTTCTTACCGGTCAGCGGGCTGGAGCCGCCGGCGCCGCCCTTGTCCCGGTAGGTGCTGTCCAGCACCCAGAAGATGTTTTCGGCCCCACCGTGTCCGGGCGACATCGCCGTCTGGCTGGTGCCCTGGCAGGCGTGGAACTGCTCCATCGCATGCGCGTGGGTCGCGTGACCGAGGGACGCCGTCACCGTCACCTGGGAGCAGTCGATGCCGCCGCCCGGGTTGGTCGAACCGTCCTCGGGGTCGGTGACGGTCGTGGAGAAGTCAACCTTGTCGCCCCAGTCGAACGCCCCGCCTTCGGCGGGTCCGTCGAGGGTGACGGTCGGCTGGGTGTTGCCGACGGTGATCTGCTGGGTCAGCGAGGCCGACTTGCCGGCCGTGTTGGTCACGGTCAGGCTCGCGGTGAAGTTGCCCGCAGTGGTGTAGGTGTAGGTCGGGTTCGGTTCGGTGGAGTCGACCGTGCCGTCGGCGTCGTAGTCCCACGCGTAGGTGAGCGAGCCGCCGTTGGGGTCGCTCGATCCGTTGGAGGAGAACTTCACGGTCAGCGGTGCGCTGCCGTTGGTCGGGGTGGCGGTCAGCTTGGGCACCGGCGACCGGCGGCCGTTGACGTAGTCGATGCGGTAGATGCCCGAGTCGGCGTTGTTGCCGCCGAAGCTGCTGCCCCATTCGATCATGTAGAGCGCACCGTCGGGCCCGAACTTCATGTCCATCGGCTTGGCGAAGCCCATCCCCTTCAGGAAGGGGTTGACCTTGTTGACCGCGGACTGGTTGTCGTCGAGCTGGAACGTGTACATCTGGCTGGTGTTCCACTCGGCGAAGATCGCCTTGCCGTCGTAGTACTCGGGCCACTTGTTGTCAGAGTTCAAGGCCGCGTCGTACCGGTAGATCGGGCCGGCCATGGGAGCGCCGCCGCTCAGCGGGGGAAACTCCGCGCTGCCGTCGTAGTGGTACCAGACGGTGGCCGGGATCGGCTTGGGCAGCTGCTTGAGCCCGGTGTTGTTGGGCGAGTCGTTGACCGGGCCGTTGGCGCAGTCGTAGGGCTCACCGGACACGCCGGTGGCGTAGTCGTAGTGGATGTACGGCTGGTTGTTGGCGAGACAGAACGGCCAGCCGTAGTTGCCCGGCTTCTGCAGGATGTTCCACTCCACCGCGTTCCTCGGGCCACGCTTGGGGTCGTCACTGCCCGCGTCCGGGCCGTAGTCCGCGACGAGCACCCGTCCGGTCTCGGGGTCGGTGCCGATCCGGAAGGGGTTGCGGAACCCCATGGCATAGATCTCCGGCTTGGTCTCCGCGGTACCAGGCGGGAAGAGGTTGCCCGACGGGACGGTGTAGGTACCGTCCGCCTCCGGGTGGATCCGCAGGACCTTGCCCGACAGGGAGTTGGTGTTGCCCGATGAGCGCGCGGCGTCGGACGCCGACTGTCCCGGCCTGTAGTCCAGTGGCGCGCGGGAGTTCGTCGGGCTGCCGAAGGGGTTGGTGTTGTCGCCGGTGCTGAGCCAGAGGTTCCCGTCCTTGTCGAACAGCATGGCACCGCCGTGGTGGCAGCACGTGTCCCGCTGCACCGGCACCTTGAGCACGACTTTCTCGCTCGCCTTGTCCAGGGTGCTGTCGGAGTTGACGGTGAAGCGGGAGATCTGGTCCACCGACTCACCTGTCGGCGAGTAGAAGACGTACAGCCAGTGGTTGGTGGCGAAGCCCGGGTCGAGCGTGAGACCGAGCATGCCGCTCTCATTGGCCGTCAGCACGTTGAGGTGCCCGGAGTTCACCACCTGGTTGCTGCCCGGCAGGATGGCCTTGACGTCACCGCCGAGGCTGGCGAAGAACACCCGGCCGTCCTTGGCGACCTCCAGCATCATCGGGTCGTTCGTGTCGGTGTCCAGCGGGACCTTTTGAAAGCTCGAGGTGAGGGAGGCGGAACAGTCCGCCTGCACCGCTCCGGCGGTGGTCTGAAGGCCGCCGAGGAGCAGGTGCAGGAAGTTGGGATCGGTGTAGCTCTCCTTCGTGTGCCCCAGGCCGGTGTACCAGGACTTGCCGCCGTCGTAGTTCTGGCACCAGGTGTTGGGGTGGTCCGCGCCCATCCCGCCGCCGCTGTACGACTTCTCGTCCAGGGAGGTCAGCACGTGGACCTTGCCGCGCGGATTGGTCTGGTAGTTGTACCACTCATCGGTGCGCGACCAACGGCTCGGCAGTTCCTCGGTCGACGGGTGGGCCGGGTCCTCGACGTTGAGCGTGGCCTGCTGTTGGGCGGGGTGGTCTTTGAAGTAGGCGCCGACCAGATTGCCGTACCAGGCCCAGTTGTATCCAGAGTCGGCCGCGGCGTGGATGCCCACGAAACCGCCGCCCTGTTCGATGTACTTCTGGAACGCGGCCTTCTCCGACTCCTGATCCAGCGGATCACCCGTGGTGGAGAGGAAGACGACCGTCTGGTACTTCGCCAGGTTCGTCTCCGTGAACAGTGTCGCGTCCTCGGTCGCGTCGACAGCGAAGTTGTTGTCCGCACCGAGTTTCTGGATGGCGGCGATGCCGTCGGGGATCGAGTCGTGCCGGAATCCCGTGGTCTTGGAGAAGACCAGGACCCGGAAGGCCGGAGTATCTCCCGTATGCGCATAAGCGGTGCTTGCCAGGCCCGCCAGCAAAGGTACGGTGAGAAGCACGGCCGTCACTGCCGCCAGCAGGCGGCTGAGTGATCGTCTCACTGATGCTCCTGTGTAGTGAGTTGTGTGCACGAGATGTGGAGTGCTGTGAGATGCGGCGGGGTGGAGGTGCGGCTGCGAATCCGCCTCCACCCCGTTTCTTGCATTCCTTGCTCACCGGCCGCACCCCTTGGAGGGGGGAACCGGCGTTCTGGGGACGGCGGCGTGGCGCCAGGCCGTGCACCGGCCGTCGCTGTGCGGTGCGCACGTGAGTGCCGCGTGGGTGCGTGTGGGCGGCGGAGCCTGCCGGGTCACGTCGGTTCGACGCCGGTACGGCTTTCTGCTGGTTGCCGCCCGAGAGCGTGCGCACGGGCCGACGATGAGCCGGGCGTCGTACGACAGCGCCCGGGCCATGCTCACGATCTGCCGGCTCGCGGCAGGCAGCCGGCCGACTGCCGTGCCCGGTGGGATCTCCCCGTGGCCGAGGCGCTCGAGCAGGACACGGGAGGCCTGCTGGGCCTGCGCACGCCGGTTGAAGCCGAACCGCGCCGGCTCGTGGCCGAGGAAGATGTTCTCGGCCACGGACAGCCCGTCGACCAGGTCGAGCTCCTGGTAGATCGTGGCGATGCCGCACTTCATGGCGGCCGTCGGACGGTCGAAGCGGGTTTCGGCCGAGTCCCAGCGGATGGTGCCGGTATCGGGGTGATGGACGTCGGCGAGCACCCGGATCAGTGTGGATTTGCCCGCTCCGTTCTGACCGAGCAGGCAGTGCACCTCCCCTGCGCGGACTTCGAGGTCGACACCGTCGAGAGCGCGAACGCCGGGGAACTGTTTGGTGATATTTCGCATTTCGAGCAAAGAAGCAGACATGGCGACACCCTCGGATGTGACGTATCGGCAGGCTGTCGCAGCGCGTGCCGTGTGGTGTGGATTGCCGGCCGGCGGGAGGAGCTTCGGCGGGTTGCCGACGCAGCGCCCTGGAGCAGGATTCAGCCCGACGCCGCGCCGACGTCTGACGGCGGCGTGTACGCATGCTCGCTGACGAGCTGTCGGGATACGGCTGAGAACAAGGTGCCGGCGGGTGACGCTCCACCGGAGGCCCGTTGGGGCGGAAGCCTCGAACCTTGAATTCGTCTAGTGCCCTGACAAATTAGGAGCCGAGACCACCGGCGGTCAAGTGGTCGATCGAGAGCACTCCGCGTCCTTGCACTCGGCACGCCCGTCGCCGGCCGTCGGTCCGGAGACCGGCGACGGGGCCCAGGCCGGACCGACGCCGTACCGGTCGATGCTCAGCACCTGGCCGATGGCGCTCGCGACCGCACCGCGCCGCTCGGCGTCCAGCCCGAGCCCGGCGACGTGCACGCTCATTCCCTGGGCGATGGCCGGCTGGGCATGACGGGCGACGGATTCCCGCACTCCGTCGACGAGTGGATCGCCCGCCATCGCGATACTTGATGCACGTGTATTGACGCTAAATATGGACTCACCTACCGTGCTCTGCGGGGCGGTTGCATCACTCGTACGTTGTTCGTTGTCTGTTGGTGATGCCCAGCACGGGTCGACACAGATACAGGTGACCGGTTGACGGTTCACAGGGCCGACCTGAGATGAGGAGAACCATGCACGCAGCTCAGCAACCGGACCCGACACCCCATGACTCGAGTGCACACGGGATCGGGCAGTGGCGCTTACACGCACTGCCTTCCCCTGCCCGACCGCCCCGGTGGCACACGCCGGCTCGCTGAGAACGATGGTTCACTGCCGCGGTGTCCCGCGGCGCTGAACCATCGCCTACAGGACGGCTTCGGCACCCCGTCCGGGCATGCGTCCGGGCCTTCCCGCCGGTCGGTCCGGGTGTAGGCGCGGCCCGGACTCGTCCCGAGCCCCTACCTGACACAGGTCGGGGCTCGGCTGTCACGGAGCCGGGGTCCAGCGGCGGGCTCCCCACCCCGCCGGACGCCGGCTCCGCATCACCAGCCTTCGCCATACCCGATGCCCGGGGCCGTGGCGCCGCCTGGACGACCCCGACGCGAAGATCGCCAGTGGAGCCCAGCTGGACCTGGCGGCCTGCGACGGCACGGTCGGCCACAAGTGGCACGTGCCCAGCTTCGTCCCGCCGCACCAGCTCGCGCTCGGCGGCTCAGTGGTCGTCAAGCCCGGCTCCACAACCACCTGACGACCACGCACACCGACGACAGCAGCCCCCCACGCTCGAGCACGCCTCCGTCGGCCTCACGGTGCCCAGCGACTGGTCCGCACGGGCCACCGCCCCCACCCCGGTCGAGGAGTCAACGGCCTGTGCCGCGCTTGCCGGTGAGCCGTCTGTGTCCGAACGGAAGTAACCCTGAAGAGCGTTGAGGCCGACAAACGCCTCCCAGCAGCCCCGGCGCCCGCACCCGCACAGCGGGCCGTCCGGATGCACCGTCACATGCCCGACCTCACCGCCGTATCCACGCGAACCGACCAACGGCCTTCCCTGAACGATCAGGCCCTCGCCGATACCGACGTCGCCCCGAGATATAGACCAGATCCCGACTGCCGGCCTGGCTCCCCACCCGGTACTCGGCAAGTGCCGCACGGTTGGCATCATTTCCCGCGGTGATGACACCGACCCGGTTTCCAAGTTCCTCCCTGAGCCCGTCGACCACGTGGACGTTCCCCCATTCCAGGTGCGGCGCACGGCTGACGACCCTTCGCGCCTCGCCCACCAGACCGGGGACGGCAACGCCCAGGCCGGCGACGATCGGCGCCCGCCCGAACAACGCGTCAGGCAGGGCCGTCAAGCACGCGTCGCACATCTCGGCGATCGCTCGAAGGTCGGCGGCGAAGAGCAGGCCTCCGTCCGGCGAGAAGGCGATCTGCCGGGGGGAAGTCGCCGCCCACCGGCACCGTGTCGATCAGCCGCAGCGCGGCCCCGCCGCCCGCGACGGCGTAGCGGGTCAGGCTGTTGTGCCCGCGGTTCGCGAGGTAGGCGAAGCAGCCGTCGCCGGTGACCAGGAGCTGGGCGGGACAGCTGGTCCCCGTACCGGTTCCGGTGGACTGCGGGGTCCCCGGGGTGAGGGTGCCGCTCGCGATGTCGTAACCGCAGACGACGACCGTATTGTCGACCTCGCAGGCGAGACAGGCGAAGCGGCCGCCGGGGTGGAAGGCCAGGTGGCGCGGTCCCGCACCTGGGCGCAGTGCGGCGTACGAGACGTGGTGGAGCGTGCCCTGGCGCGGGTCGAGCCGGTAGGTGTACACGGTGTCGTTGCCCAGGTCGACCGCGAGGACATGGCCGCCGGGGGCGGTGACGATCTGATGGGCGTGCGGTCCGCCCTGGCCGGGGCCGGGGGCCGGGGCCGTGTGGGTGGCCAGGGCGGTGCGCTCCCCGGGCCGCGGGGGCGACATCCCGACACCGTACCCGCGGGACAGCGCGGCAGCCGGAGAACAGCGGGCGGGGTGGACGCACGGAAGACGTCCACCCCGCCTTCCGCGTGTCCGGACGAGCCCTGACCGGCCCGAATTCCGGGCACCCCCTTGACAGCCCGCCGCACCCCCGGGCAATCTTCCGATAAGCAGAAACCAACTTCCGCAATACGGAAGGAGCGCCTGACCCTCATGGCCTCTCTCGATTCGCAGAAGACTGGGCCGGACCAGCGCTTCGATGTGAACCTTTCGATCCTCTTCACGGAACTCCCGCTTCTGGAGCGCCCCGCCGCCGCTGCCGCGGCGGGCTTCACGGCGGTCGAGCTGTGGTGGCCCTGGATCGAGACCCTCACCCCGCCGCAGAGCGAACTCGACGCCCTCAAGAAGGCGCTCGACGACGCCGGCACGCAGCTGGTGGGGCTGAACTTCTACGCCGGACAGCTGCCCGGACCCGACCGCGGCGCGCTCTCCGTGCCCGGCCCGGAGTCGGACCGCTTCCGCGCCAATATCGAGGTGGCGGCCGGCTTCGCCGCCTCGGTCGGCTGCAAGGCGCTCAACGCGCTGTACGGCAACCGCGTCGACGGCGTGGACCCGGCCGTGCAGGACGAACTCGCCCTGGAAAACCTGGTCCTGGCCGCCCGCGCGGCCGACCGGATCAGGGCGGTTCTGCTGATCGAGACCCTGAACGAGCCGGAGTCGCCGCGCTACCCGCTGGTGAGCGCACCGGCCGGGATCGAGGTCGTCGACAAGGTCAACGCCGCGACGGGGCTCGGCAATGCGAAGTTCCTGCTGGACCTGTACCACCTTTCGATGAACGGCGAGGACCTCAGCCAGGTCATCGCCGCGTACGCCGACCGGAGCGGTCACGTCCAGATCGCCGACAACCCGGGGCGCGGCGCGCCCGGCACCGGCTCCCTGCCGCTGGAGCAGCTCCTCGACGAGCTGACGAAGGCCGGTTACGACGGCTGGGTCGGCCTGGAGTACAAGCCCGGCGACCGGCCGAGCGCCGAGTCCTTCGCATGGCTCCCGGCCGAGGCCCGAGCGGCTCGCTGAGGGCGTCGGACTCCCCCTCGTACACACGTTTTCAGGAAGGCACCCCCTCATGAGCAACAACCTCCCCAAGGTTGCGTGGATCGGACTCGGCATCATGGGCTCCCCCATGTCCGAGAACCTGATCAAGGCCGGTTACGACGTCACCGGATACACCCTGGAGCAGGACAAGATCGACCGGCTGGCCGCGGCCGGCGGGCACGGCGCGGGTTCGATCGCCGAGGCGGTCCGGGACGCCGATGTCGTCATCACGATGGTGCCCGCGTCCCCGCACGTCGAGGCCATCGCGTACGGCCCCGAGGGCATCCTGGCGAACGCGAAGTCGGGTGCCCTGCTGATCGACATGTCCTCGATCACCCCGCAGACCTCCGTCGACCTCGCGAAGAACGCGAAGGAGAAGGGCATCCGCGTCCTGGACGCCCCGGTCTCCGGTGGCGAGGCCGGTGCGATCGAAGCCGTGCTGTCGATCATGGTCGGCGGCGAGCAGGCCGACTTCGACGCCGCGCAGCCGATCCTGCGGGCGCTCGGCAAGACGGTCGTGCTCTGCGGCCCGCACGGCTCCGGCCAGACGGTGAAGGCCGCCAACCAGCTGATCGTCGCGGTCAACATCCAGGCCTGCGCCGAGGCCGTCGTCTTCCTGGAGAAGTCCGGGGTCGACCTCGCGGCCGCGCTCGACGTGCTGAACGGCGGACTGGCCGGCTCGACCGTGCTGACCCGCAAGAAGGACAACTTCCTGAGGCGCGACTTCGCGCCGGGCTTCCGGATCGACCTGCACCACAAGGACATGGGCATCGTCACCGACGCCGCCCGTAATGTCGGTGCCGCGCTCCCCGTCGGCGCCGTCGTCGCCCAGATCGTCGCCTCGCTCCGCGCGCAGGGCGACGGCGGCCTGGACCACTCGGCCCTGCTGCGCGCGGTCGAGCGCCTCTCGGGTCGGCCCGTCCAGGCCTGACCGGTCGCCCCACAGACTTCCGGATGGTGTCGGCGCTGACACCTGTCCTGTCGCGCCCAGGCGTCGGCACCATCCGGAACACCTCCAAGGCCTCTCCCAGGTCACCCGCGACGACGTGATCGAGAAGAACCTCGCGCACTTCCACGCCGCCGACGCCGACTACGGCAAGCGCGTCGAGGAAGCTGTCCGCGCCCTGCGCGAGGACTGTGGTCTTTCGTCCGGATCAGGCTGGATCACCCCGCGACCCCAGCCACGATCCAAACGAGCTGCCCTGGAACACCCAGACCGCGCAAGGGATGTGACGGGAGATCATTTCCCCTGCGCTGTCCGTCCGGCCGGCCCTGAGGGGTGTCCGGCGGGACGGACGCGACCGAGGACCGCGGCGGCGTGCGAGCCAGTGCGGTGGTGAAGGCAGCCGACGGCCGCTCTCGACCTGAGAGAGAGCGGGCCCGGCCGCCCATCGCCCGCCGCCGCGGTCCCGGCTCAACCAGCCTCTCAGCCTGCAGAACTCCGCCCGGCGGCGTGAACGAAACGGTCGCGCCGGCCTCCCGCCGTCGGGCGGTCACCACCCCGGGGCGGGGGTACGGACAGTCCCGTGCTCCCGCCCTTTCGCATGGACGTCAGTAGCCGGCCGGGCGCACCAGGCCCGTCTCGTAGGCGAAGACCGCCGCCTGCGTCCGGTCGCGCAGCCCCAGTTTGGCCAGTATCCGGCTCACATGGGTCTTCGCGGTCTGCTCCGCCACCACCAGCAACTGGGCTATCTCCGCGTTCGACAGACCCTGGGCAATCAGGGACAGCACCTCTGTCTCGCGTTCCGTCAGTTGACCGACGCGGTCCTTCAGCGGCGCCCGGGGGGCGGCGGTCATCCGGGAGAACTCGGCGATCAGCCGCTTGGTGATGTTCGGGGCGAGAAGCGCGTCACCGGACGCCACCACCCTTACCGCATGGGCCAGTTCCTCGACCGATGCATCCTTGAGGAGAAAGCCGGACGCGCCCGCGCGGAGCGCCTCGTACACGTACTCGTCGAGATCGAAAGTGGTCAGGATGAGCACCTTGACCCGGGCGCCGGGCGGTGACGTGATGCGGCGGGTCGCCTCGATACCGCCGAGCACAGGCATCCTGACATCCATGAGGACGACGTCCGGGGCGAGTTCGGCGACCTTGGCGACGGCGTCGAGGCCGTCCACCGCCTGACCGACGACCTCGATGCCGGGTTCGGCGTCGAGCAGCACCGTAAAACCTTGACGAACCATCATCTGGTCGTCGGCGATGAGTACGCGAATGGTCGTCACGGGGTGTCCTCGGCAGATCCGGTGGCCAGGGCAGGGGCGCTCACCGGCAGGATAGCCGTGACCTCGTAGCCGCCGTCCGGGGTCGCCCCGGCCGCGAGCTCGCCACCCAGCATGGCGGTGCGTTCGCGCATCCCCAGCAGCCCGTGCCCCATGGACTGCGAGGGCGTGGCCGGCCCGTCGGGCGCGGTGTTGGTGATCCGGACGGTCAGCCCGGTCGTCCCGTAGGCCGTCTCCACCCGCACCTGTGCGCCGGGGGCATGCCTCATCGCGTTGCTGAGCGCCTCCTGGACGATCCGGAAGGCCGACAACGCGACACCGGGCGGCAGCGCGCGCGGCGCACCGGTGGTGGCGATGGTGACCGTGAGCCCGGCGCCGCGCACATTGGCGACCAGTTCGTCGAGCCGGTCGAGGGTGGGCTGCGGGGTGTGCCTCACCCCTTGCGACAGGGCGTCCTCGGAACGGAGTACGCCAAGCACATGGCGCAGCTCGGTGAGCGCCTCGACGGCATTCTGCCGGATGCCCGCGAGGTTCTCCCGGAGCTCGTCGGACGGGTTCTCGACCAGGTGCGGGGCGACCTGCGCCTGGATGGAGATCACCGACATGTGGTGGGCGACCACGTCGTGCAGCTCGCGGGCGATGCGGTTGCGCTCCTCCAGGAGGGTGCGCCGGGCCCGCTCCCCGGCGGTGAGCTCCTCCTGGACGACGAGCTGGGTGCGGGCCACCCGCAGGCCGCGCAGCGCGGCGCCGAGTACCACGGCGGCGATCAGGACCGGAGTGGAGCGGTCGATGTCGTAGTTGTGCGGCGTGGTGGTGAAGAGGGTGCAGGCCAGTCCGGCGAGGAGAGTGATCACCAGCGCCCCGGCCGCGCGGCGGGGCGGGACCCGCAGCGCCAGCAGGAAGAGCACCCCGCACTGGAGCGCGAGCCCGGAAACGCTCCATGGGAACAACTGGTCCCCGCTCATATCGGGCTCGTTGAGCCGCACGGTGACGAGCATGAGGACGGTCGACGCCCACCAGGCCGACACCGGGCGGAACATCGCGGCGACGAGCGCCGCCCCGTGGGCGATGCCCAGCAAGCCGTACTTGGGGACGCCGCCGCCGTCGACCGGACTCATCTCGTTCACATGGAACACGGTGAGGAAGGCCGCGCAGATGACCAGCAGCATCCCGAACACCGGCCGCCAGACCGGCCATCCGGGCTGGCCCATGTCCGGCAGCGGGTCGGCGGGCGTCGTCAGATCCTCGAACAGGACGCGTGGCGCCCTCCGCAGGGCGGTCTTCAACCGCTCCTTGTCCCCCACTGATTTCCACGTCATCTGGACCACCTTAGGCCGACCGGCAATTGGGGGGTGGGTGAAGGAGCGGGGCTGGGGTGCGTGCATCGCAAGGCGGAGGATTGAGCCATCGCGAATGGGGCCTCCCCTGCTCGAGCGAAGCCGAGAGCTCGGGGAACATGGTGATGGACGACAACGCCGCGAGGTGCGTGCCCCAGCCCCGTGACGCCGCCCCCCAATTGCCGGCCGGCCTCAGGCACTGCGCATCACCGAGGTCCTGGTGGGACGGTTCTCGCGGACGATCCACCCCTTCCCGCGTCGCGGCCGCCCCTCCTCGTACTTACGGAACGCCGCCCAGCAGACCAGCAGCGCCACGGCGAACGCCGGCAGCCACGCCAGACGTGCGAGCACCCAGCCCGAATCCCTGGGCACGGTGTGCAGTCCGGGCAGTGCCTCTCCCGCGAGCAGACCGATGGCGGTGACCGCCATCATCGCGGTCTGGTGCCAGAGGAAGACCGTCATCGCGGAGAGGTTGACCAGCGCCACCGCCGCCCACGCCGCGGGGCGGCGCAGGACCCGCCGCAGCGGGCCGAGCAGCAGCCGGGCTGCGCCGCACTGGGCGAGACCGAAGGCGACGGCCGCGAGGGTGGGCGGGTCGAGGTTGGAGATCCTGCTTCCCGGCACCCCGACCATGGACGCGGGGTAGCCGGCCCACAGAACGAGTCCGGCGGTGGCCGCGACGCCGACCAGCAGCAGCGCCCATCCGGTGGCCCGGCTCTGCAGGGCGCCGCGGGCCCAGGTCGCGCCCAGGCAGTACGGGACCAGCCAGCCGGCCGCCACATTGATCCATCCGAGCCAGGCGGGCCCGCCCAGTCCGAACCGGATCAGGTCGACATGGAGCACGACGGCGAGCGGCCAGAGCGGATGGAGCCTGGAGACCAGCGGGGTGACCGCGGTCAGTGCCGCGAAAACGAGCAGGAACCAGAGCGGCGACAGCACCAGCTTGAGCAGCGCGTGCACGGTCTCCGTGCCCACCCCGGAGGCGAGCAGCGTGCCTGCTATCACGGTCCACACCACCAGCACGGCGGCGACCGGCCGGAACAGCCGGAGCGTCCGGGCGCCGAGCCACTGCCCGTACGTGGTGCAGCGGGCGCGGGCGGAGGCGTAGCTCTTCGCGGCCATCTGTCCGCCGACGAGGAAGAAGACGGCGAGTGTCTGGAACAGCCAGGAGACCGGGATCAGTTCGGGCATGTGCTGGAGGGGGCTGGCGGCGCGCACCGTGCCGGTGTCGGCGATCAGTGCGGTGACCAGCCAGTGGCCGAGCACCACGCCCAGGATGGCGAGGGCGCGCAGGGCGTCCACGGCCCGGTCGCGGTCGGGCGGGGTGGCGGCGTCGATCCGCCGGACGAGTTCACGCATGGCGGCCCTCCTCGGCAGGGGTCCGGCCGGAGACGATCCGGGCGAGGTTCTTCAGGGACGAGGAGCCGGGCTTCAGGTAGTCGCTGTGGCCGCCGTCGCCCGCCGCGAAGTGCCGGGCACCGAACCCGGGCGAGACCGGGTCGGTACCGAACCCGAGGGTGAGATGCGGAAGTCGGAGCTGCTCGTGCGGTACGTCGGCGATCCAGTCGCTGCCGCCCCGGCCCGCCCAGACGGTGGCCGGGGTGTTCAGCGCGGCGACGCTTCGCGCGCCGGTGCCGGGACTGCCGTACAGGACGATGCCCGCGACCTCCAGCCCGGGCGCGGCCTTGGCGCAGACGACGGATCCGTAGGAGTGGCAGAGCAGTGTGATCCGGGCGGACGGTTTGGACGTCTTCAACTCGTCTAGGAATGCGCGCAGTTCGGGGGCGGCATGCTCGGCCAGGCCGGGCGTCACCGCTTCCGGGCTCACCGTGGCCGGCGTTGCGTACCCGAGCCAGCCGATGACCGCCGAGCCGTCGCCGAGCTCCCGCTGGAGCGCGACACCACCGGCCCTCAGCCGCCAGTACTTGTCGAGACGGATGCCCGCGCCCGGGACCAGCACGGCGATCTGGCGTGCTGTGGACAGATCACCGAAGACTTCGACGCCGCGTCCGCCGTCGCGGCCGTCGAAGGAGAGGAAGTGGCGTGCCGGGTCGGCCAGTTCACGCAGCGCGGCGGCCCGCTTCCGGTCGCCGTGGCCGGTGGCCATCCGTTCGGCCGCCCGGATGGAACCGCGGTTGACGGAGTACCGCTCGGCCAGGGCGGCGAGGGTCGCGCGCAGCGGGGCGAGGGCGGCGGGGGCGGGCGCCGGGACGGCCGAGGGGCGGGCCGCACCCGAGACGGGCACGGCGACCGCGGCGATGACAAGGGCTGCGAGGAGGGTACGGGCGCCGCGCGGGCGGCTCGTGAAGAGCCGGCGCGTGCGCGGGCGGCTCCTGGGCTGGCGGGGCGCCATAAGGGGATGGTCCTTCCGTACCGGATGTCCGTCGTGCTTCCGGTACAGAAGCTAGGCAGTGGACCGTGTCGTCGGCGTCCACCCGTGGAGGGCACCTTCCGCGTAGCTCTGAAGTACTACGGGTAGGGGCGTCGGCCGTGTTCGGCCTGGCCGGGACGGCAGGTGGGGCGGATCTCCGGGTTCCGGTGATCCGCCCCACCTGGGAGACGTACCGAGGAACAGTGCGTCAGCTCGCGACGAACGGGCGGATCGCCGTCGGGGCGTGGCCCGCCTCGGTGGCAATGTCCTCCCACTCGTTGACGGCGTCGATCCCGGCGCCGCTCATCGAGATGTTGGTGACGCGCTCCAGGATCGCCTCGACGACCACCGGGACGCGGAATTCGGCGGCCAGCTTCTTGGCCTCCTCGAACGCGGGCAGCAGCTGGTCCGGCTCGGTGACGCGGATCGCCTTGCAGCCCAGCCCCTCGACGACCTTGACGTGGTCGACGCCGTAGACGCCCAATTCCGGGGAGTTGATGTTCTCGAACTCCAGGTTGACCTGGAAGTTGATGGCCAGGTTGCGCTGTGCCTGGCGGATCAGCCCCAGGTAGGAGTTGTTCACCAGGACATGGACGTACGGGATGTTGTGCTGCGCGCCGACCGCCAGTTCCTCCAGCATGAACTGGAAGTCGTAGTCCCCGGAGAGCGCGACGACCTGGCCCTCGGGGTCGGCGGTAGCAACACCCAGCGCGGCGGGGATGGTCCAGCCGAGCGGGCCGGCCTGGCCGCAGTTGATCCAGTGGCGCGGCCGGTAGACGTGCAGCATCTGCGCGCCGGCGATCTGGGAGAGGCCGATCGTGGTGACGTAGCGGGTCTCCGGTCCGAAGGCCCGGTTCATCTCCTCGTACACCCGCTGCGGCTTCAGCGGCACTTGGTCGAAGTGGGTACGGCGCTGCAGCTTCGCCCTGCGCTCCTGGGTGGATGCGGCCCAGGCGCTGCGGTCCGGCAGCTTGCCCGCGGCCTTGAGCTCCTTGGCCACCTCGACGAAGAGTTCCAGCGCGGCCCTGGCGTCCGAGGCGATACCGAGGTCCGGCGGGAAGATCTTGCCGAGCTGAGTGGGCTCGATGTCGACGTGGACGAACTTCCGGCCCTTGGTGTAGACGGCCAGGTCGCCGGTGTGGCGGTTGGCCCAGCGGTTGCCGATGCCGAGGACGAAGTCCGACTCCAGGAAGTTCGCGTTGCCGTAGCGGTGCGAGGTCTGGAGGCCGACCATCCCGGCGTTGAGCTCGTGGTCGTCGGCGAGGATGCCCCAGCCCATCAGCGTCGGGACGACCGGGGTGCCGGTCAGCTCGGCGAACTCGACGAGGAGTTCGGAGGCGTCGGCGTTGATGATGCCGCCGCCGGCGACGATCACCGGGCGCTCGGCGGCGAGCAGGAAACCGATCGCCTTCTCGATCTGGGCACGGGACGCGGCCGGCTTGTAGACGGGCAGCGGCTGGTACGTCTCCGGGTCGAACTCGATCTCGGTCAGCTGGATGTCGATGGGCAGGTCGATGAGGACCGGACCCGGGCGGCCCGAGCGCATCAGGTGGAAGGCCTGCTGGAAGACGCCGGGCACCTGCGCGGCCTCGAGGACGGTCGTCGCGGCCTTGGTCACGGGCTTGGCGATCGACGCGATGTCGACGGCCTGGAAGTCCTCCTTGTGGAGCTTGGCCACCGGCGCCTGGCCGGTGATGCAGAGAATCGGGATGGAGTCGGCGATCGCCGAGTAGAGCCCGGTGATCATGTCCGTGCCGGCGGGTCCCGACGTACCGATGCAGACGCCGATGTTGCCGGCCGCGCTCCGGGTATAGCCCTCGGCCATGTGGGACGCGCCCTCGACATGGCGGGCCAGGGTGTGGTCGATGCCACCGCCGGCCTTGAGCGCCGCGTAGAAGGGATTGATCGCCGCTCCCGGCACGCCGAACGCGTGGGTGACGCCTTCCAGCTTGAGGATCTCAACTGCCGCTCGGGCAGCGGTCATTCGAGGCATTTGAGTACTCCTGCTCGGGCCTGGTGGAGTCGGGCTCTGTCGCGCCACCTGAGAGCGCCAATTCCGCATTACGGAAGTTTATTTCTGCTATACGGAAGTAATCTAAGCGGCGGCCCGTCGGCCGTCAAGAGAGGGCGCCGGGCCGCTGCCACGCGGTGCCGGAAGAGACGCGAATCCTCCAAGTCACTCCCCCGCGCCCCACTCGTGGTGGAGCATGAGGGCACGGGGCACGGGGCGCGGTCGGACGGTGACGGCCACGGAGCGCCGGCGCGCCCGAAGACAGGCACCGGAGGCGGCAGCGGTGCCGGAGGGAGGCCATGGTGGAGTCCGTGCCGGTACGATGCCCGGCCTGCCGCCGCGAGCACGCGTACCTCACACCGGTCTACCCGTGCCCGTGCGGGTCCCCCACCGCCGCCCCGATACTGCGCGCCGCCGCGCCCGAGCCGATCACGCACCGCACCTGGAACGACGACTGGGTGACCGTGCGCTGCCGCGCCTGCGGGCGCCACGACCAGTGGCCGCAGCCGGAGCTGTGCTGCCCGTGCGGGACGGTGCTGCGGATCCCGGTCAGACCGGTCACGGCGGCCGACGCCGGCCCGGCGGACGGGGTCCGGCCGTCCCACATCCCGCTGCCGCGTACGGCGCCCGCGCCCCGCCCGTCGTTCCGGCCGATGACGATCCGCACCGGCCGCGACGCGGTCACCGCCGCCGCGATGTATCTGCAGTGGCTGGGCTACCGCGATGTCGTCATGCCGGCGGAGCGGCCCTCGTCCCGGATCGATCTGCGCGCCGCCGGACTGATCGCCCAGGTCGACTCGACCACCCGGCCGAGCACCCTGCGCGACATCGAATGTCTCTGGCTGAACGCCCTCAACACATCGGTGACCAGCGTCTTCTTCTCGCTGGCGGGGTATGCGCAGGACGCCAGGGCGCGCGCCGACGGGCTCGGTATCCCGCTCTTCGTGATGGACCTCACCGGGACCCCGCAGCCGGTGAACAGTCCGGCGGACGAGCTGCTCTCCACCGGGGCCTGAGGATGTCCGCAAAGTATCGCCGTCCGCCCGAAGGACGGGGCCGCGGCGACCGGGTGCGGTGCCGAGCGCGAGCAGCAGGTCGAGCCGCGGCAGGCGCTTGCCGCCCAGCACCTCGCTGACGGTCGACGGGGGCAGCGGGCGTTCTGTGGGGGCATACCGTTCGCCGGCCCACGCCAACTCCCGGAACGGGCCCAACGCCGCCCACGTGAACAGCTCGTGGATCTCTACCACGAGCGGTGGCAGTCGGAGACGACGTACTTCCCGATCAAGGCAACCATGCTGGACGGCCGTGTCCTGCGCTCCCGCTGTCTGACCGGCCTCGACCAGGATGTCTACGCCCTGCTCACCACCTACCAGGCCCTGATCCGTGCCGCTTCCGACACCGCCTGCACCCGGCCCGGCCTGGACATGGACCGCATCAGCTTCACTCCTGCAGACCACCGCCGGCGACACCGTGACCACCGCGACCGCGATCCTGCCCCCGACGGGACCCGCCGACCTCGTCGGCAACATCGGCCGGGCTGTCCTCGACGCCCTGCACCCCGCCCGCCACCGGCACCGCTCAAGGGAGGGGCGGTGCAGCAGCCGGGGCGGCCATCCGGCCCCGAAGGACGGTCCCGGGTCAGGGCGTGCGGATCGGAGCGCCCAGCCGGTAGCCGTCGTCGGCGGAGAACGCGGCGGCGACGGCGAAGCGATCCGCGCGGACGAGCGTCTGCCGCCACTCGACCGGGCGCTGGTTGGTGTCGTGACCGAGCCGGTCGATCGCGAACAGTGCGGTGGACTCGGGACAGTCGAGTAGGGTGCGCTCTCCGCGGCCGGGCACGACGGCCCGGATGCACTCCCAGCCGCCGCAGATGCGGGTGCCGCAGTGGCGTTCGAGCTCGTCATAGAGCGCGGTGCGGGTGAAGTCGACGTCCAGGAGCGGGCGGGCGACGTCCGCGGGAAGCCAGACACGGTCGACGGCGAGCGGCTCCTCGTCGGCGAGGCGGAGGCGTTCGAGGTAGACGAGCGGTGTGGACTCCTCAAGTCCCAGACGGGTGGCGATGACGCCGTCGGCGCGCTGGTCGAGCACACGTATGACGCTGCGCTGGACGGCGCCGACCTCCTCGACGGAGCGGAAGAGGCTGTACGCTTCACCGACCTTCTGCTCCAGCGGGCGGTTCGCGGTGAACCGGGAGACCCTGCCGCGCTGGGCGGTGACGAGGCCCTCCGCGCGAAGCTGGCGCAGAGCCTCACGGACCGTGTGCCGGCTGACCTGGTACTCGGCGACGAGGTCATGCTCGCCGGGGAAGACGTCGCGGAATTCGCCGTCTCCGAGACGGCGCAGCAGGTCGGCGCGCAGCTGTGCCCATAGCGGCTTGCCCGCGGATCGGGTGAGGGGACGGGGGGCGGGTTGGGAGGTCACCGGCGCCCTCCTGGGGTTCGGGGTCGGACGGCTTGTGCGGACGCAGGGTAAATGTTCGTACATTCGGGAAGACAGTGCAAACCTGGGCCCGCCGGCTCCTCGACCGAGGGTGCGCCGGCCCTGGGCCGGAGGTGCGGCGACCCGACGTGATCGGCGCCCGTGACCGCCGCTCGGTCGCCGGACGCCGGCGGTCCCGCGACGGGTTCGCAGGCCCCGCCGGCCCCGGCGGCAGCCGATCCGTGCAGGCGGCGGCAGTCCGGGAGCCATCAGAGGAAGACGTCGATCAGCATGAACGGGGCCATCGCGAGTAGCAGGGCGGCGAAGGCCCGCTGCAGCGCGGTGCTGGACAGCTTGGATGCCAGCCGCTTGCCGTCCCAGGCGCCGAGGATGGCGGCGCCCACGAACGGGCCGAAGATCGCGAGGTCGAGGGAGGTGCCCTCTGCCGCCAGGCGGGTGGTGAGGGACACGACCGAGTTGATGAGGATGACTACGAGGCTGGTGCCGACGGCCATCCGCATCGGCAGGCGGAGCACGGACACCAGGGCGGGTACGGCGAGGAAGCCGCCGCCGACTCCCAGCAGCCCGGTCACAGCGCCCAGGCCGGCCCCGGCCGCGGCGGTGCGCAGGTGCCCGTCCCTGCTGGCGGGCCCCCCGGGGATGTCGGCGTCGTCACCGCCGCCTGCGTCTTTCGCAACGGGGCCGCCCCCGCCGTCCGCGGCCGCGGTCGTCCCGCCGGCCGGTCGGGGCGCCGCCCGGGCGGCGGTCGCCTCCGTGCTCCCGGGTCGGCCGGAGCGGGATACGACGGCCGTCACGGCCGACCCGGGTGCGGTGGCTTTCGGGGCGGCCGTCGCGGCTGCGGCGATCTGGCGGGTGCGGTGCGCCGTGCGGGTACCGCGCAGCATCGCCGCGGCGGCGAGCGCGGCCAGGACGGCGAACGCGGTGGTCAGCACGGCCTGCGGGATACGGTGCACGAGCACGGACGCTCCGATGGCGGGTGCCACGCCGGCCGCGGCGAACAGCGCGCCGGTGCGCCAGCGGATGTTGCCGGTGCCGGCGTGGCGGGCGAGGGCGGTGACGGAGGTGGCGGTGACGACGACCAGGCTGGTGGTCCCGGCGTCGGCGGGTGCGACGCCCAGGAGGTATACCAGGGCCGGGACCGCGAGCACGCCCCCGCCGCCGCCGAGCGCGCCGAGGGCCAGGCCGACCACGGCTCCGCAGAGCAGGGCGAGGATCAGGACGCTCACGCCGGGACGCCACCCGGGGCCGTGTCTGCGGGGTGCGCGACCTCGCCGTGCCATGCGGAGAAGCCGCCGCGCAGGTCGGTGGTGTCGAAGCCGCGGGCGCGCAGCACGGACGCGGCCACCGATGAGCGGTTGCCGCTGGCGCAGAACACGGTCAGCGGCTGATCGGTCGGCAGTTCGCTCAGGCGGGCGACCAGTTCGGGCAGCGGAATGAGGCGGGCGCCGGGGATGGTGCCGTTGTCGCGCACCTCGCCCAGGCCGCGCACGTCCACCAGCTCGAAGCCGTCCGCGCCCTCGGCGAGCTGGCCGGCGAGGGCGGCGGCCTCCACACGCACGGCGGCGGTCAGGTATTCGGCGCCGACGGCGTCGACCCCGGTGGTCAGGGCGCCGAGGACCCGGTCGAAGCCGATGCGGGCGAGACGGTTGCGGGCCTCGCGCGCGGTGGCCGGATCCCCGCACAGGATGATGCCGTCCCGGGCGTCGAGCACCTCGCCGACGAGCTCGGCGAACCGGCCGCCGAGGGGTACGTTGACCGCGCCAGACACGTGGGCGGAGGCGAACGACTCCGGGTCCCGCGTGTCCAGGATGGTGGCGCCGCCCGCCCGGGCCTCGAGGAAGGCGTCCGGGGTGAGGGAGGGGATGGGGGTGTCCTCGTCCAGGACCGGACGGGCCTGGCGGTTGCGCACGGATGTGAAGGCGAAGTAGGCGGGCGCGGCAGGCTGGCCTTCGTTCACGACGGAGACGAACTCGTCCTCGGTCATGTCGGCCAGGGCGTAGTTGCTACGGCGCTGGATGCCGATCGTGCAGCTCAGCTCGGTCGAGAGGTTCTTGCCGCAGGCCGAGCCGGCTCCGTGCGCCGGGTAGACGCGCGTGTCGTCGGGGAGGGTGAGCAGGCGCTCGCGGGTGGAGTGGTACAGGGCACGGGCCATCTCCTCGGCGGAACAGCCCCGGGCGCTGAGCAAGTCGGGACGGCCGACGTCGCCGATGAACAGCGTGTCGCCGGTGAGAACCCCGTAGGGAATGGCGTCGCCGGCGTGTTCGCGTACGACGACGCAGATCGACTCGAGGGTGTGGCCCGGGGTGTGCAGGATCTCCAGGTCGACCTCGCCGAGGCTGAGGTGCTCGCCGTCGTCCAGGGGATCGGTGTCGAAGTCGAGCGTGCCGGCGGAGCCGTAGGAGATGCGGGCGCCGGTGCGCTCGGCCAACTCCAGGTGACCGGAGAGGAAGTCCGCGTGGATGTGGGTCTCGATGACCCGCTCGATGGTCAGGCTGTGACGCTCGGCGGTGGCAATGTAGTCGTTGACGTCGCGCTGGGGGTCGACCACGACGGCCCGGCCGGTGGTGCGGTCGCCGACGAGGTACGAGGCGTGGGAAAGGCAGTCAAGGTAGAACTGCACGAAGACCAGCGGTCCGGTGGGGTTCGTCATGACGGGCTCCTGAGGATGAACGGTGGTTGCGCGCCGGGGGCGTGGGGCCCGGGGTGCGAATGGCGTGTCGGTGCGGCCGCTCGTCACGGGTGCGACGCCACGACGGCAAGGTGGCCGGGCGCAGGGCGGCGGTGGTCGCCGGGGCTGGGCCGCGGGTACGACCTGCCGGGCCCGGCAGGTGCGGCGGTCGGACCGTTTGCGGCCTTCGGGCGTCCGATCAGGCGAGCCCGCGGAGCATGAGGCTCCAGTAGAGGAACGGCAGGCCGCGCCGCTTGAGGTACCACATGTCGGTGCGCTCGCGGATGGTGTCGATCACCGGGATCGACGGGGTGGGCTGCCCGCTGTAGTCGAACTCGGCGAGCAGCATCTTGTTGCGGGCCGTGGTCAGCGGGCACGAGGAGTAGCCGTTGTAGGTGGCCGTGGGTTCCCGGCCGTTCATCGTGGCGAGGAGGTTCTCGACGACCACGGGCGCCTGCTTGCGCACGGCCGCGCCAGTCTTGGAGTTCGGGGACGATCCGGCGTCACCGAGGGCCCAGACGTTGGGGTACCTGACGTGCCGCATCGTGTGCTTGTCGATCTCGACGTAGCCGGCCGGGTCGTCGGCGCCGGCGAGCGGGCTGCGCTTGATCCAGTCCGGGGCGCTCTGCGGCGGTACGAGGTGGGCCATGTCGTACGGCAGGGTCGTCCTGCCCCCGGTGCCCAGGTCGGTGACGACCACTTCGCGGGCCTCGGGCCGCACTTCGGTGACCTCGCTGCCGTAGTGGACGTTGATGCCGTACCGGCGGACCACGTCGTCAAGCACGCGCGCGAACTCCGGAACGGCGAAGATGGCGGCACCGGGGATCACGAGGTGAACGTCGATCTTGCCGAGGACGCCCTGCCCGCGCCAGAAGTCGGCGGCGAGATAGGCGATCTTCTGCGGGGCGCCGCCGCACTTGATGGCGCCCGTCGGCATGCTGAACACCGCGCTGCCCGAGCGGGTCTCGCGGATGAAGCGCCAGGTCGCGGGGGCGGTACGCGGCAGGTAGTTGCTGGACAGGCCGTCCTTGCCGAGCCCGGCCTCCAGGCCGGGCACGCGGTCCCAGTCCAGCTGGATGCCGGGACAGACCACGAGGTGGTCGTAGGAGACAGTGCCGCCGTCGTCCAGCTTCACCTCCTGGCCCTCGGGGTCGACGGCCACCGCGGCGCGGCGGATCCACCGCACGCCCTTCGGTATGACGGACTCCTGCGGGCGGATGCTCTCCTTCAACGGCGCTCGTCCGCCGCCGACCAGCGTCCATAACGGTTGATAGTGGTGGTAAAGGCTCGGATCGAGTACTGCGACGTCCTGTTCACCGGCACGGCGAAGCCGAGCCGCGACCGAGATACCCGCGGTCCCGCCGCCGATGATCACGGTCCGGTGGTGCTGCTTGGTCGCCAAGAGAACCCTCCCACACTAGGTTAATGTACGTACATTTACGTTAGGCCGCGCGGTTCTGATGCGCAAGACACCTGCTGAAATCCCACTTCTGTTGTACGTACATTTCGCTTTGTGTTGCGGCCGAGTCCCCCGCCCCCATCCCCCGCGCGGCCGGAGTGGGCGGAGGGCACGGCGGCACGACTCCCGGACCGCCGGGAGCGCCGGCACAGGGCCGACTGGGGAAGGAGCGCGGATTCGGTGGTGGCCGCCCGCGCCGCCGACGACGGGCTCCCCGGCGGTCCCCGGCCTCAGCCGAGGACGCGCACCCCCCATCGCGCCATTGTGGCTCGGGTGGGACCGCGTGGACTGAGTGTCTCGATTCAATGCCTTCGCACGTCACGGGCGGCTGATTCGTGCCATCATCCGCCCACATTGACTCCGGGGGGACAGGGTGTCGGTTCAGGTGCAGACCCATCGCAAGCGGCTCCTGCTCGGGAGTGCCACGGCGGTCGCGGCCGTCGGCGGGATGACCGGGGACCTGATCTTCAGTGAGCTGAAGGACGAGTGGGCGCTCGGCGCCTTCGTGGGCGCCGCCGTGGTCGTGGCCGGCCTGACCGTGTTCCTGTACCGCCACTCGGCGGACGACCTGGCCGTGTCGGTACGGGCCGGGCTTGAAGAGCGCCACCAACTCCCCCCGGAACACTTACTGGTGGGGCGGGAGGCGCTCAGCAACAGCCTCATCGAGCGGCTCCGGGACGTGCCGGCCCCGATGAGTGGCACATTGCCCGCGGACCCGTCTGCCGGGCAGTGTGCCGTGACCGTCGTCCACGGCGCGGCCGGTACCGGGAAGACGGCCCTCGCCCTGCACGCGGCGCACCGCGTCAAGGAGCACTACCCCGACGGTCAGCTGTACGTCGACCTGAGAGGCGGCACCGCCACGCCGCGCGACAGCGCGGAGGTCCTGGAGGTGTTCCTCCGGAACCTGGGGACGGCGCAGGAGGACATCCCCCGCAGCGTCGACGACCGCGCCACCCGCTTCCGCAGCCTCACGAACGCCATGCGCCTGCTGATCGTGCTCGACAACGCGCACAGCACGGAACAGATCCAGCCGCTTCTTCCTGTGGGGGCCGGCTGCTCGGTACTCGTGACGAGCAGGAGGAACCTGTCGGCGGGGAACATCACCAGGCGCCACCCGCTGAAGGTGGAACTCCCCGCGGAGGACCAGGCGTTGGAGATCCTTTGCGCCCACGCGGGCCGGGAACGCGTCGCCGCGGAACCCGCCGCGGCCCTGGACATCGTGCAGTTCTGCGACCGGCTTCCGCTGGCGCTGCGCATCGTCGGCGGGAAGATCAGCGCACGGGGGGACCTGACGCTCCGACGGATGCGAGCGAGGCTCGCGGACGAACACGCGCGGCTGCACGAGCTGGTCTACGAGAACGACAGCCTCCAGGCATGTCTCTCCCTCATCTACCGGGACCTGCCGGAGAGCGCGCGGCAGGCGTTCGGGCTGATGTCCTACCTTCCCGTGGGTACGCTGACCGACTGGCATGTCAGGGGGAGCCTGCCGACTCCGGCGACGGCGGGAGGGGTGTGCGACGAACTCGTCGGCGTAGGCCTGCTGGAGGCCCACCGGAGCGACGACGCGGAGCCCTCCTACGGCCTCCACGACCTGGTGCGCGTCTTCGCCCGGGAGCAGTATGAAGGCCTGCCCCCGGAGGAGCGCCGCAGCACCGAGCAGCGTCTGATCGGTGCCTACCGAGAAGCCGTCGTCTACCTGGCGGCGGGCCGGGCCCCGGAACTCGGTGCCGAAGCATCCGGCCAGCGGGCGGGAGACCTGGAGCGCAGGACAGCCGGCTCCTGGGTAGCGGAGGAGAGCGAACGCATCCAGTGGGCGATCGCCCGCGCCCGTCGCCTGGGCATGGAGCCCGAGGGAGCGGAGATCGCCGAGGGCCTGACGTACTTTCTCGACGACGTGAACCTGTCCCCGGACTCCGCCCGGTATCTCTTCGACGAGAGGGCAGAGCAGCGGACCCGGGTGGTCCGGAGCCTGCGTCGCGGCCGCGCCGTGGTCGCCCTGGGGAACCAACTGCCGGACGCGGCCCTGGAGCTGTTCCTCCCGGGCGGATCCCCGGATCCCGCCGTCACGCTGACGGCACGGGACCGGATGGTCGTCGCGCGCGCCTACGCGGCCAAGAGCGACTATCCGGCAGCCCTGGACCACATGACCACGGCCGTGGGGGAACTGCGCGCGGAGAACGACCTGTGGCACGTCCAGGCCTCTCTGGAGAAGCTGGGCGAGTTCCAGCGGTGGCGCGGGCAGCCCGAGAAGGCGGAGGAGAGCCAGCGGGAGGCACTGCGGCTGGCCGAGGAGTTCGGGGACAGGCGGGCGCAGGCGCGCCTTCGGCGCACCCTGGCCGAGACGCTCGGATACCTGCGCAGGCCCGAGGAGGCCGCTCCGCTCCTGGAGCAGGCGATCCGTGACTTCGGCGTCCTGAATGACAGGGTCTGGGAAGCGCGGAGCCAGTACGCGCTGGGCAAGATCTACCGGCTGCTCGCCCGCCGCCAGGACGCGCTGGAGGCCTACGACAAGGCCGAGGACATCCTGGGCCCGATGGGCGAGCGGCAGTGGATCGGCCGCATCGACAACGCGCGGATCCGTGTGTACGCCGGCATGGAACGGTTCGACGACGCCTGGGTCTCGGCACAGGCGGCCCTCGGCCTGTTCCGGCAGCTCGGGGACGACATGTGGTACGCCCACACCCAGCGGGACGTCGGCCTGCTGCACCTGAGGCAGGGCCGACCGGGCGAGGCACTGGCACCCCTCACCGAGGCGATCGAGGTGACCCGGCGGGCCGGCGACGCGTACGCGGAGGCCATGGCCAGGCACCTGCGAGGTGTCGCCCACCGCGAACTGGGTCAGCTGGACGAAGCACGCTGCGACCTGGAGGCCGCACTGGCCATCTATCAGGGCGGAGCGTACGACTGGAACCAGGCGGTGGTCGTACATGACCTGATCCGGGCGCTGCGCGCCGACGGCGCGTCCGATGAGGCCGACCGCATGGAGTCTTCAGCGATCTCGACCAACCCGGCTTTCGTCCGGATGCCTGGACGGAACGGTGCCCAGGCCATCCCGGACGAGGACTGACAGCCGGCGGCCACGAAGAGGAATCATCAAGGCAGCTGAAGCGCGCTGCTGCGGACACGGCGGCCGGGTCAAAGCTGCACGATGACCAGGGCGGTGTCGTCGGTGACGCCGCCGAGCGGAAGCAGGTCGGCCAGCAGTGCGTCCGCGAGGGTTTCGGGGTCGGCTGTCCGGTGGCGGGCCAGGGAGCGGGCGAGCCGTGCGAGACCGGTGTCGATGTCTTCGCGGCGGCGCTCGATCAGGCCGTCGGTGTACAGCACGAGGACGGACCCCTCGGTGAAGGGCGCGGTGGCCTGGGGCCGGGGGGCGGGTTCGGGGCGGGCGCCGAGCGGGGGGGCGGTGGCCTGGTCCAGGAACTCGACGGTTCCGTCCGTGTGCAGGAGGGCCGGCGGAGGGTGGCCCGCGCTGCTGTAGGTGATGGTGTGGGTGTTCCAGTCAATGAACGTGCTGGCCACGGTGGTGTTCTCGGCGCCGTCGACCGAGCGGGCGTACAGCCCGAGGGCCTCCAGAGCACGGGCGGGGCCTTGGGTGACACGGGAGGCGGCGCTGAGCGCGCTGCGCAATTGCCCCATGACCTGGGCCGCAGGCAGGCCGTGGCCGACGACGTCGCCGACGGCGACCGCGATGCGATCGCCCGGCAGTTCGACCAGGTCGTACCAGTCACCGCACACGTCCAGCGCGTCGACGGCGGGCCGGTAGCGTGCGGCCGCCGGGTGGCGCCCGACCGGGCGGAGAGCGGGCAGCATCGCCTCTTGCAGGCTCAGCGCGACTACGCGGGCGCGGATGAGTTCGGTGACGTCCTCCACGCGGTGCATCAGCAGCGCCACCCGCCCGTCCGAACCGAAGACGGGAATGTTGATCATGGTCAAGTATCGCTCGTCCCGCACCCCGGGCCGGTCGGGATCCTCCATGTCGTAGCGCTGCACCTCCATGGTGTCGCGCTCACCGGTTTCCGTCACCCGACGTAGAGACGCCTCGATGTTGCGCACCACGGCCACGCCGGGGTCGTTCGGGCTGTGGGCAAAATCGTCGCGCAAGTAGCGACCGGTGACTTGGCTGCGGGTGCGGCCCAACACGCGCAAAAACTCTTCGTTGACGTCCGCGTAGACCAGCTGCGGGGTCAGCAGCGCCACCGCACCGGGCAGTGCCTGGAACACCGCTGCGTAATCGATCTCCGGTTCCGTCACGTCTGCCCCGCCTCGACGCCAGCCGCTGGTGTGTCTTTTCACGATAGGCACGGCAAGCCGAGGCAGCGGCACTCCTCTTCCCGTGGAGCTGGGCAGGTCACACGGTTGGCCCCCGGCGACTGCCGGCGAGGGCTGGGAGAGCCGCATCGGCAGCCTGGCAGACACGTCACAGAGGTAGCCGGTACGCGGTCGCCCGCGTCGCCCCGCCGGCCGCCCGACGGATCGATCCGTGCGACCAGCGGCGTGCCAGATCTTCGCGCTGTCCGTCCTCCGCTGCCCACGAGCGAACATGGCTGGGTCCCTCGAAAGAGAACCCAGCCACACGGTGTCAACGCCTCAACGCCTGCCCCACGGGCTCCCGCGAGGACTCAGAGGTTGTTGGGTTCCCAGACGGGCAGCCAGACATCGTTGGTCGCACCCTGGGCTGTGCAGTCGTACTGGATGAGGGGGCGTCCGGCGCCTACTCCCCCCGCGACGTTGAGGCACTTGTTGCTGGACTTGACGACGATCTGGTAACCGATGCCCTGGGGCACGAGCCTCCACAGTGCGTTGTCGGAGTTGCTGCAGGTGTACTGGATGACCGGGGCCCCATTGCCGTTACCGCCGCCGTTGACGTTGAGGCATTTGCCGCTGCTGACGGACTTGAACCGGTAGTAGGCGCCCCCGACCGCATTCGCTTCCCAGCGCTCGTTGGCCGCACCGGCCCACGGGTACTGGATGATCGGAACGCCGTTGCCCTGGGCCGCTCCCTGTACGTTGGCGACCTGGCCCGGAGCGGCGGCCAGTCTCAGGGTCAGCTGCTTGGCGACGACGGAGCGTGGGGCTGCCCCCGCGGAGTCGCTGGCGACGGCCGGGCTGAATGAGCCCGACATCAGCGCGGCACTGATCGCGACGGCCCCCAGGCCCACAGCCCACCGCTTGCAAGTATTCACGTTCATTTCTCCGATCCCGCTGCCGCACACGCCAACCCCAATGTCGCCGTGCGCGATCAGCTCACTACAGAAGGTAGCGAATCAACTGCATGCGCTACAGATGACATTGGGGTCGCGCGGGAATCGACACACGCCTCCGCACGCCCCCTCAGTACCAGCAGCATCACCCTTGGCGGGCGTTTGCTGTGCTTGACCGCCCGCCAAGGAGCCCAATGCGGTCCGGCCCGTCCACGACGGAACCGGGCCGCGCGAGGGCGAGCCCAATCCCCGGCTCCGGCTTCACCACGAGGCCCCGGTCTTCCGGATTCCCTGATCCTGATGTCCGTCGCCCGCTTCCGAACCGGCCGCCGACGCCATACTGGCGGCATGCGTATCCGTCCCGCACGCCGCTCCGATCTCCCGCTGCTCCAGGACATCGAACGCGCCGCCGGCGAACCGTTCCGCACCCTCGGCATGTCCGCCGTCTCGGACGACGACCCGCCACCCCTCGACCTGCTGGACGACTACCGCAGGGCCGGCCGCGCCTGGGTGGCCATCGAATCCGACGACCGCCCCGTCGGCTATCTGATCGCCGACGAGGTCGACGGCGCGGCCCATGTCGAGCAGGTCTCGGTCCATCCGTCCTCCGCCCGGCGCGGCGTGGGCCGCGCGCTCATCGACCACCTGGCCGGCTGGGCGGGCGACCGGCGGCTCGCCGCCCTCACCCTGACGACGTTCTCCCATGTCCCGTGGAACGCGCCGTACTACACGCGCCTCGGCTTCCGTACGCTCGCGGAGGCCGAACTCACCGACGGGCTGCGGAAGATCAGGGCGGAGGAGGCGGAACACGGCCTGGACCGCTGGCCGAGGGTCTGCATGCGACGCGAACTCTGACCGGGCGTCACCCCCCTGGCCCCGGAGCGGAACCGGTCGGCGACAGCGAGTGCAATCGGTCACGTTCGCCCCTGGGGCCACAATTGTTCGGGCTGTGTCAGTGGGCGGCCGTAAGATGGCGCCCATGGTCTTAATTCCACGGCACTCCCCCTCTTCCGACCCGCTGCACGCCGCCCAGCCGACGCACCCGTCCGCCGTCGAGGCGAACGAGGCGATCCGTGCGCTGGTGGACGCGCGAGCCGGGCAGGACTGGTCGTCCGTGGAGTCCGCGGCGTACGAGGTACTGCTCATCGAGTGGGCGGCGGCGACCCGCCGCGCTGCCGGCGACATCATCGAAGCCGCCTGACCGCGCCCCGGGACCTCGGGGCCGAGCGAGTTCCCGTCCGAGGACGCCGCCCCCCAATTGCCGGCCGGTCTTATACGCACACGTCAGCCATGGTGCACCACCTTGCGCTGGGGGGCGCAGAGGATCGGTCACCGGATATGCCACGGACGGCGCAGGATCGTGGTGTGATGGCGGCGTGAGCCGCGCCGCCGAAGAGACCAACCGCCGCATGCTCCGGGCACGGGACGCGATGGACCGTGCGTACGCGCAGCCGCTGGACGTACCGGCCCGTTCACCGAGGAACCCACCGAGCGCCCGTACGGCATCGACTGCGGCCTCCGCGACCCCTTCGGCAACAGCATCCGCTTCACCCAGCCGAAGGCCTGAGGGCTGCGCCTGCGGTTGACGAGCGAAGCCAGAGCTGGATCGGGGCTACGGTGCCGGTGCCATGAGAACCTGTCCCACTTGTGGACCAGTCTCCACACGTAGGCGTCCAGCGAGTTGAACGCCCGCTTGGACACCCCGATCCGGTAGTAGGCAGCCCAGCCCTTGATGATCGGATTGAGCTTGGCGATCACCGCGTCGGTGTTGGCCCCTCGCAGGGCCAGCACCTCAGTGGCGAGCCGTTCCCGGATCCGCCGCAGGGCCGCAGGGCGCGGCACTCCCGGTCCGTCCGGTCATCGCAGGTCCCCCTCGTCGTATTCGGTGCCGGCGCCCTGGGCCGTGCGCTCGCGCAGCTCGATCCGGCGGATCTTTCCGGAGACGGTCTTCGGCAGCTCGGCGAACTCCAGTCGGCGAATCCGCTTGTATGGGGCGAGGACCGCCCGCGAGTGCGCGAACAGAACCTTCGCCGTGTCCGGGCCGGGCTCCCAGCCCTCCGCCAGGACGACGTACGCCTTCGGGACGGCAAGCCGGACCGGGTCGGGGGCGGGCACGACCGCGGCCTCGGCGACCGCCTCGTGCTCCAGCAGCGCGCTCTCCAGCTCGAACGGCGAGATCTTGTAGTCGGACGCCTTGAACACGTCGTCGGCACGGCCGACATAGGTGATGTAGCCGTCCTCGTCGCGCGAGCCGATGTCGCCGGTGCGGTAGTAGCCGTCGGCCATCGCCTCGGCGGTACGGTCCGGGTCGCCGTGGTAGCCGGTCATCAGGCCGACCGGGCGGTACGACAGGTCGAGGGAGATCTCGCCCTCGGTCGCACCGGGCTCACCGGTGACCGGGTCGAGGAGCTCGACCCTGAAGCCGGGACAGGGCCGTCCCATCGAACCGGCCTTCAGTACCTGGCCGGGGGTGTTGGCGACCTGGACGGCGGTCTCGGTCTGACCGAAGCCGTCCCGGATCGTGACGCCCCACTCGCGCCGGACCGTCTCGATGACCTCGGGGTTCAGTGGCTCTCCGGCGGCGACGACCTCGCGCGGTGGGGTGTTCAGCTGGGAGAGGTCGGCTTGGATCAGCATCCGCCAGACGGTGGGCGGGGCACAGAAGCTGGTGACGCCCGAGCGGTCCATTTCGGCCATCAGGCGGCCCGCGTCGAACCGGGTGTAGTTGAAGATGAAGACGGTCGCCTCGGCGCTCCACGGCGCGAAGAGGTTCGACCAGGCGTGCTTGGCCCAGCCCGGCGACGAGATGTTGAGGTGGACGTCCCCGGGCTTGAGACCGATCCAGTACATCGTCGACAAGTGACCCACGGGGTAGGAGACATGGGTGTGCTCGACCAGCTTGGGGCGGGCGGTCGTGCCGGAGGTGAAGTACAGCATCAGTGGCTCGTCGGCGTCGGTCTCCCCGTCCGTCTCGAGGCTCTCCGGCAGCTCGTCGGCGCCGGTGTAGGAAAGCCAGCCCGGTACGTCCTCGCCGACGGCGATCCGGGTGTAGTCGCCGGGCACCTCGTCGAACTTGGCGGCGTCGGCGTCCCGCACGATCACATGCCGGACCCGGCCGCGCTCCACCCGGTCGCGCAGGTCGACGGGGCCGAGGAGCGGGGTGGCGGGGATGACGACGGCGCGCAGCTTCATCGCGGCGAGGGCCGTCTCCCACAGTTCGACCTGGTTGCCGAGCATGACGAGGATCCGGTCGCCGGCGCGTACCCCTTGGGCGCGGAGCCAGTTCGCGGCCCGGTTGGAGCGGGCGGACATCGCGGCGAAGGACACCTCGGTGCGGCGGCCGTCCTCCTCCACGATGTGCAGGGCGGTGCGGTCGTTGTTCTCCGCGATGACGTCGAACCAGTCCAGCGCCCAGTTGAAATGGCCGGCCCGGGGCCAGCGGAAGCCCTCGTACGCCGTCGCGTAGTCCTCGCGATGCTGCAGCAGAAAGTCCCGGGCGGCCCGGAACGTTTCCGTCGCGCTGGTTGCCGACATATGCCCTCCTTATTGCGGACCGGACCGGCCCCTTAACATCATGTAAACAGTGGCCCAGCTCTCACCACCCCCGAACGGGGGTACCGCAGGCGGGGCAGAGAGGCGACAGCGTGCCGGAACCGGTCGAAGCGGTCGAGATGCAAGCGGCCCTGCTGCGGTTGCGCCGGACGAGCGGGCTGCCCGTGGCGTTCGGCGGACTGCTGTCGGATGCGCGTCACGCCAGGATCGCGGAGCTCAACGGGGCGCAGACCACGGCGCTGCGCGGCCTTGTCATCACCGCGGGCAGCGGACTCGGCGGCAAGTCGATCGCCCTGTCCCGGCCGTGCGCGGTGACCGACTACCCGTCGTCGCGGCACATCAGCCACGAGTACGACACCGCGGTCGCCGCGGAGGGGCTGCGCTCGGTGGTCGCGGTGCCCGTCGTCGTACGCCGCAAGGTACGGGGCGTGTTGTACGGGGCGCTGCGCGAGCCCCTCACCCTCGGGGACCGTACGTTCGACGCGGCCGTCGCGGCGGCCCGCGACGTGGAACAGGCGCTCGCCGTGCACGACGAGGTGCAGCAGGTCCTTGCGTTCACCCGGGACCAGGTGACGGACCCGCGGGCGGCGCCGGGTGCTTGGGAGGACGTCCGCGAGGCGCACCGCGAGCTGCGCGCGCTGGTCCCGAGGGTGACCGACCCGGCGCTTCGCGAGGAACTCCTCTCGGTGTGCGGGCGGCTGGCCTCGGCGTCCGGGACACCGGTACCGAGCGCCCGCGGGGTGCAGCTGGCGCCGCGCGAGATCGATGTCCTCGCCTGTGTGGCCGCGGGCGCGACGAACGCGGTAGCGGCCGACCGGCTGGGGCTGCGGCCGGAGACGGTGAAGGGGTATCTGCGCGCGGCGATGCGGAAGCTGGGGGCGCACACCCGGCTGGAAGCGGTCGTGGCGGCGCGCCGGGCGGGGCTGTTGCCGTAGGTGCGCGCCGGTCGTCCGCCTCGGTCGCGCGCCTGACGTCCGCCGGGGTCTCTGCCGTACGGTCGGGGCCAGGGGGTGACGGACATGGTGTCCACGCATCAATATCTTGCCTTCGCGGCGATGTCCCTGCTGGTGATCGTGATCCCGGGGCCGAGCGTCCTCTTCGTGATCGGCCGGGCGCTGGCCCACGGCCGCCGCACCGCGCTGGCCACGGTACTGGGCAATGTCGCCGGTTCGTACGTCCTGGTGGTGGCGGTCGCGCTGGGCATCGGTTCGCTGGTCGAACGCTCGGTGATGGTCTTCGTGGCGGTGAAGCTGGCGGGTGCGGCGTATCTGGTCCTCCTGGGCATGCAGGCGTTCCGGCACCGCAAGGAGCTGAGGCTGGGGGCTGTCGAGGCGTCGCCGGAGCGGCCCGCGCGCGGTGATCTGCGGACGGTGGTGGACGGTGTGGTCGTCGGCGTCACCAACCCCAAGGGCATCGTCTTCTTCGCCGCGGTACTCCCCCAGTTCGTGGACCCGTCGACCGGCCATCTCCCGGTGCAGATGCTGCTGTTGGGGCTGGTGCCGATCGCGATCGGGCTGGTGACGGACACGCTGTGGGGGCTCGGCGCGTCGGCGGCCCGGAGCTGGTTCGCCCGGTCGGACAGGCGGCTGTCGATGATCGGCGGGGCGGGTGGCTTCGCGATGATCGGTCTGGGCGTGACGGTGGCGGCGACGGGCCGTGCCGACTGAGAGGCTGTCGGTCCACCTCTGATCGGGCGGTCGTGCCCTGGCACGCACGCTTCCCGATCGAAGGTAGCCCGACAGCCTCTGAGCCCCGATCCCGGTCAGTCCCCGAAGTCGACGAAGGGGGCGAACCGGATGTCGTGTGCGGCCGGGTCCGTGGGTCCCATCGTGGCGAGCATCCGCAGCCCCTCCTCCGTGACGGCTTCGCGCTCCGCCGGGCTCAGCCTGCCCAGCGCCTGCACGGTGACGGTCCCCTCGCCGCCGGGTTTCTGCCCGGGCGCGCCGAACCGCCAGATCGCCGCGAGGAAGCCGTCGACGAGCACGGCGCCGTACGCCTGATTGCCGTTCCCGTTGCGTCCTTTGAACTGCGGCGGGATGACACGCGTGCGGTCCGCATGGCCGAGCAGGACGTTGTCGAACTCGGGCAGGAAGCGCGGCGGGGCGGGGGTGTCCGGGTCGGGGCGCGGGGCGTCCGGCAGGTCGAAGAGTTCCACGCCGTGCTCGTCGCGGAAGGTGATCAGCCGCGGCCGCAGCCGCTCGAAGACCTCCCGCAGCCGGGTCAGTCCGGCCCACATCTGCATGTCCTTCACGGAGGCGGGTCCGAAGGCGCCGAGGTAGCGCAGCACGGTTGCGTCGGGTGCGGGTGTCGGCTCCGACGGCCGGCCGAGCCAGTGCTCGACGGTGGTCAGCGCGACCTGTCCGCTCCGTCCCCAGAGCCCGCGCGGGGTGACCTGGACCAGGGGCAGGGTGCAGCGGACGGCCAAGGTCAGGGCCTGCGGGTCGGCGTCCGGCCACTGCGCGAGCAGTGCCTCGCGGAGTTCCTTCGGGGTGCGCGGGCGCTCCTCGACGAGCTCTCTGCCGATCGCCGCGAGCCGGTCCAGGTCCACCCCGCCGAGCCCCTGCCGGAACATCTTCAGCTCCCGGCTGCGGGCCGGCTGGACCAGCGGACGCAGGGTCAGCGCGTCGTCGGCGGTGTGGGTGTGAATGGTGGAGCGGAGGGTGACGATGCGGACCACCTCGCGGGACCCCATCAGCGCGGAGAGCTCGGCCGGGTCGAAGCCTTCAAGCCGGGCGAAGAGCTGGTAGTACGGCGGCTTGCTGTTCTGCGCCTGCAACCCGACGAGATGCCCGACGGCTTCCTTCGCGGACATCGGGGTCCGGCGCAGGAGCAGTTGGCGCTCCAGGGTGGCCCGGCCCAGTGCGCGGGGCGTGAGCCGCGGGGGCTGGGCGGATGCGGCTCGTGCGGCGGGGTTCGTCTTCGCGGGCATGAACGGCACGGTACGCGGATATGCGGACAACTCCCGTCCGCAATCGCATCGTCTCGTTCCTTCCCGCGGCCGCCGCACCGCAGGGCGGAAGGACCCCGGATTGCGCGCGGGCCGCCCGCATCATGGACGGGTGATCAGCGTCCTGTTCGCCATCCTGACCGCGCTCAGCAACGGCGCCGCGTCCGTACTGCAACGCCGTGCAGCCCTCGCCGTACCCGACACGAAGGCGATGCACCTGTCGCTGATCGGCCATCTGCTGCGCCAGAAGGTGTGGCTGGCCGGAATCGGGCTGGTGATCGTCGCCGCCGTCTGCCAGGCCGTCGCGCTGGCCACCGGGCCGATCGCGGTGGTCCAGCCGATCTTCGTCATCGAACTCCCGGCGGCGCTGCTGCTGGCCGGGTTCGTGATTCGGGTCCGGGTACCGGGCGGAGTCTGGTACGGCGTGGCTGCCGTGACCGTCGGGCTGGCCCTCGGCATGGCCTCCGCCGCTCCGGGCGGCGGCAGCACGTCGGTGCAGGGCGCGGCCTGGGTCCCGGCGTTGATCCTGACAGGGATCTTCGAGGCCGCGCTGATCACCGGCGCGATGAGCACCCGCGGGAACCCCCGGGCGGCGCTGCTCGGGCTCGCCGCCGCGTGTGGGTACTCGCTCACCGCCGCGCTGATGAAGGACGCCATGGGGCGGCTCGGTGACGACGGGGTGACCGCGCTCATGACGTCCTGGCAGCTGTACGCCACCGCCGCCGCCGGGGTGGGTGCGCTGTTCCTCCTTCAGAACGCGCTCCAGGCGGGCACCCTGGTCGCCGTCCAGCCGATGCTGACACTGGGCGACGCGCTGATCAGCGTCCTGTACGGGGTGACGCTGTTCGGCGAGGAGCTGCGCACGGGCTGGTGGCTGCTGCCGGAGCTGGTCGCGATCGTTCTCATCGCGCGGGGCTGTATCGAACTGTCCCGCTCGCCGCTGGCGTCCGGGAGCGCCGTACCGCCGCGGCGCGGCACCCGCGTGACGTGACGCCCGTACCGGGCCCCGGGGTCGGGCGTCCGGGTTCCGGTGGCCGGCCAGGTCGAAGTCGGGGTGGCCGGCGAACAGCACGACGGCGATCGGGCCGAAGAGATGACAGACAGTGCACGCGGTGGTGGCGTGGCCCTGCTCCGTACTCACCTGTTCGGCGGAGAGCCCACTGAGTCCTGCACGACAGGGAGAGTGTGAGTTCCGGATGGTCCCGGACGACGCTCATCCGGCCTCACCCGCCCAGGGGTTCACAACTGCTGAGCAGGCACATCGTTTTGGCGAACATGGGCATGATTGGGTGAACGGCGCGACGAGCTGCGGGTATGCCCGGCGGGGTGTGCGTAACGTATTCGGTGCGATCTGGGACGCCGGGTGTGGCGTCAGCAGTCGGGGCCCCCGTGTCACCAGCGAGATGGTTCGGGGCCTCCCCGTCGCCTCCGGCCACACCCACATGGCCAGGTCGTAGGAATTCCGCCCGCCCGGGACGGACCGCATACGGGATATGCGTCGCCGACCGGGACGCGAAAGCGGAGGACCAGTGCGCCCAAGACCGTTCGGGGCGTACCGGTGAGCCGGGACTCACTCCTGCTCACTGCCCAGGAACGGTGTATATGCGGTCCATCAGCGCATGGAGGTGACATGGACAGCGGGGTGCCATGACGGCATCCCGCATACGGCCGCCGGCCCCTGCGACGCTTGCCCGACGCGCGGAACCGGCCCGGGGAAGGAATCCCGCGGGCCGGTTCCTGCCGAGTCACTTCAGGCGGTCTGCCCGGATCCCGAGCCTGTCGAGGCCGCCGCCTTGATCCCCTTGGTGATCTCGTCCATCACCGAGAGTGCGGGCGCCTTGGGGCTGACGTCGAAGCCGGACCGTACGACAACCAGCATGTCCGCGGAGCGCGGGGAGGCAAAGGCCAGCGACTGGACGTAGCCGTCGTCGCCCTCCTTCGTGACCACTTTCCAGCGCACCAGATAGCCCTTGCGGCCCGCAACGGTGACCGCCTCGGACTTGAGCTGCTCGTGCGAGGTGATGGCACCGTAGGCCTTGCCGCCGTACGACGACTTGGCGTTGACGGAGATGTCCGCCTTCGCCGCCGCCTCCGCCGTCTTCGCCGTGATCTTCAGCGCCTGGGCCGGGGCGGCGAACGCCCCTCCGCGCTCGCACTTCTGTGAGGCGTCGGCCGGGCATGTGTAGGATCCCGTGCTCACCGAGGCGCCGATCAGGGCCGACCGGCCGGTCCAGCCGTCGGGCACCGGCAGGCTGATACCACTGCTGGCGTCCGTGGCATACCCCTCCTCGGACGGCGGTTGCTGCTGGTCGGGCGCCGGACTCCGTCCACCGGGGCCACCGGGACCACCGGGACCCCCCTGGCCGTTCTGTCCCCCGGGGGAACTCGGCGCGGGCGACACGGCACCGCGGGAGGTGCTCTCGGAACTGTGGGATCCATCAGTCAGCAGGATGGCGCCACCCGCGATCGCGGCCAGCACCACCACGCCCGCGGTGACGCCGACGCCGATCCGGATCCGACGGCGCCGGACGGCCGCGGGCGGCATCCGGAGCTGATCCGTCCACTGACTCCCGTCCCACCAGCGTTCCTGGACAGGGCCTGTTCCTGTATACCCGGGGTCCGTATGCCAGCCGGGAGGGCTCATCTCGGTCACAACGTCCACCGTAGAGGCGCTCCGTGAAAATCCCATGAACCTGTGCGAGGAACCCGCTCAGGGCCGCCGGTAGTGCGCGGACCACCGAATGGGGGCGTAATGGGCTAGGACCTCTCTTTTCGGATCAGGCTGCGGCCTAAGGAGTGCAGGCAGGCCCCGGCGAGCCGGGCACGCTCCGAAGAGAGGCCCCAGGAACCCGGACCACGACGGGACCGGGCCGTGCGATGGGAGAGACATGCCGTACATCACCGTTGGCGAGGAGAACTCCGCCGGCATCCATCTGTACTACGAGGACCACGGGATGGGGCAGCCCGTCGTCCTGATCCACGGGTTCCCGCTGAGCGGCGCATCCTGGGAGAAGCAGCTCCCGGTCCTGTTGCGCGCGGGGTACCGGGTGATCACGTACGACCGGCGCGGCTTCGGCCGCTCCTCGCAGCCCACCACGGGGTACGACTACGACACTCTCGCCACGGATCTCAACGCCGTCATGGAGAAGCTCGACCTGCAGAACACCATCCTGGTCGGGTTCTCCATGGGCACCGGCGAGGTCGTCCGTTACCTGGGCAATTACGGATCCGCGCGGGTCGACCGGGCGGCACTGATCGCCCCGATCCCGCCGTTCCTCCTGAAGACCGGGGACAACCCCGAGGGGGTCGACCAGAGCGTCTTCGACGGCATCATGAGCGCCATCGCCTCGGACCGTCCCGCGTATCTGACGACCTTCCTCCACGACTTCAACAACGTCGACAAGCTCGGTGGCACCCGGATCAGTGACCAGGCGCTGCAGCTCCAGTGGACGGTGGCCGCCGGTGCGTCGGCCCACGCCACGCTGGCCTGCGTGCCGGCCTGGCTGACGGACTTCCGCGACGACCTGCCCAAGATCGACGTGGAGACGCTGATCGTCCAGGGCGACGAGGACCGCATCCTGCCCATCGAATCCTGCGGGCGGCGGCTGCCCGGCCTGATCAAGAACAGCCGTCTCGTCGAAATCCCGGGCGGCCCGCACAACATCGGCTGGACGCACGCAGAGGAACTCAACGCAATTCTCATGGGGTTCCTGGGCCGGACAGCGTCCTGAGCGCCGCACGCCGCCGGGGCGTCCGGCCATGACCCGGGAGGTAATCGACGCTTCTTCCCGCGTCGGACATCGTGTTCCTCACGAGCCGCACAGGAGCCCGGCCGCAGGGCCGGAACCGTGACCGAGAGGACAGCACAATGACCGCGTACGAGGACGCCGTTCAGCGCTACTTCACCGCCTGGAACGCGGCCACCCCCGAGGATCTGGCGAAGGCCGTCGCCGCCGCCTTCACCGAGGGCGCCACGTACACCGACCCGTTGGCCTCCGTGCGGGGCCACGACGAGCTGGTGGCCGTGATCAGCGGTGCCCATCAGCAGTTCCCCGGCTTCGAGTTCAAGCTGACCGGCGCCCCCGAAGGACACCACGACATCGTCCGCTTCAGCTGGGACCTGGTCTCCACCGCCGACGGCTCGGCGCCCGCCGCCGGGTCCGACGTCGTCACCCTCGACGAGGACGGGCGCATCACCTCGGTCAGCGGCTTCCTGGACCGGGTCCCCGGAGCGTGACCGGCGCTGCGCGGGTGGCGCACACGTAGCGGAATGACGTAGCCCGGTCACACCGTTTCCCGCATCATGGACACCCTTACGAGCGGAGCGTGTTGCCCGCGTGTCGCTGCCGTATGACCCGCCCCTTCAGCGGACGGTCGGCGCGGATTTCCGGTGCGCCCGGTAGTCGGGCAGTTCGATGTTCGTGACCTTCCTCCCCTCTTCCAGCATCCAGTTGAGGACGAACGTGCGGCTGAGCATCCAGTTGCGCATGCGCAGCGCGAACGCGGAGCCGGGGGCGAGGAAGGGGCCGGTCCGGTCACCGCTCTTCTGGCAGCCCTGCGCGTAGGTGCGCAGCAGGCTCTCGTAGCGGGCGAAGGCGGCGGCGTGGTCGCCGCGGTGGGCGGCCAGTTCCCCCGCGAGCACGTACGCGGCGACGATCGCGGTCCCGGTGCCCATGCCGCCGATGGTGGCCCCGCAGGCGGCGTCACCGAGGAGGGCGACGCGGCCCCGGGACCAGGTGTCCACGTCGACGCGGCTGATGGAGTCGAAGTACAGGTCGTCGGCGCCCTCCAGGGTGGCGAGCAGCCGGGGCACGTCCCAGCCGATTCCGGCGAACGCCTCCGTGATGAGGGCCTTCTGCGCCTGCTGGTCGTGCCGGTCGTGGTCCAGCCGGTCGGCGGCGAAGACGAAGAAGGCGCGAGCGGTGTCGGGGTTGCGGTTGTCGGTGCCGACGGAGGCGAGGCGGCCCGGGGTGTTGCAGCCGATGGAGCCCTCGCCGAAGCCGAAGCCGGCGTAGTTGGGCAGGCTCCAGGTGGCGGCGTAGTGGCCGAGGTGGCGCACGTACGCGTCCTCGGGGCCGAAGGCGAGGCGCCTGACGTTGGAGTGCAGTCCGTCGGCACCGATGACGAGGTCGAAGGCGCGGGTCGCGCCGGAGCGGAAGGTGACACGCACGACGTCCTCGTCCTCGTGCAGCGCGGCGATCGACTCCCCGAAGAGGTACCGGGCGCGGGGCAGGCTGTGCTCGTACAGGACGCGGGCGAGGTCACCGCGCAGGACCTCGATGTCTCCGCCCGCGAAGTCTGCGGGCAGTTCGAGCCGGGGCCTGCCGGCCTCGTCGACGAAGCGCATGGGGCTGCCGCCGGTCTCCAGCCGCCGGAGCTCGTCCAGGATGCCCATGCGCTCCAGGACGGTCAGATGGGTCCCGCCGCGGAAGTCGACGGCCTGTCCGCCCTCACGGAGGGCCGGGGCGATCTCGACGACGGCGACGTCGAAACCGTACTCACCGAGCCAATGGGCGAGTGCGGGGCCCGCGATGCTCGCGCCGGAGATCAGAACCTTCTGGGACATGGCAGGTGCTCCTGTGTCCGGGATCGTCGATCCATATGAATTGCGTCCCGCAGACGCTGTTTCTTGTTGTGTACGATAGACACAGTTTCTGTTCCTGGCAAGGAGATAGCGGTGACGGACGACCCGACGAACCTGATGCGTCTGCTCTGGGGACCCGGACCACAGCCCCGGCGTGGACCCAAGCCCGCACTCACCCTCGACGGCATCGCCCGCACCGGCACCGAGATCGCGGACGCGGAAGGCCTCGGAGCCGTGTCCATGCAGCGGGTCGCGGAGCGGCTCGGAAAGACGAAGATGTCGCTCTACCGATACCTGCCCGGCAAGGCGGAACTGATCGCCGTCATGGTGGAAACGGCGCTGGACGACGCACCGGAGGGCGGGGAGGGTGACTGGCGGACGCGCCTGACGGCCTGGTCGCACGGCCTGGTCGAGATGCTCCGCCGTCACCCCTGGCTACTGGAGGCGACGGTCGGCCCGCGTCTGATGGGCCCGAAGGAACTCGGCTGGATGGAGCGGGCCCTCTCCGCGCTGGACGGCACCGGGCTCACGGTGGCGGAGCGCATGGACGCGGTGGTGCTGCTCACCAGCCATGTTCGGGGCATCGCGCTCCAGAGCCGCGCGGCCGCCCCCTCCAGCGCACCGGAGGCCCAGTTCCTGGCCGCGCTCGGCACGGTACTGCGGGACCACGGCGCAGACTACCCGCACCTGGCCGCGGCGACGGCCCCCTCGGTCCGCTCCGGAACCCAGGGACATGACCAGGCCCTGGAGTTCGGCCTTGACCGCATCCTGGACGGCCTGGAGGTCCTGATCGCCGAGCGCGCCCGGAGCTGATCCACGCGAGGGCCCGCAGCGACACAGCTACAGCAGGGGCGTGACGGGCGGATGTCTTCCATACGGTCTTCGACCACCGCGACCCCGAGCCCTGCACCGGCGGGCACGTCGCGTTCCGCACCGTCCTCAGCCACATCAGGACCAGTGACTTCAAGGTCAGCGAACTCGCGGTCCGGCCTCGGAGGAGCTCGAGTGCGGGTCCGGGGGTCGTCGGAGCGATTTCTGGAATTAACCTCTGAGTCCTTGTCACAGCCAGGTCTACGCGCATAGCTTGTGGCCCCTCATCACACTTTGAGGGGCATCTCACCGTGCACATATCCACACCTCGTTCCATCCTGCTGGCTGGCGCGGTCGCCGTGACCCTCTCGGCAACCGCGCTCCCTGCCGCCTTCGCGGCCCCGTCCTCGACCGCCGTGATCTCCGAGGTGTACGGGGGCGGGGGCAACTCGGGTGCGACGCTCACCCGCGACTTCGTCGAGCTGGCCAATGCCGGCTCGGCCGCGTACGACCTCTCGGGCCTCAGCGTCCAGTACCTGCCCGGCACACCGTCCGCAGGTTCGCTCTGGCAGGTCTCCGCGCTGACCGGGTCCGTCGCGCCCGGCGGCCGCTACCTGATCGCCCAGGCCGCGGGCACCGGCGGCACCGTCGCCCTGCCCACCCCGGACGCGACCGGCACCGTGGCAATGTCCGCGACCAGCGGCACCGTCGCCCTCGTCTCCGGAACCACCCCGCTGACCTGCAAGACCGCGGCCGACTGCGCCGCCGACACCCGCATCGTGGACCTCGTCGGCTACGGCTCCGCGGTCGTGCGGGAGGGCAGCGGCCCGGCTGCGGGCGCCTCCGCCACCGCCTCCGTCGCGCGCGGTACGTCGCTCGCCGACACCGACAACAACGCCGCCGACCTGGCCGCGGGCGCCCCGACACCGGTCAACGCGGCCGGTGAGACGTCCGGCGGAGCGGGACCCGGCGACCCCGGGAACCCGACCGAGCCCGGCACCGTGCGGGTGCACGACATCCAGGGCACCACCCGCGTCTCGCCGCTGAACGGCCAGTCGGTGACCGGGGTCCCCGGCATCGTCACCGGCGTGCGGACCACCGGTTCGCGCGGCTTCTGGATCCAGGACGCCACGCCGGACGCGGACGCCCGTACCAGCGAGGGTGTCTTCGTCTTCACCGGCACCACCGCACCGACCGTCGCCGTGGGCAATTCCGTGCTGGTCAGCGGCAAGGTGGACGAGTACTACCCGTCGACCACCACCCAGTCGATCACCGAGATCACCGCCCCCAGGGTCACGGTCCTGTCGTCGGGCAACGCGCTGCCCGCGCCGGTCGTGCTCGACGCGGCGTCCGTGCCCGACACGTATGTCCCGTCGGCAGGCGGCGGTTCGGTCGACGCGCTGGCCCTGGACCCGACGAAGTACGCGCTCGACCTGTACGAGTCGCTCGAAGGTACCCGTGTGCAGATCGCCGACGCCCGGGTCACGGGTGCGACGACCGCGTACGACGAGGTCTGGGTGACGGTCAAGCCGAACGAGAACCCGACGCAGCGCGGCGGAACGCTCTACTCCTCGTACACCGACCAGAACACCGGTCGCATCAAGGTGATGTCGCTGGACACCACCCGCCCCTTCCCCGTCGCGAACGTGGGCGATGAGCTGTCCGGCACCACCACCGGTGTCATGGACTACGCCTCCTTCGGCGGCTACAACCTCCAGGCGACCGAGCTGGGCACGCTCACCGACCACCACCTGAAGCGCGAGGTCACCCGGAAGCAGAGGGACAAGGAGCTCGCGGTCGCCACGTACAACGTGGAGAACCTGGACGCGCGCGACGAGCAGGCCAAGTTCGACACGCTCGCCGCCGGCGTCGCGGTCAACCTGTCCTCCCCCGACATCGTGTCGCTGGAGGAGATCCAGGACGACAACGGTGCGGTGAACGACGGCACGGTCGGCTCCGAGGCGACGCTCAAGCGGTTCACCGACGCGATCGTCGCGGCGGGCGGTCCGCAGTACGCATGGCGCTACATCGCCCCCGAGGACGGCAAGGACGGCGGCGAGCCCGGCGGCAACATCCGTAACGTCTTCCTCTACAACCCCGAGCGCGTCGACTTCGTGGACCGCGCGGGCGGCGGTGCGACCACTCCCGTGACCGTGGTGAAGACGAAGCAGGGCGTCACTCTCTCGGCATCGCCCGGCCGCATCGCCCCGGCCAGCGACGCGTGGGCGGACAGCCGCAAGCCCCTGGTCGGCGAGTTCCGCTTCCACGGGAAGACGGTGTTCGTCATCGGCAACCACTTCGCCTCCAAGGGCGGCGACCAGCCCCTGCACGGCCGCTACCAGGAGCCGAAGCGCAGCTCGGAGACGAAGCGCGTCAAGCAGGCGGCGGAGGTCAACACCTTCGTCAAGTCGCTGCTGGCGGCGGACAAGTCGGCGCAGGTCATCACCCTCGGGGACCTCAACGACTTCGCGTTCTCGCCGACGATGGACGCGCTGACCGACGGCAAGGTACTCAAGCCGCTGATCACCACGCTGCCGGTGGGCGAGCAGTACAGCTATGTGTACGAGGGCAACTCGCAGACGCTGGACCACATCCTGACCAGCCCCGGCGTGAGCCGCTTCGACTACGACGTGGTGCACATCAACGCGGAGTTCGCCGACCAGGCGAGCGACCACGACCCGCAGATCGTGCGCGTGGACGTGAACGCACAGCACTGATCCTGTACAGCCGGAGGGGGGCCGCCCGGTCGACGGGCGGCCCCCCTCTGTTCGACCGGTCGTATCGCTGTCGTCCCCGCCCATGAGCGCCGGACCGATACACCCGAGCAGCACCGCACACACCGTGCTGCGCCCCGTCACCCCCGCCCGGATCAGCGGCGGCTTCTGGGCCGCCCGTCGCCGTACCAACGCGGAAGTGAGCATCCCGCAGGCGACGAGGACGTGATCGAGCGGGCGTCCTGTCCGTCGCCCCGGGCCAGGGCCGTCGCCGGGGGCCGTCCCCGTTCGTCAGGCCTCGCTCGCACCGAGATCGTCGACTACGAGGTTGTCCAGGACAAATGCGTCGCCGGCGACCCTCTTGAGGCCGAGCCATACGGCCCCGTCAGAGGCCGGGCCCGAGCGGAAGGTGCGGACATAAGTCCGGTGCGGCGCCGGGTTCTGGGGCGGCAGACTGTCGTTCCACCCAGGAGGCGTGGGATCCGCCGCCGGGGGCGGTGTGTCGAGTTTGCGGTCCGTCGTCGGCAGCAGCTTCTCCTCGTCGATCTGGGCGCCCCCGTCCCGGCCGAGCACGACACGGTAGTCCGAGCCGGGGTCAGCCTGGTAGTCGAACGTGACGCGGTAGGTGCGGTTCGGCAGGAAACGGAGCGTCTGCGGCAGGGTCCGGTAGACGATGCCCCCGGACTCGCTGAGTGTCTTGAGCGAGTAGCGACCGCTGATCGTGTCGCGTGTGTAGCCCTTGTGGGTCTCCGAGAGGTGGCTGCGTTCACCGTCGCCGGAGGTGGGCACGAAGGGGCCGAGGCCCTCGTCGAGGTGCTCGAAGTCCTCCGTGTACCAGTGCCCGCCGAACTCGGGGTCAGCACCTGGCAGGGGTACGAGCCGCACGTCCGCGAAGTCCACCGTGTTACCGGCGGCGGCCGGGTCGGCGCGCAGGGTGAGTTCCACCGCGGCACGCGCGGTACCGGTGACGGTGAACAGCACGCGCATGCGCTGGAACATCGTGCCCCTGCGGCGCCCGTTACCCAGAACACAGCGCGCTGGCGAGGAATCCGTCCAGTTGGCGGCCACCGGACCCGAACGTCCCTCACCATCCCGGCCCTTGACGCCGGTGCCCGTGACGGACAGCACCGCCTTGCGGGAGCCGGTGACCCGTACCCAGACCGAGGCTGCGTATGTACCCGCCGGCAGGTCCTCCACCTGCTGGCTCACCGAGGCTTCTTCCGGCGCGTCGATCCGCAGGTACGGCAGGCCGTCGCCGTCATCGGTGACGCGCGCGGTGCCTCGGGCCGTCCAGCCTTCCAAGGTCCGGCCCGTGAAGGCGGGATGGGCGAGGAGGCCTCCCGACCCGTAGCGCGGAGCCGGCTGGGGATCCGGTTCGGCGCGATAGAGGACGTAGGGGGTCTGAGCCTCGGCTTCGACAGTGACCTTGCCGTCCTTGACCGGGACCCGGCTGGCAGAGCCGCGGCCCTGCTCGGTGAGCCGGTACAGCAGGAGGCTGCTTGCCTTGGCCCAGTGCGCGGGCAGCTCCCAGGTGGTGGCGCCACCGGTCGGGTTCCAGTGGTAGATCTTCCGCGGGTCGGACTCCTTCGCGAAGTCCCACGGGATGAAGAGGGTGTCGCCGTCGCCGAGGAGCCGGCCGTTCCAGGTGATGCGGGTGACACCGGTGGCGGTGCTGACGTGTACGCCGTCGGTGAGATCGAGTTCCTTGTCGGTCCACCGCAGGATCTCGAAGTGTTGGAGGAACTTGGTCGGCAGGTTCGTGACGAACGTCGACCTCAGCCACGCCTTGAGGTTCTTCTGCTGCTGCCAGCCCAGGTAATGAGTGTTGTCGGCACCGTGCAGCAGCGGATGGCGCACCCAGGCATCACGCTGCGTGTGGCGGATGAAGCGGATGATCCGGGAGCCGAGTCCATGGCCGTTCTGGCCGGCGTAGGTGAAGACACTGTCGCGCTCAGCGAGCCCAGCGTCCCCTTCGGCGCCCAGCGGCAGTCCGTGTCCGGTGATGACGGCGGCTTGCCGGGCCGCGTGCCAGCCACCGGTCCAGTACGTATCGGAGTACACGAAGCCCAGCTTGGGCAGATCCTTGACCAGTTTCTTGAAACGCGCGGCGAAGGCCCCGGTCGCCTGGTCCTTCACGACATCGGTGTGCCAGGACTGGTCCATCCATCGCCAGCCCGGATCGCCCGGTCCGTTGCTGCGGTCCCAGCGGAAGCTCGCTGACTCCGGGTAGGCCTCCCAGGCGTTGATGTGGACCCCGATCTCGGCATTCCACTCCTTGGCCCGCTCGGTGAGCGTACGGAGGTCCGCGTGACCGCCGGCCCGGGTGTTGTACGGGGCCGCGTATTCCATGTGCCCGCTGTCGTGCCCTTCGGAGCGGTACCCCTTGAGCAGGATCGCCTGCGGCAGACCGTCTGTGTACAGCGAGGTCCGGCGGATCTCGTCGAGCACGGTCAGGAAGGGCTGGTGACCGTGGCTCGCCAGATTGATGGCGATGCCCTGGACAACCTTGGTCCGGGCCCAGTCGTGGGCATGCGGGGCGCGCATGATGCCGCGGAAGGCGATCGCCGCGTCCTGCCAGTCTGCCACCCCGTCACCGTTGCGGTCGGCAGTGACCACCACTGCCGCCTCGGGCAGCGCGAACACCTCGCCGTCGGCACCCCGGTACACCCACTCGCCGCTCGCCAGCTCGGTGTGCTTCACACCGTCCTGGCCGGTGCTGGTGCGATGCAGCAGCCGGTCGTCGGCGCAGGTCCAGGACTCCACCGCAGCAGCCAGCCGGCCGGTGTCGAGGAGGGCGTACGAAGTGCGGTGCCAGTTGCCGTCGCCGGCGGCGTCGGCCACGGTCGTGAAGACATCGGCGGGCGCCGGTTTGCCCAGCCCGTAATGCAGGGCACAGTGCGACAACCTGCCCGCCTGCGCCGCCGAGACGGAGACGAGCCCGAGTCCGGGCAACCCGAACGTGGAAACCTTGACCGTGCCGTTCTCCACGATGGTGTCGGCCTTGACCCGCAGGACGTCCTCGGTCAGCCGGAACCAGAGATCCACCGTCACGGACAGTTCAGCGACCGTGAGCTGGTACCGCACCGACTCGCCCTTGGCGAGCACGGCCACCTCGGGGACGTAGTCCTGACCGTTGATGGTGACCGTTGTCGCGGTGTTTACCGAGCCACCGAGTGTGTCCCCGGTCGCCGTCCAGCGGTAGCCGACCACCCGCGGGAAACCGGCGTCGAGTGTCACCTCCAGGCGTGGCGACCGCAGCACCACCGTCGCGTCATCGGCCGCCGACGCCGGAGCCGCCGCTAGCGCTCCGAACCCGGCCGCGGCGACGGCAACCACCGCCGCCGTACCCCCCTGCAGCAGGGCACGCCGCGGCACCCCTGTCGGTGCGCTCAGCGAATCCACGCGCGCCGGCCTGTCCAGCTCTTCCATTGGCTCCTCCATGAGGTTTTGTCCCCCGTGCAATTCCGTGAACCAAACCGTTCAGCAGGACAGGTCTCCTGTTATGGAGAGCGGCACAGTGGCCAACCATGGACTGCCTGCGAGAACCGTTGGACTTGCATATCGGGTGCTTGGCCTCGGCGTTCACTTGCGGCCGCCGAGGTGTGGTTCGCGGTCGATCTGGCCGCTGTCCGGTCGGCTTGAGCTGCCGGCATGCCGAGGTCCCGGCCTGTGACCAGGTGCTCCGAGGTCTTTCGGGTCGTGGGCGGGCAGGGGCCTGACCTGCGGCGACGACTTTCCGAGCCCCACGGGCCCGGCCCGCCGCACCCGTGTTCTCACCCGACACCCTCGCCCGCCGGCAAGCCCGCCTCAGCCCCACCGCCGACGCTGCTGGTGAGACCTCCGCCCGTCGAGCAGCATGTGCGGTTCGACGGGCGGAGAGTGCGGAGGGAGCGCGGCAGTGTCACCGCGTCAATCCCCGATCCCGCCGGCCTCGGGCCCCCGTCTCGTCGAGGACCGGGCTGCGGGGGGGGTCAGCCAGTCTTCGAGACGAGCACGTGAACCGGGGCGGTGGGCGCCGACAGCAAGCCGGTCACCGGATCGACGCCGACTGCGGTGAGTACCGACTGGCCGGGCTCCACCAGCGTGCTGCAGTGCCAGTTCCCGTCCTGATCGGCGTGCTCGTTCACGCAGGCCGGCGCACCGGACACCGAGACGGTGATCAGCTCGCCCGCGGCGGCGGTGCCCTCGATCCGGACAGAGCCGGGGTGGATCGTGGACTGGTCCGCCGGCGTGGTGATTGCCGGTGTCGGGGCCGGCTTGCCGGGCGTGGTCACCCGGGCTCCGGCGACGGAGGCCCAGGTGCCGCCGGACGCGGGGTTCTTCGTGTTGGTGACGGTCACCACCATCGTGTGCTGCTTGGCCGGGTCGAGACCGGTGCGGGTGAACACCGATGTCACGCCACCGCTCTTGCTGTAGAGGTCGACAGCGGTGGGGGAATCGCCGTCCACCGACACGTTGACGATGCCGTTGTTGCCGTTGGTTATGGACTGAAGGGTGACGCTGTCCCCCTGGAAGGTCAGCTTCGCGCTGTCGCCGACGGTGTTGTTCCAGGTGTTTCCGGCGCCGGTCGCCCACGTGCCGCTGTACTGCCACTGGTTCACTGCACTGCCGGTCGTGGAGTAGTCGACGTTCGTCACCACTCCCGGGGTGTGCACGCCTGCCGGCAGCGCCACCGGGACGGCCAGATCGGTCAGCGCGCTGACCTTCAGGTTGTCGTACTGCTCGCCGGCCGAGTAACCGCTGGCGACGAGACCGACCTTGCCGGCGGAGTGGGTGGCGTCCGTGACTGAGCCGACCGTGGTGCCGTCGACCGAGGCGAAGATCAGCGATCCGTCGAACGTGAGCGCCAGGTTGTGCCAGGTGTTCAGCCCGGCGGCCGAGGCCACGGTTCCGCTGGCCAGCGACTTGACGTTCCCGGAGCCGCTTCTGAGGTTGATCGACCAGGCGCCGGTGTCGCTGAGCGTGAGCGAGTAGAAGTTCACCTGCGTCGGGTCGGGGTCCAAGTTGCGCTCGCGGCCCAGGATCCCGACCGAGCCCGGCTTGGCGTTGCGCACGTCGGCGGACACCTGGTAGTTGCTCCAGGCTTGGCCGCCGAGCACCGTGTACGGGTAGGAGCCCGGACGGTCGCTCCACTCCAACGGCTTGGTCGGGGTGGCGAGCTGGACGCACTTGCCGTCACGGTCCGCACACGGCTCGACGCTGAACGCGCCTTCCATGTTGGCCAGGTAGCGGGCCTGCTGGCCCTGGGTTCCCTTGTCGAACGAGTCGGAGTAGGGCAGCGGGAGCGGCTTGCTCGCCGGCGACGCGGCGCTGCCCTTGTGCTGCCCGGTCGTGGTGGTGAACGAGTAGATGGAGTCGGGCTGCAGGGTCATCGTCACCGAGCCGTCCGCGTCGGGCACGAGCGCCTTGCCCCGCACGAACCACTGCGAACGGTCACCGGAGACCAGATCGGTGCTCCAGACGTGCACGGGCTCGGTGGACAGGCCGCCGCTGACGGTGAGCTTGACCGTCTGCGGGCCGGTGGCCCGGGTCGTCTCGACGATGGAACTCCAGTCGCTGCCGTTGGGCGACTTCAAGGTCACGTAGCTGCCGACCTTGTCGGAGGTCTGGCCACCCAGATAGCCGCTCCCGCCGTCCAGGTACTGCCAGCCCGGCTGCGCGAACTGCGTCGTGTGCGCGGTCACCCACGTCGACAGGCCGACATCGTAGTGGCCGGACCAGGGCTCGTTGGCCATGACCAGTCCCTGGTCGGCGTAGGCGACGTCCGAGTAGGTCGAGGCGACCACGGGCCAGTTGATACTTGCGGTCATCCGGCCGTCGACGTAGTCGATGTTGTTGGCCCGCGCCATCGGCAAACCGCCGAAATTGTAGTTCATCGAGCCCTGCTCGCTGGCCCACAGCGGCTTGTTCAGCGCCTGAACGGCCTGCGAGGTGCGGCAGTCCGTCTCCACGTTGGGGTACTCGGAGATCGGCGTGGGGCCGTTCCACCCGCAGGGGTAGTGCTCACCGATGACCGAGACGGCCTTGGCGAAGGCCGCGTCCTGGGCCATGGCGCCGCCGACCTCAGAGAATGACTCGACCTGATCCGAAGCCACCAGCTTGACCGCGCCGTACCCGTGCTCGTCCAGGGCGGCCCGCATGTTCTTCCACCAGGTCGTGTTCCAGCCGCCGCGCTCGTTCCAGCCACCCATGTAGTCGATGGTGAGACCGTGTTGCTTGGCGCAGCCCAGCCAGTCGAGCAGGAACTGGATTCCGTTCTGCGAGTACATGTTCGAACCGACCCAGCCCGGTGCCGACCAGGTCAGCGCGGAGAGCGAGATCTGAGGGTTGCGCTTCACCGCTTCCTTGGCGAGCCAGAACTCGTAACCCACGTTGCAGTTGATCACTCCCCGGGTCTCTTCGATGGTGTGCTCGGCGCCGGAGGTGGTGTTCCCGTCCCCGCCGGTCTCGAGCTTCAGCATCTGCAGGTTGGCGCCGTAACCAGGTGTGAAGAGGTAGTTCAGGATGGCGTTGCGCTGGGCGGGCGGGTAGTCGGTCAGCAGCCGGGTGTTGCCGCCGCCGCCGCTGATCGCGCCGATCCCGTCGAAGGTCCGGCCGGTGTCCTGACCGTTGACCGCGATCGACGTGTCCGGCAACGCGGCCGCGCCCGCTCGGGCCGGGGCCAGCAGGGCCGCCGCAGCGGCCATGATCACGGCCAGGACAGCGACGACGGCCGCGAAGCGGCCCTCACCACCTATCCGTTGGCCTTCTCTATGCGTGTGCATGGGCTTGTCTCCTAGGCGGTGTCTACAAATGCTCTTGCGTGGTGGATCACGGTCGGGTGATACGTCGCCAGGTACTGTCCGATGGCGAGTGAGAGTTTGTCCGGCCGCTGCTGGCCGAGTCCTTGCGGGGCAGGGAGCGGCTGGACGAACGCACGGCGGTCAACGGGACTGTGGGGAAGTTCCGGACGGGCTCGGCCTGGCGGGATGCGCCCGAGCGGTACGGGCGGTGGGCCACGCTGCACCTCCGTTTCCGCCGCTGGACCCTGGACGGCACTTTCGGAGCGGATGCTCGAGGCAGCACAGGCCGGACCGGACGAGGCCGGGGGCATCGACTGGCTCGTGTCGGTCGACTCCACCGTCGTCCGCGCACACCGTCACGCCGCCAGGGTCCGAAAAGGGGGCTCTGCCGCCCCACCCCCGGACGCTCCCGAGGGGGCCTGACCAGCAAGATCCACCTCGTATGCGACGCCATCGTCCGCCCACACGCCTTCACCGTCACAGGCGGGAAGCGGCGCGACATAGTTGAACGCGTTTCAATAGCTTGAAGCAGTGACGCGGCATCGCCACCCGCCACGACACAACCGCGGAGTCCTACCAAACCGCCGCCAGGCGCTGATGTGGGCATGACATTTACCCTCCTAGAGGACGGCACCCTCACCAAGCGGATGCCGACTGGCCAGGTGGAGCGATGCGAGAGGCCAGCCAGAAACACAACTGAACCAACTAAACCGAACAGATTCGCTCAGACGGCTTGAGGTTAGGCAGACGCCTTCATTGCGTCAAGGCTTCGCGCCGGTAATACGGCGCGTTGCGATGATCGATACGGCGCCGCATCGATCAGTTCAGCTCACGCCTCGAGCGGGGAAGTCAGCGGCATCCGCGCCACCTGGGACGGAACCGGGAGCGCGGAGGACACTTTTGCGGTCACCGCACCCTTGACCAAGAGCAGCAGACTCGGGTGGGACCGCATACGCCCGTAGCTGAACGCCAACTCCCAGCACACACTGCGGCCGAACGGGCACCGCGACATCGACAGATCTGAGCGGTAGCCGGTTGCTACGCATGCTTTTCAGCTAATGCGGCCGCACATCCGCCGGTACCCATAACCACAGGATTCGGGCGCGGTCCTGTGGAGCGGACCACCGGCTCTTGCCGCGCCATCGGCCCCGAGTGTGCTGCGACCACGGTGTTCCCGTGGATCGCCCGAGTGTTCCGATCCGACAAGGAAGCGGCACCTCACATCCGAAGACGCGGCGACTGAAAGGAGTCACCTCCATGAGTGAATCTGTTGGAAAGTATTGAGATCAGTGCGGATCCGCGCTTCAATTTGCGCGCGACGAGTCCACCTCATGTACCACGGACCACTCATCCGCTGGGGGTGTTGGGCCGCAGCCCCATGGCGACGACGGGAGTGTGCAACTGTGGGTGATCCGCGGATCGGCGCGATCGGGTGCGGGGAGCGCCACACCCTCGCCGCGACGGCGCACAGACCCGGCCACGGCCCTCGTATCACCGCGGTGGCCGACCTCGACGAGTCCGCCGCACGACAGGCGGCTGGTCAGTTCGAGCCGGTCATCTCACCGCAGCTCAATCGGGGCAGATCGTGCTGCTCGGCTGCGGTGTGCGGGCCGGCATACGTGATCCAGCACGAACTTCTCGTTCGCCGGGGCGCGTTGTTCACCACCAGCGTCTCGTCGGCGGTTCCCTTCAGCGTTCGGCTCTGCACTGAGGCCTCGGTGAGGCGGGACCTCTCAACCCGCTCGTCGTCGCCCTTCTCCTGACGTGCTGATTCGGAGTCTTCTTCACTCCGCCCAGCCTGCGGGCCGTGTTCCCCGGCCCGGATGCTGGCCGACAAAAGGCACGGCGGCTGCGACATCACGCACGCCGACCGTGCCCCATCTTGCGTCGCGTTTCCCGGCGTGACGCATCGACGAACTCTGATCGTTCCTGATTCCGCGGCACCGAAACGGGAGCGCTTCAGTGTTGTGATCCATCTAGTGGAGGTTCCCATGAGCTTGAGAGGCATAGGACGCCGGCTCCTGCACCGCTGTCTGGCGACCGGTACGGTCGTCGCTTTGCTCGGCGGCCTGGGCGTGGCCGCAAGTGCGACAGCGGCGTCGCAGCCAAAAACGGCGCAGGCAAGTCAGTCCGCGAACCCGGCGGGTACGGCGCATTCGGTGACGTACGACGGTTACTCGTATCTGATCGACGGCAAGCGGACCTATCTGTGGGCCGGTGAGTTCCACTACTTCCGGCTGCCCAGCCAGGACTTGTGGCTCGACGTGCTGCAGAAGATGAAGGCGGCCGGCTTCAACGCGGTGTCGGTGTACTTCGACTGGGGTTACCACTCGCCCGCGGCCGGAGTCTACGACTTCAACGGCGTGCGTGACGTGGACAAGCTGCTGGACATGGCGAACCAGCTCGGCATCTACGTGATCGCCCGTCCCGGCCCGTACATCAACGCCGAGGTGGACGGCGGGGGATTCCCGGCCTGGCTGCACAACAAGGTCAACGAGACCCGTACCACCGACCCGGAGTGGCTGAAGTACTCCGACGAGTGGCAGACGCAGATCGACCGCATCCTCGCCCGGCACCAGCTCACCAACGGCACGGGCACGGTGATCCAGTACCAGGTCGAGAACGAGTTCTACGACAGCAGCTCCGGCGCCCGGGCGTACATGAAGCACCTGGAGGACAAGGCCAGGGCGGACGGCATCAGCGTGCCGTTGGTCGGTAACAACAACGGCACGTTCAGCTCCGGCACGGGCGCTCTGGACGTGGAAGCGGCCGATGACTACCCCCAGGGCTTCGACTGCGACAACCCGTCGCACTGGAACGGCGTCTCGGACATCAGTTACGTCCGCCGACCCGGAAAGCCGCTGGTGACCGCGGAGTTCCAGGGCGGCGCGTTCGACTGGTGGGGCGGCCCCGGCTACGACAAGTGCGCACAGATGGTCAACGACCAGTTCGCCGACGTGTTCTACAAGCAGAACATCGCGGTCGGCGCGACCATGCAGAACCTCTACATGGCCTACGGCGGCACCAACTGGGGCTGGCTGAGCATGATGAGCCACTACACGTCCTACGACTACGGCGCCGCGATCCGTGAGACGCGCCAGCTCGACCCGAAGTTCGACCAGGACAAGCTGATCGGCTATTTCACGCAGGCCGTCGCCCCGCTCACCAAGACCGACGCCCTGCCCGCGGTCCCGACCGACAATCCCAAGGTCCTCGACACCGCACGGGCCAATCCCGACACCGGTACGCAGTTCCACGTGCTGCGGCACGCCGACTCGACCGCGACCAGTACCGACAGCGCGCACCTGAAGATCGACCTCGGCGCGCAGGCCTACACCGTTCCGCAGCAGTCCGGCACGTCGCTGACGCTGAACGGCCGTGAGTCCTCGATCATCGTCGCGAACTACGATCTCGGCAGCAACAAGCTGCGCTACTCCACCTCGCAGATCATGACGAACGCCACCATCGGCGGCCAGGACGTCGCGGTCCTCTACGGCGACCACGACTCGGACGGCGAGACAGTCCTGCACTACGACACGAAGCCCACCGTCACCTCCACCGGCGGCGCCGTGACCTCCACCTGGGACGCGGCCACCGGCGACCTGCGGCTCAACTACCAGCACACCGGCCTGACCCGGGTCCAGATCAGCGGCGGCGGCCACCCGCTCCAGCTGCTGCTCGCCGACACCGCGACCGCCAAGACCTTCTGGCGACAGGACACCGCCGCCGGCCCGGTCCTGGTCCGCGGCACCCACCTGCTGCGCGGCGCCGCCACCGACGGCACGGCCCTCGCCCTCACAGGCGACACCGGCACCGACGGCTCGGTCGAGGTCTGGTCCACGGCCGACTCCCTGACCTGGAACGGCCGGACGGTCCACACCAGCGTGACGGAGGACGGCGGCCTCACCGGCGCGCTCCCCACCGCTGCCAAGGTCACCGTGCCCGCGCTCACCGGCTGGAAGCACGCCCAGGAGTCGCCGGAATCGCAGCCCGGCTTCAACGACTCGTCCTGGCAGGTGGCCGACAAGACCACCTCAAAGATCACCACTCCGGCCACCCTTCCGGTGCTGTCCGCCGACGACTACGGCTTCCACACCGGATCCACCTGGTATCGCGGCCGGTTCACCGGCGACGACAAGACGACCGGCATCACCCTGGCCGCCCGCAGCAGCGGCAAGGCGGCAGCCTCCTCGGTGTGGCTCAACGGCACCTTCCTCGGCAGCTCCACCGACGACAACAAGCACACCTACACCTTCCCCGCCGGCGTCCTGAAGACCGGCAGCGACAACGTCATCTCCGTCCTCACCGTGAACATGGGACATGACGAGAACTGGGGACGGTCCGACGCCAGCACCGTCCGCGGCCTGACCAGCGCCGCCCTGGTGGGAGACACACCGGAAACCATCACCTGGCGGCTGCAGGGCGTACGCGGCGGGGAGACTCCGGTCGACCCCGTGCGCGGCCCGCTGGCCACCGGCGGCCTGTACGGCGAGCGCGCCGGCTGGATGCTGCCCCACTACCCGACCGACGACTGGACCCCGACCACGCTGCCCGCCAACGACACCACCCCCGGCGTCTCCTGGTACGCCACCGACGTCGCCCTGGACCTCCCCAAGGGACAGGACACCTCACTCGGCCTCACCATCACCGACGACCCGTCCCGCAAGTACCGCGCGGAGATCTACGTCAACGGCTGGCACATGGGCAACTACGTCAACTACCTCGGCCCGCAGCACAGCTTCCCGGTCCCGAACGGCATACTCAACCCGAACGGGAACAACCGGATCGCCATCGCTGTGTGGAACATCGACGGGAGCACCGGCGGCCTCGGCAAGGTCGAGCTCACCAACTACGGCAGCTACGCCTCCTCCCTGAAGGTCGCGCAGAACGACAGCCCCCGCTACGACAAGGCGCAGTACGCCATGCCGGCCGCGCCCAAATCCACGGTCGCCCTCAAGGTGCCCGGAACGGTCGCAGCCAGCCAGTCCTTCACCGCGACCACGACCGTCAGCGTGCCCGCCGACGCGCCCCCGGCCACCGAGGTGACCGCCGCGCTCGCGGCGCCCGACGGCTGGACCGTCACCCCGCACCCCGCCGCGACCGACCCCGTCCGGGTCAGCGGCGGAACATCAGCCACCTTCACCTGGGACGTCACCGCACCGGCCGTCCCCGGCAAGGTGAACCCGCTCACCACCACCGCGCAGTTCGTCCAGGCCGGCCGGTCGCAGACCGTCACCGACGAGCGGATCGTAGGGAAGCTCAGCCTCCTCGTCCCGCAGTCGAAGATGTCGGTGGCGTTCGCGGACAGCCAGGAGACCGTCGGCGAGAACGCCCCGGCCGCCAACGCCATCGACGGCGACCCGGGCACCATCTGGCACACCCAGTGGTCCGGCGGCACCGCCGCACCGATGCCGCACGAGATCCAGCTCAACCTCGGTGGCGACAACACCGTGTCCTGCCTGTACTACCTGCCACGCCAGAACGGTGACCACGGCCGCATCGCCAAGTACGAGGTGTACACCAGCAAGGACGGCACCAACTGGGGCAACCCGGTCGCCACCGGAACCTGGACCAACACCGCAGCGGAGAAGGAGGCCTGCTTCACCCCGGTCTCCGCGCACTACATCCGGCTGCGCGCGCTCAGCGAAGTAAACGGCAACCCGTGGACCACGGCTGCCGAGATCAACGTCGGCCGGGTCAGCTGACGGCCCACCCCATCCCGGCAGGGCGCAGGCATCACGCCCGCCCTGCCGGGCCTTCACCCCAACCGAATGGTGTCCCCGCGCACACCTCAGCATCACCGCTCAGCGGTCGGGGCCCGCGTCGTTCCCCGGTCTCGACTGTCGTCTCATCCGGCTTTGCGGGCCGTCCCTGCGGTGGGCGGTGGGCTTCCGGCCCTGATCGTGAGGGTCTGCGATGCGTCCGATGTTGCCCGTGCCGGTGAGAGTGAACGTGGAGGCAGCGCCGGTGGGCGGAATGCTGGTGATGCCGCCGGTGTCGGCGTTCAGTCGCAGGCCCCCGGCAGGGCGCCCTCCAGATCTGCATCATCCATCTCATCCGCAACATCTCCCGCTACGTCGCGCGACAAGACCGACAAGGTCGCCAAGGCTCTCAAGCGCGTCTGCACAACCGCGACCGAGCAGGTCCCGGAATGCAGTGGCACCGGGACATGAAATATCCACCAGCGGACTTCCTGCGGTCGGATGCCTGAGCGGAGTGCGTACCCTTCCTCGCCTTCGACCTCGAAAGGCGCAGGGTGATCTGCTCGACGAACGCCATCGAAGCGTCAACGCGCATCCGCACAGCAGTCCGGGCCCACAGGCACGGCCCGAACGCGTCCGCGGCACTGAAGTGCGTCTCCATGGCATTGATGTCACTCGACCCGACGGGCAAGGCGCGTCGCCACTGGACCATGCGCTGGAGGGCACAACTCAACGCCTTCCGACTCGCTTCGAAAGCCAGCCGTTACGCAGACATACCCAACGCGGGGCTGGCCGGCCGCCGAGTGGCCGGCCAGCCCCGCGTTGGGTATTCGGGTGAACCAGATAGACCCAGAGGCCATCCATCTGCTCCAGCTGGGGAGCGATCGCGTCAACCACCCGAGGCGTTCGTCGTTGAGCCGGTTACGTCGATGCCGAGCACCTCCCCCACCGTCCAGGAGCGGCCCCAACCGCCGACCCGGACCAACGGGGCGGGCGAGGTCAGCCGGTTCGCCACCAGCGCCTCGATCACCTGCCCATGCGTCAAGTGCGCGCTCGCACCGCCTGGACACAGCTCGTCAACGATCCCTGCCAAGTCCAGGCGGCGCAGAAACTCGGCAGAGACAAGCAGAGCTCCCAGACGCTTCTCAACTACAGGCGTCACCACGCACTCACGGCGGGATCGAGGCCGCGGGGACCGGGAAGTCATCGACTCACCCAGCCAGACCCCGCGGCCGCACCCCGGACACCACCGGGACACCCGATCCATCCAAATCAACGAGCCGCGAAGCACAGGTTCCCGACTCTGTCTCATTGGTCAGCTCGGCGAGCCGTACAGGACCACCTCCGCGATGCCCGCGATCGACTGCGCGCCGCCGCCGACGACCTCGGTGATGTTGATGCGGACGTAACGTGCGCCTGCGGCGGTGAAGGTCTCCGGCAGCGTGTGCTGGCCGCCGCGGGTCAGCCCGGGAATCACGGTTGTCCATGAATTCCCGTCCCCGGAGACCTGCAGGTTGTAGGTGTACCAACTGCTGTCTTTGCCCCAGTTGATGCGAGCGCCGGCCAGGTTGTGGGCAGCCGACAGTTGCACGGTCAGCGTCTGCGGAAGCGTTGCCGACGCGGCGACCCATCCCGTGCCGAAGGTGATGTCGTCGTCGAACGCCTTGGCGGGTTCGAAGCCGCTCGCGTAACTGGAGGCGCTCACCTCGCTGATCTGACTGCGGGGAATCTTTGGCCCAGGGTCAGCCGGTTGGACCCCGCCGTTGCCGCCTGGCGGAACGACGCGGAACTCGCGGATGCTCGGCCACCACCATCCGCCGCCCGACAGCACGTTCACCCGCACATACCGCGCCTTGGTCGACACCTTGTGGTTGGACGTGCTGCGCATGACGGTGTTCGACTCCTGGTCGACCACCTTGGTCCAGTTCGTCCCGTCATCCGACGTGAGGATGGCGTACGTGTAGGTTGCCTGGTCGGTCTCCCAGACGATCTGGAACTCCGAAATGTCCGATGACTGGCCGAGATCAACCTGCCACCATGCGGGGATGTTACCGTTCGCGACCCACTTGGAATCCGTGTCGTCATCGACGGCGTGGCCGGGGTCGTGGCCACCTTGGAAGCTCGAGGCTGTGGCTGGCTTGTTCAACGCGAGGTTCAGCGCGCCTTGGATCTCCAGCGTCGAGATGTCCGTCCACTCGGGATGACGGCCGTCGGGCAGGTATCTGCCGGAATAGGGGCTTGTCACCACCGTGTAACTGCCGGACTCCAGCCCGTCGGCCGTCGCGGTGATCGTGATGTCACCTGGGTCCGTGTCCACCGCGAGCAACGCGTAGCCGATGCCGGCCCGCACCTTCTGAGTCTGTACCGCGATGCGGGGGATGTCGTGGCCGACGAGGCTGCCCTTTCCGGCCACATCGAGCTTGATTTCCGCGGTTGACGTCGGGACGACGGTGCCGTTCGCGTCAACGACCTTGATGAACACCGGGATCAGGTCCGAGCCGTCGGCCACCGGCTGGATGCGCGTGAGCGCGCGGGCGTAACGACGAAGCATATCGGCCGCCGTAGCGGGTAGCGGGCTGCCGCGCTTCGTGCCTACCTTCTCGATCAACGATTCGACGGTGTTGGGTTGCACGTCGTCGGCCAACGCCGCAGCCGCCTTCACCCCGGCCGGCGACGCGTCCCCGAGGTAGTACGCGAGCAGGTCCCGTAGCGCCGGCCGGACACCCGCGTCGTCGATTTCGATCTCGATGTGGTGCGGGGCGCCGGGGGTTTTCACGACCTGGGTGGTGGCCACCTCACCGTCGATGTAGCCCTCGGCTCTCAGCTCGCCTGCGACGAACGAGGGGAGTGAGAAGGTGTAATACGGATTGCCGTCTTTCGCGGCGACGGCCTTGGCGGTGCTGGCGTTCTGGGCCCGGCTCTTCTCGCCGACAAGGGTGTCGTTCTGGTACAGCTTCACGTGGTCGGTGTTGCTGAAGACCATTACGTTCCGGCTGGATGCTGCCGAGTAACTGCTGGCGATGAATACCATGGGGCCGCCGTGATTGGGGTTCTTCGGCGACTGCATCCCCTTGAGCCAGTAGTAGCAGTACTTCGGGTACCGGTCGATGTCCACGACCCCGGATTTCTGATACGGCGAGTTCGTGCCGTAGTCCTCGAAAACCCAAAGGAAGTAGCCGCCGATCCGGGGGTTGGCGTCCAGCCCGCCCCAGTCCCAGTACCCGGGACCGCTGAGGTATCGCTGCCTGGTCTCCACCTGCCGTACGAGTGCACCCTCGCCGCTTTCGCGGCCCACCCGGCAGGGGCTCTCCCAGTCGCCCCATTCCCGCGTGAAGAACGGCTTGGTCAGATCGGGATCCGAGCCGTCCGGGTTGACGACCTTGTAGTTCACGTCATAGTACTCTTTCCCCCACAAACCATAGTCTGCCGCGGTGAACATCTGATCGTTGGGCATTTCCGCGTGGGCAAGTGCGGTGACTTTCTTTGACCACCACTCTGGGTTATGTGTCTCGTTCAGCGAGGTTTCCCAGAGAATCATCGACGGACGGTTGCGGTCCCTGCGGATCATCTGCACGGCGTCCGCGTAGGTGCGATTGACGAACGTCTCGTTTTCGCTCCAGAATTGCCAGCCCGGTGCGCACGCGACGACGAGCAAACCGAGCTCGTCGGCGGCGTCGAGAAACGCGGGATCGTGCGGATAATGCGCGGCACGTACCGCGTTGAAACCGCCCAGCTTCAGCCTGAGCGCCTCGCGCCATTTCATCGAACCCGGTGCGGCGTCGCCGACGTAGGCGTAGTTCTGGTGGATGTTCGCCCCGCGCAGGTAGAGGCGCTCGCCGTTGATGTAGAAACCGTCCGCCCGGTATTCGATGCGGCGAATCCCGATTCGCGTGGTGACCGTATCCATCAACTGGTCATTAAGGAAGACCTCGCTGACGAGCTTACAAATTAGAGGCTGTCCAGGCTAGTCAGGGCCCCATCCACAGTCAGCTCTGCTAAATCGTAGTCACCACTCAATCTTGTCACCCAGTCAGCTCTGTAATGATAATTTCCTTTGCATTCAACTCATTCAATCAACTAACCTTTACTTGATAGAGCACTAAGACATCACTCTTGTGTAGTATCTGCAGACATCACTTCAATCCTTTGGAAATGGAAATAATTTCCTTTCCCATATACTCTAGCCATGATGAGAAACATCTCAGAATCTGCATTCAAGTCACACAGATGAACGCACATACACAGAGCAGAATCCTAAGACTCTGTCTGTAGACAAGTGGATAACTGCTAGCTGTAAGGATTGCTGAAGAAACTTCTCAGGAATCTGTTGAATTCCCATTCACAGAGCCTTGAACCATCATAATCGGAAACAGCATTCTAAAGCTTGTAATGAAACACCAGTTTGTATAATGGAGATACTAAGCGCTTTCAATCTAGGCAGAAAAGGAAACGTATAAAAGTAACCTCTAGAATCTCCAAGTGAATCTGAACTAACTAACTAGTAACAGTGTTGAACTCTGTGGATACATCTCACAGAGTATGAAACACTCTTTCTTTTGAAACACTCTTTATTATATTAGTAAATGGAAATAACTCATTTCAATCTTTGAGGCCTTTGGAAATATCTTCATATAAAACAAGACTAGACAGAACCCAGTAACTTATTTTGTGATGTGTGTCGACTCACCTTGAATTGAACCTATCAAAGTCGAAACACTCTGTTGCACTTTTTTCCATCCATTTGATAGCGCCTTCATTGTGAGGCCTTCGTATATCTTCATAACTAACAAGTACTCTCGTTCTCAGAAACATCCTTGGTGTGTGTGTGTCCTCCTCTGACAGAAGCCTACTGTTGTGGCTTTTATCTGCAGCTCCAACAGCTCAATCAATCGTTCGAAACGGGATTACATGTAACAATCAGAGTCATGCTGTCACAATCTTTTTTCCTTCTCAGATATCATAGATCCATTCAATCTGTGAACAATCTCTTCTCCTGCTTGCTTCCGTCGAACGCGCGCCAGCGCCGCCCGGCGCCGTCGATCAGCAGGCAGGCGCTCGGCGGTGCAGGATGATGTCCAGCAGACCAGGTATTGATCGTCCAGGGTGCCCTGGTGCTGGGCGTTGCGCGGACATGGCGATCAGCCCGTGTTGATGTTGATCTTCGCCTTGGTCGACGCTGAAGCCGCTGAAGCCGCTGAAGTCAGCGTGGGCAAGGCGGACTTGCCCGGCCGGGTCGGAGTAGTTCGACCCGAACGTCACCGTGCTGCCGACGACATTGCCCGAGCCCCCGGAGAAGCTGGCGCCGTCGTCCTTCTTCTTAGTGCCCAACGAGCCGGAGCAGGCCGCCAGTAGACCACCGGAGACGACGGCCAGGTCGGCCGCGTCGGTGACGCCCCGCAGCATGCTTCTGCGGCTGCGCGCGAGGGGCCGCGTCTCTCCCTCACCTGCACTGGAGATTGTTGAAGAGTGATCGAACATGTTGTCTCCCGCTTGGCAACGATCCCATAGTCAGTAGAAAATGGGGCGAACTGCTCGCCGTCTGGCGAGAGCCCGGGCTCAAGGTGACGCAAGAGGGACAGCGAAGGAAACGGAAACTCTCAGAAACCGACATTCATTGCGTGGCAACGTAGGCCAGCGGACGCCATGAGTCAACGTCCCGTCAACTACTCGACATCCGCCCGTTACGTCCGCTGTCTGGCCGCATGCAGTCCAGCCCGGGCATCACAGCCCCGGGCCGGCATCGGCCTGCACCGAGAGGTGCTCTCATATGGCGAGTCTGCGGCAGCAGATGAGGGTGCACGCGATGCTCGTGAAGGCGAGGAAGTGCTCGGCCTTGCGCTTGTAGCAACAGGGCACGCGGCGGCAGCCGTCGAGCAGGGCATGGTGCGTTCGACGGTCCAACGGTGGCATCCCAGCCGCGGTGCGGTCTCAGCGCCCTACAGGACCAGGGGCACCGACGTCACCATCGACTTCAGGGGCGCCGGCACCAAGAAGTACGCAAACACCTGGCAGAAGTTGCTCGCCGACGACCCGTCCACACCCCTCACCTCCTGGAACAAGGAGTGCCGCGAGGGTCTGGCGGACGGTAGCATCGCCACACCGCCCATCGGTGCGGGCCCGCCAACTTCACCTCGGGCGTCGCCTCGGCGTCGGGTAACTGGTGCGGCGCGCCGCTTCCGCAGCGGCCCCCGAGGACAGGACCAGCGCGGAGCACGGCAGTTGCCTCGCCATGCCGAAGGCCGCCAAGACCGATGAGCGACCCCGTCCCGGGTGAAACATCACAGACTCATCTCACCCACATTCGCAGGCTTGACACGCTCCCGCAATGAGCGTGTCATATGTGTGCGCGTTTGAATCTGATGGTTTCTGGTTGATTTCGAGGTTCCACCTCTCTTCCGAGCATCCGCCCCCAGCCGCTCGACGGCCCATCTCGCTCTCCTCACCGCACGGCCCCTGAACACGTCTTCTCCGCCGGTCGGTGCCAGCACAAAGGAGCTTCACCATGTCCTCTGCATTCCAGCGGCGTGTCGCCGTCGCCACCGGCCTCCTGCTCACCCTCGGCGTAAGCACGGCGTGTTCCTCGGGCAAGGAGGCTGCCGGGCAGGACCCCGTCGGCAAGGCGGACGGCAAGATCTCCCTCACCTATCTCCAGAAGCAGGGCGACCAGGAGTACTTCGTCGGCGAGGCCGCCGGAGCCAAGGCGAAGGCGGACGAGCTCGGCATCGACCTCAAGATCGTCAATCTCGGCAACGACGCCAACAAGACGGTGGGCGAGGTCCAGTCCGCCGTCGCCCAGAAGACCAACGGCGTCATCATCGTCGTCCCGGACCCCGCTGTGGGCCCCCAGGTCGTGCACACGGCCGAGGACGGCAAGGTCGCCCTGCTGACATCCGACGACCAGATCTGCTCCACCGGCCCCGACCCGGCCAGCTGCGGCAAGGCCGACCTCGTGCCCCGGGTCGGCTTCAGCGGCGCCCAGATGGGCGAAGAGGTCGGCAAGCGCGCGGCCTCCGAGTTCAAGAAGGCGGGCTGGAAGGCCTCCGACACCCGCGTCATCTCCGCCTGGAAGCAGGACGTCACGGTCTGCGGGGACCGGGTCAACGCCTCCAAGAAGGCCTTCGACGCGGCCGTTCCGGGAGTGAAGACCATCAACGTGGCCACCGACAACACACCCACCGGAGCTCAGGACAAGATCGCCGCGACGATCACCGCCAACTCCAAGGTCAAGAACTGGGTCGTCTGGGGCTGCAACGACGAGAACGTGATGGGCGGTGTCACGGCCCTGCAGAACGCCGGGACCCGTCCCGCCAACATCATCGGCGTCGGCCTGGGCGCCTACCTCGCGTGCAAGGAGTGGCAGTCGGACCAGCCGTCCGGCATGAAGGCGGCGCTGTTCATCAACGGCAAGGACGTCGGCGCTCTGGCCGTCCAGACCATGTACGACAAGCTCAAGCACGGCAAGGACTTCCCGCAGGAGGCCTTCGCCCCCACCACCATGGTCGACTCCCACTCCTGGAAGAGCGCCGGCCTCACCTGCAACTGATCCCCTCTCACCGGTGGCTGCCGCGTAGGGCGGCAGCCACCGGTAGGCAGCCCCGGCCCCCTGCCCCCGGGCGGTCCCGGGCACCCCCGACCACACTTGCGCGACGCCATCGAGGTGAACCGACACATGACCAGAGCACCCAATGCAACCGGTGACTCCGGCCCTTCCGGCGGGCAGCCCGACGCCGCAGCGCCGCACGACTCCATCGGCGTCACGGGCGTCACCAAGCGATTCGGTGCCGTACAGGCACTCACCGACGTCACGCTCGACTTCCCCGGCGGCCAGGTCACCGCACTCATGGGCGAGAACGGTGCGGGAAAGTCGACCCTGCTCAAGATCCTCACCGGCGATCACCAGCCGACCGAGGGCCATGTCGTCGTGGCCGGCAAGCGGACCGAACTCGACTCCCCCGCACACGCGCGTGCCGCTGGAATCCGGATCATCCCGCAGGAACCGGAGATCATCCCCCACATCTCGGTCGCCGAGAACGTCTACGCCGGCTCACTGCCCCGCAAGCGCGGAAGGCTGCTCGACCGCCAGGAACTGCGTCGCCGGATCGTGGCGGACCTGGCGCGGCTGGGCTTCGCCGACGCACTCGACCCCGATCTCCCCGGACACCGGCTCACGTCTGCCCAGCGGCAGTTGGTCGAGATCATGCGCGCCCTGACCGGCGACACGGCCGCGCGGCTGATCGCCTTCGACGAGCCCACCTCCTCCCTGTCCGAGCACGAGGTGGAAGCGTTGTTCGCCCTGATCCGCCGACTGCGCGACCAGGGCATCGCGATCGTGTACGTCTCCCACCGCATGCAGGAGATCTTCCAGCTCGCCGACCGCATCGCCGTGCTGCGCGACGGCGGCCTGGTCGGTGTGCAGCAGGCAAGCACGACGAACGAAGGAGAGCTGGTCCGCCTGATGGTGGGGCGCGACCTGTCCACCATGTTCGTGCGACAGCGCACGGCCACTGACCGTCTCGTGCTCGACGTCAAGAACCTCACCACGGACGACGTGCAGAACATTTCGCTCCAGGTCCGGGCGGGCGAAGTCGTCGGCCTGGCAGGACTCATCGGAGCGGGACGCTCGGAGCTGGCGCTGGCACTCGCCGGCGATCAGCCGGTCCGCAGCGGCACCGTCACCCTCGACGGCAAACCCTTGCGCAGCGGCCATCCCGGCGAGGTGATCCAGGCCGGGCTCGGACTCGCGCCGGAGGAACGCAAGGCACAGGCCCTCTTCCTGCAGCAGTCCGTCCGAGACAACACTTCACTGGTCGTACTGGACCGGCTGCGTCGCTTCCGCTTCGTCAGGCGGGCGGCTGAGCGTGAACTCGCCCAGCACTACGCCGACCGGCTCCGGGTGCGCACCCCCTCGATCAACCACGAGGTCCGCAAGCTGTCCGGCGGCAATCAGCAGAAGGTCGTCCTGGCGCGCTGGCTGGCGCGAAAGCCGAAGGTCCTGATCCTGGACGAGCCGACGCGGGGCATCGACGTCGGCGCCAAGGCCGAGATCTACCAGATCATCGCCGACCTGGCCAAGGAGGGCGTCGCTCTGCTGGTCATCTCCTCCGAACTCCCGGAGCTCCTCGGTCTCGCGGACCGAGTCGTGGTGATGCAGGGCGGCCGGATCACCGGCGAACTCAGCCACGACGAAGCCACCGAAGAATCCATCCTCGCCCTCGCGATGGCCGACGACATCAGCCGCACCAGCATTTCTGGAGCCACCTCATGACCCTCACCAGCACCCCTTCCCCGGCCGTGAAGGAACCAGCCGACCACGGCCGCAAGACCGGCAGGACGGAGTTCCTCGTCGGCATCGGCGGCCAGAACATCAGCCTCATCGGCGCGCTCGTCCTCGTCCTGGTGCTCTTCGGAATCCTCAACGACAACTACCTGAGCCTGTCCAACATGCAGGTGATCGCCGAGGCCGCCACCATCACCGGACTGCTCGCCATCGTGCAGACCGTGGTGATCATCTGCGGCGGTCTCGACATCTCCGTCGGTTCCCAGGTCGGCGTCGCGTCGGTCGTCAGCGCCATGGCCTTCACCAGCGCCGGGTCCAACGCCCTCGTAGGCATGGCCGCCGCCGTCGGCATCGGTGTCCTCATCGGCCTGACCAACGGCCTGATCATCGTCTACGGCCGGGTCAACCCCACCATCGCCACCCTGGCAGGACTGGCCGCGTACAAGGGACTGGCCCAGCTTCTGTCGGACGGCCGGGCGCAAGGCTACGTCCTCAACAACGACGTCTTCATCTTCCTCGGCCGCGGCAAGATCGTCGGGCTGCCGGTGATGGTCTGGCTTCTCGTCATCGTCGCCGCCGCGGTGCACCTGCTGCTCAAGTACACCGACATCGGCCGCAACCTCTACGCGATCGGCGGCAACGACACCGCCGCCCGGCTGGCCGGCATCAGCATCAACAAGTATCTGGTCTCCGTCTATGCGCTCATCGGTGTGGTCGCTGCAGTGGCAGGCATCCTGCTGACGGCCCGGACCGGCTCGGGCCAGCCGACGTCCGGCAGTGAGGGCCTGGAGCTCAAGGCCATCACCGCCGCGGCTCTCGGCGGCTGCGCCCTGAAGGGCGGCAAGGGCGGCATCGGCGGCACTCTGCTCGCGGTCGCGCTGCTCGGCTGCCTCGAGAACGGCCTCACCGTCGAAGGCATCAACGCCTTCTGGCAGAACGTCGCCCAGGGCACACTGCTGGTGGTGGCCGTCGTCATCCAGCAGCGCCGCAGCGGCGAACGGGCCGTCGGGCTTCCCAGCTGATACTCCTGAGGACGGGCCCTCCGACCTCGCAGCTTGTCCTGCAGCCGCGCATCGCAACTTCGGGGCGGCCCCCGCGCTGATGTTCCTGGCCAGTCTGCCCGCGCTCGTCCGCTACCTGGTCTGCCAGAAGTGCTACGTCAAGGACCTCACCGGCGGAGCCACCCAAGGGTGAGCCCCACCGCCGCCGGACGAAGCCCAGGCTCCCTTGATCACGGTGCCAGGACGCGGCCGGCGGCGACGGCTGATGCGACGGTGCCGCCGGTGACGACGGCCCAGGCGGCGATGACCGGGATGCGGGTGCTCCAGGTGCGCAGCGCGGGCGAGGTCGTGGCTCGGGCGAGGAACGCGTCGCGACCGCGCAAGACCACGAGGCCGACGCCGGTCAGGGTCAGCGCCATGCCGGCACCGAACGCCGCCACCATCGCGATCGCCGCGCCGACCTGGCCGGTCAGCAGCCCGCTGAGGAGGACGAGGAATGCGGATGGGGAGGGGAGCAGGCCGCCGGACGTGCCGAGCAGCAGGATGCCGCGCCAGGTGAGCAGAGACTCGGACGTCGGGACATGGTGGCTGTGACTGTGGCCGTGGTGGTGATCGTGGTCATGCCCGTGATCGTGGCCATGGTGGTGTCCATGGCTGTGGCCGTGCTTGCGGTTGGTCAGGTGGCGCCGGAGCAGGCCGATGCCCACGGCGACCACGACCAGGGCCGCGATCAGCTGCAGCCAGTTCGTCACCGCTGCGACGTCCGGTGCTTGCTGGGCGGCGAGCCACCAGCCCACGGCGAGTACGGTGACCGATGCGGTGTGCATGACGGCCACGATGGCGCCGAGCCACACCGCGTCCCGCGCTCTGCCCTGGCCGCCTACGAGGTACCCGGCCGCGAGCGACTTCCCGTGGCCGGGGGCGCAGGCGTGGAAGGCGCCCACGGCTGCCGAGACGAGAAGGGCCAGTGGCAGTACGACGCCGTGGTCCAGCAGTGCCGCAAGGTCTGTGGTCCACACGGTCGTCGGCGCCGTGGATTCGGTGGCGGCGGAGCTGCCGGCTCCGCCGAGGGCGAGGGTGAGGGCGGGGTCGCTCGCTGTGTGCAGGCCGCCGCCACCCTTCTTTGTCACGGAGATCGTGCGATAGGCCGGGTTGACGTCGGTCAGTGCGGTGATGGTCAGGGCGACCCTGTCCACGGGTTCGGGGCAGGTGTAGTGGATCAGGGCGCCCTTGCTCGCGAGCCGTGCAGTGTCCACCGCCCCGAGCCGGCACTCGCGCCCGTCCTGCTGCACGGTGATGTGCGAGCCGAGGTAGGTCGCGTCGTCCCCCTTGGCCGCCTGGTGCAGGACGTCCAGGTCGTTCTGCTGGGCCGACCAGGTGATGTCGACGGTGCGGCCTTCGGCCCTGACCTGGGCGACCGGCGGTGTGCCGAAGGGGTGCGCCTCGGCGGCGCCTGCGGCGCCGAGCAGCGCCAGTGCGGCGGCCAGGCCGATCAGCACGAGACGGACGGCGTGGCTGCGGAGGGTGTGGAGGGTGTGGAGGGTGTGCACAGTGGTGGTCCCGTCGGGAGTGGAACGCCGCGCGTTGCCTCCCCTGGCGGGGGAGGCAACGCGCGGACGGTGGGTCAGTGGCGGCTGTCGCGCAGGTGGCGGGCGGCCAGCGCGTGGAGCGTGCCGTCGTCGGTGAGGGCGAAGACCCGGTCACCGCTGACGGAGAGCGCCGAGGTCACACTGGCGCCGAGGTTGTACTCGGTCAGCCGCCTGCCGGTCGCGCGGTCCAGGACGACCAGACGCCCGTGGCCAACTGCGCGGGCGGGAACAGCCCGGCGGGTGGCTCAGTCGCAGACCACCCGGGCGTCGGCCCAGTCGGCGTGGTCGGAGCCGTTGCCGTCACCGCCGTCCTCGATCCGCAGCGTCAGTATCCTGACCCCCGTCACGTCGGCATCGACGGCGCGGGCACTGTCGGCGCCGCGGACGACAGGGGTGTCGGCGATTTGCCGGCCATCGCCGAGCACCTGATACGCCACCGATCCACCCCCGACCTCGTCATCGACACCGACCTCAGCATGGAAGGCGTGACAAGCACCGCCGAGCCAGACGGTGACCTCGCTGGCCGCGTGCGCCCCAAGGCCCTTGGCGTACGTCTTCCCGCCGATGGTCAGGGTTTTTCCATCGCCGGCGCTGTTCTCGCCGTTGGACTTGTCGCGCTCGACCGGGCCCCACCCGTTGGACGAGCTCAGGAACGGCAGGTCGCTGACATTTGCGGTTCCGCTCGGGTTGGCGGGCGGCACGAACACCCGGACTGCCTTCTCCACACGCACCGGGTGGTCCACCGGATCATTGGGGAAATGGAAATGGTAGGTGGCTACGACCGGCAGGTCGTAATACCCCGAGTCAGCCTTTACCGGTGGCGTGACGGCCCACCGGCCCTCGATGGACGAACCGTCCTGCATATCCGGCTTCGACACCGCCGCACCGTCGACCTGCCACCCGGAGGGCGGCGTCACGCTGAGGTCCACGTCGCTGATCGGCCCGTTCGCCGACAGATTGAACGTGCCGCTCATGTCGATGGCGCGGCCCGGCTGCGCATCCGTCGTCCCGGTCGGGGTCACCGTGAGGGACGTCTTCGGCCGCTGGCGGCCGTTCGCCGCCAGAGCGTGGATCGACCCGTCGTCGGTGAGGGCGATCACCCAGTCACCGCTGACGGACAGTGCCGAGGTCACCCCGCCGCCGAGGTTGTACTCGGTCAGCAGCGTGCCGGCGGCGCGGTCCAGGACGAGCAGACGCCCGTCCCGGGTGCCCGCGTAGACGTAGTCCTTGGTGGCCAGGGCGTGCATCGCAGGGGATCCGGGCCCCGTGTTCTTGGCGCAGCCGCTGGCCACCTTCGCCTTGTCGTCCTTGGGGCTTTCCCCGGGCAGGTAGCCGACGGGGGTCTCCCACAGCGGCTTGGACGGGTCGGCCGCCTTGGTGTCGTAGGCGCGGATGAACCCTTCACGGCTCGCGACGTAGGCGATGTCGCCCCAGACGGCGGGGCTGGTCACCGGAGCCTTGCCGTTCTCGCAGAGCCAGGGGTCGTCCGAAGGGTTCTTCCACAGGACCTTACCGGTCTTGAGGTCGTGCCCGCGGACACCGCTCGCGGTCGCCGTCACCAACTGCGGGTCCCCGCTGGCCGGATCGGTGAGGACCGGGGAGGAGTGGCTGTCGATGCCGCCGCCGGTGTCCTGTGCCCACAGCTGCTTGCAGGTCGCCAGATCCATGGCGATCAGCTTGTTGCTGGAACCATCGTGCAGGTAGGCGGTGTTGGAGCCGGGCTGACGGATCGCCGTGCTGTGGAACTGACCCCAGCCGAACGAGCCGCCGAAGCCGCCGGGCAGCATGCTGCCGGTCGCGCCGTCACGGCAGCGGATGTTGTACGCGTCCTGGTAGACGGCGACCGAGCGCTGGTCGGGGCCCGCAAGCGCGAAGACGCTGACCGGACCGCCCGCGCGACCGTAGCGACGCACGGTGTTGCCGTGCTGCTCCTCACGGTCGATGGACTGCCACACGACGTGGCCGTCCTCGGAGTCGAGCGCGTAGATCCGGCCGACGCCGGTGGTCAGGTAGACCTTGCCGTCGTGCAGGGTCGGCGCCGACTCGGCGTCGCCGTCCAGATAGGTGCGCCAGATCTCGCGGCCGGACTTGAGGTCGTAGGCGAGCATCATGCTGTACGGGGAGTCGAACGCCCGGGAGGAAACGATCACCTTGCCGCCGGCGATCAGCGATCCGTTGAGGTTGAACTGCTCACCGGTGTTGGCGGCCCAGCGCAGGCTGAGCTCGCTGCCCGGATTGTCCGCGCTCGCGGAGCGCCCTGCCTCGTCGCGGCCCTGACGGGTCCAGTCCTGGCCGCTCTTGGGCTTGTGCAACTGGCTGTCGGGCACCACCGTGAAGGTGTTCTCGATGGTGGGCCACGCCTTGCCCTTGGTGTCGACGGCAATCATCTGAGCCGTGTACGTTCCCGGGGCCAGACCCTCGATGCGGTCACTGGCCCGCGTCCAGGAGATCCGCGCGTCCGGACAGGTCTCCGGCTTGCCGCCGGGCGCCGTGTAGCAGTTCTCGATGCCCGTCCGGTCGTTGCCCGCGCCGAACTTCAGGCGCCTGTGCCTTTGCACCGCATGGCCGCGGCTGTCGCGGATGGTGAGGGTCGCGTTGTCCGGGGTACGGCCGTCGTCCTCTGCGTACATCTCGAGCGGGATCTTGGCGCTGGCGGGGTGGACGCTGTCCTGTGAGGGGCTGACCAGCGCGGCATCGTCATGGACGTTGAACTCCCGGTGCGTACCCGTGACGAGGCCGGTGTCTTCGTTGCGCTTGGTGGCCGGGTCGTCGGTGATGTCCTTGAAGTCAAGGATCTTGTAGTCCGGCTGGGAGCCGTCGATGCCGTACGTGCCCTGGTTGTTGATCTCGACCGAGCGGTCCCAGGCGCCACGGCGGAACTCGGCCTGCTGGTTGTGGCCCGCGGCGAACAACCGCACGTCGTACTTCGCCAGCTCATCGACGGTCGGCTGCATGCCGGCGCCGGGTCCCCACTGGGTGAACAGCGACCGGTGCGCGAAGACGAACACCTGCTTACCCACGGCGTGGCGCTTGAGGTCCTCACGCAGCCACTCCAGCTGCGGCTTCAGACCGCTGGAGTCGTAATTGTCCTCAAGCACGACGATGTGACGGCCGTTACGGTCGAAGCTGTACCACTCCGGGCCCATGTTCCGGCGCCAGAACTCCATACTGCCGCCATAGCCCTGGGAGTTGACATCGCCACCGAAGTCATGGTTGCCCATCACCGGGTAGTACGGCATACCGAGTTTGCCGTCGGTCAGGCCCTTGCGCATGCCGTCGAAGGTGGCCTGCCGACGCGACGGGGGGGTCCCGTCGATGACCACCAGGTCACCCGTCGTCATCACCATCGACGCGCCGTCGACCTCGGACATCGCCTCGACGTGGCCGGTCCACTCCGGGTCGCCGGCCGTCTCGGTGTCGGAGACCATCAACCACTTCTCGGTGGGGTTGGCGGCGTTCTTGTCCTTGACGAGAGCGAAGTCGATGCCGGTGCTCGGACCGCCCTCGGGCACCTTGTGGAAGTACTCCGGAACGTAGTCCTCCCGCAGGTGCGGGGTGTAGCCGTTCGGGGAGACGATGCTGATCAGGTCGGTCTCCCGCCGGGCCGGGTCCATCTGCAGGCTGTACGAGCCGTCGGGGCCGGTCGTCGTCCAGCCGGCGCCGTCCGTGACGTCGACCCCGGCCATCGGAGCCTCGCCCGCGTCGCGCTTGCCGTTGCCGTTGGCGTCCTCGAAGACCGTGCCCGTGACCGTGACCGTGTCCGCGGTCGCCGCTGCCTGCTCGGCGAGCGGCGCCGCCGCTGCCACCTGGGGAGCCAGGCAGGACAGCGTCACCACGCCGACGGCGGCCAGCTTGATCCGCCCGCGGCCGGCGCGCACCCTGGCGGCCAGCTGGGCGACCTGGAGCCGCCCGGTGCGGATCTGCCACACCGCGAGCAGCAGCGCGGCGGCCGCCGCGATGCCGAGCGCCACCTGTGCCCAGGGGAAGGTGGGAAGCGCGTGGGCACCCGATGCGTCGACGACGGGGGTCTGCGCGTTGGCGTTGACCGTGGTGCCGTCGAACTCGGCGACGACCTGGGTCAGCCCGCCCTGCTGCAGCATCGCGCTCAGGTCGAGCTTGTCGACGTGGCAGCTCCACGCGAGCTCGATCACCACACCGCCCGGAACGCCGCCGCCGTCCCCGGCGACGCCGGAGCCGGTGGCAGGGCACGCTGCGCTCAGCAGGTGCGACGCCCAGGCACCTGCCTTCTGTGGTGACACCACGTCATGGTGGACGATCAGCCGCCCACTGGTGACGTTTTCCTTGGTCGTAATGACGAGTTCGGCGTGCTCCGGTGACACATGCGCCGCAGCGGGCTGTGCACAGAAGCCCAGGATGAAGAAGAGCAGCGCAAGGCCTAGACCTGCTGCTCTGTGAAGGAATCTCATAGGCAAGGAAGCTAGCTTGACCGGACAGCTTGCCGGTCCTGGAAGCGGCAACCTTCATCGAACGGTTAGCCAGAATTAACCGGAGGACGCGTGAGGTCTGCCATGGCGGCACGGCGGCCGCCGCCGACGTGGCACCGGTGACAGCCGCGAGTGAGTGCGGTACCGAAGCCACCAGGCCTCGGGTGGGTCGACGCAGTCTGCGCATCGACTGACCTCTTCCTGATCGTGGTCCAGATTTATCTGATCGCTCGCATTCCGGAGGGAACCGCCCGCAAACAGGCTCACTGCCTGAGACCGGGCTCGGAACGGGGACGGTGAGATCCGTCCGCAGCGCCACGTCAATCGAATTCCTGCCCCGCAGGACGAGAAACTCGTCGACGTTCTGGGCGAACATGTCGTAGTGCATCGCATGACCCGTCGCACGCCCGCACTGGCGGCCAGCTCGACCGCCTCGGCCGCGTTCATGTTCCCGGCGAATCCGAGCGCCGCCCGGTGCTCGTCGCGCCGTTGATGGGCAGGCAGAGCAGATCGGCTGTATGACGGGCGAGTTCGGCGGCGAGCCGGGCATCGGCCCGGGCGTCCCCGACGTGCGCCACGGTTACCCGGCCGTCGGAGACGACGTAACCCTGGTAGGGGTGGCCCAGTTCGCAGTCCTCGTCGTAGTCGTCGTGTGGCACCGCGAACGAGGTCAGGCGGAGGCCGGCGACCTCGACGGTGTCGCCACCTCTGGTGGAGCGGATACGGGCGTCCGGCCGGCCAAGGTCGAGCAGGGTGCTTCGAGCCGCGAGCGGCGCGACCACGACCGCCTGAGGCTCCGTTACGAGAACGCCCCGGACTCCGCGCGGTCGCCCTTCGGGCGGACGAAAGCACGGCGCGGACACGCCCTAGGATTGCCGGGTGAGCGACAAGCCGGTTCCCGAGAAGACATCCTCCCGCACCACCGGGTCCCAGACCCTGGCCCGCGGCCTGACCGCGCTCGGACTGGTGGCCGGGACGCCGCACGGGCTCGCGGTGCAGGACGTGGCGGACCGCCTGGGCGTGCATCGCACCGTCGCATACCGCATCCTGACCACCCTGGCGGAGTTCCGGCTGGTGTTCCGGGGCGCGGACGGCCGCTACCGGGCGGCGTCCGGCACCGCCGCGCTGGCGCGCGGCTATGCGGCCGGGATCCGGGAGGCGTCGCTGCCGGTGCTGCGACGGACCGCAGACAAGCTGAGGGCCACGGTCGCGCTGATCGCCGCGGAGGGCGACGACGCGGTGGCGGTGGCGGTGGTGGAGCCGCAGTCAGTGGACTACCACCTCTCCTACCGGGTCGGCAGCCGCAACCCGATCGGGGTCGGCGCGGCCGGTCTGGCGCTGGCCTCGTTCCGGCCGCCGTCGCCGGACGATTCGGCCGAGCTCGCCGAGGTGCGCGAGCGCGGGTACGCCATGACGTTCGGGCGGGTGGAGCCGGGTACCTTCGGGGTGGCCGTGCCGCTGCGTTCGGCCGATCCGGCGATGCAGCTGTGCGTCAACCTGATCACCACCCGGGAAGAGGTGGCGCGCGCCTCGGTCACCGGCATGCTGGCGGCCGCCGAGGAGCTCTCCCGTAGCGTCTGACGGATCATCGACGTCGCGCTGCCGCTCGTCGCGGAGCGGGAGCGCGGTGCACATCTGACGCCTCGTCAAGCCGCCCGGCGACCGGTCGCACGGTCGCCGGGTGACTTGCTGCCTCACTGGTCAACTCTGTTGGAGTGAAAGGGATTCGACACGCACGCACATGTGTGTCATGCCCTGGACGCATGGATAGCCTGAGCCCGCTTCGCGGCCCTCGGCCCACCCCACTCGGGTCCGGGGGCCGTTCTTTCTCCCCCACAGAGCAGGAGCAGGTATGCCCAGACGCGCCGCAGCCCACCCGAGGGGCCGCGCACCCGTGCTGGCGGCCCTCACCGCCACCGCGCTCGCCGCGACCGTCACGCCGGTCCTCGCCGCACCCCCTCCGGTCGCCGCCCGCCACTCCATGAACCAGGCGTTCGCGCAGGCGGCACGGGAGTTCGACGTACCGCGCGATCTGCTCGCCGCCGTCGGCTACGGCGAAACGCACCTCGACGGCCACGCCGGGCGCCCCAGCCAGGCGAACGGGTACGGCGTGATGCACCTGGTCAGCAACCCCAGGAACCACACGCTGGAAACGGCGGCCGCACTCACCGGCGCGCCGCTGTCGGAGCTCCGGCGGGACACCGCGGCCAATATCCTCGGCGGCGCGGCCGTGCTGCGCGCGTACGCGGACCGCATCGGCCTCGACAGCGACGAGCGCGATGACATCGGCGCCTGGTACCCGGCCGTGGCGCGGTACAGCGGCATGACGGGCCGCGCCGCCGCCCTCTACGCCGACGCCGTCTACACGTTCCTCGCGAACGGGATCGTCACCACCGTCCCCGGCGGCGAGCGGGTCTCGGTGACCGCCCGCCCGGTCGCCCCGGAGAAGGGCGCCTTCTCCGACAGCGGGGTACACACCCGGAGCCATGACTACCCGTCGGCCCTGTGGGTCCCGGCCGACCCGAACAACTTCGCCAAGGGCCGGTCGGCGCCGATCAACAAGGTGATCATCCATGTCACGCAGGGCTCGTACTCGGGCTCGATCAGCTGGTTCCAGGACCCCACGGCCGAGGTGAGTGCCCATTACGTGATCCGATCCTCCGACGGGCAGATCACCCAGATGGTCCGCAACAGCGACACCGCGTACCACGCCCGGGGCTCGAACGCCTCGGCGCTCGGCATCGAGCACGAGGGATTCATCGACGACCCGTCCTGGTTCACGGACACGATGTACCGCTCATCGGCCGCCCTGACCAGCGCCCTGTGCGACAGATACGGCATCCCGAAGGACCGGGCGCACATCATCGGCCACAGCGAGGCAGCGGACAGCGACCACTCCGACCCGGGCCCGTACTGGGACTGGGCCCGCTACATGAGTTACGTCGGGGGCGACGACAGCGGCGGCAGCAGTGACGGGCTGAGCTTCGCCTCGTACGCCACCCAGCAGAGCGGATCGACGGGCGCCCAGGTCACGGCGGTGCAGCAGCTGCTGACCGCGCAGGGCTTCGACGCGGGCGCAGTGGACGGGAGCTTCGGCCCGGCCACGCTGACCGCGGTCAAGACGTTCCAGACGGCCCGCGGACTGAGCGCCGCCGGCATCGTCGGCGCGAGGACCTGGACGGCGCTGCTGTCGGCCGGGACCGTGCCGACGCTGAAGCAGGGGGACTCGGGCGCGGACGTGAAGCGGCTCCAGCGCTCACTGACCGCAGCGCTCGGCACCACCGTGGACGCCGAGGGGAGCTTCGGCCCGGAAACGGTGACGGCGGTGCGCACCTATCAGAGCGACCGCGGGCTGACGGTGGACGGGATCGTCGGCAACGGCACCTGGGCGGCACTGCAGGCAGGGCACTGACCTGGCAGAACGGCAGCAGACGCCGGTACCGGCGGTGCGGCGCGGATTCCGCCCGCGCCGCCCGTACACATGTCACGCCCGGCCGAGATGGACAGTGCCACTACGAAACCGTGCAGGTGAGACGTGCGATACCCACTCTGCCCTGGGTCGCTGGGAGGCCCCGGTCGAGCACCTGCCGGTCACCTGGGCCGAGGCCAAGCGGCGCATCGCGGAACAGGAACAGCCCGAAGCCGCCTGACACCTGCGCTACGCGGCGCCGGACTCGCCCTCCGGAGCATCGAACCACGGCTTGTTCGCGGCCCAGTGCGCCACCCATCCCGCGAATCCCGGTTCACCGGTGGTGAAGCCGAACTCGGCACCGAACGGAAGGGCCCCCTCACCGGTGATGTGCCAGATGTGACCGCGATGGGGTCCGGTGACGACGCGGTGCCAGTCCATGCCGCAGCCATCAGTGCCCAGGACGATCGAGCCATGATCGAAGATCTGGTCGAGGAGCGGTTCGAGCTCCTCCTCCGGGCGCGGGTCGTCCTCCCACACCAATGCCTCCGTCAACGGGAACGGCTCGGCCAGGCACCGCTCGTCCTCATCCTCCCTCCCGTCGTCCGGCATCTCGGCCAGCGGTATGAGGCCGTAGTCCGGCGGCCCTGCGTACGAACCGTCGGAGATCTCCGCGACGAAGGTGCGGTACGGCTCCGGCAGGACGATGCCGTGCTCCGCCTCGAAGGCACGCACCCGGTCCCAGCCGAGGGGGGCGTCGGTATCGAAGGCCGCGCGGAGTGCGGCCAGTTCCGCGGGGTGGGCGTGATCGATATTCATGTGCCCATAGGTACCAGCGGACACTGACAACGCCCTGCCGCGCGGCGAACATCGCGAGCCTGGAGACCGTGCACTGCGGTCCGGCCGGTCACCTGGCGCCGGAGGACCAGCCGGAGTCGATCGCCATGCCGCTCACTGTGGGGGCCGAGCGGCACGGATTCGGTTCGAGCGCCGGGTGAGCCGGCGCGACGGCCATGCAGCCGGGCGTCGGCCGAGCCATGTGCCGCTCGCCGGCCTCCTGCTAAATTTGCACGCATGTTCCTCCTCCGTGCCTAGGACCCCGCACTGACCGCGCCCGTCACACCGGGTGCGGCACTCCGGTGTCCCTGCACGCACCCAGCGCGCCAGGTCCGCGCTGCCGTCCCGAGGAACGATCCTCATGCTTTCGCCTTCGCCCACGCCCTCCCACGCTCCCTCCTACGCAACGGTCCTGCGCACCCGTCATGTCTCCCGCACCTTCGGTGCCGCGCTGCTGGGACGGCTGTCGTACGGGATGATCTCCCTCGCCCTGATGCTGGCGGTCAAGGACGCCACCGGTTCGTACTCCGTGGCGGGCGCCGTCATGGCCCTGTTCGGGGCGACCAGCGTCTTCCTCTCCCCCGCCCGTGCCGCGCTGATCGACCGGTACGGGCCACGACGCGCGCTGCCGCCCCTGGCAATCGCGTATGCGCTGCTCCTCTCGGTCCTGGCCCACGTCACCTGGCAGCCCGGTGCGTCGGGAATCCGGCTGGGCGTGTGGGCCGTGATCGCCGGTGCCTGCACACCACCGCTGGGGCCCGTGATGCGGACCCTGTGGAGCAGCCTGATGCCCGACCGGAAGTTGCTCCAGCGCGCCTACAGCCTGGACGGCGTGGCCGAGGAACTCCTCTTCGTCACCGGGCCCTTGCTGGTGGGGCTGCTGGTGAGGTTCGCCGAACCCGCGGCCGGTGTGGCGGTCAGTGCCGCGCTGGTGCTGGTCGGGGCGTTGGCCCTGGTGACCTCTCCGGCAGTACGCGCTACCGGTCCCCGTCCGCCGAGGACGAAGTCACTTCCCGCGGCACCGTCCGGGAAACCACTGCTCTGCGTGGCCGGGTTGCGTCACGCGGTGGTGGTTGCGGCCGGGGTGGGGCTGTGCCTGGGAGCGCTGGATCTGCTGGTGGTGGCCTTCACCGACCGGCATGACCAGGATGCGGCCGTGGCCTGGGTGCTGGCGGCGCTCTCCGCGGGGAGCGCGGTCGGCGGTCTGGCCTACGGCGCCGTCTCGTGGCGCGCGTCGAGTCGGCTGCGACTGACGGCGCTTGCCGTCGCCCTGGGGCTGTGCTTGCTCGCGGCCGGGCTGTCACCGAACCTGTACGTGCTGGTCGGCACGGTCGCCGTCGCCGGGCTGTTCGTCGCCCCGGCCCTGACCACGGCGTATCTGATCGCGGACGAGTCCGTCGGCGCGGGCAGCCGTACGCAGGCCGGCGCATGGGTCAACACCGCCGTCAATGCCGGGTCCTCGGGCGGAACAGCCGTGGTCGGTCTGGTGCTGGGGCATCTGCCGCTCGCGGCGTGTTTCGCCCTTGCCGCGGCCCCGGTGCTGCTCTGCGCGGCGTTCACGGCCGGCGGCGACCGCCGGTGAGGCCCCCCGCCCTCAGGCACGCCTCGAGCTCGTCCGCCGGATAGGGCACCGTCTTCCTCCCGCCCAGCATGCGCTGACGGAACCCGCGCAGCAGAAGGGCCGTCGGCGCGTGCCGGGTGAGGAGTTCGGCCAGGGGGCCGGTCGTGTCCCGGGGCCGGACGCCCTCGGCCCAGTCGCGTACGACCGCGGCGCTGTCCTCGGTCCCGCCGAGTCGCTCCGCGAGGTGGTACCAGACCAGCTGGCCGCTGCGATGAGGGAGCCGGCCTCGTCGGGCAGGACGTACAGGTCGTCACCGGCCTGCTGGACATGCACGCCGCCGACCGCGCCGTCGGGGCGTTCCACGGTGACGGTGTCCTGCTTGCCGACACCGTCCGAGTAGTGCACGACATCACCCGTGAGCAGGGTGATGTCGTACTTCTTGACGGGGCGGCGGCCTGGCGGTCGACGGGCCTGGACTGACCTGCAACGGCGGAAGCGGAGCCCGCTGCGGGCAACAGTGCGCCACTCACCAGGGCGACCGAAGTCGCTATGAGCAGAGCCCTGCGTCCCACACGAGCGGATCTCGCCCGGCCGGAAGCGGAGGAGGGTGTGAATGTCATGCAGCAGATCCAAAGGCGAAACCGAAGCTACAGTTGAGTTCGCACCTGGCGTGAAACCGCCGTGGCGGCAACCCGCCCACGGACAATCATGGTTCAGGGGACGGTTCAGGCTACGGACGTGATCAATCCGGTCGACGGCCGGCCGCCCTCGTGGTGGATCGGGGTGTGTGCGCCCTTGAGCGGTACGCCGCTGCCGCCGCGCCGGTCGGCGACGATTTCGGCGGCGATCGACAGCGCGGTCTCCTCAGGGGTGCGGGCGCCGAGGTCGAGGCCGATCGGCGAATGCAGCCTGGCCAGTTCCAGCTCCGTGACGCCGACGTCACGCAGCCGGTCGTTGCGCTCCAGATGGGTACGGCGCGAGCCCATCGCTCCGACGTACGCGACCGGAAGCTTCAACGCCCTTTCCAGCAGCGGAACATCGAACTTGGCATCATGGGTGAGCACGCAGAGCACGGTGCGCGCGTCGACGGCGGTCGCCGCAAGGTAGCGGTGCGGCCAGTCGACGACGATCTCGTCGGCGTCGGGGAAGCGGGCCGCCGTGGCGAAGACGGGGCGGGCATCGCACACGGTGACGTGGTACCCGAGGAATTTGCCGGCCCTGACCAGGGCGGCGGCGAAGTCGATGGCCCCGAAGACGATCATCCGCGGCGGCGGAACGCTCGATTCGACGAGCAGGACGAGGGGGCGGCCGCAGCGTGATCCCTCGGCGCCGATGGTGACGGGGCCGGTGCGGCCCGCGTCCAGCATGGCGCGGGCCTCGGCCGCGGCGGTGCGGTCCAGCTCCGGATGTCCGCCGAGCGCACCCTCGTACGAACCGTCGGGATGGACGAGTTGGGGGCGGCCGAGGAGTTCGGCGGGGCCGTCGGTGATCCGTACCACCGCCGCCGCCCGCCCTGCCGCCGCGGCGGCGAGCGCGGCGGCGAACACCGGGCGTGCGGGGTCGTCCACGCGGACCGGTGTCACCAGGATGTCGATGATGCCGCCGCAGGTCAGACCGACCGCGAAGGCGTCCTCGTCGCTGTAGCCGAACTGCTCCCGTACGGTGATGCCGTCATCGAGGGCCTGTTGGCACAGTTCGTACACCGCACCCTCCACACACCCGCCGGAGACCGAACCGATCGCGTTGCCGTCGCGGTCGACGGCGAGGGCGGCTCCCGGCTGCCGGGGCGCGCTCCCGCCGACCGCCACGACCGTGGCGACGGCGAACTCGCGTCCCTGCCCGACCCACCGGTGAAGCTCTTCGGCGATGTCCAGCATGGCGTATCTCCTTAAGCGAGGTGTGGAGCGGCGGGGGGTCAGTTGACGCCCAGCCAGCTCTCGATCGGGTGCAGGGCGAAGTAGATGACGAAAATCATCGTGAGCCCCCACATGAAGCCGCCTGTCTCCCGGGCCCTGCCCTGGGCTGCCTTGATGGCCACGTAGGAGATGACACCGGCTGCGACGCCGGTGGTGATGGTGTAGGTGAAGGGCATCAGGACCACAGTCAGGAAGACCGGGATCGCGACGGAACGATCGCTCCAGTCCACATGGCGGGCGTTCTGCATCATCATCGCTCCGATGACGACCAGGGCTGCGGAAGCCACCTCGGCGGGCACGATCGCGGTGAGCGGGGTGAAGAACAGACAGGCCGCGAAGAAGAGTCCGGTGACGACGGAGGCGAGGCCGGTGCGGGCACCTTCGCCGACGCCGGTCGCCGACTCGACCGCGGTGGTCCTGGGCTCCACTGACTGCTGGGTCATGATGCCTGACTCCCAAGGTTCACAGGGGCACCCGCGATGGAGACTCGTGCTGCGGGATTTGGGATGACTGCTTGGCTGCACGACCCGGGGGACGGCCCGGAGACGAACTGTTCATGCAGAGTGGATGTGCGGGTACTGCGGGTGTTTCCGGCCGAGCGGCACCGCCGATGCGGTACCGCTCAGTGGTGCCGCGGACCGCGAGCGGTGCGGTAGGCGAGGTCTCCGGGTGATGCGGGCGGCGCACGTGTGACATTCCTGGGAAGCACGCACCGCCCGGAGAGTTCGGCGGGAACTGTCGGTCAGGTGCCGGTGAGGTGCTCGGGGCGCACCGGCGTCCTGTTCAGCTCCAGACCCGTCGCGTCCCGGATCGCCGCGAGGACGGCCGGGGTCGACGACAGCGTCGGGGCCTCGCCGACGCCACGGAGCCCGTACGGGGCGTGGTCGTCGGCGAGTTCGAGCACATCGACCGGGATGGTCGGCGTGTCGAGGATGGTGGGGATCAGGTAGTCCGTGAAGGACGGGTTGCGTACCTTCGCGGTCTTCGGGTCGACGATGATCTCCTCCATGACGGCGACGCCCAGGCCCTGGGTGGTGCCGCCCTGGATCTGTCCTTCGACGGACAGCGGGTTGAGGGACTTGCCGACGTCCTGGGCGCAGGCAAGTTCGATGACCTTGACCAGGCCGAGTTCGGTGTCGACCTCGACGACCGCGCGGTGCGCGGCGAAGGAGTACTGGACGTGGCCGTTGCCCTGGCCGGTGCGCAGGTCGAACGCCTCGGTGGGCCGGTGGCGCCACTCCAGCTCGATGTCGACCGCCTCGTCCTCCAGTACGTCGACCAGATCGGCCAGCACCTCGCCGCCGTCGGTGACGACCTTGCCGTCTTCGAGGAGCAGCTCGGCGGTGGCCCAGGCAGGGTGGTACGTACCGAACTTGCGGCGGCCGATCTCCAGGACCTTCTCGCGGACGGCCTCGCAGGAGTGCTTCACGGCGCCACCGGTGACGTATGTCTGCCGGGAGGCCGAGGTGGATCCGGCCGAGCCGACCTGGGTGTCGGCCGGTTGGATGGTGACCTGGGCGACGCCCAGCTCGGTGCGGGCGATCTGGGCGTGGACGGTGACGCCGCCCTGCCCGACCTCCGCCATCGCGGTGTGCACGGTGGCGACCGGTTCGCCGCCGACGACCTCCATGCGGACCCGGGCGGTCGAGTAGTCGTCGAAGCCCTCGGAGAAACCGACGTTCTTGAGGCCGACCGCGTAGCCGATGCCGCGTACGACGCCTTCGCCGTGAGTGGTGTTGGACAGGCCGCCGGGCAGCGCCCGTACGTCGGCCTGCTCGCCGGCGACCTCCCACTGGCGCTCGGGCGGCAGCGGCCTGGCCTTGACCCGGCGCAGCAGCTCGGCGACCGGGGCCGGTGAGTCGACGACCTGCCCGGTCGGCAGGAGGGTGCCCTGCTCCATGGCGTTGAGCTGCCTGAACTCGACCGGATCCATGCCCAGTTCGGCCGCGAGCTTGTCCATCTGCGCCTCGTACGCGAAGCACGCCTGGACCGCGCCGAAGCCGCGCATGGCGCCGCACGGCGGGTTGTTGGTGTAGAGCGCGATCGCTTCGATGTCGACGTCGTCGATGACGTACGGGCCGACGGAGAGCGAGGAGGCGTTGCCGACGACGGCCGGGGAGGCGGAGGCGTAGGCGCCGCCGTCCAGCACGATGCGGCACTTCATGTGGGTGAGTTTGCCGTCGCGGGTCGCGCCGTGCTCGTACCAGAGCTTCGCGGGGTGGCGGTGGACGTGGCCGAAGAAGGACTCGAACCGGTTGTAGACGATCTTGACCGGCTTGCCGGTGCGGAGCGCCAGCAGGCAGGCGTGGATCTGCATCGACAGGTCCTCGCGGCCGCCGAAGGCGCCGCCGACGCCGGAGAGCGTCATGCGGACCTTGTCCTCGGGCAGGCCGAGGACGGGGGCGATCTGGCGGAGGTCGGAGTGCAGCCACTGCGTGGCGACGTACAGATCGACACCGCCGTCCTCGGCGGGGACCGCCAGGCCGGACTCGGGGCCGAGGAAGGCCTGGTCCTGCATGCCGAAGACGTACTCGCCGCTGACGATCACATCGGCGCGGGCCGCGGCGGCGTCCGCGTCACCGCGGACGATGGGCTGGCGGTGGACGATGTTCGGGTGCGGGACGTGTCCGGCGTGGTGGTCGCGCCGGCCCTCATGGACGAGGATCGCGTCGGGCGCGGTGGCGGAGGCCTCGTCGGTGATGACGGGCAGCTCGCGGTAGTCGATCCTGATCTTCGCGGCGGCACGGCGGGCGGTCTCCGGGTGGTCGGCGGCGACGAGCGCCACCGGTTCGCCGTGGTGACGGACCTTGCCGTGGGCGAGAACGGGGGTGTCCTGGATCTCCAGGCCGTAGTTCTTCACCGAGGTCGGCAGGTCGTCGTAGGTGAGCACGGCATAGACGCCGGAGGTGGCGAGCGCCTCGGAGGTGTCGATCGAGACGATCTCGGCGTGCGCGACCGTGGAGCGCAGCGTGTGGCCCCAGAGCATGTCCTCGTGCCACATGTCCGAGGAGTACGCGAACTCGCCGGTGACCTTCAGGATGCCGTCGGGGCGGAGCGTGGACTCGCCGATGCCGCCCCTGGTGCGGGTGCCCTGGTTGATGTTCGTGGGGGAGCCGGTAACGCCCATCGTCAGACCGTCTCTTCCGCGCGGGCGGCCGCGAGGCGGACCGCGTCGAGGATCTTCTCGTAGCCGGTGCAGCGGCAGAGGTTGCCGGAGAGCGCCTCGCGGATGTCCGCGTCGGACGGCTCCGGGTTGCGCTCCAGCAGCTCATCGGCGGCGACCAGCAGACCGGGGGTGCAGAAGCCGCACTGGACGGCGCCCGCGTCGATGAACGCCTGCTGGATCGGGGAGAGTTCACCGGTGTCCCGGGGCTGCTCACCGGTCGGCCTGGCCTCCCATCGGCGGGCCTGGTCGAGCGTGGTCCCGCAGGCGCCGGAGGCGCAGCCACTGCCGGGGTGCGCCTGGGAGCGGTGGGCGGCGAAGTCGGCGAGGCCCTCCACGGTGACGACCTCGCGGCCCTCCACCTGACCTGCGGCGACCAGACAGGAACAGACCGGGACGCCGTCCAGGCGGACCGTGCAGGAGCCGCATTCGCCCTGCTCGCAGGCGTTCTTGGAGCCGGGCAGGCCCATCCGCTCGCGCAGCACGTACAGGAGGGACTCGCCCTCCCAGACGTCGTCGGCCTCCTGCTTGCGGCCGTTGACCGTGAAATTGACGCGCATGATCAGGCAGCTCCTTCGGTGCTGCGGCTGTTGCCGCGGTACGACTCCCAGGTCCAGCCGAGGGTGCGGCGGGCCATGATCCCCACCGCGTGCCTGCGGTAGTTGGCGGTGCCGCGCACATCGTCGATCGGGTTGCAGGCGCCGGCGGCGAGCGTGGCGAACTGCGCGGCGATGGACGGTGTGATGATCGTGCGGCTGTCCCAGAACCCGCCCTCTTCGAGCGCGGCGTTCAGAAATTCCTCGGCCTCCTTCGCCCGGACGGGTGTCGGGGCGGCGGAACCGATGCCGGTACGGACCGTGCGGGTCTCCGGGTGCAGGGCCAGGCCGAAGGCGCAGACTGCGATGACCATTGCGTTGCGGGTACCGACCTTGGAGTACTGCTGCGGCCCGTCGGCCTTCTTGATGTGCACGGCCCGGATCAGTTCGTCCGGTTCGAGGGCATTGCGCTTGACCCCGGTGTAGAAGGCGTCGATCGGGATCATCCGGGTTCCGCGTACGGACGCGGCCTCGACCTCGGCGCCCGCGGCGAGCAGGGCCGGGTGGGCGTCACCGGCGGGCGACGCGGTACCCAGGTTGCCGCCGACGCCTCCGCGGTTGCGAATCTGCGGGGATGCGACGGTGTGCGAGGCGAGCGCCAGACCGGGCAGCTCGGCCCGCAGGTGCTCCATGATGTGGCTGTACGGCACGGAGGCGCCGAGCCGCACGTTCTCCTGGCCCACCTCCCACTCGGACAGCTCACCGATGCGGTTCAGATCCAGGAGGTACTCGGGCCGCCGGTGGTCGAAGTTGATCTCGACCATCACATCGGTGCCGCCCGCAATGGGCACAGCCGTCGGGTGCTCGGCCTTGGCGGCGAGCGCCTCCTCCCAGCTGGCGGGGCGAAGGAAGTCCATGAGTGGCTCTCTTCTTCTCATTCGGGTCGTTCGCTGGGGCTCGGGACGGCCGGCCCTTGATCGGCTTGTTCATGTGCTGTTGACGCGATGTGTGGCCCAGTACACAACCGGGACTCCACGCGGTGCAGTCACCGAAACCATGAAGGAGTTGGCTGGTCGCCGTCCTCGTCTTGTAGATTCGAACGAATGGCGGGGATCAGTAACCTCACCGCAATACCCAGTTTTCACCCGCACCAACGAAAGAGATCGGCGGCAACGAGATGCGGCTGCGCGCACTGCTGGAAACCGATGCGCTGGGCCTGCGGCTGCTCGGTGGCGATGACGAGCTCGACCGGTCCGTCCGCGGCGTCATGACCACCGACCTGCGGGACCCGAGCCGCTACCTGGCCGGCGGGGAGCTGGTCCTGACGGGCCTGGCGTGGCGCCGGGACGCGGCGGACTCGGAGCCGTTCGTACGGATCCTGGCGGGCGCCGGGGTGGCCGGACTCGCGGTCGGCGAGGCGGAGCTCGGTGACATCCCCGACGATCTGGTCGAGGCGTGCGAGCGGCACCGGCTGCCCCTCTTCGCCGTCCATGAGACCGTCGCGTTCGCAATGATCACCGAGCATGTGGTGCGCCAGGTGTCCGGCGAGCGGGCGGGTGACCTGGCGGCGGTCGTGGACCGGCACCGCAGGCTGATGACCTCGGGGCCGACCGGCGGCGGCCCGGAGGTGGTCCTCGATCTGCTCGGCTCGGACCTGGATCTGCACGCCTGGGTGCTCTCCCCCACCGGTCGGCAGATCGCGGGCGGCGAGCCGCCGCTGCCCGGCCCGGTCGGCGCGGTGCTGGCCGGCCGGCATCTGGCCGCCACCCGCACCGGCCGCCCGGGTCCGCACCGGGCCACGGTCGACGGCACCACGTATTCGCTGTTCCCGATCCGGAACACTGGCAGGGGTGCCGCCCCCGCATCCCGCGATGTCCGCGAATCGGTCCTCTCCGACTGGCTGCTCGCGGTGGAGGCCGACGCGAGCGACTGGCCGGCTGCCCGACTGGATCTGCTCCAGGGCGTCACCCAGCTGATCGCGGTCGAACGGGACCGGCGCGACGCGGCGCGCACGGTACGCCGCAGGCTCGCCCAAGAGGTCCTGGAGCTGGTCCAGACGGGTGCCGCGCCCACCGAGATCGCGGCCAGGCTGCGGGTCGCCGCCCCGGTCCTGCTGCCCGGTCTCGGCACCGCCCCGCACTGGCAGGTCGTCGTCGCCCGGGTCGACTGGGACGTGGAGGGCGCGCCGGGCTCCACGGGCGGCGCAGCCACATCCGGCATCGCGGGCGGCCCCGTCGCCCAGGCGCTGCTGGAGGAGATCCTGGTCGACCCGGCGGTCACCGGCCCCGACTCCGCCGAACGGATCGCGGTCGCGCACACGGGCGACGAGGCGGTCGCCCTCGTACCGCTGCCCGCTGTCGCCGCACCGGTGCCGGACCTCACGGACGCCGAGAACCCGGACGCCGGGGACGCCGCGGCCGGCGCCAAGGACGACCCGGCGCTGCACGCCGACGCGCTGCTCGCCGCCGTCCACGAACCGCTCTCCGCAGGCCTCGCCGACGACGGTCGCCTGACACTGGGTGTCAGCGCCGCCGTGCACTCCCCCGAGGGGTTGCGCGGCGCGCTGGAGGAGGCCCGGCACGCCCGCCGGGTGGCGGCGGCCCGTCCGGGCCGGGTCTGCGCGGCCGGCCACCACGAGCTTGCCTCGCACGTCCTGCTGCTGCCGTTCGTCCCGGACGATGTGCGCCGCGCGTTCACCGCACGGCTGCTCGACCCGCTGCGCGACTACGACCGGCGCCACCGGGCCGAACTGATCCCAACCTTGGAAGCGTTCCTGGACTGCGACGGTTCCTGGACCCGCTGCGCGGCCCGATTGCATCTGCACGTCAACACCTTGCGCTACCGGGTCGGACGAATCGAGCAGTTGACGGGGCGTGACCTTTCGCGCCTCGAGGACAAGCTCGATTTCTTCCTCGCCCTGCGTATGAGCTGACTCCGCGCGTCTACCACAGCCCTCCCCGCGACCGGCCGATTGTGAATTCATTCACCTGACCCCTTGGCCCGGCGTGCCATTCCGTGCTGAGATGCCGCCAGACTCAATGCCTGTCTTCGAACCCGGGTCGGGCCCCGGTTCGATGACAGGTCCTCAACAGCTCAATGGCGCGCTCGGGGAGGGCAATGTGGCGTATACCGCCATGTCTGGTTCCGGAACGACAGCAGATGACGATCCGCCGCTCCAGACAGCGGTATGGCGGCTGCGGTCACGCGCCTGCTGGACGGACGCCGCCGCTCTGCTCCAACGCGACGCCACGACCGATCCGGCCGCGGCACTCCAGCGGACGGCTCTGCTGACCGAACGCTGTCTGTACACCGGCGACGGCTGGACCGACGCCGAGGACGCCCTGCGCACCGCCGAGGCCCTCGCCCACGACGACGCCGAGCGCGGCGCCGCTGCCTGCGAACGCGGCCATCTGGCATACGCGTCGACCCTCCTCGGGGTACGGGACCGGGCCGACGAGGCCCGGGTCGCGCTGAGCCGGTCCGCCGCCCTGCTCTCCCCCGCGGCCCCGGGCCGCCCGCTGCTCGACTTCCGCCGCGGCCTGATCGCGCAGAACATCGCCGACTCGCCGCAGGCCGCCCGCGCCGCGTACCGCAGGGCGCACGTCGGCGCCACGGCCCAGGGAGACGAGCTGCTGCTCTCCTCGACCTGGCGTCACCTGGCGCTGCTGTCGCTGCGCGAGGGCGAACTGGCCGAGGCCCGGCACGGGTTCGCCGAGTCGCTGCGGATAAGGGAGGAGCTGGGCTATCTGGTCGGCACAGCCCCGGCACTCATCGCTCTGGCGGACACCGAACCGGAACCGGAGGCGGCGGCGCGGCTGCGCGCCGAGGCGGGGCGTCTCTTCCGCCTCCTGGGCGGCGTACCGACCTGGCTTGCCCCGCACCTGGAGCCTCCGGCCCCCGGAACGGCCGAGGCGAACTGACGGCCTCCCCCGCGGTAGGGCGTGGATCGGCGAGCGATCACGTGATGAGAGGCACAGGCTGGCCACAGCGGTCCGTGGAGGTGACGGCGGCCCCTACCGTGGTGTCAGCGGTCCGCGCCCGCGAAGTGTTCGCGTACGAGCGACTGCACGACGGCGAGATCCTGGGCGATCAGCGCGTCGAGCAGCGCGGTGTGCTCCGCGGCGTCGGCGAGCAGATCGGCGCGGCGGGTGGCCGGGTTGTTCTCCAGGGGCCGCTGGGAGCGCCGGTGCAGATCGTCGGCGACCATCACCAGCTGCTGGTTGCCGGAGAGCGTGAGGACCGCACGGTGGAAGGCGCGGTCGGACTCGGCGTAGCTCGCCCGGTCCCCGACCGCGGCGGCCGCGACGGTGGCCTCGGCCAGCGGGCGCAGGGCAGCCCAGCGGGCCTGCTCCACGGTGCGGGCCAGCCGCAGCATGACGGGCACCTCGATCAGCGCACGCACCTCGGCCAGCTCGGCGAGCTCCTGCGGGCCGCGCTCGGTGACCCGGAAACCGCGGTTCGGCACGACCTCGACGGCACCCTCGATGGCCAGCTGCTGCATCGCCTCACGGACCGGCGTCGCCGACACGCCGAAGCGGGCGCCGAGCACCGGGGCGGAGTAGACCTGCCCGGGCAGCAACTCGCCGTCGACGAGAGCGGCGCGCAGGGCGTCCAGGATCTGGCCGCGTACGGAATGCCGCTGCACCACGACGCGGGGCGCGGGCGGCTCGCTGTGGGTGTGCTCGCCACGCACCGGCTCGGCGCCGGCCCGCTCGGCACCTGGCGGATTGCCGCGCGCCTGTTCCGGCATCCGGACGGGCGGTACCGACGGCGGCGTGGTCGCGGACGAGGACGCGGCGGACATGTACGGCGCCCGCGCCTGCTCACGCGCTCTGCCCTGCTCCACTCGGACCTCCCCGGCCGGCCGTGGGCAGGCTCGCATGCACCATGCCCGTTGTGCACGATAAGCGGACGAGGCCGCAGTTCAAACACCGGCCAGTTCGGGTAAGGTAAGGCTTACCTGCAAACGATCGCGATTCGGTGGTCCCTGCATGACCCTCCCCACCCTGCTCCCCGGCACCTCGCTGTCCGCCGTGACGAACGCGTACGCCCGCCTGACCGAGGTCTTCCCCGGACTGCGTGCCGAGGTTCTCGGGGACGGCGCGACGGCCCCGTCCGGCGCCGGCTGGGTGGGCGCGGACGAGCTCGCAGCCGGCGGCGCGGCCCTGGACACGTTTCTCGCCTGGGACCACGCGCAGGTGCTTCGGGACCACGGACAGCAGGCGCGCCCCGACGTGGTCGCCGGCTTCGGACTGCACCGCTACGCCTGGCCCGCCTGCCTGTTGGTGACCGTGCCGTGGTTCCTGCACCGCAGGGTGCCGCGGATCCCCGTCGACGACGTCGCGTTCCAGCGGTCCCTGGGTCATCTGACCCTGCGCGTGAGGGAGTTCGCGTGCCTGCCGGACGATCCGGCGGCCGCACTGCCGGGCGCCCGGGTGGTGGCGGACGAGGCCGCCCTGCGGGCCGAGGTGCTTGCGGCGGTGGCCGAACACCTCGGCCCGGTGCTCGACGGCTTCGGGCCCCGGATGCGCCGCGGCAGGAGGGCGCTGTGGGGCATGGCGACGGACGAGATCGTCGAAGGCCTCTGGTACATCGCACATCTGCTCGGCGAGGAGCGGCGGGCAATGGCCGAGCTGGAGGCGCTCATGCCCGGCACCACGAAGCCGTACTTCGGCGCGGCGGGCTTCCGTGAACTGACCGGACCGAACGGCGAGTCGCTGCCCACGCGCGACCGCACCAGCTGCTGCCTCTTCTACACACTGCGGCCCGAGGACACCTGCGTCACCTGTCCGCGCACCTGTGACACGGAGCGGGTACGGAAACTGACGCCCACTCACTGACCTACACCGCTCGTACGAGTAGTACTATTCGAACGCAGATCATTGGCCGTGTACGGATATTCGATCAGATCCCGGCTATCCGTATGCCCTGCCAACCCAATGGCGTTCTCTTGCCCCGAAACCCCCTGAGCGTGACGGGGTTTCGGCAATCATGGCGCCCGAAATGCCCTACGCGATGCAAGGGACCGCGCATGAGACTGACCGACATATCGCTGAATTGGCTGCTTCCGGGCGCCGTGCTGCTCGTGGGGGTCCTGGCGGCGGTGGCGGTGGTCGCACGCGGCAAGCGCGCCACTGACAATTCCGCGGCCGACGACAGCTGGGAACGCAGCGAGGAACGTCGCAGACGTAAGGAGGCGCTGTATGCCACCGCCTCGTACGTCCTGCTGTTCTGCTGCGCGGCGGTCGCCGCCGCCCTCTCCTTCCATGGGCTCGTCGGCTTCGGCGAGCAGAACCTCGGCCTCTCCGGGGGCTGGGAGTATCTCGTTCCGTTCGGCCTCGACGGGGCCGCGATGTTCTGTTCCGTACTCGCGGTGCGCGAGGCCAGCCACGGTGACGCGGCGCTCGGATCACGGCTGCTCGTATGGACGTTCGCCGGCGCGGCCGCCTGGTTCAACTGGGTGCACGCACCCCGCGGAATCGACCATGCGGGCGCTCCGCACTTCTTCGCGGGGATGTCGCTCTCGGCAGCCGTGCTCTTCGACCGGGCGCTGAAGCAGACCCGCCGGGCCGCACTGCGCGAGCAGGGCCTGGTGCCCCGTCCGCTGCCGCAGATCCGAATCGTACGGTGGCTGCGCGCCCCCCGTGAGACCTTCGGCGCCTGGTCACTGATGCTGCTGGAGGGCGTACGCACCCTGGACGAAGCGGTCGAAGAGGTACGTGAGGACCGGCGGGAGAAGGAGCAGCACCGTCTCCGCAGGAAGGACAAGGAGAAGCTGGACCGGGCCCACATCAAGGCGCTGAACCGGCAGAACCGGGCCTGGCGCCGGGTCGGCCGGGGCGGCACCCAGGTGGACGTCCAGGCCATCGCCCCCTCGACGGTCTCCGCGCAGTCCGTCGTGGAGCCCGCCATATCCGAGCCGGGACAACTGCCCTTGCGCCCCCGGCCATCCCTGCAGGCCGTGACGGGGCCGAGTTCCAGCGCCTCGGACCGGAACTCCAATGAACCGTTCACCGTCGACCTCACCGCCGAGGACGACACCCAGGCACTGCCCCGGCTCGATTCGCTGGAGCGGAAACTGAAGGACCTGGAGCAGCAGTTCGGCTGATCCGTCACAAAAGGCCCTGACGGCCCGGTCCCTTCCGGGCTCTCAGGGCTTTTCGCCGTCCAGCTCGAACCAGACCACCTTGCCCAGCGCGTGCGCCGTCACCCCCCAGGCGTCCGCGAGAGCATGCACCAGGACCAGTCCCCTGCCGTGCGTACCGTCGTCGGCGTTCGGTACGTAGGACATGGGCAGTCCGGTGACGAAGTCCCGGACCTCGACGCGTAACGTCGCCGGCGTCATGTTCACGGTGACGACGGCTCCGTGATCCGTGTGGACCAGTGCGTTGGTCACCAGTTCGCTGAGCAGGAGCTCCGCCACTTCGGCGGAATCATCCTGCCATCGATATCGCAGGAACTCCCTCAACGCGCACCGCACTTCGGCCACGGCCGGCAGGTCGGTGCGAGCCATTCTGCGGCGCAGCTGAACATCGTGCTGACGCTCCATCGTCTCCCCCGCGTGCACAGTCGATCGCCCCCTTCTCGTCGAACATCCTCCCGGGATGCATGCCCCGCACAGAGGCTGTCACGCTTGTCGACTCATCAATATGTGCACAGGGGCCGGTCGGTCTTAACCGCCATGACGACACCTTCAAGCCCGAAGACCGCCTCGCCGGCTTGCTGTTGCTCCTCTATACCCAGTGGCCCGCCTCGATCTCTCGGCTCACCGTCGACCACATCGAGGAGACCAGCGGAGCGGTTCGCATCCGCCTCGGCGATGTCCCGGTCGATCTGCCCGAACCCGTCGCTGAACTGGCGCTTCAGCAAGTCGCGGTTCGCCGCAGCCATGCCGTTCTCGCCCAGACGGATTCACCCTGGCTCTTCCCCGGAGGCCGGCCCGGCCGCCCGATCAGTGTCTGGGCCATGAGCGAACGGCTCCGCAAACTCGGCATCCGCCTCGCGTAGACCCCCTCAACCGCCCTGTTCCAGCCCGCCACCGAGCTACCCGCCGCAGTCCTCGCCCGCACCCTCGGCATCGACATCGCCGTCGCCGTCAAAATGGCAGCGCGCCGCCGCCGGAGACTGGGCCGCCTACGCCGCTGATGTCAGCCGCACGAATAGCTCGTGACGTGCGCTTCCAGCGGAACCTGTGACGCCTGCCAACATCCTCGACCAGACGTCCAGGATGATCGAGACACAACAAGAGGACAGCCGACAGAGGAGTAAGGATGCAGCTGCGCGATGTCCAGCTTGACGATGTCGATGCTTACGTTCGCATGCGGTGCGACCCGGCCATGATGGCCGATCTCGGTGGTCCACTTCCTTATGAAGGCATGGAGGACAAGGTCCGTCGCGATGTTCGAAGTACGGAATCTGGCACTCAGTGGATCAAGATGATCGTTCTCGACGAGAGGGATCCTGCAGCCTTGGCAGGAACCGTGACTCTTTGGTCTCACTCAGACGATGGCGAGCAGATTTCCGAGATCGGCTGGATGGTACTGCCGGAGTTCCAAGGTCGTGGGGTGGGCAAACGGGCTGTCCGCGCACTGCTCGAGCTTGCTCGGGACGACGACCGATGGGGGCTGGTGCACGCGTTCCCAGCGACAACGAATGCCCCTTCGAACGGCATATGTCGTTCGCTGGGATTCCAGTTTCTTGAAGAGCGAGACGTGACCTTCGCCGACCGAGTCCTGCAAACCAACCACTGGTTCATCGAACCCCGTTCAGCGCTGAGGTGAGGATCGCACCCCAGCTTGGCCCCATCCGCGGAGTGTCACGGGGGGAGGCATTCCGACCCGCCTCAGCGCAAAGGCTGTCGCTGGCCAGCCCGCGCACGAGACAGACGTGCGGGACCGGCTCGCCGCCGTCCGGCAAGGTCACCCGGCTCGACCGGCTCTCCCGCTCGGTGCTCCACTTGGTGACCCTCGGCGCCGAGCTATGTCACATTGCTTCAGGGGCGCCAAGGGTGCGCACAGGACCAGTTGAACAGCCGTCACCCCCTCGCGCCGCTCGCAGGGGTGCCGGTTCCGCCGCCGGGGAAGTGGAGCCATGGACACCCCGAAGCGCCGATTCCGAGGAGCCGTGATGCACGACGACCGCACGCTGGTGGAGGGCCGCCTGGAGCGTGCCCTCCAGCAATTCATCCGCCCCGCCCAGTACGCGGACCGGTCCCCGCTCACCCTCTCCGTGTGGCACGCCCCGGGCGAACCGGTGCCGGCGGCGGAGGCGATGAAGGGGACGTACGAGCCGTTCGGAGCCGGCACGGAGTGGGGCAGGCCCTGGTCGACCAGCTGGTTCAGGCTGGAGGGCACGGTGCCCGAGGCGTGGGCAGGGCGCCACGTCGAGGTGGTCGTCGACCCCGGATTCTCCGGTCAGGGGCCGGGCTTCCAGGTGGAGGGGATGCTCTACGACACGGAGGGCGTACCGCTCAAGGGCATCCACCCCCGCAGTCGCCATCTGAGGGTCGCGACCGCGGCGTCGGGTGGTGAGCCGGTCTCCTTGCTGCTGGAGGCGGCGGCCAACCCGGCCGTACTGGAGCACGGCTTCGTGCCGACCCCGCTCGGGGACGTCCTCACGGCGGGCGACCAGCCCCTGTACCGGTTCGTCTCCGCGGACCTCGCCGTACTGGACGAGGAGGTCTGGCACCTCGTCCTGGACATCGAGGTGTTGTCGGAGCTGATGCACGAACTGCCCGCCGACCGGTCACGACGGCACGAGATCCTGCGGGCGCTGGAGCGGATGCTCGACGCACTGGATCTGCATGACGTGGCGGGTACGGCGTCCGGAGCCCGGGCCGAGCTCGCCGAGGCACTCGCCCGCCCCGCGTCGGCCAGCGCGCACCGGATCTCGGCCGCCGGTCATGCACACATCGACACGGCGTGGCTGTGGCCGCTGCGCGAGACGGTACGGAAGGCTTCGCGCACGTTCGCCAATGTCACCGCGCTCGCCCGGGACTATCCGGAGCTGGTCTTCGCCTGTTCGCAGGCCCAGCAGTACGCCTGGGTGCGTGACCATCAGCCGCACATCTGGGAGCGGATCAAGCAGGCGGTGGCGGACGGACAGTGGGCGCCCGTCGGTTCGATGTGGGTGGAGTCCGACGCCAATATGCCCGGCGGTGAGGCGCTGGCGCGGCAGATCGTGCACGGAAAGCGTTTCTTCCAGGAGGAGCTGGGGGTGGAGACGGAGGAGATCTGGCTGCCGGATTCCTTCGGCTACACGGCGGCATTCCCGCAACTCGCGAGGCTGGCCGGGGTGAAGTGGTTCCTGACGCAGAAGCTCTCCTGGAACCAGACCAACAAGATGCCGCACCACACCTTCTGGTGGGAGGGCATCGACGGGACCAGGGTCTTCACCCATTTCCCGCCCGTCGACACGTACAACGCGCACTTCCACGCCCGTGAACTCGCTCATGCGGAGAGGAACTTCGCCGACAAGGGGCGGGCGACCCGCTCGCTGGTGCCGTTCGGCTGGGGCGACGGCGGCGGCGGTCCGACCCGCGAGATGCTGGAGAAGGCGCGCCGGCTCCGCGATCTGGAGGGTTCTCCGCGGGTCACGATCGAGAAGCCGTCGGTGTTCTTCGCGGCGGCGGAGGAGGAGTACGCCGAGCAGGCCCCGGTCTGGTCCGGCGAGCTGTATCTGGAGCTGCACCGGGCGACGTACACCACCCAGGCCAAGACCAAGCAGGGCAACCGTCGCAGTGAACACCTGCTGCGGGAGTCCGAGTTGTGGGCGACGGCCGCAGCGCTTCGGGCGCCCGGGTACGCCTATCCGTACGAGACGCTGGACCGGGTGTGGAAGACGGTCCTGCTGCATCAGTTCCATGACATCCTGCCCGGCTCGTCGATCGCCTGGGTGCACCGCGAGGCCCGCGACACCTACGAACAGGTGCGGGCGGAGCTGGCCGACCTGGTGGCCGAGGCGGTGACCGCGCTCGGCGCCGCGGAGGGGATGGTGGCGCTCAACACCTCTCCGTACGACCGTCGTCAGGTGCTGGAGCTGGACGCGGAGGCGAGCGCGGTGCTGCCGTCCGGCGCCCATGTCCAGCAGCTGGCCGACGGGCGCACGGCGGTGCTCGCCGAGGCGCCGGGACTGGGCGCAGGACTGCTCGACGGGTCTGCGGTGCCCGAACGCGAGGTCACGGCGGGCCGCACGTCGGACGACGGATTCGTCCTCGACAACGGCCTGCTGCGCTTCACCGTCGACCGCGACGGGCTGATCCACGCCGTGCGTGACCTCGGCGCACGGCGTGAGGTCCTCGCCCCCGGTCACCGGGCCAACCTCCTTCAGCTGCACCCGGACCACCCCAACCACTGGGACGCCTGGGACTTCGACCGGCACTACCGCCGGTCCCGCACCGATCTGACCGATGCCGACTCGGTCGAGCTGGTCGAGGAGGGACCGCTGCGGGCGGCCGTGCGGGTGGTGCGCTCGTTCGGGAGGTCGCGGATCGTGCAGGAGATCCGGCTGGCGGCGGGCAGCAGGCAGATCGATGTCGACACCGAGGTGGACTGGCAGGAGTCGGAGAAGGTCCTCAAGGCGGCGTTCCCGCTCGATGTGCATGCCGAACGGTCCACGTCCGAGATCCAGTTCGGGCACGTCCACCGCGCAACGCACGACAACACCGGCTGGGACGCCGCGCGTTTCGAGATCTGTGCGCACCGCTGGCTGCGGGTCGCCGAGCCGGGATACGGGATCGCGGTGCTCAACGACTCCACGTACGGGCACGACGTGACCCGGACCCCGCACGGGTCGGGGCTCGCCACGACCGTACGGCTGACGCTGCTGCGCGCCCCGCACAGCCCGGATCCGGAGACCGACCTCGGCACGCACCGGTTCCGGTACGCGCTGGCGCCCGGGGCGGAGGTCTCGGACGCGGTACGCGAGGGGCTCGCGCTCAATCTGCCGCTGCGCGCGGCGGTGGCCCCGGCCGTGCCGTCGCTGGTCACCACCGGGCATCCGGCGGTGACCGTGGAGTCGGTGAAGCTCGCCGAGGACCGAAGCGGCGATGTGGTCGTCCGGCTGTACGAGTCGGCGGGCGGCCGGGCGGAGGCCACGCTCCGGGTCGGCTTCCCCGTCGTGCGGGCGCAGATCACCGACCTGCTGGAACGGCCCCTGCACGAGGCGACGACCGATGAGCACGGTCTCGTACTGGCGCTGCGGCCGTTCCAGATCCTGACGGTGCGGCTGACCCCGGCCTGAGCGACCGCCCCGCCACCGAGCCGCCGGACCCGACCTGGGCCTTTCCTGGATCAGGCCGGATCCGGCACCAGGACGCGCGATCCCGGCACGATCCAAACGAGAGGCCCTAGGGGCGGGGCACGTTCCGCAGGTTGGAGCGGGCCATCTGAAGCATCCGGCCCACGCCGCCGTCCAGCACGATCTTGCTTGCGGAGAGCGCGAAGCCGGTCACCATCTCCGCGCTGATCTTCGGCGGGATGGAGAGCGCGTTGGGGTCGGTGACAACATCGACCAGGGCCGGTCCCTTGTGCTTGAAGGCGTCCTTGAGGGCGCCTTCAAGCTGCTTGGGCTTCTCCACCCGTACGCCGTACGCCCCGGCGGCCCGGGCGATCGCCGCGAAGTCCGGGTTCTTGTTGGTCGTACCGAACGACGGCAGTCCCGCGACCAGCATCTCCAACTCGACCATGGAGAGCGAGGAGTTGTTGAACAGAACCACCTTCACCGGAAGGTTGTACTGGACGAGGGTGAGGAAGTCGCCCATCAGCATGGTGAATCCGCCGTCGCCGGACATCGACACGACCTGCCGGCTCCGGTCGACGAACTGGGCACCGATCGCCTGCGGCAGCGCGTTGGCCATCGAGCCGTGGCTGAACGAACCGATCACCCGGCGCTTGCCGTTGGGGGTGAGATAGCGGGCCGCCCACACATTGCACATGCCGGTGTCAACGGTGAACACCGCGTCGTCGTCCGCGAGTTCGTCGAGAACCGAGGCGACGTACTCGGGGTGGATCGGGATGTGCTTCTCGACCTTTCGGGTGTACGCCTTGACCACACCCTCCAGGGCGTCGGCGTGCTTCTTCAGCATCCGGTCGAGGAACTTGCGGTCGGTCTTCACCTTCACCTGCGGCGTCAGACAGCGCAGCGTCTCACGGACATCGCCCCAGATCGCCAGATCCAGCTTGGAGCGGCGGCCGAGGTTCTCGGGGCGCACATCGACCTGGACGATCTTCACATCGGTAGGCAGGAAGGCGTTGTACGGGAAGTCGGTGCCGAGCAGGATCAGCAGATCGCACTCGTTGGTCGCCTCGTACGCGGCGCCGTAACCGAGCAGTCCGCTCATGCCGACGTCGTACGGGTTGTCGTACTGGATCCACTCCTTGCCGCGCAGCGCGTGACCGACGGGGGCCTTCACCCGCTCGGCGAACTCCATGACCTCGGCGTGGGCGCCCGCCGTGCCGCTCCCGCAGAACAGTGTCACCCGCTTCGCCTCGTCGACCATCCGGCAGAGCTTCTCGATCTCCTCGTCACCGGGCCGGACCGTCGGCCGCGCGGTGACCAGGGCGTGCTCGATCGACTTCTCCGGCGCCGGCTGGGAGGCGATGTCGCCCGGCATCGAGACGACGCTGACCCCGCCGCGTCCGATCGCGTGCTGGATCGCGGTCTGGAGCAGCCTGGGCATCTGCTGCGGGTTGGAGATCATCTCGTTGTAGTGGCTGCACTCCTGGAAGAGCAGCTCCGGATGCGTCTCCTGGAAGTAGCCGAGACCGATCTCGCTCGAAGGGATGTGCGAGGCAAGGGCGAGGACCGGGGCCATCGAGCGGTGGGCGTCGTAGAGGCCGTTGATGAGGTGCAGATTGCCGGGGCCGCAGGAACCCGCGCAGGCGGCCAGGGTGCCGGTGATCTGGGCCTCGGCGCCGGCGGCGAAGGCGGCGGTCTCCTCGTGTCTGACCTGGATCCACTCGATGGCCGCGTTGCGGCGAATGGCGTCGACGACCGGGTTGAGGCTGTCGCCGACGACGCCGTACAGGCGCTTGACGCCCGCCCGGACGAGAATGTCGACGAACTGCTCCGACACGTTCTGCTTGGCCATGGGTGCGTGTCCTCTCCGCGTTAGGAGTCCATCAACCCATGGCGGGCGCGGTTACGCCTCCCAGACGCCGACACTCGTACGGTCGTCGGCGTACCCCTTCACCCTGAGCTGGGTGTCCGCGAGGAACGCCGCCAGGCCGGGCGGCTCCTGGGGTGTCCAGCGTTCGGCGAGTTCCTCGGCGAGGGCGGGTTCGCCGCGCAGCGGCTCGGCCAGACCGGTACTGCACAGGAGCAACGTGTCCCCCGGGCGGGCCATCGAGGCGCGGAACCGGAACGGCTGCGCGGGTGGCGGTGGCGGGCTCTCGACGTACGGGGACGGGGGCGTCGCGATCCCCAGGTCCATGGTCAGCAGGTCGCCGTCGGGCCCGCTCTCGGGCGACGCGGACCCGAAGCCGAAGACGGCCTGCCCGGTCATGGCCCCGGGGTCCGGGACGTCCGGTTCGAGGTCCTGCCAGACGCCGTCCCGCAGCCGGAAGAGCCCCCCGCCGCCCACTCCGAAGAAGACCCGGGTCCGGCAGACGGGATCGGCCGACAGCAGCAGACACCGCAGCCCCGCGGTGTACTCCTCCGGTTCGAGCCCCAGCTCGACGGCGCGGGCGCGGAGTTTGCCGTTGCTGCGGTCGGTGAGGCGGTGCAGACCGGACTTGAGGTCGCCGCGGCGGCCCGCTCTTATGTCCTCGGCGAGCCGGAGGTGGCTGCGGCCGACGGCTCCGCCGATCCAGCGGCAGGCGTCTGCGGCCGCGAGATGGGCACCCTCGGTGGCACGGCCGCCGCTGGCGACGGCGACGAGCACGAGGGCGTTCTCGGCGGCACCGAACCGCACGGTGAGCAGGGCGTCGCGCCGGGGCTCTCCCCGGAACCGGGCGGAGTCGCCGCGCACGGAGGCGGCGCGCAGCGTGTATGTCCCGTACCGGGCGCCGTCGAGCACGGTGTCGGCGACGAGTCCGTCCAGTTCCTGGGGGACGGTGGCGGGGAGTGCGGTCGGCTCGGCGTCGTAGGTGGGCGGACGGTCGCCGACGTACGAGAGGCCGGGGCGGGCCGCGCGGGCGGGAGGGGGTTCGGGAGCGGTGCCGGGGATGGGTGCGGCCGGGAGCGCGGTGGTCGGTCCCGCCCCGGGCGCCTCCGGCTTCGCCGCGACCGGCCGTCTCGGGAGCGACGGTACGGAGGCCGTGGCCGGTGCTTCGGCAGGGGGCGGCGGAACCGGCGACGCTTCGGCAACGGATGGCGGCGGGACGGGCGGCGGTGTGGCGAATGTGCTCGGCCGCGCGGGGCCGACCGGCGGTTCCCACGGCGCACGCGCCTGCACGGATCGCACGGGCGGCGGAGGCGGAGGTGCAGGCGGAGGCCCCGATGCAGGCGGAGATGCCGATGCAGGCGGAGGCGCCGGTTCAGGCGCAGGCGCCGGTTCAGGCGCAGGCGCCGGTTCAGGCGCAGGCGCCGGTTCAGGCGCAGGCGCCGGTTCAGGTGGCGGCGCCGGTTCAGGTGGCGGCGCCGGTTCAGGCGCAGGCGCCGGTTCAGGTGGCGGCGGAGGCGGCACGGGCGGACCGTCGGAGGGCACCATCCGGGGTGCCGGGACAGCGGCGCCCGCACCGGTCCCCGCCGGACCCACCGCCCCCGAAGCCGAGTCGAAGCGGTCGTCGAGACTGTCGGCCGCGTCGCTCGCCCCGGCGTCCGCGGCGGTTTCGTCGTACAGCCTGCGCCACCAGTCGTCCTCGTGGGCGGCGGGCCTCTCCCCCTGCTGACTCATGCCCTTATTGTCCACCGCACGGGCCGTACGAAAACGGGTCATCAGGAAAAAGAGGTCCGCCGGGCGCCCTCACCCCCCACGGGAAGGACGCCCGGCGGACCGGTCATGGTGTGGCCGAGGTCAGCGCACCGCGTATGCGTCGACGACGGTCTGGACGACGGAGTTTCCGTTGGCGTCCGTCAGTTCCGTCTTCAGCGTGACGGGCTTGCCGGCCGCACCCGCGTGGTTCACGGTCGCGGTCCAACGACCGTCCTGCTGTGCGGTGGTGGCCTGGGTCCAGGTCGTGCCACCGTCGTACGAGTACGAGACCTTTGCCGCGGTCAGCTTGCCGGGCGTGTAACCGGCGTGGCCGCCGACGCTCAGGCCGATGGTCTGGCCGTCCGCCGCCGGGAGGGTCTTGAGCCCGTCCTCCTCCGGCAGGTCGTACCGGGGGAACATGACGGGCAGGCCCTGGGAGTAGACGCTCTCGTCGAACTTCGAGCGGAACTTCCACGTCGTCGCGGTCGTCGTGGAGCGCTTCCAGTTCCTTGACGGGATGCCGAACTTCTCGGTGTTCAGCGTCAGTTCGTACGAAGCCTCGGCGTCCGGGACCTCGAAGACTCCCCACGGGTAGGGGCTGTGGCCCGCATCCTCACCGTCGATGCGCAGCTTCACGTTGCCGATGTCGCCGAACGAGCCCTGGACGCCGTGGTGTTCGGTGTCACCCCAGAAGGCGGTGGCGACGCCGATCAGATTGCCCTGGCGTTCGGCGACTAGCTGCGGCTTGCCCTCGTCGTCCAGCGGGGCTGCGGGGGCGAGGACTCCGCCGTACCAGTTCTCGGTGCGCTTGCTGCCCTCCTCGTAGGTGTGCGGCCGGCCGATCATGAACTCGCCATAGGGGAAGCTGCTGGAGACGCCCTGGGAGAAGGAGGTGTCCCCCGCGGAGTAGAGCTCGGTGCGCTTGCCGGGCACGGGCAGTTCGTTGAAGAAGCCGGAGAGGGAGATGCCCCCGCCGCCGTTCGGCCGGTTGGCGACGACAACATCGAGGTAGTCGCCGGGCGCGCCCATGGAGTGGTACGTCGCCTCGGTGACACCGAGCCGGCTGTCGCGGACCCGGTAGGTACGGTCGCCGGCGACCGGACCGTCCTCGGGGAAGGCGAGGTTGTAGACGTAGGGGCTCTTGGCGGTGGCCTTCCAGTGCAGGGTCACAGGTCCCGCTGCGATGCGAGCAGCCAGCTCCTTGCCCTCCTCGGCGGGGACGCCGAGGAGGGGCAGCGGTGGGGTGGCGAAAGATCCGGCCGAGGGGTACCAGCGGCCCGGAGCATCGCGGTAGGCAATGACGGCGACGGCCCCGGCGGCCTTGGCGGCCTGCGCCTGCTTCAGCACGTAGGAGTCGTTGGCCGGGGTCTTGATCAGTGCGATCCGACCCGAGACCTCGGCGGCGGCGAGCTCCGCCGCCGTACCGGTGCCCGCGTCGACCAGCCCGGCGCTGCCCGTGCCGTCGAGGTTCACCGAGCCGGCACTCGCGGTGACCGGGTGCAGCTGCGGGCCGCCCTCGACCGCGAGCCGGTCGATCAGCGGGGCGTACTGGCGCCAGTAGCTGCCGAACTCGAAGTCGCCTTCATGGGCGCGGCCTTCGACCGACGCGTAGAAGCCGCGAACCTGGCGGCCGGCGCTGAGGCTGCCCGCGTGCTGCCAGATGTCGTCCCAGGAACGGGCGAAGGAGAGCGTGGCGCTCCTGACCTCGGCCGGCCGGTCGGTTTCCACCTTGAGCCGGTGCGCCTCACGGGCGTCCAGCACGACCGTGGTGTCCTTCGTGATCTCCATCTGGGGCCGGCCCAGGTAGGTCGCGGAGTTGAGGATCGGACCGTCCGCGTCCGGAGTGGTGACGAAGCTCGACAGGAAGTAGCTGCCGGGGCGCAGCTGGTAGAGCTGCTCGGCGGCTCCCGCGTTGTAGCGGCGCTCGCCGCGTGCGTCGTCGGTGCCGATGATGTCGAGCGAGGAGCTGCCGTTCGCGGGCTTGCCCAGGCGGTCGATCACCTTGACCCGCAGGTTGACCGTCTCCGGCTGGACGTACAGGGAGAAGGGCGTGGAGACATGGACGCCGCCGGGGCCTTCGGCGACGACCCGGCCGGTGATGTCACCGTACTGGCCGGCCTCCAGGTGCTTGGACGGGTCGAGGGTCAGCGGGACCTTGACCGTCTCGCCGGCCGGAACCGTGACGGTCTTCTTGCCGAGACCGGCGACGGGGCTGCGCACCGTGGAGCCGTCGTTGCCGGTGACGTGCTCGACGGAGAGCGACAGCTCGATGTCGGCTGTGCCGGTGTTGGTGTACGGAACCCCGATGGTGGTCTTGTCGGCACTGTCCTGCGGCCAGTTGTAGGTGCCGCCCTGGACGGCGGGCTCACTGAGCACCTGCTGTCCGATGGCCGCGTTGACGTCGAGCCGGCCGCCGCCGGTCTCGCGTACGTCGCCGGGAATGCCGGTACGGGCCGAGGCGACCAGGGCCGCCTTGATCTGCTGGGCGGTCCAGTCGGGGTGACGCTGCTTGACGATGGCGGCGGCGCCCGCGACATGCGGGGTGGCCATCGACGTACCGGACATGGACTGGTAGGCGTACACGCCGCGCCCGCCCGCGGCCGCCGCGGAGATCGCGACGCCGGGAGCCGTGATCTCCGGCTTGAGGGTGTGGGTGACGGCCACCGGACCGCGGCTGGAGAACCAGGCCGTGGAGTCGTCCCGGTCGACGGCGCCGACCGTGAGAACGCTGGGGGCGCAGCCGGGCGCGGAGACGGTGTTCGACGCCGAGCCCAAGTTGCCGGCCGCGATGACGAACAGGGCGCCGCTGTTCTTGGCGAGTTCTTCGGCGGCCATGCTCGCCGGGTCGGAACAGTCGCCGATCGCGGAGTACCCGAGACTCATGGACACGACGTCGGCCTTGTTGTCGACCGCCCACTGCATGCCCGCGATGATCCAGGAAGTGGCGCCCGAACCGTAGTCGTTGAGCACCTTGCCGTTGAGGAGCTCGGCACCCGGGGCGACGCCCTTCTTCTTGCCGTCGCTTGCCGCACCGGAGCCGCCGACCGTGGAGATGGTGTGGGTGCCATGGCCCTGACGGTCGCCGACGGTGGCGGAGTCGGTGAAGTTCTTCGACGCCACGATACGACCCTTGAGATCGGGGTGCTCGGCGTCCGCTCCGGTGTCGAGGACGGCGACCTTGGTGCCCTTGCCGTCGTAGCCGGCGGCCCAGGCCAGGTCCGCACCGATCTGCTTGGTCGATCTCTCCAGGGTGGCCTCGACCTTGCGGTCGAGCCAGAACTTCTTCAGCCCGGCGGCGGAGCGGGAGCGCGGCGCGGTGATGTCCGCCCAGAAGGCGGCGGCCTCCTTCTTGTCGGCCTTGAGCGCGACGCCGTCGATCGGGTCGAGGACGAGCCCGCGTTCGGCGCCGCGCGGCGTGACCGGTGCGGTGCGGGCGACCGGCCGGTCGTACACCGCGATGAGCGGCACGCTGTCCGTGTGCGCGTCGTCGTAGCCCTGGCGGATCAGTCCGGTGACGTTGAAGAGTTCCTCATCGACCTTGCCCGCGGCGAGCGCCTCGGTCGCGGTGTCCGGGTAGACGTACAGGTCCTTGCCGGACTGCCGGGTCTGTACGAGGGCTACGGTGCCGTCCTCGCGGGGCAGTGCGGTGGCCGACGGGGCCCCCGAACGGTCCGTGCTCACCAGGACCTTGTCGCCGGTGACAAGGGTGACGGTGACCGGCTTGCCGCCCTTCGCGGCAGCGTCGGCACCGGCTGCCGCGCTCCCGGTCAGCGGTCTCTTCGAAGTGGACTCCGTCGGTGGCGCTGCCACGGACGGTGCGACCACGGTGACGGCCAGGACCGCGGCGGTCGCCGCTCCCAGTGCCGTACGCGATATCGGGCGCATCGCTCTCCCCAGATGAATCCGGATCAGGACAGCACAAGCTGGCTGATTCCGGAGGCTGTTGGTGCTGCGGTGGGCGCCACATTGGCATGGCGAGGGGCGATGCAGGGATGATGTGCACGGCGGGTTTATGCCGTGGCCGCTTTCCGCCACGACCGGCCGGCCGAAGAGAGCGGAACGATGCGGAATTGACGCATCCGGGAGGGGGCCAAGGGTGCTGGGAGCCATAGGTCTCGACGGGAGACAGGAGTCCGCCTATCGCGCGCTCGTCGCGGTGGGCGCAGCGGAGGTCTCCGACCTCGCACACCGGCTGGGACTTCCCGAGTCGGAGACCGAGCGGGCGCTTCGCCGACTGGAGCAACAGGGCCTCGCCGCCCAGTCGTCCGCCCGCACCGGGCGGTGGGTGGCGGCGCCGCCGGGGGTCGCCCTGGGCGCGCTGCTGACCCAGCAGCGCCACGAACTGGAACAGGCGGAACTGGCGGCGGCGCTGCTCGCCGAGGAGTACCGGTCGGATGCGGCCGAGCCGGCCGTGCACGATCTGGTCGAGGTGGTCACGGGCGCGAGCGCCGTGGCGCACCGCTTCCACCAGTTGCAGCTGGGTGCGACCAGCGAGGTGTGCGCCCTCGTCACCGGGAAGCCGATCGCCGTCAGCGGCATGGACAACGAGTCCGAGGAGCAGGCGGCGGCCCGTGGGGTGTCCTTCCGGGTTGTGGTCGAGCGGGAGGTGCTCGCCCTGCCGTCCGGAATCCTTGAGCTGTCGGCGGCCCTGAGCCGGGACGAGCAGTGCCGGGTCGTCGACCGGGTGCCGACCAAGCTGGTCGTCGCCGACGCCTCGCTGGCGATGGTCCCGCTGACCGGCCGGGACGCCGAGCCCGCGGTGTTGGTCGTCCATGCCTCCGGGCTGCTGGAGTCGCTGATGGGGCTCTTCGAGGCGGTGTGGCGCGAGGCCATGCCGTTGCGGCTGGGCGAGAGCGGCTGGGCTCACGAGGACTCCGTGGGCCCCGATCCGACCGATCTGGAGATTCTGTCGCTGCTGCTGGCCGGCCTGACGGACGCGAGCGTGGCGAAACAGCTGGAGCTGGGACTGCGGACCGTACAGCGGCGGGTGAAGGGCCTGATGGAGCTGACCGGCGTGTCGACACGGCTGCAGCTGGGCTGGCACGCGTACGAACGGGGCTGGGTGGCCCGCACGCCGCGGGCCTGAGCGAGACGGGTCCGCCACGGCTTCGGGACCGCCTCATCACCCCTCTGGGCTGCGTCGACGGCGTCCGCCCCGAGCCTTGCTGACGGGCGGAACCTGCCGGACTCCGGCAGGCTGGTGAGATGGGTGTGTGGCAGCTCAGCGCCGTTGGCCTGGTCATGCTGCTCGGCCTGGTCGGCGTGCTGGTGCCCGGGGTGCCCGGCCAGGCGATCGTCTGGGCCGCCGTGCTGTGGTGGGCGCTCACCGACAGGAGCCCGGCCGCCTGGGGCGTACTGATCGGCGCCACCGCACTCCTGTTGCTGAACCAAGCACTGAAACCGCTGCTGCGGCCGCGCCGCCCGCACGAGGCCGGGGCGCCGCGCAGGACGCTGATGCTGGGCGGGATCGCCGGGATCGTGGGCTTTTTCGTGGTGCCCGTGGTGGGCGGAATCCTGGGATACATCGGGGCGATCTACGGCGCGGAACGCCTGCGGCTCGGCAGCGGCGGAGCGGCGCGGACCTCGCTCCGTTCGGTGATGCGGGCCACCGGCTACTCCGTACTCGTCGAGCTGTTCGCGTGTCTGCTGGTGACGGGGGCGTGGCTGGGAGCGGCGCTCCGGGGCTGACCGCCCGCCCTCTTTCCCGTGACCACCAGCCTGGATTCCGTCCAGACAGACGGAAACACATCGGATCTCTCCCGGACTATTGACGCCCAGGCGCCCCATGCTTACCTTCCATGAAGGAATAGCTCGGATGAATTGATGCGCCTGTGTACGAGTCGCCAGGAGACGCCTTGCCCACTGCACCGGATCCTTCCCGCACGCCTGGGACCGTCACCTCGTCGCCGTCCCCCTCCCGAAGAACTGTTCTCGCCACCGGTACCGCGCTCGGCGGCTCGCTGATGGTGGGCGGCGCGGCCGTCCCCGCCCAGGCCGCCCCTGCGGGCCCCGCGCCCACCGCCGCACCCGTCGTCCACTCCCCCGCCGATAGCTGGCGCACCGTCCTCGACGACGCCGACCTCGTCTGGCAGCGGATGCCGAAAACCTGGTACGAGGGCCCGTATCTGGGCAACGGTTTCCTCGGCTCCGGGATCTACGCGGAACCCGGCAAGAACGCCGTCCGGTTCAACGTCCAGCACTCTGAGGTCCAGGACCACCGTCCGGAGTTCGGTTCGCTCTTCGGACTCGCCCGACTCCCGATCGGCTACTTCACGCTGGAGCCCGTCGGCACCATCACCGGCATCGACTGGAGACTCAGCCTGCGTGAGGCCGAGCTGACCGGCACGCTCACCACCGACCGGGGCGCGCTGACCCTGCGCGCGCTCGTCCACACCTCCTTCTCGCTGATGGCCGTCGAGATCACCCCGAGCGAGGGCGAGCGGGACTTCCGCTGGGTCTTCCACCCCGCGCAGGCGGTCAGCCCGCGCACCGCGTTCATGCCGCAGCCCGCGGGTTACGGACCCAACGCACCCGCCACCGTCGAGGACATCGACGGGGTCTCCGCCGCCGTGCAGCCGCTGCTCGCGGGCGGCCAGCACGTCACCGCGTGGCAGGAGCAGACGCGGGGAGACCAGCGGACCCTGTACGTCAGCGTCGCCCACTCCTTTCCCGGCACCACCGCTCGCGACCGGGCCGTGCGGACCGCGCGGACAGCGAGCTGCCTCCCGTACGACATTCACGCCGCGCCCCACCGTGCCTGGTGGCTCCACTACTACCGCAAGAGCTTCCTCTCACTGCCCGACGCCAAGCTGCAGCGCTTCTACTGGATCCAGCTGTACAAGTTCGCCGCGGCCGCCCGGAAGGACGCCCCGGTCATGGCCACCAGCGGCCCGTGGCTGGAGCCCACCCCCTGGCCCGCCACCTGGTGGAACCTCAACGTCCAGCTCGAGTACTGGCTGCTGCACGGCTCCAACCACCTCGAAATGGACGCTGTCACCAGGGCCTTGAGCGAATTCCGGGACAGCCTCTCCAATCAGCTGTCGGCGCCCTACCGATCGGACTCGGCGGGCATCGCGCGCACCACCGACATGAATCTGCGCAACGGTGACGTCGCCCTCAACGCCACGTTCCCGGTCGGCATCCCGGGCCAGGCCACACCGACCCCCGAGGTCGGAAACCTCACCTGGGCGCTGCACAACGTGTGGCTCTCCTACCGCCACTCCATGGACGAGTCGATCCTGCGCGACACCCTGTTCCCGGTCCTGCGCAAGGCGGTCAACTACTACCTGCACTTCCTGACCCCCGGCCCGGACGGCAAGCTGCATCTGCCCGCCACCTACTCCCCCGAGTACGGCGGCAACACCCCGGACTGCAATTACGATCTGATGCTGCTCCGCTGGGGCTGCGCGACCCTGCTCGACTCGGCGAAGATCCTCGGCCTGGACGACGAACTGTCCGGCCGCTGGAGCGAGGTGCTCACCCGGCTCGCGCCGTACCCGGTCGACAAGAACGGCTTCATGATCGGTGCGGACATCCCCTTCGCGAAGTCGCACCGGCACTTCTCCCACCTCCTCGCCGTCTTCCCCCTGTACGAGGTCACGGGCCGCACGGCCGACGAGCGGGCTCTGATCGAGAAGTCCCTCGCGCACTGGGTCGGCTTCACCGGAGCGCTGCAGGGCTACACCTTCACCGGCGCCGCCTCGATCTCCGCGCTGCTCGGGAAGGGCGAGGACGCGCTGACGTACCTGTCCACCCTGATGAGGCAGTTCATCCAGGCCAACACCATGTACAAGGAGTCGGGCCCGGTCATCGAGACCCCACTGGCCGCCTCCCAGTCGCTGCACGACATGGTCTGCCAGTCCTGGGGCGACACGATCAGGGTCTTCCCGGCGGTCCCTGCCGCCTGGCGGGAGCTGACCGTGCACGACTTCCGTACCCAGGGTGCGTTCCTGCTCAGTGCGGTACGGGAAGAGGGCCGGACCCGGTGGGTCCGGCTGACCAGCAAGGCGGGCGCCCCCTGCGTCGTACGCCACGGCATCGAGGGCGACATCGAGATCCGCGACCGGAGCGGACACCCTCTGCGGTACGAGGAAGTCGCCGAAGGTACGGTGCGGATCGAGCTCCGCTCGGGCGAATCCGCCGTGATCACAGCGGCGGGCGACCGCCCAGACCTGACGATCCGCCCGGTGATCGCGAACGAGGACGCGCCGCGCTGGGGGCTGCCCGCCTGAGCCCTGTGCGAGACAGGTCTGAGCCCGGTCTCCCTCCGACGGGGTAGGACCACTGCCCGATGTGAGGGCGGGGTACGCGTGTGACGCTGAATTCATGACCGAATTCAGCGAGGCCGAGCGCGCGTACCTCACCACACAGCGGCTGGGACGGCTGGCCACTGTCGACCCGGAGGGCCAGCCACAGGCCAATCCGGTCGGCTTCTTCCCGCAGGAGGACGGGACGATCCTGGTCGGCGGCTACGCCCTCGGGACGACGAAGAAATGGCGCAACCTCCAGGCCAATCCGAAGGTTGCACTGGTCGTCGACGACATCGTGAGCGTCCAGCCGTGGGCGGTCCGGGGCGTCGACATCCGCGGCGAGGCCGAACTCCTCACCGGGCCGCACGAGCTGGGCCCCCACTTCAGCGAGGAACTCATCCGCATCCACCCGAAGAGGATTCACAGCTGGGGCCTCGAAGAAGAGGCCTGACGTTCGGGTCAGGCCGATCCGGCATGATCCGAAGGCCGTCCCTGGAGCTCCAGGTGGCGCACGGCGTACGAACGCCAGGGCCGCCACCGCTCCGCCTCGGGGCGCCCGTCCGGATCCACGTCGGGGTCACCGAGCGCCCGCATCCTGATCAGCGCCGCGGCCGCCGGTCCGATCCCCGGCAGCCGCAGCAGCGCACGCTCGGCCTCCTCGCGGTCCGCCCCGGCGTCGAGCCGTACGTCCCCGTCCGCCAGCGCGGCCGCCAGCGCCCGCAGCGCCGGAGCCTCCGCCTCTCCTGCCAGCACTCCCGGCTCAGGGAACACATGCGTCAGCCCTCCGCAGGGCACGTCCAGAACCTTCCCGTACGTCTCCACGAGCCGCTCCGCCGCGTCCCGGCCCACCAGCGTCCGTACCGCGAACTCCTCCGGGTCCGCCGCACCCGGCGACCGCAGCCCCGGGCGGGCGGCGACGCGCGGTGCCAGCAGCGGGTCGGCGCCGAGCCGCTCGTCGACGGCGTACGGATCGGCGTCCAGGTCGAAGAGGCGCCGCAGCCGCTGCACCGCCGTCGTCAGGTCGCGCAGATCGGTGAGGTGGATCCGGGCGTCCAGCCACGCTCCCGCGGACCGCTCGTCGACGGCGACGATGCCCGTCCCGTACGGCAGCCGCAGGGTGCGCCGGTAGGTACGGGCGCCGGGCTCGCCGCTGATCTCCTCGATCCGGGCGACCGTCTCACCGGCCAGCAGATCGAAGACCTCCCGGGCGGCGTACGGCCCGCGGTGGGCGAGCCGGAGCGGGACCCCGGTCGTGCGCGCCTCCCGTACCGCCGCGCCCAGCCCGGTGCCGGCCTCGGCCCGCAGTGCGCTCGGCGTACGGGCGTAGATCTGCCGGATCGTGTCGTTGAACTGGCGCACGCTGGCGAAGCCCGACGCGAACGCGATCTCGGTGACGGGCAGCCCGGTCGTCTGGAGCAGCACCCGTGCGGTGTGCGCGCGCTGGGCACGGGCGAGGGCGACAGGTCCGGCGCCCAGCTCGGCGTTGAGTTGCCGCTGCACTTGGCGCGAGCTGTAGCCGAGCCGGTGGGCAAGACCGGGAACGCCTTCCCGGTCGACCACGCCGTCGCCGATCATCCGCATGGCGCGGCCGACGACATCGGCGCGTACGTCCCATTCCGCGGACCCCGGAACGGCGTCCGGGCGGCATCGTCTGCAGGCCCGGAAGCCGTGGCCCTGGGCGGCGGCCGCGGTCGGGTAGAAGCGGACGTTCTTCCGCTTGGGGGTGACGGCGGGGCAGCTCGGCCGGCAGTAGATGCCGGTGGTCTGGACGGCGAAGAAGAACTCCCCGTCGAAACGCGCGTCGCGGCTGCTCACCGCCTCGTACCTCGTCCGTTCGTCCATCACACCGCCCAGTGTGCGCCACCCCCCAGTGGCGCACTCGCGGTTTTCGGACGTTGACCCGGCCCCCGTGCGCTACCGCAGCCGGCCCCGCTTGGCGTCCATGGCCGCCCGGCCCTCGGCCCCCTTGCGCTTCCAGTCGCGGCGGATCTCGGACCGTACCCGGGCATCGGTCTTGGCGACGATGCGCTGGTTCTCGCGGAGCAGCTTGCGGTAGCTGTCGAGGCGCCGCTCGGGCAGCGCGCCGTCCTCGATGGCGGCGAGTACCGCGCAGCCGGGCTCGGACTCGTGGTTGCAGTCGTGGAAGCGGCACTCCTGGGCCAGGTCCTCCACGTCCGAGAACAGCTGCCCGACACCGGCCTCCGCGTCCCAGAGACCGACCCCGCGCAGCCCGGGGGTGTCGATGAGGACGCCCCCGGAGGGCAGGACCAGCAGATTGCGGGTCGTGGTGGTGTGCCGGCCCTTGCCGTCGACGTCACGGGCCGCCTGCACAGTCATCACGTAGTCGCCGAGCAGGGCGTTGGCGAGCGTGGACTTACCCGCGCCGGACACCCCGAGCAGCACACTGGTACCGCCGGAGACGATGGCGCCGAGCACATCGAGCCCTTCGCCCGTGGCGGAGCTGACGGGCAGTACCTGCACACCGGGGGCGACGGTCTCGATGTCCTGGACGAGGTATGCCAGTGTTGCGGCGTCCGGCACCAGGTCCGCCTTGGTCAGCACCACGAGCGGCTGGGCGGCGCCGTCCTGCGCGGACGCCCCGTCCCGCAGCAGCGCGTCACCGCTGGAGCTGGACATGGCGAGCGCCAGAAAGCGTTCCATCCGCCCCAGGTCGAGCTCCACGGCGAGCGAGACGCAGATGGCGATGTGGTCGACGTTGGTGGCGAGCACCTGTCCCTCGGAGCGCTTCGACGACGTCGAGCGCACGAAGGCGGTACGCCGCGGCAGCAGCGTCCGTACGAACTGCGGATCACCATCGGGGTCGACGGCGACCCAGTCGCCCGTGCAGACGATCCGCATCGGGTCGCGCGGCACCACGAACGCGGTGTCGGCGCGCACGGTGCCGCCGGGGGTGACGACATCGCACTGACCGCGGTCCACCCGCACCACCCGTCCGGGCAGCAGCCCCTGTTCGGCGTGGGGAGCGAACTCGGCGGCCCAGTCGTCGTCCCAGCCGTACGGTGCCAGCGGATGCGACGCGGACGGGCCGACGGGGGAGGAGAGCGGGGAAAGCGAGGAGAAAGACAAGGGAAACCCTTCAAAGGGTGGCCCCGGCGACGCGCACACGGGCGCGCAGAAGTTACGGAGAAGGTCAGCCGGCGACCACGGGAGTGAGAACGATGCTCTTCGAGTTGTGGGCAGCGCCCACCGCGGCGACAGTCATCAATGTCCTCACCTCCTGGTCCAAGCACGGGGCCGACACCGGCGGTTCATGCCCGCCGTCCGGAACGCTGCACACGATAGCCCGGGACCGCCCGACGGCGTCAACACATTTTGATCCGGCCATCCGAGGAGATGCGCGTGGCGGGTCCGCGGCCGGCCCGGTGGTCATTGCCGATCGCCATCGCCGCGGGCGCCGCGGCGGCCGACAGACCGACCAGGGACACGGGCACTGCTGCGTCGGCCATCATCTTCTTCATCAAGCTTCACCTTTCAGAGCGTCCCGTTGCGGAACGTACTGATCAACCGGTTACGGAAGCGTCGGTTCCACAGCACCACTCACATGGGTTCCATCCGGAACGAGTCGACGTTTCGAGGTCATTCACCGAGGTCCTCGCAGGAGATGCGCGCGGCGGGCACGAGTCCGACCGCGCGGGGCGGACCCGGCTCGGGACGCGGTTGGCCCCGGTCCCGGTCCCGCCGGGCCGCCTGCCATTCGGCGAGCAGGCGGTCGTAGATCGGGGTGTCGTCCCCCGTGTGCCGGTGCCGGCCCCACGGGCGTTGGCTGTCGTACTGGTCCATGGGACGCCTGTACCCGGTTCGACGGGTGACGGCCGCCGCAACTGCGGCAACCGGCCCAGTACTCCCCTCCAACGAGGGGTTCGGGCAGCTGCCCGGCGGCAGGACGAAGGGCCAGTGTGTCCGGGCCGCCGGGAATCGGCTGCCGCGTGGACGGACTGGCCCCACGGGTGTTGCGGGTCCTGTGTCACGCGCTGCGGAATGGCGGACTCGCCGCTGCCCATGGGCGGGGGACCTTCCGCCTTACGACGGATCAGCCGCCGAGGGGCACACCACCGAGCAGCGGCGCAGCATCCTGGGCCGCACCGGCGGCCTGACCGACGACCTTGGTGACGGAGCCCTTCTTCTGCACCGAGTCGGTGGCACCGCTGACGGTGTCAACGATCGGGTTGACACCCTGCGGCGGCGCCTCCAGCACCTGATTGACGCCGCCGTCGAGGCTGAAACCGGGGGCCGTGGCGGTGGTAACGGCGAAGGCGGGAGCAGCCGTTCCGAGAGCAACCACGGAACCGGCAACGAACGCAGCTGTCTTCGCGTACTTCACTTTTCGGGTTCCCTTCTGGGGCGGCATCTGTTTCGGTTGCGTCCCCGCACCGCACAAGCCTTCTTTGCCTGTGACTTCTGCCGCTTTCGCCCTGGGTAACGATCCGGTTCCGGCCGGGCAACTGCGCGGTTTCCATTTTCTGCCGGGACACTCGATCGATTGCATGACTAATCACCGGAACGGGTGTTGTGGGGGTTCCGGGGGCGGAATCAGTGGTGCACTGTCAGGTGCTCCGTTCTGCACAGCTGTCCGGGTGTCAGCCTCCAGCCGCCGGCGCTCCGCGCCCCGGGCCGGTGGAATGTCTCCGGTCGTTCCGCCGCACCCGGGCAGTGCCGCGTACCTCCGGGACGGAGAACGCAGAAAACAGGAACGCCCCGGATCGCAGGAAATGCGATCCGGGGCGAACCGGAAATGAGCACGGAGCTCGGCCGACAGCGGTCAGCCGTTGACGCTGGCGCTGCCGAAGGCCGAGTTGAGCAGACCGATCACGCTCAGAGCGTTGCCGGTGACGTTGACCGGAACGTGAACCGGAGCCTGGATGACGTTTCCGGAAATGAGGCCCGAGGAGTTGAGAGCGGAGCCATCGGCACCGGAGTCGGCGAAGGCGGGCGTAGCGGCACCGATCGCCATCAGCGTTCCGGCGGCGATGGCGGCAACCTTGGTGTACTTCACTTTCATCCCTTTCATTGACGGAGTCCGGAGCGGTCACGACTTTCGTGCCGCACGAGCGCAGTCCTGATCGCTCGTAACTCCGCCACTGTAATTCGTAACGATGCAGGACCGTGCACGAAACTCTTCCAGGAGAGAATTCTTGGAAGTCCGCCCGAATGACGCAATATCCCGATCGTCCGGCGCCACCGCCGAAATCATCGGGCATCTCCGATGCGCCGAGCGAGCGGCGGGCAGCAGCAGGCCCGGGCCGCGCAGGGGAGGAACGCCGGCGGCCCGGGCCAGTTCGGTGCGGCTGGATCAGCTGTTGGAAGCGCCGTTGCCGGAGAGCACCGGGATGTTGTCCAGGATGTGCGACAGGGACTCGTCACCCTTGGCCTGGGTGGAGTTCTCGGCGCACTGCTGGTTCTGCGGCGAGGACAGGACGTTGGCGTCCTGGACCGCGACCGGGACGACACCGGGGAGCGAACCGGCGTTGACTTTGGCCGGGAGGCCGGCGCAGGGCTTGTTCAGGCTGCCCTGGACCAGGCCGAACTGCGGGCTCCAGTCACCACGGGTCTCGGAGTTGCCGAAGGACTGCGAGGCACCCTTGCCGCCCACCGACGTGGTGCCGGTGTCGTTGCCGATGGCCATCGCCTGCGGAGCGAGCGTGGCCGAGATGCCGACCTTGGAGGCGGCGACGGCACCCGTAGCCAGAACCTTCTTGATCACGATTCACCCTTCGCGTACTCGACACCCCGTGTCGGAGCACCCTGCCCAACTCGGGGCAGGGCGTTTGGTTCTCTTCATTCACCCGAACGCCAGGACGTCACGGACACCCGTACGAGAGCACGCCAAGAAACCCGCAGTTCCGCCTGAACAACGGGCTGATGAACACACGTGCGTCATCCGTCCGGGTGGTCACACAATTCCCGTGGACTTTCGAGTTTCCTTCACCAATTCCCCATCGTTACGACTGTCGACAAGCGCACTTCCGGAACGCGTACGGCAGAGATTCGCTGATTCCGCCGCGACGCGACCACCGCTTGTCGAACACGGACATGGAGAACCGTCGGGGCGGCAGCCCCGGGCGGTAACTGCCACCGCCTAGTGAGAGAAATGTGGGCATTCCGCCCGCGCACGATGTCCTAAGAAAGGGCAACCAATGCGAAAAGCCTTGAGTAAAAGCATGATCGTCATGGCGGCGGCGTCAGGAATCCTGACCGCGGCCGGCGGCTACGCGTTCGCGGATGCCTCGGCCGACGGGACGGCCGCCGGTTCGTCGGGCGTCGGCTCCGGCAATGCCGTGCAGGTGCCGGTGCACGTTCCCGTCAACCTCTGCGGCAACACGGTCAATGTGGTCGGGCTGCTGAACTCGGCCTTCGGTAACGGGTGCGAGAACACCGACAGCGGTCGGGACGGCGGCGGGACCCGGGGCGCGAGCGCCAAGGGTTCAACCAGCGACTCCCACGGGGTGCTGTCGGGGAACCTGATCCAGGCTCCTGTCGATATCCCGGTCAATGTCTGCGGCAACTCCGTCGATGTCGTCGGTGCGCTGAACCCCACGTCCGGCAACGGGTGCGCCAACGGGGACGGGCCGTCAACGGGAGTGCCGCCCACCACCGTTCCCCCCACCACGGTGCCCCCCGTCACCGTGCCGCCCGTCACGGTGCCCCCGGTCACGGTGCCCCCCATCACGGTGCCCCCCGTCACCGTGCCCCCCATCACCGTGCCCCCCATCACGGTGCCCCCCATCACGGTGCCCCCCGTCACCGTGCCCCCCATCACCGTGCCCCCCGTCACCGTGCCCCCCATCACGGTGCCCCCCGTCACCGTGCCCCCCACCACCACCGTTCCCCCGACCACCACCGTGCCCCCGACCACCACCGTGCCCATCACCGATACGACAGTGCCGCGCACCCCGAATTCCCCCGACTCGCAGCTGGCTCACACCGGGGCCGCCGACCTCGGCCTGGCGGCCGGAGCGAGCGTCGCCCTGCTGCTCGGTGGCGCGGTGCTGATGCGTCGCGCCCGCGCCGGGCAGAAGTGACGTAACAGCTGGATCGCGGACAGGTCCGGTAGGACAGCTTCGGCTGTCCTACCGGACCTGTTTCCGTAGGAACGGCCCGTCAGAGGTGGGTCAGCCCGGCGCGGTCCAGGCACGTGGCGATCCTCGCGGTCTCCGCGGCGTCCAGGCTGCGCATCGGCGGGCTCATCACATTGGTGGTGATGACGCCGCGCAGCATCAGCGCCGTCTTGAACGCACCGAGGCCGGCGGCGGTGGCGGAGGCCGTGCCGGGGCGGGCCGCGCGAATGATGTCGAACAGGTCGACAAGGCGGTCCTGTTCGGCTTTGGCGGTGGCCCAGTCGCCCCGTACCGCGGCCTCGTGAAGACGTACGTACCCGTGCGGGTCGACATTGCCCAGCCCGGGAACGGAGCCGTCGGCGCCGGCGAGCATCATCGCGTCGACGACCAGCTCATGGCCGGTGAGCACGGAGAACCCGGGTAGTTCGCGAGCGCCGAGGGCGAGCCGGCGGAACGAGCCGTCGTCACCGCTGGAGTCCTTCACTCCGGCCAGCACACCGTCCGCGGCGAGCTCCAGCAGGAGTTCCGGACCGAGCTTGCTGTGGACACAGACCGGCACGTCGTACGCGAGGACCGGCAGGTCGAGGGCGGCGGCGACGTCACGGAAGTGCCGGTCGATCTCGGTGTCATGGGTGCGGGTGTAGAACGGCGCGGTGACGACGACCGCCTCGGCTCCGAGGGCCGCGGCGACGCGGGCCCGCTCGATGGCGCGGTTGGTGGTGGTCTCGATCGCACCGACGAGGACCGGGACCTGTCCGGCGGCCGCGGCCGTGATGACCTTGATGACCTCGTCCTGCTGCCCGGGCGTCAGATAGGCCGTCTCGCCCGAGCTGCCGAGGGCGAACAGTCCGCTGACCCCACCGTCCAGCAGATGGCCGACGACCCGCTCCAGGGAGGGACGGTCGATCTCGCCGTCCGCGGTGAGCGGGGTGACGACGGGCGGGATCACTCCGGTGCGGCGGAGGGTTCGGGTGGTCATGCGGTGCTCCTTGCGGACGGTACGGGAGCCGGTGCCCCGGTGGGGGACGCGGGGGTCTGGGGATGGACGCAGTGCCAGCGGTGCTCGCCGCTGCCGGGGGTCATGGCGGGAAAGACCGTGGCGCACGCGTCGTCCGCCTTCCAGCAGCGGGTGCGGAACGGGCAGCCGGACGGCGGGTTGGTGGCCGAGGGCACGGGGCCGGTCAGCACGATCCGTTCGGTGGTCTCCAGCAGGCTGGGGGTCGCGGAGAGCAGTGCCTCGGTGTACGGGTGCGCGGGGGCGCCCGCTACATCCGCCGCGCGCCCCTCCTCGACGATGCGGCCGAGATAGAGGACAGCGATGCGGTCGGCGAGGTAGCGCACGGTCTGGATGTCGTGCGAGATGAACACCATGCCGAGGCCCAGGCGTTCACGCAGGTCGACGAGGAGGTTGAGGACCTGGGCGCGGACGGAGACGTCGAGGGCGGAGGTCGGCTCGTCCGCGACGATCAGCTCCGGTTCGAGGGCGAGCGCGCGGGCGATGGCGACACGTTGACGCTGGCCGCCGGAGAGCTGTCCGGGCAGGGCGGCAAGGGTGTGGCCGGGCAGCCCGACCAGGTCGAGCAGCTCCTCGACGCGTGCCTCGCGCTCCTCACGCGTACCGCGACGGTGCACGTCGAGGGGGTCGCGCAGGATCTGGCGGACCGTGAGCCGCGGGTTGAGGGCGGTGGACGGGTCCTGGAAGACGACGCCGACGGCGGAGCCGAATTCATCGCGGCGCTGGGCGGCGGACATCTCCCACAGGTCACTGTCGTGGAAGTGGACCTGGCCCTCGGTGGGCTTCTGCAGTCCGGTCAGCACCCGGGCGAGGGTGGACTTGCCGCAGCCGGACTCGCCGACCAGGCCGACGATCTCACCGCGCCCCACCTCCAGGGTGGCGTCGGTGAGGGCATGCACCGCGTCGCGGCGGAACACCCCGCCGCTGCGGGCCTTGTGGCGTACGTGGACGCCGTCGAGCCTGATCACAAGGCGCTCCCTTCCAGCAGTACGGCCTGCGCCGGGTGGTGGCAGGCGAAGCCGTGGTCGTTCGTGGTGCCACGCCGCGTGAGACTGGGGGTGGTGGTGCGGCACAGCTCGGTGGCTGCGGCGCAGCGCGAGGCGAAGCGGCAGCCCTCGCCGAAGCCCTGCGGGCCGGGGACGATGCCACGGATCTGGTGCAGCCGGCCGGCGCCCGCTTCCAGGGAGACGACCGAGCCCAGGAGGCCACGGCTGTAGTGGTGGGTGGGATCGGTGAGCACGGAGCGGGTGGCACCGATCTCGGCGAGACGGCCCGCGTACATCACGGCGACGCGGTGCGCGAGGTCACCGACGAGCGCGAGGTCGTGCGAGACGAGGACCATGGCGAAGCCGAGCTCGTCGCGGAGCCGGACGAGGAGTTCGACGACCTGGGCCTGGACGGTGACGTCGAGGGCGGTGGTCGGCTCGTCCGCGATGAGCAGACGCGGACTGCGGGACAGGGCCATGGCGATCAGGACACGCTGGCGCTGGCCGCCGGAGAGCTCGTGCGGGTAGCTGCGCAGGGTGCGTTCGGGGGCGAGGCCGACCAGTTCGAGGAGTTCGGCGGGGGTCTTCGTGCCGCCGCGCGAGGTGAGCTGCTTCAGCTGGGTGCCGACGAGTACGGACGGGTTGAGGGAGGAGAGCGCGTCCTGGTAGACCATCGCGATCTCGGGGCCCATCAGGGCGCGGCGTTCCTTCGGCGGCAGTTTCAGCAGGTCCCGGCCGCGGAACAGGATCTCGCCGCTGACCTCGGCGTTGCGGGCGAGGAGCCCCATCACGGCGAGGCTGGTGATGGACTTGCCGCAGCCGGACTCACCGACCAGGCCGAGGGTCTCCCCCTCGTGGACGGTGAAGTCGAGTCGGTCGACGACGGGGACGGCGCCGTAGCGGTCGGGGAAGCGGATCGCTAGGTCGCGTACGACGAGGAGTTCGGCGGCGTCCACACGCACCGCAGTGATGGTCGGCTCGGTGGCGTTGACGCGGTTCGCGAGCTTGGTGAGGGCGGCGTCGATGTCCACGGTGGACGCGGCCTCGACGGGGTCGGGGGCCGTGGCCGTGGTGGGGTCGGTGGCGGCGCGGGCGCTCTTCGGCGCGGCGGAGGCGTCGGTGAGCCCCTCGGAGAGGATGTTGAGCGCGAGGACGGTGATCAGCAGCGCGAGGCCGGGGAAGAAGGTGGCCCACCAGCCGCCGGCCAGGAGAATCTGCCGGCCGTAGGCGAGGACGCTGCCCCAACTGGGGTCGGGGTCCTGCACTCCGGCGCCGATGAAGGAGAGGCTCGCCTCGAAGATGATCGCCTCGGCGACCATGACGGTGGCGAACACCATGACGGGGGCCATGCAGTTGACGGCGACATGGCGGAGCACGATGTAGCCGCGGCGGGCACCGATGACCTTCTCGGCGGCGACGTAGTCCTCGCCGTACTGGGACAGCACATTGGCGCGGACCACGCGGGCCAGCGACGGGGTGTAGACGAACGCGATGGTGAAGATGATCACCGGAATGCTGCTGCCGAAGACCGCCACGAGGACGGCGGCCAGTGCGATCGGCGGGAACGACATCACGACGTCGAGGGTGCGCATGACGGACTCGTCGCCGAGCCTGCGGGAGGTCGCGGCGAGCGAACCGAGGACGGCGCCGACGGCCAGGGCGACGGCGGTCGCACCGAGTCCGATGATCAGTGAGTAGCGGGAGCCGTGCACGACCCGGGCGAAGACGTCGCGGCCGGCCCGGTCGGTTCCGAACCAGTGGGCGCCGCTGGGCGCTTGCACCGGGGTCCCGGTGGTCAGCGGGTCCTGGGTGACCAGCGGGGCGAGGACGGCGCCGAGGATGACGACGAGCAGCACGCCGATCGCGATGCGGGAGGTGACCGGAAGGGCGCGGAACGCGATGCCCGGTCGGGACAGTCTGTTGGCCAGTCGGCCCGTGGCGAACATGTCACACCGTCCTGATGCGCGGATTGACCAGCAGATAGAGCAGGTCGACGATGACGTTGACCACCAGGAACGCGATGGCGATGGTCAGTACGGTGCCCTGGACCAGGGCGACATCGCCGCCGGTGACACCTTCGAGGATGAGCTTGCCCATGCCCGGCAGGTCGAAGATCGCTTCGATGACGACGGCGCCGCTGAGCAGGTAGCCGACCTTGATGCCGAGCACGGTCAGCGGGGTGACGAGCGCGTTGCGCAGCACCGAGCGGATGACCAGGAGCGGCGGAAGTCCGTTGCCGCGGGCGGTACGGACGTAGTCACGGTCGAGTTCGGCGACCATCGACGTCCGTACGAGACGGGCGAGCGAGGCGGACACCGGGAGTGCGAGCGAGATCGCGGGCAGCGCCATGGTGGTGAGCCAGCCGCTGAAGGAGTCGGCGGGGTTGGTGTATCCGCCGGTCGGGAAGACCGGCGTGTTCAGTGCGAACTGCTGGATGAGCAGCACCCCGAGCCAGAAGGACGGGATGGCGACCCCGGCCATGGACAGCACCCGGAACAGCTGGTCGGGCCAGCGGTCCCGGTACATCGCGCCGACCACACCGAACAGGACGGCCAGGATCACCGCGAGGATCAGCCCGAGGAAGGTCAGCTGGAGGGTCAGAGGAAAGGCGGCCGTGATCCGGTCCAGTACGGGCTGGCTCGGCGGGACGGTCATCCCGAGGTCGAAGTGGAGCAGCTGGCCCAGGAAGTGGAAGTACCGGACCGGGAGCGGGTCGTTGAGGCCGTTGGCCTCGGCGAAGGCCGCACGGGCCTCGGGGGTGGCGCTCTCCCCGAGCGCGTTGAAGGCCGGGTCGACCGGCGAGAACTGCAGCACCACGAAGACGAGCAGCGCGATGCCGAGGATCATCACCGGCATCATCGCGACGCGGCGCAGCGCGAGCCGGAGAAAAGCAACCATCGTCGGGTTCCTTGTGGTTGGGCGGTCTGGGGTCTTTCGTTCGGATCAGGCCCTGCGAGCCCGGCCTGATCCGAACGAGAGGCCCTGGGTCCGGGACACCTGGATCGAGCAGGTGTCCCGGACCGGGCGATCGGGCGCCGGGGGCCGGTCAGGCGCGGCTGACGTCCAGGAAGGACAGGCCCGTGGTGGGCAGCGGCTTGAAGCCGGGCAGGGCCTTGTCGTTCCAGGCCGTGGGCAGTTTGCGGTGCAGGACCGGGTAGAGCGCGGCCTCGTCGGCGACGAGGTCGGTGACCTCGCCCCACAGCTCCTTGCGCTTCGCGTCGTCGGCGGTCTGGGCGGCCTTGTCGAGGGTCTGCTTGACCTTCTTGTACGCGGCGGACTTGCCCCAGCCGTATCGGCTCTCGGGCCAGAAGCCGTAGTAGAACCAGCGCAGCAGGAGGTCGGCGTCGTTGCCGAAGACGGACGGGTCGCCGGGGGCGACCAGCACGTCGAAGGCGCCCTTGTCGATCTTGGCGTACTGGGCCGGGGACTGGGCGATGTCGAGGGTGACCTTGACGCCGGCCGCCTCCCAGCTCTCCTTCAGCAGCGGGGCGATGTCCTTGACCCAGCCGGTGTCGGTGGTGAGGACGGTGAAGGAGAGGTTCTTCGCGCCGGCGTCGGCGAGCAGCTGCTTCGCCTTGGCCACGTCGTGGGTGTAGACCGTGGCGGCCTTGTGGTAGTCGGGGTGGGTGGCGGGGACGTACCCGGTGGCCGGTGCGGCGTTGCCGACCATCGCGGTGGAGATGATCTTCTCGGTGTCCAAGGCGTAGTGCAGGGCCTGGCGCACGCGCTTGTCGGCGAACCGCTTGTCGGCGGTGTTGAACATCAGGAAGAGCAGACCGAAGGACTGGACGGACTCGGTCTTCGAGGAGCCGGCGAGGCGCTTGACGTCGATGTAGGGGACATCCTCAATGGCCTGGACCCGGCCCGACTCCATGGCGCTGACGCGCGCCGACTGGTCGGACATCAGGCGCCAGATCATCTTCTTGGCCTTGGCCGGGTGCGCGCCGTTGTACTTGTCGTAGGCCTCGAAGACGATCTTGTCCTCGCGGGTGGCCGAGACGAACGCGTACGGCCCGGAGCCCACCGGCTTGGCGTCGAACGCCTTGGGGTCGGGCTCGACGATCTTCCTCGGGACGATCCGGGCCACGGCGATACGGGACGGGAAGAGCGCGAAGGCGTACTTGAGCTTGAACTCGACCGTGCTCTCGTCGACGGCCTCGACCGTGTCGATGAACGGCACGAACTGCGCCATGAGTGAGGCGTTCTCCGGGTCCAGGATGCGTTCGAAACTGAACACCACGTCGTCGGCGGTGACCGGCGATCCGTCGTGGAAGGTGGCGCCCTTGCGGAGCGTGGCCCGGTAGGTCGTGGCGTTGATCTTCTTCGGCATCTCGGTGGCGAGCGCGGGGCGGGCCACGAGCGTTGCCGGGTCGAGATCCACAAGACCTTCGAAGATGTGCATGTTGGCGGCGTACGGAGTCGCACCCGAGGTGATCATCGGGTCGAAGCCGGTCGACAGGGGGTACGAGAGACCGGCCTCGATGAGGCCGCTGCCGCCGCCCTTGCCCGACGAACCGTCGGTGGTCGAAGTCGGTCCGCCGCATGCGGAAAGGCTCGCCGTGATGGCTGCTGCCGCACCGACAGCAGTGGTGTAACGCAGGAAGGTGCGGCGCTCGACACCGGCTGATCTCAGCTCGGGCACGGGTCCTCCAGGGACGTCGAAGGTGAAACGTGGGGCGGGAACAGGCGTCGGAACGCGGGATCGCGAAGGTCAAGAAGCCTGGAGCATCAGACGTCAGATGTCTGATGCCTTGATAGCGTGGGAACGTAGCTTGACAATCGAGAGGGGTCAAGAGGTGCGGAGTTCACATATGTCCGGTACGAGGCCCGGACGGCAACTGCTCCGGCAGGAAGTCGTCGACGGCATCAAGCGCTACATCCTTGAGAAGCGGCTGCGCCCCGGAGACCCGCTGCCCACCGAACCGGCCCTGTGCGAGGCGCTCGGTGCCAGCCGTTCCAGCGTCCGCGAGGCGGTCAAGATCCTCAACGCGCTGGACATCGTGGAGGTGCGGCACGGACACGGCACCTACGTGGGCAGGCTGAGCCTGTCCGCCCTGGTGGAGAGCCTGACCTTCCGCGGCCTGCTCTCCCCCGACGACGACTTCCAGGTGATGGCCGACCTCGTCGACGTACGCGAACTCTTCGAGCGCGGCATGGCCGACCGGATCGTCTCCATGCTCAGCCCGGAGCAACTCGACGCACTGGACGGACTGGTCGCCACCATGCGCGAGACGGGCGCGCAGGACGGACACGGCTTCGTGGCGGCCGACCGGGCGTTCCACGCACTGCTGGTGGCCCCGCTCGGCAACGACCTGATCGGCCAGCTCTCGATGGCGTTCTGGGACGTGTACACGATCGTCGCGCCGCACCTCGACGGATTCACCCACGCCGACGAGATGGCCACGATCGCGGCACACCAGAACATCGTGAACGCCGCACGGGCCGGGGACATCGCCGGCTTCATGAAGGCCCTCGCCGACCACTACGCCCCCGTCAGGCGCCGGATCTCCGAGGCCCGGGCCCGCGACAACGTCGCGGACTGACCAGCCCACCACCCCTCCCGGAGGGATGAAACCGCGCCCCACCAAGGGCCGGGCCGGGCGGGACCCTTGACGGCCGCAGTGAGCGCTGCCTAGGGTCCGTATGCCGATAGGACATCTGACGTCTTCTGTCCGGCCGCTCGACGTCACCATCCCAGCACCGCGGTTCCATCCAGGAGGGCACCTCCATGCCGTTGACGGACCTCTCGCTCGCGGACTGTCGCGACTACCGGCCCGAATTGCCCGTTCCAGTCGGTTTCGATGCCTTCTGGTCGAGCACCCTGGGTGCGGCGCCCGCTGCCGACGGGCGCGGTCCGGCAAAGAAGCCGGTGTTCACCCCCGTCGACACCGGGCTCGCCCAGATCCGTACGTACGATGTGACCGTGCCCGGCTTCGCCGGACGGCCGGTCCGCGGCTGGCTGCACCTGCCGGCCGGGGCCAGCGAACCGCTCGGTTGTGTCGTGGAGTTCCTGGGGTACGGTCGCGGACGCGGCCTCGCCCACGAGAACCTGCTCTGGGCGTCCGCCGGTCACGCGCACCTGATCATGGACACCCGCGGTCAGGGCTGGTCGGCCGCGGAGGGCTCCACCGCCGATACGAACGCCGGCGCGGCAGGCACCGTACCCGGCTTCCTCACCCGTGGCATCGAGAGCCCCGAAACGTACTACTACCGAAGGGTGTTCACCGACGCGGTGCGCTGCGTCGAGGCCATGCGCGCCCACCCCGAGGTCGACCCCGACCGGATCGTCGTCACCGGGGTCAGCCAGGGCGGCGGCATCGCCCTGGCGGTGTCGGGGCTCGCGCCGGGGCTGGCCGGGGTGATGCCGGATGTGCCGTTCCTCTGCAACTTCCGGCGTGCCGCGGAGATTTCGGGCCGGCCGCCGTACACCGAGATAGCCGAATACCTGAAGCTCCACCGCGACCGCACCGAGGCGGTGTTCACCACCCTGTCGCATTTCGACGTCGCACTGCTCGCCACCCGCGCCACCGCTCCCGCGCTGTTCTCGATCGCGATGATGGACGAGATCTGCCCGCCCTCCACGTGCTTCACCGCCTACAACCACTACGCGGGCCTCAAGGACGTACGGGTCTACGAGTTCAACGGGCACGAGGGCGGCGCGGCGTATCAGCAGCGGGAGCAACTGGCCTGGGTGCGTTCCCTGTTCGCCGGCCCGCCGTCGGGGCGGGCCAGTCACTCCTGACCGGAGGCACCTTCCGTGCGCAGACGATCCATGCTTCTTGCCGCCGGCGCGGCAGCCCTGAGCACCCCGCTCGGCGGCCGCGCCTTCGCCGCCGCTCCACGGAGCGGCCCCCTCCTGGACCGCGACACCCCCGTGGACCTGGACGGCAGCCAGTACGTCGACCTGTCGAACCGGGTCCGCGTGCTCGCCCCGCTCACCGCGGGGACCATCGTCGTCACCTTCCGCACCACCAGTCACAACGAGGCGATGACCCTGCTCAGTGCCTCGGACCCGACCGCCCCCTCCTCCAACATCACCCTGAACCTGAGCGGCGGCGCCCTGCAGTTCTCCGTGCGTGAGAAGGGCACGGTACTGATCAACGTCATGACCCGGACACGCTACGACGACGGTCTGCGCCATACCGTCGCCGTCACCGTCGACGGCTCGGGCACCCGCCTGCACGCCGGCGGGCGCACCGTGTTCCAGACGGCGCAACACTCCTTCTTCGGCGATGTCTCCGGGCTGAGCGCACTCGCTCTCGGCCGCAATCTCGACAGCGACCACCCCGGCGGCGAATGGTTCTGCACCGGCACGATCGAACGGGCCGCGGTCTGGAACCGGGTGCTCGACGAGGCCGAACTGGTGGCGCAGAGCCCCCGCCCCGACCTCGCCGATCTGGGCCGGATCTCCACGATCCTCAACAGCGACACCCCCGCCACCTGGGTCGTCACCGGTGACAGCATCACCCACGGCGCCCTGCACACCAACGGCTGGCGCAGCTACCCCGAACACTGGACGGAACGCGTCCGCTGGGAACTGGGCAAGCCGAAGAACCGCGATTTCGTGATCGATTCCGGAGTGAGCGGCGCCACCAGCGCCGAGCTCCTCGCCCGGTTCGGGGAGCGGGTCACCGCCTTCTCGCCGCACGTCGTCTCGATCATGATCGGTACGAACGACATCGCGACATCCGGCCTCGGCCCCGAGGTCTACCGGACCAATCTCGTCTCCCTCGTGCGCGCGGTGCGCGCGCTGCCCGGTTCACCCGTGCCGGTACTGCAGTCGCCCAACCCGGTCGATCCGGCGAAGTGGCCGGGCCGGGTGGGGCTTTCCCGGTACGCGCAGATCATGGGCGAGGTCGCGGCGGAGCAGAACGCCGTCTTCGTCGACCACTACAACGACTGGCTGAGCGGCAACGGCGGCCGGGTCCCGCTGTCCCTGCTCAACGACGGGCTCCACCCCAACGAGCGGGGTCATCACCGCCTCGTACTGAAAATGATCAAGGATCTGAGGATTTTCGACGCCACCAGCCGGGTCTGCTCCCTGCGCATCCCATAGCCCCGGCGCCCGCCCCCGTCATCCCCCTTCCGGCCCTTTCAGACCTTCAGGCCCTTTCAGCCCTTTCGAGAAGAGAGATCGTCCATGAAGCGAAAAGTCTCCCTCGCCCTGCTCTGTACCGCCGCGCTGGTGGTCGCCGCGACCGGCACCGCACAGGGCGCCGCCGCCCCTGCCCCCGGCGCGCTGACCTCCCAGGACCTGACCGTCGACGGCGTGGGCTCGCCCCACTACCGCATCCCGGCGCTGACCACCACGGCCCGGGGCACCGTCCTCGCGGCCTACGACGCCCGCCCCACGCTCGGCGACCTGCCGAGCAACATCTCCATCGTGTTGCGGCGCAGCACCGACGGAGGTGTGACGTGGCAGCCGCAGCAGGTGGTCCGCAAGGACGCCGCCCCCAACGGCTACGGCGACCCGAGCCTGCTCGTCGACCGCACCACCGGCCGGATCTTCCTGTTCTACGCGGCCGGGGTGAACCAGGGCTTCTTCGGCTCGGGCACCGGCAACGACGAGACCGACCCCAACATCCTCCAGGCCGACTACAGCTACTCCGACGACGACGGGCTGACCTGGATCCATCGCCGTATCACCCAGCAGATCAAGAACCCTGCCTGGGCGGGCATGTTCGCGGCCTCCGGCGAGGGCATCCAGCTGCGCCACGGGGCGTACAAGGGCCGGCTGATCCAGCAGTACGCCGTCCGGATCAACGGCGCCAACTACGCGGCCAGCGCCTACAGCGACGACCACGGCGAGACCTGGAAGATGGGCAATCCGGTCGGTCCCGGCGGGGACGAGAACAAGACCGTCGAGCTGTCGGACGGCAGGGTCATGCTCAACAACCGTTCGAGGCCGTACCGGACGATCGCGTACTCCACCGACGGCGGTGTGAACTACACCCCGTTCGCCCAGGACACCCAGCTCACCGACCCGGCGAACAACGCGTCGGTGATCCGTTACAACCCCGCCGCCCCGCCGTCGAACCCGCAGTCGTCGTGGCTGCTGTTCAGCAACACCGAGGACGCCTCGGCACGGCGCAACCTCACGGTGAAGATGTCCTGCGACAACGGGAAGACTTGGCCGATCAGGAAGGTGGTCGACCCGGGCGCCGCGGCCTACTCGACTCTGACGCCGCTGCCCGGCGGGCGTGTCGGGCTGCTCTACGAGCGCGGCAACTACGAGCACATCACCTACTCGTCCTTCGACCTCCAGTGGCTCGGCGGCACCTGCGCGGACATCACGATCACCCCGCCCGCGACCCTCACCGCGGGTGCGAGCGCGGAGGTGACCGTCCGGGTGGTCAACCGGATGGACGTGCGTCGCGCGCAGGGCACCATCGACCTCACGGTGCCCAGCGGCTGGACGACGAGTCAGGTGGCCGTCCCGGCGCTCAACCCGGGCCAGGGCGCCAACGTCAAGGTCCCGGTCACCGTGGCGGCCGGTGCCTCGGGCAGCGCCAAGCTCACCGCCACCTACCGGACCGGTGGCAAGCAGGCCTCCGGCAGCACGACGGTGACCGTGACTCCGTGACGATGACGCCGCCGTGACTCCGTAGCCGTCCCTGACCTCCGGGAGGTGCCGCGCGTCCCCGTCCGGCACCGAACCGGGTGCGACGATGAGGGCGTTCAGCACCTCCCGGAACGTCAGAACAGGCGGTAGCGCGGTGGCAGTGACAGGCTTGCGCAGCCGAGGCGTTGCGCCGGTACGCGGACGAGCGCACCGCCGAGGGCGTGCGCCTCACCCCGCTGATCGGCGCGCTCACCGAGCTGGGCGAGGATGATCCGCGGCGCACGGCGCTGCTGCTGCAGGGGATCGTCTATGCCGCCACGACGGCGATCGAGTCGGGCGACGACGACGCGGTGATGACGGAACGGGCGGTACGGATGGCGGTCGCCGCGGTCACGGGGGCAGCCGCGGGAAGGTGACCGGGGGCGCGGGCCCCTCCGGTCGCGCCTTCCCTCAGCGCCTCGGCTGCCCGGTCACGAGGCCGGTGACGGTCACTGGGGCGGTTGCAGTCCCGCGGCCGGCGACGGTCACTGGGCCTGTGCCGGTCACTGGGCCGGTGACAGCCCCGTGGCCGGTGACGGTTCGAGACGGGTGCGGATGCCGTCGAAGTGGGTGCGCATGGCGCGTACCGCGCGTTCGCCGTCGGCCGCCGCGACCGCGGAGACGATCTCGCGGTGCTGGGCGCAGGTGGTCGCCGGGTCCTGGTGACCGTCGTCGAGGTCTTCGCGCACCCGGTCCATGGCCGCCCAGAAGGCGTCCAGCACCTCGCTGAGCAGGTGGTTGTCGAGCGAGGCGTAGAGCGCGAGGTGGAAGGCGCGGTCGGTGCCGCGTGCCACCCGGCCGTCGCGGCGCGCCTCTGCCTCCATCGTCGCCACGAGGCCGCGCAGCACGTCGAGATCCTCGTCGGGGATACCGGCCGTGACGGCGCCGACCAGGCCAGCCTCCAGCGCCTCGCGCACCTTCATCAGCTCGAAGAGGCCCGGCTCGCCCTGCCGGTGACGGACGGCGGCCCGGAAGGCGAGCCCCTCGGCGAAGGGCGACAGGGAGAGCGACCCGACGAAGGTGCCGAAGCCGCGGCGGATCTCCACGACGTTGACGGCCTGGAGCGCCTTCAGGGCCTCGCGCACGGAGACACGTCCGACCCCGAACATCCCCATCAGCTCGGCCTCGGTGGGCAGCGCGTCGCCGGGGCCGAGTCTGCGTTCCAGGATCAGCTCCTTGACCTTGCGTTCTATGTCCTGAGCCATGGTGGGCCGCGCCACAACGTCCTCCTGAGGTGCTGTTGCCCCTTGACCGGTCGCCGGAGCATCTGTTTAAGGTGAGGTCAGACATAGGACATCTTACGTCTCACGTCTCGATCTGCGCAGCCGCCACGGGCCGCGATCGGTGTACCGACAAGCTGGAGCCTTCACCATGTCTCTGACCGCACCGCTGCACGGCGTCGTCCCGCCCGTCTGCACCCCGCTCGACTCCCACGGGGAGGTCGACACCGCCTCTCTGACCGAGCTGGTCGAGCACCTCATCGGCGGGGGCGTGCACGGACTCTTCGCGCTCGGTTCCACCAGTGAGGTCGCCTACCTCACCGACGAGCAGCGCGCCACGACGCTGGAGACCGTCGTCCGTGTGACCGACGGCCGCGTCCCGGTACTGGCGGGTGTCATCGACACCACCACCGCACGCGTCGCCGAGCACGCCAGGACCGCCGCCGGCCTCGGCGCGGACGCACTGGTCGCGACTGCGCCGTTCTACACCCGCACCCACGGCAAGGAGATCGCCCAGCACTTCCGCCGGCTGCGGGCGGCCGTCGACCTGCCGCTGTTCGCCTACGACATCCCGGTCGCCGTCCACAGCAAGCTTTCCTCCGCGCTGGTGCGCGAACTCGCCGAGGACGGCACGCTGGCCGGCCTCAAGGACAGCAGCGGCGACGAGGGCGGGCTGCGCCGACTGATCGTGGAGCTCGGCGGCCGCGAGGGCCGCAGGGAGGGACCGGCTCCGGAATTCAGTATCCTCACCGGTTCCGAACTCACCGTGGACGCGGCGCTGCTGGCCGGCGCCGACGGTGTCGTGCCGGGCATCGGCAATGTCGACCCGGCCGGGTACGTCCGGCTGTACGACGCCGCGCGGGCCGGCGACTGGGCGCTCGCCGCGAGGGAGCAGGAGCGGCTCGTCGCGCTGTTCTCCATGGTCGATGTCGGCCCGGAGGCGGACATGGGCCGCAGCTCGTCGGCGCTCGGGGCGTTCAAGGCCGCGCTGCAGCTGCTCGGGATCATCGCGTGCGGCGACACCGCGTTCCCGCAGATCCAGCTGAGCGACGAGTCGGTCGCCCTGGTGGCGCAGCGGCTGCGCGCCGCAGGCCTGCCCGCGGTCCGATGAGCCAGAGCCCGCCGTCCTCGGCCACCGGCGCCCCGGTGATCGGACTCGACCTCGGTGGTACGAAGATCGCCGCCGCGCTCTTCGGCGCGGACGGTACCGTCCTGGCGCGGCACACCCGGCCCACCCCGGCCCGGGCCGGCGCCCCGGCCGTGCTCGACGCGCTCGCGGCGGCGGCCGCCGAGGTCGACCCGGCGCGGCTCGCCACCGCGCTCGGCATCGCCGCCGCCGGAGTCGTCGACCCCCGTACCGGCAGGGTCACCAGCGCCACCGACTCGCTCCGCGGCTGGGCGGGCACCGCGCTCGGTGCCGGGCTCGCGGACCGTACCGGACTGCCGGTGGCCTGCGACAACGACGTACGCGCCACGGCCGGGCCGGAGCTCACCGCGCTGATCGCGGAGGTTTCGGCGCATGCGTCACTGCTGTTCGCCGCAATCGGTACCGGTGTGGGCGGCGCGGTCGCCGTCGACGGGCGGATGCTGCACGGCGCCTCGGGCATCGCCGGACATCTCGGCCATCTGCCGAGCCCCGAGGCGGCGGGGCTGCCCTGCACCTGCGGTGCCACCGGCCACCTCGAGGTCATCGCCTCGGGCCCCGGCATCACCGCCCACTACGAACGGCTCACCGGCACCTCGGTGGACCGGCTCGAAACCGTTGCCGAGCGGGCCGCGCGGGGCGATGCGGACGCCGTCCACGCCATCACCACCGGCGCGGCCGCCACCGGCCAGGTGCTCGGCGGGCTCGCCAATGCCCTCGGCCCCGACCGGGTCGTCATCGGCGGCGGGGTCCCCCGGATCGGCTCGCTGTACGGCGATGCGCTCGCCGCGGCGTTCGCCGCCGAGCTGATGCCGCCGCTGCGGGGACTCGCACCCGTCGCGCCGCTGTTCGGCCACGACGCCGCGGTGCTCGGGGCCGCCGCCCTGACCACCACCCTCCCTCTCCACCACCCAGGAGTTCTCCGATGACCGCGCAGGAACTGGCCGCCTCCCTCCAGGGCAAGCTGATCGTGTCCTGTCAAGCACCTCCCGGTGACCCGATGCGGTCGACCGGCACCCTCGTCCGGCTCGCGCAGTCCGCCGCCGCCGGTGGCGCCGCCGCGATCCGGGCCAATGAGCCGGAGGTCGTAGCCGCGATCGCCGCGGCCGTCGACCTGCCGGTCATCGGGCTCTGGAAGGACGGCGACATCGGCGTCTACATCACCCCGACCGTCCGCCACGCCCTGGCGATCGCCGCGGCGGGCGCCGCCGTCGTCGCCGCCGACGCCACCGACCGGCCGCGCCCCGACGGGTCGGCCTTCGCCGAGCTGGTCACCGCGGTCCACGAGGCCGGTGCGCTGGTCATGGCCGATGTGTCGACGCTCGCCGAGGGCCTCGCCGCGGCCGCCCAGGGCGCGGACTTCGTCTCGACGACGCTGTCGGGCTACGTGCCCGGGACGCCGAAGCAGACCGGTCCCGATCTCGACCTGGTGGCGGCGCTGTCCGCCGCGATCGACGTCCCGGTGGTCGCCGAAGGCCGTATCAACACCCCCGAAGAGGCGGCCGAGGCCCTGGACCGCGGCGCCCACAGCATCGTCGTCGGCACCGCCATCACCGCTCCCACCGCCCTGACCACGCGCTTCGTGGCGGGCATAGCCCGGCCCTGAACCAGCCCCCACTACGCGGGCGGTCACTCGAGGGCGAGTGCCGTGCCGCATCCTGGAGACACCGTGCAGACCACCACACCCCCCACGCTCCCCTGGTACCGCGAGGTGAGCCCCACCCAGTGGAAGTCGTTCTTCGCCGCCTGGATCGGTTACGTCCTCGACGGCTTCGACTTCGTGCTGATCACTCTCGTCCTCACCGAGATCAGTGACGACTTCGGTCTGAGCACGGTGCAGGCGGCCAGTCTGATCTCGGGTGCGTTCATCACCCGCTGGCTGGGCGGTGCGGTGCTCGGCGCCATCGGAGACCGGTTCGGGCGCAAGCTCTCCATGATCCTGTCGATCCTGCTGTACTCGCTCGGCACCTTCGCCTGCGGGTTCGCCTGGAACTACCACAGCCTGTTCGCCGCCCGGCTCGCCATCGGCATGGGCATGGCCGGTGAGTACAGCGCCAGCTCCACGTACGTCATGGAGAGCTGGCCAGCGAAGCTGCGCAGCCGGGCCAGCGGCTTCCTGATCTCAGGCTTCTCGGTCGGCTCGGTGCTCGCCGCACAGGTCTACAGCTGGGTCGTGCCGTCACTCGGCTGGCGCTGGATGTTCTACCTGGGCCTGATCCCGATCGCGATCGCGCTGTGGATGCGGCGGGCGCTCCCGGAGGCCGAGGAGTGGACGGAGTCCGTCGCGGAGAAGGGCGTCAAGCCCAATCCCTTCCGGCCGCTGTTCGTCACCCGCGCCCGGGCCACCGTCAACACGATGCTCGTCGTCCTCGCCACCGTCTCTCTCTTCATGATCTTCACCCCGACCGGTACGGGGATGGTGCCGGTGCTGTCGGTGGTCGCCGGCCTGACGCTCGCCGCATTCGCCGTGCAGCTGGGCGGGAAGCGCAGCTGGCTGCTGTATCTGTCGATGATCGTGACGCTGTTCTTCGCGTTCCTGTACTCGTGGCCGATCCAGGCGCTGCTGCCCACCTATCTGAAGACGGAGCTGGGCTACACCCCCGACCAGGTCACCGATGTCCTCTACTTCGCGGGCTTCGGCACGATGGTCGGCTGCTGGACGGCGGGCTTCCTGGGCGACCGGATCGGCGCGAAGAAGGCGTACGCCCTGACGCTGCTGGCATCTCTCGCGTTCGTCTATCCGGTCTTCGCCGTGCAGAACAATCTGCTGCTGCTCGGCGTCCTGCTCTTCCTGCTGCAGGCGACGAGTTTTGGCATCTCGGGGCTGCTGCCGCGCTACATCGGCGGCCACTTCCCGACCCGGAGCCGGGGCGCGGCGCTCGGCTTCACGTACAACGTGGGAGCGCTGGGCGGCGCCGTCGCACCCGTGCTCGGGGCGCATCTCGCGTCCGGCATGGACCTGGGCCAGGCACTGGCCGTGCTGACGTTCGCGGGCACGGTGATCGTGGTGCTGCTGGTCGGGTTCGACGTACCGGCACGGCTGAACCGGCTCACGGACCCGGATGCGGAGTGGGACCATCTGGCGGTGCCGCTGGAGACGGAGCGGGTGGCCTGAAACAGTTCGCCGAACATCGGGATGCCCCAGCTCAGCACCATGTACCCGTGGGCAATGATGCGTCCGTACGGGCCGGACGCGGCGCGTTCGACGTCGGTGTGGATCCACTGGTGGTCCCCGGAGACGTGCGCGTACTACCGAATTGCCGGGGCAGTGAGACGCTGTGCGTCTCACTGCCGATCGGCTGCCGTGGGTGCGCGTCAGGCCGCGATGCGTTCGAAGACGGCGGCGAGGCCCTGTCCGCCCCCGATGCACATGGTCTCCAGGCCGTACCGGGCCTCGCGCCGGTGCAGCTCGCGGGTCAGCGTGGCGAGGATGCGGGCGCCGGTGGCACCCACGGGGTGTCCCAGGGAGACTCCGGAGCCGTTGACGTTGATCCGCTGCTCGTGGTCGATGTCGCCGAGTCCCAGTTCACGCGTGCAGGCGAGCACTTGGGCGGCGAAGGCCTCGTTCAGCTCGATCAGGTCGAGGTCGGCCAGGGTGAGTCCGGCGCGGGCCAGGGCCGCACGGGTCGCCGGGACGGGCCCGATGCCCATCGTCGCGGCCGGGACTCCGGCTCGCGCGAAGGAGACCAGCCGGACCAGCGGGTTCAGCCCGAGGCGTTCGGCGGTCGCCGCGCTCGTCACCAGACAGGCGGCGGCCGCGTCGTTCTGACCGCTGGCGTTCCCCGCGGTGACGGTGGCGTCCGCGTCGGACTTCAGCATGATCGGCCGCAGCGCGGCGAGCTGTTCGGCGGTGGTGTCGGGGCGGGGGTGCTCGTCCGCAGTGACGGTCGTCTCACCCTTGCGGGTGCGTACGGTGACGGGGACGGTCTCCGCGTCGTACCGCCGCTGCGCCGCGGCGCGGGCGGCGCGCTGCTGCGAGCGCAGGGCGAGGGCGTCCTGGTCGGCGCGGCTGATGCCGTACTCCCGCCGCAGGTTCTCCGCGGTCTCGATCATCCCGCCGGGGACCGGGTGGTTGACGCCGCCCGCGGTGACCCGGCCGCGGGCCAGCGAGTCGTGGAGCTGCAGGCCGGGGCCCTTGATGCCCCAGCGGCCGTCGTGCGTGTAGTACGGGGCGGCGCTCATCACGTCGACGCCGCCCGCGATCACGACCTCGCTGAAGCCGGCCCGGATCTGCATCGCCGCGTCGAGCACCGCCTGCAGTCCGGAGCCGCAGCGGCGGTCGATCTGCGTACCGGTCACGGATTCCGGGAGCCCGGCGTCGAGGGCGGCGACCCGGCCGATGGCGGGGGCTTCGGAGGACGGGTAGGCGTGGCCGAGGATCACCTCGTCGACGGCGTCCGGGTCGACGCCGGTGCGGGCGACGATCTCGGCGATGACACGCGCGGCGAGTGCGGCCGGGGTCTGCTGGGCGAATGCCCCGCCGAAGCGGCCGATGGGGGTGCGCAGCGGTTCACAGATGACGATGTCGAGCTGCTGGTCGGGCACGGCGGGGCCTTCCGGTGGCGAGGGTGTGTGCGCCGACCCTCGCACCCCGCGACTGAGTCGGTCCAATATCCACTTCGCCCTGGTTCAAGACGTTGCGCGTCTCAATCGGCTGCGGCCGGGTGCACGGGCGTGGGCAGGGCGTCCTCCGCCACCGCGAGCACCGCCCGCAGAGCGGCGGACGGGTTGTCGGCCCGCCAGGCCAGCGCCGCCCGGAGCCGGATGGGCGGCCCGGAGAGGGGCCGGTAGACGAGCCCGTTCTGCTGGATGTGCTGGACGGAGGTGACCGTGAGCGTCACGCCGACGCCCGCGGCGACGAGCGCCAGGATGGTGTACGAGTCGGGGGCCTCCTGCACCACGCGCGGGTTGAACCCGGCCGCCTCGCAGGCCCCGACCATCGCGTCCCGCACGGTGGAGCCGGTGTTGGCGGGGAAGGAGACGAAGGGCTCCTCGGCGAGGACCCCGATGGGGACGGTGTCCAGCTGGGCGAGCCGGTGGTCGGAGGGCAGTGCGCACACCAGCTCCTCCTCGTCGATCACCCGGTACGCCACGCCCGGCTGGGTCACCGGCAGCCGGATGAACCCCAGGTCGAGCGATCCGTCGGCGACCCTGTCGAGGGCGACATTGGCGTACGTCTGCCCCTTCATGACCAGTTCGAGTGCCGGGTGGGCGGCGCGCACGGCCCTCGTGAGGAGTGGCAGCGTCTCGTGACTGGAGGCGCCCGCGAAGCCGATGCTGACCCGTCCGTACTCGCCGCGCCCGGCGGCCTTCGCGGCCCGCACCGCGGTGTCGAGGTCGTCGAGGACGGTCCGCGCCGGCTGCAGGAAGGACTCCCCCGCGCTGGTGAGCCGCACCGACCGGGTGTTGCGCTCGAAGAGCTGGACACCCAGCTCCTTCTCCAGCCGGCGGATCTGCTGGCTCAGCGGCGGCTGGGCCATCTGCAGCCGCTTGGCGGCCCGGCCGAAGTGCAGCTCCTCGGCCACGGCGACAAACGCGGACAGATGACGCAGCTCCATACCCGGCCCTCCACTCACCGGCTCCCGGACCGGATTCATTAATAGATCGTCTCGATGCGACCTTAATTTGGTATTGGACAGCAATCAATAGCCGCTGACACGGTGGGACGACGCACACGCACCGGCAGAGGAGCACCGTGGCCACGACGGACCGCAGGGACAAAACGATGTCGATGAAGGCGGCGATCGCCGCCTTCGTCCACGACGGCGGCACCGTCTGCCTCGAAGGCTTCACCCACCTGATCCCGACCGCCGCGGGCCACGAGATCATCCGCCAGGGCCGCCGGGACCTCACCGTCGTCCGGATGACCGCGGACATCGTGGTGGACCAGATGATCGCCGCGGGCTGCGTCTCACGACTGGTCTCGTCCTTCGTGGGCAACTCCTCCGCCGGTTCGCTCGGCGAACTGCGGCGGCGCGTCGAGACCGGCGACCCGGCACCGCTCGCCTTCGAGGAGTACAGCCACTACGGGATGATCTGCCGTTATCTCGCCGGTTCCCAGCGGCTGCCGTTCCATCCGCTGCGCAGCTACGGCGGCAGCGATCTGCCGTCCGTCAACAGTGCTCTCCGGAAGGTCACTTCGCCCTACCCGGGGCCGGACGGCGAGACCGAGCAGATCTATGTCGTCCCGCCCGTCAACCCGGATGTGACGATCATCCACGCGCAGCGCGCCGACCGGAGCGGCAACACCCAGATATGGGGCCTGACCGGCATCCAGGCCGAAGCGGTGTACGCGGCGGACAAGGCGATCGTCGTCGTGGAGGAGATCGTCGACGACGAGGTGATCCGCTCGGACCCGAACCGTACGCTCGTCCCCGCCCACGCGGTCGACGCGGTCGTCGCCTGCCCGCGCGGCGCCCACCCGTCCTTCGCGCAGGGGTACTACGACCGGGACAACGCCTTCTACCGGGCGTGGTCGCACATCAGCAAGGATCCGGAACGGCTCCAGGAGTGGCTGGACGAGTGGGTACGCGGGACGGCCGACCATGCCGAGTACGTCGACAAGCTCGGCGAGGAGTTCTGGGCGGGGCTGGCGGTCGGCGAGGCGCTCAGCCGGCCGGTGAACTACGGACGCCGGCTGTGAGTACGGAAACGGGACACGAGAAGGAACGGGTCATGACCACCACCGCACCGGACACCATCACGTCGTCGGAACTGCTCTCCGTCGTCGCCTCCCGCGAACTGGCCGCGCGCCGCACCGTGTTCGCCGGGATCGGCCTGCCGACGCTCGCCACCGAACTGGCGCATCTGACGGTGGCCCCGGAGATCGAGGTCGTCTACGAGTCCGGAGTCTGCGGCGCCCACCCCTCGCACCTTCCGGAGACCATCGCCGACGCGGTCCTGATCACGGGCGCCGAAGCGGTTCTGTCGATGCCCGCCCTGTTCGGCTGTGTGCTGCAGGGTGGCCACATCGACGTGGGGTTCCTCGGGGCCGCGCAGATCGACCGGTGGGGCAGTCTCAATACGTCCGTGATCGGCGACTGGGACAGGCCGTCGGTCCGGCTGCCCGGCTCGGGCGGCGGTGTCGAGGTGATGGCCAACTCCCGCGAGGTCTTCGTGGTGATGCGCCGCCACAATCCGCGTTCCTTCACCGAAGCGCTCGATTTCTGCACCACCCCGGGCCCCGACCGCGCGCTGGCCGAAGGCATCAGGCCGCTGGGCGCCGGTGTCACCCGGGTCATCACCGAACTGGGCATCCTGGCCCGCGCGGGCGTCGGCGAGGAGCTGCGGCTGGTCGCCGTCCACCCGGGCGTCACCGTCGAGCAGGTACGGGCGGCCACCGGCTGGGATCTCGAGGTCGCCGACACGGTGGCGACCGTGCCGCCGCCGACCGCGGCCGAGCTGCGGCTGCTGCGCGAGGACGTCGACCCCGAGCGCGTCTATCTTCGTTGAGACCGACCGGCAATTGGGGGGTGGGTGAAGGAGCGGGGCTGGGGCGCGTGCATCGCAAGGCGGAGGATTGAGCCATGGCGGAGCCATGGTGATTGACGACAACGCCGCGAGGTGCGTGCCCCAGCCCCGTGACGCCGCCCCCCAATTGCCGGTCGGTCTGAATTCCGGGCAGGCCCCAGCCGTCCCGCCACCGTCAGCACTGCCGAGAGGACCCCAACCGCCATGCGTATCAGGATCGTCGGCGCCGGAGCCATGGGCCGCGGCATCGCCCAGTGGGCTGCGAGCGCCGGACACACCGTCGAGCTGTGCGATGTACGCCCGGAGGCGGTGACGGCCGCCGTCGACTTCGTCCGGTCCATGCTCGACCGTGCCGTGCAGAAGGGCAGGCTCTCCGCCGAGGAGTCCGCCGCCACTGTGGAGCGGCTGGTTCCGCTGGATGACCCGTGGGCGGACGGACCGGACTGCGAGCTGGTCATCGAGGCGGTACGGGAAGATCTCGCCACCAAGGCGGAGGTCTTCGACCGGCTGGAACGGGCGCTGCCCGCCTCGACGGTCTTCGCCACCAACACCTCCTCGCTGTCGGTCACCCGGATCGCCGCGGAGCTGAAGGACCCGACGCGCCTGGCCGGGCTGCACTTCTTCAACCCGGTGCCGCTGATGAAGATCGTCGAGATCGTGCCGGGCGCGGCCACCCGCCCGGAGATCCCGCCGCTGCTCACCGCGCTCGTCGAGGGCTGCGGCCACCGGGCGGTGACGGTCGCCGACACGCCCGGCTTCCTGGTGAACCACGCGGGTCGCGGCCTGGTGACCGAGGCGCTCGCACTGCTGGAGGAGTCGGTTGCCGACCCGGCAGGCATCGACCGGATCGCACGGGACGTGCTCGGCCTGCGGATGGGTCCGTTCGAGCTGATGGACCTCACCGGTCTGGATGTGACGGCCGCCGTCATCGACTCGATCTGGCAGGGCTTCCGGTACGCGGACCGGCTCCGTCCCTCCTATCTCACCCCGAACCGGGTGGTCGCGGGGCTGCACGGCCGCAAGACCGGGCGCGGCTGGTTCGCGTACGGCCCCGACGCACCGGCCCCGGTTCCGGAGCCGCCGGTCACGGGGGATGCGGACCGCCCGGTGTACGTGGTCGGGGGCGCGGCTGAGCCGGACGCGACCGCGCTGCGGCGGACGCTGACCGCGGCGGGCGCCGTCGTCGAGAGCGGTGCGGAGCCGTCCGCCGACGCGCTGGTGCTGGTCCCGGTCTGGGGTACGACGGTGGCCGCCGCGGTCGCCGCGCACGGACTGCCCGCGGGGCGCACGTTCGGTACGGACCCGCTGGCCGCGGTCGGGAAGCGCCGGGTGCTGGCCGTGACCCCGGCGGCGGACCCGGCTGCCGCACGGGATGCCCGCGCGGTGCTGGCGCGGACGGCGGAGGACGGCGGCGAGCCGTACGCGGTGTCGGTGGTACGGGACACGGCAGGTTCGGTCGCGCAGCGGCTGCTGGCCTCGATCGTCTCCGTCGCCGCGTCGATCGCCGAGCGTTCCCTCGCCACCCCGGCGGACATCGATCTCGCCGTCACCACCGGTCTCGGCTATCCGGTCGGGCCGCTGGCCTGGGGGGACCGGATCGGCGCGGACCGGATGCTGCGGCTGCACCGGTCGCTGCACACGACGACCGGCGACCCGCGTCACCGCCCGACCCGCTGGGTCACCGAACGCGCCCAGCTCGGCCTGGCGCTGGCGGACCCGGGCACGGTGCCCGCCGACTGCCTGGACCACGAGACGCGTGAGGAGGTGTCCGGCGGATCAGGGCCGGACAGGGCCTAGAGGTCGGCCACGAGTTCGTCGAGGTGGTGCAGGGCGGCGTTCACCTCGACGCCCCCGCAGCCGGGCAAGGGCATGACCGATTCGTACACGACCCGTGGCGCGTGTCCGTTCTACGTTCGGACACGCAGTTCGTCCGCCGGTACGCCGAGGAGCGCCGGGGCGGTGCCGGGGGCGAACCGAATGCCGGTGAACCGCCCGCCGGTCGCCCCGGCGGGCTCGTACGCATGGGTGTCGGGCCCGGCGACGAGCAGCCGGCCGTCGGTCCAGAGCAGGTCCATGCAGCCGTCGGGCAGTACCGGTCGGACAGGCCCCTCGGGCACCTGCCGGGTCCAGATGATCGCCCCGTCGAACCGGGACTCCCGCTCCTCGTACGTGCCGCCCATGGGTGTCCCCGCTACGAACGGGACTCCCGGGACCTCTTCGTCCCCTGCTCCGCCTCCTTGGCCGGGTCCTTGGCGATGTCCTTCTCACCCCTCGGCTGCAGCAGCCGGGACTTCACATCGTCCGGCGGCAGGAACCGCGACCACCGCTCCGGGAACTCGGACGGCATATAGGGACTGTCACCGTCCTCGTCGCACTCCGCCTTCGTCCGCGCCACCAACTCCGCGGCCTGGGCGGCCCGCGCCCGGTCGTTGGCCGCACGTGCCGCCGCCGTCGCCACCGACGGCCACACCCGGTCGATGGCGGCGTTGACCGCCGCCCCCACCAGTACCGCGAACGCGGAGATGCCGATCCACAGCAGCACGGCGATGGGGGCGGCCAGCGACCCGTAGATCGTCGGCCCCTCGACCGTACTGGTCAGATAGATCCGCAGCAGGAAGCTGCCGACCACCCACATGGCGAGCGCCACCAGCGCGCCCGGCACGTCCTCCATCCACGGCGACCGGACCGGCACGGACACGTGGTAGAGCGTCGTCAGGAACGCGATCGACAGCAGAATCACCAGCGGCCAGTACAGGACGCTGATGACCTCCGTGCCCCACGGGATGAACTCCACGACCCGGTCGGGGCCGACCACCAGCATCGGCAGTACGACCGCACCGAGCAGCAGCGCGACGACGTACAGCAGGAAGGAGAGCAGCCGCGTCTTGACGATGCCGCGCTGGCCGTCGAGGCCGTACATCACGGTGATCGTGTCGATGAAGACGTTCACGGCGCGGGACCCGGACCAAAGCGCGATCGCGAAACCGATCGAGATGACATCGGGCCGGGCACCGGTCGTGACGTCCGCCAGGAGCGGTTTCGCGAAGTCGTTGACGCCCCGCTCGGACAGGACCGTCTGCGCCGCGTTGAGGATATTGCGCTCGATGGAGGCGACCGTGGTGGTACTGGTCCACTCGTCGACGTACCCCAGCAGTCCGATCAGGCCGAGCAGCAGGGGCGGCAGGGACAGCAGGGTGAAGAACGCCGCCTCGGCCGCGAGTCCCAGAATGCGGTACTCCATGCACGAGTTGACGGTGTCCTTGAGCAACTGCCAGACCATCTGCCGCTTGGATACGTTGCGGTAGAGGACTCGGGCCCGGTGGAGCCGACCCGGTGGCCGCTCGGGTGTTTCATTTGCTGCCTGCACATCCTTACCGTATCGGCATGGCAGCCACCACCCACACCGTGTCCAATCAGGTCCCGCCGCTGGTCGGCTACGACGTCTTCGCGGCCGACCGCGCACTCACCGAGGCCGTGGAGCGGCATCTCGCGCCCGAGCTGCTCGACGGCGCGCGGAACGAGCTCACCGAGCTGGGCCGGTCCGCGGGGTCGGCACAGGCCCAGGAGTGGGGTGCGCTGGCAAACGAGTATCCGCCGAAACTGCGCACCCATGACCGTTACGGGCATCGCATCGACGAAGTGGAGTTCCATCCCGCCTATCACCGGCTGCTGGGGCACGCAGTCGGCGCGCGGCTGACCGATGCCTGGGGCCGGCCGGGCGGTCATGTGCGTCGCGCGGCCGGGTTCCTGGTGTGGACGCAGGCCGAGGCCGGGCACGGCTGCCCGCTGTCGATGACGCACGCGGCGGTGCCCGCGCTGAGGACCGATCCGGTGCTGGCCGCCGAGTGGGAGCCGCGACTGACGTCGTCGGTGTACGAGCGGGAGCTCCGGCCCGCCGCGCAGAAGGCCGGTGTGCTCTTCGGGATGGGCATGACGGAGAAGCAGGGCGGCACCGATGTGCGGTCCACCACGACACGGGCCGAGCCGCTGTCCGCCGACGGCGAGTATCTGCTCACCGGGCACAAGTGGTTCTGTTCGGCGCCGATGTCCGACGGCTTCCTGGTACTGGCGCAGGCACCCGGCGGGCTGACGTGCTTCCTGCTGCCCCGGGTGCTGCCCGACGGCACTCGCAACGTGTTCGCGATCCAGCGCCTCAAGGACAAGCTGGGCAACCGGTCCAACGCGTCGAGCGAGGTCGAGTTCGACGGGACGTGGGCACGCCGGGTCGGCGAGGAGGGACGCGGGGTCCGCACCATCATCGAGATGGTGGCGGCGACCCGGCTGGACTGTGTGACCGGTTCGGCGGCGCTGATGCGGCAGGCGGTGGCACAGGCGGTCCACCACTGCACGTACCGCAGCGCGTTCGGCGGGGTGCTGATCGAGAAGCCGCTGATGCGGAACGTACTGGCCGATCTGGCGCTGGAGTCCGAGGCGGCGACGGTGCTGGCACTGCGGCTGGCCGCCGCGTACGACGCCGGTACGGAGGCGGAGGCCGCGTTCCTGCGGATCGCGGTGCCCACGGCGAAGTACTGGGTGACGAAGCGGTGCACACCCATGGTGGGCGAGGCGCTGGAGTGTCTGGGCGGCAACGGTTACGTCGAGGAGTCCGGGATGCCTCGGCTGCTGCGCGAGGCGCCGCTCAACTCGATCTGGGAGGGCTCCGGGAACGTACAGGCCCTGGACGTCCTGCGGGCGCTGCAGCGTGAACCGCAGGCGCTGAACGCGTTCCTCCAGGAGGTCGGCAGGGCGCGCGGTGCCGATCACCGGCTGGACGGGGCGATCAAGGGCATGCTGACCGAGCTCGCCGATCTGAACGGGATCGAGGCGCGGGCCCGTCGGCTCGTCGAACGGATGGCGCTGGTACTGCAGGGTTCGCTGCTGGTCCGCTGGGCGCCGCCGGAGGTCGCCGACGCGTTCTGTGCGTCGCGGCTGGGCGGGGACTGGGGCGCGGCGTTCGGGACGCTGCCGCACAGTCTGGACCTGGCGTCGATCGTGGAGCGCGCAAGGCCCGTCGCGCACTGATCCGCCCGGAACCCGGGAGGCGAGGCAGGCGGGCGACCTGCTGCCGCGCTCGACGGCTCCGATGGTGGTCAGGGCCCGTACGACGGAGTGACCGGAGAACCGGAGTTCTCCAGTCCGTACCGCGGGACAGGCTTTGGCCAGAGCTTCACGGCATGATTCTCTGACAGCCATGAGCAACACGGAACCCACAGCTGCCGCCGCCGAGGTGACCGTCTGGTCCCTGGAACAGACCTCCCCCGACGACCTGCGGCCCGCCGCAGCCCCCGAGGGCGACATCCGGATCGTACGGTCGGCGGTGCCGCTGCCCGAGTTCAGCCGGTTCCTGTACACGGCGGTCGGGGGCGACATCCAGTGGACCGACCGCCTCTCGATGACGTACGCGCAGTGGCAGGAGGCGCTGGACCGGCCCGGTGCGGAGACCTGGGTGGCGTACGAGAACGGGACCCCGGCCGGGTACATCGAACTGGACCCGCAGGACGACGGCGTCGTCGAGATCATGTACTTCGGACTGATCCCGGCGTTCCGCGGCCGCCGGATCGGGGGCCATCTGCTCGCCTACGGGGCCGCGCGCGCCTGGGACCTGGCGGAGCGCTGGCCGGAGCGGACGCCGACGAAGCGGGTGTGGCTGCACACCTGCTCCAAGGACGGCCCGCACGCGATGGACAACTACCTGCGGCGCGGGTTCCGGCTCTTCGACACGAAGGTGGAGCTGGAGCCGGACGTGGCCACGCCGGGGCCGTGGCCGGGGGCGCAGCGGTAGGAGTCGGGCCGGTGCCTTGCGCCCCGCGAGGCCCTCCCTGGACCGGGACCACCTGTCGCGCCACGCCGCGCGAGGCGCCACGCCGGATCGCCGTGCGTTTGCCGGGTATGTGCGGTTGCCCAGAGGCGGCGATCCGACCAGACCCCGTACGGACACACCGGGAGCCAGCGGCTCATCCGGATCGGAACGCCCCCGCCTCAGCGTGACCGGCACCACATCGTCTCACCTTTCGGGACAGTCTCGTCCACATCATGGATGGTGGTGGACTGCTCCAAGATGCGCGTGTCAGGCTTCCGGCATGTCTGGAACTGGGATTGCCTTGGTCAGTCGACGCCACGTCGACCTCGGCCGCATGTCCAGCGCCATCTGTCCGGCGAGCTGAGAGTCCCAGCACCCGCCGCGATCCCCCTTTTCCCCAGCTCCTGCGCACCGCCGCGCCTCAGCGCGAGTGTGCAGTTCAGAGCCGCCCTCCCGCAGTCCCGAAGGACGTACTGTCATGGCCGCCACCCCGGAACAGCCTGCGACCACCACGACCCGCCGCAAGGCCGGACGCCACCGTGGCGAGGGCCAGTGGGCCGTGGGACACCACACTCCGCTCAACGGCAATGAGCAGTTCAAAAAAGACGACGACGGTCTCAATGTGCGGACACGCATTGAGACGATCTACTCCAAGCGCGGATTCGACTCGATCGACCCCAACGATCTTCGCGGCCGCATGCGCTGGTGGGGTCTCTACACCCAGCGCAAGCCCGGGATCGACGGCGGCAAGACCGCGATCCTGGCGCCCGAGGAGCTGGACGACACGTACTTCATGCTGCGGGTCCGGATCGACGGCGGCCGGCTGACCACCGCGCAGCTGCGCGTCATCGGCGAGATCTCGCAGGAGTACGCACGCGGCACCGCGGACATCACCGACCGGCAGAACATCCAGCTGCATTGGATCCGCATCGAGGACGTCCCGGCGATCTGGGAGAAGCTGGAGGCCGTCGGGCTCTCCACCACCGAGGCGTGCGGCGACTGCCCGCGTGTGATCATCGGCTCGCCGGTGGCGGGGATCGCCGCCGACGAGATCATCGACGGCACGCCCGCGGTCGACGAGATCCACGACCGCTACATCGGCAACAAGGAATTCTCCAACCTGCCGCGCAAGTTCAAGACCGCGATCTCCGGCTCCCCGGTGCAGGACGTGGTCCACGAGATCAACGACATCGCGTTCGTCGGCGTGGTCCACCCCGAGCACGGTCCGGGTTTCGACGTCTGGGTCGGTGGCGGGCTCTCCACCAACCCGCGGCTCGCCGAACGGCTGGGCGCCTGGGTGCCGCTGGACGAGGTCCCGGACGTCTGGGCCGGTGTGGTGGGGATCTTCCGTGATTACGGCTACCGGCGGCTGCGCACCCGCGCCCGGCTGAAGTTCCTGATGGCCGACTGGGGCCCGGCGAAGTTCCGCCGGGTACTGGAGGACGAGTACCTGAAGCGCCCGCTGATCGACGGGCCCGCCCCCGAGCAGCCGAGCAGCCGCTGGCGCGACCACGTGGGCGTCCACCAGCAGCAGGACGGCCGTTTCTACGTCGGGTTCGCGCCCCGGGTCGGCCGGGTCGACGGCTCCACGCTGGCCAAGATCGCCGACCTGGCGGCCGCGCACGGTTCGGACCGGCTGCGCACCACCGTCGAGCAGAAGATGCTCATCCTCGACGTCGAGCAGGACCAGGTGGACTCCCTGGTCGCGGGGCTCGAGGCGCTCGACTTCCAGGTGAAGCCCTCGGCCTTCCGGCGCGGCACGATGGCTTGCACCGGCATCGAGTTCTGCAAGCTGGCGATCGTCGAGACCAAGGCACGCGGTGCCTCGCTGATCGATGAACTGGAGCGCCGCATGCCGGAGTTCGACGAGCCGCTCACCATCAACATCAACGGCTGCCCCAATGCCTGCGCCCGCATCCAGACCGCGGACATCGGCCTCAAGGGCCAGCTCGTCCTGGACGCCGACGGAAACCAGGTCGAGGGTTACCAGGTGCACCTCGGTGGCGCACTGGGCCTGGAGGCCGGCTTCGGTCGCAAGGTCCGTGGCCTGAAGGTCACTTCCGCCGAGCTGCCCGACTACGTCGAGCGGGTGCTGGGCCGGTTCCAGGCGGAGCGTGAGGACGGCGAGCGGTTCGCGACCTGGGCGGCGCGGGCGACTGCGGAGTCGCTGTCATGAGCGAGCGCGCCGCACCGTTCTACTGCCCGTACTGCGGCGACGAGGACCTGCGCCCGCACGAGACCGGGCACGGTGCCTGGGAATGTGCTTCCTGCAACCGCGCCTTCCAGCTGGGGTTCCTGGGTCTGCTGACCCGGGGACTGGGGCGCAACGACGCTGAAGGGGACGGGATATGACGGGGACTCTGCAGACCGGACTGCTCGGGGCCGAGGAGCTCAGGAAGCTGGCCGAGCGAGCGGGCCGGGAGCTCGAGGACGCCTCCGCGCCGGAGATTCTGCAGTGGGCCGCCGACACCTTCGGCAAGCGGTTCTGCGTCACCTCCTCGATGGAGGACGCGGTCGTGGCGCACCTCGCGTCCCGCGCCTTCCCGGGTGTCGACGTGGTCTTCCTCGACACCGGTTACCACTTCGAGGAGACGATCGGCACGCGTGACGCCGTCGAGGCCGTGATGGATGTCAACGTCATCACGCTGACCCCGCGGCAGACGGTGGCCGAGCAGGACGCCGACTACGGGCCGAAGCTGCACGACCGGGACCCCGACCTGTGCTGCAAGCTGCGCAAGGTCAAGCCCCTCGAGGAGGGCCTGACGTCGTACGCGGCCTGGGCGACCGGGCTGCGTCGCGACGAGTCCCCGACCCGCGCGAACACCCCGGTCGTCGGCTGGGACGAGAAGCGGCAGAAGGTCAAGATCTCTCCGATCGCCCGCTGGACGCAGGACGATGTCGACGCGTACGTCGCGGAGCACGGGGTCCTCACCAACCCGCTGCTGATGGACGGTTACGCCTCCGTGGGCTGCGCGCCCTGCACCCGCCGGGTACTGGAGGGCGAGGACGCGCGCGCCGGCCGGTGGGCCGGGCGGGGCAAGACCGAGTGCGGGCTGCACGACTGATGACGACTGATCAGGAGACTTCGATGAGCGTGACGGAGACGGGAGCCACCATCTGGCTGACCGGTCTGCCGAGCGCGGGCAAGACCACCATCGCGTACGAACTGGCCGGGCGGCTGCGCGGCGAGGGCCACCGGGTGGAGGTGCTCGACGGCGACGAGATCCGGGAGTTCCTCTCCGCGGGTCTGGGCTTCTCCCGCGAGGACCGGCACATCAACGTCCAGCGGATCGGCTTCGTCGCCGAACTGCTGGCGGCCAACGGCGTGAAGGTGCTGGTCCCGGTCATCGCCCCGTACGCGGACAGCCGGGACGCGGTACGCAAGCGTCACCAGGCCGAAGGCACCGCGTACCTGGAGGTGCATGTCGCGACTCCGGTCGAGGTGTGCTCCGTACGCGATGTGAAGGGGCTCTACGCCAAGCAGGCGGCGGGCGAGATCACCGGACTCACCGGGGTCGACGACCCGTACGAGGCGCCCGAGTCGCCGGACCTGCGGATCGAGTCGCACCAGCAGACCGTGCAGGAGTCCGCGGCGGAGCTGTACGCGCTGCTGAGCGAGAGGGGTACAGCGTGACGACCGTCGCGACTGTGTCGGAAGGCACCGGCAATCCGTACGCACTCAGCCACCTGGACTCCCTGGAGTCGGAGGCGGTGCACATCTTCCGCGAGGTGGCGGGGGAGTTCGAGCGGCCGGTGATCCTGTTCTCCGGCGGCAAGGACTCGATCCTGATGTTGCACCTGGCGCTGAAGGCGTTCGCACCGGCGCCGGTGCCGTTCACGCTGCTGCACGTCGACACCGGGCACAACTTCCCCGAGGTCCTCGACTACCGCGACCGCACGATCGCCGAGCACGGGCTGCGGCTGCATGTCGCCTCCGTGCAGGAGTACATCGACGCGGGGAAGCTCCGCGAGCGCCCCGACGGCACCCGCAACCCGCTGCAGACCGTGCCACTGACCGAGGCGATCCAGGAGCACCGCTTCGACGCCGTGTTCGGCGGCGGCCGCCGCGACGAGGAGAAGGCGCGCGCCAAGGAGCGGGTCTTCTCGCTGCGCGACGAGTTCTCCCAGTGGGACCCGCGCCGCCAGCGCCCCGAGCTGTGGCAGCTGTACAACGGCCGCCACGCCCCCGGCGAGCACGTCCGGGTCTTCCCGATCTCCAACTGGACCGAGCTCGACGTCTGGCAGTACATCGAACGCGAGGGCATCGAGCTTCCGGAGATCTACTTCGCCCACGAGCGGGAGGTCTTCAACCGCTCCGGGATGTGGCTGACCGCCGGTGACTGGGGCGGCCCCAAGGAGGGCGAGCGGGTCGAGACCCGGCAGGTGCGCTACCGCACCGTCGGCGACATGTCCTGCACCGGCGCGGTCGACTCGGACGCCACGACGCTCGCCGCCGTGATCACCGAGATCGCCGCCTCCCGGCTCACCGAGCGGGGTGCGACACGCGCCGACGACAAGATGTCCGAGGCCGCGATGGAAGACCGTAAGCGCGAGGGGTACTTCTAAGATGACCACACTCAGCCAGCACGCAGAGCAGTTGTCGACCACGACCCTGCTGCGGTTCGCCACCGCGGGGTCCGTCGACGACGGCAAGTCCACCCTCGTCGGACGCCTTCTGCACGATTCCAAGTCGGTCCTCACCGACCAGCTGGAGGCCATCGAGCACGCCTCGCGCAGTCGGGGCCAGGAGGCGCCGGACCTGGCGCTGCTGACCGACGGGCTGCGGGCCGAGCGCGAGCAGGGCATCACCATCGATGTCGCCTACCGCTACTTCGCCACGCCGCGCCGCCGGTTCATCCTCGCCGACACCCCGGGGCATGTGCAGTACACCCGGAACATGGTGACGGGGGCCTCGACGGCCGAGCTGGCCGTCGTCCTGGTGGACGCCCGCAACGGTGTCGTCGAACAGACCCGCCGGCACGCCGCCGTCGCCGCGCTGCTGCGGGTGCCGCACGTGGTCCTGGCCGTCAACAAGATGGACCTGGTCGACTACGCGGAGCCCGTATTCGCCGCCATCGCCGAGGAGTTCACCGCATACGCCGCCTCGCTCGGCGTCCCGGGATGGGGGTCTGGGGGGGACCCCCAGGAAAACTGGTGTACCGCGATCCCGATCTCCGCGCTCGCCGGTGACAACGTCGTGGAGCCGTCCGCGCACATGGACTGGTACGGCGGCCCGACGGTCCTCGAACACCTGGAGACGGTGCCGGTCAGCCACGACCTCACCGGCTGCCACGCACGCTTCCCCGTCCAGTACGTGATCCGGCCGCAGACCGCCGAGCACCCCGACTACCGGGGCTACGCGGGCCAGATCGCCGCCGGCACGTTCCGCGTGGGCGAGGCCGTCACGGTCCTGCCCTCGGGCCGCACGTCGACGATCTCGGGGATCGACGCGCTCGGCGAGAGCGTGGACATCGCCTGGGCGCCCCAGTCGGTGACCGTCCGGCTCGCCGACGACATCGACGTCTCGCGCGGTGACCTCATCGCACCGGCCGACGACGCGCCGGCGGTCACCCAGGACGTCGAGGCGACCGTTTGCCACGTCGCGGACCAGCCGCTCGTGGTCGGCCGGCGGGTGCTGCTCAAGCACACCACCCGCACGGTCAAGGCGATCGTCAAGGACATCCCGTCGCGGCTGACGCTGGACGACCTCTCGCAGCACCCGGAGCCCGGACAGCTCGTCGCCAACGACATCGGCCGGGTCGTCGTCCGTACCGCGGAGCCGCTCGCGCTGGACGCGTACGCGGACTCCCGGCGCACCGGCTCGTTCCTGCTGATCGACCCGGCGGACGGCACCACGCTGACGGCCGGCATGGCGGGCGCCTCGTTCGCTGCCGTGGCCAAGGCCGAGGCCGTGACCGCCGAAGACGCCGAATGGGACTTCTGATGGCTGTCGACATCTACGCGACGTTCGCGAAGGAGGGCGGCCGCATCGGCAGCGGCGCCCTCGGCAGCGGCCAGGGCGGGGTTGCGCGATGTGCGTGATGACGTACGCGCACTGCCTGCGCGCCCGCTTGCAGCAACCGCACCGCCTGTACCGCCAGTTCAGACGAAGACATGCCGACTGCCCGGCCGCGTCCCCGTAACCGTCGAGGGCCGTGAGCACCGGGCCGACGAGAGGAACGCCTCCCGTGCCCGCCACCCGTTTCACCCTGCGCCGCAGCCTCACCGCAGCCGCCGCTCTGCCGCTGCTCGCCGTGGCACTCACCGCCTGCGGCTACGGCTCCGCGGCGAAGGACGACGACGCCAAGAAGGCGAACGTCTCCGCCGACGGCAAGAGGCTCTCCGCGGACACCGTGAAGATCGGCTACTTCCCGAACCTCACGCACGCCACCGCCCTGGTCGGCATCCAGGAAGGCATCATCGCCAAGGAGCTCGGGGGCACGACGGTCAAGCCGTCGACGTTCAACGCGGGCCCGTCCGAGATCGAGGCGCTCAACGCCGGTTCGATCGACATCGGCTTCATCGGCCCCTCCCCTTCCATCAACGGCTTCACCAAGTCCCGGGGCAAGAGCCTGCGGATCATCGGCGGTGCGGCGTCCGGCGGTGTGAAGCTGGTCGTCAATCCGAAGAAGATCAAGACCCTGGACGACCTCAAGGGCAAGAAGATCGCCACCCCGCAGCTCGGCAACACCCAGGACGTGGCGTTCCTCAACTGGATCTCAGAGAAGGGCTGGAAGGTCGACGCCCAGAGCGGCAAGGGCGACGTCTCCGTGGTCCGCACGGACAACAAGGTGACCCCGGACGCCTACAGGGCCGGTTCCATCGACGGCGCCTGGGTCCCTGAGCCGACCGCCTCCAAGCTGGTCGCGCAGGGCGCGAAGGTGCTCCTCGACGAGTCGACGCTCTGGCCGGACAAGAAGTTCGTGATCACGAACATCATCGTGTCGCAGAAGTTCCTCACGGAGCACCCGGACGTCGTCGAGGCGGTGCTGCGCGGTTCGGTCGACACCAACGCGTGGATCAACGCCAACCCGGACAAGGCGAAGGCGTCCGCCAACGCCGCGCTGGGGGAGCTGTCCGGCAAGGAACTGCCGGCCGAGGTCCTCGACCCGGCGTGGAAGTCGATCCAGTTCACCGACGACCCGCTGGCCGCCACGCTCGACACGGAGGCCGAGCACGCGGTGAAGGCGGGTCTGCTGGAGCAGACGGATCTGACGGGCATCTACGACCTGAAGCCGCTGAACAAGATCCTCAAGGCCGCGGGCAAGCCCGAGGTCGCCGACGCCGGTCTCGGCGTCAAGTAAGACCGACCGTTCCAGGATCTCCCAGGAGGTGACGACCATGGCGACGACCACGCTCACCAAGGCCGAGGACCGTACTACGGTCGGGCACGCCGCCCGTATCGACCACGTCTCGAAGTCCTTCGGTGGACCGGAGGGACAGCAGCTCGTCCTGGACGACATCACGCTCGATGTCGCCCCCGGCGAGTTCGTCACCCTTCTGGGAGCTTCCGGGTGCGGAAAATCGACCCTGCTCAACCTGGTGGCCGGACTCGACCGCCCGACCGCGGGGTCCATCGAGACCCCCGGCGGGCGGCCGGCCCTGATGTTCCAGGAGCACGCCCTCTTCCCGTGGCTGACCGCGGGCAAGAACATCGAACTCGCGCTGCGACTGCGTGGCGTACCCAAGTCCGACCGCCGCACGGAGGCGGAGCGGCTGCTCGAACTCGTACGGCTCGGCGGGGCGTACGGGAAGCGGGTGCACGAACTCTCGGGCGGCATGCGGCAGCGGGTGGCGATGGGCCGCGCGCTCGCCCAGGACAGTCAACTGCTCCTGATGGATGAGCCGTTCGCCGCTCTCGACGCCATCACCAGGGATGTACTGCACGACGAGCTGACCCGGATCTGGCGCGAGACGAACGTCTCGGTCCTCTTCGTCACGCACAACGTGCGGGAGGCGGTCCGGCTCGCCGAGCGGGTCGTCCTTCTGTCGTCGCGGCCGGGCCGGATCGCCCGCGAGTGGACGGTCGGCATCGACCAGCCGCGCCGCATCGAGGACACCGCGGTGGCGGAGCTGTCCGTCGAGATCACCGAACAACTGCGTGGGGAGATCCGCCGACATGGCCAGCACTGACACCACCGCCAAGGACAGCACCGCCGCGTCCGGCGCCGTCAAGGACGCCGCCCAGGACCTGGCCGGGCTGGAGGCGGGGCTCGACGCGCTCGACGCGGTGCGGGTGAGCCGGACCCCGGTACGCCAGGTGCTGGTGCAGAAGGTCCTGCCGCCGGTCGTGGCCGTCGCGCTGGTGCTCATCGTCTGGCAGATCCTCATCCGGGCGAAGGTCACCGACGACTACAAGCTGCCGTCGCCGTCCCAGGTCTGGGACGAGGTGACCAACGCCTGGGCGCAGGGCACCCTGCTCGGCTATATCTGGACGAGCGTCTCGCGCGGCCTGCTCGGCTTCCTGCTGGCGCTCGTCATCGGTACCCCGCTCGGGCTGCTGGTGGCGCGCGTGAAGGTGGTGCGCGCGGCAATCGGCCCGGTGCTCTCCGGTCTCCAGTCGCTGCCGTCAGTGGCGTGGGTGCCGCCCGCGGTGATCTGGCTGGGGCTCGACGACAGGATGATGTACGCGGTGATCCTGCTGGGCGCCGTCCCGTCGATCGCCAACGGTCTCGTCGCCGGTGTCGACCAGATCCCGCCGCTGCACCTGCGGGCCGGGCAGACGCTGGGCGCCACCGGCCTGCGCGGCACCTGGCACATCGTGCTGCCCGCCTCGCTGCCCGGCTATCTGGCGGGTCTGAAGCAGGGCTGGGCGTTCTCCTGGCGCTCGCTGATGGCCGCCGAGATCATCGCTTCGTCGCCCGATCTGGGCGTGGGCCTGGGGCAGTTGCTGGAGCAGGGCCGCGAGACCAGCAGCATGTCGATGGTGTTCCTCGCCATCTTCCTGATCCTGATCGTCGGCATCGCCATCGACCTGCTGATCTTCAGCCCGCTGGAGCGGTGGGTGCTGCGCAGCCGCGGCCTCCTCGTCAGTCGCTGACCCACGAAACCGACCCAGGAACCGATCCAGGAACCGAGTACCGTCATGGCTTCCCCCGTTCTTCTCGTCATCGCCCACGGCAGCCGCGATCCGCGGCACGCGGCGACCGTGCACGCGCTCACCGCGCGGGTCCGGGCGCTGCGCCCCGGACTGCGCGTGGAGATCGGCTTCCTGGAGTTCAACTCCCCGTCCGTGCCTCGGGTGCTGGAGCGGCCGGCCGCGGAAGGTATCGGCGAGGTGGTGGCCCTTCCACTGCTGCTGACCCGGGCTTTCCACGCCAAGACCGACATCCCCGCCGTGCTGCACGAGGCACAGACCCGGCGGCCGCGGCTGCGGATCCGGCAGGCGGAGGTGCTCGGCCCTTCGCCGCTGCTGAACTCCGCCCTGGAACGGCGGCTGTACGAAGCCGGGGTCTCCCCCGGCGACCGAAGCTCGACCGGGCTCGTCCTGGCCTCGGCGGGCTCCACAGACCCGGAGGCGATCGCAGTGATCGCTGAAATCGCGCGGGAGCTGCGGCACACCGGTTGGTGCGCCGTGCGGCCTGCGTTCGCCTCCGCTGCATCTCCTGGGGGCCATCCCCCCGCCGAGGACGCGGTGCGGGCCCTGCGGGCGTCCGGTGTCCGTCGTGTCGCCGTGGCCCCGTACGTCATCGCGCCCGGCCGCCTCCCCGATCGTATCGCCGCGGGCGCCCGGGATGCGGGGGCGGATGTACTGGCCGACGTGCTCGGTCCTTCGCCGGAGTTGGCGCGGCTGCTGCTGCGCCGCTACGACGAGGCGTGTGTGCCGCGCGTGGCGGCGCTCACCGCCTGAGAGGCTGTCGGGCTACACGTCCGGCCGGCTCCGGCGCGGCGCGGGATGCGCGGCCCCCGGCCGTTTCGGTCCACCCGGCCTTGGTCGTCACCTGGACCGTGACCGTCGGCCCGGTGCCCGCCGCTGTGGCAGCGGCGACGCTGACCGTGTACACGGTGCCGGGGGTCAGCCCGCCGATCACCCGGAACACTCCCCCTTGCCCGAGGGCCGGCCGACCAGGGCGTCCCGCGCGTTGACCTCGATGGTCCGGCCGTCGGACACCCCGCGGCCCCGGAGGGGCGCGGCGGTCAGCCGACGTCGAGGCTGCCGGTGCGGGTGCGCTTGAGCTCGAAGAAGTCCGGGTAACCGGCCAGCACCCGGAAGCTGTCGAAGAGCCTGCCCGCCTCCTCGCCGCGCGGGGCGGCGCGCAACACCGGGCCGAACCACGCCGTGCCGTCGACATGGATCGTCGGCGTGCCGACATAGCCGTCCGCCTCCGGGTCCTTGCCCGCGTCATGGCTGCGCCGCAGTGCTTCGTCGTACGTCTCCGCGTGCGCGGCACCGGCGAGCGCGGCGGGCAGGCCGAGCTCGGCGAGGGATTCGGCGATCACCTCGTCGAAGTCCTCGTTCTTCTGCTGGTGGATGCGGGTACCGAAGGCGGTGTAGAGGTCCCGGAGCACGCCGTCGCCGTGCTCGGCCGCCGCGGCGACCGCGACCCGTACCGGGCCGATCGACTTGTCGACCAGTTCCCGGTACCAGTCGGGCAGTTCATTGCCGGTGTTGTGCAGGTGGAGGCTCATGACGTGGAAGCGGAGCTCGATGTCGCGCCGCTGCTCCACCTCGAGCATCCAGCGGGAGGTGATCCAGGCGAACGGGCAGGCGGGGTCGAAGTAGAAGTCGACGAGGGCCCGGTCCGTACCGTGATTCCGATGAGTGGTCATGGCCCGAGCGTAGCCAGCCATTGGCATACAACTACGGGCCAATCAGCACCCCTTCCAGTGGGCCACTTTCAGGCGGTGGTCCACTGCGGATCGCGTCCGCTGCGGGCCAGTGCGCGCGCGAGGACGGGCGCCGATCCGGGCACGTCGACCTCGTCGGCGAAGCCGCCGTACTGCCGGTAGAGCTCGGCGGACCCGTCGATGACGCCGAGGACGTACGCGGCCGCCCCGTCGGAGAGCCTGAGTTCCTGACCGGTCGCGCGGGCCACGTCCCAACTGTGCAGAGCCGTCTCCTCGATGAGCATCGCGGCGATCTCGGCCGCGGGGGAGGACGCATGGCCCAGGTCGATCTCGCCTTCCCAGACGGCCGGGTCCGACCAGGCGGCGACGGCCCGCTCCAGCTGCGCCGCGTACTGCTCGGCCCAGTCGGCGTCGGCGGTGAAGTCACGGGCGGTGAGCTCGTCGGGGAGGGGCGTGCGCCGGGCGCGGTGCTCCAGGCCGTGCGAGGTGTAGAGCACCCAGTGGTTGATCAGTTCCCGCAGATCCCAGTCACCGCAAGGAGTGGTGGGCGCGGTCAGCTGTTCGGCGCTGATGCCACGGGCGATACGGGCCGCCTCGGTGGCGCATTCGGTCATATGGGCGTGCTCGGTCTTCATGCACCGGACGGTACGGCCGGCCGCTGCCGCCGGTATTGAAGAAATGCGACAGCAGCCCGTGCCGGACGTCCGGCTCGCTCAGCGTACGCAGCGCGTCACCCGCGGCTGAGCTTGACGGCAACCCGGCACTCCTCGTACACCTGGACGGCGAGATCGACGGCGTCATGGCGATCCATGTCGAGGACGCCCGCATCACCGGCCTCTACTACGTCCGCAACCCCGAGAAGCTGAACCGCGTCAAATCCGAGACCCCGCTCACCCTGCGATGAATACCGGCGGCGGAACAGCCACTTGGGGCCAGGTGCAGCGCTGACCCCCGTACGGTTGACCTCCGTGTCACAACATCGCCTGTCAGAACACGCAAAGCGGGTCTTCGAAGTTGAGCAGTGCGCCTCGTCGGGGAGCTGACGTGCTGTCACTGTCGGTGATCGAGTCGCTGTCTGGCGGCCTGGATACAGGATGCCCGTGGTTCTGAGTGATCACTTCTGCTCTCGACGCAGAACGATCGCCCAGGAGCCACGGGCTTGTTCAACGATACGACGTTGCTGCTCAACCTCGACGGGGTGTCCGTCGTTCGGGTCAAGAAGCCGGCTGGCGGACGGCGCCGGATCCACCTGGCCACGGCCGACGAGATGGCCGGGGCCTGCCCGGCCTGCGGGGTGTTCGCCACCCGGGTGAATGGCTCGGCCGTGACCCGGCCCGAATATCAGCTCGCGCGGTGCAAGGACGGCGGAGCCGCCACCCCCGCGAGGGTGGCTGCCTTCCGTTTCTGTAGTGGCCGGCGGCCGGCCATTCATTCTTGGAGCGGATCAGACGTGAGGTTCGAGCGGTGTGACAATCTCGTCGTAGCCGCGTGTCTAGAAGATCAGCTCGCCTGAGGCGTATCCGCTGCCCGCGTGCTGATCCAGGTCATCGCCGACTGCCTAGTTGGACAGGCTGCCGGTGGTCAGGCCGCTGCGCTTCCAGGTCGCCGCACCGCGCAGCAGCTTGTGGTCGGAGACCTTGGTGTCCATCGGCAGCACGTCGGCCTCGGGGTTGGCGAAGTACTTGGCGCTGAGGAAGACGTAGTCGATCTTGCCGCCGTCCTTGCTGTCCTGACCCGAGCGGCACTGCGACACCTCCGCCGAGACGCAGGCGGGGGTGAAGTAGTCACGGTCGGTCTCGTCGACCTCGATCATGGTTCCCTTGGCGCCGCCACCCAGGGCGGGCTCGTAGAAATACGAGGCCATGGTGCTGGCGGGCGGGGCGTTGAAGTCCCCGCCCAGCACCACCGGGATGCCCGCGTCTTCCCATGCCTTGGCCTGCGCGGCGAGCTCACGCGCCTCGGCGTCGCGCAGCGTCGGCGAGGCCGACCAGTACAGGTGGATCGAGCAGGACCAGGTGATCCGGCCCTGCAGCCGGGACTTGATGCAGGGGTTCTTGATCGGCTCCGTCTCGCCGCCCTGAGTCAGGTCCAGGACGGTGGTCTCCAGCGCCGGCCCCTTGACGAAGACCGCCATTCCGTAGTCGCTGCCGTGGCAGATCGTCGGATAGCCCGACAGTGTCGCGGTGTACAGGCCGCTGAACCCCTTGGGGGCGAGCTTGGCCAGGATCGCGTCGTACTGCGAGCGGCACACCTCCGACAGGAAGATCTGGTCCGCGCCCCACACATCCGCCGACGTCTCGGCGACCACCTGGTCAATGCGGCGCTGGTTGTCGTAGTAGTTCGGGTTGCCGCACATGTTGCCGCAGATGTTGTAGCTGGTGAACCGCAACTGCGGCGCCGTCACCCGTGTCACGGTGTCGGCGCTCGCGGACGACGGCGCAATCAACACACCGGTCAGTGCGAGCACAGCGCAGCCTATCGCCGCGAGGAGGGATTTGATCGTTTTCAAGGTTTCTCCGCTGGGGTGGGAAAGCCCTAGTCGTAGGGCTGGGGGCGCGTACGTACCCCGCAAAGCTTGCCCAGGAGGAGAGCGCATAAGGTAAAGAAGAGGCAAAGTATGCGTGAATATGATTGGTGCAGTCGTTTTTAAGTCATCACTGCGCATCAAACACACATCAAGACGCGCTCATTGACCGCTGCACGACGGCTGCGCCGCCGGTGGGCCGGGTCTCGCTGCCACCGGGCGGTCGGCGAGGACCCGACAAAGCAGCCGGCATGCCGCCAGCCGTTGGTCGTGGCCAGGAAGGCCCGTAAGGACGGAGGCAGCGCCGTCCCCAATCGCTGTTCCAGCGCCACGATCTACTCCTCCGTGGCCGGAGCGAACCCCAGCCACCGTTCCCGCCGAAGCTCTTCGTCGACCTCTTCGGGGTCTTCCAGCATCCGGGCGTCGACCCACTCGGTGCTCCACCGCTTCAGGAGGGGACGCCAGTTGTAGATCTTCATGACAAACAGGGTCTTCAAAGTTGAGCGGTGCGGAGGTGTCCGCGGGCCCGCTTTGTCGTGACGCAGCGTGTCCGTAGTCGCTGGTTGTCGGCGTTGCGGAAGCCGAACGTGTTCCGGGCGACGAGCTTGATCACACGGTTGATCCCTTCGCTCTTGGCGTTGCTGTGGCTGGTGTCGATGAACGCGGCGATCTCGGTCCACCAGCGGTCGACGGTGGCGGCGAGGGTACGGACTTCGGGGATGTCGCTGTCCCCGCACCAGGTGAGGAACTTCCAACGGGCCTGGCCGATGCGGTGCCGGTCGGTGCCAGTGCGGGCCAGGGCGAGGAGGGTGCGCAGGCTCTCCCTGGCGATCCACGCCGTCAGCAGGGCCTGCCCGATCTTTCCCTCGTCCAGCAGCGGGTTCCACATCCGCGCGAACTGCTCATCGGTGAGGTCCTCACGGTTGCGGAGCAGGCGGCGCCGGGCCTTCCACTCCGGGTCGGTGGCGGGCCGGCGCCCGGCTGACCGCCCGCCTGCGGGGTGCGGCCGGGCGCCGGGTGACAGGCGACTGCCCCGAGATGGGCACCGTTCCGGATCAAGCGCGAACCGTTCCCCGATGGCCCGCTGCAGCTCCGCGGCGAGCGCGCCCTCGTCGTCCGGCGCACTGCTGAAGACGGCGTTGCCGCTCCGCGGGTGGTTACGGACGTCCCCGTGGCCCAGTTCTGTGAGCAGCGTGCGCAGTTCCGCCGTCGGAATCCTGTGGTGGCTGCACACCTGGATCCCGCGCAACAGTGCCGCGTACATCGTGATCACGGGCACACCGCAGGACGGCCTGCCCGAGCAGCGCGGCCGCCGCGCCCCGTGGAGAGAGCACGGCGGCCGCCGATTCGGTGATGCCTGCTGCTCAACGACCTTCAGCAGCTTGTTCTGGCGGAGAAGCCGTTGATGGCGCTGAGCAACCCGGTGAAACTCTGAGCGAGATGCTGAAGCACTGGGTGACGCCCGACAGCCTTTTACGTGTAAGGGTCATGGACCGCTCCTCTCAGGGAACCACCTGGCTCGCAAGGTGGAGAACGGGCCCCGCCGGTTCACCGGGGAGCATGAGGAGACAACTCGATTCCGTCCATAACCTCGGAGCAGCGACGGTGGCAGGGAGCCGACGTCGGCCACGAGGGGGCAGGTCCGTCATGGGAACAGTGGATTCGGCGCGCACGGGGGCGCCACGCGTACGCGGCATCGCCGCCCGGGCCGGCGGCTGGAGCGCACGGCACCGATGGGCGGCGGTGACCGTATGGGTGCTGTTCGTCGTTCTCGCGATGGGACTCGGCTCGGCGACCGGCCGGGTCGACGTGAAGGAGAGCGATCAACTGTCCGGCGAGGTGGGTCGGGCCGTACAGATCACCGAGGACGCCGGGCTGAAGGATCCGGCGGGCGAGACCGTGCTCATCCAGGCCGACAGCCCCTCGGTGAAGGCCACTTCACCGGAGTTCCGCTCGGCCGTCGACGCCGTGATGCAGGCGGTCCAGTCCACCGGTGAAGTGACCGCCGTGACCTCTCCGTACTCGACGAAGAGCATCTCGGCGGACGGTCGCAGCGCGCTCGTACAGTTCCAGATGCGGGGGGATCCCGAAACGGCGAGCGCGCGCGTCGAACCGGTGCTGAAGGCCGTCGACAAGGTCCAGGGCGAGCACGACGGTCTCGTGATCGAGGAGATCGGCAGCGCCAGCATGGGCAAGACCTTCAACGACGCCTTCGGCGACGACTTCCAACGGGCCGAACTCTCCGCCGTACCGGTCGCGCTGGGCATTCTGCTGGTCGCGTTCGGGGCCCTCGTCGCCGCACTGCTGCCGGTGGCTCTGGCCATCACGGCGATCATCGCGACGATGGGGCTGATGGGCGTGGTCAGCCATCTCCAGCCGATGAGCGAGACGGCGAACTCGGTGATGCTGCTGGTCGGTCTGGCCGTCGGTGTCGACTACTGCCTCTTCTATCTGCGGCGCGAGCGCGAGGAAAGGGCCAAGGGACGCGACGCCCGGACCGCCCTGATGATCGCTGCGGCAACCAGCGGGCGCGCGATCATCGTCTCCGGTGTGACGGTCTGTGTCGCGATGGCCGGCATGCTCTTCACCGGTCTCGCCGAGTTCGAGGCGATGGGGCTCGCCTCGCTCATGGTCGTCGCGGTCGCGATGGTCGGCTCGGTGACGGTCCTTCCCGCCCTGCTCTCGCTGCTCGGCGAGCGGGTCGAGAAGGGGCGGGTGCCGTTCCTCAACCGCCTCAAGCGGTCCGCCGGTACCCAGCGGAAGTCGACCGCTCACAACAACCGCCCACACCCGTCGGCCGTGCAGCCGGGCGATGCGAGCGGCGAGAGCCGGGTGTGGCGTGCGGTACTCAACTCGGTGCTGCGCCGCCCCTGGACTGCGCTGGTGATCGCGGCGGGCGCACTCACCGCGATTGCACTGCCCGCCGTCGGCATGCACACCCAGAACCTCACCCTGGACCAGGAGTTCGGCAGCTCGCTCCCGATCGTGCGGACGTACGAGCGGCTCAACGCGGCATTCCCCGGCGGCGCCGACCCGGCCCGGGTCGTGGTGAAGGCCGACGACATCAACGCCGCTCCGGTACGTCAGGCGCTCACCGATTTCCGCGAGCAGGCCGTCGCGTCGGGCGCCTCCAAGGGCCCGGTCGACATGGTGACGCACGACGCGGAGAACATCGCGGTCATCGACGTACCACTGGTCGGTGGATCCGATCAGAACAGGGCCGTCAAGAGCCTGGATCTGCTCCGTGACCAGGTGCGTCCGGACACGCTCGGCAAGGTCGACGGCGTAGAGGCGCCGATCACCGGTCAGGTCGCGGGGTCGAAGGACTTCAACGACCAGATCGTCGGCGCGGTGGTGCCGGTATTCGCCTTCGTCGTGGTCTTCGCCTTCCTTTTGATGCTGCTCTGCTTCCGTTCACTGACGATCGCGGTGACGTCCATCGTGCTCAACCTGCTGTCGGTGGGCGCCGCGTACGGCATCCTGACCGCCGTCTTCCAGCACGGCTGGGGCGCCTCTCTGGTCGGTGCGGAAGGGGTGGGGGCAATCATCTCCTGGCTGCCGCTCTTCCTGTTCGTGATCCTCTTCGGGCTCTCGATGGACTACCACGTTTTCGTGGTGTCCCGGATCCGGGAAGCCCGCCTGCAGGGCCGTTCGACCAGGGACGCGATCGCCCACGGCGTGGTGACAACGGCAGGCGTGGTGACCAGCGCGGCGGTCATCATGGTCGCGGTGTTCGCGATCTTCGGCACGCTGTCGATGCAGTCCATGAAGCAGATGGGCGTGGGCCTGGCCGCTGCGGTACTGATCGACGCGACGATCATTCGCGGGGTGTTACTGCCGGCCGTCATGGCACTGCTCGACGAACGCAACTGGTACCTGCCGCAGTGGCTGACGTGGCTGCCGGACCTGACACATGACGAGTCGGCCGTCGCGGACGAGGTGCGCGACGACCGGGCCCCGGGTGCAATTCCCTCCCCCGCCGTTGGGGCCACGGGGGAGACCCAGGACGACACGCTCACCGGAAAGTCCCGATAGTCCTTGCTCAGGCGGGCAGTTCGGCTTCGATGAGGCCGACTGCCCGCTTCGTGCCGCCCTCCCCCGCCATGTGCTCCCGTACCGCCGCCGTCTTCGCCGCCACCACCGGGTCCCCGGCCAACGCGAGCACGGCGGTACGCAGCGGTGGCGGCGACCTTCTCGGCGAAGGACGGCGGGATGGCATAACTGACGCGGTGCCCACGGCCGACGAGTTCCCGGATGACTTCGAGGCTCGGGTTCACGTGTCCGTGGGCGGCGATGGAGAACATGGCGATGTGGGCACGCCGGATATCCGTCATACCCACACCATGGGCGAGACGAGATGTCTGGTGCAGCCGGAATTCCTTTTCCTGTCAGCGCTGATAGCGCGCCAGGACCCGGTTCCCGTCGTCGACCAGGCGATTCTTCAGTTCGTCCCGTCCGATCGCCCCGCTGTAGTACTCCTGGAGTGCGGGCGTCGCGACCTTGTCCTTCCACTCGGGGTAGCCGCGCACCGACTGGGCGGGCGCCGGACGCAGCCCCTTCGCGAGTGCGGCGCCGGTCGCCCAGCCGTTCTCGGCCGTGTGCAGAGCCGGGTCCGCGAGCGCCGCCGTGCCGGTCGGGAGCATCCAGTCCCCCTGCGCCAGGCGCACCATGTTCTCCGGGCGCAGCAGGAAGTCGATGAACTCCACGGCCGCCTTCTTGTGCGGGCTGGCCTCGGCGACGGAAAGGGTCTGCGGGCTCACACCCTGGGCGAGCCCGTCGCTGCCCGCAGGTGCGGGCAGCACGGTCCACTCGAAGCCCTTCGGGGCCTGCTCGACAACCTGCTGACGGTAGGAAAAGCCCAGCGGAACCATCGCGTACCTGCCGCCGAACAGCCCCGGGAGGGTGTCGGAGCCTCCCATCCCGAGCGTGGTGCGGGCGGCGCTGTGATCGGTGTTGACCTGGTCGCGGATGGTGCGGGGCATGACCTCGTCGCCCTCGTCGAGACGGATGGTCACCTTGCCGTCGGCACCGCGGTGGAAGAGCCGGCCGCCGCTGGAGACTCCGAGGTTGAGGGTGACGGAGACCGGTTCCCGGAGCGGCCAGGCAACTCCGTACGCCGCCTTCCCTTCCCCCTTGCCTGTCAGTTCCTTGGTGACCTGCCGGAATTCGTCCCAGCTCCAGGGCTTCGCGGGGCTCGGGATCCGGACCCCGGAGGCCTTGAGGATCTTGGTGTTGGCGATCAGGACCCGGGGTTCCTGGAGGAACGGCACCCCGTAGACACCGTCGCCGAACCTTACGGTCCGCCAGCTCTGCTGCGGGATGTCGGCGGCCAGCCGGCCGGGGAGCAGTGTGCGCAGGTCGGCGAGATAGCCGCCGTACGCGAAGTCGGCGAGGTCGTCGGAGGCGTCATGGATGACATCCGGTGCCTCGCCGCCCTCGAAGGAGGTGAGCAGCTGGTCGTGCACGCTGTCCCAGCTGCCCTGGACGTACTCGACCTGGATGTCGGGGTGACCCCGGTTCCACTCCTCGACCAGCTGCTTGTTGGCGTCGACGGACTCCTTCTGCCAGGCCAGCGACTGGAAGCGGAGCTTGACCTTCCCGCTGTTGTCCGTTCCGCCGCCGGCACCGCTGCAGCCGGTGAGGAGCAGAGCCAGTGCGGTGGCCATGGCGGCCGCGGTACGCACGAGTGGCCGCATCAGCTCTTCACCGCCCCGGCCAGCATGCCCCCGGTGATCCGGCGCTGGATGATCGCGAAGAGGACAAGGGAGGGCAGGGTGGCGAGAAACGCGGCGGCGGCGAGCGGCCCGAGCTCGGCCGCGCCCTCCGCGCCGAGGAAGTGGGTGAGTACGACCGGCAAGGTCTGCTTCTCCGGTGTCTTGAGCAGGACGAGCGCGAAGAAGAACTCGTTCCATGCGGTGATGAACGCGAAGAGTGCGGTGGCGACGATGCCGGGGGCCAGCAGCGGGACGGTGACCGAGACGAGTGTCCGCAGCCTTCCGGCGCCGTCGACCGAGGCGGCCTCCTCGAGTTCGGGCGGTACGGCGCGGACGTACCCGACCAGCATCCACAGCGCGAACGGCAGCGCCCAGACGACGTACACCATGATCAGCCCCCAGAGGGTGTTGATCAGATGCAGATTCTTGAGGATCAGGAAGAGCGGAATGATCAGCAGGACGAAGGGGAACGCCTGGCTGACGACGACCCAGCCGGTGGCGGCCGCCGTGAGCCGGGTGCGCTGGCGGGCCATCACATAGGCCATGGGCGTGGCGATGACGACGGCGATCAGAGCGGCGGAGACCGCGGCGACCAGCGAGTTGGCGGCGGCCTGCAGCAGGGGCTGCTCATCGAAGGCCTGCCGGAAGTTGTCCAGGGTCGGATGCTCCGGGATCCAGGTGGGGTGCAGGGAACCCAGTTCGCGCGCCGGCTTGAAGGCGGTGGAGATCAGCCAGAGAAACGGGAACGCCAGGAAGACGAGGTAGCCCAGGAGCGCGACGTACTGTCCCGCGCGGGCGGATCTGCTGGTCCGGAGACTCACTGGTCCTCGCCTCCCCTGAGCCGGCCGACGAGGTGGACGGCGAGGACCACGGAGATCACCGCGACCATCGCACAACCCATCGCCGCGGCGTAGCCGAACTGGCCGTAGCGGAAGGCTTCCTCGTACGCGAAGAGCATCGGCAGCCGGGTCCGGCCACCGGGACCGCCGTTGGTCAGGACGTAGACCAGGGCGAAGGAATTGAAGTTCCAGATGAAGCTGAGCGCGGTGATGGAGAGCGCGACCGGCCTGAGGGCCGGCCAGGTGACGGTACGGAACCGGCGCCAGGCACCCGCGCCGTCCAGGGCGGCCGCCTCGTGGAGTTCGTGCGGGGTGTTCTGGAGGCCGGCCAGAAGCGCGACGGTGGTCTGCGGCATGCCCGCCCAGACGCCGACGACGATCACGGCGGGCAGCGCGGTGGCGAGTCCGGTCAGCCAGTCCCGGCCGTCGCCGAGCCCGAGATCGCGGATGGTCTCGTTGAGGACGCCCGCGTCCGGGTTGTAGACCAGCCGCCACATGATGCCGACGACCACTTCGGGCATCGCCCACGGGATGATCGCGAGGGCCCGCGCGAGCCAGCGCATCCGCAGGTTCTGGTTGAGCAGGAGTGCGAGGCCGAGGGCCAGGACGAACTGCGGGATGGTGACGCCGACCGCCCAGACGAGGCCGATCCGGAACGAGTCCCAGAAGAGGGCGTCGTGGAGCAGGTCCTGGAAGTTGAGCCCGCCGACCCACTGGGTGGAACGGGTGCGGCCGGACTGGGCGTCGGTGAACGCCAGCGCGATGCCGTAGAGCAGCGGGCCGACGCTGAGGATCAGGATCGGGATCAGGGCGGGCAGCACAAGGAACCACGTACCGGCGTTCCGGTTGACCCGCGGGGCCGGTCCACCCTGCTGGGACTGTGGGATTCCGGGCGGGCCATGCCGCCCGGACTGCACCGTTGCGTTCGCCAACGTCACGAATTCGACCCCCTTGCGTCAATGGATCGGTTTCACCCGGATCTGGCCGCTCAGGTTGCCCCCGCCATGGTGCTGACGGGTCGTCGGTTCGTCAAGGTCGCCTGCACAGATGCGAAAATCGGATCCATGAACGAGATGCGTGCGCGCGAGGTGCTGACCGCTGCCGGGCTGTCCGACGGCGCGGAGCTGCTCGCGCTGGGCGAGAACGCGGTGTTCGCCGTCGGCGGTCTGGTGGTCAAGGTCGGCCGGAACGCCGTGCAGAACCCGGAACTACGGGACCGAGCCGAGCGCGAGGTGGCCGTCGCTCAGTGGCTGGCCGCCTCCGGTGTCCCCGCCGTACGGGTCGCCGAGCCCGGGGCGCGGCTGGTGGAGGGCCACCCGGTGACGCTCTGGCACCGGCTGCCCGACGCCGTACGCCCTGCCGAGCCGCGCGATCTCGCCCCGCTGCTCACCCAGGTGCACGCGCTGCCCGCCCCGGAGGGCTTCACGCTGCCGCGCCGTGAGCTGCTCGGCGGCGTCGAGCGCTGGCTGCGGCTCGCGGGCGACGCGATCGATCCGGCCGACGCCGACTATCTGCGCGGCCGGCGCGACGGCTTCGCGAAGGCCGCGGCGGCCCTTGCCCCGCACCTGCCGCCGGGCCCCATCCACGGCGACGCGCTCCCCCGCAACGTCCACGTCGGCCCGGACGGGCCGGTGCTGGTCGATCTCGAGACCTTCTCCGCCGATCTGCGCGAGCACGATCTGGTGGTCCTCGCACTCTCCCGCGACCGGTACGGACTGCCCGCCCATGCCTACGACGCGTTCACCGAGGCGTACGGCTGGGACGTACGCACCTGGGAAGGATGCGCGGTTCTGCGCGGCGCCCGCGAGACGGCGAGCTGCGCCTGGGTCTCCCAGCACGCCCCGGCGAACCCCAAGGCGCTGACGGAATTCCGGCGCAGGGTGACGTCACTGCGCGAGGACGACCCCGAGGCGCGCTGGTACCCCTTCTGAACGGCGCTTCCCGTCGCGCGGAAGAGCTGGATACGCGCGGCGGGCCGCCCGCCCGCACCGCCGTACAACTCGGTCACCCATGTCTCCCGTCGGTCCGCCGAGCGGTCCTCACGGGCGTATGCCCTTGCTCGGGCGAGGGTGCGGTGCCGAGGCCCTGGGGCGCCTGTCCGGTGCCCAATGACCTTCCGTACTATGCCTCTTGGCCGTGAGGCCGAACAGGTGCGATTGCAACGGGGGTTGCCCATGGGAGCCGGAGAAGGCGGCGAGCAGAAGCTCGCGAGTTCGCCCAGCGACAAGAAGCGCGCGACGAAGTACATGGAAGAGCACCAGATGCCCGACACCCAGGCAGCCGCCCGCATGGCGGCCGGTGGTGGAACGGTGCGGCCGCCCTTCCTCGCCCCGTCGGCCCCCGCGGGCCCCCTGCTGAAGCAGGACACCGGACTGAAAGGGCTCTCCGGCTGGGCCTCGGACCAGGGCGTCTCCGACGCGCTGGTCGCCTGGCAGGGGCAGGCGAACCGGCTGATGGGGCGCTTGCAGCAAGAGCTGAACGCGCTGAAGGGCACGCAGAACATCTTCCAGAACCAGGACCTCGCCGCCGGCGCCCAGGCGGACTCCATACGGCTCCCCAGCAGCCTCGACGGGATGTGACGGGCGCCGCCATGACGCTGAACTATCACGACGTGATGACCGCCGACCTGTCTTCCTTCGCGGATGTCGCCGGGGCGTGGAAGAAGATGGGCGAGCGCTTCGGTGAGCTCAAGACCAACTACGAGAAGCACGTGCAGGGCGTGCTGGCCAACGGCAACTGGCAGGGACTCGCCTACGGCGCCCAGCAGCACAACGCCTCGGCCACGAGCTTCGAGTACGGGGCGGCGAAGACGGAGGCACTGGCCATCGCCAGTCTCCTCACGGATGCCCAGACCGAGCTGACCCGCCTGCAGAAGGCGGTCAAGGACCTGGTCGAGGACGCCGAGAAGAAGGACTACAAGGTCGACGGCTCCGGCAAGGCGACCTACATCGGGTACGACAACCTCTCCGAGCAGGAGCGGTTCGCCCTCCATCACGACCCCGACTACCCCCGGCTGATGGCCGACGCCCGCGAGAAGGCTCAGGGCTGGACCGACCAGATAGCCAAGGCGGTCAAGGCCGTCGACACCACGGACCAGAGCGTGAAGCGGGCGCTGTCCCGCGCGACGAGCGACGTCTCGCTGGACGGTATCGGCATCGGCGGGTTCAACACGCAGGCCGAGGGCGATCTGGCGAAGGCCGGTAAGCCCGACCCCAAGCCCGGCAAGAAGGACGGATGGGTCTCCGAGACCGACTCCGAGGCCTCGGGACCAGGAGTCGGGGCGGAGGCCAGCGGTCCAAACGTCGGGAAGGGGAAGCTGGCTGAGGCCGAGGCACACGCCGACCTCGGCCGCGCCAGCGCGGAGGGCACGCTCACCAACGGTCCGCTCAAGCTGGCCGGAGAAGCCGAAGCCTATGCGGGCGCCAAGGGCTCGGCGGCCGCCGGCATCACCCATGAGGGCGTCCAGGCCGAGGCCGGTGCCTTCGCGGGCGGCGAGGCTTCAGCCAACGGCAGCGCCGACGCCGGCCCCGTCGGGGTGTACGGGCGGGCGGAGGCCATGGCGGGCGCCGAGGCCGGTGTCAACGCGGGGGCAGGTCTGGACGGGGTGCAGCTGGGCGCCGAGGCCTTCGCCGGCGCGAAGGGCAGCGTCGGCGCGGGCGCGGACGTCGGGGGAATCGGCGTGGGTGTCACGGCCGAGGGCTGGGCCGGTCCCGGCGCGGAGGCAAGTCTGAACGCCAGCAAGGACGCCAACGGCGTATGGCACTTCGGCCCCAAGGTGGGCGTCTCCCCTGCCCTCGGTGGCGCCGTGGGCTTCGAGTTCACCGTCGACCCGGGGAAGGTCGTCGATACGGTGAGCGATGCGGCCGGGGCCGTGGGCGATGCAGCGAGCTGGGTAGGCGACGGGATCGGCAGCCTGTTCTGACGCACGCCACCGCGGACCCGCTGCCGTAAGCACACCGTTGCCGTAAGGAGAGACCGGGATGACCACCACCCTGCCCGTACCGATCGCGTTCGAGCTGCCGGACGGCTGGCGCGCCACACCGCCGGACGGAGTGGGCGCGACGGGCGCGGCATTCGTCGCACTGCACCCGCATCCGGATGCGGGATTCACCGCGAACATCACGATCGACGGCGAGTTCCGCCCGGACGCGGCGACGCTCCCCGAGATCGCCGACGAGTCGGTGGAGAACCTGCGCCGGTCCGCCGCGTCGGTCTACGTCGCCGAACGCCGCGAGGTCGGTTCCGCGGAGGCACCCGGCCTCACCCAGACCCTGGCCATCTCGGCCGTCGCCGGGGGCACCCTCCGCCACCTCGTGCAGTCGCAGGTCTACCTGTCCATGCTGGACGTCACAGATCCGAGCAGGCGGGCGGTGATCCGTCTGATCCTGACGGTGACCGCGTCCCAGCACCTCGCCGTCCTGGAGGACTTCCGGGACTTCGTGCGCACGGTCCGCCCGGACACCGGCGCGGCTTCGTAGCACGTCCCGCCGGAACGGCCCTTCTTGCACCGACAATCCGACCCCTCATAGATTGACCTCATGGGATTCTTCGACATGCTGACCGGAACCAAGCGTCCCGAGGACGGGGTCGCGCCACGCTCAGCCGAGGAGTTGCGGGCAGCCCTGCTCAGCCTCAACCGGCCGGATGTCCCGTACATCATCAGCGACGGCGCAGCGCATGACGCCGATCTGGTGGCGGAGTGGCGGATCGCCGAGCCCGCCTGGCAGACCTTCTTCATCGGGTCCCAGCTGACGCACGCCCTCCGGATCCGGATGCGCCTGGTCGAGGAGGTCCCTGAGGTGCGTGCCGTCGAAGAACAGTGGGAGGTCACCCGCGTCGGGAATCCTCCGCGGCTCCAGACTTCGGCGGAGTACGCGCGCGGCGCGGGCAGGACCGTCTCCCGCCGCTGGACGCTCCAACGCGGGGAGAACGGCCGCCTCGAAGCGACGGAGACATTCAGCTTCGACAGCGCGCAGCTGACCAACCCCCTGCGGAACGCCGCCCTCAAGTCGGGCTGGACCTGGCGCGGAGTGATCTTCGGTAAGTTGTGAGGTCTGCGGGACTACGACTCGCCGCCCAACCCCGCGGCCTCCCCCGCCTTCCGCGGGGACGCCCGTCCCTCCGGGCTCCTGCCCGGACCGGGGTCGGCCCGGCATGTTCCCGCCTGCTGCCGGAGGTGGGCCGACCGCCCTCCGGCGGCATCCGCGGAACACGGTCCCACGTATGCTTCCGGCGACTGCCTTGATCATTCGGAATGGAGCACCCATGACCATAGCCCGCTCGACCGCAGCGAAGTGGAGCCTCTCGGCCGTGGCCGCCGGCGCGCTGCTCGTCGGCTGCTCGGCGTCGGTCAGCGCCGGAAAGTCCGAGCCGAAGCTGTCCTCGGACAAGCTGGCCGGCTCGCTCGCCGACAAGCTCGCCTCCACGACGGGCCAGCCGAAGCCGGACATCACGTGCCCGGAGGACCTCGCCGGGAAGGTCGGTACCGAAACCCGGTGCACGCTCACCGCGGACGACGGCAGCACCCTGGGCGTGACGGTCACCGTCACCTCCGTCGACGGAAAGCAGATCCACTACGACTTCAAGGCCGACGAGACGGCTTCGCCGGCTCCGAACTGACACCCCTCGCCCGTCGGATCACCCTCAACCGCCTGCGGGCTCCCGCCTCCGGGGGATGAGCGGCCAGGCCGGTTCGATGACTGCCGCCGGATCCGCGGTGCGTCGCAGATAGGCCTGCAAGGAGAGCGACTGCTCGGCCGCCGCGCGCACCTGAAGACCGTGCAGGTCCTCCAACGGCATCACTCCGACGGGCTGGTGCTTCTCCCCCATACGCCGCACCACGCGGGCAGCGGCCACGGCGTCCGCCCTCGCGTCGTGCGCGTCGTCGAGCGACACCCCGTAGTGGGCACACAGCGCGTGGAGGGCCCGCTTCCCCTTCCGGTACTTGTCGACATGCTTGTCGATCACCAACGGATCGATGACGGGCGAAGGCGCGTCGCCCAGTCGCTCGCTGACCGACTCGACCGCGTACCGCCGGCACTCACGGTCGAGCAGGGACAGGTCATAGCGTGCGTTCATCACCACCAGCGGCGTCCCTGAGCGCAGCCCGTCAGCGACGGCCCGTGTGATCTCCTCGATCGCGGAGGCGGCCGGCGCCCCGTGCTCACGGGCACGTTCCGTCGAGATGCCGTGGATCGCCGATGCCTGCTCGGGTATGGCCACACCCGGATTCAGCAGCCAGGTCCGCTCCTCCGACACGGATCCGTCCGCCTCCAGCCGGACGACCGCCGCCGTCACGATGCGGTCGGTCTCGACATCCGTCCCCGTGGTCTCCAGGTCGAACGCCAGCAACGGCCCGCTGATCCAGCTCATCGGACCGCCCCCGCCCCGACGACCGCGGCGGTGACGATCCGGGCCTCCAGCGGGTCCGTGCCGCTCGTCCCCGGGCCGAAGCCGACCGGGCACTCCTGATGCCAGCTCATCCCGTACCTCCTTCTGTGGTGCGTTCCCCCAAGTGATGACCACCTTCGCACGCAGCACTGACAACGCTGGAAGGGGCGTCAGGAGACGGGCCTGGAGTCCGTCCAGACCGACTCGAACTCCTCGCGGTACGTCTCGAACAGTCCGTGCTCGTTGTCCTGGCCCGCCCGGACCACCGCCCGGCCCCCTCCTCGCAGCACCAGCACAGGCGCCTCCATGCCGCGTGCGCGCCGCAGATAGGGCTGGACGACACCCACCGCGTCCGCCCCGTCGCCGTCCACCAGATAGGCCGTGAAGCGCGGCGTCTCGTCGAAGACGTGGATCTCGAACGCGCCCGGATCACGGAGTTTGGAGCGGACCCGCCGCATGTGGAGGATGTTCATCTCCACCGACCGGCTCAGCTCGCCCTTCTTGAGCCCGAGTTCCCGCTCACGCCGCTTGACCGCGCTGCTTGCCGGGTTGATGAACAGCAGCCGGATCCGGCAGCCCGATTCGGCGAGCCGGACCAGCCGGCGGCCGGAGAAGTTCTGCACCAGCAGATTGAGGCCTATGCCGATCGCGTCGAGGCGGCGCGAACCGCCGAAAAGGTCCTCGGCGGGCAGCTGGCGCTGCAGCCGGACCCGGTCGGAGTGGACGGAGACCACATCCGCATACCGATCGCCGACCAGTTCCTCGACGGCGTCCACCGGCAGCCGGTCCGCGGACGGCACCGCGGCGCCACTGCCCAGGATCTCCAGGAGGCGCGCCGAGGCGCGCTCGGCCTGAGCGAGGACCGCCTCGTTCAGCGCACGGTTGCGGGAGACGACATTGCGGGCGACCTCCAGTTCGTCGAGTGCCAGCTCGACATCGCGCCGGTCGTCGAAGTACGGCTCGAAGCAGGGCCAGTGCTGAACAATCAGCTCCCGCAGCTGCGGGAGCGTGAGGAAGCTGAGCACGTTGTCGTCGGCCGGGTCGAGCAGATAGCCCTTGCGGCGGGAGACCTCGCGCACGGCGACGGCGCGCTGCACCCATTCCTGTCCGGCGGGCCCCGCGGCGGCCACCACCCAGTCCTCGCCGTGCACCGGCTCGTAGATCGGCCGCAGCACCGCGGCGACCACGGAGCGCAGCCGCTGTTCCACGAGATTCAGCCAAATATAGGCACGCCCGGCCCGCTGGGCCCGGGTCCGGACCTCGCTCCAGTCTTCCGCGCCCCAGCCCAGTTCGGCGCCGATCTCCATGGGCTGCGCAAGCGATACCGCCCCGGGCGGGGCGTCGACGGATTCCCCCTCGTGACCTGGGTCACCTGGGGGCAGCTCGAACCCTCCCGAGCTCACCCGCGCACCGCCTTCCGCTCCCCCACCAACGATCAAGGAAGGGTACTCCGCGAGCGGCAGCCGGTGCAGCCGGATGGACAGGCTCCTTTCTCAACTTCCCCGGACGTCAGGCGCGTTCCCTGCGGCAAGATTTGCCGTAGTGAGCCGATTCATAGTGATTGAACACCCCATCAAGGGCCGCATTCCGGACGTGTGCCCCGGTCAGGTTCTCGGATTCCGGTTCCGGGCGGCACGGAGAGGCCCGATGTTGACCGGTCCGGCGGACGTGGCCGACCGGACCGTGCCACGTCCTGGTGCCCCTCCCGGCACTGGGTGCGGGGCACTCTTTCGGGGAAGATCCGGCCGGGTCGGTCCCAAGTGCCCCCAGCGCCCGGACCAGAAGTGGAAGAGTCATATCTATGCAGGTCTGGCCGGGACAGGCGTATCCCCTCGGTGCCACGTACGACGGCGTCGGCACCAACTTCGCGGTCTTCTCCGAGGCCGCCGACCGAATCGAGTTGTGCCTGCTGCACGACGACGGTTCCGAGACGGCGGTGGAGCTGAGAGAGGCCGATGCCTTCGTCCGCCATGCCTATCTGCCCGGGGTGATGCCCGGTCAGCGGTACGGATTCCGGGTGCACGGGCCGTACGAGCCGCAGCGCGGAGCCCGCTGCAACTCGGCGAAACTGCTCCTCGACCCGTACGCGCGGGCGGTCTCCGGGCAGATCCGGTGGGGCGAGGCGGTGTACGGCTATCCGTTCGGCCGGCCCGACGCGCGCAACGATCTGGACTCGGCGCCGCACACCATGAGCTCGGTGGTGGTCAACCCGTACTTCGACTGGGGCGACGACCGGCGCCCCCGTACGGACTACCACCGCACGGTGATCTACGAGGCCCATGTGAAGGGCCTGACGATGCTCCATCCGGGGCTGCCGAAGGAACTGCGCGGTACGTACGCGGCGCTGGCGCATCCGGAGGTCATCGCGCATCTGACGGAGCTCGGGGTCACGGCGATCGAGCTGATGCCGGTGCACCAGTTCGTCCAGGACCATCGGCTGGTGGACGCGGGGCTCGCCAACTACTGGGGCTACAACACCATCGGTTTCTTCGCCCCGCACAACGCGTACGCCTCCCGCGGCGACCGCGGAGAGCAGGTGAGCGAATTCAAGCAGGCCGTACGGGCACTGCACCAGGCGGGCGTCGAGGTCATCCTCGACGTGGTCTACAACCACACCGCGGAGGGCAACCACCTGGGACCGACGCTGTCCTTCCGAGGGCTCGACAACGCCTCGTACTACCGCCTCGCGGATGATCAGCAGTACTACATGGACACCACGGGGACCGGGAACTCGCTGCTGATGAGGTCCCCGCACGTGCTGCAGCTGATCATGGACTCGCTGCGGTACTGGGTGACCGAGATGCATGTGGACGGCTTCCGCTTCGATCTCGCGGCCACGCTGGCCCGGCAGTTCCACGAGGTGGACCGGCTGTCGTCGTTCTTCGACCTGGTGCAGCAGGACCCGGTGGTCAGCCAGGTGAAACTGATCGCCGAGCCGTGGGACGTGGGCGAGGGCGGCTACCAGGTGGGCAACTTCCCGCCGCTGTGGACCGAGTGGAACGGCAAGTACCGGGACACGGTCCGGGACCTGTGGCGGGGCGAGCCGCGGACCCTCGCCGAGTTCGCCGGGCGCCTGACGGGGTCCTCGGACCTGTACCAGGACGACGGCCGGCGCCCGCTCGCCTCGATCAACTTCACCACCTGTCACGACGGCTTCACGCTGCACGACCTGGTCTCGTACAACGACAAGCACAACGACGCGAACGGCGAGGACAACCAGGACGGTGAGAGCCACAACCGGTCGTGGAACTGTGGCGCGGAGGGCGAGACGGACCAGCCGGAGGTGCTGGAGCTGCGCGAACGGCAGATGCGGAACTTCGTCGCCACGCTGATGCTGTCCCAGGGGGTGCCGATGCTGAGTCACGGCGACGAGTTCGCACGGACGCAGCACGGCAACAACAACGCGTACTGCCAGGACAGCGAGCTCTCGTGGGTGCACTGGCCGGAGCCTCGCAAAGCCGGTACGGAGGATGACGAGGGGGACGACCAGGAGTCCCGCAGCAGTCTGCTGGAGTTCACCCGGGCGATGGTCTGGCTCCGCCGCGACCACCCGGTCTTCCGGCGCCGCCGGTTCTTCCACGGGCGGCCGGTGGAGGGCACGCACGACGAGCTGACGGACATCGCCTGGTTCACGCCCGAGGGCAGTGAGATGACACAGCGGGACTGGCAGGCGGCGCATGCCAAGGCGCTGACGGTCTTCCTGAACGGGCACGCCATCTCGGAGCCGGGACCGCGGGGCGAGCGGATCTCCGACGACTCGTTCCTGCTGATGTTCAATGCGAGCGCCGACACGCTGGAATTCGCCGTTCCGGTGAACCATGGCCGGCAGTGGTCGGTGGTGGTCGACACGGCCCGCCCGGACGGGGTGCAGCCGGGAGCGGGCCCGAAGGTGTCTGCGGGTGACCGGGTGAAGCTGGTGGGGCGGAGCATGGCGGTGCTGCAGCGGCCGGCGTAGCCGTCGGGGCAGCACGCCCAGGGAGGCGACCCCTCGTCCGGATGGATCGGCCGGATGCCGTGTCACAGTCGGCTCCAGGCTGGGTACGTACGTTCGCATGACGCCCACCGCCACGTACCGGCTGCAGCTCCAGCCGGACTTCCCGTTCTCGGCCGCCGGGCACGCGGTGCCGTATCTCGCCGCGCTCGGCGTCTCCCATCTGCACCTGTCGCCGGTCCTCGAAGCCGTGCCCGGCTCCAGACACGGCTACGACGTGGTCGACCACAGCCGTGTCCGGGCCGAGCTCGGTGGTGAGGAGGGGCTGCGGCAACTGGCGGCCACGACGCGGGAGCACGGGCTCGGGCTGGTGCTGGACATCGTGCCGAACCACATGGCCGCCGTCCCGCGCCACAACCGGGCCCTGTGGGAGGTACTCCGCGAGGGCCCGGACTCGCCGTACGCCCGCTGGTTCGACATCGACTGGGCGGCGGGCGACGGGCGGGTACTGCTGCCGGTGCTCGCCGGGCGGATCGGCGACGAGATGGAACGGTTCCAGGTGGACGGGGAGGTGCTGCGCCACGGCGAGCAGGCGTTCCCGCTCCGGGCCGGCACCGCCGGTCTTCCGCTGCCGAAGCTGCTGGACGCCCAGCACTACCGGCTCGGCTGGTGGCGGCTGGCCCGTACCGAGCAGAACTACCGGCGGTTCTTCACCATCTCGGACCTCATCGGGGTCCGGGTGGAGGACCCCGAGGTGTTCGCGGCCACCCACGGCAAGATCCTCGAACTGGTCCGGGACGGTGTCGTCGACGGACTGCGCATCGACCACCCCGACGGGCTCGCCGACCCCGCCGGCTATCTGGAGCGGCTCGACGAGGCGACCGGCGGGCGGTGGACGGTCGTGGAGAAGATCCTCACCGGTACCGAGCCGCTGCCCGCGGGCTGGGCCGTCGCGGGGACGACGGGGTACGACGCGCTGCACCGGATCGACGGGCTGTTCACCGATCCGACGGGCGCCACCGAGCTGCTCGGCCTGTACCGGGAGTTCGCCGGCCCGGCCGGGGACCGCGGCGGCTACTGGTCGACGACGGTCCGCCGGGCCGCGTACCGGGTGGTGACGCATGAACTGGCCGCGGAGACCGCGCTGCTGACCCGCCTCGCCGTACGCATCTGCACCGAGGACCCCGCACTGCGCGACCACGCCCCGTGGGCGCTGCGCACCGCCGTCGACGAACTGCTCGTCCGTGTCCCGGTCTACCGCCCGTACGTCACGGCGGGTGGGCCCCGCACCGAGGCGGCGGAGGCGGCGCTGCCGGACACGGCCGTACGGGACGCCAGGGCGTTGTTCTCCGTGCCCGAGGAGGCGACGGCCGTCGATGTGGTGCGGGACCTGGCGCTGGGGCGGCTCGGTGACGGGCCGGACCGGGCGGCATTCTGCGCCCGGTTCGCGCAGACCGCGTCGGCACTGCGGGCCAAGTCGGTCGAGGACACGGCCTTCTACCGGTACGTGCCGCTGATCTCGGCGACCGAGGTGGGCGGAGATCCCGGGTGCCCCGCGGTGGCTCCGGAGGAGTTCCACGCCTTCTGCACCCGGCTGGCGCGCGACTGGCCCGCCACCGGCACCGCGCTGACCACGCACGACACCAAGCGCAGCGCGGATGTGCGGGCCCGGATCGCGGTCCTGTCGGAGTGTCCGCAGCAGTGGTCGGAGCTGCTGACGGAGCTGGCGCGGGCAGCCCCGAATGCGGTCGCGCCCGATCCGCAGCTGGCCTGGCAGGCCTGGCAGACAGCGTTCGGCTGCGTGGGGCTGCCCGCCGATGAGATGGCGGGCCGTCTCGAACCCGCGCTGTTGAAAGCCGTACGGGAAGCGGGCCTGTTCACCAGCTGGACGGAGCCCGATCCGGTCTACGAGCGGGCGGTGTCGGACTTCGTCGCGGCCGGTCCAGCCGCCGGCACCGGGCCGGCGCGGGAGGCGTTGCAGCGGTTTGCGGCTTCCCTCGAACCCTTCACCCGGGCCAACGCGCTCGGCGCGGCCCTGGTGCAGCTGACGATGCCAGGGGTGCCGGACCTGTACCAGGGGACGGAGCAGGAGTACGTGGCACTGGTCGACCCGGACAACCGGCAGCCGTTCCGCCGCCCGCCCGAGGACAGTCCCGTCAGCGAGAAGGCGGCGCTCACGGTGGCGGCACTGCGACTGCGGCGGAATCGGCCGGAGCTCTTCGGCGAGTCGGGGACGTACACCCCGCTGACCGCGCAGGGCCCGGCGGCCACGCACTGTCTGGCCTTCTGCCGCTCCGGTGAGGTCGTCACGGCGGTGACCAGGCTGTCGCTGCGGCTGGCCGGGGCGGGCGGCTGGCGCGGGACGACGCTGGCACTGCCGGGCGACGGGCCGTGGACGGATCTGCTCACGCCGGGACGGGAGTTCCCGGGCGGTCCGGTCGCGGCGGCCACGTTGTTCGCCGAACGACCGGTGGCGCTGCTCCGTGCCTGTCGTTGAACCCGGGGCGGACCAGTCCCGGTGTCGAAGCCCGGCAGCCTCTCAGCCGGGTCGTACGAGGAGGGTCCGCGGGCCGCGGGTGAGCAGTCCGGTACTGGACGGACGGAATCCGTCCGCCCAGCGGAGCCGGGGCATGGCGTCGAGCAGGGCGCGTACCCCCTGTTCGGCCTCCAGCCGCCCGAGCATGACGGCCGGACAGGACTCCGGTCCTGCGGTGTACCTGTCCTGGTCGGTCCGGAAGGGGTCGAAGAGATCGGGGGCGGCGTACCGCTCAGGGTCGCGGCCCGCCGCGCCGATCAGACAGGCGACGGGCGCCCCGGCGGGGAGCGTGCCGCCGCTGACCCGCACCTCGGCGACGGTGCGGCGCAGCACGACCTGCACGGGCGGGTCGCGGCGCAGCGACTCGGTCCAGGCGCGGTGGGCGAGGGCGGGTTCGATACGCAGGGCGGCCAGGAGGTCGGGGTCGTCCAGCAGATTGGCGAGGAAGGAGGCGAGCGCCGTCTCACGGAGCCCGGTCCGGCTGGTGCAGGGGGTGATGGGGTAACCGGGCGGCTGCGCCGGGTCCGGGGAGGCGCCGGGGGCGGCGGCGCCCACGGGCAGCCAGCGGCAGAACTCCTCGACCAGATCGGCCTGCTGCCACCCCGCGATGCGGCGCGCGAGGACGTAGGCGGTTCGTTCGACGCGTTCGGAGAGGTGGCGGGGCGCGGTCCCCGCCGGCCGCGCGATGTCCTGCGGCCGGGGCAGGCAGAGCCTGCTGCCGTGGCAGAGCCCGCGCGGCGCGGGTCCGCCGCGGGGCTCGCCGTCGTGCGGGAAGCCGGTGAACCGTGGGTCGGTGAGGGCGGTCGATACATCGGCGTGCGTGCTGAGCAGCCAGGCGCCGAGGGGGGCGTCGTAGCTGAGCGGGTACTCCTCGCGCAGCACGCGGTAGAGCCGGTACGGATCGTGCGCGGCGCCGGGCGCGAGCAGGCTGGGGCCGGTGCCGGGCCGGGCGGTCCTGTCGGGCCGGCCGGGACGCGCGGTCCGGGCGGCGCGGTGACCGAGGTCCGGCACGGAGGCGGACGGGGGTATGTCGTCGGGCGCGTCGGCCTGCATCCTTGCCCCCGGGGTCGGTGCGCCGCTGTGTGGCGCGGATGAACCAAGGGGACCACTGCGGAGCGCTCGGCGCAGTGGAGGTACGGCCGTTCGGGTGAGGGTGGCCGTCGCTCGCAGCAGCTCCGTGAACGCCGCCGCGGCCCCCGTCAGCTCCAGCCGGGAGAACATCGGGGGTGATCCACGCCCCGGCTCAGGCCGGACGCCCGGGAAGCCCCGGCGTCCCGGGCGGCTTGAGTGCGGGCGCGGACAGCCGGAAGGTGATCCGGCCGAAGCTCACCTGGTCCCCGTCGCGCACCGACACCGCACCGGTCACCCGCTGGCCGTTCACACACGTGCCGTTGGTCGAGCCGAGGTCGCGCAGGATCCAGCGGCCGCCCTGCACGGTGAGTTCGGCATGCTTGCGCGAGACGGTCTCATGGGTGAGCCGCAGTCCGTTCGCCGGATCGCGGCCGATGAACACGGGGTACGGGCTCGGGGCGGGCAGCAGCAGTTTCGGCAGCCGCTCGGCCTGCCAGGCCCTGCGTAGCCGGGCCGGGAACCCGGACACCTCGCCGACCACCCGGAACAGCCCCTGCGTCCAACGGCCTTCGCTCCGCAGGTCGGCGGTGAGTGCCGCCAGCTCCTCCGGGCGGCGGGCGGCCAGGGCCAGTTCCATGCGCCGTACGAACGTGTCGTGGGAGAGCCTGCCCTGCGCGGCGCCTTCTCTGAGCACACCGAGAACACGGTCGCGCTGAGCATCGGACACCCGCGCGGGATACGTGTGGAACTCGAAGGACGACGTCACAGGATCAATTGTCGGGCGACCGCCCCGGAGTGTCCAGAACAACCCCGCTTGCCGCCCGCCTGACCAGCGCGGAACGGACCGGCCGAATATTCGCGGTGGTGTCCGGGGAACGTTGTTACTGTCTGCCGCCGCGTGCCGTGCGGTGCTCACCGCACGGCGGGAGGCGCCCCAAGGAGACTCTGTGACCGCTGCACCTCCCGCCCTGACCGTCCGTCCGCTCACCGGGCCGGACGAACTGGGCGTCTTCTGCCGTCTGTCGTACGTCCTCGACCACAAACTGGCGGTTCCGTCGTAGCGCAGGCGCATCAGCCTGACCCGTTCGCCGTCTGCCAGTTCCGCCTCCACGTAGGCGAAGGCTCCGCGATGGCGGACGTGCAGCCGCCTCAGCTGCGACCAGGCGGTGCGGGCGTGCTCGTCAAGGCGCTGCTCGAGCGAGAGCCGGGTGGACTCCGGGGTGTGGGGATGGCAGCCATTCTGCCCGAGGGGCCAGGGACGGGGTGTGATCTGCCGTCCTCCTGTCAGTGAGCCGTCTGGGGATGTACCCGCCCCATGACAGCCGCCAAGTCACGAAGTACCCCCCATGTCAGCGGCCAGCCATCGACACAGGCCGACCACCACCAGGAACACGCCTCTCCTGATCAACCGTCACTGCCATGCTCCCACTGACACGAAGCCGACAGATCGCACCGGAAGCCCCGACCGATCCTGGCGGCAAGCCCGCACCGCCCTCCGCTTCACCACCCCGCGCGAACCCGTCATCCGCTACATCGACCTGGGCGCGCCGGCCCTGCTGGCCGAGATACCTCAGGACGCCTCACGCGACAACGCCGACGTGGCCGCCGTCGCCCGAATCGCAGGCAACCGAGAAGACATGGAGGTTCTGGACGCCTACTGCGCCACCGGCTCCCTACGCCGAGCCGCCGACCTTCTCCACCTGCACCACAGCAGCGTCGCCCGCCGACTCGAACCGACCGCAAAGACCCTGGGCATCGAACTGACCGAGCCCACAGGGCTGATGCGGGCCAGGCTCGCCCTCACCGCGTGGGGGCTGCTCAGCGACTGAGGCAGATGAGTCCGGGCTCTGGCCCCACGCATGTCCGGAAATCACTCTATTCAGCAGACCTTACGTTCTCTTTACTGTTGTGGACACGTCACACGTCACCCGGGACCGACCCGGACGACGAGTACGAACCCCTGTAGCGCAAACCCCAGGGTGGTCTGAGACATCCTTGGTTTGCCTCGCAAGGAGGTAATGTCCCATGCGACTTACTCGACGAAGAACGCTACGAGCGGGACTGGTGGCATTCCTGGCCATGTTGGCCCTGCTCGTCGGTGGCCTACCAGCCACGGCGAAGCCCGCCGACACGGTGCCCGCCGCACCCGCAGCCCGGCCGGCCGCGAAGGCAGAGGTACGCGACGCGGCGCAACACGACCTCTCCCCAAAGCTGCGTGACATCTCCGCGAAGCCTGGCGGTACCAAGCGCAGCAGCGCCAAGCCCTCCGTGCAGCCGGCCCGTTCGCTGGAGCGCGCCGCCGTCAACCCGTCCGCGAAGGAGGGCAGCAGCCAGGTCCAGCGTGGCTTCACCGCCAGCCAAGTACCCGAGTTCAAGGCGAACTTCGAGGGCGTCGGCAACGTCGACGGGGTGCTTCCGCCGGACACCAACGGCGATGTCGGCCCCAACCACTACGTCCAGATGGTCAACCTCCACTACGCCGTCTTCGACAAGAGCGGCAACAAGCTGCTCGGGCCACTGCCGGGCAATGCGGTCTTCGCCGGCTTCGGCGGACCGTGCGAGACCAGGAACGACGGCGACCCGGTGGTCCTCTACGACGAGACCGCCGATCGTTGGATGATCACCCAGTTCGCCCTGCCGGGCGGATCCGCCGGCAACCACCAGTGCATGGCGATCTCGCAGACCCCGGACCCGACCGGGGCCTTCTACCGGTACGACTTCCTCTACCACCAGACCCGGATGAACGACTACCCGAAGTACGGGATCTGGCCGGACGCCTACTACATGACCACCAACGAGTTCGCGCCGTCCTTCGTCGGCGCCGGAGCGGTGGCCTTCGAGCGGGAGAAGATGCTCGCCGGCCAGCCGGCCCGGATGGTGTACTTCCACCTCGGTCCGGACTTCGGCGGCCTGCTGCCCGCCGACGCGGAGGGTCAGGCGCCGCCGGCCGGGGCACCCAACCCGTTCTCCATGTTCGACGACGACGCGTGGGGCACCTCGCCCACCGACCGGCTGCTGATGTGGGACTTCCACGTCGACTGGACCAACCCGGCGAACTCCACCTTCGGCAACAACCTGGCCCCGAACCGGTCCCTGGAGACCGCGCCGTTCGACTCGAACATGTGCAACGGCGCCCGGTCCTGCATCCCGCAGCAGGGCACCTCGGCGCGGCTGGACGCGATCGCCGACCGGTTGATGTACCGGGCGGCCTACCGCAACTTCGGCGACCACGCCTCCATGGTGCTCAACCACACCGTGGATGTCGGCGGCGACCACGCCGGCGTACGGTGGTACGAACTGCGCAGCAACTCGCCCACCGATTGGGCTATCCATCAGCAGGGCACCTATGCGCCGGACGGCGACAACCGGTGGATGGCCAGCGCGGCCATGGACGTCACCGGCAACATGGCCATCGGCTACTCGTCATCGGGCAGCACGTCCTTCCCGTCGATCCGGGTGGCCGGGCGACTCTCCGGTGACCCGCTAGGCGAACTGGGGCAGAGCGAGCGGACCCTGATCGCCGGGACCGGCGCACAGACCCACTCGGCGGCCCGCTGGGGCGACTACAGCTCGATGTCGGTGGACCCGACGGACGGCTGCACGTTCTGGTTCACCTCCGAGTACATGTCCCAGACCAGCTCCGCCAACTGGCAGACCCGCATCGGCGCGATGAAGTTCCCCAACTGCGTGAACGGCCCGCGGGGTGAGGTGACCGGCAAGGTCACCAAGTCCGGTGGCGGAGCGATCGCCGGTGCGACGGTACGCGTCGGCGGTAGCGGCACCGTCACCGACGACCAGGGCGGGTACAAGCTGACCCTGCCGACCGGTCAGCACGAGGCGACCGCTTCGGCATTCGGCTACGCGTCGAAGTCCGAGACGGTGACCGTGCCGGACGGTGGCGCGGTGACGGCGAACTTCGCACTCGACCCGGTTCCGCTGCGCAAGGTCAGCGGCGTGGTGAAGGACGGCTCCGGGCACGGCTGGCCGCTCTACGCGCGCATCGACGTGGCCGGCAAGCCAGGCGGCCCGGTCTTCACCGACCCGGCGACCGGCGCGTACAGCGTCGATCTGCCGCAGGGGGGCGAGTACGGCCTGACGGTCAAGGCGATGTACCCGTCTTACCAGCAAGGCACGGCACAAGTCACGGTCAGTGACAGCAACCTGGTGCGGAACTTCGACCTGGCGGTCGAGACCTCCTGCGTCGCCACCGGGTACAAGACCGGCTACGGCGAACCGGTCGTCACCGAGCAGTTCGAGTCCGGGGACACGCCGGCCGGCTGGAGCGTGGTGAACACCACCCCCAACGGCGGCTGGGACTTCACCGACCCGAAGAACCGGGGCAACCTCACCGGCGGCAGCGGCAAGTACGCCATCGCGGACAGCGACAACGCCGGTTCCGGCAAGCCGATGGACACCGCGCTGATCACCCCGGCGATGGACCTGTCCGCCGTACCGGCACCGGTGCTGCGGTTCAACAGCGACTACCGGGCGCTCGGCGGGTTCGCCGACGTCGACGTGAGCGTGGACGACGGCACGACCTGGAAGAACGTGACGCGCTGGACCAGCACCAGCCGGCGTGGTCCGGTGCTGGAGGAGATCCCGGTGCCGCAGGCGGCCGGGAAGTCCGACGTGCGGATCCGGTTCCACTACCAGGCCACCTACGCATGGTGGTGGGAGCTGGACAACGTGTCGATCCTCAACCGGACCTGCGACCCGATCCCGGGTGGCCTCGTGGTCGGCCGGGTGCTGGACGGCAACACCGGCGCCGGGCTCAACGATGCGACAGTGACCAGCGAGGACAAGCCGGCGGAGAAGGCGGTGACCGGACCGACTCCGGACGACGCCAAACTCGGCGACGGCTTCTACTGGATGTTCTCGACCCTGACCGGAAACCACCCGTTCACCGGGGCGAAAAAACAGTACAAATCGATCACGTCCACGGTAGATGTGGCGGCTGACCGGGCCACGCGGGAGGACTTCGCGCTCAAGGCGGGCCGGCTGACCATCACCCCGCCATCGGTGGAGAGCAGCCTGACGCTGGGCCAGGCCAAGACGGCGACGACGACGATCCGCAACGACGGCACCGCACCGGCCACGTTTGAGCTGAACGAGCGGGCCGGCAACTTCGACATCCTCGGTACGCGTGGCGCGCGCCTGCAGAACATCCGGGTCAAGGGGGGCGGCGTATCGCCCGCCTGGCGGGGCGACAGCCAGCCCGGTGACGTCCTGGAGCCGACCCCGTACGCGCCGCCGTGGATCAACACGGCCAACTACCCGATCAAGGTCATGGACAACGCCGTGGCCGCGTACGACGGAAAGGTGTACTCGGTTGGCGGAACCGACGGCGCCGCCAACCTCGCCAACAGCTACGTGTACGACCCGGCGGCGAACACCTGGACGAAGATCGCCGACATGCCGGCGGCCCTGGAGAAGCCGGCAGCGACGTTCGTCGACGGCAAGCTCTACGTCTTCGGTGGCTGGGACCCGGCGGGCAACACGTCGGCAAAGGTCTACGCCTACGACCCCGGTACCAACGCGTGGGAGACCCGGGCCGGCACCAACCCGGCCCCGCGGGCCGCGCCCGGCATCGGGGTGGTCGACGGCCAGATCTACCTGGTCGGCGGCTGCGTGGACGGAAGCTGCAACAAGTCCAATGTGACCGTCCGGTACAACCCGGGGGCCGACACGTTCACCACGGTCGCCGCGTACCCGGTCGCGGTGGCGTGGCAGGGCTGCGGCGGGATCGACGGCACGCTCTACTGCGCCGGCGGCAACGGGCCGACGACGCTGAAGAGTACGTACGCCTACAACCCGGGCGCGAACGCCTGGACCCAGATGGCCGACCTGCCGGTCGACCTCTGGGGGGCGGCCGCGGACACCGCGAACGGCCTGCTGTTGGTCTCCACCGGTGTCATCAACAACTCCGCCACGGTCACCAACCAGGGCTGGGCGTACGACCCGGCTGCCAACTCCTGGTCGGCGCTGCCCAACGCCAACTTCGCCCGCTACCGGGCGGGTGCGGCGTGCGGGTTCGTCAAGGTCGGTGGCTCGACCGGCGGCTTCACCCCGACGCCGGACAGCGAGCTGCTGCCCGGTTTCGACCAGTGCGCCACTGTCACCGACGTACCGTGGCTGTCCGCGTCCCCGACCTCGGCGACGCTGCAGCCCGGGCAGAGCATCACGGTGAACGTGACGTTTGAGGCCTCCACAGCGGCGGGCGTGCAACAGCCCGGCAAATACACCGCCCAGCTCGGCATCAAGTCGGACACCCCGCCCGTGGCACCGATCGACGTGACGATGACCGTGCAGCCGCCCAAGGACTGGGGCAAGGCGACGGGCGTCGTCACCGGCGTCGACTGCCGTGACAACGGCACCACGCTGCGCGGGGCGACCGTCCAGATCAACGGCAAGAAGAACTGGACCCACACTCTGAAGACCGATTCGGATGGCCGGTACACCATCTGGGCTCCGAAGGACAACCCGGTCGAGATCATCGCGGCCCGGGACGGCTGGAAGCCGCAATCCAGACTGGTGAACCTCAAGGCGGGCGAGGCGGTGACCGATTTCGCCCTCCGCCCCGACACCGCTTGCTGAGCGGAACCTGATCCACCGGGCCCGCGCCGTTCACCGGCGCGGGCCCGGCCCGTCTCCATCGAAAATTGATGGATGTCACCAAGTGGTCTGTGCTCGAAGTCCTTCGGGGGTTGACGCGGGAGCCGACGTTGTGTGTGTCGCCCGGTCAGAGGCCGGGTGCGGCGAGGTGGAGCCGGCAAGCGCAGTCGAGGGCGTCTTCGGGGGTGCCGGCGAAGCCGCCGGTGGGCAGGGAGTCTTCGTAGCGGTCGCTGCTGGCGTAGTGGAGGGCAAAGCCCCACCTGCTGGCGGTTCCGTCGTAGCGCAGGCGCATCAGCCTGGCCCGTTCGCCGTCTGCCAGTTCCGCCTCCACGTAGGCGAAGGCTCCGCGATGGGCCGTCGAGCGGTCCACTGCTGGCCGCCGCCGTTCCCCGTGAGTCCCCGCCCGATCTGGCGCGGTTGTGGCACGGAAAACACTTGATCCGTAGCTCCGGCGAGATCGGTCAGCGATGGCCATATCGGCCGCTGTGAGGCCCCCGAAGGAGCCTCGGCGCGCACTGGCTGAGGACGCGGACTCGCGCCCGCACGACCAGCCGGACGCGGCGCTCAGCATGCTGGACTACCGGCCGCCGCTACGTCTGCGGCGCACCCGCGACACAGTCCAGATCCCGACCCCGATGATTGGGAACACGATCAACGACATCCTCACAATGGCGATGATCCCCATGAAGAGGAACGTGACCAGCAACTCCCATATCGAGGGGTCCGGTTCCATACCCTGCCTCCATCCCACCCCCACAACAACTCGGACCGAAAAGTAATAGCACCTCCGCTGCCAGCAGCGGACGGAACGGCAGCTGTGACAGGTCGAACACGCTGACAGGGCCGTCCACCCGGCAGACCAGCGACGAACCCGGCCCGGGCCGCAGCATGGGACTCCCGTGCCGTTACCTGCACACCCATGGACCTAGTTTGTGCGGAACCTGCACTCCGCCGTCGGCCGAGCAGACCGTCTCCGCGGCCCGCGAACAGGCCCGCAACATGGTGCGGGCCGCCAGGGCACAGGCCGAGGCGATCCTGCAGCAGATGTGGGAACAGGACAATCAGGCAGCCGACGGCGACCAAGAAGAGACCGAGCGGCTCATATCCTACCTGCGGCAGATCGCGCAGTCACTGACCGTCACCGCGGAACAGTACGCCACCAAACACACCCACACCCCCTCGCCCCCGTCCACTACCGCCACCCCGCACGGCACCTGACCGGCACACTCAAACCCGGTCTGCCGCCCAGCACGGGGCGCCCACCCAACGGAGAGTTCGGAGCTCCTGCGGATCGTATTTCCGTCACGCCGTTACCGAGTCCCGTCGCACGGTCATGACCGGTAAGGCAACGGCTTCTGACGCTAATCCGGTGGACGGGCCACCGCAGGGCCCGTTACGGTGGCCATCCGCCCGAAGACCGAGGAAGGAGGCGAGAACAGTGCGTACGTGTGCCACTTCATTCCCGCGCTCCCGTCCCGTTCGCCGGGCGGTTTCGGTTTCGGTCTGACCGGGAGCGCATCGCTTCTTCCGGAGGACTCTTCCATGACCGATCTGGTCATCCGCGCGCTCACCGAGAGCGACGCACAGCTTTTCCGCACCCTGCCCGACTGCGGTCTCGTCGGCCGCGCCGCCTTCGGGCACAGCTATGCCACCGTGCGCGAGGGTGGTGAGTACCGCCCCGAGTGGACCTGGATCGCCGAGCGCGACGGTGTCGTGGTGGCCAGGGCCGCCTGGTGGTCGGGGCCCGAGGACACCGCACCCGTGACGCTCAACTGGTTCGACTTCGCCGACGGCGAGGACGAGGCGGGCACCGAACTGCTGCGGCAGTCACCGCTGTACGCCGAGTACGAGCTGATCCTGCCCGCCGGCTGGCGGGACCGGCCCGACGTTGCGGCCGCCGCCGAGGCCAGGATCGCCGCCGCCCGCGCGGCCGGGATGAAGCCGCTGGTCGAACGGTACCGGTACCAGTGGACGCCGGAGTGCGGGCTGCCCGAGCGGCCCGGCCGGCTCACCTTCCGGCCGGAGCCGGACGACGCGGTGATCCTCGACGTGCTGCGCCGGATCCACTCCGTCACGCTGGACGCGCACGCCCGCCGGGCCATCGAGGGACCCGGCGGACTGGAGCAGGCGGCACAGGAGGAACTCGACTTCTTCCGCTGGTGCCCCTCACCGCGCTCCTGGTGGCAGCTGGCGTACACGCCCGAGGGCGAGGTGGCCGGACTCCATGTGCCCGCCCGTAACCCGGGCGGTCCGTGCATCGGCTTCATCGGGGTCGTACCCGAGCAGCGGGGCCACGGCTACGGGTACGACCTGCTCGTCGAGTGCACGCACTTCCTGGCCGCCGAGGGCGCCGAGTTCATCGCGGGCGCCACCGATCAGGGCAATGTGCCGATGGCGGCCGCGTTCGCCCGGGCGGGCCATCCGGTCAGCCAGGAACGCATCCATCTGGTGTGAGGTTCGGGGTGAGCTCCGCCAGCCAGTCCAGGCGGAGCTGCTGCTCGGCGGGGATGGTCGCATCCTCGCCGCGCGGCCCCACATTGAGCAGCAGGTTGCCGCCCGCGGCCGCGGTCTCCGTGACCAGTGAGGTCAGCGCGGGGCGGCTGAGGAAGGCGTCGGGTGAGGAGTTCCGGTTGTAGCCGAAGCTGTGGTCGATGCCCCGGGTGATCTCGTACGGGTCCGGGCCGGTGTAGCGGGCGAACTCGGGGGTGCGGAAGTCGTAGTACGGGGGCTTGCGCGGCACGAACCGTTCCTAACCAGTGTGCGTAAGTGAGTCTTGGACCCACTGCTGCGTACTGGGCGCATCCCGAACGGTGTTGGATGCGCTGGGTTCCCGCGTTCGCTTCCCACTCGTCGACGGCCCTCCAGGGGGCCGGTCCGTTGTGGGTGGGCGGGTTCCCTCACGCCCCCGGTCACCTGGTCCGGCCTGGAGGGTCCGATGCCCCGCACGATCACTCCGGTCGTGTGGGGGCGGTGCCGTCCTTCCCCAAGCTCTCAACTCCGTTCGAGCAGGGGATACCCCATCCCGGATCGGGTGTCCGAGGGCGCGTCGTCCGATCGCGATACCGGCGGCATCGTGACGGGACATGGTGCGGTGCGGGGTGACCAGTGGCTTCTGCCAGTGCTGGGCACCCCACATGCTGGTGTAGGCGGGGTCGACCGCGACGATCGCGAGACCCTGCGCGGCGGCCATGGAGACGAGCCGGGCCTTGAACTTGCCGGTCGGGAGGGAAGGCGTCGGCGCCGAGGCCGGCCAGCAGGGCGACGTCCTCGCGGTAGTGCTCGTGGAAGCCGGTGCCGCGGGTGGTGTCGGTGCCGTCCTTGATCCGTCCCGGCTGGGCGGCGAAGTCGTCCCAGCCGGAAGGGCCCTTGCCGTCGGTGTCGGCTGCTCCTTCGGTCTGGAAGGCGGAGGCGGAGGCACCCCAGAGGAATCCCGGCGGGAACGTCGGCACGGTCATCTCGGCCTCCAGCAGCCGTACGAATGAGCAGAACCTGGCAGGGCAATGATCAGAACCAGACCTTAATCGCCAGTAACGGGCTCGATCCAGTGTCGTGGGCCGGTGATCCCTACTTCTGCCGACCATGGGGCCGGAACGAGAAGACGAGGAGCGACGCATGCTGTTCGAGGTATGGGCACCGGAGGCGGATTCGGTCGGTCTGCGGCTGGCGGGTGAGCTGCGGGCGATGGAGCGCGACCCGGCACGGACGGGCTGGTGGACGGCCGAGGCGGAGGCCGCGGACGGGGACCGGTACGGCTTCGTCCTCGACGACGGCCCCGTGCTGCCCGATCCGCGCTCGCGCCGCCAGCCGGACGGTCCGGACGGCGAGAGCGCCGTCCTCGACCAGGAGGCGTACGCCTGGCGCACCGAGTGGGCGGGCAGGGGGCTGCCGGGCGCCGTCCTGTACGAACTGCACGTCGGCACGTACACCGAGGAGGGCACCTTCGACGCCGCCGCGGCGCGGCTGCCGCACCTCGCCGAGCTGGGCGTCACCCATGTGTCGCTGATGCCCGTCTGCCCGTTCCCCGGCACGCACGGGTGGGGTTACGAAGGGGTGTCGCTGTGGGCCGTGCACGAACCGTACGGTGGCCCCGACGAGCTGAAGCGCTTTGTCGACACGGCGCACGGGCTCGGTCTTGCGGTGGTCCTCGACGTGGTCCACAACCACCTGGGACCGTCCGGCAACCACCTGCCCGCCTTCGGCCCGTACTTCACCGAGACCCACCACACGCCGTGGGGCGCCGCGGTCAACCTCGACGCCCCGGGATCGGACGAGGTCCGCGCGTACCTGCTGGGCAGCGCGCTCGGCTGGCTGCGCGACTACCGGCTCGACGGACTGCGGCTCGACGCGGTCCACGCCCTCGCCGACACCCGGGCGCTGACCTTCCTGGAGGAGCTGTCCGCGGCGGTCGACGCGCTCGCCGCGGAGCTCGGCCGCCCGCTGCCACTGATCGCCGAGTCGGACCTCTGCGACCCGCGTACGACTACGCCGCGCGCGGCGGGCGGCATCGGGCTGCACGCCCAGTGGAACGACGACTTCCACCACGCCCTGCACACGGCGCTGACCGGCGAGTCCCAGGGCTACTACGCCGATTTCGCCGCGGCCCCGCTGACCGCCCTCGCCAAGACGGTGACGAGCGCCTTCTTCCACAACGGCACGTACTCCAGCTTCCGCGGCCGCAGCCACGGCCGCCCCGTCGACATCGCCCGCACCGCGGCCACCCGCTTCGTCGGCTATGCGCAGACCCATGACCAGATCGGCAACCGGGCACTCGGCGACCGGCTCTCCGCCTCCCTCTCCCCCGGGCTGCTGGCCTGCGCGGCGGCGCTCGTGCTGACCGGCCCGTTCACCCCGATGCTGTTCATGGGCGAGGAGTGGGGCGCCCGTACCCCCTGGCAGTTCTTCACCGACCACACCGACCCGGCGCTCGCGGAAGCGGTACGCAGCGGCAGGCGTCGGGAGTTCGCGGCACACGGCTGGGCGGCGGACGACATCCCGGACCCGCAGGACCCGGCCACTCGTGACCGCTCCTGTCTGGACTGGACCGAACCGGAACGCGAACCGCACGCCCGCATCCAGGCCTGGTACCGCGAACTGATCGCACTGCGCCGCGCCATGCCCGACCTGTCCGACCCGGATCTGGCATCGGTGAAGACGGCCTTCGACGAGCAGGCGCGCTGGCTGGCCTATCGCAGGGGCGATCTGCGGATCGCGGTCAACCTCGACGGGAAGCCGGCCACGATCCCGCTCGGCGGCGGACGGAACCGGAACAGCGGGGGCCGGGTGCTGGCCGCCTGGGAGCCGGTGGAGACGCCGGGCGCGGACGGGCTGCTTCATCTGCCGCCGGAGTCGTGCGTGGTGCTGGCCGACGACTGAGGGGCCGCGGAAGCGGGTGGCACCCTCATCGACACCGTCGGAGGGTGCCCGACCGCTGCCGTACGACGTACAGCACCGCTTCCGCGACCGGGAGCCGGGGCTGAGCGCTCCTCCCGGCCGGGCTATTCGACGATCGCCAGCTCGCGCGCGGTGGTGTTGAGCCGACGCCCGCCGTCCTCCGTGACGGTCACGATGTCCTCGATACGGACGCCGAACCGGCCCGGCAGATAGATGCCGGGCTCCACGGAGAAGCACATCCCGGGCACCAGCGGCTGCTCCTCGCCCTCGATCATGTACGGGGGCTCATGGGTGGTGACGCCGATGCCGTGGCCGGTGCGGTGGATGAAGCGCTCGCCGTAGCCGAACTCGGTGATGACGGCGCGGGCCGCCCGGTCGATCTCCTGGCAGGCGACGCCGGGCCGGACCGCGCGGCAGCCGGCCTCCTGCGCCTCCCGCACGATGTCGTGCACCCGCTGCTCCTCGGCGCCGGGTTCGCCGACATGGACCGTGCGCGAGGTGTCGGAGCCGTAGCCGTGCTTGAGGCCGCCGAAGTCCAGCACCACCATGTCGCCGCGCTCGATGGTGCGGTCGCCCGCCTCGTGGTGCGGGTTGGCGCCGTTGGGCCCGGAGCCGACGACGGTGAAGTCGACCTGCGAGTGCCCGAACTGCTTGAGCAGCGCGGCGAGATCGGCGGCGACGTCGGTCTCCTTGCGGCCGGAGAAGCGGACCTTCAGGATCTCCTCGTACGTGGCGTCGGCGGCGGCCCCCGCTGCCGCGAGCCGCTCCAGCTCGGCAGCGTCCTTGACCGCCCGCAGCATCGGCAGGGCCTCGGTGAGGGAGACGTACGAGGTGCCGGGGAGGAACTTCTGCAGCCCGAGCAGGTGCATCGCCCAGGCGTTGTCGCTGATCCCGAACCGGCCGGCCGCGTCGAGCAGCGGGGCGGTCACGGCGTACGGGTCCTTGCCGTCGGTCCAGTCGCGCAGGGTCAGGGCCGGGGAGCCGACAGCCTCCTCGGCGTCCGGTGCCTCCAGGGTGGGGACGACGAGGACCGGGTCCTGGCCCGCCTTGAGGACGAGGAGGGTGAGGCGTTCGGTGTTCACGGGGTGGTAGCCGGTGAGGTGGACGAGGTCCGGGCCCGGTGCGACGAGGACACCCGCGAGCCCCGCCTCGGCGGCGGACTCGGCGGCCCGCTCCATCCTCGCCCGGTAGTCGTCGGCGGTGAACGGCACGGGCTGGTCGGGGCTGGACATGCGGACCTCCTGGCGATGCGACACGGCATACAGCATCCTGCCCGGTGGCGGCAGTCGGCGCGAGTGGGGGTCAGGACGTCGGGCGCAGCCGTACGACGAGGTCGGCGCGGTCCCGGCCACGGTCGACGAGCCGGGCATTGGTTTCGTCGGACCCGGCCACCCAGCGCTCCGCGTACGGCCGGGGCTTGCCGAACCGCACATGGCGGTCGACGAGCCGGCGCACCCGTACGTCCGGGTCGAGGTCCAGGAACCAGACCTCGTCGAGCAGCCCGCGCACCGGCGCCCAGGGGCCGTCGTCATGGAGCAGGTAATTGCCTTCGGTGACGACGAGCGGGATGTGCGGTGGCACGGGAACGGACCCCGCGATCGGCTCCTCCAGGGTGCGGTCGAAGGCGGGAGCGTAGACGGGCCCCTCCTCCCCGGGCGTGCGCAGGCGTCGGAGCAGGGCTGCGTACCCGGCGGCGTCGAACGTGTCGGGGGCGCCCTTGCGGCCGGCCCGGCCCAGCCGGTCCAGCTCGGCCCGGGCCAGGTGGAAGCCGTCCATCGGGACGAGGACGGCGAGCCCGGCCAGCGCCTCGACGAGCTGGGCGGCGAGGGTGGACTTCCCGGCTCCGGGCGGCCCCGCGATGCCGAGTATGCGGCGATGGCCGGGGGCGGCGAGCCGGCGGGCGCGGGCCGACAGTTCGCCGACGTCACTCAGGTGCATGCGGGGCATTGTCCCGGCATGGGCGGCACCCTCGATAGTGTTACGTATAACTCAACCATATGACCCAGCTCCGCATCCCCGAGGAATCGCCATGTCCCACATCGCCCTGGTCACTCTGGTCGTCCGCGACTACGACGAGGCCCTCTCCTTCTACACGGACGCCCTCGGCTTCGAACTCGTCGAGGACACCGACCGCGGGGACGGATCCCGCTGGGTCGTCGTCCGCCCGCGCGGCGCCGCGGCGGGTACGGGGCTGCTGCTGGCCCGCGCCAAGGACGAGGGCCAGAGGGCCTCCGTAGGCGCGCAGACCGGCGGCCGGGTCGGCTTCTTCCTGCACACCGAGGACTTCGCGGCCGACCACGCCCGGATGCTGGCGGCCGGAGTGCGCTTCCTGGAGGAGCCGCGCCACGAACCGTACGGCTCGGTCGCGGTCTTCGAGGACCTGTACGGCAACCGCTGGGACCTGCTCCAGCCCGCGTGAACCGCGGGTTTCCCGCCTCGCGGGAGCGTTGTCAGTGGCCGCTGTTACGTTCAGTGACATGACTGACCGTGCGAAGGGCCGGGCGGCCGGGCGGGGTGTTCAGCGGTTCGCCCGGCCCTCCAGGTACGCGAGTACGGCGAGCACCCGCCGGTGCACCGTGCCGTCGTCCGGTTCCAGACCGAGCTTGGCGAAGATCGAGCCGATGTGCTTGCTCACCGCCCTCTCCGTGACGACGAGTTCGGCGGCGATGGTCCCGTTCGCCTTGCCCTGGGCCATCAGTTCCAGCACCTCGCGTTCGCGCGGGGTGAGGCTCTGCAGGGGTTCGGCGGACGACCTGCGGGTCAGCAGCTGGGTCACGACCTCCGGGTCGAGGGCCGTGCCGCCTGCCGCCACCCGGTCGAGGGCCTCCAGGAACTGGTCGACCCGGCCCACCCGGTCCTTGAGGAGGTAGCCGATGCCCTGGGCGCCCTGGGCAAGCAGCTCGGCGGCGTAGGTCTCCTCGACGTACTGGGACAGGACGAGGATCGGCAGCTCGGGCAGCTCGGCGCGGGCTGCGACGGCCGCGCGCAGTCCCTCGTCCCGGAACGTCGGCGGCAGCCGTACGTCGAGGACGGCGGCGTCCGGCCGGTGCTTCAGCAGGGCGGGAAGGATCTCGGGCCCGGTGGCCGCGTCGGCCACCACCTCGTGGCCCGAACCGGTGAGCAGCAGGATCAGCCCTTCCCGCAGCAACGCGTTGTCCTCGGCGATCACGATCCGCACGGCAGCTCCACTTCGATGTCCGTCGGCCCTCCGGTGGGGCTGCTGATGCGGGTGGTGCCGTCCAGTGCGGCGACCCGCCGCCTGATCCCCACCAGGCCGCTGCCGGCGCGCTCGTCCGCGCCGCCGCGCCCATCGTCCCCGATGACCACACGCAAGGTGCCGGGGGCCCGGCCGATCCGGACGGTGGCGGCCGTCGCGCCACTGTGCTTGCTGATGTTGGTGAGCGCCTCGGCGACCACGAAGTACGCGGCCGCCTCGATGGCGGCCGGGAGCCGCCGCCCGTCCTCGACACCGTCGAGGTCCGCCGTGACGGGTACGGCGACATCGGCGGCCAGCGCCCGTACCGCACCGGCCAGTCCACGGTCCGTCAGCACGGGCGGATGGATGCCGCGGACCACGTGCCGCAGCTCCGCGAGAGCTGCCTCCGCGCCGTCCTGGGCCTCGTCGAGGCGGAGCCGGGCGGTGGCGGGGTCGCGGTCGAGGAGCTGCCTGGCGAGCCCGATGCGCATCGACAGGGCGACGATCCTGGCCTGGGCTCCGTCGTGCAGATCCCTTTCGATGCGGCGCAGTTCGGCGCCGTGCGCCTCGACGGCGCCGGCCCGGCTCTCCGTCAGCTGGGCGATCCGGTCGGCGAGTTCGGCGGAGTGCGACGAGGTCAGCAGCGAACGGGACCAGCTCGCCGACAGGTCCGCGAGCACGGGGTGCCAGCGCAGCACCCAGCCCCGCCGCTCGGGAAGCGGTGTGCCGTACTCGTCGGCGGTGCGCCGGTCCAGGGCGTGGACGACGGTCAGTGCGGCCCCGTCCACGAGGAGTCCGATCGGCCACAGAACCAGGGTGAGATAGCCGAGTCCGTTGCCGATGAGCGTCTGGACCGGCAACCAGAGCGCGTCGCGCCAGGTCGCGGGGTCGGTGAGGACCCGTCGGACCCGCTCGGACAGCTCTCCGCCGTCCAACGGCAGATACTGCGCCGGACGGAACGGGACCCCGAGCCGCGCAGCGGACCGGCGGCGCTCGAAGTCCGCGAAGCGCCGCAGCAGTTTGGCGGCCTCCGGCAGGGCGGGCAGCCCGATGATCACGACGGCGAACATCAGGACGGCGACCACCAGGAACGCGCACAGATAGGCGAGCAGTGCCACCGGGATGCCGATGAGCAGGTAGCGCGAGGCATCCCACGAACGCCGGATGGCGACCGTCAGCGGGGCGGGAGTGGTGCTCATGCCAGGTCACGTTACGGGGGTCCGCCCGGCTGCGGAGTGGGGCCCTCCCCCAGCTCGTGGTGGAGCTGGCTGCACCCCCGGTCCGGGAGCGCGCACTCTCCCCTGCAGCCCCGTTCGCTCCTAGCGTTTATGCAGGTCAGGTGATACGCAAGCAACAGCGGAGGCAACGGTGGACACGGTCACGGCAATACGGGCGACCGCGCTGAGCCTGGAGTCGGTGAGCCGGCGCTACGGGCGGCGCGGCCGGGAGGCGGTGGCGCTCGACGCGGTCAGCTGCGCGGTCCCGGCCGGGAGCTTCACCGCGGTGGTCGGCCCTTCCGGGTCCGGCAAGAGCACGTTCCTGCAGTGCGCGGCGGGGCTGGACCGTCCGACCTCGGGAACCGTACGGATCGGTGACACCGACCTGGGGTCGCTGAGCGAGGCGGCGCTGACCCGGCTCCGCCGGGACCGGGTGGGCTTCGTCTTCCAGTCGCACGCACTGAACCTGGTGCCGTCGCTGTCCATCGAGGAGAACGTCGTTCTGCCGCTGGTGCTCGCGGGAGCGGATCCGGCCGATGCCGGGGTGCTGGCCCGGGGGCAGGACCTGCTGGCCCGCGTGGGTCTTGCGGGGCGCGGGGCGGAGAGTCCGACGACGCTCTCGGGCGGCCAGCAGCAGCGGGTCGCGGTGGCCCGGGCGCTGGTGACCGAACCCGCGGTGATCTTCGCGGACGAGCCGACGGCGTCCCTGGACCCGGAGTCGGCGACGCTGGTCCTCGGTCTGCTGCGGGACGCGGTACGGACCGACGGCCGTACGGTCGTCATGGTCACCCATGATCCGGTGGCGGCGAGCTGGGCGGACACCGTTCTGACGATGGACGGCGGGCGGCTGCGATGAGCACGAGGATCCGGAAGGCGGATACCGGGCGGGCGCGGTCCGGGGGGCGGCGCGCGTCGGCGTTCCTGGCCAGGCGCTCGCTGACGGCGCACCGGTGGGCCTGGGCCGCGGTGTTCGCGGCGACGGCGGCCACGGCGGCGCTGATCGGCGCGTTCGCGCTGGTGCTCGGCTCGCTGCTGCCGGCGCAGCCGCCGGTGGAGCATTACGCGGGCGCGGACGCGGTGGTGGCGGCCGACCAGAAGGTGTCGTACACGGCGAAGCCGTGGGGCAGTGAGCCGAGGACGACGACTGCGTACCTGTCGGAACGGGCCCGGCTGGACCGGGCCGTGGTGGCGAAGGCAGCGGCGGCCGACGGGGTGGCGAAGGCGGTCGCGGACGACTCGGTGCCGCTGACGCTGGGCGGTGGCGCCCGTGCGGTCGGCCGTTCCTGGCCGTCGGCGGTGCTCACTCCGTACGAGCTGACCTCCGGCCGGGCGCCGCGGAGTGCGGACGAGGTGGTCATCGACCGGGCGCTGGCACCCGCCGCCGCCAAGGTGGGCTCGACCGTGAAGCTTCAGATGGACGGCGCCGCGCGCCCGTACACCATCAGCGGCGTCGCGGACGCGGGCAGCCGGGGCGTGAACGCCCCCGCCGTCTTCTTCACCGAAGCGCGGCTGACCGCGCTGGCCGGGCACCCCGGCACGGTCGACGCGGTCGGGATCGTCGCGCGGGACGGCGTCTCCTCGGACGCGCTGCGGGACTCGTTGGGCGACGCGCTGCCCGACCGTACGGACACCGGGCGCGGCATCCGGGTCCTCACCGGCCCCGCACGCGGAGAGGCCGAGCACCTGGACGCGCTGGGCGGCCGCGGTGATCTGCTGGCGCTGCTCGGCTCGATCGCGGGCACGGTCCTCATGGTGGCGCTTCTCGTTCTTTCCACGACCGTCTCCCAGGCGGTCCACCAGCGCTCCGGTGAGCTGGCGCTGCTGCGGGCGGTCGGCGCGACGCCGCGGCAGCTCAGGTCGGCGGTCGGCAGGGAGGTGAGCCGGGTGGCTGGTGCCGCGGTGGTGCTGGGCGGGGTCGGGGCAATACCGCTGGGGCTGCTGATGCGGTCGCTGCTGACGACGGATCAGCTGCCGCTGCCCGTGCCGCTGTGGTTGCCGCTCGCGGCTGCCGTGGCCGCCGCGGTGTTCGTCGCCGGGGCCGCACGGCCGGTCGCGCTGCTCGCTGCCCGGTCGATCACCGGGATGCGGCCCGCCGCCGCGTTGAGTGCGGCACGCGCCCCCGAGCCGGGTGAGCCGGGCCGGCTGCGGACCGGTGCGGGCATGCTGCTGGCCGTGGCCGGAGTCGGTTCGGCGGGCGCGGCGATGGCGCAGGGCGGTCAGGCGGCCGCGGTGGCCGCGTCGGGTGCGGCGACGTCGCTGGTCATCGCGGTGGCGTTGCTCGGGCCGTGGATCGCGCGGGCGGCGACGCGGGTGCTGGGTGCGCCGCTGCGGCGTGCGGGCGGGGCTTCCGGGTTCCTGGCGGCGAAGTCGGCCGCCGCGCACCACCGGCGGCTGGGCGCGGCGATCACACCGGTCGTGCTGGTGGTCGCGTTCGTCTGCGTCCAGCTGACGGCGGGGGCGACGCTGGAACGGGCCGCCGACCGGCAGGCGGCGGCCGCGCTGCGGGCGGACCTGGTGGTGACGGCTCCGGCGGGGCTGCCCGCGGACGCGGCGGCCGCGGTGCGCAAGGCACCGGGTGTGGCGGCTGCGACAGGTGTGCTGCGGTCGTCGGTCATGCTCGCGCACCACGAGATGGGCGATCCGAAGCTGGACCGCTACCCGGTGCTTGGTGTGACGGCGGACGAGCTGTCCGGCACGGTCGATCCGGGCGTCGCATCGGGTGACCTGGCCGCCCTGACGGGTCGCTCCACGGTCGCGGTCGGCAAGGACCGGGCGGACGAGCTCGGCGTCGGCATCGGCGACCGGGTGCGGCTGCGGCTCGGTGACGGTACGCAGACGCGGCTGCGGGTGGTGGCGGTGTACGAACGGGCCCTGGGGCTCGGCGAGTTCATGCTGCCGCGCGAGGCGCTGACCGGCCATGTATCGGCGGCGCGCGATGCCCGGATCCTGGTCCGCTCGGAGGCCGGGTCGGCTGCGGCGTCGGCACGGCGCGCGGTCGCCCCGTACGCCGGTGCGCAGGTCCGGGCCGCGACGGCGGACGACGTACGGATCGCGCCGTCGTCGTCGGAGGAGGACGATGCGCTGATCGTCATCGGGGTCGGGGTGATCGGCGGGTTCGCGCTGCTGGCGGTGGTGAGCACGCTGACCCTGATCACGGTGGGCCGCCGGCGGGAGTTCCGCCTGCTGCGGCTGGTGGGTGCGGGGCGCAGGCAGGTGACGCGGATGCTGTTCCTGGAGACGGGGCTGGTGGCCGTGGCGGGGCTGACGATCGGCACGGCGGTGGCGGCGATCCCTCTGACGGCGTTCGCGGTGTCGGCGGCGGGGACGGTGCCGTACCTGGAGCCGGTGCGGTACGGGGTGCTGGCCGGGGCGGTGCTGGTGGCTGCGGTGGCGGGCGTTGTGATCCCGGGGACGTCCGGTGGCCGCGTCAGGAGGCGGTGAGGGCGCGGTGGGCGACCCGCGGCCTCGGTCCTCGATCTCCGTACGGGCTTGCATCGTCCCGCCCAACCGGCTCCGGCCCGCCGCGGAAGTGCTCCGTCCTGGGGGCCGGACGGGCTGAAGGATGTCTACAGCACCCGTCCCGCCGCCCCCCGCAACGCGTCGAGCACCGGACGGATCAGGGGATGCCCCTCCGCCCCCTGCCGTACCGCGGCGAACACCCGCCGGGTCGGTGCGCTGCCCTCCACCTGGCGTACCACCACCCCCGCGAGTTCCATCCCCCGCAGCGCCGACCTCGGCACCAGTGCCACCCCGGCCCCCGCGCCGGCGAGTGCCACCACCGCGCGGAAGTCGTCCGAGGAGTGCTCCAGTCTGGGCTGGAAGCCGGCGAATTCGCAGGAGAGCACGACCACGTCGTGGCACGGGTTGCCGGGGTACGGGCCGATCCACGGGTCCTTCTCCAGGTCCGCGATCGCCACCTGGTCCTGGCCGGCCAGCCGGTGCCCCACCGGCAGCACGGCGTCGAACGGCTCCGAGTACAGCGGCACCCGGGTCAGCCGCCGGTCGTCCTCGCCGGGCGCGCCCCGGTATTCGACGGCGACCGCCACATCGACCTGCCGGTCGAGCACCATCGGCACGCTCGCGTCGCCCTCCGCGTCCTGCACCCGGACCCGGATGCCGGGCGCGGTCAGCGTCAGTTCGGCGATGGCGGGGGCGAGCACGAGCCCGATGCCGGTGGCGAACGCAGCGACCGTGACCGTACCGGCGTCTCCCGCCCCGTACGCGGCGAGCTCCGCCTCGGCCCGTTCCAGCTGGGCCAGCACCGCGTTGGTGTGGGTCAGCAGGATCTCGCCGGCCGACGTGAGCCGCACGCCGCGGGCGCCGCGGTCGACCAGCCGGTGGCCGGTCTCCTGTTCCAGGGCGGCGAGCTGCTGGGAGACGGCGGACGGCGTCAGATACAGCGCGGCGGCTGCCGCAGTCACGGTGCGGTGGTCGGCCACCGCACGGAGAATACGCAGCCGCCGTGCATCGATCATGTGATCCATTGTCCCAGGCCCCGAGGGGTGTACGGGACCTGGGACCGCCCCGCTCGTGGAGCTACGCGCCGAGCGCGGCCCGCGCGTCGACGAACGCGTCCACCGCACGGTTCACGTCGTCCGTGGAGTGCGCGGCCGACAGCTGAACGCGGATGCGCGCCGCGCCCTGCGGGACGACCGGGTAGGAGAACCCGATCACATACACACCGCGCTCCAGGAGCAGCTCCGCCATCCGGCCTGCCTTCGCCGCGTCCCCGATCATCACGGGGGCGATGGCGTGGTCGCCGGGCAGGATGTCGAAGCCTTCCTCGGTCATCCGGTTGCGGAAGAGCGCGGTGTTGGCGCCCAGCCGCTCGCGCAGGTCACCGGCGGACTCCAGCAGGTCGATGACCTTGAGCGAGGCCGCCGCGATGACCGGGGCGAGGGAGTTGGAGAAGAGGTACGGGCGGGACCGCTGACGCAGCAGTGCGACGATCTCGGCGCGGGCCGCGACGTAGCCGCCGGAGGCACCGCCGAGCGCCTTGCCGAGCGTGCCGGTGATGATGTCGACGCGGTCCATGACGTCGTGCAGTTCGGGCGTGCCGCGGCCGCCGGGGCCCACGAAGCCGACCGCGTGCGAGTCGTCGACCATGACCATGGCGTCGTACCGGTCGGCCAGGTCGCAGATCTCGCGGAGCGGGGCGACGTACCCGTCCATGGAGAACACGCCGTCGGTGACGATGAGCCGGCGCCGCGCCCCGGACGCCTCCTTGAGCTGCTGCTCCAGGTCGTCCATGTCGCGGTTGGCGTAGCGGAACCGCTTGGCCTTGGAGAGGCGGATGCCGTCGATGATGGAGGCGTGGTTGAGGGCATCGGAGATGACCGCGTCCTCCGGGCCGAGGACGGTCTCGAACACGCCGCCGTTGGCGTCGAAGCACGAGGAGTAGAGGATCGTGTCCTCCTGGCCGAGGAACGACGAGAGCCGCTGCTCCAGCTCCTTGTGGACCTCCTGCGTGCCGCAGATGAAGCGGACCGAGGCCATCCCGTAGCCCCAGCGGTCCAGCGCCTCGTGGGCGGCGGTGATCACCTCGGGGTGGTCGGCGAGGCCCAGGTAGTTGTTGGCGCAGAAGTTGAGCACCTCACCGGGACGGCCACCGGTGGTGACGGCGACGGTCGCGGACTGCGGGGTGCCGATCACGCGCTCGGGCTTGTGGAGTCCGGCGGCCTTGATCTCGTCAAGGGTCGTGCGCACGTCGTCGCGTACGGAGTCGAACATGAGGGGTGTCTCCTGGTGTGTACGGGCCGGTAGGAGGTCGGTCAGACGGTCCAGTCGAGGATGACCTTGCCGCCGCGTCCGCTCGCCGCGTCGTCGAAGGCCGCCTCGAAGTCGCGGTAGCCGTACCGTCCGGTGATCACGGGGGCGAGGTCGAGGCCGCCCTCCAGCAGGACGGACATGGCGTACCAGGTCTCGTACATCTCGCGGCCGTAGATGCCCTTGATCGTGATCATCGAGGTGACGACGCGGGACCAGTCGACGGCGAACTCCTCGGACGGCAGTCCGAGCATGGCGATCCGTCCGCCGTGCGTCATGTTCGCGATCATGTCGCGCATGGCCTCGGGGCGGCCGGACATCTCCAGGCCGATGTCGAAACCCTCGCGCAGGCCGAGGTGACGCTGGCCGTCGGCGATGGTCTCCTCGGCGACGTTGAGGGCGAGGCCGGCGCCGACCTTCCGCGCGAGTTCGAGCCGGGCCTCGCTGACGTCGGTGATGACGACGTTGCGGGCGCCCGCGTGCTTGGCGACGGCTGCGGCCATGATGCCGATCGGCCCGGCGCCGGTGATCAGGACGTCCTCGCCGATCAGCGGGAAGGACAGCGCGGTGTGCACGGCGTTGCCGAACGGGTCGAAGATCGCGGCGATGTCGAGGTCGACGGGGACCCGGTGCACCCACACGTTGGAGGCGGGCAGCGCGACGTACTCGGCAAACGCTCCGTCCCGGCCGACGCCGAGCCCGAGGGTGGAGCGGCAGAGGTGGCGGCGTCCGGCGAGACAGTTGCGGCACTTCCCGCAGACCAAGTGGCCCTCGCCGCTGACCAGGTCGCCGACGGTGATGTCGACGACGTCGGCGCCGGTCGCGGCGACCTCGCCGACGAACTCGTGGCCGAGGACGAGCGGCGTCTTCACGGCCTGCTGCGCCCAGCCGTCGTAGTTGCGGATGTGCAGGTCCGTTCCGCAGATGCCGGTACGGAGGACCTTGATCAGCACGTCCGAGGGGCCGATCTCCGGCTCGGGAACGTCCATCAGCCAGAGTCCGGGCTCGGCCTTCTGCTTCACAAGTGCCTTCACGGCTGCGGCTCCCTGTACGTGGTGCGAGGTGAACGCCCCGGGCCGGGGGCAGCCTCGAAGGGAGCCTGCGGCCCGGGGAAGATGAGAGGGACGGCATGGGGGCAGCACGCACGGTGATCGGCTGCCGCGCACCATCCTCCGCCGTCACAGAGAAATCTGCCGTACCCCGCGCCCCAGGTCCATCGAGGTTTTCTTAAGCGCAGCCGCAGCTCCGCTTCATGCCCGCCCGTACGGAAGGGGCAGGCCGCCTTTCGGTACGGGCGACCGGCCCCCTGGAACCGAGCGTGCGATCGGCAACGGCGAGGAGACGCCCAGGCGAACGACGCCCGCCCGTTCAGAGCTTCCGCAGAAACGCCCTGATGGCCGAGGCGAGCTGCTGCGGCTGGTCCTCCGGGATGAGTGTGTAGCTGTCGGCTATCTCGATGAGCTCGCCCTTGGGCAGCAACTCGGCGAGCCTGCGTCCGTGCTCGGGCGGCATGACCTTGTCCTCGGCCGCCCAGACGATGAGCGCGGGCCGGTCGAAGTCACGCAGCTTCTCCGCCCACCGCAGCAGTTCGGTTCTGGGCGGCACCCCGAGCACGTACCTGCGCAGATCGCGGCGGATCTCCGCCGACGTCCACAGCGGCCGGAACCACGCGTCCATCACCTCGTGCGGCACCGGCCGCTTGCTCATCCGGCCCCAGGTCATCGGCAGCCGCCGCATCGGCTTCAGCTTCAGCAGGTTGAAGGCGATGTTCAGCCCGCCGGGCATCTTGGCGGAGGCGTAGAGATTGGAGCCGGGCAGTCCGGGCGGGAAGTTGTCGAAGGCCTCGCAGGAGGTGATGACGAGCTTCCCGATCCGCTCATCGCGCCCGTCGGCGACGAGGGCCTGTGCCCCGCCCCAGTCGTTCATCACCAGGGTGACGTCGGTGAGGTCGAGCACGTCGAGGAACTCCGCAACCAGCCTGGCCACGCCGAGGACCGACAGGTCGGCGTCCGGCTTCATGGGTCGGCGGTGGCCGCCGAGTGGCAGGGTCGGGACAACACACCGGTAGTCGGGGCGCAGATCGGTGACTACGTGCCGCCACAGCGAGCCGTCCATGGCGACGCCGTGCAGCAGGACGACGACGGGGCCGTCACCGCCGCTGTCCTGGTACTCCACCGGACCTGCGGAGAGCTGGACCTGGGACGCTTGCGGTACCGGCGGCGTGCGGGGCTGTTCGGCCATGGCGTGTGCGCTCTCCTCGGTTGCCGACGGGCGGGGTGGCATGCAGCCAGAACCTACCGTCGTGGCGTACGCGGGACCGCTCGCTACGCCGATGCGCTCACAACTCGCCCGTGTCCAGGTCCAGGTCGAACGGTCCGGGCAGGTGCAACACGGCCCCGAATGGGTGCGGGCCGTCGACCCGCGTGTACCCCAGACGTCCGGGTTCGGCAAACAGAGTCACGCTCCGTTCCACCTGATCGACCAGCAGATACAGCGGCGCCCCGTACTCGGCGTACCGTCGCCGCTTCACGACGCGGTCCGTTTCGGCGTTAGACTCGCTGGTGACCTCGACCACGAGCAGTGTCTGATCAGGTAGCAGCGCACCCGCGCCCTTCGCGTCCGCAGCAGGTACGACGGCGATGTCGGGTACGTACCAGTTCGACGAGCCTGGCAGGTCCAGGTTCCCCGAGCCGGTGACACACCCCAGTTCGCGGGCGCGCGGCTCGATCTGGTCGCGGATCACCTCGGCCGTGGCCTCGCGATCCCAGGTGGGCAACACAGGCTCGATGATCCCTTCGACAATCTGGGCACGATCGCCCCGGATGTTCTGGACGGCGTACTTCAGAGCGCGTTCCGGGTCGATGCCTTGGCTGTAGTCGGCAGGCTCGGCGGTCATGTGCCCAGAGTGCCCCATTTTCGATCGCCACAACAAGCAGAACCGGCCGCTGGGAGCGGTCACCGCAATCAGTACAGCAGGTCCAGCTCGGCGCGGACCGTCTTGCCCGGCGGTACGCGCTCCAGCACCGCCCACCGGTCGGCCAGCGCCTCGACCAGGATCAGCCCGTGGCCGCTGCCGGAACCGGGCGGTGGCGCCACCAATTCCCCCGGTCCCGGCGGCCGCAGCTCGCCCCGGGTGTCTGTGACCTCGATCCGCAGAACGCCGAGCGTGTGCCGGTCACCCGGAGCATGCACGAGCCTCAACTCGAAGTCCCGGCCCGGCACCCGGCCGTGCGTCACCGCGTTCGCCGCCAGCTCGGCGACGATCAGCGCGGTGGTCTCGGACGCGTCGCTGCGGTACGGGACACCCCAGCCGTTCAGTTGGTGCAGCGCGAGCTGTCGGGCGAGCCGGGCACCGCGTGGCGTGGAGCTGAACCGCTGCACGAACACACGTACGGTAACGGGCAATTGGGGGGCGGAGAGTGCTTCCATGCGCTCACCGTGACGGCCGCCAGACCCGTTCCACCAGATCACGAACTCGTACGCTGAGTCAGCGTACGGGTACAGCGGGTGGACAGTACGTGTAACAGTCCGTGACCATGGGCGAGCTGCGGATCGAGGCAGGCGGGCACGGGAGGTGGCCGGACATGACGGACGGCGCGGGTGGCACAGGCGGCACGACGGGCGCGGACGGGGAGCCGGAGCCCTCGGACACCCTGAAGGCGTTCGGTGAGGTGGTCAAGGTCTTCCGCAAACGGGCGCGGCTCACGCAGGAGGAGTTCGCCCCGAGGGTGCGGTACTCGGTGCCGACGGTCGCCTCGATCGAACAGGGCCGCCGCTTCCCCCCGCCCGCGTTCGTGGACCGGGCGGAGGACGTGCTGGAGGCGTTCGGGGTCATCAGGGCTGCGGCGAAGCACTTGTCGCGGCGGCGGGGGCTGGCGAAGTGGTTCCACCATTGGGCGCAGCTGGAGACGGAGGCGGCCAGCCTGTACACGTACGAGTGCCGGTTGATTCCCGGCCTGCTGCAGACCGAGGCATACGCAAGAGCACTGTTCAGGGACCAGCTTCCGCCATTGGGTGACGAACAGATCGAGGCTCGGATGACTGCCCGCGCCGAACGGCAGGCTCTGCTGACGGAACGCCCCAACACCGCGTACAGCTTCATCCTCGAAGAGCACCTGTTCCGACGACACACCGGCGGAGTCGAGGTCACCCGGGAACTCATCGACCACATCGTCGGACTGGCCCGGCGGCGCAATATCGAGTTGCAGATCATGCTTCAGTTGCAGGAGCACCACGCCGGTCTGCACGGCCCCATCCGACTGTTGGAGACCCCGGACCACAAGTGGTTCGCCTACTCCGAGGGGCAGGAGAGCGGTCACCTCCACTCCGACCCTGCCGTCGTCAGCACGCTCCAGATGCGGTATGCCAGGATGCGTTCACAGGCTCTCTCCCTGAAGGAGTCCACGAGTCTGTTGGAGCGGACGCGAGGAGCGGTATGAGTACCACAGACCTGGCCTGGTTCAAGAGCAGTTACAGCAGCGGATCCGGAGACGACTGCGTAGAGGTCGCCACCTGCCCCGACACCGTCCGCGTCCGGGACTCCAAGGTCGAAGAGGGCCCCCAGCTCACCCTCTCCCCCGCCGCCTGGACCGGCTTCGTCGCATACGCCGTCCAGCGCTGACCACGTAACGCAGTTGAGCGCACCCGTCGGGCGACGCGAGAGACGCCGCCGAACTGAAGGCCTCCGCAGAAGTTACAGAGATCACGTTTCGGCAGCGTGCCTGCGGGAGCCGCGCACCTTGATAGCGTCGCTCCCGCGATTGCGGAACGCTCCCCGCCGGGGTCGTCGCCGCGCCCGGGCGGCCGTTCCACGACGGACGGCCGACGAGGCGGGGTGTGCTGGCGCACGGGGACGTACGCGGCAAGGACGAAGAGGGCCGGCCCATGAGCCTCGCGCAGTTGCACTACACCTCTGCCTCTGCGGGGGACGACGGGGTCGGCGCACGGTTCACTGCGGTCGGTGGTGGCATACCCACGCCGGTGCTGACCGAGGCGGAGAAGTTGCTCGGTTACGAGCCTCCGGCCGGGGCGCCGTATCACCCCACGAACGTCGAACTCCGGTCCTTTCCCGAGACGTTCAGCTTCAGCGCGCTCTCCGACGGCAGCCATCTACTCAGCCGCACCGTCGCACTCGGGGGTTCCGGCGCCGGTCACTTCCACGCGCATGCGGTGCATCTTCCGGTCGGCACGCGCCTGCCCGGCGACGCGCTCCCGATCACGGCGTGGCGGTCGCCGCGCTGGGCTTCGACCACGCCGGACAGCGGCACACCGGACCGTATATCCGCCTTGCCCGCCTCCGTCGCCTTCGGGCAGGAGGCGCTCAACGACTTCGCGGTCTCCCGCAGCCCCTGGCTCGCGACGGTCTTCGCCGATCTGCGCCGGGTGAGCGAGAAACCGTCGTCGGCGCGGCTCGTTCTCGTGGAGCGGCAGAGTGCGGACGTGGCCCGGTGGATCGCGCTGGCCGGAGCCGTACTCCCGCCGGAGCACGCCCAGCGGCTGACGTTCACCACGTACACCCGCCGCCCGGCGCACTCCCCTCACCAGGTCATCGGCGTACTGCCGGACGACGCACACGAGCTGACCGACCCGGGCCTCCGTGTGCTCATGTGCGCCGGCCGCGCTCCGGAGGGCCCGGTGGACGACGCCTGGGCGGAGACCGTCGCCCGGGTCTGGCGCGGCCGCGCACCGGAACTGTTCCGGGCAGCGGCCGCGCTGCCGGGCGAACCCTTCGCCGCCGGACCACTCGCCTTCACCGCACTGCACGCAGGCATCGCACTCGGCCCGAACGGGCGTGCCGCAGCAGCGGATTGGGCCGGCGAGCGACCGTACGCGCTGAACGAACAGCAGATGCACCGGCTGACCACCGCACTCACGGCGCCGACCGACGACCGCAGCGCCTCCGAATCGGCGTCCGTGGCCCGGCTGCTGGCAGCGCTCGAAGGACGTGCTCCTGCCACCACCACGGCGCCGCTCGCCGCACTGCTCGTGACGGAGGCGGTTCGGCGCAACGACGCCGCGCTGGCACTTCCGCCGCGCTCGGCGTTCGCCGAACCCGCCACCGTGAAGCAGCTGGCCGACGGACTCGGCCCGGACCTGCTCGCCGAACTCACCTCGGAAGCAACGGAGTCCACTACCGGGGCGACCATCGGGCGCCTGGTGCAGCTGCTCCGGATCGCCCGACTGCTCGACATTGACCTCACCGACCACCTCCCTTCTGTCGCCCGGCACATGGCCCGAACGCTGCTCGCAACTCCGGCGCCGGACAGTGTCCCCACGCTGCTCGACCTCCTGGACGAACAGTTCGATGTCCGCACGGCGCTCCTGGGCGAACTCGATCAACTCGCCCTGGCCGCCCCCTCCGCCGCCGAGGAGCTCCTCACTCGCGTCGCTCTCCCCTTCACCGGCGCGCAGGCACTGCCGCATCTGCGGATGTGCGCCGAGGCGCCCCGCGCGAAGGAGCAGGGCTCCGATCGCATCATGGCGCTGCACACGGTGCTGCGCGCCGCCGGGTTCTCGCCGTTCGCGGAGCCGCTGGTCCTGCGCACCGCTGTCGGGCTGATCTGGGGCGACGCCACCCCGACGGCGGGCGAAGCCCGACTTCTGCTCGGCGAGTCCGGCTCGGACTCGCACCGGACGGCCGGTACGTGGTCCCACCTCGTCGACGCGGCACTCCACGCCCCCTCCGACGACGAGGAGGCTGCGGAACTCGCCCACGATCTGTTGCGCTGCTTCCCTCATGAGATCGGCACTCGGGTCCGCGGTGCGCTGCAACTCCTGGACTTCGCCCGCGACGTCAGGTCCGGTGAGTCGGCGCCCGGCTGGCCCGACCGTGCAAAGGCTCTGCGTGCCCGCGCCGAACCGGTGGAGCCCACTGTGCTGGAGCACGCCTACGGCGCCCTTGCCCACAGTCTGCTCGCGCGGGACCGGCCCGACGCGGAGCTGTACGCGTTCGTACACAGCGACGACGCGGACCTGATCGCGGCCTACGGCCGGGCAGCCCGACACGGCGACATCCTGGCCCGGCTGCGCTCCGACCCGGCGTACGTCGCCGACTGCTTCACCGTCTGGAGCGCCCACCCGCACGCGGGCCGAGCCTGGAACGAGACCCGGACCACACTCCTGGAGGAGGTACTGCGTCCGGTGGTGCGCGGCCTGTCCGGCAGCGAGATCGCGGCGGTGGAGCAGGCCGTCGAGCGCACGGGGAGCAGCCGCACGGCGGAGGCGTTCCGGGCCTGGAACCGGCCGGGCACGTTCGGCAGACGGCTGGGAAGCCGGCTGACGGCACGGGTGCGGCGGTCCTAGGGCGTGTGTCGGAAGTCCCGCCGTCCGCCCGAAGGGTGGGCCCGGCGGCGTCTGGTGCGTGCGATCGCAAGGCGGAGGGTCGTCCTCGTACTGGACGTACTTGGGCGAGCCCGACAACGCAGCGAGCGGGCGTGTCAGGCGTCGCGGGGCAGGCGGGACTTCCGACACACGCCCTGGTACTCCAGCCGATGGGGCTTCGAGCGCAGCGCGAGGTGCCCGACCCGATCGTGAGTGGTCAGGTACCTCGCCGCGCGCACTGTGCCCGCCACACGCGCCGAGGCACCCGGCCGTCCCCATGCCTCGGCGGCCCGTGGCGGGCCGGACGCTCGCCTCAGCCTGGGAGGATCAGCCCCTTGCGTGCTGGTGGAGAGTGGCTGCCAGGAGATGGGAGTCGAGCAGGGAGACGTCTGCCGTCCTGTCCGCCCGTGCGTAGCCGGCCAGCATCCGTTTGGTCAGGACGAGTGCTTCGGGCGAGCGTCGGACGAGGGGCCTGGTCCAGGAATCGATCACCTTGTCCAGCTGGTCGATTGGGGCGGTCCGGTGGAGCAGACCGATACGGTGGGCCGTGTCGGCGTCGAAGACGTCGCAGGTGAGCATGAGCTCGCGAATCCTGGAGGTGCCGGCCTCGGAGACCAGGCGCCCCATCGCCCCGCCCCACGCCGGCGGTAGCCCTATGCCGACCTCCGGCATGCGAAAGCGGCTGGTGTCGGCACCGGCGCGCAGATCGCAGAAGGCGGCGAGGGCGAGACCCGCGCCGATGACCCGCCCGTGCAACCGGGCGATGGTGACCGCGTGAGTGTTCTCCAGGGCCTGGCACAGGCGGTGCGCCTTGTCGACGATGCGCCGCAGGCCCACTCCGGACGGATCGGCGGCCAGTGCCTCCTGGTACTCGTTGCGGTCGGCACCCAGGCAGAAGTCCGTACCCAGTGACGACAGCGTCAGGATCCGGACATCGGGTCTCTCGTGGAGGTCGTCGAGCAGGGTGACGAGGTCGTCGAGGACTGCGGCGTCCAACGTGTCGTCCTGCCCCCAGGGGTTGAGGCGGACATGCAGTACGGGGCCGTCCTGCTCGGCACGTATCGCCTTGGGAGCGGTCCGGGCGTGTGCGGGGGTGAGGGGCGATTCGGTCATGCGAGGGCTACGTCCAGGTTCAGCAGGCGCCGGAACGCCACACGGGGCGCCATCGACGGGGGGCGTACGAGGGTGAGGCGGGGAAGGCGCCGGATCAGTTGGCGGAGAAGGGTCTGGGCTTCGAGGCGGGCCAGCGGTGCGCCGAGGCAGTAGTGGATGCCGCCACTGAATGCGAGGTGGCCGGGCGTGCGTTCGGGGTCGAACCGGTCCGCGTCGCTGTGCCTGGCCGGGTCTCGGTTCGCCGCTCCGACCATGAGGTGGACCATCTCGCCGCGGCGGATCTCGACGCCTCCCAGCACGGAGTCCTGCGAGGCGACCCTGCTGATCACGTGGGTGGGCGGGTCGTAGCGGAGCGTCTCCTCCACGAACCCGGGTACGAGGCCCGGGTTGTCGGCGATCATGTCCCAGCGTTCCGGGCTTTCGACGAGCCGGAGTGTCATCGTCGAGAGGAGGGTCGCGGTGGTCTCCAGGGCGGCCAGCAGGACGAACAACACCAGGAAATAGACCGCCTCGTCGGCCTTGTCCTGGTCGGGCTCGATCGCGTCCCACGTCTGGATCCACCGGGTGACGGGGTCATCACCGGGGTGGGAGCGCCGATCACGCACCAGGTCCATGAAATAGGTGCGGAGTTCGGCCGTGGCCGCGTCGGACAATGCCAGTTGGCTGGCCGACGGCAGCAGCTCCTGGGTGAAGACCTGATCGTGTGTCAACTGCCGGAGCCTGGGCCAGTCGGCCTGCGGCAGCCCGAGCCAGTCACCTACGGTGGCCACCGGCAGCTCCTCGCAGACAAGCTCCGAGAAGTCCGCCTCGCCGGTGCGTATTCGCTCCGAGAAGGCGTCGAGGAGCTCATCCGCGGTCCGGTTCACATTGCGGCCGATGCGCTCCACAGTGGCTCGGTCGAAGGTGCCCGCCGCCCGTCGCACCTTGGTGTGGTCCGGGGGATTGAGCGCGGCGAGCGTGTTGCTCATCTCGCGTGAGGAGGGCGCGTTCCAGCGTGTCCCGGGCCCCTGGCGCTCCCGCCATTTCCTGTCGGGCTCCAGCCATTGACGGCTGCGCAGAACCTGGTCGCAGACGGCGAAGCCCGTCACGAAGGAGCCGCCCCAGGGGGCGGGCACCACCTCGCCCCGCGAGAGGAGTTCGGCGTATATCGGGAAGGGGTCGGCCTGCCCTCTGGCCGTCCGCAGACGGGAGAAGAGGGAGGCGGACGCCCTGCGGTCGTACGACGGAGTTGTGGCAACGCCCATGGTGGCGGCTCCTTTCTGAGAACCAGCCGCCATGCATACCCACATGATCGTTAAAGCATCCACTACCACTGAGTACTCAGGAGGTTACTAAAATCACACTTCCCTCACTCGCCCCTGGTCCACGCCAGGAAGCGGCTGAACAGGCCGCCCTTGGGCTGCGGCGCGACACCGGCGTTCGTACGCGAGGGTCCGGCGGTGGAGGGCGAGGAGGCGGCTGTCTGCTGCTGGGTCATCTGGCCCGCATTCGATCCGGCCGACTCGGCTGCCTGGGGAACAGCCCCCGGGGTGAAGCGGATCGGGAGGGTGACCAGCGAGCGGCTCCACGGGCTCGGCGCCCAGGTGAGCGCCTTGAACGGGACACGCATCTCGACGTCGGGAAGCCGGTTGAGCAGTGCTTCGACGGCAGTCACGGTCATCATGAAAGCCGGGTCCTTGGCGGGGCAGGCGTGCGGGCCCGCTCCGAACGCCAAGTGCGCCTTGGCGCTGAGCTGTTCGCGGTGTTCGGTCAGCTTCGGGTCGGTGTTGGCCGCGGCGAATGAGATCAGGACCGGGTCGTTGGCCCGGATCACCCTGCCGCCGAGCTCGACGTCGTGAGTCGGGTAGTGGGCCGCGTAGTTGGCGATCGGCGCGTAGTTCCAGAGGGTCTGGGAGACCGCGTCCTCGACCGGGAGGCCGACCTGCCAGTCCTCTCCGAGGTACAGGGCGCTACTGGTGCCGATGGCCGCGGCCAGCGGCGCGGTGCCACCGGAGAGCAGGGTGACCAGCTGGTGCAGCACCTCCTCGTCGCTCAGCTGGGCCGCGTGCCCCATCAGACGCGTCGTCAGGTCGGCTGCCGGGCGCCGCCGCTTGAGGGCGATCAGCTCGGTGAGCGCCCCGCCGAGCACCTCGTCGGCCCCGGGTGTGCCCTCGAAGATGCCACTGATCCCGGCGATCACGCGGTCGCCGATCTCGGGCGGGCAGCCGAACAGGTCGCTGAAGACCAGCAGAGGCAGCGGCTGGGCGTACTCGGCCATCAGCTCCGCCTGGCCGCGGATGTCGGTACTGAACTGGCTGATCAGGTAGTTGGCGGACTGCTGTGTCTGCCTGATGAGCTGGTGCTCGTTGACCGTGGCGAAACTGTCGGTAACGGCCTGACGCAGTCGGGCATGTGCCGCACCGTCACTGAAGAGCGCGTTGGGGCGGTAACCCATCATGGGCAGTGCCGGGCTGTCGGCCGGGACGCGCCCTTCGTTGAGGGCGTTCCAGCGGCGGGAGTCGCGCACGAAGGAGGCGGGGTTCTGCAGGACGTACAGAGCGGCGTCGTAGCTGGTGACGAGCTCGGCCTGGACGTCGGGGGCGATGTCCACGGGCGCACTGAGACCGAACGAACGCAGCTGTGCGTAGTGGCTGTCGGGGTCGGCTCCGAACGAGGGGCCGTACATCTGGACGTTCCCGTGCGCGGGGCAGCCGGGGGGTATCTCCTGCGGTTCAAGTGGCTGTTGCATTCCTGCGCTCCTAGCCGAGTTGGGACATGAGGTGTTTCACGAGGGTGATGAGGGCCTGCGCCGAGGAGTTCTCGTCCCGTACGTCGCACTCCACGACAGGGGTCTCGGCGGTGAGGTTCAGGGCCTCGCGCACCTCGTCGAGCGGATAGTCCGTGGTGCCCTCGAAGTGGTTCACGGCGATGGCGTACGTCAGGCCGAAACGTTCGACGAGGTCCAGGACGGGGAAGGACTCGTGCAGTCGCTCCGGGTCGACCAGTACCAGCGCGCCCAGGGCGCCCCGGGAGAGCTCCTCCCACATCTCCTTGAAGCGCTCCTGGCCGGGCGTTCCGAAGAGGTAGAGCACCAGGGTGTCGCTCAGGGTGAGCCGGCCGAAGTCCATGGCGACGGTGGTGGTCTTCTTGTCGGGTGTGCCCGACAGGTCATCGAAGCCCACGCTGGCCTCGGTGATCTCTTCCTCGGTCCGTAGGGGCTCGATCTCGGAGAGACTGCCGATGCAGGTGGTCTTGCCGACCCCGAAGTGCCCCACTATGAGGATCTTCACCGCGTGGGAGACATCTGGATCCAGGTACACGCGTTACGCTCCGAATCGATTCTTCAGGCCCTCGAGCACGGCGCTGACCAGTTCTCTGTCGACACGTTCGGCGCGCGGTATCGGTCTCCTCACGAGGATGAGACTGTCCTCCTCCAACTGCGCCAGCAGGATGCGGACGATACCCAGGGGCAGGTGCGTGTGCCCTGCCACCTCGGCCACGGACAGGAAGCCGCTCGCGACCAGGTCCATGACCTGCCCCGCTTCCGGGGACATCGTGCGCGCCGCGACCGGTCCGTCCTCTGCTGCCGCCGTCACGAGCGTCGTGTGCTCGTACTCGTGGTCCGGGGGCAGCGCTCGTCCGTTCGTGATCACGAAGAGGGGGACTAACGGAGACGTCAGTTCCAGCTCTTCATCCTGTTCGGGCCCGTCAGGCATGGCCTGTCCCCTTCCCCGGTGTCGCCGCCGCGGTCAGTCTGGGAACCACCTCGTGCAGACGCGTGGTGAACTCCTCTATGTCGCAGTCGTGTTCGGCGGCAGCGGCCAGGAAGGCACCGGGGCCGGCCGCCATCAGGAAGATCCAGCCGTGCTGGAACTCGATGACCGTCTGACGCCATTCCGCGTCCTCGAGGGCCCCCGCGAACTGGGAGGTGACCCGGCTGTAGGCGTGGATGCCCGTCATGGCCGCGGAGATCGTGTCCGCGAGGTCGCGGCTCATCCCGTTGGTCGCCCCGCGGGGAAGGCCGTCCGATCCCAGCAGCACCGCGTGGCGGGCACCCTTGACCTCGGACATCACCTGGTCGAGCTCACCAAGAACAAATCCCGCGTCACCGGAGCCCTGCTGCCGGGGGGCGCTCCCCCGCGCACTTCCGGCGTCCTCGGCGCTCACCCTCGGCGGCGAGGTGAGGTTGTTGCCCAGCCGGGCAACAAGGCGGTGCATGCGGAAGGAGATCTGCTGCATGTCCACATCGGGCGCGGCTGCGGCGGCGAGGTAGGCGCCCTGCCCTGCCCCGATCAGGAAGCTCCAGCCATGCGAGAACTCGATGACGGTCTGGTTCCACTGCCGGTCCTCCTCCGGTCCGGCGAAGTGGGCCGTCGCCCGGCTGAGCGACTGCATCCCGGCCATGGCGGCGGAGATGGTGCGCACATCCTTCTCGGCCAGGCCTTCCGTCGCGCCGCGAGGAAGGCCGTCCGCGGACAGCAGGACGGCGTGCCGTGCACGGGGCACGTTGTGCACGATGTCCTCGAGCATCCACGACAGGTCTGCGGTCATGCGTCTTCGGACCCTTCGAGCGAGGTGGCGTCAAGGTTGCGGCCGGAGAGCGTGCCGCGCTGGAAGGCCCCCAGGCTGCGCCCGGAAGCGCGGCCTGTCTCCCCCAGGGTCCGCGGCGCCGACGAGGTGGTGTCGGGATCGGGGACGCTCGCGATGGGCGCCTGGCGTGCGCCGCGCTTGGGCAGACCGTGCATCGTGCGCGACGTCGCGCTCTGGGGCCGGCTCTCGGTGGCGTGCCGGATATTGCTGACCGGAGCCTCCTGGGCGGGCGGTATCTCCTCCATGGTCCACAGCTCCTCGGGCAAGAGGACGACGGCCCTGACGCCGCCGTATCGGGAGACTCCGGTGACGTCCACCTTGAAACCGTGCTGACGCGCGATCAGGCCGACGACCGGGAAGCCGAACTTCGGCTGAGTCCCGAGCTGCGACAGATGGGGGGCGACTTCTCCGGAGAGCAGCGCGGTCGCCCGCTGCCGCTCTTCGTCGTTCATGCTGACACCGGCGTCGTCGATGACGATGCACAGGTTGTTCTGGATGCGCTGGAACGTCACCTCGATCGGCGCGTCTTGCTGCGAGAAGCTGGCAGCGTTGTCAAGCAGCTCCGCCACGGCGAGGGCGACGGGCGCCACCGCGGACGCCTTCAGGGCGAGACCGGTCTGCTGCATGATGGCGACCCGGTGGAAGTTGCGGATCTGGCCCTGGGCACTGCGCACCACGTCGTAGACGCTGGCGGGCCTGTTCCGACGGCCGAGCGGCGCACCGCACATGACGGCGATGCCCTGAGCCTTGCGCGCCATCTGGGCGTTGGCGTGGTTGACGTCCAACAGGTCGCTGAGGACGGCGTGTCCACCGTACTTGCGCTGGATGCCGTCCAGAAGTGTCGTCTGCTCGGCCGCGAGGCTCTGCAGGAAGCTGGCGGCACCCTTGAGGACGGCCTTGGTGTTCTCCTCCGCCGCTTCCTTGGCTTCGCGGAGCGTGGCGTCCTGCTCGTTCCGGAACCTCTGCAGCTCGGCGCGCGACGAGTGCAGGTGGCTGTCTGTCGTGAGTAGCTGGCGCCTCAGTTCGGCCTCGGTATGCTGCTTCTTCGCCCCCAGTGCTCTGTTGCGGGCGACGAGTGCCACGACCGCGACAACGGCTATCGCCGCCACCGCAACCAAGCACCACACAAGTGCGTCTCGATTCATGGAAACCTTTCCCGGCGCATGGCATGCGGACGGCTGCGGATACACCTCGCGAGGACCCGCAACACAGCTGATCGGCACGGTTCACCTGCTGTTAAGCGGAAAGCCTGCCGCCGATCGCAAATCAGCATCTGCGTCAAGTGGATCAAGATCACAGATGCAGGGATGCTATCACCGGACCTTCGCCTCCTCGGACGCCTGCTATGGCGCCGCATACGCCCAACACAGCTGCCGCAGCAGCGGGTTGACATGACCTTTCGACCCCGCATCTGCCATCCGCCACCCCTCTCGCCACCGATCTGTCAATCGGTTCTCCATAAGTGGAGTGACAATCTCTCACATCGCTCTGAGGCACCGTCAACCGGACCCCTGAAGGACCTCATCGGCAGGTGACAGCGCCCAGTTCATAGGTGCCGGGCGCGTGTTGTATGCCCGGCGGGAGAACGCCCGCCCGGACGCCCGGGGATCCCCGGATGCACCCTGCACTTTCCGCACAGGCCGATTGGCACGGCAGCGATCCCGTGCCCGAGCCACCGACCGAGCAGAGGCGAGGGTGAGGTCCGACCCAGTGCTCCGCCACTCACGCTGACGGATGATTCCTGCGGGATGCTCGGAACCTTTCGGTGAGCGCACCGGTGGCACCATCCCGCTACAATCCCCACGCTCAAGCCGTTGACCAGGACACACGCCGAAGTCCGGCTGCAGTACCAGAAGGTGTGGGGCGCCGGCCGCAGCGGTGGACTCGCCGCCCGTCGTGTCCTGGCTGGTCGTGGAGACCCGGGCCAATTCAGTTGGCAACAGCGCGCCCATGTCATGAACTTGAGCCCATGACATACACGACTCATCTTCCACGCACGGCCATTGTCACCGGCGCAGCACGCGGCATCGGTGCCGCGGTGGCCAGGCAGCTGGCCCGCGACGGCCTCGCGGTCGGTGTGATCGACCTGGACGAGGCGGACTGCGCCGGCACCGTGCAGGCCATCAAGGACGACGGCGGGTCGGCGACGGCGGTCGCCGCCGACGTCGCGGACGAAGCGGCGGTGACCGCCGCCGTCGCCCGGGTCGCCGCCGAGCTCGGCCCGCCGACGGTGCTGGTCAACAACGCCGGCGTCGGTCCCCGTGCCGACCTCGTGGAGATGACCACGGAGCAGTGGGACGCGGTCCTGGGGGTCAATCTGCGCGGCCCGTTCCTCGTCACCCGGGCTGTCGCCCCCCACATGATCGCGGCCGACTGGGGGCGGATCGTCACCATGTCGAGCATCTCCGCGGTCGGTGACGCCGCCCGTGTCGACTACAGCAGCGCGAAGGCGGGGCTGCTCGGCTTCACCAAGTCGCTCGCCCTGCAGCTCGGCCGGCACGGCATCACCGCCAACGCGATCGCCCCGGGCTTCGTGGTGAGCGACATGACCAGGACCTCGGCCCGCCGGCTGGGCCTCGGCTTCGAGGAGTTCCAGCGCAACGCGGCGCAGTCCATTCCGGTCGGAAGAGTGGGTCAGCCGGAGGACATCGCCCATACGGCGTCCTACCTCGTGAGCCCCGGGGCGGGGTTCGTCTCCGGCCAGGTCATCTATGTGGCGGGCGGGCCGGTCGACTGAGAAGCCGTTGTCGTACCGATGACCGTGCTTGGCCGGTCGGACCGGGTTGTGGTTCGGGCGGGTCGCGAACGACACGTGATCACCGACTGCCTCGGCCTGCTCCTCTTCGTCGAAGTCACCGCCGCGCACACCGGCGACCGCGAGGCCTCGGGAGGCCATCGTCCCGGAGTTTCGGCGGTGTGGCGGGCGGGCCGTGCGGCCCGCCCGCCCGCTGGATGCCGTACGCGAGGCCGTTCCACTCCACGAACCGCCGGGCCGAACTCCGGATCCGCCGCGGTCGGTTCATACGGCTCCAGCACCCAGCGCCGCTCGGGGTGCGGCGCGAACAGCGCGTACGGGAAGTCGCGGTCGACTCCTGAGCGTCTGCCCCCGGCCGGGCAGGTGGCACGGACCGCCCGGGGCGCCGGGTACCGTGGAACCTGCCGATCTCGTGGACCTCCTTGCGGGCTGCGTGACCCCCCGTAGGAACAGATGAGGAACCGATGACGACGAACCGCGGACGCAAAGACGTCATCCGCGACCGGATGGCCGCCACCGGCGAGTCGTACAACGTCGCCGCCCGCAATCTGAAGGCGATGAAGGACATGGGCGCCACCCGTGACGCCGTCCTCACGCAGCGCTGGCGCCCGGCGGACTCGCTCGACGTGCCGTGCCCCTGCGGCGGGACCTGCGAGCCCGGCGAGACGTGCGACCACTGCCATGCCCGGCACCGGCACGTGGCGCGCTACCCCGGCAGCGTCACGGATGTGGAGACGTGGGCGGACCGGTACGACTGCATGGGGTGCTCGTCCTCGTACACGCTGGCCGTCGTCCTGCACGGCCGCCCCTGGGGCGTCGCCGAGACCGTGGTCCAGGGCGGGGCGGCCGAGCCGGTGATCAGGGCACGCGTGTTTCCCGGCGTCGCCCACCCGCTGCTGCGCCCCGAGAGCCCCGAGGACGACTGCGAACAACCAGCTCAGGGCACGAATTCTCACTGAGTACCAACCGCCGTCACACCATGGCTGGGGCACGCCACAGGTCGATGGGGACCGGGCGCACCGCCCGGCCTTCGTCGTCCAGGATCCAGCCCATCCGTTTGAAGTTCGCCAGCGTGAGCGACCGGTCGGTCACCGTGATCTCCGGGAACCGTTCCACCAGGTACTCCTCCAAGCGTCGGCTGTCCGGCACCGACCGCACCCAGCCGTTGACCACCAGGTTGTGTGCCGAGGAGATCGAGGCGCACATCCGAACCGACGGCACCCCGGACAGCCCGGAAGCCACTCGCGCCAATGCGGCCGACCGGACGTTCACCCGGTAGGTGACGAACACCGGGTAGTTGGACCGCGAGTGCGCGATCTCGCACCGCGGCAGCAGCACGCCGGTGCGCAGAAGCCGCGTGGTGCGCCGCCGGGCGGTTGACTCGCTCATCCCCGTGAGCTGCGCCAGCTCCTGATAGCCGAGCCGTCCATCGCGGCCGAGCGCCAGCATCAGCGGGATGTCCTCCGCCGCGGGGGTGGGGTCGGACGCCTGGACCGCCAGGTCGTCGCGACCGTCGCGCATCACCTGCCGCTGGTTGATGTCAAGGGCCCGCAGGTCCCAGCGGGAGCCCTCCGTGAGCAGCTCGGTGACGATCTGGCTGCGGGTGGCCAGCACCCCGTCCAGCCGGCCGATCACCTCGGTGAGCAGCCGGGAGAGCGCCGCCAGATCCGAGACCAGCGCGGTGAGCAGAAGGTCCTGCCGCCCCGAGGTGTGCTCCACGCTGGCCACCTGTGGCTGCTCCACCAGCCCGGCCACCACCGAGGACAGCCGCGAGGGCACGCAGTCCACCTCGACGAATGCCACCACATGGTGTCGGGCGACGAAGTCGCCGCCGTACGCGGTCACCCAGGCCAGTCCGGTCTTCCGCAGCCGCTCCCAGCGCCGGGCGGCGGTGACCGGGCTGATGCCCAGTGCCCGGCCGACCAGTGCCCAGGAGGCCCGCGGGGCGGACTGCAGCGCGGTGACGAGCGCAAGGTCCGTCTCGTCCAGGTCGGCGGAAAACTTCATGCACGCCATCTGAACGCCGGTTTGCTGCGAAATCAAGACCTGAATGCCAGCGCGGTCCGATGCTGCTGCGATCCGATCCTGCCCCGCAAGCAACGCGGGCTGGAGCCCTTTCCGGAATCCGGAGCACGAACATGCCCCTTGCGCTGACATTTCTCGCGGTGCCCGTGGTGGCGCTGCTGGCGGCCGTATGGCTGCCCTTCGTGAACGGCCCCCAGCTATGGCTGGGGTTGCCCTCGCTGCTGGTCTGGTCCGTCGGGTGGGTACTCGCACTGACCCCCACGCTGGCCTATGTGGAGCGCTGCCGCCTCAAGGCGGCCGCCGCTCTGACCGGGGAGGAGCTCTGATGTCCGTCACCCTGTTCGTCTGCGTCCTGGGCATGGTCGCCATCGGCGCCCTCGGCGTGCTCGGCCGCCGCCGGCCCGCTGCCAGCCTGGAGGAGTGGAGCGTCGGAGGACGCAACTTCGGTGCCTTCACGACCTGGCTGCTGCAGGCAGGCGAGATCTACACCACCTTCACCTTCCTCGGCCTTGCCGGACTTGCCTTCACCTCGGGTGTGGCAGTCACCTACGCACTGCCCTACCTGCCGCTCGCCTATGTCGGTCTCTACGTCATCGCCCCCGTCATCTGGCGGCTGGGACGCGACCGCGGCTATCTCACCCAGGGCGACTTCTTCGCCGACCGCTACGGAAGCCGGCTGTTCGGCGGGCTCACCTCTCTCCTCGGCGTCGTCTTCCTGGTGCCGTATCTGCAACTGCAGATCACCGGACTCGGTCTGGTCATCGAGCTGGCCACCGGCAACGAGGGCGCCGGCACCCCCGCCATGATCGCGGCTTCGGTGCTGGTGGCCGCCTTCGTGCTGTGGTCCGGCATCCAGGGCGTCGCCAAGGCGGCCTACCTCAAGGACGGCCTGATGGTCGTCGCGCTGCTGGTGCTGCTGGTGATGGTCCCCGCGCACTTCAACGGCGGCATCGGCCACCTCGGCGCCCAACTGCGCGACCACCACTCGGAGCTGCTGAGCGTGCCCGCCGCCGGGGCGCACGGACAGGTGTGGTTCTTCACCTCCATGCTCACCAGTTTCTTCAGCATCCTCTTCCTGACGATGCCGCAGAGCTGGCCCGCCCTGATGGCGGCCGGCAGCGAGCGGGCGCTGCGCCAGAACAGCATCTGGATGCCGGTGTACAGCGCCACCCAGGCCATCCCGATGATCGTCGGCTTCACCGCGCTGACCACGCTCAGCGGCGCGGCCTCGCCCGCCGCCAACGGCGTCCTGCTCCAGCTGGCCTCCGGCGCGATGCCCGACTGGCTGCTCGGCGTCATCGCTGTGGCCGCCGCCGCGACCGCCATGGTGCCCTCCGCGGGCATCGTGCTCGGCATGTCCACCCTGGTCGCCCGCAATGTGCTGCGCCCGCGCGACGCCCGCTCCGGGCTGCTGGTCAACCACGGCATGGTCGTCATCGCCATCGCCCTCGCGCTGGTGCTCGCGATCACCCGCCCGGACGCACTGGCCAACCTGCTGCTGCTCACGTACAGCGGCCTGGGACAGATGGCGCCCGCCACCGCCGCCGCACTCACCCGCCGCCCGCTGCTGCGCGCCTGGTCGGCCGGCGCCGGCATCGTCGCCGGCGAGGCGGTACTGATCTGGCTCACCTTCGGCAGCTCCTACCACGGCGCCATCAGCACCGGGCTGATCTCGCTGGCCGTCAACGTCGTGGTCGCGGTCGCCGTGGAGCTCGTGCTGCGGGCCTGCGGCGGTGCGCCCGTACTCCAGGACGAGCCGTCCGCCCCCGCATCCGCATCCGCATCCGCATCCGCATCCGCCGCAGTCTGAGGAGCCCGCCATGACGACACCGACCGCCTTTCCACAATCCGCCCACCCGGCTTCGGCCGCCGCACCGTACCGGCCGGAGAAGGTGCGGATCTTCCACGCCCGCGCGATCACCACCCTTGCCGGACCTCAGACCCAGGCCCTCGCCGTCCTGGCCGGCCGGATCGTTGCCACCGGAGGTCCGGCCGAGCTGTCCGCGGCCTTCCCCGCCGCCGAGCGCATCGACCTCGGTGACGGCCACGTCGTACCCGGCTTCCACGACGCGCACTGCCACCCCTCCGGCCTCGCCGAGGCCAAGCTGGGCCTCCACCTGGGCAGCGGAGACACCTCCGTACCGCCGCGCGAGCGCATCACCGCCGCCGTCGCGGCCACCCCGCCCGGCGGCTGGGTGACCGCTGAGGGCTACGACCCGCGCGCCGACCCCGAGGGCCGACTCGACCGTGCCGCCCTGGACGCCCTGGCCCCGGGCCGCCCGGTGGTGGTCCTCCACTTCTCCTACCACATGGCCATCGCCAACTCGCCCGCGCTGGAACTCGCCGGATTCCACGACCACGATCCCGCGCCGGCAGGCGGCGACCTGGGCCGGGACGCCACCGGGCGGCTGGACGGCTGGATGTACGAGCGGGCCTGGTTCGACCAGTGGTACCGGGCCGTCGGTGACCCCGAGTTCCTGCCCAGCCACAGCATCGAGGATCTCGTCGAGCCACTGGGAGAGGTCTGTACCGATCTGCACGCCACCGGCATCACCTCCTGGTGCGACGCCTTGGTCACTCCCAAGGAGCTGCGGCTGTACCAGCTCGCGTCCGAGCGCGGCCGACTGACCGCCCGGGTCGGCATGCTGCTGTGGTACCGGTACCTGGACGAACTGCGCCGGGTCGGGCTGCGCGCGGGTTTCGGCGACGAGTGGGTGCGGGTGGTCGGCGTCAAGCTGATGGCTGACGGCGCGCTGGCAGGCGGTACCTGTCTGTGCAGCAGGCCGTACCGGGCGGAGACCGGCGGTGACAACGGCATCCAGGTGATGGGCGACGAGGAGCTGGCAGCCATGGTGGAGGCGGCGCACGCTGCCGGGCTCCGGGTCGGCGTCCATGCCAACGGCGACCTGGCGGTCGGCAAGGTGCTGGACGCCATCGAGCGGGCCCGCGCCCTGCACCCGCAGAACACGGTCAACCACCGGATCGAGCACTGCAGCCTGGTGGACGACGCCCTGGTCGAACGGATCCGACGCAACGGGGTCACCCCCGTCCCGTTCGGCGCCTTCGTCCACGGACATGGCGCCAAGCTCAGCGCCTACTACGGCGCCGAGCGCGCCGAGCGGGCGTGTGCGCACCGCACCCTGCTGGACGCCGGCATCACGGTCGCGGGATCCTCTGACTACCCGGCCGGGCCGCTCAATCCGCTGCTCGCCGTCCAGACAATGGTCACCCGGCGCACCGCCGAAGGCCGGGTACTCGGCGCCGACCAGCGGCTGACGGTCGCCCAGGCACTCGAGGTGTACACGGTCGGGTCCGCGTACGCCACAGGTGAGTCCCGCCTCAAGGGCCGCCTGGCACCGGGGATGCTCGCCGACTTCGTGGTGCTGGGCGCCAGCCCGTTCGGCACCGACCCGGACGGTATCTCCGAGATCCCCGTCCGCTCCACCTGGGTCGGCGGCCGCCGGATGTGGTCCGCCGATTCCTGAGGCCGGGGCCAGGCGGCCAACAGTGGCGGCGGGCGCCGACGATGCCTCACCCGAGCAGGCACGCATGTGGGCCCTACGGGCGGTGGATGCCACGCCGCCCGGACATCGGCTTGCCGGGGCAGAGCCGCATCCCCACCTTCCCGACGAACCGATGCACCTGGCCGCGGCCTTCCATCCCGGCGTCGCCCACCCGCTGCTGCGCCCCGAGAGCCCCGAGGACGACTGACCGGCTGCGGGCGGACCTGCTCCCGCAGCCGTACCCCCGCGGGTCGTCCGATGGCCTCATTCAGTTGTTTGGTCGCTGCTGATCCCGGAAGGCCTCGCTCCGTCTCGCCCTCGCGCCGTGGACCCGGACACCGCGAGACGGCTCACCCACGCTCATCCACGAGAGCCAAAAAAAACGGACGGCGATGTCGAGAACCCGTGACCGGCTCCGTCCCCGCGGTGAACGCGACCACAATGGGTCGCACCAGCATCGAGGAGAAACCCATGGCCAAGTACTTGCTGCTCAAGCACTACCGCGGCGCTCCGGCTCCGGTCAACGACGTGCCCATGGACCAGTGGACGCCGGAGGAGATCTCGGCGCACGTGCAGTACATGAACGACTTCGCGGCCCGGCTCGAGAAGACCGGCGAGTTCGTCGACGGTCAGGCGCTCGCCCCCGAGGGGACGTTCGTCCGGTACGACGGCGAGGGGCGCCCGCCGGTCACCGACGGCCCGTTCGCCGAGACCAAGGACCTCATCGCCGGCTGGATGGTGATCGACGTCGACAGCTACGAGCGCGCCATCGAGCTGGCCGGGGACCTGTCGGCCGCCCCTGGGGCGGGCGGGAAGCCGATCCACGAGTGGCTCGAGGTGCGCCCGTTCCTGGCCTGCCCGCCCACCATCACGGAGTGACCTCATCGATGAACGAGGCCCTGCTCCGGAGCCTCACGCCGAGCGTGCTCGGGATCCTCGTCCGCCGCGGAGCCGACTTCGCGGCGGCCGAGGACGCCGCACAGGACGCGCTGGTCGAGGCGGTCCGCGTCTGGCCGGCCGACCCACCGCGGGACCCGAAGGGCTGGCTGGTCACCGTGGCCTGGCGCCGGTTCCTCGACGCGACCCGGGCGGACGTCGCCCGCCGCCGGCGTGAGGATCTCGTCGACGAGGAGCCGACGCCCGGGCCCGCGCCCGCGGTGGACGACACGCTCCAGCTCTACTTCCTGTGCGCCCACCCGTCGCTGACGCCGTCGTCCGCGGTCGCGCTCACGCTGCGTGCCGTCGGCGGGCTGACCACCCGCCAGATCGCCCAGGCCTACCTGGTGCCCGAGGCGACCATGGCGCAGCGCATCAGCCGTGCCAAGCGCACCGTCTCCGGCGTGCGGTTCGACCAGCCCGGCGACGTCGCCACCGTGCTGCGTGTCCTCTACTTGGTCTTCAACGAGGGCTATTCCGGCGACGTCGACCTCGCCGCCGAGTCCATCCGGCTCACCCGGCAGCTCGCGGCCGCGATCGACCACCCCGAGGTGGCGGGGCTGCTCGCCCTCATGCTGCTCCACCACGCCCGGCGCGCCACCCGGACCGCGCCCGACGGCAGCCTGGTGCCGCTCGCCGAGCAGGACCGCGGCCGGTGGGACACCGAGTCGATCGCCGAGGGCGTCGAGATCCTGCAGGCGGCCCTCGCCCGCGACCGGCTGGGCGAGTTCCAGGCCCAGGCCGCCATCGCGGCACTCCACGCTGACGCGCCCACCGCCGAGGAGACTGACTGGGTGCAGATCGTCGAGTGGTACGACGAGCTCGCGCGCCTGACCGACAGCCCGGTCGTCCGGCTCAACCGCGCAGTGGCCGTCGGCGAGGCCGACGGACCGCGCGCCGGGCTGGCGGCGCTCGCGGCGCTGAACGACTCACTGCCCCGCCACGCCGCGGTGGCGGCGTACCTCCACGAGCGCGACGGCGACCTGGCGACGGCGGCACGGCTGTACGCCGAGGCGGCCCAAAAGGCACCCAACCTCGCCGAGCGCGATTACCTGACGCGCCAGGCCGCCCGGCTCAACGCCCGCCGGTGTCGCTGACGGGTCGTCGCGCTCGGATTTTCCCGCGGCCCCGTACAGTGCGCCGCGCCTGAAGGACGCGCAACGACGGCCGTGGTATTGGCATAGCCGACCAGCCGTCCTGCCGTGGTGCGGGCAGTGACAGGCACCCGGACGCTCGCATCCCGAAATAGCCACGTCGAAATAGAGGTGAGCCCTCCAGGAATTCGGCTCACACAGACCGGGGCCCGGCCTCGGATGGCCCCCCGCTTGACTTGCGGATCTCTTGCGGTCGCCGCCGGGAACTCAGGCCCCCGGGTCCCCTATCCCTCCTCGGGAACCAACCGCAGCGAGATCGAGTTGATGCAGTACCGCTGATCGGTCGGCGTGGGGTAACCCTCGCCTTCGAAGACATGGCCCAGGTGCGAGCCGCAGCGGGCGCAGCGCACCTCGGTGCGGACCATGCCGTGGCTGCGGTCCTGGATCAGTTCGACCGCGTCGGTGTCCTTCGGGTCGTAGAAGGACGGCCATCCTAATTACGTGGATGCACACTACTTCGCCCAGAACGAGACGCCGCCCGAGCGCGTGATCGGCGTGATCCGCCTATCGGACAAGACCGATGTCACCACGTCCCCCAAACGACAACGAGCAAGCATCACCAACGCCGCTGCTGCACGCTCAGCAAAGATCGTCGGCTGGGCAGAAGACATCGACGTTTCAGCGTCGCAAAAGAGTCCGTGGGAGCGCCCCGAGCTGGCCCGCTGGCTGGCCAGGCCTGACGATTGGGACGCCTTGATGTTCTGGCGTCTGGACCGGTTCGTCCGAAAGGTCTCCGACTTCGCCGAGATGATTAAGTGGTGCCACGCACACAACAAAAATCTCATCTCGTCGACGGAGACCATCGACATCCGATCCCCTATCGGCCGTGTCATCGCATACATCGTCTCCGCGTTTGCCGAGATGGAGGCGGAAGCCATCCGCGAGAGGGTGACCGGATCCCACGACTACCTGCGCAGGCACGGTCGGTGGGGCGGTGGCCTTGCCCCGTACGGATACCGCGCAGTACCGACCCCGGACGGGAACGGTGTTCACCTCGTCGAGGACCCACCTGCGGCAGAGATCGTCCGAGAGATCGCGGAACGCGTCATCGCCCGCGAGTCCTACGTAGCGATCGCGGCCGACCTCCAGAAACGAGGAGTGCCCTGCCCCACTAACCAACGACACCTCAACGCCGGCAGGCCGGTCAATCCCAAGATCGCTTGGACCAGTGGCAGTGTTGCGGCCATCATCCAGTCCGAGCGGGTACGTGGCCGGGTGGAACACCACGGGGAAGTCGTCCGCGACGACAAGGCCAACGCCGTGCTACGAGGACCCGAGCTCGTCGATGCGCAAACGTGGCACGCCCTTCAACTCGAATTCCAGAGGCGAGCCCTGCCCGATCAGCGGCGAGCCGCCTCTGCCCACCCCTTGCTCGGAGTCGTCTTCTGCGCCTCATGCAATGACCGCATGTATCAGGGCTGGGCAACAGAGAAGGGACGCAAGGACCGCCGCACCTACGTCTGTCGTTCGCGCTACCGTGGCCGACATTGCCCTGCCCCGACCTCAGTGTCAGCAGACGCCGTCGACAGGTATACGGAGGAGAAATTCCTCGAAATGATTGGTTCATGGCCGGTCAAAACAGAGGCCGTAGATCCCGGCGAAGATCACCGTCAGGAAATCGAGGAGATTGAAAATGCTCTCGATCGGCTCGAGACAGACAGATACGAACGCGGCCTCTTCCGCGGGCCAGAAGGAGCCATTCGCTTCGAACGGCGACACAAGGCCCTTTCGGCCAAGCTGGACGATTTGAAGCAGCGGCCATATCAACCACCTACCAGTAAGTGGGTCGACACGGGTCGCACTTATGTCGAGGAGTGGGCAAACAGCAAGGACTCTATCGAGCGCCGAAACATGCTGATTGGCGCTGGTTGCCGCGTCGACGTGCGACCAACGGGTCGTGGAAAGCGCAACATTGGAAGTCGCCTCTCGTTCTCTCTCGGGAGCAATTCGCAGCAGACCCTCCTACTAACCGGGCAACTATCAGACAACCAGCCGTAGCCTCACGGGAAGCACAGGCCGGGTCCCTGCGACCGGCTATCGCCGGTGTCGCGACATTTCGAGCAGGGCCATCGGAGACACAGCGACACCCTTACCGCCTCCCCCTCCCGGCAGGACAGCTCCCTCAGGAGCCGTCCTGCCGGTTCGACGAAACTCCAGGATGTGGATTGAAAGAAAAAATCACCAGCCTGCGGTAGGTCTCGCAACTGAAAATTCACCAAAATGTACGGGTGGAATCCGTGCCGTGCAATCGCCGCTCCCCGGATAGTTTCAGGACGTCTGCCAGTCGCGGTCCTTGATCGCTGAGACCTGCACAGTCGGATTTCCGTCACGATCGACCCCCGCTCAGGAACGATGACCCTCACTGAAGTGGACGGGGTCACCACCTCGAATGGATAGTTCGCGGATCCGGTACCTCGAATGCATCCGCCCAGCAGATCAGACAAGTTTCTAGCTACCGCCGCATCAGCAGCCTTTACATTCCAGCCTCGTTGGGCCTCAAAAAATTTGCCAGCCGACGTTACACTGTGTAGTTCAACATCCGTAGGCGGCGACACACGAGAAGTAATCGGCTCTCCAGAAAGCGGAAACTCATCACCCATGCCACACTCCCGCATCTCCTTTATTTTCCGCTTACACGACTGATGGAGAACGGCACCCCCAAAGTTGTCACCGGGGGTGCCCAGCGAGTGGTGCGACGCCCGCGGTTCCGGCACCTGAACGCTGGATGTTTCGGCATCCAGGGGAGGTGATCCAGGGCGGCAAAGCGGCAGAACTGCCCCGAGGAGTTCAAGCGGGACGCGGTGGGCCTGGTGCGGTTCTCGCAGACCGGCCCCTGACCGACTCGTATCCGTGGTCAAGGAGTTAGCGGGCCGGGCGGGCGCCCGTCTGTCCGGCGCTCTGGCCGCCGCGGTGTCACGCTCGACCGCACTGCGGATGCTCATGCGGCTGTCTCTGCCCCCGCTCCGGGTCCCACGGGTCCTCGGCGTGGACGACTTCGCCCTCAAGCGCCGACACCGGTACGCCACCGTCCTGATCGACGCCGAGACCGGCGAGCGGATCGACGTGCTCCCCGACCGCAGTGGGAACACCCTCGAGGCGTGGCTGCGCGAGCATCCCGGCGCCGAGGTCGTCTGCCGGGACGGCTCTGCCTCCTACGGCGAGGCCATACGCCGGCCCTGCCCGACGCGGTGCAGGTCAGCGACCGATGGAACCTGTGGCACAACCTCTGCGACAAGGCCCTGGCCGAGGTCCGCTCCCACAGCTCCTGCTGGGCCACCGTCAACCCGCCCCGCCCCGAAGGAGTGCGCGAGCAGACCACCTGTGAACGGTGGCACCAGGTCCACGACCTCCTCGACAAGGGCGTCGGCCTGCTCGAATGCGCCCGCCGCCTCAACCTCGCCCTCAACACCGTCAAGCGTTACGCACGCACCCGGGAACCCGAAGCCATGCGCCGGGCCCCGCGCTACCGACCGACCCTCGTCGACCCCTACCGCGACCACCTACGCACCCGCCGGACGGCCGATCCCGCCGTCCCCGTGCTCCAGCTCTTCCGCGAGATCAAAGAGCTGGGCTACACCCAGCCTCAACCTCCTCTACCGCTACATCACCCAAGGCCGGGCCGAAGGCAACCGGCCGGTCATCACCCCGCGTCGTCTCGCCCGCCTTCTCCTCACTCGTCACGACAACCTGCGTGACAAGAACGCCGAGCTCCTGCGGGAACTCACCGCCGCCTGCCCCGAAATGACCGAACTCACCCGTCTGATCCGAGGGTTCGCCGAGCTCCTCAAACCCTCACCGGGTAACGACGCCAAACCCACCGAGTGGATCACGGCCGTCCGCGCCTGCGACCTTCCCCACCTGCACGCCTTCACCAACGGCCTCGAACTCGACCGCGCCGCGGTCAACGCCGGCCTCACCCTCCCTCACCACAACGGCCGCACCGAGGGCGTCAACACGCGAACAAAAAAGGATCACGAGGCAGATGCACGGCCGAGCCGGGTTCCCCCTGCTCCGCCACCGCATCCTCCTCCAGTGATCACCACACAGTGTCACCACCGATTACGGGACAGAGCCGTTCATTTGACGGACCCCGGAACCTGCATGAGTACCAACATGCCGCCTGAGCAGGTCGGATGATCAACCGGCACCCGCACAGCTCGTCCATCACTGCCATGATGCACGCTTCTCACATCACATATTTTGCATTATGTTATTAATGCGGATCGCCTCTGGGAAGGAGCCAGCGTCGGCTGGACGGGTGGCAGGCAAGGTCGCGCTTGTGGCTGGGGCCAGCCAGGGTCCAGGTAGCGGACATCGAGACGATCACGCATCTGGAGGAGACCGACAACGTCCGGAAAGCCCTCGTCCACATGGCGGGGCAGTAATGAAGGACCATCCCACGGAAGGAGCCGTATGCCGCGAGTACTTGTGACCGGTGCAGCCTCAGGGATCGGAGCCGGAACAGCCGGCTTCCTGGCCCGCAACAGCTGGGAGGTAGTCAAGGCCGACATCGCCGGAGGCGATGACATCGTGAAGCTCGACGTGAGCGACCCAGAGTCGTGGATCGATGTCGTGCGACACGCCGGGCCACTGGACGCGCTGGTCAACTGCGCCGGCATCCGCACCCGCGTCGGGCTCCTGGACCTCACCCTCGAGGTCTGGGAACAGACCCTGCGCGTCAACCTCAGCGGGTGCTTCCTGGGCATCCAGACCTTCGCCCGGAGCCTCATCGACGCGAAGCGCCAGGGCGCGATCGTCAACGTGGCCTCGGTCAACGCGCTCCAGCCAATCAAGGGCCAGCCGCATTACCTCGCCTCGAAGGCAGCCGTGGCCATGCTGACCAAGGGCGCCGCCCTGGAACTCGCGGAGCACCGGATCCGAGTCAACGCCATCGCACCTGGAGCCATCGAGACACCGATGCTCGCCGACCGCTTGGCGCAGCCGGGCCAGCGTGACTGGCTCCTGGGCAAGATCCCATGGGACCGTCTCGGCCAGCCGGAGGACATTGCTGCCGGGATCGCGTATCTGCTCTCCGATGCCGCCGACTACGTGACCGGTGTGGTCCTTCCGATCGACGGCGGGCAGTTGCTCAGCTGACGGGACGGTCCGGCATGGCCAGCGCCCAGAGGTCGTCGGCGGCCTTGCGCTGGTCCATGCCGTAGGCGTCCTGGGTTGAGACGCGGAAAACCACGCGCGGCACTGACAGCCAGGCCGGTCATGCTGCTCATGAGCCCGGGCCTCGGATACCGGTGATGCATCGCGAGGCCGAGCCTGTTCTGCGGATCCGCTACCTCCTCGGCCACTTCGTTGACCAGCACGCAACCGTGGATCGCTTCATGGTCGAACACCGAGATCGAGATGCGAGGGTCTCGGCGCAGGCGCTTGACCAACCCACCAGTCGCGGTGGTTGAGAAGTAGAGGTACTCGCCGTCGTAGTAGTAGCCCATCGGGATGACGAACGGCGAACCGTCCTTCCGGGTGGTGGCCACCGCAGCAAAGCGACCGGGCTCACGTAGATGGGCGATGGGCAGGGCGATTTCAAAGTCAGGGTGATCTTGTAGGCGTGCAGGTCACGGCGGTATGACGATGTTCGGTGGGCGCGCGACGTACGCAACGAAGCTCCGTTGTGCAGGTGACCTTCCCAAGTCGCCTTCGCCCAACGGAGCTTCGATGTGCCGCCAGTCTGTCACTGTCTGCCTGGTCAAGTCGTCCACTCGTCAGCATCGTGCGATCGGCTCGCTGGCCTTGCGACCGTTCGTGGCCGTGATGTCCTTCGCTGCCATCGGGCAGTGGGCCAAGGAGGCGCCGCAGGACGCCCTCGCCCCTGTCCCCGGATAACGCCTTCTTGTGTGTTCGCCCGGGGTCACAGCCAGCTGCGGGTGGCCACGCGCTCCAACGTGCTGATCGCGTCGGCCGCACCCTCGAGCTCGTACGGCATCTCGAGGATCGCCTCGTGGAAGCCCAATTCCGCGTAGCCAGCCAGGTTGTCCTTGGTGATCGCGCCGGACTTCGGATCGGGCCCGGAACCGGGCTTCACGACGAGTTTCAGCTCGTTGAAGTCGCGGTGGGCGTCGTCGCACGCGGCCTTGAGCCGGGCGATGTGGCCCTCCAGCGCCTCAAGGCTCTGTTTCGCGGGGAGCCAACCGTCGCACGTCGACGCGACGAGGCGCATGGCCATCGGACTGAAGCCTCCCCACAGGAACTCGACCGGTGCCGGAGCCGTTGGCAACATGACGAATGGTTTCTCCGCGGGCTGGTCGTCGCCACCGCGCACCACGTAGGTGCGCCGGCCGCGGGTCAGTAGCTCCCTGATCTCGACGATGTCCGCCATGGCCCGGATGCCTCGCTTCTCGAAGGGCATGCCGACAGCGTCGTACTCGTCGCGGAGCCACCCTGTGCCGACACCGAGCGACAGGGGACGTTCGGTGAGCCACGACATGGTGGCGAGCTGCTTGGCGAGCAGGATCGGGTTGCGCAGTGTCGCGATGATGACGCTGGTCCCGAACCGCGCCTCGGGGAGCTGGCCGGCGAGCCAGGTGAGCTGGAGGAGAGGATCGAGCCACCAGGTGTCGGCTCGGAAGGGGCGCTGCCCATCCTCTGTGTGTGGGTACGCCGAGGCGCTGGACTCGGGCAGCAGCACGTGATCGCCCACCCAAAACGAGCTGTAACCGAGTTCGAGTGCGGCGTGGCAGGTCGCGAGCAGCTCGGCTGGGGGCAGCCTCTCGCTGGCAAGGGGAAGTCGAACCCCCACCGGAATGACGGGATTGCTAGCCATGGGCATTCCTCGGTTTGTCATAACTGGTTGGTGTCATTCCTTGCCAGCCGGGTCGGCCGGGGTCTTGACGGAGTCCAGCAGCAGTTGGGCGACGTCGGCTCCCGCGGCGGCGGCCGACCAAGCTCACCACTCCTCCTATTCCCGCTACAGCCCTCGCTGGGCCAGCGTCTCGATCAGGGCGTCGCCGCCGCTGAGGATGTGGTCGAACATCAGGTTGCGGGCGCGTCGGGCGTCGCTGTTGCGCAGCGCTTCGACGATCTGGGGGTGGTCCCCACTGGTTTGCTCGACCTGGCCTTCAATGGCCGTGTAGAAGGTGTTGGACAGGTGTTTGACGACCGAGCCGAGTAGCAGGGCGAGCCGGTGGGAGTCGGCCACCTTGTTGACGGTCCGGTGGAACTGGTGGCCGAGTTCAGCGAGTGCGCGGTCGTCGCCCTTGCCAACAGCCACCTTGTACCGTTCACCGATCGCTTCCAGCTGCGCGATCTCGACGGGCGTGACCGCCTTCGCCGCCCGAGCCGCCAGCTCGCCCGCCAGGGTGGCCTGCGCCCAGAAAAGGTCCCGTACGTCCTGGCGCGTGAATGGCTCCACGACGAAGCCCTTGCGGGGGACGAGCTTGACGAACCCCTCGCTGCGCAGCGCCAGGAGCCCTTCCCGCACCGGGGTGTTGCTCACGCCGACCGCCTCGGCGATCGGCTCCATGCGGAGGAAGTCACCCGGACGCGCCTCACCGGAGATGATCAGCTCGCGCACGTACGAGGCAACCTCCTCGGGGAGCTGCTGCCTGGCGCTGTGCGCATTGGCCCTGATCACATACGGGTTCGGCATGCGTCCCCCTTCACGTACCCGAAAAGATATTGAATATATTGTATGGCACGTCTTTGTAGTCGAGGGCCGACTTCAGGACACCGCCCGGCGGCCGCCGGGTGTGCTCCCCACCGGCCGCCGATGCGGCTGTCATCCCCGACGGCTGTGCGTCACCACATGGCTCATGCACTGCACGGCCCGGTCCGGCTCGCTGTACGTCGGGACCCCAGCCTTCAGGAGTTCCAGCCGTGGGCGTCCACTGCCTCCGGTCCAGGCGACCAGGAAGGGCTTCTCGGTGCTGCGGTAGGCCTTGGTCAGGGTCTCGACGATCTCGCCTGAGCCCTTGTCGGCGTTGCCGAGCACTACCAGGACGGCATCGGTGTCGTCGTTCTGGTTTACGACCCGCAGCGCCCGTTCCAGCAGGGACAGGTCGTTGATCATCGCCCCGGTCATGTCGATCGGGTTCTTGACCGCCCCGAAGTACGGGAGTTCACCGGCGAGGGACTCCCGGTCCGCGTCGCTCGCCCAGGTGTCCACCTTCAGGCCCAGCTCGACCGCCCGGTCGGCGGCCAGAGCGCCCGCGCCACCGCTGAGCGTGACGATGGTGAGCCGGCTACCCACAGCCCGGCGCCCGTCGGCGAAGGCGAGGGCCGTGTCCGACAGCTCCTCCATGCTGCGGACCCGGATCGCGCCCTCGGCCACGCTGGCGGCCTCGAACTCCGCATCGTCCCCGGCGATGCTGCCGGTGTGGGCGGCGACCGCCCGGGCCCCGGTCTCGCTGCGTCCCGACTTCAGGAGTACAAGGGGCTTGTCCTTCGCCTTCGCGGACCTGGCGAGGCGCCGCAGGGCCGCCATGTCCTTGACCCCCTCGATGTGTCCGAGCAGCACCTGCACGTCGTCCGCGTCGACCAGTGCCGACAGGACCTCTGGAACCGTGACGTCGGCCTCGTTGCCGGTGTTGCCGAAGTAGGTGACGCCCAGGCCGAGGCTGTTCATCGTGCTGTAGGTGAAGGTGCCGACCGCACCGCTCTGCGTGACCAGGGCGATCGGGGAGACCGGCCGCTCGCTTTCGTCGTCGAAGGCCGTGGAGAAGGTGGCGAAGGCTCGGTCCGCCAGCGCGAAGGTGCCCAGGCAGTTGGGGCCGACGACCCGCATCCCGGCGCGCGCCGCGATGTCCGTTATCTCCTGCTGCTCGGGCATGCCCTTCTCGCCGATCTCGGCGAAGCCGGAGGCGAAGACGGTGACGGCGCCGATCCCGGCGTCCGCACACGCACGCACCGCCTCCACGACCGCGGGCGCCGGGACTACGACGATCGCCAGGTCCACCGGACCCGGCACGTCCGCCACCGAGGCGAATGTCTTCACGCCCTGGACCTCGCTGCGCCGCGGGTTTACCGCGTACAGGTCGCCCTCGTAGCCGAACTTCTTCAGGTAGGCGAGCGGGCGGCCGGACAGCTTGTCCGGGTCGGTGGAGGCGCCCAGCACCACGATGCTGCGCGGCCGGAAGTACAGGTCGGCGACGGTGCGGGTCATGAGTAGGCCTCTGGACGGAAAACGGGCTTGCGGCGCTCGCGGTGGGAGGCAACGCCTTCGCGGACGTCGGGCCCGCCGAAGCCGAGGAACTCCAGCCCCAGGGAGGCGTCGAAGATCGGGCCCTGCTGGCGGTACCACTGGTTCATCGAGTACTTGGTCCAGCGGATGGCCTCCTGCGCGCCGCCGCTGAGCTCGCCGGCGATCTCGCGGGCCTTCTCCAGCAGGTTCTCCGGCGCCACGGACAGCGACACGAGTCCGGCGCTCTCCGCGTCGGCGCCGGAGATCTCCCGGCAGGTCAGCAGGAGGTACTTGGCCTTCGCCATGCCGCACAGCAGCGGCCACACCATGGCGGCGTGGTCGCCCGCGGTGACGCCCAGCCGGGTGTGGCCGTCGATGATGCGCGCGTTCGTGGCCGCCACGGAAATGTCGGCCATCAGCGCGACCACGAGGCCCGCGCCGACCGCCGGGCCATGGATCGCGGAGATGATCGGCTTGGAGCAGTTGATGATGTTGTAGAAGAGGTCGCGGGACTCTCGCATGACGCGCATGCGCACGTCGTAGTCCTCGATCTGGGCGTCGATCAGGGCGAAGTCCCCGCCGGCGGAGAATGCCTTGCCCTCACCGCGGACGAGCACGGCCCGCACCTCGGGGTCGCGGTCGATGACCGGCCAGATCGCGGGGATCTCGCTGTGGGTCTCCTCGTCGACGGCGTTCAGGTTCGGGCCGTCGAAGATGACCTCGAGCACGCCCGGCTGGTTCCGCTCGAACCGGAGCCGCTTGAACTGGCTGTAAGGGTCGGTCACAGAATGTCCTTTCGGTCGGCGGTCGGCGCGATATCGCGCCAGACCTTGATGAGCTTCGCCACGTCGGTTGGGGCAGCCGCGGGGGCGGCCGGTTCCCTGGCGGGCGTGCGGCTGAACCGCGGAGCGGGAGCGGGGTGGAGCACATCCCCCAGCTGCAGGTAGCACCCGCGGTAGGTGTTGTGCGGGTGCGCCGCGGCCTCGTCGAAGTCGAGTACGGGCGTGACGCAGGCGTCGGTGCCGCGGTAGATCTCTGCCCACTCGTCGCGACTGCGGGTGCGGACGGCACCGGCGATGAACCCACGCAGCCGCGGCCACTGTGCACGGTCCTGTTGGTCCGGCCAGTCGGCCGTGTCGACGCGGAGGTGCTTGAGGAACTCCGCGTAGAAGTCGCCCTCGAGCGCCCCGACAGCCAGGTACTTGCCGTCCGCGCACTGGTAGGTGTCGTAGAACGGGGCGCCGCCGTCGAGGTAGTTGGTGCCCGCCTCGTCGGAGTAGGTGCCGGCTGCGCGCAGACCCTGGATGCGGGCCGTCAGGGCGGCCACCCCGTCAACCATCGCGGCATCGACGACCTGGCCCTGCCCGGAGCACTTCGCCTCGAGCACGGCGCAGACGATGCCGAAGGCGGCGAAGGTGCCGCCGCCCGCGTAATCGCCCAGCAGGTTGATCGGCGGCATCGGTGAGACGCCCGCGCGGCCGAGTGCCTGCAGGACGCCCGACTGCGCCACGTAGTTGATGTCGTGCCCGGCCGTGTGGGAGAGCGGCCCGGACTGGCCGTATCCGGTCAGCCGCGCGTACACAAGCTCGGGCCGGTGGCGGAGCAGCTCGCCTGGGCCGAGTCCCAGGCGCTCGGTGACGCCCGGGCGGAAACCCTCGACGAAGACGTCCGCCTGCTCGACGAGGTCGAGCACCGCAGAGCGGCCCTCGCTGCTCTTCAGGTCCAGCTCGACTGTGTCGACTCCGCGGTTGGAGATGTCGTGCGCGGGATCCATGTTCTGCATCTGCGCCAGGGCGCGCGCGGGACGGGTGGCCGGGCGGGCGACCCGTACGACGTGCGCGCCCATGTCCGCGAGCAGCATGGAGGCGTACGGCGTCGGCCCCATGCCCGCGAGCACCACGACCCTGATGCCGGTCAGTGGCCCGTTTCCCCTGCCCATATCGGTCTCCTCCCCACCTCAGGCGATCCGCTCGAAGATGGCCGTCAGGCCCTGGCCGCCGCCGATGCACATGGTTTCCAGGGCGTAGCGGCCCTCCCTGCGGTCGAGTTCGCGCAGCATGGTGGTGAGGATCCGCACTCCCGTGGCCCCGACGGGGTGGCCGAGCGAGATGCCCGAGCCGTTGACGTTGAGGCGGTCGAAGTCCGCCTCGACCAGACCCCATTCCTTGGTGACTGCAAGCGCCTGGGCGGCGAACGCCTCGTTGAGCTCGATGAGGTCCATGTCGTCCAGGGACAGGCCCGCCCGAGCAAGCGCCCGCTCGGTGGAGGGCACCGGGCCGATGCCCATGCGGTGCGGCTCGACGCCGGCCGCCGCCCAGCTGACCACCCGGCCCAGCGGCCGCAGGCCGAGCTCCTCGGCCTTCTCCCGCGTGGTGACGAGACATGCGGCGGCGCCGTCGTTCTGGCCGCTGGCGTTGCCGGCGGTGACCGTGGCCTTCTCGTCGATCCTGCCCCGTACGGGCCGCAGGGCGGACAGGCTCTCCAGCGAGATGTCCGGACGCGGGTGCTCGTCGGTGTCGACGACGACCTCGCCCTTCCGGGACTTGACCGTCACGGGGACGATCTCCTCCTTGAACCGGCCGTCTTGCTGGGCCGCCACCGCCCGCTGGTGCGAGGCCAGCGCGAGCCGGTCCTGCTCCTCGCGGCTGACGTTGTACTCGCGGCGCAGGTTCTCCGCGGTCTCAAGCATGCCGCCCTCGACTGGGTAGAACTTGCCGCCGGAGGTGATGCGACCGCGGGCGATCCGGTCCCACAGCGGGCTGGAGTCGCCGCGGATACCGAAACGCCCGCCGACTACGTAGTGCTCGGCCTGGCTCATGCTCTCGGCGCCGCCGGCGATGACGACGTCGCAGGCCCCGGTCTGCACGCGCATGGCCGCGTCCAGCACTGCCTGCAGCGCCGAGCCGCAGCGCCGGTCGAGCTGGGTGCCCGGCACAGTGATCGGGAAGCGGGCGTCCAGCGCCGCGATGCGGCCGATGGCGGGGGCCTCGCCGTTCGGGTAGCACTGCCCGAACAGCACGTCGTCGACCTGCCCCGGGTCGATGCCGGTACGGCTGACTAGCTCCGTCAGGACCGTGGCGGCCAGCTCCGCCGCTGGCAGGCTCTTGAAGACCCCGCCGTAGCGGCCCACCGGCGTGCGCAGCGGCTCGCAGATGACTGCTTTGCGCATGTCGTCCTCTCTTCGTTCGGGTCCGTGGTGCGGGTGGGGCGGGTCCTCAGATCCCGCGCCCGCCGGTGACTTCGAGGACGGCGCCGTTGATGTACGACGCCATCGGGCCGGCCAGGAACGCCACCGCGTCCGCCACCTCGTCGGGCGTGCCCGCACGCCCCATGGGGACTTCGGCCTCCTTGGATGCGAAGATCTCCGGCTTCATGGCGAGCGTCATGTCGGTCCGGATCAGGCCGGGCTGGATCGCGTTGACCCGGGCGCCGGAGGGGCCGAGCTCCTTCGCGGCCGCCTTCGTCAGACCGATTAGACCGGCTTTCGCCGCGCTGTAGTTGGTCTGACCGGGGTTGCCGATCTTCCCGGACAGCGAGGAGACGTTGACGACTGCGCCGCTGCCCTGCTTGCGGAACAGCCCTGCCACGGCCCGGGTGCCCAGCCAGGCACCCCGGAGGCTGACGTTGAGGACCAGGTCGAAGTCCTCGGGCGTCATCTTCGTCATGTACCGGTCGCGGGTGACGCCGGCGTTATTGACGAGGATGTCGACGCCGCCGAACTCGGCCAGGCAGCGCGCCACCAGCTGCTCCTGGTCGGTCTCGCTGGTGACGTCGCACGGGGCGGCCAGCACCGGTGCCCCGTCCGCCCGCCACGGCTCCACGGCAGCGGCAGCCTTGTCACCGTCGATGTCGGCGATCATGACCTTGGCGCCGTGGTCCAGCAGGGCCTCGGCGATCGCAAGGCCGATGCCCTGCCCGCCGCCGGTGACGATGGCAACCTTGCCCTCGAGCATGCGGCCTTCCTTGCTCATCCGCCCCTTCATCAGTACGACTTCGGGAGGCCGAGGATCTTGGTGGAGACGTAGTTGAGCACCATCTCCTGCGAGATGGGCGCGACCTTGAGCAGCCGCGACTCTCGCCAGAACCGCTCGACGTAGTACTCCTTGGCGTACGAGTAACCGCCGAGGGTCTGCATCGCGCGGTCGCACGCCTGGAAGCCGGCCTCGCTGCCGAGGAACTTGGCCGCGTTGGCCTCGGGGCCGCACGGCTGCTCTGCGTCGTACAGTTCGGCGGCCTTCATGGCGATCTGCTCGGCGGCCTGGAGGCGGATCCAGGAGTCGGCGAGCGGGTGGGCGACGGCCTGGTTCTTGCCGATGGGGCGGTCGAAGACGACCCGGGAGTTGGCGTACTTCACGGCCTCGTCCAGGGCGGCGCGGCCCAGGCCGATCTGCTCCATGGCGACCACGATGCGCTCAGGGTTCAGGCCGTCGAGCAGGTAGGAGAAGCCCTTGCCGACCTCGCCGACGACCTCGTCGTCACGGACCTCGAGGTTGTCGATGAACAGCTCGTTGGAGTCGATGGCCGAGCGGCCCAGCTTGTCGATCTCGCGGACGGTGATGCGCTCGCGGTCCAGGTCGGTGAAGAACAGCGTCATGCCGTCCATCGGCTTCTCCTCCGACCGCGGGGAGGTCCGGGCCAGCAGGAGGATCTTCTTGGCGTTCTGGGCGTTGGTGATCCACACTTTCTGGCCGTTGATCACCCAGCCGCCGTCTGTCTTGACGGCGCGGGTGCTGATGCGCGAGGTGTCGACACCGGCGGTCGGCTCGGTCACGCCGAAGCACATGAGCAGCTCGCCCTTGGCGATCTGCGGCAGGAACTCCCGCTTCATCTCCTCGGAGCCGTGCCGGATGATGGGACCGGGCGGGAAGATGTAGAAGTGGATCGCCGAGGCGCCGGAGGCGCCGGCGCCGGAGTAGCCGATCTCGTGCAGCATGACTGCGGACTCCACGAGGCCGAGACCGATGCCGCCGTACTCCTCGGGGATCATCGCGCCGAGCCAGCCGCCGTCGGCGAACGCCTTGACGAACTCCCAGGGGTACTCGTGCTTGGCGTCCTTCTCCCGCCAGTACTCCAGGTCGAACTTGCGGGCCAGTTCGCGCGTTGTTTTGCGGATCAGCTCGAGGTCCGCGGGGTCCTTCTCGGTCATCGCTTCTCTCCTGCTTCGTGGTGGTGGGGTATGGCTTCGAGCGGGGTGGCGGGATCGAGCGACGACATGTCTCCGGGCGGCAGGCCGAGGTGGCGGGCCCTGATCGCGCGGCGCATGATCTTGCCGTTCTTGGTCTTGGGGAGGGTCGGTACGACGACGACGTCGGGGGCGAACGACCTGCCGACGTGGTGGACGGCGGTGGCGACGAGGTCGTCGTGGTCGGCGTCGTCACGAACGACGACGAAGGCGACGACCCGCTGGCCCCGGTCGGGGTCGGGCACGCCGATCACGGCCGCCTCGGCGATACGGGCGTCCTTGAGCAGCGCGGCCTCCAGCTCGGCGGGCCCGACCCGGCGCCCTGACACCTTGATCGTGTCGTCGGAGCGCCCGTGGATCCGCCACGTCCCGTCGGCGTCCACGCTGGCCATGTCTCCGTGGCGCCAGATCTTCGGCCACCGCTGCCAGTACGTCTCCAGGTAGCGGCTGCGGTCCTGCCAGAAGGCGTGGGTCATGCCGGGCCAGGTGTTGCGTACGGTCAACTCACCTGCGGAGCCGGTGACTTCCTGGCCGGAATCGTTCAGGACGGCGACATCCATGCCGGGCAGCGGGCCGTTGAAGGCCGCCGCGTCGCTGGCCAGGAAGGGGTAAGTGACCAGGATGCCGCCGCCGGTCTCGGTGCCGCCGCTGTAGTTGACGATTGGGCGGGAGCCACCGCCGACGGTTTCGAACAGCCACCACCAGGTCGGCTCGTCCCATGCCTCGCCCGTGGAGGCGAAGGACCGCACGGCTGGCAGGTCCGAGAAATCCCCGCCGCCGGCGTTCTTCACCGCCCGGGCGGCCGTCGGCGCGATGCCCTGGAAGGTGACGCCGTTGCGCCGGGCTATCTCCCAGAGCCGGTCTGGTCCAGGGTGGGTCGGCACCCCTTCTGTGAGCACAACGGTGGCGCCCAGCTGCAGCCCACCCATGATCAGGAGCGGGCCGAGCATCCAGCCCATGTCGGCGATCCAGGCGATGACATCGTCCTCATGGATGTCGAAGCCGTACGCGAAGTCGACCGCCGCCTTGACCGCGAAGCCGGCGTGCGAGTGCACGATGCCCTTGGGCGCGCCCGTCGTCCCGGAGGTGTAGATGAGCGTCAGCGGGTCCTGGGCGTCGGCGTCGACGGTCTTGACCGGGGCCGGGCCCGCAGGGAGGTCGTCCCAGTGGATGTCGCGGCCCGCCGTCATGTCGGTGCCGTCACCGAGGTGCTGCACCACGACGACGTTCCGTACGGAGGGTGCGTCCTGCAGGGCCTCGTCGGCGGTGGCCTTGAGCCCGACCTTCTTGCCGCGGCGGGTGGTGCCGTCGGCGGTCACCAGGACCACTGCCTCGGAGTCGCGCAGCCGCATGGCCAGAGCCTCCGCTCCGTACCCGGTGAAAGCCGGCACCGAGATCGCGCCGATCATGGCGCAGGCCAGGAAGGCCACGACGGACTCCGGCACCACCGGCAGGAACAGGACGACGCGGTCGCCCCGCCCCACGCCCAGGCCCGCGAGGTTGGCCGCGAACCTGCGCACCTCCCGATCGAGTTCGGCGTAGGTCAGCGTGCGGCGCTGGCCCGCGTCGCCCTCGTAGACGACGGCCGTCCGGGTCGCCCGGTCGCTCATGGCGTGCCGGTGGGCGCAGAGTTCGGCGGCGTTCAGTCGGCCTCCGACGAACCAGCGCGGGAACTCGTGGCCGTCCGAGTCGTCCCGTACGGCCTCGAACGGGGTGGTGAAGGTGATGTCGAGGTCCTCGACCACGGCCCGCCAGAACCACTCCGGGTCCCGGAGCGACCTGGTGTGCAGCTCCTGGATGTCGGAGATGCCCCAGCGCTCCATCGCCCGCAGCAGCCGGCTGCGGCCGCGCTCGGCGTCGCCGGGAACCCAGGCGGGCTCCGCCGGCGCGGCGAACCGTCGCGGCTGTGTCATCAGCTCTCCCCTGTCGACTAGTGGCTCAGGCGGCGGTCTCGACGGTGGCGCGCTTGAACATCAGGCCGGCGCGCGCGCAGTCGCACACGACCTCGTCGCGCTGGTTGATGCCGTAGTGCCGGAACTGGACGATCCCCGAGTCGTTGCGGCTGCGGGACTCCCGCTTGCTCACGATCTCGGTGCGCACCCGGACGGTGTCGCCGTGGAACAGCGGCTTGGGGAAGGTGATCTCGCTGAAACCGAGGTTGCCGAGGGTGGTGCCCTGGGTGGTGTCCTGCATGGAGATGCCGGTCACCAGACCGAGGGTGTAGAGGCTGTTCACGATCCGCTGGCCGTAGATGCTGTCCTTGGCGTACTCCGCGTCCAGGTGGAGCGGCGCAAGGTTCAGCGTCAGGGCGCAGAAGGTGATGTTGTCGCTCTCGGAGATGGTGCGACGGGTCTGGTGCTCGATCACCATGCCGGGTTCGAACTCTTCGAAGTAGAGGCCGGGCATCTTCATTCCTCTTTCCTTGGTGCAGGGCTCAGTTGGCGGCGGCGCGCTCGGCGAGGAGGCGGCTGTAGGCGAGCACGTCGCGGGCGGTCTTGATGTGGGCGTAGTCGACGTGCATGCCCTCGTAGAGCACGGCGGCGGCGCCCCCGGCCTCGGCCTCCTCGAAGGCGGCGATCATGCCCTCGTAGAACTCGACCTCGAACCTCGAGGGGCTGAAGACCTCGTTGGCCACCGCGATGTGCGAGGGGTGGATGAGGACCTGGCCGCGGAAGCCGAGCTCGCGGTTCTGCTCGGAGAAGCGGCGGGCGCCGTCCGGGTCGGAGAGGTCCTGCCATACACCGACCAGCGGGAACTCCAGGCCGGCGGTGCGTGACGCCAGGACGGCGCGGCTGCGCAGGTAGAGCGTCTCCAGCCCCTCGGGGGTGAACTGGAACCCGATGGAGCGGGACACGTCGGCGTCCCGGGCGGTGCCGGCGAAGAGGGTCGCCACCCGCGGTGACGCCTTGGCCATCTGCTCGCAATGGGCGTAGGCCTCGGCAGTCTCGAGGTTGCAGATGAATTCCACCGAGCCGGGCTCGACGCCGTTCTTCAGCTCGAAGTGGGTCACCAGGGCGTCGAACCGGACGATGTCCTCCGGCCCGAAGGTCTTCGGCAGGCTCAGCCCGTGCAGGCCTGGCACGACCACCGCGGCGATGTCGTCGCCGGCGATGCCGGTGTCCAGCGCGTTGACCCGTACATACAGACCAGCCTGGGAGCCGGCCTTGTGGAGGCGGGCGATCGAGCGTGCGACCTCGGCCCTCGCCTCGACCTTCAGGTCGGCCGGGACCGAGTCCTCCAGGTCGAGGATCACGCCGTCGGCGCCGGCGGCCAGGGCTTTATCCACCCAGGTGTCGCGGTGGCCGGGCACGAAGAGAACGGAGCGCATCGGCTTCATCGGAACCTCCTTTTCATGATGCAGCGTACATTATATATCTTGCATGCCAAGGCTTTGAAATATCATATATTTTCAATCGTGATGTGGATCACTGTGGTGAGCGGGCGCATCGGGCCTCTGCGCAGGTGTGCCCGCCTCTGGCGCGGGCGTGACCTCGATTCGCCGTACGACGCTCCACACCGCTATGGCGGCGAACGCCATCACTGCGGCCGCACCCAGCCAGGCCCAGGTGAACGAGGCGTGCGTGACGGCCAGTCCGAAGAGGGCCGGGCCCAGCAGGCCGCCCAGGAAGGTGCCGCTCTGCAGACGAGTCGTGGTCCGTACGAGGTGCCGCGGATACACCTGAATCGCCGCGTAGTGCAGCAGCCCCGGCCACGCCCAGCCCAGGCCGAACGTCACCACCGCGGCCGCGCCGACCACGAGCGGGCCCCGGCCCAGTGCCAGGCTGACCATGCCGAGGCTGCCGGCCACCAGGCTGATGATGACGCCGGCGAGATGGAGTTGCGGGCGCGGCAGTCGGTCGGAGAGCACACCGACGACGATGCGCGCTCCCATACCCAACCAAGACCCCACCGCCAGGAAGATGGCCGCGGTACCGGCCGTGACACCACCGTGGACCATGCCCTCGACCAGGAACGGCGGGAGAACGGCCCCGCCCGAGGCCGCCAGGAGACCCGTGGTCGCCAGCAGCCCCAGACCCCGGGCCTGCCCCGCGCCGTCACCGGCGCAGTGGGGCTGCAGCGCCTCGGGCGAGGATCGGGCGCTGTGCCCGATCCAGCCCATGGCAGCAACGGTGGCCAGGCAAAGCACGGAGTATCCGGCGTACACCACCCGCCAGTCGTGCCCGTGGCCGACCACGAAGTAGGCCGCCAGCGCGGCCAGCGACGCACCTCCCGGTACGGCGGACATCCGCACTCCGAAGGCGAGGCCACGTCGGTGCGGGGGAACCACCCTGGCGATGAGTAGGTTGACGGCCGGCGTCGACAGGCCGTTGGCGGCCCCGCATATCCCGGCTGCCGCGAAGAGCTGCCATCGGCCGCTCCACAGGGCGACCGTGACGGCGACCGCGGCACACAGGGCGAGGCCGAGACGGATCAGCGTGAGCTGACTCCATCTGGCCATCAGCCGCCCGGCGAACTGGGCGACCACTGCCGAGGCGAGGTAGAAGCCGGCGAAGCTGAAGCCCACGTCGCTCGCGGTGAACGCGAAGTCCTCGCGGATCGCGAACACCAGGGCGCCGGGCAGCGGGCCAACCATGCCGATGACTGCGCTCGCCAGTCCCGGCAGGACGACGAGCGCCGTCGTTCGCGGTGCAGCTGCCATCCTCAGAGCCGCTCTAGCGCCCGGCGGCCGCCGAACGCCATCGCCAGCGCGACGCCGAGACCCGTCACCACGGTCATCAGCAGGGCGATCACCGCGACCTGGGCGTAGGTGCCGCCGCCATACTCGTCGAACAGGACGACGGACAGGACCTTGGTCGTCGGCCCGCGCAGCAGCAGCGAGACGCCGAACTCGTGGGTGAGCAGCACGAAGACGATCGCCGCCGAGGAGGCGATGCCCGCCCGGGCCAGCGGCAGCAGCACCTGAAAGAAGGTACGCAGCGGATGCGCCCCGCTGACCTGCGATGCCTCCAGCGTCGAGCGGCCCAGCGACATGATCGTGGCCAGCTGGTAGCGGACGGAGTACGGCAGCATGATCGTCACATACGCGATGATCAGGCTCGTCTGGCTGCCATAGAGGCCGATGCCCGGGTGGGAGAACGCAAAAAGGAAACCGAAGCCGAGCAGCGCGGCCGGAACGGTCAGCGGCATGTTCGCCACCAGGTCGAGGACCGCCGGCACCGGGCGCCACATGCGGTCCCGATTGTAGATGGCCAGCGAGATCAGCATGCCAAGCGGGATGACTATCGCCACGCCGGTCAGGGACACAGTGAGCGTCGTGGTTACGGCCTGCAGGATCTGCGGGTCGTTCAGCACGGCCGAGAAGTGCTCGGTCGTCATGGCGCCGAAGGAGGGCGTGCCGCTCCAGTACGGCGACAGACCGACGAAGGCGATGGCCAGCAGCGGCAGGAACGCCGCGATCGTTGTGTACGCCAGCACGATGCACGCCGACACCGCGCTGCCCGTACGGGTCAGCTGCCGGTTGTCGAGGGAGGAGGCACCCTGCCCCACGAAGCGGTTCTGGTTCGCCAGCGAACGGGTCTGGAAGATCACCAGGAAGATGGCCAGCAGGAGCAGCGGCGTGCCGAGTGCGGAGGCGAGCTGGTAGTCGACCGGGTACTCCGCGCTCAGCGTGTACATCTTGGTCGTCACGACGTCCAAGCCCTCGCGACGGCCGAGCAGGAGCGGGCCGGTGAACTGGCCCAGCGCCAGGAGGAAGACCACCACGGAGGAGTAGACCAGGGTGGGGCGCAGCAGCGGCAGGGTGATCGTGAACAGTGCCCGGACGGGGCCCGCTCCGTTCACCCGGGCGGCGAGCGCGTAGTCGGAGCCGAGGTTGCGCAGGCCGGTGTAGACGAACAGGTAGACGAACGCGGCCAGGTGGGTGCCCGTGTACGCGATGATCCACTCAAACGTGTACACGTTGATCGGCCCTGAGGCCCCGTCGAAGAACGGCGTGGCGCGCAGCAGGGTGTTGGCGTAACCGTTCTCCGGTGAGAAGAGGAACACGAAGCCGACGACGTGTGCGACGGACGGCACCACCATCGGCAGCACGGGCAGGAACTCGAGCTTCTTCCGCAGCCGCGGCCGCATCGAGTAGGACGCGAGGGCCAGCACCGTCCCGAGCACCATGCCCACGACCAGCGCACCGATCCCGAGGGTCAGCGTGTTGACCGCGACGTTCTGCAGGTCGGACATGCCGACCAGGCGGCGCATGCCGTCGGCGCCGTCGCTCCATGCCTGCCATTGCAGGGGGATCACCGGCACCAGGACCAGGGCGGTGGTGACGACCGTCAGGAGGACCCACGGCCAGTGCGGGCGGGCGGCCCGGCCCACCCGGATCATCGCGGTGCTGCGGTCCGGGTGGTCGGCCGCCTCCGGCGCCGGACGTGTCTGCAGGTCAGGCGCCATGGGTCCAGCCCTCCACGAGTTTGCCGTCGGCGTCGTAGCAGAGCGTGTGCCGGGGGTCGATCCCCAGCTCGACGTCCGTCTCGGGCGCGTACCGCTCCTTGCTCGCCGGGATGCCGACCCAGAACCGGATGCCGTTGACGCGCACCACGTGCTCGTTGTGGTTGCCGCCGGGCAGCACCTCGTGGACCGTGCCGCCGGTGAGCCAGGAACGGCCCGCCACGCCTTCGTTGCCGCCCGCGCCCCGCAGTTCGAGGTCCTGGTCGCGGAAGAGGAGGGTGTACGTGCCGGGCATGCCGGGGCGGAAGAAGCCGCGCAGGGTCTGTCCGTCGACTTCGGCGGTGCCGAGGTCATCGACCTTGACCTCCAAGCGGTTGCGGGCCCCGAGGAAGTCGGCGACGTACGCGGTCGCGGGGCGCCGGTAGACCTCCTCAGGGTCGCCGATCTGCTCGAAGCGGCCCTCGCGCATCACGGCTACGCGGGTGCCCAGCGCCAGAGCCTCCTCCTGGTCGTGGGTGACGTAGACGCCGGTGAAGCCCAGCTGGCGGTGGAGGGAGCGGAGTTGGGCGCGCAGTTCGATGCGCAGCAGCGCGTCCAGGTTGCTGAGCGGCTCGTCGAGCAGGAGCAGGCCAGGGTTGGAGGCCAGTGCGCGGGCCAGCGAGACGCGCTGCTGTTGGCCGCCGCTGAGCTCGGGCGGGTAGCGGTCGGCGAGGTGGTCGCACTGGACGAGCTTGAGGACCTCCTCGACGCGGCCGCCGCTCAGCAGATTCTTCAGGCCGCGCGACTTGAGCGGGTAGGCGACGTTGCGGGCGACGTCCATGTGCGGCCAGAGCGCGTAGTTCTGGAAGACCATGGCGACGTCGCGCCGGTTGGGCTGCACGAAGGTGCGGGTGTCGGCGTCGACCACGGTCCGGCCGGCGAGGTCCACGCGCCCGCCGTCAGGGCGCTCCAGCCCCACCAGGCAGCGCAGCAGCGTGGTCTTGCCGCAGCCGCTCGGCCCGAGGAGGACGAGGAGTTCACCGTCGACGATCTCCAGGTCGATGCCGTGGAGGACCTGGACGGACTCCTTGCGCCGGCGGAAGCTCTTGGTGAGCTTCGAGACCTGCACCTTGGCTGTCGGCGCGGGGCTTTCCGGCTCGGCTGCCACGGTGGGCGGCGCTGCGGTGCTCTTTGTGGTCACGGCGGTGTCCTCCTGGGGTGCGGTCGGGCTTGCGGGGTGGCTCCGAGGCGCCGGAGCCTGTGCATGATGTATTTGATGCGCTGGGACGGTGGCGCTGCAAAGAAGCGGTGGCGGTTCAGTCCGGTCGGCCGGCCGCCTGGCGCAGCAGCGGCCGGACGTCTTCGGCCTTGTCGAGCCCGAGGACGCCCTCGATCAGGGCCTCGGTGTCCGCGTCGGTGAGCACGCCGTCGGCGTTGACCCGGAACTTGGCGGCCAGCTCGTCCGTCGTCATCGTGGTGTCCGGGTCGGGCGAGGGACTGCCCTTGGGAAAGCTGCGCTCGGCGGCGTAGGTCGTACCGCGGGCGTCGACCTCGATGCGGGTGGGCCGGGCCGACGGGTGCTGCGCGAGCTGCGCCGTGTACTCGGGGTGGACCTCGAAGGTGACCTTGTTCATCAGGTTGAGGACCGAGTCGCCGAAGACGAACTCCGGGGCCTGCCAGGCCCGGCTGGGCGGCAGGTCATGGGCGCCGGCGGCGAGCCCGTGCGCAATGCTGAACTGCGCGTCCTGCACGTGCTCGATGCGGTTGTTCAGCCAGACCGGCTCCTTGATCCACCCCTCGCCCCACAGCCGGATCGCATCGATCTCCGCGGGGGCGATGCCGTGCTCGCGCACGAGCCCGATCAGGGCATCGAGCGGCGCGTGCAGCACCCGGCAGTGGGGGTAGGGCTTGTACGTCGCCTCCGTCGGGAAGCGCCATTCGGTGCCCAGCCCGTCGGTGAGATGGGACGGCTCCCAGCGCGCGGTGGCGATGAAGCGCCGGTAGCCGAACTCGGCGTCGTCCAGGATCTGCCGGTCGCCCCGGTGCCCAAGCTCCGCCATCAGCGCCGCGCTGATGGAGGCCTGCACCAGCGGTCCGGCCGGGGTGTACTTGACGGTCGAACTCGGGGCGTGACGTATCCAGGCACCGTGGGAGTTCACCGGTGAGAGGGCCCCGGCGATGCCGAGCGCGTGGGCGATGGTCTCCGCGGGGTCGCCGCGGACCATGCCCACCGCGGCGGCGGCGCCGAACACCGAGCAGGCGTAGCCGACGACCGGGGCGAGTTTCGTCTCGCCGTCCGTCATGTCGCGGACGTAGTCCATGGCCTTACCGAAGCGGTAGGTCATCTCGTGGGCGACCGCGACCGCTTCGATCAGCTTCCTGCCGGTGACGGCGCCGCTCTCGGCGAACGCCAGGGTCCCGGGAAGGACGTACGGCGAGACATGGCCCGGGGGCAGCACGGCGTCGAAGTCGAGCGCACTGACGAGCTCGGCGTTCGCGAAGGCCGCGCCCACGGGAGACGAGCGGCGGGGTGTGCCGAACACCGTGGCCTCGCCCGCCGACCCGCCCAGCAGCACGCCGTAGTCGATGCCGATCCGGCCCTTGGGTTCGGTGACACCACCCAGTGCGCAGCCGAGAGTGTCCAGGACCAGCCGCTTGGCCTCGTCCACGACCTCGTGCGGCATGGCGCCCATGTCGGCGGTGGCGGCGAACTCGCCGAGTACCTCGGTGAGAGTCTCGTTCATGTCTGTTACGTCCTTGCCGGAGTACCCTGCGGGCCACGCGGTCAGTGGAACCACTTCTTGAACTTCTTGTTGGACTCCTCGATGCGCTCCGGGGTGTACGAGGAAGAGTCGAGCATCGCCGCGTCCTCGGCCGGCTCGATGGCGCCCTCGACGCCGTCGCGCCCGGCGGCGCCGAAGCCGTCGCCGTTGATCGCGGCCTGGCCCTTCTCGGACATCATGAAGTCGAGGAAGACGCGTGCGGAGTTGGGCCGCTGCGTCTTGTTGAGGGCCGCCGCCCCCCACTCGATCCAGTAACTGGGATCGGGCACGGTCGCCTCGATCGGCGCGCCCTGGTCCTGCAGCTCCTTCACCGTGGAGGGGGTGGAGGCGTTGGTCACGCCGATCTCTCCCGAGGCGACGGCCTGCGTCATCGTGACGACCGAGGGGTAGAACTTGGGGCTGAGCTTGCCGCTCTTGACCAGGTGTTCCTCGCCCAGTTCCTTCTCCTGGAAGTCCAGGTAGCCGGCGAGCGACGTGGTGACGTCGGTGCGCAGGCCGAGCTTGCCCTTGACCGAGGGATCGACGGTGTCTTCCCACTTCTTGAAGCCCTTGGGGAAGATCTTCTTGTTCCACACGAACATCGAGTAGGGGTAGGCGGAGGGAACGATCACCTTGCTCTTCACCGCCCAGGCGTCGTCGTTCCAGCCCTTGAGCGACGGACCGTCGGCCTCGAGGAAGGCGCCCTTCTGGTTGGAGAACCAGGCCGGGTCGCTGTAGAGGAAGACGTCGGCGCCCTCCGACTTCGACTTGATCTCCGACTCGACCCGCGCCGGCAGCTCACCCGCACCGCGGGTGAGGTTGACGGTGATCTCCGGGTACTCCTTCTCGAAGGCGTCGACGAGGCGCTTGTTCTGCGCGCCGGGCATCACCGAGTAGAAGCTGACGGCGCCCTCCTCCTCGGCGGCCGCGACCACGTCCTTCCAGGGACCCTTGACCGCCGCGGCCTGGGGACCGCCGCCGCACGCTGTCAGCCCACTGGCACCCAGCAGAACGGCCAGCGCTGCGGCCCTACGCCGCACTGAAGTGTGCTTCATGTTTCCTCCATGGTGTCTGCGGCGGTGCAATCGCCATCTCCATGCAACATACTTTATATATAATGTACGTCAAGGCTTCAGGTTGAAACCGGAAGACAATCCGCGGGAAATTCAGTGCAGCAGAATTGCTGTAACGCCCCTGGATATCGGGCAGTTGCTGAAGCATTCAGGAGAACTGCTCGCAGCAAAGGTCGTGAACGCGAATTCACGGCGCCTGTACGCGCTCCCGGTGCGGCCCTTTCACCCGGGCCGCACCCCTTCCGGACGACCCGCCTCAGGCGCCTGCGAAGAGCACTCCGGAGTCGAGCAGGGCTTTCACGCGCGCCTCGTCGTACACCTCCGAGGCAAGCTCCCAGGTGTGCTCCCCCACCAGGGGAGCCTTGCCGGGACGCTTGGGGCGGGTGCCGCCGAACCGCCAAGGCGGGCGCAGCAGGGAGAGGCCCTCGCGCTCCGGTTCCATCAGTTCTAGCCACTGGGTCTGGGGGTGCTCGATGAAGCCCGACATGGTGAGCACCGGGGCGAAGGGCACGTCGGCCTGGGTAAGCCGCTTCTCCCACTCGGCGGACGTCTTGGTGACGAACTCCGCCTCGATGATCGCCATGAGCGCGGCGTAGTGCTCCATCCGCAGGTTGTACGTTGTGAAGCGCGGGTCGTCCGCGAGGTCGGGCCGGTCCATGGCCTCTAGGAGGGCGAGCCAGAACTTCTGGGAGGACGACAGGTGCAGGGCGATGTCGTCGCCAGCCGCGGTCTTGAGGCAGAAGTTCTGCGCCTGCGGGTGGCGGGTGCCGCAGTACGGGTCTTCGTGGCCGTTGTCGAAGTACTGCGTCATCGCGTCGACCGTGAGGGTGCTGACCGCCTCCATCAGAGAGGTTTCCACCCGCTGTCCGCCGCCGGTCGCGGCGCGCCCGACCAGAGCGGCAAGTACGCCGGTCAGCGTGGTGACGCCGGTGATGAGATCGGCGAGGCAGGAGCCGGTCAGCGCCGGGCGTCCGGCCTCTCCCAGCACCGTGTATAGGCCGCCGAATGCCTGGCCGATCGTGTCGTAGGCGGGCCTGGTGCGCAGCGGGCCGCCGTCGCCGAACCCGGACGCGGAGGCGTAGACGAGGTCGGACCGCTCGGCGCGGCACTCCTCCTCCCCCAGGCCCAGGGCGGCCAGCTTGTCCGGCCGCATGTTCTCCAATACGACGTCGGTGCGCGGGAGCAGGGCCTTCACCGCCTCGATGCCCTCGAGGCGCTTGAGGTCGACGGCGAAGCTGCGTTTGCCGGCGTTGTACTGGATGAAGTAGGGACTGCGGTTGTCGACCCCCCGCCGGAAGTCCTCACCGTCCCCCGGTTTCTCGACCTTGATCACGTCGGCGCCCAGGGCGCACAGCATGGAGCTCGCGTATGGGGCGGATATGTACCCCCCGAACTCCAGGACGCGGATGCCCTTGAGAGGCAGGTGCTGCATCGCTGACCTCGCTCTGGCTCAGGCGTCGGCGAATTTGCCGGTCGCACGAGGAAATATTTCGGAAACGTGCTGGTAGCGGAACCCCCGTCTCAGGGGCTGACCGCTGCGGGCTGTCAACCCGCCATCAGGCTCTGGCCGCCGTCGACCACGAGGGAGGCCCCGGTGATGAAAGCAGCCTCGTCGGAGGCGAGGAACAGAGCGGCATGGGCGACGTCCCAGGCCGTCCCGCCTGGGTGCCACAGGGGCACGCGGGCGTTGCGCTCGGCGATCACCTGCTCCCGGCTGACTCCCGACTGCCGCACGCGGGGCTCCACCGCCATCGGTGTCTCCATCAGCCCCGGCAGAATCGCGTTGGCCCGGATGCCGTAGGAGGCGTTGGCCGCGGCCACGTGCTCGGTCAGGGAGAGGACGCCGGCCTTCGAGGTGCGGTAGCCGACGTTCGGGTAGTTGATGAGCACCGCGTTGGAGGCAATGTTGGTGATCACCCCGCCGCCCTGTTCCCGCATGACGGGGAGGGCGTGCTTGCAAGTGAGGACCATGCCCTGCAGGTTGACGGCGAGGATGCGGGAGAAGGCCGCGGGCTCGATCTCCGTCACCGGGGCGTCGCCTGCGGCAGCGGCCGCCACCCCGACGTTGTTGTGCAAGATGTCGAGGCGCCCGTAGGCGTCGACGCATGCGGCGACCGCTGCCTCGATGTCGGCCTCGCTGGTGACGTCGGCCCGTACGGCCAGCGCCCGGCCGCCCTCGTCGACGATCTCCTTCGCGGTCTGCTCCGCGGAGGCCGCGTCGCGGTCGACCGCGACCACCGCAGCCCCCTCGCGGGCCATCAGCAGCGCGGCGGCCCGGCCGTTGCCGACCGTGGCCCCCTCTGTCTGCCCGGCGCCCACGACCAGGGCCACCTTGCCGGCTACTCGTTGCCCCATCGTTGCGGCTCCTTCCTGCTCATCCGACCCAGCAATCATGCAAGATACGTAATATATTTTGCTCATACAAGGGTTCACGCACAGCCTTTCGGTGGCGCACTTTATATATGATGCATGCCAGTGGGGACTCCTCCGCGCCTCACCTGCACGGCCTGGAGACCGCTCCCCGCACCCCCCATGACCAGGAAGGAAGCGCGCATGGGCCGCCTCTGCGAGACCGAAGGTCTGACGGACGTACAGGAGGAGATCCTCCGGACCGTCCGCAGCTACGTGGACGACAAGATCCTCCCCGTCGCCTCGGAGTACGAGCACAAGGACGAGTACCCAACCGAGATCGTCGAGGGCCTGAAGGACCTCGGCATCTTCGGGCTCACCATCCCCGAGGAGTACGGCGGCCTGGGCGAGTCCCTGCTCACCTACGCTCTGGTGGTCGAGGAGCTCTCCCGGGGGTGGATGAGCATCTCCGGCGTCATCAACACCCACTTCATCCTCGCCTACATGATCTCCCGCCATGGCACCGAGGAGCAGAAGCGCTCCTACCTTCCCCGCATGGCCACAGGCGAGATACGCGGAGCGTTCTCCATGTCGGAGCCCGACTGCGGCTCGGACGTCTCGGCCATCAAGACCAAGGCCGTCAAGGGCGCCGACGGCACGTACACCATCGACGGCCAGAAGATGTGGCTCACCAACGGCGCTTCGGCGAACCTGGTGGCCGTACTGGTCAAGACGGACGAGGGTCACGACACCCCGCACCGGAACATGACCACGTTCCTCGTGGAAAAGAAGGAGGGCTTCGGCGAGACGGCGCAGGGCGTCACCGTCCCCCGCAAGATCGAGAAGATGGGCTACAAGGGCGTCGACACCACCGAGCTCCTCTTCGACGGCCACCGCATCGGCGCCGACCGCATCCTGGGCGGCGCCAGCGGCAAGGGCTTCTACCACATGATGGACGGCGTCGAGGTCGGCCGGGTCAACGTCGCGGCACGAGCCGTCGGCGTCGCCCACCGCGCCTACGAACTCGCGGTCGCCTACAGCCAACTGCGGGAGACCTTCGGCAAGAAGATCGCCCAGCACCAAGCCGTGCTGTTCCGGCTCGCGGAGATGGCCACCAAGACCGAGGCTGGGCACCAGATGATGGTCCGCGCCGCCCGCAAGAAGGACTCAGGCGCCCGCAACGACCTCGAGGCCGGCATGGCCAAGTACCTCGCCTCCGAGTACTGCGCGGAGGTCGTCGAGGACGCGTTTCGCATCCACGGCGGCTACGGCTACTCCAAGGAGTACGAGATCGAGCGGCTCTACCGCGAGGCGCCGATGCTGCTCATCGGCGAGGGCACCGCAGACATCCAGCGCATGATCATCGGACGTCGCCTGCTGGAGAACTACAAGGGCGAGGGCTGACGCCCGGCAAGCGCCGGGAGGTGCACAGGGCCCGGGACCGGAGGCGTGTACGGCGCCCCGGTTCCGGGCCCTGCCCTCCCCGGGCCGTGGCCGGACCCACTACCGTTGCTGTGTGCATGCGAAGTAGGCTAGAATACTTCATTTCCTATATGATGTTTGCGGACACTCCGTCAACGAAGTCGGTGACTGCCACCATCTACGGAAGCGACGCCGACGAACACGGAGCCGGAGACAGTGAAGAGCAGCCCCACGACCACCAGGCGGACCCCCCGGGACAAGCGCCAGCAGCTTCCCGAGGAAGTGGCCGCCTACGTACGCGAGTTGGTCATCTCGGGAGAGGTCAAGGCCGGCGAGTTCCTCCGCATGGAGCCCATCGCCGAGGCGCTGGGGGTCAGCATTACTCCCGTCCGTGAAGGGCTGCTGCTCCTGCAGAGCGAGGGCTTCGTGCAGCTCGTGCCGCGGCGCGGTTACGTCGTCGCGCCGTTCACCCGCGGCGACATCGAGGACCTCTTCTGGGCGCAGGCCCGCCTCGGGGGCGAGCTCGCGGCCCGCGCCGCCAAGCGGATCACCCCTGCCGCCATCGCGCGGCTGGAGGCCAACATCGAGGAGTACGAGCGCGCCGCCGAGTCGGGTGACACAAACGCCCTCACCGACCTGGGCCACTTCTTCCACCGCGAGGTCAACCTGGCCGCAGACTCCCGACGGCTCGCACTGCTGATGGGCACGGTGGTCAAGCAGCTGCCCAACCAGTTCTACACGAACATCGAAGGGCGGGTCGACAACTCCCGTACGGAGCACCCGCTGCTGCTGGACGCGCTGAAGAACGGCGATGCGCGCAAGGCACGTTCGGTCTTCGAGAAGCACATCCAGGGCACGGCCGCCCGGCTGATCGACACTCTGGAGAAGCGGGGCATGTGGACGGAGGAGCGGGCGGGCTGACGCCGAGGTGGGCGGAGGAGCGGCCGGACCGCCCTCCGCCCACCCTCATTCGGGCCGGTTCACTGCGTAACCGGCGTACAACGCGTGCGTGCCTCCGTCGACTTCGGCGATGAGGCCCGAGACATACGAGGCTTCTTCCGAGTTGAGGAACAGGGCGACGGCTGCCTGCTCCTCGGACGTTCCCGCCCGGCGCAGCGGGACGACGGCCTCTCGAGCCTCCCAGTAGCCGCTGTCCTCCGTCCGCAGACGGGTGTTCATCCCGGTCGCGGTCAGGCCCGGGCACAGGGCGTTGACCCGGATACCGTGCACGCCCCATTCGACGGCGAGCGCGCGAGTCAGGCCGACGGCGGCGTGCTTGGAGACGACATACGACACGTTCCCGGGCAGGCCGTGGGTGCCGGCGATGGACGCCGTGTTGAGAACCGCCCCGTGCCCCTGCTCGATCATGACCCGGCCGACGGCGGTGACGACGTGGAAGGCAGCGTCATTGTTGACACCCATGACGAGCGACCACTTCGCATCGTCTACTTCCGCGGCGGGGCAGGGCCGGCTGATGCCCGCGTTGTTGAACAGCGCGTCGATGCGGCCGCCCCCGAGGTCCCGGGCGGCGGCAACCAACTGCTGCGCGGCACCGGGTTCCCGGACATCGGCGGCGACGGTCGCCACCCGGTCCGCCTGCAGCTCCGCGAGCGGCCCGGCACTCACGTCGTTGGCAACGATCAGGGCCCCTTCAGCGACGAGGCCCTCGACGATCGCCCGGCCGATGCCGGAAGCCGCCCCGGTGACGACGGCCACCTTGTCGCAGTAGCGCTGCGGTCCACGGACGGTCATGAAATCTCCTTCAGACGGCCCAGCAGCGCCAGCGGAATCAGACCCAGCACAGCAGCTGCGGCACCGTACGCCGAGACCAAGAAGGTCCCGTCCCCCGCGCCGAGGAGGGCGACCATGATGAGCGGTGCCCAGCCGCCGCCGACGATGTTCGCCATCTGGTGCCCGAGTGAGGCGCCGGTGTAGCGCACCTGGGGCGGGAACATCTCGGCGAACATCGCGACCGCCGGCCCCTGCATCGCCCCGACCGCGGCGAGTCCGACGAACAGGCCGAGGACCAGCAGCGGCAGCTCCCGGGTGTTGGCCAGCGGGAACACCACGAACGACCACGCCCCCGCGACGACGGCTCCGGCGGCGAACACGGGGCGGCGCCCCACCTTGTCGGACAGTGCGGCGAAGCCGATCGTGCCCGCGGTCCACCCGGACATGGCGATCAGTACTGCGGTCAGTACCGTGTTCTGGCCCATGCCGAGCTCGTGCACGCCGTAGTCGAGCATGCCGGTGGTGATGATGTAGAAGCTGATGGTGGCCGGGGCGAACGTGCCGGCGGCCAGCAGCATGGCCTTGGGGCGGCGCAGCACTTCCGCGAGCGAGGACTTCGGCACGGCCTGCGCGCGGTTCTGGCGCTCCTGCTCGGCGCGGCGGAACTCGGGGCTGTCTTCGATGTTGCGGTGGATCGCGTAGGCGAGCGGCAGCATGACGATGCTGAGCAGGAACGGGATCCGCCAGCCCCAGCTGTCGAACGCCTCCGGGCCCACCAGGTGGCCCACGAGGATGAAGACGAGATTGCCGGTGATCATGCCGAACGGCACGCCCAGCTGGGGAATGGCTCCGTAGAGTCCGCGCCGGTTCGGGGGCGCGTGCTCGAGGGCCAGCAGGGACGCGCCGCCCCACTGCCCGCCGACCGCCATCCCCTGCGCGACGCGGAGAAGGACGAGCAGGAGCGGAGCTATGATCCCGGCCATGGCGAAGTTGGGCAGCAGGCCGATGAGCGTGGAGGCCACGCCCATCAGCACCATGGCACCGACCAGGGCGGGCTTGCGTCCGTGCCGGTCGCCGATGTGCCCGAACACGGCGGCGCCAAGCGGTCGGGCGGCGAAGCCCACGGCGAAGGTCGCGAAGGAGGCCAGGACCCCGGTCGTCGGGCTCACTTCGGGGAAGAACTGGCCGTGGAAGATCAGCGCGGCGGCCGTTCCATAGATCATGAAGTCGTAGTACTCGATGGCCGACGCGGAGATGGCGGCAGCCAGGGCCTTGATCCGGGGTTTGCGGTCCGAGACGGCCGACACGGCAGTGTGCGGCGCGTCCACTTGGATGTTCACTCGGCCTCGATTCGGTGGTGGCAGCCGGTGTGGCTCTTAGGAGCGGCCGGCGGGCTTCGTCCTCGGCCGGACACAGAGATACGCAGAAGTTCACACGATATAAAATGTGTGATGCACGTTATGTCAAGAGGTATGCGGCGAGCGTACGGGAACGGGGCGCGCGGAGTGCACGCCGTGCGGGCGGATCAGTCCTTCCTGGGCGACCGTGGCGACCATCCCCCGGGTAGGGCTGTACACATGGGCTGTGGCCAGCCCGCGGCTGCCGCCGGCCCAGTCGGAGGACTTGTCGTACAGCAGCCACTGGTCGGCGGGGACGATCTGGTGGAACCACATGGTGTGGTTGATGGTCGCCCGCTGCACCTCTGGCGCCAGGAACGGGTAGCCGTGCGGTCGCAGCGCGGTGGACAGCAGCGTCAGGTCGCTGATGTAGGCCAGGAGACAGGAGTGCAGGGCCACCTCCTGACTGTCAAGGGGGTCGTGCACGCGGAACCACAGGCGCTCCGTCACCGGCCCCGGGCGCCGGCCGCCTGCCACGGCCCCGTTCTTCGCGGGCGGTGCGGCGGCCTCGCGTTCCTGGATGACGCGCAGGTCGAGGGCCTTCCACTCCTCGCGCCAGAACGCCCGGGTGTCGCAGTCCGCCCGCTCGAGCGCGTCGACCAGCGGGACCGCGTCCCCCGGTACGGGCACGCGCGGCATCGGTGCTTGGTGTTCGTAGCCCGCCTCGTCGCGGTGGAAGGAGGCGGTGAGTTCGAAGATCTGGCGCCCGTGCTGATGGCCGCAGACCCGGCGTGCGGTGAAGGACCGTCCGTCCCGCACGCTGGTCACGTCGTAGCGGACGGGCTCCTTCGCGTCACCGCCCCGAAGGAAAGAGGCGTGCAGGCTGTGGACCGGGCGGCCGGACGGGACCGTGCGGTACGCGGCCATCAGTGCCTGGGCCAGCAACTGCCCGCCGTAGGTGCGGGCCATCCTGCTGGGGCAAGCCGCCTGCCCCAGAAAGCAGTCGGTTCCGACCTCGTGAAGGTCAAGCAGGTCCACCAGGTCCTTTCCTGATGCGGGCATGGGTGCGCCTCCATGGTGCGGGTCCGGCGGTAGGATGACCATTGTAGCCAGAGAATATATTTTGTATCATGCGTGATGAGCTTACCGGTTCACGGATCGATGACGCCCCGCGAAAGGCCGCGCATGACCACCACCGACTCTGACTCTCCCTTCTCCACGCTCTTCTCCGTCGCGGGGAAAAACGTTCTCGTCACCGGCGGCAGCCGCGGCATCGGCCTCGCCATCGCCGAGGGCTTCGTCCGTGCGGGTGCCCGCGTCTACGTCTGCTCGCGCAGTGCGGAGGCCTGCGCCGCCGCGGCCAAGGAGCTGTCGCAGTACGGCGAGTGCCACGCGCTGGCGGCCAACCTGGGCAGCGCCGAGGAGTGCCGCTCCCTGGCCGCGCAGCTCGCCGAGCGCGAGACCCGCTTGGACGTGCTGGTGAACAATGCCGGCGCGATCTGGGCCGAAAAGCTCGAGGAGTACCCGGAGTCCGGGTGGGACAAGGTCTTCAATCTGAACGTCAAGGGCCCGTTCTTCCTCGTGAAGTCGCTGCTGCCGCTGCTGAAGGCGGCTGCCGCTCACGAGGGCCCGGCCCGGGTGATCACCGTCGGCTCGATCGACGGCCTGCACATTCCGTCCCACGAGACGTACGCGTACTCCTCGTCAAAGGCCGCGGTGCACCAGCTCAGTAGGCATCTCGCGGACCAGCTGGCTCCGTTCTCCATCACCGTCAACGTGATCGCGCCCGGCATGTTCAACAGCAAGATGCTCAAGGGGACGCTGGAGCAGCGCGGCGAGGAGGCCATGCTGGCGCCGGTTCCGCTGAAGCGCTTCGCGAACGACACCGACATGGCCGGCACCGCCATCTTCTTGGCCTCGCCCGCCGGTTCGTACATCACCGGAGCCGTGCTGCCGGTCGACGGCGGCACCGCAACCACCCTCTGACGAACCGCTCTCTTTCCCGTACGTCCGCATGGGGCCGACGGCCCCGAGCATGAAAGGGCCCTGCCTTGAGGATCGTTGTCTGTGTGAAGTACGTGCCCGACGCCACCGGCGACCGGCACTTCGCCGAGGACCTGACCGTCGACCGCGACGATGTCGACGGCCTGCTGTCGGAGCTGGATGAGTACGCGGTCGAGCAGGCGCTGCAGATCGCTGATGAGGCGGACGACGCCGAGGTCACGGTGCTGACGGTGGGTCCGGAGGATGCCAGGGACGCGCTGCGCAAGGCGTTGTCGATGGGTGCGGACAAGGCCGTTCACGTCGAGGACGACGACCTGCACGGCACCGACGTGATGGGCACGTCGCTGGTGCTGGCCAAGGCGATCGAGAGTACCGGTTACGACCTGGTGATCGCGGGTATGGCCTCGACCGACGGCACGATGGGTGTGCTGCCGGCGATCCTGGCCGAGCGTCTGGGCGTTCCGCAGGTGACGCTGCTGTCCGAGGTGTCGGTCGAGGACGGCAGGGTCACGGGCCGCCGTGACGGCGACAGTGCGTCCGAGCAGCTCGAGGCGTCGCTGCCGGCCGTGGTGTCGGTGACGGACCAGTCGGGCGAGGCGCGTTACCCGTCCTTCAAGGGCATCATGGCCGCCAAGAAGAAGCCGGTGGAGTCCCTGGACCTCGAGGACCTGGAGATCGACGCCGGCCAGGTCGGTCTGGAGGGGGCCTGGACCAAGGTCGACTCCGCGGCCGAGCGTCCCGCCCGCACCGCCGGCACGATCGTCAAGGACGAGGGCGAGGGCGGCAAGCAGCTGGCCGCCTTCCTCGCGGAGCGGAAATTCGTCTGAGCAGCCTGGCCGGCCGGACGTTCGTCTGAGGCTTCGGCCCTTATCGGCCACCCACCACCCTCCCTTCATACTTCGCAAGCAGGAGAGAAGAAGTCCCATGGCTGAAGTCCTCGTCTACGTCGACCACGCAGGCGGCGCCGTCCGCAAGCCCACCCTGGAGCTGCTGACGCTGGCCCGCCGGATCGGTGAGCCGGTCGCCGTCGCCCTCGGCTCCGGCGCCGAGAACACCGCCGCCGCGCTCGCCGAGCACGGCGCGGTGAAGGTGCTCACCGCGGATGCGCCCGAGTTCGCCGACTACCTCATCGTCCCGAAGGTCGACGCGCTGCAGGCCGCGTACGAGCAGGTGTCCCCGACCGCCGTGCTGGTGCCCTCGTCCGCCGAGGGCAAGGAGATCGCCGCGCGCCTCGCGGTCCGGATCGGCTCGGGCATCATCACCGACGCGGTCGACCTCGAGGCCGGCGAGGCGGGCCCGGTCGCCACCCAGTCCGCGTTCGCCGCCTCCTTCACCACCAAGTCCCGCATCACCAAGGGCACCCCGGTCATCACGGTCAAGCCCAACAGCGCCGCCGTCGAGGCCGCCCCGGCCGCCGGTACGGTCGAGACCCTGGCGGTCTCGTTCTCCGCGCAGGCGACGGGCACGAAGGTTGTCTCGCGCACCCCGCGCGAGTCGACCGGGCGCCCGGAGCTGACCGAGGCCGCGATCGTGGTCTCTGGCGGCCGCGGGGTCAACGGTGCGGAGAACTTCGCGATCATCGAGGCGCTCGCCGACTCCCTAGGCGCGGCCGTCGGCGCCTCGCGTGCCGCGGTCGACGCCGGCTGGTACCCGCACACCAACCAGGTCGGCCAGACCGGCAAGAGTGTCTCCCCGCAGCTCTACATCGCCTCCGGTATCTCCGGCGCGATCCAGCACCGGGCCGGCATGCAGACCTCCAAGACCATCGTCGCGATCAACAAGGACGCCGAGGCCCCGATCTTCGACCTCGTCGACTACGGCATCGTCGGCGACCTCTTCCAGGTCGTCCCCCAGCTCACCGAGGAAGTCAACAACCGCAAGGGCTGACCCGCTTCCGGACCACCCACTCCTCGGAAAGGACGTTTTCCATGACACCCACGCTGACCCAACGCCTCGCCGACTTCACCGCCGCAACCTCGTACAACGACCTGCCGGAGGAGGTCGCGGACGACAGCAAGCGGGTGCTCCTCGACTCGATCGGCTGCGCCCTCGCCGCCGTCGGTGAACCCCGCGGCCGCATCGGCATCGAGTACGCCGGCCTGCAGAGCGGAACGGACGATTCCGCCACTATCCTCGGCTCGGACCGGCGCAGTTCGGTGTTCGGGGCGGCGTTCGCCAACGGCGAGCTGATCAACACCCTCGACTTCGACGCCGTACTCCCGCCCGGCCATGTGGCGCCGTATGTGATCCCCGGAGCGCTGGCCGTCGCCGAGGAGCGCGGCGCGAGCGGCAAGGACCTGATGACGGCCGTCGCCCTCGCGCACGAGATCACGCACCGCTTCGGCAAGTCGATGGACTACCTGCGTGACACCAAGGACGGGAAGACCGCACTCTCCCCCGTGGTGGGCTTCAGCAGCACCATCTTCGGCGCCACCGCCGCCATCGGCAAGCTCCGCGGGCTGTCCGCCCCGACCCTCGCGCACGGCCTCGGCATCGCCGCCACCTCCTCCCCCGTCAACGCCCACCGGGCCTGGATCGCGCACGCACCCAGCTCCACCGCCAAGTACCACCTCCAGGCCGGGACCCTGGCGCAGACCGCGCTGACCGCGAGCTGGATGGCCGAGCTGGGCCACCGAGGCGACCTGCAAGTACTGGACGACGCCGAGGTCGGCTACCGGCGCTTCATCGGCACCGATCGCTGGGTCCCCGAAAACCTGACCGACGGGCTCGGCACCCGCTGGGACTTCCCCGCGCAGCACAGCTACAAGCCGTACCCGCACTGCCGCATCCTGCACGCCCCGCTGGACGCGCTCATCGAGATCGTCGAGAAGCACGACATCAAGCCACAGGAGATCGAGTCCATCCGCGTCTGGGGCGAGGGCTGGGTCATGGAACCGGTGTGGCTCAGCCGCGAGGTGGAGCACGTCCACGACGCGCAGTTCACCATCGCGCACGGCATCGCCGTCGGCGCCCACCGCATCACCCCCGGTAACGGCTGGCAGGACCCGAACCTGGTCTTCGGCTCCTCCGTACGCACCCTGATGGACAAGGTCACCTACGCGCCGCACCCCGACTACGTGACCGCGCTGGAGGCCAACCCTTCCGCCCGCCCCACCCGCGTCGAGGTCACCGCCCGGCATACCACGTACACCGCCGAACGCAGCTTTCCCAAGGGCAGCCTCTCCCCGGACCCCGCAACGTACGCGACGACGGAGGACCTGGTCGGCAAGTTCCGGCACAACGCCTCGGGTGTACTCGGCGAGGCGGACACGGACCAGGCCGTCGACGCGCTGCTCAACCTGGAGTCGGCAGGCGACGTACGTACCGTGCTGCGTGCGCTGACCCCTTCCGACTCGCGCCGGTAGTCCCAGACGACCGAGCCCGACCGCACAGATGGAGACAAGGATGCCGCTCACCGCGGACGAACTCGCCGCCCACGTCGATTCCTGGGCCCCGACCGCGCTGGTGCGCGAGGACGACCTGTCCCCCGGACCGGCAGCCGCCTTCGCCGCGGTGCTCGGCCGGCCTGAGGACGGGCCCGCCGCCGGAGATCCACTGCCGCCGCTGTGGCACTGGCTGTACTTCCTGGAGTGGGTACCGCAGCAGGACCTCGGCCCGGACGGCCATCCGCTGGACGGCCACTTCCTGCCGCCGGTCCCCGACCGCCAGCGCATGTTCGCGGGCGGCCGTTACGAGGTGCGCCGCCCCCTGCTGACCGGCGTCCGCACCCGACGGACCAGCAGCCTCGGCTCGGTGACGGTCAAGCAGGGCTCCTCCGGCCCCCTGCTGTTCACCACCGTGCGGTACGAGTACGCCCAGGAGGGCGAGGTCTGCGCCGTCGAGGAGCAGGACATCGTGTACCGCTCCGGCCCTGCCCCGGCAGCACCGGCCGTACTCACGGCGTCGGAGGAGCCCGAGTCCGAGGAGGGCTGGCAGCTCGCACTGGCCCCGGACCCGGTGCTGCTGTTCCGCTTCAGCGCGCTCACCGCCAACGCCCACCGCATCCACTACGACGCCCCGTACACCCGGGAGACCGAGGGCCACGCCGGGCTGGTCGTGCATGGTCCGCTGCTGGCCCTGCTGATGCTGGAGCTGCCCCGCCGCAACGAGAAGCGCCCCGTCCGGAACTTCTCCTTCCGGCTCCGCAGCCCGATCTACGGGCACGAGCGAATGCTCGCCCACGGGACCTCGGAGGGCGACCGCGCCGCCCTGCGGGTCTCCACCGGCCGCGCGGACCGGCACAGCACCGGCGAGGTGACCTTCGCATGACCAGCTCCCTCACCCGGGCCCGCACCCTGCTCTTCGTACCGGCCGACCGCCCTGACCGCTTCGCCAAGGCGGCCGGGAGCGGCGCCGGGGCCGCCATCCTCGACCTCGAGGACGCAGTGGCCCCGGAACGCAAGGACGAGGCCCGTCAGCATGCGGCCGCATGGCTCACGTCCAACGGGCACTCCCTCGTCCGCGTCAACAGCCCGGGAACGCCCTGGTACGAGGAGGACGTGACGATGGCCGCCCGGTGCGGGGCACCGGTCGTCGTGCCCAAGGCAGAGGACCCCGCGGCCCTCGCGGAACTCGCCGACCGCCTCGGCCCCTCCGGGATCGTCGTCGCTCTCATCGAGACGGCACTCGGCGTCGAGCGGGCCTTCGAGGTGTGTTCCTCGCCCGGCGTCGTACGGGCCGCGCTGGGAAACGTCGACCTCGCCGGTGAGCTGGGGGTCTCCCCTGACGACCACGCGGCACTGGCCTACGCCCGCAGCCGGCTGGTGTGCGCCTCGGCCGCAGCGCAGCTGGTGCCGCCCGTGGACGGGGTCACCACCGCCATCCGGGACGCGGCCGCCCTGACCGCCGATCTGGCCCACGGCCGCCGCCTCGGTTTCACCGGGAAGCTGTGCATCCACCCGTCCCAGGTGGTGCCGACCGAGAAGGCGTTCGCCCCCACCGAGGAGGAGCTGATCTGGGCCCGGGAGGTCACCATGGCGCAGGACGGGGTGTCCGTGGTCGACGGGAAGATGGTCGACAAGCCCGTTCTCGAGCGGGCCCGCCGCATCCTGGCCTCCTCCTGAAAGCGCGGACGGGCCCTGGCACGCTGCAGCGCGCCAGGGCCCGTCCGTCTCTCTCAGAACGGGGCCACGACACCCCGGTCAACGAGCCCGCCCAGCTCCGCCGAGCCCAGTCCGAGCACCTCGCTCAGCACCTGCTCCGTGTGTTCGCCGAGCCTCGGCGCCGCGGCCACCGGCCCGTACTCCTCACCCCGGCGCAGCGGCGAGCGCGCGGTCAGCACCTCACCGATGCCGGGCTGCTCCACCTGCCCGATCACTCCGGATCCGCCACCCTCGCGAATTTCGGCGGCTACCTCTCCCATGGTCCGGTACGCGCTCCACAGGACGTGGGCCGCGTCCAGCTCGCGCGTCACCTGCTCCAGCTCACGGGCCTCGAACCAGGGGCGCAGCACCGCGGCGATCGTCTCGCGCAGCCGGAAGCGCTCGGACTCCTCGTCCAGGTCGATGCCCAGGGCGTCCTCCAGTGCGGCGAACACCTTCTCAGTCCCAGTGACGGTGCGCAGCGCCGCCCACTGCCGCGGAGTGAGGGCCACGACCATCACGCGTCGCCTGTCCCCGGTGGCGAAGTCAACGCCGAAGCTGCCGTAGAGGTGGTTGCCGTGGCGCGACCGGTCCCCCTGTTCCTCGGCCTCAGCGAGCCAACCCATGCCGGCCACTCCGGCCAGGGCCACGTCGTGCAGGGCCAGCTGCAGGAAGGCGCCCTCCCCGTTGCGCTCCCTTCCGTGCAGCGCAGCGAGCAGGCCGGTCACGGCGGTCATACCGGCAAGGAGGTCCCAGGCGGGCAGGACGTGGTTGACCGGGACCCCCGATCCGGCAGGGCCGGTGAGGTGGGGCACACCGACCTCGGGGTTCACGGTGTAGTCCACCGCCGGGCGGCCGTCGGCGTAGCCCTGGATGTGGACCTGGATCACGTCGGGGCGCCGCTCGGACAGGACGTCGTACGACAGCCAGGGCCGGCCCGCGTTGTTGTCGACGACGATGCCGTTGTCCCTGCCCGCGGCGGTGGCGAGTGCGATGACCAATTCACGTCCCTCCGGGCTGCGCAGGTCGACGGCGACGGAGCGCTTGCCCTTGTTCAGTGCTGTCCAGTACAGACTCTGCCCCGTACGGTCCGACACCGGCCACCGCTGGTGGTCGGGGCCGCCCCCAACGGGGTCGACCCGAATGACATCGGCACCGAGCTGGCCCAGCGTCATGCAGCCGGAGGGGCCCGCGACGAAGCTCGCGCACTCCACAACTCGCAACCCCGCAAGGGGCGTTCCTGTCGTACCGGGCATCGTCACAGCAGACCTCCAACTGGCGCGCATGCAGAGCGGGCACTCGGCCCGAGCGTACAATCTATTACGCATGATATATCTTATGGGTGCTAGGGGATGCGCCGTACGGATGAACCATCGGAGGCGAGCGTTCGCGATGACGTCAGCACCAGAGGCGCTGCAGCGCCTGGTCGACCGGCAGGAGATCCAGGACGCGCTGGCGCGCTACGCCCGCGGGGTGGACCGCGGCAACTGGGAACTGGTCAGGTCCGCCTATCATCCCGACGCCCACGACGAGCACGGCTCCTTCAGTGGTGGCGTCGACGGCCTGATCACCTGGCTGACCGACCGCTTCAAGGGGGTCGACAACTCCGTGCACTTCCTGGGCAACTGCCTGATCGAGCCGACCGGCCCAGACTGCGCCCTCGTCGAGACGTACTTCGTCAGCGCGCGCCTCACCACGAAGGACCCGCAGCGCGCGATCGACGCCGGTGACGCACTCAGCCGCCAGGCGTGGGGTCGTTACGTGGACCGCTTCACCCGGCGCGAAGGCGCCTGGCGCATCGCGCGGCGCACGGTCGTCGTCGACGGCCGGTTCCAGTCCCCCGCGCTCGGCGGTGCCCGCACGGCCGGGGGCTCGTGGGGCGCCCGGGACTGGACCGACCCGCTGCACGCCGCACGCTCCGCCGTGGGACTGTCCCGCTGAACGGGGCGCCGGTCTGGTCTTTGGGTGCCCACGTCAGGGCACGGTAAGCACGAGAACCAGTGCAAATATTATATATAGTATGCTCTATCCGAGTCGGTCGGCGAGGCGATTTGTCCGACGCTGGTAGCGCTCCAGCAGGCCGGGCACCTGCTCACGGAACGTCTGCCGCGGGCAGCCCAGCACCGAGCACACCAGGCGCCGCACCCTGACCGACACCACCACCCGCCTGCCGTCCACGGGCACGTCCGCCACCGTCCGGTGATGGAAGCTGTGCACCCGCCCTGTCCGCGCCCCGCACACCGGACACGGAACCGGATCATCCCGGGTACGGGCCACCACCCGGACCAGATCACCTTCGCCCGCCACACTCTCGACGACCAGATCCGAAAACACCACACCTACAAGGGCGTTGACATCAAACATGCCTCAGCCTGACACCAGGTGACGTACAGCTACCACCGATTACGGGACAGAGCCGTTGAGTGGACAGACCCAACCCACGGATGCACCGACCTGAAGCAGACCGGTGGACCAATGGGTTCAAGATAAAGGGCTTTCGGTTTCCTTGAACCCACGGGCATCTCGGCCTCGGACTCCTATCTCTGACCCCAGCCGCAAAGTAGTGGTCTACCAGCGATCGTTGATCTCCCACCACCCCGGCCTCAACTTCGGCAGCGGCCCCGGCGGCTTCGGTGTCATCGCTTTCTCCCCGGTGGCTGGACGCAACCACGTCCCAGGCGTCTTCGCCTCCAACGTCCTGCGTGCCGCAGCGCCTCGGAGCTGTGACGGTGCATGCCGCTCCGGCACTCGGGAGCCGTTCATCTCCCGATGGCACTGTCGACAGAAGTACCCTTCCGCGTACGGCTTCGACCGTGCCGAGTTTCTGCACCGTTTGCCCTGGCACTTAAACAACCGTTCCCCCCTCGTTGCCCGCGAGTGTTCCTCACGCCCCATCGGAGATGATGCCTGAAACTTCCCCGAGCACAGCCACCAGGTCATGAGCGCCGCTGATTCCCTGGCACTACTCGGGGGTGCCGACCACGCGGCTCTCGCGGGATGTGCCTGTGCCCGTCGGTGCCGTACGGCCGCGTCCCGCCACCCGGTGGGTCGTTGACGCCGAGCGCCGGGTTTACCCCGCTGGCGTGCAGCCGACCGCTGTGCACCGCGCCGACTGCTGGACGGTGACCGCGGGCACGGAGGTCGCCGCCGAGGAGGAGGCGCGTGCGGCGATGGCCCGCCCGGGCGCTCGGGGCTGCTGCGTCTGCGGGACGGACATGTCACTTGCCTGAGGCAGGGTCAGCGTTTGATCGTCACGCAGGGCAGCCGGTCGGGACGGTCCTTGAATTCGGCGCACAGCCGGTATCGGTGCGGAACTCGCCGTCGCCGGACGGGTCTGGCACCGAATGGCCGAGCAGCTCGCCGACGAACAAGCGGCGGCCGCGCCGGTTCCAGCGCAGGTCGCGGGCCCAGATCCTCGTCGCTCCGCCTCAGCTGCGCCGGGGTCGGAGCCTCAAACGCTTCCGCCCATCCACTGCGGCGGCAGCTGGGCGATAGCCATTAAGTACTCGCCGAAAATGCCTCAAACTTCGTGCGCACCTCACTCAGGCAGTGGTGGTCGCTCCGTAGTCCGGGTCGTAAAGGCGCAGCATGGAGACGAAGCTGTCGAGCAGATCGAGTTGTTCGGCCCTGAGTGACGGCGCGTTGAAGTGCATGACCGTGTTGCGGACGTCCTTCACGCGGCCGAGTAGCCCGATGAAGTGGCCCCTGTCGACAAGGGGCCAGCCAAGTTTGTCCCAGCGTTCCTCGTTGTCCAGGAGGCGGATGTATTCGCCGAACATCATCTCGTCGACGGACGTCTTCTTCTTGTGCACCTTCTGAACGTCGGCGTCGTCGTAGACGCGCCCCAGACATCGCCGCAGTCTCCGCTCGATCTCGCCCAAGGTGAAGAAGGGCCGGGCTACCGTGCCGAACTCGCCTGCGAGATCGGCGGAGGTGACAATGCCGCTCACCCGCCCGTCCGCGGTTCGGACGAGAACGAACTCGTGTGCGCGGATGGTCGGCAGTACCGGCAGCAAATGAGCCGAGGCATTGACGATCTCGTACTCACTGCTGATCGCGCTGGCCAGACACGTCTTGCGCCCGGTCGCGTGCATGTGAGCGATCGATGCCCAAGTGACAACCCCGTGCAGGGTCCCCGACGTGTCGATCACGGGAAGCTGTGAGTACCCGCGCTCCACCATCCTGCCCATCGCGACGGACAGAAGCTCATCAGGTGTGATCGATGTGACCCTGTGGGCGCACGGCAGGTCGTGCACCCGCATCGCCGTCTGCGGGAACATGCCGACGGCTTCCTCAGGGGCGTCGGCCGGCTCCTGCTCGGTACCGCCCTCGCCGTTGTCGGCGCCGACGCCCCCGTCGCGCTCGTGGGTGATCGGGACGACCGCGACCTCGTCGTCCAGCGAACCGACCGCGAAGTCCGGCACTGTGCTCAGTCCGGCATTCGTCAGGTCGAGCCGGATCTGCGGCACGGACGCGTGGTCACGGATCCGGAAGCCCCACAAGGACAGAAGGCCCCGGATCGGCAGGGCCACGCCTTCCAGACCCTTGACCGTGGCGTCAGCCGGCGTGGGCATCGTGCACCCCCTCACGCACTGCGGCCTTACCCATTTCCCGCTCCACAAGTTCCAGAAGCCTGCCAGTCCGGTCTCGGTAGAAGGCCTCGAAGTCGTCCGAGCGCAGCGTCTTGGCGTCGATGAGGTGCGTGCCGACGATGTCGTCGAACCAGTCACCCGGACTGCCTGTATGCCGCTCGAAGGACGGCAGGTACGCCGACGGCGCACTGGCCCCCATCGCCTGCAGTGCCCGGTAGGACAGCGGTGTCTTGTTGACGATGCTGCTCATCCGGGAGCCGTCCACGCCGTTCTGCTCGAACCAGGCTTTGGGGAAGACCTGCCGGATGTCCACGTACTGCCCGATCAGGAACTGCTCGTTGATCGGCTCCCCGTGGAAGAACCAGTCGATCGCCCCCTCCTTGAGGAGGAGGGCGTGGACTCCCTTGTACGCGGCGCTGTTACGCGAGGCAAGGCGATGCAGGCGCTGTTCCTGAAACGTCGCCTCCGTGATGGTGTCGGGCTCCGGACCGCCGTCCTTGATCCAACCGACCACCTGCTCGACGTCCCGCACGAAACGGGTGTCCGTGACGCCTCCGTAGAGCTCGCCGAGCACACCGCACCAATACCAGCGCGCGAGCCTTTCCTGAACGCCCCGGTCCTCCACCGCGTCCCCGAGGAGGACGCCGATCGCCGCGAGGGGCACGACCTGGGATCCATACGGCAGGTCACGCTCACGGAACACGTGCTGTGTGGCGAGGAACCGGCCGACCCAGGACAGCGCTTCAGCTGTCTTCGGCGCGATCCTCGTGTAGTCGGTGAGCGGCAGGTGCAACAGATCGCGGCGCTTGCAGCTCACCGCCGGCGCGTTCGTCGCCCCGGAATTCTCCGCCAGGAACTCCTGCTTGCGTTGATAGGTACGCACCAGCGCGATGGCCTGAAGGAAGTCCAGACTCGTGAGCCCGGTCTCCTGACCGCCGTCCCTGTCCAACGTCCCGAAGACCTGGTACTCCGAGCACAGCTTGCCCTTGACGGCCTGCCAGTCCTTGATGAGGCTGAAGTCCTCGCCCCCGTTGCGCTCCGCATACTGCGTGTCACCGGCGTAGGTCGCCGTGAGCAGCTCGAAGACGTTGAGGACGACGCCGCCGGTATTCACCCGCTCGAACACCGAGCACACTGCTTCCTTACGGGTCTCCTTCGGCAGCCGAATCAAAGGCACCTTGAACCCTTTGACGGTGTCGATGACCCGGGCCTGGAAGGCCGACCACAGATCCCAACGGTCGTCGGCACCACTGACGTAGACCCGCTGCCACTTCCCGGTCTGCTCCGGCTCGAAGATCAGGTTCAAGGGGAACAGACCACTCGCGCACTCTTTCTCTCGCGTGGTGAGGTCACTTGTCGCGCCTCGGCCGAAAGCGCCCCGCACGACCCGGTCCTCCGGGACGGAAAGGATCGCCTCGTCCCGGTCCGCGGTGTCATCCACAGCCTTGGCGATGTCGATGTAGTACCAGCGCCTGAGCGGCCTGTTCCGGGCACCCGTCGTCTCTACCGGACGGTCCGACTTGAGTGCTTGGAACAGAGACGTCAGTCGCTGTTGACCGTCGAGCAGCAGTTGTTCGGGGACGACATGCGGCCCCACCTCGGTGCCGTGCAGCGTGCGCGCCTTGAATTGAGCTTCGCCACCCGTCTCCAGCGTCATCGCGACACCCAGCGGATAGTCGAGCGTCACAGTCGCCAACAGAGCACGGATCCGATCGTCGTCCCACTTCCACTGCCGCTGGAAGTCGGGAAGCTGGATCCTGCCGACCGCGACATCGTCCAGCATCTTGCCCAGGCTGGGCCCGTCGAGCGCCACCCCTCACCCCCCAGTACAAGGACGCTCCCCTGCGTCACAGAAGGAACATGCTAGTGGCACCGGCCCGCCCCCGACCGGAGTCTGGCAATCCTTACACCAGATCTTCAAATCTGCTAACCTTTGATGCTCCGAAGTTAAAGATTGCTGGAGGTGGGCAGTGCCCAAGCGTTCCATCGAAATCGACGACGAGGTGTTCGCGTTCCTGCAGAGCCAGAGCGAACCGTTGGTGGACAGCCCCAACGACGTACTGCGGCGGCTGCTCCTCGGAAGCTCCGGCCAGCCGCCGGCCGCCACGGCGGAGCGTCGCCCCGGAGACTTGATGCCGTTCGTCAAGGCCGGTCTACTGAAGGCCGGGGACAAACTGATCCACGTCCAGCCGCGTCGCGGTCTGACCCACGAGGCCACGGTGACGGCGGACGGCTGGCTCGAGATCGAGGACGGCCGCGAGTTCTCCAAGCCCTCGCCGGCGCTCAAGGCGCAGACCGGAGTCGACATCAACGGCTACGGCAAGTACGCCCTCAAGGAAGACCCCGAGGTCCGCCTCCAGGACCTCCGCGAGCAGCTGCGAGGCGGGGCCTGATGGCGACGCATCTGATCATCATCGGCGACCGGGAACCCCTGGCCTGGGTGCTGGAGAACCAGCGGATGGCCTTCCCCGCCGGACGCACCACCGGACTCCCGGAGAAGAGTGACGAGGTCCTCCTCTATACGACGAGGGGCTGCTACCGGAACCCTGGGCGCGACCGTGGGCGGATCATGGGCCTGGCGACCGTCACCTCCGAGGTCGCGGCGCTGCCGGCCCCCGTCTCGTTCGGCGACCGGGACTTCACCTCCGGATGCACCCTCCAGGTGCACGGACTCGCCCCGCGCCACGAGGGGGTGATCCTCGCCGACCTCGTTCCGCAACTTCAGGTCTTCCCAGACCCGAAGACCTGGAGTGTTCGAATGCGTCGTGCGTCGCTGAGGCTGCCCGAACCGGACGCCGATCTGCTGCGCCGGGAGCTTCAGCCGATGCTCAAGGCCCGCAGGTCGGTTCTCGGCCAGTACACGGTCTGATCCGGCCGCTCGGCTCCCTGGCCTGCTCCGATCCCGGCAGAAGACGGGACCGCCCGCCCTAGACTGGCCGGGAGCTGTGTGCGCCGTCGGCCGGACGCGGCCTCCCGTGCTTCCGGCCCTCCAAGGCCGCACGCACCGCCGACGACACCACGATCAGGGTTCCACAGGGGTGGGGGAACGAGCCATGTACCAGCTGAACGAGGAGAGGGATCCGGCGGTACTGGGTCCGTTCGAACTGCTCGCCGTGCTCGGACAGGGCGGGATGGGCCGCACGTACCTCGGACGCAGGCTCCCGCTGGAGAACCTCGGCCCCGAACTGGAGACGGGGTACCACCTGACCGAGTTCAGGGAGTCGGCTCAGCCGGTCCTGGCTGCGGTCAAGGTGATCAAACCGTCGAAGCTGCGGGACAGTTCCGAGCACTCCGAGGAGGAGGCGAGGGCGCGGTTCGCGCAGGAGATCGAGACGATGCGTACGGTGGCCAGCGCGCGGGTCCCGGCGCTGTTCGGCGCCGACGCCGACGCCGAACAGCCCTGGCTGGCCATGGACTTCGTCCACGGGCCGACCCTCCACAAGCTCGTCCACACCTGCGGCCCCCTGGCCGTGGGCCCGTACGGGGCGCTCGGCCTCGCCCTGGTGGACGCCCTGCGCGCCATCCACGGCGCCAAACTGCTGCACCGGGATCTCAAGCCAGGCAACATCGCTGTCGGACCCGACGGCCCCGTCGTACTCGACTTCGGTCTCGCCGTCCTCACCGAGCGGGACAGCGACGCGGCTCTCACCAAGACGGGCGTCGGCTTCGGCACCCCGTCCTACATGTCGCTGGAACAGGCGACCGACACCAAACACGTGACAGAGTCGGCGGACACCTACTCACTGGGGGCGGTGCTGTTCTTCGCGGCCGCCAAACGCCCGCCGTACCCCCTTACTCCCCTGCTCACCGCACCCAAGTGGGACGGCGTCCACGCGCCGTACCTGCCGCTGCTGGGCCGGATTCTGGTGCAGGTGGAGACACAGCGACCCTCCCTCGACGAGATCGAGAGCGACCTGCGGCAGTTGCTCGCCGTTCACGGACTGACGGAGGAGGCCGCCGCGGACCAGTTGCGGGGCCTCGTGACGGAGTCCGGGCTGATCCCCGAGCTCCCCGCGAAGGCCCTCTCCGATCTGCCGGATCCCGAGGTCCAGCAGGCTGCCCAGCAGGCCGTCGACGACGGGGGCGCCCCGGACAGCCCGTGGGCGCCCGACCTGTTCGACGAGTTCCTGGAGGCCGAGGCGCAGGACCTGGAGCCTCTGGACCCGGCGGCCGAGCCCGCGCCCGACCCCACCGGGTATGTGCCGACCTTGGTGGACCCCGGTGCGCAGCCGGCTCCGGGAGCCGTCGCACCGGTCCCCGCGCAGCCCACGGTGACCAGCTACCCCCTCGCGCCGCCGCAGCCCCCTGCGGCACCTGAACCTGACGTGGCTCCGCCCGTCGCCCTGCGGGCCGCCGAGCGGCTGCGGAAGGCGTACGCCCACAGCGGGCGCCTCTGACGTGCCGCAGCATGGGTCCCGGCCCTGGCTGCGAGAACAGACTGGGGATCCCGGACCGCGGGGCCCCTTTGTCCGTTTAGGCTTCGCATGGGGCCGCGCCGCCCCTTTCACCGGTAGAAACATACCCTCGTGCGCACCCGAGTCCGGCGTGCGTCCCACCGTCCTGTCGAAAGGAACCGCCCGCCATGCCCGACGCAGCGTCCGACCTCCCTTCGGGCCCGCCCCCGGCGGGCACGGTGATCGAGGTACGGAACGAGGAGTGGCTGGTCCGCAGCAGCAGCCAGGTCCGCGTCGGCGAGATCCTGATCGAGGCCATCGGCGCCTCCGAGCTGGTCCGCGGGCACCGAGCGCGCTTCCTCACCTCGCTCGACGGCATGCCCCGCATCCTGCGCCCCGAGGGCACCGAGCTCGTCCACGACAGGTCCGACGGGTACCGCCTCAGCCGGCTCTTCCTGGAAGCCGTGCTGCGCAAGACCCCGCTTCCCCAGATCGAGCGCCGTCTCGCGCTCACCGAGGGTTTCCTGCTCGATCGTATGGACTACCAGCTGCGGCCGGCCGAGAAGGCTCTCGCCAACCCGTTGCGGCCGCGCCTGCTGATCGGTGATGTGGTCGGCCTCGGCAAGACGCTAGAGATCGGGATCCTGCTCGGTGAGCTGATCCGCCGGGGGCGCGGCGAGCGCATTCTCGTGGTCACCCCGGCGCCGGTGCTGGAGCAGTTCCAGCACGAGATGTGGACCCGTTTCTCGCTGCCCCTCGTCCGCCTGGACAGTGTGGGCATCTCCCGGATCGAGCGGAAGATCCCGGTCGGCCGGAACCCGTTCACGTACTACAAGCGCGTCATCATCTCCATGGACACCCTGAAGAACGCCAAGCGCTACGGAACCTGGCTCCAGGGCATCGAATGGGACGCCGTCGTGATCGACGAGTCCCACAACCTGATCAACCGGGGCAGCGACCGCCGCGTCCTGGCCGAGCTGCTCGCGAAGCAGACGGACGCGCTGATCCTCGCGAGCGCCACCCCGCACAACGGTGTGATGCGGGACTTCACCGGTCTGGTCCGGCTCCTGGACCCGATGGCGGTCAAGGACGAGCAGAACCCGAAAGCGTCCGAGCTGCACCACCTCATGTTGCGCCGTACGAAGGTGAGCAAGGAGGTGGCCAAGGCACTGAAGGGCTCCTGGGCGCCTCGCGGCACATCGGAGCCGATCCCCTGCACTGCGGGCGAACTGGAAGAGCGCGTCTTCGCCGAGCTGACCGAGGGCTGGCTCGGGAGTCCGGACCCTCACGGGGCCGATCATCTCTTCCCGTACGTGCTGCTGAAGTCCTTCCTGTCCTCGCACCGCGCGCTGTTCGCGACGGCCCGCAAGAAGCTGGCCGGCCTGGGCCATGCCCTGCCCGAGGGGCACAAGAACGTCACCGACCTGCCGCTGACCGGCACGGAGGCGCACTCGCCGGTGCCGGAGGTCGCCTCCCTGCTCCGGCTCACCGAACTCGCCCGCGAGATCGAGCAGGCGTCGACGGCCGGAACCGTGGCCACGGCCAAGCTCGCCGCCCTCGTCACCTACCTCCGGCAGATCAAGGTCGGACCGGGCAGCCCGACCCGCGCGGTCGTATTCTCCGAGCGGCGCGAGACCCTCAACTGGCTCGGCGCGGTGCTGCCCGCGCTGTTGGGCTGGAAGAAGCCCAAGGACGGCGAGGCCGCCGTGAAGGTGATGCACAGCGAGGTCTCCGACACGGTCCAGATGGACTACGTGGACGAGTTCGCGCGGGCCGGCAGCGACGTGCGGCTGCTGCTGACCGGCGATGGCGCCTCCGAGGGCGTCAACCTGCACCGGCAGTGCCACCACCTCGTCCACTGGGATCTGCCGTGGAGCCTGATCCGCGTCGAGCAGCGCAACGGCCGCATCGACCGCTACGGGCAGACCGAGAATCCCGAGTTCCGGGCGCTGATCCTGCGGAGCGAGGTCGAGGGAACCCTGGACGACCGGACCGTCGCGGAGAAGGTCCTCGCCCGCGAGGCCCGGGTCCACGAGGTGCTCGGTGCGGTGGAGGCCGCCACGAAGGAGGACGACTGGAACAAGGAGGAGCGCCGGGTGATGGAGGCGCTGCTCCGCGACGCCCCTCCCGAGGAGGCGGTCGCCGACCTCCAGGCCGTCGATGTGGACGCGCTCGCCGAAGGCGGCCTGGGCGCCGAGTTCCCCGTGGCGCGCCGGACGATGAGCGAGTTCGGTACCGGCCCGGCCCCGGTGGAGGCCGACGCCTCCGGCTCGGACACGGATTTCGACGCGGGCTTCGACGCCGACTTCGATTTCGACCTGGACGTGGACCTGGACGACTACGGGTCCGACGCACAGGACGAGCCCTTTCCGGCGCAGGACGGGCCCGACTCGGCCACGGTGGAATCCGACATCCCGACCGTGGACGAGCTGCGCCTGTTCGACGCCGCTCCGGAGCGGAACCGCCTCCAGTACGTACGCACCGGACTGGAGGAGCTGGCCAAGCTGGAGGCGTTCCACCTCAACACCGCCTTCACCGGAACCGACCTGAGCTTCGACACCCCAGAGGACCTTGCCGACCGGCTCGACGTGCTGCCGCCCGGCTATCTGCGCGACCAGAACATCGCCCGCCGGATGAAGCTGACCTTCAGCCGCGAGGACGCGGCCGATGCCCTCAAGAGGGCTCGCGAGAACTCGAATTCGTCCTCGCTCTGGCCGGACGCCCACTACGTCGGCGAACTCCACCCGGTGGTCGAGTGGATCACCGACAAGGTACTCGTCCAGCTCGGCCGTCAGCAGGCCCAGGTCCTCCAGGTCGACCCCCGGTACGCTTCCACGCCGGTGGTCCTCACCCAAGGCGTGTGGTCCAACGCTGAAGGACGTCCGACCCTGGTCGCCTGGCGTGCGATCGACCGGCTCGACGAGCTGGAGCCGCGCGTCCGGGAACTCACCCCGAAGCTGCTCGCCGAACTGCACATCGGCCCGGACATGCCCGACCACTACACCCCGGGTTCCCTGGAGGACCTTCAGCGGCTGGTTCCGAAGGCCGTGGCCGAGACCCGCCGCGAACTCAATGGTCTGCGGGAGATCGCCGACCGGGAGGTCGACGCCCCGCTGCGCGCGTACGAGAAGCAGGTCGGCGACTGGCGACAGGAGCTGCTTCCGGGCTTCACCCGGTCCACCCGCGACGACGCGGCGGACCGCCTGGCCGAGGCCGCCGCCCGGCTACGGACCTCGGGCGAGCCGATGATCCGGGTCCTGGCCGTACTGGAGCCCGGCGCATGAGTCCCCGTCCCCTCGACCTCACCCCCATGAACAGCGAGCAGGAGCAGCAGGCGTGACGTTCGACTCCCTGATCAACGAGCGCGAGTACTTTCCGTCCTTCTACCTGGACAACATCCTGCCGAAGCAGCTCGCGAGCGGCCCCCTCAAGGAGTGGTCGGCCCTTGAGCGCCAGGACCGGTCCACCCCCCGGCAGAACCTGCGCGACCTGACCCGCCCCTACATGGATGCACGGGCCGTGCTCGGTCCGGACGCCGAGAAGTACAACGGGCTGCCGTACGCACCGGCCGTCGCCGCGCAGGAGGCGGCCGCCGCCGGGCTGAAGGCAGCGGGCCCGGACACGGAACCGCCCGCCTTCCAGCCGGCGTCGCCGGAGACCGAGGCCGACACCGCGCCCGAGGGCGAATGGCGGGCCGCGCTGACCGGGTGGCACGCACGCCTGCTGAAGGCCCTGGACTTCACCCCACGCCCCGGGCACTTCACCGCCCACACCCCGACCGGTCCGATCGCCGTGCCCGTGGCCCATTCGGAGCCCGGGGTCCTCGTCCTGACCGGTGGTTTCGCGGAGGACCTGGACGCCACGCGCGGCGACGGTCCCGCGAACCTCCTTGCCGCACCGGTCCGTGTCTCGGCCTCGAAGACGCTGACGACCGTCCGCGAGCTGGCCTCTTGGGTGTTGAATGCGGAGAACGCCCCGCGCTACGCGCTGCTGCTATTCGGCGGTGTGCTGATCCTCGCCGACCGGCAGGCGTTCTCCCGCGGCCGCTACCTGGCCGTGAACCTGGACACCGCCCTGCCCCGCAAGGCGGCGAAGGGCACGAAGGCCAACGAGATCGACCTAATCGCGGCGATCTTCGCGGCCTCGTCCCTGCGCCCCGGCGAGGACGGCTCGGACGACGAGATCGCCAAGCTGGTCGCCGAGTCCCGGGACCACTCGGTGGGCGTGACCGAGCTCCGCGTCGGGCTCCAGAAGTCCGTCCAGCTCATCGCCAACGAGGTGCTGCGGCGTGCCCGCGAGGAGTCCGGGGTCCACCCCGAGGACCTGCCGGAATGGTTGCCCGACGCTCTGAAGGAACCCGGTGACCTGCCGCGTCTCCTGACCGAGGAGTCGCTGCGCTACCTGTACCGGATCCTGTTCCTGCTGTACGCGGAGGCCCGGCCGGAGCTCGACATCCTGCCGGTGAAGAGCGAGGCGTACGCAACCGGGTACAGCGTGGCCCGGCTGCGCGAGCTCGTCGTCCAGGAGAAGCTCGGCAGCGCGTCCCGGCACCGGTTCCACTTCCACGAATCCCTGGCCCTGCTCTTCGAGAAGGTGTTCACCGGTCATCCGGTGGCGAACACGGTCACCGACCGGAGCGCGCCGATCGAGGAGGCGCCCGAGCTGGCCGAGGACGACGGCCACGAGAGCGTACGCATCGAGGCGCTGCGCTCGCGGCTCTTCGACCCGGAGTCGATAAAGCTGGTCGGGCAGTCCATTCCCTACCCACACCCGGCCCGCCCCGACGGCTCGCCGGCCCCGGCAAAGCCCCTGGACCTGCGCCTGCGCAACAAGGTGCTGCACCAGGTCCTTCGCCACCTGACACTGGTCGAGGGCCGCGGCAAGGGCCGGGGCGGGTTCATCAGCTACGCCAACCTCAGCATCAACCACCTCGGCGCGGTGTACGAGGGGCTGATGTCGTACACCGGTTTCATCGCCACCAAGCCGATGTACGAGGTCGCCAAGGGCGGCAACCCGGAGGGCGGGTCCTGGCTGATCACGACCGACCAAGTGCGGAGCGGCCTGTACTCGGACGCGCCGGGCGACAGCGTCTTCGTCAAGGAGGACGGCGTCAACCCGGAGACGGGCGAGCCGGACTCGGTGGTGCACCCGGTCGGCTCGTACGTGTATCGGCTGGCCGGCCGCGATCGGCAGACGAGCGCGTCGTACTACACGCCCGAGTCCCTGACCCAGGCGACCGTCGAGCAGACCCTCCGCTTCCGCCTGGACGACGAGGGCCACGTGGACCCGCGCGAGCCGGAGAAGTCCGAGGTCACGGCAGCGGAGGTGCTGCGCTGGCGGGTGTGCGAGCCGGCACTCGGCTCCGGCGCCTTCCTGAACGAGGCGGTCAACCAGCTGGCGGAGCTATACCTGAAGCTGGCTCAGCACGAGCGGGGCGAGCAGATCGACTCGGAGGAGTACCCTCGCGAACTCCAGAAGGTCAAGGCGTACATCGCCCTCCACAACGCATACGGCGTCGACCTCAACAAGACGGCGGTGGAGCTGGCGGAGATCTCGCTGTGGCTCAACACCATGTACCCGGGCATGCGGGCCCCTTGGTACGGGCTGCACCTGCACCGGGGCAACTCTCTGATCGGCGCGGCGCGGAAGGTGTATCCGGGCCAGTCCCTGGACAAGGGCGGCTGGCTGAAGTCCTCCGACCAGCAGGCGCCGAGGCCGGTCCCACTGACCGAGAAGCTGGCGGGATCGGGAGTCCATCGCCCGGTGCACCAGTTCCTGCTGCCGGCGCTGGGCTGGGGCTCGGTCGGCGACTCAGTGTCGGTGCGGAAGGCCACCAGGCAGAGCGTGGTGGCCGGGGCGGTGGCTGAGTGGCTGGAGCCCGAGCTCGTCGAGGCGATAAAGAAGTGGCGTTCGGGCATCCGCAAGGCGCCGAAGGGCGAGAAGAAGTCGCCGTCTGCGTCGGAGAAGGCCCCGACGACCCAGGCGACCGTCCTGGCGCGGGAGGAACGGACCGGGCAGGGGGCGCTGAATCTGGGCCTGGAGATCTGGGAACAGTCGGGCTTCGACTTCTCGGCGTCGGCCGAGGCCCCGGCGACTGTGCCCGCCAAGCGCGCCGCCCAGGCGCGGCGCGGCGGCGCGGGAGGGGACGCGGACGACGGCTCCTACGGTCAGGCGGGACGCCTGCGGGCGCTCGCCGAGCGGGTGGAGTACCTGTGGGACCTTGTCAAGCTGCGGCTTGAGCTGTCGGAGCAGGAGATCTCCCGTGACATCCCGGTGTGGGGTGCGGAGGGTCGTGGGGAGTGGTCGGCCCCAGTGATGGACCGGGAAGCCGTCCTTGACGCTCTGCAGATGGAGGGCAGCCCCTACTGGCGGCTCAAGCAGGTCATGGACGCGTGGTGCGCGCTGTGGTTCTGGCCGCTGGAGGAGGTCGCGCTTCTGGATGGCACGGCGCCGGACTACTTCAACGGGGCACAGGACCTGAAGAAGCTCAGCAAGGGCAGTCACGACCGTAAGGTGGCACTGCGGAACCTGGACGAGTGGATCGAGTTCGCGGAGTCGGTCGTCGGCCGGGTGGACGTGGAGCCGGGGAAGGACACCGGCTCGCTGTTCGAGATCCCGAAGGTCAGCGGCCTTGAGGGACTGGACGAGTTCGAGCGATCCCTCGACGAGAAGATGAGCGAGATCTCGGGCTGGGTGGACTTCCTGAGCCTGGGAGACCTCTTCCCGTGGCACGGGACGGCGGTCCGCATCGCGAAGGAGCGCGGCTTCTTCCACTGGGAGCTGGACTTCGCGCATGCGTTTGCGGGGGGTGGGTTCGACCTGATGGTGGGCAACCCGCCGTGGGTCAAGCAGGAGTGGAAGGAAGGGACCACTCTCGCCGAGTTCGAACCTTGGTTCGAACTCGCGGGCAAATCGAGCAGTACTGCGTGGGCCGACAGAAAAGCCACCATCCTGCAGAGGCCAACGTCGCGCACGATTTTTCTCGGTGAACTTGCGGACGCTGCGGCGACTTCCGAATTCCTTGCATCAGCTGACGCTTATCCCGAACTCTCCGGAACCCAGCCCGACCTGTATCGCAATTTCATGCTGCTGTCATGGCGAGCCACAGGAAACAGGGGAATTTCCGGCCTAATTCACCCTTCAACTCATCTGACGGGAGCGATGGAGGGGCAGCTAAGGAAGTCCACCTACAGGCACCTGAGAATCCATGCGGATTTCGCGAACGAACTTTATCTATTCGCGAGGCCCGTCATGAATGACACTCGATTTAGTATCAACGTGTACGGGAGTTCGCGTGAGATCGGATTCCAACACCTGACTTGGCTATTCCACCCCGACGCACTCCTGAACTCCTTGCGGCATGACGGGTCCGGCCCCCTTCCAGCGATCAAGCGATGGGATGATCGGCAAGGGAAATACACCTGGGACCTTCGCCCCCATAAGAGCCGAGTAACCTTCGTAGACCGACAGACACTGTCGAATTGGAACGCCCTAAGAGGCGAGGAAGATCGCTCTTCAGTGGAAGACACTCCACTCTTGTTTCCCATCACCACCGCAGAAAAGGAAGCGATCGCCGCTATCGCCTCCTGGCCGCACCGCCTAGGTAGCCTTTCGCCGAAAATCAGTCAAGGTTTTCACGAAAAGGTCGACCAAACGGCAGGGTATTTCGACAGAAACCCCGCATCAACAGATGACTGGGGCGAGGTTATCTTGCAGGGGTCGTTCATCGGCGTGGCAACACCTTACAGTAAGCAACCACCTACTGGGGGTTCGAAGACCAACCGCGACTATCAGCGATGGGATCACGAGCAACTACCGGCCGACGCCGTTCCACGAACCAATTTTCAGCGCAAGGCGAGCCTCGCACGATACGTAAAGAAGCAGGACCTCTGGTTCGATGACGCAGCCTTCTCCCGGCTCTCCGACGACCAGAAGGCAAAAGAAGGAGCAAGGATTGCCGTCACCCAGGAGAATCCGACCTTGACAGGGGAAGGGTTGGAGATGGCCATTCGCACACACCTTCGGACTAGTTGCTACAGACCGTACTCGACGTTTCATCGACTTGCCTGGCGTGAAATGAATCGGCCCAAGAATGAGCGCGTGCTCCAGGCCTGCCTAATCCCGCCCGGGCCAACGCACATCCACGCGATGCGAAGCATGGCTCTCACCTCTTTCGAGGACATCGCACTTGTCGCTGGTTTCTTCGCAAGTATCCCCTGCGAGTATCTGCTGCGAATCACGAACCGCAAGCACATGGACGTTTCTGACGCCAAGGTCTTCCCCATCCCGCACCCAAACCACCCACTAGCGCCGGCTCTGGTTCTGCGCACACTGCGCTTGAACTGCCAAACTGCCGCGTACTCGACCCTTTGGCAAGAACTATTCGAGCCTTCATGGCTGAATGAGGCATGGGCCGCAAGTTCCCTGTGGCCGTCGGAACTGGCGCACCTGGCTGTCAACATTGGACCTCAGTGGACAACGGGCACCCCGTTGCGCACCGAACTGTCACGTCGCGCTGCAATCATCGAGATTGACGCGCTCGTCGCCGTTTGGCTGGGAATCAGCGCGGATGAGCTGGCGGCCATTTATCGAGCAAGATTCCCGGTCTTGCAGCAGTACGAGGAAAGAATGTGGTTTGACTCAAAGGGAAGGCGCATCGCCTACGCACCACATGCCAAGGGCTTTGGGCAGGCAGTAGCAGCGTGGGAACAGCTCAGCTCGCATGAGAACTTCCCGCTCGAAGCGAGCGTGCCCGACGGGTACGAGGGGCCGCTGTACCGGGCGGACCGGGTGAAGGAGATGCGGGCCGCGCACGCGGAGTTCACGCGGCGGATGCGGGCCGCCGGCTGGGAGCCCGGGGACACGGAGCCGCCGGGATCCGCCCAACAGTAGGCCCGGCGCCGAACCCGAGCAGTTGCGGCGGCAGTCCACCCCGCCTCCCCTACAGGGGGACGGGGCGGACGGCCGGGCTGTGAAACCGGCACTCGCCGTTGGCCTGACTCGGGACGGCGCCTTGAGCCCTACCGAGACCACCACCCCTCACGCCACCATTAGGGCTGCCGCGCTGGACCAGCGCAACGGTCACGGTGGAGCGGGAGTCAGAACTCGGCGGGGTAGTCGTCGGCTCTGATCACGCGGGCGATGTAGAACCCGCGCTCGCCCTTGGCCGTGGCGGCCTCGTGGTACTCGATGAGGCCAAGTCCGCGCGGTATGGGCGAGACATACGCTCCGGGGATGCCCGGGAGCGGTCGGCCGCTGGGAGGAAGCACTCCCAGTTCCAGAGCCTCGCGCATCTCAACCATGACGGAGGAGATGGCCGACATCACGTCGGCGGGGGTGCCGAGACTGAAGAGGACCTCTTCGACCTGGGGCGAGAGGGTCAACGGATCCTCCTCCTCGGGCCCCTCGTACGGGTCGCCCCCGTCGCTCACCGTCCGCGCTCCCGCAGTTCTCGCATGACCGTGGAAGCAGGACGACCAGGAGCAGTGCGCGCCTTCACCCCGGCGGCGGTGCGGGCGGTCTGAGGGTCTCCGGCCACCTGGACGAGGAGCCACCAGTTCGTCAGGACGTGGCCGATCGTCTCGGGGGTGGCTTCGCCCATCTCACGGTAGAACTCCATGCGCTGCGCAGGGGGCAACGCGGCGGCGACGGCGTTCTGCGTGCGCGGGACCGGCTGCGGGTCGGAGTGAATCGGTTGTGTGCTCACGGTGACCTCCAGGGTGGGCCCCGCAAGCGTATCCGGCGGGGCCGTGGACGCGTCGGCTCTCGCACAGCTCAAGGCCGAATCGGCGCCGGTGCGGGGCGCCTCGGCCGGGGCGCGGTCGAACGCGGGCAAGGTCACCATGCACCGCGCGATCACTCGGCACCGCCCCGGTGCCGGCCGTGCTTGCCCTGGAGGAGGTCAAGTACATCGGGCACCGGCGGGAAGTGCGGTGCACACTCCGGACACGCGTACACCTTCCACCCGGGCCCCGAATTCTGGCGCACCTCGGCAACGACCACGGGCGCGTCCGTAATGTGGTTGCAGCGCACGCACATGCGGACGGGCTTCCGCCTCGGCGCGCCGGGGGTCGGCTCGCTCACCAGACCACCCCGACCGCGTGCACGTCCCGGGTGTCCAGGTCGATGCCGAAGTCCACCGCCATCACGAGGCTGAGGCGCCGCCGCCGCTGGCGAGCGGCGCGCTCCTCTTGCCGCTCGCACTCGACCATGTAGGGGCGGACGAGGGCCGTGTCCTCCCCCTCGAGCACTTCCATGAGCCCGTACGGGGACCTGGGCCGCGCGGTCCGCCCCCAAGCCGGACCGAACCGCCCGCACAGACCCTGTCGGGTAGGGGCGCCGATCTGGCTGGCCCCTTCCATCCGCCGGACGGAGGCCGGGGCGGCCGACAGAGTGCCGGCCCGGCGCCTCCCAGAACCAGGCGCAAGCACGCCCAGCAGCCACGCGAGCAGCGCGGCGATAGGGTTTTGCATAGCCGAAGCTCCAATCTTCGGTGAGCCCCTGAGCGATCCCTAGGCCGGATCTCTCGGGGGCGTTTTCGTGTCGCGCATCCAGTCTACGCACATCGTGCACAGTGTGCACTGCGTGCTCCTCAAAGTGTGACTTGCGCAGTGTGCACAGAGCATGGAGGTGTGATCTACGAATGGCAGCGGGTAGCAAACGACCTTGAGCGCCGCATCCGTGCTGGAGAAATCCCGCCGGGCGGGCGACTGGAGAACGAGCGCGAATTGGCAGACATGTATAGCGTCAGCGCGGGAACGGTGCGCCGCGCTGTCCGGGAGCTGCGTGAGCGCGGCTTGGTCGGGACCCTGCCTGCGAAGGGCTCGTACGTCGTCGACGCACTCCCGTCCGCCACCGGCCCCGAGGGCGACGAGTCCGCCGGCTGACACGCCTCCGCGCTCCAGGCCCCTCAGGGGCGCCCGCCCCTCCTACCAGCCCCTCCCGGCCGAATCCGGCCCCGCTGTACGACCCCGCACGTAAAGTGGTCGAGATCGGGGGCAAATCGATCAACCCCCGATCGGTGACACGAGTCCGGGGCAGACCCGGAGCAGGACATACGGGGGAGGGCCGGCGGGCGCCATGAGACCCACACTCGCCGCGCAGGCGCTGCGCGACACCACGGTCGAATATCTGACCACCACCTTCGCGCTGGCCGAGCCCGCCACCCAGGAGGCACTCACCGGCTTCCTCACCGACCCGGTCGACGGGCTCTTCCGCGGGCCGTACCACCGGATCCGGCGGCCGTTCCGGGCCGCCGAGGACGGCTGGCAGCGGCACCTCGACTGGTACAAGGGCGATTTCTGGCCGTACGCGCACCAGGCCGAGGCCTTCGCCCGTCTGACCACCAAGGACGGGCACGTCCCGCAGCCCACACTCGTCACCACCGGTACGGGCTCCGGCAAGACGGAGTCCTTCCTCGTCCCGATCATCGACCACTGCCGCCGCGCCAAGGCGGCCGGCAAGCACGGGATCAAGGCCGTGCTGCTCTACCCGATGAACGCCCTCGCCGGCGACCAGGCAGACCGCATCGGCAAGCTACTGAAAGACGTCCGGCTCGAAGACGTGACCGCCGGGCTCTACATCGGTGAGGCGAGCTCCGCCAAGAACGGCTCACCGTACGGGCGGGTCGCGGTGGACCGGGCCGAGATCCGGCGGAATCCGCCGGACATCCTGATCACGAACTACAAGATGCTGGACCTGCTGCTCCAGCGGCAGCAGGACACCCCGCTGTGGGTCGACGCCGACCTCGCGTACATCGTGATCGACGAGTTCCACACCTACGACGGTGCCCAGGGCACCGACGTCGCCATGCTGCTCCGGCGGCTCGGCGCGGTCGTCGGGGCTGCTGAGGAAGGCCGGCCGCTGGGCTCGATCTGCCCGGTGGCCACCTCGGCGACCCTCGGCGAGTCGCCCGTAAGCGACCGGCAGGACCAGGGCGGCGCGGGCGGTCCCCGCGCCATGCTCGACGTGGCCTCACAGGTGTTCGGCGTGCGGTTCCCCGACGACGCGGTGGTCGGGGAGGACCGGCGGGACCTGAACTCCTTCCTCTCCCCCGTCGACCTGTCGCTGCCGCTGCCCTCTCCCACCGACCTCGTGGCCCTGCCCGATCCTCCCGCCGCCGACGACGGGCTCGACGAGGTCTCCCGCCTGGTGCTCGGCTGTGACACCTCCGACGCCCGCGAGATGGGGCGCCGCCTCCTCGCGCACCCACTCACCCACGATCTGCTGACCGCCGACGTGGACCAGCCGCTCACGGCCGAGGAGATCCTTGCCGCCTTCCCTACCAGTTCCGCATGGCGCGTGACGGCGGCCCAGGACCCGGAGGCTGCCAGCAAGGCGCTGGCCCGGTTCATCGCCCTGATCTCCGTGGCCCGTGACCCGGGGGCGCCCGACGACAAGGAGCGGCCCCTGCTGCTCGTCGAGACGCACCTGTGGGTGCGCTCGCTCTCCCGCGTCCTCAGGTTCGTCTCGCCGGAGCCCGTCTTCTCCTGGACGGACGCCGACCAGGCCGCCACCGCCGCCGTCGCCTCCGCCGTGCAGGAGGACCGTCGCCGGGCCGTGGCGCGGGCCGGACGGCTGCCGTCCACGTACTGTCGGCACTGCGGGCGGTCCGGCTGGAGCGCCATCAGCCCGGAGCGCAACCCGAACGCCCTGGTCACCGCACCCGACGACATCTACCGGCTCAGCGCCGGAGGCGGCACCGGCAAGGCCCGCGTACGGGCACTCATCGCGGCGACTCCCGCCGAGGTGGCGAAGCAGGCGCGGCAGGCGCTAGACCGGCGCATGCGACGCGGAAAGCGGGCGGCGATCCGTGAGGCGACGGTGCTCGTCCTGGAGGACAGCGGGGAGGCACTGCGCCCGATCGACCCCGACGAGGTGTTCCGCGCCGACGGCTCGATCGCCAAGGCCCCGGAGAACGGGGTGTTCGTCAAGACGTGGTTCGACAACGCCGACCGTGACGAGTACGCGAAGCAGGACCGCTGCCCGGCATGCGGGCAGGCGCAGGGCATCCGCTTCCTCGGTGCCGGTGTGGCCCCGCTCGCCTCGGTGGCCGTCACACAGCTGTTCACCGGCGGAGAACTGCCTAAGGAGGACGCCGAGGGCAACGACCGGCGCAAAACCCTGATCTTCAACGACTCCGTGCAGGACGCGGCCCACCGGGCCGGGTTCGTCGCGTCGCGGGCCTGGAAGTTCTCGCTGAGGTCGCTCGTCCAGGAGCAGTTGGCGGAGCGCTCGGTGGAGGAACCGGGCTTCGCCGCCGAAGGCGTACCGCTCAATGAGCTGATCGCCTCGCTGGTGAAGCGGGCCTCCGTGGACAAGGAGAAGCTGCTGGCCTCGGTCGTGCCGCCCGACCTGCACGACGTGGACCGGGTGAAGCGACTCCTCACCGGCAAGAAGCGGCTGCCCAAGGGGACGTGGGACCTGGTCGGGGAGCGACTGGCGTTCAACACCCTGCTGGAGTTCGGGCTGAACTCGCGTATGGGCCGGACGCTGGAGCTCACCCGCACGGTGGCGGCCGAGGTACATCTGCGGGACCCGGAGCGCGCGGCGAAGGTCGCCGAAGGGCTGTACGAGGAACACCTGCGGCGACAACTGCCCGTGGACCCCGAGGAGGCAGACGGCGACGAGCCCGCCGGGGAACCCGCACGGCCCGCCCTTCCCGCGTCCGGGCCGGAGCGGCTGCGCCGCTTCGAGGGGTTCGTGCGCGGGCTCCTGGAGCACGTGCGGATCAGCGGCGGCATCCGGCACGAGTGGCTGGACAAGTTCATCGACGCCGAGGGGCGCAGCCGGTACACGATCTGGGGCGGGCGTCCCGAGGGCATGCAGGCCTTCGGCTGGAACTCGGACGCGCCGGCCTTCGTCCTGGTCGGGTCGCGTGCGGGCAAGACGGACTTCGAGCGGGTCGACACCAGGGAGAGCTGGTACACCGACTTCGCCGAGCGCTGCCTGGACATGGACCGTACCCTCGCCACCGGCTACCTGGCCGAACTGCTGCCACGCCTGGCGGACACCGAGATCGGCGCCCTGGCCCACCGGCGTACCGGGGAGGACAAGGCGGGCGGCAACGGCCAGGGACACGGGGTCTACGGGCTCACGCCCGGGCACATCCGGGTGCGGCCACTGACCGACGAGCAGACGGCGCACGCGGCGCTGGCCTGCCCGGAGTGCGGCTGGACGCAGACGGTGCCGCCGGAGCGGGTCGGGGTGTGGCAGGGCCTGCCCTGTCCGCTCAAGGGCTGCGCGGGGCAGCTGGCGGTGCCCTCGGCGCAGGCTCCCGGCCGGGCCGGGCGGGACTACCGGTCGGACTACTACCGGCGACTGTACCGGGAGGCGGGACCGTACAGCGTGGTCGCCGCTGAGCACACCGGTGTGCTCAGCCGCAAGGAGCGCGAGGAGGTCGAGAAGGGCTTCCGGCAGGGTGTCCGGCACACCGACCCGAACGTGCTCTCCTGCACGCCCACCCTGGAACTGGGCATCGACATCGGCCAGTTGGAGGCGGTCGTGCTGGCCTCCATACCGCCGAGCACCGCCGGATACGTCCAGCGGGTCGGCCGGGCCGGCCGCTCGACAGGCAACGCGCTCATGGTGTCGCTGGCCGACACCAGCCCGCGCGCCCTCTACCACCTGTCCGAGCCCCGACAGCTGATCGCGGGACGGATCCTGCCCCCCGGCTGCTTCCTGTCGGCGGGCGAGCTGCTGCGCCGCCAGTACGTCGCCCATCTCATCGACCTGGCCGCGCGCGGCCGCCTGGAAGGTGTGATCCCGCTGCCCGACCGGGTGACCGCCCTGTTCGGGCGGGTCGGCTGGCTGCGGCGGTTCTCGCAGGCCGTGACCGGCCGGAGGGACTTGGTCGACGACTTCCTGAAGCTGTTCCCCGAGATCGACGGAGTGCCGGACTCGGGAGTCTCCCGGGACGCCCGAACGGCGCTGCAGCGCTACGCTGCGGGGAAGCTGGCCGATACGCTGCGGGACGCCGAGGAGGCATGGGAGGCCGAGCGGGCCGAACTCGTGGACCGCCGCGCCCTCATCAACGAGGCGGCGGAGGCGCTGCACGAGAACGTGGAGGACGAGGCCCGGGAGAAGCGGAACCTCGCCCGGGAGGCGATGGTCGTCGCGAAGCAGCTCCAGGAGTTCGCACAGGCCGGGGCCCAGGCGTTCCTGGTCGAATGGGGTCTGTTGCCGAACTACAGCCTGGTGGAGGACGGCGTACGCCTTGAGGCCGCGCTGACCCGCAAGGAGCCCGCCCGGCGCGCCCGAGGCGCCGCCGATGCCGACGCGGACAAGGCACCCGCGTCCCAGTGGCGCACCGAGACCCGGACGTACACGCGGCCGTCCGAGTCGGCGCTCACCGAGCTCGCCCCCGGGAACTCGTACTACGTCCTCGGCTACCACCACACGATCGACGGCTTCGATCTCGGCCCGCGCCCCAAGGAGGACGAGGAGGACCCGCGTTCGGCCGTGGTGGCCTGGCGGGTCTGCCGGGAGTGCGGACACGTCCGCACGAAGAACGCCGAGGCCGACACCTCGCCCTGCCCCCGCTGCGCCGGACCCGGCATCGGCGGCCGTGCCGCGCTGCACCACGTGATCGTCCCGCACAAGGTCACCTCCCGGGACAAGCGGGACGACGCCCGGATCATCGACGACCACGACTCGCGCAACCAGCGCTACTACTCGACGGCCACGGCGGTGGACATCGACCCGGCCGCGATCAAGGAGAGCTGGCGGCACTCGGGAGCCACCTTCGGCGTCGACCACGTGCGCGAGGCGTTCATCCGGAGGTTCAACCTCGGCCCCGCCAAGCTGAGCCGCCGCCCGGACACGTACTTCGCCGGCACCGAGGTCACCATCACGCCCTTCGTGCTCTGTCCGCTGTGCGGCGGCGCCACCGACCGTGAGCCCGGACACACCCCCGCACAGGAAGAGCTGTCCGAATCCCTCGCCGGACGCCCGGAGTTGGCCCACCACCGTCCCTGGTGTCCCACACGGCGCCGTGGCCGGTCCGTCCAGGCCCAGGACCGGCGGGTGATCACCGCCACCGAGCACCGCACCGAGGCACTGCGCATCCTGCTGCCCGCCGCGACCCTGCACGTGCCGGAACGGCTGGCTTCGTTCTCCGCCGCCCTGCACCTGGGGCTCGCGCTGCGCTACGGCGGGGACCCGGCGCACATCCGGTCCACCCCGAGCACGGAGCCGGACCGTGAGAGTGGGCTGACCCGCAACTACCTGGTGCTCTACGACTCGCTGCCCGGCGGCACGGGATATCTCCAGCGGCTCGTCGAGGGTGTGGGCGAGGAGTTCCGGGCGGTGCTGGCGGCAGCTCAGGAGTACCTGGGCGACTGCCCCTGCAAGGACGGGTCTCGGCGCGCGTGCCACCTGTGTCTGCTGGGGTACGCGCCGGAGCGCGAATACCCGCTCCTCGACCGCCGCGAAGCCCTGTGGATGCTCGACGACGTGCTCGGTGAGGACGGGCACAGCCGGTGGGACGTCAAGTCCGTCCGCAAGGACCGGGCAGGCCGCACGGAGGCCGAGGAGGAGGACCGGAGGCGCTTCGCCCGGCAGGCCCAGAGCGACCTGGAGCGGCGCTTCATCGACTGCCTCGACCGCTGGCTCGCCGATCCCGCCAACCAGGCCGACGTGGAGCACGAGGAGACCCCGACCGGTCGCCAGGGCAAGCAGTTCACGCTGCGCCGACGGGACGGCTCGCCGATCCGCTGGGAGTCGGTGGCGCAGAAGCCGCTGCATGCGCAGGGCACGGTGCCGGATCTGCTGCTGCGCCCCGTCGCGGGTGAGACCACCTCGGACGGCGCGCCGCCCATGCCGGTGGCCATCTATTTGGACGGCTACCGGTGGCACGCATCCGCGGCGACGAACCGGATCGCGGGGGACGCCGCCAAGCGGGCCCGGCTGCGTGCCGACGGCACGCTGGTCTGGCAGATCACCTGGGACGACGTCATGGCTTGGGAGAAGGAGTTGCGCGCCCGAGCCGGACGCGGTGCGGCGGCGGACGGGGACGAAGCCGCGCAGGCACTCACCCCTGCCCTGGCCGGGCCGTCTGCACAGGCCGCGTGGCCGCCGTACGCCGTCGACGGCGATGACGCACCAGGCGGTCGGGCACGTTGCAACTGGGCGCGGCAGCGGCAGGATCCGGCCGAGATCGACCGGCTGTTCGCCGGTGCCGTCCCCGCCCTGCTCGCCTTCCTCGCCGACCCGGATCTCCGACGCTGGCACGCGCTGGCCCGGCTCTGTGTCGCGGGTCTGCTCCCGCTGGCGAAGCGGGAGGAGGTGGTCGACGCCTCTCCCGAGGCCGCCGTTCCGTGGATCGAGGCGACTCTGCGGGGCGACGCCCGGCCACCGGTGAGCGGTCAGGGGCTGAAGCTCTATCCCGTGCGCGACGGCTCTGGCCTGCCTCTGACGCTGATCGGCGACGCCCGGGTGAAACCGCAGGGGCTGAGCGCGCTGGCCGTGCTCGACGACCGTGCCGAGGCCGTCGCCGGGGACAGTGACACGCACCGGCGACGCTGGAAGGCGTGGCTGTGCTGGGGGAACGTGCTCCAGTTCCTGGATCCGACGGGAATCGGCCGGGCCGATGGGCTCCAACTCACCCGCAGCGAGCTGGACTCCTTCGACGCGGGGCTGCTGGCGACCACGGCCGTACGGGCGGACGGACTCCTCACGGCCCTGCGTGAAGAGCTGCCGGGCACGGGGCTCGTCGTACCGGAACGGGAGGACCGGGAGGCGTCGCCGGAGGCGGCCGCCGGGGCGACTCCGAATGCCGAGCCCGAAGCCGTCGGGGCACACGCGGCGCCCACGGCGCTGGAACGCGCCGCCTGGGAGCTCGTCCTGCGCGAGCTGTCGTACGTGGGCGATCCGGCGATCGAGGCCCTCGCCAAAGCGCTCGCGGAGCGCGGGGAGGTGCGGGCCGCCGAAGCGGGCTGGGATGCCACTGGTGTCTCCCGACCACTGGAACTCGCCTGGCCGGACCACAAGATCGCGGTCGTCCTGGACGAGGACGCGGCCGACGGCGCCTACATGGCGGAGTGCGTGGCCGCAGGGTGGCGGGTCCGGGCCCCGGGTGGCTGGGACGAGAAGGAGCTCGCCGCCCTGCTCGACGACCGGCAGGAGAGCGCATCCGGAGAGGGAGGGGACGGGCGATGAGCCATGGGGTCAGGACACAGGTCGCGGTCACACCGCAGGCCAACGAGGACATCCGGCGCCTCGACGCGGCCACGAAGAACGCGGTGGGCGACTTCGTCCGCCGGCTGCGGGCCGACCGGTCCAACCGCGCGCTGCGGCTGACCTTCCTGCGAGAGGCGGGCGGAAACGGGCGCCTGTTCCTCGCCGCGCTCGACGGCAGTCGCATGGGGCTGCTTCTTGAAACCGAGGAGAACCGCTTCAGTCTGCTGGCCGTCCGGGTCGGGCCGGCGGCGCGAGACGAACTCGCTCGGCTGACCGTGGAGATCAACGCGGTCTCGGGCGGGGTCGAGCTCGTCGACCAGAGCGAGGTCAGCGCCAATGTGGTGGCGATGCCTGCGCGGCCGGAGCCTGGTCCGGAACCGGGTACCGCTCCGGAGGAGTCCCCGGCCGCCGGGGCAACCGGTTCTCCCACTGCTTCTCCGGCCGACTCTCCGGCCGTCGTGGAGGCCGCATCGTCCTCCGAGGCCATTCCGGCCGCCCTGCCGGTCCCCCTCTTCGCCCGCTACGGCGACGAGGAGCTGGTCGGGCTCGGTGTCATCGCCTCCCTGCTGCCCGCCCTGCGACGGATCACCGACAGCCGCCAGCTGGTGGCCGTGCTCGGTCACAACCTCCCCGGACTCACCCGGGACGTGCTGCTGGCACTGCACGACGGCATGGAGCCGCGCGAGGTCCGCAGATTCATCACCGACCAGTGGCGGGCCGAGGAGAAAGTCGATCCGCAGGACTGGGCCCGGGCGGCGCGACGCCCCGTCTCCCAGGTGAGTACGGAGGACTCGGCAGTCCTGGACGCGCTCGGGGACAGTTTCGACGCCTGGCGGCTCTTCCTCCATCCCGAGCAGCACAGGCTCGCCACCGCATCGTTCAAAGGATCGGCGAAGGTCACGGGCGGGCCGGGCACCGGCAAGACCGTCGTGGCGCTCCACCGGGTCCGGCACCTCGTCGCCCAGCTGCCGCCGGGTCAGACCCGGCCCGTACTGCTGACCACGTACAACACGAACCTCGCCGCCGATCTGAGGGAGCGCCTGCATCGGCTCGGCGGTGACGCACTCGTACGCCGGGTCGACGTCAAGTCCGTGGACCAGCTCGCCCGGGAAGTGGTCGAGCAGCATCCGGGTTCCGTGCTCGGTACGCCCATGGGCGACGAGGAGGCCATGGCGCTCTGGCACCGCGCGTGCGCCGAGGTGGGTGTCTTCGACTACGACGCCGACTTCCTCGACTCGGAGTTCAAGCACGTCATCCTCGCGCAGGGCTGCGGTACCGAACGTCTGTACCTCCGCGCCGAACGACGAGGCCGGGGTGTGCTGCAACGGGCGGACCGGAAGCAGGTATGGGAGCTGGTGGAGACGTATCGCGCTCTGCTGGACGGACCACCCCGGCGCACCACGTACGCGCTGATCGCCGACGAGGCCGCGCGGATCGAAGGGCGCCGCATGGCCAAAGCCGTCGAGCAGGCGCGATACAAGGAGGAGCACGGCGGCCTGGACCTCATCCATCGTGAGGCCGGCAGCGGCATGTTCCACAAGCCCCGCTATCGGCACGTCGTGGTGGACGAGGCGCAGGACCTGTCGGCCTCGCACTGGCGGATGCTGCGTGCGATGGCGGCACCCGGGCCGGACGACATCTTCCTGGTCGGCGACACCCACCAGCGCATCTACTCGCACCAGGTGGTGCTGGGCAGGCTCGGCATCAGTACCCCTGGACGGGCCTCCCGGCGGCTGACCCTGAACTACCGCACGACGCGGGAGATCCTGGGCAGTGCACACGGCCTGGTGCACGGTGAAAGCTTCGACGATCTCGACGACGGTCCGGACACCCTGGACGGGTACCGGTCCGTACTGACCGGGCTGGCCCCTCAGTACTGGCGTGCTCCCGACTGGGAAACCGAGATGCGGGCCATCGCCACGCTGCTCAAGGAGCGCCATGAGCGCTACGGCACTCCGTACGCGGCCATGGCCGTCAGCGTGCCCGACAAGGCCGCCGTCACACAACTCGCCTACACCCTGGCGTGCAAGCCGTTCCTGATCCCCGCGAGCGAGATCGGCCGGGAGGGGCCCCGTGATACCGACACCGTGCACATCGGCACCATGCACCGGTTCAAGGGACTGGAATTCCAGCGGGTGTTCCTGGCGGGTGTCAGTGAAGGCATGGTGCCGCATCAGCGCATCGAGGCCTTTCGGCTGAGCAGCCCGGACCGATACCGCCAGGAGGAACAGCGAGCCCGTTCCCTGCTCTTCGTAGCGGCTACCCGGGCACGAGACGAATTGGTCGTTACCTGGCACGGTAGGGCGAGTCGTTACCTGCCCCAGCATGCCGACCGCGATGCCGTCCGTGCGGCATCCCTGTTGACGGACGATGGCCCTCCGTCGGGTTCAAACGCAGCCTGACCCATGGGGCGCAGATGCGCGTCCGAGTGGAGCAGCCCGCTGTCCGGCTCAATCGCCTTCCTGACTCACAGGCTATGTGCGTCCATCAGCCGCATCAGGTTCCGCTTGCGCTTCTGGGCGGCGCGCAGGTCGGCGGCGTACGCGGTTAAATCGTCTGGTGTGTCCAGGCGGTGGTGGCAGTCGCGGATGCTCAGCAGCAGGCTGACGAGTTGGTCGTAGGCGTGGTTGCCGGTCTGGCGGGTGAGCGGGGCGGCCAGGCGGAGGTAGACGGAGAGGGCGTCGGCGGGACTGGTCGGCGAGGGTGCGCCACTGGCCGTCGTGGGCACGGAACTCCGTGGCGACCTGCCAGGCGGCGTCGATGTCCTTGTCGTCCAAGAGGACGTCGACCAGGACGGAGCCCCTGTGGGTGTTCTTCCGTTCGGCTTCGGCGCGCAGCAGGGCCAAGGCGTTCTCCCGCTCGGTCGGCCAGCGATCGGCGGCCCGGGCGGCGGCGCGCAGCTGTTGGTAGGTGAGCAAGGTGGGGCGAGCAGTGAAGTGATCACGGCGCAGGGCGACGGCGTCCGCGAGACGGCCGGTCTGCTGGTAGCGGTCGGCGAGATGGTTGACCAGGGTGGTGTCGACCGTGGCGAGTTCCTCGGTCTCACGAATGCCGCGCTCGGCCCATTCAAGGCTTCGGCAGGGAGGCCCGCGATGTCGAGTTCGCGGGCGATGAGCAGGTGGGTGGCCGTTCGACGCGAGGTCGGCAGCGTGCACGGCGATCGCTGTGTCGACGTCCCGCCCCGCCTTCGCCAGGCGCTGCATCATATGCTTCTCGGCCCAGCGGTGCGGTGGGCCTTCCACGCGTCGACCGCGTACCGGCGCAGGGCGGCCACTCCCCGCGCCCCGAGCAGGTCCTCGTAGTCGAGCGGGTGGATGTCGGTCAGGTCGGCCGCGTCGTCGAGCGCGTGGGTCACCAGCCAGTGCGCGAGGTCCTCCGGGTCGGGGCGGGCCGCGCGGCAGGCGTCGTGGTGGGCGTCGGCGAGGTCGGCGCCGATCTGGCCGAGCCTGCCGTCGGAGTCGTCGGCGCTTTCGACCACCCCGGCCAGCAGCCCGATCGCTTCCCGCGCCAGCGCCACCGCGTCGGTGGCCCGATCCGATTCGGTCAACGACCGGATCGCGGACACCGCCTGTCCGGCCTGGTCGGCGTAGGCGTACTCGACGTAGCCGTACCGCGCGAACGGGGCGATGTCGAGCCGTTCACGTACCCGGGCCCGGACCCCCGCCAAGTCTCCCCTGGCGCTCGCCGCCCGTGGCTCCAAACGGCGCCGAAGCTGCCGGTCCTCGGCCATCTCGTACCGTACGAGGGTGAGTAGTCCCTCCCTCGACAGACCCGACAGCCAGGCGTCGAGGCCCCGCGCCCGGTCGCGGGCCGACTCACGCCGGCGGGGGAGGTCTGCCTCCTGGGCGATCACGGTCAGACCGAGAGCGACCAGGTGCTTGCAGAAGTTGCCCTCCTGGCCGTACGGGCAGTCGCACGTGCCCGGCGGTCCCCTGCGCCCGCCCAGGAGCAGCTCCACCTCATATCGTTCCGTGCCGCGGACCGACGCCCTGATCCAGCCGTCACCGACCTCCACACCGGACACCGCATCGACGTAACCGAGCCCGCGTTCGAACGAACGCGCCCCGGCGAGCGACCTCAGCTTCGCCTCGGTAAGACCGCTCACGACTCCCCACACTCCGACTTGGCCCCTCTCGACGGCCCTCACGCTAACGGCCACCACTCGAACGGCCCTGACGATCAGCGCGGCAGCCAGTCCCACGAGGGACCGCTCCCGTCCTCAAGTTGCCGGTGACGACCGTCGGTACGAGCTGTGGGGAAAGGTGCACGACGGCCAGCGCCTCAACGGCTCGTATCAGGTGCCGTCGCGACGCATCGACTCGCGACGGCTGTTCAGACGGCTGGGCAAGCACTGGACGCTGCCCCGCCGAACTGGCGGGCCTCACGCGGCATCAGGTGAAGACGTTCGACAAGATGAGCGGACCGGATTCCGTCGACCATGGTGAGCCACCCTCCAGGGACGGTTCATTGCATCGTTCTGTCCTGGGCCCACGGCACGAACACGCGGGAGGCCCAGGACAACATCACAGCTCGAGCAGGAAGTCGAAGTCCGAGTCTTTCACGCCGAGCAGCCACGCCTTCGCCTCAGTCGGCGTGAAGACGTGAGGCAGCCGGTCGGGATTCTGCGAATCCCCGACCAAGACTCCAATTGCACCAGGTCGTCGGGCAGGTCTGTCATGCCGAGGAGATTACTCCCGCGAGGCCGACCCGGCGGAACCGATAATTCGCACGCCAGCCGGGTCTCCGAGTCCGTCGGCAACGTATTCCTGCAGGACGTCGCGTACTTCGTCGGTGTTCCAGCAGGCCCGGCTGGGCAGGTGCTGCAGCCCGTGGGGCATGGTGTGGCTGGCGTGCCTGGCGAGCTGCCAAATGTTCTTCTGGCCCACGGGCCCAAGCAGCCGTGCACATAGGCCCGCGTCCGTCGCCGCAGGTCGACCCGTCCGAACCGATGAGCGATCCGTACGAGCACTTCCTCGAGTTCCGCCGACCAGACGTCGGCACTTACATCTTGCACGACAATCACAACTGATTGCCGTTGCGGAACCATCACAGGCCCTCCGCATGTCTAACGCATACAACCCAACTTCGGAGACGAACCTGTGAAGCACCGCACCACCTTGCTCGCCACGGCCGTGGCCACCCTCACCTCCACTCTGGCTGCCTGCAGCAGCGTCGAAGACAAGCCAACAGCTGCACCCGCCTACCAAATCACGCGGCAAGACAGCACCGGCAACCAGCGCGTGGTCAGCGTGGAAGTGGACACGATCGAAAACCTGCGTGCGGTCTTCGGCGACGTTGCCGCGAAGCTCGATGAAGAAGCTGGCTACTTCGTGGAGACTAACTGCTCCACCAGCGGCACAGAGACCTCCGACAACCGGCTCGCCAACGGTAAGAAGGCAGTCGGTTCCATAGGGCAGCAACGACCAGGCTGGATGACGGCGACACCGACTACAAGGCCAACAAGGGCAGGACCTGCCCCAAGAAGTAGTCCCTGCACCCCCGGACCGCAACCCGTCCGGAGTGCCGCAGCCCACCCCGCCCGGAGCGTGGCGTGACACCATTCACCAACGAGGAAGACACCCGCAAGGTCCAGACCGCCGTCATCGGGCGGGCCGGATCCGACACGCCCGTCTTCCTCCCGTACGACCACGACGAGTTCGACCTCTTCATGCGGGGCCGATCCCGTGACGACTTCTACTGCGGCACCCTCCTCGGTGGCTGCGGCAAGAAACTCAGTGCCAAGCGCTACACCGAGAAGAAGTGCCACTTCGCCCACCGCCCGCCCGTCCACTGCCGCCGCACCGCGAACGGCGAGTCCAGCGCTGACCACCTCTACATCGGCCAGGCCCTGACTCGATGGCTCGCCCGGCAGAACCACCGGCAGGCCACGGCGTCGTACCAAACTGTCGGGGGAAGACCGGGTGGAACCGTGGACTTCAGACTGTCCGGCGGGCGACAGCTCATACGGGTACAGATGGCCCGGCTGGGGCTGCACCCGTGGCGGCAGGCGGTGGAGAACCTCGCCAGGCGAGCCGACCGCGTCGAGTGGCTCTTCGGGCCGGACAGCATGCTGGCCTACGACCGGGTTGAATCCCATGGGTACGCGATCCGTGTCGAGTGCCGGACCGTCGGGGTCACACGGGAGGTGCGGATCGGAACCCAGCTCCCCGGCAACACCATCGAATGGACCACGCTGGAGGAGTGCTCCCTAACCTCTCAGGGGATCATCACCCCGAGCCTGATGTCTTCCGCCCAGGGCATCGTCGCGCGTGGGTCGGCCGAAGCGACCGCATTCACCACGCCCCCGCTCTCCTTTCCCCTGGCCGATGACACCGTGGCATTCACCGGGGCCGTGCCGAGGTCCGACGTACAGTCGCCGACCGGCACACCGGGAAGCGTTTACGACGCGGACATCCAGCCTCTGGGCTCGACCGTGACCCGGTCCCGCATCGTCCTTCCTCACGCTTCGACGCCACCCAACCCTTCGAGGGTGTACCTCCTCCGGGAGCAGGTGACCCTGACACCCGTCACCGGGATCACGACTGACACCCCCGCCTGGATTCTCACCGCGGCTCAGACGCGACGCCTCAACGCCCGGGAAGCGGCAGCATGGAACGGACTCAAGCCACCTCAGCCGGTACCTGCGACAGCCACGCCCCTCCCGGTCAAACAGGCGCTCGCGCTTCCGCGCCCAAAGTTCGACGACCGAGAGATCGTGGCCTCCTTCCGGAGGACACTGGAGCGGACCGCCCGCACAGAGAGCACGATCACATGGTCAGAGCTCGCTGGCAGCGTGAAGGCGACACCCCAGCAGTTCACCTCGGAGCACCAGCTCAAGCTTCTCATCGCGCTCGATTTCCCTCGCACCCAGGACAAGCCGGTGTTGTCCTCCCTCCTCACGACGGAGAACGGTGAGGTGCCGCCCTTCTTCGCCGCCGTACTCACCGGACTGGGCTGGGCACCGGGGCTTCCGGGGAACCAGGTTCGGAGTATCAACTCGAGAGAACAGCGGCGCGCCCACGAGTTCTTCGGCGACAGCCCCGTCACGGCCTCGCCGCCTTCGCCCGTCTCTCCGACGGCCCCCCAGCCCCAGCCCGGGCAGCAGTCACGGCAACAGGGGAGCCGGTCACAGGCCGCAGCCAACCTGGTCTCGCCAGCCCGCCTCCCGACCCTCCAGCTCGTACTCGCCATACGCGAACACCTCATGGCACGAGCGAGGAACGGAGCTGACGACATCACGTGGCGGGAGCTCTCGGCAAACACGGGTTTCGACTTCGCCGCACTCTCGGATGAGCGACGCGCCAACCTCCTCTTCCGTGTAGACGAGCCCCTCAAGGGCCACGACCTCATGTACGCAGCCCTCGTCGTGACTGACGACGGCAAGCCGCTGCGGCACTTCCCTACGATCCTCCAGCGCCATGGGCGCCCAGTTCCAGGCCTCCAGAGCGAGGCTCATCAGGCCAGGCAGCTGGAGGCGGACCGCATCCGCGACGTGTACGCGAGCAGCACGAGCCGGTCGAGCAGCACGGAAGCGGAACCCGCCGTGGCCCCCGCACCCGCTGGGCGCCTCATCAACCCCGCTGTGACGGCCGCCATCGGAACACTTACCGGACTGCGTTGGCGATTCGATCACGCCCGGCAGGCCGGTGACCTCGCCGAGGCCAAGAGGGTCTGGCAGGCGGCGGGCAAGCTGTACGGTTCGAAGCTGCCCGCCGAGCAGCAGGCCGAGTACCGCCCCCACCTGCGCGACATGAGCGAGTGGGTGCACGACCGCGAGAACGAGAACGTCTCGATAGAACTCCGCCAGCTGCTCGATGGCCTGGTGCGGCGACAGGGGCCGGCTGCTGTCGAGGCCCTTCGTGACGGCTTGACCCGCGCGAAGGAGCTGAAGAGGAAGCACCACGGCAAGCTCCCGCAAGATCTCCAGGACAGGCATCGCGTCTGCGAGGAACGACTCGCCGAGCTGGTCGTCGTGCCGTTCGGTGGCGACGCGAGCACTCCCGCTCCGGAGGTGCAGGATGTGCCCCAGCTGGACGAGGACAGGCTGTCCGAACTCGCGGCTGCCGTCCGCGCCGTGCTAAAGGACTCCGCACGTGATCGACCAGCGTCACCTGGTCCATGATCCGGAACCGGCTGACGGTGGAACTCCCTCATCTGCACCCGAACGACCAAGGGCAGGTACTGGTCCTCGCCGACGCGGACACCCCGGCGGACGAGCCGCTCCTCTCCGCCCTGTTCACCACGAACAACGGGAATCTCCACCCCTGTACCGACATGTGGCCTACTCGCTCGGCCGAGAGATGCCCTCGCGGCAGGACGAACTCCACGCACGGTGGCAGATGGAGCAGTATCACGGGATGATTCCCTTCGGTCGGGCAGCGGGGCATCCGCGGCCGACACGCCGACTTCCGGAACTGACACCGATACATGCCTCTGTTGAGTCAGACCGCGGACGGGCACCGGGTCGGCGGCATACCCCGGGAGAGCCAGCCCCGAAGGGCGACAGGCGGTTCACGAGCCATCCACGTATCTGCCAGGCCCCAGATGGAAATCCGAGTGGCCGGCCACTGGCGGCAGGCCCGGGTCATGGCGCGTCAGCGCTATCAGGATGGCCGTATCCAGGTGCTGTGCGAGGTGTACGCGCCGAGCGACACGGTCGGGTGGGCGTGGCTGGTACGGGGCTACTGGTGGGACACCGCGGCCATGCGCCCGATCAGGCCGGCCGCCGGCTGGGAGTCCATCCAAGGGAGCCCGCCACGGATTTACGCAGGGAAAGTTCGCGGCTAGCTACGGATGAGCGCTGTCAGCGCGCGTCAAACCGCCAGCGCAATTGCCGCAGGCTCGGGGCCGGGGCTGGGTGCGGGGCTGCCGGAGTCTCAACGACCCCTTGCGCCTAGGACGATGCTAATCGGAAGGGGCCAAAACCGAAGCTCGATGGAGGTGCGCGCGGCGACGGACGACAGCGTGCTGCCGAGCGACTCGTTCACCACCTCCACGTCCACGAGCGGGGCCATCGCACACTGCACCGGCTTGTCGTCGCCGTTGAGTAGCACCGTCACGGTAACCACCTGGCCTCGGCGCAGCAGCGAGGGCAAGACCTCAAGGTAAGTGCTGCCTGAGCTTTGCGTGCCCACGGTTCTCCACTCCCCCGTGTTGAGTCTTGGCCGCACGTTGCCCGTTGGTTCGGTATCGGCGTCAAGGAGTACGCACACCTCGGTGTCGAACTCGAACCTGATCGGCTGGTCGGCGTGGAACATGGCCGCCGTGATGTCGCGGCGCCCGGTGTTGGCTATGACCAGCTCAACGACGCGGGGGTTGGCCAGGGGAAATCCGAGCATGTTGACGGATAGCAAGCCGTCATCGGGGCTCCCGTAACGCTCGTTTATGAGGGGGGTGTTGTTCTGCACCCACCAGGTGATCTTCCGCTTCGGGTTGGCCGACCTCAAGGCCGCCCATGCGCCGAGGGCACCCACAGCCAGGGCTACGAGGATCGTGATGGCAAATTGCCACCAGGAGCCTGACTCCCACCAGTCCGCCGCAATCGTCGTCATGGCGCCAGAGTTAATCACCGACGTGGTGGGGCCGGCGGCTCCCGCGCCTGAATCGCGGGGCCACCGACGCCGGCGACTCTAGCAAGACGCGCAGGGCCCGCAACGGGCCTCCCACCAGCGAGAGTTGACAGCTCGTATTTTTTAGCTGATGCTCCTCGCTTATGAATCCTGTTTTCTCGAATCGAGTGGCAAGCCTGAACGGCCAGGGCATGACGTTCCAGCAGATGGCCGCCCACGGCCATTTCGAGCGGTCGGTGACCTGGTGGAACAAGATGGCCTGGGAGCAGATCGAAGACGCGCCGAGGAAGACCCTGTTCCCTGGCTTCGCCAAGGTCCTGGGTGTGACGGAGCGCCGTGTCGCGGAAATGGTCGCCGAGCAGTGGTGCGGGGTCCGGCCGGACGACACGGTGCCCGAGCGCCTGCGGACGCTCGTGGCGGAGCTGCGAGGGGTTAATCCGGACGATCTACCGGTCATCGAGATGATGGCCAAGACCCTGAGCGAGAAGTGGACGGCGGAACTCGAAGCGGAGCGGCTTTCAGCAAGGGGCAAAGAGCTGGAGGAGACCGAAGAGCCGTACACGCAGGCCCAGTTGGAGCGCCTGAATCTGGGCGAGTTGCAGACCATCGCCGTAGAGATGGGCCACAGTCAGACGGAGTGCGAGGACAGGGATGAGGCCGCGATGATCCAACTGATCCTGGAGGGCTGGGACCCGCGGGATTAGTTTCGCGCGTCGGTGCTCGCGCCGCGGGGCGGATGCCGCACTCAACCCGTTGGTGAAGTGAGGCCAGGCCCCTCAGCCAGACGTTCGGTCGGCGCAGGCGGCGGTCACTTGATCTGAACCACCCCCGTCGTACACACGCTCTCGCCACAATCACCTGTGTGACCGAAGGACTATTCGCCGTGCTCGGCGCTCTCGTCGGTGCCGCCGGCGCCTGGATCGCCGCCCTCATCGCCGGGAAGGCCGCTCGCTATCAGGCCGACAAGCAGGCAGCCGCTGCCCATGAACAGTGGCTCCGCCAGCTCCGTCGCGACCTGTATGCCGCTTTCCTCGCCGAGGCCCGAGCCGCCGTCGAGGGCCACCTCAGCATTCTGAGTTCCCCCATGCACGCCACGCTCCGGCGCAACATGGGGTTGCCGCCCTTGGAGGAGACGTACGGGAGGTGTCGCGAGGCCCTGCATGGGCTCACCCGCGCCGCTGAGGCTCTACAACTGGAGTCCCCGCTTGAGGTGCACCGGCACGCCACCGCCTTCACCCAAGCCTGCTATCAGTTCGTCGAGTCCACGATCGCCTATCTCGACGAGACGGCTGCCGGCGATCAGCCCGCGCCCCGCCTGGTGGACGACCAGTCGTTCCGTACGTTGGTTACCGAGCCGTACGAGCAGGTCCGCCAACGCCTGGAGGAGCTAACCGTCGCCTGCCGCACGTCGATCCAGGGGCAGTGAGCAGGGCTCGTCTCGATTGGCCCTGCCCGCGCTGGCCACTTTCCTGCCCAGTCATCCCGGAACGGGGCCGCTTGGGTCCTCACTCATGGCTTTGCCCAGCTTCTTGAGCTGATGCGTCCGCAACTCGACCATGGTGTGTGGCGGCTCGACAGTCGGCAGCTCGTAGGCCATGCGGACCGCGTCCGCCGTCACTCCACCGACGCCCTCGGGAAATTTCAGCCCGATTGTGAGGCCGGCCGCGGCCAGTGCCTCGGGCAGGATCTGGTGCTGCACGTATTCGCTCAGGCCGTCGTAGCGGCTGTCGAGGTACCAGTCGGCCGGCACCACGGCGTCGTGGGCGTACGGCTGGGAGCCGGGGAAATTCAACACGAGGCGTACGGGCGTGGGTCGTTGCTTCATGCCGGGAGCTTAGGCGTTCGCCGAGGCTGAGGTGGGCATCTCCCGCGTGCGTCCCTGGACTTCGACGTGCGTCGCGCCAGGCTTCTCGTCTGTCACGCGGCGCCCGGCCAGACCGCTCCGCCCGTCGTGAGCGACCACCGAGGCAGCTCTCCCATCTGCCAGTTTTCTCAACTCCCTTCAATCTCGGCGAGATTGCTCTACCTTGGCGAGAGTTGGCTTTCTCTTGGAGAGGATTTCTTGTGGCAGACAACGATGTGCCGCGCGTTCTGCGGCTGACGTTCGAGTTCACGGTGCCGAAGGGCCTGCGGGTGAACATCCGCAACACGCGCCGGATGGCCGCGGTGAAGGCGCTCGTGGCGGCGATGGAAGCGCTGGCCGCGCGCGAGTTTCCGTGGGCGCAGACGATGACCGTCAGGCACGAGTGGAGCTACGCCTGGCACGACAAGACGGAGGAGCGGGAACTGCCCCCGTCCCCGCAGAACGGAGGCTTGGCCTTCCCCCCGCAGGATGGCCTCGGGCTCGACGATGAGGACGAGGTCTCGGACATGCCGTAGCCAGCACGGTTCAGGCCGTCGCACAAATGAAGGCCCTGTCGCCTGTTCTCCGGTCGGAGTGCGGGTGGCAGGGCCTCTTCGGTGGGCGGTCGTCCCTCGGACATGCGTCGCGCCAGGCTCCCGGTCTGCCCCGGGTCACCTGGCGCGGCTTCCGTCGGCCCGCGGCCGGCGGCGTTGGTTACACGCTAGTGCCCTGCGCCGGAGATCCGTTGGCAGAAGCGGGCGAGTGAGTCGAGAATCTCTTCGGCTGTCTTGGTCCAGATGAACGGTGTTGGGTTTTCGTTCCATTCCTTGACCCAGGATCGGATGTCGGCTTCCAGGGAACGTACGCTTTTGTGTGCACCGCGGCGGATCTTCTGGTCGGCGAGGAAGCCGAACCACCTCTCCACCTGGTTGATCCAGGACGAACCAGTAGGGGTGAAGTGCAGGTGGAATCGGGGGTGCTTGGCCAGCCATGCTCTGATGGCGGGTGTCTTGTGGGTGCCGTAGTTATCGCAGATCAGGTGGACCTGGAGGTGCCCAGGAACCTCCTTCTCGATCTTGATGAGGAACTTCTTGAACTCCGCTGCCCGGTGCCGACGGTGCAGCGAGGTGATGACCTCGCCGGTCGCGACGTCGAAGGCCGCGAAGAGGGTGGTCAGACCGTTACGGACGTAGTCATGGGTGCGACGCTCGGGCATGCCCGGCATCATCGGCAGCACCGGCTGGGACCGGTCCAGCGCCTGGATCTGCGACTTCTCGTCCACCGACAGCACCACCGCCCCTTCGGGCGGATTGAAGTACAGCCCGACCACGTCGTAGACCTTCTCCACGAACAAGGGGTCCGTCGACAGTTTGAAGGTGTCCGTCAGATGAGGCTTGAGATGGAACTTCCGCCAGATTCGGCCCACGGTCGATTTCGACAGCCCACTGCGTTCGGCCATCGACTTGCGCGACCAGTGGGTGGCATTCTTCGGGATCTCCTCCAGCGTGCTGACCACGACCGCTTCCACCTGGTCGACGCTGATGGTGGGCGGCCGGCCCGGCCGGGGCTCGTCCACCAACCCGTCCAGCCGGGCGGCCAGGAACCGCCGACGCCACTTGCGGACCGTGTCCGCCGCTACCCGCAGATCCCGCGCCACCACAACAATCGGCGGAACGTCAGGGCCTGCACACGCCAGCACGATCCGCGCCCGTAACGCCACCGCCTGCGCAGACGTCGCCCGCCGGGCCCAACGCTCCAACACCGCACGCTCGTCAACGGACAACAACAACGGTTCCAGCTTCGGACCACGACGCGGTGCGGGCACACCCGCAGAAACACTCATACAGGTACTAACGACGGATCTCCGGCGCAGGACACTAGGCCTCTTTCCCCGGCCGGCGTGACGGGCAAGCGCGAGCACCAACTCGAAACTCTCGAAGGCCGGAGAGGAGGTGCTGCCCCTGCCACGGCCAAGACCCCCGCCCTGGATGTTGCCGGGCAGGAGCCCGGCCCGTCGCCACGACGCCAGTTGCTTGGGCGTGACCGTGAATCCATGACGCGCCGCATGGTCGATGAGCCGCTGGTCGGCACCGCTCGGGAGACTTTTGGAGGGCATGAACCGAAGGTAGCGGCGCTCCCATCGATCACGGCCTGCATTTGGAGACCCCCACCTTCGGCCGGTCGGTCTGGTAGCCGTGCTCTGTAATGGCGCATAGCCGGCTCAGGAGGACTCCCTGAGCCGGCTCCGAATGCTGCAACAACGGCCAAGGGCCAACGACAGCGGCAGCGCCGATGTCCTGTGCCTCATCCCCGAAGAGGACCTGATGAACACGGAGACCAACGCACCAAGCGCAGAACCGTACCGGGATCGGGAGCTCCGTCTGGTGGTGCTCCTCCTGGCGCTACTGCTGGGACTGCTGATCACCGCAGCGGCCATCTATCTCACCCGTGCGCACCCGGCGCTCGCGCAGCCCCTGGGCGTGGGAGCCGCGGTGATCAGCGCTCTGGCCGCTGTCACTGGCGCCGTCAGCCATGCCGTCCGACGGCAATAGCGGGGCAACTCAGACGCCGCTCCGAGGGGTCGGAAACCGTCCAGCGCGGGGCAGCACCGGCCCCCATACACCGATGTCCCAGTGCACTTCAGCGGGAACTCCCGAGAAAACCGCAGGTGGAAGCGGGAAGTCCACCCCGACGCAGAATGACCCTGACGCGGGAGTTTTCCCAGGTCAGGGTCATAAAGGCAGACGAGTCGGCCTGTACGCCGGGTGCTGTCCAACACGTCCAGCGAGATAAGGAGCGCAGTGCTCCGGGCTCTCAGTCCTCAGCCGGCACCAGCCGCAGCGAGATGCTGTTAATGCAGTAACGCTGATCCGTAGGCGTCGGATAACCCTCGCCCTCAAACACGTGCCCCAAGTGCGAACCGCACCGAGCGCACCGTACCTCGGTGCGCACCATCCCGTGTGAACGATCGGCCACAAGTTCTACCGCGTCCGAGTTGCGTGCATCATAAAAGCTCGGCCAGCCGCAGTGCGACTCGAACTTCGTGTCCGAGCGGAACAGCTCGGCGCCACAGGCCCGACAGGAGTAGACGCCGGCCGTCTTGGTGTCGGTGTACTCACCGACGAAGGCCGGTTCGGTGCCGGCCTGGCGCAGCACCGCGTACTCGGCGGGCGTCAGCTCCGCGCGCCACTCCTCGTCCGGCTTCTCGATGTCGTACGACACGGTCGCTCCCTCAGCTCGACAGGTGATCCAGGATCTGCGGGCCGAGGTCTGTGACGTCGCCCGCGCCCATGGTGAGAACGAGGTCGCCGGGCTTCGCCATTCCCGCGATGACCTCGGGGACCGCCGCCTTGTCGTGGACGGCGGTGACGTCGGCGCCGGACGCCTTCGCCGCGTCGATGATCAGGGCACTGGTGATGCCCGGGATCGGCTCCTCGCGGGCCGGGTAGATGTCCAGGACCACCGAGGCGTCGGCGAGAGCGAGGGCCTGGCCCATCTCCGTACCGAGCTCCTGGGTGCGGGAGAAGAGGTGGGGCTGGAAGACGACCAGGAGGCGCGAGTCGGCGGCGGCGCCGCGCATCGCTTCGAGGTCGGCGGTCATCTCGGTCGGGTGGTGTGCGTACGAGTCGATGACCTGGACGCCCGCCGTCTCGCCCTTGAGCTGGAGGCGGCGCTTGACGCCGGTGTACGTGCCGAGGGCGGAGGCCAGGTTGTGGGCCGGGATGCCGAGCGCGACACCGGCGACGAGAGCGGCGACCGCGTTGAGGGCGTAGTGGCGGCCGGGGACGGAGACCGTGAAGGTGAGGTACTTGCCGTTCAGGACGACGGTGACTTCGCTGGTCAGACCGCGCGGGGTGACCTTGTGGACCCGTACGTCGGCCGTCTCGGACTCGCCGTACGTGACGATGTTGAGCGACGCCAGGTCGCGTACCCGCCGCGTCAGCTCGACCGCGCCGGACTGGTCGGCGGAGACGACCAGGGTGCCGCCGGGGACGATCTTCCCGACGAACGTCTCGAAGGAGTCGTAGATCTCTTCCATCGAGGCGTAATTCGCGTGGTGGTCCAGCTCGGCATTGAGGACGATCGCGACCTCGGGGTCGTACTTCTGGAAGCTGCGGTCGCTCTCGTCCGCCTCGGCGACGAAGATGTCGCCCCCGCCGTGCCTGGCGTTCGTGCCGGGGCCCGCGAGGTCGCCCCCGATGGCGTACGACGGGTCGAGGCCCAGCTCGGACAGGGCGACGGCCAGCATCGACGTGGTGGTCGTCTTGCCGTGGGTGCCCGCGACGGCGATCGCACGCAGGCCCTGCATCAGCGAGGCGAGCGCGTCGGATCGGTGCACGACGGGGATCGACAGCTCGGCGGCGCGCAGCAGCTCCGGGTTGTCGGCGCGGATGGCGCTGGAGACGACCACGCAGGACGCGTCGTCCGCCAGATGGGCTGCGGCGTGCCCGATGTGGACGGTCGCCCCCAGCGCCCGCAGTGCCTCGGCCGTGCCGGACTCCTTGGCGTCGCTGCCGGCGACCTTCGCGCCGCGCCGGGCGAGGATCTGTGCGATGCCCGACATTCCGGCGCCGCCGATGCCGATGAAGTGCGGCCGTTCCATGGCGGCAGGAATACCGGGTGCCATGCGTGTGTCTCCCCAGAAGTCGTTGTGAGTCGCCCCCAGCCTATTCGCTGTGCGCGAAGAGCTTGAGCACCGGTACGCCGACCTTGTGCCGGGCCCGGGAGGCCCAGTCGCGGTGGAAGAACTCCTCCACGTAGTGCGGGGCGGTCAGCACGATGACCTCGTCCGCCCCCGCCTCGTCGACGACGGACTTCAGCTTGTCCAGGGGGTGGTCCTCGACCACCTGTCCGACAGCCTCCGAGCCTGCCTGGCGCAGGGCGGCGAGCGACACCTCGAGCGCCAGTTCGGCGGGTTGCCTGGCGTCCTTGCCCTCCGGCTCCTCGAGCTCGCGGGCGGCTTCCTTCAGCTCGCCGATCGCCACGTCGTCGATGGCGCGCAGCAGTACGTCGGCCTGGTCTCCGCGCGGCTGCATCAGTACGACGAACGAGGTCTCTTCCTCCCCGTGCAGGGTGGTGACGAACTCGACGTCCTCGGAAGTGAGGGGCTTCTCGATCATCAAAACGCTGGTGAACACCTCGGGCGCCCTTCTGCTTCATCGGGCCTCGACGGCCTCTGCTGAAACCATCCTTCCCCGTGCTCGCACGGGGTCTGCTGAGTAGTTGTGCCCATCGGGGGCTAACCGGAACGGGAAATTCCGCCGCTTGTCAGATCCGACGGTACCGAGTGAAGAGGAACCCGGCCTCTTCCAGCATCGAAGCGAGGGTGAATCGCTCCGGCACCGCCACCGAGGGGCCGCCCGTGATCCGCTGGGCGTCGCCGGCGGTCAGCATGGGCGAGAGGGTGAGACAGAGCTCGTCCAGCACCCCGGCGGCCACGAACTGACCGAGCAGCCGGGGCCCGCCCTCCGCCAGCTGCCGCCTCAGCCCGCGGTCCGCGAGCTCCCGCACGACCCTCGTGGGGTCCACCCGGGAGCCCTCCCCCGCGATCACCACCTCGGCGCCCGCGCTGCGCGCCGCCTCGACCCGGTCCCGCGGCGCACCGGCCCCGGTGACCACGAGGGTCGGGACGAGCGGCGAGACGAAGAGCGGGAGCGAGAAATCCAGGTCCAGGCTCCCGCTGACGACGGCGATCGCCGGCGCGGGTCCCTGCCCGGCCGCCGCCCGCCGCGCGGCGAAGGCCTCCCGGGCCCTGGCGGGCCGGTACCCCTCCATCCGTACGGTCTCCGCACCCACCACGACCACATCGGCCAGACCTCGCAGCGTGCCGAAGATCCGCATGTCCGTGTCGGACGAGATCGGCTGCGAGCGTCCGTCGTGCTGCGCGGCGCCGTCGAGTGTGGAAACCATGTTGGCGCGCAGCCAGGGGCCGTCGCCCGCCGGGTACGCATAGGCGTCGGCAAGCTCGTCCAGACTCCACTCCCCTCCTTCGGCAGCCGGTGTCGGGTCGGTCACAGGGAAAAGGCGTCGCATCCGTGCAGTCTCGCACGGCGCTTAAGCTTGAGAGCTGTGTCGTCATCCACCGCCGTGCCTGGGCAGAGCCCCATAGCCGAAACGGCCCCGCTGTCCCTGTGCGCCCTTGAGCCGCACGTCCCCGCCGACCGTCTGGTCGCCGAGATGGTGCCGCCGCCGCGCTTCGACTCGGTGCGCTTCGACACGTACGTCCCCGATCCCGACCAGCCCAGCCAGACCGACGCGGTGAAGGTTCTCGACGCGTTCGCGCACGGGCTCGGCGGGGCGCACGCGACGGGTGCGGGCAAGAAGCGGAGCGCGCGAGGCGGATCCTCGGAGGGGTGGTGGCGGTTCGGTAAGAAGGCGGCACCGGTCGCCGGGCCGCGCGGTGTCTATCTCGACGGCGGGTACGGCGTCGGCAAGACGCATCTCCTCGCCTCGCTCTGGCACGCCACGCCCGCCGCTCCCTCACTGAAGGCGTTCGGCACCTTCGTCGAGCTGACCAACCTGGTGGGCGCGCTGGGCTTCCAGCAGACCGTGCAGACGCTCAGCGGGCACCGGCTCCTGTGCATCGACGAGTTCGAGCTCGACGACCCGGGTGACACCGTTCTCGTGTCGTCGCTGCTCAGCAGGCTGGTCGAGGCGGGGGTCGCGCTCGCCGCCACCTCCAACACCCTGCCCGGCAAGCTCGGCGAGGGGCGCTTCGCCGCCGCCGACTTCCTGCGGGAGATCCAGGGGCTGTCCTCGCGCTTCCGGCCGCTGCGGATCGACGGCGAGGACTACCGGCACCGCGGGCTGCCCGAGGCGCCGGCGCCGTACTCCGACGAGCAGGTCACGAAGGTCGCGTACGCCACCGATGGGGCCAGCCTGGACGACTTCCCGTCGCTGCTCGACCATCTGGCCCGCGTCCATCCGAGCCGGTACGGCGCGCTGACGGACGGTATCCGCGCGGTGTGCCTCACCGACGTGCAGGCGGTGCCGGACCAGTCGACGGCGCTGCGGCTCGTCGTGCTCGCCGACCGGCTGTACGACCGGGAGGTCCCGGTGCTCGCGTCGGGGCTCCCGTTCGACCGGCTGTTCAGCGACGAGATGCTGAACGGGGGGTACCGGAAGAAGTACTTCCGGGCGATCTCCCGCCTGACGGCGCTGGCGCGCGACGCAAAGGGACTGGTGGCGCAGTAGGTTCGGGTGCGGTAACTCCACCCATCCGAAGGGATCCAGCATGGCAACCACGCGTCAGGCGCACACGGTCTGGGAAGGCAATCTGATCGAGGGCGAGGGCGTTGTCACCTTCGACTCCTCCGGCATCGGGGAGTACGCGGTCTCGTGGCCGTCCCGCGCGGAGAAGGCGAACGGCAAAACCAGCCCGGAGGAGCTCATCGCGGCGGCGCACTCCAGCTGCTTCTCGATGGCCCTGTCCAACGGTTTGACCACGGCCGGCAACGCGCCGACCCGGCTGAACACCCAGGCCGAGGTCACCTTCCAGCCCGGCACCGGCATCACCGGCATCCACCTCACCGTGCAGGGCGAGGTGCCCGGTCTCGACGAGGCGGACTTCATCAAGGCCGCCGAGGACGCCAAGGCGAACTGCCCGGTCAGCCAGGCCCTCACGGGCACGACGATCACGCTGACCGCGTCGCTCGTCTGACCGCACGGGCGGCCCCGCGGGTGCTCCCACGGGTCCCTGCGGGCCCATGACACGCACGAGGCTCAGTGACCCGCGTGGTTCCCGCGCGACGATACGCGTGGTACACACATGCGGGTCACTTCTCCTGTCCGCCAGCAGGGAGTTGCCTCATGTCATCAACCGCACCTCAACGACTCGCAACACGACGCCAGGTCCTGGCCGGCAGCGGTGCGACCGCTGTTTCGATCGCCTTCGCCGGGGCCTTCTCCGAACTCTTCGCGGGCACCGCGGCCGCCCGTGGCCACAGCGGCTACGGTCCTCTGGTCCCCGACCCCGACGGTCTGCTCGATCTGCCGCAGGGGTTCCGCTACCGGGTCCTGTCCCGGGAGGGCGACCGGCTCCGCTCCGGCGAGGGCCGGGTCCCCAGCAACCACGACGGCATGGCCGCGTTCACCGGCCACCGCGGCCGCGTCCATCTCGTCCGCAATCACGAGAACCGGGTCACCGCGAAGATCCCGGTACCGACCGTCGACGGTCTCACCTACGACCCGATGGGCAAGGGCGGCTGCACAGCCCTGGAGCTCGACAGCCGGGGCGCGGTCCTCGGTGAACGGGTGGCCATCGCCGGCACGGCGGTGAACTGCGCGGGCGGCCGGACCCCGTGGAACACCTGGCTGACCTGCGAGGAGACCGAGGACCGGGCCGGCACCAACGGCTACACCAAGGACCACGGCTTCATCTTCGAAGTGGACGGCGCCGACCCGCGCCGCACCGGAGCCGTGCCGCTCACCGCGATGGGCCGCTTCCAGCACGAGGCGATCGCGATCGATCCGGACAACGGGATCGTGTACGAGACGGAGGACGCGTTCGACAAGCCGTTCGGGCTCTTCTACCGCTTCCTTCCGGAGAAACCGCTCGGCGGCACCGGCTCACTGCGGGCCGGCGGCGAACTGCAGGCCATGCGGGTGCCCGGTGTCCCCGACCTCTCCGTCATCCAGGAAACCGGTGCGAGCTTCGACCGGATCGAGTGGGTCCCCGTACCGGATCCGCAGGCCGCCGGAACGCCGATCCGGTTCCAGGACTTCGGCCCGAAGGGCATCACGCACGCCCAGAAGCTGGAGGGCTGCTATTGGGGCGGCTCGTCGGTCTACTTCGTCTCCAGCTTCGCGCAGAGCGCGGCGGGCTCGGCGGCCGACCACTTCGGGCAGGTGTGGCGGTACGAGCCGAAGCGGCGCCGCCTCACGCTGGTGGTCGTCTTCGGTCCGGGTACGGACGTGCAGTTGCCCGGTGAGTCCCCCGACAACATCTGTCTGACGTCCGACGGCGGGCTGATGGTGTGCGAGGACGGCAACGGCGCGCAGCATGTGTTCGGCGTGACGCGACACGGCGAGGTGTACGCGATGGCGCGCGGCCGGCAGAACATCGGGACGGCGGAGAGTCCGGAGTGGGGCGAGTTCGCCGGGGTCACGTTCGCTCCGGACGGCGGGACGATGTTCGTGAACTGCTACACGCCGGGGACGACGTTCGCGGTGACGGGCCCTTGGCATTGAGGTGTTGAGCGGTACGGGGGCGGCGCGGTTCGCCGCCCCCGTACCGGACGGGGCATCGACCGCTACCAGGTGGTGAAGGCCCCGTCCGCGGTGCGCAGGTGCGGCCGCTCGGCCGCGGTGGCCCGGTCCTTCCGTGCCTCGTCCCGGTCGGTGACGACGCCGGTCCCCGGAAGGACCATGGGCCGTTGGGCGGCGCACGGCCCCGGTGGGCACCACGGCCGCGCGGCGGCTGCTCGGCTTCGCGCGGGCGCGCGTGCCGGGCGTCGCGACGGGGCAAACCTTGCCGGTCGCGGCACCAGTGCCTCTCCCGGCACCAGCCGGAGCAGGCCGCGCCAGAAGTGCGCGGCCGTCGGCCGGTGATGCGGCCGTCGGCCGGTGATGCGGCCGTCGGTCGGTGATGCGGCCCTCGGTCGGGGCGTCGATCCCGGCGATCAGCCTCAACAGCGTCGACTTTCCGGTGCCGTTGGCGCCCTCGATCCGGACCAGGGTGTGCGCGGGCAGGTCGAGGTCGACCCCGCGCAGCACCCATGGGCCGCCGAGGCCGTACCGTCGGCCCACTCCTGTCAGGTTCAGTTGGCCGACGCCTTCTCGGGCTTGAGCTCGCTGGGCCGGACGATCACGAACCCCTCGCCCTGCAGCATCAGTTGGACCGCCTCGCCGGAGCCGCCGCGGATCATCGAGCCGATACTCTGCGAGCGGTGCAGCGAGGTGCTGAGCTGGGCGCTCCAGCCGACGACCGCGTCCGTGTCGACGTACACCGGCTGCTGGGCCGTGACGGGGATCACGATCGGGTGGCCCTCGCAGATCAGGCCGAGCTTGCCGTAACCGCTGAAAACGCTGTTGAAGAGCCCGCCACCGGCTATCCCGGCGCCCTTCACGGTCTTGATCTCGTACGCGAGGGTGGGGTCGAAGCAGAGGACGTTGCGGCCGTTGACGGTGAGGACGTCGCCCTGCTCCATGTCCACGATGAAGCAGTTGGCGGCCTCGTGCGCGAACCACGCCTCGCCCTGCCCGCGGACCGCCATCAGCGGCAGCCCCTCGCCGGTGACGGCGCGCTTCAGCATGCCGCCGAGGCCCTGGCCCTTGCGCTCGAACTGGAGATTGCCGCGGAAGGCGACCATCGCCCCCTGGCGTGCGTGCATCTCGCCGTTGACGGCGTACTTGATGGATTTGGCGTTCTGCAGGGTCATTCCAGGGGCGGTTGCCGGTTGGACCATGTTCTCGCTGGAAAAGAGATCGCTCTTCATGCGGTGCATCCTCACCCGGACCGTTTCATTCCGCCAAGGAGCCGGGCCGGGCGACTGGCAGACTGGGACGAGTGAGCAGCAACGACATTTCCGCACCCCAGTCCCCGTCCGGCGCCCCTGTCCCCTCGGACTCCCCGTTCCACTCCGAGCCGACCAACCGCGACGAGGCCCCGCAGTACGTGCTTCCGCTGGTCGTGCACATCGAGAAGACTGACCCCCCGGCCCGCACCGACGCGCTGCGCACCGCCGCCCGCGCCGTCCTGGTGATGCTCTCGGACGAGCGGTCGGCCGGCGAGGGCGAGTGGGCGCAGGTGATGCGCGACTGGCAGGACGCCCGGATCCGCAAGGTGGTGCGGCGAGCGCGCGGCGCGGAGTGGCGCAAGGCGTCCGCACTGCCCGGCATCACGGTCACGGGCGAGAGCGCCGAGGTGCGGGTGTTCCCGCCGGTTCCGCTGGACGGCTGGCCGAAGGAGCTGGCGAAGCTCCAGGTGTCGGGGACGGACCTGGACGACCCCGAGCCGCCCGCCGCACCCGACCCGTCCGGCCCGGTGCTCTGGCTGAACCCGGAACTCGACATGTCCGCGGGCAAGGAGATGGCACAGGCCGGGCACGGCGCGCAGCTCGCCTGGTGGGAGCTGTCGGACACGGAGCGCAAGGCGTGGCGGGAGGCGGGCTTCCCGCTCTCCGTCGCCACCCCGGACGCCACCCGCTGGGCGGAACTCACCGTGAGCGGAATGCCGGTGGTGCGTGACGCCGGGTTCACGGAGATCGCCCCCGGGAAAACTCTTGTAGTAGAGGGGGCCCATCGTGTCGGCGCTCTCCCGCGCCTACGACGACCGTAGGCGGGCTACTCTGCGTCGACATCGCCGACAGCCCGCGTCAGCGGACACCACAACCCTGGGACACGAACCGGTGGCCTCCACGCAGAAAGTGCCCGGAGAATGCCTGAACGTCGCCATGGGTTGTGTCCTCTTCTTTGAAATGGCGGCTTTATCGCCGCAAGAAGGTTGCACTCCTTGGAATGAGGCTAGGGAATTCGTTCACCTCTCGGCCACTACACGATCGAGTAGTACACACTACCCACGCCGGAGCCTTGACGGGTGTTGCTCACGGTGAGCCCCTCCGGCAATAATGCGGAGGGGGAAGTGCGCGCTGCTTACGGGATCAACTTTTCCCGCGCGGGGAAGCGCATGCGGAGGGACCGGTCACGCTGGACAAGACGACCCCGGATTCGGTGCCGATGTCCTCAATTCCGCATGGTGACTCACCTCGACTTGCCGGGGAGAATCCCGAATACGTACAGCTATTGGCTACGGCGCAGGGTCGGCCACCGATTCCTGTACAACGGAGCACGGTGCGGGTCATTGACGGGAAACGGGATGCACCGGCTGCGGGCTGCGAAGCTCCGGGGTGACGAGACCATCTCCGTCAAGTTCTTCGAAGGTGACGGCAAAGAGGCCCTTCCGCTCTCCGTTGACGCCAATATCAAGCATGCGCTGCCGCTTTCGCCGGCCGATCGCCGGGCCGCGGCCGGTCCAGCCTTGACCCCTCAGCACGGCACCACCAAGGAGCGCATGCCATCCGTGGAGGCGGCGGGGCCCCGACAGCCCCTCAGGGGCAGGACACCACCTGCGCCGCGTAACTGAGCCCGGCACCGAAGCCCATCAGGAGGACCGGGTCGCCGGACTGAATCTGGCCGAGGTCGATGAGGCGGCTCAGGGCGAGCGGGACGGAGGCCGCCGAGGTGTTGCCGGTCTCCACGATGTCGCGGGCGACTGCGGCGTTCGTCGCACCGAGGCTCGTCGCGAGGCGGTCTATCATCCGCAGGTTGGCCTGGTGAGTAACGAGGCCCTTGAGGTCTTCCGGGGCCAACCCTGCGCGCGCACATGCCGCTTGGGCAACCTGGACGAGCTCGGTGGTGACCCAGCGGTAGACGGCCTGACCGCTCATCGTCACGCTGCCGTGCCGGTCGGGGATGGCGATCAAAGATGCCTTCCCGCCGTCGCCTCCCCACACCACCGGGTGGATTCCGGTGTGCCCGGCGGAGACGACGACTGCGGCACCCGCGCCGTCCGCGAAGACCGTGGCGGTGTCGACATCCATGGGGTCCACCCAGTCGGTCATTCTCTCGGCGCCGACGACCAGCGCGCAGCGACTCGTGCCCGAGCGGACCAGGCCGTCGGCAATCCCGAGTCCATAGCAGAAGCCCGCACAGGCGGCGTTGACGTCGAAGGCCGCGACCGTGGGGATGCCGAGCAGGGCGGCGACGGACGCCGCGCCGTTCGGCATGGGTGAGGGCATGGAGCAGGTGGCGAGGACGAGGAGGTCGACATCGTCCGGGGCAAGTCCCGCCGTGGCGAGGGCCTTCGCGGCGACGGCGGCACCCATGGCCGTCAGGGAGTCCTTCGGGCCCGCGAAGCGCCGCTCGCGGATACCGACGCGCCGCTCGATCCACTCGGCGGATACGCCGAGTGGATCCCCTAGTTCCGCATTGCCCACAACCCGTTCGGGCCGGACGCCCGCGACGGCGGCGATCCGGGAGCCGGCCCCGGCGTCGAGAACGATCTGTGCAGATGAATTGGACAACTTACTGTCACCTCGGTGAGTCTGCGGCGTCGTACAGCTCGGCAGCTGCCGACAGTTCATCATTCCGTCGACGCAGAATGCGGACCGGCACAATATGCGGAAGTCGGGATTCCATTTGCATCGAAGTTTTGCCGCTCCCCGAAGAAGGGAGGCAGGCCACCGGGCAGTGCCGCGCGTCCATTTCGCCACAGGTTTTTTTGACACAGAGTCACATACGAAACCTGGAAGGGTGGCGAGAACTCCCCTCAGCACTTGAGCGTTTCCTGCCACATCTTACTGCCAGAAATCAACCGGTCGATCCGGGTTTGAGGGCGAGTTCAACTGAGATCGTTTGCTGACAGTCCCTCAATACGACTGTATAGTCCCAGTTCCGGACACCAGGCGGAGGATGGCCAGTTCGCGCCCTTTCAGGGCTCTCAACTGATTCCTCCTCTGGTGGACGACTACGTGAAGGAGTTGGAAAGCGCATGCACGGGGAGAACCATCCAACTGTCGAGAACGCCGGCTCGGAGACGGAGTCCGGAGGAAGCATGGGCTTAGCACAGGTGAACCGCTCGGACCTGCAAGGGCTGACACCGCGTGAGCGTGAAGTGCTCAGCGTGCTGTCGATCGCCGAGGGGAACAGGGCCCTCGCCCGTCGGCTGGGTATCGCCGAGCGAACGGTGAAGGCCCATTTGACGAGCATCACGCGTAAGTTGAGGCTGCGGAACAGGGTGGAAGCCACGCTCCTGTCGGTGCAGTGGGCGGACGAGCTCCGTCCGAGTCGGAAGACTCCCGAGCACACGTGACAGTTCGTCCGACCAGTCCCCAGAAGGTCGACGTATGGACCTTGTGGATCCCTGATCATGCGGCGGCGGCAGCCGACAGCGCGTGGATTCTCGGCGCCGAGGAATCCGCACGGGCCGACGGGTTCCAGGATCCGACGGCGCGTGAGCGCTATGTCGCCTCCCACGTGGGCCTCCGAGTGCTGCTCGGTGGATATCTGGGGATGGCCCCGCAGGACGTGGAGTTCTTTCGCGAGCCCTGTGGGATGCCGGACTGCGAGGAGCCGCACGGGCGGCCGGCGATCGCCGGCCACCCCCAGCCCTGCTTCTCGCTGTCGCACGCGGGGGACGCAGCCCTGTACGCGGTCGCGGACTCGCCCGTGGGGGCGGACATCGAGTCGGCCAAGCTGATGCGGGACAGCCTCGACAGGGCGGCCCGTCGCCTGCACATCGAGGAGCGGCGTGCCGTGGCCGCCCTGTCCCCCACCCTGCGTCACCGGGCCGTGCTCGGCTGCTGGGTTCGCAAGGAGGCGTATCTCAAGGGCATCGGGACCGGGCTTCCCGGCGGGGTGGGCCGCCATCATGTGGGCCTCGCCGAGGAGTTGGCACCCGATGGGGCCCCGCCAGGACCTATGGGCTGGTCCATCGCCAATGTGCCCGCGCCCGACGGATATCAGGCTGCCATCGCCGTACGCGACCAGAACGCCACGGCGGACGGCCCGCACCTCCTGGTGCGGGTCTCCCCGCTGCGGTTGCCGCAAGGCCGCGTCGGCCCACTTCCGGTGCCCCGGATTCACTGAGACTCACCTCGCGAGGTCGCTCCGGCCAGCCGTCCGACCTGCTCTCTCGGCCGGGCCCGGGGGGCCCCCGAGCGGAAACACAGCACTTCGGCCTACTGGTGTCCGCCGTCTCTTGCGCCGACCACTTTGTTCAGGCGATGCATCCGCGTGGCCAGGCTCATCCGGCCTTCGAGGCGGAATGCCGGCGGACGGCGCCCGTCCACGTCGTCGAAGCCGTACTCGACCGCCAGGTCGCCGGTGCTCAGCACCTTGCCCGTGCGCTCCATGACGTTCGGGTCGGCGAGCAGCTCGGCGATCGCCCGGCCCACGTACTCCGGGGAGTGCACCACCGACGCCGGGCCGCTGCCCATCGCGTCCCAGGCCGCCTCCACGCGCTCCGTCCTCACGAAGCCCGGGTGCAGGGAGACCGCCGCGACGCCGCGCTTGCGCAGGTCGGAGGCGAAGCCGCGGCACATGCGGTCGGAGGCCGACTTGAAGACGTCATAGCCGACCTGGCCGAGGTAGATGTCCCCGTCGGAGAAGCTGATGCCGACCACCAGGCCGCTCTGCTGCGAGATCATCATGGGGGCCAGCCTGCGCGTCACCTCGTACTGCCCGCGCAGCGACGCCTCGAACAGGTCGTAGCGCCACATCGGCTGGTCCCAGAAGGGTGCGTCGAAGCGGACCTCGGCGGACCGCTCGTACCCTCCCCAGGCGTTGTTGACCAGAAGGTCCAGGCGGCCATGGTCAGCCTTGATCCGCTCGGCGAGGGCCTCATTGTCCGCCGCCACTGAGTGGTCGCAGCGCAGGGCAATGGCCGTGCCGCCGCGCTGCGTCACCTCATCCGCGGTGTCGTCGACCGTGCCGGGCAGGTCCTCTGTGCGTCCACCGGTGCGGGTGCTGCGGCCGGTGACATACACGGTCGCGCCCGCCTCGCCGAGCGCGAGTGCGATGCCGCGGCCCACGCCTCGGCTGGCCCCGGTGACCACTGCCACCTTTCCGCCCAGGTCCGGGGCGTTCCAAGCGTCGTTCACGCCAGTGTCCTTCCGTTGGTGGCGGGTGCGCCACTTCTCGTACGAAGACGGTGTCGGCTGTTCAGCCGAGGTACTCGGCGGCGTACTCCAGGCTGGCCAGATACGCGGCCGTGTCGTCGACGCGCGGGATTCCGTAGCGGTCGCGCAGCTCGGGCATGGAGGTGGGCAGGACACCGCCGCTGCACCGGGTGACCTCGCTGACGTCCCGGAGGACCGAGAGGTAGGAGCGGGTCATCGGGGGCGTATTCGCGATGGCGTCGGGTTCGAGCTCGTCGGCGTTCACCACCGGTGGCAGGTTCAGCGAGCGGCCGCGCCCGGCCGCGTGCTTGACCAGGAGCTGGAGGCAGGTCTCGATATTCATCGCCTCCTCGCCGTAGGTCACCCAGACCTCGCCCTGTTCATCGCCGAGTTCGATGGCGCGCAGCACCGCCTTGGACAGCAGGTCCTGCGGGACGAAGTCCATGCGGATGCCCGGGTGGGCGGGGATGAACGGCGCCCGGCCCCGGCCGATCCAGTCGGACATCAGCTGAACGATCTGGCCCTGTGAGGTCCAGCCCGTCATGGAGTCGCCGATGAGGTTGGTGGGCCGGAATATGGTGTGCGGCAGGCCGCTGTCCCGCAGCAGCTGCTCCGCCCGGTGCTTGGAACGGATGTAATTCCTGCAGACGTTCTCCTGGCCGAGGGGCACGGGTGCGCCCTGATCGAGGGCGGCCACGAAGGCCGTGCTCATGAAGTGGACGGTGGCGCCCGCTTGTTCGGCGAACTCGACGACCCGACGGGTGCCCTCGACGTTGATCGGCTCATAGCGCTCGGCGGTCAGGCCCCACTCGGTCAGGCCCGCCGAGTGGATGACGACGTCGACCTCGGCCGCGAGCGCGGCATGGCTGTCCGCGTCGAGCCCGAAGCGTTCCGCCGTCATGTCCAGGGCGATCGGAGGCTCTTCGGCCTCGGGGATCGGAGCGCTGTGCGATGCGGAGATGATCCGCGGCCCGGCCGGCGTCCGCTCCCGCAGGATGCTGCGGCCCACGACGCCGGAGGCTCCGGTGAGCAGGACCGTGCGACGGGCGCTCATACGCGGGACTCCTTCCAGTCCATCAGGCGTGCCAACGCGCGGGCTCCGACGTAAAGGGCGGGCTCGGGCGGGAAGTTGGCGGGTGGCTTGCGTCGCTCGTCGTCCACGAAGAGCAGCCGGGAATAGTCGGTGTCCTTGCCGAGGGTGAGGTCGCGCAGGACTTTGCCGCCGGTGTGGGTCGCGGCGATGCCGTTGCCGCAATAGCCGTATCCGTAAAGGATGTTGCCGCCATTGAGGGAACCGAAGTGAGGAGCGTAGTCACGGACGACATCGGCGGTCCCGCCGTAAGCGTACGTGAACTCGACGTCCGCCCACATGGGGAAGAACCGGAGGAACTCCCGACGGATCTCGCGGTAGACCTCGGGACGGTTCATGTTCCGCTGCCGCTTGTCCCGGCCGTAGTAGTAGGGAGCGGGTCCGCCGGCGAACATGACACGGTTGTCGTGTGTGAAACGGGCACAGGTGAGAAGGGATTTGGCCTCGACCAGACCCTCACGTCCGGCCCACTCCACGCGGGCGAGCTGCGCGTCGGTGAGGGGCTCGCTCACCATCGCGTACGTCCAGATCGGCACGACCTTCCTGCGGAAGGGGGGGAAGGCGTCCATGTGGACGTTCGTGGCGAGCACGACCTTGTTCGCCTTCACGCGGCCACCAGCGGTGACGACGGTGGGCCGCACGCCCGGTTCGACGTGCAGGCAGGGAGACTTGTCATAGATGGTGACGCCCTTCTCGCGCACGACACGGGCGATGCCGCGAGCGAGCTTGAAGGGATTCACCAGGGCGCCGCCGGTGCGCATACTGCCCAGAACCGCGGGGGAGCCGATGATCGCCCGGGACGCCTCGCGCGGCAGGATCTCGGCTTGTGCCGCGCCCATCCGCTCGGCCAGGTCGCGGTCGTGTTCAAGGCGCTTGAGCTGGGCAGGGTCGGTAGCGACCATCAGGTAGTCATTGGCCTCGTACTCCGCGTCGACGCGGTTCTTGCGGGCGAACCTGCCGATTTCCAGTATTGACCGGCCCACGGCCTGCGAGGCCTTGAGGGCCCGCTGCAGACCGAATTCCTTGACCAGAGCCTGAATGTCCTTGCCGATGGTGGGGGTGACGAATCCATCGGCGCGGCCTGACGCCCCGTAACCGGAGTGGTTCGCCTCGACGATACGGATGTCGAGCGCGGGTTCGGCCTCTTTGAGGAAGTAAGCGGTCCAGAGTCCGGTGAATCCGCCCCCGACAATGCAGACATCACAGTCGACGGCTTCCCGCAAAGGGGCTTCGACGGTGACCGGTTCGGTGTCGTGCCAGTAGACGACGTGCTTGTATGCGTTCAATGAATGCTCCTCAACAGGGCCACCGGTGGAGAGGTCCGGCACAAGGATTTCTCAGACCTCTCGTCACACGGCTTCGAGGATCATCCTGGACAGACCGAGGTGGCGGTTCGCGAAGTGGCCGACCGTCGCGCCCAAGTAACGTTCATAGTTGGCAACATTCTCCTCGCCCGCGACCTTCACGGCCTGATCGCGGTTGGCCTGGAGACGGTTCAGCCATTCCTGGCTGGTGCGACTGTAATGGTCCGGATCATTCCGCAGATTCACGATGTCGAAGCACTTCTCGCTCGACTCGACAACCTCGGAAAGGGCCGGAATCTCAGACTCCGGGAAAATGATGTCGATGATGAACATCAGGTCACGGACCGTCTGCTTGTCCATCTGAACGTTATTGCCCTTGATGTTGGTCTGCAGCGCGAGCCGGCCGCCCTTCGGGAGCCAGGCACGGCACCGCTCGAAGAACTCCCGGTACGCACCGACGCGTTCGGCGCGTGACAGGCCGGTGCGCGCGAAGTGCTCGAGCGCGCCGATGGAGATGATGGCGTCGTAGCGCTCTTCCGGCTCATGGTCGAGCCAGCTCTCCACCCGTACCTCGGTGCGCGGCAGGGCGGCCTGCCGCAGCCGTTCGGCCTGGCTGTCGCTGAGCGTGAGGCCGACGGCCCGCTTCACGCCATGGGTGTTGACCAGGCGGTCGAGCAGGCTGCCCCAGCCACAGCCGACATCGAGGACCCGGCCCGCGCCGGGCGCCTTGGCGCCCTCGATCAGATAGTCCAGCTTGCGCCTCTGGGCCGCCTCCAAGGTGTCGCCCGCATCGCTCTCGTCCCAGAGCGCACAGGTGTAAGTGAGGTCGTTGTCCAGCCACAGGGCAAAGAAGTCATTCGAAACGTCATAGTGGTGACGAATCGATTCTGCCGATGCGCCCCGGTAGTCGATGGCCGTCACGCGGCTGCACTGCCCGGCTTGCTCTCCTCGGCGAGGTTTACAAGGTCCGCCACCGTCTTGACGCTCGCGGCCTTGCTCTCGTCGAATTCGATGCCGAGGTCATCCTCGATGGTGTAGACGATATCGGCTATCTGCAGGCTCGAAAGCCCCACCGAGTCAAAGGCCGTGTCGGCGTCGAGGGTATAGGAGCCCGCCTTGCTGCCGAGCTTCTTGACGATACGGTCACATACCTCTTCAGCAGTGATCACGGAATGCCTTTCCGGTACAGGAAGATGATCGCCTGGAATTTTCCGTGGACTGCGGTGCAGCCACGCCGCCCAACAAGGCGCAGGCGAATGCGAGGGCCCGGGCGCGAACCGCTCTTGGGAGCACGGCGAGCGGTGCCGGCACGGGACGGGAGTCGCAACGGTACCCACCCGGCCGAAAGGACACCATTGCCCTTTAGGGTGATGATCATTCTTGGCCAGAATTGCGGCTGTCGAAAGCGGTGTTCAGATGTTTTACTTGCTCTGGATCACCCGGCTGGGAGCCTGTGCGCCACCAGTTGGCCCTGCGTGGCCGGCCTTGGCGGTTGGCCCCGCATGGTGGCATAGCCGTCGTCGGCCGTTCCCCTCCCCCGCATCCGATCAGGAACCAGGAGATTCGACATGGCTGAGGTACACCTCGCGGCCGGCACTGTGGAGTACCAGGACACCGGCGGCGACGGGCCCGTGGTGGTCCTGCTGCACGGTGTAGCGATGGACGGCTCCCTGTGGCGGAACGTGGTGGCCCCGCTGCGCGCGGAATTCCGCTGTGTGGTCCCGACCTTGCCGCTCGGCGGCCACCGTACGCCGATGAAGGCCGACGCCGATCTGTCGATCCCCGGTGTGGCCCGGCTCGTCGCGGAGTTCCTCGACGAGCTGGACCTGCGGGACGTGACCCTGGTGATGAGCGACTGGGGCGGGGCGCAGGCACTCGTCGCCCTGGGCCGGGACGAGCGGGTGGGCCGCCTCGTCATCACGTCCTGTGAGGCGTTCGACAACTTCCCGCCGGGCCTGCCGGGTTCGAATCTGTACACCTCCGCGAAGATGCCGGGCGGCATCAACGTCGCCTTCAAGCTCCTGAAGTGGAAACCGATGCGGCGGCTGCCCATGACCTGGGGATGGATGAGCAAGCGGCCCGTCCCGCACGAGGTGATGGACGCCTGGTTCGAGCCCCTGTGGACCTCCGCGGAGATCCGCCGGGATTTGCGGAAGTACGTGCTCGGCGTACCTCCCAAGGAGGAACTTCTCGCCTGGGCCGACACATTGCGGGACTTCGACCGGCCCTCGCTCGTGGTGTGGGCCGCCGAGGACAAGGTCATGCCGCTCGCGCACGGGCGGAAGCTCGCCGAGCTCCTGCCCAAGAGCGAGCTCGTGGAGATCGCAGACAGTTACACCCTCATCCCCGAGGACCAGCCGGAACGACTCGCCGCGCACCTCCGGTCGTGGCTGCACACGGGCAGGGCCACCGGCTAGGGGGCTCTGACGGATCTCCGTCGGAGAAGGAGCGGCGTTCGGTGCGTGCTCTCGACGTGCCGGGCGTCGCGTCGCCTCGGAGATCCACCTGAAGCCACCTGGTCCTGACGGCGGGACTCTGTGGACGCTCCCCACTCGGGGAGCGGTGGGCCGGGCGCGGGGGCGCTGGGTGACGACGTGGAGGATTGCATGGCTGACGTGATGGACTCGGCCAGCTCGGTGAACGAGCCGGACATCCCCTTGACGGTGCGGCTGGCCGCGCTGCCGAAGGATGCTCGGCACCCGGTCCTGCTGGATCTGGTGCGGGAGAAGACCGCAGAGCTCCTCGGCTCGGAGCCCAGGGATGTCGACCCGGACCTCGCTTATCGCGACATCGGCTACAACTCCCTGGCGGCCGTGGAACTGACGAGCAGCATCGGTACGGCTGCCGGGCTCGAACTGCCGCTCACGCTGCTGTTCGACCATCCGACGCCGACGGCCGTGGCACGTCATCTGCTGTCCTTGCTGGGGCTCGCCCCGACCGCCACCGAGTCCCCGCGGGACATCCTGGAGTCGGCTGCCGACCACGAACCCGTCGCGGTCGTCGGAATGGCGTGCCGCTACCCGGGCGGCATCGCCTCACCCGCCGGCCTGTGGGACGTCGTGATCGCCGGAAACGACGTCGTCTCGGACTTCCCCTCCGACCGTGGCTGGGACCTGAACGGCCTCTTCTCCGACGACCCGGAGCGTGCCGGTACGAGCTACGCCCGTGCCGGTGGCTTCCTGGAGTCGGTCGCCGTTTTCGACGCCGACTTCTTCGGCATCGCGCGGCGCGAGGCCCTGGCGATGGACCCGCAGCAGCGGCTGCTCCTGCAGACCGTGTGGGAAGCCCTGGAGAACGCGGGAGTCGACCCCGGCACACTGCGGAAGTCCCCGACAGGTGTCTACATCGGCAGCAGCGGCCAGGACTACGAACAGGTGGCGCGCTCGGGGCCACACGAACTGGAGGGCTACTGGGGCATCGGCTCGGCCGGCAGCGTCCTGTCCGGCCGGATAGCCTATGCCTTCGGCTTCGAAGGGCCCGCGCTCACCGTCGACACGGCCTGCTCGTCGTCCCTCGTGAGCGTGCACCTGGCGGCCCAGGCACTGCGCACCGGCGCGTGCTCGCTCGCCCTCGCCGGTGGCGCCGCTGTGATGACGACGCCCAAGGTGTTCACGGAGTTCAGCAGGCAGCGGGCGCTTTCGCCGGACGGCAGATGCAGGTCCTACGCCCAGGCAGCCGATGGTACGGGCTGGGCCGAGGGCGTCGGCGTCCTCGTACTGGAACGCCTCGGCGAGGCGCGTCGGCGCGGTCATCGTGTCCTCGCGCTCATACCCGGCTCGGCCGTAAACCAGGACGGCGCGAGCAACGGACTGACTGCACCGAACGGCGCCGCGCAGCAACGGGTCGTCATGCAGGCACTGGCGGCGGCCGGCCTTCGTCCCGGCGACATCGACGCGGTGGAGGGCCATGGCACAGGCACAAAGCTCGGCGACCCGATCGAGATCGACTCGCTCACGGCGGTGTTCGCCCAGGACCGTCCCGATGAGCAGCCGCTGCGGCTCGGCTCGTTGAAGTCCAACATCGGCCACAGCCAGGCCGCGGCGGGTGTCGGCGGCATCATCAAGATGATCGAGGCTCTGCGCCATGAAGTCCTGCCCCGGACCTTGCATGTCGACAAGCCGACACCCAAGGCGGACTGGACTGGCGGTGCGGTGTCCTTGCTGACGGAGTCGTCGCCATGGCCGCGAAGCGCGCGTATCCGGCGGGCCGGTGTGTCGGCGTTCGGGGTCGGCGGGACGAATGCGCACGTCCTCGTGGAGGAGCCACCCGTCGACGGCCCGGTGGCTGGACGCCCGGGTGATGAGGGCGAGTCGGGCAGCGATGCGGCGGGGGGCGGCCGGCCGCACGGTGACCGGACAGACTCCGCCGGACCGGGCGGCCACACCACGACCACAGCCGAGCCGGGCAACCGCACCCCGGCCAAAGTCGCTGCGGGCGTTCTTCCGGCCGTCCCCTGGGTGCTGTCCGCCAAGACCCCGACCGCCCTGCGGGAGCAGGCCCACCGGCTGCACACCCATCTCGCCGCCCTGCCCGACGCTCCGCCCGCCGAGGTCGGGGCCGCGCTCGCGCTGACCCGGGCCCACTTCGACCACCGTGCCGCCGTTGCCGGTACCACGCGCGACGAACTCCTCGACGCCGTGGCCGCACTCGCGCGAGGGGATGTCACCGAGGGCACCAGCCTCGCTCGAGCCCGTACCGGCGGCAAGGTCGTCTGGGTCTTTCCCGGACAGGGCTCCCAGTGGATCGGCATGAGTCGTGAACTCGCCGCCGCGCATCCGGTGTTCGCCGAGGAGCTGCGCGCCTGTGCCGCCGCGCTCGCGCCGTATGTCGACTGGTCGCTCGACGACGTGCTGGGAGGCGCGCCCGGCGCGCCCCCGCTGGACCGCGTGGACGTCGTGCAGCCCGCCCTGTTCGCCGTGATGGCCGCGCTCGCCGCGCTCTGGCGACAGCACGGGGTGCGCCCCGACGCCGTCGTGGGGCACTCGCAGGGCGAGATCGCCGCCGCGTACGTCGCCGGCGGACTGTCCCTCGACGACGCCGCGCGCGTCGTGGCGCTGCGGAGCCAGGCCATCGCCGTCGCCATGGCCGGTCAGGGCGGGATGGCGTCGGTGACGGCGTCCCCGGAGAGGCTTCTTCCCCTGCTCGAACGCTGGGGCGGACGCATATCCGTGGCCGCCGTGAACGGGCCCTCCTCCATGACCGTCTCCGGCGCCCCCGACGCCCTCGACGCACTGCTCACCCTCTGCGCCGACGAGAACATCTGGGCCCGGCGCATCCCCGTCGACTACGCCTCACACTCCCGCCAGGTCGAATCCATCAAGGAGCGGCTCGCCGAGGCCTTCGTTCCCCTCGCACCCCGTTCCGGCGAGGTCCGCTTTCACTCCACGGTCACCGCGACCGAGTTCGACACGGCGGGGCTCGACGCCGGCTACTGGTACCGGAACCTGCGGCAGACGGTCCGCTTCGACGAGGTCGTGCGGCAGCTCCTCGCAGACGGCTGCACGACGTTCATCGAGGTGAGCCCGCATCCGATCCTCACGGTCGCGATGGAGCAGACGGTGGAGGCGACGGGCACCGCGGCCGCCGTCTTCGGCTCGGCCCGACGTGACGGCGAACTGGTGCGCTTCACCGCCGCGCTCGCCGATGCGCACGTTCACGGAGTGCCGGTGGCATGGGAATCGCTGTTCGACCCGGGCACCGCGCGACGGGTCGAACTCCCCACGTACGCCTTCCAGTCGGAGCGGTACTGGGCCACGCCACGGGCCACTGCGGGTGACGTCACCGGCGCGGGCCTGCGTACGACGGGGCACCCGCTGCTCACCGCGGCCACCGAGCTCGCGGACGGCGCGGGGTGGCTGTTCACCGGGCGGGTCTCCCGGCTCACGCACGGCTGGCTGGACGACCACGCGGTCTACGACACCGTGCTGCTGCCGGGCACCGCCTTCGTGGACATCGCGGCGTCGGTGGGCGCGCAGGTCGGCTGCGACGTGGTGACCGAGCTGACTCTGGAGGAACCGCTGGCTCTCGCGGACGACGGTGCGGTGGATCTGCAGGCGTCGGTGGGGGTGCCGGACGGGGCGGGTCGGCGGTCGATCGCCGTGCACTCACGTGTCGCCGACGCGGCCGGTGACAGGGCGTGGACCCGGCACGCGGCCGGCTTCCTGGCAGCGGCGCCGCCCGGCGAACCTTCGGCTCGACCGACGGACTGGCCTCCGCCCGGCGCCACGTCCGTCGACATCGACAACCTCTACGACCTTCTCGCGGACCGGGGCTTCGGTTACGGCCCCGCTTTCCAGGGACTGCACGCCGCCTGGCGTCACGAAGGCAGGCTCCTGGCGGAGGTGGACGCCACGCCGGACGCGGACGGCTTCGCCGTGCACCCAGCCCTGCTGGACGCGGCATTCCACGCCCAGCTCACGGAACTGACGGGCACGGACGCCGAGTCGGCGCAGGCCTGGCTCCCGTTCACCTGGTCCGGTGTACGGATCACCCGCCCGGGCGTGACGCGTCTGCGGGTGACGCTCACTCCGCAGGGCGAAGGGGCGGTTCAAATGTCCGCGACCGACGAGACCGGCTCCCCCGCGATCTCGGTCGACTCGGTGGTGGCCCGCCCGGTGTCCCCGGCCGAGCTGGCCTCGGCGGGCGTGGTGACGGATTCGCTGTTCCGCCTCGAGTGGCAGCCGATACCGGCTCCGACCGCACAGACGCGATCCGTCGGATCGTGCGCGGTGCTGGGTGAGAGTGCCGATGTTTCTTGGTATGGGGCGGACGTCCCCTCCTACACCGATCTGGCCGCCCTCGTCGCGGCCCTCGACGCCGGCATCCCCGTCCCGGACACCGTGATCGCCGCCGAGCCCGCCCCGCGCGCGGCGCCGGACGCGGCACAGGCCCGTACTCTGGCACACCGCACCCTCGCCCTGCTCCAGGGCTGGCTCGCCGACGAGCGCCTCGCCGACTCCCGGCTCGCCGTCGTCACACGGGACGCCGTCGCGGTCACCCCGGACGCCGACGCCGTCCGGCCGGCTCTCGCTGCCCTCTGGGGCCTGGTCCGTTCCGCGCAGTCCGAGCATCCGGGACGGTTCACGCTGATCGACCTCGACGGCGCGGAGGGTCCGGCGCCGTCCGCGCTTCTCGCCACGCGCGAGCCTCAACTCGCCGTGCGCGACGGCATCGCGTTCGTACCCCGTGTCGTCCGCGCCCGCGCCGTGGGTGAACCGCTCCCCTTCGACCCGGACGGCACCGTCCTCATCACCGGCGGCACCAGCGGCATCGGCGCCCAGGTGGCCCGGCACCTCGTCGCCGAACGCGGTGCCCGACACCTGCTCCTCGCGAGCCGTCGTGGCCGCGCGGCCGAAGGCGTGGCCGAGCTTGCCGCCGAACTGGGCGCTCTCGGAGCCGACGTCACGATCTCGGCCTGCGACATCACCGAGCGGGCAGCCGTGGCCGAGCTCCTCGAATCCGTGTCGCAGGCTCATCCGCTCACCTCCGTGATCCACTCCGCCGGAGTCCTCGACGACGGGCTCGTCGAGACACTCACCCCCGAACGCCTCGACCGCGTCATGCGGCCCAAGGCCGACGCCGCGCTGCATCTGCACGAGCTCACCGTCGGTGCCCCGCTCCGCTCCTTCGTGCTCTTCTCCTCCGTTGCCGGGACCATCGGCGGCCCCGGGCAGGGGAATTACGCCGCCGCCAACACCTTCCTCGACGCCTTCGCCCAGTGGCGGCGTGCGCACGGGCTGCCCGGTGTCTCCCTGGCCTGGGGGCTCTGGGACGAGACAAGCGCCATGACCCGGCATCTCGCCGGCGACGGAGTGGCCCAGCTCGGCAGGTCGGGACTTGCCCCACTCTCGACCGCCGAAGGACTCCGGCTCTTCGATGCCGCACACCACACCGGTGACTCACTGCTTCTACCCGCCCGGCTCGACACGGCCGCCCTCCGCTCCCAGGGCCGCCACGGCGTGCTTCCCGCCGTCCTGCGCGCCCTCGCGCCGGCTGTGGTCCGCCAGGCGAGGGCCCGTGACGGTGCGCTGCTCACCCGTCTCGCGACCGCACCGCCGGAGGAACGTGACGCTCTCGTCGCGAGTGTCGTGGCCGCCGAGGTCGCCGCCGTGCTCGGCCTTGAGGACGCCGGGGCGGTGGATCCGGACCGGCCCTTCAAGGAGTTGGGGCTGGACTCGCTCGGCGCGGTGCAGCTGCGCAACCGGCTCAGCCAGGCCACCGGGCTGACCCTGCCGTCCACGCTCGTCTTCGGCCACCCCTCGGTCCCCGCCCTCGCCGCCCATCTGCGGACCCTCCTGGAGGAGCGCACCGAGCCGGCCGGGCAGGAACAGGTCGCTCCCGCCGTGTACACGGACCTCGACCGGCTCGCCACGCTCCTTCCCTCCGTCGCGGCGTCCGACGTCGACACCGTGAGCGCCCGGCTGCGGTCCCTCCTCGCCTCCCTGGAGAGCAGGGAACCGGGCACCGACGGCAGCCGCAGGCAGCGTATCGACGACGCCACCGCCGACGAGATCTTCGACCTGATCGACAACGACTTGGGGGTGGTCTGAGCCATGCCGGACGACGACAGGACACTGCAGTACCTCAAACGAGTGGTCGCCGAACTCCAGAGCACCCGCGAGCAGTTGAGGCGGGCCGAGCAGCGTACGAACGAACCCGTCGCGATCGTCGGCATGGCCTGCCGCTACCCGGGCGGCGTCGCGTCCGCCGCCGACCTGTGGGATGTCGTGGCCGCCGGGCGCGACGTGGTCTCGGACTTCCCCTCCGACCGGGGCTGGGACCTCGACCGCCTCTTCGACGACGACCCCGACCGCCCTGGGACGACGTACACCCGCTCCGGTGGATTCCTCGACGGGGCAACAAGGTTCGACGCCGAGTTCTTCGGCATCGGAAACACCGAGGCACGGGCCATGGACCCGCAGCAGCGGCTGCTCCTGCAGACCGTCTGGGAGTGCCTGGAGGACGCGGGGATCGACCCCGGCACGCTGCGCGGCTCCCGCACGGGCGTGTTCGTGGGGACGACCGGGCAGGACTACGCCCAGCTCGCGCGGTCCGGTCCCAGCGACCTTGAGGGCTATTGGGGCATCGGCTCGGCGGGCAGCGTCCTGTCGGGGCGTGTCTCGTACGTGATGGGGTTCGAGGGCCCGGCCCTCACCATCGACACGGCGTGTTCCTCATCTCTGGTCGGTGTGCATCTGGCGGCGCAGGCGCTGCGTCGGGGCGAGTGCTCCCTCGCGCTCGCCGGTGGTGTGACGGTGATGTCCACGCCGGGTGTGTTCACGGAATTCAGCAGGCAGCGCGCCCTCTCGCCGGACGGCCGGTGCCGGTCCTACGCGGAGGCAGCGGACGGCACCGGCTGGGGTGAGGGCGTCGGCGTCGTCCTCCTTGAGCGGCTCAGCGAGGCCCGGCGCATCGGCCACCGCATCCTCGCCGTCGTCCAGGGTTCGGCCGTCAACCAGGACGGCGCGAGCAACGGCCTCACCGCGCCCAACGGCACCTCCCAGCAGCACGTCATCAGCCAGGCGCTCGCCGACGCGTGCATCCGTCCCGCCGACGTCGACGCCGTCGAGGGCCATGGCACCGGCACCACCCTCGGCGACCCCATCGAGATCGACGCGCTGAACGCCGTCTACGGCCGGGAACGTGGGGGACAACAGCCCCTGCGTCTGGGATCGTTGAAGTCCAACATCGGGCACAGCCAGGCGGCCGCCGGAGTCGGCGGTCTCATCAAGATCGTCCAGGCCCTGCGCCACGAGGTGCTTCCCCGGACCCTGCATGTCGACCGGCCCACGTCGAAGGCCGACTGGTCCGGCGGCATCTCCCTGCTTACGGAGGCCACACCCTGGCCGCGTGGGGAGCGCGTCCGGCGCGCCGGCATCTCCTCCTTCGGCATCAGCGGCACCAACGCCCATGTCGTCGTCGAGGAGCCACGGGAGGACCAAAATGACGTGGGCGATGAGGAGTTGGCCGTACTCCCCGTCGTCCCATGGGTGCTCTCCGCCAGGACGCCCGCCGCCCTCCGCGATCAGGCCCGTCGTCTCCACACCTACCTCACCGCGCACCCCGACACCGCACACCCGGACGCCGCGCCCACCGAGGTCGGCGCCGCCCTCGCCCGCACCCGGGCCCGCTTCGAGCACCGGGCGGTCGTCATCGGCGCCGACCGTGCCGAACTCCTCGCCGGTCTCGCGGCGTTCGGCGCGGAGGAGTTCCCGGGCAACGTCGTCCGGGGCGCGGCCTCACGCGCGGGCAAGACGGCCTTCCTGTTCTCCGGGCAGGGCTCGCAGCGCACCCGCATGGGGCGTGAACTCGCTGCCGCCCACCCGGTGTTCGCGGACGCGCTCGACGCGGCGTGCGCCGAACTCGACCGGCATCTGGAGCGACCGCTGCGACAGGTGATGTCCGCCGCCGAGGGCACCCCGGAGGCGGAGCTGCTGCACAGTACCGGCTACACCCAGCCCGCCTTGTTCGCCCTGGAGGTCGCCCTCTACCGACTCGTCGAGTCCTGGGGCTTCACCCCCGATTTCCTGATGGGCCATTCGATCGGCGAACTGTCCGCCGCCCATGTCGCCGGAGTCCTCTCCCTCGCCGACGCGAGCGCCCTGGTCGCCGCCCGCGGCGCACTGATGCAGGCCCTGCCGGAGGGGGGCACGATGGTCGCCGTCGAGGCATCGGAGGACGAGGTCCGCGAAAGCCTGGCGAGGCACGAGCAGCTGGCGGTGGCCGCCGTCAACGGACCGCGTTCCGTCGTCGCGTCCGGTGCCGCCGACGCCCTCGGCGCCTGGGAACTCTCCTGGCGGGAGCGGGGCCGACGCACTCGTCGACTGCGCGTGAGCCACGCCTTCCACTCGCCCCTGATGCGCCCCATGCTCGGTCAACTGGCCGAGATTGCAAGTTGCTTGAGATATCGGGCGCCACGCATCCCGATCGTCTCCAACGTCACCGGCACCCTCGCCGACCCGGCCGCCCTGGCCGGCCCCGACTACTGGGTGCGCCACGCCGAGCGCCCGGTCCGCTTCTACGACGGCACGCGCACCCTGGAGAACGCGGGTGTGACCGCCTTCCTGGAACTCGGCCCGGCCGGGGTGCTCACCGGCATGGCGCAGGAGTGCCTGGACACCCCGTCGGCCGCCGTCCTCGCCTCCGCGCTCGACGGGCGCAAGTCCGAGCCCGTCGCGCTCCTGACCGCACTCGCCGAGCTGCACACCCACGGCGCGGGCGCCGACCTGGCGGGGCTGTTCGCACCAGCTGCGGGCCGCCGGGTGAGCCTTCCCACGTACGCGTTCCAGCCGCGCCGCCACTGGATCGACGTACAGCAGACCGTGCGTGACCCGCAGTGCGTGGACACCAACGCGGTCTCCAGGAGCGGGACTTCGGAGGAACCCGCCCCACAGGCACCGACACAGGAAGCCCTCGGCCTGGTCCTGGCCCAGGCCGCCCTCGTCCTCGGATACGACGGCACCACGGCCATGGACGCGGACAAAACCCTCCTGGAGCTCGGCATCGACTCGCTCGGCGCCGTCCGGCTGCAGCGGCGCCTCTCCGCCGCCACCGGGCTCGACCTGCCGACGACTCTTCTGGTGGACCACCCGACCCCGCAGGCGATCGCGGACCATCTGCGGCCACGGATCGGACAGGCCACACCTCAGGTGCAGGAGCCCGCAGACGACCCGGCACAGGAGCCCGCACCCCAGGCACAGGAGCCCGCACCCCAGGCTCAGGAGCCCGCACCGGCCCCCACCCCCCGGGGTCGCTACACCGCCCTCCTCAGATCCGCCCACGCCCGGGGCGAACTCCCTGCCGCCATCCCCCAGTTGCGGCGGGCCGCCTCCGTACTGCCCTCCTTCTCCTCCCCCGACCAGCTCACCGCACCGCCCAGGCCCGCCCTCCTCTCCGACGGCCCCGCCGATCCCGCAGTGGTCTGCGTGCCGTCCTTCCTGGCCGGTTCTGGCCCGCACCAGTTCGCACGGTTCGCCGCGGGCTTCCGACGCCGGATGCGGATGTCGGCGCTCACCCTGCCCGGCCTGGGTGGCACCTCACCACTTCTCCCGGGGTCCTGGCACGCGGCGGTCGGCAGCCTGGCCGCCGAGACCCTCAAGGCCGCGGCCGGCGCCCCGGTGCTGCTCGCCGGGCACTCCATCGGCGGGGTCCTCGCGCACGCCGCCGCCGCGAGCCTCGAACGCGCCGGGCACCAGGTCGCGGGCGTCGTCCTGATCGACACGTACGAACCCGAACCCGCCCAACAGAGCGAGGTGTTCGGCTGGGCGATGGGGCACATCCTCGACAGGGAACAGGTGTTGACCGACGTCGACGACGCGCGCGTCCTGGCCATGGGCGGCTATCTGCGCCTCTTCGACGACTGGGCCTGCGACCCGCTCACCGCCCCGGCTCTGCTCCTCACCGCCGAGCGCGGCCCCGACGCACCGAACAGCGAGAACTGGCGTCTATGGCGCGCGGCCGACACCGTCACGCCGGTCCCGGGCGATCACTTCTCGCTCCTCGAAGAACACGCTGCCGAGACGGCACGGACGGTCGAGGTCTGGCTTCGAAAGGAACTGTCATGCAGCCTGTCGGCATAGTCGACTTCGGGAGTTATCTGCCCGAGAAGGTCGTGGGGCCCGAGTTCTTCCACGATCCGGACGCCCCGGTGGACCCACTCGCCAACGCCCCGCTGTTCAAGGTCCCAGCGACCCGGCACCACGTCGCTCCGGACGAGCGCGCCTCCGACATGATCGCGAAGGCGGCCGCGCCCCTCTTCGAGCGGCTCGGCCGGAAGCCCCAGGCGGATGTGTTCCTCACGAACGTGCTGCTCCCGGACGAGCCGTTCATGGGCATCGGCGCCCAGGCCGCACACCGGCTCGGCATCAGCCCCGAGTGGATCGTGGACCTGCACAACGGCGGCTGTGCCTCGTTCATGTACATGATGCAGCTGGCGCAGAAGATCATGTCCGACGGCTCCGCGCGGACCGCCCTGATCGCCAATGTGCAGAACACCGCGGGGCAGATGTTCGCCCAGTCCGAGGTGCGCAGACACTCCCACGCGGCGGTACCGGGCGACGGCTGTGGCGTGGCCTATCTGGAGGCGGGCGGCGGTTCGCCGATCCTGGGTGTACGCAAGCGCAGCACTCCCGAGTACTCGGTCGACCTGGGGCTCGCGGCGCCGGACGGGCGCAAGTACTGGGAGCCCGGCACCGGCCAGACGGACATCTGGTTCGACAACGCGAAGCAGCAGGAGGTCCTGGGGCGCGGCAACTCACTCGTCCCCGAGCTGGTCCGGGAGCTCTGCTCGGACCTCGGCGAGGAGCCGTCCGACATCGACGTCCTCGTCACCAACCAGCCGAACCGGATCTTCCTGAGGAACTGGCGACAGGCCCTGAAACTCGACGGCAAGCGCCACTTCGACACCTTCGACCGCTTCGGAAATCTGTACGGCGCCGCCGTACCCATCACCCTCGACCAGGCCGCGCGCGCCGGTGAACTGCGCGATGGCGACCTCGTCGTGATGTCCGGGTTCGCGCATGCCGGTGACTTCGCGGCCGCGGCCGCGGTGCGCTGGAACGACGCGTCGTGAGCGGCTGCATACGGGACGTCCCCACCGAGGACTTCGACGTCGTCATCGTCGGCGCGCGCTGCGCCGGCTCCACCCTCGGCGTGCTCCTCGCCCGCCGCGGCCTGCGGGTCGCCGTGCTCGACCAGGCCGCACAGATCCGCTCGACGCTCTCCTCGAACATCCTGCAGGCCGACTCCCTCGCGTTCCTCGACCGCCTTGGTGTGATGGACGAGTTGCGGGCCGCCGGGGTCACCCCGATGAGCCATGTCGACATGCGTCTGGAGGAGTTCCGCTGTCTGGCCGCCTTCCCGCAACAGGACGGGGACGTCGGCGGCGCGGCCTGCATCCGCCGGGAGGTTCTCGACCCCGTGCTGGTGGGTGCGGCCCGCGCAGCGGGCGCCGAGGTGCGTCTGGGCACCCGGGTCGTCGGGGTCGTCCGCGACGGCAGCCGCGTCTCGGGCGTCCGGGCCGTGTCCGGGGGCACCGAAACCGTTCTGCGCGCCCGCCTCGTCGTCGGCGCCGACGGCCGGAACTCCAAGGTCGCCGAGGCCTGCAGCTCCCGCATGTACCACGTCAGCCCCGGTGAACGCAGCTACTACTGGACGTACTTCGAAGGCGCGGACCTCGGCGAGCGCCCCACCTTCGTCTTCCACCGCTGGGGCGACCGGCACATGCTCGGCGGCCCCGCCGACAACGGCCTCTACATCGTGGGCGTCTCCCCGCAGCAGCACGAACGGGAGTCCTTCCGCGCCGACCTCGAAGGCTCCCTGCACGCCCACGCCATGCGCTGCGCGCCCATCGCCAAGGCCCTCTCGGGCGCCACCCGGGCCAGCAGGATCTACGGCATCCGCCGCTTCTTCGGGTACTTCCGCGAGGCGGCGGGCCCCGGCTGGGTGCTGCTCGGGGATGCCGGGCACTTCAAGGACCCGGCGGGCGGGCGCGGCATCGGGGACGCCTTTCACCAGGCGGAGCGGCTTGCGCCCGCGATCGTGGCTGCGCTGCCCGAAGCCGCCCGGCTAGACCGCGCCACCGCCGAGTTCGGCACGTGGCGGGACCGCATCTACGCCGAGTACTACGGGCTGGCCACGGACCTGGGCGTCGCGGGCCCCATCGCGGGCGTCGTCCCGCGGGTCGTCCGCGCGCTGCACGCCAAGGGCAAGGTCGACGGCGTACTGGACCTGCTGAGCCACCGCGCCTCCGTCATGGATGTCCTCACCCCGGGGCGCGTTCTCGGCGCCACCGGCAAAGCCGTGCTGAGCGGCCGGGGCCGGCGCCGGGCCGCGGTCGACGAGCTGGTCCGGCTCGCCGGCACGGAGATCAGTCGCCGGAGCGCGATGCGCAGGCCCATCTATCAGAGCGGCCCTCAGCCGCACCCCGTACAGCAGGACCCGCTTGAACCGGAGCCGAGCAGATGACCAGCACTCTCCCGTACGCAACCACCCCCGGCGCGCTGCCGCCGCCCGGCATCCAGCTGGGCTTCGAGCAGACCGTGCCGCGCTCGCTCGCGCACCGCAGGCAGATCGGCGAGGTTTTCGTCGCCGACTCCGCGCAGGGCTCGGACGACGACTTCTACCTGTCCTTCCAGATCCCCCGCGCGCACAGCCTGTGGTCCGACCGGCATCCCTCCCACCACGACCCGTTCGCGTCCTCCGAAGCTGCGCGTCAGTCGATCTTCGTGCTGCTGCACCGCCATGTGGGCGTGCCGGTGGGGCTGCCCTTCAGCCTCCAGCGGATCACGCTGCGGGTCGAGGACCCGCAGGCGTACGCGGATGACGGGACCTCCGCTCTTCAGGGCTATCTGCACTACCGCGTCGCCGAACGGCAGGGCAAGGGCTCCGACGTGGTGAGCATGACCCTCGAAGGCGTCATGGAGATCGGCGGACGCCGGGCGATGACGCTCAGCGCGGTCCTCGCCTTCATGTCGCAGGAGGACTACGACGTATTCCGCGCTTTCCAGCGGGCCCAGAAGCCGGTGGACACCACCCGGTTGACACCGGCGCGCCGGCTCTCGCCCGCCCTGGTCGGCCGGGAGGTCCCCCGTAACGTCGTCATCGGTTCCGCGGGCCGTGAGGACACGGAGCCCGACAGCGGCAGGATCCGCTATCTCCTCGCCGCCGACCAGGGGCACCCCGCATTCTTCGACCACGAGTACGACCACGTACCGGGCCCCCTGATGGTCGAGGGCCTGCGGCAGGCGGCCGTCGCCGCGGCCTGCCGGAGCGGGGCCATCGCGTCCCCGCACGCCATGGTCGTCGGCTGCGAGGCGGCCTTCCTGGACTTCGCCGAGTTCGAGGCGGACCTCGTCCATGAGGCGGAGGTCAAGACGCCTGGCGCTGACGGTCGCCTGCCGGTGACGGTGTGGCTGCGGCAGTTCGGCAAGACGGTGGTCCAGGGCCATATCGAGCTGCTGCCCCACTCGGGCCCGCGTCCCCGTTCGACCGCACACATCCACGGAGTCTGATTCATGCCATTTGAACGTACACAGCGGCGCGTGGCAGTGGTGGGCGGCGGCATCGCGGGTCTCACCGCCGCGCTCCGCCTCGACCTCCTCGGCCACGACGTCGAAGTCATCGAGGCAGAGGGCACGTTGGGCGGCCGCTTCGGCCTCGACAAGCTGGGCGACCGGCGCGTCATGACGGGCGGCAAGAACATTGGCCGCCAGTACCACACCTTCCGCTGGTTCACCTCGGAGCTCGGCTCGGACGTGTACGAGAGCTTCGGATACAACGCGTCCCGCATCAAGGACGGCAAGGTGCTCACGCTCGACAGCGAGCGCCGCAGCCAGACCCTGAAGAACATCCGGCGCATGGGCTCGTCCCGGGACTTCGCGCGGATGGCGGGCATGGCGGCCCGCATCCGCGCCGACCGGCGCAACCGCTTCCTCGGCTCGCGCTACTTCAGCGGCATCTCGCGCAAGCACGACCACACCCCGCTCAGCGAGTTCTTCGGTCCCGAGATGACGGACATGCTGGTGCGGCCCATGGTGATCCGCAACAACGGAGCCGAACCCGACGAGGTCTACCCCGGCACCTTCGGCACCAACATCGCGATGCTGATGGACCACTACGACCAGTTGTCGGGCGGCATCCAGCCCGTACTGGAAGCGTTCGCCAAGCGCATACCGGTGCGGCTCAATTCGGCGGTCGAGGGCCTGGAGGTCCGCGACGGCAAGGTCACGGGCCTGCGGATCTCGGAGGAGGGCGCCGAGGCGCAGTCCAGCGACTACGACGGCGTGGTGCTCAGCACTCCCGCCTACGCCACCGCCGAGATCGTCCGCTCGGCCCGGCCCGCGCTCGCCCGCCGGCTCAGCGACGTGAACTACTTCCCGTCGACCGTGGTGCTCGTCGAGTACGACCGGGACATGTTCACGCATGACGTGCGCGCGCTCACCATGGACGACGGGCCGTGCAGCAACGCCGGTTCGTACGGCCAGGAAGACCGCCACATCGTGCGCTACACCTACAGCGGCCGCGAGGGCAGGCTCACCGACCTCAGCCCCGAGAACATCGGCCGGCTCACGGGTGAGACCGAGGAGCGCCTGGTGAAGTACCTGGGCGCGCCGCGCGCCGAGCGCGCCAATCTCCTGGTCAAGCACTGGAAGGCCGCCTACAGCGGCTATCTCCCCTACCACGCCGAGTTCCTGGCGGAGGTCCGCCGGAGCGTCACGGACATCGCGGGCCTGGAGCTCGCGGGCGACTACATCCAGGGCGTGTCCATCGAGGCATGCGCGCGGACGGGCCGCGCGGCGGCCGGACGGCTCGCCACGCACCTCGGCTCCCCGGTGAACCACGCGTGAGCGCCCCGAAGTGGGCGGTCGTCACCGGCGCCTCCTCCGGCATCGGCGAACACCTCGCCCGGGGCCTGGCCGCGCGCGGATACGGCTTGTGGCTGACCGCGCGCAACACCCAGGCCCTGGAACTGCTCGCCAAGGAGCTGCGGGACAAGCACCGCGTGACCGTGCACGTCAGGACCTGCGATCTGGCCGACTCAGCCGCGCGCGGTGAGCTGGCCGGAGAACTCGCCGGGGAGCCGGTGTCGGTGCTCTGCGCCAACGCGGGGTTTCCCACCTGCGGGCCGTTCAGCGAGAACGACCCCGCGAAGGAGACCGCCGAGGTCCAGGTCAACGTCGTCTCACTGCACGCCCTCACCCAGGCCCTCCTCCCCGGCATGCTGGCCCGCCGTCACGGCCGCATTCTGGTCACCGGTTCGACCGCGGGCTACCAGCCCGTGCCGACGGCGGCCACCTACTCGGCGACCAAGGCCTTCGCCAACACCTTCGCCGAGTCGCTCCACGACGAACTGCGCGGCACCGGCGTGAGCTGCACGCTGCTCTCACCCGGGCCCGTGCGCACCAACTTCTACGCGGTGGGCGGCATCTCGGGGCTGCAGGATCATCGGTTCCTCGCGTGGCTCACACCCCGGCGCGTCGCCGAGGCGGGCCTGCGCGGTCTCGCCCAAGGGCGCCGCGTCGTGGTCCCCGGACCTGTCGCCAAGGCCCAGTACCTCGCGGGCCGCCACACCCCGCGCGCGCTGCTCATTCCCGTGCTGCGCGCCGCATTTCTGCCCCTGTTCCGCAAGGCCAGGGGCGCAGGTACCACCCGCAACAGACAGACAGTCAACTCCCGGAAGTGAGAAGCACATGGACGGCAGGAAGCACCGCTGGTTCATACTCGGGGCGTCGTTGATTCCGCTCGTCGCGGTCTTCGGCGCCATGGGACTGCTGTGGAACGAGATCTTCGGCTGGTCGGACGTCGTCGTCCTGGTCATCATGTACGCCATCTCCGGCTTCGGGATCTCCGCCGGTTACCACCGCATGCTGACCCACCGCTCGTTCGAGACCTACAAGCCCATCCGTATCGCCCTCGCCACCGCCGGCGTGATGGCCGGGCAGGGGCCGCCGCTGATCTGGGCCGCCCACCACCGCAAGCACCACCGCGTCGCCGACAAGCAGGGCGACCCGCACTCCCCGCATCTGGACTTCGAACCCGGCTTCAAGGGCACCATGGCCGGGCTGTGGCACGCCCACCTGGGCTGGCTCTTCGACGTCGAGCTCAGCTCCGACCCTATGCGCTACTGCCCTGACCTGGTCCGTGAGAAGCCTCTGCGCTGGCTGAGCGAGCACCTGGTCCTCGTCACCGCCTCCAGTGTGGTCCTGCCCGGCGTCATTGCCTACGCGATCACCGGCGGCTCGGTGCGGGCCGGGTTGACGGGCATGCTGTGGGGCGGCCTGGTGCGTATCTTCCTCATCAACCACATGACGTACGCCGTCAACTCCGTCGGGCACGTCTTCGGACGTCGCCGCTTCGAAACCACCGACCAGTCGCGCAACGTGGCCTGGCTGTCGATCCCCTCGTTCGGGGAGGCCTGGCACAACAACCACCACGCCTTCCCCCGCTCCGCCAGGCACGGCATGAAGTGGTACGAGATCGACCTCTCGGCGATTCTCATCTGGTCCCTGGAGAAGACCCACCTGGCCTGGAAGGTCGTCCGTGTCGACCCCGAGCGCATGACCATGCGCGAGGCCAACATCAGCCGGGTCAGCGGGTCTTCGATGGGCAAGAAGGAACTCCTGGAGTCCCAGCAGTCACTCGCCCCCATGGCCGAACGCCCCCGCGACTCCGACGCCTCCCTCGTGGACGTCGAGTAGGCCGAAGGGAGACCCGGCAAACGAGAGAAACACGAGAGACGGGGAAACACGTACGTGGAGTTCTTCAACGCCCTGACCAACCATGCCTCGCACGGCGTACTGCACGAGTGGAACGGCGACGAGTTCGACCACACGCCCTGGCGCGAGGTCGTCAAGGACGCGCACGGGATGGCCGCCGGACTCCGCACCCTCGGTGTGGGGCCGGGCACCCGGGTCGCCGCGATCCTCACCAACACCCCTGACACCGTCCGCGGGCTGCTCGCCGTCTGGCTGGCGGGCGGCGCGGTGGCCTCGCTTCCGCTACCCACCCGCGGACAGAGCCACGAAGCGTACGGTGAGCAGCTCCTCGCGCTTTCAGCGCGGCTGGACCCGACGCTCCTGCTCGTCGACGACTGGCTGACCAGCATGATCCCCGAGGAGCTGAGCAGGCACCTTCCGGTTCGCGGCTGGTCGGCCCTGCGCGGCCCGGGGCGCATCGAGCCAAGCCCGCCGGGACGGGACGACCTGGCGTTCATCCAGTACTCGTCCGGCTCCACCAGCATGCCCAAGGGGTGTGCGCTCACCACCCGTTCCATCGAGCAGCAGCTGCAGATCATTCTGCATCTGACGGGCGGCCGACCGGGCGCGGACACCGTGGCCTCATGGCTGCCCCTCTCGCACGACATGGGCATGTTCGGCTGTCTGCTGTACTCGTGGGCGTACGACTTCGACTTCGTACTGTCCTCGCCCGACCGGTTCGGGATGGCGCCGCGCACATGGTTCCGCGACATGTCGGAGTACGAGGCGACGATGACGGCGGGCACCAGCACGGCCGTGTATCTCGCGGCGCGGGCACAGGGGCGGGGTTCGCTGCCGAAGGAGCTGAAGCTGCGGGCCGCCGTGATCGGCGCGGAGCGCGTCGACTGGAACACACTCGTCACGGCGACGGAGAAGTTCCGGCCGTTCGGCCTGGCCGACTCCGCGTTCCAGCCGGCGTACGGCATGGCCGAGGCGACGCTCGCGGTGACCGGCAAGCCCTGGGCGCAGGCGCCCAAAGCGCTCGCCTTCGACGGGCCCGCGCTCGTCGAGGGCTCGGTGATCGAGGTGTCGCCCGACCACCCGAAGTCCACCCGGCTCGTCTCCAACGGCCCTGCCCTGCCCGGGGTCACCGTGCGGGCCGGGTCGGGCGGCCGGATCGCGGAGATCCAGGTGGCGTCGCCGAGCCTGGCGAACGGCTACTACGCCGACCCGGAGCGCACGGCCGTCAGGTTCAAGGACTCCTGGCTGCAAACCGGCGACCTGGGCTTCGTCCAGGACAACGAGCTGTACGTCCTGGGCCGCGCCGACGACATGCTGTCGGTGGGCGGGCGGAAGGTCTATGCCTCCGAGATCGAGTCCGCGGTCGACAGCCTCAGGAACGTGCGCAAAGGGTGCGCGGCCGTCATTGACGCGGGCGATGCGGGGATGTCCCGGCTCATCCTGATGGTGGAGCCGCAGGGCAACCCGCGCGACTACCGGCCCATCGCCGAGGAGGCGGCGGCCCTGGCCATGGAGAAGGCCGGGGTCGCCCTCGCTGAGTGTCTGTTCCTGCCGCGTGGTGTGCTGCCGAAGACGCCCAGCGGCAAGATCCAGCGGTTCCGCTGCCGGGTGCTGCTCCATGAGGGGCAGCTCGCCCCCGTGGCCCGGGTCACGTTCGCCTGACCAGGAGTGTGCGGGGCCCGGCCGGTCGTGTCCGGTCGGGCCCCTGCCATGACGTCCCTCCGTCATGAAGTCCCTCGACCACGAAGGAGACAACCGCCTATGAGCCACTACCGGTCCAACCTCAGGGACCTGGAGTTCAACCTTTTCGAGGTGCTCGGCCGCGCGGAGACGTACGGCCGGGGCGCCTTCACGGGCACCACCCGGGAGACCGCCCGCGACCTGCTCGCCGAAGTGGAGCGCTTCGCCGTCGAGCAGCTCGCCGACCCCGCGATCGAAGCGGATCGCACCCCACCCGTGTACGACCCCGAGGGCCGCTCGGTGACTCTGCCCGAGCCGTTCAGGAAGGCCTACCGCGCCTGGATGGAGTCCGGCTGGTATCTGATCGGCCTGCCCGAGTCGCTCGGCGGCGCGGGCGTGCCGCCGTCACTGCGCTGGGCCGTCGCGGAGCTGGTGCTCGGGGCCAATCCGGCGCTTTACATGTACCAGGCGATCGCGGGCTTCGCGGAGATCATCGATCAGCTCGGGACCGATGAGCAGCGGCAGTTGGCGCGGCTCATCGTCGAGCGCCAGTGGGGCACGACGATGGTTCTCACCGAGCCGGAGGCGGGCAGCGATGTGGGTGCGGGCCGGACCAAGGCCGTGCGGCAGGCGGATGGCAGCTGGCACATCGAGGGCGTGAAGCGGTTCATCACCTCCGGTGAGCACGATCTCGCCGAGAACATCGTGCACTTCGTGCTCGCGCGGCCCGAGGGCCATGGTCCCGGTACCAAGGGGCTCTCGCTGTTCATCGTGCCGAAGTTCCACGTCACGGACTGGGCAACGGGTGAACTCGGCAGACGCAATGGGGTGTTCGCGACCGCGCTCGAGGACAAGATGGGCCTGAAGGCGTCCGCCACCTGCGAGCTGACCTTCGGCGACGGGACGCCGGCGGTCGGCTGGCTCCTTGGCGAAGTGCACGACGGAATCCGGCAGATGTTCCACATCATCCAGCAGGCCCGGATGATCATCGGGACCAAGTCGATGGCGACGCTCTCGACCGGCTACCTCAACGCCCTCGAGTACGCCAAGGTCCGTATCCAGGGTACGGATCTGACCTCCCTCGCGGACAAGAAGGCCCCGCGCGTCCCCATATTGCGCCATCCTGACGTGCGGCGCTCCCTGCTGCTTCAGAAGGGGTACGCGGAGGGACTTCGGGCCCTGGTTCTGTACACCGCCACGATCCAGGACCGGATCGCCGCGGCAGAAGCGTCGGGCACCCAGGACACGGAAGCGGCAGCTCTCAACGACCTACTGCTGCCGATCGTGAAGGGCTACAGCTCGGAGAAGGCCTGCGAGCAGCTCGGGCACGGGTTGCAGACCGTCGGCGGAGTCGGCTATACGAAGGACTTCCCGCTGGAGCAGTACATCCGCGACACCCGTATCGACACGCTGTACGAGGGCACGACCGCGATCCAGGGCCTGGACCTCTTCTTCCGGAAAATCGCCCGGAACCAGGGACAGACGCTGGGCCTGCTGCTCGCCGAGGTGGGCAAGAGCGTGGCCGTCGACGACGGACTGCGCGAGGAGCGAGCCCTGTTGGGCGAGTCGGCGGAACATCTGCAGGCGATGGCGAAACAGCTCGGCGGCCGGCTTCTGGTGTCTCTCGAGAAGCCGACGGCCATCTACGAGGTCGGGCGCAGCACGACGCGGCTGCTGATGGCCGCGGGGGATGTGCTGCTGACGTGGCTGCTGCTGCGGCAGGCCGCGGTCGCGGCCGAGCAGCTGGCGGAGGCCGAGAGCGGAAGCTCGCGGACTCAGCGGAACCGACTCGCCTTCTACCGGGGGAAGATCGCCACCGCGCGGTTCTTCGCCCAGGAGGTACTTCCGATGGTCGCGGCGCAGCGGCGTATCGCCGAGCGCGAGGACTCGGTGCTCATGGACGTGGAGGAGGAGGGCTGGTAGCACCCGCAGGTCAAGGAAGCCGGTCGCCGCAAGGGCGGGCCTGAGGTGGTCGAGGTCATACGCAGCCGAGGCGAGCGACTCGGACGATCGCTGGCGGCCATTGCAGTCACATAGCGGAGGCAGAAGGCCGGGGTCACCTGAGTACGGTTGCTGCGGTTGCGGTACACGACTGCTGCAACAGCAGGCTCCGCCTCGAGCGCGTACCACCCCGACGGTAGGCCCATACGCTACTTCGGCATGACGACCCGTGACCACGCCGGTACATACGCTTTCACCCGTACCTGTCGTGCAACCGAAGGGACCCTCGATGTCCGTCCGTCACTTGCTTACCGCAGGCGCAGCCGCCCTGCTCGGGGTGGTCTGCCTTGCCGCACCGGCGACCGCGGACGTCTCGGCCGCCGACGGTGGTGGCGGCTCCGGGCGAGGCGGGGCCATTGCTGCCATGTTGGTGGCGCTGATCGGCGTGGGCATCGGTGGATGGGCTCTGCGCTCCGCCGGTCGTAGCGGCACCGGCAACGGGCGACGCGGGGCCATGGGGGGCCTGGTGGTGGCGCTGGCCGGCGTGGTCCTCGGGGGGATTGCTCTGGCCGGCTCCGACGGTGGTGTCGGCACCGGCAACGGGCGAGGTGGAGCCGTCGTGGCCCTGGTGGTGGGGCTGATCGGAATGGTCCTCAGCGGGCTGGCTCTGTCCCGCTTCCGCCGCACCGCTTGACCCGGCCGTTCCCGGTCCGTCTGCCGGCCGAACAGGACCCCGACCCGGCCGAGGAATCGTCCGGCTCGCCGTGGCCGGCCGGGCACCGGTTCGCCAACCGCAGTCGGCTCTCGGACCTGCGAGAACTACGTGTCCTGGGTGAGCCCTTGTTGCATTGCCTGCAACAGCCACTCATCGGCCGGGAAGAACCGCCATGCGGCACCACACCCGCCTGACGGTCAGCCGTTGCCCGGCCGTACCGCCGACGCCGCGAAGGCGGGCGGAGTCCGGCCACCCCGCCGGCCACCACCAGGGCCGGAACCGGCCACCGGGACGGTCGGGCCGACCGGCCCATCGCGGTCGAAGGCGCGTGGCTGCGGCCGGTGACCTGTCCGCTTCCCTCGACTCAGATCCAGCCGGCCCGCGACGCGGCGTGTGCCCAATGCGCGCCACGGCTAATGGCGCGCCCTGTTGCTGCAGAAGCCGCAGACGCAGACGCAGAGAAGATACCGCGTGCACGGTAAATGGCCACTCATCCGCGAGCGGGACTCCCGCGCGGCAGGGTCCGGCTAAGCTGCGCGTATGAGCACAGGGCTGTCCAGTGTCTGGGCCCAGGTCAGAGACTGGGTGATCGCCATCTGCGTGGCGGCGGTACTGCTGGTCACCGCGCTGGCCCGGGACCACCCCGCCACGGATCTCGACCTTCTCGGCTATGCACTGGTGGTGACGAGCGGCCTGACGCTGGTCGTCCGCCGCTGGGCTCCGGTTCCCGTCCTGGCCGTTACGGGGCTGTGCGTGGTGGGTTACAACGCGGTCGGTTTCGAAGTGCCCGCCGTCGCGTACCTGTTCGCGGTGTACGCCGCCGTACGGTCGGGGCACCGCCTCATCACCGTGCTGGTGTCCGTGGCGCTGCTGACCGCTCTCCCGTTCGCAGTCATGGCCTCCCCCGCGGACGGTCCCGCCGCCGACGCGTTCGCGCAGGCCCGAGGCGTCCTCGAGCTGGCCTGGCTGATCGCTGCCGGTGCCGCCGGGGAGGCGCTGCGGCAAGCCGAGCGGCGGGCGGACGAAGCCGAGCGCACCCGCGAGGAGACCGCGCGGCTGCGCGCGACGGAGGAACGGCTGCACATCGCACGGGAGTTGCACGATTCGCTCACCCACCAGATCTCGATCATCAAGGTGCAGTCCGAAGTCGCTGTCCACCTGGCCCGCAAGCGTGGCGAACAAGTACCGGAGACCTTACTGGCGATCCAGGAGGCCGGCCGTGAGGCGACCCGGGAACTGCGAGCGACCCTGGAGACGCTGCGCAACGACGCCGAGACCCCGTCGTACGGGCTCGACCACGTCCCGAAACTGGTGGAACGGGCCCATGGGATAGGCCTGAAAACAACGCTGACGATCGAAGGACAACGGCACGACGTGCCGGACGCGGTGGACCGGACCGCCTACCGGATCGTCCAGGAGTCGCTCACCAATGTGGCCCGCCACTCCGCCGCCGCCACCGCGTCGATCCGGATCGACTACCGTCCGGACGCCCTCGCCATTCAGGTCGATGACGACGGGACGGCCGAACCGGGCTCCGCCCCGGTGCCCGGCGTCGGGCTGCTGGGGATGCGCGAACGCGTCACCGCCCTGGGCGGCCGCCTGCGGGCGGAACCGCGCACCGAGGGCGGTTTCACCGTCCAGGCCGAACTACCGGTGGCGCGGATTTCATGATTCGCGTCCTGCTGCTCGACGACCAGCCGCTCCTTCGCAGCGGGTTCCGTGCGCTTCTCGACGCCGAGGACGACATCGAGGTGGTCGCCGAAGCCGCCAACGGCAAGGAGGGCCTGGTCCTTGCCAGGGAACTCCTGCCCGACATCGCGCTCGTCGACATCCAGATGCCGGTGATGGACGGCATCGAGACGACCCGGCGGATCGCCGCGGACCCGGTCCTGGCCGGGGTGCACGTGGTCATCCTGACCAACTATGGCGTCGACGAGCACGTGTTCAACGCGCTGCGCGCCGGCGCCGCAGGGTTCCTCGTCAAGGACATCGAGCCGGACGACTTTCTTCACTCCGTACGCGTCGCCGCGCGCGGTGACGCCCTGCTCGCACCGTCGATCACCAAAATGCTGATCAGCCGGTATGTAGCCCAGCCTCCCAACACCGAAGTCGGCACAGGACTGAAGGAACTGACCAACCGCGAACGCGAGGCTGTCGCCCTGGCCGCGCAGGGCCTGTCCAACGACGAAATCGCCGGACTCATGGTGATCAGCCCGCTGACCGCGAAAACCCATATCAACCGGGCCATGATCAAGCTCCAGGCCCGCGACCGCGCCCAACTCGTGGTCTTCGCCTACGAATCCGGCCTGGTAGCCCCCCGAAACCGCTGACGCAGGTAAGGGCGCAACTACACCCCGGTGTTGTCGCGGACGAAGTGGAGCCGGTTCTCAAGGAGCAAGCCACAGTACTGACATAGAAGCGAGCGGGATGGGGAATGTCCCGGTCATAGGGGTTGATGCCCTGTTGGCGCTGGTCGGAACAGTCCGACGGCTGCGTGAGGGGCTGGTCGGGGCAGGCGAGGGGGGTGGGGCGCGATGGCTGGAGGAGACGCGGCCGTGCCCCCCAGACCGGGCCCGCGACAGCGGGGACGCCGAGGTGGGAGTCCTTCCCGGAGGTGAACCGGGTGGTGGTGCAGCGTCTGCTGGGTCTTCTGGTGGAGCGCATGGCGACGGCACCGCTCAGGAGCACGGAGGGGGGTGTGGACGATGACGATGGTCGGGCTGTCGTGGGAACGGCTGGAGGGTAAGGTCCAGCGCTGGCATCGTGACCGGCTCGCGGCCGTATATGTGCGCCAGTCGACGGCTGGGCAGGTCAGGGACCATCAGGAGTCCACGCGGCTGCAGTACGCGCTGGTGGAGCGCGCGGTCGCGCTGGGATGGCCTCCGTCGCGGGTGCTGGTGATCGACGAGGACCTGGGGCATTCCGCGTCCGGGATCGATGCCCGGCCCGGCTTCCAGCACCTGGTCTCCGAGGTCGGCCTGGATCACGTGGGGATCGTTCTGGGGATCGAGATGTCCCGGCTGGCCCGCAGTGGCCGCGAATGGCATCAGCTTCTGGAGTTGTGCGCTCTGTCGGGGGCCCTTCTCGGGGATCCGGACGGCGTCTACGACCCCAGCGATCACAACGACCGGCTGCTGCTGGGCTTGAAGGGCACGATCAGCGAGGCGGAACTGCACCTGATCAAGCAGCGGATGTGGTCCGGACGCCTGGCCAAGGCCCGGCGCGGGGAACTGGTGGTGCCCTTGCCCATCGGCTTCGTGCGGCGTCCCTCGGGCGAGGCGGTGCTGGATCCCGACGAACAGGTGCGCTCTGTGGTGCGTCTGGTCTTCGAGTTGTTCGAGCGGTTCGGGACCGTCAACGCGGTGCTGTGCTACCTGGTCGACAACCACATCCAGATCGGGGTGCGGCTGCGGGAGGGCCCCGAGCGTGGGGAGTTGGAGTGGCGTCGGCCCAATCGGGTCGCGCTGCAGAACATGCTCCGGCATCCGGCCTACGCTGGAATCTACGTCTACGGCCGCAGCCGGCTCGATCCGCGCCGGCGGCAGGCGGGGCGGCCGTGCACCGGCCGGGTGCGCACCGGCCGCGAGGACTGGTTCGTCTACCTGCCGGGCCTGCTACCTGCCTATATCAGTGTGGAACAGCATGAACGGAACCTGCAGCGGATGGACGCCAACCGGGCCCGGTCCGAGAGCATCGGCGTTGTGCGCGACGGCCCGGCGCTGCTGTCCGGGCTGGTGGTCTGCGGCCGCTGCGGCATGAAGATGACGGTGCGCTACCAGCGTGGCGCGGGCGGGAAGCTGCACCCGGCGTATGTGTGCGCCCGTGCCAAGAGCGACTACGGGCAAGGGCAGTGCCAGCAGTTGGCGGGGGGCTGCATCGACGAGCACGTCGCCTCCCTGCTGCTGGAGGCGATGACCCCGGCCGCGGTGGAGGTCTCACTCGCCGCGGCCGAGCAGGTCGAGACGCAACGTGCCCAGGTGGACCGGATCTGGCGGCAGCGTCTGGAGCGCGCCGACTACGCCGTGGACCGCGCACGGCGCCAGTACCAACTGGCCGAACCGGAGAACCGCCTGGTGGTACGGCAGTTAGAGAGGGACTGGGAGACGGCGATGACCGAGCGCCAGAGGCTCGGCGAGGAGTACGACCGCTTCCTCGCTGTGCGCCCGCGCACCCTCAGCGCCGAGGAACGGGCACAGATCCGGGCTCTGGCCGCTGACGTCCCGGGCATCTGGCACGCGCCCACCACCACCGACGCGGACCGCAAGCAGCTGATCCGGCATCTGGTCGAGCAGGTCCGCATCGAGGTGCTGGGCACCAGCGAGTTGGTGAACGTGGCTGTCCGCTGGGCCGGAGGCCACCGCACCGATGCGCAGGTGGCACGGCCCGTGGCTTGCCTGACCCAGCTCAGCTACTACCCCCGGCTCCGTGCCCGCGCCGCCGAACTGGTCGAGGCCGGCTGCACGACCGCGCAGATCGCCGAACACCTCAACGCCGAGGGCTTCCGCCCGCCCAAGCGCTGCGAGACGTTCACCAGGAACGCGGTCAACGACCTGCTGCGGGCCCTGGGCATCCAGCGCTCACGGCAGCAGAACCGTCACCGCCCCGACCTGGACGAACACGAGTGGTGGCTGCGCGACCTCGCCGAGCACCTGGGCATGTCCGAGATCACGCTGGATGCCTGGGTCAGGCGAGGCTGGGCCACCGGCTACCTGCACCCGCAGGCAGGCTTGAGGATCGTCCGGGCCGACCCGGCAGAGGTCGACCGCCTGCGCGCGCTGCACCAGGTGCCGCGCGGCCAGCACACCCGGCGCCCCTGGTTGAAGAATCAGGCCGCCAGCATGAACACCGGGAACGAAGAGGCGCGAGAGGAAGGAGCTGACGGCGATGGAACCGAGCCGCAGGTATGACAGCACTGCGGCTTGCTTCTCTCGATGGTCCACTGCCCGCGCACGATCTTCGCGAGGCGCTCGGGAGACGCCTGGCGGCTGGTCAGGCCGGTCAGCACGTAGACCGTCTCGCGGGTGCGTCTGCCGGTCTTCGTGCAGGTCCGGTGGCGGACGATCTTCGCGACCTGCGCGGCGTGCGGGAGGTCGACGCCGAGATCGGTGACGGTCCCAGGCGACTGGTAGGTCACCGGCGTCAACCGGACCTTCGTTGCGTGGGTGGCTGCCGGTCAGAGCATCGTCGCACTGCTGTGACCAGCGCGGACCGCGGATCTTCAAGACTTTGTAAATGCCCTGGTGTTGGAGAGGAGTTCACTGACCGTTACCGGGGCAGATGTGGCGTACATCTACGCTCCTGGCTGCCATGAATGGACGCGACAGCACAACATATGCACCACTTTTTACGTTTCCGGTGGTCTTGGCCGCGATGTCGGCCCGTGTGCTGTCGCACTAACAAGGAAGCACCAGCATGCGCATACCGCGCCCAAGCATCCGTGGCCTGATGGCCTCGGCCCTGCTGGCATGCATCGCCCTTCCCGGTTCCGTCTCCGCGGCCGCGGCGACCCCGGATGCCGGGTCTTCGGACGCCAAGTCTTCGGTTGTCGTGGGATCCCCCTCGGTTCCCAAGCCTGACCACGTGGTCATGGTGATGATGGAGAACAAGGGCTACGACGACATCCTCCGGAACCCGTCCACGAAGCCTCAGGACCAGGTGCCGTACATCAAGTCCCTGGAGGCCCAGGGTGCGTCGTTCACCAATTCGTACGGTGTTACGCACCCGAGCCTGCCCAATTACTACGCGCTGCTGTCCGCCTCGGACATCGTGAAGTCCAGTGACTGGCCGGCTCCGCAGTCCGTCGACACCGACAACCTGCCCAACCAGCTGACCACCCACGGGTACAGCTTCGCGGACTACGCCAACCAGGGCCTGCCCACGCAGTGGCTCCGCTACAAGAACATCCCGGGCACTCCGGGCAATCTGAACCCGATGGACAAGCGGCAGGAGGAGTTCCCGACCACGCCGGACGGGTTCGCCAAGCTGCCCACCGTCTCCTTCTACGTGGGCAACGGCCAGCAGAGCATGCACGACGGCTCCCTCGCGCAGGGTGACGCCTTCGTCAAGAACACCTTCGACTCGTACATCCAGTGGGCCAAGACGCACAACAGCCTGTTCGTGCTGACCTGGGACGAGGACGACTTCACCCCGGCCAACCACATCCCGACCATCATGGTCGGGCCGATGGCCAGGGCCGGCGAGTACGACCAGAAGATCAACCACTACAACGTGCTGCGCACGCTGCTGGACATGTACGGCCTGGACCACATCAACCACACGGCCGACGCAAACGTCTCCACGATCAGCGACGTGTGGGACACGTCGAAGACCGCGCGCCTGCGCGGCATGGCCGGGCGATGCCTGGAGAACCACCAGACCGATCCGGCGAATCCTGGCGCGCTCGGCCTGTGGCCCTGTGAAGCCGCCGCCAACCAGCAGTGGGTCAGGCACGCGGACGGCACGATCCGCCAGTCCGACAAGTGCCTGACCGCCACCGCGAACGGGACCGGGACCGACCTCGCCGACTGCGACGGCACCCCCGCGCAGAACTGGCGGCCCAAGGCCGACGGTTCCCTGCTCAACCCGGCATCCGGCCACTGCCTGACTGTCCCCGGCTCCGACATCGCCAACGGAACCCCCGCGGAACTCCGGAACTGCGACGGCAAGCTCCACCAAAGGTGGGAGGTGCCCGGCTTCATGGGGGTGCACCACTCGCTCACGGTCGACACGCCCTCGACCTTCAAGCCCGGCTCCGCCGTCACCGTGACGACCACCTACACCAACGACAGCAGCCCGGCAGCACTTTCGGACGCCTCCGTCAGCCTCACCGTGCCCAGCGGCTGGACGGCCGAGGCCACCTCGCCCAGCACGTTCACCACGGTCAAGCCCGACCAGTCGGTGAAGACCACCTGGGCGGTCACCGCCCCCGCGGACGCAAAGCCCAGTGCCTACACACTGTCCGCACAGGCCACCTACAAGAACGCCAAGACCACCGACAAGGGCACCGGCACCACGTTCCACCCGGCGATAGTCCCCCAAAAGCAGATGCGGGTGGTCGAGGTCGACAGCGAGGAGACCGTCGGGGAGGACGGCCGCGCAGCGAATGTCCTGGACGGTGACCCGGCCACCTTCTGGCACACCCGCTGGTCGGGAGCAGCCGACCCGCTGCCTCACCACATCGTGCTCGACCTCGGTGAAGAGCTCGAGGCCACCGGCCTGCGTTACCTGCCCCGCCAGAACAGCGCCAACGGCCGGATAGCCGGATACGAGGTCTGGGTGAGCACGGACCGCACCGCGTGGACCAAGGTCGCCACCGGGACCTTCGCGAACACCACGGCCGAGCAGACCGTCACTCTGAACGGCACGCCGGCCCGCTACCTCAAGCTCGTCGCCACGTCCTCTCACGCCGGACCGTACACTACGGCCGCCGAGCTGAACGTCACCCGAGCAGTGCGCTGACCACCTGGAGGGGCCGGTCCGCCGCGTGCAGCGGACCGGCCCCTCTAACGATCACGCGGTCATCACATGGACGGCTGCGCCGGGTCCCGGACAGACGAGGGTGAGCAATTTCTTCCACGCGGGGTGCGCCACCGCGGTCCAGCGCGTCGCCGTCGAGGCGGGCCATCAGGAACGGTCAGACTCTGGCCTTTTCCCCGACCTCGGCCTGTGAAACCGAGGTCGCCTTCGGCGTCCGGCGTCCGGGCATCCACCAGTTGGCCTTGCCGCACAGTTCCATCACCGCCGGGACGAGGATCATCCGGATGATGGTGGCGTCGATGAACACGGCGACGGCCATGCCCAGACCTCCCTGCTTGACCGCAAGGTCGGGGCCGAGCAGGGAGGTGGTGAACACGGCGATCATGATGGCGGCCGCGGCCGTGATGACCTTGGCAGTCCGCGCCAACCCGAGAGTGACAGCCCTCCGGGTGTCGCCGGTGCGCTCGTACTCCTCACGGACCCGCGAGATCAGGAAGACCTCGTAGTCCATCGACAGGCCGAACAGGACCGGCATCATCATCATCGGCACCCAGGTCGTGACCGGCATTTCGGTGGGGAATCCAAGGGCCGAGCCGAACCATCCCCACTGCACGATCGCGACCAGCACGCCGTAGGCGGCGCCGATCGACAGCAGGTTCATCACGGCGGCCTGCAGCGCGATCGTGACCGACCGGACCAAGGCGATCAGCAGCAACAGGGACAGCACGATAACGACCGCGATCATCAGGGGCAGGCGCGAGCCGGCCTCGTCGGCGAAGTCGATCGTGCCGGCGTTCGGGCCGCCGACGTAGACCCCTTCGCCGCCGGATGCCTGGGGCAGCACGTCGTTGCGGAGCTTGTGCACCAGGTTCGTGGTCGCCTCATCCTGGTACCCGGTCTTGGGGAAGGCCATGAACATGGCGGCCTGCCCGTCCTTGCTGACCTGGGGCGGCGTTGCGTAGGCGACGCCCTCGGTCTTTCCGACCGCTTCGATGACGTTGCTCAGATCGGCGCCCTTGGAACCGACCTCGGTGGCGAAGATCAGCGGTGCGCTGTAGCCGGGGCCGAAGCCTTCGGAGAGGATCTCGTATGAGGTGTAGCTGCTCCTGTCGTGAGGCTGGACACTGGCGTCGGGCTGACTCAGCCGCATCGACAGCGTGGGGGCGCTCATCACCAGCAGAACCCCACCGGCCAGGATCGCTGCGATCAGCGGCTTGCGCTGCACCACACCGGCCCAGCGCTCGGCGAGGGTACGGCGCACCCGGTCCGGGGCACCATCGGCCTCCTGCCGGCGGGAGATGCGACCAGGCAGACGCAGCGAGTTGATCTTGTAGCCGGTGAAGCCCAGGAACGCCGGCAGCAAGGTCACCGCGGCCATCATCGTCACCAGCACGGTCAACGACGTGGCGATGGCCACGCCGGTCATCAGCCGCTGTCCCATGACGACCAGGCCCAGCAACGCGATCACCACGGTCGTACCGGCGAACAGCACCGCGTGACCCGCGGTTGCGATGGCCTTGACCGTGGCAGCCTCCGGCTCGTCACCGTCCTGCAGGCCGTCCTTGTAGCGGGTAACAATGAACAGTGCGTAGTCGATGCCGACACCGAGCCCGACCATCGCGGCGAAGACCAAAGTGAAGTCCGGTGAGGGGACCACATGCCCCACCAACTTGACCAGGGCCAGGCCACCGAGGATCGCCAGCAGCGCAGTCACGATCGGCAGGCCCATCGCCACCAGTGACCCGAAGGCAATGAACAAGATCACCGCTGCCGCCAACACGCCCACACCCTCGGCCGGACCCTGGGGAGGCGTCTCAGCCTTCTCCGCCTTGTTCCCACCCAGCCCGAGCGTCACACCATCACCGGAGGCATCCCTGACCGCGTCCACCAGCGGCTTGACCTCGGTCTTGTCCACATCCTTATCGGTCAACGGGATCGTCGTACGGGCAATACGACGATCATTCGTCACCAGGTTCTCGTCCTGATACGGCGAGATCACCGGTCCGGTGATGGGTGAGGCGTCCAGATCGGCGATGACCTTCTCGATCTTCTGCCGGGCGGCGGGGTGGTCGATCCCCTTCTCTGCCTTGATCGCGAGAGTCAGCGTGTCCCCTTGCCGCTCGGGGAAGTGCTTCTCGATCAGAGCCTGCGCCTTGGCGGACCCGGAGTCTCCACCGGTGAAGTCGTTGTCGGAGGCGGCACCGTAGCCGAAGCCGACGAACGCCACGGCGATTACGCCAACGATCCAGGTCAAGACGACCAGACGGCGGCGCCGATAACAGAACCGGGCCAGTCCCGCCAGAGCTCCATCCTTACCGGGAGTCTCGGTTGGCATCTTCTTCTCCTCGAGTCGTTGAGCGTTGCGCTCAATACTCGTGACCGGGCTCCCCCGCGTCGACGTGCGTATGAAGGCACTATGCCGATGCCGCTACCGCGGGTGGTGTACTCCATCCGCGGTACATGCGGAAGCTCCTACGGACCGTCGGGTGGTCTGGCCGGATGGCCGGCCGCCGGGGATCATCTGGTGGCCGGGCACACGGATCTGGACCGCCGGGCCCGGGACGTGGCCGCCAAGCTCGGGATGGAACTGCCGAACCAGCCGAACGAGCAGCAGCAGGGATGGCTGCGCAAGCTGACGGCGGCGAGCGGCGAGGACTACGAGCGGAAGTTCGCCAATCTGCTGCGGGCCGCGCACGGCAGGGTCTTCGCGCTGATCGCCCAGGTCCGGAACACCACCCGCAATTCGCTGATCCGTCAGCTGGCCACCGACGCCAACCAGACCGTGCTCGACCACATCACCATGCTGGAGGGCACCGGCTTCGTCGACTTCGGCGCGATCGCCCGCGAAGCGGCGGGCGCGGCGACGGCCGGCCCGACCGGGCCGCCCCCGCCGTCCGGAGGCGGGGTGCCGCCGCTGCCGGTGCCCGCGGAGCCGACCGGGGACCAGTCCTTCACCCCGCGTCCGTCGGCGATACCGATGCCCTGAGTCTGAGTCTGAGAGGCTGTCGGCTACCTCTGATCGGGCGGTCGTGCCCTGGCACGCACGCTTCCCGATCGAAGGTGGCCCGACAGCCTCTGAGCGGGACCGCACCGGTCGGCGCACCGGTCCCTGCGTGGCCGGAACCTCAAATCATGCTCTGAACGTCCCCCTCTTCGGATTGGCCGCTGCCCGTCGGGGCCATCACCCCTGCACGCAGTGGAAGAGGGGGACACCATGGAGCTGGGAATCGGCATTGGCTGGCGACCGGAGATCGCGGCTGCGGTGGAGGCACTGCCTGGTATCGACTGGGTGGAAGCGGTCGCGGAGAACCTCTGCACCGACCACCTGCCCGACTCCCTGGTACGGCTCCGCGCCCGCGGCGTGACCGTCGTCCCGCACGGTGTCTCGCTGGGCCTCGGCGGGGCCGACCGCCCCGACCCCGGCCGGCTCGCGAACCTTGCCGCGCGGGCCACGCTGCTGGGCACACCGCTGGTCACGGAGCACATCGCCTTCGTACGGGCCGGGGGGACACGCACCGCGTCGCCGGGGCTCGAAGCGGGCCACCTGCTGCCCGTGCCGCGGACCTGGGACGCGCTGGACGTCCTGTGCGAGAACGTCCGGATCGCGCAGGACTCGCTGCCGGTGCCGCTGGCGCTGGAGAACATCGCGGCGCTGATCGCCTGGCCGGGCGAGGAGCTGACCGAGGGCCAGTTCCTGGCCGAGCTGGTCGCACGCACCGGGGTCCGGCTGCTGATCGACGTGGCCAACCTGCACACCGACCACGTCAACGGCGGCGAGGATCCCGCGAGGGCGCTCGACCAGCTGCCGGTGGAAGCGATCGCGTACGTGCATGTGGCGGGCGGCGTCGAGAAGGACGGCGTCTGGCACGACACGCACGCCCATCCGGTGGCCCGGCCGGTCCTCGACGTGCTCGCCGAACTCCGCTCGCGGGTCGACCCGCCGGGCGTACTCCTGGAGCGCGACGACGACTTCCCGCCCGCGGAGGAGCTGGCGGGCGAATTGAAGGCGATCCGCGCCACGCTGGACGCGGCAGGGAAGAAGGGGCCCGGACGGGCACAGGGCGCCGGGACGTCCGGAGACGGCGCCGCCCGGATCGAACCCGCCGGGCGCCCCACCGCCCCTCCCGCCGCACACTCCACCGCCTCTTCCCCCGGCCCCGCGACCGACGCCGCCCGCGACCGCGCCGCCGTCGCCCAGACCGCGCTGCTCTCCGCCCTCGTCGCCGGCACTCCCGCCCCCGAGGGCTTCGACCACCGTCGCCTCGGTGTCCAGAGCCACGCACTGGCTGCCAAGCGGGCCGATGTCGTCGCCAAGGTGGCGCCCGAGCTGCCCGAAATCCTCGGGGACGGCTACCGGCGCGCCTTTCTCACGTACGCCAGGACCCGTCCCATGGCCGCCGGATACCGGCGCGACGCACTGGACTTCGCCGAGCAGCTGCTGATCGCCGGGCGCCCCACCGACGACGCCGCCCGGCGGCGGCTGACCACCTGGTGGCAGGACCGCACGGCCGCCAGGCCGCCCCGCCGCACGACCCGGCTGGTACGGGCCGCCCGCGCCGCGCTCGTCGGGAGGTGACCGGAATGAACATCGTCGCTCTGCTGGTGACGCCGGCCGTCGCGGTCTCCTCGACCCTCCTGATCGTGGGGCCCTCGAATGCCCGGCGCGGTCCCGGTGGCCCTGCCCACGACCTCTACGAAGTGGCATTCCTGAACGGCGGGCCGGGCAGGGTCGTGGACACCGCACTCGCCGCCATGCAGACGGACGGACGTCTGGCGGTCGGCGGTCCCGGCATCGTCTCCGTCCAGCGGCCGGTCGCCCATGACCCGGTGGAGCGAGCGGTTCTTCAGGAGCACGCCGCCGCCCGGGGGCGAAGCCGTTCCTGGCTGGTGAGCGCTCGTGCGGCGGGGCGGCACGGACCGTCGTGCCGCCGCGGGAACATGCGACCGGCCCACGCGGAGGCGGGCCGGGGACCTGCGGGGAAGGGCGGTGCGCTTCCCCGCAGGTCTCGGGATCGCCGCAGGTCGGAGCCCTCGGCGAACCCGAAGCCGAACCCGGTGTCGCTGGAGCGGCGGGCAGCGCACAGCTGTGCGCCGGCGCCCGCCGTCTGATCTTCCGGGTTGGGGTGGTCGGAGCCCGCTCGCTACGCGAGCCCGGCCACCAGGTCTGCGACGGACTTCCTGCGGCCCGTGTAGAAGGGGACCTCCTCGCGGACGTGCATCCGCGCCTCGGAGGCCCGCAGATGACGCATGAGGTCGACGATGCGGTCCAGCTCGTCGGCCTCGAAGGCGAGGATCCACTCGTAGTCGCCGAGCGAGAACGAGGCCACGGTGTTGGCGCGGACGTCGGGGTAGCCGCGGGCCATCTTGCCGTGGTCCGCGAGCATGCGGCGGCGGTCCTCGTCGGGCAGCAGGTACCAGTCGTAGCTGCGCACGAAGGGGTACACGCTGATGTAGTTGCGCGGCGTCTCGTCGGCGAGGAACGCCGGGATGTGCGACTTGTTGAACTCGGCGGGGCGGTGCAGCGCCATGTTCGACCAGACGGGCTCCAGCGCCAGGCCCAGCTTGGTGCGCCGGAAGAGGTTGTACGCCTCCTGCAGCTCGTCCGCCGTCTCCGCGTGCCACCAGATCATGACATCGGCGTCGGCACGCAGGCCGGACACGTCGTAGGTGCCGCGGACGGTGATGTCCTTGGCCGCGAGCTGGTCGAACAGCTCCTGGACCTCGTCGGCGTAACCGGCACGGTCGACGGGCAGCACGTCGCGCAACTTGAAGACGGACCACAGCGTGTAGCGGATGACCTCGTTGAGGTCCTTGGCCTTCTTACCGGCGTTCGGAATCTTCTCAGGCGCACTCATACGGCTATTGTCCTGCCTCGCTCCGTGTGCCCTGAACCGGGGTCGGAGTGGCAATGATCTCTCCCGCGGTCCCGCCCGCGATGTCCGCGGCGATCTCGTCCGCGGCCCGGTGGGCGCCGGCGATGCAGGCGGGGATGCCGACCCCGTCGTACACCGCTCCGCAGACCCGCAGGGCCGGCAACTTGGCGACCTCGTCGCGGATCCGGGCGACCCGGGTCAGATGACCGACGGGGTACTGGGGCAGGCCGCCGATCCACCGGGTGACCTCGGTGTCCACCGGCTTCGCGGCGAGTCCGGTGGCGTCGGCGAGGTCACGCAGCGAGACGCCGACGAGTTCGGTGTCCTCGCGGTGGAGATGGTCCTCCTCGCCGTACCGGCCGACCGAGGTGCGCAGGATGAACAGGTCGGGGGCGGCGTCGGCGACCCACTGCCACTTGTGGGTGGAGAAGGTGGAGGCCTTGATCGTACGGCCGTCGACCGGCGGCACGAGGAAGCCGGAGCGCCCGTCGAGGGCGCCCGTGGCCGCCACGTCGGAGCGCCGGAACGCCAGGGTGACCAGCGCCATCGACGCGTACTCGACGCCCGCGAGCTCGGCGGAGGCGGCCGGGGACTCGGCGGCCAGCAGCGTCGACGCGGACCAGGCGGGGGCGGCGAGGACGATGCCGTCGGCGGCGATCACCCGGGTGTCGGTACGGACGTCCCAGCCGTCGGCGGTACGGGTCACGCCCAGGACGGGTGTGGCGGTGAGGATCTCGCCGCCTCCGGCGCGCACGGCGTCGGCGACCGCGTCCGGCAGGGTGCCGATGCCGCCGTCGATGCCCTGGAAGACCGGGCCGGTCTGCTGCCGGGCTGCGGACTGCCGCTGGATGCGCTGCACGCCGTCGAGCAGCGAGCCGCCCTCCTGGACCACCTCGAAGAGCTGCGGCACGGCTGCGCGCATCGAGATCCGGTAGGCGTCGCCCGCGTAGACGCCGCCGAGCAGGGGCTCCACAAGCCGGTCGACGACCTCGCGGCCCAGCCGGTCGGCGACATACGCGCCGACCGCGACATCGTCGCCGACCGCGGTCGGCGTGAGGTCCCGTTCCTGCGCGATGCGGGCGAGACCCTCCGGGGAGATCACCCCGCTGAGTGCGTCGGGGTCGCCCGGGACGCCCATCACATGGCCCTGGGGCATCGGCCGCAGATCGCCCCGCGTCCAGACCGACGCGGTGGCGGTGGCGGGTGGCTGAAGCCGGTCGCCGAGCCCGACGGCGCGCGCCAGGTCCACCGCCTCGGGTCGTCTGGCCAGCATCGACTCCGCACCCAGATCGACCCGGGTGCCGGCGATCTCACCGGTCATGAGTTTGCCGCCCAGCCGGTCGGTCGCCTCCAGGAGCGTGACCCGCAGTCCTGCGCCGATGAGCCGGTGGGCGGCCGCGAGTCCGGCGATGCCGCCGCCGATGACGACGACATGACCCGTACCTGTGTCCACGCGGTGTGTTGAACGCTGCATGCCCCCACTCTCTCAAACCTCTTCCGAGTCCTGAACGTGACCGCTTCGAAACCGGTAAAGGGCAACCCGCACCCCCGTCTCGCACGTCGAACCGGAACCATCAACCACCCGCCCTGGGGGAGCAGTTATGCAGAGAGCACGTCATTCGAGCCGTTCGTCCACCCGCCGTTCGCGCACGGCGCTCGCCGCCGGGATGCTTGCCGCGCTGCTCGCGCTGAGCGGCTGCGGCGGCGCCGACGACAGCTCCGGCAGCAGCAAGACGGCGGCGGACTCCGCGGACCACAAGGCGGCGGCTCCTGCGGAGCGCGCCGACTCCGCCGGCGGGAAGTCGGACCGGGGGGCCGCCGACGGCAGCCCGGCTCGGTCGACCAGGTCCCCCGCGCTGACCACCACCCATGTCATCCGTAAGGCCTCGCTCTCCGTGGAGGTGAAGAGCGTGCCGAAGGCGGCCGCGGCAGCCCGTTCGGTCACGGAGGATGCGGGCGGGCTGGTGGCGAACGAGTCCACCGACCGGATCGACGACCTGCGCGAAATGTCGCACCTCGTGCTGCGGGTGCCGCAGGCCGAGTACGACGCCGTGCTGCGGAAGCTGGCGGGCGGCGGGAAGCTGCTGTCCCGTACGTCGGAGGCCAAGGACGTCACCGATCAGGTCGTCGACGTGGAGAGCCGGATCGCCACCCAGCGGGCGAGCGTCGCCCGGGTCCGGAAACTGATGGACCGGGCCGAGAAGATTGCCGATGTGGTCGCCCTGGAAGGGGAACTGAGCAATCGCCAGGCAGAGCTGGAGTCGCTGCTCACCCGGCAGGAGTCGCTCAAGGACCGCACCACCCTGGCCACGATCACCCTCGACCTCTCCGAGCCGGAGTCCGCGGCGCAGGGCGCGGACGACGACGATCCGGGGTTCGTGGACGCGCTCGGCGGCGGCTGGCACGCTTTCGTGACCACGGTGAAGTGGATCGCGATGGCGGTGGGTGCGGCGGCGCCGTTCCTGGCGGCCGCGGCCGCGCTGCTGCTGCTCTGGCGGCTGGTGCGCACCCGGCTCACCCGGCACCGCACACCGCGGACAGCCGAGCACGCCCCCGTACCGGCGGCGGCGCCCGAGCACGCCCCCGTACCACCGGAGACTCCGTCCGCTCCCTGAGGGTCGTAGCGTGGTCCTTCGGACTCGACGCTCGAAGGGACCCGGCATGGCAGCGGAGCGACTGGTGGTCATCGGTGGGGACGCGGCGGGCATGTCCGCCGCGTCCCAGGCCCGCAGGCTCAAGGGGCCGGACGAGATGGGCATCGTCGCCTTCGAGCGCGGCCACTTCACCTCGTACTCCGCCTGCGGCATCCCCTACTGGGTCGGCGGAGACGTCGAGCAGCGGGACGACCTCATCGCCCGTACGCCCGAGGAGCACCGGGCCCGTGCCATCGATCTGCGGATGCGCACCGAGGTGACGGAGATCGATGTCGCCGGGCAACGGGTGCGCGCGCTTGACCGGGACACCGGAGAGACGTACTGGGCCGGCTTCGACAAGCTGGTGATCGCGACCGGTGCCCGGCCGGTACGCCCCGCGCTGCCCGGCATGGACGCGGCCGGGGTGCACGGGGTGCAGACCCTGGACGACGGCCAGGCGCTGCTGGACTCACTGGACCGGGCGCCCGGCCGGCGCGCGGTCGTCGTCGGCGCCGGGTACATCGGTGTCGAGATGGCGGAGGCGCTGCTGAAGCACGGCTTCGAGGTGACGGTCCTCAACCGCGGAGAGCAGCCGATGGCGACGCTCGACCCCGACATGGGGCGCCTGGTCCACGACGCGATGGACGGTCTGGGCATCACGACGGTGAACCGGGCCCGGGTCAGCAAGATCATCACCGGCGCCGACGGCCGGGTCTCTGCGGTCGCCACGGAGGAGGGGACCTACCCCGCGGACGTGGTGGTGCTCGGCATCGGCGTCGAACCGGAGACGACGCTGGCCCGCTCGGCCGGCCTCCCGGTCGGCCCGCACGGCGGTCTGCTCACCGATCTGTCGATGCGGGTCGTCGGGCACGACAACATCTGGGCGGGCGGCGACTGCGTCGAGGTTCTCGACCTGGTGGCGGGCCGCACCCGGCATATCGCGCTGGGCACCCACGCCAACAAGCACGGCCAGATCATCGGGTCCAATGCGGGCGGCGGGTACGGGACATTCCCGGGCGTGGTCGGTACGGCGGTCAGCAAGGTCTGCGACCTGGAGATCGCCCGGACGGGGCTGCGGGAGAAGGACGCCCGCGCGGTGGGGCTCCGGTTCGTCACGGCGACGATCGAGTCGACCGGGCGGGCGGGCTACTACCCGGGCACTCAGCCGATGACGGTGAAGATGCTCGCGGAGTACCGCACGGGCCGGCTGCTCGGCGTACAGATCGTGGGCCGGGACGGAGCGGCGAAGCGCGTCGACATCGCGGCGGTCGCACTCACCGCGGGGATGACGGTGGAGCAGATGACGGCGCTCGACCTGGGATATGCCCCGCCGTTCTCGCCGGTGTGGGACCCGGTCCTGGTGGCGGCACGCAAGACGGTCCAGGCCGTGCGCGCGGCGGGTGTGTAAGGGAACTCTCCGTCATCAGGCGGACGGACGATCACTCCATGGTCACTGGTTGCGACGAACTTCCTGCAGGTCGCCGTCAGCGGTGGCACCGTCGACGGCGGTGCCGGTGCCGACTTCTGCCGGGTGAACTCCGGCAACCGCCCATCAACTGCCCGTAACGCCCCCGAATGCACTGCTCGCCGCGGAACTCGAGGGTTTCACGGCGAGCAGGATGCGTTTCGGCGACCGGTTCAGCGGGCCGTCTGCGTGTGGACGTACTCGACGAGCCGGGTCAGTGCGTCCGGGTCGGTCGTCGGCATCACGCCGTGCCCCAGGTTGAAGATGTGGCCTTCCAGACCGGCGGCCGCGTCCAGCACCTCACGCGTCTTCGCCTCCACCGTCGCCGTCGGCGCGAACAGCACCGCCGGGTCGAGGTTGCCCTGGAGCGCCTTGCCGGGTCCGACCCGGCGCGCACCCTCGTCCATCGGGACCCGCCAGTCGACGCCGACGACATCCGCGCCCGCCTCGCCCATCAGCCCGAGCAGTTCACCGGTGCCGACACCGAAGTGGATGCGTGGGACACCGTACGAGGCAACCGCGTCGAAGACCTTCGCGGAGGCCGGCATCACGGAGCTGCGGTAGTCGGCGGGGGCGAGCGCGCCGACCCAGGAGTCGAAGAGCTGCACGGCCGAGGCGCCCGCCTCGATCTGCACCTTCAGGAACGCACCGGTGATCTCCGCCAGCCGGTCGAGCAGCTCGGCCCAGAGCTCCGGCTCGCCGTACATCATCGCCTTGGTGCGCTCGTGGCTGCGGGACGGGCCGCCCTCCACGAGGTAGCTCGCGAGAGTGAACGGCGCACCGGCGAACCCGATGAGCGGCGTCGACCCGAGTTCCGCGGTGAGCATGCCGATGGCCTCGGTGACGTAGTGGACGTCCTCCGGCGTGAGGTCACGCAGCCGGGCCAGGTCGGCCCGGGTACGGATCGGGTCCGCAACGACCGGACCGACGCCGGGCTTGATGTCGAGGTCGATCCCGATGGCCTTGAGGGGGACGACGATGTCGCTGAAGTAGATCGCCGCGTCGACCTTGTGGCGGCGTACGGGCTGCAGCGTGATCTCCGTGACCAGCTCCGGCATCATGCAGGAGTCGAGCATCGCGATGCCCTCGCGCACCTTCAGGTACTCGGGCAGCGAGCGCCCCGCCTGGCGCATGAACCAGACCGGCGTGTGCGGCACGGGCTCGCGGCGGCACGCCTTCAGGAACGCCGACTCATGGGTGGCGGAGGTCATCGTCTGCTGGCCCGAGGGGCTGTCGTTGGCGCTCACGCACAGAATCTTCGCATGAAGCGGTAAGGAGCCGAGTCCCGCAGGGTGTCCCTCCCTGCACGAGGCTCCGGTTCCGCCTACTCTTCCCCGCATGGCTCCGGCTCAGGGACAATTTTCCGAACATTCCGACAGCGCTGACGGCAAGGACAGTGCGGAGGGCAGTTCCGTCCCGCCCGCGTTCCGGTCGGCGGTGGAAGCGTTGCGCTCCGCGCGGCTCCGCCCCGAGCTGGAAGTGGAGCCGACTCGGCCGCCCCAGCGCCTCGCTCCGCACGCGTACGCCGTGGAGGCGGCGGTCGTCGACGGCGAGGACGATCTCGCCGACGGCCGCCTCGTGCTGCTGCACGACCCGGCCGGGCATGACGCCTGGCACGGCACATTCCGGCTGGTGACGCTGGTACGCGCCGAGCTGGAGCCGGAGATGGCGTCCGACCCGCTGCTGCCGGAGGTGTGCTGGTCCTGGCTGACCGGCGCGCTGGAGGCGCGGGGGCTGTCGTACGGGGAGGCTGGCGGCACGGTCACCCGCGCCGGTTCCCACTACTTCGGGACCCTGGCCGAGCGGCGCCCGGCGACCCAGATCGAGATCCGTGCGTCCTGGACGCCGCGCGAGGGGCGTGACGGGGTGCCGGACACGGCGGCGCATCTGGCGGCGTGGGGAGATCTGCTGTGCCAGATCGCCGGTCTGCCGCCGTCGGGACCGGCCGACGCGGCGGTGGTGACACTGCCCCAGCGGCGCGGCCCGCAGGCACCGTAGCCGGGTGCGTAGGCCGGATGCGCCGTGTGGGTGCACAGGCCGGACGCGGAGGCGGATCCCGCCTACGCCGGTTCCGTATCCCACCGATTCCGTTGTGCCCATTCCTTGTGCCCGTTCCTTGTGGCCGGTCCGAAGCCGGATCCGGGACTCTTCCGCGCGGCGGCTCCGGCAGAGGGCCCGGCATGCCGGTTCCGTACCCCCGGTTCCGCACGCCGGCGCGGCCCGTCGCTCCGCAGCCGGATCCCGTGCGCCCGGTCGCGCCGCTGTATCCGGACCTCCGGGCCCGCACGCCCGGTCGCGCCGCCGCACCCCCGGACACCCGGTCCTGCCTGCAGCGTTTCGCCGCCGGTGCCGTACGCCGGATCCCGCACGCTCGTCCCGGCCGCCTGAGCACGCGGCACCGGACCATGCCGCGTGTCCCGGCCGCCGGATCCACCGGATCCTGTCCGTGACGGTGCGTCACAGGCTTCGCACAGCTACCGGCATTCTTTTCGTACAATCGATCGCCCGTCCGATTTGCCCGAATTGTTACGCATGAAATCGTGATCTTCCTCTAAAGGAGGACGGGTCTGCTGCCGAAGAGGTCAATGACCCTTCAAGCACGGTTCGCCCCGGCTTCATCCCCGAGCCGGCCCGTCCCGCCACTCCCCAGGAGGCCTGGTGTCCGTTCTCCTAGAGCAGCCCGCAAGCCTGGTCGCCTACCGCCCGAACAAGCCGACGGCCATGGTCGTCGTGGCCGACCCCCGCGTCCGTTCCACCGTCACCCGCCACCTGTGGGCCCTCGGAGTACGTGACGTCATCGAGGCGTCGTCCATCGCGGAGGCCCGTCCCCGCGTCGGCAACCCGCGCGACATCTGTGTTGCCGACGTCCATCTGCCCGACGGTTCCGGGCTGACCCTGTTGTCCGAAACCCGAGCCGCCGGCTGGCCGAACGGCCTCGCCCTCTCCGCCGCCGATGACATCGGCGCCGTACGCAACGCCCTGGCGGGCGGCGTGAAGGGCTATGTCGTCACCGGCACACGCACCAATATCGGCCACCCGACCCGACCCGGCGTCGCCCCCATCGGCGCCAATGCCGCCCGTATGCACCGTCGGCCCCCCGGCACCCCGAGCCACCCGGGCGGCTACCGCGAACTGTCCGGCCGCGAGGTGGAGGTGCTCCGGCTGGTTGCCGAAGGCCAGTCCAACAAGGCCATCGGCGTCTCCATGGGGCTCTCCGCCCTGACGGTCAAGAGCCACCTCGCCCGCATCGCCCGCAAGCTCGGCACCGGTGACCGCGCCGGAATGGTCGCCGTGGCCCTGCGCACGGGCATCATCCACTGACCCCAGCACGCCGGCCGGCGTGTACCGAGACGCGGACCCGGCTGGTTTACATTCATCGGCGCCCGTCGACGGAACGTTCCGTCGACGGGCGCCGTACATACACAGATACCCTTGACACGTGACCGACGCCCAAGAGACCGCAGCAGACACTTCACTGCGAACCACCGGGGGCGCTCCCCCGGACGACGTCGCCCCGGCGCCGATCCCCTTGCTCGAACCTCGCGAGGGCATTCCCCCGGTGGTGGCCTCCGACGACGCCCTCGCCCGGGTGGTCGCGGCCTTCGCCGCGGGCACCGGCCCCGTCGCCGTCGATGCCGAACGCGCATCCGGCTACCGCTACGGCCAGCGCGCCTATCTCGTACAGCTGCGTCGTGAGGGTGCGGGCAGCGCGCTGATCGACCCGGTCGGCTGCCCCGACCTGTCGTCGCTCGGCGGCGCACTGCAGGGCAGCGAGTGGATCCTGCACGCCGCCACCCAGGACCTGCCCTGTCTGCGCGAAATAGGGATGACCCCCACCGGGCTCTTCGACACGGAGCTCGCCGGACGGCTGGCCGGATTCCCGCGGGTCGGCCTCGGCGCGATGGTCGAGAGCGTGCTCGGCTACGCGCTGGAGAAGGGGCACTCCGCCGTCGACTGGTCCACCCGCCCGCTGCCCGACCCCTGGCTCCGCTATGCCGCGCTCGATGTCGAGCTGCTGATCGATCTGCGCAACGCCCTGGAGGGGGAGCTCGACCGTCAGGGCAAGCTGGAGTGGGCACAGGAGGAGTTCGACGCGATCGCCTCGGCGCCGCCCGCTCCCCCGCGCAAGGACCCGTGGCGCCGCACGTCCGGTATGCACAAGGTGCGCCGTCGCCGCCAGATGGCGGTCGTACGGGAGCTGTGGAACGCCCGCGACCAGGTCGCGCAGCGCCGCGACATCTCGCCCGGCAAGGTGCTCGGCGACGCGGCGATCGTCGAGGCGGCCCTCTCGCTGCCGGCCGACGTCCAGGCCCTGACCGCCCTGCCCGGCTTCGGCCACCGGATGGGACGGCGTCAGCTGGAGCAGTGGCAGGCGGCCGTCGACCGGGCCAAGGCGCTGCCCGAAGCCGAGCTCCCTCAGCCGGGCCAGCCTCTCGCGGGCCCGCCGCCGCCGCGTTCCTGGGCGGACAAGGACCCAGCGGCCGCCGCCCGGCTGTCGGCGGCCCGCGCCGCGGTGTCGGAGCTCGCCGAGCGGCTGCACATGCCGCAGGAGAACCTGATCACGCCGGACACGGTGCGCCGCGTCTGCTGGGAGCCGCCGAAGAATCCGACGCCGGACGCGGTCGAGGACGCGCTCACCTCGTACGGGGCGCGGCGCTGGCAGGTCGAACGGGTGGCGCCGCTGCTGGTCCGCGCGCTGGCCGAGGCCGCCTGAGCGGCTTCCCGAGACCACGGAGACTGGGCGAACGCGACGCTGATCTGCACGGGTTGATGTCCCGGGGCTTCCGGGGGCGCTGTCGGCGCCCCGGACGCCTCACACGGCCCCTCACCCAGTGTGACGTTCGCCGCTCCGGGCGCGGGGACTACCCCACTTGGTTACCCGCAAGTAGCATGAAGGGGTGCGGCGCGCCTCCGAGGCGTGCTCCGCAGCAGTGCCATCCCGCACCCTGGAGGAGAGCCATCGTGCCTCGTACCATCCGGGACGTCGTCTTCGTCGACGGCGTCCGCACCCCGTTCGGCAAGGCGGGCCCGAAGGGCATCTACCACGAGACCCGCGCCGACGATCTCGTCGTGAAGGCCATCCGGGAGCTGCTGCGCCGCAACCCGGACCTGGACCCCGCCCGTATCGACGAGGTCGCCATCGCCGCGACCACCCAGATCGGCGACCAGGGCCTGACGCTGGGCCGGACCGCCGGAATCCTGGCCGGTCTGCCGCAGTCGGTGCCCGGCTACTCCATCGACCGCATGTGTGCGGGCGCCCTGACCGCCGTCACGTCGACGGCCGGTTCCATCGCCTTCGGCGCGTACGACGTCGTCGTCGCCGGTGGTGTCGAGCACATGGGCCGCCACCCGATGGGCGAGGGCGTGGACCCGAACCCGCGCTTCGTGTCGGAGAAGCTGGTCGACGAGTCCGCCCTCTTCATGGGCATGACGGCGGAGAACCTGCACGACCGGTACCCGCAGATCACCAAGGACCGCGCCGACGAGTACGCGGTCCGCTCGCAGGAGAAGGCCGCCAAGGCGTACGCCAACGGCACGATCCAGCAGGACCTGGTGCCGATCTCGGTGCGCCGCACCGCTGCAGCCGACAGCGGCTCCGCCGCGGGCTCGGCCGGTGAGACGGGCTGGGGCCTGGTCACGGCCGACGAGCCGATGCGTCCGGGCACCACGCTGGAGTCCCTGGCCGGTCTGAAGACGCCGTTCCGTGCCCACGGCCGCGTCACCGCCGGTAACGCCGCGGGGCTCAACGACGGCGCCACCGCCTCGCTGCTCGCCGCCGAGGAAGTCGCCCGCGAGCTCGGTCTCCCGGTCAAGATGCGCCTCGTCTCGTACGCCTTCGCGGGTGTCGAGCCGGAGGTCATGGGCTACGGCCCGATCCCGTCGACCGAGAAGGCCCTCGCCAAGGCCGGGCTCTCGATCGGTGACATCGGTCTCTTCGAGATCAATGAGGCGTTCGCCGTGCAGGTGCTCGCCTTCCTCGACCACTACGGCATCGCCGACGACGACGCACGCGTCAACCAGTACGGCGGCGCCATCGCCTACGGTCACCCGCTGGCCGCCTCCGGCGTGCGTCTGATGACGCAGCTGGCCCGCCAGTTCGAGGAGCAGCCGCAGGTCCGCTACGGCCTGACCACCATGTGCGTCGGCTTCGGCATGGGCGCGACGGTCATCTGGGAGAACCCGCACTTCGACGGAGGCAACAAGTGAGTTCCACCACTGAGCTTCTGATGGGCGCGGCCGAGCTGTTCCCGGGCGAGGTCGTCACGCAGGCGCACGTGCGCCACCTCGACCTGCCGGCGGGCGCGGGCAGGTTCGCCCTCATCACGCTGGACAACGGCCTGGACCACACCAAGCCGACCACCTTCGGACCGCAGTCGCTGGCGAACCTGAACGCCGCCGTCGACCAGGTCGAGAAGGAGGCCGCCGAGGGTGCGATCGCCGGTATCGGCATCACCGGCAAGCCGTTCATCTTCGCGGTCGGCGCCGACCTCAAGGGCGTCGAGCTGCTGAAGAACCACGACGACGCGCTCGCCATCGGCAAGGGCGGCCACGACGTGTTCCGCCGCCTCTCCGGTCTCGCGGTCCCGACGTTCGCGTACTACAACGGCGCGGCGATGGGCGGCGGTGTCGAGGTCGGTCTGCACTGCTCGTACCGCACCGTCTCCAAGGCGTTGCCCGCGTTCTCGCTGCCCGAGGTCTTCCTCGGTCTGGTCCCCGGCTGGGGCGGCTGCGCCCTGCTGCCGAACCTGATCGGCGCCGACCGCGCGGTCTCCGTCATCATCGAGAACTCGCTGAACCAGAACCGCCAGCTGAAGGGCGAGCAGGTCTTCGAGCTCGGCATCGCCGACGCGATCTTCGAGGGCGCGGACTTCCTGGAGCAGTCGCTGGTCTGGACCGCGAACGTGCTGAACGGCACGGTCACGGTGGAGCGCCCCGAGGTCGACCGCGGTGACGCCTGGGACCGGGCCGTCGCCCGTGGCAGGGCCATCGCCGACTCCAAGGTGCACGGCGCCGCCCCGGCCGCGTACCGCGCGCTGGAGATCATCGCCGCGGCGAAGGACGGCGACCTGAGCGCCGGCTTCGACGCCGAGGACCAGGCCCTCGCGGACCTGATCGTGGGCGGCGAGCTGCGCTCCGGGATCTACGCCTTCAACCTGGTCCAGAAGCGCGCCAAGCGCCCGGCCGGTGCCCCGGACAAGAACCTGGCCCGCCCGGTCACCAAGGTCGGCGTGGTGGGTGCGGGCCTGATGGCTTCGCAGCTCGCCCTTCTCTTCCTCCGCCGCCTCGAGGTCCCTGTCGTCCTCACCGACATCGACCAGGAGCGCGTCGACAAGGGTGTGGGCTATGTCCACGCCGAGATCGAGAAGCTGCTCGGCAAGGGCCGGATCAACCAGGACAAGGCCAACCGCCTCAAGGCCCTGGTCACCGGTGTGCTGGACAAGGCCGAGGGCTTCTCCGACGCCGACTTCATCATCGAGGCCGTCTTCGAGGAGATCGGCGTCAAGCAGCAGGTGTTCGCGGAGGTCGAGGCGGTCGCCCCGGCGCACGCGATCCTCGCCACCAACACCTCGTCCCTCTCGGTCACCGAGATGGCGTCGAAGCTGCAGCACCCGGAGCGGGTCGTCGGCTTCCACTTCTTCAACCCGGTCGCGATCCTCCCGCTGCTGGAGATCGTCCGCGGCGAGCAGACCGACGACGCCTCGCTGGCCACGGCGTTCGGTGTGGCACGGAAGCTGAAGAAGACAGCGGTGCTGGTGAAGGACGCCCCGGCGTTCGTCGTCAACCGCATCCTCACCCGCTTCATGGGCGAGATCCAGAACGTCATCGACGAGGGCACCCCGGTCGAGGTCGCCGAGAAGGCCATCGAGCCCCTCGGTCTGCCGATGTCCCCGCTGGTGCTCCTGGAGCTGGTCGGCCCGGCCATCGGTCTGCACGTCTCCGAGACCCTGAACCGCGCATTCCCGGAGCGTTTCACCGTCTCCGAGAACCTCGCGGCGGTCGTCAAGGCCGGCAAGCGCGGCTTCTACGTATACGACTCCGGCAAACCGGAGCTCGACCCGGAGGTCGCCGCTCTCCTCAAGCAGGGCGATGTCGTCCTGTCCGAGGAGCAGGTCCGCGACCGCGTCCTGGACGCGGTGGCGCAGGAGATCGGTCTGATGCTGGACGAGGGCGTCGTCGCCGAGGCCCAGGACATCGACCTCTGCCTGATCACCGGTGCGGGCTGGCCCTTCCACCTGGGCGGCATCACGCCGTACCTGGACCGTGAGGGCGTCTCGGAGCGGGTGAACGGGAAGCGGTTCCTGGAGCCCGGGGTGGCTTCGGTTCCGGCGTAACCAGCACACGCACGAGAGAGGGCTCCCGCCGCGGCGGGAGCCCTCTCTCGGCGTCCGGGGGGGCGATCACATCTCGACATCCGGGAGATGATCACAAATAGGAGACAAGGTCAATGATCGAAATAGTCTCATGCCTATAATGTGTCAATTCTGGCCGCCGTGTGGGGAGGCCGTTCCAGGCCGACGGAAGGGTGGACGGCACATCATGCGGGGAAGATCGAGGAGCGCGCGGCGCGCGCCCCGGACCGGGGCATACGAACCGGCGTCTTCCGCACACAGAGCTTCCGCGCAGGGAGCCGAGAATCCGGTCGGCGGTACATGGCTCACCCGTGGTACGGATGGACGCCTCTCCCTCTTCGCCCTGGCGGCCGACGGCCTGCTGCGCTGGACGGAGGCGCGGCCGGGCGGACCCGACTGGGAGGGCCCCGCATTCTTCCCCGTTCCGTCGGGGCTGACTCACCTGTCGATCGCGCAGGGCGCCAATGGCTATCTGCATTTCCTCGCCCGTCGCACCCGGCGGCACGCCGACGGCCGGACAACGGTCGACCTGATGTGCACCATGCAGTACCAGTCGGGCCGACCGATCAACGGATGGCGGGCGATCGCCAACCCCTACAAGGACACCGACGACCGCCATCCCCGCATGGGATATCCCGTTGGGGCCGTCGACGGCGCCGGAACCCTGTACATCTTCGCCCGCAACGCGGGCCGGGGACTGCATCTGCGCCACGAGGACAAGGACGGCAAATGGCGTCCCTGGCACGACCTGCGCGGCAGCGCGCTGCACGAGGGGGTGGTCGTCGGGGTCACCTCCAAGGGCCGCATCGGCGTGCTCGCGCCGTCGGACAAGCCCGTGCACCACTGGCAACAGCCCGTCCAGGGCGGCCAGTTCGAGCGCCTTGAAGACATCCCCGTGACCATCGTCCCGGGTACCGGAGTGGCCCTGGAAACCTCCGAGGACCAGCTCACCTACTACGTCGGCGACGCGTACTCCTCCAGTCTCCTGGCGATACGCCCCAACGGATCCGTCGTACCGATCGGCGGCACACCCGGCGGCGGTACCCCCTCCGCGTTGCGCACCCGCATCGACGGGCAGGACTGCACCGTCCTTGTCCACCGTGGCCTCAGCGGCAGCCCCATCTTCGGAGCGTTCGTGACCAATGCGGAGGAGTGGGGGGTGCAGTGGGCGGAGGTCGGCCAGCCCTGCCTGGGCGACCCCATCATCACGCTGGACGCGAAGGGCCGTATCGTCCTGGCCCTGCTCGGCACCGACGGCGCTCCCCGCATCACCCGGCAGTCGTCGACGGACGGGCTCACGCTGGGGCAATGGCGTCAGATCTGACGCCCCTGCCCGTCAAGCGGCGCCCCCCTTGAGCTCCGATGCCCCGGCCGGTCAACCGCGTACGGGAATGATCCGGAACCTGAACCGGCCCGCATGCTCGGCAGCCCATGCCGCTGCTTCGCGGACTCCGCCATCTCCCGCAGGAAGTCCGCCGCATGGGAGGTCGTGCCCGGTGTGAACCACGCCTCGTCGATCTCGCAGAGTTCGATACGGATTCCCAGTCCTCGCAGGACGATCGGCAGCGTGTGCGCCACGGTGGAGGGAAACGTCAGAACCGTGTGACCGATGGGCCCTTGGGCCGCGAGGGGTTCGAGGGGAAGGTCGGGCCGGAGCACACTCACCCCCGTGGCCTCGGCGATGCGCCGGAGCTTCGCCCTGCTTTCGCGGCGGTGCGCCAGATAGCGGTCCACCCCTCGCGCGCGCACGATGGCCCGCACCGCGTCGAGGTACCGCTCCTCCCCCACGATCCCCGTCTCGACCAGCGAAGTGCCCAGCAGGTCGGCACCCGTTCGGACCGTCGGATGCGGGAAAAGGGAGCGGGTCCAGGCGTACGCGTTGGACACGACGCGGATGCCGGGAGGTTGGGCCACCTCCATGCATGTGAACAGGGAGCGCAGCAGCGACGGTTCCAAGAGCCAGTCCATCGCCCTGCCGCCGCGCCCGGCACCGTTTGTTTGCTGATGCCAACGGGTCAGCCGTCGGCCTTCCATGACGATGCGTACGAACTCCGTGGTCGCCGTGCCGTCGTCGACGATCACCAGGTCCCGCGCTTTGGCCGAGGGCAGCAGTGTCTGCACCATTCCGGAGAAGAGATCACCGACGACCAGCCGCTCGGCCCCCGCAACCAACCTGCGCACGGTGGCGAACTGCCGCATGCGGCTGACCGTTCCGGACCGGATCTCGAAGTGTGTGATGTCCAGTCCGTGGCCGGCGGTCAGCTCCGCCACCCGGGCGAGCTGCACCCTGGACCACGGGTCCAGAGGAAGCAGCACCGCGACCTGGACAGCGGAATCCTCACCCTGGTGGGCCTCGGCCTCGCCCTGGCGTGCGCAATACGCCCATTCCGCCACGTTCAGCAGCTGGGCGGGGCTTTCCACCAGGGCGAGGGTTCTCATCACGCGACCGGGGCCACCGATTCGGCGACGGTGCCGACGACGCGACGCAGCTTCTTCATCGGGCCGAGCTCGGACTCGTAGACCTTCTTGACGCCGTCGCCGAGCGACGCCTCGATGGTGCGGATGTCGCGGACGAGACGCTGCAGGCCCTGCGGCTCCACGGACGCGGCCTGGTCCGAACCCCACATGGCCCGGTCGAGGGTGATATGGCGCTCGACCATGCAGGCGCCGATGGCGACCGCGGCGACGGTGGTCTGCAGACCGATCTCGTGGCCGGAGTAGCCGATCGGGACGTTCGGGTACGCGGTCTGAAGGGTGTTGATGACGTGGAGGTTGAGCTCCTCGGCCTTGGCCGGATACGTCGACGTGGCGTGCAGCAGGACAATGTTGTCGCTGCCCAGCACCTCGACGGCGTGGCGGATCTGGGCCGGAGTCGACATACCGGTGGACAGGATGACCGTCTTGCCGGTGGCACGCAGGGCGCGCAGCAGCTCGTCGTCGGTCAGCGAGGCCGATGCCACCTTGTGGGTGGGGACGTCGAACTTCTCCAGGAAGGCGACTGCCTCGGTGTCCCACGGGGACGCGAACCAGTCGATGCCCTTCTTCTTGCAGTACTCGTCGATGGCTCTGTACTCGTCCTCGCCGAACTCCACGCGGTGGCGGTAGTCGATGTAGGTCATCCGGCCCCAGGGAGTGTCGCGCTCGATGTCCCACTGGTCGCGCGGGGTGCAGATCTCCGGCGTGCGCTTCTGGAACTTCACCGCGTCACAGCCGGCCTCGACGGCGGCGTCGATGAGCGCGAGGGCGTTCTCCAGCTCGCCGTTGTGGTTGATGCCGATCTCGCCGATGACGTACGCCGGCGAGCCGGGGCCGACCACACGGGAACCTATCTTCCGGATGCGGGGGTTGTGCATGGTTCAGAGAGCCTTTCCAAGAAGGTGTGCTGCTATTTCGCGGACAACGCCGTGGCCCCCGCGTGACGTGGTCACGGCACGCGCTTGTTCACGGACGATGTCGTGGGCGTCGGCCACGGCGACAGGCCAGCCGACGAGTTCGAAGCAGGGCAGGTCGTTGACGTCGTTGCCCGCGTAGAGAATGCGCTGAGGGTCGATACCCTCGGCCTCATACCACTTGCGGAGCTCGGCGTCCTTGCTCTCCACCCCCTGGATCACGGGGATGTCGAGCTTGCGTGCCCTGGCGGAGACCACGGGGTTGGTCTCGCTGGAGAGGATGAGGACGGGGACGCCTGCCTTGCGGAGGCGGGAGATCCCCATCCCGTCACCCCGGTGGACGACTACCGTCTCGTGACCGTCCGCGTCGATCCACACGCGGTCGTCGGTCTGGGTGCCGTCGAAGTCGATGACGACAGCGTCGACTTCGGCACGAGTCGGGAACCGCGGCTCGTCGACGAGTCCGGCCAGCGCCCGTGCCCGCTCCAGGTCGGTGGGATCGTCGATTTCGAGCGTGCGGGTCGGGTCGACGGGGACGGCCGCCACGTTCCCGAAGAAGCGGTGGTTCTTGTCGCGGAAGCCCTGGGCGAGCATCGCGTAGGCGGCGCCCGTCTCCAGGAACTCCTCGGGACGATCCTGCCGGCGCAGCCGCTCGGCGCTGTCGTGGTTGACGCCCTCGGCGGCGACGACCACGGCTGCGCCCTCCTCGCGGATGCCGCGCCACACGAAACCGTGGAAAGGGGAGGCCGTGAACGCGGAGTCGGCGCCCCCGTCGAGCACGGCAGAGACGACCCCCTCGACGTCTTCGGCTGTGAGGAACGGGCTGGTGGCCTGGACGAAGAGGAGCACGTCGGTCAGTTCGCCGTGCCGCTCCTCGACGGTGTCCAGGGCGTGCAGCAGCGCGGATTCGCTGGACGCCGTGTCGGAGGCGAGCTCGGCAGGGCGCAGTACCACCTCCGCTCCGTGGCGGCGGGCCTCGGACGCGATGCTCTCGGCGTCCGTGCTCACCACGACCCGGGTCACCCTCGGTGATCGGCGACAGGCGCGCACCGCCCGGCCGACCAGCGACACCCCTGCCACCGGGGCGACGTTCTTGCCGGGGATGCCCTTGGAACCGCCGCGGGCCGGAATGACGGCGACAACAACGGGCGCGGGAAAGGATGGTGACATGTCGGACCTCGTAAGGAGACGGGCAGGCAGCGGTGGACGGTGGAGCGGTCGAGCAGGTGTGGGGGGCGAAGCCGTGGAGCTACGTGGGGGGAGCAGTGGGGGAAAGAGGATGGTCGGCGGCCGGGGCTCTCAGAGACCGCCCCAGCGCTGGATCTTCGGTGCCACGGTCTGGACACCGAACCGGTAGGCGCGACGCAACGCCTTCCGTGAGGTCCGGGCCAACAGACCGTGCCGGTTGCCGGAAGGACCTGCCGAGTGGGGCAGCGGTGTTCCGTCCGGGGCCAGGCCGCGCCTGGCCAGGAGCCGGGGCAGATAGCCTGCGGCGTTCTGCATCGTGTAATAGGGCCGGATCGGCGGCAGAGCCGGCGACCGCACCAGACTCGTGACCCGCTCACGCAGTTGTGCGTACGGATCGCGGGCCAGGATGCCCTGTTCCTCCAGCCAGCCCGGGTGGGCGTACGGCTGGGCCCCCTCGTCGATCTCGTTCCACGAGGCGACGCAGCCGGAGCCGGTGAAGTAATGGTTGCCGTGCGGCTCCCGGACCCCGAGGTCGCTGAGGATCACCGTGGGGATGCCGCGGTGCATCGACTCCAGGGCCGCGGTGGAGCTCACGGTGACCAGGAGGTCGGTGCGGTCGAGGACCTCGGCCATGTTGCCGTAGCCGAACTGCAGGTTGGGCGGCAGTGGCTCGCCCAACTGCTCGGCCAGGGTCTCGTAGTGGTACGGCTCGATGTGGGTGGTCTGCTCGCCGGGCCGGGAGCGCAGTTTGATCAGTACGTCGCGTCCGGGGCGGAGGCGGGCGTGCTGGATGGCACGGCGCAGGATGTAGAGGCGCCCGTCGCGGTCCTCGGGCACGGAGGGCTGGACGGCGAACGTCACCGTGAAGGGGTGGATCGCGTCGGCGCGCGAGGGGTCGTACTGCTGGTCCGCGAGGAAGGGCAGAGCCGTCTGCACGACGCAGCTGTCGGAGATACCGAGGCCGCGGTAGATCTCCCGGAACCTGCGGGCGTCGAAGGGACTGTTGGCCAACACGACGTCCGCGCCGGCGCGCAGCAGCAGACCGTCCGTCAGGTTCTCGTAGACGACGCCCACATAACCTGTCACCAGGACCGGGCGGCGGGGCACGTCCTCGAAGCTCCGGGCGAGTCCGTGCAGGACCGCCTGTGTGGTGCCGCCGACGGACCCCACGATCAGGACGTCGGCCTGCGCGAGGTCGGGGCCGGTGACGAACTCGGCGACCGAGGACTGGGTGACGGCGGCGGGCTCGATGCCCACCTCCGCTATCTGCCGCGCGGTGGGCGTGGCCCGGCCGTTGAGCATGTGCGCGTGCACCCACGGATCGGGGTGGAGTCGCTGTGCCAACTCGCCACCCCACTTCCACCGGGTGTCGGAGTCGGCGAGTACGTGAATCCGCATCGCCTCTGCTGCTCTCTCGCCTCGCCTGTGTCGTCCCATCGGCCAACGGCCGATGGGACGAGCCTGGTGAGGCCTCGCTTGCCTACTGGACAGGTTCCTACCGAGTGCGTGGGTTCATCCCATGGCCTTGACCACCTTGCGCGCGCCCCGCGCCTTGACCAGACGGGCCGCGGCGCTGGACTCGGGATTGATCCGCAGCGCCTCCTCTGCCGCGAAAACCCTCAGCGACTTGCCTTCCCGGCCCATCAGGGCGGCCACTTCCGCGATCTTGATCCAGGTCATCGCGCGCTCGTCCCCGGCCATCGCCGCGAGCGAGAGCATCCGCTTCGCCTGCTCAAGGTCCTGGTCCTTGATGTAGAGGTGCGCCATGCCGATGAGCACGTCCATCGGCTTGCGCTCCTTGAGGATGCCCTCGCCGATCCGCCGGGCCGCGTCGGTCTCCCCCGCTTCCAGGTGGTCCTCGAAGGACTCGACCGTCAGCTCCTCCTGAGTCGGCTTCACGTTCGGCCCGCCCTTGCCCTTCTTGGCCTTCTTGGCGCTCTCCAGCTCCTGCATCTCCGCTTCCGAGGGCGCACCCGGCAGGGACAGCTTGTAGAGCAGGTCCGGTTTGAAGTGCATGCGCAGCGCGGGACGTACGTCCATCTGCGGGAGTACACGCAACACGTACGCGACGGCGCGCTCCCTCAGGTGCGGGTTCCGGTCCGGCTGCATGCAGTACCCGACCGTCGCCACGTACTCGGCGAGTTCCTCGCGGACCCACCCGGGGTTGTTCAGCAGATCGGCTGTGGCGAAGCCGTTGCCTTCCAGGTCCGGCAGGGCGACCTCGCAAATGGTCACCGGTATGCGGTTGCTGTTGGGGTAGGGACGCATCTTCCGCAGGACCTCGCGGGCGCCGACCATGGCCGCCGGAATCCCGTAGACCGCGCGGGCGGTGAACAGCGCTGTGGAGAAGCAGCCGATCACCACCACAGGCCGCAGATATCCGTACACGGCTTCGGCGAGGAGCGGGGTCTCGAGCACCAGCAGCTGGACGTTCAGTTCCGCGGCCCGCACCACCAGGGAGTCCGTGAAGCTCTGCGGGGCGCTCGGGTGGGGCTTGAAGAGAACCGAGGTGAAGCCGATGTTCACCGCGGACTCGAACATCCGCAGATGCAGCGCCTCCTCCTCCGCCTCGGTGAGCAGCCCGATGCTCGACAGGTACTGCCCGAGGAGCATGGCCGCGCCGGAGCGCCCGGAGGGGAAGCCGGACGGGATCAGGGATGCCAGCACCGGTCCGCACGATTGTCCGAACTCGCCGAAGACTCGCTGCACCGAAGTCGGTTCGACCGGTTCGGGCGGCACGTCGTACTCGCTCAGCAGGAGGGGGCGCAGGCCCGGGATCAGGTCGAGGTAGAGAGTGCGCCGTATACGCGAGTAGACGTCACGCTCAAGCGCGTTGCGCGTGGGCCCGTAGGTCATCAGACCGTCGGCGTACACCGTGATCTGTGCCTCGCGGAAGAGCTTGCAGAATGTGAGCGCCGGCTTGACCTGGATGGACTCGACGACGAGCTCCAGTGGTCCGGGCGGGATGTTCCAGCGCAGCCCGAGCAGTTCGCGCCACATGGGCACATCCTCGACTCGCGGGTCCCACAGGCTCGGGTGGTACGGGAAGATCACCGAGTTCCAGGAGATCACCGCGTCGAAACGGGGACGCAGGGTCTCGAAGCCCTGCATGCCGTCGAGCGGCGTGGTGACCTCCGGGATCTCCGTGTTGGTACACACCACGAGAATGCGTCGGGAGCCCTCGGCCGGGCCGAACTGGCCGGAGTCGATCGCCGCGGTCAGGGTCAGCGCCCCGTAGAGGGTGGAGGCGACGAAGATCTGGGTCGTCATCAGGCGGTGACCCGGATGTTCTGGGGGTTCTGCCGCTGGTTCGGTCGGCCCGAGCGCGCCTCCCAGGATGCCCTGCGCCCGTTGTTGGGCAGGAGGCGCACGTCGGCGCCCTCGGGCCGGGCCGCGGCGCCGGCGGCGCGCACGGAGTTGATGAGCCCGGCACGGCGCTCACCCATCTCCTCAAGGGTCTGCTCCAGCAGTCGCTGCGGCAGCTGGTCGAGAGCCTGGGCCACCCGGCTCTTCAGCAGGGCCCTGACGTCGTCCTCATAGGTGTCCGCGCGGTCGAGATGGATGGCCATCATGGCGCAGTACGTCCGGATCACCTTGGGCATGATGTGGCGCCCCCACGGGTGGGCCGCCACCTCCTGGGCAACGCGATCGAAGCACGGGATGAAGTCGAGCTGGCGCTCGTCGGGGATGCGGGTGAGGGAGGTGGAGACGTCGCGGCGATAGAAGATGCCGGCCAGATCGACCGCCGCGTAGGACTGTGCGTTGAGGTGCAGACGCCAGGTCCACATCCGGTCCTCGGCCGTGCGCAGCTTCTCGTCGAAGAACAACAGACCCCGGCGGGCGAGCAGTTCGCGGTTGAAGATACCGGCCCAGACGAGCGGATAGTCGACCATGGTCGACGCGTTCACCGGCATGATCGACTTGATCGGCGCCAGCAGGGTGTTGCGTACGGCCTGCGGCGAGCGGACGATCTCCCGCTTCTTGCCCACCACACGGACGTGGTCGGTCCGGACGAAGTCGCAGCCGAGCTGCTCGATCACCCCGACCAGTTGGTTGAGGTAGCCGGGCGCAAACCAGTCGTCGCCGTCGAGGAAGGCGACGTGTTTCCCCTTGGCCATCCGCAGACCGGCGTTCCGGGTGGCCGAGATGCCCGAGTTCTGAGGGTTCTGGTAGAGCACCCCACCAGGGACCTTGCGGATCTCCCGCTGGAGGATCTCGAAGGTGCCGTCGGTGGAGCAGTCGTCGACGACGATGAACTCGAAGTCGTGCCGGGCGTTGAACGTCAGGGACTTCAGCGCGGTGGTGCAATAGTCGCGCACGTTGTACATCGGCACGATGACGGAAAGCATCACTGGCGGCGCCTCGACTCCAAGACCTCGATGCCGCCGGACGCATTCCGGACGGCGGACATACAACACGAGCAGCGGGGTCGTACGCGACAACACCGCCCTTGCTGAACTCCACCTGCCCCCCCGGGCAGGTCTGGCGCATCAAGCTCAACGCCATGACTGCTTCACTGAATGCTCACACCATGTTCTGGCCTTTGTCCAGGACCGATCTGATCACACAGATCATCTGACTACTTTTTTTCATGGTTTCAACCGATATCGATCTTGAGGTGTGACTCTATCCACGCCTCCGAGCCCGACTCGGCCGACGTTCCGCAATCCCCGACGGCCCGCCTATAGCACTCGAGCACCTGTGTGATTCATTGCGGGCTCTGGCCCCCTCTCTCGCGATGACGCCCTGCGCAGGCTCCCCCTCTCCGGCGCGCACCGCCGCGCGCCCGGGCCGTCAGAGCTTCCCTGAAGCGCATGAGAGCCGGCGGAAGCCCTTGAGGTCTCACGAGTGCCGTGCTCCAGCATGGGTCTGCAGCCACCTTCCAGAACTGACATCCGACGGCTCGCGCAGTGTTTCGAATCTGCCACATCCTAAACCCCCGTATCGGAGGGCGTTCAAAAGCTCTGGCCTGTCACAACAAAGTCTCTCCGCAGAACCGGAAGTCGCCGGTCCACCGTGCACAGCTTCACGTCACTCGCACGCACATCCGAGGGACTGTCTATAGTGCACAGTCACCAGGAAAAGACGGACCGGCTCCTCCCCCCACCCGAGTCCACCCCACCCCCGCCCTTCCGGGCTACGAGACAAGGGACTCGAGCAGGATGAGCCACGACGCCATGCCCCCGGGCCCGCGCGCCTCCCGACGGGCAGGAACTCCGCAGCAGGGCCGCAAGAAGGACCGGAAGCGCCGCCGCGGCCTGAAGATCACCCTCAGTATCGTGCTCGTGCTGCTCCTCGCCGCCGGTGGCACGTTCTGGTGGCTGTACAGCAGCCTCGACGGGAACATCAAGGGCGTCGACATCAACAAGGCGCTGGGGGACGACCGCCCGGAGAAGCTGCCCACCAGCGGTCAGAATCTGCTGGTGCTCGGCTCGGACTCGCGGGCCGGCGCCGAGAACAAGGAACTGGGTGGCGGTGGCAGCGTCAGCGGTGCCCGGTCCGACACCACGATGGTGGTGCACATACCCGAGGGCCGGAGCAGGGCCGTCGCCGTGTCCATACCCCGTGACACTCTCGTCACCCGACCCGAGTGCACCAAGGCCGACGGCTCGACGGTGCCCTCCGAGAAGCGGGCGATGTTCAACGGCGTCTACTCGCTGGCCGGTCCGGCCTGTGTGGTCAAGACCGTCGAGAAGATGTCCGGCGTCCGGATCGACCACTACCTGGAGATCAATTTCGCCGGGTTCAAGGACCTGGTGGACGCCATCGGCGGGGTCACGGTCGATGTCCCCCAGGACATCAACGACAAGTCGTCCGGGCTGAACCTCACTGCCGGTCCGCACAAGCTCAACGGCACCGAGTCCCTCGCCTACGTCCGCACCCGCCACGGCATCGGTGACGGCAGCGACCTGGGCCGGATCGGGCTCCAGCAGCAGTTCCTCCTCGCGCTGCTGAGCGAGGTCAAGTCCCAGGACCTGCTGAGCAGTCCGACGAACTCGTACAGGATCGCCAACTCGGCCACCAAGTCGCTGACCACGGACTCCGGGCTCGACTCACTGACGTCCCTTGCCAAGTTCGGCCGGTCGATGAACGGCGTGGACCCGAGCACCATGGAAACGATCATGCTTCCGGTGGAGTACGACAAGCAGGACCCGAACCGCGTAGTGGCGGCCCAGCCGCAGGCCGGTGACCTCTGGAAGGCGATCCGCAAGGACGACACGATCCCGGAGTCGGCGAAGAAGTCCCCCGCCACCGGCGGCTGACGGTCCGTGCTCCGGCCGGTGCGTGACACGCTTCCGGCATGCGGAGCGAACGCACTCTGGTGATTGTCGACGGGGCGAATGTGGTCGGTTCGGTACCCGACGGGTGGTGGCGGGACCGGCGGGGCGCGGCCGAGCGGCTGCGGGACTCCCTGGTCCCGTTCGCCGCTGACGGTCTGCCCGGGCATCCCGGCCCCCTCGAGCTGGTACTGGTCGTCGAGGGCGCGGCCCGCGAGGTCGCGTCGGTGCCGGGGGTACGGGTGGAGTCGGCGCCCGGCAGTGGGGACGACCTGATCGTCGCGCTGGTCGCGGCCGAAGCGGCCCGGTCGGCGGGCCACGGCTGTGTCGTGGTCACCGCCGACCGGGAGCTGCGGCAGCGGGTGGAGGCGTACGCGGCTCAGTGCGCGGGCCCCCGGACCGTACGGCCGCTGCCGCCATCGCGTACGGACTGACTCATGGACTGCCGGTCTCGAGGTTGATCCGGCTGTGGCTGCGCCCGTACGCGAAGTAGATGATCACCCCGAGGACCATCCAGATGCCGAACCGGAGCCACGTCTCCGCCGGCAGGTTGAGCATCAGCCACACCGACGCGGCCACCGAGAGGATCGGGAGCACCGGCACCCACGGGGTGCGGAACGCGCGGTGCAGATCGGGGCGGGTACGGCGCAGCACCATGACGCCCAGGGCGACGACGACGAACGCGAAGAGCGTGCCGATGTTCACCAGCGTCGCCAGCTCGTTGATGCTGGTGAAGCCCGCGACGATCGCGATGATCCCGCCGAGCAGGATGGTCGGGCGGTACGGGGTACCGAACCTCGGGTGCGTCTTGGAGAAGAACCGCGGGAGCAGCCCGTCGCGGCTCATCGCGAAGAACACCCGGGTCTGACCCAGCAGCAGGATCATGCACACCGTCGTCAGGCCGACCGCCGCACCGAAGCTGATGAACCCGGCGTAGACGGGATGGCCGACGGCCTTGAAGGCATCGGCCAGCGGGGCGCTCACCGACAGTTCGGTGTAGTGCTCCATGCCGGTGACCACCAGCGATACGGCGACGTAGAGCACCGTGCAGATGAAGAGCGAGGCGAGGATGCCGCGTGGCATGTCTCGCTGCGGGAGCTTGGTCTCCTCGGCGGCCGTCGCGACGACATCGAAGCCGATGAAGGCGAAGAAGACGACGGAGGCCGCGGTGAAGATGCCCATGACGCCGAAGTTGGTCGGTGCGTAACCGAACATCAGCTGGATCAATGGCGCGCTCAGTCCGGAGCCGGCCGGCTGCGGCTGCGCCGGCGGGATGAAGGGCGAGTAGTTGGCGGCCTTGATGAAGAAGAGCCCCGCGATGATCACGATCATGACAACGGCCAGCTTGATGGCGACCACGACCGTCGTGACCTGGGCGGAGAGCTTCATGCCGAGCACCAGGACAGCGGTCAGGACGAGCACCAGGAGGAAGGCCAGAACGTCGAAGCCGAATCCTTTCGCCACATCCGTCCCGGAGAGCACATCGGGCAGGTGCCAGCCGACGTTGTCCATCAGCGAGCGGACGTAGCCGGACCATCCGACTGCCACCACCGCGGTGCCCAGGGCGAATTCCAGCACCAGGTCCCAGCCGATGATCCAGGCGACGAGTTCGCCGAGCGAGGCGTACGAGAAGGTGTATGCGGAACCGGCGACGGGCACGGTGGAGGCGAACTCGGCGTAGCAGAGCGCGGCAAGCGCGCAGACAATGGCCGCGGCCACGAAGGCGAGGGCGGTGGCGGGTCCCGCGGTCTCCTTCGCCACCTTGCCGGTGAGGACGAAGATGCCGGTGCCGATGATGACACCCACTCCGAAGACCGTGAGGTCCAGGGCGGAGAGTGACTTCTTGAGCGCGTGCTCCGGTTCCTCGGTATCGCGGATGGACTGCTCGACCGTCTTGGTCCGGAACAGTCCACCCTTCCTGGGTGGTGTGTCCTGCTGGGCAGTCACCGGCGTACCTCCACGCACTCGTCGTGTACGCCATGATTGGGACCTCATCGGTCGCGGAAGGCTCCGCACCGGGCGATTTCACGCGAATGGGCCGGTCGAACCACCCGCACAGGGTCGCCGACCGGCCCATCTGCCGTATCGCTCGCCGGTCGCGGGGACCGTGCTCGAACAGGTCAGTCGCGCGCGGGTTCGATCACGGAGCGGCTGTCGGCACCGCTGTCGAAGCGGCCGTCCAGCTTGGCGACGAGTCCAGTGACCTGACGGGCGATATCCGGCGCGGTCAGCCCGATCTCGGCCATGACCTCCTTGCGGGAGGCGTGGTCGAGGAAGCGCGGCGGGATACCGAAGTCGCGCAGCGGTACGTCGACCCCGGCGTCGCGCAGCGCCTGGGCGACGGCGGAGCCGACACCGCCGGCCCGGCTGTTGTCCTCGACGGTGACGACGACGCGGTGCCGCTCGGCGAGCGGCGCCATGGCCTCGTCGACGGGCTTGACCCAGCGCGGGTCGACGACCGTCGTCGTGATGCCCTGGGCGTCCAGCAGGTCCGCGATCTCCAGGCACATCGGGGCGAGCGCACCGACGGAGACCAGGAGGACGTCCGGGCGGGGCGCGATGGATGTGCGCAGCACATCCATGCCACCGACCCGGCCGACGGCCTTGACCGCCGGGCCGACCGCGCCCTTGGAGAAGCGGACCACGGTCGGGGCGTCGTCGACCTCGACGGCCTCGCGCAGCTGGGCGCGGACCTGGTCGGCGTCGCGCGGGGCGGCGATCCGCAGGGTCGGCACGCACTGCAGGATCGACATGTCCCACATGCCGTTGTGCGAGGCGCCGTCCGTGCCGGTGACACCGGCACGGTCCAGGACGAATGTCACGCCGCACTTGTGCAGGGCGACATCCATGAGGACCTGGTCGAAGGCGCGGTTGAGGAAGGTGGCGTACACCGCGAAGACGGGGTGCAGTCCGCCGGTGGCGAGGCCCGCCGCGGAGACCGCGCCGTGCTGCTCGGCGATGCCGACATCGTAGATCCGGTCCGGGAACGCCTTCTCGAACTTGCTGAGGCCGACCGGCTGGAGCATGGCCGCGGTGATCGCGACGATGTCCTTGCGCTCCTTGCCGAGCTTGACCATCTCCTCGCCGAAGACGGAGGTCCAGTCGAGGCCGGAGGTGGAGATGGGCAGGCCGGTGTCGGGGTGGATCTTGCCGACGGCGTGGAAGCGGTCGGCCTCGTCGAGGAGGGCGGGGGTGTAGCCGCGGCCCTTCTCGGTGAGGCAGTGCACGATGACCGGTCCGCCGAAGCGCTTGGCGCGCTGCAACGCGGATTCCAGGGCCTCGATGTCGTGGCCGTCGATCGGGCCGACGTACTTCAGGCCGAGGTCCTCGAACATGCCCTGCGGGGCGATGAAGTCCTTCAGCCCCTTCTTGGCGCCGTGCAGCGTCTCGTAGAGCGGCTTCCCGACGACGGGGGTGCGCTCCAGGATGTCCTTGCCGCGGGCCAGGAAGCGCTCATAGCCGTCGGTGGTACGGAGCGTGGCCAGGTGGTTGGCGAGGCCGCCGATGGTCGGGGCGTAGGAACGCTCGTTGTCGTTGACGACGATGACGAGCGGACGGTCCTTGGCGGCGGCGATGTTGTTCAGCGCCTCCCAGGCCATGCCGCCCGTGAGCGCGCCGTCACCGATGACCGCGACGACATGGTCGTCCTTCTTCAGTACCTCGTTGGCCTTGGCGAGACCGTCGGCCCAGCCGAGGACGGTGGAGGCGTGCGAATTCTCGATGATGTCGTGCTCGGACTCGGCGCGCGAGGGGTAACCGGACAGGCCTCCCTTGCTCTTGAGCTTCGAGAAGTCCTGGCGACCGGTGAGCAGCTTGTGCACATAGCTCTGGTGTCCGGTGTCGAAAAGCACCTTGTCCTTCGGCGAATCGAAGACCCGGTGCAGGGCGATGGTCAGCTCGACCACACCCAGGTTGGGGCCGAGGTGGCCACCGGTCTTGGAAACGGCGTCGACGAGGAAGGTCCGGATCTCTTCGGCGAGCTGGTCCAGCTGCTCGGGAGTGAGCCGGTCCAGGTCACGCGGTCCACCGATGCGGGTCAGCAGAGCCACCCGTGCCTCCTTAGCGTTTCGAGCTGGTCGAGCATGCCGATCCGATGAGTCTAGTGTTCCGTCCGCGCGCGAGGTCAGCGGGCGGCATATTGGGGACGATCGGCTGCGGACGTTCCCTGTCCGCGTGCGGGCATACGTACGCGCGTGTGCCCGGCACCATGAAGAGTGCCGGGCACACGCTCGGGTTCCGCGGTCAGGCGCGGCCCGCCGTCTTCTGGGTCTTGCGGGTGACTGCGTCGATGACGACCGTGGCGAGAAGCACACCACCGGTGATCATGTACTGGATCGGCGAGGCGATGCCCTGCAGGGCAAGGCCGTACTGGATCGAGACGATGACCAGCACACCGAGCAGGGCGTTCCAGGTGCGGCCGCGGCCGCCGAAGAGGCTGGTGCCGCCGATGACGGCCGCCGCGATGGCGTTCATCAGAAGGTCACCGCTGCCCGCGCCCTGGTTGGCGGAGGTGATCTTGGAGGCGATGAAGAGTCCGCCGATGGCGGCGAAGGTGCCGGAGATCGCGTAGACGGAGGTCCGGATCATCGTCACGTTGATACCGGCGCGGCGGGACGCCTCGACGCTGCCGCCGAGCGCGAAGACCTTGCGGCCGTACGAGGTGCGGCGCAGGACGAAGTCGGTCGCCACCAGCATGACCAGGAAGATCACCACGGCGAGCGGCAGACCCTTGTACTGGTTGAACATGATGGCGACGGCAAAGGCCACCGCGGCCAGCGCGCCCGTGCGCACGATGATCTCGCTGAGCGGGCGGGACGGGACGCCCACCGCCTCGCGGCGACGGTTGTCGAAGAAGGACGACAGGAAGTACGCCGCCACGGCGACCGCGGCGAGGCCGTAGCCGGCCGCGACATCGCTGAAGTAGTAGCTGGTCAGCTTGGCGACCAGGCCCTCGGAGTCGAGGTTGATGGTGCCGTTGGAGCCGAGGATCTGGAGCATGAAGCCGTTCCAGAACAGCAGACCGGCCAGGGTGACAGCGAAGGCGGGGACACCGATCTTGGCGAAGACGTAGCCGTGGATCGCGCCGGCCGCGGCGCCTGTGAGGATCGCCAGGATCAGCGCCGGCCACTCGGACATGCCGTGGGTGATATTGAGTACGGCGAAGGTGGCGCCCGCAACACCGCTGACGGAGCCGACCGAGAGGTCGATCTCGCCGAGCAGCAGGACGAAGACGATACCGACCGCGATCATGCCGGTGCCGACCATGGCGACCGAGATGTCCGAGAGGTTGCCCGCGGTGAGGAAGTTCGAGTTGAGGCTCTGGAAGATCGCCCAGATGATGATCAGGCCGATGACGACGGGGATCGAGCCCAGGTCGCCGGCCTTCAACTTGCGCTTGAACTCGCCGAGGTATCCGGCGAAGCCCTGCTCGCGGACGAGCAGCCGGGGGTCGACAGCGGTGACGGAGCCGTCCGCCGCGGCGGAGTTCTCGGCGGGCGCGTCGGCAGTCTTCGCCGGTACCGGCTTGGAGGTGTTGTCGGTGCTCACTTCTGGGCCTCCCCGTTGCGCGCCGCGCGGCGGGTCACGGCATTGTCCGTGGCGCCCGTGATCGCGGAGATGATCTCTTCCTGCGAGGTGGTCGCGACGTCGAAGACGCCGTTGTTGCGGCCCAGCCGGAGCACGGCCACCTTGTCGGCGACCGCCTTGACGTCGGCCATGTTGTGGCTGATGAGGATCACCGCGTGACCGCGCTCACGCAGCCGCTCGACGAGGTCGAGGACCTGGGCGGTCTGCTCGACACCGAGGGCCGCGGTCGGCTCGTCGAGGATGACGAGCTTCGGCTCACCGAGCATCGAACGGGCGATGGCCACGGTCTGGCGCTGACCGCCGGAGAGCGAGGCGATCGGGATACGGACGCTGGGTATGCGGATCGACAGCGTGCTGAGGAGCTCGCGGGAGCGGCGCTCCATCTCGACCTCGTTGAGGACTCCGAACTTACGGAGCTCCCGGCCGAGGTAGAGGTTGCCGACGACATCGATGTTGTCGCAGAGCGCCAGGTCCTGATAGACGGTCGCGATGCCCAGGTTCTGGGCGTCGTGCGGCCGGTTGATCTGGACGCCCCTGCCCTCCCACTCGATGACTCCGTCATCGATGGGGTGGACCCCGGCGATCGTCTTGACCAGCGTTGACTTACCGGCGCCGTTGTCGCCGACCAGGGCGACCACCTCGCCGGCGTGGACCTCGAGCTCTACATCGGTGAGCGCCTGAACGGCACCGAATCGCTTGGAGACCCCTCGCAACGCCAACACGGGCGTAGCGGACACGTGAACCATCTCCTTCGCCGCCTGACCGGCGGGGATGCCGCGCCGGGGGAGGGCGCGGTGGTCGAGCAGAAGAGAACAGAGAGTACGGAAGCGTTCCGCCCGGCGCCCCGCCCGATAGCGGGACGGTTGATGTGCGGGGCGCCGGACAGGCTTCCAAGGTGCAAGTCGCCGAGAAATCAGCCGACTTGCTGCCAGAGCGCGGCCAACTCGCCTTGTACCTAAGGTGATTGCCCGATCGCGCTCGCGGCGAAGCGCAGCCTAGTTCAGGCCGAGCTTGTCGCAGGCGGCCTTGTAGTTGGCCGTGCAGATCTCGTCCAGCGTGTAGACGCCGTCCTTGAGGACGGTGTCCTTGATGTTGTCCTTGGTCAGCGAGACGACCGGGACCAGGAACGTGGGAACGCCCTTGCTGGTGGGGCTGTCGACCGTGGAGGTGGCGATCGAGTCGAGCTTCTTGCCCTGGGCCAGCGCCACGGCCATCGCGGCGGCGGCCTCGCCCTCGGGGCCGTACGGCTTGTAGACGCTCATGAACTGCTCACCGGCGACGATGCGCTGCACACCGGCCAGCTCGGCGTCCTGACCGGTCACCGGCGGGAGCTTGGAGACACCGGCGGCCTTCAGAGCGGTGATGATGCCGCCCGCCATGCCGTCGTTGGCGGAGTAGACACCGTCGATCTTGCCCTTGCCGAGGGCGGTGATCGCCGCCTCCATGTTGGAGTTGGCGTTCTCCGGCTTCCACTCCTTGGTGTCGTACTCCTTACCGACCTTGACCTTGCCGTCGAGCTCCGCCTTGGCGCCCTTCTTGAAGAGAGCGGCGTTCGGGTCGGTGATCGCGCCGTTCATCATCACGATCGTGCCACCGTCGGCCTTGGAGCCCATGGCCTCCAGCAGGGCCTTGCCCTGGACGTGGCCGACCTCTTCGTTGTCGAAGGAGGTGTACGCGTCGATCGGGCCCTCGGCGAGGCGGTCGAAGGCGACGACCGGGATGCCCGCGTCCTTGGCCTTCTTCACGGCGCCCGCGATGGCCTTGGAGTCCACCGAGTCGACGATCAGCGCGTCGACCTTGTTGGTGATCATGGTGTCGACCTGCTGCGTCTGCAGCGTGGCGTCCTGCTTGGCGTTGGCGTAGATGACCTTCGCCTTGCCGCCGGTGAGATCGCTGATCTTCTTCTCGATGATCGGCTTGTCGAACTTCTCGTACCGGGCCGTCTGGTTCTCGGGAAGGAGCAGACCGATCTTGAGATCGTTGCCCTTGTTCGCGGAGCCGGTGTCCGTGTTCTTGTCGCCGGACTCCTTGGCGCTGCCGCAAGCGGCAAGCGAGACGGCCATCGTGGTGGCGGCAACGGCAACGGCGGCACGACGCATACGCGTGTTCATTCTCGAACCTCCCTGACGAGGCCGCGACGTTGCGGCCGAGGTGGCTGGAAGTCAACTCGGCTGCGACGTCAGCGTCAAGGAGTAAATCCTTAACGAGATGACAACGGTGCCATTCGTTATCTAAGTGAAGGCAGGTGCGGCTGTCGACAATGCACCCCCCAAAAGGGTCGAATCACCCATTTCGCTCAGCACAAGAGCCAGCGCGCCGAGCACCTCCGCCCGCCCGCCGAGGGCCCCGGGAAGGACCGAGAGCTGCCGTGCCGCGCTCGGAATGGCGTAGCGCGACACCGAGTCGCGGATCGGCCCGAGCACCAGCTCCCCCGCCTCGGCAAGGGATCCGCCGAGGACCACCCGGCTGGGGTTGAGCAGGTTGCACAGGTTGGCGACGCCGCTGCCGATGTGCCGCCCGACGTCCCCGATCACCCGGCGGCAGCCCGGATCGCCCTCCCGGGCCAGCTGAACCACCCGTTCCATCGTGAGATCGGGCCCGTGGCCGGGCTGGAGCAGGGGCAGCACGTACCGCGCGGCCGTGAAGGTCTCCAGGCATCCGCGGTTGCCGCAGCGGCAGACGGGACCCGATTCGTCGAGCGTGATGTGGCCGATCTCGCCGGCCGTGCCGCCCGGCCCCCGGTAGATGTGCCCGTCGATCACCAGACCGGCGCCGACACCACTTGCGACCTTGATGTACGCGAGGTCCTTGACCCCTCGGCCGCTCCCCCAGACCAGCTCTCCCAGCGCCCCGAGGTTGGCGTCGTTGTCGACGTACACCGGCACGCCCAGCCGTGCGGCGAGCTCCTCGCTGGGGTTGATGCCCGTCCAGCCCGGCAGGATCGATGTGGAGCCCAGCGTGCCGGACTCCACATCGATCGGACCGGGAACGCCGAGGCCCACTCCGATCACCTTGTCCAGGCCGATCCCGGTCGTCTCGATCAGCCGCTTGACCAGCTGTTCCGCCCGGCCGAAGCCCTCCGCCGACGAGGCGTCCACGTCCAGCGGCTCCGACTCCTCGGCGAGCACCTGGTGGGCAAGGTTGCCGACCGCCACCCGCAGATGCGTATGCCCGAAGTCGACGCCGATCACGACGCCCGCGTCACCGCTCAGGGAGACGCTGCGGGCCCGGCGGCCGCCCGCCGAGGTGGGGGTCACCTCGACCGTGCCGCCGTCCTTCAGTTCGCGAACGATATTGGAGACCGTGGCCGCGGAGAGGCCCGTGCTTCTGGCGATCTCCGCCTGGGTGAGCGAACCCGCCATACGTACGGCGCGCACGACCCGCTCAAGGTTGGCGCGATGCAGAGATGTCTGCGACCCCGGAGTCTCCATCGACTCTCTCACTCCTACCGTTTTCTCTAACATGTGAACTCTAAGCTGACGTTTTGGGGTACTCCCCGTCAAGACCTTGAGCAATCCGAGCCTCGGATGAGCGGGCAGGCCCCGATGTGCGGACACAAAGAACGGACGAACCGCCCGCCGGCGCAGGGCCGGCAGGCGGTTCGTCCGTCTATGCGGTATTCGGCGGGCCGCTACTTCACGGCTCCCGCGGTCAGGCCCGCGACGACCTGACGCTGGAAGACGATGTAGGCCGCGAGGACCGGCAGCATCGCCATCACCAGACCGGCGAAGAGGCCGGACCAGTCACCCTTGTATCCCTGACTGGTGGCCAGTTCGACCAGTCCCTGGGAGAGCACCCGGTGATCCGGTTCGGTGTTCAGCACCGTCGGCAGCATGTACTGGTTCCACTGCCCCAGGAAGTTGAAGATGCCGACGCTGATCAGGCCGGGCTTCGCCATCGGCAGCATCACCTGGAAGAACGTCCGGGTGTGCGACGCCCCGTCGAGCATCGCCGCTTCCGCCACCGAGGTCGGCAGCGTCCGGAAGAACGAGGTGAGGAAGAAGACGGTGAAAGGCAGGGAGTACGCGATGTAGACCAGGATCAGCCCGTGCACCGTGTTCAGCAGACCCATGTTGTTCATCACGAAGAACAGCGGGACCAGCGCCAGGATGATCGGGAAGCTCATCCCGCCGATGAACAGGAAGTACAGGAATCGGTTCCCCGGGAAGTCGAACCGCGCCAGTACGTACGCCGCCATGGAACCGAGCAGCAGCGTGCCGATGAGCGAGCCGCCCACCACGACGATCGTGTTGAAGAAGTAGTCGCTCATGTGCGCCTGGCTCCAGGCGCGCGACCAGTTCTCGAAGTGCAGCTTGTCGGGCAGCGCCCACGGCGTCGACAGGATCGAGTCGTCCGTCTTGAAGGACGCCATCACCGCCCAGAGCAGCGGCATGACGACCAGGATCGCCCAGATGATCAGCACACCGTGCGAGAAGACATTGAGGACGGAGCCCTCGCTGCTCTTCTCCTTCTTGCCGCCGGGGACGGTCACCTTCGACACGGACACACGGTCCGCCGCAGGCGCGGGAGGGGTGTCAGTGGTCTTCATCAGAACTCCAGCCGCTCGCGCCGGCCCAGTCGCATCACGATGGCCGCGAAGGCCATGGTGACGATGAGCAGTCCGACACCGATCGTTGTTGCGTATCCTGCCTGGCCGTCACGGAAGGCCGTCTGGTACACGTACAGCGGCAGGACCGTGGTCGAGTAGTCGGGACCACCGGGACCCACGGTCATGACCTGTACGGCCGTGAACGCCTCCACGCCGAGCGCCAGAATTCCCATGTAGACCCAGCCCGACTGCACCGTGTCCCAGAGCAGCGGCAGGGTGATCCGGAAGAACGTCGTGATGCGGTTGGCGCCGTCGAGGAGCGCCGCCTCGTAGAAGTCCTTCGGAATGGACGCCATTCCGGCGGAGAACAGGACGACGAAGAATCCGACCGTCGACCAGATCAGCACCGACATGACGCAGATGAGCGCGAGGCTCGGATCGCCCAGCCAGTCCGGCTGGATGGAGCCGAGACCGATGCCCTTCAGGGTCGAATTCAGCATCCCGTCACTGGGGTTGAACGCGAACTGGAAGAGCAGGGCGACGATCACGATCGAGAGCACCTGCGGGAAGAAATAGGCGATCTTGTAGAAGCCCGAGCCCCGCACGCCGGCGACCGTGGCGTTCTTCCGCCGCCGGCCGCCGACATTGAGCATGAAGGCGAAGAAAAGCGCGAGGCCCAGCGTCACCAGCGGCAGCAGCAGCACAAGCAACACGCTGTGCTGCAAGGACTTCCAGAAAATGTCGTCCTTCAGCATCCTGGTGTAGTTGTCGAAGCCGACCATCTTGAAGTCCGGGCTCAGACCGGTCCAGTCCGTGAAGGAATAGTAGATGGACTGGATGAACGGCCAAATGACGAAGACCGCGTACAACGCCAGTGGGGCTGCCAAGAACCCCACAATGAACCGGTACTTGCCGTGCTGCATCGTTTACCGACCCCGATCTTTCCGCGGGTGCCGCCGCTGGTGACGGTTGCTCACTGGTGCTTGTAGTGCTTGATGGACTGGTCCTTGGCCGCCGCGTCCGCGAAGGCCTGGATCTTCTTGATGGCCTCGGCCGGGGTCGCGCGGCCCGCCATCATCTCGCCCATGCCGGCGACGCCGATCTGCTCCTTCTGGAGCTTCACGTACCAGTCCTGCAGACGCGGGTTCACCACGTTGTCGCCGGCCTTCGTCAGCGCGTCGACACCGGCCTGCATGGCCGTGGACAGGGTCAGACCATCGGTGCCACCGTTGAAGGCGCTGAGAGACTTGACCTGCTTGGTGAAGTTCTTCGAGGACTCCTCGGAGAGCATGATGCGCAGCTGCTCCATGCCGCCCTCGGGGTTCTTCGCCTTGGCCGGGACCATGAAGGGCTCACTACCGGAGGCCCAGATGGTGCCGAACGGCATCTTGTCGGACGCGTCCAGGCTGGACGGCGCCGAGACCATCATCTTGAAGTCCTTGGGCGTGGTGGGCGCCGCCTCGTTCTCCACCCACGAACCGTTCGGGATGAAGAGCGCCTTGCCCTTGGTCCACGCGGTCTGCGACTGGATGTGGGTCATGCCCGGGGTGCCCTTGAGGATGTACCCCTTCTTGTACAGCTCGTAGTACGCCTCGAACGCCGCCTTGACCGCGGGGTCCTTCCAGGCGTTCGGCTCCAGGTTGTCGATCTTGTCGAGAACCTCCCGGCCACCGATCTTGGCGATGAACGGGTAGAGCGAGAACGGCAGGTAGTACGGGTACTTACCGGCGTACGTCCAGCCGGCGATGCCCTTCTTCTTCGCCTTCTCGCAGAGGGCGAGCATGTCGTCCCAGTTCTCGGGGTACTGCGCGTCGAGATTGTCGAGCGCTGTCTGGGAGTACCAGACACCGTAGACCGTGTACGCGTAGTACATGATCCAGACCGGGTCGCCGTCGAACTGGCCCATCTCCAGGACACCGGGGCGCAGCGTGTCGCGGACCTTCTTGCTCGGGTCGTCGATGGACGGGGCGTCCATCAGCGGCGTCAGGTCGAGCAGCTGCTTCTTGCCGACGAGGACACCCATGTCCATCTGCTCGGCGCCCGAGTTGTCGATCAGGTCCGGCGGGGTGCCACCGTTGAAGCGCGGCTGCAGCTGCGACTGGATCTTCTGGGTCCCGGTGTGCTTGACCTTCGGGGCCTTCGGGAAGGCCGCGTTGTACTTCTTCTCCGCGTCGATCGCGTACTGCTGGCCGAGTCCGCCGTCGAAGATGACGACGTCGAGGGCAGCGGTCTCGTTGACGCCGAGCGGGTTCTTGGCGCTCGTCTTGCCCTTCTTGACCGTGTCGTCGGTGCCGCTGTCGCTACTCGCACACGCCGACAGGAAGCTCATGGTCGGAACGGCGATCAGACCGAGTGCGGCAGACCGCTTGATCACGTCGCGACGGCCAAGGCCCTCATTCGTGTGGCCGGAGGTGGATCCCATGCTCAAGTCCTCGCCTTCTCCAGGACTCAGGCGGTGTGTACCGGTCGCCCGTCGAAATTCGCCTCAGGCGAAGGGCCCCGCCACCGCGGTCAGTTGCGCTTGGGTCATGCTGATTTTGCAGGCTAGCCGTATGCAGTGGGGGATTCGGGAGATCGAGCGGCGGATGCACCCCACGGCAACCCGTCGACCGTTCCCCCGGCCCCCCTTGTCCGCCCGCGTGAAAAACGGCGGGCAGACGCCGACAGGTATAGTCCACTTGCGGCCAACTGAGCAAGATCGAATGCAGGTTTGGGCGACAGTCTTTCCCGAGTTGAGACCTCGCGGATACATGGGCACCGTGCGCCCTCGCCCAGGTGTAACGATTTCCGCAATACGGTCGATTCGCCCGGCTGTTCGTGTCCAACACCCTTGACACATCCAGCCACTTGGCTCCCTACTGGATCCTGCGCATGTCTCTGACAACGTTGTCCAATGCGCACTTCCTCAGGAGGAATGGCTCGGCATGCAGCCCCGACATGGTTCTCGCAAGAGACAAAGCCGCACAGCCACACTCATTGCGGCCTCACTGGTCCTGGTCGTGACCGCCCCGACGGCGGCCGTCGCCCAGTCGGCAAGTTCCCTCGAAAGGGGTGAAAAGCCCACAGCCGACCAGACGTTCACCTCCTCGTTCGAGGCAGACGAAAAGCAGCCGGACTGGCGCAACACCGTGGAAGAGGGGCCTGACGGCAAAAAGCGGTCATCGGGCATCGATGGCGGCTTCTCGTCCGGAATACCGGGCAATGTCACGGACAAGGTCACGGATGTCCGCGCCAGTGACGAGAACACCGGCGGCGGTGAGGTGAAGGAGAACCTCATCGACGGGGAGTCCAGCACCAAGTGGCTGGCCTTCGAGCCCACCGCCTGGCTGGAGTTCGATCTCGCCGAACCGGTCAGGGTCGTGACCTACGCACTCACCTCGGTGGGCTACCACGGCGACGAGGACAACGGCGAGCAGTCGGCCTGATCTCTTCTCCTCGCTCGGCTTCTACCGTTCCTAACCAGTGTGCATAAGTGAGTCCTGGACCCACTGCTGCGTACTGGGCGCATCCCGAACGGTGTTGGATGCACTGGGTTCCCGCTTTCGCTTCCCACTCGGCGGCACGCCTCCAGGGGCGCGGTCCGTAGTGGGCGGGCGGGTTCCCTCACGCCCCCGGTCACCCGGTCCGGCCTGGACGGTCCGATGCCCCGCACGATCACTCCGGTCGTGTGGGGGCGGTGCCGTCCGACGCCGGACCGGGTGTCCAAGGGCGCGTCGTCCGATCGCGATACCGGCGGCATCGTGACGGGACATCTTTCGGCGTGGGGTGACCAGCGGTTTCTGCCAGTGCTGGGCACCCCACATGGAGGTGTAGGCCGGGTCGACCGCAACGATCGCGAGCCCCTGTTCGGCGGCCATCGACACCAGTCGGGCCTTGAGCCTGCCGGTCGGGATGCCGGAGATGAGCTGCCGGAACCGCTTCTGGCGGCCGTGTTTCTCCCGGGTCTTCTCGGCGGTGAAGTCGAGGTCTTCGATGCCGATCGCGGCGACACCGACACGCACCGCCCAGTTGATCAGGCGGGTCAGCGCGTGGCGGATCTGTGCGTCGCGGTGGCCTGCCGAACCGGACAGGTCATAGAAGAACCGCCGGGGCCCGCCGATGGGGTTGCCGTGCCGGTCGAGCCGGTAGGCGGCGAAGTGGTCGGCGTTGGTGTCGACACCGATCATGCCCCGGGCGCGGGCGGTCTCCAACGGGATGGTCCGGACGGCGGGGCGTTGCCAGGACGCGGTGAGGTACCAGCGGCCACGCTCCGTATCGAGGTGGATGCGGTAGGCGACGGCCCGGTTCGCTTCGATGCGGTCGGCCCACTCCGTGCCCCGGTGCGCGAAGGCGATGTGGGAGGTGAGGATGTACCGGCCGTGCCGGGCGTTGGCCAGGTGCGCGAGCGGGGCAGGCAATTTGATGCTGACCTCGCCGTCCGGGGTGACGCGGATCGTCTCGTTCCCGAACCGCTTCCCCGACTCACCGTCAGCGGCAAGAAACCAGCGCTCCGCCTCCCACCGTTCCCGCCACTGCTTCTCGCTGAGCTCGGCTTCGGTGAGATGGTGGCGGGTGTTGAGGAGCCGTTTACCGCCCCGCACCACCCGGACCCGTCCGGCCTGCCGGTCGGAGACAGCGGCGGCGTGCCGGTCTTCCAGCATGGCGAGGCGGCGGGACTTGCGGAACCACTCGTTCTTCGACCGGTAACCGCCCGCAGCCCGCTTCGTACCGCGTTCCCCGATCGGGAGGGACAGCCGGTGTCGCAGTGTCCTGATCCCGGCCTCCAGGCTCTGGATATGCGCTGCCTGGCAACGGCGGGCCAGCGCCCACTGATCGTGCGTGGCCTTGGTGATCGCACCCGCAATCCGCGACGACGACACCCCGGTCAGCTCCCGCTTGCGCGACGCCCAGGTGTCCCCACTGTGCTCCAGACCATCCGCACAACGAGCCTTGAGATCACGCGAAGCCAGACGCCCCTGGTACTCACCGACCGCACGCAGTACGGTCTCGTCCCGGGCCGTGAGGTGCCCCAGACGGTCCCGGACCGCCACCCCGCAAGGCCCGGGCACCACGAAGGACGCCGCCGGCTCCCGCAAACCACCCACCACGCCACCCCCTCCCGCAAGGCCGGACACCTGCCACCCAGCCCAACGAACACCGGCGCCAAAGGTCACCCATTCGACCCAAGAACCCCCGTTCCCACCCCCCACGCCCCCCGACAGGGGCTCACTCCCGCTCGCTCCAACTCACTTCAGCACAGCAAACCGACAGCAGCTCGCAACCCTTTTCGCACCGGCGGCCGGTACCTCCCGACGTGGTACTGGCCGTCGATGCACTCCTCGCCGGTCAGCCGACGGAGGCAGCCTTGATCTCGATCTCGACGAAGGCCAGCCAGGCACTGCCGGTATTGACGACATCGTGCTCGCCACCGGCCGGGCGGGCGTACGACTCACCGGCCCGCAGCTGCGATTCGGTCACCGACCCGTCGGGCGCGAAGGCGCTGATGACACCGTCGACGACCGGCACGACCACGTACTCATGCGCATGAACATGGCGGCCGGTACGCGTCCCGGGCTCGAAGTCCCAGCGGGTGACCCGCACCTGGTCGTCCTCGTGCTGCACGCTTGGGCGAGCGGTTGTCGTCATCGGCCTGCTCCTCGCTGTTGGTTCATACTCGCTCTCCGGGCCGCAAAAGCCCACGTCACAGCTTTGATCGCCGCGTCGCACCAGCCGAATATACGTACCGCCACCAGCGCCGCACCGGCGCACCGGAATCAGGCAGGAGGGTCTGTTCAGGAGCCCGCCCCTCTCCTACGCTGCCGCGATGAGCTGGATAACGGTCGTCAGCACGGTCGCAGGCGCGGTCATCGCCCTCAGTTCGGCGCTGGTCATCGAACGTCGCCGGGATCTGCGGGAGACCAGGCGGGAGTGGCGGACGAGCCGACGGGACCTCTACAGCGCCTACTTGTCCGCTCTGGCCAAGGCGCGCAGCGAACTCTGGTCGATCGCACGGGACAGGTCCCGGTCCGCCGAGGAGCGCTCCCGGGCCGCCCGCGCCTGCTTCACGGACTGCTACGAACTGCGCTATCAGTTCGAGGTCTTCGCGCCACGAGCAGTCGTCGAACCTGCGCTCCTGTACTTCCGACGGGTCCGTGACCTGCGTGACGCGGTCGCCGACGGTCTCCTCCACGGAATGCCGGAGTACGAGCAGCATGCGGCCCAGGTGCTGGAGGCCCTGACCCGGGTGCGGGACGCGATGCGTGCCGACATGGGGACGGACACGATGGAGTGAACAGCGTGGACCTGCTCAGTCCTGCTCGGGCGACTCCGGGACGGCGGCGCGGAAGAGACTCTCGGGCAGGGCCAGGTTCAGGGCGGTGATGACGGGCTGCCCGTGCTCCGTGCCGAGCCGGGAGACGGCCCCCGTGGCGAGCTGGAACATGGTGCCCCCGGCCGGAGCCAGTCCCAGATAGCGGGCGGTGAGCACGCGCAGGAAGTGGGAGTGCGCAACGAGAGCGATGTCCGCGTCCCCCACCTGTTCAGCGGCCGTCCGGACCTCGGTGAGCACGCGGTCGGCGCGCCTGCCCACCTCAGCCGGCGTCTCCCCGGGGTGCGCCTCGGGGCCGGGGGTGACGCCATCGGTCCACAGGTTCCAGGAGGGCCGGGTCCGGTGGATCTCGACGGTGGTCACGCCCTCGTAGCCGCCGTAGTCCCACTCGCGCAGGTCGGGGGTGACACGGGGCGAGTCCAGCCCGGCGAGCTCGGCGGTGCGCCGGGCGCGCAGGGCCGGGCTGACCAGGGTGAGCCCGATTTTCCGGTCGGCGATCAGCGGCACGAGAGCACGCGCCTGACGCTCGCCGAGCTCGGTCAGGGGCAGATCGGTGTGGCTCGTGTGCCGCCCGTTCCGGGACCACTCGGTCTCGCCGTGCCGGATCAGGATCAACTCGCCCATGGGTGCCATCCGCTCTCTGTGCTCTGCGCGCCGCGTGCTGCGAAGGTTGCAAACCCGCTGATCCACGATTGCATTCCGGACCGTCCACGATGGGGTGGCCGGTACCTCGTTTCCGAGTCCGGCGGCCTCGTGTCCGGCTACATTCCGCCACATGCCGCAACCCAAGGAACTGGACCCGTACACCAATCCACGAGCCTTCTACGGCTCCGAATTACGCCGCCTGCGCGAGGCCGCCGGGCTGTCCCAGGAGCAGCTGGGCGAGCGGGTGTTCTGCTCGGGTTCGTACATCGGGCAGTTCGAGTCGGCGAATCGGCGGCCGCAGATCGACATGTCCCGCGTCTTCGATCAGCTCTTCGGTAGCGGGGAGCATCTGGAACGGCTGTGCCGGCTGGCCGGGAAGTCGAAGGTGGCGGACTACTTCGCCGACGCCGCGGAACTGGAACAACGGGCAACAGCGATCAACGAGTTCGCCCCCATGGTGATCCCGGGAATGCTCCAGACACCTGTCTACGCGAGAGCACTGACGAAGTCCGTACAGCGGTACGCCCCGAATGACGTCGTCGAGCAACACGTCAACACACGCATGGAACGTGCCCAACTACTCACAGGCAGCGATCAGCCCCTCTTCTGGGCGATTCTCCATGAGGCCTCACTCCGGGTACCCCTTGGCGGTCCCGTCGCGATGCACGACCAGCTGATGCATCTCGTCGAGATGGCACGCACCCACCCGCACATCGTTCTGCAGGTGTTGCCCTTTTCCGCCGGTGCACATCCGTTCCTGAACACCATGGTCTCGCTCATGCAGTTCGCCGATGCTCCGCCGGTTGTGTACACCGAAGGTTCCTACACGGGCCAACTGGTCGACGAACCCGCCCTGGTGGCGGACTTTCAATCCTCATACGATCTGGCCAGGGCCGTCGCTCTGTCGCCGGAGACGTCCCTGGCCCTGATCGAATCGGCGGCGAAGGAGCACGCAGCCGATGAGCACCGCACCTGAACCGAATTCGGCCGCCTGGCGCAAGTCGACCTACAGCAACGGGGACGGCGGCAGCTGCGTGGAGGTGGCCGACGGCGCTTCGGGCCTCGTTCCCGTGCGCGACAGCAAGATCACGGACGGCCCGGTGCTCGTCTTCCGCGCGACCGGCTGGATGTCCTTCGTCAAGGGTGTCAAGAGCCGCGCGTTCTGAAGCAGTTCAGTAGGCACATCGGAGGTCCGGCCGGTCGTCGCACGGTCGTCGTCGTGTTCGCGCCGGTCACCGCCGCCCGGATCCGTACGTCAGTGACCGCCGGGCTTCCGACCAGGGGCACCCACCACCGCGCCAGTCAGGCGCTCGCGTCGAGCAGCAGCTCCGCCATTGCCCGCGCCGCCAGGGCCGGATGGGCGTCCGGGCGGGTCACCGCGTGGGCCAGGGTGCCGTCGATCAGCACCAGGAGCTGATTGGCGCCGAACTCCGGGGCCGGGTGGCCGTAGCGGGTCAGTTCGGTGGTGAACAGCTCGTGCAGGCCGTCCTTGAAGGCACGGACCGCCGCGTGCGCGGGGTGCTCCGGGTCGGTGAGGGCCAGGTCCGCCGACGTGTAGCGGCAGCCGTGGAACGCCGGGCGCTGGGTGACGTTCTCCAGCTCGTCGAAGACCGCGAGGATCCGCCGGCGCGGGTCGTCACCGGCGTCGTCCATCACCTGGCGGTAGCGGGCGTCGCCCGGGTAGCTGCGCAGGAGTTCGGCGATCAGGCCGTCCTTGCCGCCGAAGTGCTGGTAGAGCGAGCGGCGGGCGACCTCGGCCTGTTTGAGGATCGCGTCCACCCCCACGTGCACGCCATGGGTGTACGTGAGGTCACGGGCCGCTTCCAGCAGCCGTTCGCGGGGGCCCGGTCTCGTCGTCGTCACGTCACCGATTCTGACACGGGGTTGACGGTAGAACAACCGGTCTATCTACTATGGGGCGTCACTCGACGTAGACCGATCGTTCTATCCACTCCTTCGACCTCCTGGGGAGAACAGCCATGCCACGTGCGGGCACCCTGCCGGCCGTACTGACCGGTGTCTTCATCACGGTCCTCGACTTCTTCATCGTGAATGTGGCCATTCCGGCCACCCAGCGCGACCTGCATGCCGGTTCCGCCGCCATCGAGTGGGTGGTCGCCGGATACGCCCTGGCGTACGGCTCCGGACTGATCCTCGGCGGACGGCTCGGCGACATCCATGGACGCCGCCGCACGCTCATGCTCGGGATGGGACTCTTCACGCTCGCCTCGATCGCCTGCGGTCTGGCGCCCGACGCGGCGGCGCTGGTCGCCGCCCGCGTCGTGCAGGGCGCCGCGGCCGCACTCCTCTCACCGCAGGTGCTGGCGATCGTCCGCACCGCGTACACCGGACCCGCCCAGCTCAGGGCCATCAACGCCTATGCGTTGACCATGGGTCTTGCCGCGGTGTTCGGGCAGCTCATCGGCGGCGTGCTCATCCATGCGGATCTGTTCGGGCTGGGCTGGCGGGCCTGCTTCCTGATCAATGTTCCGATCGGCATCGCGGTGCTGGCGGTCGCCCGGCGGGTGATTCCGGAGAGCCGGGTTCCGGAGGCTGTCCGGCTCGACCTCGGTGGCGCCGCACTCGTCACCTCGGCCCTGGTCGCCACGCTGCTGCCACTGATCGAGGGGCGCGAGCAGGGCTGGCCGCTGTGGACCTGGGCGTCGTTCGCCGGCGCGGCAGGGCTCTTCGTGGCGTACGGCAGGCGGCGGCGGTACGACGCTCCGCTGATCGACCCGGCCCTGTTCCGTCAACGAGCCTTCACCACAGGGCTGTTCACCGCACTTGCCTTCAGCATGGGCATGGCCGCCTACTTCCTGATCTTCGCTCTCTACGCCCAGCAGGGACGGGGTCTCGACGCGCTGGGGGCCGGGCTGGTCTTCGTGCCGATCGGCGCGGGCTATCTGGGCGCTTCGCTGCTCGCGCCGCGACTGGTGGCGCGGATCGGCCGGCAGACGATCGCCCTCGGCGGGCTGACCAGAGCGCTGGGGCTGGGCGTGCTGTTCGTCCTCGTGGCGCAGGACGTGGCGATCGGATGGCTGGTTCCGGTGCTCGTCCTCGACGGCATCGGCATGGGCCTGGCGCTCGCCCCGATCATGACCACCGTGCTGTCCCGGGTCGCCCCGCAGCACGCCGGGGCCGCCGCCGGGGTGCTCACCACGGCGCAGCAGGTGGGCGGGGCGCTCGGGGTCGGCGTCGTCGGCATCGTCTACTACGGCAGCCTCGCCGACGGTGTGCCGACCGCCTTCCGGCACGGGCTGGTCTACCTGGTCCTGGTGGCCCTGGCGCTCGCCGGTCTCGTACAGCTGCTGCCCCGGACCGCCGCGAGGACGAAGGCCGCACCCGTCTCGCGAGAAGGAGCCCACGCATGAACCGCCGGCACCGGCCGTCCGATCGACGGCCCGGCCCGCCGCTGCATCGCCCTGCGGGAGAAGCCCGATGCCGTCGCGCGCGGGGCACGGCCGTACGGGGCCGGCCGACGCACTGGAGGACGGTCATGGCGCGACGCGGCCATTGCCGGGTGCGGGGCCGCGCGACTGCCGCTCGCTGCGGGACGTCATGACGCAGCTGCACGGCATTCACATGCTCACCACCGCCGCATGACGCCGAAGGGCCGCACCCCGTCACCGGGATGCGGCCCTTCCTCCTGCTGCCGGACCCTACTTGCGGATCAGGCTGCGGAGCACGTACTGCATGATGCCGCCGTTTCGGTAGTAGTCCGCCTCACCGGGAGTGTCGATGCGGACGACCGCGTCGAACTCCACACCGGTGTCGGTGGAGACCTTCACCGTGCGCGGCGTGGTGCCGTTGTTCAGCTCGGTCACGCCGGTGAAGGAGAAGGTCTCCTCGCCGGTGAGGCCGAGGGCCTCGGCGCTCGCGCCCTCCGGGAACTGGAGCGGGAGAACGCCCATGCCGATGAGGTTCGAGCGGTGGATGCGCTCGTACGACTCGGCGATGACGGCCTTGACGCCGAGGAGCGCGGTGCCCTTGGCGGCCCAGTCACGGGACGAGCCGGAGCCGTACTCCTTGCCCGCCAGGATGACCAGCGGGGTGCCGGCGGCCTGGTAGTTCTGCGAGGCGTCGTAGATGAACGACACGGGGGCATCGGCCTGGGTGAAGTCGCGGGTGTAACCACCCTCGGTGCCCGGGGCGATCTGGTTGCGCAGGCGGATGTTCGCGAACGTGCCGCGAATCATGACCTCGTGGTTACCGCGGCGCGAGCCGTACGAGTTGAAGTCGCGGCGCTCGACGCCGTGCTCCGTCAGGTACGTGCCGGCCGGGGTGTCGGCCTTGATCGCACCGGCCGGGGAGATGTGGTCGGTGGTGACCGAGTCGCCCAGCTTCGCCAGCACGCGGGCGCCGGTGATGTCGGAGACCGGGGTGGTCTCCATCGTCATGCCCTCGAAGTAAGGGGGCTTGCGCACGTAGGTGGACTGCGGGTCCCACTCGAAGGTGTTGCCGGTCGGGATCGACAGCGCCTGCCACTGGGCGTCGCCCGCGAAGACGTCCCGGTAGGACTTGTTGAACATGTCCTCGCCGATGGAGTTGGCGACGACGTCGTTGACCTCGGCCTCGGTGGGCCAGATGTCCGCGAGGTGGACCGGCTTGCCGTCCTGGTCGATGCCCAGGGCGTCCTTGGTGATGTCGACCTTCATCGAACCGGCGATGGCGTACGCGACGACCAGCGGCGGGGACGCCAGGTAGTTCATCTTGACGTCGGGGTTGATGCGGCCCTCGAAGTTACGGTTGCCGGAGAGCACCGAGGTCACGGCCAGGTCGTGCTCGTTGACCGCCTTGGAGACCTCCTCCGGCAGCGGGCCGGAGTTGCCGATGCAGGTGGTGCAGCCGTAGCCGACGAGGTTGAAGCCGACCTTGTCGAGGTACGGGGTCAGGCCCGCCTTGTCGAAGTAGTCGGTGACGACCTTGGAACCCGGGGCGAGCGTGGTCTTGACCCACGGCTTGCGGGTCAGGCCCTTCTCGACCGCCTTCTTGGCCACGAGCGCCGCGGCGACCATGACGTACGGGTTCGAGGTGTTGGTGCAGGACGTGATCGCGGCGACGGTGACGGCGCCGTGGTCGATCTCGTACGTCGTTCCGTCGGGGGCCGTGACCGTGGTCGGACGCGACGGCACACCGTTGGAGGAGGCCGGCGAGTCGGAGGCCGGGAAGGACTCCTTGCCGGACTCCTCGTCCTCGGAGACGTAGTTGCGGACGTCCTGCGCGAACTGCTGCGAGGCGTTGGCGAGGACGATGCGGTCCTGCGGGCGCTTCGGGCCGGCGATGGAGGGGACGACCGTGGAGAGGTCGAGCTCCAGCTTCTCGGAGAAGTCCGGCTCGGCGGCCGGGTCGAGCCAGAGGCCCTGCTCCTTGGCGTACGCCTCGACGAGCGCGACCTGCTGCTCGTCACGGCCGGTCAGACGCAGGTACTTCAGCGTCTCGTCGTCGATCGGGAAGATCGCGGCGGTGGAGCCGAACTCCGGCGACATGTTGCCGATGGTGGCGCGGTTCGCGAGGGAGGTGGCGGCGACGCCCTCACCGTAGAACTCGACGAACTTGCCGACGACGCCGTGCTTGCGGAGCATCTCGGTGATGGTCAGCACGAGGTCGGTGGCGGTGGTGCCGGGCTTCAGCTCGCCGGTCAGCTTGAAGCCGACGACGCGCGGGATGAGCATGGAGACCGGCTGGCCGAGCATCGCGGCCTCGGCCTCGATGCCGCCGACACCCCAGCCCAGCACGCCGAGGCCGTTGACCATGGTGGTGTGCGAGTCGGTGCCGACGAGGGTGTCGGGGTACGCCTGGCCACCCCGGACCATGACCGTACGGGCCAGGTGCTCGATGTTGACCTGGTGGACGATGCCGGTGCCCGGGGGGACGACCTTGAACTCGTCGAAGGCGGTCTGGCCCCAGCGCAGGAACTGGTAGCGCTCCTTGTTGCGGCCGTACTCCAGCTCGACGTTCTGCGCGAACGCGTCGTTGGTGCCGAACTTGTCCGCGATGACGGAGTGGTCGATGACCAGCTCGGCCGGCGCGAGGGGGTTGATCTTCGCCGGGTCGCCGCCGAGCTCCTTCACGGCCTCACGCATGGTGGCGAGGTCCACGACACACGGAACACCGGTGAAGTCCTGCATGATCACGCGGGCCGGCGTGAACTGGATCTCCTGGCTGGGCTGGGCCTGGGAGTCCCAGCCACCCAGCGCCCGGATGTGGTCGGCGGTGATGTTCGCGCCGTCCTCGGTGCGGAGCAGGTTCTCCAGCAGCACCTTCAGGCTGTAAGGGAGGCGCGCGGAGCCCTCGACCTTGTCCAGCTTGAAGATCTCGTACGACTCGTCGCCCACGCGCAGCGTGCTGCGGGCGTCGAAGCTGTTCGCCGACACGACAGTCTCCTTCATCAATGTGCGCGTACCACCGCGCCGCGCCTCATTACGGCGGGCGCTGCGTGGTGCCGCCTACGGCTCCTCGACCATCCGCTGAGGTAAGGCTTAGTTAGGTAACCCTTACGGTTCGGCGGCTGCGGTGCACCTTCGGCAGATATCTCGATGTCGAGATAACTCTAGTACATCACCGCGGAACGGTCATGCCCGGCTGCCCGTGACCGCTGTCATCCAATCGAGGCGTTTGACAGCGAACCCAGTCGTTTCGGCTTCCTTGCCAGCGAACCTAGTCGTACGAGGTGACGCGCTGGGGGTGCTGGATGGCCGTACCGGTCGGGGTAAATCTTGCAGAGCCGTACGTCGAGTGTCGTACGTGGATGCTGTACGCGAGCGTCGGCGGCGTCCGCTGCTGGACTGTGTGACGGCCCGGTTCGAGGACGTGGCCGCCGTACGGCCGTTTCGCTGGGCGCGCGGTGAGCGTCACTTCTCCGGCTGGTACTGGGCGGCAACGACCGGGCAGCACGTCGGTTTCGAATCGTGGCCGGAGCGGGACCGGCTTCTGCTGATGGACTTCGATCCCGAGGTGGTGGGAATCGCCTCGCAACCGTTCTGGCTGCACTGGCACGACGGCGAGCGGGAGCGTCGGCACGCTCCGGACTACTTCGTACGCCGCACGGACGGCTCGGCGGTGGTCGTCGATGTCCGCGCCGATAAACGGATCGAGCCGAAGGACGCGGAAGCGTTCGAGGTCACCCGCCTGGCCTGCGGCCAGGCAGGATGGGGCTTCGAGCGGGTCGGGGTGCCGGATGCGGCGCTTCTGGCGAATGTTCGGTGGCTGTCGCGCTACCGGCACCCGCGGTGCCTGCACGGACCGGTCGTGAACCGGCTCCGGGCAGCTCTCTCGGCCCCGGTCCCGCTGATGATCGGAGCCGATGCCGCCGGCGACCGGCTTGAGACGCTGCCTGGCTTGTTCCATCTCCTCTGGCTCCAGGAAGTGGCCGCCGAGGGACTGGCGGTCGAGTTGCTGGGGCCGTCCACCATCGTGCGCCTGGCGGACGGAGGTGGACGGTGACGGGGAAAGTGCGACGAGTGCCTCCGACGGGCAGGATCGCGGAATTCCCGGAGAGCGCCGCTGAACAGGCTCGCTGGTGGGAGAGGCACATTCTGGAGGTTCTTGACGGCTTACCGCCGGATGCTCCTGCGGGGACGGTGCCACGGCCGGAGTTCGATCCGGAACGGAACTCGCCGGCTCAACGGGAGCGGGCCAAGGCTGCCGAGCTGACGGCGGGCGGGCACGCGATGACGGCCAGCGGCGTCAAGCAGCGGCGCCAGCGCTACCAGCGCGACGGGCCGGTAGGACTGGCCGATGGCCGGTCGGCCAAACAGATGCCATCGTTCGGCCGGGTCGCCCCGGCGGTGGTCGAGGCGATGCGGGAGGCGATCGAGGAGACCGCCGAGGCGTCGTCGAAAACGATCGGCTTCGTGGTCTGGCGGGCGACCCAGATCCTGAACGCACGCGAGGACGCGGAAGGTGTCGAGATGCCGTCCGAGCGCACGCTCTATCGGCTGTTCGACAGGCTGGCGGCCGGAACCCACGCGACAGGCTCGGTGAACGCGCGTCCGGCCGGTCCGTTCGGGGAGGTGCCCGCCTGCGCGCCGGGCGAATGGATGCAGATCGACTCCACTCCGCTGGATGTCCTGGTACGGCTGGACGACGGCATTGCCGAGAAGGTCGAGTTGACGGCCATGATCGACCTGGCGACCAGGTCACTGGCCGCTGTGGTGCTGCGACCGACGACAAAAGCGGCCGACGCCTCTGCTCTCCTGGCCCGGAGCATCACCCCGGAGACGATGCGTCCTGGCTGGTCCGAGGCCCTTCGGATGTCGAGGTCGGCGATGCCGCACCGGCGGCTGCTGGCTTTGGACGAGGGGCTGGAGCACGCGGCCGCGAAGCCGGTGATCGTGCCGGACACGATCGTCTGCGACCACGGCAAGGTCTTCATCTCGAACAACTTCCGCGCCTCTTGCCGCTACCTGGGCATCAGCCTTCAGCCGACTCACAAGGCGTCACCCTTCGAGAAGGGCGCGATCGAGAAAACGCTGGGGTCGGTGGCGACCCTGTTCGCGCAGTTCGTCGCAGGCTACACCGGCCGGTCGGTGGACCGCCGGGGCCGGGGCCTGGAGAACGGGCCACTGTGGTCCTTGCCCGAGTTGCAGAGCTTGCTGGAGGAGTGGACCGTCGCCGTCTTTACCGACCGTGGTTTGTGCTGTTCGTGATGTCCGTTCGAGCCTGTGGCGTGGACGTCATGGGCTTGTTTACCGACCGGGTTCAGGACGTTCGTCATGTTCTGGAGTCGGTACGGAGGACGAGTGGCACGGCAGCTTGTTGTTGGGGACTTGAGGGTCCAGCGGAAGGGCGGGCGAAGGTCGTGGACCATCGTCTGGCCGGAGAGCACGCTCCACGCCGAGGCGGACCGGTTCCTGCGCGTCCATGACGGCTCAGGCACACAGAAAACCTACGCGTACTACCTGGTGGACCATCTGCGATGGCTGGAGCGCGAGTGCCTGGACTTCGCGACGGTCCAACTGCGTGACCTGGAAAGGTACATGGGCATCGTCGGCGCCGAGGTCCATATGCCGCTCGGGGAGCCGTGGCGGGTGGGCAAGCGTCCCTATGGTCGGTCCGCGCTGTCGATCGCGGCCTCCTGCCTGAAGGGCTTCTATCTGCACCAAGCCTCCCTCGGCGTCAACGTGGGCCTTGGTGAGAAGCTCGATGGCACGCGGCTGCCGTCGCGGGTGGACCGTCGCCGCTCGTTCCTCGGGCATGTGAAGTCCGCGATGCCGGCGAACCCGCTCGCGCCGAAAGGACCGCACCGCCGGCACCCGAAGATGCTGCCCGACGGGGCGAGGGAGAAGCTGCTGGAGACGGCGAACTCGGCCCGGGACCGGATGGTGGTGACCTGGCTGGCCGACGGTGGCCTGCGGATTGGCGAGCTCTGCGGGCTGCACCTGGCCGACCTGCACCTGCGCAAGAACGCGTCCTGCGGCGAGTGCCGCACCCCGCACCTGCACGTCTGCCACCGGCCCGGCAACCCGAACCGGGCCGAGGCCAAGACCAAGCACCCCTGGCAAGTCGAACACGGCACGGTCACCGGCGGGCTGATCAAACGGGTCAGCCCGGAGATGGTGCACACCTACTTCGAGTACCTCACCAGCGAGTATCCGCGCGGCGCCGGACACGGCATGCTCCTGGTCCAACTGCACGGTGCCAGCGCCGGACAGCCGTGGGCGCCGGTCGGTGCCCGGCGGATGCTCGGCCGGGCCGGGAAACGCGCCGGGCTCGGGCTGGTGAAGCCCCATGCCTTCCAGCACACGTTCACCTCCGCGGTCCTCGACGCTGCCGACGGCAACCTGCTGATAGCCCGGGATACCGGCGGCTGGGCCTCGGCCGCCACGGTCGACGAGGTCTACGGACACGTCGACATCCACGACCCCGCCTTCGACTCCGCTCTGCGCGCGGTCTGGGGTGAGACGCGGTGACCGCGCCTGTTCTGACCCCGGTGCGGGATAGCCGGGAGGGACGGGACCGGTTGGAGATCATGACCGCCCTGGTCAACTCTCCGTCCTTCGACCCCGTGTTCCGCTCGGAGATCGTCGAGATCCCACCGGACCACCCCGTCTACCGATGGGTCTGCCTGGTCACCGATTGCGAGCGACCGAGGGCGGGCCGGGGAGATCTCTGCGGCGCCCACGAGACTGCGTGGCGGCAGCTGCGCGCTGAGCGGTCCCGAGCGGACTTCCTGCGCACCGCCGATCTGGTCGGGCACGGCGAGGAACTGCGTGAGCGACTGTGTCGGCTTTGCCCCGAGCGGCCGTCGCGCCAGTTGACCTTGAAATTGTGTCACCACCACCAGTTCAGCTGGTATCACTACCGCGACCGACACGGAGACGCCGCCGACTTCGACACCTGGCTGGCCAAGCAACTGCCCCGGCCCGGATATGGACGCTGCAAAGCTGTGGTCTGCCCTGACCTGGCGGAATCGCCCCTGGGGCTCTGCTATCGGCACCACCGGCGCTATCTCAGGGAAGGACGGCCGGGCGGGGCGGTGCTGCCAGCGCAGTGGGGCAACCGCTACGAGCGGGTCGGTTCGCCAGTGCCAGTCTCCTACGACAACGAGTCGGACTTCCGGTGGTGGTGCTCAAGGATGGCGCCGGTATCCCGACCGGGTCAGATCAACCTCCGCGGCCTGCACCCGCTCCTGAGAGCCGAGATTCAGTGGGGACTGTTCGTCCATGCCCGTGGATCGGGCAGGCGCTGGGAACTCACCCAGATCCAGAGCCTGGCGGACTACTGCCGCGACCACGGATTTCACTCGCTCACCGACCTGGCCGCCGGCAGCGTGGACCCGGACGAGGAAGGGGGTCGGCTGACCACAGTCGGCCGGGAAGCCTCCTACCTCGCCCGGATCCTCATCGACCTGCTCACCCCGCTCTATGTGACGCCGGAGCAGACCCGCGAGCAGGGTTACCTGAACACTGTGCACTTCGGCCGCAGGCTGAACAACCGGTCGCCACGCATCGACCTGACCTCGATATCTCAGCGATGGCTCCGCGACCTGGCCTGGGATCATTTCGCCGCGATACTGCGATCCCCGAGCTGCCCGCGCTCAGGTCACACCTTCGACGGCACCCGGCGAGCCTGCACCGAACTCAGCGCCTTCCTGGAGATCCAGGCCCCCGGCGGCGGTCACGACCCAAGGCTGCTTCGGCCGCACCACGTCCACGACTTCGCCGCCGACCAACGACTCCGCGAACTGGACGGACTGCCGTCCCTGGGAGTGAAAGGCCTGCACGGCAAACCGTCCATCGTGACCGCCTACACCCGCCAGATGGTCTTCACCCGCACCCGGCGGATCCTCCTGGAAGCCCTGGAATCCGGCGAAGCCGAACGGCTCGGCCTCGACCGGGGTTTCGTCACCGCCATGCCCTCTCCGGGCAGGATCATCACCCGGACACAGACCCCCTTCTCCGACGAAGTCGCCCGAGCCCTCGCCGCGGAGACGAACCTGCAGACGCTCGCCGCCTGCCACGACCCGGCAGACCGCGGACTCCGAGACGCCTGGGAGACCATCATCGTCACCGGACGGCGCTGCAGCGAGGTGATCAAACTGCGTCTGGACTGCCTGGGCCGCTACGGCGGGCTCCCCATGCTCTGGCACGACCAGACGAAGGTCGGCAACTACGACGCCGCGATCCGCATCCCTGAACAGCTCCACCAGCGGCTGGAAGCGCGACAGCGCAAGACCCTGGCGTTGTTCGCCACTCGCCACAACCGCCCGCCGACCCCGGAGGAACGCGCCCATCTGCCGCTGTTTCCCAGCAACCAGCGCAACAGCGACAGCCGTCGGCCCCTGTCCTACCAGTGGTTCCACCGGGGCTTCAAAGCATGGATCAACGGTCTCGACATCGGCCGGTGGGTGCCCCATCAAGCCCGGCACTCGCTGGCCACCAGCCTGCTGCGAGCCGGAGCGAGCCTGACCCACATCCGCCGCTACCTCGGTCAGGTATCCGAGCGCATGGCCGAGCGTTATGTCCACCTCGCTCAGTCCGACCTGGAGAGCGTGCTCCAGCACGTCTGGGTGGCTGGCCCCGGCGCCGCCAACCCCGGCGAAATCCTCACCGACGACCTCACGCCACTCAACCAAGAGCACGCCATGGCCATCGCGATCGACCTTGGCCGCCGCAGCACCCCCGCCGAGGGCGGCTTCTGCACCTTCCAGCCCGTCGTCGACGGCGGGGACTGCCCCTGGAGTCTCAACTGCCATTCCTGCGACAAGTTCGTCCTGCCCGGGGCCGATCTTCTCTACTGGAGGCGCAAGCGCGAGCCGTGGCGACTGCTGGCCGAGGGCGCCCCGGATGACGCCACCGCCGACTACCTGCACGTCTACTTCGAACCCACCGCCCGCGCCATCGACGGTCTGGAGAAGGCCCTGGCCGGCCTCGGCCTGCTCGACGACGCCCTCGCCCTGGACCTGCGCAAACCCCAGGACTACTTCCACCGCGTCTGGTCCACTGCCTTCCGCGCCGCCGACCTCGTCGACGTGGGCGCCGAAGGGGAGAGCGAGTACAGAAATACGTACACACCCGAGGACACCGACCCCGAACAGGACGTCGCATGAACACCGTCCCCGAGCCCCGCACCGCCGCTGCCCTGGCAGCACGCCGCAGCAGGACCGACTCAGCCCTCCTGCGGGTTTGCGAGTCCATCACCCGGCTGCGGCGCGAGAAAGCCCAGGTCAGCGTCGCTGCTGTCGCCCTGCGGGCGAACGTCTCACGCACTTTCCTCTATGACAACCCCGAGGCCCGGGCCGCCGTCGCTATGGCGATGGCGGAGGCCGGTGACCGGCGGTCCCGGATGCTCGCCGAACAGGACGACGAGCGCGAGGCGACCTGGCGCGAGCGCGCGCTGAACGCCGAGGACGCACTCAAGGCAGCCCAGGCCGAGATCCTCGCCCAGCGCACCCGAATCAGCGAACTCCTCGGCCAGATAAGGGACTTGCAAGCCGAGTGGACCGAAGAGGCCATCCAGCGGATTACCACCGAGAACACCACCCTCAAACAAAGGGTCCGCCAACTGAGCACCGACAACCGCACCCTCGACGAGCGGCTCAAAGCCGCCCGCTCTAACCTCCGCTTCCAGGGCCGACGCGTCGCAGACCTCGAAGCCCGCCTCACCGGGCCGGAACCGTCGGCCTGATCGCATCCCGCTGATACCTCATGGCCCGTCCACCGCCCCGGTGGACGGGCCCATCCCGTGATCCCGCCGGCCAGGCCGAACGAGCCACCGTCAGCTGAGGGGGTGGCGGCTCGTCCGTGCGGTCATTCGTGTCGCGGAAACGCGCCTCATGCCCCGGCGACTCCGTCGATGCGCTCTCGGATCAGATCGGCATGGCCATTGTGACGCGCGTACTCCTCGATCATGTGGACCATGATCCAGCGCAGCGACACGCCGTGATCGCCTACATGGCCAGCTTCCTGTTCGGACAGGCGACCGGAGTCGTCCAGTGATGCGGCGGCGATGAGCTCACGGCCGCGAGCGACTTCCGTTTGCCAGACAGCCGTCGCCTCGTCGAGTCCACGGTCCGGATGAAGACCAAAGCCATCAGCATTGCTCTCCCCGAAGACTGGGAACACGTCCTGGCCCGTAAACACGCGCTGGAACCAGTTGCGTTCCACTTCAGCCATGTGCTGGACGAGACCCAGCAGCGTCATCGACGACGGCGCCACCGAGGCCATTCGTAATTGATCATCTTTGAGGCCCGAGCACTTGAGGGCGAGGGTCGCACGGTGAAAGTCAAGCCATGCTTCCAGCATGGCGCGCTCATCAGCATGCGCGGGAGGGATGGGCCGTCCATCCGGTGTCGTAGTCATGACCGCACTCTGGCAGCAGCGGCCATGACCTGCGACCGTCTTCGCTGGCGACGAACACGCCTGGTCAACGCCTCCCGAGGCAAGCCAAAACATCAAACTCACAGCGACAGCCCCATCCCATCGTCACGAACATGTAGTCTATGAATCGCCGCAGTTCAGAGCCGGTGCACGAGCTCCTGCGGTCGGTAAAGCCTGCTGGCAGAACCGTCCGCACGATGCACTGCGGGACCCGGACTCTCCGAAACGGGCTTTCTCGCCAAACGAGAAGTACGCGACGCTGCTGGAGTCGTGCGGCTACGTTCCGGCCCCGCTCAGCGGCGAGGACTACATCGAGTTGCTGCCCGAACGGTGGCAGGCGATCAACGCCTACGGCATCCGGATCAACCACCGCACCTATGACGCTCGCGAGTTGCCCCCCATGCGCCGCCAGCACTCCGGGGTGGCGGAGAAGAAGGGGCTGTGACTCCACCCACGCGTAAACGCGCGGGCTTCCTGCGTCGGTGGCTAGGCCACTTCGCAGAGGGCCGGCCCAGCCCTGTTGAGGACGTTCAGCGCGCCGACGTGGTCCGCGTTCGCGGTGAAGCCGCACGTCGTGCACTGGAACTTCGCCTGGGTGACCCGGCTCTCCTTGGCGACGTGCCCGCAGGACGGGCAGGTGCGGGAGGTGTTACGGGGGTCCACTGCGATGACGGTCCGACCGGCGCTTTCAGCCTTGTTCGTGAGGATCGCGAGGAACACCCCCCAACCCGTGTCGAGGATCGATCGATTCAGTCCGGCCTTCGCGGCCCGCTGGTTCGGAAGGAAGGTGCCGGGCCGCTCGGGGTCGGGTTTCGGCTTGGGGGTGCGGGTCATGCCCGCGGTGTTCAACCGTTCGTGCGCGATCGCGTCGTGGTCGCGTACGAGGGTGCGTGCGGTCTTGTGGGCGTGGTCCAGGCGCTGGCGCCGGATCTTCGCGTGGATCTTGGCGACCTTCCGTGCGGCGGCTCGGTGCGCCTTCGTGCGCCGCTTGGTGCGCTTGGGGAACGTCGCCAGGTGCCGCTGCGCCTCGGCCAGTTCTCTGGCCGCCGTTTCGAGGAAGCGGGGGTTGGCGATGTGCTCGCCGTCCGAGGTGGTCAGGAAGTGGGTGACGCCCATGTCGATGCCGACGACCGCACCGGTGGCCGACAGCGGCTCGACGGGCACCTCGTCGCACGAGAGGACCACGTACCAGCGGTCGCCTTCCCGCTTGACGCCGATCGTCTTCACGCGGCCCTTGACGGGCCGGTGCTGGTGCACGCGGACGTGCCCGATGCCTTGCAGGCGTACACGGGTCTGACGGTCGTGCGGGGCGGAGTCCCACCGGCAGCCGTCGCCGTCCTTCGGGAAGATGACGGTGTCGAAGTGGCCAACGCCCTTGAATCTGGGGTATCCGGGTGTGAGACCGGCCTTCACGCGGCGGAAGAACGCCTGGAATGCCTTGTCCAGGCGCCGAAGCGTGGCCTGCTGCGAAGAGAAGGACCAGCGGCCCTGACGCCCGGGGTCGACCGCCCGGATCTCCTTGAGCTGCGCCGACTGGTCGCCGTACTTGATGCCGGTCTTCGAGCTGTGCCGGTAGGCGTCCCGCCGTTCCTGGAGCGCGCCGTTGTACAGGGAGCAGTGATCGGCGAGCATGGCCCGCAGCGCGGCTTCCTGCCCGGCAGTGGGGCGCAGAAGGAACTTGTAGGCACGGATCACCTCTGGCGCCTCCGCTCCAGGCGCAGGGCATCGGCGAGGAGAACACACGCGGCAGCGTTGATCGAGATGCCCGCCTCGTCGGCGTACTCCTCGACCTGCCGCTTCAAGTCCGGGGGAACACGCAGATTCAGCGACTCCCGGCGATCACCTCTAGCCACAACCAAAATGCTACCAAATGTGACGACGAGTCAGGTTCAGGACCAGACTCTGCGCTGCTCCGCAGCACGGTCGCGGATTCGATTCCCCCACCGGCTGAAGCCGGTGGTCCCCTCGAAAGGACTCCGATGGGAGATCCACTACGACCCCTACGACGTCTCCCGCATCTGGGTACGCGACCGGCGCGACGGATCTGACCGGTGGATCACGGTGTTCTGGAAGCACCTGCACCGCGTCGGCGTCCCGTTCGGTGAGATGGCCTGGGACCACGCTCGTGAACAGGCGCCCGGCGGGAGCGAAGAACAGATCGCCGATGCCGCCGCTGCCCTTCTGCAGCGAGCCCACGACGGCCCCGCAGAGAAGAACGCCCGTCCGGCCAGGGCTTCCCGGCGAGACCGCCGCGTCGCTGCCCGCACCCGGGCCACCACGACCCACCGGTCGAATCCTGACCCGCCGGTCACCGAGGCGACGCCGGAGGACGATGCGGACTCCGGCCTGGCCAAGGTCATCCCGCTGGGCTTGTTCGACCCGCTCGCCAATCCCTGGAGGCGTTCGTGACCACCCCTGAACTAACGGCCCGACAAACCGCATTGCTAGAGGTCGACGCCGATGCCGACCGGCAGCTCACCACATTGGACGGATGGCGGAGGTTCATCGACAGCTCCCCCGCGCCCCCGGTCCTCTTGTCTCCCGGCGACCTGGAGCAGCTCTCTCCCACCGCCCGGGACCTTTACGACGACGATCGGCTCGGCCGTCACGCCCGCATGCTCACGGTCGCCACCTCGTTCGTCGAGAAGACAGTGATCTGTGGCCGCAGATTGGTCCCGCTCAATCGGCACGCAATCAGTGCCCGCCGCGGCCTGATGGTCTCCGGGCTTCCCGGCACGGGCAAGACCAGCGCCATCACCCAGCTCGGACGGTCCCACGAACTCCTCGACCGGGCCCGGCACCCGAACATCGCCGACCGCATCCCGGTTCTCTACATCACCGTCCCGCCCGCGGCCACCGCCCGCATGGTCGCCGCTGAGTTCGCCCGCTTCCTTGGCCTTCCCGTCCGAGGCCGATCGAACATGACGGACATCATCGAGGCAGTGGTCGGCGTCTGCACCGACACTCGCACCGGCCTCGTGCTCGTCGACGAAATCCACAATGTCTCGCAGGTCACGCGGGCGGGCGGCGAGGTCTCCGACACCCTGAAGTACTTCTCGGAACGCATCCCCGCAACGTTCGTTTACGCCGGCATCGGCCTGGAGACCAGCGAACTACTAGCCGGCACACGGGGCGCCCAGATCGCGGGCCGCTTCACTCTCGTTCCCACCCGCCCATTTCCTTACGGAGACGAATGTAAGAGGCTGGTCGCGACCATGGAAGAGACCTTGCTCCTGCACGAACACCCGCCGGGAAGCCTGGTCAAGCTGGACCGCTACCTCCACAACCGGGCCGACGGCATGATCGGAGCGTTGTCTCACGCGATCCGCAGCGCCGCGATCGACGCCATCCTCAACGGCACCGAGCGTGTGGCCAAAGAAGCAATCGACGCGATCCCCCTGGACCACGCCGCGGAGACCGCGACGACGTCCCCGTCCAAGAAGACGGCCCGAAGGTGACCCGCGTGCCAACTGACCGCCCTGCCCTGCTTCCCATCCAGGTTCCGCCACGGCTCGGAGAGACAACCGACTCCTACATCCGACGCCTGGCTCGCGCCAACCACCTCAAGCCCAGTTACCTGCACCGTTTCCTCTGCGGCCCACCGTTCTGGTTCGGCAAACCCAGTCTCTCCCGCCTCGCAGCAGCCTCCGGCCGCCCCAGACGCTCGCTCGAACGGGCCCTGGCCGACGTCGCATCGCCACGACGACGCAACAAGCCGAACGTCCGCTTCCCCAGCACCGTCCCCTTGGCCGACCGCCCGGACCTGGCCCTCCGCATCCGCGAGACTGCCCAGTCCGGGACCGCGACCATCCGTGACCTGTCCAGACGCCACCAACTGCCCTCCCAGACCATCCGCACCATCCTGGAAATGCCAGCGCCGAGCACCTACAGGTCCAGGAAAGGTCCCAGGACGGGGCAGCCAGCCAGACGGCCCGCCCCCGCGATCAACGACTCAACACGAACCCTGATTGACGCCATGCTCGCCCAACGCCTCGATCTCCGAGAGATCTGGAACCGGCTGATGGACGACCACGAAGTCTCAGTGTCCTACTCCTCCATCAACGTCTACTTCCGGTCCCGTCCGCATGTGGAACGTCACGCAATTCCCCATCAGCAGCGCCAGCTTCCCCACGCAAGCGTTCGCCCCTGAGTCTCTCGCGCGCGCATAGTCACTGAAGCGGCCCTCAGCAACCTCCGTATCTTGGTGCCATGACGGACACGGAAGAACCGAAGCTCTACGTGAACCGCTGGGGCGACACATCAGATCCAGCCCCGGAGCGGCGGGGGCCCCGCCAGGACGCGTGCTCGTGCTTCGACCAGTCCAGGCCGCACCCGCGAGCCCGCGTCGGATTCCACACCGAACGGCAGGACACCTCTGCCCCGGGCTGGCAACACCTGCTGGAGCTGGTCGATGAGGCCGCCGCCGACGGGCGCGAAGAGTTCCGCCCCCTCACCGAGCTGAGCCCGGAAGAGCGGCGGCAGGTAATCACCCTGCCGCCGAGCATCGCCAGGCTGACAGCGGTCAAACACCTGGTGCTCTACGGCAGCAACTTGGTCCGCATCCCGCCCGAGATCGGATCCATGACCAGCCTGGAGGAGTTCACCCCATACACCTCATACCGACTTCACTGGTTCCCCTACGAGATCACCCGATTGAGAGCCGAAGCTCAGAATGAGAGTGCGGACCCCAACCTGGTAGTGCACTTTCATAGTGTGAACCCCTAGATGAGAGTGATGGGGTCGCCTTCGGGGGGGGTGCGCGCGTGTCGCCACGGCGATTAGCGCTGGTCACGGCTCCTCGGGCGGGCGAGGCGTTCGAGCGAGCTGATGCGCAGCTCCTCGCACGGCGCGGTCCGGCGTTCATCTCCGTCGACGACACGCGTCTTGGTCCCCGCCGACGCATCGTCATCTCGGCGGCGGAGGTCCAACACTAATGATCACCGGAGTCACCAGGGGGAGCGCGCAGCATGACCGGCACCACGGAGGCCCTTGGCGGGTCGGCTGCAGTCGACGATGCAGCACGAAGCGTCACGCGCCCGTTCTACGTATACGCCGTGCTCGCCAACACGCTGTTCCAGCGCGGCGTATTCGTCCTCTTCCTTTATCAGCGAGGCTTCTCCGCCGGGCAAGTGGCCCTACTGCAGACACTGCTCTACCTGGTCAGCGGACTTGCGGAGTTGCCGACGGGAGTCATCGCCGACCGAATCGGCAGGCGTGCCAGCATCGTGATCGGCCAGGTGCTGATAGCTGGATGTCTGCTCGGTCAGGTGGCGTTCTCCAACTACTGGGTGTTCCTGGCGCTGTTCATCGGGCAGGGCGTGGGCATGGCATGTGTGTCCGGTTCGGACACCGCCCTGCTGTACGACCTGCTCGTGCGTCGTGGTGCAACGGCCAGCTACGTCAAGATCAAGTCCCGGTTCACCATGCTCGGGACGGTCACCTCGGGAGCCGCCATCGTCTTCGGCGGCCAACTGCAGCAGATTTCCTGGGGAGTCGTCTACGTCGGTTCGGCGGCGTGCCTCGTCCTGGCCGTGGTGGTGCTGATGTCACGGGTGCCCGAGATCCGCGGCGCGGACGCGGTGGACGAGCAGGACGGAGCCGAGGAGGAGCACGGCGACGCCACAGCATGGCGGGCGATGCTTCGGGTCGCCACGCCGGCGCTCGTGACGCTTGTCGTGGTGTCCGGATTGATGCATGCGACTTTGACGCCGTACATCATTTTTACGCAGAAGACCCTCTCCGATCAGGGAGCGGGCACCGCATTGGTCAGCGTGGTCATATCGGCGGGATTCTTCGCCGGCGGGCTCACTTCATTGCTGTCGGACCGCGCGGACCGGCGCATCGGGTATCGGGTCATCGTCCCGGTGTCTCTCCTGACGCTCGCCGTGGCTCTCGGCCTGAGCGGCCTCGGCCTTGTCTGGGTCACCATCGCCGCGTTCCTGGTCCTGGTCGGAATTCCCGAGATCACCGCCGTGATCGTGGACAACGTGTTCAACGAGGCAGTGCCGTCGCGCCACCGGGCGAGCCTGCTGTCGATGATCGCATTCGTGGAGTCGGCGCTCATCGGCATCGGCTATCTCGTCCTCGGCGCGCTCATGGACGGGTTGGGCTCCAGTGTGGGCATGGCCACCTACGCCGCGGTCCCCCTGCTGGCATGTCTCCTGTGGCTCCCGGTGCTCTTCCGAGGGGCACGGGTGACCACCGAGATCGAGAAGCCCGCCGACCAAAAGGCATCCTGAAACAGACCATCTCGAGCAACGCCCCTGCCCGAGGGCGGGGGCGTCGAAAATGGCCCCTCGAATGGAGCCGGTGCGGAAACGTAGCCGGAGGGGGGTGGCGTGGACGGGCTGGACACGTTGCTGGTCGCTGCCTGCCCGGTGCTGGAGTGGCAGGCCATCGTCCACGACAACAGCGGCGGCGTGATGGCGATCTGAGCTCACACGCAGCGAGAACCCCCTGGTCAGCTCCACTCTCATTTCCCATGCCCCAGAATGGCCTCGATTAGATATTCATCTAATCAACAGTGGCTAGTTCAGAGGGCATGTCAAGTCTCATCTTCAGCGGCGGCTCTCACCGATGCCAGAAGCTGACCCGCAGCACAGTGAGCACGCGCGCGTTGTTCGGCAACGAGAAGCTGCGGCCACCCTTCCCAAGGCTTCAGCCTGCCCAGGACTCCGTCGCGGACCTCGATCTGGAGAACCTGGATCCCCGGCGATGGGGCATCACCGCCATCCATCGCTGCAGTGTCTGCAACCATCCGATCGCACAGAGCGGAACTGTCAAAGGACAGCCCGTACGATGCCGCCCATCTCGCACCGGCCTCCTCGGCACGGCGCCGCGGCGCGGCAGTCATCCGCTCGGCAGCCGCCCGAGCCGGCGCCCGACCGCGCTCAGGAGTTCTCGGACAGGACCTCGTTGCGCGGCACAGCGCTCCTCCGCTCCCGCACATGAGCATGGGCCACGAGGCCGAAGAGGAGCGCGAGGAGCGCGACCGACGAGCCCGCCGTCCCGAGGTCGAGACCCCCCTTGGCGACAGGCTTGGTGAGGAAGTCGCCGACGGTGGCCCCGAGAGGGCGCGTGAGCACGAACGCGATCCAGAACAGCAGGACGTTCGGCACGACAGGCACCCGCATGAGTGCGAGAAGCACCACGAGCAGCCCGGTGACGAGAAGCGCGCCACCCGCATAGCCGAGTCCGGAGCTGTCGGAAAGGAAATCACCCATGGAAGTGCCGAGCGTGTTCGAGACGAGAATCGCCGACCAGAAGAGAGCCTCCCCTCGGAAGGTGACGATGTCGCGGATGCAGAACGTCAGCCCGGTGAACTTCCAGATGACGAAGATGGCAATCAGGAGCGAGATCAGGATCGCGGCTCCCGTGGGGTACCCCAGTCCCAGGCCTTGCGGCCCCCAGCCCAGCGACGTGGTCCCGCCGGAAAGGTATTCAGAGCTGGCGTCACGGTTCATGAAGTCGGACATCGTGGTACCGGCCATGCTGGTGGACAGAATGACGGTCCAGTAGAAATAGGGGTTGTAGTGGGTGGACCTCAGCTGCACGACCAGCGTGACGACGAAGATCAGGAACAGTGCGACCGTGGTGAGGAAGTAGCCGAGTCCGAGGGTCTGGGCGAACAGGTCACCGGCCGTCTCGCCGAGCGTCGTCGCGGCGATCTTCATGATCCAGAAGGCCAGGGTGACCTCCGGCAGCTTCTTCATCACGGAGTGACCGGTGCCGGTGTTCAGGTCGGTAAGGAATTCAGACTTTTCCAATGTCAATCACTCCTGGTCGGCCGATCGGCGCCTCGCTCTCCCGGAGTGAGCACCTTCCACGTCATGGATGAGTGGACATCACAGTGTTGCGGGCGCGACGCATCCCGTTACTCGATGGCACTGCGTGTCCGCAGGTATTTATTACTTCTTTGAACACGGAGACGAGCGTGCCGATTTTGGCTGACAGCCTCCCCCGCGACAGGTAGTGGTCTCCCTGTCGTCGGGGAGGCCGTAATTCGAGGACACGGCGGCGGCCCTTGGTTTCGGCGTCATGGACGCCGACCGATCCTGCCCGGCACGTCACCCAGATGCGGGGCGGCTGCGCCGACGCCCGCGTGGGTGGGAACGGGGCGCCGGACGCACCACCCCTGCGCTGCTGTCGCGCCAGGGCGCTACGACGTCGCGCGCCACTAGCGTCGGCGATCCCGCTGCCGTGGTCGCGGCGGACGAGACGCAGACACAGACACAGACGGCGCCCCGGCAAGGGAACGCCGCCGGGGTGCACCAGCTCGGGGAGACCCGCCGCACCCCGGCAGGATCGCGCTGTCCGCGGCGTGACACCCGGACGGCTGTGCGCGGTGCGCTCCGCGCCACCCGCGCGGACGCGCCCCGCGTGCCGGACCGCCGCACCGGGCAGACGATGGGAACGGTGGCACGTACCCGGAATCGGAGACGGGGCCGCCGCGGCAAGGCTCATCGCCCACCTCCCCCACCATCCCCCACACTTCCCGTCCTCACCTGCTCTCATCGCACCCATCACCCGAATGCCACACCCCCGCACGATCTCCATCTCATATCTGAGATAACCTGGCGCCATGTCAGACGACTACCTCGTACGCATCGGCAAGCTCATACGTGACGCCCGTCAGCACCGGGGCTGGACACAAAGTCAGCTTGCGGAGGCGCTCGCCACCAGCCAGAGCGCCGTGAACCGCATCGAGCGCGGTAATCAGAACATCAGCCTTGAGATGATTGCTCGCATCGGTGAAGCGCTCGACAGTGAGATCGTGTCGCTCGGCTACGCCGGGCCGATGCATCTGCGGGTCGTCGGCGGGCGCCGGCTCTCCGGCTCGATCGATGTCAAGACCAGCAAGAACGCCTGCGTGGCCCTGCTCTGCGGCTCGCTGCTCAACAAGGGCCGTACGGTGCTGCGCCGGGTCGCCCGGATCGAAGAGGTCTACCGCCTCCTCGAAGTGCTGAACTCCATCGGTGTGCGCACCCGATGGATCAATGACGGGACCGATCTGGAGATCGTCCCGCCGGCCCGGCTCGACATTGCCGCCATCGACGCGGACGCCGCCCGGCGGACCCGGTCCATCATCATGTTCCTCGGCCCGCTGCTGCACCGCATGGACCAGTTCAAGCTGCCGTACGCGGGCGGCTGCGACCTCGGCACCCGGACCGTCGAACCGCACATGATCGCGCTGCGCCGGTTCGGCCTGGAGATAGCCGCGACCGAGGGTCTCTACCACGCCCGGATAGACCACTCGGTGACCCCGGACAGGCCCATCGTGCTGACCGAGCGCGGCGACACGGTGACGGAGAACGCGCTGCTGGCCGCCGCCCGCCACGACGGCACGACCGTCATCCGCAACGCCTCGTCCAACTACATGGTCCAGGACCTGTGCTTCTTCCTGGAGGCGCTGGGCGTACGGGTCGACGGCGTCGGTACGACGACGCTGACCGTGCACGGTGTCCCGCACATAGATGTGAATGTCGACTACTCCCCCTCCGAGGACCCGGTCGAGGCGATGAGTCTGCTCGCCGCCGCCGTGGTGACGGAGTCCGAGCTGACGATTTGCCGGGTACCGATCGAGTTCTTGGAGATCGAGCTCGCGGTGCTGGAGGAGATGGGCGTCGACTGCGACCGCACGACGGAGTACCCGGCGGACAACGGACGTACTCGGCTGGTCGATCTGACGGTCCGGCCCTCCAAGCTGGAGGCCCCGATCGACAAGATCCACCCGATGCCGTTCCCCGGTCTCAATATCGACAACGTGCCGTTCTTCGCGGCCATCGCCGCCGCGGCGCAGGGCAAGACGCTCATCCACGACTGGGTCTACGACAACCGCGCGATCTACCTGACGGACCTCAACCGGCTGGGCGGCCGCCTCCAGCTCCTGGACCCGCACCGGGTCCTGGTGGAGGGCCCCACCCGGTGGCGCGCGGCCGAGATGATGTGCCCGCCGGCGCTGCGGCCCGCCGTGGTGGTACTGCTCGCGATGATGGCGGCCGAGGGGACCTCCGTACTGCGCAATGTGTATGTGATCAACCGCGGTTACGAGGAACTGGCGGAGCGGCTCAACTCGGTGGGCGCGCAGATCGAGATCTTCCGGGACATCTGAGAAACAGGGCAAATCGTCAAAATTGCCACATGCGACGATAGCCGCTGGACTTGCCCGTTGACCTGGGAAAACCCCCCCCGATACCTTCTCGCAGCTTCCCGCAGTTTCCGGCATCTTGTGCAGTCGATGTGCAAGATGATCAAGGAATGCTGACGACGCGTCAGGGAGATTTTCGCGCGACCGAGACCCCGTCACTCTTTACGGAGAGTAGCGGAGCCTCGATGTGTTCCCAGGTCAGAGCCACGAGGGCTCTCCCGGCCAGCAACTCTCTGTGCTAACTTCGCTCGGACATGAAGGCACCGCCCCATACGGGCGAGCCATCGTGTGCAAACTTCACGGCGCCCTGCGCCCGCCTCGGCGGAACAGAGCGGCGGCAACACCGGCGGGCACGCAGCACAAAGCCCCGAAGCGCGTAAGCACTCCGGGGCTCTCTGTGGAACGGACCTGCCGGTCCTGTTAACCAACCGAAGACCGCGCTTATCAACTTTGGCGAGTAGAGCGCGCGGAAACCGGCCTCAGAAAACAGGTCCGAACCGATGTTTAGTCTGCCACACGGCAGGCTGCCCGCATGAGTCGACGAGCCAACTCAACCTGCCGTTTTGCCTCCTGCTGGCCTGCCTGCACCACGTCCTCCGGGCAGTGGCCCCACCGTCGCTGTCCCAGTCGAACCCTTCCTGACGATCATGCCTCTGGCGTGGCTGGCGCCCCTTCCCGGGGACGCTGTCCGCGTCGCCAGTCTTGTCCTCGATCTCGGCCACAGAGGACAAGGCTCGTACGCCTCTGATCAGTGGATCGCCGATGCCCTCGGCCTGCACCGCGTGACCGTCAACGGCTACATGCGAGAGCTGGAACGGCTGGAAGACGGAACCGCCATGACCGCGGTTTCCACCCACCGCTCCACGCTCACCCGCAGGCTTCGGCTGCTGCGCCGTGACGAGAACGGGGCCCCGGCGGAACGCTTCTTTCGCGCTTCCGCGTACGCCCGCAACGCTCTGCGCGGCAACCGTTTCAAGGTCTACGCGTACGCGTCGTTCTGCGCCGACACCGGGACCGAATTCCGCAATGCGCAGGCCGGCCGCGCCTGCGGCATCACGGGCAAGGACACCGTCCGCCTCATCGTGCGCCGCCTGGTTGCCGAGGGCTGGCTTACCCAGACCCAGGAAGGCGGCGGCCTCCAAGGCGCACGGTACGAGGTTCATCCGGCCCCGGTCCTCCACCCCGATCCGACTACACCCACTGCCCCCGAAACAGCTACAGGCCCCCACCCCGATCCGGCTGCACAGCCCGGGTTCAAGGAGTCGTCGCAACACTTCCGTTTTATGTTGATAGTAGATGACTGTTGAGAGTCTCGGAGGGTGTCCTCCAGCCCAAGGTTTTGCGGGGGCGGCCGTTGAGGGCAGCTGCGACGGCAGCGAGATCCTCGCGGGTGTGTCTGCTGAGGTCGGTGCCCTTCGGGAAGTACTGCCGTAGCAGCCCGTTGGTGTTCTCATTCGTGCCGCGCTGCCAGGGGCTGTGCGGGTCGGCGAAGTAGATCTCCAGGCCGGTGTCGATGCGGAGTTCGGCGTGCTGCGCCATTTCCGAACCCTGGTCCCAGGTAAGGGACTTGCGTAGTTGGGCGGGTAGGCGGGTGATCGCTTCCGTCAGGGCGTCACGTACGGCTGCGGCTCCGTGGCCGGCCAGTGCGGGGCCGTTCTTGGCCCGTGTGCCGTCGTGGCCGGGCATGGGCGGTAGGTGCAGCAGCATCGTGAACCTGCTGGTGCGTTCGACCAGGGTGCCGATCGCGGAGCTGTTGAGGCCGATGATGAGGTCGCCCTCCCAGTGGCCGGGGACCGCCCGGTCCTCCGCCTCGGCCGGCCGCTGACTGATCAGCACGTCCTCGGTGACGAACTTCTTCCCCCGGCCGGCGGTGCGAGCCCGGGGCACCCGCAGCGCACGGCCGGTGCGCAGGCAGGCGACCAGCTCGCGCTTGAGTGCTCCCCGGCCCTGGATATAGAGGGCCTGGTAGATCGCCTCGTGAGAGATGCGCATGGAATCATCATCAGGGAAGTCGACCTTCAGCCGGTGGGAGATCTGCTGCGGACTCCACGAGTTGCCCCAACGGCGGTCCTGGCGCCTCGGCTTGTTCCGTCCCTTCCACGGCGGTGCCGCAGGTCCCGGCGCCGGCATGCCGTCCGGGCGGCGGATCTCTCCGGCCAGGCGGTCCTGGACGTACTCGTGCAGCCGCTCGCTGCAGGCAAGTTTGGACGGCTTCGGCCGCCGCGCGGCCAGCTCGGCCTTCCACTGCGCGATCGACGCCCGGTAGGCGAGTTGTCCGCTGCGGGTGGCCGCATTGCGCCGCAGTTCCCGCGAAACAGTGGACGGGTGCCTGCCCAGCCGACGGGCGATCTCCCGGACCCCGGTGTTCTGAGCCTTCAGCACAGCGATCTCCTCGCGCTCTGCAAAGGAGAGATACCTGCCCGACACCGGGCCCAGCTCGATCGACGGCATACCGCCACGTTCCCGGAACCATCGTGAGCCGACCGGCCCCGACACACCGCACGCGATCGCCGCGTCCTCGCTGGTCAGCCCATCAGCGATCTTCTTCCAGAAGGCACGCTCCACATCCCGGCGGACCGGCGGCCTGCCCGGAGACCGCATCGCCGGGCGCCCCGTCACCGCCGTCGTCCACCCTGCCGGTCGCCCCATCGGACACCTCCATGATCGAGGTGTTGCGACGACCGGTTGAATCCACCCAGAACACAACTCTCGGAACAAGCGCGCAAGGTCGTCTGTGGTTCCGCCCGTAGGGCGCATCAGGTTGTAGCGCGAGACCCTGCGGACACCCCGGCCGCGAAGACGTTTCCGAAGGCAGTGGCCGCACGCGAAGCGGCTTCGCCGGAACCGCAGGACTCGCCCACCAATCTGACCGTCTCGGCCGCCGCCCACCACGTCCTCCGGGTGCTTCCGGTGGAGCTGAGCCCCTGGCAGCGGTGGAAGACGGGCGAGTCCATCGACCGGGCCGTCAGCGAAGCCTGCGGCGACGTCGAGCGCATCGCGCACCGGGTCAACCGCCACCTGGCCGACGAGGAGCGCGTGACCGACCCGTACCCGTGGATCGTCAGCCGTGGTCTGCGCAACTCCCCCTGTCCCGAGGGCGCATGCGAGGACGGCGTGATCTGGCCGACCGGCGAGACCTGCCGCATCTGTGTCGAGCGCTGGGCCGACCGCCGTGGAACGCCGGTCGCCTTCCGCAGTTCGGCGCCGGTCTTCGAAGTGACCCAGGTGTGCCAGGAGTGCGAACGCCCATGCCGGGGCGAGCCCTCCGCCGACGGGATCTGCGCCGACTGCCGCGCCGAGATCAGCCGCGCCTTCGCCGCTTTCCTCGCCCCTCGCCACGAACTCGACACCTGCGACCACGAGCAGTGGAACACCCGCCGCGCTGCTGAAGTACGCACACGAATCCAGAGGTCGGCATGACCCGCGTCATCTCCAAGGAGGCCCACGTGACCCCCGCGTACGGTGCACGGACCAACTCCTCTCCACTCGACTGGCAGACTGCCGCCGCCTGCCAGGGCGAGGACTTGGAACTGTTCTTTCCCAGCGGAGCAGGAGGCGCGAGCACTGCCGCACAGCGCAAGGCGCTGGCCATCTGCGCGCGGTGCCCAGTGCGGGATCAGTGCCTGATCTGGGCACTGGAGAACCGCGCCGACTTCGGGGTCTACGGCGGCATGAACCACAAGCAGCGCCGCGAGATCACCAACCGCGCTCCGGGGACCAGCCCGTACGCCCCGGGCGCAGTCGGAGCCCCGAAGCCTCCCACTGACGAAGCGAAGCCCGCCGTCGTCCGGCACTGCAAGCAAGGCCATGAGCTGACCGAGGACAACATCCTCATGCAGGGCAAGCGGCGCCGATGCCTGACCTGCGAGACCGCGAAGTCCCAACTGCGAGCAGCGACATGAGCGGGCGCAGCAACGCCGCCCGCGGACGCCTCGTAGGGAACCCCCGAGGGCCACCCCGTCCGCGCACCACGCGAAGGCGGCCCCGAATCCGGTGACTGCAACACCGGCCGGGGCCTACGACGAACCCCCAACGGCCTGGGAGAACGCGCATGAAAAAGGTACCGCCCCGCGTCCCGCCCGTGGACCGAAGGACCGCCAGAAAGACCGCCACCCATCTAGCTCAGGGATGGACCCGTCACGAGCCACCGCGGAGCACGGAGGTCAACCAGTGACCCCCGAGGAGCACGCCAAGGCCGAGGCCGAGGAGACCGCTTACCTGTCCGCCCTGCTCGCGGACACCGACGACGAGCGCATCGCGCAGGCCGCCGAGGCGGCTGGTGTTGACCCCGAAATTCTCCGCATCGCATTGGAGGGCGGCCTGTGAACCGCAGAGCCCTCGACCGGCCCGCCGGCCTACCGCACGAAAATCCCAGGACTGCGGGCGAAGTTGCGGAGAATCGCCGGAGCTTTATCGGGCAGCACCCCAAGATGCGTATGGCCACCGCCTACGCCATGGCAGGCGTCGCAACCGCGCTCGCCGTCGTCGGCGCAGCCGGTTCCATCGGCACCATCACCAGGGCCGCCACCGCTCAGGACATGACGGGGTGGCTCTCCTGGACGCCGTGGGCGGGTGCGGAGGGCGTTTTGCTTCTCCTCGCGATATACCGCGTGTCCAACGGTCTGCGCGGGCAGAGCAGCAGCCTCGCCGTACGGCTCGCGTCCTGGGGTGCCGCGTTCCTCGCCGTCACCCTCAACGTCGCGCCACAGATCCAGGATCGCGACGTGCAGGGCGTGTTGTTCCACGCCGCAATCCCGCTGGCGACGATCGCCGGTATCGAGCTGCTGGAGCGCGAGGTGAGTAAGGCTCTCGCCGTGGCTATCGGACAACAGCAGTACGAGGCGGAGGCCGCCCAGCGGGCGCTCCTGGTGCGCGCGGACCGCTGGGTACGCCGTGCCGGTCGCGGTGGCCGGCGCACTGCTCCGATGTACCGGATGGTCGCCCGCCGCTACGCCGAGGCAGTCCTGAGTCAGGACCCCGCCAGCGTCGATGACATGACCATGCGCGTCCGGGGATTCGCTCTGCACGACGGTGCTCAGCAGTACCTCACCCCTCCGGCCTTCGAGGTAGCGGTGAAGCGTGACGCCGCCGCCTCTGAGGAGGAGCGGCATGCGGTCGCCGATACCCACCCCGAGGAGATCGAGGGGCCTATGGAGCACCCGGCTCTGCCCTCGGGCTCAGTACCGGTCACAGCAGCCATGGCCGTCAACACCATGGCCTGGAAGGGACCGAACAAGGCCCACCCGACGGTATTCGTCGCTCCTCGGGTAAAACCAATGAGCCCTTACCCGCCAAGCCTGGTGAACCGGGTGGAGAGGAGCACAACCGCCGGGCAGGAAACCGCAGCTCCAGTACCCGCCAAGGAGGTCTCGGCTCCCCGTGAGCCGGACACCGCCGAGTTACCCGCCACGGAGCCGTCGCCGCATCCGGCGCGTACCGCCCCCGCCCACCCCGTCACCGCAGCGACGCCAGGCAAGCGACCACAGGCCAAGGCCATACGGAGGCGCCCCACGCTTTCCCACGAAGAGCGCATGACCGCCATTCGGGACGCGTTCCCTGGCAGTGACCCGCTGTCGGTCTACGAGGTTCGGCGGAAAGTCAGCGGCAGGGATCAAGCGATCCGTGTCGCACTTGTCGGGTTGGGGCGTTGGAAGCGCGCCACCGAAAACACCGCGGCTGTCACCCGGAACGTACGATCCCTTCACCATCCCTGGAGTGCGTCAGACTTTGTGGCAGGGTCCGAGGTTGACCGGTCATGAAGGGTGTCTGGGTGAGCAGATCGCAGAAGCCGTCCCGGCAGGTGTCCGTGGACGAGCAGATCCGCCGTCGGGCACTCAGCGCCTGGTCTCGTACCTGGTCAGCACCACGCCGTCGGGAAACGTCCGGGTCTCCACCAGGCTCAGGTTCACCCAGTTGTCCAGGGCTGTGAAGAACGGCGTGCCGCCGCCCACCAGGACCGGATGGGTGACGATCGCGTACTCGTCGATCAGCCCGGCCCGCATGGCCGCCGCGGCGAGTGTGGCACCGGCGATGTCCATGGGGCCGCCGTCGTCGGCCTTGAGCCTGGTGATCTCGGTGACCGCGTCGCCGGTGACCAGACGGGTGTTCCAGTCGACCGTGCTGGTCGTAGAGGAGAACACCACCTTCGGCATGTCCCGCCAGCGGCCGGCGAACTCGATCGCCTCCGGTGTGGCACCCGGCTGTTTGTCGGCGGTCGGCCAGTGGGAGCTCATCGTCTCCCACAGCTTGCGCCCGTACAGCGCCAGGCCCGTCGCGTCCACCCGGTCGGACCACCACTGGAACAGCTCGTCGCTCGGCACGCTCCAGCCGAGGTCGTCGCCGGGCGCGGCGATGTAGCCGTCCAGGCTCATGTTCATGCCGAAGGTCAGTTTCCGCATGGCGTCAGCCTCCCGTGAGTCGGTATTCGGCGTACAGACCAGCACGGCGCGCAAAACTCATCGGTCAGGCCACACCGAGGGCCAGTTGACCACCACGCCAAGCAGATGCTCCGTACGGAAAGGAAACCTCCGACGTACCGGCGGGGACGGGACGAGCCCGCCGCCACCGCTGTGATCTGCGCTGTTGCAGATACCCCGTACGGTGAAAATCTCACTAACCGGAGGCTAAACATACACACACTGAACCCAGCTATACCAAGATCAAACCCTGCCAACTCCTTGACGCATGACATCCCGTCCACCGATCGGGCAGGTACACGCAGCCTGTCCGATCGGCGTGCCGCATTGCGGCACCGCGTTCTTGACTCGCGTGCCGCTTACTACGTCCTGTTTCTGAACTGAAGAGCTGGGGATCTCTCAGGCTCAACCGCGTCTCTGTCCGAGACGTTGATGAGTATGTTGAATAGCCACACCAGCCTGATTGACCTAGCCACCCCCAGCGCCAGCAAGGATTCCGCGAGCCAGCCAATATCGCCGATTGATTTCGTTCGGTCGACTATTAAGAGTGCCAGACACCCGGCCGAGATGAGAAGCATTCCGGTGAGGATACTCACCCAATTCTTTCGGAGGCTGCTACCGAAGCGCCTTCGCAACTCACGCATGTCGCGACCATTCGAGCTTGCGTATTGTGCTATCGCCGCGGTACCGAACCCTCCAACCAGAGCAGAAATTGACGCTACGGTCGTATAAATATCTTTCCTGCGGTCTGCCGTCAAGCCGTCCATGATGCCAGGCATCGACGTCCAGCGTGAAGTAGCGAAATGCCCCCAACGACCAAAGCAGATCCCAGCCCGGTTTGTACGTCGGGTTCACCAGGAGCACACGTCCAGCCGCGTCGCGCAACAGCACGTCGGCCGCGACACGCTTGCGGGCCTGCGTGGCGTTACCCTCGGCGAGATAGGCATTCCATGCTTCCGGGTCGGCGGGTGTGGGCCTCATGTGGGGGTGCCTCCCCTTGGCGTGATGATGTCGGCCAGTAGCAGCATTCTGGCCCTACGGGCGTCATCGAATCTCACCAGGTACTCCCGCAGTGGACCGTAGCCTTTGTGGCGGTCCAGGAGACGGCGCAGGTCGTCAAGCTGGTGCACAACACGGATCGATCCGAGCGTTGGGCTCATGCTGAGCAACTCGTCGCCGACGCTCACTGCGGCATCGAGGTCTCCACGCCGGACATGGATGTCCACAAGGACAATGCGGCTCAGTGCAAGGGACCTAGTTCGCCCCGACTCCCGAAGTGTCACCGCCTGCTCGGCCTGCGTCAGCGCCTGATCATGCTGCTCCAGGTCACGCAGGATCAGCGCGGATTCACTCGCAAGGGCAGCGGCGTCAAAGGGACTCAGCCAGGGATGAGCAGCATCCGCCGATCCGTCGAGCGTGTCATGGGCCGCTTCGAGAGCGCGCACCGCTGGCGTGCGCTGTGCCCCTGCGGCCAAAGCTCGGGCCTGCATCGTTTGGAGCCGTGCAGTGAGCGAGGGAATTCGCGGACCCCGGCCGGCGAGGTCGAGCCCGGTCTGAGCCCAGCGGGCGGCACCCGCTGTGTCACCCGTCTGAAGGGCGAGGTGGCTATTGCTCGCGGCGACGTTCGCGGCAAGCGGTAAGTCCCCGGAGGTGCGGGCCAGCGGCAAGGCTCGGCTGAAGTGGCGTGCGGCGAGATCGTCTTGACCGGAGTCATGGGCCATCCACCCGGCCATCTCCGTCAAGGCCGCAGCGACGGCGAATACTTGTGAGCCACTCCCGGTGTCGACCAGTGGAGCAGGTCAGGGCGGCGGCCATGGCCAGGCCTCGGCTCTGCCAGTCGTTGCGGACCACGTACGGGATCTTGAGACCACGAGCAGCCCATGGCAGGCTCATGCCGCATGATCGATGAATTCGCGAAAGACAACCTGCACGGGAGACTGCGGCGGGACCGCAAGGCGCTGCTCTGGAAACTCGACGGCTTGTCCGAATACGACGCCCGCCGACCTTTGACAGCGACCGGGACCAACCTCCTCGGCCTGGTCAAACACGTGGCCACCGTCGAGGCCAGGTACTTCGGCGAGGTCTTCGACCGCCCTTCCCCGGAACCGCTGCCCCGGTGGCAGGACTCCAACGGCAGCGATCTGTGGGCGACCGAGGACGAGACCCGCGATCAGATCATCGGGTTCTACCGGCGCACGTGGGAACACTCGGACGCGACGATCAACGAGCTTCCCCTCGACGCCCCCGGCCACGTGCCGTGGTGGCCGGAGCCTTATGCCGACACGAACCTGTTCGCCATCATGGTCCATGTCCTCGGCGAGTCCATCCGGCATGCCGGGCACGCCGATATCCTGCGCGAGGGCCTCGACGGCCGGACCGGGTTGCGCGCCGAACACGAGAAGCAGATCGACGAGGAAGCCCGTGCAGCCTACTGCGCGAAGATCGAGCAGGCCGCCAGGTCGGCCGCACCAATCAAGGCTTAGAGGTTGTCTCACGTGACTTGATGTTCGTGCGGCATGATGCCGGTCGTGGTGCTGATCTATCGAAGCGTCTGGTTCCTGATGAACTCTGGGAGCTGGCCGCCCCGTTGCTGCCGTCGTTCGCTGCACGTCCGCAAGGTGGTGGAACCGCTCCGTGTGACCGGCGGGCCGTGTTCACGGCAGTGGTGTACGCGCTGACCAGCGGCTGTGCCTGGCGGCATCTGCCGCCGACGTTCGGAACGTCGCCCGCCACCGCGCATCGCCGCTTCACGGTATGGACCGAGGCCGGCCTGTGGCGTCGGCTGCACCGGGCGGTGCTGGACGAACTCGGGGCCCGGGGCGAGGTGGACTGGACCTCGGCGATCGTCGACGCAGCCTCCGTTCGCGCCAAAAGGGGGGATCGCTGACCGGGCCGAACCCGGTCGATCGCGGCAAGAAGGGCAGCAAGCTGCACGTGCTGTCCGATGCCCAGGGCATCCCGCTCGCCGTCGCCGTGTCCGGCGCGAACATGCACGACAGCCTCGCCCTAGCCGCTCATCCGCGGCATACCCGCCGTCCGGTCCCGCCGGGGACCACAGCGGCGCCGACCCGTCAAACTCCGCGCGGACAAGGCGTACTTCTCCGCCGAACACCTGGCCTGGCTGCGCGAGCGCGGGCTCGTCGCGCGCATCGCGCGGCCCGGCATCGAGTCCGGCGAACGCCTCGGTCGGCACCGCTGGAAGATCGAACGGTCGATCGCTTGGCTCTTCGGCTACCGCCGCCTCACCGTCCGATACGAACGAAAGGGCTCGCACTTCCTCGCCTTCCTCGGCCTGGCCGCCGCCCTGACCTGCTACAAGAAGCTCGCGAAACTTGCCACGTGAGACACCCTCTAAATGTCGGAGAGCTCATGCCCTATGAGGGCGATGGGTGGATGCTCACCAGGTCCGGCGACAGGTTGTGGAGCGAGCGCAGAGGCGCGTCCCGCGTCCCTTACAGCCTGCGACCCAGGATCGGATCGCAAAGGCGCTAACGCCAACGGGGACCGCACACCCGCTCCTTCTCAGTCCCCAACCTCGTCGCTTTGCCTCAGCGGAGTCCGCCCGCTTCATCACGGCGGCTACGGCCGACCGTTGACAGTGGCCTCGGCCCGCGTATGCGTCGAGGGCAGTGTCATGGCTGCCGCTTCTGCTCGGCCCACCACGCTTCGACGTCCTCCCAGTCGTAGCGGAGGTACTTCCCGGTGCGAACGCCCTGCGGGCCCGTCTTCGCGCACCGCCGGGCATGCTGTTGGGTGGGGCGAGCCCGCTGATGGCCGGGGCGGTGCAGCTGTTCGTGCTGATCGCCCTCATGGCAGTGAAGTCCGTCGCCGTGCCGGTCACGATTGAACTCGTTGCCCGCCACCACCTGTTCCGCCCCGCCCGGAGCGAGCGCGGCAGTCCAAGTCCTGGCGGGCGATCGGGGTAGCCGTCAGGTGGGCGTCAGGAGTTGTGCGGTGGGGCCGTGCCTGGTGAGGCGTCCAGCGTCCAGTATGTGCACGGTGTCGGTGTACGCGGTGACAAGGTGGAGTTCGTGGCTCACCAGGGCTATGGCCATGTTCCGCTCGGTGCGCAGGCGTTGCAGGAGTTCCATGACGGCGGTGGCCGTTCCTGGATCGAGGGCGGAGGTGATCTCGTCGCAGAGCAAGTAGTCGGGTTCGGTGGCCAGTGCGCGGGCGATGGAGACTCGCTGGCGCTGGCCACCGGAAAGTTCGCCCGGGTGACGGTGGGCGAAGTCGGCTGGTAGTTCGACCTGTTCGAGAAGTGCGCTGACCTTGGCCGGGATCTGGTCCCTCGCGAGATCGGTGTGCAGGCGGAGAGGGCGGGCCAGGGCAGCACCTATGGTGCGGGAGGGATTGAGTGCGGCGAGGGGGTTCTGCGGGACCAGTTGAATGCGCCGGTGGTGCTCGCGCTGCCGCTTGCGGATGGTGCGGGCGAGTGGCTGTCCGTGGAGCGTGAGGATTCCGGAATCGGGTCGGTGCAGGCCGGCCAGGACACGCAGCAGGGTGGTCTTGCCGGAGCCGGAAGGGCCGACGATGCCGGTGGCGGAGCCGGGAGGTGCGGTGAAGTCGACGGCGTCGAGGGCATGTTGCACGCTGTTGTGGCCGTGGAAGGCAACACTGATGGATCGTGCGGTGATCCCCTCGTCCGCTGCGGTGTTCGCGCCCGTTCCTCGCGCTGATGTCACGGAGCGGGGGGCGGGAACGCGGGGCGGGGCAGAACCGGTGAGTCGGATGACCTGGTCGGCGCAGGTGTCGACGAGTTCGGGGTCGTGGCAGGCCATGACGATGGCCAGGCCGCGTGTGGCGGCCAGGTTGCGCAGCAGGTCGGCGATTTCGTCGCGCAGCGCGGTGTCAAGTCCGGCGGTGGGTTCGTCGAGGAGCAGGATGTCCGGGGTGCGGGCCAGGGCGCGGGCGAGAGCGACGCGGCGTTGCTGACCTCCGGAGATCGCGGTGGGTCTGCGGTCGGGGAAGCCGCCGTCAGTGGGCAGGCGGCATTCGCGCAGCAGGCCGAGGACAGCCTGGTCGCTGGTATCAGTCGCGGTTTCCGCGATGAGACGGCGGATCTTCATACGCGGGTTGAGCGCAGATCCGGGATCCTGCCCGACGAAAGCGATCCGAGTGCGGCGCAGTTCACGCAGAGCTGCGGGGGTGAGGGCGGGCACGTCGTGGCCCAGGACGTCCAGGCCGGTGCAGGTGAGTGCGGTACCGGCGGGGAGGTGGCCGATCAGGGCACGGAGCAGGGTGGTCTTGCCGGACCCAGAGGCTCCGGTCAACACAATGATCTGTCCGGCCCGGATGGTCAGGCTGGTAGGACTCAGGAGTACGGGGCCGTCGGGAATACGGATGTGGAGGTCGACCACCGTTGCCAGCGGTGTGGGTTCCCCCGCCCGACCCGATGGGGAGGTGCCGAGGGCGTCGTCGGTGCTGAAGGAAGCAGCGGCGTTGTTCATGGGATGGTCACCGCCTTGCGTGTAGAGCGGAGGGCGAGGGAGGCGGAGGCGAGGTTGACGCTGATGGCAAGGGCGGCGATGGCCAGGCTCGGGGCGACGACGGCCCATGGGTTGAGGAGGATGCCGGGGGCGTTCTCGCGGACCATCAGCGCCCAGTCCGCTGCCGGTGGTTGTGGGCCGATCTGGAGAAAGCCGGCCATGGAGATGACGTAGACAGCTTCGACGAAGCGCAGGCCGAACAGGGCGAGGACGGTGGCGCGCAGGTTGGGCAGCAACTCGCGTGCGGCGACGTAGGTAAGTCTTTCGCCGCGAGCCAGGGCAGCCTCGACGTATCCGGCACTCGCCAGGGGCGCGGCGGCGCTCGCGACGACGCGTATGGCGTAGGGAGTGCCCAGGACGGCGGCGGCGCTGATCACGGCCCACCGTCCGCCGCCTGGCCAGGCCAGTGCGATGAGCATGATGCCGAGCACGGGTGGCAGCAGGATGAACACGTCGGCGGTACGTTCGACGGCCCGGCCCACCTGGGGGTGCAGAACCGCAAAGCAGCCCAGCAACATGGCCAGCACCGTCACAACGGCAGCGACCAACAGGGCGCTGCCGATCAAGGCCGTACCACCGTGAAAGAGACGACTCAGGACGTCGCGTCCGAGCAGATCGCCGCCGAGCACCGCGCCGTCCCCGGCCACCGCGTAGGGAGCCGTGATGGGTTTGTCGAGGGGGTGGGCGGCCAGGAAGGGGCCGGTCAGAGAGAGCAGAACGAGAAGGAGGCCGGGCGCGACCCGGCGCGCCACATCGCCCCGGATCCAGACCTTACGGCCCGCGGTGGTAGTCATGACTGGGCTCCCAGGGTGCGGGCCCGACTGAGGTCAGCGGCGAGCAGGACGACGCTGATGGCCGCGCCGGCGCAGATGACGACACCGGCGATGAGGGGGGTGTCGCGGGTGGAGACCGCGCTGGCCAGCACGTTGCCGATACCGGGGTAGTTGAAGAGGGTCTCCACGACGACAGTGCCGCCCAGGAGCATGCCGGTGGAGGTGGCCAGGCCGGTGGCGATGGCCGGTACCGCCCCGGGAAGGGCGTGACGCCAGATGATGCGGTGGGTCGGTAGACCGTCGAGGTAGGCGGCCTCGACGTGGGGAGTTGATGCCTGATCGGCGAGCGCGCCGCGCACGATGGTCGTGTTCCATCCGGTCTGCGGGATGACCAGAGCCAGTGCGGGCATGATCAGCATGATCCAGGTGGCCGGGGTGCCGTCGGAGCCGGTCGTGGTGACGGCGGGCAGCCAGCCCGTCCACAGCGACAGGACGACCAACAGCACGACGGAGACGACGAATTCGGGGATCGCGAAGGCCGAGGTGGAGGCGTGGCCGATGATCCGGTCGGTCAGCCGTCCTGGCCGCGTCGCCGCCCAGCAGCCCAGGGCCAGCGACACCACGGCGGTGAGCATAAAGGCGACAGCCGCCAGAAGCAGGGTGTTAGGGAAGGGGTCGGCGAGCAGGTCGGTGACCTTCTGCCCGCGGGCACTGGTACCCAGGTCGCCGGTGGGCAGGCCCGTCATCCAATCGATGAACCGTTCCCACACCGGCCGGTCCAGGCCCAACAGGTGGCGTCGGGCCGCCACATCTGCGGCGCTCTCACCCCGTTCGGAAGTCGCGGTGGCAGCATCGCCGGGCAGCAGCTCGACAGCAGCGAACACCAGGGCGAGAAGGATCGCGAGCATCAGTACGCGCCGCCCCGCGGCCACCGCGATGCGGCCGAGGAACGGGAGTGCCCGGGGTCGCGCGGTGGCCGCCCCTGTGCCGGCAGAAGCGGCCACCGCGCTGTCCTTGGTGGTGCGGCTCAACGCAGCCACACGTTTTCGAGCTGGACCCGGCCGTAACCGGCGAGCTTGGGCAGGCCCTGGACCTTGGAGGCGGCCAGGTCGATGCCGTCGGCCATGCCCCACAGCAGGTAGCCGGAACGCTCGAACTCGATCTGCTGGAGTTCCTTCAGCGCCGCGGCGCGTGCCGTCTCGTCCGCGGTGCCGATGACCTTGCGATAGGAGGCATCGAACTCCTTGTCGGCCCAGCCGGCCTCGTTCTGTCCTGCCTCGCTGACCATGGTCTTGGAGGCGAAGAACACGACCGAGTCGTTGGTGCCCCAGTAGGTGGTGTAGAAGTCCCCGGCCTTCCAGGTCTTCTCCCAGAAAGCGCCGGACTCCTGCTTGACGACCTGGACCTTGATACCGGCCTCGCGGGCCTGGTTGGCGAAGAGGGTCGCGGACTCAGCGAGTCCGGGGATGTCCTCGGTGGTGACGAGCTTGTACGTCTTGGACCGGTCGAACTTGGCCTCGGCCAGCAGCTTCTTGGCCTTGGCCAGGTCCCGCTTGCGCTGGGGGATGCCAGTGGCGAGGTTGGGGTCGCCGGTGCCCATGATGTCGTTGGCGACAGTGCCGTACCCGGACAGAACCTGCTTGATCATGGCGTCGCGGTCGACGACCAGCCGCATGGCCTCGCGCACCCGCACGTCGGCGAAGGGGCTGCCGGCCGCGGTGCGCATCACGATCGGCATCGCCATGTCGTTGGGGCGGCGCAGTACCTGGATGTCCTTGCGGGACTCCGCAGTGCGGGCGGCGACCGCCCCGGCGTTGGAGGCGACGTCGATCTGACCGGCGAGCAGAGCGTTGGCCATCGCCTGTGGCGTTTCGAACATGGTGACCTCGATGGCGTCGAGGTGCACGGTGCCGCCGTACCACTTGTCGTTCTTCACCAGGCGGGCGTTGCCGCCGCGGAACCAGTCCAGCTTGAACGGGCCCGCACCGGGAGCCTTCTCCAGTTCGGAGTCCTTGGTGTCCTTCTTCAGGACGAACGTCGTCAGGCGGGTCAGCAGCGGCAGTTCGGCGTTGGCGTAGTCGGAGACCAGTACGACGGTGTCGCTGCCCTCGGCCGTGATGTTCTCCGGCTTGATTCCGGGCAGCCGTGCGGCGCCGGAGGGGGTGTTGCGCAGCCGCTTGAGTGACCACACCACGTCCTGGGCCGTCACCGGGCTGCCGTCATGGAAGACCGCCCCCTTGGCGATCTTGAACTTCCAGGTCTTCAGGTCGGGTGACGGCTCCCACGAAGACGCAAGGCGCGGGGCCGTGTTGGGCTTGGCGCCGGGGATGGTCAGGGTGTCGTAGACCAGGGCGAGGATGAGGTAGTCGCTCTCGTTGGCCTGGGTGCCGTGCGGGTCGCGGGTGATGGCGCTCGCCCGGCCCAGGGCCCCCACGCGCAGGGTGCCGCCGTTCTTGGGCTTGCCGTCCCCCGCAGCCGGCTTGGAGGCGGTGCCACCCTCGTTCGACGAGCAGGCGGCGAGCAGGGCGGTCACGCCTATCGATCCGCCGGCCCAAAGCACTTGGCGCCTGTTCATGTTCACGTACGTCCTCAATCCACTGAAAGCAACGGGGTGACTTAGGTTTGCCTATCCTAATGACAACCATTCCCGCAAGCGACCGTCCACGTATGGGGTACATGTCCGAATCCGCTCGATGAACGTGGCTGATGAATAAGGTTTGCCTTACCTAAGTTTCCTGCTAGCGTTCGAGGCGTCCACCGGTTCCCGCAGAGTCACGACCGGCCGTCAGCCATCCGTCGGGTCGCTCCAGTTCACGAGTCATCACGCGAAGTGCCATGAGCACGCCAAGGGGCCGGATTCCCCCGCCATCCGACCGAAACGGATTCTTCGCCATGAGCACGGCAGCCGCACCTGTCCGACAGCTCGATCCCCACACCGTGGGTGAACTCCTCGAGGCCGCGGACAAACTCCTCGCCGAGTTCGGCACCTCCGCCACGAGCCCCGAGCTCCTTGCTCATGTCGCCCAGGTCGCAGGCGAGTTCAGCCCGGCCCTGCGCCACCACTGCCGCCCCGTCGACACCGCAGACGGACTCTTCGTCCTGCGCGGCCTCGACGTCGACGACGACGCGGTCGGCCCCACACCCACCAGTTGGGCAACCGCCGGGGACAGTGGCGCTGTCTACGACATAGCCTTGCTGCTGCTGGCCACAGCGATGGGCAACCCCATCGCGTGGGAAGGCCAGCAGGACGGTCGGTTCGTCCACAACATCGTCCCCTCCCCGGGGCACGAGACCGAGCAGACCGGCGCGTCCAGCAGCGTTCTACTGAGCCCGCACACCGAGGACGCCTTCCACCCCGGACGCGCCCACCTGTTGATGCTGGGCTGCATGCGCAACCACGACAACATAGCCACCACCGCCGCCAGCATCCGCAGGACCCGTCTCGCGGACGCCGATATCGACCTGCTGACCCGCCCGGTGCTGCCGATCCTGCCCGACGACGCCTACGAGGCCGCCCAGGAATACGCCGACGAGGCCCCGCCTGCCGTACCCGCCCTGTTCGCCACCAAGGACGGCATGACGTTGCGGTTCGACCCGGCGTACACACCTCTCGACGACGCCGACGCTGCCTACAGGGGCGCCTACGGGCGGCTGTCGGACGAACTCGCCCGCGTCTCGATCGCCGTCAGTCTCAGCCCGGACGAGGTCCTGGTCGTCGACAACGACCTGGTCGTCCACGGTCGGGTCCCCTTCAGCGCCCGCTACGACGGCACCGACCGATGGCTCAAGCGTGCCTCCGTCCGCGTCCCCGGCCGGCGCACCCGCCCGCCGGCCGAAGCCGCGGAGCACGGGTACGGTCAGGCCGCCCTCGAAGCGCACGCGAGCTGAACACCCGCCCCGCACCGGAGGAATCACTCATGACCGACACCTCGGCTGCCCCCGTCGCCACCCCGATGTCCAGCGACGACAAGCACCTGCGGATCCTGTCCACCACCGACCTCGCCGGGATCGACATATCCCTGGCCGACGTGGTGTCCACAGTGGAAGGCGCCTATCGCACCCTCTACGCCGGCCAGTCCGACAACCCCCGCAAGCTCACCGTCAAACCGCAGGACGGACACTCCGTCTCCTACGCGATGCTGGGCCGGGACGGCACCCGCAATGTCGTGGCGATCAAGACCTCGTACAAGCACGGCCTGGACAAAGGCCGCGACGAACAGCACTACTACACGGCGCTGACGATCTACGACGACATCACCGGGCTGCCGGTGGCGATGATGGACTGCTCCCGTATCGGCTCCCTGCGCACGCCGGCCGTCTCCGCTCTGCTCGCCCGTGAATGCGCGGCCCCCGGTGCCCGCTCCGCATTGGTCATCGGCACGGGAACCCAAGGACGCCTCGCCCTGCCGTTCCTGCTCACCACGCTTCCCGCACTGGACCGGCTGATGGTGTTCGGCACCCACTCCGAAGGCATCACCGCCGTCCGTGAACAGTTGCGCGCCCACTTCCCCGACCGGGACGTGGAGTTCGTCACCGACCTGCGGGCCGCTGCCTCGGATGCCGACGTCATCGTCGCGACAGCCGGCGCCCACACCCCGGCCGCCGTCGAGGCAGGCTGGCTCAGGCCCGGCGCGCTGTCCATCCTTGTCGGGCACGGACTTACGCCATCGACCTTGCACCGGGCGGACCGCGTCATCGCCACCAGCGAAGCGCAGATGAACGTCACCGGCACCGACATGGCCGACGCCGACGGCAAACTCCCCGCCGTCGACGCCGAGTTCCCGCCCGTGATCGCCGGGAACACGGCCGGCCGCCTCAGCAACACCGAGCGGATCTTCGCCTACAACAGCGGTCTCGTCGTCACCGACATCGCGCTCGGCCACCGCTTCGCGCAACTTGCCCTCGCCCAGGGCCTGGGCACCGAGGTACCGCTGTGGCAGTGACCGACCCACACACCACGAACGTGCCGACGCTGCCCGCCCACAGCGACCCGGACACCGATGGCGTGCTGGACAGCGGGTTGCTGCACGAGTTGTCCTATGCCTTCGGCGGCCCCTTCCACTTCCTGTTGCCGCACCGCTTCGACAACAACCTCGCTGCCTTCCGCACCGTGCTGGGCGACGCCGGAGTGGACGGGCGGGTGTACTACGCGAAGAAGGCCAACAAGGCGGCCGTGTGGATGGAACGCTGCGCCGCCCATCAGGCCGGCGTCGACGTGGCCAGCGTGGGGGAGCTGCGCGAGGCCCTCGGACACGGGGTGCGTGGCGAGAACGTCGTTGTCACCGGCCCCGCCAAGAGCGATGAACTGCTGCGGCTGGCCATCCTCCAGGGCTGCCTGGTCGCCGTCGACGCGCTCGATGAACTGGACCTGCTCATCACCCTGGCGCTGACCGGCGTGGTGAGTCCGGCCCGACTGCTGCTGCGCCGCCTGCCCCCCACACAACCGCACAGCCGCTTCGGCATGAACGCCGGTGAGCTGGAGACCGCGCTGGACCGGTGCGTGCGCGCCGGGGACGCCGTGCGGATGGAAGGCTTCAGCTTCCATCTGTCCGGCTACGCCACCCAGCCGCGCACCGAACTCGCCGCAGAACTCGTCGACCTCTGCCTCACGGCCCGGGTACGGGGACTGCAGGCCGACCGGATCAGCATCGGCGGCGGCTTCGCAGTCGACTACAGCTCAGCCGAGCACTGGCACACCTTCCTCGCCGACCAGCGCCCGGAGCACTACCACGCACGCAAAACGTTCCAGCACGGCGACTTCTACCCCTACCACTCCCCGGTCTCCGGAGCCGACGCACTGAGCACCATCCTGGCCGCCGTTCCCGAGGGCGGGCACACCAGCCTGGCCGGCCGCCTCAAGGAGACCGGGACGCTGCTGATGATGGAGCCTGGCCGCGCCCTGCTGGCCGGGGCAGGCTCGACGGTCTTCTGCGTGCAAGGAGTGAAGGACCGCGACGGCTACCGGATCGTCACCGTCGACGGAACCAGCCTGAGCCTGTCCGAGCAGTGGTTCAACAGCGAATACCTGCCCGACCCTCAGCTGGTGACCTCCACCGGCCGCCCCTCCGGCAGCGACACCCACCCCACGTGCGTGGGAGGAGCGTCCTGCCTGGAGTCGGACATGGTCACCTGGCGCAAGATCCCCCTGCCCGTCCGCCCCAGGACCGGCGACCTCCTGGTCTACCCGAACACCGCCGGCTACCAGATGGACTCCAACGAGTCCCCCTTCCACGATCTGCCGCTGCCCCCCAAGGTCGTACTCGACCACCTGGGCGACCGCCCGCGCTGGCGTCTGGACCGCCGACCCGCCTGCTGACTTCCCCCCAACCCACCCAGGAGTCTTCCCATGAACGAGGCACTCGCCCGCCCCGCCGTGGTCTCCCACGTATCCGACCTCATCGGATACACCCCCCTGCTGGAGCTCGCCACCACAGAGACCGGCAGCCGCCTCCTGCTCAAACTGGAGATGTACAACCCGACCGGAACAGCCAAGATCCGTATGGCCCGTGCAATGATCGACGCCGCCGAGGCGGCCGGAGACCTGCGGCCCGGTGGCCGGATCATCGAGTCGACCTCCGGCAACACCGGCCTCGGCCTGGCCGTCATCGCAGCTGAACGCGGCTACACCTTCACCGCCGTCGTCGACCACCACGCTGCCGCCGACAAGCTGCGCGCCATGAAGACGCTGGGTACCGAACTCGTCTACGTCGTCGACGACGGCACCGAGGAACTCGCCACCGCCGCCCGCGAGGAACTCGCCGAGGAAATGGCCCGCGCCCAGGACAACACCATCTTCACCGAGCAGCACAACAACCCCGCCAACGGCGTTGGCTACTTCCCCGTCGCCCACGAACTCCACCAGGCACTTGCAGGGAACGTCGACGTGCTCATCGGCGCCGTCGGCACCGGCGGTGGTCTGTGCGGCACGGCCCGCGAGCTGCGCACCCTCATACCCGGCTTTTCGACCATCGGCGTCGAGCCGAAGGGGTCGATCGCTTTCGGAGGCCCGGCGCACGACTACTACCAGTCGGGCACCGGAACGCCCGAGGGCGCCGAGATCGGCGCCCTGGTCGACTTCGGCCTCATCGACGACGGCGTCAAGGTCGGCGACGTCGAAGCGTTCGCCACGTGCCGCGCTGTCGCCCGCACGGGCTTGCTCATCGGCGGCTCCGCCGGCGGCGTCGTCCACGAGGCGCTGACCCGCCTGCCGGCGCTGCCGCCGGGCACGACTATGGTCGCCCTCATCAACGACGGCGGTGAGAAGTACATGGACACCGTCTTCAACGACGACTGGATGCAGGAACGCGACCTCCTCGACCGCGGGGTGGAACGCGAGATCGACGAACTCCTCACCAAACTCCGCAGGAACCGATAGCCCATGCTGACCACCCTCCTCCGCGACAGCCGCGCCCTGGCCGGCCTGGCCGTGCCGCTCGTCCTCACGCAGCTCGCGCAGGTCGCCCTGACGACCACCGACACCGTGATGATGGGCCTGCTCGGCACCCAGGAGCTCGCCGCCGGCGGCCTGGCCATCGTGATCTTCAATCAACTCCGCACCATGGGCGTCGGCCTGGTCACGTCCGTCGGCAACCAGATAGCCGCCGCTGCGGCCCGAGCCGAAAGCAGCGGAACAGGCCACGACGAGGAGGGCCGGGAGGAGATCCGCGCCATCGTGCGGGCGAGCCTGGCCGTCGCCACGCTCGCCGGCATCGCGGGGGCCATCCTCATGATCCTCATCGGCCAGGGTCTGACCTGGCTGGGTCAGGATGCCGCGGTCGTCGCACGGACCCAGCCCATGCTCATCGCGCTGGCTCCGGGCCTCTTGCCCTGTCTGTGGTTCCAGGCCATCCGGCAGTTCACCGTCGGCATGCGCCGCCCCCAGGCCCTGCTGCAGATCACCATTGCCTCCGTCGCTGCCAACGCCGGCCTGAACTGGGTCCTCATCCACGGCTCGTTCGGCCTGCCCCGGCTCGGCCTGACCGGCATCGGCATCGCCACCTCCACCGTCTACCTGCTGTCCTTCCTCGCCCTCTACCTCTTCGCGAAGAAGGACAGCGAGCTCGCCCCCCTGCTCACGCTGAACATTGCCAAGGCCGACCCGGCCACCGTCAAACGTCTCGTCGGGCTCGGCATCCCGATCGCCGCGACGTACGGCTCCGAGGCCGGCTTCTTCTCCATCACCGCCCTGATGGCGGGCTCCTTCGGCCCCGACGCACTCGCCGCTCACACCGCGGTCAACCAGCTCGTCTACATCGTCTTCCAGGTCGCCGTCGGCCTCTCCCACGCCGCCTCCATCAACGTGAGCCGCGCGCTGGCCCTCGGCCACCACGACAACGCCCGCCGCCTCAAGAACACCGCACTCGCCTGCGCCGCCGCCGTCATGACTCTTGTCGGCATCATCTACCTCGCCCTGCCCCGCCTGGTTCTGGCCCCGTTCCTGGACTCCGGCTCCGACCAGGCCCTGACCATCGCCACCCAACTGCTCTTCGTCGCCGCCTTCCTGCAGTTCTTCGACTGCGCCCAGAACATCGGCGTCGGCCTGCTGCGCGGACTCGACGACACCAAGAGCGGATTCCGCATCACACTCATCGGCTACTGGGCCGTCGGCCTGCCCGCGGCATGGCTCCTCGCCTACGCCCTGGACCTCGAAGCCGTGGGTATCTGGCTCGGCCTGCTCACCGGCCTCGCCACCACCGCCATCCTGCTCCTGCGCCGCTACTCCGCCTCCCTCACCGCACGAGCCGGCGACCGGACATCCGTCGCGGCAGCCTGAACCGGACCGACACCTACCTCACGGCACAGGACACAAGGAGGACCGAAGCGAGTGGCCGAACACCCGCAGGGTGAGTCAAGGCGCCACGACGCGTCGGCGCGCTCCATCGTGGCGGCCCTCGTCACACCCCGCGAGACGATCGACCACACCCTCGTCTCGATCTTCACGGGATGGCCGTGCTCTCCGAGGAGAACGCCCTGTGGCGGGCCAACGCCATCCCCTACGACCTGTGCCACGTGGGACGGGTGGCCGCGGTGGCCCCGGTACCGCTTGCCGGACGCGCGCCGACTTCTGCCGCCGACGAGCGCCGGGAGTCGGAGGTCTCCCGATGGTTGTCACTCTTCGAGGCGCCCAAGGATCGCAACGAGGAAGGCCGCAGCTCTGCGACGCTGCGCACCCGGCGTGGCGGTCACCCTCCCGGGCACCCGAAGTAGCAACCGGCACACGAAGCGAATGCGTCCCCGGGACTCTCTGGGACTTCTCTGGGACTTTCAGCTGCATCAGCGGGCATGAACGTGAAGACCTGAAATCGCATTCATGCAGGTCAGCAACCTGAGACCGCCGAACGCAGCAGGTCACGGGGTCGCCTGGTCTCTTCCAATACCGCCGTCCGAGTCGAGGCGCCGACGGAGGCGGCGTGGACCTAAAGGATCCACTCGGCCAGGAGCCCGGTCGTCCCGCTGCCTTGCCGACCTCGCCTGCACAGCCGATGCCCCCACCTCGGAATCTCCCTGGCCAGCCGCAGGACGAGCGCGTGGGTCGCCGCTCGGGTGGGCGGACATCCGGTGCGTCGGCGGGCGGTGCAGTTCCACTTCGCGGCGACGAACCTGCAGGGCCGGGAGAGCAGAGGTCCTGAAGGCAAGGGAAGACCGCGTACCAGCGCCGCCGGGGTATGAGCCCCGAGAGGGCGGCGAACCAGAACCGGTGCGCTGACTCATGGCGGACCGGGGCGGACAGCCGGCGGCGCAGAGCCGCGTTCTCGTGTCGTAGAACGGGCAGTGCCACGTCCGTCGAGGTGGTCCCCGATTCCCGTACCGTCGAGTCGAGGTGGTCCCCGATTCCCGTACCGGTGATCTATAGGCAGCCGCAGTTGGTTCGGGTGAATATCGGTCTTGGACGCGATCAGTCGGCGTGACTTGAATAAGGCGATGCGAGATCGCAACCCGGTCTTCGCGGTTTGTAAGGCGAGCAGACATCCGGCCCTGCCCCGATCGCATCGGTCCATCGCATCTGGCGCCTCGCCCCTCATGTCCCTCACTGCGAGGAATTTTCATGACTCGAACGATGTCGAAGGCGGCACCGGCCGCAGCCTCAGCAACAAAGACCGGCGCGTGGTGTGTCACCGTGCTGCTGGCGCTGTTCATGCTGATCAATTATGCGGACAAGGCCGTGATGGGCTTTGCTGCTCAGAACATCCTGAAGGATCTAGGAATCACGGCACAGCAGTTCGGTGTCATCCAAAGCGCCTTTTTCTGGCTGTTCTTCGCAGGAGCCATCCTCTTGGGCGTGCTCTCCACCAAGATCGGACTGCGCCGGCTCCTGGCCATCCTCATGCTCGTCTGGGTTGCCACCATGGTGCCGCTGGTCGGGACCGTCGGCTTCACCATGCTCATGCTCTGCCGACTCATCCTCGGGTTCGCTGAGGGGCCGGCCTATGCGCTCGCCAACCATGCCGTCCACTCGCGGTTCCCGGCTGAGAAGCGGGCGCTTCCCGCGGGAGTTGTCGCGGCGGGGGCTTCGCTCGGCCCGGTCCTGATGGCGCCGATCCTGACGTGGGTGATCGTCAGGTGGTCGTGGCACGCCGCCTTCGGCGTGCTTGTCGTAGCAGGCGCGATCTGGGTGGTCCTCTGGCTGGCGTTCGGCAAGGACGCCCCCGCCGCATCGGCTGCCTCGCAGGCCGCGGAGTCCGAGGTCGTCGACGCCCCGTTCACCGACCTCATCAGAAGTGGCACGCTCATCGGTGTCGCGCTGCTCATGTTCTTCGGGTACTGGTCGACGACTCTGAAGGTCGCCTGGCTTCCGCTCTACCTGTCGGACGGCCTGGGCTACTCGACGCTCGCAACCGGGCGCCTGGTCATGATTCCGTACGCGGTGGCCGCGATCGGATCCATCTCTGTCGGCGCACTCTCCAACCGTCTCCTGGCCAAGGGCGTGTCCCGCCGGGTAGCGCGCGGATACCTGACGGGCGCACTCGTCGTGGCCTCCGGCGTAGCGATGTACGGCTTCACGGTCCTCGGTCAAGGCATGCTGCAGATGGTTCTGATCACCTTGGCATTCTCCCTCAACACCGCCTCCTACGCGGTTGCCATCACCGCTGTTGCGGACATCGTGCACCCTCGGAAGCGAGGTGCGGTGATGGGCGGCTTGGTCGCGATATCGAGCATCGCCGGCGTCATTTCACCCTTGGTTCTCGGGTACTTCGTCGAGAACGCCGCAAACAAGATAGCCGGATATGGTCAGGGCTTTGCCCTCGTAGGTGTGCTCGTCGCCGTCGGCAGTGTCTTCGCGACCTTCATGGTTCACCCGGATCGCGACCTCGCCAAGTTCCGTGTCCGAGTTCAAGGGAGTGTCCGATGACCAAGCCGCTGGAAGGTGTCCGCGTCATCGACTTCGGTCAGTTCATCGCGGCACCCGCTGCCGCGCAACTCCTCGGCGACATGGGCGCCGAAGTGATCAAGATCGAGCCCGTCAACGGCGAATCCGCCCGAGCGATCGGCGTGCCCGGCCAGGCCATGCTCAACGCCTACAGCCGGAACAAACGCGGTGTCGCGCTGGATCTGAAGGATCCCCGCGGTCAGCGGATCGCGCAGGAACTGATAGCCGGTGCCGACATCGTGGTCCAGAACCTTCGCCCCGGCGTGATGCAGTCCTTGGGGTTGGGGGCTCAGACCATACGCTGCAGACACCCGGGGATCATCTATGCCACGGTCAGCGGCTTCGGGTTGCACGGCCCCTCCAGGCTGCGAGCAGGCCTGGACATCGCGGCACAGGCCGAGAGCGGCATCATGTGGGTGACCGGTGAGCCGGACCGGGAGCCCCAGAAGGTCGGCTTCCAGGTTGTCGACTCGACCACTGCCTACGTCTGCGCCCAGGCCATCCTCGGCGCCTACATCCGGCGCCTTCGCACCGGGCACGGAGACGAGGTCGAGGTCTCCCTCCTCGAAGTCGCGGTCCACCTGCAGGCTCCCAACTGGGGTACCTACCTGCTGACCGGTAAAGAACCCATCCGCACCGGAAACGGTCAGCCGGCCCTGGCCCCAGCGGCCGACGTCATGCCCACCAGCGATGGTGCCTTGGTCGTCTCCGCCTATTCGGACGCCCACTTCGAGCGGCTCTGCCGACTACTGCGACGGCCGGAGCTGGCCTTGGACGAGCGCTTCGCGACGAACGGCGCACGAATCCGCCACCGCCCCGAGATGCTGGGTGAGCTTCGCCCCGAGTTCGCGACGATGACCACGGACGAGGCCATGAGCCTGCTGGCAGACAACGGCGTGGTGGCCGGCCGCATCAACACGTACGGCCGGGCGATGGCGAGCCCAGATGTCGAGGCATCCGGAATCTTCATCAACGTGACCGACGTAGCAGGTCACGAGACGACCACACTCGGATCGCCGTGGCACCTCGGCAGCGTCCCCGAGTTGTCCGGGAACGGAGCCCCCGAGCTCGGCCAGCACACCGCTGAAGTGCTCACAGAGCTGGGCTACGACTCCGAGGCCATCCGCACGCTCGAAGCAGCAGGGGTCGTCCACTCGCTCGAAGTCGACCGGACCGGAGCACGCGTGGCGCCGCACCGCTGAAGACGAGCCGCAACAAGCCGCCCGAAGAACTACCCAATCCACCCCCAGTCCAAGGAGTACCGCATGGAACGGAATCTGTTCGACGAGCAGCACGACGCATTTCGTGCCACCGTCCGCCAATTCATGGCCAAGGAGGTGGCGCCCAACATGCCGGAGTGGGAATCGGCAGGAATGGTTCCGCGCGAGCTGTTCAAGAAGACCGCCCAGATCGGGATCAACGGCCTGCAGGTGCCGGAAGCCTTTGGCGGCGCCGGCGTCGGCAGCTTCCTCTTCAACGCCATCGTGTTCGAGGAGATCGGCTACGCCGCCGCATCGCTCGGTGGTCTGCAGGTGCACCTCAACACTGTGCTGCCCTACTTCCTGGAGTACGCCAACGACGAACAGAAGTCGCGCTGGTTCCCCGGGTTCGCCGACGGAGACCTCATCGCATCCATCGCCATGACCGAACCCGGAACGGGGTCGGATCTGGCCGGGATGACCACCACCGCCGTGCGCGACGGCGATGACTACATCCTGAACGGAGCCAAGACGTTCATCACGGGCGGGATCAACGCGGATCTCGTCATCGTGGTCGCGAGAACCGGCCGTGATGTGGAGAACCGGCGTGATGGGCTCTCGCTCCTGGTCGTCGAGTCCGGAATGGACGGCTTCGCCCGCGGGCGCAACCTCGAGAAGCTGGGTCTGAAGTCCTCAGACACCGCGGAGTTGCTCTTCGACCATGTCCGGGTGCCGGCCCGCAACGTGCTGGGCGCGGAAGGCGGCGCCTTCGCCATGCTCACCAACAATCTGGCCCAGGAACGGCTCTCCATCTCGATCACCGCACAGGCGACCGCGACCGCGGCGCTGAACCTGGCAATCGACTACGTCCGGGAGCGCAAGGTCTTCGGGCGGCGCGTCGCGGACTTCCAGAACACCAAGTTCGTGCTGGCGGACTGCGCTACTGAGCTGGAAGCATCCCAGGCGCTGATCGACCGGGCCGTCGTCGGGCTGGACGCCCGCACCCTGACTCCGGCCGATGCCGCCAAGGTCAAGCTGTTCGCGACCGAGACACAAGCTCGTGTCATCGACCGGTGCCTGCAGTTGCACGGCGGCTACGGATACATGCGTGAGTACCCGATCTCCAGGCTGTACGCGGACGCCCGGGTCACCCGGATCTTCGGCGGCACCAGCGAAGTGATGAAGAGCGTGATCTCGAAGTCCCTGGCTCTCTGAGCATCGCACCACGAGCCATGTCCTCACCTGAAAGACCGCAGAACTCGGGCCTTCCGCGTGATCGGAACAAGGCGGTCAGCAGCCGCCCCGAACTGGATGAAGGAACCACATGCACATCAAGGGGATCCATACCGTCGTGACGGGAGGCGCTTCGGGACTCGGGTTGGCAACCGCGAGTCGCTTGGTGTCAGAAGGTGCGACGGTCACGCTGCTCGACCTTCCCGCATCGGCAGGCGCGGAACAGGCCGAAGCGCTCGGCTCGGCCGCACGGTTCGTCCCCGTCGACGTCACCGACCCGGACGAGGTCACCGCTGCCTTCGCAACCGCTTCGGAGCAGGGCGTCATTCGCCGCGGCGTTCGCCGAGCGCAGAACGCCTGCCTGGACCGCGAGCTGAAATTCGAGACCCGACACAGAGTAAGGAAACAACCATGCGTGATGCTGTCATCGTCGAGGCAGTTCGCAGCCCGATCGGGCGGCGGGCGGGCGGACTTGGAGAAGTTCATCCGGCCGACCTGTCAGCCGCTCTGCTCAACGCACTGTCCGAGCGGTCCGGGATCGACCCGGCGTTCGTCGAGGACGTCATATGGGGGTGCGTTGCCCAAGTTGGCGAACAGGCCGGCAACATCGCCCGCTACGCGGTCCTGACGGCCGGCTGGCCAGAGAGCGTCCCCGGCACGACCATCGACCGCCAGTGCGGCTCCAGCCAGCAGGCGATTCACTTCGCTGCCGCATCAGTGATTTCGGGACAGTGTGACGTGGCCGTCGCCGGAGGCGTGGAGAGCATGTCCCGGATTCCCATGGGATCGGCGCGACGAGCCGGTCCGGGCGTACCGTCCAGCAGCCGGCTGCTGCGACGGTACGACGGCGTCGAGTTCAGTCAGGGCACCGGTGCCGAGATCCTGGCCAAGCGGTATGACCTGAGCCGGACTTGGCTCGACGAGTACAGTCTCGAGTCGCACGCGCGGGCTGCCGCGGCTGTCGACCAGGGCCGCTTCGCCAAGGAGATCGCCTCGATCGAGACGCCGGACGGATCAGTGGTCCTGGCCGACGAGGGCATCCGACGCGACTCGAACATGGAGAAGCTCGCCGCCCTGAAGCCGCCATTCGACGCCAACGGTCGCATTACGGCAGGGAACGCGTCGCAGATCTCCGATGGAGCCGCTGCGGTGCTGATCACGACGAGCGAGCGGGCACGGAGCCTCGGGCTGACCTCACTGGCCCGGATCCACACCGCAACGGTCGTTGCGGACGACCCCGTCGCGATGCTGGCGGGACCCATACCCGCGACTGCCAAGGCTTTGAGGCTGGCCGGGCTGGGGCTGGACGAGATCGGAGCATTCGAGGTCAATGAAGCGTTTGCCAGTGTCGTCGGGGCATGGCTGAAGGAGACGGGAGCTCGGCAGGAGCTCGTGAACCCGAACGGCGGAGCCATCGCGCTCGGGCACCCGTTGGGTGGCTCCGGAGCCCGGCTGGCCACGACGCTGCTCCACCACATGCAGGCCGAAGGGATTCGCTACGGGCTGCAGACCATGTGCGAGGCCGGAGGGATGGCCAATGCCACGATCTTCGAGAACCTTGCCCCCGGCGCGAAGCGCCAGCAGCCGCGGCAACTGAAGACCGCACAGAACCCGTTCTGAAGCGGGTCGGCCGGCTCTCGACACGCTGGACTTCATCGAACAGCGGGGCCTTCGCCGCCCGGGCCCTGGCCATCCGCGTACGTGGAAGTCCACGATCTGCGCCCACCGCCGTTCCGGAGGCTGCGTCGACACGCCGGGGCCGGAACATTACGCTTTCCGCATGGATCTGCGTCAGATGGAGTACTTTCTCGCAGTTGTCGACCATGGCGGGGTCAACAAGGCCGCTGCGGCCCTGCGAGTGGCGCAACCTTCCTTGTCGCAGGCCGTTCGCAAACTCGAAAACGACCTCGGTGTCGAGCTGTTCTTCCGGGTCGGCCGGGGGCTCGTCCTGGCGCCCGCCGGCGAAGCATTCGTCGGCCCCGCCCGCATGATTCTCCGCGGGGTCGATGCCGCGCAGAATGCGGTCCGGGATGTCAGCGAGGTGCGCACCGGACGAATTGACATTGCGTCCTTGTCGGATCTGTCCACGGACCCGCTCTCTGTCTGGGTCGCCAGATTTCGAGCGCTGCATCCGGAAATCAGGTTCCGGATAGAGGAGCGCGATGATCCGGCCGACGTCATCGCAATGGTCAAGTCAGGGGCCTGCGAACTAGGGTTTCTCTCCGCGCCCGTACCCGGCGACGATGTAGTGGCGGAGGAACTGGTGGACCAGCGACTCGTACTCGTCAGCCCCCCGGGCACCGAGGACCGGTGGCCGGCCCGCGTACCTGTCAGGGCGTTGTCCGGTGTGCCCCTGGTGCTGGGGGAGCGTGGCACCGCAACAAGGGACTACATCGAGAAAATGTTGCGGACCCACGATGTCGAACCACGCATCGTCGTGGAGGTCCGGCAACGAGGTGCCGTCTTGCCGATGGTTCTCGCCGGCGGTGCAGTCGCCATCATCCCCCTGCGAGTGGCTTTGGACGCTCGACACCGGGGTGGTGTGCTGAGAGAACTCACTCCGGGCCTGTCGATGGGGATCGAGGCGATCCACCGGCGTGCCAAGTTGACCAGCGCGACATCGCAGTTCCTGGCCTTTGCGAAGCAGTCGCTGAACGACTGGGTTCGCGCCATCGAACGACGCATGGCCGAAGGTGACTCACTCGTCGATGCCGCCGTGCGCACGGCGAACGCGACGGACCGGAGAGTACGCCAGGCCAACCTCGACATATCCCCTTGGGGCGATCGGCGAGTCTAGCTCCGTTCTTCGCGGGTAGCTCGTTCAGGTCTCTGGCCAGCGGGGATGTGTCGGTTCCAGGCCGAGGAGGTCGAGGAGGTGGAGCTGTACGCCCCGGCTGATGACGATGGTGGGCGGGGCGGTGGCGCTGCCGACCCGCAGGCGCAGGCCGGACAGGTGGTAGAAGATCATTCGTCCGGTGGGGCGGGCCATCTGGTTGAGTGACGGCGGACTTCGAGAGCTGGCCGCTGCTGGAGGAGCCGTTCGACGCGGTCGTCTCAGCGACGGCGATCCACTGGATCGACCCGGCGATGCGGATGGCCAAGGCCGCCGACGCGCTGCGTTCGGACGGGGCGCTCGCCGTGGTGCGCAGCCAGCATGTGATGGGCGGCACCGAGGAGTTCTTCGTCGAGGTCCAGCGCTGCTACGAGCGCTTCGACCCGGGACGGCGCGGCCAGCGGAACACGGGTTCACGGATCGTACGCCAGCCCCCGAGCGGCTCCCGTTCGCGACTTGACTATACCTTTTCGGTGGTGCGTTGTCCGCTGGCTGGGATCTGGAGGGTGCCGTAGCGTTCCATGGATTGCCATCGCAGTCGGATGCCGGCGGCTGCGGTGAACAGCGAGTGGAAGACAACGAGGTACATCAGCTGCCGGTAGACGAATTGCTGCAGGGGCAAAGTCCAAAGCGGGCTGGGCCGTTCCTCGTCGAGCTTGAAGGCGTATAGGCCCATGATGAGCTGCAGGAGGAGGAAGGCGAGCCATACGCTGATGACGCGGGTGGAACTGAGGAAGGTCAGGCTGTAGGCGGCGAAGATGTCCACGACGGGTGCAAGCAGTGGCAGCAGCGTCTGGAAGACCAGCAGGTAGATCAGGCCGCGGCGGCCCAGCTTGCCGGCTGGCCCGCCCTGCACGAGGGCACGTCGGTGCTTCCACATCGCCTGGAGGGTGCCGTAGCACCAGCGGTAGCGCTGGCGCCATAGCGCCTTCAAGGAGGCGGGTGCCTCGGTCCAGGCGACGGCTCCCTCCTCGTAGACCACCCGCCAGCCGTCGCGGCAGATTGCCATCGTCAGGTCGGTGTCCTCGGCCAGGGTGTCGTCGCTGACCGCACCGACTCTTAGGAGTGTGTCTCGGCGGAAGGCGCCGACGGCGCCGGGCACGGTGGGCATGCACTCGGCCAGGTCGAACAGGCGGCGGTCCAGATTGAACCCGATGACGTACTCGATGTGTTGCCAGCGTCCCAGCAGGCCACGGCGGTTGAGGACCTTCGCGTTGCCGGAGACGGCGCCGACGCGCGGGTCGGCGAAGGGCTGTACGAGTTTGTGGACCGTGTCGGGTTCGAAGACCGTGTCGCCGTCGACCATCACCAAGAGGTCGAAGGATGCGGCCGCGATGCCGGTGTTCAAGGCGGCGGGCTTGCCCGCGTTCCGCTGCCGGATCACCCGTACTTGGGGAAGGCCGAGAGCTTCGACCATGTCCGCGGTGCCGTCGGTGGAGCCGTCGTCCACCACGATCACCTCGACCGGATGGTCGGAGGCCACCAGGGATCGGACGGCAGCTTGGATTCCGGCGCTCTCGTTGTAGGCCGGGACAATGATCGAGGCGGGCGTGCTGACGCCAGGGCCCCGTCGCGCGGGCTTGCGGCGGTGCCGTCCGGCTGCCCAAAGCACGATGGCGGCGCGCAGCACGCTCAGCGCGCCGGCCGCATACATGGCCCAGGTGAGAAAGGTGAGTGCTGTGTCACCGCCTTTCACCGCCCACAGCAGGGCTCGCCCTTTCCAGCGGTCCAGGGTGGAGGCGGGGCGCATCGGATTGGCAATGCCGACGGCCTCGCTGACGGTGCCGACGCGGAAGCCGTGCGCCTTGAGCCGTGGCAGCAGCGTGCGCAGGGCAGCCACGGTCTGCGCACGGTTGCCTCCGCCGTCGTGCATGAGCAGCACCTGGCCTGCAGAGCCGCCCGGGGTGGCGCTGTCGATGATCCGGGCGATGCCCGGGCGATGCCAGTCGTTGCTGTCCTGCGTGGTCAGAACGGTGAGGTAGCCCAGTCGGCCGGCCTGGCGGATGGCGCCCCAGTCGGGGTTGTCGACTGCGTCGTTGACCGAGGAGTACGGCGGGCGCAGCAGCGACGTGGTGACACCAGCGGCGCCGGCTATGACCAGTTGCTCCTCGCTCATCTCCACCGTGCGCTGCCATGGTGGGATGGCGCCTAGATTGGGGTGGGTGAAGGTGTGGATGCCCACCTGGTTGCCGTCCGCCACGATGCTGCGTATCAGGCCCGGATTGGCGGCGATCTGTGTGCCGACGACGAAGAAGGTGGCGTGCACGTGGTTTTCACGGAGCACCTTCAGGATCTTCGGGGTCCAGACGGGATCGGGACCGTCGTCGAAGGTGAGTGCTATGTGATATGGACGGGGGCGCAGTGTGCGCGCAGGCACGGAGGCGCTGTCGATCACCGGGCCTCCGGAGGAGACTTGAGCAGGTACGGCTCCACTCGCCCCTGGGGGGTGTGGGGCCGCATCATTGTTGATCTTGAACATGTGCTGGGTGTAGCCGTCGACGAGTAGAGCAGCTGTCAAGGTCAGCACCAGGACGGCCAGGAGCAGCCAGTGCGTGCGCAGTGGTCCGGCGCCCATCTCGTGGCGGCCGCCGGAGGCGCGGTGACGATTTCCAGGCACGAGGCGAGGCCGACTTTCGGTTGGGTCGGAGAATCGGGTCGGCAGTTCGGGGAGGACCTGCGAGCCGTTTGCTGCCAGACGGGAGATGGTGTCGCTGCAGCCAGGCCGTTGCCTAGCCAGAAGCAACCGTGCTTTGAGCCGAGACGGTTGTGGACGGCGGCGCGGTGGGGGTAGGGCTTGCGTGAGTTGTTGGCGTCGTGGGGGACGGCGATGGGCTGGAGGACGGCGGGGCGGTCGAGGACGCCGGGGCGGTCGGGGTTGGGCGCTCCTGACGTGGCGGCGCGGTGGCGGACGGCGGCGCAGTGAGGGACGGGCTTGGGTTACGTGGCAGGGCGCTGGGCGATCTGGCTGGATTGCTCGGCTGGCGCAGTGGTGAGGTCGCGAAGGGTGGACGAGAGGGCGCCGGGGCAGAGCCACCGTAGATGCGCAGAGGTTCCCCAGCCTGGGTGCTCGCACTTTGCGTGCCAGTGAGCGCAGTGACAGCGGGGGTTGCCGCCCTGATTGCCGTTGCCCCAGCAACCAGGCTTGCGTTGGAGGGGCTTGAACTTGCTGCAGCGCCGCCCGCGCCCCCACCTACGCCCCCGGGGACTGCCGCCACATGGTGCGGGGACTGGCCCGGGAACAAAGGAGCAGCAACAACAGCGGTCGTCAGCACCGTCCCGACGAGCACGCCGACGTAGCCCAAAGCCGGGACGGTCAGCAAGCAACACAATCGCCGTATGTGCCGCCGCCGCCGACCAGATGAGTCGACAAATATCGGGCGAGTGGTGGTAGGACGGTGAAGAGACGCGAGCCCGGAACCGCAGATAGTGGTCCGCGACCGGAGACCGTCATCGGGGGTGCCGGTCCGGCCGTTCATGGCAGCATCCGCCGCCATGGGGGTGAAAGTCGGTGTCTGTGTCATGGGGTGGTGATAAAGGCATTCGTCATCGATTGGACGGAGCAGGATCTACGCGTGGTGCGGACGTCAGCGGCCACGGCCACAAGCACCAGTGGGCATTCAGCCGGAGCCCTGCCACATTACAAATGCGCTAATTACAGAATGGTGAGCAGGGCGTGACCATGTCAGGGAAATGCTGTGGAGTCGGGTAGCCGCGCCACGCATAGTGGCGCTGTCGCTGCGCCCCAGGGTCGGTCCCGCTTACTGATCCTGTCCATGACACAAACAGGTGCCGGGCTACATAAATGGGGCCCGACAAGGCGTGCGGCGTTGATGGCGGGTACCCCGGAAGCAGAGCAGGCACGAGCCGTAATGATCACGGAGTTCTCTATGCTCAGTGCTCATCGGAGGGCTTGTGTCGGGTAGCCCGGCCGCATTACTGCGGCCAAGCCCCCTAGGAGCGTGTCTCAGTAACGGGCAACGGGCCGGGAGGTCGTGATCGGCGCTTCGATGTCTGCACGCTGCTGCGAACCCCGATCTCGGCGGTGTCATCAACGAGTACGGATACGCGGCCTGATGTGCAGCGACGACTTTCCGGGCCCGGCAGGGGCGAAGCCGGCGTCAGAGGGCCCTGAGGATGTCTTCGACACGACTCTTGGCGTCGCCGAAGAGCATCTGGGTGTTGTCCTTGAAGAAGAGCGGGTTCTGGACGCCGGCGTACCCGGTGGCCATGGACCGCTTGAAGGCGATGACGTCCGTGGCCTCCCAGACCTGGAGGACGGGCATGCCGGCGATCGGCGACCCCGGCTGATCGATGGCGGCCGGGTTGACGGTGTCGTTGGCGCCGATGACGAGGACGACGTCGGTGGTGGGGAAGTCCTCGTTGATCTCGTCCATCTCCTGGACGATGTCGTACGGCACCTTCGCCTCCGCGAGGAGGACGTTCATGTGCCCCGGGAGGCGGCCGGCGACGGGGTGGATGCCGAACCGGACGTTGACGCCTCTGCCTCGGAGGATCTTGGTGAGCTCGGCGACGGCGTGCTGCGCCTGCGCGGTCGCCATGCCGTACCCCGGTGTGATGATGACCGAGGACGCGTCCGCCAGGAGCCCGGCCGCATCGTCGACGGTGATCTCGCGGTGCTCGCCGTAGTCGCCCTCGACCGCGGCGGACCCGGCCTCGACGCCGAACCCACCGGCGATGACGGAGAGGAACGACCGGTTCATCGCCGTGCACATGATGTAGCTCAGGTAGGCACCGGAGGAGCCCACGAGGGCACCGGTGATGATGAGCAGGTCGTTGCCCAGGAGGAAGCCGGCCGCCGCGGCGGCCCACCCGGAGTAGCTGTTCAGCATCGACACGACGACGGGCATGTCGCCGCCGCCGATGGATATCACCAGGTGCCAGCCGAGGAAGAGCGCCAGGAGTGTCACGCCCGCCAGCAGCAGCAGCCGGGCGAGCTCCGCGTCATGCGGGGTCAGGCAGTAGACGACCGTCATGACGGCCATCGCGGCGACAAGGAAGAGGTTCAGCGCGTTGTGCGCCGGCAGGGCCAGCGGGGCGCTCTTGATCTTCGCCGACAGCTTCAGGTAGGCGACGATGGACCCGGTCAGGGTCACCGCACCGATGAAGATCCCGACGAAGACCTCCACGTCGTGGACCGTCGGGTAGGCCACGTGCTTCTCGTACGAGCTGTTCCAGCCGACGAGGACGGCCGCGAGACCGACGAAGCTGTGCAGCATCGCGATGAGCTCCGGCATACCGGTCATCTCGACGCGCCGGGCGAGGGTGATGCCGATGACGGCAGCGACCGCCATGGCGGGGACGATCAACGCCAGCCCGGACAGCCCGCTGCCCTCGGACGACGGCCCGCCGTCCGTCGTGGTGCCCGCGACAGCGGCCACCACCGTGGCGATCAACGCGATCGCCATGCCGGCGATGCCGTACCGGTTGCCCATGCGGGCGCTCTCATGCTTGGACAAGCCGTTCAGGGCGAGGATGAAGAGCAGACCGGCGACGATGTAGGCGCCCTGGACGAGGGTTTGGTTCATCGGGACGCGTCCTCTTTCTTGAACATCTGCAGCATGCGAGCCGTCACGGTGAACCCACCGAAGACATTGATGGTCGCTACGAGGACGCCGACGAAGGCGATCAGCCAGTGCCCGTACAACCCGACCTGCAGGAGCGCGCCGACGACGATGATCCCGGAGATCGCGTTCGTCACCGACATGAGCGGCGTGTGCAGTGCGTGATGGACGTTGCCGATGACGTAGTAGCCGATGACGACCGACAGCATGAACACCGTGAAGTGGCCGAGGAACGGCGGCGGGGAGAACGCGGCCAGCACCAGGAACAGCGCCGCGGCGGCACCGATGATGCCCATGCGGGTGCCCTGACTCACCGGCTTCTTCTCGGGTTTCGGTGGCGGCGCGACAGTGGCGGCCGGAGCCGCGGGCGCCGCGGAGACCTGCACCGGTGGCGGTGGCCACAGCACCTCACCGTCGCGGCATACGGTCATGCCCCGCTGGACGACATCCTCCATGTCGAGGGTGAGCCGGCCGTCCTTCCCCGGCGTGAGCAGCTTCATCAGGTTGACGAGGTTCTGCCCGAACAGCTGGGACGCCTGAGTGGGCAACCGTCCCGGCAGGTCGGTCCAGCCGAGGATCGTCACGCCGTTGTCCGTGACGACCTTCTGGTCCGCCATCGTCCCCGCGACGTTGCCGCCGTTGGCCGCGGCCATGTCGACGATGACACTGCCGCGCTTCATGGAGGCGACCATGTCCTCGTCGATGATCCGGGGCGCTGGACGACCCGGAATCAACGCGGTCGTCACGATGATGTCGACGGTCGGCACGACTTTGCGGTACATCTCCGCGGTCCGCCGGTTGAACTCCTCCCCCATCTCCTTGGCGTAGCCGTCGGTGGACGGGCCGGTGTCCAGGTCTTCGAGGTCGGGGCGGAGGAACTCCCCACCCATCGACTCGACCTGATCCGCAACCTCCTGCCGGGCGTCGAACGCTTTGACCACCGCACCCAGGCTGTTTGCCGTGCCCATGGCGGCCAGCCCCGCAACACCCGCACCGATCACCAGCACCGTCGCCGGCGGCACTTTACCGGCCGCCGTCACCTGGCCGGTGAAGAGCGAGCCGTACTCGTTCGCCGCCTCGATGACCGCCCGGTACCCGCCGATGTTCGCCATCGACGACAACACGTCCAACGCCTGCGCGCGGGAGATGCGGGGGACGACGTCCATGGCGAGCGCCGTGACACCCCGGACGGCGAGAGCCTTGACGAGGTCGGGGGCCAGAGCCGGAGCCATCAGGCTCACTACGGTTTGCCCCGGGCAGAGACGGGCAACCTCCGCGTCATTCGGAGCGTTGATCTTCATGACGACGTCGGCGTCCCACACCTCCGGGCCGGCGGTCTCGGCGCCGGCCGCGCGGAACGACGCGTCGTCGAACGCCGCGCCGTCACCGGCCCCGGATTCGACGGACACGGCATACCCCAATTTGATCAGCTGCTCAACGGTCTTCGGGGTTGCAGCGACCCGGGTCTCACCCGGTTTGGACTCCAGTGGGATACCGATACGGCGAACGGTCGACGTCATGGCCGGCCTCCTTGGGCGGGTCGGTCAGTTGGTGACGAGCAGCATTCCGGCGTAGGAGAACGCCATGATGAACACGGTGGCGAGAACAGCGAGGCCGGCCTCCGCACGGCCTCGGCGCAAGAGGGTGGGAAAGTGCACGCTGGAACCCATCCCGAAGAGCGCCATGCCGATGGCGGCGCTCTGCACCCGGCCGGCCACGTCGAGGGCCCCCTGGGGGAGGATGCCCATCGTCCGCAGAATGACGCAGCCGACGAAGGCGACGACGAAGAGGGGGACCATCGGAGGATGGCTCAGGGACGCGCTCGACTGACGTAGCGCCCTCCGCCGGCGGACCCCCGCCGCGGCGACCATGGGGGCGAGCATCAGGACCCTTGTCAGCTTGACGACGACGGCCACGGTCAGCGCACCGGCACCGGCCGCGCTCGCCGCTCCGACGACCTGTCCGACGTCATGGATGCTCGCCCCGACCCAGACTCCCATCTGGTGGGCGGAGAGCCCGAGCGGGCCCTGGAGCAGCGGGAGGCCGAGCATGGCCGCGGTCCCGCACAGGGTGACCAGGGCGACGGTGACCGCGACATCTTCCTCGTCGGCGTCCGCCGTCGACTGCATCGCGGCGATGGCCGAGGCCCCGCAGATCGCGAACCCTGTCGCGAGGAGGAGTCTGCGCGGGCTGCTGAGCCCCCACAACCGCCCCACCGCACTGGTCACGAGGAAGGTGACCACGAGGGTCACGATGACCATGGCGATGGTCGGCAGGCCGAGGGCGACGACCGCCCCGCCGGAGACGGCCAGCCCGAGAAGTGCGACGGCGGCACGGAGCAGTCGCTTGCCGGCGAACTTCAGCCCCGGCGTGCACACCTTGGGTATCAGGTTGAGATTGGCGAACAACGCGCCCATGACGACGCAGAAGGTCACCTCACCCACCGCCGGGACGACGTGGTGCAAGTACGCGGCCACGGCGAGAGCGGCGCCGGACAGGACGATCCCGGGGAGATGGATCAGCGGTCCACGCAGGAAGCGCGGGGAAGAGCTGCCCGGAGCAGCGGCCGCGGCCTCGGCCGGCCGCGCCTCCGCGCTAAGAGGCCGATGTTCCTCCGCGATGGATTCATCGGGAACCTCCGTGGCCATCAGGGACACTCCTTGTCCGGGACGATTCCGATGAGACCGCCCAGGCGGGCCCGATGCCGGACGGGTGTGCCGAGCGCGACCTGGTCCGCGACGGCGCGCTTCAGCCGCAGGTGTGCGGGGTGCTCCCAGGTCATCCCGATCCCACCGTGGAGCTGGACGCACTCCTCGGCGGCACGGACCGCCACCTCGCCGCACACCGACGCGGCCACGGCCACCGCCACGGGCGCGTCGCCGGGGTCGTCGGCGAGCGTGGCCGCGGCGTACCGGGCTGCGGCGCGGGCGCCTTCAACGGCGATGTGCAGGTCGGCCAGACGATGCTTGATCGCCTGGAAGCCACCGACGACCCGCCCGAACTGGCGGCGTACCGCCAGGTAGGAGACCGTCTCGGTGAGGCACCAGTGCGCGAGACCGACCTGCTCCGAGGCGAGCAGCCCGGCGCCCGTGAGCAGACCGCCCCGCACGGCGTCCTCCGCGGCCTGCCCACGCACCACCGGACGGGCGACGGCACCGTCGAGCCGGACGGTGGCCAGCGGACGGGTCATGTCGAGGGCCGTCGCGGGGGTGACCTGGACCTCGGCGCGGTCGACGAGCCAGAGCCCGGGACCGTCCGTGCCCAGCGCCGCGACGAGGAAGGTGCCGGCGTCCGCACCGGCCACCAGCGTCACCTCACCGTGCAGGCCGTCCGGCTTCTCCCGGACGGTGTACGCCGGGCCGTCAGGGTCCGTGGACCAGGGGGCCGCGAGCGTGAGGACGAGCTCCCCGGACGCCGCTGCCGCCAGCGTGTCGCGTACCGCGCTCCGGTCCGCGGACTGCGCGGACATCAGGTGCACCAGGGTGGACGTGGCGATGACGGCACTGGTGAGGAAGGGGACCGGAGCAACGGCCGAGCCGAGCTCCTCAAGCACGGTCCCCGCCTCGCGCGGACCGGCCCCGGCGCCCCCTGCCTCCTCCGGGACGAGGAGCCCGGCGAGTCCCAGGTCGACGGCCAGGTTCTGCCACAGCGGCTCACGCAGGCCGTCCGCGCCGTCGTAGGTGGCGGCGACATCGTCGGACGCGCACCGGTCGGCGAGCAGTTTGCGCACGACGGTCCGGACCGACTCCTCGTCTTCGGACTCGATGAGCGAGAGCCGCACCGGGCCGGAGTCAACGGGGAGCGTCATCGGGGAACCTTCTTCCAGGGGACGTCCTTGTCCACCCGGGCCTCGCCCGGGAGGCCGAGCACACGTTCGGCGACGATGTTGCGAAGGACCTCGGACGTTCCGCCCTCGATCGAGTTGCCCTTCGCGCGCAGGTAGCGGTAGCCCGGTCCCCGGCTCAGGAAGTCGACGGAGGCCGGCCGGACGAGCGTCCAGTCGTCGTACTGAAGTGCGCCATCGGGGTCGAGTCCGAGTTCGAGCAGGCTGATGCTCTGGGCGAGGTCGGCGAACATCACCTTCATGGCGGCGCCCTCGAATCCGGGCGCCCCCGTCGCGAGCCGCTGACGAAGCCGGGCACCTGTGAGACGGAACACCTCGGCGGCGACCCAGCGCTCCATGACGCGGTCGTGCACGGCGGCGCTGCGAACCTCGGGGTGCTCGCGCCACAGCTCCGCGACCTTGGAGATCATCCCCGACTCGCGGCCCGCCTGGTCGCCGCCGATAGCGACCCGTTCGTTGCTCAGCGTGGCGTTGGCGACCTTCCAGCCGTCACCGACCTCACCGAGCCGGGCCGTGTCGGGAACGCGTACGTCGGTGAGGAACACCTCGTTGAACTCTGCCTCCCCGGTGATCTGGCGCAACGGCCGGACCTCGACTCCCGGGGCGGACATGTCGACGACGAAGTACGACAGCCCGCGATGCTTCGGCACATCCGGGTCGGTGCGCGCCAGGAGGATGGCGAAGCGTGCGACGTGAGCGCTGGAGGTCCACACCTTCTGCCCGGTGACAACCCAGTCTCCCCCGGTCTCGGCTTCGCTCGAGCGGGAGGTGCCCCCATCGTCGCGCACGGCGCGTGTCGCGACCGCGGCGAGGTCCGACCCGGCACCCGGCTCGGAGAACAGCTGGCACCAGACCTCCTCCCCGAGCCAGAGCGGTCGCAGGTAGCGGGAGCGCTGCTCCTGGGTCCCGAACGCGAGGATGGTGGGCGCTGCCATACCGATACCGATACCGATGCGGCCGGCGGGGTTGACCGGAGCGCCGGCCTCACGGAGTTCGGTGTCGACCACGTCCTGAAGGTCGCGGGACAATCCCAGCCCGCCGAGGCCCTCGGGAAAGTGCACCCACGCGAGCCCGGCGTCGAACTGGGCGCGGTGGAACACCGCCGGGTCGGTGGTGGCGGGCGAATACGCGCGAAGCAGCTCACCGACGCGATCACGCATCATGTTCTCGTTCATGACCGCAGCTCCAGCGGGCCGCCGCCTTCGGCGCGGCGCTCGGCGGCTCGTCGCACCTCGCCGCGGGCGAGGGCGTTGCGGTGCACCTCGTCCGGCCCGTCGGCGAGCCGCAGGGTGCGGATGCTCGCGTAGGCGCGGGCGAGCACGGTGTCCTGGGAGAGTCCGGCCGCACCGTGCAGCTGGATGGCCTTGTCGAGAATCCATTCGACCGTGAGCGGGGTCGCCGCCTTGATCGCCTGGATATCGGCGTGCGCGGCCTTGTTGCCGAGCCGGTCCATGGTCCAGGCGGTCCGCAGGACCAGGAGGCGCAGCTGCTCGATGCGGATGCGCGACTCCGCGATCCACTCCCGCACGACGCCCTGTTCGTCGAGGCGCCGGCCGAAGGCCACCCGCTCACCGGCGCGCGCGCACATCAGGTCGAGGGCACGCTCCGCGACGCCGATGGACCGCATGCAGTGGTGGATGCGGCCGGGGCCGAGCCGTGCCTGGGCGATGGCGAAGCCGTCGCCCTCACCGAGAATGAGGTTCTCGCGCGGCACCCGGGCGCCGTCGAAGACGATCTCCGCGTGCCCGCCGTGGTCGCGGTCGTCATAGCCGAGGACACTCATCCCGCGCACGAACCGCACGCCGGGAGTGGTCCGCGGCACGATGATCATCGACTGCTGGCGGTGCCGTTCCGCTGTGGGGTCGGTCTTGCCCATGACGATGAGCAGCTCGGCGTCCGGGTTCATCGCACCGGTGATCCACCACTTGCGTCCGGTGATGACGTACTCGTCACCGTCGGCCTCGATCCGCGTCTCGATGTTCGTCGCGTCCGACGAGGCGACAGCCGGCTCCGTCATCGCGAAGGCGGAACGGATGCTGCCGTCCAGCAGGGGTTCGAGCCACTGCTTCTTCTGCTCGGGCGTCGCGAACATCGCGAGGACTTCCGCGTTCCCGGTGTCCGGGGCGGCGCAGTTGAGCGCTGCCGGACCGAGTCTCCAGGCCCGGCCGGTGATCTCGGCGAGCGGTGCGTACTGGAGGTTGGTGAGGCCGGCTCCGTGTTCCCCCGGCAGGAAGAGGTTCCACAGTCCCCGCCGGCGTGCCTCGGCCTGTAGCTCCTTGACGACGGGGAGCCGGGTCCACGCCCACGGGTCGTCGGCGTCCTCGATCTGGTCCTCCAGGACCGCCTCGGCCGGGTAGACGTGGTCGTTCATGAAGTCGGTGAGCCGTGTTATGAGCTCCCGGGTGGTGTCGTCGTACTCGAAGTCCATGTCAGCTCCATTCCTTGAGGAGGGCGATGCCTTCGCCGAACAGGGGCTCCACGAGGGTGCCGACCGTGTCGAATCCGGCCCCCACGGTGTGGTTCTGGGAGTGCCGGAGGTGAATGCCTTCGAGGATCACGGCGAGCTTGAACGCCGCAAGGCCCAGGTAGAAACCGAGACCCGCCGAGGGCAGTGGACCGGTGCGCGCGACGTACCGCTCCACGAGCTGCGCCGCGGACGGGAAACCGGGGGCGCGGGAGATCGTCGTGATGGCCTCGCCACCGGGGATCTCGGCGACGCGTCCGTAGACGACGAGAAGCGCGAGATCGGTGAGGGGGTCGCCGGTCGTCGCCATCTCCCAGTCGATGACGGCCCGCACCCCCGAGTCGTCGACGAGGAGGTTGTCCAGCCGGTAGTCGCCGTGCACGATCCGGGCGGCCGACTCGCCGGGCACCCGGGCCGCGAGGGCCGCGCGCAGTTCCTCGGCCCCGGCCAGCTCGCGTGAGCGGGACGCTTCGAGCTGCCGGGTCCACCGGGACAGCTGCCTGCCGAGGAAGCCCTCGGGGCGGCCGAGATCGCCGAGACCCACGGCCGCCGGATCGACCGCGTGGAGGTCGGCGAGCACGTCGATCATCTCGTGGGCGATCTCCCGGGTGCGGTCCGCACCCAGCGCGCGCAGCTCGTTCTCGTCCCGGTAGGCGATCCCCGGGACGTACTCCATGACGTAGAAGGGCGCGCCGATCGGGCCCGGGTCGCCGCACACCGCGAGGACCTGCGGCACGGGGACGGCCGTCGGGGCCAGCGCGCTCATGACGCGGGCCTCGCGGCCCATGTCGTGGGCGGTCTCCAGGACGTGGCCGAGCGGTGGCCGCCGAACGATCCACCGGTGGTGGTCGTTCCCGACGAGGTAGGTCATGTTCGACTTCCCGCCGGCGATGACCTGGCCGGTGCACGCGCCGAGGTGCGGGTCGACGTGGGTGCGGAGGAACGTGCCGACGACGTCGAGGTCGAGGCCGGGCAGGTTCCGGTTACGGTCGTCGGCCATCACGGCACCGGAAGGGCGAGGGCCCGGACGACACGGACGGGGCGGTTGCCGCCCCCGAACGCGACGGTGACGTCGAAACTGCGCATGGCTCTCAGCCCTTCGGTCCGCCGGCGACGTAGATGACCTGGCCGTTGACGAACCCGGCGTCCTCGCGGGCGAGGAAGGAGGCAACGGCGGCGATGTCGGCCGGTGTTCCCACCCGGCCGGCCGGGATGTCCTTGACGCCGTGCTCGACCAGTTCCTCGAAGGAGACGCCCATCCGCTCGGCGGTCGCCCGGGTCATGTCCGTGGCGATGAACCCCGGCGCGATGGCGTTCGTCGTGACACCGAACTTGCCCAGCTCGATGGCGAGCGTCTTCGTGAAGCCCTGGAGGCCTGCCTTGGCGGCCGCGTAGTTGGCCTGGCCGCGGTTGCCGAGGGCGGACGTGCTCGACAGGTTGACGATCCGTCCGAAGCCCTCCTTGGTCATGTGCGCCTGGGCGGCACGGGACATGAGGAAGGAGCCACGCAGGTGGACGTCCATGACGGTCGACCACTCGGCGTTCGTCATCCGGAAGAGGAGATTGTCGCGGAGCACGCCCGCGTTGTTGACGAGGACCGTCGGCGGGCCGAGCCGCTCGGCGACGAGCGCTACCCCGCGCGCCACCGAGTCCTCGTCGGAGACGTCGATCGGGACGGCGAGGGCACGACCGCCGGCGGACTCGATACGGGCGGCGACCTCGGCGCAGGCCCGCTCGCCCAGGTCGACGACGGCGACGGCGAGACCGTCTGCGGCCAGCCGCTCGGCAACCGCGGCGCCGATGCCGCGGGCGGCACCGGTGACGATGGCGACGCGTGGGGAGTTCATGGTCGGGTCTCCTTGCTCGGGTGGGACGTGGTCGATCCGACGGCAGCGCCGGGCCCAAGGACGGACAGCAGCGCGTCGCGGGTGGTGCCGGCGTCGCGGTGGAGAATGCCGTGCAGGCCGGCCCGGCGGGCGCCCTCGACGTTGGGACGGGCGTCGTCGACGAAGGCGACCCGCTCCGGGGGCAGGCCGAGGCGCGTGCACAGCAGCCGGTAGATGGCCGGGTCGGGTTTGCGCAGCCCGACCTCCCCGGAGATGACGACGGGACCGAAGCGGCCGTCGTGGAGCCGGTCCGGGTAGGTGTTCGCCCAGCTGTTGGAGAGGATGGCGACCTTGGTGCCGCGTGCCCGCAGCTCGTCGGTCAGGTCCCACATCTCCTGGTCGGGGAGCAGCCCGGCGAACATGCCCGCGAGCATGCCCGCGGGCTCGGGGTGGCTTCCGTCGGTGCGGCGCAGCCGGGCCGCGAGCGCCTGCTCGAACCCCGCCGCGCCGAGCTTCCCGGTCTCCAACTCGTGGATCGGCGAGTTGTGTTCGGCATCCCGGCCGAGCCAGGCGCGCAGGCAGTCGGTGAAGCTCTGCGGATCGACGCCGGAGGAGGCACGCCACCGCGCGAGCGAGTCGGCCACGGGGGTGGTGAGCACCCCGCCGTAATCGAACGCGACGGCCTCGACGGGGCCGACGCCGGCCATCACTCCCCCTCGCCGACGAAGAGGTGTCCCCCGTCGACAACAAGGGTCTGCCCGGTCGTCCATGCGGCGTCGTCAGAGAGAAGGAAGGCCACCGCGCCGGCGATGTCCTTGGGCTCGCCGAGGCGCCCCATCGGGTACCCCTTGAGTACGGCCTCTTCGCGGCCCTCGTAGAGCGCGGTGGCGAACCGGGTCTTGACGACGGCGGGTGCGACGGCGTTCACCCGGATGCGGGGCGCGAGTTCGACCGCCAGTTGGGACGTGATGAAGGAGAGCATCGCCTTGGTGGCCCCGTAGAAGCCGATTCCGGTGGACGGCCGGAGCCCGGCGATGGAGGACACGTTGACCACGGCACCGGGGCCGCGCTCGCCCATGCCGGCCTCGCGGGCCAGACGAATCCAGTCCAGCGCGGCGAGGCAGTTGACCTCGAAGATCTTGCGGGCCGCCACCGGGCCGATGTCGATCAACGGGCCGTACACCGGGTTGATGCCGGTGTTGTTGACCAGCAGGTCGATGGCACCGAAGCCCTCGACGGCCGCGGCGACGGCCGCCTGCCGGCTCTCCGGCTGGTCGGCGCTCCCGGCGACGAACCTGACCTGGTCCGGAGTGCCGAGCGCGTCGGCGGCCTCCTTGAGGGCTGTTTCCTTGCGCGCCGTGATGACGACCCGCGCGCCGTCGGCGACGAGCCGCTCCGCAATGGCGTAACCGATGCCGCGGCTGGCACCGCTGACCAGGGCCACCTTGCCGTCGAATGGCTTCATGACTCTCTTCTCCACGGGGGATCTGGGTTTCCCGGAATGGCGTTCAGGCGAGGCGCTCGATGACCATGGCCATCCCCTGGCCGCCACCGACGCACATGGTCACGAGGCCGGTTTCCTTGTCCTCGGTGCGCAGTGCGTTGAGGAGCGTGGTGGTGATGCGGGCACCGGTCATCCCGAACGGGTGGCCGAGTGCGATGGCCCCGCCCTTGACGTTGAGGCGGTCCTCGTCGATGCCGAGCTCGCGCGAGGACGCGATGACCTGGGCCGCGAACGCCTCGTTGATCTCGACGAGGTCGATGTCCTGGATCGTCATGTCCGCGAGCTCCAGCGCCTGCCGGCTGGCCGTCACGGGACCGAGGCCCATGACTTCCGGGGACAGACCGGTGACCCCCGTCGACACGATGCGGGCGAGCGGCTGGAGACCGAGCTCACGGGCCCGGACGTCGCTCATGACGACGAGAGCGGCCGCACCGTCGTTGAGGGGGCAGCAGTTGCCCGCGGTGACGGTCCCGTCGGGACGGAAGACCGGCCGCAGCGAGGACACCGCTTCGAGGGTCACGCCAGGCCGGGGACCGTCATCGGCGGCGACGACGGTGCCGTCCGGCAGCGTCACCGGGGTGATCTCACGGGCGAAGAAACCGTCGGCGATGGCCTTCTCGGCCCGGTTCTGGCTGCGTACGGCGAACTCGTCCTGGTCGGCCCGGGTGACGCCCTTGAGCTGGGCGACGTTCTCGGCCGTCTGCCCCATGGAGATGTAGGCGTCGGGCAGCAGCCCGGCCTCACGGGGGTCGGACCAGGTCAGACCGCCCTCGGCGAATCGCTCGGTCCGCTCCTGGGCCGGCGCGAACACGGGGTTGTACGTGCCCGGGAGGTTGTCACTGTTGCCGTGCGCGTAACTGCTCACACTCTCGACGCCGGCCGAGATGAACGCATGACCCTCGCCGGCCCGGATCGCGTGCATGGCCATCCGGATGGACTGGACGCTGGATGCGCAGTAGCGCGTCACCGTGGTGCCGGGTAGCTGGTCGAGCCCGGCGAGGACGGCGACGACGCGGCCCATGTTGTGACCCGAATCCCCGCCGGGCAGTCCGCAGCCGAGGATCAGGTCACCGAGCTCGGCCGGGTCGAGGTCGGGTACGGCCTGGAGTGCCGCCTGCACGATGTGCACGGCGAGGTCGTCGGGCCGGATGTCCTTGAGCGAGCCCTTGACCGCTCGCCCGATCGGCGAGCGGGCGGCGGAGACGATGACGGCCTCTGGCATGACACTTCCTTCCGGAATGAATTAATGTCTACATTAATTTTCTTACGATCACAAGCAGGGTCATCAGGCGGACCGCCGGAGACCGTGCGAGGTCGAATGAACCGTGTTGACGCGGAGTGCAACGTCCCGACGTCGCGCGCAACCACCGTCGAGATCCCGGGGACGCGAGCGTCGGTCTGAAGCCGGACGGTGCCGGCCTCGACCGTGGCGGGCCCCGGGATGGGCGCGTGTTCCTGCGGGAGGCCGTACGGGAACACCTCGAAAGGTCACCCGCCCGCCGGGGTCACCGCACACCGCGCCGGTGACCCACGTGGGCCCGCTCCCGGCTGGACCGCGAGGTCCAGGCCCGGCCACAGCCGGGAGGGGCCGCTGAACCCGGCCCCAGTGACGACCGAGCCGGTGCTCGGTCAGTTCCCGGCCGGACGGCCCACGGAAGCCGGTGCGACCTCCAGGAGCTGCTTGCCGAAGTTGCGACCGGTGAGCATGTTGATGAATGCCGCCGGCGCGCCCTCCAGGCCGCCCTTGGCGACATCTTCACGGAACCGGATGCGCCCCTCCTTGACCCAGCCGGCCAGTTCGCCGATGGCCTTGGGCCAGTAGTCGCGGTGGTCCGCGATGACGAAGGAGTAGACGTTGACCCGGTGGAGCAGCAGGTGGCTGATCCCCTTGATGCCGTACGGCTCGTCGCGGTTGTAGTCGCTGATGTTGCCGCACAGGACGACTCGGCCGTGGTCGTTCATCCGCGGCAGAATCGCGTCGAGGATGGGACCACCGACGTTCTCGAAGAGGATGTCGACCCAGTCGGAGGAGAGCTCGGCGAGCTGCTTCTCGAAGTCGTCGGCGCGGTGGTCGAGGCACTCGTCGAAGCCGAGTTCCTCCTTGACGTACCGACACTTCTCCGGCCCGCCGGCGACGCCGATGACCCGGCATCCCCTGATCTTGGCGAGCTGGCCGACGACACTGCCGACCGCGCCCGAGGCCGCCGTGACGACAACGGTCTCACCGGGCTTGGGATCACCCAGGTGCAACAGGCCGTAGTGCGCCGTGGCGCCGGTCATGCCGAGGACGTGCAGAGCCAGCGAGAGGTCCCCTGCGCCCAGATCGACGATCCGGGCGGAGTCCTTGGTGACCAGGCCGTACTCCTGCCAGCCGAGCATGCACGCCACGTGGGCACCCACGGGCAGCGCGTCCTCATTGCTCTCGACGACCTCGCCGACCGTCGCGCCGGGCATGGTCTGGCCGGGCTTGAGCGGCTCGACGTAGGAGCGGACCGGGTTCATCATCGGCCGCATGTACGGGTCGAGAGACAGGTGACGGACCCGGATGAGCGCCTGGCCTGGGCCGGGCGTGGGTCGCAGGGTCTTCTCGATGAGGAAGTCGCCCTCGGAAACCATCCCTTGGGGGTGGTCACGCATCGCTACGCGGAGGGAACCCACACCCATTACTTGCCCGCCTTCTTGAGCAGCCGCTCGGCGTTGCCGTACATGTAGGCGTGCAGCGCCGCGTCGTCGAGGTCGAGCTCGCAGCTCTTCAGGACACCCTCGTCGATGCCGCAGAAGGAGTAGGCCGACGCGTAGACGAAGCGGTTCGGCAGCCAGTTGACGCCATCGGCGTAGGCCTGCCCGCCGGGAGCGAACATGTAGACGTCGGGGGAGACGAAGACGTTGTGGACGCCCGTGGCCTCGCTCTTGAAGGCGAGGGAGATCGCCTCGTTGACGTACGGGTAGCAGCCGTGCCCGAGGATGACCGGCATCTCGGGGTGGCGGCGGGCCACCCGGTCGAAGCGGACCGGGTCGGTGTGGCTGATGTCGGGGCCGGCGAGCGGGCCCGTCATGAAGAGGAGCGGGATGCCCAGCTCGGCGATCTTCTCGTAGAGCGGGAAGAGCTGCTCATCGTCCGCATACATCGGCGTGCGGGCGAGGCCCGGCTCAAGGCAGACACCGACGAGACCCAGTTCCTTCACCGCGGTGTCCAGACCGGCGATGATGTCGTCCATGGGCTTGTCGAAGTCGATGCCGGCGAGGCCGAGGACGCGGCCGTCGCTGCGCTCGCTCAGCTCGGCAAGGTCGGGGTCCTCGATGTGCACCGGGACGGGACGGTTCACGGAGTGCCGACCGTTCATGATGCCGAGACGGACTCCGACCGAGTCCATCTCCGCGATCATCGCCTCAAGGGCGCGCTCCTCCGCGTTCGGGAAGGGGTCCGTGCTGATCGTGTACGACCGCGGAACCGGGTCACCCAGGATGCGGTTCACGGCGCCGACGACGGTCGGGGTGAAGAAGAGGCGGTAGGGGCCGGTCGGCGGGCGGAGACGGAAGTCGATGATCCGGCCACGGAGGCCTTCAAGCCGCTCGGCGGGGGTGCGGGTCATAACGTGTTGCCCTTCTCTTGATCAGGCGGAGGTGTCCGTATCCTTCGGCCACCGCTGTCGCGCTGTCGCTCTGGCAGAGTAATCCTCTCCAGTGTTATTGTCGACAGTAACTAGTAGGAAGGTTTGGCCAATGCGTGCTGTACGGATCCGTCCCACCCCCGACGGCGGCGTCCCGGTCGTCGTCGACCTGCCCGCGCCGGCGCCCGGTCCCGGCCAGGTTCTCGTCCGCGTCCGGGCTTCGGGGCTCAACCGCGGAGAGCTCCTCCAGGCCGGCCGGGTCAAGGACGGCGACCCGGTGCCCATCGGTGTCGAACTGGCCGGAGAGATCGACATCTTGGGGGAGGGCGTCACGGGCTGGAAGCCCGGGGACGCCGTCGTCGCGCACGGCACCGGCACCCAGGCCGAGCTCGTCGTGGTCTCCGCTGGAGCCTTGGTCCGCAAGCCGGAGAGCAGCACCTGGGCCGAGGCCGGATCCTTCCTCAACGTCTATATGACGGCTCACGACGCGCTCGTCACCAACGGCCGCATGGCACCCGGCGAGGCCGTCCTCATCAATGCCGCGACGGGTGGCATCGGACTCGCGGCCACCCAGATCGCGCGGGCGCTCGGCGCCGGCACGGTCATCGCGACGACGACCTCGGCGTCCAAGGTCCAGGCCCTGTTCGACCAGGGGGCCCATCACGTCATCGACGTGTCCTCGCAGGACCAGGTGACCGCCGTCGCGGACATCACCGGCAACCGGGGCGTCGATGTCATCGTCGACTCCGTCGGGGGCACGGTGCTCGACGACAACCTGACGTCGCTGGCCGTCAAGGGCCGCCTCGTGCAGGTGGGCCGGATGGGCTCGGACCGGGCCGAGATCGACCTGACCAAGCTGTGGCGCAAGCGGCTGAACCTCATCGGCGTCACCTTCCAGACCCGGACCGAGCAGGAGCGGCTGGACTGCATCCGAGCGGCCGAGCGCGACCTGCTCGACCTGTGGGAGCGCCGGGCCATCGTGCCGGTCGTCGACCGCACGTTCCCCATGGAGGACATCGGCGCGGCATACGACCACATGACGAAGAGCGGGCACACCGGCAAGATCGCGCTGCTCATGCCGACCCCGGCCGGTGACCGGTGAACGTCGCCGGCCACCGCGACAAGTTCGACCGCCTCGTGGCCCTGCGTCACCGCCTCGACCCGATCGAGGACTTCGAGCTGTGGTACTGGACGACGCTGACGGCGTGCACCAACGCCTACAACGCCGGCGTCCACGACGCCGGGCTCACGGTCGCGGAGGCCGCCTTCTCGACGATTCCGGGCATGTACGTGGTCCCGGACGCCGACGGTTCATGGCACCGCGAGCTGCGCAAGCTCGGTGACGTCAGCCATGTCGGCTGGCCCCCGGTGGACGGTGACAAGCCCGACGACATCGTCCTCCTGGAACACGCCATCCACCGCATCGAGGTATTCCGCGACCCGTGCCTGCGCGGGAACCGGCGGCCCGATGCCGCCATCGTGGCCGAGTGCGACGACGCCTTCGGGATCGTGACAACGGTGGTGGCCCAACGTCTGAAGGCGGCGGCATGAACATCGATCGTCACGTCGAGCTCGCCTCGAACATCGGACGCTCGCTCGCCCGTCTCGGCCCGGACGACCACGAGATGGCCATCGAGGCCGCGATGCTCGCCGGCACCCACTGGCTCAACGCCGCCCTGCACGCGGACGGTGTCGCCGGCGAGGACGAGGACGTCGTCCACTGCTCGATGCTCGTCGTCAACGTGGTCCGCAAGTACGCGATCGCCGAGCCCGCCCTCGTCGCAGCCCTGCAGGAGATCGAGGATCTGCGTCCCCTTCACGTCCGCGGGGACGTTCCCGGCAGAACCGCCGCCGGACACCGCGCGCTGGATCTGCTCGCCGCCATGCGGCTGCAAGCCATTGACGCCATCGAAGCCAAGGGCTCCACCCACTCCGCCGACTCACTTCAGGGGGCCCGGTGAACGGCCTGATGATGCACCAGCAGCTCCTCGTCTCCTCCCTCCTCACGCACGCCGAACGCCATCACGCGACCACCGAGGTCGTCTCGGCCCGGTGCGAGGGGGACATCCACCGGTACACCTTCCGCGACATGGCCCACCGCAGTCGGCAGGTGGCCCAGGCCGTCGATGCGATGGGCGTCGGGCCGGGCGACCGCGCCGCCACCCTCGCCTGGAACGGCTACCGCCATGTGGAGCTGTATTACGGCGTCTCCGGTGCCGGGTCGGTTCTGCACACGCTCAACCCGCGCCTGCACCCGGATCAGCTCGCCTGGATCATCAACAACGCCGACGACTCCGTCCTCTTCTTCGACCTCACCTTCGTCGACCTCATCCGGGAGATCGCCCCGCGCGTGCCGGGCGTCCGGAAGTTCGTCCTGCTGAGCGACGCCGAGCATCTGGCGGCCGCGTGGCCCGCCGACGACGACCTGGAGGTCGCGGCGTACGAGGACCTCGTGGCGGCGCAGGACGGCGACTACGCATGGCCCGTCTTCGACGAGAAGCAGGCCGCCTCCCTGTGCTACACGAGCGGCACGACCGGCCACCCCAAGGGGGTGCTGTACTCGCACCGGTCGACCGTGCTGCACTCGTACGGTGTTGCCCTGCCCGACTCGATGGGTCTCTCGGCGCGCGACGTGGTCATGCCCGTCGTGCCGATGTTCCACGTCAACGCGTGGGGCATCCCGTATGCCGCGTGCCTCACCGGGGCGAAACTCGTTCTGCCCGGCAAGGATTTGAGCGGCCCGGCCCTCACCGCGCTCCAGGAGGCCGAGGGCGTCACGATCTCCGCAAGCGTCCCCACCGTCTGGCAGGGGCAGCTGGACCACGCCCGCGCCGACGGCATCACTCTCAAGAGCCTCCAACGGGCCGTCATCGGAGGCGCCGCCTGCCCCACCTCGATGCTCCGTGAGCTACAGGATGTCCACGGGGTCCGGGTCGTCCACGGCTGGGGCATGACGGAGACGAGCCCCTTGGGCGCCGCGTCCGTCCTCAAGCTCAGCCACGAGGGTCTCGACCACGAGGCCCAGGAGGCCGTACTGGCGAAGCAGGGCCGCACCCTGTTCGGCATCGACCTGAAGATCACCGACGATGAAGGCACCGAGCTGCCGTGGGACGGCCGGACGCCGGGCCACCTCATGGTGCGGGGCCACTGGGTCACCAGCGGGTACTACCCCCCGGGCCGCCCGAGTCCCCTCATCGACGGCTGGTTCCCGACCGGCGACGTCGCGACAGTGGACCCTGAAGGGTTCATGCAGATCACGGACAGGAGCAAGGACCTCATCAAGTCCGGCGGCGAGTGGATCAGTTCGATCGAGATCGAGAACCTCGCCATGGACCACCCCGAGATCGAGACGGCCGCCTGCATCGGCGTCAAGCATGCGAAGTGGGATGAGCGCCCGATCCTCGTGGCCGTCCGGCGACCGGGCTCCACGCTGACAGCGACGGAGCTGCTCGGATCATTCACCGGGAAGATCGCCAAGTGGTGCGTCCCCGACGATGCGGTCTTCGTCGACACCCTGCCCATGGGGGCAACGGGCAAGATCCTCAAGGCACCGTTGCGGAAGCAGTATCAGGAACACCTCACGAAGGGCTGACCGGGGGCCTTTCCCGCACCGAAGCCGCTGTCGAGCGGTCCGCTGAGCCACGGCCGAAGGGCCGGCAGCGGGTCGTTCGGCGGCGGCTTCGTCGTTGCCGGGCCGGACCCCTGCCTGAGCGTCGGGCACGTCCGGACACCTCGGGCAGTCCTGCAGCCGACTCCGGCCGAAGATGGGCTGCGCAACCAGGCCCACCCGACACCCCTCGGTCCTCGGGTACGCGACGCGTCCCCGCCCCCTACGTGTCACGTCCAGCAGGGGCCGCACCGGCTCAGGCACCTTCACGCGTCGCGCCAGGCCGGGGTGGTCCGGCCGACCGGTCGGCGTGCTGTCACGTCGGTCTGCGCCCAGTACGTCCGCGACTCCGACGCAGCCGGGCGGCTCGCCCAGTCCCGGACCGGCGCCGGAGCACCCGCACAACAACCCACACGACAAAGGGCCCCGCCCCGGCCTTCGCGACCAAGGTTCCCCTAGTGGCGTCGGACGGGGCGTGGCCCTGAACAAGTGGGCGAAGGGGCGGGGTTCGCGCCGGTTCCTACTGTCCGCAGTTGTTGTCGACCGCGCTGAACGGCACGGCGTCCGGCGACCCGACGGAGAAGTTCACGTTCGTCTTCCAGGTGGCGTCGTCGGTCGTCATGACGAACGACTTGTGGACCTTGTCCCATAGTTGGCCGACACCATCCGCCTTGATCCCGAGCAACGTCTCCAGCGACTTCACACCGGCGTCCTTGTTCGCGTCATCGTTGATCCACTTCACCGCGGAGTCGAGCGCCCTACAGAACTTGTTGACGGTGTCGGGGTTCTCGGCCTTGTAGTCCTTCGTGGTCGCCCAGAGGACCTGAAGGCCGTGCTGGCTGAGTTCACCGGCGTCGCCGGCAAGAGCGTCCGAGAACGGCACGAGGTCGAGCCCGTGCGAAGTCATGGTGAGATAACTCGACGTCGATCCGATGACGGCATCGACCTTGCCATTCCTCAGGGCGGGCTCCATCGTCACGGCCCCGCCCACGGCCACGAAGGTGACGGAGTCGGGGTTCACTCCCGCCGCCTTGAAGATCGCCCGTGCGTACTTCTCCGACGCGGCCCCGCGCGCGACGACGCCGATCCGCTTCCCGACGAGCTGCTTCACGTCCGTGATGTTGCTGGACTTCGGGGCAATGAAGAGCATGTCCAACTTGCCGTAGGGCGGCAGCAGGGTAATCGACTGCCCCTGCTTGATGGCCGGGATGATGTTGTCCGGGCTCACGGTTGCGATCTGCGTCGAGCCGCCGATGAGCTGCGCCGCGAGCTCAGGGCCGGACTTCGCGTCCAAGAGTTGGACATCCAGCCCCTCCTTCTTGAAGAAGCCCTGCTCGACGGCGATGGTCGCGGGGAAGGGGATGGAGCTGTGCGCGTAGTTGCCGAGGACGATCTTCGTACCGTGGGCCGCGCCCTGGTCACCGGAGGCGCCCTGCCCGCCACCGGAGCAGGCAGTCAACAAGATGAGCGCGAAACCGAGCCCGGCGACAGTCTGCTTGCTGGCCTTGTTCACCTTGGGCCTCCTCTGCTTTTACTTTGCGGTGTGGTGTGGATGGGGGAAGCGGACGGTGGACCGGCCGAGTGCGCCGCGCGTTCACCGGCGCAGGTGGACACGGAGCCGCTCAAGGATGTCCTGATAGGTCGAGTTCATCGTGATGTGTGTCAGATCCCGCGGCCGCTCGATGTCGATCACGACGTCGTCGAGGACGCCCCCCTCCCCCATGAGCACGACGCGATCGGCGAGTGCGACGGCCTCGCCGAGATCATGCGTGACGAACATGACCGTGCGGTGCTCCTCCCGCTGCCACAGGTCGAGGAACTCGTTCTGGGCGGATCGCCGCGTGTTGACGTCAAGAGCGGCGAACGGCTCGTCCATGAGGAGCAGTTCGGGGTCGAGGGCCCAAGTCCTGGCCAGCGCGACCCGCTGCCGCATCCCCTGGGAGAGCTGCCAGGGGAAGTGCTTCTCATGGTCTGCGAGGTGGACGGTCGAGAGCCAGTGGGAAGCTGTCTCCTTCCGTTTGGCGGTGGGCTTCACCCCGCGCAGCTCCAGGCCGTACTGCACGTTGCCCAATGCGGTGCGCCAGGGGAGCAGGGCATCACGGGCGAGCATGAAACCCATCCGCTTGCGGGCGGCTTTGGGAGCGGACCCGAGGACGGTGACCGAGCCGTCGGTTGCCTCGACGAGACCGGCCGCCATGTTGAGCATGGTCGTCTTGCCGCAGCCGCTCCGGCCGACGACAGCCACGAACTGCCCGGCGGGTATCGTCAGGTTGAGCTCTTTGAGGATCGTGCGGACCCCGCCGTCGGCGGAGGGAAAGGTGACGGTCACGTTTTCGAACGTCACGGCGTCAGCCGGGCGCGCGCTGCCATGAAGTGCCGACGTGTCAGTCACGGCGGGATCTGTCTCGGATGTGTGTGCTCGGGCTGGCATGGCGTTCACCGCTCTTCCGGGGGCTGCCAACTGAGCAGCCGTGCCTCGATGGCGCCCATGAGTTGGTTGAGAATGACAGCGATCACGGCCAGCAGGATGAGGATCGCGTACACAGCCTCCATCCGGAAGATGGCGGAATAGTTCGCAATCAGTTGGCCAAGACCGTTTTCGGCGGAGATCAGCTCGGAGCCCACGACACCGAGCAGTGAGTAGATCAGGCCGAGGCGCAAGGATGCGAAGATGGCCGGCGTCGCGACGGGGAAGAAGATCTTCGTGAACAACTGGAACTTGTTCACTCCGAGGACGGCCGACAACCGGAGCCACTCCGCATCGGCGGACCGTATCCCCGCTCGCGCCCCTGACATGACGATGAAGAAGACGAGGGTCGTGGCAAGCGCCACCTTGGCCCACAGCCCGATCCCGAACGCCACGATGAACAGCGGCGCCAGGGCGATCCGCGGCATGGAGTTCACGGCCTCCAGGTAAGGCGTGAGGATTCGCTCGGTGGTGGGCAGGAGGCCCAACGCGAGCCCGGCGACGACGCCGGCGATCCCCGCCATGACCCAGGCCAGCAGCACCGCCGCCATCGTCGCCTTGGTGTTGGACCACAACTCCCCGGACTCCGCGGCAGTTGTGAGGTAATTCCACGACTGCGCCGGGGTCTTGGAGAGAACGGGGTCCAAGATGCCCGCGCTGGTGACCCCTTGCCACAGACCGAACCAGGCGAGCAGCAGGATGACCTGCCATGCGCGCACCTTGATCCGTCCGCGCTTGCGAGGAGTGGAGGAGGGTCGGCCTTGCCCTTCGGTGGCTCCGGCTAGCCCCACGGGAACGGGGGACTTGGTGTTGCTGGAGGTCATGGAGTCTCCGTCTCGGGGAAATGCGTCAACAGGATCACGATGCCCGTCGCTCAGACCGGGGCCTCGCCGTGGAGCGTGATCCGGTTGAGGGCCCGCGGCTGGTCGCCGTAGTCGTGGACGGCGTAGTGCATCGTGCAGCGGTTGTCCCACATCACGAGGTCACCGGGCTGCCAGCTGTGCCGGTACACGTTGTCCGGGGTGACGGACTGGTTGTACAGGAACTCCATGAGAGGGTCGCTCTCCTCCCTGGTCCAGCCTTCGATGCAGGTGTTCTCAAGGTGGCCGACATAGAGGGCCTTGCGCCCGGTCTCCGGGTGCGTGCGCACGAGGGGGTGCACTGCTTGCGGCCGCTCCTCCTCGGGAATTCCCATCATCCGGCCGAGCCGAATGCCGCGGAAGCGCACGCGCAGGGTCTCCAGAACACGCCGTAGATCGGGCGAGAGCCGTTCGAAAGCGAGGTACTGGTTCGACCACAGGGTGTCGCCACCCACCGGAATGGTGACGGCCGAGAGGATCGAGATCTTCGGCGGGACCGCCTCGAACGTCGCGTCGTAGTGCCAGGCCTCGGTGGCCGTGGTCTCCTTCTTGACGTCGGTGATCTGGACGACGCCCGGAGCTTCTGGGAGCGGGTTGAGCATGGCTGTGACGACCGGCTCTCCCCAGTTGCGGGCGAACTTCGCGTGCGCCGGCGGCTCAAGGTGCTGCCCCCGGAAGACAAGCATGCAGTATTCCAGGAACGCGTCCCGAAGCACGGTGCGCGTTGCGTCGTCAAGGTCCTGGCTCAGGCGAACCCCTTCGACCGACGCGCCGATCGACCCGGTCAGTGGGGTGATATTAGGGGTCATGGCTTTCTCCGCAATCGACGTCGACAGGGATGGACTCAACCCCCGCTAAGGATTGATGTCGACAAGAATAAGGAAGGCCTGAGCACTGTCAACCCTGTGAACCGAACCTGGTTCAGTCCGATGTGTCGGAGTCTTCGAGAGCCGCCAGGGCGGCATCACGGACTCGCTCGATGCGAGCCTCGGCGATCCGCACCACTAGGGCGACCTCGCCCGCCGCCACCGCGGTGCGAAGGGCGTGCCAGCTCTCGAGGGACCGCGGGATGTTCCCCGGATGGTGCGCCAATCCCAAACGCACATATCGGAACGTTTGGAGGGAGACGGACTGCAACAGGTCCGCGAGGGTCTCGTTGCCCGCCACCGCCGCGATCGAGGAGTTCAGCAGGAATGTCGCCGTCGCATAGTCGTCGGCGGACTCAGTGACAGACCTCTCGACCGCCGGCATGTGGGCGTTCAGAACCGCGAGCAGCCGCTTCGGATCCCGGTTCATCTCCTCCCGAAGGAGAATTCCGTACAACGCGATCCGGACATCGAAGACGTTGCGTACCTCCTTGGCTGTCGGCGCAGTGACAAGCGCACCCCGCCGCGCCTGGAACTCGACGAGCCGATCCCGCTCGAGAATGCGCAGTGCTTCACGGACCGGGGCCCGACTGACGCCAAGAATCGCACAAATATCCTGCTCGAGCAGGCGCTGGCCGGCGTGGACGAGGTCGAAGGCGATAGCACAGGCCAGCCGGGCAGCGATTTGTTCGGCCAGGGAGACCGCCACCTGTGTGCTGGAGCGATGCCTAAGCACTGACTGCTCCACGGCCGTCATCCGTTGATCACGGGGCAGAAGCAGTCCGGACAGGTCAGGCAGGTCCTGCGTCCGTTTGCGTGCCAAGGCGCAGCCCTCTTCCTCGCTCGGTATCGTCGGTCAACGTCAACACCGACCGCGCGGACCATACATTACCGGCCCCGTGCAAGTCCGACGTCTGCCAGCAGCCATGCGGACAGCACTCGATCGTACCGTTGGTCGAACTGCTGAATACGCTGCCACAGATGGCCGCGATCAAGTCGATGCGCTTTGACCGTCCTCCTCGTACGCGGCTCCGCACCAGCTCATGACGCCGCCTGGAGCGTCAGCCGGCACCCCCTCGACGACATCGTCCTGGCCTACATGAGCACGAGCAGCCGGTCCGCAGCCGCGAGCCGCGACCTCCTACCTGTCACCCTGGAGACCTCTTGGTGATCTGGCTGACCTGGCGCCAATTCCGCATACAGGTAGGCATGTTCATGACCGGGGTGAACCGCCCCTGCTCGGTCGTGGACGCGTACGACAACGCCCTGATGGAATCGACGATCGGTTTGTTCAAGACCGAGTTGATCAAGCCCCGGCGTCCCTGGAAGTCACTGTCCCAGGTCGAGTTGGCGTCGCACAGTCCCGTGAGGCGGAGGCCCAGGCCGGGTGGCCCGAGGAGGCGGGCGAAGTGCCCGACGCTCATCGCACCGCCCATCGGTAGGACGCAGACTCCTTCGGCCGCCAGGTTCCGGCCACGGCTCGCAGCCCGTGCGCTGACCGCTGCGGCGTCACTCGGCCCTTCCAGCAGGACGGTTTTCCGGACGGACAGCCGCGCGGCCAGCTCACGCGCGGGGTCACTGGGGCCGCCGACCGCCCATGCGGTGACCGTCTCGTGGTCGCGTGCCGGCGGGGTCGGCGGAGCGGCGGCCCGGCGTCGCGCCCGCACGGCACGCGAGGTCAGCACGATCGTGGCAATGCCCGCGACGGTCCAGGTCAGAGGGTGGGCACGGTGGGGATCGAGCCTCCGCCGCCGAGGATGCCGAGACTGATCCCGACAAGCAGGGATGCCGCGATGACGACCGCGATCACGGCTTGTCCCGCAGGGCTGCGATGACGGTGCGGATGTCGGTGCGCGGGCCGCGGTTGTAGGGCAGCTTGGCCAGCAGCATGCCCATGGCGCAGCTGTTGCTGAGGGCCGCGTAGGTCAGGCCCGCGCCGACGGCGGTGCCGATCAGGTGGATGCCGGGCACCAGCAGGCCGGCGAGCCCGGTGGTCAGCACGATGGATCCGGCGACGAGCCGGACCTGGCGTTCCATGTCCCAGCGGGCGGAGCCGTAGTTGACGGGGGCGCCCGCAGTCTCCCAGGCGATCATGCCTCCGTCCAGGACGCGCAGGTTCGGCAGTCCGGCCTCGGCGAGGGCGGCTTCCGCCTGTGAGGCGCGGGTGCCGGAGCGGCAGACGAGGACGACGTCTTCGTCGAGGTGGCTGAGGAGTTCGGCGCGGTGCTCGCGCAGGGTGGCCATGGGCACGTTGTAGGCGCCGGGTATGTGGACGGTGCGGAACTCGCCGGGAGTGCGGACGTCCAGAAGGCGGGGCCCGCGGCCTTCCCGGATGAGCCGCTGAAGGGCGGCGGAGTCGATTGCGGCGGCGCGGGAGGCGTTGCTGGTCATGGGGGCTCCATAGGTAAACGGACACATACCCAGGGGGTTCACAACTACTGGGCAAGCACATCGTTTTGGCGAACATGGACACGATTGGGTGAACGGTGTGACGAGCTGCGGGTATGCCCGGCGGGGTGTGCGTAACGTATTCGGTGCGATCTGGGACGCCGGGTGTGGCGTCAGCAGTCGGGGCCCCCGTTCTACCAGAGAGATGGTTCGGGGCCTCCCCGTCGCCTCTGGCCACACCCACATGGCCAGGTCGTAGGGATTCCGCCCGCCTGGGACGGACCGCATACGGGATATGCGTCGCCGACCGGGACGCGAAAGCAGAGGGCCAGTGCGCCCAAGACCGTTCGGGGCGTACCGGTGAGCCAGGACTCACTCCTGCCCACTGCCCAGGAACGGTATGCAAATGAGTAGGGGTGGCCAGGACTGGGGTCAGGCGTCGGCAGGTTCGGTCAGCAGCGCCCATGCGGCGTAGCCGCCGAGGATGTCGGAGACGTCGGAGAAGCCGTTATGGCGCAGCAGGCTTGCGGCGATGGAGGAGCGGTGACCGCCCGCGCAGTGCAGGACCAACGCACGGTCGCGCGGGATCTCCCCCAGGTGGCGGGGCAGCTCGCCGAGGGAGATGTGCAGCGAGCCGTCGATGAATCCCGCCGCGCGCTCTCCGCAGGTGCGAACGTCGACCACGAGCGGGGGCTCTCCACTCTCCAGAGCGGTACGGAGCTGGGCGGCGGTCAGCCGGCCGGCGGGGCCGACCTCGTCCCCCAGCGCCGCGAGGGCGTCGTCGGGATTGCGCAGATAGCCGGCCACCCGGTCGAAGCCGATCCGGGCGAGACGGGTGACCACTTCCTCCTCGCGGTTCTCCGGCGCGATGACCAGCAGTTCCGCGTCGGGCGCGAGCACGGTTCCGGCCTGCTCGGCGAACCGGCCGTCGGCCGGCACATTGATCGACCCGCGCAGGTGCCCGGCACCGAACTCCTGCGGGCCGCGGGCGTCGACCACCACGGCCCCGGCCCCGCGCAGCGCCGAAAACTCCTCAACGGTCAGCGGCCGGGGCGCCGCGGCCGGGTTGTACAGCTCACGATCCTTGCGGTTGAGTTCGGCGTCGTAGGAGAAGTAGCTCGGCGCCGCGGACTGGCCCACGGTGACGAGGGCCACGAAGTCCTCTTGACTCATGGGCGCGCAGGCGTAGTTGGTGGCACGCTGCTCGCCGATGGTGGACTGCTTCTCGGTGGAGAGATTCTTGCCGCAGGCGGAGCCCGCGCCATGGGCGGGGAAGACCCGGACCTCGTCCGGCAGGCCCATCAGCTTGTTCTGGACGCTGTCGTGGAGCATCGCGCCGAGCTCCTCGGCGGTCACGCCCACCGAGGCGAGCAGGTCGGGCCGGCCCACGTCACCGATGAACAGCGCGTCGCCGGTCAGTACCCCGTACGGGACGGTGTCGGTGGCGTGCTCATGGACCAGGACGCTGATCGACTCCGGGGTGTGCCCGGGGGTCTCCATGATCTCAAGAGTGACGTCGCCGAGGCTGACGCGCTCGCCCTCGGTGAGCTTGCGGATGGAGTACTCGGTCTCGGCGCGATGGCCGTAGCCGATCCAGGCGCCGGTGCGGGCCGCCATCTCCAGGTGTCCTGCGACGAAGTCGGCGTGGAAGTGGGTGTTGATGACGCCGACGACAGTGAAGCCGCGGGTCTCGGCATCGGCCATGTACTCCGAGATGTCCCGGCGAGGGTCGACGACCACGGCCTGCCCGCTGGTCTCGTCCGCGATCATGTACGACGCCTGGGAGAGGCAGTCGAGGTAGTACTGGGTGAAGAACACAGGAACCCTCCGCGAGGATGAATATATACCCCTAGGGGTATATTGCTCAAAAGTAAACCGGCGGAACGCCCGCCCGGACGGCGGGCACTTCCTTCACGCGGCTCCGGGCGCCCGTCCGGTGACGGGCGGGCGGCCCGTGCGGGCCCAGTCGCCGGTGCCGCCGGCGACCGAGATGGCATCCGCGCCGGCGGCAGCCAGGCGCTCGGCGGCCCACTGACTACGGTTGCCACTGGCGCAGATCACGTGGACCGGCCGATCCTTGGGCACCTCGCCCACCGCGGCGGCGAGGGTGGACAGTGGGGCGAGTCGCGCTCCGGGCACATGGCCGGCCCGGTACTCCTCCGACTCCCGCACGTCCAGGACGAGCGCTCCCTCGGCCCACGCCGCCGCGAACGCATCCAGATCCACTTCACGCACCGCGATCCCCTCGGCTCCATATACCCCCCTGGGTATTTGTTGATGACGACAGTAGGCACGCCGGGTCGCAGATGTCAAATACCCCTGGGGGTATAAATTCGAGGGGTGCAGCGGCTCGCGAACGAGGGAGCCGACCGACCGCCGGAGGCGGATGTCACAGAGCGGGCCAGGTCGGCACAATATACCCAGGGGGGTATCCTGCACTCAGGGAAGAACCGGGAACGGAGGGCTCCCTTAACTGTTGCCGCGGCCGCCCAGGACTCCGCGTTCCCACCGCGGCGTGCCGTCCGTGCGCCGGCAGCGGGCCGGTGGCCGGCAGAGCCCCGGCACCGCAACGGATTTCAGCATCCGCCATTCGGATGAAGCTACGGTCGCCTCTGCGTGTGCGGAGACCGGGCTGCCCGCCGCCCCGTATCAGATAGCGGCGATGACCACGGTTCGAGAAGCACGATGACGGCCCCCGGCCCGGCACGGGAGGTGGCCCCCGGTGCCTCACGGACAGGCCTTCCGGAGCAGCCGCGCGAACGGGGACGGACGGTGCCCGGCAGGACGGCGAACGCCCGTCCCTTACCGGCGTGGAGGACGCTCTGGCCGGCTGCGCTCTGTCTCCTGCCACTTGGTCTTCTCGGGGCGGCGGCGTGGTACGGACGGTGGGTCCGGCCCGGTGCGGACGAGTGGTGCTTTCTGCCCGTCGTGCGGGACGAGGGGCTCCCCGGGATGGTCGGGAAGTTCTATCTCGGGGACAACGGGCGGATCGCGAACGCCGTTCTGGTCTGGGCGTACGGGACGTTCGGCGTCGCGGGGCACCAGTGGTTCGGGCTGGTCAGCTGTGTGGTCACGCTGGGGATCGTGTGGACAGTGACCGTATCGGCGCTGCGCCGGGGCGGTCTGACGGCGCCACGCGGAGTCCCCTTGCTCGTGGCGTCGATGGTGACGGCCGTCTTTCTGTTCGCGACACCCAACACGTACAAGACGTTCTACTGGCCCGCGTCGTCCGTCTCGCACACCATGGCGCCGGTGCTCGCCTGTGCCGCGGCCGTTCCGCTGCTCCGGGCCCGCTCGCGCGGGGGGAGGCGCTGCGCGCTGGTCGCCGTTCTCGTGGCGGGTCTCTGCCTGGGGACGCTTTCGGAAGAGGCGTCCGTCGTCGTGCTCGTTGTCCTGTCGGCCGTTCTGCTGCTCCTCGTCGGGCGGCGCCGTGCCTATGTGCGGGGCTGGTGCCTGGCGGGCATGGCGGGGACCGTGACCGGGACGCTCGTGCTCTACACGTCGCCGGGCGCGAGGATCCGGCGGGAGCGATTCCACACGGACGGGGTGTCCTTCCTCGCGCCCGACTCACTTCTCGGGTCCCTGCGCGGCTTCGGGCACATCCTGGGAACGCTCCTCACCACGTGGGCCTATCTGGGGGCGGTCGCGGCGGGGGTCCTGCTGGGGCTGCTCATCAGGGGGCCCGGTGGGCGGCGCGTGGTCCTGCCGGAGCGCTGGCCGCTGCTGTCCTGCGCCGGTGTCCTCGCGTTCCTGGTCTCCGGCTATCTCTGCACGGTCGTCGCGTATCCCGCCTTCGGCGACAGCGTGATGACCTCCTCACGGATCTGGAACGACTACCTCCTGCTGTACGTCGCGGTGCTCGTCGGGGTCGGCGCGCTGGTGGGACTCGCCCTGGGTCTGCGCCTGCACCGCACCGGTGCGGTGCAGGCGGCCGGTGCGGGGGTGTGCGCCGTCGTGTGCCTCGCGCTCGCTGTCCCGCTGGGGCGGCTCGAACATGACATGCGCGTACGGGCGGTGAAGTGGGACCGCCAGGACCGGTGGATGCGCGCGCGTGCCGCGGACGGCGACCGGGTTCTCCCGTACATGCCGTTGTCGGTCGGCGGCATGGTGGAACCTTTCCGTCAGCACGGGCGGAAGGTCTGGCCCGCCACATGCGTCGCCGACTACTACCACCTGGAGCGGATCACCTACTCGCTGCGGCTTCCCTGACCACGCCGGACGCCTTCGTGATCGCGATCATGACGGCGTCGTCGCTCAGGTGCCCACCGGCGTGCCTCAACAGGTCGGTGTGGAGATGCTCGACAAGGGCGTCGGGGCCGGTGCCGTTCCAGGAGGCGAGCCGGTCGGCGAGCGGGTAGAACGTGCCTCTGCGGTCGCGTGCCTCGATGACGCCGTCGGTGTAGAGGAGCAGCAGATCGCCGGGGTGGAAGCCGAAGGTCTCGACCTCGTACTGGTTCTCCGACACCATGCCGAACCCCAGCGGGAGCGCGGGTTCCCTGACCTCCAGTGCCTCGACACGGCCGTCGCCGCGCAGCAGCAGCGGAGGGGGATGTCCGCAGTTCACCAGACGGACGCTGTGGTCCTCCTCGGAGACGTCCAGGACCAGCGCGGTCACGAACGATTCGTCGTACTCCGGATCCGTCTCGGCGAGCTGGGCCATGTTCCAGTACGAGGCGTTGGCGATGTGTGCCACGGCGCCGGGCAGCGAGAGGTTCTCGTACGCCGCCCCGCGGAACGCCCCCACCACCACCGCGGCGTCGTCGACGGCGGCCAGGCCGCTGCCGCGGACGTCGCCGACCACGAGGCGGGTCCCGCCCGGGGCGGGCACCGCGGCGTACAGGTCACCGCCGATCTGGGCCTCCTCCTCGGCCGCGATGTACACGGACGCGATACTCAATGGGCCGATCTGGTGCGGCAGTGGGTGCAGCAGGACCTGTTGCGCCATGACAGCCACCGAGCGCACCCGGTCCAGCTGCCGCTCGTGCCGGTCGAGGGCATAGCGGAACACCACCAGGAACGCGGAGATCACCGCGACGGCGCCGATCTGGGCCTCGTGGCTCGGTGTCCCGACGCCGCCGTGCAGGGCGGCGATGACGACCTGGGCCGCGACGGCCAGCGCTCCGACGACGGCCGTGAGGCCGGGGCCGGCGAAGGAGGCGGCGAGCGCGGGCGCGGCGACGAGGAACGGGCCGAGGTGGATGGACTCCGGGGTGCTTATGTCGATCAGCGCGACGGTCGCGATGAGGGCGAACGGCACGGCGAGCAGCCCCTGGCTCAGCCGCCGGGACGGGCTGAAGCGGTTGTCTCTGTGCCGGACGCGCATATCTTCTGCTTACACCCCTGTCGACCGGTCTGCGCCCCGTCGTCGTCAGGGGGCCCTCAGGTGCGTCACCCGCACGGACCGCGTGCGTTCGCCGACTCCGGTCGCCCGGTCCACGATCGGGGTCCGGGTACCGAGGGGAGAAGACCGATCGTGGACGCATGGGACTCGCAGGACAGCTACGGACAGCCGCAGCAGCGGACCGGATACCTCCGCCCGGAACCGCCCCGGCTCCGTGTCGACGCGGCGCGGCTGTGGGCGGGCGGCGCCATGACCGCCGTCATCGCCGCGCTCACCGCCTTCGTCGGGGTGCTCCTCGTCCGTGGGGTCCTGGACGTGCCCCTCTTCGCGCCGGAGCGCGACGGGGCGATGGGCGACGCCTCGACGGGACTGCTGGCCACCGGGGCCGGGCTGGCAGCGCTGGCGGCCACGGCGTTGGTGCACCTGCTGATCCTCACGACGCGGCAGCCGGGTACGTTCTTCGTCTGCATTGTCGTCCTCGCCACTGCCGTCATGGTGCTGCTGCCCTTCACCACATCGGTCCCGCTGGACGCCAGGATCGGCTCGGCGGCTGTCTGTCTCGCCATCGGGATCGTGATCGGTTCCCTGCTGTCCGCCGCCGGCCGCAGCGCGGTGCGACGCTCGCCCTACTGACGGCCGGATCCGGGGCGTGCGGGGCGTCCGGCCTCGGCGCAGGCCGCTCCGGGTGCGGTGTTCGCCGAGGCGGCGGACTTCCGGCCGGACCCGGAGCGGGCGCACGAGCAGCTCACGGAGCGGCTCTCCGCGTTCTCCTGACCGGTCATCGAGGCCCTCACCACGGTCACCGACCCGTCCGTCGTGGTGTATTCGCGGATCCCCCAGGTGACGGTCGGTCTTACTGATGCGCTTGCCGTGCGGGCGTGGCGCAACGTCACGCCCACACGGTGTTTTCACGGCAGTACGGCGATGCCGTCGAGCTCGACGAGTGCCTGTTCGTCCCAGAGCCTCGCCGCCCCGATGACCGCCATCGCCGGGTAGTCGCGGCCGGCCAGCCGTCGCCAGATCCGCCCGAGTTCGGGGGCGTGTGCGCGGTAGTCGGCGACATCCGTGGCGTAGACGGTCACCCGCGCCAGATCGGCCGGGGAGCCCCCGGCCGCGCGGAGCGCGGTGAGCAGATTGGTCAGGGCCGTCGCGAACTGCTCGGGCAGCGTGTCGCCGATGACCTTGCCTTCCCGGTCGAGGGCGGTCTGCCCGGCCAGGAGGACCAGGCGGCTGCCGGTGGCCGTGACGGCGTGCGAGAAGCCCGTGGGCGGGGACAGCTCGGCGGGGTTGATCCGGTGGATCGGGCTCATTCGGGCGGCTCCTGATTCACGGTCGGCGTCCGGTGCGAGGCCGGCGTCCGATGCGCGGTCTCCGTCGGCGTCGCGGTCTCCGTCGGTGTCGCGTACAGCTCCTTGGCGATGATCGTGCGCTGGACCTCGCTGGCGCCCTCGTAGATCCGCGGGGCGCGCACCTCCCGGTAGAGGTGTTCGAGCAGATGGCCGCGGCGCAGTGCGCGTGCGCCGTGCAGCTGGACGGCTGCGTCGACGACGTACTGCGCCGCCTCGGTGGCGTACAGCTTCGCCATCGCCGCCCGGCCCGGTACGCCGGGCTCCCCCGCGTCGTACGCCGCCGCGGCCGCGTACACGAGGAGCCGGGCGGCCTCCGTGCGGGTGGCCATCTCGGCGACCTGGTGGGAGACGGCCTGCAGCTCCTTCAGCGGACCGCCGAACGCGGTGCGTTGCGCAGTGTGGGCGAGGGTCGCGTCGAGGGCGGCGCGGGCCATGCCGACAGCGAACGCGCCGACGCTGGGACGGAACAGGTTGAGGGTGTTCATGGCGACCCCGAAGCCGCGGTCCGGTTCGCCGAGCACATCGTCGGGCGTGACCCGAACCCCGTCGAAGGCGAGGGCGCCGATCGGGTGCGGGGAGAGCATGTCGAGGGCGGTGCCGGTCAGTCCCGGGCGGTCCGCCGGGACCAGGAACGCGGTGACGCCGCGGGCTCCGGCGCCTGGTGTCGTACGGGCGAAGACGGTGTAGAAGTCCGCCTCGGGGGCGTTGGAGATCCAGCACTTCTCACCGGTCAGCCGCCAGCCGTCCGGGGCATGCTCGGCCGCCAGGGCGAGCGCCGCGGCGTCGGAGCCGGCGCCGGGCTCGCTCAGTGCGAAGGCGGCGACGGCACGCCCGGCCCGCACCTCGGGAAGCCAGCGCGCCCGGTGGGCCGGGGTACCCGCCTGGACCAACGGGTATGTGCCGAGTCCCTGGAGGGCCAGCGCGGTCTCGGCCTCCGTGCAGCCGCGGGCGAGGGACTCCCGCAGCAGGCAGAGGTCGAGGGCGCCGGAGGAGAAAAGGCGGTCGAGCAGGCCGAGTTCACCGAGGGCGGCGATCAGCGGGCGGTTGACGTGCCCCGGTTCACCCTTCTCGGCGAGGGGGCGCAGCTCCTGTTCGGCCAGGGCGCGCAGCTCTTCGCACCAGGCGGTCTGTGCCGGATCGAGTGAGAATGCCGTCATACGGCGCCTCCCCTGTCCCCTATCGCGAACTGTTGACTACCGTCATTCAAACGATACGCTCCAAGGGCGACAAGGGGGCGATCCGTTATGGACCCGAAGACCTCAGCGCACCTCGACACCTTTGCCCGGGAGCATCTGCCACCGCCAAACCAGTGGCCGGAACTGGTCTTCGACCTGCCCGAGCTGAACTATCCGGACCGGCTGAACTGCGCCGCCGAGCTCCTCGACGGCACGGTCGCCCGCCTCGGTCCCGACCGCCCCGCCTTCCATACGCCCCAGGGCGAAATCTGGAGCTACGGGGAGCTCCAGGACCGGGTCGACCGGATCGCCCATGTCCTCACCTCCGATCTGGGGATCGTCCCCGGCAACCGGGTTCTGCTCCGCGGCCCCACCACGCCCCACCTCGCCGCCTGCTGGCTGGCCGTGCTGAAGGCGGGCGCGATCGCGGTGACCGTACTGGCCCAGCAGCGGGCCCAGGAGCTCGCCACCATCTGTTCGATGGCCCGGGTCGGTCATGCGCTGTGCGACATCCGGTCGGTCGACGACCTGGTGAAGGCGGGGGTACCGGGGCTGCGGATCACGGTGTACGGAGGTGGCGGCCCCGGCGATCTGCTGCACCTGGCCGAGGGGCGGCCGGGACCGTACCGTGCCGTGGACACGGCCGCGGACGATGTCGCGCTGATCGCGTTCACCTCGGGCACCACCGGACGTCCCAAGGGCTGCATGCACTTCCACCGCGATGTGCTGGCCATCGCCGACACCTTCTCCCGCCACGTCCTGCAGCCCTGTCCCGACGACGTGTTCGCGGGCAGTCCGCCGCTCGGCTTCACCTTCGGGCTCGGCGGTCTGGTGGTCTTCCCGCTGCGGTCCGGGGGGTCGGCCCTGCTGCTGGAACAGGCCGGTCCGCGGCAGCTGCTGCCCGCGCTGGCCGCCCACCGCGTCTCGGTCCTGTTCACCGCACCGACCGCCTACCGCGTCATGCTCGACCACCTCGACAAGCACGATCTCGCCGCGCTGCGGCGCTGCGTGTCGGCGGGCGAGAACCTGCCCGTGGCGACCTGGCAGTCCTGGTACGAGCGGACCGGCCTGCGCATCATCAACGGCATAGGCGCCACCGAACTGCTGCACATCTTCATCTCCGCCGCCGACGACGTGATCCGTCCCGGCACCACCGGGGTTCCCGTGCCCGGCTGGGAGGCGCGCGTGCTGGACCGGGACGGCCGGGCGGTGCCCGACGGGGAGCCGGGGCTGCTCGCCGTACGCGGCCCGGTCGGCTGCCGCTATCTCGCCGACATCCGCCAGTCGGAGTACGTACAGCACGGCTGGAACCTCACCGGCGACACGTACACACGTGACAGCGACGGCTACTTCCACTACGTCGCGCGCGCCGACGACATGATCATCTCCTCCGGGTACAACATCGCGGGTCCCGAGGTCGAGGACGCCCTGCTGCGCCATCCCGAGGTCGCCGAGGTGGCGGTGGTCGGGCATCCGGACGAGCTGCGCGGGCAGATCGTGGTGGCGTACGTGGTGCTGCGCGAGGGCGGTGGAGCGTCGGCCGACGAGCTGCGCACACACATGAAGAACGAACTCGCCCCCCACAAATGCCCGCGTGTCATCGAATTCGTGCCGGCGCTCCCCCGGACCGCCACCGGCAAGCTGCAGCGGTTCCGGCTGCGGAGCGAAGGGGACCGGACCGGCGCACGGGACCTAGAGTGATCACGTGGCCGAGCAGCACACCCCCAGATCCCTGATCGTCACCCTCTACGGCGCGTACGGTCGTGCCCCCGGCAATGCACCGCTGCCGGTGGCCGAACTGATCCGGCTGCTGTCCGTCCTCGGTGTCGACGCCCCGTCCGTACGCTCCTCCGTCTCCCGGCTGAAGCGGCGGGGGCTGCTCGTCCCCGCGCGTACCGTGAGCGGCGCGGCCGGGTACGCGCTGTCGTCCGACGCCCGCCAGCTGCTGGACGACGGCGACCGGCGGATCTATGCGCACCCGTCGCCGCCGCTCCAGGACGGCTGGGTGCTCGCCGTCTTCTCCGTACCGGAAGCGGAACGGCACAAGCGGCACCTGCTGCGCTCGCGGCTGGCCCGGCTCGGCTTCGGCACGGCGGCGCCCGGGGTGTGGATCGCGCCCGCCGCGCTGTACGACGAGACCCGGCACACGCTGGAGCGGCTGGAACTCGCCCCGTATGTGGACCTGTTCCGCGGGGAACACCTCGGCTTCGCCGCGACGCGGGAGTCCGTGGCGCGCTGGTGGGACCTCGACGCCATCGCCCGGCTCCACGTGGACTTCCTGGAGCAGCACGAACCGGTGCTGCGGGCCTGGGAGTCACGCACCGGCGCCCCTGACCCCGAGACCGCCTACCGGGACTATCTGGCGGCCCTGGACTCGTGGCGACAGCTGCCGTACGCCGATCCCGGCCTGCCGGACGAGCTGTTGCCGAAGGAGTGGCCCGGGGGCCGGTCGGCGGAGGTGTTCGGGCTGCTGCACGCCCGGCTGCGGGACGCGGGGGCGCAGTTCGTACGGTCATGACCTGCCGCAGGCGCCGAAATGCAGGTGCTCCCGACGCCCCGCGCCCGGCAGGATGAAATCATGACCTGGACCTTTACGGATGATGTCGAAGCATTCCTGGACGTGGCGGGCGCCTCGCTGGCGGCCCGCCCCGCCGAGAACACCCTGCTACTGACCGTCACCGCAACCCTGCGGCGCAGCGGCCCGCACGCGTACGGCGAGGCCGCGCCGTTGCTGGGCTGGTGGCGCGGGCCGGACGGCGAGGTCGCGGGAACACTGGTGCACACTCCGCCCCATCCCCCGCTGCTGGGCACGGTCGCCCCCGAGGCCCTCGTCCCACTGACCACGGCACTCCGCCTGACCAGCGTCAACGCGGACCGCCCCACCGCCGAGGCACTGGCCGTCGGCTGGCCCGGCCACCGCATCGAGCAGGAACAACGGCTCTACCGGCTCGACGAGTTGATCCCACCGTCCCCCGCCCCCGAGGGCGCCCCGAGGACCGCCACGACCGCCGACCGCGCACTGCTCCTGGCCTGGCATCTCGCCTTCGCCGAAGAGATCGGCGAGCCCGGCACCCACGCCGAGCGGCTGGTGGACGAGCGGACGGCGTCCGGCGGGCTGACACTCTGGGAGGCCGGTGATGCCCCGGTCTCGATGGCGGGCATCTCACCCCGGGTAGCGGGCACGGTACGGGTCGCGACCGTGTACACACCACCGGAGTACCGGGGCCGCGGTTATGCGGCAGCGGTGACGGCGGACGTCAGCCGGGCGGCACGGGAGGCGGGCGCGGCCGAGATCCTGCTGTTCACGGACCTTGCCAATCCGACCAGCAACGGCGTATATCAACGCATCGGGTTCCGGCCCGTCTCGGACCGGCTGCTGATCAGTGCGCAGGACACCGGCGTGGAGGAGAGATGAACGAGTCCGGTGAGGTGAGGACCGAGCACTGGCGCGGCTCCCCGCATCCGGATCCCTGCCGGTGCCACGAGTGTCTCGCGCTCACCCCAGGGTGAGCCGCGGCTTCGGTGCGTCCGTGCGGCCCGTCGGGGGTGTGCGGCTGCCCGCGCGGTACGGGAGCGGCCAAGGCGCGCCCGGTCCGGCATAGCCCTGGTCGGCCGCCGCGTGCAGGGTCCAGTGCGGGTCGTAGAGGTGCGGGCGGGCCAGGGCGCAGAGGTCGGCGCGGCCCGCCAGCAGCAGGGAGTTGACGTCGTCCCAGGACGAGATCGCGCCGACCGCGATGACGGGCGCGACCAGGGTGTTGCGGATCCGGTCGGCGTACGGGGTCTGGTACGAGCGGCCGTACTCGGGGCGTTCGTCCGGGACGACCTGGCCGGTGGAGACATCGATGGCGTCGGCGCCGTGTGCGACGAACGCGCGGGCGATCTCGACGGCGTCCTCGGCCGTCGTGCCGCCGTCGGCCCAGTCGGTGGCGGAGATCCGGACGGTCATGGGCCGGTCGTCGGGCCACTCGGCGCGGACCGTGTCGAAGACTTCGAGGGGGAAGCGGAGTCGGTTCGACAGCGGTCCGCCGTAGGTGTCGGTGCGTCGGTTGGTGAGCGGCGAGAGGAAGCCGGAGAGCAGGTAGCCGTGCGCGCAGTGGAGTTCGAGCAGATCGAAGTCGCAGGTGACGGCGTACCGGGCGGCCGCGGCGAACTGGGCGCGGATGACCTCGAGTCCGGCCCGGTCCAGGGCGTGCGGGACCTGGTTGACTCCTTCCGCGTACGGGATCGGGGAGGCGGCGGTCAGGGGCCAGTTGCCCACGTCGAGCGGCTGGTCGATGCCGTCCCACATCAGTTTGGTGGAGCCCTTGCGCCCGGAGTGGCCGAGCTGGATGCCGATCGCCGTGCCGGGCGCCGAGGTGTGGACGAAGTCGGTGATCCGGGTCCAGGCGGCCGCCTGTGCGGGGGTGTAGAGGCCGGCGCAGCCGGGGGTGATACGCCCCTCGGCGCTGACGCACACCATCTCGGTCATGACGAGCCCGGCGCCGCCGAGTGCGCGGGCGCCCAGGTGGACGAGGTGGAAGTCGCCGGGGACGCCGTCGACCGCCGAGTACATGTCCATCGGCGAGACGACGACACGGTTGCGGAGTTCGAGACCGCGCAGCCGCAGCGGGGTGAACATCGGCGGGGTGTCCGGGGCGCAGCCGAACTCCTCCTCGACGGCCGCGGTGAAGCCGGCGTCGCGCAGCCGCAGGTTGTCGTGGGTGACGCGGCGGCTGCGGGTGAGGAGGTTGAAGGCGAACTGGCGGGGCGCCTGGTCGACGTACGTACCGATCTCCTCGAACCAGCGCAGGCTGGCCGCGGCGGCGCGCTGGGTGGATTCGACGACGGGGCGGCGCTCGGTCTCGTACGCGGCGAGGGCGGCGGGCAGGTCGGGCTGTTCCTCGATGCAGGCGGCGAGCGCGAGGGCGTCCTCGACGGCGAGTTTCGTGCCGGAGCCGATGGAGAAGTGGGCGGTGTGGGCGGCGTCGCCGATGAGGACCGTGTTGGCGTGCGACCAGCGGGCGTTGACGACGGTACGGAAGGTGAGCCAGGAGGAGTGGTTGGAACGCAGCGGGCGGCCGCCGAGGACATCGGCGAAGATTTTGGCGCAGCGTTCCGTCGAGGCTGCGGCGTCCATGGTGTCGAGCCCGGCCGCGCGCCAGACCTCCTCGCGCATCTCGACGATGACGGTGGAGGCACCGGATTGGTTCGGCGGCCCGGAGGGCCTCGTCGAGGGGTGTTGGTCGGGCGACGGGCGGGCGTACGGGTAGGCATGCAGCTGCATCACGCCGTGTTCGGTCTCCGCGATCTCGAAGCGGAAGGCGTCGAGGGCGAAGTCGGCGGCGAGCCAGATGTAGCGGTTGCGGTGGGTGGTGAGGGTGGGCCGGAAGGTGTCGGCGTACGCCTCGCGGGTGGCGCTGTGCACCCCGTCGGCGGCGATCACCAGATCGTGCGTCGCGGCGAGTTCGGCGGCGGGCGGGGCCTCTTCGCGGAAGCGGAGCCGTACCCCCAGCGACCGGCAGCGCTCGTGCAGGATCTCCAGGAGCCGTCGGCGGCCCAGCGCCGCGAAGCCGTGACCGCCGGATGTCTGGGTCCGGCCGCGGTGGACGATGTCGATGTCGTCCCACCGCACGAACTCGGCCTGGAGCGCCCGGTACACCACGGGGTCGGCGTGCTCGATACCGCCGAGCGTCTCGTCGGAGAGGACGACACCGAATCCGAACGTGTCGTCCGGGGCGTTGCGCTCCCAGACGGTGATGGAGCGCTCCGGGTCCAGGCGCTTGAGGAGCGCCGCGGCGTAGAGTCCGCCGGGGCCGCCGCCGATGACCGCGATCCGCCTCGTGCCGTACCGCATCGCGTTACCTGCCCTGCCATTTCGGCGGCCGCTTCTCCGTGAACGCGGCGTGGAACTCGGCGTAGTCGTCGCCGTGCATCAGCAGCGCCTGGGTGGCGGCGTCCATCTCGACGGCGGCGGCGAGCGGCATGTCGAGTTCGGCGGTGAGCAGCGCCTTGGTCTGGGCGATGGCGAGGGCGGGTCCTTCGGCGAGGCGGTGGGCGAGCGCCGCGGCCCGTGCGTCGGCCTGCCCCTCCTCGGTCAGCTCGCTGATCAGCCCGATCCGTTCCGCCTCGGGGGCGCGGACCTGCTCGCCGAGCATCAGCAGCCGGGTGGCATGGCCGAGACCGACGACGCGCGGCAGCAGATACGCCGCCCCCATGTCGCCGCCGGAGAGTCCGACCCGGGTGAAGAGGAAGGCGAACCGGGCGGACGGGTCGGCGACGCGGAAGTCGGCTGCCAGCGCGAGGACGGCACCGGCGCCCGCGGCGACCCCGTGGACGGCTGCGACGACGGGGAAGGGGCACTCGCGCAGCGCCCGTACGACCTGTCCGGTCATGCGGTTGAAGTCGAGCAGCTGCGCGGTGTCCATCGCCAGGGTTGCGCCGATGATCTCGTCGACGTCGCCGCCGGAGCAGAAGCCGCGCCCCTCGCCGGCCAGCACGAGGGCGCGCACGGAGCGTTCGCGGGACAGCTCGGCAAGGAGGTCGCGCAGATCGGCATAGGCGCCGAAGGTGAGCGCATTGAGTTTCTCGGGGCGGGCGAGGGTGACGGTGGCGACGCCGTCGTCCGTCGTCAGCCGCAGATGGCGCCAGTGCTCCGTGCGCGGCGCGGAGCTGGGAAACGGGCTCATGGAGGGTGGTCCCCTTCAGCCGTCGGGCTGCTACCTGCTCTCGAATTTATCACTCATCGGTGACTCCCGTCACGACTACGCAATAAGGCGGCGGTGAGGGCGAAGTGGCGAAAGTCCCATTCGTACCGGTCGCCCGCCCCTTGTCTGCGCCGTTGCACTTCGTATGGTTGAAACCGAGAAGTCTTGAGCTCCAGAAAGTCGTGACCTCCGGAACGGAAACCTGCCGTGCCCCCCGATGGACCGATCCCCGCCTCCTGGCGTATCGCACTGCCGCACTCGACGGCGGCAGTGCCGATCGCCCGCGCCCTGATCCGTACGGCGCTGACGGACATCGGCACCTCGGCCGACTCCCTCGACACCGCGGAGCTCCTCACCGCCGAACTGGTCACCAACGCCGTGGAACACACCGTCGGCGACGGTCCGATCGAGCTGGTGGTGGAGGTTCTGGAGACCGGCTGGCAGGTGGAGGTCCACGACCGCGACCCGGCTCCGCCGGGCGATCTCTCCCGGCCCGGTCCGGGCGGCGAACCAGACCCCTGGCAGGAACACGGCCGGGGCCTGCTGCTGATCCGCACCCTCAGTTCGTCCTGCGGCCATCGCACGACGGAACACGGCAAGGCGGTCTGGTTCACCCTGCCGTCGCATCAGCCTCAGTCCCAGGGGGTGTCCGGCGGATGATCCGCCGGACACCCCCTGGCGGGCGCTCTCAGGCCCGGTCCGCACCGGCCAGCCGCGACCGGCGTCGCCCGTAGCAGGCGTACACCGCCGCGCCGACCAGCAGGAAGACCGCGAACTGCAGCCAGGTCGCCCAGCCCGTCCCGTACATCAGATAGAGGCAGAAGCCGACGCCCAGGATCGGGCTGGCCGGATAGAGCGGCACCCGGAAGGAACGCTTCAGCCCGGGGTGGCTGCGGCGCAGCGCGACCACCGCGACATTGACCGCCACCATGGTGGCGAGCGTGCCGATGGTGGTCAGGTTCACCACCGCGTCGAGGGACGCGAAGGCCGCCGGAACGGCAAAGACGACGGCGACGATCCAGGTGTTGGCGACGGGCGTCGCGGTCCGCGGCGAGACGCGTTCGAAGACCCGCGGGACCAGGCCGTCGCGGGACATCGACATCAGGATGCGGGTCTGCCCGTACATCACCGCGAGCACGACGGACGCGATGGCGACGACCGCACCGAAGGCGACGATGCCGCCGCCGACGGTCGAGTCGGTGACCTGGTCGACGATCAGCGAGAGCGCGGCCGGCTTGCCGGAGACGGCATCCGCGCCGAGTGCCCCGATGGCGGTCAGGGCGACCGCGCAGTAGAGCAGGGTGGCGACGCCGATGCAGATCATGATCGCGATCGGGATGTTCCGGCGGGGGTTCTTGACCTCTTCGCCGGCGGTGGTGATGGCGTCGAAGCCGATGTACGAGAAGAACGCCAGCGAGGCGCCGGAGGTGATCCCGGCCACACCATGGGTGGCGAACGGCGAGAGGTGTCCTGCCTCGAACGCGGTGAATGCGATGGCGCAGAAGGCGATCAGAATGCCGATCTTGAGGACGGCCATCGCGGCCGTGGCGCCCGCGCTCTCCCGGACGCCGCGCACCAGCAGGGTGGCTGCCATCATGATCACCACGACGGCGGGGAGGTTGATCACGCCGCCGTCGCCGGGCCCGGCGGACAGGGCGGCGGGCAGGTGCCAGCCGACGAGGCTGTTCAGCAGCTCGTTGACGTACTGGCTCCAGCCGACCGCGACCGCGGAGACCGAGACGCCGTACTCCAGCAGCAGGCACCAGCCGACGAGGAACGCGGTGCGTTCGCCGAGGGTGGCGTAGGCGAAGGAGTAGGAACTGCCGGAGACCGGGATCGCACCGCCCAGCTCGGCGAAGGAGAACGCGGTGAAGATGCAGGTGATCGCGGCGAGGACGAAGGAGACGACGACGGCGGGACCGGCCTCGGCGACGCTGCCGGAGAGGCCGACGAAGATGCCGGTTCCGACGATGGCGCCGATGCCGAAGCACACGAGCTGAAAGAGCCCCATGGTGCGCTTGAGGCCGTGCCCCTCCAGGTCGGCGCCGGATTCGGCGACCAGCTGGGTGGGGCTCTTGATGCGCAGTCCCGGCCGGGGCGACAGGCTCTGCGGGCGGAGCGGACTCACGGGGATGATCTCTTCTCTGGTGGAGCATGTGGGGGCGTGCGCGCGGAGCTGGTGGGGGGCTCCGGCCGGCTCCGTGGGGGGGAACGCGTCAGACACGACAGTGGGGTCCGAGCCCGCGAGCTCGAACCCCACCAAGTGGAACCATCGTAACCAATTGCCTGCATGTTCACCCAATCGGGCGCATGTTCATACAGACCCTGGGCAGCGACCCGTCAGGCGGCGGCCAGGGTCGCCACCAGGACGGCCTTGATCGTGTGCATCCGGTTCTCGGCCTCGTCGAAGACGATCGAGTGCGAGGACTCGAAGACCTCGTCGGTGACTTCCAGCTCGGTCAGCCCGTGGGCGGCATGGATCTCGCGGGCGACCTTGGTGCCGAGGTCGTGGTAGGCCGGGAGGCAGTGCAGGAACTTCACCTCGGCGTTCCCGGTGGCGTTCAGGACGTCCATGGTGACGGCGTACGGCGCGAGCGCGGTGATGCGCTCGGCCCAGACCTCCTTGGGCTCGCCCATGGAGACCCAGACGTCGGTGGCGACGAAGTCGGCGCCGCGGACGCCCTCGGCGACGTCCTCGGTGAGCGTGACGGTCGCACCGCTGGCCTCGGCGAGCTTGCGGGCCTGCGCGACGATCTCCTCGGCCGGCCAGTAGGGCTTCGGGGCGACGATCCGGACGTCCATGCCCAGCAGCGCACCGGTGACCAGGTACGAGTTGCCCATGTTGAAGCGGGCGTCGCCGAGGTAGGCGAAGGCGATCCGCTCCAGCGGCTTGTCGCTGTGCTCGGTCATCGTGAGGACATCGGCGAGCATCTGGGTCGGGTGCCAGTCGTCGGTGAGCCCGTTGAAGACGGGAACCCCGCCGTACGCCGCGAGCTCCTCGACGGCCGCCTGGCTGTCACCGCGGTACTCGATGCCGTCGAACATCCGGCCGAGTACACGGGCGGTGTCCTTCACCGACTCCTTGTGGCCCATCTGCGAGCCCGAGGGATCGAGGTACGTGGTCGAGGCACCCTGGTCGGCGGCGGCGACCTCGAAGGCGCAGCGAGTGCGGGTCGAGGTCTTCTCGAAGATCAGCGCGATGTTCTTGCCGCGCAGCCGCTGCACCTCCGTACCCGACTTCTTGGCCGCCTTGAGCTCGGCGGCCAGGTCGATCAGGCCGCGGAACTCCTCGGCCGTGAAGTCCAGCTCCTTGAGGAAGTGGCGGCCTGCGAGGTCTATGGCCATGGTGGCTGCTCCTGGGTCGGGCGAGGGTCGCGCGTACAGTTCCCTGGAAGTCTATACGAGGCAGCGCATTGCTATACAGACCCCGCGCGGCCGTGCGGCCTCCGTGCTCCTGCGCGGTCCCGTGTTCCCCCGTTCGGTCGCGCGCTCCCCCGTGCCTACACCGCATCGCGGACCACCGGGCAGCTCATGCAGCGGGGACCGCCCCTGCCCCGGCCGAGTTCGCTGCCGCGGATCTCTATCACCTCGATGCCTTGCTTGCGCAGATACGTGTTGGTGGTGGCGTTGCGCTCGTACGCGACGACGACGCCCGGCTCGACGGCCAGCACATTGCAGCCGTCGTCCCACTGCTCGCGCTCGGCCGCGTGCACGTCCTGGGTGGCCGTGAGGACCCGGATCGAGTCCAGACCCAGCGCCGCCGCGATGGCCCGGTGCATGTGCTCGGGCGGATGGTCGGTGACCTTGAGCTCCCGCGGTCCGCTGCCGGGCTCGATGGTGTACGAGCGGAGCATGCCCAGCCCCGCGTACTGGGTGAACGTATCGCCGTCGACCATCGTCATCACCGTGTCGAGGTGCATGAACGCCCGCCTCTTGGGCATGTCGAGCGCCACGATCGTCCGGGCGGAACCGGCGTCGAACAGTCCGCGGGCCAGCATCTCCACCGCCTGCGGGGTGGTGCGCTCGCTCATCCCGATCAGGACGGCGCCCTGCCCGATGACCAGGACGTCGCCACCCTCGATGGTGGACGGATAGTCGTCCTGCCCCTCCGACCAGTGGTGGAAGGCTCCCGCCTCGGAGCCGGTGAAGAGGGGGTGATGGCGGTAGATCGCCTCGAAGTGGACGGTCTCGCGCTGCCGGGCGGGCCAGCGCATCGCGTTGATGGACACCCCGTCGTATATCCAGGCGGAGGTGTCCCGGGTGAAGAGGTGGTTGGGCAGCGGACCGAGCAGGAAATCGTCCAGGTCCATGACATGGAAGCGGACCGATGTCGGCTCGCTGTGCCGCTCCAGGAACTCCCGCTTCGTCATCCCGCCGACCAGCGCCTCGGCCAGCTCGGCGGTGGACAGCTCCTCGAAGGCGGCCCGCAGGTGTTCGGTGGCGAGCGGGCCGTACTCCTTCTCGTCGAAGACCCGGTCGAGGACGAGCCGCTTGGCCACCGGGATGTCCAGGGACTCGCGCAGCAGATCGCCGAAGAGGTGCACCTCCACCCCGCGGTCGCGCAGGACGTCGGCGAAGCCGTCGTGCTCCTGCCGGGCGCGGCGCACCCACAGCACGTCGTCGAAGAGGAGCGCGTCCTTGTTGCTGGGGGTGAGCCGCTTCAGTTCCAGATCGGGGCGGTGCAGGATGACGCGGCGCAGCCGCCCGGCCTCGGAGTCGACATGGAATCCCATGCCTCCATCCTCACCGCGCGGAGCGCCGTTCACCCGGCGAATCGCCACCGGATTCGCCACCGAATCCGCTGCCGGGTCCGGCATCGCATTCCGGCGCGATCCGGCTGCGGTCAGAGCCTCGGGTCGACGGGCTCCGACTCAAGGGCGAGCACCGCGAACACCGCCTCGTGGACCCGCCACAGCGGCTCGCCCTCGGCCAGCCGGTCCAGGGCCTCGAGACCGAGTGCGTACTCACGGAGCGCCAGCGACCGCTTGTGGCCCAGGAACCTGGAGCGCAGCCGCTCCAAATTTTCCGGACGCGTGTACTCGGGGCCGTAGATGATCCGCAGGTACTCCCGGCCGCGCACCTTGATGCCCGGCTGGACCAGCCTGCCCTTCTCGTCCCGCACGAGCGCGGCAAGGGGTTTGACGACCATGCCTTCGCCGCCGCGGCCGGTCATCTCCAGCCACCAGTCGATGCCGGCGCGGACCGATGCCTCGTCGGCGGTGTCGACGACGAGCCGCCGGGTGACCTGGAGCAGCCCCGTGGGGTCGTGCTCCACCAGCCGGTCGAGCCAGGCCAGCTGCTCGTCGTGCGATACGGCGGCCAGCGAACGGCCCTGCACGGCGAGGATCTGGAACGGGGCGATCCGCACCCCGTCCAGGCCCTCGGTGGACCAGCAGTAGCGCCGGTAGGCCTCGGTGAACGCCTCGGCGTCGGCCGTCCGGTCCTGCTGACGGGCGGCCAGGTCGGCGACGTCCACACCGCGGACCGCCGCTGCCGCGAGTGCCGCGTTGACCTCGGGGAGTACGGCACCGGACGCGGCGCCGACCGCCGCGTACTGGGAGCGCAGCAATCCGCCCGCCTTGAGGGACCAGGGCATCAGCTCGGCGTCGAGCAGCACCCAGTCGGTGTCCCACTCCTCCCAGAGTCCGGCGGCGGCGACGGCCGTGCGCAGTCTGCCGAGGACCGCCTCGGTCACGGCGGCGTCGTCGAGGAACGGCCGTCCGGTGCGGGTGTGCAGCGCCCCGGTCGGGCCATCGACGCCGAACCGCTCGCGGGCCGCGTCCGCGTCACGGCAGACCAGGGCCACCGCCCGCGAGCCCATGTGCTTCTCCTCGCACACGACCTGGGCGACCCCGTCGGCCCGGTACTGCGCGAAGGCCTCGGCGGGGTGCTCCAGGAAGCCCTCCTCGTGGGAGGTCGCGGTGGGTGCCATCGTCGGCGGGAGGTAGCCGAGCAGTCGCGGGTCGACGGCGAACCGGCTCATCACTTCGAGCGCCGCCGCGGCGTTCTCCTCGCGCACCGAGATGCGGCCCATGTGCCGGGTCTCCACGATCCGTCGGCCCTGCACATCGGCCAGGTCGAGCGGACGGCCCTCGCGGCCCCCGGGTGCCTCGGTGACGAGCGGTTTCGTGGGCTCGTACCAGACCTTCTCGGCCGGTACGTCGACGAGTTCGCGCTCCGGCCAGCGCAGCGCGGTCATCTTCCCGCCGAAGACCGCACCCGTGTCCAGGCAGAGGGTGTTGTTGACCCAGGAGGTGCTGGGCACGGGGGTGTGGCCGTAGACCACGGCGGCACGGCCGCGGTACTCCTCCGCCCACGGGTAGCGCACCGGCAGGCCGAACTCGTCGGTCTCGCCGGTGGTGTCCCCGTACAGAGCGTGCGAGCGGACCCGTCCGGAAGTGCGCCCGTGGTACTTCTCGGGCAGCCCGGCGTGGCAGACGACCAGCTTCCCTTCGTCCAGCACGTAGTGACTGACGAGCCCGTCGATGAACTCCCGTACCTGCTCGCGGAAGGCCGGGTCCCTGGCGTCCTCACGGTCCAGCTGCTCGATGGTCTCGGCGAGCCCATGGGTGTGCAGGACTCGGCGGCCCTTGAGGTAGCGGCCGAGCTTGTTCTCGTGGTTCCCCGGCACGCACAGGGCGTTGCCCGCCGCCACCATGGACATGACGCGGCGCAGCACACCGGGGCTGTCGGGGCCGCGGTCGACGAGGTCGCCGACGAAGACCGCCGTGCGCCCTTCGGGGTGCGCGCCGTCGACGTAACCGAGCTTGCCGAGCAAGGTCTCCAGCTCGGAGCTGCAGCCGTGGATGTCACCGATGATGTCGAACGGCCCGGTGAGATGACGCAGGTCGTTGAAGCGGCGCTCCAGCACCACGTCGGCGTGGTCGACCTCCTCCTCGGTGCGCAGGATGTGCACCTTGCGGAACCCCTCGCGCTCCAGGCCGCGCAGCGAACGGCGCAGCTCGCGGCGGTGGCGCTGGACGACGTGGCGGGGCATGCCGGCGCGGTCGGGGCGGGTGGCGTTGCGCGCCTGGCAGACCTCTTCGGGCAGGTCGAGGACGATCGCGATGGGCAGCACGTCGTGGGTCCGGGCCAGCTGCACCAGCTGCCTGCGGCTCTCGGCCTGGACGTTGGTGGCGTCGACGACGGTCAGCCGTCCCGCGGCGAGCCGCTTGCCCGCGATGTAGTGCAGGACGTCGAAGGCGTCACCGCTCGCGCTCTGGTCGTTCTCGTCGTCGGCGACGAGGCCGCGGCAGAAGTCCGAGGAGATGATCTCGGTGGGCTTGAAGTGCTTGCGCGCGAACGTGGACTTGCCGGAACCGCTGGCCCCGATGAGCACGACGAAGGAGAGGTCGGTCACCGGCAGCGTGCGGTGCACGTCGGTGCTCTTTTCGGTGTCGTTGTCGGTCATGCTGCCTTCGCCTCCTTCTTCTTCGTGTCGTCCTTCTTCGTGTCGTCCTCGGCGGTCTTCGTGAACACGGCCATCTGAGTCGGCGGCCCCACCTCGGGGTCATCGGGTCCCACCGGCACGAAGCCGACTCCGTATCCGTGCCGCTGCGCCACTTCCTGCGCCCAGCCCCGGAACTCGGCCCTGGTCCATTCGAAGCGGTGGTCGCCGTGGCGCACGTGCCCGGCGGGGAGGCTCTCCCAGCGGACGTTGTACTCCACGTTCGGCGTCGTCACGAGCACCGTCTGCGGCCGGGCCGAGCCGAACACCGCGTACTCCAGCGCGGGCAGCCTCGGCAGGTCGAGATGCTCGATGACCTCGCTGAGCACGGCCGCGTCATACCCGCCCAGCCGCTTGTCGGTGTACGTGAGCGAGCCCTGCCGCAGCGTGACGCGGCCGGCCTGGCGCTCGCCCATCCGGTCCAGCTTCAGCCGGCGCGAGGCGATGGTCAGGGCACGCATCGATACGTCGACGCCGACGATCTCCGTGAAGCGCACGTCCTTCAGCAGTGCCTGCACCAACTGCCCCTGTCCGCAGCCCAGGTCCAGCACCCGGCTCGCCCCGGCGGCCCGCAGTGCCTCCAGGATCGCTTCGCGTCGCTGCTCGGCGAGCGGCACCGGCTTCTCCTCGGTGTCCGTCGTCTCGTCCACGGCGTTGTCGACGGACTCCACCGCCAGGTCGTCCAGCTCGGCGAGCCGTACGAGTTCGAGCCGTTCCATCGCCTGCCGGGTCAGCCCCCAGCGCCGGGAGAGATAGCGGCTGGTGATCAGCTTCTGCTCCGGGTGGTCGGCCAGCCAGCCGTCACCGGCCCGCAGCAGCTTGTCCACCTCGTCGGGCGCGACCCAGTAGTGCTTGGCGTCGTCGAGCACCGGCAGCAGGATGTACAGCTGCCGCAGCGCGTCCGCGAGCCGCAACTCGCCCTCCAGCACCAGCCGTACGTACCGCGAGTCGCCCCACTCCGGGAACTGCTCGTCCAGCGGTACGGCCACCGCGTCCACGCTCGTCCAGCCGAGCGGACCGAAGAGCTTCGTCACGAGCTCCGCGCCACCGCGCGCCGGGAGCGCGGGCACCTCGATCCTGAGCGGCAGGGGCGCCGCCGCGCGCTCGGGCAGGGCCCGGCACACGCCGTTCAGAGCGGACTTGAAGACGGTGCTCATCGCGACGGAGAGCAGCGAGGACGCCGCGTACGGCCGGTCGTTGACGTACTGCGCGAGCGCCGCGTCGGGGGCGCCGCCGCGGCCCTTGCCCTTGCCCCGGCGCACGAGCGCCACGGGATCCACCTGCAGCAGCAGGGCAGCCGTGCAGCGCTCGGCGGATGCCTCGGGATAGAAGACATGCGCGGTGCCGTGGGAGGTGGAGAACGCCTGCGCCTTCTCGGGATGCTTGTGCAGCAGGAAACCGAGGTCGGTCGCGGGGCGCTCAGGGGTGCCGGTCGTACTGATGGTCAGGAACACACGTCCGAGTATGGTCTGGATCACCGCCCCCAACCAGGCATTTTCGTGGTCTGAGACCGACCGGCAATTGGGGGGTGGGTGAAGGAGCGGGGCTGGGTGCGTGCAGCTGCAAGGCGGAGGATTGAGGCATGGCGAATGGGGCCTCCCCTGCTCGAGCGAAGCCGAGAGCTCGGGGAACATGGTGATTGACGACAACGCGGCAGATGTGCGTGCCCAGCCCCGTGACACCGCCCCCCAATTGCCGGTCGGTCTAAGGTGTCCGGGGTTCTTCTCTCCCCGCCTCCGGCCCTGCCTCCAGCAGCCCGGCCAGTTCCGCGATCAGCCCGGGCCCGACCCGGCAGCAGCCGCCGACCAGCCGCGCACCGGCCTCCTGCCAGCCCCGCACCCGGCGAGGGTCGAACGTGGCGCCACCGGTCCACCCCCGGCCCTCGGCGTCCCACCGCTCCCCGCTGTTCGGGTAGACGACGACCGGTTTCCCGGTCACCTCGGCCGCCGTCACCACCGCCCGGTCCGCGTCCGCCGGATCGCAGCAGTTCACCCCCACGGCCACCACCCGGTCATGCCCGGCGGCGAGCCCGAACGCCGTCTCCAGCGGCTGCCCCGCCCGGGTCCGGTCCCCCGCCACGCTGTACGAGAGCCAGACCGACAGCCCGCACTCCTCGACCACCCGCAGCAGCGCCTCCGCCTCGTCGGTGTCCGGCACCGTCTCCAGCGCCAGCACATCCGGGCCGGCGGCGGCCAGCGCCTCGATCCGGGGCCGGTGGAAGCGCTCCAGCTCCCGGACCGAGAGACCGTACCGGCCGCGGTACTCGCTGCCGTCCGCGAGCATCGCCCCGTACGGGCCGACGGAGCCGGCGACCCAGACCTCCCGGTCCGCCGCCGCACCGGCCCGCCGGGCCAGCTCCACGCTGGAGGCGAAGAGCTCCGTCGCCCGGGCCCGGCCGATCCCCCGCCGCGCGAACCCCTCGTACGTCGCCTGGTAGCCGGAGGTGATGAGCACCTGCGCACCCGCCCGCACATACGCCCGGTGCGCGGCCTCGATCTGCCGTGGTTCGTCGACCAGCAACCGGGACGACCACAGTTCGTCGGACAGGTCGCAGCCCTGCGCCTCCAGTTGGTTGGAGAGACCGCCGTCGAGGAGGACGATTCCTTCGGCGAGCGCGGCGGCCAGCGGGCGGGCGGGTTGCACAGCTGCTCACTTCCATCTGGTCGACCACCTGCACAGGTGCGTGCATCGGTCGCGGCGATACGGTCCTCGTCGGCCGGGGACCGCAGGAGGCCCGGATCCTACGACAGCCGGACGCGATCGCCACCAGGACGTTCTGCATGTCGGTGACGAGGAGCGCGGAGGCGTGTGTACGACCCACGGTAGCGGTCCTCGTCCGGACAGCGAGGCGATCGCGGAGAAGCGGCCTGAGTACCGTGCCCTCCGCACGCCGTGACGCGTGTGCGACAGCGGTTCAAGGCGAGTCCGTGAGTACACCACGGGCATGATGGATGCATGGATCTTCGTGTCTTCACAGAACCGCAGCAAGGGGCGACCTACGAGACGCTGCTCCGCGTCGCCAGGGCAGCCGAGGAACTCAACTACGGAGCTTTCTTCCGCTCGGATCACTATCTGCACATGGGGGCCGTGGACGGCCTCCCAGGACCTACTGACGCCTGGATCACGCTTGCCGGTCTCGCGCGCGAGACAACGCGGATCCGCCTCGGGACCCTCATGACCGCCGGAACCTTCCGCCTCCCCGGTGTCCTCGCGATCCAGGTTGCGCAGGTCGACCAGATGTCCGGCGGACGGGTGGAGCTGGGTCTCGGCTCCGGCTGGTACGCGGAAGAGCATGCGGCCTACGGCATCCCGTTTCCCAAGGAGAAGTTCGGACGCCTGGAGGAGCAGCTCGCGGTCGTCACCGGGCTGTGGAACACGCCCGTCGGCGAGCGATTCGACTTCGACGGGACGTACTACCAGCTTTCGGACTCCCCCGCGCTGCCCAAGCCGGTCCAGGGCAGGGTGCCGGTCCTGATCGGCGGTCACGGAGCCAGGAGGACACCCGCTCTTGCCGCTCAGTACGCCGCCGAGTTCAACATTCCGTTTGCGTCCCTTGCCGACACGGAGCAGCAGTTCAAGCGCGTGCGTGCGGCAGCTGAAGCCCGCGGGCGCAGGGCGGACGACCTCGTCTACTCCAACGCCCTCGTCGCCTGTGTCGGCAAGACCGACGCAGAGGTGAAGCGCCGGGCGGAAGCCATCGGCCGCGACGTCGACGAGCTGAAGGCCAACGGTCTTGCCGGGTCTCCCGCGGAGGTCGTCGAGCGCATCTCGGCGTTCCGGGCCGTCGGCTCACAGCGGATGTACCTGCAGATGCTGGACCTTGACGACCTGGACCACTTGGAACTGATCGCGTCCGACGTGATGCCGCAACTCTCGTAACGAGCCACGGCCGGAAGTCGTGGGGGCCTGTCGATCGACGCGGTCGGCCGACGCAGTCGTTGCCTCAACCTGCAGATGAGTGCGCCGGTCGACCTGTGACGGGCGGTATTCGGCCGCGGGGGCAGTCCGCTGCTCGCGCTGCCCCCGGCCCGGAATCCGGCGGCCCGTCCGCGGCCGCCCCGACCCGTCAACTCACTCCTGGGGGAAGGGCGATGCTGCCGCCGAACACTCCACGGTTCTCCTCGCTCACGTCCTGGGTGTACGTGATGTTCTGCCCGCCGTTCGGAATCAGGAAGGCGAACCGGAACGCGTGGGCTTCCACCTTCCCCGTCCTGGCATCCAGCGTCAGCGTCTCGGTCAGCCGGGACAGGGTGACCTGAGACTTGTCCACCGCCACGCCGGCCCCTCGGAGCTGGGCGAGGACGGGCTCCACCTCCCGTACGGCGGACTTCACATAGGCACGGTCCTGCACCTCGGGCACCTTGCGCGGCGAGGCCACCCGCACCTGGAGTCGCACCTTGCCGTGACCGTCCGCCTTGGTGAGGGTGACGCCCCCCTGCTTCAGGTAGGTCCGGAACGTCTGGACGGCGGCGACGGGATCCTCGACCTTGTTCGCGATTACCGGATCAGTGAGGGCCCCATGCTTCCAGGCGCCTGCGTCGCCCTCCTTCACGTACCCCGTACCGCCGACGACGAAGACCTCTTCGGGCTTGCGCTGCCCTTTACTGCTGATGATGACCCCATGCGACTGGAGCGCCTCGGGATCAGTGGTGCGCCGCACGGTGGCCGTATAGGACGCATTGCTGGGCTGCTGCCCTTGCAGGGTGAGCCCTTCCTTCCCGCGCACGGCGAAGGTCCATCCGTGCTGCGCCGCCATGACCTTCTGGGCGAGGTCGAGAAAGTCGCCGGGGGTCTCGGGCAAGGCGGGCGCCTTCTCCGATGCAGCCGCGGATGCGGATGCCGCTGCCGACTTCGCCGCGGCCGGCTGCACATCATCCCCGCCCACGGCGGAGCAGCCAATGGCCGCAGAACAAAGGGGCGCAACCACCCCGACAAGCCCGACCCGCCTCTTCATCTACGTGCCCCTCCTCCGGCCCCCGCCTGACGTGGGGCAACGAGGCGCGGACTGTATAACAAGGCGCGCCACTTGGTCGAGGCAGCGGACAATCCGCCCAGTCATGCACATTCTTCGTCACCGCAATCGAATTCCCCCCCACCCTCGAACGCCAACGGGACGACGCGGCAGCCAAGGGACAGGTCGCCCGCGAGCAGATCCTCGCTACGGCGCCGTGCTGTGGATGACGCGGGGCTGCACGCCGCGCGAACGGGCGCTGGCCTTCGCAGCGATGCACCGGTCGCGCCGGGGCCGTCGCCGGAGGAGGTGAGCAAAATCCGTAGGGGCCAGGGGAAGCCTTGGCCCCCTCGGGCTCAGGCGGCGACGTAGTGGCGGCGGCCGTGGTCAGGCGGTGAGCACTTCCTCGGTGATCCCGGCGAGACGGGTCGCGGCGTTCCTGTCGAACAGGACGGACCCTCGGAGGCGAGGGTGAGGCTGGCGCGAAGGAAGGTGCGCGGTCGGCGGCCAGCCGCAGTGCCCCGGCCGCGCAGGCCGAGGACGCCGGCGCCGATGGTTACGCCATGGTGCTGCACCTCCTCGTTTCCGCCATGCCTGGACGAGCGACGTGTCCGCCGTCCTCACGGCGCCGGCGAGGACGAGCAGCAGCTGCTGCTGCCCAGCGCGGTTGAACTGCTCCCGCAGGGCAGGTTCACGGAAGAGGCCGGCAGCCAGCTGTCGGGCCCCGGCTGCGAGTTCACCCTGCCGAGGTAGTCGGCCAGGGAAGCCCGGTGAACAGAACGTGCCCGTTCCAGCAGCGCGCCGTCCACCTTCCCGTCCATGGTGGAGCGCAGCGCGGCGTCGAGGGCCTCGACCTGGGTCGCGACCATCTCTGCGGTCATCGGCGTCTGCGCGGGCCCGAGCGCGCGCACGAGCCCGCTGGCGGCGAACACCGTGTCCGGCGTGCCAAGCGCGTGTGCCGCGCCACCGCCCGGCTCACCCCCCGGCCGTGTCCTGCTCGCGCAGCGCGCGCCACCGCAGGCGTCGGCCGCTCAGGTGATCGTCGGCTTCTCACGCCGACCGGCCTCATCCACGTCTGACGTGCGGTGCGGGATCAGCACCATGGCTCGTCCGTCACCTGCCCGGGCGCCGAGCCCGTCCCGTTCTCACCATGAGCCCACCCGGCACTGACAGCACCACGGCTTCGTCGGCCTCTTGCCCGGCGATCCACCAACCGACGGCCTGGATACGCTCCGGCCCCTGCACACCGCGCAGCGTTCGGGGCAACTGAAAGGGCGGCCGAGAGCGGACGGCCGTGAGGGGCGACGCTGCGCAGGATGGGAGGGAGGGATGGCGCGGTCTGATGCATCCCTTGCACCCGTTTGCGTCCCGTTCTGCGAGGCGTCCCCGCTCCCGCCCGGCTTTGAGGAGGCCGGGCGGGACACGATTCAGCCCGCTCCCCATCTTTCTGGCACGGGAGCGGACGCTTCCGGATGGAAGGCCGGCACCAAGGTGTCCTTGCTCCATTGACGGGGCTCGCCGTGGGGATTGCAAGAAGACCAGGGAACTTCACCCTTGGCGCTTGATGGCATGCCGAACGGGCGTGCTGGAGCAGCCCCTGCCCGCCTGCCGGGCCCCACCACGCAACCTAATGTTCCGTGATTCCTTGATCACATGGCGTAGCGGTGGCGTGCCGGTACATCCTGCCCTCTCCCAACAGCGGCGTGGCACCCGCTCGTTGCGGAACCGGCCTTTTCACGTGGTCTCCGGATGGCTGCGGCATGACACAAAGGAGTGTGATGGACACCAGGAAGATGGCGATCGCCGTGGTGGCCACGGTGGTGGTGTTCGGGTGGAGCGCGGCGATGGCCGCAATGGGGCACGCAGCCGTCCTCGCCCCGCTGGCCCCCGTCCTGGGGCTGACGGTGCAGCAGGTCGTACGGGTACTCCACCCGCGGACCGTACCGGCCTCGGGGCGCCGCGTGGCGCCGGTACCTGACGCAGAGGACGGCGCCTTGTGACGACTCCCTTCGAACCGCAGGCATCCGCCTTCGAACCGGTGCCCAAGTAGCCGCCAGTACGGCCCGGCCGCAAGCTCGGCCCCGTCGCCCTGGACGTTTCCAGCTCGCACCGGGCCTGGCTGGAGCCGGTGCGCGAGTGATCAGCCCGTAGCCCTGGCGGGCGAGGTAGCGCTCGGCTTCGGCGATCAGCGCGCGGGCGACTCCTTGGCCGCGGTGGAGGGGGTCGACCGCGATGGGGCTTGTTGGGCTGGGTGGTGTCGTTCGGGGTGTGCCGGGGTGGTGTCGTCTCCTCTGTTTTGAGCGGGATCGAGGTGCGTGTTTGCGTCGTCATTCGTTGTGCGTGGGGTGAGTTCGGGCAGGTGCTCGTCATCGGGCAGGTGGCTGCGCAGCCGGTCTGATCCGTGAGGGAGAGGTTCCGTGGTACCTGCGGAACACCGTCGCGAAGTACTGCGAGGACGAGAAGCCCAGCGCGTGCGCGACCTCGGTGACCGTGGCCTGCGGATCGGTGGCGAGCCGCTCGAGGGCCCGCTCGAGCTTGCGTCGCAGTACGTAGTCCTTGGGCGTGGTCCAGGTGGCCTGGCGGAAGACCTCGTAGAAGCGGCTGGGTGACAGGCCCGCCGCGGCGGACAGGCCGGCGGCGTCCAGTGGCTCTGTCAGGTGGGCTTCGATCCATTCCAGGATCGGCGCAAGGCCGTCCTGGGGTGCTGGCTGCGCCGAGGTGTGTCGCTGCGCGCGGGCCCGCGCCAGGCCGAGCACCGCCGCACTGACCATGTGTTGCAGCTGTCCGCCCGTGATCCAGTCGTCGTGCTCCTGGTCGATCCCCAACGCCCTGTCCAGGTCGGCGACGACGGCCGTCGGCATCTCCCACACGTCCGAGGGACCGGCGGCAAATAGGGCGATCGCCTTGCTCAGGGCGTCCTTCGGCCGCTTGCCGACGGCCTTGAGGATCAGCCAGAACAGCTCGCCGCGGGGCTGGATGTCCCGGCCGGTGGAGTAGGTGCACCCGGGCGGCAGGCAGATGACCTGTCCTGGTGATACGGCTCGGGGCCGGCCGTCGACCTCGAAGGCGACCGGGCCCCGCCGGGGAGCGGCCAGGACGACCAGTGACGCGTGTCGGAACGGCGGCAGCGGCTCGTTCGCATGGAGATACCGGTAGCGCCCGAGCGCCATCAACGGGGCCAGGCCTCGCCCGGCCAGATCCAGCACGACCCGCTCGGGCGTCACGGCCAGATCGATCCGATCGCTGGTGATCGCCGCCATGGACGAGAATGTACGGTGGAGAAAGGCGCACGCCAATAGCCATCCCCCGCCCCTAGCGTCGCGAGGTATGACGAGCACCCCCACCACGCGCCGCCAGGACTTCGACGCGGCAGGATTCCTGAACGTCGGGCCGCTGCTGACACCGAACGAGGTTGCGGCCTACCAATCGATCTACGACCGGTTCCTCGACGGCAGCATCCACGCCGGCGACAAGCGTTCCGACCTCGGGGCCGGCGCCGGCATCAAGCCAGCCACCGCCCGGGAGAACATCACCCAGATCATGTGGCCCTCGGCGCTGCACCCCGAGCTGCTGGATCTTCCGTTGCATGCCCGCGCGCTGGCGGTGGCGCGCGAGCTCGTCGGCGAGGACATGGTGTTGGACTTCGACATGCTCATCGACAAAGCCCCGCACACCGGCGTGCCGACGCCCTGGCACCAGGACGCCGGCTACTGGGTCGACCTGCCGGACAAACGTGCGGTCTCGATCTGGGTCGCTCTCGACGAGGCGACCTTGGACAACGGCTGCATGTGGTATGTGTACGGCTCACACTTGACGCCACTGCGTCCGCACTGGCCGGCCAGCAGCGGCAAAGGGGCGATCGAGTGTGCATGCTCCGAGGACGAACCCGGTGCCACCTACGTGCCGCTTGCGCCGGGCCAGGCAGCCGCCCACGCCGGCCACACCCTGCACTACTCACGCGGCAACACCACCGACAGCCACCGCCGCGCCTACATCCTCAACTACCGCTCGCAAGCCATGATCCAACTCGAACGCGAGCAAGGTATGGATCACGGCCTCACCAACAACGAACGGCTCGTCCGCAACCGAGCTGTCTCGCGTCAAGATGTGGCTCAATGATCTTGCTTTGAAAGTTGGGGATGCAGAGCCGGATTGTTGTAGACCTCGATCGCTCCAACGAGAACTGCGGCGGACGGCTCATCAGACTCTCCTTCGGGTCAGGCACTCAGCTAACCCCTGAGCCACAAAGTCTGACGCGCGACACGGGCAGCCCTTTCCTCTGAACCGCTCCGGGTGGGCCCATGGGCAGCCCGTGGGTAGACCGGAGCTGGGACCGGGGACAGGCGTTCGCTCTGGTGCTGATGCGCGGGAAGCCGACTATTTCCGGGGCTGCGAGGAGACCTCGGACGGGCCGGAGAACACCGAGAGCCATCGTGACTGAGCGTTTCGGCGCCGGCCCGTCTCCCCTTTGAGAGCGTGTCGCTGCCCTCCGGAAGTCTTCCTCATCAGTCTCCGCCGCCCCCTTGACCCGGCCGCAACTGGTGTAGACCATCGACCGGCAGCGGACGCAACCGCTTTCTATCGCCAGACGAAAGGAACGACCCCCATGGACCAGCGACACCCCCTCCTTGCCCGCAGACGAGTCTTGGGCACCATGGCCGGCGCCACCGCCGCTGGCCTGCTGCCCCTGGGGTCCATCGCCCGCGCGGCCGAGACGCAAGCCACGTCGAACGGTTCCGCCGAGGACGCCGGCTTCTTCGGCATATGGGACGGGAGCACCTGGACCACCCAGCCACGCCTGGACTACACCGCGGCCGCCTCGCTGAAGCCCGTCGAAGACGCCGCCAGAGCCGGGGACTACGCCGCCGCCGGTGAGGCCCTCCGCGAGCACTTCCGATCCCGCACCGCGAAGGCGCCCCTGCCGTTCCTCTACAACGGCATCTTTCGCCCGGGCCAGATACCCCTGTTCATCGACCACATCTGGACCCTCGGCACCGGCGAGATCTACCAGGACGTTGTCACCGTCACGGGCGCCGCGTCCACCGTCTCCGCCGATGTGACAGAGGCGCTCACCCGGGCCGCGGAAGGCAAGGCATCCGAGGTGATGTTCTTCCTGATGGCCCGCGACAAGGAGCCCTCGACCGCGGTCTTCGCGAGCCGCGACGCGGGCGCGGGCGCCCCGGTGCTGGAGGTTACAAAGGCGGACGGGAGCACCGTCGCCTTCCCCGCGACCGCCGACACGTACATCAAGGCCGGCGACGACGCGACCCGCAACTTCGGCTCCGACAGCGAGCTGCAGGTCCGCGACGAGGGCGTGGGCGCCTTCACCGCCGAGACCCGCAAGGCGTACCTGGCCTTCCGTATCGAGGGTGTGACCCAGGCTCCGAGGTCGGCGCGCCTCAAGCTCACCGGCCGTAACGCCACCGCCGCCGCCAAGCGGGTCATCGTCTTCCAGACCCTCGAAGCCTTCAACCAAACCACCCGCACCTGGGCCAACACCGTCCAGAACACCTTCTCCTGGCAGGGCGACCCGGGCGGCTTCGACTGGAAGAGGCCCGCCGGCGCCGACCCCGAGTACGGCTACCAGCTGCCCCGGCTGTACTTCGCCGGCCCGATGGCCGACGCCTACCGCGAGAGCGGCGACGAGACGATCGCCGCCGGACTGACGAGCCTGATCACCGACTTCATCCGCGACGCCGACGGCTACAACACCACGTACGGCGCCGGCTCCTTCCCGCGCAGCCTCGACACCGGCAACCGCATCGTCAACTGGGTATACGCCTACGAGTCCCTGCGCACCAGCCCGTCCCTCACTGCCGCCGACAACACCGCGATGCTGCGCACGATCGAGAAGTCCGGCCGCTATCTGGCCGTGGCCTCGGGCCCCAACCCCAACTGGATCCAGTTCCAGAAGCAGGCGCTGACGGCGATCGCCGTGCACTTCCCCGAGTTCCGGGGCAGCGCCGAGTGGCTGGAGAACGCCCGGACGTACCTCTCCGCGCAGTTCCGCACGGCGTTGTATCCCGACGGGGGTTACGTCGAGTCCACCGACGGCTACGCCTGGGGTGTCGTCGACACCTTCGGCGGGCTGACCAAGTACCTCCAGGACAACGGCTACGAGCTCGGCGGCAAGGCCGAGCTGGACCGGCTCGTGCGCTTCCTCGCCGACCAGAACCTGCCCGGCGGCTTCAGCCCCGCCTACGGCGACAGCGGCACCTTCGACCGCCGCCCTGCGCTGCTGCAGTACGGCGAACTGCTCGGCGACGCCACGCTGACGTACATCGGCTCCGACGGCGCCCGCGGCACGGCCCCCGACCACACCTCGGTCCTCTATCCGGACACCCGCGTCGCCGTCCAGCGCAGCGGCTGGCGGCCGGACGCGGCGTATCTGCGGATCAACGCCGATCGCGGCCCGCACTCCCACCCTGACGATCTGGCCGTCACCATCTGGGCCGAGGGCAACCGGCTGCTGCCCGACATGGGCGCCTTCACGTACTCCAACGACCCGCGGAGCAACTGGCTGCGCTTCACCACCGAGTCGCACAGCACAGTTGAGGTCGACGCCACCGCACAGAAGGTCGGCGCGGCCGCCTCCATCGACATCTTCGCCACCAACGGCGCCTTCGACCTCACCCGTGCCTGGACCGACGGCAACTTTGCCGCCCGGCACACCCGCACAGTGCTGTTCGTACGGCCCGGCCTGTGGATCGTCTCCGACCATCTCAGGCCGTCCGACACCGCGAACCACGTCTACCGGCAGAACTGGCAGCTGCTACCCGAGGCCCGGCCGACGCTGGAGGACGGCAGCCGGGCGACCGTCACCGACTTCGCCGAGGGCGGCAATCTGCGCCTCGTCCCCGCCCACCCCTCATCGCTCCGGGCAGAGGTCCGTAACGGCTACTGCTCGCCGGTGTTCTACAGCGTCACGGACAGCAAGTACGTGACCTACACGCGCGAGGGCTCCGGCCCGGCCACCTTCGACGCGCTGCTGCTGCCCGTTCCCGCCGGCCAGCAGTCCACCGCCACGGTCGAGGACCTCGCCGTGGCGGGGGCGGCGGCCGGTGAGGCCTCGGCGATGGCCATCACGTTCAGCACGGAGCGCACGGCCACCTACGCCGTGGCGCACACCGCGCCGCGGTCGCCGATCGCCTTCGGCGTCTACACCTTCGACGGCACGGTGGCCTACGCGGAGGCGGACTCGCAGCGGCGGACGTGGCTGCTGTACGGCGGGTGCAGGCTCGCCACGAAGGACGCCGTGCTCGTCGACTCCCCGGTGGCGCTGAAGGACTTCGCGGTCCGCCTCGACCCGGCGCGCAGGACGGTCGCCATCGACGGCACGGGGCTCGTCCCCAGCACGGACGCCGACAAGGCCGTCAGGATCCACGCGCCCTGGGCGGCATCGGTGACGCTCAACGGCGAGGCGGTCTCGTTCACCGTCAAGTCGAGCAAGCTGCTCGCCGCCGCGGCGGGCTGACCCGGCTCGCGCGGCCCGCCGCGGGCGACGTCTGCCGCGCCCCGGCGGGCCCCTGGCCGCCGGGGCGATGCTGCAGTGCGCCCGAGACGTAGGACGGCGAGAACCTGAACACGCACCACCGCGGGCCCTTCGGGCGTGACCGGCGCCATCCGCCACGCCCTGACGCTCAACCTGCGCCACCACGGCCAGCAATTCGGCGCGGACAATCTGCGCTGGTCTGACCTCTACGTGGACGTGATCACGGCACTGAATTGGGTTCACTCCGTGGACCCTGCGCTTGCCGATAACCTCATCCGCCCTGGTCGGAGCTGGTGTGCGGGGTGTACGGGATGTCGAGCGCGGTTGGTCGAGTCTGCGCCGTCGCGCGGCTATCGATCAACGCGGCATGATGACCAACCGTGCTGCTGCGACTGGCCTACTTGGGCATGGCGAACGCGTTCGCCATGCTGCGCCTGCTACCGATGAGCGATCGGGACAAGGACGTGGAGATCCTCGCCCTGCGCCACCAAACTGTCGGTGCTGGAGCGCCAACTCGGTAAGGAGAAGGTGCGGTTCAGCCCGAGCGACCGGGCGTTCCTGGCGGCGCTGCTGCACCGGCTGCCGCGGGACGTGCTGCGCAGGCTGCGGCTGCTGGTCCGGCCGGACACGGTGCTACGTTGGCACCGCGACCTGGTCGCCCGCCGCCACGCCGCCGAGTCCAAGCCGAAGCGCCCGGGTCGGCCCCGCACCGTGCGCTCCATCCGCGCCCTGGTGCTGCGCCTGGCACGGGAAAATCCCACGTGGGGCTACCGGCGCCTCCACGGCGAGCTGCTGGGGACCAGATCACTGGCGCTGTCGGCCGGCCCACCACAGCCTGAACACAGGCCCGGACCGCGGGCCCACCATGCCCCGACACGCCGTCAGACACTTACACATCCAACAACGTGACAGCGCCGTTCGTCGAGTTCCAGGTACCACTGCTCGGCAACACGCGTGGTGATCACGTGGGGAAGCTGCCCCACACGCTGTCACTACCTGCGGCGCTGTCGCACGATCGAGGGGCGGCCTGCCGAAGGCCACCCCTGACCACTCCGCGACCCGCCACATTCCAGCCGCTCAGCGAAACCTGCAGGTCAGAAAGCAAAATCCTGCTGGAGTATTAGGCGACGCCCCAGGCGGTGGTGATGAGATCTGTGAGCCCGGAGTCGTCGTACACCCTGATGCGGATGTCGGCCCCTTCGTTCACGTTGCCGAGGCTGTAGGCCGAGTAGTCCACCACGTTGCTGGTGCCCGGCGGGGTGTAGACGTTCCAGCCGGTGAGCCCGTTGCCGTCGTGGTTGTCGACGGCAACGTGGACGTAGTAGGCATCTCCGTCGTTCCTGGTGTCGTACACCCAGAGTTTCTCGCCGTAGGGGTGGAACTCGACCTTGCCGATGTACCAGCCGGAGGCGTCGCGCATTTCGATCTTGGTGGCGTAACCCCCGGCGTCGTACTGGAAGTACGTCCCGTCGAACGGGTCGCTGAGTGAACACGGGCAGGTGTCCGTGTCGCGGTGGCTGATCGAAGCCGATGGGTTGGGCGAGTACGCCTGGGCCGGTGCGGCGCGGGCTGTGCTGTGGGGGCATCAGGCGACGGCCGGACGCTGGGCGGCGAGGCGGGTGAGGTGGGCCTCGCGCAGTTCCTCCCACGGCGTGCACTGCTCGGGGGCGGGCAGGCCGTGGGTGGCGATGTCCTCCAGGACGGCGGCGAACCGGTCCGCGTCGGCCCGGGTCTTGGCCGCGTACGCGCGTACCGTGTTGGCCTTACAAGTGCGCGCAAGGCAAGATCATGCGTGTCACGCTCCGCCCGCGAATCCCGCCTGGAGGGGCCTGGGGCTGCTGGACTGTCTGGTGTTCAGCCGGCACCGATTCCCGGGTGTTGCTTGGCTGGCACGCGCGGGACCGGGGCTGGCTTTGAACGCCTTCGTCCCGTCGAGCCACCGGCTGCGGTGGCTCGACGGGACGAGGTGGCGCCGGGGCCTAGTTGCCCAGACCTGCCGGGATCCTAAGCATCACCGAGCTGGACGGGGCGGCGTTCGGGCCGCCCTCGCCGTAGACCATCAGCTGGTGGTGATCGTTGATGTCGAAGCTGTAGGTCGGCGTGAATCGATCACCGGCAGAGAGCGGCACCATGCCGGACAGATCCCAGAGCCGTCCCTGCGGGTCCCACATCGCCGACACCGCGACGTCCGGGAAAAGTTCGACGGTTCCGAGGATCCACCCGTCGTCGGTGACTTTCTCGCCGGTCGCGTTGTATCCGTAGTCGGCAAGGCGCTGCATTCCGCCGTCCTTGGTCCACACGAACGCGTCGTCACCGCTGGTCCCCGCGACAGTCCCGGAGGCGTTCACATCGTTCGCCTGGGCCGAATACTGTCCCGGAAGCGTGCCGAGATCCTGAACAACACCTGACGTCGCATCCCAGGTGACCGCGTGCGGCACATGGCCATCGGTGCGCGAGGCACCGACGATCATTCCGGCATCGTTGATGGCGCGCGACTGGGTTCCCGTCAGATCCGAGGACAGGTGGGCCAGCTTGCTGAACGTCCCGTCCGGCGTCCGCACGAACCCGTCACTGTAGCTGTGGTTCTTGCCGTCGGACTCCTTGACGACTGCTTCGGAGAATCCGGTGACCACCCCCTTGTTGTTCACGGCGGTCGCATAGCCGCTGGAATAGGGCCGCCAATCCGGGACGCCGAGCACGGTGAGCGAACCATCCTTGGCCCATTGGGCGGGAAGATAATGCAATGCACTGTCCGTCGCGATACCGACGGCGATCTGGCCGTCATTCAGGTCCAGAGCCGATCCGTACTTGCCCCCGGCAAGATCCAGGTTGGTGAACCCGTCGGCGGCCGTCCAGACGGTCGGCGTCATCCTGGAGTTGTACTGGCGATCCCCCGCGACTACGCCGCTCTCATTGAGAGCCGCGCCGACGAATGGCGGGGCCCACGCGACCAGATCGAGTTTGGGGACATCGACAGTGGCGATCGTGACGTCCGCCGCCCCGATGATCGTGCCGTACTCGTTGGCCACTCGGACCCGGCCGACCATGGGATCCTTGGTCAACTGCCGAGCGCTGACGATCATTGCCCCGCCGACCGGCATCGACTGGCCCGTGGCAACCGTGTACTTCCCGTCGGATTTCGGCGTGATCGTGCCGAGGCCCTTCGAGTACATCTCTTGGTGGTAGTCGAACGTGACGTTGTCTCCGGGCACGGCGACTCCCGCGACCACGATGAAGTACGTACCCGGCTGTGGATCATCGATGATGATGTGCTCGGGCGAGTCCCCGGTCGTGGTGCTCTGGCCTATCGGCCTGCCGTTGAAATACACATAGAAGTCCAGATCGGCAGCGTCTCTGGGCGTCAGCGTCACGTCGAGCCGGGTCGTCTGACGCGGAACATAGAGCATGTTGGACGTGATTTCGCCTTGCGAGACCGTCGAGAACAAATTGCGGACATCGCCGATCTCACCAGTTGCGACGTGGGCGATCGCGGGGCCAAAGGTGTTCGTCCCCGTCGAGCCGACCTTCGTCGGCGAGTTCATCGTCACCTTGTCGACTGTGACGGTCCCCGGATCGAACGACATGCCCTGCAGCGAAACCGTCGCTGTGTACGGGTTCTGTTCGACCGGAGACGTCCTGCGAGACTCGATCACGAACTCCCAGATGCCGGGTTTGGGTCGGTACACCGGTCGTGCGGTGGCGTTGCACTTCGCCGGGTCGGTGTAGTTGGTGTAGCAGTGGTAACTGGCGTTGGAGTCCGCGGGCATGCCGTCGGGGTCGATGGGCAATGCCCGGACCTGACTGCCGTCGGCGAGCCCGCCCAGGGTCAGCTGCAGTGCTTCGACGCCCTCGGGAACGGGCACCAGCAGCGAGGTGGTTCCGGTTCGGCCGAGCGTGCCGGAACTGGTGACCGCGTAGTCGGGTTTGGCCAGCGGCTTGGTCGCCAGCACGGTGACGGCGACGAACTGGTCGATGCCACCCGTCGCCGGGTCATCAATGGTCAGGATCGCGCTGTGCACGCCGGAGGTCGTCGCGGTCGCGGTGACCGTGATATCGGCCGCTTTTCCGAGCTGCAGGGGCGTTGCCGTGCGGGCGCTGAACGTGCCGTCGTTGCCGATCCAACCGATCCGGTGCACGACGCTCCCGGCGGCACCGCTGGTCCGGGTGACGCTGACCTTGTAGGTCTTCTGCGCACCGGTCACCTGGCCGCCTTCCGTCGGCAGACAACGGTTGTAGATACCGACGCCGGTGTTCGGAGTCGCAAGCAGGCCGGACAGCGAACTGCAAACGGGAGCCGACACAGTGAGCTCATTGGTGTTGATGCCGGCGCTGAGCTGCTTCCAGGCCGCGACGGTGTCGATGATGCCGGCGCCCTGCGCGACGGTTGGGAGGCCGGGGATCGGGTCGGCGGTGCCGGTCAGGGCGGTCTTCAGCGCCGCCGAGCTGACCGTCAGCGAACTGGCCTTGGCGGCCGACAGCAGCAGCGCCGCCGCTCCGGTGACCTGCGGGGCCGCCATGGAGGTGCCGTTGGCCATGCCGTACCCGGCCGGCAGCGAATACCCGGCCTCGGGGACGGCTTCACCGGACAGCCACATCGGGATCGAGGAGATGGCGGCGCCGGGCGCGGACACCTGCGGCGCCAGCGCCCCGTTCTCAGCGGGGCCGCGGGAGGAGAAGCCGAAGATGCCCTGCTTGGTGGCGACCTTCGACCCGTAGCCGGCCCACCAGGTGTCGGAGCTGACGGACGCGGAGACCGAGATGGCCTTGCCCGCCACGGACGGCGAGCTGACGGTGTTGGTGCCGAGGCCGTCGTTGCCGGCGGCGATGATGATCTGGACGCCGTAGTGGCCTATCAGCTTGTCGTAGAGCGCGGCGATCACGTCGGAGCCGTCGTTCAATGCGGGAAGCCCACCGATGGACAGGTTGACGACGTCGACATGGCGATTGGCGACCAGGTCGATCATGCCCTCGGTCAGTGCCGCCTGGGTGCAGCCACCGCCCCAAGTGCAGGCGCGGGCGGACACGATCTGCGCGCCCGGTGCGGCACCGTGCATCTGGCCGCCGAACATCGACGTGCCGGCGGTGATCCCCGCCACATGGGTGCCGTGCGAGGCGACCGGCAACCCGATGGACACGTAGTTCGCGGTCTTGCCGACGTTGCTGCCGCCGAGCGGGGAGAGATCGACGTTGTCGCGGTACTCGAGGACGAACGGTATGCGCTCGTTCTGCGGTGTTGCGGGGTCGTCGCTCCCGAAGTGGCCGACCTGGCGGTCGACCGCGAACGGGGCCATCGGTGTCTCGTCGGTGAGGTTCTGGTCGTTGTTGCCGTCGACCCAGATCCTGTGTGTGGTCGGGTCGTACAGAACCCCGTAGAAGTCCCGGGTGTCGCCGTCCCGGTTGAGGTCGCCCTCGAAGTCGCTCCCGGCCGTCGCACTCTCGTAGAACACGCCGAATTGGAACGTGCCCTCCGGGATCGTCCAGGTCTTGCCCAGGTAGCTGAACGTCGGACCCGTCTTGGTGGTGGACATCCGCACCCAGCTGCCGTCGCGGTCGGTGACCGGATCGGTCTCGGTTACCCAATCGACAATCTTGGGCTTGCCGTCGCTGGTCGTCTGTAGCGCGGGATGCTCGACGTCGACGCCGGTGTCCAGCACGCCGACGACCGTGCCGCGCCCGTCCCAGGCCGGGTTGTCCTTGACGAAGGCCTCGGCGCCGGTCTCGCTGATCGGTAGGTACGGGTTGTCGGCGGGCGTGTTCACGCCGGGCGCGGTCGGCCCCGCGGCCTTCGTTGCCGCCGTCTTCGCACCCGCGGCGCCCAGATCCGGGCCCGGGATCTTGTACGTCCGGTTCAGGTCGATCGCCGCGACCGACCGAAGGCCGGCCAAGGTGGTTACGCTGTCGGTCGGGACGGTCGCCCGGACGTAGCCGACCTTTCCGGTCACCGACCCGACGGTCCCGCCGGCCTTCTCCACCGCGGCGACGACGTCTTCGGTCGCGCCCTTCCGGGCCAGCATCAACACCGTGACAGACTTCTTCTTCGACGCCTGCGCCTGCTGCAGCAGCCTGGTGTCGGCGTTGCCCAGCTTCTCGGCCGCAGTATCCGATAGCGAATCGTCGGTCAGCGGCTGGAACCCGTCGGTCTTCCCCGCCCTGTAGATCGAATCCGGGTTGTCGCGCCCGGCCCGGTCGTCGAGCCCAGCAACGGGCGACCGACCCGGCCCCTGCGGCCCGTCGGGATCAGCGGGTTCGACCTTGCTCGCGCCAGCACTCTCGGAGCCAGTCGGGCTGGTCGGGTTGGCGGCTGCGGCCGCAGGCGCAATCAGCGCCGCGGCGATCAACACGGCCGACGCCGCGGCAATCACACCTGTTCGTCTTTCTCGTTTCATCGTGCTCCTAACCAAGGAGTGAAACATCACCGTGCGGCCAAGCCCGCAGATACGAGAACACCTGAGCCGCCTGGCCAATCTCGCAGTTGGGTCCGGACAGGATCAACGGACCGAGTGGGGCGGATGTGGGCCATGGCGGAATGCCGCCACACTCGGCGCAAACCCACCGTTCGCTGTACAGACCCCTACCAGCGGTGGTCCAACTGCCAGGAGCGCTGGACCCACGTCGGCAACTACACCGGCGTCGGAAGCATGAACTACACGTCCTCAAAGAAGCTCTACCGCTGAACCCTTCGGCAGCAGCCTCTCCCGGCCCGCACACGCGTCCCGCACGGCACATCGCTCCGTGCGGGACGCCACCGGCTCCCAGGTATGCCTCGCCCGCAGCAGGGTGACAAGCTTCCTGGACGCCGGATATGTGAGGTTTATCCGGACTCCAGAGCGGACGGCCCGCGCAGAAGCCGCAATCCGCTACATGACGGTTGGTCGTTTCCAGGATGTCCGCCCCGGTTCCTGTCGAAGCGTCACGCCGTAATACCTCCTAAAACCGGGGCTCCGGGAAGCTGTCCTATTTCCGTCCCCGTCGTGGTCTGGCCGTGCCCGTGAGGCAGGCACAGGTGTAGTCAGCCCCAGTCGCCGTTGATCCACGCGAGCAGGCGGGCGCGCTTCTTGTAGGAGCAAGGAGCGTAGACAGCGCCGGACGTGACGTACGTTTCGGACCCGCCCCGCAGGTCGTACCCGTAGTCGCTGGGGCCGTATTCGCCGTCGCGGTAGCCGTCCATGTCGTCGGCCCAGTCGAGGAGACCGAAGTCGAGGTTGAGGTTCTCGAGGTACCGGTTGGGGTCGGCCGGTTCTACCGGTGTGGGACGACCGTCCGCCCCGGCGGTGAGCCGGTCTTCGAGGCAGCCGTCGGAGCGCACGGGCTGGCCCAGCCACCACCCGGCCAGGAACACGGCGTACAGAGTGGTGGCGGCGCCGAGGCGGCGCAGGGTTATCCAGGCAGGCATCCGGGGAGTGTCGCACGACACGAGGTCGGCGCCCGCGTCGGCGGACACACCAGGCCACACTGCCTCTCTACCGCCAGTGGCCCTCGAACCATGCTCGAATGCGGGGGCGTTCGCTCGTGTCGTTGGTGCAGGCGACGGCGTAGGTGGTGAGCGTCTGGGACAGCCTGTCGTCGGCGCCCCCATGCGGGTTGGAGGCCGGGTCCGGCGTCGGGTCGAGCGGGAGGGGGGACTTCGAGTCGTACCGTGACGGGTACGCCGTCGGCGTCGGAGTGGGTGTGGAGGATGGTTCGGGTTCGTACTCCTCGGCGATCCGGTCGAGGGCGGCCTGGTCGACGTGGCATTCGGGGGTGACGGGCTGACCCAGGTACCAGCCCGCAACGAACACGCCGTAGATCGCGGCGGCGGCGCCGAGGCGGCGCGGGGTGACCCAGCGGGGGGTGTTCACCGGCGGCCCCGTTCCAGAACACGGGCGGCGTCCCGTAGCGCCTGGACAGCGGCTTCGGCGTCCTTGGCCCGGCTGTCACGGATGAACTGGCAGGCGGTCGAGAGTGACTCCTCCCGCATGGCGGCCTCATTCCCCATGGTCGCGGAGTAGCCGGTGCACACGCCGGGCAACGGGTCCCCGGTCATGGACTGGTTCCCGGTGCCGTGGCGGGGGCCGACCGAGTGCTCGACGACGATGTTGTCCGCGTCCGCGCCGCCGCTCTGGTCGGCGGCGAGGGTGAACCCGGCGCCGAACGCGGCGGCGGTGAAGGCCGCCCCGATTCCGAGGGCGGCGCGGAGGCTGACCCGGCGAATGTCGGGCGGTGTTGTGCTCATGCCGAAGGACCCTACCCGCAGGTGTAGAGCTATCTGCCGGTATGTGTGTCCCTCGACATGCGGCCGGCGCGGGTGTCGCGGGGAACAGGCCGCGCGGGGCTGAACGGCAGGCGTTCGCGCTGAGCACGATTACGGAGGCGATGGCAGGCGCGGGCCGAGTCGAGGAACCCGCCACCGTCACACCATCCACTGACACGAAAGCGAGAGAGCGCACCTGACGCACTGACATCACGATGCCGAACCACCACCGACAAAAACCCGCAGATCATCAGGCGGGTCCCGTGGAACTCCTGTCCGTGGGTGAGGAGTCGGTGGTCTCGCCAGCAGCAACGCTGCACCAAGCGCGGCTTCACCAGCCCGGTCAGGCCCATACCCGGTGTTCGTCCGTGAAGTACGGCCACGGTTGCGAGCCGACTGTGCCTTTGCGTAGCAGTTGGTCCATGCCCCTCGCCCAGGTCTGCAGGTCAGTCAGTTCCAGCAGAATCCGCTCGAGTTCCGCCCTGCCCACCAGGGCGCGGCGTCCGTGCCCCCGGATCGCTACGGCGGGTTGCTCCGGCTTTAGGTCGGCTCCGTCCGGCAGGACCCAGTGAGCGTCCAGGCCGGCCTTGCGGAGTTCTTCGATGAAGTTGTCGGACGAGAGCGTCACGGTGAAGACCAGGACGTCGGCGATGAGGCCGGCACACTGCGCGGGCTGGAGCGGGTAGATGCCCCACGGCGGGGCGAGAGTGTTGCGTGCTGCGCTGTCTCCGCTGCTGAAGCAGATGCGCTCTCCGCTCAGCCGGGTGCGGCGCAGCAGCGTGGCGTACGCCGAGTGGAACTGGCGGGTTGCTTCCTGCAGTCCCCACCTGTTGCCTGCCGCTGCGATGTCCAGGGCGAGCAGGCCGCGCTGCCCGGGCACGCACATCGTCTTCAGTCCCTCGCAGTGGGCTCGGGCGAATGCGTCGTTGAGGGCGGACAGATGGGTGGCGTACGGCACGCCTGTTTCGACGAGGCGGGCCCCTTCGGGCCCGGGCAGAGGACCGCCCGTGTGCAGGGCTTCGGCCGCCATCCGGGTCCGCGTGAGCTGGGTGCTCTCACGCCGCTTGGGGTTCGTCTTCAGCTCGTACAGGTAGATGTCTTGTTCGCCGTCCGCGTGCCGGTCGTGGAACACGGTCACGTCGCCGATGCGCAGGCAGTCGGTGAGGTCGTGCAGCAGCGCAAAGTGCCGGTGCTCGCTCCATTGCTCCTCCGCGAACCGGATCTCGTGGAGGGTGCCTTCCTTGCTCAGCGTCATCGGTCCCGGCGATCGCATCGAGCCGGTCAGCGGCCAAATCGGTCAGCAAGGGAGGCACAAGGACATTCTCTCGACGGAGGGAACCTCTCCTCCAGTGAATTCAGCAAGGGCGCCCGAACCGGGGGTGATGGGCGCGCAGCACGGGGAAGACCCCGGCCGCCCGCGCCGCGTCCGTCACAGAAACGGGCTCAGCGGGCGCGCCGTCGCGGGTGGGTGCAAGCGGCCCCGCAGCGCGGTGGCCGAGATGGGCGCGGATACCGAGCTGTACGCGGAGGCGGGCTGACGGGGCACCAGTGCGTTACGGATCGTAATTGGGAGGTCAGATCGTGGGCGGGCGATCCTTGGGTTCGTGATGTAGCGCGACATGCTGTTGTGGTTGGGGGCGAGGATGGGCGGTAGTACGGCCAAGGAGCATCATCTGGTGCCGCGGTACTGGCTTCGGGCGTTCGCCGAGGACGGGCACGTACTGGGACGGTGGCGTGGCGGTGCGGAGCACCGCACTCCCATACGGCGGGCGGCGGTGGCTCGGCCGGGATCCCCAGCTCCCGCTGGCGGACACGGACCTTCTGCACATCGGCAGAAGACCTGCTCGCCAAGCCGGCCGACGCGACCTGCCAGCCGCTGGTGGACCTCTTCAACTCGGGCCGGATCGACGCCGACTACAAGGCGAACGCCCAGGCGGTCTTCCTCAAGGGCAAGAGCATGATCACCCAGGATGTCAGCGCCTACTCCCCCGACCAGGCGGAGCGCGCGATGACCGCCCTGGGTAAGACCATCGACGAGTGCGGCACGTTCGACTCCCAGTACGGGGGCGAGAAGGCCAAGGTCACCACCAAGACCCTGGAGGTGGACGAGACCGGCGACGAGACGCTCGGCTTCAGCCTCAAGTTGGAATACGGCGACATGGTGGTGGACGCGGAGTATGGCGTGGTCCGCGACGGGGCCAACATCACCGGCGTGCAGAACAACTGGGTTGACGACCGCGGCATCGAGGCCTTCGAGAAGGGCCTGGCCAAGGCCGCCGAGAACCTGCGCACAGCTCGGGGCTGACCCGTCCGGGAGGCTGCCGGGTCCGGTCTCGGGCCCGGCACAGCTTGTGGCCGGCCCTGGCTGCTGCACGTGGTAGGGGCCGGCCCAGGCGCCGCCCGGATTTCGCGCTCCGCGACCGCGGCTACGAACGCGACAATTACCGTGCCTCGTCCGGGATCTCGGCATGAAGCCGGTGATGGCCCGCCGCCGATCCCGCCGGTCCGCGCACCGCACCGTACGCACCGTCCCGCTCCCGCTGCCTGTCCTGCTCCCGATCCTGTTCGGCGAGGAGCCGGAGCATCCCGTGCACCCGGTCCAGCGCCTCGTCGGCCGCATCGATCGCCTCGATGCACTGCCAGTAGAGGCTCTCCTCGCCGGTGTCACAGGCCACCGCGACGAGGGCCATCCCCATCTCCCCCAGCAGCGCGCCGAGACCGGTCAGGGCCGCCCTGGGATCGGCGACCTCGGAGAGCTGCGCGGCCCGCGCCGTGCCGGTCCGCACCACCGGATGATCCGGCGCACCGCCGCCACTTCCCCCGATCTCGCCGAGCCCCCGTGCCTCGCCCCGCAGCGTCTTCGGCCCGTACGCCGCCAGGTGCTCGCCGATCGCCTGGGCCAGCGCCTGGACCTGCCAGGCCTCCGCCATGATGGACGGCGCGCCCCGGCTCTGCGCCAGAGCCCGCCGACTTACCTCTATGAGCCGCTCCGCTTCCATGCGTCGCCCCCGTCCGAACGAAAACCCGCTCACCTCATCCATTACCCACAGTGAGGGGAGTGGTACCGAAAGGCCAGGGGATTTCGGAAATCTGTGGACACGAAGTCGACTGTGAAGAAGTCGATCACTCCGAAGAGTGACGATCTTGGGGTTCTGGCGGCTTCGGAACCGGGAAGCGCGCTTCGTTCCTGTCGATCTTCTCCGCCAGCGCCGCTAGCGCATCGATGCCCAGCACCTCACAGAACTGCAGCAGATACGCGAGCACATCCGCGACTTCGTCCACCACCCGATGCGCCGTCTCGGGCGTCTCCATCACCCGCGCGGACTGCTCCGGCGTCAGCCACTGGAAGATCTCGACCAGTTCGGACGCCTCGACGCTGAGCGCCGCCGCCAGGTTCTTCGGGGTGTGGTACTGCTCCCAGTCACGGGCGGCCGCGAACGCGGCGAGCCGTCGCTGCAGTGTCTGTACATCGAGTCCGTTCACGGTCCCAGGTCTACCACCGTCGCACCGGCCGTCCCGCGGGCCCGTGCGGCGGCCGCCTCCGCGACCGTCCCCACCAGTCTGAGATGCCCGGTCGAGCCGATCGACGCGGCCAGGCCCAGCAGTTCCGCCACCTGCCGTCCGTCCAGGTCCCGGTCCAGCCCGTCGACCAGGACGGTGAGCGTCTGCATGGCCGACGGCACCTCCGCCGCGGCGTCCATGGCCAGCACCCCGGGGCCGGTGAGCAGGACCAGGGCGAGCGTCAGATACCTCAACTCGCCGTCGCCGAGCCGCCCGACCGGGGTGAGGTGCCCGCCGTCGCGCTCCACCACGGCGTGCAGCAACCCATCCGGAAGCCGCTCGATGCCCAGCCCCGTCACCGTCCCCGCGCATCCGGCAGCGGCCGCCGCAACCAGCCGGGCATGCCGCTGTCCGCACTGGGTGTGTGTCCGTTCCAGTACCGCCGCGAGGTTGTCGCAGTCCCGGCGCAGCCGGCCCTCCCCGCTGGGCACCGGCGCCCGCATCCGCTGCGGCTGCGGTTCGCACACGAAGACGGAGCGCAGGGCCACGACCATCTGTTCGGCGGCGGCGAGGACCCGTAACTGCGCCTCGGTCGTGCCCGCGACCCGCAACGGCAGCAGCGCCGTACCGAGCAGGTCGTCCGGCAGCGGCGCCCGGGTCACCGGGACGGCGCCGGCCGTGTGCCAGGCCGCCTGGACCGTCGAGCCCCTGGGGTCGCGCAGCGCGGTGGTCAGCAGCGTCTCACCGCCGCCGGTCAGCCGTTCGCCGACGATCCGGAGGGAGGGCTCGGCCTGCACGGCGACGTCGAGCCGGACCGGTCCTGCCGGGCCGGTCGCCGTGCAGCCGATCCGGAAGCCGCGGCGGCCCTGGGCGTCGGGACCGGCCCGTTCGGGCACGTACGCCGCCGGATCCGGGAACACCTCGTCGAGCGGGTCGCCCGCGCCCAGCCGGGCCAGCGCCTCGTACGCCCGCAGCGCGCTGGACTTGCCACTGCCACCGGCCCCGGTGAACAGCGTGAGCGGGCCCACCGGGAGGACGGTGCCACGGTGCGAGGCGAAGGCGGAGAGCCGCAGTTCGGTGACGACGGGGCCGGCGGAACGGACCGCACCGGTTCGGGGAGGCTCGGTTCGGACGGCCTCGGTTCGGACTTCTCGGGCGGCTGATGTCACTGGGGGCGCCCACGGGTTTTCCGGGCAGCGTGCAGTCATGAGCGGACCGTACGCACGCCGTCGACCGGCGAACCGTTCCGCCCGCACGACCTTCCTACGATCGGGGGACGCCTGCCGCCGTCACCCCCTCGACCTCGATGCCGACCGGCGACAGAAGGAACACGTTCCGGTCGACGCGGTGCATTCCGCTGCCGAGCCCGAAGACCACACCGCTGGTGAAGTCCAGGATCCGTTTGGCCACATCGGTCTCGGCGCTGGTCAGATCGAGCAGCACGGGGATCTGTGCGACCAGATACTCGGCCACCTCGCGGGCGTCAGCGAAGACCTGCACCCGCAGCACGACCATGCGGCGCTGTTCGGCGGTCTCGTGGTCGTCGGGGACGGCGCGGTGGTCGACCCGCGACGGCCACTCGTTGCGGCTGCGCAGCGGCACGACCTGGGCCAGACCCTCCCACTGCTCGTCCGTGACGTCATACCTGTCGTACCTGCTCACCGGACCACCCCGTCTGTGCTTCGGTCGGCGTTGCGCCGGCTGCGCTCGCTGTTCATCGGGCAATTCTCGCGCCCCTCACCCGTTCGGCGTACCACCGACACGGGTCAGCGGCTGATCGACACCTCCGACGGGGCCGGAAGCGCCGTATCGCCGGTCACGTCGAGCGGGGTGAAAGGGACCGGGAGATGCACCGGGGCGCGGCGGAACGGAGCGGGCCGCCACATCGGTTCGCTCGCCGGAACGGCCAGCTCCGCATCGCACAGCCATGCCGTCACCGTATTTCTGTGGCCGGGTCGGACCCGCGCGGGCGGGTGGAGATCCGGGTGTCACCCCTCGTGGTCTGCCGCCCCACGGGACTGTTCCACTTCTTGAGCGACGACGGCGACATCGGTCATCACCTGAAGCACACTGGGCAGTTCGGCGCCGTCGAGCTGCCGGTACTCGCTGCCGATCGTCACCACAAGGCGTTCGGCCAGGCCGAGTTCGGGGTGGCGCCCCTCGGCGATCATCCGGCGGGCCGCCTCGAGAGCCGGCACCCCGGCCGCGTGGAGGGCGTGGGCACGTTCCCGTACGTACTCGAGGTAGCCGATGTGTGCGCGCACGCCGGCCGGGTCGAGGACCGGACCGTGGCCCGGGACGATGGTCTCGGCGCCGGTGGCCAGCACCTGTTCGCAGGCGGCGATCACCTGGGAGAGTGGGCCCGCCCAGTGCACCGGGTGGTCGCCCGGCTGCTCCGGGGTGGAGGCGAAGATGACGTCGCCGCTGAACACGGTGCGCTGAGCGGGCAGGTGCACGATGAGGTCGCCCGTGGTGTGGGCGGGGGCCAGGGCCGTCACCTGGACCGGGTACTCCCCCAGAGTCAGTTCGAGCTCGCCGGTGAAGTACGTGGTCGGCTGGACGGGTTCGGTCCGTGACCAGTCGAACGGGCCGAAGTGGCGCTTGAGGTACTCACCGAGCGCGGTGGCCGGATCGCTGCCCTGGACGAGGGCATGCTGCTGCTTCGGGGTGGGTTCGTAGTGGATGTGTTCCCGGGCCTCGCGGGTCACGATGATCTCCGCGTCCGGGAGTACGCCCGCGCCCCAGAAGTGGTCCCCGTTGGCGTGGGTGACGATCACCCGGTCGATGGCGGCGCCGTCGGGCAGCCGCTTCGTGGACTCCGCCAGGAACTGGCCGGCGAGCACGGGGTCGTACGGGGTGTCGATCCAGATCGCGCCACGCGATGACGTCAGGAGACCGCAGTTCGCGAGGCCCCAGCCCCGTTTCGGCGGGAGCCATGCGTAGAGGTCCCGACCCAGCTCGACGAAGTCTCCGCCCGTGATCGACATGGACGCGATTATGCCGACCGCGATCCGGCAACGCGTTCGAACTCGGCCACCGAGGGATCCGTTTGGCGCAAAAACATTGCCCGCTCACACTGATTGCGGTGCCATGGTGACGGTACGAGACCGGGCACCCGCACCCTCGTACGACATCTTCCGGACGTTCGGCTTTATTTCCCCCCGACGGTGTCACGCTTCGCGGCCGTGGCCGATCGGGCGGCCGCCAAACAGAAATGGGCCGATTACCCACCGAGCATGGCTGAAAACAGACATAGAGAGGCCTCCGGCGACGGCGCCGGACAGCGCTGTCACCGGAGGTCCCCATCGCGTCGTCGCCGGGTGTGCCCAGGGCGGACACGCCAGTGAAACCCGTCGGACAGGGCCGAAGCCCTGTCCGACACTTCCCGGTCAGAATCGGGCCAGAGGTTTCCTAGCGAACCTGACCGCGTTCGAAGTACGCGATCAGCTCGGGGTCGAGGGCGGGCACGTCGTACGGTGCCCCGCCCTCACGCAGCGAGCGGGTCGCGAGGACCCCGGCGGCGACGCTCATCCGGGCGGCGACCGGAGAGGTGTCGGTGACACCTCCGTCGCGGACGAACCGGCAGAACTCCTCCATGATCCGGGTGTCACCGCCGCCGTGCGAGCCATTGGCCTCGGGCACCCGGTAGGTGATGTCGGCCTCGGCGCGGTATCCGCTGGGTCCGCTGTTCCAGACCCTGACCTCGTCACCGGGGCTGTCGCCGAAGTTCTCCAGCCGCCCCTCGGTGCCGATGACGGTGTAGTTCCGCCAGTAGTCCGGGGTGAAGTGGCACTGCTGGTAGGCGGCCACGACGCCGTTGTCGAGCTGCATGTTCATCACCGAGACGTCCTCGACGTCCACGATGTGGTGCAGGTCCTTGCGGGCCGTCGGCGGCCAGTCGAACTCCCGCAGCCAGTTCGCTGGGCGCGGGGTGTCCGCCTCACGGCGCGGCAGGTCCCCGTAGACGAGGAGGTCGCCGAGGGCGTTGACGCGGCGCGTGTAGCCGCCGGCCAGCCAGTGCAGCACGTCGATGTCGTGCGCGGCCTTCTGGAGCAGCAGTCCGGTGGTGCGGGTCCGGTCGGCGTGCCAGTCCTTGAAGTAGTAGTCACCGCCGTAGCCGACGAAGTGCCGCACCCACACGGCCTTCGGCTCGCCGATGTCGCCGCGGGCGATGATGTCGCGCATCAGCCGCACGACACCCATGTGGCGCATGTTGTGGCCGACGTACAGCCGGGTACCCGTCTCGTACGCGGCGCGCAGGACGTTGTCGCAACTCTCCACCGTGATACCGAGCGGCTTCTCGACGAAGACCGCCTTGCCGGCCCGCAGGGCATCGATGGCGATGACCTCGTGGGTGTCGTCCGGGGTGGCGATGATGATCGCGTCGAGGTCGTCCCGGTCGAGGAGCAGCTTGTAGTCCTCGACCGCGACATCGGTGCCGAAGCGCTCGGCCTCGCGCTGTCGCACCTCGGGGTCGACGTCGCAGACGGCGGTAATCGCCGAACCCTGTCCGGGGTGGTGGGCTGACATCGCGATGGAACGGCGGAGGCCGAGCCCGATGACGCCGAGTCGAAGGTCTGACACGGGGGTCCCTTCTGTCTGTACGGGTGGTGCGGGCGGAGACTACTTACCGGCGATCGAGGCCTCGAACTCGGCTCGCATCTCGCCGCCGCCGCCCGAGCGCCACTTCTTCACCCGGTCCTGGACGGCGGCTCGCTTCTTCCCGGCGGGCGAGTCCGCGTCATCGGGGTCACGGGGCGGCGGCACCGGTGACCGCACGGATGAAACCACTCGCCTCGGTCTCCCAGCTGTCGGCGGTGGACTGGCTGAAGCCGAGCAGTCGGCTGAAGACGTAGGCCGGGAGGTCGGAGGCGATGTCCATCCGGGAGGCGTTGCGGGCCAAGCGCGGCTGGATGCCGAGCGCTTTCAGGCGTCGCCCCAGACACCGGCAGGGCCGACCAGTAGTGGACCGCGCCCGCACCTGATCCTGCGGGACGGCGTCACCGCCGGGCGGTCCGGCGTCACCCTCACACAGCGATGACGGTGACGCCGGCCTCGGTGAAACGGGCCTTCGCATCGCGGGTGATGCCGGTGTCGGTGACCAGGAAGTCGACCTGGCTGAGATCGCAGACCCGGGCGAAGGCACGCTTGCCGATCTTCGAGGAGTCGGCGGCCACGACCACCCGCTGCGCCTGCTGGGCGAGCAGCCGGTTGATGCTGGCCTCGCCCTCGTGGTGGACGTACGCCCCGCGCTCGGTGTCGATCGCGTTGACGCCCAGCACGGCGACATCCAGCGTTATCTCACCGAGCACGCCACTGGCCAGCGGCCCCGTGAGCTCGTACGACTGCGGCCGGGCCACTCCACCGGTCACCACGATCTTGATCTGCGGCCGTATCACCAGCTCGTTGGCGATGTTGAGGGCATTGGTCACCACCGTCAGGGTCGGCTGCCCCCCGGGGCCGGTGTCACTGACGAGGTCGGAGCGCACGGCCAGCGAGCGGGCGACCTCGGTGATCGTGGTGCCACCGGTCAGCCCCACCACCTCGCCCACCGCCACGAGTTCGGACACGGCGCGGCCGATGGCCTGCTTCTCCGGGGCGTTGCGTCCCGTCTTGTAGCGCAACGCCAGTTCGTACGAGACTCCGTGCGCGACGGCGCCGCCGCGGGTTCGGGTGAGCAGCTGCTGCTCGGCAAGCTGGTCCAGGTCGCGGCGGATGGTCGCGGCCGAGACATCAAGCGTCGTCGCGGCGTCCTCGACCTCCACCCGGCCGTGTTTGCCGACCAGCTCAAGCAGCGCGTCCCACCGGGCATCCCTGGACAAGTGAACTCTCCTTACGGGTCCGGGATTCGAGCACCCATCCCCTTGGGCAGTGTCACCGGACATGCGCAAGGGTCGCACAAGGCGCCGATCAGTCAAGCCCCATGCAAGCGGAATGCTTGATAATGTTTGCAGAATGCGCATAGCGTGCGTGAACGAGCATCCCAACACCCACACGGAGTGTAAAAGTGTCGTTTGTCGAGATTGAGACAGCCAGCCAGCCGGAGTGCTGGCGCCGCGCCGCGGACCTGGCACAGAGCCAGTCGGCCGCCCTGCCCGCCGCGGGCGAGCGGATCGCCGTCGTCGGCTGCGGCACCTCGTTCTACATGGCCCAGGCGTACGCCGCGCTCCGCGAGGAATCCGGGCAGGGCGAGTCCGACGCGTTCGCCGCATCGGAGTTCCCCTTCGGCCGCAGCTACGACCGGGTCGTGGCGCTCACTCGCTCGGGCACGACGACCGAGGTGCTGGAGCTGCTCGGCCGGCTCCGTGGCGTCACCCGTACTGTCGCGATCACGGCCGACCCGAACACCCCGGTGATGACGTCCGCCGACGATGTCGTCGTCCTCGACTTCGCCGACGAGCAGTCCGTGGTGCAGACCCGGTTCGCCACCACGCTGCTCACGCTGCTCCGTGCCCACCTCGGCCTGCACACCGACGCCGTGGTCCGTGACGCGGAGACCGCACTGGCCGAGCCGCTGCCCGAAGGACTGCTGGAGTGCACCCAGTTCACCTTCCTCGGCCGGGGCTGGACGGTCGGTCTCGCCAACGAGGCCGCGCTCAAGATGAAGGAGGCGTCGCTCTCCTGGACCGAGTCCTACCCCGCGATGGAGTACCGCCACGGTCCGATCAGCATCGCCACCACCGGCACCGCCACCTGGGTGTTCGGTACCGCACCCGAAGGTCTTCAGGAGCAGGTCGCCTCGACCGGTGCCCGCTGGGTGGCGAGCAGCCTGGACCCGCTGGCCGAGCTGGTCCGCGTACAGCGTCTGGCGATCGCCCGCGCCGAGGCTGCCGGCATCGACCCGGACAGCCCCCGTCACCTGACCCGCTCGGTGGTTCTCGCCGACGTCTGACCGGCGGACGGGCATCATCGAACGCGCGCTCACCGTTCCGCACGACAGTGTGCGCGAGGGCGCGTGCGAGGGGTTCCTCGCCGCGCCTGCACAGGGCAGCGATACCGGCGTCCTCGTCCTTGCCGGGTCCGGTGCCGCGCGTGCCTGTCGGGCTGCGCCCCGAGGCTCGACGCCCGACCGCCGATGGTCGGTCACGCCCCCGGACCCCGGCCTCGCCATCTCGCCGGGGGCCAGGCCGAGGGCCGGCGCGGGCCGGTAGGGACGCATCGCGGGTGAGGGGCCGGCCGTGGAGGTCGGCCCCTCACCCGTGTCGCAGCGCACGGGGCGTGTCGCCCGTGATGACGGGGCGGCCCACGTCTGCGTCTCGGTGACGTCGCACCGGATCCGGGGGCGATCCGCCCCGTCGGCCGGGTGCGCAGCCCCGGGCCGCGCCGGGGATGATCCGGTCGCGCCTCCGGCCGGCCCTTCGCCACCGCCTCGGGCTACTCCTCGAAGTAGGCGTCGAGCACCACGTCGAGTTCTTCCGCCCACGCCTTGAGACTGCTTCTGGCGGCCGCCTCGACCTCGGCGTTGAACCAGCGGCGGGACGACATGTGGACGGTGACGGTGAACCGGCGCCCGAACCGGGGGACCTTCACCTCGACCGCACCGACCTCGTCCCAGTGGAACTCGGCCTCCTGGTCGTCCAGCCGGAACCGGATGCCGTCACGGTCTGCGGTGATCGAACCCCGCCGGTCGCTGACCTCGAATACGGGCCCGTTCTCGTCCTTCTCGTCCTTCTCGTCCTTCTCGTCCTTCTCGTGTTCCTCCTGCTCCCCGTCCTTTGCGTCCTCCGAGCCGGAATCGGCGGCGGAGCCCCCGGTGACACCCTCCACAAGGGCGTCGTCAGGGGCGGCACCCTCGGGCGCCGGCTCCTCGGTCTTCTTCTGGTCCGCCTCGGACGTCCCGACGGTGCGAGAGGCCGTGAGACCAGGTACGTACGCCGGGTCTGTCCCTGCGGCGTACGCGGGCTGAGTGTTCGGATCTATGCGCTGCTCCACGGCGGGCAGTATGGCCGACGAACCTGTACGAGACCAGTAAGGGCCGGCCGGGCCGCGACGTCACCCGAGAACGTGCGCAGCTGCCCCATGACCGCCACCGCCTCCAGGCTGTGGCCCTCCACGTCACCGATGACCAGGCCGATTCCGCCGCCGGGCAGCGGGACGATGTCGTACCAGCGCCCAGCACGACGACCTGGAGAAGGCGGAGAGCGAACTGCGCACCGCGCACTCCATGCTGGTCTCCAAGCGCGCCGCTCTCTACACCTCCCAGGTCGAGGTGGAGCTCGCCGATGTACTTCGCCGCCGCGGCAAGGCCGACGAAACCGCGGCCCTGTTGCGCGACCTGCTCGGCGGTCTCCAGCCCGGGTACCACCACCCTCGGCCCGGCTCCGGCCCGCCCGCCGGAGACACCCTGGAACTGACGGTCCCGGCCGTGGCCCCGTTTATCCAACGGCCTCCGCGACGCGGGCGAGGAGTTCGTCGCGGCCGATCGGATCGGTTCGCCTCGACTCCACCGTGCAGGCGTGGGCTCCGGCCACCGCACCGTAGAGGCCGCACCGCTGCGGCGGTTCGCCGGCCAGCCAGCCGAGGAGGAAGCCGGACACGAAGGCGTCACCGGCGCCGTTGGAGTCCACCACCGGCCCCGGGGGCGTGACGGCCGGAATCCAGGAAACTTCGCCGTCGGCCAGCAGATGGGCGCCCTCGGCCCCGGCCGTGGCAACGACCACCTGGGCACGTCCCCGCTCGGCAACCCGTCGCATGGTCCGCTCCGGGTCGGCCAGGGCGACGGCGGAGACGAAGACGAGGTCCGCCTCGTGGGCGAACGGCTCGTGGTACGGGTTGACGCCGTCCCAGTTGTGCAGGTCGGTCGAGATCGTCACTCCGGCCTCCCGCAGCGCGGGAAGAGCGAAGGCGCACGGGTAGGTGATCGAGACATGGGCATGACGGCTCGCCGCGGCCAGGGACCGGACCGTCGCCTCGGGCAGCCGGTCCCCCTCCCGCGACCGGCTGTCGTCGTACAGGGACAGCCGTCGCCCTTCGGGGCCGACGAGATTGACGGCGCGTTTGGTGCCGCCGGGCAGCGGGACCTCGGTGAGTGCGATGCCACGGTCGCGGTGCAGCGCCCGGATCAGGTCACCTGCGTGGTCGTCGCCGATCATGTCGAGGTGATGCGCGCGCAGACCCAGGGCGCTCACCCCCAACGCGACGAAGTCCCCGGTCTGCCCCGCCCGCGTCTCGATCCCGGGGCGGATCATATAGCTGTCGGCATACGGGAGGGGCAGCTCCGGGACGTACACGATCGTGTCGACTCCCGCGCCTCCCAGGACGAGGACATCGGTCTCGGCGCTCATGGGTGTTCCTCTCCGGCCGACCGGCAACTGTGGCTGTCGGCAGGCGAGTCAAGCAGGGCAGCCACCACGGCCGCAAGATGTTGCAGAATCCTCCCGCAAGCTTTTTCCCGTCACCTACGGACCCGGCCTGCGGGATGATCCCGCCGAAGGCGGCACCCCGTCGGAGACCGGCGGCGCACGCCCCTGGATCGAGCGCACCACGGCCGAACTCCGCGCGGCGGGCGTGACCGTGGCGGATTCCGCGGCACCCGAAGCGGTGGCCGGCCTGGCGCCGCAGGAGCCCTTGGCCACATCCGGGCTATACGCCACCGCCTCGGCTGCCCGCGGGTACCGCGGCCGGCGTGGGCTGTCCGTCCGCCGCGGGCGGTGCGGTGTCCGTGCCGACCGGGCGGCCCGGCCACCAGAAGGTACGGCCGACGTCCAGGGCCAGGGCCGGGACGAGGACGGACCGCACGAGGAAGGTATCGATCAGGACACCGATGGCCACGACGATTCCGGTCTCGATGAACGCCACCTGCGGTGCCGTGGTGAGCGCGGCGAACGTCGCCGCCAGCACCGCGCCGGCGCTGGTGATGACGCCGCCGGTGGAGGTGAGTCCGCTCAGTACGCCGGCGCGGTGGCCGCGGTGACCGACCTCCTCGCGGATCCGGTGGATGAGGAAGATGTTGTAGTCGACGCCGAGTGCCACCAGGAACAGGAAGCCGATCAGCATGACCTGGATGTCCACCGCCGGGAATCCCAGGACGTGCTGGAACAGCTGCCGGCTGATGCCGAGGGCGGCGAAGTAGGACAGCACCACGGTCGCCATCAGCAGCAGGGGCGCAACCAGGGCTCGGAGCAGGACGACCAGGATGAGGAAGACCACGGCGAGCACCAGCGGGATCACCACCTTGCGGTCGTGGGCCTGCGCCTCGGTCTTCTCCTGTGCCATCGCGGTGGGGCCGCCGACCTGGGCGTCAGCGTCGGGGACGGCGTGCACGGCGGCGCGGATGCGGTCGACCGTACGGGCCGCCGGCGCGCTGTCCGGGCTGTCCTTCAGTACGGCCCGGGTGCTGGCGAGAGTGCCGTCCGTGGACCTCTCCGGCGCGTCGACCTCGGCAACCCCGTCGATGCCCTTCAGCGCGGCGGCGACCGCGGGCGCGGCCTCGGCCTTGCTGATCACCTCGGCGGGCCTGCTCTGGCCGGCCGGGTAGTGGTCGGCGAGGAGTTCCTGGCCGGCGATCGAGCCGGGCTTGCCGACGATGAGGTGCTCGTCGTCGAGACCGGTCCTCAGGCCGAGCGAACCGAGGGCCAGCACGGTGAGGACGAGGGCGGAGCCGATCCATACCAGGCGCGGACGGCGGGAGATCCTGCCGCCGACGCGGTCCCACAGGCGATGGTTGGCGTTCTTCACGGCCACTCCGGCGCGCGGCACATTGGGCCAGAACACCCAACGTCCGAGGATCACCAGAACAGCCGGGAAGAGCGTGGTCATCGCGGCGAGACCGCAGATGACGGCGATGGCCCCGGCAGGGCCGAGCGTGTAGTTGAAGCCGACGTCCGCCTGCGTCAGGCAGAGCAGCCCGATGCTGACGGTCGCCGCGGACGCGGCGATCGCGGGGACGGCCCTGCGGACCGCAGTCTGCATAGCCTCGTGCCGGTCCTCATGGACCCGCAGTTCCTCGCGGTAGCGGGCCAGCAGCAGCATCGCGTAGTCGGTGCCGACACCGAACAGCAGTGCTGTCACGACGATCTCGTTGCCGCCGCCGACCGTGAGCCCGAAGCCCTTGGCGAGGAGGTACGAGACGGCCTGCGTGGTGAGGAACGCGACGCCGACGGTGAGCAGGGGCAGCAACCACAGGATGGCGCTGCGGTACGTGATCAGGAGCAGGGCGGCGACGACGAGGACCGTGATGAGGGTCAGCGCACGGCCGGTCGACTCCCGGGCGTCGGCGGCGTCCAGCGAGTTGCCCGCCGGGCCGGTGAGTCTGGCTTCGAGGCCGTCCGGCCGGTCGGCGGTGGCCCGGTCCCGTACCTTCTCCGCATTGTCCGCGAGTGCGGTGCTGTCCTCCTTGCCGAGGGGCACGAACGCGGTCAGCGCCTTACCGTCGTCGGACGGCCTGGCCGGCCCGACCTCGCCGGCCGCGAAGGTCGCGAACTCCTTGATGTCGGAGGCGACCTTGGCCTTGTCCTCGGCGGTCAGCCCGCTGTCCCGTACGTAGACGACGATGCCGAGGGAGATCTTGCCGTCGGCGAACCGGTCGGCGAGTCCGGCGACACCGGTGGACTCGGCGCCTCGGGGCAGCTCGATGGTCAGCTCGTCCTTCTCGATCTCCGAGAGCTGTCCGGCGAGGGGCACGGACGCGACGACGATGATCAGCCAGGTGATCAGCGCCGGCCACTTGCCCTTCCTTCCGCCCGGTAGTTTCAGGAGCCGGTCGGCCCAGCGGTGCGGTCGTGACATGGGGACTCCTCGTCCAGGGTGTGGGATGTGCGGGGCACGGGCGCGTGGTGCGTGGTGCGTGGTGCGTTGCGCGTAGGGGAACGGTTCAGGCGGCGGGCTGTTCGGCGAGCGCCGCCTCCGCGTCGTGGCGCTGGATCCAGGAGGTGTCGGCGACGAGCGCCTTCATCTCCTGGTCGCCGCGAGGCCGCTGAGCCGGCCGGGGCCGGTCTGCCCGGCCCGTATCTCCTGGACGACGATCTCCTCGCCCTGACCCGCCGGGCCCGGGACGGAGAAGGCGCTGCCGGTCCTGCCCTCGAAGGCCGGGTCGAGTGCGCCGACCTCGCGTTCGATGCCGTGCGGGTAGAGGTTGCGGCCCCGGAGCTGTCGGACCGACCGGCCCATTCATTTGATTTCTCTGATTTCCCCGAATGAGGTCATGACTCATCGGGCGCAGCATGCCCGCGGGGGCTGTACGGCGCCTGTACAGCGAGAGTTGTCAGGAATTCAGATAGGCGAGGACGGCGAGAACGCGGCGATTGTCGTCGTCGGACGGTACGAGGTCGAGTTTCGTGAAGACATTCGATGTGTGCTTGGTGACGACCTTCTCGCTGACACCGAGCCGCCCGGCGATGGCGGCGTTGGAGCGGCCCTCCGCCACCAGTCCGAGCACTTCCCGTTCCCGTGCGGTGAGCCGGCCCAGGGGGGCGTCGGAGGCGTTGCCCGCCAGGAGCTTCGCCACCACATCGGGGTCCATCGCGCTGCCGCCCGCGGCCACCCGGCGCACGCAGTCGATGAACTGGCGGCTGTCGAAGACGCGGTCCTTGAGCAGATAGCCGACCCCGCCCGAACCGTCCGCCAGCAGCTCACGGGCGTAGAGCTGTTCCACGTACTGCGAGAGCACGAGCACCGGGAGGCCGGGGATCCGGCTGCGCGCCTCGATGGCGGCGCGCAGGCCCTCGTCGGTGAAGGTGGGCGGGAGCCGTACGTCGACGAGCGCGATGTCCGGCCGGTGTTCGATCAGGGCGTCCAGGAGGGCGGGGCCGTTGTCCACGGCGGCGGCGATCTCGAATCCATGGGCGGTCAGGAGGCGCACGAGCCCTTCCCTCAGGAGGAAGAGGTCTTCGGCGAGAACAATGCGCACGGAATCTCCATCGTCGCCATCGTCGGTCCGCCCTGAGGGCTGTTCACGGCAAGTATGCCGTCGAATGCGGCAATGCGGCTCTCAATTCCGCGCAGCCCCGTTCCTGCGGATGCCGCGGCGCCGCCGACCCCGTCATCGGTCATGCTGACGCGCAGGGCGTCCTGGTCGTGCCTGATGTCGATCCATACCCTCCCGGCCTTCGCGTGTTTCGCCACATTCGTGAGCAGTTCACTGACGGCGAAGTACGCGGCGGACTCGACGGGGTCGTCCAGCCGGCCGGGCAGGTCGACCACCACGTCGACAGGGAGCGGACTGTCCAGCGCCAGGGCCCGCACGGCGTCTCCCAGACCCCGGTCGGAAAGGACCGGCGGATGGATTCCCCGTACGAGGTCGCGGAGTTCGCTCAGCGCCTTGGAGGACGAGTCCCTGGTCTCCATCAACAGGGCGCGCGCCGCCTCGGGGTTGGAGTCCAGGAGCTGTTCGACGGCATCGAGGTTCATGCCCATCGCGACGAGCCTGGCCTGCGCCCCGTCGTGGAGGTCGCGCTCGATCCTGCGGAGCTCCGCCGCCTGGCTGTCGACGACGGCGCCCCGGGTGCGAGTCAAATGGCCGACGCGTGCGGCGAGTTCGGCGCTCGGGTGGGGGCCGAGGAGGGTGCGGGTGAAGCGGCCATGGGCCGTGATCAGCTTGGGTCCTGCCCACAGCCCCAGCCCGATGAACCCCGTGCCGACGAGGGGCATCAGCCAGGTACGCAGACCGGTCTCGCCGTGCACATGGATCAGTCCTGCGTAGTGGTCGTCGTATCCTGCGGACACGAGGTCGTCCCAGACGAACGGGAAGACCAGGCCCTCCAGTCCGTAGACGAGAAGCGCCGCCGGCATGAGGGCGAGGACGGCGCCGACGACGGGGTCGGCGATCGTCCACAGCATGTCCCGCCAGGTGGCGGGGTCGGACAGGAGCTGCCTGCAGCGTCGCCACCGGCCGAAGAAGCCGGGCTCCCGCGGCGGCAGTTCACGGTACGGCTCGGCGATCCGGACCGCCGACCAGACGTGGGCCAGCCGCCGCGACCGGTTCGCCAGCTTCCTTACGGCGGCCACGACCAGCGGCAGGAGCAGGACGCCCACGCCGAGGCCGAGATAGACCAGGGAGATCACCATCAGGACGAACAGGGCGAGCTGAGGCACCTTCTGTGCCGCCAGGGCCAGCCCCCGCAGCGGCGGCTGCCAGAGCTTGGGCGGTGCGGGTGTCGTCATCCGGGCCTCCTCGGTTCGGAACCTCCTGGTCCCTGCAGGCATCAGTCTGTCCTGCGACCGCTCCGGGAACATTGGACCTGTCCCCCCCTTTTCCAGGGGGACTTAGGTCCCCCTGACGCACCCCAGCCCCGTGACGCCGCCCCCAATTGCCGGTCGGCCTCAGGCCCTGTCCGGTCCGGTGGCCGGCGAAGCGGAAAGTTGGTGGACAGGACATGACGCGTCCCGCGCTTCCCGCCCACTCGGTCACACCGCGTCTGCCACCCGGCCCCAGAACCAGTACAGACTGACCATCACAATGGGCGCGGTCATCGCGGGCAGGGCCCAGCGGTGTGCGGGAGTCCGGCGAAGGAGGACCAGAAGCGGGAATCCCACGGCGATGATGCCCAATTGCACCGCCTCGATTCCCGCGTTGAAGCTCAGCAGCGACAGCAGCAGTTCCCAGGACCGGTTCTCGTCGACGCCGAGCGCGCCGGCGAAGCCCAGGCCGTGGACGAGGCCGAACAGGAAGACGGCCGGCAGCCGCCAGCGCCCGGTACCCTCGCGGTTGCGCAGGGCGACGTTGGCCAGCGCCACGACGGCGATCGAGGCGGCGATGACGGGCTCCACGACCGATCCCGGCACGTTCACGACGCCGGTGGCCGCCAGGAGGAACGTGACGCTGTGCGCGGCCGTGAAGGTGGTCGCCGCGAGAACGATGTCGCGCAGGCCGCGGGCGCCGATGAGCAGCGACAGCAGGAAGAGGATGTGATCCAGGCCGAACAGCATGTGCTCGGTGCCGAGCAGGAAGAACTCCACGATCTGGTGCGACTCGTGGTGTCCGCCGGTCTCCACGGTCGGTTCGGCGGCGGACAGGACCTGGGAGCCCCTCTGCCCGTCGATGTCGTAGTGGACGATTGTCTCCGCGCCGTGGACGAAGCTCTCGGTGTCGGGGAACAGGGCGCTGGAGATCGTGTAAGTGCCGTCGGCGCCACCCGTGCAGTCGTAGGCCAGGGTGAGGACGGCGAACGGCCGGGTGCCGCGGGTGCGGATGTCCGCGTCACCGGCGCGGCGGGGTGTGCAGGCCTTCCCGTCGTGGGTGACGGCGAAGCGTCCGGTGACGTACTCGGTCACCGCGCCGGCGTTGGTCTTCAGCTGGTGCAGCTGCTCTGCGCGGTCCTTCGCCTCGTACGCCTCGGCGTAGAGCCAGGCCGACTTCATGAGCAGGTCGTATTCGAGGTCCAGGGTCGCCTCGACACGGGCTCCGGTGCCCTCCACCTCGACATACGCGGTTGAGGTCACGTCGTGCGCAGCGGCGGGGGACGGATGGGCGAGGCCGGTGGCGAGCACGGCCACCAGGGCCGCGACGGTGGTGAGGAGCGCGGCGGACAGCCGGCGCGGCGGGAGCCGGGGCAGCCAGGAGGAGGGCAGGAGTGTTGGCAGGGGTGTTGGCGTGGACACGGGGGCGGGACGCATGGAGGTCTCGGTTCTCGTTGTCAAGGGGCGAACGGCGGCGAGCCCGTCGTCCCGGACCGGTCGGGTCCGGGACGACGGGCGTGGCGCCGGACAGGTGCTACCGGCGGGTCAATCGGTCAGCGCCGGCCGGTGGACGACGTGAACCAGGGGTACGCGGGCACGTCCGCTCCCCAGACGCCGGGCCGGCCGTGGGCGTCCTTGGTCACGAAGGCACTCGGCTCGGAGGCGGTCACGCCGCCGCCGGTGGAGCGCGCCGTGACGAACCAGGCGTGGGTCGTGCCGGGCTCGAGTTCCTTCCAGGTCACCGAGGCGATCCCACCGGAGCCGACCTTGGTCTTCCCGATGACGCTCACGGGGTCGTAGAGCGCCAGCGAGTCGGTCTTGAAGGTCGTCTTGCGGCTGCTGAGGTCGATCGGCAGCACCATGTTGTCCTCGGTGCCGTTGTAGCGGTGGTTCTTGTCGTACTCGGTGGCGCCGAAATCGTCGAGCAGCGGCGAGTAGGTGTCCACGGTCAGCTCGGAGCGGTCGACGTCGAACTGGAGCATCCGGAAGAAGCTCGCGCCGAACTGGAGCTGGTCGTCGGGCTTGTAGCCGCCGATCTCGGTGAGCCCGAGCCGGTCCGCGGACACCGTGTAGAACTGGTAGTCCGCGAGCAGCTCGACGACGTCGTGTGCGACCTCGCCGACCTTGGGCTTCACGTTGGTGCCGACGCCGTGCTCGTGGCCGGCGAGGATCAGGAACACGTTCGGGTTGTCCTGGACCACCTTCTTGTACAGCATCGAGCCGTCGGGCGCGGAGAACGGGGCGCCGCGTCCGTTCGGGCTGCTGCTCGGCGCGAGGTAGTCGTGCGAGAGCACGATGCCGTTGCGGTCGGGGAAGCGCTTGAAGACCGAGTCGGCCCATTCGGCCTCCTCGCGCGTCACGCCGTAGGAGAGGCCGACCACGACGAAGTCGAGGCCGCCGGCGGAGAACAGGTCGTAGTGGTTCTGGTTGTCGCCCTCGCGCCACGGGCCGCCGTACTCGGCGTGCTTCCAGCCCTTGGAGAGCGCCTGGTAGCGCTCGGGCCCGTAGTACTGGTTGTAGATCGCGTCCGGACCGTTCTCGGTGCCCGACTGGTTGTCGTGGTTGCCCGCGATCACGCTGTTGGGCACACCCGCGTCGTCCAGGATCTTCTGCTGCTTCGAGGACAGCTCCAGCTCGCCGGTGATCTGGCGCTGCATGGCCTCGTCGGCGGGCTTGCGGATGTTGTTCTCGATGATGTCGCCGGTGTGGGCGACGTACGCGATCTTGCGCTTGTCCTTGTTGTCGGCGATCCAGCGCGACACGTCGCCGTACGCCTTCTCCCAGGCCGCGCGCTCCTCGGGCGTCTCCTGCTCCACCGCACCCTCGGAGAGGTACTGGGTGTCGGTGTAGTGGACGATCGAGAAGTCGTACGAGTCGGGGTCGGCGAACCGGTTCGGATCACCGGCGTCGATGTCGTCGGCGAACGGATCCTCGCCGGTCACCATGGTGTGGACCTGCTGCCTGTCGACGTACTTCCGGTCGACGACGGCGGTCAGGACGGTGTCGCCCTCGGCGGCACCGCGGGCGCTGGTCAGGACGTCCCACTTCTTCGTCGCGGTGTTCCACACGCGCAGCGCGGCGAGCCGTTCGGGGTCGATGACACCCTCCCAGCGCAGCACCGGCGCGTCGACGTGGCCCTTCACCTGGACGTCGAACCGCTGGAACGTGACGTCCTCGGCGGCCGGCGCGTCGAGCGTCCTGCCGTCGGCGGGGGCGAGGCCTGCGGCCGTCACCTTCTTCTCGCCCTTGACCTCGAGCGTGGTGGGAACGGAGCCGGCCGTGCCCTGGTACACCTGGTTCGGGGTGAGGATCTCGGCCTCGGAGAACGTGGCGCTCACCTCGCCGCCGTCGGGCTCGGCCACCTTCGCCGACAGCTTGACGCTGCTGCCCGCGTCGGTCGTGCCGGACTTCGGGGTGAGGTCTGCGGGGACGTCCGGGATGCCGGCGGAGGTGAACTTCACCTCGCGGGTGCCGCTGTTGCCGATGCCGTCGGTGCCGGACACCGTCAGGGTGTGCTCGCCGGCGGACAGGCCCGGACCCACCGGGGCGCCGAGCTGGACCGGCTTGCCGTCGAGCTTGACGTCGGGGCCGTTCACCACGCCGGAGAGGTCCTCGAGCCGGACGTCGAGGACGACCGAGGCGGTGATCTTCTGCCCGGCCGCGGGGACACTGGCAGCCACCCGCGGCGCGGAGTTGTCGGTGACCAGGACCCGGGTCGCGGCCTTGCCGGTCTTCGACGTCGCGGCCAGGGTGTGCTTGCCGTCGTCGATCTTCGTGGTGTCGAGGTCTGCGCGGAGGCCCTGGGCCGGGCCCTCGACGAAGAATTCGAGGTCGATCTCGGTCAGCGGGTTGACGTTGTCGCCGCAGTTGCCGTCGCCGAGGCTGTACGAGCCCTTGACCATCCGGCCGGTGGCAGCGCCGTTTGCCGGGGTGAGGGTGATGTCGGAGAGGGAGAAGTCGTCGTGGTTGTCGCCGCACGACGTCGGATAGGTGCCGGCGACGAAGTCGACCGTGTTCCAGCCGGGGACGAGCCACTCGTTCGGGAAGGCCAGGTCGACGTGCCGGCTGACCAAGTCACTGTCGAGCACGTGCTTCTGACCGTTCACCAGGATGTGGTTCTGGTAGCGGGCCTCGATCGAGTTGTTGCCCACGGTGAAGCCGAGGGTCGCATTGCCGGAGCCGAGGGTGTCGGAGACGTGCACCGCCGGGGCGTCGATCGCGTAGTGCAGTTCCACCTCGCGCAGGCGGGTGTCGCTGTCGCCGCAGGTGCCGTCGCCCATGGCGTAGGAGTCCGCGATGTCGCGGCCGGTGACGGTGCCGCCGTCGAAGGCGAGCGCGAGACGCGAGATGTCGAAGTCGTCGCGGTTGTTGCCGCAGCTCTCCTTGTACGGGCTGGTGACGACCTTGACGGTGTTGTCACCGGGCACCAGGAAACGCGCCGGGATCGCGATGTCCACCCGCTGGCTCACCCAGGTGCCGCCCAGGTCGATGCGCTTGCCGTTGACCAGCAGGTAGTTGTCGTACCGGTCGTCGATCGAGTTCGACCCGACGTCGAAGGAGAAGGTCGCCGCGCCATTGCCGAGGTGCGGATCGGTGACGGGCGCGTCACCGTCCACGGTCAGCGACTCGACGCTGCCCTCGGCGCCCGCCGGGAAGTTCGCGAACGCGGGCTGCCGGCCGCCCACCAGCGTGCCGTCCTTGGGCAGCAGCCGGGGGGCGCCCACCGGGGCGTTGTTCACCGTCACGGTGTTCTTGACGGTCTTGCCCGAGGTGGTCGTCGCGGTGAGGGCGTGCTCGCCGTTGGCGAGCTTCGTGGTGTCCAGGTCGCCCTGGAGGCCGGTGGTGCCCTGCGGTTCGCCCAGGACGAAGAAGCTGAGTGCGGCCTTCGTCAGCAGCGAGGTGTTGGAACCGCAACTGCCGTCGCCGAAGGAGTACGTGTACTCGTTCTCCTCACCGTCCGCGACCTCGCCGAGCAGGTCCAGGCTGATGTCGGACAGCACGAAGTCGTCGTGGTTGGTGCCGCACGAGCTGTCGACCGTGCCGGCGAAGAACTCGATCTTGTTCTCGCCCTTGACGAGGTGCTGGTTCGGGATCTCGATCGTGCCCCGCTCGTTGACGAGGTCGCCGATGTCGGCCCGGTACTCGCCGTTGACCAGCACGTAGTTGTGGTAGCGGGCCTCCGTCGAGTTCGACCCGACGTCGAAGCTGAGCCGGGACACCCCGACCGTCCGCTCGCCGTCGATCGCCTTCCCGTCGACCGCGAGCCCCGTCACGGAGTCACCGGCCAGCGTCGGCGTGGCCGCAACTTTCTGCGTGCCCTCCACATACGCCGCGTCGCCGGGGGTGAGGGTCGGCAGACTCGTGGCGTCCGCCGTCCCGCTCTGCCCTGGTGTGCGCCGCTCCGCACCGGTTTCGGCGTACGCTGCCGTCAGGTTGCCGCTCACGAGGAGCAGCGCGGTAAGCGCTGCCCCCGCGAGCCGTTGTCCACCTGATCCACCGGCCGGCCGTACTCGCCGCTCTGTGGGCCGCATCAGCAGCCGTCCTTCCTATTCGCCACAAGGTGAAGGGCACGCCGTGACGATGTACGACATGCCCGGGGCGAATTCTGGGCGGCGCAGGTGAATGGAGTGACATCACCCGTGAACGACCAGTGGAAGGATTGCCGGTGGGCTAGGTTCTGGATCACTTTCAGTGTCGGCGCCAGAACCACGGAGGGTCACCGCAACTGAGGTCATGAAGAGCGGCCGCGACGGACGCGAACGACTCCGCCCTGTCCGTGAGGGTCTGTCAGACGGGCTCTGCCGCACTGTCCCCGTCACGGACCTGACCGTGGACAACAGGCCGACATCCTGAGTTCGCCGTCAATTTCGCGGGTGCTGGTTTGGCGATCCAGGGAAGGATCTAGGTTGGGCCGAATGCGAGCGATGGCGAGCCCTGTCCGGGAATGGACGCGGCGGGGCATGTGGGGTTCCGTGCTGCTCTCGGCGGGTGCGTGGGGCGCTGGTGCGCTGCCGCAAGGCGTGCGGGACGGGGTGTGGGGAGCACCGGGCCCGCTCCTCACGGCGGTGGGTGCGACGGCGGCGTATGCCGGACTCGGGCTGCTGGTGTGGGCCTGGTGGCAGTTGGGCACGCTGTTGCGGGCCGGTGCGGTGATGAGCCGGAGGCAGCAGTGGAGCACGCTGGGATGCTGGACGTTGCCTCTGCTGCCCGCACCGTTGCTGTTCAGCGCTGACGTCTACAGCTACATGGCCCAGGGCGCGCTGGCCCAGCGCGGCTGGAACGTCTACGAGGTCGGCCCGACGGCACTGGGCGGCTCGCTCGCCGCCAATGTCCCGGAGGTGTGGCGGAACACGCCGGCACCGTACGGGCCGGTGTCCGTACTGGTGAGCCAATCCGTGGTATCGGTGACCGGGGAGCATCATGTGGCCGCCGCGGTCGTGGGGCTTCGGCTGGTGGCGCTCGCCGGGCTGGCCCTAATGGCGTGGTCGGTGCAGCGGCTGGCGGTTCGGACGGGTGCCGACGGTGGAGGGGCCTGGTGGGCGGCGCCGCTCAATCCGTTGGTGTTGGCGCATGTGGTGGGCGGGGCGCACAACGAGGCACTGATGGTCGGCCTGATGATGGCCGGTTTCGTGGCCTTCCGCTCCGGACGATGGGGTCTGGGCGCTGCGGTGCTGATGGGGGCCGTGCTGGTGAAGGCCCCCGCTGGGGTGGCATTGGGGTGTGCCGCGATGGTGGCGGTGGCCGCGCAGTCGGGCTGGCGGCGGCGCTGCGGTCGTGCTCTGGGGATCGCCCTGGTGGCCGGCGGGACGCTGTGGCTGGGGGTGACCCTGTGCGGGCAGGGCTGGGGGTGGCTGCGGACCATGCATACGCCGACCGAGGTGTACACGCTGCTGTCGGTGAGCACGGACGTGGGCCGAGTGCTGGAGTGGATCGCGGCCGCGGTGGGATGGAGCGCCGCGCCGGGGGCGGTGACCGCGGCACGTACGGTCGGGACGTTGGCGGGGCTGGGCGCGGCGGTGTTCTGCATATGGCGTGCTCCCCGCCATGGGGCGGAACGCGCTGCGGCAATGGGGCTGCTGGCCTTGGTGATGTGCGCTCCCGCGGTGCAGGTGTGGTATCTGCTGTGGGGCGGTGTGCCGCTGGCTGTGGTGGCGTGGCGCACTCTGGCGGATGCCAGGGCGAAGGGGGCGGTGGTCGCTCTGCTCCTGCTGGTGCTGCCCGCGGGCCGGGGGCCCACCTGGACCTATGCGGTCGCCGCCGTCATCGGGGGGTCGGTGACCATGGTGTGGCTGGCATGGACGGCTCAGCGGAGTCGGGAACAGACAGCCCTCGCCATGACCGGAGCCGCCGAAACAGGCCGGTTCCCGGCGCCTTCACCCTGATGGTGGCGTGAAGGCGGCACCCCGGCCGGCAGAGGTCCTCCGGCCGGGGCTTCCCGGGCATTCGCCCGCGATCGAGCGAAGTCGTTGGAGGGCACAACCATGACAACCGCCGTGGACGACAACGTCGTTCCGCCAAGTGGCCGAGAACCGCAGGACCCACAGCTTCGGTGGCCACCCCTGCCGGCGGTGCGGACCGCGCTGGCCCGCCGAGCGACATGGGTGCTGGCCGTGAGTTCCCTGGTGATGCTGCTGCTGGTGTGGATCCCCGCGTGCACCCGTTCCGGCATGGTGGATCTGCGGGTCTACCGCACCGGTTCCACCCATCTGCTCTCCGGCGACCTGTACGCCTTCCGGCTCCACCTGCCCGGCCCCGACATCTTCCCTCTGCCCTTCACCTACCCCCCGTTCGCCGCTGCCCTCTTCCTTCCCCTCTCCACGCTCCCGTTCCCGCCGGCGGCCGCCGCCTGGACCACGGCCTCGCTCCTGGCTCTGGTCGCCTTCGTTCACGGCAGCCTGCGCCTGGCCGCCCCGGACACACCACCCGAGCAGCACCGGCAGCGGGTACTGCTGTGGAGCGCCGCCCTCATGTGGACCGAACCGGTCACCACCACACTCGCCTTCGGGCAGATCAATCTGCTGCTCGCGGCCTTGGTCGTCCTTGCTGTCCAGCAGCGCTCGGCAGCCGCGGCGGGATTCGGTGTCGGAATCGCCGCCGCGATCAAGCTGACCCCGGCGGTCACCGGTCTCTACTTCCTCATCCGCAGACGCTGGACAGCTGCCGCGTGGTCGGCCGTGGCGTTCTTCGCCGCGGCGGCGACCGGATGGTGGCTGGCGCCAGGGCCCTCCCGCGCCTTCTGGCTCCATGCGGTGGGCGATGCCGCACGGGTCGGCCCCGTCGGATCCGGGCTCAACCAGTCGTTGCGCGGGGCGCTTTCGCGCTCCCTCGGCCACGATGTGGACATGTCCGCCCCATGGTGGACGGCAACCGCCCTGGTGGGCGTGCTGGCACTCTTCGCCGCGGTGCGCAGCGCACAGCGGTCCGACCGGCTCGGCTGCCTCCTCGCGGTGCAGGTCTTCGGCCTCCTCGCCAGCCCCATCTCGTGGTCCCACCACTGGGTCTGGGCCCTCCCCGCCCTCTTCTGGCTCCTCCACACCCCGCACCGCACCCGTTGGCGCGCAGCCGCTCAGGCCGCCTGGGCGACGACGCTGCCCTGCCATCTCGCTTTCTGGCTGGTACAACTCCATCCCCGGATCACCTCGCTCGACTACTCATGGCCCCTCGCTGTGCTCGGCTGGGCCTACCCCGTGTGCGCACTGCTCACCCTCGTGGCCCTGACCTCTGCAACCGCCCCTCCCCGGCTTCCCTGCACGCCGGGGAAGCCGGCAGTCCACCGTCACTCTTCCGGGTAATAACTGCCAGGCGAGTTCCGAAGTAGCTGCACGGGGTTCGGCGCCGGACCGTAGTCCTGCCCGGGAAGGTTCGCCGATCGGCTCGTCGAACTGCTCGGACGTCCGCCGCAACCCCTGCACGCGCCTGTCGAGCAATGGCACATGGGCCCTCGCCCAGCAGCGCAGACGGCGTTGCTGGAGGGAGTGCAGAAGTCGGCGACAACTCCCCGCCACTCGTCCAGCGGTACCAGTTTCTCCTGCTTCACCGACGTCGCCGAGCACCACCGCTCACCGGACGTAATCTCACTCGTACCGTGCGGTGATGCCGAATGGTCGGCGGGAGTGGGGCTGGACCCACCCACCCGTACGTTCAGGCCCATACCGCGCCACCCACGCGCTCCGTAGCGTCGGCATCACAACGAGGACTCCGAATGCCCAGCCGAGCGAGGCCCCAACAGCCTTTTGCCCAGGCGGAGTTCACTTCACCGGCGGGATCGGGGCAATGGCTTCTCCTCAACGGGGGTCACCGGCGCCACCCAACCACCGTCGTTCTGCTGCCGCTTGACACCTGCCGGTGGTACTTGAACACTCTTGTCCGAGCGCGGCGGGGTGTGTTCTCGTGGTCCCGATCGCGTGCACGCGAGGGGCGAAGGGGACATCGATGGCCGACGGTACCGGGCAGCTGCTGGCCATCAGCGACCTGCACATCAGCTACGCCGAGAACCGTGCCCTGGTCGAGCACATGGCGCCGGAGTCCGACGACGACTGGCTGCTCGTGGCCGGGGATGTCGCCGAGACCGTGGCCGACATCCGCTGGGCCCTCAAGACTCTGGCGAGCCGCTTCCGCAAGGTCGTCTGGGCTCCCGGCAACCACGAACTGTGGACCCATCCGAAGGACGCCATCACCCTCCGTGGCGCCGCCCGCTACGAGCACCTGGTCGAGCTGTGCCGCGAACTGGGCGTGACCACCCCAGAGGACCCCTACCCGGTCTGGGACGGCCCCGGCGGCCCGGTCGCCGTGGCACCACTGTTCCTCCTGTACGACTACAGCTTCCTGCCGGCCGGCTGCGCCACCAAGGACGAGGGACTTTCCTACGCGCACGGAACCGGCGTCATCTGCAGCGACGAATACCTGCTGCACCCCGACCCCTACCCGAGCCGCGAGGCCTGGTGCCGGGACCGGGTGGCCGAGACCGAACGCCGACTCGCCGCACTCCCCGACGACCTGCCCACGGTCCTCGTCAACCACTATCCGCTGGACCGCCACCCCACGGACGTCCTGTGGTACCCCGAGTTCGCCATGTGGTGCGGCACCCGGCTGACCGCCGACTGGCACCGCCGATTCCGCGTGGCCGCCATGGTCTACGGCCATCTCCACATCCCGCGGACCACCTGGCACGAGGGCGTCCGCTTCGAAGAGGTGTCGGTGGGCTATCCCCGCGAGTGGCGCAACCGCCCGGGGCCGCCCGGCAGACTGCGCCGCATCCTGCCGGCGGGAGGGCACGGACAGTGATCGAGGAACTGCTCCCGGACTCGGTGGTCGCCGTGGAGACCTACGGTGACGACGAGGCCGACCAGGCCCCGCTCTACCCCGAGGAACAGGCGGTGGTGGCGCGGGCGGTGGACAAGCGCCGCCGCGAGTTCGCCGCCGTGCGCGCCTGCGCCCGCCGCGCCATGGAGAAGCTCGGCGTGCCGCCCCAGCCCGTCCTGCCCGGTGAGCGCGGCGCCCCGCGCTGGCCGGTGGGCCTGCTCGGCAGCATGACCCACTGCGACGGCTACCGCGCCGCCGCACTGGTCCGCGCCACCGACCTGGCCTCTCTCGGCATCGACGCCGAACCCCACGGCCCGCTCCCGGACGGTGTCCTGCGCTCCGTCGCGCTCCCCGCCGAACAGGAGCGCCTGGCGCTCCTCGCCGCCCGGCAGCCCGCCGTCCACTGGGACCGGCTGCTGTTCAGCGCGAAGGAGTCCGTCTACAAGGCGTGGTTCCCGCTGACGGGGAAGTGGCTGGGCTTCGAAGAGGCGGACATCGAGATCCACGCGGACTCCGGAACGGCACCGCACGGCCGCTTCCACGCCGAACTGCTCGTCCCCGGACCGATGATGGGCGCCCGACGGCTCGGACACTTCGAGGGGCGGTGGACCGCCCGCCAGGACCTGGTCGCCACCGTGGTGACGGTTCCCCTCCCTTGATCCCGCCCCCCGGTGGGACGGCCGGAACCGGGTGGTGCCAGCCCCACCGCCCGAGGGGCGTAGCGGGGACCCTGATCCGCCGGCTGAGCGTCGTTCGTCATCGCGCGAGTACCGTTTGCCGTTCCCCACCTCGGTCACGGCTGCGCACGCCGCTTGGCGGAGCGATCAGTCAGCCTCGTCGGCGCAACAGAGCCGTTGTCGCCACTGAATTGTGCACTGTGAAGGCAATCGTGCCCGGCAGAAAGCGGTCGTCCGACCAGAGCAACGGTCTGCCCGACTGGTCCGTGGCCCGCCGCCGCTCTCGCATCAGCGGCGCGTCCGGGGCGCAGCCGAGCAGGCGCGCATCGTCGGCCTCGGCGTGGACGAGGTCAATGGTGTGTTCTGTGTCCGCGAACACGACTCCCTCCTCCGTCAGCAGCTCGGTGTGTGAAATCGCATGGGGCTCAAGGCGGGCGATCATGGCGCCGATGTGCTCAGGGTAAAGGGTCCGCTCGATCATGATCGGGACACGCGACAGCGTCCGTAGCCGCAGCACCCGGTATATCCGCGACCCGGGTGCGAGGCTGAGTTGCTCGCACTCCGACGGGTTGGCCAGACAACTTTTGATATCGATCGTGCGGCCTCCCGGTTCCTCTCCGAGCGAACGTGCCCAGCGGGTGAAGCTCAGCAGTTCGAAGAAGCTCTGGGTCCGTGCGGTGCCGAGCACGACCCGCCGCGTGCCACGTCGGGATGTGACCAGGCCATTGGCGCGCAGCACCGCCAACGCCTGACGGACGGTGCCGCGTGACACGCCGTACTGCTGGGCGAGTTGTTCCTCGCTGGGCAGCCGGCCTTCCGAGCCGAAGGCGCCGGCAGCTATGGCCTCACGCAAGCTGGCCGCCAACTGTCGATACCGGGCTTCGGTGGTGCCGCCCCCCGCGACTGCCATGTCGTTCTCCTTCCCTCGGCCGCCCATCGGCGCTCCGACTTGACCCTATCCGCTCCCAGGGCCTGGCTCACCTGCCAGGCGCTCTCGTTGTGCGACCCGCGATCTCTTCCGGAGAAGCTCCCCGGCCCGTACATCGGCGTTCACCTCCCGTACACAGCTCCCCGAGGTAATGAGTCAAGTTGTACAGCCAACTCCACCTCTTGCCAGGAGAACCCTGTGAAACTGCACCGCGCTCGCTCTGCGGGCCTTGCCTGCTCCGTCGTCGTGGCCGCGCTTGTGCTCAGTGCATGCGGCTCGACCAGTACAAATGAGGCCGGTGGCGGCGGCGGCAAGGCCGCGACCGCCACTTCGGCAAAGGATTTCGGCGGCATGGACGCCCTTGTCACTGCCGCGAAGAAGGAGGGCAAGTTGAACGCCATCGCCCTTCCCCGTGACTGGGCGAACTACGGCGAGATCATCGACGCCTTTGAGAAGAAGTACGGAATCAAGGTCGAGGTCGAGAATCCCGACGCCTCCAGCCAGGACGAGATCAACGCGGTGACCTCCCGCAAGGGCCAGGACCGGTCTCCGGACGTCATCGACGTAGGCAGTGCCTTCGCCACCAGCGCGGCCGAGCAGAACCTGTTGGCGCCGTACCAGGTCAGCGCGTTCGACCAGATCCCGAAGGCACAGAAGGACGCCCAGGCTCGCTGGTACAACGACTTCGGCGGCTATGTCTCCATCGGTTGTGACGCGGCTCGCGTCAAGAAGTGTCCGAAGACGTTTTCCGACCTGCTGGATCCGCAGTACAAGGGTCAGATCGCGCTGACCGGCAACCCGACGAAGTCCAGCTCGGCCTTCGGCGCCGTGTACGCCGCGGCACTCGCCGACAAGGGTTCCTTCGACGACATCAAGCCCGGCCTGGACTTCTTCGCCCACCTGAAGAAGGCCGGCAACTTCAATCCTGTCGAGTCGAGCCCTGCGACCATTCAGAAGGGCGAGACGCCGATCAGCGTCACCTGGGACTACCTCAACACCGGGTACGCGGACGAGCTCCGCGCCAAGGGCGTCGACTGGAAGGTGAGCATCCCGTCCGGCGGTGTGTACGCCGAGTACTATTCGCAGGCGATTGTGAAGTGGGCACCGCACCCGGCTGCGGCCCGCCTGTGGCAGGAGTTCCTGTACAGCCCCGAGGGTCAGAACCTGTGGCTCAAGGGCCACGCCCGGCCGGTGCTGATGCCCGAGATGCGGAAGTCCGGGACCCTCGACGCGACCTTCGCCGCCGAACTGCCGCGGACACCTGGCAATGGCACGGTCGCCTTCCCCACCGACGGTCAGATCAGCAAGGCCAAGCAGGCCGTCGTCCAGGGCTGGGCCCAGGCAGTCGCCGGATGAGCGCCATCCAGACGGCCGGGGTTGGCAGCCGGACCCGCTCCTGCGGCAGCAGGCCCGGACGCGGGTCGGCCTGGCGGCGCATTCCGCGCTCGGCGGGGTGGCTAGGTGCCGCGCCGCTGCTCGTATTCACCGCCGTGGTGTTCGGTCTGGTTCTCGGGACGATGGTCTTCGGCGCTTTCACGACACCGGAGTCCGCGCCGGGAGGGGCCCGTCTCACCGGCGCGAACATGAGCTCCTCGCTGCATGGCCCCTACCTGACCGCGTTGCTCGGCAGCGTCAAGCTCTCCGCCGTCTCCGCGCTGATCGCCGCCGTCGTCGGCCTGCCGATCGCCCACGTGGTCGTGACCTCGCGATTCCGCGCCCTGCGCGAGGCTGTCCTGGCCGGTTCGGGCGTACTGGCGAACTTCGGCGGTGTGCCGCTCGCGTTCGCGTTCGTGGCCACGCTCGGCAACGCCGGCGTCCTGACGAGCCGGTTCAACCTGCTCAGCCATGGCTGGAGCTTGTACAGCTTCTGGGGTCTGACCTTGGTCTACCTCTACTTCCTGGTGCCGCTCATGGTGCTCACGCTCACCCCGGCTCTGGAGGGGCTGCGACGGCAGTGGCAGGAAGCCGCCCGCAACAACGGCGCGAACGCCTTCCAGTACTGGACGCATGTCGCGCTGCCGATCCTCATGCCATCGCTGCTCGGCGGCTATGTGTTGTTGTTCGGCACCGCGTTCAGCGCTTACGCGACCGCCGCAGCGATGGTCGGCAGCTCGGTACCGCTGGTCACCATGCAGATCGCGGACGCATTGTCCGGGAACGTCCTGGTCGGCCAGGGCAACATCGCGCTCGCGCTCGGTGTCGACATGGTGCTGGTCGCGGGGCTCGTCACGGCCATTCAGCTGCCGCTGCAGCGCAGGAGCGCGCGATGGCTCGCCTGAGCACGCTCCGATATGGGCGCGCCGCCGTGTTGTTGCTCACCGGTGCGTACTTCCTCGTCCCGCTCGCATGTGCCGTCGCCTTCAGCATCGGCGCCGGCGTCCCGGGTCAGGGCATCGGCTTCGAGGCCTACACCGGCATCTTCACCGCCGGCGGCTTCACCGGAAGTCTGGCTCTGACCCTGAAGCTGGCCACCGCCACCATCGCGCTCGTTCTGGGTCTGCTCGTGCCCGCTCTGGTCACGGTCCGGCTGGTCGCACCACGCCTGCGCACACTCGTCGAGATCGTGTGTCTGCTGCCGCTGGTCGTACCTGCCGTTGCCCTTGTCGCGGGATTCAGCGCGGTGTTGGGCTGGGGATCGGATCATTTCGTCGGCACGCCGCTCTTCCAGGCCCTGGTCGCACTCCAGAATCCGCAATTCCCCTTCGTCCTGGTTATCGCGTACACGCTGATGGCGCTGCCGCTGGCGTACCGCACGCTCGACACCGGGCTCGCAGCAATCGACCTGCGTGTGCTCGTCGAGGCCGCCCGGGCCTGCCGGGCGCCATGGCCGCGCACCCTCCTGCATGTCGTTCTGCCCAACCTGCGCGGAGCGCTGCTCAACACGGCGTTCCTGACCCTGGCGCTGGTGCTCGGTGAGTACACCGTCGCCGCGATCCTCGGCTACCAGCCCTTCGCCGTGTGGATCCTCGCCATCAGCGGCTCGCAGGCCCAGATGTCGGTGGCCGTGTCGGTGATGGGCCTGCTCGTCACCTGGGTGCTGCTGTTGACCATCGCCACAGCCGGACGCGCTCGCCGTCCCAAGGAGTCTCAATGACCCACCTGATAAGCGGTCCCGAAACCATCAGCCGGACGCGGACCGGCGCCACCGTCGAGTTCCGCGGGCTGCATCGTTCCTTCGGCGCCACGACGGCGCTGGACGGTCTGGACCTGACGGTCGAGCCGGGCGAGCTCGTGGCGCTGCTCGGCCCGTCCGGTTGCGGCAAGACCACCGCGCTGCGGACCCTGGCCGGATTCGAGCGGCCCGACTCGGGCCAGGTGCTCGTGGACGGCGAGGACATCACGGGCGTCCCCGCGCACCGCCGCGACGCGGGCATGGTGTTCCAGTCCTACAGCCTCTTTCCCCACCTGACTGCCATCGACAATGTCGCTTTCGGGTTGCGGATGAGCGGCGTCGGCAAAGCCACCCGACGGGCTCGCGCCGCCGAACTCCTGGAGCTGGTCGGACTGCCGCAGCACGCCGGCCGCTTTCCGCATCAGCTGTCCGGAGGTCAGCAGCAACGGATCGCCCTGGCGCGGGCTCTGGCACTGCGACCACGCGTACTGCTGCTCGACGAGCCGCTGTCGGCGCTCGACGCACAGGTGCGCCTGACGCTCCGTGAGGAGATCCGCCGCCTCCAGCAAAAACTGGGCATCACCACCCTGTTCGTGACACATGATCAGGAGGAGGCCCTCTCCATGGCCGACCGGGTCGCGGTGATGTGTGCCGGAAAACTGGAGCAGTGCGCGCCTCCGGCGGAACTGTACGAACGCCCTGCGACCGCGTTCGTCGCCGAGTTCGTGGGCGTGATGAGCCGGATCCCGGCCCGGGCCGGAGCGGATGACGGGACCGTGGACGTGTTCGGCCGCACGCTGCCGGTCAACGGGACGCTGCCCGGCGCCGCCGAGGTCACCGGTGGAAAGGGTGAAGTGGACGTACTGGTACGGCCGGAGGCGGTCGAGGTCACCGCGGACGGGAAGGGCACGTCCCAGATCCTGGGGGCAACGTTCCTGGGCGCGACGACGCGGCTGACCGTGCGGCTGGCCAACGGCGGCGAGGTGACGGCCGATGTGCCGACTCACGCCATGACCACGCTCCCGGTCGGTGCGGCGGTGACGCTGAGGCTGCCGGACCGCCCAGTGCTCGTGGACCGCCGCCGGGGAAACGGCGGCGGTGACAGGGGCTGACGGCTCCCGCCGACGCTCGACCAGAGACGCCGTCGGCCCAGATCAACCCGCCCGACGCCCGGCAACCGAAGCGGGAAGCCTGCACATCCGCCCGTTCGCCGCATTACCGGAGAAACTCGCCTTGAACCATCGCATAGCAGCACCCGGCCTTCCCGCCGCTGTCCTGTTCGACATGGACGGCACGCTCGTCGACACCGAACGGTTGTGGTGGGCCACAGTGGAACAGGTCGCCGACAGGATCGGGCGGCCGCTGACCGACGCGGACATGCCGCATGTGCTGGGCCGCCCATCCGCGCACACCGCCGCTCACCTGCACTGCACCGGCGGCCCGGCAACCCCCGGCCTCAGCGCGCTCGCCACCGAGCTGGACGCTGCTTTCACCGCCCGTGTCGCCCGCGAGGTCGTCCCGCGCCCGGGCGTACTGCGCCTGCTGAACGAACTGGCCGCGGCCGGCGTGCCCGCGGCGATCGTCTCCGCTTCGCCGCGCCATGTCGTCGACCTGGTACGCAAGGCGCTGGGCGAGGACCTGTTCGCTGTGACCCTCGCAGTGGAGGACACCGTCCGCACGAAGCCGGCGCCTGACCCGTACCTCGCCGCGGCCGCCGCCCTGGGCGTCGAACCGCACGCGTGCGTGGTCGTCGAGGACACGCCCACGGGTGTCGCCTCGGCCGAGGCAGCCGGGTGCGCGGTGCTGGCCGTGCCCTCCACCGTACCGATCCGGCCGGCAGCCAACCGGACGATCCTCGACTCCCTGGAGCGTGCCGACCTGGCCCTGCTCTCCTTCCTTCTTACATCAGCGGAAAGGAACTGACGCCATGGACGACATCCGCCACGTCGTGATCCTGATGCAGGAGAATCGCAGTTTCGACCACTACTTCGGCACGCTGAACGGCGTGCGGGGGTTCGACGACCGCCAGGCGCTGACGTTCCCGAACGGCGACAGCGTCTTGCGCCAGCCCGCCCTGGCCCGGCCCGACGGCGGGTTCCTGCTGCCTTACCGTATGGACTCCACGAAGTTCAACGCGCAGAACGCGGACGGCCTGCCGCACGACTGGGAGAGCGGTCACGAGGCCATCAACAACGGCGCGATGAACCGCTGGACGTCCGCCAAGGGTGAGCAGAGCATGGGCTACCTCACCCGTGAGGACATCCCCTACCAGTACGCGCTGGCCGATGCCTTCACGTTGTGCGACGGGTACTTCTGCTCACTGGCCGGGCCCACCAGCCCCAACCGCCTCTACCTGTGGACCGGCACGGTCGGCCCGGGCCGCGACGGCACGACGGGCCCGTGGATCGACAACACACCGCTGCCCGAAAGCCCGGTCTGCGACTGGACCACGTACGCGGAGCGTTTGTCTGCTGCCGACGTCAGCTGGCGCGTTTACCACACGCCTGGCCTGGACGAGCGCTACGGCAACTACGAGGACAACGCCCTTGAGTACTTCGGCCAGTTCCACAACTTCGACAAGGACGACCCGCGTTACATCAACGCGATGACGAAGTGGGACCTGTCGGCGTTCGATGCGCACTGCAAGGACGGCACCTTGCCGACGGTGTCCTGGCTGGTCTCGCCCTACCTGTTCTGCGAGCATCCGACCGCCAGCCCCGCCTATGGCGCGCATTGGGTGAACACCGCTCTCCAGTCGCTGTTCGCGAACCCGGAGGTGTGGCGGCACACGGTGTTCCTGGTGATGTACGACGAGAACGACGGCTACTTCGACCACGTGGTGCCGCCGTTCCCACCCGCGGGAACCCCTGACGAGTTCGTGGACGGGCAGCCGATCGGGCTGGGCAACCGTGTCCCGCTGTGGGTGATATCGCCGTGGTCGCGCGGCGGCTGGGTCAACTCGCAGGTCTTCGACCACACCTCCGTGCTGCGCTTCCTGGAGCTCGTCACCGGCGTGCGGGAGCCCAACATCTCACAGTGGCGCAGAGCCGTGTGCGGTGACCTCACCAGCTGCTTCGACTTCACCCGGCCCGACTTCTCGATCCCCGTACTGCCGGACACGCGCGCACTTGTGAAGCAAGCCGATGCGGCGTTGGAGCTGCCGGCGGTAGAGCCCCCGGCGCCTGGCGCACAGGTCGTGCCCACCCAGGAGCCGGGTGGCGCGCGCCCGCACCGGCCGCTGCCGTACCGCCCTTGGGCCGACATCGCCGTGGACCGCGCCACCGGCAAGGTCCTCTGCACTCTTGCCAACGAGGGAGCGGCGGCCTTCCCCTTCACGGTGTTCCCGAACATCGCACGGCCGTTCGCCGGAACGCCGTTCACCGTCGCGCCGCACAGCACCGCCGCCTATGTGTGGGACGCAGTACGCGCCGGCGGACGCTACGACTTCACGGTCCACGGCGCCGACGGCTTCGTCTGCCGCTTCGCCGGGACGGTGGTGGGGGCCGACCGGATCGACGCCGCTGTTCCTCGGGCGGCGGCGGTCCTGGGAAGCAGCGATCACGAGGCGTGGGTCGAGTTGCTGCTGAGCAATGACGGCACGGCCGCCGTATGCTTCACGGTCACCCCGAACGACTTCGGCGGCACGGCGCGCACTCAGCTGGTCGGCCCGCGCGAGCAGGTCACCTTGAGGTGGCCTGTGGACGGCGGGCGGTACGACATGACCATCACTGCTGACAGTGACACGGGCTTCGCCCAGCGATACGCGGGGACAGTGCACGCAGCGCCGAACGCGAGCATGGCTATGTGAGTCAGCACGGTCTCGGCCCGGGTCCCGTTGCGGCTGTTGCCGCTGAACCGGTGAGACGCCGACACCAGGCACCACACCGACTCTGCAGTCAACCCCAACCACCTCACACAGCGTGACCGGCCAGCCCGCCCGTCACCGCCGCACCCCCATCAAGTTCGAAGACCCGATTTCAGGTGACCCCAACGGGGACGGCGCCTATTTGGGACGGTTTAGATCATTTATTCGGGACACGGCCACACGCCCACGGCGGAAGGTCACGGCAGCAGCGCGGCGGCGCGGACGGCGAGGCCCAGGCCGACGACAACGATGAGACCGGCGGTGGCCGGAGGCGCGATACGGCGCAGCATCCAGACCAGGCGCCCGGTCGTGCGCCGCTCGACGCTATCGCGCCACCGCGCCAGGGCCAGGCCGATGCCGCAGAGCACCGCCGCCATGCCGACTCCGTAGCCGACCACGAGCAGCACGCCGAACCAGGTGCGGCCGAGCGCGGCCGCACCGAGCAACACCACGATGGCCGACGGGCTGGGGAGGAGGCCGTTGGCGAAGCCCATCGCTACCAGGCCGCGCAGTCGCAGCGGGCCGGACGGAGCGGCCGCGACGGCGAGCGCCGCTCCGTGCCGGTCGTGGTGGTGATCGTGTGCGTGGCCGCGATGGTGGTGGTCTGCATGGCCTTCGCCGCTGCGGCGCAGCCACGCGCGGCGCAGCAGCACCACGCCAACTGCGGCGACCAGCATGCCGCTGACCACGCCGAGCCATCCGTAGACCTTCTCCGGTGCGAAGGCGAGCGATGTGGTCAGGACAAAACCCAGGACGAGGACGCCTGCGGTGTGGGTGAGGGTGACGGTGAGGGCAACGACCGCGGCCTGCCGCAGCGAGCCGCGTTCGCCGACGAGGAAGGCGGCCATTACCGTCTTGCCGTGCCCCGGCGTGAAGGCGTGCGCCGCCCCGAGCACGAGCGACAGGCCGACCGCAGCCAACCCGATCCCCACCGTCAACCGCGTGGCACCGATGAAGTCGGTCAATGCCAGGGTGAACCGGTCGGCGTCGCGGCTCCGGGCGGGGTTGGAGCCGGAGGCGCCGGCGGCGGGAGGCTGGTCCGCCTCGGGGCTGGCGGGTGGGCCACCGGCGCGGACCGCCAGGCGTGCGGTTCGCACGTTCGGCGGTGACTTGAGCAGGCTGGCGGGGTAGGCGGTGAGGCGGCGGCTGACACTCGCGGCGGGCACGTCGGAGCTGGTGAACGTGACCCCGTCGGCGACGGCCGTGACCTCGTTCCAGCCCGACTGGTCGCCGTACGCGGCGCCCGTGTACTCCACGAGCGAGTCGGCGCCGAGCGACAGCGGTGCGCGCAGCCGGCACTCCAGCCGCAGCGTGGTCAACCCGCCCGTGCCGGGCGGGAAGGTGACCCCGCTGGCGGTGACGGCGAGCGCGATCTGCTGGCCGTCCCGGCGGAGTTCCTGGGTGTAGGCGATCGTGGCGCAGGTGGCCGCCGCATACTGCTGCTTTTCGGCGGCGGTGACTTTGCCGTCGCGATCGGCGTCAACTTTGTTGGTGCGCTCCTGGCGGGCCGGCAGCTCGGCGAGTTCCAGGACGTAGTCGACGGTCACCGCGTCGGGGCCGACCCGCAGGCCGCTGTACTGGTTGGTGGAGAAGTTGGTGAACGGGTGGGCGCTGGCCGGCGTGCCAGGGCCGAGAACCACGGCCAGGCAGGCGCCGACGAACACCGCCATGCGTACGAGTAGACGGATAACGAGACACCGCCGGGGTTCGAGCGCGGCCGTCGCCGCGGGTGCTGTATGGACAAGGGGCCGGTGAGTGTGCGGGTGGCGGGACGCATGCCCGCCACCCGCACACGGCAGTGGTTACTCCCCGACGGCCACGCCGTCGTAGACCAGCCACGAACCGGAGACGGTGGTGAGGGAAACGGTGTTTTTCCCGGCGACGAGCTTGGACGCGGGCAAGGTGAAGTTCAGCGCCTGCGGCACGATCTTGTACGTGCCATGGGTGTCCTTCCCATCACCCCACCGGTAACCGTCCCCGCCGCCTTCGGCCAGCGGGTAACGCTGCGCGGCGTTCTGGTTCACCGACAGACTGAGCTCCGGCGGCGCGGCCTTGCTCGTGTCGAGCAGCCAGAGCGAGAGCGTCAGGTTTCGGCTCGGCGCCTTGGCGAGGTCGAACGACAGACGGAACGTGTGCTGCTTCGTTCCTGCCCACGCGTCGCTCGGGCCCGGCTGGATGTAGCTCCACTGCGCCGGGGCGATGCCGGTGCCGGTGTTGCTCACCCACGGCGTCGTCGAGGCGGGGTACGTACTGTCAGGCGCCCCCGAAGCAGCCTGCTTCGCCGTGTAGTTGACGTCGTTCGGGAACGCGTTGGGGTAGCTCGCGTGCCCGTCCGGCGCCAGGGCGAACTCGGTCATGCACACCATCGGAGCGCTCCGGGTGTACGTATTCTTGGGTTGGATGCCCACGGACACGATGTCGTGGCCGGTGTAGGGCACGGTGATCTGCGAGCCGTCCCCATAGTCGCTGACGGTGAGCGCCGGCGCCGACGTGGGTTCGTCGGTCAGGTTGAGCAGTCGCGCGGAGCTCACCTTGAACGGCAGCCGCAGGTGCGCCGACCCGGACTTGCCGGAGACCTCCAGCAACCGCGCGGTCAGCGGGAACGCCGGCGAGGAATCGGTCGGCGAGGCCTGCTTGATCGTGCTGAGCACCACGTTGGACGCGTCCACCGAGGCCAGCGACTGGCTGGCCGCCGTGTAATCTCCCTCCTGGCGTGCGGCCAGCGGCTCGGACAGCAGCGGTGACTGCACGCCCCCGCCGTAGCTGGTCGCGTTGGCCGCGTTGAACCCTCCGGCATGGTTGGTGATCGAGTAATGGAAGCTCATGGGTCCGGGGTAGGCCGCGTTGTAGTTCGTCGTCCAAAGGTTGTTGAACGCGAACGAGAACATCGATCCGTTGGTGGGCAGGACACTGCTCAGGTCGCTCACGACGGGACCGTCGATCTGGCCCGGGCGGGCGATCAGCCGCATCGTCTTGATGTCACCGAACTCGACCAGCGGGGTGTCGGTCGAACTCACGGTGACGCCGCCGGTCTTGTTCGAGACGTCGGCGTAGCTCTGCATGGACTGCCAGTCCATCGCGGAGCCGGGGAACTGGTCCTTGCCCAGCTCGACGGGCATGCCGTTTCCCTCGTATGTGACCGTGGGAGAGTCCACCTTGAACGGGAAGGCGAAGTAGCCCTCCTCCGGCGTCGTCACAGCCGTCTTGTCCAGGTTGTTGGCGATGTCCACGCGCGGCGTGTTCGCGAACAGGGTGATGGTGGAGCCTGCCGACTCGACGCCGGTGGCCTTGCCCTCGGCGTCCTTGCCACCCGGCGTGTTCGGATACGTCACGGCGATCGTGATGCTGACCCGTCCGGAGGACTTGACGCTCACCGTGGCGCTCGACGGCGACCACTGTTTCGCGCTGCTCGTCGGGGCGCCCCCGTAGGGCGGACTGGCCCGCCCGGCGTTGGGCCGGTAGACGTACTGGTTGAGCTTGAACGGGGACGCGGTGTCGACCAGCTGGCGGCCGGACTCCCGCTCCACGACCGAGGTGACGGCCCCGCTCGGCGAGATCGTCACCGTGTAGTACTGGTTCTGCAGCACGCCGGTCGTCGGGTTCCAGCTCAGCGACGGGTCCGGCGCGGTGGCAGAATCCGAGCCGGATCTCAGCTCGTAGGTTCGGTAGCCGACCGCCGGCACGTTCGCGGCGACGAACTGGATGTGCGTGGCGTCGACCGACTGGTACGGCACCGCGGCACCGCTGGCCACGTCGACCAACCGGCCCGCCCAACCGCTCGGCACGGTCGCCGTCACCGCGTCGGTACGCGCCCGGGACAGTGCGTTGAACACGCTGAGGCCCGGGCTCGAACTGCTGTTGGTGATCTGCTTCGCGAGCGCGGTCGTGGCGGACGTCAGCGCGTTGGTGCTGAACCGGGTGGCCCGGTCGGCGTAGATCTTCTTCCGGGGCCACTGGTGCGACGGGTAGGTCAGGCCTTCCGTGCCCCAGGTGTGTTCGGTCCACATGTTCTGCTGCTGGTAGGCAGCGTCGACCATGCAGGCGCGCGTCGGATCTTCTTTCGTTGTGAGGCCGGCCAGCGATCCGAAGGTTTCCGCGTTGGTGGTACGGACCTGGGAGCGCATGTTGTCACCGGTCTCCACCGGGGACGAGCCCGCACCATCGGACCACCAGCCCGTGTAGTCGCCCGTCCGGACCGGGAGCTCGCTCGCCGGTGTCGAGGTCGGGTCCGGCGTGTAACCGGACACCGACGTCGCGCCGGGTGCCGTGGTCGCGTCGGCGTAGTACCGCGACGGCGTGGACATCACCAGCCGGGGGTAGCTGTACTGCTGCGCGTATTGCCGCAGCACGTCGGAGATGCCGTTCAGCGGCGGAACGGTGTCGAGGAACGCCATCAGCGGATACACCGACTGCGGGTACTGGCCGACCTGCAGGCCGGGCAGCAGCTGGCCTAGCCCGTTGGCGAAACTGTTGACGACCGGGGTGAGGTTCGCCGGCGGTGCCTTGGGAGTGTAGGGCAGCGGCGGACCGGAACGGCCGCAGTCGTCCATCCGAGCCGCCAGTGCGCACTGCAGTCCCGGGACCAAGGTGTAGGCCTCGAAGTATGAGTTCTGTCCGTAGAACGTCAGCACCTTGCTGCCGTTCGGCGCCTGGTGGTGGAACACGGTCGGGACGTCCTGCCCGGTGTACTCGGGATTGTTGGCGCCGGTGTGACCGGGATTGGTGCCGTTGATCAGGACCTTGATGCCCTGCTGCGCGAGCATCTGTATGTACTGCGCCGAGACACCGGTGACGTCGTCCTGCATCGCGGAGGTCACCTTGGTCCCGAGCTGCCCGGCGAGGTCCTTGGTGCCCTTGGCGAGGCTCCGGATCATCTGTTCGCTGCCGGCAAGGTCCTGCAGGTTGTTGTTGTAGCTGCCGATCACCTCGATCTGACCGGACCGGACGCACTTGGCCAGGGCCTCGATCTTCGCCGCCGATCGGTCCTGCAGGTAGTTGTTGACCAGCCAGGACGCCTCGGTCGTCCAGCGGAACTTCTCACCGTCGGCGTAGCCCTTGCTCGGGTCGGCCGTGGTGTTGCACTGGTCGATGGCCTGGTCGACGTAGGCGTCGAGGATCTGCCGGGTGATCTGCTGGTTGTAGTGATACCCGTTGTCGAAGTGGGGGCCAGTCATCAGATCGACCTGCCACCGCTTCTGGTAGGGCAGGTTCAGTGCGTACGTCCCGGACTGGTCACCCAAGCTGGCGGTGATGTCCACTTCGGACGGGCCGGGCGGCGGTGCCGGCGGCGCGAGGATCTGTTGGACGGAGCGGCCCGCCGGGACACTGAGGCTGGTGGTCTCGGTGCGCCCGCCGAGGGACGCGGTGAAGGTGACCGTGCCGGCGGCGCCGCTGGTGTTGTTCACTCCGACGTTGACGACGTGCGCGTCGACGCCGCCGGCGCTCTTCTTGAAGAACACGGTGGGGTTCAGCGACAGCACCTGGACCGGGCCGCGAGTGGCCGGCGCCGGCAGCATGGTCACCGCGTCGTAGACCGCGTACGATCCGGCGGTCGAGGTGATCTCGATCTTGTTGTTGCCTTCGACCAGCGCGGTGGAGGGGATCAGGAAGCCGACCTGGTTCGGCCTGTTGAGATTGTTTTGCAGACCGTTGACGCGCCCGCGACCGTGCGCTCCGACAGCGGCACCGGATGGCACCTTGAGGGAGTCGACCACGGTGCCGTTGGACTTGATCTGCACGGTCGGTGACGCGGTGTGTGTGTCGGCGTAGTTGAGCTGCAGCAACGTGCCGTTGGCCGCCTGGGCCGAGGTCAGCGTGTAGTTGACGGTGAAGGTGTGGGCCCGGGAGCCCGCCCAGCCGTCCAACGGGCCGGGATGGATGTACGACCAGTCGGCCGCGGTGCTCGTGCCGACCGTGTACGTGACGTCGTTCGAGAACGTGGTCGGGTACTTGGCGTAGCTGCGGGGGCTGAGGGCGAACTCTGCCGCCGACTGGTTGGGCGTTCCGATTGAGAAGATCGGCTGCACAGCCGGCGGCGGTGCAGCCTCGGCGGCCGTGCCCTGCGCCGCTGGCAGCACGGCTGCCGCGAGAACGAAGGCCAAGGCGGACGCGGATGTCCGCAGCGAAGGACACCATCGCCCTCGGCGGCTGGACAACAGACGGGACAGCGAAAACACGACGCCTCCATGTGGTGGGGTGGGTGGCCAACGGCTCTGGATACCAGGAGGAGCAGTCACAACAGCGTGCGGCAGTGTCGCACGGTGACACACTTGTATTCAAGTACTTGTATGCAAGAAGGAGCGACAACTCGGCAAGGAGAGGGTGCGGTTCACTCCGAGCGACCGGGCCTTCCTGGCGGCGCTGCTGCACCGGCCGCCTCGGGACGTGCTGCGCGGGGTGCGCCTGGTGGTCCGTCCCGACACGGCATTGCGTTCTTGGGTCGCCTGACTTACCTGGACGCGAAAGCGCGAGGGGACAAGAGCATGTCAGGGAGGCGGTGGCCGTCCGGAGTTGTCTGGGGCGGGGTGCTGCGAGACCCGCGCGACATGGCCAAAGCTGGATTGCTTGAAGCCCAATCTCCAGTGGTGAATGTGCGCACCCGGCGGAACGACACCTGTAACCGACGCCGTGTCATGCCGGGCCTTGAACCTGTGGGGCCGGGCAACCTCCGTGACGCGGAGCGTCGCCCAGCGAGGGCGGTCAAGGAGATGAGCGGGGGGCCTACGTCGTGCTCGATACGTACAGCGAAGACGTACTCTCACCGGCAGCTCGTCCTCCCCCGAGGTCTGCCAGCAACGCGTCCAGAGCAGCCTCCTCCTCTATGCGCACGCCGTGTTCAGCGAGGGCAGTCGCCAGATCCGGATCCCATGGCGACGGGGCCGGCGTCCCGGCCAGAGGCAGGGGGGCAGAACTGGCAGCAGCTACCGCCGCACGGTAGTCGTCGGCCGTGTAGTGCCAAGGCGTCCACGGCACGTGCTGGAGCAGCGTCGTGGCGATGCGCAGACCGCCCCAGTCGAAGTCGCCGTGGTAGCGGAAGGCGGCACCGAGCTCGTGCAGGTGTGCCAGAAGGGCAAGGGCGGCAGCCGACGGCTGGCCCTGGAGACAGACCAACGGGAGGGCACCCGGGCCGTGGGTGTCGGCCGCGGCCGAAAGAACGGCGGGATTCTCACAGATGTGGACCACCGGCGGCGTGGTCCGCGGTGGACGGTGGGCAAGCTGACGAAGGGTGAGTACGCACGGGTCACCCAGGCCGGCCATCCAGTCCAGAGCGGGGGTCCCACGGAGGTTGAGGGTGAGGACGGTGGAGGAGACATCATCACGGAGCAGGCCGGCAGAGGCCCAGGCGGCCCGTCGCCAGGCTGCGCCCGCGCCGTCCGGATGTCCGGTGAGGGCGCGGATACCGGAGAGGCAGAGCGTCGCCGAGGGTGTCCCGTCGTCCAGTGCGTGGGCGCTGCCCAGGATGTCGGCGGCGAACACGGACAGGGAGCGCGGCGGCTCGGCCGGCAGCTCGCGCAGAACGCGGGCCGCCTGATCGAGCAGCAGGCGAGCGGCCGTCGGCGTACGGGCGAGGCGTCGTACGAGGCCGTCGTCGCGCATCCGGCCGGCCCATTCCGCGAGGCGCGGAGTCTCTCCGGCGAGTGCGGTGAGCGGAGCGTACGCCTCCTCCCAGGCCTGATCCTCGCTCCGGCGGACCTCTTCAAGAGGGACAACCGGCCCGATAAGCGTGGTCACGGCCGCTGTCAGGCCCTCGGGGCTGATACCGGATCTGCGGAGTACGGCGTCCACGGCGTCGAGCCGGACCGTCAGCGCCCTGCCACCGCCCGGGGCCCGGCCCAGCAGTCGCTCGGCGGCGGCCCGTTGGGCCAGGGTCGGCGTTGCCAGAGAGACGGGTCCGGTGAGCGGCTGCCCACGCTCCAGTCGCCGGCGTACGCGCTCCAGCAGCCAGGCCAGGTCAGGCCCGCCGAGGAGCCGACGCAGGCGGGCTTCGTCGACCGGAGTCCTGTTCACGCCCACAGGGGCTCCGGGTCCCCCGCACGCACCGGGTCTTCGCGCCGGGTACGAGCCGTGCCGTCCCACTCCCACCGGGTGACCAGGACGGCGGCAACCTCGTCGACGCGGGACAGCTGGGCGATGGCGATGCCCGGTACCTGCGGATAGCAGGCCCACTCCCGTTCGCTGGTCATGACCACATCCAGGTCGAAGGCGTGCAGGAGTCCGAGACACTTGGCACGCGAATCGTCGTCAACACCGGCGAATGCCTCGTCCAGGGTGACGAGTCGTGGTGCGTGTGGGCTGGCCGCGCTCGCGTAGTGCGAGGAGGCCGCGGCGAACAGGGGTACGGAGACAGCCAGGACGCGTTCGCCTCCGGAAGCAGGACCGGTGGCGGATACCCAGCGTCCATGTTGCTGGCGCTCGACGGCGAACTCGTGCCAGGAGCGGTAGTCGAGGGCCGCTGTGAGGTGTTCCAGCCAGCTGCCGGCCGCGTCCTCGGTCTGCTGGCGAGCGATCTGCGTCTGCAGGAACTCCCCCACCGCGGCGCGGTCTTCGGGGGTCCAGGCGTCGGCTGTCTGGAGCAGTCGGCCACGGGCCTGGGCAAGGCCGGCTGGGGCCTTACGGGAGGCTCGCCACACCAGGCGCAGGGTCATGCCGGTGGAGGTCGGACGGTCCTCCAGCTCGGCGTTCATGGCGAGCACTTGCCGTTCGGCGGTCGCGATCAGCTCCTGAAGGGTGCCCGCGACCTCGGTGATGAGGTGGGTTTCGAGAATTTCGCGTTCATTCGCGGAGAGGATGCGGGTGAGTTCGCCGACCTCGACCGCGAGTGCCTCGGCGAGTTCGGGTACGGCGCGCTCGCGGCCCTGGTAGACGATGTCCACGACCATCCCGTCCTCGACCATTCGGGCCGAGGCTGTATGGCCGTGCCGCGACAGCGCGTCCTGCAGGGTCTTCAGCTCTTCGCTCAGGCGCCGCTGTACGCGCTCCCAAGCGCCATCCGAGTCGTCCGTCGTCGACAGCTCCGATTCGAGTGAACGGGCGAGGGCGATGGCCGGGGTGGCCGCCCACGGGCCGTCGTCAGCGGCCGGTACGGCGAGGCCGGGAAGCGCGACCGTGAGCAGCCCGGTGGCGGTGAATCGCTGGAGCGCGGCGATGGCCTCGGAGCGCGCGGCGGCAGCCTCGGTGACGCCCTTCTCCAGCTGCTCGATCCGGCCTTCGGCCCGGCTGGCCTGCCGGTCCGCCTCCGTGCGGCGGCCCTGGGACAACCGCTGATCGGCCGCGCAGCCGCGCAGGGCCTCGGCGGTCTCCGCGAGCCGCCGTTCCAGCTCGGCCACGGCCGCGCCTACGGTCGAGCGCAGCGTGGCGAGCCGCTCGTCCGCCGCTGCTGCCTCGCGAGCCGCCTCCTCTGCGCGCAGGGCGAGTTCGGCAGTGCGCTCCCCTGCCCGGCCGGTCTCCTCACGCTCCTCCTGCGCCTGCCGGGCCGCTTCGCCTCGCTCGCGCAGTGCGGGCCAGAGTGCGGCCAGGACGGCCGCGAGTTCGACGAGGGCCTGCCGTACGGCGGCCAGCGCGGGCCGGTCAGGGGGCAGCCCCAGATCGGCTGCGGCCTCCTGGAGCTCGGCGGTTGCCAGCGCGGACCGCTCGGCTGCGGCCAGCACCTCGGCGGCCCGTTCCTCGCGGCGGGACCTGGCCCGGCGCGCGGTGTCGGCGGCAGCCGCCGCGCGGGCGTGCGCCCGGGTCAGCGGCCCGTCGTCGGGCACCGCGGCCAGTTCGGCGTCGAGCGTACGGCGACGGGTCTCCAGAGCATGCGCGTGCGCCGCCTCGGACGCCGATTCCTCCTGGAGAAGGGAGCGTTCGGCGCGCAGGATGGTGATACGAGTGCGCCGGGCGGCTTCCCGGGCACCCTCGCCGATGTACTCAGCCGCAGGTTTGGCCCACCGTCCGATGAGGACACCTACGCGGTGACGTCCGTCCGGGGCAGCCCACGTGTCCCCTGTCGGCTCGGTGTCCCCTGACCCGGCGCCCGCCTTCGCGTCCCCGGCAACCGCGCCCAGACCGATCGCCGCGAGGAGCCGGCCCACCGTCTCCTCACCCACATGGGCTGCCTGGGCATCGCCGTGGTCGACGGCCGGGCGCAGCACGTCGGCGAGCGACGGCCCGTCGACCGGTCCCGTCCGCGAGTCGAGGAGTACGTCGTGACCGTCCGTCGCCAGGGCCGCGCCGTCGGGGCGCACCCACGCGTCCAGCAGCCCGGCCGCTTCCAGGGCCGCTTCCAGGCCGGCTCGCTCATGGTCCGCGACCTCGTCCCGGAAGTCGACCAGCCGCCACAGCGGGGCGCCGGGCACCTGATCGCGCAGGCCGGGTGTCCGGGTGTACGGGGCCTGCGGTCCACGGCGGCCGCCGGCCTCCAGCTCGGCGAGCTGCTGTTCCGCGTCTCGGGCGCGGGCCGCCAGGCCCGCCCTGCGCTGCCCCGATTCCGCTGCCTGGTCGGCGAGTACCGCTGCCGTGGCGCTGTGTGCTTCCGAGGCGTGCCGACGGGCCGGGTAGGGCCCGTCCTGGTGCCGGGTCCACTCCTGGAGCTCGTCCAGCAATCCGACCGGGTCGGCGTACGCGAGCTCCTCGCACCGGCCCGCGTGCTCGCGTACGGCATTCACCAGGGCGCGGCCGGCGGCCGTCACGGTCTCGTCGGCCGCGCCTTGTGCCTCGGCGGCGTGCGCCAGGTCGGTTTCCGTCTCGTCGAGCCGCAGTGCCGCGGCCCGGCCTTCGGCCGCCGCCGCCTCCGCCCGGTCCGCGAGCTCCTCCACATGCGCGAGGGTGCGGTGCCGGCGGTCGGTCGCCTCGGCCACAGCGGCGCGCAGTTCGGCCACCGTCAGCCCCTCGTCCCCGGGCAGGTCCAGCCGGGCCGTCCTGGCCGTCTCCCGCGCCAGGCGAAGCGTGTCCTCGACCCGGTCCCGGGCGGCCTGAAGCCGGTTCTCCGCCGCCCCGAGGCGGCCGAGCGCCCGTGTGTGCAGCAGCGCGGCCTCCTCCCGGTCGGCGCGGGCGCGTGCACTGTCCTGCGCCGACCGCTCCAACTCCTTCGCCGCCCGCTCCAGTTCATGGGCGCTGCGCATCTCCGGGCCCTCACGCAGGGCCGCGTCGACGGCCTCCAGTCTCGCCTGGGTCTCGGCGAGCACGGCGACCTGCTCCTCGGCCGCCGCCCGCTCTTCCTCGGCCGCGGCCTTCTCGGCCTGTGCCTCGGCGAGGTCACGCAGCAGGTGCTCGTACTTCGAGTGCTCGCTGCGCGGGAGGCGTGCGCGACGCCGGGAGGCGATGCGAGCGTAGCGCCGGTAGTGGTCGAGGAACGTGGAGGCGGCACGCTCGGCAGCCCCGGCGGCCCGCAGCTCCTCCTTCTCCTCGTCCAGGGAGCGGAAGGCCTCGGCCACATCCGCGATGACGGCCTGGTCCATCGGCGGGAGTGCTTCGGTGAGGGCACGGGAGAGGGCGGCTTCGTTGGGACGTTTGGACAGCTGGGGCTGGCGCAGTTGGATGAGCAGGTCCACCAGGGCGGCATAGCGTTGCTCACCGAGTCCGAAGAGCGCCTCGTCGACGGCCCGGCGGTAGGTCTTGGCCTGGTCGTAGACCAGGCCGTGTCCGGCGACCGCCTCGATGAGCCGGTCCCGGGACAACACGGTGCCGGTGGCGTCGAGGAGGCTGAGTGACCCGTCCGGTCGCGCCCCGGCCGGTGCGTGGTCGATCCGCTGAGCGGTCACCGCCCACCAGTGCCGGGCGATACCGCGCCCGCTGACGGCCTTGAGCCCGCAGACAAGCGTGCGGAACTGCTCCTCGCCGCTCACCTCGTCGCGGCGGCCGAACTCCACCCAGGTGTAGCCGAGCCGTTCGGAGTGCGGGTGTTCGCCACCGAGCAGCAGATTCCACTCCATCCTCTTTCCGGCGTCTCCGTCGGGTTCCACCCGGCGCGCGCTGAGGTCACCGTCGAGGAGGAAGGGCAGGGTGAGGGCGAGGACCTTGGACTTTCCGGTGCCGTTGTTCCCTCGGAGCAGCAGCCGGCCGTCGCGGAAGCGGAATTCCTCCACGTCGTAGTGGAAGAGGTCGACGAGGCCGATCCGCAGGGGCTGCCAGCGGGCACGCGCGGGGGCCGGGAGTACGGCACGGGGAGTCAACGCTGGTACGCCTTTCGCTGCGCGGGCACCTGAGCAGCGCCGGCTGTGCGGGGTTCGAGTATGACGGTCTCGCCGACCGCGTACCGGGCGAGCGCCGGGCGCGGCACCACCCCCTCGGAGGTGCGGGAGACCAGGCCCAGGGCTGCGAGTCGGCTCACGGCCTGCTCCACGAGCTCACCCTCGGCCCCCGGCTCACGGGCCGACTTGGCCCAGAAGCCTCCGTGTTCGGCGGCCAGTTCGGCAACGCGGCGCCCCAGGTCGGCCGTGGAGACGACCGGACCTTCGGCCCTCGTGAGGTACTCGGCGAGCAGCAGGGTGACGTGGCCGTGGGTGCCCGATTCCGGCATGCGGACGTCGGTGAGGTCGTCGTCGGGGTCGACCATGGCGATGCCCTCGGCCCGGACCTCGGCCACCAGGCCCGTCAGTTCGGTGATGCGTGCGGTGAGGAAACCTCGCTGGCGGGTGAGGTAGGTCAGCTCGGCGTCGGTCAGCTCGGCGTAGTAGAGCACGGGGTCGTCCAGCAGTCGGCGGGTCAGCGAGCGGCGCATCGCGCGGAAGCGCAGGTCGTCACTGTCGAGGGCCGTTTCGGCGGTGAGCTCGACGAGCCGCTCGTCCAGAGTCGCGGCCCGGACGGTGGAGGGGCCGCGCCGGGTCGCGAGCAGCCCAGCGAGCACCCGCCGCTCGACGTCGTACAGGACGTCTCCGGCACCGCTGACGTACGCCTCTTCGTCGCCGGCGACGCGCCGCAGTACTCCGAGGCCGAGCAGGAGCCGTACCACGGCGGCCAGGTCGAGCCGCTCGTCGCGGCGGTCCAGGGTGAACTGGACGCCTGTCGCGGCCAGCTGGGGATCAGCGGCGTCGAGGACGACCTGGTCGGCGAGGCGGCCGAGGGCGATCTGCGCCTCGCCGCGTTCGAGGGCGGCGAGGGCGAGACAGAGCAGGACATACCGGCGGCGGGTGAAGGGAGCGGCGCTGCGGGTGACTTCGCGGGCGGGGTGGGTGGCATCGGCGAGGTGGGCCGGAACCTTGCCCAGCCGGGCGGCCTCGGCGTCGACCTGAAGGGACCAGCCGGTGTTCCGGTCGAACCACTCGCGCAGGTCGGAGGCGTGCCGCCGGACGAGACGGAACTCGTCGGCGTACGCGCCCCCGGCAAGCAGCAGTGGATGTTTCAGCAGAGCGCGGGCGGCCTTGCGCAGTTCAGCGGCGTGCTGCCCGTCCAGCACTTCGGCGAGCGGGGTACTCATCGTCCGTCGCCTCCTTCCGCCAGGTCGAGGATCTCGATGGTGTGGTCGGGGCCGCGGAAGATACCGCCCGGCGTGCGGACCTCAGCCTCGGATCCATCAGCCAAGGCAGTGAGCCGGATCTCCATGGACCCGTCGTTGCTGGTGGCCACCGTGTGCGTCATACCGGGCCGCCAGGTGGCCAGGGCATCCCCGAGGAGCTGGAGGAAGAGCCGGAAGCTGACGGGGTCGAGCTCGCCGAGCCCGGACAGCCGGGTGACGCCGTCGGTGACGAGCCGGGCCCGCGCGGCCGCGATCTCCGCGGCCTGCTTGACGGCCACCTCGGCGAGCCTGCGGCGCGCCTCCTGCCGGTCCTCCACCTTGCGGGGTTTGCCGCGCCGCTCATAGCTGCCGGTGCGGCGCAGCTGTGGGCTGATGCGCAACGGCTCGGCGCCGGCCCACGCGGTGGACGCGGGATCGGGGCGGGCGGCACGGGCGGCCAGTGTCTCGGCATCCACCGTGAGGTGCCGGGCCGGGTACAGCCCGAAGGCGGTGCGCCACAGCCGGTGCCGGGCGTCGTCGTCGGGAGCCTCGGCGAACCAACGGGCCAGCGTACGGAAGTCGGCGGAGCGGTCGGAACGCCCGGCCCGGCGCTCGTTCAGCGACCGTACGACGGCCAGCAGCTGGGGTACCGCCCCGAGGGCACGGCCTCGCAGCAGCCGGGCCTGCGATTCCCGGCCGTCCCGGCTGAGGAACCAGGCCGTCAGCCCCGCCCACCGGCCGGCCCACCGCTCGTACGCGTCCTGCTCGGCGTACGCGGCCTCCTGCGGGGTGGCATCCGCCGCCTCACGGGCGGCGGCGGCGTGCAGCAGGGGCCCGATGCTCCCACTCTCCTCCAGCTCCAGGATCAGCCGGGCGATGCGACCGCCGAGGGTGATCAGGTCCTGGATGAACCGCTCCAGGTACTGGATGAGCTGGTCCTTGTAGGCGAGGAAGACGTCCTCGCCCACGTCATGGAGGTCGATGGTCCGCTGAAGTGACCCCATGAAGGCCCGCGCGTTGTCGGCAAGCGCGGCGAAGCGGCTGGCGAGCCCGTCCAGTGCGAGATGCGTCTTGGCCGGATCCGGCTCCTCCTCGGCGGCGAGCACGAGAAGAGCCCTGAGCTGAGTGACGATGTCATGCAGCGCGACCGCCTGTAGCGCGCCCCGCCGCCCGAGCGCCTCGTCGTACGCGGACAAGGCCTCCTCGGCCGCCTCACCCTCGCGCGTGAGCTGGTAGATGAACCGCTTGCGGTAGAAATCCTCGACGGCCGTGACCCGCCCGGTGTCCGGGTCGGCCCGCAGATTCCCCCACTCGACCAGCTTGTCCAGCGCGCCGACGACCCCGTCCAACTCGCCGGGCCGTACGCCGGCGGGCAGCCCGGCGTACACGTCCTCGGGCCTCAGGTGCACGGCGAACCGCTCCTTGGCAACAAGGAAGGCGTGCATCACCGCTCGGTAGAGCAGCACGTTCGGGGCGGTGAGATGCGCGAAGGGGCCGTACCCGTCCGTCGGGCCAGCCGGACGCGGAGAAGTCATGTCCATCGTCCGCCATTCTCCCGGACTTCCGTCCATGATCGGCAGGGACGAAAATACTTGACCGATTCGCGCCGATCTTGATCGCGCCTGCCCTGTACTCGGGGCAGCCCGATCACCTCCGCCGCCCCCCATTTGCCGGCCGGTCTAATCCCCTGAACTCGCTTCTCCAGGTGCGAGCCAGGCGAGCGCGGCGGCGATGAGGGCCTTGATGCCGGTGTCGAGGGTGGGCTGTATCACGGGGGCGAAGGCGGGGCTGTGGTTGACCGGGATGTCCTGGGGGATGGTTCCCTTCTTCTGTGCGGCGTCGTAGAGGCCGGGGTCGATGCCGCCGATGCACCAGTAGGTGTACGGGGCGCCGAAGGCATGGGGGATCTCGCTCATGTCCTCGCTGGCTGTCTGCAGTTCGGCTGTGTGCGCGTCGTCCCCGAAACAGGCGGCGAAGGCGTGGGCAACGGTGTCAGTGGCATCCTGGTCGTTGATCGTGGGCGGGAACGACGACAGATGCTCGAACTCCGGTTCCTTGGGGGCGTTTGCACCTTCAGCCTCGGCCCGCACGATCCGCTCGACCGAGGCAAGCACCTGCTTGCGGACGGCTGGGTCGTAGGTACGCACGTTCAACTGGAGCACAGCGCGGTCGGGGATGACATTCGGTCCTGTACCCGACTGGATGCTGCCGACCGTAAGTACGGCGGGGGTGGTGGCCGCCAGTTCGCGGGAGATCACCGTCTGCAGACGCACGACGCACATCGCTGCCATGACCACCGGGTCGACGGCTGCCTGCGGAGAGGAGCCGTGGGCACCCCTCCCGTGCAGAGTGATGCGCAGGCTGTCGGCAGCCGATAGGAAGGACCCGGCACGGGTTGCGACGTAGCCAGCGGGGTAGGGCAGCACGTGCTGTGCCAGTACGACGTCAGGCCGAGGGGCCTTGTCGGTCAGACCGTCCTCGATCATGGCCCGAGCGCCATCGCCGTTCTCCTCCGAGGGCTGGAACAGCACGACCACCGTGCCCTGCCAGGTGTCACGGCCCTTGGCCATGAGCTGCGCGAATCCGACCAGGCATGCCACGTGCACATCGTGACCACAGGCGTGCATGACAGGCTGCTCGACTCCCTCCCGGTCGGCGACGGTGACCGTGGAGGCGTACGGCAGCCCGGTGTCCTCCCTCACCGGCAGCGCGTCCATGTCCGCGCGCAGCATCACCGTCGGGCCGACTCCCCGCGTGAGCACACCGATGACGCCGGTCCTGCCGACGCCCTCGGTCACCTGGTAACCGAATCCGCGCAAGGCCTCGGCGACCTTCCCGGCCGTGCGGTGCTCCTGCATGCCGAGTTCCGGGTGGGAGTGAAGGTCCTTGTAGAAGTCCTCCACGCCGGCTCGGATGCCGTCCAGACAGGTGAGAACTGTCCTTACGCTGTTCGTCATGGGGTTCCTTCGAAGGGTTCGCCCGTCCGCGAGCGTACTGGGGGTCGCTTCAGGTTAGTCGCGACGCCGCTTCCTGCGTGGGGTGAGCGCGGCGAGCCGGGGGCGTGGTTGCCAGTCCAAGCCGTTGGGCAGGCCCCAGTCGAATCGCACGGCGGCAAGGCGCAGAACCAGAGCACACACAACGCCCAGCACGACCCCGGTGAGCGGGGCGCCTGCGTAGGCGCACAGCACCATCGTGGCCGCCACCACCGCGGCGACCGTCGCGTAGAGCCCATTGCCGCCGAACACAGCCGGCACCCGCCGCAGCAGGACATCACGTACCGCACCCCCGCCCACCGCGGTAGTGATGCCCAGCAACAGAGCCGGAAGCCACCCCAGCCCAACAGCGAGGGTCTTCTGTGCGCCGCTGACCGCCCAGAAACCGATGACCGCGGCGTCGAGGGCGACGAACAGCCGATTCCATGTCTGTTCGCTGATGGCGACGACGAACGCCAGCAGCACACCGGCCACGGCAGTCGGTACGTAGGCGTAGTCCGTCAACGCCACGGGAGTTCCGTGCTGGAGCAGCGTGTCCCGGATGATGCCCCCACCCAGACCGGAGACGATCCCCACGACCAGGAACCCGAAGAGGTCCAGTCCCTCGGTGCGTGCCACCGCGCCCCCGAGCATCGCGCAGGAGAACACACCGGCAAGATCCAGATACCGGGTGATCTGCGTGATGACGTCGCCGGAAGCCAGTGCGAGAAACACGGCACGAGCCTATGAGCAGTCCGGCCGATCGCTGCCTCGTGAAAGTCCTGGCGTGTCGAAGGCGCCGCCGGGGGTACGGCGGTCCCCCCGGTCGGCGTCGTGATGGCGCATCAGGAGCCGCTGCGCCGGCCTGCTTCGTGGTTGCGCGCAGAGCCCTACCGTGTCGCGTCCGTCGCCGTGACCGTCGTGAACGGCAGCACGAGCCGGGAGGGGTGCGCGGCGTCGCGGTAGATCTTGTGAGTGACGGGGCGGCCGACCGGCAGATGAAAGGCGTCCGGCGGCAACAGCGCGTTGTGCGCGTCGGCCGGCGGCTCGTCGTTCGACAACTCCACGACCAGGCGGTGACCTGGCTGGAACGTGGCTGCGAACGGGTAGAGCCGCAGCACGTACTCCTCGACCTTCCCCGGCTCCACCGGCACCGCGCGGGTGTGCGGGTGGTGGGGGTTGCCCTCGGTGGTGCGCTCCACGTCGAGCTCACGGTGGGAGGCCTTGAGGTAACCGCTGGTGAGAAGCTGCCGGCCGCCGCCGGGAGCCTCGTCCCACAGGCGAAGGATGAAGTTGGTGTCGTCCTGGTCGATCTCCGCGAACAGGTGTGCCGCGCCGGTGCCGATCAGCTCGGTGGGCTTTTCGAACGGCTCGGTGTTCCAGCTCAGCATCTCCACCTTGTCGGTGACGGTGAGCGGTGCCTGGTAGAAGCCGTCGGGGGCGGCGTATTCGGCGCCCATGGGCTCGGGCTCGAAGGAGAGCTTGCGCCGCGGGCGCAGGTGGAGCGACTTGTACTCGATCTCCTTCGGCGGCCACTGCGCCGCGGTGACCACCTCGCGCGAGCCCTCCACGAAGACGTTCACGGCCGGCTCGTCCATGATGCCGTTGTCGATGCCCTTGAGCCAGTACTCGTACCAGCGGAACATCTTGTCGTGCTCTTCGACCCAGGGCCGCGACTGCATCGGCGGGTAGGAGCCGATGTCCAGCTTCTTGGGACCCTTCAGGACGTCGAACAACTCGATGTGGCCGTCCACGGTCCAGCCGCGTCCCTGGTCGATCTGCAGGTAGACCGGGATGTCGATGTTCTCGGCCAGCGTGATCGGGTTGCGTTCCTCGTACCAGTCGCCGTCGAGGTGGTTCATCACGATGTCGAACCAGAACTCGCGGTTCTTCGGGTACTTGAGCACGTGCACGAGGTTCGGCCAGGCCGCCACGTCCGGGTCGGTCAGCCGCTCCTCGACGAGCTTCTTCAGCTCCTCGGGAGAGTGGGTGTCCTGCATGCGGGACTTGACGTTGGTGTGCGCGATGCCGGAGTCACCGCCGCGGCCCTCGCGGGCAGCGCGCGGCATGAACCACATGATGCCGCCGTGGTAGGTGGTCTCGTAGAAGTCGTAGTGGCCGCCGCTGACGAAGATCGCCTTGAGGTGCGGCGGGCGCTCGGCGGCGGCGAGCACCTGCATGGAGCCGAAGTAGGAGATGCCGATCATGCCGACGTTGCCGTCACACCACGGCTGCGCGGCGACCCACTCGACGAGGTCGTACAGGTCCTGCCCCTGGGAAACACCGCCGAAGTTGTAGTTGCCGATCATGACGCCGCCGGAATCACCGGTTCCACGCATGTCGCCGATGACGTGGACATAGCCCTCCTTGACGACGCGCGCGATGTCACCGGCCTCGATGCAGCCGTCCCACATCGGGCTGGGCCGGCGCTGCGGCGGCATGGTGAGGGCGAGGGCCTGCAGCTCCTTGCCGTAGGCGCTCATCGCGATCAGAGCCGGCCGCGGCGTGTCGTCCTGGCCGTGGTAGGCGTCCGCGGCGAGCTCGACGCCGTCCCGCATCGGCACCCGGAGGTCCTTGCGGACGGCGATCGCCTGCTCGCCCGCCCGGATCGTCTGGAAGTCAGTCATGAGTGCGAAGCTCCTCTGGGGGTCTGGGGGTCATCCCCCGGGAAAGTGCAGTACGAGTTCTGGTCGAGGTGCGTGCGGTAGCCGGCCATCGATGTGAAGAACGGCGATGGCTCGAGCGTGGGGTCGCCGGTGTAGCCGAGCTCCTCGGCGACGCGGGCGAACGGCGAGTACGGCGAATCCGTCTCCTGCAGGCCGGCCTGCAGGCATCCGCAGGCGACCGCGGTGGCACGGCCCTCGACGGCGAGGCTCTGGGCGATGGCCTCCTGGGCCTGCACGGCGTCGAGCTCGACGCCGTACGGCGTGCCGTCGACGCGCCGGTACGGGTGCCCGAGGTACAGGTGCTGCGGACGGATCTCGTCACGCAGGTACTCCAGGCTGCTGCGGTAGGCGACCGGGTCCATGTAGCCGGGGAAGCCGTTGGCGGCCCCGTGGACCTGCACGGAGTCACCGACGAACACCGAACGCTGCCCGTCGACGACGTAGCCGACCGATCCGGGCGTGTGGCCCGGGATCGCGTGCACCGAGACGGTGACATCGCCGCCGAGGGAGACGGTCTCGCCGCCCTTGACCAGCATCGAGGGCTCCATCTCGCCGGAGATGACGGCATTCGCGGCTGCCGTCACCTTCGCCTCGCCCTCGGGGTCGCCCAGGTACCGGCCCCGTCCCGCGAGGTACTCCTCCACGTGGGCCCGCCGCGAGCGGAGCATCGGTGCGTCGGCCTCGTGGATCACCACCTGTGCGCGCCGGCCGGTGAGCTCCCACAGGGCGTACGCCCCGCCGATGTGGTCGATGTGACCGTGGGTCAGCAGGATCCAGCGCACGTCCTCGATGCGGCGCCCGATCGCCTCGAGCGCGGGACCCATCCCTTCGGCGGGCGAGGAGGCGATCCCGGTGTCGACGATGGCCGGCTCGGGTGCGTCGATGAAGAAGCTGTAGAGACCGAATCGGCCCCATGGCGAGACCAGGGGATGGACGTTGACCGCACGCGTCATGGCTTTCCTTCTGCACTCGTACTCGGGTCGGCCAGGTCAGCGCCGGCTGAGGAAGTCGCGCGTCGCCGTGAAGACCCTGTGGTACTCCGGTATCCAGGAGAAGTGCTGGACGAATCCATGGCCCGCGCCCTCGTACCGGCTCACCGTCGCCTCCACGCCGGCCTCCCGCAGCCGTCGGCCGTAGAGCTCGCCCTCGTCGCGCAGCGGGTCGTACTCCGCCGTGACGATCAGCGCGGGAGGCAGCCCGGTGAGGTCCGCCCGCTTGATCGGCGAGACGAGCGGGTCCGCGGGATCAGCGCCGCTGTCGATGTAGAACGCGTTGAAGGGCTTCAGCCCCGCCGTCTCCAGGCCGTAGCCCTCGGCGTTCTCCCGCAGCGAGGAATAGCGGTCGACGTCGAAGTCCAGGTCGAGCGAGGGGTAGTAGAGGACCTGGTGCGTGATCCGGTGGAACCCGTCGTCGTGCGCCTTGGCCGCGACCGCGGCGACGAAGTTGCCGCCGGAGCTGTCACCGGCGATGGCGAGGGTCGTACCGTCCCAGGCCAGGCTCCCGCCCTGCTCGGCGGCCCACCGCACGACCGCGTAGCAGTCGTCGAGACCGGCTGGAAAGGCGGCCTCGGGCGCCAGGCGGTAGCCGACGGATATGACCCCCAGCCCGGTCTCCTTGGCCAGCGAGCGCGCGACGTGGTCGTGCGTCCGAAGGCCGCCGAGGAAGAACGCGCCACCGTGGAAGTAGACCAGCACGCCGTAGCTGTCGGCCTCGACCGGCGTGTAGATACGCACCGGTACCTCGCCCGACGCCGTCCGCGCTGTCACGTCGTCGACCGTGTGGAGGGGCAGGCGCTCCTCGAGGGGAGCGACATGCGCCTCGTCCGCGGCACGCATGGCGACCGGGTCGAGCGGACCCTCGGGCGGGGCCGGCAGGCCGGCGAGGAACTCGGCGATCTCAGGATGCAGTGGCACGGTCACTCCTGCGGTGCGGCAGCCGCGGGCTTCTGCCCCGGGAAGACTTCATTGATCTCGTCCTCGCTCCACCCCTGACGCGAGACGTGCTGCAGATTGTCGGTCACCGGCTTGCGGGTGGCCTGGTACAGGGCCAGGCCCTCCTTCACGGAGTCCGCCTGCCGCAGCGCGTCGGCGAGCGCGCCGCCGTCCTCGATGGCCGAGTTCGCGCCTTGGCCCTGGTGGTGCAGCATCGAATGAGCCGCGTCGCCCACCAGGACGACGGAGTCCGAGTGCCACGTGTCGACCGGGTCGATGTCGTAGACCGCGCGGATGTTCACGGTGTCCATGTCGAGGTCGCGCGTGATGTTCACGAGGCGCTCGTCGAAGCCGTCCACCGTCGCCAGGATGTCGTCCTTCGTGACCTCCGGTGTCCAGGTGCGGTCCGGGCACAGGGCGGTGATGTCGAACGACACCTGGTTGCGGTGGCGCAGCGGCAGCAGGTAGACCTTCGTGCCCCTGCCGATGTACATCCGGAGGTTGTCGTCGGCGACCATCCCGTGGGCGTCGTCGACGGAGATGACCGCGCGGTAGGCGTGCTCACCCGAGAACACCGGGCCCTTGTCGTCGAACAGCTGCCGGCGCACCACCGACTTGATGCCGTCGGCACCGACGACCAGGTCGGCCTCGACGGTCTCGCCGCCCGCGAAGGTGAGGACGGAGCGGTCGCCCTTGTCCTGGATGGTCTCCACCTTGTGACCGAGGTGCACCATGCCCTCGGGGAGCACGCCCAGGAGAGCGTCGATGAAGTCCCCGCGGTGGATCAGGTGGGTCTTGGTCTCCTCGGCGAAGTCGTGGATCCCCGGCCACGCCTCCTTCATCATCGGGTCACCGGTGGCCGTGAGGATCTCGAAGTAGTCGCTCGGCGAGCTCACCTTCGCGATCGCGTCGAAGATCCCCCACTGGCGGAACCGGTCCATGGTCGCAGGACGCAGACCGATGCCGGCGCCGACCTCCCGGATCTGGCTCGCCTGCTCGTAGATGTTGACGTCGGCACCGAGCAGGCTCAGGGCCTTGGCCGCCGCCGCGCCTCCGTATCCCGCCCCGACGACAGCGATCTTCAGGTTCTTCAGGTCTGAGGGCATGGTTGGTTCTCTCTACTTCTGGATGGTGAGGAAGTCGGCTGGGTTGTCGACGAAGATCGTCTTGATCGCGGCCTCGTCGAGACCGGCAGCGCGGAGGTCCGGGATGAGGTCCTCGAAGATGTAGTTGACGGTGTGGCCCTTCACGCCCGGCCAGCCCAGCGGGCTGCAGTTGGCGTCGGCGGAGGCGAGGACCTGCTTCAGTCGCTCTTCGCCGATGAACCGGAGGAAGTGGTCCAGCCGCTCCTTGCGGGGGCGGGCCCAGAACGGCGGGTCCGGCAGCTCGGTCTCGTAGCCGAAGGTGTCGAAGCCGATGCGACCGCCCTGCTCCGCAATCCAGATGTCGCGCGTCCTGTCGGCGTTCACGCCGTCGTCGACATGCCCGAACAGGACGCGGTCCAGGGGAAGGCCCTCTTCGTTGAAGATCGCGATCGCGTTCTCGGCGTCGATCGCGAGGTGGGTCAGGATCGGCACACCCGTGGTGAGCGAGGCACGGGCCGCGGCGCGGTAGATGCGCTTGTCCAGGTCCGTCATACGGCCGCCGCGACTCACCCCGACCTTGATGACACCGGCGAGGCTGCCGGTGTCGCCGATGCCGACGGTGATCTCGTGGACGAACTGCCGGGTCAGGTATTCCACATCGGCCCGGGCGAAGTGCGGCAGGGCGGTGTCGCCGCCGACGAAGCCGGTGCAGGCGACGATGTGGACGCCGGTCTTCGCGGACAGCGACTTGTAGTAGTCGACGTCACGGCCGTTGCAGATGCCGGTCGCGTCGACGAAGGTGCCGCCGCCCTGCTCGTGGAACCTGCGCAGCTTCGGGACGGTCTCCTCGTACCGCTGCTCGGGGGCCTTCCACCACTTCGCGTCCAGCTCCGAGCCGGGCATGCCGTAGCCAATGTGCTCGTGGATGGCCACGAGACCCAACTCCTCGGCCGGGATCGCCCCCAGGACGGTGTTCACTCTCGACACAACACTCACCTCTGAAGAAAGAAACCTGATGGTCGTCCGTGCCGGCGCTCAGCGCACCGACAGCAGGTCGCGCGGGTTCTCCACGAGAATCCGCCGCGCGTCCTCGTCGCTGAGACCCTGTGCCTTCAGGAGCGGGACGAAGGTGGCCAGGACGTAGCTGTACGGCAGGTCGCCCGCGGGGTGGCCCTTCGCCACCCCGGTCGCGTTGCTCGAAAGCAGGATCCGGTCGACGAAGCCGGCCTGCACAAGGTCGGCGACCAGGGCGGCGCGCTCGGCATCGGTGATGTGGGCCTCGTCCGCCACGCCGACGTGGTCGAGTGCGACGTAGGCGCCGCGGCGGGCGATCTCGAGAGGCGCGCCGGTGGCGACGGCGTCCTTGCGGTCGAGTCCGCCAACGACGACGCGGTCGGCCGGCAGTTTCTCGTCCAGGACGACGTCGAGGTCGTGGAGGGCGTCGCTCCCGTAGCGGATGGAGACCGCGACGCCGGTGCTCAGGGCGGTCCGGGCCGCACCGCGGAACAGGCTCTCGTCGGTCGCGGTCATGCCCTCGAGGGTCGCGACGATGGCCACCAGGCCGGCGGCGCCGCGTCGCTCCACACGGGGGACCACCATGCCCTCGGCGACCTCCTTGGTGAAGAGGTCAGCGAACTTCTCGGCCGGCCACGGCATCGGTGGATCGGTCTGCGGCGTGAGGAAGTAGCCGCCGAGCAGCTCCTCCGGGCCCTGACCCGTCGAGGCGACGATGTGCACGCCGGTCGTGCGGGAGAGGGTCTCGTACAGCCGGACATCCCGGCCGTGGAACATGCCGGTGCTGTCGACGATGGTGCCGCCACCGTGGGCACGGAAGTCCTTCAGCTTCGCGGCGAGGGTCTCGAAGATCTCGGCGCGGTCGATGGTGATGTCGAAGGCGTACTCCGCGCCCGGAACCACCGACAGCAGCGCCTCGTGGACCGATACGACACCCAGCTCCTCAGCCGGCACCGGGCCCAGGACGGTGTTCACGGTGTTGCTCTTGGCGCTCATGCCTGCCTCACGTCTCCGGGGTGGGGTGCACAGCACCCCGTGGCTGCAGTCACGATAGCCATTCGCTTTACATGGCGTCAACGAAATGAACGCCAAGAACAAATAATGCTCCGAATGTAAGATGGATAAATCGGGATCGGTCGCCCGGCGGCTGCAACGGGTAGCCGCAACGGACTGCGCGTCCTCCGCGAAAGCATGAACGGCATGCATGTAACAGCATGTAAACCATTCACTTGCTGTATGTGAGGCCAGCCATTTCACTGGCGGCATGACCACCCCAACTACCTCCGACATCGACCTCTTCGCCGACGAGGTCGTGCTCGACCCCTACCCCGTTTACGCCGAATTGCGTGAGCTGGGCTCCGTCGTCCACCTCTGGAAGAACGGCGTGCCGGGGGCGTTCAACGAGGTGCTGCGCTTTCTGGGCTCCCGTCCACGCCTGGGGCCGACGCGCCACCAAGGACGTCGACATCGGCGGGGTCGCCATCCCCGCGGGCGCGCAGATCGCGATCCTGTTCGGCGCCGGCAACCGCGACCCCCGGCACTACGAGAACCCGGATGCCTTCCTCATTGGGCGCAATCCGATCGACCATCTCTCGTTCGGCTACGGCCCTCACGGCTGCGCGGGCCAAGGACTCGCCCGCCTGGAGGCTCACGCTGTGATCGAAGCGCTTTCCCGGCGCGTCAAGCGCCTTGTCGTCGGGCCCGAGGTCCGTGTTCCCGGCAACATCACCCGGAGCATCGAGGAGCTCCCCGTCCTGGAAGTGATCCCCGCATGAAGATCGTTCTTGACCGCCCCCGCTGCGAGGGGCACGGCCTGTGTGAGGAGGCAGCCCCCCAGCTCATGCACCTCGACGACGATGGCGAGCTCGTGCTGGACCGCGAGGAGGTCGGTGAAGCCGACGCCGCCCTGGCGAACGCCGCTGTCCGGGCGTGTCCGGTCGCGGCGCTGAGGATCGTATGAGCGGCGGCACGATGGACCGCGTCGTTGTTGTCGGCAACGGGATTGCCGGGCTCACCGCGGCCGACACGCTCCGTGAGGCCGGCTTTGATGGCGAGCTGACCATCGTCGGCGACGAACCGCACCCTGCGTACAGCCGCCCGGCCCTGTCGAAGGCACTCCTGCTCGACGGCGATGACATGTCGTCGCACGAGCTTCCGCCGGCCGGCCACGGGGCGACCGAACTTCTGGGCGTACGTGCGACCGGACTCGATCTCGATCGTCGGCTCGTCACTGTCGACGACGGTACGGCTCTGCCGTACGACCGCGTCGTCCTTGCCACCGACTCCCGGGCGCGACGGTTGTCCGACCTTCCCGAGGAACTCACCTTGCGTGGACTCGATGACGCGCTGTCCCTGCGAAGCCGGTTGGCGGGCCGGCCGTCGGCCATCGTGCGTGACGCCGCTCCCCAATTGCCGGTCGGCCTTAAGGGGGATGGCCCGACTTGTACGAGCCACTCGGCACCACCGTCCGCGAGCACGCGACCGCTTGAACAGCGCGGCCCTGCCCTCCGTCCCACGGGCGCGGTCAGGTCAGTAGCCGTACCCAACTGGCGCTGAGCTCGTCGAGCATCTGGTCACGCGTGAGCTTCCAGTCGGCACGGTCCCAGTTCTGGGCGACGAAGTCGAGCTCGGCCATCGCAAGAACGCCCCGGAAGCGGCGTCGATGGGGCTCGAAGCGCCCAGCCATCGTCAGTCCGTCCTCGATGTCGCTGATGGCCTCCCCCATCCACCGCTCGACCAGGTCGGTGAGTTCTGGATCGACCACCGCGGCATCGCGGCCGGCGCGGATGATCGGTCGGATGGCCGGCCAGCTGTCGGCGGTTCGCCGCAGCCACGCCATGATCGCCTCCGGCGTCCCGTCGACCACGGTGGCGACGAGGCCCTGTGCCGTGGAGCCGTGCTCGGGGGAGCTGACTCGCTGCAGCGCATCGTTGAGCTGCTCGTCAATGAGTGCCTTCATCAGTTCGCTACGGGAAGGGAAGTAGGCGTAGAAGGTCACTCGTGTGGTGCCCGCCGCAGTCGCGATGTCGTCGACCGTGGTGGCGGCGTACCCCTTCGTCTTGAACATCTCGAGTCCTGACTCCAGCAGCAGACGGCGCGTCATCTGCTTCTGCGCCTCACGAAGGTTCGCCATGACTGGATCTTAACGCGCCACTGCACGCCGCAGCGTACATACCGGCTTCACTCCATACATAGTGCACCAACTCTTGACGTGCCGTAAAACGAAGTGGCACCGTTCACGCGCTTCCCGGCGGCGCCGCTCGCCGACGTTGCGGTTGTCCTCGCCGGCGCCGTTCGCATTGCCCCACACCACGTCGCCGATCACGGCGTGGTTCAGGCCGGGCGCCTTTGCCAGCAGCCCGGTCAGCGCGGTCGCGCGGCGAGATCGTCGGGCCGCGCCCCGGCCTGGGCTCCGTTGAACCGGCCGAACGGGGTGCGGGCCGCCGCGTAAAGGCAGGCGTGGCTCATGATGTGCCGCTCCCCGTCACCGTCAGTGGTTCGCCTCCCGCGTCCTCGACGACCGCCGAGGACAGCGGGATCGGCGTGAACATGGGGGGCTCCTCGTCCGGTGTCAGCGCGGTCGGGCCGTACACCCAGTCGGTGAAGGCGTAGTCGTAGGTGTCCCGCGCCCGCATGATCGCGTTGCGCTGGAGCCGGGGCTCGCCGTCGAGGTGCCACAGCTCGCCCCACGCGCGGGCCGTGGCCTGCACCCGGTGGCAGTGCTCCACCCGTACCGCTTCGTACGCCGCCAGCGCGGCGTCCCAGTCCGGTCGGGTGCCTGCCGGAGCGGCCTCGGCCTGCCGGGCGTACTGCTGAGCGAGGACCCAGCCGTCCTCGATCGCCATGATCGCGCCCTGCGCCATGTACTGCAGCGGCGGATGGGCGGAGTCACCGAGCAGCGCGATACGGCCGTGCACCCACGTCTCGACCGGGTCGCGGTCGAGCATCTGCCACCAGCGGTCCCGCCACATCAGCGGGATGCCCTTGCGCACGGTGTCGCAGGTCTGCGCGAAGGCCGCGTCGAGCTCGTCGGGCGTGCCCCAGTCCTCCTGTCCGGCCAGGGCCTTGGGCGACTGGAACACGGCGACCTGGTTGAACATCTCGCCGCCGCGCAACGCGTACTGGACGAAGTGGCAGCGCGGGCCGACGTGGACGGTGACGTCCTTCTCCGCGATGCCGTTCTCCCGCACCTGCTCGATCGGGACGGCCGCCCGGTAGGCGACGTAGTCGGAGCTGACCACGTCGTCGCCGACCAGCTTGCGGCGGGCCACGGAGTGCAGCCCGTCGGCGGCGACGACCAGGGGCGCCTCCTCGGTGCTGCCGTCCTCCAGGCGGATCAGGGCGCCGCCGTCCGTGTGCTCGTAGTCGACGACCGTCCGGTCCGTCAGCAGATCGACGCCGGCCCGCCGGCAGGCCCGCAGGAAGATGCCGTGCAGATCGCTGCGGTGGATGACCATGTACGGGAAGCCGTAGCGGCGTTCGAGGTCGCGCAGGTCCAGCCGGGTCAGTTCCCGGGAGTCGAGCGCGTCACGCATCACCATGTTCTCCGGGACGACGCCAAGAGCCTTGGCCTCGTCCAGCAGGCCGTACTCGGCGAGGATGCGGGTGCAGTTGGGCGCGATCTGCAGGCCCGCGCCCACCTCGCCGAACTCCTTGGCCCGTTCGAGGACGCGCACGCGCAGTCCCTCGCGGGCCAGGGCGAGCGCGGAACTGAGGCCGCCGATGCCGCCGCCGACGATGATCACGTCGGCTCGGCCGCCGACAGGGCTGGATTCAGGATTCATGATCTGTTCCTTCGGTCGCGGGGCGGGCCCCGTGTCAGAGCCAGGCGCCCAGCGTGGGGGCGGGCGTGCCGTCGACGGTGGTGAGCGGGCCGGCGTCACGTCCGGTCAGGTAGGCCGCGATGTCGTGCAGTTCGCCCGTGACCAGGGCGGCTTCGCCGTCGCCCGGCAGCTCCCACGCCGCGCCGATGGCCGGTGCCCGCAGGGTCACGGCGGGGCCGGCGGGCGTGGCGCGCTTGGCGGTGACGTCGTCGCACAGGGCGGTGAGGAAGTCCGCCGGCAGGTCGGCGAAGGACACACCGTTCGCCAGGTCGACGGCGTGCACGCACACTTCGCGGGAGCGCAGCCAGGGCACCTCGGTGGCCGGCACGGTACGGCCCTGTGCGGTGACGACCTGCGCGAGCCACTGCTCGTCGCCGAGCGCGGCCATCCCCGTCTCCAGCGCGTCCGCCGAGTCCCGCAGCCACGCCGTCAGCTCGGCGGCCGGCAGGGCACGGCCCCGTTCGATGCCCGCGGCGCGCTCCTCCGGCGAGGCGTACATCGGCGTGGGTTCGCCGGTGGCGGCCCAGTGCACCAGGTTGGACAGCGCCTCGGCGTTGGCGGCGACATGCGCCGCCACGTGCGCCCGGCTCCAGCCGGGCAGGGCACTCGGCGCGGCGTACCCGTCGTCGTCGAGGTCGGCGGCCTTGAGCAGCAGCCCGGTGCCGACCAGGGCCCAGCGGCGGGACTCGTCGAAGGTCCGCCGCATCAGGACACCTTCTCCTTGACGACCCGGTTCTCCAGGCGTCCGATGCCCTCGATCTCGGTGACGACCGTCTCGCCTCCGAGGAGGTAGCGCTCGGGCTTGCGGGCGTGGCCGACGCCGCCGGGGGTGCCGGTGGCGATGATGTCACCGGGGTTCAGGCGGACGATCGTGGAGACGTACTCGACCAGGTCGACCGGGTCGAAGAGCAGGTCGCCGGTGGAGTCGGACTGCATGACCTCGCCGTCGACGAGCAGGCGCACGTCCAGCGACGGGCGGACCCCGCCCGGCAGCTCGTCGGGGGTGACCAGGTACGGGCCGACGGGGGTGGTGGAGTCCCACATCTTGCCCTGCAGCCATTCGCGGGTGCGGAACTGCCAGTCCCGGCAGGTGATGTCGTTCAGCACGGTGAAGCCCGCGATGGCCCGCTCGGCCTCCTCTCCGCGGGCCCGGCGCACCGGCGCGCCGACGACGACGGCGAGTTCGACCTCCCAGTCGAAGCGGTCGGTCTCCTCGGGGCGCACGATGTCGTCGCCCGCGCCGATCAGGGCGTCGGCGAACTTGGCGAAGAGAGTGGGGTGTTCCGGCAGGTCCCGGCCCATCTCCTGGATGTGGTTGCGGTAGTTGAGGCCGACGCACACCACCTTCGACGGGGCGGGCACCACGGGGGCGAAGTCGGCCCCGCCCAACGGGTAGGTGGTGGCGTTCGCCGGTGTGGCGGCCGCGGCGTGATCGGCCCAGTTCTCCTGGGCGAGGAGGGCTCCCAGGTCGGGGGCGCCGAGGTCGACCAGGACGTCACCGTCGAGCCTGACGGCCCGGGTGGTGCCGTCGGTGCGCAGGGTGGCGAGCTTCATCGCGGAGTTCCTTCCACATGGGTGCGGTCGAGCCGCAGGGCTTCGAAGACGGGCGAGTCGCTGAACCGGAACAGATCCAGGGCGCCGGAGTCGGAGTCGGTGGCACCGGCCTCGGAGCGGACCGAGAACGGCTGCCAGGAGGGGACGACGAACAGGTCACCGCGGGTGACCGACCAGGTGGTCTCGGCGACGGTGACGGTGCCGGAGCCGTCGAAGACCTGGTAGACGGACGAGCCGGTCTCGCGGACCGGCGCGGTCTCGGTGCCGCGCGCGATCCGGTGCATCTCGGCCCGGATGGTCGGCAGCACGTCGGCGCCGGTCGCCGGGTCGGTGAACCGGATGGCGGCGTGACCGGGCTCCACCGTGCCGCCGTACCCCTCCGCCTCGAGGGCGAGCTGGTCGGTCAGGGCGCGGTCGGTGTGCTCCCAGCGGTAGGCGAGCAGCGGCGAGCCGGGGCCGGTGGTGCCGGCGGACACCGGGCGCAGGCCGGGGTGGCCCCACAGGCGCTCGGCGCGTGAACGGTCGGGGGTGATCCGCTCGGCGTCGCTGATCTCGTCCCGGCCGAACTCGAAGAACTGCGCCTCGGTGGCGTACTGGAAGGGGATGTCCAGTCCGTCGATCCATGCCATCGGCTCGGCGGTGGCGTTGTGGTGGGCGTGCCAGTTCCAGCCCGCCTGAGGGAGGAAGTCGCCGCGCCGCATGGCCACCGCGTCGCGCCCGACGACCGTCCACACACCCTCACCCTCGACGACGAAGCGGAACGCGTGCTGGGTGTGCCGGTGCTCCGGGGCGTCCTCCCCGGGCATCAGGTACTGGATGGCCGCCCACAGCGTCGGGGTGGCGAAGGGCCGGCCGCCGAGGGAGGGGTTGGCCAGCGCGATGGCCCGGCGCTCACCGCCGCGGCCGACGGGGACCAGGTCGCCGGCCTGGGCTGCCAGGTCCCGCAGTCGCTCCCAGCGCCACAGGTGCGGCACGGCGTGGGAGCGCGGGTGAGCCGGCATCAGGTCGCCGATCTCGGTCCACAGCGGTACGAGCAGTTCCTGTTCGAAGCCCCGGTACAGCTCTTCGAGCGCCGGGGTGACCTTGGGTTGCCCCTTCGCGGAGACGGCCTGGAGCCGGACCGGGGAACCCGTAGCGATGTCGTGCGCGATGGAGGACTGAGTCACAGAGCCAGCGTGCACCGTGTCTCCCAGAAGAACATATAGATTCTGGAGAGCAGAACCCGAGAACCCGAAGGGAATGCCATGGACAAGCCGCTCAAGACACCGCCGCCCTACCCCATCGCCAGCGTGGACCACGCGCTGCGGGCGGCGACCATCCTGCAGATGGAGGGCGGCGCGACCGTGTCGCAGATCGCCGAGCGGCTGGGCGTCGCCAGGTCGACCGCCCACCGCGTCCTGGCGATGCTCGTCTACCGGGACTTCGCCGTGCAGGGCGAGGGCCGCGTCTACCGTGCGGGGCCGGTGCTGGAACTCGCCGTGCACTCCCAGTCCCTCGTGTCGCGGCTGCGCGCGGCGGCCCTGCCCCATCTGCACCGGGTCGTCGATCTTCTGGACGAGACCACGAACCTGATCGTGCGTACCGGGGACACGGCCCGGTTCATCGCCAGCGTCGAGTGCCGGCAGGCACTGCGGGTCGGTTCCCGGGAGGGCATGGTGTTCCCCGCCCACCGCACGACGGCGGGACTGCTCCTGCTCGCCGACCTCACCAACGAAGAGCTCGAGGAGGTCTACGCCCCCGAGCGTTACCGCGACCGCCCGGCCGACCGCCCGGATCTCGCCCGGCTGCGGACGGAGTTGAGGCGTCTGCGCCGCAACGGGTTCGCCGTCAACAAGGAGCGATCCGAACGCGGTCTCGTCGCCGTCGGCGTACCGGTGCGCGACCGGGACGGCACTGCGCTGGCCGGTCTGTCGGTGTCGATGCCCAGCGTGCGCTACGACCCGCACCGCCTCCAGTCCCTGGTGGCCGCTCTGGACGCCACGGCGCACTCCCTGGAGAAGGACCTGGCCGAGCAGCACTGAGCCCCTGGTCGCACGACTTGACCGCGGCGGCGGGCATGCACCAACAGTGTCGCCGCGATCGCGCTCCGTCGAGCAGCGTTGCCGGTTCCGGGCTCCTCGCCTTCGCCCTCGGCGCCTGCTTCCTCGCCGGGTTCGTCGTGGTGGAGCTGGGGGCCGAATCCCCGATCCTCGACCTGACCCCGTTCCGCAACCGGGCCTTCACCGTGTCGTCCGCCGCCGCGGTCATCGGCATGCTCGCCTTCCTCGGCGCCTGCTTCGCGACGAGCATGTGGCTGGGCCCCGTGCAGCACCAGGACCCGATCCGCGTCGCTATCCCCTTCCTGCTCCTCCAGGGGCCCGCCTTCCTGCTCATCCCGATCGTCTCGCGGCTCCTCCACCGGGTCGCCGCGTCCTGGCTGTTGACCTCTGGATTCGTCCTGATGGCGATCGGCTGCCTGCTGTGCACCCGGCTGGACGTCACCGACCCGGGACTCGGCGCGTTCGTCGCGCCCGCCCTTCTGATCGGCATCGGATTCGCCCTGGCCGTCAGCTCGGTGACGGCCGTGGCACTGAACAGCGTGCCCCTGAACCTGGCGGGCATGGCCAGCGCCACCACCAACATGCTGCGCGACCTCGGCTTCGCCCTCGGCCCTGTCGTCGTCGGCGCGGTCGCCCTCAGCAACGCGGGGTCGGCGTTCGCGGCGAACGTGTCCGGCGCGGATCTGCCGGCCGGTCAGGTGGCAGCGGCACGCGGGATCGCCGAGGCCGGAGGACCCATCGCCGTGAACAGCCTGCCGCCCGGCGCCCCGGGATCCGCAGCACACGGTCTGGCCCTGGACGCCCTGGGCAGCGGCTTCAGCACCGCGTTCCTGGTGTGCGGCGTGGCGGCCGCCGTCGCCGCGGTGCTGACCTCCGTCGGCATGATCGGGGTCCACGCCCAACGCTCTGCCGAGAACGAGGAGTCCGCACCCCTGCCGCACGGGCGCGACGGCAGACCGGAATCGGCCCTCACCAAGTAGGCGGACCGGCCGCAGGACTCCCCCAGCGGAGCTGCGCACGCGGCAGGGCACCGGCCACGACGGCCGGTGCCGACCGGTGTTGACCCCTCATACGCGGCCCGGACCCGACTGAACTCTTCTCCCCGGTTTCAGAGCATGATGAGCAGACGGGTCTTCGGCTTGAGCTTTCTGTTCACCGAACGACTCTGCACGTACACCTCCAATTTGGGATTGTTCCCCGCCTTCACGGAGACGGTCCCCTGAATACCCGTACCGAACAGAAGGCTGCGCGCCGCGGCGCCCGTATAGGCGCGATCGGTGTCCTTCTCGACCACGATGACTTCCTTGTTCGGCTGAACCTGAGCCCTCGCGCCCAGCTGGTAGTAACACGAACCGCGTTCGTACGTCACGCCCGGATGCGAATCGACGAAGGGGCGAATCTCGACCTCCTTGTCGACTTTCAGGAGCCGGTACTTGTCGGCCGGAATCGGTTCGAGGTTCGCACGCACCTCGTCAACCGATATGTCCTGGCCGACGGCGAACAGGTTCTTCGTGCCGCGCACGCCCTGCTCGCGGCCCCGGAGGAAGCTGGTGGCGGCAGCGCGCACAGTGCCGATCGCCTCCTCGACACCCTCCTGGGAATCCGCATCCCAGATGGCGATGTTTCCGGCCGGGAAACCGTAGTTCTGGGCAGTGCGCTTCGCCAGGGAGTTCGGAACGAGGATCGCGGACGTCCAGTGGCCCGGAAGCCCGCCCATCTTCGCCGCGATCTTGTCGAGCCAGGGGCCGAGGATGGCCATGTCGCCGTCGTGCCGCCTGTCGCCGCCGGAGGCGTTCTCCTCGCCGTCCGTCACCACGATCTGGAGGAAGCTGTGCTCGCCGTATTCCTCCCAGATGTGGCCCAGGTCGTCCAGGGACTTCAGTGAAGCCTCGATGAGGGCCGTAGCGCCATTGTTGACCTTGTACAGCCCCCGCATGGACGGCAGATGCTTCACGTCCATGTCCCAGACCAGGTTCTCCACCTTGTGGTCGAAGGAGTAGAGGCTGATCCGGGTCTCATGGCCGAGGCTGTCCGACTCGGCCTTCAGACCCGCTACGAACTCATCGACGACACGGATGAGCTGCCCCTGGTGCTGATACATGGAACCTGAACAGTCCACTACCAGCGCGACGTGATTCACCTTGTGCTGGATCTTGTTGGCGGACACGTTTCTGCTCCTTCTCCGAGGCTCCCCGAGTGATGCTCAAACCCTATGGGGAGGCACTGACAACGGAGTTTGACGCACCAACACCTGACCGCGCCTCGGAGGCCGCCCCGTCGCAGGGCAGCCATCAGCCTCCCAGAACCCACCGGGCCACCGCGATCGCGCAGAGGATCAGCGGCGGCGCCAGCCACCAGGGGCCCATCGCGCGCCGAACCGTGGGAGGGACGACCGTGACGAGCAGTCCGAGGCCGCTGACCACGATGGCGAGAAAGCACATCAGTGTGATCGCACCGTACGCGTCCTGGTCCCAGCTCCCCGAAGGGCGTGTGATCAGCGCCGTACAGCAACAGAATGCCGCGATCGCGTAAAGGAGTGTCAGCGGTACAGCCATGACCCGCCGAAGGCAGCCGCTGTCGTCCCCGGGCGCGCGTGTGGTTTCGAACCGGTCGGGCATCAGCGCAGTGCTTCCCTGGCGTTATCGAGGTCGTTGTTGAATCCCCGGCCGTACGCCTGGGCCTGGTCTCCTTCCCAGTAGGGCCCGCCGTTGTACCGCACGGCAAGTTCTTGGTACTGGGCGGACGTCATCTCCTCTGCGGGCACATGGGCGAACCCACTCTCCGCTTTCGCCGCGGAGCCCATCAGGACCGCGGCGGCGAGAACTCCTGGCAGAACAGCTCGGGTCCGGAGATGCATGCCCCCACCTCCCAAAATCAAATAGGAAATTGATGGGGCGATAGTGTGACATGAGTGACGCCCCGTCAAGCCCCGCAGGGCAGTTCACCCCCGTGCGGCCCGCCGGCGCGGCGAGGGGAGTAGGGCGGAATCACCCTCATTCAGGCGGTATGACGAACAGTGACGGGCCGCGCATTGAAGCGGTGACGGGATTGGGTCGACCTCCGGGGTCAACTGCGATCCCTGGAGGATCAAGTGCGTCACTCTATGAGGGCGAGCAGAAATCGTATAGGAAAGTTGGTCAAAATCATTGACAGGGCCCGCCCGTGCCGCTGCACTGCTGCACAGTCCCCGCCGTGCAGCGGCTGGACGCCCAAGCCCCCGCCCTCGAAGAAGGAGCCGCCCTGCCATGCCCCCTCGTTTTCCTGTCCAACCTCCCGCCGAGGACAAAGGCGGTATGTCGCGCCGTGGCGTTCTGCGCGCCGCGGCGTGCGGTGGCGCACTGGCCCTGACCCCTCTGGTCACCAACCTCACTTCGGCGTCCGCGGCACCGGCCGCCTCCGGACCGGCCGCGACGACGTCGGTGCGGCCCCCCAAGCTCGCCCGCCACTCCCTCTGGTACCGGCTCCCCGCCACAGACTGGCAGTCCCAGGCGCTGCCGATCGGCAATGGCCGGCTCGGCGCCATGCTCTTCGGCCAGCCCGACCGCGAACGGATCCAGTTCAACGAGCAGAGCCTGTGGGGCGGAGTCAACAATTGGGACGGCGGCTTCGACACGGGCATGACCGGCTTCGGTTCCTACCGGGCCTTCGGTGACGTCGTGCTCTCCTTCGGCGCCCGGCCCGAGGTCACCTCCCCCGGTGGCCCCTACAGGACCGCCGCGAACCAGGGCTCGGACAAGACCATCGACGGCGCCCTGCAGACGAAATGGTGCATCGAAGGCCCCCCGAAGGAGGTCATCTGGCAGGCGGCCCTCACCGCGCCCGCGGCGGTGTCGACCTACCGGCTCACGAGCGCCGAAGATGTCCCCGACCGGGACCCCCAGACCTGGACCTTCCAGGGCTCGACGGACGGGTCCGCGTGGACCACGCTGGACACCCGGTCGCTGCCCGGCCCCTTCGAGAGCCGGAACCAGACCAAGGAGTTCACCTGCTCCAACAGTGCTGCCTACAGCTCCTACCGCTTCGTCTTCACGCCCCGCCCAGGGGTGAGCCACTTCCAGGTGGCCGAGATCGCACTCGCCGGGGTCGACCTCGGCGGACGGGGCCTCCTGTACGTCTCCTCGCCCTCCGGCCACGCCCACGGCGCCGGACGCGGGCACGACATCTCCCGGAGCATGGACGGAAACGGCTCCACCGTGTGGCGAGCGGCCGACGCGACCGCCGGAGCGGTGTGGCAAGGCGACCTGCAGTCGGTTGCGACGGTCACCGGCTACAGCGTGACGGCTGCGCCGGACACTCCCGAGGAGGACCCCGGTTCGCTGACCCTCGAGGGCTCCGCGGGCGGCCTGGAGTGGACGCTGCTCGACGAGCGCGACATCCAGCCCGCACTCGACCGCGGTGAGCGCCGGCAGTTCACCGTCGGCAAGCCCGGGGCGTTCACCCGCTACCGTCTGACGCTGCGGCCGAGGTCCGGATCCTCGGTCGTGCGCGTCGCCGAGATCCGTCTCATCGGCACCGGACTCGACACGGCGAAGCTGGGCCCGGTGATCGAGTACCGCCGGGCGCTCGACCCCGAGTCCGGAATCCACGCCACGTGGTTCGGCTCCCCCGGGCAGCGGGTCCTGCGGGAAGCGTTCGCCAGCCGGTCCGCCGACCTGCTCGTGCTGCGCTACGAGGCCGAGCGCGCCGGCGCGCTCGACTGCGATATCGCCCTCACCTCCGCGCAGGGTGCGCCCGCGTCGGTGGACGCCGCAGCGGGGACCGTCCGATTCGGTGGCACCATGGGAAACGGCCTGAAGCATGCCGCCGTCCTCCGGGTGACCGACACCGACGGTTCCGTGACCGCCGTGGGTTCCCAACTCCGGGTTCGATCGGCGAAGCGCATGACCCTGCTCCTCGACGCGCGCACCGACTACAAACTCGACGCCGCCGCGAACTGGCGCGGGCCGGACCCCCAGCCCGCCATCACGGCTGCCCTCGGCACCGCAGCCCGACAGTCCTACGAGGCGCTGCGCGAGGCGCAGGTCGCCGAGGCCGGCGCCGTGGCCGAGCGCGTATCCGTGAACTGGGGAAGCACCGACGACGAGGTCACCGCGCTCCCGACAGACGCACGGCTCGCCCGTTACGGCGACGGCAAGTCCGACCCCGGGCTCGAGCAGAGCATGTTCGTGCTCGGCCGCTACCTGCTCCACAGCTCCTCCAGGCCGGGCGGCCTGCCCGCCAACCTCCAAGGGCTCTGGAACGACAGCAACCAGCCCCCGTGGGCGTCGGACTACCACACGAACATCAACGTCCAGATGAACTACTGGGGCGCGGAGACGGCCAACCTCAGCGAGAGCCATGAGGCACTTGTCGAGTTCGTGCGCCAGGTAGCGGTGCCCAGCCGCGTCGCGACCCGCAAAGCCTTCGGCGCCGAAACCCGAGGTTGGACGGCACGCACGAGCCAGAGCATCTTCGGGGGCAACGCGTGGGAGTGGAACACCGTCGCCAGCGCCTGGTACGCGCAGCACCTGTACGAGCACTGGGCCTTCACCCAGGACCTCACGTACCTGCGCGACGTCGCCTACCCGATGATCAAGGAGATCTGCCAGTTCTGGGAGGACCGGCTCGTCGAGAACGCGGCCGGCCAGCTCGTGTCCCCCAACGGGTGGTCGCCCGAGCACGGCCCGCGCGAAGACGGCGTGATGTACGACCAGCAGATCATCTGGGACCTCTTCCGAAACTACCTCGACTGCGCGGCGGTGCTGGAGGTCGACCCCGAGTACCGGGCCACCGTCGCCGACATGCAGAGGCGGCTCGCGCCCAACAAGATCGGCCGGTGGGGCCAGCTCCAGGAGTGGCAGGCCGACCGCGACGACCCGAACGACATCCACCGCCACACCTCGCACCTGTTCGCGGTGTACCCGGGCCGCCAGATCACCCCGAAGACGCCCGAACTCGCGGCAGCCGCTCTCGTCTCGCTCAAGGGGCGGTGCGGCGAGAAGGAAGGCGTCCCGTTCGACGAGACCGTCGTCTCCGGTGACAGCCGGGGGTCGTGGACCTGGCCCTGGCGGGCCGCGCTGTTCGCGCGTCTCGGTGACGGCGAGCGGGCGCGGTACATGGTCCGGGGTCTGCTGCGGTACAACACGGGGACGAACCTCTTCTGCAAAATCCCGCCGTTCCAGATGGACGGCAACTTCGGCATCACCGGCGCGATCGCCGAGATGCTCCTGCAGAGCCACGAGAAGGTCATCCACCTCCTGCCGGCGCTGCCGAAGGACTGGGCCGACGGCTCGTTCACGGGTCTGCGCGCCCGCGGCGGCTACGAGGTCAGCTGCACCTGGCGCGGCGGGCGCGTCACGGATTTCAAGGTCGTGGCCGACCGGGCGCACAACCGGGACAACGTCATCGTCCGCGTCAACGACAAGGAGGTCTGGGTCAAGCCGGTGAAACCGCGCCGCGGTAACTGACCCCCGGCACCCACCACTTCCCGCCCTGGGCCGATGGACGCCGTCCGGTGTCCACCGGCCCAGTGAAGTTCCCCTGAAGTTCCCCCGGGGAACTTCACCGCGTATGGACCACATTTGCCCTCGTGGGCCTCGCACTGCATGGCGGCGATGGCTGAGAAAATGCCCACGAGCGGGTATCGACCGATTGACGAGCCAGGGAGTGGCTGTTCGCGTGCGGGGCGACGCGGCCTGGGCATATGCCGGTCCGCCAGATCGCCGGGCCGTACGCTGAGTCAGCGTACGAGTACGGAGAGTGGAAACAACCTCTAACGACGCGTGACCATGGGTGGGTTGGCGCCCAAAGTGGTCAGTACGCTCCACATGCGGTATGCCAGGATGCGGTCACAGGCTCTCTCACTGGAGGACTCCCTGAGCCTGTTGCGGCAGATGCGAGGAGCAGTATGAACACCACAGAGCTGACTTGGTTCAAGAGCAGCTACAGCAGCGGATCGGGCGACAGTTGCGTTGAGGTGGCTATAGCCCCCGTGACAGTTCACGTCCGGGATTCGAAGGTCGAGCAGGGTCCTCACCTCGCCCTCTCACCCACCTCGTGGACGAGCTTCCTCTCGTACGCGGCCCAAGCCTGACTGAGCGCCCCGTGCCGGTTCGGGTCCGGCTCCGGGGCGCCACTCTCAGGCGTCCTCATCCGCTGGGTGAAGTAGGCGTGGGCTGCGCGCATCTCGGCCTTGCGGTTGGCCTTGTAGAAGGGTGCGGTGTAGCCCTCGGGGGGATCGGAGCGCTCGCCGTTGTTGAAGGCGAGGAGCTGCTCGTAGTGCTCCTTGGTCTGGCCGAAGCCGTACGTGTACCGGTCGCCCGCGATCTTGCGCTCGTTCGCGTCGAACCAAGTGGGTCATCGAGAAGACGTCGCCGAAGTCACGTTGAACAGAACAGCAGGTCAGATACCCCTTGACCAAGCTACGGCAACGCCGGACGGCCCGAGAGCGTCAGACGAGCGTCGCGGGTCACAAGCGGCAACGCTCGAACGGATGATGGACCAGTGTGCTGTCGAGCAACGGGTCGTGACGTCGACAGCCGAGCGAAATAGAGCGCACGGGCTCGGACAGGACCGCAGCAGCGGATTTCGTATCGGCCACCCCGGGCCGACAGCGTCGCCTCAGCGAAACGTGGCGGGAGGGCGTCGGTGAATTTCGGACCTCCACGCGAGACCCCGTGACGCCGGACCCTCAGCTCAACCGGAACACCGGGCCGCGCGGTGTGAACGGCAGAGAGGCACCCTGCGGGATCAAGAAGGCGTGCTCGCGCCGGATCCGCAGCGTGTCGCACCAGCCGTCAGTGATGACGAGCACCGGGGCCGCCGGCGGGAAGTCGTCGGCCCTGTGCAACAGGTCGATGCCCGGCTGCAGTTCGGTCCCGCCACGGCCGCGCACCCGAACCCGGCCCGCGATCTCGGCCGGTGGCAGATAGCCGGCGTCGTACGGTGCCGCGTCGCAGAACACCACGCGCGCCGCGGGTACGTCGCGTGCCTCCGCGTACGAGGCAATGGCGCCGAGTGCCTTGCCGAGCACGGCGCTGTTCATCGATCCGGAGGTGTCGAGAACGACTCCGAAGGTGCAGCGTGCCGTCTCCTGAGGAGGGAAGTACCGGCCCGCGCGCGGGATGTCCGGTGTCGACGCCTGCCGCCGCGCCGGGCGAGCGTAGGACCGTACGGATTCCGGTCGGGGGACGTACTCGTCGAACCAGCGGGCGAGCCTCGCATCCCACGGCACGGGCGGGTGGGCCAGTGCCCGGATCTCCTGGATCAGCCCGGCCGGCAGCAGGCCGCGCTCACCGTACTGATGCAGATCGAAACCCTGCACCAGGCCTCGCCGGTAGAAGTCGTCCAGGTCGGTGTACGGGCGCGCCTCCGCGTGCGGCAGCGCCTCGCCGAGGATGTCACCGGCACCCTTGCCGCGCAGGGTCGCGAGCCGTCGCTGTCGGCGCAGGTCGACCGCGATACGGTCGTACACCTCCTCGGCGGACAGGTCCCGCAGGCCCGGGTCGTACAGCAGCCCCTCGGGCATGTCGCCGACGCGCATCTGGACGAGCCAGTCGTTGACGACGTAGTCGGCCGCGACGTTGAAGAGGAACGGGTCGCGGCCACCGCGGCGTTCGCCGTGGCGCAGCGCGGCGTGCAGCATCTCGTGGGCGAGGATGAAGCGCCATTCCTCGTCGGTGAACGTGCGCAGTGGGTTGATGTAGATCTCACCTGCGGCAGAGCTGACCGCGGCGATCGCGATGCCCTGCGCACGGGCCAGTTCGGCGTCGGCCACTACCGTGAGGCCCGCAGCGAGTCCGCCGAGCAGCGGGTACGAGGAGACGAACCAGTTCATGGCCCGGCCCCAGGGGCTCTGCGGCGTGCGCTCTCCGGTAACCCGGTCGAGGCGTCCGCCCGCCACGTCCATGGCGGTGGAGACGCTCCGAGTGAGGGCGTGTGCGAAGGCGGTCTCCCAGTCCGGGACAGAGGTGTTCCATGCCTGCCACGTCGTGAGGACCTGGTCCGGGTGCCCGCCCGCGGTGCCGCAGAGCTCATAGGCGGCGGGGATGCCGTCGCGGCGCCAGCGGGCGGCGAGTTGTGCCTCGTCGCCGCCGGGATAGGACTCCGGCAGGTGTCCAGGGGGACGGCCTATCGGGAAGGTGAGCAGAAAGCGGTTGACGACCGTGCAGCGGGCCGCGAGGTCGAACCGGTCGGGCTGCTCGCGCGGGTCGTCCGTGGCGGCCGGCACATGCCCGAAGCCCAGATGCAGCAGGCAGTGGGCAAGGACCCAGGCCCATTCGGCCGGATCCGCCCGCTTGGTGGGGTGAAGGTGGACGGTGCCGTTGGAGGTGACAGCGGCCAGGCCCCCGGCCGGGGTCAAGGCACACTTGGCCTGTCTGCAGACGGAAGCCGTGACAGCGGCGAAGGCCGGGTTCCGCTTGACCATCGCGAGCCCCGCCGCGAACGCCTCGGCGGCCGGGTCGGACGTGCCGCCCTTACCGTTCTTCCCGCCCTTGCCGTTTGGCCCGCCTGCCGTGGCCTTCATCGCCGGGCCTCGACCAGCCTGGGCATGTCACGTGCCGCCTCGACGAGGAACCAGGCGGGCAGCACCGGCTGGCCATCGGCGTCGTCCGCGATGACAGTCTGCGCGACCTCGACCGAGATCTCGGCAAGCTGCACAAGCAGCGACTTGGCCCGGTAGGAGGTCTGCCGCATCGACGCCGAGACGTGCTCCTTCTGCCGTGGCAGCTCCTTCACCAGCCGTCCGCGGAACGCCTCGGCCAGGTAGTAAAGGAGGTCACGGTCCTCGAGCCGGGCGGGCCAGGAGGCGTCGCCCTTGAGGATCGCTTCGATGCCAAAGGTATGGCGCACGATCTTCGCGTAGCCGCAGAAGGAGACGGCATGTGCGGGCGTCAGCGTGCCGTGCACGATCACCTTCAGCGTCTCCTCGTCGATGTCCGGTCCGAAAGAGTGCAGGGCGTCGGAGAGCATGTGCCAGGAGCGGGGCGTGGAGAACGGCTCCTCAGTCTTGGGCGGCTGCGACCACAGGTGGTCGGGGCGGTCGATGAGGTAGTCCGTCACCCAGGGGTGGATGCCGTTCTCCCCCGCCCACACCAGCCAGTCCGCTGCCGATGCCCGCAGATGGACATGGGTGAGCCGGTTGACCAGAGCGGACGCGATGGGCCTCGCCAGCGCGTTGTCCGTGGCGCGGTTGCCGGCCCCGATGACGATCGAGCCGGCCGGGAGCTCGTACGATCCGATCCGCCGGTCCAGGATCAGCGAGTAGAAGGCCTTCTGGACGTCGGGGGTGGCGGCGTTCAGCTCGTCGAGGAAGAGGCAGTACGGTTCGTCGCGGGCGATGCTCTCCGGAGGGCAGAACACGGACCGCCCGTCACGGATCTGCGGCACGCCGATCAGGTCCTCCGGTGCGAGCTGCGTCCCGAGGAGACTGACGCACTCCAGTCCCAGCGACTCGGCGAAGCCGCGTACGAGCGACGACTTGCCGATGCCGGGCGCTCCCCACAGGAATACGGGCCGCACGGTGGCGAGCCCGAGCAGCAGGTCGGGAATCTGGGCGGGAGTGACGGTGACGGCAGCCTGCACGCGGAGGTGTTCCTTCGGGACGTGGGAGTTCGAGCCCGCTCAGTATGGGAGGCCCCACGGACCGCCGCAGCCGAATATCGGGCCGGTCGGTGCAGGGCCGGCCATACAAGGGGCGGCCGGAGCGCGTCCCGTCATCCCGAGTAGTAACCCCAGCGGGCCAGGCCGTCCTTGCCCATACAGCACTTCACGGGCCGCCCGTCGACGGTCGTCGCGGTGGCGCCCACGGGAGAGCAGGACTGCCCGAACCGGGCGCCCCCTGACTGCTGCCGCCGCCGCCCAAACTGCCGGAAGATCCGCCGCCGGTGGTGCCTCCACCGGTCGACGAGCTGCCACCGGTACTGCCTCCGCTGGTGCCGCCACCGGGAATTCGGCTACGGCTACGTACCCGAATGACACCGCGACGTCGTCGACATCGTGGCCACCTACCTGGACGACCCCCGGCTTCTGCTACTCGTGGCCGTGCACGGCGATGAGGTGGCGGCCACGACCGGCGGGCGATCGGCGGGTCCGGCCCATCCGCCGCACCCACGCTGGCTCGCCGAACGCTACCTGCCGGGCACGACCGCACAGCTCGTCCGGGTCTACGTCAAAGCCGAGCACCGGCGACACGGCCTGGCGCGAACCCTGGTGCGCAGGGCACGCGACTTCGCCGCCACGACCCCGGGCTACGACAGCATCCATCTGCACGGCAATGCCCATGTGGAGGGCGCCGAAGCCTTCTGGCGGAGCATGGCCAAGGAGATCTTCGACGCCCGGACGACCGGTGAGCACGGTCCGGGGGCGGCACGGTGCACTTCGAGATCCCGATGCCTCATTGACGCAGGGCCTCTAATTAGAAATGGAATCCATTTTCATGTAGCGTCTGCGTCGCGCCAACCGGAGAGGACCCGAACCATGGCTGTACCCAAGCGGAAGATGTCCCGCAGCAACACCCGTCACCGCCGCGCTCAGTGGAAGGCGATCACGCCGCAGCTCGTGCCGATCACGGTCGATGGCGTCGCCCAGCTGGTGCCGCAGCGGCTGGCCAAGGCATACGAGCGCGGTCTGCTGCGCCCCGAAGGCTGACGGGCATGGCCGAACGACTGCCTGTCACCGTCCTGTCCGGCTTCCTCGGAGCGGGCAAGACCACTCTGCTCAATCATGTTCTGAGCAACCGCGAGGGCCTGCGCGTCGCGGTCATCGTCAATGACATGAGCGAGATCAACATCGACGCCGCACTGGTGCGCGGCGGCGAGGCCGCCCTGTCGCGGACCGAGGAACGCCTGGTCGAGATGACCAATGGGTGCATCTGCTGCACCCTGCGCGACGATTTGCTCGAGGAGGTCGACCGTCTCGCCCGCGAGGGCCGCTTCGACTATCTCCTCATCGAGTCGAGCGGCATCTCCGAACCGATGCCCGTCGCAGCGACCTTCGCCTTCCCTCGCGACGACGGCGCCACGCTCGGCGATCTGGCCCGACTCGACACCATGGTCACTGTCGTCGACGCCGCCAATTTCCTGCCGGAACTGGAAGGCGGGGACGGGCTCGCCGAGCGCGGACTCGACCAGTACGAGGACGACGAACGCACCGTCAGCGACCTGCTGATGGACCAGATCGAATTCGCCGACGTCATCGTGCTCAACAAGCTCGACCTCGTCGATGTGCAGAGCGCCGACCGACTGGAGGCCGCCCTGGCTCGTCTCAATCCGGTGGCCCGGATCGTGGCGGCCACCCGCGGGCAAGTGGACCTCGGCGATGTGCTCGGTACCGGGCTGTTCGACCTGGAGCGTGCGCAGCAGGCCCCGGGCTGGGTCATGGAACTCAACGGTGATCACGTTCCGGAGACCGAGGAGTACGGCATCTCCAGCACGGTCTTCCGCTCCGACGTGCCGTTCCACCCGGGCCGACTGTGGACGTTCGTCACCGAGGGACTCGACAGTGGAGCCTTCGGACAGATCCTGCGCTCCAAGGGCTTCTTCTGGCTGGCCAACCGGCCCAACGTGACCGGCCTGTGGTCACAGGCCGGCTCCGTCGCCCGCTTCGAACCCTCCGGCGTCCGGGACGCGGACAGCGCACAGGGCCAGGAACTGGTCTTCATCGGCACCCGCCTGCGCACCGAAGCGCTTCAGGCCGCAATGACCGACTGCCTCTTGAAAGAGGGCGAACACCTCCCGTCTGTCGATCCGTTCCCCGCGTGGGACACCTACGGCATCGACGACGCCTGCGAGCACGAGCACCCCGAGCTCGTCCCGCAGATATGAGGACTCCGGGTTGGGCAGTGGTCGCAGCCACGGCACTGCCCAACCCGGTAAGCACGTTTGCCCCCGGCCAGACGGGCTGCTCCGCCCCGGACGCCGCCGGGGCGCAACGGGCTCCACAGCGACGCCGCCCTGCAGTCAGCCGCCACACCGTCAGTCGCCGCGCCATCACAGCATGGGCACGACCACTCCCATGGCCCGCGCATCGCCTGGCTGCTGCTGCCGCCCGCGCTCGCGCTGCTCTTCTTCGCCCCGCCGGCGCTGGGCTCCTACACGGCGACTCGCGACAATCCGGAGATCATCGAGGACTACGAGCGCTTCGAGGCGCTCCCCGCTCATGGCCCCGCCCCGCTCTCCCTGACCGAGTTCATCGCGCGGGCTCAGCAGGACGACAGGCAGAGCCTCAAGGACCGCACCGTACTCATGCAGGGGTTTGTCACGCCCGGCAAGGACGGCACCTGGGATCTGACCCGGCTTCTGGTCGCCTGCTGTGCGGCCGACTCACAGTCGCTGACCGTCGCCATGCACGGCGTGGCAGCGCCACCCGCCGACACGTGGGTAAAAGTGACCGGCACGTGGCACCCGGGCGGCGCTCTGGGCAGCACGTCCGCGGCACTGGCCCTGGACGTCGCAACCGTCGGGAGAATCCAGGAGCCGCCCGTCCCGTACATCGACAGGGCGCCATCCGTCAGCTGAAAGCCCACTCCGGTGGAAGACACGTGTTAACCCGCGACGCGCGATGACCATGCTTCGGCAAACTCCAGCTGATCCGCGACCTGCAGGACGAAGCACACCCGTCGCCATGGTCGGCGACGGCACCAACGACGCCCCCGGCCCTCGCCCTCGCCAACATGGGCATCAGCATGGGCGAACACTCCTCGCCCTGGAGACCGCTGATATCGCGCTGGCGGGCAACGATCTGTGCCAGGCAGCCGCCGCCGTCGAACTCAGCCGCCACACCCTGCGCGTCGTACGGCAGAACTACGGCCTCGCCATCGGCGTCAACCTCGTCGGACTGGTCGCCGGCGCCGGGGCCATGAACCCCGTCCTCGCCGCCCTGCTCCACAACACCAGCAGCATCGCGGTCGTCGGGAACTCGGCCCGGCTGGTCAACCACACCCCCTCATCCGCCCCGCACGACCGACGAGCAACTGAAGGCGGCCCCTCTGGAAGACCGCCGGGTTCGGTCCACCTGCCCCCGTACGAGCGCGCCCCGCGGCGGCCGTGGTGGCTTCCGGCACACTGCCGGCCGTGACTCGGCTGAGCCACGGCCGGCGGTTCATCCGCCGCGAGGGCGGGAGATCACCAGGACGACTTGGTGACTCCGGGGAGGAATCCGGCGTGGGCCTGCTCGCGCATACGGACGCGTGACAACCCGAACTGCCGCATGTGTCCCCGGGGCCGGCCGTCCACGCTGTCCCGATTGCGTACCCGGGTCGCGCTGGCGTCGCGTGGCTGCCGCCGAAGCTCCGCCAGAGCAGCTGCCCGCTCCGCCTCCGGGGTGCCCGGGCGGCGGATGATCTCCTTCAGTTCGGCCCGCCGGGCCGCGTATCGCTCGACGATCGCCTTGCGCTTCTCGTTCTTCGCGATCTTGCTCTGCTTGGCCATCAGACCTTCACTCCCCGGGCGCGGATGCGGGCTACCGCCGCCTCGATACCGATGCTGTCGATCGTCTTGATCGCCTTGCCGCTGAGCGTCAGACGTACATGCCTGCCCTCGCTCGGGAGCCAGTACCGCTTGCGCTGGATGTTGGGGTCGAAGCGCCGGGACGTACGCCGGTGCGAGTGGGAGATGTTGTTGCCGAAGCCCGGCTGGGCGCCGGTCAGTTGGCAGTGGGCGGACAAGGTGTTACCTGCCTCTCTTCAGACGGATACTTTTTGGAAATGGAAACCATTGTCATATACTAGCGCTCATGGCTCGCACCGAAGTACGCCCGATCATCAAGCTCCGCTCCACCGCGGGGACCGGCTACACCTACGTCACCCGCAAGAACCGGCGGAACGATCCCGACCGCATGGTCCTTCGCAAGTTCGACCCGATCGCCCGCAAGCACGTCGACTTCCGCGAAGAACGCTGACCCACCGCCCTGCCCCTGACCCTGACCCGAAGGACACCGTCATGAAGACCGGAATCCACCCCTCGTACGGCCCTGTCGTCTTCCGCGACAAGCCCGCCGGCTCCGCCTTCCTCACCCGCTCCACCATGACCAGCGACAAGACGATCGAGTGGGAGGACGGCAACACCTATCCCGTCATCGACGTCGAGATCTCGAACGTGAGCCACCCCTTCTACACAGGCACAGCCCGCGTCCTGGACACCGCCGGCCGCGTCGAGCGATTCGAACGCCGCTACGGCCGGCGCGAGGCGAACTGATGCAGAACCAGCCCCGACTGCCCGTCGTGATCGTCGGCGGGCTCCACTCCGACGCCCGCAAGGAGGTTGTGGACCGTCTCCTGCGAACCGTCCCCGGCAGTGTCGCCCTCCACCATGACCTGGCCTCAGCGGCCGAAGGCACCCTGCGGCGCCTGGTGCGCGACGCCTCGGGCCAGCTGTCCTACGGAGATGCCCCCCTCGTCAACGACTGCGCCTGCTGCGCACTGCGCGAAGACCTCGTCCCCGAGCTGGAGCGCCTGGCCGCCGGCGGCACGACCCGGCTCGCGATCGTCGAACTCTGGGACTCCGTCGAACCCAAGGCGATGGCAGAGGTCGTCGTCGCACACGGCGGCGACGCCCTCCATCTCACCAATGTCATGACCGCCGTCGACCCCGCGCTGGTGCTGCCCTACCTCGCCAACGGCGACGACCTGGCCGAGGCCGGTCTCGCCGCTGCCGCCACCGACCAGCGCACGGTCGGCGACACCTGGGCCCGTCAGCTGGAGTACGCACCCGTGCTCGCTCTCGTCGACAGCGAAGACGCCGACGACGAGGACCGCGCACTCCTCACCCAACTCCACCCGACCGCCCGCCAGGTACCGGCCGGATCCGGAGAACTCGCCCAGCTGGCCTTCGCCGGCTTCGACGTGGAATCAGCAGCCGCCGCCCAGCACCCGGCCTGCGCCCTGCTCCCCCAGGATGCGGACGAAGCGGGAGTCGCCACACTCGTCTGGCACCGCCGCCGCCCCTTCCACCCCGAACGCCTCTACCAGGCACTGGAAGACCTCTGCTGCAGCGCCGCCCGCAGCCGCGGCCGGTTCTGGCTCGCCGACCGCCCCGACACCCTGCTCGCCTGGGACGCCGCCGGCGGCGCGCTGTGCGTGGAGAACGCCGGCCCGTGGCTGGCTTCCCTACCGGACGCCGCCTGGGACATGGTGCCCCCGATGCGCCGAGCCGCTGCCGCACTGGACTGGCACCCCGAGCACGGCGACTGCTGCCAGCACCTCGTCTTCACCTCCCCCGGCCTCGACCGCGACGGCCTGGCACAGCTTCTCGAGTCGTGCCTGCTCACCGACGACGAGTACGCCGCCGGTCCCGAGGCGTGGAAGCACCTGCCAGCCGCGTTCGACTCCCTCCTCGACCCCGTCCCGTAACCCCGGCACCAGACACCCGACCGAAGTCAGCACCGAAGCAGGAGCACTCATGGCACGCCGTCACGACCCACGCAAGCCGCTCAAGTCCCGCCCCAACCCCCTGGACGCGGCCAGCATCACGTACATCGACTACAAGGACACCGATCTGCTACGGAAGTTCATCTCCGACCGCGGCAAGATCCGCAGCCGCCGCGTCACCCAGGTCACCGCCCAGCAGCAGCGGCAGATCGCCACAGCAATCAAGAACGCCAGGGAGATGGCGCTCCTGCCATACGCTGCCCGCGTCGGCGCGCAGTGAGTCGGCGATGCTGCGCGACAGGGTGGTCTTGCCGCAGCCCGAGGGGCCGAGGACGGCGGCCAGGAGCTACAGGGAACGGTGAGGCCCCGCGACGCGAACCGCGACGAGGCCGGTGGAGCTGTGCTCTGGGGACATCACCAGCGGTGTCTGCGAATAGGACGGCCGCAGAGCATTCCCGATGTAGGGGTGGGTGTTGCGGGTCGTCACCGTTTCCGCCCGGACGCTACTGATCCAGTTTCGGACGCCTGGTCTTACCAGCGCAACAGGCATTCGACGCGCTGGTGGCAAAGGGGCTGCCGGTCGTCATGACACGTGGGGTAGCAGGTCAGGAGTACCTCGACTCTGTGGCCAGGCACTGAGCGGCCTCGGCGCGGCGTCCGCCCCGGCGCACAGCCATGAGGACAGCGCCGAACGCCTCAGGGCCGGGCCACGAGCGGCGTTGCCGCCAGCGCGGTCGGGATTGCAGGGCGCGGCCTCGCGCCAGCCCAGCGGCAGGCGGTGCAACCGATGGTGCCGCCGCGCTCGCTGAAGGAGAGTCGGCCGTCGCCGGCTGTACCGAACGTCTCAACACTCAGCACGGACGACGGCCGCTGTAATCACGCTCCGTCCACTCCCGTAGCGGGAAGCACCGCGCCCGCCGGCTCCGCGCCCACCAGTACGCACCCGTCTACGACGTGCCGTCGGCGACGCCCTACCGCTCCTTGTCGTCCCAACCGCCTGAGGACCACGACGACGAGGACGAGAGGAAGGGGCACGGTGAGTAGGAGAAGAAAGGGGAAAGGCGAACGCGGAGGGCAGGGAAGGATCAGGGCGTCCGTCAGCCCTGACGTGGGTTCGGCTTCAGCACGGCGAAGACGGCGTGGCTTGGGTCTTCCAGCCAGGCGATGCGCCCGACATCCGGCACGTCCGCGGCTGGCATGAGCACCGACCCCCCACTCCCCCGCACCGCCGCGACGACAGCATCCGCATCGGCCACCGCGAAGTACGGAACCCAACGCGCCGCCTCCTGCCCACCCTGGAGCGGGGCTACGCCGCCGAAGGACCCCTCATGCTGGTCGCCCTCCTTGATGCTGAGGACCCGGTACGTCATACCGGGCGCCGTCATCTCTTCGGAGCGCCAGCCGAACAGCCCGTCGTAGAAGCGGATCGCCGCGTCCGGCTCGCCGACGTGCAGCTCGACCCACACCAGCGTGTTGTCCTCGGAGGTCTTCTCCAACCCCTTGTTGGACTGCAGTACGGCGAACTGCGCGCCCTGGGGGTCGGTGAACTGGGCCAGCCGGCTCTCGCCCATGTCCATGGGTTCGACGCGCACAGTGCCTCCGCCGGCGGCCACGGCACGGGCGGTGGCCTGGATGTCGTCGCTGCGGAAGTACGTCGTCCAGGCCGACTTGGCCCCGTCCTGCGTCAGCGGCCCGAGGGCGGCGACGGTCTTCCCCTCCTTCTGGAAGAACCCGTACCCGCCCGCGTCGGGCCCGGCGGACACGTACTGCCACCCGAAGACGGCGCCGTAGAAGGCGGCGGCTGGGTCCGTGTCCGGGCTACCGAGGTCGATCCAGATGGGTGCCCCAGTGTGAAAGTCGGTGCCGAGCATGCGTTTCCTCCTGCGAGTCCGGTACGGAGACCCCCGCCACTATGCCGCCCCCATGGACCGGGCTCGGCCCACCGGTCCAGATCGATCCGAGGGTTTCACCCGGGCTGGGGAAGGGAGAGCCGGAGGAAGTGCAGCTAGGCCCGACATACGCGAGGCCCGAAGAATATGTGCAGGAGCATCACACGGGCTGCACACGGCCTTTCGAAAGCCTGGTTAGCGTGGCTGGCCGTTCGATCCCGCGTGCGAACGTGATCAGGCCGTGGCCCAGGCGGGCCGACGGCGCAGTCAACCCAGGAAGACCGCAGATGGACTACTGCTCCTCGTGTCGTCGGCATCTCAACGGCGCCCTGGTGTGTCCCGGGTGCGGCGCCTACGCTCCGGACATCGCTCCTCCTTCCGCCGACGGCCGCGGCGGCCCGGCCCGGGGCGCCGCCTCGGGGATGACCGGCGCCGCACCCGGCGCAATGTATGCCGGAGAGTCCGCAGTCTCCGACAGGTGGCACGACGCCCCCCTGCGTGACGAGGCAGAGCTCGGGGTTGGCACGAACGCGGCCCCATACGCCGGCCCGTCCGCCGATGTCGAGGGCGTGCCGCCCGCTCGGCAGGGGCGGGCGGCACGCCGTCGCCAGCTGGCCCGCTGGAAGAAGAACCAGCGTCGGGCCGTGGTCGCGACCGCCGTCGCCCTCGTCGGAGGCGGCCTGACCGTTGCCACGATGGATCGGCACTCCACCGACCAGGCACAGGCGGCCACAGCGCCGGACGACAGGAGCATGGGCGCCGCGGAAGAGCCGGTGCCTGAGCACACCCGTCCGGCGGCTACACCGCCCACCACTCACCGGTCGTCAGACACCGCCCCCGAGGCGCAGTCGCCGGCCACCAGCGCCCCGCGTCAGCAGCCCTTTGCGGCCCCGCCCCGCAGGACGCCGCAGATCGCCCGGCCGGACGCCACCGTGCCTCCCCGTCCGGCTGCGACGACGGCCCCACAGCCGCAGAACACCGCGCCCTCCTCAAGTGCTACGGCCCCCGACCTCACCGGTACGGCGAAGGAGCAGCCGTCGGCGCCCGCAGCCGCCGGCGGCACGGACTCGGGCTCGTCCCAGGCCGGCCACGCACCAGCATCCACGTCGCCGACGGAGGTCTGCCTGCTCGTGGTGTGCCTCGGCTGACCGTGCCGGCACCCGGCCGTGCCCGGCTCGGCGAGCAGGACGTGCGGCTCAGATGACGAGCGGCCGCCGGGAGCGGATCGCGCCACGCCTCGACGTCGCACGGCCGGGGAATGCGGGACTCACGCCGACGGTGGTGTCCCGGCTCCTCACCGACGCCCGCCGCCTGGACGCGCTCGGCTCCCGCCGTCGTATGGCGTGTGCTCGGGAGGGGAACAGAGCGCGCGAGGCGTGCGTCAGCCCGCGGCGCATGCCCCCGCGCACCGCGTCGTCCTCGGCACGCGGGCCCAGGACGGCCGGCCGCACTTCGGCAAGGCGGGTGAGTCATCGGAAAGATGTCGCCCTCAGTGGGGTTGGGAAAAATACCAGGTCAGAGGCGGTTCGCACTCTTTCACCGGGGCGGAAGCAGCGGTTCCAGGAAGCGGCTCGGCTCACCGTGCCAGGTGATGGCGAGCGCGTCACGGGCGCGCGTAGCCGCAACGAAGAGCAGCGAGCGTGCCCGGTGCAGTTCACGCTGGTGGCGGCTCGGGTCCGTGCGTTCCCAAGCATCCACAGAGGCGCGGGGTACGAGTCCCTCGGCCACCCCAGCGATGATCAGGCAGCGGTACTCCAGTCCCTTGAATCGGTACATGGTGCCGATGTGGACACCCTGGTCGTTCCGCGGTCCGTCCTGTGTGATCTCCGTCGGGGTGATGCCGCGTCGCGTAAGGCGGTCGGCGAGCTGGGTGACCATGTCGTTGGTCGGAACGCAGATCGCCGTGGACTCGCGGGGCACGTCGTGCCAGTCGCGTAGCTGCTCGACGACGAGGTCCATCTCCTCGTCCCAACTGCGTGCGCCCCGCAGGGACGGGCTCGAGCCTTGGAGGACGGAGCGGTATCCGGCGATCGTCTCGGCACTGCCGTCGAGGTCGTCGTAGTCCGTGTCGTCCAGGACCCGGATGGCGTCGCGCAGGATTTCCCGCGTGGTGCGGTAGCTGAGGGTCAGCCGGGAGGACCGGCCGCGGATGTGGACGCCGAGGCTGCCGAGTGTGACCTGGTTGTCGTAGATCCGCTGGTGCGTGTCGCCGACGAGGAAGATGTCGTCGGGCTCGGCCGGCACCATGGCGCGCAGCATCTTCCAGTGGGCGGCGCTGAGATCCTGCGCCTCGTCGACCACGATGTGCCGATAGCGGTAGCGCAGCCAGGCACCGGAGCCGGCCTCGACGTGGAGGTTGTCCAGGCCTCCCCGGTCGTCGCGTTCCTCCGACCGCCGGTCGATTCTGGCCTTGCGAGCGATCTCCAGCCGTGCCGCTCGCTCGGCGACCTGGCGGTGGGTCTCCAGCCCCTTGGTCTCCAGGCGCTGGGTGAAACGTTCGGCGAGCTGCCAGATGCCGGCTCGCTCGGCGCGTGTGACGCTGCGTCCTCGGCCCGCGCGCCGGGCGGCGAAGTAGTCGCTCCGGGAGGTCACGGCCTGGCCGAGGATGACCTGGTTCCACTCGTCGCTGAGGAACTCGGCGCTCCAGCGGGTCTCGCCCACCTCCACCAACAGCTCCCGCCACTCGCGCAAGGCTGCCGTGTCGTCGATCCGCCGCTTGGCGCTGCCCGGGTCGGCCTCGCTGACGAGGCGGGTCGCGAGCTGGTCGACGTGGGCGATGTCGACCCGGGCGAGTACGTCGGGGCCGCCGAGCGAGAGGAGCCGGGCCCGCAGATCGGCGGCGAGGTTCTTGTTGAACGTGGTGAGCAGGACGGGCTTGTTGCGACCGGGCGGGAGCCCTCGCACCAGGTGGCACACACGATGGAGGGCGACGATCGTCTTGCCCGTCCCCGGCCCGCCGCCGACCCGTGCCGGGCCGGAGTAGCGCCGGTGGACCAGCTTCTCCTGGGTGGGGTGGAGGAAGATCTTCCACCGCCCGAAGTCGCCCTCCTCCAGGATGCTCTGCAGGGACTCGTCGTCGGTGATCACCACGGTCTGGGAGCGGTCGATGGCCGCCTGCCAGTCGTCGGTGTCGAGGTTCTGCTCGGGTTCGCTCACGGCGACGGGCGCGGTGACCTGGTCCATGACCGCGTCGTAGGGAACACCGTCGCGCAGCCGCAGGAGGACTTCCCCGGTGTGGCGGGGCGCGTACTCGGCGAGACCGAGCAGCTCGTCGTCCGTGGTGAGTTTCCGGACGATCGGGATGAGCGGTTCGGCGACGCCGAGGTCCGCGAGCTGTTCGTCGGTGTACGCGGCGAACAGGGGCTCTTCCACCGGCCTGCGGGGGGCGGGTTCCGGAGCGGGGGTTGCGGGCGGCGCGGGTTCGCGGCGCTGCACGTTCTCCTCGACGACCTGGAGGTCGACGTATTCGATGGCGCCGGTGATGTGGTTGATGCCGTAGTTGAGCCGGTCCAGGTTCTTGTGGACGTGGCTGCGGTGCTTGACCGAGACGAGAAGCCAGTCGTCACCGCCGAGGCGGATCATCAGGGCCCGCCACTCGCGGTTGACGCGCGCCGACCAGAGCCGGTCGTGGCCTTCCAGCTGTTTGAGGTCGAAGCCGCCGGCGTCCGGGTTGCGGCGGAAGTCGTGCTGGAACTTGTAGAACGCCCCGAGGACGGCGCGGTCCAGTTTGACGATTTCCTTGTCGGCCTTGTCCAGCAGGCGCAGGGTCACGCCAGTCCTGGGCGCGCCGGTGACCGTCATCGCTCGTTCTCCTCGTGTTCGTTCGTGGCCCGACCGGCGACTCCGCTCACCAGCCCGGCGAGTTCACCGGCGTCCCATTCCGTCGCGGTGCGGACCTGCCAGCCCGCGTCCCGGTAGGCCCGGTCGCGTTGTTCGGCGTCGATGTCCCGATTGCTGCCCGGGTCCGGCCGGTGCGCAAGGACGACACCGATCCGCCGCGCCGGCCAGGCGAGTTCGGCGGGCCAGGCGGCTGCTCCGAGTTCGTAGCCGGCCTCGGGCGCGGGCAGGCCGAGGCCGGCGAGGACGCGGGCGAGGCCGGGAAGGCCGGGGTCGTCGATGAGGAACTCGATGACCTCCTCCCAGGCGGGGTCGCGGACGGCCGCGGGGGATTCCTCGGCGGTCTGCCCGACCGACTCGGGTTCGTGTGCCCGCCGCTGGGAGGTGAGCCACCCGGCGCCGCCGGTGACCGCCAGCTCGGCCGGGTCGAATCCCGGCAGCATGCCGGCTGTGAGCTGTACCCCGTCTCCCTCGCCCACGTCGAGGAACTGGAGCAGGTTGCTCCAGTAGAGCCAGGCCTGCCAGCGCCGCCGGTGTGCGGCCTCGTCCGCCGTGACCGTGGCCGTGCTGTCGTCGAGCACGGTCAGTGCCGTCCAGACCGCCCCGGTCTGCCCCCTGCGCAGGTCGAGCGCGATGGTGAGCGGACACCCTGACGCGTCCCGGGTCGCCATGACCTGGACGGCGCCCTGTCCTCCGGCGAGCCGCCGCCCGTGCAGCGCCTCGCCGACCCTGCGGCCGGTCGCCTCGCCGTCGGCCAACGCCCTGCTGGTCGCCGACACGGCGGCGAAGCCCGCGAGCGCGCTCTGGGTGCGGCGCCGCCAGGCGTCGGGGTCCGGGTCGGTGAGGTACCCGATCAGCGTCTCGACGGGGTTGGCCCACACGAAGCGCGACAGGTCCCGGGTGTCTCCGCCGTGCATGCGCCGGTGGACGTCCATGGCCGTCTTCTGCGCGGTGTTCGGGTACGGCTTCCAGACGGGGTCGGCCTGCGGCTTCGTCCGGCCCGTCCACGCCTGCACGTCGTCCCAGGTGAGCTGGAAGACCTGCCAGCCTTCCGCCCGCAGGCGGGTGCGTTTGCCCGCGTCGTCCTCGGCGGTGAGGTGCTCGGGGCTCGCGTGGTAGCGATAGCCGTCGAGGTAGACGGCCACCCGCCGGTCGTCGTCGGTGCTGCGGAAGACGACGTCGGGCCGGGTGAAGCCGAGCGGTGTCTGCGTCTCCATCTGCCAGCCGCGGACCGTGCCGTCGGGTGCGGTGAAGCGCAGGGTCGTGTCCCTGGTGCCGTCGGCGGTGAGTGCGGTGCGGACGCTGACCTCGTCCACCCGCTCGGCCCATTCGAGCAGCCCGTGCCGGAAGAGTGCCTCCAGTTCGCTCTCCACCTGGTGCACGAGGGTGATGTCCCGGGCGGTGGCGACGGGTTCGGTACTCCATCGGTCGGCGGTGCGGCCGAAGAGGTCGCCGAGCATGTCCAGCGCGTGCTCGCGGGAGACGAGTTCGTACTCGCCGTCGGTGACGTGCCGCAGCAGGCAACGGTGGCACGCGGGCCGGCCCTGGCCGACGCACACGCAGGTCTCGATCACCTGGCGGGCGTCGTCCAGGACGCCCCTGAGGCCGTCCTGGCCGGCGAGGCGGTGCAGATATCCGGTGCCGCCGGGCAGCGTGTCGTACAGCACGAGGAAGTGGCGGCGCAGGGCGGCCTGGCCACGTTCCTCGGGCATGGAGTCGGTGACGACGGCGAGGTGGTCGGGGTCGCCGCCGTAGCTGCGGGCGATACCGGCCAGCAGCAGCGCCTTGAAGGAGGCGAGCCGTTCCTGGGTGTGGGCGGTGACGGCGGGGATGAGGATGCGCAGGGCGTCGGTGCGCAGCTCGTGGGCGAGCAGCACCTTCTCGCCCCGCCGTGCGGTATCCGCCCCGCTGCGCCGCCTGGGGCACCAGGGACGGTGGTACTTACCGTATGCGGCCGCGTCACCGGTGTCCTGGGCGGCGGGGCCGCCGTCGGGGTCGGCGAAGCCACACGCGTCGCAGACCCAGAAGGGGTTGAGGCGGACCTCGCGCCCGGCGAAGGCCGTGTCGGTGCCGCCGTCCACCCGGGTGGCTCCGGTGTTGATGTGGCGGATGCGTGCCTGGCGGGTGAACTCCCACCCGAAGGTGGCGTGTTCGTGCTTCCACGCCTGTTCGACGTCTTTCGCGTCGATGTCGACGGCGGGCACGACGGTGTAGTGCCGCCTCTCCCGTTCGTCGCTGTCGTCGCGGACGCGGACGTCGTCGCGTTCGTCCCGGGAGGTGACGCGGCGCGGCACCAGGACCTTGTGCAGGCAGCCGACGTCTCCGATGGCCGCGGACCGGCAGCGGGGGCAGGGCGAGGGATCCTGCTCGGCACGGTGGGTGCGGACGTGCCCGCAGTCGGGGCAGACGCGCCACCAGATCCAGGCCGGGCGGCCGGGACTGCCGATGTCCAGTCCGGTGACACGGTGCTTGTAACCCTGGGCGTAGTAGTGGTTGCCGGGGGCGAATTCGGAGAGGGCGAGGCGCGCGGGGCGACTGTGGTGGAGGGTCTTGCTGTGGTCCTTACGGGTGCCGTCGGCCTGCTTCTCCGCCCAGGTGAGGGTGGCCTCCAGTTCGGTCGCCGAGTCGATCAGGCTGTAGTTCGGCAGCAGGCCGAGATCGACGAGCGCACCGTGCGCGGTGGTGCGGCTGATCTCGCGGGAGACGCGTGCCACGTCCCGGCGCTCGGCGCGCAGTTCGCGCCCCTGCCGTTCGTGGTCGGGGTCGCCGGCGACGAGCAGTCCGTGGGCCCGGTCGATGGCCTCGGTCCGGCGCTGCAGGTCGGCGCGGCGGTCCTCCCAGCGCCGGCACGCGGTTTCCAGGGCGCCTCCCAGTCCCTCCTCGCCGGGGTCGGTAGCGTAGGTGACGAGGGCGGCGCGGGCCTGCGGGCTGACGCCCGTGCCGCGGCTCTCGTCGTACGCGGGGAACAGGTCGAGGAAGCCCTGCACGAGCCGTTGTCCGTCGGCGAGCGCGGCTTCGGCGAACTCGGCCTGCCAGGCCGAGGGCCCGAACAGATCGGTGGCGCGTCCGGGCAGCGGCCGCAGTGGCGTCCCGTCGGGGGCGGTCAGCCGTCCGGCGCCCGCGAGGTCGAGGAGATGGGCGAGGTACTGGCGGCGCAGGATCTCGGCCGCGGACAGGTAGCAGCCGGGCGGCAGGACGTCCCCGGCGATCATGAGCCGGGGTTCTTCCAGGTAGTAGCGGTCGCGCGGACCGCGGTCGACCATGGTGAGCAGGTACGCGTTGCCGGTCGAGCGACCGGCCCGGCCCACGCGCTGGATGTAGTTGGCCGGCCCCTTCGGCAGGGAGGCGAGGACGACGGCCGACAGGTCGCCGATGTCGATGCCGAGTTCGAGGGTGGGGGTGCAGGACAGCACCTGCGGGTTGGCGTAGTGGACGTCGGTGCCCTCGCGGAAGGCCTTCTCGACGGCCTCGCGTTTGGCGCGGCTGAGTGTGCCGGTGTGTTCCGCCGTGTTGATGGTGAAGACGCCGGCCTCGCGGTACATACGCCGGTAGAAGTCGTCGGTGAAGTCCCGTTGCCGCAGGCCGCTGTCGAGGTCGCGGCCGGTGGCGAGGATTCCGGCGCAGCGGTAGCGCGGACACGGCTGCCCGTGCCACTGGTCGGCGAGGTCGGGGTGGACGGTCTGCTCCCAGAAACAGACCGGGCAGTGCGCGGTGGCGTCGGGCAGCGTGTCGTCGGCGAGTCTGCGGACCTGGATGTGTCCGGGCTGGAGGCCGTAGACGCGAGTGGCCCCGTCGAGTGCGGTGCGCACGGCGAGGACCCCGGTGTCGGCGAGGGCGGGCAGCAGCCGGGTCAGGAAGTCGGTGGCGGCCTCCCTGCGCAGCCCGAGGGCGCGTACGGCCCAGTCCTGGTACCAGCCGAGCCGGCCGGTGAGGACGTCGAAGTCCTCACTGCCCTGTTTGGGGGTGCCGAGCAGGAACGCGGGCGCGGAGACCCCGCGGGGGAAGGCCGGCATGCCGGTTTCGCGTCCGCCCCAGATCGCCCACCGGCGCACCCCTGCCTGGTCGAGCCAGGGGTCCAGCCAGGCGTGCCGGACGGCGCCCCGGATACGCAGCCGCTCCAGCAGGCCCCGGACGAAGCCGGTGTACCGGTCGGGGCCGGGCACCGATCCGTCGGGCAGCGCGATCTCTCCGGGTGTGGTGAGCAGCGTCTCCCGTACGAGGTCGGCGACGGCGTCGGCGTCGGGCAGGGGCACGTCGGCGGCGACGGTGCGGGTGAGTTCCAGGGTGCGGCCCTGCCGGGACCGCAGGCCGAACTCCATGACGGTGGCGAACGCCAGGCGCTGCGCGATCAGTTCCCAGGTGGCCCGGGATCCGCGGCTGCGTCCGGAGAGCAGGGTGTCCACGCCCTGGATCAGGTGCAGGTCCGGCGGGATGACGGCGGCCTGCACCGCCTTGCTGTCGACGACATCGGCGATCAGGTCGGCGGCCAGATCGCTCAGGGTGATGGGCTCGTCCTCGTCGATGCGGCTGGCGAGCAGCGCGCGCAGCGAGAACGTGTAGGAGCGGCTGGCGACGTATCCGGCGCGGTGGGCGGCGTCCTGGACGGAGTCGTTGAAGAGGAGGGTCTTGTTCTCGCCCTTGTTCTTGTCCAGTTCGCCGCCGGTGAAGAGCTGGGTGACGGCGGCGGCGGCGAGCGCGGCGAGGCCGGTGCCGAGGTAGCGGATGGAGTTGAAGGTGCGGCAGGCGGGGCACTGGTCGCGTTCGGCGGCCCGGTCGCCGTCGAGGTCGGCGTGGACGAACGCGGCGTTGTGGAGGGGCCTGGGCCGGCGTGGTCCGTCGCCGTCGGCGGGGGCGGTGAAGTCGGTCTCGGGTGAGAGGGGGCGCAGCCGTCCGCCGGCGCCTTCCAGGACCATGACGGCGGGTCCGCCGCGTCGGCGTTCCGCCCCGGCCGCGAAGGCGGCGTCGTGCACTTCCTGCGGGGTCGCGGCGATCATGTTGCGCACCCGGCGCTTGTCGCGGCCGACCGAGGCGCGGCGGATCTTCGAGGCGTTCAGGTCGAGTTCGGCCGGGTCGACCTCCGGCGAGTACGCGGCCCAGCCGGAGCGTCCGCACTCGCGGCAGAAGACTGCGGGCAGGAACACCTCGGCGGGCGGCGGGGCGCTGTCGTAGGCGGGTACGGCGGCCTGCTCGGCCGCGTCGGCCGGTACGACGGGGTCCTCCCCGTCGTACGGCGATGTCCTGGTGGCCGATCCCTGGTCCTTGCGGGCCAGTGCGCCGCGGGAGGTGACCCGCTCGTCGTCCCAGCGGAACTCGGCACGGGCCGCGCTGATGCCGCGCAGCACGCGGGAGACGGACCGTACCCAGTGGTGGATCTCGATGGCCAGGAGTGGCCGCCCGGGGTGCTCGGGGTCGCGGGCGTACGACAGGAGGGCGATGTAGCGGGCGAGTGCCTGGGCGGCGGTGCGCGGCCGCTGCTGCACGGCCATGCCCCAGTGGTAGGCGTAGCGGGGCAGCACCTCGGTGATCTCGGCGAGGGTCCTGGGGGTGCCGTCGAGGATCTCCAGGACGGCGGCGGTGAGCCGGTGGCGGCGCAGCACGCCGCCCAGCTCCTCCGGGCTGGGCCCGTTCAGACCGGTGAACGCGGTGACGAGGCCGTCCATGGCGTCCGGATCGCGGGTGGGGTCGCCGAGCTCGGCGACCTCCTGCGGGGAGGGGAACGGCAGCGTGAAGTCGCTCTCGCCGGTGAAGTCCTTGGTGGAGCGCCGGTCCTCACCGACGACCGACTCGGGCGGGAACGGCACGCCGAAGACCTGCTCGGCGACCTCCAGCATGCCGGGCCCGCCGCCCGCCCGTCCGGTCCCGCCGGGGCCGTTCTCCCCCAGCGTGGCCGACGTGGCGACGGGACAGACCGGCCCCAGCGGGCGGCCGGGTTCCGCGAGTCCGGTGACGGACCCGAGCCGGCGCAGCAGCATGGCGACATCCGTGCCCTGGGCACCGTCATAGGTGTGGAACTCGTCGAGGACGACGTACGCGAGCGCGGAGTCCTGCCACAGCCGCTGGTCCTCGGGCCGCTGGAGGAGCAGGTCGAGCATCTTGTAGTTGGTGAGCAGGATGTCCGGCCGGGTGCGCCGGATCTCGTCCCGGTCGACGGTGATCGCGGGGTTCGCCTGCTTGAACTCCTGCGACGGCTTGTCGCCGATGTAGAGCGCGGCCCGCACACCCGCGTCACGCAGCCGGGTGTCCCGGGGGTCGTCGAGCCGCTTGTTGATGCGGTGGGCCTGGTCGGTGGCGAGGGCGTTCATGGGGTAGAGCAGGATCGCCTTGACGCCCTCCCGGCCCGCCTCACGCTCGCGGCGGCAGTGGTCGAGCAGCGGGATCAGGAACGACTCGGTCTTCCCGGACCCGGTGCCGGTGGTGACGAGGGTGGGCCGCGCCGGACCGTGCAGCGTGGACAGCCTCTCCCAGGCGAGCTCCTGGTGCCGGTGCGGGGTGAAGTCGCGGGGCCACCAGGTCAGGTGCCGCTGCCAGTCGTCGCCCTCGGCGCTCCGGAAGGGTGTACGGATACGGAGGTAGGGGCCGCGGAAGATGCCGTCTTCGGCGTCGCCGAGGAAGCCCTCCAGGGCGCGGCGGGTGCTTTCGTCGGCCAGCGCGTACGTCGTCGCGAGGTACTGGCTCAGACTGGCCCGTACCTGGTCGGCGGCGAGTGTGGGACGCACGCGCGGTCCTCCTTGGTGCTGGTGGGGCAGGTGGGAGCGGGGCAGGCCCGGGGCTCCCGTTCACCGCCCTACGGTAACGGGGGCAGCCGGGCGGCTCCGGGCCCGGATCACTTACCGAGTTTCCGCCCGGCGTACGCGATGCGCAGGGTGCGCTCCTCGTGGACCAGCCTGAAGTGCATACGGCCCGGTGACGGCAGGAAGTCGCAGTGCCAGTCGAACAGCCGGTCCTCGCCGTCGGTGTCGGGGAACCAGCACAGCCGCCGCCGGGACTCGAACTCGGTGCGGATGTAGGAACGCCACTGGGGCGCGACGGGCTGTCGCACCGGATCCCAGTCGCTGACCGCGTCCTGGAGCTCCCCGAGCCGTTCGCCCACCGGCCGCACCCATACCTCGGGGAGTTCGGCGAAGTGCTGCTCCGCGAGCGACGTGAACTGGAGGAGGGGAAAGAGTTCCGAGCGCAGGGCCCACAGTTCGATGCCGGACCGCAGGCCTTCGACGGCCTTCTGCCGGACGGTGTTCGCGCCGCGCCGGATCCACGGCAGATGGGCTGTGATGTGCTCGGGGGTGGCGGCGTGCGAGATCTCCACCTCGGTGAGGGCGGAGCCGCCGTCCTGGTCGTCGAGGAGTTCCTCGCGGACGAGGGTCAGCCGGTCGGCGTTCCAGCGCGGCTCGACCGGCAGGGAGATGCCCAGGCCTCCGGTCAGGTGCGCGGCTCCGAGCCCCTCGACGGTGTCCCCGTCGTGCCGGTACTCGACGTCCGAGTAGGTCTCCCCTTCGGGAAAGGCTTGCCGGTGGGGCCACTTGGACTGGAGGATCAGCAGCCGCTGCCACAGCTCCTTGGTACCCGGGGTGCCGATCCACTTGCCGATGGCGTGGCCCTCGGCGAGCTGTAACGCGGTGACCGGCTCCCGGGAGACCAGCAGGGTCCCGGCCCGGTCCTCCCTGGCCGCAGCCAGGACGGCCTTGACCATCTGGGTCATGGCGTGGTTGACCCGCTGCGCGTCGGCACGGGTCTCACAGGACTTCTCGTTCAAAAACAGCTGCGGCACGTATCCCCCTCCGGATGGTGTGCGCCTTGCCCCGCCCCCCGGCGGGTGTCAGCCGATGAGCTGGTCGAGCGTGTTCTCCAGCTCGTCGAAGAAGCCCTCGGGCCACTGGTCGAGCATCCCGTCCGTGTCGACCTGCGGGCTGACGAAGTCCACGCCGGTGCCGTCACCGCGGAAGTAGTGCAGCACCACCTGCGCGGGGGCGAGCCGCCCCCGCTTGACGGCGAGCCGCACGCCGTTGATGACGTGGTCGCTGTGGGTTTCCATGATCACCTGAGCGCCCTGCGCGGTTGCCGCGGCAGCCAGCGCTGCCATCCGGGTCTGGCCCTGCGGGTGCAGGTGCGCCTCCGGATTCTCCAGGAGGACCAGGGAGCCGGGGCGAGCGGTGAGGCAGGCGACCACGATCGGCAGGACGTAGGTGAGGCCGAAGCCCACATTGCTGGGGCGGCGGCGTCGGGTAGCACCGAGTGTGCCCTGGAACCCGTACGAGAGGCGTACGGCGTCCGCGCCCTCGATGGCATCGGCCTGGATGTCCACCCCGGGGCACAGTTCGCCCATCCAGGCGGCGGCCTGGGCCAGCAGGAGGTCGGACTCGGCGCGAGGGTGGCGCAGTGACCCCTCGGGGACCTCGTCGCGGGCGTGGTGGCGGAGGAAGTTGACGGTGTGTTCGCCACGGACGCCGAGGAAGCCGCGGCCGATGGCGGCGTGGTGGTCGCGTGGGTAGAACTCGGCGGGCGAGATCCGGTCCGCGTGCAGGTACTGGAAGGGGGCGGTGAGGAACGACGGGGCCACACCCTCCGGCCCGGTCGGCGCGTCGGGTCCCTCCGAGGTGAGCGGCAGGTTCACGTCGAGCAGCGGCAGCAGGTTCTGCTCGGCCTCGTACTCGACGGTCCAGCCGTAGTGGTACGGCCCCTCGTCGACGGCGAGGACGATCCGGGCCACGTCCTCCGTGAAGTCCTCGTGCAGGACGTCCACGCCGGTGCCGAGGCCGACGAGTTCGCCGTTGAGCAGAAAGCCTTGGTTCGCGACACTGACCGTCATTCCCGCCCGTCGCGCTTCGGGCAGGTATTCGGAGGCCGCGAGGTCGCCCGCCTCGTACGACTGGCGCAGCAGCGCGAGGGCCTGGAGAACACTGCTCTTGCCGGACGAGTTGAGTCCGGTGAGGAGTGTGAGCGGGCCGAGCTGGAGTTCAGCGTGCTGGAACGCCTTGTAGTTGTGCAGCGTCAGACGGTCGATCACTGTTCGGCCACCCCTCGGAACAGTCGTGCCACTTCCTGGAATCGGGTGCGGACCTTCCCCGGGTCCCCGGTGCTCACGGAGATCGACCGGTCGAAGTCCCAGTTGTCCATGAGCTCGAAAAACCTGTCGTGCACCTTCGCCCGAGACGCTACCAGTCTGTCCCGCTCGTGATCGTCGAGTAGCGCGAGATCGACGGAGATCGTCTCGAACAGTGCCTTGTTGATGGCGGGGGAACTCCGCGGCCCCCCACGCCACTTGCGGAAGGCGTGCTCACCGAACAGTTCCCGCGCGCACTGCATGGCTACCCGGAACTCTCGTGCCAGCTGCTCCCGCCGCTCCTCGGTGAGGGCGTTGACCTGGTACATCGCGTTGATGAGGAACTGGTCGAAGTCCTTCTCGGTGTGCTCGGCCGGATTGCTCAGGCGGAAGGCGAGGAAGCGCAGCACCATCTCCCGGTCGGCCATCCGTTCGTTGGACACGCTCCACCGGGTGGCCTCACCGAACGCCGGGTCCTCGGCCAGGTCGGCGAGGAACGCCCGGACGGGCCCCCGCACCAGCGCATGCCGCAGCTCCTGCTGTTTCAGTGGCATACCGCCGGTGTTGATCCGGGAGAACACGTTGTACTTGACGGCCTCCGGGGTGCCCTGCTGCATGATGTGGACGGTGAGCTGGGTTTCACGCAACCGGATCTTCAGCCGCCCGGTCAGGTCCTGGTACGTGCTGCCGTTGAATCTCCAGAGGTAGTCCAGGCCCCGGAGGGTCAGCGGGCCGAGGCCGCCCGTGACCTTGGGCTCCATGAACCGGGCGATGGCGGTGAGCCGCTGCACGCCGTCCACCACGGCCCACTTGTCCTCGTCGTCCTGGGCCATGTGGAAGTTGGAGATCGGGATGCGCAGCAGCAGCGACTCGATCAGCCGGCTCTGCGAACGGTCGCTCCAGATCCCAGCCCGGCGCTGGAAGTCCGGCGCGAGGTCGATCATGCCCTCCCGCAGCCGGGACAGCAGCAGATCCACGGTGGTGGTCTCCGTATGGATCTTGATGCTGTCGGGCCGGAACGGGGCGGAGATGCCGTCGGCGTCGCTGTAGTCCTCGCCCTCCTCGTCGGCAGGCAGCTCCAGCTCCACGCCGGTCGGTCGGCCGTCGGACCCGATTTCGAGGGGCGCCCCCAGCGGCAGGAAGAGCGCGTCCGGCTCGTCGACGTCCTCCGCCTCGGCGTACCCCTGGGGCCCCACCGGTCGGTTCCGTCCGGCGCCTTGGCCACCGGCACTGTCCTCCAGGTCCGTCATGGTCCCCGTTGCCCTCCGCCGCCGCCCGATGCCGTTCCCGGCCCAGCCTATAGACGGGCCTCACGGCCTGTCAGCGCGACCGTCCGGGGCCGTCGGCACCGTCAGTGCGGCAGATCCAGCTCCGCGACGACCGTCTTGCCGACGGGTACGCGGTCAAGGACGTCCCACCGGTCGGCGAGCGCCTCCACCAGCAGCAGGCCCCGGCCGGTCTCCGACAGCGACGGCATCGCGGGGCGGGGCGCGCCCGGGGCGGGGGGCCGGATCTCGCCCCGGGTGTCGGAGACCTCGATGCGCAGGGTCCGGCCAAGGATCTCGGCGGTGACCTCGAAGTCCCGGCCGGGGACGCGGCCGTGCGTGACGGCGTTGGCGGCGAGCTCTGCGACCAGCACGGCGGCGGTGTCGGACGCCCCGCTGCCGTGCGGCACGCCCCAGGCGTCGAGCTGGTGCAGTACGAGCCGGCGGGCGAGGCGTGCGCCGCGCGGTGTGGAGCTGAACCGCTGAACGCACACGCCTGCGGTGGGCAGCGCTTGACCGGTCGCGGAGGTGGGCGGTGGTGTCATGTGCCCAATCTGGCGGTATATCCAGACCGTTCTCCAGCAGGGACCCGCGTACGCCATGTCAGCGTACGCACACGCGCCATGGGCGGTACCGAAGAAAAGGCGCCCTCGGCAGGCCCGGACCGGCCGAGGCTGCCCGGTGCGGGCGGCCGCCGCTCACCGCGCGCTTCGGACACCTCGATCCGCAGGACGGCCCCGGGAGCGCGGGTCAGCACCAGCTCCCGGTCGGCACGGGTGACCTTGGTTGTAAGCCCGTCCAGCAGAGCTTCATCAGTTCGTACAGCCCACCAACGGCCAGTCCATACCGTCAGGCCGGAAGGGGCTCCTTGATACGTTGGCGTGCGCACGGACTTTCTGATCGCGCTCGGGGGAGCTGGCTGTTGCATGGCATGGGACGAGTGGGACCAGTTGAAGGCCGAGGTTGCGGCGAAACGTAGCGCGGCGCAAATGCAACTGAACCAGGCGGCTGCCTCAGGCGGCAGTGGCGGGGGCAGCCAGAAGGATCTGGTTGTCCACAACGACCAGTTGGGAAAGCTCGGCAACCTGGCCTACGCGCTGCGGGAGGGTCTGCGCGTTGACGCGGATCATGCGCGTCAGAACACCTTCGACGCCTCCATCGAGCTCTTCAACGACGGTCTGGACATGGGCTCCGCCCTCACCGAGCTCCACGACGGCGAGACGGGCAGCGTGCAGTTCATGCGGGCCCTGGGAGCCGACGAGGATTCGCACGCGACCCTCTCCGTGGCCCAACAGGTCTATGGGTCGAGCCTCATGACGGCTCAAGGCGACGACAGCGACTCCGCCGTCGCGGCCGGCCTGCACAGCGTGAAGATGCACGGCATGCTGGACCAGTAGCCGTGGTTGCTGTTCCTCTAGCCATCGAGACCATTGGCGGCGCCGCCAACACACAGTTCGGCAACGAAACCATGCAGTGGCTCAAGGACCATGAGTTCGAGAACCACGACGAAGCAGCCCAGGGAATCGACAAGGCCAAGGCTGAAGGGCGGCAGAACGCGATGGGGCCCCTCCTCAACTACGTGGAGGCACACAACATGGAGAGCGGTGAAATCCGCAAACTGATGGGGACGGCCGAGGACTCGTACAACAGGGGCGGACGGCTCAGCGACACCGACGACGCCCGGGGGTGGTGACGTATGCGGACACTTACACCTGTCCACATCCTCCTGATGTGTTCCTTGGCTCTCGGAGTGAGCGCCTGCTCGGAAACGACGAATGAAACAGATGCGGATGTGGCTGCCGCACAGCGCAAGGCATGCCAGGAACTGTTCGGCACGTCCGGGCTGAAACAGATAGACCGTGGTGTCGGAGGATCCGAAGAGTTGCGTTTCAGGAGCCCGGCCTCTCTGGCTGATGCCCGATCTCGCCACCATGATCAAGTCCGGAAGTGGACTCCCGAGAGTAAGCCAACCCGGTACGTCGAGTCGAATATGTGCATGATCCGGACCGACATCTCCACGGGGATGCAAATCGGCCTCACGTACAAACCTTCCCCCTTCCCTTTCGATACTGCGTTCGACAAAGGGACCGAGAACGGAATCCTTTCGGAGCCTCGTCTGACGCAGGTCAATTCGGACGTGAAGCTCGTTTACGGGGCCGATGAATACAGGGAAGCCAGATACCAGGTCTACGTGCAGTGCAAGGTACCGGATACCCCGGCAGGACAGGAGCGCGAAGTCCCTCTGACGGGCGAGCTGACCGACACGCTCACCGACGGTGTGACCGTTCGAGACCACCTCACGCTCCTCCTCCATTCGGCCCGCGTGATGGCCAGCACACTCGATTGCCAGAACGAGCCCGTCGTGCCCAGCACGCTGCCCGCCTCAGTAAAGGTCTCCTGAGCGGGACCAGTTACGACCTGGGAGGACCCGCCCCCCGAATCACGATCCTCCACGGCAGCCGGACAGGGCGCTCGTGGAGGGCGCCGACGGCCAGGAGCGCGTAGGCGAGCAGGCTCATCAGGCTCCAGCGGTGCCAGGAGGTCCAGCAGGTGACCTGCCCGTGTCGAGGTGGGCCAGGCCCTTGGCGCCTTGGCTTTCCCGCCCGGGGTGGTGACGCGGTGGCTGGTGGACACGGCGATTGCGTAGCCGTGGCCAAGGGTACGGATCCGGGCGTGCAACTCCCGGCTGCTGTAGGAGAGATGTACCGCGACCTGGCACAGTCCGATCCCGTCCAGGGCGTGTTCTCCAGCAGGAACCCGCGTACGCCATGTCAGCGTACGCACACGCGCCATGGGCGGTACCGAAGGAAAGGCGCCCTCGGCAGGAGGCCCGGGGAGTTCGCCCTCCTGGTGGCGCGCGGCGACTGGTCGTCCACACCCGCGGGCCAGGGAAGCCGTCCAGATGGGACTATTCACTTTCCTTAGAGCCCGCGCGGATAGGCGGCTGCTGTGGCCGTCGGGACGATAGGGCAGGCGAAGGTTCCGTGATCACGGTGTTGCGACGCTCTGTGACCACGGAGGAGACCTGCGCCTGCGCTGCGATCGTGGCTGTGGGGTTTGGATGAGGAGCTTGTCTGCCCTCCGAGATCAAACCGCCCAGTCTAACCGAAGAGCCGACCTCCCGTCACACCGTTGTGTCGGCCGCCCCCTGCAGGGCGGCCGTCGCGCCGTGCAAGATCGGGTCACCGTGTCCGAAGACCGCCGTCTCGACCTTGAGCTCGGCCAGCCGGTGCAGCGACGCAACGGCCCGGACTCGATCGGTATTGAAGACACCCAGCATGGTCCGGCCGACGTTGGCGACCGCATCGCCGGTGAACAGCACCCCCGGCCCAGGCAGATGGAGCGCGATCGACCCATCGGTGTGCCCGGGCGCCGCGACCACCATCGCCCCGCCGCCGAAGTCCAGCACATCGCCGTCCTCCACCTCCCGGTCCACCCGGCACGGCGGAGCGGCCGGCAGGGGTGGTAGCGCCGCCCGGATCGGCACCTCGAATTCCTCCAGTATGGGCGGCGTCCCGGCCACCTCCCCACGGATCACCGGTGCCTCCAGCCGGTGTGCCACCACCTCCGCCCCGTGCCGGGCGGCCAGTTCGGCGGCCGAGCCCACATGGTCCTCGTGCCAGTGCGTCAGCACGATCCGCCGCAGTTCGCCCTCCAGCACGTCCCCGATCTTTGCCGCGCAGTCCGCCGTCCCGGTGTCGACCAGGGTCAGCTCGTCGCCGTCCCGCCACAGATAAGCCGCCCCCACCGGGAAGCGGAGCATACGCAGCCCCGGCATTACCTCGATCACATCCATGGCTCCAGCCTGCGCGGCCGCTCTCGCGGCCATGCGGTCGTTCGCTGACGGCTGAGCAGGCGTACGAGCATGCACCGCGAGGGGATACGTCCAGCGAAGCTGGACTTCCCGCAACGCACCGATCGCGGTGATCCAGTCCCCGGCCGCAAAGGACCTGCGCAGATGGGTGCTCATGGCCGGCGCTGGGGGCGTGTATCCCAGCGGTGGGTCGTCCAGGCACGGCGGATCAGGCTCCGGACGGTGATGATGGTGTCGGCGAGGTCGAAGAAGGCGTCGATGACGGTGGCGCGCCGCTCGTAACAACGGGCGAGCCGGTAGAAGGCGTTCTGCCAGGCGTGGGTGCGCTCGACATGCCAACGCTGACTGGCCTGGATGGGCGCCTTCTCCCCCTTGTGCGCGATGCGTCCGTGCAGGCCGCGTTCGCTGAGCAGCGCGCCGCGCCGAGTTCAAGTCGCGCGCCGCACAGGACGCCACCCCGGATCAGGTCCGGAGTTCCGCGCGGAAGTCGAAGTACCTTTCGCCGCCTACCAGTACAGAGGTGAAGTACATGAGCCGCCCATCGATATCACGCGGCATCTCCTGCGAAGTCTGACGGGCGAACCCGAGGGAGACGCCGGGGATGACCGGATTCTCAGTCAGTGCGTCCTCGACCGCCCAGCCGCGTGCGACCGCGTGCTCGAGGATCTGCCTGGCGGGTGTCGTGAAGACGTCCTCCCCATCCAGGAGTACGCGTGTCGACGACTGCCTACCCTCGCCGGGCCACCACAGCTCGATCGCCGTGACCCGGTCCTCCTCCTCCAGATGGATCTGGAATGCCACCTCGTCCACTTTGAAACTCACAGTGACCAACGGCGAGTGCAGCCGAGGCCCGACGGCCCTCGGTTCACCCCATTCGGATACCGCCGCGACGGCTTCGTCGAACGTCATGCCAAGCCGGACGGGTGCGACTCCGCGGGGCGGATCCAGTACAAAGTCCATGCAGGTTCCTTTTCGCCGCGGATCGGTCTCGGCAACAACCTGCAACCGGTGGTTGAGGAGCAGCACGGAAGTGGCACCAGTGGAGTCGGTGTAGCGGGTGATGCGGGTAGCTCTGGACCACTCACCGGCAAATGCCCGCGTACGCCGTGTCAGCGTACGCACACACCGTGGTCGGCGTAGAAGTGCGAAGAGCCCTCGGCAACAGGTCCGGCGAATTCGCCCGCCGGTTGGCAGAGCAACTGGTCGTCCACACCCGCAGGCCAAGGGAGCTATCAGGGTCGTTTGTTCAACAGGCCCACCTGCGCAACTAACCCAGGATCTCGTCGTTGGAATCGAACTGGTGCTGTTCAGCCGGAAGTTCTGGAAAGTACTCGGTCTCCGCCTGCCCGGTGAGGACAGCCAGGAGGAAGGATGCGCACTGCGTGTCGTGATGTTCCCACAAGGGACCACGGCCCTCATTGAACATGACTGTCCATTCATCGGGCTCCTGCGCCGGCTTCACCAGCCAGTACAGCATCGCTCCGGTGCCCTCGATGTAGGCCCAAGGCAGGACCTTGGTGCCGGGCTCTTCGAGCTGGGCTGGTTTGGGCTCGACCTCCCACAGCTTCTCGAGGATCTCGGCCCTTTCGGCGGCTTGGGCCAGGAGGTCGTAATCGTCGTCGGGACAGGCAGGGTCCAGGAGCCAGATGGTCTCGTCGAAGACGCCGCCTCCATACGTCTCGACGAGCTGCCGGTAGTCGGTTGGCAGCGAGGTGCCGAGTTCCCGTTCGGCAGCCGGCCAGTCCCGGGAGCGGCGCGGACCGGAAGGCGCGACGAGTTCGGTGAGGCGTTCCACGGCGGGGTGCATGGTGTGGTCTCTTTCTGTGCCGGGTCAGACGCGTTTGGGGACGTTCAGGATAGTGACGGTGTTGCTGTTGCTGCCGCCTTCGTAGGGCGTGAAGCTGAAACCCTTGTCGCCCTGGGCTTCGATAGTCAGGCCGATCGGCACGACGTCGGTGGGATCGTTGGTCCGGTAGACGGGCGTGACGGTGTACTCGATGGTTTCCCCTCTCTTGTCGACGGCTTCCCTGATCTGATCTTCGATTCTTCGCATGACCGGGGAGTTGGCGAAACGGTGCATCGTGACGAAGTTGCGCGGATCCTTGTTCGAGCCACCGATCTGTGCGCCGAGCAGGTGGGTCTTGTTCAACTTCTTGTACTTCTCGTAGCCCGGCACCTTCGCACTCGGTTTGGTCTGTCCGCCTGTCATGTCTCCCTCGATGGTTGCGCGCATGGTGCTTGCCCGCCCGCCCGGTCCGGGGCGTCCGTACCGTACGCGGCCGCCCCAGCTGACGTCGCTCTCGTCACAGGGCGCGAGACCCAGGGGATCTGTCAGGGTGTGGGGGTTGTCGACATAGGTGTGGGGGTTCGGTGCAGCATCGAGTCCGAGCGGGTCAAGGCTGAGGTAGCGGCCGGTCTGCGGGTCGTAGTGGCGGAAGTAGTTGTGGTGGAGTTCCGTCTCGGGGTCGTAATACTGGCCGGGGAAGCGCAGCGGCGTATAGGCGTCCGCGTTCCGGTTCCAGGTGGTGGTGCCCCACAGGGTGGCCCTGGTTTTCCAGGCGACGGTGCCGTGTTCGTCGACCAGTTCGGTCGGTGTGCCGACCTGGTCGGTGACGATTGCGAAGAACCGCTGGTCGATCGTTTCCTGCGGGGCGTCGGCCAGGGATTTGGTTTCTGTCTGCGCGAGTGGTGCCTGACCGTCGTGGTCCCAGGTCAGCGTGATGAGCTCGGGCGACCCGGCCACGGAGGTGGTCTGTTCGGTGAGGGTGGTGCCGTCCCAGGTGAAGCGGGTCTCCTCGGCCGCAGTGCCGTCGGCATTGAGTCGCTGCTTGGCGATGCGCCGGCCCAAGGGGTCATACAAATAGCGCCAGCGAGTGCCGTCGGGTGTGGTGACAGAGGTGAGGTGATCTTCAGCATCCCAGGTGTATCGCCAGGTGTCGGGTCTACGTGACAGGCGGCTCTTCTGGCGCAGGACCACGCGTCCTTGGGCATCGTGTTCGTAACGGATACCGCCGGCGCTCACCAGGCTGCTTCCGGTGTACCTGCGAGCGCCGCGGGCCTGGCTTCCGGGGTGTTTGTCGGGCCACGAGGCGTGCGTCTGGTTGCCGGCCTCGTCGTAGGCGTAGTGCTCGGTCCAGTTCTCTGCCTGTACGGCTGTGACACGGCCGGCCCGGTCGAGTGTGAAGGCACGGTGGCCCGTGTGGCGGTCGGTGACGGCCGTCAGGTGCCCGTCCCGGCGGTACGCGTACGTGCGGTCGATCGCCGGTTGCGCGGACCGGTCGGCGGTGACGGTCTGTTCGGTGAGCTGGCCGGCCTGGTCCCAGCTGAAGGTGAGAGCGAGGCGGTCACCGAGCGTGCGTCGGATCTCCCGGCCCGCTATGTCGTGTTCGAAGGAGAACGTCCGGCCGGATGCCGTCAGCGTCTCGTAGTTTCCCGTCGCGTCGTAGGAGTACATGGTCGCGACACCCAGCGGAGTGATGCGGTGGGTACGGCGGCCCACCGCGTCGCAGACGGTGGAGAGCGTCCGGCCGTCTACGGTCTCCTCCACGATGCGGCCCACGGCGTCATAGCGGTAGGCCAGCGTGGCGTCGGGACCGACGGCACGGACCAGGCGACCGCACGGGTCGTTGTCGAAGAGGATCTCGCGTCCGTCGACGGTTTTGTCGGTCAGCTGCCCGACTGGGGAGTAGCGGTAGATGACGGCCTGTCCGGCTGCATTGGTCCGCCGCGTGAGTCGGCCGGCGTCGTCGTACGCATAGGTCGTGGTGCGGCCGTCGAAGTCGGTTTCGCTGATCAGCTGTCCAGCCGCGTCGTAGTCATATTTCCAGGAGAGGGACTGCGGATTGGTGACTTCGATCAGTCGCCGTTCGGTGTCGTACGTGAAGGTGTGGCGCGTGTCGTCAGGTGCGACACGGGCGGCCGGCAGGTCGAAGTGCGTGTACTCGGTACGGGCCGTCGCGCCGAGCGGATCGGTGTACAGGGTGCAGTTGCCCTCGCCGTCGAACTCCCATTGCTCGGAACTGCCGTCGGGGTCGGTCCGGCCTATGAGCCGACCGTCCACCGACCATTCGAGCCGGGTCGCACCGGTCTCCTCATGGCCTCCGACGAGCATCGGTCGCCCAAAGGGGTCGTACGCGTAACGCCGCACGGTCCCGGATGCGTCGGCGATGCTCAGGGGGAGCCCGGCGCTGTTCCGAGTGATCTCCACGCGCTCGCCCAGAGCGTTGGTCACGGTGGTGACGGCGCCACCCGGGTCCACCCTGTAGTGCGTGGTGGACCCGCTCGGGTCCGTGAGAGCGGTGCGGTTGCCCCTCTCGTCGTAGGTGTGCAGCCACCTCGCTCCATCAGGCTCCGTCAGGGAGGTCGGGAGTCCCCGGCCGTCGTAGGCGACGGTCGTGCGGTGGCCGTCCGCCCTCACCAGCTCGGTCGGCCGGCCGTCGGCGTCGTAGTTCAGCCGGGAAGTCGCCCCGCTCGCGTCCGTGAGGGCCAGGAGCCGGCCGGACTCGTCGTACTCGCTCCTCTGCGTGGCACCGAGCGGGTCGGTCGCCGCCACGACCTGGAGCCGGTCATTGCAGTGGAAGACACTGGTGGCGCCGGTCGAGTCGGTGTACCGGGTCGTTCCCCCACCCGCTTCGGAGTGGGTCTCGTAAGCGAACGTGGACGAGAGCATGCCGTCCGGGCCGATCGTCCTGACGACGCGGCCGGCGGCATCATAGACGTACTGGAATGTGGAGTCGTTACGGTCGGTCCAGGACGTGATGCGCGCCTCTGAGTCGTAGGTGAACCGCAAGGGGAGGCCGGAGGAGTTGACAACCGCGTCGAGGTTGCCCTCACGGTCGTAGCCGTAGTGCCGTACGATGACCGGTCCTTGGGGTGTGCGCAGCGACAGCTCGGTCACCCGGTCGTCCTCGACGCGCAACGCGACCTGGTAGCCGCCGTCATGCACGACCCGGACCGGAGCTCCGTCGCTGCGGCGTACGAACGTGATGCCGTTGTGGTTGCGATCCTCGACCTCGCTCAGCCAGTACGCGGGAGACTCCTTGTACGGGCTGCCCGTGAAGTAGCGCGTAGCGCCTGCCGACTCATCTGCTATGCAGTAGGTCGTCGCGGATGCGTTGTCCCTCCCGACATGGGTCAGGGGCAAGCGAGGCCCCTCAACCGGCAGGACCCCCTCCACATCATCCGGGGCCGGCAGCCGCGGATAGATGAGCAACGACCCGTCCTCGCGCGCCCAGACCGCGCCCTGGCCCTTGGGGTCCAGCTCGATGCGTTCGTCCAGGGTAGATGCCCAGCTGCGTCCGAACCAGCGGCCCCAGCGATAGTCGGACAAATGGGTACGGCGCAGAACGAGGGGGAGGGTGCCGGGGAGTACAAGATCGGTCTGGGGCAGCGTCATTTCGCCGGTGGCGACGTCGACCGGGTCGTTCTTGCAGGTCTTCTTCTCCAGGGAGATGGCATGACGGCGTGCGTTCTCCTTGGCGCCGTCGAGGGAAGCGGGCTTGAGGCGTGTCCCGTCGCCCTTACGGACCGGCCGGTCCTGCGAGGTGTCACGGCGACCGTCGTCGTCCTTGCCGTCCCTCACGGAGACACTCTTGAGGCGGTCACGGATATCGTGGTCGGTGTCCTTGTGGATCCTGGAGCTCTTGGTGATGCGGTCGGGCACCGTTTTGCCCACGTGGTCGCCGAGGTCACCGAGCGCCTTGCCAAGTTTCTCCACCACCCCCTCGATCGTGGTGTCGAGTACAGCGGTCAGGGAGTCCTTGCCCTTGGCCCGGCCATGGTGCCCCTTGGCCTTGCCGAGCTTGCCACCTGTCTTCTCACGCATCGTGATCTGCACACCGGCCAGGTGCATCCCGGCCTTGCTGTGCGCGTCGTGGTCGATCACCGGGCCGCCACCCGGACCCGGGCCGCCGGACCCACCCACCGAGTTGATCTGCAGCGCTTCCTTGCCTGCCTGTGCCGTCTGGTCGGCGTTGTAACCGTCCTGCACACCCGCGACGTTCAGCGCCGTCTGGACCGCCAGGTCCGCCACGATGTTCTCGATCGCGGCGACCGCCGGCTCGGTGAGCATCGCGACGATCTCCCCGACCGCCGCCTCGGCCATCTCCTTCAGAATCCGCTTGAAGGCGATACGAGTAGCCGCAATCTTCGCGCCGGCAAGCAGCGTCGACAGGCCGGCCGTCACCGGGGCGAACGCCAGGGTGATACCCACCGTCGCGCACAAATCCGCCAGTTCAGCCACCGCGGCTATCTTCCGGGCCACAATGATGTCCGCGACCCGGTCCAGCGCCCCGGCCACGAGCCGCGCCGCCTTCGCCAGGTCCTTGTGCTTGCCCTGCACCTTCGACCAGTGCTTGTCCAGTGCGGTCAGCGACTCGCTCTGCCCGCTCGCGAGCAGCTTCTGGATGTGCTGATAAGCCGCGTACGCGTCGTCGTCCGCGTCCTCCCCGAACTCCCGCAGCGCGTCCGCCATATCGCGGTACGCGTCCTCATCGACGTTCGGCCAGCCCACACCGACCACATCGAGCATCGTGTCGACACCCTCAGGAATCGTGTACCCCACGAGGCGGCCCCCGGTTAACGAATCATCAGATCAACCCACCATGCGATTGACCAGCATGCCACGCGGTGATCAGGAGAGACAGGCAGGGAAGACAGTCCCAACGCACCCACCAGGCCCCACAGTCGCGGGAACGGCACAGGTGAATTCGACCTGGTCGGCTTCACAGCAGGACGGGCTCTCCCACCTCCGTCAGCACCGTGCCCACGTTTGACCGCGTAGCAGGACCCACGCCCTCGTGCGCGGCACACTCGACTTCACGACGCCGAACTGGGGGTACAGCCCGCTGGGCGTCTACTCGGAGGACTACGGCCTCGTCGTAGTCTCGGACACCGAGGTGGGCATGTTCTGGAACTTCGCCGACTACTGATCCGCCTGCCCCAGTACGAGTACAACTCCTGAGCAGGCGAGGGGCTCGAACTCCGCGGCCTCCCGCCGAGTTCCGCGCGGGGCGTTCAGGGGCTGTGCATCAGGTTGCGGAGGCTGGCGACGAGGGCTGCGACGTCGCGTTCGCCCTGCTCCGGGGCCGCCGTGTCGGGCGATTCCGGCTTCTGGTGCACGGTACGGCAGGGGTTGCAGAGGCCGTCCGGGAGTGCCTCGGCCGGGCCGGGACGGCCGCATTCGGCGCACTCGACCAGGAGACTGCGCACGGGAGTGTCGGGCAGGCCCGATGCCGGTGCCGGTGCCACGGGCAGTTGGGGCGGCATCTTGTCGGTGAGGCGGCGGCGCACCAGGCCGATGGGTGATCCGATCCGCTCGGGAAGCCCGGCGGTGAGCGCCGAGGTCAGGTAGCCGGCGCTGACACCTCGTGCGAACCAGGCGGCGGCAAGTGGCTCCAGGGCGGCGCAATCGGCGGCGGAGAGCGCCAAGCGGGGTTCGCGGCGCCCGAGTTCGGCCAGGGCGAGGTAGGCGGGGGAAGGAGCCGCAGCAGCCGAAGGGGCGGCTGCGACCGGCTCGTCTCCCGGCACGGGGAATACCGGCGGGTTGAGGCCGGGGGGCGTCGTGGTGCCTGCTTCCAGCGGCCGGTCCGGGGGCGACTCCGCGGTGCGCTGCCGGGGTACGACTGGTTCGGGCCCCGGCTCGGCGGAGGGTACGGATGCCTGCTCCGGCGCGGCAGCCACACCTGCGAGCCGGGCGGCCCACCACTCGTTGTCGTGGGCGGCGCGTGACCAGTAGGTGAGCGTCACCCACCGGTGCTGACCGCCGCTCTCGACGCGACAGCGTACGCGGCGCAGGTGCCCGGCCACGGCGAGGGCGCGCAGGGCGGTACCGATGGCCATCTGGCCGTACAGGGGCAGGTCTTTGGCCAGCGACTTGATGTCCATGGCGGCGCCGTCGGGCAGGTGGTCGACATACCCGGCGACATACCGCTCACGCTCCGGCAGGAAGGCGAAGTCGTCGCCGCCGGGCTGGCCTTGGCCGGGGACGGACTGCTTGCCGTAGCCGGTGTGGGCCTTACGGTACGGGCGTGAAGCTGCGGGGGCGGGCAGCGGGGAGCTAGGGTGCTGACTAGCCACGAGATCGTCCTTCTAGGTTGTCGATCTTGGGTGAGACCCCGGCCGGTGCTGCGAACACCGCGTCGGGGTCGTTTGGTTGAGGGCACCGTAAGCAGCCACAACTCTCCGCCGCAACTTGCTCACAATTAGTCATACTTGCTGGCCCGTGACGGGGTGGGGAGGGGGTGGTTTTCCCAGAAACCCTTACCTACCTCCCGGATGAACAACACGGCTCGAATCCCGGCCTTCGAACCCCGAAGCTCAAGCGTCGGCCCGCGCGCCTCTCCCAAACCCCCGAACGAGCGACAGGACGGCGCGCGGTACTCGAACCCCAAGACTCGGGACCCCAGTTCCGGGGCCGACGTCCGGGCCCCCGCAAAGCCCGACATCCCCGTCAAGGCGAGCCACCGCGCGCTTCCGCCTGAACAGAAGTACATCTGCCTCCTCAACGGACGGGGGCCGGAGCAGGCGGTCGGGCCCCGCGCATGGGGTGAACGCCAGGATGCACCGCCCTCGCCGCGCGTACGCTGTGGCATCGCACGCCCACGCTCGGTGGCGACTTCGCGTCACTGGGTGTGTCGGTGCGGCAAGGTCAGAAGCGGTACGGCGGGGTGGGTGCGCGCGAAAGGTGGCCGACTGTGGCCTACGAGAACACGGATGGCTGCGTTGCTGGAGCGGCGGTGGGAGGAACGGGCGCGGGAGCCGGCGCCGAGCCGGGAGTGTCGGACAGTCTGCGCACGTTCGGCGCGTTCGTCCAGGCTTTACGGGAGCACGCGGGCTTCAGTCGCGAGGAGTTCGGCGACCTGGTGCGCTTCTCCAAGCACACCGTCGCCTCGATCGAACAGGGCCGCCGGATGCCGGACCGCGACTTCGTGGAACGCGCGGAGGCGGCGCTCGGGAACACGGGCGCGCTGCGGAAGGCGGCGCCGCATCTGACGCGGCAGGCGGGGCTGGCGAGCTGGTTCCGGCAGTGGGCGCGGGTGGAGACGACGGCGATCAGCCTGTACACGTACGAATGCCGTGTGGTGCCAGGCCTGTTGCAGACGGAGGCGTACGCGCGAGCCGTGTCGCTGGACGTGCCGCCGCTGCCCGACCCGGAGGAGCTGGAGGACCGGATCGCGGCGCGGCTGGCACGGCAGGAGCTGCTTGCGGTGACACGGAAGCCGCCGACGGCGTTCAGCTTCATCGTGGAGCAGGCGGTGCTGGAGCGGTGGACGGGCGGCGAGGCGGTGACGCGGGAACTCTACGACCACTTGGCGGAGTTGCTTGCCTCCAACTGGAACGTGGAGTTGCAGATCATGCCTACGCGGCGGCCTTCACACGCAGGCATGGACGGCCCCATGCAGCTGGCCGAGACTCCCGACAATCGCTGGTTCGCATACTCGGAGGGGCAGCAGAACGGACGGCTGATCGCCAACGCGAAAGAGATCAGCCTGCTTCAGCAGCGGTATGCGAAACTGCGCTCACAGGCCCTGACCCCCGAGGACTCCCTGGGCCTGTTGAAGCGATTGCGAGGAGCGCTATGAGCACGTCCGAACTGGCCTGGTTCAAGAGCAGTTACAGCGGCTCGCAGGGCGACAGCTGTGTCGAGGTGGCCAAGGGCACGCGGGCGATCCACGTCCGGGACTCCAAGGACCACCAGAGCCCGGAGCTCGCCCTCTCACCCGCCGCGTGGGACGACTTCATCTCCTACGCCACCCAGGGCTGACCCTCACGCCCCGCGCCGGACCCGTCCGGCGCGGGGCGCTGCCGTTTCACCGGGCAGGTGGCGTCCACTTCCCCTTGTCGACGGCTTCCTGAAGCCGCGCGGAGAAATATGTGTGCGCTGCGCGCATCTCCTTCTCCCGGTCGGCCTTGTAGAAGGGCGCGGTGTAGCCCTCGGGGGGCTCGTGCCGCTCCTTCTTCTGGAAGGCGAGGAGGTGCTGGTAGTGCTCCTTGGTCTGGCCGAAGCCGAACGTGTGCCTAACGCCTGCGACTTTTCGCTCCCTGGCGTCGAACCATGTGACGGCGTCGAAACCCTGCATGATTGGGAAGCGGGACTTGTACATGGCGACAAGAGCGTCGGCACTGACGCCGAGCCAGACAGCGACGAGTGCGTCGAGCTCCACGAGGGCCGCTCGCCGCGCACGCTCTGTTCGGAGGGCAGTGTTCCGATCCCATGTGGGGCTGACAGTGTGCAGCGGCTGCAGGTCCGGCCAGTCGCACGCCCACGGTTCGTAAGCAGGCCATGTGGGGTCGTACAACTCCTCCCAGAGATCTGAGTACGCGCTGGTGAGGCAGTTGAGGCGGAGCGCGCGAAGGAGCAGGGCGGCAGCGAGAGGATGCTCCAGCTGCGGTGCTGGCATTCGGCGAGCGGGTGCCTTCTTCAAATGACCCACGCCGGTGGTTCGGAGCAGGTAGTCAACAGGCATACCGGTCCAGAAACCTGCGGTCAGTGCGGAGAGGCGAGTACCGCCAACCGTGGCGCTGTGTACAAGGTCAACGTGCGCCGCACTAGGTGGCACAAGTGTCACGTAAAGGCTGCGCTCCGTGTCAGTCGCAATCATTTCCCGCCACGCCACCCGGTAGAACTCCGTGTACGGCCGTCGCAGCCGCCGCAAGAGCTCCGCCTCCATTTGCTCCTCGGTGACGTCCGTCGACTCCACCCCAAAGCGCCCGGCTGCAGCGTTCCGCGCCCGTGCCACCTCGCGCTCGGACGCCTTGAGCTGTTCCAGCGTCCTGCCGTCGCTCCACACGTCCTGGGCGGCCCGGTAAACCTCGGGCTTCGCCACGTATACGTACTCGGACTCGGGCACGGCGTCGTCCGCCAGGGTCATCGGATTGAGGCCCAGGCTCTCGCCGCCGCCCTGGCTCGGCTGCTTGAACATGGGGTTGGCCAGGCCGATCTGCGGGCCCTTGAGGATCACCTCGGACCAGTCGGCCGGCCGCCGGACCACACCCGCCTCGTCCTGCGCGTTGTAATCGATGAGGTCGTCGTCTTTGGCAGTCTTCTCGTTGTAGCCGCTGGTGATTTGCGGGTCCCATTCGGCGAGACGCACGGGATACGCAGCGAGTGCCTCAATGGCGTCAGCCTCGGCCGTGCTCACCGGCGACAACAACCTCGCCTGGCGGATCGGCTGTGTTTCATCGCCGGACAGCTTCTTCCACTGCGCCAGAGTCGACTCGTCCACCCGGACGATCCGCTTGCGGTGCGGCCGCTCGTCCCAGCTCGCGCCGTACTTGATCCCGGGGTCGGGAGCCGTTCCGTCATCCTCGGCCGACAGTCGCAGCGCGTCAACGGAGACGAGCCAGGACAGGTGGTCAAAGCCGATCTCACCTTCCTGCCCGTAGATGTGCACACCGAAGTGGCTGGCATGGCCGACAGGGGGCGGAAAGAAGCGGTTGCCCTGATTCACGAAGTCGCCGTGCACCCGGAGCCTGGTATAGGCGGCCTCGCGCAGCCGACCTTCCTTGTCCCCACTGAAGTGGGAGCCGGGGTGGACGAGACCCACGGTGCCGTTCTCGGCAAGGTGCTCCCAGGTACGGCACATGAACGCCCGATACAGGTCCGGACGCGTTCCCGAGATCAGCGGATACAACACAGCACTACCCAGAATCTCGGCTGTACCTGTCGTCGCGGTCAAGTCACGCAAGTACGCCATGCAATGGGAGGCGTTCTCCAGAATGGCGCTCTTGTGCTCCCTCCGTGCTGTGACCGACGGCTTCTCGGCAAGCTGAAACCATGGGTCGAACTCGGCCAGTACCACGCCCTCGTTCCAGTCCGGCCGCACCCAAGGCGGGTTCCCCACCTGAAGGTCGAACCCGCCCGCCGACCCACGGAACACGTGCGCGAAATGCAGCTCCCAGTGGAAGAAGCCGTGGCCATCCTCCGCCTTTATGTCCTTCTCCGTCGTGCCGGCGATGTCCTCGACCGTGTTCAGCCACGGGTAGCGGAACGGCAGCCGCGCCGGGGTGTCCATGCCGAGGAGGCCCTCCAGGCGGTCCTCGACGTCGCTCAGCAGCTCCAGCGCATCGTCCGGGTCCAGGTCCTCGATGCCCGCCAGGTACGAACCCTCGGGCAGGTCCTCCTTGCCCAGGACCGACTCCAGGAAGTCGAGCCAGTCGGCGAACGTCACCAGGGGGATGCACGCGCGCCGCTGGTCCTTGACCTGAGCCCGGCGGCCCGACGAGCCCCGCTTGGACCCGGTCGCCAGCCCGGCGCCCGCGCCCAGTTCCTCCTGCTCGCCGTCCGGGTCGTCGAACAACCCGGTCGCCTGCCACAGCTGGTCGCCGGGGGCGGGGTCGGTCGACTCCACCGGCACCTCGGCGGCCACCGCCGCGCGCGCGCCGCCCAGCAGGCCCGCAACCGACGACTCGTCGACGAGCGCGCCGCCCGTCCCGTACACCGTGGCCGTGCCGTCGAGTTCGCCGGTCTTGTCCAGCGGCCAGAACCACAGCGCGCACCACGCGTCCATCACGGTCTTCAGCCGCCAGTACGGCGTACCGTGGCGCGTCAGGTCGTCCAGGACCTTCTGTTTGTCCGCCGCCTCCGACGACTGTTCCAGCCAGTCCGCGCCCCACACATCGATGCGGCGGGCGATCGTCCGCTCGGAGAGTTCCAGCCGGGTAGCGACCAGGGACCACAGGAACTCGGCGCGGCGGGCCACGCCCTGCAGCCGGCCCAGCTCGGTCTTCTCCGCCGCCTTCTGCCACCGGTCGTAACGCTTCTGCCGTGCCTCGTCGGTCTCGTCGCCGCGCTCCTGGAACGGCTTCGGCCCCTTCGGGGCCTTCTGCACGCCCTTGCGCCACCTGCCGAGCGCCTTCGCCGCGTCCTCCGCGAGCTTCTTCGCCTCCGGCTCGCCGGCGACCGCGCCCCAGCCGATCGCGGGCAGCAGGAACTGGTGCACCGCACCCTCGGGCAGCGGGCCGTCCCGGAACGGCAGGTCGGTCGGTGGCAGGGTGTTCTTCTTCGCGAGCCACTGGCCGTCCGTCAGGACGTCGGCCTGGTAGACCTTGCGGCCCGCGCCGATGAGTGAGTTGCCGCGCCGAAGGTGCAGGCCGAACCACGGCGCCCGCATACCCGGGTGCATGGAGTTGAGCCACAGCGAGACCTCGGCCAGCTCCACCGCCGTGGCGTTGAGGTCGACCCCGTACGCGTTGTGCAGGGCGATGTACGCCTTGGCCTTCTGGAGCTCGATCTGCCGCAGCTCGGGGTCGATGCGGCGCCCCAGCTCGTGTTCGCGCCGCCTCAGATACTCGGCGGCCACCTGGTCGATCGCCTCATTGAGGAACGCGCCCGAGCCGAGAGCCGGCTCGCAGATCTTCCACTCCAGGAGTTCCCTGGCCGGGGTCGTGGTGTCGTGCTGGTCCAGGCGGTGCTTGAGGGCCAGTTCGACCGTGACCTCGGTCAATGACTTCGGCGTGTAGTACGAGGCGGAGGTCTGGCGGTCGCGGCCGGCCAGGCGGTAGACGAACGTGTCCTTCGGGTGGGTAACCCGCTCCGGGCGGCCGGTCTCGGAGTTGGTCCGCTGGACGAAGACCTCGTCCCGGTATTCCTGGACGCGGGAGGCGGGGATCATCCAGCTGCCGCCCGAGGGGTCGCCGCCCTTGGCGACCTCGTACAGCTCCTCCTCGGCGATGAAACCGGAGTACGACATCAAGCCCTCGTACACCGCGCCGAGCTGGTTGATGCCGAGCTGGGCGTACGAGATGAACCCGCCGCGCTCCCTGCCCCGGCCCTTGGTGAGCATCAGGCGGCGCAGCACCTTGTGCAGTGTCTCGTTGCGCAGCCGGGTGTCCAGGAACGGGCGGCGGCGCTCGCCCTCGCCGCCCCGGTACGCCGGGTTCTCGATCTGGTCGTCCGAGATGAGGCGGACGGCCTCCTTGGTGAACAGCTCGGAGCTCAGGGCCTCGAAGCGCAGTCCCGCGCTGGTGCTGCGGGCGGCGGCGCGGCGGGCGCGGTCGGCCTCGCGGACGCGTTCGGTGTGCTCGGCCTGCGTGATCGTGCCGGCGGCGAGGAGTTCGGCGGCCTCCTGCTCGGCCCGGGCTGCGTCGCGGGCGGCGGCCTCGGCCGTCAGGTCCTCGGGCTCGGTGCCGTAGCGGCGGTGGCCGTTCTCGACCTTGTCGAAGAGCAGGTCCAGCGACTCGTACAGGTGGAAGCCGCGCCGGGAGCGCTCGCCGACGAGGTCGCGCAGGACGAGGTCGCCGAGGCGCTGGAGGCCATACCCCTGCTCGTACTCCGGGTAGTCGGAGGGCAGGATGCCGAGCGCCGGGCTGGCCTCGGCGTACAGCAGGAACAGGATCCGGTACAGGTAGCGCAGCGACTCGCGGCTGAGCTCCTTGGCCAGGCGGGCCGGGTCGTCGAATTCGGCCGGGGTGATGCCGTTCTCCGGTTCGCGCAGGCGGTCCAGGACCTCGTTGGCGATCCACTCGACGCTGAGGCGCAAGCCCTCGCGCAGTTCGGTGGAGACTCCGACGGCGTGTTTGCCGGACTTGTCGAGGAAGGCGGCGAGCGGTGCGGTGCCGCCCTCGGTGGGGACGCGCAATGAGTCGGCGCCGAACAGCGCGGCCACGGTGTCGAGTTCGCCGCCGTGGCGGTCGTCGCGGCGGTTGAGTGCCGCGTCGAGGTCGGCGGCCAGGTAGCGGCCCTCGTGCCAGGCGAGGCGATCGGCGAGGACGATGACGCCGCCGACGAGCAGCAGGACATACCGCGGGGGTGTGTCGCAGGCGAAGAGGAAGTCGGTGAGAGCCTTGGCGTCCTCAAGGGTCGCCGAAGCCTCCAGGGCGACGGGGTGCAGCAGGCGGCCGGCGCCGTCCGGGTCGAGAGCGGCGTCGGGCTCGGTGGTCCAGCCGCAGGAGACGGCGTACAGGCCGGGTTCGGCGTGGGCGACCTGGACGGTGTACTCGTGGTCGGCGCGGTGGACGGTGACGGTCTGCTCGTGGGCGGCGGTGTAGCCGAGGGCGTGCAGGGTGTCCAGATGGACTTCGGTGCACCGCTTCTGCCAGCCCTCGGGCTCGGGCGCGTCGGGGTCGGCGAGCGCTTCCGCGTCCTCGGCAAGAGCGGCACGGCCCGCGAAGTAGGGGCCGCGCAGGGCGCGCAGTCCCTCGCGGGGGGTGCGGGCGCGCGGGGGTACGGAGTCGGGGTCGATCGCCTGACGCTTGGCCTCGGCGACGGCGTCGGCGTGGCGGCGGCGTTCCTCCTCCTCGAAGGCGGCCCAGCGGGCGAGGAGGCCGTCCTTGGCCTTCAGGTCCTTGGGGAGGACCTCGGCGAGATAGTGGGCCGAGAGGTAGTCGCCGTGGTTGACCAGCGAGTCGTACGTCACGTCAGTTCTCCGCCTGGGCGTCGGACGGGTGAGGGTCGGAAGTGAACGACTCGGCCGCGGAGTCCGCGTCGTTCCCGGCGCCGGGGGCGTCCGGGTCGCCGGGGCGGTCGAGGACGGCCAGCACGCGCAGCAGCGGACGTCCGGTGGTGTGCAACTGGTCGAGCAGCCGGGCCAGTTCGTCGGCGGTCTCCTCGACGAGGCGTTCGCGGCGGCCGGTGACGCCGGGCAGCAGGGATTCCGTACGCCACTGGGCGACATGGCCGCGGTAGGTGGCGAGCGGCTCGCTGATCTGCTCCTCCCAGGCAGCCCTCCCCGTATCCAGGTGTGTGCGGGCTGCGGCGACGGCGGCCGGCACGAGGGCCTGGAGGCGGTCCGGGTCGCGCGGCCCGCCGGTGCGGGCGAGCCTCGGGCCGACCTTCGCGTCGCGCAGCGCGTCCGCCATGGGACGCACCTCAGGTGTCCCGGTGCCGTCGGTGCCGAACCCCGTCACGGCCATCCACCGCACCACGGTGGGGCGGCCGAGCGCGTTGGAATGGATGCCCTGGACGAGGAACACGGGCCCCTCGACGTGCGGTGTGGTGATGACCGGGGCCTCCTGCCGGCCGAACTCGACGAGGACCTTGTCCGTCAGCCACTCCACCACCGGGTGGATGTCGGTGAGGAAGGACACCTCCGGCCACATGGTGCTGCTGCTCTCCCTGGCCTCGGTGAGCTTGCGCTGCGCCAGGGCGCGGTCGAAGGTGACCAGCATCCGCTCGGCGACGCGCTGCTCCTTCAGGTAGGAGGGTGGCAGGGCCTTGAGGCGGTGCAGCAGGTCGGGGGCCAGGGCCGGGGAGAGCGAGAAGTACGCGCCGCCCTTGGCGTCGGTGCCGGACGCCAGGCCGATCAAGCCCTCGGCGCGATCCTCGTACACCTCGTCGAGAGCGGTGTCGACGAAGTCGGCCGTGTCCCCCTCGAAGAGCGAGATCAACTCGGCGCGTGCGGGCAGTTCCTGCTCGGTGATCGTGCCCACCTGGCCGAACAGGTCGGCGAGGGCGGTGTCCTCGGCGGGGGCGGACTCCAGGAATTCCTCGACCGTGCCGCCACGGACCAATTCCCTGATGAGCCGGCGCTCCTCCTCCTCGGCCCGGTAGAGGCCGGACACGGCCTCGGCCGTCCCGTCCAGCTTGTGCGCCTCCTCCTCCCGGAGGAGCAGTTTCTCGGCGACCGTGCGGTCGTCCTTGGCACCGGGGACCGCGGAGGTCAGGATCAGGGCGCGGAACTGGGGCTCATGCTTCTGCCCGTACCGGTCGATACGGCCGTTTCGCTGCTCGATACGGATCAGCGACCACGGGATGTCGTAGTGGATCAGGTGGTGGCACTGGCGGTGCAGGTTGACGCCCTCGGAGGCGACGTCGCCGGTGAACAGCAGCCGGACCGGGTTGTCGGCCAGGCCGAACGCCTCCAGGACCTTGGCCTGTTCGTCGTCGCTGAGGCCGCCGTGCATGACGGTGACGGCCTTCGCCGTGCCGTCGGCCCCGACCGGGAAGCCGAGGCGGGCCGGGACGACCTCGGCCAGCCAGGTGAGCGTACGGACGCGTTCGGAGAAGACCACGGCCCGGGTCGCGGACCGGGGTCCCACACCGATGTCCTTCAACTGCTCCACGAGTGCGTCGAGTTTGGCGGAGTCACCGGGTGCGGTGCCGTCGCCCATGCCCGCGACGATCTCCCGCAGCCGGGCCAGGGCAGCCTGCTCCGGAGCGATGGCCGGGTCGGGCCGCAGCCCCTTCTCCCCGGCTTTGCGGACCCGCTCGCCGAGCGTGGCGACACGGTTGTCGACCGTCTCGCCGAGGGCGACATGAGAGGACAGAAACGTCTTGAGCAGGTTGTAGGCGAAGAGCTGCTCGGTGGCGACCGAGGTGCGGTCCTGGTCGGCCGTGCCGAACTCCGCACTCGCCTGTGGGACGGGGAGCCAGTGCTCGGCGATCTCGGCGAAGATCCGCTCCTCCGCCTCACCGGCGGCGCAGTGGAGGGAGACGGTGGGGCCGCGGTCGGGCCACTCGGTGCCCATCTCGTCCCGGACCTCGGGGCTGATCTTGGTCCGCCGGATGTAGAGGTGGCCGAGGTCCTCGGCCGGGTCGTAGTGGTCGGGGTCGGCGATGGCGGCCGGGTCGAGGAGCGAGATCAGGTCGGCGAAGGAGCGCTTGTCGCCGTTGTGCGGGGTGGCGCTGGCGAGCAGCAGGGCATCCGTGCGCGGGGCGAGGATCTCGGCGAGGGCGCGCCGCTGGCTGCCGGGGTTGATCAGGTTGTGCGACTCGTCGATGACGACGGCGTCCCAGCGGATGCGCTCCAGGTGGTGCCGGTACTGGCCGATGTTCTTGAGCGTATCGACGGAGATGATCACGCGCTTGTAGTGCGTGAACGGGTTCCGGCCGGCCGGGATCTCGCGCTGGATGCGCTGGATGCCGAGGGAGTCGAGCCGCACGAGCGGGATCGAGAAGCGGGTCCACAGCTCGTGCTGGAACTGTTCCAGGATGCTCTGCGGGGTCACGATCAGGAGGCGCTCACCCCGGCCCCGGCGGATGAGCTCCGCGAGGGTCAGGCCGATCTCCAGCGTCTTACCGAGGCCCACGACGTCGGCGATCAGGACCCGGGGCCGGAGGTTGCGCATGGACAGGGCGAGCTCGGCGGGGCGCTGCTGGTAGACGAGCGGGTCGAGCAGGAAGCGGTCGGCCAGGGCGAGACCCCGCTCGGACTGGGGCAGCGGCGTCTTGCGCAGGACCGCTTCGAGGAAGAGGCGGCTGCGCCGGAAGTACGAGGACGTGTCGGGGACCAGGCGGGTCTTCTCCGGGTCGAGCAGCTCCACGCGGTCGATCCCGCTGAAGAAGACGGCTTCCTCGTCACGGACGAACTCCGAGACGCCGACCGCATCGATCCGCTCGCCGTCGTGATCGGTCTGGGCGGTATTGCGGACCAGCCACTCCTCGTCGCGTACGAGGATCTGCGCCCCCGGCGGGAACCGGGTCTCCCTCGGCTTCGCCCCCTGGTCGGTCACCCGTCGTCCCTCCGTCGTACCTGCGTCGCGCGGCCCTGCGACGCCAAGTCTGTCACGTGGGGCAAGGGCGGCCGGCCGTGCTTCCGAGAAGGACGACAGCACAGCTCAGAAGCGTGCCTCCCGGGCATAGGCGGCACGGATCCGCTCGGCGATCCGCAGGGGCGCTGCGGGGCGGACGGCAGTGGCCGCGCGGCCTCGGGGCAGGGTTCCGCCAGGCCCGGGAACCGCCCCCGTCGGTACGGCGGGGACGGCGTCCTCGGGCTCCTCACCGGGCTCGGGTCCCTCGCCGATGCCGAGCCGCTCGGCCCCGGCCGGCGCCGGTGCGCCCATCTCTTCGTCGTCCTCGACCGCTGCCGCGTCGACGACGGTGGGCGTGTAGGCCGGGTCGCCTCCGCCGGGTTCGAAAGCGGGTGGGGGCAGTTGCGGCACCACGATCTCTGGGGTCAGGCCGGCGAGCCGGCGCTTGGCCTGGAGGGCGGTCAGGCCCAGACCATGGATAACCCGCACGAGCCTCTCGATGACCTGCGGCAGCATCGGCCGGGCCGCAGGGTCCAGCGCCAGCATGTCCGTGACCAGGCCCTCCAGTTCCGGGGGCAGGCCGGTCAGGTCGGGCGGCGTCGCGGGGTCCTCGATCTTCAGCGCGACGGCCTGCCAGGTCGGCCCTTCGTACGGGTAGTGTCCGGTCGCGGCGAACAGCAGCACCGCGCCCAGCGCGTAGACGTCGGCCGGCCGGTCCAGCTGGTGCTCGCCCCGGGCCTGTTCCGGCGGCATGCACAACACACTGCCGACGACGAAGCCGGTCGCCGTCAGCATGGTGCGACGCTCGGCGAGCACGGCGAGGCCGAAGTCGATCACTTTGGGACCGTACTCGGACAGCAGAATGTTCTGCGGTTTCAGGTCACGGTGGAGCAGTCCCGCATCGTGGACCGTGCCGAGGCCCTCGGCGAGCAGCGCCCCGAGACTGGCGGTCTCGACGAGAGGGAGGGGGCCGTGCCCGGCGACGTAGGTGCGCAGATCCGGGCCGGGGACGTATTCCACGGCGAGCCAGGGCTGCTCCGCGGCCGCGTCGGCGCCCACGAAGCCGGCGACGAACGGCCCGTACACGGTACGCATGCTGTCCACTTCGGACAGGAACCGGGCACGGGTGTCCTCGTCGAGCACGGAGGCCTTGATGACCTTCACCGCGGCCTGATGACCGGCCGCGGATTCGCCGAGAAACACTTGGCCCATACCGCCGGCCCCGATCCGGCAAACGAGCGCAAAGCCTCCGATCGACTTCGGGTCGTTGTCTCTAAGTGGTTCCACGGCGCTACGCCTCCCCCTCGTATGGCTTGCAACCACTGCTCTGGACTGCGGGCAGACCCGGACCGGAGTCAGTCTATGCAAGCCCGCACTTCCCCTGTGCTGCCTCTTCGGGCGGATGCCCGCGCGACCGGAGCAGCGGGCGGGGGTCGCGACTTGAGCGGTGAATGCATCTGCCGTTTCCGTGACACAGCCGAAAGGACATTTGTGCAGGTCATTAGCTCGGTCCCAGCAAGCGCAGCAGGTCACGGGGATAGCTGGTCTCTGCCGCGACAACTGAGCAGAGCGGACCCCGGTTGAGACACGGCTTCTCAATCCATCGGGTAGAAGTCAGGCTCCGGCATCAGCCTCGCGATCGAGAACGGCTCGAACTCCGGATCCGCCAACACGCGGTAGACGAACTCGGAGGTGGACATGCTCACTTGTTGCAAGGGGTACGGGTCGCCCTGCGTGACGACGGGCCAGCTCGCCGGGTCTTCCTCCGCAGACGCCAACCAGAAGTAGCTGCACTCCATCTCACCGAACGCCCAGGGAATGAGACCACGCCGACCGGGCCGGTACATCTGGTAGGGCTTGAAGAGGGGATCGGGCCCGTCCTCCGGGGCACCGTCGAGAAACTTCTTCCAGATTCTGGCCAGGTCGAACTGCCTCGTGCCATCGACAGTAAAAACACTCAAGAATTCCGAGAATTCTCCCTCGCCAAACGTCTCGGCAAGCTTCTTGTAATCCTCGGGCAGTGCCGTACCGAGAGCTTCCTCAACACTGTTCCAGGAAATCTCAAGCCGAAGCGGCTCCCAGTTCGTGGCCTCAGCGATTCGCTCGATCCACATTCTCTTCACATTCCGATCGAAGGCTTGCCCGCAGGGAACGGCGCCAGAGGTATCGTCCAGGGGCAGAAGGGCAGACGCGCCCATGTCTTCAGCGTGGTAAACGTCAAGGGGGAGGTCGTGTTCCTGGACGGTCAGTCGGGACATACCAATCTCTCGCCATGGCGGAACTTCTCTCTCCTGAGGACAGACTGATGCTGGACATCGAAGACGCTACCGTGTTGGCCCAGAACTTCCCGCACCAGCAAGTCAGCCACGAGGGCATGACCTTCGCGCTCGTCGAAGGGGAACGCGCTCAGGTGGGAACCAACTTCTATTTCGACTGCCAGTCAGCTGCCTATCTCCGCGACGGAGACCCCCGGGACATGGCCGTCGGTACGGGCCACCTGTGCGTTGACGGAGAGACCAGGGAGTGCCGCCTACTGGGTGCAGTCGAGTCTGCCGAGCTCGACCTCTTCTGACCTGACCGGTCACAGCTCTCGCGAAACGTCGTGAAGCGACAGGCCCGTGGCCTGCGGCAATCATTTGCCGCAGGCCACGGGCCCGTTTCTTTTGACCCAGCGCACAGGGTGATCCCAGGACGGCGCGCTCGCACAGTCACAGGCGCCCCCGGCCCAGCGCCAAGGCAGCACTCGTCTGCGTCGACCCTGGTTTCATGACCTTCATAAAGCACGGACTCATGGTCCGGGGTATGGCGAGCCATGCACATGAACACCCCGACGAGCTGCGTGAGCGGGCTGCCCGAAAGCTCCGCACCACCGGCCGCCCGGTCCCTCATGTCGCGGGGGGCTTCGGGAGGCTCTGAGACGGGTCCCGGGTTCAAGCTCTCCGCCGTCCTGCGCGGACGGATGTTCCGGTGGCGATGAGTGCGGCGAGCAAGGCGAGGACAGCGAGCAGTCCGAACAGCCGTGGGTAGCCGCCCATCGTGGTTGCGAGGAGGGCTGTCGCGAAGGGGGCAAGGGCGGATGCGGTCATGGCGGGGGCGCTGAGGAGTCCGGAGAGTCTGCCGTAGTGCCGTGTGCCCCAGCGGTCGATGATGGCGGTGGCCTGCAGGAGCGTGAGGTTGCCGCGGACCATGCCTGCCACCACCGCTAGGGCAATCACGAGGCCGTACGGGCCGGAGGTGAAGGCGAAGACCGCGGTGGTCAAGCCGCCGAGCGCGATGAGGGCCGCCGTGCGGGCGGTCGTACCGGTGTGGCGGGCGAGCGGGGCGTAGAGGGTGCGGCCGAGGGTCTGGCCGGCGCCGCCGAGGCCGAGGGCCCAGGCGGCCTGGCTGGTGGTGTAGCTGCGTTCGATCAGGAGCGCGACGAGGGTGACGACGACGGCGTACATCGCGAACGCGGAGAGTGTGAATGCGGCCGCGAGCAGCAGGAACGGTCGGCTGTACGACTGTCCGGGTCGATCCGTCTGTGTGGGCCGGTGCGGGTGGGGCCGGGGGCCAGTGGGCTTTGAGGGCGAGGGCGTGGGCGGGGATGGTGATGGCGGCAAGGATCGGGGAAGGCGTAGTAGACGATTCCCCAGCTGGTGATCTGGGTGGCGCACAGCGCGGGCAGCACGGCGCGGGGCCGCGACCGGTCCCCTGTTCCGGTCGTGGCCCCGTGGGTGTGAAGGTCGGTCATTACAGGTCAGCAGCAGCTGCCGGCGGTGACTGGTTCGCGCGCATCGGTCTCAGCGGTGGCCGGGCTGGAGCAGCACGTGCTGGCTTGTTGCTTGGCCAGGGTGTCGGCGTCGGCTTTGACGACGTACACCTCCCACGGCTCACGGCCCGGGCCGTGGACCCAGACCTTGTCCTGAAGGGCATAACAACAGCTGGTGTTGTTCTCCTCGGTCGTCGTCAGACCTTCCTCGCTCAGCCGCGTGGTCGCGGCGTGGACGGCCTCGGAGCTGTCGACTTCTACACCGAGGTGATCCATGCGGGTGTCCTCGTCAGCGGCGCCTTCGATGACGACGAGCTTGAGCGGCGGTTCCGCGATGGCGAAGTTGGCATACCCGTCACGGAGCTTGGCCGGCTCGGTGCCGAAGAGCTTCGTGTAGAAGGCGACGGATGCCGCCAGGTCGGGGACACGCAGGGCGAGTTGTATGCGGGACATCACGGTCCTCCTACTGCCGGTAGGTGGGGCAGGGTCAGCAGCCGCCGGAGGCAGCCGGGGCGCCGACGCCGATCTGGAGGGTGGCCGGGGCTGCGCAGCAGCCGCCGCCGTCGGCCGCCTCGTCGGTCTGTGGCTGGTCGAAGAGGCCGGCGCCGCCGCAGACGCCGGTCTCCGGCAGGACCAGTTCGACGCGCTCGGCCGACTCACGGTCGCCTGCGATGGCGGCGACGACGGAGCGGACCTGCTCGTAGCCGGTGAGGGCGAGGAAGGTCGGCGCGCGACCGTAGGACTTCATACCGACCAGGTAGACGCCCTGCTCCGGGTGGGACAGCTCCTTCACGCCGTGCGGGTAGACGGTGCCGCAGGAGTGCTGGTTCGGGTCGATGAGGGGAGCCAGCTCGGTGGGTGCCTGGAGGCGCTCGTCGAGGCCGAGGCGGAGCTCGTCGAGGAAGGACAGGTCGGGACGGAAACCGGTGAGGACGATGACCTCCTCGACCGGGTCCAGGCGGCGGCCGTCCTCGGCGACCAGGACCAGTCGCTCTCCTTCGCGCTCGATTGCGTCCGTGCGGAAGCCGGTGACGGCATCCGCGTGGCCCTCTTCAACGGCGGCCTTGGCGGCGAGGCCGAGCGCGCCGCGGGCGGGGAGCTGATCGGCGGTCCCGCCACCGAAGGTCGAGCCGGAGATACCCCTGCGCAGGATCCAGGTGGCGTGTGTGCCAGCGCCGTCCTCGGACTTGGCGAGGTCGGCGAGGGAGGCGAGCGCGGTGAAGGCGGAGGCGCCGGAGCCGATGACGGCGGTGCGCTTGCCCGCGTAACGGGCCCGAATCTCAGGGTCCTTGAGGTTGGGGACACGGTACGAGATGCGGTCGGCCGCCGCGCGCTCGCCGAGGGCCGGGAGCCCGTCGCCGCCGGCGGGGCTGGGGACGGCCCAGGTGCCGGAGGCGTCGATGATGGCGCGGGCGAGGATCCGCTCCTCTCGGCCGTCGGTGTGCTGGATGCGGACGGTGAAGGGCTGGGTCTCGCGGTCGGCGTCGACGATCCGGTCGCGGCCGACGCGGGAGACGCCGGTAACCCGGGCAGCGAGGAGCACCTTGTCACCGAGGACGTCGGCGAGCGGCTGGAGGTACTTCTCGGCCCAGTCGCCGCCCGTCGGGTAGGTGCCCGCTTCCGGCTTGACCCAGCCGGTGGGGGCGAGGAGCTTCTCGGCGGCCGGGTCGGTCACCTCGCCCCAGGTCGAGAAAAGCCGGACGTGCGCCCAGTCGCGCACCGCCGCACCCGCCTGCGCACCAGCCTCGAGGACCAAGGGCTCCAGGCCGCGGTCGACGAGGTGGGCGGCGGCGGCCAGACCTGCGGGTCCGGCCCCGACGACCACGACAGGCAGCTGCTCGGTGGCGGTGGCGCTCATGAGGATCCCCCTTGTGTTTCGACGTCCGTCGATCTCTTGCGCTCTCAGCATGACACCTGTATCGATAGACGTCAACATAGACATTCATCGATTCTGGGGGTTGTTTCGTGGAGCATGTCGACGTCGCCGTCATCGGTGGCGGCCAGTCCGGTCTGGCCGCAGCGCACTACCTGCTGAAGGAAGGGCTCCAGCCCGTGGTCCTGGAGGCATCGGGGCAGGCCGCCGGGTCGTGGCCTCGGTACTACGACAACCTCACCCTGTTCTCGCCCGCCCGGTACAGTTCACTGCCGGCGCTGCCGTTCGGCGGCGACCCGGACCGCTATCCGCACCGGGACGAGGTGGTGGCCTACCTGCTGCAGTACGCCGAGGTCCTGGCCGCCGACATCCGCACCGGGCAGCGCGTCTCCTGCGTGCGTGCGGACGGCGAGGGCTTCGTGCTCGACGTCGCGGACGGACATCGACTGGGTGCGCGGGCGGTCGTCACGGCCACAGGCGGCTTCGGCCGGCCGAACCGGCCCGCCCTGCCCGGGCTCGACACCTTCACCGGGAAGGTGCTGCACGTAGCGGAGTACCGCACGCCGGCACCGTTCGTGGGGCAGCGGGTCGTGGTCGTCGGCGCGGGGAACTCGGCGGTACAGGTGGCCGCCGAGCTGGCCCGGGTCGCGCGTGTGAGTCTGGCCAGCCGCAGCCCGGTGCGCTGGTTCCCCCAGAAGCCGCTCGGGCGTGACCTGCACTTCTGGCTCACGGTCACCGGCCTGGACACCGCCCCACTGGCACGCCTCCAGCGCCGACCGGCCACCATGGCGGTCATCGACGACGGCCGCTACCGCGCCGCCCTCGCCGCGGGGCGGCCGGACCGCCGCTCGTTGTTCGCATCGGTCAACGGCGTCACCGTCACTTGGGCCGACGGCGAGCAGGAGGACGTGGACACGATCATTCTGGCCACCGGCTACCTGCCCGACCTCGGCTACCTCGCCCCGCTCGGCGCCCTGAACAAGGAAGGCCGGCCAGGGCACCGCGACGGTGTCTCACTCAGCCACCCGCGCCTCGCCCACGTCGGGCTGGAGTGGCAGCGGAGCCTGGCTTCGGCGTCCCTGCGGGGCGTCGGCCGTGACGCCCGGCGCGCCGCACGACGGCTTGCCCGGCAGCTACTCCGGGCGTAATCCCCTGGGCTCTTGGTTCGACATGTGTCAACATAGACGTATGTCGAATGTGAAGGTGCTGCCGCTGCTGGAGCCCACCGTCGAGCCCTGCTGCCCGCCGCTGAACGAGCGGCCCCTCACGGCGGAGGAGGCCGAGCGGACTGCCGTCATGTTCAAGGCGCTCGGCGATCCGGTGCGGCTGCGACTGTTCTCGGCGGTCGTCTCGCACGAGGGGGGCGAGGCGTGCGTCTGCGACATCTCCGACGTCGGCGTCTCCCAGCCGACGGTCTCCCATCACCTGAAGAAGCTGAAGGAGGCTGGGCTGCTCTCCTCCGAGCGGCGCGGGACCTGGGTCTACTACCGCGTGGAGCCCGGCGTCCTGGCCGCCATGGGCACGCTCCTCACCAAGGCGGCCGCAGCGTGACCGTCGCCACCACCGTCGTCGTGCCGCTGACGGCCGCGCACGCCGACGAGGTCGTCGCGATCTATGAGGCAGGCATCGACGAGGGCAACGCCACCTTCGAGACCACCGCCCCCACCTGGGAACAGTTTGACGCGGCCAAGCTGACCGAGCACCGATTCGCGGCTCTCGACGCCGACGGGACGGTGCTGGGCTGGGTCGCCGCCACCAGGGTCTCCGACCGGTGCGCGTACGCCGGTGTCGTCGAGCACTCCGTCTACGTTCACCCCGACGCCCGGGGCCGGGGAGTCGCCTCCGTACTGCTGAAGGCGCTGGTCGAGTCCACCGAGGCGGCCGGGATCTGGACCATCCAGTCCGGCATCTTCCCGGAGAACACGGCCAGTCTCGCCGCGCACCAGCGAGCGGGCTTCCGGGTCATCGGGACCCGCGAGCGCATCGGCCGCCACCACGGCATGTGGCAGGACGTGGTCTTGTTGGAGCGCCGGAGTCAGCGGATCAGTTGACCGTGTTCCCGCTGCCGAGGGTGAGCTGGCGGTGGTGGAAGTCGAAGTGCTGGGTCGGGTAGCGGTAGATGTCCGCGAGGGTCATGTAGTCCTGGAAGAAGGGGTCCCAGCGGACGGGGTAGTGCATGCCGCGTGCCAGGTCGGCTTCGGACTCCTCAGCCAGGTGGCGCTCCAGGGCCCCGGTGACCCGATCGAAGGCGGCGGCCATGCGGCGAGGCCCGTAGACCTTCACCGCCCCGCACGGACCCGCGTAGTTGACCAGGTCGAACGGTACTGTGGCGGCGTCCAGCACCCGCGCGAACAGCTTGCTCGCCCTGCGCGGGAGCCGGCCGAATACGCGCACGAGGATCAGCAGCGCCTGGACGACCATGTAGCCGAAGAGCATGTGCCACAGCAGCTGCTCGTTGGACCACTTGGTATCGCGGGTGGGCCGGGCCAGGTCGTCCTTCGAAGCTGAGTCGAGGAGCCGGTGAAAGGTCTGGCGGGCGCGCTCGTATTCCTGGTACACGGCGTGCCGGTCCATTGGGTCCGCGTTCGTCATGGCCTGCCCGCTCTCGTCACCCGGGCTTCGATGATGCCCGCACCTGGGCGGTCTTTCACTGGCCGCTGCCGTTTCAGTCGTTCTGGAGGAGCGGGCCGAAGGTCTGCTGCCCGATCTGCACCGCGTGGTCCTGGCTCACGACCTGGCCAATGACCTCCGGGTGCCCTCGTCGCCATTGCTCGGCCGAGTCGCGGCCGGTGAAGAAATTCAGCGCGTCGCAGCACACTTCGGCAGCGGGCCCGCCGCCTTCGCGGCGGCCGATGAACACGGCCGCGTCCACAGGCTCCCACAGCAGGCTGCCGCTGGTGAAGGTGACGGTCACCAGCTCGCCGCTGATGGGGTCGGAGGAGGAGATCCGTACGTCTGGCCGTCGAGCATGGCGCTGATGCCCAGGGCATCGACGGCGCACATCGACCACGCCTCCACACCGCTCGCCAGCCGGATCCGGTGCGGGGTCTCGACCGCCGAGAACGGGTAGGCCGCCCGGATCCGCCCCTCTTCGTCGAGGGCCAGGAAGTCCTCGCGATCCAGCTCGGCCAGTATATCGGCGGCTGTGCGACTGGCGAGGGCGGCAACGGATTCGAGCGCGGCCGGCTGCGGCGCTGTGCCGTGGGTGGCGAAGTACCGCAGCACCGCCTGGTGGACGGCGCGCAGCCCGCGTTCGGCCGGGGCGCGTCGGCCCCGGCCGGCCCGGACGATCGGATCCAGCAGATCCGCCTCGCAGCACTCCAGTCCCTCGACGGCAGGGGCGGGAGCAGTGCCGGACAGTGCCTGGCGCAGGGACTGAACGCTGGGGGCCCCACGCACCTCCGGCGGCTACCGCGACTATCCGCAGCACACCCTCGCCCGGCTCGGCTTCATCCGCGATGCCCAGGCGGCCGGGCTGACCCTCGCCGAGATCCGCTCCGTGCTGGCCCTGCGGGACAGCGGGCAGGCACCGTGTGCGCGGGTCGGTGCGCTCATCGACCAGCACCTGGCGGAGATCGACCGGCGGATGGCCGAGCTGCGCGAGGCCCGAACAGAGCTGCGGGAGCTGGCCCGGCGGGCCGCGGTGACCGATCCCGAAACCTGTTCCGAGGGCGAGATCTGCACCATCCTCAGCCGGCCCTGACCGGCGTCCGGTCCCGGTCCGGGACGAGACGGGGAACAAGGCGTACGTAGGCGACCATGCCGATGACCTCGACGAGGGTCTGGGTGACCACGACGACCGCGGCCACGGCCAGATCGTCGGGCAGGGCCAGGGCGAGGGGCAGGACGACCAGCGAATTGCGAGTCGCGCCGGTGAAGACGACGGCCCGGGAAGCAGGGGCGTCGAGCCGGAACAGGCGGGCCACCAGGCGCCCGGAGAAAGCCATGACGACCAGGAAGACGGCATATACGGGAACGACGGCTGCCACGTCGCCGAGACGGCCGTCCAGCTTGGGGACCTGGGAGGCGACGACCGTGACCAGGGTGGCGGCCATCAGCGGCACCATCGTGGTGGTCGCCGCTTCGGAGACCTTCTGGCCGGCCGGACGGCGCGCGGCCCACGCCTGCAGGCCCCATGCCAGGGTGAGCGGGATGACGATCAGGAAGAGGAACGCTTCGAGGAACGGGCCCGTCTCGACGACGTCGCCGAGGTCCGGGCCCATGAACAGGTAGAGGAAGCCGGGCAGGAGCAGCATCTGCGCGACAAGCAGGAGCGGGGTGGCGGCCAAGAGGCGACGGCTGTCTCCGCCGGCCAGGCCGCTGAAGACGATCACGTAGTCCACGCACGGGCACAGCAGGACCAGCAGGACGCCGATCCGAACCGCCTGGTCGGCGGGCAGGAACGTGAACAGGGCCGCCACGACGAGCGGCACCACGACAAAGTTCACGGCCATCGCGGCGGACAGGAACCGGCCGTCGCGCAGTGAGCGGAGCAGGTCGGCGGCCGGGACCTGGAGGAAGGTGACGAACAGCAGCGCGCCGAGGACGGGGTTGATGGCGTGCTCCAGGCCGGGCCCGGCTGCGGGCGCCGCCCAGCCGAGGAGGCCACCGAGGGCCATGGCACCGAGGTAGATCGCGACCTGGTGGTCTTCCATCCGCTCGACCACGCCGCGCGGTTCCTGCGACACCATGTCCGACCCGTTCCTTCTGCTGTGCTGACCTGCAAGATTGTGCCCTGGTTGGCGTGGTTCATCGTGGCAGGCGGTCGGAGCCGGTGCCGGGCGGGATGCGGGTGGGCATGCCCACATCGACGGTGGCAGGCCCGGTCTGGCAGGCGGACGCCCGCTTCCGGCGCCGGTGCACCCACACAGCCGCCACGACGGCGGCGACCGCGAGGACGGCCAGCACCGGTGCCCAGATCGCGCCGATGACGGACGCGGCACCGACACTTCCCAGCACGGCCAGCAGCGGTCCCGCGCAGCACACCGCGCATGCAGCCACGGCGAGCAGGCCGGCACCCAGCACGGACTTACCGGACGAGGGCTTCCCGGAGGAGGACGGGGTGGTCACGAGGCGGCTCCGAAGAGGTCGGCCAGTAGGGATCCGGCAGCCTCGGGGGCGCGCACGGTCAGCTCCAGCGAGGCGGGGGTCAGATGCAGGGTGAAGTCGAAGAAGGCGCAGCATCCCTGTTCTGCCGCCGCCAGCGAAGCGACATCGGCGGCCAGCTCAGGGGCACTGGGGAACGTCAGACGCACCCCGTCCGGGATCTCTTGGCGCGCGGTGGCCCGGGCGACGAGGTCCCGCCACTGCACCGTGCGCTCCCCCAGCTCATCGCCGCTCAGGGTGCAGGCCACTGGTGTCTCGCGCCACAGCTCCCCGGCCTCAGCAGGTACGGAGTCCGGGGCCGGTGGACGGGTGGGCGACAGTGCGACCAGGACGGGGCCCGGCGCGTCACTTTCGCTGTTGCAGCCGCAGTCCGGGCCGCAGGCGCCCGCCGGAGCCGGACCGGCCAGCCTCTCGTGCACCCCGGCCAGGTGGGCGGAGAACGCAGCCAGCTCCGCCGCTCGCCGGTCCGCGTCCGCGATCCGGTCAGCGACCATCGGCACCATCCGGGCCCGCACCGCCGCGCACACCCCCTCGTCCCGCACATCGAGGAGGTCACGGATGTCCTCCAGCGCGAGCCCCAGCAGCTTGGAGGAGGAGATGAAGGCCAGGCGCTCCACCGACTCCTCGTCGTAGAAGCGATAGCCGGCCGCGGTGCGCTCGGCCGGCAACAGCCCGGCCGACTCGTAGAACCGCAGCGTGGACGGGCGAACGCCGGAGCGTTCGGCCAGCTGGGAAATCCGCAGAGTGCTCATACCTCGAACGTAAACCTTCAAGTCGACTTGAAGGTCAAGCCCTCAGCAACCCCACGATCTCACGGGCCGCGTCACGGGCTGGGCGCCCGACGCCGATGAGAGTGGCGGAGGCGGGGCCGGTCCAGTCGCCGTAGCCCAGCAGGTGCAGGCGGGGCTCATCCACGGCCCGGGTGCCCATGGTGGGGATGTGGCCGCGCGGGCCGCGGAGGCCGAGTGGGGCGAGGTGGGAGAGGGCGGGGCGGAAGCCGGTGCACCAGATGATCGCGTCGGCGTCGGCGGTTGTGCCGTCGGCCCACTCCACGCCGGTCGCGGTGAGACGGGTGAACATCGGCTGAGCCTTGAGGCGTCCGGCGTCACGTGCTTCGCGTACGGGCGGTACGGCGACGATGTCGCCGAGCGAGGCGACGCCACCGGTGCCCGTGCGACCTTCGTCGAGGGCACGGCGGCGGGCGGTGGCGTGGTCGAAGAGGGCGCGGCCGTCGATGTCGTCGGCGAGGAAACGCGCGGGTCGCTGCGTGACCCAAGTGAGGTCGGTGTCGTAGGCGAGGTCGGCGGCGATCTGGGCGCCGGAGTTGCCACCACCCACCACCACGACCTTCTTTCCGGCGAGGTCGGACGCGCTGCGGTACTCCACGGTGTGGAGCTGATCGCCCTGGAACTCCGTACGGCCGGGCACGGCGGGGACGAAGGGCCGCCACCAGGTGCCGGTGGCGCTGATCACCGCACGGGCCTGCCACGTGCCGGCGTCCGCCTCGACGCGCAGGAACTCGCCATCCCGGTGGACTGCTTCGACGCGGACGGACCGGACGACGGGGAGTTCGTAGCGCTGCTCGTAGTCGGTGAGGTACGCGACGACATGCGCGGCGTCCGGGTACGTCTCCCCCGGCTGCGGCGGCATCAGGCGGCCGGGCAGGGAGGAGTACGCGGCCGGGGAGAAGAGGTGGAGGGAGTCCCAGGTGTGCTGCCACGCACCGCCCGGGGTGGCCTGAGCGTCGAGGACGACGAAGTCCAGGCCGAGGCGGCGCAGGTGGTAGCTGGCGGCGAGCCCGGCCTGGCCGCCTCCAATCACCACCACGTCCGGAGCCTGTGTCATTCGGCGTGCGTCTTGCCGCGCACAAAGATGACCGCCACCAGGGCCAGGCCCACGACCGCGCCTATCAGCTGCATGCCGATGAACGCAGGGACGGAGGCGGGGGCGATGCCCGCGAAGGTGTCCGTGAAGGCCCGGCCGATGGTCACCGCGGGATTGGCGAAGGAGGTCGAGGAGGTGAACCAGTACGCGGCGCCGATGTACGAGGCGACCGCGACAGGCGCGAAACGCAGACGGTCAGTGCGGGCCAGGCCGAAGATCAGCAGGATCAGGCCGGCGGTGGCGACGACCTCGCCGAGGAGCAGGTTGCCTGCCGAGCGGTCGTGCGTGGACCACTTCACCAGCGGCTCGCCGAACATCGCGTCCGCCAGGATCGCGCCCGCGATCGCGCCGACGACCTGGGAGGGGACGTAAACGGCGAGCTCGCGCCCGTTCACTCCCGCACCGCCACGGCGGGCGGTCCACCACTCGGCCAGGGTGACGGCCGGGTTGAAGTGCGCACCGGAGACGGGCCCGATGAGGGCGATGAGGACGCCGAGGCCGAAGACGGTGGCAGTGGAGTTGGCGAGCAGCTGCAGCGCGACGTCGTCGGTGAGGTCGGTGGCCTGGATGCCGGAGCCGACGACGATCGCCACCAGGGCGGTGGTGCCGACGAACTCGGCGGCGGCTCGGGCGACCAGCGGGGTACGGGGCGAGGTGGCGCCGGGCGCGGGCTGCGGCGACGTGTCGGCGGCTATGGCGTCGCTCGCGGCGGGCTCGGTGGCGGTCACGGGCAGAGTCTCCTCGGGCAGGTGAGGCGAGAGGCTACGGGCAGGCTCTCTTGGTGTCGGCGTTGGCGCGCGCGGTCTCGGCGAGAGCAGCGAACTGACCGGCCAGGGCTTCGATGACGTCCGGCTTCAGGCGGTAGTAGGTGAAGCGGCCGCAAGGCTCCGTCTCGACGATCCCGGCCTCGCGCAGCACTCTCAGGTGGTTGGAGAGGTTGGTCTGCTTGGCACCGGTCTCCTCGACGAGGTGGGTGGTGCACAGCGTCTCGCGGGCGAGCAGGGTCACGATCTGGAGGCGCAGAGGATCACCCAGAACCCGGACCAGATCAGTATCGACTGACGTCATCATGGGCTGATACTCTCACATCACCCGGAGCTGATACCAGCCTGGGCTGACCTCTTTTGAACCCAGGGGGTTCTCGTCATGACCGCGTCCTCGCGCCCGGTCCTTCCCGACGAACGTCTCGCGGCCGGTGTCGCCCGCCTTGCCGTGCGTCACCAGGGCCGGTACTCCGCGGAGACGGTACAGCGGCTAATTGCCGACTCCTACGAGCAGCTCGCCGCGCACGCGCACATCCGCACCCGCCTCGTGGTGCTCGCGGAGCGATTCGCCGCCGAGCGCTTGGACGCACTGGCGCACGTCGAGAACCCGGCCGGCACCGGTGGTCGGCCGCGGGTGCTGTTCGTGTGCAGCCACAACGCCGGGCGCTCCCAGATGGCCGCCGCCCTGCTGGCCCACCGGGCCGGGCACGACGTCATCGTCTCCTCCGCCGGCACCCACCCTTCCGGCGCCGTCGACCCGCACGTGGTCCAGGCCCTCACCGAGGCCGGCGTCGCACTCGACGAGGTCTACCCCAAGCCGCTGACCGACGAGGTCGTCCAGGCCGCCGACATCGTGATCACCATGGGCTGCGGCGACGCCTGCCCCGTGGTGCCCGGCCACCGCTACCTGGACTGGCCCGTCCCCGACCCTGACGGCGCCCCGATCGCGGTCGTGCGCTCCATCCGCGACGCCATCGACGCCCGCATCACCACCCTGCTGGACACCCTGCCCGGCACCTGAAGCTTCCCGTCCCCCGCACCACGCTCCAACCTTGTCTAAGGAAGAACCGATGACCGCTCCGCTCGCCTCCGTGCTCTTCGTCTGCGTCCACAACGCCGGCCGCTCCCAGATGGCCGCCGGATTCCTCAACCACCTCGCCGGCGACCGGATCGAGGTCCGCTCCGCCGGCTCCATCCCCGGCGACCAGGTCAACCCGGCCGCGGTCGAGGCGATGAAGGAGGTCGGCGTCGACATCTCCGACCAGAAGCCCAAGGTCCTCACGACCGAGGCCGTCCAGGCGTCGGACTACGTCATCACCATGGGCTGCGGCGACGCCTGCCCGATCTTCCCCGGCAAGAAGTACCTCGACTGGGCCCTGGAGGACCCGGCCGGCCAGGGCGTCGAGGCCGTCCGCCCCATCCGCGACGAGATCAAGGGCCTCATCGAGGGCCTCATCACCGAGATCGACGCGAAGCCGGAGGCGTGACCTCAGCGACTGACCCGACCGCCGCCACCGATGACGACGTACGCAACGTCATCGTCATAGGCTCCGGCCCCGCCGGATACACCGCCGCCCTCTACACCGCCCGCGCCCAGCTGGGGCCCCTGCTCTTCGGCAGCTCGATCTTCGTCGGCGGCTCCCTCACCACCACGACCGAGGTCGAGAACTTCCCCGGCTTCCCCAACGGCATCGACGGCCCCGACCTCATGGACAACATGCGGGCCCAGGCCGAGCGATTCGGCGCCGAGATGATCGACGACGACATCGTCTCCGTCGACCTCACCGGCGACATCAAGACCGTCACGGACTCCGCCGGCACCGTCCACCGTGCGAGGGCCGTGGTCATCGCGACCGGCTCCGGCTACCGCAAGCTCGGCCTCCCCAACGAGGATGAGCTCTCCGGGCGGGGCGTGTCCTGGTGCGCCACCTGCGACGGCTTCTTCTTCCGCGACCGCGACATCGTCGTGGTCGGCGGCGGCGATACCGCGATGGAGGAGGCCACCTTCCTCACCCGCTTCGCCCGCTCCGTCACCGTCGTCCACCGCCGCTCCACCCTTCGCGCCTCCAAGGCCATGCAGAACCGCGCGTTCGCCGACGACAAGATCTCCTTCGCCTTCGACAGCGAGATCGCCGAGATCAAGTCCGAGAACGGCATGCTTGGCGGCGTCGTCCTCCTCGACACCTTCACCGGCCAGACCCGCGACCTCGACGTCACCGGCCTGTTCATCGCCATCGGTCACGACCCCCGCACCGAACTCTTCACCGGCCAGATCGACTTCGACGACGAGGGCTACATCAATGTCGAGGCGCCCTCCACCCGTACGAACATCCCCGTCGTCTTCGCCGCTGGCGACGTCGTCGACCATACCTACCGCCAGGCCATCACCGCAGCCGCCAGCGGCTGCCAGGCCGCACTCGACACCGAGCGGTACCTCGCCGCTCTGGTCTCTCCTGTGCAGCCGGTCGGCGTCTCCGCCTGATCACATGTGGGCAGGGCCTCTCAGGGGCCTGCCCACCTGCACAGGCCGGACACGATGGTTCGGCACGCGGGGCAACTCCCGGTTGGTGGGGCGAGGGGCCTCCAGCTCGGCCCCGCCTTCTGGCGTCGGCCCCGAGCCCGAAAGGGAGCCGACGTCAAATGCCCATTCGAGCGAATCCGTCGCGAAGCACCCGTCGTCGACAACCAAAGCTGGCAACATCCGGCCGTCGAACGTCAGCCTCGAGTCGAAGGCAGGCCATTGGAGCGGCAGGTCAATGAACGTCAGCTTGCGGTGCTGCAGTGGGTGGGGGCAGGTTGCCCTGCCGGCATATGGGAGTCCAACTCCTACAAGACCACCTGCCAAGCACTGCAGAACAGGGGCCTGGCCAAGGTCTCCCGGCGGGCCGGGCAGTGGAGCGTCGTCCTGACGAGCGCTGGCCAGCACTACCTGACGCACGGTACTTATCCCTTCGGCGAGTTACACACGCGGAAGACGCAAGCCGGGCCGCAGCCTCCCTCCGCAGGAGCCCACGCGGTTCCTGCCCCTGCGCGAGAGCCACGCGCCACCTCACAGATTCGTGTGACGTTCACGGAACAGCTGCTGCGAGACCTCGCGGACGCCGGCGGCCGGATCGTCAAGAGCGGCAGTGGTCCGGACTCCGTGAACTGGCCGTCCCGCATCGCTGCCGCGCGCAGGTCGGGAAGGGTCCCGAAGGCAAAGGAGTTGTACGGGGGTTGGTGCCGTGACGGGTACGAGATCAAGCTGGTCGACATCCCCGCCTGGCGCCTTGCCGTCCTCGAACCCGTCCCTGTCCAGTCCCGGCTCACCCGCCCGCACACCGTGGGTCCGAGCCATGCAGAACCAATCCCAGCCGCTCGGCCTGACCAGACCCGTGCAAGGGCGCGCTCTCCGCCTCGTCCAGGCACTGATCACCGCTGCCGAGGGCGGAGGACACTCCTGCTCGGCCGGAGCGACAGGTGCCGCACCCCGGCCGCACCGCCGCCGCAGCGCACCACCCCACTTCACCATCACCACGCAAGGACAAGCAGTGGGGTTCCTCGTCCTCCAGGAACAGGACCGGGAAGAGCACGTCGCCACTGAGAAGGAACTCACCGAGGCCAAGAAGCACGCACGAAACCGCAGGTCAGGAGCCCTTCGCGGCCGGTTCAAGGATCGCGACGCACTCCACGTGATGCGTCATCGGGAACAGATCGAACGCCCGCAGCGTCCGCACCTTGTAGCCGCCGTCCCGGAAGTACGCCAGGTCGCGGGCGAGTGCCGCCGGGTCGCAGGCGACGTAGGCGATGCGGCGGGCGCCGAGGCCGGTCAGGTGCTTCACCGTCTGCTTGCCCGCGCCCGCGCGCGGCGGGTCGAGGACGATCAGGTCGCACTCGGTGATGCCGGTGCGGGGCAGGATCTGCTCGACCTTGCCGTGCTCGATGCGGACCCGGTCGAGGTCCTGGAGGTTGTGGCGTGCGTCCTCCACAGCGCGCTTGCCGGACTCGATGCCGAGCACCGCGCCCTTCTCGCCGATGCGCTGGCCGAGGGCGCCGGCGAACAGGCCGACGCCGCAGTACAGGTCGAGGGCGGTGTCGCCCTTGCGGGGCAGCAGGCCCTGCATGACGGCGCGGACGAGGGTGTTGGCGGCCTGCGGGTGGACCTGCCAGAAGCCGCCGGAGCCGACGCGGTACGTGCGGTCGTCGGCGCGTTCGCGGACGAAGCCGCGGCCGTGGACCCGGTGGATGCCGCCGTCGCGTTCGTCGACGCGCAGGACCGAGACCGGCTTGTCGAGCTCGACGAGCGGCAGCCGGGCGCCGGGCTTCGGGGTGAGGATGACCTGGCGGTCGTTGGAACCGGTGGCGGCGATGGCTTCCACCGAGGCCATGCCGGTCCAGTCGCGCTGCTCGATGCCGAGTTCGGAGACTCCGGGCGCCGCGATCATGCAGTGCTCGATCGGTTCGACGTCGTGCGAGCGGTGCTTGCGCAGGCCGGCCCGGCCGTTCTCGTCGATGGCGTACTGGACGCGGGTTCGCCACGCGGGCACCTCGCCCTTGGGGAGCTTGTCACCCTCGGCCGGCATGACGGTGCCGTCCCAGCCCGCCTCCTCGGGGGTGAGGCCCGCGAGGCGCTGGAGCTGTTCGGCGATGACCTCGCCCTTGAGCCGCCGCTGGGCGCCCGGCTTGGCGTGCTGCCAGTCGCAGCCGCCGCACTTGCCGGGGCCGGCGTACGGGCAGGGGGCCTCGACACGGTCCTTGGACGGTTCGATGATCGTGACGGCGTCGGCCCGCAGGAAGCGGGAGTCCTTCGCGCCGTCGGTGACCCGTGCGACGACCTTCTCGCCGGGGAGGGTGTGCCGCACGAAGAGGACCTGGCCCTCCGAGGTACGGGCGATGCAGTGGCCACCGTGGGCGACGGGGCCCACCTCGACCTCGTACTCCTCGCCGATCAGTGAGTCCCCGGTCTGCGAGTCCTCGGCCGGCGACGAGGTGGATTCGTTCTGCATGAGGGGGTGGCTCCAGAGATCAAAGGAAAACGGCCGGACAACAACCCACGAGTCTACGCGGGTGGCGTCCGGCCGCTTACCAAACGGCGGGCACGGAAGGTCAGCTCTTGCTGGTCTCCTTGGTCCTTCGTTCCACGGGGCCCCGGCGCACCGAACCCGGAGCGTTCCAGTCCGCGCGCTTCCTGGCGCGCTTCTTCGCGGCCTCGGAGGATTCCAGCTGGTACGGGACGGACGTCACCATGACACCGGGGGTGAACAGCAGCCGCCCCTTGAGGCGCAGGGCGCTCTGGTTGTGCAGCAGATGCTCGTACCAGTGGCCGACCACGTACTCCGGGATGTAGACGCTGACCACATCGCGCGGGCTCTCCCGGCGGAGGCTCTTCACGTAGTCGATGACCGGGCGGGTCACCTCGCGGTACGGGGAGTCGAGGATCTTCAGCGGGATGTTGATGCCGCGCCGCTCCCAGTCCTCCTTGAGCGCCTTCGTCTCGGTCGGGTCGACGCTGATGGAGAGCGCCTCCAGTTGGTCGGAGCGGATCAGCTTGGCGTACGCGAGCGCGCGCAGCGTGGGCCGGTGCAGCTTGGAGACCAGGACGATGGAGTGGACCCTGGAGGGCTTCATGGTGTCGTCGGACGGGGCCTCGTCGGCGGAGATCTCCTCGGCGACGCGGTCGTAGTGCCTGCGGATCGCGGTCATCGTCCCGTAGAAGATCACCATGCCGAGCAGCGCCACCCAGGCGCCGTGGGTGAACTTCGTGGCGAGGACGACGACGAGCACCAGGCCCGTGAAGAAGGCGCCGAAGGTGTTGATCGCCCGGGAGCGGATCATGTGGCGGCGCTTGGCCGGGTCCTTCTCGGTGCTCAGATGGCGGTTCCAGTGCCGCACCATGCCGGTCTGGCTGAGGGTGAAGGAGACGAACACACCGACGATGTAGAGCTGGATCAGCCGGGTGGAGTCGGCTCCGTAGACCCAGGTGAGCAGGATGGCCGCGCCGGCCAGCAGCACGATGCCGTTGGAGAAGGCGAGCCGGTCGCCGCGGGTGTGAAGCTGGCGCGGCAGGTACCGGTCCTGGGCGAGGATCGAGCCGAGCAGCGGGAAGCCGTTGTACGCGGTGTTGGCGGCCAGGAAGAGCACGAGGGCGGTGGCCGCGGCGAGGATGACGAAGAGGAACGATCCCTCGCCGAAGACGGCGGCCGCGACCTGGGAGATCACCGGGTCCTGGACAAAGCTCGAACCGACGGCGACGCCGTTGTGGATCAGGTCCTTCGCCGGGTTCTCCGCCATCTTCACACCGGTGGCCATGGCCAGGGCGATGATGCCGCAGAACATGGTGACGGCCAGCAGCCCCATCATGGCGAGGGTGGTCCCGGCGTTCTTGCTCTTCGGCTTGCGGAAGGCGGGGACACCGTTGCTGATCGCCTCGACGCCGGTCAGCGCCGCACAGCCGGAGGAGAACGCCCGGAGCAGCAGGAAGACGAGGGCGAACCCGGCCAGGCCCTCGCGCTCGGGCCTGATCTCGTAGTCCGCGGTCGGGGCGTGCATGGTCTCGCCGAGGACAAGACCGCGGAACGCACCCCAGGCGATCATGACGAAGACGCCCGCCACGAAGAGATAGGTGGGGATGGCGAAGAGCTTGCCGGACTCCTTGACGCCCCGCAGGTTCATCAGCGTCAGCAGCACGATGGCCCCGATCGCGCAGACCGTCTTGTGCTCGACGACGAACGGGACCGCGGAGCCGAGGTTCTCCACACCGGAGGCGATCGACACGGCGACGGTCAGGACGTAGTCGACCAGCAGGGCGCTGGCGACGGTCAGGCCGGCCTTGGGGCCGAGGTTGGTGGTGGCGACCTCGTAGTCGCCGCCACCGCTCGGGTAGGCGTGCACGTTCTGCCGGTACGAGGCGACGACCGTGAACATCAGGACCACGACAGCGGCCGCGATCCACGGGCTGAAGTGGTACGCCGACACGCCCGCGACGGACAGCACCAGGAGAACTTCTCCTGGTGCGTACGCCACCGAGGACAGCGGGTCGGATGCGAAGACGGGGAGGGCGATGCGCTTGGGGAGGAGTGTTTCCCCCAGCTTGTCGCTGCGCAGCGCCCGGCCGATCAGGATCCGTTTGGGCACGTCGGTCAGTTTGGACACGCAGAGGATCGTAAGCGTTCCGTATGGAGGCCGCCCACACACCACCCCCGTGGCCCCGCAATCTCCTGCACATAGCCGAGAACGCCACGGAATCCTTAACGGAATCCTTGCACTCGCCGCCTACGAGAACAGCGCACTGTAACCGTTCAGTGCCGGTTGGCCACCGAGATGGGCGTAGAGGACGGTGGCGTTCCGGTCGATCTCACCGCGCGCCACGAGGTCGACGGTGGCGGCCATCGACTTTCCCTCGTAGACGGGGTCGGTGATCATGCCCTCGGTGCGGGCGGCCAGCAGCATGGCGTCGAGGGTGGTGTCGTCGGGGATGCCGTACGTCCCCGCGTGGTACCGCTCGTCCAGTTCGATGTCGTCGACGGTGAGTTCCCGCCGTACGCCGATGAGCTGCGCGGTGGCGGCGGCGATCCTGGCGATCTGGTCGCGGGTACGGGCGGGCTCGGCGGAGGCATCGACGCCCAGGACGCGGCGGGGGCGGCCGCCCGCCTCCTCGATGGCGGCGAAGCCCGCGACCATGCCGGCCTGGGTGGAACCGGTCACCGAGCAGACGACGACGGTGTCGAAGAAGACGCCGAGCTCGCGTTCCTGCTCGGCCACCTCGTACGCCCAGCCCGCGAAGCCGAGTCCGCCGAGCGGATGGTCGGAGGCGCCGGCCGGGATGGCGTACGGACGTCCCCCGCCCTCCTCGACCTGGCGCAGCGCCAGCTCCCAGCTCTCCTTGACGCCGATGCCGAACCCCGCGCGCACCAGGCGGACATCGGCGCCCGCGAGGCGGCTGATCAGGATGTTGCCGACCTTGTCGTAGACGGCGTCGGGCCACTCCACCCAGCTCTCCTGGATGAGTACGCACTTCAGGCCCGCCCGGGCCGCGACCGCCGCCACCTGACGGGTGTGGTTGGACTGCACGCCGCCGATCGAGACGAGCGTGTCGCAGCCTTTCGCCAGGGCGTCGGCGACGAGGTATTCGAGCTTGCGGGTCTTGTTGCCGCCGTACGCGATGCCGGAGTTGCAGTCCTCGCGTTTGGCCCAGACCGCGGCGCCGCCGAGGTGAGCAGTGAGGCGGTCGAGGCGGTGCACGGGCGAGGGGCCGAAGAGGAGCGGATAGCGGGCGTACGAGGAGAGGGATGCGGCGGAGGCGGCGGAGGTCGTCATGGGGCTCCTGACGTCATGGGGTGGCGGGTTCTGCGGGCTTCTGCGGTTCCTGCGGTCAGCCGGTCAGCCGGTCAGGGCGCGTCGGCCGATGTCTCGTCGGCGGGTTCGTCGTCAGCGGGTTCGTCAGCCAGTTCTTCGAGGGCGCGCCAGATCTCCGCGGTGATCCGGGCTGCGGCCTCCGCATCGCGCGCCGCGCACACCTCGATCAGCCGGTCGTGCAGTCCTGCCGAGCCGTGCGCAGCGCTCTCCGTGCCGAACTGCCGCCATTCCAGGCGCCGGATCAGCGGCGTGTAACGCTCGACGGTGGCGGCGACGGCGCGATTGCCGCAGGCGGTGACGAGGACGTCGTGCAGCTCGTCGTCGGCGCGCAGCGCGCCCGCGACGTCACCGCCCCGGGTCGCTGCCCGGAAGCGGTAGTTCGCCGCGCGCATCGCGGTGATGTCCGCGTCGGTGAGCAGGGGTACGGCGGTGCGGGCGGCAAGTTCCTGCATGGCGCGTACGACGGCGGCAGCGTCGCGTACGTCGCGCGGGACGAGCCGCGTCACCCGTGTATAGCTCTGCGGCTTGCTCTCGACGAGGCCTTCGCCGGTGAGCCGGGACAGGGCGTCGCGGACCGGGGCGCGGGAGAGTCCGAGCCGTTCGGCGAGGTCGGCGTCGCGCACGGACGCGCCGGGTGGGATCTCGCCACGGACTATGGCGTCGCGGATGGCCCCGTACGCGGTGTCCCGCAGCAGAGTCCGTTGGACGGGCCGGAGAGTCTCCATGAACTGACATGTTAGATGTCTGTGACTGCGAGACTCAAGAGTTCAGCCTCGGGGCCCGATGTCCTGTGCTGTGCTGTGCACAACGGCCGGCGGCGGGCGTCTGCCCCGGCGTTCCGCTTTGCCACCCCTTTGCAGGCACCGCCGCGGTGAAAGCACACTCGAATGGGGCGACGCGTCCGTGGCCGCATAAGCTCATCCCGGGCAACGCCGGAAAACGTTGCCCCGTTGTTTGCCCGGCAAGCTGAGGAAAGAGTGTGAGCAGGGTGTTTTCGCAGGTCAGCCGGACGACCAGGACTGCGAGGTAGGCGCAAGGTGCACATCGTCATCATGGGCTGCGGGCGAGTAGGAGCCGCTCTCGCGCAGACCCTGGAGCAGCAGGGGCACACAGTCGCCGTGATCGACCGGGACCCCACGGCGTTCCGACGCCTCGGGTCCGGATTCGGCGGACGGCGGGTCACCGGCGTCGGTTTCGACCAGGACACCCTCCGTGAGGCGGGGATCGAGGAAGCCGGTGCGTTCGCCGCGGTGAGCAGCGGCGACAACTCGAACATCATCGCCGCCCGGGTGGCCCGCGAGATGTTCGGCATCGAGAACGTCGCGGCGCGGATCTACGACCCGCGGCGCGCCGAGGTCTACCAGCGCCTCGGCATCCCCACGGTCGCCACCGTGCGCTGGACCGCGGACCAGATGCTGCGGCGGCTGCTGCCGTCGGGCGCCGAGCCGCTGTGGCGGGACCCGAGCGGTGGTGTCCAGCTCGCCGAGGTGCACACCACGCCGTCGTGGATCGGGCACAAGATCAGCACACTGCAGGAGGAGACAGGCGTCCGCGTGGCGTTCCTCACCCGACTGGGCGAAGCCATACTGCCTTCGTCGCAGACGGTGCTGCAGGAGGGCGACCTGGTCCACGTGATGATGCGAACGGACGAGGTCGCGAAGGTCGAGGCGGCCTTCGCCGAGGGTCCTGAGGAGGGCGGTCACTGATGCGTGTCGCGATTGCCGGGGCCGGCGCGGTGGGCCGTTCCATCGCGGGCGAGCTGCTGGAGAACGGCCACGAGGTGCTGCTCGTGGACAACGCGCCGACCGCCATCTCGGTGGAGCGGGTGCCGATGGCCGAGTGGCTGCTCGCGGACGCCTGCGAGATCACCTCGCTGGACGAGGCGGCGCTCCAACGGTGCAATGTCGTGATCGCCGCGACCGGCGACGACAAGGTGAACCTGGTCGTCTCGCTGCTCGCCAAGACGGAGTACGGCGTGCCGCGGGTCGTCGCCCGGGTCAACAACCCGAAGAACGAGTGGTTGTTCAACGAGTCGTGGGGCGTCGATGTCGCGGTCTCCACGCCGCGTCTGATGTCCGCGCTGGTCGAGGAAGCGGTGAGCGTCGGCGATCTGGTCCGGCTGCTGCGCTTCAGCCACGGCGACGCCAACCTGGTCGAACTGACGCTGCCCCCGGAGTCGGCGCTGGCCGGTACCCAGGTCGGCGATGTGGCGTGGCCGGAGGACACCTCGCTGGTCACCATCATCCGCGGTACACGGGTGCTGACGCCGAGCTCCGAGGAGACGCTGGAGGCCGGTGACGAGCTGTTGTTCGTGGCCGCCCAGGCGCGCGAGGAGCAGCTGGAGGACCTCCTCTCGGTGCGTCGCGAGATCAGCGGCGGCTGACGGCTGCCGTCCCGTATTCTCCTGTACGCCGAAGGGGCCCGGAACCGTACGTAACGGTTCCGGGCCCCTTCGGCTGTCGCGGACCGGTCAGACCTCGTGGTGACGGACGGCCGCGGCGGCTTCCGCCTTGCGGGCCTTCTCGGCCTCCTCCTCCGCCTCCATCTCGGCGAAGACGTCGATCGGCGGCGGCGCCTTCGCGAGGAAGACCCAGGTCAGATACACCGCGAGCAGGAACGGCGGGATCTTCAGGGCGACCAGGACCCAGCCGAGCTGCGCGGTGTCGGCCCACCAGTAGAGCGGGAAGAGGATCGCGCACTTGGCGAGCAGGATCAGCCCCCAGGCCCAGCTGGCCTTGGCGTACGCCTTCTTGCGGCCGGGGTTCCTGGTACGCCAGGAGAGGTTCTCCTTGAAGACCGGGCCCAGCATCAGGCCGATCAGCGGCACCCCTGCGAGGGTCGTGACGAGGTACGCGAGGGCCAGACCCAGCGTGTAGAGCATCCCGGGCAGGTAGAAGTCCTTGGCATTGCCCGTCATCATCGCGAAGACCACACCGAAGGCGACGCCGAAGACCCCGCTGAAGGCGTGCTTGACGGTGTCCCTGCGGATCAGCCGTACGGCGACGAGGACCAGGGACACGGCCAGCGCCGCGATGGCCGAGGTGTGCAGGTCCTTGTAGATGGTGAAGACCGTGACGAAGAGCAGCCCGGGAAGGACTGTCTCCACCATCCCTCGGATGCCGCCGAATGCCTCGAAGAGGGCGGCTTCGGTGACCGCCTTGGCGTCGGCCTCCTGCTGGGCGGTGGGGTTGGTGCGGTCCGTGTCGGACGTCGGCTTGTCGAGAGACGTCACCGGCTACTCCTTGCCGAGCGGTCGGAGTTCGTATTTGGGGTTGAACAGCACCCGGCGCCCGTGACTCATGGCGATCCGGCCCGAGGCGATGAGCTTGCGGCCCGGCTCGATGCCCAGGATGGAGCGCCGGCCCAGCCAGACCACGTCGAGCGGTGCGGTGCCGTCGAAGAGCTCCGCCTCCAGGGCGGGCACTCCGGCGCGCGGCCGCAGGGTGACGGTCCGCAACGTACCAGTCACCTTGACGATCTGGCGGTCGGTGCAGTCGGAGATCCGCGTGCAACCCGATGCCTGCGAGTCCTCCTGCAGCTCCTCCGACTCCAGGTCCTGCTGGGAGCTGGACAGCCGGTCGAGCATCCGGCGAAAGCGGCCGGACGGCCTCTCCGCCTTCTCGGGACGTGGAACAGCACTCATACCCGAAGGGTACCGGGCCACGGCGGTCCGGTAGATGTCCGTTCTCCCACTCGAACGGGGTACCCGGTACGGCCCGGTCTTGACGCCCGTCCGGTACGCGCGGGGCGCCGGCCGCCGTCGATCCGGTGCGCTCGGGCGTCAGCCGCGTTCGAAGCGGTAGCCCATGCCCGGCTCGGTGACGAAGTGCCGGGGGTGCGAGGGATCCGCCTCCAGCTTGCGCCGGAGCTGTGCCATGTAGACCCGCAGATAGTTGGTCTCGGTGCCGTAGGAGGGCCCCCACACCTCCTGCAGCAGCTGCTTCTGGCTGACCAGCCGGCCGCCGTTGCGGACCAGGACCTCCAGCAGATGCCACTCGGTAGGGGTGAGCCGCACGTCGCGTCCCTCGCGGTGGACCTTCTTCGCCGCCAGATCCACGGTGAACCCCTCGGTCTCGACCATCACGACGTCGTCGGCGCCGTCCTGGCCGACCGGCTCGGCCCGCCGTACCGAGGCACGCAGCCGGGCCAGCAGCTCGTCCATGCCGAACGGCTTGGTGACGTAGTCGTCGGCCCCGGCGTCCAGCGCCTCGACCTTCTCGTCGGAGGTGTGGCGGGCGGAGAGCACCAGGATCGGCACCCGGGTCCAGCCGCGCAGCCCCTTGATCACCTCGACGCCGTCCATGTCCGGCAGCCCGAGGTCGAGGACGACGACATCGGGGTGGCGCGCGGCGGCGAGCTGCAGGGCGGTCGCACCGTCGGGAGCGGCGTCCACCTCGTACTTGCGCGCCTTCAGGTTGATCACGAGGGCGCGTACGATCTGCGGCTCGTCGTCGACCACAAGCACCCGGGTCATCGCGGACCTGCCTTTCTGCTGTACGGAACTGCTGACTGAGGCGTACGAAGATTCATCAGGCGACCTGCGCCGGCAGGTCGGGGCCGACCGGAACGTATCCCGACACCGCCTCGAGCGTCAGGACCATGGTCATGCCACCGCCGGGGGTGTCCTCGGCTCCGAGGGTGCCACCCATGGACTCCACGAAGCCGCGGGCGACGGCGAGTCCCAGGCCGACTCCGGCGCCGCGCGGGGCGTCGCCGTAACGCTGGAACGGCTCGAAGATCCGCTCCTTGCCCTCGTCGGGGACGCCGGGCCCGCGGTCGGCCACCCGTAGCTCGACCCGGGAGCCCAGCGCGCTGGCGGCCACCGTGACGCGTTCCCCGTCGGGGCTGTACTTGACGGCGTTCTCGACGATGTTGGCGACGGCCCGCTCCAGCAGCCCCGGGTCGACGGCGACCATCGGCAGCGACTCCGGGATGTCCAGGTCGACGCTGTCCTCCGGTACGCCTCCGAGCGCCATCGGGACCACCTCGTCGAGGTCGATCTCGCGGATCAGCGGGGTGACGGTGCCGGTCTGCAGCCGGGACATGTCGAGGAGGTTGCCGACCAGGTGGTCGAGGCGGTCGGCGCCGGCCTCGATGCCTTCCAGAAGCTCCGCCTGGTCCTCGTCGGACCAGGCGACGTCGTCGGAGCGCAGTGAGCTGACGGCGGCCTTGATGGCGGCCAGCGGGGTCCGCAGGTCATGGCTGACGGCGGCCAGCAGCGCGGTCCGTATCCGGTTGCCCTCGGCGAGCCGGCGGGCCTCCTCCGCCTCCCCGACCAGTCGCTGCCGGTCGAGTACGACGGCGGCCTGGGCGGCGAACGCGCCGAGCACGCGACGGTCCTCGGCGGGCAGCACCCGGCCGGACAGCGCGAGTGCCATGTGGTCGCCGACGGGCATGTCCACATCGGCGTCCTCGGGGCGGGCGACCGGCCCGGGGCCGACGCTGCCCGCACAGGTCCACGGGTCGACGTCGCTCTTCCGCTCCAGCAGCGCGACGGACTCCATCGCGAAGGTCTCGCGGACCCGCTCCAGCAGGGCGTCCAGCGTCGTCTCGCCGCGCAGGATGCTGCCCGCGAGGAACGAGAGGATCTCGGACTCGGCGCGCAGCCGGGCCGCCTGATGGGTACGGCGGGCCGCCAGATCGACGACGGAGGCCACCGCCACCGCGACCGCGAAGAAGATCACGATGGCGACGAAGTTCCTCGGATCCTGAACCGTCAGGGTGTGGGTCGGTGGGGTGAACCAGTAGTTCAGCAGCAGGGAGCCGACGGCCGCCGAGGCGAGGGCGGGCAGCAGCCCGCCGATCAGGGCTGCTGCGACGGTCAGGAAGAGGAAGAGCAGGACGTCGTTGGCGAGCCCCGGGCCGTCCTTCATGCCGGTGAGCAGCACCGTGAGAAGGGCCGGGCCGCCGACCCCGACCAGCCAGCCCCAGACGATCCGGGCCCGGCCCAGCCGGGCGCCACGGGCGATCGGCAGTCCGCGGCCCTTGGCGACCTCTTCGTGCGTGACGATGTGGACATCGAGGTCGGGGCCGGACTCGCGGGCGACGGTGGCTCCGACGCCGGGTCCGTAGATGTACTGCCAGGCCTTGCGGCGGCTGGAGCCGAGCACGATCTGGGTGGCGTTGACACCGCGGGCGAATTCGAGGAGCGCCGAGGGTATGTCGTCGCCGATGACGTGGTGGAACGTACCGCCGAGGTCCTCGACGAGGGTGCGCTGGACGGTGAGTTCCTTGGGCGACGCGGAGGTCAGTCCGTCGCTGCGGGCGATGTAGACGGCGAGGATCTCGCTGCCGGAGCCCTTGGCGGCCATACGGGCTGCGCGGCGGATGAGCGTACGGCCCTCGGGGCCGCCGGTGAGTCCGACGACGATGCGTTCGCGGGCCTGCCAGGTGGAGCGGATGTTGTGTTCGCCGCGGTACTCCTGGAGGTACTCGTCGACCCGGTCGGCGACCCAGAGGAGGGCGAGCTCGCGCAGGGCGGTGAGGTTGCCCGGGCGGAAGTAGTTGGACAGGGACGCGTCGATCCGGTCCGGCTTGTAGATGTTGCCGTGGGCCATCCGGCGGCGCAGCGCCTGGGGCGACATGTCGACCAGTTCGAGCTGGTCGGCGCGGCGGACGACCTCGTCGGGGACGGTCTCGCGCTGCCGTACGCCCGTTATCGACTCGACCACGTCACCCAGCGACTCCAGGTGCTGGATGTTGACGGTGGAGATGACGTCGATGCCGGCCTGGAGGAGTTCCTCGACATCCTGCCAGCGCTTGGCGTTGCGGGAGCCCGGCACATTGGTGTGGGCCAGCTCGTCCACCAGGGCGACGGCCGGGGCACGTTCCAGGACCGCGTCGACGTCCATCTCGGTGAAGGCGGCGGACCGGTACTCGATCTCGCGACGCCGGATCTGTTCCAGGCCGTGCAGCATGACCTCGGTGCGCGGCCGGTCGTGGTGCTCCACGAACGCCACGACGCAGTCGGTGCCCCGCTCCACCCTGCGATGGGCCTCGGAGAGCATCGCGTAGGTCTTGCCGACGCCCGGTGCCGCACCCAGGTAGATCCGAAGCTTGCCGCGTGCCATGGCCCCATTGTCTTTCAGAACGGCTGCGGCCGATGCGGCAGCCGAACTCGACGTTACCCCGAGGAATTACGGCAAATAGGGCATAGAGCCGGACAGAAGGCCGAATTGACAGAATTCTGATGCGCTGAACCGGGCATATCGCGCATATTCCGAACATGGGCAACAAAAGGTACCCGGGACGGACGAACCCGGGCACCCGTCTCCCCCACCCCTACGCGTACTCGGCGATGTGCCCGTCGCTCAGCTCCAGCACCCGGTCCGCCAGCCCCAGCAGCTGCGCATCGTGCGTCGCCACCAGCGCGGTCACCGCCTCGCTCCGTACCACCGCGCGCAACAGCTCCATCACGGCGAGCCCCGTCTCCGCGTCGAGCTGGCCCGTCGGTTCGTCCGCGATCAGCAGTGCGGGCCGGTTGGCGAGCGCGCGGGCGATGGCGACGCGCTGCTGCTGGCCGCCCGAGAGTTCGCCGGGCCGCTGCGCACCGTGGTCGCCGAGCCCGACCAGCGAGAGCAGCAGGGCCACCCGGTCCTCCCGCTCGCGCGGATCCGCCTTGCGCAGCCGCATCGGTACGCCGACGTTCTCCGCGGCGGTCAGGATCGGGATCAGGCCGAACGACTGGAAGATGAAGCCGATCCGGTCCCGGCGCAGCTCCAGCAGCCCGTTCTCGCCGAGCTCGGAGAGGTCCGTGCCGTCGACGGTGATCCGGCCGCCGTCGGGGCTGTCGAGGCCGCCGACCAGGTTCAGCAGGGTTGTCTTGCCGGAGCCCGAGCGCCCCTTGAGTGCGACGAGCTCGCCCCGCGGCACGTCGAAGGAGACCCCGCGCAGCGCGTGGACGGCGCGCGCGCCGGTTCCGTACGAGCGGTGCAGGTCCTCGACGCGGACCATCGGCCCGCGGGCCGGGTCCTCGGCGACGGCCGTGCCGCCCTGCGCGCCGGTGCTCTTTCCGCCGGTGCTGTCGGTCATGCGCTCCCCCATGCGTGGTCGGTCCCCGTCGGCCGCCAGTATGTCCATGAGGCACACGGCTGGGCAATGGCCCAGGACCCCGGGCGGGTACGGCGCCGGGCCGCAGTGGACCTCACCGCACGGCCACGGCGACCCGGCACATCCGCCGACGAAGGGATCAGCCCCCGTTCACCAGCTCCTCGAGCGCGATGTTGAGCTGAAGGACGTTGACCCGCGGCTCGCCCACGAAGCCGAGGATCCGGCCGTCGGTGTGCTGCTTCACGAGCTTCTCGACCTGGTCGACACCGAGGTGGTTCCGCTCGGCGACGCGGCGCACCTGGAGCTGTGCGTACGCCGGGGAGATGTCCGGGTCGAGACCGGACCCGGAGGAGGTGACGGCGTCGGCCGGCACGTCCGAGGGCTTGACCGGGTGCCCGGGTACGGAGTTGTCCTTGACGACGGCGGCCTTGGCGTCCGTGACCCAGTCGATCAGATCCTTGTTGTCGCCGGACCGGTTCGTCGCCCCGGACAGGATCAGCTTGTACTGGGTGTTGACGCTGTTGGTGCCGAGCCCGTTGGACGGGCGCGGCTGGAACCACCTGAGGTCCGGGGCCGGGGTCTCCTGGCCCTTCTTCAGCGGCAGGTCGTAGCGCTGGCCGATCAGTTCGGAGCCGACGACCTTGCCGTTCGCCGTGATCTCGGAGCCGTTCGCCCTGCCCGGGAAGAGGCCCTGGGCGACGCCGGTGACGGCGAGCGGGTAGATCACGCCGCAGACGATCGTGAGGACGAGCAGGGCGCGCAACCCGGCCCAGAGCAGCCGAACGGTGTTTCCCGCGGAGTTGTTCATGGAGGTCATGGCGCGATCAGCCGATTCCGGGAATGAGGGAGAGGATCAGGTCGATGATCTTGATGCCGATGAACGGGGCGATCAGGCCGCCGAGCCCGTAGATCCCGAGGTTCCGCCGGAGCATCGAGTCGGCGCTGCTCGGCCGGTAGCGCACGCCCTTCAGGGCGAGCGGCACCAGCGCGATGATGATCAGCGCGTTGAAGACGACGGCGGACAGAATCGCGGACTCCGGCGAGGACAGCTGCATGATGTTCAGCTTGTCCAGGCCCGGGTAGACCGCGGCGAACATCGCCGGGATGATCGCGAAGTACTTCGCGACGTCGTTCGCGATCGAGAAGGTGGTCAGCGCACCGCGGGTGATCAGCAACTGCTTGCCGATCTCGACGATCTCGATGAGTTTCGTCGGGTTGGAGTCCAGGTCCACCATGTTCCCGGCCTCCTTGGCGGCCGAGGTACCGGTGTTCATGGCCACGCCGACATCGGCCTGGGCGAGCGCCGGCGCGTCGTTCGTGCCGTCGCCGGTCATCGCGACGAGCTTGCCGCCGGCCTGCTCACGCTTGATGAGGGCCATCTTGTCCTCGGGCGTGGCCTCGGCGAGGAAGTCGTCGACCCCCGCCTCCTCGGCGATCGCCTTCGCGGTCAGCGGGTTGTCGCCGGTGATCATCACCGTACGGATACCCATCCGGCGGAGCTCGTCGAACCGCTCCCGCATCCCTTCCTTGACGACGTCCTTGAGGTGGATGACCCCGAGAATCCGGGCACCCCGCTCGTCGTCGACGGCGACCAGCAGCGGCGTACCGCCCGCCTGGGAGATCCGGTCGGTGAGCGTGCGGGCGTCCGGTGAGACGGTGCCGCCACGCTCCTCGACCCAGGCGACGACCGAGCCGGTCGCACCCTTGCGGATCCTGCGCCCTTCGACGTCCACACCGGACATCCGGGTCTGTGCGGTGAAGCCGACCCACTCGGCCCCGACGAGCTGACCCTGGTGGCGCTCGCGCAGCCCGTACGTCTCCTTCGCCAGGACGACGACGGAGCGGCCCTCGGGCGTCTCGTCGGCCAGCGAGGAGAGCTGGGCGGCGTCCGCCAGTTCGGCCTCCGTCACCCCCGTGACCGGGACGAACTCGGCGGCCTGCCGGTTGCCGAGGGTGATGGTGCCGGTCTTGTCGAGCAGCAGGGTCGACACGTCGCCGGCGGCCTCGACGGCGCGTCCGGACATGGCGAGGACATTGCGCTGGACGAGGCGGTCCATGCCGGCGATGCCGATCGCGGAGAGCAGCGCGCCGATGGTGGTCGGGATGAGGCAGACCAGCAGCGCGGTCAGCACGATCATCGACTGCCGCTGTCCGGCGTAGATCGCGAATGGCTGCAGGGTGACGACGGCCAGCAGGAAGACGATGGTGAGGGACGCGAGCAGGATGTTCAGCGCGATCTCGTTGGGCGTCTTCTGCCGGGCGGCGCCCTCGACCAGGTTGATCATCCGGTCGATGAAGGTCTCACCGGGCTTGGTGGTGATCTTGATGACGATGCGGTCGGAGAGCACCTTCGTACCACCGGTGACGGCCGAGCGGTCGCCGCCCGACTCCCGGATGACCGGTGCCGACTCCCCCGTGATGGCGGACTCGTCGACGCTGGCGACGCCCTCGACGACGTCACCGTCGCCGGGGACGATGTCACCGGCCTCGCAGACCACCAGGTCACCGATGCGCAGATCGGTGCCGGGTACGCGCCCTTCGTTCTTCCCGACGAGCCGGCGCGCGACCGTGCCGGTCTTGGCCTTGCGCAGCGTGTCGGCCTGTGCCTTGCCGCGGCCCTCGGCGACCGCCTCCGCCAGGTTGGCGAAGATCGTGGTGAGCCAGAGCCACGCGGCGATCGCCCAGCCGAACCAGTCGGTCGGGTCCAGGGCGGCGAGGACGGTGGTGAGCACCGAACCGGCCAGGACCACGAACATCACCGGAGACTTGACCATCACCCGCGGATCGAGCTTGCGGACCGCGTCGGGGAAGGACTTGAGCAGCTGCTTGGGGTCGAACAGCCCCGCGCCGACGCGTCCCTCGGTCCGGTGACCGGTGGGCGCGTCCGGGTGCGGTGCCAGGTCCTTGGTGACAGTGGACATCGCGTCCTCATGCATCGATTCGTCGTGCTGCGTACGTGTGGTGGTCATGACGCCAGCCCCTCGGCCAGCGGCCCCAGCGCCAGGGCCGGAAAGTAGGTCAGACCGGCGACGATCATGATCGTGCCGACCAGCAGTCCGCTGAAGAGCGGCTTGTGGGTGCCGAGCGTGCCGACGGTCGCCGGTACGGGCCGCTGCTCGGCGAGCGAGCCGGCCAGGGCCAGGACGAAGACCATGGGCAGGAACCGGCCCAGCAGCATCGCGAGCCCGATCGTGGTGTTGAACCACTGGGTGTCCGCGCCCAGCCCGGCGAATGCCGAACCGTTGTTGTTGGCGCCGGAGGTGTAGGCGTACAGGATCTCGGAGAAGCCGTGCGCACCGGAGTTGGTCATCGAGTGGACCGGGGTGGGCAGGGCCATCGCCGCCGCGGTGAAGCAGAGCACCAGTGCCGGAGTGATGAGGATGTAGCAGGCCGCGAGCTTGATCTCGCGGGTGCCGATCTTCTTGCCGAGGTACTCGGGCGTGCGGCCGACCATCAGCCCCGCGATGAACACCGCGATGATCGCCATGATCAGCATGCCGTAGAGGCCGGAGCCGGTACCACCGGGGGCGATCTCGCCGAGCTGCATGCCCAGCATGGCGATGCCGCCGCCGAGGCCGGTGAACGAGGAGTGGAAGGAGTTCACCGCTCCGGTCGAGGTGAGCGTGGTGGCCACGGCGAAGATCGACGATCCGCCGACCCCGAAGCGGGTCTCCTTGCCCTCCATCGCCCCGCCCGCGATGTCGAACGCGGGTCCGTGGTGGGCAAACTCGGTCCACATCATCAGCGCGGAGAAGCCGAGCCAGATGATGCCCATCGCCGCGAGGATCGCGTAGCCCTGCTTCAGCGAGCCGACCATCCGCCCGAAGGTGCGGGTCAGCGAGAACGGGATGACCAGGATCAGGAAGATCTCAAGGAGGTTCGAGAGCCCGTTGGGGTTCTCGAAGGGGTGCGCCGCATTGGCGTTGAAGTAACCGCCGCCGTTGGTGCCCAGCTCCTTGATGGCCTCCTGGGAGGCGACCGCACCGCCGTTCCACTGCTGCGAGCCGCCCATGAACTGGCCGACCCCGTGGATGCCGGAGAAGTTCTGGATGGCGCCGCACGCCACGAGCACGAGCGCGGCGATCACGGCGATCGGCAACAGGATCCGTATCGTGCCGCGCACCAGGTCGGACCAGAAGTTGCCGAGCTCACCGGTGCGGGAGCGGGCGAAGCCCCGTACGAGCGCCACCGCGACGGCGATGCCGACGGAGGCCGAGACGAAGTTCTGCACCGCGAGGCCGCCGGTCTGGACGACATGGCCCATGGCCTGCTCGCCGTAGTACGACTGCCAGTTGGTGTTCGTAACGAAGGAGGCCGCCGTGTTGAACGCCTGATCGGGGTCGATCGAGGAGAAGCCGAGCGAGCCGGGCAGGCTGCCCTGGAGCCGCTGCAGCAGGTACAGGAAGAGGACGCTCACCGCGGAGAACGCGAGGACGCCACGGAGATAGGCGGGCCAGCGCATCTCCGTGTCGGGGTTGGCGCCGATGGCCTTGTAGATCCACTTCTCGACCCGGAGGTGCTTCTTCGAGGAGTAGACGCCGGCCATGTAGTCGCCGAGGGGACGGTACGCCAGACCCAGCGCCACGACGAGCGCGAGCAGCTGGAGCACACCAGCGAGGACGGGGCTCATATCGGGCTCAGAACCTCTCCGGGTACAGAAGGGCGAGGACGAGATAGCCCAGCAGGGCGACGGCCACGATCAGACCGACGATGTTCTCTGCAGTCACAGCTTCGCCACCCCCTTGGCGACAAGAGCCACCAGCGCGAAGACCGCGATCGTGGTGACGACGAAGGCCAGATCGGCCACCGTGTGCTCCTAGATGAGGTTCGAATTCTCGGACCTCATGAGCAAACCCCCGTCCGAAGCCCCCGCGGCCTGCGTTGATGGCTTCCTTACGGGGAAGGGCGCGCCCTTGACGGCGCCCATACGTGCCCCATACGCGCCCCATACACGCGCCGGTGAGTGTGGACCGTCGCACGCTCCGCACGTGCGCTCCGCAGGCATGCAAAAGCCGGTGGGCCGCACCTCCCTCGAAGGGAAGTACGGCCCACCGGCCGAAGCTGTCACACGCCCCGGGAGGCGGTTCAGCGCACCTCGGTGATCTCGGGCCCGCGCTGGAGCTGGCCCATGCCACCGGAGAACTTCGAGCTCTCCTGGTCCTCCTGCTGCACACCCTCGGGCACCATCTGGGCGTCGTCGGGGAGCTTGAGGACGATCGGGTCGCGCGGGGCCATCGGGCCCTCGCCACGGACGACCACGGTGTCCCGGAAGATCGTCTCCAGCAGCCCGGCGGCCTGCGGCTGCACTGCGCCCTGGCCGGAGATCACTCCGCGCAGGAACCAGCGCGGCCCGTCGACGCCGACGAAGCGCACCAGCTGCACGCCGTTCGTCCCGTCCGGAAGCTGCACGGGGACCTGTGCCCGCAGCTCCCAGCCCAGCGGGCCCTCGACCTCGTCGATGATCCCGCCCTGCTGGGTGATGCCGGCGGCGATCTCCTCGCGGACCTCGCCCCAGATGCCCTCCTTCTTGGGGGCGGCGAAGGCCTGCAGCTGGATCGCGCTGTCGCGCAGCACGACGGTGGCGGCGACGATCGCGTCACCGGCGACCTCGACGCGCAGCTCCATTCCGTCGACCCCGGGCACGAAGATGCCGCCCAGGTCGACCCGGCCCTCGCCGGGCTGGGAGACCTCGTCGATGTCCCACGGCCCGTCCGGCCGCGGCGCCGGCGGGAGGTTCGCCCGGCGCGCTCCGCTCTCGGCGGCGTCGGTGTCGTCGAGCTCGTCGACGACCTGCTCGGCCTCGCGCGCTTCGTCCGCCACGTCCTCGGCGGAACCACTCTTCTTGCGACGTCCGAACACGTCACTGTCCTTCCCGGTCGGGTACGACCGAAGCGTAGCTGTTCCCGCCCTGGGTGATCCCGCCCCTGACGCCTTCAACATCACCCGTGGCATGCCCTCCGGTGGAACCGAAGCCGCCCTCGCCCCGCGCCGAGCCGGGCAGCTCCGACACCTCGTGGAAGCGCACCTTCTCGACCTGCTGGACGACCAGTTGGGCAATCCGGTCGAACCTCTCGAACCGCACGGTCTCGCGCGGGTCGAGATTGATGACGATGACCTTGATCTCTCCACGGTACCCGGCATCAACCGTCCCCGGGGCATTGACAAGGGCGACGCCGCAGCGGGCCGCGAGCCCGGACCGCGGATGCACGAACGCGGCGTACCCGTCGGGCAGCGCGATCGACACGCCGGTGGGTAGCATCGCGCGTTCGCCCGGGGCGAGTTCGGCGGCCTCGGTGGTCACCAGATCGACCCCGGCGTCGCCCGGGTGCCCGTACGCCGGAATCGGCACCTCCGGATCGACCCGGCGGAGCAGTACGTCGACGGGACGGCGCATCAGGGGTTCACCTCGAACGCACGGGCGCGCCTGACCTGGTCCGGGTCGGCCATCGCCGCCTGGATCTCGGCGGGGCGGCCGTTCTCGATGAAGTGGTCGACCTTGACCTCGATGAAGAGGGCCTCGGCGCGGACCGCGACGGGCCCGTCCGGGCCGCCGATCCGGCCGGTCGCCCGGGAGTAGATCTTCCGGCCGTGCACGGCGGTGACCTCGGCGTCCAGGTGCAGCACGGTGTCGACCGGCACGGGGCGCACGAAGTCGGTCTCCAGCCGCCCGGTCACCGCGATCACCCGCAGCAGCCAGTTCAGCGAGCCCAGCGTCTCGTCCAGCGCCGTGGCCAGGATGCCGCCGTGAGCCAGGCCCGGGGCGCCCTGGTGGGCGGCCTTCACCGTGAAATCGGCGGTGACGCTGACACCCTCGCCGGCCCGCGCCTGGAGGTGCAGTCCGTGCGGCTGCCCTTCACCGCAGCCGAAACAGTGTTCGTAGTGCGCGCCGAGGAGCTCGCCGGGGACCGGGGCGTCGGGATGCCGGACCGGTTTCACCGCGTCGGCCGGTGGCTGAAGAGCCGCAGATGTTCCACTCACAGGCGCAGACCTTACCCGCGCGGGTAGCCGCAGGTCGCGCCGTGCCAAGCTTGGGTTCATGCAGCCTTCCACCCCGCCTTTCGACGAACGCCTGACCGCACCCCGTTCGTGGTGGTTCCTTGCCTTCCTGATGGGGGTCGCCTGCGCCCTGATACTGCTGCCGCTGGGCACCCTGCCGCTGCTGGCCGGCCTGGTCGGCGGCACCGCGCTGGCCTCGCTCGCGGTCAGCTCGTACGGCTCCGCCCGGATCCGGGTGGTGGCGGGCGCCCTGGTCGCGGGTGACGCCCGGATCCCGGTGACGGCACTCGGCAAGGCGGAGGCGCTGGAGGGCGAGGAGGCGCGCGCGTGGCGCACGTACAAGGCGGACACCCGCGCCTTCATGCTGCAGCGCAGCTACATCCAGACGGCGGTGCGGGTGGAGGTCACCGACCCGGAGGACCCGACTCCGTACGTCTATCTGTCGACTCGCGAGCCGCAGGCCCTGGTGGCGGCGCTCACGGCCGTACGGGCCGCATAGCCGATTCGCGCCGCTGGGGGCCGCCGGGGCGGCCCTCAGCCCTCGATCTCCTTCGGGAGGTCCTTGTGCAGCTTCCGCGGCCGCTCCAGGGGCGGCAGCTCCGGGAGCCGGTCCCAGGGGATCTGGGCCTTGCGCAGGTCTTTCCTGACCCGTTCGGCAAGTTTCTTCGTGTCGCGCCGGTTCATCATCGCGCCGATGGCGGCGCCGACCATGAACGGGATCAGGTTCGGCAGATCGCGCATCATCCGCTTCACGATCTGCTGGCGCAGCTCCCGCTTCATCTGGCCGCCGAGCGCCGCATCGATCGTCGCCGGATGGGTGACATCGATACCGCGCTCCTCCGTCCACGACGTGAGGTACGCGGTGCTGCGCCCGGTGATTCCGCCCGGCGGGCGCAGGCCGTAGACCTCGTGCAGTTCGGCCACGAGCTTCATCTCGATCGCGGCCACGCCGGTGATCTCCGCGGCCAGCTCGGCGAGCATGGCGGGCGGCACGGGCAGCATGGCCGCCGCGCCGATACCGGCGCCGACGGTGGCAGTGCCCTTACTCGCGCCTGCGACGAGCTTGTCGGCGAGCTCCTCGGGGCCGAGGCCCGGGAACTGCCTGCGCAGGGTGGCGAGGTCGCGTACAGGGACGCGGGGAGCGGTCTCGATGATCCGGTCGGCGATATGACCGATCGCTGTCCTGGCGCTCTCCCCGCCCTTGCGTACGCCCCGTTTGACTGATTGCAGACGGCCTGCCCCGGTCACGGGCTCCGTCCTGCCGGTCTGCTCGGCCCCATCGGCCGTGCCGGCTGCTGGTACTGCTCGTCCTGTCTCCGCAGCAATGGCGGCTTCCACTGCTTCGAGCGAGGCCGAACGGCCTCGCTCGTCGTCAGATACGCCCGCGGAGGGTGGCAGGGCGGACAGCTCGGCAAGGGCTGCTACGCCCTCTGCCGGGCCTGTACCGCCCTTATTCGCCTCCGACGGCTTGCGTCGCAAGCGCCGCTTCCGGAACGGTGTGTCGCCTGCCACGTCCGACCGGACCTAGTCGCAGTCGCGGCAGATCGGCTGGCCGTTCTTCTCGCGGGCCAGCTGGCTGCGGTGGTGCACGAGGAAGCAGCTCATGCACGTGAACTCGTCGGCCTGCTTGGGCAGGACCCTGACGGCGAGTTCCTCATTGGACAGGTCTGCTCCGGGGAGCTCCAGTCCTTCTGCCGCGTCGAACTCGTCGACGTCGACGGCGGACGCCGTCTTGTCGCTCCGACGGGCCTTGAGTTCCTCAAGGCTGTCCTGGTCGACGTCGTCATCGGTCTTGCGTGGGGTGTCGTAATCCGTTGCCATGTGTCGCTCTCCCCCTCTGGGTGTCTGCGGTGTCTCAGCGCACGTAACGCGTGAGAGGCCGGACTTGTGCCCGACCCGAGGCGGAGATTTTGCCTCACATCAAGGTCTGTTACTCAATCGACACCCGAGCGGACCTCTCTGGAGCGGTCGGCTTGGGTGGCGAAGGGGACCGTACACGGTCCGAATGCCGCGCTTCACGGGCGCCACCCCGTGTACTTCCCGTGATATCGGCCCCCGAAAACCCCGACTTTTGCCGGATTTCGGGTAGGAGGCCTGGTCACAGAGCGTGGAACGCCCGAAATTCGCTCCTGTGATCGATCACACACGGATCCCGCGGGCGCGGGTCCCGAAAATTCCGCTCAAAGCGAACGAATCAATCCCTGTGCGTATCGCTGGACTCAGCCTCTCAGACCGGCAGGGTGACGCGCATCACGAGACCACCGCCCTCACGGGGTTCCGCGATGATACGGCCGCCGTGAGCACGCGCCACGGACCGCGCGATCGACAGGCCGAGCCCGACCCCCTTGTCGCTGCCCGTTCGCTCCGTACGGAGCCGTCTGAAGGGCTCGAAGAGGTTGTCGATCTCGTACGCCGGCACCACGGGACCGGTGTTCGAGACCACCAGCAGCGCCTGGCCGGGCTGCAGCTCGGTGGTGACTTCCACCCAGCCCTCCTCCCGGACGTTGTAGCGCACGGCGTTCTGTACGAGGTTCAGCGCGATCCGCTCCAGCAGGACACCGTTGCCCTGGACGACGGCGGGCGCGATCTCCTCACGGATCTCCACGCCCTTCTGCTCGGCCTCGGCCCGGGTCTGGTCGAGCGCGCGCGTGGCGACCTCCGCGAGGTCGACCGGCTTGCGCTCGATGATCTGGTTGTCGCTGCGGGCGAGCAGCAGCAGCCCCTCGACCAGCTGCTCGCTGCGCTCGTTGGTGGCCAGCAGGGTCTTGCCGAGCTGCTGGAGCTCCGGCGGAGCCTGCGGGTCGGAGAGGTGGACCTCCAGCAGGGTGCGGTTGATCGCGAGCGGGGTACGCAACTCGTGCGAGGCGTTCCCGACGAACCGCTGCTGCGCGGTGAAGGCCCGCTCCAGCCGGTCGAGCATGTCGTCGAAGGTGTCGGCGAGCTCCATGAGCTCGTCGTCGGGACCGTCCAGCTCGATCCGCCGGGACAGGTCCGTCCCGGCCACCCGGCGGGCGGTGCGGGTGATGCGGCCCAGCGGGGAGAGCACCCGGCCCGCCATGGCGTAGCCGAAGGCGAAGGCGATGACGCTCAGCCCGACAAGGGCCAGCAGCGAACGGTTCAGGAGGGTGTCGAGCGCCTGCTGGCGCTGATGGTTGACACACGTGTTCATGGCCGCGTTGACGGCTGCCGGTGACGACCCCTCTCCGGAGAGGTTGCACAGATCGCTGGAGACCTGGCCGCTGACGACCTTGAACGGCAGCTCACTGCCCACGTGCAGGGCCTGTGCGGCCAGCATGTAGATGATCGAGAGCAGCAGGATGCCGGCGATCAGGAACATCCCGCCGTACAGAAGCGTGAGCCGTATCCGGATGGTCGGGCGCAGCCACGGGTACGGGGGCTCCAGCTGTTTGGGGTCCCAGGTGGGTTTCGGCGGCGTTGTCGGGGGCGCCGGGACGGTGGACACCGGGCCTCAGATCCGGTAACCGGAGCCCGGCACGGTGACGATGACCGGTGGCTCCCCGAGTTTGCGGCGCAGGGTCATGACCGTCACCCGGACCACATTGGTGAACGGGTCGGTGTTCTCGTCCCAGGCCTTCTCCAGCAGCTGCTCCGCGGAGACGACCGCGCCCTCGCTGCGCATCAGGACCTCCAGCACCGCGAACTCCTTCGGCGCGAGCTGGATCTCCTGCGCGTCGCGGAAGACCTCGCGGCGGTTGGGGTCCAGCTTGATGCCGGCGCGCTCCAGGATGGGCGGCAGCGCGACCGTCGTGCGTCGCCCCAGGGCCCGTACCCGCGCGGTCAGCTCGCTGAAGGCGAACGGCTTCGGCAGGTAGTCGTCGGCGCCGAGCTCCAGGCCCTCCACCCGGTCGCTGACGTCCCCGGAGGCCGTGAGCATGAGCACCCGGGTCGGCATGCCCAGCTCGACGATCCGGCGGCAGACGTCGTCGCCGTGCACCAGGGGGAGGTCCCGGTCCAGCACCACGACGTCGTAGTCGTTGACCTCGATGCGCTCCAGGGCCGCCGCACCGTCGTACACGACGTCGACCGCCATGGCCTCCCGGCGCAGTCCGGTGGCCACCGCATCGGCGAGCAGCTGCTCGTCCTCCACGACGAGTACACGCACGGCGCTGTCCTTCCTTAGAAACTTCAGAACGTTCGAATGAGCCCACGGACCGTGATCGGACCGGCTCAGCAACACTGTCTGTGCAGCACCATCCTGCCTGCAACGCGTATAAACCGGCGGTAAGGCGGCGCGGTACGACCTGCGGCTTCGGGGAATTCACCGGATTTCCGGGCCAGTTGAGGTTTCTCTGAGCCAGGGCCTGGGGAGGACGCATTCACACCCGCGATCACGCCATGCATGTGGCGCACCACGGCCGCTCCGTCCCCGGAGAGTGCGTGATCACCCGCCCTACCGCCCCTGGCGGAGGGAAACCCGGGCACACCCCCGTGCCACCGACCCACGATGAGGGGGCGCACCATGGACGCTTTCACCGCAGGTCTGCTGCAGCGAATCAAGACCACCGAGTCCGACCTCACCAGGGCCCGCGAGACGGGCGACGACTTCCTCGCGGATGTCGAGCAGGGAGAGCTGGACGACCTGCACCGCCTCGCCGCCGAGCACGGTGTCGAAGTCGGCGCCACGGCCGTCTGAGAGGCTGTCGGCACAGGGCCCCGGCATCGTCCATGAGGCCGGGGCCCTGTGCTGTCCGTGAACGCCCGCCACAGCGCGCACCGGGCGCTTTGCAGCCGGGTGCGTCAGTCGTGCCAGGCGCCCAGATCCTCCAGGAGGGTCTGCAGGGGCTCGAAGACGCCCGGTGACGCGGCCACGGTCAGGTCGCCGTCGGCGGGCAGTCCGGGCCGGCCGCCGGTGCGGGCGCCGGCCTCCCGGGCGATCAGGTCACCGGCGGCGAGGTCCCAGGGGTGGAGCCCGCGCTCGTAGTAGCCGTCCAGCCGGCCCGCGGCGACATCGCAGAGATCGACGGCGGCGGAGCCGCTGCGCCGGATGTCGCGGAGTTTCGGGATCAGCTGCTGGGCGACGTCCGCCTGGTGCGTACGGACGTCGGTGACGTAGTTGAAGCCGGTCGAGACCAGCGCCTGGTCGAGCGGCGGTGCGGGCCGGGTGCGCAGCACGGTGCCGTCGCCGTACGCGCCGCCCTTTGCGTACGCACCGCCGCCGAGGACCGCGTGGTACGTCTCACGGCGCATCGGGGCCTCCACCACGCCCACGACACGCTCGCCGTCCCGTTCCGCTGCGATGGAGATGGCCCAGGTCGGCAGCCCGTAGAGGTAGTTCACCGTGCCGTCGAGCGGATCGATGACCCAGCGGATGCCGCTGCTGCCCGCGGAGCTGGCACCCTCCTCGCCGAGGAAGCCGTCCCGGGGGCGGCGCTCGGCGAGGAAGCCGGTGATCAGCTTCTCGGCGGCGATGTCCATCTCGGTGACGACGTCGATGGGGCTGGACTTGGTCGCGGCCACCCCGAGATCGGCGGGGCGGCCGTCGCGGAGCAGCGCACCGGCGCGCCGGGCGGCCTCCAGGGCGAGGCCAAGCAGTTCGGACAGGACGGGGTCGGCCACAGAGGGCACAGGGCTCACAGGGGTCACAGAGGTACAACGCTCCTAGGCGTAGGGACTGTCGGCGCCCGCCGCGGCGGGCTTGAGGGCACGGGCCGGGCAGCAGCCGACGGGGCAGAGATCGTGGCTCGGACCGAGCGCCCCGAGCGCGCACCGCTCCACCGTGCGTCCCCGCTCGGTGGCGGCGCGCTCCAGGACCAGCTCGCGCACGGCCGCGGCGAACCGCGGGTCCGCACCGACCGTCGCGGACCGCCGCACCGGCAGACCGAGCTCGGCGGCCTTCGCGGTGGCCTCGGTGTCGAGGTCGTACAGGACCTCCATGTGGTCCGAGACGAAGCCGATGGGGGCCATCACCACAGCGGGCACGCCCGTCCCGTGGAGCGCCTCCAGGTGGTCGCAGATGTCGGGCTCCAGCCAGGGGATGTGCGGGGCGCCGCTGCGCGACTGGTAGACGAGCTGCCAGGGATACGCGACGCCGGTCTCCTCACGCACCGCGTCGACTATCACCCGGGCGACGTCGAGATGCTCGGCGACATACGCGCCGCCGTCGCCGTGCGCCTCCTCGGGGCCGGAGGTGTCGGCGGCGGAGGTGGGGATCGAGTGTGTGGTGAAGGCGAGATGCGCCCCGGCCCTGTCCTCTTCGGGAAGCTCGGCCAGCGACGTGAGGACGCCCTCCACCATGGGCCGGACGAAGCCCGGATGGTTGAAGTAGTGCCGGAGCTTGTCCACGCGCGGCACCGGCAGCCCCTCGGCCTCCAGCACGGCAAGCGACTCGGCGAGGTTCTCGCGGTACTGGCGGCAGCCGGAGTACGAGGCGTAGGCGCTGGTGGCGAGGACGGCGATGCGGCGGTGTCCGTCGGCAACCATCTCGCGCAGGGTGTCGGTGAGGTAGGGCGCCCAGTTGCGGTTGCCCCAGTACACCGGCAGATCGAGTCCGTGGTCCGCGAAGTCCTTGCGCAGGGCGTCCAGCAGGGCCCTGTTCTGGGCGTTGATCGGGCTGACGCCGCCGAACAGGAAGTAGTGCTTTCCGACCTCCTTCAGCCGCTCCTCGGGGATGCCGCGGCCGCGGGTCACGTTCGCCAGGAACGGGACCACGTCGTCCGGGCCCTCGGGGCCGCCGAAGGAGAGCAGCAGCAGGGCGTCGTAGGGTGCGGGAGCGCGCAGATCGGACATGGGAACGATCCTGCCATCCGCCTGTGACGGCGCTCCAACCGACATCCACCGGAGTGCCCGTGACCCGGTATCCGCCCCGGCGCCGGACGCCGTGCGCCGCCCGTAAGCTGTATCGGCCGCCTTCACGCATGACACGCATCCCTGACACGCCGTGTGACCTCGCCGTACCGGAGCCCTCCTTGCCCAGTCCCTACCGCGCGATCTTCGCCGCCCCCGGCACCAAGGGGTTCTCGGCTGCCGGATTCCTCGGCCGGATGCCGCTGTCCATGATGGGCATCGGTGTGGTGACCATGGTTTCCCAGATCACCGGCCGTTACGGTCTCGCGGGCGCGCTCTCCGCGACGCTGGCGATGTCGGCTGCGGTGCTTGGACCGCAGGTCTCCCGGCTGGTCGACCGGCACGGGCAGCGCCGCATCCTGCGCCCCGTCACCCTCGTCGCGCTGGCGGCGGTGGCCGGGCTGCTGATCTGCGCGCAGCAGCGGCTGCCGGACTGGACCCTCTTCGTGTTCGCCGCCGGTGCCGGCTGCGTGCCCAGTGTGGGGTCGATGATCCGGGCCCGCTGGGCGGAGATCTACCGGGGCTCGCCGCAGCAGTTGCACACGGCGTACTCGTGGGAGTCGATCGTCGACGAGGTGTGCTTCATCTTCGGGCCGATCATCTCGATCGGTCTGTCCACTGCCTGGTTCCCGGAGGCGGGTCCACTGCTGGCCGCCGGGTTCCTGCTGGCCGGCGTCGTCTGGCTGACCGCCCAGCGCGCCACCGAGCCGGTCCCGCATCCGCGCGAGCAGCACACCGACGGCTCGGCGCTGCGCTCCCCCGGTCTCCAGGTGCTCGTGGGCACCTTCGTGGCGACCGGCGCGATCTTCGGTGCGGTCGATGTGGTGACGGTGGCCTTCGCCGAGGACCAGGGGCACAAGGCCGCGGCGAGCCTGGTGCTGGCCGTGTACGCGCTGGGGTCCTGCCTCGCCGGAGTTGTCTTCGGACTGCTCCGTCTCAAGGGGAGGGCATCCACCAGGTGGCTGGTGGGGGTGTGCGCCATGGCCGTGAGTATGATCCCCCTCCAACTGGCCGGGAGCCTGCCGTTCCTGGCCGTGGCGCTCTTTGTCGCGGGTCTCGCCATCGCACCGACGATGGTCACCACCATGGCCCTCGTCGAGCAGCACGTACCGCGCACCAAGCTGACCGAGGGCATGACCTGGACCAGTACCGGGCTCGCGGTCGGTGTGGCGCTCGGCTCCTCGGCCGCCGGCTGGGTCGTCGACGCGTCCGGGGCGAAGGCGGGGTACGCGGTGCCCACCGTGGCGGGAGCGCTCGCGGCCGCGGTGGCGTTCCTGGGGTATCGCCGGCTTGCCAAGCCGGTTCCTACCGGAAGGCGCGGGGAAGATGACCGACACCTACGCACGGACGACGACGAGCGCGTGGCGTAACTGGGCGGGGAATGTAACCGCGCGTCCGGCACGGGCCGTCTCCCCCGCCTCCGTGGACGAGCTCGCCGAGGCGCTGCGCCGGGCGTCCGAGGACGGCCTGAAGGTGAAGCCGGTCGGCACCGGGCACTCCTTCACCGCGACCGCCGCCACCGACGGCCTGTTGATCCGCCCCGATCTGCTCACCGGCATCCGCGGGATCGACCGCACGGCGATGACGGTGACCGTCGAGGCCGGCACCCCGCTGAAGCGGCTCAACGTCGCGCTCGCCCGGGAGGGCCTGTCGCTCACCAACATGGGCGACATCATGGAGCAGACGGTCGCCGGGGCCACCTCGACCGGCACCCACGGCACCGGCCGCGACTCGGCGTCCATATCCGCCCAGATCCGCGCCCTCGAACTGGTCACGGCGGACGGCACGGTGCTGACCTGCTCCGAGAAGGAGAACGCCGACATCTTCGCCGTCGCCCGGATCGGGCTCGGCGCACTCGGTGTCATCACCGCGATCACGTTCGCCGTGGAGCCGGTCTTCCTGTTGACGGCCCGCGAGGAGCCGATGACCTTCGACAGGGTCACGGCCGACTTCGACGAACTGGTCGCCGAGAACGAGCACTTCGAGTTCTACTGGTTCCCGCACACCGGCAACTGCAACACCAAGCGCAACAACCGCAGCGCGGGCCCTGCCGCTCCGCCCGGAAAGGTCAGCGGCTGGATCGAGGACGAGCTCCTCTCCAACGGGATCTTCCAGGTGGCCTGTTCGCTCGGCCGGGCGGTCCCCGCCACCATCCCGTCGATCGCCAAGCTCTCCAGCCGTGCCCTGTCGGCCCGTACGTACACCGACATCCCGTACAAGGTCTTCACCAGCCCGCGCCGGGTCCGCTTCGTGGAGATGGAGTACGCCCTGCCGCGCGAGGCCGCGACGGAGGCGCTGCGCGAGGTCAGGGCGATGGTCGACCGCTCGCCGTTGCGGATCGGCTTCCCGGTGGAGGTCCGCACGGCCCCCGCGGACGACATCGCGCTCTCCACGGCCTCGGGCCGGGAGAGCGCGTACATCGCCGTCCATCTGTACAAGGGCACGCCCTACCAGGCGTACTTCACCGCGGTCGAGCGGATCATGACCGCGCACGGCGGCCGCCCGCACTGGGGCAAGGTCAACACCCGCGATGCGGAGTACCTGGCCGGGGTGTACCCGCGGTTCGGCGAGTTCACCGCCGTGCGCGACCGGCTGGACCCGGACCGGCTCTTCGCCAACGACTATCTGCGCCGGGTCCTGGGCGACTGACCGCCGCGCCGGCCGGTCACCGGCCGGCGCCCGTGCCGGTCGTGGCCGGCGCCTCCTGCCCCGGGGCGATGCCCGCACCGGTGGGGTCCGGGGCGACGCTGCTGGAGTCGCCGGGCGCCGTCGGAGTGGGCGTGGGAGCCGGAGCCGTCGGGCCGCCGCCCGAGTTCGACGGTGTGGGCGTGGGCGTCGGCTCGGCTGTGGAGCGGTCGCCCTGGCCGGTGCCCGGACTCGGGCTCTGCCCGCCCTGCGAGTCCGCGCCCGGCGTCCCGGCGCTCTCCTGACCGGGCGTCCGCCCCTGACCCGGGTCGGTGCTGCCGGACGGTGCCGGGTCGGCGGGCCCTGAGCCCTGCTCCCCGCCGCGTACGACGGATCCCACGGTCGTTCCGTGACCGCCGCTCAGATCGCCGCCGGAGACGAGCTCGTACGTGGTGATCCCGGCCATCGACACGGCGAAGACCGCAGCGGCCCCGACGGCCGACCGCTTCCAGCCGCGGATGCGGGTGCCGTGGGTGGTCGACGCGGAGAACTCCTCGTCCGCGGCCGCGCCGTGCGGCACGGGCCGCCGGGCCCCGTCCCCGGCACGTGGCTCGAACAGCCGGGTCCCATCCGTGCCGGGAGACGTGAGCAGCTGGGTCCCGTCCGTGCCGAGGGGCCTCAGCGGCCGGGTCTCGTGATCGGCGAGCCGCTTCAGCAGCCGCGTACGGTCCGCGTCGGCCGCGACCGTGCGCAGCACCGCCGTTGCGTCCGTGGATCCGTCGGGCGGCCGGTGAGCACCCCCCGTCTCGTGCTCCGCCACGTCGCGTGCCGCGCGTACCTCCTGCGGATCCGGCGCGCCGTACGCGTCCCGCACCTCACGCGTCCCGCTCGCCCCGCGGGTCTCCCGGCCCGTGAGCTTCGCCTGGACCGTGGCCTCGCGGATCTGCTCGCCCGTGCGACGGAAGAAGTGCTGGAAGACCGAGCCGCCGCAGGTGGCGACGATGCTCATCACTCCGGCGCCGAGAATCGTTCCGTACACACCCAGTTGCGAGGCCGCCACTGCCGCCGCGACCGCCGCCACTGCACTGCCGGCAACCTGCGGCAGGCTCAGATCGATACGCCTTTCTCTGGGTTCTGTGTCACTTTCCGGCTTCTGCACCATTTCCAGCCCTTGATTGACATCTCTCCCACCATGCAACAGGAAGGGACAATTGGGCGAAGTGAATAGTTCCACTTCAGGTGATTCTGTGAAGCAGGACACGCGTCATGGGCATTTCGCGTCCAGTTTGGTAGTTGGACTCCCGCGTCCGCCGAGAACTTCGGCGGCGCGCCGGTCCACCCACGTGGCCCGAATGGAGTACTGTGGCGAGCCCTGGGGCCGGACTCCCACGTGGGGTCCGGGACCTTCGGGGCGGGGCCGAAGGAGGCACTCGATCCGGCGGCGCCACGGCATCGCACGGGGGCCAGCTACGCGGGGTGACATTTGGTCACTCAGCGTTGCGCAAAGGTCACCGTGTCATACCGGCGATCCAGGGTTCACGCCCGACACGCCGGGCAACACGGCAATGTTGTGGCAGGCTGCACCCGGGCAGGCCACACTCGACTAGCGGAAGCAGCGACGCACGTGACGTCGGCAGGCACCACCCGGGAGGTCCCCATGCCCGAACTGCGTGTCGTGGCCGTCTCCAACGACGGCACACGACTGGTGCTCAAGGCTGCGGACAGCACGGAGTACACGCTTCCGATCGACGAGCGGCTGCGCGCCGCCGTGCGCAACGACCGCGCACGGCTCGGCCAGATCGAGATCGAGGTGGAGAGCCACCTCCGCCCCCGCGACATCCAGGCTCGGATACGAGCCGGTGCCTCCGCGGAGGAGGTCGCTCAGTTCGCCGGAATTCCGGTCGACCGTGTCCGCCGCTTCGAGGGCCCCGTGCTCGCGGAGCGTGCCTTCATGGCCGAGCGAGCCCGGAAGACTCCCGTGCGCCGTCCCGGCGAGAACACCGGCCCCCAGCTCGGCGAGGCGGTGCAGGAGCGTCTCCTGCTGCGCGGCGCCGACAAGGAAACCGTCCAGTGGGACTCCTGGCGTCGTGACGACGGCACCTGGGAGGTCCTGCTGGTGTACCGGGTCGCGGGCGAGCCGCACTCGGCGAGCTGGACGTACGACGCGCCGCGACGGCTGGTCCAGGCCGTGGACGACGAGGCGCGTTCGCTGATCGGCGAGACCGACGATGTCGCCGCGCCCGAGCCGAGCTTCCCGTTCGTGCCCCGGATCGCCCGGCTGCCGCGCGACCGGCCGCTGGACCGTGCGCTCGACCGTCAGATGGAACGGCCCGCTCCGCCGCCTCCGCCCGAGCCGGAGGAGCACATCGCCGGAGTCTCGGCCGGTGAGCGTGACTCGCTGACCAGCCTGCTGGAGGCCGTGCCGAGCTTCCGTGGCGACATGGTGGTGCCGGAGCGGCCCGAGCCGCCGACGACCGAGCCCGCCGCGCAGGAGCCGGAGGCCGACGAGCCGCCGGCCGCGGCAGCCTCCGCAGGCGCCGGTTCCGCTTATGCGGATGTGCTGATGCCGCGCGCGGTGGCCGGTCACCGCGACCGGTTGACCGGGACGACTGACCGCCAGGCAGAGGCGGACGGTGTCCGTCCGGGCCGCCGGGCCGCGGTGCCGAGCTGGGACGAGATCGTCTTCGGCACCCGCCGCAAGAAGCAGGACTGACCCGGGTGACCGTGGCATGACGAGGGCCCGTACGCCGCTGCGTACGGGCCCTCGTGCGGTCTGCCTCCGGAACCGGTCACCGCAGTTCCGGATGGCGCCGCTACTGGGGGTCGGGGCCCGTGGCCACCGGCCGGGACTCGTCGGCGGACCACTCGGACCAGGAGCCCGCGTACAGCGCGGCGGGGATTCCCGCGACGGCCAGGGCCAGCACCTCGTGCGCGCCGGAGACCCCGGAGCCGCAGTAGACGCCAACCTCCGGCGCCCCGTCCGTGCCGAGCTCCTTGAAGCGGGCGGCCAGCGCCTCCGCGGACAGGAACAGCCCGTCACCACCCGTGTTCTCGGACGTCGGGGCCGAGACCGCACCGGGGATGTGACCGCCGACCCGGTCGATCGGCTCCACGTCGCCGCGGTAGCGCTCCGCGGCCCGCGCGTCGAGCAGCAGTCCGGAGCGGGCCAGCGCCGCCGCGCCTTCCGCGTCCAGCAGGGGCAGCGCACCCGGTTCGGGCCTGAAGTCGCCCTCGGCCGGGGTGGGCGACTCGGTGGAGAGCTCACCACCCCAGGCGGCGAGACCGCCGTCCAGCACGCGGACGTCCGGGTGGCCCGTCCAGCGCAGCAGCCACCAGCCGCGTGCCGCGGCCCAGCCCTGACCGCCGTCGTACACCACGACCGGAGTGTCGCGGGAGACCCCGGCGCGGCGCATCACGGCGCCGAATTCCTCGGGGTCCGGCAGTGGATGTCGGCCGGCGCTGCCTGCCGGACCGGCGAGTTCCGCGTCCAGATCGACAAAGACCGCACCGGGGATGTGCCCGGCCTCGTAGTCGGGACGGCCGTGCGGTCCACCGAGCTGCCAACGCACGTCCAGGAGCACCGGCGGACGTGGCCCCGCCGACTCGCTCGCGCATTCGAATGCGGAGATGATGGGCTTCATGGGTGCCATCCTCGCGCAGAAGCCTGCTCACCTGTAACAACGCTGAAGCGGACGTACCGCACCAAAACGGACTCCCTCTGTCGAGATCCGGGAACATGCGGCGCGGCCGGGGCGCATCGCGCGCCGGGTGGTGCAAGCATCTGCACGGGGCGTACACATCCCGCACCGCCGGTCGGCGCGTCGGCCCCGTTCCCCCCGTACGGCCACCACGATGGTCCGAGGAGAGAGTGACGATGACCGAGGCTGCCGTTCGGCGCACACCCGGAACACCTTGCTGGGTGAGTCTGATCGTGCACGGCCTGTCCACGACCCAGAAGTTCTACGCCGGGCTGTTCGGCTGGGAGTTCGGGCCCGGCCCGCAACAACTGGGCCCGTACGTGCGGGCGCTGATCGACGGGAAGGAGGTCGCGGGCATCGGGCAGCTGCCGCCGGAACGGCACCTGCCGGTCGCCTGGACGACCTATCTGGCCACCGACGACGCCGACGTCACGGCGGAGACGATCCGCTCCTGCGGCGGCACCGTCGCCGTGGGACCACTGGACGCCGGCGAGGCCGGCCGGCTCGCCATCGCCTCCGACCCGAGCGGTGCGGTCTTCGGAATCTGGCAGGCCGCCGCGCATCTCGGTACGGCGCTGGCGCGGGTCCCCGGCACCCCGGTCTGGAACGAGCTGGTGACCCGCGAGACCTCGACGGTCGTCAAGTTCTACCAGACGGTCTTCGGCTACGACGCAGAGGCGGTGGTCTCGGCCGACTTCGACTACCAGACCCTGCACCTGAACGGCCGCCCGGTGGCCTCGTTGCACGGCGTCGGCCGCGCCCTGCCGCGCGACCGGGGCCCGCACTGGATGACGTACTTCGAGGTCGCCGACACCGACGAGGCGGCCGCACGGGTGGTGGATCTCGGCGGGCATGTGCTGCAGCCCCCACGGGACGGGTCGAGCGGGCGCGTGGCGACGGTCGCGGACCCGGAGGGCGCCGCCTTCACGATCGTACGGTCCGAGGAACGGTGATCCCTTACGCCGTGGGCGGCCGCGTCCACCGCGTCGCCCGAGCCCCTTCCGTTCGCGCGGGCCCGCTACCGGTCCCCACCGGCGAGCGCCGGTTCGATGCGCAGCAGGACGTCCGGCCACCCGTCGCCCATGCCGTGGAACGCCGCCCTACCCAGGGGCGAGTCGACGTCCAACCCGGCATGTTCCAGAAACAGCCGGGTGCCCGTCCCCTCGGGGTGAAGCCGCCAGGTGACGGTGGTGGCCAGCGAGCCAGGGGCAACGCGGAGACGAGACCTGGAAGGGGGGCTCCGCGGGTCCGGCGGCGGCTCAGCCGGACGTCACCGGAAGGACGTCCGGCGACAGCACACCCGCGCGGGCCGTCGCGCTGGTCATCCTGCGCTGGTGGTGGCGCCTGCACAGCACCTCGTAACCGACCTCGTCCGTCTGCTGGTTGACGTCCCCCACCACGACCTGGGCACCTTCGACGACCATCTCGCCGCCCACCGTGCGGGCGTTGTGCGTCGCCCGTGCACCGCACCAGCAGAGCGCTTCGACCTGAAGGGTCTCGACCCGGTCGGCCAGTTCCATCAGGCGCTGGGAACCGGGGAACAGCTTCGTCCGGAAATCGGTGGTGATACCGAACGCGAAGACGTCCAGGCCGAGGTCGTCGACGATCCGGGCGAGCTGGTCGATCTGTACAGGCGCGAGGAACTGTGCCTCGTCCACGATCACGTAGTCCGCCCGGCCGCCACGGGTGACGTGGTCGACGAGATGGGCGTACACATCCATGCCCTCGTCGGCCTCGATGGCCTCCGTGACGAGCCCCAGCCGCGAGGACAGCTTGCCCTCGCCCGCCCGGTCGTCCCGGGTGAAGATGACGCCCTGCAGCCCGCGGGCCGACCGGTTGTGGCCGATCTGCAGCGCCAGCGTCTTACACCACTCGTGGCACAGTTTGGAATTCGCTCCAAGGGAATCCGGCCAGCGCAGTGGAGGCTTTACTGGGAAGATCTTGCAGAGATCGACGTCAGCCTCCCCCTCCTCTCCGAGCAGCGCCGCATCGCCGACTTCCTCGACGCCGAGACGGCTCGAATCGATCAAATTATCGACTACCAGCTGCGAATTCTGGAACTGCTCGAGGAACGCATCGACAACAAGATCCTAGAGATCATCGGAAATAGTCGCCTCGCCAAAGAGTGCGGCACGGAAGTGGCCCCAATTCGTCGGCTACTCACGAAGCGCGACCGAACTACGATTCCCACCAAAGAAGTCATCACCGCATTCCGTGATGGCCAAGTCACAACTCGAAGCATCCGACGAAGTGAGGGATTCACGCTACCAGCCAGCACGGCCCCCCAGGGCCAGGGCGTGGAAATCGGCGACGTGGTCATTCATGGACTAGATGGGTTTGCTGGCGCAATTGGAGACTCGGAAGCAGTCGGAAATTGCAGTCCGGTCTATCACATCTGCACCCCAGCGGACGGCGGCGACTCCGCATTCCATGGTCGACTCTTGCGCACCCTTGCAGTTAATGGGTACCTAGGCCTCTTCGCCTACAGCACGCGAGAACGCGCCGTCGACTTTCGCAACTGGGGCCTCTTGGGGAGTATTCCCGTACCGAAGGTTCCCCCTACGATTCAACGCGACCTCGGACGCCTCATTGTTCGCGTACGCCCACTACGTGAGGAAGTGGGGCGTTTCAATCAGCGCCTCACCGAACGCCGCCAGGCACTCATCACCGCCGCTGTAACCGGCCAGCTAGACGTCACCACCGCCCGCCGCCGCTCCTCCCCGGGAAGTGTCGTATGAGCAACCGCGGAGCCCACTCCGAAGACGCCTTCGAAGCCAACGTAGAAGCCGGGCTGCTCGCGGGCGGCTGGTCCAAAGCCCAGGGCACGTTCAACGTCGAGCTCGGTATCGACACTGGCGAGGTGTACCGGTTCATCGGAGCGACGCAGGTGAAGGCCTGGGACCGGCTCGTTAGCTTCTACGGCGGCGACCAGTCCACCGCCCAGCGCCAGTTCGCACAGCGTCTCGCCGCCGAGGTAGACGCGCGCGGGGTCCTGGACGTCCTGCGCCAAGGAGTGCGTGACCGCGGCGTGCAGATCGACCTGGCCTACTTCCGGCCCGGCCACACCCTGGCCGTTGACGCGCTCGCCGAGTACGACGCGAACGTGCTGACCGTTGCGCGTCAGCTGCACTACAGCACCCGCCACCCCCGCCGGTCCCTCGACATGGCGTTCTTCGTCAATGGTCTGCCGGTCGCCACTGTCGAGTTGAAGAACCCGAACACCCAGCAGAATGCCGACCACGCTGTCGCCCAGTACCGCCGCGACCGCGACCCAAACGACGTCTTCTTCGCCAAGCGGGCCCTGGTCCATTTCGCCGTCGACCCCGACCGCGCCTTCATCACCACGCGGCTACGCGGTGCCGAGACAGAGTTCCTGCCGTTCAACCTCGGCACCAACGGTCCCGGCGTGTCCGGCGGCGCCGGCAATCCCCCGGCCACCCCCGGCTCATACAGCGTCGCCTACCTGTGGGAGCAGATCTGGCAGCGCGACAACTGGCTGGAGATCCTTCACCGTTTCGTCCACGTCAAGGTCCCGGACAAGAAGGGGGCGAAGGAGAATCCGCACACATCCCCCCGGATCTTCCCCCGCTACCACCAGTGGGACGCCGTACAGAAGATGGTCGCCCATGCCCGGGAGAACGGGGCTGGGCACAACTACCTGATCCAGCACTCGGCCGGCTCGGGCAAGTCGAACACGATCGCCTGGCTGACGCACCGCCTCTCCAACCTCTTCGACGAGGCCAGCCAGCCAGTTTTCCACAAGATCATAGTGATCACCGACCGCGTGGTTCTCGACCGTCAGCTCCAGAAGACCATCTTCCAGTTCGACCACACCCCCGGTGTCGTCAAGAAGATCGACGAGGATTCGACGCAGCTCGCGGCATCCCTGGACGACTCCACCTCGAAGATCGTCATCAGCACGCTCCAGATGTACCCCTTCGTGCTGAAGAAGATCGCCGACATGGGACTGGCCGGCAAGCGCTACGCGGTCGTCATCGACGAGGCGCACTCCTCGCAGGGCGGCGAGTCGGCGATCCGACTGAAGCAGGCGCTCGGGTCGAAGGCGGCTCCCCGGCAGGAGGACGAGGACGATGCTGAGTACATGACGCGGGTGCGCGGCAAACAGCCGAACCTGTCGTACTTCGCGTTCACCGCCACCCCGAAGTCGCCCACCCTGAAGCTCTTCGGCATCTTCGACCCGGACCGGGTGAACCAGCGCACCGGCGAGCAGGGCATGTACGTGCCCTTCCACATCTACTCGATGCGCCAGGCCATCGACGAGGGCTACATCCTCGACGTGCTCGCCAACTACCTCACCTACAACACCAAGTGGCGGCTGCGAAACGCGGCTGTTGACCTGGCCGAATCGACAATCGCCAACCCGGAGGTCGATGAGGCCAAGGCCAAGGCCAAGCTGGTCCGCTTCGCCGAGCTGCACCCCAAGTCGCTGGAGCAGAAGGCACGGCTGATCGCCGACGACTTCCGGGAGAACATCACCGGGCGGCTCGGCGGCCGGGCCAAGGCGATGGTCGTCACCGGCAGCCGCCAGCACGCACTCGATCTCTACCAGGCCATCCGCGCGTACGTCACTCTGCGCGGATACAAGGACTGCGGCGCCCTCGTCGCGTTCTCCGGGCAGCTGAAAGACGAAGCCGGACTGGAGTTCACCGAGGCCCAACTCAACGGCTTCCCCGAGAGCCAACTGCCGGATATGTTCGCCTACACCAAGGCCGACGATCCGCAGGCAACCGCACGCGCCCAGGAAGAGTACCGGCTGCTATGCGTCGCGGAGAAGTACCAGACCGGCTTCGACCAGCCGCTGCTGTGCGCGATGTACGTCGACAAGCCGCTGACCGGTGTCGCTGCCGTACAGACGCTCTCCCGCCTCAACCGCATCCACCCGCTCAAGTCGCAGGACGACGTGCACGTCCTCGACTTCGTCAACCAAGCCGCCGACATCCAGACCGCATTCGAGGACTGGTTCGAGACAACCGTCACCGAACCGAGCGACCCGAACCTCCTCTACACCAAGCAGCACGAGGTAATGGGGTACGGCCTGCTGGCCGCTTCGGAGATGGAAGCCTTCATCCGAGTCCTGGCGGCGGCAGCCGGCCCCGGCCAGATGCCTGACGCGGCCGAGCGCAGGCTCCACGCCGAGCTCCACGAGTACCTGAAGCCGGCCATCGACCGCTTCGTCGCACTGGAGACCGACGACGAACGCGAGGGGTTCCGCAGCGCGCTCCAGGACTACGTACGCGCCTACAGCCTCATCGCCCAGATCGTCGACTGGGGCGACCGGGACCTGGAACGCCTCTACCAATACGGCAGGATCCTGCTGATCCGCCTGCCGGGACGCCCCTCGACCTCGGTCGACATAGGAGACGCCGACCTGAGCCACTTCCGTCTGGAGTTCACCGGGCGACACAACGTGTCGCTCTCCACCGTCGGTGACCGCGACGTCCGGGGCCATGCCGCCGACGGCGGCGGCTACCGGGAGCCCGAGGTAAAACCGCTGTCCCAAGTGATCGACGAGCTCAACGACCGCTTCGGACTGGATCTGAGTACCTCCGACCAGATCCTGGTCTACCAGCAGGTGGTCGGCCTGGTCGAGGACACCGCCATGCAGAAGATCGCGCTCATGAACGACGAGGCCCGCTTCGGCCAGGTCGCCGACGACCGCCTTGACGACATCGTCGCGGAGAACGCCGAGCGCAACACCGACTTCATGAAGCTGTACTTCGACAACAACGAGTTCCAGAAGGCGATTAAGGAAGCGGCCCGCAAGCGCGCGTACCGGATCATCACCGAACCGGCACGGGACGAGGCCCTGGCACGGCTGCGCACCGAAATGCGCCGAGAGACCGGAAACCAGGTGATCGAGTAGTGACCCGCCAACCGACGGGTGGCAGAACCGTAGGCTTAAGGATCTCTGGCTAGGGCTGGTGGGGGCATGACGGGCAGTACGGAAGAACCAGCCGATAGAAGGCTGTTGGCGGGGCGGTACCGAGTGGACGGTTCACTCGGCCGTGGCGGCATGAGCGAGGTCCATCACGGCTACGACGAGCGTCTGGACCGTCGCGTCGCCATCAAGGTGCTGCGCCCCTCCTCGACGGCTGCCGTCCCGGCTTCGCCGGATAGCCCGGAGGCCGCAGAGATCCTCGACGGGCTGGAGCGCGACCGCAAGCGTTTCCTCCGCGAGATCCGCACCACCGCCCAACTGGAACACCCCGGAATCCCTGCGGTCTACGACACCGGGGTCGAAGCCGCCCCCGACGGCAGTACGCAGCTGTGGCTCGTCATGCAGCTGCTGCGCGGCTCGACGCTGGAGGCGGTACTCGACCGGACGGACTACGACAGTTCCATGCCGAACGTGGCATGGGCGGCGTCGATCACCGCTCAGATTGCGGCGGTGCTGGCCGACGTGCACCGGGTCGACATCGTCCACCGTGACATCAAGCCGTCCAACATCATGCTCGTCAACGGTGGCCTAGTAAAGGTCCTCGATTTCGGTATCGCCATCCTGCGCGGCTCGGGCGCGCTACCGCGTCTGACCCAGATCGACAAGACTGTCGGAACCCCTCCCTATATGTCCCCGGAGCAGTGCCTCGGCAAGGCAGTGACCTCCGCCTCGGACATCTACTCACTCGGCTGCCTGCTCTGTGAACTGCTGACCGGCGACGTTCCGTTCCACGGCACCGACAGCATGCCGCTGCGCGCCCACCACCTCCAAACACCCGCCCCCTCCATGCTGAAACGCCGAGCCGACGTTCCCGTCGCACTTGATGAGCTGGTGTCGTCGATGCTGGCGAAGGAGCCACAAAACCGGCCTTCCGCAGAGAAGGTGTACGAGGCGCTTCTGCCACTCGTGTCTGATCCGAGCAGTCCAACAGGCGGTGACGAGAGTCGCGACCCCACACGTCCCTTCCGTCGCCCCCTCATGGCCCCAGCCGTGCAGCGGGAGCAGCACAGCGGCCGGGGGATTATCACCGACGCCGAGGCCGACGAGCTGCAGGCCAACGTCCAGGCGCTGCTGGACAACGACCGGCCCTCCGAGGCCATCAGACTCCTCGAGGACGGCGTCGCGCGCGCCGCCCAGGACCCGTTCCTGGATCTGCGCCTGCGCCACTTCCTGGCCGCCGCGCACTTCTACGCCGGCGAGTACACCCGTGCCGCCTCGCTCTACGAGGCCGTCGGCCGCAGCTACCGCAAGCACCTGTCGCCAGATGACTCGTTCGTCCTCGACTGCGCCTACCACGCGGGACACTCCTACGCTGAGATCGGCAAGCCGGACAAGGCTCTCCCTCAGCTACGTTTCTACATCCTAAATGCCGATGCCTCGCCTAACGGGGAAGTCGCCGAACAGGTCCGGGAGTCACGCTTCGTCGTCGCCCAGATGCTCGCCACTTCAGGACACTTGGACGAAGCGCTGGCAGAGCTCAAGGCCGTCCGCCCTCTTCTTGCCGATGCCTTCGGAGTCGACTCCACCCAGATGCGCAATCTCGACAGACAGATCAACCGGCTTACTGGAGAGCTGCGGGGCGGAGCGTGATCGATATCGCGATCGTTGCCCGGGCCAGGCACGTCCCACCCATCCCTCCGATCAGAAGCAGGAAATCGCTGTGACCGCTCCGTACGAAGAGCAACTCCGAGACGAGCTGTCACACTCCCTGTCATTGATCGAGCAGGGGTTACGGCTCATAGGCACCGAGTACCCCGTACCCAACGCCAACGGAACCCGAGGACGCATTGACATCCTGGCACGGGATGCCCACGGTTCCTGGGTAGTGATCGAGCTCAAGCGCGCTGACGGGACTGCTCGTCAGGCGCTGCACGAAGTTACGAAGTACACGGAGCTTCTACGCGAGGAATTGGGTATCAGGCAAGACCGGATCCGCGCAGTGATCGTCTCCACGACCTGGCGGGAGCTCCTCACCCCCGTCAGCAACATGGTCCGCGACTGGTCCCACGACCTCCGTGGCTACGCGCTCCATCTCGATTCCGACGGGAAACCCGCTCGAGCTGAGCGAGTCACCTTCCTGCCCGAACCAGTGGCACCGAGAGTCACCCCTCACCACTTCATCTACTTCTACAACTCTCCGGAAGATCGCGATCTCGGATGGCAGGAGATCATCGGACGCGCGGAGGAGGCAGGTGGGACCGACCTCCTCGCCGCCAACTTCCGCCGAGTGCGCGACGTTCATCTCGTACGCGCCCCCTTCGGACTCTACTTCGCCATCGGCGCAGCAGAACCTCGCAAAGTCCCCGAATGGATCAAGGAGGAGTGCGAGGACCCCGACATGGTGGACCCACACGAGTACGAGATTCTCTGCCACATCACAAAGCATGTGTTCGCCGCCGACTACGACAGCGCCCGGCCGGGGCTCCTACGAGAACTTCATGAAGATCCACACTGGGACCTCGAGGGTTACCGAACGGCCGGCGCCTTCGCCAAACGCGCACCACTCGATGACCGCGACCTGCTTCGGGATCTGAACGGAGATGACGAAGGGATCGGCGAGATCCTCTACGACGGATCCGCGCGGACAACAGACCGCGGCAGGTGGCCCGCCCTACTGAAGGAAAGCACTCGCAGCTTGGGCGGCAATCCCTCTTGGGAGCACCTCACCCACGCCTGGCTTGCCGACGTCGCACAACAGGACATCGAGAGCGAGGTGCACCTTCACGTCTACAACCCGTGCGACTTGATCCACTCTCTACTACTCGGCTGGCCAGACGACATCGGACGCAGAGTACCCATGCTCTCCGCGGTGGCCATCGCTCAGGGCGACCTCCACCGGTCTCTGAGTGGCCAGCTCTTCTGGGATGGGAGGGAGGTGCCGGACGTTGCGGGCCGGGTCCGCAACGTCTATCCGGAGCCGCTGCTCTGGGGAATCGCAAAATCAACAGGTGCAGTATGGGACACCGATCTTCAGCTTGTCGATGCCCTCGGCCTCCACTACATTCTCGTCGATCGCATCGAGGAGAACCCACTCCGCCCATCGGAGAGCGACACAGTCTCCGCCTGGAAGATCCACGAAGGTTCGGCGACCCGTATCCCCGCCCCGTTCCACCTGCTTCGCGAACAAGGGTGGCTTGGGATCTATCCGCTCGCCGCATTCATCGAGGCACACCGAGATCAACTCGATGCTCTTGTCAAAGAGTTCCGGCGGGCCATGGCATACCCATCAATGTAGGCGACTTGCCCGCTCGACGTCGCCGGCGCGGTGTGCCGCTTAGAGAAGACCATCATCCGGATCTTCCGGTTGCCAATGCCGACCAGCGGTATTTGTTACAGCCCGGTCGCCGAACCACGGGGGTCGGCCGTCAGATGGACGCCACCGACAGCACAGGAGGCGACAGCACCCGACGTGCGTTGACGCGCTCGCATCCGCCTGCGGTGATGGCGTCGGCACAGCACCTCGTACCCCACGGCCTCGGCCGCGCGGTTCACGGCGCCGACCACGACCTGCTCGCCCTCCACGACCATGACGCCCCACCGTGCGGGCGTTGTGGGTGGCTCAGGCGCCGCACCAGCACAGGGCCTCGACCTGGAGCTGCTCGATCCGGTCGGCCAGTTCGTGAGGCACTGCGAGCCGGGGAAGAGCTTGGTGCGGAAGTCGGTGGTGATGCCGAAGACGAAGACGTCCATGTCGAGGTCGTCCACGATGCGGGCCAGCCGGTCCGATCTGTTCGGGAACCAGGACTGGGCCTCGTCCACGATCACGTAGTCCGCCCGGCCGCCCTTGGATAGCTGGGCGACCAGGTACGTACAGGTCCATGCCCTCGCCGGCCTCGACCGCCTCCGTCACCAGGCCCAGCCTCGAGGACAGCTCGCCCTCGCCCGCCCAGTCCCGCGTGAAGACCACGCCCTGGAGCCCCCGGGCAGAGCAGTTGTGACCGATCTGGATTGTCAGTCGCTTCTTTCTTGACCATTCACCAACTCGCGCTAAGGTCATCCCATGACACTGCGCGTCCTGGGTTCTCTGCGGCTCTCCGTCGACACCGATGACTCCACGGCAATACCCCGCCAGAAGGAGCACGTACAGCACTGGGTCGAGGCGCCTGGGCGGGACGCACAGGTCGTCGCCTGGGCTACAGACACGGACGTCTCCGGTGGGCTCCACCCCTTCAAGCGCCCGGACCTGGGCAAGTGGTTCGACGACGAGCACAAGGATCTGTGGGACGTGCTCTGCGTCATGAAGGTGGACCGGCTGAGCCGGCGGGTGGCCCACTTCAGCGAGATCGTCCAGTGGTGCCAGGACAACGGCAAGATCATCGTGTCGACCCAGGAGGGGATCGACATGTCCACTCCCATGGGCAAGATGTTCGCCCAGATCCTGGCCGTCTTCGCCGAGGGCGAGCTGGACACGATCCGGTCGCGGGCGCTCGACGCCGTACAGACCCGTCTCGCGGCGGGCATGTGGGTGGCCGGCCTCCCGCCCTTCGGCTACGAGATCGTCCAGGTGGGCAAAGGCAAGGGGAAGCGACTCGAAGGACTCCCCCACTACACGGAGCTCGCGCAGGAGATCGCGAAGAAGATCCTGGACGGCGAGAGTCTGCGCTCCATATCGAGAGACCTCGCCACTCGAGGTGAGCCCACCTGGCTCTCGCTGATCCAGCCCAACAGCAAGCGGGCACAGGAGAGCCAGTGGTCCAACTCTTCGATCCGGGGCATGATGCTCAACCCCAAGATCGCCGGGCTCTACACGTACAAGGGCGAGATCGTCGAGGACGACGCGGGCAATCCGCGCATGATCACGGACACCCCCCTTCTCGACCTCGCCACCTGGAACAAAGTCGTCCTGAAGCTGGCGGACAACCGCGCCTTCGGGCCCAAGGTGACCAAGAGCCAGGCCATGCTGGTCGGAGTGGCCTCGTGCGGCTCCTGTGGCGGCCCGCTGACGAAGGCCGTCTTCACCAACCGAAAGCCCGCCAAGGGGGACCGCCCGGCGAAGGAGTGGCACTACTCCCGGTACAAGTGCAGCCGGCACAAGGTCCAGGGGACCTGCGAGAGCGCCGCGGCCGTGGACTCGGCGGAGCTCGAAGGCGAACTCACCAAGGTGTTCCTGGAGCACATGGGCCATCTCCCCGAGGCACGGGAGGTGGCAGCCGATCTGTACGACCCGTCTAGCGACATCACGGCCACGGAGGCGCGCCTGGACCGGCTGAAGGCCGACTTCGGGGCGGGAAAGTACGACGCCCCGGAGAAGGAAGAGGTCTACTGGTCGCTGCTCAACTCGCAGTCCGCGAAGCTGTCGCGGCTTCGCACCCAGCTCGCCGAGTACGAAGAGCAGCGCGGGAAGTTCGCTCTGACAGGCCGCACCTTCGCGGACATCTGGAACTCGCGGGACGACGAGGGCAAGCAGCTCTTCCTCCGAGAACATCGGGTGGCCGTCAAGGTCTACCGCGACCCGATCCCTGGCAAGCCGTTCGGGTTCATGGTTCAGCTGGGCGACGTCCGGCGGATGGCCAAGGCCGTGCACGTCGAGCTGACCGACGATGTCGCCCACGGGGTCGTCACCCACAATCTGCCGACGCAGCAGCACGTGGCGAGCCAGCAACTGGATGAGCGGCAGCTCCAGATCGGGCTGGACGTCATCGATGCCATCGAAGCATCGCTGCGACTCGCCGGGGAGTCGCCGGCGTAGAGAAGCGTGGCGCACGAACGAACAGCAGCCCCCGCGAGTGCGGGGGCTGCTGTCATTTTCGAGTGGCGGCGGCAGACCACGGCTATGCTCCGGCTGGGTGGCTGTCCTCCTGCTCCAGCCGCAGACGGTTGGTCTCACGGTTGAGGTACCGGCGCGCCCTGCTCAGATCACGCATTGCGTCCCCGGTCCCTTGGCCTTTCGAAGCGACGTACTTCACGACGGTGTTGCGACGGCAGTCGGTCTCCTCGATCACTTCAAACCCGCTCGGCCGCCACGGCGATCCACCGGTGGGATGCGTAGCCCTTGGGGCATCGGGTCCGTCGTGCGTAGTCCACGAGGAAGAGTCGCGTCCTACATCACCCTCCAGCCGCGCAAGCACTCGCTCTCGGGGCGCCCGTCCCTTCTGGCCCCGGGCGTGGAAGGTGAGACGTGAGGCGAGCAGGTCGGTGCAGGGCTTCGCAGCGGTGGGTCCGTTGCCAGTACAGCGGGAGGGGGACGTCAAACTTTCTCCTTCGGCAGGGGCATGGAGGCGCCGGGCAAGCGGCTGGCAGACCGCGAGACGCCAGGCGGAACAGGTGAGGACCTTCAACAGGCAGAGCCAGCGGCCGACTGGCTCCGCGGGCGCCGCAGGAGCGGGGAACCGGGTTGGGGACACCTCGGGGAGGGCGGCGCCGAGGCGGGGGAAGCCGCACGGCACCGCCCGAGGGGTGCTGCTACAAGGCCGCAGCGGGGATCGGGGCGAACGGAGACCCCGAGGGCGACGGCGATGGCAACGAGGTCGTCGACGTCGCAGCAGCGCCGGGCGCATTCGATGCGGGAGAGCGTCGTGTTCGACATAGGGCGGCCGAGCACGGCGACACGGCCAGCGAGCTCGCGCTGGGCGAAGCCGCGAGCGGTAGGCGTGCGCTCGATGGCGCCGACAGTCCGTACTCGCGCAGGAGCGGATTCCGTGGGGTGTTTAGGCATGCGTCTGTTGTAACTCCGAATCCCCGGTTTGGGTGACCGGGGATCGTGGGGTATAAAGCCCCGCTGTCGCCTTTCGCGCAGGACTGAATAGGGGTCCAAAACTTTGCAGAGGAAGTTGACAGTCGGGAGCTTCCAGCCAATTTCGGACATCCGACACCATGTACCCAGACGGGTCGGCTGGATGGGCTGCCATGCGCCTGACGTGGGAAGCGGCGGAAACATAGACGGCGCTAGCGCCAGAGGTCAAGACCTTCGCGGTGCGATCTTTCCCGCTCCGCATTCGACACCGGCTTTTTGGGCTCTCCTGTCGGATCCGTGGGTCGCTGACCAGGGCTGATACGCAGAACACGCCGTACCCGGGGTACGTTTCGACTGCTTAAGGAACGAAACGGAAGAACCTGGATACGGCGTGCGAAGTACAAGGATATGGACTCGGCTGCTCGATGTCGAAAAGACGGTGATCGAGCAGGTCGAGGCCGAAGAGGAAGACTCCGGCGAGGATGCCGACGGCAGTGTGGTGATCGTTGTCCATGCCCGTCCGGTCAAGGGGCGGCGGCAGAGGTGCGGGATCTGTGGGCGCAGGGCGGCGAAGTACGACGCCGGTGAGGGGCGGCGTCGCTGGCGGGCCCTGGACATCGGCGTGCTCACGGCTTTCATCGAGGCCGACGCGCCCCGGGTGTCGTGTCCGGTGCACGGGGTGACGGTGGCCGGGGTGCCCTGGGCCCGGCACGGCGCCGGTCACACCCTGGCTTTCGACGCGCAGGTCGCCTGGCTGGCGACCTGCTGTTCCAAGACGGCCGTCACGCAGCTGATGCGGATTGGGTGGCGCACGGTCGGCTCCATCGTTGCCCGGGTCTGGGCGGATGCCGAGGCGCGGACCGACCGGCTGGCCGGGCTCCGTCGGATCGGGATCGACGAGATCAGTTACAAGAAGCGCCACAAGTACCTCACCGTCGTCGTTGACCATGATTCCGGGCGTCTGCTGTGGGCCGAACCCGGCCGGGACAAGGCCACCTTGAACAAGTTCTTCGACCTGCTGGGACCCGAACGCTCCGCGAAGATCACACACGTTTCGGCCGATGCGGCGGACTGGGTCGCCGGCCCGGTCTCCGCGCACTGCCCGAACGCGGTGCGGGTGATGGACCCCTTCCACACGGTGAAGTGGGCCACCGACGCGCTGGACGTCGTACGCCGCGAGGTCTGGAACACCGAACGCAAGGGCAAGGGCCGGACCACCAAGGGGTCGAAGTCGCTGAGGAAGGCCCGCTTCGCGCTCTGGAAAAACCCTGAAGACCTCACCGTCCACCAACGGGCCCAGCTGGAGTTCATCGCCAGGGCCCACCCCGTCCTCCACCGCGCCAAATTTGAACGGAGCGCTCCGCTCCGATAGATTCGCATCCACCGGCCGGGCGGCATGACAGTCGCGGCGTGAGAGTGCGGCGCACGCGGTTCACGCGCGGTCGTGACGCCTCCGCGTCCCCTGCCCAGCCGCCATCACAACGGCGCCCGGGACGGCGGCCGGACCCATGCCGGGCGGACCGCCCCGCTCTCACGCGGCGTGCTGCCGCCCCCTCAACCTCAGAAGGAGTCGTCAGTGGACGACAACAGAACCCAGCACCGCGGCGCGATGGCATCGCGACCGAACTTGGTGCTGGCGGCACTGCTTGCCGCGGTGGGCTGCTTCTCGCTGATGCAGACCCTGGTCATTCCCGCGATGTCCGTGCTCGCGCAACGCCTGCACACCGACACCGCCACGGCCGGATGGCTGATCACCGCATTCCTGCTCGGCGGGGCCGTCCTCACCCCCGTACTGAGCCTGCTCGGCGACAAGTACGGCCACCGACGGCTCCTCGTGATCGTCCTGCTCATATTCCTCGCGAGCACCCTCGGGGGCGCCGCCGCCCCGAACATCGGCTTCCTCATCGCGATGCGCGCGGTGCAAGGCGCCTCCATGGCCTCGCTCCCGCTGGCCCTCGCCATCGTCCGCGAAGCGATGCCCCGGGAACGGATCGCCTCCAGTTTCGGCACCACCGCCGCCATGCTCGGCGGCGGCGCGGGCATCGGACTGGTCCTGGGCGCCCTGATCATCCAGCACACCTCGTGGCGCTGGATGTTCGGCGTCGAAGCGGTGTTCATCGCCCTGGCGACCCTCATGGTCATCGCCTGGGTGCCGGAAAGCCCCGAACGCCACAGCAAGCGCGTCGACGTGCCCGGGGCCGTTCTCCTGGCCGGCGGGCTCGTCGCCCTGCTCCTGGCGATCACCGAAGGCACGAAGTGGGGCTGGCTCTCCGCCGGAGTGCTGTCGCTCTTCGCGGCCGCCGTGGCGCTCTTCGCCGTACTCGGCGTGGTGTCGGCCCGCCGGTCCGACCCGATCCTCGACCTCCGGCATATCACCCATCTGCCGATGCTCGTCACCAACCTCGCGGCGCTACTGATCGGTGTCGTGCCGTTCTTCTTCTACGTCCTGGTCCCGCAGCTGCTGCAGCTGCCCAACGGTCTGCCGCCCGCGCTCCGCCCGGCGGCCTCCTACGGAGGCGGCCTGACCATCGTCCAGGCCGCACTGCTGGTGCTGCCGAGTTCGGTCTGTGTCGTCCTGGCCGGGCGGACCGCGCACTGGCTGCGTGGGCGGCTCGGAGCCCGGGCACCCCTGGCCGCATGCATGACGCTGATGACGTCGGGAGCCGTGCTCACCGCGTTCTTCCACGGCTCCCCGACGCAGCTCGCGCTGTGGTTCTGCCTGATCGGCCTCGGTGCGGGCTACGGGTACGCAGCGCTCGCCGACCTGGTCGCGGCCCTCGTGCCGCGCCGCGAGATCGCCGCGGGCAACGGGCTGAACACCGTCATCCGGACGGTCGGCAGCGCCGTGGGCAGCCAGCTCTCCGTCGGCTTCCTGCAGACCTTCACCGTGGACGGCACGCCCGTGCCCGCCGAGAAGGCCTTCACGGTGGGTTTCTGGGTCGCCGCCGCGCTCGGCGCCCTCGGTATCCTGCTCGTCGGGGTCCTGCGCATCCGCCCGCACCACGAGGAGCCCACGCCCGAGCCCACCGTGGCAGCACTGGCAGCACCGGTTCCGGTCCTCAGCAACCCACACTGACCCAGTCAGCCCGCCCACGTGGCAGGACCCGCGTCGACTGCCGCACCGAAGGAGCACGAGCATGCACACCGACCGCACCGGACCGCCCCGCGGACGCCAGAAGGAAGCCGACCGCAACGACGAGCGGATCCTGCGTGCGGCACGTGAAGTCTTCGCCGAACACGGCTGGGACGCCCCCGTCTCGGAGGTCGCCCGCCGTGCCGGCGTAGGCATGGGCAGTCTCTACCGGCGCTACCCCGCCAAAGAGGACTTGGCCCAGGCGCTGCGTGTGGAGGGCATGAACGACCTGGCCTCCCTGGCCGGCACCGCCATGGCCGACCACCCCGACCCCTGGGCCGCACTCGTCTCCTTCCTGCGAGCAACGCTGTCCGCCACCGGCACCGGCTCCCTCCTCCCTCTCATAGGGGGCCGCCTGCCCGCCACCGACGAAGTGGACGCCGCGGACGACTGCCTCCGGGCGGCACTCGATGTCCTGGTCGACGCCGCCCACCGGTCCGGCGCACTACGCCCGGACTTCAGCTCGGCCGACCTCCTGCTGCTGCTCGCCCACCTCAACGCCCGCCTGCCCACGACCACCGAGCGCGCGGTCGAACTGCACCTGCGCTACCTGGACCTCGTCCTGAGCGGTCTTCGGAACCCCGCGAACACCGGCATCCAACCGGTCGGCCCGCCCACCTGGGCGGAGCTGAGGGATCTCTGGAACGCCCCGTGACCCCGCTCTGCCCGCACTTCCAACAGGGCTGCCCGGGTGCCGAGAAGGGCTTCCAGCCGCCCGGGCCCTGGGCGGGGGCGCCACCGAATTCCCGTTGAGACTGCAGACGAGACCACCCACGTCGAAGACCCCCGTCTACCTCGGCTTCGCGCTCCTGCTGCTCTCCCTGCTGACGCTGTTCCCGCCCGGCGCCGGATACGCCCTTGCCTTCGTCGGCGAGGGTGCGGCCGCCGGTGAAGACGCAGCCCTTGCCGGCGTCACCCTCGAAGCAGCCCTCAGAGTGCGGTACGTGACTTTATGTCCGGCTTGTCATCGCTCGATGGGGTGATGTTGGGGCATCATGATCCTGCTGGCCGCGCCCGGCCTGGGAGGGCGTCCGGGCCCCCGGAACCCGATGCTCTCCTCCCATACGGACATCAGGAGGAGAGAAGAGGGTTGTGACGGCGCAGTTTCGGGCTCTCCTGTCGGATCCGTGGGTCGCTGACCAGGGCTGATACGCAGAACACGCCGTACCCGGGGTACGTTTCGACTGCTTAAGGAACGAAACGGAAGAACCTGGATACGGCGTGCGAAGTACAAGGATATGGACTCGGCTGCTCGATGTCGAAAAGACGGTGATCGAGCAGGTCGAGGCCGAAGAGGAAGACTCCGGCGAGGATGCCGACGGCAGTGTGGTGATCGTTGTCCATGCCCGTCCGGTCAAGGGGCGGCGGCAGAGGTGCGGGATCTGTGGGCGCAGGGCGGCGAAGTACGACGCCGGTGAGGGGCGGCGTCGCTGGCGGGCCCTGGACATCGGCGTGCTCACGGCTTTCATCGAGGCCGACGCGCCCCGGGTGTCGTGTCCGGTGCACGGGGTGACGGTGGCCGGGGTGCCCTGGGCCCGGCACGGCGCCGGTCACACCCTGGCTTTCGACGCGCAGGTCGCCTGGCTGGCGACCTGCTGTTCCAAGACGGCCGTCACGCAGCTGATGCGGATTGGGTGGCGCACGGTCGGCTCCATCGTTGCCCGGGTCTGGGCGGATGCCGAGGCGCGGACCGACCGGCTGGCCGGGCTCCGTCGGATCGGGATCGACGAGATCAGTTACAAGAAGCGCCACAAGTACCTCACCGTCGTCGTTGACCATGATTCCGGGCGTCTGCTGTGGGCCGAACCCGGCCGGGACAAGGCCACCTTGAACAAGTTCTTCGACCTGCTGGGACCCGAACGCTCCGCGAAGATCACACACGTTTCGGCCGATGCGGCGGACTGGGTCGCCGGCCCGGTCTCCGCGCACTGCCCGAACGCGGTGCGGGTGATGGACCCCTTCCACACGGTGAAGTGGGCCACCGACGCGCTGGACGTCGTACGCCGCGAGGTCTGGAACACCGAACGCAAGGGCAAGGGCCGGACCACCAAGGGGTCGAAGTCGCTGAAGAAGGCCCGCTTCGCGCTCTGGAAAAACCCTGAAGACCTCACCGTCCACCAACGGGCCCAGCTGGAGTTCATCGCCAGGGCCCACCCCGTCCTCCACCGCGCCTACCTGCTGAAGGAAGGACTCCGCCTCGCCCTGAAAGCCGGCCCCCACACTCCCGAAGCCCTGTGGGACTGGGTCCTCTGGGCCCGCCGCTGCCGACTCGATGCCTTCGTCGACCTGCAGAGGTCCATCGTCAAACACTGGGACGCCATCACAGCCGCCGCCGAGCACGGCCTGTCCAACGGCCTCGTCGAGAGCATGAACACCAAAATCCGCCTCATCACCCGCATCGCCTTCGGCTTCAAGAACCCCCAAACCCTCACCGCCCTCGCCATGCTCAGCCTCGGCGGCCACCGCCCCCACCTACCAGGCCGTCAACTCCCAAGCCGATAACCCACGGATCCGACAGGAGAGCCGCTTTTTGGTCAACCGAGGATCCGGCCCTACCGTTATGGCATTCCCCGTGCACAGTTTCGACTGGTGCTGCTTCGTAACCGGAATCGCTGGACTTGCCCGAATCGGGTGTGGCTATGTTGGTCACGGCCCGGTTCGGGAATTGATTCGGCCCGATGCAAATGCACTGCGGACCTCCAAGCCCCCACCGAACTGCCGCTCCCTGCTGGACGATCGAGAGGAACATCTGTGCCCCACCGCACGGCCCAAGTGGCCGTCCGTCCCGCGTCCTGATCACCCGCCTCCAGCACACCAGCCGCAACCCCACCCCCAACCCCCGTGCCGATGCAGCCCGTCGACGCTCGACCTCAACTGGCGCCCAGACTCCCACTCACACGGCCAGTAGCCGTCAGCCCGCGCTACCTACGCCTCCTGCGAGCCAGCAACACCAACACCGCCGATAGCCGCGGTCGCAGCCGCCGGGAGCGGCTTCACAGTGCGCCCCGGCGGTCCGCGGAGGCACAACCGAACAGAGAAGTAGCACCCGATCGGCTTTTGACCGAACCCCAGTAGTCGACCGACCAACGCGCGCAAGTCTTGTCATTGGGCAAAAGGGAACAGACTCTTCCCCTGCTGTCCGATCCTCCGCCGTTACGGTGCCGCCCATGCGCGAGGTCGAATACAAGAGCCACGGCGTCCCACTTGAGGACTACCAGCTCACGCGACGTGACCACCAAAGGCAGAAGGAGCTGGAGGGGATCTGCGACCTTGCCAGTCGACAGGTCGATGAACACCTTGCCGAGGTGCGAGCGAATCCCGAAATGGTGGAGCGCCAGCGGGAACACCTGGAGGAGGTCTGGAAGCTGATGCTGTCGTTCAAGACACCGGAGCACCTGATCATGCAGTGGCGGGTTCGGCTCTACTGCGGGCACATCGCCGAGACCTCGCGTCACTGCGAGAACGCCGAACCCAGCCGCAAGATTCGTTGCCCGGAGTGCGGGAAGAATCCCTCGACGATCGTGGCCTTCGAGCCCCTCGGACTCGCCGGCGAACCACCCACCCCATCGAAGGCAGAGCTGCCTGCGCCGACAAGACGCACTCGGGCTGATCTAGAACGCCGCGCGGCTGCGCTGGAGAAGGAGAATCAACTCCTGCGGACGGAACGAGGTAAGGGCTGACAGGCCTCCGGTCACCCGATCACGGCGTCGAGGTGCTGTTGCACCGGCTCGAAGAGTCCGTACGGGACGTAGCGCGGGATCTCCGCGAGGGTTGCCCAGGCGACCTCGGCAATCTCGTCAGCGTCCGCAACGTGCGCCGTTCCTCCCACCACCGCGCACGCCGTGTATGACATCAGCCGACCGGTGACGGGGTGGACGCGCTCACCGAGCAGCGTCACCACGGTTACATCCAAGCCGGTCTCCTCCTTCGTCTCCCGTACAGCGGCAGCGTGCCCCGTCTCACCAGCCTCGACCTTGCCTGCCGGGAACTGCCAGGAGAGTCGTCCCTCCGCCACACGGCGTCGCACCAGCAGCACCCACCCCTTGTGGACGACGACGGCAGCGGCGATGGGTTGCTGCTGGACTTCGTCCGTGGAGAGAACTGGTCGCTGCTCAGTCACCCTGGCTCCGCAGGTGGGACAAGACGTCGGTGAGCTCTAGGTTGTACTGGTCCTTGTCTCCTTCCCAGCGCGACATGACCGCTACGGCAGCCTCGGCCATGTCTGCGGGCAGACCGGCTGCGCGGAGAGTCTCAGCGATGTCCTCCATCTCCGGTGCCCAGCGCCAGGCTCGCGCGGCCACGCTGGGCAGGTATCCGGGGTCGGCGAGGATGTTGGACGCCATCACCTGCGCCTCGGCCGTGAGCTCGTCGCCGACGCCATGAGCATCTGCCAGCGCGTGGGCCACGCCGGCGAGGGTTCGGGCGGCCTTCTGGTAGCTGGCGAACGCCATCTTCAGCGCGGAGGCGGAGCCGACGCTGCCGCTCGCGCGGCGGACGTGCAACGCGGTGTCCTTGAACACGGGCTCCACCGTGTCCACGGCCTGGGCTTCGCCGGCGAGGTAGAGGCGAGCAGCCCGCTGGCCACCGGGCGGCGGGCCGAAGATCGCACCGTCGAGGACTATGGCACCCGGCCTGATCTCCTCCGCGATTCGCTGCATGCGCTGGGGGTTGATCGCGTTGGCGTCCACGTACACCCCGGCGAAGGCGTGGTCGGCGACCATGGTCGCCACGTCTTCGGCGGCCTGCGGAGGACAGATCGACAGGACGATCTCGCTGCGTTCCAGCGCCTCGTCGAGCGAGTCACATGCGGTGGCGCCGACTTCCTTCGCGCGCCCGTGGGTGGCGTCGCTGCGGCCTTCCGGCACCCACAGCACCTCGTGGCCTGCCTTGACGGCCTGGGCGGCAACGGCCGCGCCCATGGCGCCGGGGTGCAAGAGGGTCACGGTCGTCACTGGCTGCCTCCTGGCGGGAGCTGAGCGGGCATGCGTTCCTGATGAGCAATGATCACCTCGCGAAGGCCGATCGCGGCAGGTGATCCGGCCCCAGGGTGCAGCGCGAGCTGACGGCTGAAGTGGCCGATCCGGCGATCGACGCTCTCGGTGCGGCGCCGGGCACTGACCCCGAGGACAGCGTGGATCTGCGTCGCAGCCCCGTCGATGTCTCCACGGCCCAGCCGCGCCATGGCCAGGTCCATGCGGGCCAGGGACATCTCGCCGAGTCTCTGCTGCTCCGGCGGCGCGGACTGGAACATCTCCACCGCTTCGTCGGCGCGGGCCTCGGCGTCACTGAGGTGCTGCGTGCCGGCAAGCCAGAGGTGCGTGCTGCTGGAGTAGAACAGTTGCTTCTCGGCGGGGAAGGCCATCATTCCGCCGGGCAGTTCGTCCCCTTCGACGAGACGCTCGCGCAGGCGGTCGGCGGCGCTCAGGGAGGCCAGGGCATCGCTGCCCCGGTTGAGCTGGCCGTAGGCGCGTGCCTTGATGCTCTCCAGCCGGATCTGCGCCGTGCCGGATTCGGGGGTGAACGCGCTTCCGGAGTCGGCGAGGCGTACGGCGTCTACGGGGCGGCCGTCCCAGTACGCGATGAGTGCCTGGAGTCCGCGTACCCAGGAGCGCAGTCCGTTGTGGCCGGCGAGCTCGCCGAATAGGAAGGCGGTGCGTGCCTGTGTTTCGGCGGCGTCGTAGCGGCCCAGGTCGAAGCTGGCATTCGCGAGTACGCCGCACAGGACGCCAGCGCCTACGTAGAGGTCGCTGGTGTACCGCGGTGGCTGACGTCCTTCGAGGAGTTCGAAGGCACGGTCACGAAGGGCACGTACCTCGCGGAACAGGGGCCCGACAGGCCGGTTGGGGTACGTAATGACGAGGCGGCGGATGTCAGCTTCCAGCTGCTCCAGCGTGTGCGGTCCCACGTTGCTGCTCTCTGCCCTGGCCGCGAACTGCGCCGACTCATTTGCCGCCGCCATGACCACGTCTTCAAGGCCGTACTCGGATGGATCCACTGCGTTGCGGTCGTCAGCCGCCGGGTGGTGCGGCGAGGCCGTCGGCTTGGGCTCCGCAGGCCCGAGGAGTCGGGCGGCCGGGAGGCCCGGGAACATGAACTCGAGGACGCGGCGGCCGACGGTCTGCGGTGTCCGGACCTCGCCGTGCGCGTACCGGAAGAACTGCCGCTTCTCGATCGTCGCGGTCGCGATCGATGGCGGCCCCTCCAGCTCGGCTAACTGTTTGGCCGCCTGCTCGTAGCGCCGCTTGAAGACCTGGTAATCCTGCCAGCCCCGCTGGTTGATCAGAGTCTGGAAGAGGGTCGGTCCTGATGGCTGCACAGCCGCTCCCTCGTGCCGGGGGTCCTTGTCCGACATCCACGCTAGACATCAACAGCCGCCGAACGAAGATCTGTTGTCTAGAAATTCCAGGTGGACAGCGAATAGACATCGGTTAGGCACGAAAGGACGGCGTTCGGCGCCGCTCAGGGCCTCGTTCGGGCGGGAGCCACCGGGAACACTTCATCTTCGCCCCGGCAAGACAGCGGCCCTGCGAGGCCGAGCCTCCGCCGTGGTTACGCAAGTCAGGCAGCCCAGGAGGCCCGCTCATGGCAGCGCACCACCAGCTCGCGTTCACCGTCGCCCGCACGGCAGCCGCCGCCCAGCAGGCACGACACCACGTCGTCGCCGGCATCCGTTCTTGGGGCATACGGCTCGACGAGGAGGCACTGGACGGAATCGAGCTGGTGGCTGGCGAGCTGATCACCAACGCCGTGCGCCACACCACGTCGGGCCTGGTCACCGTCAGCGTCTGCCAGGAGGGGCCTGTGCTTGTGGTCGAGGTGCATGACGCTACGAAGGCGCTGCCGCGGCCGGAGCCCTTGAGCAGGAGTTCCGAGTCCGGGCGCGGTCTGTACCTCGTATCCGTGCTCGCCGACCGCCACGGTGCTGATTTGACGGCGACGGGCAAGCGCTGCTGGGCGGAGTTCGATCTGCCCAGCAGTGCGGGTGATCGAAGGGCAGATCGGAGCAGCAGTCGCGATCAGCAACTGCTTTCCGGCCACGCCGCCGAAGTGGCTGATCGAGCGGCAACGAGGGTTCGCACATCGGCAGCGGGCTCGTCATCGAACACCCGCACGAGGGCCAGGCGCCGGACCGCGGCCCCGGCAGCCGACGGGTCCCGCGTGGGCCAGCTGCTCGACTGAATAACGCTGATTCGACGGCAAGTTGGGGGCCTAGACTCGTGGGCTTCCCCAGGACACCGGCCGATCACGGTCGACCACGGGACAAACAGTCCCCGGCCCTCTACCGGGCCGGCCCCACGAGTCAGCTTCTGTACCAAGTGGAGGTTTTCGTAATGCCCGAGAAGGTCACGAAGGAAAAGGTCCTCGTCTACGTCGTGCGCGACGGGCGCCTGCTGGTGTTCCGCCACACCGACTACTCCTACGAGGAGGTCGGCATCCAGGTCCCCGCGGGCAGCATCCGCCCCGGCGAGAACCCGGAGGCCGCCGCTCTGCGCGAGGCCCGCGAGGAGACCGGCCTGTCGGACTTCAAGATCGTCCGCAAGCTCGGCGAGACCGAGTACGACATCAGCCCGTACCGGTTCGAGATCCAGCACCGGCACGTCTTCCACCTGGAGCTCACCGAGCCGACCCCGGAGCGGTGGATGAGCCAAGAGGACCACGACGGCGAGCAGGAGCCGACTCACTTCGAGTGCTTCTGGATCCCGCTGGAGGCCGCGCACATTCTCCAGTCCGGCCAGGGCGCCCTGCTGGGGCGTTTGTCCGACTAGCCAGTCGTCCGGTCACGGCAGCATAGGAGGGGGCAGCCGATGAACCTCAGCACAGAACAGCGCCACAAGATCGACGGGCTCTACCGGAGCCTGGACGTCGATGACGCCGGCACCGCGGTGTCGGTCATCGTCAAAACGCGCGGCGAGACGTGCGACATCGACTGCCTCTACTGCTACGAGAAGCGCAAGGAGGCCCCGGGGGGTGCCAGGGTCAGCGCCGACCAGATCAGGCGCCTGGCCGACATCTTCAAGGGCCGCAAGCTCGCCGTCGAACTCCACGGCGGCGAGCCCCTGACGGCCGGGCGGGAGCACATCGGCGAGATCCTGGCGGAGCTGTCCGGCCTGCCGCAGGTCGTCCGCGTCAGCCTGCAGACCAACGGTGTCCTGCTCAACGCCGACTGGCTCGACATGTTCGACACCCTCTGCCCGGACCTCCGGATCGGCATCTCCCTCGACGGTGACGCCCAGGGCAACGCCTGGCGCGTCGGCTACGACGGCAAGCCCGTGTATCCGCGCGTCGCCGCTGCCCTGAACCTGCTCGCGGAGCGGGGCCGGAGCGTCGGTGTGATCGCCGCGGTGACCCCGGCGGTGCTGGACCGCGCCGAAGAGGTGCTGGACCACCTCGCCGGCTTCGGTTCGGTCAACGCGATCAGCTTCGTACCCTGCTTCGACTCCACGATCCGCCGCTCCACGGCCCTGCCGAGCCGGCGCAAGTCGGCCAGCCGACTGCTTCAACAGGCTGCCGTGAACGCAACCGATGGCCCGGCCTGGGCCATCCATCCCGACGAGTACGCCCAGTTCGTCCTCGCCGCCACCGCTCACTGGATCACCGCCGGACACTTCGCCCGCATCAAGCTCGAACCAGCCGTCTCCACGATCCGGCGATTACGAGGCCTGACGACAGGCTTTTGCCACTTCTCCGACCTCAAGTGCGACCACGTCTTCACCCTCTACCCCGATGGACGCCTCGGGAGCTGCGACGAACTGCCCTGGCCCCAGGCTCGCCTCACCCAGCTGGAGTCCACGGCCGACGAGCACGAGGTGGTCCGCGCCCAGCAGGACTCGCTCCTGCTGAACCAAGGCAAGGCCTTGATGGACAAGTGCACGACCTGTGACTACCGCGCCACCTGCGGCGGAGGGTGCATCGCCACCCGCTGGCGCCAGGACCCGGCCGCCGATCACGACGCGTACTGCGACTACCGCATGCGGATGATCGACGGCGTCGCCGCACTGCTGGCCCAGCCCGGTCGTCCCGCTGGCGCCTGGTGCCAGAGCGTGCGCTGGCACCCGCGCACCCCGAACAGCATGCGCAACGTGAACGCCTTCCTGACCAGCTGGGATGCTCCCGACCTCGCCCGAGGCGAAGTGAGGCTGCACACCAGTGAGCACGGCAACATCAACACCGTGGGCCTCGCCGGCGTCCACGAGGCCGACGATCTCACCCCGGCCCACCCGATGTGGCGGGCGGCCATCGAACCCGGCGTCTGGCCGTTGGTCGACACGGTCACCCGAGCCTGGGGGCTCGTCACGTACGACAGCTGCCAGGGCCACCAGTACACCGGCACGAACCTGGCTCCCACGGGGCTGCGCATCGGTCTCCTCGCCCGCGACCGCACGGAGTACGCCCGTGTTGCTGCGGCTCTGTGCCGGGCCTCCACCTTCGCGAACGCCCTCATGACCGCAGGCATCGAGGTCACCGTCAGCCGCTCGGAGCTCACATGCGAGAGCACGGGCACCACAACGTCGGTCCTCGACCTGAGCTTGGACCCCGGCCCGGGTCAGGGATGGGACGGCTACTTCGACCGCTTGCACGAGGCCGCTGCCGTGTTGGCCGCAGCACTCGACGCCGAGCGCCCCAAGGCCGACACCACGTGCGCCTGCCCGCTGCCGGTGCCGAGGGAAGTGGCCGAGGGGGTGTTGCGGTGAAGCCCGGCGACGCGGTCACCCTCCACCAGCTCCTGGGACGGATCGCCTACTTCCAAACCCTGTTCATTGAACCCGCCCTCACCTCCAGCAGGCAGCCCGGAGCGGGCGAGCCGTGCTGCAACCACAAGAACACCGGGGACGAGCGCCCTGACGTTGGCGGGCTGCTGGCCACTACCGCTTGGGCCGTCCTGGACGAGATTGCTGCCACCCTCGGCGAGTACCTCCTCCTCTGCCCGGACGCAGGCCTCAGGTGCTGCGCGACCTGCCGCGTCGCCGCCGCCGGCGCTGCCATCGCCCAGGCATGGACCGTCACCGAACACCTCGCGTACGACCGGCCGCTGCCCGCAACCGCCCGTCTGCGGGCCTGCCGCACCGCAGCCGCGACCCGTCTCACCCTCGTCTTCGCCGAGCAACATGGCACCGCCTGCGACGCTCTGCCCCAGGCCGAGACGTCTGACGCGGGCCTACTCCCCGACAGCGACGACCTGCCGTTGACCGGAGAACTCCTCGCCCTGTGGCAGGACCCGCTGGCCGCCACCCACAGCCCGGTCGTCAGCTGGCTCAACCACTGCACGGACCTGAGCGACATCCACCGCGTGCTCCAGCAAGGGGGAACGACGAAGTGATCCACATAGCCGAGACCGTCGGCGTCGGAAGCATCGAGAACTTCCTCAGTGACGCCGAGCGGACCCACCTCGCCGACCTGATGAACGACGTCCTGACCAGCGGCGGCACCAGCCGCTTCGGTGACGAGCGCCGCACCTCCATCCACGAAATCCCCGGCCACAGCCCCGAAGAGGCCATGGCCGTCTACGAGCCGGCCGGACGCGTCGAGATCCCCTCGATCCCCCCGGCCGCCGAAAAGCTCCTGGGCGACGCCTTCGAACGCGCTCGCCCGGCGTTCTCCCGCGTCATGCCCTCGATCACCCTCTGCCGCCCGTGGACGTACGTCGAGTACGGCGTCGGCCAGCACATCACCAGCCACCTCGACGGCATCGCCCCCGACCCGCTCGCCTGGCCCCGCCAGATCGCCGGCATCAGCGTCGTGATCACCCAAGCCGACGCCGGAGGCGACTTCTACGTCGAGACCGCCTCCAGCGACCGCCTGTGGAACGGCAAGACCCCCGACGCCTCCTCGAACGGCTACGCGGAGGGCATGTGGCTGACCCACGACGGAGCCGACAACTCCGCGACCTGGTTCCAGCAGATGCCCCGCACCCGCTGGAGCGTCGACCCAGCGCCCGGTACCGCCCTGCTGTACGGCTCCCAGCTCGCGCACGGAACCCTCCCGGTCACCGCGGGCCGGGTCGCCAAGTTCATCAGCTGGCTCATCGCCGAACCCACCCCGGCCGGGTGAGCGCGTGCTCCTGGCTCTGGAAGGCGTAGCCGGCGCCGGAAAGAGCACCCTCCGCGACCGACTCCTGGCCACCGCCCACGCCGAGGGCATCCCCCTCAGCCACATCGGCCAGTTCTCCTGGCTCTCCCACCACGCCACCCACACCCTGATCCGCCTGCGGGCAGGACGCGGGGGCAACGAGCAGGAGGCCATCGAGGCCGCCGCCCAGGACCTGTCCCTGCACTCCCGCTTCAACATCGCCCCCGCCCTCACCGAGGGCCCGGTCCTCGCCGACCGGCTCACCCTCTCCACCGCCTGCCTGCTCGCCCTGCTCCACCAGCAGCCCGTCGACGCGTACGTCGAGCGCCTCGCCGAGCAAACCCGGGCCCGACCGCAGCTGACCGTTCTGCTGACCACCGATCCCGCCATCTGCCACGCCCGCATCACTCGACGTGCCACAGAGCGGCGCTTCACCGAACAGCCCGAGGCCGCCACCCGGCTGGCCGACCTCTACAACGAGGCCGCAGACGCCTGGACCAAGGCCACCGGTCTTCCCGTGCTGAAGCACCCCTGCACGACCCATGCCGACCTCGAAGCCCTGGTCGACGCCTGCATGGAAGACCTCCGCTCGGCCGGCAGCCCCGCGGCCCCGAACAAGGAAGCGAGCCGATGAACCTGCAACCGATGCATCCCGCAGCCTGGGTACTCGATCAGCTCCGCACGGACGGCTGGCACATCAGCGACCTCCTCGCGTTCACGCGGGCCAGCACCCTGGTCCGAGCGAGCCGCCCCGGCCAGAAGGACGTCGTACTGAAGGCGGGCTTCGGCAGCAACCACGTCCTGGCCGAGCTCGACCCCAGCGTGAAGCCCGCCGCGTACGGCTTCTACTGGTACGCGCAGATGACCGAGACCGAACGCGCTCTCACCCGTGAAGACTTTCGCCACGAGGCGGAGCTGACCGCCGTCGCCGGAGGAACCGATCACATCGTCCCGCTGCTGGAGCAGGGCAGTTCGGAGCGGTTCGACTGGTACACCATGCCGCACTGCGACGGCGGGAACTTCCGGGCCTTCATGGCCTCATCCAAGGACACCAGTAAGGGCCTCAGCATCCTCGCCGACGTCGCCGATGGCCTGGGCAACCTGCACCAGCGCGGAATCGTCCACCGCGACGTCTACCAGGAGAACATCCTCATCGATCAGGACCGGGGCCTGATTACCGACCTCGGAGCCGCCCGCCGCCTGTCCACCCCGCGCGGACCTGAACACCGCGGCCCCGAGGTCCACTGGCCGCCGGAGTACCTCACCAGCTATCACGAGGCCACCCCGGCAGCCGATGTCTTCAGCCTCGCCGTCCTCGTCTACCGCTACCTGTGCGCGGACATCCCCCGCCTGGCCGGCCGCACGAACCTGCCTCTCATCCCGGAACCGCTGCGCAGCGTCGTCACCGCCGCGCTCTCCGACCGAGCGGACGACCGGCCAGCCATGGAGGACCTGTACACCGCACTCCGCACTGCGGCCGACCTCCACCAGCGCTGACCGACACGAGGGAGCCCCTCATGACCAGGGCGAGATCTCCGCCCCGAATCCGGCGCCACAGCAGAGCAAGCGGTACAAGCCAAAGCCAACGAGACCGAAAGGCGGAACACCCCATGAACCAGGACCGCATCGCCGACTTCCTCGCCAACGTCGAGGACCTGCGCGGCGAGGACGAGACCGTCCGTACCACCGCCCACACCTCCAGCGTCTCGGCCGAGGGCTGGCCAGCGGCCGAGGCGGAGACCACCACCGCCTGAACACCCACAGCCGCCCGACGCTCTGAGCGCCGCCGGTGAACACCCCCCGGGGCCGGGCCGCCACCACCTGCGGCCCGGCCCCGGGCCCACCACCGAACAGGAGAGCCGCCTCGTGCACACCCTCGCCGACGTCTTCAGCCTCCCGCCGATCGACCGCCTGCGCCACGAGCGCACGCAGCGCATCCACGCGCTTATCCGCCCCGGAGCCCAGCCGCCGCAGCACGGCACCAGCACGGCGGCCGACTACTGCCTGGCCCACCACTCCCTCGAAGGAGCCGAAGCAGCCGCCCGCGCCGGCGATGCCTCGACCTTCGACTGGTACGTCGCCCACCCCGACGCGGGCGCCACCACCGGCTCCATCCCCACCGCGGTCGGCACGCGAGTCATCGTGGCGCCGACACTCGCCGACCTGCCCCGATCCCCAATCTCCGAGACTCCCTACTACATCCTGGGCCCCGGTACCGAACCCGCCCAGCCCCACCTGTGCGACCTCGCGGCCGACGCATATGCCAGCGCCGCACGAGCGGGCTTCGGCGATCTGCTCGCCGCGCACGCCGTCGTCCTGTGCCTTCTGCGGAGCAAGAACCTCGGCGAGACCCTCGACAGCTGGACCATCAGCCGCCTGCCGGGCACGGTCTTCATGGACCACGTCGACGACCCGGTCGTCCTGGCCCGCGACCTCATCCACGAGGCCGGGCACAACTGGCTGAACGACGCCCTCGCGGCCACGGGATGCAAGGTCAGCGACGCCGTGCACTTCCACTCCCCGTGGAAGCAGACGATGCGGCCGGCGTTCGGCTTCCTCCACGCCTGCTGGGCGTTTCCGCTCACCATGCTCTTCACCGCCCACGCGCTGAACGGCACCACGGGAGACCTGCACCGGTTCCTGATCGCCTACCTCGACCAGCAGCGAAGCCTCCTCGCCAGCACCGCACCCGACCATGCCCGCGCTCTGGGGCTGATCAGCGACGACGGTCTCCGCGACCGCCTCGCTGGCGCCTACCGCCAGGCACTCGCCCTGTGAACGCGGCCCGCGACGAGGAGCCCGGCCTGTCCCTGCTGGTCCACCGGCCGGACGAAGAGCCCACTCTTCTGCACACCGGTCTGGCCAGCCTCGAACACGGACTGCCCATCGGACCGGACACCACCTTCAACGTCGGCTCAGTCGCGAAGCAGATCACCGCCCACCTGATGGTGCTCGCCGCTCGTGACAACCTCCTGCGCCTGGACCAGCGGGCCGCGGATCTGCTGCCCCGACTCAAGATCAGCGATGTCACTGTCGTGGACCTGGTCACCCACCGGTCGGGCATACGCGATGCCGAGTCCCTGCTCTCCCTCGCCGGCTTCCGGGACCTCGACCACTACACGGCCGACGACCTGCGAACCCTCGCCTACCGCCAGCACCAACGCGCCGTCCCCGAAGGTCGCTTCCTCTACAGCAACACCAACTACCTTCTCCTGGCCGAGATCCTCGAAACGGTCCACCGCACGACACTGGCCGACCTCGCCCGGCACCGCATTTTCGGCCCGCTCGACATGCACTCCACCCACTTCAAGACGGACCCGCGCCAGGTCATCCCCGGAGCCGCATCCGCCTACCAGGCTGCCCACCACGGCTGGCGGCGTACAGAAGTGCCGGTCACCCTGCCCGGCCCCGGAACCCTATGGACCACCGCCGGCGACCTCGACCGCTGGCTCACCCACCTCCACCAGCGCTGGCAGCACCTCCACCAGCTCCCCTGGCAGGAAGTGGTCGACTACGAACCCAGCGACCACGAGCCCTACCTCTACGGCCCCGGGCTCTACGCCGACGCCCTCCCAGGCCGCACTGCCGTCTTCCACTACGGCCACGAACAGGGCTTCTCCGCCGCTGCCCACGTGGAAGCATCAGGGCTACGCGTGATCGCCCTGTCCAACAATGCCGGCCTCTCGGCCGACCGCGTGGCCGCCGCCATCCTCCGGGACCTCTACCAGCCGACACTGGCCCTGAAGGATGCCCTCGTCCGCGCCACAGCCCTGGAGCGAACCCCAAGCACTGCCACACGAGACCAGCCCACACCCGACGACCTCGGCCAGCACACAGAGCTCGGCACCTTTGCCTGCGACCAGGCCCCCGGTAGCCTGCGCCTCACCCGCAGAGCTGATGCTCTCCACCTGTGGCGCCGAGGTACATCCGACCAGCTCGCCCACTCGGGCCCGGGGCTCTACGCCGGCAACGGCTACACCCTCACCGTGCCCAGCAGCACGGACCAGATCGACCGCTTCACCCTCGACCTCGAGCGCGCTCCCAGACTCGCATACGTCCGCCAGTAGCCACCGCCGCAAGAACCATCTGGAATGCCCATCCCCCGACCGGTGGAGGCGCCGACCGAACTGGAGACTCGTCATGCTCAACCACCCGGTGATTCCCGGGATCGCGGCGTACACCCACGAAGGTCTGCCTACCCCCGCCCAAACCGATGACTCGAACGCATGGGTTGACGGTGTCTGCTGGCTGTACTGCGGCCAACGCTGGACACGAGTTTTATGGATCGGACCAGCGAGCGTCGCGGGCATGCAAGCGCCGATGTTCGCCTGCAGCCCATGCATCGCCGAACTCCACGAGCGGGTGTGGCGATCTATACGCCTCCGAGACGAGCCGCATAGGCGCGGCCCCCAGGCGCGAACCGAGGTGGACGACCAAACAGGGGAACCGCCAGACCACAAACTCGACAATTTGCGTCTGCCCGTTGAACCCCCACAAGGTTGGCCGAATGAGTCCGTCTCCTCGACGCGAATGTGCTGGTCGAGCGGTAGTGGACGCACGGACCTGCCGTAGCGACGGCACCCTGCCCTCAGTTCACGCGGCGCGTATGCCGTCATGGCCGCACAGGCCAGACAAGTACGCCGCAGGACAAGGACGGGTGTTCCCCGAGACTGCGGCTCGTTTCAGCCGCTGAGTGCGCCAGAGGGGCTCGTTCCCAGAAACAACCACGGGACGGACACGTTGCAAAGAAAGAAGAGAGGTTCAGACGTGGTTGACCGGGAGGACGTCCGGGGAGAGGGCGCTGGCGTGGGCCGCGGCAGAGGTCATCCGCTTGCGGTGGTGGCGGCGGCAGAGGACCTCGTAACCGATCTCCTCCGCCGGGCGGTTCACGTCACCGACCACGACCTGGGCACCCTCGACCACCATCTCGCCGTCTATCGTACGGGCGTTGTGGGTGGCGCGGGCGCCGCACCAGCACAGGGCCTCCACCTGGAGCTGCTCCAGGCGGTCCGCCAGCTCAATCAGGCGCTGCGAGCCTGGGAAGAGCTTGGTGCGGAAGTCCGTGGTGATGCCGAAGGCGAAGACGTCCAGACCGAGGTCGTCGACGATCCGGGCCAGCTGGTCGATCTGCTCGGGGGCGAGGAATTGGGCCTCGTCCACGATCACGTAGTCGGCCTTGCCGCCCTTGGAGAGCTGGGCGACCAGGTACGCGTACAGGTCCATCCCCTCGGTGGCCTCCACCGCCTCCGTCACCAGGCCGAGGCGGGAGGACAGCTTGCCCTCGCCCGCTCTGTCGTCACGGGTGAAGATCACGCCCTGGAGCCCGCGGGCCGATCGGTTGTGTCCGATTTGGAGCGCCAAAGTACTCTTCCCGCAATCCATGGTGCCGGAGAAAAATACCAATTCGGACATCAGAGGAGGGTGACCTTTCGGGGCGGGCAGACCGAGGGGCACCGGCGCTCGGCGGCCCCTGCAGGAGATGGCGGATTCCCAAGCGAGTTGGTGCTCTTTCCGCAGTCCACCGTTCCGCAGAAGAACACAAGCTCGGGCATGAGGGGGTGAACACCTTTCGGTCCAGCAAGGACAGGAGAGGGAGAAAAACGGGTTACGAGCGTACTTCGAGGAGCGGGACGAGCTGCTCGACCGGGGTCATCGAGCCGTGCATGCCCACCATCGCCGATTCGTGCGGCTCCTGGACGGACGCAGTGACCACCACGTCGTCGCGGGCGGCCGCCACCACGTCGCCGATCCTGCCGTACACCCGCTCGTCGACCTTCGGACCGAACCAGCCGGCCGCGATCGCCTCGTCCCGGCTCGCCACCCAGAACTGCTCGCCGAGCACTTCCTGCCAGACAGTCAGCACATCGGCCTCGGCGCCGGGGACGGCATACACATGGCGGGCCCGGCCCTCGCCGCCGAGCAGGGCGACGCCCGCGCGCAGCTCCCAGTCCTCGTCGAAATCGATCCGGGACTGTTCGTCGAACGGGATGTCGATCATGCCGTGGTCGGCGGTGATGTACAGCGCCGAGCGGGGCGGGAGCTGCTCGGCGAGGCGCTGCACGAGACCGTCCACGTACATCAGCTGGCCGCGCCAGGCGTCGGAGTCGACGCCGAAGCGGTGCCCCTTGCCGTCGATCTCGCTGTAATACGTGTAGACGAGTGACCGGTCACCGGCGGCGAGCCGGTCCGCGGCCAGGTCCATCCGGTCCTCGCCGGAGAGCCTGCCGTGGAACGTGCCGCCGCTCAGTGCGACCTCGGTGAGCGGGGTGTGCTGGAAGGTCGGGGCGGAGACCTGCGCGGTCGCCACACCGGCCTCGTCGGCGAGCCGGAAGACGGTGGGGTACGGCTGCCAGATCGCCGGCGAGGTCCAGGGCTTCCAGCGGAGCTGGTTCATCAGCTCGCCGGTCTCCGGATTACGGGCGGTGTAGCCGGGCAGGCCGTGCGCACCGGGCGGCAGCCCCGTACCGACCGAGGCGAGCGAGGTCGCGGTGGTGGCCGGGAAGCCCGCCGTGATGGGACGGCCCGTGCCCCCGCGAGAGGTGGGGAGCAGCGAGTGCAGATACGGCGCCTCGTCCGGATGGGCCTTGATCTGCTCCCAGCCGAGTCCATCGATCAGGAAGACGCAGTTCCGGTCGGCGGGGGTGAGCTCCGGTATCGCCGCCGTGAAGCCGGGCACGCCCTGTCCGGCGACGAGCGTCGGCAGCAGATCGGCAAGCGAACCGCTGCCGTACGCGGGGACGGGCGCGGTGTCGAGAGGGAGCAGAACGGGGTCCTGCCAGGCCGGCTGGGCCATCAGCGGCCGGTAGCCGCGGTCGCGGCCGTCGCCTCGGAGAGGGACTGGGCGAAGGCAAGGGTCTGCCGCACCGTGTCCGGGCCGTCACCGGCCTCGCTGACGCGCAGGCTCAGGTCGTCGGCGGTGGAGCTGCCGGTGTAGCCGTGGTCCGCCTCGCAGTTGGGGTCGCCGCAGGCGGCGGGCTCCAGGTCGATGCGGGAGACCGCGCCCCAGCCGATGGTCAGGACGACCTCGCGGGGCAGTGTGCCCGGGACGTACTTCTCCGGGTCGGCCACGACGCGACTGACCACCACCGACGAGATCCGGTCCAGCTTGACGGACTCGGTGGAGGTGGTGGCGTACGGCGACGGGGAACTGGTGTCCGCGTTCTGCTCGTCGGTGTGGCTGACGATGAAACGGTTGTCCGTCAGGACCAGGACCGTGACGTGCCTGCGCACCTCGTTGGAGTCGAAGGTCGTCTCCTGGTGCACCAGGTACGAAGCGACCGGCTCACCTCCGACGGCGGCCTCCACCGCCTCGGCCACAAGGGCCGGGTAGTAGCCGCTGCGCTCGATCGCCGCGCGCAGCCCCTGGGTCGTCGTACCGGTCTTCGCCATACGGACCATCCTACGGGGGGTGGATGACTGCCGGGGACGCTGTGGACAGGGCCTGCGGCAGATCGACCGTGGATTCAGTAGTTGGGCAGGCGACGGGGGCCGAGGTCAGTGCGGGCCGGTGGCGGCGACAGCCGGACGGTCGCGCCGAGAACGGTCAGCCCTTGCGTGGCGACCACGACCGGTTCCAGTGCGACGGAGACCACCTCGGGGTGATCGTCGACGAGCCTGGACACCCTCAGCAGCAGTTCCTCGAGCGCAGCGGTGTCGACGGGCGCCGACCCCCGCCAGCCGAAGAGGACCGGGGCCGCCCGGATGGACCGGATCAGTTCGGCGGCGTCGCGGTCGGTGGCCGGCACGATGCGGTGGGCGGTGTCCCCGAGGAGTTCGGAGGGCGCGCCCGCGAGACCGAAGGAGAGGACGGCGCCCGCCGCCGGGTCGATCGTGGCCCGCACGACGGTGTCCACGCCGCGCGGTGCCATGGACTGAACGACCGGCTGCAGCTCGGCAGGCTTGCCGAGCAGGTCGGTCAGCTCGCCGTACACCCGGCGCAGCGCGGTCTCGTTGGCAAGGTCGAGCCGGACGCCGCCGAGGTCGGCACGGTGGCGCAGATGAGGTGCGGTGGTCTTGAGCGCCACCGGATAGCCGAGCCGAGCAGCCGCGGCGACGGCGGCGTCCGGGCCGGGGGCGGGGAGCGTCGGCCGTACGGAGATGCCGTACCGGCCCAGGAGTTCGCGCGCCTCGTCGTGGCTGAGCTGACGGCCCCGGGGATCGGGGTCGGGCCCGAGGAGGGCGTCGATACGGTCGGCGGCGCCTGCCTCGTCGATGGTGTCGTCGAGGAACTCGGGCACCTTGCCGGGCATCGCGGCCTGTCGTCGCCACTGCGCATACTTCACCGCCTCGGCGAGGGCACGGACGGCACGCTCGGCAGCGGGGTAGGCGGGGATCCGGCCGGTGGAGGGAGCGGACGGCGTGGGGGCACCGGGGCCGGGAGCGTTCGGCTGAGCCGGGGGATTGGGCGGAGCTGGGGTGCCGGTGGTGCTCGGCGTGGCTGAAGTGCCTGTGGTGCTCGTGACGCTCGGGGTGCCCTTGCCGTACGTCGCGGCCGAAGCACCCTGGGCAGCCGTCGCGGCCACCTGCGGCGCCGCGACCGTGCTGCTGGCCGCCGCGAGCGCCTCCGCCAGGCCTCCGATCTCCACGTGGACCACGGCCACCGGCTTGGCCGGCCCCGTGGCCGCAGCCGTGCGCAGCGCGGCGGCCAGGACCTCGCCGTCACCCGTTTCCGCCTGGCCGTTCTCGCCGACCCACGGGATCGCCGTCACGATCACCGCGTCGCAGCTCCGGTCGGCGAGTGCCTCCGCCAGCGCATCCCGGAAGTCCTGCGGAGTGGCCGCGGTGGTGAGGTCACGGGGCGGGCGCGGGCGCAGCCCCTCGGCCAGGCAGGCGTCGTACGTGAGGAGGCCCAGGGACTCGGAGTTGCCGAGGATCGCGACCCGGGGACCCTCCGGGAGGGGCTGGTCGGCGAGGAGCAGGCCCGCGTCGACCATCTCCGTCACCGTGTCGACACGGATCACGCCCGCCTGCCGCATGAGCGCGGAGACCGTCGCGTCCGGGATCCGGCTGATCGGCACCGCATGGCCGGGCGGGGTGCTGCCGCTGTGCCGGGCCCCCTTCACCACGACGACGGGCTTCACCGCTGCGGTGCGCCGCGCGAGGCGGGTGAACTTCCGCGGATTGCCGAGGGATTCGAGGTAGAGCAGGGCGACGTCGGTGTTCGGGTCCTCGTACCAGTACTGGAGGAAGTCGTTGCCCGAGATGTCGGCGCGGTTGCCCGCGGAGATGAACGTCGACAGACCCGCGCCGCGCCGGTAGAGCCCGGAGAGCAGGGCGATGCCGATCGCGCCCGACTGCGTGAACAGACCGATGCGCCCCGGGGCGGGCGGCTCGGGGGCGAGGGAGGCGTTCAGCCGTACGCCGTCCGCGTTGTTGATGATCCCGAAGGCGTTCGGGCCGATGATGCGCATGCCGTAGGAGCGGGCCTGGCGGACCAGTTCGCGCTGCCTTTCCCTGCCTTCGGCACCCCATTCGGCATATCCGGCGGAGAGGACCACGAGGCCCTGGACACCGTGTTCGCCGCAGTCGGCGACGGCCTCCGGGACCCGGTCCGCGGGCACGGCGACGACCGCGAGGTCCACCGGTTCGCCGATCTCGCCGATGGAGCGGTGTGCGGGGACGCCGTCGATCGTTCCCTGGTCGGCGGCGAACGAGCTGTTCACGGCGTACGTACGGCCGGTGAAGCCCGCACCGAGGAGGTTGCGCAGAACCGTGCGGCCGACCCCGCCGGGGTTACGGCCGGTGCCGATGACCGCGACGGACCCCGGTGTGATCAGCCGCTGTACCGACCGCGCCTCCGCCCGCTGCTCGCGGGCGCGCTGGACGGCGAGGGACTCGGCGGTCGGTTCGAGGTCGAGGGTGAGATGGACGGCGCCGTCCTCGAAGCTGCGCTGCTGGGTGTACCCGGCGTCACGGAACACCTTGATCATCTTGTTGTTGGCGGGCAGCACCTCGGCGGCGAAGCGCCGGATGCCGCGCTCACGCGCCACTGCGGCGATGTGTTCGAGGAGCGCCGATGCCACGCCGCGGCCCTGGTGCGCGTCCTGGACGAGAAAGGCGACCTCGGCCTCGTCGGCGGGGGCGGAGGCCGGCCGGCCGGCCGCGTCGATCCGGTCGTAGCGGACGGTGGCGATGAACTCGCCGCCGACCGTGACGGCGAGCCCCACCCGGTCGACGTAGTCGTGATGGGTGAAGCGGTGGACGTCCTTGGCGGACAGACGGGGGTAAGGAGCGAAGAACCGGTAGTACTTCGACTCGTCGGAGACCTGCTCGTAGAAGCTGACCAGGCGCTCGGCATCGTCCGTGGTGATGGGCCTGATGCGGGCCGTACCGCCGTCGCGGAGCACCACATCCGCTTCCCAGTGGTCGGGGTACGCGTGGTGCGGACTCTGCTCCGGCGTGGGCTGCATGGGCAAAGCCTACGGCGCGGTCAGCGGTCGCGAAGCGCCCGGGGCCGGGGCAGTCTGAGAGCTCCGATCGGCCGTGCGGCACGGGCTGGGGCCGGGTTGCGGGTCGGCGGGAAGCCAGCACACTGCGGTAGAGACTGGTCTAGACAACCATTGATTCGTGAAGGGCAGAACCATGGCTGAGCGCCGCGTCAATGTCGGTTGGGCCGAGGGCCTGCACGCCCGCCCCGCTTCCATCTTCGTCCGTGCCGCCACGGCGTCCGGCGTCCCCGTGACGATCGCCAAGTCCGACGGCCCCCCGGTGAACGCTGCCTCCATCCTCGCGGTGCTCGGTCTCGGCGCGCACGGCGGCGAGGAGATCGTGCTCGCCTCCGAGGCGGACGACGCGGAAGCCGCGCTCGACCGTCTGGCGAAGCTGGTCACCGAGGGGCTCGAGGAGCTCCCCGAGACCGTCTGATTCCAGGGTTCCGATCAGGGGGAAGCCTTTCCGGCCGATTCCTGTCGGGTCTATTCCTGTGGCGAAGCCGCGGTACCCCAACCGGGGCCGCGGCTCCTTCTTTCTTTTTCGGATACCGACAATTCATTCGGAGCGAATTCAGGCAGCCCAAAGAAAGCCCCGCACATTTACTTCTTTTTGTATACGTCGCATGTGTTAATGCCGGCCGCTCGCGGCGTTTACGGCATGTTGCGAAGTCCTCACCCGGCCGCCGGAGCGGGGGCGCCGGCATCACCGCCCGGGGTACCGCCCGCGCGGCGCAGCCGGTGCGCGGCGGTGGCCCGCTCGGCGTGCTGGGAGTCCAGCGCCCTGGCATCACCGCGGGGTGTTGCGGATGGGACGTCGGTCAGACGTTCACGCCATGGGCGCGCAGGTACGCCACGGGGTCCATGTCGGAGCCGTACGAAGGCGTGGTGCGGGCCTCGAAGTGGAGGTGCGGTCCGGTGGAGTTGCCGGTCGAGCCGGAGAGGCCGATCTGCTGGCCCGCGCCGACGCTCTGGCCGACGGAGACGCCGATCGAGGAGAGGTGGCCGTACTGGGTGTACGTGCCGTCCGTCATCCGCAGCACGATGTTGTTGCCGTATGCGCCGCCCCAGCCCGCCTCGACGACCGTGCCGGCGCCGACGGCGACGACAGAGCTGCCGGAGGCGGCGTGGAAGTCGATGCCCGAGTGGCGGCCGGAGGACCAGAGGGATCCGCTCGACTTGTAGCCGGTGGTGACGTACGAACCGGCGACCGGGAGCTGGAAGGAGCCCAGGCGGGTGCGCTCGGCGGAACGGGCGGCGCGGGCCTTCGCGTCACGGGCCGCCTTGGCGCGGGCCTCGGCCTTGGCCTTCGCTGCCGCCTTGGCCTTCGCTTCGGCCTCGGCTGCCGCGACAGCCTTCGCCTTCACCTTCGCGGCGACGTCGGCCTGGCGCTTCTGCACCTCGGCCTGGGTGGCCACCTGGCCGGCGAGGGCATCCTCGATGGCGATGATCTGGGTCAGGCCGGTTTCGTTGACGGCGGGGGCCTCGGCATCCGTGGCGAGGGCCGGAGAGGCCAGTCCGCCGACGACGCCGGTGGTCGCCAGCGTCGCGACTCCGGCGATGCGTGCACTCCTGCGCTTCAGGCGGCTCGGGGCACGGTGCTTCCCGGTGGGGCGGGTGAACGCCATGAAGTAGCTGGTCCTTTCCTTCCTTCTCGCCTACCGGGTTAGCTGACGGGTTCGGAGCAGGAAGGTCTCCTACGGATCCCCGGCCTCGCAGGAGGTCGCGGCATCCGATTCACCCCAGGGACTGTGTGGGTCCCCGGCTCCCCGGGCTCGCGCTGACGGGGACTCGGCGATCACTGCCCGGCGCCACGGATGCGGCATACGAGTGACGGACAGTGGAGCCGACGCTAGGCGGGGGCACTTTCATTCACCAAACGGACAGGGCGTTTTGTAGCGCATCCCACAGGGCAAGCAAGAAGCTTTCATCTCAAACCAGACAAAAGAGAAGACCCTGGCGAGAAGCGACTCGCCAGGGTCTCTCTTTGCCCCTCTTTGCGGGACTTTGGTGCATCAGCCAGTGACGACCGACACCTCTCCGATACCCAACGCCCTGACCGGCTCCTCGATCTGCGCGGCGTCGCCGACGAGAATCGTGACCAGCCGGTCCACGGGGAAGGCGTTGACCACGGCTGCGGTCGCCTCGACCGTGCCGGTCTCGGCCAGGCGGGCGTACAACTGCGCCTGGTAGTCGTCCGGGAGGTGCTGCTCGACCTGGTCGGCGAGCGTGCCGGCGACGGAGGCAGCCGTCTCGAACTTCAGCGGGGCGACACCCACGAGGTTCTGCACAGCGGTCTCGCGCTCGGCGTCGGTCAGCCCCTCGGCCACCAGCGTCCGCAGGACCTTCCACAGGTCGTCGAGCGCCGGTCCGGTGGACTCCGTGTCCACCGAGCCACTGATCGCCAGCATCGCCGCGCCGGTCGCCCCGGAGGCGGAGTCCGGGGCCGTCGAGCGCAGGACCTGCCCGAAGGCCCGCACGCCGTAGGTGTAGCCCTTCTCCTCGCGCAGCACCCGGTCCAGCCGGGAGGTGAGTGTGCCGCCCAGGCAGTAGGTGCCGAGGACCTGGGCCGGCCACACCCTGTCGTGCCGGTCGGCGCCGATGCGGCCGATCAGCAGCTGCGTCTGCACGGCGCCCGGACGGTCGACGATCACCACGCGACCGGTGTCGTCGGCGGTGATCGGCGGGACCGGACGGGGCTCCACGGTGTCCCCGGTCCAGTCGCCGATGGTGTCGGCGAGCAGGGCGTCCAGGTCGATACCGGTGAGGTCGCCGACGACGACGGCGGTCGCGGTGGACGGCCGGACATGGGCCTCGTAGAAGGCGCGCACGGCCGCGGAGTCGATCCGCTCCACCGTCTCCTCGGTGCCCTGGCGTGGGCGTGACATCCGCGACGTGGCCGGGAAGAGCTCCTTGGAGAGCTGCTTGGCGGCACGCCGGGCCGGGTTGGCCTGCTCGTGCGGAATCTCGTCGAGCCGGTTGTTCACCAGTCGCTCGATCTCGCTGTCGGCGAACGCGGGCGCCCGCAGCGCCTCGGCGACCAGCCCGAGCGCCTTGGCCAGCCGGGAGGCCGGAACCTCCAGGGAGACCCGCATGCCGGGATGGTCGGCGTGCGCGTCGAGGGTGGCGCCGCAACGCTCCAGCTCGGCGGCGAACTCCTCGGCGGAGTGCTTGTCGGTGCCCTCGGAAAGGGCCCGCGCCATGATCGTGGCCAGGCCGTCGAGGCCCTCGGGCTCGGCGTCCAGCGGGGCGTCGAGGAAGATCTCGACCGCGACGACCTGCTGGCCGGGACGGTGGCAGCGCAGCACCGTCAGCCCATTGGGCAGGGCGCCGCGCTCGGGTGCGGGAAAGGCCCAGGGCCTGGCCGTGCCGGGGGTCGGCTGCGGGTGGTACTCCATCGATACTCCAGTCGCGGCAGCGTCGGTCACTTGTCCGCCCCTTCGTGCACGTCGGTGTCGGTGTCCGTCTCGTCGGCTTCCGCGTCGGCGGATTCGGCCGGCTCGACCGGCTCGTAGACGAGCACCGCCCGGTTGTCGGGGCGCAGCTGGGCCCTGGCCGCCGCCTGGACCTCGTCCGCGGTGACGTCGAGGACCCGCTGGACGGCGGTCAGCGCGAGCTGCGGGTCGCCGAACAGCACGGCGAACCGGCAGAGTTCATCGGCGCGGCCCGCGACCGTACCGAGCCGGTCCAGCCACTCGCGCTCCAACTGTGCCTGAGCGCGCTCCATTTCCTCGGGCGTGGGGCCCTCGGCGGCGAACCGGGCCAGCTCCTCGTCGACCGCGGCCTCGATCTGCGCCACCTCGACACCGCCGGACGTCTTCACGTCCAGCCAGCCGAGCGAGGGCGCGCCGGCCAGCCGCAGCAGCCCGAAACCTGCCGCAACGGCCGTACGGTCGCGGCGGACCAGGCGGTTGTGCAGCCGGGAGGACTCGCCTCCGCCGAGCACGGTCAGCGCGAGATCCGCGGCGTCGCACTCCCTGGTGCCGTCGTGCGGCAGCCGGTAGGCGGCCATCAGCGCCCGCGCCGGGACCTCCTCGTGGACCTCTTCGCGCAGCTGCTCGCCGATGATCTCCGGGAGCGTGCCGTCGCGCGGCGGCTGCTTGCCGTCGTGGGACGGAATGGAGCCGAAGTACTTCTCGATCCAGGCGAGCGTCTGATCGGGGTCGATGTCGCCGACGACCGACAGCACCGCGTTGTTGGGCGCGTAGTACGTACGGAAGAAGGTTCGCGCGTCTTCGAGCGTCGCCGCGTCCAGGTCGGCCATCGAGCCGATCGGGGTGTGGTGGTACGGGTGGCCCTCGGGGTAGGCGAGGGCGGTCAGCCTCTCGAACGCCGTGCCGTACGGAACGTTGTCGTACCGCTGGCGGCGCTCGTTCTTGACGACGTCCCGCTGGTTCTCCATGGACTCGTCGTCGAGCGCGGCGAGCAGCGAGCCCATCCGGTCGGCTTCGAGCCACAGGGCCAGTTCCAGCTGATGCGTGGGCATCGTCTCGAAGTAGTTGGTGCGTTCGAAGCTGGTCGTCCCGTTGAGGGAGCCGCCGGCGCCCTGCACCAGCTCGAAGTGTCCGTTCCCCTTGACCTGTCCGGAGCCCTGGAACATCAGGTGCTCGAAGAGGTGAGCCAGACCCGTGCGCCCCTTGACCTCGTGGCGCGACCCGACGTCGTACCAGAGGCACACCGCGGCGACCGGGGTCAGATGGTCCTCGGAGAGCACCACGCGCAGGCCGTTGGCCAGACGGTGCTCGGTCGCTGTCAAGCCGCCGGAGCCGGCCTGGGCTGTGGCCGTGTGACCCATGGGCATGTACGTCCCTTCGATCGCGATACTGGATTTCCTGCGAGACCTGCCACTGTAAGCAAGCGCACCGACACCTGGCGAAGTTCCCGTTCCGTGGAAGTTCGCGTTAAAGAGCGCTTGGTCCTGTCCGGCCGATCTTCGTGGATCAGCCTGCGGCGTATGGTGCGGTGCATCGCAAGGCGGAGGATCGCCCTCGTACTGGACGTACTGGGACGACTCCGACAACGCGGCGAGGTGCCGTGCCAGACGTCGCGGGCCCACGAAGATCGGCCGGACAGGGCCTAGGGACGGGTCGAGGTCGGCGTTGTCAGTGCGGCGGTCCACAATGGTCCGCGTCAGAACCAGAGGTTGCCCGAACAGATCTGTGAAGGAGTCGCAGCAGCGATGGCCCGCCGCAGTACGAAGACCCCGCCGCCGGACGACTTCGAGGAGAAGATCCTCGACATCGACGTCGTCGACGAAATGCAGGGCTCCTTCCTCGAGTACGCGTACTCGGTGATCTACTCACGGGCCCTGCCGGACGCCCGCGACGGCATGAAGCCGGTGCACCGCCGCATCGTGTACCAGATGAACGAGATGGGGCTGCGCCCCGACCGCGGCTATGTGAAGTGTGCCCGCGTCGTCGGCGAGGTCATGGGCAAGCTGCATCCGCACGGCGACACGTCGATCTACGACGCGCTGGTCCGGATGGCGCAGCCGTTCTCGATGCGGCTCCCCCTCGTCGACGGGCACGGCAACTTCGGCTCGCTCGGCAACGACGACCCGCCGGCCGCCATGCGGTACACCGAGTGCCGGATGGCCGACGCCACGTCGCTGATGACGGAGTCGATCGACGAGGACACCGTCGATTTCCAGTCGAATTACGACGGCCAGGAACAGGAACCGGTCGCCCTCCCCGCCGCGTATCCGAACCTCCTGGTCAACGGATCATCCGGGATCGCGGTCGGCATGGCGACCAATATGCCGCCGCACAACCTGGGCGAGGTCATCGCCGCCGCCCGCCATCTGATCAGGCATCCGGGCGCGGACCTGGAGACCCTGATGCGGTTCGTCCCCGGACCCGACCTGCCGACCGGTGGCCGGATCGTAGGCCTCGGCGGGATCAAGGACGCGTACGCGGCCGGGCGTGGCACGTTCAAGATCCGTGCGACGGTCGCCGTGGAGAACGTGACGGCTCGCCGCAAGGGCCTGGTCGTCACCGAACTGCCCTTCTCCGTCGGCCCGGAGAAGGTGATCGCCAAGATCAAGGACCTGGTCTCGGTGAAGAAGCTCCAGGGCATCGCCGATGTCAAGGACCTCACCGACCGCGAGCACGGCCTGCGCCTGGTCATCGAGGTCAAGAACGGCTTCGTACCCGAAGCCGTGCTGGAACAGCTCTACAAGCTGACGCCGATGGAGGAGTCCTTCGGCATCAACAATGTGGCGCTGGTCGACGGACAGCCGCTCACGCTGGGTCTCAAGGAGCTCCTCGAGGTCTACCTCGACCACCGCTTCGACGTGGTGCGCCGCCGCAGCGAGTTCCGCCGGACCAAGCGCCGGGACCGGCTGCACCTGGTCGAGGGCCTGCTCGTCGCGCTGATCGACATCGACGAGGTCATCCGGCTCATCCGGTCCAGCGACAATTCCGCGCAGGCGAAGGAGCGGCTCATCGAGCACTTCTCGCTGAGCGAGATCCAGACGCAGTACATCCTGGACACCCCGCTGCGCCGGCTGACCCGGTTCGACCGGATCGACCTGGAGAGCGAACGGGACCGGCTCAACGCCGAGATCGACGAGCTGACGACGATCCTCGAATCGGACGCCGAGCTGCGCAAGCTGGTCTCCACCGAACTGGCCGCGGTCGCGAAGAAGTTCGGCACCGACCGGCGTACGGTGCTGCTGGAGTCGGCCGGTTCACAGGTCGCCTCGGTGCCGCTGGAGGTCGCGGACGACCCCTGCCGGGTGCTGCTGTCCTCGACCGGTCTGCTGGCCCGTACGGCCACCGGCGACCCGATCGTCGTCACCGAGGACGCCAAGCGCGCCAAGCACGACGTGATCGTGTCGGCCGTGCCGGCGACGGCGCGTGGCGATGTCGGCGTGGTGACGTCGACAGGGCGGCTGCTGCGGCTCGCGGTGATCGACCTGCCCCAGCTGCCGGACACCCATGCCGCGCCCAATCTTTCGGGCGGGGCACAGGTCTCGGAGTTCCTCACGCTGGAGACCGGTGAGGAGGTCATCTGCCTCACCACGCTCGACGAGTCCTCCCCCGGCCTGGCGATCGGCACTCTGCAGGGTGTCGTCAAGCGGGTGGTTCCGGACTATCCGGCCAACAAGGACGAGCTGGAGGTCATCACCCTCAAGGACGGTGACCGGATCGTCGGCGCCGCCGAACTGCGCACGGGCGAGGAGGACCTCGTCTTCATCACGTCCGACGCACAACTGCTGCGCTACCCGGCAGCCCAGGTACGGCCGCAGGGCCGGCCGGCGGGCGGCATGGCGGGCGTGAAGCTGGCGGAGGGCGCCGAGGTGCTCTCGTTCGGCGCGGTGGACCCGGCGGCGGATGCGATGGTCTTCACGGTGGCGGGCTCGCACGGCACGCTGGACGACTCGGAGCTGACAGCGAAGCTCACGCCATTCGACCAGTACCCGCGCAAGGGCCGGGCCACCGGCGGCGTGCGCTGTCAGCGCTTCCTCAAGGGCGAGGACGTCCTGGTGTTCGCCTGGGCGGGTGCGATCCCGGCGCGGGCGGCGCAGAAGAACGGCACCCCGTCCGAACTGCCGGAGCCGGATCCGCGGCGCGACGGTTCGGGGACGCCGCTGGCCAAGGCGATCGCGGTGATCGCCGGACCGGTGTAGCCGGCGGGATCCCGTCGGCCGCATTCGTCGGTCGGTTTCAGTCGGCCGGCTGTTGTACGTAACGCAGGACGCCCCACATGCTCTGCTCATGCGCGGCGTCCTGCGTCATGTCCGGCGCCGGCTCTGCTTCCACCGGCGGTTCGGTGCTCTCCCGGCAGTCGGCCAGCTCCTTGTGCAGGGCATCCGGGTCGATGCCGGAGCCGATCAGCACCAGCTGGGTGAGGCGCGGTTCGTCGCGCTTCCAGGGCTGCGGGGCGAACCGCAGGAACCGGCCGACCGCATGCACCTCGTACTTGTTGCCGCGGTCTCCCGCGCCGAAGTCGACGTACCCCTTGATCCGGTAAAGGCCCTCCGGCCGGGAGTCGAGAAACTCCATCGTTCGGCGGGGGTTCATGGGTACATCGGCGCTGAACGAGACACTCTCGTACGTGGTGTGCAGATGCCCGGCGTGCGTCTCGCCGCCCTCCTCGTCCAGCAGGAGGTCCTCGAAGGAGAGCTGACGCATCCGCTCCTCGCCGTCCGGCCGCAGCGCCGGGTCGAAGAGCAGCTCCGGGTCGATGCGTCCGTACGCGGCGGAGACAACGGCCGCCCTGCTGCCGGTCGCCGCGACGGCGTCCCGGATGCGGTCCTTCTCCTCGTCCGTGACCCGGTCCGTCTTGTTCAGCACGACAAGATCGGCGACGCCGAGGTGCCGGTCGATCTCCGGATGGCGCTCCCGGACTGCGTCGAACTCGGCGGCGTCGACGAGCTCGACCAGTCCCCCGTACACGATGTGCGGGTTGTCGCTGGCCAGCAGCATGCGCACGAGCTCCTGAGGTTCCGCGAGTCCGCTGGCCTCGATGACGATCACGTCGAGGCCGACGGCGGGGCGGGTCAGCGTCTCCAGGAAGGTGTCGAGTTCGCTGGCGTCGACGGCGCAGCACAGACATCCGTTGCCCAGTGAAACTGTCGAGCCGACCTGCCCCGAGACGGTCATGGCGTCGATCTCGATCGAACCGAAATCGTTGACGATCACGCCGATCCGGTTCCCCGCGCGGTGGCGGAGCAGGTGGTTGAGCAGGGTCGTCTTGCCGGAACCCAGGAACCCTGCCAGGACGATGACCGGGATCTGCTGCCTGCGGGGCGGTGCTGACGGGCTCAACGGTGACCTTCCTCGGGGGGACCTCAGGGCGCCGGTACCGGCTGCGGCGGAAGCGGACCGATGGAGCGGGCCGCCGGGCGGATGATCTTCGAGTCCTCCGCCTGCTCCAGGATATTGGCGCTCCAGCCGACCACACGCGCCGCACAGAAGGTCGGGGTGAACATCTCGCGCGGCATCCCGCACAGCTCCATGACGACCCCGGCGTAGAACTCCACGTGTGTGTGGAGCTCTCGGCCCGGCTTGAGCTCGGCGAGGATTTCCTCGACCTGCCGTTCCACCTCGCAGGGTGCCGGGGCTCCGACACCGGCTCTACACCGCCGAGGATCCGCAGGTGCGGACGCTGTTCGCCCTGCTCGCCCAGGTCCCGCAGGCGGCGCCCGCGCCGGCCGCGGCGCGCGACGTGGTCACCACGACCGCGCGCCACACCCCCCTGCACGCCAACGTCGGCCTGGCGCTCGCCGTGCTCTCGGTCTCGTCCGGCATGTCCGCCGAGGCGGGTGAGACGGTGTTCGCGGTGTCCTGTACAGCGGGCTGGATCGCGCATGCGCTGGAGGAGTACGGGGAACGCCCGCTGCGGATGCGCCCCAGCGGGCGTTCAGCGGCCCTCGACCGCCTCAGCCGCTGCCCGGTCCGGGATCGGCCACCACGCAGAGAGTGCACCGCAGTAGATAGCCCATAGGCCGCAGAATAACGACGATCAGCCGGAAGTGGTTCGCGGGGGCTGCGCAGTGATCCCCGCACCACCAGTTCCGGTTCGAAGAGCAGCTCGTCGCAGGGCACGGTACGGCCCCCGATCTGCACAAAGAGCAGCTCGACGGCGGCGCGCCCCATCGCCTCGATCGGCTGCCGGACCGTGGTCAGCGGCGGCTCGGTGCAGTTCATGAAGGCCGAGTCGTCGTACCCCACGACCGAGACGTCGCCGGGCACGGAGAGGCCGCGGCGGCGGGCCGCGCGGATGGCGCCGAGCGCGAGCGGGTCGCCGGCACAGATGATGCCGGTGACACCCTGGTCCAGCAGGCGCATGGCCGCGGCCTGCCCGCCCTCCAGCGAGAACATGGCCCTCGCCACCCACTCGTCCGGCACGGTGGTGCCCGCCGCCTGGGCGAGCGCTCGGGCGGCGGCGAGCTTGCGCTGCGAGGGCACGTGGTCGGAAGGGCCGAGCACCAGGCCGATGCGCTCGTGGCCGAGCGGGACCAGGTGACGCCGCGCCTGCTCGACGGCGACCGAGTCGTCGCAGGACACCCCGGGGAAGCCGAGGTGCTCGATGGCCGCGTCAGCGGATTGCGTGAATTGGAAAGAAGAGAGATTTCAGGAAGCGCAGGGCTGCGTTTTACCTTCATATGATGAGCGCCCCACCGCCCACCCCCCGAAGACCCCGACGGCTCGGCTGGCCGCAGCGGGTCTTCTCCCAGGTGCTGCTGATGCAGCTCGCCATCGCCGGCGGCGTCACGGTACTCGCCACCGGCCTCTTCCTGGCACCCCTCAGCACGCAGCTCGACGACGAGGCGATGCGCCGTGCGCTCGCCATCGCGCAGAGCACGGCGGCCCAGCCGCAGATCGCCGAGTCTCTGCTCACCACCGCCCCCGCACCCGGGGGGCCCGTGCAATCCGCCGCGGAGCGGATCAGGCGGTCCACCGGCGCCGAGTACGTCGTCGTCATGGACCGGCACGGGGTGCGCTGGTCCCACACCGACACCCGCCGGATCGGCAAGGTCGTCTCGACCGACCCCAGTGCGGCGCTCGCGGGCAAAAAAATCATGGAGATCGACAGCGGTACGCTCGGCCGCTCGGCCCGCGGCAAGGTGCCGCTCCGCGACAACGCGGACCACATCGTCGGAGCGGTCTCGGTCGGCATCGCGTACGACAGTGTCCGCGCCCGGCTCCTGGCGGCGATCCCGGGGCTGCTCGCCTACGCGGGCGGGGCGCTCGCCGTCGGGGCGCTGGCTGCCTACCTGATCTCCCGCCGCATCCAGCGACAGACCCACGACCTGGCCTTCTCCGACATCTCCGCGCTGCTGACCGAGCGCGAGGCGATGCTGCACAGCATCCGCGAAGGGGTCGTCGCGCTGGACCGTACGGGACGCATCCGGCTGCTGAACGACGAGGCGCAGCGGCTGCTGGGGCTCGGCCCCGACGCCGCGGGCCGCCCGCTCGACGACGTGCTCGGCCGGGGGCGGACCGCGGACGTGCTGGCCGGCCGGGTGGTGGGCGACGATCTGCTGACCGTGCGCGGCAACCGGGTGCTGCTCGCCAACCGGATGCCGACCGCCGACGGAGGCGCCGTCGCCACCCTCCGCGACCGCACCGAACTCGAACACCTCGGCCGCGAGCTCGACTCCACCTGTGGTCTGATCGATGCCCTGCGCGCACAGGACCACGAGCACGCCAACCGGCTGCACACCCTCCTGGGGCTGCTGGAGCTGGAGATGCACGAGGACGCGATGGAGTTCGTCACCGAGGTCGTCGGCGTCCACCGTGCCACCGCCGAGCAGGTCACCGAGAAGGTCCATGATCCGCTGCTGGCCGCCCTGCTGGTCGGCAAGGCGACGGTCGCCGCGGAGCGCGGCGTCTCGCTGCGCATGGCGCCCGGCACGCTGCTCCCGGACCGGCTGGTGGACCCGCGCGGGCTGGTCACCGTCGTCGGCAACCTCGTCGACAACGCCCTGGACGCGGCCGCCGGATCGGACGACGCCCTGATCGAGGTGGGGTTGCGGGCGGACGGCCGTACGGTGGTGCTGCGGGTCCGCGACAGTGGCCCCGGCGTCCCTCCCGAGAATCGCGAATCGGTCTTCACGGAGGGCTGGTCGACCAAGGAACTCCCGGCGCACGGCAAGCGCGGTCTGGGCCTCGCGATGGTACGGCGGCTGGCCGAACGACAGGGCGGCTGCGCCACCGTCGACGGGGCGCCGGAAGGCGGCGCCGAGTTCACTGTCGTACTGCCCGAGGCACTCACCGAACCGGGTCTCGCGGAAACACGGCTTCCGGAGCCGGACCTCACGGGAGGAGTTCAGTGATCCAGGTCCTGGTCGTGGACGACGACATCCGGGTCGCGCGGATCAACGCGGCGTATGTCTCCAAGGTGCCCGGCTTCCGGGTGACCGCGCAGGCGCACAGCGCCGCCGAGGCCCTGGCCGCGGTCGAGTCGCAGCACGTGGACCTCGTCCTGCTCGACCACTACATGCCCGACCGCAATGGCCTGGCCGTGGTGCGGGAGCTGCGCAGGCTCGGCCACCGCACCGACGTGATCATGGTGACTGCGGCGCGTGACGTCGCCACCGTCCAGGAGGCCATGCGGCACGGCGCGCTCCAGTACCTGGTGAAGCCGTTCACATACTCGGGGCTGCGTACCAAGCTGGAGGCGTACGCGGCGCTGCATCACACTCTGGAGGGCGGCGGCGAGACCGAGCAGGGAGACGTGGACCGGCTCTTCGGCGCTCTGTGGGCGGGGGGCGAACCCGACCTTCCCAAGGGCCACTCTCCCACCACGGCGGAACTGGTCCGCCAGGCACTCAAGGGCGCCGAGGGGCCGCTCTCCGCGCAGGAGATCGCGGAGAGCGCCGGAATGAGCCGGCAGACCGCGCAGCGCTACCTGAAGCTGCTGGAGCGGACGGGGCGGGTGCGGCTGACACTGCGGTACGGCGAGACAGGCCGCCCGGAACACCGCTACACCTGGGCTTCGGGCTCCCTGTGAATCCCTGTGTGACGGACCACCGGCCCGCAGCAGCCACAACCAGTCCCGCTTTTCCCGGACCGGCTACACCGCCCCCGCCCCGGTCAGCGCGCGGACCTCGGTCTCGGCATGCTTGGCGTCGTCGGGCGGCTCGGGTGACATGACTGTGCCGATCCACCCGGCCAGGAAGCCGAGCGGGACGGAGACCAGTCCGGGGTTCTCCAGTGGGAAGAACTGGAAGTCGACGCCGGGGAAGAGCGAGGTGGGGCTGCCGGAGACGACCGGTGAAAGCACGACGAGCAGCACCGCGGGGATCAGCCCGCCGCAGACCGACCAGACCGCTCCCCGCGTGGTGAAGTTCCCCCAGAACAGCGAGTAGAGCAGCACCGGCAGATTGGCCGAGGCGGCGACGGCGAAGGCGAGCCCCACCAGGAACGCCACATTCAGATCCTGGGCGACCAGGCCCAGCCCGATGGCGGCCACCCCGATCCCGGCCGCGGCGACCCTGGCCACGGTGACCTCGCTGTGCTGCTTGGAGCCCGGGCGCCTGAGCGAGGCGTAGAGGTCATGGGCCACGGAGGCGGACGAGGCAAGCGTGATCCCGGCGACGACGGCGAGGATGGTCGCGAAGGCCACGGCGGCGACCACGGCGAACAGGATCGTTCCCCCGGTGGAGCCTTCGCCGCCGCCGAGCACCAGGGCCAGCAGCGGGACGGCGGTGTTCCCGGCGGGATTCGACGCCCGTACGTCCGCCGAACCGACCAGCGCCGCCGCCCCGAACCCGAGCACGATCGTCATCAGGTAGAAGCTGCCGATGAGGCCGATCGACCAGACGACCGAGCGGCGGGCGGCGCGGGCGGTGGGCACGGTGTAGAAGCGCGACAGGATGTGGGGCAGTCCGGCCGTACCGAGCACCAGGGCCAGCCCGAGGCTGATGAAGTCGAATCGGGCGGTCCAGCTGCCGCCGTACTTGAGTCCGGGCGAGAGGAACTTCAGTCCGTGCCCGCTCCGTTCGGCGGCGGAGGTGAGGAGCGCGTTGACGTTGCCGTGGAAGTGGACCAGAACGAGCACGGTGAGCACAGTCGCGCCCGCCATCAGCAGGACGGCCTTGACGATCTGGATCCAGGTCGTGGCGCGCATCCCTCCGAAGGACACATAGATCACCATGAGCGCCCCGACCCCGATGACGGTCCAGGAGCGGGCGGCGTTGCTCGTACCGCCGAGGAGCAGGGCGACCAGGCTGCCCGCACCCACCATCTGCGCCACCAGGTAGAGCACGGAGACGGTGACGGAGGAGGTGCCCGCCGCGATCCGTACCGGACGTTCCGCCATCCGCGCGGCCACCACGTCGGCGAGGGTGAATCGGCCGCAGTTACGGACGAGTTCGGCCACCAGCAGCAGGACGACGAGCCAGGCGACGAGGAAGCCGACCGAGTACAGCATGCCGTCGTATCCGAACAGCGCGATCAGGCCGGAGATACCGAGGAAGGATGCGGCCGACATGTAGTCACCGGCGATTGCGAAACCGTTCTCCATGGGGGAGAACAGCCGACCGCCGGCATAGAACTCTTCCGCCGAGCCCTGCCGGTTGCGGCTGACCCAGGTGGTGATGGCGAGCGTCACGGCGATGAATGCACTGAACAGAAGCAAGGCCAGGGTCTGGTGATTCCCGCTCAACGCCCGATCCCCCGCGTCATCTCCTGAGTCTCCCACCGCAGATCGAGCGCGGCCCGGTCCCTGCGCAGCCGCGCATGACGTGTGTACGCCCCGGTGAGCAGGAACGTGGTGAGGAACTGCCCGAGTCCCGCGACCATCGCCACGTTGACGGACCCGGCGACCGGACGGGCCATCAGCCCGGGGGCGGTGACCGCCGTGACAACGTAGGCGAGGTACCAGACGAAGAAGGCCAGGGTGGCGGGGACGACGAACCGCCGGTATCGACGGCGCACTTCCTGGAAGGCCGCGCTGCGCTGCACCTCCAGATAGATGTCTGCCGCGCTGTGGCTGCGCTGCGGGGCCACGGGCCCGGGTGGCCCGACGGGCACGAAGCCCCCCGCACCGTCCAGCTCGCCCCATCCGGAGGCCAGAGCGTCGTACCACGGGTCGTCGACTCGCATCGCTGCAGCGTCGCGCCCTGCTTCCTTCTCCACCGAACAACTCCCCTTGTCCACGGACCACTTCGGCCGCGTACCCAAGAATGGGCAGATCAGGAAGTTCCCGGGCACTTCATTCGCCGCTCTTCACCTCTTCAGGTGAAGGATGTCCCGGGCGGGTGTGCGAGACCCCGAACGTACGCATAGCGCACGGCCTGCGCTCTGTCGCGCACCCCGGCCTTGGCGAAGAGATTGTTGATGTGGCTCTTCACCGTGGCCTGCGAGATGTGCAGCCTGCGGGCGATCTCCTGGTTGGACATCCCCTCGGCGATCAGGACGAGTACTTCCGCCTCGCGGGGCGTGAGACCGTCGGGCAGTTGCGACTCCACAGGCAGCGGCCCGGCGGGGGCCGGTGCTGTGGTGACCCGCTCCAGCAGACGGCGCTGCACCACGCACGAGAGCCCGGCCTCGCCCGACAGCACTGCCTGGATGGCCCGCACGATCTCGTCGCCCCCGGCGTCCTTGGTGAGGTAGCCGCGGGCGCCCGCCTGCAGCGCAGGAAAAAGCGAGTCGTCGTCCGCGAACGTCGTGAGGACCACCACCTACGTGCGGCGGCGCCTACTTCACCCAACGCGACCCCGAACGGGCCACCCAACGCGCGATCAACGCGCTGAACCAACTCGCTACACCGTCCCCCTCAACCCGCTGGAAAACGCGGCCTGCCCCTCCCCGAACCAGGCACCCGGCAGCCACCAACGGCCACCGGGCACCCACACACGTCCACACCCACCCTGACCTGCTGCTATTTAGACCGACCGGCAATTGGGGGGGCGGCGTCACGGGGCTGGGGCACGCACCCCCCAATTGCCGGTCGGTCTTACGCGTCAGCGGATCGGCTCAGGGTTGATCGTGGGTGGAGCCGCGGTCTCCACCCACGGGTGGAGACCGCGGCTGCCGGTCACGCGTCGATGCGCGAGCGGTCCAGTGTGGCCGCCGAGCTGGTGATGAATTCCTTGCGGGGCGCGACCTCGTTGCCCATCAGCAGATCGAAGACCTGCTCGGAGGATTCGAGGTCGCCGATGTTGATCCGCCGCAGTGTGCGGTGGCGCGGATCCATCGTGGTCTCGGCCAGCTGGTCGGCGTCCATCTCGCCCAGCCCCTTGTACCGCTGGATCGAGTCCTTGTACCGGACGTTCTTGCGCTGCAGCTCCAGCAGCGTCTGGCGCAGCTCGCCGTCGGAGTACGTGTAGATGTACTTGTCCTGGCCCTTCTTCGGCTGGACCAGCTCGATCCGGTGGAGCGGGGGCACTGCGGCGAAGACGCGTCCCGCCTCGACCATGGGCCGCATGTACCGCTGGAAGAGCGTGAGCAGCAGGATGCGGATGTGCGCGCCGTCGACATCGGCGTCCACCAGGAGGACGATCTTGCCGTAGCGGGCGGCGTCGATGTCGAAGGTCCGCCCGGACCCGGCCCCTATGACCTGGATGATCGCGCCGCACTCGGCGTTCTTCAGCATGTCCGAGACGGACGCCTTCTGGACATTGAGGATCTTGCCCCGGATCGGCAGCAACGCCTGGAACTCACTGTTCCGGGCGAGCTTGGCCGTGCCGAGCGCGGAGTCCCCCTCCACGATGAAGAGCTCGCTGCGGTCCACGTCGTCGCTGCGGCAGTCCGCGAGCTTGGCGGGCAGCGAGGAGGACTCCAGCGCCGTCTTGCGACGCTGCGCGTCCTTGTGCTGCCGGGCCGCGATGCGGGTGCGCGCGGCGGCGACCGCCTTGTCCAGGACCGCCCTGGCCTGCGCCTTGGCATCACGCTTGGTGGAGGTGAGGAATGCCTTGAGCTCCTTGGCGACGACATTGGCGACGATCCGGTTGGCCGCCGAGGTGCCGAGGACCTCCTTGGTCTGGCCCTCGAACTGCGGCTCCGCCAGCCGTACGGTGACGACTGCGGTGAGGCCCTCCAGGGCGTCGTCCTTGACGATGTCGTCCTCGGCGACCCGCAGGAGCTTCGCGGAGCGGAGCACCTCGTTGACCGTCTTGGTCACGGAACGTTCGAACCCGGTCACATGTGTGCCGCCCTTGGGGGTGGCAATGATGTTGACGAAGGACTTGAGGTTGGTGTCGTATCCCGTGCCCCAGCGCATGGCGATGTCGACAGCCAGCTCACGCGTGACCTCGGTCGCCGTCATGTGCCCGCGCTCGTCCAGGACCGGCACGGTCTCCTTGAAGGTGCCCTGCCCGGTCAGCCGCAGCACGTCACAAACGGCCTTGTCCTGGGCGAGGTACTCGCAGAATTCACTGATTCCGCCGTCGAAGCGGAACGTCTCCTCGGTCTTGCCCTCACCGTCGAGACCGCGTTCGTCGCGTACGACGATCGTGAGTCCGGGGACGAGGAATGCCGTCTGCCGGGCCCGCTGGTAGAGCGTCTCCAGGCCGAGCTTGGCGTCCTTGAGAAAGATCTGCCGGTCGGCCCAGTAGCGCACCCTGGTGCCGGTGCGCGCCTTCGGGACCCGCTTCCCCTTGCGGAGGCCGTTGGCCGGGTCGAACGGGCTGTCCGGCCCGTGCTCGGTGAAGATGCCCGGCACCCCGCGCCGGAAGCTGATCGAGTGGGTCGCGCTGTTGCGGTCGACCTCGACGTCGAGGCGGGCCGAGAGCGCGTTGACCACGGAGGCTCCCACACCGTGCAGACCACCGGACGCGGCGTACGATCCGCCGCCGAACTTGCCACCGGCGTGCAGCTTGGTCATGACGACCTCGACGCCGGACAGTCCGGTCTTGGGCTCCACGTCGACGGGGATGCCCCGGCCGTTGTCCCTGACCTCGACGGAGTTGTCCTCGTGGAGGATGACCTCGATGTGGTCGCAGTAACCGCCGAGGGCCTCGTCGACGGAGTTGTCGATGATCTCCCAGAGGCAGTGCATGAGGCCACGGCTGTCGGTCGACCCGATGTACATCCCGGGGCGCTTGCGGACCGCCTCAAGCCCCTCCAGCACGAGAAGGTGCCGCGCGGTGTAGTTGGAGCCGTCTCGGTCTGCTCCGGTCAGCAGCGCAGTGGACGGCACGGACGTATCGGCGGTCACGCGGTTCGCTCCTCGCTGAATTTCATTTGGGGTCCAGGTGGGTAACGGGCTCGGCTTCGGTTGCCGCTGAGAGCGTACCGAGGCCTGGTAGAGCGGTTGTACCGCCACCCTCGGGGAATGCTCACACTAGACCAGCCTCGCATACGCGTTCGATCCCTCGTTGGAGTGACGCGCACATCACGTTCCCTTCGAGGCATGAACCATTTAGGCTCCGGGCACGTCCTCATGAACAAACCGGCAAGCCGGCCGGACGGACCGACCGACCAATACAAGCAACGCGAAACCGTAGCGCTACGCAATACGGCACATTCGCCGCGAACCGGCAACAGACAGCCATCTTGAGAAGAAGTTTCGAAGAAAAGCCACGAGCGGGAACGTTTTCGGCCTGGTTGGATGTTGACCCTGGTACGACAGCTCGTCGAGCTAGAGAAGAGGCGACGTGACTACTGTTCTGACCCCCGCGAGCCCGCTGACCGCAGCAGACCGCTGTGACCGTTGCGGCGCCCAGGCATATCTGCGCGTCGTCCTGATCAGCGGCGGTGAACTGCTCTTCTGCGCCCACCACGGTCGCAAGTTCGAGCCGGAACTCAAGAAGATCGCCGCGGAGATACAGGATGAGACGGACCGACTGACGGCCATCCAGGCCAATGCCGTCGAAGAGGAACAACACTGACACCTCGCATCCACGACGAGCCAGGGTCCGGCTCCGTACCGGGCGACGGACGGCTCCCCCACCGAGGGGGGAGCCGTCCGTTCTCGTGCCTACGGAGCGATGCCGGTCAGCTATTGCCTGCCATCCAGCCCGCCACCGCGGAGATCCTCGTGTAGACGCCGGGGCTGCCCGCGACCCCACAGCCATTCCCCCAGGACACCAGGCCGATGAGCCGCCCACCGGCCACCAGCGGCCCTCCGCTGTCCCCCTGGCATGCGTCGTGCCCGCCCTGCGGTTCGCCCGCGCAGAGCATCGTCGAGGCCTCGTACGCGGCGCCTCTGCCACCCGGGTAGGCCCGCTGGCACGTGCTGTCCGGCAGAACACGCACCTGGGCGGAGCGGAGCGACGTCACGTAGTCACCGTTCCCGGAGATGTCCCCCCAGCCGTAGACGAGGGCTGCGCTACCCGGCTCATCGGCCTGGTCACCGGCTGTGGCCATCGGGATCACGCTCTCTCCGGGGAGCGCATCGGCCAGGGTGAGTACCGCCAGATCGCCGGAGTTGGTGGTGGGGTCGTACCCCGGGTTGATCCATGTCCCCTTGACCGCAACCTCCCGGCCGCCGGAGCCGGTCAGCTCATCCCGCCCGGCAATGATCCGCAGGTCGCGCACCTGGCCCACATCGGTGCCGAGTGCCTCCCGGCTTAAACAGTGGGCGGCGGTCAGCACCTTCGTCGGCCCTACCAGCGCGGCACCGCAGAACTGGCCCGCACGGGTACCTCCGAATCGGTTACGGCTGGACAGTGCCACGACCCACGGGCTGTCCTTGACATGTGCCGGCTGCCCACCGATGACGATGCTGTCGGCAGCCGCCGGAACCGGGGACCCGAGCGGTATCACGGCTGCCGCGGCAACCAGGGCGAGCGGCCCGGTCATGGCGCGGACGACGTTACGGGACATGCGTACTCCTGACTCTGCGGTGGATCATGCCCACTCAGAGTCATCCACCATGTCGGCAACCGCACCCGCACATGCGGCGAGGGCCCGGTTCCTCGGAACCGGGCCCTCGGCCTGCCTACTCCCGCGACTTAGTCGAGGTAGTCGCGCAGCACCTGCGAACGCGACGGGTGGCGCAGCTTCGACATGGTCTTCGACTCGATCTGACGGATGCGCTCACGCGTCACGCCGTAGACCTTGCCGATCTCGTCGAGGGTCTTCGGCTGACCGTCGGTGAGACCGAAGCGCATCGAGACCACACCCGCCTCACGCTCGGAGAGGGTGTCGAGCACCGAGTGCAGCTGCTCCTGGAGGAGCGTGAAGCTGACCGCGTCGGCCGGGACGACCGCCTCGGAGTCCTCGATCAAGTCACCGAACTCACTGTCCCCGTCCTCACCCAGCGGCGTGTGGAGGGAGATCGGCTCACGACCGTACTTCTGGACCTCGATGACCTTCTCGGGGGTCATGTCGAGCTCCTTGGCCAGCTCCTCCGGGGTGGGCTCACGGCCCAGGTCCTGGAGCATCTGACGCTGCACACGCGCGAGCTTGTTGATGACCTCGACCATGTGCACCGGGATACGGATGGTGCGGGCCTGGTCGGCCATGGCGCGGGTGATCGCCTGACGGATCCACCAGGTGGCGTACGTGGAGAACTTGTAGCCCTTGGTGTAGTCGAACTTCTCGACCGCGCGGATCAGACCGAGGTTGCCCTCCTGGATCAGGTCCAGGAAGAGCATGCCGCGGCCGGTGTAACGCTTGGCCAGCGAGACCACGAGACGGAGGTTGGCCTCCAGCAGGTGGTTCTTGGCGCGGCGCCCGTCCTCGGCGATGATCTCCAGCTCGCGCTTGAGCTTCGGCGCGAGCTTGTCGGAGTTCGCCAGCTTGTCCTCGGCGAACAGGCCCGCTTCGATGCGCTTGGCGAGCTCGACCTCCTGCTCGGCGTTGAGGAGCGGGACCTTGCCGATCTGCTTCAGGTAGTCCTTGACCGGGTCGGCCGTGGCGCCTGCGACGGCGACCTGCTGCGCGGGCGCGTCGTCCTCGTCGTCGTCGGAGAGGACGAATCCCTTGCTCTCGCCCTCGCCCTCCTCCTCGTCGCCCTTGCCGACCTGCACTTCCTCGACAACCTCGTCACCGTCGAGGAGCTCGTCGGCGTCCTTCTTGCCTGCCTTCTTCGTTGCAGTCTTCTTGGCCGCCGTCTTCTTCACGGCGGTCTTCTTGGCAGCCGTCTTCTTGGCTGCCGCCTTCTTCGCAGGGCTGGCCGCGGCAGCGTCGTCGGCCACCACGTCCACGGTTTCGGCCGACGGGGCGGCGGTGGCCGCGACGGTCCTCGTCACGGTCGTCTTGGCCGCGACAGTCTTGGTGGCGGTGCGCTTGACCGGGCTCTTCGCTGCGACGCTCTTGCGGGCGCGCTTCGGCGATTCCGCGGCACTGACCATCAGCGTCACACCCTCTTCCTCGAGGATCTGGTTGAGGCTGCGCAGAACATTCTTCCACTGGGTTGGCGGAATCTGGTCAGCCTCGAAGGCCCGACGCACGTCATCGCCGGCGATCTGCCCATCAGCCTTTCCCCGCTCGATGAGCGCCATCACAGACTCGGACTCGGCGATCTCCGGCGGGAGCGTACGGGATGTGCTGGCCGACACGAACAACCTCTCGGAACGATGGAAAACGGCTTCCGGCCCGGCCCGGGAGAGGGCTGGAGCCGACGACCGTCGGGCTGGGAATGTACCGACGGCGCAGGTTTGGCCTCAGAACTGCACAGCGCCGTCAATGGCTGCTGTATTCCTTCCGCGGCGGTCACCTCTTAAGTCATCGCACCGTCTCAAGAAGTGTTACGCCCAATCCGCGTGGCCCGAGTCACACCCCATTTACGGCGAATGCCACCAAGAGCGACATCCTTCAACAATTGAGCCGCCGGACCGCGAGGGTCCGGCGACACATGGTTCGTACACCCTGGCCGTACCGCGGTCAGTGCTCGCGCGGCGCCGGCACCACCCGCTCCACCTCGGGGTGGACGACGAGCAATTGACGCATGGCCGCCTCGGCACCCGCCGCGTCGCCGGTCGCGAGGGCGTCGACGATCCGGACGTGGTGACCGAGGGACGCCTCGCCGGGGCGGTCACAGCCGGTGACCGGACCACCCGAGACCTGGAGGGCGGCAGAGACGATGCCGGAGAGATGTTCGAGCATGCGGTTGCCGGCGGCCTGGATCAGCAGGGAATGGAACTCGGCGTCGGCCCGCGAGTATGTGATCACGTCGCCCTGCGTGAGCGCGTGCCCCATGATCTCGACCATGTCACCGAGCCGCTGCTGAATGTCCTCACGGCCGTGACCGGCGGCGAGGCGAGCGGCGAGCGGTTCGATCGTCCAACGGAGTTCACCCAGCTCACGACGCTGGTCGTCGCGCTGCGGACCGAAGGCTCGCCATTCGATGATGTCGGGATCCAGCAGATTCCAGTCGCTGACCGGACGGACGCGGGTACCCACATTGGGCCGGGCGCTGACCAGGCCCTTGGCCTCAAGAACGCGCAGAGACTCACGTACGACGGTGCGGGAGACCTCGAAACGCTGGCCGATCTCCTCCGGCACGAGCGGGCGATCGGCGCCCAGATCACCGGAGACGATCATCTGACCGAGCTGCTGAACGAGCTGTCCGTGGAGGCCACGGCCGCGGCTGGCCGAACCCCGCCGGCTCGCCCGCCCCAGCTCTGCATCGGTGCCGTCCCACGAACGGATGGCGGCGCGCTCGCCGGCCGGCGCCTCCGTATAGGGGTAGCGGTCAAGTTCACCCGAGCCGGCGAGGCCGGAATCGACGGAGCGGGCGGCGGTCATCATGGTGTGCGCAAGGGTACTCACGCATCCTTTGTCGGCGCGGCTCGCCCGCCCCTTGAGGTCTTTGGTGAAAAGCACACGAAAGGGTGATCGGCGCCCACCCCCCAATTGACGCCTTATCCGTACAAAACGGGCGCCCTCAAGGGAATTGCAGGCCTCGTGACCGGGTGGCTGCGCTCCGTGATCACCAACGGACCCTGCCGCGAAGGCTGGTGAACACATACGCGCAGATGAGGACCGAGAGCGACAACGACAGCGCCGCCCCCACGGGGTGCGCGACCATGCGCACCCCCGCCATCACCCAGGAGTCCATCCCGTCCGGCCACCGCACCCAAGCCAGCTCGCGGAGCCTGCCGGGAAGCCCACGTACCGAATGGCTGGCCGGCCCCGACAGCGCTCTCCGGACGAGCGGAACGACGAGCGCGGGCACAGCGAGCACTGCGGCAACCCCGGCGGCTGTCACTCGGAAGATTCCGGCGGCCAGCAGACCCGCCCAGGCACAGCCCACGTTCAGGCCCGCCCAACTCGCTGCGAGAAAAGCTGTATTCGACGGAACGCTGACCAAGTCGCCTCCGTACACGAGACGGAGCGCCTCCGCGGAGGCCACCACAACGATCAGAGCGAGGAGCAGCGCAACGCCCGCGGAGACCGCCAGCTTGGCCAGGAGCAGACCGAGGCGGCGGGGGACGGTGCCGCGGCCCGCCGCAAGCGCGGGGTAGCGGAACTCGTCGCCGAAGGAGAGCGCGCCGAGCAGTCCGGCGCCGACAGCAGCAGGCGGCAGGGGCAGCACCGTGGGCCAAGCTGCAAGCACGTTCGGCAGCGGGGCATGGCCGGTGCGGGCGAGAAGGACGGCGAGCCCGACCGAGACGACCAGAATGGCCGCCATGATCAACGTTGTTGTCCTGACGCCGAAGAGACGGCGCAGTTCGTAGCGGAGCGGCCGGTGCGGACCACGAGCCGGCCGCCGGCGGATCGACGGTGCGTGTTCCGGACCCGGGACGGGCGATGCCGTTTGCGGCACAGCTTCCGGCTCGGAGGCAGTCGGCTCCGGTCGCGCCGGTGCCGCCTCCGGGCCTGACGCGACTGACGCCCGCCCCGGCGATGCAGCCTCCGCTTCGGGGGCGACGGCCGCTGCGGGGCCGGTGTCGGCGATCTCGTCGGCGAGTTGGTGAACGGGTACACCGTGACGGAATGCCGTGTCGCCGATCTCCGCACACGTGCTGCCGTACACCGAGAGGCGGCTGCCCGCTTCGGTGACCACCTCGACGGAACGCCGGGCCGCGCGCGCCTCACGGCTCACGACTGCGGCGAGCCGTGCGGCGTGCGGAGTCCGGACTGCGACGCGGGGGCGCAGACGGGTACGCGAGAAGTCGATGACGTTCTGGTCGGAGACCAGCCGTCCGGCGTCGACGGTGACCACGTGGTCGGCCGCGCGCGCCGCCTCCTTGGGGTCACAGGTGGTGTAGAGGACCGTTCCTCCCTGCGCGGCATGGGCACGCAGGAACCCGTGCAACCAAGCGTTCTCGCGTGGCGAGAGGCCCTCTCCGGGTTCGTCGAGGATCAGCGCATGGGGGTCTCCGAGCAGCGCCGACGCGAGGCCCAGCCTGCGGTCCATGCCGAGCGAGAGCGCTCCGATGCGCTGGTCGCCGAGCCCGGCGAGGCCGACGGTGTCGAGCAGCTCGTCGGCCCTGGAGGCGGGTACGCCCGCTGCGGCACTGAGCATGCGGAGCTGGCCACGGACGGTGCGGACGGGATGGCCGGGCACGTCCCCGAGGAGTACTCCCACTTCACGGGCGGGATGCGGAATGCGGTGCAGCAGCCTGCCACGGAAGTAGGTGACACCGCGACCCGACTCGATTTCGAGCATCAGTCGGAGGGCTGTGGTCTTGCCGGAACCAGGGGCGCCGAGGAGTGCCGTGACGCGGCCGGGTCCGGCTTCGAAGGTGAGGTCGTCCACGGCGGGCGGCCGGCCGCGGTGGGGGGCGCTGGTGAGTCCGATGGCCTGAAGCATCGCTTCTCTCGCGGGAGGTGAGACCGCTCGGCGGCAGGGCGAATACCGCAGCACGATATCCCGGCATATCAAACTTTTAGTGCATCATCGGTCCCACGGGCGTTCCGCGAGGTCAGACCTCGGGCCTCAGCATCGGCGGATTGAGCACGGTGGCCGCGCCGGCCCGGAAGAGCTGGGCGGGGCGCCCGCCCTGGCGGGTGGTCGTTCCGCCGGCAGGCACCAGAAAGCCAGGGGTGCCCGTCACCTTGCGATGGAAGTTCCGCGGGTCCAGAACCACGCCCCAGACCGCTTCGTACACCCGGCGCAGTTCTCCGACCGTGAACGCCGACGGACAGAAAGCGGTGGCCAGCGAGGAGTACTCGATCTTGGAACGTGCCCGCTCGACGCCGTCGGCGAGGATCTGCGCATGATCGAAGGCGAGCGGGGCGTGCTGTTCACCCTCGCGGCCGAAACCGCCCTCCGGCCCGAGTAGATCCTCGACGGGTGCCCATCGTGCACTGTTCGCGTCGCCGCCCGCGCGGGGAGCGGGCAGGTCGGGGGCGAGTGCGAGGTGAGCCACGCTGACGACCCGCATCCGGGGGTCTCGTTTGGGGTCGCCGTAGGTCGCGAGCTGTTCGAGATGAGCACCGTTGCCGACTGCCGGAGCCACCGGGTCCTGCGCGCACAGTCCGGTTTCCTCGACGAGCTCACGCGCCGCAGCGGCTCCGAGGTCCTCATCGGCTCTGACGAAGCCACCGGGAAGTGCCCACCTGCCCTGAAACGGGGACTCGCCACGGCGAACCACCAGCGCACAGAGCGCATGACGGCGCACGGTGAGCACAACCAGGTCGACGGTGACAGCGAAGGGCGGGAAGGTCGACGGGTCGTAGGGTGGCATGCCGTGATCATAGTCGTCTGCCTGACGATAAACACTCCCTTCGTCATGATCTTCATCCAGCCCGGCCCCAGAAACTGGTCGGCTCGCCGCCCGCGCGATGAGAGTCGTTCTCCGGGGCACGTCACGGGAGCACCCCGGAGGCCGTTGTGTTCCGGTGCACAGAAGCTGCACACCGGCGGCTCCCCCTCGTCGCTCTTGTCGTTCTCGCTGTCTGTGCCCGCTCAACTCGATGCCCTGCGCCGCGCCCCCGCTCCCCTGCCCGACGCCGGGCGATCGGTATCCATGGTCATCGGCCGCCCCCGGCCCCGCCGTGACCGTGGGCCCGCGGCTCACGGTCACGGCGTCGCTCGACCGCCCTTGGCCGGGTCGGGCCGGGCTGCGTCTTGTTCCGCCTCACCGCCGACGGGCGTACCGTGCGACGCCGGGCGACTCGCTCGGCACGATGGTGACCGCGTTCCTTCTGCTCGCTGCTCTCCCCGCGCAGGCAGCGGCGCAGAGCTTCCGGATCGAGTCCTTCGTTGCACGCCTGATGGAGCAATTGAGCGAAGGTGTAGTCGGGGTCCACCCGGAGGGCCAGCCCCAGTGCGACCCGGGCGCCCGGCTCGTCGCCTGTCGACCAGGAGACCCAGCCGGCCAGGGTGAGCGGCGCAGCAGCGTGTTCCTCGTACGGTCCGACGCAACGGCGTGAGAGCGCCCGCCACAGCCGCAGGGCGGATTGGGCTTCGGGCCCTTCCATCCATTCCGCGGCCTTGTCCCGGGTCTCCCGGTCCTGGAGACCGAGGATCACCGCGGCGGCCTCGTCATTGCTGATCAGCGAGTCGTCCTGGCTGTCGGCCGCGGAGGGCGCGGTCGTCGGCGCCTCCCGGAGGCGTTTCATCAGGACGCGCGCGAGCCCGAGGGTCTCTCGAGCCACTTCCTTGCGTCCCTCCTCGTCGAGGATCCTCGGCACCAGTGCAGCGCCGGCCGAGTCGAGGGCCTGCGGTTGCTCTGCCACGGCCGAGGTCTTCAGAGGCGCCAGTCTGGCTTCCATCTCCCTCAGAGATCCCCGGACCTGAATACCCGCGTAAGTGGCGGCGGCCGCCATCACCGAAGTGCCCGGCAGGGACAAGCCGTTGCCTTCGCTCGGGCAACAGCGCGCGTCCGGACAACAGTAGGACCAGTAGCGTCCGCCGGAGATGCAGAGCGCTTCGAGGACGGGTACCTCGAAAGCCCCGCAGGCCGTGCGCAGACGCTGGGCCAGCGGCCGCAGCCTCTCCATCGTCTGGCCCGGGGTCTCCCCGTCGGCAGGATCCTGGCAGAGGAATACGACGATCGCATCAGGGTGCTCACCGCGTCGCTCGCTCCCCTTGACCAGGCACTCGGCGAGCTGCTCGGCGACGTGCGGCCATTCCTGCGGCGACTGCGGAATTCCGAGCCTGAGCCGCCCGCCGAAGCGGCCCCGACCGCCGTGCAGAGCGACCATGACCACGCTGTCGTTCGGATAGAAGCCCATGAGATACGGAAGGGCATCTGCGAGTTCGGCGGGCCCGCGCAGAGTGATCTGCTGCTCGTCGGCCGGTCCGGTGGATTCGTGGTGTTTGTTCATGGCATGACCGTCCCGCGGGCAGCAGAATTCCGCGACCCCCTGTGGATAAGTTGTCCACAGGGCCGCGGGGTCGTTCGCCGTTTGTCGTAGCCATCGGGTTGCATGGGGGCATGACCAACGCAGACCGCGCAGAGCTCAGGGCTTCGGCCGATTCCGTACTGGCCCGACTCGTCGGGGACACCACCGGCACTGCCCGGCTGCGCGAGGACCAGTGGCGGGCCATCGAGGCGCTCGTCGCGGACAAGCGCAGAGCGCTGGTCGTCCAGCGGACCGGCTGGGGCAAGTCCGCCGTGTATTTCGTCGCGACCTCGCTCCTGCGGGCGCAGGGCAGCGGCCCGACCGTGATCGTCTCTCCGCTGCTCGCGCTGATGCGTAACCAGGTCGCGGCCGCGGCCCGGGCCGGCATCACCGCCCGCACGATCAACTCGTCCAATACCGAGGACTGGGACACCGTCCAGGCCGAGGTGGCCGCGGGCGAGGTGGATGTGCTGCTGGTCAGCCCCGAAAGGCTCAACAATCCCGACTTCCGGGACCAGGTCCTGCCCCGCCTCGCCGCCGCCACCGGGCTGCTCGTGGTCGACGAGGCGCACTGCATCTCCGACTGGGGCCACGACTTCCGGCCCGACTACAGACGGCTGCGGACCATGCTCGCCGATCTGCCCGCAGGGGTACCCGTGCTCGCGACGACCGCCACCGCGAACGCACGGGTGACGGCGGATGTCGCGGAGCAGCTCGGCACCGGGGCGGGTACGGACGCGCTGGTGCTGCGTGGGCCGCTGGACCGCGAGAGTCTCAGCCTCGGCGTACTGCAACTGCCGAACGCCGCGCATCGGCTGGCCTGGCTGGGCGATCACCTCAAGGAGCTGCCCGGCTCGGGGATCATCTACACGCTCACGGTCGCGGCCGCTGAGGAGATCACGGCGTATCTGCGCCAGTGCGGACACACCGTTGCGTCCTACACGGGCCGCACCGAGAACGCCGACCGGCAGCAGGCGGAGGACGACCTCCTGGCCAACCGGGTCAAGGCTCTCGTCGCAACGTCCGCGCTCGGCATGGGATTCGACAAACCCGACCTCGGCTTCGTCGTGCACCTCGGCTCTCCCTCCTCCCCCATCGCCTACTACCAGCAGGTGGGCCGCGCGGGCCGGGGCGTCGAGCACGCCGAGGTACTGCTGCTCCCGGGCAAGGAGGACGAGGCGATCTGGCAGTACTTCACCTCGGTCGCCTTCCCTCCGGAGGAGCAGGTCCGACGCACGATCGATGCGCTCGCCCAGGCCGGCCGGCCGCTCTCGCTGCCTGCTCTGGAACCGCTGGTCGACCTTCGGCGCACACGGCTGGAGACCATGCTGAAGGTGCTCGACGTCGATGGCGCGGTCAAGCGGGTGAAGGGGGGCTGGACCGCCACGGGGGAGCCGTGGGTCTACGACTCCGAGCGGTATGCCTGGGTGGCACGCCAGCGCTCGGCCGAGCAGCAGGCGATGCGTGACTATGGAACGACGACCGGCTGCCGGATGGAATTCCTGCGTCGCCAGCTGGACGACGAGGAAGCGACGGCATGCGGGCGCTGTGACAATTGCGCGGGAGCGCGCTTCGGCGACCAGGTGTCGACGGCCGCCCTGGACACCGCGCGGGGCGAACTCGGCAGGCCCGGTGTGGAAGTGGAACCCCGCAAGATGTGGCCGACCGGTCTCGCGGCGGTGGGCGTCGACCTCAAGGGTCGTATCCCGGCGGGAGAACTCTCCTTCTCCGGGCGGGCGCTCGGCCGTCTCTCCGACATCGGCTGGGGCAACCGCCTGCGCCCGATGCTGGCGTCGCAGACACCTGACGCACCGGTTCCGGACGATGTGGCGAACGCGGTGGTGACGGTGCTGGCCGACTGGGCCAAGGGATCCGGGGGCTGGGCGTCCGGCGCAGCCGACGCCGTACCGCGGCCGGTGGGGGTCGTCACGGTCGCCTCGCACAGCAGGCCGCAGCTGATCCAGTCGCTCGCCGGCCGGATCGCCGCGGTCGGCCGCATGCCGCTGCTCGGCAGCGTCGCCTACGCCCCCGGGGCGGACGGGGTACGGATGTCGCAGACCAACAGCGCGCAGCGGGTGCGTGCTCTGCATGAGGCGCTCGTCGTGGAGCCGGAACTGGCCGAGGCATTGGCGTCGGCAGGGGGGCCGGTGCTGCTCGTCGACGATCTCTCGGACACCGGCTGGACGCTCGCCGTGGCAGCGCGGCTGCTGCGCAAGGCCGGTGCGGAGGGGGTGTTTCCGCTGGTCCTCGCCGTTCAGGCGTGACAGGGGCGTCATCCGTCCAGGGTTTGGGCAGGGATATCCGTGTCATTCCAGCCGATTTCCGTCAGCCGCGCCAATTGCTCGTTGCCGCCTCCCGATTCGCCAGGAAGAATTGAACTCGCTCCCTGCACGGTCCTTTCGTGGCCCGGAAGGGCTGTGCCGCGGTGTGCCCCACCCAACCCTGCCCGCACCGTGGGCGCGTATGCGAAGGGAGGAACGTGACCTTCGGATTCGCTCCGTCCGCAGCCACTTCGATGTCGGCGTCCTCGGTGTCCGCCGACTCCGCCAACCGCCTTGCCAGAATGCTCGAACCGGCCGAATGGGCCGCCGCGGGCATACCGTTGCTGCGCAGCCCGCGCGAGGTGGTCAGCGGCCTGCATACCCGGCACCGGCCGATCCCGGAGACCGCTGTCGTCGCCGTACTCGACCATGAGGAACGCCTCACGGCCAGCGCCTCGTTCGCCCGTCGCTCCGTCTCCGCGGACGGCTGGGAGTTCCGGAACGCACTGCTGGCGCATTTGCGCCGGGTCATCCCGCATGATCTGCGCCGCCGCACACCCGTCCGCACCGCGGTGCTGCTCTACTGCCGCGAGGGCGACGAGCGGTGGACGGAGGAGGACGGGGCGTGGATGTGGGGTCTGCGGGATGCCTGCACGCTGCACGGCCTGCGGTGCGGCGCGTACATCACGCTGACGCGTGGCGGGTGGCAGGTGCTGGGCGAGGGCCGGGGCGGCCGTCGGCCCAACTCCACATCGCCGCCTGCGGCTCTCGCCGAGACGGTTGCCGAGCATGATCCGTTCCCGCTGCGCACCGGCGGCGGTGCGGCGGAGGCGCTGCGACGTACCGCGGCCCGCTGACCCGGGTCGTGGGCCCGGCCGCCCTGTCGGGCAGCCGGGTCACCACGGCCGTACGCGTCGTTCGGCTCAGACGCCGGCGCCGAGCACGGCGTTGATCCGCTGCGGGTCACCGCAGACGACCAGCAGTGCTCCGGCACGCTCCCTCGCGAGAGGCAGCGCACGGGCGGTGGCGTCATCGACGTCACCGTTGACCGCAACGATCACCACGGGGCGGGCCTTCACCCGGTCCGCAGCCACGGCACCGGCGAAGAAGACGTCGTCGCCCGCATCGTGCTGGGCCCAGTAGGCGGCTTCTCCGAAGGAGAGTTCGTGCACCGCCCACGGGTGCTGCTCACCGGTGGTGAGCACCAGGATGTCGCCCGGTGCGCGTCCGGAGTCGAGCAGCAGATCGACAGCCTCGTCGGCGGCGTCGAGCGCACTGCCGGCCGAGGCCGGGATCAGCTGGAACTGCGGCGCGGAACGAGCCTCCGACCGGGCCGTCTGAGGCTGGCCGGAGGTGGAGTGCGGGCGCTGCGCCGGGGGCGCGGGCCTCGCGGGGCCGGGACCCGGACGACCGGTGCGCGGCGTGGCCGCGGAACGCGGGCCGGGTACGGGACGGGGGGTCGGCGCGGTGCGGCCTGCGGCCGGAGTGACGCGGGGACCCTGGGCGCTCTCGTGAATCTGAGGCTCCTCGGGGATGAGAGGCATGGGTGGTTGTCTATCAAACGCCGGCGCAGAGGACATCGGCGGGTGGGCATAAATGCGCGTTCAGAAGTCGAAGCCGAGTTGGCCCCCGCTTTCCAGTGCAGCCGCCTCGGCGGAGATGCGGATCTTCTTCAGGTGCTGCCACCTGGGCAGCGCGTCGAGGTAGGACCACGAGAGGCGGTGCAGGGGCGTGGGCCCCAGCGCCTCCAGAGCGGCCCTGTGCACGGGGGACGGGTAGCCGGCGTTCGCATCGAACGCGAAAGCGGCGTACTCCCCCGATTCCGCGCCCAGTTCGGCCATCATCGTGTCCCTGTGGACCTTCGCGATCACCGAGGCGGCCGCGACCGCGATGCAGGACTGGTCGCCCTTGACGACGGTTCGGACCGTCCAGGGCTTTCCCAGGTAGTCATGTTTGCCGTCGAGGATCACTGCGTCGGGGCGCACGGGCAGCGCTTCGAGGGCGCGTACGGCGGCGAGGCGCAGAGCCGCGGTCATCCCGAGCTCGTCGATCTCCTGCGGGGAGGCGTCACCGAGGCCGTAGGCCGTGGCCCAGTCCTGGAGCAGCGGCGCCAGCTCGGCACGGCGCTTCGGGCTGATCAGCTTGGAGTCGGTGAGTCCGGCGGGGGGCTTGCGGAGGCCTGTGACAGCCGCGCACACGGTGACCGGTCCCGCCCACGCTCCGCGTCCGACCTCGTCGACACCGGCGACGGTCTTGGCACCAGTGGTAGCGCGCAGTGAGCGCTCGACGGTGTGCGTGGGTGGTTCGTACGGCATGGCGCCAGTCAGCGTACGCCGACGGAGACGCCACGAACACCCCGGGGCGCCGGACCGTCGTGCGGCCCGTGGTGTCGCTTTGACGGAACGCTCACGGTCCGGCTGCCACCGGTTGCGTTCTCAGCTGCCGGAAGGCCGGAGCAGCGGCACCATGATCTGATCGATCAATTCGGCGATGTACGCATCCGCCCATTCGCTGCCGCACACCTTGCTGCGGTACATCATCATCGCGGAGATCACGTCCAGGGCCAGGTCGCTCTTCGCATCGGAACGGACGTCACCCCGCTCGCCACCCCGGCTCACGACCTTCCGAAAGAGCTCGGTGGACGGCTGGATCACGCCTTGGAAGATCACGGCCTGGAAGCGTCCGGAGGCGCTCGAGTCGCACTCGTGAAGCACGGAAAGCAGGGCGGTTCCGGGCGTGGAGAGCATGGCGTCGCGCACTGCACCTACTCGGCGGCAGGGCAGGTGACATCCTCGGCGGCCGCCGGGTCTTCATCATCGGCATTCTGGTCTTCACCCTGGCTTCCCTGCTGGGCGGACTGGCACAGGAACCCTGGCAGTTGCTCGCGGCCCGGGCCCTCCAGGGCGTCGGTGGCGCCATCGCCTCGCCGACATCGCTGGCCCTGATCACCACCACGTTCCCCGAAGGACCCGAGCGGAACCGCGCCTTCGGGGTCTTTGCCACAGTCTCGGCGGGCGGTGGCACGATCGGCCTGCTGGCGGGCGGGATGCTCACCGAATGGCTCGACTGGCGTTGGGTCTTCTTCGTCAACGCACCGATCGGTGTGCTGATCACGGGTGCTGGCACCGCTGTACATCAGCGAGTCCGAGAAGCACCCGGGCCGCTTCGACATCTCTGGGGCGCTGACACCGACCCTCGGCATGGCCTCGCTGGTATACGGATTCATCCGAGCCTCCGAGGAGAGTTGGCGGGACTCCATCACCGTGGCATCCTTCGCCGCCGCGGTCGTACTGCTGGCCGCATTCGTCCTCATCGAAATGCGGGCGAAGGAACCGATCACGCCGTTGAGGGTGTTCGCCGACCGCAACCGGTCGGGGACGTACCTCATCATGCTCAGCCTGGCCGCCGCCATGTTCGGCATGTTCTTCTTCATCGTGCTGTTCGTACAGAACGTTCTGGACTACAGCCCCATTGAATCAGGACTGGCCTTCCTCCTCGTGACGGTCGCGATCATCACGGGGCAGGGCTGTCGCAGCGACTGCTGCCTGTCCTCGGCCCCAAGCCGTTCGTGATCACCTGATCGACGCTCAGCGGGATCGGTCTCTTCTGGCAGACGCTCGTCTCCCCCGACAGCTCGTATCTGAGCGGCGTGTTGGGGCCCATGGTCCTGTTCGGCTTCGGCATGGGGCTGAACTTCGTCACCCTGACCCTGACCGCGGTCTCCGGGGTCGCCCAGCACGAGGCGGGCGCGGCGTCCGGACTGCTCAATGCCAGCCAGCAGGTCGGTGGTTCGCTGGGCCTCTCCATCCTGGTCACCGTCTTCGGCACAGCGAGTCGCAATGAGGCGGAGAAGCAGATTCCGTCGTTCATGGCGCAGGCGACACCGGAGCAGAAGGCGACGTTCGCCAAGTCGCACGAACTGCCTGCACGGTGGGGGAACGCAGTGCTCACCCAGGGCATTTCGACTGCCTTCACGGCAGCGGTGGCGATGGTGGCCGTCGCCCTGCTGACTGCGATGCTGGTGATCCGGATGCGCGAGAGCGGCTTGGACGCGCTGAGCGGCAAGAGGACCTGCCGCGTAACGCAGCATGACGCGTGTCGCCACAGGAGCACGATCAGCAGGGCGTACCGGCGAGAAAGCGCCCGTCGGCACAGGTGCAGGACGTACCGCGAAGGGTGCGTCCTGCACCTGTCCGGATCGCCCGGTACGACTCGGACCGGGTCCCTGCACCGTACGTGCGACGCCATGCAGGGTGAGTGCGGGGCGGGGCGGGTAGGGGTCAGTAGGGGTCGTACGAGTCGTCGCCCTCGTAACCGTTGTGCTCGCTGTCTCCTTCGCTCCCCTGCCCCCGGCAGTCCGTCACAAGAGCATTCGCGCTCCGCTTCTCCAGAATGTCGCGTGCCCGCGCCTCGCCCCAACTGGTGGCATACCACGGTGCATCGAATTCACGGAGCGTGTGCTGGATCTCGTTGAGGGCACAGGACCGCAGCGGTTCGGGAAGCCTGTCGAGAGCCGGTACGGCGTCGGCCGAGAGTCCCCGGAGGTAGTTGATGTCGATGGTGTGATGGCTGCGCTGACGCTGCACATTCTGTTCCGCGATCAGCCCGTCGGGCGAGACCAGACCGAACGTGAGCACGGCAGCGGCGGCGCTCGCCGCCACGGCGCGCGGCAGCATACGGGCGCCGAACACGCCCGCCGCCATGATCAGGACGAGCACCACACCCAGCCAGAGTTCCACCGCAGCCACGGATATGCGCAGCCGGGTCAGGCCGTAGGCATCGACGTACAGGTCCATGCGCCGCAGCGCCGAGGCGACCACCACGAGAGTGAGGAGGCAGAGCGCGCCGAGGACGGTCCGTACGAGCGTGCGGTCGCGCGAGTGCCCGCGCGGTGCCCAGCGCAGCGCGAGCGCGATGACCAGGAGGGTGAGCAGGGTTGCCCACAGCAGCTGCCAGAAGCCCTGGCGTGCGTATGCGGAGTAGCTGAGATGGGTCTCGGTCATCACCTTGTCGTATCCGCCGAGCAGCACGGTGAACTGGATGGCGATGAAGACGGCGAAGAGCAGATTCAGCACGATCAGCGGCAGCGCCCATTCCAGGCGCCCGCGGGGCTTCCCGTCGCGCACGGTGACGTCGTCCCAGCGTACCGGGGCGGCGGCGGTGTACGCGGCGGTGAGGGCACCGACCAGACCAACCACGAACAGGAAGAACCGCCACGGGGCATCGCCCAGCGACACCTCGGGGATCAGGTTGCCGAGCACATCGGCGAACGCGGCATCCGCGCTGGCGAAGAGCGCTCCGAAGACGATCAGCAGGCCGATCGCAACCACAGTGGAACGGAACACGACACCCCACCGGCCGTGGGAACCGGTCATACGGTCGCGAACACCACCCGCTCCCCACCTCAGTCCCCCGGCCACGGAGGAGAAGAGGCCCACCGAACCGAGGAACACACCGAGCCAGCTGCGGCTGCCGTGCAGCGTCAGCGAGCCCAGCGCGACGGCCGACACAACGGCGAGGAAGGTGGGCCAGCCCGCGTCCCTGAGCGCCGGGACCGCGAGCAGCGCAAGGCCGCCGACCGCCCAGACGGCCGACCAGGTCCGGAGCCGACGGCCCGCTGCCTGCGCGGCGAAGTAGGCCGCGAGTGCGGCGGGGACTGCCACGATCAGCAGGTTCGGGCCGAGCCCCTCACCGAGCAACAACACGCTGAGGAGCGCGGTGGCGACGGCCGCCCAGAGCGTGGCGTTGCGGATGGCGGCCGGGCGGGCCGGGCGCAGCCGCGCGAGCGTACCGGCTGTCTGCCGACTGGTCTGCCATGGGTTGGGCTGCTGCGGTTGCCACCCTTGTTGCGCGTACGCCGGAACCCTCGGCGCCTGCGGAACGGCGTCCCGGGACTCCGGCACCTCGGACGGCTCCGGTCGCTGCGTCGGCTCCCCCTCCGGCTTTGACTCCATCGCGCGAGACGGTTCCGACGTACGAGGCGGTTCGGGCGCCTCTGGCTGGACGGCTGATTCTGACGCGTGATCGGGCATGGGACCCCTCCCCACCGAGGTCCGCTCACACGGCAGCTGAACAGTGCGAGCAGCCCGGCATCTCATTCGGCACACGCCCGTCATGGTGATCATCGAGGGCGGCGTGGCCGAAAGGTTAGCCCCCTGTTGCCGCTCGCAGCCGCCCGCGGCAGGGATGTGTCAGTACCGTGACAGTTGGCCCGTCTCAGCTGCGGCCCGGGCGGGGAAGCCAGTCCGGCAGCTCTTCCGCCTGCGCCGACCAGTCGGCCGGCGGTGCGCCCGCCTTGCCCGCCGCGACGACCCCACCGACGATCGCGCAGGTCGTGTCCACGTCCCCACCGGCCTGAGCGGTCACCCAGAACGCCTTCTCGAAGTCGCCGAGGCTCCGCGCCGCAGACCAGAGAGCGAACGGCACCGTGTCATGTGCACTCGTACGGCGGCCGTTGCCCAGAACCGCGGCCACGGTCCCGGCATCGCTGTAGTCGAGCATGTCGCGGGCCCGGCGCAGCCCGGCGCCCACCGCGCTGCGCGGTACGAGCGCGACCACGCCGTCGAGGAGATCCTCAGGCGTCGGCGGCCCCCCGGGCGCGGCTGCAAGCGAGGCGGCCGCCGCCACGGCCATCGCACCCACGACGGCTTCCCGGTGCTGATGCGTGGTGTAAGAGGAGATCTCGGCCTGGTGCGTGGCCTGCTCGGGGTCGTCCGCGTACCAGGCGCCGAGGGGTGCGATGCGCATCGCTGAACCGTTTCCCCAGGAGCCCTGACCGTTGAAAAGCGCCGACGCCAGCTCGCGCCAGTCGCCGCCCTCCCGGATCAGTCGGAGCATCCGGTTCACGGCGGGGCCGTATCCCCGGTCGAAGTCGTGATGGTCGGCGAAGGAGTGGGCGAGCGCGTCCTGGTCGATACGGTCGTGCCCGACGAGCACGGCCAGGACCGAGCAGGCCATCTCCGTGTCATCGGTCCATTGCCAGGGTCCGGGCGGCAATGTGCGCTGTTTCAGGAGCGGATAGTTGACGGGCACAAAGAACTGGGATCCCAGGGCGTCTCCCACGGCCAGCCCGCGCAGGCTGGCCAGGGCGCGCTCGAAGCGTGAGGCGGTAGCGGAGTCAGCGGTCATCGCCCTTCCACTCTATCCGGTGATGCCGTAGGGCTCAGGGGTGCGCCACCGCTCGAACGGCCGGTCAATCGTGTAGCGCCCGTCCTCGCCGAGTATCAGCGTCCGCTTCTCCCCGTTGCCGGGATTGGACAGTGACTCGAATTCGGCCACTGTCCAGTGGAACCAGCGCATGCAGAACAACCGCATCGTCAGTCCATGGGTGACCAGCAGAACGTTGGGCGGATGGTCGGGGGCTTCGAAGCTCCGGTGCAGGCTCTCCAGAAATGCTCCGACCCGGTCGTACACATCGGCGCCGGACTCCCCCTGCGCGAAGCGGTAGAAGAAGTGCCCATAGGCATCCCGGTACGCCTTCTGCAGTCTTACGTCCTCGCGGTCCTGCCAGTTTCCCCAGTCCTGTTCACGCAGCCGTGGCTCCTCCCGCACCCGCACCCGCTCCAGGTCGAGGCCGAAGGCCCTGAAGGTCTCGTGCGTGCGGCGATAGGGCGAGACGTACACGCTGACCCGCTCCCTGCCGAAGAGTTCTCGCAGCTGTGCCCCCGTCTCCCGGGCCTGCCGCAGGCCCGTCGCGGTGAGCCGCAATGCATGGTCGGGCTCACGCTCGTACACCGTGTCATCGGCATTGCCCTCGGACTCGCCGTGCCGGACGAGGACAATGCGCTGCGGTCGTGCCATGTACAGACCCTAGATCGGTTCCAGCTCATTCGAGCAGCTGACCCCTTCCGCTGTATGCCGCCGGTGAAACGGCGCCGCAGAGCCGGTCGTGGGAGACCAACAGCACCACGGCCGCAGCTCCAGGGCTCTTCTTCAGCTCCCGCACCGGGCCGAGCACCACGTGGTGTTCACGGGCTCGTCGAGCAGCAAATCCGCGGGCCGGCAGACGGGCGAGCGCGAGCCGCCTGTGCTGCCCCACGGAGAGCGGTCCGCCGGGTACCCGCAGGTCCTGGACACGGAACAGCCCGTTGCCCGAGACACCGCGGACCTGCCCGGCGACGCAGCCCAGGCTGCCGCCCCGGCACGCAGTTCAGCACCCTCCGCACCCGCGGCAAGACCTGGCTGATCACTAGCGTACGGGCCCCGGGTGCCGTCGGCTCAGACCGTCCAGGAGGGCTCGAGCTGCACGACGTCCCCCGCCAGAGCTGCCACATCGTCCTCGGTCTGCGCCCGTTGCGAAAGCCGTTCGACGCTCCCCGGCCGGTATTTGCCTCGCTCAGCGCTCGACTGCCACATCGACAACACCAGGAACTCGTGCCCCGGCGCTTCGCCGAACACACCGCGCAGCATTCCGGGGGATCCGGCCATCGCCGGATTCCACACCCGCTGCTGCATCAGCGCGAAATGCTCCACGCGGTCCTCATGCACGGTGCTGTGTGCCACTCTGACCACGTCCGCATCAGTGAAATGCGGCTCGAAGCCGGTCTTCACGTCGAAGCGGCATTCGAACAGTTTGACCTGGATGTCGCTGTACGTTCCGGCCTGCGCCGCAGCCAACTGGTCATGCGCACGCGCCATGAAGGAGTCGTAGAAGACCCGGTTCTCCCAGAACGCGAACACATGGGCAACCTCCGGTCGCCCCCGACTCCATCCGCCCCCCTGTCCCCTGAACCCCGGCTCACCGAGCAGCCCCGCCCATTTTCGCTGCCCCCGCTCGAAACCACGACGATCCATCACGGTGCAGCGAATCCACTTGACCAGCACCGCGCCATCGTACGGCGCCGAACGTGGCGCGCGTCACGCTCTGCCCGAGTGCGCCCGAACCGGTCAACCCGGATCGGAGAATGATCTCCATGACAGCCTTCCACACCAACCCTCTGTTCGCGCGCCTCGAATCGGCCGAGCGCATCCTCGTAGCCGGGGCGGGTGGCGGCTTCGACATCTACGCGGGCCTGCCGGTGGCGCTCTCCCTGCTCCATCAGGGCAAGGACGTCCAGCTCGCCAATCTGTCGTTCAGCGCGCTCGCAGGGCTTCCCCCCGATGCATGGCCGGCACCGGACGTCGCCGCCATCACTCCCGAAACGGCCCTCCACCAGGCGTACTTCCCGGAACGCACCCTCGCCCAGTGGCTCGATCTGCACCACTACCCGAGCACCGTGCACGCCTTCACCCGGGTGGGAGTGCAGCCGCTGCGCGCGGCCTACCGGGCGCTGATCGAGCGGTACGACATCGATGCGGTCGTCCTCGTCGACGGCGGTACGGACATCCTGATGCGCGGCGACGAAACCGGGCTCGGCACCCCGGAGGAGGATCTGACCAGCGTCGCCGCCCTCGCCGGAATCGACGTACCTGAGCGCCTGGTCGTCTCCGTCGGCTTCGGAATCGACGCGTACCACGGGGTGAGCCACGGACTCGTCCTGGAGAACATCGCCGCTCTCGAACGCGACGGCGCCTGCCTCGGAGCATTCTCCGTCTCCCGTACGACGCGCGAGGGCGCCCTCTTCGTCGACGCGGTGGCACACGCGCAGGAGCACACGCCCGAGCACCCGAGCATCGTCAACGGATCGATCGCCGCCGCGGTCCAGGGCGCTTTCGGGGACGTCCAGTTCACGCCACGCACCCGTGGCAGCGAGCTGTTCATCAACCCGCTGATGACGCTCTGCTTCGTCTTCGAGCTGGAAGGGCTGGCCCGCAACTGTCTCTATCTCGACCGCATCGAGAACACCCACCTGATGCGGCAGGTCAGCAGCGCGATCGAGCTCTTCCGCGAAGAGATCAGCCAGCGTCCACCGCGCCGCATCCCGCACTGAACGGCGCCGGGAACAACAATGGCCCGATTCCGCCGCCCGCGCCCAAGCCGGTTGGCTCCAGGAAGAGTTACGGACATGATCGGGTGGTACGACCGGTCCTACGGCCCAGCGGCAAGGAGGGAAGCCCGATGAGCACTCCCAACAAGGACATCGAAAAGGTCGAGGTCAGGCTCAAGTGGGACCCGAGTCCGCCGGGTGCGCCCGCTCACGACCTCGACATCATCGCGGCGACCTACCCGGCGGACGAACCGTCCGGCAGCCCCTCGTATCTCGTGCACTTCGACAGCCGCTCGCCGGACGGCACCATCACGCTGAACCGCGACAGCAGGACCGGCCAGGGTCTCGGTTTCGACGAGGTGATGACTCTGGAACTGGAGCGGCTGTCGACCGCGTACACCCGGGTCGTGGTCGGAGTGGTCATTCAGCAACGCGACGGCCGGAAGACGTTCGGCGACATAGCCAATACCGGCGTGCAGATTCGCGAGGGCTACACGAACCTGGCGGAGGACGACTTCTCCGGAGTCGCCGCCGCCACCGCGGCGACCGTGGCCGAGTTCGTCCGGGACGGATCGGGCGTCTGGACGTTCCGCGGAACGGTCCGGGGCTTCGACGGCGACCCCAGTTCGTACGCCGCGATCATGGGAAGCCACAAGCCGGGCACCTGACGCCTTGAACCCCGGCAGGACAGACGCCGAGGGCGGCGGAGTCGAGAGACCGACTCCACCGCCCTGACCGGTGCTTCATGCCCCTACGGGGCTCTGAATCAGCTGCAGCCGCTGGTCGAGCCGCAGCCCTCGCAGATGTAGCAGGACCCGGCGCGCTGCATCTTCGTGCCGCAGGAGAAGCAGAGCGGCGCGTCCGCGCTGATGCCCAGCTGCATCTCGACGAGCTCCGCCGAGGTGTGTGCCGTCCTCGGAGCGGGCATCTCCGCCTCCTGCGGAGCGGCCACCGCCTTCAGCGGCTCCGTCCGGAGCGGGGCGGACTGGGCCAGGCCCTCGACGTCCAGCTCGTCGTCCTCGAGAGACGGCTCGTACGAACCGGTGTCGAGGTGACGCTGACGCTCCTCGGCCGAGTGGATGCCGAGTGCCGAGCGGGTCTCGAAGGGCAGAAAGTCCAGCGCCAGGCGGCGGAAGATGTAGTCGACGATCGACTGCGCCATCCGCACATCCGGGTCGTCCGTCATGCCGGCCGGCTCGAAGCGCATGTTGGTGAACTTCGAGACGTACGTCTCCAGCGGGACGCCGTACTGCAGACCGACCGAGACGGCGATGGAGAAGGCGTCCATCATGCCGGCAAGGGTGGAACCCTGCTTGGACATCTTCAGGAAGACCTCACCGAGACCGTCGTCCGGGTAGGAATTGGCGGTCATGTAGCCCTCGGCGCCGCCCACCGTGAAGGAGGTGGTGATGCCGGGACGGCCCTTGGGGAGACGCTTGCGGACCGGGCGGTACTCGACGACCTTCTCGACCGCGGTACGGATGGTCTCCTCGGCCTTGGCCGCTACCTCGGCCTTCTCCTTCTCCTTGGTCTTCGCGGAGAGGGGCTGGCCGACCTTGCAGTTGTCGCGATAGATGGCGAGCGCCTTGACGCCCATCTTCCACGCCTCGAAGTAGACCTCCTCGACGTCCTCGACGGTGGCCGTCTCCGGCAGGTTCACCGTCTTGGAGAGCGCGCCGGAGATCCACGGCTGGATGGCCGCCATCATGCGCACGTGACCCATCGCGGAGATGGAACGCTCGCCCATCGCGCAGTCGAAGACCTCGTAGTGCTCGGCCTTCAGACCGGGGGCGTCGATCACATTGCCGTGCTCGGCGATGTGGGCGACGATCGCCTCGATCTGCTCCTCCTGGTAGCCCAGGCGGCGCAGAGCCTGCGGAACGGTGCCGTTGACGATCTGCATCGAGCCGCCGCCGACCAGTTTCTTGAACTTGACCAGGGCGAGGTCGGGCTCGAGGCCGGTGGTGTCACAGGACATCGCGAGACCGATGGTGCCGGTGGGCGCGATGACCGAGGCCTGTGCGTTGCGGAAACCGTTCTTCGCGCCGAGGCGGATGACGTCCTGCCAGGCCTCCGTGGCGGCGGCCCAGATCGGGTTGTCCAGGTCGTCCATGTGGACGGCCACGGCGTTGGCGTCGGCGTGCTGCTTCATGACGCGCTGGTGCGGCTCGGCATTGCGGGCGTAGCCGTCGTACGGGCCGACGACCGCGGCGAGCTCGGCGGAGCGCTTGTACGAGGTGCCGGTCATCAGCGAGGTGATGGCCCCGGCGAGGGCGCGGCCGCCGTCGCTGTCGTACGCGTGGCCGGTCGCCATCAGCAGGGCGCCGAGGTTCGCGTAGCCGATACCCAGCTGACGGAAGGCGCGGGTGTTCTCGCCGATCTTCTGGGTCGGGAAGTCGGCGAAGCAGATGGAGATGTCCATCGCGGTGATGACGAGCTCGACGACCTTGGCGAAGCGCTCGGACTCGAAGGACTGGTTGCCCTTGCCGTCGTCCTTGAGGAACTTCATCAGGTTCAGCGAGGCCAGGTTGCACGACGTGTTGTCCAGGTGCATGTACTCGCTGCACGGGTTCGATCCGTTGATCCGGCCGGACTCGGGGCAGGTGTGCCACTGGTTGATCGTGTCGTCGTACTGGATACCCGGGTCGGCACAGGCCCAGGCGGCCTCGGCCATCTTGCGGAAGAGGGACTTGGCCTCGACCTCTTCGATGACGTCACCGGTCATCCGGGCGCGCAGCCCGAACTTCCCGCCGGACTCGACGGCCTTCATGAACTCGTCGTTCACGCGGACCGAGTTGTTGGCGTTCTGGTACTGGACGGACGTGATGTCGTCGCCGCCCAGGTCCATGTCGAAGCCCGCGTCGCGCAGGGCGCGGATCTTCTCCTCCTCCTTGACCTTGGTCTCGATGAAGTTCTCGATGTCGGGGTGGTCGACATCGAGAATGACCATCTTGGCCGCACGGCGAGTGGCGCCACCGGACTTGATCGTTCCGGCGGACGCGTCGGCGCCACGCATGAAGGAGACAGGACCGGAGGCGTTGCCACCGGAGGACAGCAGTTCCTTGGAGGAGCGGATACGGGAGAGGTTCAGGCCGGCGCCGGAGCCGCCCTTGAAGATCATGCCCTCTTCCTTGTACCAGTCGAGGATCGACTCCATGGAGTCGTCCACGGCCAGGATGAAGCAGGCGGAGACCTGCTGCGGCTGGGGCGTGCCGACGTTGAACCAGACCGGCGAGTTGAAGCTGAAGATCTGGTGCAGGAGGGCGTACGCCAACTCGTGCTCGAAGATCTCGGCGTCGGCCGGAGAGGCGAAGTAGTTGTAGTCCTCGCCCGCCTTCCGGTACGTCTTCACGATCCGGTCGATGAGCTGTCGCAGACCGGTTTCGCGCTGCGGCGTGCCCACAGCGCCGCGGAAGTACTTGCTGGTGACGATGTTGACCGCGTTCACCGACCAGAAGTCGGGGAACTCGACGCCACGCTGCTCGAAGTTGATCGAGCCGTCGCGCCAGTTGGTCATGACGACGTCACGGCGCGCCCACGCCACCTCGTCGTACGGATGCACGCCGGGGGTGGTGTGGATGCGCTCGATACGCAGGCCCTGCTTCGTCGCAGTCGACTTGGATCCCTTGGCTCGGGAACCTCGTGCCGGGCCGCTCGCCGTCTCTGTCATGCCGCCTCCCATATGTGGGCAAAAACGCCCTGAAGTGCCCAGAACTTCCCGGGGCACAGTGTGTGTCTGATGCTTCGGATGCCGCGCACAGCGCCCGGAGCAGGTTCCTGCAGCCGCCCTGCCGCTGATCTCACAGCCCTGTGTCGATCAGCCGGTGTCACTCAGTCGGCGGCGACGGCGGGAACGGGAACCTCAAGAGTCCCGCCGGTCCCGCATTCCTCCATGGGAGACCGTCGCTCGCGGAGTTCCACGATCGCGGCCTCGAAGTCTTCAAGTGTGTCGAACGCCCGGTACACGGACGCGAAGCGCAGGTACGCGACAAGGTCGAGTTCCTGCAAGGGGCCAAGAATGGCCAGACCCACGTCGTGGGTGGTCAGCTCGGCGCTTCCGGTGGCGCGCACCGCCTCCTCGACCCGCTGGCCGAGCTTGGCGAGGGCGTCCTCGGTGACCGGCCGCCCCTGGCACGCCTTCCGCACGCCGGAAATGACCTTGGTGCGACTGAAGGGTTCGGTCACCCCGCTGCGCTTCACCACCATCAGCGAGCAGGTCTCCACCGTGGTGAAACGGCGGGAGCAGTCGGGGCACTGACGGCGCCGACGGATCGACGTACCGTCGTCGGTGGTGCGACTGTCGACGACCCGACTGTCAGGGTGCCTGCAGAAGGGGCAGTGCATGGCTCCGAACCCTCCTTCACGGCACGACTGAATAGCTCTTCAGGCCCTGTTGGGGGCCTTCGAAGCAGCCACAAGCATAGGCGATGGCCACGGCCGGATCGACCGGAGACCACAACTTCTGGGTAGCTGGAACAATCCAACCACTAGATCTTGGGTTTGGTTGCGCATTTGGCCCTAGTGCGTGTCACGCATCCCGGGCGGCCCGCAGGCAACGTGCGGCCGCCCACGAGGTTACGGGACACTCCCGGCAGCACGGATCGCGGGGCACCCGGCGTCTGACCCGAACGGCCGCCGGAAGACCACCCCGCGTGGCAGAGGCGCGGCCGCGAAGGCTACCGTAATGCTCCGAATTGCCGGTCGCACCGGAGCGCCGCAAAACGGCCCGGGCCTGGGCCGGAACACCGTCGGAAACCCACCCGAACCTTGCTCATACACCCAGCAGTGAACAGGGCACAGACTTTTATTCCTTTTTCACTCGAACGTGTGTTTGGCGCAACCTTTCGAAAGCTACTACCGTTGTCCAGCTAGGGAGACCATTCGAGAGGGGCCGACGTGACCACCACCGCAGACAGTGCCACCATCACTGCCCAGGACCGCTCCCAGAGCCGACTCCAGCCGGTGCATGCCATGAATGACTCAGTCACGAACACGGAGGGGCCAGAGCCGGCACGACCGGCGCGCTCGCTCCCCGGCCGACCTCCAGGCATCCGAGCGGACAGCTCGGGGCTCACGGACCGCCAACGGCGCGTGATCGAGGTCATCCGGGATTCCGTGCAACGCCGGGGATACCCGCCGTCGATGCGGGAGATCGGTCAGGCGGTGGGCCTGTCCAGCACGTCCTCCGTCGCCCATCAGCTGATGGCCCTTGAGCGCAAGGGCTTCCTGCGCCGCGACCCGCACCGTCCCCGGGCGTACGAGGTCCGTGGTTCGGATCAGCCCAGTACGCAGCCGACCGATACGACCGGCAAGCCCGCGGCATCGTACGTACCGCTCGTCGGGCGGATCGCAGCCGGTGGCCCGATCCTCGCCGAGGAATCGGTCGAGGACGTCTTTCCGCTCCCCCGCCAGCTGGTCGGGGACGGCGAGCTGTTCGTTCTGAAGGTCGTCGGCGACTCGATGATCGAGGCGGCGATCTGTGACGGCGACTGGGTCACCGTCCGCCGTCAGCCCGTAGCGGAGAACGGCGACATCGTGGCCGCGATGCTGGACGGCGAAGCCACCGTCAAGCGCTTCAAGCGGGAGGACGGCCATGTATGGCTGCTCCCGCACAACTCCGCGTACCAGCCGATCCCTGGCGACGAGGCAACCATCCTCGGCAAGGTCGTGGCGGTGCTGCGGCGAGTGTGAAGAGACACCTGTTCCGACAGGGCCCCGGGACCCGCTGCGCCTGTCCCGGGGCCCTGTCCGTGCGGCTGACGCCGCCGACCGCTCAAGGATGAACAGGAGCCCGGGCGGGCTTCCGGATCACCGCCCGTCGGCCTTGGCGGCAGCGTCGATCGCCGCGAGTGAGCGGCGGGTCTGGTTGCGGTCCGTCGTGTACCAGAAGTCGGGAAGCGAGGCCCGGAGATAGCTGCCGTACCGGGCATTGGCCAGCCTCGGGTCGAGCACTGCGACCACACCCTTGTCGCCCGTGGCTCTGACCAGACGACCGGCTCCCTGGGCCATCAGCAGTGCGGCATGGGTCGCCGCGACAGCCATGAACCCGTTGCCCCCCGCCTCCTCGACGGCCTTCTGGCGCGCGCTCATCAGCGGGTCATCGGGACGCGGGAACGGGATCCGGTCCATGATCACCAACTGGCAGCTCGCTCCCGGGACATCGACGCCCTGCCAGAGCGAGAGGGTGCCGAAGAGGCAGGTCTCGGGGTCGGCCGCGAAGTTCTTGATCAGCTCACCCAGCGTCTCCTCGCCCTGCAGCAGGATCGGATTGTCGAGCCGGCCACGCAGTTCCTCCGCGGCGGCCTGGGCGGCCCTCATGGAGGAGAAAAGCCCGAGCGTGCGCCCGCCGGCGGCCTCCACCAGTTCGGCAAGCTCGTCCAGCATGTCGGTGCGCGAACCCTCGCGGCCGGGCGTGGCCAGGTGCTTGGCGACGTACAGGATGCCCTGCTTCGGGTAGTCGAAGGGCGAGCCGACGTCGAGCCCCTTCCACTGCGGGATGTCGTCGCCCGCGGTGCCCTCGGGGGCCAGGCCCAGGGACGCGCCCACACCGTTGAAGTCTCCGCCGAGCTTGAGCGTGGCGGAGGTGAGGACGACGGAACGGTCCGCGAAGAGCTTCTCGCGCAGGAGGCCGGAGACGGAGAGCGGGGCGACGCGCACAGACGCGCCGAAGCGGTCATGGCGCTCGTACCAGACGACGTCGTACTCGGACCCCTGGGTGATGCGCTCGGCGACGCCGTGGATCGTCTCCACGGAGGCCATCGCCTGCTTGCGAACGGCATCCTCGTCCTGGACGGACTTGTCCCGGGTGGACCCCAAGGCCGTGATCACGGTGCGAGCAGCGTCGCGGAGCGCCATCAGCGCGTAGCCGAGGTCCTCCGGGACCTCTTCCAGACGGCCGGGGAGCGCCAGCTCCATCACCCGCTCGAAGCCCTCCGCCGCGGTCTGCAGGGCATCGGCGGCCTTCTCGTTGACCAGCTTCGCCGCGCGGCGCACGGCCCGGTTCACCTGCCCGGGGGTGAGTTCTCCGGTGGCCACTCCGGTGACCCTGGAAACCAGCTCATGGGCCTCGTCGACGATCAGCACTTCATGCTGCGGGAGCACCGGGGCCCCCTCGATCGCGTCGATGGCGAGGAGCGCGTGGTTGGTGACGACGACATCGGCGAGCTTGGCGCGCTCGCGGGCCATCTCCGCGAAGCACTCCGCGCCGTACGCGCACTTGCTGGCACCCAGGCACTCCCGGGAGGAGACGGAGACCTGCGCCCAGGCCCGGTCGGACACGCCGGGGGTGAGGTCGTCGCGGTCTCCGGTCTCGGTCTCGTCCGACCAGTCCCGCAGCCGCAGCAGATCCTGGCCGAGCTTGCTCGACGGCGCCGCGGCCTCGAACTGGTCGAAGAGTCCCTCTTCCTCTTCCTGCGGGACACCTTCGTGCAGCCGGTGCAGACAGAGATAGTTCGAGCGCCCCTTGAGCATCGCGAACTGGGGTCTACGGCGCAGCAGGGGATGCAGGGCGTCGACCGTACGCGGAAGGTCGCGCTCCACGAGCTGGCGCTGCAGGGCCAGGGTGGCCGTGGCAACCACGACGCGCTCCCCGTGCGCCAGCGCGGGCACCAGGTAACCGAGAGACTTGCCCGTGCCGGTACCGGCCTGGACCAGCAGATGGGAATTGTCGTCGACGGCCTCGGCAACGGCCTCGGCCATGGAGGCCTGACCAGGCCGTTCCGTACCGCCGACGGCGGTCACGGCGGCGTGCAGGAGCTCGGGGAGGGATGGCTTCGTCATAGCGTGACCAGCCTACGGTGCACCACTGACATTGATACTCGTAAGTGGGTTCCGGTGGTCGTGGCTCCACCACTGACTGACGCCCTGCTGGGCTGTCCTCCGGTTGTTCTGTCCGGCTGCCGGGACCCGTTCTTCATGGCTCCGGCCAGGTGGAACATGACCTGATAGGAGCTTGGTCAGAAGCCCCCTCAATGTCCTGTCTGCCCCACCCGGCCGGGCGCCACCTCCGGCTAGGAAGGCACCTCCAGCATGACAGCAGCGGGCATGACGGACACAGCGCACGAGACCGTGTACGGAGGAGTCGACTCCCACAAGGACACGATCCACGTGGCGGTCGGCACCGACCACGGTGGCCACGTCACCGACGCCGAGTTCCCGACCACGACCGCCGGCTTCGCCGCGGCGATCGCGTTCCTCAACGCACACGGCACCGTGACCGCCGTCGGAGTGGAGGGAACCTCCTCCTACGGCCTCGGATTCACCCGTGCCGCCCGCCACGCGGGCCTGGCAGTGGTGGAGGTCAACCGGCCCGACAAGGCCGAACGCCGCCGGATCGGCAAGTCCGATCCGATCGACGCCTACGCGGCCGCCCGCGCCGCCCTGTCCGGACGGGCGGCAGCCGCGCCGAAGGATGACACCGTCAGCGGCATACGCGCCCTCCACAACGCAGCCCGGTCCGCGATCAAGGCCCGCACCGCCACCCTGAACCAGATCGGCCACATCCTCATCACCGCCCCGGACGGCATCCGCGCCAAGTACCGTGCCCTGCACGGCAAGACGCAGATCAACGCCCTCGCCCGCCTGCGTCCCACCGGCGACCAGCTGCATGTCGCCGTCCTGACCGCACTGAAGAGCCTCGCCCAGCGCGTCCAAGCCCTCACCACCGAGCACGACGCACTCACCGCGGCACTGGACGCCGCCGTCACCGAGCAGAATCCGGGCCTGCGCGCCGCCTACGGCGTCGGCCCCGACACCGCCGCCCAGCTCCTTGTCACAGCCGGCGGAAACCCTGAACGCCTGTACACCGAGGCATCCTTCGCAGCCCTGTGCGGCGCCGCCCCCGTACCCGCCTCCAGCGGCAAAACCAACCGCCACCGTCTCTCCCGGGGCGGCGACCGCGCCGCCAACGCCGCTCTCTACCGGATAGCCCTCGTACGGATGGCCAGCGATGGCCGCACCCGCGACTACGTGGCCAGGCAGACCGAAGCCGGACGGACCAAGAAAGAGATCATCCGACTCCTCAAACGCGCGATCGCCCGGGAAGTCTTCCGCTGCCTCACCACAGCGGTGGCCGTCCCCGCCATCGCCGACCTGCGACCCGCGCGCCAGGCCAAGAACATCACCCTCACCGCCGCCGCCCACCACTTCAACGTCTGGCCCGCAGTCATCTCCTGCATCGAACGCGGCACCCGCCGTGACGACACCCTCGCCAATGCCTACCGCGACTGGCTAACCGCCGCTTGACAGCCAATAGGAGCATCAACGGGGATCACTCCAGGACTCGTGCGGAGGGGTGGAGTGGGTTGGGAACCGTGCCGTGGACGGCGGCGTGGGGGCGCTCGGGCCGGTCGCGGTAGCCGTCGCGATACAGGCGGTTGCGGTTGAGGCAGAGGCGTTCGATGCGCGGCGTCAGCATGTCGAACATCTCGAAGCGGTCCTTGAGCTCGGGAAAGCGGGCGTGGTGACGCAGGATCTCGGCTCGGACGAGTGACCAGAATTCGTCCTCCGGGACAGCCAGCTGCTCCTCGCACAGCCTGGACAGGAATCGGAAGACACCGACGAAGAGCCCTGAGTGGATGAACTGGGTGAGGAAGCCGGGCTCCTCGGTGAGAAGGATGCTGCGTACGTCGTCCGGCATGGTCGCGTGCTCCGGCAGCGGCCGGGCGCTGATGTTCACATCGTCGACGAAGTCCTTGATCGCCAGCCGTACGGGCACATCCTGGCCGTCGAAGACCACGATGGCGTTCTCGCCGTGTGGGGAGAAGACCGTGCCGTACTGGTAGAGGAAGTGCAGCAGCGGCGGGAGCAGTGCGGCGAAGAGCCGGGTCAGCCAGGCGGAGGGGGTCAGACCCGAGCGGGCGACGAGCTCGGCCGTGAAGGCGCGGCCGTGCGGATCCGTGTGGAGCAGCGACGCAAGGGTGCGGGCGCGCTCGCCGGGCGCGAGCCGGGGGTGGAGCGGTTCTCGCCAGATCGCGCCGAGGATTTCCTTGAACTGGTACGGGGTCTCGGGGAGATGATCGTAGAGCGGATGCTCGACTGTTACGGAGGCCACCTCTCCGAGCAGGATGACCCCGCAGGTGTCACGCAGAAAGGGGTCGCGGTCGCGCAAGCCCTGGACCCAGGTGGTGACGGCGGGTGCCGCGAGGGTGCGCTCGGTCGGGAGACCCCGCCAGACCAGCGTGTTGAGGATCGACAGCGGCAGTTTGACGGTGTGCCGGTCGGGGTGTCCGAGGTTGGCGAAGGTACGGATGGACTGCTGCGGCAACCGTAGGTCTTCGTCGGTGTGCAGCGGAACGATGTCACCGTCGGCAATGGCCGGGGCGAACAGCGGAACGATCCATTCGTCCCACTGCCAGGGGTGCACGGGAAGAAAGAGGTAGGAGTCCGGGTCGAGGCCGCGGGCGCGGAGCTCGGCGGTGAATGATGCGCGGACCGAGGCGTCGAGTTCCTGCGCGTACAACTGCTTGGGAGTGGCGAGGCGGGTCACACCTCGGTAGCCGGCGATCCGGGTGCTCACGGCGATCCACGGCAGCCTGACCGGTCTGCGGGCCTCGGGCGTGAAACGGGAGGCGTCGGCGGCGGAGAATCCGAGGCGCCCCTTGTTGGCGACGAGCCACGGATGGCCGGTCTGGTGTCCCTCGAGCTCGGCGTAGTCGAGTTCGGCCAGCCGGGCGGCGGTGAACGCGGTGTGGTCCAGCCGGGCGTCGGCGGCGAGTGTGGTGGTGATCTCGCGGATCAAGTGGCCGAGAGTGGCGCCGTCGAGTTCGAGGAGGCGGTGGGCGCGGGCAAGGAACTGCAGCGGATCGCGGAACGGGATGGTCCCGGTGCTCTCGTCCTGACCGGTACCCGCGGGCGCGTTCCGGTCGCTGACCCGCATCGAGTCGGTGGCGACGTGCCAGCCGCCGTAGACGCCCCGTCCGGCGCGGAAGTTCAGGGTTTCGCCGTCGTCCAGCGCAAGGGTGTAGGTGTCGCTCCCGGCGGCCCTGGGGACCGGCTCGATGACTTCCTCGTAGGCGAACTCTCCGAGCATTTTCGCGAGCAGGCGGGCGGCAGCCCGTTCCCAGACCGTCCGGTTCAGTTCTGGAGTGCTGAGCAGCGCGGGAGACTCCGCTGATTCATGGCTCGCAGGATTGTTCGGCACGCGGACTCCTCGGGACGGAACCGATGGGCTTCGAGCGGTGTAACTAATGCAACAGGTCGTTCACAGCTGGGCACGGTGGGCTCGGTCGCGGACCATCAGGGCGGCTCGCTTGTCGGGGAGTTCGACTTCCGCGGAGAACCGGAAGCCGGCGCTCAGGAAGGCGGAGACGGAGGGGGTGTTGCGCAAGTCGGGTTCCGCCACGACGCGTGCGCAGAGAGGACGGTTGTCGAGTACGAGGTCGGAGACGGCCCGGAGCAGGGTGGTGCCGACGCCGCGCCCGCGGTTGTTCACACCGCCGATGAGGAGGTGGATTCCTGTGTCATGTGGTCGGGCGGGATAGTGGCGCGCCAGTGGGTCGAGGTCCGCACGGTAGATCTCCCAGTAGCTCATGGGAATGCCGGAGAGCACGCCCAGGCAGGGGACGCTGCGTCCGTCACCGTCGAGCTGCGGGCGTAGATGGGTGGCGGTGACGGCTTCGTCCCCTGCGAGTTCCCAGAAGGTGGCGACTGCGGGGTCGTTCATCCAACGACTGATCACGGTCAGGTCGCGGTCCAGTCGCACGGGGACGAGTTGGAAGACACCGGCGGTCGTGGTGATCGGTCGCCATTCGGCCGGGTTGTCGAGCAGGCTGGAGGTGCCGGACGGGGCGGTGGCCGGTGTTGATGCCGGTGTGTCTTCCCCGAACAGCGCGAGGAACTCGTCGGAGAGCTTCAGGTCCAGGGTGTCCTCGATGCCTGAACCAGCCTGCGGGGCGGGGCCGGTTCCTGCATCGGCGTGCGCATCGTCGGGAGGCACGGTGACGCTCTCCTCTCAGCGGTCCAGTGGTTCAGTGGTTCAGGCGATGGTCATGTTCCTTCAGGCATACAGGGGGTTGGCGATGGTGACATAGACGGACTGAGTGTCGACGGGGCCGACGAGTTCGTCGAGACCGTGGAGCCGGGTCAGCATGTTGGCCTTGCACCGCAGGTGCGGGTTCTGCAGCAATTGCGCGGGAAGCGGGGAGCCGAGGTCGATGACACCACCGAGGAACCGGCGGAGGCCGGCGATGAGCACTCGTTCATCGGCGAGATGCTCGGCGCCGAAGGCCCCGATCAGACCGAAGATGTTGTTGATGCCCAAGTAGTAGGCGAAGCGCTCGTCGGTGACCGCGTCGGAGACGAAGGTGTCGCTGAGGATTCCGATGCCGGGGAGCCTCTGCTCAAGTGCCTGGCGATGCGATTCGCGGAAATAGTAGCCCTGATTGTCCCGATATCGACCCCCGATGGGCCAGCCGGCGGTGTCGAGCAGCACCAGCGTGTTCTGCTGGTGGGCTTCGAGGGCAACGCCTGCTGTGGCATCGAGCCACAACACGGGGCGCACGACCCGGTCGAGGTAGCGCAGGAACCACTCGGCGGCGACCGCTCCCTTGGTTCTGCCGGTGGTGGCAGCGAGGCGGAAGACGATGTCGGCGAGGCGCGATTGCATGCCTGGCCGGTCGGACCAGGGGCGCGGGGAAGTCAGCCCGGCGATGCACACCGCATCGTCGTACGGGCCGAAGGGGTTGTGGCGCAGCATGACGTCGAGGCCGGGGACGGGTTCGCCACCCGGTGCGTCGACGGCGAGCCAGGCCGGGTCGCGAACGATGTCGAAGCCGGGGTGGACGGCGTGCCACTGCGCAGCGAGTCCACTGCGGAGCAGCCGATGGACCTCCACGCCCCGGTGGAGTTCCTTGCGAAGATTCTCACGACGGGAGTTGGTGATGCGTACGCCGAGGGAGAGCTTGAGCATGACGTCGGCGCCGGACTGATGGACGGTACGGACGGAGGATGTGGGGTGCCAGGGCTCGCCGTGCGGTCCCAGGTCATGGAGAAGACCGGCTTCGAGCAGGGCCGCGACGTCCGGACGGCTGCCCAGTTCCCGGGCCTGCCAGGGGTGGAACGGAATCGGTGCCGCGTTGGCGGGGAGGTGCAGTCCGTCGGCGTGGGAGGCGACGAGGTCTTCGGCGGGGACGGGGCGGCCTCCGTCCGTCCAGGAGGACTCGGTGGCCAGCAGGGAGCGGTCCACAGCCATCCAGTGCAGCGGGAAGGAGCCATGCAACTCGGGTGAGTAGAGACGGGATTCGGTCTCGGAGATGCCTTCGCGGCTCTTGGGGCTGGGGTGCAGGGGGTGCCCCAGCAAAAGCGACTGCTCGGCGGTGAGGAAGAGGTCCGCGTCGGCGGGAGGTTCAGGTGCGCGGCGTCGCTCGGCGATGAAACCGGCTGTACGGCGTACGGAGTCGGCGACCCTGGCCACCATGTCGGCACCTTCGTTGCGGTCTGCCTCTCGACCCAGGAGGGCGGCGACGGTGACGGCATCGGTGGTCGGCGCCTCGTCGGGTGCGTGTTCCAGGTTGGGCGGGCCGAAGCGGTGCCATCCCGTGGCGGACCAATAGAGGACGGGGACGAGCAGGGCGGTGCCGCTGGCGGGAAGCGGGATACGGAGAGCGTTCCCGTCGGGTCGGGGCAGATCGTTCTCGCGGACCCAACAGCGCAGCAGGTTCTCGACGCCTGATGCGTCTGCGGCCCGGAGCGGGTCCGGGTGGTCGAGAGGATCGGCCGTTCCTGCGTCGGCCGGGGGTGCCTGCGGAGTGCACCGCTCGCCATGTAGGGCTGCCATCTGGCGCGGCACCGTCGTCTGCTCGACTGCCACTCGGCCGACGAGCACGGACTGGCCTCGTTGCTGACCGACGGGAGCGCCGTCGGCCTCGGGCGCGGGCGCGGGGGTGGGGTTCACGGCGGTCTTCCTTGTGAGGGTGTCCGGGGTCAGTGGGTCGACCCGGTCGTGATTCGGCGATGCGGCGAGCGTTCAGCGGCTGCCAGGGCGTCGGCGAGGCGGTCGACGACCGCCGTTGCCTGTTCGTCGGTGAGTGTGAGCGGAGGGAGCAGGCGTACGACGGTGGAGTGGCGTCCGCCGAGTTCGACGATGAGGCCGCGTCGGAGGCATTCCTGCTGAACAGCGGCGGCGAGGACCGGATCGGGCGGTGCCTCGGTGGCGCCTTCGGTACCGCCGGTGAGCGGGGCGGACTCGGGGTCGACGAGTTCGACCCCGATCATCAGCCCCCGTCCGCGGACGTCTCCGATGCACGGGTGGTCGGTGGCCAGCGTGCGGAGGCGGGCGAGCATACGGGCGCCGAGCGACGCGGCGTGCTCGGCGAGCCGGTTCTCGCGCACGTAGGCGAGGGTCGCAGTGCCGGCGGCCATCGCGAGTTGGTTGCCGCGGAATGTACCGGCGTGGGCGCCCGGTTGCCAGGTGTCCAGTTCGGAGCGGTAAATGATCACTGCAAGCGGGAGGGACCCACCGATGGCCTTCGAGAGCACCATCACATCAGGGGTGATCCCGCTGTGCTCGACTGCCCAGAAAGCGCCGGTCCGGCCGACGCCGGTCTGGACCTCGTCGGCGATCAGGGGGATGGAACGGGACGCGGTGATCTCACGCATTCGGCGCATCCAGCCGTCGGGGGCGGGGTTCACGCCGCCCTCCCCCTGCACCGGTTCGAGGATCATTCCGGCCGGCGCGGGCGCTCCGCCCTTGGGATCGTCCAGCAAGCTCTCGGTCCACCGGGCGGCGATGTCGGCACCGCGTTCGCCACCGATGCCGAACGGGCACCGGTACTGCAGCGGGAAGGGAAGTCGGGTCACGCGGACGTCCTCGGCTCCGCCCGAGGCCGCAAGGGATCCCGCCGTCATCCCGTGGTAGGCGCCGGTGAAGGCCAGGAGTCCGCTGCGCCCGGTCGCGGCACGGACCAGTTTAAAAGCTGCCTCGACGGCGTCCGTGCCGGCCGGTCCGCAGAACTGGATACGGGCGTTGTCGGCGAACTGCCGTGGCAGTGTGGCGAACAGTTCCGTGGTGAACGCGTCCTTGACCGGCGTCGCGAGGTCGAGGACGTGGAGGGGCGCACCCGAGTCGATGACCTTCTTGATCGCTTCCAGAACCACCGGATGGTTGTGCCCGAGCGCCAGCGTGCCGGCTCCGGAGAGACAGTCGAGATACCGCCGTCCGTCCGAACCTTCGATGGTCAGCCCGCGGGCCCGCACAGGCACGATCGGCAGTGACCTCGCATAGGTGCGAGCGGCCGATTCGCGCAGCGACTGGCGGCGCAGGATTCCCTCGTGCACCGCGGGTGGTGCCACCGGAGCTGGTTCGGTCACGGCCACGGCTTCTGGTCCTCCCGCTGTAACAGTTGCGTTGCACGTCAGTACGTTTCCGCAAGGACGGACGGCGGCGATGAACGCTGCCCGTAAGTCCCTCGTACGTACCAACGACGCCGGGCGCAGGGGATCACGGGTAAATCGGAAGATCCTTGCGGAGACGGAACCGTGGACCTGCTGCGTACCGTCACCACCGGCACCGGCATAGTGGGGGCCGTGCCGACACTCCGGGCACCATCACCGGAGCCCGCGGTGCGTTCGGAACAGTGCCCAAATGCACTGCAGAAGTGTTGAGTTACGAAGTCCCAGGGGGATCACCGCATGCAACCGATACGACCAGTTCTCACGGCACGTCCGGGGAGGAGCGCACGTCGCACACCCTCGTCCGTGCTCGCTGTGGCCGCGGTCACCGCCGTTCTCGCGCTCACGGCCACCGCCTGCGGGCCGAGCGAGGACGGTGCGAACACCGAGCCGAGCAACTCCGCCGAGCAGACCTCGGACGACAAGATCACCATTCCGGATGATCTGCGGGACCGGCTCAAGGAACACGGAGTCGACCTCGACAAGTGGAAGAACGGCGAGTGGAAGAACTGGGACAGGGACAAGTGGCTGCGTGAGGCCAAGGACTTCGTCAACCCGATCATCGAGGGCCTCTGGGACCCGGACCGTATGCGGGATGCCGACAAGGCGCCCGAGCAGCCGGTCGACGACGACATCTCGGGTGACAAGGGTGTGACGGACCCGACGCCCGCGCCGGTCCAGGCCACGAATGTGCAGTCGCCATACCACGGCAATGCCGCAGAGTCGGGGAAGCTCTTTTTCGACGGCCCCGAGGGTTCCATGGTCTGCTCCGCAACCGTGGTGAAGGACCCGGCCAATCCCGGAAGGTCCAACCTGGTGTGGACCGCCGGGCACTGTGTGCACGCGGGCAAGAAGGGCGGCTGGTACCGCAACATCGCCTTCGTGCCGTCGTACAACAACAGCGGCCTGTCGCTTGCCGAGCTGAAGAACGCGCCCAAGGAGAAGATCGCTCCATATGGCGTGTGGTGGGGGCAGTGGGCGCAGACGTCCGACCAGTGGATCGCCGACGGCGGCCCCACCGGTGGCCAGGGAGCCCCGTACGACTTCGCGGTCCTGCATGTGGCCCCGGAGAAGGGCTCGACCGGTAAGTCCCTTGAGGAGACGGTCGGTTCGGCGCTGCCTGTCGAGTTCAACGCCCCGGCCGTGCCGAAGATCGACAGCATGACGGCAACCGGCTTCCCGGCCGCTCCGCCGTATGACGGTCAGAAGATGCTGCAGTGCAAGGACAAGCCGGGCCGCCTCTCGCTCACTGAGGCAGACCCGACGATGTACCGCATCGGGTGCTCCATGACCGGCGGCTCCTCCGGCGGTGGCTGGGTCGCGGCGGGCCAGGACGGCAAGCCCGCACTGGTATCGAACACGTCCATCGGCCCGGTGACGGCCGGCTGGCTGGCAGGGCCGCGCCTCGGCAAGGAGGCCAAGGGCGTCTACGACGCGGTCAGCAAGAAGTACGCGGCGCAGTAACGCACACGAACTAATACCGGCAGCCTTGCCGGTGACGGTTGCTCAGGGGGCCCTCGGCGCGACAGCAGTCCGTCAGGCGCCCCCTCATGCGTCGGCGCCTCGGTGGCGGAAAGCATGCGTCGGACCGTCAGGGGGTGGGCCTGCATCTCGATGTAGGCATTGATGCGCGCATGACAAGTTCAGCATTTTCTGAGTGTTTCAGCGGGAAATTTTCCATGCGATCCATACGACCACTGCTCGTCGCGACCGGCCTCGTCGCCGCTCTCGTGCTGACGGCCACAGCATGTGGTCCGAGCCAGGACAAGGCGGCCGACAAGCCCGCCGCCGAGGCCGCCGGTGGCAACGACGTCGGCGGCGGCATATCCGCCGATCTGGCCGAAACGCTCAAGAAGCACGGCGTCGACCCGGAGAAGTGGAAGAACGGCGAGTGGAAGAACTGGGACAGGGACAAGTGGCTGCGTGAGGCCAAGGACTTCGTCAACCCGGTGATCGACGGGCTGTGGAAGCCCGAGCGGATGAAGTCCGCCAAGGACCCGGCGAAGACGATGGCGGCCAGTGACTTCTCCGGCGACCAGGGCGCCACGGACCCGGAGCCCGCGCCGGTCAAGGCAGAGCCCGAGGACCTGCCGTACCACGAGCACGCCGCCCCGGTCGGCAAGGTGTTCTTCGACTCCCCCGAGGGGTCCATGGTCTGCTCGGGCACGGTCGTCAAGGACCCGAAGAACCCGGGCAGGTCCAACCTGGTGTGGACGGCCGGGCACTGTGTCCACGCCGGCTCGAAGGGCGGCTGGTACCGCAACATCGTCTTCGTGCCCGCCTACAACGACAAGGGCAAGTCCGCCGCCGCGCTGGAGAACGCCCGGCCCGAGGAGATCGCCCCGTACGGCGCGTTCTGGGCCGACTGGGTCACGACCTCCGGTGAGTGGATCGCCAATGGCGGCCCCACCGGTGGCGAGGGCGCTCCGTACGACTACTCCGTGCTGCACGTGAAGCCGGAGAACGGCACCAAGTCGCTTGAGGAGACCGTGGGCAACGCCCTGCCGGTCAACTTCGACGCCCCCAAGCTCTCGCAGATCAGAGCCATGGGCGCCTGGGGCTACCCCGCCGCCGCCCCGTACGACGGTCTGATCATGCACAAGTGCATCGACCGTCCCGGCCGGCTCTCCATCAGCCCCAGCACCCCGACGATGTACCGCATCGGCTGCACCATGACCGGCGGTTCCTCCGGTGGCGGCTGGTTCAGTGAGGGCTCCGACGGCAAGTTGGCGCTCGTCTCCAACACCTCCATCGGCCCGGCGACTTCGGGCTGGCTCGCAGGCCCCCACCTGGGCCAGGGCGCGCAGGAAATCTTCACCATGATGAGCGACAAGTTCGTCGGCCAGTAGTCACGGTCCGGCTCACGCCCGAAGGTCCGCTCTCTCACGAGGCGCTTTCTAGGGGTCGTCGCAACACCTGGTCGTGTTGATCAGGCCGCGAGCAGTTTATGCAGGCGCTCGGCTGGGGTTTCCCAGCCGAGCGTTTTGCGTGGGCGGCCGTTGAGTTCGGTGGCGACGGCGGCCAGGTGCTCGCGGGTGTGGACGGACAGGTCGGTGCTCTTGGGGAAGTACTGCCGCAGCAGGCCGTTGGTGTTTTCGTTCGAACCGCGCTGCCAGGGGCTGGCCGGGTCGCAGAAGTAGACCGGGATGTCGGTCGCGACGGTGAACTCGCGGTGGCGTCCCATTTCGCTGCCCTGGTCCCAGGTCAGGGACCGCTTCAGATGGGCCGGCAGCGTCTGGACCGTCTCCACCAGGGCGTCGCGGACCAACTCGGTGCCCCGGCCATCGGGCAGATGCAGGAGCATCACGTAGCGGGTGGAGCGTTCGACGAGCGTGCCGATGGCGGAGGCGCCGTCCTTGCCGATGATCAGGTCGCCTTCCCAGTGGCCGGGCACGGCCCGGTCCTCGGCCTCCGCGGGCCGTTCGCTGATCATCACCATGGGGTCGCGGAAGCGGGGCTGGCGCTGCTGGGCCTGCCGTCGGGGCTTGCGCCGGGCCCGTCCGGTACGTAGTGCCTTGGCGAGTTCGCGGCGTAGTTCGCCCCGGCCCTGAATGTAGAGGGCCTGGTAGACGGTCTCATGGGCCACGTGCATCTCCGGCCGGTCGGGAAAGCGGGCGCGCAGGGCCTGGCAGATCTGCTCCGGGCTCCACCGTAGGTCCAGGCGGTCCTGGATGAAGGCACGCAGCTCGTGTTCTGGCCGATCTTCCCGGGCTTGGGACGGGGGCGGCGTGCATCGGCGCGGGCCTGGGCGGCGTGCGGGCGGTGGTTCCACTGCCCGCGGGTCCCCACGGCCCGGTTCCGGCGTATCTCCCTGCTGATGGTGGACGGGCTGCGGCCCCAGTTCAGCGGCGATCGCCCGGACCGTGGCCTTATCCCGCAAACGGTCGGCGATGTAGATCCGGTCGCCCTCGTACAGGTACCGGAACGCGCCAGAAGGCGGCACCGCCGGTCGAACCGGTGGTGCCGCCTTCTGCTTGCGGTCGGCACTGCGACCGTTACGCCATCGGCGCCCGGTCTTCGGATTGATGCCGCCGACCCGGCATGCCTCGTTGTTGCTCAGGCCCTGCTGCGTGAGCTGGAAGTATGCTTCCCGCTCACGCAGCAGCTTCTTACGTCCCTGAGCTACGGTCCGCGGCTCCCGGATTTTGAAGTCCATCGCATCCCCTGAACTGGGGTGGTGCGACGACCACTAGAACGGAAGCGACGAGGGGGCGGGCCTTCGGTCCGTACTGTGTCGTGCCGTCAGTGCGCCACAGGCACGAACGGCGCAAGTTCCGCGGCCAGTTCCTCGTGCACCCGCGCCTTGAGGAGAGTGCCCTCCGAGGTGTGTTCCTCGGAGATCACGTCGCCGTCGGCGTGCGCCCGGGAGATGAGTCCGCCGTGCGTGTACGGGACGAGTGCCTCGATCTCGACCGACGGCCGGGGCAGTTCGGCATCGATGAGCGCGAGCAGCTCGTCGATTCCGGCCCCGGTCCGCGCCGAGACGGCAATGGCGTACTTCTCGTTCCGCAGCAGACGCTGGAGGACCAGCGGGTCGGTCGCATCCGCCTTGTTGATCACCACGACCTCGGGCACGTCCAGCGCACCCACTTCGCGGATCACTTCGCGCACCGCGGCGAGCTGCTCCTCGGGAACCGGATGCGAGCCGTCCACCACGTGCAGGATCAGGTCGGACTCGCCGACCTCCTCCATGGTGGAGCGGAACGCCTCGACGAGGTGGTGCGGCAGATGCCGAACGAACCCGACGGTGTCGGCCAGCGTGTAGATCCGGCCGCTCGGCGTCTCGGCCCGGCGCACGGTCGGGTCGAGCGTGGCGAAGAGTGCGTTCTCCACCAGGACGCCCGCCCCGGTCAGCCGGTTGAGCAGCGACGACTTGCCTGCGTTGGTGTAACCGGCGATGGCGACCGAGGGCACCTTGTTGCGCTTGCGCTCCTGCCGCTTGATCTCGCGGCCGGTCTTCATCTCCGCGATCTCCCGGCGCATCTTCGCCATCTTCTCGCGGATCCGGCGCCGGTCCGTTTCGATCTTGGTCTCACCGGGACCACGGGTGGCCATGCCGCCACCGCCGCTGGAACCGCCGCCGCCCATCTGACGGGAGAGCGACTGTCCCCAACCGCGCAGGCGCGGCAGCATGTACTGCATCTGTGCCAGCGAGACCTGCGCCTTGCCCTCTCGGGACTTGGCGTGCTGGGCGAAGATGTCGAGGATCAGGGCGGTCCTGTCGACCACCTTGACCTTGACGACGTCCTCCAGATGGATCAGCTGGCCGGGGCTGAGCTCACCGTCGCAGACGACGGTGTCGGCTCCTGATTCGAGGACGATGTCACGCAGCTCCAGCGCCTTGCCCGAGCCGATGTAGGTGGCCGGGTCGGGCTTGTCGCGCCGCTGGAAGACCGCGTCCAAGACCTGAGCACCCGCCGTCTCGGCGAGAGCCGCCAGCTCCGCGAGGGAGTTCTCGGCGTCCTGCACGGTCCCCGAGGTCCAGACGCCGACCAGCACCACACGCTCCAGGCGCAGCTGTCGGTACTCGACCTCGGTGACGTCCTCAAGCTCTGTGGAGAGGCCCGCCACACGCCGCAGTGCCGCGCGCTCGGAGCGGTCGAACTGCTCGCCGTCCCGCTCTTCGTCGATCTCGTGGCTCCAGGCGACGTCCTCTTCCATCAGGGCGTTGGCCCGAAGGCTTTCGGTGAGGCTCTCGGTGACGTTCTCCGTGGCACTCTGCGCATTCTGCGCGTCCTGGGGAAGGGAAGAAGAGGAGGTCATTGGATCCTTACGTCGATAGAAGTCCGTTACGTCAGTCACAACGCGTGACCTGTCCGGAAGATTCCCGCTCGGGAGAATCTCCGGTCCGGCTGCCGCGGCGACCCGTCGATAGTGGCACGGCCCGGACGGCCCCGTCACCCGGGTTTACCGGTGTCCGGCGGGCTGCGTGCTGTGCCAGTCCGGGTGCCCGGGCATCGGCGGGGTCCTCTCGCTGTACAGCCAGCCGTCGAAGAATGCGGTCAGGTCGCGTCCCGCAATCTCTGACACCAGCCGGACGAAGTCCGCCGTGGTCGCGGTGGAGTCCCGGTGCGCCGTCACCCAGCGCCGTTCCAGCCGGTCGAAGGCACTCTTGCCGATCTCCTGTCGCAGCGCGTAGAGGACCAGCGCGCTGCCGTCGTACACCACGGGCCGGAAGAGGCTGATCTTCTGTCCCGGCGAGGGCGCGGCGGGACGGGCGGGCGGGCCTCCGACTGCGCGCCAGCTGTCGGACCGGTTGTAGGCGTCGCGCATCCGGTTGTCCAGCGACTTGTTGGCGTGTTCCTCCGCGTAGCGGGCCTCGTACCAGCTGGCATGTCCTTCGCTGAGCCAGAGATCGGACCAGGCCTGCGGGGAGACGCTGTCACCGAACCAGTGGTGGGCCAGCTCATGAACCATGATCGAGTCGACGTACCACTGGGGATATGCCTTGTTGGTGAACAGGGTCCGTTCGAAGAGTGTGAGTGTCTGGGTCTCCAGCTCGAAACCGGTCTCCGTATCGGCGACCAGCAGTCCGTACGTCTCGAAGGGGTACCGGCCGACCTGGCGCTCCATCCATTCCAGCTGTCCGGGCGTCTTCTTGAGCCAGGGCTCCAGGCGGGCGGCGTCCGCGGCCGGCACCACATCACGGACCGGCAGTCCGTGCGGCCCGGTCCGCTTCCGGACGGTCGAGTGCCCGATGGAGACCTGGGCCAGTTCGGTGGCCATGGGGTGCTCGGTCCGGTACGTCCAGGTGGTCGAGGCGCCGTGCCGGACCGTGCCGGCGGGCAGGCCGTTGGCCACCACCGTCAGGTCCTTGGGGGCGGTCACCCGGAAGGTGAAGTAGGCCTTGTCGGCGGGGTGGTCATTGCTGGGGAAGACCCGGTGCGCGGCGTCGGCCTGGTTGGCCATGGCCAGGCCGTCGGAGGTGCGCAGCCAGCCGCCGCTGTCCTGGTCGCCGCTGGGGTCGCTGGTGTGCCGGACGGTGATCCGGAGCGGCACTCCGGCGGGCAGCGTGCCGAGGGGTTCGACGACAAGGTCCTCGCCCGTGACGGCGAAGTCGGCGCGCAGGCCGTTGACCGCGACGGAACGGACGGTGCCGCGGGCGAAGTCGAGGTTGATCCGGTCCAGTGGCTCGGTGGTCCGCGCGTCGATTGTGGTGACGGTGTCCAGGGGTTTGCTGTTGCTGCCGTGGTAGGTGAATCCGATGTCGTACGAGAGGACGTCGTACCCCGGGTTGCCGAGGGTGGGGAAGAGTGAATCTCCGATGCCGAGCGGCACGGGTGAGGACAGGGTGGCGGCAACGAGGGTGGCCGATGCGGTGGCCAGCAGGGCGGCCCGCAGGCAGCGGGGGATGAACGGCATGGACTACGGCTATCAGCGACCCGCACCGGTACGGGCGCGGCACGCGCCACGCCACTCGAACGAGGTCGCCGGGGCAGCTGGGCGCCGCGGAGGACTGGTTCAGACGGCGGCGGCCGGGTGCTGGGCACGGTTCACGTCGTACACCCCCGGTACGTCCCGCATCGCGCGCATCAGTGCGGGCAGTCCGGCGGCGTCCGGGAGCTGCAGGGTGTAGGTGTGCCGAACACGTTGTTCGCTGGGCGGTTCCACGGTGGCGGAAATGATCGCCGCATCCGCCGACGCGATGGCCTCGGTGAGATCGGCGAGCAGCCCTGGCCGGCCGAAGGACTCGGCGACCAGGGTGACCCGGCATTCCGCCGCGTCGCCCCAGTCCACCGTGACGGGCGTCCGGCCCCCTGCCTGCATCCGGGCCACCCCGGGACACTCTCGCCGGTGCACGGTGACGACGCCGCCGCGCACGGTGAATCCGGTGACGTCATCGGGCGGTACGGGGGTGCAGCAGCCTGCGAGCCGTACGGTGGCGTCCGGCATGCCCACGACGACGACGGTCGCGGCGCGGCGTGCGGCCCGGTTGACTCCGGCGTCCGACAGGTCCGCCGGCTGCCGCTCGGGCCTGCGGCCCGCGGGCTGGCTGCCGTACGTCCCCTGGGCACCCTCCGGGTGGGCGTCGAGCCACCCGGTGATGGCGATGCGCGCGGCGGGCGTACGGGCGTGGTCGAGCCAGTCCGGTGAGGGGCCGGAGGCGGTGTCCTCGGCGAGCAGCAGCTGCACGGTGTCCCCGTCGCTGAGCACGGTGGAGAGCGTGGCGAGCCGGCCGTTGACCCGGGCCCCGATACAGCTGTGGGCCTCGTCGCCGTACTGCGCGTAGGCGGCGTCGACGCAACTGGCGCCGGCGGGGAGTCCGAGCGTGCCGCCATCGGTGCGGAAGACCGCGATCTCCCGGTCCTCGGCGAGGTCGGCGCGGAGGGTGGTCCAGAAGGTGTCCGGGTCGGTGGCGGACTGCTGCCAGGCGAGGAGCCGGGAGAGCCAGCCGGGCCGGGTCGGGTCGGCGCGCTCGCCGTCCGCGGGTTCGGCCTGCGGCAGCGCGGAGGTGCCGTCCGCGGTGTAGGGGTTGCCGAGGGCGATCACGCCCGCCTCGGCGACCTTGTGCATCCGATGAGTGCGGATGAGGACTTCCGCGACCGCGCCCTCCGCGCCCACGACAGCGGTGTGCAGCGACTGGTACAGGTTGAACTTGGGAGCCGCGATGAAATCCTTGAACTCGGAGATTACGGGGGTGAAGCAGGTGTGGAGCTCGCCGAGGACGGCATAGCAGTCGGCGTCCTCGCCGACGAGCACGAGCAGCCGCCCGAAGTCGGTGCCGCGCAGCTCTCCGCGTTTGTTCCTGACGCGGTGCACGGAGACGTAATGGCGGGGCCTGATGAGGACTTCTGCGGGGATGTCGGCGTCCCGCATCACGGTTCTGACGTTCTCGGCGATGGCGGAGAGGGGGTCGTCGGTGGCGCCCGGGGAGCCGGATTCCGGTGCCGAGGCCGCGGCGATCAGTGCCCGGGTGTGCGCGTACTCCTCGGGATGGAGAATCGCGAAGACAAGATCCTCCAGCTCGGTCTTGAGTGCCTGCACCCCGAGCCGTTCGGCGAGCGGGATCAGCACGTCGCGGGTGACCCTGGCGATCCTCGCCTGTTTCTCCGGGCGCATCACGCCGAGGGTGCGCATGTTGTGCAGCCGGTCGGCGAGCTTGATCGACATGACCCGGACGTCGTCCCCGGTGGCGACCAGCATCTTGCGGAACGTCTCGGGTTCGGCCGCCGCCCCGTAGTCGACCTTCTCCAGTTTGGTGACGCCGTCGACGAGGTAGCAGACCTCGTCGCCGAATTGTTCCCGCACCTGATCGAGGGTCACCTCGGTGTCCTCGACCGTGTCGTGGAGCAGCGAAGCGGTCAGTGTCGTGGTCTCGGCCCCGAGCTCGGCGAGGATCAGCGTGACCGCGAGCGGGTGCGTGATGTAGGGCTCGCCGCTCTTGCGCATCTGCCCCCGGTGGGAGGACTCTGCCAGGACGTAGGCCTTGTGGAGGATGCTGAGGTCGGCGTCCGGGTAGTGGGCCCGGTGGGCCTCGGCGACGTGGCCGATCGCGTCGGGCAGCCGGTCACGGGAGACCGGTCCGAGCACGGCGACGCGGCCGAGCCTGCGGAGATCGATCCGGGGACGGCCTCGTCTGCGGATGGGAGCACCTGGGTTGGTGGCCTCTGCGCTCATGGGGGCACCTCCGGCAAACGTCGACCGGCGGTGGGGAGGTGCGGACGCGCCTCCGGGCCGGTGCTTGATGCTACCGACCCCACCACGTGGCGGAGTCCCGCTCTCGCTCAGCGTGAAACGGATCACCCATTCGAGCGAAGCTCTAGCCGGTCACCGTTTCGAGCCAGGCCGGATCGATCTTGCCCTCGGCGACGATGACAGCGGCTCCGGTCATCTCGATCTCGCCGTCCGGCCGCTCGGTGACCGCAAGGGTGCCGCCGGGCAGATCGACTGTGTACGTGACCGGGGTACCGGTCTCGGCGGGGTCCGCGCCGTCCCTGCGGGCGGCGGCGACGGCCACGGCGCAGGCGCCGGTGCCACAGGAGCGGGTCTCGCCGGAACCGCGCTCGTGGACCCGCATCGCCACATGGCGCGGTCCGCGGTCCACGACGAACTCGATGTTGACGCCGTCGGGGTAGACGGCGGCAGGGCTGAACGGCGGTACGGAGAACAGCTTGCCCGCGTGTGTCAGGTCGTCGACGAAGGCCACCGCGTGCGGGTTGCCCATGTTCACGTTGCGCGCGGCCCAGCTGCGGCCGTCCACAGTGACCGTGACGCCGTCCTCGGGGAGCTGGGCGCGCCCCATGGAGACCGTGATGTCGCCGCCTTCGGCGAGGTGGACCTTCTTCACGCCGCCGCGGGTCGCGACCGCGAGGTCGCCCTCCTCGACAAGTCCGGCGTGCTGCAGATAGCGGGCGAAGACCCGCACGCCGTTGCCGCACATCTCAGCGATCGAGCCGTCGGCATTGCGGTAGTCCATGAACCACTCAGCATCGGCCGCCATGGTCCGCGCCTCGGGGTGTGCGGCGGACCGCACGACGTGCAGCAGCCCGTCACCGCCGATACCGGCCCGCCGGTCGCAGAGCCGGGCGACGACGGATGCGGGCAGGTCGACGGCGTTGTCCGGGTCGGGCACGATCACGAAGTCGTTCTCGGTGCCATGACCCTTGAGGAAGGCGATCTGCGAGGTGCTCACAGGGCAACTGTACGAGGCCGCGCCGAAGCGGACGAAGTCGGGCCGAACGGTGGACGGGGCGGCTGTGGACAGATGACGGGCGGGCCGGGCGCGAGCCCGGACTCAGCGCAGTCGCGCCACGCGCCAGATGGCCAGCGCGACCAGTGCGCCGCACACGGCCACGTACAGGGCGATCACACGCCAGTCGGGGCGCTCCCCCGAGCCCCGGGCCGGTAGGCCCGGCCAGGTGTGGCCGACACGGCGGGCGGCCATCATCCCCCAGCCCGCGGCGCAGCAGCTGATCAGCAGACCGAGCATGGCGACGACCGCGCCCCCGTCGCCGAACTCGAAGGCGAGCGGGAAGGCGAACATCAGAGAACCGACCGCGGCAAGCATGACGATCGGAGCGAGCTGCCAGATCCTCAGACGGCGCGCGGGCCGCAGCTCGACCTCGACCTCGGGGGTCACCTGGAGCTCGTCGGGCCCGTCAGGGCTGAGGCGTCCCGCCTCGTGCTGCGTGTCCGGTGCGTCTTGTTCTGTGTCGCGAGGGCCGGCCTCCATCGCCACGCGCCCTCCCAACTCGGACTCCACTGGTCGATCGATGCTCGATGATGGCACGCTCCTGGTCGCCTTAATGACGGGCAGGGCTTCCCGATGCCATCACGTGATCAGGCTGTAACCGCTCGTTCGACCAACGCCAGCGCCCGGTGCGGGAGTTCCCCCCGGTCCTCCGCGGCGCCGCTCAGCCAGTGGACGCGGGGGTCACGGCGGAACCAGGAGTCCTGACGCCGCGCGAAGCGTTTGGTGGCGCGGACCGTCTCGGCGCGCGCCTCGTCCTCCGTGCACTCCTTGGCCAGTGCGCCAAGCACCTGCTGATAGCCGAGCGCACGGGAGGCGGTGCGCCCCTCACGCAGACCGCGGGCCTCCAGAGTCCGCACCTCGTCCACGAGCCCTGCCTCCCACATCCGGTCGACCCGGAGGGCGATGCGTTCGTCGAGTTCGGGGCGGGCCACGTCGACGCCGATCTGCACCGCGTCGTAGACCGCTTCGTTACCCGGGAGGTTGGCCGTGAAGGGCTTCCCGGTGATCTCGATGACTTCGAGGGCCCGGACGATGCGGCGGCCGTTGCTCGGCAGGATGGCCCGGCCCGCCTCGGGGTCGGCGGCGGCGAGTCGGCCGTGCAACGCCCCTGAACCGTGCTCCGCCAGTTCCTGTTCCAGTCCGGCGCGTACGCCGGGGTCCGTGCCGGGGAATTCCAGTGCGTCGATCGCACCCTTCACGTACAGCCCGGAGCCGCCGACCAGAACCGGGGTCCGGCCCTCGGCGAGCAGCCGGTCGATCTCGGCTCGGGCCAGCCGCTGGTACTCGGCGACGCTGGCCGTCTCGGTGACGTCCCAGATGTCCAGCAGCCGGTGGGGTACGGATCCGCGCTCGGCGAGCGTCAGCTTCGCGGTGCCGATATCCATCCCCCGGTAGAGCTGCATGGAGTCGGCGTTGACCACTTCGCCACGGAGCTGCTGGGCCAGGAATACCCCCAGATCGGACTTTCCGGCTGCAGTGGGACCGACGACGGCGATGACCCGCGGTGCGGGAGATGGACTACTCACTGCCCCAGTCTCGCAAATGTCCAGCCCTCTCCCCGAACGGGTTACGTGACGGCACGAAGCCGGAGTCGTTTGCTGTTCCGAGGTTTTCGCGCGCCGGTTCGGACCGGCCCCCGTCCGGCAGGCGGTCGGATGACCGAAGCCCCGACGAGGGCTGACGGACGAGAGCCCGAGTGGCGCAATGAGACGCTCCGGGCGGCGCGGAATTTCGATCACACGAGTAAAATATGGAGCAAGTATGGGTGTTTTTTCATGGTTTCGCCGTTCCTCCTCCGGAGCGGTCGAGACGTCCGCCGAGGAAGCCGCCGCCGCGCCGACGGACGAGGCTTCCGAGGTCGCCGCGCCGGCCTGGTCCGGGGCGACGGCGGACGAATCGGTGACGTCCACCGGGTCGCAGTCCTCCGAGGGCGTGGAAATCCCGAAACAGCAGTCGCCCGACGAAGCGGCGGACAACGAGGCCGGAGACAACGCCCGCACATAGTCCCCAGCAGGGAAGGTGTCCGATGGGCTTCATGGACAGTCTGAAGGCCAAGCTGAGTCCGGCGAAGGACAAGGTCGGCGGCCTCGCGCAGCAGCACAGCGACAAGATCGACCATGGGATCGACAAGGCAGCACGGACGGTCGATCAAAAGACAAAGGGCAAGTACAGCGACAAGATCGAGTCCGGCTCGCAGAAGGCCAAGGATGCGATTGACCGTCTGTCCCACATGGGCGAGGGCGGTGCGCCACCACCGGCCTCCTGACCTCGGCACCTCGACCTGATCACGGTGGACGGCCGTGGAGCGGCATCGCTCCACGGCCGTCACGTGCGTGCCCCGTCCGGAAACTCTCCGAACCCGTCCGAGACCACCCGGATCCGGTCTCAGGACCAGGTGGCGACCATGTATCCGACGCCGTACGGAGCGTCCTCGTAGAGCAGCCGCCCGCTCAGCCCGGCCCCTTCCGCCGCGCCCGCCAGCACCTGCCACGGCGCCCGGCCCGCCGCCTTCAGTTCGTACGCCAGTGACTCGTCCAGCGCACTCAGCACGGCAAGGTCCGCGGCGCCCAGGGCCCGTGACACCTCCGTGTCGAACGAGAGTGCGCGCTCGTCCAGATAGCCGGGAGCCTTGACTGTGCGGCAGGCGCTGCCGTCGCCCATCACCAGCATGGCCACGCGGCGGGCCCTGGCCGCCAGCTCCCGTCCGGTGCTCGCGCAGCGCCCGGCTTCGAGCATCTCCCCCACGCCGAGACCCTCGATCGGCGCGTCCGCCCACTGCGCACGGGCAAGCAGCCACGCGCCGACGGAGAGGGATGGCGGAAGCGGGCGCTCCGCCGCAGCGCCGGGATCTCCTCCGAGCCCGAGCCGGACGTCGAGATCGACGCCGAAGCCCTTGAAAGAGCCCGGGGCCCCCTCGGGATGCGGCCCGCGGCCATCGGGATCCGCGGGCCCGATCACGATCAGCAGGTCGGGGCGGGCCGCGGCGAGCACGCCCAGGGCATCGATGCACGCGGTCCTCGCGGCCAGGAGCTCGGGCGCGGCTCCTGCGGCGACCTCGGGTACCAGCACGGGCGGACAGGGGCAGACAGCTGCGGCGACAAGCATGCTGGGCAGCGTACTGCGTCAGCCGATTCCGCCTGTTTCCCCCGTCCGTTCCGGCCACGGGTCCGCGACCCGGCGTACCGGCCGCGGCTCCGTGCCCTCTTCCCCTACGAGGTCAGTCGCACCCGCAGCCGGGAGCCGCCGCGGGCGGCAACGGCGCCGGGGCGCCGATGCCGGGCAGCCCGAGCATCACTCCGGCCGGCTTGGCGGCCTCCGCGACGGTGCGCTTCTCCCAGGCGTCCCCGGACCGGGTCCGCCTCACACCGAGCGGCGCGCCCTCGGCGAGCAGGTGGTGCGGGGCGGCGTAGGTGATCTCGACCGTCACCACATCGCCGGGGCGCACGTCCTCGTCCGGCTTGGTGAAGTGGACCAGGCGGTTGTCGGGAGCACGGCCGGAGAGACGGTGTGTGGCGCCGTCCTTACGGCCCTCGCCCTCAGCGACCATGATCTCCAGGGTGCGGCCGACCTGCTTCTTGTTCTCGTCCCAGGAGATCTCCTCCTGGAGGGCGGACAGGCGCATGTACCGCTCCTGGACGACCTCCTTCGGGATCTGCCCCTCCATGTCGGCAGCCGGGGTTCCGGGGCGCTTGGAGTACTGGAAGGTGAAGGCGTTGGCGAAGCGCGCCTGACGGACCGCGTGCATGGTCTGCTCGAAGTCCTCCTCCGTCTCGCCGGGGAAGCCCACGATGATGTCGGTGGAGATGGCGGCGTCCGGCATCGCGGCGCGCACTTTCTCGATGATGCCGAGGAACCGCTCCTGCCGGTACGAGCGCCGCATCGCCTTCAGGATCGTGTCGGAACCCGACTGCATCGGCATGTGCAGCTGCGGCATGACGTTCGGCGTCTCGGCCATCGCCGCGATCACGTCGTCGGTGAAGTCGCGGGGGTGCGGCGAGGTGAAGCGGACCCGCTCCAGGCCCTCGATCTTCCCGCAGGCGCGCAGCAGCTTGGAGAAGGCTTCTCGGTCGCCGATGTCGGAGCCGTACGCGTTCACGTTCTGGCCGAGCAGGGTGATCTCGGAGACTCCCTCGGCGACCAGTGCCTCGATCTCGGCCAGGATGTCGCCGGTGCGGCGGTCCTTCTCCTTGCCGCGCAGCGCCGGGACGATGCAGAAGGTGCAGGTGTTGTTGCAGCCGACGGAGATGGAGACCCACGCCGCGTAGGCGGACTCGCGACGGGTGGGGAGGGTGGAGGGGAAGGCCTCCAGGGATTCGGCGATCTCGATCTGCGCCTCCTCCTGGATACGGGCGCGCTCCAGAAGCACCGGCAGCTTGCCGATGTTGTGCGTACCGAAGACGACGTCGACCCACGGGGCCCGCCGGACGATCGTGTCGCGGTCCTTCTGCGCCAGACAGCCGCCGACCGCGATCTGCATCCCGGGCCGCTTCGTCTTCATCGGGGCAAGCCGGCCGAGATTGCCGTAGAGCTTGTTGTCCGCGTTCTCCCGCACCGCGCAGGTGTTGAAGACGACGACATCGGCGTCACCGTCGGCGCCCTCGGGCGCACGTACGTACCCCGCGCCCTCCAGCAGCCCCGACAGCCGCTCGGAGTCGTGGACGTTCATCTGGCACCCGTAGGTGCGCACCTCGTACGTTTTCAAACCCTCTACCTCGCTCATCTCGTCCACCAGGGTACGAGGTCGTACGGACACCCAGGGCCTCTCTTCCACAGGACCGGCCCTGGCCATCACGAGGAGTGAGCTGGCAGGATCGCGCCATGCTCCACGCACTGTCCCGTATCGGCCGTCGGCGCACCCTTCAGGGGGGCGCCGCCGTTGCCGTCGTTCTCGGGCTGCTGCTGTGGTGGGTGCTGCCGCTCGGGGATCCGCCGCCCAGCGGATCACTGACCTTCAGCACAGGGGTGCGCAGCGGGGTCTACCACCGCTACGGCGAGCGGCTCAGGGGAGCGCTCGCCAAGGACCTGCCCATGGTCTCGATACGGCTGCAGACCAGCGAAGGCTCCCAGCAGAACATCGAGCGGGTGGCGACCGGGAAGGCCGACTTCACCATCGCCACGACCGATGCCATCGCCACGTATCTACGGGACGGCAAGGCGGGGGCCGACCGGCTGCGCGGCTGTGTCCGGCTGTACGACGACTACATCCAGCTGGTGGTGCCCCGGGACTCGGACGTGCAGACGGTCTCGGATCTCGCCGGCAAGCGGGTCGGGGTGGGGCAGGAGGGTTCGGGCGTGCGGCTGGTCGCCGACCGGCTGATGACCGCCGCGGGTCTTGATCCGACGCACGGCATCACCCCGGTCCCGGCCGGGATCGACACGATGCCGACGCAGTTGCAGAACGGTCTTCTCGATGCCTTCTTCTGGTCCGGCGGGCTGCCGACCACCGCTGTGCAGGAGTTGTCGGACCGCTTCCCGATCAGGCTCGTACCCCTGGAGGCATCGCTGATCAAGCGGCTGCGGGCCGGGGGCGGCCCCACTCGCTACTACCGCTCGGCCGTGATGCCCGCTGACGCGTACCGCAGCGCCCAGCAGCGATCGGCCATCACGACGGTGGCCGTCGCCAACGTGCTGGTCACCACGGACCGCACGGACCCGGCGATGACCGAGGCGTTCACCCGGACGGTGATCGACAGCCGGGACCGCATCGGAAGCGAGGTGCATGCGGCGCAGTTGGTGGACCTGCGGACAGCGATCTACACCGATCCGCTGCAGCTGCACGACGGGGCCAGACGCTACTACCGGTCCGTCAAGCCCTGACGCACTCCGGCGGGGCTCGCCGTCGCGGCACCCGGTACCGGAGTCAGTCGCTCGGACCGTTGCGCGGAACCGCCACCGTCACCCGCAGTCCGTGCGGCTCGTGCGGGGCGTAGGAGACAGAGCCGCCGCCCGCGGCGAGCAGCGCGTGGGAGATGGAGAGCCCTAGACCGGACCCCTGCACGTTCTGGTGCTGGGCGCTGCGCCAGAACCGGTCGCCGATCCGCTCCAGCTCCTCATCGGTCAGCCCCGGGCCGCGGTCGGCCACGGCCACGGTGACGGTGTCACGGCCGGCGGCGACGGTGACACGGACCTCTTCACCGGCGGGGGTGAACTTGCACGCGTTGTCGATGACGGCGTCGAGGGCGCTGGAGAGCGCGATGGGGTCCGCCCAGGCTGTCACGGCGGATGCCCCGTCGGCCGTCAGCCGTACACCGTTCCCCTCCGCGAATGGGCGCCAGGAAGCCACCCGTTCCGCGGTGAGCGCGCCGATGTCGGTGAGCTGGAGGTCGGCCGCGGCATGCTCGGCCAGCGCCAGGTCCAGCAGGTCGTCCAAGACCTGCCCGAGGCGCTTTCCCTCCGTGCGGACGGAGGCGATCTCCTCGTTCCCCTCGGGGAGTTCGAGGGCGAGGAGCTCGATGCGCAGCAGCAGCGCGGCGAGGGGGTTGCGCAGTTGGTGCGAGGCGTCGGCGACGAAAGCGCGCTGCTGCTCCAGCACTTCCTCGACGTTGTCGGCCATCTCGTTGAACGAACGGGCCAGGCGTCTGAGTTCCGGCGGACCTCCCGATGCCACCACCCGGGACCGCATCCGGCCGCTGGCGATGTCGTGGGTCGCCGCGTCCAGGGTCTGGACGGGCAGCAGGACCCAGCCGGTGAGCCGGATCGCGGCACCGACGGCCACCAGCATCGCGACCACTTCGCCGGCTGCGATCAGCAGCCAGCCACGCAGCGTGTGGGTGCGCATCTCACCGGTGGGCGAGTCGAGGACGACGACGGCGACCACGTCGCCGTCCCGTACGACGGGCGAGGCGACGACGACCCGGCCACGCTGCCAGGGCCAGACCTGCGGCGGATCATGACTGCGGCGCCCGAGGAGCGCCTCCCTGAACGCCTCGCGGCCAGCCCCCTCGACAGGGAGCTGCCAGTCGGCCGGTGCTTTCGCCATGGCGGTGTCGTCGCGGTAGAAGACGCCGGCCCGGATTCCGTACACCGAGTCGTACATCTCCAGCTCCGACTGGAGCACGCGGCGCCGTTCGTCATTGCTCCCGGTCGGTTCCGTGACGAACTGGGCCAGTGCGGCGAAGCGCGCCGTGTCGTCGATGCGGTCGATCACGACGCCCTGCTGCTGGGCGGCGGCCACGCTGACGGCCAGCGGAAAGCCGAGCGCGAGCAGCACGGCCGCCATGAGGATGATGAGCAGGGGGAGGAGACGGGTACGCACCGGGGCCGTACGCCTTTACGCGGACGGGGCGACGAGCCGGTAGCCGACCCCGCGCACGGTCTCGATCAGTGCGGGCAGCCGCAGCTTGGAACGCAGGGACGCGACATGCACTTCGAGCGTGCGCCCCGTTCCCTCCCAACTCGTGCGCCACACCTCGCTGATGATCTGCTCCCGGCGGAACACCACACCGGGACGCTGGGCGAGGAGCGCGAGCAGATCGAACTCCTTGCGGGTGAGCTGGACTTCGGCGCCGTCGACACTGACCCTGCGGGTCGGGAGCTCGATGTGGACATGCCCCAGGCGCAGCGCCGCGACGGGCGTCGGCACCGTATCCTCGCCGGCCGACTTACGCCTGCTGACCGCGTGGATACGCGCGAGGAGTTCACCGGTGTCGTACGGCTTGACCACGTAGTCGTCCGCTCCGAGGTTCAGGCCATGGATCCTCGACCGGACATCGGCCCGCGCGGTCACCATGATCACGGGGATGGAACAGCGCTTGCGGATCTTCCCGCAGACCTCGTAACCGTCCTGGTCGGGCAGTCCGAGGTCGAGGAGCACGACGCCGAAGGGCTCCGTGTCCGCCGGCAGCAGGGCCTTCAGGGCCTCCTCGCCGCTGCGCGCGTGCACGACCTGGAAGCCGTGCCGGGCGAGCACCGCGGACAGGGCGGCCGCCACATGGTTGTCGTCCTCGACGAGCAGCAGTCTCATGGCCCCCCTTCCTCTCCGCTTTCGCTTCGTGGCGCGGTCTTCCCGCACTCCCCGGCGTCTGTCCATCTTCCCGGTACTTCCCCGTACCGAGGTGTTTCACGTCATCACGTACCAGGGCATCCACTCCGATGACCGGTACGCCAGTCAAGGGCCCTCCTCTTACATCGGGGTTTCCGTTATGCACCCGGTACGCCCCCGGTACCTCTCCCGCCGTCCCGTTCACGCGGAGTGTCCGGTTGCGGCCGGATCGTTATGCTCAATTTCCGCTCAGATGTAATGACGGTGGTCGCACTGCGTCACTAAGGTCCTTCCCAACCGAGGAGGACGGAGCAAGAAGCCGATGAGCGGAGTTTCAGTGACCAAGGCCGCCGAGGATGCCGTACCCGCGGCGAACGACCTTGTCGTACTGAGCAACGTCAACAAGCACTTCGGCGCGCTGCATGTGCTCCAGGACATCGACCTGACCATCGCCCGGGGCGAGGTCGTGGTTGTGATCGGGCCTTCCGGGTCCGGAAAGTCCACGCTGTGCCGCACGATCAACCGCTTGGAGACGATCGACTCGGGCGCGATATCGATCGACGGCAAGCCGTTGCCCCAGGAGGGCAAGGAGCTGGCCAGGCTGCGTGCCGATGTCGGCATGGTCTTCCAGTCGTTCAATCTCTTCGCGCACAAGACGGTGCTCGAAAACGTGATGCTGGGGCAGCTCAAGGTCCGCAAGGCGGACAAGACGGCTGCCGAGGAGAAGGCGCGTTCGCTGCTCGACCGGGTGGGCGTGGCGACGCAGGCCGACAAGTACCCCTCGCAGCTCTCCGGAGGCCAGCAGCAACGTGTGGCCATCGCACGGGCGTTGGCGATGGGCCCCAAGGTCATGCTCTTCGACGAGCCGACGTCCGCGCTCGACCCGGAGATGATCAATGAGGTGCTGGAAGTCATGCAGCAGCTCGCCCGGGACGGCATGACCATGGTCGTCGTCACCCACGAAATGGGCTTCGCGCGCTCGGCGGCCAACCGTGTCGTCTTCATGGCGGACGGGAAGATCGTCGAAGAGGCAACGCCCGACCAGTTCTTCAGCAACCCGCGCAGTGACCGGGCCAAGGACTTCCTTTCGAAGATCCTGCACCACTGATTTCCGGATCAGCTGTTCACTCACATCACGTCATCGCGTCAACTCTAGGGAAGTTCACCATGCAGCTTCGTAAGGTCACCGCCGCATCGGCCGCCGTGCTCGCGCTCGCCCTCACCGCCACCGCCTGTGGCTCCTCCGACGACAAGGGCGGCGACTCGGCCGGCGGCGGCAAGAAGATCGCCATCGGCATCAAGATCGACCAGCCCGGTATCGGTCTGAAGACGCCCGACGGCAAGTACACCGGTTTCGACGTCGATGTCGCCACGTACATCGCCAAGGAACTCGGTTACGACGCCAAGGACATCACCTTCAAGGAGACCAAGAGCGCCGACCGCGAGACGGCGATCGAGCGCGGGGACGTCAAGTTCATCGCCGCCTCCTACTCGATCAACGACGAGCGTCTGCAGAAGGTCGACTTCGCCGGCCCGTACCTGCTGGCGCACCAGGACATCCTGGTCCGTGCCGACGACGACTCGTTCAAGTCCCCGGCCGACCTGAACAGCAAGAACCTGTGCTCGGTGACCGGCTCGACCTCGGCGCAGAACGTCCATGACAAGCTGGCTCCGAAGGCCCAGCTCCAGGAGTACGGCGGCTACTCGGAGTGCCTCACCGGTCTGGAGAACAAGGCCGTCGACGCGCTGACCACCGACGACAGCATCCTGGCCGGCTTCGCCTCGCAGAAGGACTTCCAGGGGAAGTTCAAGCTGGCCGGCTTCAAGATGAGCAACGAGAACTACGGCATCGGCCTGAAGAAGGGTGACGCCGACCTCAAGAAGAAGATCAACGACGCGCTCACCAAGATGGTCTCGGACGGCTCCTGGGACAAGGCGGTGACGGCCAACTTCGGTCCGGCGAACTACAAGAACGAGCCCGCCCCGAAGATCGGCAACATCGTCAAGTGAAGCAGGGCTGACGAGGCGCGCCGTCCGTGAACGGCGGCGCGCCATGCCCTCCTACACGCGGAAGCGCGGGAGATCGTGTTCGACTTTCTTGAAGGTTACGACCTGCTGGGGGCCTTCTGGGTGACGGTGCAACTCGCCGTCTACTCCGCCCTCGGCTCCCTCATATGGGGAACGCTGCTGGCCGGCATGAAGGTCAGCCCAGTCCCCCTGATGCGCGGTTTCGCCACCGCCTATGTGAACGTGGTCCGGAACGTTCCGCTGACCGTGATCATCGTGTTCTCGTCGCTGGGCCTCTTCCAGACCCTGAACATCAAGCTCGGCGCGAGCGATTTCAAGGACATCAACTTCCGGCTCGCGGTGCTCGCGCTGGTCGTCTACACCTCCGCGTTCGTCTGTGAGGCGCTCCGGTCGGGCATCAACACCGTGCCGGTCGGCCAGGCGGAGGCGGCGCGCGCCCTCGGACTGAGCTTCACCCAGGTACTGCGGCTGATCATCCTCCCGCAGGCCTTCCGCTCGGTCGTCAACCCGCTGGCCAATGTTCTGATCGCGCTCACGAAGAACACCACGGTCGCCGCCGCGATCGGCGTGGCCGAAGCCGCATACCTGATGAAGGGCATGATCGAGAAGGAGGCGCAGCTGATCCTGATCTCCGCCGTCTTCGCGTTCGGATTCATCTGTCTGACCCTCCCGACCGGCCTGATCCTCGGCTGGGTGAGCAAGAAGGTGGCGGTGAAGCGATGACTTCCGTCCTCTATGACGCCCAGGGGCCGCGCGCCAAGCAGCGCAACATCGTCTACACGGTCCTGTTCCTGCTCGTCGCCGCTGCCGTCGTGTGGTGGGTGTACGACGGCCTGGCTGCCAAGCACCAGCTCGACTGGATCAAGTGGAAGCCGTTCTTCACCAGCTCCCAGCCCTGGCAGACCTACATCTGGCCGGGTCTGCAGAACACCCTGAAGGCAGCGGCGTTCGCCCTGGTCATCGCGCTGCCGCTGGGTGCCCTGTTCGGCATCGGCCGGCTCTCGGATCACCGGTGGGTGCGGATGCCGGCCGGCGTGGTCGTGGAGTTCTTCCGCGCCATCCCGGTGCTGATCCTGATGATCACTGCGAACGCGGCGTACTCCGAGTACACGACTATCAGCAGCGACTCCCGCCCGATGTACGCCGTGGTCACGGGTCTGGTGCTGTACAACGCCTCGGTGCTCGCCGAGATCGTGCGGGCCGGGATCCAGTCCCTCCCCAACGGACAGACGGACGCGGCCAAGGCGATCGGTATGCGCAAGGGCCAGACCATGCTGTACGTGCTGCTGCCGCAGTCCGTGACGGCCATGCTGCCCGCGATCGTCAGCCAGATCGTCGTCATCGTGAAGGACACCGCCCTCGGCGGCGCGGTGCTGACCTTCCCCGAGCTTCTGGCATCGGTCCGTCCGATGAGCGCGAACTACGGTGCGAACACCATCGCGTGCTTCACAATCGTCGCTCTGATCTACATCGTGGTGAACTTCGCGCTCACCTCGTTCGCGGGCTGGCTGGAGGGTCGGCTGCGGCGCGGCAAGAAGAGCACGGGCGCCGCACCCGCCGGTGGTCTGGAGACCATCGGTGCGCCGGCGCTCATCATCGATGACGGACGCGCCGTCTGACGGTTCGTCGGCAATCTCTGCGCAGGGGCGCCGGTGCATGCACCGGCGCCCTTCGCCGCGCTCGGGTGTCACTTGACGCAAGCACCGGCAGTGGGTTGCATACGTTCTGTGATCGCCGACCGAGCCCCCGCTTCCGCTTCCACTCCTCCGACCGCACGGGCCCAGGGAGTCGCGCCGTGGACCCGGTGATCGTCGTCGGCGCCGGGCCCGTCGGCCTGACGCTGTCGCTCGCCCTCGCCGCGCAGGGCGTTCCCTCCGTCGTCCTCGACGAGGACCCGGGGCGGGACGAGACCCGTCCCGCCCGGACGGTGGTGCTGCGCGAGGACACCGCGGCCCTGGTGGAGCGGCTCGGGTACAAGGCGCTCCGGGACGAGGGCGCCCACTGGACGGGCTGGCGCTCCATGCGCCGCAAGCAGCTGGTACGCGAACTGCGCCTCGGCGAGGACTCCCCGCACGGTGATCCGCTCCCGGCCCCGCTCCATCTGCCCCAGCACGCCCTGATGCGCGGACTGCGGGCAGCGGTCGCCGGGCAGGAGCTGGTACACATGGCGCCGCTCAGCCGGATCGACACCCTTGAGCAGGATCCGGCAGGGGTCACGGTGCACACCAGGGAACCCGATTCGACCTGGTGGCGCGGGAGTTACCTGGTCGGCTGCGACGGCGCCAGATCCACCGTCCGCAAGCTCCTGGACATCAGGTTCCCGGGGCGCACAGCGGTGGAGCGGCACGCCGTCGCCGCGCTGCGCACCGATCTGCCCTGGCCCGGCGAGGCCGTGCTGCACCGGCTGCCGCCGTGGCGTACCGGAGGCGCCGAGGTCACCGCGCGCCCGCTGCCGGACGGTGCGTGGCGGCTGGACTGGCTGCTCCCGCCACGCGGCGAGCTCGTCACCCCCGACGCCCTGATCACCCGGGTGCGGGACACTCTCGCGGGCTGGTGCGGCGGCGAGACCCCGCCGTACGAACTGCTGGACACGGGCGTGTACACGCTGCATCACCGGCTGGCCCGGCGCTGGCGGGTCGAGCGGGCCTTCCTTGCCGGGGACGCCGCCCATCTGCTCGGTGCACTCGGTACGCAGGGGCTCGACGAAGGGCTGCGGGACGCCGAGAACCTGGCCTGGAAGCTGGCGCAGGCCTGGCATCACGGCGCCTCCGAGGTGCTGCTCGACAGCTACCAGGCGGAGCGCCGGGCCGCGGTCGCCTCCCGTCTGCGCGCGGCGGACCAGTCGCTGCCGATACTGCGCGGCGGCGGAGGGCTACGGAGCATCGTCCCCGGGAGCGCACGGGGGCACGATTCACTGCTCGCCGACGGTCACCTGGGGTGCGGCCCACTGGGTGCGCCCCCTTCGTACTCGCACTCCCCCCTTGCGCCTGCGTACGCAGAGGCGCACACATCGGTGGGTACGCCCCCGGGCGCGCCGGTCGACGATGTACGGGTGACGGCGCCCGACGGCACGACCGTACGGCTGCGCGAGCGGCTGGGGCGGGGCCGTCTGCTGGTCGTTCTGATCGCTCCGGGGACTGGGGTGTGGGACCGGCGCCACTGGTTGACCGCGGGGGTGATGCCCCGGCTCGTCGAGTCGGTCGACGCCCTGCCGGTGAGGGGGGAGCTGCTGGTGACCGAGGCCTACCCGGGTGCCCCGGCCCATACCGTGCTGCTGATCAGGCCGGACGGGCATCTGGTGGCATCGTTCGGCGGGGTCCGGCCCGCGGAACTTTTCGCGGCGGCGGACGCGGTGCGCGGCGGTGCGCCACGTGGCTCTGTACGCTCCGACCGGACCGCGGACATCAATTGACCCCCGCGGACAGCACATGGTGTACTCCGAAATGTGACCGACACCGATGTGCGCCTGTGGCGGAGGGTCCATATGGACCTCGTCCGCTATGCGGGCTGCGTGTGTCGCCCGTCCTGCTGAATCGCCTCTCCCTGCCGCGGCGTCCGCTCTGTCGCACGCGGGGCATCACGCGCGAACTCTCAGGACGGTTCCTGTGTCTGGCTTTCCCCCACCTTCTCTACGCACGCCTTCTGCCGGCCCGGACTCCGGTGCCGGTCCGACGGCTGCGGAACTGCTCGACTTCGTCCGTCGTACGGCGGCGGACGCCGGTCTGATCGCCTCGCTCCCCCTCGATCCTGAGGGCCGCACCTGGATCCGGCTCGACGGACCCGGCGGCAGCGAGGCCTGGCTGATCGGCTGGCCGCCGCGCACCGGCACCGGCTGGCACGACCACGCCGACTCGATCGGCGCCTTCACCACCGCGGCCGGCACGCTCACGGAGCATTCGCTCGCGGCCAGGCTGCCCGCCTCCGGCTGGAAAACCCTCGAACTGGCCGAAGGCGTCGACCGGTCCCGGCAGTTGACGACCGGCCGGGGCAGGGCGTTCGGCCGACACCATGTGCACGAGGTGCTGAACGAATCCGGCACCGTGCACGCGGTCTCGGTCCATGCGTACTATCCGCCGCTGCCGCAGATCCGGCGCTACAGCCGTACCGGTGCGCTACTCCGTCTTGAGCACGTCGAACGCCCGGAGGACTGGCAGTGAGCGACGAGCGCAACAACGGTGGGGAGCGGGTGGGGATCGACGAACTGCTGGAGCAGGTCCGGGCCGGATACGACCGCATCGGTCCGCACGAGGCGATCGCCGCCGCAGCGGACGGCGCCCTGTTGGTGGACATACGTTACGCGGCGCTGCGCGAGCGGGACGGCCTGATTCCGGGGGCACTAGTCGTCGAGCGCAACGAGCTGGAGTGGCGGCTCGACCCGCAGGGCAGCCATCGCGCGCCGGAGGCGGTCAGCCACGACCTGCGGGTGGTGGTGGTCTGCAACGAGGGGTACGCGTCGAGTCTCGCGGTCGCGTCCCTGAGGCAGCTGGGGCTGCGCAGGGCGACGGATCTGATCGGCGGGTTCCAGGCCTGGCGGGCGGCGGGGCTGCCGGTCGGCGCCTGACCGGTGGCCGGCCGCGCTGCGCCCCGCGCTGTTGCGCCCGCCACCGGCCGGCGGTGTCACTGCCTGGACGTCGCCACCTCCACCGGGCTGACCTTGAGTGCCACCCGGCCGGGCAGCGTCGAGGCGACGAGTGCCAGCAGTGCGGCTGCGCCCACCACTGTCGCGTACACCGACGGCAGGACGGTGGGCGCCGCACTGCCGGTCATGCCGATGCTGAAGGCGGTCAGCACGGCGAGGGCGATGCCGGTGCCGAGGACGGCGGCGATCAGCAGAACCGACAGGGCTTCGATACGGAGCATGCGCAGAACCTGGCGTCGAGTGGCACCGGCCAGCCGGAGCATGGCGAACTCCCGGATGCGCTCGGACACCGACATGGCGAGGGTGTTGACGACCGCGATCGCGGTGAAGGCGAGGACCAGGCCCATAGCCAGATAGTTGACCTCTGCGTTCTGCTGCTGCCGGTCCACCCGGAGCCGGTCGGCGGTGGCAGGGGCGAGCACGGCGATGCCGGGGAACTTCTGCAGTGCGGCGGTGAGCCGGCTGCGGTCGCTGTCTCCGGCGACCAGGACCGTGGCGGCGAGGGGGTTGTCCATGTGACGGGCGACCAGATCGTGAGGCAGGGTCAGATCGCCGAAACCGAGGCCGCGGGTGTAGACCGCGGCGACGGTGAGGGTGGTGGGTGTGCCGTCGCCGAGATGCACTGCCAGCTCGCTGCCGGCGTGCAGCCCCAGCTGTTCGGCGGCGAGTTCACTGATCGCGGCGGTGCCGGAACGGGCGGCGAAATCGGCGAGCGAGCCGCTGGTCACCTCGGGGTCCCAGGTGTGGGCGAGACCGGCCTGGGTGACGCCCTGAGCCGTGAACTTCTCGAGGCCGACCCTGACCGTGGTCCGTACGACCTCGGTGGCGGCCGTCACGCCCTGCGTCCTGCGCACGGTCTCGGCGGCGGCGGACGGGACTCCGGGCCCCTGGGAGGAGAGGACCCAGGTGGCACGGGTTCCTTCGCGGCGCGGGCGGCGTCCCCGAGGGTCGGCTGGACGAAGAGAACCGTGCAGGTCATCGCGATGAGAAGGGTGAGCGGGGTGACGATGGCGGCCATGCGGGTGGAGTTTCCACGGATGTTCGCGGTGGCGAGAGTGCCCCCGGAACCGGCCGGCCGGAGCGGGCCCGCGAGCAGTGCCGCCGCCACCTTGACGAGAAGCGGTCCGAGTAGCGACACGGCCGTGGCCAGTACCACGACGGCCAGGAAGGTGACGGGGGTCGAGGCCGCTTCGGTGCGCAGGCTGCCGAGTACGGCAACGAGCGCTCCGCCGCCCGCGAGCAGCACCAGACCTGCGACGATCCGGACCGTGGCCGGCCGCTCGCGCTCGACCGTGGACTCGGCCATGGCTTCGGCAGGGCGGATACGGGCGATCCTGCGGCCTGAGATCCTGGCGGCTGCCCAGGCGCCGAGGAGGGTGACGGCGACGGCGACGAAGACCGGGAAGATGCCCGTGGTGCGTTCCAGCGACGGCGGGATCGCACCCATATCGATAAATCGACTGTGGAGCCAGCCGGCGAGCGGCAGTCCGGCGAGCGAGCCCAGCGCGCCGGCCACGGCCCCGACGACCAGCGCCTCACGCCCGAGAAGACGGCGGACCTGGCGCGGTGTGGCGGCGATGGCGCGCAGCAGGGCCAGTTCTCGGTGGCGCTGCTGGATGGAGAGCGCAAAGGTGCCGACGACCACGAGGATCGCGACGAGGAGTGAGGTGCCACCCATCGCACCGCCCATGGAAACGAGCTTGATCCGGGCGCCCGCGGCATCCAGGAACTCGACGGGGCCACGGTCGTCGCCTGTGGAGACCTGCGCGCTGGTGCCCCTGAGCGCCTGCTCCACCTGCCGCTTCAGCCGGTCGAGGTCCGTGCCCGGCGCGGGCACCACACCGAGGGCGGTGACCTGGCCGGGACGGGCGGAGAGGCGGGCGGCCTCGGCACCGGAGAAGAAGAGGGAGGTCTGCTGCCGGAGGTCGCCGCGGTGGGCCGGGGCCGCGACACCGCTGATGCGGTACGGGCGGGGAGCGCCGGTGGACTGCACGGTGAGCCGGTTGCCGGGCTTGAGGCCGGTCCGCTCGGCGAGACCCCGGTCGATCACCACGTCGTCGGCGGAGACGGGGGGACGGCCTGCGGTGAGAGCGAAGGGCGTGAGGGAGGCGGAGGCCCAGGAGTGTCCGTACGAGGGCGTGGAGGATGTGGCGGGCTTGGCGGCAAGCCTGCCGGTGGACTGGGCAACGGGCACGGCGAGGAAGGTGAGTTCGGGGACCACCTTGCGTACACCGTCCACGTTCCGGATCTGGTCCGCGGTGGCTGCGGGGAGCCAGGCGCGCTCAGCGACGGGTTTCGCCTTGTGCTTGACCTTCGTCTTCCCGTTGCCCTTGAGCTTGACGGTGGTCCGGTGGACATTCTGGTCGGCGGAGACGATGAGCGGAGCCGCGGCATAGCGCTCGATCGCGATCCTGCCGCGCAGGCCGGTCTCCAGGAGCGTGCCGCAGGCGGTGACAAGGGCAGCGGCGCACATCAGAGCCAGCAGGGCGCCGAGGAACCCGCCCTTGCGGTCTCGAATCGTCTGCAGGGCGTAGCGCAGCATCATGATGCGTCCGTCTCTCTCATGTGGTTGTCGGCCGCAAGGGGCGGGGCCGGGAAGGCGAGCAGCCGGGTGTGGACCGTGCGGGCGCCCGGCGGAGTGTCGGCGTCGGACCGCTTGTAGCGGTTCATGAGGGCGATGTACTCCTCGAAGAACGCGCGGAGCTCGGGGAGCGTGAGCCGGATGGCGCCGCGCGAGTACGGGAACGCGTCGGCCCACTCGCCCCGTTCGCCGCTGTCGCGCTGAAGCTGCTCGACGAGAGCGAGGTCGGCGGCGTATGCATGGCGGTTCAGCTCGTCCATGGCGAGCCGCACCTCGGGGCTCTGGCGGGACCGGGGCGGGAAGCGCCGGTCGCCGGGAACGGCCCGCCACCACCTCGCCCGGCGGCCGGCGGGCTCCTCGGCCGGAATGTCCTCCACGAAGCCGTACCTGGCCAGTTCGCGCAGGTGGTAGCTGGTGGCCCCGGTGTTCAGCCCGAGGGCGCGGGCAAGGATCGCGGACGTCGCGGGGCCGTGGAGGGTGAGGTGCTGAAGGATCTGCTGCCGCCTCGGCTGTGCGAGCGCTCCGAGAGCGGCCAGCTCTGTGATGTCGGTGCCACCGGACTTCTCTGCCATGCGTCACACAGTGCTCTGTGCACAGATGCCTGGGCACTGGAGCGCGTCGGCGTCTTCGTACGGGGGTTTTCCCCCGGCAGTCGCTGTCCCGACTCCCCTCGGAACCGCTCCGGAACCGACTGGGATCCGACCCCACACGCACCCGAATGGCTCACCCCGGTGGAGAACATTCATCACAAGACAGACATTCACCTCATACAAGGGACCGCTATGACGGAGATGCCACGCAGATGCCGACCACCGCCCTCACCCCCGACCAGCTCGACCGTCAGGCCGCCCGCCTCCACGACACGGAGGCCTGGCAGCAGATCGTCACGGGCTGGGACATCACCGTCCCCGAACCGGGGCGTTCCGCCTCACCCGGCTCCGTGCCGCATTCGGCCGACTGGCGCGATCTGCTGTCCGTGCCCGTCGACCAGCTGATCGCCGACTCGGTCCGCTCCGTGCCCCCGGACGCCCCGCGCGAGCGCCCCCTCCCCGGGCGCCTCGGCGCGATCCTCCCCGATCGGTTCCACAGCTGGCGCCGCATCGGGCAGCCCGAACTGCGGCCCTCCACCCACCTCGCCTACGCGCGGCAGATCCTGACCGAGTGGGGCTGGCAGAACACTCCGTACCGGCTGCGGAACGCCCGCGGCGCCCGGTGCGTCTGCGGTGCCCTTCTCACCGCACATCGCCTGGGCTACGGCTCCCTCGACACCGTGGACCGGGCCGGCGCCTGGATCGTCGCCGAGCTCCGCTCGCAGGGCTGGACCGACCTGATCGGCCCCTGGAACCGACACCCCAGCCGCACCGCGGCGGATGCTGTGGCCCTGCTGGAGGCCACCATCCGCCGCGCCTCACATGCCGGACAGTGACCGCCGCGCCTCCCGCGACCCGCAGCAACCCCCGGCGTGCACACCGTCACCGTGCACGCCCACTGCGCTCAACGCCCGCGCCGTGTGCATCCGCTGCGTGCACGCCCCCTGTGTGCGCAGCCCTGCACATCCCGATAGGGACGCCGTCAGAACGGCTCGTCCAGGCCTTCCGTGTCCTCGCCCTCTGCTTCGAGTGCCTGGCGCACCACGCGCAGGGCCGTCCCCTCCCCGTACCCCTTGCGCGCGAGCATGCCCGCAAGGCGGCGCAGCCGCTTCTCGCGGTCCAGTCCGCGAGTGGAGCGGAGTTTGCGCGCGACGAGCTCGCGGGCCGTTTCCTCCTCCTGCTCGGAGTCGAGCTGCCCGACGGCCTCGTCGATCACCGCCGAGTCCACCCCCTTGGTCCGCAGCTCTCGGACGAGAGCGCGGCGGGCCAGCCCTCGGCCGTGGTGCCGGGACTCCACCCAGGCGTCCGCGAACGCCGCATCGTCGATCAGCCCAACGTCCTCGAAACGCGACAGCACCTCTTCGGCCGCCTCGTCCGGGATCTCCCGTTTACGCAACGCATCCGCAAGCTGCTTGCGGGTGCGCGGAGTCCCGGTGAGCAGCCGCAGACAGATATTGCGCGCCTGCTCGACCGGGTCTCGCGGCTCCCCCTTCTCGGCCCTCGACGAGGAAGGGGAGCCGCTGTTCCTGGAGCGGGAGCGGGCACGACGGTCCGCGCCCTCGCCGAATCGCCCGCCCGAGCCGGTGCCGTGACCGGGACCGGCCTCCGGCCCGTATGCGGACTCGGACGCGGAATCGGTCGTGCGCCCGGCGGCTCCTGGGCCGGGACCGGCGCCGACAGCGCTGTCCGGCCACTCCGTACGACGCGTCACGGTCTAGCTCTTGGCCGCCGCAGCCTTGGCCGGCTTGGCCTTGCCGGCCGGAGCGGGCACCGACTTCGCGCCGTCGGCCGGAGCCGCAGCGCCGCCCGCCGCGTCCGCACCGGGCTCGACACCCAGAGCCGCGTCCGGCCTGACGCCGATGCCCAGCTTTTCGAGAATCTTCTTCTCGATCTCGTTGGCGAGGTCGGGGTTGTCCTTGAGGAAGTTACGGGCGTTCTCCTTGCCCTGGCCGAGCTGGTCGCCCTCGTACGTGTACCAGGCGCCCGCCTTGCGCACGAAGCCGTGCTCCACGCCCATGTCGATCAGACCGCCCTCGCGGCTGATGCCCTGGCCGTAGAGGATGTCGAACTCGGCCTGCTTGAACGGCGGCGCGACCTTGTTCTTCACGACCTTGACGCGGGTGCGGTTGCCGACCGCGTCGGTGCCGTCCTTCAGCGTCTCGATGCGGCGGATGTCGAGGCGCACCGATGCGTAGAACTTCAGCGCCCGGCCACCGGTCGTGGTCTCCGGGGAGCCGAACATCACACCGATCTTCTCGCGGAGCTGGTTGATGAAGATCGCGGTGGTCTTGGACTGGTTGAGCGCGCTGGTGATCTTGCGGAGCGCCTGGCTCATCAGACGGGCCTGCAGACCCACGTGCGAGTCACCCATCTCACCCTCGATTTCCGCACGCGGCACGAGCGCTGCGACGGAGTCGATGACGATCAGGTCGAGAGCGCCCGAGCGGACCAGCATGTCCACGATCTCGAGCGCCTGCTCACCGTTGTCCGGCTGGGACAGGATGAGGCTGTCGATGTCGACGCCGAGCTTCTTCGCGTACTCGGGGTCGAGGGCGTGCTCCGCGTCGATGAAGGCCACCGAGCCGCCGAGCCGCTGTGCATTCGCCACCGCGTGCAGCGTCAGCGTCGTCTTGCCGGAGGACTCCGGTCCGTACACCTCCACCACACGGCCGCGCGGCAGTCCGCCGACGCCGAGGGCGACGTCGAGGGCGGTCGACCCGGTGGGGATCACCTCGATGGGCTCGTTCGGCCGCTCACCGAGGCGCATCACCGCGCCCTTGCCGAATTGCCGTTCAATCTGTGCGAGTGCGGCGTCCAGCGCCTTCTCGCGGTCGGTTCCTGCCATGGGTTCCACCCGATTTGCTTGAGTCGATCGCTTCACGTCAAAAACGCTAACCCCTGCCACTGACAATGGGCCTCGACGTCCTCCCGGCCTGTGGACAACTCCACGGTCGGGCCCGGGAAAACCCGGCCGGAATCCCATGAGAATGGATGTTCGATTTCAGTGTCAAGCACACCGCCCGGTTGCCGTTTCAGGCCCGCGGGTCCGGGACGTTCGGCCGCTCGGCATCCGCGTCACCGTCGTTCCCCGGAGCCCTGGTCGTCACGCGCCGCAGCCGTGGGAGCACCGACTCCCCGCGCCGCCACAGATGCCGGCCGTGCACCCGAGGGTCGTCCGTCACGTCGTAGCGCTTCACATAGGCACCGAGGAATGCCTGCAGCGTGGCGACGGCCGGGATCGCGATGAGCGCGCCCACGGCGCCCATCAGAGCCGTACCGGTGATGACCGAGCCGAAGGCGACCGCCGGATGGATGTCCACGGTTTTCGAGGTGAGCTTGGGCTGCAGCGCATAGTTCTCGAACTGCTGGTAGATCACGACGAATCCGAGCACCCACAGGGCGTACCAGGGGTCGACGGTGAACGCGATCAGCATCGGCAGGGCGCCCGCCAGATACGTGCCGATCGTGGGAATGAACTGCGAGACGAGGCCGACCCAGACCGCGAGCGCCGGGGCGTACGGCACACCGAGGATCACCAGCAGGATGTAGTGCGCGATCCCGGAGATGAGCGCCATCAGTCCGCGCGAGTAGAGATAACCGCCGGTCTTGTCGACCGCGATCTCCCAGGCCCTCAGCACTTCGGCCTGCCTGGCGGGCGGCAGCACGGAGCACAGGGCGCGGCGCAGCCGGGGACCGTCGGCCGCGAAGTAGAACGAGAACAGGAAAATCGTCAGCAGCCGGAAGAGCCCGCCGAGCACTGTGGTCGAGACGTCGAGCACACCGGTCGCGCTGTTCTGGACGTACTTCTGCAGCCAGTCGGAGTGCAGCAGGCTGTCCTGAACCTCGACCCGGGAGAGATCGGTGTTGAAATTCTGGTTGATCCAGTTGATCACCGAGTCGAGGTACTTGGGGAACTCCTCGACCATGTCGACGATCTGGCCCGCGAGCATGGAGCCGAGCAGCACGACGAACCCGGCCCCGGCGATCAGCACCACGAGGAAGACCAGGAAGGTGGCCAGACCGCGGCGCACACCGCGCGCCGACATCCGGCTCACCGCAGGCTCTATGGCGAGCGCCAGGAAGAAGGCGATCAGGATATTGATCAACAGCACGATGAGCTGATCGAACGCCCAACTGCCGAGCCGGAAGCAGGCGTAGAGCGCCAGGGCGAGAACCATGGCTCGCGGCAGCCATGCGGGCATTCGGGCCGACCCGCTGCCGGAAGGCGGGGTCGATGGCGCGGCCGGCGGGACGGGCGGGGTCAGGGCCGGCTGGGTCTGGGCTGTCTCGTCTGTCGGTGCCACGGATCCAGTCTCGCCTACGGCTGTGACAGCCGGCCGCCCACCCCGGGAACAGCTGAGGTCCAGCGGTGGGCGGGCACGGCGTCAGCGCTTGTCGGCGGGAATGCCGACCGCCGTGCAGACACCGCGCCAGACGTCCTTCGCTTCCCAGCCCTCGGCCAGCGCCTGGTGCACCGTACGCCCGCCGAGCTCGGCCATCACATGGTCGCGCGCAAAGGAGTCGGCGTACCCCGCACCGAAGTGGTCCGCCATCCGTTCCCAGAAAATCGTCAACCGCATGCCTTCAGTATCCCGCTCCTGAGAGTGCAGCCGGGCCGCTACGCCTCGTCGAGAGCGCTTACCGGCCTACGGTCGGTCCATGGCCGGAACAGGAGCAAGCCCCCTCAAGCGTGCCGAGCAGTTCATCTGGCTCACGGCCCGCGTCCTCGAACAGCGGCGGTTCGCCCATCACTTCCTGGGCGGGAGCGCGGACGCGGTGGAGACCGCGCTCGCCGCCTATCTCAATGAGGACGACGGATACGGTCACGCACTCGAACCGGATCTGCGGGGCCCTGTCAGCCAGCCGCTGCACACGGCCCATGCGCTCAGTGTCCTGGACTCCATCGGGCGCTGCAGCGGCCTGCGGGTGGAGCGGATCTGCCGCTTCCTCACCGATGTGTCGACCACGGAGGGGGCACTGCCCGCGCTTCTCCCCTCGCAGCGCGGCTATCCGGCCGCGCCGTTCATCCCGATCGTCGACGACCCTCCGGCCCAGTTGCTGGCCACCGGCCCCGTCGTCGGACTGCTGCACCGCAACGCGGTGTGGCACGCCTGGCTGTTCCGGGCCACGGACTTCTGCTGGGCGGCGGTCGACGCTCTGGAGAAGTCGCATCCGTACGAGATCGAAGCCGCGGTCGCCTTCCTCGACGGTGCTCCGGACCAGGCACGGGCGGAGGCCGCGGCGGACCGCCTCGGGCGGCTGGTACGGGAACAGCGGCTGGCCGTACTGGATCCGGAGCGGCGTGCGGAGTACCCGGTGGCGGCCGGCTACGCACCGGGCGAGCAGCATTTCCCGTACGACTACGCCCGCACTCCCGAATCGCTCGCCCGCCGCTGGTTCACCGACGAGGAGCTGGAACGCTCGCTCGACCATCTGGCGGCGGAGCAGCAGGCGGACGGCGGCTGGCCGGTGAACTGGCGGCAGTGGGCACCGGGCACCGCCCTGGAGGGCCGCCCCCTGGTGACGCTGAAGGCGCTGCTGACGCTGCGGGCCCACGGCCGCAGCCTCGGCTGAGACCGGGCGGCGCGGTCGCTTCCGACCCCGTCGTCATGGGGCGGCGGACGCGCCGTCGGTCCCCGGGGCGGGGCCGTGGAGCAGGGCAGCGACCCGGTGGTTGCTGGGGCCAGGGCGCGACGGACGGAATGCGAGGAACACGTCGTCCAGGCAGCGCGGTCCGGACGGCAGCCCGCACAGCCGCGCCGCCCGCAGGATCTCCAGGGCCGTACGGGACGCCTCGGGGACCGCTGCCGGAACGGCGGCGACCCTCGCCTCGACGCCACAGGCCCGGTCGGCCGAGCCCGGTGTGGCGCTGGGTGCCCCGGCCTCCGTCCATGTGCCGGTCGGCGTCCTGTCGCCGCGGGTCACGACCGGGGGGCCGATCGTGCACCGAGGCAGCGCCGACGACGGACGGGGTAAGGGGCTCTACCCAATGGGCCGAGCCCCTTACCCCGTGCCTGTCCGAGCACGCTGTCTGTCCGACCAGGTTGTCTATTCGAGCGCGCGCACCCCGGCCGTGACGACGACGGCAGCTCCCACGACCACCAGGAAGGGTGCGCGCAGCACCAGGGCGAGTGCGGCGGCGGCGAGCCCCGCACCCCGGGCGTCGAGCACCAGCTGCTGTCCGTTCCCGAAGGTCTGCTGCGCCGTGAGGGCCGCCAGGAGTGCCACCGGCAGGAGCGCTGCAAGACGCTGCACGAGCGGACGTTCCAGTGCCCCTGCGGGGATCAGCAGTCCCAGCAGCTTGGCGAGGTAGCAGCCGGCGGCGGTGAGGGCGATCGCTATCCATACGTTCATCGGGCGTCCTCCGTCGTGGTCGCGTCCTTGACCGGGCTGTCCTTGGCCGGGCTGTCCGTGGCCGACGCCTTCCTGCGTCCCATCAGGAAGAGAACGGCAGGTGCGGCAAGCGCGGCAAGCAGTACGGGTACGCCCGCGGGCAGCATGGGCAGCGCCCCCAGGGCGAGCAGGACGGCGAGAGCGGCGGTGATGCGCTCCGTGGTGCTCTTCAGCATCGGAGCGAGCAGGGCGAGGAAGACGGCGGGGCTTGCCGCGTCCAGCCCCCAGGTGTCGGTGTCGCCGAGCGCCTCGGCGCCCAGCGCCCCCAGCAATGTGGTCAGGTTCCACAGCACGTACAGGGTGAGTCCGGTGACGGTGAAGCCGATCCGTGCGGCCCGCCGGGTGGGCTGCGGCAGCGTCACCGCGGTCGTCTCGTCGATGACCCAGTGGGCGGCGAGCGGTCGCACGGCGCGCGGGAGGGCGAGCAGCTGTGACAGCCGCAGACCGTAGAAGGCGTTGCGTACGCCGAGGAAGAACGCACCGGCGGCGGCGGTGTACGGGTTTCCGCCTGCGGCAAGGGCTCCCACCAGCGCGAACTGCGAGGCGCCGGTGAAGACGAGGAGGCTGAGCGCGCAGGTCTGGAGCAGGCTCAGGCCGGAGCCCGCCGAGGTGACACCGAAGGCGAAGCCGGAGAGGCCCACCGCGATACCGACGCCGAGCGCGTCGCGGATGACGGCCGCGTCCGGCTTCGCCTCGCCGACGGCGGCGATGCCACCGGCGGTGACGCCGTCGGCGGTCTCGGATGTCTCGCCGAGTCTCTCTGAGGATGCTGTCTGTTCTGGCACGTCCGGAACGCTACGCGGACGAATCGGGACCGGTCTTGTACGTTTTTGCGCGTTCGCGCTGGTAGGCACCGGGCGGCACCCCCACAATCCGGGTGAAATGACGGTTGAGGTGCGGCTGATCGGTGAAGCCGACCTCTGCCGCCGCGTCCGCCGGCGCGATGCCCGCATCGAGCATCCGCCGTGCACGCCGCACCCGGGCATCGGTGAGCCAAGTGTGCGGCGGCATCCCGTACTGCTTCTTGAACGCACGCAGCAGGGCGAAGGGGCTGGTGCCGAGCTCGGCGGCCAACGTCTCCAGCGTCGGCGGCTCGGCCATGCGGCTCTCCAGCACCGCACGCGCCCGCTCCGCGTCCTGGGCGCCGGCCGACCGGGGAGCACGGGCGGGCAGCACGCTGCCGTGGCGGCTGAGCAGCCGCGCGACCATGATCCGCAGCATGCTGTCGGCGGCGAGCGCATTGCCCTCCTCGGCCGCCCGGTGCACCTCACCGATGAGCCGGGCCGCCTCCGGGTCCAGGACGCTGGTCTCGGCGAAGCCGACCGTGCCGCGCAGCCGCGTCGTATCGGCCGCGATGTCGTTGATCACCTGTGCAGACGGGTACAGCGTGGCGTACACCCAGCCCTCGGGGGCCCCGGCCCGGGCGGTGTGCGGCACCTCCGGATTGATCATGACGACGGTGCCGGGACCCGCGTGCACGGTGCCGCCGGGCAGCCCGACGTCCTCGACGCCCCGGGTGATGGTGCCGAAGACATAGCCCTCGTGGCTGTGGCGCGGGAAAGTGTGGCGGACGTACCGGGCGCGCAGAAGATCGAGGTCGGGCAGTTCCGCGTACTGCCAGTACCTCGCCCACTCCCCCGCAGCCGAAGCCGGGGCCGGCCCCGGGACCGATCGTGCCGCCATACCCGGAATTCTTGCAGGTGCCGGCCGTGGTCAGCGTCCGGTACCGGCCGTTCTCACCGCCCGGTACCGACCCTCGTCACCCTTGGGTACCGATCCTTGTCACCCTCCGGCATCAGTCCGTTGTCAGTGGTCGGGTGCACGATGGGGGACATGGCCGGCTCTGCTCTCGATGCGTTCTCCCCCGCCACCCGCAGCTGGTTCGCGGGTGCCTTCAGCGCGCCGACGTCCGCGCAGGAGGGCGCCTGGCGGGCGATCGGCGAGGGCTCGGACGTGCTGGTCGTCGCGCCCACCGGATCGGGCAAGACGCTCGCCGCGTTTCTCGCCGCGCTGGACCGGCTGGCAGCCGTTCCGCCGCCCGCCGAGGCGAAGAAGCGCTGCCGCGTGCTGTACGTGTCGCCGCTCAAGGCCCTCGCGGTCGATGTGGAGCGCAACCTCCGCTCGCCGCTGATCGGCATCCGCCAGGAATCGGTGCGCCTCGGGCTGCCCGAGCCCGATGTGCGGGTCGGCATCCGGTCGGGCGACACCCCGCCCGCCGAGCGCCGCTCCATGGCGACCCGCCCGCCGGACATCCTGATCACCACCCCCGAGTCGCTGTTCCTGATGCTGACGTCGTCGGCGCGCGAGGCCCTGTCGGGGATCGAAACGATAATTCTGGACGAGGTGCACGCCGTCGCCGGTACGAAGCGGGGCGCCCATCTCGCTGTATCGCTGGAGCGCCTCGACGAGCTGCTGCCGCGTCCCGCGCGGCGGATCGGTCTGTCGGCGACGGTCCGTCCGGTCGACGAGGTGGCGCGGTTCCTCTCCCCGCAGCGCAAGGTGGAGATCGTCCAGCCGCCGTCCACGAAGCAGTTCGATCTGTCGGTGGTCGTGCCGGTGGAGGATCTGGGCGAGCTCGGCGGTTCCCCCGCCACGGACCCGGACCAGGGGGGCCAGGCGGACAAGCCGTCGATCTGGCCGCATGTCGAGGAGCGGATCGCCGATCTCGTCCAGGCGCACCGCTCCACCATCGTCTTCGCCAACTCCCGCCGTCTCGCGGAGCGGTTGTGCAACCGGCTCAACGAGATCGCGTACGAGCGGGTCACCGGCGAGACAATGCCGGAGGCCCACTCCCCCGCCGAGATCATGGCCGAGTCCGGTGCGGCGAAGGGCGCCCCCGCGCTGCTCGCCCGTGCCCACCACGGTTCGGTCTCCAAGGAGCAGCGCGCCCAGGTCGAGGAGGACCTCAAGGCGGGCCGGCTGCCCGCCGTGGTCGCCACCTCCAGCCTGGAGCTGGGCATCGACATGGGTGCGGTCGATCTGGTGATCCAGGTGGAGTCGCCGCCGTCGGTCGCCTCCGGGCTGCAGCGGGTCGGCCGTGCCGGCCACCAGGTCGGCGCGGTCTCCACCGGAGTGGTGTTCCCGAAGTACCGGGGGGATCTGGTGCAGTCGGCGGTGGTCACCGAGCGGATGCGCACCGGCTCGATCGAGGCGCTCCGGATCCCGTCGAACCCGCTGGACGTGCTGGCCCAGCAGCTGGTCGCCATGGTCGCCCTGGACACCTGGCAGGTGGACGACCTGCTGGCCGTGACCCGCCGCGCGGCCCCCTTCGCCTCGCTCCCGGAGTCGGCGTTCACGGCCGTGCTGGACATGCTGGCGGGCCGCTATCCGTCCGATGCCTTCGCCGAGCTGCGTCCGCGCGTGGTGTGGGACCGTGTCGCCGGTACGGTCACTGGCCGCCCCGGCGCCCAGCGGCTCGCCGTCACCTCCGGCGGCACGATCCCCGACCGCGGGCTCTTCGGGGTCTTCCTCGCCGGGGCCGACCCCAAGAAGGGCGGCGGCCGGGTCGGCGAGCTGGACGAGGAGATGGTGTACGAGTCCCGGGTCGGCGATGTCTTCACCCTGGGCACTACGTCCTGGCGGATCGAGGACATCACCCGCGACCGGGTCCTGGTGTTGCCCGCCCCTGGCGTTCCGGGACGGCTGCCGTTCTGGAAGGGCGACCAGCTGGGCCGCCCGCTGGAGCTCGGCCGCGCTCTGGGCGCGTTCCTCCGTGAGATCGGCGGACTGTCGCCCGAGGACTCCAGGTCGCGGCTGCTCGCCGCCGGTCTCGACACCTGGGCCGCCGACAACGTCCTGTCGTACATCGACGAGCAGCGCGCCGCCTGCGGCCATGTCCCCGATGACCGGACCATCCTCGTCGAGCGCTTCCGCGACGAGCTGGGCGACTGGCGGGTCGTCGTGCACTCCCCCTTCGGCGCGCAGGTCCACGCCCCTTGGGCGCTGGCTCTGAGTGCGCGCCTCGCCGAGCGGTACGGCATGGATGCCCAGGTGATGCATGCCGACGACGGCATCGTGCTGCGGCTCCCCGACGCCGACATGATGGGCCTGGACCTTCTGGATTTCGATCCGTCCTTCGATCCGTCCGAGGATCCGGTCCGGGAACCGGCTGCCCCGTTGGCCGCGGCATACGACAGCGAACAGCCTCCGGTCGGCGCCGCGGACGTCGCCTTCGACCAGGGCGAGATCAACCAGATCGTCACCGACCAGGTCGGCGGATCGGCTCTGTTCGCCTCCCGCTTCCGCGAGTGCGCGGCGCGCGCCCTGCTGCTGCCCCGTCGCAGCCCCGGCAAGCGCACCCCGCTCTGGCAGCAGCGCCAGCGTGCCGCCCAGCTCCTCCAGGTGGCCGCCGGGTTCGGCTCCTTCCCGATCGTTCTCGAAGCGGTCCGCGAATGCCTTCAGGACGTCTTCGACGTCCCCGGGCTCGTGGAACTGATGGGCGACCTCGAAGCGCGCCGCGTCCGCCTGGTCGAGGTGACCACCCAGGAGCCCTCGCCCTTCGCCCGCTCGCTCCTCTTCGGCTACGTCGCACAGTTCCTGTACGAGGGCGACTCGCCGCTGGCCGAGCGGCGGGCGGCCGCGCTCTCCCTGGACTCCCATCTCCTCGCCGAGCTTCTCGGCCAGGCGGAACTGCGCGAGCTGCTCGACGCCGAGGTGCTGGGCGAGCTGCAGCAGGAGCTCCAGTGGCTCACCGAGGACCGCCGGATCAAGGACATCGAGGGAGTCGCCGATCTGCTGCGCGTCCTCGGCCCGCTCACCGAGGCCGAGTTGGCCGAGCGCGGCGCCGAGCAGCCCTGGGCCGCGGAGCTGGCCTCGGCCCGCCGGGCCATCCGGGTCCGGATCGGCGGAGCCGACCACTGGGCGGCGATCGAGGACGCCGGCCGGCTGCGGGACGCGCTGGGCACGGCCCTCCCCGTCGGCGTCCCTGAGGCTTTCACCGAGCCGGTGAAGGATCCGCTCGGCGATCTCCTTGCCCGCTACGCCCGCACGCACGGCCCGTTCACCTCCACCCAGGCGGCTGCCCGCTTCGGCCTCGGCACCGCCGTCACGGACGGTGCGCTGCAGCGGCTCGCCGCCTCGGGCCGGATTGTGCAGGGCGAGTTCCACCCCGCCGGCATCGGCCAGGAGTGGTGTGACGCCACGGTGCTGCGCCGGCTCCGCCGCCGCTCGCTCGCCGCCCTGCGCCAGGAGCTGGAGCCGGTCCCGCCCGCAGCCCTCGCCGGCTTCCTTCCGCAGTGGCAGCATCTCGGGAACAACAGCCTGCGAGGAATCGACGGACTGGCCCGCGCCATCGAGCAGTTGCAGGGCGCTCCTGTCCCCGCATCGGCGCTGGAGAAGCTGATCCTGCCGGGACGCGTCACGGGATACGCCCCCGCCCTGCTCGACGAACTCACCACCACCGGCGAGGTGATCTGGGCCGGTGCGGGTGCCCTTCCCGGCAAGGACGGCTGGCTGTCCCTCTATCTCGCCGACAGCGCACCCCTGCTCCTCCCACCCCCGCACCCTCTCGAACTCAGTGCGCTGCACGAATCCGTCCTCACCGCACTGACCGGCGGATACGGGCTGTTCTTCCGGCAGATCGCCGATCAGGTGCGCGCCACCACACACCCGGACTGCGCCGATCCGCAACTCGCCGATGCCCTCTGGGACCTGACCTGGTCCGGCCGGCTGACCAACGACACGCTGGCCCCGCTGCGCTCACTCCTCGGCTCCGGACGCACTGCGGGATCGACGGCCCACCGCGCCAGGCGCAGCATCCCGCGCGGCCGTTACGGCTCGCTCACCGCCACGGCCCGCCCTGCATCGCGCACCGGTCCGCCCACCGTCTCGGGCCGCTGGTCCCTGCTGCCCGGTACCGAGCCCGATCCCACACACCGCGCCCACGCCTTGGCCCGCACCCTCCTCGACCGGCACGGTGTGGTGACCCGTGGCGCGGTCCAGGCCGAAGGCGTCGAGGGCGGCTTTGCCGCGACGTATCGGATCCTTGCCGCCTTCGAGGACAACGGGCAGGCCCGCCGCGGCTATGTCGTCGAGGGTCTGGGGGCGGCCCAGTTCGCGATGGACGGCGCGGTCGACCGGCTCCGTGCGGTCTCCACCGCCCGCGACCGTACGGAACCGGGCTCGGCGCCCCGCGCCCTGGTTCTCGCGGCCGCCGATCCGGCCAATGCGTACGGCGCGGCCCTGTCCTGGCCCGAACCGCCGGACGGCGCCGGACACAGACCGGGGCGCAAGGCAGGTGCCCTGGTCGTCCTGGTCGACGGCGAACTGACGCTGTACATGGAGCGCGGCGGCAAGACGCTGCTCGCTTGGCCGACCGACCCGGAGGACCCCGCGCTCCGGGCGGCGGCCGAGGCGCTGGCCGGCGCAGCGCGCGCCGGGGCGCTCGGCACGGTCACGGTGGAGCGCACCAACGGCGCCTCGTCCCTGACCTCGCCGCTGGGTCGCACGCTGGAGACGGCCGGATTCCACGCCACTCCAAGAGGCCTCCGCCTGCGCGCGTGACCCCGCACACCGCCGCACACATCCACCGGTACCCGCCCGCATGCCCACCCCGCACCACGCATCATGGAGGTATGCCCGAGGGAGATACCGTCCTGCAGACCGCCCAGCGTCTGCACATCGCGCTGGCCGGTCAGGTCCTCACCCACTCCGACCTGCGCGTCCCCCGCTTCGCCACCGCGGACCTCACGGGCCGGACCGTTCTCGGCGTCACCCCGCGCGGCAAGCATCTCCTCACCCGGATCGAGGGCGGCCTCACCCTGCACAGCCATCTCGGGATGGACGGCGCCTGGCGCCTCTACGCTGCGCGCGAGCGCTGGCGCGGCGGCCCGGGCCACCAGATCCGCGCGGTCCTCTCCACCGCCCACCTCACCGCGGTCGGCTACCGGCTCCCCGTTCTCGAACTCCTCCGCACAGCCGACGAGGAGAAGGCGGTCGGCCACCTCGGGCCCGATCTGCTGGGCCCCGGCTGGGACCCCGACACCGCCCTGCGCAACCTGCTGGCCGACCCCGCCCGCCCCCTCGGCGAAGCCCTCCTCGACCAGCGCAACCTGGCCGGTATCGGCAACATCTACAAGGCCGAGCTCTGCTTCCTCGCGCGCGCCACCCCCTGGCTCCCCGTCGGAGAGCTGCCCACCTCCACCGCCGCCCGTCTGGTAGCCACGGCCAAGCAACTCCTCGAAGCCAACCGCAACCGCACGGTCCGCACGACCACCCGAGCACAGCCCAACGGCTACGGCCCCCGTGAGCGCCTCTGGGTCTACGGCAGGACACACCGCCCCTGTCTGCGCTGCGGCACCCCCATCCGCGCGGCGGAGCAGGTCACCCGCCCCGCCTACTGGTGCCCCCGCTGCCAATCAGGCCCCACACCATAGTTGACGCATCGTCAGATCCAGTCGTACGGTCCGGACATGCCTCTCACCGCGTACGACCTCACCGGCAGGTCCGCGTTCATCACCGGAGCGGCCGGCGGCATCGGCCGAGCCTGCGCCGTCCTGCTCGCGCAGGCGGGAGCCACCGTCCACTGCGCGGACCTCGACGAGAAGGGTCTGCTGGAGACCCGGGAAATGATCACTGCGGCTGGTGGCGAAGCCCCACCCATCCCCTTGATGTCACCGACCGCAGTCAGCTCAGGAGCGCGGTCGCCACAGCGGGTGAGGTCGGCATCCTGGCCGCCGTCGCCGGAATCATGCATACGAGCAGCGTTCTGGAGACGACTGACGAGGACCTGGACCGGGTCATGGCCGTCAATTTCAAGGGGGTTCTGTATGCCTGCCAGGAGGTCGCCCGCAGCATGATCGCGCGCGGCGCACCCGGCTCGATGATCACCATGGCCTCGGGCGCGGTCGACGCCTCAAGTCCGGGCCTGCTCTGCTACAGCGCGGCCAAGGCGGCAGTCGTCCAGCTGACCAGGACCCTGGCGACCGAGCTGGGCCCTCAGGGCATCCGCGTCAACGCCGTCGCCCCCGGTTGGATCCGTACGCCGATGACCGCCCGACACGACGCAGAGCAGCAGCACCGGGCCGAGGGCGCGATGGTACGGATATCCGCGCTCGGCCGGGTGGGTGAGCCCGAGGACGTCGCCCACACGGTCCTGCATCTCGCATCCGACGCTTCGGCCTTCATGACCGGTCAGATTCTCCGTCCGAACGGCGGCGTCGCCATGCCCTGGTAGTACGCCAGGCCGTCTCGACACCGCGCACCCCGGTCACGCACCACGCGCCCGCGGCGGCACCGATCGTCTCCGCACGGGCCCTGATCGTTCCCGTGGGCCGGACGCTCGCGGCCACATGGACGGGCAGGAGGCTGAGCCCCCATCCGCCCGCCGTCACCGCGCCCTCGACCAGCCCGGCATGTTCCGGCTGAAGGACCAGCCGGAGCACGGCCCACCACCACACCCCGCCGAGAACGAGCGCGGGCACCCATCTCCGTACCATGGCTGCCTCCTCCGGCCGAACCTAGTCCGGCCCGATCGCCCAGCGGGAGGGCGTACCGGCGCAGTACCGGCGCAGTACCGGCGCGCATGTCCGAGGCGGACACCGTTACGCGCTCTCCGTCTGGCTCGTCCAGGTGTGTTGCCGCAGGTTCACGGCCCAAGCTGCGCGTGGAACAGCACTTCGGAACCGATACCGCTCAGGCACTGCGCGATCTCGGTGACCCTGGTGTTCCTCTCTGCAGTCTCGCCCGGGACCACCGGAGCCGCATCCAGAACCTCCGGTGCGGCCGTCGAAGGGCAGCTACTTCTCCGCAGTGGATGAGCTGAAGCGGTGCTTCGGACGCAGGGCGACCTGAGGACGCAAGCTTCGTTGACCGGCGCACGCATCCGAAACGGCGAGCGAGTCCCTGATGGCGGCGTCCGCACACACCAGAGCCCCGGCCACCCCCGCGAAGGGGCCGGCCGGGGCTCTGGTTCACACCGGACCGCGCGGGTCAGGCGGCGACGACATCCACCGCTTCCGCGGGTGCCTTGATCGTCACCCTTCCCGTCGGCACACCTGCCACCGACGTCACGGAGACGGAATTGAGCATCGGGCGTACCGGCACTGGCACCGGATCGCTGGCTGCTGCCGACTCGGCCAGCTCAGCCAGCGACAGCTCATCGCTCACTTCACGCATGAGCTCGGACATCCGTACGTCAAGCGCGTCGCAAATGGCGGAGAGCAGCTCGGAGGATGCCTCCTTCTGCCCCCGCTCCACCTCGGAGAGATAGCCGAGCGAGACTCGGGCGGACGAGGAGACTTCGCGCAGAGTACGGCCTTGGCGCTGGCGCTGCCGACGCAGCACGTCACCAAGCAGGCGACGGAGCAGAATCATCGGTGGCTCCCTCCTCGGACCGCGTAGCCGCATCCTTCACGCCCCACCGTACCGCCTCGCGCTGCGGCCGTGCGGGGAGCGATGTCGTGTTCACTCAGGGCTGCAAACATCAATTCCCCCCGTTCTGTTCCGTATCCTGTGCGCTCACATTGTCGTCGAGTTCTCCGGAGAGCAGTTCGAGCACGCTCCGTACGCTCTCTCTACGGATGTCCGCCCGGTCACCGTTCAACCGCAGCGCGGCCACTTTCTCCGCGCCGTCCGGCCCTGCCACGGCGACGTAGACCGTTCCGACCGGCCTTCCGTCCTGTTCATCGGGTCCCGCGACGCCGGTGGTCGCCACTCCCCAGTCTGCACCGAGAATCCGTCGGACACCGATCGCCATCTGCCGGGCGACCTCGGGATCCACGGCCCCGCGCGCTGCCAGCAGGGCCCCGTCCACAGCCAGCACATCCCGCTTCAGGGGCGTCGCGTAGGCCGTCACGGACCCGCGGAAGGAGCGCGAGGCACCGGGTACGGAAGTGAGCTCCGCCGCAAGCAGGCCGCCGGTCAGCGACTCGGCGACGGCGAGGGTCTCCCCACGCCGTACAAGCTGCTGCAGCACCCGGGCCGCGGCAGTCACCGCTCGGCCTCCGCCGGGCCACGGACCTCGGACGCCTCGGCAGCCGCCGCTGCGGCCCGTTCGGCCGCCAGACCCTGGCGTCGCAGCACGACGGCCTGACGCACGTAGTCGAGTCCGGTGACGACCGTGAGCACGACGGCCACCGCCATCACCCAGAAGCGCAGTGTGGCAAGCGGGCCGGTCAGCGCCAGGACGTACATCCCGACGGCCGTCCCCTGTGCCAGCGTCTTCATCTTCCCGCCGCGACTGGCCGGGATCACCGCATGCCGGATCACCCAGAACCGCATCAGCGTGATGCCGATCTCGCGGAAGAGGATCACGCCGGTGACCCACCACGGCAGATCACCGAGGTACGACAGGCAGATCAGCGCGGCACCCATGATCGCCTTGTCGGCGATCGGGTCGGCGATCTTCCCGAAGTCGGTGACCAGGTTGTACGTACGCGCCAGATGACCGTCGAAAAGGTCGGTGATCATGGCGATGGCGAACGTCGCCCAGGCGAAGGACCGCCAGGCGGGGTCGTAGCCGCCGTTGTGAAGCAGCAGCACGACGAAACCCGGCACCAGCAGCAGCCGCGCCATGGTGAGGATATTGGCGATGTTCCACAGGCTGGCCTGGTTGACGGCCGCAGCGCCCAGCTTGCCGCCGCGGACCGGCTTCGCGCCGGAACCGCCTGCCGCGGATGCCGGGACTCCCGTCATCTGGCTGCCTCCGCAAGCTCGGAACACTCGGCCACCAGGTCCACCCCTTCGGTGCCCACCACCTTTGCCTCGACCATACGGCCCGGCACGAGACCCTCGCGTGCGGTGAAAAGCACCTGGCCGTCCGTTTCGGGTGCCTGGTGCGCGGCACGACCCACCGCGCGCGGCTCGTCCTCGGTGGGGTCGACGGACTCGACCAGCACTTGCAGGGACTCCCCGAGCCGCTCCTCGGCGCGCTGCGAGGTCAGCTCCTCGGCCAGCTGTGAGATGTGCGCGAGCCGTTCCGCGATGACGTCGGCGTCCAGCTTGTTGTCGTAACCGACCGCCTCGGTGCCCTCCTCGTCGGAGTAACCGAAGACGCCGATCGCGTCGAGCCGCGCGCCCGTGAGGAAGCGTTCCAGCTCGGCGAGGTCCGCCTCGGTCTCCCCGGGGAAGCCCACGATGAAGTTCGACCGCGCACCGGCCTGCGGCGCCTTGTTCCGGATGGTCTCCAGGAGCTCCAGGAAGCGGTCGGTGTCGCCGAAGCGGCGCATCGCCCGCAGCACACCGGGGGCGGAGTGCTGGAAGGAGAGGTCGAAGTACGGAGCGACCTTCGGCGTCGAGGTCAGTACGTCGATCAGACCGGGCCGCATCTCGGCGGGCTGCAGGTAGCTGACCCGGATCCGCTCGATCCCGTCGACATCGGCGAGCTCCGGCAGCAGCGTCTCCAGCAGCCGGATATCGCCGAGGTCCTTGCCGTACGAGGTGTTGTTCTCGGAGACCAGCATGACCTCCTTGACGCCCTGCCCGGCCAGCCAGCGGGTCTCCTGCAGCACGTCCGAGGGGCGCCGCGAGATGAAGGAACCGCGGAAGGACGGGATGGCGCAGAACGAGCAGCGGCGGTCGCAGCCGGAGGCGAGCTTCACGGAGGCGACCGGGCTGGTGCCCAGCCGGCGGCGCAGCGGGGCGCGCGGCCCGGAGACCGGAGCAACCCCGTCCGGGAGGTCCGCGGGGGCCGGGGCGGCTTCCTGCGCGTGTCCGGGCAGCGCGACGGCGGCGTCCTGCCGCTCGGCCGGGCTGATCGGCAGCAGCTTGCGCCGGTCACGCGGGGTGTGGGAGGCGTGGATGCCCCCGTTGAGGATGGTCTGGAGGCGGTCGGAGATGTCGGCGTAGTCATCGAATCCGAGGACTCCGTCGGCTTCCGGCAGGGCTTCGGCAAGGTCCTTGCCGTAGCGCTCGGCCATGCAGCCGACGGCGACCACGGCCTGGGTCCGGCCGTGGTCCTTCAGATCGTTGGCTTCGAGGAGTGCGTCGACGGAGTCCTTCTTGGCGGCCTCGACGAACCCACAGGTGTTGACGACGGCGACATCCGCGTCGGAGGCATCCTCGACGAGCTCCCAGCCGTCCGCTGCCAAGCGGCCTGCGAGCTCCTCCGAGTCCACCTCGTTACGGGCGCAGCCAAGAGTGACAAGGGCGACGGTACGGCGTTCGGGCATGGGCTCAAGACTACTTTGTCCTGGCACTGGCCCCGCCGAGCAGGGTTCCCCTGTGACAGCGAGTAACAACGGGTCGAGCGCCCGGCTGGGCGGCCGGGCGCTCGTGTCACAACGTGCTGCCGGTCAGCCGACCTCGGGGTCGCCCTTCGTGTACGTGAGCCGTTCGACCTGACCCGGCTGGAACTTGTCCTCAACCTTCTTCCCGTTGACGAAGAGCTCGATCGAACCGGCGTCTCCAAGGACGAGGTCGACGCGCTCCTTGTCCTGGAAGGTCTTGGACTGGCCCTTCTGCAGCAGACCGTCGAAGAGCATCCGCCCGTTGTGGTCCTTGGCGGAGATCCAGCTGTTGCCCGCAGTGGCGCTGAGCTTGACCGTCACCTTGTCCCGCGGGGCCGCGGCGATGGCGCTGTCGGAGGGTACGGGCTTGGGGTCGGCGGACTTGGTGGGCTTGGGCTTGGGACTGGTCGTGTTGGGCGTCGAGCCCTCCGCGACCTGGGTGGTCGTACCGCTGTCGTCGCCACCCTTGAAGAAGGTGAAGCCGACGAAGCCGATGACGACGACGATCGCCGCGACCATGGCCGCGGTCCAGTTGGGCCGACGGGGATCGGAACGGATCCGCTCGGCTTCGAACAGCGGCGCCGCCGGTGTGGGCGCGGGTCGGCCACCGTGCTCGCCGTCGTACTGCGAAACCAGCGGTTCCGGATCGATGCCTACAGCACGCGCCAACGTACGGATATGGCCGCGGGCGTACACATCGCCGCCACAGCGGGTGAAGTCGTCCTCTTCGATCGCGTGCACGATGGGGATGCGCACCCGGGTGGACGAGCTGACCTCTTCGACCGTGAGACCTGCGGCGATTCGAGCCTGCTGGAGCACTCGACCGATCGAAGGCCGGTCGTCTTCGGGGGAGTTGCCGATGGACACGGGGGCGCCTTTCGAGCGTGAGCCACCTGCTGGGTGTTCAGTCTAGGGGTGGTACGAAAGGGTGGGGCAACCGGGAGAGAGGACTTTGTACGCCATCAGATTCGAACACTGTCCTATTCACCGGACCGCCCCGTGGAAGTACATTCTGCTGTCCCTCCAGTCAAATTGACGTACGACCCGACGAAACGGTTGCTCTTCCCACCCTTACGACTCGGTTTCCCCGCGGATCTGGGCCAGCACCCCGTCCAGCTCGTCCGGTTTCACCATGACGTCGCGCGCCTTCGACCCCTCGCTCGGTCCGACGATGTTGCGCGACTCCATCAGGTCCATCAGCCGGCCTGCCTTGGCGAAGCCGACCCGCAGCTTGCGCTGGAGCATCGAGGTGGACCCGAACTGGGTGGAGACGACCAGTTCGGCTGCCTGGCAGAGCAGATCGAGGTCGTCGCCGATGTCCTCGTCGATCTCCTTCTTCTTGGCGGAGCCGACCACCACGTCCTCGCGGAAGACCGGCGCCATCTGATCCTTGCAGTGCTGGACGATGGCCGCGACCTCGCCCTCGGTGACGAAGGCACCCTGCATGCGGGTGGGCTTGTTGGCACCCATCGGCAGGAACAGTCCGTCACCCTTTCCGATGAGCTTCTCGGCGCCAGGTTGATCCAGGATCACGCGGCTGTCGGCGAGCGACGAGGTCGCGAAGGCAAGCCGGGAGGGCACGTTCGCCTTGATCAGACCGGTGACGACGTCGACCGAGGGCCGCTGGGTCGCGAGCACCAGGTGGATACCGGCGGCGCGCGCCAGCTGGGTGATGCGGACGATGGCGTCCTCGACGTCGCGTGGAGCAACCATCATCAGGTCGGCGAGCTCGTCGACGATCACCAGGAGATACGGGTACGGCGAGAGCTCGCGCTCGCTGCCTTCCGGCGGCTTGACCTTGCCGTTGCGCACGGCCTGGTTGAAGTCGTCGATGTGCCGGTAACCGAACGCGGCGAGGTCGTCGTACCGGAGGTCCATCTCCCGTACGACCCATTGCAGGGCCTCGGCGGCGCGCTTCGGGTTGGTGATGATCGGCGTGATCAGGTGCGGGATGCCCTCGTAAGCGGTCAGTTCGACGCGCTTGGGGTCGACCAGCACCATCCGCACGTCGTCCGGGGTCGCCCGCACCATGACCGAGGTGATCAGGCAGTTGATGCAGGACGACTTGCCGGAACCGGTCGCACCGGCCACCAGCACGTGCGGCATCTTCGCGAGGTTGGCCATCACGTAGCCGCCCTCGACGTCCTTGCCGAGCGCGACCAGCATCGGGTGGTCGTCCTCGGCCGCGTCCGCGAGGCGCAGCACATCGCCGAGGTTGACCATCTCCCGGTCGGTGTTGGGGATCTCGATGCCGACGGCGGACTTCCCCGGGATCGGCGAGATGATCCGGACGTCGGGGCTGGCGACGGCGTACGCGATGTTCTTGGCCAGCGCGGTGATCCGCTCGACCTTCACGGCCGGTCCGAGCTCCACCTCGTACCGCGTCACCGTCGGTCCTCGGGTGAAGCCGGTGACGGCGGCGTCGACCTTGAACTCGGTGAAGACGTTGGTCAGTGAGGCGACGATCGCGTCGTTGGCAGCACTCCGGGTCTTGCCCGGACCGCCGCGTTCCAGCAGATCGAGCGAGGGCAGCGCGTACGTGATGTCGCCGGAGAGCTGCAGCTGCTCGGCGCGGGCCGGCAGGGGCTGGGACTGCGACGGATCGGGGGCGGGCTTCGTCAGATCGGGTACACCGCCGGAGGTCGCCGCGACCTTCCCCGCCCCGGTGCCCGGCTCCGCCTCGCGGGCACCCGGCACCGGAGTGCCCGAGCGCTCGCGGTCACGCTCGACGGAGACGCCCTGGGTCAGGTCGGCGACGATCGCCGAGGGCGGCATGCCGTTGAGCACCGCGCCGTCGAGCGCCGCGGCCGCGGCCGCGGCTACATCCACCGCGTCCATGGTGCGGTTCATCGCGGGCTGCACCGACGGCCTGCGCGGCCTGCGGCGCTTGGAGAGTGCCTCGGCCTCCGCCTGCTCGGGGGCGTACTCCTCGGGCGCCTCGGAGCGGCGTACGGAGGCGCGCCGCGAGCGGGCGGGAAGCGCCTCGCGCCACTGCTCGTCGTACCGCTCGTCGTCGCTCTCGTCCTCCGCCTCGGGGTCGTACACCGGGTCGACGATCCCCAGCCTGGAGCCGAGCAGCCGCAGCCGCTGCGGGATCGCGTTCACCGGGGTCGCGGTGACGACGAGCAGACCGAAGACAGTGAGCAGCAGGAGCAGTGGTACGGCGAGGACCTCGCCCATGGTGAAGACCAGCGGCTTGGAGGCGGCCCAGCCGATGAGTCCGCCGGCGTCCTGCATCGCGTCGGTGCCGTCCCCGCGGCCGGGCGATCCGCACGCGATGTGGACCTGTCCGAGCACGCCGATGACCAGGGCGGAGAGTCCGATGACGATACGGCCGTTGGCCTCGGGCTTCTCGGGATAGAGGATCAGCCGTACGGCGATGGCGCCGAGCAGTACGGGTACGAGCAGATCAAGCCGCCCGAAGGCGCCGGTGACGAGCATCTCGACGAGGTCGCCGACGGGACCCCGCAGATTCGACCAGGTGCCCGCGGCCACGACCAGCGCGAGACCGAGCAGCAGCAGCGCGACGCCGTCCTTGCGGTGTGCGGGATCGAGTCCCTTGGCACCGCGGCCTATGCCGCGGAACATCGCGCCGACGGCGTGGGCCGCACCGAGCCAGACGGCGCGCACCAGCCGGTACACACCCCCGGTGGGAGACGGTGCGGGCCTGGGCGCCGCCGCCTTCTTCGCCACCGCCTTCTTGGCCGGAGCCTTCTTCGCGGGTGTGGTCTTCTTCGCGGGCGCGGCTTTCTTCGCCGGGCCCCCGGTACGGCCGGGACGCTTCGCGGTGCCCGCCGTGCCCTGGGAACCCTTGCCGGACGTACGTGAGGCCATGGGGCCGAGGTTACCGGTGTTGGCCGCCGTGAACACGTGCCCCTCTTGGTTCACCCGACCGTGTCGCCCTACAGAGACCGGAAACTGACGCGCCCTCACCAGGGGAGGAACGAGCATCCGTCCCCGAACCCGGTTCCCGGGCCGGGGAGTTCGGCGAGTGACAGCGTTACGAGGGAATCGCGGCCGTGCCGCTTCCGGTGCCGGGCTCCAGCGCATCGAGCGCGCGCCGCAGTCCGGTCAGTTTCCGCTCCAGATGGGCCGCGGTGGCCACCGCGGCGGCGTCCGCCGACTCCTCGTCGAGCTGCTTGGAGAGCGCCTCCGCCTGCTCCTCGACGGCCGCGAGGCGCGCCGAGAGCTCGGCCAGCAGACCGGCAGGCTCCTTCTCCTGGTCGGCGCCGGGGTGGCCGCCGCCCTCCAACTGCAGCCGCAACAGCGCCGCCTGCTCACGCAACTGGCAGTTCTTCATGTACAGCTCGACGAAGACCGAGACCTTGGCGCGCAGCACCCAGGGATCGAACGGCTTCGAGATGTAGTCCACCGCGCCGGCCGCGTAACCCCGGAAGGTGTGATGCGGACCGTGGTTGATCGCGGTGAGGAAGATGATCGGGATGTCCCGGGTCCGCTCCCGCCGCTTGATGTGCGCGGCGGTCTCGAAACCGTCCATGCCAGGCATCTGGACGTCCAGCAGAATGACCGCGAAATCGTCCGTGAGCAGCGCTTTGAGCGCTTCCTCCCCTGACGATGCCCGTACCAGCGTCTGATCGAGCGCAGAGAGGATGGCCTCCAGCGCCAGCAGATTCTCCGGCCGGTCATCGACCAGGAGGATCTTGGCCTTCTGCACCATGGCCCGTCCTCCTCGCCCCGGAATTGCACCGGGCGCCGCCCCAGGGGACGACTCCCTTACGCCGTCCGTCCTTGTGCCGGTCATGGTAGCCGCACCCCGCCCGTCACCACACCCTGTCACCGCGATGTCACTGTGCACGTACCGGAAACGCGGTGGGAGACCAGAAGGTTCCCCGTCCACCGCGTTCTCACACCCCTTCGAGCACAGTCGATCGGCCACTTATCGCGATTTGCTCCAGAGGCGATCACTCTCCGCGCATCCACTGCTCCATGACGGAAAGCAGATGATCGGCATCGGCAGGCTTGGTGACATAGTCGGAAGCACCGGAGTCGATCGCCTTCTCCCGGTCACCCTTCATCGCCTTCGCGGTCAGCGCGATGATGGGCAGCCCGGCGAACTGCGGCATCCTGCGGATCGCCGTCGTCGTCGCGTAGCCGTCCATCTCCGGCATCATGATGTCCATCAGCACGACCGTCACATCGTCGTGCTGTTCCAGGACTTCGATGCCCTCGCGCCCGTTCTCCGCGTACAGCACCGAGAGCCCGTGCTGCTCCAGCACGCTGGTGAGCGCGAAGACGTTACGGATGTCGTCGTCGACGATGAGGACCTTCTCGCCGCTGAACCGGAAGACCCTGCGGACCTCGGGCTCCTCCTGGCCGGACCGGGTCAACGACTCCTGAGCCGGTGCAGCCGGCTCGGTGTGCCCGGCGGGCCTGGACGGCAGCGCGGTCCGCCGCTCCGCCCCGCCGAGCGCCTTGCGACGCCGCCGGAAAAGGCCCGCGGAACCGGCCACGTGGTGCAGCGCCGTCCCTGAGCCCGTCTCCGGGACCAGACCGTTCCCGGCCGCGGCACCGTGCGCCTCGATGGAACCGGGGCCGATCTGCGGATAGCCCTGCGGCGGCAGCTCGCTGAGGTGCAACGGCAGATACAGCGTGAAGGTCGAGCCGCGGCCCGGCTCGCTCGACGCATGAATCTCGCCACCGAGAAGCCGGGCGATCTCCCTGCTGATGGACAGCCCGAGCCCCGTGCCGCCGTACTTGCGACTGGTCGTACCGTCCGCCTGCTTGAACGCCTCGAAGATCACCAGCATCTTGCTGGACGCGATCCCGATCCCGGTGTCGGTGACCGAGAACGCGATCAGATCGGCGTCGGCGTCGCGCAGCGAACCGGCTTCCAGGAGCTGCTCGCGGATGGCGTTCGGCACATCCGCGCCGGCAGGCCGGATCACCAGCTCCACGGCGCCACTGTCGGTGAACTTCACCGCGTTGGAAAGGAGGTTCCGCAGTACCTGGAGGAGCCGCTGCTCGTCCGTGTGCAGCGTGGCGGGAAGCTCCGGCGACACCCGTACGGAGAAGTCGAGCCCCTTCTCGGCGGTGAGCGGCCGGAAGGTCGCCTCCACGTAGTCGACCAGCTGGACCAGTGCGATCCGGGTCGGGCTGACGTCCATCTTGCCCGCCTCGACCTTCGACAGATCGAGGATGTCGTTGATCAGCTGCAGCAGGTCGGAACCTGCGCCGTGGATCGTCTCGGCGAACTCCACCTGCTTCGGGGAGAGATTCCCCTCGGCGTTGTCCGCGAGCAGCTTGGCCAGGATGAGCAGTGAGTTGAGCGGTGTGCGCAGCTCGTGCGACATGTTCGCCAGGAACTCGGACTTGTAGCGCATCGAGACCGCGAGCTGCTCGGCCCGCTCCTCCAGGACCTGCCGCGCCTCCTCGATCTCGGTGTTCTTCACCTCGATGTCGCGGTTCTGCTGGGCCAGCAGTTCGGCCTTCTCCTCCAGTTCGGCGTTGGACGCCTGGAGCGCCTTCTGCCGGTTCTCCAGCTCCTCCGAGCGGTCGCGCAGCTGCTCGGTCAGCTCCTGCGACTGCTCCAGGAGCTTCTCCGTCTTGGTGTTGACGCTGATCGTGTTGACGCTGGTCGCGATCATCTCGGCGAGCTGGTTGAGGAAGTCCCGCTGGATGTGGGTGAACGGCTGGAACGAGGCCAGCTCGATCACACCGAGGACCTGCCCCTCGAAGAGCACCGGCAGCACGATCACATGCGCCGGCGGCGCCTCGCCGAGGCCCGATGAGATCTTCAGATAGCCCTGCGGCACGTTGTCCACCTGGATCGTCCGCTTCTCCTCCGCCGCCGTACCGATGAGCGTTTCGCCGGGCCGGAAGGACGTGGGCATCGAGCCTGCGGAGTAGCCGTAGCTGCCCCGCATGCGGAGTACGTACGCACCCTCCTGGTCCGCGTCCGCCACCACCGCGTCGGTGTCACCGGTGGGCACGGCCAGGAAGAACGCCCCGTGCTGTGCCGAGACGACCGGGGTCAGCTCGCTCATGATCAGCGAGGCGACGTCGTCGAGATCACGGCGTCCCTGCATCAGACCGGAGATCCGGGCGAGGTTGCCCTTGAGCCAGTCCTGCTCCTTGTTGGTGGCAGTGGTGTCGCGCAGGTTGGCGATCATCGTGTTGATGTTGTCCTGCAGGGCCTGGATCTCACCGGCCGCGTCCACATCGATCTTGAGGTTGAGATCGCCGCGGGTCACCGCGGTGGCGACGGCCGCGATGGCCCGCACCTGACGGGTCAGGTTCCCGGCCATCTCGTTCACGGACTCGGTGAGATCGCGCCAGGTTCCGTCGACGTCCCGGACCCGCGCCTGACCGCCCAGCTGACCCTCGGTGCCCACCTCACGGGCCACCCGGGTCACCTGCTCGGCGAAGGACGACAGCTGGTCGACCATCGTGTTGATGGTGTTCTTCAGCTCCTGGATCTCACCGCGCGCGTCGATGTCGATCTTCTTGGTGAGATCGCCCTTGGCGATGGCGGTGGTGACCGTGGCGATCTGGCGCACCTGACCGGTCAGGTTGGACGCCATCGAGTTCACCGACTCGGTGAGGTCCTTCCACGTACCGGAGACTCCCGGCACCCGCGCCTGACCGCCGAGCTCGCCCTCGGTACCCACCTCGCGGGCGACTCGCGTCACCTCGTCGGCGAACGAGGACAGCGTCGTCACCATCGTGTTGACGGTGTCGGCGAGCTCGGCGACCTCGCCACGCGCCTCGACGGTGACCTTCTTGGTCAGATCGCCGTTGGCGACCGCGGACGAGACCCGGGAGATGTTCCGCACCTGGCTGGTCAGGTTGTTGGCCATCAGGTTGACGTTGTCGCTGAGGTCCTTCCAGATGCCGGTCGCGCCGCGCACCCGTGCCTGACCGCCCAGGATGCCCTCGGTACCCACCTCACGGGCGACTCGCGTCACCTCGTCGGCGAAGTTGAGCAGCTGGTCGACCATCGTGTTGACGGTCGTCACCAGTTCGAGGATCTCGCCCTTGGCGTCGACGGTGATCTTCTTGGAGAGATCGCCCTTGGCGACCGCGGTGGTGACCTCGGCGATGTTGCGGACCTGCAAGGTCAAGTTGTTCGCCATGCCGTTGACGGACTGGGTGAGGTCCTTCCACGTACCGGACACACCCTGCACCTCGGCCTGGCCGCCCAGGATGCCTTCCGTACCCACCTCACGGGCGACCCGCGTCACCTGCTCGGCGAAGTTCGAGAGCTGGTCCACCATCGTGTTGAGGGTGTTCTTCAGCTCCAGGATCTCGCCGCGGGCGTCCACGTCGATCTTCTGCGACAGGTCACCGCGCGCCACCGCGGTGGCGACCTGCGCGATGTTACGGACCTGAGCGGTGAGGTTCCCCGCCATGCCGTTCACCGAGTCGGTCAGATCGCGCCACACCCCGGCCACGCCGGGGACCTGCGCCTGGCCGCCGAGCCGACCGTCGGTGCCCACCTCGCGTGCCACCCTGGTCACCTGGTCGGCGAAGGCGGAGAGCTGGTCCACCATCGTGTTGATGGTGTTCTTCAGTTCGAGGATCTCGCCGCGGGCGTCCACGTCGATCTTCTGCGACAGATCGCCCCGGGCGACCGCCGTGGTCACCTGGGCGATCTGACGCACCTGGGAAGTCAGGTTCCCGGCCATGAAGTTGACGGAGTCGGTGAGCTCCTTCCAGGTACCGGAGACGCCGTCGACCCGCGCCTGACCGCCCAGGCGGCCTTCCGTGCCCACGTCCCGCGCCATCCGGGTCACCTGGTCGGCGAAGGACGACAGCTGCGCCACCATCGTGTTGACGGTGTTCTTCAGCTCCAGCATCTCGCCGGCCACATCCACGGTGACCTTCTGCGACAGATCACCGTTCGCGACCGCGGTCGTCACCTGCGCGATGTCCCGCACCTGACCCGTCAGGTTCCGGAACGCCGTGTTCACCGAGTCCGTGAGGTCCTTCCACGTACCCGCCGCACCCGGCACCTCGGCCTGACCGCCCAGCCGGCCCTCGACACCGACCTCCCGGGCGACCCGGGTCACTTCCGAACCGAAGGACTGGAGCTGGTCCACCATCGTGTTGACGGTGTTCTTCAGCTCCAGCATCTCGCCGGCCACATCCACGGTGACCTTCTGCGTCATGTCCCCGCTGGCCACCGCCGTGGTCACCTGCGCGATGTCCCGCACCTGTGTCGTCAGGTTCCGGAAGACCGTGTTCACCGAGTCGGTGAGGTCCTTCCAGGTGCCCGCCGCACCCGGCACCTGCGCCTGACCGCCGAGCAGCCCCTCGCCACCGACCTCGCTGGCCACCCGCGTCACTTCGTCCGCGAAGGTCCGCAGCGTCTCGGTCATCTGGTTGATCGTCTCGGCGAGCTGCGCCACCTCGCCGCGGGCGCTCACGGTGACCTTCTGCGACAGGTCGCCACTGGCGACCGCCGTCGTCACCTCCGCGATCCCGCGCACCTGCGAGGTGAGGTTCCCGGCCATCGTGTTGACGGAGTCGGTGAGGTCCTTCCACACGCCGGCCACACCAGGCACCGTCGCCTGCCCACCGAGCTCACCCTCCGTGCCCACCTCACGGGCGACCCGGGTCACCTCGGAGGAGAACGACGACAGCTGGTCGACCATCGTGTTGACGGTGTTCTTCAGCTGCAGCATCTCGCCGGCCACGTGGACGGTGACCTTCCGCGACAGATCGCCCTTGGCCACCGCCGTCGTCACCAGGGCGATGTCCCGCACCTGTGCGGTCAGCCGGTACGCCATGGTGTTGACGGAGTCCGTGAGGTCCTTCCAGGAACCGGACATTCCGCGCACCTGGGCCTGTCCGCCCAGCTTGCCCTCGGTACCCACCTCGACCGCGACCCGCGTCACCTGCTCGGTGAATGCCGACAGCTGGTCGACCAGGTTGTTGACCGTACGGGCCACCTTCAAGAACTCGCCGCGCAGCGGTCGCACGGTCTCGTCGGCCGTGTGCGACCGGAGTTCCATCCGCTGTTCCAGATCACCGTCGGCCACCGCCGACAGCACCCGCCCGACCTCCGAGACCGGCCGCGCCAGGTCGTCGACCAGCTCGTTCGAGGCATCGATGGCCGCGGCCCAGGAGCCCTCGCAGGCCCCGGTCTCAAGGCGCTCGGTGAGCTTCCCCTCACGCCCCACCACGCGACGTACCCGGGCCAGCTCGCCGGTGAGGTGGAGATTGCGGTCGGCAACCTCGTTGAAGACCGCCGAGATCTCCGCCATCGGCCCCTCGCCCGAGACGGTCAGACGCCTGCGGAAATTCCCGTCGCGCATCGCCACCAGGCCGGCCAGCAGTCTGTTGAGCGCCGCGGCGTCCACTTCGATGGTTCCATTGCGCTGTTTCTTCACGGACTGTCCGCCTTTTGTGCGCGTTCCTGATCCCCGCGCCGCCACGCCAGACTCCACCGTGTCCCTCCCGCAGGGGTTGACCGAATCGCTCGGGCCTTGCCTGGGATCTTGCCCAGTTCCACATTGGCTCACCGCCACAGTCCACCGTCGACGGGTGACCATGCGGACGTCAAATCGTTGAAAGCTACCAGGCTGGAACTGATCGAGGTGGAACCTCCAACGGTTGTCCCGCATCCCTCCGTTGGGAAGACCACACTTGTCCGACCGGACACCGTTTCCTGGTCGCGCTTGGCCGAAGTCGGCCCTCGTGTACCCGACACCGAGAGCTAGCGTCTAGCCTGGCAGGCGAATCGAAGCGGCGAGAAACGGGCACAGGACTCGGGGAAGCGACGAGACACCATATGGGGAGTGCTGTGATCACCGCTCGCGCGGCTGCCACCTTCGACCCGGTCGGGCGCTCCGTCGCGACCGCCCGCGCCTTTGTCCGTGACACCCTGCAGGGGTGGGGGTACACCGACATCGTCGACGACGCGGTCGTGCTCACCAGCGAGCTCGTGACCAATGCCGTGGTGCATGCAGGCACCGCCGCCGACGTGCTGTGCCTGCGCACGGAGGACGGCGTCCGGGTCGAGGTCTCCGACCACTACCCGGAGCGGGAGATCCCGCTCCAGAGCACCGGACTCGACTTCGGCAGCCCCGATCGTGAGGGCGGCCGCGGTCTGCTGCTCTGCGCGGCACTCGCTTCCCGGTGGGGCGTCGAGTACACCCCGGCGCACAAACAGGTCTGGTTCCAGCTCGATCTTCCCGAGCGCCCGGTGGGCATCCGTTCCGCGGGCCCGCTGCTCCCCATCGACCTCCTCCCGGTCGCGGACGAGCGCGTCCGGGTCGCCGTCGTACAGATCGACCACTCCGGTTCCATCACCGGGTGGAACGATGACGCCGCGTTCCTCTTCGGCCACACCGCGGAACAGGTCACCGGCAAACAGCTCACCGACTTCACCGCCTGGCCGCACACCCCCGGCACCAGCACCGGAATCGCCGACGCGCTCCAGCTCTCCCGCTGGGAAGGCAGTTACGGCATCCGGGGCGCCGACGGCCGCACCATTCCCGTGTACGCCTCCCACCTCAGAGTCCGCGACACCCAGGGCGAACCGTCCACGGTCTGTCTTCTGGTCCGCGACCACGAACGTGCCGTGCTCCAGACACCGGTGCGCGCCCCGGTCACCGACGCGGGCTCCGAGAGCCGCACGACGGACCCCTTCGAGGTGTTCATCGGCTCCCCCGCCCCCGACGACCTCGACGGGCTGCTCCAGCGCACCGTCGAACGGGCCCGCGACATGCTCGACGCGGATTCGGCCTTCCTGCTGCTGGCCACCGACGACGAGACCGAGCTGGAGGTCCGGGCCACGACCGGCCTCCCGTCCGCCCGTCAGCGCTTCGCCCGCGTCCCCGTGGAAGCAGGCACGGGTCGGTACGGCTCCGCCCGGATGCCGGCCGTGCACGAAGACCTCACGGTCGTCCCCGGCGCCGTGCCGCTGCTCAGCGACACCGGTATGCGCTCCGTCGTGACCGTCCCGCTGAAGGTCGAAGGACGCCTCACGGGGTCGCTGGGCGTCGCGACGGAATCGCCCGGCCGGTACACCAACGAGGAGGCCCTGCGCCTCCAGTTCGCCGCGGACCGTATCGCGCTCGCCGTCGAATCGGCCCGCCTCGGCGAACTGGAACGGCTCCGCCGCGGTTCGCTGTCCTTCCTCGTCGAGGCGTCCGACCTCCTCGCCGGTACCCTCGACCGGGACCAGACCCTTGCCCTGATGGCCCAGATGACGGTCCCCACCCTGGCCACTTGGTGCGCCGTCTACACAATCGCCGACCAGTCCTCGGAGCCGTACCTCTCGTACGTCCTCCACGAGGACGAGGAACTCATCGACGGCCTCAAGGCCCTGCTCTCCAAGATCTCCCCGCCGGACCCCGTGCCGACCCCTGGCGCCCGTGTCTGGGCCGCCCCCTCCGAGGCAGCCCACGAGGCCGCCCTGCGCGCCTCCATGCGCAGTCTCGGCCGCGACCAGCCAGACGGTCTCGGCTCCGGCATCCGTACGACCCTGGCCACCGCGGCTGCGGTGGGAGGCGAGACAGTGGTCCTCCCTCTCGTCGCCCGCAACCGCGTCATCGGCATGCTCACGCTCGGCAAGCCGTCCGACGACCACTTCCGTCAAGAGATCCTCGAACTCGCCGAGGACCTGTCCCGCCGCGCCGCGCTCGCCCTCGACAACGCCCGCCTCTACTCGGAGCGCATGGCGATCAGCCAGTCCCTCCAGCGCAGCCTGCTGCCCCCGGGCCTGCCCGACGTCCCCAATGTCGAGATCGAGGTCATCTACCGGGCGGCGGGCGAGGGCAACGAGGTCGGTGGCGACTTCTACGACGTCTTTCCGATCCGCGACGGCGCCTACGGTTTCGCCATCGGCGACGTCTGCGGTACGGGCCCGGAGGCCGCGGCCGTCACAGGGCTGGCGCGCCACGCCCTGCGCCTGCTCGCCCGCGAGGGCTTCGGCGGTCCTGCCGTCCTGGAGCGCCTCAACGCGGCGATCCTCGACGAGGGCTCCCGCAGTCGTTTCCTCACCCTGCTCTACGGGGAGCTGTGGCCCCAGGAGGACGGCAGCGCCCTGCTGAAGGTGGTGTGCGCCGGGCATCCCCTTCCCCTGCGCCTGCGCCAGGACGGCACGGTCGAGGCCGCGGCCGAACCGCAGCCGCTGCTGGGCGTCATCGAGGACCTCGAACTGTACGAACAGACCGTCACCCTCGCCCCGGGCGACGTCCTGCTGTGCGTGACGGACGGCGTCACGGAACGCCGCGAAGGCACTCGCATGCTCGGAGACGACGGTCTGGCCGATGTGCTCACAGGATGTACGGGCCTGACGGCCGGGGCGGTGGCGGGCCGTGTCCTGCGGGCGGTGGAGCGCTTCGCCGCCGACCCCGCCTCCGACGACATGGCCATCCTGGCCATGCGTGTCCCTGAACCGCCCGCCGTCTGACTGCGCTTCATCGGTGAGTCGCCTCTGACAGACTCCGGATCATGGCTTCAGAGACGATCACCGCGGATACCGCGGGCACGTGGCAGCTCGGCGACCTGACCGTCAACCGTCTCGGTTTCGGCGCAATGCGCCTGACCGGAAGCGCCGCCTTCGACCTCGGTACGCCGAGCAACCGTGAGCAGTCGATCGGAGTGCTCCGGCGCGCGATCGAGCTCGGTGTGAACCACATCGACACCGCAGCGTTCTATTTCTCGTCGCTGCGCTCGGCCAACGAGCTGATCAACCGGGCACTTGCGCCGTATCCCAAGGACTTGGTCATCACCACCAAGGTCGGCCCGGTCCGGGACCCGTCGGGCGCATGGCAGCCCCACGCCCGGCCGGAGGAGCTGCGCGGCCAGGTGGAGGAGAATCTGCGCCAACTGGGCCGCGACCACCTCGATGTGGTCAATCTCCGTCTCATGGGCCAGGATTCGGTCTCCGAGCACTTCAGTGCCTTGGCCGAGCTCCGCGAGGCCGGCCTCATCCGCCACCTCGGCATCTCCAACATCAACAGCGAACACCTCGTCGAGGCACGGTCCGTGGCCCCGGTGGTCTGCGTACAGAACCGCTACGGCCTCCAGTCCAGGTCCACGGATGCCGACGCCATCCTGCGGCTCTGCGGAGAGCAGGGCATCGCGTTCGTGCCCTTCTTCGCCATCGCAGGCGAAGGCCGCGAGCAGGGGGCCAGTGCCGCCGGCTGGGGCGGCGACGAGGTGTTGCGCACCATCGCCCGCGCGCACAGCGCGACGGTCGCACAGATCCGCCTGGCCTGGACCCTGCAACAGGGCCCGCACGTACTGGCCATCCCTGGGACCGGCAATCCGGACCACCTCGTGGAGAACGTGGCCGCGGCCGCGCTGCGCCTTTCAGCAGACGAACTGGCTCGCCTCGACTCGCTCCATGGGTAAAGCGAAAGGCCCCCACCAATGGTGGGGGCCTTTCGCTTTGGCTGAGCCCCAATACGGAATCGAACCGTAGACCTTCTCCTTACCATGGAGACGCTCTACCGACTGAGCTATTGGGGCCTACTGCCCTGCGGCAACGAGATAAAGCATACCCCGAATTCGGGGAAATGCATAACCACGCGCGAGGACGTCCGAAAGACCAGCCACGCAAAGCAGCAGGCACTGCAGGGACGCGACGACAGCCGGCCCCGGGAACGCAGAAAAGCCCCGCACCAGAGGTGCGGGGCTTTCCCGGAATAATTGTTCGGCGGCGTCCTACTCTCCCACAGGGTCCCCCCTGCAGTACCATCGGCGCTGAAAGGCTTAGCTTCCGGGTTCGGAATGTAACCGGGCGTTTCCCTAACGCAATGACCACCGAAACACTATGAAATTAACCAACACCGGGCAACAACACGGCCGTTCGTTATTTCAGAACTAACACAGTGGACGCGAGCAACTGAGGACAAGCCCTCGGCCTATTAGTACCAGTCAGCTCCACCCGTTACCAGGCTTCCACATCTGGCCTATCAACCCAGTCGTCTACTGGGAGCCTTAACCCCTCAAAGGGGGTGGGAATACTCATCTCGAAGCAGGCTTCCCGCTTAGATGCTTTCAGCGGTTATCCTTTCCGAACGTAGCCAACCAGCCATGCCCTTGGCAGGACAACTGGCACACCAGAGGTTCGTCCGTCCCGGTCCTCTCGTACTAGGGACAGCCCTTCTCAATATTCCTACGCGCGCAGCGGATAGGGACCGAACTGTCTCACGACGTTCTAAACCCAGCTCGCGTACCGCTTTAATGGGCGAACAGCCCAACCCTTGGGACCGACTCCAGCCCCAGGATGCGACGAGCCGACATCGAGGTGCCAAACCATCCCGTCGATATGGACTCTTGGGGAAGATCAGCCTGTTATCCCCGGGGTACCTTTTATCCGTTGAGCGACAGCGCTTCCACAAGCCACTGCCGGATCACTAGTCCCGACTTTCGTCCCTGCTCGACCCGTCGGTCTCACAGTCAAGCTCCCTTGTGCACTTACACTCAACACCTGATTGCCAACCAGGCTGAGGGAACCTTTGGGCGCCTCCGTTACTCTTTAGGAGGCAACCGCCCCAGTTAAACTACCCATCAGACACTGTCCCTGATCCGGATCACGGACCCAGGTTAGACATCCAGCACGACCAGAGTGGTATTTCAACGGCGACTCCACAACCACTGGCGTGGCTGCTTCAAAGTCTCCCACCTATCCTACACAAGCCGAACCGAACACCAATATCAAACTGTAGTAAAGGTCCCGGGGTCTTTCCGTCCTGCTGCGCGAAACGAGCATCTTTACTCGTAGTGCAATTTCACCGGGCCTATGGTTGAGACAGTCGAGAAGTCGTTACGCCATTCGTGCAGGTCGGAACTTACCCGACAAGGAATTTCGCTACCTTAGGATGGTTATAGTTACCACCGCCGTTTACTGGCGCTTAAGTTCTCAGCTTCGCCGACCCGAAAGTCAGCTAACCGGTCCCCTTAACGTTCCAGCACCGGGCAGGCGTCAGTCCGTATACATCGCCTTACGGCTTCGCACGGACCTGTGTTTTTAGTAAACAGTCGCTTCTCGCTGGTCTCTGCGGCCACCCCCAGCTCATGGAGTAAATCCAATCACCAGTGATGGCCCCCCTTCTCCCGAAGTTACGGGGGCATTTTGCCGAGTTCCTTAACCATAGTTCACCCGAACGCCTCGGTATTCTCTACCTGACCACCTGAGTCGGTTTAGGGTACGGGCCGCCATGAAACTCGCTAGAGGCTTTTCTCGACAGCATAGGATCATCCACTTCGCCACAATCGGCTCGGCATCAGGTCTCAGACTCATGTGTGACGGATTTGCCTACCACACGCCCTACACCCTTACCCCGGGACTACCACCGCCCGGGCTGGACTACCTTCCTGCGTCACCCCATCGCTTACCTAGTACAAGTCTGGTTCGTCGGCTCCACCACTACCCTCAACTCCGAAGAGATCGGGCCGGCTTCACGGACTTAGCATCGCCTGATTCAGTATTGGGCGTTTCAAAGCGGGTACCGGAATATCAACCGGTTGTCCATCGACTACGCCTGTCGGCCTCGCCTTAGGTCCCGACTTACCCTGGGCAGATCAGCTTGACCCAGGAACCCTTAGTCAATCGGCGCACACGTTTCTCACGTGTGTATCGCTACTCATGCCTGCATTCTCACTCGTGAACCGTCCACAACTCGCTTCCGCGGCTGCTTCACCCGGCACACGACGCTCCCCTACCCATCCCAGCAGGCGTTGGCCCTATACGCTGGAATGACACGACTTCGGCGGTACGCTTGAGCCCCGCTACATTGTCGGCGCGGAATCACTTGACCAGTGAGCTATTACGCACTCTTTCAAGGGTGGCTGCTTCTAAGCCAACCTCCTGGTTGTCTCTGCGACTCCACATCCTTTCCCACTTAGCGTACGCTTAGGGGCCTTAGTCGATGCTCTGGGCTGTTTCCCTCTCGACCATGGAGCTTATCCCCCACAGTCTCACTGCCGTGCTCTCACTTACCGGCATTCGGAGTTTGGCTAAGGTCAGTAACCCGGTAGGGCCCATCGCCTATCCAGTGCTCTACCTCCGGCAAGAAACACACGACGCTGCACCTAAATGCATTTCGGGGAGAACCAGCTATCACGGAGTTTGATTGGCCTTTCACCCCTAACCACAGGTCATCCCCCAGGTTTTCAACCCTGGTGGGTTCGGTCCTCCACGAAGTCTTACCTCCGCTTCAACCTGCCCATGGCTAGATCACTCCGCTTCGGGTCTTGAGCGTGCTACTAAAACGCCCTATTCGGACTCGCTTTCGCTACGGCTTCCCCACACGGGTTAACCTCGCAACACACCGCAAACTCGCAGGCTCATTCTTCAAAAGGCACGCAGTCACGACTGTTGCTCCGAAGAACAACAGCGACGCTCCCACGGCTTGTAGGCACACGGTTTCAGGTACTATTTCACTCCGCTCCCGCGGTACTTTTCACCATTCCCTCACGGTACTATCCGCTATCGGTCACCAGGGAATATTTAGGCTTAGCGGGTGGTCCCGCCAGATTCACACGGGATTTCTCGGGCCCCGTGCTACTTGGGTGTCTCTTAAACGAGCCGTCAATGTTTCAGCTACGGGGGTCTTACCCTCTACGCCGGACCTTTCGCATGTCCTTCGCCTACATCAACGGTTTCTGACTCGTCTCACGGCCGGCAGACCGTGAAAAAGAGATCCCACAACCCCGCATGCGCAACCCCTGCCGGGTATCACACGCATACGGTTTGGCCTCATCCAGTTTCGCTCGCCACTACTCCCGGAATCACGGTTGTTTTCTCTTCCTGAGGGTACTGAGATGTTTCACTTCCCCTCGTTCCCTCCACACTGCCTATGTGTTCAGCAGCGGGTGACAGCCCATGACGACTGCCGGGTTTCCCCATTCGGACACCCCCGGATCAAAGCTCGGTTGACAGCTCCCCGGGGCCTATCGTGGCCTCCCACGTCCTTCATCGGTTCCTGGTGCCAAGGCATCCACCGTGCGCCCTTAAAAACTTGGCCACAGATGCTCGCGTCCACTGTGCAGTTCTCAAACAACGACCAGCCACCCATCACCCCACCCTTATCAGGTGAGTTCACTGGGGCCGGCAACTGAAGGCGACCATACGGCCGTACCCTCAGATACCCAACAACGTGCCCGACACAACCGATCCCTTCCCACGTTCCACGCCGAAGCAGTACTAGTGAAAAACAACCTGTCGTGCCGAATAGTCAACGTTCCACCCATGAGCTACCACCGTCGAACATTTGCCGACGTAGTGGCCTCTGACCAAGCAAGCTTGGTAAGAAGTGCTCCTTAGAAAGGAGGTGATCCAGCCGCACCTTCCGGTACGGCTACCTTGTTACGACTTCGTCCCAATCGCCAGTCCCACCTTCGACAGCTCCCTCCCACAAGGGGTTGGGCCACCGGCTTCGGGTGTTACCGACTTTCGTGACGTGACGGGCGGTGTGTACAAGGCCCGGGAACGTATTCACCGCAGCAATGCTGATCTGCGATTACTAGCAACTCCGACTTCATGGGGTCGAGTTGCAGACCCCAATCCGAACTGAGACCGGCTTTTTGAGATTCGCTCCGCCTCGCGGCATCGCAGCTCATTGTACCGACCATTGTAGCACGTGTGCAGCCCAAGACATAAGGGGCATGATGACTTGACGTCGTCCCCACCTTCCTCCGAGTTGACCCCGGCAGTCTCCTGTGAGTCCCCATCACCCCGAAGGGCATGCTGGCAACACAGAACAAGGGTTGCGCTCGTTGCGGGACTTAACCCAACATCTCACGACACGAGCTGACGACAGCCATGCACCACCTGTATACCGACCACAAGGGGGGCACCATCTCTGATGCTTTCCGGTATATGTCAAGCCTTGGTAAGGTTCTTCGCGTTGCGTCGAATTAAGCCACATGCTCCGCTGCTTGTGCGGGCCCCCGTCAATTCCTTTGAGTTTTAGCCTTGCGGCCGTACTCCCCAGGCGGGGAACTTAATGCGTTAGCTGCGGCACCGACGACGTGGAATGTCGCCAACACCTAGTTCCCAACGTTTACGGCGTGGACTACCAGGGTATCTAATCCTGTTCGCTCCCCACGCTTTCGCTCCTCAGCGTCAGTAATGGCCCAGAGATCCGCCTTCGCCACCGGTGTTCCTCCTGATATCTGCGCATTTCACCGCTACACCAGGAATTCCGATCTCCCCTACCACACTCTAGCCTGCCCGTATCGACTGCAGACCCGGGGTTAAGCCCCGGGCTTTCACAACCGACGCAACAAGCCGCCTACGAGCTCTTTACGCCCAATAATTCCGGACAACGCTTGCGCCCTACGTATTACCGCGGCTGCTGGCACGTAGTTAGCCGGCGCTTCTTCTGCAGGTACCGTCACTTTCGCTTCTTCCCTGCTGAAAGAGGTTTACAACCCGAAGGCCGTCATCCCTCACGCGGCGTCGCTGCATCAGGCTTTCGCCCATTGTGCAATATTCCCCACTGCTGCCTCCCGTAGGAGTCTGGGCCGTGTCTCAGTCCCAGTGTGGCCGGTCGCCCTCTCAGGCCGGCTACCCGTCGTCGCCTTGGTAGGCCATCACCCCACCAACAAGCTGATAGGCCGCGGGCTCATCCTTCACCGCCGGAGCTTTTAACCCCGTCCCATGCGGGACAGAGTGTTATCCGGTATTAGACCCCGTTTCCAGGGCTTGTCCCAGAGTGAAGGGCAGATTGCCCACGTGTTACTCACCCGTTCGCCACTAATCCACCCCGAAGGGCTTCATCGTTCGACTTGCATGTGTTAAGCACGCCGCCAGCGTTCGTCCTGAGCCAGGATCAAACTCTCCGTGAATGTTCTCCCGTAATCGGGATGACACACACGAGAGCGGAACGACCGGTCGGAATAGGACCGATCGTTCACAGCGTCCTCGCTGTGTAATTGCCTACCGGAACCGTGAGGCCCGGCAGGACTTTCAAAGGAACCTCCAACCTGCCGAAGCAGGCCGGGGTATCAACATATCTGGCGTTGACTTTTGGCACGCTGTTGAGTTCTCAAGGAACGGACGCTTCCTTTGTACTCACCCTCTCGGGCTTTCCTCCGGGCTTTCCCTTCGGTCTTGCGTTTCCGACTCTATCAGACTCTTTCGTGTCCGATTCCCGGTCGAAGCGGGCCCTCTGCGAAGCAGAAGATTTGTTACTGCGCTTTCCAGTTCTTCGCTTTCGCGTTTCCCTTTCCGGCGGTTCCAACCTTACCAGACTCTTTTTCGTTTCCGTTTCCGGTCCGAATTTGATTCCGGTGGCCTTTGGAGTGGCCTTTGCCTTTCGGCGGATCCGACTTTATCAGAAGTTCTGAGTCGGAATTTCCGACCTGCTCAGGGCGGCCGCTGCGCACGAGTGCGCGGGCTGCTTCCCGGTCAGGCGGAGCCGTAAACATACTGGAGCGGGGCGCCCGATGCAAATCGGGAGCCCCGCTCCGGAGTTCGCGCCTGTCGGAGGGTCAGACCTCCACGACGACAGGGAGGATCATCGGGCGCCGACGGTAGGTGTCGGAGACCCACTTGCCCACCGTGCGGCGGACGAGCTGCTGCAGCTGGTGCGGCTCCATCACGCCGTCCTGGGCGGACTTGTTGATCGCTTCCTCGATCTTCGGTACGACGGCGCTGAATGCCGCGTCGTCGATACCGGAACCCCTGGCATGGATGTCGGGGCCGCCCGTGATCTTGCCGGATGAGCTGTCGACCACGATGAAGACCGAAATGATGCCTTCTTCGCCGAGAATGCGGCGGTCCTTGAGGGAGATCTCGGTGACGTCTCCGACCGAGAGGCCGTCGACGTAGACGTAACCCGCCTGGACCTTGCCGACGATCTTGGCCTTGCCGTCGATGAGGTCGACCACGACGCCGTCCTCGGCGATGACGATGTGGTCCTTGGGAACACCCGTAAGGGCGCCCAGTTCGGCGTTGGCCCGCAGGTGGCGCCATTCGCCGTGCACCGGCATCAGGTTCTTCGGCTTGCAGATGTTGTAGAAGTACAGCAGTTCGCCGGCCGAAGCGTGGCCCGAGACATGGACCTTGGCGTTGCCCTTGTGGACGACATGGGCACCCCAGCGGGTCAGGCCGTTGATCACGCGGTAGACGGCGTTCTCATTGCCCGGGATCAAGGACGACGCCAGGATCACCGTGTCGCCCTGGACGATCCGGATCTGGTGGTCGCGGTTGGCCATCCGGGACAGCGCGGCCATCGGCTCGCCCTGCGAGCCCGTGCAGACCAGCACGACCTCGTCGTCCGGCAGGTCGTCGAGGGTCTTGACATCGACGACCAGGCCCGCGGGGACCTGCAGATAACCGAGGTCGCGGGCGATACCCATGTTGCGGACCATCGAGCGGCCGACGAAGGCGACCCGGCGGCCGTACTCGTGTGCCGCGTCCAGGATCTGCTGAATGCGGTGCACGTGGCTGGCGAAGCTCGCCACGATGATGCGCTTCTGGGCGTTCGCGAAGACCGTGCGCAGGACGTTGGAGATGTCCCGCTCGGGCGGTACGAAGCCGGGCACCTCTGCATTCGTCGAGTCGGAGAGGAGGAGGTCGATGCCTTCCTCGCTCAGCCGGGCGAAGGCGTGCAGGTCGGTGAGACGGCCGTCCAGCGGGAGCTGGTCCATCTTGAAGTCACCGGTCGCGACGGCCATGCCCGCGGGGGTGCGGATGGCGACCGCGAGGGCATCCGGGATGGAGTGGTTGACCGCGATGAACTCGCAGTCGAAGACGCCGATGCGCTCGCGCTGGCCTTCCGCCACCTCAAGGGTGTACGGACGGATCCGGTGCTCCTGAAGCTTCGCCTCGATGAGTGCGAGGGTCAGCTTGGAGCCGATGAGCGGGATGTCCGGCTTCAGGCGCAACAGATACGGGACGCCACCGATGTGGTCCTCGTGGCCGTGCGTGAGGACGATGCCCTCGACGTCGTCGAGGCGGTCCCGGATCGTGGAGAAGTCCGGCAGGATCAGGTCGATTCCGGGCTGCTCCTCCTCGGGGAAGAGCACTCCGCAGTCGACGATGAGCAGGCGGCCGCCGTACTCGAAAACCGTCATGTTGCGGCCGATTTCGCCGAGGCCGCCGAGCGGGGTGACGCGGAGGCCGCCCTTCGGGAGCTTCGGCGGGGTGCCGAGTTCAGGATGCGGATGACTCAAAAGACTCTCCTTACCACGCACGCCACGTACCGCTGAGGCACGTGGCGTCCATGTCATTCGTGCACTTGCTGTTCTCTGACGTCGCTCTTGTGAGTGTTCTTCGCTTATTCAGTTGTGAAGTCTGTGGTTACAGCTGTACCCCACCGGCGGCGAGGTCGATCTTGAGCTGGGCCGCTTCCTGTGCGGTGAGTTCCACCAGAGGAAGGCGCAGCGGGCCTGCGGGCAGGCCCTGGAGCGCCAGCGCGGCCTTGGTGGTGATCACACCCTGGGTGCGGAACATGCCGGTGAAGACCGGCAGGAGCTTCTGGTGGATCTCGGTGGCCTTCTGGACGTCGCCGCCGAGATACGCCTCGATGAGGGCGCGCAGGTCGGGGGTGACGACATGACCGACGACGGAGACGAAGCCGACTGCGCCGACCGAGAGCAGCGGAAGGTTCAACATGTCGTCGCCCGAGTACCAGGCGAGGCCGGACCGGGCGATGGCCCAGCTTGCGCGGCCGAGGTCGCCCTTGGCGTCCTTGTTGGCGACGATACGCGGGTGCTCAGCGAGCCGGACCAGCGTCTCTGTGTCGATCGGCACACCGCTGCGGCCGGGAATGTCGTAGAGCATCACCGGGAGACCGGTGGCGTCCGCGATCGCCGTGAAGTGGCGGAAGATGCCTTCCTGCGGCGGCTTGTTGTAGTACGGCGTGACCGCGAGAAGGCCGTGGGCGCCGGAGCCCTCAGCCGTGCGGGCGAGCTCGATGCTGTGGCGGGTGTCGTTGGTGCCGATGCCGGCGACGACATGGGCCCGGTCCCCTACAGCTTCCAGGACCGCCCGTACGAGCTGGTCTTTCTCCGCGTCACTGGTGGTCGGGGACTCGCCGGTGGTGCCGTTGATGATCAGGCCGTCATTGCCTGCGTCCACCAGGTGGGCGGCGAGCCGCTGGGCACCGTCGAGGTCGAGTGCGCCGTCCGCCGTGAAGGGCGTGACCATCGCGGTGAGGACCCGCCCGAAGGGAGTCTGCGGAGTGGAGATCGGAGCCATGGGTAACACGCTACTCGCTGCTCAGCGCCCGGTGGTCCCTCGGGGGGACAAGGGAGAGGAGCCCGGCACTGCCTGCTCGGGGGTTCAAGCAGTGCCGGGTCCGTTTGATCAGCCTAGATGAACTTCACGAAACGTCGCAATACGGACACCGCTTACGGGGCTACGCGTCCATTCTTGTTGAAGGCTGCATGGGTGAGCGGCATGAGCCTCGCCCAGTGCTCCTCCATCTGCTCGCCGACCATTTCGATCTCACGCTGCGGGAAGGACGGGACCTTCGCCAGCTCGTGCTGGGTGCGCAGACCGAGGAAGTGCATCAGCGAGCGTGCGTTGCACGTGGCGTACATCGACGAGAACAGGCCGACCGGGAGCACGGCCCGGGCGACCTCGCGTGCGACGCCGGCGGCGAGCATCTCCTGGTACGCCTCGTACGCCTGGCGGTACGAGTCCTCCATCACGCGGCCGGTGAGCTCCTGCTGGGCCGCGGTGCCCTCGACGAACTCGTACTTGCCGGGGCGGCCCTGCTGGACGAGCTTGCGGGCCTCACCGGGGACGTAGAAGACCGGCTCCAGCTCCCTGTAGCGGCCCGATTCCTCGTTGTACGACCAGCCGACGCGGTGGCGCATGAACTCGCGGAACACGAAGATCGGTGCGCTGATGAAGAACGTCATCGAGTTGTGCTCGAACGGGGATCCGTGACGGTCCCGCATCAGGAAGTTGATGAGCCCTTTCGAGCGCTCCGGGTCCTTGGTGACCTCTTCGAGGGACTGCTCTCCGGCCGTGGAGACACGGGCGGCGAAGAGGACGTCGGAGTCGGCCGCGGAGTGCTTCACCAGCTCGACGGTCACCTCGCTGCGGAAGCTGGGCTTTACGGGCTCGGGGGTCTCGGTCACCGGCGGGGTCCTTCCAATTGCGTCGCTCGGGCGGCGCCCACTCTACGGGCCGCCACTGACAACGTGCCTCAGAAGGTCCGTCCGAGGATTTCTTCGGCGAATTCGGCGATTCGGGGCACCGAACGGGCCCGCCGTGCGTCTGACTCGGTAGCACCGTCCCTATCAGATCTCAAGGAGAGTTTCCTCATGTTCCGCCGGCGTGAAGCCGTCCCGTTCGCTTTCGTAGCCGAGGCCGACCGATTCCGCAGCAATGTCGCCCCGCCGCCCCGGGAGCGCGCCACCGTCTCGCAGCTGGCGGCCCACTCCCTCGTGGGGCTGACCGTGATCGCCGGTCTCGCCGGATCGCTGCTCCTCGGCCTTCCCGCCCTCGCCCCGGAGCAGGCTCCGTCGCACAGCCAGCAGACCGAGGCCGCCCACCGCTGACTCGTACGGACCCCTGGGGTGGTAGGGGCGGGGGCCTGCTCGGTAGCCTCACCGGACACAGCAATCGAGCATGCTTGTGAGTGAGGATCAGTCGTGCCCCTGCCCTTTCTGACGGCCGACCGCGCGTTTGACGCGAGCGCTGAGGACATTGCGCTGCCGTTCGACGACCACGACAGCTGGCGGCGCCCCTACCGCCCCGGGCCGTGGCGGGTCGCAACGGCGGCCACCCTGTTGTTGCTCGCCTCGTTCGTGCTCATCGCGGGCATGATCATCGCGTTTGCCGGGGCGTTGCCCGGGGCTGCCCTCTGTGTCGGGCTCGCCCTTGTGGTGATCTTCTGCGCCCTGCGACTGCTGCGAATGGGTGCCTGGGTGAGCCGGCACGGGGTGCGGCGGGTGGGCTTCTTGGTGACGACGACCGTGCCGTGGGACCGGGCCGCCACGGTCCGTACGGTGCAGCAGCCGGTGAGGTGGCTCGGGTTCCCACGCACCGTGCAGGGTCAGGCTCTGATCGTCGTACGGAAGGGTGGCGAGGCCGTGCCGCCGCTGCTCACCGACTGCAATGCGGACTTCCTCGGGCGTGGCGAGGCGTTCGACCGGGCCGCCGACACGATCGAGGCGTGGGGGGACGAGTACCGGCGCGGTTAAGACCGACCAACAAGTGGGGGTGGGTGAAGGAGCGGGGCTGGGGTGCGTGCATCGCAAGGCGGAGGATTGAGCCACGGCGAATGGGCCTCCCCTGCTCGAGCGAAGCCGAGAGCTCGGGGAACATGGTGATGGACGACAACACCGCGAGGTGCGTGCCCCAGCCCCGTGACGCCACCCCCCAATTGCCGGCCGGTCTAAGGGTTGTCCGGTAATTCGTGGCGGATCGGCGCACGGCGTCAGAAGCGGTGCTTCGCAAGGCGGACGAGCGTCCTCACACTGGAGGCGGTCTCAACCGGTCGATGCATCACCCGTTGTGGATGATGCCGGTCGGAGGTGGGCGTGGGATTCTCGCGCGAACAGGAAGTCGAGCTGTGGGAGCGGTGGGGACGTGGTGATCCTGGTCGGGTGATCGCCCGCGCGCTGGGCTGTCATCCCTCGCGGGTGCGCGCAGTGCCGGCCGCCTCTGGCGGGGTCCGCCCGGGGCCTGTGGCATCTGATCGCCCTCTCAGGCGCGGAGAGCGGCGTCGAGATCGCGAATGAACTCTCCCACGCGCCCGCCTCCGGAAGGTGCGGCGGGAAAACGGCCGAGCACCGCGGTGACCGATGGCGGTGCGTGATGACGCGCCCATTCAAGGGTCCCCGCAGTGACACTCTGGTCTTCTCCGAATGCCAGCTCTTCTGCACGCGCCGCATGCGCTGCCGCACCGAGAATGTGCTTCACCTGATGAGCATTTGCCAGGGGATGAAGAAACGCGGCGCCGGCCGCATGGCTTGCCGCTCGTGCCGCGTCGACCGCAGCGGGTGAATCGGCTTCCTGCGCTGCTCTGAACGCCGCCCAACCGCTCTGTCGCAGAGCGGCCGTGCGTCGGCCGCCCTCAGCGAAAACGCGTGCTGCATCGATGGCGTCGCGAGGGCGCGTGTCAGCAGGAAGACTCTGTTCGAAGATCGACAGCGCCCTGCGCGCACAATCAGCCGCATAGCCCGCGATCTCACGAAGTTCGTGTTCGCTCAGCTCAATCTTGTCCGACTCAGTTGGCACGGCTCCATCTTGCCGCAGGTCGCCGGGTGTCGTGAGGCACTCGCTGCGTGCGGGCCGGCGACATCCTCGTGGTGACCGAACTCGACCGGCTGGCCCGATCCATCCAGGACGCCCGCGACATCGTCGACGAGCTCATCGGCAACGGCGTGAAGCTCCAGATCGGCGCCGGCGTGCACGACCCCGACGACCCCGTTGGCCGGCTGCTGCTTCAACGTCCTCGCGACGGTGCGTACCCGCGTGCGATCCGTCGTGCGCGAGACGCCCGTCTCGGCTGCGGCATGGACTTGGCGCACGGCGGCCGGTTCTGTCCTCGGTCGCCGTACGCGCTCGAACGATGTCCTCAGTCGCCGGACGGGACCGAGGTGGCGGACGAGCCCGGTGCGCCCGTCGGGGTCGGGTTCATGTGCAGGGCGATGGCGCGCTGCATGGCCTTGCGGGCGCGAGGGGTGTCCCGGGCGTCCTGGTAGGCGACGGCGAGGCGGAACCAGCAGCGCCAGTCGTCCGGGGAATCCTCGGTCTCCTCGCGGCGCCGTGCGAACACGGCGTCGGCCGAGTCGCGGTCGATACGGCCTCCCGGGGTGCGGACCAGTTCGTCGACCGGCAGGCCGCCCTCGGAGTCCAACTCCGCAGCGAGGGCGTTGGCCCTGCGGACGAACTGGGTGTTCTTCCAGAGGAACCAGATGCCGATCACCGGCAGGATCAGCACCGCGACCCCGAAGGTGACCGTGATCAGCGTGCCGTGCTCGATGAGGAGCAGGCCACGGCTGCCGACCAGGACGAAGTAGAAGACCAGGACGGCAGCGGTGACGAGATAAGTGATCTTTGCGCGCATGGCGGTGGGCTCAGTCAGTTCAGGTCGAGGAAGTGTTCCAGGCCGAAGGTGAGGCCCGGGGTGGTCGCCACGCGGCGTGCGCCGAGCAGGATGCCCGGCATGAAGCTGCTGTGGTGCAGGGAGTCGTGGCGGATGGTGAGGGTCTCTCCCTCGCCGCCGAGCAGCACTTCCTGGTGGGCCAGGAGGCCACGGAGCCGGATCGCGTGGACCCGCACCCCGTCCACGTCCGCACCGCGGGCGCCGTCGAGCGCCGTGGCCGTGGCGTCCGGCTGCGGGGCGCAGCCGGCCTTCCGCCGGGCCTCGGCGATCAGCTGGGCGGTGCGGGTGGCGGTGCCGGACGGGGCGTCGACCTTGTTGGGGTGGTGCAGTTCGATGACCTCGACGGACTCGAAGTAGCGGGCTGCCTGCTCGGCGAACTTCATGGTGAGGACTGCGCCGATGGAGAAGTTCGGCGCGATGAGCACACCGGTCTCCGGGGAGCCGGAGAGCCAGGTGTTCAGCTGCGCGAGCCGTTCGTCGGTCCAGCCGGTTGTGCCGACGACCGCGTGGATGCCGTGCCGGATGCAGAAGTCGAGGTTCCCCATCACCGACCCGGGCGTGGTGAGTTCGACCACGACCTGGGCGTCGTTCTCGACGAGGGTCTCCAGCTTGTCGCCCCGGCCGAGAGCGGCCACCAGTTCCATGTCGTCGGCGGCCTCGACGGCTCGTACGGCTTCTGATCCGATGCGGCCGTTGGCGCCGAGAACGGCCACGCGCAGCTTGCTCATTGCTCTGCTTCCTTACGGGTGGAGTTAGGAGACCGCTTCGTCGAGGCGGCCGGCCTGCTTGTCCTTGAGCGCACCGATGACGGAGAGCGACGGTCGCTGTCCGAGGACTTCGCCGGCCACCGCCCGGACGTCATCGGGGGTGACCTGCGCCATCCGGGACAGCAGGTCGTCGACCGACATGTGTTCGCCCCAGCACAGCTCGCTCTTGCCGATACGGTTCATCAGCGCACCGGTGTCCTCCAGGCCGAGGACGGTGGAGCCGGAGAGCTGGCCGATGGCGCGGCCGATCTCCTCGTCGCTCAGTCCGTCGGACGCTACCCGGTCGAGCTCGTCACGGCAGATCTTCAGGACATCGTGGACCTGGCTGGGCCGGCAGCCCGCGTACACGCCGAAGAGTCCGCAGTCGGCGAAGCCGGAGGTGTACGAATACACGCTGTAGGCGAGGCCTCGCTTCTCCCGTACCTCCTGGAAGAGGCGGGAGCTCATGCCGCCGCCGAGGGCGGTGTTGAGTACCCCGAGTGCCCAGCGGCGCTCGTCGGTGCGGGCCAGACCGGGCATGCCGAGGACGACGTGGGCCTGCTCGGTCTTGCGGTTCAGTACCTCGACCCGGCCTGCGGTGCGCAGGGTGCGGGATCCCTGGCGCGGTGCGACCGGGACGGCGTCGGTGCGGGTCAGCGCGCCGGCACGCTCGAAGGCCCGGCGGACCTGGCGGACGACCGTGGCGTGGTCGACATTGCCCGCCGCGGCGACGACCAGGCGGGTCGGGTCGTAGTGCTTCTTGTAGAAGCGGGCGATCTGGCCGCGACTGAGCGCGTTGACCGTGTCGACGGTGCCGAGGACCGGGCGGCCGAGGGGGGTGTCGCCGAGCATCGTGTGCGCGAACAGGTCGTGCACGCAGTCGCCCGGGTCGTCCTCGGTCATCGCGATCTCTTCGAGGATGACGCCGCGCTCGGCGTCGACATCCTCGGGGGCGATCAGTGAGCCGGTCAGCATGTCGCAGACGACATCGATGGCCAGCGGCAGGTCGGTGTCGAGGACCCGCGCGTAATAGCAGGTGTACTCCTTCGCCGTGAAGGCGTTCATCTCGCCGCCGACCGCGTCGATCGCGGACGATATGTCGAGGGCACTGCGCCGGTCCGTGCCCTTGAAGAGGAGATGCTCGAGGTAGTGCGTCGCGCCGTTCAGCGTGGGTGTCTCGTCGCGTGATCCGACGTTGGCCCAGATCCCGAAGGTGGCGGAGCGTACGGAGGGCAGGGTCTCGGTGACGATCCGCAGACCGCCGGGGAGGACCGTGCGGCGGACGGTGCCGATGCCGTTGCTGCCCTTGAGAAGCGTTTGGGTACGGGCGACGGCCCGCGCCTCGAAGGAGGCGCGGGCCGTCGTCACGGAACTACGGGACGTCACTTGGCGGCGTCGTCCTTCTTCTCGTCCTCTTCGCCCTCGATCACGGGGATGAGGGAGAGCTTGCCGCGGGAGTCGATCTCGGCGATCTCGACCTGGACCTTGGCTCCGACCGCGACCACGTCCTCGACGTTCTCCACACGCTTGCCACCGGCGAGCTTGCGGATCTGCGAGATGTGCAGCAGGCCGTCCTTGCCCGGCATGAGGGAGACGAACGCACCGAAGGTGGTGGTCTTGACGACCGTACCCAGGTAACGCTCGCCGACCTCCGGCATGGTCGGGTTGGCGATCGCGTTGATCGTGGCGCGGGCGGCCTCGGCCTGCGAGCCCTGCTGGGCACCGATGTAGATGGTGCCGTCGTCCTCGATCGTGATGTCGGCGCCGGTGTCCTCCTGGATCTGGTTGATCATCTTGCCCTTGGGGCCGATGACCTCGCCGATCTTGTCCACCGGGATCTTGACCGTGATGATCCGCGGGGCGTTCGGGGACATCTCGTCCGGGACGTCGATGGCCTCGTTCATCACATCGAGGATGTGGAGGCGGGCGTCGCGGGCCTGCTTCAGCGCGGCTGCCAGGACCGAGGCGGGGATGCCGTCGAGCTTGGTGTCGAGCTGCAGCGCGGTGACGAACTGCTTCGTACCGGCGACCTTGAAGTCCATGTCACCGAACGCGTCCTCGGCACCGAGGATGTCGGTCAGGGCGACGTAGTGGGTCTTGCCGTCGATCTCCTGGGAGATCAGCCCCATGGCGATGCCGGCGACGGCGGCCTTGAGCGGCACACCGGCGTTCAGCAGCGACATGGTGGAGGCGCAGACCGAGCCCATGGACGTCGAGCCGTTGGAGCCCAGCGCCTCGGAGACCTGACGGATCGCGTAGGGGAACTCCTCGCGCGACGGCAGCACCGGCACGATGGCGCGCTCGGCGAGCGCACCGTGGCCGATCTCGCGGCGCTTGGGCGAGCCCACGCGGCCGGTCTCACCGACGGAGTACGGCGGGAAGTTGTAGTTGTGCATGTAGCGCTTGCGGGTCACCGGGGAGAGGGTGTCCAGCTGCTGCTCCATGCGGAGCATGTTGAGGGTGGTGACGCCCAGGATCTGGGTCTCGCCACGCTCGAACAGCGCCGAGCCGTGCACGCGCGGGATGGCCTCGACCTCGGCGGCGAGCGTACGGATGTCCGTGACGCCACGGCCGTCGATGCGGACCTTGTCCTTGATGACGCGCTCGCGGACCAGCTTCTTGGTCAGCGCGCGGTAGGCACCGGAGACCTCCTTCTCGCGGCCCTCGAACTGCGGGAGCAGCTTCTCGCCGGCGATCTCCTTGATGCGGTCCAGCTCCGCCTCGCGCTCCTGCTTGCCAGCGATGGTGAGCGCCTTGGCGAGCTCGGTGCTGACGGCGGCGGTGAGCGCCTCCAGGACGTCGTCCTGGTAGTCGAGGAAGACCGGGAAGTCGCCGGTGGGCTTGGCAGCCTTGGCGGCGAGGTCCGACTGGGCCTTGCAGAGGGCCTTGATGAACGGCTTCGCGGCCTCGAGACCCGCGGCGACGATCTCTTCGGTCGGGGCCTCGGCGCCGTCCTTGACGAGCTGGATGGTCTTCTCGGTGGCCTCGGCCTCGACCATCATGATCGCGACATCGCCGTCCTCGAGGACGCGACCGGCGACGACCATGTCGAAGACGGCGTCCTCGAGCTCGGTGTGCGTCGGGAACGCGACCCACTGGCCCTTGATCAGGGCGACACGGGTGCCACCGATCGGGCCGGAGAAGGGCAGGCCCGCCAGCTGCGTGGAGCAGGAGGCGGCGTTGATCGCGACCACGTCGTACAGGTGGTCGGGGTTGAGCGCCATGATCGTCTCGACGATCTGGATCTCGTTGCGCAGGCCCTTCTTGAAGGAGGGGCGCAGCGGCCGGTCGATCAGGCGGCAGGTGAGGATGGCGTCCTCGGAGGGGCGGCCCTCGCGGCGGAAGAAGGAGCCGGGGATCTTGCCGGCGGCGTACTGCCGCTCCTCGACGTCGACCGTGAGGGGGAAGAAGTCCAGCTGGTCCTTGGGCTTCTTGGACGCGGTGGTGGCCGACAGCACCATGGTGTCGTCGTCCAGGTACGCAACGGCGGAGCCGGCGGCCTGCTTGGCCAGGCGGCCCGTCTCGAAGCGGATGGTGCGGGTGCCGAAGGTTCCGTTGTCGATAACGGCCTCGGCGTAGTGGGTCTCGTTCTCCACTAGCGTTTTCTCCGATACATATCGTCTTCTCGCCCCCACGCCCGTGTGGCGGGGGACGGTGCGGAGAAGCCCTCCATCGGCGGGCCGGTCTTCGATCGAAGCACCCGGGTTGCTGTGTCCGGGGGCCACTACCGAGGACCGGCGGCGGGGAGGCTGCTTCTCGCTCGTCTGTAGGACGTTCTGGGACCAGGTTACTGAGAATCGGCTCAGCTTGGCATTCCGGTCGTCCGGGCGAGCCGGACACGTCCCGTGCATACAGCAAAGGGAGCGGCTCCCTCAGTCGTGGGAACCGCTCCCTTCACGGCGTCTTACTTGGCGCCGCCGGCCGCACCGCGGCGGATGCCGAGGCGGTCGACCAGGGCACGGAAGCGCTGGATGTCCTTCTTGGCCAGGTACTGCAGGAGGCGGCGACGCTGACCGACCAGGATCAGCAGACCACGACGGGAGTGGTGGTCGTGCTTGTGGATCTTGAGGTGCTCCGTCAGGTCCGAGATCCGGCGGGAGAGCATGGCCACCTGGACCTCGGGGGAACCGGTGTCACCCTCCTTGGTGGCGAACTCGGACATGATCTGCTTCTTCGTAGCGGCGTCGAGCGACACGCGGTACTCCTCTTTGATGTTCGATGCGCCCGCGAGTGCCCCTGGTCTTGATCTCAGGGGGTCTTCCGTTACTCGGGGGCGAAGGTCCGATGAGCGCAGCCCTCAGGATGATCCGGGGGCGCGTACACAAACGGCCGTCACACAGCGTACCAGGCCGGCGGAGCCGGTTCGGCCGGGGCGCGGTGGCCCGGGAGCGGCCGGGGGGCCGCTTTGTTCTCGATCGCCCCACGGGCTTGTTTTTGCCCGGCCGAGCTGGGTTTGACCGGGCGGGCCCGCAGGGTCAGCTGGTGAGGGCGCGGATCGAGTGGTAAAGATCGAAAACGGCGAGGCACAGGGGCATCAGCGTCAGGAGCACGCACGCTTCGGCGATCTCCAGGAAGCGCCCCCAGAACGGGGTGACTCCCTTGCGCGGCACGATCAGCCCTATGGCAGTGATCAGGGCGGCGCCGCCCGCGACGGCTGCGGTGAGCCAGATCGTACGGATGTCGAGCGCGGTGCTGTCCCCCGCGACGGCCTCGTGCAGCATTTCGGTCGGCGGATTGAGGGACAGGCCGAGGCCCAGGAGCACTAGTGCGCCGAGACCCGCCGCCAGGGCGCAGCCGACCTGGGCCGTGTAGCGGAACAGGTGGGAGCGCATCAGCATGGCGACTCCGGTGGCAAGCGCCAACAACTGGCCCCAGATGTTGTCCGAGAACCCCAGGACGGCTGCGGCGCCCACGGCCACCAGCGCACATCCGCCGACCAGGCCGACGAGCAGTTCGTGGCCGCGCCGCGCCTGGGCGGCAATGCGGTCGGCGTCGACCGGGCCCTGCGGCGCCGGTTCGGACGTCCCGTAGTCACCGACGGTGGTACGGGGCGGCTCGAAGCCGATGGGGAGGCGGGCGAAGCGGGTGGAGAGACCTGGCAGGAAGGCGAGGACACCCACGGAGAGCGGGGCGCACACCGCCGCAGTCTCGGCAGGCTCCATGCCGGTCATGATCGCGACGAAGGTCACCAGCAGGCCGACGGCGGCGGCGAACACGAACGCGACGAAGAGACCGTCCCCGCCGGGGGCGGCGATCATGAGGATTACCGCCGCCACCAGCACGGCGGCGCAGGCGAGCAGGAACTGGAGCCTGCCGATGCCCTGGCCCTCGCCGAGCGGCAGCAGCCCGGCACCGGAGACCGCGGCGTTCGTGAACGCGCCGATCCCCAGAGCTGTGGACGATCCCCGGTCGTCGTACACGCGCGTGCGTACGCAGGCGAGCGCGAGAGCGAGTACGGCGATGACGGCGGCAAGGACGCCCGGCAGGCCGTGCATGTCGTGCCGGGGGCCGGAGGTCCACAGCACGAAACCGAGCAGGACCAGCAGGAGCGACCCGCCGAAGAGCCCGGCTCCGCGCATGAGGCTGTCGCCCCAGAGAGTGCGGTCCCGGGCGACGGCGGTGGCGACGGCGTCGGAGACGTCGTCGAAGACCGCGGGGGGCAGCGACTCGGAGAAGGGACGCAGGGACAGCAGTTCACCGTCGAGGATGCGCTGACCGGCCAGGGTGCGCCCGCTGTCGAGGACGGTGCCGTCGCGGCGTACCAGGTGATAGCCGACCGGAGCGCCCTGGGCGGGGCTCTGTCCCGACAGCCGGAGGATCTCCGGGTACAGGTCTGCGACGGGGATGTCATCGGGCAGCGCCACGTCGACGCGGCTGTCGGGCGCGACGACCGTGACCCGGCAGAAACCGGTTCCGTTGCCGGCCGGAACTCCGGGACCCGGCCGACCTTGTCCGGTGGCCGCCGCTTGGGCCGTCATAGTCACCTGCTGCTCCCCCTCATCGTTCTCCTGAAACGAACCCGGGATCGCGGACCTCGCTCGCGCCCCGAATGACCGTTTCCTTGCGGTAGTTAGCGAATGCTTACACGCGTCGCGACACCCTACCGCTCCCGGGTCATCCTGTACGTCAGTAGGATCCTCCCGCGGATGGAGCCCGTCGCCACGGGGGCGCCGATACGAACAGTTCTGTCCGGCAAGGGAATTGGTGAGCTGTGAGCCAGATCGTCGTCAAGCGCCCACCGCGGGCCCTGCCCTCCGAAGTACCGGACGAGCAGGTGCAGTTGCAACCTCCGCCCGAGCTGCCTCGCGGCCAGCAGGAGGGGGTGATGATGCAGCTGCTGCCGATGCTCGGCATGGGTGGTTCCGTCGTCTTCTTCTTCATGACCCCGAACCCGATCATGCGGATCATGGGCATGATCATGATCGCGTCGACGGTCGCCATGGCCGTTGCGATGATGGTCCGCTTCCGTCGGGGCACCCAGGGGCAGCTCGCCGACATGCGGCGTGACTATCTGAAGTATCTGACGCAAACCAGACGCGCCGTGCTGAAGACAGCCGGCAAACAGCGCGACGCACAGTTCTATCTCCACCCGTCCCCGGACCAGTTGTGGGCGCTTGTCGCCGAGGGCAGCCGGGTGTGGGAGCGCCGCGTCGGTGACGCCGACTTCGCGCAGGTACGCATCGGCCTGGGCAGTCAGGAACTCGCCACGCCGCTCATCGCGCCCGAGACCGCGCCGGTCGATGAGCTGGAGCCGCTGACCGCGGGGGCGATGCAGCAGTTCCTGACGACCCACAGCACGCTGGACGGCCTGCCCATGGCGGTCTCGCTGCGCGCCTTCTACCACCTGACGATCAGCGGCGAAGCGGAGTCCGTCCGCTCCACGGCCCGCGCGATGGTCGGTTCGCTCGCCTCGCTGCACTCCCCCGAGGACCTGATCATCGCCGTCGCGACGGACCAGGACGCTGCCGCGCGCTGGGAATGGGCGAAGTGGCTTCCGCACGTCCAGGCCCCGGATTTCATCGACGGTGCCGGCGTCCGCCGTCTGATCACCACGAGCGTCGCGGAGCTGGAGGAAATGCTCGCGGGCCGGCTCGAGGGCCGGCCGCGCTTCCAGCCCGATGGCCAGCCCCTCATGGACCAGCCTCATGTCGTCGTCGTGCTCGACGGCCAGTCCGTATCGCCCGTGTCGGCGCTCGCCGCGGCCGAAGGCCTCCAGGGCGTGACGGTCGTCGAGGTCGTACCGGGTGAGGTCAACGGGGCACGCGGCGGCCTGTCCGTCGTGGTGCACCCCCATTCGCTGCGGCTCGAGTCCGGGCACGGTCTGGTCTACGACGGCCTTCCCGACCTGCTCAGCCATGAGGCCGCCGAAGCACTGGCCCGGCAACTGGCGCCGCTCCATGTCGCCTCGGGCGGGGACGACGACGAACCGCTGCTCGCCAATCTCGAATTCACCGATCTGCTGAACCTCGGTGACGCGGCCTCGATCGACGTCAGCAGGACCTGGCGGGCCCGCTCCCAGGCGGAGCGGCTGCGCGTCCCGATCGGCGTCGGCGAGGACGGCAGCCCCGTGATGCTGGACCTCAAGGAAGCGGCGCAGGAGGGCATGGGACCGCACGGCCTGTGCGTCGGCGCCACCGGTTCCGGCAAGTCCGAACTGCTGCGTACGCTCGTACTCGGCCTTGCCGTGACCCACACCTCGGAGACGCTCAACTTCGTCCTCGCGGACTTCAAGGGCGGTGCCACCTTCGCCGGCATGGCACAGATGCCCCACGTCGCAGCGGTGATCACCAACCTCGCGGACGACCTGACGCTGGTGGACCGCATGGGTGACTCCATCAGCGGTGAGCTCAACCGCCGCCAGGAGATGCTGCGCGACGCGGGCAACTACGCCAACATCCACGACTACGAGAAGGCACGCGCCGCGGGAGCCCCGCTGCAGCCCATCCCCTCCCTCGTCCTGGTCATCGACGAGTTCAGCGAACTGCTGACCGCCAAGCCCGACTTCATCGAGATGTTCGTGCAGATCGGACGCATCGGCCGTTCGCTGGGCGTCCATCTGCTGCTGGCCTCGCAGCGCCTCGAAGAGGGGCGGCTGCGCGGTCTGGAGACCTATCTGTCCTACCGGATCGGCCTGCGCACGTTCTCGGCGGGCGAGTCCCGGGCGGCGCTGGGTGTGCCCGATGCCTACCACCTGCCCAACGTCCCCGGTTCCGGCTACCTGAAGTACGGCACGGACGAGATGGTGCGCTTCAAGGCCGCGTACGTCTCCGGGGTGTACCGCTCGGGCCCCCAGTCGGCCGTATCCTCCGGCCCTCTGCCGGTGGACCGCAGGCCGGTGGTGTTCACGGCGGCTCCGGTGCCGGTGCAGTACGTACAGCCGAGCCCGCAGACCGGGGCCTTGGTGCCCGACGCGCGTACACCGGAGGACGACGCCCTGGCCGACACGGTGCTCGATGTGATCGTGCGCCGGCTGGAGGGCCGGGGGGCCTCCGCGCACCAGGTGTGGCTCCCTCCGCTGGACAACCCGCCGTCGCTGGACGAGCTCCTGCCGGGACTCTCCGCGGTCGAGGGCCGTGGGCTGACCCAGTCCGGATTCGAAGGGTCGGGCCGCCTCGTCGTACCGCTGGGTGTGGTCGACAAGCCGTACGAACAGCGGCGCGACACGCTCTACCGGGACTTCTCCGGTGCGGCAGGCCACATGCAGATCACCGGTGGTCCGCAGTCCGGCAAGTCCACGCTGCTGCGCACACTCATCGCGGGCTTCGCACTCACCCACACGCCCCAGGAGGTCCAGTTCTACGGACTCGACTTCGGTGGCGGCGGTATGGCCTCGGTCTCCGGTCTGCCGCACGTCGGCGGGATCGCCTCCCGGCTCGACCCGGAGCGGGTGCGGCGTACGGTCTCCGAGGTGTACGGGATCATGGCGCGGCGCGAGGAGTACTTCCGCAGCGCGGGCATCGACTCCATCGCCACCTTCCGCAGGCTGCGGGCGCGCGGCGACATCTCGGTCACGGACCAGCCGTGGGGCGACGTCTTCCTGATCATCGACGGCTGGGGCAACTTCCGTACGGACTACGAGGGCCTGGAAGCGGCGGCCGTGGACATCGCGGCACGCGGCCTCGGATACGGCATCCACCTGATCGTCACGGCGTCGCGCTCCATGGAGGTCCGGGCCAACCTCAAGGACCACCTGATGAACCGGCTCGAACTGCGGCTCGGTGACGTCATGGACTCCGAACTGGACCGCAAGGCCGCGGTCAACGTGCCGGCCGGCGTGCCCGGTCGTGGTCTCACGCCGGAGAAGCTGCACTTCATGGCCGCGGTACCGCGAATCGACGGCATCAACTCCGACAGCGACCTCTCCGAGGCGACGGCGGCCATGAACCAGGAGGTCGCCCGGCACTGGACCGCGGCGCCCGCCCCGGCGGTCCGGCTGCTGCCCCGCGAACTCCCGGTGCACGAGCTGCCCGCGGGCTACGCGCATCCGGAGCGGGGCATCGCGTTCGGTATCGACGAGAACAACCTGGAGCCGGTCTTCCTCGACTTCGAGCGCGACCCGTTCTTCCTGGTGTTCGGCGAGAGCGAGTCCGGCAAGTCCAATCTGCTGCGGCTGCTCATCAAGCAGCTGACCGAGAGGTACGACGGGAACACCTGCAAGTTCTTCGTCATCGACAACCGGCGAGCGCTCCTGGACGTCACCCCTGCGACGCACCTGGCGGAGTACGTGCCCATGTCCAACAACATGGAGCACCACATGGACGCGCTGTACGACCTGATGAAGCGCCGTACGCCGTCGCCCGACGTCACGGCACAGGAGCTGCGCGAACGCAGCTGGTGGAGCGGCCCGACGGTGTACGTGGTCGTCGACGACTACGACCTGGTCTCCACGTCCAGCGGGAACCCGATGGCCAAGCTCACGGAGATGCTGCCGTTCTCACGTGACGTCGGCGTCCGGTTCATCATCGCCCGTAGCACGGCGGGGGCCGGACGGGCCCTGTACGAGCCGTTCATGCAGCGCATCATGGAGCTGGGCGCGCAGGGCCTGATGCTCTCGGGTGACCCCATCGAGGGGGACGTCCTCGGCAACGTACGACCACGCCCGATGCCCCCGGGGCGCGGGGTCTTCGTCACGCGGCGGCGGGGGAATCCGCTGGTGCAGTCGGGGCTCATGGACGGGGAGCGGTAGCGCCGCGGGCGGGGCAGCGGGGCAGCCCGGTGTGGCTCGTCCCGCCCGCTTCGTACTCCGCGCGCTCTCCACGCCGGAAACGGGGCGGCGGCTGGCCCGGCTGCCGCCCCTGGGCTGAGGTGATTCCAGCAGTGCGGCACCTGCGTCACACAGGAGGCGCGGTCCTACCGTTCGCTGGGCTCTGTCCCGTAATCGGTGGTAGCGCTATGTGGTGGTCATTGGAGGAGGATGCGGTGGCGGAGCAGGGGAAATCCGGCTCGGCCGTGCATCTGTCTCATGATCCTCTTGGTGCGTGTGTTGACGCCCTCGGTGCGGCCGTTGTGGTGGGGGTGAGTGAGGCCGGCGTTGACCGCGGCGCGGTCGAGTTCGAGGCCGTTCGCGAAGGTGTGCAGGTGGGGCAGGTTGCAGGCGCGGACGGCTGTGATCCACTCAGTGAGCTTGGTGTCGTTGCCGGTGGCGGGGGTGAGGAGTTCAGCGAACTCCTTGACGAGACGCGCGAGTTCGGTCATCTCGGGGCAGGCGGCGGTGAGTTCACACAGGAGTTCGGCGTCCTTGTCCCGCAGGTTGTCGGGGTGGGTGAGGAGAAGGCGGGCGAGGCGGCGCGGGGTGATGACGGGCCGGTCGCCCTCGGCCCGGCCCTGGGTGATGTAGCGGTAGAGAAGATTGAGGCTGCCGGTGTAGCCCAGTTCCTTGATCTCGCGGAAGAGCTGAAGCACGGGGACGGCGGGGTCCGCGGCCCGGCGGGCGCGCAGGTGGTCGCGGTAGGGGTCGACGAGGGTGGGCCGGTACTGCGGGGCCCGGCGCAGGGCGTTGGGCTCCTGGGTGCGGGCGTAGCGCTTGACGGTGTTGAGGGCGAGGTTCAGGCGGCGGGCGCATTCGAGCAGGCCGACGCCCTTGCCGAGGAGGTCGTGGACCTGGTGCCAGCGTTCGCGGGTGGTCTGCCCGCGTGCTCCCTCGGGGCGGGGTGGGTTGACGGTGGCCCAGCAGGAGCTGTGGGAGCGGACCTCGGCCAGGGCCTTGTCGCAGAGGTTGTGCCACAGGTGCCACCGGTCGCTGACCTGCACCGCGGCGGGCAGGGCCCGGCGTATGGCCTCGCCGTAGGCGCCTGAGCCGTCCCGGCAGACGATCTCAGCGCCGGGATGTTCGCGCAGCCACGCCTCAAGGGTGTCCGCGCTGCGGTCGGGGAGTACGTCGATCCGCTCGCCGGTCTCGGCGTTGATCACGATGGTGGCGTACCGGTGGCGGCGCTTGAGCGCGAAGTCGTCCACGCCCAGCACCCGCGGCACCCGGCGCGGAGGCAGCGGCAGTCGCATGAGCGTCCGCAGGGCGGTCGAGCGCGACACCGCGGTGGCCAGAGCCCGGGAGAGGCGGGCGCCCGCCCGGCCCGCTAACTCCTTGACTACGCTGCCGAGTTGGTCGGCGAGCCGGTTCGTCCGGCGCTGGTAGCGCCCCAGCAGGCCGGGCACCTGCTCACGAAACGTCTGCCGCGGACAGCCCAGCACCGGGCACACCAGGCGCCGCACCCTCACCGACACCACCACCCGCCTGCCGTCCACCGCCACGTCCGCCACCGTCCGGCCGTGAAAGCCGTGCACCCGCCCGGTCGGCGTCCCGCACACCGGACACGGCACCGGATCATCGCGAGTACGCGCCACCACCCGGACCAGCTCACCCTCATCCGCCACACCCTCGATGACCAGGGCAGACAGACCCGAAAACACCACACCCACAAGGGCATTGACCTCAAGCACGCCCCAGCCTGACACACAGTGACGTACGGTCACCACCGATTACGGGACAGAGCCGTTCGCTGTACAGACCCGTTTCCGGATGTCGCTGCGAACTCCCGACCGCGCGACCCAACTGATTTCCCTGCGCCCGGGAAGCGTCGGATGCCTGGTGTGGCCTCGGTCAACCACCCGTGTCCGTGCTTAAGTTGGCAGTGATCGACTTATGGTCACCAGGCCGGAAGGGGCGCCGGGCAAAGGGCCGTTACGTCGAGGTATAGCAGACAGCCTGGTGAGTGCCATCGTCCCTGCCGAATCCTGAGGGACATGGTGGTGTGCGCCCTGTCAGGATCCAGCCCTGCTGACAGTGCCCCTGCTCAATTCTCGGACAGGGGCGCACGCTGACTCGAAGTCCGCCTTGCGCACCTTGCGAGCGATCTCGCTCAAGGCGGTGAGAATCGCCGTGGCGTCGCGGTCCCAGCCGGCCTGAGCCGCGTCACACGCCTCCCTGGCCTCGCCCACCCAGAGCTCGGACACATGGGCAATCATCCGCTTGATCGACGCAAGGTCCTCTTAAAGCTGCTCGCTCTGCCGGTCGATGGCCCTGGCAGCCAGGTCCAGGCTTGCGTAAGCGACAACCACTGTGGCTTGGTTGTTCGGTCCGGCTTTCTCGCCGTTGGGTACGTACGAGTGACGCGCCTCCTCGGTTCGTTCGGGGTGCCGTGGCACTCCAAACGGCCCACGGCATAGATCAGGGTGGGCACCTCCCGTGCGTGCCCACCCTGTCCTGTGTTCTGCCGAGTTCTACTCGAAGTTGGCCCTCGCCCGCTTGTCGCCGGCGTGGTAGGCAGCTCCAGCCTCGCGCACCTTGCGGGAGATCTCGCTCAGGGCGGTGTGAATCGCCGTGGCGTCGTTGTCCCAGCCGCGCTGAGCGGTGTCATAGGCACTCTTGGCTTCGCCCACCCAGAGCTCGGACACATTGGCGATCATCCGCTTGATGGACGCAAGGTCCTCTTGGAGCTGCTTGCTCTGCCGGTCAATGGCACCGGCTGCGAGATCCAGGCTCGAGTAAGTGACAACCATCGTGCCGTCGTTGTTGTTCGGCATGCGGTCCTCCCGTTTTATCTAGGTTTGGTATGAAGGCCTCGTACGTAGTACGGGCGCGGCAAGGTCAGAAGTTGTTGAGGTTCGAGGTCCTGGCCTCCGCGGTCGCATCACCCGAGTAACCGCTGACGACGTCGACGCCCTGGAGGGCCTGCTTGATTTCGTCTTCGGTGTTGCCCGAAATTGTTCGCGCCGCCTTGATGGCCTCCTGGTAATTGAGGAGCCGATGGGCGATGCTGACCATCTTCTGGTTGATCTCTTCCTGCTTCGTGTTGAAGGCGCCGGCGCCGATGCCCTTCCAAGCGCCTTCCAGGCTGTCGATCGTCGCCTGCAGCGTCTTCAGCTGGCCTTTCACGGAGTCGAACCGCGTGGAGAGCTCGCCCTCCAGCTTGAGGAGAGCGGCATCTGAGAGCTTCTGATCGGCCATGTTTTCGGCTTCCTTTCTGGTGCTCTTGTTCGGTCCGGCTTCACTCGCCGGTGGGTACGGGTGAAGAACCTACGGCCAGTCAGGCGGTGCGGCGCCTGCGGGTCAACGCGAAGGCTCCGCCGCCGAGCACGATTACCGCTACCGCTCCGCCGATGATCAGGCCGAGCGGAGTGCCGTCGTCCTTCTCCTTGCTGGAGCCTGCCACGACGGCGTCGTCAGCCTTTTCTTTCTTCTCGGGCTGTGACGAAGCTGGTGCAGACGGGGCTGGGGAGGCCGAGGAGCCGGACGTCTTTTCCTTGGTGAGAGGGCTGATGTCCGGGGCGCCGGGGTTTCCCTTGCCCCTGAGGATGTTGACGGCCGGACGGATGATGCCGTGGCCGAGGTAGTTGCTGAGGGTGCCCTTCTCCCAGTCTCCTCGTCCAGCCGTATCGAAGAGGACGTTGAGAACCTGGTTGGCCGTCCAGTCGGGGTGGGCGGACCAGATCAGGGCGGCGGAGGCTGACGTGATGGCAGTTGCAGCGCTGGTTCCGCCATTTCCCTGACAATATCGCTCAAACTTCTGATCGCACCAGAATGGCAGATCGTCTCCAGGTGCGGCGATATCCACAAAATCACCGTGCTGGGAGGTGTCGGATACCTTGCCTAGTCGGTCAGTAGCAGCAACGCCGACAACCTCTGGGTACGCGGCAGGGTAGATCGATTTATTGCCTTCCTTGGATTCATTACCAACGGCCGCGAAGAACAACTTCCCTTTACTTTGAGCATATTTCACCGCTTCGATTTCTCGATCCATTTTGAACTCGCTACCGAACGACATGCTGATGATTTTTACATCGCTGTCGGCAGCAGCCCGGATCGAGTCGGCGGCGTCGTACGCATTCACGGAATGCTTATTCTGAAACTGAGTATCAGCGATTCTCATCGGGACGATCTTCGCCCCCGGGGCAAGACCTTTCAATCCTCCGCCCCGGCCTGTGCCAGCGATCAACTCAGCCATGGTGGTGCCGTGCCCGTCATAATCGTCGGTCTCATCTCCCTCGGCACCCGTGGCATCAAGCCCTTTGAGAACCTGACCCTTCAGTGACGGTGTAGACGAATTGACGCCCGTGTCGATGACAGCAACCTTTACGCCCTCACCTGTGGTTGTCTTCCACATCTCTTCAGCACGCATGGGTCCGAGGTACCACTGCTTCGACTGCACGTCTGCGGCAACCGCTGATGGAGCTACCCCGGCAATGCCCAGGCTCCAAGCGGCCGCCACAGCCAGAATGCCGACCAGGCGTCCCGACAAACCCTGAGGAGCAATGCTCCTCGGAGTCTGGTTCATTCCTTCTGTCATTCTGACTTCCGAACCTTCCCTGTACCTACTCGATCACCGGAGGCACGGCTCCACGCCGTCCAGCCGCCCATGTCTCTTCGTCTTCTGTCAGGTAGTCCGGACGGGTCGATACTCGGTCCTGGTCTTCATCCTCAGAGTCCCGCCGACCCACAGGGCCACGCACAAGACCTGCACCCCCAGCGGTGAAACCTCTCGTACCTGCACCGAATCCCGCAGCGCCGCCACGGGGTGTGCCCACAACTCCGTTGGTGCTGGGAGTGCCTCGCCCGCCAGGGCGGGACGCGCTGCTCGTTCCGCCGGCTCCGATGACTCCCCGCCGGCTGGCGCCACCAGCAGAGCCGCCCGTTTGTGCCGCTACCCCGGCTCCGATGACCGTGCCGCGCGGAACACCACGAGCCCCCCCGGGCGTACCTGCGCCCGGAACGGCGCGCTGCGGAGTCCCGCCTACGATGCCGCTTCCTCGACCGGCAAGCGGGCCGGAAGTTCCGGTCCTACCTGCAGGACCTCCTACCGCGGGCCTGCCGCCAGTCACACCAGATCGACCGGCAACAGGGGACTGACCGCCCCCGCGTCCGGATGTCCCTGAGGCCGAACCCCCGCCCATGGGAGCCGGACGCCCCACCGGCGCTCCGGCGCGGCCATTCGCCGCAGGGTCACGGCCAGTGGAGCCGCCGGCTCTGAACCCGCCGCCCCCGGGCTGCCCGACTGCCCTGGGTACGCCTGTTGATCCCTTAGACCACCGCGAGCCACCTGTCACGGGGTTCACAAAGCCATTTGCCATGGGCTGAGTCGAACCTCCGCCCGGACCTGCAGGACTTGTGGTCGAAGGCGTGGGGGACGGACCGGAATCGGTCACGGGGGCCGACGGCACGGTGATGCTGTCGATCTCTGTCGACGTACTCTTGTCCAGGACGGGCGCGACCAACCCAAATGCCTCATTGGGACGGGCGCTTGCGGTAGAACCCGGACCGCCACTCGCCGTATGCTCCGACACGCCTCGCGAGGTTCCGCCGCCTGACGGAGCGGAATCTGCCGACGATGAGGTCCCTGACTCGATCTGTCCGCGCTGCCGTCCTGATGGCCTCGGCATCGCAACATCAAGCTTCTTATCGAACCGCGGCGGCTCCTGCGCCGCCAGTGTCTCCTCCGAAACCGAGTAGTACGAAGCCAGCCTGTTCGCCTGGTTGATGGCCTCCTGGCGGTCCTTCTCGACCTTTACCGCCGCGGCGTACTCCGGGTTGCCATCGATCCGCTTCGGGGCCTCGATGTCCTCGACGGACTTGCGGTCCAGGCGGTTGTCGCGCGGCGGCAGGGACTTGCGCACCGATGCGAGGCCCGTGCCCGCGACCGTGATCTGTGTCCCGGCCGCCTCCGCGAAATCGCTCAGCTTCATGGCGTGGGCGACCAGGCCGTTGCCCCAGTCACGGAAGGCAATTCCGGACTCGCCCTCCCAGTCGACATCCCCGATGAAGTCGCCCAGTTCGTCCGCGGCCTCCTTGATGGCCGTCCTTGCCTTCAGGAGCGCCTGACCCGCGTCTTCGAGGTGCTCCGGATTGGAGTTCTCGATCAGGTCGATCATCGCGTTGAGCTCGTGGCCCTCGAACGAAGTCCGTCCTGAGGAGCCCGAACGCCCGAAGCCGAATGACTCCATGACGTTCTGGACCTGCCGGTTGACGTCAGTGACGATCAGTTGGGCCTGGACGCGTTGCTGGTCCTGCGCCTGCTGTTCCTTGGGGGTCAGCTCCGGCTGCTTGTCGTCACTCATCAGCTATCACCCAAGTCGTCATAGGCAGAGCCGGTCTTGCTGTCGGAGCGCGGCTGCTCGGGTTTGTCGGCCTTCTCGCCCTGCGCCTTCTCGTGCTCCTTGTCCAGGCGAGCTCGGATCTCATAGAACCGGCGCCGCACGTCGTCTTCCACGTTGTCGAAGCCGACGGCCGCCGCGTGCACGCCGAGGCTCAAGTATTCGATCTGGTCGCCGAGCGACTTGGAGAGCGAGACGAGCTCCTCGTGCACGCGGTTGTACTGCGTGTACAGCCCGTCCGCCTCCGCGAAGCACGCGTTCTGACCACTCAAGGCAGCGCGCGACACCGTCTGCGCCGCAATCTTCGACTTGCCGGCTGCCGAACCCTCGAGCTCCGCGAGCAGCGTGTTGACACGCCCCCTGAACGTCTCCAGCGCACCAACACCACGCCGGAGGTCGCCCGAGCCTCCCCCGCCACCGCCTGGACCGGTCACGATCCTGCCCTCCCCGATTCCCCGTTTGCTCAGACTGGCACTCGTTGCTGTCGCACCCGCGTGAACAAGTCTGACCTCATTCCACAAACTCTAGCCACCGGCTACGAGAGGACCAACTCTCTTGTCCATCACGTAACTTCCGCAGACCGATTCCCGGTTGACGGCCGCGTCAAGCATGGCCCACTCTTCCCAGGCGCCTGGACCGCCGTCGGGTATCGCGCACGGCCACGGCGACACCCGCTATGGCGGCGACCAGCACTGCCCCGCCCACCACCACGTACGTCGCCAGGCGTGCGTTGCGTTCGTCCGCCGTTTCGCCCAGGTGGAGTTCAGCCGGTGTCGGCGCTTCGCCCTTGCTCACACCTTCGTTCGCCACCGGGCGTTCGATGGGCTTGTCGTCCTCGGTCAGGGCACGCACCGGGTCGACGACGCCCCAGCCCACCAGACGATCGTGTCCCGCGACCGAGCGTTCCGCCGTCTGCTGGATCTGGGCGACGATCTGTTTCTGCGTCCAGCCCTGGTGCTTGGCCTTGATGAGGGCGGCGACTCCCGCGACGTACGGGGCCGAGAAGCTGGTGCCGTTGTCGGCGCAGTGTCCGCCGCCGGGCACCGTCGAGATCATGTCCACGCCGGGGGCGGCCACGCCCACGAACTCGCCGGACTGGGAGAAAGCCGCCCGTTCGTTGTTGCGGTCCGACGCGGCCACGGCCAGGACACCGTCGTACGAGGCCGGGTAGGTCTCCTTGACGTTGCCGTCCAGCCCGTCGTTGCCGGCAGAGGCGACGATCACAATGTTCTTGGCCAGGGCGGCGTCCACCGCCTGCTTCAGAACGCCCGCGGGCTTCACCGCGTTGGCCGTGTCCTGGGAGATGTTGATGACGTCCGCGTCGGCGACGTCGGCTGCGTAGCGGATGGAGGCGGCCAGCGATTCGGCCGTTCCGTGGCCCTCGGCGTCGTTCTGCTGGATCGGAATGATCGTCGCGTCCGGAGCCAGGCCGGTGAAGCCGGTGCCCTTCACCTCTCGCGCGGCGATGATTCCGGCGACCTTCGTGCCGTGACCGACCACGTCGGTGGTGCCGTTCTCCTTGCCGCGCTCGATCTTGGTGCCGTTCTCGTCCTCGAGGTTCTTCGGTAGGAAGTTGCTGCCGCTCCTGACGTCCACGGCCCCCTTGAGCTGAGGGTTTTTGACATCCACGCCCGTATCGATGACGGCCACCCGTACGCCCTCGCCGGTGGACTGCTTCCACAGCTCGTCCATCAGGACGCGCTGCAATGCCCAGGGACGGCCCGCGTACTTCTTCGAGGGGAAGGTGCACTGGGTGGAGTCGTCCGCGGCCGCGGGCAGTACGGGCAGCGTGACGAAGAGGACGGCGGTGGCGGCTGCGGCTGTCAGCGGACGCCGGTACGGAGAGGAGTGCGTCGTCATGTGGATGCGCTCCTCAGGAACCCTGCGGCTGACGGGCCGCGCCAGTCGACAGGCGTGGCCCCGTGGGCAGGAACGAGGACCAGGCGGCCGGGATGGGCGCGGGCACGACGTCCTTGTATCCGAGCCGGTTCTGCGCTTGTTGCGCCTCCTGCTGCCGCTGCGCCCTCTCCTCCTTCGAACCTGATTCGCCGATGCCGGAGTCGTCCTGCACGCTGTCGCCGTTGGACTGCATGGCATAGCGCAGACCGGTGTCGGTGACCAGGAAGAGGGGGCCGGAGTCAGCGCTGGACCCCTTGAACTGCCGGAAGAGCTGTCCGGATCCGGGGGTGACGTAGGCGCTGCTGGAGCCGGTGGGGAGCGTCGCGGGGAAGCTCTTGCCCGCCCACGTGCTGAGCGTGCTGGCCCCGTTCTTCGTGGCGACACCGCGCAGGACGTTGCACACGGTGTTACGACTGCCGGCCGCGGCGCTCGCGGAGTTGACGGGCGTCGGCGCGCTCGTGGGCCAGTCCATGTCCTGTCCGAAGACCTCGCCGGGCTCGAACGCTCCGGCGCTGACAGGCTTCTCCTTGCCGTCCTGGAGGTTGGCCAGGGCGCGGCTGCTGAGCAGGAGCTTCGCGACGAAGTCCGATACGGGGGCGACCCGGCCGGGCAGGACCACGTACTGCTGGGTCTTGGTGCCGGATGTCGCCGCGAGGACCATGCCCACCTTGTTCGCCTCGGGCGGCAGCTTCCCCGGGATGCCCGCGTCGTCGCCGGGGGTTCCGGGGACGGTCAGGAAGTCGACCGCGTCTCCGGTGTGCAGGGTGTCCAGCCACGCGGCGGAGACCCGCTGGGGGGCGCGGCCGTCGCCGACCAGGGTGCGCAGCAGCAGTTCGTCCTTCTTCACCTTGTACGCCTTGCCCGCGGCGTCCACGATGTAGCGGGTTCTGTCCGGTCCCGGTCCCTCGACGTACATCAGCTCGCCGCCGTGCAGTCGGCCCGCGCCCTCGGTCTTCTTCTGTTCGCGCTCCGCGAAGACGAACGCCGCCTTCTGGATGGCCCTGCCGCCCTCGCCGGGCCGCTCGCAGACGGCCCACCGCTTCTTCGAGCCGGCTTCGTCCTTGTCCGGCAGCCGGTCGGGGGCGTACGGGATGCCAAGCGTGGCGCCGTGCGCGATCTTGCCGCTGTCGAGAACCGATTCGTCGACGTTGATGACCTTGCCCTTGTCCGGGGCAAGGAGGAGCTTGGCGCTGGACATGTTCAGCACCGGGTGGAGCTGCGTCTTGCCATCGGTCTTCAACACCACATAGCGCGTGGTGGATTTGCTGGCGATGATGACGTTCTCATAGGGGGTGTCCCATTTCTGGGGTGCTACGGGCTTGAACATCCCCCAGGCCCCGAACGCCGCGAGGATGACGACGCCGACGATCGTACCGGGCACCACCGCACGCAGGGGGCGCGGTGCACCCTCCTCCGAGCCGGTCGGGTTGGGTTGCAGGAACTGCGCGATCAACCTCCGCTTCGCGAAGGTGTAGGCGTTGAGTTCGTCCCGCCGTGATGCCATCTGTCCGCTGCCCCTTTTCCCCAGTGGGCGACCAGGTTCCCACACAGGCCGTGGGCCACTGTCGTCGACTGGGCCCCCTACTATGCCTGTTGGCGCTTGACCGTCACTGCTCAGGTAGGGTGATCGCCCGGTCAACACCCGTGAAAAAACGGTACATACGGATACGAGGGGGCAACGCGGCGATGGGTGCAGCGACGCGCGAGCGCACGGGGCGGTCTACCCATCGAACGTCCAGCCCTTCCCGACGGCAACGCGGCAACGAGCCGGACGGCGCAGCACCCGCCCCGTCGGTGAACGCCCCTGCGGCGACAACTCTGCGGCCGATCTCGCGGACCGGTCGCATCGGTCCCGTACTGCGGCAGATGGTGCTCGTCGAGGCGGCCCTGGCGGTCGCCGCGGTGGGTGCCGTGCTCGGCGGTCCCTGGCTGGTTCCCGCAGTCGCGGGCGCCTGCCTGCTGGTGCTTCTCGCGGTGGTACGTCGCCGGGGCCGCGCCGTGCAGGACTGGCTGTCGACGACACTCTCCCTCCGCGATCGCAGGCGGACCGCCGTGGCGTCCGCCGTGGACGCGGAGCCGCAGCTGGCGCCGGTGGCGGAAAGTGTGCCGGGATTCGCTCCGTACATCTACGTCGACCGGGACCGCCGCACGGTGGGCATGCTCGGGGACGGCACGTTCCTGACCGCTGTCGTACGGGTCGAGGCCAGCGGTGAATCGCTCCGCCAGGCGCTCGGTGCGCGGGCGCTCCCGCTGTCCCTCCTGGGCGATGCCCTCTCGGTGGACGACATCGTGCTGGAGTCCGCGCAGCTCGTGCAGCAGGTACGCCCCGCTCCGGCGCAGCATCTGCCGCAGCAGTCGGCGGCGCGGCTCTCCTACGCCCCCCTTCAGGAGCAGACCGGGGCGACCGCGCTGCGGATGACCTGGGTGGCTGTGAAACTGGATCCGGAACTGTGCCGGGAGGCGGTCGAGGCGCGCGGGGGCGGAATCGGCGGAGCTCAGCGCTGTCTGGTTCGGGTCGCGGACCATGTGGCGAGCCGGATCACCGGCGCCGGATTCCGGGCCGTGGTGCTGGACCAGGAAGAGCTGCACTCCGCCGTGGCGACATCCGCGTGTGCCAATCCCATCCTGTCGGCCCGCGCCGGACGCCGGGATGCCGCGCCGCAGCGGCGGACGATGGAGACATCGAGGGTCTGGCGGTGCGACGACCGTTGGCACACCGCCTATGCGGTGGCCCGCTGGCCCGAGTTGGGCCGGGGGGCGACTCCTCTCCCACGCCTCGTATCGCTGCTGACCTCGGTCCCCGCGTATGCGACGACCTTCAGCCTGACGGTGCGACGCGGTTCACACCAGGGCGATGTGTCCGTGTCAGGTCACGTACGGATCACCGGCGGCTCCGATACCGAACTGGTCGGGGTGCGAAGGACATTGGAGCAAGCCGCACGGCACGCCAAGGTCGGCCTGGTGCGACTGGACCGCGAGCAGCTGCCGGGCGTGCTGGCGACGCTCCCGCTGGGAGGCGCACAGTGACGAATCGCACCGAGCGGAGGCGGGGACTGCGCGGCCCTCGCCACGCGGGGCACACCCTGGCGAAGGAGCACCTGGGCGCGCTGTCCTTGCCGGTCGGGGACGACGGCGTGATCATCGGCAGCGATGCCGAGGGGCGCCCGCAGATGATCGGGTTCCACCGCCCGGCGCCGTACGACGTCCTGTTGATCGGCGGCCTGTGGACCGCGCAGGTGCTGGCGCTGCGCGCGGCAGCTACGGGTGCGCGGGTAGCGGTCGAGACCGGGCGCACCCAGGCGTGGACCACTCTGGCGCAAGCCGCGGGTGCGGGTCTTGAGTGCATCTCCCTCCATGACGTGGGCCGGGTTCCGCCGACCGGAGCGACCGTGGGCAGCCCGGTGGTGGTGGTGCGCGACTGTGGCATGCGCCCGCCCCGTGGCCGGGTGGTGTCCTCGCCATGGCAGTCGGTGCTGACGCTGCTGCCCTATCTGAGTCCTGTGGCGCCCCGGTTGATGCGGGCTTCGACGCTCGTGGGTATCCAGCGGGTCTCGCCCGCCGAGGCGGACCAGATCGGCCGGATCCTGGGGCTCGCTCGGGCCGAGAGCGAGGCCCTGCCCACCCTGGCGGACGGTGTGACGCTCTGGGTGGCGGGCCGCGAGCGCCACTGGGTGATGACCAGCGCGACGGATATCGAGAACGGCCTGCTGGGCACTGCCCGCCGGATGGACTGAATACTGTTTCGTTCGCAACCCCGGGCCTGCCGCTTCCAGGGAGGATGGCCGGGGAACGACACGGTTCGATCGAAGGGACGCCGACATGGGCACCCAGCAGGAAAAGGAAGAGCTCTACGCTCTCGACATCTCGGATGTGGAGTGGCTGAGCGCACCGGGGACCGAGGACGTCGAGGAACGGGTCGAGATCGCGCATCTGCCGGGCGGTGCAGTCGCCATGCGCTCGTCGCTGGACCCGGAGACCGTGTTGCGGTACACGGAGGCCGAGTGGCGCGCCTTCGTACTGGGCGCACGGGACGGTGAGTTCGACCTCACGTAGGCAATGGTCGGGTGAAAGGGTGGCTGTCCGAACACGGCGGCCACCCTTTCATCACGCTCGGATATGTATCGAATTGACCGTTTCGGTCCGTGTGCTCTGCCGTACTCGGGGCACTTGAGGGCGGTGCGTGACCTACTGGCCAGTTCCTGCCGTGCGGTACGGCCTGCCGCAGTGAGCCCGATGACGATTAGGGTGGGTCGGGGGCAGCAGAAGAACCTGCGGGCAGGCGATGCGCGTCCCAAGGGGGAGAGCCGGGCGGATCGGAAACGGGAACGGTCGCCCCCACCCACCACGGCACAAGGGTGCTCGACCACACCAGGAGGCAAAGTGAACGGCGATCGGGACGAAATCCGAGGGGGCTGGAGCAGGCCCGTCGACGAGTCGTCCGACGCGGAGCCCGCCGAGATGACGGGTGAGTTCACCATCGACTACACCCCGCCCGCCTGGTACACGCAGAACGCGTCGGAGGACTCGTCGGGCGGGGCCGGAACGCACCTGGCGCCGCCTCCGCCGCCCAATGGGGCGCCTGTGTCCGCACCCGGGCTGCCGGCGGGGGGCGGCTTCGAACCCGACTGGACCCCGGCGCCACCCGCGCCTGCGCCCGCTCCGCCTGTGGCCCCTGTGGGTCAGACGCCTCCTGCCGCTTCCGCCGCCGCTCCTTCGCCCGCCCCTGCGGAGGGCGCGGGGAACGGTGCGCCGGATCCGTTCGGGGGCGGTGATGTGGAGAGCGGCGCGACCATGCGGTTCTCACCTGCCGCGCTGAAGCGCGAGATCGCGGAGCGGGAGGCGGCTGCGGACGGGGTGCGGGTCGGATCCGGTGCCGGTTCCGAAGGCCCTGTCGGCGACCCGGTCGGTACGGACGCGGGTGCGACGGCAGGAGCCGATTCCGTACCGTCGGATTCCGTCCGGTCCGAGCAGCCCGAGCAGCCCAGCCGGACCGATGCCGCACAGCCTTCCGACGCGGCGGCCGACGACGGTACGGACTCCGTTGCCGAGGAGGCTCCGGATGACGGCGCCGGCGCTCCGTCCGACGCGCCCGCCGACTCCGTGCCCGCGGCTGCCGCTCCCGCTCCGGCACCTCAGGACGCCACGCCCCCGGCCGCACCGACCCCGTGGACCCCGGCGCCGCCCGCGCAAGGCGGTCTGCCGCCGCTGCCGCCCTCATTCCAGCCCGCCACTCCGCAGCCCAACGCGCCCCAGCCGGCGCCGCAGTGGCCCGCGACAGCTCCGGCTCCCGCTCCGGCGAGCGAGGCGCCCGGTGGTTACGGATTCCCGAACGCTGCACAGACACCGCAGGCGCCCCAGGCACCGCAGTTCCCGCAGCCCGCCCAGCCGCCTGCTCAAGGAACACCGCCGCAGCAGGGCAGTTACGGATTCCCCCCGTCACCGCAGGCACCCCAGTGGCCCGCACAGCAGGAGGCACCAGAGGGCGGTTACGGATTCCCGCAGACACCCCAGCCCCAGCCCCAGGCACCCCAGCCGCCGGTCCAGGGTGCTTCCCACCTGCCCGCGCCGGTCGCCCCGCAGCCGCCCTCCCACCAGCAGCTGCCACAGCAACAGCCCCAGCAGCAATATCCGCCGCAGGGACCGCCCGTAGATCCGCGGACCGGGGCGGCCTGGCCGACGGCGGTCACGCATGACCAGCGCGAGCGGTCCGTACCGGGTGCTCCGCTCGGCTACACGGCGGCCGTCGAGCTCTCCTCCGACCGTCTGGTCCGGGGCAAGCAGAAGGCGAAGAGCAGCCGCACACCGTCCGCCGCATCCCGCTTCAAGCTGGGCAGCAAGAAGGAAGAGGCCGAGCGGCAGCGCAAGCTCGACCTGATCCGTACACCCGTGCTGTCCTGCTACCGGATAGCGGTCATCAGCCTCAAGGGCGGCGTCGGCAAGACCACGACGACCACCGCGCTGGGCGCGACCCTGGCCACCGAGCGGCAGGACAAGATCCTCGCCATCGACGCCAACCCGGACGCCGGCACGCTCGGCCGCCGGGTGCGCCGCGAGACCGGGGCGACCATCCGTGATCTGGTCCAGGCGATCCCGTACCTCAACTCGTACATGGACATCCGCCGCTTCACCTCGCAGGCGCCGTCCGGCCTGGAGATCATCGCCAACGACGTGGACCCGGCGGTCTCGACGACCTTCAACGACGAGGACTACCGGCGCGCGATCGACGTCCTCGGCCGGCAGTACCCGATCATCCTCACCGACTCGGGCACCGGTCTGCTCTACAGCGCGATGCGCGGAGTGCTGGACCTCGCCGATCAGTTGATCATCATCTCGACCCCGTCGGTCGACGGTGCGTCCAGCGCCTCCACCACACTGGACTGGCTCTCGGCGCACGGATACGCGGATCTGGTGCAGCGGTCCATCACCGTCATCTCCGGGGTCCGCGAGACCGGCAAAATGATCAAGGTCGATGACATCGTGCAGCACTTCGAGACGCGCTGCCGGGGCGTGGTCGTCGTGCCGTTCGACGAGCATCTGTCTGCCGGTGCCGAGGTCGACCTCGACATGATGCGTCCGAAGACGCGTGAGGCGTACTTCAACCTCTCCGCGATGGTGGCCGAGGACTTCGCCCGCGCCCAGCAGCAGCAGGGGCTGTGGACCTCGGACGGCAGCAACCCTCCGCCGCAGTACGCTCCGCCGATGCCCGGACACCAGATGCCCGGTCAGCAGCAGTACGCACCGCAGCAGCCGGGTCAGCCGTATCCGCCCCAGCAGCCCCAGCAGCCCCAGGGCCCGGGACAGCCGTACCCGCCCCAGCAGCCGTACGGCGGCCGGCAGACCCAGCAGCCCTACCCGCCGCAATCGGGCCCCGGCGGGCAGCAGAACGGCTGGCAGCAGCTGCCGCCAGCGCCTCAGCAGTAAGGCATCAGAGGTCTCAACCAATGAGGGCCCGCGCCGTTCCCACGGTGCGGGTCCTCTTCGCATTCCTGCAGCCCACACGCCATTTGACACACCGTTGACGCGGCTCGACCACCGCTGATAAACCTTCGCTTCACCAGCTGGCGAACCAGAGATCAACCCGCCTTCTCCGTGCGAGTCATGACGCGAGGTCCCCGTCCATGGTCACAAGAGTCCCACCACCCTCCGCTCAGCCACGCTCACGTCTGCGTACCCTCCTGGCTTCCGGTGCCGCGGCCCTTGCCCTGGCCGCCGGGTCGATCGTCCCGGGGATGCCCCTCGGCGCCGCGCCTCAGCAGGCACGGGCCGCCGACAACGGCAGGACGACGCTGACTGTCGCGGTCGCGCAGAGCGTCGACTCGCTGAGCCCGTTCCTCGCTCAGCGGCTCATGAGCACCAGCGTCCAGCGGCTCATGTACGACTTCCTCACCAATTACGACGCCAAGGACAACCACACGATCCCCGGCCTCGCCACCAAGTGGGAGCCGTCCGCGGACAAGTTGACCTGGACGTACACCATTCGGTCCAACTCCAAGTGGTCGGACGGGCAGCAGGCCACCGCCGAGGACGCGGCGTGGACCTTCAACAAGATGATGACCGACGAGGGCGCCGCCACCTCGAACGGCAACTTCGTCGCCAACTTCAAGAAGGTCACGGCACCCAGCCCGGACAAGCTGGTCATCGAGCTCAAGGAACCGCAGGCCACCATGGCCGCGCTCGATGTACCGATCGTTCCCCAGCACGTCTGGGAGAAGGTCGGGGACTTCTCGAAGTTCAACAACGACACGAAGTTCCCCATCGTGGGGAACGGGCCGTTCATCCTGACCGACTACAAGGTCGACCAGTATGTGAAGCTCAAGGCCAACAAGAACTTCTGGCGCGGTGCGCCCAAGTTCGACGAGCTGGTCTTCAAGACGTACAAGGACCAGGACGCCGCGGTCGCCGCGCTGCGCAAGGGTGAGGTGTCATTCGTCGCGGGCGCCCCCGCGCTGACGCCCGCCCAGGCCGCGTCCCTCAAGGGTGACAAGAACATCAAGGTCAACGAGGGGCCGGGCCGCCGCTTCTTCGCACTGGCGACCAACCCGGGCGCGCAGACCAAGGACGGCAAGAAGTTCGGCAACGGCAACAAGGCCCTGCTCGACCAGAAGGTGCGCCAGGCGCTCTTCCTCTCGGTCGACCGCAAGACCATCATTGACAAGGTCTTCCAGGGGCACGCCGTCGAGGGCCAGGGGTACATCCCGCCGCGCTACGGGGACTACTTCTGGCAGCCGTCCGACAGCCAGAAGCTGGCGTACGACCCGGCCCGGGCGGCCAAGCTGCTCGACCAGGCGGGCTACAAGCTCAAGGGCGACCAGCGTGTCGGCAAGGACGGCAAGCCGCTCGACCTGCGCATCCTGTGCCACGCCACGGACCCCAACGACAAGGCGATCGGCAAGTACCTCAAGGAGTGGTGGGGCAAGCTCGGCATCGGGCTGAAGGTGGACTGCCTCGACGACGTCTCCGTGCCCTGGTACGCCGGCGAGTACGACCTCGCGTTCGACGGCTGGTCCGTCAACCCGGACCCGGACTTCGTCCTCGGCATCCACACCTGCTCCGCCCTGCCCGCCAAGGCCAAGGAGAGCGCCGCCACGGACAACTTCATCTGCGACAAGACGTACGACGAGCTGTACAAGAAGCAGCTCGCCGAGTACGACCCGGCCAAGCGGGCGGACACCGTCAAGCAGATGGAGTCGTGGTTGTACGACTCCGGGTACATGAACATCATCGCGTACCCGAACGCGGTCGAGGCGTACCGGACGGACCAGATCAAGTCCATCACCACCATGCCCAAGGCGGCCGGCAACATCTACGGCCAGGACGGGTACTGGAGTTGGTGGTCGGCCGTTCCGGCGGTTGACGGCAAGAGCGGTTCGGGCAGTGACAGCGGCGGCGACTCCACCGGTGTCGTCATCGGCATCGTCGTCGCCGTGGTGGTGCTCGCCGGTGGCGGGTTCCTCATCACGCGTCGCCGCCGCACCACGGCGGAGGACCGCGAATAATCACGCGAACGGGATGAGAGGGACCGGCAGCGCGGGGTCGCGACACCCTCCCTGCCGGTCCCTCCAAGTGCAGCACGAGTAACGAGAGTTCCCCATGACAGCTGACAGCACTCCGGCGCTCGTGCAGAACGCGGATGCGGACACCGACGGCCCGGCTCCGGCCGGGCCGTCGGCCGCCCGCGGCCCACGGGCGCGCAACACCAAGGCCTATCTCCAGTACGTGGCAGCCAAGATCGCGGGAGCGGTCGTCTCACTGTTCGCCGTTCTGGTCACCAGCTTCTTCCTCTTCCGGCTCATCCCCAGCGACCCTGTGAAGCAGATGACCGGCGGCCGCCGCGTCTCCGCCGAGCAGCTGGATTCGCTCCGACACCAGTTCGGCCTCGACCAGCCGCTCTGGAAGCAGTTCACGAGTTACGTGGGTGACGCGCTGACCGGGGACTTCGGTACCTCGTTCCAGTTCCACGCCCCCGTCATCGACAAGATCACCGAGGCGCTCCCGGCAACGCTGCTGCTCACCGGCACGGCATACGTCCTCTACACGGCGCTCGGCATCTGGCTGGGCACCCGTACGGCCTGGCGCAACGGCTCCCGCAGCGACCGCTTCAACACCGCGTTCGCGCTCACGCTCTACTCGGTGCCCTCGTTCTGGCTCGGTCTGCTGCTCATCATCGTCTTCTCGGTGGGCATCGGCCCGATCCCAGGCATGTTCCCGACGGGGGGCCTGGAGTCGGGCGGGGAGACCGGCTTCGCGTACGTCATCGATGTCGCCCATCACCTGGTGCTTCCCGTGATCACACTGGTCGCGGTCGGCTATGCGCAGACGCTCCTCGTGATGCGTTCCTCGCTCCTCGACGAGATGGGCAGCGACTATCTGACGACGGCCCGCGCAAAGGGGCTCCGTGACGATGTCGTACGGCGCAAGCACGCCGTCCCGAACGCGATGCTGCCGACATTCACACTGATGTTCGTGAACCTGGGGCATGTGGTGGCGGGCCAGATCCTGGTCGAGACGGTGTTCTCCTGGCCCGGTCTCGGCGGTCTCTTCTACCAGGGGCTGAGCGTTCCCGACCTTCCCCTCGTCCAAGGGCTGTTCTTCGTCTTCGCCACTGCGGTGATCCTGGCGAACACCCTCGCCGACGTGCTGTATCCGCTGCTTGATCCCCGGGTGGGCCGATGACGACCGAACCATTGCCCGTGCAGAACGAAGCGGGCGTGACCACGAACCCGCGCGCCCTGGCCCGGGCCCGTAAGCGCCAGTCCCTGGCCCGCTTCTGGCGGGAGTACCGCACACACCGGGGCGGCCTGTGGGGGCTGGCCGGGCTCATCCTGATCGCGCTGACCGCCGTGTTCGCGCCCACGCTGGCCGGCGCCGACTCGCAGAGCGTCACCGCCGCACCGGGCGGCGCCCTCGAATCGCCCAGCGGAGAATTCCCGCTCGGTACCGACCAGTTCGGACGCAGCGTCCTGGCACTCCTGGTGTGGGGTGCGCGCGTCTCGCTTACCGTGGGGCTGCTCGCCGCGTTCCTGTGCGTGGCGATCGGCACGGTCGTCGGGATCGTCGCGGGCCACTTCCACGGCTGGTACTCGACGGTTCTGATGCGCGTCACCGACTGGTTCCTGGTGATGCCGACCCTGGTTCTCGCGATCGCGCTCGCCACCGTGATGGACCGCTCCATCTGGACGATCATCATCGCGATCGGCGTCACGACCTGGCCGACCACGGCCCGCCTCGTCCGTGCCCAGACGCTCGCCGTGGAGTCACGTCCGTACATCGAGCGTGCCCGCGCGCTCGGCGGCGGGCACGGGCACATCATGACCCGCCATGTGCTGCCGAACGTGATGCCGCTGGTGCTCGCGCAGACCACGCTCGTGATCTCCAGCGCAATCCTCACCGAGGCCACGCTCGCCTTCCTCGGCCTCGGCGACCCGACCGTCACCTCCTGGGGCGGCATGCTCCAGGACGCACGTGAGGCGGGCGCGGTGAGCGCGGGCGACTGGTGGTACCTGGCACCGCCCGGTGTCGCCATCGCCCTGGTGGCCCTGTCGTTCACTCTGTGCGGCCGCGCGATCGAGTCCGTCCTCAACCCCAGGCTGGGGGTGGCCCGTTGAATACACCGAGCACACAGAAAGCGCCCCTGCTTGACGTCCGCGACCTCTCGGTCACGTACGCCGGCGGTGCCCGCGCGGTCCGTGGCGTGAACCTCACCGTCGACGCGGGCCAGAAGCTCGGCATCGCCGGGGAGTCGGGCTGCGGCAAGTCCACGCTGGCGCTGGCACTGCTGCGGCTGCTGCCCGCCGGGACGAAGGTCTCCGGCCAGATCCTGCTGAACGGCGAGGACGTCCTCACCATGAAGTGGGGCCAGGTCAGGGCGGTGCGCTGGGCAGGCGCCTCGATCGTGTTCCAGGGCGCGATGCATTCGCTGAACGCCGTGCACCGCATCGGGGACCAGATCGCCGAGCCGATCCTGCTGCACAGGAAGGCCACCCCGTCCGGGGCGAAGAAGAAGGCCGGCGAACTCCTGGAGCAGGTGGGACTGCCGGCCTCCCGCGCCGACTCCTATCCGCACGAGCTCTCCGGAGGGCAGCGACAGCGCGTCATGATCGCGATGGCGCTCGCCTGCGATCCGGGCCTGATCATCGCCGACGAGCCGACGACCGCCCTCGATGTGATGATCCAGGCCCAGATCCTGCGCCTGATCGAGCAGCTGGTGTCCGAGCAGGACCTGGGTCTGATCATGATCAGCCATGACCTGGCCGTGCTCTCGGACACCTGTGACCGGCTCGCGGTGATGTACGCGGGCCGGGTCGTGGAGGAGGGCCCGGCGTCCCAGGTCTACGAGGACGCGCACCATCCGTACAGCAAGGCGCTGTCGGGCGCGTTCCCGCGCATCGGGGACCCGGCGTCCCGGTTCGCGCCCCGCGGGCTGCCCGGCGATCCGCCTGACCCGTCGGCGCTGCCCGCCGGCTGCACGTTCCATCCGCGCTGTCCGGTGGCGCTGGACTCCTGCACCACGCAGGACCAGGAGCTCCGGGAGTCGGATGCCCTGCGGCGGGCCGCCTGTGTGCTGGTGGAACCGGGGGCGGCCGGCGCCGCGCCCCGGCAGGGTGCCGAGGAAGCAAGGAGCACAACATGACCACCCCCACTCCCCTGCTGAGCGCGGAGGAACTGAAGGTCGCCTTCCCCGGCCGGCGCGGAGCCGCGACGGCGCGCGCGGTGGACGGTGTCGACCTGGACATCCGGCCCGGCGAGATCGTCGCGCTGGTCGGCGAGTCCGGGTGCGGCAAGACGACGCTGGCGCGCTCCCTGCTGGGGCTCGTCCCCCCGACGTCCGGCCGGGTCACGTTCGGCGGCAAGCCGCTCGACTACTCGGGCCGTGCCCTGAAGGCGTACCGCAAGCGCGTCCAGCTCGTGCTGCAGGACCCCAGCGGCTCGCTCAACCCGCGGCACACGGTGTACGACGCGGTCGCGGAGGGGCTGCGGATCCACGGGTACGCGGGTGATGAGCGGACGGCGGTCGCGGAGGCGCTGTCGCGGGCGGGGCTGCGGCCTCCCGAGCGGTTCTTCCTGCGCTATCCGCACGAGCTCTCGGGCGGTCAGCGCCAGCGCGTCGTGATCGCGGGCGCCCTCGTCCTGGAACCGGAACTCATCGTTGCCGACGAACCCGTCGCCTCGCTCGACGCCTCGGTGCGCGGTGAGATCCTGGCCCTGCTGCTGCGGCTGAGGGACGAACTGGGACTGTCCGCACTGGTGGTCACGCACGACCTGGGGCTGGCGTGGAACATCGCCGACCGGGTCGCGGTGATGTATCTCGGCCGGATCGTGGAGACGGGCGGGGTCGAGCAGATCCTCACGGCTCCGCAGCATCCGTACACCCGGGCACTGCTGTCGGTGCTGCCCGAGGCCGAGGGCGATCCGGTGATCCTCACGGGCGAGCCGCCGGACCCGGCCAAGGTGCCGTCCGGCTGCCGGTTCCACGTCCGCTGCCAGGTCCTCGCGTCGGGCGAGGCCGAGCGGGCGGGGGTGGCGGATGCCTGCCGCACGAAGGATCTTCCGGTGCTCGCGGGCAGCGGGGAGACGCAGGTGGCGTGTCACTGGGCGAACGCGATGGCGGGCGTGGAGGTGTAAGGCCGCGCCCTCTACGGCTCCGGCCGGGACCGCTGCCCGCGGTCCCGGCCGGAGCCGTACCCGAGGAAGGTCAGCCGCGGTCGTACGCCGCGGTCAGCTCGCCGGCCCGCTTCACATCCGCGGCCATCGCCACCAGCAGGTCGTCTATCGAGTCGAACTTCTGCATCCCGCGGACGTACGCGAGGAAGTCGACGGAGACATGGAGCCCGTACAGATCAAGACCGACGCGGTCGATCGCGTACGCCTCGACCGTCCGCTCCGTGCCGTCGAACTGCGGGTTCGTGCCGACCGAGATCGCGGCGGGCATGGCCTCGTCGTCCACGTTCAGCCAGCCCGCGTACACGCCGTCGGCGGGGATCGCGGTGTGCGGCAGGGTCTCCACGTTCGCCGTCGGGAAGCCCAGTGCGCGGCCGCGCTGCGCGCCGCGGACGACGATGCCCTCGACCCGGTGCGGGCGGCCCAGGACCTCGGCTGCGCCCGCCACATCGCCCTCGGCGACGAGCCTGCGGGTGAGAGTGGAGGAGAACGGCTCGCCGCCGCCCGCCTCGCCGCTCAGAACCAGATCGATGACCTCGACGCCGTAGTCGTACGTCGCGCCGAACTCGGTGAGCAGCTGCACGTTCCCCGCGGCCCTGTGACCGAAACGGAAGTTGGGGCCCTCGATGACCAGCTGAGCATGCACCTTGTCGACCAGCACCTTCACGATGAAGTCGGCGGGCGCCAGCTTCGAGAACTCGGTGGTGAACGGCAGGATCAGCAGCGCGTCCACGCCCAGCTCGGCCATCAGCTCCGCGCGCCGGTGGTGCGGGGCGAGCAGGGGCGGGTGGCTGCCGGGCCGTACGACCTCGCTGGGGTGCGGGTCGAAGGTCACGACGACCGACGGCACGCCGAGCTCGCGCGCCCGGTCGACGGCTCTGCCGATGATCAGCTGGTGTCCGCGGTGCACCCCGTCGTAGGAGCCGATGGTGACGACGCTGCGTCCCCAGTCCTGGGGGATGTCCTCCAAGCCACGCCAGCGCTGCACTCTGACCGCTCCTCGCCCGAACCTGTGTACGTGGGTGTATCTCTTATGCAGGTCTAAGACTGCCATGCCCACGACCCGCGCCCTGCATCGGCATCGGCATCGCCGTGGGCACCGCCTCCACGGTCCGCCGCGCACCGGGGCCGACGACCGCCGCCCACTCCTGTGGGGCATCGGCCGGCCACCCGGTGACCGACTCCGCAAATCCGGGCACGTCCCGGGCCAGTTCGACCAGCCGGCGGTCGAAACGGGCGGCGCCCTCAGGGGTGCGGACCAGCAGTATCCCGGTGCGGTGGACGAGCGCCCGGGTACGGACCGGCGCACGCCGGTCGGATCCGGCGGCCGCCGCGCAGAGCAGCGCGTCGAGGACGACCGGGTCCCGGTGAGCGCCCTGCTCGAACTCCAGCAGGACTTCCAGCAGCACCCGCAGCACTACGGAGGCGGGCGTACCCGGCGCGGCGAGCACCCGGGCGAGCGCGCCGCGCACGGGCGCGGGAACGGGCCGGTCCCGCAGCAGGCCGGACACCAGGGGCAGCAGCAGGGCGCGGGCGGCGGGCCCGTGCTCCAGCCTGCGGTCGAGGTACGCGGCCGCGTGCGCGCCGCCGTCCGGATGGCTGTCGGCGTCCGCCTGTACCAGCCCGGCCGCGTGCAGGGCCAGCGCCGGGGCGTCGATCCCGGCGAGGGAGCGCAGCGCCTCACCCGCACCGTCCCCGGGCCGGGTGAGCCGGTCCCGGAACGCGCCGATCACCGGCTCGCGATGCGTCGGCAGGGCGACGGCGAGGTCCAGCTCCGGGAGCGCGGTGATCGCCTCGGCCCCGACGGAGCGGCTCCGGTCACCTGTTCCGTACAGGACGAGCCGGGCAAGTCCGTCGACCGCTTCATGACTGGTCACGACCGTGCCGCGGTCGTCCGCGACGAACCCGGTCCCTCGCAGCCGGCCGGCCGGATCGCAAATTCGTACCAGCGTCGACCGGTCCCCGCTTCCCATGGTCCGACGTTAGGTCGGCGATGATCGGCGCGAGAAGCACTCGGAGCAAAAGCGCCCCCGAGTGCACCCCTGAGTCACTCCGAGCGCCTGCCCATTCAGGTGATTCAGCGGGTTCCGGTGGACAGACACCGGAGCGGAATCGTGGAGCGGGCACGGGGGCTGCCCGCTCCACGATGGGGACCCGGATCAGGGACCGGCGGAACCCGTGCCGTCAGGCGAAGACGGCGAGGCTCTTGGCCTTGCCCTTCTGCTCCTCGACGAGCACCAGGAAGGTCCCGTCGGGCCCGAAGACCGCGACCGGCCCCGGCGGGTAGGAGGGCATGTCCAGCCGCACGCCGTTCAGCAGCAGCTTGGCCCGCTTCTCGTCCACGTCCCAGCGCGGGAACGCCGCGGCGGCGGCCTCCGCGACCGGCATCACGGTCAGCTTCTCCTGATGCTGATCGAGCGTCCGCGCCGCATCGAGACCATACGGACCGACGCGGGTGCGCCGCAGCGCGGTCAGATGTCCGCCGACGCCGAGCCCGCCGCCGAGATCGCGGGCGAGGGCACGGATGTACGTACCGGAGGAGCAGACGACGGAGACGACCAGGTCGACGACCGGGGTCCCGTCCTCCGCGACCGCCTCACGGACGTCGTAGACGTTGAAGGACGAGATGGTCACCGGCCGGGCCGGGATCTCGAACTCCTCGCCGCCGCGCACCCGTGCGTACGACCGCTTGCCGTCGATCTTGATGGCGCTGACCTTGGACGGCACCTGCATGATCGCGCCGGTCAGTGCCGCGACACCCGCGTCGATGCCCTCACGCGTGACGCCCGACGCGTCGGTGGACGACGTGATCTCGCCCTCCGCGTCGTCCGTGACGGTGTCCTGGCCGAGGCGGATCGTGCCGAGGTACTCCTTCTCGGTCAGCGCGAGGTGACCGAGCAGCTTGGTGGCCTTCTCGACGCCGAGCACGAGAACGCCCGTCGCCATCGGGTCCAGCGTGCCGGCGTGGCCGACGCGGCGGGTGCGGGCGATGCCGCGCATCTTGGCGACGACGTCGTGCGAAGTGAAGCCGGACGGCTTGTCGACGATGACAAGCCCGCCCTCCCGTCGCCCGCCGCCGCCCTTGCCCGAGGTCGCTTCGCTCCCGCTCCTCTGACCGGGCGTCTTGTTCTGCTGTGTCATTCGGAGGCTGAGCCCTCGTTCTCGTCGGACTCGTCGGTGGCATCCTCCGGCTTGCGGTACGGGTCGGCGTCGCCCGCGTACTTCGCACCGGTCGACACCTCGCGCACCTGAGCGTCCTTGGCCCGCGCCTTGTCGAGGAGATCATCGATGGTGCGTGCGTTGTCCGGCAGGGCGTCGGGGACGAAGGCCAGGGTCGGCGTGAACCGGACCCCGGTCTGCCGGCCGACCTCGGACCGGAGCACACCCTTGGCGCTCTCCAGCGCCGCGGCGGAGGCCGCCCGCTCCTCGTCGTCGCCGTAGACCGTGTAGAAGACCGTGGCCTCCCGCAGGTCGCCGGTGACCCGGGCGTCCGTGATCGTCACGAATCCGAGCCGCGGATCCTTGATACGCCGGTCCAGGGTCTCCGCGACCACGACCTGGATGCGATCGGCCAGCTTTCGGGCCCGCGCGTTGTCGCTCACCGGTCCGTCACTCTTCCTTCTGGGGTTGCTTACGCTCCGACGCTTCCGGCGTCCTGCGCTTTCGCGTCGGACGATTTCACGTCGAGCAGTTCTGACGTTGTTCAGTCTTCGTCGCTGTGCAGCCGCCGCCGAACCGACAGCAGCTCCACCTCGGGCCGGGCGGCCACCAGCCGCTCGCACCGGTCCAGTACGTCCATGAGGTGTCCGGTGTCCCCGGAGACCACGGCAAGACCGATCTCGGCCCTGCGATGGAGATCCTGTCCGCCCGTCTCCGCCGCACTCACCGCGTACTTGCGCTGGAGCTCGGCGACGATCGGACGGACGATGGAGCGTTTCTCCTTCAACGACCGTACGTCGCCGAGGAGCAGATCGAAGGACAGTGTCCCCACATACATGGATGTCCGGATGTCCCGCCGGTTCGGGTTCGCGCCCTGCCAGCGCTTGGCAGGGACACAAGAACCGTACACGGAACGGCCGGGGCCGATCGACGGAAATACGACCCGTCGACCGGCCCCGACTGTTGAGGTACGGGTCAGCCTCGCGGCTTCTCGCGCATCTCGTACGTCGCGATGACGTCGTCGATCTTGATGTCGTTGAAGTTTCCGAGGTTGATACCGCCCTCGAAGCCTTCGCGGATCTCGGTGACGTCGTCCTTGAAGCGGCGCAGACCGGAGATGTTGAGGTTCTCCGCGATGACCTTGCCATCGCGCAGCAGGCGCGCCTTGGTGTTGCGCTTGACCTCGCCGGACCGGACCAGCACACCGGCGATGTTGCCCAGCTTGGACGAGCGGAAGATCTCGCGGATCTCCGCCGTACCGAGCTCGACCTCTTCGTACTCCGGCTTGAGCATGCCCTTGAGGGCCGCTTCGATCTCTTCGATCGCCTGGTAGATGACCGAGTAGTACCGGACGTCCACACCTTCGCGCTCGGCCATCTGCTGCGCACGCCCTGCGGCGCGCACGTTGAAGCCGATCACGATGGCGTCGGAGCCGGTCGCCAGGTCGATGTCCGACTCGGTGACCGCACCCACACCGCGGTGCAGGACCCGGATGTCGACCTCGTCACCGACGTCGAGCTGGAGCAGCGAGGACTCGAGAGCCTCCACCGAACCGGACGCGTCGCCCTTGATGATGAGGTTGAGTTCCTGGACCAGACCGGCCTTGAGCGCCTCGTCGAGGTTCTCCAGGGAGAACCGGACACCCTTGCGGGCGAAGTTGGCGTTGCGCTCACGGGCGGCACGCTTCTCGGCGATCTGACGGGCCGTACGGTCCTCGTCGACGACCAGGAAGTTGTCGCCGGCGCCCGGGACATTGGTGAGACCGAGTACGAGGACGGGGGTCGACGGACCCGCCTCCTCGACGTTCTCGCCCTTGTCGTCGAGCATCGCGCGGACTCGGCCGTACGCGTCGCCGACCACCATCGTGTCGCCGACCCGCAGCGTGCCTCGCTGGACCAGGACGGTCGCAACGGCACCGCGGCCGCGGTCGAGGTGGGACTCGATCGCAATACCCTGCGCGTCCTGCTCCGGGTTGGCCCGCAGGTCGAGCGAGGCGTCGGCGGTGAGGACGACGGCCTCCAGAAGAGCCTCGATGTTGAGGCCCTGCTTGGCGGAGATGTCGACGAACATCGTGTCGCCGCCGTACTCCTCGGCCACCAGCCCGAACTCGGTGAGCTGACCGCGCACCTTGGTCGGGTCGGCACCCTCGACGTCGATCTTGTTGACCGCGACCACGATCGGCACGTCGGCCGCCTTGGCGTGGTTCAGCGCCTCGATCGTCTGGGGCATCACACCGTCGTTCGCCGCCACCACGAGGATCGCGATGTCGGTGGACTTCGCACCACGGGCACGCATGGCGGTGAACGCCTCGTGACCCGGGGTGTCGATGAAGGTGATCCTGCGGTCCTCACCGTTGACCTCGGAGGAGACCTGGTACGCACCGATGTGCTGCGTGATGCCGCCGGCCTCGCCCGCAACGACGTTCGTCTTGCGGATCGCGTCCAGCAGTCGGGTCTTACCGTGGTCGACGTGACCCATGACGGTCACGACCGGCGGACGCGAGACCAGAGCCTCTTCGCCGCCCTCGTCCTCGCCGAACTCGATGTCGAAGGACTCGAGCAGCTCGCGGTCCTCCTCCTCGGGGCTGACGATCTCGAGGACGTAGTTCATCTCCTCGGCCAGCAGCTTCAGCGTCTCGTCCGAGACCGACTGCGTGGCGGTGACCATCTCGCCGAGGTTCATCATCACGGCGACGAGCGACGCCGGGTTGGCGTTGATCTTCTCCGCGAAGTCGGTGAGGGAGGCACCGCGCGACAGACGGACAGCCTGCCCGTTGCCGCGGGGCAGCATGACGCCGCCCACCGACGGGGCCTGCATGGCCTCGTACTCCTGGCGCCTCTGCCGCTTCGACTTGCGACCACGACGCGCGGGACCGCCGGGACGGCCGAACGCACCCTGTGTGCCACCACGGCCACCGGGGCCGCCGGGACGTCCACCGAAGCCGGGACGACCGCCGAAGCCGCCGCCACCACCACCGGGACGGCCTGCGCCGCCACCGCCACCGCCGCCACCGGGACGACCGGCGAAACCGCCGCCACCGCCACCGGGACCGGCCGGACGACCGGCGAAGCCGCCGCCGGGACGACCTGCACCGCCACCGCCACCGGGACGGCCTGCGCCGCCACCGGGACCACGGCCACCGCCGGGGCCACCACCGGGACGCGGACCGGCAGCGGGACGCTGCGGCATCATGCCCGGGTTCGGACGGTTACCACCGGGCGCACCGCCCGGACGCGGAGCCTGCGGACGGGGCATGCCGCCGGGAGTCGGACGGGCACCGCCCTGGCCCTGCGGACGCGGGGCGCCACCGGGGCCGCCCTGCGGACGCGGGGCGCCGGGACGCTCCTGGCCGCCACCGGGACGCGGTGCGCCACCGGGACGGGGTGCCTGCGGACGGGCCATGCCCGTCGAGCCACCGGAGGTGAAGGGGTTGTTGCCCGGACGGGGACCGGCCGGACGGGCGCCGCCGGGGCGCGGGGCGCCCTGGCCTGCGGGACGGGCCGGACGGTCGCCGCCACGGCCACCGTCACGCTCGCCACCACGGCCGCCGTCACGCTGACCGCCGGCCGGGGCCGGACGGGCGGGGCGAGGACCGGGGGTGGCACCCGAGGGACGCGGGGCCTGCTGCGGCGCGGCCGGCTGGGCCGGGGCCGGAGCGGAGAACTCTGCCGCGGGCACCGGGGTGACCGGAGCGGGCTTCGGCGCGGGCTTCGGACCCGGACGCGGGCCCGCCGACGGCGCGGAAGGCGCGGCAGCGGAAGGGGTGCTGCTGGGGGCCTCGGCTGCGGCCGGCCTGGGGGCCGGGGCGCCGGGCTTCGGGGCAGCGGGACGTGCCGCAGCGGCCGGGGAGGGCGCTGCGGGCTTTACGGGCGCGGCCTTGCGGGGCGCGCCAGGCTTCGCAGCGGACTTGCCGGCGTTGCCGCCGGGCCCCTGCAGTGCGTCAGTCAACTTGCGTACAACCGGCGCCTCGATCGTCGAGGACGCCGAACGGACGAACTCACCGAGTTCTTGGAGCTTGGCCATGACGACCTTGCTCTCGACGCCGAACTCCTTGGCGAGTTCGTATACCCGGACCTTAGCCACTTCGCTCCTTTTAGGTCCGGGTTACCGCCGGACCGTCGCTACTTCATGGGCGTACTCATCGCGTACTCATCGAGTGCTCATCGCAATCTCGACCTACTTCCAACTCGCGAGGTACCTGACCGCACGGGGTCCCGTGCCGTTCTCGTTTCTTACGGTGTCACCCGCTCGACATACCGCTGCAGTGCCGCGGAATCGAACGGCCCCTTGGCCTTGAAGGCCCGGGGGAATGCCCGACGGCGAACCGCCAGGTCGAGACAGACAGTGACGGGGTGCACATATGCACCCCGGCCGGGCAGCGTACCGCGAGGATCGGGGACGCACGCGTCCTTATCCACCACGATGCGCAGCAGCTCGCTCTTGGCCGCTCGCTCCCGGCATCCCACGCAGGTTCGCTCAGGGCAAGCGCGGGCGTGCGTCCGGCCAGACACGGTTAAGTCTACCTCCCCGCACCGACCTCACCCCTTTGGGGCAAAAATCGAACGGACGTTGTCGTGATCTCAGCGGCATTCCGCGTGGATTTATTCCCCGGGACCGGCGTCGGTCCCGTACTCCGGGCCCGGGCCCGGCCGGTCTCCGGACCGATTCGGTCCATCGTCCGGACGGGCGCCGGTCCACCCCTCGGACCGGTACCGGTCCGGTACCGGTTCAGCCGCGCTCGGACCGGTCCCGGGCCCGCTCGGCCCGCTCGCGGTCGGCGATGTCCCGCTCGGCGTCGGTCTCGGTGTCCGGACGGATGTCGATGCGCCAGCCGGTGAGGCGGGCGGCGAGGCGGGCGTTCTGGCCCTCCTTGCCGATGGCGAGCGAGAGCTGGTAGTCGGGGACCGTGACCCGGGCGGACCGCGCTCCGAGGTCCACGACCTCGACCTTGCTCACCCGGGCGGGCGACAGCGCGTTGGCCACCATCTCGGCCGGGTCGTCCGACCAGTCCACGATGTCGATCTTCTCGCCGTGCAGCTCGGCCATGACATTACGAACACGGCCGCCCATCGGCCCGATGCAGGCGCCCTTGGCGTTCAGACCCGAGCGGGTCGAACGGACCGCGATCTTGGTGCGGTGGCCGGCCTCGCGGGCGATCGCGCAGATCTCGACGGAACCGTCGGCGATCTCCGGGACCTCCAGCGCGAAGAGCTTCTTCACCAGGTTGGGGTGCGTCCGGGAGAGGGTCACGGACGGGCCGCGGACGCCCTTGGCGACGCGCACGACATACGTACGCAGCCGCAGCCCGTGGGTGTACTCCTCGCCCGGCACCTGCTCCTGCACCGGCAGGATCGCTTCGAGCTTGCCGATGTCGACCAGGACGTTCTTCGGGTCCTTGCCCTGCTGGACGACACCGGTGACGACATCGCCCTCGTGGCCCGCGTATTCGCCGAACGTCTTGTCGTCCTCGGCGTCGCGCAGCCGCTGCAGGATGACCTGCTTGGCGGTGCTCGCGGCGATCCGGCCGAAGCCGGACGGGGTGTCGTCGAACTCCTTCGGCTCCTGGCCCTCTTCGAGGTCGGCCGGGTCCTCCTTCGCCCACACCGTCACATGGCCGCGCCCGTCGAGCTCCACGCGCGCACGGCGGTAGCTCCCGTCGGTGCGGTGGTAGGCGATGAGGAGGGCCGACTCGATCGCCTCGACGAGCACGTCGAAGGGGATCTCCTTGTCCTGTGCCAAGCCCCTCAAGAGCTTCACATCGATGTCCACGGCTACGCCTCCTCTTCCTTCTTGTCCTTGCGGTTGAATTCGATCTCCACGCGCGCCTTGGCGATCCCGTCGAAGGAGACCCTGCGGGACGTGGGCTTGCGGCCCTTGACGCCCGGTACTTCGAGGTCGAGCCCCTCGTCGTCGACAGCGATGATGCGGGCGACCAGCTCGCCGCCCTCATGCAGCTGCAGCTTGGCCAGGCGACCGGTGGCGCGTACGTAGTGGCGGTGCTCCGTCAGCGGACGGTCGGCACCGGGAGAGCTCACTTCGAGGACGTACTCGTCCTCACCCATCGCGTCGGTCTCGTCGAGCTTCTCGGAGATCGCGCGGCTCAGCTCCGCGCAGGCGTCGAGCTCCACGCCCTCGTCGGAATCCACGACGATGCGCAGCACACGTCGGCGGCCGGCCCGGGACACCTCGATCTCTTCAAGATCCAGCTGCTTGGCGCTGACGAGCGGTTCGAGCAGCCCGCGCAGCCTCTCGCTCTGGGTGGTGCTCATCCGGGTGACTCCTCGGCCGCGTGTGCTGTTGTGTGGTTCGTCGCGTGTCAGGTCAAAGGGTATCCGGTCCCGAGGGGTGTTGCCGTCCGCCGACCGCTCAGCCGCAGGTACGCTCACCTCCGGTGATCACTTCAGGACAGATCCAGTCAGGACAGATCAACGCCCGAAGGAGAACAGGTGCGGCGCACGGGGACGACGCGCAGGGGTGCGCTCACCGTAACGGGGGCGATCGCCCTGGGGGCGGCGCTGTCCGGCTGCGGGGACGGCGACAGCGGCGAGGGCCGAAAGGGTTCTGCGCCGGCCGGTGCGCGGGAGGCGGCGGCGGAGGCAGAGAGCACGCTGCGGATGACGGCCGCGCGGACGAGCGGCACCCTGCTCGCCCGGTACGAGCAGGTCGTCACGGCCCATCCGGCGACCGCGGCCGGGCTCGCACCGCTGCGGGACGCCGTACGGGCCCATACGGAGGCGCTGTCGCCCGGGGCGGACAGGACGGCGCGGCCGGGTGCCGGCGAAACCGCGGGCACGACTGCGATGCGCGGCGCGGACCGGGCACCGGCCGTTTCGGGTCCACCCGCCCCCTCAGGTTCGCCGACCGTTTCGGGTTCACCCCCCGCCGACGCCAAGACCGCCGTCAAGGAACTGGCGGCGTCGGAACGCCGCACCGCTGACGCCCACACGGCGACGCTCCTGACAGCGCCACCCGAGCTGGCCCGGCTGCTCGCGTCGATCGCGGCCGCCGGCGCAGCCCACGCCTACCTGTTGACCGAACTGGCCAAGGAGACCTCGTCATGAGTGCGCAGACGCTGCAGGCGGCGCAGGCATCGCTCGCCGCCGAGCATGCGGCGGTGTACGGGTACGGGGTGGTCGGCGGCCGGGTCGCCGGCGGTCGCCGGGCGGAGGCGACGGCCGCCTACCGCCAGCACCGGGCCCGGCGCGACGCACTGGTGCGGACCGTACGCGACCTGGGCGGTGAGCCGGTGGCGGCGGAGTCCGCGTACGCTCTGCCGTTCGCGGTGCCGGATTCGGCAGCAGCGGTGAAGCTCGCCGCCGTGCTGGAGGACCGGATCGCGGGCGTCTACTCCGATCTCGTACGGGCTGCCGGGGGGCCGCTCAGGCGAGAGGCCGCAGACGCACTGAGAGAGGCCGCGGTGCGTGCGGTCCGCTGGCGGGGCAGCGGCGTAACCTTTCCCGGACTCACCGAGCGGTCCGCCGACGGCACCGCCTGAGCGGGCGGGCCTGCAGGGCTGATGCGACGGGCATCACCGACGCGAAGACCGGGACCGGTGCGACGGACGTGACCGACGCGAAGACCGGGACCGGTGCGACGGACGTGACCGACGCGAAGACCGGGACCGGTCCGACGCACTCATGAAGGCTCTGAAAGGGAACACAGCACGTATGGGTTTCGAACCGCCGCAGCGTCTGGTGCGAGCGCTCGGCGAGGTGCACGGGGAGGCGGCCGCCGCCGACTGGCTCGCGCGGCTCCCCGAGCTGATCAACGAGTCGCTGTCCGCCAACGGGCCGGAACTGACTGTCGAGCGTGTGGCTGCCCCCGGTGGGCGCAGCAGCCTGGTTCTGCTGGTGCGCCGCGCCGACGGCACCCCGGCCGTGCTCAAGATCGCTCCCGCCGGGGCGGCGCCCGAGCTGGAGCAGGCGGCGCTGGCGCACTGGAACGGCTGGGGGGCGGTCCGGCTTCTCGGCTCCGGCGGCGACGCACTGCTGCTGGAACGGCTGCATCCCGAGGTGTCGCTGCGATCGCTGCCGGAGGCGAAGGCACTCCTGGAGGCGGCGGGTACGGTACGACGGCTGTGGGTCGAGCCGCCCAGCGGGCACTCCTTCGAGACGGTCGCCGAGCGGACCGGCCGGTGCACGGACCCGATGCGGGCCGCCGCCGCGGCCGACCCGGCGCTCGAACCGCTGGTCTCCGCGGCCCTGGCCGCGCGGGAGGAGCTCGTCGCCCACTCCCCCGAAGTCCTGCTGCTGCACGGCAACTTCCGCCAGAGCAAGGTGCTGGCGGGGGAACGGGCGCCCTGGCTGACGGTCGGCCCTGAGCCGCTGGTCGGCGAGCGTGCCTACGACCTGGCGCGGCTGGTGCGGGACCGGGTGGACGACCTCATCGCCTCCCCGGGCGGCCCCGTGACGGCCCGTCGCCGGATCAACAGGCTCGCGGATTCACTGGACGTGGACCGGGACCGGCTCCACGGCTGGACGTTGTTCCGTGCGGTGGAGTCGGGCACCCGCGCGCTGACCGTCGGCCGTCGTCAGGAAGGCGAACTGTCGCTGGAGTTCGCGGGCTGGCTGTAGGGCCCCGGCCCCGCAGAACGGCCGAGGGCCCCCGTGCTGTCGGACAGCACGGGGGCCCTCGGCGATTCCGGGTGTCAGCCCTGGGCCACGAGACGGGCGATCGCCTCGTCGACCGTGAGCTCCTCGCGCTCGCCCGTACGGCGGTCCTTGAGCTCCAGGACGCCCTCGGCCGAGCGGCGGCCCGCGACCAGGATCTTCGGGACACCGATCAGCTCGGCGTCGGTGAACTTCACACCGGGCGAGACGCCCGCACGGTCGTCGACCAGGACCCGGACGCCCGCGGCGCCGAGCTTCTCGGCGACATCGAGGGCCAGCTCGGTCTGGAGCGCCTTGCCCGCGGCGACCAGGTGGACGTCGGCCGGGGCGATCTCGCGGGGCCAGCAGAGACCCTGCGCGTCGGCGGTCTGCTCGGCGAGAGCGGCAACAGCGCGGGAGACGCCGATGCCGTACGAGCCCATGGTGACCCGGACCGGCTTGCCGTTCTGGCCGAGCACATCGAGCTGGAAGGCGTCCGCGAACTTGCGGCCCAGCTGGAAGATGTGGCCGATCTCGATGGCACGGTCCAGCTTGAGGCCGGTGCCGCACTTGGGGCACGGGTCGCCCGCCTCGACCACGACGACATCGAGGTAGTCGTCGACCTCGAAGTCGCGGCCGCAGACGACGTTCTTCGCGTGGGTGCCGGGCTTGTTGGCGCCGGTGATCCAGGCGGTGCCGGGGGCGATGCGCGGGTCGGCGACGTAGCGGACCTTCTCCAGACCCTGCGGGCCGACATAGCCACGTACCAGGTCGGGACGGCCCTCGAAGTCCTCCGCGGTGACCAGCTCGACCACGGCGGGGGCGAGGTGCTCGCCGAGCTTGCCGAGGTCGACCTCGCGGTCGCCGGGCACGCCCACGGCGACGATTTCGCCGTCGACCTTGACCAGGAGGTTCTTCAGCGTCGCGGAGGCCGGGACATCGAGGTGCGCCGCGAGCGTCTCGATGGTCGGGGTGTCGGGGGTGTCCAGCTCCTCGACGGGACCGTGCGCCGAGCCGTCCACGGGGGTGGCCTTGAAGGTCACGGCCTCCGTGTTGGCCGCGTAGTCGCAGGCGGGGCAGTCGACGAAAGTGTCCTCACCGGCCGGGGCGGGTGCCAGGAACTCCTCGGACGCCGAGCCGCCCATCGCACCGGAGACCGCGGAGACGATGCGGTGGTCGAGACCGAGCCGCTCGAAGATGCGGATGTAGGCGGCGCGGTGCAGCTGGTAGGCCTCGATGAGACCCTCGTCGGTGGTGTCGAAGGAGTACGAGTCCTTCATCTGGAACTCGCGGCCGCGCAGCACACCGGCGCGGGGGCGGGCCTCGTCGCGGTACTTGGTCTGGATCTGGTACAGGATCACGGGTAGGTCCTTGTAGGACGTGATCTGATCCTTGACGACCTGGGTGAAGATCTCTTCGTGGGTGGGGCCGAGGAGGTACTCGGCGCCCTTGCGGTCCTTGAGCCGGAAGAGCAGGTCGCCGTACTCGTCGTAGCGGCCGCTCGCGTCGTACGACTCCTTGGGCAGCAGTGCGGGCAGCAGGACTTCCTGGCCGCCGATGGCGTCCATCTCCTCGCGCACGACGCGGGTGATGTTCTCCAGGACCTTCTTGCCCAGGGGCAGCCAGGTCCAGATGCCGGCCGCGGTGCGACGTACGTACCCGGCCCGGACGAGCAGCTTGTGGTTGAGCGTCTCGGCGTCCGCCGGGTCGTCGCGCAGTGTCTTGATCATCAATCGGGACATGCGCTGGACCTGGGCCATGATGAACTCCTGCTCGGAAGGGTGATGTGCAGGAGGTTAGCCGGGTGGCGGGGGCGGGCGGAAATCGATTGGTTCAGCCCCGGTCCCGGCGGCGCAGCGGAAGAGGCGCTCCCATCACCGCGTACGGCTTGGGAGCGCTGGGAAACACCACCTGCCGGGCCAGGTCCCGGTAGCCGAGGGTGCGATACAGACCACGTGCCGGGCTCTCGGTGTCGATGGCGGAGAGGATGGAGCGCGGCTGATCGACGGCGTCCGTGATGGTGGTGATCAGGTTGCGGCCGATGCCCCGGTTCTGGAACTCCGGATGGACATGCAGTTCGGTGATCACGAAGGAGTCGTCGAGCCAGTCCTCGGAGCCGGTGGCCCGCAGATAGGGCTCGACGACGGTGGACCACCAGTGGCCGCGTTCGTTGGGCATGCCGTAGACGAACCCGACAAGCCGGCCGGTCGCGGTCGTGGCGCCGAGGGCGCGGGCGCAGGGGTGCTCGAGGTGCCTGAGGACGATATGGCGACGTACCTGGACCTCGTCGTGACCGAGACCGAAGGCGACGGCCTGCACGGCAAGCGCCTCGTCCACCCGCGCGGCGAGATCGATCGGCCCGACCAGAACACTGGGAGTGCGGGCGCCGCCCCCTGAATCAGCTGCCATGCGCCGAACCCTACTGTCCGCGCCGGGCTGTGGGATACGTGTCAGGAGTGCTCGCCGTTACGGGGAGGAGCGCTGCCGGCGGCTGCGTCGAGCGGGCACTCCGGCGGGGCCGTTCCGCCCCCGGCCACTTCGTCCCGGTCAGAAGAGCACGCTCATGAACGCGCCGACCTCACGGAAGCCGACCCGGGTGTATGCCCGGCGGGCCGCGGTGTTGTAGTCGTTCACGTAGAGGCTGACGACCGGTGCGACATCGGCCAGTGCGTAGCGCAGGACCGCTGCCATCCCGGTCTCGGAGAGGCCGCGGCCACGGTGTTCGGGGGCGACCCAGACGCCCTGGATCTGGCAGGCCTGCGGGGTGGCAGCGCCGATCTCCGCCTTGAAGACGACCTTGCCGTCCTCGATACGGGCGAAGGAGCGGCCGGTGCCGATGAGTTCGGCGACGCGTGCCTGGTAGAGGAGTCCGCCGTCACCGGCCAGCGGCGAAATGCCCACCTCCTCGGTGAACATGGCCACGCAGGCCGGCATCAGGACCTCTATCTCGTCCTTGCGGATGCGGCGTACCAGCGGGTCGGGCGTCACGCCGGCGGCGGGGCTCTCGGTGACCATGAGCGGCTGGTTGGCCCTGACCTCGCGGGCGGGACCCCAGCCCGGTTCGAGCAGCTGCCAGAGCTGGGCGGTGGGCTCGGCGGGACCCACGATCGAGGAACAGCGGCGGCCGGCCCGACGGGCCCGGTCTGCGAACGCCCTGATGGCCTCCGGGGTGGCACAGATGGGTACGAGATTGGCACCGGAGTAGCAGAGCGAACGCAGTCTGCCGTCCGCGTACCAGCCCCACATCTCGCCGCCGAGGCGCCAGGGATCGAGCCCTGCGATCTGGACCCGGGACGTCACGAAGGCATTGGCGACGGGGTCGCTCTCCAGGATGGCGAGCGCGGCGCCGAGGTCGCTGGGTTCGAGGACCCGGGTGGTGGTCTGCGTCAACACAAGGGGGCCTCACCATGCGGTCTGCTGATTTCCGCACTGTACCGAAAGAGGCTGGCAGGCGCCGCCCCATGCCCGTCAGCAGCATCCACGGCCACCGTGAGGTCTCTCACGACCGTGCCCCGCCCGACGGCTTGTTCGTCGGACGGGGCACGGTCACAGAAGCAAGAATTCGGCCTCAGCCACTTCGGCCTCAGCTGATGGAGACCTCGGGCTCGCCGGAGGCGATGCCGTCCTTCTCCATCTGCTCGGCGATCTTCAGGGCTTCTTCGATGAGCGTCTCGACGATCTTCGACTCGGGAACCGTCTTGATGACCTCGCCCTTGACGAAGATCTGCCCCTTGCCGTTCCCGGACGCCACACCCAGATCCGCCTCACGGGCCTCACCCGGACCATTGACGACACAGCCCATCACGGCGACCCGCAACGGCACCTCCATGCCCTCAAGACCCGCCGACACCTGATCCGCCAGCTTGTACACATCCACCTGCGCCCGACCGCACGACGGACACGACACGATCTCCAGCCGCCGCTGCTTCAGATTCAACGACTCCAGAATCTGCAGCCCGACCTTGACCTCCTCGGCCGGCGGCGCCGACAACGACACCCGGATCGTGTCCCCGATCCCCTCGCTCAGCAACGCACCGAACGCCACCGCCGACTTGATCGTCCCCTGGAACGCCGGACCCGCCTCCGTCACCCCCAAGTGCAACGGGTAATCACACTGAGCCGCCAGCTGACGGTACGCATTGACCATCACCACCGGATCGTTGTGCTTCACCGAGATCTTGATGTCCCGGAAACCGTGCTCCTCGAAGAGCGACGCCTCCCACAAAGCCGACTCCACCAACGCCTCCGGAGTCGCCTTCCCGTACTTCTTCAGCAGCCGCGCATCCAGCGAACCCGCGTTCACACCGATCCGGATCGGCGTCCCCGCATCATTCGCGGCCCGCGCGATCTCCTTCACCTTGTCGTCGAACTGCTTGATGTTCCCCGGATTCACCCGCACCGCCGCACAGCCCGCATCAATCGCCGCGAACACATACTTCGGCTGGAAATGAATATCCGCGATCACCGGAATCTGCGACTTCCTGGCAATCGTCGCGAGCGCATCCGCATCATCCTGCGTCGGACACGCCACCCGCACGATCTGACAGCCCGACGCCGTCAACTCCGCGATCTGCTGCAACGTCGCACCGATGTCCGACGTACGGGTCGTGGTCATCGACTGCACCGACACCGGCGCATCCCCACCGACCGCCACCGACCCGACCTGGATCTTGCGGCTGACCCTCCGGTCGGCGAGCTTGGTCGGAACGGACGGCATTCCGAGAGAAATCGCAGTCATGCGCTGAGCATCCCCAAGGTGTGGATCAAGGTCCCGAGATCGGCGGGCTCCGATCTTCGAGGTTACGGCACCGGGGAACCCGGAGCACACCGCATCCCGAAGTCCGCACAGACAGAGGCGCCCGGACATCAGATGCCCGGTCACCGTCTGTGGTGCGCCCGGCGCGACGCGTGGCAGCGGCGCGACAGGCCGGGCGGGCGCCAGGCCCATGGGCGCGCCGGACCGGTCGACGCTCCGGGCCGGCCCATGTCCCGGGCCGGCCGTTGGTTACCTCAGGGCGGTCAGGAGATCTTGACCGGATTGACGATGTCGGCCACCAGGACGAGCAGTGTGAAGCAGATGAAGACGCCGGCGACGACATAGGCGACCGGCATCAGCTTGGCCACGTCGAAGGGGCCGGGGTCGGGGCGCTTGAAGACCCGCGCCACATTGCGGCGCAGGGACTCCCAGAGGGCTCCCGCGATGTGCCCGCCGTCGAGCGGCAGCAGGGGCAGCATGTTGAAGAGGAACAGCGAGAGGTTGAAGCCGGCCAGCAGGAACAGCATCATCGCGATCTGGTTCGTCGCCGGGACGTCCAGCGTCATCACCTCGCCGCCGATCCTGGCCGCGCCCACGACGCCGACCGGGGAGTCGGCCGCTCGCTCGCCGTCGCCGAAGGCCGCGCTCCACAGGTCCGGGATCTTGGACGGGAGGGCGATGATCGAGTCGACGCCGTTCTGGATCATGTCTCCCATGCGGACGACCGAGTCGCCGAAGGAGAGGGGGACGATCTCGGTCTGGGCGGCGAAGCCGAGATACCCGGCCGGGACGTACTTGCCGGGGATCACCTCACCCTTGGAGTCCTTCTTGGCCACCACGTTCTTCTGCAGCACGGCGTGGAGCGTCGTCTCCTGGCCGTCGCGCTCGACGGTGATGGTGGCGGGGCCGATGGTGTCGCGGATCCGGTCGGAGAGGGTGGCCCAGTCGTCCACCTTCTGACCGTTGAAGGCGACGATCTTGTCGCCCTTCTTCAGTCCGGCGGCCTGCGCGGGCGAGACCGGGTCGGTCTTCTTGCAGCTGTCCCGCTTCTCGCTCTGCGCGATCACGCATTTCTGGACGCCCGCGACCTCGGTGGTCTGCGTCTGGAAGCCGAAGGTCATCGCCACGCCGAGGAAGATCGCGACGGCCAGGACCAGGTTCATGAACGGTCCGGCGAACATGACGATCACGCGCTTCCATGGCTTGCGCGTGTAGAAAAGGCGCTTCTCGTCACCCGGTTCGAGTTCCTCGAAAGCAGCTTCTCGGGCGTCCTCGATCATTCCTCGCCACGGCGAGGTGGAGCGCGCCTCGATCCGTCCGTCCGGACCGGGCGGGAACATGCCGATCATGCGGATGTAGCCACCGGCCGGGATCGCCTTGATCCCGTACTCCGTGTCGCCCTTCTTCCGCGACCAGATGGTCGGGCCGAAACCGACCATGTACTGCGGGACGCGGATCCCGAAGAGCTTCGCGGTCGACAGGTGTCCCAGCTCGTGCCAGGCGATCGAGAACAGCAGGCCGATGGCGAAGACGACGATGCCCACAATCGTCAACAGGACCGTCGTAATACTCATGCGCGCGCCTCCGCTGTCGCTTTCGCCGAGAGTTCCCGAGCCCGGGCCCTTGCCCAGCTCTCCGCTTCCAGGACGTCTGCGACCGTGAGTGAAGTTCCCGTGGGAGGGGTGCCGTGTTCGGCCACCACCGCCGTGACCGTATCCATGATTCCGTTGAACGGCAGCTGTCCCGACAGGAAAGCGTCCACACATTCCTCGTTCGCGGCGTTGAACACCGCCGGGGCGGTGCCGCCGAGCGTTCCTACGTGTCGGGCCAGGCCCACGGACGGGAAGGCGTCGTTGTCGAGCGGGAAGAACTCCCAGCTGGACGCCTTCGACCAGTCGAAAGCGGGTGCCGCGTCAGGGATGCGCTCCGGCCAGCCCAGGCCGATGGCGATCGGTCCGCGCATGTCCGGCGGGGTGGCCTGGGCGAGGGTGGAGCCGTCGGTGAACTCCACCATGGAGTGAACGTACGACTGGGGGTGGACGACGACCTCGATCCGCTCGAACGGGATGTCGTAGAGGAGATGCGCCTCGATGACCTCCAGTCCCTTGTTGACCAGGGTGGCGGAGTTGATCGTGATCACCGGGCCCATGGCCCAGGTGGGGTGCGCGAGCGCCTGCTCACGCGTGACGCTCGCCAGCTCGCTCTTCGTCCGTCCCCGGAACGGGCCGCCGGATGCGGTGACGACAAGCTTCCGGACATCGGCCCGGGTGCCGGCGGCGAGCGCCTGGAAGAGCGCGGCGTGCTCGGAGTCGACCGGGATGATCTGGCCCGGCTTGGCCACGGCCTTCACCAGCGGCCCGCCCACGATCAGCGATTCCTTGTTGGCGAGGGCGAGCGTCCGGCCGGCCTCCAGCGCGGCGAGCGTGGGGGCCAGACCGATCGAGCCGGTGATTCCGTTGAGCACGGTGTGGCAGGCGCTCCCGGCCAGCTGCGTAGCGGCGTCCGGCCCCGCCAGGATCTCAGGAAGCGGTTCCCCGGCACCGTACTGCTCGCGCAGCGCTTCGCGGAGGGCCGGCACCGCGTCCGGTACGGCGACGGCGACGGTACGCACCCTCAGTTGCCGTGCCTGCTCTGCGAGGAGAGCAACCCGCCCTCCCGCGGCGGAGAGCGCGGTGACGCGGAAGCGGTCGGGGTTACGCAACACCAGGTCGATGGCCTGGGTGCCGATGGACCCGGTGGAGCCGAGGATGACGAGATCCCGGCGTCCTTCCACTGCATCGAAGACGAGGTGCGGGTCGGCGAGGGGGGCAGGGCTGTCGCTCATGCCCCCCATTGTTGCCGCATCGGCCCGGCAGGCGGACAGCGCGTCCCCGGAGACTCCGGGAGGAGCAGCTCAGGAAGCGTTCCTGTGAATTCCGGCAGCCTCTGGGCGGCGGCCCACCAGCCGTCGGCGTCCTCGCCGAGGGCGGCGCGGGTGAGCGCCGTGGCGCGAGCATGGGCGGCTGTGACGGCTCCGGGCAGATCGAAGCATTCCAGGTGACCGAGCCACCATCTCTCGTCCAGGGCCCGGAGCGCAGGGGCGCCGTGGAGGATCACGTCGTCGCCGGTGAGCAGGCCGGCGACCAGAGCCTGCTTGCGCCGGGCCGTTTGCGACCACCCCTCGATGTGTGCGAGGTCCGCGAGTACGGCGTCCCTGAGCCGGTGGGCTCGGCCTCCCATGGGTGCCAGGTCGCGACCACGGGTCCGGGCGGCGCCTCGGCGCCCCATGTCGGGCGGGGACAGGACGCGGTCGATCTCGCGCTGCACCGCAGCCCGCTCGGCGTCGTTCCACCGCAGCCCTCCTCGTACCTCGACGGCAGGCAGCAGCAGGGTGCGGTCGACCGGGGCATGGTGTCGGACCAGTTCGGCGGGGGTGATCGCGCCGGTCCTGACCGCTCGCACGGCCGGGCGGTACCACCAGCGGCTGTACGAGCGAGTCCCCCGGGTGTCGAGAAGCGCGAGCACCACCTCGCGCGGGCACTCATCGCTCAGGATCAGCGCCTCGACGGCGCCCGGGGGCAGTGGCTCACGCCGGTGCTCGGCCACCAGCAGACCGAGGTCGAGGCGGTGCGGGGCGTCCAGGATCCGCAAGGCGTGGCGAACGCGTTGATGGCCTCTCAACAGTGAGATGAGCTCCCGGGTGCCCAGCTCGGGTACATGTGCGGCAGGAGCGATGGCGCGACGCATGATGCCGGTGGTGCGCCGGTGGGCATACACCGCTCGGTCCACCTCGTACTCCTGGTGTTCCAACAGCCTGAGCAGTACGCCTCGTTCGGTCTGCTTGTTGCGCGCCAGAGCGACTCGGTCGCCGGTGCTTCCGCCGTCGAGTACGTACTCGGCGACGGCCGGTGCCGTGGTGTGGCCGGCGAGGAGCTCCTCGCGCTGCTGTGTTTCGAGACGGTCCAGCAGTGCCGGGACGACGGCAGTCGGGGCGTGCCGGATCAGCTGGGCGAGTGCGGAGATCATGATGCGCGGAACTTGGCCCACTGCGCGGGTCCGGCCGGGCAGCCCCCGATGTGCCGGCGGTCCGCTTCCTGCGCGGCCTCGTAACCGAGGCGCGACAGGCCCTCGGCAAAGCCCTCGGTGTCATCCGGGCGCAGGGGGCGCACGAGGGTGCCGACTCCGTCCGCGGCAGCAGCCGGGAACAGGGCGCGTGCGGTGACGGACTTGGAACCGGGGATGTCGATGACGGTCACGGGACCCCATCCTGCCGTGCGGCACACGGCCGGGCGGGGAGCGTCCAGCGAGTGGACGCCTCCCGCCCGGCCCGACTGACCGGCTCGATGGACGAGCGGTCAGCGGATGGGACGGTGGACGTTGTCCTTGGTTGCCGGGCCGGGGGTGGCATCGGCAATCCAGGGGCCCTCGCCGCTCGGGTCGACGACGCCCTGCTCCAACCAGAGGTACGCGCCGGAGAGGACGCCGTCGACCACGCGTCGGTCGAGCTGGTCGGTGTTGGACCACAGGCGGGTGAAGAGTTCCTCGACGCGAATGCGGGACTGGTGGCAGAAGGCGTCGGCGAGTTGGTAGGCCTCCCGGCCGTGCTCGTCGGTGGTGCGCAGAAGTTCGGCACGGACGCAGGCGGCGCTCATCGCGAAGAGTTCGGCACCGATGTCGACGATCCTGCCGAGAAAGCCCTGCTTGGTCTCCATGCGTCCCTGCCAGCGCGACATCGCGTAGAAGGTGGAGCGGGCCAGTTTGCGGGCAGAGCGTTCGACGTAGCGCAGATGGGTGGACAGGTCCGGGTGCCCGGACGGATGGAACTCGTTGTAGGTGCGCGGCAGTTGCCCTGGTCCGGCGACAAGCTTGGGCAACCATCGGGCGTAGAAGCCGGCCGCGTTCGCTCCCGCCTTCGCCTTGACCGAGAGGGGCTTGTCGGGGTCGATAAGGTCTCCGGCGACTTTCAGGTGAGCGTCGACGGCCTCGCGGGCGATCAGCAGATGCATGATCTCTGTCGAGCCCTCGAAGATCCGGTTGATCCGCAGGTCGCGGAGGAGCTGTTCGGCGGGGACGGCCCGTTCGCCCCTGGCGGCGAGGGAGTCGGCGGTCTCGAAGCCCCGGCCGCCTCGGATCTGGACCAGTTCGTCGGCCATGAGACAGCCCATCTCGGAGCCGTACAGCTTGGCCAGGGCTGCCTCGATGCGGATGTCGTTGCGATCCTCGTCCGCCATCTGCGAGGCGAGGTCGACAACTGCTTCCAGGGCGAATGTGGTGGCCGCGATGAAAGAGATCTTGGCACCGACGGCTTCGTGCCGGGCAACCGGCCTGCCCCACTGTTCGCGGACCGCCGACCATTCGCGGGCGATCTTCAGGCACCACTTTCCCGCTCCGACGCACATGGCGGGGAGCGACAGCCGGCCCGTGTTGAGCGTGGTGAGGGCGATCTTGAGACCGGCTCCCTCGGGGCCGATACGGTTGGCGGCCGGGACCCGGACGCGGTGGAAGCGGGTCACGCCGTTCTCGAGCCCGCGCAGCCCCATGAAGGCGTTGCGGTTCTCCACGGTGATGCCCGGGGCGTCCGCCTCGACGACGAACGCGGTGATGCCGCCCTTGTGGCCGACCGACTTCGGGACGCGGGCCATGACGACCAGCAGGTCGGCGACGACGCCATTGGTCGTCCACAGCTTCACACCGTCGAGGATGTAGTCGGGACCGTCCGGAACGGCCGAGGTGGCGAGCCGGGCAGGGTCGGAGCCGACATCCGGTTCGGTGAGGAGAAACGCCGAGATGTCGGTGCGGGCGAGCCGGGGAAGGAACGTGTCCTTCTGCTCCTGGCTGCCGAAGAGCTTCAGCGGCTGCGGTACGCCGATGGACTGGTGGGCGGAGAGCAGCGCGCCGATCGCCGGGTTGGCGGAGCCGACCAGGGCGAGCGCCCTGTTGTAGTAGACCTGGGTCAGTCCCAGGCCGCCGTACTTCGGGTCGATCTTCATCCCGAGGGCGCCGAGCTCCTTGAGGCCGTTGATGACCTCGTCGGGGATCTTCGCCTCACGCTCGATCAGAGCGCCGTCGATCTTGGTTTCGCAGAAGTCGCGCAACCGGGCGAGGAACGCCTCGCCGCGCCGGACGTCGTCGCCGGGCGGCAGTGGATGCGGATGAATCAGGTCCAGCCGGAAGCGGCCGAGGAAGAGTTCCTTGGCGAAACTGGGCTTGCGCCAGTCCTGCTCGCGTGCGGCTTCGGCCACTTGACGCGCTTCACGCTCGGTGACCTTGGGCGTGTTCTTCGGAGCGGATGGTGCGGACATGAGGAGCTCACCTCGCCGCGTTGTCGGGTGGGCGGACCCGGCCGGTCCGCGCGGAGCGCGCATGCGCGGCTCCTGAGGCATACCAACCGGTGCTACTCGTCCGTATGTACCCGATTCCTGCCGGTCTCACCAGCCCCCGGACGCCGATCGGGTCGAGAGCCACTCCGGTGGCACGTTCAGCGGGCGAACTGCGGTCGGGTCGGGTCGAGAGGGAAGCAGGAACGGCCGGAGCCCCCGCACGGTGGGCGAGATCTTCGGCTGAAGGCGTCCGGGGACCGATGGAACGCCAATCGGCGGCCCCGTCTTAACTCTTTCGACTGAGGCGGCCTTCGGCTGTCTCATCGCAGGAGTTTTCGCCCTGCCTTCTGATGGCACCGCAACCGCCATCCCGGGAAGAACTCCAGCTAGAACGGCGGCGACGAATACAGCGGAACCAGGTCTAGCGAAATTTCTCACAACCCACCCCTCAATTCAACGGGTTCTAAAGAAGTGGTCGGCGCAAAGTAACAGCGGGAATCCAAAGACGGTCCTTGGAAAAACCAGGCTCAAGTGTCACGATCACGACAAAACAGCAGCTGGGAACGGGTATGAAAAACTTCGCATCATCGATAGAGTCTCGCCCGGATATCGGACATTGAGAGGTTTCTATGCCACAAGCGAGACCATTCGGGCGCGAGTCGCGAAGACGCTGGATTTTCCGGGTCATATCCGTGGCCCTCATAAGCGGAATTACCACCTCCGGGGCTTCTTTATTGCCCTCGCCAGCCGTCGCTACTGCTTCGGCAGCAACGGCCTCGGATCCTGTTGCGGACGGTTCCAAGAGCGAGGAGGAGTACGCGCTCGAACAGGCGAAGGCCACCGGCGCGCCGTACGAGCTGACCTCCGTGCGAACGGAGTCGACCGACACCTGGGCCTTGCCTGACGGCACCTGGTCGGTCAAGCGCTACAACACGCCGGTGCGGCTGCTGCGGGACGGAGCGTGGATCCCTACCGATGCCAACTTGGTCTTCGCGACGAACGGCACGGTCATCCCCAAGGCATCCAGCGTGGATGTGACCTTCTCGGGTGGCGGCAGTGGCCCGCTGCTCACCGGCGTCAAGGACGGCCGGTCGCTCTCGTTGACCTGGCCCAAAGCGCTGCCCAAGCCGACGCTCGCCGAGAACGTCGCTACGTACGCCGAGGTGCTGCCTGGCGTGGATCTCCAACTCAAGGCCGAGATCGAAGGCTTCTCTCAGCTACTGGTCGTCAAAACTGCCCAAGCCGCGCAGAATCCCGAGCTGACCACGCTGAAGTACAAGCTCAGCACCGTGGGTCTGGACGTATCGACCGACACTGACACCGGAACCGTGGCCGCCGTCAACCCGGCTGGCCAGACGGTCTTCACCAGCCCGTCCCCACTGATGTGGGACTCCACCTCAATCACCTCTGGTGTGAGTCCTGCGGCTCGCGCTGTGACGGTGGCAGCGGACAGCTCCCCTGCCGACTCCTTCGATCCGGCGCCAGGCGCGCAGGACGCGCAGATGCCAACGAGCGTCACCGGCGACACGCTGGAGATCAAGCCGGACCAAGCCCTGCTGACCGGCCAAGACACCAAGTATCCGGTGTTCATCGACCCCTCATGGGCCTGGGGAGAGAGGCAGAACTGGACGCGGGTCTACCAGAAGTACCCGAACACCTCCTACTGGAACACCAAGGAGGTCGTCCGGGTCGGCTACGAGAACGAGACTGATGGCCTGTCCCGCTCCTTCTTCCAGTTGGACACCAGTGATGTGAAGGGGGCGCAGGTCAAGGAGTCGACCTTCCGGATTCGTAACACCTGGTCGTGGTCCTGCCAGAGCCGCCCGGTCGAACTGTGGCGCGTCGGCGGCATCACAAAGAAGACCACGTGGAACAATCAGCCGGCCAAGCTCGACCAGGATCCGGTGACGACCGTCAACGATGCGAAGGGCTGGAGCAAGGACTGCGCGGCCGGCAACCTTGAGTTCAACACGACGGCCAAGGTCCGTGAGGCGGCTGACAAGGGCCGGTCGAACATCACTCTGGGCCTCTACGCAGGCAACGAGAACGACACCTTTGGCTGGAAGAAGTTCGACGCCAAGACCGCCGTCCTGGAGACGAAGTACAACAACCCCCCCAAGAAACCAACGGCGTTGGGCACCAATCCCCGCACCGACTGCAAGACCGGCGGCCTGATCGGCAACACGCGGGTCAGCCTCTACGCCAAGTTCGACGACAAGGACGCGGGCAACCTCACCGCCGAGTTCCAACTGTTCAAGTCGGGCACCAATACCGCCTCGGCCACACAGACCCTGCCCGCCACCAAGGGAAAGATCACCACCTGGGTGGTCCCGGACGCCGATCTCCCGACCGGTAGCTGGACCTGGAAGGCGCGCGCCAAGGACCAGGACAACGCCTACTCCCCCTGGTCCGCTTCCTGTGCATTCACCATCGACCGTACCCGTCCCAGCAAACCACCGGTGATCACCTCCGAAGGCAACAAGTTCCCGCCTGGCGACAACGGCTGGCCCTCCGTAACCGGCAAGGCCCGTGAGACCGGCACATTCACCTTCGGCCCGAACGGGGTGACGGACGTCGACCACTATGTCTGGTGGACCGACTACGCACCGGACATCAACGACTCACGACCCGGCGTTCCCGCTCCGGTGCACCCGCCCGGCTACGGCCCACACTTTGTCTATGCCTACAGCGTCGACAAAGCCGGCAATCGGTCCGACACTGCCACTTACCTCTACTACGCAGGCCGCTCCCAGGATCGCGACGGGCCGACCGACCTCAACGGAGACGCAAACAGCGATATCTGGAGCATCGACTCCAACGGGACCTTGCTCACCTACGCCGGCCAGGGCAACGGCGACTTCGCCGCGGCCACTAACGGCGGCCGGTCCTTCGCCGATGCCAGCGTGGACTCGCGCGGCGACTGGGGCCAGGACGGCTACAACGACTTGGTCGGCCTTGAGTACGACTCCGTCGACAAGAAGAAGAAGCTGTGGACCTACCCCAACAACGGCAGCGGCGTGATCGGTGACGACTACACCGAATTGACTGTCTCCTGCCCGGTCGTGGACGAAGAGCTCGGCTGCATCGGCGACGACAAATGGACTGGTGACGACCACTGGTACAACGCCGAACAGATCATCGCGACCGGCGACATCAACGGCGACACGCAACCCGATCTCCTGGCCAAACAGGGCAAACACCTCTGGGCCTACTACGGCAACCGCGCGTCCTACACACTCGACGTCCGCGAACCGGTACTCGTCGGCAGCGGCGACTGGGACGAGTTCACCGTGATCGCACCCGGCGACCTCAACGGCGACAAGATCGCAGATCTGTGGATGCGCGACACCACCACCGGCGACATCTGGCGCGCCTACGGCAAGAAGGGCGTCAACGGCTACCTCGACCCGACCACCTGGGGCAGCAGCGCAGACCGCGTGAAGATCGGCTCCGGATTCAAGGCCAACGCCTACCCGACGGTGGGTTCGGTCGGCGACGTCACTGGTGACGGTGTGCCTGACCTCTGGGGCCGCAAGATCGACAACACCATGACCGGCTGGCCCGGCAAGGACACCAGCTCCGTATTCTCCTTCGGCACCGCGTTCCCGATCGACGGTGCCGTCGGCGGAACCCGCATCCCCGCCGGGACCACGCTCGCGGGCGGACAGTCCTACACCTCACGCTCTGCCAAACTCACCATGAAGACCGACGGCGACCTGGAGATCACCTCCAACGCCGGAACCCGCCTGTGGTCGACGAACACCGCCGGAAACATCGGCGCAAAAGCGGTCATGCAGGCCAAGGGCAACCTCGTGGTCTACAAGGCCGACGGCACCACTGTGCTGTGGGACTCCAAGACCACCGGCGCCGAAGGCTACGCCGTCCTCCAGGACCGCGGAAACCTGGCCATCCACAACGCCAAGGGCCAGTCCCAGTGGAGCAGCGGCACAGCCATCCGCCACGACTACAACAGCGACGGCCGCAGCGACATGGCCGACTGGTACGACTACGCCGACGGCCACGACGCGATCCACACCTTCGCAACCAACTCCGACGGCACCTTCCAGGCGCCCAAGACGGCGTGGACCGTGGACCCGGACAGCTTTTGGGCCGAGCACATGAAGCGGCTCACCGGCGACTACAACGGCGACGGCATCGGCGATGTCGCCGCCGTGTACGGGTACGACACGGGCGCGGTCGCCCTGTTCACCTGGACAGGCAAGGGCGACGGCACCTTCAACGCACCCTTCAAGTCCTGGAACGTCGCCCCGGGCAGCTGGACCTTCGACCGGATGACTCCCTACAGCGGGGACTTCAACGGTGACGGGCGCGACGACATAGCCGTCTGGTACGACTACGCCGACAAGCACGACACCATCTGGACCTTTACCAGCACAGTGAAGGGCGGCTTCAACAGTCCGGTCAGCTACTGGACATCGGTCAACAGCTGGGAGCAGTCGCGGGCGAAGACCGTTACTGGTGACTTCAACGGTGACGGCCGCGACGACCTCGTCTCGTTCTACGGATACGCGGACGGCAGCGAGAAACTCTGGACATTCAGCTCCACCGCCGACGGCAAGTTCGTTCCCGTTTCCTCTTGGAGCTCCACCACGTGGGGCGACTGGGCCCGTACCACGCTCCACGCGGGTGACTTCAACGGTGACGGGCGCGATGACGTGGCCGCTTGGTACGACTATGTGGACGGCCATGACGCCATCAGGACTTTCCCGAGCAATGCCAACGGCACCTTCACCACCACGTACGAGGCGTGGAGCACGCCCGCCGGGAACATGTGGCGGGAACATATGAAGATCGTCACGGGCGACTTCAACGGGGACGGCCGCGACGACTTCGGCGCCTTCTACGGTTACGACGACGACAGCGAGCGGATGTTCACCTGGACGACAAAGGCCGATGGCAAGCTCAACCCGGCGGTAGGCAGCTGGACCTCTCCAACCGGGAGCTGGGTCCGCGAGCGCGCCTACTTCCTGGAGCAGCAGAACTGACACCAACTGGGTCCTGACTGAACCCACGCTGCGGCCCGTCCTGATATCACCAGGACGGGCCGTTCGCAGTTGAACGCCCGGGAAGAGGGCAGGGATTCCTCGATCTCGGCCTTGCCTCGGCGTCGCTTGAATCCTGGTTCTGGATCACGGAGGGAAAGGAGTGATTGTCGTGGAGGACGGGGCAGAGATCGGCGGGCTGCACCGGGCTGAGCAGATGCCGCCTCCTGCGGGCCCACCTCCTAAATTTAGGACGTGGCTCGGCATCCCCCAGGGGCAATGTCAAGCGCGCTACACATTCCCACCGCGTAGACTCGAACGCATGTACGACCTACCTCCTGACCTGCCACGCCTCCGCACTCTGGAGACGTTCCTCGTCATGCTGCTGGCCCGGGTACGCCAGCGGATCGGCGAAGTCGAGCAGCGGGAGCGTGGGAAGCAGCGAGGCGGGGAGCAGCGCGGGCAGGGAAAGCGGCAGCCCACGGAACGGCCGAGCGAGGAGCAGCGCCCACGCCCGCACACCCCGGACTGGGGCATCACCGACACCGGCATCGGCGTCTCACGGGCCGAGGTCCACCACGGCGACTGCTGGGCGGGGAGACAGCTGCGAGCAGTCAGTCGGGAGGAGGCCGCTGCCGCTCGGGCCGAAGGGACCCCGGCCTGCGAGGTGTGCCGGCCGGACACTGTGCTCGGCAGGCAAGAGTGAGCCCCCGCCAACGGGGGACGGCGGGGGCGAAGACACGCGCCATGACGAGCTCTGCCGGTGCGACGCTCCGCGTCCAGGCTTAGGATCCGCACCGTGGCAAAAACCGAGTGATGACCTGATCAGACTGGCGCGAGCTTCTGCGGAGGCGAAGGAGCAGGCGCTGGGCGCCCCGTACACCGCAGAGGGCTGGGCCCACCCGGGCGAGGCGAAGAAGGCCGTCCTGCACCCGGGCGAGGAGTCCTGACTAGGCTAGCCCTGGTCCGCGCTCTGGCCCTGGTCCGCGCTCTGGCCCTGGTCCGCGCTCTGGCCCTGGTCCGCGCTCTGGCCCTGGTCCGCGCTCTGGCCCTGGTCCGCGCTCTGGCCCTGGTCCGCGCTCTGGCCCTGGTCCGCGCTCTGGCCCTGGTCCTGCTCCGGGGCCGTGACCTGCTCCGGGGCCGTGACCTGCTCCGGCGCCGTGACCTGCTCCGGCGCCGTGACCTGCTCCGGCGCCGTGACCTGCTCCGGCGCCGTAACCTGAGTCGGGGCCGTAACCTGCTCCGGGGCCGTGGCCTGGGTCGGGGCCGTGACCTGAGTCGGGGCCGTGACCTGAGTCGGGGCCGTGACCTGAGTCGGGGCCGTGACCTGAGTCGGGGCCGTGACCTGAGTCGGCGCCGTGACCTGAGTCGGCGCCGTGACCTGAGTCGGCGCCGTGACCTGAGTCGGCGCCGTGACCTGAGTCGGCGCCGTGACCTGAGTCGGCGCCGTGACCTGAGTCGGCGCCGTGACCTGAGTCGGCGCCGTGACCTGAGTCGGCGCCGTGACCTGAGTCGGCGCCGTGACCTGAGTCGGCGCCGTGACCTGAGTCGGCGCCGTGACCTGAGTCGGCGCCGTGACCTGAGTCGGCGCCGTGACCTGAGTCGGCGCCGTGACCTGAGTCGGCGCCGTGACCTGAGTCGGCGCCGTGACCTGAGTCGGCGCCGTGACCCGGACCGGACTCGTAACATTGGCCGGATACGTGACCTTGGCCGGATACCTCAAGGCGTTGGACTGCCTGTAGTAGGGGCAAGGCACCTGGCGGTGGTTGCGGTAGCACTTTATGGCGGTCGGCTCGGTCTTTTGCTGAGCCTTGCCAACGGACCCCTTTGTTGCAGCGGTCTGTGATGTGGCAGCTATTGGGGCCTGCTCTTCCGCTCCGGCGATAGGAGCGGCCGTCGAAAAGGCAAGAGCCGAAACCAAGGCCGTTGCGCCTATACAGCCGGGGACGTGTCGTCTTGAGGCTCTGCTCATGATGGTGACCCTCATCCTGTGAATCTGCGGCGTTCTGCTTGCCCTTACTGGACTGATGCGCCAAGGTCTTGACGCCCATGGGACGGTTCCTCCCGTACCCCAAGCCTGCGCCTCACTCGAATGCCCGGCAAGCTGAGCCATTTGATGAACCGGGGCCCCGAGGTCGCCCCTTAAACCTCTATCTGTGCAGTCCTGGAAGTTGCACGCTGGCCCTTACCAGGCTGCCAGGGGCGATTAGAGGTAATCGTGCCTCTGGCAGTGTGAGGCATGGTCACAATGTCGCTTCCGCGGCCATTGGGTGCCGCCGGACCTGGCGAACTCCGCCTCCACCGCGTCCGTCAACTACTTGCGGCTCACGGCCCGTTCGCGGGACTGTGGTTGCGGCGCTTATAGAACCAGGACTCACTCAAACCTGAACGTGTGGCAGGCCATGCTGCGCAGAATGCTGTTCTCGGCCCTGAAGTTACTGATCACCCCGGTTACCAACCTCGGTAACGTCGGCCCGTACAGGGCTGGCGGGGGGCACGGTTCTGCCCGGTGTCGGACCCCGCCCCTACCGTGGAGCCATGCCTGCCCGCTCCCGGCCTCACGGCCTGCTGCGCCCTGCCGCCGCCCGGATCAACAACTGCATCCGCCGGCTGATGGACGAGGAGCCGGACCACGAGCGGTGCCGCCGGGCTCCCGGCCGTGCGCGCGGCGCGACGGGGAGCCCGGCTCTTGATGCCTGCCACCGGGGCATGATGCCTGACCGCCCCGACCAACCTCCAACATGATCGGCCGGACAAGTCCTCATACTGCAACCGCATCTGGGCGTGCGGCCTCGGACGCGGTTGCTGTGTCAACGGATCAAGCCTTAGGTTCAGCAGCCATGGGGGAATTCGAACCAGGGAAGACTGGCAGCAGCGTCCTACGCATCAAGCGGCTCTGGGCAGCTGTCGCACTGGGAACGGCCGCGCTGCTTGTCGCTGTCTGGGCCACGGTGGGCGACAAGTGGCCCTGGAGCGGTCTGCCGGACCGCGCGTGCTGGGGCTCCATCGACCGGTCGCTCCTGACGAAGGCGGCCCCGTCGGGCGACGGATCCTGGAAAGTCACGGAGGACAAAGACGGTTGGGGCGACCCGGAGTGCACGGTGCAGAGGGGCGACTGGCGGCTCAGCGCCACCGTGATGAAGACACCTCTCAAGTCGCATCTGTGGTGGAGCCTCGGCAGGTTCTCACTGCCCCACGACCTGCCCGGGATGATAAAAGCGAACGGCGACCGCGTGGACGGCTGGCTCCATCTGCCGCAGTGCCGGAGCAAGCTGGTGAACGTCAACGTCCCCGGCGCGGAGGCGGACCTGCGCGCCACTGCGGACCTCGCTGCCAGGACCCTGCTCGCCGTCGGCAATGCCCAGATCGCCAAGTGCGGAGGCAAGCCCTTCCCCATGCCCAAGAGCTTCGACTGGCCCGCGCTGAAGCCGGTACGTCTTTCCCGAGGAGAGTCGCCCTGCGGCGTGGCAGACGCCAAGACCGTACGGAGGTGGGCCGGCGGGGAGGTGTCCCAGCTCGGCGCTTTCGGTGACGCCCCGGTCAGCAGGTGCTCGGTACTCGAAGACGGCGAGGACGAGCTCGACCTGGGGCTCTTCGCGGCGGTTGTCCTGCGTGACAAGGCGACCCTGGACGCGTTCTCGCCGACCGGCGTACGGGCCGAAGTCCTGGTGTCGCCCGGCAGGCCCCTGAAGCTGACGGGTGAGGACCTCCGCTACGACCGCGATGCCGTCACGGCTCTCGTGTGCGCCGAAGGCCGCAGGAGCAGGTATGTACACGTATTCGCCTCGGGTACGGATGCCCAGTACGCGGCAATCAAGCGCGCTGTCCTGAACAAGGTTGCCACCACCATGGGCTGCCACTGACACGGCGGCCGCTCGCAGAGTGCGACGCCAACCGCCACGCCACATGCGGTTGCAGTATCAACCCGGGCGGTGGCACAGCTCGTCCGCAGCCGTCGGGTCGATGTAGCCCTTGCCCTTCACCCAACCGGGGGCCAGTGCTGCCCGGCCTCGTCAACGCGGCATCCTTGAAGACCTTGGCCGAGTCCTCGTCGTCGAAGCGCTCGGACTGTCACCTATCGGACCGTGTGCCGCCGTCCTTCCACCGCACCTGGTAGCTGTGGATCTCCCCGGCCTGGTTCCTACGCGGAACGATGCTCGCCATGGCGGGAGACTAGCTCCGTTTTCCCACCGTTTTCCCAGCCACCCGTTTGAACTAGCCAAGATCTAGCGATACTTGCAGATCAGAGTGCGGATACGCAGGAACGGCCGGAGCCCCCGCACAGTGGGCTCCGGCCGTTCGTCTGCCGCCTGCTGTCGTGCTGTCCAGGCGGATTACAGGCGGCTCCGGTGGATCGGTTCGATCCTGCTTACGGGCTACAGGGCGAGGCCGGTGAGAACCAGCACGCGCTCGTAGGTGTAGTCGTCCATCGCGTAGCGAACACCCTCACGGCCGACGCCGGACTGCTTGGCTCCGCCGTACGGCATCTGGTCCGCGCGGTAGGACGGGACGTCGCCGATGATCACGCCACCGACCTCAAGGGCCCGGTGCGCACGGAACGCGGTCTGCAGGTCGTGGGTGAACACACCTGCCTGCAGGCCGTACTTCGAGGAGTTGACCGAGGCGAAGGCCTCGGCCTCGCCGTCCACCTTCTGTACGGACAGGACCGGTCCGAAGACCTCCTCGCAGGAGAGCTTGACGCCGTCCGGGAGTTCCGCAAGCACGGTCGGCGCGTAGGTGGCACCGTCCCGCTTGCCTCCGGTGAGCAGCTGGGCGCCTGCCTGCACAGCCTCGTCCACCCAGGACTCGACGCGCTTGGCGGCGTCCTCGCTGACGAGCGGGCCGACGTCGGTGGCAGCGTCGGACGGGTCGCCGGTGACCTGGGCCTCGACGGCCGCGACGATCTTCGGGACGAGCCGGTCGTAGACCGAGGCGTCCGCGATGACGCGCTGCACCGAGATGCAGGACTGGCCGCCCTGGTAGTTGGAGAAGGTCGCGATCCGGCTCGCGGCCCAGTCCAGGTCCTCGTCGGAGGCGTAGTCGCCGAGGACGACCGCCGCACCGTTGCCGCCCAGCTCCAGGGTGCAGTGCTTGCGCGGCACCGACTCCAGGATGGAGTAGCCGACCGGGCCGGAACCCGTGAAGGAGATCACGGGCAGGCGCTCGTCCTGGACGAGGGCGGGCATACGGTCGTTGGGCACCGTGAGCACGGACCACGAACCGGCCGGGAGGTCGGTCTCGGCCAGCAGCTCGCCGAGGATCAGCGACGAGATCGGGGTGGCCGGGGCGGGCTTCAGGATGATCGGGGCGCCGACGGCAATGGCTGGGGCGACCTTGTGGGCGCTCAGGTTCAGCGGGAAGTTGAAGGGCGCGATACCGAGGACCGTGCCGCGCGGGAAGCGCCGGGTCAGCCCGAGACGGCCCGTGCCACCGGCGTCGGTGTCGAGGCGCTGGGCGTCGCCGCCGTTGAAGCGACGGGCCTCCTCGGAGGCGAACCGGAACACGGAGACGGCGCGGCCGACCTCGCCGCGCGCCCACTTGATGGGCTTGCCGTTCTCGGCGGAGATCAGCTGGGCGATCTCCTCGGTGCGCTCCACGAGACGCCGTACGACGTGGTCGAGGGCGGCGGCGCGGACGTGGGCGGGCGTCGCGGCGAACTCCTCGCGCACGGCGTGCGCGGCGGCAACGGCCTCCTCGATCTGCGCGTCGGTCGGCACGCTGACCGTACCGACGAGACGGCCGTCCCAGGGGTTGGTGACGTCGAAGCTGTCCTCGCCGGTGGCCTGGCGGCCGGCGAGCCAGAAGGCGTGGGTGGAAGTCATGGAGGTTCCGGCCCTTCGGAGTCGTGGGGTGTCTTGCCCCCCACCGTAGGGCCGGGCCGTCGGCCTGGCGCTTGTCCGCCATGGAGCGAAGGGCGGCAGGCATGCGCCGGTTTGTCGGATGACCGCGCCCGTCAGAACGGTTTGCCGCAACCGCCCCGCGCGCGGGGCGTCCTCAGGCGCCGGCCGGGCTCCGTTTCACGGCGCCGACGGGGAGCTGGTGACCTTCAGTGCCAGCCACAGTTCCATCCGGACATCCGGGTCGTCCAGGGAGCGGCCGAGGATCTCCTCCACACGCCGCATCCGGTAGCGCAGGGTGTGGCGGTGCACGCCCAGGTCGGCTGCGGCCGCATCCCACTGACCGTGGTGGGAGAGCCAGGCGCGCAGCGAGGCGACCAGGTCGCCGCGCCCCTTCGCGTCGTGCTCGTACAGGGCGCGGAGCATGCCGTCCGCGAAGGCCCGCACCGCGTCGTCCGCGAGCAGTGGCAGAACCGAGCCGGCCGCCAGCTCTTCGTGCTCGACGAGGGCCCTGCCCCGGCGGCGGGCGACCGAGAGTGCCTGTTCGGCCTGCTTGTATGCGGCGGAGACGGCGATCGGACCCGCCGGTGCGGACAGCCCGACCACCACTTCCCCCTCCTCGGGCGTCTTCTGGTCGCGTGGCGTCCGCTCGTCCTGTGCCCCCGCATATGCCATGCACGCGGCGACAGCCGCACCACCGTCCGCGGCGAGGACCACGAGCCGCTCGCCCTCGGGAACCGTCAACAGCGTCTCGCCGGCCCGGGAGGCCGCCGTCTCCATCGCCTCACCGAGCAGCGCCGGTGTCGACGGCTCGGTCGCCTCCGCGATCAGCAGCCGGAAAGGAGCATCGAGCAGCCCTCCGTACAGATCCCCGGCGACGGCCCGCGCGTGGTCCGGCTGGCCGGCCAGGAGCATCCGCAGCACCGCCGCGCCGAGCCGCTGCTCAGCGCCCTGGAGGGAGCGCGAGCGGGCGGTGGTGAGTGTCAGCAGGGCGACGGCCGAGTGCACGGCGTACCGCTCGGCGGTGCCGAGAGCCGAACCGGTGCCCACGGCCAGGGCGCCCCGGGCCCTGCGGCCGGTGCCCAGGCTCTGGAGCTCGACCCGGTCGTCGGTGTCGCCGACGACCACGCTCGCCGGAGCAGGGCGCTCTCGCAGGCGCTCCACATCGGGGGTGAGCCGGGCGGCACGCCGGGCGGCCCAGTCGGGGGCGGCGGCCACGACGGCACCGGAGGCGTCGTACAGCGCGGCCCAGCCGTCGACCTGCGCGGCGAGCCGGGCGAGGAGTTCGGCGGGTCCGTCCCCCGCGAGTGCGGCCTTGGTCAGATCCCGCTGGGCCTCGAACCCCGCTGTCACCGCCCGGTACTGGTCGGCGGCGATCTCCGACGAAACAGCCTTGGCGATGGCGAGGAACGGGGTGCGGCGCGGCACTTCCAGGATCGGCAGCCCGGCCTCCTCCCCGGCGTCGATCAGCGGCTGGGGTACGTCGTCGTAGTTGACGCCCACGGCGAAGCCCAGCCCGACGACTCCGGCGCCGGCCAGCCGTCGCACGTACCGTCGCATCGCTTCGGGGTTCTCCGCGTCGAGGTTGGTGGCGGTGACGAGAAGGAGTTCTCCACCCTCCATGTAAGGGACGGGGTCGGCGAGCTCGCTGGCATGCGCCCAGCGCACGGGCTGGTCGAGCCGGTCCGCCCCCGCACGCACCGTGAGTTTGAGCGCCGAGTGCTGGACGAGCGAGGCGAGAGTGGGGGGCATGGAGACCGCGGGACCTTCAGGAGTCGATTTTGCCGTCCCGTACGAACGGCTCCTCCCGATTCTGCCAGGGCGGCAGGGTCCGCCGTAACCGCTCCCAGAGGTACGGCACAGTCCCGCCCCCCGGACCCGCTGCGGAGGACCCAATCCGCACGTCGAGGCCGCACGGACACGGTTCAGCCGTTCAGGTTCACCAGCAGGGGCGGCGCGTGGTCCCCTCGTACAGTCGTGAGGGACAGCACCGCGTGTCCGGCCGGAACGCGATGGGCCAGTTCGGAGGCGGACCAGCGTTCGCGTTCGACCTGGCGTACGGTCACCGCGTCCGTGGTCACGGCCTTCCCGGTGACCAGTTTGCGGAAGGCGTGGATGGCCCGGGTCATCGGCTGGTCGGCGAAAACCGTGCGCTGGGTGATATCCCTCGTCTCGACCCATTCCGTGCCCCACGCCTCGGCGAACTTCTTGCCGTCCCAGGTGGTGATCCCGGAGAACGCCATCCGGCAGCCGGCGGCGCCGAGCAGCGCCGTGTGGAGGTTCTCCGGGACGTCGTCGAGGGTGCGCAGCGTGAACACGGCTCCGGCGTGCGCGGAGCGCAGCCGCTGGATTCCGCGGACGGTGTCGGGGGTCAGGGTGCGGGTCGCGTCGTCGAGGACGAGGCAGGCGAAGAGCGAGCGGTCCGTGCGGGTGGCGGCGCTCGCTGTGAACTGGGCGAGGACAAGGCGGGCCAGCATTCGTGACGCCTCGGCGTGGCCGCGTTCGGGCAGGTCGATGCGGACCCTCAGTGGGTGTTCCAGGGCCCGCAGGGAGAAGGGGCGGGCCTTGCCGGTGGTGTCGAAGAAATCGGCGAACGCGGGCCGGTCGAGGAGCGCGACCCGGTCGGCGAGCGCGGGTCCGGCGTCGCCGGGGGCGCCGGACTGGCGGGTGCGCGCGTCCAGTTCGCGGTGCATGTCCTGCCGGCCCGTGGCGTCGAGGGCCTCGCGCAGGGCGGAGAGCGTCTCCGGTACGCCGTCGAGCAGTTCCCGCAGCTCCGGGACGGAGGGGAAGCGGCCGTGGGCGGCGCGGTAGGGACCGAGGAGCTGGGAGAGGGCAGTGGCGGCGCGTCGGCTGTCCACCTCCTGGAGATCACCGACAAGCCCCTCGGCCAGCACGGCAGCGGCTTCGTCGGGGTCGGTGGTGCCTCCGTACAGGTCGAGATCGTGGACGGAGGACGGGTCGCCGAGCTTGACCACGACGTCGAAGCCCGCGTCGGCGCCGAGCTGGGTTCCGGCGGCGCACACCGCGACGACGGCGGCGCGCCCGGCGAGCGCCTGGAGGGCGAGGGATTCGACGACCGGCCGGATCAGCGCGCGGCTCTTGCCCGCCCCCGGCGGCCCGACCGCCAACAGGGACGTGCCGAGCAGCCCGGGGTCGAGGGCGATGCCGTTGCCGCGGCGTGCGTAGGGGTTGCGTTCGCTGTCGTCGACGGTGCCGAGTCTGACCTGGTCGACCAGCAGATCGTGCCGGGCGGCACGGACCGGGAGATCACGTGCGCCGGAGGGGTGGGTGCAGGCGGCGGCGCCGTTGCGCAGCACGGTGTCGGTGAAGGCGGAGAGCCGGCTGCTGTCGGCGCGTACGGACGTCCAGGCACGTCGGATACGGGCGTAGTCGACGTCGTTCATCCGGCCCGACCGCGCCTCCTGGGAGAGCTTGGCGGCGACCTGGTTCTGTCCGGCGGCGCGCAGGTCGGGCCACTCGGCCGGATCGTCCGCGCCGTCGTCCGTGCGGCCTTCGGTGCCGCGGACCGTGTCCTGGGCCGTGCCGCCGTGCACGTTGTCGTTCGCACGCCCGGTGGTGGCGGCGTGGGCCGTCGGCGGGTGCTGCGGTCCGTTGCCGCCGGAGGTCCGGCGGCGCAGTTCCGCCCATCGTCCGAGCTTCGCGAACGGCCACACGATCACCAGGGTGATCAGGGCGTACAGCGTGTACGTCACCGCGGTGGTCACGGTGCGGTCGGTGCCCAGCCACGGTGCGGCGAAGCTGAAGGTGAGCTCCATGCCCGGCACGGTCCCGTTCCATACGAGGATCCAGACCAGCAGGGCGCCGACCGCGGCGCCGCCGGCCCGGGCGGCGGGTCCCCGGCCCCCGACCCATCGTTCGAACGCGGCGCGCCAGTTACCCAAGCGGCCGAACCCGTAGAAGATGGCTCCGATGATCAGGAGGCGGTATATGTCGAGTGCCCGCACGGCCCCATGGGTCAGCGGCTGATCGCCGAACGGTCCCCACCAGCCGTCGGGGGTGAAGAGCTTCAGCGGGACCCGCCAGTACGGGATGTATCCGTTGCGCCAGAGCGACCAGACGAGGATGGAGGCCAGCAGGGAGATCACGGCTCCGCTGAGCAGGGTGCGGTCGGGCGTGCGCTCCTCTTCCTGGGCGGGCCGGGAGGTGTGGCCGAACCGCCAGACGCCCGGTTCCGCGATGGGCCTGGGGATGCGCAGCCAGTCGCCGAGGGAGGGCCCGGAGACCGGTGCGTGGCCCGGCATGGGCGGCAGCACGGGCGGTGGTGGGCCGGCCGGGCGCGGTACCGAATGACCGGAGCGGGTGCCGCGTGAGTGGTACGTGCCCTCGGTGTCCATGTGCTGTCCCTCGTCCCCTGACCAGCGCCGACCGGTAACTCCGGGCGCGGGCGCCCGATCCCCTCAATCTAGTGCCCCGTACCACCCCGTCAGACGCTGTCGAGCGGGATGTCCCGCACCTGTTGCCGGGCCGAGGGCCATGCCGGTCGCTATGTCCGTGACGGACAACCGCGAACCGCCACTTCTCCCGAACGGAACATGCCGGACCCCCGGCCTCGCCCCTAGCCTGCAGAGAGAAGCGTCCGAAACACCCCCAGGAGCCCCGCATGACCGCAATTCCGCAGGAGCGCCGCGTCGTCACTGCCATTCCCGGCCCGAAGTCGGTGGAGCTGCAGGCCCGCCGTCTCGCGACGGTCGCCGCAGGTGTGGGCTCCACCCTGCCGGTGTTCACCGCCCGTGCCGGTGGCGGGATCATCGAGGACGTGGACGGCAACCGCCTGATCGACTTCGGCTCCGGCATCGCCGTGACCTCGGTCGGCGCCTCCGCCGAGGCTGTCGTACGCCGCGCGTCCGCGCAGCTGGCCGACTTCACCCACACCTGTTTCATGGTCACGCCGTACGAGGGGTACGTCGAGGTCTGTGAGCAGCTCGCCGAGCTGACGCCGGGCGACCACGCCAAGAAGTCCGCGCTGTTCAACTCCGGCGCCGAGGCCGTCGAGAACGCCGTGAAGATCGCCCGTGCCTACACCAAGCGCACCGCCGTCGTCGTCTTCGACCACGGTTACCACGGCCGGACGAACCTCACGATGGCGCTGACCGCCAAGAACATGCCGTACAAGCAGGGCTTCGGTCCGTTCGCGCCCGAGGTCTACCGCGTCCCGGTGGCGTACGGCTACCGCTGGCCGACCGGTGCGGAGAATGCCGGTGCCGAGGCGTCCGCCCAGGCCATCGACCAGATCACCAAGCAGATCGGTGCCGACAACGTCGCCGCGATCATCATCGAGCCGGTGCTCGGCGAGGGCGGCTTCATCGAGCCGGCGAAGGGCTTCCTCCCCGCCATCGCGCAGTTCGCCAAGGACAACGGCATCGTCTTCGTCGCGGACGAGATCCAGTCCGGCTTCTGCCGTACCGGCCAGTGGTTCGCCTGTGAGGACGAGGGCATCGTCCCCGACCTGATCACCACCGCCAAGGGCATCGCGGGCGGTCTGCCGCTCTCCGCAGTGACCGGCCGCGCCGAGATCATGGACGCCGCGCACGCGGGCGGCCTCGGCGGTACGTACGGCGGTAACCCGGTGGCCTGCGCGGGTGCGCTCGGCGCCATCGAGACCATGCGTGAGCTGGACCTGAACGGGAAGGCGAAGCGCATCGAGGAGGTCATGAAGGGCCGCCTCGCCGAGATGCAGGCGAAGCTGCCGAACGGCGATGTCATCGGTGACATCCGCGGCCGCGGCGCGATGATCGCGATCGAGCTGGTGAAGTCCGGCACGAAGGACCCGAACCCGGAGGCCACCGCGAAGCTCGCGAAGGCCTGCCACGCCGAGGGTGTGCTCGTCCTCACCTGTGGCACGTACGGCAATGTGCTGCGCTTCCTGCCGCCGCTGGTGATCGGCGAGGACCTGCTGAACGAGGGCCTCGACGTCATCGAGCAGGCTTTCACCCAGATCTGATCCGGTCCCGGCGCCGATCCTGACCGGGCCCACGTGAGGGTCTGTGAAGAAGGTGTGGGGGGCCGATGGCGGGATCCGATTCCGGCTGTCGGTCCCCCGTCGGCTGCCGTACGGTTTCTGCAGATGAGAGAAACACCCCGCCCGCAGGGGACTGCTGGCGACGCCGGGCCGGAGCTTCCCCAGCACCGTCCTGGCCGTGCCTTCGCGCACACCACTGGAGCCTCTGGCTCCGGAACTCCTCACCGATCGGATGGCCGCTCGCCCCAAACCCCCCGGGGCGCGCGGCAAACCGATCCAGACGGTCGCCCCGGAACCACCCCCCCTGTTCCGGGGCGGTCGGCTTTTCTCCTTTCGCTGGTGTCGTCGCTGCTCACGGTCTTCGCGCTCCTCACCTGGCAGGTCGCGGCCGACGGCCCGCTGCGCGGGCTGGACGAGCGGATCGGCCGGACCGTCGTCGGACACGGTCCCGCCCGGCTCACCGAATTCCTCGCCGATCTCGGCAACATGCAGGTCGCGCTCCCGGTCCTGGGGTGCGCGATCGTCTACGCGCTGCTGCGTGGCGCACGCCGTGCGCCGCTGTCCGCGGCGCTCGCCATGGCTGCGGTACCCGCGCTGATCGTCCCGCTCAAGGACTTGATCGCCCGTCCGGGGCCGCTGACCGAGGCGACCGGCTACTACCCGTCGGGCCATGCGGCGACGGCCGCGGTGGCGTACGGGGCCGCCGCGCTGCTGCTCGCACCGCGCACAGGTCCGGCAGGGCGGTCGAAGTGGTCATGGACGATGCCCGTCGCCGCTGTCCTGCTGACAGTGGCGACGGGCATCGGTCTGGTGCTGCGCGGCTATCACTGGCCGCTGGATGTGCTCGGCAGCTGGTGCCTGAGCGGGCTACTCCTCCTGGCGCTCAGCTGGTCGAGCTGTTCCTCACGGCGGTGTCAGCCGACGGAGTAGGCGTCGAAATTCTTCGAGAACTCCCCGTTGTCGAAGCGGTCCCAGTTGATCGACCACGTCATCGGTCCGCGCACCCCGGGAGCGTCCCGGCTCGCGGCCCGGTCAGCTGTCGAAGCCGAGCCCCAGGCGGTCCATCGTCCGCAGCCACAGATTGCGGTGTCCGCCATTGCTGTCCGCCCTGGCCAGGGACCTCTTGGTGAGTTCGATCCCGGCCCAGGCGAACGGTTCCGGCGGGAACGGCATCGGCTTGGTGCGCACCATTTCCAGACCGGTCCGCTCGGTCCTTTCGCCGGACAGCAGGTCGAGCATCACATCGGCGCCGAACCGGGTTGCTCCGACACCGAGCCCGGTGAATCCGGCGGCGTAGGCGACCCGCCCCTGATGGGCCGTACCGAAGAAGGCGGAGAAGCGGGAACAGGTGTCGATCGCACCGCCCCAGGCGTGGCTGAAACGCACCCCGGCCAACTGCGGGAAGCAGTCGAAGAACTGGGTCGCGAGCTTGAGGAACGTCTCCGGCCGCTGGTCGAGATCGGCGCTCAGCCGGCCACCGTACGGATAGATCGCGTCATAGCCGCCCCATAGGATCCGGTTGTCCGCCGAGAGCCGGAAGTAGTGGAACTGGTTGGCGCTGTCGCCGAGCCCCTGCCGGTTCTTCCAGCCGATGGAGGCGAGCTGGTCGGCGGTGAGCGGTTCGGTCATCAACGCGTAGTCGTAGACCGGGACGGTGTACGGACGCACTCGCTTCACCAGCGACGGGAAGATATTCGTGCCCAGCGCGACCCGTCGGGCGAGGACCTTCCCGTACGGCGTGCGGACCGCCATCCCGGTGGCGGTCCTGGCCAGTTCGAGGCCCCGAGTGTGCTCGTACACCCGTACGCCCAGATCGAGGCAGGCCCGCTTCAGCCCCCAGGCGAGCTTGGCGGGGTGCAGCATGGCGACCCCGCGCCGGTCCCAGAGCCCACCCAGGAATGTCGGTGAGCCGACCTCCGCGCGCAGTGCGTCCTGATCGAGGAATTCCACTCCGGTGAAGCCGAGTTGCTCCGCTTCCCGGTGCCATTCCCGGAGTTCTTCGAGCTGGTGGGGTTCCGTGGCGACATCGATCTCGCCGGTGCGCTCGAACTCGCAGTCGATGGAGTAGCGGGCGACAGCCGCCTCGATGGCGTCGAGGTTCTGCTCGCCCATCTCCTCCAGCTTCTTGATCTCGTCGGGCCAGCGTTCCAGGCCGTTGGGGAGGCCATGGGTGAGGGAAGCGGCGCAGAATCCGCCGTTGCGGCCCGAGGCGGCCCAGCCCACCTCGTGCCCCTCGATCAGTACGACGTCCCGTTCCGGGTCGCGTTCCTTGGCGATCAGCGCGGTCCACAGTCCGCTGTATCCGCCGCCGATGACGAGCAGGTCGCAGTGTTCGTCGCCGGTGAGCGCGGGAAGCGCGTCGGGCCTGCCGGGGTCGTCCAGCCAGAACGAGACCGGCCGGGCGCCGGAGAGTGATTGTGCAGCAGTACGCATGGCAACTGGGGCCATGGTTTCCAACTCCTTCAGGACTTCAGGGTCGTGCGCTGTTCTTCCGCCGGTTCGCGATCAGCTGGCCGGCGACAACCACCAGTACGGCAATGATGAACATCGCCGTGCCGATGACGTTGATCTGCACGGGTGTGCCGCGCTGTGCCGAACCCCAGACGAACATGGGGAAGGTCACGGTCGAGCCCGCGTTGAAATTGGTGATGATGAAATCGTCGAAGGAGAGCGCGAAGGCGAGCAGCGCTCCCGCGGCGATTCCGGGGGCGGCGATCGGCAGGGTCACCCGCAGGAACGTCTGCACGGGGCCCGCGTACAGATCGCGGGCCGCCTCCTCCAGCCTCGGGTCCATCGACATCACGCGCGCCTTGACCGCCGTCACGACGAAACTCAGGCAGAACATGATGTGCGCGATGAGGATCGTCCAGAAACCGAGCTGCGCACCCATGTTGAGGAAGAGCGTGAGCAGCGAGGCGGCCATGACGACCTCGGGCATCGCCATCGGCAGGAAGATCAGCGAGTTGATCGCGCCGCGCGCCCGGAAGCGGTAGCGGACCAGTGCGAAGGCGATCATCGTGCCGAGCGCGGTCGCGCCGATGGTCGCCCAGGTGGCTATCTGGAGGGAGAGCGAGAGCGAGCCGCACATGTCGGCGACGCCGCAGGGGTCCTTCCAGGCGTCCAGTGAAAAGCGCTGCCAGGCGTAGTTGAAGCGCCCGTTCGGCTTGTTGAAGGAGAACACCATGACGACGATGTTCGGCAGAATCATGTACCCGAGGGTCAGCAGACCCGCGATGGCGATCAGATGGCGGCGGAGCCAGCGCAGTACGGACATCAGACCAGGTCCTCCGTCCCGGAGCGGCGGATGTAGACGGTGACCATCAGCAGGACGACCGCCATGAGGATGAAGGAGAGCGCGGCCGCCATCGGGTAGTCGAGGACGCGCAGGAACTGGGTCTGGATGACGCTGCCGACCATCTTGGTGTCGGTGGAGCCCAGCAGTTCCGCGTTGACGTAGTCACCGCTGGCCGGGATGAAGGTCAGCAGCGTGCCGGAGACGACGCCCGGCATGGAGAGCGGGAACGTCACCTTGCGGAAGGTGGTGGCGGGGGTGGCGAACAGGTCGCCGGCCGCCTCGTGCAGCCTGCCGTCGATCCGCTCCAGCGAGGTGTAGAGCGGCAGGATCATGAACGGCAGGAAGTTGTACGTCAGACCGCAGACCACCGCCATCGGCGTGGCCAGCACCCGGTTGTTCTCGGTCCAGCCGAGCCAGCTGGTGACGTCCAGGACGTGCAGGGTGTTCAGCACGTCGACGACCGCACCGCTGTCCGCGAGGATCGTCTTCCAGGCCAGCGTACGGATCAGGAAGCTGGTGAAGAACGGCGCGATGACCAGCACGAGCACCACGTTGCGCCAGCGGCCCGCCTTGAACGCGATGAGATACGCGAGCGGGTAGCCGAGCAGCAGGCACAGGATCGTCGCGGTGCCCGCGTACAGCAGGGACCGGATGAACTGCGGGTAGTACTCGGACAGCGCGTCCCAGTAGGTCTGGAAGTGCCAGGTGACCTCGAACCCCTTCTCCAGGGATCCGGTCTGTACGGAGGTCGACGCCTGGTAGACCATCGGCAGCGCAAAGAAGACGACGAGCCACAGGATGCCGGGGAGCAGCAGCCAGTACGGCACGAGCCGCTTGCGGGTGGAGGCCTTGCATACCGGGAGTTCGGCGGGGTCTGTGGGCGGCGCGGGCGGCGCTTCGGTGACGGTCACGTCGCGTCCTCCACCGTCTCCACGCCTGCGTCGATGTCCTGGGCCGCGTCGAGGCCGAAGGTGTGCGCGGGGTTCCAGTGCAGGACGACCTCGGCTCCCGGGGTGAGCCGGGTGTCGCGCTCGATGTTCTGCTCGTACACCTGAAGCGCCTTGCCGGCCGGGCTCTCCACCACGTACTGCGTGGAGACACCGATGAAGCTGGAGTCGGTGATCCGGCCGGTGACCCGGTTGCGTCCGGCGGCTATGGAGTCCGCGTCGTCGGCGTGGGCGAGGGAGATCTTCTCCGGACGGACGCCGAGCAGCAGCTTGCCGCCACGGGCGGTGGGGGCCTGACACCGTCCGGCGGGCAGCCGCAGCGTCATGCCGCCCGCACCGACCAGGATGTCCTCGCCGGCCTCGGTGATCTCGCCCTCGATGAGGTTGGAGGTGCCGAGGAAGTTGGCGACGAACGTCGTCTTCGGATTCTCGTACAGATCGGCCGGGGCGCCGAGCTGTTCGACGCGGCCCGCGTTCATCACCGCGACGGTGTCGGCCATGGTCATGGCCTCCTCCTGGTCGTGGGTGACATGGATGAACGTGATGCCGACCTCGGTCTGGATGCGCTTGAGCTCCAGCTGCATCTGGCGGCGCAGTTTGAGGTCGAGGGCGCCGAGCGGCTCGTCGAGCAGGAGCACCTGCGGGTGGTTGATCAGGGCGCGGGCGACGGCGACGCGCTGCTGCTGGCCACCGGAGAGCTGGTGCGGTTTGCGCTTCGCGAAGTCGCCGAGCTGGACGAGGTCCAGCATGTCGTCGACCTGCTTCTTGACCGACTTGATGCCGCGCCGGCGCAGACCGAAGGCGACGTTCTCGGTGACGTCGAGGTGCGGGAAGAGCGCGTAGCTCTGGAAGACGGTGTTGACGGGCCGCTTGTACGGAGGCAGGTCGGTGATGTCCCGGCCGCCCAGCGAGATGGTGCCGGTGGTGGCCTCCTCCAGCCCCGCGATCATCCGCAGGGTGGTGGTCTTGCCGCAGCCGGACGCCCCGAGCAGGGCGAAGAAGGAACCCTGCGGAACGGTCAGATCGAGCGGCTGGACGGCTTTGAAGGAGCCGTACGTCTTGCTGATCCCGGTGAGGCGGACGTCGCCGCCTTCTGTCTGCTGCTGTGTCATGGGTCGCAGTCCCAGTGGTGTCAGGGGGAGATCGGGGGAAGGAAAGGCGGGTCGGTCAGGCGCCGATGAGCTTGGCGAACTTCTCTTCGTACGCCGTCTCTTCCTTGGAGGTCAGCGAGCGGAAGGCGTGCGACCGGGCCGCCATCTCCTTGTCGGGAAGGATCAGTACGTTGTCGGCCATCGCCTGGTCGATCTTCGCCAGTTCGTCGCGGACTCCGTCGACCGGACAGACGAAGTTGATGTACGCGGCGAGCTTGGCGGCGACCGACGGTTCGTAGTAGTAGTCGATGAGCTTCTCGGCGTTGGTCTTGTGCCGGGCCTTCACCGGGACGAGCAGGTTGTCGCTGGAAATGATGTAACCGGCGGCCGGGATGGCGTACTTGATGTCCGGGTTTCCGGCCTGGAGCTGGATGATGTCACCCGCCCAGGCGACGCAGGCGGCGATGTCGCCCTTGTCGAGGTCGGCCGTGTAGTCGTTGCCGGTGAAGCGCCGGATCTGGTTCTTGTCGACGCCCTTCTGGAGCCGGCCGATCGCGGCGTCGTAGTCGGCGTCGGTGAAGGTACCGGGGTCCTTGCCCATGTCGAGCAGGGTCATGCCGATGGAGTCGCGCATCTCCGAGAGGAAGCTGACCCGTCCCTTGAGCTTCGGGTCGTCGAGCAGCTGGCTCACGGAATCGACTTTGCGGCCTCCGGTCGCCTTGGAGTTGTAGGCGATGACGGTGGGAATGCCCGCCCACGGGTACGAGTAGGCGCGGCCGGGGTCCCAGTCGGGGGAGCGGAACTGGGCCGAGAGGTTGGCGTAGGCGTGCGGCAGGTTCGACGCGTCGAGCTTCTGCGCCCAGCCGAGGCGGACGATGCGGGCGGCCAGCCAGTCGGTGACGCAGATCATGTCGCGGCCGGTGTCCTGGCCGGCCGCGAGCTGCGGCTTGATCTTGCCGAAGAACTCGACGTTGTCGTTGATGTCCTCGGTGTACTTGACCTTGATCCCGGTGCGTTTCGTGAACGCCTCCAGGGTGGGCCGGTGCTTGCCGTCGTCGGTGACGTCCATGTACTCGGTCCAGTTGGAGAAGTTGATCTGCTTCTCCTTGGCCGAGTGGTCGTCGGAGGCCGCCGCCGCGTCCCCTTCCCGCTTCGCGGGCGGGATGCCGCACGCGCTCAGCGTGCCCAGGCCGCCGAGCGCGAGCGCGCCCATGCCGGAGGCGCGCAGCCACGAACGGCGGGTGAGGGCACCCCTGCCGCTGGTAAGACTGCGCCGCATCGCTGCCAGTTGGGCCGCGGAGAGGTGCTCCGGCTCGTACTGTTCCATGCGCGTTGCCCTTTCGGGTGGGTGTGGCCGTTGTCCGATCTGGCTATCGGTCCCCGAAGATCGTGCGGTGCCAGTCCTTCCGGGCAACCGCGGTGTTGTCGTACATCACGTGCTTGACCTGTGTGTACTCCTCGAATGAGTACACCGACATGTCTTTGCCGAAGCCGCTGGCCTTGTATCCGCCGTGCGGCATCTCGCTGATGATCGGGATGTGGTCGTTGATCCAGACGCAGCCCGCCTTGATCTCGCGGGTGGCGCGGCCCGCCCGGTACAGGTCGCGGCTCCAGGCGGAGGCGGCGAGTCCGTACGGGGTGTCGTTGGCGAGGGCGATGCCCTCGTCGTCGGTGTCGAAGGGCAGCACGACCAGGACCGGGCCGAAGATCTCCGACTGGACGATCTCGCTGTCCTGGGCGGCGCCCGCGACGAGCGTCGGCCGGTAGTAGGCACCGTCCGCGAGGTCACCGCCGGGGACCTCACCGCCGGTGACGACGGTGGCGTACGCACGGGCGCGCTCGACGAAGCCGGCGACCCGGTCCCGCTGGGCGTGGCTGATCAGCGGGCCGAGGTCGGTCGACGGGTCGAAGGGGTCGCCGAGCCGGACGGTCTCCATCAGCGAGGCGACGCCCTGAACGAAGGCGTCGTAGAGCGGCCTCTGGACGTAGGCGCGGGTGGCGGCGGTGCAGTCCTGGCCGGTGTTGATGAGCGCTCCGGCGACCGCGCCGTTGACAGCGGCCTCCAGGTCGGCGTCGTCGAAGACCAGGAAGGGGGCCTTGCCGCCGAGTTCGAGATGGAGGCGCTTGACGGTGGCGGTGGCGATCTCCGCGACCCGCTTGCCGACGGCGGTGGAGCCGGTGAAGGAGGTCATCACGACGTCCGGGTGTCCGACGAGATGTTCGCCGGCGTCCTTGCCCGCTCCGGTGACGATGTTGATCACACCGTCCGGGATACCTGCCTCGGTGGCCGCCTGGGCGAACATCAGCGAGGTCAGCGGGGTGATCTCGGCGGGCTTCAGCACGATCGTGTTGCCCGCCGCGACCGCCGGGAGGACCTTCCAGGCGGCCATCTGGAGCGGGTAGTTCCAGGGGGCGATCGAGCCGACGACGCCGATGGCCTCGCGGCGTACGTACGAGGTGTGGTCGCCGTCGTACTCCCCGGCGGCCTTGCCCTCCAGGTGGCGGGCGGCGCCGGCGAAGAAGGAGGTGTTGTCGACGGTGCCGGGCACGTCGAACTCGGTGGAGAGCTTGATGGGCTTGCCGCACTGGAGCGACTCGGCGTACGCGAAGTCGTCGGCCTGCTCCGCGAGGACGGCGGCGAACCGGTGCATCGCCTCGGACCGCTCGGCCGGGGTGGCACCCGACCAGCCGGGGAACGCCTCGCGGGCGGCCGCGACAGCCGCGTCGACATCGGCGGTGCCCGCCAGTTCGTAGGTGTAGACGATCTCGCCCGTAGCCGGGTTCACGACGTCGTGGCTGCGTCCCGATGTGCCGGAGCGCAGCTTTCCGCCGATGTACTGTGCGCCGGCCGCGAAGCGGTCCCGCACGTGGAAGCCGTTGCCCATGACACTCTCCTCCGCCGCTGTCTCCGTGAACCGGGGCGGCGTAGCTTCTGCTCGATTTGAGTGCCGATCCTGACAGAGGAGACCGAGCCCAACAAGTGATTCCGTTGTTGCCTTTTGGTTACGCGACGGAATCTGTCGACCATGTGTCGCGTCGCCGCGGAAATCCACGTACGGAGTGTCAGTGGCGGATGCCACACTCGCATGTCATGGAACACCTGAGCGAGCTCGTGGCGCGGACCCGTCGCGGGGAGAAAGTGAAGTACCTGCCGTTCTGGGGACACCGCCCTCGGCCGGACGGGCGGATCGGCGCGAGCTGCCTCAGCCAGTGGTGGCCTTCGCCGTTCACGGTCGACGGGGTGACGTACGCGTCGGCCGAGCACTGGATGATGGCCGGCAAGGCGCGGCTCTTCGGCGACGCGGAGGCGGAGCGCCGTGCGCTGTCCGCGAGCAGCCCCGCGGCGGCGAAGAAGGAAGGCCGGCTGGTCCGCGCCTTCGACGACACGGTGTGGGAGCGGGAGCGGTTCGCCCTGGTGGTGGCGGGCAGTGTCCACAAGTTCGGCCAGGACGCCGGGCTGCGCGCGTTCCTGCTGAACACCGGGGACCGGGTGCTGGTCGAGGCGAGCCCCCTGGACAGGATCTGGGGCATCGGACTGGCGGCGGACGACCCGCGAGCGGAGGATCCGGCGCGCTGGCGGGGGCTGAATCTGCTGGGGTTCGCCCTCATGGAGGCGCGAACACGGCTGCGCGCCGTGCCCGACGCGATATGAAAAGGCCCGCCGGGCGGTCGGGGTTCTCCCCACCGCCCCGCGGGCCGTGCTCTGTGCGGCGGCATTCCTGCCTCTATCGCGTGCCGTCCACGACCAGGGACGTTCCGTACGTGTCGTCTCCTGGGTAGCTGTCGTCGTTGTTGAAGTCGTGGGTCACGCCCCAGATCAGGAAGCCCAGGAACGCTCCGCTGATCACGATGCCGAGCGAGCCCAGGATGATGCCGGCCAGTGCGACGCCGCCGTTGTTCGCCTCACCCCGGTTGACCCGGCCACGGCCTATGAGACCGAAGATCAGCGCGAGGACGCCGAGGACGACCCCGAGCCCCCACATGCAGAAGCCGGTCACGGCGATGATGCCGAGCACCATCGACGCGATACCGAGCCCGTTCGCGGGCGCCGGTCCGCCCCAGGCCGCCTGGCCGTAGCCGGGGTATCCCGGATAACCGCCGTACTGCGGAACGGGTGCGGCCGGGTATCCGTACTGTCCTGCCGGAGGGACTTGCTGTCCGGGACCGTTCGGCGCGATCGGCGGCGGCGGTACGACCCCGGGCGCCTGTCCCGCTCCGGGCAGGGGGCCGGCACCCGGTGCGGCAAAGGGGCCGGTCCCCGGTGCGGCGCCGAACCCCGCCGTGGGCGCCGGCCCCGTTCCTGCGGCCGGCATCGAGGTGACCGTCTGCTGGTCGTGCACAGCGGGCGGGCGCGGGTCACCAGTCTGCTTCTCCAGCGGCACCCTGTTGTCCGGCGGAGCCCACGGATCGCGTGGCGCAGCCCCGTCTGCAGGCTGCTCTGTGTTCTCTGACATGGGCCTCCCCCATCGTGGTCCCGTCATGCTACGGCCCGCCCCCGCAACCGCCGCTCCGGCCTACGATGATCCCCGTCCCACGCCGGGCCGTCCCGTGCCCTGACCGCTCCACGTCATGCCTCCGGAGGATCCGATGACCGATCTGCACCCCTTCATCGCGGGGCTGCCCAAGGCCGAACTGCATGTCCACCATGTCGGATCCGCCTCGCCCCGCATCGTCGCCGAACTGGCCGCCCATCACCCGGACTCCAAGGTCCCCACCGACCCCGAGGCGCTGGCCGACTACTTCTCCTTCACCGATTTCGGCCACTTCATCGACGTCTATCTCTCCGTCGTGGACCTGGTCCGCACCCCGGAGGACGTCCGGCTGCTGACCTTCGAGGTCGCCCGTGACATGGCCCGGCAGAACATCCGGTACGCGGAACTGACTGTCACCCCGTTCAGCTCGACCCGGCGCGGCATTCCGGAGCAGGGGTTCATGGAGGCGATAGAGGACGCCCGCAAGGCCGCCGAGGCCGAGCTCGGGGTCGTCCTGCGCTGGACCTTCGACATTCCCGGCGAGGCCGGGATGGAAGCCGCCGCGGAGACCACCCGGCTCGCGGTGGACCTGCGGCCGGAGGGCCTCGTCGCGTTCGGCCTCGGTGGTCCGGAGATCGGCGTGCCCCGACCGCAGTTCAAGCCCTACTTCGACCGGGCGATCGCCGAGGGGCTGCACTCCGTCCCGCACGCCGGGGAGACCACGGGTCCTGAGACGATCTGGGACGCCCTCACCGAACTGCGCGCCGAGCGCATCGGCCACGGCACCAGCGCCACCCGGGACCGCAGGCTCCTCGACCACCTCGCCGAGCACCGGATCGCGCTGGAGGTCTGCCCGACCTCGAACATCGCAACCCGCGCCGTGACCGATCTCGACCTGCACCCGGTCAAGGAGATGGTCGACGCCGGAGTCCTGGTCACCATCAACAGCGACGACCCGCCGATGTTCGGCACCGACCTCAACAACGAGTACGGGGTGGCGGCCCGCCTCCTCGGTCTGGACGAGCAAGGTCTGGCCGCGCTCGCGAAGAACGCGGTGGAGGCCTCGTACCTCGACCCGGCCGGCAAGCGGACGCTGGTCGCCGAGATCGACACGTACACGACGGACTGGCTGCAGCGCACCGGCCGGTGACCGCCGATGGTGACAATGGCCCCATGGCCACCTCTGTCACCGTCGTAGCTCACCGCGGCGATCCGTACCGTGTCCGCGAGAACACCCTCCCCTCGATCCGCTCCGCCATCGAACGGGGGGCGGACGCGGTCGAGATCGACGTCCGGGTCACCCGCGACGGGGTGCCGGTCCTGCTGCACGACGCCACGCTGGAGCGGCTGTGGGGCCACGAGCGCAGGCTGGACCGGCTCACCCACCAGGAGCTCACCGAGCTGACCGCGGGCGGTGTGCCCACCCTGCGCGAGGCGCTGCTCGCCGCCGGGGCGCACCGCCTCATGCTCGATCTGCCCGGCTCCACCGACGAGTCGGTACGGAAGACCATCGGCCTGGTCCGCGAGTGCGGGGCCGGGGAGCGTACGTACTACTGCGCGGGCCCCGAGGCCATGCTGCGGGTGCGCGCCGCGGATCCGTCCGCCGAGATCGCCCTCACCTGGACCACACTCGCCCCGCCGCGCTCCGCCCTCCTGGACGTGGTGAAGCCCCGCTGGCTGAACTACCGGTTCGGGCTGGTGAACCGGGAACTGACGGACCGTATCCACCGGGACGGGCTGCTGGTCTCCGCCTGGACGGCCGACACCAAGCGCACGATGCGCCGTCTGATCGGACACGGCGTCGACTCGATCACCACCAACCGGGTCGACGCCCTGCACGGTCTGCTCGCCAACTCCCGGTCCGCTGAGCTTTCTTGATCGATCCGGCATCATGGGTGGTGCCTCGCCACTGGTGAGGGAAAATGGTGCCCGAGGAGCAGATGTGACCGATCCGCACAGCAGCCCCCGTCCCGCCCGAGTCCGTTCCGACATCGCGCACAACGCCCGTGTCTGGAACCACTGGCTGGGCGGCAAGGACAATTACCCCGTCGACCGCGCGGTCGGCGACCATGTCACCTCCCTGTATCCGAGCATCGGTGAAGTGGCCCGCGCCGACCGGGCGTTCCTGGGGCGGGCGGTCCGGCATCTGGCGGGTGACGCGGGGATCGGGCAGTTCCTGGACATAGGCACCGGTCTGCCGACGGCCGACAACACCCATGAGGTCGCCCAGCGCATCGCGCCCGCCGCCCGCATCGTCTATGTCGACAACGACCCGATCGTGCTGGCGCACGCCCGCGCGCTGCTCATCAGCTCACCGGAGGGTGCGACCGAGTACATCGATGCGGACGCCCGCCACCCGGAACAGATCCTGCGGGGCATCGAACCGACACTCGATCTGAAGAAGCCGGTCGCGGTCATGATGCTCGGCATCCTGAACTTCGTCCTCGACACGGACGAGGCACGGAAGATCGTACGGACGCTGATGGACGCGATGCCGTCCGGCAGCTATCTGGTACTCACCCACCCCACCCTGGAACTGAGCGGCGAGGGCAACGAGGCGGCGATGCGGTTCTGGAACGAGAACGCCACCCCGCCGATCACCGCCCGCAGCCGCGCCGAGTTCGCCACGTTCCTGGAGGGTCTGGAGCTTGTCGAGCCGGGCATCGTCTCGTGTGCGCGGTGGCGGACCGCCCCGGGAACCACGGCGCCGGTGGTCGCCCAGTTCGGCGCCGTCGCCCGGAAGCCCTGACGGCGCCGACAGCATGCACATAGGAGACCTGGCCCCGAGGGTGCTCGGGGCCGGCCCCCGGACCGTGGACCTCACCGTCGCACTGCTGGTGCAGGCCGCGGTGACCATGCCGTTCGTCGTCCCGCGTGCCACGGAGCTGCCGGACGCGACATGAACGGCGTACTTGCTGACCACCTTGACCGTGCTGCCGCTGGTCGCCTCCCGGCAGCTGGAGCTGACGCACCGGATCGAGGCCGAGCAGGCGGCGTCGCGCGAACGGACCCGGATCGCACGGGAGATGCACGACATCCTGTCGCACGCGGTGAGCCTGATGACCGTGCAGGCGGAGGCCGGACCGGTCGCGGTCCGTACGTCGCCGGAGCGCGCCGAGGCGGCGTTCGACGCGATTTCGGAGACGGGCCGGGACGCCGTGGTGCAGCTGCGCCGGATGCCCGGCGTGCTGCGCGAGACATCGTGGTGGCCGCCTTCGGTGCCCCGTCGGCCGAGTGACTCAGACCGTTGCTGCGGACGCCGGCCCGGCCACCGGGTCCGGCGTCCGGCCCAGCGCTTCCAGCCGCTTGATCATCCGGCGGGCGACGAGCAGCGGAAGCACTCCGAAGACACCGAACGACATGTCGATGACCGACCACCAGAACGGAATGTCCCGGATCGGTCCGCAGATCAGCGCGAGCGGGATGATCCCGGCACAGGCAATCATGCCGAACTCGACGACCCAGATGTTGCGGACCGGGTCGCGGTACGGTCCGTAGAACGCGACGGCGATGACGAGATGCGCGAAAGCCAGCCAGTCGGTGCCGTACAGCACGAAGGGGTACGTCGCGTCGGCCTCGTCGAGGCCCGTCCGGACCCGGGTGATCCACTCCATGAGGGCCGGGAAGTGTTCGGGCACGGGAGAGGCCGAGGACCTCAGCAGGTCCTCGGCCCAATGGAGTTCATGGACGAGCGGGAAGGCCGTCAGCCCGCTCAGCACCAGACAGACGATAAAGACGACCAACCACACGCGTATGCGCCTCAGCAGGGCTCTTCGCTCGCTCATGTCCGCAGCGTACGCCCGTGTTTACGCACCCTTTACGCCACCCCGGAACGGCCTCACAACCCGACGATGGAGTTCCACTTCTTCGCGAACTCGGTGCGCTCCTCGGACGTGATGTCGCGGGCGATCGCCAGCCGCTTGCGCATCGCCTCGTCGGGGAAGATCAGCGGTTCCTCGGCAAGCGCGGCGGTCTCCTCGTCCTTGGAGGAGGCCAGCACCTCGCGGGCGGCGGGGACGGGGCAGACGTAGTTGACCCAGGTCGCCAGCTCCGCGGCGACCTCGGGCTCGTAGTAGTAGTCGATGAGCTTCTCGGCGTTGCGCTTGTGGCGGGCGAGGTTGGGGATCATGAGGGACTCCGCCCAGAGCTCGCCACCCTCCTCGGGCACCACGAACTCGATCTCCGGGTTGTCGGCCTGGAGCTGGATGACGTCGCCGGAGTAGGCCTGGCAGGCGAGTACATCGCCGGTCGACAGGTCCTTGATGTAGTCGTTGCCGGTGAAGCGGCGGATGTGCTTCTTCTTCACCAGTTTCTCCACCTGGTCACACACCTCGTAGAAGTCGTCGCGCTTCCAGCGGGTGACGTCGACGCCGTTGCCCTGCATCAGAAGGGCCAAGGACTCGTCGAGCCCGGACAGCAGTGTCACCTTGCCGCTCAGGTCGTCCGCCCACAGATCGCTCAGGCTCCTGATCTCGCGGCCGAGCTTCTTGCGGTTGTACGCGATGCCGGTGATCCCGGACTGCCAGGGGACGCTGTGCATCCGGCCCTTGTCGAAGGCGGGTGAACGCAGCTGCGGATCGAGGTACTTGGCTACGTTGGGCTGCTTGGCCCGGTCCATCTCCTGCGCCCAGCCGAGCCGTACGAACCGGGCGGCCATCCAGTCGCTGACGACGATCAGGTCCCGGCCGGTCTCCTGGTGGTTCATCAGCGCCGGGCTGATCTTCCCGAAGAACTCGTCGTTGTCGTTGATCTCCTCGGTGTACGTGACGGAGATCCCGGTCCGCTTGCTGAACGCGTCGAGGGTGGGCCGCTTCGACGCGTTCTTGTCGTCGACGTCGATGTAGAGGGGCCAGTTGGCGAAGTGCAGCGTGTGATCGCTGCCGGAGGAGTCGCGTCCGGCGCGGTCGCCGGGCTGCACATAGGCGGCAGGCACTCCGCAGCCGGCCAGCGTGACACCGGCCGCTCCCGCCCCGAAGGCGCGCAGCAGGGACCGGCGGGACATGGGGTTGTTCGGGATCGCTCGCACCTGCGCAGGATGCCCGGCCGGGAACGCGGCGGACAATGGACCAACCGTCCAGCAGAGCGGGCCTCTCCCGCACACCCTGTCGATGCCCCGTCAGGCGGCGGACACGGGAACGGCCCCTCGAAGTCGCGCATTCGAGGGGCCGTCACCACCGCGTCGGTGTCAGTCGTCGAGCGAGGTCATGACGTGCTTGATGCGCGTGTAGTCCTCGAAGCCGTACGCGGAGAGGTCCTTGCCGTAGCCGGACTTCTTGAATCCGCCGTGCGGCATCTCGGCGACGAGCGGGATGTGGGTGTTGATCCACACACAGCCGAAGTCGAGATTCTTGGACATGCGCATCGCGCGGGCATGGTCCTTGGTCCACACCGAGGAGGCGAGGGCGTACTCGACGCCGTTCGCGTACTCCACGGCCTGGTTCTCGTCGGTGAACGACTGGACCGTGATCACCGGTCCGAAGACCTCGTTCTGGATGATCTCGTCGTCCTGCTGCAGACCGGAGACGACGGTCGGGGCGTAGAAGTAGCCCTTCTCGCCGACCCGGTGGCCGCCCGCCTCGACCTTGGCGTGCGTGGGCAGCCGGTCGATGAACCCGCTGACCTGCTTCAGCTGGTTGGCGTTGTTGAGCGGGCCGTAGAGCACGTCCTCGTCGTCCGGCTGCCCGGTCTTCGTGTCGGCGGCGGCCTTGGCGAGCGCGGTGACGAACTCGTCGTGGATCGACTCGTGGACGAGGACGCGGGTCGCGGCCGTACAGTCCTGACCCGCGTTGAAGAAGCCCGCGACGGAGATGCCCTCGACGGCCTTGGCGATGTCGGAGTCCTCGAAGACGACGACGGGCGCCTTGCCGCCGAGCTCCAGGTGAACGCGCTTGACGTCCTTGGCGGCGGACTCGGCGACCTGCATGCCGGCCCGTACCGAACCGGTGATGGAGGCCATCGCCGGGGTCCGGTGCTCGACCATCGCGCGGCCGGTGTCCCGGTCGCCGCAGATGACGTTGAAGACGCCCTTGGGCAGGATGTCGCCGATGATCTCGGCGATCAGCACGGTCGACGCCGGGGTGGTGTCGGACGGCTTGATGACGACGGTGTTGCCCGCGGCGAGCGCCGGGGCGAACTTCCACACGGCCATCATCATCGGGTAGTTCCACGGCGCAACCTGCGCGCAGACGCCGACCGGCTCGCGGCGGACGATGGAAGTCATCCCCGCCATGTACTCGCCGGCCGAGCGGCCTTCGAGCATCCGTGCCGCGCCCGCGAAGAAGCGGATCTGGTCCACCATCGGCGGGATCTCTTCGGTGCGGGTGAGCTCGATCGGCTTGCCGGTGTTCTCGGACTCGGCGGCGATCAGCTCCTCCGCCCGCGCCTCGAACGCGTCCGCGATCTTCAGCAGGGCCTTCTGGCGCTCGGCGGGCGTGATGTCGCGCCAGGCAGGGAAGGCCGCCGCGGCGGCGTCCATGGCGGCATCGACATCGGCCTGGCCGGAGAGCGGGGAGGTCGCGTAGACCTCTTCCGTCGCCGGGTTGACCACGTCGATGGTCCGCCCGTCCGCGGCGTCCCGGAACTCCCCGTTGATGTAGTTGCGCAGACGGCGCACCTCGGTGGTCACAACCACCCCTCCTGTCGACACGTCCAATGGGTGAGATGTCCAGCCTAGTCGCAGCGGTATCGCTTTCGACATACCCAACCGCCGAGAACTTCGGATTCAGTGAGATCTAGACCCTCAGACAACGAATTTCATCGATTGAGGGTTGCAAGACAGACGAGTCTCGGTGCACAGTGGACGCGTGGCCAGTCGCAGCGCAGACTCCAGGACCGGGAACGGATCGTCACCAACGGTCGATGCCGTCTCCCTCGCAATCATCGAGCAGCTCCAGGAGGACGGGCGTCGTCCGTACGCCGCGATCGGCAAGGCCGTCGGCCTCTCCGAGGCGGCCGTGCGGCAGCGCGTCCAGAAGCTGCTCGATCAGGGCGTGATGCAGATCGTCGCCGTCACGGACCCGCTCACCGTGGGGTTCCGGCGGCAGGCGATGGTCGGCATCAATGTCGAAGGCGACCTCGATCCCGTCGCGGAAGCCCTGTCGGCCATGGCCGAGTGCGAGTACGTGGTGATGACCGCGGGCTCCTTCGACCTGATGGTGGAGATCGTCTGCGAGGACGACGACCACCTGCTGGAAACGATCAACAAACGCATCCGGGCCATCCCCGGCGTGCGCTCCACCGAGAGTTTCGTCTACCTGAAGCTCAAGAAACAGACCTATATGTGGGGAACCCGATAGCCGTGAGCAAGGACCTCAGCCGAACCGCGTACGACCACCTGTGGATGCACTTCACCCGCATGTCGGACTACGAGAACGCGCCCGTTCCCACCATCGTGCGTGGCGAGGGCACCTACATCTATGACGACCAGGGCAAGCGCTACCTCGACGGCCTGTCCGGCCTGTTCGTGGTCAACGCCGGTCACGGCCGTCACGAGCTCGCCGAAGCGGCCTACAAGCAGGGCCAGGAGCTGGCCTTCTTCCCGGTGTGGTCCTACGCCCACCCGAAGGCCGTCGAACTGGCCGAGCGGCTCGCCGACTACGCGCCGGGCGACCTCAACAAGGTCTTCTTCACCACCGGCGGCGGCGAGGCCGTCGAGACCGCCTGGAAGCTTGCCAAGCAGTACTTCAAGCTCAAGGGCAAGCCGACCAAGTACAAGGTCATCTCGCGTGCGGTCGCCTACCACGGCACCCCGCAGGGCGCCCTGTCCATCACCGGCCTGCCGGCCCTGAAGGCCCCCTTCGAGCCGCTGGTCCCCGGCGCGCACAAGGTGCCGAACACCAACATCTACCGTGCCCCGATCCACGGCGACGACCCGGAGGCCTTCGGCCGCTGGGCCGCCGACCAGATCGAACAGGAGATCCTCTTCGAGGGACCGGAGACGGTCGCCGCGGTCTTCCTGGAGCCGGTACAGAACGCCGGTGGCTGCTTCCCGCCGCCGCCCGGGTACTTCCAGCGGGTCCGCGAGATCTGTGACAAGTACGACGTGCTGCTCGTCTCCGACGAGGTCATCTGCGCCTTCGGCCGCCTCGGCACGATGTTCGCCTGCGACAAGTTCGGCTACGTGCCGGACATGATCACCTGTGCCAAGGGCATGACGTCGGGCTACTCCCCGATCGGCGCCTGCATCGTCTCGGACCGCATCGCCGAGCCGTTCTACGAGGGCGGCAACACCTTCCTGCACGGCTACACCTTCGGCGGGCACCCGGTCTCCGCAGCTGTCGGCCTCGCCAACCTCGACATCTTCGAGCGCGAGGGCCTCAACCAGCACGTCCTGGACAACGAGAACGCGTTCTTCACGACGCTGCAGAAGCTGCACGACCTGCCGATCGTCGGCGACGTCCGCGGCAACGGCTTCTTCTACGGCATCGAGCTGGTGAAGGACAAGGCCACCAAGGAGACGTTCACCGACGAGGAGACCGAGCGCGTTCTCTACGGCTTCCTCTCCAAGGCGCTGTACGACAACGGTCTGTACTGCCGGGCCGACGACCGCGGCGACCCGGTCGTCCAGCTCGCGCCGCCGCTGATCTCCGACCAGTCGACGTTCGACGAGATCGAGGGCATCCTCCGGAGCGTCCTGACGGAGGCCTGGACGAAGCTCTGAGAGGGACGGTGATCCGGGCCGCGGGTCGATCGGCTGATCGACCACGGATCGATTGACCGATTGACCCCGGCCCGATCACCAGTCGACCGCATTCCAGCGGTCATTTCATACGGTCCACACGGCCCGGATGCGCCCATTCGAGTGGGAAGAAGCGCACCCGGGCCACGTGCTGTGCGCACACCGCGGTCCGAATCCTTACGGTGCCGAGTGACCGATCGGCCCCCTCTTCGTTCCCCCGTACGGGGGACGGGAAATCTGATCTGAACCGAGGTGTACGCCATGGTGGCCCCGCCGGACAACGACGTGATCTGGGCGCGTTCCCTGCACCACTCCCACAACGGCTCACCCGCGCTCGGCGGGATCTCCCTGGAGGTCCACGACGGCGAGATCCTCGCCGTGACCGGCCCGCGAGGCAGCGGCAAGACGACTCTGCTGCACTGCCTCTCCGGCCAACTGGTGCCTCAGCAGGGCGAGGTGTGGTTCAACAGCGTCCCGGTCCACACCATGGGTCCGCGGCTGCGCGAGCGGCTGCGCCGTGACCGGTTCGGCTGGATCGCACCCGATCCCCAGCTCGTACCGGAGCTGAACACCTGGGAGAACGCAGCGCTTCCCCTGCTGCTGCGCGGCACCTCGCACCGGGCCGCGAAGAAGGCCGCCATGGAGTGGCTGGAGCGGCTCGACATCGGCATGTGCGCCAAGAAGCGGCCGCACATGCTGCTCCAGGGGCAGCGCCAGCGGATCGCCGTCGCCCGCGCGCTGGCCGGCTCACCCACGGTGATCTTCGCCGACGAGCCGACCGCGACGCTGCACCGCACGGACCGCACCCACGTGCTGCGGACACTGACGAGCGCGGCCCGCTCGCACGGCATCACGGTCGTGCTCGCCACCCATGACGTGGAGGTCGCCTCGCTGGCAGACCGCACGGTCCCGCTGCTGGACGGCCGCCGCGTCGCCACCGTCGCCCTGCCCGCCGCGTCCGATACGGAAGGCCACGCGGCGTGCTCGCTCTCCGTCTAGCCCGCGGTACCCATCCGCTGGTCCTGGTACGGCGACTGCTGGTCGCGGCCGCCTCGGCCGGGGTCGGCTTCCTGCTGCTGTGCACCCTGGCATACGCGTCGACGCATCCGGCGTACTCGACCGTCTCGGTGCTGCGGCTGCTGTGGTGCTTCGTGCCGCTGGCCGCCACTGTGCAGTTCGCGGTCGCGGTGGCCCGTACGGACCCGAGCACCCGCCCGCGTCCGGGGCTGTCCGCCGTCGGTCTGGGGCCGGTCCGGCTCGGCGTGCTGGCCGCGTTCTCCACCGCCATGTCCTGCGCCCTCGGGTCGATGGTGGCGCTGCTCTTCTTCCTGCATCTGCGCGGCGATCTGACCGGGCTGCCGTTCGACGGTGCGGCGGCCGAACTGCTGGGCGCAGGAGCCCCGTTGCCGGTGGCCGCAGCCCTTGTTCTGCTGACGCTGGTGCCGGTGGCCGCGGCGGCGGCGAGCGCGATGGCGCTGCGCACCCGGCCGCTACAGGCGGCGGTGCCGGAGGACGGCACGCAGGACATCGTGCCGGACGAGCAGATCCCGGCTCCGGCGGCTCCGCCGACCGGACTGCCGTGGGGCGTGGCGCTGACGGCAGCCGGTCTCGCGGTCGAGGCGTACGCGAGCCTTGATGGCGCGGGCAGCCCGTTCCCCCTGCCGGGAATTCCCGACGCCACCCCGGTGTGGGTGCTGGCGGGGTGGTCGCTGACGGCAATCGGTCTGGCCATGGCGGGTCCCGGACTGACTCACCTCTGCGGACAGCTGCTGCAGGCGGTGCGTCCCGGAGCCGTACGTCTGCTGGCCGGAAGGGTGCTGATGGACGAGGCGCGCCGGATCGGCCGGCCGCTGGGTGTGGTCTGCGCGGTGCTCTCCGCGGTGATCGCGGCGTTCGCGCTGTACGGGACGGGACCTCGTCCCTTCGGCCCGCTCACCGCGCTCGGCGCCGTACTCGTACTGGGCTGCACGACGGCGACGCTGCTGACCTCCGCCCTGGAGGCGAAGCAGGCCCGCGCCCACCTGGCTCAGACGCTGCTGCGGCTCGGTGCGCCGGCCTCGGCGCTGCGGGCAGCGACGGCCCTGCGGGTCGGCATTCTGCTGGTCGTATTCGCCCCGATCACCTGGGCGATCGCCGAATTGGCCGCGCTGCCGCTGACCGGCTGACGGGCCGCTGGCCGGCCGAGCGGTTCAGATCGTTGCGAGCCGGCTGACCAGCGCGTCGAAGAACGCCTCCCAGCCGTCCTCCGCCGCCGCGTACTGCTCGGCCGTGAGGTTGCCGCCGCGCTGCTGGAAGACCATCTCGGTGGTCCTGTCGCCGCGATCGGTGAACGTGACGGTGACGATCTCGCCCTCGATGTCGTCGGGTGCGGTGGCGTCCTTCAGCGTGAAGACGAGCCGCTCGGGTGCGACCACCTCCCGGTAGACACCGTGGAACGGCATCTCGGTGCCCGGCACCACGACGACCAGGCTCCACCTGCCGCCCGGCCGGACATCCATCGACACCCGGTCGAGCGGCACCTCGGCGTCCCCGCCGTACCAGGCGGCGAAGTGCTCGGGGGTCGTCCAGGCCTCGAAGACGAGTTCCCGCGAGGCGTCGAAAATACGGGTGATGTCGATGCCCTCGCGTGCCGATTCAGTCATGGTCCCTGTCCTTTTCGGAGTCGTTCCGGATCTTCTGAAGCTGCTTGAGGTGTTCCCCGAGGCGGTCGAAACCGCTCTCCCAGAACGTTCTGTAATGGTCCAGCCACTCCGTGGCGTCCGCCAGCGGCGCCGCCTCCAGCCTGCACGGCCGCCACTGCGCCGACCGGCCGCGCGTGATCAGCCCGGCGCGCTCCAGCACCTTCAGATGCCGGGAAACCGCGGGGAGGCTCATGTCGAACGGCTCGGCAAGTTCGGTGACCGTGGCCTCGCCCACGGCCAGCCGCGCGAGGATCGCGCGACGGGTCGGGTCGGCCAGAGCCGCGAAGACGGTGCTGAGCCGGTCCGCTTCAGTCATGCTCCTTAACCACCTCGTTAATTAACCGATGTGTTTAATATAGCGCGGAGCTGCCCCGTCAGCCGCGGCGCGCCGCGCCTAGAACGCCGCGGGTAGTACCACTGTCTCCGACGCGTCGAAGGTCACACCCACCGACGCGCCCTCCTGAGGGGTGTGCCGCAGCGGGCACTCCGCCTCCAGGAGCGGTCCGCTCTCGGGGTGGAGGGTCACGGAGACATGGTTGCCCCGGAAGGTGCGCGCGCCGACCGTGCAGCGCAGCCCTGACTCCGGGGATCCGAGCAGTACGCCCGCCGGACGCACCAGCAGAGCGCACGGGCCCTGCGGCGAGCCCTCCATCACCGGCACCTTTCCCCACGCCGTACCGGCCGCCGCGCCGGTCACCGTCGCGTCCACCACGTTGTCGAAGCCGAGGAACCGGGCGACGAAGGCGGAGGCGGGGCGCTGCCAGACCTCCAACGGGGTGCCCGCCTGGGCGATCCGCCCGTCGCGCATCACGATGACCCGGTCGGCGAGGGCGAAGGCCTCGCCCTGGTCGTGAGTGACGGCGAGCACCGTCGTCCCCAACCGGGCGAACAGGGTGCGCAGTTCGACGACGAGGCGTTCGCGCAGACTGCGGTCCAGCTGGCCGAGCGGCTCGTCCAGCATCAGCAGCTTCGGCCGCGGGGCGAGCGCCCGCGCGAGGGCGACACGCTGCTGTTCGCCGCCGGACAGCGCGGCGACGGCCCGCCGTTCGGCGCCGGGCAAGCCCACCAGTTCGAGGAGTTCGGCGACCCTGCGGTCCTGGTCGCCGCGTGTGACACCGCGCATGCGCAGCCCGAAGGCGACGTTGGCGCCGACGTCCCGGTGCGGAAAGAGCTGATGATCCTGGAACATCAGGCCGAGACCGCGCCGGTGCACCGGAACGCCGGTCTGGTCGACGCCGTCGAGGAGCACCCGGCCGCCGTCCGGCGGGTGCAGTCCGGCGACCACGCGCAACAGGGTCGACTTGCCGCTGCCGCTGGGCCCCAGGACGCAGACGATCTCGTGGTCCGCGACCCTCAGATCCACCGCGTCGAGCGCCGCCCGCTTCCCGAAGAGGACCGTGGCGGATTCCAGTGTCAGCATGTCCAGAACACCCCGAGCATCGTCAGAACTCCCCGGACCGGTCGGGGCGGATACGTTCGAGCAGCAGCAGCGACACCGCGCACACCAGCATCAGAATCGTGCTGAGCGCCATCGCCTGCCCGTAGTTGAGCTCCCCGGACCGTCCCAGCAGCCGCGCCACGGCCACCGGCAGGGTCGGGTTGTCGGGCCGCGCGATGAACACCGTCGCCCCGAACTCGCCGAGCGACACGGCGAACGCGAAGCCCGCCGCGACCAGCACCGCTCTTCGCACCAGCGGCAGATCGACCTCGCGCCAGGCCCGCAGCCGCGACGCCCCGAGCACCGCCGCCGCCTCCCGGAGCCGCCCGTCCACCGCCCGCAGGACCGGCAGCATCGTCCGTACGACAAAGGGAACGCCGACCAGCGCCTGGGCGAGCGGCACCAGGATCCACGAAGTCCGCAGGTCCAGCGGGGGCCTGTCCAGCGTGATCAGAAAACCGAAGCCGACGGTGACGGCGGACACCCCGAGAGGCAGCATCAGCAGCGCGTCGAAACCCCGGGCCAGCCGCCCGGCCAGGGGGGTCCCCCCGGCCGAGTCCGTTCGAGGCTGGGGGAGCGTCAGCGCGGCCGCCGCCAGCCCGCCGACGATCAGCGCGATCACAGTCGCGACCAGCGCGTACTGCATTGAGTTCCCGATCGCTTCGAGAGGTGCGACCAGGAACGTGCTGCCGCTCGCCTCCGCGGACTGCAGGGCGCGGTAGTAGCCGAAGCCGTAGCCGCCGGGGGTGTCCAGCGAACGTTCCACGAGCACACCGAGCGGCAGCAGGATCAACACCAGCACCGTCAGCAGGACCCCGCCGAGCAGCGCCCACTGCCCGGTGCCGCGCGGCCTGCGGGAGGTCTGCGCCGGATCGACCAGCTTCAGCGCCGTTTCCCTGCGCCGCACGGTCCACGCGTGCACGGCCAGGATCGCGCCGACCGCGGCGAACTGAACCAGCGTCAGCACGGCGGCTGTCGAAAGGTCGAGGAGCTGGGCGGTCTGCCGGTAGATCTCGACCTCCAGCGTGGAGTAGGCCGGACCGCCGAGGATCTGTACGACCCCGAAGGAGGTGAACGTGAAGAGGAAGACCATCAGCCCAGCGGCGGCCACCGCGGGCGCGAGGGCCGGCAGAGTGACCCGCCGCCACGCCGCGAACCGCCCGGCGCCCAGCACCCGGGCTGCCTCCTCCTGCCGCGGGTCGAGCTGCGACCACAGTCCGCCGACGGTCCGCACGACGACCGCGTAGTTGAAGAAGACATGGGCGAGCAGGATCGCCCACACCGTGGTGTCGAGACGCACGCCCGCCAGTTCGTCGAGGAAACCGCCGCGCCCCAGCAGCGCCAGGAAGGCCGTCCCCACGACAACGGTCGGCAGGACGAACGGCACGGTGACGACCGCCCGCAGCACCTGCTTGCAGGGGAAGTCGAAGCGGGCGAAGACATACGCACCGGGCAGCGCGATCAACAGGGTCAGCGCGGTCGACGCGAGGGCCTGCCAGGTAGTGAACCAGAGGACGTCGAGGATGTCCGGCCGGGTCAGCACCTCGCCGATCCGGCCGAACTGCCAGGCGCCGTCGGCCTTCAGCCCGCGGCCGACGATCGCGACGACGGGGTAGGCGAAGAACAGCGCGAAGAACGTGACGGGCACGGCCATCAGACCGAGCCGCACCACGCTCCCCCGCCACGCCCCCGCGCGCCGGGGATCCGCGAGCCCGGACCGGGCGCGCGAACCCTTCCCGCCCGCGCCCGGACCGCGTACGGGACTCTTCGCTACTTCACTACGAGCGAGGACCACGACTGGACCCACTGCTCACGGTTCTTGGCGATGGCGTCCGGGGCCACGGTGGTGGGCCTGTCGACCGTAGCGCCGAACTCCGTGAAGAGCTCCGGCAGCTTCGCGTCCTTGGTGACGGGGTTCACGAACATGTTGAGCGGCATGTCCTCCTGGAACTTCTTGCTGATCAGGAAGTCCAGCAGCGCCTTGCCGCCCGCCTCGTTCTTCGCGCCGTTCAGCAGACCGGCGAACTCGATCTGACGGAAGCACGTCCCTGTCGCGACACCGGTCGGAGCCTCGCTCGGCTGCGGCTTCGCGTAGAGCACCTCGACCGGCGGGCTGGAGGCGTACGAGACGACGAGCGGCCGGTCCGCCTTGGCCTTCGTGCCGCCCGCGGACCCGGAGAACTCCTCGTTGTACGCCTGCTCCCAGCCGTCGACCACCTTCACGCCGTTGCTCTTCAGCTTCTTCCAGTAGTCCTGGTATCCGCTCTCGCCGTAGGTGGCGACGGTGCCGAGGAGGAAGCCGAGACCGGGCGACGAGGTCGCGGCGTTCTCGGTGACGAGAAGGTTCTTGTACGCGGGCTTCGCCAGGTCGTCGAAGGTCTTCGGCGGCGCGAGCTTCTTGTCGGCGAAGTACTTCTTGTCGTAGTTGATGCAGATGTCGCCGGTGTCGATCGGAGTGACCCGGTGCTTGGCCGCGTCCAGCTGGGCGTCTGCCGCGACCCGGTCGATGCCCTTCGCCTCGTACGGGGTGAACAGTCCGTTGTCGAGGGCCCGGGAGAGCAGCGTGTTGTCGACGCCGAAGAACACATCACCTCGCGGGGAGCCCTTGGTCAGGATCTCCTGGTTGAGGGCAGCGCCTGCGTCACCGCTCTTCAGCACCTTGACCGTGTAGCCGGTCTCCTGCGTGAACGCCTTCAGCACGTCCTTGGAGGCGTTGAACGAGTCGTGGCTGACAAGGGTCACGGTCTTGGAGCCGGAGCCCTTCGTGTCACCGGCCCCTGACGCCGAGTCGTCGGAACTGCCGCAGCCGGCCAGTGCCGTGACGCCGAGCGCGGCGGCGAGGGCCGTCGCCGCGAGCTGCTTGGTCCCGCGCGTGGTGCGGGTGGTGCTCATTATGAATTCCTCCTGGGTTTGACCAGGAAGAGACGCGGCCCTGCCCTTGGAGAAGCGGGCAGGGCGCAACAGCATGAGTTGATGACCGAACTTCCTACCCGGAATGACCCGGGCGAGGTTCAGAGGGTCTGCGGCCAACCTGTCCTCGGTGCCGCACTCTCAGCGCTGTGGCGCTCCCCTGTCGGAATATGAAGTTGATTTCGGGCCCAGGTTACACGGGCCCTTTCGGCCTCAGCGCTCGGATGCCGCCAGCTGCCCGCAGGCCCCGTCGATCTCCTGGCCGCGGGTGTCCCGCACGGTCACGGGCACTCCGTGGGAGGCGATCGCATCGACGAACGCCTTCTCGTCCTCGGGCCGGGAAGCGGTCCACTTCGAGCCGGGCGTCGGGTTGAGCGGGATCAGGTTGACATGGACGCGCTTGCCTTTGAGGAGTCGGCCGAGCAGGTCACCGCGCCAGGCCTGGTCGTTGATGTCGCGGATCAGCGCGTACTCGATGGAGATCCGACGGCCGGACTTCTCCGCGTACTCCCACGCCGCGTCCAGCACCTCGCGTACCTTCCAGCGCGTGTTCACCGGCACGAGCGTGTCCCGCAGCTCGTCGTCCGGCGCGTGCAGCGAGACGGCGAGGCGGCACTTGAAGCCCTCGTCGGCAAAGCGCAGCATGGCCGGCACCAGGCCCACGGTGGAGACGGTGATGCCGCGCTGCGAAAGACCGAGACCGTCCGGCTCCGGGTCGGTCAGCCGGCGAATCGCGCCAACCACCCTCTTGTAGTTGGCGAGCGGCTCGCCCATGCCCATGAAGACGATGTTGGAGAGCCGCGCGGGCCCGCCCGGAACCTCCCCGTCACGCAACGCCCGCATGCCGTCCACGATCTGGTGGACGATCTCGGCGGTCGACAGGTTGCGGTCCAGACCGGCCTGCCCCGTCGCGCAGAACGGGCAGTTCATCCCGCATCCGGCCTGCGACGAGATGCACATCGTCACCCGCTCCGGGTAGCGCATCAGGACGGACTCGACCAGCGTCCCGTCGTGCAGCTTCCACAGCGTCTTACGGGTGGTGTCGTCGTCGCAGCTGATGTGCCGGACCACGGACATCAGGTCGGGGAACATCGCCTCGGCGAGCTTGTCCCGTGAACCGGCCGGGATGTTGGTCCACTCGGCCGGGTCGTGCGCGTACCGCGCGAAGTAGTGCTGTGACAGCTGCTGCGCGCGGAACGGCTTCTCGCCGATCGCGGCGATGGCTTCCTTGCGCTCGGCGGGCGTGAGGTCGGCGAGGTGCCGCGGCGGCTTCTTGGCTCCGCGGGGCGCGACGAAAGTGAGTTCTCCGGGCTTAGGCATGGTTTCTCCAGTGTCGCAGACACGCCGTGGTGCCAGCAGTCGTCGCCGGCTCAGGCGGGACAGGGTGCGACCGCGCCCGGTCGACGGTGCTCCTTGCCGGTCGCCATTGGCGGCCCCGACGGCCCACAGACGGCCCGGCCGCGCCCGCGGACCGTGACCGATCGCACGACACGCACGTGGTGCGCACAGCAGCCCACCGCCACTTAGAATCGAATATGTGTCCGAAAATCTCTCTCGTCCAGTGACCTGCGCATCGTGCGCGAGTGGCAGGCGTGTCGGCCGGGCGAACAGATCGCACCACCGCCGAGCCGGATGAACGCGGGTGGCGCGCCCCAGACCGACGCCGTCCGCACGGGCGACTGTGGCATGAGCGGACAGAGAACGCGGACGACGCGGCGCGATCAGGCCCTGCGCGCACTTAGGCCGACCGGCAATGGGGGGTGGGTGAAGGAGCGGGGCTGGGGTGCGTGCATCGCAAGGCGGAGGATTGGGCCATGGCGGAGCCAAGGTGATTGACGACAACGCCGCGAGGTGCGTGCCCCAGCCCCGTGACGCCGCCCCTCCAATTGCCGGTCGGCCTTACAGAGGACGGCATCGCGGCTTGCCCGTAGCGCCGGCCTGACAGAAAGCCAAGAGAGCCAGGAGTGCTTTGAGCCACGAGCTGTCGGACCCCGAGGACACGTGTGACGTACCGATCACCGTGCACCGAGCAGCGGGAGCGGGTGGCCGTCGGGTCACGATCCGCGCTCAGACCGCGGGCCTCGCTCACAGCGACGCCGACGTGGTCGAGTTCCTGCGCCGCGCCGGACTGCCGGACGCCGATGACGTGCTGGACGACCCCCGGTGGGTGAAGTGGCAGGGCGGGAGACCGCACGAATACGGCGCGGCCTAAGGGCTGTCCCCCGGCGTCTCGGGCGACGACGGAGACACAACTCCGGCTGCACGCCTTCCCGTACCTCGGACCGCGGCCCCTCGCATCGTTCGACATCACCCCGCGGAAGCCTGCGCCTGCCGAGTCCGGCTCATCGCGCAGACAGAGGAGTGAGGGCCCGCCATCCTGTGGATCACGGACCCTCACTCATAAAAACGCAGGTCAGGCTGGGCGCCGGCCCGGCTTCTCAGCTGGAGCCGACGAAAAGCACCAGCAGGAGCCAGACCACCGGAGCGGTCGGCAGCAGCGAGTCCAGTCGGTCCATGATCCCGCCGTGACCGGGGAGCAGCGTGCCCATGTCCTTGATCCCGAGATCCCGCTTGATCATGGACTCGCCCAGGTCGCCCAGAGTGGCGCTGGCAGCGACCGCCAGGCCGAGCAGCAGCCCCTGCCACCAGGTGCCGTCGTCGATCAGGAACTGCATGCACAGCGCACCGGCGACCATCGCGAAGGCGACCGCTCCGAACAGTCCCTCGCGGGTCTTCCCGGGGCTGATCCGTGGCGCGAGCTTGTGCTTCCCGAAGCGCCAGCCGACCGCGTACGCGCCCGTGTCGCTGACGACGGTCAGCAGGAGGAAGGTGAGGACCCGCTGCGGCCCGTCGTCGGCGCTCAGCAGCATCGCGACGAAGGTGGCCAGGAAGGGTACGTAGAACGCGGCGAAAACACCGGCCGTGACGTCCTTGAGGTACCCCTCGGGCGGCTCGGTCATCCGCCAGACGAGCACCGCCAGGGCGGTCAGGGCCATGGCGACCCAGGCGCCCTCGGCTCCGCGCACATAGCCGGCCACGATCATCGCCGCGCCGCCGATCGCGAGCGGTACGAGCGGTGCCTTGATGCCCTTGCGCTCCTGCAGCCGGGAGGTGAGCTCCCAGAGGCCGACGACGACGGCGATCGCTATCACGCCGATGAAGACGGCCTTCACGATGAAGAGCGAGGCGGCGATGACGGCCCCGAGCCCCACACCGACCCCTATGGCGGCTCGCAGGTCACGGCCCGCACGTTTCTTCTGCGGGGGCGGCGGCGCGGTGGACATGGGCTCCTGCGGCTTCTCGTCACGGTACGGGGGACCGCCGCGCCGGCCGACGGCTCCCCCGTACCGGTCATCACGGTCGTCAGCGTCTCTACCTGCATCGGGAACGTCCGGCACGATGGGCATGGGCCGAGTCTGCTGGGCGTCATGCACATCGTGTACAGGACCTGCCGGGGCAGCCCTCATCTCGGGCGTACTCCCGTAGCCGGCTCCCTGCGGGGCGCCCCAGGAAGAGTCGTTCATCAGACTTCGAGCAGCTCGGCTTCCTTGTGCTTGAGCAGCTCGTCGACCTGCGCGACGTACTTCGCAGTGGTGTCGTCGAGTTCCTTCTCGGCGCGACGCACCTCGTCCTCGCCGGACTCCTTGTCCTTGACCAGCTTGTCCAGGGTCTCCTTGGCCTTGCGGCGCACGGCCCGGATGGAGATCTTGGAGTCCTCGGCCTTCGCCTTCGCGACCTTGATGTAGTCGCGCCGACGCTCCTCGGTGAGGTCCGGGAAGGTCACCCGGATGATATTGCCGTCGTTGCTCGGGTTGACGCCGAGATCCGAGTCGCGGATGGCCTGCTCGATGTTGCGCAGCGCGCTCTTGTCGAACGGCGTCACGACGGCCATGCGCGGCTCGGGCACCGAGAACGAGGCGAGCTGGTTGATCGGGGTCAGCGCGCCGTAGTAGTCGGCGACGATCTTGTTGAACATCGCCGGGTGCGCACGGCCGGTACGGATCGCGGCGAAGTCCTCCTTCGCGACGACGACGGCCTTCTCCATCTTCTCCTCGGCCTCGAGGAGGGTTTCTTCGATCACCACGTGCTCCTGCGTGTCTTGAGTGGGCCCGGCGTGCTCGGGCCCGGCGGGTCCTGCGTCGCGTCCTCACCTGCACGGTGTCCGACCGGCAGGCCGTTGTCCATCCTTCGGGACCGTCCCCCGGGTGTCCCCGGTCGGCCCCGGGGCCGTCGGGGGATTCCCCCGGGCGGCCCCCCGGTTGTCAGGCCCGGGTGCCCTGGTCGCTCACGAGCGTGCCGATCTTCTCACCCTTGACGGCGCGGGCGATATTGCCGGCCGCGGTCAGCTCGAAGACGAGGATCGGCAGCTGGTTGTCACGGCAGAGCGTGATGGCGGTGGCGTCGGCAATCTTGAGATCGCGGGCGAGCACCTCGCTGTACTCCAGCGCGTCGAACTTCACCGCGTCGGGGTTGGTCTTCGGGTCGGAGTCGTAGACCCCGTCCACCCCGTTCTTGCCCATGAGCAGACCCTCGGCGTCGATCTCCAGGGCGCGCTGGGCGGCGGTGGTGTCGGTGGAGAAGTACGGCATGCCCATACCGGCGCCGAAGATGACGACGCGTCCCTTCTCCAGGTGGCGCACGGCGCGCAGCGGGATGTACGGTTCCGCGACCTGCCCCATGGTGATGGCGGTCTGGACGCGGGAGTCGATGCCCTCCTTCTCCAGGAAGTCCTGGAGCGCCAGGCAGTTCATGACGGTGCCGAGCATGCCCATGTAGTCGGACCGGGCCCGGTCCATGCCCCGCTGCTGGAGCTCGGCGCCGCGGAAGAAGTTGCCGCCGCCGATGACAACCGCGATTTCCGCACCGCCCCGGACGACAGCCGCGATTTCCCGGGCGATGGCGTGTACGACATCGGGGTCGACGCCGAGGCCCCCGCCGCCGGCGAATGCCTCCCCGGACAGCTTCAGCATGAAGCGTCCGGCCACCTTGCCGTCCTCGCGCTTGTGGTCACCTTTGGCGGCGTCCGCGCCCTTGTTCATGGAGATTCTCCTCGTGCACATACGAAGAAGGCCATTGCCGGTGGGTCTGGTGTCCCTCAGCGGCAATGGCCTCCTCGTCAGATCTGCGGTCGTACGGCGGGTGTGCGGCCGACGACTGCACCAGACCCTATCGGGGTCCACCGTTTTTCGCGGACGGACTCAGATGCCGACCTTGATGCGCGAGAAGCGCTTCAGGGTGACACCAGCCTCGTCCAGGACCTTCTGGACGGACTTCTTGTTGTCCTTGGCGAAGGCCTGCTCCAGGACGACGACGTCCTTGAAGAAGCCGTTGACGCGACCCTCGACGATCTTCGGAAGGGCGGCCTCGGGCTTGCCCTCCTCGCGAGAGGTGGCCTCGGCGACACGACGCTCGTTCTCGACCGTCTCGGCCGGGACCTCGTCGCGGTTGAGGTACTTCGGGGCGAAGGCGGCGATGTGCTGCGCGACGTCCTTGGCGACCTCGGCGTTCTCCTTGTCCAGCTCGACCAGGACGCCGACCTGCGGCGGGAGGTCGGGCATGGTGCGGTGCATGTACGCAGCCACGTAACCGCCGGTGAACTGCGCGAAGCGGTCCAGGACGATCTTCTCGCCGAGGTTGGCGTTGGCCTCGTCGACGTAGGCCTGAACAGTCTTGCCGGCCTCGATCTCGGAGGCGAGCAGCGTGGCCAGATCGGCCGGCGAGGTCGCGGCGACGTGGGCGGCGAGAGCGTCGGCGACGGCCAGGAACTTCTCGCCCTTGGCGACGAAGTCCGTCTCGCACTTCAGCTCGAGCAGGACGCCGGAGGTCTTGTCCTCGGAGATGAGGGAGACGACGGCACCGTTCTCGGCAGAACGGCCCTCGCGCTTGGCGACGCCCTTCTGACCCTTGATACGGAGCTCCTCGACGGCCTTGTCGACGTTGCCGTCGGCCTCGTCGAGCGCCTTCTTGCAGTCCATCATGCCGGCGCCGGTGAGCTCGCGGAGCTTCTTGACGTCAGCGGCGGTGTAGTTCGCCATGAGTCTGTGTTTCTCTCTCGAAGTCTGAAAGATCTACGGGTGAACGGCGGGGGCAGTGCCTGCGGCACCGGCCCCCGCCGTCATTCAGCCGTGACGGAGTTGTCAGGCCTGCTCGGCGTCCGCGGCCGGAGCCTCGGCAGCGTCCGCGGCCGGAGACTCGGCAGCGTCCGCGGCCGGAGACTCGGCAGCGGCCTCGGCCGGCGCCTCGGCGGCGTCAGCGACCTTCTCGGACTCGGCGGACGTCTGCACCTCGGCGTCTGCCTTCTTGTCGCCCTCGAGCAGGTCGCGCTCCCACTCGGCGAGCGGCTCACCGGCAGCCTTGTCGCCCGGCTTCGAGTCGCCGGTCGCAGCGCCGGAACGGGCGATGAGGCCCTCGGCGACGGCGTCGGCGATCACGCGGGTGAGCAGGGTGACGGAGCGGATCGCGTCGTCGTTGCCCGGGATCTTGTAGTCGACCTCGTCGGGGTCGCAGTTGGTGTCGAGGATCGCGACGACCGGGATGTGGAGCTTGCGCGCCTCACCGACGGCGATGTGCTCCTTCTTGGTGTCGACGATCCAGACGGCGCTGGGCACCTTCTGCATCTCGCGGATACCACCGAGGGTCTTCTCCAGCTTGGCCTTCTCGCGGGAGAGGACCAGGAGCTCCTTCTTGGTGAGGCCGGAGGCGGCCACGTCCTCGAAGTCGATCTGCTCAAGCTCCTTCAGACGCTGAAGGCGCTTGTAGACGGTGGAGAAGTTGGTGAGCATGCCACCGAGCCACCGCTGGTTGACGTACGGCATGCCGACGCGCGTCGCCTGCTCGGCGATGGCCTCCTGGGCCTGCTTCTTCGTACCCACGAACATGATGGAGCCGCCGTGCGCGACGGTCTCCTTGACGAACTCGTAGGCGCGGTCGATGTACGACAGCGACTGGAGCAGGTCGATGATGTAGATGCCGTTGCGCTCGGTGAAGATGAAGCGCTTCATCTTCGGGTTCCAGCGACGGGTCTGGTGACCGAAGTGGACGCCGCTCTCCAGCAGCTCCCGCATCGTGACGACGGCCATGGCCGTACTCCTTGAGGTACTCGGTTGTCGCGACCGCAGGATTGCGGTCGCGCCTGACGCCCCGACGCGCCGTGCCACAAGGGACCGAGGAGCGCGGCCACCGTCCGCAGAGAGGGAGGTGGCGGGGCGTGCGAAGTCGACCCGGTGACCCGGATCGCCACAAGAAGTGTACGGGACCCGTCGAGTGCCGGGTGACGGCGCTGTCCACAACCGGCGAGTAGTCCACAGATCCGGTCCATGATCCCCACGGATCCGCCGGGTGGGGAACGGTTCGGGTCATGCGATACACACCTGAACCGACGGCTCGCCGGGTCCGGGCGGCGCTCGTGGCGACGTTCATGGCCGTGCTCACGATGCTGTGCGGTGCGGGCGACGCCGCCGCCGCGGACGACCCCACGCCGGACGGCGGGCGCGCGTGGCCGCTTGCGGGGCGGCCCGTGGTCGTACGGGGGTGGGAGCCGCCGGCCGGCACCTACGGGCGGGGGCACCGTGGCGTCGACCTCGCCACCACGCCGGGTGCCCGGGTGCAAGCCGCCGCCGGTGGCCGGGTCTCGTTCGCGGGGCGCGTCGCGGGACGGGGGGTGCTGGCGATCGAGGTGGCGGGGACCGGTGATCCGCCGCTGCGCACGACGTACGAGCCGGTGCGGGCGCTGGTCTCGGAAGGTGACGAGGTCCGCGCCGGCCAGACGGTCGCGGTCATGGAGGCCGGGCCGTTCCACTGCGAGTCCGGGTGTCTCCACTGGGGGCTGCGGCGTGGTGACGCGTATCTGGATCCGCTGTCGCTGCTGCCTCCGGCGCTGTTGCGGCGGGGTCCTTCGCGGCTGCTGCCGGTGTTCGGCGTACCGGAGCCGCGGGCGCCGGGCGCCGTCGGGTACGCAGATCCTGCCGTGCTCCTCGTCGCGACGGCGGCCGGCTACGGGCGTCAGCCCCGTACGCCCCGCAGGATCATGGCGACGGCGGTGTCAGCGATCACCCCGGGCGCCTCCGCCACGCCCAGTTCTATACGGCGCACGGCTGCGTCCACCGAGCCCTGCAGCAGCATCGCCGCCAGCCTCGGCTGTTCATGGCCGAGGTCACCGAGCGCCTCGACGATCATGGCGATCAGCCCGCCGTGCGCTGCCCGGATCTTCTCCCGTGCGCCCGTGTCCAGCTCGCTCGCCGAGATGGCGACGACAGCGCGGTGCTGCCGGTCCCCGACCAGATCGAGCTGGCGGCGTACATACGCCTCGATCTTTCCCTCGGGCGTCTGCGCCCGCTCCATCGCGTTCTCGACCTCGGCCGCCCAGACGGGGAAGTCGACGGCGCACAGCTCCTCGACGACGGCCGCGCGGGAACGGAAGTACTCGTAGACGGAGGACCGTGCAAGGCCCGTGCGCTCGGCGAGAGCGGGGAAGGTCAACGCCTCCGTACCGCCCTCGGACAGCAAGGAGCGGGCAGCGTCCAGGAGGGCGCCGCGCTGCATGGTCCGGTGCTCGGCCACGGAGGCCGCTCGAATCCTGGGCACGGATCCACTCTACGGCGGCAGGTGTTCGAGAGGGGCGCGGGCAGCCAACATCGTCCGGCCGGACGCCTGCTCAACGTCCCGCGTCGGCCAGTTTCGCGCGGAGCTGCAGCACCGACTTGGTGTGGATCTGGCTGACCCGGCTCTCGGTCACCCCGAGCACGTTGCCGATCTCGGCAAGAGTGAGCCCCTCGTAGTAGTAGAGGGTGACGACCGTCTTCTCGCGGTCCGGGAGCGTGTTGATCGCCCGGGCGAGCAGTCGGCGGAGCTCACGGTCCTCGGCGACCTCCACCGGATTGTCGGCGGCGGTGTCCTCAAGCGTGTCCATCAGGCTCAGCCGGTCGCCGCCCTCGCCGCCGACATGCAGCAGCTCCTCCAGCGCGACCACGTTCGCCAGCGACAACTGGCTGAAAACCGCATGCAGTTCTTCCAGGGCGATGCCCATCTCCGCCGCGACCTCCGCCTCGGACGGGGTACGCCGCAGCTGCGCCTCCAGTGTCGCGTAGGCGCGCTCCACGGCCCGCGCCTTCTGCCGTACGGAGCGCGGGATCCAGTCGAGCGCCCGGAGCTCGTCGATCATCGCGCCGCGGATGCGCGTGATCGCGTACGTCTCGAACTTGATGGCCCGTTCGATGTCGAACTTCTCGATCGCGTCGATCAGTCCGAAGACTCCCGAGGAGACGAAGTCCGCCTGCTCGACATTGGACGGCAGTCCCACGCTCACCCGGCCCGCGACGTACTTCACCAGCGGCGAGTAGTGAAGGATCAGCTGCTCCCGCAGCCGGCCGTCGCCCGTGGACTTGTACGAACGCCACAACTCGTCGAGCGAGGAGGGGGCAGGGGGGCGCACAGTGCCACGCGCAGCGGGTGGCACTGCTGCGCGGTCAGACCCGGAGGTGTGCTGGGGCATGTGGTGCCTTGAGCCGTTCTGCTGTGAAGTGCTGGGGGACTTGTGTCTGAGCCGGATTCCTTGTGAGCGTAGCGTGACTGAAGCGTCGCGGTGCGCGCAGGATAGAGCATCGGCGCCGGGTACTTCTGGGGGAACGGACACGACTACGCTCCGGGCCCGTCGCCTGTGCAGCGGCCCCGGAGGGGTTACTGAAGGATCCGCCGAGGTCATCGGCATCACCTTTTCACCCGAATACTCCAGGTCAAGGACCGCCTCGCCGCGCGTTCCCATCGCAGGCCGACCGCCGCGTCAACTGCCATCCATCGCCATCACGTTCGACGAACCCCAGTGAGTGGAGTTCGTACAACCTGCCGAGCGCTTCGTCGGCGCCGGTCCCCGCGGTGCGGGCGATGTCCCTCGCGTTGACGGAACCGCGGGAGGGCAGGGCGTCGAGGATCCGGGCGCAGACGGCGTCCAACAGGTCCCTGGGAAGCAGAGGGCCGCGTCGGGCGGGAGCGAGATCACCGATGTCCCCCACCAGTTCGGCCACCTCCGAGGCGTCCGTGACCAGGACGCCTTCGCCCCGGAGCAGTTCATGGACACCGGCCGACAGCCCGCTGGTGGCGGGTCCCGGAACCCCTATGGTGAAGCGGCCGAGCTGCTGAGCCCTGCGCGCTGTGACCAGCGAGCCGCTGCGGTATTGCGCCTCCACCACGACCGTTCCCCGCGTCAACGCGGCAATCACCCTGTTCCGAAGGATAAATCTGCTGCGTGTCGGATGATCGGACGGCGGCAACTCGCCGATGACCAGACCCTGTTCCGCCACGCGTCCGATCAGCTCGGCATGACCTCGGGGATAGGCGACGTCGACGCCGCAGGCCAGGACCGCCATCGTCGCCCCGCCGGCCGCGAGTGCGCCACGGTGTGCCGCCCCGTCCACCCCGAACGCGGCGCCCGACACGACCACCCACCCCAGCTCCGCCAGCCCGGAAGCGAGGCTCGCCGCCATATGCGCCCCGTACGGTGTGCAGGCGCGGGCGCCGACCACGGCGACGGAACGCAGCGCCCAGAGCCGCAGATCGGACCGGCCCCGCACCCAGAGCGCGGTCGGCCTGGAGTCGCCCAGGTCGTCGAGCTGGCTGGGCCACTCCCGGTCACCGGGACAGACCAGGCGGCCGCCCACCGCGGCGACCGCCGCCAGGTCCCGCTCGGGCTCGGCGGACCCGACCCGCAAGCGGTATCCGGCGAGCCGCTTCGGCGTCATGCCGCTCAGCTCTTCCGCGGTCCCGTCCCGGGACGTGAGCCGCCGCATCAGCTCGACGGCGCCGACTTGGCGCAGCCAGCGGCCACCGTGCTCGTCCCCCGGCTCCAGCACGCGGGTCAGCGCAGCCCGTGCCAGCCGCTCCCGCTCCCCCACCGTCCCCGGCGCACGTACCGGTTGCCGGCCGCCCACCGCCTCCTGCCCACGCCCTGATTCGCGGTCTCCCACCGACTCCGGCGTCATGACGCCCCGCCCCGGGCCAAGGCTCCCCGGGCGATCCCGGTCCGCAGTTCCAGCGCCACCGCGATATCGGACGCCTCCGGGCGATCCGCGCCGCGCAGATCGGCGACGGTCCACGCCACCCGCAGCACCCGGTCGAGTCCCCGCGCGGTGAGCAGCCCCCGCTCCATGTCGCGTTCGGCCTCCATGAGCGCCCCCGGCGCCGTGAGCAGCCGGGTTCGCAGCTCATGGCCCGGTACCTCGCTGTTGGTGGTCCATCCCGTGCCCGCAAGTCGTTCTGCCGCCCGGGCCCTGGCTTCCCGTACCTGCGCCGCGACGACGGCCGTGGACTCGCCCCGGCCTCCCCGGCCCATCAGGTCCTCGCGCGTGACCGGTGCGACGACCACCCGCAGATCCACCCGGTCGAGCAGTGGCCCGGAGAGTCTCGCCTGGTAGCGGCGGACCGAAGAGGGCGGGCATTCGCAACCGGCGCCGATGAGGGTGTGGCGCCCGCAGGGGCAGGGATTGGCCGCCAGCACCATCAGAAATCTGGCGGGCAGCCGCACCACCACGGCGCTGCGCGCCACCACCACATGCCCCGACTCCAACGGCTGGCGCAGCGCGTCGAGCGCCCGGACGGAGAACTCCGGCGCCTCGTCCAGGAACAGCACACCTCTGTGGGCCAGCGAGACCGCCCCGGGCCTCGGCAATCCGTTCCCCCCGCCGACCAGCGACTGCATCGTCGCCGAGTGGTGCGGTGCGCAGTAGGGCGCCCGGGTGACCAGCGGTTCGCCCGGCGGCAGAATGCCCGCCACCGAGTGCACCGCGGTCACCTCCAGGGATTCCTGCCGGGTCAGCGTCGGCAGAATCGCGGACAGCCGCTCGGCCAGCATGGTCTTGCCCGCGCCCGGGGGTCCGGAGAGCAGCAGATGGTGCCCGCCCGCCGCTGCGACCGCGAGGGCCAGACGCGGCGTCTCCTGGCCGGCGACGTCCGACAGGTCCGGGTGAGGTCCCTCGCCCTGTGCGCAGACCCGTGCCAGTCCGGTACCGATGCCCGCGCCCGGCACCATCAGCCCCGCCAGCATCGTGGAGGGGCGTCCCTCCTCGTCACCCTCCCGCTCGTCGGGTACCGGCTCGTCGCTGAGCACGGCGATCAACTGCCGCAGGCTCCGCACCCCGAGGACCGAGACGCCGGGCACCAGCGCCGCCTCGCCCGCGGTCTGTTCCGGCACGACGACCTTCCGGTACCCCGCCTCCGCCGCGGCGAGCACGGCAGGCAGCACACCGCGGACCGGCCGCACCCGGCCGTCGAGGCCGAGTTCCCCGATCATCACCACATCGGAGATGGCCGAGGGATCGATCCGCTCGGCCGCGCCGAGTACGGCACACGCGACAGCGAGATCGAAGCCGCTGCCTCCTTTGGGCACGGAAGCCGGGGAGAGCCCGACCGTGAGTTTCTTCTGCGGCCACTCGGCCCCGGAGTTGACCACGGCGGCCCTGACCCGGTCCCGGCTCTCCACCAGGCTCTTGTCCGGCAGACCGACCAGGGTGAACGCCGCCACCCCCGGCTCCAGGTCCGCCTGGACCTCCACCACCACGCCTTCGACGCCGACCAGCGCCACCGAGCACGCCCGCGCGAACCCCATCAGGCCACCCCGCGCGCATGCTCGACGACCGGCGCGCCCCGTCCGGGCAGCACCACGCCGATCAGATCGATCCGCACCCCGCCCGGCGGCGGGCCGCCGTTCCGGTCGAGCCAGATCTCGGCGAGCCGCCGCAACCGGTCCGCCTTGACCGGGCTGACGGCTGCCATCGGATGCTCGAACGCCCCCGCCCTGCGGGTCTTGACCTCGCAGACGACCAGCGCGTCCCCGTCCATCGCGACGATGTCGATCTCACCGGCGCGACAGCGCCAGTTCCGTTCCAGTACGGCCATGCCGGCGTCGGTCAGCAGCCGCGCCGCCAGATCCTCGCCGTACCGCCCGAGTGCCCCCCGTGCGTTCATGTCGGCACCACCTCCGGCACCGACTCTGACGCGTCCGAGCCCCGCTGGTGGATCTTGGTGGACAACTCAGCGGTTGTGGACAACTCGGCCACCCGGACGGACCGGCGACCGCCGGAGCGGCTCAGCCGCCCGGGAGTTCGAGATCGCTCTTGTTGAGTTCTTCGATGTTGACGTCCTTGAAGGTCAGGACGCGTACCTGTTTGACGAACCGGGCGGGCCGGTACATGTCCCAGACCCACGCGTCCGCCATGGACACCTCAAAGAAGACCTCACCCTGAACCGAGTGCACCTGCATCTCGTAGTCGTTGGTGAGGTAGAAGCGCCGTTCGGTCTCGATCACGTATTTGAACAGACCGACGACATCTCGGTACTCCCGGTAGAGCTTCAGCTCCATCTCGGTCTCGTACTTTTCGAGGTCCTCGGCGCTCATTGGCATGTTCCCCTTCAGCCGTGCGTCCACCTATTGTGCGCCAGGCTCCCGCGCCCCCGAAGGCTTAGACGATTTCGGGGGCCAGAACCACCGGCGTACGCGGCGGACCCTCGTCGAGCAGCGTGCGCAGCAGCCCGGCGAGCCTGGTCGGATACACCGTCTCACGCGCCACCGACAGTTCGGCGTAGGTCCACCACCTCAGGCCCGAGACACTGCGCTGTTCCAGCCCGGTGAGCCCGCTCAGATCCGTGTCGGTCTGCGTGGTTCGTACCAGGTAGTACCACTCGTCCTGGTCCCAGCGCCGGCCGTCGAACGGGAAGGAGCAGATGCGCTGCCAGAGCACGGGCCCGAGCTCGACGTCCGTGATCCCGGTCTCCTCGGCGAGCTCGCGCAGCGCGGCCTCCTCGCGGGTCTCGTCGCCCTCCAGGCCGCCTCCGGGCGTGAACCACCAGGTGATGTCGGGGTTGTCCGGTTCGTAGCCGTGCATCAGCAGAATGCGGTCGTCGGGGTCGAGCAGGATCACCCGGGCGACCTTGCGGGTCTCAGCGGGCACCCGCAGGCACCTTCCCGCCCTGTCCGCGCCTGCTCCGTGCGGACCGCGCCGCGATCGGCCCGTACGCCGCGCCGCCGACGATGAGCACCACACCCGCCACCACGGCCCCTAGCTGCAGCTTCAGCGGTCCGGGCTTCGACACCCCGCCGGGAAGGTCCGCGAACGCCTGCGGTCGCTCGATCATCCCGTTCATCGGCCATGCGATGGCGTCCACCCGGGCCTGCACGGCACTGCGCGGTACCGAACCCTGCCCCGGATCGTCGAGGTGGACCCGGGAGTCCAGGGAGCCGCTGCGCTCGTCCCCGAGGAGGAAGAGCTGCCCCTTGGGCACCTCCGCCCTGAAGTTCTTCACCGAGGCGAGGCCCTTGGTCTGCAGATACGGTTCCTCAATGGGCTTGCCGTTGACGGTGAGCCGGCCGTTCTTCTCGCAGCAGGCGATCCTGTCGCCACCGATGCCCACGACCCGCTTCACCATGGGCATGTCGCCCCACGCGGGGTCCTTGAAGACCACCACGTCACCGCGGCGCACCTCGGCGCCGTCCACCCGCTCCGCGAGCACCCGGTCACCCGCGTTCACCGTCGGCGTCATCGACTCGGTCGGCACGGTGTACGGCTTGTACACCACCGCCGCCCAGGCGAACCCGCCGAGGAAGAGCACACAGCCGACGGCCACGGCCAGCCCCGACAGCATGCTGCCGAGCCGACCGTGGCCGTCACCCGTACGTCCTGTTCCACTCATCCCAGCGTCCCCCACCTCGGAGATCGACAATCGCTGATCCGAGTCGGCACCCTACCCGGCAGTACGCCCGGCGGTCAGCCTCTTGCGACGCCACAACACGAGGGGCAGCGCTCCGGCCACACCGAGTGCTCCCGGCGCCAGCCCCATCGCGGCGTTCAGCCCCGGCTGGTCGAAGGTACTCGGGACCGGCAGGGTCGCCCAGCGGTTGATCGGCCATGCCACCACGATGGCCCGGCCGACCACCTCGTCCGTGGAGACCGTGCCCTGACCGGGCAGCTCCTGGTGGTAGCGGGAGTCCAGGGAGTTCTGGCGGTGGTCGCCCATCACCCAGATACGGCCCTCGGGCACCTTGATCGGACCGAACGGCTCGTCGTTGCACGGGGTGTTCCCCGGGTAGATGAACGACTGCTCGTCCAGCGCCTTGCCGTTGACAACGACCGGCCCGTTCTTCCTGCACTCCACCGTGTCGCCGCCGACCGCGATAACCCGCTTGATCAGGTCCTTCTCCTCGGCGGACGGCATCAGTCCGATGAAGCTGAGGAACTTCTGCGCGATGTTGGGTTGCGGCGTCGACTCGCCGTCCACCAGCCAGCCGCCCGGGTCGTGGAAGACCACGACCTCGCCGCGCTGCGGCTCGGAGCCGAACCAGGGGGTCAGCTTGTCGACCAGCACCCGGTCGCCCCGCTGGAGCGTGTTCTGCATCGAGTCCGAGGGAATCGAGAACGCCTGCACCAGAAACGTCTTGATCAGCAGCGCCAGAATCAGCGCGATGCCGATGAGGAGGGGCAGTTCCTTCCAGAAGGAGCGTGGCTTCCCCGGAGCCCTACCACCACCGTCCGGGGAGTCGCCGTCACTCTCCGCCCGGCCCGGCGTCGCCCCGGCAGACCTTTCGCTCTCGGGCCGGTCCTCGGGTTCGTCGTGTCCGGATCGTGCGCCGACCGCCAAATCCCCCACATCCACTCCTCACTCCGTGCCACCGCCTGCCCCTTAGTCGGTGCAGGCCCACCACTCCCATAACGAGCGGGAGTTCCGCAGGGGTCGGGAGCCGGACCTTTCCATTGAGGTCCTGGGACGACACACTATTCGACGGTGCGGACGCCACCGACGTCCCGGCGCGCGCGTCCGGGACCGAAGCGAACGTCTCGGGCTCTTCCAGTCTCCGCCAGTGCCCGAAGGGCCAGGCGATGACGACAGCCCGTCCCACGACCTCGTCCTCGGAGACCGTGCCGTGACCCGGCTCGTCCAGGTGGAAGCGCGAATCGGCGGAATTGGAGCGGTGGTCGCCCATGACGAAGATTCGGCCGGCCGGAACCTTTACCTCGAATTTGAGCATGGAGGGCGGATTGCCCGGATGCAGATAGGGCTCGTCGAGCGGTACGCCGTTGACGGTGACCCTGCCGTCCTTGTCGCAGCACTTCACGGTGTCACCGCCGACGGCGACCACCCGCTTGATCAGATCCTGTTCGTCGTCGGACGGCAGCAGCCCGATGAAGGTCAGCACTTCCTTCACCTGTTTGACGACGACGGGTGGATCCTTCTTCGCGACGTTCTCCTGTCGCAGCCAGTTCCCCGGGTCCTTGAAGACGACCACGTCGCCGCGCTGGGGCCTGGATCCGAACCAGGGCGTCAGCTTGTCCACCAGCACCCGGTCGCCGATCCGGATCGTCTGCTCCATCGACCCGGACGGGATCACGAAGGCCTGCACCAGGAACGTCTTGAGGACGAGTGCGATGAGCAGCGCCACGGTGATGAGGAGGGGTATCTCCTTCACAGCGGACCTGCGCCGCCGCCGTTTGACCCGGCGTGCCAGCTTGCGCCGCTCCGCCCGGGTCGGCAGCGAGCGCGCGGCCGTCGGCCTGGTGCCGGTCGGCAGCGGAGCGTCGGCGTCGGACGCGCCGCTTGCCCGTCCGCGGTTACCCATGTGTCCCGCCAGGTTCCCGTACGGAGTCGAAGGCGCCGGTCTCCGGGATCGAGCCCAGCCGGCCCAGCGGCCAGCCGATCCAGTCCACCCGGCCGATGACCATGCCGACCGGCACCATGCCGCCGCCGGGCTCTCCCAGATGGTCACGGGAGTCGCGGGAGTTGCTCCGGTGGTCGCCCATCATCCAGAGCCTGCCGTCGGGGACGACGATGTCGAAGGCCACCCGGGACGGGTCGTCGCCGGAATGGAGATACTCCTCGTCCACCGGCTGCCCGTTCACCTCGATCCTGCCCCGCTTGTCGCAGCAGACCACCCGGTCGCCCCCCACGCCCACCACCCGCTTCACGAAGTCGGTCTCGGCAGGTTCCGCCAGCCCCAGGGACGCTGCCGCGCCGTGCAGCAGCCCGGTGACGGGGTTCTCGGCCGGTGCCACCTGGACGAAGGATCCGGTGCCGTCGAAGACCACCACGTCACCGCGGTGCGGTACGGAGCCGAAACGGTACGCCAGTTTGTTGACGAGCACCCGGTCCCCCACCCGCAGGGTGGACTCCATCGAGCCACTGGGGATCAGGAACGGCTGCAGCACATAGGTACTGAAGAGCAGCAGGAAGACCGAGCAGACGGCGCCGAGGAAGGCTGCACGCCGCCACGACAACGAGGCGAACCGGTCCGGGATACGCGAAGAGCGCGACCTCTCCTCCGCCCCTGCTTCGGGTGCGGAAGAGCCGTCGCGCTCCGGGTGCTTTGCTTCCGTGTCCATCGGGGCCAGAGCTTATCCGGCCGAGCCGTGGAGCTGGGAGCTAGCTCAGTTGTCGCGCTTCTCCTTGATCTTCGCGGCCTTGCCGCGCAGCTCACGGAGGTAGTACAGCTTGGCGCGACGGACGTCACCGCGGGTGACGAGCTCGATCTTCTCGAAGATCGGGCTGTGCACCGGGAAGGTGCGCTCGACGCCGACGCTGAAGGAGACCTTGCGGACCGTGAAGGTCTCGCTGACGCCAGAGCCCTGGCGGCGGATGACTACGCCCTTGAACTGCTGGATACGGGAGCGGTTGCCCTCGATCACTCGCACGTGGACGTTGACGGTGTCACCGGGACGGAACGCCGGGACGTCCGTACGCAGGGAAGCGGCGTTGACGCCATCGAGCAGGGAAGCCATGTTGTCTGCTTTCTTCGCCGATGCCACAGGTCATCGACGGGAGATCGTAAGGAGATGGGGTGCTGATCGCGTCGGGCGGGCGTCGTTCCCCCTGTGGCAGGGGCGCACACCGGACGTACAGCAGCGGCTCATTCTTCCACGGCTTCGGGCCTGCGCCAAAATCGGCCACCGGGCTCCGGGGACCAGCCGAGGATGGAGAGGATCTCACGGTCCTTCTTGTCGAAGGCGCTCGCCTCGCAGCGCTCGATCAGATCGGGGCGGTTGAGCGCGGTGCGGCGGAACGCCTCGTCCCGCCGCCAGCGCGCGATCTTCCCGTGATGACCGCTGAGCAGGACGTCCGGAATGCCCCGGCCGCGCCACTCGGGGGGCTTGGTGAAGACCGGGCCCTCCAGCAAATCGGCCATGGCGCCGGGGGCGAAGGAGTCGTCGCGGTGCGACTCGGCGTTGCCGAGCACGCCGGGCAGCAGCCGGGCCACCGCCTCCGTGATCACAAGTACAGCGGCTTCCCCGCCGGCCAGCACGTAGTCGCCGATGGAGACCTCGACGACCGGCATCCGGGTGGCGTACTCGTCCATCACCCGGCGGTCGATGCCCTCGTAGCGGGCCGGGGTGAAGATCAGCCATGGTTGCTCGGAGAGCTCCACGGCGAGCTTCTGGGTGAACGGGCGGCCGCTGGGCGTGGGCACCACGAGCACCGGGGAGTGCGCCCCCGCCTCGTACCCGTCCGCCAGCGCCTCGTCCAGGGCGTCGCCCCACGGCCCGGTCTTCATGACCATGCCGGGACCGCCGCCGTACGGGGTGTCGTCGACCGTGTTGTGCCGGTCGTACGTCCAGTCCCGCAGATCGTGCACGTGCACATCGAGGCGGCCGCGGGCGCGGGCCTTGCCGACGAGCGAGACGTTCAGCGGTTCCAGATACTCGGGGAAGATCGTGACGACGTCGAGCCTCATCAGGCTTCGTTCTCCTGTTCGACGACCTCGTCGTCCCGCGCGGAGGCGACCACGGCCTGGCTGTCGTCGATCAGACCGGGCGGCGGGGTGATGACCGCGCGCTGCTCCTCCAGATCGATCTCGGTGACGATCTCCTCGACGAACGGGATCATCACCTCGCTGCCGTCCGGGCGCTCCACGATGAAGAGGTCCTGGGACGGCAGGTGCGAGATCTCGGTGATCCGGCCGATCCCGGTGCCGTCGGCGAGGACCACATCAAGGTCGATGAGCTGGTGGTCGTAGAACTCCTCGGGGTCCTCCGGAAGTTCCGCCGGGTCGACGTCGGCGATCAGTAGGGTGTTCCGGAGTGCCTCGGCCGCCGTACGGTCCCGTACGCCCTCGAAACGCAGCAGCAGCCTGCCACTGTGCACCCGGCCGGTCTCGATCGTCAGCGGTCCGTTCGCGGCCGGGTCGGTGGTGAGTACGGCCCCGGGGCCGAGCCTGAGTTCCGGCTCGTCCGTGCGTACCTCGACGGTGACCTCGCCCTTGATGCCGTGGGCGCGGCCGATCCGCGCAACTACCAGCTGCACCTTGTGTCTCTCCTGTCATACGACGACGGGCCGGGGCGGGCGCATGGCCCTCCCCGGCCCGTGCCGGTGTTCAACTCTGTCAGCGAACCTGGTCCACGTCGACGAGGTCGACACGGATGCCACGGCCGCCGATGGCGCCCACGACAGTTCGCAGTGCGCGTGCGGTGCGGCCGTTGCGGCCGATCACCTTGCCGAGGTCATCGGGGTGAACCCGGACCTCCAGCACACGACCACGGCGCAGGTTGCGCGAGGCGACCTGCACATCGTCAGGGTTGTCGACGATGCCTTTCACGAGGTGCTCGAGAGCCTCCTCGAGCATGCTCAGGCCTCGGTCGACTCGGCCGGCGCGGCAGCGTCAGCAGCCTCGTCAGCCTTCTTGTCGGACTTCTTCGCCTTCTGCGTGATGGCCTCGCCCTTGGACTCCTCGCCGGTGTCCTTGGCCAGGGCCTCGAACAGGGCGCGCTTGTCGGCCTTGGGCTCCGGCTGCAGCAGCGGCGCGGGGGCCGGGAGACCCTTGTGGGCCTGCCAGTCACCGGTGAGCTTCAGGATCGCGAGAACCGGCTCGGTCGGCTGGGCGCCGACAGACAGCCAGTACTGCGCACGCTCCGAGTTGACCTCGATGCGCGAGGGGTTCTGCACCGGGTGGTACAGGCCGATCTCCTCGATGGCCCGGCCGTCACGGCGGGTACGGGAGTCGGCGACGACGATGCGGTAGTGAGGCGAACGGATCTTGCCCAGACGCTTCAGCTTGATCTTGACTGCCACGGAAGTGGTGTCTCCTGGTCTATGACGTGGTTGGGCACAACGAAGATGCCACGTGGGGTTGCGGTACTCGGGTGCCCGATGGACGCGTCAGCCGGAGGAGAGAGGGGTCCTGTGCGACTGTCGAGTACAGCTTGCCATTGTGCCACACCACCTCGGGTCACCCCACCGCGACCGCTGCTTCCGGGATACGGAACGGCTTCCCGCAGCCACCGCAGACGATCGGCGCCTGGGCAAGGACCGAGGGAACGACCCGGACGTTGCGTCCGCAGTCGCAGACGGCCTTGACCCGCACGCCTCCGCCGGAGGAGCCGTGCCGGGCGGCGGGCCCACGGAAGGAGCGCTTGGTGTCGGCGGCGGTGGCGATCGTGTGCGCCTTGAGGGCGCGCTGCAGCCGCTCGATCGTCGGGCGGTACCTGCGCTTCGCCTCGGGATTGAGCGTGACCAGCGAGAAGCCACTGCTGGGGTGGGGCTCCTCGGCATGGTCGAGGCCCAGCTCCTCGGCGATCGCGAGGAATCTGCGGTTGTGGTAGCGGCCGGCGCGAGAGGTGTCGCGGACACCTCGTGCGGCGGCGATTCCATGGACTGCCTCATGCAGCAGTCGCTCGAAGGAGAGCTCGGCGCCACAGGCGGACGAGGACTCTCCGATCAGGGACTCTGGCGCGGCAAGATCGGGCAGCTCGGGGTGGTACCGCTGAATGTCGGCCCACGCCTGTGCCAGCTCTGCGGCAAGTACAGGTGGTGTCGTGCTCACGTCGTGACAACGAGCGCGAGTGCCCTGGTGTTCCTATTCCGGGGCATCCCAAATAATTTGCACGTACCAGTCAGTTGCCGTTGATGCACCCCGACGAGGGCGGGTGCGCAGATCTGTGGATAACTCTCACAGCTCACACCAAGGTGGTGCGTAGTGGCGGATACGCCCCGGTGCGTAGACAGTGCCTCCGCGCCGGGGTTCCGACGGTTCCGCGAGCCCCGGGGCGTCAGTAGGCCCGGGCCACGACGGCGACAGTACCCGGGGCGTCGTCCGACTCCGGCACCGACCCGTCCTCGGCCACCAGACACCGTACCGACGCCCCGTGCTCCGCGAGCTGCGCCTCCCCCGCCGGGCCGAGGACGTCCCACGCAATACGCGCCCAGCCGCCCGCGGCCGCCGCCTCCGCGGCCTCGTCGACGGTGGACACCTCGCTGGTGCGGGACTCGCGGCGGGCCCGGGACTCGCGCAACAGCGTCGCCTGGTCCTCCTCCAGGACCGCCGGGAGCAGGGCCGGCAGTGCCTCGATCGCGACCGGCTCCTTCCCGCCGGGGATGCGGCGGGCCAGCATCGCGGTGCCGTTCTCCAGGTCGCGCGGACCGATCTCGATCCGTACGGGCACCCCCTTCAGCTCCCAGTCGACCGCGCGGCGGCCGAACGGGGTGTCGGTGCGGTCGTCGATCTGGACCCTGATCCCGGCCTCCCGCAGCCGGTCGCCGATCTCGCGGACCGCGGTCAGCACCGCGTCGTCCTCCTTGATCGCGAGGACGACCACCTGCACGGCGGCGAGCCGCGGCGGGACGCGGAGCCCCCGGTCGTCACCGTGGGACATGATCAGGCCGCCGACCATCCGGGTCGAGGTGCCCCAGGAGGTCTGCCAGACCAGCTCCTGCCTGCCCTCCCGGGACAGGTACTCGGTGTGGAACGCCTTGGCGAAATTGGTGCCGAGCTCATGGCTCGTACCCATTTGCAGGGCCTTGCCGTCGCCCATCATCGATTCGAGCGTGAGGGTGTTGATGGCGCCCGCGAACCGTTCGCTCGGGGGCTTGCGGCCGAGCACCACATCGATGCCGAGGACCTGGGTCATGAAGTCCGCATAGACGTCCCGGTGGATGTACGCGGCGTAGTCGCGGGCGTCCTCGTAGGTCGCGTGGGCCGTGTGGCCCTCCTGCCAGAGGAATTCGGTCGTACGGAGAAAGACCCGCGGGCGCATCTCCCAGCGGACTACGTTCGCCCACTGGTTGATCAGCAGGGGCAGATCCCGGTAGCTCTGCACCCATTTCGAGAAGTACTCATTGATGATCGTTTCGGACGTCGGCCGCACCACCACGGGCTCTTCGAGGTCCTTCCCGCCGCCGTGGGTGACGATGGCCAGCTCGGGTGCGAAGCCCTCGACGTGCTCGGCCTCGCGGGTCAGGTAAGACTGGGGGATGAAGAGCGGGAAGTAGGCGTTCTGGGCGCCCGCGTGTTTGATGCGGGTATCCATCTCCTGCTGCATCCGCTCCCACAGGCCGTATCCGTACGGTCGGATGACCATGGTGCCGCGCACCGGGCCGTTGTCCGCGAGTTCGGCCTTATTGATCAGATCCTGGTACCAGCGGGGAAAGTCCTCGGCCTGGGGTGTGAGAACGGGTGCCTTTGCCATGGCGCGCATCGTACGGCGACATCGCCTTTCCCACGGAGTGACGGGACCGGTCACGGCCGACTGTCTGCGGGGGCGCACCACCGAGGCGCACAACCATTGCCCTCCCCCCTCTGGACGCGGCCGCGGATGCGCAGTTCTCTGACATACGGGGGGAGTGCGGGCACGCACACACGGGGGCCGTCCATCACTCGGGAACGACCTACCTCTCGGCGGATTGGGGCGCTTTCCATGACACCAACGCTCGTCCGGCAGCACCGGCAGACGAATCCGTCCGCCCCGGTGGACCCCGGAACCCATGCTCGTGACTGGGCCGAGATCCAGGAGCGGATGCTCGCGCCGCTGTACGAAGCGGTGTACGACCGGCTCGAAGTCGGAGCCGGTACGCGGATGCTCTCCCTCGGCTGCGGCTCCGGGCTCGCGCTGCTGATCGCGGCCGCCCGCGGGGCGCGCGTCACCGGCGTCGACACCGACCGTGAACGCGTTGACCTGGCCCGCGAACGGCTGCTGCCGGAAGCGGCGTGGGACGGCGGTCCCGATCCGGCCCCGGCCGGGCTGCCCCAGCTCTTCGCCGGTGATCCGTCCGCCGCCGCACCGGCCGACGGTGTCCCGTACAACCTGCTCACCGTGTTCACCCCGATCGGCTGCTCGGCGGGCGACTCCGAAGGGCTGCTGCCCTCCCTGGAGTCCGCCGTGGCGCTGCTCGCCCGGGGCAGCTCGGTGGTGCTGACCGGCTGGGGTCCCCCCGAGCGGTGCGCGACCGCGGCGGTGCTCCGGGTGGCGGCCCGGCTCACCGACGGGGCGCGGGCGCCCCGCGCGGGCGGCTGGCGCCCGGCGCGCAGGGACGATCTGGAGGACGTGGCGTTCCGGGCCGGACTGAATCCGAACGGCTCGGGGCGGGTGGCGTGCCCGTTCGGCTACGCGGACCTGGACAGTGCGGTGCGCGGGCTGCTGTCGACGCGGCTGTTCGATGCGGCGGTGCGGGCGACGGACCGCTCCCAGGTGGAGAAGGAGGTCGCGGAGGCACTCCACGCGCATCGGCGCCAGGACGGCACGGTGTGGATGCCGAATGTCTTCCGCTATCTCGTCTGCACCTCCTGAAGCAGGTGCGAACGCGGTGGGGCGGTCCTACTTGGCCAGGCGCGGGATGCCGGCCGCCCGGTAGGCCGCCTCCTCGTCCAGCGTCTCGTTCTGCAGCAGCGCCGACGCCAGCGCGTCCAGCTTCTCCCGGTGCTCGCGCAGCAGCCGCTGCGCCTCGACGTAGCACTCGTCGACGATGCGCCGCATCTCGTCGTCCACGGCGTCCAGCGTGGCCGGCGCCGCCGAGAGTCCGTACGCCTGCTGGACGTCTCCGGGGATCGCCGTCAGCCTGCCGACCTTGCTGCTCATCCCCCAGCGTCCGACCATTCCGCGCGCCAGATTGGTGACCTGTTCCAGGTCACTCTCCGAGCCCGTGGTGACCACTTCGTAGACCAGCTGTTCCGCGGCCATGCCGCCGAGGGCGCCGATGATGCGGCCGCGCAGATACTGCTCGGTGTACGCGTACTTGTCGGCGTCCGGCGTCGAGAGAGTGACGCCGAGGGCCCGGCCGCGCGGAACGATGGTCACCTTGCGCACGGGGTCGGCGCCCGGCTGGACCATGCCGAGCAGGGCGTGGCCGCTCTCGTGGTACGCGGTCCTGCGCCGCTCCTCCACCGGCATGACGAGCGGTCGTTCGGCTCCGAGCTGGACCTTCTCCAGGGCTTCCGACAGGTCGGTCTGGCTGACCTCGGACTGCTTGCGCTTGACGGCGAGAAGCGCGGCTTCGTTGGCGAGGTTGGCGAGGTCGGCACCGGTCATGCCGGGGGTCGTCCGCGCCACCTGGGCGAGACTCACGTCATCGGAGAGCGGGATCTGCCGGGTGTGGATCTTCAGGATGGCCTCCCGGCCGGTCCGGTCGGGAGGGCTCACCTGGACGATGCGGTCGAAGCGGCCTGGCCGGGTGAGGGCGGGGTCGAGGACGTCGGCGCGGTTGGTCGCGGCGAGGACGACGACGCCTTCCGATCCGGAGAAGCCGTCCATCTCGGTGAGGATCTGGTTCAGCGTCTGTTCGCGCTCGTCATGGCCGCCCATGCCGGAGCCGCCGCCGCGGGCCCGGCCGATGGTGTCGATCTCGTCGATGAAGACGATGGCGGGGGCGACCTTGCGGGCCTCCGCGAACAGTTCCCGTACCCGGCCGGCACCGACGCCGACGATCATCTCGATGAACTCGGAGGCGGAGGCGGAGAAGAACGGCACGCCCGCCTCGCCGGCGACGGCCCGCGCCAGGAGCGTCTTGCCGGTGCCGGGCGGACCCGCGAGCAGCACTCCCCCGGGCATCCGGGCGCCCATCCTCCGGTACTGCTGCGGGTTCTTCAGGAAGTCGACGACGTCGTTGAGTTCGCCCTCGACCTCGTCGATGCCGGCCACATCCTCGAAGGTGGTGCGCTTGCCCGCCTCCAGTTCGACCGGTTTGGGCGGGGCCTTGCGGCCGAAGCCGCCCATCCCGCCGCCCATACCCCGGGACATCCGCCGGGCGATGAACACCCAGAGCAGGACGAGCACCAGCATCGGCGCCAGCGAGATCAGCAGGTTGGCGAGGAAACTGCGTTGCTTGACTACCGGCTCGGCGGTGACGGTGACATCCTCCTTGACCAGCTCGGCCCAGAGGTTGTCGTCGGCGAACGCGGGCCGCTGGGTGACGAACTTCGTGTACGTGTTGTCGGTGCCGGGGACCTTCGCCTCCTTCTTGAGCTGCCCCTGGATGGCATCGCCCTTGGAGTAGATCTTGGAGACGTTGCCCGCCGTGACCTGCTTGCTGAACTCCGTGTACGCGATGGTCGGCCCGTTCCTGCCGTTGAAGAAGGACAGCACCAGGTTGGCGATCAGGTAGACGGCCAGCGCGGTCAGCAGCAGTCGGCCCCAGCCGCCCGGCATCTTCCGGCCCGGCGGCGTGGGCGGTGGGGCACCTTCGGAGCGCCACGGCTGGTCGGTCCGATCGCGTGGCGGTACGGGATTGGTCACGCGCGCTCCTCTGCCGACAGCCGTTGAGCCGACATTAAAGGAGAAATACGATCAAAGCCCCCGGAGGAGCGGTCCACTGGGCCCGTGGAGGGACGCCGACGGAATATGGGCGCGCAGCCGGGTGGCACGGGTAAGGGGCACCCGCCCATGGCGAATGCCCCTTACCCGTGTGCCCCTGAGGGCGTCGGGTGTCAGCCCGTGAACTTCTTGAACGCGTCGGGAAGCTCGAAGTTCTGGTCCTCCTGCGCCGGAAGACCGAACGCGCCACCCTGCGCCGCCGCCTGCTCGCGACGGGCGGCCGCGGCCTGCTCCTCGGCCTTCCGCTTCATCGGGTTGCCGCTCTTGCGCTTGCCCTTGGCCTGCTTGACCTGCTTCTTCTGCCGACCCGCGCCGCCACCCATGCCGGGCATGCCCGGCATGCCGGGCATGCCGCCGCCCTGCGCCATCTTCGACATCATCTTGCGCGCATCGAAGAACCGCTCCACCAGGTTCTTCACGGCGGACACCTCGACACCGGAGCCCTTGGCGATACGGGCCCGGCGCGAGCCGTTGATGATCGTCGGTTCCTGGCGCTCGTGCGGCGTCATCGACTTGATGATCGCGGCGGTACGGTCCACGTCGCGCTCGTCGATGTTGTTGATCTGGTCCTTGATCTGCCCCATGCCGGGCAGCATGCCGAGCAGCTTGGAGATGGAGCCCATCTTCCTGACCTGCTCCATCTGGGCCAGGAAGTCGTCGAGTGTGAAGTCCTTGCCCTTGCTGGACGCCAGCTTGGAGGCCATTTTGGCGGCCTCTTCCTGGCTGAAGGTCTTCTCCGCCTGCTCGATCAGGGTGAGCAGGTCACCCATGTCGAGGATGCGGGACGCCATGCGGTCGGGGTGGAAGGCGTCGAAGTCCTCGAGCTTCTCACCGTTCGACGCGAACATGACCTGCTTGCCCGTGACGTGGGCGATCGACAGGGCCGCACCACCGCGAGCGTCACCGTCGAGCTTGGAGAGCACCACGCCGTCGAAGCCGACACCGTCGCGGAAGGCCTCGGCGGTGTTGACCGCGTCCTGGCCGATCATCGCGTCGACGACGAAGAGGATCTCGTCGGGGCTGACGGCATCGCGGATGTCCGCGGCCTGCTGCATCAGCTCCTCGTCGATACCGAGGCGGCCGGCGGTGTCGACGATGACCACGTCGTACTGCTTGGAGCGGGCGTGCTCGATGGAGTCCTTGGCGACCTGGACCGGGTCACCGACGCCGTTGCCCGGCTGCGGGGCGTAGACCGCCACACCGGCGCGGTCGGCGACGACGCTCAGCTGGTTGACGGCGTTGGGGCGCTGGAGGTCACAGGCGACAAGCAGCGGGGAGTGGCCCTGGCCCTGGAGCCAGAGGCCGAGCTTTCCGGCGAGGGTGGTCTTACCGGCACCCTGCAGACCCGCGAGCATGATCACGGTGGGCGGGTTCTTGGCGAACCGCAGCCGCCGGGTCTCGCCACCGAGGATGCCGACAAGCTCCTCGTTGACGATCTTGACGACCTGCTGGGCGGGGTTCAGCGCCTGGGAGACCTCGACGCCGCGCGCCCGCTCCTTGACGTTGGCGATGAAAGCGCGCACGACGGGCAGCGCGACATCGGCCTCGAGCAGCGCGATACGGATCTCGCGGGCCGTGGCGTCGATGTCCGCCTCGGACAAGCGGCCCTTGCCCCTGAGGTTCTTGAAAGTCGCGGCAAGGCGGTCGGAGAGAGTATCGAACACGGCGCTCGTCGGTCCTCAGGGTCGGGGGTAAATGGATTCGGTACCCCAGGGTATCCGGCTCGGAAGAAACGATGGCTCCTGCCCGGGGGAATTAAGCCGGACAGGAGCCATGTCACATGGATCCCCGCATGGGCGGGGAGCAGCCCTTGACGATCCTTACGACCTGCTGGGCGGGTGGGACATCCCCGTAGAGTCAGGGATCAGCTGCTTATCCAACGATCGGGCCTGTCGCAGGTCACTCCCGCAAGGTGGCCTCCACCACCTTCGCCACCGCGGCTGCGGTCTCCTCGGGCAGCGGCTCCCCGTCCGTATCCGTGACGTAGAAGGCATCAACCGCGTTCGCGCCGAGTGTCGACACGTGGGCGCTGCGCACCCGTACCGCGCTCTGTTCCAGCGCCCGCCCGATCCGGTGCAGCAGCCCGGGGGCGTCCTGGGCGCGTACCTCGATCACGGTCGCCAGCCTTGAGCCCGCCGCCGCGACCGTCACCCGCGGTGGTGGTGCCTTCACCCCGCGGCGCCTCGGGTAGGTGGCTTCGCGTTCGGCGAGGCGGGCCGGGATGTCGAGGGAACCGTCCAGGGCGCGTACGAGATCGGCGCGGAGCCGGGCTGCCTGCGGCAGGGAGCCGTACTCCGCCGCCACCCGCCAGCTGAGCAGCAGCACGTCGGCGCACTCGCCGAGCTCGGTGGGGAGTTCGACGGCACGCAGGTCGGCCGCGCGGACGGTCAGACGGTGCAGGGCGAGGACTCCGGCGGCGGCGGGCAGGACGCCCGGACGGTCGGGGAGGGCGATGAGGAGTTCGACACCGATGGGCTCCGGTTCGCCGTCCTCGTCCGGGGTCTCGGCCTGGGCGTGCAGGGCGAGGACGGGTTCGCCGGTGCGCAGCGCCTCGATGGCCAGCCGTTCCTGTTCGGCACCGGGTGCGACGGGTTCCGGATCGGCGGTTGCCTCGCCGGCGAGGACCGCGGCGACGCGTGTGACGAGGTCGGCAACGAGGGAGGCGCGCCAGGTGGACCAGGCGGCGGGTCCGGTGGCGAGCGCGTCGGCCTCGGTGAGGGCGTGCAGGAGTTCCAGCGTGGATCCGCTGCCGACGGCGGTGGCGACGGAGCGGACGGTGGCCGGGTCGTCGAGGTCGCGGCGGGTGGCGGTCTCGACGAGCAGCAGATGATGGCGTACGAGGGTGGCGATGACGCCCACGTCGTGCTGGTCGAAGCCGATCCGGGCGGCGACGTCGCGGGCGATGACCTCCCCGGCGACGGAGTGGTCGCCTGGCCAGCCCTTGCCGATGTCGTGGAGCAGGGCGGCGACGAGCAGGAGGTCGGGGCGGCCGACGCGGCGGGTGAGCGAGGAGGCGCGGACAGCCGCTTCGACGAGGTGACGGTCGACGGTCCAGGTGTGGACGGGGTTGCGCTGCGGGCGGCAGTGGACGCGTTCCCAGTCGGGCAGCAGCCGGGTGACCAGCCCTTCCGCTTCGAGGGCCTCCCAGACGGGGATGGTGGCCTCGCCCGCGCCGAGCAGGGTGACGAGTTCCTCACGGGCCTCGGCGGGCCAGGGCACGGGCAGCGGGCGGGCGGCTGCGGCGAGGCGGCGCACGACGTGGCGGGAAATCGGCAGTTCGGACTGGGCGGCCGCGGCGGCGGCGCGCAGGACGAGCACGGCGTCGTGTTCGGGGCGGGCGGTGCGGGCGAGGACCACCTCGCCGTCGGCCTCGACGACGCCTTCGGCGAGCGGAGTGCGTTCGGCGGCGGTCTTGCCGCCGCCCAGCATGGCGCGCAGCCGGGGGCGTACGGACCGGGCGCGCAGGACGCGGTTGACCTCGCGCCAGGTGACGTCGGTGGCGTACGAGACGGTGCGCGCGGCCTCGTACACCTGGCGCAGCAGTGCGTCGGCGTCGAGGAGGCCGAGGGCGGTGGCGACCTGGTCCTGTTCCTGGAGGGCGAGGCGGTCGGTGGCGCGGCCCGTGGTCAGGTGCAGGACGTCGCGGGCGTCGAGGAGGATGCGGCGGGCCTCGGCGAGGCCTTCGCGGGGGGCGTCGGCGACCCAGGAGGCGGCAACCGCGCGCAGGGCGGTGGCGTCGCGCAGGCCGCCGCGGGCCTCTTTCAGGTCGGGCTCGAGGAGGAACTGGAGCTCGCCCTGGCGCTCGGCGCGTTCGCGGCAGAGTTCGTCGAGGGCGGGAAGCCGTTTGGGAGCCTGGTTCCGCCAGTCGGCGAGGATCGTGGTGCGCATCGCGGCGACCAGGCCGAGGTCTCCGCCGACGGGCCGGGCGTCGAGCAGTCCGAGCTGCACCTTGAGGTCGTCGGCAGCCGTCTTCCGAGCTTCGCCGGGGGTCCGTACGGAGTGGTCGAGGGCGAGGCCGAGGTCCCAGACGGGGTACCAGATGCGGTCGGCGAGGGAGGCGATGGCTCCGGCGTCGGCGCTGCCGTCGTGCAGGAGCACGAGGTCGAGGTCGCTGCGCGGGGAGAGTTCGCCGCGGCCGTAGCCGCCGACGGCGACGAGGGCGGCGCCGCGGACGCCGGTCTGTTCGGCGGCGGTGGTGAACAGGGCGGTCAGCCAGTCGTCGGTGAGTGAGGCGAGGGCCGCACGGAGCGGCGGCCCGGGCTGCGCCTTCTCCTGGAGGAGGCGCAGCCGGGCCGCCGCGTAGCCGCTGGGTCCCGAGTCTTCGGATTCGGTGGTCACTTCGGTGCTCGTCACCCAGCTGCCTTTCAGTTTGCGAGGCCGTCGGTCAGAGTGCGTCCGGGCCGCGTTCGCCGGTGCGGACCCGTACGGCTGTCTCGACGGGAACGCTCCAGACCTTGCCGTCTCCGATCTTGCCGGTTCGGGCGGCCTTGACCACGACATCGATGAGGTGTTCGGCGTCCTCGTCCTCGACGAGGACCTCGATACGGATCTTGGGGACGAGGTCGACGGTGTACTCGGCGCCCCGGTAGACCTCGGTGTGGCCGCGCTGGCGCCCGTATCCGCTGGCCTCCGTGACCGTGAGGCCCTGGATGCCGAAGGCCTGGAGGGCCTCCTTGATCTCGTCGAGCCGGTGCGGCTTCACGACTGCCGTGATGAGCTTCATGCGTCCACCTTCTTGGTCTGCGCTGCTGCCGTGGTCTCCGGTGCCGGTGTGGAGGCCGTACGCGGGGCCGCACCGCCGCCGGCGCCGCTGAAGTCGTACGCGGTCTCGGCGTGTTCGACCTGGTCGATGCCGGAGATCTCGTCGTCCTCGTCGACCCGCATGCCGATCGTCTTGTCGAGGAGGAAGGCGAGGACCGCGGAGACGACCAGAGAGTACGCGAGGACCGCGAAGACTCCGACGGCCTGCTTGCCGAGCTGGTCGAAGCCACCGCCGTAGAAGAGGCCCTTGGCGTCGGACTGGACACCGCCGGTGGCGAAGAAGCCGACGAGGAGCGAGCCCGCGACACCGCCGACGAGGTGGACGCCGACGACGTCCAAGGAGTCGTCGTAGCCGAACTTGTACTTGAGGCCGACCGCCATGGCGCAGAGGACACCGGCGATCGCACCGACGGCGATGGCGCCGAGCGGGCTGACCGCACCGCCGGACGGGGTGATGGCGACGAGTCCGGCGACCGCGCCGGAGGCGGCGCCGAGGGTGGTGAAGGAGCCGTGGCGGATCTTCTCGTAGCCGAGCCACGCGAGCATCGCGGCGGCGGTGGCGACCTGCGTGTTGACGAACATGACCGCGCCGACGCCGTCGTCGTTGCCGAGCCACGAGCCGGCGTTGAAGCCGAACCAGCCGAACCACAGCAGACCCGCGCCGAGCATGACGAGCGGCAGGCTGTGCGGCCGCATCGGGTCCTTCTTGAAGCCGACGCGCTTGCCGATGACGAGGATCACGCCGAGGGCTGCCGCACCGGCGTTGATGTGGACGGCCGTACCACCGGCGAAGTCGATGACGCCGAGCTCGTAGAGCCAGCCGCCGGCGCCCCAGACCCAGTGCGCGACCGGGAAGTAGACGACGGTCACCCACAGGGCGATGAACAGGGACCAGGAGGTGAACTTGACGCGGTCGGCGAGAGCGCCACTGATCAGGGCCGGAGTGATGATGGCGAACATCAGCTGGAAGACGGCGAACACATAGATCGGGATGCTGTGGCCGTCCCAGAGCTGTGTGATGCCGATCCCGCTCAGGCCGGCGAAGTCCGAGCTCCAGCCGATGAACGAGCCGATGTCGGTGCCGAAGGCGAGGCTGAATCCGTAGAGCACCCACAGGATCGTGACGATCCCGAGGCTGATGAAGCTCATCATCAGCATGTTGAGGGTGCTCTTGACGCGGACCATGCCTCCGTAGAAGAAGGCCAGGGCCGGGGTCATGATCATCACCAGGGCCGAGCAGATGAGCATGAATCCTGTGTTGGCGGCAGACAGCGTCGGGGCGTCTGCGGCAAGCGTCGTGATGCCTGGGGGCATCGGCGTCTCCTCGTCGTCGGTGCGGCCGCGTGGGGCGAAACGTGGGGACCACGGTGGAAAAGGTGCGGGCCGGTTATGCGCCATGAGATTCGCCCAGCGCGGTTTCCGCCGATGCCGCACGGTGTTTCGCCGCAGTGACGAAGAGGTGTGGCGTGTTACGTCCCCATGAACCGCGAGTGGCGTATCCGGGGCCGGGCCTACCCTGCGGCCGTGGCCGCATACGGTGTGGTGACAACTCTGGAGTACGGGAACGGGAACGCGAACCGGCCACGCCGATCACCCGCTGACCTGGCAAGGGGGAGCCGAAGTCGGTCTGTGCAGGGTGGTCGTCGTGGCCGGAGTGAGGGGGTGCCCGGTCAGGCCGCTTCGGCGGTCTCGGGCAGCTGCTCGGTGAGGAGATCGGTGAGTTCGGCAACCGCGGGAATCTCGCCGAAGTCCCTGGCAGCGGTGTCGACGGTCTTGCGCAGCCGGGTGCTGACGCGCTCGGAGCGGACCTTCTTGGCGACCCGCAGGGCCCGCTCGGCGAGCACCGTGGACTGTTCGGGCTCGCGCTTGAGGAGATGCACGGTGGCGAGGCCGATCAGGTTCAGCGCGTACGACCGCTGGTGCTCGTCGTCCTCACCGAAGAGCTCGACGGCCTTCTCCATGATCGGCTCGGCGAGCGAGGCGTACGTGGGGCTGCGTCCGGCCACATAGGCGAGGTCACGGTACGAGTGGGAGTTCTCGCCGTTGAGTTCGGCCTCGGAGAAGAAGCGGATCCAGTCGGGCTCCGGCTCGCCGTCGATCCTGGCGTCGAGGAAGGTGTCCTCGGCCATTCGGACGGCTCGCTTGCACTTGCTGGGCTGGCCCATGTTGGCATACGCGCGGGCCTCCATCGCATACAGCATGGCCTGGGTGCGCGGGGTGGCGCAGTCCCGGCTGCCGTACTGGGCGAGATGGATGAGTTCGAGGGCGTCGTCGGGCCGTCCGAGGTGGATCATCTGGCGGCTCATGCTGGACAGGACATAACTGCCCAGCGGTTTGTCGCCCGCCTCCTTCGCGGCGTGCAGCGCGAGGACGAAGTACTTCTGGGCCGTGGGCTGGAGACCGACGTCGTAACTCATCCAGCCCGCCAGTTCGGCGAGTTCGGCCGCACACCGGAAGAGCCGCTTGGCGGTGGCCGCGGGCTGTGGTTCCTGCAACAGGTCGGTCACCTCGTGAAGCTGGCCCACGACGGCCTTGCGTCGCAGTCCGCCGCCGCACTGCGCGTCCCACCGGCGGAACATCACTGTGGTGGATTCCAGCAGGTCGAGCTCGGGGCCTGAGAGCCGGGAGGGGCGCCGGGCGGCGGACTGCGACTCGGGCGCCGCGGGTGCCGCGGCGGCGACCGGCACCAGCCAGCGCTGCATGGGTTCGATGAGGGCCGGGCCCGCGGCGAGGACGAGCGAGGTGCCGAGGAAGCCGCGGCGGGCGAGCATCAGGTCACTGCGGGAGAACTCGCTGAGCAGGGCGACGGTCTGCGGGCCCGCCCAGGGCAGGTCGACGCCGGACACCGACGGTGACTGATGGGCGGAGCGCAGCCCGATGTCCTCGACGGTGACGACGGTGCCGAAGCGCTCGGAGAAGAGCTCGGAGAGGATGCGCGGGATCGGTTCGCGCGGCTGCTCGCCGTCGAGCCAGCGCCGCACCCGGGAGGTGTCGGTGCTGATGTGGTGGGCACCCATCTGGCGCGCCCTGCGGTTCACCTGCCGCGCCAGCTCGCCCTTCGACCAGCCACTGCGCACGAACCATGATCCCAATTGCCCGTTGGGGCGCTTACCGGCATTCGAATCGCCTGCGCCGCTGCCACTCACTGGAACGCCCCCATCCTGCTGGATACTGTCGCGCGAACCACTATCAGAATGCCGTGAGCCGAAGCCGTCCGTACGGAGGTTGCACACCCATCGAACAAGAAATCGGGATGCCTCCGGCATACCCACAGGCGCACACACTTCCACGGTTCGCGTACCGACGGTAATCCCACGATCACCGCGCCTGCGACGGCATTCACAGAAACGCCACCATTCGCCACCCCTTCGAATGAACGCGCCTGCCGTCCGGCGCGATTCACTTGACAGACGACGATCAGCAGCCGACGCAGTGATGCGCGCAGGGGCGCGTGGCTCGTGTCGCACGACTCCGGGCACCATCCGGGCGCTGCCGGATCGACGAGGCGACGGAGTGTCACAACCGTATTCCGCGTCGTAACCACCGGCGAGCCGGACCCGTTGGAGGGGGCATGGGCTTCACGATCGGCGGCATCCGGGAGATGCGATCCGGCTCACGGCGTCGAGGCCGTGCGGCCGAGTGCACCGCGGTGGCCGAGTACACAGGACTGTGGGGCTGGGCCGTCGCGCCGGGGGCGCGGGCCTCGGCCGGGAGGTGCTCCTGCGGGGACGCCGCCTGCCTCTCCCCCGGCGCTCATCCGCTGGAGTTCGCGGACGAGGTGCCGGCGGGCGCCACGCTGGACACGGCGGCACGCGCATGGGCGGAGGTGCCAGGCGCTTCGATGCTGCTGCCGGTGGGGCGCACGTTCGACGTGCTCGACGTCGCCGAACAGGCCGGGCGGCGGGCGCTGGTGCGGCTGGAGCGGATGGGGCTGCCGCTGGGCCCGGTGGCCGTGACGCCGTCCGGGAGGACGCAGTTCTTCGTTGCGCCGGGCGCCACCGCCGAACTTCCGCAGCTGCTGTACCGGATGGGCTGGGACGACGCGGATCTGGATCTGCGGGCGCTGGGGCACGGCTGCCACATCACCGCACCGCCGTCGGACGAGGGCGGTCTCGGGCCGGTCCGCTGGCTACGTCCGCCGGTCCTGGACACGACGGCCACGCCGCCGCAGGCGCGGCTGCTGCTGGGCACCCTGGCGTACATCTGCCATCGCTCGTAGTGCCCCTCCCGACAAGCTTCGCCCCGTCGCACCGCCCAGCACGCCCGCTCGCCGCGTCGGCCAAAAGCCCTGGCAGCTCCTGGCGGGAACGACGACGCCGGGCGGGCTCGCTGTCGAGCCCGCCCGGCGTTCGGGGGCGGAGGAGCCGCAATCGGCCCGTCAGTCGCCGATCAGTGCGTCGACGAACGCCTCCGGCTCGAAGGGAGCCAGGTCGTCCGGTCCCTCGCCGAGACCCACGAGCTTCACCGGTACGCCCAGTTCGCGCTGGACGGCGATGACGATGCCGCCCTTGGCGGTGCCGTCCAACTTGGTGAGGACGATGCCGGTGATGTCGACGACCTCGGCGAACACCCGTGCCTGAACCAGGCCGTTCTGTCCGGTCGTGGCGTCGAGGACAAGCAGGATCTCGTCGAGCGGGCCGTGCTTCTCGACGACGCGTTTGACCTTGCCGAGCTCGTCCATGAGCCCGGTCTTGGTGTGCAGCCGGCCGGCGGTGTCGATGAGGACGACATCGGCCCCCTCGGCGATGCCTTCCTTCACCGCCTCGAAGGCGACCGACGCCGGGTCGCCGCCCTCGGGTCCGCGCACGGTGCGGGCGCCGACACGCTCGCCCCACGTCTGGAGCTGTTCGGTGGCGGCGGCGCGGAAGGTGTCGGCCGCGCCGAGCACGACGCTGCGGCCGTCGGCGACGAGGACCCGGGCCAGCTTGCCCGTGGTGGTGGTCTTGCCGGTGCCGTTGACGCCGACGACCATCACGACGCCGGGCGTGTCGACGCCGCTCTCCGTCTTGACCGCACGGTCGAAGTCGGTGCCGAGCAGGGTGAGGAGCTCCTCGCGCAGCAGGGTCCGCAGCCCCTCGGGGGTACGGGTACCGAGGACACGGACGCGCTCGCGGAGCCGCTCCACCAGCTCCTGGGTGGGGGCGACGCCGACATCCGCGGTGAGGAGGGTGTCCTCGATCTCCTCCCAGGTGTCCTCGTCGAGGTTGTCGCGGGACAGGAGCGTGAGCAGTCCCTTGCCGAGGGTGCTCTGCGAGCGGGCGAGCCGGGCGCGCAGCCGTACGAGACGGCCCGCGGTGGGCTCCGGAATCTCCAGCGCGGGGACTGCGGGCGCCGCCGGCTCGGCGACTGCCGGGGCTTCCTCGGCGGGAGCCTCGACGCCGGGGGGACCGGCCTCCTCGATGGTGCGGCGCGGTTCCTCGCGCGGTGGCTCGGCTTCCTCGCCGACATGGGGTTCGGCGGGAGTGAGGGTCGGCGTGCTCGACGGTGCCGGGGGCAGCTGCTTCTTCTTGCGGCCGCTGACCACGAGCCCGCTGATCAGGCCGGCCACGACCAGGGCGGCGATGACTACAGCAAGGATGACGAATTCCATAACCCACCCAGTATCAGTCACATGCCCACCGGGTGGCGGCCCCGGAGGACCACTCCGGGATCCGGCAGGTCGTTATGGCCCTTTTGGCGGTAAGGATACGATCCTGCTCGTGGAGACCCGCGGCCTGGAACCTGTCCCCGACAGCGAGCGCACCGGCCGGGTCCGCACCCTCCTCCGCCTGGCTCGGCGTAGGCGCGCTGCGGCTGTGCTGCACCTGGTCGGCGTACCTCGTCTGCGGATTCAGCCGGCGGTCGGCGTGAATGCCGCGATCAGTCTCCTTCTGGGGGGGGGGCTGCTGATGATCGTGGCGACGAGTTTCCTGGATTCGTTCATCTCCTTTCCGGCCTTGCTCGCCGTGACGTTCTCGGCGTGGATCGGCGTATTCGGAGTGGATCAGGTGCGGGGACGTACGTACGATGCGGCGGCGCTGCTGGACACCTGCCCCGCAGACGCCTACTGGTACACGGGCGGCTTCGCCGTGCCCACTGTCGCGGCGTGGGGTGCGGGGCTGACGGCGGGGCTGCTGTTCACGGGCGTGACATGGTTCTCCGGCCCGCTCGCCGCCATCTGGATCGGCCGCAACGGTCCGGGCTGGGCCGCCACGATCGCCCCCTCCGGGGGGGCTGTACGCACTGCTGCCGCGGCCCACCGGGCAGGACGACACACCCCTACACTTCTGACGCCATGTCAGCTACTGTCCCGCCTCGCCAAGCCCGCCCGGCGAAGGGGACACGCGTCATGGCCTTCACAGTGGTCCGGTTCAATCTCGTCGATCCCGATGCCACCCCCGCGTCCTTGTCGGACCGATACCGTGCGGCGCTCGAGATGGCCGCGTACGCAGACGCGCACGGCGTGGACACCGTGCAGACCGAGGAGCACCACGGCGCCGCCAATTCCTGGCTGCCCTCTCCCTTCGTCTTCGCCGGGTCGGTATTCGGCGCCACCCGCCGGATCGCGGTCACGGTCTCGGCGGTCATCGGGCCGTTGCACGATCCGCTGCGGCTGGCAGAGGACATCGCGGTCCTCGACCTGCTGAGCGCGGGCCGGCTGGTCACGGTCGCGGGCATCGGCTACCGGCCCGAGGAGTGCGAACAGGCGGGCGTCGAATGGGGCAGGCGCGGCCGGCTCCAGGACGAGCTGCTGGAGGCCCTGTTGCAGGCGTGGACCGGTGAGCCGTTCCCGTACCGCGGCCGTATCGTCCGGGTCACCCCGCGCCCGTACACCCGGCCGCATCCGCTGCTGCTGGTCGGTGGCAGTTCGCGGGCGGCGGCGCGGCGGGCGGCCCGGCTGGGGCTGCCGTTCTTCCCCAGCGCTCATCTGCCGGAACTCGAGGCGTACTACCACGAGCGGCGCGCGGAGCACGGGACGGAGGGCTTCTGCATGATGCCGGCGGCGAAGACGCCGTTGCTGCACGTGTCGGAGGATCCGGAGCGGACATGGGACCGGTACGGCGAGCACTTCCTGCACGAGGCGCGGACCTACGCCTCCTGGCAGTCGAAGGACATCCGGTCAGCCGTGCGCTCGGCGGCCACGACGGTGGCGGAGCTGCGGGACGAAGGGGTCTACCGGATCGTCACCCCGGAGCAGCTGGCCGCGCTGGACGCCGACAGTCTGGTGCTGCATCCGTTGTGCGGCGGAATGCCGGTCGGGGAGGGGTTCACAACTGCTGGGCAAGCACATCGTTTTGGCGAACGTGGATACGATTGGGTGAACGGTGTGACGAGCTGCGGGTATGCCCGGCGGGGTGTGCGTAACGTATTCGGTGCGATCTGGGACGCCGGGTGTGGCGTCAGCAGTCGGGGCCCCCGTATCACCAGCGAGATGGTTCGGGGCCTCCCCGTCGCCTCTGGCCACACCCACATGGCCAGGTCGTAGGAATTCCGCCCGCCCGGGACGGAGCGCATACGGGATATGCGTCGCCGACCGGGACGCGAAAGCGGAGGACCAGTGCGCCCAAGACCGTTCGGGGCGTGCCGGTGAGACAGGACTCACTCCTGCTCACCGCCCAGGAACGGTGGCGCAGCCTGCGGCTGTTCTGCGGGGCGATCGCCGGCTGACGTACGCAGGGACGGACGCGCGTCCCCGGCCCGCGGGCCGGGGACGCGTCGAGGAGAGGGGCAGCGGGGATTAGCCCATCTCCTCCAACGCCTTGCCCTTGGTCTCCTTCACGAACTTGAGCACGAAGGGGATCGAGAGCACGGCGAAGCATGCGTAGATGATGTAGGTGCCCGACAGGTTCCAGTCGGCCAGGCTCGGGAAGCTCGCGGTGATCGCCCAGTTGGCGATCCACTGGGCGGACGCGGCGACACCGAGCGCGGCGGCGCGGATCTTGTTCGGGAACATCTCGCCGAGGAAGACCCAGACCACCACACCCCATGAGAGGGCGAAGAAGAGCACGAAGACGTGGGCCGCGATGAGGGCGACAACGCCCTGGGTGGTGGGGAGTTTGCCGTTGACCAGCTCGGCGGAGAAGGCCCAGGCCTCACAGGCCAGTGCGATCGCCATGCCGGTGGAACCGGCGAGCGCGAGCGGTTTGCGGCCCACTCGGTCGACCAGGACCATCGCGATCACCGTACCGATGATGTTGACGATCGATGTGGTGAACGACCAGAAGAACGAGGTGGTCGGGTCGATACCGACGGACTGCCACAGCGTCGCCGAGTAGTAGAACGCCACGTTGATGCCGACGAGTTGCTGGAACACCGAGAGACCGATTCCGACCCAGACGATCGGCAGGAAGCCGAAGCGGCTGCCGAGCAGGTCCTTGAAGGTGGACTTGTGCTCGCGGTGCATGGCTGTTTGGATCTCGGCCACGCGGGCGTCGAGGTCGACTTCCTTGCCCTCGACCTCGGAGAGGATCTTCTTGGCCCGCTCGTTCTTGCCGACGGAGATCAGGTAGCGCGGCGACTCGGGGATCGCGAACGACAGCAGGCCGTAGAGGAGCGCCGGAACGACCATGACGCCGAGCATCCACTGCCAGGCCTCGAGGCCGCCGATCGTTCCGCGCTGCTTGCCGTCGGCGAGCTGCAGAATGCCGAAGTTCACCAGCTGCGAGATGGCGATGCCGATGACGATCGCGGCCTGCTGGAAGGAGCCGAGCCGGCCACGGTAGGCGGCCGGCGAGACCTCGGCGATATAGGCCGGGCCGATGACCGAGGCCATGCCGATGGCGAAGCCGCCGATGATCCGCCAGAAGGCCAGGTCCCAGAGGGCGAACGGGAGCGCGGAGCCGATCGCGCTGATGGTGAAGAGTACCGAGGCGATCCGCATGCAGCGGATGCGGCCGATCCGGTCGGCGATACGGCCCGCTGTGGCGGCGCCGATGGCGCAGCCGATCAGGGCGATGGCGATCACCTGGGCCAGCGTTCCGGAGCCGATGGCGTAGCGGTCCCGGATCGCCTCGACGGCGCCGTTGATCACGGCGCTGTCGTAGCCGAAGAGGAAACCGCCCATCGCAGCGGCTGCCGTAATGAAGATGACGTGGCCGAGGTGTTCCGGATGGGCCGCGCGGGCTCCGGATCCCGGTGTCTGCGATGTGCTGGTCACATGAACTCCTGTTGCCTGGCCGCGTCGTCAGGCGTGGGGGGAACTCCTCCAAGTGGCGCATACCTCCACAGGCGCCACCACTTGAAGTTAAAAACGACGCTTCAGAGATTATGTGTTCAAGTTTCGAAGTCAAACGTCGAATACGAGCCGACATCTACCCAGGACCACCCAAAAGGTGCGTTGAAGGCTTGAAGATTTAGTAAAGCCTCAGCGGAGCCGCTGGCTGATGACCTTGGAGACCCCGTCACCCTGCATCGAGACGCCGTACAGCGCGTCCGCGACCTCCATCGTCCGCTTCTGATGCGTGATCACGATGAGCTGCGAGCTCTCCTGGAGCTCCTCCATGATCCGGATCAGCCGCTGCAGATTGGTGTCGTCGAGCGCCGCCTCGACCTCGTCCATCACATAGAACGGACTCGGCCGGGCCTTGAAGATCGAGACCAGCAACGCCACAGCTGTCAGAGACCTCTCGCCGCCCGAGAGCAGGGAGAGCCGCTTGACCTTCTTGCCCGGCGGGCGCGCCTCGACATCGACCCCGGTCGCCAGCATGTTGTCCGGATCGGTCAGGATGAGCCGCCCCTCACCGCCCGGGAAGAGCCGTGAGAAGACGCCCTCGAACTCACGGGCCGTGTCCCGGTACGCCTCCGTGAACACCTGCTCGACCCGCTCGTCGACCTCCTTGATGACCTGCATCAGATCGGCCCGGGTCTTCTTCAGGTCTTCGAGCTGCTCGGAGAGGAACTTGTGCCGCTCCTCCAGTGCCGAGAACTCCTCAAGGGCGAGCGGATTCACCTTCCCGAGTTGCTGATACGCCCGTTCGGCGGATTTCAGCCGCTTCTCCTGCTCCGCCCTGACGAACGGCTTCGGCTGGTTGCGCGGGTGCTCCGGGTCCTCCGGCAGCTCCTCACCCTCCGCGGCCGGCAACGGAGGCACCAGCTGGTCGGGGCCGTATTCGGCGGCCAGCCCGGCCGGCTCCACGCCCAGCTCCTCAAGGGCCTTCGCCTCCAGCTGCTCTATCCGCAGCCGCTTCTCGGCGCCGAGCACCTCACCACGGTGGACGGAGTCGGTCAGCTTGTCCAGCTCGCCCTTGAGCTCACGTCCGTGGCCACGCTCGACGATCAGTTCCTGCTCGCGCTCCGCCTTCGCCGCCTCGGCGGCGGCCCGCTCCTGCCCGGCCCGTTCGACGGACACCTCGACATGGGCGAGGAGCTGACGGGCACCGGAGGCGACGGCCGAGGCCACCGCGGCCTCGTGGCGCAGCCGGGCGCGACGCCGCTCGGCACGGGCACGGGCCTCGCGTTCGGCGCGGGCACCGCGGTCGAGGGAGTCCGCACGCCCGGCGAGTCCCTTGACCCGTTCCTCGTGGGTACGGACCTGGAGTCGGGCCTCCATCTCGGTCTGGCGGGCATTGGCACCGTCGGCGGCGAGCCGGTCGCGCACGGAGTTGTCCGGCTCCTCCTCGACCGGCATCTCCTCTGCGACGAGCAGCCGTTCGGCCAGTTCCTCGGCCTCCTCGGTCGCCCGCTCCAGGGCGTCCTGGGCGCGGGCGGCGGAGGCGGCCGACCGCTCGGCCTCGCCCACGGCTCCGCGGGCCTGCCCGGCGAGCCGGCCGAGCTGCTGGGCCACCCCTGACTTCTCCCGCTCGGCGGCCCTGCGCCGCTCCCCCAGCTCCTCGCCGAGCGCGGCGCAGGCACTGCGTCGCTCCCCCGCGAGCCGCTGGGCCTCGGCCAGCTCGGTGCACCGGACGGCGAGGTCCGCCAGTTCGGCGGCGGCCTCGTCGACGGAGGCCTGCACTTCGAGCAGGCTGGGCGCCCCGGCGGAACCGCCGTGCGCGAAGTGCGCCCCGAGGACGTCTCCTTCACCGGTCACGGCGGTCAGCTCGGGGTGCGCGTCAACCAGATCCTCGGCGTCCTCCAGGGTGGGGACGACGACCATGCCACCCACGAGCCGGCGCACGGCAGGCATCAGCTCAGCGGGTCCGCGGACAAGATCGGCGACTGCGGGCGGGGCGTCCGGGGCAGCGGCGCGGAGCACGTGACCGAGTGCCTCGGGGCGGCCGGCAAAGCCGTGGGGCGGGTCGTCGGGCGCGGAAGAGCGGGCCGGACCCGGCGCGGGTACGTGGCCGGCGTGGTGGCCGGGCGCGTGCGCCGCACCGGTGTGGGCCGCCCGGTCCTGCCCGGCAGCCTGTCCTGCTACGTGCCCCGCACCGGACTCGGCGGTCCGGCCCGGGACGTCCCCGGCCGCGGCGGGCGCCCAACCCTGCCCGGGTGCCTGCTGCGTCGCGGCCCCGCCCTGGACGGGCACCTGCCCCATATCAGCCTCCGGCCCCGCACCCGCATCCGCGCTCGCACCCCCCAACAGCAACGCCGCCCGCCCCGCGTCCTGCTTGCGCAGCAGCCGGATGGCGTTCGCTGCCGTAGCCGGGTCCGTCACCGCCACCGCGTCCGCCGCCGCGCCCAGTGCCGCCGCGACCGCAACCTCGTGGCCCGGAGCCACCGTCAGCAGTTCCGCGGCCGGGCCGAGCAGGCCCGACAGGCTGTCGCGCGAGGCGAGCAGCGCGCCCGTGCCGTCCTTGCGGCGCAGGCCCAGGGCCAGGGCGTCGTGCCGGGCCGCGACCGCCGCCCGCTTCCGTTCCGAGCCGGTGGCGGCCTCCCGGGCCGCGGAGAGGGCCGACTCCGCCTCGACGAGCTCCCGCTTGGCGGCGTCGTGGCGCTCACCCAGCTCCGCGTCACCCGCGTCCAGCCCCTCCACCTCGGCCTTGAGCTGCTCGTACTCCTCCTGCGCCCTGACCGCCCGCTCCTGCGCCTCGTCACGCGAGGCGGCCAGCCGGTCGATCTCCGCCTGCGCCGAACCGGCCCGGCTGCGCGCCGCGTTGACCTGCCCGGTCAGCCGGGCGAGCCCTTCGCGCCGGTCGGCGATGGCGCGGGCCGCGCCCTTGAGCCTGCGCTCCTCGGCCGCCAACTCCCGCTCCAGCTCGGCCCGGTGGGCAGCGGTGTCCTCCAGCGCGTGTTCCGCCGCCGCCAGCGCGGCCTCCAGCTCCGCCTCCTGCTCCCGGATCCGGGCGGCCTCGCGCTCCATGCTTTCCGGGTCCCTGAATCCCGTACCGCGCCGCTCCTCCTCGGGCGCGGCGGTGGCGCTCTTCACCCGGGCGTCAGCCAACGAGATCGTGCCGCGTACGCGCTCGGCGAGCTGCGACAGCTCGTACCAGGTCTGCTGGGCCCGCGCGAGGCGCGGCGTCAGCCGTCGTACCTCGTCCTCAAGCTCCGCCTCACGCGTCAGGGCCGCCTTCAGCTCCGCCTCCGCCGCCTCCCGACGCTGCTTCAGCGCCGCTTCGTCGGCGATCTCGCTGCGCAGCGCGTCGTGCAGCCGCACCAGGTCGTCGGCGAGCAGCCGCAGCCTCGCGTCGCGCAGATCGGCCTGGATGACGGCGGCCCGCCGGGCGACGGCCGCCTGCCGGCCCAACGGCTTCAACTGCCGCCGCAGTTCGTCCGTGAGGTCCTGGACACGGGCCAGATTGGCTCCCATCGCGTCCAGCTTCCGCAGCGCCTTCTCTTTCCGCTTGCGGTGCTTGAGCACTCCAGCGGCTTCTTCGATGAATGCGCGGCGCCCCATCGGATCGGCATGGAGTACGGAGTCCAGCTGGCCCTGTCCGACGATGACGTGCATCTCCCGGCCGATACCGGAGTCGGAGAGAAGTTCCTGGATGTCGAGGAGCCGGCAGGTGTCGCCATTGATCTGGTATTCGCTGCCGCCGTTGCGGAACATGATCCGCGTGATCGTCACTTCGGCGTACTCGATAGGCAGCGCACCGTCGGAATTGTCAATGGTCAGCGACACCTCGGCGCGTCCGAGCGGCGGCCGCCCGGTGGTGCCGGCGAAGATCACGTCCTCCATCTTGCCGCCGCGCAGGGATTTGGCTCCTTGCTCACCCATGACCCAGGAGAGCGCATCCACCACATTGGATTTGCCGGAACCGTTGGGACCGACGACGCAGGTGATCCCCGGTTCGAACCGCAGGGTCGTGGCGGAGGCGAACGACTTGAAACCACGCAGGGTCAGGGCCTTGAGATGCACGCCGCCGGACTCTACCTTTCGCTCTCGGTTTCGCTGATGAAGGTGCAGGGCACATCAGACCGTAAGGGAAGAGGTGTACGTCCGGGGCGGGTCTGTCGCAGTCGGGGAAAAGAAAGAAGGGACGCCGAAGCGCCCCTTGCAAATCTTGCGCAGTGCTGCGTGACGGATCAAAGAACGCGGCGGATCAAGAAGGCGACAGATCACAGTGATGATCTTCAATGATCCGGTGACGATTCCGGTGACGATCCGGTGATGAACTCAGACGGCTGACGCGAGCAGCCCGACCGGCCCCTGTGGGCCCTCGGTCAGGTCAGCGCCGGCTCCGCCTGAGGTACGTCGATGTCGATGCTGTCGAGCAGCGACTCTTGGTGCTGGGCGGCGGCGTTGAGCGCGTCATTCTCGTCCTGGATCCGTACGAGCTCGGATTCCAGGTCCTGGACGCGCTGCTGGAGCCGTCGCATCTCGGCGAGGAGTCGCGGGTCGGAACCGCCGACGTAACCGAGAAGCGCCTTTGCCATGATGGATGGTCCTCCACACTGAGTGACCGACCGATGCGGTGTGGGTCGTGAGGGAATCGCACCCGCGGTGCTCGGCAGTGCTCTGTCATCACTGCGGTTCTGCTGCCAAAGAACTCTGCCAAACAGCTAAGGTGCGCGGGGTTTTCAGCGTCTCACCAAAAAGTTTGACGGTCAACACGATCACACCCCGTAGACGCGGGTGACCCGGGGGCGCGCGGCTTGACGATCACGCGGCGCGACTCTCCTGCGGGGCCCTGGGGGGCGTGGAGATCATCCTTACTGCCGCAGCCTGGCACGGCAACCGAATCTTGGCAACTGTCCGGTCCTTCCGCAGGTCATTTCATGTGTACGCAGATGAGCGGCCCTTCTCGTCACCCCTCGCCGCCTGTCGAACACGGTCCGAACACGACCCCGAATTCGGACCTCATTCGGAACGGGATCAGCGGATGGCAAACCCCTCGTAACCGCCGCGCGGGGTGTCCCAGATCTCAGTGACTCCATCCACGCGTCCGGGTGTGTCGTCGGAGCGCAGCCACTCCAGCAGGCGGTGGCAATTCTCACGTTGTCCCTCGGCGACAACTTGCACTCGACCGTCGTCGAGATTGAGGGCGAATCCGGTGAGGCCACCGATCTCCAAAGCATTTGCCCTGGTGAACCAGCGGAACCCTACTTGCTGTACTCGGCCGCGCACCCAGGCGGTGAGTCGTACATCTTCGTTCATGGCCGAACGCTAACCGGCCAATTGCTCAAGGGTCACTTCACCCTGTTGAGCCATGGCGTACAGTCCCGTCGAAACCAGAGCCTCACTCGATCGGGTGAGGCGTATTGACGCCGATCCTGGCGTCCAGACCGCCGGAAGGGGACAGCAGATGGGACGCCATCGACGCTCCGCCGCAGGTCCCGTGGCAGGTTCGGCCACTGACACGTCCGCGGCCGCGAATGCCCGCGCGCACCGCGGCGCGCGCCGCAGGAAGCGGTCCGGCATGCCCGTGCGTACGGGACTGATCGGCGTCTCCGCTGCGATGGCCGTCGGAGCCGTGGCCGTGGCTTCGGGTCTGCTGCCCGGCGGCGGCACGTACCACGTGACCGGTGGCGCGGCCGCCGACCAGGTCCGCTCCCAGGGAGCGCCGGACCTGCTGACGCAGGGCGGCTCCACCACCGCTCCGGCCGGCCGCGGTATCGCGTCGGCCGAGGCCGGCCGCAGCACCGAGCGTTCCGCGGGGCCCCGGAAGTCCGAGCGGTCGGGCTCCCCCAGCACCTCGGCCACGCCGTCCGCCCCCCCTTCGAAGACGGCCGAGCGGACGGAGAGGACGAAGGCGCCCGCGGCGGCCGGGACGACCGGTTCCGCGCCGTCCGCCACGGCCTCGGCGGCGCCGACGACATCTGCCGCCGCTCCGGCGCGCAGGGCCACGACCCCGGCCGGCGACACCTCCGCCCAGGCCGCCGTGCTCGCGCTGGTCAACCAGGAGCGCGCGAAGGTCGGCTGCAGCCCGGTCACGGCCAGTGCCCCGCTCACCTCGCTCGCCCAGAACTTCAGTGACGACATGGCGGCCCGCGGCTTCTTCGACCACACCGACCCCGGCGGCCGGACCCCCTGGGACCGCGCGTCGAAGGCCGGTGTGACGGGGCTCGGCGGCGAGAACATCGCCCGCGGCCAGGCGGACGCACAGGCCGTGATGGACTCCTGGATGAACAGCGACGGCCACCGCACAAACATTCTCAACTGTGACTACGAGACCCTCGGCGTGGGAGTGCACTTCGGCTCCGGCGGCCCCTGGTGGACCCAGGACTTCGGCTTCTGATCCTTCCGGGCCCTCCAGGATTCCTTCTGGAGCGCATGGGCCGCACTTCTGCCTCATCACTTACGCTCGCACAGCGCACTCCAAAAGAGAGCGCTGTGCGGGCGTAAGCTGTTTCTCGTGGACGAGACCCCCCCGCGGGACGGCGCCGACAGCCTGCCCTTCGACGTGTTCTCCCGGCGGTGCCCCTCGCGCGGCACCCTGGAGCACGTCACCGGGCGCTGGGGCAGCCTGACGCTGACCGCGCTGTACGAGACGGGCGCCCGCTTCAACGAACTGCGCCGCAGGGTCGACGGGGTGAGCGAGAAGATGCTCTCCCAGACGCTTCACGCACTGGAGCGGGACGGCCTCGTCCTCCGGGAGGCGCAGCCCACCAATCCGCCGCGCGTCGACTACGAGCTGACCCCGCTGGGACGCGAGGTCGCCGGCCGGCTGCTCGGGCTGATCCAGCTCGTCGAGGGCCGGATGCCCGAGGTCCTCGACGCCCGCAGCCGTTACGACGAGGCGCGCGAGGTCACGCTCTAGGCGTGTTGGCCCGCGGCGGCCGCTGGCAGCTCGGGCAGTAGTAGCTGGAGCGGTTCATCCACGGGCGGCGGCGCATCGCCGTACCGCAGCGGTGGCAGGGCTCGTCCTCGCGCCCGTACGCGTCGAGCGACCGGTCGAAGTAGCCCGACTCGCCGTTCACATTGACGTAGAGGCTGTCGAAGCTGGTGCCGCCCTGCGCGAGCGCCGCGTTCATCACGTCGCGGACATGGCCGAGCAGCTCGGCCGACCTGGGCCGGGTCAGGGTCGCGGTGGGCCGGTCGTAGTGCAGCCTGGCGCGCCAGAGCGCCTCGTCCGCGTAGATGTTGCCGACGCCGCTGATCAGCGCCTGGTCGAGAAGGGCACGCTTGACCGTCGTCCGGCGCAGACGCAGAGCGGTGTCGAACGCCGCGTCGTCGAAGGCGGGGTCCAGGGGGTCGCGGGCGATGTGCGCGATGGTGTCGGGCAGCCCGTCCGGGGTGTTCTCGTGGACGGAGAGCCCGCCGAAGGTCCGCTGGTCGACGAAGCGCAGCTCGGTGCCGAGGGCGTCGTCGAAGCGGATCCGGATCCGGAGATGCTTCTCGTCGGGGGTGTCCTGCGGCTGTACGAGCAGCTGACCGCTCATGCCGAGGTGGCCGAGGAGCGAGGAGGAGTCGTCGTCCAGCGGAACCCACAGGTACTTGCCGCGGCGCATGGCCGTACCGAAGCGGCTGCCCCTGAGCCGGGCCGCGAAGTCCGTGGAACCCGCGAGATGGCGGCGGACCGCGCGCGGGTGCAGGACCTCGACCTCACCGACCGTGCGGCCGGTGACCCAGCGATCGAGACCGCGCCGTACGACTTCGACCTCAGGCAGCTCGGGCACGGAGTGGCTCCTCAAGAGACTGAACAGTTTAGACCGACCGGCAATTGGGGGGTGTACGGCCGATCCGCCGGACGCCCCCGCGGCGTGACTGTGCGGTCACGCCCCGGGTCCGGACAGGGAGAACCCCCCGGCGCACGAGGCACCGAGGGGTTCCCAGGTCAGGCCGGAGTGACGTCCGTGGACGGCAACGGGCCGGCAGGGGTGTCGGCGGCCCCTCCGTCGGCTGCGGCCTTCGCCGCGGCCTCCCGCTGCTCCGCAGCGGCGCTGATCTCGCGCCAGGCGGACTCCGCCGCCTGCTGCTCCGCTTCCTTCTTGCTACGGCCGGTGCCGGTGCCGTACGAGACACCACCGACGCGAGCAGCAGCAGTAAAGGTCTTCTCGTGGTCCGGGCCGGTCTCCGTGACGAGGTACTCGGGGACTCCGAGGCTCTCGCTCGCGGTGAGCTCCTGGAGGCTGGTCTTCCAGTCCAGGCCGGCGCCGAGGTTGGAGGACCTGTCGATCAGCGGGTCGAAGAGCCGGTGGACCAGCTCCGAGGCCGCACTGAGGCCTTGATCGAGATAGACCGCGCCGATCACCGCTTCAAGCGTGTCGGCGAGGATGGATGCCTTGTCCCTGCCGCCCGTACCCTCTTCGCCCCGGCCGAGCCGGATGAAGGAGCCGAGGTCGAGGCCGCGGCCCACCTCCGCAAGTGCACGCGAGTTGACCACCGCGGCCCGCAACTTGGCCAGCTGGCCTTCGGGCAGGTCGGGGTGGGTACGGTACAGCGTGTCCGTGACCACCAGGCCGAGTACCGAATCCCCGAGGAATTCGAGCCGCTCGTTGGTGGGCAGGCCGCCGTTCTCGTATGCGTACGAACGGTGGGTCAGCGCACGCACCAGAAGGGCGGACTCAAGGTGATACCCGAGCCGCCCTTCCAGAAGCGTGTGGGACGAGGCTGTGTTGACGTTGTCTGCCTGCTTCTTGGCGTGGGACAACTCAGACATCGGGCCTCTCACCAGCCGCTCAGACTTCGAGGACCTGGCGCTTGTTGTACGTGCCGCAGCTGGGGCACGCGATGTGCTGCAGCTTCGGCTCCTGGCAACGCTCGCACGAAACCAGGGTGGGGACCGCAGCCTTCCACTGCGACCGGCGGTGGCGCGTGTTGCTGCGCGACATCTTCCGCTTCGGAACAGCCACGGCTACTTCTCCTGCTTCTCGTCGACGCCCGCTTCGGCGCCGCCCATGTTGTCCTTCTCGCCGTCCTGAACGGTCTCGGCGAGTCCTTGCAATGCCGCCCAACGGATGTCGACGGCATCGTGGTGGTGACCGGGGTTCTCGTCCAGCCTGATCCCGCATTCGGAACACAGGCCGGCACAGGTCTCCCGGCACACCGGCTGCATCGGCAGTGCGAGCACCACCGCATCACGCAGCACTGGTTCGAGGTCGAACAAGCCGTCCTCGATGAAGAGCCTGTCCTCGTCGTCCTCGGCGTCGTCGGCCGGGTCCGCCGCCTTGCTGCGGCCCCGGTCATCGGCGTCAGGGTACGAGAACATCTCCTGGAAGTCCGCCGCAACCTCTTGGCGCAGCGGCTCCAGACACCTTACGCACTCCCCCTCGGCCGACGCACGGGCGGTGCCTGTGACGAGCACCCCTTCCATGACCGATTCGAGGCGGAGCTCCAGCTCCACGGGTGCGTCTTCCGGCACACCGATGACCCCGTCGATACCGAGGTCCTGGGGCGCGTCCACCGAGCGGGTCAGCCGCAGGAGGGCACCGGGACGCCGACCCAGCTCGTGCGTATCGAACACGAGAGGGTTTCGGTGGTCGAGGTGGCCGTTCAGGGCTTTTCCTGCTTTCGAAATCGTACGCATGGCGCAAAGCGCACCGTGGGGAGGGGCCGACCGGATCGGAGTCGAAGCGAGCAGCCGGGATCGCAGATCTACGCGCGACCGAAGAACCAGGATACTGGACGCGTTACCCTGCTCCCAACCGGGTCCGATTCCGGTCCCGAACCGGCCGGAACCGGTCGGTCTGTGTCCGGGTCGCCCCGGTCAGCGCTCCTGCTCGTACCGGCGGAGCTGATCGATGTCGATCATGCTGGTGTCGAAGAGGCTGGTCTCGTCGAGGGCGCTCTCGCCCTGCGGCGGAAGGGGCTGGTGCGCCGCCATCGGCTGCTGCCAGCCGTCGTACCCCTGCGGCTGCAGCTGTGCCTGGCCCTCGTCGTAGCCCTGCTGCTGATAGGCGGCGTACGGGTCCGGCTGCTGCTGGTACCCGTACATGTCCTGCTGCGGCTGCTCCTGGTACGCGTACGTCTCCGCGTAGCTCGGCTGCGCCTGTGCCGGGAAGTGCGGCTGGACCTGCTGGGGCACCGGCTGCGGCTCCGGGGTGGCGAGCTCGGCGAGACCGGCCCAGTGGTCATCGTCGCTGGTGTGGCCCTGGCTGCCCGCGGCATCCTGGGCGGCCATGTGCGCGCCGAGCTCGTCGGTGGCGACCCGGCCGTGCAGCTTCTGCCGGCCGCGGCCGACCGCTTCCAGGGTCTTGGCGAGCACGGCCTCGAACGCGCCGAGCTTGGTGTCCACGTACTCGTCGGCGCGGCGCCGGAGCGTCTCCGGGTCGGCGCTGCGCTCGGGGGCCTCGGCGAAGTCGGGATCCTCGTACCCCTGCTCGTCGAAGCCCTGGCCACGGCCGAGGAGCTTCTCGCGGCCCCGGTCGACGGAGCCGATGGTCTTGGTGAGGACGACCTCGAAGTTGGCGAGCTTGCTGTCGACGTACTCGTCGGCCTCGGCGCGTACCTCGTCGGCCTCCTGGCGGGCCTCGTCGAGGATGCGGTCGGCCTCGGTCCGGGACTGCCGGGCGATCTCGGTGTCGGAGATCAGTGAGCCGCGCTGGGCGTGGGCGGTCTCGATGATCCGCTCGGCCTCCTGTCGGGCCTGCTCGACCATCTGCTCCCGGCCGCCGATGAGTTCCTGGGCGTGGGCAAGTGAGCCGGGGAGGGCTTCACGTACCTCTTCGAGCATGGCGAGCAGATCGGCGCGGTTGACCACGCACGACGCCGACATGGGCATGGACCGGGCGTTCCTGACCGCTTCGACGATCTCGTCGAGCTTCTTCTGCACGTCCACCGTGTGCTCGCCACTCTCTACTGCTGATTGGAGACGGACGGGACGACTGTACGGCCAGTCGGCGCCCGTCCGACACCGGGTGACGGACTGTCAGTGCATCACTGCTGGGCGAGACGTTCGACGAGTGCCTCGTGGACCAGCGGCGGCAGCAGGTGCGAGACGTCGCCGCCCCAGGCCGCGACCTCCTTGACCAGGGAGGACGACAGGAAGCTGTACGTGGGATTTGTCGGCACGAAGAGCGTCTCGACCCCGGAGAGGCCGTTGTTCATCTGGGCCATCTGCAGCTCGTAGTCGAAGTCGCTGACGGCCCGCAGGCCCTTCACGATCGCCGGGATGTCGCGCTGCTTGCAGAAGTCGACCAGGAGGCCGTGGAAGGACTCGACCTCGACGTTGCCGAAGTCCGCGGTGACCTGACGGATCAGCTCGATCCGCTCGTCGATCGTGAACAGGCCCTTCTTGGACTGGTTGATCATCACCGCGACATGTACGACGTCGTACAGCTTCGAGGCGCGGCCAATGATGTCGAGGTGTCCATTGGTGATGGGGTCGAACGACCCCGGACAGACGGCGCGGCGCAACTTGAGTCCCTCGCTCTCCGGTGCGGTCATCGTGCGTCTTCGCACGTAGAGGCGGCGCGACCGTACCAAAGCGTTCCCTCGCCGTAGCGACGGGCCCGCAGTGGCTCGAATCCCTTGGGCCAGTTGAATTCTCCGCCTCTGGTGCTCCGTTCCACGGTGACGAGGGCATCGTCGGTGAGCCAGCCCTGAGCACGGAGTGTGAGCAGTATCTCGCCAAGGTCGCCATCGGTGACGGCGTACGGCGGATCCAGGAAGACCACGTCGTACGGGTCCGCGGGCGTCGGTCCTGTCATGATCTGTTCGGCTTTGCCGGTACGGACTTCGGCGCCGGGCAGACCGAGCGTACGGACGTTGTCCCGGACCGTGCGGGCGGCCTTGGTGTCGGCCTCGACGAGCAGGGCGTGGACCGCGCCGCGGGAGAGCGCTTCGAGACCGACGGCGCCCGAGCCCGCGTACAGATCCGCGATTCGGATGCCCTCCAGGGTGCCCAGGAGCGCTTCCCAGGTGGAGAACAGGCCCTCGCGTGCGCGGTCGGAGGTGGGGCGGGTGCCGGAGCCGGGCGGGACGGCCAGGCGGCGTCCGCCGGCCGAGCCGGCGATCACGCGGGTCATGGGTGTCTGATCCTCGGGTCGGGGGTGGCCCGCCGGGGTGGGGCGGGCGCCGTGCATCCCACGATATGGCGTCCGGCCCGCCGGGGCCCGGGGGCCCCGTGCGCTCAGCCCTTGTCGAGGTACTCCTCGCGCTCCTTGTCGAGCAGGGCGGCCAGCGCGGTGCGCAGCTCCGGGAGGCGGTCCAGGTCCGGATCCGCTGCGACGATCGTCACGGCCTCCTCGCGGGCTGCGGCGATGACCTCCTCGTCGTCGATGACGGAGAGCACCCTCAGGGACGTGCGGACCCCGGACTGGGCCTGGCCGAGGACATCGCCCTCGCGGCGCTGTTCGAGGTCGATCCGGGACAGTTCGAAGCCGTCGAGGGTGGCGGCGACGGCGGAGAGCCGGGCGCGGGCGGGGCTCGCCTCGTGCGCCTCGCTGACGAGCAGGCAGAGGCCGGCGGCGGAGCCCCGGCCGACCCGGCCGCGGAGCTGGTGGAGCTGGGAGACGCCGAACCGGTCGGCGTCCATGATCACCATCGCGGTGGCGTTGGGGACGTTGACCCCGACCTCGATGACGGTCGTCGCGACCAGGACGTCGACCTGGCCCGCGGCGAAGCGGCGCATCACGTCGTCCTTGTCGTCGGGGTTCATCCTGCCGTGCAGCACCTCGATGCGCAGACCGGCCAGGGCGCCCTTGGCGAGCTGTTCGGCGATCTCCAGGACCGCGAGCGGCGGGCGCTTCTCCCCGTCCTCCTCGGCTGCCTTCTCCGCGGCCTTCTTCCTGTTCTTCTTCTCGGCCTCGTCGTCGGCGTCGTCACCGATCCGGGGGCAGACGACGTATGCCTGATGCCCGTTCCCGACCTCCTCGCGGACCCGCTCCCAGGCGCGGCTGAGGAAGTGCGGCTTGTCCTTGGCGGGGACGACATGGCTGGCGATCGGCGAGCGGCCCGCCGGCAGCTGGTCCAGGACGGACGTCTCCAGGTCGCCGAAGACCGTCATCGCGACCGTACGGGGAATGGGGGTGGCGGTCATCACCAGCAGGTGCGGCGGCTGCTTCCCCTTGGACCGCAGCGCGTCGCGCTGTTCCACGCCGAAGCGGTGCTGCTCGTCGACGACGACCAGCCCCAGGTCGTGGAACTGCACCTTGTCCTCGATCAGCGCATGCGTGCCGATCACGATCCCGGCCTCGCCGGTGACCAGGTCCAGCAACGCCTGACGGCGGGCCGCCATCCCCATGGACCCGGTCAGCAGCACCACCTTCGTACCGAGGTCGGAGCCGTCCAGCGCCCGCCCGTCGCCCGACCGCCGCCCCTCCTGAGGAGGCGCTTCGCGCCACAGCCCCCAGTTTTCGGCGAGCTCGCCCATCATTTCGGTGATGGAGCGGTGGTGCTGCTGGGCGAGCACCTCGGTGGGGGCGAGCATCGCGGCCTGTCCGCCCGCGTCGACGACGGCGAGCATGGCGCGCAGCGCGACCATGGTCTTCCCGGACCCGACTTCGCCCTGCAGCAGCCGGTGCATCGGGTGCTCGGTCGCCAGGTCGTCGAAGATCTCCTTGGAGACCTTCTCCTGGCCCTCGGTGAGGGTGAACGGCAGTTTGGCGTCGAAGGCGTCGAGCAGCCCGCCGTGCCCTGGCCTGCGTGCCACCGCCGGGAGCTGGGTGTCCGCGTACCGTCGGCGGGCGAGCGCGACCTGCAGGACGAACGCCTCGTCCCACTTCAGCCGGTCCCTGGCGTCGGCGATGTCCGCCTTGGTCTGCGGGCGGTGGATCTTCAGCAGTGCCTCGGGCAGCGGGGTGAAGCCACGCCCCTCGCGCAGCGGGAGCGGCAGCGGGTCAACGGCGTCCCGGGCGCTGGGCAGCACGGTGTCGACGGCCTTGGCGATCCGCCAGGAGTCGAGCTGCTTGCAGGCGGGATAGATGGGCAGCAGCCGCCCGGCGAAGGCGTCCACCGCCTCCGTGGCCTCGTCGGCGTCCGCGGTGTCGAGCAGCTGGTACGTGGGGTGCGCGAGCTGCATCTTCCGGTTGAAGACGGAGACCTTGCCCGCGAACATCGCCCGGCGGCCCGGCAGGAGCTCCTTGTGCGGCTTGTGCACGCCGTGGCCGAAGAAGACCAGCTGCAGCCGGCCGCTGCCGTCGGTGAGGGTCACCTCCAGGCGCTTGCCCCTGCCGTTGTTGAACACCATGATCCGCGCGTCGGCGACCTGGGCGACGACGGTCACGTGCTCGTCCAGCGGGAGGTCCGCCAGCGCGGTGAGCTGGCCGCGCTCCTCGTACCGCCGCGGGTAGTGGTGCAGCAGATCACCGACCGTGTGCAGGTCGAGGTGCTCGGCCATCACCTTCGCGGTGGCACCGCCGAGCAGCTTCTTCAGGGGTTCATCGAACGCGGACACGCGATCCATTGCACACCACGCCACTGACAGAAGTCGCCCGCACCACCGGAATCCCCTGGTCGGAAACGTCTGCGCGCCACTGGGACCGGTCCCCGGCTCCTCGCTCGCGATCGCCCGGCCCGCCCCGTCGCCCGTCCTCCAACGGCGCTGCGACGATGACATCCGCGGTGACCGTTGCGCCGTCGATCGCTGGACGGACTCGATGTCGCCGCCCGGCCGGCGATCGAGGACAACCCGGCCCCGGGGGCGGGTTGTCCTACTCCACCCCGATCAGCAGCGGAGCGCACTGGCGGCCGCCCCGGTACACCACCGTGTCCACCGCCAGGTACCCCTCGCGCACATGCTCCTGCAGTGCCTCCGCCAGGCTGTCCGGCACGTCCTCGCCCAGGACCAGCGTCACGAGTTCACCGCCCGCCGACAGCATCCGGTCGAGGACGGCCCGGGCCGTGCCGGGCACGTCCTCGCCGATGACCGCCACATCGCCGTCGATCAGCCCCAGGATGTCGCCGGCCTGGCAGATGCCCGCCATGGTCCACGACTGCCGCTCGGCGACGGCCAGTTCGGCGTACCGGGTGGCGCCGGCCGCGGCGGTCATCGCCACCACGTCCTCGTCGAAGCTGCGGTCCGGTTCGTGGACGGCGAGCGCCGCGATGCCCTGGACGGCGGCGCGGGTCGGGATCAGGGCGACCCTGATGCCTTCCGTTCGGGCCTGCTCCGCGGCCGCCGCGGCCGTGTGGCGCAGCTCCGCGTCGTTGGGCAGGAGGACCACCTCGCGGGCGTGGGCGCGACGGATCGCATCGACCAGTTCACCGCTGGCGGGCGGCTCTCCGGGGCGGGCGAGCACCGTGGTCGCGCCGGCCTCCGTGCACAGCCCGGAGAGCCCGTCGCCCGGGACCACCACGACGACACCGCGCTGGGCGGGCTCGCTGTGGCGGGGGTGGACCCGGTCGGCGCCGAAGTGGGTGATCCGGATCCGGTACGGTCTGCCCGCCTCGACCCCGGCCTCCACCGCCGCACCGGCGTCGTCGACATGGACGTGGACGTTCCACAGCCCGTCGCCGCCGACCACGACAAGCGAGTCGCCGAGCCCGTCGAGCCGGGCCCGCAGCCGGTCGACGGCGTCGTCCCGGGCCTCCAGGAGATAGATCACCTCGAAGGCGGGTCCGTCCGCCGGGCCGCCTGCCGCGCAGTCGTCGGCGACGGCAGCGGTCACGGGGGCGATGTCGGGCGTCACCCAGGTCCCGCGTGCGGGCGCCTCACCGGAGACCGCCTCGACAAGCGCCCCCAGGACGGTCACCAGGCCACGGCCTCCGGCGTCGACGACTCCCGCCCGCCCGAGGACGGCGAGCTGCCCGGGGGTCGCGTCCAGTGCCGTACGCGCCCCTTCGTACGCCGCCTGCGCGACCGCTTCCGGTCTCGGGTCGCCCGCCGTGCACCCGGCGGCCTCGGCGGCCGCCGAGGCCACGGTCAGCACCGTGCCCTCGACAGGGTGCGCGACGGCCTGCCGGGCGGCCTCGGCGGCCCGGGTCAGGGCGCGGCGCAGATGGTCCGCATCGTGCCCGTCGGCCAGCACCTCCGCCATGCCGCGCAACAGCTGCGCAAGGATCGTGCCGGAGTTGCCGCGGGCGCCGATCAGCGCCCCGTGTGCCATGGCTCGTACGACATCGGCGAGGGCGGGCACGGACGTACCGGTCTCGTGGGCGGCGAAGACCGCCTCGACGGCGGCCGCCGCCGATTCCACCGTCAGATAGAGGTTGGTGCCGGTGTCCCCGTCCGCGACGGGGTAGACGTTGATCGCGTCGATCGCCTCACGCTCCCGGCCCAACGCCTCCAGCGCCAGTGAGCACCAGGTACGCACCGCGACGGCGTTCATGTCGTCGGCGGTCTGCGGCACCTGGTGTTCCTCCTGGAGAGCGGCCGTGCGGGCTGACTGAACCGCAGACTAGTCCCGCCCGGTGCGTCCGGCGGGGACAGGGGCAGGGCAGACGGCGGGGAAACCCATGGTAGTTTCGTTCCACCGACGCAGCCGTTGTATGCTGCTTCGGTTGCCCGATGAGAGTCGGGCCTTTCCTCCGGTACCGCCACTTCAGTCAAATGATTCCGGCGCGCCGGAATTCACTGTAAGTGCACCTGAAGTCTTTGGAGTGACCCGTGGCTGCCAACTGCGACGTCTGCGGCAAGGGGCCGGGCTTCGGCAACAACATTTCGCACTCGCACCGCCGTACGTCCCGTCGCTGGAATCCCAACATCCAGCGCGTGCGTGCCGTGGTCGGTCGGACGCCGAAGCGGCTCAACGTCTGCACCTCGTGCATCAAGGCCGGCAAGGTCGCGCGCTGACGTTCCCGTCGTAGCGCAGCCTTCCGGTTGCCCAAAAAGCCGGTCCACCTCGGTGGACCGGCTTTTTGCTGTGCCCCACTCCCCGTCGCGGAGAGGTCGTTACAGCTGCCAGCCGTGCCGGACCGGGCCGATCCCGGTGCCCAGTGGGAAGCCCGCCGCGATCGCCCCGGTGACGTACGCCTTCGCGGCCCGTACGGCCGCCGGTACGTCGTTGCCCCGGGCCAGCCCGCAGGCGATCGCGGAGGCGAGGGTGCAGCCCGTGCCGTGCGTGTGCCGGTTGTCGTGGCGGGGGGCGCGCAGCCAGTGCTCCTCGGTGCCGTCCGTGAGGAGGTCGACCGGTTCGCCGGGCAGGTGACCGCCCTTGATGACGACCCAGCGCGGCCCGTATCCCAGGATCTCCGCCGCGGCCTGCCTCATTCCGGTCTCGTCCGTGACCGTCACGCCGGTGAGCTGCGCCACCTCGTCCAGGTTGGGGGTTGCCACCGTGGCGACCGGCAGCAGTTTCGTCCGTACGGAATCGAGGGCTTCGGCAGCGAGCAGTGGATCACCGTGCTTGGAGACCCCCACCGGGTCGACGACCACCGGGGCGTCCGTTCCCGCGAGAAGTGCGGCGACGGTCTCGACGAGGGCGGCCGACGCGAGCATGCCGGTCTTCACCGCCTGGACGCCGATGTCGTCGACGACGCTGCGGTACTGGGTCCGTACCGCCTCCACGGGCAGCTCCCATGCCCCCTGGACACCCAGCGAGTTCTGCGCGGTCACCGCGGTGATCACGCTCATGCCGTGCACGCCGAGCGCCAGCATCGTCTTGAGGTCGGCCTGGATGCCCGCACCGCCGCCGGAGTCGGATCCGGCGACGGTGAGCACACGGGGTGGGACGAGCGGTACCTGCGGTGCGGCAGAAGATACGGGCATACGCCTCAATCTACCGGGCGTCCTCGATGCCGCCGAAGTGGTCCCAGCCACCCTTGCTGGTCCACGGGGCCCCGTCGACCGTCACCTGGGGCAGCACCGACGGGTTGAGGACCTCGCCGATCACCTTCCAGCGGGCGGGCAGCTTCACGTCCTGGGGGAAGGTCGCGACGATCGCATGGTCCTCTCCCCCGGTGAGCACCCACTGGAGCGGGTCCACGCCGACCGCCTGGCCGATGTCGGACATCTGCGAGGGGATGTCGATCAGCCCGGACCGCAGATCGATCCGGACCTGGCTGGCCTCGGCAATGTGTCCGAGGTCGGCGACGAGTCCGTCACTGACGTCCGTCATGGCGGTGGCGCCGAGTCCGGCGGCCGCGGGGCCCGCGTGGTACGGCGGTTCGGGGCGCCGGTGGGCCTCGACGAAGGCGCGCGGCGAGCGGAAGCCGCGGGACAGGACCGCGTACCCGGCGGCGGACCAGCCGAGCCAGCCGGTGACGGCGACGACATCGCCGGGTCGGGCACCGGCCCGGGTGACGGGTTCGTGGTTGCGCAGATCGCCGAGTGCGGTGATCGCGACGGTGATGGTCTCCCCGCCGACGACGTCACCGCCGACCACGGCCGCCCCCGCGACCTGGCACTCGTCACGGATGCCGTCCATCAACTCGCCCGCCCAGGTGACCGGGAGTTCGGCCGGGACGACCAGGCCGAGCAGCAGCGCGGTGGGGACGGCGCCCATGGCGGCGATGTCGGCGAGGTTCTGTGCGGCGGCCTTGCGTCCGACGTCGTACGCCGTCGACCAGTCGCGGCGGAAGTGCCGTCCCTCCAACAGGATGTCCGTACTGGCCACGACCCTGCGGTCGGGAGCGGCCACGACCGCGGCGTCGTCGCCAGGTCCGAGCCGTACCGCCGGAGTGCTGGTGAGCCGGGACGTGAGCTCCTTGATGAGCCCGAACTCCCCCAACTCGCCCACGGTTCCCTTCACCGAGTCTCACCTCTCATCTGTCGCGCCGGACGGACGTCCGGTCTGGGTCGGCGGCCGGTGGTCCGGGCCGTGGCCCGGCCGCCGCCGGGAGCAGTCTGCCCCCGTTGTCACCGGCATGCCTGTCCCTCGTCCGCACCGCTGCGCTTGCGGTCGCGGGCCTTCAGTGCTGTCGGTACTGTCAAGGCATACGTCAACTCATGGCATCCGTGCGCCACGCTGTGGACGTCATCCGTTCCACAGGTCTCCCCGCCGCCCTCGGCAACGCGATACCGTGGCGTCTCTTTCCCCCACATGATCCTCGTGGCCGCCCTGGAGGTTCCGTGGTACAGGCGTACATCCTTATTCAGACCGAGGTGGGCAAGGCGTCGACCGTCGCCGAGACCATCGCGAAAATCCCGGGAGTGATCCAGGCAGAGGACGTCACCGGCCCCTACGACGTGATCGTGCGCTCGCAGGCCGACACAGTCGATGAGCTCGGCCGCATGGTGGTCGCCAAGGTCCAGCAGGTGGAAGGCATCACCAGAACACTGACCTGCCCGGTCGTCCACCTGTAGCCCCCGTCTACGCTGGGCCGGTGACGTCCTTCCGCCGCCGGCTCCGCCGCCCCGTGTTTCTCGGTCCGTCCGCTGCCGTTCTGGTGCTGGCCACGGCGGGCTGTTCCACAACGGACGTCGCGGCGTCGATCACGGTCCCCACCCCGATGCCGGAAGTCGCAGCCTACTGCGGTGCCCTGCACAAGGAGCTGCCGGAGACCGTTGCCGGACAGAACCGTGACGACTCCGGGCCGAAGTCCGTGCTGACCGCCTCATGGGGGGACGGGGCGATCGTACTGCGCTGCGGTGTCGACCGGCCCGCGAAGATGGACGATCCCATGGCCAAGGGGACCGACGCGGACGGCGTCAACTGGCTGCTGGAGCAGCCGGAGGACGCCGGTCCGCGCTTCACCACGACCTATCGCAAGGCGTATGTCGAGGTGACGCTCTCGACGGCGTACGCCCATGACGCCAGCCCGCTGGCGGCGTTCGCCGCAGCCGTCAGGAAGACGGTCCCCAGTAGCGTGTAGCGCCGGGTCAGCGCAGGCCGGTGGGCCGGGTCAACGCCGCCTGGATCAGCCGGTCGACCAGCTCCTGGTAGCTCACACCGCTCTCCTGCCACATCCGCGGGTACATGGAGATCGGGGTGAAGCCCGGCAGCGTGTTGATCTCGTTGATGACGAACGTGCCGTCCTCGGTGAGGAAGAAGTCGGCGCGCACCAGGCCCTCGCAGGACGCCGCCTCGAACGCGTCGATCGCGAGCCGCTGGACCTCGGCGGTCTGCTCCTCGGTGAGCGGGGCGGGCACGATCCCGGACGCCGAGTCGATGTACTTGGCCTCGAAGTCGTAGAAGTCGTGCGAGGTGACCGGCGGGATCTCGGCGGGCACGCTGGCACGCGGTCCGTCCTCGAACTCCAGCACCCCGCACTCGATCTCGCGGCCACGCAGCAGCGACTCGACGAGGAACTTGGGGTCGTGGCGGCGGGCTTCCTCGATCGCCTCGTCGAGTCCGGAGAGGTCGTCGACCTTGGTGATGCCGATGGACGAGCCGGCCCGCGCGGGCTTGACGAAGAGCGGCCAGCCGTGTTCCCCGGCGAAGTCCACGATGCGCTTGCGGGCGGCGAGGCGGTCGTTGTCCCATTCGCGGGGGCGGACGACGACGTACGGGCCGACGGGCAGCCCGAACGACGTGAACACCCGCTTCATGTATTCCTTGTCCTGGCCGACCGCCGAGGCGAGCACACCGGCACCCACGTACGGCACGCCGGACAGCTCCAGGAGCCCCTGAAGCGTGCCGTCCTCGCCGTACGGCCCGTGCAGGACGGGGAAGACGACGTCGACCTCGCCGAGCGCCTTGGGCACCGAGCCGGGCTCGCTGTAGACCACTTCGCGGCTGCCGGGGTCGACGGAGAGCACCACGCCGCCCTCGGAGGACTCGGCCAGTTGAGCCACGTCCGGCATCTTCCGGTCCGTGATGGCCATGCGTGCGGGCTCGTCGGCGGTGAGCGCCCAGCGGCCGTCCGTCGTGATGCCGATCGGCAGGACGTCGTACTTCGTCCGGTCGATGGCGTTCAGGACGGCACCTGCCGTGACGACCGAAATACCGTGTTCGGAGCTGCGGCCGCCGAACACGACGGCCACGCGCGGCTTGCGGAGCTGCTGCTCCGGGCTCTGGGGGAGGTTCTCGCTGCTCATATCGCGTTGAGCGTACCTGCTGGTACGGGTCGCGTCAGTGTCACCGGGGCCGGTCGGGCGTCAGTGCCGCTCGGCCTTCGCGCTGCGCGACATCAGCTCGCCCAGAGCGACCATCGGCGGCTTGCCCTCGTGGACGATGGAGACGACCGTCTCCGTGATGGGCATGTCGACGCCGTGCCGGCGCGCCAGATCGAGCACCGATTCACAGGACTTGACGCCCTCGGCGGTCTGCTTGGTGACGGCGATGGTCTCTTCCAGCGTCATGCCGCGGCCGAGGTTGGTGCCGAAGGTGTGGTTGCGCGACAGCGGCGAGGAGCACGTCGCCACGAGGTCGCCGAGGCCCGCGAGTCCGGAGAACGTCAGCGGGTCGGCGCCCATGGCGAGACCGAGCCGGGTGGTCTCGGCGAGGCCGCGGGTGATGAGCGAGCCCTTGGCGTTGTCGCCGAGCCCCATCCCGTCGGCGATGCCGACAGCGAGACCGATGACGTTCTTCACCGCGCCGCCGAGCTCGCAGCCGACCACATCGGTGTTGGTGTACGGGCGGAAGTACGGGGTGTGGCAGGCGGCCTGGAGGCGCTGGGCCACCGACTCGTCCTGGCAGGCGACGACGGCCGCTGCGGGGCGGCGTTCGGCGATCTCCTTGGCCAGGTTGGGTCCGGTGACGACGGCGATGCGGTCTGCGGAGACCTTGGTGACGTCCTCGATGACCTCGCTCATCCGCTTCGCGGTGCCGAGTTCGACGCCCTTCATCAACGAGACGAGGACGGTGTCGGGGTCGAGGTGCGGGGCCCAGTCGGCGAGGTTGGCGCGCAGCGTCTGGGAGGGCACGACGAGTACGGCGAAGTCGGCGCCGCGCAGCGCCCGGGCGGCGTCGGTGGTGGCCCGGATGGACTCGGGGAGTTCAATTCCCGGCAGATATTCGGGGTTGGTACGAGTCGTGTTGATGGCCTCGGCGACCTCGGCGCGGCGGCCCCAGAGGGTGACCTGGCAGCCGGCGTCGGCGAGGATCATGCCGAAGGCCGTACCCCATGAGCCGGTTCCGAAGACGGCTGCTTTTACGGGGTGCGTCACTTGGGTCCCTCTCCTTCGGCCTTGCGCCGCTGTTCGGCACGCGCCTTGTGGTGGTCGTAGAGCTCGGCGGGCGCCTTCTCGCCGCGGACGTCCTCCAGCTGTGCGGTCACCGCGGCCATGATGACCTCGGTCGCCTCGCGCAGGACGTCGGGCGTCGGCTCCTTGTCGTAGAACCGGGAGAGGTCGACGGGTGGACCGGCCTGCACCTGGAGGGTCTTGCGCGGGAAGAGTCGGAGCTTCTTCTCCTTGGCGTACGGCGGCATCACCAGGTTCGCGCCCCACTGGGCAACGGGGATGACCGGGGCCTTCGTCATCAACGCGACGCGGGCGGCTCCGGTCTTGCCGGCCATCGGCCACATGTCGGGGTCGCGGGTGAGGGTCCCCTCCGGATAGAAGGCGACGCATTCGCCGCGCTCGATGGCGTCGACGGCGGCCCGGAAGGCGTCCAGCGCATTGGTCGTCTCGCGGTACACGGGGATCTGTCCGGTGCCACGCAGCATCATTCCGACAAAGGGTGTCTTGAAGAGCCCCGCCTTGGCGAGGAGCCGCGGCACCCGGCCGGTGTTGTACTGGAAATGACCGTAGGAGAGCGGGTCCAGATACGAGTTGTGATTGACCGCAGTGATGAATCCGCCTTCGGCCGGAATGTGCTCCATTCCCCGCCAGTCACGCTTGAACAGAACCACCAGCGGCGGTTTTGCGATGACCGCCGCCAGGCGGTACCAGAAGCCGATTCTGCGGCCGGACACTCGGACACCTTCCTCTACGGACCTGACATGTTTGCCTGCCTGTGGCGGTCAAGTGTCACCCCAGGCCCCTGCTCTGTCGAGAACACCGTACGCCCCGCCCCCGGGGCCTCCCCTTCTGGTTGTCGCACCGCGTTGTCGTACCGGCAGGCGAGAATAAGCGGCGATGCGCACCGAGGGGGGAGATCGCCACGAACACCGACCGGACCGGGCTGTGGTCCCTGGTCGTCCCGTTGAAGCCGCTGGCACGGGCCAAGAGCAGACTGACGCAGGCAACGGGCCCCTTGCTGCGCCCCCGGCTCGCTCTGGCCTTCGCCCAGGACACCGTGGCCGCCGCGCTGGCCTGCCGGGCGGTACGGGATGTGGTGGTCGTCACGGACGACCCGGTGGCCGGGGGCGCGCTCTCGGCGCTCGGCGCGCGCATCGTTCCCGACCGGCCGACCGCCGGGCTCAATGCCGCGCTGGCCCACGGGGAGCGGGCGATACGCGACCGAAGGCCCGCCGCGGCACTCGCCGCGCTCAACGCGGATCTGCCCGCGCTGCGTCCCGCGGAATTGGCCCGGGTGCTCGAATTCGCCGCTGAATTTCCGCGCGCATTTGTTACGGATGCGGCAGGAATCGGCACGACTTTTCTGTCGGCTTCGGCGGGGGTGGAATTGCGTCCGGCTTTCGGTGGTCCGTCCCGGGCTCGGCATCTTGCCTCCGGCGCGGTGGAAATAGTCCCGGCCGGTATCGACTCGGTCCGCCAGGACGTGGACACCGGCGCCGATCTGCGGGCCGCGCTGGCCCTCGGGGTGGGTCCGCACACGGCGGGCAGCTTGGCCGCGGAAGTGCCCGCGAGGGACCGATAGGCTGCCGTTCATGCAGGCGACCTCGTACACGTACGACCCCGAGACCCGCACCGGCAGTGTGCTGCTCGACGACGGCACCCCGGTGGAATTCGACGCCCCCGCCTTCGACGCGGGTGGCCTGCGGTTGCTGCGCCCGGGGCAGCGGGTGCGGATCGAGGTGGAGGGCGAGGGAGCGACCCTGCGAATCACCCTGGTGACGCTGCAGACGTTCTGAAGGGCGCGTCCGGCCCACGGGGCCGCTCAACGCTCCCCGGACAGCCCGCGGGCCGGGCTCCCCCAGGGGAGCCCGGCCCGGCGCGTGTGAGTAGCCCTGCGCTGCTCGGTCTCACTTCTTCCGTGCGACGGCCTTCTTGGCCGTGGTCTTGCGCGCCGTGGCCTTCTTCGCGGGCGCCTTCTTCGCCGCGGCCTTCTTGGCGGGCGCGGTCTTGGCGGCGACGGCCTTCTTGGCAGCCGTCGTCTTCTTGGCCGCTGCGGTGGTCTTCGCGGCTGCCGTGGTCTTCTTCGCGGTGACCTTCTTGGCCGCGGCGGTCTTCGCCGCCGTCACGGTCTTCTTGGCGGTGACCTTCTTCACCGCGGCCTTCTTGGCGGCGGCCTTCTTGGCCGCGGCCTTGGTGGTCGCACGGGCGGAAACACCACCCGAGAGGCTGCCCTTGGGCGCCTTCTTCACGGCCACATCGTGCTTGGGGAGCTTCTTCGAGCCGCTGACCAGGTCCTTGAAGCCCTGTCCCGCGCGGAAACGGGGCACCGAGGTCTTCTTGACCCGCACGCGCTCACCCGTCTGCGGGTTGCGGGCGTAGCGGGCCGGGCGGTCGACCTTCTCGAACGAGCCGAAACCGGTGACCGAGACCCGGTCCCCCGCGACAACTGCACGGACGATCGCGTCGAGTACCGCGTCGACCGCGTCCGCGGCCTGCTGACGGCCGCCGACCTTGTCGGCAATCGCTTCTACGAGCTGTGCCTTGTTCACGTCTTCCCCTTCGGAGACATTGCCAGAACGTAAGCGTTCAAGCGTTTTCGCACGTTAGGCAGATATATACCGCAAATCAAACACGAAACGGGCTAATCACCCTAGTGCCGCAACGAAGTCGACCACTGCGCAGTTCCGCAGAGGTCAGTCACCTTCGGGGAATCGGCCCTCATCGAGGTCCTTCATCAACCGGTCCAGACGCCTTGCCGCATCCGGGAGATCATGCTTCGCCGCGGCCGTGATGACCAACAGCTTCCGGGACAGCGCCATCCGTACGCCCTCCGGGACTTGCAGTGCGCGCACTGTTGTGTGCGCTTCCTTCAATCGGTCGGCGACTTGGCCGTAAAGCTTGAGTTGGCTGTCGCGTTCCATGCACCGATTGTGCCATCTGGGGCGAGTTGTCGCCCGATGGGGTCTCAACAAGCGACTGCGCCCCCTACCAGAAGGCAGGGGGCGCAGTACTGGAAACGCGCTGCTCAGGCGTTAATTGTACGCGGCTTGAAGGTCGGCCTTGCCACCTCATAAGTCGCGATGTCCGCTTCGTTCTGAAGGGTGAGGCTGATGTCGTCCAGCCCGTTCAGCAGTCGCCAGCGGGCGTTCGCGTCGAGCTCGAAGTCGGCGGTGATGCCCTCGGCTCGGACCTGGCGTGCCTCCAGGTCGACGGTGACCGCGGCGGCCGGGTCGGCCTCGGTCAGCTCCCACAGTGCGTCGACGACCTTCTGGTCGAGGACCACGGTCAGCAGCCCGTTCTTCAGCGAGTTGCCGCGGAAGATGTCGGCGAACCGGGAGGAGATGACCGCCTTGAAGCCGTAGTTCTGCAGGGCCCAGACGGCGTGTTCACGGGAGGACCCGGTACCGAAGTCGGGACCGGCCACCAGGACCGTTGCGCCGTCCCGCTCGGGCCGGTTGAGGACGAACTCGGGGTCCTTGCGCCATGCCTCGAAGAGCCCGTCCTCGAAGCCGTCGCGGGTGACCTTCTTCAGCCAGTGGGCGGGGATGATCTGGTCGGTGTCGACGTTGCTGCGGCGCAGCGGGACGGCCCGGCCGGTGTGTGCGGTGAAAGCTTCCATGGTTCTCAGACTCCGGCGGACGTAAGGGCGTCGGACAGGTCGGCCGGCGAGGCCAGATGGCCCAGCACGGCGGTGGCGGCGGCGACCTGCGGGGAGACCAGGTGGGTACGGCCGCCCTTGCCCTGCCGGCCCTCGAAGTTACGGTTCGAGGTCGACGCGGAGCGCTCGCCGGGGGCCAGCTGGTCGGGGTTCATGCCGAGACACATCGAGCAGCCCGCGTGCCGCCATTCCGCGCCGGCCGCGGTGAAGACCTTGTTCAGGCCCTCCTCGACGGCCTGCAGGGCGACCCGGACCGAGCCCGGGACGACCAGCATCCGTACGCCGTCGGCGACTTTGCGGCCGTCCAGGATCGCGGCCGCGTTGCGCAGGTCCTCGATCCGGCCGTTGGTGCAGGAGCCTACGAAGACGGTGTCGACGTTGATCTCGCGCAGCGGCTGTCCGGCGGTCAACCCCATGTATTCCAGGGCCTTTTCGGCGGCGTTCCGCTCCGAGGCGTCCTCGTACGAAGCCGGGTCGGGGACGTGTCCCGACAGGGGCGCGCCCTGGCCGGGGTTGGTGCCCCAGGTGACGAACGGCGCCAGTTCGGCGGCGTCGATGACGACCTCGGCGTCGAAGACCGCGTCGTCGTCCGTGCGCAGCGTCTTCCAGTACGCGACGGCGGCGTCCCAGTCCTCGCCCTGAGGGGCGTGGTCGCGGCCCTTCAGATAGTCGAACGTGGTCTCGTCCGGGGCGATCATGCCGGCCCGGGCGCCTGCCTCGATCGACATGTTGCAGATGGTCATCCGGGCTTCCATCGAGAGCTTCTCGATGGCGGAGCCGCGGTATTCGAGGATGTAGCCCTGGCCGCCGCCGGTGCCGATCCGGGCGATGATCGCGAGGATCAGGTCCTTGGCCGTGACACCGTCGGGCAGTTCGCCGCCGATGGTGATCGCCATGGTCTTCGGGCGGGCCAGCGGCAGCGTCTGCGTGGCCAGGACGTGCTCGACCTGGCTGGTGCCGATACCGAACGCCAGCGCGCCGAAAGCGCCGTGCGTGGAGGTGTGGGAGTCGCCGCAGACGACCGTGGTGCCGGGCTGGGTCAGCCCCAGCTGCGGGCCGACCACGTGCACGACGCCCTGCTCGACGTCGCCCAGCGGGTGCAGCCGTACGCCGAACTCCGCGCAGTTCTTGCGCAGGGTCTCCAACTGGGCGCGGGAGACCGGGTCGGCGATCGGCTTGTCGATGTCGAGGGTCGGGGTGTTGTGATCCTCGGTGGCGATGGTGAGGTCGAGGCGCCGCACCCGGCGTCCGGCCTGCCGGAGGCCGTCGAAGGCCTGGGGGCTGGTCACCTCGTGCAGCAGGTGCAGATCGATGAAGAGAAGATCGGGCTCGCCGTCCGCGCGCCGGACGACGTGGTCGTCCCAGACCTTCTCCGCGAGTGTCCTACCCATCGCTTTCCCTCCGGCCGGCGTCTTCGCCGGCCCAACTAGAGATTTCGGTGCGCTGCCGTCCGGACCCCCGTACGGGGCGGTGGCTACGGGCCGTTGTGCGGCCGCCCCTACAGGTTCGCAACTTCCGCCGGAAATTGAACTTGCGTTTCACAGAGTGAGACGCGAGTATCGTCGTATGGACAATTCTAGCGGCGTCGGCGTTCTCGACAAGGCGGCTCTGGTATTGAGCGCCCTGGAGTCCGGCCCGGCCACCCTCGCCGGGCTGGTCGCGGCGACCGGGCTTGCACGACCCACAGCTCATCGACTGGCTGTGGCACTGGAACACCACCGGATGGTGGCGAGGGACATGCAGGGCCGATTCATCCTCGGCCCCCGACTGGCGGAGCTCGCGGCCGCGGCAGGCGAGGACCGCCTGCTGGCGACGGCCGGCCCGGTGCTCACGCATCTGCGGGACATCACCGGCGAGAGCGCGCAGCTCTACCGCCGGCAGGGCGACATGCGGATCTGCGTGGCTGCGGCGGAGCGGCTGTCCGGACTGCGGGACACCGTACCGGTGGGCTCCACCCTGACCATGAAGGCGGGCTCCTCGGCCCAGATCCTGATGGCCTGGGAGGAGCCGGAGCGCCTGCACCGCGGCCTCCAGGGCGCCCGCTTCACGGCGACGGCGCTCTCGGGCGTGCGCCGCCGGGGCTGGGCCCAGTCGATCGGCGAGCGGGAGCCGGGCGTCGCCTCGGTCTCGGCGCCGGTACGCGGGCCGTCGAACCGGGTGGTCGCCGCGGTCTCGGTCTCCGGACCGATCGAGCGGCTGACCCGCCACCCGGGCCGGATGCACGCCCAGGCGGTCATCGACTCGGCGGCCCGGCTGAGCGAGGCCCTGCGCCGCACCGGCTGACGTACGGATCACCTACAGGCACGGCACTCGGACCCGCCGGACCGCCCTGCCGCACAAGCACAGCACAGCACAGCACAGCACAGCAAGAAATCGTTCCCCGGCCGTCCCAGCGTCGTGACGGCCCCCTCTCAGCCCTTCCGCTCCCTGGATGAGCGGTGCGCGAGACGGTCCGCCGCCCGGCGTCCCCGCCCCTCGATCGGCAGCACGCCCGTCGCCGCAGCCAGTCCGTACGGCGGCATGTCGGCGTAGATCGATTCGTACGACCCCGCGGGCGCGATGTATGTCTCGTGCCACAGCCCCACGTGCTGCCGGGACTTCTTCTCCTTGCGGTTCATCATCGCCCAGGCCTTGCGGTGGAACATGTCGGGCGCGGCGGCGTACGCGTAGAGCTTCTCCTTCGACTCCCAGTACTGGACGACGTAGTACGTCCTCGGCGATCCGGACAGCAGGGTGCAGCCGAGCAGCCCGCGGCTCCTGTTCCGGCTCAACTCCCGCAGCATGCGCGGCATTGCCGCAAAGACCGGCAGCCAGTGGTGCACGCCCCAGAAGTGATTGATGCGCATCCCGATGAGCAGGACGACCACGTCCCCCTCGGCCGCCCCGGTATCCCCCCGCCTCATGGAGCAAGTCGCGGTCCGCGACCTGGACATGATGGAGTCCTATCCGGCAGGAGCGGAGCAGGTGGAGATGGCGGTGGCCTCGGTCGTGCTGTACGAACCGCTGTTGCTGTCGCTGCGCCGGCTGGCCCAGGAGGAGGAGTCGAACCGGCGGTACGGACTCTGAGTCCGACGGGCCCGGGCACACGACCAAGGGCCCTCACCGAAGTGAAGGGCCCTTGGTTCCTTGCTCTGTTGTACCCCCGACCGGATTCGAACCGGCGCTACTGCCGTGAGAGGGCAGCGTGCTAGGCCGCTACACAACGGGGGCGTGTTGTACAGATGAAGATCTGCGCTGGGCTACCAGGACTCGAACCTAGAATGACGGTACCAGAAACCGTAGTGTTGCCAATTACACCATAGCCCATGGTGAAACCCGTACCCCCGACCGGATTCGAACCGGCGCTACTGCCGTGAGAGGGCAGCGTGCTAGGCCGCTACACAACGGGGGCCCTAGCGATCCTGCATCGAAATCGTGGGTGCGACCCAGATGATCTCGCGGGAAGGATCTGTACCCCCGACCGGATTCGAACCGGCGCTACTGCCGTGAGAGGGCAGCGTGCTAGGCCGCTACACAACGGGGGCGTGTTGTACAGATGAAGATCTGCGCTGGGCTACCAGGACTCGAACCTAGAATGACGGTACCAGAAACCGTAGTGTTGCCAATTACACCATAGCCCACCAAAACTCAACCCCCAGAGGGGATTTTGTTCGGCTTGCGCTTCCCGACCGGATCTTCCGGCCCGCTCGGGCGGCGCAGGAAGAACATTACCCGAAGGTGTCCGGCGCTCCAAAACGGGTATCGTCCGCCAGCAGTCCGGGGAGCTCATCGAGACCGGTGATGCGCTCCAGTTCGGGCCGTCCGCCGCGCCCGCCCCGGTCCAGCCAGATCCCCTTCAGCCCCGCCGCCACCGCCCCGGCTGCGTCGATGTCCGGGTGGTCTCCGACGTACACGACGTCCTGCGGCTCCAGCCCGAGCGCCTCACAGGCGGCATGGAACGCGCCGGCCTCGGGCTTGGAGACGCCCAGTTCCACGGCGCACACCACGGCCTCGAACCGCTCCCGCACGCCGAGCGTGCGCAGCTTGCGGTCCTGGTTATGGATGCTGGAGTTCGACAGCACCGCGTGCCGGTAGTGGTTGGCCAGCAGATCCAGGGCCGGCACCGCGTCGGGGAAAAGCGACCAGGCGGCCTCGTAGTGGGCCACGTGGCGAGCGAACCAGTCGTCGGCCTCGGCGTCCGTCAGGGCCCGCGACAGGAACTCCCGGACCCTGTCCCGGCGCTGCCCCTGGAAGTCCGTCTCCCCGGCGGCGAACCGCGCCCAGTGCGTATCGGTGATCGCCCGCCACGCGACGAGGGCCTCCTCGGCGGAGCCGTATTCGTCGGGCAGACCCTCCTGTTCGAGATGCTTGCGCATGCCGACGCGGTCGGCACCCGTGTAGTCGAAGATCGTGTCGTCGATGTCCCAGAGCACGGCTCGGATCGGCATGCGGCGAGGCTACCGGTCACAGGGCGGGCAAGGGGGCGTCACAGCCACTCCGGAGCCGGAGCGACGGCCCGAGGGCGCAAGCCCGCATGCGATCGAGCACAGTGCGGTACTTGGCGAGTTGGGACTCGCCATCGACGAAGACGGAGCGTGATCCGTATCCAGCTGGATGGTGTCCAGCTGCGGGATCCGGCTGCCGAATTGGACGATGCCGTGGCCCGCACCGAGAAAGGTCCCGATCCGCCACGGGGCGCCACGGCGCTGGGACCCGGTGTGGCTCGCTCAGGTGGTGAGCAGGACGCCCGCGTAACTCACCGACGCGATAACCACCCAGGAGGCGAGGCCGAGCATGGCCGTCCTGGCTCCGGAACGGGCGAGCGACGGCAGATGTACGGCGCTGCCGAGACCGAACAGTGCCGCGGCCAGCAGAAGTTCCTGCGCGGTGTCGGCGGCATCGAGCACTCCGGCGGGCAGCAGACCCGTGCTGCGCAGGGCCGTCATCGCCAGGAAGCCGATCACGAACAGCGGTATCAGGGCCGGGCGGCGGGTGCCCACCGCCTGCCGGCCGCCGGCCGCTTCGTGAGCCCGCCGCCGGTAGGCCACAGCGACCCCGGCGACCAGCGGTGCGAGCATCGCCACCCGGATCAGCTTGACCATCACGGCCTCGCCGAGCGCGGTCGGTCCGGCCGTCTGGGCGGTGGCCACGACCTGGCCGACGTCGTGGACGCCGGCGCCCACCCAGCGGCCGAACTGAACAGTGTCCAGGCCCAGCGGATGGTGCAGCAGCGGCAGGATCGCGATGGCGAGGGTCCCGCACAGGGTGACCAGCGCGACCGCGGTCGCCACGTCGGCCGCGAGCTGCTCGTCGTCGTCCTCCTTGCCGAGCGCACTGCTGACCGCGCTGACCGCCGAGGCGCCGCAGATCGAGTAGCCGGTGGCGATCAGCAGCGGCTGGTCGCCGGGCAGTCCCAGCTTCCGGCCGAGCCACCAGGTTCCGAAGAAGGTCACGAGGACCACGCCGAGCACCATGGTCACCGTCGCCCAGCCGAGCCCGAGGACATCGCCGATGCTGAGCTTCAGCCCGAGCAGCACGATGCCGGCGCGCATCAGCCGCTTTCCCGCCATCGAGAGCCCTGCACGGCCCCGGCCGCGTACGAACGGATGCACCCCGGGAAGATGCGCCGCCACGACTCCGAGCACGACAGCGGCGGTCAGCATCGGCACGGCGGGCAGCAGGGCGTGCACCCCCTCGGCCAGCCCGAGCCCGACGAGGGCGAGCGCGAGGCCGGGAGCGTTGCGGCGCACCGGGCCCGGTGCGGACGCGCTGCCTCCGCGTGATGGCTTCGCCGACTGTCGCCCAGGGGGTGGTGACTGGGGGTGATCCGTGTCCAGAGTCATGATCACCAGCGTGTGGGGGATCCACGCCGCCCGGTAGACGCGAATCGGAGCCCAGGTCATAGGGTTGCCCTATGAAGGGTTTCCTATGAGCGAGCGCGGCGAGAACTGGGACAGCGGGCAGCGCCCGCTGCCCGACCTGCAGTCACTGCAACTGCTTGTCACCGTGGCGGAGACCGGCAGCCTGGGCAGGGCGGCGGCGCGGCTGCTCATCAGCCAGCCGTCGGCCAGCGCGCGGATGCGCACGCTGGAGCGCCGTCTCGGGCTGCAGCTCCTGGACCGCTCCACCGCGGGATCCCGGCTCACCCCGGCCGGAGCGGTGGTGACCGACTGGGCGCGGGCGGTGCTCGAACAGGCCGCAGCGCTGGTCGAAGGGGCCGCCGCGCTGCGGTCGCGGCAGGACAGCCGACTGCATGTCGCCGCCAGTCTGACCATCGCGGAAGAGCTGATGCCCGGCTGGCTCGTCACCTTGCGGGACAGCGCCCCGGACGCCCACGTCGGGCTGACGGTGACCAACAGCTGGGGCGTGGTCGAGGCACTACGCCGCGGGGGCTGCGATCTGGGTTTTATCGAGGGCCCGCAGGTCCCCGACGATCTGCACCGCTCAGCGGTGGGGCGTGACCGGCTCGCGGTCGTGGTGGCCCCCGGCCACCCCTGGACACACCGTCGCAGCGCCCTGACTGGACGTGAGCTGGCCGACACCCCGCTGCTGCTGCGCGAGGCGGGCTCCGGTACCCGGGAGACGCTGGAGCGGGCGCTGCGTCCGTACGACGGAATCGCCGTCCCGGTCCTTGAGCTCGGTTCCACCGCCCCCCTGCGCAGCGCGGCAGCCCGGGGTCTGGCCCCCGCGGTGCTCTCCGCGCTCGCCGTGCGCGAGGACGTGGCATCAGGCCGCCTGGTAGAGGTCGAGGTCAGCCCCGTTGTCCGGCTGGACCGCGTCCTGCACGCGGTCTGGCCCAAGGGCCGCGAACTACCGGAGCCGGCCCTTCATCTGCTCCGGGTGGCCAAGCACCGGTAGTGCGCGGGCAGAGGCAGGGTCCGGCCGTACAAGGAGAATCCAACCGAATACAGATGGGGTGGCCGCTCTGCCCGAGCGACCACCCCATCGTGTGACCGGCAACCGTTACGCGGCCAGCTTGGCCAGTGCCGCGTCGATGCGGGCGATCGTCTTCTCGCGGCCCAGGATCTCCAGGGACTCGAAGAGCGGCAGGCCGACCGTACGGCCGGTGACGGCGACGCGGAGCGGGGCCTGGGCCTTGCCGAGCTTCAGGCCGTGCTCCTCGCCCGCGGCGAGGATCGCGTTCTTGAGCGCCTCGGCGTTCCACTCGGCGCCGATCAGCTTGGCGCGGGCGGTGACGAGCAGGGCGTCGGAGCCCTCCTTCATCGCCTTGTTCCAGGACGCCTCGTCCTCGACCGGCTCGTCGAGGAAGAGGAAGTCGACGTTGGCCGTGATGTCCGAGAGGACGGTGACGCGGGTCTGGGCGTGCGGGGCGATGGCCTCGAACCGCGCGGCGTCGAAGGCCTCCGGGGCCCACGGGGCGAACGGCGCCTTCAGCCAGGGGCCGCACGCCTCGGTGAAGGTCTTCACATCGAGCATGCGGATGTGCTCGGCGTTGATGTGCTCGCACTTCTTCAGGTCGAAGCGCGCCGGGTTGGCGTTGACATCCTTGATGTCGAACGCGGCCACCATCTCCTCGATGGAAAAGATGTCGCGGTCCTCGGCGATCGACCAGCCGAGCAACGAGAGGTAGTTGAGCAGCCCCTCGGGGACGAAGCCGCGCTCACGGTAGAGGTTGAGCGAGGCCTGCGGATCGCGCTTGGAGAGCTTCTTGTTGCCCTCGCCCATGACGTACGGGAGGTGGCCGAACGCGGGGGTGTCCTTGGCGATGCCGAGCTCGATCAGCGCCTTGTAGAGCGCGAGCTGGCGCGGGGTGGAGGAGAGCAGGTCCTCACCGCGCAGGACGTGGGTGATCTCCATCAGCGCGTCGTCGACCGGGTTGACGAGCGTGTAGAGCGGGGCGCCGTTGGCCCGGACGATGCCGTAGTCCGGCACATTCTCCGGCTGGACGGTGATCTCACCGCGGACCAGGTCCGTGAAGGTGATCGCCTCGTCGGGCATCCGGAAGCGGACGATGGACATCCGGCCCTCGGCCTCGTACGCGGCGATCTGCTCGGCGGTCAGGTCACGGCAGTGGCCGTCGTAGCCGGACGGCTTGCCGGCGGCGCGGGCGGCTTCGCGGCGCTCGTCGAGCTCCTCGGTGGTGCAGTAGCAGTGGTACGCGTACCCGCCGGTCAGGAGCTTCTCGGCGACATCCTTGTAGATGTCCATGCGCTGCGACTGCCGGTACGGGGCGTGCGGGCCGCCGACCTCGGGACCCTCGTCCCAGTCGAAGCCGAGCCAGCGCATCGAGTCGAGCAGCTGGTTGTACGACTCCTCGGAGTCGCGCGCCGCGTCGGTGTCCTCGATGCGGAAGACCAGGGTGCCGCCGTGGTGCCGGGCGAACGCCCAGTTGAACAGGGCGGTGCGGACCAGGCCCACGTGGGGGTTGCCGGTCGGGGAGGGACAGAAACGTACGCGGGGGGCCTGCTCGAGCGGAGCCGAGAGCTTGGGGGAGTTCGTGTTAGCCACGCTTGATCACCTTGTTGGTGAGAGTGCCGATGCCTTCGATGGTGACGGCGACCTCGTCGCCGACGTGCAGGGGCCCGACCCCTGCCGGGGTGCCGGTGAGGATCACGTCGCCCGGGAGCAGCGTCATGGCCTCCGTGATGTGGACGACCAGGTCCTCGATGGAGCGGATCATTTCGCTCGTACGGCCCAGCTGGCGTTGCTCGCCGTTGACCGTGGCCTGGATGGCGAGGTCGCTGGGGTCGAGGTCGGTCTCCACCCAGGGGCCGAGCGGGCAGGAAGTGTCGAAGCCCTTGGCCCGGGCCCACTGCTTCTCACGCTTCTGGGCATCGCGGGCGGTGACGTCGTTGGCGCAGGTGTAGCCGAAGATGACGTCCTTGACTCGCTCACGCGGCACTTCGCGGCACATACGGCCGATGACGACGGCCAGCTCGGCCTCGTAGTGCACTTCGTTGGAGAAGGAGGGGTACTCGATGGCGTCCCCGGAGCCGATCACCGAGGTGGTGGGCTTGAAGAAGGCGACCGGCACGTCCGGGACCTCGTTGCCGAGTTCGGCGGCGTGCTCCGCGTAGTTGCGGCCGATGGCCACGACTTTGTTGGGGAGCACGGGCGGCAGAAGCCGGACCTTGCTCAGCGGGACCTTGGTGCCGGAGAGCTCGAAGTCGGCGTACGGAATGCCCTTGATGATGTCGAGGACGAGGTCACCGGAGCCGACGGTGCCGTCGCCCTCGACCGCGCCGAAGGCGACATTGCCGTCGATGGAGAACCTGGCGATGCGCACGGGATGCTGTCGCCCCTCACTTGCTGGCTGGCTGAAGACTGACGCTCCAGGCTAACGCGGGTGAGGGGGACAACCGCGCCCATTACCCGGCGGTCGAGGCGGCTGCTGCCGCCGGGGCCACCATGAGGACGGTGCGACGCGGGTTGGCCGTCTGTGTCGGCAGGTCGACGGCGTGCTCCGGCTGCTCCGGCGTCTGCAGCGCTTCGGCGTCCTTGAGGTGCGCCAGCGTGGTGCGCCGGGGGTTGGCAATGTTGCGGAACATCATCGTCGTCTTCATCTGCCGTTCGGACCCTGTCGGTACGGGCGCCGCCCGGAGGGGCGCCGGTTGTCGGATTTGCCATCCCTGTAAAGCGCCAGGCTAAACATCCAATTCCCTCCGGATCCCCGGAAGAGACGGCGATCATGATGTGAGTTTGCTCACGATCGCGTTGACAATTACCTCATTTCAGGCGGTCGACTCAGGTCAGGGAAACGGACATTGCACCACTGAATGAATCATTCCGCTCCCGATCGCCTCGACTGGGACACTCCTCGCTCCCACCTGTTTCGCTCCCTATCGCCCGCTTTGACCATGAACACTCTCCACGGTTGGTGACTCGGCCATCACAACGTGTCACCCAGGTCACAGCCCGATACGCGGGCCTTGTTGGAGATCCGGCACTGTGCTGGAATTCCACGCACCGCCGCGGGTTTCAGGCCGGCGCGCAGGGGGCGCAACGCAGCGCCGAGTGGCGGCGGGAAGGGGAAGAGCGCCGGTCACTCACGACCACCATGGGGCGGGTACAACGCCCCACGACGCCGACACCGTCCCGCCCGTCTACGCGGAGGGACGCCTGGTCCAGAGGTTGCGACGCTAGTGCAGGGACGTTTCAAGAGGGATGGCAGCGCTGCGGCGGAACAGGAGCCGCGCGGCGGGACCGACCGCGGTTCCTCGCCCCAGCACGCCCAGAACCCGGGACCGGCCGCGGCCGGCGACAACGGCGACCGCGCTCCGCGCTCAGGTGCCACGGCGAACAGCGGAGCCGACCCGGTCACCCCGCTCAAGCCCCGGGAGCCCGTCAGCACGGGTTCGCGCGTGGCTCTGCGCAACTGGCGCATCAGTACGCGCCTGGTCTCCCTGCTCGCTCTTCCGGTAGTCGCCGCGACCACCCTGGGTGGTCTGCGCATCAACGACTCCATGAACGACATCCAGCAGCTGGACCACATGCAGCTGCTCACCAAGATGACCAAGCAGGCGACCACGCTCGCCCAGGCGCTCCAGGAGGAGCGCGACCGGTCGGCGGGTCCGCTGTCCAACGGCGTCAAGGCCGACGACTTCAAGGTCACCGAGCCGCGCAAGAGGACCGACCGGGCGAAGACCGCCTTCCTGCAGGCGACGTACGGGATCGACGACGCCCGGGGCGACGACGCCCTGGAGTCGATCCACGCGAGCGTCAGCCAGATCGCCAACCAGCTCGGCCAGATCCAGGACATCCGCAAGACGGCGTACGAGCACGGCAGCCCGAGTCTCCGGACCGTCGACCAGTACAGCCAGCTGATCACCTCGCTGCTGAGCCTCTCGCAGGACATGGCGCAGGCGACCAGCAACCCGGAGATGATCAAGCGGACCCGCGCCCTGGCGGCCTTCTCCTCCGCCAAGGAGTACGCGTCGGTCGAGCGGGCGATCATCGCCGCGGCCCTGCCGGGCGGGGGCGGCACCCTGAAGGAATCGCACCTCGACGAGAACGACAAGCAGTTCGGCCGTGCCGCCCTCCGCAAGGAGAGGCTGGCCATGGAGGCGTTCAGTGCGACCTACGCGGCCAGCGGTCAGAACGCCGACCAGCTGACGACGTCGCTGAAGAACGGCAACCCGGAGATCAAGGCCGCCGACGCCTACGCCTCGAAGGTGCTCGACACCGCCGACGGCATGAAGGGGGCGCCGCGGCGTTCCTACCTGGACTGGTACGAACAGAGCTCCACCAAGATCCAGGAGATGAAGAGAATCGAGGACACCCTCCTCAGCGGCATGGAGGGCAAGGCCCGCGAGCTCCGCGACGCCTCGAAGCGCGAAGCCATCATCAGCGGTGCGCTCATCCTGCTGGTGCTCGGTGTCTCCCTGGTCGGTGCCTTCGTCGTCGCCCGGTCCATGATCCGCTCGCTGCGGCGGCTGCAGGACACCGCGACCCGGGTCGCCCAGGACCGGCTGCCCGAACTCGTCAAGCAGCTCTCCGAGTCGGACCCGCAGGACGTCGACACCTCGGTCGAGTCGGTCGGTGTGCACTCCCGGGACGAGATCGGCCAGGTGGCCTCGGCCTTCGACGACGTGCACCGCGAGGCCGTCCGCCTCGCCGCCGAGCAGGCCCTCCTGCGGGGCAACGTCAACGCGATGTTCACCAACCTCTCGCGGCGTTCGCAGGGTCTCATCCAGCGTCAGCTCTCGCTCATCTCCGAGCTGGAGTCGCGCGAGGCCGACCCGGACCAGTTGTCCTCGCTCTTCAAGCTCGACCACCTCGCGACCCGTATGCGCCGTAACGGCGAGAACCTCCTCGTCCTCGCGGGCGAGGAGCCGGGCCGTCGGTGGACCCGCCCCGTCCCGCTGGTCGACGTGCTCCGTGCCGCCGCCTCCGAAGTGGAGCAGTACGAGCGCATCGAACTGGCCGCGGTGCCCGCCACCGAGGTGGCCGGCCGCGTGGTCAACGACCTCGTGCACCTGCTCGCCGAGCTGCTGGAGAACGCCACGTCGTTCTCCTCGCCGCAGACGAAGGTCCGGGTCACCGGTCACGCACTGCCCGACGGCCGGGTGCTCGTGGAGATCCACGACACCGGCATCGGCCTCTCCCCCGAGGACCTCGCGGCGATCAACGAGCGGCTCGCGTCGCCGCCCACCGTGGACGTCTCCGTCTCCCGCCGCATGGGTCTGTTCGTGGTCGGCCGGCTGTCCCTGCGTCACGGCATCCGGATCCAGCTGCGGCCGTCCGACTCCGGTGGCACGACCGCACTGGTCATGCTCCCCGTCGATGTCGCGCACGGCGGCAAGCAGCCGGCCTCGAAGCAGACGCCGGGTCAGCAGCAGTCCGCCCCTGGCGGTCTGCTCGCCGGCGGCAACGGCGCGGGCAACGGCAACCGTCCGGGTCCCGGCGGTGCTCCGGCCGCCCCGGCGCGCGGTCTCGGCGCGGCTCCCGGTGAACAGCGCGGGCAGGTCGGTGCGGGCTCCGGTCCGCGGGCCGCGCTGCCGGGGCGCGACAACGGTCCCCGCCAGCAGCCAAACCAGCCGCCTCAGCAGGGCCAGCCGAACCAGCAGGGTCAGCAGAACGCCGGTTTCCAGAACTCCGGGCTGTCGAACACCGGCCCGCAGGACGCTTCGTGGCAGGATCTGCCGCGTCAGGGCGGCGGGCTCTCCGGCGCCTTCGGCGGGGGTGCCCGGCTCGGCGCCCGCGGCAACCAGGGCGATTCCGGTCGTACGGAGTCGGGTCAGGCCAACCTGTTCGGTCAGAACCGGCCGGGTCAGCAGAACGGTCCGGGTGCGCAGACCCCGCAGCAGCCCCGGTACAACGCTCCCGACGGCCAGGGCGGCTTCCAGCGGCCCGGCGGTCCGGGCAACCCCGGCCGTCAGCTGCCGCCCGTCGGCGGTCCGCGTGCCGAGTTGCCCGGTGGCAACCCGCAGCCGCAGCGCCCGCAGACCACCAGCTGGGGCACTGAGGACCCGTCGGTCCCGCGGCGTTCTCCGCTCGACGCCCCGCGCGGTCACGAGGAGCCCGAGTCCACCGGCCAGTTCCAGCAGCCGATGAATCCGTCCATGGACCGGCGCCCGCCGATGGACGACCGGCAGGGGCCCGGCTCCACCGCCGAGTTCGCCCGCCCGGACTTCTCGGCCCCGGCCCCGCAGAACCAGGACTTCGCGAGCACCGCGCAGTTCGCCCACCCGGACTTCTCGGCCCCGGCCCCGCAGAACCAGGACTTCGCGAGCACCGCGCAGTTCGCCCACCCGGACTTCGGTGTCCCGCTGTCCTCCCAGGACCAGGGGATGCCCGGGCCGCGTCAGCGCGGCCGGGACGCCGAGGACTTCGGCGCGCCGCGTCCGGCCGCCGCTCCCGCCCCCGAGGCGCAGTACCGCCCGGTGCTGCCGCCCCAGCCCCAGCCCGAGGCACTGCCTCCGGCAGGTCTCGGGGACGGTCGTACGCCGCTGTACGACACGCTGGAGACGAACTGGTTCCACGGCCCGCAGCAGGGCGGCCAGCAGCCGTCCGCCGAGCCGCAGGCGCCGGGCGCCCCTCAGCAGTCCGCCCCTGAGCGTTCCGCTCCCCCCATGCCGCGCCGCGGCGCGGGCGACACCGGCACCACCAGCTCCTGGCGTGCCTCGCCGAACGACGAACTCGTACGGCAGGCAGAGCGGGCCAAGAAGCCCGCAGCAGGCGGAATCACCACTTCCGGACTGCCTCGCCGGGTGCCGCGTGCCAATCTGGTGCCGGGCACTGCCCAGCAGCAGAACCACCAGTCCGGTCCTCAGGTTTCGCGTGCGCCCGATGATGTGCGCGGGCGCCTGACCAATCTCCGCCGGGGTATCCAGCAGGGTCGGCAGGCCAACAACGGCCCGTCGACCGGCAGTTTCCCACTCGGCCCCACTCACCAGCAGGAGCGTTAGTTGAGCCCGATGAGTCAGGCCGCGCAGAATCTGAACTGGTTGATCACCAACTTCGTGGACAACACCCCTGGGGTGTCCCACACGGTGGTGGTTTCCGCAGACGGCCTGCTGCTGGCGATGTCCGAAGGATTCCCGCGCGACCGCGCCGACCAGCTGGCGGCGGTCGCCTCCGGGCTCACCTCGCTGACCGCGGGCGCCTCCCGGATCTTCGAGGGCGGCGCCGTCAGCCAGACCGTGGTGGAGATGGAACGCGGGTTCCTCTTCCTGATGTCCATCTCGGACGGCTCCTCACTGGCCGTGCTCGCCCATCCGGACGCCGACATCGGTCTGGTCGGGTACGAGATGGCTCTCCTGGTCGACCGCGCGGGAACGGTCCTCACCCCGGACCTCCGCGCCGAACTCCAGGGCAGCCTGCTCCACTAGGCGGCGATGAACCGGTGACCGACACGATTGCCCCAGGTACCGCACTCCAACCCTCGCCCGTCCGGCCGTTTCACCCCCCCACCGGCCCCTTCAGACGGCAAGCCGACCCCTTGCTGTCACGCCCGGAGGATTCATGACCCCGCCACCCGCCTCACCCGATCCGTACGGCGCACTGCACCACGCGTCGTACGAAGGTGAAGGCGACCAGCCGCTGGTCCGTCCCTATGCCATGACCGGTGGCCGGACCCGGCCGCGCTACCAGCTCGCCATAGAGGCCCTGGTCTCCACCACGGCCGACCCGGCGCATCTGGCGACGCTGCTCCCGGAGCACCAGCGGATCTGCCACCTCTGCCGTGAGGTCAAGTCGGTGGCCGAAGTATCGGCGCTGCTGTCGATGCCGCTCGGTGTGGCCCGGATTCTCGTCGCGGATCTGGCGGAAGCCGGCATGGTGGCCATCCACCAGCCGGGCAACGGAGAGGCCGGCGGCGCGCCGGATGTGACACTGCTCGAAAGGGTGCTCAGTGGACTTCGCAAGCTCTAGCGGCGGTGCGGCCCGGGCCACCACCTCGGCGAAGATCGTGGTGGCGGGCGGTTTCGGCGTGGGTAAGACCACGTTCGTCGGTGCCGTTTCGGAGATCAACCCGCTGCGTACCGAAGCCGTGATGACGTCCGCGTCCGCGGGCATCGACGATCTGACGCACACCGGCGGCAAGACCACCACGACGGTGGCCATGGACTTCGGCCGCATCACCCTGGACCAGGACCTGATCCTGTACCTCTTCGGTACCCCCGGTCAGGACCGGTTCTGGTTCATGTGGGACGACCTGGTCCGCGGCGCGATCGGCGCCGTCGTCCTGGTGGACACCCGGCGTCTCGCCGACTGCTTCCCGGCCGTCGACTACTTCGAGAACAGCGGCCTGCCCTTCGTCATCGCACTCAACGGCTTCGACGGACACCAGCCGTACACACCGGACGAGGTGCGCGAGGCCCTGCAGATCGGCCCCGACACCCCGATCATCACAACGGATGCCCGCCACCGCGGCGATGCGAAGAGCGGTCTGATCACGCTCGTGGAGCACGCGCTGATGGCCCGGCTGAAGTAGCCGAAAGCTCGCCGCAAGTCGGTATGGGCATACGGCAGTTGCCGTAGTCGCACGGGGGTGGACTGTGTCCTTTGACACGATCCGCCCCCGTGTTCATAACGTTTCGACAGAGAATTACCCGGGCTTCGACACCCGATGCGTTCGGCCGGTATCACTGTGCTCACATGAGCCCCGCCTTTTGACGGGGCTCGTTCTTTATGCCCGTTTTATCTGAGGCTTGGACCACTCGGAATGGCTCATTCCGAGTGTTTGGAACGCGGCCGGTCCGCGTGCTGCAATTCGACGAAACTCCCGAGTAGTACGGCCCTGAACGAAAAACGGCACAGCGTAGGTGCCGACGCCGAGAGGTTGTTGGTCGAGTGAGGCGTAGCAACGAGGGCTCCGCAGTTCAGCCGGAGCGGGACAATTTCACCCCGCCGCCGCGCACCGCGGCATCACCCGCCGATGTGTCCGTACAGGCACCGGCCGGTGGCAGCACCAGCCGGCTGTCCCCCCGCAACTGGCGGGTGCCCACCCGGCTGAACGCCATCCTTCTGATCCCTGTACTGGTCGGCCTCATCATGGGCGGCTTCCAGGTGAAGGGGTCGATCGACACGTGGAAAGAGGCCGAGGACGCCGAGAAGACCGCGCTGATCGTCCGCGCGGCCTCGGAGTACGGGCAGGCACTGCTCAACGAGCGTGACCTCTCCGCGCAGTCCCTGTTGTCGAACAAGCGTGACGCCGCGATCGTCTCCCAGGTGCGTGCCACCACCGACGCCGCCGCCGCCGAGTTCGACGACGCCGTGCAGGACATGCCGAAGACGCAGGGCCTGGAGCGCCGTCTCCAGCTGTTCAAGCAGGAGGAGCCCAAACTCCCCGACCTGCGCAAGGCCGCCTACGCCGAGGCCATGGACCCGGTGAAGACGGAAGAGGGCTACGTCAAGGTTCAGCACTCCCTGATGGAGTTCTGCAACGAACTCGGCCTCGGCACCGGCAACATCACCAGCTACGGCCGTACGGTCTACGCGATCGAGTTGGCCAAGGCAGCAGAATCGCTTCAGCGCTCCATCGGTATGCACCTGCTGGTGCGCCCGAGCCAGGAGGGCCCCAAGTTCGACGCCCAGGTCAAGGCGTTCGGCTCGTACAACTACCTGGAGCAGATCGCCCTCGGCGAGTTCGTCTCCGGTGGTACGGAGGCCGACTCCACGCGGCTGCAGCAGGTCATGGCCGCCGAGGCGGCCGAGGGTGCGAAGAAGCTGAAGACCGCCAGGGAGCAGGCCGACGCGGCCGGTGTGCCGTTCGTCGCGCCGCCCAGCATCGACGGCTCGGTCTTCGACGGGATGGCCCAGCAGATCGGTCAGGGCAAGTCGCCCGAGAAGCTGGCCGCCAAGGGCATCACACCCGAGACCTGGATGGCCGCCGCGACCGCCAAGTTCGACGGCTACACCACGGTCGAGGACGAGCTCGTCGACAAGGCGGTGGCCGAGGCCGCGGACATCTCGTCCAGCGCCAGGACCGACGCCGTCGTCAACGCCGCGATCGTGCTGGTCGCCCTGCTGGCCGCGTTCTTCCTGGCCGGACTCATGGCCCGCCAGATGAGCCGCTCCATGCGCCAGCTGCGTACCGCCGCCTTCGGGATCGCCGAGCAACGGCTGCCGATGCTGGTCGACCAGTTGTCGCGGACCGAGCCGGGCCGGGTCGACACCCGGGTCCAGCCCATTCCGATCACCAGCCGGGACGAGATCGGCGAGGTTGCCCGCGCCTTCGACCAGGTGCACCGCGAGGCGGTGCGGCTCGCGGCAGAGCAGGCCATGCTGCGGGGCAACGTCAACGCGATCTTCACCAACCTGTCGCGCCGCAACCAGTCGCTGATCGAGGGCCAGCTGACCCTCATCACCGACCTGGAGAACAACGAGGCCGACCCGGACCAGCTGGAGAGCCTCTTCCAGCTCGACCACCTCGCGACCCGTATGCGCCGCAACGGCGAGAACCTCCTCGTCCTCGCCGGCGAGGAGCCGGGCCGCCGCTGGAACCAGCCGGTTCCGCTGGTCGATGTCCTGCGGGCCGCCTCCTCCGAGGTGGAGTCGTACGAGCGCATCGAGCTCTCCGGTGTCCCGGAGACCGAGATCCACGGTCAGGCCGTCACCAACCTCGTGCACCTGCTTGCCGAACTGCTGGAGAACGCCACCACGTTCTCCTCGCCGCAGACCAAGGTCCGCGTCACCGCCACCCGGCTGCCGGACCGCCGCGTGATGATCGAGATCCACGACAAGGGCATCGGCCTCACCGCCGAGGACTTCGCGGACATCAACCACAAGCTGGCCAACCCGCCGACCGTGGACGCCGCGGTCTCCCAGCGGATGGGGCTCTTCGTGGTCGGCCGGCTCGCCGACCGGCACGGCATCCGGGTCCAGCTGCGCCCCTCGGGCGAACAGGCCGGAACCACCTCGCTGGTCATGCTGCCGGACGCGATCACCCACGGCGGCGGGGGCGAGAGCCTCGGCTCCGCGGGCTCTCAGGACGACTTCACCGTCTCCTCGATCATCCCGCAGCAGTCGTCGTTCGAGCCGGAGCCGCAGCAGCCCCGGCTGCGTACGGCGGCCGAACTCGGCTTCGACGACTCCCGGTACGAGCAGCCGACCGACGCCGCGCAGCTGGACCCGGTGGGCCGCTCGCTGATGCGTGAGGAGCGCCGGGCGGCGCTGGAGGCCCAGACGGGCGGTGAGCGCCCGCAGTTCGCGGACGCCTCCTTCCCGGACACCTCGTACACCGAGGGCGCGCACGCGCAGGCCCCGTACGCACAGGAGCCGCAGCAGGAGCAGTACGCGCAGGCCACGTACGACAGTTCCTACGACCCGTACCGCGGCGACACCGGCCATCCGGAGCACTCCGACTACGCACCGCAGGACGGCTATCCGGAGGTGGCATACGCCACCCGGGAGAGCGCTCAGCAGGGTTACGAGGAACAGTTCACGGCCCAGCCCCGCCAGGAAGAGTGGGCAGATCAGGGCACGTACCAGGACGCGTACGAGCCCACATCGCAGGCCGAACCGGAATCTGTCCCCAGCGCTCCCGCGGAGCCGCAGGAGCGCGTAGGCTTCGACCGTCCGGGTCCCACCCCGAACGCCGGCCACGAGCTGACCGATGCCGGTCTGCCGCGCCGGGGCGGTCAGCAGCACTGGCAACCCAGCGGCCGCGGAAACGACCAGCCCGTCTCAGCCGAGCAGCAGCCGCCGCGACAGCAGGAGTTGCCGCAGCGGTCGTCGCCCGCGCAGCAGGACGGGAACGGCTCCGACGACTGGCGCTCGACGAACGACGAGCGCTGGGAGCGGGCCGACAAGCTCCGGGAGCCGAAGGCGGGCGGGGTCACCCCGTCCGGACTTCCCCGGCGGGTGCCCAAGGCCAATCTGGTCGAGGGCACGGCGGAGCAGACCCAGCAGGGCGGCCCTCAGGTCTCCCGCGCCCCTGAGGACGTCCGGGGCAGGTTGAGCAACCTGCGCCGGGGCATTCAGCGGGGACGTAACGCTGGTTCGGACGCAAGTACTACCTACAACCAGGAGCGTTAGTGTGAGCCCGATGAGCCAGGCGGCGCAAAATCTCAACTGGTTGATCACCAACTTCGTGGACAACACCCCCGGGGTGTCGCACACGGTGGTGGTCTCCGCCGACGGACTCCTGCTGGCCATGTCCGAAGGATTCCCGCGCGACCGTGCCGACCAGCTGGCGGCCGTTGCTTCCGGCCTGACTTCGCTGACCGCGGGCGCCTCGCGGATCTTCGAGGGCGGCGCCGTGAACCAGACCGTTGTGGAGATGGAGCGCGGATTCCTCTTCATCATGTCCATCTCTGACGGATCTTCGCTGGCAGTTCTTGCACATCCGGACGCCGATATCGGTCTGGTTGGGTACGAAATGGCACTTCTGGTCGACCGTGCGGGCAGTGTCCTGACACCCGATCTCCGTGCCGAACTGCAGGGAAGTCTTCTTAACTAATAGACAGGCGGTGCGTTTCGCGCCACCGCGCCATAAGGTGCGGTGGCGCGGCCCCACTGGGACCAGGACCGGCAGTCGGAGGAGGAAACGTGGCAACACCCTCAAGCGGACACCAGTACGACGGTGGCCAGCAGGTACCGGGTGAGCACGGGGACAATCGTTTCAACTTCCCCTCCACGCCCAGCAGACAGGGCTCGCAGCAGCCCTATCAGCCGCCTCAGCAGCCGTATCCGCCCCGACAGGCACAGGGCGGCGGGTGGCCGCAGGCCCAGGACGGTGGGTGGCCCCAACAGCCGCAGCAGCCGCAGCACCCTCAGCGGCCGCACCGGTTGGGTGCGCCCCAGCAGCCCCGGATTCAGCCGGTGCAGCCGCGGCGGGCCGCCGAGCCCGCCGCACCGGCGGCGCACAACCCGCTGGTCCGTCCGTACGCCATGACCGGCGGCCGGACCCGACCGCGATACCAGCTCGCCATTGAGGCGTTGGTCAGTACCACGGCCGATCCGTCCCGGCTGCAAGGGCAGTTGCCCGAGCACCAGCGGATCTGCCGGCTGTGCTTCGAGATCAAGTCGGTCGCCGAGATCTCGGCGCTTCTCTCGATCCCCCTCGGCGTTGCCCGAATCCTCGTAGCCGACCTGGCCGAGGCCGGACTCGTCGCTATCCATCAGCCCGGCGGCGACGAGTCCGCCGGCGGCCAGCCAGATGTGACACTGCTCGAAAGGGTGCTCAGTGGACTTCGCAAGCTCTAGCGGCGGAGCAGCCCGCTCCACTACCTCCGCGAAGATCGTGGTGGCAGGGGGCTTCGGCGTGGGTAAGACCACGTTCGTCGGTGCCGTTTCGGAGATCAACCCGCTGCGTACCGAAGCCGTGATGACGTCCGCGTCCGCGGGCATCGACGATCTGACGCACACCGGGGACAAGACCACCACGACGGTGGCCATGGACTTCGGCCGCATCACCCTGGACCAGGACCTGATCCTGTACCTCTTCGGTACCCCCGGTCAGGACCGGTTCTGGTTCATGTGGGACGACCTGGTCCGCGGCGCGATCGGCGCCGTCGTCCTGGTGGACACCCGGCGTCTCGCCGACTGCTTCCCGGCCGTCGACTACTTCGAGAACAGCGGCCTGCCCTTCGTCATCGCACTCAACGGCTTCGACGGACACCAGCCGTACACACCGGACGAGGTGCGCGAGGCCCTGCAGATCGGCCCCGACACCCCGATCCTGACCACGGACGCCCGCCACCGTGCGGATGCCAAGAGCGCGCTCATCACCTTGGTCGAGCATGCGCTGATGGCCCGCCTGCGGTAACCTCCGGCAGCCATGCGGAAGGCCCCGCACTCCTTCGGGAGTGCGGGGCCTTCCGCGTTGCGGGGCTGAAACGAATCGCCGGACGGGCTTGATTCCAAGCCCGTCCGGCGATCGAGGACAGAGGGTCTCAGCCCTGCCAGGAGTGCGGGGCGCGGAAGCCCGGGGTGCGCTCCAGACGGCGCCAGCCCGCGGAGGTACGGCCCCGGTGGGCCGGGGCGGCGGACGTGGCTGCGGCGCGGGCGAGCAGGACCGCGGTTATGGCGGCCAGTTCCTCGGGGTCGGCAAGACCCTTCTCGACGCGCAGCACGGACTCGGCAGGAACAGCGCTCATGGATGTGTCTCCGTCTTTTCGGCAGTACGTGGCGGACTGTGCGCGGTGGTGCGGCAGCCGCGGTTACTGCGGGGGGTTCCCGTGCTTGCGGGACGGCAGATCGGCGTGCTTGGACCGGAGCATCGCGAGCGAGGCGATCAGTACCTCGCGGGTCTCGGCAGGGTCGATCACGTCGTCGACCAGGCCGCGCTCGGCGGCGTAGTACGGATGCATCAGTTCGGCCTTGTATTCCTTGACCATACGGATCCGCATGGCCTCCGGGTCCTCGGCGTCGGCGATCTGCCGACGGAAGATGACGTTGGCGGCACCTTCGGCGCCCATCACAGCGATCTCGTTGGTGGGCCAGGCGTAGGTCAGGTCCGCCCCGATGGACTGGCTGTCCATCACGATGTACGCACCGCCGTAAGCCTTGCGCAGGATCAGCGAGATCCTCGGCACCGTGGCGTTGCAGTACGCGTAGAGCAGCTTCGCACCGTGCCGAATGATTCCACCGTGCTCCTGATCGACGCCGGGCAGGAAGCCGGGTACGTCCAAAAGGGTGATGATGGGAATGTTGAATGCATCACACATCTGAACGAAACGGGCCGCCTTCTCCGACGCCTCGATGTCCAGGACACCGGCGAGGGACTGCGGCTGGTTGGCCACAATGCCGACGACCTGACCGTCGAGCCGGGCCAGGGCGCAGATGATGTTGCGGGCCCAGCGCTCGTGGATCTCCAGGTAGTCGCCGTCGTCGACGAGCTCCTCGATGACCTTGTGCATGTCGTACGGGCGGTTGCCGTCGGCCGGCACCAGGTCGAGCAGGACGTCGCCGCGCCGGTCGGCCGGGTCGTCGCTCGCCACGGTGGGCGGGTTCTCCCGGTTGTTGGACGGGAGCATCGACAGCAGGTACCGCACCTCGGCGATACAGGTCTCCTCGTCGTCGTACGCGAAGTGCGCGACGCCCGAGGTCTCGGCGTGCACATCGGCGCCGCCGAGGCCGTTCTGCGAGATCTCCTCACCGGTGACCGCCTTCACGACGTCCGGCCCGGTGATGAACATCTGGGAGGTCTCGCGGACCATGAAGACGAAGTCGGTGAGGGCGGGGCTGTAGGCCGCGCCGCCCGCGCACGGGCCGAGCATCACGGAGATCTGCGGGATGACGCCGGAGGCGCGCGTATTGCGCTGGAAGATGCCGCCGTATCCGGCGAGCGCGCTGACGCCCTCCTGGATGCGGGCGCCGGCGCCGTCGTTCAGCGAGACCAGCGGGGCGCCCGCCGAGATCGCCATGTCCATGATCTTGTGAATCTTGGTGGCGTGGGCCTCGCCCAGCGCGCCGCCGAAGATCCGGAAGTCGTGTGCGTAGACGAAGACCGTGCGGCCCTCGACCGTGCCCCAGCCGGTGATGACACCGTCGGTGTACGGCTTCTTCTCCTCCAGGCCGAACCCGGTCGCCCGGTGCCGGCGCAGCTGCTCGACCTCCTTGAACGAATCCGGGTCCAGGAGCAACTCGATGCGCTCACGCGCCGTGAGCTTGCCCTTGGCGTGCTGGGCCTCGGTCGCCCGGTCACTCGGTCCGCGCCGGGCCTGCTCGCGCAGCACCAGCAGTTCGGCCACCCGGCCACGGGTGTCACTCGGCTCGCCCGGGGTTTCGTCCACAACGGTCATGTGTCGACCCTACGAACCCGGCCAAGAAAATCCTGCCGTCGACTCCGTACAGTCTACTGACCCGTTTCCTGGCGGAGCCGGACAGAACCGTTGCCCCATGCAGGCGAACCACCAGGGGAATACGGTCCCGCTTTGTGAGAGCTCCACAAAGCGGGACTGTCGTGTACCGCACGAGCCCGTCACCCCGGGCGTGTGGGCCGTTTGTGCGTACCGCACGCAGGAGCGGTGGTCCGGACCCGCCGGCCCAGGGCCTGTCGGGCCAATCCTTCGGATCTTTCCGGATCGGAGAGCCCGGCAGGATCCGGAAGGAAGGCCCTAGCGGACCTCACAGCGAAGGCTAGCGCCTGCCGTACCCGGTGCGACCCGCAGGACCAGGTGGCGGCCGGTGGCGCGCACCTCGATCCCCGGGTCGGTGGCGACGACCTCACGCACCGGACGCTCCCACACCACGTCCACGGGCGTCCCACTCCGGTCGGGCCCGCTCACGCACACCGTGGTCGAATGACGCCCCTCCCGTACGAGCACGCTCGCCGGGGCCGTGACGGAGAGCGGGCCCGCCGTGCCCGGCTGCCAGAAGTTGGCGGCGGTCAGCCCCAGCGAACGGACGGCGACGCCCTGCCGGTCCGCGGTGTTGGCCAGGACAGTCAGCCACTGCCGGTCCGCCGCGCGGGCGGCGAGCGTGCGGCATGAGGCGCCCGGCATCAGCAGATAGAGATACGTGGCGTCGGTGGGGTCGGTGCCGTGGTCGAGCCAGAGGGTCTGCCAGTGGCGGGTCCGCTGCTCGGTGGAGCTGGTGGTGTTGATGTCGGACCAGGCTCCGGTCCTGGCCTCCCGCAGCGTCCGCAGGGCCGCGCCGCCGGGCAGCACCCAGCCGCCGTGTCCGTCGAGGTGTGCCCAGCGCGGACGGTCCCCGCCGTCGAGGGTGAACGCGGCGGAGGGTTCAGGACCGAGGTTGCGGTTGTCGACGATCGTCTCGACCGGGACCCCGTCGGCGGCGCTGATCCCCGCGCCGAGACAGATGACCGTATCGGCGGCGCAGAACCAGGATTTGCGGGCCTGCAGGGTGGATCCCAGGCCCCTGACGTGCTGCCCCACGGCGGCGAACTCGCCGTCGTGCGTGCCGCCGACCCACTGGACGGCGGGCCGGGGTTCGCCCCATTCGCCACCCGCGCGGTCGGTGAGGCGCTTGGTCGAAACGGTGGTGCCGGGCAGGCGGTACCAGTCGACGGTCGGCCAGAACCAGTCGGTGTACTGGTCGCCTCCCGAACGCCCCTGCCACCAATAGAGCATCCCGGCCCCGGTGTGCCAGCCGCGCGGGTTCTCCCCGTTGCCGCATTCGTACGAGCTGATCCGCTCCGACGCCATGGAGAGGTTGGCGACCCAGCCCGGGCGGCGGTGCACGGCCCGGTCCATGGCGGTGAAGAGCGTGTGCCCGACGGGTTCGGGGGCGGCGGGGACGGCATCGGCGGCGACGGCCGCCAGCCGGGACAGATCGGCGACACCGAACTGCGGCGCGGTGAGGACCGGAGTGACGGTGTCCCGTTCGATCCACCCCTTCACCATGCCGTTCCACCGGTCGCGCTCGGCGGCTGAGGCGCCACCGGCGAGGAGCGCGATGGCTGCGATCAGGCCCTGCCCGTGGAAATGGTCGCTCCGCATGACCTTGCGCTCGTCGCTCCTGAGCAGCCCCCGGCTGATGGCGCGGCCGTTGACGCTGTCCATCATCAGACCGTCGTGGATGAGCGGCGCGTAGGCGTGCTCGACACTGTCGAGGATGATCTGCCGGTTGGGGTCGGTGACGGCCCAGCTGGACCCGGCGAGCAGTGCGAAGAGCCGGCCGAGGCCGTCGAGCATGACCTGCCCGTACGTTCCCGAGTAGGCGACCCAGGTGTGCTGGACGAACGACCCGTCGGCGTAGAGGCCGTCCCCCTTCGTCACGTACGGGAAAACGGGCGAGAGGGCGTCGCGGGCCAGGGCGGTCTTCACGGGGTCGCGGCCGAGGATGCCGCGCAGGGCGACGGAACGGCAGAGATCGACGCGGTTGGCGCCGGTGGACGTGCCGCTGTAGTCGCCGAGCATGGCGTCGGGGATGAAGTGGTCCACCGCGGCGCAGGCGGCCTGCCGCTGTTCCTCGCTGAGGTGGTCGTGGAGGACGGCGACGATGTCCATGAGGAGGCGTGGGCTGCCGATCTGCCATTCCCACCAATTGCCGTACCGGGTGGTGGCGGGGTTGAAGATCGTCGCGGCGAGGTGGTCGAGGCCCCGGACGATGTCGGCGAGGAGCGCGGTGTCACCGGTGTGGCCGGTGCCCTGCTGGGCGTACGCCTGGGTCATCGTCCACAGACGGCTGTAGCTCGCGGTGATGCCGGACGGCGGGTCGAAGGGACGGTCGGCCCAGAGGGAGGCCGCGGCGGGGGCCATGGTGGCGCGGAACCCCGCGGCGAGTCCACCGGTCTCGGCGAGCCGAGAGGCGTAGGGCTCGGCGACGGCGTCGTATCCGGTGCCGAGCGCGAGATCGACCCAGCGCAGCCGGAGGGTGTCGAACTCGTCGGCGGGTGCGTCGGCGGCGTGGGCCTGTCCGGGGAGGGCCAGGCCGAGTGCGGTGGCGGTACTGGTGGCCAGAAAGACACGGCGGGACCAGGCGGGCAGGAGTGGCACAACAAGACCTCCGGAACCTCAGTGGTGTGGACCGGGCGCCCGCCGGTTTAGCACGCGCCCGTGGGAACGGGAAGGGGGCGGGGCCGAGACCGGCCCCGCCCCCTTCCCGCTCATTGCTCAGTGCTCACCGATCGCCCGGTCAGCTCCCGCAGTGGAACCGCGCGTTGCCCCAGTCCGCGTGGTCGTTGCCGTTGCCGTCGCCGCCGTCCCCGACGACCAGCTCGACGTACTTCGCACCGGTGACGTCCGCCGTGAGCGACCAGGCGGTGTCGGCCGCCTTCAGCACCGGTGACTTCACCTTCTCCGTGCCGTCGGCCGTGACGCTGAACTGCACGCTGCCCGCGCTCTTCTGGACATCGTCCACGCCGACCTCGGCGGTGAACGAGGTGCACTGGCCTCCCAGGTAGTAGCGGATCTTCGCGGGGGCGTGGCTGCCCAGGCCCTTGGCGTAGACGGTGCCGCCGATCGTCAGCGGGGAGCCGTCGCCGGCGCCCGTCTCACCGTTGGAGAGGTCACGCTCGACCGGTCCCCAGCCGTTGCTGGCGGTGGTCCAGTCCAGGTCGCTGGCCCAGCTGTCCGTGGTGGGCGGCGGCGGCAGCGTCCGTACGGACGTCTGCGCGCCGAGGGTCCGCTTCGCGCCGCCGACCGTGTAGGTCACCTCGGAACTCAGGTTGTACGTCTGGTACTTGGCGTCCACCGGCGGAGTGACCCGCCAGCCGGCGGTGGCCTTGGCGCCCGCCGCGACCGAGTCGAAGGTGACCGCACCCACGGGCTCCGCCTTCCAGCCGTCCGGGACGGTGAGGCTCACCGAGACGCCGGTGACCGGCGTCGCCTCGTAGTTGGTGAAGCTCGCCTCGACGACGCTTGCGACGCCCGGCTCCAGGGTCTCCGCGGCCGGGTCGACGCTGAGCGTTCCGCAGGCGGCCATCTCACCGGCCGGGGCGGCGCCGAGGTCGGTCACGGTGAACCCGTCCAGGACGAAGTCGGCACCGTCGGGTGCGTCGTCACGCTTGCGCAGCCCGGTCCAGGTGTCACCGCAGCCCGCCGTGACGGTCTCGGAGAAGTGTCCCGTGGTGCGCTGCTGGCCGATCGCCGTGGTGCGGGTCTCGACCGAGTCGGGGGTGCCGTCGGCCGTGATCCGGTCGTATCCGTCGACCCACTCGTAGGCACCGGCGTGGCTGGACTGGTAGTCGTACTCCACCTTGTAGCGGTGGCCGTCGGCCATCGGTACGGTCCAGGGCGCGGTCCGGTAGACGAGCCCGCCGTTCTCCTCGTGGGCCTTGAGGGACTCCTTGCCGCCGATCACGTCGTCGACGAGCTTCCCGTTCCAGCCGGCCTGGGTGTACGGGGCGTGCAGCTGGGAGATGACGGTGCGGGGGTCGGTGGAACCGCCCGCGTCGCCCTTGAGGAAGGGGCCCCAGCCCTGGTCGACGTCCTCGAAGTCCTCGTACACGACGGTGTTCTTCTTCGTCGCCGGGGCGTTGGCGACGATGCGTACATCATCGGCCCGCACGGTGGCGGCGCTTCCCCCGGCCGCTTCGACGCGGAAGGTGGTGCGGCCGCTCGCGGGGGCGGTGAAATTCACCTTGGCCCGCTGGAAGTACCTGCCGTGCCAGTCCGATGCGGCGACGTTGTCCTTGATGGTCGAGCGGTCCACGGCGACGGACTTCCCGCCGGCCGTGAGCGTCGTGTGCCGGGTCTTGCCTGGCTCGACCTCGATCAGTGCGGAGGCGGTGTAGCGCTTGCCGGGCTCGAGGCCGGTGATGCTCTGCGAGAGAGCCGCCGTGCCGGTGCCGGAGAGCTTGGCGCTGTTGCGCCCCTGGCCGTCGGTGTCGCGGGCGGCGATGCCGGTCTTCGACCAGGCGTCGAGCCCGTTGTCGTTGAAGCCGGGGTCGTCGACCGGGGTGCCCTGGCCCCACTTCGGGTCGGCGGCGGCGGGTGCGTGGTCCGGGTAGAGGACATACGGCTGTCCGGCGGTGGCCGTCAGCGTGATCCTCCCGTCGACGGGCTTGACCGTTCCGGCCTTGACCCGGCCGTTGTCGGTGAGCTTGTAGACGGTGTACGTCGCCGTGGACGGCACGGCCCAGCTGCTCGTACCACCGGACTTGCTGTAGTGGTAGAGCTTCTTCCCGCCGTCCCACGGCAGCAGGTAGTCGGTGCCGCTCAGCACCTTGCGGCCGTTGTCGTAGAAGGTCCGCTTGCCGTCCTCGACGGTGCCCCGGACATCACCGGTGAAGGTGATGTCGTTGCCGTCCCAGCGGGTGATCTTCTGGTGCTGAAGGTACTTGGCGGGCAGGTTGCGCTGCCAGATGTTGTCGTAGAAGGCGTTCCAGTCGGTCTCGCCGGTCCAGCCCTCGAATTCGCTGATGGCGGTCTGGCCGAGGACCGGGTTGTTGTTCCAGACGTCCTTCTCGCCGTTCCGGATGAACCGGATGATCTGCGAATTGAGGCCCTTGTTGGTGGCGCCGCCGTAGTCGAGGTCATTGGCCCAGTGCGACCAGAGCGAGCCGCGCTCGAACTTGTCGGCCCACTCGGTGGCGACGTTCCAGCCCTGCTTCTGCACGGACTGGAGGGTCTTGTCGGCGATCCAGCCGTGCGAGTAGTAGACGTCGATGTAGAGGAAGCTCAGGTTGCGGTCGGTCTCGTCGCGCAGTTGCTGGAAGCGCTTGGCCAGGTCGCCGCTGTTGATGTCGCGGCGCTGGTCGATGTAGTAGCTCTGGCCGAGCCAGTTCCAGCCAGGCCTGGTCTTGTCGACGAGCTTCTCGTCGAAGGCATTGGCCTCCGCGTACGCCTCGGTGGCATTGACGTGGACGCCGAAGGTGGCACCCCACTTCTTGCCGTCCTTCAGCAGGGTGTTGAGGTCCTTCAGCCCGCCGGCGCGCTTGTTGTAGTTGCCGCCGTAGTCGGGGTGGGCGGAGTCGTGCCCCTCGGAGGCGTACCCCTTGAGGATCGCCATCTGCCCGAGGCCGTCCGTGGACAACGAGACCCGCTTGACGTCGTCGAGGGTCCGAAGGAAGGGGTGGGTGGCCTGGCTGGCGAAGTTGAACGGGATGTGGGTGACGACCCGGTCCGCGGTGTCGTCGCTGCCGGGTGCGATCACGCCGATGGTGCGGAACGCGACGGCGCCGTCCTGCCAGTCGACGGTCTTGTCGCCGTTGGCGTCGGGCGTGACGACGACCTTCGCCCAGGGCAGGTCCGCGCCGCTCTCCGGCTCCGGCGCTCCGGCGCCGCGGTAGGTCCACTGCCCGGACCAGACGCCGACCCGGACGCTGCCGTCGTCGGCCTTGCGGGCCTGGTGCCAGAACCGGGCATCGTCGCCGCCGGTGGCGCCGGACGGCTTGTCGTACGAAGAGTTGGACTCGATGGCCGCCGCGAGCGAGCCGGTGTTGACGATCGCGTACGAGGCACCGACCGGCGCCTTGTCGGCGACGGTGTCCGCGGTGACCTTGGCGAAGACGTCGGCGGTCTTCGTCGAGTCGTTGTCCAGCCGCGTGAAGGCGGTGGCGGCGCCGGTGTCGGTGGAGCCGACGGAGACCAGGTCGTGGCCGGGGATGTCGATGGTGCCGACCCGGAACGCCTCGGTGTCGCGGACAGCCGTCACCTTGAAGGTGGTGGCGCGCCCGGAGACGGAGAGCGAGGCGTCGATCTCGATGCCGGGCAGATCGGGGAAGGTCAGCGTGTAGCGGGCGGTCGTATCGGTGACCTCCGGTGCAGCCTTGAGCTTCACGGCGTGTGCGGTGCCGTTGAGGGTGACCTCGGTGACCGGTTTCGTGGAACCGGACAGCTGGTCGCCGCTGGCCCGGTCGGTGTACGCCAGGACGCGCGGGAAGTCGTCGGCGACGGCGACCGAGAGCTGCGCCGACCGGATGACGGCGGCGTCCGCGGGTACGGCCGACTCGACTGCGGCGGGAGAGGGGGCGGCGGCTGTGGCGGGGAGCGCGGTCCCCACCAGCGCCAGGACGGCGGCTGAGGCGGCGGCGACAGCGCCCGCCGAAGTGAATCTTCGCGACATGTGCCCTGAGTAGTCCCCGTGCCCGGACACCGTCAACGACGTACGGCCCCGTGGGGCCCTCCAGTCCAACAACCGCGATGCGTAAGTCCAAGTGGACGGTTCACGTCCATCGACTCACGCCGCCTCACGCACCGCGCCCCGGCCTGACGTTCAGGATCCGCTCGGCGTTCACTCCGCCGCGTACAGCCGCCGCAGATCCACGAGGACTACCTCACCTCTGGCCTGCGCATTCCACGGGCCGTCGGTGAAGCCGGCGCCGCTGTAGCAGGAGAGCCGTACGGCAGAGGTGTCGATTCCACGGCCGGTGAGCAGTTCCTTGATGTGCCGCAGTCGCTCCAGATGCTTCTCCTCCGTCGTGTGCACAGCGCGTGCTCCGTCGTTGCCGTGGCGCCTGCGGACACAAAACAGCGGCGGGCTCGGGTCGTTGGGGACGAGCATGGGGCGGGCGAGCGTGAGGGCCTGAGCCCGGGTCGGGGCGGCCCGCCGTGCCCCGGCACCGGAGCACCGCTCGCCCGCCCCGGCCCCGGTCTCGGTGCCGCTGGTGATGTTCAGCGCGCAGCCCGTGGCGCTGCGGCATCTGCGCTCCCCCGCACGCATCGGCGGGAGGCCGCCAGGGTTGCCTAGGGCAGCAGGCTGCGGCGGCGCGCGGCGACCACGGCCTCGAACCGCGTGCGGGCATCGAGCTTGCGCATGGCGCTCCGCAGATATGCCTTGACCGTCTCGGGCCGCAGGGACAGGCGCGAGCCGACTTCCGTGTTGCTGCACCCCAGGGCCACTTGTGCAAGCACGTCGATCTCCCGGGGCGACAGCGGCGAGGTCGGCTCCGGCGCCGCACCGAGGCCGGCCAGGCGTCGGGAGACGTCGAGCAGCCGGTCCCGCAGCGCGTCGTCCGTCATGGCCTGGGCGATGACGCGTAGCTCCGCATGCACTTCGCGCACCTCCTCGGCCGCGACCCTGCTGGTGATGTGGGCCTTGTTGGCCTCCGAGGCCTGCCGGAACTTCAGCCGCCGGTCGACTTCGTCCCGCACAGCGAGCTCGCTCGACATCTGCCGCGAGACGCCGACCACTGCGTCCGTCACTCGATCCCCAAGCAGTGCCGGGCCACGCGACGCTCCGTACAGCACTCCGCGCACCGCACCGCTCACGACGACGGGGACGGCGACGACGGAGCGGATGCGTTCCGCTAGTACCGGAGCGTCGTAATCGTGGGTGATGGAGTCGGCCGTCCTGTAGTCGGCCACGGCGGCGGGTCGCCGCAGCTGCAGGACGTGTCCGCCCAGGCCGGTGGCGGCGATGACATTGAGCCCTCGTAGCCCTGTCGTCCGGACCCCGATGAACTGCGTCAGGTTCAGCACTCCGCCCTGGACCGGGCCGCCGAACACGACGGGGAGATCCGTGCGCTGCTGGGCCAGTCGAAGGGCCTGCCGGAAGGCGTCCCCGTCATCGGGGCGCATCGATATATCCGAATTGGACTGCATGGTCTCTGCCCCTTTCCGGGGGTAGTCGGCCATCCACGTGACCCGGAGCATAAGTCGTCGTAACGCCACCGCAAAGTGTCGGCTACCCGAGTCAGGAAGGGGATGGTCGTGACCCGAAATGGTCAATCGGTCTCTGAGCACGGAGAATCTGCCGGTCCGGCGGCTGCGACGGAACGGCTGCAAGAGCTGCTGGCTCTCTTCGATTCTCCCGATGCCTGCGCTGCGGAGCTGCTGTGTGACCGGCACCCCGCGGACCAGGTGGCCTTCACCGTCGTCGAGGCGGATCTGTCCACCCGGGATCTCACCTATGGGCAGCTCCGCCGTGACTCGGCGCGGTTCGCCGCCGCTCTGGCCGGCCTGGGCGTCGCTCCCGGCGACAAGGTCGCCGTGCTGATGGGCAAGTCCGCCGAACTGGTCGTGGCTCTGCTGGGCATCTGGCGCCGTGGAGCGGTGCACGTGCCGCTGTTCACCGCGTTCGCTCCGCCGGCCATCGCACTGCGGCTGGAGGCCAGTGCGGCGAAGACCGTCGTCGTGGACGCCGGCCAACGCGGCAAGCTCGCCCCCGGCGAGGACATTCCGGCCGACGCCCCGTGGCAGATCGTGGTCGCGGGCGGCGAGCCGGGGACGGGCGAGCTGTCCTTCGACCGGCTGCTCGGCTCGTACAGCGGCGACGAGCCGGAGGGCCGGGCGATCGCCCGCGGCGGAGGCGGGACGCTGGTCCAGTTGTTCACTTCCGGCACCACGGGCACGCCGAAGGGCGTCCCCGTCCCGATCAAGGCGCTGGCGTCCTTCCAGATCTATCTGGAGTACGGCCTGGACGTCCGGCCCGACGACGTGTTCTGGAACGCTGCCGACCCCGGTTGGGCCTACGGTCTGTACTACGCCATCCTCGGCCCGCTGGCCGCGGGCACCCGCAGCCTCCTGCTGCGCTCCGGCTTCTCCCCGGCCCTGACCTGGCAGGTCATGCGCGAGCTGGGGGTCACGAACTTCGCCGCCGCGCCCACCGTCTACCGCACTTTGCGCAGTGCTCCAGAACTCTCACCCGACGGCCTGCGGCTGCGCACCGCCTCCTCCGCCGGAGAACCGCTCACCCCCGAGGTCATCACCTGGGCCCAGCAGACGTTCGGCATCGCCTTGCGGGACCACTACGGGCAGACCGAACACGGGATGGTCATCGTCAACGGCTGGGCCGACGAGATACGGTCCGCGGTCCGGCCGGGCTCCATGGGCAAGCCGCTACCCGGCTGGGCGGCCGAGGTCCTGCACGACGACCGGGACGAGCCCGCCCCGGCGGGTACCGCCGGCCGTGTCGCGATCGGGGTTGCCGACAGCCCGCTGATGTGGTTCTCGGGCTACAGCGACGCCCCCGAGAAGACCGCCGAACGTTTCACGGACGATGGCCAGTGGTACCTCACCGGCGATGCCGGAACCAGGGACGAGGACGGCTGCTTCTTCTTCTCCGCCCGTGACGACGACGTCATCATCATGGCCGGCTATCGTATTGGCCCCTTCGACGTCGAGAGCGTTCTGCTGCAGCACGACCTCGTGATCGATGCCGCAGCCGTGGGAGTGCCCGACGCGCTGCGCGGCGAGGTGATCGAGGCCTTCGTCGTCCTCCGCCCCGGCACGGTCGGCGACGAGGCACTCGTCACGGAGCTGCAGCAGCTGGTCAAACGCAGATTCGCCGCGCACGCCCACCCGCGCGTCATCCACTTCACCGACCGGCTCCCGAAGACCCCCAGCGGCAAGATCCAGCGCTTCGTCCTGCGCGAGCAGCGCCGCCGGGAGCTCCTCCCCCACTGACACCGCAGCGCCTCGGAGAAGTCGGAGGGGTCATTCCTCCTCGGCCCCGGGCCCCAGAAGTCTCCCCAGCGCCTCAGTCACCTTCAGGCCTCAGCGCCTCATCACACCTCAGCACCTCATCACGGGATTCAAGGAGATCGCGCCCATGCCAGTTTCACGCCTGCTGCCGACTGCGGAGGCAGCAGACCTGCTCGACCTGACACGCGAGATCGCCGACGGCTACCTGGCACCACGTGCCGCGGAGCACGAGGCCGAGGAGCGGTTCCCCCGCGACGTTTTCCGCACGCTGAGCCAGGCCGGGCTCCTCGGCCTGCCGTATCCCGTCGAGTACGGCGGAGGCGGACAGCCGTACGAGGTGTACCTGCAAGTCATCGAGGAGGTCGCGGCGCGCTGGGCGAGCGTGGCGGTCGGCATGAGCGTGCATGCCCTGTCCTGCTTCCCGCTGGCCACCCATGGCATGGAGGAGCAGCGCCGGCGTCTGCTGCCGCAGTTGCTGGAGGGCGACCTGCTCGGGGCCTACTGCCTGTCGGAGGCGCACGCAGGCTCCGACCCTGCCGTCATGCGCACCCGTGCCCGACGCGAAGGCGACGTGTACGTGTTGCGCGGCGCGAAGGCGTGGACGACGCACGGTGGGCACGCGGACTTCTACACGGTCATGGCGCGCACCTCGGACGACCGTTCCCGGGGCATCTCCTGTTTCCTGGTCCCGGCCGAGACACGCGGTCTGGAAGCCGATCCGCCCGAGCGGAAAATGGGCCTGACCGGCTCGGCCACCGCAACCCTGCGCCTGGAGGACGTCCGGGTGTCGGCCGACCGACTGATCGGCGAGGAGGGTCACGGTCTGGCCATCGCATTCGCCGGCCTGGACGCGGGCCGACTCGGGATCGCCGCGGTGGCCGTCGGCCTGGCCCAGGGCGCGCTGGACGACGCCCTGGCCTACGCACAGCAGCGGGAGACCTTCGGCCGGGCGATCATCGATCACCAGGCGATCGCCTTCCTGCTCGCCGACATGGAAGCCGCCGTCGAGTCCGCCCGGGCGACCGTTCTGGCCGCGGCGCGGCGCAAGGACGCCGGACTGCCGTACGGCAGGCAGGCCAGCATCGCCAAGCTGGTCGCCACCGACGCCGCGATGCGGGTGACCACCGAAGCGGTCCAGATCTTCGGCGGCGCCGGCTACACCCGCGACTTCCCGGTCGAGCGCTACATGCGGGAAGCCAAGGTCATGCAGATCTTCGAGGGCACCAACCAGATCCAGCGCCTGGTCATCAGCCGGGACCTCGCCCGCGGCAACTCCGGACCGGCCGCACATGTTCTGTCCGCTGCGCACACGAAAGTCTGGCCATGAACCCCACCGCATCAGTCGCCCTGGTGACCGGCGGCGCCAGTGGTCTCGGCCGCGCCGTCGCCACGGAGCTCCTCACCGCCGGAGCCCACGTGGTCATCGCCGATCTCCCCTCGTCACCGGGCGCCGATGTCGCGGCCGAACTGTCCCGCTTGGGCAAGGTGTTGTTCGTCCCCTGTGATGTGACGGACCCCGACGCGGTACAGGCAGCCGTGGACGCGGCCTCCGGACTCGGCACGCTGCGCATCGCCGTGAACTGCGCCGGCGTTGCGACCCCGGGCAAACTCCTGTCACGCGGCGCACCACTGCCCCTCCAGGACTTCGCGCGAGTGGTGCACGTCAATCTCGTCGGTACGTTCAACGTCTTCCGGCTCGCCGCCCAGCGCATCACCGAGGCCGAAGCGGTGGCCGGCGAGCGAGGCGTGCTCATCGCCACCGCGTCGATCGCGGCGTTCGACGGGCAGATCGGGCAGGCCGCCTACGCCGCATCGAAGGCCGGCGTGGCGGGACTGACGCTTCCGGCCGCGCGGGAACTGGCGCAGCACCAGATCCGCTTGGTCACGGTCGCACCAGGGCTCTTCGACACTCCGCTGATGGCCGGGCTGCCACAGGAGGCGCGGGATTCCCTGGCCCAGCAGGTGCCGCACCCGGCACGACTCGGCGATCCGGCCGAGTTCGCGTCACTGGTCCGCCACATCGTGGCCAACCCGATGCTCAACGGCGAGGTCATCCGGCTCGACGGCGCCATCCGCATGGCACCGCGCTGATCCGGCCGAAGTCCCCCACGCCCGACGGGCACGACAGAAAGCCTCCGCCGCGCCACGCTATCGAGGCGCGGCGGCACCCGCCTCGCCCGGGTGGATGACACGGGCGAGGAAGGCACGGGTCCGCGGATGCTGCGGGGCCCCCAGTACCTCATCGGGGCGGCCCTGCTCGACGACCACGCCGCCGTCCATGAAGACCACGCGGTCGGCGACATCCCGTGCGAAGCCCATCTCGTGGGTGACGACCATCATGGTCATGCCCTCATCGGCGAGACCACGCATCACGCTCAGCACATCGCCGACGAGTTCCGGATCGAGTGCGCTGGTCGGCTCGTCGAACAACATCAGCTCCGGTCCCATCGACAGCGCCCGGGCGATCGCCACCCGCTGCTGCTGTCCGCCGGAGAGCTGCGCGGGGTAACTGTCCGCTTTGTCGGCGAGTCCGACCCGGACGAGGTTCTCCCGTGCCACGCGTACGGCATCGTCCTTCCCGCTTCGGAGCACCCGTCGCTGAGCGATCGTCAGGTTCTCCAGCACACTCAGGTGCGGGAAGAGGTTGAACTGCTGGAAGACCATGCCGATGCGGCGTCGTACCCGGTCGATGTCCACATCCGGGTCGGTGGTGTCCGTGCCGCCGACGACTACCCGTCCCTCGGTGGGCTGTTCAAGGAGGTTCGCACAACGCAGCAGTGTGGACTTCCCCGACCCGGACGGGCCGATGACGCAGACCACCTCGCCGGATTCGATGGTGAAGTCGACGCCCCGCAACACCTCCAGATCACCGAACGATTTGTGCAGTCCTTGGATCTTGATCGCTGCCGTCATGTGTGTGCCTTCGCCTCTTCCGGTTGTGGTATCGCTCAGGGCCTGCGTGGCTTCCACCGGTCATCTGGCTTTCGCGTGGCGTGCCTCCAGGCGACGCACCACATATCCCAGGGGGATGGTGATGAGCAGATAGCACAGACCGGCGATGAAGATCGGAGTGGTGTTGGCGGTTTCACTGGCCAGGTCACGCCCGAACTTGGTGAGTTCACGGGTCTCCAGCGTGACGCCCAGGAACAACACGAGAGAGGAGTCCTTGAACAGCAGCACCAGTTCATTGGTGAGGGGCGGCACGATGATCCGGAAAGCCTGCGGAATGACGATCGAGCGCATGGCCAGGCCGCGTGACATACCAAGTGTCCGCGCCGCCTCCATCTGACCGCGCGGCACGGCCTGGATGCCGGCCCTGATGGTCTCGGCCATGTAGGCTGCCGCGACCAGGCCGAGAGCGACGGCCACCTGCCCGTAGGCGCCGCCGGGGATCATCACGCCGGGGAAGGCGAGCGGAACGCCGACTCCGATGAAGATGAAGATCAGCAGGGCGGGCAGGCCGCGGAAGAACTCGATGTAGACGCAAGCCAGCCAGCGGTAGGGCGCCACCGAGGACAACCGCATCAAGGCGATCACCAGGCCGAGGACGAGACCGACCCCGAATCCGGACAGGGTGTACGCCACGGTGTTGATCAGCGCCACGGTGATCAGGTCCGGGAACATCTGCCGGGCCACGGAGAGTTCGAGGAACTGGTGCTGCAGCTGATGCCAGTCGGCGAGGGTGCCGACGAGGAGCACGGCAACGGCCAGGAGCGCGTACTGGATCCCGCGGACGATGCGGCGCCGGCGGCGTGGGGACAGTGCGGGCCGCGGCGCGGTCTGCTTCTCCGGCCGGGTCGGCGTGGTGGAGGTCTGGGCGGCGCTCACCGGGCCATCGTCTCCTCGGGCATCGGGCCGATCCACTGCTCGTAGAGTTTCTTGTACGCCCCGTCCTGTTCGGCCTTCTCGATCGCCTTGTCGATCGCCGCGAGCAGCTTGGGATTGCCGCCCTTCTTCACCGCGAAGCCGTACCGTTCGCCGGTCTGCACGGTGCCGACCAGCTTGAGCCGGGCTGCGATCGCGGGGTCCTTGAGCCAGTTCTCAACCACCGGATAGTCCTGGATGACCACATCAACCTGCCCGGTGCGCAGCCCGTTCAGCTCGGCGTCGGAGCTCTCGAACGACTGAGGGTCCAGACCGTGCGCGTGCGCCTGGTCCTCGCCGGTCGTGGCCGACTGGGAACCCAGCTTCACCTTCCCGGCCTTGATCTCGTCCAGTGACCCGGCGGTCACCCCCTTCCGCGCGAGCAGCGCCTGAGTGGCGTTGAAATAGGGGGTCGAGAAGTCGAGGTTCCGCTTGCGCTCGTCGGTGATGGTCATGCCGGCGGCGGCCACATCGCAGATGCCGGCATTGAGGTCGGCACCCGTCTTGATGGTCTCGAAGGACTTGTCGACGATGGTCTGCTTGACGCCGAGGTCCTTGGCGACCAGGTCGATCATGGCGACGTCGAAGCCGACGACCTTGCCGTTCTGCTCCGACTGGAAGGGCGGGTAGGGCAGGTGGGTGCAGGTGGTCAGTTGGCCGGCCTTGACCAGCTTCACCCCGCCCGCTGTGGTCGCTCCCCCGCTGCCGCTGCTGCAGGCCGTGGTCACCAGGGCCAGGCAGGCGACGAGTGCGAGGGGGGCGGAGCGGCGGGCGAGTCTTCCGTACGAGTTCACAGGGCTTCCCCTTGTGCGTGGAGGGACGGTCACGCTGCTGGTAAGGAGCCGCAGCCAGACGTGGACGTATCAAGACGCACGGATCGGAGTGGTGACCCGATGCCGCGATCTCGAGGCGAGCGGTAGGTCGGCCCACCGTGGCGCAGGTCGGAAAGGAAGTCCAGCGTTGATCTTCTTTACCCCTCCCCAAACTCTCCTTACTGTTGGCGCATGTTTGACTCACGGCACGTCCAGACGTTCGCCGAGGTCGTACGCACCGGCTCCTACGCGGCAGCGGCCCGGAGTCGGGGCTACACCCAGCCGGCCATCAGCCAGCAGATGAAGGCCCTTGAACGAGCCGTCGGAACGCCGCTGTTCGTCCGGGTGGGCCGCGGGCTGCAGCTGACGGACGCCGGCGAGGTGCTGGCGCGCCACGCCTCAGGCATCCTGGGGCAGATCGAGGCCGCGCACGAGCAGATGAACGCGATCACCCGCCTGAAGGCCGGGCGGATACGCGTCTGCGCGTTCCCCAGCGCCAACGCGGCCCTGCTGCCCGCTGCGGTCGCCCGCATCACCGCACACCACCCGGGGATCCGCATCGAGCTGCAGGAACAGGAGCCGCCGCTGTCCCTCAACGCGCTCGGCCGCGGCGACTGCGACATCACCCTGGCGTTCTCCTACGGCGGCGCGGCCGAGCAGCAGATCGAACAGGACCTGATCGAAGTGCCGTTGCTCGACGATCCGTTGGTGGTGTTGCTGCCGGCCGGGCATCCGCTCGCACGGCGCCGCACCGTGGAGCTGCAGCAGTTCACGCACGAGCGTTGGATCGCGGGATGTCTGCGCTGTCGCGGTCACTTCGTGGCGGCCTGCGCCGAGGCGGGTTTCGAGCCGGACATCGCGTACACCACCGACGACAACCTCGCGGTGCAGAGCCTGGTGGCCGCGGGAACGGGCATCGCGCTCATGCCCAGCATGGTGCTGTCGTTCATGCGCCACCCCAAAGTCGCAGGACGTCCGGTCGTCCCCGCGGACCACCGCAGAGTGTCCGCCTACACCCTTGCCGGCCATCAAGAAGTACCGGCCATCAGGGTCATGCTGGACGCGCTGCGACACGCTGCGGCCGAGCTTCGCCCCGGCTGCCGGATCACGCATCAATAAGCAGATTCTTGATGGATCGCAAAACTTCCTCAGTAGACCGTATAGATGCGGGCAGGCACGCTGCTGAGCATGGATCAGCCTCACGCCTTCGAAACCCTCGCCATCCACGCCGGTCAGGCCCCCGACCAGACCACGGGAGCAGTGGTCCCGCCCATCCACCAGACCTCGACCTACCAGCAGGACGCGGTCGGGCGGCTGCGCGGCGGCTACGACTACAGCCGCGCGGGCAACCCCACTCGCACCGCTCTCGAGGAGTGCCTCGCCGCCCTGGAGTCCGGCACATGTGCGACGTCCTACGCCAGCGGACTCGCGGCCGAGGACACCGCGGTCCGCGCCGTCTGCGCCCCCGGCGACCATGTGGTCATCCCGGACGACGCCTACGGCGGCAGCCTGCGGCTGTTCCGCAAGGTGCTCGCGGGCTGGGGGCTGTCGTACACCCCCGTCCCGCTCCGCGATCTCGACGCGGTACGGGCCGCCGTACGCTCCGAGACCCGGCTCATCTGGTGTGAGACCCCCACCAATCCGCTGCTCGGCGTCAACGACATCGCCGCGCTGGCCGGCATCGCCCATGAGGCGGGCGCGCTGCTCGCGGTCGACAACACCTTCGCCTCGCCGTACCTGCAGCAGCCGCTGACGCTCGGCGCGGACCTCGTGATGCACTCCACCACGAAGTACATCGGCGGCCACTCCGATGTGATCGGCGGGGCGGTGGTGGTACGAGACGAGGAACTCGGGGAGAAGATCCGCTTCCACCAGTTCGCGGTCGGGGCAATCCCCGGTCCCTTCGACGCCTGGCTGACGCTGCGTGGCGTCAAGACCCTGGGTGTACGCATGGACCGGCACTGCGACAACGCCGAACGGGTGGCGGCGATGCTCGCCCAGCACCCGCGAGTGACGCAGGTCCTCTACCCCGGGCTGCCCGGCCACCCGGGCCATGAGGTCGCGGTCAAGCAGATGCGCCGCTTCGGCGGCATGGTCTCCTTCCGTCTCGCCGGAGGTGAGCGTGGCGCGCTCGACGTGTGCGAGCGGACCCAGCTGTTCACGCTGGCGGAGTCCCTCGGCGGCGTGGAGTCGCTCATCGAGCACCCGGCCCGTATGACGCATGCCTCCGCGGCCGGGACCCCGCTGGAGGTTCCGGCCGACCTGGTGCGGATCTCGGTGGGCATCGAGAACGCCGACGATCTCATCGCCGACCTGGCCCAGGCGCTGTCCTGAGCCGCGGGGCGCCGGTCCCGCAGCCGCCCACACCGCCCATCGTGTCCGGGCCCCCCAACAGCCCCAAAGGAGAGGGACACCATGGCATTCCCCATCGCCACTGCGCCTTCGACGCGACTGGACGAGCTCGTCGAGGCAGTACGCGACACCGTGCGGCTGGAACGCACCCCGGCCGAGACCGCACACCTGGTCGCGGCTCGGCTCGAGCCGTTCCTGGCCCTGCCCGACCTGGTGCCGCCGCAGTTCCGTGCCGGCGACCCCGACCGCTATCGCCAGCATGTGGTGCACGCCGAGGACGACGGAAGTTTCTCTCTGGTCGTACTCGTCTGGGAACCCGGGCAGCGCACCCCGATCCACGACCATGTGGCGTGGTGCGTCGCCGGGGTCCACGAAGGCGCCGAGACCGAGGAGCGCTACGAAATGCGCGGCCTCGACGGACCCATCCGGCTCGTGCCCGCCGGGCGGACGGTCAACCCGGCCGGTACCGCCGTCGGTTTCGCACCGCCGGGTGACATCCACTCGGTGCGCAACGCCGGTGACTCCACGGTCATTGCCATCCACGTCTACGGCGCCGATATCTCCCGGCTCGGTACCAGCGTGCGCAGGCTGTACCGATACCCCGTAGGAAATGCGGGGGTGCGCGGCGAGTCCTTCGGATAAACCGCATCCGGTATGCCGCCGACGAGCCGCGTCCGGCTGCGAACCCGCCAACCGCGGTTTCACCGAACCGTGGGCCGTTGACCGGCGGGTTTCGGTCATGGTCGACGGTTGCCTCGTCAGAGGGTTCGCCCCGGGTTCCCGGCTTGTGCGTCGGGGGGCGCGGCTCGCGGCCGGTTTCAACCGCTCCCTGATGCTCACCCACCCCGACCAGCCGAACGGCACCTCTTCGGGCGACTACTACCAGGGCGCAGCGACCAACCACTGGTCACGCGTGGTCCACGCCAACACCCCGATCGGCTACGCCTTCCCGTACGGGACGTACGCCCCGACGGCCAGCCGGACGTCTCGGGCGCCGCGAACGACGGCAACCCGCGGCGGTTCACGGTGAGCGTGGGTTCCTGAAGTCCCGGCAGAGAACTGCGGGTGCCCCCGTCCGGTCGCCGGACAGGAGCACCCGCGCGTACGGACTCAGCAGCCGCCGCAGTTGTAGTACGTCACGTCCCAGTGGTTGCCCTCGTCCGCGTAGATGTTGCCGGAGGCGGACTTGTACTGGGGGGCGCCGTCACCGCGGAGCCCTATGTAGCTGAAGACACCGTGGACGTAGTTGGTGAGACAGGTGGACTTGCCGAAGTCGAGCTTGTAGCCGTTCCAGTGCGAATACGTACCGCTGGCGTGCCCGGTCTCGGTGCCGCCGGTGATGTTGAGGGCGCAGCCCGTGGCGCTCTTGAGGGTCTGGGCGCCCTGGGCGGTGGCCTGGTTCAGCTGTTCGAACGAGGTGCAGGTGGGGTTGTTCCGGTCGGAGCAGCCGCCCGAGGACGACCAGGTGATGCCCGACGCGCGGAACATCGATGTCGCCTGCGCGTGCGTGAGCTTGGTGACGGCGTGCGCCTCGGTGGCGCCGCTGCCGAGGGCGCCGACTCCGGGGGCGAAGAGGGCGCCGAGGACGAGGGCGAGGGCGGTCAGGACGGGGCGCAGGGTCATACGGGACACCATGGGAGACTCCTCCTGCTCATGACAACTGGGGCAGAGAGATAGTGCCCGAGTTCTACGCGCGTCCGCCAGAGGGCCTCGCATGACCGCGAGGTGAACGTCGCCCCTTCCGGAAACGAATCGGCTCCTTGATGTTGAACTTTGAACAAGATGCGTCTACAGTCAATCTCGTTGAAGGTTAAACATCCACTTCGACTGCCGCTCGATCACGTCCCCCGAGGAGGAGCCATGGCTCTGTTCAACCGCAAGTCCACCGCCACCCCGTCCGCCCCCGCCACCGTCGCCGTGGACCCGGCCCTGGCTGCTGTGACCGGCGAGTACGTCATCGACCCGGCCCACAGCAGCATCGGCTTCACCGTGCGTCACGCCATGGTCACCAACGTGCGTGGCTCCTTCGGGGCGCACGAGGGCAGCCTGACGCTGGACGGCGCGGACCCGAAGAACTCCGCCGCCTCCATCGACGTGAAGATCGCCAGCGTCGACACCGGCATCGCCGACCGTGACGGCCACCTGGTCAGCGGCGACTTCTTCGACGCCGAGAAGTTCCCCCTCATGACGTTCCGCTCCACGCAGGCCGAGCAGCTCGGCGGCGACAAGTACCAGATCACCGGTGACCTCACCATCAAGGACGTCACGCGCCCGCTCGCCATCGACCTGGAGTTCAACGGCTCCGCCACCGATGTCTACGGCAATGAGCGCGTCGGCTTCGAGGGCAGCGCGGACATCCTCCGCTCCGACTGGGGCCTGACCTGGAACGCGGCGCTGGAGACCGGCGGCGTGATGGTCAGCGACAAGGTCAAGCTGAACTTCGACATCTCCGCGATCAAGGCAGCCCCGCAGGCCTGATCCCCGGAAGTCCTCCGGCCCGAGCGCGCCCGCCTTCCATTCCCCCGCCGGGGAGGAAGGCGGGCGCTCGGCACTGGTGGGCCGTCGGGCGTCACGGAGGTCTCGTACAACAGTCAAGCCCACGGGCGACCCCCAGCGACTTCACGGGATGCGGACGTTTCATCACGGTAGGGCTGAGACCTTCACACTGGATGAAGTTTCCTCGGACTTGGCAATGCTTCACCCGTGAGAGTGACCTGCGTGAAGGAGTCGCTGGCCAGCCATCGACGCACAGGGGTTCGGCCTGGCGGTGCTGCAATGAACTCCGGGCAACTGACACAAAGGGGACACGGGGGACGACACGGGATTCGCCCGGAAGTTGACCCCAATGGGCTCTCTGGAGTCGCTGGTTGCCCGGACACGGTGTGATCTGGCATAGCGCACCGCGACGAGAAGCGGGCGCCGGACGGGGCAGCCCGGGCTGAAGAGCCAGGGCGGCCCTTGCCGGTCGAGATCGAGAAGTGGAGAAGTCAATGCAGCACAACGAGGGTCAGCGCGTGGAGTACCGGGACGAGGACAACAAGAAGTGCCAGGGCGAGATCACCAAGGTCAGCGGCACCGGCCCGTCGACGACGTACACCATCAAGAATGACAAGACGCACCGTGACGACAATGTCCGGGAGATGCAGATCGACCAGAACCTGTAGCAACAGCTCCCCCGCTGATGCGCTGCCCCTGCCCCCCGTAGGCCGGGCTCGGGCAGGACGCTGATCCAGGGAATACAAGGGCGCCCGCAACCGCGGCACAGCGGCTGTGCGGGCGCCCTCACTGCTGCGCGGTGGCCGACGGAGCCGGCGGGTGGGCAGCAAGGACTCTCAGAAGCCGCCGCCACCGAAATCGCCGCCACCGCCGAAATCGCCACCCCCACCGAACCCTCCGCCGTCTCCCCCGCCGCCGAAGTCGGACGCGTCGAAGTCGGAGCCGGAGTAGTCGCCGCCCGAGTAGTCGCCACCGCCGAAGTCGCCACCGCCGTAGTCCGCCGCGTAGGCCGGGGACGAGAGCATCGAGCCGAGCAGGGTGCCCACCAGCAGACCGGGAAGCATGCCGCCGCCGAAGTAGCCGCCTGCCCAGGGGCCATAAGCCGGGCCCGCCTCCCAGTAGGGGCGGCGGCGGCCGTCGCCCGTGTCGACCGTGCGGCTCAGCGGGTCCTCGCCGTCGCGCAGCCGGATCTCGTCGACCGCGCAGACCGGGACTTCGCGCGGCGCACCGCCGGACGGGGTCCAGATGGCGTCGGTCACCGAAGGGCCGTGGCGCGGGTCGAAGAGGCACGGCGGGCGACGGTCCGGGAGTGCGCGGCCCGTGCGGCGGGCTTCCAGGACGGCAAGGGAGAAGCGGCCGTCCTCCAGGGCCTGGGTGACGGCGCGCACGTCGGACGGGTGCTGTGCCTTGTCCATGGCCGACTTGGCGCTCTCGTACGAGTCGAGTGCCCGCTCGTAGTCCGCGCGCATCGCGTCGTCGGCGCCCGCCTCCGCCGGGTGGAAGTCCGTGGAGTACGTGGCCGAGGCGGCATCCTTCTTGATCCCGTCCAGGATCGTCGACGGCGAACGGCGCGCGCCCAGATCTGGACGTGCACCGGAGCAGCCACTCAGAAGTGGCATCTCCGGTAACGGCCTCCCCACGACAGGGAGCCCACTCCCTGTCGTGGGGAGGCCGTAAGTGAGCGAACCGGTCCGGTGCGGGCCCACGGCGACCATGCCGTGGGCCCGTACCGGACCGCGCGACTAATCCGTGGGCTCGACCCCGGCCCGCAGCAGACCGTAGGTGTACGCGTCCTCCAGCGCCTGCCAGGACGCGGCGATGACGTTCTCCGCGACGCCGACGGTCGCCCAGTCACCGGTGCCGTCGCCCGTGGTGATCAGCACGCGGGTGGTGGACTCGGTGCCGGTGCGGCCTTCCAGGATGCGGACCTTGTAGTCGACCAGCTCCAGCTTGGCGAGCTGCGGGTAGATCCGCTCCAGGCCGACGCGCAGCGCCCGGTCGAGGGCGTTGACCGGGCCGTTGCCCTCGGCGGTGGCGACGATCCGCTCGCCCTTCGCCCAGAGCTTCACGGTCGCCTCGTTGGCGTGCGTGCCGTCGGGTCGGTCCTCGACGATCGCGCGCCAGGACTCCGTACGGAAGTAGCGGCGTACCCGGCCCTCGGCCTCGGCGCGCAGCAGCAGTTCGAAGGAGGCGTCTGCGGCTTCGTACGTGTAGCCCTTGAGCTCACGCTCCTTGACCCGCTCCACGACCCGGCCGACGAGCTCGCGATTGCCCCCGAGGTCGATACCGAGCTCCTTGCCCTTGAGCTCGATGGAGGCGCGGCCCGCCATGTCGGAGACGAGCATCCGCATGGTGTTGCCGACCAGCGCCGGATCGATGTGCTGGTAGAGGTCGGGGTCGACCTTGATGGCGGAGGCGTGCAGCCCGGCCTTGTGGGCGAAGGCGGAAACACCCACATAGGGCTGGTGGGTGGAGGGCGTGAGGTTGACGACCTCGGCGATGGCGTGCGAGATACGGGTCATTTCGGCGAGTGCGCCCTCGGGGAGGACGCTTTTGCCGTACTTGAGTTCCAGGGCGGCGACGACGGGGAAGAGGTTGGCGTTGCCGACCCGCTCGCCGTACCCGTTGGCGGTGCACTGGACGTGCGTGGCGCCCGCGTCGACGGCGGCCAGGGTGTTGGCGACGGCGCAGCCGGTGTCGTCCTGGGCGTGGATGCCGAGCCGCGCGCCGGTGTCCGCGAGGACGGTGGAGACGACGGCCTGGACCTGGGCGGGGAGCATCCCGCCGTTGGTGTCGCAGAGGATGACGACGTCGGCGCCGGCCCCGTGGGCGGTCCTGACTACGTCCTTGGCGTACTCGGGGTTGGCGCGGTAGCCGTCGAAGAAGTGCTCGCAGTCGACGAAGACCCGGCGGCCCTGTTCGCGCAGGTAGGAGACGGTGTCGCGGACCATCTCCAGGTTCTCTTCGAGGGTGGTGCGCAGGGCGAGTTCCACATGCCGGTCGTGCGACTTGGCGACCAGCGTGATCACCGGGGCTCCGGACTCCAGCAGCGCCTTGACCTGGGGGTCCTCCGACGCCTTGGCACCGGCCCTGCGGGTCGCGCCGAAGGCGACCAGCTCGGCGTTCTTGAACTCGATCTCCTGCTGGGCCCGGGCGAAGAACTCCGTGTCGCGGGGGTTGGCGCCGGGCCAGCCGCCCTCGATGTAGCCCACGCCGAAGTCGTCCAGGTGCCGGGCAATGGTCAGCTTGTCCGCGACCGTCAGGTTGATGCCTTCACGCTGTGCACCGTCGCGCAGTGTGGTGTCGAAGACATGGAAGCTGTCGTCGGTGGGCTTGGCCTTGGTGGTCATGCTGGTCTGACTCCTGTCGGATGAGTGGATCCGGACGATTGGGCTCCACTTGCCCCCATCATCCCGCGCGCATCGCCCCGGCCGAGGTGAGGGCCGGAAAACGAAAAAACCCCTCGCGGGTGCGAGAGGTCTGCGCGCGGGTCTGGGGCACGGTGGCCGCTCCGTATGTGGTGGTACGGGACGGTCACTGCGGACCGGCGCGCCTGTTGCCAATAATCATGACGAACGAGGACACGGAGGCAGTCTCGCACAGCGCTGCCCCCGCACCGTCGGCCGTCTCAGGATGCGGGCGTGACGCTCGTCGCTCCGGCCGGCTCCGTCCGCCTGTCCTCGGGAGCCACCGTGCCGACCCGGTCCAGGTCGATGTCGCGGGTCTCGCGCATCGTCAGATAGACGACCAGGGAGACCGCGGCGCAGCCCGCTACGTACCAGTAGAAGCCGGACTCCATGCCGGCCTTCTTGAACCAGAGCGCCACGTATTCGGCGGTGCCGCCGAAGAGGGCGTTGGCGAGGGCGTACGGGAGGGCGACGCCCAGCGCGCGGATGCCGGTCGGGAAGAGCTCGGCCTTCACGCAGGCGTTGATCGAGGTGTAGCCCGTGACCACGACCAGGGCGAGCAGCGCCAACCCGAACGCGGGCCAGAAGGTGCCCGCGTGCTTCAGCATGGTCATGATCGGCACGGTCAGGAAGGTCGATCCGACCGCGAACGTGATCAGCAGCGGGCGGCGGCCGATCCGGTCGGACAGCATGCCCGCGAGCGGCTGGATGCACATGAAGACGAGCAGGGCGCAGAAGCTGACGAGCGAGGCCGTGGACTTCTCCATGCCTGCGCTCTTCGAGAGGAACTTGGTGAGGTAGGTCGTGTACGTGTAGTACGCGACGGTCCCGCCCATGGTCAGCGCCATCACCAGGAACGCCTCGCGCTTGTGCTGCCACAGCGCCTTGAGCGTGCCGCGGTCCTCCTGGTCGGCGGCGCCCGACTCCGCGTACACCTCGGTCTCCAGCATGGAGCGGCGCAGATAGAAGACGGTGGCCGCGCCGAGCGCCCCGACGATGAACGGGATGCGCCAGCCCCAACTGTGCAGGGCGGCATCGGACATGGTGCGCTGCAGGACGATCTGGAGACCGAGGCCGACGAGCTGCCCGGCGGTCATGGACACGTACTGGAAGCTGGAGGCGAAGCCGCGCCGGCGGGGTGCGGACGCCTCGGTGAGGTACGTGGCGCTGGCGGCGTACTCGCCGCCGACGGAGAGGCCCTGGAGCAGCCGGGCCACGAGCAGGACGGCGACGCCGCCGTAGCCGGCCACGGCGTACGTCGGCGCGACGGCGATGAGGATCGCCGAGGCCGACATGAGGGTGACAGTGAGCGTCAGCGCGGCCTTGCGCCCTCTGCGGTCACCGATCCGGCCGAGCATCCAGCCGCCGACCGGCCGCATGAAGAAGCCGACGGCGAAGATGCCCATGGTGTTCATGAGATTGGCGGTCTCATTGCCTTCGGGGAAGAACGAGTCCGCGAAGTAGACCGCGAAGGTCGCGTACACGAACCAGTCGAACCACTCGACCATGTTGCCGGCGGAGCCGACCCAGATCTTCTTCCACTGCTCTCGTCCCATGGTCTGTCACCGTGCCCCACCGGCCGGGAACGTAACAACCGTGCACGAGGCAACGATCGCGCGTACTTACGTGCGCTTCGTTCACGGTCGGGGGAACGGCCGCTTCGGTACGGGCAGTCCGCCGCACCCGATCGGCGGCGGGTTGCGGCCGGACGCGCTCGCGCCGATGCGGAGCCGACCGCCGCTGGGGTGGCGATCGGTGGTGTCAGCCGAGCGCCTCGTCCAGGAACTCCCGTACGTGAGTGAGGATCCCGCCCCGGTCGGTGCCCGGCAGGCCGATCGCCACATGGATGCTGAACCCGTCGAGCAGGGCGCGCAGCCGGGTCGCGAACCGATCGGCGTCCACGGCCCGGAACTCCCCGCGCGATCCGCCCTCCGCCAGCAGCGCCACGAGGTCCCGGTGCCAGGCCCCCTCGATCGCGACCTGCCGGGCGCGCGCGTCGGCGTCAGCGTTCTGCGAGCGGTTCCAGACCTCCAGCCAGAGCGTCCAGTGCGGGTCGCGGTGGCCGTCGGGGATGTACAGATCGACGTACGCGTCGAGCCGCTCGCGAACGGATGTCTGCCGGGCCAGCAACTCCCGCCGCTCGGCGCCGAGCCGGCCCTCGCTCCACTCCAGGGTCTGCAGGAGCAGCTCGTCCTTGGTGCGGAAGTAGTAGAGGAGATGACCGCTGCTCATGGAGACGTCACGGCCGAGCCCGGCCATGGTGAGCCCGTCGAGCCCGCGCTCGGCGATGCTGGCCATGGCGGCAGCCAGCACCTCCTCGCGGGGCGGGGCGGTGTTGCGGCGGCGCGGGGCGGGGGTCATCGGGCAGCTCCCCCGGTCCATCCGTCCGCCGGAATGTCCAGGTGCCCGGTCCGCTCGTCGAAGCAGACCGTGGGCGTGCGGTCCGGGTCCTCGTCCGGGACGATCGCGGTGAGGAAGGTGCGGCCGGCAGGGTCCGTCCCGGCAAGCTCCAGGTACCACGCGTCGTCCGGCACCGAGTAGCAGCGCTCGATCGCGTAGCCCTGTCCGGCTACCTGGAACTTGCTCGTCATGGATCAGACCTTAGACCGACCGGCAATTGGGGGGCGGCGTCACGGGGCTGGGCACGCACATCTGCCGCGTTGTCGTCAATCACCATGGCTCCGCCATGCCTCAATCCTCCGCCTTGCAGCTGCACGCACCCAACCCCGCTCCTTCACCCACCCCCCAATTGCCGGTCGGTCTTAGGCTGCTGCTGCGTGATGCAGTGAATGCCCCCACCGCCGGCAAAGATCGTACGGGCGTCGACCAGAGTCACGGTCCGTTCGGGGTGGAGACGGCGGAAAATACCTGCCGCGATCTCGTCACTGGGGTCGTCGAAGCCGCACAGCACCACGCCACCGTTGCAGACATAGTGGTTGATGTACGAGTAGTCGACCCAGTGATCGTCCTCGTCCCGCACCACAGTCGGGGCAGGGACCTCGATGACCTCCAGGGGACGCCCCTGAGCATCGGTCTGAGCCCTGAGCATCGCCACGTTCTCCTCGCAGAGCTCATGGTCGGGGTGGGACGGGTCCGGCTGGGTGTGGACGACGACGACTCCGGGGCCGGCGAACGTGGCGACGATGTCGACATGGCCGAGCGTGCCGAAGCCGTGGGGCGGGTAGTCACCGGTCAGGCCGCGCTTCAGCCAGATCGCCTTCGTGGTGCCGAGCTTGGCGTGGATCTCGGCCTCGACCTCCTCCTTGGTCCAGCCCGGGTTGCGCTCGGAACCGAGCTGGACGGTCTCGGTGAGGAGGACGGTGCCTTCGCCGTCCACGTGGATGCCGCCGCCCTCGTTGACGAGAGGCGAGCTGTGCACGGGTACCCCCGCGAGATCCGCGACATGGCGGGCGATCTTCGCGTCGTGTTCCCAGGTCGCCCAGTCCTGTGCACCCCAGCCGTTGAAGACCCAGTCCACGGCGGCCAATTGGGTGCCGTCTGTGACGAAGGTCGGACCGATGTCGCGCATCCAGGCGTCGTCCAGCTCGCGCTCGACCAGGTCGATGTCCGGACCGAGGAGGGCACGGGCGCCCTCCGACTGGCCCGGCCCGACGACCATGGTGACCGGCTCGAAACGGCGTACGGCCCGGGCCACCGAGGCCCACGCCTCGCGGGACTCGGCAAGGTCGTCACCGGTGAACGTGACGTTGGGGCCCGGCCAGGCCATCCAGGTGCGCTCGTGCGGGGCCCACTCGGGCGGCATACGGAAGGTCATGTCGTTGGACTCCTCAAGGCTGTGTGCTGGAAGGGTGTGTTCTTAGACCGACCGGCAATTGGGGGGCGGTCTTAGAGGAAATAGAGGCGGTTGAGGGACACCGATTCGGTGGGTTCCGAGCGCATCGGGGCACCGTCCAGCGTGACCAGCCCACTGCGCCCGTCCACCGCCACATCCCCGATGCGGGAGTTGAGCCGGAGATCCGCCGGGCCGATCCCGCGGGTGCCGCGCACGGCCACCCTGCGCCGTCGCGTCGGCATCAGGTCGGAGCCCAGCTCGGCCGCGGCCTTCGCCACGAAGGCCACCGAGATATCGGCGGGGGTCGCGCCGTGCCCCCCGAACAGCGGTCCCAGGACCAGCGGTTCACAGGTGTCGGTCGCTGCGTTGGGGTCGCCCGTCACGCCCCACGCCGGGAAGCCCGCCTTCAGTACCATCTGCGGCTTCGCCCCGAAGTACTGCGGCTTCCACAGCACGATGTCGGCGAGCTTGCCCACCTCGATCGAACCGATCTCATGCGCGAGACCGTGCGCGATGGCCGGGTTGATCGTCAGCTTCGCCATGTAGCGCAGCACCCGGGCGTTGTCGTCGTGCGCGCCGTCGCCCTCCATCGGGCCCAGCTCGGCCTTCATCTTCCCGGCCATGGCGAAGGTGCGTCGCACGGTCTCGCCCGCGCGCCCCATCCCCTGCGCGTCCGACGAGGTGATGCCGATCGCGCCGAGGTCGTGCAGCACGTCCTCGGCGCCCATCGTCCCGGCCCTGATCCGGTCCCGCGCCATGGCGGCGTCCCCGGGCAGGTCGGTCTTGAGGTCGTGTACCGAGACGATCATCCCGTAGTGCTCGGCCACCGCGTCCCGGCCGAACGGCAGAGTCGGATTGGTGGACGAGCCGATGACGTTCGGCACACCCGCCATCTTCAGGACGTTCGGTACGTGTCCACCGCCGCAGCCCTCGATGTGGAAGGCGTGGATCGTCCGGCCGTCCAGGACACGCAGGGTGTCCTCGACGGACAGACACTCGTTCAGCCCGTCGCTGTGCAGGGCGACCTGCACGTCGTGTTCCTCGGCGACGCGCAGGGCGGTGTCGAGCGCACGGGTGTGCGCGCCCATGTCCTCGTGCACCTTGAAGCCGGATGCACCGCCCTCGGCGAGCGCCTCCACCAGGGGCGCGTCGTCGGAGGACGAGCCGCGGGCCAGGAAGCCGATGTTGACCGGCCAGGCGTCGAAGGCGTTGAAGGCGTGGCGCAACGCCCACGGCGAGTTGACGCCGACGCCCCACACCGGGCCGAACTCCTGGCCGATGACGGTGGTGACCCCGGAGGCGAGCGAGGCCTCCATGATGCGCGGCGAGAGCAGATGGACGTGGGTGTCGACGGCACCGGCCGTCGCGATCAGGCCCTCGCCGGACACGATCGAGGTGCCCGTGCCGACGACGACGTCCACGCCGTCGAGCGTGTCCGGGTTACCGGCCCGCCCGATGGAGCAGATCCGGCCTTCGCGGATGCCGATGGAGACCTTGCGGATGCCTTGAACAGCGTCGATGACCAGCACGTTGCTGATGACGACGTCGCAGGTGTCGCGTACGGCCGCGGCCTTGAGGTGCAGCCCGTCGCGCGCGGTCTTGCCGAAGCCGGCCAGGAACTCGTCGCCGTGCGCCTGCGCATCCGACTCGACGCGCACCACCAGGCCGGAGTCGCCGAGAACGACCCGGTCTCCGGCGCGCGGTCCGTGGACCGATGCGTATTCGTCGGGGTCCATCAGGCGTCCTCCGCTCCCAGATAGCCGCAGGCCGCCGCGCGCCGCAGGGCCTCTTCCTTCGCGCCGGGCGCGTCCAGCGGTCCGTCGACCAGGCCGGCGAAGCCGATCGCGATCCGGGCGCCGCCTATCGGCGTCAGGCCGACCTCGGTCTCGCCGCCCGGGTCGAAGCGGACCGACGATCCGGCGGGGACGCACAGCCGCATTCCGTACGCCGCAGCCCGGTCGAAGTCAAGGCGCGGGTTGGCCTCGAAGAAGTGGAAGTGCGAGGTGACGCTGACCGGGACGGTCGCGGTGTTGTGCACGGTCAGCCGCAGCGCCGGCTCGGGCTCGGCGTGCGGCGGTGCGGGCAGTACGGCGCCGGGTGCGGCGTCGCCGAGCCCTCCCCCGATCGGCTGCGAGACGACCGCGAGCCGGGACCCGTCGTCGAAGACGGCCTCCACATGCACCTCGGTGACCACATCCGCCACACCGGGCAGGACGTCGTCGGGCCCCAGCACGCCGCGCGCGGCCTCGATCGCCTCGGCGAGCCGCTTTCCGTCCCGGGCCGCCTCGCAGACGGTGTCCGCTATGAGCGCGGTCGCCTCGGGGACATTGAGCCTCAGTCCACGCGCCCGGCGCGCCCGTGCCAGTTCGGCGGCACCGAAGAGCAGGAGCCGATCTCGCTCGGTAGGGGTAAGTCGCACGTCAGTACACCTCCAATTTGAACACCACTCTAATCAAGATTTCCCCATCCGAGAACCACTGACGGAGAGCTGGAGAACTGCTCTTAGGCTCACATAGAGCGGCACTCAAACTGTCGAGCGTCAGGGGCGACCTCATGTCGGTAGAGCCGCCGAATCCGCGATGACGTCGTTCGTCCTGCTGCTGACGGCCATCGGCACCCCGTGGGCGGTGATCACCCTGATCGGCTTCGTCCGATGTCGCGGTGTCTACGACTCGGAGGCCCTCCAAGTCTTCAACCGGCGCTCGCGCGGCGGCGCCTACTGGTACACGGCCGGCTGGAACCTGCCCGCCACGGCCTCCTGGGCCCTGGGCGCGGCAGTGGGCATCTCCGCCGTCTCGCTGCCCTCGTACGAGGGTCCGCTGCTCTCCCTGACCGGCGGGGTGGACTGCAGCTTCCTGCTGTCGGTCCTGGTGGGCGGTGTCGCGTACACGACGCTGACGCGGGGCAGGCGTACGGAGCCCGCGGTGTCGGCCGACACGGAGGCACAGCCGTCCGCCGTGTCCTGAACAGGAACGACGACGCCCGCCCCGGCTGCTGCCGGGGCGGGCGTCGCGGTATGGGACCGTGGCTCAGCCGAGCGGGTGCATCCAGCCGTGCGTGTCCTGCGCGACGCCGCGCTGGATGTCCAGCAGGCGCTCGCGCAGCTTCAGCGTGACCTTGCCGGGCTCGCCCTCGCTCTGGGTCCACTCGCCGCCCGCGGACTTGACGATGCCGACAGGGGTGATGACGGCGGCGGTGCCGCAGGCGAAGACCTCGGTGAGGGTGCCGTTCTCGGTGTCGGCACGCCACTGGTCGATGGAGACGCGACCTTCCTCGGACTCGTAGCCGAGGTCGCGGGCGACCTGGAGCAGCGAGTCACGGGTGACGCCGGCGAGCAGGGAGCCGGTCAGGGAGGGGGTGATGATCTTGTTCCCGTACACGAAGTACAGGTTCATACCGCCGAGTTCCTCGACCCACTTGTGCTCCACGGCGTCGAGATAGGCGACCTGGTCGCAGCCCTTCGCGGACGCCTCGGCCTGGGCGAGGAGGGACGCCGCGTAGTTGCCGCCGGTCTTGGCGTCGCCCATGCCGCCGGGGACGGCGCGGACGCGGTCCTCGGAGAGCCAGATCGAGACCGGCTTGACGCCACCGGGGAAGTACGCGCCGGCGGGCGAGGCGATGACGATGAAGAGGTATTCGTTGGCGGGCCTCACACCGAGGCCGACCTCGGACGCGATCATGAACGGGCGCAGGTAGAGCGACTCCTCGCCGCCGTGGGCCGGAACCCATGCCTTGTCCTGCTGGACCAGCGCGTCGCACGCCTCGATGAACGTCTCGACCGGGAGCTCCGGCATGGCGAGCCGGTGTGCGGAACGCTGGAAACGCTTGGCGTTGGCCTCGGGGCGGAAGCTGGCCACCGAGCCGTCGGGCTGGCGGTAGGCCTTGAGCCCCTCGAAGATCTCCTGCGCGTAGTGCAGGACGTTGGTGGCGGGGTCGATCGACAGCGGGCCGTAGGGAACGAGCTGGCCGTCGTGCCAGCCGCGGCCTTCGGTCCACTTGATGATCACCATGTGATCGGTGAAGTAGCGGCCGAATCCGGGGTTGGCCAGGATCGCCTCGCGCTCCGCGTCGGACAGCGGGGTCGAAGAGGGCTTGAGCTCGATCGTGGGCGTCGTCATGAGTGCGTGTCCTTCACCGGTTTTGTGTGTGATGGACCGCGCTCACGCCGGCTCCTGTCAGACAGGTGCTGGGACGTCCGAGCTTTACCGCTAGCCACGGCCCGTTCGATTATCTCTCGCGGGGACCCGTGCACGAAATGACGTGATAGCGGTCCAGGGTTCGATGGTGGCACCCGGGACCACACAGGAGAAGCCGCCGGGTGCGGTGGGGACCCGGCGGCTTCGAAGTGGAGTCGTCGGGTCAGCTCGCTACGCGTACCGCGAGCGCGTCACCGATTTCCGAGGTCGTACGAGGGGTGTCTCCCCCAGAGCCTGAAGGGCCTGGGAGGTGCCCCCCTCGCTCCGCGAGGTCGGCGGAGACGGCCTCCTCGATGCGCGCAGCCTCGGCCTCGTAGCCCAGGTGGCGCAGCAGGAGGGCGACGGAGAGCACCGTGGCCGTGGGGTCGGCCTTGCCCTGCCCCGCGATGTCCGGGGCGGATCCGTGGACCGGCTCGAACATCGAGGGGAACTCGCCGCTCGGGTTGATGTTCCCCGAGGCCGCGACGCCGATGCCGCCGGAGACGGCCGCGGCGAGGTCGGTGATGATGTCGCCGAAGAGGTTGTCGGTGACGATCACGTCGAAGCGCTCGGGCTGCGTGACGAGGAAGATCGTCGCCGCGTCCACGTGCAGGTAGTCGGTGGTGACGTCCGGGAACTCGACCGCGACCTTGTTGAAGATGTTGGTCCACAGGTGCCCGGCGTGGACCAGCACGTTGTTCTTGTGGACCAGCGTCAGCTTCTTGCGCGGGCGGGCCTGGGCGCGGGCGAAGGCGTCACGGACCACACGCTCGACACCGAAGGCGGTGTTGACCGAGACCTCGGTGGCGACCTCGTGCGGGGTGCCGGTGCGGATCGAGCCGCCGTTGCCGGTGTACGGACCCTCGGTGCCCTCACGGACCACGACGAAGTCGATCTCCGGCTGCCCCTTGAGCGGTGTCGCGACACCCGGGAGGAGCTTCGACGGCCGCAGGTTCACATGGTGGTCGAAGAGGAAACGGAGCTTCAGCAGGAAGCCGCGCTCCAGGACGCCCGACGGGACCGAGGGGTCACCGATCGCGCCGAGCAGGATCGCGTCGTGCTGCTTGAGCGCCTGGACATCGGCGTCGGTGAGGGTCTCACCAGTCGCGTGGTAACGCTTGGCGCCGAAGTCGAATTCCTTGGTCTCCAGCTTCACATCCTGCGGGAGAACGGCGTTGAGGACCTTGAGGCCCTGAGCCACGACCTCCTGGCCGATACCGTCACCGGGGACCACTGCGAGATTGATGCTGCGAGTCATGTCGGCACCCTACTCTCCGTCCCACCTTGTGACATTTCACGTCCACTATACGGACGCACGGGGAGTTGTGCGGGTGCCGTTCACCCATCCGATGGGATGGTGTCAGCACACGGGTGGATGTTCTGGCCATGGGCATCTCTCGCTTCGGCATCCCAGAGAAGCTCGCCGACCGCATGACCATGGCGGAGCAGCACGACCATCTGCGCACCCGGCTGACCCGGCGCGGCGTGCTGCGCACGAGCGTGGCGACCGCGGCCGTCGCCGGTGCCGGTGTGAGCACCGGGCTCGCGGCCTCGCCCGCCTCCGCCGCACCCACGGTGCTCACCTCGCGCACCTCCACCCAGGCGGACGGCTCGCCGGTCTTCCGGGTCCAACCCGGGCGGCATGCCCGGTTGAAGGTCACCGCGCCCGCCGAGTCGGGCGAGCGCGGTGACCACTTCGAGATCAGCCGCGGCTGAGCACTGCCGGACGGACCGGGCTCAATGGCCGGTGGAGCCGCCGTTGTCCCTTCGGTCGAGGGCTCGCTGCAGGGCGGCGGCGGCATTCTGGCGCTCCGACTCGGTCGGGCGGTGGGTGTGTCGGACGCGGCGGACAGTCGTCTCGGCCATGGTGGATCGACTCCTTGAGATCGCGAGGATTTCGAGATCGAAAAAACGTGAGCGTGATTTCGAGATCGGGATTTCGAGGCGCCGGAAGGGGCGGGAAGCGGATGCCGCAGGGGTTACCTGCATGGGGGCACACGCTCACGACCGCCAGTCGCTGGATCTAGCGAAACGTTCGGCTTCTACAAAGCTAGGACAGCTCGGCCGGTCTGTCTCCACAATTACTCGGACTTCCTACTATCTGAGACGGGGGTTTACGGCCTGCCGCCCGCAGTTCCCGGATCAGAGCCCGGACGGCGAGGGATTGTGCCTGCTCAGGGATGGCGACATGGCCGACGGAGCGGGTCGGCCGCTCCGGTCCGAGATCAGCGATCTCGACGTTGTCGGGTACTCCTTCGAGGGAGAGCTGCGGCATGATCGCCATTCCGAGACCACGGGACACCATCGAGAGCACCGCTCCGCCGTCCTCAGCCTCCATCGTTGCCCGCGGGCAGGTTCTCCGCCCTGCGCGACCACGGGCGGATCGCCCGGGTCGGCGCGATCACCCAGTACCACCCCGCGGACCGGCCACCGGCCGCCCCGCGCAACCTGTACGACGTGGTGGGCAGGAGCCTGCACCTGGAAGGGGGGTTGGTCCGCAACTACCGGAATGTGCAGTGAGAGTTGGTGACCGGTCACGGCCCGACGGTCAGGTCCTGGAGGCCCACCACACGCAGCAGCTGCAGCCGTTCGTACGCGTCCGTGCCGGGCCGGGCCGTGTGGATGACCAGCACCTGTCCGTGGTCGGCGCTGAGCAGCGCCTCGCATTCCAGGTCCAGCTCCCCGACGACCGGGTGCACGAACCGCTTGTGCTCGGCGCGCCGCACGGCGACCACGTGCTCGGTCCACAACAGATCGAACTCATCGCTCGCCGCCCGCAGTTCATCGACGAGCGCGATGAGCGCGACATCATCGGGGCGGGCGGCGAGCACCGCGCGGAGCTGGCCGACATGGCTGCGGGAGTGCGCCTCGTGGTCCTCGGCCGGGAAGAGCGCCCGCCCCTCGGGGGCGGTGAACCAGGACCGGATGATGTTGTACCCCGGCTGGTGCTCACCGGTCAGCGCCACGGCCATGGCGTTCTGGGCGAGGACCTCCCCGCGGTCGCTCAGGACCTGGGCGGGTGCGTCGTGCAGCCGGTCGAGGACCATCAACAGCCCGGGGCGCACATGCTGGGTGGGGCCGTGGCGGTCGCTCGGCGGCTCCTCCCCGGCCAGCCGGAAAAGGTGGTCGCGCTCGTCCTCGCTCAGCCGCAACGCCCTGGCCACTGCGGAGAGCATCTGCCGCGAGGGGCGTGAGCCGCGGCCCTGCTCCAGGCGTGTGTAGTGGTCCACGGAGGCACCGGTGAGATGGGCGACCTCCTCCCGCCGCAGACCCGGGGTGCGTCGCCGGGAGCCGGCGGTAAGCCCCACGTCGGCCGGTTCGAGGCGGGCGCGGCATCGGCGCAGAAAGTCGGCGAGTTCCGATCGGTCGAGGTCCACGTCCCCAGCATGGCTCGTGCGCGGATCCGTATCCAGGGAGTGCCGGTCCCCGGATAGCCGCGTCTCTGCCGCCGGCCGGCGACCCGTCGCAGGGTGATGGACATCGGAAGCGACGAGAGGAACCGATGATGCTGATTCTGGTGACGGGTGCCACGGGTGAGGTCGGCCGACGTTTCGTACCGCGGCTGCTGCAGCGGATCGCCCCCGGTGACACGGTGCGGGTGATCGTGCGGGACGAGGAGCGGGGTACGCCCTTCGCGGCGCTGGGGGGCGAGGTCGTCGTCGGTGACCTGCGGGACCCGGAGGACGTACGGAAGGCGCTGGCCGGAACGGACGCGGTGGTGAACATCGCGGCGGCGTTCCGCGGGGTGCCGGACGAGGAGGCGTGGGCGGTCAACCACGCCGCCGCGGTGGCGCTGGGCCGGGCGGCCGTGGAGGCGGGCACGCAGCGATTCGTGCAGGTCGGCACGAACCTCGCGTACGGCGCGGGGCGCGGCAGGCCGCTGACGGAGGACGACGCCCCGGTGCCGGGCGGGCAGCTGTGGGGTGCGTACACCGAATCCAAGGTGGCGGCCGAGGAGGGCCTGCTCGCGCTCCACCGCGACCACGGGCTCGATGTCCGGATCGCCGTCCTGGCCTTTGTGTACGGCGAGGGCGACCCGCACCTCGCGCAGTCGATGGCCTGGGCCGGGCAGTGGGCGGCCACGCAGCGGCTCGCGATGGTGCACCACGCGGATGTCGCGCAGGGACTGCTGCGGCTGCTGTACGCACCGGGCCCGGCGGGTCGCCGCTACAACTTCTCGGACGACGCGCCGGTGACGGCGGTGGAGCTGCACCAGCTCAACGGCGTCGCGTTGCCGGCCGAGTCGGCGGACCGGGTCGACCCCGACCCGTGGTACGGAATCACGTCGACGCTGCGGGCCCGGGACGAGCTGGGCTTCCGGCCGCTGTATCCGTCGGTGTGGACGGCGCGGGACGCGGGGGCCCTGTAGGGATCAGAACACGTCGCCGTCGCGCCAGTCGAAGATCAGCTTCCGGGACGGGGAGGGCAGTGGGCGGCTGCCCGCCGCCCTGACGTACGTGCTGCCCTCCTCGTCCGGCAGCAGCTCCACCCGGCTCAGCCCCTGCACGCCGATCCGCCCCTGCCACACCCGCCAGCCACGCGCCGCGTACAGGCCGGCCCCGGTGGCGGAGGCGCCGGTCATGGAATCCGCCCCCGTCCGGCTGGGGGGAGCCGGACGGGGGCGGGACTTGTGGCGGGGTGCGGGCGTGCCGCACCCCGAGGGCGTCAGCCCTGGTGGGGGTAGGTGTAGTCGGTCGGCGGGACCAGCGTCTCCTTGATGGCGCGGGTCAGCGTCCAGCGCTGCAGGTTCTGCGGGGCGCCCGCCTTGTCGTTCGTACCCGAGGCACGGCCGCCACCGAAGGGCTGCTGGCCGACGACGGCACCGGTCGACTTGTCGTTGATGTAGAAGTTGCCCGCGGCGTACCGCAGCTTCTCCATCGTGTGCGCGGCCGCGGCGCGGTCGTTCGCGATGACGGAACCGGTCAGCGCGTAGTCGGAGACCGACTCCATCTGCTCCAGCATCTCGTCGTACGCGTCGTCCTCGTAGACGTGCACGGCGAGGATCGGGCCGAAGTACTCGGTCGTGAAGACCTCGTTCGAGGGGTCGCTGCACTCGATGACGGTCGGGCGGACGAAGTAGCCCACGGAGTCGTCGTACGTGCCGCCCGCGATGATCGTGCAGGACGGGTCGGACTTGGCACGGTCGATCGCGGCCTTGTTCTTGGCGAACGAGCGCTCGTCGATGACGGCACCGATGAAGTTCGACAGGTCGGTGACGTCACCCATGGTGATGGAGTCGACCTCGGCGGCGAACTTCTCCTTGAAGCCGGAGTTCCAGATGGAGGCCGGAACGTAGGCGCGGGAGGAAGCCGAGCACTTCTGGCCCTGGAACTCGAAGGAGCCACGGGTCAGCGCGGTCTTCAGGACGGCGTGGTCGGCCGACGGGTGGGCGACGACGAAGTCCTTGCCGCCGGTCTCGCCGACGAGCCGCGGGTAGGTGCGGTAGTTGGCGATGTTGTTGCCGACCGTCTTCCACAGGTGCTGGAAGGTCGGGGTCGAACCGGTGAAGTGGATACCGGCCAGGTCGCGGTGGTTCAGGGCCACCTCGGAGACGGCGATGCCGTCGCCGGTCACCAGGTTGATGACACCCTTGGGCAGACCGGCCTCCTCCAGGAGCTGCATCAGCAGCACCGCGGAGTGGGTCTGCGTCGGGGACGGCTTCCACACGACGACGTTGCCCATGAGGGCGGGGGCGGTAGGCAGGTTGCCCGCGATGGCCGTGAAGTTGAACGGCGTGATCGCGTAGACGAAGCCCTCGAGCGGGCGGTGGTCCATGCGGTTCCACACGCCCGGGGAGTTGGCCGGGGGCTGCTCGGCGAGGATCTGGCGCGCGTAGTGCACGTTGAAGCGCCAGAAGTCGACGAGCTCACAGGGGGTGTCGATCTCGGCCTGCTGGGCGGTCTTCGACTGGCCGAGCATCGTGGACGCGGCCAGCGTCTCGCGCCAGGGGCCGGACAGCAGCTCGGCAGCGCGCAGGATGATCGCGGCGCGGTCGTCGAAGGACATCGCGCGCCACGCCGGGGCAGCGGCGAGGGCGGCGTCGATCGCGTCCTGGGCGTCCTGCTCGGTGGCGCCGGCGAAGGTACCGATGACGGCCTTGTGGTTGTGCGGCTGCACGACGTCGAAGCGCTCGCCGCCGCCCATCCGCTTCTCGCCGCCGATGGTCATCGGCAGGTCGATCGGGTTCTCGGCGAGCTCCTTGAGCTTCACCTCCAGGCGGGCACGCTCCGGGGAGCCCGGGGCGTAGGAGTGGACCGGCTCGTTGACCGGCGCGGGGACCTGGGTCACAGCGTCCATGAGTGCCTTGTCTCCTTGCTTCAGCGGGGTGGGGGGCAGCGGGGGGCGGGCGGGTCAGCCCTTGGTGAGGATGGAGCGGGCGAAGAACAGCAGGTTGGCCGGCTTCTCTGCGAGGCGGCGCATGAAGTAGCCGTACCAGTCGGTGCCGTACGCGGTGTAGACACGCATCCGGTGCCCCTCGGCCGCGAGCCGGACGTGCTCGTCGCTGCGGATCCCGTACAGCATCTGGAACTCGTACTCATCCAGTTTGCGCCCGGCCTTGCGTGCCAGCTCCTGGCTGATGGCAATCAGCCGCGGGTCGTGGGACCCGATCATCGGGTAGCCCTCGCCGTCCATCAGGATCTTCAGGATGCGGACGTACGCCTTGTCGATCTCGGCCTTGTCCTGGTACGCGACGGAGGCGGGCTCCTTGTAGGCGCCCTTCACGATGCGGACGCGGCTGCCTGCGGCGGCGAGGCGGCGGGCGTCCTCCTCGGTGCGGAACAGGTACGCCTGGATGACACAGCCGGTCTGCGGGTAGTCCTTCCGCAGCTCCTCGTGGATGGCGAACATCGAGTCGAGGGTGGTGTGGTCCTCGGCGTCCAGGGTGACCGTGGTGCCGATCGCCGCGGCGGCCTCGACGACGGGGCGCACGTTGGCGAGCGCCATCTCGTGGCCGCCGTCCAGCGCTTGGCCGAACATCGACAGCTTGACGGACATCTCGGCCCTGGTGCCCAGGCCGAGGTCCTTGAGGCGGTCGATCAGCTCCAGGTAGGCGTCGCGCGCGGCGGTGGCCTGCTCCGGCGTGGTGATGTCCTCGCCCACGACGTCGAGGGTGACCTCCAGGCCCTTCCCGGTGGCGTCCTTGATGATCGGGACGACCTGCTCGACCGTCTCACCGGCGATGAACCGGTCGACGACCTGCTTGGTCCCCGGGGCGGCCGAAATGAATCGGCGCATCTTGTCACTGCGCGACGCAGCGAGAATCACGGGAGCCAGCACGGGGCACCTCCAACGGAAAGGTATGTACGAGGGCCGTATCGGCAGGAACTGAATCAGACCGGTACAGCACGGAGAACCACCGTGAAATCTAAGGATCTCCCCGATCCTGTGCCATCGACAGCTGTCACGTATCCGAGCACTGGATCTCAGACATATGTCTGAAGTGGGTGCGAGAATGGCTGGGTGAAGGGCGATTACCAGGAGCTGGTCGACGAGATCTCCGCGCTGCTCGGCGTCCCCGCCACGCTGGAGAACCGGGACTTCGGCCTGGTCGCCTTCGGGGCGCACGACAGCGACGACGACACGGCGATGGATCCGGTCCGCACCCGGTCGATCCTGACCCGGCGCTCCACCCCGGCAGTCCGCGCGTGGTTCGAGGGCTTCGGCATCGCCCGAGCCACCGGCCCGGTCCGGATCCCCGCCGCGCCGGAGGCGGGTGTGTTCCGGGGCCGGATCTGTCTGCCGGTACGCCATCGGGGGGTCGTGCTCGGTTACGTATGGCTGCTCGACGCGGACCCCGGGCCGACCGACGAGCAGCTGACCGCGGCGATGGACGTGGCGGCCCGGATCGGGGCGCTGCTCTCCGACGAGGCGCGGGCCGGCACGGACCTGTCCCGGGAGTTCGGCGCGGTGCTCACCGCCGGGCGGGGCTGGCAGCGCGACATGGCGGTCGCCGCGCTCCGGGAGGCGCTGGGCCCGGACGCGGACGGCCTGCACACGGTGGTCTGTGTGACGCCGTGGCCGGACGAGACCCCGTCGGCCCGTACGGTGCCGTCGGCTGCGGCGCTGTCCACCGTCCCGTCACCGGCGCGGGCGGGCACCCTGTCGCTGGCCGCGCTGGTCCGGCTGCGCTCCTCCGACGTGCTCGACCCGGCTGTCGCGGCCGCGGACCGGCTGCGGACCACCGCGGGCCGCACGGCGACCGCCGGAATCGGAGTCCCCCGCCGAGGCCTGCCGGAGCTGGCCCCGGCCTGGCACGAGGCCGCGGCCGCGGCCCGCGCGGCGGCCGCGGAGTCCCGCCTCGGCCCGGTCGCCGAGTGGTCGGCCATCGGCCCGTACCGTCTGCTGACCTCCCTCCCGCCAACCACGGACACCGCCCCGGACCTCACTGTCCGGACGCTGCTCACCCCGCCCCACGCGGAGCTGGCCCGCACCGCCGAGGTGTTCCTCGACTGCGCGGGCCAGGCGAGCCGGACGGCGGCCGAGCTGGGCATCCACCGTCAGACGCTCTACTACCGGCTGTCCCGGGTCGAGCAGCTCACCGGCCTGGACCTCAACGACGGCGAGGACCGGCTGCTGCTGCACATGGCGCTGAAGGGTGCCCGGCTCTGAGCCCCGGCCGCGCTCAGTGCGCCACCCGCTCGTCCGTGCCGGCCACCTTGGCAGTGCTCAGCGCGATGCGGTTCCAGGTGTTGATCGTGAAGATCAGGGCGAGCAGCCCGGCCAGTTCGGCCTCCTCGAAGTGGGCGGCCGCGCGGGCATAGACCTCCTCCGGGACGCCGCCCCTGGAGACCAGGGTGACGGCCTCGGTGAGGGCGAGCGCCGCCTGCTCCTTCTCCGTGAAGAAGTGCGCGGCCTCCGGCCAGACGGCGACCATGTGCAGCCGCTCCTCGCTCTCACCGGCCTTGCGGGCGTCCGTGGTGTGCATATGGAGGCAGTACGCGCATCCGTTGAGCTGGGAGGACCTGATCTGGACCAGCTCGACGAGTGCGGGGTCCAGGTCCTGGCGGGCGGCGGCGTCGAAGCCGATGAGGGCCTTGAACGCCTTCGGCGCGGCCTTGGCGAAGTTGATCCGAGGGGTGCGGGTGACTGCGTCGATGTTCGTCATGCCCACTACGCTACGGAGCCGGGCGACCTCGCATAGGGTGCATTTCCATGGCGGAATCATGGGTCAATTCGGCGGCGCGGATCGGCAGCGACCTGCTGTTGGAGCTGACCGGTCCCGGCAGTCGCCGGACCGTTCTCATCCGTGCGCTGCGGGACGCCGTACGGGAGGGCAGGCTGGCCCCGGGCACCCGGCTGCCGCCCTACCGCTCGCTCGCCGCCGACCTCGGCCTGGCCCGCAACACCGTTGCCGACGCCTATGCCGAGCTGGTCGCCGAGGGCTGGCTGACCGCCCGGCAGGGCTCCGGCACCCGGGTCGCGCACCGCGCTGCCCCGGTGGCCCCGGTCCGCGTGCCGAAGAGGGCGCCGACCCGCCCGGCCCCTCCTGTGCACAACCTCCGGCAGGGTCAGCCGGACGCGGGCTCCTTCCCCCGTACGCCCTGGCTGGCCGCCTCCCGTCGCGCCGTGAACGCGGCACCGAACGACGCCTTCGGCCCCGGTGATCCGCAGGGCCGGATCGAGCTGCGCCGGGCGCTGGCCGACTATCTGGCACGCGCCCGAGGGGTGCGCTGTGCGCCCGAACGGATCGTGATCTGCTCCGGCTTCGCGCACGCGCTGCGACTGCTGTTCGGCGGCGGGGTGCTGCGCGGACCGCTGGCGGTGGAGTCGTACGGGCTCGGTTTCCACCGCTCCCTGCTGGCTGCCGCCTCGGTGCGTACGGTACCGCTGGCACTCGACGAGCACGGGGCACGCACCGGCGAGTTGACCGGACTGCCGGGCGTGCGGAGTGTGCTGCTCACCCCGGCCCACCAGTTCCCGACGGGTGGTCCCCTGCACCCGCAGCGGCGCACGGCCACCGTCGACTGGGCGCGCACCCGCGGCGGGCTGGTCCTGGAGGACGACTACGACGGGGAGTTCCGCTACGACCGCGAACCGGTCGGCGCCCTCCAGGGGCTCGACCCGGAACGGGTCGTCCACCTCGGCTCCGTCAGCAAGAGCCTCTCCCCCGCGGTCCGGCTGGGCTGGATGGTGCTTCCCGAGCAGCTCGTCGACGCCGTACTGGCCACCAAGGGCGAACGTGAGGGCTGGGCGAGCGTCCTGGACCAGCTCGCGCTCGCCGAGTTCATCGAGTCCGGCCACTACGACCGGCACATCCGCCGGATGCGGCAGCGCTACCGGCGCCGCCGCGACCAGCTGGTCGCCGCCCTTTCCGAACACGCCCCGCACATCACGCCCACCGGCATCGCGGCAGGTCTGCACGCCGTTCTGCGGCTGCCGCCCGGCACCGAGCGCTCCACCGTCAAGGCCGCGGCCTGGCAGGGGCTCGCTCTGGACCCGCTCGCCGGCTTCCGGCATCCGGCCGCCACGATGCCCGCCGAGGACGGCCTGGTCGTGGGCTACGCGACGCCGCCGGACCATGCGTATGGCGCGGCCCTGGAGGCACTGTGCCGGGCCCTTCCGCCGCCCTCCGTCTGACCGGGCCTGCACCTCACCGGGCCGGTGGGGGGACGAACCCGGCCCGGCATTCAGTGGTGCCCGCTCACACGTGCCCGCCGGCGTGGCGCAGGTCACGACGTCCGTGGACCGTCCGTCAGATCCTGTGCCGACGGCGTGGTCTCCTCGACAGCGGGGCCCCCGTCCGCCCGGCCCCCTTCTCGAGCAGGCACCGCTCGGCGCCTGCGGGCAGATCCTCGCGGCGCCCCACGACAACAGCACCCGGCATGCGGACGTCCGTATACCGGGTGCTGCTGAGAAAGCAGTGGAATCAGTCGGTGAGGTTCACCGAACGGGCCGAGGTCGCGCCGATCTCCTCGGCGATCTCGCTGAGGACGGTCTGCGGGACGTTGTCGTCGACGGTGAGCACGACCAGCGCCTCGCCGCCCGCGGCCGCGCGCGAGACCTGCATGCCCGCGATGTTCAGCCCGGCCTCGCCGAGGATCTTGCCGACCGTGCCGACGACGCCGGGACGGTCCTCGTAGCTGAGGACGACCATGTGGTCGGCGAGCGCCAGGTCCACATCGTGCTCACCGATCGCGACGATCTTCTGCAGGTGCTTGGGTCCGGCCAGCGTGCCGGAGACCGCGACCTCCTCGCCGTCGGCGAGCGTGCCACGCACGGTCACCACATTGCGGTGGTCCGGCGACTCGGAGCTGGTGGTGAGGCGGACCTCGACACCGCGCTCCTGGGCGAAGAGCGGGGCGTTGACGTAGGACACGGTCTCGTCGACGACGTCCTCGAAGACACCCTTGAGCGCGGAGAGTTCGAGCACCTTCACGTCGTGCTGGGTGATCTCGCCGTACACCTCGACGTCGAGGCGGGCCGCGACCTCGCCCGCGAGCGCGGTGAAGATACGGCCGAGCTTCTCGGCGAGGGGCAGCCCGGGACGTACGTCCTCGGCAATGACGCCGCCCTGGACGTTGACCGCGTCCGGCACGAGCTCACCGGCCAGCGCGAGGCGCACGGACTTGGCGACCGCGATGCCAGCCTTCTCCTGGGCCTCGTCAGTGGAGGCGCCGAGGTGCGGGGTGCAGACGACCTGGTCGAACTGGAACAGCGGGGAGTCCGTGCAGGGCTCCTTCGTGTACACGTCCAGACCGGCGCCGGCGACGCGGCCCTCCTTGAGGGCGGAGGCGAGCGCCTCCTCGTCGACGATGCCACCGCGCGCGGCGTTGACGATCCGCACCGAGGGCTTCACCTTGTGCAGCGCCTCGTTGCCGATCAGGCCGAGCGTCTCGGGGGTCTTGGGCAGGTGCACGGTGATGAAGTCGGAGACTTCGAGCAGCTCGTCCAGCGCGAGGAGCTTGACGCCCATCTGCGCGGCGCGGGCCGGCTGCACGTAGGGGTCGTACGCGACGATCTTCATACCGAAGGCCGACATGCGCTGCGCGACCAGGACACCGATGCGGCCGAGGCCGACGACACCGAGGGTCTTCTCGCTCAGCTCGACGCCGGTGTACTTGGAGCGCTTCCACTCGCCCTTCTTGAGGGCGGTGTTGGCCTGGGGGATGTTGCGCGCGGTGGCGACCAGCAGACCGCAGGCAAGCTCGGCGGCGGTGACGATGTTGGAGGTCGGGGCGTTGACGACCATCACGCCGGCCTTGGTGGCCGCGGACACGTCGACATTGTCCAGACCGACGCCCGCGCGGGCGACGACCTTCAGCTTCTTCGCGGCGGCGATGGCCTCGGCGTCGACCTTGGTGGCGGAACGCACCAGGATGGCGTCGACATCGGCGATCGCGGGGAGGAGCTCGGCGCGGTCCGCGCCGTTGCAGTGCCGGATGTCGAAGTCCGGGCCCAGGGCGTCAACCGTGGCAGGCGACAGCTCTTCAGCGATGAGTACGACAGGTTTCGAGCTCACGTGAGTCCTCACAGGTCCAGTGCGGACGGCCGTCCCGACGGCCGCAGGCGGTGGAGGTGCTTGCCGCGTGGAAGACGCACGACACTGTGGGCCTGACGCGTGTATGTGCAGAAGTGTAGTCATGCGCGAGGGCGCACTCTGCGCCCCGTTGGAAGGATCACCCGCACGGGGCTGGACGACTTGTACACACGTACGACGCCGCTTCTTCCAGCGGTGTGGCGATGGATACGCCGCGGGGCGGGTCCGAAGACCCGCCCCGCGTCGAAGGACTTACGCGTCCTCGTCGTTGACCCAGCTCATGAGCTTGCGCAGCTCACGGCCGGTGGTCTCCAGCAGGTGGTCGCTGTCGGCCTTCTTGTACTCGTTGTACTTGGGCAGACCATTGTGGTACTCGGCCATCCAGTTCTTGGCGAAGGTGCCGTCCTGGATCTCGGCGAGGACCTTCTTCATCTCGGCCTTGGTAGCGTCCGTGATGATCCGCGGTCCGGTGACGTAGTCGCCCCACTCGGCGGTCTCCGAGATGGACCAGCGCATCTTCTCCAGGCCGCCCTCGTACATGAGGTCGACGATGAGCTTCAGCTCGTGGAGGCACTCGAAGTACGCGATCTCCGGCTGGTAGCCGGCCTCGGTCAGGGTCTCGAAACCGGCCTTGACCAGAGCGGCGGTGCCACCGCAGAGGACGGCCTGCTCACCGAACAGGTCGGTCTCGGTCTCCTCGGTGAAGGTCGTCTTGATGACGCCGGCGCGGGTGCCGCCGATGCCCTTCGCGTACGAGAGGGCGAGCGCCAGCCCGTTGCCCGAGGCGTCCTGCTCGACGGCCACGATGCACGGAACGCCGCGGCCCTCCTCGTACTGACGGCGGACCAGGTGGCCCGGGCCCTTCGGGGCGACCATGCAGACGTCGACGTTGGCCGGCGGCTTGATGAAGTCGAACCGGATGTTCAGACCGTGGCCGAAGAACAGCGCGTCGCCGTCCTTGAGGTTGTCCTTGATGGACTCCTCGTAGACCTGGGCCTGGATCGGGTCCGGGACGAGGATCATGATGACGTCGGCCTCGGCGGCGGCCTGAGACGGGGTCACCACGCGCAGGCCCTGCTCCTCGGCCTTGGCCTTGGACTTGGAGCCCTCGTGCAGACCCACACGGACGTCGACACCCGAGTCACGCAGCGACAGCGCGTGGGCGTGGCCCTGGCTGCCGTAGCCGATGACCGCGACCTTGCGGCCCTGGATGATGGACAGGTCGGCATCGTCGTCGTAGAACAGCTCGGCCACTGGGTCTTCTCCTTGGTGTGCAGGTGTTGCGTCCCACCGTACGGCGGGGTGCGTCAGAAACGTTTTCGGGTCTCGCCATGCGAGCGGCGAGGGGGTGGCGGCTAGGCCGTACGGTCGAGTGCGCGCAGCGAACGGTCGGTGATCGAGCGCGCGCCGCGCCCTATGGCGATGGTGCCGGACTGGACGAGCTCCTTGATGCCGTACTGCTCCAGCATCTTGAGCATGGCCTCCAGTTTGTCGGCGCCGCCGGTCGCCTCGATCGTGACGGCCTCCGGAGAGACGTCCACGGTCTTGGCGCGGAACAGCTGAACGATCTCGACGATCTGGGAGCGGGTCTCGTTGTCGGCGCGGACCTTCACCAGGACGAGCTCACGCTGGATCGCAGCGGAGGGCTCGAGTTCGACGATCTTCAGTACGTTGACCAGCTTGTTGAGCTGCTTGGTCACCTGCTCGAGCGGCAGGTCCTCGACATTCACGACGATGGTGATGCGGGAGATGTCGGGATGCTCGGTGGTACCGACCGCGAGTGAGTCGATATTGAAGCCGCGGCGGGAGAACAGGGCCGTGATCCGGGCGAGGACACCGGGCTTGTTCTCGACCAGGACGGAGAGCGTGTGCTTGCTGGACATGGAGTCGGTCTCTCTCTGTCTCTCAGTCGTCTTCGTTGTCGCCGAAGTCGGGGCGGACACCGCGGGCGGCCATGACCTCGTCGTTGGAGGTGCCGGCGGCGACCATCGGCCAGACCATGGCGTCCTCGTGGACGATGAAGTCGATCACCACGGGGCGGTCGTTGATGGAGTTGGCCTCCGCGATGACCTTGTCCAGGTCGGCCGGGTCCTCGCAGCGGATCGCGTAGCAGCCCATGGCCTCGGACAGCTTGACGAAGTCCGGGACCCGGGTGCCCTTCGCCGGGGTGCCCTCGGTGTCGGCGCCGGAGTGCAGCACGGTGTTGGAGTACCGCTGGTTGTAGAACAGGGTCTGCCACTGGCGGACCATCCCGAGCGCGCCGTTGTTGATGATCGCGACCTTGATCGGGATGTTGTTGAGCGCGCAGGTGGTCAGTTCCTGATTGGTCATCTGGAAGCAGCCGTCGCCGTCGATCGCCCAGACCGTACGGTCCGGCATGCCGGCCTTCGCGCCCATCGCGGCCGGGACCGCGTAGCCCATCGTTCCGGCGCCGCCGGAGTTCAGCCAGGTGGCGGGCTTCTCGTACTGGATGAAGTGCGAGGCCCACATCTGGTGCTGGCCGACGCCCGCCGCGAAGATGGTGTCCTCGGGGGCCAGCTCACCGATGCGCTGGATGACCTGCTGCGGCGAGAGGCTGCCGTCCTCCGGCAGGTCGTAGCCGACGGGGTAGGTCTCGCGCCAGCGGTTGAGGTCCTTCCACCAGGCGGAGTAGTCGCCGACGTGACCGTCGGTGTGCTCGGCCTGGACCGCCTGGACGAGGTCGGCGATGACCTCGCGGGCGTCACCGACGATCGGCACGTCGGCGGCGCGGTTCTTGCCGATCTCCGCCGGGTCGATGTCGGCGTGCACGATCTTTGCGTACGGGGCGAAGCTGTCCAGCTTGCCGGTGACGCGGTCGTCGAAACGGGCTCCGAGGGCGACGATCAGGTCGGCCTTCTGCAGCGCGGTGACGGCGGTGACCGCACCGTGCATGCCCGGCATTCCCACATGCAGCGGGTGACTGTCGGGGAACGAACCGAGCGCCATCAGGGTGGTGGTGACAGGCGCTCCGGTGAGCTCGGCGAGCACCTTCAGTTCGGCGGTGGCGCCGGCCTTCATGACGCCGCCGCCGACGTACAGCACAGGTCGCTTGGCCCGGGTGATGAGCCGGGCGGCCTCGCGGATCTGCTTGGCGTGCGGCTTGGTGACCGGGCGGTAGCCGGGCAGGTCCTGGGTCGGCGGCCAGCTGAACGCGGTCTGTGCCTGCAGTGCGTCCTTGGCGATGTCGACGAGGACGGGGCCCGGACGGCCGGTGGAGGCGATGTGGAAGGCCTCGGCAATCGTGTGCGGGATGTCCTCGGCGCGGGTGACCAGGAAGTTGTGCTTGGTGACCGGCATCGTGATGCCGCAGATGTCGGCCTCCTGGAAGGCGTCCGTACCGATCGCCTTCGAGGCGACCTGGCCGGTGATCGCGACCAGCGGGACGGAGTCCATGTGCGCGTCGGCGATCGGGGTGACCAGGTTGGTGGCGCCGGGGCCCGAGGTGGCCATGCAGACACCGACCTTGCCGGTGGCCTGCGCGTAGCCGGTGGCGGCGTGGCCCGCACCCTGCTCGTGGCGGACCAGCACATGACGGACCCGGGTGGAGTCCATCATCGGGTCGTACGCCGGAAGGATGGCGCCGCCGGGAATGCCGAATACCGTGTCGGCCCCCACCTCCTCAAGAGACCGGATGAGGGACTGCGCACCCGTGACGTGCTCAACGGTGGCGGGGGACGATCCGCCGCTACGGGCCCGCGGCTGGGGATGGTGGGCCCCGGTGGCCTGCTCGGTCATCGGCATTCTCTTCTCGAAGCTGAGGGTTTTTGCGGGGTTTTGGGGTGTTCTGGTGCAACAAAAAACCCCTCGTGCCGTGAGGCAAGCGAGGGGAGCGCGTCGGTGTGGTCTGCAGAGTGCCAACGAGGGACTCCGCTTCAGCCGACGCGCTTTCCAAGTACGAGAATTCGGGTGCGCATGGCATTGACCCTCTCTCCGACGCGCCCGACGTGTCAAGTGGGTGGGATGGGCATCTCACCATGTGAGCCGCCGAGGAGCGGGATCGAGCCGCCTGCCAGGACGGGCTGTGCGACCGGACCACCGGGCACCGGGAACTCGCCGCGGGCCAGTGCGCGGCGCAGCCGGTACTCGTCCAGCGGTCCCGAGAAGGCCATTCCCTGCCCGTGCGTACAGCCCATGGCGCGCAGCGCGAGGACCTGCTCCGGTACGTCGACGCCGTCGGCGACGGACTGCAGACCGAGGTCGCAGGCGATCCTCAGCAGCCCGCTGGTGATCTTGTGCAGCCGGGCCGATTCCACGACGCCCTCGACGAGACCGCGGTCCAGTTTCAGTACGTCGATGGGGAGCCGGCGCAGCGCGTTGATCGCGGCGTAACCGCTGCCGAAGCCGTCGAGCGCGATCCGTACGCCGAGCCGGCGCAGCGCGACGAGGCGCTGTTCGAGCTCGTCGAAGGAGACCCGGGGGTCGCTGTCGGAGACCTCGATCATCAGCGCCCCTGAAGGCAGGCTGTAGCGGGTGAGGAGGGCCTCGACGGAACCGAACGGCATCGCCTTGTCCAGCAGCCTGCGGGCGGAGAGCCGGACGGCCACGGAGACGTGGTGCCCTGCCCTGGCCCGGTCCGCGGCCTGCTCGACGGCCTCTTCGAGGAGCCAGCGGCCGAGCTCGGCGGTGCGGTCGCTGTCCTCGGCGACACGGAGGAACTCTGCGGGGGTGAACAGGATGCCCTGGGCGGAGCGCCAGCGGGCCTGTGCGGCGACGGCGGCGACATTGCCGGTGGCGAGATGGATCACGGGCTGGTGGAGCAGGGCGAACTCGCCGTCCCGCAGGGCGGTGCGCAGCCGGGCCGCGAGCTCCGAGCGGCGTACCACGTCGGCCTGCATCTGCGGGGCGTACAGCTCGACGCGGTCCTTGCCGCCCGCCTTGGCCCGGTACATGGCGAGATCGGCGTTGCGCATGAGGTCGGTCGGGGTGATGGCGGGCTCGGCGAAGGCGACGCCGATGGAGGCGGCAACGCGGACCTCGCCGCCGCCGATCCGGTAGGGCTGGGAGAGCGTGAGGCGCAGCCGGTCGGCGATCTCGTGGACCTGGTACTCACGCGCCGACTGGTCACGGATGCCGTCGCCGAGGATCAGCGCCGCGAACTCGTCGCCGCCGAGGCGGGCGGCGGTGTCCCCCACCCGTACGGACTCCTGGAGGCGGCGGGCGGCCTGGATGAGCAGCTCGTCGCCCGCCTGATGGCCCAGCCGGTCGTTGACCGCCTTGAAGCCGTCGAGGTCGATGAAGAGCACTGCGGTGCCGCGGTCGCCGGAGCGGCGGCCACCGAGGGCCTGCCGGACCCGGTCGGTGAACAGGGCGCGGTTGGGCAGGTCGGTGAGCGGGTCGTGCTCGGCGTTGTGCTGCAGCTGGGCCTGGAGCCGGACCCGTTCGGTCACGTCCCGGCTGTTGAGGATCAGCCCGCCCTGGTGACGGTTGACGGTGGACTCGACAATGAGCCAGTCACCGGTGCCGGACCTGAACCGGCACTCGATCCGTGTGGTGGGTTCCTCACTGGGCGGGGCGGCCAGGAACCGCCGCACCTCGTGGACCACGCGCCCCAGGTCCTCGGGATGGATGATCGAGGCGAGTTCGGCGCCGATCAGGTCGTCGGCCTCGCGCCCGTACACCCCGGAGGCGGCGGGGCTGACGTACCGGAGTATGCCGGTGGGTGCGGCGATCATGATGACATCGCTGGAGCCCTGGACCAGGGAGCGGAAGTGGTTCTCCTTCTGCGCCAGCTCCTGGGTGAGGGCGATGTTGTCGACGAGCATGATGCCCTGCCGGACGACCAGGGCGAGCACCACCGTGCAGCCGGTGAACACCACGACGCGGTCCACCCTGCGGCCCTCGATGACGTTGTAGAGGATGCCGAGGGTGCAGACGGCTGCGGCGAGATACGGCGTCAGGGCGGCCAGCGAACCGGCGATCGGGCGGCTGGTGGTACGCGCGGCGGCGCGCTGCTGGACAGCGTTGTCCGACGCCCGGTTCGCACCCCAGGGGGCGTACGCGAGGAGCAGCGACCCGGCGAACCAGCCGGCGTCCAGCAACTGGCCGGAGTGGTAGGTCTGGCGGAGCAGCGGCGAGGTGAACAGCGCGTCCGACAGGACGGTCAGGGCGAGCGCGGCGATGGCGGTGTTCACCGCGGAGCGGTTGACGTTGGACCGCCGGAAGTGCAGGGCGAGGACCATGGAGACCAGCACGACATCGAGCAGCGGATAGGCGAGCGAGAGCGCCACGCGGGCCACGCTCGTCCCCCCGGCGTCCGCGAGGTGCGCGGTGTGGGCGAGGGCGAGGCTCCAGGACAGGGTCAGGAGCGATCCGCCGATCAGCCAGGAGTCCAGTACGAGACAGACCCAGCCGGCCCGGGTGGCGGGGCGTTTGGCGAGGACGAGCAGTCCGACGATCGCGGGCGGGGCGAAGCAGAGGTAGAAGATGTCGGCGAGGGACGGGGTGGGCACCGGGAGCCCGAGCACGACCTCGTACCACCCCCAGACGGCGTTTCCCCCGGCGGCCATCAGCGAGGAGAGCGAGAACAGCAGCCAGGCGGTCCGGAAGCGATTCTCCGCGGCGCGCGCGTAGAGGAAGCAGGAGACAGCCGCGATCAGGGCGGCACCGCTGAGGCCGAAGTCACCCATGACGAGTGCCAGTTCGGACGAGCCCCAGCCCAGGGCCGCCCCCACGGCGTAACCACCGCAGACCAGGCCGAGAAGGAGCTGCGAGACCAGCCCGGAGGCCCCGCCGACGGGCGGCTGCCGGGAGAGGAGCGCCCCGAGCGCGTTTGCCGGGGCGCTCACCGGGGTGCCCCCGATGTCATCGGATAGGCGCGGGCCCGGCGGGGTGGCCGGCCCGGCGGTCGCCGTCGACCGCCCTGTCGCGTCGGATCGTTCGTCCATCGTCCGTACATCGCCCGTCGCCCCCCTCGCGTTCCGCTGCCACCCCGGTGCCGCCCCTTCCACAACGCAGCCCCCCACCCGGGACGATACACCAGACTCGTCACACAGCGACATAGCCCCTCTACTCTCCGTGACGATCCGGAGAGTTGTCGACACGGTGTGCTGCGGAACGGATCCGCACCGTGGTCAGCCGGTGGTGAGTACGACGTTCTGCACCGGCTCCCCCGCTGCGAACCGGGTGAGCTGGCCGGCCAGCAGGCGCCCGGCACGCGGCAGGAATGCCGAGGTGCTGCCTCCCACATGCGGCGTGATCAGGACGTTCGGAGCATGCCAGAGGGGATGGCCGGCGGGCAGCGGTTCGGGGTCGGTGACATCGAGGGCGGCGCGCAGCCGGCCGGACTCGAGTTCGGACAGCAGGGCTTTGGTGTCCACGACGCCGCCGCGCGCGACGTTCACGAGCAGCGCGCCGTCCGCCATCGCGGCCAGGAAGTCGGCGCCCACCAGCCCTTGCGTGGAGGCGTTCAGCGGAGTGGACAGGACGACGATGTCGGCCTCGGGCAGCAGTGCGGGCAGGTCGTCGAGCGTGTGGACGGGGCCGCGCGCAGTTGTCCGTGCGGAGCGCGCGACGCGCGCCACCCGCGCACACTCGAAGGGCGCGAGCCGGTCCTCGATGGCGGCGCCGATCGATCCGTACCCCACGATCAGTACGGACTTGTCCGCGAGCGCCGGGTAGAAACCGGAACGCCACTCCTCCTTGTCCTGTCCGTGGACGAATCCGGGGAAGCCGCGCAGCGAGGCGAGGATCAGGGCGAGGGTGAGCTCCGCCGTCGAGGCCTCGTGGACCCCCTTGGCGTTGCACAGCCGCACCCCGGCGGGCAACTGGCCGAGCCCCGGCTGGACATGGTCGATGCCCGCGGAGAGCGTCTGCACGACCTGCACGGCCCTCATTCCGGCGAGCGGGCGGACCGCGATCTCCAGGCCCTTCATGTAGGGAACAACGTAGAAGGCACAGTCCGCGGGATCGGCGGGGAAGTCCTGCGCGCCGTCCCAGAACCGGTAGTTGAGACCCTTGGGGAGCCCTTCGATCTCGTCGGCCGGAATCGGCAGCCATACGTCGGGAGTCTTCGTAGAAGTCATGGTCAGGAGGCTATGCGAAGCCCGGCGGGCGGCAGAGGTTACTTTTGGGTGCGGTGCGGTCCCCTGACGGCGGGGCCGAGTGCCTCGCCGGGCGGGGTACCAAGGAGGGTTCGGGGAGTTGGAGCGCAGGAGTCTCGGGGCGGCGGCGCTCGCCGTGGGTGCGGTCGGACTCGGCTGCATGCCTATGAGCTGGGCGTACAGCGCGTCGCAGCAGCGTGGTGACCGTGCGTTGCGGGCGGTGCACGCCGCGCTCGACGCGGGTGTCGACCTGCTGGACACGGCCGACATGTACGGCCCCTTCACCAATGAGCTCCTGATCGGCAGGGCGCTGAAGGGGCGCCGGGACGAGGCGTTCGTCTCCACCAAGTGCGGGCTGCTGGTGGGCGATCAGCACATCGTGGCCAATGGCCGTCCCGGCTATGTGCGCCGGGCCTGTGACGCGTCGCTGCGCCGGCTGCAGACCGATGTGATCGATCTGTACCACCTGCACCGGGCCGACCCCGAGGTGCCGGTGGAGGAGACCTGGGGGGCGATGGCGGAGCTGGTCACCGCGGGGAAGGTGCGGGCGCTCGGGCTGAGTGCGGTCGGGGCACGGGCCTCGCGCCGGCCGGGGGCGCGGATGCATGACGGAACGATCCGGCAGCTGGAGCGGGTGCAGCAGGTCTTTCCGGTGAGCGCGGTCCAGGCGGAACTCTCGGCGTGGTCGCCGGAGGCGCTGGACGCGCTGCTGCCGTGGTGCGAGGCGCGGGGTGTGGGTCTGCTGGCTGCGATGCCGCTGGGGAACGGCTATCTGACGGGCACGCTGACGCCGGGCCAGGGCTTCGAGCCGGACGATCTGCGGGCCAGGCATCCGCGGTTCACCGCCGAGATGATGGCGGCGAACCAGCCGCTGGTGGTGGGACTGCGCCGGATCGCCGAGCGGTACGGGGCGACTCCGGCCCAGGTGGCGCTGGCCTGGGTACTGCGGCAGGGCCCGCATGTGGTGCCGGTGCCGGGCACGAAGCGGGAGCAGTGGGCGGTGGAGAACGCGGGGGCGGCCGGGCTGGAGCTGGCGGCGCAGGATCTGGCCGAGATCGCGCGGTTGCCGCGGGCGCGGGGGTCGTGGGACTGAGAGGCTGTCGGGCTGCCTCTGATCGGGCGGTCGTGCCCTGGCACGCCCGCTTCCCGATCGAAGGTAGCCGGACAGCCGCTGAGAGCGGGGTGCGCGGGTCCTGCACCCGCCGAGAAAGTTCGTGGGCTTGCGGAACCCGGGGCCGGGCTGCGGTGTAGGAACAGTAGTCAGGCAGCCGTCGAAGGGACCGGTGCTGTGCGCATTGCTGTATTCGGATCGCTGAGAACCCCCGCGGGACACCCGCGCATCCTCCCGGGCGCGTGCCGCGCTGCAGTGGCCGCGCTGGCTGCGGGCTCGCTGCTGCTGTCCGCGGGATGTTCATCGAACGACGACTCGGGAAACACGCAGGTCCGCCCCGCGGGCGCACCCGCCACGGTGCCCTCCTCGCCGTCCTCCTCTCCACCGTCGGCGAAGGGCTCGGTGAAGGTGGTGTCGACGCTGACGGAGGGGCTCGCGTCTCCATGGGGGCTGGCGGAGCTGCCGGGCGGTGATCTGCTGGTGTCCTCGCGCGACGGGAGAACGATCACCCGGATCAACGGCAGCACGGGGAAGCAGACGCTGCTGGGCACCGTGCCCGGCGTTTCGCCCGCCGGGGAGGGCGGGTTGCTGGGGATCGCCGTCTCCCCGGCGTTCGACACGGACCATCTGCTGTACGCGTACTTCACGACCGCGTCCGACAACCGCATCGCCCGCATGCGGTACGACGGGACCGGCAGGGCTCCCGGCCGGCTGGGTGCACCGCACACAATCCTGCGGGGCATCCCGAAGGGCTACATCCACAACGGCGGCCGGATCGCCTTCGGCCCGGACGGCATGCTGTACGCGGGCACGGGCGAGACAGGGCAGACCAGGGAGCTCTCACAGGACAAGAAGTCCCTGGCGGGCAAGATCCTGCGGATGACCCCGGACGGCAGACCGGCACCGGGCAACCCCGTGCCCGGCTCGCTGATGTATTCGTACGGGCACCGCAATGTGCAGGGTCTGGCCTGGGACGGGCAGAAACGGCTGTGGGCGTCCGAATTCGGGCAGGACACCTGGGACGAGCTGAATCAGATCGTGCCCGGCGGGAATTACGGCTGGCCGAAGTACGAGGGCAAGGTGGGCAAGGCGGGTTTTGTCGACCCCGTGGCCCAGTGGAGACCGTCCGAGGCATCCCCGAGCGGGATCGCCTTCGCCCAGGGCTCGATCTGGATGGCGGGCCTCCGCGGTGAGCGGCTCTGGAGGATTCCGCTGTCCGGCAGCCCGGGCAGGGAACCTCTGGCGGTCCCGCAGTCGTTCTTGCAAGGGAAGTACGGCCGTCTGCGCACGGTGCTCGCAGCGGGCGGCGACAGACTCTGGCTGGTCACGAGCAACACGGACACCCGCGGCACCCCGAAACCGGGAGACGACAGAGTCCTGGTGCTCCAGGTGCGGTAGCGGCGCCAGCGACAGAAGGTGAAAGGGTGCGAGCCGGTGTTCAACTTCTTCGAGGAACTCTTCGCCCCGAGCCGCAAGCACGCCGCGGAGGAACAGAAGCGGCTGGAGCTGACCCGGGTGGATCTGGGCACGGGCGACCCCGCCCGCGGCCCGGTAGACCTGAGCTCGGGAAAGGTGACGGTGCGCGTCCCCGGTCCTGAGGGCACCCCGTCACCCCCGCCGACCCCGCTGCGGGGCCCGGAAGACACCGAGGCCCCCTCAAGCCGCTCAGGCCCGTCCGGCGATTGAGGACGGAACGGTCACCGGACGGCCCGGGTACCCGCTCCCCGCACCGGCCCCGCCCTTCTCCCCAAGTGGCTGTCGGGCTACCTTCGACCGCCCGATCAGAGGTAGCCCGACAGCCTCTAGGACGCCCCGTTGCCCCGGTACAGGCGGAGGCGGTGCGCCAGGGCCGCAGCCTCGCCGCGGCTGGAGACGCCGAGCTTGGCAAGGATGTTCGAGACATGCACGCTCGCGGTCTTGGGCGAGATGTACAGCTCCTCGGCAATCCGCCGGTTCGTATGCCCCGCAGCGACAAGCCGGTGCACGTCCTGCTCGCGCCTCGTCAGCCCGAACGACTCCACTGCCGCGGCGGCCGCGTCCTGGAGCTGGTCATCGGAGTGCTCCCGCTCCGCGGCCCCGCCCGTGGAGCCCGCCTCGGCCGGGACCGTGACGGCGATCGGAATGTCGTCGGGTGAGGGAGCGAGCGGGATGCGCGCGCGGCCGGCCAGCAGCTCGATGGTCTCGGTCAGCGGGCGCGCACCGAGCCGTTCGGCGATGCTGTGGGCGTCGCGCAGGAGACCGACCGCCGTGGCACGGTCACCGGAGGCGACGAGGATGGCCTCCGCCCAGCGGTGGTGGACCTGGGCCTGTTCGTACGGGCGGGAGAGGGGGGCGAAGGCGGCGGCCGCGCGGGACCAGTGGTCGGGGGTGTCGGCGCCCTCCGCCCGGGCCAGCTCGGCGTTGATCAGCAGACCGTACGCGGCCCAGACCGGGACGAACATGGGCAGCTGCCCCAGGTGCTTGCGGATGAGGGCGAGGATCGCAGGCCGGCCGGGCTCCGTGGCGGGCAGCCCGCGGGCGTCCGCCTCCGCCGCGGCGGCGGTATGGAGGAGCGGCAGCGCGTACCGCTGGGTGCCGGGCGGGAAGCCCTGCTCCGCCTGCGCCTCGAAGGCGGCCCGCGCCTCCAGGAGGCGCCCCTGCTGCACGGCGAGGGTCATGGCATGACACGCGGGACTGATGAGGTGCTGGGGCTGCGGGTCGCGTGAACCGAAGTGCCGCTGAGTCAGCGCGAGCTGGACCTCGGCCTCGGCGAAGTCGCCGCGGGCGAGGGCCAGCTCGGTGCGGCGCGCGGCCACGAGGCCCTGCGCCTTGCGGGACTGTGCGGTGCGGGCCGCCGCATCCGTGGTCGCCCGGCTCTCGTCCCAGTGACCGAGGGAGAAGTACGACATCGCCTGGTTGGTGCGGACCCACGCCTCCATTTCGGCGACACCGTGGCTGTGGCAGACCTCGATGCCGTGGTCCGCGGCGGCGACCGCTTCCAGGGAGCGGCCCATGGCTTCGAGCGTCGAGGGGAGGTTGATGCTGGCGCGGCCCATGATGCCCACGAGGTGGAGTTCATCGGCCCGGTCGCGGACGGCGTACATCTCGGCGATGCCTTCGTCGATACCGCCCGCATCGGCGGTGAGCCAGCCGCGGGTGAGCCGGGCGTGAAGTTCGATGTACTCGTCGCCGACGAGCTGCGCGTACTCCACGGCCCGGTCGGCTGCGGCGAGCGTCTCCTCGCCGGGGCAGTGCATGGCACCCCATCCGGCCACGCTCATGAGGACATCGGCGTGGACGGCGGACGGGGGCAGGCCGCGGACCAGGTCCTGGGCGATGGCCAGTTCCTGCCAGCCGTCACCGCGGGTGAGGGCCTGCACCAGGTGGGAGCGCTGGACCCAGAACCAGGCGGCCCGGAGCGGGTCGGGGTCGTCGTCCAGGACCCGCATGGCCTTCTTGGAGATGGCGAGAGCGCGTTCACGCTCGCCGCCGAAGCGGGCGGCAACAGTGGCTTCGGCCATCAGGTCGAGATAGCGGAGCGGGGTGGTCTCGGGGTCGCAGCCACAGGCCGGGTAGGCCTCTGCGTAGTCGATGGGGCGCAGGGTGCGGCGTATCTCGTCGGGGACGTCGTCCCACAGTTCCATCGCGCGTTCCAGCAGCCGGAGTTGCTCGGTGAAGGCGTAGCGGCGGCGGGCCTCGACGGAGGCCTTCAGAACGGCGGGGAGTGCCTTGGCCGGATCGTGGGCGCCGTACCAGTAGCTGGCCAGGCGTGTGGCGCGTTCGCCCGCGCGGACGAGCATGGGGTCGGCCTCCAGCGCCTCGGCGTAGCGGCGGTTGAGGCGCGAGCGTTCGCCGGGCAGCAGGTCGTCGCTGACGGCTTCGCGGACCAGCGAGTGCCGGAAGCGGTAGCCGTTGCCCTCCCCGGTGGTGAGAAGCAGGTTGGCGCCGACGGCTCCGCGCAGCGCCTCGATGAGTTCGTCCTCGGTCAGTCCGCAGACCGCGGCCAGCAGTTCGTACTCGACGGTGGAGCCGCCCTCGGCGATGACCCGGGCGATCTTCTGGGCATCCTCGGAGAGCGCTTCGACACGAACGAGGAGAAGGTCGCGGAGCGAGTCGGAGAGTCCGGCGCTGTCGCCGCACTCCAGGCTGCAGGCGAGCTCTTCGACGAAGAAGGCGTTGCCGTCGGAGCGTTCGAAGATCTCTTCCACGAGGGCGGGCTCGGGGGTGGCCGCGAGGATGCCGGTGAGCTGACGGCGGACCTCGGCGCGGTTGAACCGGGCGAGTTCGATCCGGCGGACGGTGCGGAGGCGGTCCAGTTCGGCAAGGAGGGGGCGCAGGGGGTGGCGGCGGTGGATGTCGTCGGCCCGGTAGGTACCGATGACGACGAGACGGCCGCTGCGCAGCGTGCGGAAGAGATAGGCGAGGAGGTGCCGGGTGGAGGCATCGGCCCAGTGCAGGTCCTCCAGGACGAAAACGACGGGCCGGTCCGCGGAGATGCGTTCCAGCAGCCGGGCGGTGAGCTCGAAGAGTCGGGCGGTGCCGTGCTCGTCGGTGGCGTCCCGGTCGGCCTCGCCGAGTTCGGGGAGGAGCCGGGCCAGTTCGCCTTCCTGCCCGGCGCAGGCTGCGGCCATCGCGTCGGGCAGGGTGCGGCGAAGGGCGCGCAGGGCCGTGGAGAACGGGGCGTACGGCAGCCCGTCGGCGCCGATCTCCACGCAGCCGCCGACGGCGACGACTGCCTCGCGGCGGCCGGCCGCGATCAGGAATTCCTCGACCAGCCGCGTCTTGCCGACGCCGGCCTCGCCACCGATGAGCAGCGCCTGCGGCTCCCCGGCGCTGTCGGGGTGCCCGCCGGTGGCGCGGACGAGCGCATCGGTCAGCGAGGTGAGTTCGCCTGCGCGACCGACGAACACGGGACTGACAGACCTGGTCTCCACGTCGCCGAGCATCGCACATGGGTGCGACACCGTGACGGCGGGAGGGAATTCGGTGCTCATCTCACGCCCGTTACGCGGCGTGGACGAACCTGTTCCGTAGCGAACTCACCGCCCCCTCGTCCTCCTTGTGTCCGGACCGGCGAGCGGCGCGGCGGTCCCGGCGGACTTGCCGGAGGATGCGCTCGTGCTCGGCCCGGTGCAGGAGTTCGGCTTCCCTGATCTTGTGGAGGTCGTACGCGTACATGTGGTTCTCCTGGATGTCGACGGCCCGGTGGAGCCTGGTGGAGGGGCAGTTGGTGCGACGGTCCCGGTTCTGCCGGGCTCGTTCCCTGCCGTGCCTCTACTTTCGTCTTCCAGGGGGTGTCGCCGCATCGGGCGACTTCCGCATCTCTGCGGGGCGGGGGGCCTTAGGCGCAGGCGGCAGGTGCCGCATCCGGACCAAGGCCCCCCGGGCGGATGCCTTAGGGCACCGCCGGTTGGTGCGTACTGGCCGATCGGCCATCCCTTGCGGCGACCCGATCACCCGCCCCAGCTGCGGCCCGATCGCCTGTCTCAGCCGGTGGCGCTCGCGGTCGGCAGGGCGACGATGAGGTCGAAGTACATGCCGACGGAGATCAGTACGCCGAGGACACCGAGTGCGATTCCGGCGGTCGCCACGGCGCGGACCCAGCCCGGCTGCGGGTCCCTGGCGGGTGCGCCGAAGGCCGGGCGGACCAGGGCGAAGACGCCGACCAGCACGGCGAGGAGCGCGAAGAGGCCGTTGACGAGGGCGGTGGAGTGCCAGGCGTCGCCGTAGATCTCGGAGATCTGCTGGGCCACGGAGCCGCCGGATGCGGTCTTCATCTGGCCCAGCAGGGTCTCCCGCTCGGCGGCGACCCGGCCCGACCATGCCCCGGTGAGGCCGACGACGCCGAGGCCGGCGGCGGCGACGCCCGCGGCAGCCGCGCCGAGCCCGGACGGCGCCCGGTCGAAGTCGTCGTCCTTCGGACCGAAGCCGAGGTCCGGACCGGAGTCGGTATCGGCGCTGTTGCCGTGCCCGGGACCGTCGCCGCCGCCCGGCGCCCGCCCGCCCTCGGCTTCGCCCTCCGCCTCGTCGGACACATCGGAAGCGTCCGACGCACCCTTCACAAGCGTCGTGGATGTCGTGTCCGTGGCTTCGGGCGCCTCGGTGGCAGGAACTTCGGTGGTCTTGGACGTCGTGGGGTTCATGCGCCGCACGCTAGGCGGCCCGGATGAGAACCCTCTTAAGACCGACCCCACGACAGGGACTGGGCTCCCTACTGCGGGGGAGACCGTTTACGTCCGCGGCCGGTCCGGTACCGCCCGGCCCGGAGCGGACTCGCACCGGGCTGCAGTCCCGTCTCAGAGCCTGTCGGGTGACCTTCGATCGGAGAGCGGACGCGGCGTGGTACGTGCGATTCCAAGGCGCCGGAAGGTCCTCGGACGGGGCCTCCCCTGCTCGAACGAAGCTGAGAGCCTGAGGAAGGAACTACTAGGCCATTTCGGCAACGCCGGAAGCGTGCGTGCCACGCCGTGGCCGCCCGATCAGAGGTCGCCCGACAGGCTCTCAGCCCCGCTGAGCGCGCCACTCGGGTGCCAGCACGGACCAGATCTCCGAGTCGTGCCGCGTCCCCCGGTACGGGTAGCTCTCGCGGAGCACCCCGTCGCGCGTCATGCCGAGCCGCTTCGCGACCGCGACACTGCGGGTGTTGGCGGAGGACGCCACCCACTCCACGCGATGCATCCCTCGCTCCTCGACCGCCCAGTCGATCAGCTTCCGCACCGCCCGGGTCACCAGACCGCGCCCCTCTCCCGCGGACTCCAGCCAGCAGCCGACCTCACAGTTCCCCGACTCGGTGTCGAAGATCCGGAAGAGGACGCCGCCGACGAGCGTGCCGTCCAGCCAGATGCCGTACAGCCGGCCCGTGTCGGCCGCCTGCTTGTCGGCGTACCGCTGCAGCAGGGCGCGCGCCGATTCGAGATCGGTGGCGAAGGCCGCGAACGGGATCCACGGGTCGACGAGCTCGCGGGCCCGGTCGATGTGCGCGAGGAACTCCTCCGCCTGCCAGACTTCCAGCGGGCGCAGTTCCGCACCGTCGTCACCCAGGGATACCGCAAACATCGTGCTCCTCCAACTGCCGTGTCAGTGGACGCGCTGCGCGGCCGGTTCGTCGTCCTCGCTGCTGCGCGCCGAAAGAATTTTCGCATGCGGGGCCCGGCAGTCGGGCGGCTCGATGCTGATGCGCGGCAGCCATCGGTCCAGCCGGCGCGGCAGCCACCAGTTGGCGCCGCCCAGCATGTGCATCAGGGCGGGAACCAGCAGGGTGCGCAGGACGAAGGCGTCCAGGGCGACCGCGGCGGCGAGTGCGATGCCGAACATCGCGATGACTCGGTCTCCGCTGAGGACGAAGGCGAGGAAGACGGAGATCATGATCACCGCGGCGGAGTTGATCACCCGGCTGGTCTCGGCGAGGCCGACCCGGACCGCCCGCCGGTTGTCGCCGGTCTCCAGCCACTCCTCGTACATCCGGCCGACGAGGAACACCTGGTAGTCCATGGAGAGGCCGAAGAGCACGGAGACCATGATGACCGGGAGGAAGGGTTCGACGGGCCCGGCGCTGCCCAGCCCCAGCAGTTCGCTCCCCCATCCCCACTGGAAGATCGCGACGACGACGCCGAAGGAGGAGGCGACGGCGGCCACGTTCATCACGGCCGCCTTCAGCGGGATGCCGATCGACCGGAACGCCAGTAGCAGGAGCAGGCAGCCGAGCCCGATGACCGCGCCGACGAAGAGCGGGAGTTTGCCGATGATGATCTGGGCGAAGTCGTCGTAGCCGGCCGTCTCACCGCCCACATACGCGTGCAGTGAGGTGTTCTCCTCGGTGTGCGGCAGGACGTCCGTGCGCAGCCGGTCGACGAGTGCGCTTGTCTCCCGCGACTGCGGCGACGAGGCCGGGACGACGGTGACGAACGCCGCGTCGCCGCCGCTGTTGTACGTGACGGGGCTGACCGAAGCGACACCGTCGGTGGCCCGGAGGGTGGCGGGCAGACCGTCCATCGCGAGCCGGTCGTCGGCCCCGTCGAGCTGCGCGGCGATGGTCAGCGGGCCGTTGACTCCGGGCCCGAATCCATCGGCCAGCAGGTCGTACGCCTGCCGGGTGGTGGACGACGCGGCGTTGTTGCCCTGGTCGGAGCTGCCGAGATGGAGCGCGAACGTGGGCAGTGCGAGGACGAGCATCACCACGGCGGCGACCGCGCCGAGCAGTTTGGGGTGGCGTTCGACAAACGCCGACCAGCGCGCGGCGAAACCGGTGGGCAGCTCGGGCTGCGGTCCGTACTCGGCGAGCTGCTTGCGCTCGCGCCGGTTCAGCGCCCGCATCCCGATGAAGGAGAGCAGCGCGGGCAGCAGGGTCACCGAGGCGGCCACGGTCAGCACTACGGTGAGCGAGGCGGCTATCGCGACACCATTGAGGAACCCGAGCCGCAGGATGAGCATGCCGAGCAGGGCGATGCAGACGGTGGCTCCGGCGAAGACGACGGCGCGCCCGGTCGTCGCGACGGCGTTCTGCGCCGCCTCGGCGACCGTCATGCCGCGCCGCAGTCCTCTGCGGTGCCGGGTGACGATGAACAGCGCGTAGTCGATGCCGACGCCGAGCCCTATCAGCATGCCGAGCATGGGAGCGAAGTCGGCGACGGTCATCAGGTGCCCGAGCAACACGATGCCCGCGTACGCCGTTCCGACGGAGACGAGGGCGGTGGCGATGGGCAGCAGGCTGGCGGCGAGCGAGCCGAAGGCGAGGAAGAGGACGACCGCGGCGACGACCACTCCGATGGCCTCGCTGAGATGGGCGGACGGTGCCTCGGTGAGGGCGACGGCGGGGCCGCCCAGCTCCACCTGGAGTCCGTCGCCGGCGGCCGCCTTCGCGGTGTCGACGACGGACCGGGCCTGCTGCACCGGGATGTCGTCGGCCTGCCGGTCGAAGGTGATCGTGGCGTAGGCGGTGTGCCCGTCCGCGCTGATCTGCCCCGCGCCGGAGGCCCCGTAGGGCCCGGTGACGCCGCCGACGCCGGGCAGTTGCTCGATCTCGTGGAGGGTCCGGGTCATCGTCTGCCGGACGTCGGCGGCCTGGACGGTGGAGTCGCTGGTGTGCCAGACGACGGTGTCGGTGTCGCCGCCGAGGTCCGTGAATCCGCTCTTGAGCAGGTCGGTAGCCCGCCCGGACTCGGTGCCGGGCACGTCGTAGTTGTTGGAGTAGGAGGACCCCGCGAATCCCGCCGCGGTGGCCGCGCCGCCGAGGGCAAGCAGCCAGATGAGGACGGCGAGGAGACGGTGCCTGATGCACCAGCGGGCGATGGCAGCCAACGGACATGCTCCCTGGTGATTTGTGGATCTTTTTCGGGAGATCTGATGAACAGCCCGCAAAGAACACCTGACCTGAGAATCGTCACTCTGGCAGCCGTCAGTGATCCTTTGCCCGTTTCGTGGCGATGCTCACAGGGACTGATATTTCCCCTACGCCTGCCGCGTCGGCGGGGAGTGCGGCGGCAGCGTCACGGAGGATCCCGAGGATCTCCCGCGCGACGCCGTACGGCAGCTCCAGGGAGTCGGCTGCCGCGCAGCCGAGGAGCAACAGCACGCTCCGGTCGAGCGGATTTCCGTCGGGGCCGATCGCGTCGTACCGCCGGGCCGCCCACAACGCCGCCTCCGTCGACGCCGCCTCGTCCCGGTACGGCACATGCCGCTCGCTCAGCGACTTGATGTCCAGGCGCCCGTCGGGGAGCAGATACACCGCGTCGAGATGCGCCGTGTCACGGGTGCCGAAGAGCTCGTCGACCGCATCGCTCAGATGGTCGCGGGCCTCGACGGCCAGCCTGCGCAGGAACGTGGTGCAGGTCCATGCCTCCAGCGACGCCCCGTACCCGTCCTCGTGGTCCTCGCGCAGGCCGGCCCGGCCGCCGGGGCTCTGCAGCTGGATGCCCTCCCGGGCCTGGCTGTCGGTGCCGCCCGACCGGGGTGCCCTGCCGCCCGACGATGTACGGCGCCATGCCCACCAGGGCGAAGGTCAGCGGGACGGTCTGCTCGCCGCCCGGTTCGGCGGCGAGCAGGCGGGCGCACTCCAGGACGACGGGGTCCGCCCCGTCCGGGGTGGACCCCGTCGTGACGCCGGACCAGTTCTCGATCGGTTCAGTCATGATCGTGAATACGTCCGTCGCACGGGGCGCGGGTCCGCGTGTCCGCGGCGGTGTCCGGCGGTCAGCCGGAGACGCTCGCCCGGCCGTTCTCGATGTGCCCCATCAGCCGGCGGCGGAACACGTCGTCCCCGTCGACGGTGACGGACAGGTCGTACCAGCCGTGCGCGTCGGCGGCCGAGTGGACGACCGTACGGCTCCGGCCGGGCTTGACCTTGATGGTCCGGGTCCAGTCGCGCAGGTCCGCCTCGTCGACGTACCCCAGCGGCCGGACGGTGAAGGTGAGCGTCCGCTGCCCGGTGTTGCGCAGGGTGACGTGCAGATCGCGCTCGTGGGCATCGATCCAGGTGGCGACCTCGGGTCCGCCGGCGGCAGGTCCTGCGAACTCGCGCCGGAAGCCGTTCGGCCCGGTCACCGTGAACCGGTACGCGTCACCGGTGAGGGGGACCGTCCATTGCGCCGTGCCCCGTACATCCTGGTGCTGCGGGACGGGAAACTCGCCCGCGTACGGGTACAGCGCGAAGTGCGCCGACGAACGGCCCGTGTTGCTGAGGGCCACCCGCACTGCCCCGTTCGCCACGGTCGACTGGGCGTCCGGCTGGTACGGCAGCGGACGGGCGGGCCGGGCGCCGGGCTCCTGTACGGGCATCTGCTGGACGGCCGGCGGCTTCGGCTGCCAGCGTCCGCTGAAGGCCGGAATGGCGCCGGGCTGCTCGACCTCGGGCCTGCGCAGCCCGCGCGTGAAGTCGAACGCGGAGGTCAGATCGCCGGTGACGGTGCGCCGCCAGTCACTGATGTTCGGCTCCTTCACACCCGTCCACCGCTCCAGGAAGCGGATCACCGAGGTGTGGTCGAAGACCTCGGAGCAGACGTAGCCGCCCACGGTCCACGGCGACACGACGAGCAGCGGCACCCGTATGCCGAGGCCGGTGGGCTTGTTGTCCCACTGTTCGTCGGTCACCTCGGGCGGTGCCACGGGCGGCGGAACGTGGTCGAAGAAGCCGTCGTTCTCGTCGTAGTTGATGATGACGGCGGTGTGCCGCCACACATCGGGGTGCTTGCCCAGCGCGTCCAGGACCTTGTAGACGATCGTCGCGCTGTGGATCGGGGAGGAGACACTCGGGTGCTCCGAGTCGACCGCCGACGGCACCAGGTAGGAGACCTCGGGCAGCGTGCCCGCCGCCACATCCGCGGCGAACGCGTCGGCCAGCGTGCCGGTCTCGACCCGGCGCAGCGCCCGCTCGAACAGGCTGCGTTCCGTATCCGTCAGCGTGGCGACACCGTCCTCCAGCAGACCGAGCAGCCTGGCCCGCTCCGCCGCGTCGTCCGTGCGCCGCACAGCCGCGTAGAAGGACTCCATGTACGTGTGGCCACCGGTCTTCGCCAGCGCCTTGCGGGCGATCGCCTTGAAGGTGGCGAAGAACTCGATCTGGTTGTCGGTGAAGTTCTCCCACTCGGTGTACGTCTTCCAGCTGTGCCCGGCCTCCTCCAGCCGTTCCGCGTACGTGGACCAGCCGTACCCCGGATGGGTGCCCTCGCTGTACGCGTCGTTGCCGACCGCCCGCTTGCCGTTCGCCTCGAAGCCCGTCTTCCCGCTCCACAGGTGGTTGCGGTTGGGGCTGGTGGAGGTGTGGATGGACGAGTGGTAGGCGTCGCAGACGGTGAAGGTGTCGGCCAGTTCGTAGTGCAGCGGGATGTCGCGGCGGTCGTAGTACGCCATGGTGGCGGCCGTCTTCGCGGTCACCCAGCCGTTCATCCAGCCGCCGGCCCATGCCTTGCCGCCGCCGCTCCAGGAGTGGTCGAGGGCGCCGATGTACTGGAGGTCCTTCTTCTGCGTCGCGGCGGCATCCCGGACCGGGAAGGGCAGCACGGAGGTGCCGGCCGCGCCCGGCTGCTCGAAGACCGGCTTCCCTGAGGGCAGCTCGATCGCGTTGCGGTCGCCGAACCCGCGTACGCCGCGCAGGGTCCCGAAGTAGTGGTCGAAGGAACGGTTCTCCTGCATCAGGATCACCACGTGCCTGATGTCCCCGAGCCCGCCGCCGGACTCCGCCGCAGGCGAAGGCTGTGCGGCCATCGCGGCCTGCAGCGACGGCGGCAGCAGCGAACCGGCCGCCGCGACGCCGAGCGCGCCGCCACCCAGTGCGAAGAGCCGACGCCGTGAAATGTCCGTGGTCAAGTTGAGCCTCCCGAGTCCGGTCGTACAGCGGGGAAGCTAATGAAGGCAGGTGGCTGCGGAAAGGCCACAGCACGGCCCGGCGGTGAACGTCCAAGAGGTCGCCGGGGAAAGCCCAAGCCGCAGGCCGCCGGTCTGAGCCCGGGCGTCGGCGAACGGCACGGCGCCGATGACGACGACCAGCAGGGCCGCGGGTACGGCAATGGTCGCCTCGGGCAGCCCTCCGGGGCGTACGACGGCGAACGCCCGCACCGCGAGGAGCAGCGCGACGGAGACGATTTCGGCGGTGACGGTGTTCAGCGGACCTTCTCCGGGCGCGGGAAGAACAGGAAGGGGCGGTGCACCCGGTCAACAGGTGCACCGCCCCTTCATCCGCATGCAGCGGCAGGAAGGGCTCAGCCTTCGACGCCGAGCTTCTCCAGGATCAGCTCGCGGACACGGGCCGCGTCCGCCTGGCCGCGGGTGGCCTTCATGACCGCGCCGACGAGCGCGCCCGCCGCCGCGACCTTGCCGCCGCGGATCTTGTCCGCGATGGCCGCGTTGGCGGCAATGGCCTCGTCGACGGCCGTGCCCAGCGCACCCTCGTCCGAGACGACCTTCAGGCCGCGCTTCTCGACGACGGTGTCCGGGTCGCCCTCGCCCGCGAGGACACCCTCGATGACCTGGCGCGCCAGCTTGTCGTTGAGGTCGCCGGAGGCGACGAGCTCGGTCACCCGGGCCACCTGCGCCGGGGTGATCGCCAGCTCGTCCAGGGCGGTGCCGGTCTCGTTGGAGTGACGGGCCAGCTCGCCCATCCACCACTTGCGGGCCTGGTCCGACGCGGCGCCCGCCTCGGTCGTGGCGACGATCAGGTCGACCGCACCCGCGTTGAGGATCGACTGCATGTCGAACTCGGAGACGCCCCACTCCTCGCGCAGCCGGTTGCGGCGTACGCGCGGCAGCTCGGGAAGTCCCTTGCGCAGCTCCTCGACCCAGTCGCGGGCCGGAGCGACGGGCACCAGGTCCGGCTCCGGGAAGTAGCGGTAGTCCTCGGCGTTGTCCTTGATGCGGCCGGCCGTGGTGGAGCCGTCCTCCTCGTGGAAGTGCCGGGTCTCCTGCACGACCTCGGCGCCGGAGTTCAGCACCGCGGCGTGGCGCTGGATCTCGTAACGGGCGGCACGCTCGACGGAACGCAGCGAGTTCACGTTCTTCGTCTCGGAGCGCGTACCGAACGTCTCGGTGCCGTTGGGACGCAGCGACAGGTTCACGTCGCAGCGCATCTGGCCCTGCTCCATGCGGGCCTCGGACACGCCGAGCGCCTTGATGAGCTCGCGCAGCTCGGCGACGTACGCCTTGGCGACCTCGGGTGCGCGCGCACCCGCTCCCTCGATCGGCTTGGTGACGATCTCGATGAGCGGAATGCCCGCACGGTTGTAGTCCAGCAGCGAGTGGGACGCGCCGTGGATACGGCCGGTGGCGCCGCCGACGTGCAGCGACTTGCCGGTGTCCTCCTCCATGTGGGCGCGCTCGATCTGCACCCGGAAGATCTCGCCGTCCTCCAGCTGGACGTCCAGATAGCCGTCAAAGGCGATCGGCTCGTCGTACTGCGAGGTCTGGAAGTTCTTCGGCATGTCCGGATAGAAGTAGTTCTTCCGGGCGAAGCGGCACCACTCGGCGATCTCGCAGTTGAGCGCGAGACCGATCTTGATGGCGGACTCGACGCCGATCGCGTTGACGACCGGGAGCGAGCCGGGCATGCCGAGGCAGGTCGGGCACGTCTGCGAGTTCGGCTCCGCGCCCAGCTCGGTGGAGCAGCCGCAGAACATCTTGGTCTTGGTGCCGAGCTCGACATGGACCTCAAGGCCCATAACGGGGTCGTACGTCGCGAGGGCGTCCTCGTACGGCACCAGGTCAGTGACAGTCACGGTGAAACTTTCCCTCTCAACCCAGCAGTACGTCGTCGTCGCCCAGGCGCTTCAGCTCTCGGCAGAGCAGAGCGATGCCGGTGGCGATGGCGGCAGCGGAGACGACGGCGTCGACCAGCCGGAGCGTGTCGTGCTCAAAGCGCGCCTTCTTGGCCTGCTTGAGCACGCTGATCGCGCCGAAGGCGGTGGTGCCGATGGACAGGTACGTACCGGTCTTGGACTTCTTGAAGCCCTTGGCCTTGGTCAGTGCGCTCACAGTGACGGAGCCTCCTCCAGCAGCGGGTGCCCCCACTTTTCCACGAAGGCGGCCTCGACTGCGGCCCCGACCTTGTACAGCCGGTCGTCCTTCATGGCGGGGGCGATGATCTGCAGACCGACCGGCAGACCGTCCTCCGGTGCCAGACCGCAGGGCAGCGACATGGCGGAGTTGCCGGCCAGGTTGGTCGGGATGGTGCACAGGTCGGCCAGGTACATCGCCATCGGGTCGTCGGCACGCTCGCCGATCGGGAAGGCGGTGGTCGGCGTCGTCGGGGAGACGATGACATCCACCTGCTCGAAGGCCTTCTCGAAGTCCCGCGTGATGAGCGTGCGGACCTTCTGCGCCGAGCCGTAGTACGCGTCGTAGTAGCCGGAGCTGAGTGCGTACGTCCCGAGGATGACGCGGCGCTTGACCTCGTCGCCGAAGCCGGCCTCGCGGGTGAGCGCGGTGACCTCCTCGGCGGACTTCGTGCCGTCGTCACCGATCCGCAGGCCGTAGCGCATGGCGTCGAAGCGGGCCAGGTTGGACGAGCACTCGGACGGCGCGATCAGGTAGTACGCCGACAGACCCAGGTCGAACGACGGGCAGTCCAGCTCGACGATCGTGGCGCCGAGCGACTTCAGCAGCTCGACCGACTCGTTGAACCGCTGGACGACACCGGCCTGGTAGCCCTCGCCGGAGAACTGCTTGACGACACCGATGCGCATGCCGTCGACGCTGCCGTTGCGGGCGGCCTCGACGACGGGCGGGACCGGGGCGTCGATGGACGTCGAGTCCAGCGGGTCGTGTCCGGCGATCACCTCGTGGAGGAGGGCCGCGTCCAGGACCGTGCGCGCGCAGGGGCCGCCCTGGTCGAGGGAGGACGAGAAGGCGACCATGCCGAACCGGGAGACGCCGCCGTAGGTGGGCTTGACGCCGACGGTGCCGGTGACGGCGGCGGGCTGACGGATGGAACCGCCGGTGTCCGTGCCGATGGCGAGGGGGGCCTCGTACGACGCGAGGGCGGCCGAGGAGCCACCGCCGGAGCCGCCCGGGACGCGGGTGAGGTCCCACGGGTTGCCGGTCGGGCCGAAGGCGCTGTTCTCGGTGGAGGACCCCATGGCGAACTCGTCCATGTTGGTCTTGCCGAGGATGACGACGTCGGCCGCCTTCAGCTTCTTGGTCAGGGTCGCGTCGTACGGCGGGACCCAGCCCTCGAGGATCTTCGAGCCGACGGTGGTCGGCATGTCCTTCGTGGTGAAGATGTCCTTGAGCGCGAGCGGGACGCCGGCCAGCGGGCCGAGCTTCTCGCCCGCAGCCTTCTTCGCGTCGACGGCGCGGGCCTGCGCGAGCGCACCCTCACGGTCGACGTGCAGGAAGGCGTGGACCTTCTCGTCGACCGCGTCGATCCGGGCCAGGTGCGCCTCGGCGACCTCGACGGCCGTGAGCTCACCGGAGGCGATCTTCGCGGCGATCTCGGCAGCGGTGAGCTTAATGATGGAGCTGTTGTCCGTCATGACTTTTAGTCCTCCCCCAGGATCTGCGGCACCTTGAAACGCTGCTGCTCCTGGGCCGGGGCGCCGGAAAGCGCCTGCTCGGGGGTGAGCGACGGACGGACCTCGTCCGCGCGCATGACATTGGTCAGCGGCAGCGGGTGGGAGGTCGGCGGTACGTCTTGGTCGGCGACCTCGGAGACGCGGGCGACCGCGCCGATGATGTCGTCGAGCTGACCGGCGAAGTGATCGAGCTCTTCGCCCTTCAGCTCCAGACGCGCCAGCCGTGCGAGGTGGACGACCTCCTCGCGCGTGATGCCAGGCATGCAGCGATCCTCAGGGGTGAGTGTTGTGGTTTTGGCCCCAATCCTATGGGGTCCGCCATGGGAGGGGCCGCCACCCATGGAACACTCCGCTCAGTTCTGCGCGTATCGGGGCCGGTCGGGCCCGTCGAGAAGGTCCCCCGTGTGTGTGAGGCGTCTTCGATGCCATGGGGGAGATCGAGGACAGGACGCCACCCGGACGTTCCGCCAGGCTCTCTATCCCTACCAGGCGGCCCGCCCGCTCACGTCGTCGCCGGACGCGAAGGAACCCCTCGCCCGGGAGACCGCTGCTCCAGCTCGGCCACCCCCGCCCCCGCCCCCGCCGCCGCGGCTGCGGCCGCAGCCGCGGCTTCCAGCTCGGCCGGCCGCCGCCAGCCGTGCTCGCCGCGCGCCCTCAGCCAGGCCGTCGTCTCCTGCGGCGGCATCGCGGCAGCCACCAGCCACCCCTGCACCGCGTCACAGCGCAGGTCCCGCAGCCGCTCCCACGTCTCGTCGTCCTCGACGCCCTCGGCGACGACCAGCAGGCCCAGCGAGTGGGCCAGGTCGATCGTGCAGCGGACGATCTCCGCGTCCTCGTGGTCGACGGCCAGCCGGGCCACGAACGACCGGTCGATCTTCAGCTCGCTGACCGGCAGCCGACGCAGGTGGACCAGCGAGGAGTACCCCGTCCCGAAGTCGTCGAGCGACATCTTCACGCCGTGCCCGGTCAGCCCGGCCAGCGTGTCCGCGGCGCGCTGCGGGTCCTCGAGCAGCACGTGTTCCGTGATTTCCAGCTGCAGGGAGCCGGGAGGGACGCCGTGCCGGGCGAGCCGGGCCGCGACGCTGCCCGCGAAGCCGGGGGTGTGGACGTCGCGCGGGGAGACGTTGACCGCGACCGGGACGAGCAGTCCCTGCGCCCGCCACCGGGCGACCTGCGCCAGCGCCGTCTCCAGCACGTACTCGGTGAGATGCGGCATCAGACCCGACGACTCGGCGATGGCGATGAACTCGTCCGGAGGGACCCGCCCGCGCTCCGGATGCACCCAGCGCACCAGCGCCTCGAGTCCGGCCACCTGCCCGTCGAAGCGGACCTTCGGCTGATAGTGGAGCTCCACCTCGCCGGCGTCCAGGGCGCGCCGCAGGTCACCGAGGAGACCGAGCCGGTCCGGGGTGTTGCTGTCCCGCTTCGACTCGTACACCTCGACGCCCGTACGGTCCCGCTTGGCCTGGTACATCGCCACATCGGCGCGCCTGAGCAGCCCTTCGGCGTCCAGTGCGTGCTCGGGGTAGACGGCGACGCCGGCACTGGCCTCCAGCACCAGGGTGAGTCCGTCGAGGTCCAGCGGTGAGGAGAGCTCGGCGACCAGATGGCGGGCGACGCGCTGGGCGCTGGTGGTGGAGTCCGCGGTCGGGAGCAGTACGGCGAACTCGTCGCCGCCGAGCCGCGCGGCCTCCGCTCCGCGCGGCAGGGCCAGCCGGAGCCGTTCCGCTATCTGCAGCAGCAGCCGGTCCCCCGCCAGATGACCGAGGGTGTCGTTGACGGCCCGGAACCGGTCGAGGTCGATCAGGACGAGGGCGGATCTGGCGCCGATGCTCTCGGCGTACTCCAGGGCCGTCCAGGTGCGTTCCAGCATCCACTGCCGGTTGGGCAGTCCGGTCAGCGGGTCCCGCAGCTGCTCCTCGGCTCTGGCCCGGGCGATCCAGAGGGTGGAGTCCAGGGCGATCAGCGGGACCGCGAAGAGCGGCAGCAGGACGGGGATGGCCATCGCGACGACACAGATCAGCGGGGCGATGCCGAGCAGGGCGACCACGACGAGCCCCTGCCGCAGCAGGGCTGTGCGTCCGATGGTCGGCAGTCCGCCGCCCTGGGGTGCCCGCGCATACCACAGGAGGACCCGGGTGACGAGGAGATAGGTGGCGGCGGCGAGGAGGACTTCCGGGACTGCGTCGACGCCCCAGTCGAGTGGCTGCCAGGGCGACTCGACGGTCTGCGCCTCACCGAACGCGGCGAGGACCAGCGCCGCCGCCCCTATCCCCAGAATGTCCACCGCCCCGTGCAGCAGCCCCTGCGACCAGCGGCGTCTTCGTGCCACGCCGACGAGGACGACGACGACCATGCTGACGAGTCCGGCGGGCACCCAGCCGTAGAGCAGCAGGACGGCCAGGGTGAGGGCGGCGCCGGATCCGGTCCCGCCCCACCAGCGGTCGCGCCCGAGGGCCACCAGATGACCGACGATGATTCCGGTGAGGACGGCGAGCGACCAGCCGGCCGCGCCGTCCGGGAAGAGCGCGTGCCCGTCGCTCACGCTCCGGTAGAAACCGGTCGCGAGCTGGACCGTGGCGATCGCCATGACGACGGCACCCACTTTGGGGGTGTGGCCGACGAAACCTTGCAGCCGCGACACCGGTCCGGCGCTCTCGGTCGGTTTCATTCCGTCCCTCTCACAGCCGGCGGTGCCGATGTCACCTGTTGTCCCGCTCCCATGCCACCACGGCCCCACGTCGGTCGTGCAGCCGGGGCTCGGCAGGCGCACGTCTCAACAGTAGGCCGCGAAACCCCCTACGGGCAGCGCTCTACAGCTGTTGCCCGAATGCAATCCGACTATCCGTCAGAATTGGTTGTGCGCCGAACGGTTGAACCCGGACGTCCCGACCGGGCCCCGTTGCCCGGACGGGACCGTTCCGTATCGCGTCCCGCCCCGTCCCGACCCCCGTCCGGCGCCATCGCGGCCCGCTACCCCTCAACCGGTTCGGCGACAGGCACAGCCGCCGCGCGCGCCGCTTCGGGCCCCTCTTCGAGCAGCACGGCGAAGCCCGCCCCGTCCAGAACCGGAACCTTCAGCTGCATGGCCTTGTCGTATTTCGAGCCCGGGTTGTCGCCGACCACGACGAAGGATGTCTTCTTCGAAACGGAACCGGTGACCTTGGCTCCCCGGCTCTGCAGGGCCTCTTTCGCACCGTCCCTGGTGTGGTCGGCCAGCGTGCCGGTGACGACGACGGTGAGGCCTTCGAGCGGCCGCGGCCCCTCGTCCTCGCCCGCGGCCTCGTCCGCCATCCGGACCCCGGCCTCCCGCCACTTGCGCAGGATCTCCCGGTGCCAGTCCTCCGCGAACCACTGGGTGACCGAGGCGGCAATGATGGGTCCGACCCCGTCGGCGTCGGCCAGCTCCTGCTCCGTGGCCGCCTCGATGCGGTCCATCGAACGGAACTGACGGGCCAGCTCCGCGGCCGCGACCGGACCCACATGACGGATCGACAGCCCGGTGAGAATCCGGGCCAGGGGAGCCTCCTTGGCGGCGGCGACGGATTCCAGCATCGCCACGGCGTTCTTCTTCGGCTCGCCGTGCTGATTGGCGAAGACCAGGGCGGTCTTCTCCTCGCCGGTCCTCGGATCGCGCTTGGGCAGTCCGCTGTCCATGTCGAGCACATAGGCCCGGATCGGCAGCAACTGCTCGATGGTCAGTCCGAAGAGATCGCCCTCGTCGCCCATCGGCGGTTCCACGGGCTCCAGCGGCCTGGTCAGAGCGGCCGCGGCAACGTAGCCGAAGTGATCGATGTCCAGGCACTTGCGGCTCGCGAGGTAGGCGACGCGCTCCCGCAACTGGGCCGGGCAGGAGCGCGCGTTGGGACAGCGGACGTCGATGTCGGCCTCCTTCATGGGCCGCAGCTCCGTCCCGCATTCGGGGCAGTGGGTCGGCATCACGAACGCCCGCTCTGTGCCGTCCCGCAGATCGACGACCGGGCCGAGGATCTCCGGGATCACGTCGCCCGCCTTGCGGATCACCACCGTGTCGCCGATGAGGACACCCTTCTCCTTCACCACGTTCTGGTTGTGCAGCGTGGCGAACTCGACCTCGGAGCCCGCCACCTCGACCGGCTCGACCTGCGCGTACGGAGTGACCCGGCCGGTGCGTCCGACGCCGACCCGGATGTTCACCAGCTTGGTGTTCACCTCCTCCGGCGGGTACTTCCAGGCGATCGCCCAGCGCGGGGCGCGCGAGGTGGAGCCCAGCCGGCCCTGGAGCGCGATCTCGTCGACCTTGACGACGACGCCGTCGATCTCGTGCTCCACGGAGTGCCGGTTCTCGCCGAAGTACGCGATGAACTCCCGTACACCGTCGAGGGAGTCGACGACCTTGTTGTGTCCGGCAGTGGGCAGGCCCCACTCGTGCAACAGCTCGTAGGCGTGCGAGAGACGGTCGATCCCGAAGCCCTCACGGGCACCGATGCCGTGCACCACCATGTGCAGCGGGCGGCCCGCGGTGACCTTCGGGTCCTTCTGGCGCAACGAACCCGCCGCCGCGTTGCGCGGGTTGGCGAACGGCTTGTCGTCGGCCGCCACCAGCCGGGCGTTCAGCGCCTCGAAGGCCTCCATCGGGAAGAAGACCTCACCGCGGATCTCGACCAGCTCCGGGATCCGGTCGCCCTTCAGCCGGTGCGGGATCTCGGCGATCGTACGGACATTGGGGGTGATGTCCTCTCCGGTGCGGCCGTCGCCGCGGGTCGCCGCGCGGGTCAGCAGCCCCCGCTCGTACGTGAGATTGACCGCGAGGCCGTCCACCTTGAGCTCGCACAGGAAGTGGTAGTCCGTGGTGCCGATGTCCTTGACGACGCGCTCGGCCCAGACCGCCAGCCCCTCGTCGTCGAAGGCGTTGTCCAGGGAGAGCATCCGCTCGCGGTGCTCGACCGAGGTGAACTCCGTCAGGTACGGCCCCGCGACCTTCTGGGTCGGCGACTCGGGCGTACGCAGCTGCGGATACTCGTCCTCCAGCTCCTGCAGCGAGCGCATCAGCCGGTCGAACTCGGCGTCGCTGACGACCGGCTGGTCGTTCACGTAGTAGCGGAAGCGGTGCTCCTCGATCTGCTCGGCGAGGAGCGCATGCCGCCCCTGTACCTCCGCGGGCACTTCCGACTGCTGTCCGCCGGCCATCGTCTTGTCCTCCCGTTACCCGATACCCGTTACTCAGGGTTGTCTGCGAGCGATCTCGCGGCCCGGGCGCAATGGGCGAGCGCGGCGCGCGCGTACGCGGGCGACGCACCCGCGAGCCCGCACGTCGGGGTGATGACCAAGGACTCGGCGAGAGTCCCCGGATTCAGCCCCAGCCTGCGCCACAGCGTCCTGACACCCATGACGCTACCGCCCGGGTCCGACAATGCGTCCGAAGCCGGGTCGGTGCCGGGCACCACTCCGAGGAAGAGCTGGGTACCGCCCTCGACCGCTTCTCCGATCGCCTCCTCCTCACGCTCGGTGAGCAAGGAGAAGTCGAACGAAATACCGTCGGCCCCGGCGCGACGGAGGAGCGCGAACGGGACGTCGGGTGCGCAGGTGTGGACCACCGTGGCGCCGTCCCCATTCACCGCCAGGACATCGCGGAGGGTGCCCTCCACCACCTGCCGGTCCACGGCCCGGTAGGTGCGGTATCCGCTCGCCGTGCGGATCCGTCCACGGAGTACACCGGTCAGGGACGGCTCGTCGAGCTGCAGGATGACCTGCGCGCCGGGCACCCTGCGCCGTACGTCGGCGAGGTGGTTCCGCAGCCCCTCCGTCAGGGAGCCCGCCAGATCGCGGCAGGCGCCCGGGTCGCCGAGCGCTGCCTCGCCGCCCCGGCGCTCCAGCGCGGCGGCCAGCGTCCAGGGGCCGACGGCCTGGACCTTGAGCGGTCCCTCGTACCCCTGGGTGAACTCCTCCAGGGCGTCGAGGTCCTCGCCGAGCCAGGAGCGGGCCCGGCGGGTGTCGCGGCCCGGCCGGTCACTGATCCGCCAGCCACTCGGCTCGACATGGCCGTACATGTCGACGAGCAGCCCGATGGTCCGCCCGATCATGTCCGCGCCGGGCCCGCGTGCGGGCAGTTCCGGCAGATACGGCAGCCCCTCGCCGTCCCCGAAGGACCCGGTGACGGTCTTCGCCGCCTCCCGCGCGTCTCCCCCGGGCATCGACCCGATCCCGGTGGCGCGGCACCCGCTGAACTTGCTTTTCTCGCTCACGCAGGAAGCCTACGGTCCGGGCCGCCGGGCCCGTCGCGGGGCGGGCCCGGCACAGCGCTTGCGCCGGTCCCTGCCCGGGTCCCGGTCCGGCCGCGACCCTGGTCCCGGCCCGGGTCCCGGTCAGCGCCCCGGGCGGACTGTCAGGTCGTTGACCTCGGCGTCCCGCGGCAGATCGAGCGCCATCAACAGCGTGGTGGCCACGGACTCCGGATCGATGAACCGGGAGGCGTCGTACTCCTTGCCCTCCTGCCGGTGGACCTTGGCCTGCATGGGGCCGGCGGTGCGCCCGGGGTAGACGGAGGTCACCCGTACCCCGTTCTCGTGCTCCTCGTGGCGCAGCGAGTCGGCGAGCGCCTTCAGGCCGTGCTTGCTCGCGGCGTACGCACTCCACTCCGCGTGCGCGCTGAGCCCGGCGCCCGAGTTCACGAAGACGACATGGCCCTGGGCGACCCGCAGCTGCGGCAGGAAGAGCCGGGTCAGCTCGGCGGGGGCGACCAGGTTGGCGTTGAGCTGGAAGTGCCAAGCCTTGGGCGTGAGGTCGCCGACCCGGCCGAGCTCCACGACGCCCGCGATGTGCAGCAGCGAGTCGAGCCGCTCCGGCAGCGACTGCTGGGCGAACGCCCAGGAGAGCCGGTCCGGGTTGCCGAGGTCGCCGACGAGAGTTCGGGCGCCGGGGTACAGCGCGGCAAGCTCCTTGGCGCGGCCCGCGTCCCGGGCCAGCAGCACGAGCTCGTCGCCCCGCTCCAGAAGACGGCGTGCGACAGCCGCGCCGATGCCGGAGCCGGCGCCGGTGATGAGATGAGTGGACATGGCCCCATGGTCGCATCCACCCGCCTGCCTACCGCAGCCCGGACCACTCCTCGAGGTACGCCAGGGCCCCGACCGCGTCCTTCGCGAAGAACACCAGCTCGGCGAGCGGAAGCGGCAGGAAGCCCTCGTCCTCCATGCGCTGGAACTGCTGGCGCAGCCCGTCGTAGAAACCCGCCGTGTTCAGCAGGACGACCGGCTTGTTGTGCTTGCCGTGCTTCTTCAGCTCCAGGATCTCGGTGGCCTCGTCGAGCGTCCCCGTACCGCCGACCATGATCACGACGGCGTCGGCCTTCTCCAGGAGCAGCGCCTTCCGCTCGGCGAGATCGCGCGCGATCACCATCTCGTCGGCGTTGGCCCGCGCCTTCGAGGCGAGGAAGTCCACCGACACCCCGACGAGCCTGCCGCCCGACTCCTGCACCCCGTCGGCGACGACCTTCATCAGCCCGCTCTCCGAACCACCCCAGACCAGGGTGTGCCCGCCGCGGCCGAGCCGTTCGGCGAACTCACGGGCGGGGCGGGTGTAGCGGTCGTCGAGGTCGGCGGCGGAGAGGAAGACGCAGATGTTCATGGATTCACCGTATGCGCCGCCACTGACACTCCACGGAGGCGGGGAAGAAAACGGCGGACGGAGTGGCTGCACCTGACATGACTTCCACCTCAGGACACCGCATCACCGTCGAGCCCGGCACCGAGCACGTGCGCGTGGTGCGCGACGGACAGCTGCTCGCCGAGAGCCGCCGTCCGCTCGTGCTGCGCGAGACGGGCTGTCCGGTGCGCTACTACCTGCCGCCGGCCGACGTCCGTACGGAACTGCTGACGGCGTCGGACACCCACACCCACTGTCCGTTCAAGGGAGATGCCTCCTACTGGTCACTGCCGGACGCGGCCGATCTCGTCTGGGCCTATCCGGACCCGAAGCCCGAAGTCGCCGCGATCAAGGACCACTTCTGCTTCTACGACACCGAGACCATCTCCGACTGATCGTCAGTCACCGCTCTCACGTGCCGAATCGAAAATTGCTGCTTCGGTGCGCCGCACCGTCGTCGCGATCGTCGCCGAGCCGACCACCCGCGTCCCGTCGTACAGCACGACGGCCTGGCCGGGGGCCACGCCCCGTACCGCCTCGGTGAAGGTGACGTTCAGTGTGCCGTCCACGAGCTCGGCGGTCACCTCGGTCTCACCTCCGTGGGCGCGGAGCTGGGCGGTGTAGGTGCCGGGGCCGACCGGGGCGGTGCCGCACCAGCGGGGCTTGATGGCGGTCAGCGCGGTGACGTCGAGGGCCTCGACCGGGCCGACCGTCACCGTGTTGTTCACCGGGGAGATGTCCAGGACGTAGCGCGGCTTGCCGTCGGCGGCGGGGTGGCCGATGCGCAGGCCCTTGCGCTGACCGATGGTGAAGCCGAAGGCGCCCTCGTGGGTGCCGAGCCTGTTACCGGACTCGTCGAGGATGTCGCCCTCGGCCTTGCCGCCGAGGCGGTCGGCCAGGAAGCCCTGGGTGTCGCCGTCGGCGATGAAGCAGATGTCGTGGCTGTCGGGTTTCTTCGCGACGGCCAGGCCGCGGGCCTCCGCCTCGGCGCGGATCTCTTCCTTGGTGGTGAGGGTGTCGCCGAGCGGGAACATGGCGTGGGCGAGCTGCTTCTCGTCCAGGACGCCGAGGACGTACGACTGGTCCTTGGCCATGTCCGAGGCGCGGTGGAGCTCACGGCTGCCGTCCTCGTTCAGCACGACCGTGGCGTAGTGGCCGGTACAGACGGCGTCGAAGCCCAGGGCGAGCGCCTTGTCGAGCAGCGCCGCGAACTTGATCTTCTCGTTGCAGCGCAGGCACGGGTTGGGGGTGCGGCCCGCCTCGTACTCGGCGATGAAGTCCTCGACCACGTCCTCGCGGAAGCGTTCCGCCAGGTCCCAGACGTAGAACGGGATGCCGATGACGTCCGCGGCGCGGCGGGCGTCGCGGGAGTCCTCGATGGTGCAACAGCCGCGCGCTCCGGTACGGAACGACTGCGGGTTCGCGGAGAGGGCGAGGTGCACACCGGTCACGTCGTGGCCCGCCTCGGCGGCGCGGGCCGCTGCGACGGCGGAGTCGACACCGCCCGACATGGCGGCGAGCACCCGGAGGGGGCGCGGGGAAGTCTGATTCATAGCTCCACCAGGGTACGGGTCGCCGGGAACCGAACGCTCGCGGATATGCGTTGTCGATCACATGGGGACCAAGGGGACGGCGGGCGCCAAGGGCTCCGCAGGGGCCAAGTCGGAGCACGGCATCAGCCGGCGTGGGCTGCTGATCGGCGCTGCTGTCACGGCCGTGGGCACGGCGGCGCTGGCGCGGACGAAGCTGGAGCATGCCTGGTGGCGGCTGCCGGGAGTCAACAAGCCCCGGAAGCCGGGTGAGCTGGATTACGCCCGGGCGGAGTGGATAGCGGCGTCCCCGGCGAACTGGCGGCGGGCGGACCGCCCCGCCGACTACGACATCGACCGGGTCGTCATCCATGTCACTCAGGGCAGCTACCGCGGCGCGGTCAAGGTCTTCCAGAGCCCGGAGCACGGGGCGGCGGCGCACTACGTGGTGCGCCGGGACGGCCACGTGGCGCAGATGATCCGTGAGCTGGATGTGGCGTTCCACGCCGGGAACAGGTCGTACAACGAGCGCAGTGTCGGCATCGAGCACGAGGGTTTCGTGGACCGGCCGCAGGACTTCACGGCGGCGATGTACACGTCGTCGGCGCGGCTGACGGCCGCGATATGCGGGCGGTACGGGATTCCGGTGGACCGCAAGCACATCATCGGGCATGTGGAGGTGCCGGGCACGGACCACACCGATCCCGGTCCGCACTGGGACTGGGACCGGTATCTCAAGCTGGTACGGACAGCGGCTGCCGGCCCGACGAGGGGCCCTGGGGGCCCGGGACCCCAGGAGGTGTCCGGCGGATCAGGGCCCGGCACCCGTTAGCTGAGCCCCGCCGTCCTGGCGCGCTCGACCGCCGGCCCGATCGCCCGTGCCACGTCCTCGACGTCCTGCTTGGTCGACGTGTGGCCGAGCGAGAACCGCAGCGTGCCGCGGGCCAGGTCCGGATCGGTGCCGGTGGCCAGCAGCACATGGCTGGGCTGGGCAATGCCCGCCGTGCAGGCGGAGCCGGTGGAGCATTCGATGCCCTGGGCGTCCAGCAGCAGCAGGAGGGAGTCGCCCTCGCAGCCGGGGAAGGTGAAGTGGGCGTTGGCCGGGAGCCGGCCGCCGGGGGCGGGGTCGCCGCCGAGGATGGCGTCGGGGACCGCGGCCAGCACGGCCGCGACCAGCTCGTCGCGGAGCCCGCCGATCTCGCGGGCGAACTCCTCGCGCCGTTCGGCGGCAAGCCGGCCTGCCACCGCGAAGGCGGCGACGGCGGGCACGTCGAGGGTCCCGGAGCGCACATGCCGCTCCTGGCCGCCGCCGTGCAGCACGGGTACGGGGGTGTGTTCGCGGCCGAGCAGCAACGCGCCGATGCCGAACGGGCCGCCGATCTTGTGCGCGCTGACGGTCATCGCGGCCAGCCCCGAGCCTGCGAAGTCGACGTCCAGCTGGCCGAAGGCCTGGACCGCGTCGGCATGCATCGGCACGTCGAACTCGTTGGCCACGGCGGCCAGTTCACGTACCGGCATGATGGTGCCGATCTCGTTGTTGGCCCACATCACGGTGACCAGCGCGACATCGTCGGGATTGCGCACGATCGCCTCGCGCAGTGCGTCCGGGTGGACGCGCCCGTACGTGTCGACGGGGAGGTATTCGACGGTCGCGCCCTCGTGTTCGGCGAGCCAGTCGACTGCGTCCAGCACCGCGTGGTGCTCGACGGGACCGGCGAGAACGCGGGTGCGCCGTGGGTCGGCGTCGCGGCGGGCCCAGTAGAGGCCCTTCACGGCGAGGTTGTCGGCCTCGGTGCCTCCGGAGGTGAAGACCACCTCGCTGGGGCGTGCGCCGAGGGCGTCGGCGAGGGTCTCTCTCGACTCCTCGACGGTACGGCGGGCCCGGCGCCCGGCGGCGTGCAGTGAGGACGCGTTGCCGGTGACGGCGAGCTGGGCGGTCATCGCCGCGATCGCCTCCGGAAGCATCGGCGTGGTCGCGGCGTGGTCGAGGTAAGCCATGGTGGGCTCGATTCTACGAGCCTGTGGCGGGGCGCATGCCGGGCGCATCGCGGTCCGGTACCCGTGCACGGTGGGCGGGTGCTGTGCCGCCTGTCCCGATCCGGAGCCGATCCGGTCGGGAGCGGTGCCGGGGCGCACCGTCGGTCAGCTGCCGAAGCTCCAGGAGACGGTGCCGTTTCCGGTGACCAGGAAGGCCAGGACGACGAGATCGGCGATACCGAGGGCGAGCCCGGGGAGGGCGCCCTGCGCGGCCGGAACGAACAGGGCGCGCGCCTCGTCGATGGTCAGGCCGGTGACATCCGTCCGGAAGCCGGGCAGCAGGGCGATACCGCCGTGCCGGCCGCGTTCCGCGTAGACGGGGACGCCCGAGGCCGAGAGCGCCTCGATGTCGCGGTAGATGGTGCGTACGGAGACATCGAGACGCTCGGCGAGCTCGGTGGCGGGGACCGGACCGCGCGTCTGGAGCAGCAGCAGGATCGAGAGCAGCCGGTCGGATTTCACGCCGCCCGGCGAACCATGGGTCAGCTGCGCGGGGCGCGGGCCAGCTGGCGGGACTGAGCGACCAGCCGGTCGGCGCTGTCCCAGACGTCCGCGTCCTCCTCCAGGAAGCCGCCCGCGAGGTTGCGGGTGGTGATGGAGACACGCAGCGGGCCGGGGGCCGGGCGGCAGCGGATGTGGGTGGTGAGCTCGATGGTCGGCGTCCAGCCCTTGAGCCCCAGCTCGAACGAGGTCGGCGGCAGTGCGTCGACGGTGAGCAGCAGGGAGTACGGGTCGGCGTCGCGGCCGTCCGCAAGGCCGAACCAGCCGCGCATCTCGCCCTTGCCGGACGGGGCGCCGACGGCCCAGCCCACGGTCGACGGGTCGAGCTTGATACTGAGCCGCTCGGTGATCGCGGAGCTTCCGGGGATGGGCGCCGGGCCGTCGTCCGGGCCGAAGCACTGCTCGATCGGCGCCATGGCCGGCGGCTTCGCCGACGTACGGATGTCGTCGGAGAGGGAGTCCAGGTCGCCGTAGGTGCCGAGGATCCGGATGCGCTCGACCTCGGTGCCGTCCTCCGCGTACTGGAAGAGGGACGCCTGGCCGGTGGAGAGGGTCCGGCCGGTGCGGACAACCTGCGTACGGATCACCGCGGGGCCGGGGACCGACGCGGTGAGGTAGTGCGCGGAGACCGAGAAGGGATCGGAGTGGGGCAGGGCCTCGCCGAGCGCGCGGCCGAGCATGGCCAGTAGATACCCGCCATTGACGGCGCGGATGATCGTCCAGCCCGCGGAGAGCTCGGCGTCGTAGACGCCTTCTTCGCGAAGGGTGACGGCGGTGTCCCTGTCGAACTCGCTGTCACCGATGAGTGCCTGAGCTGCCTGTGCCATGAGATGCACCGTACACCGAATGCATTACTGAGCGGTAGCTTTTTTGAGTCGTCGATGTATCGGCGTATCACGGGCACATGGTGTCCGGTCAGGTGGCCGCGGAGCTCTCCTCCGCCGTGGCCGAGGAACGGTTGTAGGCGCGGGGCGCCCGCCAGTGGAAGCGCATCGCCAGCAGCCGCAGAACAAAAGCGGTGATCGCGGCGGTGCCGCTGGTGAAGGCGTTCAGCGCGTCGAAGCGGATGCACAGCACGATCATGGTGGCGCCGACGATCGCGGGCACGGCGTACAGATCGCGGTCCCAGCGCAGCAGCGACGGCGTCTCGTTGGCGAGTACGTCACGCAGCACACCGCCGCCGACCGCGGTGGCCAGGCCCAGGGCAGCCGATGCGGTGAGACCGAGGCCGTAGTCGTACGCCTTGACGGTGCCGGCGACACAGAACAGCCCGAGGCCCGCCGCGTCGAAGACGTTGACGGCGACCTGGATCCGCTCGACGTGCGGATGCAGGAAGAAGACCAGGCCGGCGGCGAGCAGTGGGGTGAGGAAGTAGCCGAGATCGGTGAAGGCGGCGGGCGGGACCGCTCCGATGATCACGTCACGGAACAGCCCCCCGCCCAGCGCTGTCACCTCGGCGAGTACCGCGATGCCGAAGACATCGAAGTTCTTGCGTACGGCGAGCAGTGCGCCGGAGATCGCGAAGACAAAGATTCCGACGATGTCGAGCGCATGCTGGACGGAGGGCGTGAACAGTTCGTTGAGCACCGGGCAATTGTGCCGGTCCTACTCCTTCGGGGTGTCCCCCGCATCCCCGGAGTCCGCCGCGTCCTCCGAATCCGCCGCGGCTTCGGGCTCCTGGGACGCCTTGGTGATCTTGGCCGGGGTCTCCTGTGCGGCAGGCTCCGGCTCCTTCTTCAGCGCCACGATCTCCACCGCGTCCCGCGCCGATTCCAGCACGGCGTCGCCGGGCATCTGGTCCGGCGCGTTCTCCGGGTGATGGCAGGCCACCTGGTGCCCGGTCTTCAGCGCGATGAGCGGCGGCTCCTGCGTCTTGCAGATTTCCGTCGCCTTCCAGCACCGGGTGTGGAAGCGGCAGCCGCTGGGCGGCGAGATCGGGGACGGCACGTCGCCCTTGAGCAGGATGCGCTCGCTCTTGACCCCGCGACGGCGCGGATCGGGCACCGGCACGGCCGACATGAGCGCCTTGGTGTACGGGTGCATCGGCGCCGAGTACAGCGACTTGCGGTCCGCCAACTCGACGATCTTCCCCAAGTACATCACCGCGATGCGGTCCGAGACATGGCGGATGACCGAGAGGTCGTGCGCGATGATCACGTACGTCAGACCGAGCTCGTCCTGGAGGTCGTCGAGGAGGTTGACCACCTGCGCCTGGATCGACACGTCCAGCGCGGAGACCGGCTCGTCGGCGACTACCAGCTTCGGCTTGAGCGCGAGCGCCCGGGCGATGCCGATGCGCTGGCGCTGGCCGCCGGAGAACTCATGCGGATAGCGGTTGAAGTGCTCGGGGTTGAGCCCCACCAGCGAGAGCAGGTCCTGGACCGTCTTCTTGACCCCGCCCTCGGGGGTGACGCCCTGCAGCTTGAAGGGCGCGCTGACGATCGTGCCGACCGTGTGCCGCGGGTTCAGCGAGGAGTACGGGTCCTGGAAGATCATCTGCACGTCACGGCGCATCGGCCGCATGGCCGAGACGCCCAGGTGCGTGATGTCCTTGCCCTCGAACTCGACCTTGCCACCGGTCGGTTCGAGCAGCCGGGTGATCAGTCGGCCCATCGTCGACTTGCCACAGCCCGACTCGCCCACGACACCCAGGGTCTCCCCCGGGCGGACGTCGAAGGAGATGCCGTCGACCGCCCTGACCGCGGCGACCTGGCGCTGCAGCAGCCCCTTCTTGATGGGGAAGTGCTTGACCAGGTTCTCGACTCTGAGCAGCGGCTCGGGCGAGCCCTCGGCCTGCTGCGGGATCGCCGTCTCGGCGCCGGTCTTCTCAGTCACAGCCTTCTCGCTCACAGCTTCGGCGCAATCTCTTCGGTCCAGATACGGGTCCGCTCCTCCTGCGACATATGACAGGCCGAGAAGTGGTTGCCGCTGACCTGCTGCAGCTCCGGGCGCGTGGTCCGGGTGATGCCGCCCTTGGGGACGTCCGCGTACGGACAGCGCGGGTTGAAGGCGCAGCCGGTCGGGATGTTGATGAGGCTGGGCGGGGAGCCCTTGACCGGGACGAGCCGGTCGGTCTCCTCCTTGTCGATGCGCGGCATCGAGGTGAGCAGGCCCCAGGTGTACGGGTGCCGGGGCTGGTAGAAGACCTCCTCGGCGGTGCCGCGCTCGACACAACGGCCGCCGTACATCACCAGGATGTCGTCGGCCATCTCGGCCACCACGCCCAGGTCGTGGGTGATCATGATGACCGCGGAGCCGAACTCCTTCTGCAGATCCCGGATCAGGTCGAGGATCTGCGCCTGGACGGTCACGTCCAGGGCGGTCGTCGGCTCGTCCGCGATCAGCAGCTCGGGGTTGTTGACCAGCGACATCGCGATCATCGCGCGCTGCCGCATACCGCCGGAGAACTCGTGCGGATAGGCGTCGACGCGCTTGGCGGGCTCCGGGATGCCCACCCGGTCGAGCATCTCGATCGCCCGGGTGCGGGCCACCTTCTTGCTGACGTCGTGGTGGTTGCGGTACGCCTCGACGATCTGCGCACCCACCGTGTAGTACGGGTGCATCGCCGACAGCGGGTCCTGGAAGATCATGGACATCTGCCGACCGCGCAGCTTGCGGACGTGGTCGTCGCCGGCGCCGATCAGCTCTTCGCCGTCCAGCCAGATCTCACCGCTGATGTCGGGGCGGCTGCGCGCCTGACCGGACCGGTGCAGGCCCATGACGGCCAGCGAGGTGACCGACTTGCCGGAGCCGGACTCGCCCACGATGCCGAGGGTCTTGCCCTTCTCCAGCTGGAAGGAGAGCCCGTCGACGGACTTGACGATGCCGTCGTCGGTCGGGAAGTGCACCTTCAGGTCGCGCACGGAGAGGAATGCTTCGGGCCGTGCGCCGCCCTGCTCGGGAACACCGGCCGGACCGGCCGACTGCACGTCCTGGGTGGGGGTGTTGTCGGTCACGTCAGCCTCACACGCGGGTCGACGACCGCGTACAGCAGGTCGACAATCAAGTTGGCCATGACTACGAAGAACGCCGCGATGATGGTGACGCCCATGATGACTGGCAGGTCACCGGAGTTGATCGCGTCGACCGCGGCCTTGCCCATGCCGGGCAGACTGAAGGTCGACTCGGTCAGCACCGCGCCGCCGAGCAGGGCGCCCAGGTCCAGACCGAAGACCGTGATGATCGGGGTGAGGGTGGACCGCAGGGCGTGCTTGCGGATGACCACCTGCTCCTTGAGGCCCTTGGCGCGGGCCGTACGGATGTAGTCCTCGCCCAGAATCTCCAGCATGGTGGCGCGGGTGAGCCGGGCGTAGGTTGCCGCGAAGAGGAAGGCCAGGGTGATCCAGGGGAGGATCATGCTGTTCAGCCAGGCCGCCGGATCATCCGTGAGCGGCGCGTAGTTGATCGTCTGCATCCATTCCAGGCTGTAGATGAAGACGGCCGAACAGACCAGTCCGGTGAAGTAGATCGGCAGTGACACCCCCGCCAGCGCGGTGATCATCGTGACCCGGTCGAGCACAGTGCGTCTGCGCAGTGCGGAGATCACGCCGGTGGCGACACCACCGATCAGCCAGAGCACCGAAGCTCCCGCGGCCAGCGACAGGGTGACCGGGATGCGCTGCTTCAGGTCCGGCCACACCGGCTGCTCGTTCTTGAACGAGTAGCCGAAGCACGGGGCCGGACAGTGGGTGATCTGGGAGCCCTGGTCGTAGTCCCGGCCGGCCACGATGCCCTTGAGGAAGAGGCCGTACTGCGTGGTGACGGGCTTGTCGAGGCCCATCTTCTTACGGATGCCCTCGATGGCCGTCTTGTTGGTCTCACGGCCGGCATAGAGGAGTGCGGGATCGCTTCCGGTGATCTTCGGCACCATGAAGAAGATGCCGAAGGTGACCATGGAGACGATCACTAGCATGACGACGACATTGACGAGTCGTCGGAGGAGGTAGACGAGCACTGCAGTCGGCCTGATCAGCCGGCGGCTGCCGTCCCTTGTGGGGACGACAACCGCCCGCCCGCGGCCTTCACCTGCCCTTCGAACTAGCGCATGCGAGGTGAAGGACCCGCATGTCCAACTGCTACTTGACGACGCCCATGACCGCGAGGTCGAGACGGCCCATGGACTCGTTGTAGAAGACGTTGGTCAGCCGCGGGTTGCGGTAGACGAGCGCCTTGTCGAAGTTGATCGGGAGATAGAGAGCCTTCTCCATGATCGCCTTGTTGATCTGGGTGTAGATCGGCGCGGCGGCCTCGGGCGACGCTGCGGCGGCGGCCTGGTCGAAGAGACCGTTGACCGTCTTGTCGTTCAGCATCGTGTAGTTGTTGTTGCCGTTCTTCAGGATGAAGGAACCGTCAACCAGCGGCTGCAGGAAGCCCGCACCCGAGTTGTAGTCGGCGCCCCAGCCCATCACGATGATGCCGTAGCCCTTCTTCTTCACGTTGTCGGGAGCACCGATCACGGAGGAAGAGTTCTTGCCGTCGTACTGGTCGATGGAGGCGTCGATGCCGACGGCCTTCAGCGAAGCCTGCAGCGACTCGGCGGTGTTCACCTCGGGCTTGCGGTTGTTACGGACCGCGATGGTGGTCTTGAAGCCGTTCGGCTTGCCACAGGCCTTCAGGGCCGCCTTGGCCTTGTCGAGCTGCGGCTTGCCCTGGGTCAGGCCCCACGGGTCGTAGGACTTGTCCGAACCCGGGACACCCGGCGGCAGCATGTTGGCGCCCAGGTCGCCGCTGGTCGGGCCACCACGGCCGGTCTGCAGCGACTTCGGGTCGGCGGCGTAGATGACCGCCTTGCGGCACTCGATGTTGTCGAACGGCGCGACCGTCTGCGGGAACGCGAAGTACCGGATGTAGCCGGTGAACGGGTCGTCCGCGTTGGCCTTGTACTTCGGCGACTGCAGGATCTTGATCTTGGCGGCCTGCTGGACACCGGTGCCGTCGACCGCGTAGTCGACGTCGCCCGAGAGCAGACGCGCGTCCATGTCGTCCGGGTTCGAGGTCACGGTGAACGAGACCTTGTCCGGCAGGCCCGTGCGGAACGGGTCCGTCTTCGGGTCCCAGTTGGTGTTCCGGACGAAGATCGTCTCCTTGCCCGGCTTGAAGGACTGGACCTTGTACGGGCCGGTCGCGACCGGGTGGTTGGTGTACTTCGCGCCGTCGTCCTTGGCCGCCGGTACCGGCGAGGAGTCGGCCATGGCCATCAGGTACGAGAAGTCCGAGTTCGGCTTCGCCAGGTTGAAGACGATCGTCTGGTCGTCCGGCGTCTGGACCGACTTCAGACCCAGCTTGTTGGGGTCCTTGTCCTTGTAGGGGCCGGGGTACTTCTGGCCCTGGTCGAGGAGGTCGATCAGGTAGGTCGGACCGCCGGAGAGGACGTCCTGCGCGAAGACGCGCTCGATGCCGTACTTGATGTCCTTCGAGGTGATCGGCGTACCGTCCTCGAACTTGACACCGGCCTTCAGCTTGAAGGTGTACGTCTTGCCGCCGTTGCTCAGCGTCGGCAGCGACTCGGCGAGGTCGGGGACCAGCTTGGTGCCGGCCTCACCGGGCTTCGCGTCGTACGCGAGCAGCTGACGGATGTACAGCCGCTGCATGTTCCAGACGAAGCCGTAGTAGGCACGGGCCGGGTCAAGGAAGTCGACGTCCTGAGGGGACATCAGCTTCAGCGTGCCGCCCTTCTTGTCGGACGCGTTGACGACCTTGCCCTTGGTGGCTGCGTCGTAACCGGCACCCTGGGACGAGGAGGACTTGTTGTTGCTGTCCCCTCCGCCACAAGCGGTGGCGGTCAGCGCAACCGCGGCCGCGAGGGCCGTGAGCGCAACTGCCTTCCGTGAGCGATTCACTGTCTTGCAACCTCCGTGATGTGGTGTGGCCCGTGGGTACGCAGTCCGCGCCCGACGGTCAATCGAGTGCCAACCGGCTCGCGCCGGAGACCTTTTGGGGGTCGACTCAGCTGCCCTTCGGGTCGAGGGCGTCACGCAGCCCGTCGCCGAAGAGGTTGAATGCCAGAACGGTGATGAAGATCGCGATTCCGGGGACCACCATGTATGTCGGGTCCGCCTGGTAGGTGTTGATCGCGTCGGAGAGCATCTTGCCCCACGAGGCGGTCGGCGGCTTCACACCCGCGCCCAGGAAGCTGAGCGCGGCCTCGCTGAGGATGTTGGTCGGAATGATCAGCGTCGAGTAGACGAGGATCGGCGCGACCAGGTTGGGCAGCAACTCCTTGAAGAGGATGTAGCCACGGCCGGCGCCCAGGCTGCGTGCCGCCTCGACGTACTCCCGCTCGCGCAGGGACATCGTCTGCCCCCGGACGATACGGCCGATATAGGGCCAGCCGAAGAAGCCGATGACCACGATCAGCACGCCCATCCTGACGCCCGAACCGGTGAGCCCCCAGAGGGAGTCGGGCACGACGGTGACGAGGGCGATGGTGAACAGCAACTGCGGGAAGGCGAGCAGCAGGTCCATCAGCCGGCTGATGAGTGCGTCGACCCAGCCGCCGAAGAAGCCTGCCACCGAGCCGAGGATGCTGCCGATGACCACGGAGACCACCGCGGCGAGGAAGGCCACCAGGAGTGAGATGCGCGCGCCGTAGACGATGCGGCTGAACACATCGCGGCCGTTGGTGGGTTCGACACCCAGCAGGTAGTCCGAGTTCATCCCGCCGAAGGAGCCCTTGGGGGTGCCGAGGTCCGGGTCGAGCAGATCCTCGTGGAATTCGTTCGGCGGGTGGCCGAGGAGATTCACGATCAGCGGCGCGAACACCGCGATCAGGATCAGCAGGAGCACGACCACACCACCGGCGAGCGCCACTTTGTCGCGCTTCAACCGTGTCCAGGCGATACGTCCCGGCGAACGGCCGTCGATGTCCTTGGCCGGGACATCGGCCGTGACATCGACGGTCGCTGTCTCGGCCGCGCTGTCGTGCAGTGGTGCCGTCATCGTTGTGGGGACCCCTCTCGGCTCGACCGACTGTGGCCGGCCCGTGCCCGCCGCTGTAGCGGCCTGTTCACATCACAGGTGCAAGTCGCACGTTTGGTGCGGGTGTTACGGAAAATGCAGGTGGTGCGAGTGGAGCAGTTCAACTGGTCCAACCAGAAGCCGCAGGCCGCACAGGGCGCCGAACGCTTCTTGTTTCGGGGAGTCTTCAACGCGTCGCGGATCACCCGCCAGCCCTGATGGGGAATGGATGCGCAACCGTGATGTGACCAGCCAGCTTCCGTTATCCGGACGCCGCGATCGTCCCAGCGAACCAAGTCGGCACTCTTCGCCCAGATCGGACAGGTGCCCCAACGGGGTTCATCCCGGCTCTAATTGGCGGGCGTCCGGGCCGGTCAGCCGTGGGCCGGGGGGTAGCCGTAACCAACGGCGGGAGCGGGCGCGACGTGCGCCTCACGGTCGTAGAACGGGCGGGCATTGGCGCGGAGCCACATCGCGACCGGGTCGTACTCGTCGGACATCGCGACGGTGGAAACGGGCAGCCCGTCCGGGACCGCGCCGATCGACTGCTGCATCATCGCGCGCACCGCGTCGACGGAGGTCTGGCTCGCGTCGTAAAGATCGAGACCGATGGCGAGGTACGGCACCCCGAGCGCGGGCTGCACCCAGGCCCGGCGCAGGGAGCGGATCGCGGGGGTGTGGTGGGCGTTCTGCGAGAGCAGGGCGTAGAACTGCGGGATCTCGATGGCCGGCTCGGTGAGCCGGAGCGGTCCCGCGGGCATCCGGTCGAGGCCGGTGGCGATACGGCGCAGATCCAGCCACGGGATGCCGACGCCGCCGCCGGGGGCGTGCGGGTTGAGCCAGATGCCCCAGCGGTCCGGGAAGAGAGCGCGGGCGATGTCGAGTCCGGTGACTACTTCATGGGCCCGGTTCCAGCCGCTGGCCGAGAGTTCCTGGGCAGAGGTCACACAGGGCGCGTAGCCCAGCCCGTCGACCTCCATGTTCCCGTACTGGGCATCGGGCGAGCCCGCCCGGCCGTGCCAGAGCAGCATCCAGATCCGGTCGCCGGCGAGCGCCCGGAGCAGTGCCTCGTACGCGTCGTAGCGCCCGGGCGTCACTTGGCGCAGCATGTGCTCGACCTGCCCGGCCGCCGCGGTGCCTGACGCACTCACCCTGGGTCCCGCCCCTCTTCGCTCCACTGTGTCGGCCTGCCGCTCCCGGGGCACACGGGTGCGGCTCGGTGGCCGAGGCACTAGCCATCAAACCAGCTTATGCGGCGCCCCTGACACCGACTTGACGCCACAGGTCGACGGTGTCGCGCCCGCAATCCCCGGAGTCGGTGACTCCGCGCTCCAGTACCCCTCCGGGCAGGCTTTGCCCCGCCGCGCCGCCCGGCGCGCTCGCTCGCTGCGTTGGCCATAAGTCCTGGTAGCGGCGCTACCAGGACTTATGGCCGCCTTGCGATCGCACGCACTGGAGGACGCTCCTCATGGGGCAAACATTGCCGGTCACGGCACTAGTAACCCTCGCGCTGGTAGAACGGCCGGATCCTGGCCCGCATCCAGTCGGCGACCGGGTCCTGCGCCACATCGAGCAGGACCAGATTGACCGGCCAGGGCACCTCGACACGGCCCAGCGCGCGGCCCAGGGCGTCCATCGGGGCGTTGCGCCCCGCGCCGTCCCAGGTGGAGAACTCGACGCCTATGAAGAGAACGGGATCGCCGCCCTCGATGCTGGCCAGCGTCCGGCGGGCAGTGCGCACGACGCCGCTCTCCTCGAATTCCCCGGCCGCGGCCGCGAGGAAGTCGACGGGCTCCTCCTGCCAGTCCGGCTCATACAGCCGGACCCGGCCGCCGGTGGCCGGCCCGTCCAGCGAGGTGCGGCCGGTGCGGCAGAGTTCGGCGACGGCGGGCGGCGGCAGCGGCATGCCGACGGCGCCGCCCGGGTTGACCGCGATGCCGAGCTGCGGGGGCAGCCCGCGGGCGAATTCCACGGCGGGCGCCACGGTGAAGGACATATGGGTGCCGACGCACTGCAGGAACTGGTGTTCGGAGCTGAAGACGGGGACGTACGCAGCTCCCTCGATCTCCACCGTCGGCAGGTCGAGCGACAGGGCATCGGGGCCCCCGCCGCTGGGAAGCGGCACCCAGAGGTGACTGCGGCCGAGCACTTCGACGAGCCGGCCGCCCGCCTCCGGGCTGCCCAGCGAGGCAACCAGCACCTCTTCGAGCTCATTGGCCGGCCATCCGCTCTGCGGATGGTTCTGGACCGATGCCGGAATGTCCACTGCGCTGCTTCCCCTTCTCACCCTCATGCGTTGCCGCAGAACAGTAACTCCGGCGCGCCCCTCCGCGGTGACGGACGACCGGGTGCCGGCGCCTCTCCAGCGCGGATCATGCCGGGCGCGCGCGGTGCCTGATCCGAAATGAACGACCCTCAGGGCTGTCCCGTCATCCCCTGGGCGTCGGCGAACGTAATCCTCGCCAGCATCCCGGCCGCCTCCCGGTCCAGCAGCACCGCCGAGGAGCAGCCGAGCGGCAGGACGCCCGCCTCGGTGTCCCGCAGCAGCCGGCCGACGGCCCTGCGGTGCCGGGCGAAGGCGTATCCGGAGACTCCGCGCCCACGCTCGCGCTGGCCCTCCCTGGCCTCCTGGGGGGTGACGTCGAGCAGCACGAGATGCAGCGTGCGGCCGCGACGCCGTGCGTGCCGGGCCAGCCAGCCCCGCACCCATGTCTGGGTCCCGCAGTCGTGGACGACGACGGACTCACCGGAGCACAGCGCCCGCCACAGCCCCCAGTAATGGGCGACGCGGACCAGCGGGCGGTAGAGGGCGTACGGGAGTAAGCGGGGCACCTGCTGCGCCCAGCGGTCCCGGGTGTCCTGGGAGTCGATGGCCCGTACGGCCACCGCCCGCCGGATCAGTGTCGACTTGCCGCCTCCGGGCAGCCCGGAGACCACCACCACATCGCCTGTCGCGAAATGCAGTTCGCGCGGGCTGCGCCCGGCGCGCTCACGCAGGTCCCGCACGACGGGCGCGTGCGTGCCCAGCAATTCCCGGGCAGGTGCGCCCGGCTGCGCGGGCATCGCGCCGTGCGCGACCCCCGCGGTCGTCGCGTACCGCTGCAACGTCATCGCCCTCCCCCTGTCGGGTCACCCACGCCTGCCCAAGAAGTGTAAAGAAAAGGTAATGCGAGGCAACCGTCCCACTACTCGTTCCGTGCATCGGGTACCGACGCCCCACTTTTCCGCAATGCGTGCGATGATGACCCGGCCAACTGCATAAAGGCCGCTTGAATCCGCGCGGGAGAGCTCCGGCCACAGTGTGTGCCGGGCGCCGAAGGAGCAAGATCCTCCCTTGAATCTCTCAGGCCCCGTACCGCGTGGATGAGGCAGATCTGAAAAGCGAGTCGCCCCGCGGCTCCACCCAAGGTGCAAGCCGAACCCCCCGGGGGTCTCTCGGCGAACCTCTCAGGTTCCGATGACAGATGGGGAGGGATCGTCCTCGTCGTCATGCCCTGGGAGCCACACCTATGAGCAACGCCCCCCGTCTCACCGCCCTCGACGCCCTGCATCGCTCGCTGGGCGCGACCATGACCGACTTCGCCGGCTGGGACATGCCGCTGCGCTACGCCAGCGAGCGCGACGAGCACAACGCGGTGCGCACGAAGGCGGGTCTCTTCGACCTGTCGCACATGGGTGAGATCACCGTCACCGGCCCGCAGGCCGCGGCGTTCCTGAACTTCGCGCTGGTCGGCAACATCGGCACCGTAGCCGTCGGCCGCGCCCGCTACACGATGATCTGCGCCGAGGACGGCGGCATCCTGGACGACCTGATCGTCTACCGGCTGGGAGAGGCCGCGGCCCCCGAATATCTGGTCGTCGCCAACGCCGGGAACGCCCAGATCGTGCTGGACGCGCTGACCGCCCGCGCCGACGGGTTCGACGCCGAGGTGCGCGACGACCGCGACGCGTACGCGCTGCTCGCCGTCCAGGGCCCCGAGTCCCCCGCCATCCTGGCCTCGGTCACCGACGCCGACCTGGACGGTCTGAAGTACTACGCGGGCCTGCCCGGCACCGTCGCCGGTGTGCCCGCGCTGATCGCCCGTACCGGTTACACCGGCGAGGACGGCTTCGAGCTGTTCGTCGCCCCCGAGCACGCAGAGCAGCTCTGGCAGGCCCTCACGGCGGCTGGCGCCTCCCGTGGCCTGATCCCGTGCGGTCTGTCCTGCCGCGACACGCTGCGCCTGGAGGCAGGCATGCCGCTGTACGGGCACGAGCTGACCACCGAGCTGACCCCGTTCGACGCCGGTCTCGGCCGGGTCGTGAAGTTCGAGAAGGAGGGCGACTTCGTCGGCCGCAAGGCCCTGGAGGCCGCCGCCGAGCGCGCCGAGACCGCCCCGCCGCGCAAGCTCGTCGGTCTGATCGCCGAGGGCCGCCGGGTGCCGCGCGCCGGCTACCCCGTCGTCGCCGAGGGCCAGGTCATCGGCGAGGTCACCTCCGGCGCCCCGTCGCCGACGCTCGGCAAGCCGGTCGCCATCGCGTACGTGGACGCCACGCACGCCGCGCCCGGGACCACGGGCGTCGGAGTGGACATCCGCGGCAGCCACGAACCGTACGAGGTCGTCGCCCTGCCGTTCTACAAGCGCCAGAAGTGACGTAGTCGCGTCTCACACCGTAAGACCACCGTTCATCAGCACTCCCCCGAGTACAGGAGAATTCAGGTCATGAGCAACCCCCAGCAGCTGCGTTACAGCAAGGAGCACGAGTGGCTGTCGGCCCTCGAGGACGGTGTGGCAACGGTCGGCATCACCGAGTTCGCGGCCAACGCGCTCGGTGACGTCGTCTACGCCCAGCTCCCGGAGGTCGGTGACACGGTGACCGCGGGCGAGACCTGCGGCGAGCTCGAGTCGACCAAGTCCGTCAGCGACCTGTACTCGCCGGTGACCGGCGAGGTCACCGCCTCCAACCAGGACGTCGTGGACGACCCGTCGCTGGTGAACTCCGCTCCCTTCGAGGGCGGCTGGCTGTTCAAGGTACGCGTCGCGGAGGAGCCGAAGGATCTGCTCTCCGCCGACGAGTACACCGAGTTCTCCGGCAACTAAAGACTCCAAGGGACCACCTGATGTCGCTTCTCAACTCCTCCCTCCACGAGCTGGACCCGGACGTCGCCGCCGCCGTCGACGCCGAGCTCCACCGTCAGCAGTCCACCCTCGAAATGATCGCCTCGGAGAACTTCGCTCCGGTCGCGGTCATGGAGGCCCAGGGCTCCGTCCTCACCAACAAGTACGCCGAGGGCTACCCGGGCCGCCGCTACTACGGCGGCTGCGAGCACGTCGACGTGGTCGAGCAGATCGCCATCGACCGGATCAAGGCGCTGTTCGGCGCCGAGGCCGCCAACGTCCAGCCCCACTCGGGTGCGCAGGCCAACGCCGCCGCGATGTTCGCGCTGCTGAAGCCGGGCGACACGATCATGGGTCTGAACCTGGCCCACGGCGGTCACCTGACCCACGGCATGAAGATCAACTTCTCCGGCAAGCTCTACAACGTGGTCCCGTACCACGTCGACGACACCGGCGTCGTGGACATGGCCGAGGTCGAGCGCCTGGCCAAGGAGTCGAAGCCGAAGCTCATCGTCGCCGGCTGGTCCGCCTACCCGCGTCAGCTGGACTTCGCCGCCTTCCGCCGCATCGCGGACGAGGTCGGCGCGTACCTGATGGTCGACATGGCGCACTTCGCGGGCCTGGTGGCCGCGGGTCTGCACCCGAACCCGGTGCCGCACGCCCACGTCGTCACGACCACCACGCACAAGACCCTCGGCGGTCCGCGCGGTGGCGTCATCCTGTCGACGCAGGAGCTCGCCAAGAAGATCAACTCTGCCGTCTTCCCCGGTCAGCAGGGTGGTCCGCTGGAGCACGTGATCGCCGCCAAGGCGGTCTCGTTCAAGATCGCGGCAACCGACGAGTTCAAGGAGCGCCAGCAGCGCACCCTGGACGGCGCGCGCATCCTCGCCGAGCGGCTGGTCCAGCCGGACGTCAGCGAGGTCGGCGTCTCCGTCCTCTCCGGCGGTACGGACGTGCACCTGGTCCTCGTCGACCTGCGCAACTCGGAGCTGGACGGCCAGCAGGCCGAGGACCGGCTCCACGAGCTCGGCATCACGGTCAACCGGAACGCCATCCCGAACGACCCGCGGCCGCCGATGGTCACCTCGGGTCTGCGGATCGGCACGCCGGCCCTGGCCACCCGTGGCTTCCAGGCCGAGGACTTCACCGAGGTCGCCGAGATCATCGCGTCGGCACTCAAGCCGTCGTACGACGCCGACGACCTCAAGGCCCGCGTGATCGCGCTGGCCGAGAAGTTCCCGCTGTACCCCGGCCTGAAGTAGTCCGGATCACTTTTCGCACGTTTGGGGCGGGGCACCACGCACACTGGACAGTGAGCGCGGTGCCCCAACCCTTGTCCCGCCGCTCCTCGGACCGACCGGTCCGTACCGCACCACCCGGCAGACAACGGCGTCTACCAACCCCTTAGGAGTCACACCGTGGCCATCTCGGTCTTCGACCTGTTCTCGATCGGCATCGGCCCGTCCAGCTCCCATACGGTCGGCCCGATGCGCGCGGCCCGTATGTTCGCGCGCCGCCTGAAGAACGAGGGCCTGCTCGCCCACACCGCTTCCATACGCGCCGAGCTGTTCGGCTCGCTCGGCGCCACCGGCCACGGCCACGGCACGCCCAAGGCCGTCCTGCTCGGCCTGGAGGGCGAGTCCCCCCGTACCGTCGACGTGGAGTCCGCCGACGACCGGGTGGACGCGATCCGCTCCTCGGGCCGGCTCAACCTGCTGGGCATGCACGAGATCGACTTCGACGCCGACGAGCAGCTGGTCCTGCACCGCCGCAAGGCGCTCCCCTACCACGCCAACGGCATGACGATCTTCGCGTTCGACCGGGACGGCGCCCCGCTGCTGGAGAAGACCTACTACTCCGTCGGCGGCGGCTTCGTCGTCGACGAGGACGCGGTGGGCGAGGACCGGATCGTCCTCGACGACACCGTCCTGAAGCACCCCTTCCGCACCGGCGACGAACTGCTGCGGCTCTCCCGCGACACCGGCCTGTCGATCTCCTCCCTCATGCTGGAGAACGAGCGGGCCTGGCGGACGGAGGAGGAGATCCGCTCCGGTCTGCTGGACATCTGGCGGGTCATGCAGGCATGCGTATCGCGCGGCATGGCACGCGAGGGCATCCTCCCCGGTGGTCTGAAGGTCCGCCGCCGCGCCGCGAACACCGCACGCCAGCTGCGCGCCGAGGGCGACCCGCAGGCCCACGCGATGGAGTGGATCACCCTCTACGCGATGGCGGTCAACGAGGAGAACGCCGCGGGCGGCCGCGTCGTCACCGCCCCGACCAACGGCGCGGCCGGCATCATCCCGGCCGTGCTGCACTACTACATGAACTTCGCCGCGGGCGGCGCCACCGAGGCCGAGAAGGAGGACAGCGTCGTCCGCTTCCTCCTCGCGGCCGGTGCCGTCGGCATGCTGTTCAAGGAGAACGCCTCGATCTCCGGCGCCGAGGTCGGCTGCCAGGGCGAGGTCGGCTCCGCCTGCTCGATGGCCGCGGGAGCGCTCGCCGAGGTCCTCGGCGGCTCCGCCGAACAGGTCGAGAACGCCGCCGAGATCGGCATGGAGCACAACCTGGGCCTGACCTGCGACCCGGTCGGCGGTCTGGTCCAGATCCCCTGCATCGAGCGCAACGGCATGGCGGCGGTCAAGGCGGTCACCGCGGCGAAGATGGCGCTGCGCGGCGACGGCAGCCACAAGGTCTCCCTCGACAAGGTCATCAAGACCATGAAGGAGACGGGCGCGGACATGAGCGTGAAGTACAAGGAGACGGCGCGGGGCGGTCTCGCGGTGAACATCATCGAGTGCTGAGGACGTAGGCCCTGACCAGCGCGTTTCGTTCTTTCGGCGCTGTCAGGGCCTTCCCTGCCTACGCGGCGGAAAGTCCCTGGAACCTCCCTGGGACAGACGTGAAAGTCCCTGAAAAGTCCCTGGGAAATCGCTCGCGGATGGGCGCGTGCCGTGGAAGTTCATGGCACCTGTGTGGCGACGGATGTCCCTCGGGAGCAGCCACCCACAGCCCGTAATAACAAGAGTTTTATTAAACTCGACCCTATGGCTACCTCCCCAGCCCCCGGCGAAGGACCCGTCCGTCCCGTATCCATCTCGCTCCACGAAGGCACCATCGCTGCCCTCAAGGCGCGTACGGGCAAGCGAGGCATGTCCGCCTACGTCGAAGCCCTCATCCAGCGCCAACTGGAGCGGGACCGACTGCGCGAACTCATCGAAGACGCGGAAGCCGAACACGGCCCGGTCGATCAGGCGGCAGTCGACGCCAAGCGAGTGATCCTCCGCGGTGATACGGCCGACTCGGCAGACGCCGCGTGAGCGGCACGCTCGTCCTCGACTGCGAAGGCCTGTCCAAGCTGGTACGACGCTCACCCGAGATCACCGAGTGGCTGGCCGCAGCCGAAGCCGAAGACATCCGCGTCGTCATCAGCTCCGTCACCCTCGTCGAAGCACGCGACCCCAAGATCAACCAGGCCCGCTTCGACTACGCCGTCTCCCGCGTCAGCATCATCCCGCCCACCGAAGCCATCGCCCGCCACGCCAGCAAGCTCCTCGCCGCAGCCGGATTACACGGCCACAAATACGCCCTCGACGCCATCGTGGCCGCCACTGCACTCAACGCGGCGGGCCCGGTGACCGTCCTGACGTCGGACCCAGAAGATCTCCTGATGCTGTGCGGCCCCGGCATCTGTGTGATCAAGATTTGACCCGCGGGCGCTGTCGGTGAGCTGCGGCCAGGCCAAGTCAGGTTGCTCAGGAGAAGGCGCGGCGGACCATCCAGGCACCACCGGCGGCGAGCAGGACCGCTCCAGTGGCGGCGCATGCCGAGATCGTCCTCGGGTCACCGGCGCGTCGGGCGTAGGTCAGCCGGTGCGAGGCTGGCGGGGAGAGATAGAGGTACAGTTAATAGAAGTGTATCCCTATTATTCCGGGAGTCCGGATGGACAAGCCCTCCGACATGTTCGACCGCGACTACGAGTGGGCCGCGCTGCAACGCTTCATCACCGACCCGCAGGTGGGCGCCACCCTCGGCGTGGTCTCCGGCAGGCGCCGACAGGGGAAGACCTTCCTGTTGGACGCGGCCTGCCGCGCCGCGGGGGGCTTCTACTTCGGAGCCACCGAGGCCACTGACGCCGAATCGCTACGCCGGATCAGCGCGGCTCTGACCGAGCACTCGCGCCCCGCCAGTCCGTACCACTTCGCCACCTGGGCCGAGGCCATCGACGCACTGCTCGCACTCGGCCAGGAACGTCCCGTCCCTGTGGTCATCGACGAGTTCCCGTACCTGGTGAAGGCCAACCCGGAGCTGCCCTCCCTGTTCCAGGAAGCTCTGCGGCCGCTGCGTGACCAGCGCACCGCATCCCGCTCCCGGCTCCTCCTGTGTGGCTCGGCCCTGTCCTTCATGGGCAGGCTCCTCGCCGGAAACGCCCCACTGCGCGGACGCGCCGGCCTCGATCTCCTCGTACGTCCTCTCGATCACCGGCTCGCCGCCGACTTCTGGGACATCACCGACCCGCGCCTCGCCCTGCAGGTCCATGCCGTCGTCGGCGGAACGCCTGCCTATCGTCGCGAATTCGCGCGTGGCGACAGCCCCAGCGACCCCGACGACTTCGACAGCTGGGTCACCCGCACCGTCCTCAACCCCGAGACCCCACTGTTCCGTGAGGCCCGCTACCTGCTGGCCGAGGAACCCGATCTACGCGACACGACCCTGTACTTGTCGGTCCTGGCCGCCGTCGCCGAGGGCAACGCGACCCGCGGCGGCATGGCCGGCTATCTCGAGCGCAAGGCCACCGACATTGCGCACCCCATCAACGTCCTCGAAGACGCGGGGCTGCTCCACCGCGACGCCGACGCCTTCCGCGAAAACCGGCCCACCTACCGCATCGCCGAGCCCCTCATCGCCTTCTACCACGCCATCATGCGCCCGGTCTGGGACCAACTGGAACGCCCCGGCAACGCCGCCCGCGTCTGGCAGGCCAGCCGTCGGCGCTTCACCAGCAACATCCTCGGCCCGCACTTCGAACAGGTCTGCCGCGACTGGGCCCTGCACCATGCCGACCCCGACAGTCTCGGAGGACTGCCCGCCCGCGTCGGGCACGGCGTCGTGCACGACACAAAGGCCCGCACCGGATACGAAGTCGACGTCGCTGCCATCGGCATCGCGGACGGCACCAAGGCCCCGCTGCTTGCGATCGGCGAAGCCAAGTGGAACGACACCATGGGCATCGCCCATCTCGAACGCCTTCAGCACATCCGAGACCTCGTCACTCAGGCCGGACGCTACGACACCGCTCAAACCCGCCTGCTCTGCTTCAGCGGAGCCGGATTCAACGACAAGCTCCGCGCGGCCGCCGAGGCCTCCCCCGACGTCCAGCTCATTGACCTCGCCCAGTTGTACGGCCGCAACTGAGGAACCCAGGGGCGAAATATCCACGGAAAGTCCCTGATACACCGGTACAGAGGCGAGAATCATAAGAAACAGCAGGTCAGAGCGTTGATCACATGCCGCTCCCTTATCCGTGAAGTACAAGGAGACGGCGCGGGGCGGTCTCGCGGTGAACATCATCGAGTGCTGAGGGAAGCAGGACCTGACCAGCGCGTTTGCTTCTTTCAGCACTGTCAGGGCCTTACCTGCCTACGCGGCGGAAGGTCCCTGGAATCTCCCTGGGACAGGCGTGAAAGTCCCTGAAAAGTCCCTGGGATGTCCCAGCCGCGCCTCGCTCTCGGAAGTTGGACCGAGCCGCCTTCCAGACCGACCCGGCGCCCTTGAAACCGCCTCAGGGTGTGGAGCGCAGTCGCTGCACGTCGTGCGGATGTCGCGAGCCGGAACAGCACCCTCAGCCGCCCGGGGTCGACGGCACGCACCCGCACCGTGTGGGAGGCCGAGGCGCCCGCAGGCACGTCCGGCGTGCTCAGCGCCAGCGTGTTCTGCGCGACGTACTCGGGCGTTTTGATGGTGAATGTGGCCGCGCCGCGCCGCGCCGGGTGTCGTCGGCGGGGAGGGCTGCCACGGTCTGCGCCTCCTCGATGGCGGCGGCGAGGTCGGAGTCACGGGGTGCGTACACGGCGCCGTAGTAGCCGGTGGCCTGGTTGGCGGTGCCGGACGAGACGTCTGACGGCTGTGCCGGCAACCGTCATACGGCGCAGCAAGCAGGGGGATGCGCCGCAGATCGTAGTCGAGGTGGAGAAGCCGGGTCTGCTCGCCGACAAAGGTCGCCGGCGCCGAGGAGTCCGCGATCACGTCCAGGAGGGCCTCAGTGCCGAAGTTGGGGCCCCGCCCAAGCGGGAACCGGCCCTGAGCCATTGAAGGCAGACTGCGGTTGGTCCGCCGATGCGCGTCGCGTCGCGTCCCATCGCCCACGGCCTCATACGGTCCGGCTGCCGTCCCGCTCGGCTTCGAGCCAGCCCAGCCGTGCCACTTGGAAGCCCAACTGCATGCGAGTCTGCACCTTCGCGATATCCATCAGGTGCCGGACCCGGCGCGTCACCGTCCGCAGGGATGTGTTCAGCTGGGCGGCGATCGCGCGGTCGGTGAGGCCGGCCAGCGACAGGCTGAGGATCTGTGCATCCAGATCTTCGATTGCGGACGCGTTCTGCACGGCATCGGCGGCGCTGACGAACTGCGCCAGTTTCCCCCATTCGGACTCGAACAGCGCTATCAGCGCATCGAGCAAGCTACTCTCGTGCACGAGCAGGGCTCCCTCCTTTGCGGTGTTGGCCGGACCGAGGAGCGGAACAATGGCGAACTCGCGGTCCACGACAAGGAGTTTCAGTGGCAGCGTCTCAGCTATTCGGACCTGCTCTCCTGCGGCCCGCGCCTGGACGACCTCGGCGAACGACGTGGCTCCCTCCTCGAGTATCGCGCGTTCGAGAATCACCCGGTAACGAACGCCGCGCGCGATGATCGCACTGTCGGTCAGGTTACCGGCTGAAATGACTGGCGCCTTGACGAAGTTCATGACCTCTTCCCGGGCGCCGAGTTGCATTTGACCGACGCGCTTGCGGACGGCCTCGGTGCCGCGGATCACGTCAACGACGCCCGCCACGCCGCGCCCGAGGGCGGCCGCGCGGTAGATTTCGTCGAGGGAGTCGAGTTCGAGTTCCGCCAACTTGAGCTCGTTCTGTCGCTGGACCAGGTGCGCCCCCAACGCCGCCGCCGGTGGGGAGGCCACGAACCGGGTGGTATCGCCGTGGCTGCGCGCGGCGAGCCCCCAGCCTTCGAGCATGCCGAGGATACGAACCACCTGGCTGGCGCCGCAGCCGACGGACTCGGCGAGCTCGGCGGGGGTGGCGGAGACTACCGAGATCAGCGCGTGGTAAGTGTCCGACTGTTCGGGGGTCAGTCCCAGCACGTCTGACAGCATGATGCTCCTCCTCGTGATCTAGGGACACGTTCATCTCTTTGCAAGGGCCCGCGCAAGGGCCCGCCCCGCCGGAGGCCGTTTCTAGAGGTCGTCGCGAGACGTGGTCGTGTTGATCAGGCCGCGAGCAGTGTATGCAGGCGCTCGGCTGGGGTTTCCCAGCCGAGCGTTTTGCGTGGGCGGCCGTTGAGTTCGGCGGCGACGGCGTCGAGGTGTTCGCGGCTGTGGCCGGACAAATCTGTGCCCTTGGGGAAGTACTGCCGCAGCAGGCCGTTGGTGTTCTCGTTGAAAGCCGCGCTGCCAGGGGCTGGCGGGGTCGCAGAAGTAGACCGGGACGTCGGTAGCGACGGTGAAGGAGAGGTGGGCAGCCATCTCGGAGCCCTGGTCCCAGGTCAGCGAGCGGCCAGGTGGCCGGGCAGTGTCTGGACGGTGGCCACCAGGGCATCGCGGACGTGCTCGGCGATGCGGCCATCAGGCAGGTGCAGGAGCATCACGTAGCGGGTGGCGCCTTCGACGAGGGTGCCGATCGCCGAGGTGCCGTCCTCGCCGTTGATCAGGTCGCCTTCCGAGTGGCCGGGAACCGCCCGGTCTTCCGCCTCGGCAAGGCGTTCGCTGATCACGACCATGGGGTCCCTGAACCGGGGCTGCCGACAGTTGGCCTGCCGCTGGGGCCTGCGGCGGGTGCGTCCCGAGCGCAGTGCGCGGGCCACCTCTCGCGGCGTAGTTCTCCGCGTCCCTGGACGTAAAGAGCCTGGTAGACGGTCTCGTGGCCCACGTGCATCTCCGGCCGGTCGGGAAACTGTGCCTTCAAAGCGTGGCAGACTGTTCCGGGCTCCACCGCCGGTCCAGGCCGGCCTGGACGAAGTCCCGCAGCTGGGGATTCTGAAGGACCTTGCGAGGCTTGGGGCGGGGACGGCGGCTGTCCGAGCGAGCCTGGGCCGCGTAGGGCCGGTAGTGACACTGGCCGCGGGTGCCCACCGTGCGGTTGCGGCGGATCTCACGGCTGATGGTGGACGGGCTGCGGCCCAGTTCGGCGGCGATCGCACGGACCGATGCCTTCTCCCGCAGCCGGTCGGCGATGTAGATCTGCTCTTCCTCGCGCAGGTACCGCACCGATGACGCGGACGGCGGCACCACCGGACGAACCGGTGGTGCCGCCTTGTTCCGGCCGGACGGCCTGCGGCCGTTGCGCCAGCGCCTGCCGGTCTTCGGGTTGATCCCGACGATCCGGCACGCGTCGTTGTTGCTCACGCCCTGCTGCATGAGCTGGAATTATGCAGCCCGCTCCGCAGAGAGCTTCTTCGCCCCCTGAGGGCTCCGCACCTTCCGGATCTGGAAGTCCATCGCATCCCCTGAACTGGGGTGTTGCGACGACCACTAGAATCTGAGGGACGGCGGGACGGGCCCCTTTCTGGTCGGTCTGTCAGGCCTTGTCGGGCCGTTCGGTGACGCGGATGGCGTTGACCAGCGACTTACCGCTGGCCGCCACGAACCGCACGTTGAGCGCACCGTCGGTCACGGTGACCGTGTAGGTCCGGGTGACCGCGGCATAGGAGCCGGCCTCGTGGGCGATGTCGAGGGACGGCAGTACCTTGATGTCCTCGGCGAGGACGTCGAAGATCCGCTGGCCCGGTTTGCTGCTCGACACCTCGGCGAAGTCCAGTTCCACCGTGTAGACGCCGTCGGGGACGTTGTCGAAGCGGTATCCGTACATGCCCTCGCGCGCGTCCTGGAACCGCTTCGGCTCGTCGGTGCCGGCGATGGCCTTCGTCGTGGACTTGACGCTTGATGTGCCCTCATAGCCGAAGGAGCCCGCCAGGTACTTCTGGTCCGGCTTCCAGGTGTCGCCGAGTGTGTCCACGGCGGCGCTGGAGGCACCGGATTGGAGTGCTGCCTGGTAGCGGGGCACGACGACCCTCACCGGAATGTTGATCACCGGTGCCCGGCCGCTTTCGGAGTTCACCCGCACGGTGGTGGTGAGCACCTCGCCCGCATACCCGGCCGGGTCGACCGAGAGTGTGCCGGTGGCCTTCTCGCCCGTGGCCAGATCGCCGCCGGTCAGGCTGACCGTCAGCCACGGGGCGTCCTCGACGACGGTGTACGCCGCCGGGGAGCCCGAGTTGGTCAGCTCGAAGGCGCGGGCACGCTGCTGGCCGGCGGGGACGACGAACTCGTACGCCTTCGTGGCGGCCGTCACCTTGCCGGTCTTGAGCGCCTCGGACGTCGTCACGACACCGCCCGCATCGAGCGTCACCGCCTGCTCGAACGGCTGGTAGTCCGGGGCGGTGAGCCTGATCGAGGTTGCACCGGACGGCACCTGGAACAGGTATGAGCCGTCCGCGCGGGTCCTGCCGGTCACCACCGTGCCACCCGTGCCCACGGTGACCGTCGCTCCCGCGAGGGCCTCACCGTCGTTGGCGTCGACCACCTTGCCCCGCACCACGCCGGACTTGCTGGTCCGGAAGTCGATGCTGAAGCCGTCGGAGAGCACACCGGGGGTGTCGTAGGAATACTGGAACGCATCGGTGCCCGAGGCGTTCTCCACGCCGATGGTGGCGCTGGAGCCCGATTCGAAGCCGACGCCGGTGATGTCTTTGTAGTGGTAGGAGATCTTGCCGTCCTCGCCGATGACTGCGGAGAACGAGAACCTCTCGAACTGGGCCGACCATTGGGTGACGTTGCGCCACTCGACGACGAACGAGCGGTGCGGGGCGGTGCCGATGACGCCGGTGTAGACGCCCCCGGAGCTCGCATTCACGATCAGGTCGTCCCAGAACGGGTAGAGCGCCGCGTTGAGTCTGTAGGGGTGGGGGATGGGGGTGTTGACGTTGGTGGCCGACGAGGGGGCGTCGAAGGACAGCGCACCGTTCGTGGATATCCAACCGGAGTTGTAGGTCTCGCCGTACAACGGGACCGGGAAGGGCAGGGTGACCGGCAGGTACTCCGAGTCGCCGGTGAGGGTCGTCTTGTCCGTGCCCGCGACGTACTCGGTGTTGCTGGCGCCCTGGCAGGCGTACCCGAAGGCGTCCGTGCGGTCCGACAGGGCGATGTCCGCGGTGGCCTCGGCCGTGACCTCCACGTGCGCGGTGCCCGCCGCGGCGCAGCGGATGCGGGGCGAGGCCGTCAGGTCGTACGTGCCGAGCGGCAGGGTCACCTCGTAGTGGCCCTGGGCGTTCGCGGTGGCGGTGACGGGGGTGTTCTTGACGGTGATCGCCGCGCCCGCCGCGGGTCCGGCTTTGGAGGTGACCGTTCCCGAGACCTTGACCGACGGCGCCTGCTCCAGCGTGAAGTTCCGGGTGGTGGTCTGCCCCTCCGTGATCGTGACCGCACCGGTGCCCGTGGAGTAGCCGAACTTGCCGGCCGTGAGCGTGTAGTCGCCGACGGGCAGCCTGGGCAGCGCGAACGTGCCGTCGGCTGCGGTGTTGAGGGTGCGGTCCATCGGGCCGTCCACGTTCAACTTCGCCCCGGCGACCGGCGCGCCGCCCGCGGTGACTGTGCCACTCAGCGCGCCGGTCGGCCCGTGCGGTGTGGCAGAGACTGCCGCATAGGCGTTGAGCCTGCCCTCACCGAAGACGTTGTTCTTGGCCGCGGTGCCGCCGCAGGAGGTGTTGTTGGCGTCGATGGCGGTCTGGTTGAGGAACGCTTCGGTCTGTGCCACGTCGCCCTGGATGGTGGGGGACGCCGACCACATCAGTGCGACCGTGGCTGCAGTGTGTGGGGAGGCCATCGAGGTGCCGGATCTCGTGTTGTAGCCGCCGCCTATCGAGCTGGAACGCACGTTGACGCCCGGCGCGGCGAGGTTTGGCTTGATCGTCCCGTTCTCGCCGGTGCCCCGGGAGGAGTACAACCAGATGTCGTTGTTGATGTCGAACGCGCCGGAGCTGTAGCTGCTCACGTACGAACCGGGATAACCGCTGGAGTTGCAGATCGGTCCGGAGTTGCCATTGGAAAACGCCGGGAAGATGCCGGCGGCCCGCCAGGCGGCCACAATTTCCTGATACATGGGGTTGAAGCCGTCCCCACCCCAGGAGTTGTTCACCACGTCGGGCGCCAGATCCGGGCGCGGGTTGCCGCCCCTCAGATCCGTGGGCGCGATCATCCACTGCCCCGCGGCGAGCAGCGGGGCGGTGTTGCAGAGCTTGAATGTGCAAGCCTTGACGCTGATCCACTTGGCACCCGGCGCGACGCCGACCTTGTTGGTGCCGCCGTCGTCGCCGACCATGGTGCCCATGGTGTGCGTGCCGTGGCCGCTGGTGTCGCACGGCGCGGCAACGTCGCATTCCTGGGTCGGGTCGAACCAGTTGTAATTGTGGTCGTAGGTGCCGTCGGCGTTGAGGCCGCGGTACTGGTTCTTGAGGGCCGGGTGGTCGTACTGGACGCCGGTGTCGATGTTGGCGACCACGATGCCCTCACCGCGCACCTTGAGTTCGTTCCAGACCCTCGGAGCGTCGATCCGGTCGAGGTTCCACTCGACCGCGTCGACCGTGGGCTCGGCCTCGCCCGCGACCGGCGTGTCGAGCTTGATCGCCTCGTCCGAGTTGATCTGCGCGACCTCGGGCAGGGCAGCCAGCTTCTCGACAAGTTCCTGACCGCCGACAACCTGGATGGAGTTGTTGATCCAGAAGGAGGTGTGGTCGACTCCCGCCGACTTCAGCAGCTTCATCGCGTTGGCCTGAGACGTCTTGGCCTGCTTCTGCTTCGCCGCCAGGACGGCCGCCGCCTTCTCGGTCTTCGTCCGGGCCTTCGCCGCCGCCTGCAGGTCGGCGTCCCGGTCGAACTCGACCCAGAAGGTGACCTTCTGCTCCTTCTGGAGCTGTCCGAGCAGCTCGGGCTCCACCTTCCGCTCGGCCGCGGGCTCCACCTTGCGCTCGGCCGCGGGCTTGTCCGTGACCGGCTGGGCGAACGAGGTTCCGCCGGCGAGCGGCACCAGCAAGGGTAAGACCATGGCCGCCAAGGCCAAACGCAGCAATCTGCTCTGTCTTGCCACAATGTATCCTTCCGAAAAACGACGAGTGTCGCCCGCCGTGGGATGTAGAAAACGCGGTGCGGATCACCGCCCGCGCCAACTGCCTTGTCGATTGGGCCTTCGGAGTCTCGACTGAGGCATGAGGCGAATCAAGAGCTGCCAAAGGCGCAAAAACGCCATGGCACAAACGCGCCGATGAAGTGGCGGAGCCAGGCGTCGACCCAAGGCGAACGACAGCGAAGGGCCCGCCCCGCCGGGCGGCGGGACGGGCCCCTTGTGGTCGGTCTGTCAGGCCTTGTCGGGCCGTTCGGTGACGCGGATGGCGTTGACCAGCGACTTACCGCTGGTCGCCGGGAACCGCACGTTGAGCACACCGTCGGTCACGGTGACCGTGTAGGTCCGGGTGACCGCGGCGTAGGAGCCGGCCTGGTAGGCGATGTCGAGGGACGGCAGTACCTCGATGTCCTCGGCGAGGACGTCGAAGATCCGCTGGCCCGGTTTGCTGCTCGACACCTCGGCGAAGTCCAGTTCCACCGTGTAGACGCCGTCGGGGACGTTGTCGAAGCGGTATCCGTCCATGCCCTCGCGCGCGTCTTGGAACAGCTTCGGATCGTCGGTGCCGGCGATGTCCTTCGTCGTGGACTTGACGCTTGATGTGCCCTCATAGCCGAAGGAGCCCGCCAGGTACTTCTGGTCCGGCTGCCAGGTGTCGCCGAGTGTGTCCACGGCGGCGCTGGAGGCACCGGATTGGAGTGCTGCCTGGTAGCGGGGCACGACGACCTTCACCGGAATGTTCATCACCGGTGCCCGGCCGCTTGCCGAGCTCACCCGCACGGTGGTGGTGAGCACCTCGCCCGCCGCATACCCGGCCGGGTCGACCGAGAGTGTGCCGGTGGCCTTCTCGCCCGTGGCCAGATCGCCGCCGGTCAGGCTGACCGTCAGCCACGGGGCGTCCTCGACGACGGTGTACGCCGTCGGGAAGCCCGAGTTGGTCAGCTCGAAGGCGCGGGCACGCTGCTGGCCGGCGGGGACGGCGATGTCGTACGCCTTCGTGGCGGCCGTCACCTTGCCGGTCTTGAGCGCCTCGGACGTCGTCACGACACCGCCCGCATCGAGCGTCACCGCCTGCTCCAACGGCTGGTAGACCGGGGCGGTGAACCTGATCGAGGTTGCACCGGACGGCGCCTGGACCAGGTATGAGCCGTCCGCTCGGGTCCTGCCGGTCACCACCGTGCCACCCGTGCCCACGGTGACCGTCGCTCCCGCGAGGGCCTCACCGTCGTTGGCGTCGACCACCTTGCCCCGCACCACGCCGGACTTGCTGGTCCGGAAGCCGATGCTGAAGCCGTCGGAGAGCACACCGGGGGTCGCGTAGGAATACTGGAACGCATCGGTGCCCGAGGCGTTCTCCAAGCCGATGGTGGCGCTGGAGCCCGATTCGAAGCCGACGCCGGTGATGTCCTTGTAGTGGTAGGAGATCTTGCCGTCCTCGCCGATGACTGCGGAGAACGAGAACTCCTCGGACCGGGCCGACTTGTGGGTGACGTTGCGCCACTCGACGACGAACGAGCGGTGCGGGGCGGTACCGATGACGCCGGTGTAGACGCCCGCAGCAGAGCCCCCATTCACGATCAGGTCGTCCCAGAACGGGTAGAGCGCCGCGTTGGGTGCGCTGGCGCGGGGGATGGTGGTGTTGGTGCTCGCCGAGGGGGAGGCGAAGGACAGCGCACCGTTCGTGGATATCCAACCGGAAGTGTAGGTCGCGCTGTACAACGGGACCGGGAAGGGCAGGGTGACCGGCAGGAGCGCCGTGTCGCCGGTGAGGGTCGTCTTGTCCGTGCCCGCGACGTACTCGGTGTTGCTGGCGCCCTGGCAGGCGTACCCGAAGGCGTCCGTGCGGTCCGGCAGGGTGATGTCCGCGGTGGCCTCGGCCGTGACCTCCACGTGCGCGGTGCCCGCCGCGGCGCAGCGGATATGGGGCGAGGCCGTCAGGTCGTACGTGCCGAGCGGCAGGGTCACCTCGTAGTGGCCCTGGGCGTTCGCGGTGGCGGTGACGGGGGTGTTCTTGACGGTGATCGCCGCGCCCGCCGCGGGTCCGGCTTTGGAGGTGACCGTTCCCGAGACCTTGACCGACGGCGCCTGCTCCAGCGTGAAGTTCCGGGTGGTGGTCTGCCCCTCCGTGATCGTGACCGCACCGGTGCCCGTGAAGTAGCCGAACTTGTTGACCGTGAGCGTGTAGTCGCCGACGGGCAGCCTGGGCAGCGCGAACGTGCCGTCGGCTGCGGTGTTGAGGGTGCGGTCCATCGGGCCGTCCACGTTCAACTTCGCCCCGGCGACCGGCGCGCCGCCCGCGGTGACTGTGCCACTCAGCGCGCCGGTCGGCCCTCGCGGTGTGGCAGAGACTGCCGCATAGGCGTCGAGCCTGCCCTCACCGAAGACGTTGTTGTTGGCCGCGGTGCCGCCGCAGGTGGTGTTGTTGGCGTCGATGGCGGTCTGGTTGAGGAGCGCTTCGGTCTGTGCCACGTCGCCCTGGAGGGCGGGGGACATCGACCACATCAGTGCGGCCGTGGCTGCAGTGTGCGGGGAGGCCATCGAGGTGCCGGAGATCGCGTTGTAGCCGCCGCCCGGCCAGGTGGAACGCACGTTGACGCCTGGCGCGGCGAGGTTCGGCTTGATCGTCCCGTTCTCGCCGGTGCCCCGGGAGGAGAAGCTCGCAATGTCGTTGTTGATGTCGAACGCGCCGGAGCTGTAACTGCTCACGTAGCTGCCGGGCGAACCGCTGGTGTTGCAGCTCGGTCCGGTGTTGCCATTGGAGAACGCCGGGAAGATGCCGGCGGCCCGCCAGGCGGCCACAATTTCCTGGTAGAAGGGATCGAAGCCGTCCCCACCCCAGGAGTTGTTCACCACATCGGGGGCCAGGTCGGGCCGCGGGTTGGCACCGTTGAGGTCGGTGGGCGCGATGATCCACTGCCCCGAGGCGAGCAGCGAGGCCTCGGTGCAGGTGATTGAGCAACCCCTGACGGCGATCCACTTGGCACCCGGCGCGACGCCGACCTTGTTGGCGCCGCCGTCGTCGCCGACCATGGTGCCCATGGTGTGCGTGCCGTGGCCGTTGTCGTCGCACGGCGCGGCAACGCCGCAACTGCCTGTCGGGTCGAACCAGTTGTAGTTGTGGTCGTACGTGCCGTCGGTGTCGAGGCCGCGGTACTGGTTCTTGAGGGCCGGGTGGTCGTACTGGACGCCGGAGTCGATGTTGGCGACCACGATGCCCTCACCGCGCACCCCGAGTTCGCTCCAGACCCTCGGAGCCTCGATCCGGTCGAGGTTCCACTCGACCGCGTCGACCGCGGGCTCGGCCTTGCCCGCGGCCGGCGTGTCGATCTTGATCTCCTCGTCCGAGTTGATCTGCGCGACCTCGGGCAGGGCAGCCAGCTTCTCGACAAGTTTCTGACCGCCGACAACCTGGATGGAGTTGTTGATCCAGAAAGAGGTGTGGTCGACTCCCGCCGACTTCAGCAGCTTCATCGCGTTGGCCTGGGACGTCTTGGCCTGCTTCTGCTTCGCCGCCAGGACGGCCGTCGCCTTCTCGGTCTTCGTCCGGGCCTTCGCCGCCGCCTGCAGGTCGGCGTCGCGGTCGAACTCGACCCAGAAGGTGGCCTTCTGCTCCTTCTGGAGCTGTCCGAGCAGTTCGGGTTCCACCTTCCGCTCGGCTGCGGGCTCGTCCGGGACCGGCTGGGCGAACGAGGTGCCGCCGGCGAGCGGCACCAGCAAAGGTAAGACCAAGGCCGCCAAGGCCAAACGCAGCAATCTGCTCTGTCTTGCCACAATGTATCCTTCCGAAAAACGACGAGTGTCGCCCGCCGTGGGATGTAGAAAACGCGGTGCGGATCACCGCCCGCGCCAACTGCCTTGTCGATTGGGCCTTCGGAGTCTCGACTGAGGCATGAGGCGAATCAAGAGCTGCCAAAGGCGCAAAAACGCCATGGCACAAACGCGCCGACGAAGTGGCGGAGCCAGGCGTCGACCCAAGGCGCTCCAGTCGGCCCGGGCCACGGCCACACCGGTCCTGGGCGTTGCCCCCGCCCTGGCCAATCTCGCCCAGGTCCTGCTGCGGACCGGCCGGACCGAGGAGGCACGGGCGGCGCTGGTTCACTGCGAACAGGCGGCCCGGGGAACTCCGGCGACTCCCAGGTGCTGGACTGGATTCGCCTGCTGAGCGATGAGCTGGCCACGGCGCGGGCGACCGCCGCGAGCGGCATGGGCGGGTCAGAGCCATTTCAAAGTCGTGAGCAGACTGTCGTGACGCGACTGTGATCATGTAAAGACGGCCTGCAGGACTCTGCTGCGTAATTCCGGGGTCAGGCCGTGAGCGGGTCTGTACGGTAACCGGTGTAACTCCCGAGCTGGAAGCGACAGTTGATGACTGACGTGATGAGTGACATCAAGGCCGGGGTCGGCCGACGAAGTCCGCATCCATGGCGTCCCGCACCCCCGGCACCGCGAACCGGGAGTCCACGCAAGGCTGTTCGGTGCCCGGGACGGAAAGCGAGCGAACGCTGCCCGAGGGGGTGGTGGAGGCGGCTCCTGCTCGGGCGTGGTCCGATATGTTCGATCGGCTCGGCTCCTACGAGAGGCTCTGGCACACATGACGAGTGATGAATGGACCTCTGCGAAGCGAAAGTTCCCGGTCGGGTCCCATGTGACCGGCACTGTCGATCGCGTCGCTCCCTTCGGAATCTTCATTTCGGTCGAGGGTGTGCAACTGAGTTGCGCTTTCGCGGATGTGGCGGGAATGCACCACAGCGGCGCCGATGGCTCTACGGTGATCTGGCCCGAGTTGGGTGAGGCGGTCACCGGAGTCGTGGTCGAGCACACAGAGCGCAACCATCAGCTCAAGCTCCACCTGAGATGACCTGATCGGTCCTGATCCGATCCGGTCGGGACCCGGACCGAAAACACAGGTGGGTGAGCCTCAAGGGGGCTCACCCACCTGCTGCCGGTCCTGATCGGGGCGCTTTACCGCTCACCGCGGACACGTGTGGTCGAGGCGAGCGTCAGAATACCGGTGCGACGGCCCGGGTTGCGGGCAGCGACGGCGTCGCTCGCCTCAGCTCAGCGCCGGGTGAGATCCATGTGCCAGTTGGTGACCCAGGTGCCGCCGTCGTCCACGGAGAACGCCTGCTCCCAGTGGGCCGAATCCGCTGTGATGCCGGACCAGATGAAGCGGACACGTACGGGCTTGCCCTCATGTGTGTCGTCACCGTAGAACTCACCCCGGCCGTCCACGAAGACGCCGACCACCGGTGGAAACAGCTGCCCCGTGCGGCGGCTGGCCCAGTGGAGCGCCCAGAGCTGTGTCTCACGGTCGAAGAGACGCAGGGTGAGACCCGCGAAGCCCTTCGTCGGGAACTCGATCTCGTCGAAGTTGGCACCACCGTCGAAGTGCCGTGTGCCGTGGCTGACGGCCGGGAATTCTTCCCACTCGCTCGCCTCGTCCAGGAAGTCGGTCCGCCAGCGGTTGGCGACGTCCCATTCGCCCACCAGGAAGTCGAAGTCCGTCGATACGGGGGTGGCGGTGCGGGGGGAGCTGGTCATGAGTGGGGCCTTCCGTGTCCGGTGTGTGTGCCGATCCTGGGAAACTAGGCGCACTTCACTGACATCCTGTGTCAGTGAAGTCCAGCCGCCTGCTCGCGATCCTCCTCCTGCTCCAGACCAGGGGCCGGGTCACCGCCGACGAGCTCGCGCGGGAGTTCGAGGTCTCCGTACGGACCGTGTACCGGGACATCGAGGCTCTCCACGCCGCAGGTGTCCCGCTCTACGGCGACGCCGGGCATCACGGCGGCTACCGGCTCCTCGGCGGGTACCGCACGAGGCTCACCGGGCTGACCGAGGACGAGGCGCAGAGCCTGTTCCTCGGCGGGATGCCCGGGCCGGCCGCCGCGCTGGGTCTTGGGTCCGCGCTCGCCTCCTCCCAGCTCAAGCTGCGTGCCGCGCTGCCGCCCGACCTGCGCGCCGAGGCCGACCGGATGCGGGCCCGTTTCCATCTGGACGCTCCCGGCTGGTACGCGGAGGTGGACGACCTGCGCCATCTTCCCGCGGTCGCGGAGGCCGTGTGGACCGGGCGGAGACTGGTGGTCCGCTACCGGCGGTGGAAGGCCCCGACCGAGGTCGACCGCACGCTGGACCCGTACGGCCTGGTGCTCAAGGCCGGGCGCTGGTACCTGGTCGCGGGGCCCGGCCCGCGCACCTTCCGGGTCGACCAGATCCTGGAAATGCGCGTCTCGGACGACACATTCGAGATACCGGACGGATTCGATCTGGCCGAGCACTGGCGCCTGGCGCAGGAGGACTTCCACGCCCGGCTGCACCAGGGCGAGGCAGTCGTACGGGTGGCTCCCGGCGCGTTCTCCCGGCTGACCGGGGCCGCCGCGCGGGCCTTTGCCGAGACAGCGGTGCCCGAGCGGGACGGCTGGTCGTGGGCGGTGCTGCCCACGGAGTCCCTCGAGCACGCGATCGGGGTGTTTCTCGCTCTGGGCCCGGACGTCGAGGTGCTGGAGCCGCCCCAGCTGCGGGACGGGCTGTACGAAGCGGCCCGCACCCTGGCCGACGTGTACCGGCCCCGGAGTCCCTGAGGAGCCGAGGACCGCCCTCGCAGGGTCCTGCGCATGGGACATTCTTGGCAGAAGGTTGCCCCCTTCCGTGGCGAGCGGCCGGACGAGGCGCCGCTGCGTTCCCTCCCATGCCCTCACCTCCTGCTTCCCTCCCGGTACTTCCCTACGGCAAGCCGACACGCGGACGCGACTACTGGGTGCTGGGCGACGTGCTGCCGGACCCGGAGGCTGTACGGGAGCGCTGCCTTGACCGGGACGACTGGGCGGAGGGCTGTCCGGCGAAGCCGGAGAGCTGGCCGGGGCTGCGCGCCATGCCCGCGCTGGAACCGGATGAACTGGCGCGGGTGGAACGGCTGGTGAGGAGGGCAACCGGCGCCGGGAGGATCTGGGCCCGCCTGGGTGCGGCTCGCCGCGACCGGCAACCCCGGCTGGCCGTCCTGGGACGCGTCCCGCCCGGTGATGGTCTTCGGCCCCGGCGCGCCCGCGGTGGTGCACGCCCCGCGCAACGACGAACTGCGCGGCTGGGCACCGTACCGGGAAGAAAGGCCGTAGGGCCCCCGCGGGCCCGGCGGCGTGCGCGAGGGGCAGTTCCGGCTGATCCGCGGCTGCCCGAGGATGCCGCGGCTGCAACGGGCCGGACAGGGGCGTGAACGGCTCCGCCCTGTCGCCGCTCCGGCGGGCGCCGTCCGCCCGGAGGTTTGAGCGCCAGGTGGTCCGGCGGACCCCGGCCGGGCAGGGCCGGGGGTCCTTCCGGCGATCAGCCCTTGTTCTGGGCAGCCCAGAACTCGTCGAAGGTGAGGAGACCGTCACCGTTCGTGTCGTGGGAGTTGATGACGGCCTGGGCCACCGGCTCGGTGACGTAGGGGTCACCCAACTGAGCCATCACGCTCTTGTACTCGGCGGCCGAAATCAGACCGTCACCGTTCAGGTCGTACCGCTCGAACGCCTTGCGCGCCGACTCCATGTCCGCCACTGTTCAGCCCCTTCGTCATACCTAACTGATGTGGGTCAGATTAACGGGCGCGAGGGAGACCGATTGCGGCGGCCGGTCGTCGATCATGGGTGGGGTGTCCGCGGACGGCGGACAGGACCGGGAACCCGGGAGGGAACCACTTCATGACCGACGCACTGGCGCGGATCCTGACGGCTGCCGCAGACGGGCGGTTCCCGCCGCCGGACGGGTCCACGACCGTGGTGGCACAGCCGAACGCACGGGACGCCGGAGTGCTGGCATTCACCGCGCACTCGGTGGTGTTCACCGACGAGGATCCGGACTGGGTACGGGCCACGCTGGCCGGCACCCCGGGCGATGCGCTCGCCGCGACGATGAATCCGCACTTCCTGGGCGCGCTGCTGGCCCGTACCGGACGCCACATGAACACCATCGATCTGCTGACGGTCGCGGGCGCGCTGCCGGGCGAGCCGGAGATCGGGCTCCGCGAGATCGAGGACCCGGAGCACCCGCGGGTGGCGCGGGCGATGAAGTTCCGCGACGAGGTCCGGGTCTGGGCCGCCGACGGCGGGGTGCTGATCCTCGGCCGTGGGGTCGCCGGGCGCTGGGAGACGGCGATCGAGGTGGCGGAGGAGGCGCGCGGCCGCCGGCTCGGGGAGCGCCTGGCGCGGGCGGCCCGGCACCTGGTGCCGGACGAGGTGGTGTGGGCGCAGCAGTCGCCGGGGAACGCCCGCAGTGTGCGGACGTTCCAGGCGGCGGGCTACCGGCCGGTGGGCTCGGAGGCGCTGCTGGTCGCGGACTGACAGGCTGTCGGGCTGCCTTCGATCAGGGCACGACCGCCCGATCAGAGGTGGCCCGACAGCCTCTGAGTCACGGACTCTGCGACGGGTCAGCGGAAGACGCCGGTGTGGCCGAGTGAGTAGCGGCCCGGCTGCGGATAGACGGCGAGTCCGTGCGGTCCGCTGCCCACCGGGATCCGGGCGAGCTGCTTTCCGGTGGACGTGTCGATCGCGTACACCTCGGCGTTGTAACGCCCCGACAGCCAGAGGACCTTGCCGTCCGGCGAGACACCGCCCATGTCCGGGCTGCCGCCGTTCGGCAGGTGCCACTTCTTCGTCAGCTTGTTCCGTGCGAAGTCGAAGATGGAGATGGTTCCTTCGCCGCGGTTGGAGATGTACATCACCTTGGAGTCCCGGCTGACGTACAGCCCGTGGGCCCCCTTGCCGGTGGACAGCAGCTTCGGGGTGGTGAACTTCTTCCCGTCCAGCACCCACATGCCGTTCGCGATCATGTCCGCGATGTAGAACGTACTGCCGTCCGGCGACAGCTTCACGTCCTGTGGCATGGCGCCGTTGAACGGCAGCTTCTGCTTGCCGACGATCTTCATCTTCGCCGTGTCGACCTTGAGGAGTTCGCCGGAGAACTCGCAGGAGACGATGAAGTACCGGCCGTCCATGGAGAAGTCGGCGTGATTGACGCCTGCGCAGTCGACCGGAACGGTCTTGGCCGTCTTCATGGTGTGGGCATCGCGGAAGACCAGCTCACGGTCCATCGAGGCCATCACGACGGCGTACTTGCCGTCCGGGGTGAAGTACAGGTTGTACGGGTCGGAGACGGGGACCGTCTTTCCGGGCTTCCCGGTGGCCGGGTCGATGGGCGTGAGACTGTCGCCGAGGTCGTTGTTGACCCAGAGCGTCTTCAGGTCCCAGGACGGGACGACGTGCTGCGGCTGGTGTCCGACCGGGATGGTCTTGATGACCTTGTACGTCTTCGGGTCGATCACCGACACCGTGTTGGAGTTGGTGTTGGGTACGTAGATCCGTGCCGGGAAGTCCTTGACGGCCGGTGACATCTTTCCTGGCCGGTCGGCCGCGTACACGTCCTTGGGATCGAGCACCGGCGGCATCCCGGCGAGTCCGGGCGACGTGGCGCGACCGGGGGCGGCTTGCTCCGGGGTGGCGTTCCCCTGGGCCGGCCGGGGTGTGGCGGCCTCGGCCGTCCCTTTCTCGGCCGGGGTGCCACAGCCCGTGAGGACGGCGACGAGGATGCCGCCGAGCAGGGATGCGGTGCGGGTGGTGGTGAGCATCAGGTCAGCAGCTCCGTGGTCGTCACCGCGCGCAGTCCGCGGCGGTCGATTTCGGTGAGGAGGACCGGCAGTGCGGCAACCGTGTCCGCGTAGCCGAAATGCAGGCTCACCACCGATCCGTTGCGGATCTCCCCGGCGACCTTGCGGGTGACGGCCGCGGCGCCGGGAGAGGTGAAGTCGAGGGAGTCCACGTCGTACGAGAGGACATGCGGGTAGCCCGCCCGGCGGGCGAGGCGCTGGACGAGCGGGGTGGCGTTCTGGGTGCGAGAGGGCCGGAACCAGGTGCCGATGGAGCCGGTGAGCCGGCGCAGCCGTTGGGCGCAGCCGGTGATCTCCGCGTACGCCTCGGTCTCGCCCATCGCCGAGATGTCGGCATGGTGCTGGGTGTGATTGCCGAGGTCATGGCCGCCGTCGAGGATCCGGCGGGCCATGTCGGGGTGCTCGTCGAGCCAGCTCCCGACGGCGAGGACGGTGATCCGGACGTGGGCCCGTTCCGCCTCGGCGAGCACGGTCCGGGCGATGGCGGGGTCGCCCTGGCCGTGGAAGGTGAGGGCGACGCGGGCGCGGTGACGAGGACCGTGGTCGATCTGGACCGGCTGCCCGGGGAAGCGGTGCGGGGCGGGTGCGGGGCGCGGGGCCGGGGGCTTCGCACCCCCGGGGGTCGTCGCGGGGGTGGTGGCCGGAGTCTTCGCCGAGGTGTTGACGGCGCCGCGTTCGTCCGTACATCCCACCGCAAGGACGCCAGCCAAGGCTGCTCCTGCGCCCGCGCGCAGTGTGCTGCGGCGGTGCACCGGCGTCTCGGAGGCCTTCATGGGCAGAACAGTAGGGGCGAAATGTCAGAAAGATAACAATCACCCACATTCACGCCCCTTCTCGGGTCGCGAAGGAAATGCCGCCAATGGCTCGATCAGTCGATGATTCACCCGCCGAACCACATAATCATTCATGCATTACCAGGCCAGTGACCCATCACACCTACGATTAACCGGCGAAGAGTCACGATGTGACCAGATTTATCCGATTAGCCCTTTTGGATCCCGGGTCGCCCATCTGCCATAGTCGGTTCCACGACCCCCATTGACCCGGGCCAGGTCGTCCATAGCGGCCGTGAACACACCCCCCATTTCACGGCCCCGCACAGAAGCCCCCGCAGCGCCGCACCACGGCCGACCGGGGGCTTCTGTGCGTCGTGCCGGGTGTCGTCACAGCGGGCGCAGGGGCAGGGGCCGGAACGGCTCAGCGGTCGGAGATCCGCATCTCGAACCAGGTGGTCTTGCCGCGCGGCAGCAAGTCCACCCCCCAGCGGTCGGAGAGCTTGTCGACGAGAAAGAGCCCGCGACCGCTGATGTCCATCTCCTGGACCGGCATGAGGCACGGCAGCCCGCGCGAGGGGTCGCGCACCTCGATCCGGATCCAGCCGCGCCGGCGCAGCAACCGCAGCCCGAAATTGCGCGCGCCTGTGTGCCGTACCGCATTGCCGACGAGTTCCGAGACGAGCAGAACGGCATGTTCGGCGGTCTGCGGGGAAAGCGCCCACTGGCGCAGCACCACACAGGAGGTGAGCCGCCGGGCGATGGCCGCGGACTCCGGACGGGAGTCCAGCCGGACTTCGTCCTCCGCCGGATTCCCGAACAACTCCAGCGCCTTGAACGCCTGTTCGTCCTCGACAGTCGGCATCCAGCGTGCCGCAGTCGCGCCGCTGCGTTGTCGCGGCTGTTCCACACCCTCCAGGCCCGCCATGCCCACCATCATGGCTGCACGGCGGGCACTCCGGGGCCGTTCCGAGGGAATCTCTACCCCGGAATGGGACATTCCGTAGTGGTCGGTAGGCATATGCCAGCGGCAGAATGCGACGCTTGATACCGCCACTGACCTGCGCGTATGCCCCGTCAGAGCGAGGTTGCCCCGGTCACTCGAGCACTGAGCCTTAAGGTTCTCTTAAGGCTCAGCCAATCCGCTCGCACGGATGAACCCGCGACAGTCTGTGCCCAATTGGCGTTCGGTCAGAGGAACTTGGCCTTCCCCGGCCCCTCTTCGACAAAGCTGCGCATACCGCGCTCACGGTCCTCGGTGGCAAACAGGCCGGCGAACCAATTCCGCTCGATCGTGAGGCCGGTGTCGATGTCCGTCTCCAGCCCCGCGTCGACCGACTCCTTCGCCGCGCGCAGCGCGAGAGCCGGCCCCTTGGCCAGCCGGGCCGCCCAGGCGTGCGCCTGCTCGTACACCTCGGCCGCGGGCACCACCCGGTCCACCAGGCCGATCGTCAGCGCCTCTTCGGCCTTCACATGACGGCCGGTGAAGATCAGGTCCTTGGCCTTGGACGGGCCGACCAGCCGGGCCAGCCGCTGGGTGCCGCCCGCGCCGGGAATCAGGCCGAGCAGGATCTCGGGCTGGCCCAGCTTGGCGTTGTCGGCAGCGATCCGGAAGTCGGCGCAGAGCGCCAGCTCGCATCCGCCACCGAGCGCATAACCGGTGACAGCGGCGACGACGGGCTTGGGGATGCGGGCCACCGCGGTGAAGGAATCCTGCAGCGCCTTGGACCGTACGACCATCGCCGTGTGGTCCATCGCCTGCATCTCCTTGATGTCCGCGCCCGCCGCGAACACCTTCTCGCCGCCGTAGAGGACGACGGCGCGCACATCGTCGCGCCGGGTCGCCTCCTCGGCGAGTTCACGCAGCCGGTCCTGGGTGGCGACGTCCAGGGCGTTCATGGGCGGACGGTCCAGCCGGATCGTGCCGACGCCGTCGCTTGCTTCGAGGGTTACGGTCATGAGAGGCAGGTTAACCGTCGCTAACGACGGCGGGCCCGGTGCTGTTGGTCACAGCACCGGGCCCACCGTCGTGTCGTACGTCGCGAACTACTTGGTCCACTCCGCCCAGGTCATGTTCCAGCCATTGAGGCCGTTGTCCGGCTGGATGGTCTTGTCGCGGGAGTTCTTCACGATCACGACGTCGCCGATGAGCGAGTTGTCGAAGAACCAGGCAGCCGGGGTCTTCTTGCTCCAGGCGCCGCGCACGTCCTGCAGACCGACGCAGCCGTGGCTGGTGTTGGTCGAACCGAAGACGTAGGGCGCGCCCCAGTAGTTGCCGTGGATGAAGGTGCCCGACGTGGACAGACGCATCGCGTGCGGCACGTCCTTGATGTCGTACTCACCGCCGAAGCCGACGGTGTCGCCGTTCATCCGGGTCACCTTGAGCTTCTCGCTGATGACCATCTGACCGTTGTACGTGGTGGTCGCAGGGGCGCCCGCGGAGATCGGGATGTTCTTGATCTGCTTGCCGTCACGGACGACCTTCATCCGGTGCGTGCTCGCGTCGACATGACTGACCTGGCTGCGGCCGATGGTGAACGAGACCGTCTTGGCCTGCTTGCCGTAGACCCCCGGGCGTCCCTCGACGCCGTCGAGGTTGAGCTTCACGGTCACCTTGGTGCCCGCGGCCCAGTACTTCTCCGGGCGGAAGTCCAGGCGGTCGTTGCCGAACCAGTGGCCCTCGACCTGTACCGCCGGCTCCGCCGTCACCTTGATGGCCCTCTCGACCGCTTCCGGGTCGGTGATACCGCGGGTGAAGTGGATCGAGACCGGCATGCCGACGCCGACCGTGGAACCGTCCTCCGGCGTGTACTGCCCGATGAAGGTGTTCTTCGGGACCAGCGTGGTGAACGTGGTGTCCTTGGCCGACTCGCGGCCCTTGGCGTCCTTGGCGATCGCGTGGACCGCGTACTTCGTCGCCGCGGCCAGGTGCTGCTCGGGCTCCCAGCTCGCGCCGTCCGCCGTGATCTTGCCCTCGACCTCGACGCCCTTGGGGTCCTCGACCTTGACCGTGGTCAGCTTGCCCTGCTCGGCGGAGATCTTCAGCGCCCCGCTGGTGGCGACCGAGTCGGCACCGTCCTTGGGCACGACGGTCACCACCGCCTGCGAGGCGGTCGTGTCCGCGCTCCTGCCCCCGCCTCTCTTCCCGCCCTTGTCACCGGCGTCGGTGTCTCCCCCGCCGCACGCCGTCACCAGCAAAAGCAGCGCACCCAGTACCAGAGCCAGCAGTCCGGTGGTCCCCCGACCACGCCGTCCGTTGTCCGTCCCGACCGATGTCCCCGATATCGGCTGCCCGTTCAATGTGGTCGTCTCCCCTCACACGGCCTGGCCCCGCCATGGCCCTGGGAGCCTGCAGGCTCCTACCCCCGCGCGCTGCACATGCGCGCTAGCGAAAGATAATCACACGGACCTTTGAGAGATCCCCCCATGGATGTCACCGTTCAGTCCCAAGTTGTCCCAGGACTACACCAGGTGACGCCTGGTAGGGGCGCAAGGGTGCCCGGCCGGCCCGTCCCGGTTCGGGACACCCTCGGGAGGCACCACGGAGCTTCGGCGCGGACGCGCTTCAACGGAGCGCGGAGCCCGCCTTCCACTGGGTACGGTTCAGGTTCCGGCCGCCGAGCCTGTTGTCCGGCGCCACGTGCTTGTCCTTGGAGTTGACGACCTCGACGACGTCCCCGATGAGCGGACAGCGCGGGCAGTACGGCGAGCGGTCCTGCCGGGGGAAACGTGAGTGCGGGCCCCGCCGTGGGCAGAACAGAGGGGAGGACCACATTCGGGGAGCCGCGGCCGGGACGCCGTGCGCTCCCCTTCGGCGCCGGGTCCGATGAGCCGCGGGAGGCTGAAAGGTGTCGAGCGCAGCCGAGCAGGAGGCAGTGCGGGAGTCGGTCGGGAAGGTTCTGGAACGGGCGTCGAGGGAGGCAGGGGCCGAGGCGGGGACCGGCCCGGTGGAAAAGCGGGTGCTCGACGGCGGGCAGCGGCCGCCGGCCGTGTGGCCCGGTGCGCCGATGCCGCTCGGAGCCCGTTTCCGGGTGGGCCCGGACGGGGTGGCGGGCACCAACTTCGCGCTCTGGGCAGGCGGGGCCGAGGCGGTCGAGCTCTGTCTCTTCGACGAGGAGGGGGACGAGACACGCCTCCCGCTGACCGAGCTGACCCATGAGATCTGGCACGGTTTCGTGCCGGGCGTACGGCCGGGTCAGCGGTACGGCTACCGGGTGCACGGCCGCTGGGACCCGTGGACGGGTGCCCGCTGGAACCCGGCGAAACTGCTGCTGGATCCGTACGCACGTGCGGTGGACGGCTCGTTCACCCTGCCGGCCGAGGTCTACGGCCATGTGAGGGACTGGCCGCAGCAACAGGTCGCCGACACCGTCCGGGACGAACGGGACTCCGCTCCGTACGTACCGAAGGGCGTCGTCGTCCACGATGACGACGACTGGGCGGAGGACCGGCGCCCCAAGACCCCGTGGGCCGACTCCGTCATCTACGAACTGCATGTGCGTGGCTTCACCAAGCGGCACCCGGAGATCCCGGAGGAGCTCCGGGGCACGTACGCCGGACTCGCCCACCCGGCGGCTCTCGGCCATCTGACCCGGCTCGGCGTGACGGCGGTGGAGCTGCTGCCGGTGCATCAGTTCGCCCACGAGGACCACCTGCTGCGGCGCGGACTGCACAACTACTGGGGATACAACTCCATCGGCTACTTCGCCCCGCACGCGGACTACTCGGCGAGCGGTACGGGCGGCCAGCAGGTCGGCGAGTTCAAGCGGATGGTGCGGGCGCTGCACGACGCCGGGATCGAGGTCATCCTCGACGTGGTCTACAACCACACGGCGGAGGCGAGTGAGCTGGGTCCGATGCTGTCACTGCGCGGCATCGACAACCGCGGCTACTACCGGCTCCAGTCCGACGCCCGGAGATACACGGACTACACCGGCTGCGGAAACACCCTGCATGTGGTGCAGCCGCATGTGCTGCGGCTGATCACGGACTCGCTGCGGTACTGGGTCACCGAGATGGGCGTCGACGGCTTCCGCTTCGATCTGGCGGCGGCGCTGGCCCGCTCGATGCACGACGTCGACATGCTGTCCCCGTTCCTCGCGGTGATCGCCCAGGACCCGGTGCTGCGCCGGGTGAAGCTCATCGCGGAGCCATGGGACGTCGGCAACGGCGGCTACCAGGTCGGCGCCTTCCCTCCGCTGTGGACGGAGTGGAACGACCGCTACCGCGATGCCGTACGGGACTTCTGGCGCGGCGCCCTGCCCGACGTACGGGATCTCGGCTACCGGCTGACCGGATCCAGCGATCTGTACGCGTGGGGCGGCCGCCGCCCGTACGCATCGGTCAACTTCATCACCGCGCACGACGGCTTCACGCTGCGCGATCTGGTCAGTTACGAGCAGAAGCACAACGAGGCGAACGGCGAGGGCAACCGGGACGGCACATCGGACAACCGGGCCTGGAACTGCGGCACCGAGGGCGAGACCGACGACCCCGGGATCAACGCGCTGCGCCGCCGCCAGCTGCGCAATCTGCTCACCACCCTGCTGCTGTCGACCGGGGTGCCGATGCTGGTCGCGGGCGACGAGATGGGCCGGACGCAGGGCGGCAACAACAACGCGTACTGCCAGGACAACGAGATCGGCTGGCTGGACTGGTCGCTGCTCGACCAGCCGCAGTGGCGGGAACTGACCGAGCTGACGGCGCGGTTGCTCGCGCTGCGCCACACCCATCCGGTGCTGCGCCGTGGCGCCTTCTTCTCCGGCCGGCCGCAGGCCGCGGACGGGCTGCGGGACCTCGCGTGGTTCACCCGGCAGGGGACGGAGATGACGGAGGAGGACTGGTACGCACCGGCCGCGACCATCGGGCTCTATCTCTCCGGACGTGACATCCCGGGCCGGGACGCGCGCGGCGAACAGGTCACGGACGACAGTTTCCTGGCGATCCTGCACGCCGCCGACCGTCCGAGCAGCTTCCGGCTTCCCGGTCCGCCGTGGTCGCAGGCGTACGAACTGGTGCTGGACACCTCGCGGGAGGACCAGTCCTCCGCTCCGGGAACCGTGCACCGCGGCTCCGAGATGCTGACGGTGCCGGCGAGGGCGGTGGTGCTGTTGCGCGTCAGGGAGTGATGCGGAACAGGGCGGACGGCCGGGGTCAGCCGAGGATGCCGCGCTCGTAGGCGGTCGCGACGGCCGCGGCGCGGTCCTTGGCGCCCAGTTTCGCGAAGATGTGCGTGAGATGGGTCTTCACCGTTGCCTCGCTGACGAACAGTTCGGCGGCGATCTCCCGGTTCGAGGTGCCCTTGGCGACCAGTTCGAGCACCTCGCGCTCGCGAGCGGACAGCGCCTCGTGGCCCGCGGCGCCGGAGGCACGTACCCGCGAGACGAGCCGGGAGGCGACCGCGGGCGACAGCACGGTACGTCCGTCGGCGGCGGCGCGCACGGCTGTGAACAACTCTTCGCGGGGTGCGTCCTTGAGCAGATAGCCGGTCGCGCCCGCCTTGATCGCGGGCAGCGTGTCGGAGTCGGTGTCGTACGTGGTAAGGACGAGCACCTTGGAACGGGCGCCGCGCCGGGTGAGTTCGGCGATGGCGGCGACTCCGCCGCCGCCCGGCATCCGCAGATCCATCAGGACGACATCGGGGTCGAGCCGGGCCACGAGGTCGACCCCCTCCACGCCGTTCGACGCCTCCCCCAGGACCTCGAAGCCGGGGGCCGAATCGAACATGCCGCGCAGACCGTCCCGTACGACGGGGTGGTCGTCGACGACGACGAGCGTGATGACGCGTGCGGAATCCTCAGCCATGGCAGGCCAACCGTACTGGTCATCCGCTGTTTTGAACCAGTGGCACCCGGGCGCTGACCGCCGTTCCGTCACCCGGCTCGGTCTCCACCTCGACGGTACCGGCGACGCGTTCGGCGCGGGGCCGCATGCCGCCGAGCCCGAAGCCGCCCGCGCGGTTGTACGGCGGCAGGGCGGCCGGGTCGAAGCCGCGGCCGTCGTCCCGTACGTCCAGGGTGATTTCGTCACCCATGAAGGACAGGGTGATGCCGACCCGCGAGGCCCCGGCATGGCGGCCGACGTTCGCGAGGGCTTCCTCGGCGATACGGAGCAGGGTGGCGCCTATCTCGTCGTGGATCGGCTCGACGGTACCGGTGACGGTGAAGTCGGCCCGGACCCCGTGGCGTTCCGCCCAGCCGGTGACCGTCTTCTTCAGCGCGCCCGGGAGGTCGTCGTGCTCCAGTGCGGCGGGGACCAGATTGTGCACCGAGCGGCGCGCCTCGCCCAGGCTGTGCCGGGCGAGGGCGGCGGCGCGGTCGAGGTGCTGCCGGGCCAGTGCCGGGTCGTTGTCGGCGACCGAGGTCACCACCTGGAGCTGGGCGATGATGCCGGTCAGGCCCTGCGCGAGCGTGTCGTGGATCTCGGCGGCGAGCCGGCGCCGCTCGTCCGCGACGCCCGCCTCGCGCGCCTGGACGAGGAGTTGGGCGTGCAGGCCCGCGTTCTCGGCGAGGGCTTGTTCGAGGCGGGCGTTGGCGGACTCCAGTTCGGCGATGGTGTCGACCTGGGCGCGGTTCTGCTCGGCCTCCCGGTCGCCGATCTGGGCGAAGACCATGGTGATGGTTGCGTGCAGGGCGAGGAGGATGCCGAAGGCGATCCAGTTCGTGAAGCTTTCCGGCGGAAGGCCGCTGCCGGACTGCGAGCCCGCCATGATGACGGCGGTGGCGAGCAGGCCCGCCCGGAAGGCCCGATCCGGGAGCAGCCGGCCCGCGTCGAAGTAGCCGAGCACCGCGAACATCGAGAAGAACGGGTTGCACCAGGTCAGCGCGAAGGCGAGCGACGTGCGGGCGACGAAGTAGAACTGCGCCGCCTGCGACCGCGGGGGAACCTTCCGCCTGGCGCGCCCCCACCAGAGCTGGAGGACGAGCGCCACCGGAACCAGCGCCACGACAGCGTACACGTTCGAGCGGGACATGATGAGGTCGGCGGACACGGCCGAGACCGCGGTGGCCAGGCCGAGCAGACCGTACGGCCCGTACCGGAAGAACCGCTCCCACCACTGCGCGGCCGTCGTCGCTCCGGTGGTGGATGCCTCTGCCGTTTCCGCCGTGTCCCCCGTGTCCATGGGTGAAGTCTCCCCCGGAACCGGTCACTCCCACCGGAACAGACGGGTCGCGAGGACGGTGACCAGGGTCGCCCACAGCGCCATCACGCCCAGCTGGGCCCAGCCGGGCCAGCCACCGGACGCCGCCCGGTCCAGCGCCTGGGAGGCCGCGCCGAACGGGGTGGCCTGAACGATGCGCCGAAGGGTGTCGGGCATGGTCTGCACCGGGATCCAGACCCCGGCGGTGAACATCATCACGAGGTAGACGACCGAGCCGATGGCGGCGGAGGCCTTGGTGGTGCGGGAGAGCGCACAGAGCAGCGCGCCGAGGGCGAGAACACTCGCCGTCGCCAGGAGCAGCGCCAGGACATAGCCGAAGGGCTGTCCGGGCAGCGTGACGCCGAAGGTGGTCCGGCCGACGGCCGTCACCAGCGCGGCGGAGCCGAGCGCCGCGGCGCCGTGCAGGGCGATCTGCGAGGTGAGCAGGGCGGACGGCCGAACCGGAGTGGTCGACATGCGACGCAGGATGCCGCGCTCGCGGTAGCCGGTCAGAACGGGCGGCATGGCCTGCAGTCCGGCCATGATCATGGCGAGCAGCACCGAGACCGGTACGTACAGATCGATGACGCGGCGGCCGCCGAGTGCGTCGTCGGGGTCCCGGAAGGACGGGATCAGGCCGAGGATCGTCAGCAGCACGGTCGGGAAGACGAGGATCCAGAACAGGCTGCCGGGCTCGCGGAGAAAGAGCCGTGTCTCGGTCCTGAGTACCGCTGCCCATGGGGTGGAGGTGGCCGTCGCCCTGGCCGGGTTCGCCGTGGTCATCTCAGGCCGCCTGTTCTGTGAGGTCGAGGAAGACGTCATCCAAAGTGGCTTCGGAGACGCGGAGTTGGTGTGCCGTGACGCGGTGGCGGGCCAGCAGCGAGATGACCGCGTTGACCGTCTCGTCGGTGCCGTTGATGACGATCCGGCCGTTCTTCTGCTCGACAGAGGCCGCCCCGGGCAGCCGGCCCAGCTCTGTGTCGTCCAGCGGCTGTGACGGTGTGAAGGAGATGACCGTGGCGCTGCCGCCCCTGCTGATCAGGCCGGACGGGGTGTCGAGGGCGACGACCTTTCCCTTGTCGATCACGGCGACACGGTCGCAGAGCCGACTGGCCTCTTCCATGAAGTGGGTGACCAGAAGGACCGTCACGCCGCTCTCGCGTACGTCCTCGATCAGCTTCCAGGTGTCCCGGCGGGCCCGCGGGTCCAGACCCGTGGTCAGCTCGTCGAGCACCACGGCGCGCGGGTTGCCGACCAGCGCAAGGGCAATGGACAGCCGCTGTTTCTGACCGCCCGACAGCTTGGCGAACCGGGTGGTGAGCCTGGTGTGCAGACCGAGCCGTTCGGCCAGGGACCTCCAGTCGGCGGGGTTCGGATAAAAGGCGCTGTACAGCTCCAGCGCCTCGCGCACCGTGAGCTTGGCCTGCAGCTCGCTCTCCTGGAGCTGGGCGCCCAGCAGTTGCGTCACCCGTCCGTGGTCGGCGACGGGGTCGAGTCCGGCGACCCGGACCGTACCGGCGTCGGGGATGCGCAGCCCCTCGACGCATTCGACGGTGGTCGTCTTGCCCGCGCCGTTGGGGCCGAGAATCCCGAAGATCTCCCCCTCGTCGACGGCGAAAGTCACTCCGTCCACCGCGGTGCGCCCGGCGTAGGCCTTGTGCACCGCGTTCACTTCGATGATTGCCATGGGTATAAGGGTCCCGTCGGGCGGCCCCGCGCGGCATCGGCCATCACGCTCGAATCGACATCGGCCGATCGGCTGACTCCGGGGTACGACCGGGCGGTCTCGGGCCATCGGGGGGGGCGGGATGTCGACAGAGCGACGAAAAGCAGCTGAGCGATGTCAGTGGTGAACCGTAGGCTCGCCCCTGATGCCCGAAACACATGTAGAGCCCAAGGACCGGTCCGCCGCGCGCTCCCTGCTGCGGCTGTGGCCTTACGTGAAGCCTGTACGTATCCGCCTGTCCGCGGCGGCAGCCGTGGCGATCGTCGCCTCCTGCCTCAGCCTCGTGATACCCCTCGTACTGAAGTGGATCGTGGACGGCCCGGTCGCGCGCCGTGATCCGGGCGGAGTCTGGCTCGGTGCGCTGTACCTGTTGTTGCTGGGCATCGCCGAGGCACTGCTCTTCGGGCTGCGGCGATGGCTGGTGGCGCGGCCGCTGGCGGGCGTCGAGGCATCTATGCGGGCCGACCTGTACCGGCATCTGCAACGGCTGCCGGTGGCCTTCCACGACCGCTGGCCGTCCGGGCAGCTGCTGTCGCGCGGAACCACGGACCTGATGCTGCTGCGCATGTTCCTGGCATTCCCGCTGACGTTTCTCCTGGTCAACGCCACCACCATCCTGGTCGGTTTCATCATTTTGCTGGTGCAGCAGTGGATGCTGGGCCTGGTGCTGCTCGTACCGGTCGTGCCGCTGGTGATTCTCTGCTCCGTCTTCGAGACGAAGTTCGCGGTGGTGGCACGCAAGGCCCAGGACCAGGTCGGCGATCTGACGACCGTCGTCGAGGAGAGCGTCCTCGGCATCCGGATCATCAAGGGCTTCGGGAGGCACCGAAGCCAGGCCCTGGCCTTCCGCGGCCTCTCGCAGCGACTGCGCGGCACCGAACTCGACAAGGCGCGGCTGCTGGCCGGCATCTGGGCCTTCATCACCACGATCCCGGAGCTGGCGATCGGCGCGGCGCTGGTTCTCGGCACGATCCAGGTCGCCGACGGAGAGCTCTCGGCGGGCACGCTGGTGGCGTTCCTGTCGACCGCTCTCGCGCTGCGGTGGCCGGTCGAGTCGATCGGTTTCCTTCTGGCGATGAGCCAGGAGTCGGCGACGGCGACCGAGCGGTTCTTCGAGGTGATGGATGTGGAGGAGGAGCGCGAGACCGCCGCGGAGTCTTCCGCGGCGCCCTCGCAGCAGCACGCGGACGGCGGAATGGTCTTCGAAGGCGTCGAGTTCCGCTACCCCGACGCGGAGTCGGACTCCGTACCCGTACTGACCCGGATCGATCTGCGGATCCGGCCCGGCGAGACGATGGCCCTGGTCGGGGCCACGGGATCGGGGAAGACGACGCTCACCGCCCTCGTACCGAGGCTGCACGAGGCCACCGCCGGGCGGATCACGCTGGACGGCACCGACATCACCACCATGCGGCGCGAACAGCTGCGTGAGCTGGTGTCCGTGGCGTTCGAGGAACCGACGCTCTTCTCGGCGAGCGTCGGGGAGAACATCCTCATGGGCGCCGACGGCGCCGGCGAGGACGAGCTGCGGCGGGCGCTCTCGATCGCCCAGGCCGACTTCGTGTACGACCTGCCGGAAGGCATCCACACCCAGGTCGGCGAGCAGGGGCTCAGTCTTTCCGGCGGCCAGCGGCAGCGCCTCGCACTGGCCCGCGCCGTCGTCGGGCAGCCGCGCTTCCTGGTGCTCGACGACCCGCTCTCCGCCCTGGACGTACATACGGAGACGCTGGTGGAGGCCGCCCTGCGGCGCGTGCTCGAGTCGACCACGGCCATCGTGGTCGCCCACCGGCCGTCCACCGTGATGCTCGCGGACCGGGTGGCGCTGCTGTCCGAGGGCCGGATCAGCGCCGTCGGCACCCACCAGGAACTGCTGCGCAGCAACGCCGAGTACGCCTGGCTGATGTCCGGCGCCGGGGACGCGCCCGAATTCCTGTCCACCGACGGCATGCCTGCCATGGACGTCCCTGCCGAGAAGGACAGCACCCGATGACCAATACAACGACCGGACGCACCGCGGGAGCCGGCGACAGCGACGAGAACGAGCCCCTGAGCGGCACCGACGCAACCACCGGCACTGCGGACGCGGCCAGGGGCACGGATCCGGGTACGGGTACGGGTACGGGTACGGGTACGGACACCCTGACCCGTGACCGGCCGGCAACAAGACCGGACGACACCACACGGAAGACGCCCGAGGCCGCTCCCGAACCCGGCTCCGCCTCCGGCGCCCAGGACGCCTTCGACCAGGACGACCTGCCCACTCCGCGCGGCGCGACCCGCGCCCTGCTGCTGTCCCTGCTCGGCCCGCACAGGGGCAGGGTGGTGGTGGCCGCGCTGTTCCTGCTGATCCAGCAGGCCGCGGTCCAGGCGGGCCCGCTGCTCGTCGCGTACGCCATCGACAGCGGCGTACCCGCGTTCCGCGACAAGGACTACGGACCACTGATCGCCGTGGCCATCGGGTACGCGCTGTGTTCGGCCGGCGCGGGGAGCATGCAGTACGCGTTCATCCAGGCCTCCGCCCGGATCAACCAGGAGGTACTGCTCGATCTCCGGGGGCGGATCTTCCGTCATGCACAGGCACTGAGCGTGGACTTCCATGAGCGCTACACCTCGGGCCGGCTGATCTCCCGGTCCACCACGGATGTGGAGTCGTTGCGGGAGCTGCTCAGCGAGGGGCTGCAGGAACTGATCGGCGTCGTGCTCTCCTTCATCTCCATCTCGTTGCTGCTGCTGTGGCTGGACGTCGGTCTCGGAGCGGTCGCCGTCCTCTCGTTCGTGCCGCTGTATCTGCTGGTGCGGCTCTACCAACGGCGTGCCGGGGTGATCTACGCCGCCCGGTCGACAGCAATCGCATCGGTCATCGTGAAGTTCGCGGAGACGATCAACGGGATCCGCCCCGTCCAGGCATTCCGTCGCGAGCGCATCAACGACACAGAATTCGGGCGTCTCAACCAGCAGCACTGCCGGACGAACGGCGCCGCGCTGCTGGAGATGGCGCGCTACGTGGTCGGCTCCCGACTGGTCGCCAACACGGCGGTCGCCGGCATCGTGCTGTGGGGTGCGTACCGAGTCGCCTCCGGGACGCTCGCGCTCGGCGTGCTGGCCGCGGCCGTGCTCTACCTGCGACGGCTGTACGACCCGATAGACCGGCTCGGCATGTTCCTCAACTCCTATCAGTCGGCTGCGGCTTCGCTGGAGAAGATCGCGGGGCTGTTGGCCCAGACCCCCACTGTCCCCGAGGCGACGAACCCGCGGGAGCTGCCTGCCCGCACGGGTGAGCACCCAGGGCGGGACGTCGCCTTCGACTCGGTGAGATTCGCCTACCGCACGGGCGGCGAAGTGCTGCCCCGCTTCGATCTGACGATCCCGGCCGGGCAGACCGTGGCCGTGGTCGGCTCGACGGGTGCCGGGAAGTCGACGCTCGCCAAACTGCTGGCCCGGTTCTATGACCCGACCGACGGCCGGGTGCTGCTGGACGGGACCGATCTGCGCGATCTGGCCCTGCCCGAACTGCGGCGCGGTGTGGTGATGGTGACCCAGGAGGCGTTTCTCTTCTCGGGGACGGTCGCCGAGAACATTGCCATCGGCCGCCCGGAGGCCCCTCGCGAGGAGATCGAGCGGGCCGCGAAGGCGATCGGCGCGCACGACTTCATCAGCGGTCTGCCCGACGGGTACGACACGGATGTACGCAAGAGGGGCGGGCGGATCTCGGCGGGCCAGCGCCAACTGGTCGCCTTCGCCCGCGCCCTACTCGCGGACCCAGCGGTCCTGATCCTCGACGAAGCGACGAGCTCACTCGACATCCCCGGCGAACGCGCCGTGCAACGGGCCATGGACACGGTGTTGCACGGCCGTACCGCGGTCGTGATCGCTCACCGGCTGTCGACCGTGGAGATCGCGGACCGGGTACTGGTCATGGAGCACGGCCGGATCGTGGAGGACGGCTCCCCGTCCGAACTCATCGGCGGTACCGGCCGGTTCGCCGGGCTCCACCGCGCCTGGCGGGAAAGTCTGGCCTGACCCGCTGCCCGGCAACAACCACCGGCGTCGGCACAACCACGCCGGGCGGACGACCGGCCGGTGCGGCGGTGCCGCGCACCGGCTCGGTAGCGGTGGGGCAGGTGCCGTTGCCGGCCTGCCCCCCGTCGCGCTGCCAGGTCGCCACGGCCAACCGCGTCGCCCGGCGCTTTACCTGGCCTTTGCTGCACGACACGGGCTGACCCGTTCAGAACGAGCCACAATTCAAGACACTTTCGGCCGGTGGCCACGACCCCGCGCCGAACGCGCCATTCGAACACGGTGTGTTCGAGCTCAACCGGGACCCGCTGTTCGAAATCGGCCGCTCCGGGCCGTGGACGCCTTCTCGGTAACGATCGGTGAAACGTCCGCTTAACGAACATGACCTTTCTGGCAACGGACGAATTCCGGCCAACTTGTTGACGCGGTCCTGACAAGGGCATCCGTCTGCTGACACTCTTCCCCCGTTCCGCGCACAGCCTGCTCTGCCCGGTCGGCTCACCCAGCCGCCGGTACCCCCCTCGCAGAAGGAGTCCGCGTGAGATCCACGCCCAGCCGTCGCGCCACCGCGACCGGCGCTCTGATAGCCGTAGCAGCCCTCCTCGCCGTAGGAGTCCAGACGGGCACGGCAAGTGCCACAGCCGGCGGTTCCGCCGCTGCTGCCCCGGTCGCGACCAACGCCAAGCATGGCGCGCTGGCCAAGCACCTCTCCCCCTCCGCACGTGCCGAGCTGATCCGCGAGGCCAACGCGAGCAAGGCGGCCACGGCCAAGGAGCTCGGTCTCGGCTCTCAGGAGAAGCTCGTCGTCCGGGATGTCATCCAGGACAACGACGGCACCACGCACACGCGTTACGAGCGCACCTTCAGTGGGCTTCCGGTCCTCGGTGGCGACTTGATCGTCCAGGAGTCCAAGGCCGGTGAGACCGAGGGCGTCACCAAGGCGTCCAAGGTCACCTCTGCTCAGCTGAAGGCCGTCGACACCGCCGCCGACATCGCCCCGGCCAAGGCCGAGACGCAGGCTCTCGGTGCGGCCAAGGATGCCGGTTCCAAGAAGACCGTCGCCGACCGGGCACCGCGCAAGGTGGTCTGGATGGCCCAGGGCAAGCCGCAGCTCGCCTACGAGACCGTCGTCGGCGGGCTCCAGCACGACGGCACCCCCAACGAACTGCACGTCGTCACTGACGCGTCCACCGGTGCGAAGCTCTACGAGTGGCAGGCCATCGAGACCGGTACCGGCAACACCCAGTACAGCGGCCAGGTCACGCTCGGCACCGCGCCGTCGTACACGCTGACCGACACCGGACGCGGCAACCACAAGACGTACAACCTGAACCACGGCACGTCCGGCACCGGGACGCTCTTCTCCGGCTCCGACGACGTCTGGGGCGACGGCACTCCGCAGAACGTCGAAACCGCCGGCGCGGACGCGCACTACGGCGCGGCCGAGACCTGGGACTACTACAAGAACGTGCAGGGCCGCACCGGTATCCGGGGCGACGGCGTCGGCGCGTACTCCCGCGTCCACTACGGCAACAGCTACGTCAACGCCTTCTGGTCCGACAGCTGCTTCTGCATGACCTACGGAGACGGCAGCGGCAACGCCAAACCGCTGACCTCCCTCGACGTGGCCGCGCACGAGATGACGCACGGTGTCACCTCGGCCACCGCCAACCTGGTCTACAGCGGCGAGTCCGGCGGCCTCAACGAGGCGACCAGTGACATCATGGCCGCCGCGGTCGAGTTCTACTCCAACAACGCCACCGATGTGGGTGACTACCTGATCGGCGAGAAGATCGACATCAACGGCAACGGCACCCCGCTGCGGTACATGGACAAGCCGAGCAAGGACGGCGCGTCCAAGGACGCCTGGTACTCCGGCATCGGCAGTGTGGACGTCCACTACTCCTCGGGTCCGGCGAACCACTTCTTCTACCTCCTCTCCGAGGGCAGCGGCGCCAAGACCATCAACGGTGTCTCGTACAACTCCCCGACCTCCGACGGTCTGCCGGTCACCGGCATCGGCCGCGACAAGGCGGCGCTGATCTGGTTCAAGGCGCTCACCACCAAGTTCAGTTCCACGACGAACTACGCGGCTGCTCGCACCGGTACCCTCGCCGCGGCCGGTGACCTGTACGGCACGACGAGCGCCGAGTACAAGGCGGTCGCCGATGCCTGGGCCGGCATCAACGTCGGCTCGCGCTCCGGTGGTGGCACCGGCGGCACGGTCTTCGAGAACACCACCCGCATCGCCATCCCGGACCACGGCGCGGCCGTCACCAGCTCGGTCAACGTCACCGGAATCACGGGCAACGCACCCAGCACCCTGCAGGTCGGTGTGGACATCACCCACACCTGGCGCGGTGACCTGGTCATCGACCTCGTCGCCCCGGACGGCACGGCCTACCGGCTGAAGAACTCCTCGCTCTCCGACTCGGCCGACAACGTCCAGACGACCTACACGGTCAACGCCTCGTCCGAGGTGGCCAACGGCACCTGGAAGCTGAAGGTCCAGGACGTCTACTCGGGTGACACCGGCGCCATCAACAGCTTCAAGCTGACCTTCTGAACCCAGCACCGCAGTCCGAGCACGTGATGCGGCGAACCGCCCGGGAGGAGCTCTCATTCCTCCCGGGCGGTTCGCCGTAGGGTGAGCCACAGATCAGGGTGCTGCTTGCCGACGACGGAAGCGTGATCCGCGCGGGTGTCCGGGCGATCCTCGCCACCGACCCCGCCATCGAGGTCGTCACCGAAGCCGGGGACGGGCACGAAGCTGTCGGGAGGACGGGTGGTCAGCGCATCAGCAGGCCCGCACCGTCGCCCGTCGCCTCCGTCGGCAGTGCGACCAGGCCGAGTTCCGCGCTGGTTGCCAGCAACGGGTGAGCGGGAAGCACTCGCACGGTGTAGCCGTAGGGGCCGGTGCGGTCGAGGGCGAGCGGGCCCTCGTACAGCCAGCGACCCTCCAGGTCCTGGCCTCCGGTCGGCTTCAGCGGGAAGAACTGGGTGTCCGAGATCGCGTCGGCGGAGTCGACCCGCCCGGCCACCGCCTGCACCTCCACGTCGTCCGGCTCCAGTGCTCCGAGAGCGATCCGGACACGCAGCGCCAGCGTCGCCCCCAGCTCGGCCGAAGCGCCGACCGTGCTGGGCGCCACGGCCTCCACATGGTCGACCGCGACCCGCGGCCAGGCAGCACGGGCCCGGGCCTTCCAGTCCGCGAGCTCCCGCGCCGTGGCGGCGTCCAGGGAGCGGTGGGCGAGCGCGGCGGGGGCGTACAGCCGCTCGACGTACTCGCGCACCATGCGTCCGGCGAGGACCTTGGGGCCGAGCGTGCCCACGGTGCGGCGGACCATCTCGACCCAGCGCTCGGGAAGCCCGTCGTCGCCCCGGTCGTAGAAGCGCGGCGCCACCCGCTCCTCGATCAGCTCGTAGAGGGCATTCGCCTCCAGCTCATCGCGCCGGTCCTCGTCCATCGCGGACCCGTCGGCGGTCGGGATCGCCCAGCCGAAGTCGGGTTCGAACCACTCGTCCCACCAGCCGTCGAGCACGGACAGGTTGAGACAGCCGTTGAGCGCGGCCTTCATTCCGCTCGTGCCGCAGGCCTCCAGGGGCCGCAACGGGTTGTTGAGCCAGACGTCGCAGCCGGGGTAGAGCTTCTGCGCCATGGCCATCCCGTAGTCGGGCAGGAAGACGATGCGGTGGCGGACCCTGGGGTCGTCGGAGAACCGGACCAATTCCCGGACCAGCCGCTTTCCACTGTCGTCGGCGGGGTGCGCCTTGCCTGCGACAACGATCTGGATCGGCCGCGTCGGGTGGAGGAGCAACTCCGTCAGCCGGTCGCGGTCACGGAGCATCAGGGTCAGCCGCTTGTAGGAGGGCACGCGGCGGGCGAAGCCGATCGTCAGCACATCCGGGTCCAGCACGCCGTCGATCCAACCCAGTTCGGCCGGTTCCGCACCACGCGTGCGCCAGGAGGCGGCAAGCCTCGTGCGGACCTCGGTCACCAGCTGTTCGCGCAGCGTCCGCCGCAGGTCCCAGATTTCGCGGTCCGGGATTCCGGCCGCCGCATCCCAGCGTCCCGGCGTGCCGCCGTACCGGGATCGCAGCCCGAAGATTTCGGGGGCGACCCAGGTGGGCGCGTGAACGCCGTTGGTCACCGAGGTGATCGGCACCTCCGCGGCGTCGAAGCCCGGCCACAGCCCGGCGAACATCTGCCGGCTGACCGCCCCGTGCAGGGTGGAGACGCCGTTGGCCCGCTGAGCGAGCCGCAGGCCCATGACCGCCATGTTGAAGAGGGTGGGCTCGCCACCGGGGTACGTCTCCATACCGAGCTGCAGGATCCGCTCGACCCCGACACCCGGCAGTTCGCCGTCGTCGCCGAAGTGACGGGCGATGAGCTCCCGGTCGAAGCGATCGATTCCGGCAGGCACCGGGGTGTGGGTGGTGAACACCGTGCCGGCCCGCACCGCCTCGACCGAGGAGTCGAAATCCAGCCCGGTTCCGGAGAGTTCACGGATGCGTTCAAGACCGAGGAAACCGGCGTGCCCCTCGTTGGTGTGGAAGACCTCCGGGGCCGCGTGCCCGGTGAGCCGGCAGTAGGTCCGCACGGCTCGCACGCCGCCGATGCCGAGCAGCATCTCCTGCAGCAGCCGGTGTTCGCTGCCACCGCCGTACAGCCGGTCGGTGACCTCGCGCTCGCCGGGTGCGTTCTCCTCCACGTCGGAGTCGAGCAGGAGCAGAGGGACGCGGCCGACCTGGGCCTGCCAGATGTAGGCGTGGAGCGAGCGGCCACCCGGAAGGGCCAGGACTACGCGGCTCGGTGTTCCGTCGGCCTCGCGCACCAGGGTGAGCGGCAGTTCGTTCGGGTCGAGGAGGGGATAGTGCTCCTGCTGCCAGCCGTCGCGCGACAGGCTCTGCCGGAAGTAGCCGTGCCGGTAGAGCAGGCCGACCCCGACGAGTGGCACGCCCAGGTCGCTGGCGGCCTTCAGATGGTCCCCGGCGAGGATGCCGAGTCCGCCGGAGTACTGCGGAAGGGCTGCGGTCACGCCGAATTCGGGCGAGAAGTACGCCACGGCGGCGGGCAGTTCCGCACCCTGCGCCAGCTGCTCCTGGTACCACCGCGGACCGTTGAGATACTCCTGGAGGGCGGCGGACGCCTCGGTCAGCCGGTGCAGAAACTGCTGGTCCTGGGCCAGCTCGGCAAGGCGCCCGGCAGAGACGGCGCCGAGCAGACGTACGGGGTCGGAGTCCGCCGAGCGCCTGCCCTCCGGGTCGACGGCCTGGAAGAGCTCACGTGTCTCGGTGTGCCAGGACCAGCGCAGGTTGCGGGCGAGGCCGCTGAGCGGTTGAAGGGGATCGGGGAGGACAGGACGCACGGTGAGTCGACGAATGGCCTTCACGTATTCCACCTTTACAGGGGACGTACGAATCCGAGGGGACGCACCACGGTGTGCGCCGCTCCGTCACCCTCGACGGTAACGGTGTGCCGTACTCCGCAACCACGGCGCGCGACCGGCTCACAACGAACGGCACCCGGCGAGCCGCTCGCTCCCGGATCCGCCCCGGCCCCGGCCCCGACGCCCACCGCAGTCCCGGCGTCGGATCAGCGGCCCGCTGCGTCTCGTCCGCCCCACCGCCCCCTCTCCGTAGATCGGTACTCATCCGCCACGGACGTTATGGCCGATTCCACCCCCTCGGGCAGCCTTGTAGCCCTTCACAACACAGGGAAGGCTGCCCAGTGGCGTGTACGGGGGCCGGGTCGAGGCGGACCGGCCGGCCTTCGACGCGACTCCGTGCGGCGCGCACCACGTCGAGGAGGAGGAGGTTTCGGTTCATGGGACTGACACGGCGACACCCACGACCGCCACAGAACGATGCGGACAGGCGTGGTCGAGGCCCCTGTCGCTGCCTCGGCGACGGCTGAGGGCGGTCTCCGCGAGCCTCCGCACACGGGGCGGAGCCCGGCGTACTCAGACCTTCACCGCTACGCCCGAGTAGTTAACAAACCACCGGATTGGCCCCCCGACAACCGTGGGAAGGCTTCTGCGGTACACAGCCCGAATACAGCCCGAATGCGGTTCATCTGCGATCCGGCAGCGGTTCGTATGCAGTCCGTACGCGTCCGGTACTCACCCGCGCACCACACCCGCGCCCCAGCCATTCGCGTGCCATTCGAGTGAATGCGGACAGGAGCGGCCATGCTCACACCCCATCAGCCGTCAACGGAGCAGCTAGAAAGGACGGACCCTCACAGTCGCGGCGTACGCACTCATCTCTCCACGCCCGCACCGCGTCCCGTGCAGCCCGAGCTCCAGTCCCCAGGTGATTCCATGATCGGTCGCATTCCCGTCCTCGACGTCCGTCCTCTCGTCGATTGCGGCAGAAGGCCCGCCAAGGCCGTTGCCGGTGAGACCTTCCAGGTCACGGCCACCGTCTTCGGTGAGGGGCATGAGGCGGTCGCCGCCAATGCCGTGCTGCGGGATCCGAGCGGCCGCCCGGGTCCGTGGGCGCCGATGCGGGAGCTCGCTCCCGGCACCGACCGCTGGGGCGCCGATGTCACGCCGGACTCCGAAGGGCACTGGACGTACACGGTCGAGGCCTGGAGCGATCCGGTGACCACCTGGCGCCAGCATGCACAGATCAAGATCCCTGCGGGGATCGACACCGCGCTCGTCCTGACGGAGGGCGCCGAGCTGTACGAGCGGGCCGCCGGGGGCGTACCGAAACGGGACGGGCGTGAGGCGGTGCTGGCCGCGGCCGATGCGTTGCGCGACGAGTCACGGCCGGCCGCCGCGCGGCTCGCTGCCGCGCTCGCCCCCGAGGCCACCGCCGCGCTAGCCCAGCATCCTCTGCGCGAACTGGTGACCTCGGCCCGACCGCTCCCCCTCGTCGTCGAGCGCCGACGGGCCCTGTTCGGTTCCTGGTACGAACTGTTCCCGCGGTCGGAGGGCGCCAGGTTCGAGCCGGCCGAGCCGGCGAAGGCAGGCAAGGCCACGCGAAAGGGCAGGACGGGGAAGGCGGCGGACCATCTGCAGGGGCACCGGGGAAGGGTCGTCAGCGGCACGTTCCGTACTGCTGCCGAGCGGCTTCCCGCGGTCGCCGCCATGGGGTTCGACGTCGTCTATCTGCCGCCCGTCCACCCCATCGGGACCACTCATCGCAAGGGCCCGAACAACTCGTTGTCCCCCGGCGCCCACGACGTGGGGGTGCCGTGGGCGATCGGTTCGGCCGAGGGCGGTCACGACGCCGTCCACCCCGAACTCGGCACGCTCGACGACTTCGACCACTTCGTCGAAACCGCCCGCGCCCTCCGCATGGAGATCGCGCTGGACTTCGCGCTCCAGTGCTCTCCCGACCATCCGTGGGTGGAGAAACATCCCGAGTGGTTCCACCACCGCCCGGACGGCACCATCGCGTACGCGGAGAACCCGCCCAAGAAGTACCAGGACATCTATCCGATCGCCTTCGACAAGGATCTGCGGGGGCTGGTCGCGGAGACCGTCCGCATCCTGCGGTTCTGGATGGACCACGGCGTACGGATCTTCCGCGTCGACAATCCGCACACCAAGCCGGTGATCTTCTGGGAGAAGGTGATCGCCGACATCAACCGCACCGACCCCGATGTGATCTTCCTGGCCGAGGCGTTCACCCGCCCCGCGATGATGCATACGCTCGCCACGGTCGGTTTCCAGCAGTCGTACACGTACTTCACCTGGCGCAATACCAGGCAGGAGCTCACGGAGTACGTCACCGAGCTGGCCGGTGACGCGGCCTCCTACATGCGGCCCAACTTCTTCGTGAACACCCCGGACATCCTGCCGGGCTATCTCCAGGACGGCGGACGCCCGGCTTTCGAGGCGCGGGCCGTGCTCGCCGCGACACTCTCTCCGTCCTGGGGCGTGTACGCGGGGTACGAGCTGTGCGAGAACACCCCGGTGCGGGCCGGCAGCGAGGAGTACCTGAACTCGGAGAAGTACGAAATCCGGCCCAGGGACTGGGAGTCGGCGGAGCGCGAGGGCCGTTCCCTGGCTCCGCTCATCACCTCGCTCAACCGGATCAGGCGCCGTCATCCCGCACTGCAGCAGCTGCGCGACGTGCACTTCCACGCCGCCGACAACGACGCGCTGATCGTTTACAGCAAGCGCTCGGGTTCGAACATCGTTCTGGTGGTCGTCAACCTCGACCCTCACCACACCCAGGAGGCCACGGTCTCGTTGGACATGCCGCAACTCGGCCTCGACTGGCACGAGACCGTGCCGGTGCGCGACGAGCTCACCGGCCACACCTATCACTGGGGCAGGACCTTCTATGTGCGTCTGGAGCCGGGCGTCACGCCTGCGCACATCGTCGTCCTGCGACCGTCCCCGCCGACCGGAGGGTCACCCACACCATGATTGTCAATGAGCCCGTCCACGACAAGTTCGAGGACACCCCTGCCAAGGACCGCGATCCCGACTGGTTCAAGCGCGCCGTCTTCTACGAGGTCCTCGTCCGGTCCTTCCACGACTCCAACGGCGACGGCATCGGCGATCTCAAGGGCCTCACCGCCAAGTTGGACTACCTGCAGTGGCTGGGCGTCGACTGCCTCTGGCTGCCGCCGTTCTTCAAGTCACCCCTGCGCGACGGCGGGTACGACGTCTCCGACTACACCGCCGTGCTGCCGGACTTCGGCGATCTCGCCGACTTCGTGGAGTTCGTCGATGCCGCGCACCATCGCGGGATGCGCGTGATCATCGACTTCGTCATGAACCACACGAGCGATCAGCACGACTGGTTCCAGCAGTCGCGCAGCGATCCCGACGGGCCGTACGGCGACTACTACGTCTGGGCCGACGACGACAAGCAGTTCCCGGACGCGCGGATCATCTTCGTCGACACGGAGACGTCCAACTGGACCTTCGACCCGGTGCGCAAGCAGTACTACTGGCACCGGTTCTTCTCCCACCAGCCGGATCTCAACTACGACAACCCGGCGGTGCAGGAGGAGATCATCTCCGCCCTCCGGTTCTGGCTGGATCTCGGTATCGACGGCTTCCGCGTCGACGCCGTGCCGTATCTGTACCAGCGGGAGGGCACCAACTGCGAGAACCTGCCGGAGACCCACGAGTTCCTCAAGCGGGTGCGCAAGGAGATCGACGCGCACTACCCGGACACCGTGCTGCTCGCCGAGGCCAATCAGTGGCCGGAAGACGTCGTCGACTACTTCGGTGACTACCCGGCCGGCGGCGACGAGTGCCATATGGCTTTCCACTTCCCGGTGATGCCGCGCATCTTCATGGCCGTGCGCCGCGAGAGCCGCTATCCGGTCTCGGAAATCCTGGCGAAGACCCCGGCGATTCCGTCCGGTTGCCAGTGGGGCATCTTCCTGCGCAACCACGACGAGCTCACGCTCGAGATGGTCACGGACGAAGAGCGCGACTACATGTACGCGGAGTACGCCAAGGATCCGCGGATGCGGGCCAACATCGGCATCCGGCGGCGTCTCGCATCCCTCCTGGACAACGACCGCAACCAGATCGAGCTGTTCACAGCCCTGCTCCTGTCGCTGCCGGGTTCCCCGATTCTGTACTACGGGGACGAGATCGGGATGGGCGACAACATCTGGCTGGGCGACCGGGATGCCGTACGCACCCCGATGCAGTGGACGCCCGACCGGAACGCGGGATTCTCCTCCAGCGATCCGGGGCGGCTCTACCTCCCCACGATCATGGACCCGGTCTACGGCTACCAGGTGACCAACGTCGAGGCGGCGATGGCCTCGCCGTCGTCGCTGCTGCACTGGACACGGCGGATGATCGAGATCCGTAAGCAGAATCGGGCCTTCGGTCTCGGGTCGTACAACGAACTGCCGTCCTCGAACCCCGCGGTGCTCGCCTTCACCCGCGAGTACAAGGACGATCTCGTGCTGTGCGTGCACAACTTCTCGCGGTTCGCGCAGCCGACGGAGCTCGATCTGCGGACGTTCAACGGGCGTCATCCGGTGGAGCTGATCGGCGGGGTGCGCTTCCCCGCCATCGGTCAGTGGCCCTACCTGCTGACTCTCGCCGGGCACGGGTTCTACTGGTTCAGGTTGCGGAAGGACGCGCCGTCGATCTGATGCGGCGCCACTTTCGCGCATACCCAGCGGGGCGGTTTCCGCCGCCCCGCACGGGGCAATCTCCCCCACATCGAGCTCTTCAGGGCTTCTCACCCCGAATTCGCCAAAGCACTTCGGAGTTCGCCGGAGTTCGCCGGAGTCCGTCGGGGGCCTCAGAGGTCGCCCGACAGCCTCTCAGGGGGCTTCCGGGGTTCTTGGAACCCTGCACGTCGAGTCCGTACGGACCATCCTGACCCGACACGTCCCGCACAGCCGGACAGCTATTGCCGCAATCCGGGACACTCTTCGCATCCTGTGGTGTGCCCGGGGAAAGGACGCGATGCCATGTCGAAGGCTGCATCCACTCGGGTCGCCCTCGCCAACAGCACAGCACTACTCCCGTCACTCGCCCCACTGCTGCATGAGTGGCTGCCTCGGCAGCGGTGGTTCGCAGGCAAGGGACAGCCGGTCACGGCTTTCTCCCTTGTCTCGGCGACCGAAATACTGCCGGTGGACGCCGAATCCGCAGGGAGCGGCGCCGGCAACGGGGCCGGGCTGCTCCATCTGCTGGTCCGGGTCCATCAGCCGTCCATGCCGGCCTCGCCCGACGACTGCTACCAGATGCTGCTCGGAGTCCGGGCCACGCTGCCACCATGGCTCGCCCCCGCCCTCATCGGCCACGTGAAGGGAGGTCCACTGGCCGGCCTGGCGGTCTACGAGGGGCTGCACGATCCGCGGCTCGCCGAACTTCTGCTGGAACGGTTGCGCACCCCCGGGACCCTCGGCCCCCTCCGTTTCGACCGGGGCGCCGCCCCCATCCCCGCCGGGCTCACCCCGCGGGTGCTCGACACGGAGCAGTCCAACTCCTCGCTCGTCTACGGCAACGCCTACATCCTGAAGATCTTCCGCAGGGTCTTCCCGGGGACCAATCCCGATCTGGAACTGCCGCTCGCCCTCTCCCGGGAGGGCTGCGGTCGGGTGCCGGAACCCGTCGCCTGGTTCGAGGCGACAGCATCGGAGCCGCTCACCCTCGGCGTTCTCCAGCCCTTCCTGCGGGGCGCGGAGGACGGCTGGCAACTTGCGCTACGGACACTGGCCACGGGCCATGACTTCACCCGTGAGGCCCGCGCACTCGGACGCGCCACCGCCGAGGTGCACACGGCACTCGCCACCGCGCTGCCGACGCCCGTGCTGCGCCGCTCCCAGACCGAGCATCTCGCCGCCGGGATGATGGAGCGGCTGGAGGCGGCTGCCCACGCGGTGCCGGCGCTGGCGCCGTATGTTCCCGGGCTGCGTACCGCGTTCGACGCCGTTGCCGCACTGGGCCACAGGGGCCGGAGCTGGGCCACGCAGCGCGTGCACGGCGATCTGCATCTCGGCCAGACCCTGCGCGCGGCCGACGGCTTCTGGTCACTGATCGACTTCGAGGGCGAACCGGCGCGGCCCCTTCTGGAACGCCGCCGCCCGCAGCCTCCGGCGCGCGACATCGCGGGCATGCTCCGTTCCTTCGACTACGCGGCCCGCTCCCACCGGCCCTGGAACGCCGAGTGGGCGGCACGCTGCCGGACTGCCTACTGCGACGGGTACGCGCAGGCCGCGGGCGTCGATCCGCGCAGCGAACCGGAGTTGTTGCGGGCCCATGAGACGGACAAGGCGGTGTACGAGGTGGTGTACGAGGCCCGGCACCGGCCCGACTGGTTGCCGGTGCCGATGGCCGCCATCCAACGTCTGGCCGCCGCCGTCGACTGATGCGCCGCACGCCGCCCGGTTTCGGCCACGGCGGCGTTCCCCCGCCCGTCACGCCCCGCCCGCCCCGATTCACCCACACCCCCGAGGAGGCAGTCCCTGTGACCGCCCGCAAGCCGTCCCGCAACGCGCCCGATCCCACCGTGGCCGCGCCGCCGCCGACGCCCGTCGAGCCCGCGCCCCCGGAGCCCGCCGCGACACCCGCAACCACCGTGACTCCGGTCGCCGCCGCGGCCGCCGCGACCCCGGCAACGCAAGAAGCGACTCCGGCCCCCGCGGCGCCGTCAGCACCTGCGGGCCCCCCGGCCTCAACGGCTTCCCCCGCCAAGCGGAAGAAGGGGGCGGAGAAGCGGACCGCTGCCGCAGCGCCCCGTCCCCGGCGCGCAGGCGGCGGTGGCCGCGGGGTCCGGCCGGTGCGTGCCCTCGACGACGGCGACCGCGGGCGGCTGCTCGCCGGTGAGCACCACGCACCGCACGATCTGCTCGGCGCGCACATGGTCCGCGGCGGTGTGGCGCTCCGGGTGCTGCGTCCGTACGCGCGTTCCGTGACTGTGCTCGCCAAGGGGCTGCGGGCGGAGCTCCACGACGACGGCGACGGGTTGTTCTCCGGGCTGCTGCCGATGCCCGCCGTCCCCGAGTACCAGCTCCTGGTCGGCTACGAGGACAACGAGATCGAGGTCCAGGATCCGTACCGTTTCCTGCCCGCGCTCGGCGATCTCGATCTGCATCTGATCGGCGAGGGGCGGCACGAGGAGCTGTGGAGGGCCCTCGGTGCGCGGCCCATGGAGCACCAGGGGGTCACGGGAACACGGTTCACCGTCTGGGCGCCCAATGCCCGCGGGGTCCGGGTCGTCGGGGACTTCAACTACTGGGACGGCACGGGCTTCCCGATGCGCTCGCTCGGTTCGACCGGGGTCTGGGAGTTGTTCCTTCCCGCGATCGGGGAGGGCGCGCTCTACAAGTTCGACATCTGCCGGCCGGACGGTTCCCACACGGTGCGCGCCGACCCGATGGCCCGCCGTGCCGAGGTCCCGCCCGCCACTGCCTCGATCGTGACGGCCTCGCACCATGAGTGGCGGGATCAGGAGTGGATGGCGCACCGCGGGGACGTACCCGTGCACGAGGCGCCGTTCTCGGTGTACGAGGTGCATCTTCCGTCCTGGCGGCCGGGCCTCACATACCGCAAGCTGGCCGATCAACTCCCCTCCTACGTAAGGGATCTGAGATTTACGCATGTGGAGCTGATGCCGGTCTCAGAGCATCCGTTCGGCGGCTCCTGGGGCTATCAGGTCACCGGTTTCTTCGCCCCGACCTCGCGGATGGGATCACCGGACGACTTCCGGTTCCTCATCGACGCACTGCACCGGGCCGGCATCGGCGTCATCGTCGACTGGGTGCCCGCGCACTTCCCGCGTGACGACTGGGCACTTGCCGAGTTCGACGGCCGTCCGCTGTACGAGCACTCGGACCCGGCCCGGGCCGCGCACCCCGACTGGGGCACGCTCGAATTCGACTTCGGCCGCACCGAGGTGCGCAACTTCCTGGTCGCCAACGCCACCTACTGGTGCGAGGAGTTCCACATCGACGGGCTGCGGGTCGATGCCGTCGCCTCGATGCTCTACCTGGACTACTCGCGCGAGAACGGGGATTGGGCTCCGAACGAGCACGGCGGCCGGGAAAATCTGGATGCCGTCGCCTTCCTCCAGGAGATGAACGCCACCGTCTACCGGCGCAATCCGGGTGTCGTCACCATCGCCGAGGAGTCCACGGCCTGGGACGGTGTCACGCGCGCCACGCATCATGTCGGCCCCGGCGGCTTCGGCGGACTCGGCTTCGGGCTGAAGTGGAACATGGGCTGGATGCACGACTCCCTGGAGTACGTGTCGAAAGAGCCGGTGCACCGCAAGTACCACCACAACGAGATGACGTTCTCGATGGTGTACGCGTACAGCGAGAACTACGTGCTGCCGATCTCGCACGACGAGGTCGTGCACGGCAAGCAGTCGCTGGTCAGCAAGATGCCCGGCGACTGGTGGCAGCAGCGCGCCAATCACCGGGCCTACCTCGGTTTCATGTGGGCCCACCCGGGCAAGCAACTCCTCTTCATGGGACAGGAGTTCGCCCAGGGCGCGGAATGGTCCGAGGGACACGGCCCCGACTGGTGGCTGCTCGACCCGTCGTACGCGGCGGAGTCGGACCACCGGGGCGTACGGGACCTGGTGCGTGAGCTGAACGCGGTGTACGCGGCGACACCGGCGCTGTGGCAGCGGGACACCGTCCCCGAGGGCTTCGCCTGGGTCGACGGCGGAGCCGCCGAGGACAATGTCTTCGCCTTCCTGCGTTTCGACGCGGACGGTGCGCCGCTGCTCGCGGTGTCGAACTTCTCGCCGGTGGTCCGCCACGAGTACCGGCTGGGCGTGCCGCCGTCCGTGTCCGCCTGGGCGGAGGTGCTCAACACGGACGCGGCACGGTACGGCGGCGGTGACGTCCTCAACCCGGATCCACTGAAGCCGGAGTCCGTCGCCGCCCACGGTCACCGCACGAGCGTCCAGTTCACTCTGCCGCCGCTGGCGACGGTGTGGCTGAAGCCGGTGTGATGATCCCGAGCCGCTGGGTGGCCCGGGTCAGCGCCACATAGAGATCGTTGGCGGTCATCAGCGCGGGCGCGACGACGAGAACCGTGTCGAACTCCAGGCCCTTGGCCTGGCGCGGGTCGAGCAGGACGACGGGCCGGTGCAGATCCAGCGGCCCGTCGTCGAGTCCCGTGAGTTCCGCGTGGAGCTCGCGCGGGGCGATGACGGCGAGCCTGCCCTCCGCCGGGGTCTCGGCCTCGGCGAGCCCGGCCACGTCGGCGAGCGGCAGGGTGCGCTCCCAGGGCCGTGCACCGGTGGAGCGGATGGAGCGCGGGGGTTCGAAGGCGGGGTCGGCGGCCCGGCGCCGCTCGGCCGCGTACTCCATGATCTCGGCGGGCGTACGGTAGTTGACCCCGAGCCGGGCCAGCTGCCAGCGGTCCTGGACGTACGGCACGAGGATCTCCTGCCAGGAGTCGCAGCCTGCCAGGTCGCCGGTCTGGGCCGGGTCGCCGACCAGGGTCATCGAGCGGGTCGGGCTGCGGCGCATCAGCAGCCGCCAGGCCATGGCCGACAGCTCCTGCGCCTCGTCGACGATGATGTGCCCGAACGCCCAGGTCCGGTCGGCGGCGGCGCGCTCGGCGGCGCTGCGGTGGTCGGCCTCCTCCTGACGCTCGGCGAACCGTTCGGCGTCGATGATGTCGTGCGCCGCGAGGACCTCGGAGGCGTCCTCGTCGATGTCCTCCTTGTCCTCGAACTCGTAGGTACGGGAGGCGTACGAGACGTCGAGGACACCCTGCGCGTAGGCGATCTGGCGGGCCCGCTCGGCCTCGGCGGCGGCCCGGGCGGCGGAGTCGTCCGCACCGACGAGCTCGGCGGCCTCGTCGAGGAGGGGCACGTCGGCAGGTGTCCAGGCGGCCTTCTCCGCGCGCCGGAGCAACTCGGCGTCGTCCTCGGCCAGATGCGTGGGCTCCTCCAGATAGCCGGCGAGGAACTCCTGCGGGGTGAGCGGGGGCCACAGGGAGGTGATGGCGGCGTGCACCTCCGTGCTGGCGGCGATGCCCTTGCCGAGCTGGGCGATGTCGTCGGGGCCGAGGAAGTTCGGGCCGCCGTAGGGGTCGGCGCCGATGCGGTCGGCGAGTTGCGTGGTGAGATCGTCGATGATCCGGAAGGCGAAGGTGGGCAGGGCGAGATTGTGCGGCAGCCCGGTCTCGCGGGCCTTGTGCCGCGCTTCGACCGCCATGCCCCAGTCGAGGATCAGCTCCCCGTCGTCGTGCGCGATGACGATCGGCTCGCCCTTGTCGGGCACCTGCTGCCGGTCCCGTACGGCCTCGGCCAGTACGCCGGCCATGTCCGCCCGGCCCTTGACGGCGGCGGCCGCGGGGCTGTCGGTGCCGGTGGCGTGCACGCCGGGGAACAGTTCGCCGACCGTCGACAGCAGCACGCCGGTCTCACCGAGCGAGGGCAGCACGTCGCCGATGTAGCCGAGGAAGGCCGGGTTGGGCCCGACGATCAGCACGGCCCGTTTGGCGAGCTGCTCCCGGTGCGCGTACAGCAGATACGCGGCCCGGTGCAGCGCGACCGCGGTCTTCCCGGTGCCCGGCCCTCCCTCGACGACGAGCACCCCGCGCTGCGGGGCGCGGATGATGTGGTCCTGCTCGGCCTGGATGGTCGAGACGATGTCGCCCATCCGGCCCGTGCGGGCGCTGTTCAGCGCGGCGAGCAGCACCTCGTCGGCGTCGTGCGACTCGTATCCGGTGCGGGTGGTGTCGGCGAGATCCATGATCTCGTCGTGCAACCCGGTGACCGTGCGCCCCTGCGTGGTGATGTGCCTCCTGCGGCGCAGCCCCATCGGTTCATACCCGGTCGCGAGATAGAACGGCCGCGCGACGGGAGCCCGCCAGTCGATCAGCAACGGGGTCCGCTCGGCGTCGTCCCGCCGGATTCCGGTGCGCCCGATGTGGTAGGTGACTCCGTCGCGCCTGTCGATCCGTCCGAAACAGAGTCCCGTGACGGCGGCATTCAGCGCGGCCAGCGAGGCGGAGTGCTCGGCGACGCCGATATCGCGCTCCACCCGCGCCTGTCGACTGCTGCTGAGCTGCGCGATCGTGGCGCTCATGGCGGCTTCGGCCGCTACCCGGAGCTGGTCGAGCCGCTCGTGGGCGAGAGAGACGAATTGCTGTTCCTGCCGCATTTCCTCGATTGACAATTCAGCCCCTGACGCGATAGAGTATGTTTATTGAGGTTGTCCGCATATTGCGCACTATGCGCACACGGAACTATTCAATATAGGCGAAGAAATACCCCGGCCGTCAATTCGGACCGGGGTTTTTGTTTGCCTCCAGGAGGGGCTTAGCAGAGGGCCGCGAGCACGGAGAAGTCCGACGGCAGCGCCGGCACGGGCTCCTCCGGTCCGTAGGCGGGATCGACCGGATCGCCGCGCGGCAGCCCGGCCGCGACGAGCCCGGCGGCGGCCAGCGCCTCGTCCGCGTCGGGTGCCTCGACGTACTCCAGCGCCTCCACAACCTCTTCTGACCCTGCCGCCGCTGGCGACGGTCTGGTTGCAGCCGGTGTGACGCGGCCGGAAGGCTCGCGGGGGCTGATGTCCCGCGAGCCCGGCGCCGCCGCCGACGGGATCCCTCAGCCGCCGAGTGCCTCGACCGTGCTGGCCCAGGAGTCGGCGCCGTGCCCCTGTGCGATCGCGCGGTCGGAGACCGACTTGATCGCCCGGAGCTGCGACGTGTCCAGTCCCTTGTCACGAGCGGCGTGCAGAAGGTGGTCGACACTTGCGGTCATCATGGCGAGGTTGGCACCCACGCCGTCGTACTTCCGCGCGTCGATGTCGGCCGCCGTCCCGGTCACGATCGGCGGCAGGATGTTCACGATGGTCTGCAGATACGGGGCAAGGGCAGCCGCGGGGATGTTCTCGGCCCTGGCCAGCGCGAAGGCGTGGACCAGTCCCGCCATGCTGCCGTAGAAGAAGTCCAGCATCGCCATGTCGTACGCGGCGGCGAGGGCATGGTCCTGGCCCAGGAACGGGGCGTTGGCACCGAGCGCCTTGAGCACGGTCCCATATGTGTCGTACGCGCGCTGCGAGCCTGCATAGAAGATCAGCGCACCCGGGGTGCCGATCACCTCGATCGGCACCATGATCGCGCCCTCCAGGTAGTCGAGGGAGTGCGCGTCCGCCCAGGCGGCGGCGGCACGGGCGCGGTCCGGGGTGTCCGAGGTGAGATTGACCAGGACGCGCCCGGCGAGCGCGTCCGTCAGCGGGGCCAGGATCGTGTGCGCCGCGTCGTGGTCGACGACACAGACAACCACCAACTCGCTTGCATGTACCGCCTCTTCGGCCGATGGCGCGCGGACCGCGCCCCGGGCGACGAGCTCCTCGCCCTTGTCGGTGGAACGGTTCCAGACGGTGGTGGGATGGCCGGCGTCCAGAAAGGCGCCGGCGAGTGCCCGGCCCATCGCGCCGAGGCCGATCACCGTGACGGGGGCAGGGGCGGGCGTGGATGTACTCGCAGAAGGGGTCATGCGCATCATGCTCATCGCCGTGACCCGGGCCCACAAGAACCGACTTTCATGTGGGATACGCACCAGAAGGTAAGCAGGGGGGGCTCGGAGAAACGGGGGAGAAAGCTCAGAACAAGCTCTGAAATCGGGCTTGTTCGGGTTGGGCGGGCGTCAGGCGGAGATACCCCCCGCATACGCACATTCGTCCGGAGCACGTCCGGATCGGGGGCTGCCATGTGGACCGCACTCACGCTCATCGACTCCGCGGCGGCGCTGGTCAGCGCCGCCTCCTGCCTGGCCCTGTCCGGACGGCGGTTGCTGCCCTGGCGGCGCCGGGAGCGCGCTTTTGAGCTGGGTCCGTACGATGCGGCTTTCCTGGCGGGCGGGCCCGAGCGGGTGGTGGAGGCGGCGCTCCATACCCTGTGGGGCAGCGACAACAACGTCGTGATCGGGTCGGGTGGGCGGCTGCGGTTGCCCGAGCCCTGGACGGAACCCGAGCATCCGGTGGAGCATGCCGTGGTCGAGAAGTGGCGGACCTCCGGTTCCACGGCCCCGACGCTGCTGCGGGTACGGGCGGTGCGGTCCGGGGCCGTACGCGAGATCGGCGACCGGCTTGTCTCGTACGGTCTGCTGATGGCCCCGCCACGCGCCCTGGCCCGTCTGTACGCCGCACGTGGCCTGGTCGTCGTGGTGTGCAGCACAGCGGTCCTGGCCGCCTTCGCCGTCCCGCAGGGGCTGCGGCAGGCGGCACCGTTCATCGCGGTGGGCGCCTGCTGTCTGGCCGTGCGGGTGCTGTGCCCGGCGCGGGGTCCGCTGACCCCGGCGGGCCGTCGCCGCCTCGCAGCGATGCGCACCGGCGAGCTGTGGGCATCGGCCGCGCTGGGGGCCGTGGTGTTCGACGGGCGCAGCGCGCTGCCGGGTGAGCGGCGGCGCTCTCGGCGGTGGGACGGGGGCGGGCGCCGTCTGCCGTCGGTGGGCCGGATGCTGATCAAGTACGGGAAGGCACTGGATTCGGACTCCGACCATCAGAACCCAGACAGCTACGGAAGCGACAGCAGCCACGGCTCCTACGGATCCGGCGGCCCCCATGACTCGTACGGCTCGCACGGCTCCTCGTACGACGGAGGGGGTCACCACCACAGCTGCGGCGGTGGCAGCAGCTGTGGCGGCGGAAACTACTGAGCGTTGTGGTCCACACCTTCTCGAGCGCGTCCTCCAGCTCCTGGAGGAGCCTGCGCTTGGGCATCCGGCTCCTGGTTCGGCACAAGGGTCCACTGAATGTGCCTCACGATGGCCCGGACACGCTCAAGTTCCGCGCCTGGATTCGGCGTTGAGCGCAGCGAGGCGAACGGTCAGCTCCTGGCGCGCGGAGAGCGTCGCGGGCTTCGAGGGTCGAGGTTCGAGCTCCGGGACCGGCCGGTTCACTCCTTCGTGGGTACGGGGAGGGGGCCGGTCCCGACGCTTGAGCTTCGGGATCCGGGCGTCGGGATCCGTGCTCCGGGATTCGAGCTCTCTTGGTTAACCGGTAGGTGAAAGAAGGGGGTTGGGGAAACCTCCCCGCCCTCCCCGACCCATCACGGCCAGCAAGTACGACTAATCCTGACCAGCTTGCGGCGCGCTGTTGCGGCTGCTTACGGTGCCCCCAACGAAACGACCCCGACACGGTGTTAGCGCACCGGGCCGGGGTCTCACCCCAAGATCGACGGAGACCGATCCTGTGGCTACCAAGAACCTTAGCCCTGCCCTGCGTGCACCCGCATCCTCGCGCCCGTACGCGAAAGCCAGCCGTGGCTACGGCAAGCGATCCGCACCGGACCAACGCCCGCCGCGTGCTGATGACTTCGCGCTGCTGCCCGAGCGTGAGCGCCACATCGCAGGGTACGTCGACCATCTGCCCGACGGTGCGGCCATGGACATCAAATCGCTGGCCAAGGACATCCCCCCGTACGGACAGATGGCCGTCGGCAGCGCCCTCAGGGCACTGGGAGTGGCCGGTCACCTGCGGCACGCCCAGTGCCGGGTCGAGGAGCGCGGCCAGGTCCGCTGGGTCACCCGCACCTTCTGGTCCCGCACCGCCCGCGACAACGAATGGTGGGGCGCCTTCCTGGACGCCGAGAACAACCGAGCCACCCAAGAAGCAACCACTCCCCGAGCCGGGGCGGAATCGGAGGCCCCGACCCCCGCGCACCGGCCGAGCCCGCAGCGCAACCCGCCTCGCCCGCTCCCGTACCCGTCGTACCGCAGCAGCGGACCCCCGAACCGGCCCCGGGGCACCCCTCACCCGCGTACCTCGCCCTGGCCCAACTGGGCCGACTCGAACCGCGACTGCCCCTCTCCGCCGCCGACTGCACCGTCTTGGAACCACTGGCCGCCCAGTGGTTCGCCCGAGGCGTGGACGCCGACTACCTCACCCACGCCCTCACCTCCGGCCTCCCCGCCCAGGTCGACTCCCCCATCGGCTTCGTACGCCGCCGCCTCAACGACAAGATCCCACCCGGTCTGCCCACCACCCGGACACCGGCCACGCCAGGTACTCCCGTCCGCCGCCTGATGGTGGAATGCACCGAATGCGGCACACCCGGCCCATCCGGGGCACTCCCCGACGGCCTCTGCCGCCCCTGCCGCACACCCGCCCTGGGTCAAGCCCCGACAGCCCCCGCCGACCCGCCCGTCGCACGTGACATCCACGCACTGGTCGGCACCCTCCGCGACCTGATGAAAACCCCTTGAACGCGTCGGGTTGCTCAGGCACCGCGCAGACGGCCGCCTGGAGATACGTACGCCCCGCCTCACACCGTCTCGAACACGTCCTCCAGCTCCTGGAGCAGCCTGCGCTTGGGGCGGGCGCCCACCATCGACTTCACCGGTTCGCCGGACCGGAACACCATCAGCGTCGGCATCGACAGCACCCCGTACCGGCTCGCGATCCCGGGGTTGTGGTCGACATCGAGCTGGACGACCTTGATGCGGTCGGCCTCCTCGGCCGCGATGGCACTGAGCACGGGGGCGAGCTGGCGGCACGGGCCGCACCAGTCGGCGGTGAACTCGACCAGTACGGGGAGGTCTGCCCCGAGCACCTCCCCGTCGAAGGTGGTGTCGGTGACCTCGGCCACGCCCTCTGCTGCATGAATCATCTGTCATCCTCCCAGTTCACAACGTGGTTCCGGACCGCCGGGAAGCTCTGCCGCGGCCTCCAGTTCGGCCCTCGCGAGCTGCGCGCCCACCTGGGCGCGTACCGCCTGGAGCTGCTCGATGAGCGAGTCGAGCTCGCCGAGCTTGCGCCGGTAGACGGCGAGCGAGGCGGGGCAGGCGTCACCGGCCGGGTGGCCGGCGCGCAGGCACTCGACGAACGGCCGGGTCTCCTCCAGTTCGAACCCGAAGTCCTGCAGGGTCCTGATCTGCTGGACCAGACGCAGATCGTCCTCGTCGTACGCCCGGTACCCGTTTCCGGCCCGCCGCGCAGGCAGCAGTCCGCGTGACTCGTAGTACCGCAGAGTCCGCGTGGTCGTCCCGGCCCGCTCGGCCAGCTCCCCGATTCGCATGTCTTCGACGGTAAAGGTTGACGCGGACGTCAAGGCAAGCGCGAAGGGCCGTCGCGGGAGCTCCCGCGACGGCCCTGCCGCTGTGCTGGGTATTCGGCGTTCGGTGTCTAGCCCTTCGCCATGGCGGGCTCCTGGCCGCCATCCCGCGGCTCCGGAACGTTGTCCGCGCTGTCGCCGTGCTCCGCGTTCTGGGTGAGCGTCTTCTCGTCGAACGGGATGGTGCCGGCCAGTACCTGGTCGACCCGTTCCCTGTCGATCTCCTTGGTCCAGGTGCCGATGAGCAGCGTGGCGACGGCGTTGCCCGCAAAGTTGGTCAGAGCGCGGGCCTCGCTCATGAAGCGGTCGATGCCGATGATCAGGCCGACGCCGTCGACCAGAGCGGGCTTGTGCGACTGGAGCCCGCTCGCCAGCACGGCGATGCCGGAACCGGAGACACCGGCGGCGCCCTTGGAGGCGATCATCATGAAGAGGAGGAGCGAGACCTGCTGGCCCAGCGCCAGCGGCTGGCCCATCGAGTCGGCAATGAACAGCGACGCCATGGTCAGGTAGATCATCGTGCCGTCGAGGTTGAACGAGTACCCGGTGGGCACGGTGATGCCGACGACCGGGCGGCTGACACCCAGGTGTTCCATCTTCGCGATGAGGCGCGGCAGCGCCGACTCGGACGAGGACGTGGAGAGGATCAGCAGGAACTCGCGGCCCAGGTACTTGAAGAGCTGGAAGAGGTTCACCCCGGTCACCAGGCGCAGCAGAGTGCCGAGCACCAGGACCACGAACAGGATGCAGGTGACGTAGAAGCCCAGCATGATCGTGGCGAGCGCCTTGAGCGCGTCCACGCCGGTCTCACCGATGACGGCGGCCATCGCGCCGAACGCGCCCACCGGGGCCGCCCACATGATCATGGACAGGACGCGGAAGACCAGCTTCTGGATGTGCTCGACCCCGCGCAGCACCGGCTCACCGGCCGCGCCCATGGCCTGCAGCGCGAAGCCGACGAGCAGCGCGACCAGCAGGGTCTGGAGCACCGAGCCACCGGTGAAGGCCGACACGAAGGTGGTCGGGATGATGCCGAGCAGGAAGTCGACCGGCCCTTCGGCGGCGTCGCTCGCCGCCGTGTGGCCGACATCCTTCACCGACTGCGTGAGGTGCATGCCGTCGCCGGGGTGCAGCACATTGCCGACGACCAGGCCGATCGCCAGCGCGACCACCGACATGGCCAGGAAGTAGCCGAGCGCGAGACCGCCTACCTTGCCGACCTTGGCGGCCTTGCGGACCGAGCCGACGCCCAGCACGATCGTGCAGAAGATGATGGGCGAGATCATCATCTTGATGAGGTTCACGAAGCCGGTACCGATTGGCTTGAGTTCGACGGCAACGTCCGGGGCCACGAAGCCCACGAGGATGCCGAGCCCCACGGCCGCGATCACGGCGATATACAAATAGTGCGTACGGTCCCGCTTGGCGGCTGCCACTCCCACGGGGGTCTCCTCGGTTCGTCCTGGTCGCTCCCCCGTCCCTGGGGGTCCCGGCGACTATCCCTCTGCTTGTGATGCCGGTCACGGTTACGTGCATTTCGTTCATATGTTTTCGGCCAGGCAGACTGTGGTCATGCGTATCCCCCGCCCACGTACCCGCCCTCGCAGCCTGGCCGGCCAGCTCTTCGCCATGCAGGTCGTGCTGGTGGCGGCCGTGGTGGCGGGGTGTGCGTTCTTCGCCTACGTGTCCGGCAGCGCGCAGGCGAAGGAGACCGCGACCCGGCAGGTCAGGACGGCGGCGCTGGCGATCGCCGACTCGCCGTCCGTACGGGAGGCAATCCGCACCCCGGAACCGTCCGCCGTGCTCCAGCCGTACGCGGAGAAGGTCCGCAAGGACACCGGGATCGCCTTCGTCACGATCATGAGCCCGGACCGGATCCGCTGGACGCACCCCGACGCGGACCAGATCGGGGAGCCCTTCCTCGGCCACACCGCGCAGGCGCTGCGCGGCGAGACGTTCTCGGAGACGTACACCGGCACGCTCGGCCCGTCGATCCGGGTCGTCACCCCGGTCCGGGACGGCGGCCGGATCACCGGTCTGGTCAGCGCGGGCATCACGGTCGAGCGGGTCTCCTCGCAGGTGCGGGCGCAGCTCGGGGCGCTGGGGCTGGCGGCGGGCGGGGCGCTGGCGCTCGGCGGCATCGGCACGTACGTGATCAACGCCCGGCTGCGGCGGCACACGCATGGCATGAACGCCGCCGAGCTGAGCCGGATGCACGACTACCACCAGGCCACGCTGCACGCGGTGCGCGAGGGGCTGTTGATGCTCGACGGGCGGCGCAGGATCGCGCTGATCAACGACGCGGGCCGGGAGCTGCTCGGGCTTGAGCCGGGTGCGGTCGGGCGCAGCGTCACCGAGCTGGATCTGCCGGCGCCGCTGACCGGTGCGCTGCTCGCCTCCGAGGAGCGGGTCGACGAGCTGCATCTGACAGCGGACCGGGTGATCGTGGTCAACACCCGTCCGGTGGTGGGCGGGGAGCAGCGCGGCACCGTCGTGACGCTGCGCGATCACACGGAACTCCAGGCGCTGTCCGGCGAGTTGGACTCCGAGCGGGGCTTCACCCAGGCGTTGCGCTCGCAGGCGCACGAGGCGGCGAACCGGTTGCACACGGTCGTCTCGCTGATCGAGCTCGGCCGGGCGGAGGAGGCGGTCGGCTTCGCCACGGCGAAGCTGGAGCTGGCCCAGGTCCTCACCGACCGGGTCGTCGGCGCCGTCGCCGAACCGGTGCTGGCGGCCCTGCTGCTGGGCAAGGCGGCGCAGGCGAACGAGCGGGGGGTGGAGCTGGTGCTCGCGGACGACAGCCTGATCGACGACGGGGCGCTTCCCGAGACGTTGTCGCCGCGCGATCTGGTGACGATCCTCGGCAATCTGATCGACAACGCGGTGGATGCGGCGTCCGAGGCGGCGACGGGCCCGTCCCACTCCGGGGGCGTTCCCGGTCAGCGGGGTCCTGCGGCGGGCCGTCCGGTCCGCGCCCGGGTCACCGTGACCGCGCTCGCCGATGACGGCGAGCTGCTGCTGCGGGTCGCCGACACCGGCTCCGGGGTCGATCCCGGTGACGCCGCCCAGGTGTTCCACCGCGGCTGGTCGACGCACGGCGCCGGTCGCGGGCTCGGTCTTGCGCTCGTGCAGCAGGCCGTGCACCGGGGCGGCGGGACGGTCACCCTGAGCGAGGGCCCGGACGGCGGTGCGGAGTTCACCGTACGACTGCCGCTGCCGCCCGCAGCCACGCCGTCCGCGCCCACGCACGCCTCCAAGGAGCCCACCCCGTGATCCAGGTGCTGGTCGTCGAGGACGATCCCGTGGCCGCCGACGCCCACCAGCTGTACGTGGGCCGGGTTCCCGGCTTCACCGTGGCCGCGGTCGCTCATTCGCGTGCGGAGGCGGTACGGGCGCTGGAGCGTACCCCCATCGATCTGCTGCTCCTGGATCTGTATCTGCCCGACGGGCACGGCCTGCAGCTGCTGCGTTCGCTGCGCGCGGCCGGGCACGCGGCGGATGTCATCGCCGTGACGTCGGCGCGTGATCTGGCGGTGGTCCGGGAGGGGGTGTCGCTCGGTGTCGTCCAGTACGTGTTGAAGCCATTCACCTTCGCCACTCTGCGCGACCGTCTCGTCCGCTACGCCGAGTTCCGTGCGGCGGCCGGCGAGGCGAGCGGGCAGGCCGAGGTGGACCGGGCGCTCGGCGTGCTGCGGGCGCCGCAGCCGGTCCGGCTGCCCAAGGGGCTGAGCGGCCCGACGCTGGAGGCGGTGACGCGTGCGCTGCGGGCCTCCCCGGACGGGGTGACGGCAGCGGCCGCCGCGGTGGAGCTGGGCATCTCGCGGATCACGGCCCGCCGCTATCTGGAGCATCTGGTGTCGACGGGGCGCGCCGTTCGCAGCCCCCACTACGGGCAGATCGGACGGCCGGAGCTGCACTACCGGTGGGTGGCCGAGACTCGCTGACGGTTCCTGCCTCCGTACGTTCCCCGCGCACCTCTCAGTGCCGGCGTACAGACTCTTCGTACAGCTCGATCCGGTCGACACGATGTACGGGGCGGTGCTCTTCCCTCGAACGCCGGACGGGCTGGGCGTCACGGGCCCGGCCGGTGCCCGGAACCGGTCAGAACACCGACTCGGCCTCGTACATCCGGTCCTTCGGTACCGTCTTCAGCTGCGTGATCGCGTCCGCGAGCGGGACCATCGTGATGTCGTTGCCGCGCAGCGCCGTCATCCGGCCGAAGTCGCCCCGGTGCGCCGCCTCGACCGCGTGCCAGCCGAAGCGGGTGGCGAGCACCCGGTCGAACGCGGTCGGCGTGCCGCCGCGCTGCACGTGGCCGAGAATGACCGGCCTGGCTTCCTTGCCGAGCCTGGTCTCCAGCTCGATCGCAAGCCGGTTGCCGATGCCCTGGAAGCGCTCGTGGCCGTACTGGTCGATCTCGCCCTTGGCGTACGGCATCGAGCCCTCGGCCGGGTGCGCGCCCTCGGCCACGCAGATGACCGCGAACTTCTTGCCGCGTGCGAAGCGTTCCTCGACCATCTTGACCAGGTCCGCGACCTCGAACGGCCGCTCGGGCAGACAGATGCCGTGCGCACCGCCCGCCATGCCGGACTCCAGGGCGATCCAGCCCGCGTGCCGGCCCATCACCTCGACGACCATGACCCGCTGGTGCGATTCGGCCGTGGTCTTGAGACGGTCTATGGCTTCGGTGGCGACGCCCACCGCCGTGTCGAAGCCGAACGTGCGGTCGGTGGACGAGATGTCGTTGTCGATGGTCTTCGGGACGCCGACGACGGGCATTCCGGCGTCCGACAGCATCCGGGCCGCGGTGAGGGTGCCCTCGCCGCCGATCGGGATCAGCACGTCGATGCCGTAACGGCGGCTCAGCTCGTCACAGTTCTCGGCCGCCTCGCGGAGCCGGTCGCGCTCCAGCCGGGCCGAGCCGAGGATGGTGCCGCCGCGGGCGAGGATGCCGCTGACCGCGTTGAGGTCGAGGGGGCGGAAGTGACCGTCGAGGAGTCCCTTGAACCCGTCCTCGAAGCCGATGACTTCATCGCCATGACCCACCACGGCGCGGTGCACGACCGACCGGATCACTGCGTTCAGGCCCGGGCAATCGCCGCCTGCGGTGAGAACTCCGATACGCATCGTGCTGTATCTCCTGCTCGCTAGTGCCGTGCATTCCGGGGGCGACTGCAGAATCCCCCGTACCGTGAGCCACAACGATTGTCCCACGTCAGGTCTGGACCTCGCGCTACCGACTCTGCCACCGGCACCGCACCGGACGGAGTGCCGGCGCGACGGAGGTCTTCCCGCACCCGATCAGGGCCTTTCGTCCGGCGGGCGGCGTATCCGCCCCCACAGGTATCGTCAACACGGCGATATCGCTCCAACCGGACAGAACGACGGGAGAGCACGCGTGACACGCAGCGTGTACGTGACAGGAATCGACCGGGGAGACGGCCGCCAAGTCGTCGATCTGGGGGTCATGGAGCTCCTGACGCGTCAGGTGGACCGGGTCGGGGTGTTCCGGCCGCTGGTCCACGACAGCCCCGACCGGCTGTTCGAGCTGCTGCGGGCCCGCTACCGGCTCTCCCAGGACCCGTCGACGGTCTACGGCCTGGACTACGCGGAGGCGTCCGCGCTGCAGGCGGAGAAGGGTACCGACGAACTGGTCTCGCTGCTCGTCGACCGCTTCCATCAGGTGGCCCGTTCGTACGAGGTGGTGCTGGTCCTCGGCACGGACTTCGCGGACACCCAGCTCCCCGACGAGCTGGCGCTCAATGCCCGGCTGGCCAATGAGTTCGGCGCCTCCGTGATCGCGGTGGTCGGCGGGAAGGGGCAGGACGCGGAGTCCGTACGGGCCGAGACGCGCAATGCCTACCGGGCGTACGCCGGGCTGGGCTGCGACGTCCTCGCGATGGTGGTGAACCGGGTGGCGGCCGAGGACCGCGAGGTCATCGCCGAGCGGCTGGCGGCGCGGCTGCCCGTTCCCTGTTCGGTGCTGCCGGACGACGCGGCACTCTCCGCGCCGACGGTCGCCCAGATCACCGCGGCGCTCGGCGGAACGGTACTGCTCGGCGACGACGCGGGGCTGGCCAGGGACGCGCTGGACTTCGTCTTCGGCGGGGCGATGCTGCCGAATCTGCTGAACGCGCTGACGCCGGGCTGTCTCGTGGTCACGCCCGGGGACCGGGCGGACCTGGTGGTCGGCTCGCTGGCGGCGCACAGCGCCGGAACCCCGCCCATCGCGGGCGTGCTGCTGACCCTGAACGAGCGCCCCGGCGAGGAGATACTCAAGCTGGCCGCACGTCTCGCACCGGGCACCCCGGTCGTGTCGGTGGCCGGCGGATCCTTCCCCACCGCGGGCGAACTCTTCGCGCTGGAAGGAAAGTTGAACGCGGCGACGCCCCGCAAGGCGGAGACCGCACTGGGCCTCTTCGAGCGCCACGTCGACACCGGCGCCCTGCTGGAGCGGATCTCGGTGGCCCGCAGCGGCCGCGTCACGCCGATGATGTTCGAGCACGAACTGCTGGAACAGGCCCGCGCGGACCGGCGCCGCGTGGTGCTGCCGGAGGGCACCGAGGAGCGGGTGCTGCGCGCCGCCGATGTGCTGCTGCGCCGCGACGTCTGCGAGCTCACCCTGCTCGGCGACCTCGACACCATCCGCAAGAAGGCCGCCGACCTCGGCATCGACCTCGCCGATACGCAGCTGATCGACCCGCAGACCTCGGAGCTGCGCCAGGCGTTCGCGGAGCAGTACGCAAAGCTGCGGACGCACCGCGGGGTCACGGTGGAGCTGGCGTACGACGTCGTCTCGGACGTGAACTACTTCGGCACGCTGATGGTCCAGGAGGGCCTGGCCGACGGCATGGTCTCCGGGACCGTGCACTCCACCGCCGCGACGATCCGCCCGGCCTTCGAGATCATCAGGACGAAGCCGGACGCGTCGATCGTCTCCTCGGTCTTCTTCATGTGCCTCTCGGACAAGGTCCTGGTGTACGGGGACTGTGCGGTCAACCCGGACCCGGACGCGGAGCAGCTCGCGGACATCGCCGTCCAGTCCGCCGCCACCGCCGCCCGCTTCGGTGTCGAGCCGCGGATCGCGATGCTCTCGTACTCGACGGGCACCTCGGGCACGGGCGCCGATGTCGACAAGGTGCGGCAGGCGACGGACCTGGTGCGCGCGAGCCGGCCGGATCTCAGGATCGAGGGTCCGATCCAGTACGACGCGGCGGTCGAACCGAGCGTCGCCGCGACCAAACTGCCCGGGTCGGAGGTGGCGGGGCAGGCGACCGTGCTGATCTTCCCGGACCTGAACACCGGCAACAACACGTACAAGGCCGTGCAGCGCTCGGCCGGCGCGGTCGCCGTCGGCCCGGTGCTCCAGGGGTTGCGCAAGCCCGTCAACGACCTCTCCCGCGGCGCGCTCGTCCAGGACATCGTCACTACCGTTGCGATCACGGCAATCCAGGCGCAGGGCGAGGAGTGATCCGCATGACCACCCCCACGAAGGAAGGTTCCGCCGCCGTGCAGGCCCGTCGCGTCCTCGTCCTCAACTCCGGCTCCTCATCGGTGAAGTACCAGCTCCTCGACATGGACGACCGCTCCCGGCTCGCGATCGGCCTGGTCGAGCGGATCGGCGAGGACACCTCCCGTCTGCTGCACACCCCGCTGACCGGTGGAGGCGCCGGGACACGCGAGCGCACGGGCAGGATCGCCGACCACGAGGCGGCGCTGAAGGCGGCGGCCGAGGAGCTGGCCGCGGACGGGCTGGGGCTGGACTCTCCCGAGCTGGCGGCGATCGGCCACCGGGTGGTGCACGGCGGCCTGCGTTTCACCGAGCCGACCGTGATCACCGACGAGGTGCTGGCGGAGATCGAGCGGCTCGTCCCGGTGGCGCCGCTGCACAACCCGGCGAACATCATCGGGATCCGTACCGCACAGGCGCTCCGCCCCGACCTGCCCCAGGTCGCCGTCTTCGACACCGCGTTCCACACGACGATGCCGGAGTACGCCGCGCGCTACGCGATCGACGTGGAGACCGCGGACGCCCACCGCATCCGCCGCTACGGCTTCCACGGCACCTCGCACGCGTACGTCTCCCGCAAGGCCGCCGAGCTGCTGGGACGTACCGCCGAGGAGGTCAATGTCATCGTGCTGCACCTGGGCAACGGCGCCTCGGCATCGGCGGTGGCAGGCGGCCGGTGCGTGGAGACGTCGATGGGACTGACCCCGCTGGAGGGGCTGGTGATGGGGACCCGGTCCGGGGACATCGACCCGGCGGTCACCTTCCATCTGAAGCGGGTGGCGGGGATGTCGGTCGACGAGATCGACGTCCTGCTCAACAAGAGGAGCGGTCTGGTCGGGCTCTGCGGGGACAACGACATGCGGGAGATCCGGCGCCGGATCGACGAGGGCGACGAGCGGGCGGCGCTGGCGTTCGACATCTATGTGCACCGGCTGAAGAAGTACATCGGCGCCTATTCGGCGGTCCTCGGGCGGGTGGATGCCGTGGTGTTCACGGCGGGGGTCGGGGAGAACTCGGCGCCCGTACGGGAGGCTGCGATCGCCGGTCTCGAAGGGTTCGGCCTCGCGGTGGACGCCGGTCTCAACGCCGTGCGGTCCGGTGAACCGAGGCTGATCTCGCCGGACTACGCGCGGGTCGCGGTCGCCGTGGTGCCGACGGACGAGGAACTGGAGATCGCCGGCCAGACCTTTGCGCTGGTCGAACGGCTCGGACGGACCGCGCAGCCCGGGCAGGCCGAACCGCTCGGACAGGTCGACAACTGAGCACCCCCGCGCCCCTTTGTATCTTCCACCAGCCGGAATATTCCGCAGCGAAACAAACCGATAGGATCCGCCTCATGCGCCGTTCCAAAATCGTCTGCACCCTCGGTCCCGCCGTCGACTCCCACGAGCAGCTCGTCGCTCTGATCGAGGCCGGCATGAGCGTGGCCCGATTCAACTTCAGCCACGGCTCCCACGAGGAACACCAGGGCCGTTACGACCGTGTCCGCCTGGCCGCCGCCGAGACCGGCCGGGCCGTCGGTGTACTCGCCGACCTCCAGGGCCCGAAGATCCGTCTGGCGAAGTTCGCCGAGGGTCCCGTCGAACTGGTCCGCGGGGACGAGTTCACCATCACCACCGAGGACGTCCCCGGTGACAAGTCGATCTGCGGTACGACCTACAAGGGACTGCCGGGCGACGTCGACAAGGGCGACCCGATCCTGATCAACGACGGAAACGTCGAGCTGAAGGTCGTCGAGGTCGAGGGTTCCCGGGTCAAGACCATCGTCATCGAGGGCGGGGTGATCTCCGACCACAAGGGGATCAACCTGCCGGGTGCGGCGGTCAACGTCCCGGCCCTGTCCGGGAAGGACGTCGAGGACCTCCGCTTCGCCCTGCGGATGGGCTGCGACCTGGTCGCCCTCTCCTTCGTGCGCGACGCCGACGACGTCAAGGACGTCCACAAGATCATGGACGAGGAGGGCCGCCGGGTCCCCGTCATCGCCAAGGTCGAGAAGCCGCAGGCCGTCGAGCACATGGAGGGCGTCGTCATGGCGTTCGACGGTGTGATGGTCGCCCGTGGCGACCTGGCCGTCGAGTACCCCCTGGAGAAGGTCCCGATGGTGCAGAAGCGCCTCGTGGAGCTCTGCCGGCGGAACGCCAAGCCGGTGATCGTGGCGACCCAGATGATGGAGTCGATGATCACCAACTCGCGGCCGACCCGCGCCGAGGCGTCCGACGTCGCCAACGCGATCCTGGACGGGGCCGACGCGGTCATGCTGTCCGCCGAGTCCAGCGTGGGCGCGTACCCGATCGAGACGGTCAAGACGATGTCGAAGATCGTCGTCGCCGCCGAGGAGGAGCTGCTCTCCAAGGGCCTGCAGCCGCTGGTCCCGGGCAAGAAGCCCCGTACCCAGGGTGGTTCGGTGGCCCGCGCGGCCTGCGAGATCGCGGACTTCCTGAACGGCAAGGCGCTGGTCGCCTTCACCAAGTCCGGTGACACGGCCCGCCGGCTCTCCCGCTACCGCGCCGCGCAGCCCATCCTGGCCTTCACCACCGACGAGTCCACCCGCAACCAGCTCGCGCTGAGCTGGGGCGTCGAGGCCCACGTCGTGCCGCACGTGGACAACACCGACGCCATGGTGGACCTGGTCGACGCGGAGCTGCTGAAGCTGAGCCGCTACAACGCCGGCGACACGATGGTCATCACGGCCGGTTCGCCCCCCGGCGTCCCCGGCACCACCAACATGGTCCGGGTGCACCACGTGGGCGGCGGCAGTCGCGACTGACGCGTCGCCCGCACCGGCATACAGCTGTGGCCCGCACCCCCTTCGACGGGGGTGCGGGCCACAGCCCTGTGCGGCTCCCTGACGGGTCCCCCAGTCACTTCATCAGCTGTTGCCGCCGGTGAAGTAGTTGTGCATCCCGGGCACCGTGAGCGTACCGCCGAACTGGCCGGCCTGGGTGACCTTCACGTCGGTGAAGAACGCGAACGGCACGTTCAGCGGCGGCGGGGTCTCGGGGCTGAACGTGATCGGGATGAGACCGAAGAGGTTGCCCTTCAGCTCCTCCGTGTACATCGTCACCGTGCCGTTGCGGATGGTGGACGTCGAGCCCTTCCGCGCCTGGACGTGGCCGGTGGTGCCGCCCGGCCCCTCGGTCAGCTGGTGCAGGTCCTTGATGTCGATGGACGACGCGGTGAACTTCAGCACCTTCTTCGTGGTGCCGTCGCCCTTCTCCACCTCGACGATGCCCTTGTAGTCGAGCCCGTTCAGGGTGAGCAGCGAACTCTCCAGGATCCACGGCTGGTTCGGAAGCCTGGGGATGCCCTGCTCCAGGTCCGCCGCGGCCAGCGCCTTGGGGTCTGCGGTGGGGCACGGGAACGGCTGTTTGGCGCCGTCCGGGATGTCGTCGTCGTTCTTGGGGTCGAGTCCCTTGGCGCTCTCGTCGAGATCCTTCACCGACGTGCCCGCCTTGTCGGCCGCGTCGCGGATGGCGTCGGCGGTCTTGCCGGCCGTGTCCTTCGCCGCGTCCGTCACCTCGGCCACGGGCTTCTCGGTGGGCTCGCTCGTCGCGGAGGCCGACGGCTTCGGGGACGCCGTGGTGGCGCTCGGGGACGGGCTCGCCGTCTCCTGGTCCGGTCCGTCCAAGAGGTCCCCCAGCGCGTCGCCGACGCCCAGCGGGTCGAGCGGGTTGTTCGTCGCGGTGGGCGACGGGGAGACGCTCGGCGTCGCGGGGGGCGCCACGCTCTGCTGGTCCGCCGCTCCGTTCGCCGACGGGGTCGCCGTCGGCTTGGGCGTCGCCTCGGGGCTCTGGTCTGCACCGCTGCCGCCGGCACCGGTGGACGCGCTGACGGACGGGGACGGCGTCTTCGTCTCCGACGCGGACGCCGAGGGCTCCGGCGACTGGCTCGGCTCGTCCGAACGCGTCACACAGGGGCCCGGCGCGAACGGGATGTCCGTCGCGTCGTCGGCCAGCGCGAGCTTGGGGGTGAGTCCCATCCCGACGAAGACAGCCGTCGGCATCGCGGCGAGCGCGAAGGCCTTGCCTGCGGGTATGTGCAGCTTCGTCAGCAGCGACTTCCTCGGGGCCGCGTGGCGCGGCCCGCTTCTCGCCCGGAGATCCTCGTCCCCGGTCGAGTTCAGCTGCGTCTCGTCACCCCGCACTGTTCCTCCCGCCGCCCGCGTCAACTTTGCCGTTCGTGCTGTCGTCGTTCCACGGACCGGGACCGGGGCTGTACGTCCCCGCGGCACCGTGCTGCGGGTCGGAACCGTCCGGCAGCGCACCGTCGGGCCCTGCCGGGTCCCTCGGGGAACGTCCGGGCTCGGCCGGCTGCTCGGCGACCGGCGTGCCCGGTGCCCAGGAAAGGGCGAGGCAGCCACCGATCATGGCGAGCAGGAATCCGATGAGGAACCCGCCGAGGTTGGACACCGGGATGGAGACCAGCGCCAGCAGGATCGAGGCGACGCCGGCGAAGACCCGGACGATTTGGTGGAACCACATGGTCAGACCGAGCGTGACCAGCAGTACACCGATGATCAGTGAGCCCGCACCCGCGGTGGTCGCCATGGCCAGCGTGAGGTGACCGATCTTGAGATTGGCGTACGGGAAGTACGCGATCGGCGCCCCACCGAGTGCGGTGAGCAGGCCCGCCCAGAACGGCCGGCTGCCCCGCCAGGCGCGGAAACGCTGCCGAAGGACGCGGGTGTAGTGCTCGTTCTGCCCCGTGGAGTCGGCGCTCATGGAAAACAGCTCCCTGGAACCGGTATTGCTGTGAAAGAAGAGGGAGCCGGTTGGGCGGAGCAGCGTGGCCGCTCCTCCGCCCGCCCGGACGGAGTGCTTAGTAGCACTCCTTGACGCCGTTGTAGAGGCGCATGCTCAGGCCGCTGAGCTTGAAGGTGCCGGCTGTGGTGGCCCACGCCCTCTGCTTCACGTTGTCGAGAATCGCGCGGTCCGCCTGCTGGGCGAAACCGTTCTCCTTGATGTTCTCGCCGGACTTGATGGCCGGACCCTTGCTGGCGTCCTTCGTCGCAACACCGATCTCGATGTTGGTGAACTTGGCATCGGCGTCCAGATCGGCGACGTCGAGGTACAGGTTCTCGGCGTGGACCGGGGTACCGCCGCCGCCGGCCTTCAGCATGAGGCTGACGGACCCGAGGACCGGGATGTCCGGCGTGACGACGGACTGGCACATGCCCGTGATGTCGGCCGACTTGAACGACGAGATCGCGACGGGGTGCACCGTCTTCTTGTCACCCTCGAGCTCCGCGTAGCCGACGTCTATGGCGCCGTACTGCGAGAAGCCCTTGCCGTCCAGGTGCTGCGCCGTCACCTTGAACGACTGGCCGGAGACGCTGAACGACGCGGCCAGCGCGCCCTGCGCCAAGGCCACACCGACGGCGGCCGTCGCGGCCACACTCGGAACCATGACGAGAGCGAACCGCTTCCATCTGGTCCCGCCACGAACTTGGGACTCCATGACTTTCCTCCTTCTCGGACGTACATCTCCGGTCCGGGCCGGAGCCCGTCCTGGGATGGGAGAAGTGCTACGTCCTCGGAAAGGAGAGCGCCGGAACCGGAGGCGTCAACCGCGTCCGAATCACTGGCGATCACCCCCGAGCGACAACCACTGGCCACGCGTTCGCGCAACCTGTTCGGACAGGCCCTGCCGGACGGCAGGAACCCCCCTGTCCGCGGTCGGCGCCACTGCCGCCGACCCACTCGGTGGGGACCCAATCGGCCGCCGCGCCGACTGGCGGTCGGGCTGGCGTCATCGGACCGAGCGTGGCCGATCGTGGTGCATTAGCGCCCGCGACACAAGGGGGTTCGTTACTCGCTAGTAACGGCCCGATAACCACGGCACGACAGGGCGGCGCCACCCGGCCACACAGGGTGGCATCCCTCGTAAGGAGGAAAGGGAGAATTGAGGTCCTTAAGCGGACAGAATCCCGCACACGATTTACTGGCAGTAACAGTCCGTGCTTTTATCAAGATTTGGTAAAGCGAGGGCGACTGTTGTCGCCGGATCGCGAAAACGGCCGTGACGCCCCCGGGGCGCCACGGCCGCGTTGTCACATCAGAACAAGACGCGCGCCAGCGCCGTGCGGGCCGCGACGACACGTGGATCGTCGGGGCCGATGACGTCGAAAAGCTCCAGCAGCCGCAGCCGCGCCGCGTCCCGGTCCTCGCCGAAATTCCGGCGGACGGTCTCGACGAGACGCCCGAAGGCATCCTCGACATGACCGCCGACCAGGTCCAGGTCGGCGGCGGCGATCTGCGCCGCCACATCGGCCGGCTTCTCGGCGGCGTCGTCGCGGACCTGCTGCGGGTCCATGTCCCGCACCCTGCCGAGCAGTTCGGCCTGGGCGAGGCCGAGCTTGGCCTCGGTGTTGGCCGGGTCGTCGGCGAGCACGTTCCTGTACGCCTGGACGGCGCCGCCGAAGTCATTGGCGTCCAGCGCCCGTACGGCCGCTTCGAGCAGTGCGTCGTACGGTCCCGCGGGCACCTCGGCCGGAGCCTGCCCGGCGTCCTCCGGGCCGGCGGCTTCCTGGTCGACCGCGATCCCGGTGAGCCCGAACCGCTCCTCGCCGACCTGGATCAGCTGGTCCAGCGTCTGCCGGATCTGGGTCTCGGGGGCCGCGCCCTGGAAGAGCGGTAGGGCCTGCCCGGCGACGACGGCGAAGACCGCCGGGATCCCCTGGATGCCGAACTGCTGCATCAGCATCTGGTTGGCGTCGACATCGACCTTGGCGAGCACGAAGCGGCCGTTGTACTCGTGGGCCAGGCGCTCCAGGAGCGGGCCCAGCTGCTTGCACGGCTCGCACCACTCGGCCCAGAAGTCGATGACAACGGGGACCTCGACGGAGCGCTGGAGGACATCGCGCTCGAAGCCCGCCTCATCGACATCGATCACCAGGGAGGACGGGGGGGCGGCGCCGCCGCCGCCCCCCTGCCGGGCGGCCTCGGCGCGGGCCTGCTCCGCCTTCACCTTGGCCTCGCCGGCCGCCTTCACCGCGGCGAGGTCGACGACGCCGCTCATGGACATGTTCCTAGGCTGCATACGTACATCCTCCCCCCTCGGCACGCTGTTCCGGAAAGCGATCCGGGATCCGCATCCGTCCGTGGTACCCGCCGGCGTGCGGGACACGCGGACCTCAGCGGTCCAATGCCCCTCGAAGGGCCTGTTCTCGGCGCCGGGTCCCCACCCGGCACATGTGGCTGTCGTTCGCTCGTGGCGTGACAACGGCCTGGCCGTCGTCCTTACGCTACGGCCCGTAGCGTAACTGTCCCGCACGCCTCACGCACAGGAGTGTCCGGTGATCTGTCTCACGGCGAACGCGACCGGCCGGTTCTTCTTACTGGCGGGTATGGTCACGGCATGCTGAGCCACCCCGAACCCGCGCGAACGGGACGACCGCGCAGCGCCGCGGCCGATGAGGCCATCCTGGAGGCCTGCCGCGCGTCCCTGGTCGACCTCGGCTGGTCGAAGCTGACGATGGGCGATGTGGCGACGCGGGCCGGGGTCGCCAAGACGACGCTCTACCGGCGCTGGGCGGGCAAGAACGAACTGGTCGTGGACGCTGTCGCGGCCCTCTTCGACGAGCTGGAACTGCCGGACCTGGGCAGCCTGTCGGCCGATGTGCAAAACGTGGTGCTGCAGTTCGCGGCGCTGCTGGACCGCCCGGAGACCAGGACGGCGCTGATGGCCGTGGTCGCCGAGTCGACCCGTGACGACGCGCTGCGGGCCCGGATCCGCGATTCGATCGTGGACCGGCAGAAGCGGCTCGTGCTGCTGGGACGGCAACGGGCGCAGCAGCGCGGCGAGCTGCCCGTCGAACCGGACGAGGCGTCGGCGGCCTCGACCGCCGACCTGATCTTCGATGTGATCGCCGGTGCGGTCGTCCACCGGACGCTGGTGAGCGCCGAGCCCGTCGACGAGGACTGGGCCCGGCGCTTCACCGTTCTGCTGCTTGCGGGGCTGGGCGCGGCAGCCGCCACGTAGCGGGCGGCCCCGAAGCCCCTCAGAAGCCGGGCGGCTCGGTGTACGTGCCCCACTCGTCCCGCAGGACCCCGCAGATCTCACCGAGCGTCGCCTCGGCCCTGACCGCGTCCAGCATCGGTCCGATCATGTTCGAGCCGTCACGGGCGGCGGCCAGCATCGCGTCCAGCGAGGCGCGGACCCGGGCGTCGTCGCGGGCGGCCTTGCGGACGGCGAGCTCGCGGACCTGCTCGCGCTCGACCTCGTGGCTGACCCGCAGGATCTCCAGGTCGCCGGTGACCGAGCCGTGGTGGACGTTGACGCCGACGACGCGCTTGTCGCCCTTCTCCAGCGACTGCTGGTACCGGAACGCGGACTCGGCGATCTCGCCGGTGAACCAGCCGTCCTCGATGCCGCGCAGGATGCCGGAAGTCATGGGCCCGATGGGGTGCTGCCCGTCCGGGTGCGCCCTGGTGCCGCGCTCCTTGATCCGGTCGAAGATCTTCTCGGCGTCGGCCTCGATCCGGTCGGTCAGCTGCTCGACGTACCAGGAACCGCCCAGCGGGTCGGCGACGTTGGCGACGCCGGTCTCCTCCATCAGCACCTGCTGGGTGCGCAGGGCGATCTCCGCCGCCTGCTCGGACGGGAGCGCGAGGGTCTCGTCGAGGGCGTTGGTGTGCAGCGAGTTGGTGCCGCCGAGGACGGCGGAGAGCGCCTCGACCGCGGTCCGTACGACGTTGTTGTACGGCTGCTGGGCGGTCAGGGAGACCCCTGCGGTCTGGGTGTGGAAGCGGAGCCACTGCGCCTTGTCGGTCTTCGCCCCGTACACCTCCTTCATCCAGCGGGCCCAGATCCGGCGGGCGGCGCGGAACTTGGCGATCTCCTCGAAGAAGTCGAGGTGCGCGTCGAAGAAGAAGGAGAGACCGGGGGCGAAGGTGTCGACGTCGAGCCCCCGGGAGAGGCCGAGCTCCACGTAGCCGAAGCCGTCGGCGAGGGTGTAGGCGAGCTCCTGCGCGGCCGTCGCCCCGGCCTCGCGGATGTGGTAACCGGAGACCGAGAGCGGCTTGTACGCGGGGATGTCGCGCGCGCAGTGCTCCATCAGGTCGCCGATGAGGCGCAGATGGGGTTCGGGCTGGAAGAGCCACTCCTTCTGCGCGATGTACTCCTTGAAGATGTCGGTCTGGAGCGTGCCGTTGAGCACCCCCGGGTCGACGCCCTGGCGCTCGGCGGCGACCAGGTACATGCAGAAGACGGGGACGGCGGGTCCGCTGATCGTCATGGATGTCGTGACGTCGCCGAGCGGGATGTCCTTGAAGAGGACCTCCATGTCGGCGGCGGAGTCGATGGCGACACCGCAGTGCCCGACCTCGCCGAGCGAGCGCGGCTCGTCGGAGTCGCGGCCCATCAGCGTCGGCATGTCGAAGGCGACGCTGAGCCCGCCGCCGCCCGCGGCGAGGATCATCTTGTACCGCTCATTGGTCTGCTCGGCGTTGCCGAAGCCGGCGAACTGGCGGATGGTCCAGGTGCGGCCGCGGTAGCCGGTCGGGTAGAGCCCCCGGGTGAAGGGGTACTCGCCGGGCCAGCCGATCCGCTCGAATCCCTCGTACGTGTCCCCGGGACGGGGCCCGTACGCGGGCTCCACCGGGTCCCCGGAGAGCGTGGTGAAGTCCGCGTCACGCTTGCGGGCCTTGTCGTAACGGGCCTGCCAGCGTCGGCGGCCTTCCTCGATCGCGTCAGCGTCCATGGACCCCAATTTACTAGGACGTCCTAGTAAATGTCGATGCCGAACCGCCCGGTGCTTTGCACGGGGCGGTTCGGGTCAGGCTTTGGCGGTCACCGGGGAGCCGTCCGCGATCAGCGGCTCGACCTCCTGGACGACCTTGCGCTCGACGAAGAACGCGGCCGTCGGGATCGTGCCGGAGATCAGCACCCAGAGGAGCTTGCCGAGCGGCATCTTCGCCTTGGAGCCCAGGTCGAAGGCGAAGATCAGGTAGATGATGTACAGCACACCGTGGATCTGGGAGACGACGAGCGTCAGCCCCGCACCGGTGTCGAAGCCGTACTTGAAGACCATGCAGGTGCAGAGCACCAGCAACATGACGGCGGTGACGTAGGCCATCACCCGGTACCGGGTCAGCACACTGCGTTTCATGACGTCGAGCGTAACCGGGCGCCGGGGGCGATCTTGCAGCGGGCCGGGGGCGCGCGGCGCTACTTCTCCTCGAAGTCCTTGGCCGCGATCCGCAGTGGGCGCAACAGTGCGAAGATCTCCGCGCACTCCTCGGCGTCGTACACCCCGAGCCCGAACTCCATGTCCACCAGGTCCCGGGTGGCCGCCTCGACGACCTCGCGGCCCTTGTCGGTGATCGAGGCGAGGGTGCCGCGGCCGTCGTTCGGGTTGGGGCGCTTGTCGACCAGACCGGACCTGACCAGCCGGTCCACGGTGTTCGTGACGGAGGTGGGGTGGACCATCAGCCGCTCGCCGATCTTGGACATCGGCAGCTCACCGGCCTTGGAGAAAGTGAGCAGCACCAGCGCCTCGTACCGCGCGAAGGTCAGCCCGTACGGTTTGACGACCGCGTCGACCTCGGCGAGCAGGATCTGCTGCGCACGCATGATCGAGGTGATCGCCCCCATCGAGGGGACAGGACCCCAGCGCTGCTGCCAGAGTTCGTCGGCGCGGGCGATGGGGTCGAACGGGAGACTGAGCGGCTTCGGCACGGCATCGACCTTACCCACTGGTCATATGCTGGTCAGCCCCGTCTCGAACTTCGGTCCGAGGACCGTGAGCGGGTTCCGTGCTCCTGACCTCGCGGACGAGGACGAGCGTGCACACCGTACCGATCACGGCCGCCCCGGCGACCACCTGATGTACGGGGAGGAATTCGGCGGCGAGCCCGGCGAGGGCCATGCCGACGCCCTGGATCGTCATGAGCCCGGCGGTGAGCAGGGTCATGGCCCTGCCCCGCAGCTGCTCCGGGACGGCGTCCACGAACCACTGGTCGAGACCGATGACGTACGCCGCCCCCACCCCGGCCAGCGCGAGCGCGACGGCACTCAGGACCATGCCGGGACGGAACCCGTACAGCAGGAGGGGCAGCAGCCCGGCGGCGGCGACCGGCAGCACGATCCTGGAGCGCAGGCGCGGGGCGAGCACCGCGCCCACGTACAGCTCGGCGCCGATGTGGCCGACCGGCATCGCGCACATCAGCAGTCCGAGCGCGGCCGGGCCGACGCCGATCTCGTCCGCATACGGTGCGGCGAGCGCCTCCGGTGCCACGACGAACATCGGCGGGAGCCAGAAGAGCAGCAGCAGGGCGCGGATCCTGCGGTCGGCGAGGACGGTACGGGCTCCGGCGAGCGAGTCCTTGAGCAGGGCGCCGCCTGCGTCGCCGCCGCTCCGGGCGGGCCGGTCCCGGGTCCCGAAGCGGAGCAGCGCCGCCGAGCAGAGGAAGGTCCCGACGGTGATGGTGATCGCCCCGCGCGCGGACACCGCGGCGAGCAGCACACCGCCCACGCCGAAGCCGAGCAGCATCGCGCTCTGCGACACGATCCGCAGCAGGGAGCGGCCCAGTACATAGAGGTCGCCATCACCGAGGATGTCGGTGAGCGCGGCCATACGCGTCCCGGTGAAGACGGGCGACACGGAGGCGACGAGACAGCGCAGCGCGAGAAGCCCGCCGACGGGGGTGCCGGGCAGCACCATGACGGCGACACAGCCCGCGCAGATCAGATCGCAGATGACGAGGACCCGGCGGGCGGGGTAGCGGTCGGCGACCCCGGCGAAGAGCGTGCCGCCGACGAGATACGGGAGGAGACCGAGCGCGAAGGTGAGGGCGCTGAGCAGGGGCGAGCCGGTGAGGTCGTAGACGAGGACGGTGAGCGCGATCTCGCTGACGACGACACCGAGGAGGGAGAGCAGGTGTGCGGCGAAGACGGCACGGAACTCCCGTACGGCGAAGACGGCGCGGTAGCCGCGGGGTGTGCCGGGGTCCGGGGCAAAAGCCGGAGCCCGGAGCGCGGGCGACGGGTTCGGGTCAATGGGGTCGGCGCGCTCCGGGGCCGAGGCCGGGGACGGCGCCGCTCCTGCGGGGCGGACGTTCGCGGCGCGGCATGCGGCTGACGGGTCCTGGGGTGAGGGGCTCGTCGGGCCGCTCGGGGGGTCCACCGCGTCGCGTGGGCTGCCCGCCGGGGCGGGGCTGTTGCTCGGCATGGACGCAGCGTGGAGGAGTACGGCCCGCACTCCATAAACTTTCGGCTGACACCGAATCTCCGCGAGGTGCGCCGATGCCGTTCCATCTGCATTTCGACGAGAGCGATCTGCTGCGCTGCAGGTTCGCCCTCTCCCCGCTCTGGGAGACGCAACAGGCGGTCCGCACCCTCCTGCGCCCCGGGCGGCACGGCTACCACGAGCCGTGGCTGCGGCGCATCCGGAGCGCCGCCGCCGGGCTCGACCTCGGGCCGCTGTGGTCGCTGATGCCGGAGAGCGGACACAATCCGGACTTTCTTTCCCTGCCACCGCTCGGGCCGTATGCCTCGTTCGAGGAGGAGATCGCCGGGGTACGCGCCATCGGCCCCGAGCTCGTCCGTGAGGATCTGGCGCTGACGCTCGCCTGTGTGCCGGGGGCGCTGGACTCCCCCGCCGGACGGGCGATACTCGACGACCCCGCCCGCGCACAGCGGGAGCTGTCCGCGCTTCTGGAACAGGCGTGGCGGGTCCTGGTCGAGCCGGACTGGCCGCGGTTGCGCGCGTTGCTGGAGGCGGACATCGCGTACCACTCGCGTCGGCTCGCCGCGGTCGGCTTCGCGCGGCTGCTCGGTGAGTTGAGTCCCCAGCTCAGCTGGGCGGACTCGACGCTCACGCTCGTCGGGATGCGGGGCCGCCACTCCCGGGTGCTCGGCGGGCAGGGTCTCGTCCTGATGCCGAGCGTCTTCGCCTGGCCGGATGTGGTCAGCGGGTACGAGCCGCCCTACCAGCCCGCGGTGATCTATCCGGCGCGCGGGATCGGTGGTCTGTGGACGGAACCCGCCGGCCGTACGCCACAGACGCTCGCACGGCTGCTCGGGCGGGCGCGGGCCGACATCCTGTGCATGCTCGACGAACCGGCGGGGACGAGCGCCCTCGCCCACCGGCTCGGCCTGGCGCCGTCCTCCGTGTCGGAGCATCTGTCCGTGCTGCGGGCGGCCGGGCTGCTGACCTCGCGGCGGTACGGGCACCAGGTGCTGTACGAGCGGACGCCGCTCGGGATCGCGCTGGCGGTGGAGCCCGAAACGCACCACGGGTGACGGAGACCCCCCTCGCCGTGCGGCGCGGGGGGTCTCCGGATGATGCGGAGAGACGTCAGCCGGCGAGGTACCGCTCGACCGTCTCGACCTTGGAGGTCAGACCGTCGGTGACACCGGGCCGGATATCGGCCTTCAGTACGAGGGAGACACGTCCGGCACGGGCCTCGACGGCCGCGACGGCGCGCTTGACGACGTCCATGACCTCGTCCCACTCACCCTCGATGGAGGTGAACATGGCGTCCGTGCGGTTGGGCAGCCCCGACTCGCGGACGACCCGGACGGCGTCGGCGACGTACTCGCCGACATCCTCGCCGACCCCCAGCGGGCTGACGGAGAAGGCGACGATCACGCGCTGACCACGCCTTCCCGGCGGGCGCGGGCGGCGATGACCCCGTCGGCCTCGTAGCGCTTCAGTACCTTGTCGCCGTACAGCCCGCCGAACGGCAGCAGCGCCAGCAGGAAGAAGAACGCGACGCGCTTGAACGGCCACTTGGTCTTGGACCAGACGTCCAGCAGCAGGACGGCGTAGGTCACGAAGAGGACGCCGTGCAGCATGCCGAGCGGCATCATCAGGAAGTCGATGTCCGAAACGCGGCTGAGGATCGAGCCAAAGATGATCAGCGCCGGGAAGGAGAGCGCCTCGGGAATCGAGATGAGGCGCAGCCGGTGCAGGGCGGTAGCGGTCTTGATGTCCACGAGGGCACCTTCGGTGGGAGGGTCGTCACAGCTTGTGAATACAGGCACAATCGTGTCCCATTGTGGCATCGTCACCCACCGGGTCCGGGGGCGGGGGCCGGTTGACACTCCGGGGAACGTATCGGCGCATATCAGGGTCGACTCAGGGTCCGGATAGGCCCACAGACCCTGTCGGACCCAGGCCCCCTGCCGCTACCGTCACGGGGTGGCAATGTTCCGACTCCAAGGCAGCAAGACGCTCGCCGTCGATCTGACCGGCGACGCCGTCAAGGCGAAGAACGGCTCGATGGTCGCGTACGACGGCCGGATGGCGTTCAAGAAGATGTCCGGCGGCGGTGAGGGCATCCGCGGCATGGTGACCCGTCGGCTGACCGGCGAGCAGATGACCGTGATGGAGGTGACCGGGCAGGGCACCTGCTACTTCGCCGACCGCGCGAGCGAGATCAACCTCGTCTCGCTGCGCGGCGAGAAGCTCTACGTGGAGGCGAGCAACCTGCTCTGCACCGATGCCGGGCTGCGCACCGGCACCACCTTCACCGGGCTGCGCGGCGGGGCGACCGGCAACGGCCTGTTCACCACCACCGTCGAGGGCACCGGCCAGGCGGCGATCATGTCGGACGGTTCGGCCGTGGTGCTGCGGGTGACCGCCCAGTACCCGCTGTTCGTCGACCCCGGCGCGTACATCGCCCACCAGGGCAATCTGCAGCAGCACTTCCAGTCCGGGGTCAACTTCCGGACGCTGATGGGCGAGGGCTCGGGCGAGTCGTTCCAGATCAGATTCGAGGGCGAGGGACTCGTCTACGTGCAGCCGAGCGAGCGGAACACCATCGGGGGCGATGTCTGATGCCGTTCCGCGAGATCAACTCGAAGATGGTCGAGGCGACAGTGGTCCCCGGCCAGAAGATGTACAGCCAGCGCGGCGCGATGCTCGCATACCGCGGCGAGGTGTCGTTCACCCCGAACATCCAGGGCGGCCAGGGCGGCGTGATGTCGATGATCGGCCGCCGGATGGCCAATGAGGCGACGCCGCTGATGACCGTCGAAGTTCCCCTCGGGCCTGGCGGCCCTGGGGAGACCCCATGCGGCACGGTGATGTTCGGCCACGGCGGCCATCACATCCAGGTCATCAACCTGGCCGGCGACACCCTGTACGTGGAGGCCGACCGGCTGCTCGCCTTCGACGGGACCCTGCAGCAGGGCACGATGTTCATGGGGTCGCAGGGCGGGGTCATGGGCATGGTGCGCGGCCAGGTGACCGGGCAGGGCCTGTTCACCACGACGCTGAAGGGTCATGGCGCGGTCGCGGTGATGGCACACGGCGGGGTGATCGAGCTGCCCATCACGCCGGGCCGCGAGGTGCATGTGGACCCGCAGGCCTATGTCGCCCACCACGGCGACGTACGCAACAAGCTCTCCACCGCGCTCGGCTGGCGCGACATGGTGGGGCGCGGCTCCGGCGAGGCGTTCCAGCTGGAGCTGAGCGGCAGTGGCGCGGTGTACGTCCAGGCGTCGGAGGAGAAGCTGTGAGCACGCCCGTGATCTTTGACCCGATGACGCTGCCGTCGGACGACAACGTCAATGCGTACACCTTCTGTGTGGAGCTCAAGGGGAGCCAGTGGTTCCTGCAGAAGGGCAAGATGATCGCCTACTACGGGCGGATCGAGTTCAACGGCATCGGCCACGGACGCTTCGAACGGCTGATCCGGACGAGCTTCCACTCGCCGCTGCACGCGAGCGACTGGGTGGTGGCCGAGGGAAGCGGCAAGATGCTGCTCGCCGACCGGGCCTTCGACGTCAACTCGTACGACCTGGACGACGGGAACCTGACGATCCGGTCCGGCAACCTCCTCGCGTACCAGCCGACGCTGGCGCTCAAGCAGTCGATCGTGCCGGGCTTTCTCACGCTGATCGGCACGGGCAAGTTCGTGGCCGCGTCCAACGGCCCGGTGGTCTTCATGGAGCCGCCACTGCGGGTCGATCCGCAGGCGCTGGTGGGCTGGGCGGACTGCCCCTCGCCGTGCCACCACTACGACCACGGCTACATGACGGGCGTGATGGGCGGGCTCAGGTCGCTGACCGGGATCGGCGGGACGTCGGGCGAGGAGCACCAGTTCGAGTTCGTCGGCGCGGGTACGGTGCTGCTCCAGTCGACCGAGGTCCTGATGGCGGAGCAGCCGACAGGGGCGACGCCGCAGCAGGCAGGGGTCCCGGGTGGCGGCGCGGGTCAACCTGGCGCCAACCCCCGTCTGCCCGGCCAGCTGGGGGACCTCCAGCGTCGCTTCGGTTTGTGAACGGTAGACTTCGGAGTGTGACGGCGACCGCCTGCGCCCAGCGCTGGAGCCGTTTCCGGAGCCGTTTCCGGAACCGGCGCCCCGGGCCGGTGCCGGGCGTCACAGAACTCCACTTCGTCCGGCTTTCAACTTCTTAGGTAGAATCCCCATATGGAGACCGAGACGGCCACCCAGTGGCTGAGCGACGCGGAGCAGTGCGCCTGGCGCACCCACCTGGACGTCAGCAGGCTGCTGATGCACCAGCTGGAGAAGGACCTCCAGCCGTTCGGCCTGACCAACAACGACTACGAGATCCTGGTGAACCTCTCGGAGTCGGAGGACCAGCGCATGCGGATGAGCGACCTGGCCGCGGCCACGCTGCAGTCCAAGAGTAGGCTCTCGCACCAGATCACCCGCATGGAGACGGCGGGGCTGGTCCGCCGGGAGAACTGCGAGTCCGACCGGCGCGGTCTGTACGCGGTGCTCACGGAGACGGGCGCGGAGACGATGCAGAAGGTCGCGCCGCACCATGTCGCATCGGTGCGCAAGCACTTCATGGACCTTTTGACGCCGGAGGCACTGGCGGACCTGCACGCGGCGCTGACGCCGGTTGCGGAGCATTTGCGAGGGCGGCGGGGTAAGCCGTAGCGCCCGCCGGGCGCGCTTGTGCGGGGCAAGCCGATGCACGGGGCAAGCCGTTGCACGGGGCGCGGCGTTGCACGGGGCGCGGCGTTGCACGGGGTGCGGCGTTGCACGGGGGTGCGGCGTTGCACGGGGGTGCGGGCTCTGCCCTCAGTCGCCGGAGGGGCTTGATTCCGTTCCGGGCAGGCGCAGTGCGAAGCGGGCGCCGCCCTCGTCCCGGGACCACCGCGGACCGCCCGGACGACGGCCGCCACGGGGACGACCACGGGGACGACCGATCAGAGCCCGTACCCCGAGACCACCTGCCCTGTGGCGAAGATCAGAAAGTTCATGTCGCCGCTCGCGATCAGCGCCGGCTCGGTCTTCTTCTCGGGCCAGCCGGTGTAGCGCTTCCCGCTCCTGCTGTCGTTGTTCCCCTCCGCGTGCAGGTCGTACGCCTCCATCGACGTCTCTGTGGTGACAACGACCTGGTCACCCACCACATGGGGCGTGCCGTCGAAGCCGAGTGTGTCACCGCTGGTCCACTTCAGCCCGCCGTCGGCGAGAGCGTACGCGTACATCTGGTTCTCGGCAGTCACGACGACCGTGCCGTCATTCGAGACGGCGGGCCGCCTGATGGCATGGATCCCTTCGGCAATCGTCCGCCCAGCCTTCTGCGGGGAGTTCACATCGATGACGTTCAGGCCGGCGTCGGCCGTGCAGAGCAGCTCGTGCCCGGCGAGCACCGGTGAGCCGCACCGGTCTCCACCGTTCTCCACGTGTCCGGCCGGCCGGCCGCTCGCAGCGTCCAGAACATCGAGGGAGCGGCCCACCACGACGACCCGGTCCCCGGCGGCGGCCAGCGTGACGTCGCCACCGTCGACCGGGCGCGTCCACAGCTGCGCACGGTCGCCGGTGAGTCGACGGGCATACAGCTTCCCTGCCGATGCGCCTTCGTCCTGGGTGACGTACAGGAGGACGCCGTCCTTCTCGATGGCGGTGGTGGCGCGCTGCCCGGCGGGAAGCGGCAGGCTCCACACCTCGTGACCGTCCCGGACGCGGAACGCGACGAGGCGGTCACCTACGAAGGCGTAGGCAGTGTCCTTCACGGCCCCACCCATCAGCGCCGTCCCCGTCCCCGCACGCGTCTTCCACAGCTGTGAGCCGTCCGCGGCATTCAGCGCGGTGACGCCACCGGTTCCGGCGCAGACCAGCACCGCACCGGCCAGCACACATCCCACTTCGCCGTCCGCGACTTTCGCGCTCCAGGGCTGCCAGTCGGCCGACCGGAGCGAGCGGTCCGCGCCCGCGCTCCCGAAGTCTCCGGTGTGCCCCGCGTCCGCGGCGGGTACGACGACCGGTCCGGTCGGCCGTTTCGCGGCGGGCGCGGCCGCGGACTCGCTCGGGCTCGCGCCGGTCGCCGCACCACCGCCGCTTCCGCCCGGCTTGAACAGACCGGGCAGGAGCACGACGCCCAGCACGAGACATACGACGACAGCGGCGACCGCCCCTCCCCTGCGCAGCCGCTTGCTCCGGGATGCGCCCCCCGCCGCGGTCGTGCCCACTGCAGGGGCGTAACCGGGGAAGGTCGGCGTGCGAGCAGGGGGCACAGGCGCGGGCATCGGCCGGTCCGCCCACGCCGGTGGAGCCGCGTCGGCACAGGCGCGGGCATCCGCCTCGTACGAGGCGAGCTGCGCCCGCACCCCGTCCGTCCACACGAATGCCCCCGGCGCCGCTTCCCCCGGCTGCAACAGGGCGATCAGTTCCTGGGGGGTCGGGCGGTCGGCAGGGCCACTGCTGAGGCATCGCTCGATCACCGCACGCAACTGCGCCGGCACACCGGCCAGTTCGGCATCCCCCTGGGAGATCCGGAAGATCACGGCCGCCATGTCGGAGTCGTCGAACGGCCCCCGTCCGCTCGCCGCGAAGGCGAGGACTGCGCCGAGGCAGAACACATCGGACGCCGGTACGAGCGCCCGCGAGCCGCCCACGTGCTCGGGCGAGATGTAGCCCGGGCTGCCCACCACGACGCCGGTCCGGGTCAGCTGAGTGGCGTCGAAGGCCTGGGCGATCCCGAAGTCGATCACCTTCGGCCCGTGGGCGCCCAGCAGCACATTGCCGGGCTTGAGATCGCGGTGGAGTACGCGCACGGCGTGCATGTCGGCGAGCGCACGGGCAAGACCGGCGCCCAGCGCCCGTACCAGCGGCTCCGGCAGCGGACCGCTGCGCGTGACCGCTTCGGCGAGCGAGGGTCCGGGGACATACTCCGTCGCCAGCCAGGGCAGCCGGTCGCCCGGGTCGCCACCGACGAGGGCCGCGGTGTGCGGACTGCGTACGAGCCCGGCGGCATCGATCTCGCGGCGGAAACGGATGCGGAAGCCGTCGTCGAGGTCCAGATCGGCGCGGATGGTCTTCAGCGCGACCAGACGCCCGTCCTCGGGCACGACCGGCCTGGCCAGATACACCTCGCCCATGCCGCCCGCGCCCAGCAGCCCGAGCAGCTGGTACGGGCCGATCACCCGGCGTTGTCCAGCCGGAAGCGGCTCGATCACCGCGCACTCCACTTCACCCGGGGACGGCTCATTCGGGCAGCGGCACGGAGACCGCCATGCCCTGGTCGTAGATCACGTGCACCACGCCGCCGACCGGCAGGAGGACCGGGTCGAGCAGCTCCTTCTCGAAGTCCACGCCGTTCGTGACGGCGTCGTACGCCGGCGCGACCGTCGGGCCCGGCGCCCCGTCGAGCACCGTCCGGCGGACCGCGCCCGGCCTGCCGTCCCTGCCGAGCGGCACGGTGTACAGCGCGGAGCTGTCCGCCCACACCACGCGGCCCGCCACGATCATGGGGTCGGAGGTGGGGTTCGAGCGGCCGCCCGGCGCCGACAGTTTCAGCGGGTACCGGCCGACGGCGCTCTCGTCCGCCCCGCCGACCACGATCATCTGCGGCTGGGCGGCACCGGCTTCGTCGGTGGCTTCGAGCGACTGCCGCCGCAAGGTCACGACGTTGTCGGCGACCGCGCCCAGCAGCGTGTCGGCGACGGATTCCTTGGGCAGCCGGTATTCGTCCGGCTCGCCCAGCCCCGGTCCCTTCAAGCGCAGAAGGGTCAGGTCGTCCCGGAAGCTGCCGCGTTCACCGGTGGACACATAGGTCGGGCAGAAGACCGCGGATCCGCGCACTCGGACGGAGCCGCACCCGCTGTCGGGAATCCCGTCACCTGCGGTCTGCATCGTCCGTCCGGCGGCCGTGCCGAGCACAGTGCCGTCCTTGATCCGATAGGCCCTCACACCATCCGATGTCATGGCGTAGAGCGCCCCGCCCTGGGCGGCGAGCGGCCAGTAGTTGCGCTTCTCGAAAGAGGCCAGCTCCTTCTTGGCCAGCGGTGCGCGCCACTTCTCCGTCCCGGTCCGCAGGTCGTACGCCAGGAGCTCTGTGCCTTCGGGCAGTTGCAGCGACGCGACGAAGACCATGCCGTCGGCGACCAGCGGTTTGCTCTCCGGCGTATAGGCCCCGCCGGCCCGCGCGTCCCAGCGGACCTTGCCGGTCCTGGCGTCCAGGACCTGCACCCGCTGCGCCGCGACGATCACGACGGTGTCGCCGGAAACGGCGGGACGGGTGGCGCCCGTGGGCATGAAGAACTGCCCGCGCGGCCCGTAGCCGGCGGAATGTCCGGTCTCCCCCGTGTCCCGGGACCACAAGTGCCTGCCGTCGGCTGCCGACAGCGCCTCATAGGTGCCGTCCACCATCCGGCACACGACTACGCGGTTGCCCGCCGTGCAGCCCAGCGGAGGCTTGGTGAACTTCCCCCGCCAGGGCTTCCATCCCGCGGGACGGACCTGGCGGCCGTACGGAACCGTGCCCGAGCCGTCCAGTCCACCGTCCTCGTCCACTCCGGCGACCATGGTGACGGGCGCGGGCGAACTCCCCCCGGGAGAAGCGATGTTGTTGCCACGGTCGTTGTTGCGCAGGGCCAGGATCGCGCCTGTCGCCGCACCCGCGAGGACCAGTGCCGCCAGAGCGGCCGCCAGAGCGCGCCGCCGGGGCGGGCCTCCGGCCTGGGGGAGCCCGGGACCCTGCGTGTGCGCGACATGCAGACCCGGCGCGAAATCAGTTCCCTGGGTGGGCAGTTGATGGATCGGCGCCCGGCTGCCGGTGGCCGCCTCGGTCGGCGTGTAGCCGGGCAGCAGCGGTCCGTCGAGGGTACGGACCCGGGCCAGTTCCCTGCCGTACTCGGCGATGTGCTGCCGCACCGGCTCGGGCCACTGCTGCGCTGCGCCCGGGGCGAGCCGCTCGGCGAGTCCGGCGGCGGTGGGGCGGTCGGCGGGGTCGGCGGCCAGGCAGTCGGCGAGTACGGCGCGCAGCGCGTCCGGTACGCCTTCGAGATCGGCCTCGACGTACTTGACCCGGTAGAGCACGGCGGCTACCGGCCCGTCGCCGAAGGGATCGCGGCCGGTGGCGGCGAAGCAGAGCACGGAAGCGAGAGAGAAGACGTCGGAGGCGAAGGTGACGCGCCCGCTGCCCGCCACGTGTTCCGGGGACATGAAGGAGGGGCTGCCGACCATCCGGCCGGTGGTGGTCAGCGGGGTGGCGTTGCCGTCCCGCGCGATCCCGAAGTCGATGACCCGCGGACCGTCCTCGGCCAGCATCACATTGCCGGGCTTCACATCCCGGTGCACGACCCCGGCCGCATGGACGGCCGCGAGCGCGCGGGCGAGCCCGGCGCCGAGCATCCGCACCTCGCCCTCGTCCATCGCACCGGCCCGGCGGACCGCGGCGGACAGGGTCGGCCCGGCCACGTATCCGGTGGCCAGCCAGGGCACTTCGGAGTCTGCGTCCCCGTCGAGCAGCGGGGCAAGGAAGGGGCTGGTGACGGAACGGGCGACCGCGATCTCGCGGCGGAAACGGTGACGGAAGCCGGGGTCCTGCGCCACATCGCGGCGCACCGTCTTGAGGGCGACAGGATCCCCGCCGTCGCCCGGGTCTCCGAGGAAGACCTCCCCCATGCCGCCCGCGCCGAGCCGGGCCCGTATCTCGTACGGCCCGATCCGTCTGGGCGAGTCCTCACGCAGCGGCCCCAGCATGTGTCGCTTCCCCCCGGTGTGCATGACACGTGTGGTCCGTCATCCTGCCATGCGCCGGTCACGGCCCGCGCAAGGCTCCGGTGCGGACGACTCACCCGAACGGCTGACGAGGGCGAGCGGGCGAGGGGCGGCCCGCACGCCACCCCTCGCCCCCCGGTACCCGCCTGTCAGGACTCGCCCGTGATCCCCGCCACCAGTTCGTCCGCCGCCGCGTACGGGTCCAGGCGGCCCGCCACGATGCGTTCGGCCAGGGCGCCGAGGCGGCGGTCGCCGTGCAGGTCGCCGATGCGTTCGCGGAGTCTGGTGACCGCGATCGTCTCGACCTCACCGGCCGCGCGCGCCGTGCGGCGCTCGGTCAGGACGCCGTGCTCCTCCATCCACGCCCGGTGCTTCTCCAGGGCCTCGACGACCTCGTCGATGCCCTCGCCCCGGGCGGCGACCGTCTTCACGATCGGCGGCCGCCAGTCGCCGGGGCCGCGGGACTCCCCGAGACCCAGCATGTGGTTGAGCTCGCGGGCGGTGGCGTCCGCGCCGTCCCGGTCGGCCTTGTTGACGACGTACACGTCGCCGATCTCCAGGATTCCGGCCTTCGCCGCCTGGATGCCGTCGCCCATGCCGGGCGCGAGGAGCACCACCGAGGTGTCGGCCTGGGCGGCGATCTCCACCTCCGACTGGCCGACGCCGACAGTCTCCACCAGGATCACGTCGCAGCCTGCCGCGTCCAGCACCCGGATCGCCTGCGGCGCCGACCAGGCGAGGCCGCCCAGGTGGCCGCGGGTGGCCATGGAGCGGATGTAGACGCCGGGGTCGGAGGCGTGCTCCGACATCCGGACCCGGTCGCCGAGGAGCGCGCCGCCGGAGAACGGCGACGACGGGTCGACGGCGAGGACGCCGACCCGCTTGCCGGCCCGCCGGTACGCCGAGACGAGCGCCGAGGTCGAGGTCGACTTGCCGACACCCGGTGAACCGGTGAGCCCGACGACGTACGCGTTCCCGGTCAGCGGCGCGAGGGCCGCCATCACCTCGCGCAGCTGCGGCGACGCCCCCTCCACGAGGGAGATGAGCCGGGCCACGGCCCGCGGCCGGCCTTCACGGGCCTGCTCGACCAGGGTGGGGACGTCCACTATCAACCGCTCCGTTCGGTTTGCTCTGCGCGTACGTGACGAGGACTACTTGCCCGGGACGCGGATGATCAGCGCGTCGCCCTGACCGCCGCCACCGCACAGCGCCGCCGCACCCGTGCCGCCGCCGCGCCGCTTCAGCTCCAGCGCCAGGTGCAGCACCACGCGGGCGCCGGACATCCCGATCGGGTGACCGAGCGCGATGGCGCCGCCGTTGACGTTCACCTTTTCCGGGGAGACGCCGAGGTCCTTCATCGACTGGACGGCGACGGCCGCGAACGCCTCGTTGATCTCGATGAGGTCGAGGTCCTCGACGCTCAGGCCGTCCTTCTTCAGCGCGTGCTTGATCGCGTTGGACGGCTGCGACTGGAGCGAGTTGTCCGGGCCGGCCACGTTGCCGTGGGCGCCGATCTCGGCGATCCAGTCCAGGCCCAGGTCCTCGGCCTTGGCCTTGCTCATCACGACGACCGCGGCGGCGCCGTCGGAGATCTGCGAGGAGGTGCCCGCGGTGATCGTGCCGTCCTTGGTGAAGGCCGGGCGGAGCTTGCCGAGGGACTCGACGGTCGTCTCGGCGCGGATGCCCTCGTCCTTGGAGAAGAGGATCGGGTCGCCCTTGCGCTGCGGGATCTCGACCGGGGTGATCTCGGCCTCGAAGAGACCGTTCTTCTGGGCGGCGGCGGCGCGCTGGTGGGACAGGGCGCCGATCTCGTCCTGGTCGGCGCGGCTCAGACCGAGGCGGGTGTTGTGCTTCTCGGTGGACTCGCCCATCGGGATGTTCTCGTAGGCGTCGGTCAGACCGTCGTACGCCATCGAGTCGAGCATCTCGATCGCGCCGTACTTGTAGCCCTCACGGGACTTCGGGAGCAGGTGCGGGGCGTTGGTCATGGACTCCTGGCCGCCGGCGACGACGACGTCGAATTCACCCGCGCGGATCAGCTGGTCGGCCAGGGCGATGGCGTCGAGGCCGGAGAGGCAGACCTTGTTGACGGTGAGCGCGGGAACGTTCATCGGGATACCGGCCTTGACCGCGGCCTGGCGTGCCGGCATCTGCCCCGCCCCGGCCTGGAGCACCTGGCCCATGATCACGTACTCGACCTGGTCGCCGCCGATACCGGCCCGGTCCAGCGCGGCCTTGATGGCGAAGCCGCCGAGATCGGCTCCGGAGAAGCTCTTCAGGGAGCCGAGAAGACGGCCCATGGGCGTACGGGCGCCCGCGACGATCACTGAGGTGGTACCGGTCGTTCCAGACATGAGGCACGGCCCCTTGGATTAGATGTGAACGAGGGTTTACTCGAATGTACTGAGCGGTACGCCGCCCGTCATCCAGCAGCGGGTGTGATCGCGCGCACGTTGCGTAACCATCGGTGGAGCGCTCCACTGTTGTCCATGCTGACGCGAATCGACCACATCGGAATCGCCTGTTTCGACCTTGACAAAACTGTCGAGTTCTACCGCTCGACCTACGGCTTCGAAGTCTTCCACTCCGAGGTAAACGAGGAGCAGGGCGTACGCGAGGCCATGCTCAAGATCAACGAGACCTCGGACGGCGGTGCCTCGTACCTCCAGCTCCTGGAACCCACCCGCGAGGACTCGGCCGTCGGAAAATGGCTGGCCAAGAACGGCGAGGGGGTCCATCACATCGCCTTCGGCACCGCAGACGTCGACGAGGACGCCGCGGACATCCGTTCCAAGGGCGTCAGGGTGCTGTACGACGAGCCCAGGACCGGGTCGATGGGGTCGCGGATCACCTTCCTGCACCCCAAGGACTGCCACGGCGTACTCACCGAACTGGTCACGTCCCGGGCGGAGCACTGACCTCCGGATACCCGGCCCGGTAGAGTGGGCGGTTCCGGGCCGGGGCCGGGTCGGGGCCGCGCCGCGTCCCCAGCCGTTGATCTGTCACCATTCCCCGGGGGACCGTTCGCCGGCGAGCGGTACTCGTTTGGAGAGTTGCGACCAGGGGACGGATGGGACCGCGCAGTGCGGGGCTACGAACGCCAGGAGAGCCACCGAGCTGAAGACGACCATCTCTCGCGGTTCGAAGCCGAGATGGACCGGCTGAGGACCGACCGGGAGAAGGCCGTCCAGCACGCCGAGGACCTCGGTTACCAGGTCGAGGTCTTGCGCGCCAAGCTGCACGAGGCTCGGCGCAATCTCGCGACCCGTCCCGCCTACGACAGCGCGGACATCGGTTACCAGGCCGACCAGCTGCTCCGCAATGCCCAGATCCAGGCCGACCAGCTGCGCACCGACGCCGAGCGCGAGCTCCGTGACGCCCGGGCGCAGACGCAGCGGATCCTGCAGGAGCACGCCGAGCACCAGGCGCGGCTGCAGGCCGAGCTGCACAACGAGGCCGTGCAGCGCCGGCAGCGCCTCGACCAGGAGCTGGCGGAGCGCCGCCAGACCGTCGAGTCGCATGTCAACGAGAACGTCGCCTGGGCCGAGCAGCTCCGGGCCAGGACCGAGTCCCAGGCCCGCCGGCTGCTCGACGAGTCCCGGGCCGAGGCCGAGCAGTCCCTGGCGGCCGCCCGCGCCGCGGCCGCCCGGCTCGCCGACGAGACCCGGCACCGGCTCGGCTCCGAGGCGGAGTCCGCCCGTTCCGAGGCCGAAGCGATCCTGCTGCGCGCCCGCAAGGACGCCGAGCGGCTGCTGGGCGCCGCCTCCAGCCAGGCGCAGGAGGCCACCAGCCACGCCGAACAGCTGCGTACGTCGACGACCGCGGAGACCGAGCAGACCCGGCAGCAGACCGCCGAGCTGAACCGGGCCGCCGAGCAGCGCATGCAGGAGGCCGAGACGCAGCTGCGCGAGGCCCGCCTGGAGGCGGAGAAGGTCCTCGCCGAGGCGAAGGAGGCCGCGGTCAAGCGGCTGGCCGGCGCCGAGTCGCAGAACGAGCAGCGCACCCGTACGGCCAAGTCGGAGATCGCCCGGCTGGTCGGCGAGGCCACGAAGGACGCCGAGGCGCTGAAGGCGGAAGCCGGGCAGGCGCTCGCCGACGCCCGCGCCGAGGCGGACCGGATCAAGTCCGAGGCAACCGAGAAGGCCCGCACGGCGGCCGTCGAGGACACCGCGGCCCAGCTCGCCAAGGCGGCCAGGACCGCCGAGGAGGTGCTGACCAAGGCGTCCGAGGACGCACGGTCGACCACGAAGGCGGCGAGCGAGGAGGCCGACCGGATCCGCCGCGAGGCGGAGGCCGAGGCGGACCGGCTGCGCGGCGAGGCCGCCGAACAGGCCGACCAGCTCAAGGGCGCGGCCAAGGACGACACCGAGGAGTACCGGGCCAGGACCGTCGAGCTGCAGGAGGAGGCCCGCAGGCTGCGCGGCGAGGCCGAGCAGCTGCGCTCCGAGGCGGTCGCCGAGGGCGAGCGGATCAGGGGCGAGGCCCGCCGCGAGGCCGTCCAGCAGATCGAGGAGGGCGCGAAGACCGCCGAAGAGCTGCTGTCCAAGGCGAAGGCGGACGCCGAGGAACTGCGGACCGCCGCGGGCACCGAGAGCGACCGGGTCCGTACCGAGGCCGTCGAGCGCGCCACGGCCCTGCGCACCCAGGCCGAGGAAGCGCTGGAGCGGGCCCGTGCCGAGGCCGACCGGCTGCGTACGGAGTCCGAGGAGCAGGCGGAATCCACCACGGCCGCGGCCGAGCAGGCGGCGGCCGGGCTCCGGGAGGAGACCGAGCGTGCGGTCGCCGCCCGGCAGGCCGAGGCCGCCGACGAGCTGGCCCGGCTGCACACCGAGGCCGAGACCCGGGTCACCGCCGCCGAGCAGACGCTGGTGGACGCGCGCGGCGAGGCGGAGCGGATCCGCCGCGAGACGAACGAGGAGGCCGAGCGACTGCGCTCGGAGGCCGCCGAGCGGCTGCGCGCCCTGCAGACACAGGCGCAGACCGAGGCCGAGCGGCTGCGCGACGAGGCCGCGGCGGATGCGTCGCAGTCGCGTGCCGAGGGCGAGTCCGTCGCCGTACGGCTGCGTAGCGAGGCGGCCGCCGAGGCGGAACGGCTCAAGTCCGAGGCCCAGGACAGTGCCGACCGGGTACGGGCCGAGGCCGCGGCCGCCGCCGAACGCGTGGGCACCGAGGCCGCCGAGGCGCTGGCCGCCGCGCAGGAGGAGGCGAACCGGCGCCGCCGCGAGGCGCAGGAGACCCTCGATGCGGCGCGCACCGAGGCGAACCAGGAGCGCGAGCGCGCCCGCGAGCAGAGCGAGGAGCTGCTCGCCTCCGCCCGCAAGCGGGTCGAGGAGGCGCAGGCCGAGGCGCACCGCCTGGTCGGGGAGGCGGACGCGCGGGCGACCGAGATGGTCTCCGCGGCCGAGCAGACCGCCCAGCAGGTACGGGACTCGGTCTCCGGGCTCCAGGAGCAGGCCGAGGCGGAGATCGCCGGGCTGCGTTCCACCGCCGAGCACGTGGCGGAGCGGACGAAGGCCGAGGCGCAGGAGGAGGCGGACCGGGTCCGCGCCGATGCGTACGCGGAGCGGGAGCGGGCGAGCGAGGACGCGAGCCGGATCCGCAGGGAGGCGCAGGAGGAGTCCGAGGCCGCCAAGGCGATGGCCGAACGGACCGTCAGCGACGCGATCACCGAGTCGGATCGGCTGCGCTCGGACACCGCGGAGTACAGCCAGCGGATGCGTACCGAGGCTTCGGACGCGCTGGCGTCGGCCGAGCAGGATGCCTCCCGCAGTCGTGCGGAGGCCCGCGAGGACGCCAACCGGATGCGTTCGGACGCCGCGGCGCAGGTCGACCGGCTCGTCGGCGAGGCGACGGGCGAGAGCGAGCGGATCCGTACCGAGGCGACAGAGCAGGCGACGACCCTCGTCAGCGACGCCACCGCCCGGGCCGAGCGGCTCCTCGGCGAGGCGACCGACGAGGCGGAGCGGCTGCGCGCGGAGGCGGCGGCCACTGTCGGCTCGGCGCAGGAGCACGCGGCACGCACCCGCGAGGACTCGGAGCGGGTGCGCACCGACGCGGAGGCGGCGGCCGAACAGCTGCGCGGCGAGGCCCGCGCGGAGGCGGACCGGTTGGTCGACGAGACGCGCGAGGCGGCGGCGAAGCGTCGTGCGGATGCCGCCGAGCAGGCCGACCAGCTCATGAACAAGGCCCAGGAGGAGGCGCTGCGCGCCGCCACCGAGGCCGAGGAGCAGGCCGACACGATGGTCGGCGCGGCCCGCAAGGAGGCCGTGCGGATCACCTCCGAGGCGACCGTCGAGGGCAACACCCTGGTGGAGCGGGCGCGTACGGACGCGGACGAGCTGTTGGTCGGTGCGCGCCGGGACGCCACGGCCATTCGGGAGCGGACGGAGGAGCTCCGGGCGCGTCTGGAGAGCGAGATCGAGCAGCTGCACGACCGGGCCCGGCGGGAGACCTCCGAGCAGATGAAGACGGCGGGCGAGCGCGTCGACAAGCTGATGAAGGCGGCGACCGAGCAGCGCGAGGAGGCCGCGGCGAAGGCGAAGGAGTTGCTGGCGGACGCGAATTCGGAAGCGAGCAAGGTCCGGATCGCCGCGGTGAAGCGGGCCGAATCGCTGCTGAAGGAGGCCGAGCAGAAGAAGGCCAGCATGGTCCGCGAGGCCGAGAAGCTGCGGGCCGACGCCGAGCAGGAGGCGAAGCAGACGGTCGACGAGGGGCGGCGCGAGCTCGACGTCCTGGTGCGCCGGCGCAAGGACATCAACACGGAGATCTCCCGCGTCCAGGACGTACTGGAGGCATTGGAGTCCTTCGAGGCACCGACGGGCGGCGGCAAGGGCACGGGTGGCGGGTCCACCGGCGTCAAAGCCGGAGCGTCGGCAGGCACTCGATCGAGTGGCAAGTCGTCCGAGGGGTAGTCGAGCGACCGTGTCACGTGCTTCGACAAGAACGTTCAACCCTCCGAGTGGCAAGGGTTCCGGGGGTCAGCCACTCAAAAGGGGTGTCATTCTCCAGATCAAACGGGCATCCACTCGATGACACGCCGCCCGGGCCCCTAGGATTCCCTCTATCACCTCACCGGTCTTACTTCGACAGGAACCCCATGAGTGACCCTTCCTCCCCCTTCGGCTTCGAGCTAGTGCGGCGTGGTTACGACCGCGGTCAGGTGGATGACCGCATTACCAAGCTCGTCGCCGACCGTGATAGTGCTCTGACCCGCATCACGTCTCTGGAAAAGCGCATCGAGGAGCTCCACCTCGAGACGCAGAACGCCCAGGCCCAGGTGAACGACGCAGAGCCGTCGTACGCGGGTCTCGGTGCGCGTGTGGAGAAGATTCTCCGCCTCGCCGAGGAGGAGGCGAAGGACCTGCGCGAGGAGGCCCGTCGCGCCGCCGAGCAGCACCGCGAGCTCGCCGAGTCGGCCGCCCAGCAGGTGCGCAACGACGCCGAGTCGTTCGCCTCCGAGCGCAAGGCGAAGGCCGAGGACGAGGGCGTCCGCATCGTCGAGAAGTCCAAGGGTGAGGCCAACGCGCTGCGTACCGAGGCCCAGAAGGACGCGGCGCAGAAGCGCGAGGAGGCCGACGCCCTCTTCGAGGAGACCCGCGCCAAGGCCGCCCAGGCCGCCGCGGACTTCGAGACCAACCTGGCCAAGCGCCGCGACCAGTCGGAGCGCGACCTCGCGTCCCGTCAGGCCAAGGCCGAGAAGCGCCTCGCCGAGATCGAGCACCGCGCCGAGCAGCTCCGCCTGGAGGCCGAGAAGCTCCGTACGGACGCCGAGCGCCGGGCGCGTCAGACCGTGGAGACCGCGCAGCGCCAGTCCGAGGACATCGTGGCCGACGCGAACGCCAAGGCCGACCGGATCCGCAGCGAATCGGAGCGCGAGCTGGCGGCGCTCACCAACCGCCGCGACTCCATCAACGCGCAGCTGACCAACGTCCGCGAGATGCTGGCGACGCTGACCGGTGCCGCGGTGGCCGCCGCGGGTTCGCCGGTGGACGACGAGCCCGTCACCCGTGGTGTCCCGGCTCAGCAGACCCGCTGACGCCGCGGTACCTCAGCTGTACCCTTTGCGCGCCCGGTTCCGCCCTTGTGGTGGCGCCGGGCGCGTGGCCGTTCTAGCGTGAACGCATGATCGAGCTTGATGACCTCACCAAGCGCTTCGGCAACAAGGTTGCCGTCGACCACCTTTCATGCCAGGTCAGACCTGGAATGGTGACAGGTTTTCTGGGCCCGAACGGGGCGGGCAAGTCCACCACGATGCGGATGATGCTCGATCTCGACAACCCGACCAGCGGATCGGTGCGGATCGACGGCAGGCACTACCGTGAGCTGGCGGAGCCCCTGAGGCACATCGGTGCGCTGCTCGACGTCAAGTCGATGCACGGAGGACGCAGCGCGTACAACAATCTGCTCTGTCTCGCGCAGAGCAATCGCATTCCGGAGAGCCGCGTCCCGGAAGTCCTCGACACCGTCGGCCTGAGCGCGGTGGCGAAGAAGAAGTCCAAGTCGTTCTCCCTCGGAATGGGCCAGCGGCTCGGGATCGCGGCCGCGCTGCTCGGTGATCCCGAGATCCTGATGTTCGACGAACCCGTCAACGGTCTGGACCCCGAGGGAATTCACTGGATCCGCAATCTGATGAAGACGCTCGCGGCGGAAGGCCGGACGATCTTCGTCTCCTCGCACCTGATGAGCGAAATGGCACTCACAGCGGACCATTTGATCGTCATCGGCCAGGGCCGGCTGCTCGCCGACACCTCGATGGCCGATTTCATCCACCAGAACTCGCGCAGTTATGTGCGGATGCGCTCCCCGCAGCAGGAACGGCTGCGCGATGTGCTGCACGAGGCGGGCATCGTCGCGGTCGAATCGGGTAGCGGCGTGCTCGAGATCGACGGCGCCACCGGCGAACAGCTCGGCGAGCTGGCCGCGCAGCACCAGATCGTGCTGCATGAGCTGAGCTCCCAGCGGGCCTCGCTGGAGGAGGCGTTCATGCAGATGACGGCGGACTCCGTGGAGTACCACGCCCATGCGGACCACGCCGGGTGGCCGCCACCGCCCGCGGGCCCCCAGTGGGGCGAGCAGTGGAACCAGCAGCGCGACAGCTTCACGTCCGGCACCTCCGGCCCCGGAAAGGGGGCGTGACGACGATGGCATCGGTACCCGCGCTGCTGAACTCCGAGTGGACCAAGATCCGTACGGTCTCCTCGACCACCTGGACCCTGGTCTCCGCGTTCGCCGTCACCGTGGCGATGAGCGCGGCACTGTGCGCGCTGATGAACTCCCAGTTCGACGAACTCCCCTTGGCGGAGCAGGCCACCTTCGACCCGGCCCTGCTCAGTTTCTCCGGGTTGGTCCTCGGTCAGCTCGCGATGGTCGTCTTCGGTGTCCTGGTGGTCAGCACGGAGTACAGCTCCGGCATGATCCGTACTTCGCTGGCGGCCGTGCCGCAGCGCGGTTCGTTCCTCTTCAGCAAGATCCTGGTGGCCGGTGTGCTGTCGCTGGTGGTCGGGCTGGTCACCAGCTTCGCCACGTTCTTCCTCGGCCAGGCCCTCCTCGGCGACCATCGCACGGACATCGGTGCGGACAATGTCCTGCGCGCGGTCTTCGGCGGCGGCATCTACATGGGGCTGATCGCGATCTTCTCCATGGGCGTGGCGACGATGCTGCGCAGCTCGATGCTGTCGCTCGGCATCCTGATGCCGTTCTTCTTCCTCGTCTCGCAGATCCTGTCGGCGGTCCCGGGCACCAAGAACGTGGCCCGTTACTTCCCCGATCAGGCGGGATCCAAGATCATGCAGGTGGTTCCGGCCGCCATGAACAGCGAACCGGCGCCGTACGGGCCGTGGGGCGGGCTCGGCATTCTGGCCGCATGGGTGGTGGCCGCGCTGATCGGCGGGTACCTCGTGCTCAAGAAGCGGGACGCATAAAACCGGCCGGCAATTGCGGGGCGGCGTCCGTCACGAGGGCGGCGCGCCCTGGTAACGGCTTGGCCGGAACCGTCAAAGCCCGGATATCCTCCTAACTCTTACGGGGGGCGTGCGGCCGGACGGCCTGGGCCCCGACGACAGATAAGTCGATGGGGCTGGAGCATGATCGAGGCAGTCGGCCTGAGCAAGCGCTACGGCGCGAAGACAGCCGTGTACAACCTTTCCTTCCAGGTGCGGCCCGGCGCCGTCACCGGATTCCTCGGTCCCAACGGGTCGGGCAAGTCCACCACGATGCGCATGATGCTCGGCCTGGACCGGCCGACCTCCGGCCATGTGACGATCGGCGGGCGTCCCTTCCGCAGCCTGCCGAACGCGCCGCGCCAGGTGGGTGCGCTGCTGGATGCCAAGGCGGTACACGGAGGCCGCAGCGCCCGTAACCACCTGCTCTCGCTGGCGCAGCTCGCGGGTATCCCGGCCGCCCGGGTCGACGAGGTGCTCGGCGTCGTGGGCCTGCAGGACGTCGCCAGGAAGCGGTCCAAGGGCTTCTCGCTCGGCATGGGGCAGCGGCTCGGGATCGCGGCGGCGCTGCTGGGCGACCCGCAGGTGCTGCTCTTCGACGAGCCCGTCAACGGTCTCGACCCGGAGGGCATTCTCTGGGTCCGCAATCTGATGCGCTTGCTGGCGTCCGAGGGCCGTACGGTCTTCGTTTCCAGCCATCTGATGAGCGAGATGGCGCTCACCGCCGATCATCTGATCGTGATCGGGCGCGGGCAGCTGCTCGCCGATATGAGCGTCACGGACTTCATCTCCGCCAACTCGGCCGATTTCGCGCGGGTACGGGTCCCGGATGCGCAGCCCGAGCAGCGGGAGAAGCTGACCGCCGCGCTCACCGAGGCGGGCGGCCAGGTCATGTCGGAGCCGGGTGGGGCCCTGCGGGTCACCGGACTGCAGCTGCCGCGGATCAGTGACCTGGCGCACGGAGCGGATGTGCGGCTGTGGGAGCTCTCACCGCACCAGGCCTCGCTGGAGGAGGCGTACATGCGGATGACGCAGGGCGCCGTGGACTACCGCTCAACAGTGGACCAGAAGGCCGGGCTGCAGCAGCCCGTGCCGGGCGGCGGATACGCACCGCCGCCGCCGACCGTCCCTGAGGTACCGCAGCAGGGCTGGTACGCCCCGCCGCCGCCCGGACAGAACCCGTACACGGCACCGCCCGTGGCCGCCCCGGCCGTGCCCACGACCGCACCCGCCGCGCCCGCAGCCGGCCCCGCAGACCTGACCAAGCACGACACCAGCGAGGACGCCCGATGACAACGCCGCCGACTCCGCAGGCGCCGTACCAGCAGCAGGCGCAGCAGTACCCGCAGCAGAACTGGGCGCCCGCGCCCACCGATCTGTACACCTCGCCGATCCCGCAGCGCCGCGCCACCCTCGCCGACGCACTCGCCTCCGAGTGGACCAAGATCCGCTCCGTGCGCTCCACGATGTGGACGCTCGGCGTCATGATCGTGCTGCTGCTCGGCATCGGACTGCTGTCGGCCGCCGCCGTCAACATGTCCGGCTCCGAGATCGGCTCCGCCACGGTGCTCAGCCTCGGCTTCTTCGGGGTGCTTCTCGGTTCGATCTGTGTGATCACGCTCGGCGTGATGACCCTCGCCACCGAGTACGGCACCGGCATGATCCGTACGACGCTGACGGCCTGCCCCAGCCGCGCCCGGGTGCTGAGCGCGAAGGCGATCGTCTTCTTCCTGCTCACCTTCACCATCACGACCGTGATGACCACGCTCGTCGCCGCGCTGCAGACGGCCCTCGTGGACGGCGGTACCGCCAGCGGTGACGACTGGCTGCGCGCCACGGTCGGCGTCGGTCTCTACATCGCGACCCTGGGACTGCTGTCGCTCGCGGTCGGCGCCCTCATCCGGCACTCCGCCGGCGCGATCACGATCATGATCGCGGTGGTACTGCTGCCGCTCGTGCTGGCCATGTTCATGTTCTCGCCGTCGCTCGCCGACGTGCAGCAGGCCCTGTTCAACTACTCGATCCCCAGCCAGCTCGGCGGGCTGTACGACGCCTCGGTCTCCGCGTCGGGGCCGTCCGGCTGGGAGCCGCTGTGGATCATGCTGGGCGTCACGGCCGTGGCCATGGCCGGCGCCTATGTGTCGCTGGACCGGCGCGACGCCTGACCGGTCACCGGCCGGCAGAGCTCAGTAGCGCGGCGCGTTCCTGGACCGCTGCACCCTTGTGGTGCGGCGGTCCTTCGCGTTCCAGCACGCCTTGTGCCAGTGCCTGCGGTCGTCGATCCCGCCGTACTCGGACCAGGCGACGAGGTGCGGTACGCCGGACGGGATCTCCTGGTCGCAGCCGGGGCAGCGGTACCGCTTGCCCGCCGCGCTCGCGCCGCTCACCGGGCGCACCGACCACTGCTCGCCCTGCCACTCCTCGGCGCGCCCGCCCCCGCCGTAGCGCTCCCCCGACACGCTTGCGCTGTCGGTGGGACTCTCGCCGCCTCGGGGACGGTTACGGCGCGGGGACACGTGACACCTCACGGGGCAGGCTGGGCAGTTCCCGTCAAGCGTAGGGCCATTCGGCCGGGGCAGGCGTCCGGTACGGCCCGGGACAGGACGGGTTACCGGAAAATCGCAACAACTTCGCCGCGGACCGTGCCTTTGGCACGTGTCAGACGTTGTTGCCAGTAGGGGAGAGCCGCGTCGGCCACAAGGAGGTAATCGGCGATGCGCGTGGGAACGTTCGTACTGGCAGCCCAGTTTCCGGGGCAGGGGCCGGGGGAAGCGCTGCATCGCGCGATCCGGTCCACCGAGGTCGCAGAGGAATCCGGGCTCGATTCGGTCTGGCTGGCAGAACATCATTTCGTGCCGTACGGGGTCTGCCCGTCCGCCGTCACGCTGGCCGCGCTGCTGCTCGGCCGCACCCGCAGGATCCGGGTCGGTACGGCGGTCAGCGTGCTGCCGAACCAGCATCCGGTGGCGCTCGGTGAACAGGCCGCGCTGCTCCAACTCACCAGCGGGGGCAGGTTCTCCCTCGGTGTGGGACGGGGCGGGCCCTGGGTGGACCTGGAGGTGTTCGGAGGGGGCCTGGAGGCGTACGAGAAGGGCTTCCCGGAGTCGTTGGACCTGCTGCTCGACTGGCTGCGCAAACCACGCGTGGCGGGCAACGGGGAGCGATTCGGCTTCCGTGAGGTCGCGGTGGTCCCCCGGGCCGACGAGCTGCTCGACGGGAACGACGGGAAAGGCGCCCAAGGGCCGGGTGGCCCCGAGGTGATCGTCGCGTGCACGTCGCCGAAGAGCGTGAGACTCGCCGCCGAGAACGGCCTGCCGATGCTCCTCGGAATGCACTGCGGCGACGAGGAGAAGGCCGAGATGGTCGCCCTGTGGGCCTCCACCGCGCTCGCCGCGGGCCGGTCGCCCGAGAGTGTCCGGGAAGCGGGCCATGTCTCCGCGGGCGTCGCCCAGATCGCGGACCGGTCCGCGGAGGCCGTGGAGACACTCGCGAAGGCGATGCCGGGGTGGCTGCGACAGGGACTGGACGCCCATGTGACGGTCGACGGCAGGCACCGCGTGATGCGCGACCCGGTCGCCTATACGGAGTTGCTCTGCGGCCTTCATCCGGTGGGCCCGCCCCGGCTCGCCGCCGACCGGCTCGCCGCGACCGCCGAGCGGACAGGCATCACCAGGTTCGCGCTCCTGGTGGAGGGTTCGGGAGATCTGGCGGCCACGGAGGAGAACGTAGCGCGGCTGGGCACCGAGGTACTGCCACTACTGACATGAACACCCGTAGGAGTACGGGGAGCTGCCGCCCCGGAGCCAGTTGCACCTCCCGCGGCCCGGAACGGCAGCAGAAGCGTTCAGCAGTCCCGTAGTTCGGGCGACTGGTTGAGCAACTGACCCCTCACCGAGGTGAATCGGGCCAGCCGCTCGTCGACCGAGGCGTCCAGCGGGAACACCGCGACGCGGTGGCAGTTCTGGAATGCCAGGCGCACCCCGAAGTGCCGCTGCAGCGCACCGCGTATCGCATCACTCGCGAGCGCACGCAGCAGCTGACCACGTGCCTGCTCGTCCGGCGGGGGCGTCTGGTTGTCGGCGAAATCTCCGCCGTCGACCTTCAGCTGGGCCACCAGAGAGCTGATCATCTCCCATGCGTAGGGCAGGGAGGTCCGGACGCAGTCGACGAAGTCGGCTTCGTCGACCTCGCCTCGCTCGGCCTGTTCCAACAGCGCCGGTGAGACGTCGAGCGACATGGGTTCTCCTCTCGCGACCCCGGCGGACGGCCGGGGCCTTACGGGCAGGGAAGGAGGACGGCGACGCAGCGTACATGCACGGCGACCTCCTGCTTCCACGGTAAGGGCGCAGTCCGGGCCGCACCAGGAGATTGGGAACACAACCGGCCAATAACGAAGGTGCGCAAAGAGGGGCAAGCCCGAGGTCCTGAGGCGCTGTGGTGGGCGGTGGCGGTGGGGCGGCGGAGGGAGAATCGCGCCGGGCACCCGTCGTCGAGTAGCGTTGCCGACCATGCGTCTCGTCATCGCCCGCTGCTCCGTGGACTACGCGGGCCGGCTCACGGCCCACCTGCCCTCCGCTCCCCGTCTCATCCTGGTGAAGGCGGACGGGAGCGTCTCCATCCATGCCGACGACAGGGCGTACAAACCCCTCAACTGGATGTCACCGCCCTGCACGCTGAAGGAGGGCGCCGACGACACCGAAGGCGTCTGGACCGTGGTGAACAAAGCGGGCGAAAAACTGATCATCACGATGGAGGAGATCCTCCACGACTCCTCGCACGAACTGGGCGTCGATCCGGGCCTCATCAAGGACGGCGTGGAAGCGCACCTGCAGGAGCTCCTCGCCGACCGGATCGAGATCCTCGGCGAGGGCTACACCCTGATCCGCCGCGAGTACCCCACCGCCATCGGCCCGGTCGACATCCTGTGCCGGGACGCGGACGGGAAGACCGTGGCCGTGGAGCTGAAGCGCCGCGGTGACATCGACGGCGTGGAGCAGCTGACCCGCTATCTGGAGCTGCTCAACCGCGATCCCCACCTCGCCCCTGTGAAGGGCATCTTTGCGGCGCAGGAGATCAAGCCGCAGGCCCGGGTGCTGGCGACGGACCGCGGAATCGGCTGCGTGGTGCTCGACTACGACGCCATGCGCGGCATCGAGGACGACAAGCTCCGCCTGTTCTGACCACGACCTCCGCACCACGGAAGGCCCCGGACCCGCGCTGCGCGGGTCCGGGGCCTTCCACGTCTCCGCGGACGTCCGCTCAGGCCACGACCGGTTCCGGAGAGCTGCCGGACGCGCTCGCCGTCGTGGACGGGCCGCTCGCCGAGTCGGAGGCGCCCGGGGATGTCGTGTCCGTCGGGGTCTCGGCCGGGGTGGGGGAGCCGGTCGTCTCCGTCTCCGTCGGGGTCGGAGTGGCCGTCTTGGTCGGCGTCTTCGTGGATGTGTCGGTCGGCGACTTGGTGGGCGTGCCCGGGGAGCTGGGCCTCCCGCTCGCCGGCCGGCCCGAACTCGGGCTGTCGCTCGGCCCGCTCGACTCCGAGGACGGTGCACCGCTGCCGCTCGGGGAGACTTGGCTGCCAGACGGTCCCGGCGTCGAAGGCGAGCCGCTCGACGAGGCCCCGCCCGGTGTCGAGTCGTCCGCCGGCTCGTCGGCCGGGAGCCCGTTCTCGCTGTCGTCCTCGCCCGCCGACTGCTCGGTCGAGACGCTTCCGCCGTCCTGGGCGTCGCTGCTGGGCATCATGCCGAGCGTCACCACGGTGCCGAGCACCGCGGCCAGCAGGACGCCCGCGCCCGCCGCGACCAGATTGCGCCGGGCGCCGCCCAGCACCGCCTTGCGGCCGCCGAATCCATCGGTGCCGGATGCCGGGGCCCGGGATATCAGCGCGGTGTCGTCCTCGGACATCCATGGCAGCACCATCGGCCCGGCCGCGGGTATGCCGCCGGGCGGGGACGCCGACTCGTCGTACCGCGCGGCCGGCACCTCCTCGCCCACCGGTGTGCGGCCGCCGGGCAACGTGCCGGAGCGGTCCGCGACCAGGGCGAGTGCCCGGCGTCCGGCCACCGCCCCGGACTTGTCGGCGAGCGCGCCGCGCATGCTGATCGAGGTCTCCAGTTCGGCCCTGGCCCGGTCCGGATTCCCGTTGCAGAGCGCGAGGACGCCCAACTCGTGATGGAAGTAGGCCTCCTCCGCGACCTCACCGGCGATCCTGGCGGCCTCCTGGCCCAGCCGCAGGGTCTTCTCCCAGCCGCTCCAGTGCAGCCCGGCCGCGAGGGCGGGGGCGGCACTGCGGGCCAGCAGCACGGCAGCGCTGGCCTGTCCGGCCCCGTCGCCGGGGACCAGCCGGGTCATGGCCGCGACGATCGCGTCGGCCTCGGCGACCGCGCGAGCGGCGGTGACCGAGGAGTGCCCGGCCCACCAGGCGTAGTGCTGGGCGGCGGTGCGGGCACGGTCGTCCGCGTCCTCGCCGTATCCGGCGGCCTCCAGCTGGGCGACGACTCCGGGGGCCAACCGGTAGCGGGAACCGGCCGGGGAGAGCAGTCCGCAGCCGGCCAGCTCACCGAGCGCGGCATCGGCGTGGGTGTCCCCCACGAGCGCCGGCAGATGCGCCTGGTGCGGCACCTCGCCGCCGAGCGCGACCGCGAAGTGCAGGGTGTCGCGTGCCGGGCCGCTCAGCCGGGAGGCGAGCAGTGCGGCGGGTGCCGCGCCCTCGCCGAGGCTGGGCAGCGGTGCGTCCTGCCCTTCGGCGTCGGCGCCCTTCGCGAAGACGTCGTCGACGGGCCGGCCCTCGACGTAGCCCTGCTCGTCGTAGGCGGTCGGGTCGGTGCGCAGCATGTCGCGCCGGCGCAGCAGGGCGCCCGCCTGGACGAAGCGCAGCGGCAGCCCCTCGGACTCGAACCAGAGGTCACCCGCCCAGTTCGCCTCGTCGTCGGTGAGCGGCCGCTCGGCGACCTCTTCCAGCAGCGCGACGGAGGCGCTGCGGCCCAGTCCTGCGAGGAAGACCTCTTCGAGGTGCGCGTCGGCGGTGGGCGCCGGGACGTCGGGGGTCGTGGCGAACAGGAAGGCGCACTCGGGCGTCGCGTCGAGCAGCTCGTCCAGCGCGGCCCCGCCGAACTCCAGGTCGTCGAGGACGACGACGGCGCCGATGGACCGGAGCATTTCGAGAAGTACGGCGCGGTCGGGGCGGAGCAGCGGTGCGTCGTAGACGGCCTCGAAGAGTCCGTACAGCAGGTCCGTGACGGTGCGCTTGAGGCCGGAGAGCCGGACGACTCCGTCCGGCGCGAGGTCCGCGCAGTCGGCGGCGACGGCGCTCAGCAGCGCCGTGCGACCGGATCCGGCCGGCCCCGTGAGCCGTACCGAGCGGCCGCGCGCCAGCAGACGCACCAGCCGCTCGCGCTCCTCCTGGCGCTCCAGGAGCGGCAGTTGGGGGGCAGGCGGACCCGGTGGTACGGGCGGTGCGGCGGCACGCTCGCGGTCGGTGCGCTCGGCGGCGGTACGGCGGACCGGCACGGGGGGCTGCTCCCCCGGCGGGCAGAGCTCGACCTCGCTGCCGTCGACCGGGTTGACGGTGAGCAGGAAGTCGCCGGAGACGACCTGCACGACACGCGCCCGCTGCATCGACTGCTGACCGAAATCGCTGGTCAGCGGCGCGCGGGGCTGCGTTCGCCGTCCGCTTTCCTCGCCGTAGCCGTCATTGTCACGGCCGAAATCTTCCGGCCCCCGGTGTATCGGGTCCATCGCCAAAGTCCCCCAGACGCGTCGCGCGGTTGCCCCTCCCGGCCTCGCACGCACCGCTGTCGCTTCTGGTCCGGTGTCCGCCCATGGGTTCCGTCATTCGGGGGACGGCCGAACCCTAGACCTTCGCGCAGTAGCTACAAACCATCGGGGTGCCACGCCGCCCAGGACGTCACGGTCTCGTGAGGATTGTGCGTGTTCGGATGGACGCCCTCTACACCCGCGGCAGGGAGTCTGCGGCGATTCCACCCTCGATGGCCAGAATGCGGTGCAGCCGGGTCGCCACCAGCAGGCGCTGCATCTGCGGCGGCACTCCGCGGAGCACCAGCCGCCGCCCGGCCCGCCCGGCCCTCCGGTGTGCGCCCATGATGACGCCCAGTCCGGTGGCGTCCCAGGAGTCCAGCTCGGTCAGGTCGAGCACCAGGTCGCCGACTCCGTCGTCGAGGGCGGAGTGCAGGACCGTACGGGCGTCCGCCGCGCTCCGGACGTCGAGGCGGCCCCCGACGACCAGCTCGGTGTGGTCGCCCCTGATGTGCATATGCGCTCCCCGGGAATACTCCATGGACGGTCCGTCTGTCTGTTCCTGCCCCTGCTCCGTCTCTGCCACAACTGACTGTGCCGGCCACAGGGAAGTTGCCGTCTGTAAGCGAACCGATACCGAATTCACTCCGTGGAGTGACATCGGCCCGCTGAAGGTCCACCGCAGCCGGGAGCCTCCCCCGGCTCCCCCGGGCCTGATCGACGGCAGATCAGGCACCCGGGGGCCGAAAGCGATCAGTAGGTGTAGAAGCCCTGCCCGCTCTTGCGGCCGATGTCACCTGCATCGACCATCCGGCGCATCAGCTCCGGTGCCGCGAACTTCTCGTCCTGCGACTCGGTGTAGATGTTGGACGTGGCGTGCAGCAGGATGTCGATGCCGGTCAGGTCCGCCGTCGCGAGGGGGCCCATGGCGTGGCCGAAGCCCAGCTTGCAGGCGATGTCGATGTCCTCGGCCGAGGCAACACCCGACTCGTACAGCTTGGCGGCCTCGACGACGAGCGCCGAGATCAGCCGGGTGGTGACGAAGCCGGCGACGTCACGGTTGACCACAATGCAGGTCTTGCCGACGGACTCGGCGAACTCACGTGCGGTGGCGAGGGCTTCATCGCTGGTCTTGTAGCCGCGTACGAGCTCGCAGAGTTGCATCATCGGGACCGGTGAGAAGAAGTGCACGCCGACGACGCGCTCCGGGCGTTCCGTGACAGCCGCGATCTTGGTGATCGGGATGGCGGAGGTGTTGGAGGCGAGGACGGCGTCGTCCCGCACGATCTTGTCGAGGGCCCGGAAGATCTCGTGCTTGACCTCGAGCTTCTCGAAGACGGCCTCGACGACGACGTCCGCGTCGGCGACGGCGTCGAGATCGGTGGTCGTGGTGATGCGGGCCAGCGCGGCGCCGGCGTCGGCCGCCTCCAGCTTCCCCTTGGAGACGAACTTGTCGTACGAGGCCTTGATGCCGTCGCGACCACGGGTCAGGGCCGCGTCGGTGACATCACGCAGCACGACGTCCCAGCCCGCCTGGGCGGAGACCTGCGCGATACCGGACCCCATGAGTCCGGCCCCGATGACTGCGAGCTTCCTGGCCACGTTCGCACCCCTTTGTGTTCGGCCCCGACGGCCGTCGTCCGCGACGACGGTCCGGACGGATTCTTAACGGTTGTTCACATGCTCTCCGGCGGAGATTAGTACCCGTGAGGCGCGCTGGGGCGGCGAAGAGATGCGCGTCACGTCTCACATGACGGACATCACATCGGGACGCGTCATTCGGCAGCGCGTCGCGCGTAGTTGAGCACCTTGTCCCCGAGCACGTCCTCCATCTCGTCGAGGAGGACGAGGGCTTCGCGGGACACCTCGGCGGGCTTGCGGCCGGCGACCATCTCACGGCCGATGTGGCCGAGCAGGGTGGAGTGGACCCAGGAGAGCTGACCGGCCACCAGCAGGGGCAGCGGGCCGCCGGAGCCGGCGCCTGCCTCCTCGCGCAGGGTCGTCTCCAGGTGGACGAGCGCGTCCTGCTGGATGTACCAGAGGCGGGCCTTGAGGCTGTCGGCGTCGTGGACGACCCGCATGAAGCGCTCGTACCCCTCGATCAGGCCGACCGTCGGCGAGACGCTTTCGACCTGGATGCGCAATTCACGCAGGACGGCGTCGGCCGCGGACTCGCCCCGGCCGCGGCCGCGCACGTACCGCGAGAGGCGGCCGACGATATCGCTGCTGCGGTCGAGGAACAGGTCCTCCTTGGTGGGGAAGTAGTTGTAAACCGTGTTCACGGAGACGTCCGCGGCCTGCGCGATCTCGGCGATGGTGACCGCGTCGAAGCCGCGCTCCAGGAAGAGGGCGGTGGCCACGTCCGAGAGGTGCTGTCTGGTCTGCCGCTTCTTCCGCTCCCTGAGTCCCTCTGCCACAGCGCCATCCTAGCTTCGCTGGCTTAATTTTTGGAGTCATTACAAACTTTCATGGACTCTGTTTTTCTGGTGCCATGCCAGTCATCACCGCAACCGGGCTCGCCCGGACCTGCGCGACCGGACGCGTCCCCGTCGAACCGGACGTCCTTGGGTGGGGCCTCCCCTGCTCGAACGAAGCTGAGAGCTTGGGGAAGGAGCTACCAGGGCTTTTGGCCGACGCGGCGAGCGGGCGTGCCGGGCAGTGCGACGGGGCGGAGCTTGCCGGGATGGGCACTAGGCTCGGCCGCATGGTCAATCTGACGCGCATCTACACCCGTACCGGCGACCAGGGCACGACCGCCCTCGGTGACATGAGCCGCACCGCCAAGACCGATCTGCGGATCTCGGCGTACGCCGACACCAATGAGGCCAATGCCGTCATCGGTACGGCGATCGCGCTCGGGCAGCTGCCGGAGGAGGTCGTGAAGGTCCTCGTCCGTGTGCAGAACGACCTGTTCGACGTGGGTGCGGATCTGTCGACGCCGGTCGTCGAGGAACCGAAGTACCCCCCGCTGCGGGTCGAGCAGCACTACGTCGACCGGCTGGAGGCGGACTGCGACCACTTCCTGGAGCAGCTGGAGAAACTGCGGTCCTTCATCCTGCCGGGCGGTACACCGGGGGCGGCGCTGCTGCACCAGGCGTGCACGGTGGTCCGGCGGGCCGAGCGGTCCACCTGGGCGGCGCTGGAGGTGCACGGCGAGGTGATGAACGCGCTGACCGCGACGTACCTCAACCGCCTCTCCGACCTCCTGTTCATCCTCGCGAGGACGGCGAACAAGGAAGTCGGCGACGTGCTGTGGGTACCGGGCGGGGAGCGGTAGGACGGGGTCCCTTCGGCCCGTCCGGCGGGACAACGTCGGCCGGACGGGACCGGCCCCCTACCGCTCCGCCTTCGCCCGCTTCGGGAACACGGTGTAGCTCACGGCGATGATCAGGTTGATCCCGATCACGAAGAACATCATCTGCTGCCAGGACCGCAGCGACCCCACGTCCCCGTCCCCGCCCACGTACCGGATGGCCCCTTCCAGCAGCGCCAGCGCGGTCACCGCCGCGAGCACCCACCGCGCCGCGACCCGCCACTCGTGGACCGCCCTCGGCATCCCGTACTTCGGCGGTTTCACCGGCGGCGGGCCGCCTGCGAACCGGTGGGCGACGCGGACGTCGACCCACGTGATGGTCGAGTGACCGAGTCCGACAGTGAAGCCGATGTACACCGCGGCCAGTCCGTGCCTCCAGTCCGGCTCGGCGCCGTTCTTCAGGTCGATGGCCGTCACCACCAGCAGCGCGAGCTCCAGCAGCGGCTCGCACAGCAGCAGTGCAGCCCCGAGCCTCGGCTTCTTCGCCAGGTACCGCATCGCGAGTCCCGCGGCCAGCAGCACCCAGAAAGCGATCTCGCAGAGCACGATCAGCGTGACGATCACGGCACTTCTCCTCCCGGTCCCCTTCATCCTGCTTGCTCCACCTGCGCGCTTCATCATCGCCAGTGACGAGCCGCGACTGCATCCTTCGATGTAGTCGCGGCTCGCTCCGGGTACAGAGGTCCGCGGCGCGACGGCCGTGTTGGATGGGGGGGTGCTCCTTCCTGCCCGCCCGCATCGCCACGACGTACTCATCGCGGTCATCGGGCTGTTCAGCGGTGTGTCCCTGGCGACCGTCGGTCTGCATATGCAGTCCGGCCGGCTCTTCGACTCCCTGTGGGCCACGCTGCCGCCGCTCGCGGTGATGTCGGCGCTGGAGCTGCTGCGCAGATCGGCGCCCCAGACGGCGCTGGTCATCGGCACGCTCACGCTGATGGCCGATCAGTTCACGCCGGGGAATCTGGCGACCGCGCTGATGTTCACGGACCTTGTCTACGCGGCGGTGGTGTACGGGTCCCCGGCCGCCGCCCGCCGGATCCCGGTGACCACGTTCCTCATCACGGTCGCCGTCACGATCGGGTTCCTCGCCTGGTTCCGCAGCGCCGAGGCGCTGCCCATCGGCATCGTCACCGGCCTGGTCTCGTTCGGGCCCGCGATCACCGGGGTCAGCGTGCGGAACCACCGGGACGCCGCGGAGACCGCCCGGCTGCGCGCCGAACAGACGGCGCTGCTGGCCGAGATGGACCGGGCGCAGGCGGTGACCGCCGAACGCGCCCGGATGGCCCGTGAACTGCACGACATGGTCGCCAACCATCTCTCCGCGATCGCCATCCACTCCACCGCGGCGCTCTCCATCGACGAGCCCTCGACAACCTGGGACGCGCTCGGCGTCATCCGGCAGAACAGTGTCGAGGGGCTGGCCGAGATGCAGCGGCTGATCGGGCTGCTCCGTACCGGGAGCGAGGCGGCGGAGCCGAGCGTCGCGCCGACCCTGGCCGCCTTGGACACACTGATCGAGCAGACCCGCACGGTCGCCGCGTCGAGCGGGCTGACCTGCACCCTCGAGGACACCCGCACCAAGCCGGACGCACTGCCGACGCCGGTCGAGCTGGCCGCGTACCGGATCGTCCAGGAGTCGCTGACGAACGCGCTCAAGCATGCCGCGCCGGGCCCGGTGGGGGTGCGGCTCGGGCGGGCCGGACAGCTGCTGACGGTGGAGGTCACGAGCGTGCTCGGGGACCGCCCGGGGCCGCGCGCACCGGGGTCGGGGGCAGGCCTGGTCGGGATGCAGGAGCGGGTCGCCCTGCTGGGCGGCGAGATCGCGGCGGGTCCCGTCACCACCGGGGACGGGCCGAGGATATGGCGGGTGCGGGCCGAACTGCCCGTCGAGGAAAGGACGGTGAAGGGATGACGATCCGGGTACTGGTGGCGGAGGACCAGTCGGCCGTGCGGGCGGGGCTGGTACTGATTCTGCGCAGCGCGCCCGATGTCGAGGTGGTCGGGGAGGCACCGGACGGTGAGGCGGCGGTGCGGCTGGCCCGTGCACTGCGCCCGGATCTGGTACTGATGGACGTGTCGATGCCCCGGCTGGACGGGGTGTCGGCGACACGGCAGGTGGTGTCGGAGGGGCTGGCCGATGTGCTGGTGCTGACGACGTTCGATCTGGACGAGTACGTCTTCGGGGCTCTGCGGGCGGGCGCCGCGGGTTTTCTGCTGAAGAACACCGAGGCGCATGAACTGCTCGAAGCGGTACGTACGGTGGCGCGCGGCGAGGGCATGATCGCCCCGGCCGTGACGCGCCGACTGATCGCGGAGTTCGCCGGGACCGCCCCGGCGCAAGCGGCCGGCGCACCCGATCCTGCGGCCCTCGACGCACTGACGCGACGCGAGCGCGAGGTGCTGGGGTGCCTGGGCCAGGGGCTGTCGAACGCCGAGATCGCGGTGCGGCTCTCGATGGCGGAGGCGACGGTGAAGACGCACGTCAGCCGATTGCTGGGGAAGCTGGATCTGCGGAGCCGGGTCCAGGCAGCGGTGCTGGCACAGGAGTTGGGCATCTGAGGTTGAGAACCGATCTATGGTCCAGACCTCTTGACGGTTGGTCCAGACCTTCCTAATCTCACCGAGCACACTGCGGTGAGCACGCCATGACAAGGCGGGCTCAGGGCGGCGCAGGGTTTGCAGTCCGCGGACCACCCCCGTTTGTCCGGACCTCACCCGAGGAGCACCGTTGAACACCGAAACCCCCCTACGCCGAACCGGATTCGGATTCGGCCCGGCAACCACCACCACCCGCACGAGAGCGATGGCAGGCCTCACCGCGCTGCTGCTCCTCCTCGCCGCGATGGTCGGACTGGCCGCCCCGGCCCAGGCCGCCACCTCCGCGACTGCCACGTACCTCAAGAAGACCGACTGGGGCACCGGCTTCGAGGGCCAGTGGACGGTGAAGAACACCGGCGCCACCGCGCTCAGTTCCTGGACCATCGAGTGGGACTTCCCCTCCGGCACGTCGGTCACGTCCGCCTGGGACGCCACCGTCACCAACTCCGGAACCCACTGGACCGCCAAGAACGCCGGCTGGAACGGTTCGGTCGCCCCCGGCGCCAGTGTCAGCTTCGGCTTCAACGGCGCCGGTCCCGGCGCCCCCACCGGCTGCAAACTGAACGGTGCCTCCTGTGACGGCGGCAGCGTCCCCGGCGACGACGCACCCTCCGCTCCCGGGACCCCCACGGCGAGCTCCATCACCGACACCTCGGTGAAGCTGAGCTGGACGGCAGCCACCGACGACAAGGGCATCAAGAACTACGACGTGCTGCGCGACGGCGCCGTGGTCGCCACGGTCACCGGTACGACGTACACCAACTCCGGTCTCACCGCGGGCACCGACTACTCGTACACCGTCCAGGCCCGTGACACGGCCGACCAGACCGGTCCGGTCAGCGGCGCGGTCAAGGTCCACACCACCGGTGGCGGCGGCAACCCCGACCCGGGCACCGGCGGCAAGGTCAACCTCGGTTACTTCACCGACTGGGGTGTCTACGGCCGGAACTACCACGTCAAGAACCTGGACACCTCCGGTTCCGCCGCGAAGATCACACACATCAACTACGCCTTCGGCAACGTGACCGGCGGCAGGTGCGCGATCGGTGACGCCTACGCCGACTACGACATGGCGTACACCGCCGACAAGTCCGTCGACGGCGTCGCCGACACCTGGGACCAGCCGCTGCGCGGCAGCTTCAACCAGCTGCGCAAGCTCAAGGCGAAGTACCCGAACATCAAGGTCCTGTGGTCCTTCGGTGGCTGGACCTGGTCCGGCGGATTCGGCGAGGCGGCGAAGAACCCGGCCGCGTTCGCCCAGTCCTGCTACGACCTGGTGGAGGACCCCCGTTGGGCCGATGTCTTCGACGGCATCGACATCGACTGGGAGTACCCCAACGCCTGCGGTCTGACCTGTGACACCAGCGGCCCGGCCGCACTGAAGAACATCACCACCGCACTGCGCTCGAAGTTCGGCAGCAACAACCTGGTGACGGCCGCCATCACCGCCGACGGCTCGGACGGCGGCAAGATCGACGCAGCCGACTACGCCGGCGCCGCCCAGTCCCTGAACTGGTACAACGTGATGACGTACGACTTCTTCGGCGCGTGGGCGGACAAGGGCCCGACGGCCCCGCACTCGCCGCTCACCTCGTACAGCGGCATCCCGCAGGCCGGCTTCAACGCGTCCGACGCGATCACCAAGCTGAAGGCCAAGGGCGTCCCCGCCTCGAAGCTGCTGCTGGGCATCGGCTTCTACGGCCGCGGCTGGACCGGCGTCACCCAGGACGCGCCCGGCGGCACCGCCACCGGCGCGGCCCCCGGTACGTACGAGGCGGGCATCGAGGACTACAAGGTCCTCAAGACCAGCTGCCCGGCCACCGGCACGATCGCCGGCACGGCGTACGCGCACTGCGGCACCAACTGGTGGAGCTACGACACCCCGGCCACCATCGCGTCCAAGATGACCTGGGCGAAGGGCCAGGGCCTGGGGGGCGCGTTCTTCTGGGAGTTCAGCGGCGACACCAGCAACGGTGAGCTCGTGACCGCGATCAACAGCGGCCTGAAGTAACCCCCTCGATCCCCTTCGGGATCGGCGCACGACCCCGGAAAGCAGCCGGGGAGACAGGTCCGCTCCCTGTCTCCCCGGTTTTCGCTGTGCTGTGCTGCTGTCCGTGTCGTGCGTGGCGTCCGTGCCGGCCTGCTGTTATGAGCCTGAGAGGCTGTCGGGCGACGTTCACCCTGTCCCGGACATCGCCCGGGGGCCCCTTCGAGCGAGGCCCGTCTCAAGCAACATTGACTCGCTGGCCGGGCGGAGCCGCCTCCAGCCAGGCGAGGAAACCGGTCAGGGCGTCCTCGCTCATCGCCAGTTCCAGGCGCGTCTCCCGGAGGAGACAGCCGAGCACGACGGCGTCGGAGAGCAGCGCGAGCTCCTCCTCGCCCTCGGGCAGCCGTCGGTCGACCACCTCGATCGCGGAACGCTCAAGGATCCGGCGGGGCCGGGGAGCGTACGAGAAGACGCGGAACCAGTCGATGCGGTCGCCGCTGTAGCGCGCCACGCCGTACACCCAGCCCTTGCCCGAGATGTCGGGCTCGGCCGACACGTTCCACCGCACGCTGCAGTCGAAGGTCCCACCGGACCGCTGGATCAGCCGCCGGCGCAGACCGAAGACGAAGAGACCCACCGCAACCAGTACGACGACCAGGCCGCACACCCACAAAGCGAGGACCATCTCCACCGACCTCCTCGCATCGTCGAGTAACGGATACCACCCGGACTGCACCTGCACCTGCACCTGCATCGCCTCAGCCGCGGCACGGTCTGGAGAGTTCCAGCTCGGGCCGCGGCTGAGGGTAAAGACATTCGGCGGGGTGCCTAACGCACCGCCACCGCGCGGATTCGCACATCGGCGCGACGCTCGGCGGCGTCGTCCGCGTCCGACTTCGCACGCTCCAGCGCACGCTCGGCGCGCTCGACATCGATCTCGTCCGCCAGCTCGGCGATCTCCGCCAGCAGCGAAAGCTTGTTGTCCGCGAACGAGAGGAAACCGCCGTGCACAGCCGCAATTACGGTTGAGCCCTCGCTCGTACGGATCGTCACCGGGCCCGACTCCAGCACACCGAGAAGCGGCTGGTGACCGGGCATGACGCCGATGTCGCCGGACGTGGTACGCGCGACGACCAGGGTGGCCTCGCCGGACCAGACACTGCGGTCCGCGGCGACCAGCTCGACGTGCAGCTCAGCAGCCAAGAGTGGCTCCTCGGGTCACCACCCGGCCGTTGGAGCCGGGTGTTGGGTCAATTCTACGGGGCGTGGTGAGGGGGACGGGACGCACCCGCCCCCCTCGGTGAGCCATGGGCTCAGGAGACGCCGAGCTCCTTGGCGTTGGCCTTGAGGTCCTCGATGCCACCGCACATGAAGAACGCCTGCTCCGGGAAGTGGTCGTACTCACCGTCGCAGATCGCGTTGAACGCGGCGATCGACTCCTCGAGCGGCACGTCCGAACCGTCCACGCCGGTGAACTGCTTGGCGACGTGGGTGTTCTGCGACAGGAAGCGCTCGACACGACGGGCACGGTGGACAACGAGCTTGTCCTCCTCGCCCAGCTCGTCGATACCGAGGATCGCGATGATGTCCTGGAGGTCCTTGTACTTCTGGAGGATCCCCTTGACACGCATGGCGGCCTCGTAGTGGTCCGCCGCGATGTAGCGCGGGTCCAGGATGCGGGACGTCGAGTCCAGCGGGTCGACCGCCGGGTAGATGCCCTTCTCCGAGATCGGACGCGACAGAACGGTCGTCGCGTCCAGGTGGGCGAAGGTGGTCGCCGGGGCCGGGTCGGTCAGGTCGTCCGCGGGGACGTAGATCGCCTGCATCGAGGTGATCGAGTGACCGCGGGTCGACGTGATGCGCTCCTGCAGCAGACCCATCTCGTCGGCCAGGTTCGGCTGGTAACCCACTGCGGACGGCATACGGCCGAGCAGCGTGGAGACCTCGGAGCCGGCCTGGGTGTACCGGAAGATGTTGTCGATGAAGAAGAGCACGTCCTGCTTCTGCACATCGCGGAAGTACTCCGCCATGGTCAGACCGGCCAGCGCGACACGCAGACGGGTGCCCGGGGGCTCGTCCATCTGACCGAAGACAAGCGCCGTCTTGTCGATGACGCCCGAGTCAGCCATTTCCTCGATGAGGTCGTTGCCCTCACGGGTGCGCTCGCCGACACCGGCGAACACCGACACACCGTCGTGGTTGTTGGCCACGCGGTAGATCATTTCCTGGATCAGAACGGTCTTGCCGACACCGGCACCACCGAACAGACCGATCTTTCCACCCTTGACATACGGGGTGAGAAGGTCGATGACCTTGACGCCGGTCTCGAACATCTCGGTCTTCGACTCGAGCTGGTCGAAGCTGGGCGCCTTGCGGTGGATCGGCCAGCGCTCGGTGACCTCGGCCTCGGCCTCGGGCTTGTTCAGGATCTCACCAAGGGTGTTGAACACCTTGCCCTTGGTCATCTCGCCGACCGGCACCGTGATGCCGGAACCCGTGTTCGTCACCGGGGCCTGGCGGACCAGACCGTCGGTGGGCTGCATCGAGATCGCGCGGACCACGCCGTCACCGAGGTGCTGGGCGACCTCGAGCGTCAGCTTCTTGAGCTTGCCGTTCTCGGCCGGGTCGGCCACCTGGACGGTCAGCGCATTGTAGATCTCCGGCATTGCGTCGACGGGGAACTCCACGTCGACGACCGGGCCGATGACCCGGGCGACGCGGCCCGTGGCAACGGCCGTCTCAACTGTGGTCGTCATTACTTGTCACTCCCCGCGGTCGCGTCGGCCAGCGCACTGGCACCACCGACGATCTCGCTGATTTCCTGGGTGATTTCGGCCTGGCGGGCCGCGTTGGCAAGCCGGGAGAGGCTCTTGATGAGATCTCCGGCGTTGTCGGTGGCCGACTTCATCGCGCGGCGGCGGGCAGCGTGCTCGGAAGCAGCGGCCTGCAGCAGTGCGTTGTAGATACGGCTCTCGACGTACCGCGGAAGCAGGGCGTCGAGGACGTCCTCCGCCGACGGCTCGAAGTCGAAGAGCGGCAGGATCTCGCCCTTGCCCTCTTCTTCCTTCGTCGTGTCGAGGCTGAGCGGCAGCATCCGGTTGTCCACCGGGTTCTGCGTCATCATCGACACGAACTCCGTGAAGACGATGTGCAGCTCGTCCACGCCGCCCTCGGCGGTCTCCTGGGTGACCGCTTCGATCAGCGGGGCCGCAGCCCGCTTCGCATCCGCGTACGTCGGGCTGTCGGTGAAGCCGGTCCACGAGTCCGCGATCTTGCGCTCACGGAAGCCGTAGTAGGCGACACCCTTGCGGCCGATCACATACGTGACGACCTCCTTACCCTCACCGCGCAGGCGCTCGGTCAGCTGCTCCGCCGCCTTGATGGCGTTGGAGGAGTAACCGCCGGCCAGACCGCGGTCGCTCGTGATGAGCAGGATCGCGGCCCGTGCCGGAGCGTCGGCCTCGGTGGTCAGCGGGTGCTTGGTGGTGGAGCCGGTCGCCACCGCGGTCACCGCACGGGTGAGCTCGGTCGCGTACGGCGTCGACGCCGCCACCCGGCGCTGCGCCTTGACGATGCGCGAAGCGGCGATCATCTCCATCGCCTTGGTGATCTTCTTCGTGGCGGTGACGGAGCGAATGCGGCGCTTGTAAACGCGAAGCTGAGCGCCCATCGATCAGCCCTCGCCCAGAAGCTTGCCGTCCGAGGTCTCGAACTGCTGCTTGAAGGCGGCGACCGCGTCGGCAACCGACTGCAGCGTGTCGTCGGACATCTTGGCGCCCTCGGCGATGCTGGTCAGGAGGTCCTTGCGCTCGCGGCGCAGGTACTCCAGCAGCTCGCTCTCGAAGCGACGGATGTCCTCGACCGGGACGTCGTCCATCTTGCCGGTGGTGCCGGCCCAGATGGAGACGACCTGCTCCTCGACCGGGTACGGGGAGTACTGCGGCTGCTTCAGCAGCTCGACCATGCGCTTACCGCGCTCCAGCGACGCCTTCGAGGCCGCGTCCAGGTCGGAACCGAAGGCGGCGAACGCCTCCAGCTCGCGGTACTGGGCGAGGTCGACACGCAGACGGCCGGAGACCTGGCGCATCGCCTTGTGCTGGGCGGAGCCACCGACACGGGAGACCGAGATACCGACGTTCAGGGCCGGACGCTGACCGGCGTTGAAGAGGTCGGACTCCAGGAAGCACTGGCCGTCGGTGATGGAGATGACGTTGGTCGGGATGAACGCCGACACGTCGTTCGCCTTGGTCTCGACGATCGGGAGGCCGGTCATCGAACCGGCGCCCATCTCGTCGGAGAGCTTGGCGCAGCGCTCCAGCAGACGCGAGTGCAGGTAGAAGACGTCGCCCGGGTAGGCCTCGCGGCCCGGCGGACGGCGCAGCAGAAGCGACACGGCGCGGTAGGCGTCGGCCTGCTTCGAGAGGTCGTCGAAGATGATCAGGACGTGCTTGCCCTGGTACATCCAGTGCTGGCCGATGGCCGAACCGGTGTACGGCGCCAGGTACTTGAAGCCGGCCGGGTCGGACGCCGGGGCGGCGACGATGGTCGTGTACTCGAGCGCGCCGGCCTCTTCCAGGGCACCACGCACGGAGGCGATGGTGGAACCCTTCTGACCGATGGCGACGTAGATGCAGCGCACCTGCTTGTTCACGTCGCCCGAGCGCCAGTTGTCGCGCTGGTTGATGATCGTGTCGACGGCCAGAGCGGTCTTACCCGTCTGACGGTCACCAATGATCAGCTGACGCTGGCCGCGGCCGATCGGCACCATGGCGTCGACGGCCTTGTAGCCGGTCTGCATCGGCTCGTGCACCGACTTACGGACCATGACGCCAGGGGCCTGCAGCTCGAGGGCGCGGCGGCTGTCGGTCGCGATCTCGCCGAGACCGTCGATCGGGTTGCCGAGCGGGTCGACGACGCGGCCGAGGTAACCCTCGCCGACGCCGACGGAGAGCACCTCACCGGTGCGCTGCACCGGCTGGCCCTCTTCGATGCCGCTGAACTCGCCGAGGACGATCGCACCGATCTCGCGCTCCTCGAGGTTGAGGGCGAGACCGAGGGTGCCGTCCTCGAACTTCAGCAGCTCGTTCGCCATGGCCGAGGGAAGACCCTCGACCTTTGCGATGCCGTCGCCGGCAACGCTGACCGTACCGACCTCCTCGCGCGAGGCCGCGTCCGGCTTGTACGACTGGACAAAGTTCTCCAGCGCGTCCCGGATCTCCTCCGGCCGGATCGTGAGCTCCGCCATCTGGGTTCCCTGCTCTCCTTGTTGGGCCCGAAGTTTCTTAAGGGGGTCTGGGGGCCGACCCCCAGGAATCTTCTGCAATTTCTGCACGGCCCAACCGGGCCGCTGGTCTTGCTCTGTATCTGTTGCTGCGCTCGTCAGCCGGCCATGCGACGGGTCGCCTCTTCGAGGCGCTCCGCGATGGTGCCGTTGATGACCTCGTCACCGACCCGCACCGCGATCCCGCCGAGGACCGTGGGGTCCACATCGAGATTCAGGTGCATCGGACGGCCGTAGATCTTCGCCAGTGCGGCGCCGAGGCGCTGCTTCTGCTGATCGCTCAGCAGCACTGCCGAGGTGACCACGGCGACCATGCGGTCCCGGCGCTCCGCGGCAAGCTTGGAGAGGGACTCGAGTCCCGCTTCCAGGCTACGTCCCCGGGGCTGGGTCACAAGCCGCACGACGAGGCGCTCGGTGGTGGGCCGTGCCTTGCCGCCGAGCAGGCTGCGCAGCAGCTCGCTCTTGGCGGCGACGGACGCGGACCGGCTGGTGAGCGCGGCGCGCAGCTCCTTGTCGGAGGCGACGATCCGGCCGAACCGGAACAGCTCGTCCTCGACGTCGTCGAGGTCTCCGCTGCGCTGGGCGGCGGTGAGGTCTGCGGTGCTCGCCAGTTCCTCGACCGAGTCGACCAGGTCACGCGACTGCGACCAGCGCGAGCGGACCATGCCGGAGATCAGGTCGACGGTCTCGCCGCCCACCTGACCGCGCAGCAGTCGTCCGGCCAGCTCGGCCTTTGCCTCGCCGACCTGCGACGGGTCGGTCAGGACCCGTCGCAGCGATACCTCGCGCTGGAGCAGCGCCGTTACGGCGGCCAGCTCCTCGGCGAGCTTCGCCGCGTCGACCGACGTGTTGTCGGTCAGCGCGTCGAGACGCTCACGTGCGGCAGCCAGTGCCTCGCGGCTCGCGCCGTTCATCGGACAGCCTCGGCCTTCGCCTCGAGCTCGTCGAGGAAACGGTCGACGGTGCCGCTCTGCCGGGCGTGGTCCTCGAGGGACTCACCGACGAGCTTGCCGGCCAGGTCGGTGGCGAGCTTGCCCACGTCCTGACGCAGCGCGGAAGCCGCAGCCTTGCGGTCGGCCTCGATCTGGGCGTGACCGGCAGCGATGATCTCCTCGCGCTGCCGCTGGCCTTCCGCCCGCATCTCCTGCAGGATCACGACGCCCTGCTCCTGCGCCTCCTGGCGCAGACGAGCGGCTTCGTGGCGGGCCTCGGCGAGCTGAGCCTTGTACTGCTCAAGCACGCTCTGGGCCTCGGTCTGGGCCGCATCGGCCTTTTCGATACCGCCTTCGATGGCCTCGCGGCGCTCGTCCAGAACCTTGTTGATGTTCGGGAGGAGCTTCTTGGCGAGGAAGCCGAAGACGATGACAAAGGCGATGAAGCCAATGACGAGCTCAGGGATCGGCGGGACGAGCGGGTTTTCCGGTCCTTCCGCCGCGAGCTGAACCAGAGGGTTCACGTCAGTGCCTTCCGTCGAATGGGCTGTTCGCGACCGGTCAGGAGGTCGGGTAGACGAACGGCATGACCAGACCGATCAGGGCGAGCGCCTCACAGAAGGCGAAGCCGAGAATCTGGTTGGCGCGGATCAGACCGGCAGCCTCGGGCTGACGGGCGAGCGCCTGGGTGCCGTTACCGAAGATGATGCCGACGCCGACGCCGGGGCCGATCGCGGCGAGGCCGTAACCGATGGAGCCGAGGTTGCCCTTGATTTCGACGCTGGTGGCGGCGAGGGTCTGGAGAGCAGACATGCCGGTTCTTCCTTCTCTTTCTTGGTCCGGTGGGGGTTGGCCACCGGGTGCTTCGGGAGGGGGTGCTCAGTGGCCCTTGGCGAGAGCGCCCTGGATGTAGCTGCAGGTCAGCAGAACGAACACATACGCCTGGACAGCCTGGATGAAGAGCTCGAAGGCGGTCATCACGATGACCATCACGAACGAGACACCTGCGTAGGCGATGCCGATGCCGTTGAGCATGTACCAGCTGGCGATCGTGAAGAGCAGCAGCAGAGTGTGGCCCGCGAACATGTTGGCAAAGAGCCGGACGGCGTGCGTGAACGGCCTGACGAGCAGGTTCGAGAAGAGCTCGATGGTCATCGAGAGCGGCAGGACCCCGCCGAGCGTCTTGTCGTAGCCCGTGAAGTTCTTGAAGGCTCCGACGAAACCGTGCTTCTTGAAGGTCAGGCCGACCCACAGGACGTACACGATCGCGGCGAGCGCGGCCGGGTACGCGATGATCGCCGTCACGGGGAACTGGGCGACCGGAATGATGGACCAGAGGTTCATCATCCAGACGAAGAAGAACAGGGAGACCACGAGCGGGACGTACTTCTCGCCCTCGCGCTTGCCGATCGTCTCGTAGACGACGCCTCGGCGGACGAAGTCGTAGCCGGCCTCGGCCACCATCTGCAGCTTGCCCGGGACGATCTTCGGCCTGGCGAAAGCAGCCCAGAAGAAGCCGACGATGATGATCGAGCCGAGCAGCGCCAGCAGCATCGTCTTGTTGAAGTACAAGTTGCTGTCCCCGTTGCCCCAGAGGGGCTCGAACAGGAACGAGTGCAGGCCGGGAGCCGGGAAACCACAACCGTTGTTCTGGAAGATGTGGCAATCGGTCTCGAAGGCGAGCACCTGTGTCGGGTCAGCACTCACCGCGGGCTCCTTCAGCGTGGCGCATAGGTACGGCAACCTCGTTGTGTCGGCGCGGCGCACAGCCGCGGTTCGGCACTGGACTGGTGTAACGGATGTGTGGGCGGCAGTCAGGCATTGAGCCTCGCGATCGAGCAGGCGTCAGCTCACATGCCCGCGCCCGCAGTGCCGCAGTTGGAACCGGACGATAGCAGGGTCGTGAACCCGCACTTATCCCGCCCCTACCCTTCACGACTTCGACCCCGTGTCCGTGGGCTTGTCACCCTTGTCGGACTCGGGTTCGACGTAAAGGATCTTGGCCTTCATGTGTGCGCGCGCCTGTGCGGCGATCCACACGAGCGTGGTCGCGACCAGCGTGATCGCAAAGGCCTTCGGATTGAACATCGTGGTGTTCTTGAAGGCCGCGACGAAGATGAACAGCAGCAGGAGCTGTGCCGTGTAGAGCATCAGCCCCATTGCCTGGAACAGCTGCGGGAAGGACTTGGCGGTCCGTTGCAGGACCACGAGTCCGACCCCCATGAAGAGAATCACCAGGACCGTCGCGACGACCGCACCCAGGGCTCCCTTGCCGCCGGCTACGCCACCACTGATCGCGGCGGCAACAGCACCGGCGACGGCGGTGGGTACGGCGGTCTGGAGGAGAGTCCGGACGTCGTTGGACGGCATGGCGGCAGCTCCGCTTGCAGGGGGTGGGCAGTGTGTCGTCATGGACGAGCGTAGGCCCGGTCCGAGTCGATGCCTCGGGCCGATGGACCGTCTCACCGGGGTCCTTCGGCTGTGTCATCGGGCTTAGTGAACGGTATCACAAACTATTTGATGAGGTCTTTACTAAGAAAGTGTGCTTGCTGTCACACATGAGAGTTACTCCGCGCGTGTGAGCAAGACAACTCGACATCTTGTCTGATATTGCCCCTTGGCGCCCGAATCGTCAGCGGGCGGAATCAGCCTTACGACGTTCCGAAGAACGCGCACGGGGTCCGATCGCAGTCGCTCCGTTGACGCCGGAGACACCGACGACAACGCGTGCCCGCTCCTGCGGCTCGGGCTCGTCGTCCTGCCCCATCTGCGGTTCCCGGTCATCCTGTTGTGCCTGGTGCGCGGTTGAGGACGCGGCTCCGGAGCCCTTGCCCCGCTGGTCCCAGCGGCGGTAGCGGGGCGGCACGAAGCGCTCCGCCCAGCGCGGGGCGCGCGGTGTGAAGCGGGGCATCAGCAGCAGCACCAGACCCACCGCGCTCAGCCCCATGACCACCAGCACGATCCACAGCGACGCCGAGTGCACGGAGTAGCCCACCGCCCCGAAGGCGATCAGGGCCGACCAGAAGTACATGATCAGCACGGCCCTGCTGTGCGAATGGCCGATCTCCAGCAGCCGGTGGTGCAGATGGCCGCGGTCCGCGGCGAACGGCGACTGGCCGTTCCAGGTGCGCCGGACGATCGCCAGGACCAGGTCCGCGGCCGGGATCGCGATGATCGTCAGCGGCAGCAGCAGCGGAATGAAGACCGGCAGCATCGCGTGCGTGGCCTCTCGCTCACTGCCCGCGAAGAGCTTCATCGCGTCCGGGTCGACCTGCCCCGTGACGGAAATCGCACCGGCGGCCAGCACGAGACCGATCAGCATCGAGCCGGAGTCACCCATGAAGATCCGGGCGGGATGCATGTTGTGCGGCAGGAAGCCGAGGCACATGCCCATCAGGATCGCTGTGAAGAGCGTCGCGGGGGCGGCCGCCTCGATCATGTGTCCGTACCAGAGCCGGTACGTGTAGAGGAAGAACGCGGCCGAGGCGATGCACACCATGCCGGCCGCCAGGCCGTCCAGGCCGTCGACGAAGTTGACCGCGTTGATCGTGATGACGACCAGCGCGACGGTGAGCAGCGTGCCCTGCCACTGGGTGAGCGCGACCGTGCCGATGCCGGGGATCGGCAGCCACAGGATCGTCAGCCCCTGGATGACCATGACCGCGGCGGCGATCATCTGCCCGCCGAGCTTGATCAGCGCATCGATCTCGAACTTGTCGTCGAGGACGCCGATCAGCCAGATCAGCGCGGCACCGGAGAGCAGCGCCCGCGGTTCGCTGGACAGCTGGAACACACTGTCGAGATTGTGCAGATGGGCCGCGACGATCAGTCCGGCGCACAGCCCGCCGAACATGGCGATGCCACCGAGCCTCGGTGTCGGTTCTCGGTGGACGTCACGCGCACGGATCGCGGGCATCGCCCCGACCGCGATGGCGAACTTCCGCACCGGGCCGGTGAGCAGATAGGTCACCGCGGCCGTGACACAGAGCGTCAGCAAGTAATCACGCACGGGCTGCCCCACAGATATCGCCGGCCATCTCAGCCCACACCTTAACTACGTCGGCCTCATGTTTGAGGACACGGAGGTACGGGTGATGGTTGCATGGACCGCGTCTACCCCGGATAGGGAGGATATTTCCCGGCCAGTTCCCTCACCTCGGCGCGGACGTCGCCTTCGTCACGTACCGCAGCCCCGAAGAGCACCGCGAGCCGTGCCATGTCGGTGACGTTCATGCCCTGGGTGGTGACCGCGGCAGTGCCGAGCCTGATGCCCCGGGCGTCCCCGTAAGGCAGCGCGCAGGTGTCCAGCACCATGCCCGCCGCCGCGAGCCGTTCGCGGGCGGTGCGGCCGTCGACGCCCAGTGGCGCCGGGTCCGCGACGATCAGGTGGGTGTCCGTGCCGCCGGTGGTCACCTCGAACCCCTCGGCCTCCAGACCGGCCGCCAGAACCCGGGCGTGTGCCACCACCTGATGGGCGTATGCGGCGAACGCCGGTGTTGCCGCCTCGCCGAACGCGACCGCCTTCGCCGCGACCGTGTGCATCTGCGCGCCGCCCTGGGTGAACGGGAAGACCGCCCGGTCGATCCGCTCGGCCAGCTCCGATCCGCACAGGATCATGCCGCCGCGCGGACCGCGCAGCACCTTGTGCGTGGTGGCGCACACCACGTCGGCGTACGGGACGGGACTGGGCGCCGCTCCCCCGGCGATCAGCCCCATCGGGTGCGCGGCGTCGGCGATCAGATACGCGCCGACCTCGTCGGCGATCTCGCGGAACGTCTCGTAGTCGGGATGGCGGGGGTACGAGATCGAGCCGCTGACGATCGCCTTGGGCCGGTGTGCCCGGGCCAGGGTGCGCACCTGCTCGTAGTCGATCAGGCCGCTCTCCGAGTCGACCCCGTACCCGACGAACTCGAACCATCGGCCGGAGAAGTTGGCGGGCGAGCCATGGGTCAGATGTCCGCCGTACGGGAGTCCCATCGCGAGCACCGTGTCGCCGGGGCGCAGCAGGGCCGCGTACGCCGCCAGGACGGCCGAGGAGCCGGAGTGCGACTGAACGTTCGCATGCTCGGCGCCGAAGAGCGCAGTGGCCCGCTGGACGGCGATGAGTTCGGCGGCGTCGGCCAGCTCGCAGCCGCCGTGATGGCGGGCGCCGGGGTAGCCCTCGGCGTACTTGTTGGCGAGCGGCGAGCCGAGGGCGGCGAGTACCGCGGGCGAGGTGAAGTTCTCGGCGGCGATCAGCTGCAGCGTGCTCGACTGCCGGTGCAGCTCCCCCAGCAGCACGTCGGCGATTTCCGGGTCTCCCCGGAGCAGGGCGCCGAAGTCCTGCGGCAGGGCGGTGACCGGGGCGGAGGAGGGTGAGGCGGGAGTGGTGACCGACATCTGACGGCTCCGGGCCTGGGGAGGGGGATGCGTTGGCGTCGGATCCAATGTAGGACGGTACGCGTGCGCCCGCCCGCTGCCCGGGCGCGTCAGTGCGGGGCCGGTACGCCCGTCAGTGCGGTGACCACCGGGTCGAGTGCCTGGTTGATCTCGTCGCCGATGGAACGGAAGAACGTGATCGGGGCGCCGTACGGGTCGTAGACCTCGTCCGCCTCGGCAGTGGGGGCCAGCAGCCAGCCGCGCAGCGCGGCGGCCGCATGGACCAGCGCACGGGCGCGTTCGACGACGCCCTCGTCGCGCGGGTCGGGCAGCGTCGCGGGGTCTATGGCCCGGACCAGCCGGGTGAATTCCTTGAGCGTGAACGTCCTCAGGCCGGCCGAGTGACCCATCGAAATCACCTGGGCGCGGTGGTCCCGGGTGGCGGTCAGGACGAGGTCGGCGCGGATCACGTGCTCGTCGAGGAGCTCGCGGCCGACGAAGCCGGTGGCATCGGCGCCGAAGTCGGCGAGGACGATCTCGGCGTTGGCCTCCATCGGGGCGCCTTCGTGCCCCCAGGTGCCCGCGCTCTCCACGATCAGGCCGCCGCTGAGCGAGTCGCCGAGCCGGTCCACCAGGGCATGGCGGGTCAGCCGCTCGGTGATCGGCGAGCGGCAGACGTTGCCGGTGCTGACGTGGAGGATGCGGAAGGTGTCGGTCCGCCCCGCTATGCCACGCCCCTCAGGGGCGGTCAATTGGCCACCTCGAGGTCGGGTACCACCTTGCGGAGTTCCTCGACGGAGAGGGCTCCGGCCCGCAGCAGGACCGGGACCTTGCCGGTGACGTCGACGATCGAGGACGGCACGATGCCGGGCGTCGGGCCGCCGTCGAGGTAGACGGAGACGGAGTCGCCGAGCATCTCCTGGGCGGCGTCGCAGTCCTCGGGAGCCGGGTGTCCGGTGAGGTTGGCGCTGGAGACGGCCATCGGGCCGACCTCGGTGAGCAGTTCGATGGCGACCGGGTGCAGCGGCATCCGGATGGCGACGGTGCCGCGGGTGTCGCCGAGGTCCCACTGGAGCGAGGGCTGGTGCTTGGCGACGAGCGTGAGGGCTCCCGGCCAGAAGGCGTCGACGAGCTCCCAGGCCTGCTCGGAGAAGTCCGTGACGAGGCCGTGCAGGGTGTTCGGGGAGCCGATCAGGACAGGGGTCGGCATGTTGCGGCCGCGGCCCTTGGCGTCGAGCAGGTCGGCGACGCCCTCGGAACTGAAGGCGTCGGCACCGATCCCGTACACGGTGTCGGTGGGCAGCACGACCAGTTCTCCGCGGCGGACGGCGGACGCGGCTTCACGCAGACCCGTCGTACGGTCGGTCGCGTCGTTGCAGTCGTATCGCCGTGCCATCAGCCGGCCTCCTCAAGCATGTACGGGTATGGCGGGTACGGGTCGTGCGGGTGCGGGGCGCCGGTCACGGCATGGCCTTGCGGGCCGTCGCGAACCGGGGCCGTCGGTTCAGATCGGGGTGGTCGGCCGCGTCGGCCCAGCCCCGCTCCTCGGTGAAGATCCACGGCACCTGGCCGCCCTGGGTGTCGGCGTGCTCGATGACGACGAGGCCACCGGGGCGCAGCAGGCGGTGCGCGGTGCGTTCAAGGCCGCGGATGGTGTCGAGGCCGTCCTCGCCGGAGAAGAGCGCCATCTCCGGATCGTGGTCACGGGCCTCGGGTGCCACGTACTCCCACTCGGTGAGCGGGATGTACGGCGGGTTGGAGATGACCAGGTCGACCTGGCCGTCGAGCTCGGGAAGGGCCGTCAGAGCGTCTCCGCGGTGCACGGTGACCCGAGACCCCTCGGCGTTCTTCCGCGTCCATCTGAGGGCGTCCTCGGAGAGTTCCACGGCGTGCACGCGCGAGCGCGGCACCTCCTGGGCCATGGCGAGGGCGATGGCGCCCGATCCCGTGCACAGGTCGACGATCAGCGGCTCGACGACGTCCATCGCGCGGACGGCGTCTATCGCCCAGCCGACGACCGACTCGGTCTCCGGGCGGGGCACGAAGACGCCGGGGCCGACCTGGAGCTCCAGGTAGCGGAAGAAGGCGCGGCCGGTGATGTGCTGGAGCGGTTCGCGGGCCTCGCGGCGGGCGATGGTCTCCCAGTACCGGGCGTCGAAGTCCTCGTCCGGCACCTGGTGCAGCTCGCCCCGCTTGACGCCGTGCACAAACGCGGCGAGTTCCTCCGCGTCGAATCGCGGCGAGGGTACACCGGCGTCGGCCAGCCGCTGGGTGGCCTGGGCCACCTCGGCGAGCAGCAGGTTCATCGCGGTTCTCCGTACGGGTTTACGGGCGGGGCGGGCGTTCTTATGCGGCGGCGAGCTTGGCGGCGGAGTCGGCGTCGACACAGGCCTGGATCACGGCGTCCAGCTCCCCGTCGAGCACCTGGTCCAAGTTGTACGCCTTGAAGCCGACGCGGTGGTCCGAGATCCGGTTTTCCGGGAAGTTGTACGTACGGATCTTTTCGGAACGGTCGACGGTACGCACCTGGCTGCGCCGGACGTCCGAGGCTTCCTGCTCGGCCGCTTCCTGGGCCGCGGCAAGCAGTCGCGAACGCAGGATACGCATCGCCTGCTCCTTGTTCTGGAGCTGGCTCTTCTCGTTCTGGCAGGAGGCGACGACACCGGTCGGCAGGTGCGTGATGCGGACGGCGGAGTCCGTGGTGTTGACGGACTGGCCGCCGGGGCCCGAGGACCGGTAGACGTCGATACGGAGATCGTTGGCGTGGATCTCGACGTCGACCTCCTCCGCCTCGGGCGTGACGAGCACACCGGCGGCGGAGGTGTGGATACGGCCCTGCGACTCGGTGGACGGCACGCGCTGCACGCGGTGCACCCCGCCCTCGTACTTCAGCCGGGCCCACACGCCCTGGCCGGGCTCGGTGGCACCGTTGCCGCCCTTGGTCTTCACGGCGACCTGGACGTCCTTGTAGCCGCCGAGCTCGGACTCGGTGGAGTCGATGATCTCGGTCTTCCAGCCGATGCGCTCGGCGTACCGCAGATACATGCGCAGCAGATCGCCGGCGAAGAGGGCGGACTCGTCGCCGCCCGCGCCCGCCTTGATCTCCAGGAGCACGTCCTTGTCGTCACTGGGGTCGCGCGGGACCAGGAGGAGGCGGAGCTTCTCGGTGAGCTCCTCGCGCTGCTTCTCCAGGTCCTTGACCTCGGCGGCGAACTCGGGGTCGTCCGCGGCGAGCTCGCGGGCGGTTTCGATGTCGTCACCGGTCTGCTTCCAGGAGCAGTACGCACCGACGATCGGGGTCAGCTCGGCGTAGCGCTTGTTGAGCTTGCGCGCGTTGGCCTGGTCGGCGTGGACCGCGGGATCCGCGAGCTTCTTCTCGAGATCGGCCTGTTCGCCGATCAGTTCCTCGACCGCCTCGAACATCGGGGGCTCCTGGGGGTGGGGTATCCCCTGCTCATTAAGAGCTTGGGGAAGTTACTCGTTATGCCTGCTGAACGGCGTCGTGCTGTCCGGGCGGGGTGCGGGGAGACCCCGTACACCCGGCCGGAAAAAAACGCCGGCCTCGGCGCCCCCGGGAAGAGGGCGCCAAGGACCGGCGCAAGAGCTCGCTACTTGCTGGCGGAGCCTGCAGCCTTGCCGAAGCGGGCCTCGAAGCGGGCCACACGGCCACCGGTGTCGAGGATCTTCTGCTTGCCCGTGTAGAACGGGTGGCACTCGGAGCAGACGTCGGCGCGGATGTTGCCGCCGTCGATGGTGCTCCGGGTGGTGAACGACGCGCCGCAGGTGCAGCTGACCTGCGTCTCGACGTACTCGGGGTGGATGTCGCGCTTCAAGGGTGTCTCCTAGGTTCGGGAGGGCGCCGGGTCGTACGCGCGGATTTGCGCATCCGTGAACCGGGGCCGACGTACCAGTCTGCCAGGACCGGCCGTATCTCCCAAAACCGGGGGCGGGCCGCAACTATTCCCGACCGTTCGGGAACACATCGTGCCTGTCCTGTTACTGAGGCCGACCGGCAATTGGGGGGTGGGTGAAGGAGCGGGGCTGGGGTGCGTGCATCGCAAGGCGGAGGATTGAGCCATGGCGGAGCCATGGTGATTGACGACAACGCCGCGAGGTGCGTGCCCCAGCCCCGTGACGCCGCCCCCCAATTGCCGGTCGGCCTGGTGTGACGGAGGTCTGACGGAGGTCTACCGGACGACCTTGCCGGCCACGCCCTTGTCGCCCGCCGACTTCTCGGTGGCGGAGGCCGGGATCGGCTTGTCGTGCTTGAGGGCGGTCCACACCTGCTGCGCGGACTTCTCCAACGGTATGACGCGGTTCGGGTCGGCCGGGTCGTACTGCACGGGCATCGTCACCATGGTGACGTTCTTCGAGCCGAGCCCCTTGAGACCGGTGGCGAAGCCGGTGAGTTTCTCGACCGAACCCAGGTCGGAGTCGGTGGTGACGGCCTTCGTCGCCGTGTCCGCGAGGTCGAACAGGGTCTTCGGGTTCGAGAACACCCCGACGCTCTTCGCCTGTTCCATCAGCGCCTTGACGAACGCCTGCTGGAGCTGGATGCGGCCGAGGTCGCTGCCGTCGCCGACGCTCTTGCGGGTGCGGACCAGGCCGAGCGACTGCTCCCCGTCGAGGGTGTGGGTGCCGGGCTGCAGATGCAGATGGCTCTTGGAGTCGTCGATCGCCTGCGTGGTGGTGATCTTGACGCCGCCGAGCTGGTCGATGAGCTTCTTGAAGCCGGTGAAATCGACCTCGACGTAGTGGTCCATGCGGATACCGGACATCGACTCGACGGTCTTGACCGCGCAGGCCGGTCCGCCGACCTCGTACGCCGTGTTGAACATCGCGCGCTGCTGGCCCGCGACCGTCTTACCGGTGGTGTCGCTCGTACAGTCCGGGCGGGTGACGAGGGTGTCGCGCGGGATGGAGACGACACTTGCCGTCTTGTGGCCCTTGTTGACGTGCACGACCATCGCGGTGTCCGAGCGGGCGGTGCCTTCGTCCACGCCGTACGCGGAGTTCGCTCCGGAGCGGGAGTCGGAGCCGAGGACGAGGATGTCCTGCGAGCCGTTGTCGACGTCGGCGGGGCGGTTCTTGCCGAGCGCGGCGTTGATGTCGACGGCCTTGAGATTGCCGTTGAGCTTCACATACGCGTATCCCAGCCCCGCACCGCCGACGACGACCACACCGGCCGCGGTCCAGGCAGCTATGACCGTGGCCCTGCGGCGGCGGGACGGCTTCCTCCGGCGCTTGCCGGTCGCGCGTATTCGGGTGCTGCTCCCGCTCTGCCGGGTCATCCGTCTCCCTCGATCCTCGCTTGCTCCCGGCTACCCCTTGCTGTGGTGTTCGGGCACTGGTTGTGTCGCTTTGTCGCTACTTCGTACGACGGCGTGACTCGGAGAAGGGTTGCACAGCGACCTGTGCTGCCCGCGTGCGGACGGACCCCGCACGCAGCGCCGGTGAACAGCCAATGATCCCGCGCCCACCTGCGGTTTCTTGCCTGCTGCAGCCAATTCGGGCGCGGGGGCGGAACGGTCGCCGTGTGGCGAAGGTCTCGGATCGGGCGGTTCGAGCGAAACACCGGAAAAAGGGCCGACCCCGTCACCGAGGTGGCGGGGTCGGCCCTTTTGACGACCGGCGGTCCAGGACTGCCGGGACGGTACGAGCTCAGTCGTTGCCGTTGCCCGGGGCGGGCGTCGTCTTCTGGATCTGGAGCAGGAACTCCGCGTTGGACTGGGTCTTCTTCATCCGGTCCAGGAGCAGCTCGATCGCCTGCTGCTGGTCGAGCGCGTGGAGCACTCGGCGCAGCTTCCAGACAATCGCCAACTCGTCGCTGCCGAGGAGGATTTCTTCCTTACGGGTGCTGGACGCGTCGACGTCCACCGCCGGGAAGATGCGCTTGTCCGAGAGCTTCCGGTCGAGCTTGAGCTCCATGTTGCCGGTGCCCTTGAACTCCTCGAAGATCACCTCGTCCATGCGCGATCCGGTCTCGACGAGCGCGGTGGCCAGGATGGTCAGCGAGCCGCCGTCCTCGATGTTGCGCGCGGCACCGAAGAAGCGCTTCGGCGGGTACAGCGCGGTCGAGTCGACACCACCGGACAGGATGCGGCCGGATGCCGGGGCCGCGAGGTTGTACGCGCGGCCGAGGCGGGTGATCGAGTCCAGCAGGACGACCACGTCGTGACCCAGCTCGACGAGACGCTTGGCGCGCTCGATGGCCAGCTCGGCGACGGTGGTGTGGTCCTCGGCGGGACGGTCGAAGGTCGAGGAGATGACCTCGCCCTTCACCGACCGCTGCATGTCGGTGACCTCTTCCGGACGCTCGTCGACCAGGACGACCATCAGGTGGCACTCGGGGCTGTTGACGGTGATCGCGTTGGCGATCGCCTGCAGGATCATGGTCTTGCCGGTCTTCGGCGGGGCCACGATCAGGCCTCGCTGGCCCTTGCCGATGGGAGCGACCAGGTCGATGATCCGCGTCGTCAGGACGTTGGAGTCGGTCTCCAGACGGAGCCGGTCCTGCGGGTAGAGCGGGGTCAGCTTCTGGAACTCCGGGCGGCCGCGGCCGGATTCGGGCGCCATTCCGTTGACGGAGTCGAGGCGGACGAGCGCGTTGAACTTCTCGCGGCGCTCGCCGTCCTTGGGCTGGCGCACCGCACCCGTGACGTGGTCACCCTTGCGCAGACCGTTCTTGCGGACCTGGGCGAGCGAGACGTACACGTCGTTCGGGCCCGGCAGGTAGCCGGAGGTCCGGATGAACGCGTAGTTGTCGAGGATGTCCAGGATGCCCGCGACAGGGATCAGGACGTCGTCGTCGGTGACCGGCGGTGCGTCGCTCGCGAAGTCGTCGCGGCCACGACGGCCACGGCGGTCGCGGTAGCGGCCACGGCGGCCGCGACGGCCACCTGCCTCGTCGTCGTAACCGTCGTCCTGCGGGCCGCCGCCACCCTGCTGGCCCTGGCCCTGGCCCTGGCTCTGCCCCTGGCCCTGGCCCTGGCGCTGCTGGCGCTGGCCGCCCTGCTGAGCCTGGCCACCGCCCTGCTCGTCGCCCTTGCCACGGCGGTCGCGCTGCCGGTCACGGCGGTCGCCGCGGTCGCCACGCTCACCGCGCTGACCACGGTCGCCCCGGTCGCCACGGCGGCCCTCGGCGGTGTCCACAGCGGCTTCGGCCTTCGCCTCGGAGCGGTCCTCGCTCTTCGGCTCGGCCGGCGTCTCCACCTGGGCCTCGGCCTTGGGCTCCGCCTTGGTTTCCGGGCTGCCCGCCTGCGCGGTCGCACGGCGCCGACGGCGCTCGCCCGCCGGCTGGTCGTCACTGGCCGGCTGGCCGGGAATGTCGATCTGCTGCTGAGCCGTGGCCTTCTCGGCGGGCGCGGCGGCGGCCTCGTCCCCGGCGCGCGACTTGGAGGTGGCGCGCCGCTTGGGCTTGGTCTCGGCGGGCGCGGCAGCGGCCTTGGGCGCAGCACTGCCGGCCTGCGCCTCCTTGATGACCTCGATCAGCTGGCTCTTGCGCATCCGCGCAGTGCCCTTGATGCCGAGGCCGGACGCGACCTGCTGCAGCTCGGCCAGGACCATGCCATCGAGGCCGGTGCCGGAGCGGCGGCGCCGTGCGGTGGTGCCAGTGGCAGCACCTTCGGCGGGCGCGGCGCTGTCGACAGTCTTGTCGGCAGTCACGCCCATCAGATCGGTGGTGTCGCTCACGAAGGGTCCTTCCCTGGAGCGGACGTCGGCCTTCTGGCTCGGCGACCGGTTGTGCTGTCCGACTGCGGTCTTTTGATCTTGCGGACCGTGCCGGGGCGGTGGTCCGCCGGGTACGGCGGAGAGATGAATGTGCAAGGGTCCGGCGCGAGCATCCCCCTGCTCGGCCCACTCCTGGACAAGCGAGGGGTGTCGTGCCGGTTCCGGAGCGTGCTCGAAACTGCTCAGGCAGGCTGCTCAGGCAGTTGGGGAGGCTCTCGGAAGAAATGGTGGCCCCGGAAAGGGACACGAAGCAACGCGCCACGTAGACGTCGGTTGCAGACTTGAGGTTAACACTACCGGCTCCAACAAACATTCCCCCTCTCGCTCACCGGCAATCACTTCTCGCTACGGGGCGAGCGGCAGCACACTCGCGCCCGAGGCGTCGAGAGTGAGCCGGTTGGCCGCCCATCCCTCGCCCGCCAGCCGTGCGACCTTGTCGGCCGCACCGTCCTCGGCCAGCGCGAGCACGGTCGGCCCGGCACCGGAGATGACTGCAGGGACGCCGTCGGCGCGCAGTCGGTTGACAAGTTCCACGCTTTCCGGCATCGCCGGGGCACGGTATTCCTGGTGCAGTCGGTCCTCGGTCGCGGCGAGCAGCAGCTCCGGGCGCCGGGTCATGGCCTCGACGAGGAGCGCCGCACGGCCTGCGTTGAACGCGGCGTCGACGTGCGGGACGGTGCGTGGCAGCAGTCCGCGGGCGGTCTCGGTGAGCACCGGCTTGCCGGGGACGAAAACCACCGGAACGATGGAATCAGAGGGATCCATCCTGATCGCCCGGGCGGATCCGCCGTCCATCCAGGCCAGCGTGAAGCCGCCGAGGAGGCATGCGGCGACGTTGTCGGGGTGGCCCTCGATCTCGGTGGCGAGCTCCAGCAGGGCCGCGTCGTCGAGCCGGGCGTCGCCGCCGATGGTCACGGCGCGGGCCGCGACGATGCCGGCACAGATGGCGGCGGAGGAGGAGCCGAGGCCGCGCCCGTGCGGGATGCGGTTGGCGCAGACGATCTCCAGACCGCGGGGCTGTCCGCCGAGCAGGTCGAACGCGGTGCGCAGGGAGCGTACGAGGAGGTGACTCTCGTCACGAGGCAGGGTGTCGGCACCCTCGCCGGCGATGTCGATGTGCAGGCCGGAGTCGGCGACGCGGACGACGACGTCGTCGTAGAGCCCCAGCGACAGGCCGAGGGCGTCAAAACCCGGGCCCAGGTTGGCGCTGGTAGCGGGGACGCGCACCCGGACGGCGGCGGCTCGGAAGGCGGGACCGGCCATCGCTTCGACGACTCTCCTTGTGAGGCAGCGGGGATGTGTTGCGGCGGGGATTGTGGCGGTGGATCTTTCGTAAGCCTGTGGAGAACCCGATGGCCACGACGGCAACACCGCGACAGGTGCTGCGTGGCGGGTTGGGTACAGCTTATCGAAGGAAGGTTCTGTCGCGACATAGGGCGCACAGGAGGCGCACGATGCGTGTCGCACACCTCCCATGCGCTCTCCGCCCCGGAAAGGGGCGGTTGAGCTGCTGCTGTTCGGGTTACGCGAGCCCCAGCTTCTCCGCCGCGGTGGCCGCGTCGACCGGTACGGTGACCGGCTGCGGGGCACCGGCGACGGCCCAGTCGGGATCCTTCAGGCCGTTGCCGGTGACCGTACAGACGATCTTCTGGCCCGGGTCGACCTTGCCCTCTTCGGCGGCCTTGAGCAGACCGGCGACCGACGCGGCCGAGGCGGGCTCGACAAAGACGCCCTCCTGGGAGGCCAACAACCGGTAGGCGGCCAGGATCTGACGGTCCGTGACCTCGTCGATGAAACCGCCCGACTCGTCCCGCGCGGCCAGCGCGTACTGCCAGGAGGCCGGGTTGCCGATCCGGATCGCGGTGGCGATGGTCGACGGGTCCTTGACGACCTCGCCGCGGACGATGGGCGCGGAGCCGGAGGCCTGGAAGCCCCACATGCGCGGCTTGTGCGTGGACATCGCGTCCGCCGCGTACTCCGTGTAACCCTTCCAGTACGCGGTGATGTTGCCCGCGTTGCCGACCGGCAGGACGTGGATGTCCGGGGCGTCGCCGAGCGCGTCGACGATCTCGAACGCCGCGGTCTTCTGGCCCTCGATCCGGACCGGGTTGACCGAATTGACCAGAGCCACCGGGTAGTTGTCCGAGAGCGAGCGGGCCAGCGTCAGGCAGTCGTCGAAGTTGCCGTCGACCTGCAGGATCTTGGCGCCGTGGACGAGCGCCTGGCCCATCTTGCCGAGCGCGATCTTGCCCTGCGGCACGAGGACGGCGCAGACCATGCCGGCCCGCACCGCGTACGCCGCGGCGGAGGCGGAGGTGTTGCCGGTGGAGGCGCAGATGACGGCCTGCGCGCCCTCCTCCTTGGCCCGGGTGATCGCCATCGTCATCCCGCGGTCCTTGAAGGACCCGGTGGGGTTGGCGCCCTCCACCTTGAGGTGCACCTCGCAGCCCGTACGCTCGGAGAGGACCTGAGCGGGAACGAGCGGCGTACCACCCTCACGAAGCGTGACGACCGGCGTCGTGCTCGTGACCGGAAGACGGTCCCGGTACTCCTCGATGATGCCGCGCCACTGGTGGGTGCCCTTGGTGGTCATGGGTCCTTACTCCCCTTCAACACGCATGATGCTGGCGACACCGCGCACGGTGTCGAGCTTGCGCAGCGCCTCGACGGTCGCCGAGAGGGCGGCGTCGGGCGCGCGGTGGGTGACGACGACGAGGGATGCCTCGCCGCCTCCGACCGCCCGTCGCCCGCCGCCACCCTGCTCGATGGCGACTTCGTCGCCGCTGCCTGAATTTCGGCCTTGCTGGCGGACCGTATCGATGGATACGCCCTGTTCGGCGAAGACCGTCGCGACCTGGGCGAGTACGCCAGGCTTGTCGGCCACGTCGAGGCTGATGTGGTACCGCGTGACGACCTCACCCATGGGGCTGACCGGCAGACGCGTGTACGCGGATTCTCCGGGGCCGGTGGCCTCGCCGAGCTTGTTGCGGCAGACCGCGACCAGGTCGCCGAGGACCGCGGAGGCGGTCGGCGAGCCACCGGCGCCGGGGCCGTAGAACATCAGCTGCCCGGCGGCCTCCGCCTCGACGAAGACCGCGTTGTACGCCTCACGGACGGAGGCCAGCGGGTGGCTGAGCGGGATCATCGCGGGGTGCACGCGCGCGGTGACGGACTGCCCGTCGGCGGCCCGCTCGCAGATGGCGAGGAGCTTGACGGTGCAGCCCATGCGGCGGGCCGAGGCGATGTCGGCGGCGGTGACCTCGGTGATGCCCTCGCGGTGCACCTCACCGATCTTCACCCGGGTGTGGAAGGCGATCCCGGCAAGGATCGCGGCCTTGGCGGCGGCGTCGAAGCCTTCGACGTCGGCGGTCGGGTCGGCCTCGGCGTACCCGAGGGCGGTGGCCTCGTCGAGCGCCTCGGAGTAGCCGGCCCCGCTGGTGTCCATCTTGTCGAGGATGAAGTTGGTCGTGCCGTTGACGATGCCGAGCACCCGGTTGACCTTGTCGCCGGCGAGGGACTCGCGCAGCGGCCGTACGAGCGGAATGGCACCGGCGACGGCCGCCTCGTAGTAGAGGTCCCGGCCGTGCTGCTCGGCGGCGGCGTGCAGTGCGGCGCCGTCCTCGGCGAGCAGCGCCTTGTTTGCGGAGACGACGCTCGCGCCGTGCTCGAAGGCGGTGGTGATGAGCGTGCGGGCGGGCTCGACGCCGCCGATGACCTCGATGACGACGTCGATGTCTCCCCGTTTGACCAGGGCGGTCGCATCGGTGGTGATGAGTGCGGGGTCGATGCCCTCGCGCACCTTGGAAGGACGGCGGACGGCGACACCGGCGAGCTCCACGGGCGCGCCGATGCGCGCGGCGAGGTCGTCGGCGTGCGTCGTCATGATGCGCGCCACCTCTGAGCCGACCACTCCACAGCCCAGCAGCGCCACCTTCAGCGGACGCGTACGCATCATCCGACCTCGTTTCTCATACATGCTCATGTGTGGACCAGTCTCACTCACCGGACGGGAGTTTCTGCCACCCGTCCGGATCCTGAGACATCTATTTCATCAGCCGACATCGAGACGCAGGAGATCTTCCTCCGTCTCGCGCCGGACGATCACGCGCGCCTCTCCGTCGCGCACGGCGACGACGGGCGGGCGCAGCGCGTGGTTGTAGTTGCTCGCCATGGAGCGGCAGTAGGCGCCGGTGGCGGGCACGGCGATCAGGTCGCCGGGCGCGAGGTCGGACGGCAGGAACGCGTCCTTGACCACGATGTCGCCGCTCTCGCAGTGCTTGCCGACGACGCGGACGAGCATCGGCTCGGCGTCGGAGCGGCGGGAGACGAGCGCGACGGAGTACTCGGCGTCGTACAGCGCGGTGCGGATGTTGTCCGACATGCCGCCGTCGACACTGACGTACGTACGGAGGCCTTCGAGGTGCTTGATCGTGCCGACCTCGTACAGCGTGAACGCGGTGGGTCCGACGATGGCGCGCCCCGGCTCGACGGAGATCCGCGGGGTGGCGAGCCCGGCCGCCTCGCACTCGCGGGTCACGATGTCGCCGAGCGCCTTGGCGATCTCGTGCGGCTCGCGCGGGTCGTCGTCGGAGGTGTACGCGATGCCGAGACCACCGCCGAGGTCGATCTCCGGCAGTTCGATGCCGTGCTCGTCGCGCACCTCGGCGAGGAGCTGGACCACACGTCGGGCGGAGACCTCGAAGCCGGCCATGTCGAAGATCTGCGAGCCGATGTGCGAGTGGATGCCGATGAGTTCGAGCCCGTCGAGGGTGAGCGCCCGACGGACCGCCTCGGCGGCCTCTCCCCCGGCCAGCGCGATGCCGAACTTCTGGTCCTCGTGCGCGGTGGCGATGAACTCGTGGGTGTGCGCCTCGACGCCGACGGTCACCCGGATCTGTACGCGCTGCCGCTTGCCGAGCCGCTGCGCGACGTGCGAGACCCGGACGATCTCCTGGAACGAGTCGAGCACGATCCGCCCGACTCCGGCCTCGATGGCGCGCTCGATCTCGGCGACGGTCTTGTTGTTGCCGTGGAAGGCGATGCGTTCGGCGGGCATCCCGGCGTCGAGCGCGATGGTCAGCTCACCACCGGAGCAGACGTCGAGGTTGAGCCCCTCCTCCTGGATCCAGCGCACGACGGCCCGCGACAGGAACGCCTTTCCGGCGTAGAAGACATCGGCGTCCCGCCCGAAGGCGTCGGCCCAGGCGCGGCAACGGGCGCGGAAGTCGCTCTCGTCGAGGAAGTAGGCGGGCGTCCCGAATTCCTCGGCAAGCCGGGTCACTTCGATCCCGCCGACGGCGACGACGCCGTCGTCGTTGCGGGAGACGGTGCGGGCCCAGACCTTCTCGTCGAGGACGTTGAGGTCGGCGGGCGGGGCTGCGTAGTGGCCCTCGGTCAGGACGTCGGCGTGACGGGGACCGGCGGGGTGTGCGGATCGGCTCATGGTGTTGCTCTGCTCTCTCAGGTCTCTCAGAGGACTTCGGGTGCGCTGATGCCGAGCAGGGACAGGCCGCCTGCGAGCACCGTCCCGGCAGCTTCGGCAACGGCCAGCCGGGAGCGGTGGGCGGCCGAGGGTTTCTCGTCACCCATGGGCAGCGGCGGGCAGGCGTCGTGGAAGTCGAAGAAGGCGTGCGCCATCTCTTCGAGCTGCCGGGCGAGCCGGTCGGGCGCGCGGTGACGGGCGGCGGCGGCGAGAGCCTGGGGGTAGTCGGCCAGCGTACGCAGCAGCGCGGGGGCGTCGACGTCTTCGTCGTACGTCCCGGTGAATCCGAGAAGGGCTGCGCCGCGGGTGAGGGCGCAGACCCGGGAGTGGGCGTAACGGACCAGGAAGAGCGGGTTGCCGTTGCCCTGGACGAGCAGCTCCGCGCCGAGCGGGGCGTGGTCGTGCCCGGCCGGCCGTAGCAGTCCCCACCGGGTGGCGTCGGGACCGAGCCGCCGCAGCAGCTCCCCCGCGCCGGCACCGGCGGGAACGGGCCGGACGGCGGTGATGGGAGCCTGCGGCCCGGAAACGGAGCGGACGGCGCTGACCGGGGCGTGCGGCTCCCCCGGCCCTTCGACGCTCACACCCAGCCGCGCCCACTCCGGGTCGGGCGCCGCGTCGCAGCCGGTACGCACCGCCACGCCCTGCGTACGCGCGATCGCGCCGACCGCGTGGGCGATGACCGCGGCCCGGACCTCGCGGGCGTGGCGGAGCCGCAGAGCATCCCCGGCGAGCGCGTCCCCGTGCCCGTACCGGGCCCCTCGCGCCAGCACCTCGCGTACGAGTTCCTCGCGCGCCCGGACATCGGCCGACGCGTCGAGGGTGAAGCTCAGGAACCCGGGCCCGGTGACGTCGACCCGCCCGATCCCGGGCGCACCGGCGACCCGGTCCCGCAGGATCTCGGCCACTTCCCTGGCCGGACGCGCGGCGGGCCCGGCCAGCTGCAGTGCGACGGCACAGGCGTAGTCCCCGGTCCCGCCGGGCCTGGTCCTCTCCACCCGCACGCGCGCGGGCACGGGCGCGCGCAGGACGTCCTCGTCGACCGCGCGGCGCACGGCGTGCAGCACGGTCCTGGAGAGATCGGCGGGGGTCACGGGACAAGCGTATGGGAGGGAGGGGGGCCTTTCGCGACCCGGTTTCGCCATGCGGTCAGCCCGCGGCGCTCTCCGCCCTCCCGGCACGGTGTCTGCCGTCGATCGACGGCGGGGCCTCCCTGTTCGCCAACTCTCGTACGAGCCGCACCAGCTCGCTCGGCTCGAAGGGCTTCGCCAGGAAGGCGTCGACCCGGGCGGCGACGCCATTGTCCACGTCGTACTGCGTACCGGCGCTGATGATCGCGACAGGCAGATGGCTGGTCCGGGGATCGGAACGGAGCCGGGTGGCGGTCTGCAGACCGTCGAGCCGGGGCATGACGACATCAAGGGTGATCACATCCGGACAGACCTGATGCACCAGATCCAGACACTCGACACCATCGGCCGCGGTCACGACCTCGAAGCCCTCAAGCTCAAGATTGACCCTGATCAACTGCCGGATGACCTTGTTGTCGTCGACAACAAGCACGCGACCACACGCCCCTGACACACTCAGAGGGTAGGCCGGGCGTAGGGGCTGCGTCCGGGTTTTGCCCACTTCCGACCCCGGACGGGTGGCGGGCGGACGGCACATGGCCGACACGGCGGCCCGGCGGACGGTCGCGCGACCGGGCCGGCGGCGCGGGGCACGGCGCCGCGGGGGCGCGGGGGCGACGCGCGACGGCGGCCGCACGGAAATACCTGTTCACGGACACCCGCCAGAAGCTGGTAGTGTTTCATTCGTCGCCAAGCAATATGGCGACACGCCCCCGTAGCTCAGGGGATAGAGCATCGGCCTCCGGAGCCGGGTGCGCAGGTTCGAATCCTGCCGGGGGCACTTCCGGATAGACCCTCTGATCGGCGGACACGCTGAGCAGAGGGTCTTTTTCATGCCGTTGGACGCTTCCGGACCGGCGGCCGTTGCACTTTACGTTCCGGAACCGCGCGACCGGCCCTGACCTGCGGCTTTCCCGAGGCGAAGCGCTGTCAGCCGGCCGTCCCACGTCGCCCTGCACTGTGGGACACATGCGGGACGCGAGCAACACCCCTTTCCGCCCTGGCACTTGACACTCCGCGCATGCTCTCCGAATACGGCCCCGCAACAAGCCTCGGCCGGGGGCTGCCCCGAGGCGAAGCGGAGCGCTACCGGTTGGCCACCGCACGGCGCCCCGCGTTACGGGACATGCGTGGGACGCGAGCGCGCATTGATACGGGCGGGAGCGATCCCTTTTCCAGCTCCGCCGAACATCGGGAGGATCGCAGGTAGGATGGATGGCATGAGCGAGCCTACCGGTAAGTACTCGATCACCATGCCCCGCGACATCGCCGAAGCCGCCAAGGCCCGCAGTGGCCCGTCGGGGCTGTCCGCCTACGTGGCCGCCGCCGTCGCCCGCCAGATCGAGCGCGACAACCTCAACGAACTCATCCAGGTCGCCGAGGCCGAACACGGACCCATCACCGAGGACGAGATCCAGTGCCTCCGCGACCAGCTCCTCCAGGCGCGCCGGCAGCAGGCCCACAACGAGGCGAACGCGGCGTGACACGCTCCCCCGCCACCCCGGGCGGCACGCTCGTCCTCGACAGCGAAGGGCTGGCCAAGGCCGTGCTGCGCAATCGCGCAGTCACGGCCTGGCTCGCCCTTGCCCGCACCGACGACCTGCGCGTGATCACGTCCGCCGCCACCTTGGCGGAAGTGACCCACCCCCGCATCAACCGTCCAGCCCTGGAGTGGACCCTTTCCCGCCTCGTCATCGAACCGATCACAGAGTCGATCGCACGCCACGCTTCCACCCTCCTCGCCGACGCCGGCCTGCACGGCCACAAGTACGCCATCGACGCCATGCTCGGCGCCACCGCTCTTGCCGCACCCGGCCCTGTCACCGTGCTCACCTCCGCCCCGGAAGACCTCACCGCGCTGTGCGGCAACCGAATCACCGCCATCAAGATCTGACACTTCAATTTCAGGGCATTCAGCACATGCGCACGTCGCGGGATATACGTGGGACGAGACGCTTGACGACTCGTCAGTTAAGCCTTTGGCCTGCGGAACCGCGTGAGACATCCACGGCCTCCGGAGCCGGGTGCGCAGGTTCGAATCCTGCCGGGGGCACTCGCCTCCGCAGCATAACTACAGGTCAGTGCGCTTTTTGGGGCAGCCCAGCAGCTGAGGGCCAGTCAGGTTTCCCTGGCCCCCCTCGGCTCTGTTCCGCTTTTGTGCAGGTTGGGGCTGGTCTGGGTTCCTGCGCTGATTGGTGCACCCCGGGGGTACCCGGGAGAAGTGCCGGTCCCTCAGCCGCCGACGAGGGCGACGAGCTTGATGAAGACCAGGCCGGGATCAACGGTGAGATCAATGACTTCGTCCAGGTCCTCGACCTGGCGGTCGCCGGCCAGCACGAAGAACCCGTTGGCCAGGAAGGCGCGCTCGGCGATCTCGGCCTGGCGCTCCCAGTCGATGCGGCGGGGCTCGCGGAGACGGTAGCCGTTCAGCTCCGCCTCGGCGTCGTCGGGGCGGACGAGCCCGTTGAAGCGATCGCTCGGGCGGGCGTTGTGGCGGGCGACCTCCTCGCGGACCCGGAGCCTGATCAGCTCCCGTACGGTCATCCGTTCCGGCAGCCCGGCGACCTCCCACTCGGTGACCGGCTTGCCCGTCGCGGTCTCGTCCCGGAACGTCACGGTGGCCATCAGGCACCTCGCTTGATCTGCATGAGGATGGTCTCGTCGGTGATCTTGGTGTCGGCGGCGAGCAGAAACGCCTTGCTGAGGACCAGGGAGAGCCGTTCGTCCTCGAAGGGCAGGAAAACCTTGCCGTCGGCCTTGCCGCGCGACGGGACGATGCACAGGTAGGCGTCGTCCGGTTCCATCAGGATGTTGGCCGAGCCCAGATGGATCTTGTACGTGCCCAGGTCCCCGCGGACCACCAGGAAGCGGCCGTCGAGCGAGCACCGGCCGGCGATCTTCAGGCGCGGCAGGATCCGCTCCAGCGCCTCGCGGCGGACCTCGGCGCTCGCCGTCAGCGCACCGAACGTGGCCGTCCGCCAGTACACGGCATAGCGGTCCTCGCCCCGGTCGGTCCAGTCGGGATCGGCGGCGATCGAGGTCACGCCCACGAACAGATCGACGTCCCGCATCGCCTCGCTGAACACCGGCGGGGGCACCTCCGCCAGCGGAACCTCCCGCCAGCGCCGGCCGTCCCGCCGCTCGAAGCGGACCTGGTCCGTCGCGGCGTGCTCGGGCGCGTAGCTGCCGTCGTCGTCCGCGGCGGGCTCGTGGTGGAGGCAGGCCCGCCACTCGCCGTCGCCGAACTCGGCCCGCGCCTTCCCGTCGTAGCCGCCGTCGTGCCGGCCGAGGAAGTTGGCCTGCCAGCCTCGTTCCTTGAACAGCGCGTAGAGCTGTCGGTAGTGGACGATGTGGGCGGCGAACCGGTTGGAGTAGACGCCGGTCTCCTCCTCCGCCGGGGTGAGCAGGTAGATCTCCCGGAAGGCCTGTTTGAACGGCTGCCGCAGCCGCTCGGCGACGAGCCACTCCCGCCACGCCCTGATGTCGTCCGTCGACGCCCGGATCGGATGCCACAACCGGACGCGCTCGGGGTCGCCTGGCGATTCCGTCATCGGTGCCACCGCGCGCCATACGCCGTCCTCCGCGTCCTGGAACTCCCAGATCAGGCCGCGGACGAGGACCCCGGTGACCGGATGGTCGCGGTAGTAGCGGCACCACTCGTCGTACGGCCACTCGCGCCCGGCCGACATCAGCGCCTCGACGCGGGCCCGCTCACCCGACAGTGTCCCCCTCACCTCCTTGGCCAGGGCCTTCAACTCCTGGAGCTCGTCCGGGAAACCGTCCTTCACTGCCGCCGGAGCCGTGCGGGACGTCCCCCCGTCGGGGCGCGTGAAGGTGAGCCGCACGGTCGCCGCTTCCTCGATCGCCACCCGTACCCGGTGTCCGCCCAACTCCCGTTCCAGCGAACCGTCCGGCGCCAGGCCGTGGTCCGGCACGCTGCGCTCGATGAGCTGCTCCGCCGTGATGCCCTGCTTCCCGGCTGCCGTCACCAGCGCGGTGTCGAGCTGCTTGCGCAGCGCCCGGTGCTTGATCCGGGACTGCAGCCGCCACAGGGCCTCCAGAGAGGCCGCATCGCCGGTCTCGGCCAGCGCGTTGATCGCCGCGCCCGCGAGCTTGAGATCCTCGATCACGCCGGTTCCGGGGCCGCCGGTCCTCAGAGCAAGCGCGCCGAGGTGCTGCACCGCGGCCGGGCCGCCGGTCAGCGCGGCCGCCCAGACGACGCCGCGCGCCAGGTCGCCGTCGTTCTGGTGGACGACGTAGTGGTAGCGGTAATCGCCGTGGAGCCAGCCGGTGTGCGCACCGCTTCCCCTGCTGCACAGCGGATCGTCCCCGGCCAGCGCCCGCAGGACGTCGGCCACGATGTCCCGCGCCGACGCCGCGTCCGCGAGTTCGAGGCACGTCCGCCGCCACCTCTGCGCGGGACGCGGCCCCGACAGACTCGCCAAGTGCCGTACAAAGCACGCCAGTTCCGACGTCGGAGAGGTCTTCGCACGGTCGCTCAGCGGGGAGGCCCAGGGAGCGTCGGCGGGGATCAGTCCCTCGGGGATGTGCGCCTCGTCCACGCTCGCGAGCAGCGCGCGGAGGCGCTGGGCGAGCGACGCGCGCAGGCGCGCCTCGACAGTGGCGTCCATGAGCTTCGTGTGTGCATGCCGCAGCCAGGGCATGACCGCACGGCGGCCGTCGGTGTCGAGCCGATCGGCGGCGTTCAGCACCAGCCCCAGCGAATTGGCGAACCAGAAGCCCATGTCGTACTCGGTGGCGCGGAGCAGCATCACCGCGACCTCGTCGGGCTTCCAGCCGCGTACCCGCGAGATCAGGGGCCCGATCTCGGCGTCGTACTGCCACAAGCTCGTGTCGTCGAAGCAGGCGGCCAGCATGAGGCACAGGACCGCGGCCCTGCCCTCCTCATCCGCGCATGCCGCGAGCCGCCCGTCGATCTCGGCCTGGGTCGCCGCGCCCGCCGCCCTGGATCGCCGGTGCTCGTGCCCCATGGACCGCCGGAACTCGGTCCGCTGACGTTCCAGGAGGTCGACGAGCCAGCGGACGCGGTCGAGCGCGGCGGACCTCACGTCGTCGAGCGAGTCGTTCCTACGGGATTCGGCCACCAAGGCGTCGTACAGCATGGCGGGATGATGGCAGAGAGGACTGACAATGCGATCAACTCAAAGGATCCTCGGGTCTGTTCATGTGATCTCCGGGTCCAGATGGGAAGCGGATCGGTGGTTTCCACCGGTATCCGGCCCATGGGTGCCAAGATCGGGTGGCAGTACTTCGGTACTGGCACCCGATTTTTGTTGTTCCAAGGGTCCAGCTCACGGTTGACGGCCACCAGTCCGTCACCCGGGCCGCCCCGCGTGCCCCGGGCCGCACACTGACCCCTCCGTGCCACCCATTAGCACACCGCCCTCCCAAAACCCGCACCGTGGTGCCGGTCACCCGGCCTGAGGTGCTCCACGAGCGATGATGCGGCAGCGGTAGCGATACGGGCGGATCGCGCAGCGCCGCCCCTGCTCCCCGCGGGGTGGGCGAGGGACAGGTCACGCCAACGGCAGCCCCGGCGCCGGATACGCGTCCATCAGGTGCTTCACCTCGCCGCGTACCTTCTCGACAGCGGATTCGTCGCCCGTGCGCACCGCCTCGACCACCCGGTCGATCCACTCCGCGACCGTGCCCATCTCGGAGGCGGGGATCCCGCGGGAGGTCAGGGCCGGGGTGCCGATGCGGATGCCGGACGGGTCGAACGGCTTGCGGGGGTCGTACGGGACGGCGTTGTAGTTGACGACGATGCCGGCCCGGTCCAGGGCCTTCGCCGCGATCTTGCCGGGTACGTCCTTGCCGGTCAGGTCGATCAGCAGGAGGTGGTTGTCCGTGCCGCCGGAGACCAGGTCGAAACCGCGGGACGCCAACTCCTCTCCCAGGGCGCGGGCGTTGGCGACGACCTGGTGGGCGTAGGCACTGAAGCCGGGGGTCGCGGCTTCCTTGAGAGCCACCGCGATCGCCGCCGTGGTCTGGTTGTGCGGGCCGCCCTGGAGCCCGGGGAAGACGGCGCGGTCGATGGCGCGGGCGTGCTCCGCCCGGCTCAGCAGCATCGCACCGCGCGGACCGCGCAGGGTCTTGTGGGTGGTGGTGGAGACCACGTCGGCGTACGGGGCGGGCGAGGGGTGGGCGCCGCCCGCGATCAGGCCCGCGATGTGGGCGATGTCGGCGACCAGGACCGCGTCGGTCTCCTCGGCGATCTCGGCGAAGCCGGCGAAGTCGATCTCCCGGGGCACTGCCGTACCGCCGCAGAAGATCACCTTGGGGCGCTCGGCGAGGGCCAGGTCGCGGACCTCGTCCAGGTCGATACGGCCGGTGTCGCGGCGGACGCCGTACTGCACACCGCGGAACCAGGTGCCGGTCGCGGAGACGCCCCAGCCGTGTGTGAGGTGGCCGCCCATCGGCAACGACATGCCGAGCACGGTGTCGCCGGGCTGCAGGAAGGCCAGGTACACCGCGAGGTTGGCGGGCGAGCCGGAGTACGGCTGCACATTGGCGTGGTCCATGCCGAAGAGGGATGTGGCCCGTTCGACGGCCACCGTCTCCACCTGGTCGATGATCTGCTGGCCCTCGTAGTACCGCTTGCCGGGGTAGCCCTCGGAGTACTTGTTCTGGAGCACTGTGCCGGAGGCTTCCAGCACGGCTGCGGAGGCGTAGTTCTCACTGGGGATCAGGCGCAGGGTGTCGGCCTGGAGCTGCTCCTCCGCGGTGACGAGGGCGGCGAGCTCCGGGTCGGTGGCGGTGAGCGCGGGGCGGCGGTTTTCGGGTGTCGTCACGGGATCCTCCCGGGTCTGGCGCATGGCCGCGGCGTGGACCCGGATGCCCAGGCGGACGGCTCTCCGGTGGTGACGCCTCCGGGCAGGCCCGGAGTGTGCCGCTTCCTCGTGGTCGGTTCCACGGAGCACCCCTGCCGGGATGCGCGCCAGTCGCGGCGTCTCTCAGCCTACTGATGGGGGCGGCCCGGGTGGCTGTTTGATGGGCCGTTCGTGGATGTTCCGCCCTGATTGACACTCTTCGTGGCGACGAGGATGGTGGTAGGGCCGGGCGCGGTCAGGGGTGCCGCGCCCAACGGTTGGGGGGCCGGTATGAGTTGGGGCGATCCAAATTTCGGGCCGGAAGACTCCCCTCCGGTACCGCCTCCGCCGTCCCGTCCGCCGACCGTGGGACCGCCGCCTCCCGGTGCAGCGCTGCGCGCCACGGCGGTGGGGCTGCTCAATCTTTCGGGTCTCGGAATCGGGTATGCCCTGGTGGGGCGCTGGGGCTGGGCCGTTCTGTGCTGGCTGGCCACCGGTGTGCTGCTGCTGGTCGCACTGCCCGCCGACCCCGACGGTGTGACCGGGGGTCTGGTCGTCGCGTATGTGGTCGTGGTGGTGTTGGCGGCTGTGCACGGGGCGTGGATCGGACGGCGTAGCGCTGTCGGGGGTTCGTGGCGGCCGGTGGTGGCGGCCGGGGTCGGACTGGTACTGCTGGCGGTACCGGCGAGGGGCGTGGTGTTCTACGGCTCCGCGCAGGACGAGGCGGTTGAGCAGATGCTGCTCGACCGGTTGAGTGAGGGCGACCGGACGGTGAAGGCCGCATCGGGCAGGACCTTCGACGCGGCCCGGGCCGATTACCGTTCCGCGCTCGCCGTGTACCGGGAGCTCGGTGAGGAACATGCGGGGTCGAGGGCGGGGAAGCTCGTACCGAAGCGGCTGAGCGCGTACTACGAGGCGGTCGCCGCCCCGTACCGTCGGGGGAAGCACTGCGAGGCGGTCGCGCCGCTGACGTATCTGCGGACCGTGCCCAAGTCGATCGACCCGAAGCTCCTGGGCGACCTGGCCGACTGGCCCGACGACCCGCTGGCCACCTCGCTGTACGCATGCGGGATGTCGGAGCTGGGCGACTCGACGGTGGGTTCGTCCGGCGGCGAGCTGGCCGAGCTGCTGCGTACGTTCCCCGGATCGGCGCAGGCCAAGAAGGTCGGGCCCGCGGTCTCCGGGAAGATCAAGGAGCAGGTCGGGGCGGTGGGCGGCAGCAGTCCGTGCGCGGCCACCGAGACGTTGCGCGGGCTCCGGACGACCGTGAAGGCGCTGCCCGACACGTCGGTCGCCGCGCGGGCCGGGGAGGCCGATACCGGGATCCGGAACGGCGTGTACGCGTGCGGGGTGGACCAGTTCAGGTCCAAGCAGTTCGCCGAAGCCCGGAAAACGCTGACGGAGTTCGCCGCCACGTACAGGGGCGACAAGCGGCGGGCGCACGCCCGGGACATCGCCATCGCGGCGGAGATCGCCGCCGACCGGCCCGCGGCGGGCAAGCGGCTGCCGCCGTCCGGGAGTCCGGGCGGTTCCCGGATGGAGCTCGTGATCAGCAACGACGCCCCGAGCGGCGTCGAGATCCTCTACACCGGTCCGGTCACCGGCCGCTTCTCGCTGGGGGGGTGCGGCAGTTGCCGGAAGTACACCTCGGAGGCCGGCGGGTCGTCGCTCGCCTGCAAGTCCGGCGGCAGGAGCTACCCGAAGGTGCGGTTGCGACTTCCTGCGGGCGAGTACCACTTCCTGTACAAGCACGGCACGGGTGAGAGCGCGGCCGTCGACAGCTACTCGTCCGGGTCGCGGATCAAACCCGGCTATACGTATACGAGTTGCACGTACGTCGTCGAGAAGTACGGGCTGGGGCTGCCCTCGCCGACCGATTCCGTCAGCCTTGCGCCCGCGGGTTCTTCTCGATGATCCAGCCGTCGATGTGCGCGGTGAGGAAGGCGCCGCCGTACTTGTCGCAGACGTACACCCGGAGCACCGGCTGATCGTTCTGGAACGGCGACGAGGGGTCCACGATCGCATAACTGCTGTCCATCCCGTCCGCCTTCAGCCGGGGACCGGCGGTGACGCCACAGTCCTGGGGCAGGTCACCCTGCCCCTCCCGGACGACATTGCCCCGCCAGGCGACGTTCCCGGTCGCGTGCATTCCTGGCCTTTCACCTCGAACTACCTTTCGCTCGCCCCCTCTTGGCAGTTTCTTGGTGAACGCATGCCCCTTACGTAAGAGGTTCCTCGCCAGAGTGGCGGCTTACATGTGCACATCATCCGGCACATGCTCCACACGCGAAGACCCACATCGCAGGGGGTTACATGAGAATGAGTCGTGCCAGACGTCGCGCCGGGCTGAGCATGGCAGCGACACTGCCGCTGCTCGCCGGTGCACTCGCCCTCGGCATACCGTCCGCCAGCGCGGACTCCGCACCCGCCGGTCGTGACGCTCTGCAGGGCACCAAGCCGGTCTGGGCCACGGCCAAGGCCGACCAGGGGGCCACCGCCGACAGCGCAAAGGTGAGTGTCCGGGTCCATCTGGCCGGCCGGGACGCGAAAGGGCTGGCCGCCTACGCCGCCGCCGTGTCCGACCCGGCGTCCCCTTCGTACGGGAAGTACCTGAGCGCCAAGGAGGCACAGGCCCGCTTCGGGGCGACCCGGCACCAGATCGACCAGGTCGTTCAGTGGCTGAAGTCGAACGGCCTGACCGTCACCGGTTCCAACCAGCACTACGTCTCCGCCACCGGTGACGTCGCCGCGGCCGAGAAGGCGTTCAGCACCCAGCTGCGCAACTACCGCAAGGGCAGCCGGACCTACCGCGCCCCGTCCTCCACGGCCTCCGTCCCGGCCGCGCTGAGCGACGCCGTCCTCGCCGTCTCCGGTCTGGACAACGCGCCGCACAAGTCGAGCCACGACGAGACGCTGCCGCCGCCGGACGCGGTGTTCCGCAACTCCGGTCCGTTCTCCTCGTACTTCGGCTCCAGGACGGCCTCGACGCTGCCGAGCGCCTACGGCTCCAAGGTGCCGTACGCGATCAAGGGCTACACCGGCAGGCAGCTGCGCGCCGCGTACGGTGCGGGCAGCTGGACCGGCAAGGGCGTGACCGTCGCGATCACCGACGCGTACGCCTCGCCGACCATCGCGAAGGACGCCGCCGAGTACGCCGCGCGCAACGGCGACGCCCCGTACCGGCGCGGGCAGCTCAGCCAGGTCCTGCCGGACGACTACACGAAGACCGAGGAGTGCGGGGCCTCCGGCTGGTACGGCGAGGAGACCCTCGACGTCGAGGCCGTGCACGCGGTCGCGCCCGCCGCCGACATCGTCTACGTGGGCGGTGCGTCCTGCTACGACGCCGACCTGCTGGACTCGCTCAACAAGATCGTCGACCACCGGCTCGCCGACATCGTCTCCAACTCCTGGGGCGACATCGAGGCCAACGAGACGCCGGACGTCGCGGCCGCGTACGACCAGGTCTTCAAGATGGGTGCGGTCGAGGGCATCGGCTTCTACTTCTCCTCCGGCGACGACGGCGACAACGTCGCGTCCACCGGCACGAAGCAGATCGACGTCCCGTCCAACTCCGCCTGGGTGACGTCGGTCGGCGGCACCTCACTGGCCGTCGGCAAGCACGACACGTACCAGTGGGAGACCGGCTGGGGCACGCTGAAGGCGTCCCTCGCCGCCGACGGCAAGAGCTGGACCGGCTTCCCCGGCGCGTACACCTCGGGCGCGGGCGGCGGCACCAGCTCGACCGTGAAGCAGCCGTTCTACCAGCGCGGTGTCGTCCTGGACTCGCTCGCGCAGGCGAACGGCAAGGCCCGGATGCGTACCGCCCCGGACATCGCGGCGGTCGCCGACCCGAACACCGGCTTCCTGGTCGGCCAGACGCAGACCCTGCCCGACGGCTCCCTCGGCTACGACGAGTACCGGATCGGCGGTACGTCGCTGGCGGCGCCGGTCATCGCGGGCGTCCAGGCGCTCGCGCAGCAGGCCCAGCACGGCCGCCCGCTCGGTTTCGCCAACCCGGCGATCTACGCCCGGTACGGCTCGACGGCGTACCACGACGTCACCGACCACCCGCTGGGTGCCGACCGTGACCTCGCGGTCGCCCGCGTCGACTTCGCCAACGGCTCCGACGCGGCGGACGGCTTGCTGACGTCGGTGCGCAGCCTCGGCAAGGACGCCTCGCTCAAGGCGGTCAAGGGATACGACGACGTGACGGGTGTCGGGACTCCGGCAGCCGGATACGTGAACTCGTACCGCCGGTACTGACGCACGGGCTCGATGCGATGACTGCCCCGGGGCTTCGGCTCCGGGGCAGTCCCGCGTGGGCAGCCCTGCGGACGCCCGGTCACGGCGGATGGGCTCGCCCTGCCCGGAGTCGATGACCGTGCACCGGTCACCTTCCGCCCCGCCCGTCGGCGCCACGCACCGGCGGGCGGTTCCGTCTTCCGTACACAGCCGCGCCGGTGGTCGCTCATCGGGAGTCGCCGGCGCGGCACCCATCGGCATGGACCGGCAGCGGTCGACCGCACCTCCTCGCCGCGGGCAGAAACAACGGCTGCCGGCTCCCCCGTCAGGCCGATGCGCGTTTCCTGGGTGTTGCCTTCTTGGCCGTGGTCTTCGCGGTCTTCTTCGTCGCCGTCTTCGCGGTCGACTTCGCGGTCGACTTCGTGGTCGACCGTGCGGCGGTCTTCTTCGCCGGGGTTCTGCCCGGCGTCGACTTCTTCGCGGCGGCCTTCCGGGGGGTGGCGGTCGCGGCGGCCTTCTTCTTCGCGCCGGTTCCGCCGCTCTTCTTGCGGGCGGCGAGCGACGTCACCCCTGCCACCGGCGCGCTCTCGGATTCCTCCACCTCTTCCGCCTCCTCGCCGCGGGCCTTCTTCGCCGCCCGGACGCTGTTCTCCAGCGCCGCGATCAGGTCGATGACCTTGCCGCCGCCGGTCTCGCCGGATGCTGCCGGTTCGAGTGCCTCGCCGGAGGCCTTCGAAGCGATCAGCGCCTCGACCGCCTCGCGGTAGTCGTCGTGGAGGGTGTCCATGTCGACCTCGCCGAGAGTGGCCATCAGGGCGTCGGCCAGGTCGAGTTCGGCTTCGCGGACCGTGACGTCGGTCTCCGGGGCCACACCGTCGGTGGCACGGATCTCGTCGGGCCAGAGCAGACCGTGCATCGCGATCACGTCGTCGACGACGCGCAGCATGCCGAGCCGTTCCCGTCCGCGGAGCGCGTACTTGGCGACGGCCACCTTCTGGCTCCGCTTCAGGGCCTCGCGCAGCAGCGTGTACGGCTTGGCGGCGGGGACTCCGTTGGCGGAGAGGTAGTACGCCGTGTCCATCTGGAGCGGGTCGATCTCGGTGGCGGGCACGAAGGCGACGATCTCGATCGTTTTCGCGGTGGGGAGCGGCAGCGAGCCGAGGTCCTCGTCGGTGATCGGGATGATCGAGCCGTCCGCGTCCTCGTACCCCTTGCCGATCTCGGCGGCCGTCACTTCCTGCTCGTCGACTTCACAGACCTTCCGGTAGCGGATCCGGCCGCCGTCGGCGAGGTGGATCTGGCGGAAGGAGATCGAGTGGCTCTCGGTGGCGTTGACCAGCTTGATAGGGATGCTGACCAGCCCGAAGGAGATCGCGCCGTTCCAGATGGACCTCACCGTTCACCCCTTTGTCCATGGGAATACCGATAGATCACTGTTGATCCTGAATTCATGTGATTCTTATCGTATGACGCCGATCACCGAGGTGGAGGGGCGGCGCCTGGCGCTCAGCAATCTCGACAAGGTTCTGTATCCGGCCACCGGAACCACCAAGGGCGAGGTGCTGCACTACTACGCGGCCACGGCGGCGGGGTCCCTGCTCGCGCATCTCTACAACCGGCCGGTGTCCTTCCTGCGCTATCCGGACGGGCCGGACGGGCAGCGGTTCTTCACCAAGAACCCCCCACCGGGCACCCCGTCCTGGGTACGGATCGCCGAGGTGCCGCGGCATACGGCGCAGCAGGCCGAACAGGTGCTCATCCAGGATCTGGCGTCGCTGATGTGGGCGGCAAACCTGGTGGTGGAGTTCCATACGCCGCAGTGGCAGGCCGACAGGCCGGGGATCGCCGACCGGATGGTGTTCGACCTCGATCCGGGGGCTCCGGCAACCGTCGTGGAGTGCTGCGCGGTGGCCCTGTGGCTGCGCGACAGGCTGGCGGCGGACGGGCTGCTCGCGTATGGGAAGACCTCCGGATCGAAGGGGCTGCATGTTCTCGTACCGCTGGAACCGGCCTCCTCCGATCGGGTGTCGGCGTACGCGAAACAGCTGGCGGTGGAGGCGGAGCGGGATCTTCCGGAGCTGGTGGTGCACCGGATGACACGGGCGCTGCGGCCGGGGAAGGTGTTCGTCGACTTCAGTCAGAACGCGGCGGCGAAGACGACCGCCACCCCGTACACGCTGCGCGCCAGGGCCCAGCCGACCGTGTCCGCGCCCGTCACCTGGGCGGAGATCGAGGACTGCCGGAACCCCGCCGAGCTGGTCTTTCTGGCCGGTGACATGGCCGGGCGGCTGGAGCGGTACGGAGATCTGCTCGGCCCGCTCATCGATCCGAACCGGGCCCGGCCGCTGCCCTGATGGCGCACGCATCCGGCCGTTGTCATGTCTGCAAGCAAAAGGCTGCATGTGGCGGGTGGATTGCCCGGGCCGTGGTGCACACTCTGCGCAGACACTCCAATACGTGAATGCGCAGGGAGGCGACGGCATGTTCGCGGGGATCGACGAGGTCGACTGGGCCTCGATGGAGCATGCCTACGGGCCTGCCGACGATGTGCCGGGCCTGCTCCGGGGGCTCGCGGCCGCCGATCCGGCGGAGCGCGAACAGGCGCTGGACGGTATGTACATGGCCGTTCACCACCAGGGGGATGTGTACGACTGCACACTCGCCTGCATTCCCTTCCTCTTCGAGCTGGTCGTGGATCCGGGGATCCACGACCGGGGCAGCATCGTCGAGCTGCTCACCAGCATCGGCGGCATCGATCTGGACGAGGACGACGACGAAGACTTCGACGAGGAGGAGTTCGACGAGGAGGAGATCGAGGGCGCGGCGAACTACGCGATGGCGGCCTCGGCCGTCACCGCGGGCGCCGGGGCGTTCTTCGAGCTCATCGCCGACGAGGACCCGGGGGTACGGCTCACCGCGCCGCTGGCGCTCGCCACGCTGCACAGCCACCCGGCGCGGGTCCTCGCGCTGCTGCGGGAGCGGCTGCCGGTGGAGCCGGACGAGGAGGTGCGGCTCGCGCTCGTGGAGGCGGCGGGTCGGGTCGCGCTGCGGAACCGCCCGCTGGCCGGGCAGGCGGCGGACTGGCTGAGCCGGCTCGCCGCGGAGGCGTACTCCCCGGCACTGCGGCTGGCTGCCCTCGCCCAGCTGGCCCGCTGCGCGCCGGACGCGCTGCCGGGCGATGTCGTACGGATGGTGGCGGGGCTGCTGACGGAGCTGCGCTCGACGCCCGGCACGGCGGTCGGCGTGCCGGACCCGGTGGGCGCCGCCGCACAGGTCGACGAGCCGGGGCCGGGCGAACCCGCCGAGGAGCGGGGCGCGCCGGTGACCCTGGTGGGGCAGGTGCGGGCACTGTCCGCGGCGGAATCCGCCGGGCGCAGCGCCCCCTGGACGGCGGATCTGCTGCGGACGCTGCATGTCGGGCTCGACGACCGGGTCGCCGACCGGAGCGCGCTGCTGATCGACCAGCTGCGCAGCCCCGACCGCTGGCAGCGTATCGATGCGGTACGGATGAGCAGCGGGCTGATACGGGCTTGGCGGGGCTCGTACGAGGAGCTGGTCCGCCTCGTGGGTGCCCAGCTCGCGGACCCCGAGCCGCGACTGGCCGAGGCCGCCTCGCACATGCTGGAGGAGCTGTTCGGGCTGGCCGCGCCCGCCGCGGACGCGCTGGCGGCGCGGGTGGCGGCGGATCCCGGGTCCTGGGTGAAGGAGTGGGCGAGCGAACCGCCGGGGCTCGGCAGCGCGGTGAAGGCGCTGGCCCGGCTGGGTGACGCCCGGGTGGTGCCCGCGCTGGCTGCCGCGCTGGAGCGGCCCGAGGTGCCGCACGACGTGGGGTTCGCCATCGGGTATCTGGGCGCGGCCGCGGCCCCGCTCGCCGGAGTGCTGCGGCGCCGGCTGGGCGGGCTCGATCTCGACGAGGGGGTGTACGACCGGGCGAGTCCGCTGCTCGGCGGGCTGACCGCGCTGCGGGCGGGCGAGGCGGCGCCGGAGGTGCTGCGGGTGCTCCGCGGGGCGCCGGAGTACCGCGGGGAGTGGCTGCGGACCTCGGCGCTGCGGGCGCTCGGCTCGTTCGGCCCGGCCGCCCGGTGCGCCGTCCCGGAGCTGCGGGCTCTGATCCGCCGCCCCGGGACCCCGGCGGCGACGGAAGCGGCTCAGGCGCTGTGGGCGGTCGAGGGGGACGCGGAGGCCGTGCTGCCGGTTCTGATCGAGGGGCTGGGGGCGGAGCATGCGCACGAGCGGCGCGCGGCGGTGAGCGCGCTGGGCGGGCTGGGTGCGCACGCGGCCGTGGTGGCACCCCGGCTGCGGGCGCTGCTGCTCCATGACGAGCTGTGGCTGCGGGTGGATGCGGCGATCGCGCTGTGGGAGGTGACGGGGCGGACCGAGGAGTCCGTACCGGTCATGCTGGCAGCCTGGGAGATGAACCGTCATGTCAGGGTCCGGGTGGCCGAAAGCCTGGCGCTGATGGGTGTTGCTGGTGCAGGGTCGGATGCGGCACATGCGCTGCGCGCCGAACTCGCCTCCCCACGACGTCACAACGCCATGGACGGCGGGTACGGCAGCCACGACACATACGAGGACGAAAAGCTGCTGGTGCTCTGCCGGCGAGCGCTTCGCGAAGTAACGGGGAAGGGACCCACGACATGATCATTTTTGGTACGCGAGGCTATCTGTACCAACTGGCCGTTCTGACGATGGTCTGCGGCTGGTGCGGCAATCCGGCCGCGCACACACTGCGGAAGCGGGTCACGAAGTTCACGCTGTTCTTCGTGCCGCTGTTCCCGTTCTCGACGAAGTACGCGACGCAGTGCACGTTCTGCGGCGGGGAGCAGAAGATCCCGAAGGAGCAGGCCGACCAACTGCTGGCGCAGCACGTGGCATCGCAGGACGGCAACCCGTTCGGACAGGCCCAGCAGCAGCCGGGATATGCCCAGGACGGACAGAACCCGTACCAGCGCTGACACAACGGCTGCACCGGTAACAAAAAGGCATAAGGGACTTCCTTCCGCATAAGGTCGATGGGTCATGGGTCGGCGGACCCATGACCGGACGTCCGGGAAGGGAGGGAGTCATGCGCCCGCATCACCGGGTGACGCGCCACGCGAAGGCGGCCCTCGTGGCCGGCGTCGGCGCCGCGCTGCTGACCGGCTGTGGCACCGGCGGCGAGCTGAAGACTGCCGGAAGGGCCCCGACCGCCATCGGGCCCGCCCGGCTCTGGCCGCAGCTGCCGCCCGCCTCCGCCGCCCCGTACGACTACGGCGAGGGCGCGACGGCGCGCATCCCCGGGATCACGGTCCCGCACGACGATGTGCACGAGGTGGACCCGGTCGCCGTGGTGCTGGCCGACCTGAAGGCCACCACCAGCCGGTCCAGCGGTTCGGACGAGCTCCCCGCCGACACGGTCCGGAAGATCACCGCGTGCCGCACCGCGCCGGCCGCCTGCCCGGTCCTGCAGCCGTACTACCGCGATCTGACGGGCGACGGCAGGGACGACATGGTGGTCGGCGTGCGGCGGAACGACGGGCGGATCTCGGTGCGCGTCTACACGGCGGAGCCGGGCGGGCTGACCCGGATCATGGCCGTCTCGGACTCCGTGATCAGCGTGGAGCTGGCCGGGCGGGACGTGATCATGCGAGTGCCGTCGGCGATCGCCGGATACGAGTACCGGACGGCCTGGTCCTGGGACGACCACCAGCGCGCGATGCTGCCGACTCAGGACGAGATCCTGCGGAAGACCCCGGGGGTGGCGCCCACCGGCCGGCCGAGCGCGAAGCCCAGCCCCGAAGCGACCATGGTGCCGCCGCCGGTCACCGCCTCCGCGGGGCGGCGATGAGGCGACGGAGACTGCGCGCGCCCGCGTGGACCGCGACGCTCACCTGGAAGTCGGCAGTGTTCATCACCGTGATGTGCTGCGCACTCGCCGCACTGCTGGGCGTACTGGTGCACACCGCGGTGACCCGGGAGACCGTCGACGAGGCCCGCGCCGAGGCGCTCTCCCGGCTGAACGACGTCACCGCGGCGTACGAGGCGGGCGAGGCGCTCCCGCCGGGTTCCGGTATCGATCCGCCCGGGCTGCCCGCGTCCCTGCGCGCCCTCGCGGTGAGCGGGCGTCAGGGCACGCTCGTCGCCGACCACCACGGGCGTCCGACCATGTGGGCGGCAGGCCCGGCCGACGGCCGCGCGCTGGCCACCGCGATCGACTACAGCCGGAGCGCCCACGTGATCAACAGCCTCGACCGGGCGATCGTCGGCTCCTCGCTGCTGGCGATCGGCGCCACACTGCTGGTCGGCGCATTCGCCGTCACCCGGGTCACCCGTCGGCTGCACCAGACCGCCCAGGTGGCCCGCCGGATCGGTGCGGGCGATCTCGACGCCCGCGTCGACGATCCCCGTACCTCGGACCCGTCGCGCCGGCAGGACGAGGTGGCGATCGTCGCCGGCGCACTGGACACGATGGCGTCCACGCTCCAGCGCAAACTGCTGGCCGAGCAGCGGTTCACCGCCGATGTGGCGCACGAGCTGCGCACCCCGCTGACCGGTCTCTCGGCCGCGGCCGAGCTGTTGCCGGCGGGCCGCCCGGCCGAGCTGGTGCGGGACCGGGTGCGGGCGATGCGGGCGCTGACGGAGGATCTGCTGGAGATCTCCCGGCTCGACGCCCACACGGAAGAGGTCGATCTCGCGGTTCACGAACTGGCTCCGCTCGCCGTGCGAGTGGCGGGCGCCTCGGGAACGGAGACCGAGGTCCGCGTCCTGGGGGCGGAAGCCGGAACCGGGGCGAGGCCCGTGCGGGTGGAGACCGACAAGCGGCGGCTGGAGCGGGTCCTCGGCAATCTGATCGCCAATGCGCACCAGCACGGCCGGCCACCGGTGGTCGTGACGGTCGACGGGCCGGTGGTGACCGTACGCGATCACGGTCCGGGATTCCCGGACTATCTGCTGGCCGGTGGTCCGCAGCGGTTCCGTACCGAGGGAGGCGGCAAGGGCCACGGGCTCGGACTGACCATCGCCGTCGGGCAGTCGGCGGTCATCGGCGCCGAGCTCGTCTTCGCCAACGCGGAGGACGGCGGGGCGGTGGCGCGGCTGACGCTCCCGGAATACGTACGACTCGACGGCGGCGAACCGCCCGGCCACGACGGCCAGACAGAGGCGACGTAAGGGAAATGAAGTGACATAAGAGGAATATGGTGCACCTCTTGCTACGTTGCGTGGCATGACCGCAACGAGGACGGACGCGCCCCCGCCGCAGCTACGCCTGCCCAAGCGGCGCGGGGTCGAGCTCGCACTCCTCATCGGAGCCGTCCTCATCTCCGTCTACGGCTACGCCGCCGTCGGCCTCGCACACGACCACGCGATCCCGCCCGATGTCGCCGGTTACGGTGCCGGTCTCGGGCTGCTCGCACTCCTCGCCCATCTCGCCGTCCGCTTCCGCGCCGCGCACGCCGATCCGCTGCTGCTCCCCATCGCCGTCCTGCTCAACGGTCTCGGGCTGGTGCTGATCTACCGGCTCGACCTGGAGACCCCGAAGGACCAGGCGGCGCCCACCCAGCTGATCTGGTCGACGCTCGGGGTCGCGCTCTTCATCGTGGTCGTCGTCTTCCTCCGCGACCACCGGGTGCTCCAGCGGTACGCGTACCTGTCGGTCGCCGCCGCGCTGGTCCTGATGATCGTGCCGATCTTCTTCCCTGCGGTGAACGGTGCCAAGATCTGGATCCGGATCGGCGGATTCTCGTTCCAGCCCGGCGAGTTCGCCAAGATCCTGCTCGCCGTCTTCTTCGCCGCGTACCTCTCCGCGAACCGCAACGCGCTCGCCTACACGGGCCGCAGGATCTGGAAGCTCCAACTGCCCACCGGCCGGGTGCTCGGACCGATCGTGGCGATCTGGCTGCTCAGTGTCGGGGTGCTGGTCCTTGAGCGCGACCTGGGGACCTCGCTGCTCTTCTTCGGCCTCTTCGTGATCATGCTGTACGTGGCGACCGGCCGGACCGGCTGGATCGCGGTGGGGCTGCTGCTCGCCGCCGTCGGCGCGTTCGCCGTCGGCTCCTTGGAGCCGCATGTGCACAGCCGGGTGCAGGACTGGCTCGATCCGTTCGCCTCCATCAACGCGGGCCAGGGACCGAGCCAGCTCGCCCAGTCACTGTTCGCGTTCGCCGCGGGCGGAATGCTCGGCACCGGACTCGGTCTCGGCCACTCCATCCTCATCGGCTTCGCCGCCAAGTCCGACTTCATCCTGGCCACGGCGGGCGAGGAGCTCGGACTGTCCGGGCTGACCGCGATCTTCCTGCTGTACGCGCTGCTGGTCGCCCGCGGCTACCGGGCCGGGCTCGCCCTGCGCGACCCCTTCGGGCGGCTGCTGTCGATCGGGCTCGCATCGATCCTGGCCCTCCAGGTCTTCGTGATCGCGGGCGGCGTGATGGGGCTGATCCCGCTGACAGGCATGGCGATGCCGTTCCTCGCCCAGGGCGGTTCGTCCGTCGTGACCAACTGGATCATCGTGGCGCTGCTCATCCGGATCAGCGACCTCGCCCGCACCCCCCACCCCGACCAGGCGGAGACCGTGGATATCGCACCGATCGTGGAGGACCCGTCGTGATCCGCTACATCCGGCGGGCCGCCGCGTTCTGCCTGCTGCTGCTCGTGGCGCTGCTGCTGAACGCCGCCCGCATCCAGGTCTTCCAGGCGGACGAGCTGGACGACAACCCCGCCAACCGCCGCCGGACGATCGCCCGCTACGACCAGCCGCGCGGCAACATCCTGGTCGGCAAGAAGTCCGTCACCGGCTCCAGGAACACGGACGAGCGGCTCACGTACGAGCGCACCTACACCGACGGGCCGCTGTACGCGCCGGTGACCGGGTACGCCTCGCAGACCTACGGCACGACGCTCATCGAGAACGCCGAGGACGACATCCTCTCCGGCACCGACCCGCTGCTCGCCCCACTGCCGCTGTGGGACGAGATCACCCGGAGCCGGCAGCCCGGCGGCAATGTCGCAACGACCGTCAAGGACTCCATGCAGCGCGCCGCGTACGCCGGGCTGGGCGGGCGGCGGGGTGCGGTCGCCGCCCTCGAACCGTCGACCGGCAAGATCCTGGCGCTGGTCTCGACCCCTTCGTACGACCCCGAGCGGCTCTCCGGCACCGGTTCGTCGGTGACCGACGCCTGGCGGCAGTTCAACAGGGCGAGGAGCCAGCCGATGCTCAACCGGGCGATCCGGCAGACCTATCCGCCCGGCTCCACCTTCAAGATCGTGACGGCGGCCGCGGCGCTCGACGCGGGTGTGGTCGAGGACCCCGACGCGGAGACCGACACCCCGTCGCCGTATGTCCTGCCGGGGACCAGCACCACGCTCCCCAATGAGGCTAGCGGCTGCGAGAACGCGCCGCTCGCCGAGGCGATCCGGGTGTCGTGCAACACCGTGATGGCCCATCTGGGGGTGGAGGTCGGGCTGGACGGGATGGTGAAGGCGGCGCGGAAGTTCGGCTTCAACGACACCGGGCTGAAGATCCCGTCCGGCGTGGCGAAGAGCAATTTCGACACCGATATGAGCAACGACCAGCTGGCCCTGTCGTCGATCGGACAGTTCAACACGACGGCGACACCGCTGCAGATGGCCATGGTGGCGTCGGCCGTCGCGAACGGCGGTGACCTCAAGCACCCGTATCTGGTGGACCGTACGACGACCAGCAGCGGCACCACCGTCCATCAGAACAGTCCCCGCTCCTACCATCAGGCGATGAGCCCGCGAACGGCGACGCAGCTGCGGCAGATGATGATCGACGTCGTGGAGCAGGGCACCGGATCCAATGCGGCGATCGGCGGGGCGACGGTCGGCGGCAAGACCGGGACAGCTCAGCACGGCATCGACAACTCCGGCACCCCGTACGCCTGGTTCATCTCCTGGGCGCAGGCGCCGAACTCGAACCGGCCGGCGGTCGCGGTCGCGGTGGTCGTCGAGGACGCCGCCGCGAAGCGGGCGGACATCAGCGGTGGCGGCAGCGCGGCGCCGATCGCCCGGGCCGTCATGGAGGCGGCGCTGCGGGCTGACGGCACGGGGGGCGCGCCCTCGTCCGGGGCGTCTCACGGCTCGGAACGGCGCGTGCGGCGCGGCACACGCTGATTACTGTGCGGCCATGACATCCATGACGCCTGAGACCGGCCACGAACTCGCCCAGGTGAACATCGCCCGGCTCACATTCCCGCTGGACTCACCCGAGTTGAAAGACTTTGTCGATGCCCTCGATCCGGTCAACGCGGTCGCCGACCAAGCCGCGGGGTTCATCTGGAGGCTGCAGAGCGAGACCGGGAACGCCACCGACGTACCGGTTTTCGGAGACTCCTGGCTGATCGTGAACATGTCGGTGTGGCGCGACACGGACGCACTGACAGCCTTCATGTACCAGGGGCAGCATCGCGAACTCCTCGCCCGGCGCCGCGAATGGTTCGAGCGGGTGGAGGAGGCGATGACCGCACTGTGGTGGGTTCCGGTGGGCGAGCGCCCGACGGTGCAGGACGCCGAGGAGCGCCTGCGGATCCTGCGCGAACACGGCCCGACGGACCGGGCGTTCACGCTGCGGACCAGCTTCCCGGCGCCCGCCCGGGCCGCGGGCTGATCAACCGATCGGACGCACGCCGTGCTGCTGGACGCGCCGGCACGGGTGGCGGAGCCGGGGTGCGGCTTCACGGCCGGCCTCTGGGCACCATCCGCCAAGACCCTCGCACCGGTCGGTCCCCACATCCTCTACGCAGCGCCCTCCGCTATCGCCTCCTCGACCTCCGCGACCCGCGCCTGCTCCTCCGCCGCGAACCGGTCCCGGTCCAGCTGCTCGGCCATCTCCTCGTCCTGGGCCATGAGCAGGTCGAGGCTGGAGTCGCCGAGTTCGAAGACGCCCATGTCGACGTACGCCTTCTGCAGCCGCTCGCTCCACAGACCGATGTCCTTGACGCATGGGACGATCCGGCTGAACAGCAGCTTGCGGAAGAGCTGCAGGTACTCCGAGTGCTCGGAGAGGTCCTTGGCCTCCTGTTTACCTATGCCGAAGTTCTCCAGCACCTCGACGCCGCTGAGGCGGTCGCGCATCAGGTAGCAGCCCTCGATGACGAACTCCTCGCGCTGGCGCAGTTCGGCGTCGCTCAGCTGCTTGTAGTAGTCACGCAGCGCCATCCGGCCGAAGGCGACGTGCCGGGCCTCGTCCTGCATGACGTAGGCGAGGATCTGCTTGGGCAGCGGCTTGGTCGTGGTGTCGCGGATCATGCCGAACGCGGCCAGCGCCAGGCCCTCGATCAGGACCTGCATGCCCAGGTAGGGCATGTCCCAGCGGGAGTCGCGCAGGGTGTCGCCGAGCAGGCCCTGGAGGTTGTCGTTGATCGGGTAGAGCATCTGCACCTTCTCGTGCAGGAACCGGCCGTATATCTCCGCGTGCCGGGCCTCGTCCATGGTCTGGGTCGCGGAGTAGAACTTCGCGTCCAGGTCGGGGACGGACTCCACGATCCGGGCGGCGCAGACCATCGCGCCCTGTTCACCGTGGAGGAACTGGCTGAACTGCCACGAGGTGTAGTGCTTGCGCAGCTCGCCCCGGTCCTTCTCGGTCATCTTGGTCCAGTGCGGGGTGCCGTACAGCGTGAGGGCCTCGTCGGGGGTGCCCAGCGGGTCGGCGGGGTCGACCTCCAGGGACCAGTCGATGCGCTTGTTGCCGTCCCACTGCTTGTCCTTGCCCTTCTGGTAGAGGGCGAGGAGGCGTTCACGGCCGTCGTCGTAGTCCCAGCTGAAGCGGGCGGCGCCGGAGACGGGCACCTGCCACAGGGGCGTGTCGGGGGCGGTGGTGTAGAGGTCGTGTGTCGACACGGACGGCTCCTTCGCCTCGCATGCTCGGACAAGTTCCGCTGCGGTTGCGTCCGTTGGCAGGTTCACACGTTGGTAGACGCCGGGTCAACAAGTCGTGCGCGAGGGATTGACCGCCTTACTGACAAGCAGTCTCATAAGGAGTGACCCCCGGTAACCCACGTGTGAGGTGCCCCCAGCCATGACGACAGTGACCGAACGCGACGTGCAGGTGCTCCGCGACGCACTCGGCCCGCTACGGGACCGCGAGCAGATCGCCGAGCGCCTCCTGGAGTCCTCGGCCAAGCACTCCTTCGATCCGGACACCGAACTCGACTGGGATGCGGCGGTCGAGGACGGCAAGTGGTTCTGGCCGCCCGAGCTCGTCTCTCTCTACGACACCCCGCTGTGGCGGAAGATGTCACAGGAGCAGCGGATGGACCTGGCCCGGCACGAGGCGGCGTCGCTGGCCTCGCTCGGCATCTGGTTCGAGATCATCCTGATGCAGCTGCTGGTCCGGCACATCTACGACAAGCCGGTGACCAGCAATCATGTCCGTTACGCGCTCACCGAGATAGCCGACGAGTGCCGGCACTCGATGATGTTCGGCCGCATGATCCAGTGGGGGCAGGCGCCCAGCTATCCCGTACCGCGCGTCTACCACAACCTGGCGCGGGTACTGAAGACCGTGTCCACGACGCCCGGTTCGTTCGCCGCGACCCTGCTCGGAGAGGAGATCCTCGACTGGATGCAGCGGCTGACGTTCCCGGACGAGCGCGTCCAGACGCTGGTGCGCGGCGTGACCCGGATCCATGTGGTCGAGGAGGCACGGCACGTGCGCTACGCCCGCGAGGAGCTGCGCCGCCAGATGGTCACGGCACCTCGCTGGGAGCGCGAGTTCACCCGGCTGAGCTGCGGGGAGGCGGCGCGCGTCTTCTCCGTCTGCTTCATCAACCCGCAGGTGTACGAGAACGTCGGCCTGAACCGCCGCGAGGCCGTCGCCCAGGTGAAGGCGGGCGGCCACCGGGCGGAGGTCATGCAGTCGGGTGCGAAGCGGCTGACGGATTTCCTGGACGACATCGGCATGTTGAACGGGGTGGGGCGCAGGCTGTGGAAGAGCTCGGGTCTGCTGGCCTGAGCCGGTTCCCCCGGCGGAGGGAGCGCCGCAGGGAGTGCCCGGCGGATCATGGCCGGGAGCCGCGACCTGTCCGCCCCTGATCCGCCGGACACCCTGGGGTCTTTCGTTTGGATCAGGCCGTATCAGGGAGCGGCCCGCCGCGGAGCGGCTGGTGTCGCCGTGGCGTGTGCAGCCGCAAGGCGGAGGAAGGAGCCCACGCGGAGCGAATGGGGTCTCCCCTGCTCGAGCGAAGCCGGGAGCTTGGGGAAGACCGACGACAACGCGGCAGATGTGCGTGCCGGACCCCGCGAGCCCGGCGTGATCCAAACGAGAGGCCCTACGCTTCGAGGCATGACCCCTGCCGCCGCAGCCCCGCCGAACCGCGCGTACCGAAGGCTCAGCGTCGAGGAACGCCGCACGCAACTCCTCGGCGCCGCCCTCACCCTGTTCGCGCACCGGGCGCCGGACGAGGTCTCGCTCGACGAGGTCGCGGCCGTCGCCGGCGTCTCCCGCCCGCTCGTCTACCGCTACTTCCCCGGTGGACGGCAGCAGTTGTACGAGGCGGCGCTCCGGTCCGCGGCGGACGAACTGAAGCTCTGCTTCGCCGAGCCGGCCGAGGGCCCGCCCACGGAACGGGTGACGCGGGTGCTCGGCCGCTACCTCAGGTTCGTCGACGAGCACGACGCCGGGTTCAGCGCCCTGCTGCGCGGCGGAAGCGTCGCCGAGACGTCCCGGACGACGGCGATCGTCGACGAGGTGCGGCGGGCGGCCGCCGAACAGATCCTGCTGCATCTGGGCCGGGGAGACGGATGTACGGCTGGGCCCCGGCTGCGGATGTTGGTGCGGACCTGGATCGCAGCTGTCGAGGCGGCCTCGCTGATCTGGCTGGACGAGGAGAAACAGCCCATCGCCGACGAACTGCGCGCCTGGCTGGTCGACCAGTTGATCGCCCTGCTCGCGGCCACCGCGGCGACGGACGAGGAGACGGCATCCGTGGTGGCGGCACTCCTGCCACTGGAGACCTCCTCCGGTCCTGCCGGGAAGCTGGCGGCCCGGCTGGTCCCCGTGGTCGGCGGGGCGGCCCACCTGCTGCCGCCGGACTGACGGCCTCCCCCTCCCTGTCGCGGGGAGGCCGTGAGCCCCGGAACACGCCCTGGGTCAGACTGGGTACGTGAGAAGCGAGAACACCACCTTCAGGGGCGGCCCGCTGGACGGGCGGGTCCTCCCCGTCCTCGTCGGCTCGACCGGCCACCCGCCCAAGTGGTACGAGGTCCCGGTGCCGGACGCAGACGGCGGGCCGGCCACCGTGTACGCGTACCGGCGGGTCCCGGCCGGATACTCCAAGCGGCTGGGTGTGCAGCGCGGCTGGGTGTACGAGTACGCCCCCGAGGGCCGCGAGCGCCACACTCTCAAGTGGCCCTGGTCGAAACCGAGCTGACCCGCTGGTCCGGGCGGGGTGCGTCGGCCGCCTCCCAATTGCCGAACCCTCTAGGATCGACGGATCCATGGTCACGAGAACGGTCACAAGGGGGTGCGCCATGGAGGCGCTGCGTCAGGACGATCCACGCCGCTTCGGTCCGTACACCGTGCTGGCGCGGTTCCGTGAGACGGCGAGCGCTGTCCAGTACCTCGCGCACGACGCGAGCGCGGCCGACACCACGGACGGCACCGCGGACCGGACCGTCGTGATCACCGCGGCCCGGCCCGAGCTTGCCGCACTGCCCGCCTTCCACCGCCGCTTCGAGGCGGAGGCGCGCACCGCGGACCGGCTGGCGGGTGGCTGGGTCCAGCCGCAGGTCGCCACCCGTACGGACGACGGGGAGCTGTGGACGGCCGTGGCGTACGTGCCGGCGCTGACGCTCGCCGAGGCCATCGATGCCGCGGGTCCCCTCCCCGAGCGTGCCGTGCGGATACTGGGCGCTGGCATCACCGAGACGCTCTCCCGGGTGCACGCCACCGGGGCCGTACTGGAGGGGCTCGCCCCGAGGACCGTGCTGCTGGCCGGGGACGGACCGCGGCTCACCGCCTTCGGCCCGCTGGGCGCGGCGGCCGAGGCCGAGGCCAGAACGGGCGGGCAGCTCTCCGTACGGCTCGGATATCTCACCCCGGAGCAGGTCGAGGGCGAGACGGCGGGACCGGCCTCGGACCTCTTCGTGCTCGGCCTGCTGCTGGCGTACGCGGCGACCGGCACGACCCCGCTCGCGGACGGCCCGGCGGCGGAGGCAGCCCAGCGGATCGCGCATGCGGAGCCGGAACTCGGCGCGGTCCCGGAGGACTTGCGCGGACTGATCGCGCGCTGCCTGGCCAAGGACCCGGCCGACCGGCCGAGCTCCGGGACGGTGGCGGCGGAACTGGCACTGGAGGGCGCGGCGGGCCTCGCGAGGGGCGGCTGGCTGCCGGAGCAGCTGTCGAAGACGCTTGCGGAACAGGAGTCCCGCGTCAGGGAACTGGTGTCCGCAGGCGCGGCCGACGAGCCGGCGGACAGCCCCGTCGGCACAGCCCCGCGCGGGGCTCTCACCGAACCTGCCGACGCCACACCCGACAGCCCTGCCACACCCGACAGCCCTGCCACCGGCGCGCCCGGCGACGGCGGCCTCGGAGAGGACACCCGGACCACCCGGATCGGAAGCGTCGGCAGCCCCCGCGCCCCGGAGCCCGACCGGCCGACCACCCAGCTGTCCATCCCGCGTGAACGGACCGGTCCCCCGGACCGGCTGCCCGCCGTCCTGCCGCCCGTCGCGCCGCTCGTGCCGCGCCCCCTCCCGGCCCCGGCAGCGGCAATTCCCGCCTCGCCCCCGCCGCCCGTGACGCCCACGCCCCCACCCGCACCCTCCTCCTCGTCGCCCTCCGCCGCCCTCGACCGTCGCACCCTGCTCTTCGGTGCGGCTGCCGGCGCGGCCGGGCTGATCGTCGGCGGTGGGGGGGTGCTCGCCCTCGGGTCCGACGGTTCCGACGCCCCGGACGACGGCAAGCCCGCCCCGTCCCCCAACGGCCCCACCGTGGCCGGGCTGCCGCCGCAGCCGCGTTGGGTGTACAGCCACCCCGAGGTCGAACCCGCGCCGCTCACCACCGCGCTCTGGCGCGACCGGCTGCTCGTGCTGACCGGCGAGACGCAGGCCTCCGCCGTCGATCTGCGAACCGGCCGCCGCCTCTGGGAGTGCCCGGACGCGGCGAAGGGGCAGGCGGCCCTGGCTGCGGGTGACGCGTTCTGCTTCGTCGCCGGGCCGTCCGAGTTCCTCTGGCTGTCGCCGAAGGACGGAACGGTCGCGCACCGGGTGGCGTACGAGAACCAGTTCGAGGGTGCACCGTTCCTGACCGTGTCCGACGTCATCGGCCAGTCCGGTCCGGCGATCTGGTTCACCGGCTCGCACAAGGTCACCGTGAAGGCCAAGAAGCCGAAGAAGGGCAAGAAGCCCGGGAAGGACACGCAGGTCGTCACGTCGTTCCTGTTCGCGTACGACATCGTGCGGCGCAAGGAGCTGTGGCGGACCCCCGTACCCACCGGCCGGGAATCGACGACCCCCGCCTACCGGCTGATCGCCGTCCGCCCCGACGACATCGTCGTACGCCAGAAGAGCGCGACGCTCACCCCCGGCGACGTCAAGGCCGCCAAGGGCAAGGCAGTCTTCCGTGGGTTCGACCGCAGGAACGGGAAGCTGCTGTGGACCAAGTCGTTCGGCACGGTCGGTCCGGACGGGGCAGCCGTCGGGGATGACCGGGGACTGCTGTACGCGGCGGCGGGCGACGCCCTCCAGTCGTTCGAGATGCCCACGGGCAAGCCGAACTGGACGCTGAACGGCACGCCCGGGTCCGTGTTCGGGACACCGGTCCCGGCCGGGGCCCTGCTGCACACCACCAGCCGCAACCAGGAGGTGGGCGCGGTCGAGCGGGAGTCCGGGAAGCTGCGCTGGCAGCGGTCCACCGAGGCGGTGCCCGGCGGATGGGCGCCGGTCGTCACCGTGAGTTCCAGCGGCAGGACGGTGCTGGCGGCCGGGGCCGCGCAGGTCACCGCGTTCGCCGCGGCGGACGGCCGGCGACTGTGGAAGTTCCAGGACATCGGGGTGCAGGACCCGAAGGGCGCCACGGTCACCGCCCCGTACCGGGTGCTGGCCTTCGGGAAGTCCGCCGTCGTCCAGCGGGAACGGATGTTCTACGCGTTCCCGGTGAAGTGACCTCGGGGGTGTCCGGCGGATCGGGGCCCCGGCCGTGATCCGCCAGGCCCCTTGACGGGCGTCCCGCCGTCCGGGCGAATCCGGGCGCCGCCACGTCGCACGGTTCTTGCATCGCCCGCCCCCGAGTGACCGTATTGACGCGTTGCGCTCACTCATGGGGCAGTCCCGCGATCGCCCCGTCATCGGAGGTGATCCCGTGTCGTCCAGGGTTCTGCGCACCGTCTGCGCGGCGGCACTCGCCGCGGCGGTCGCGGCCTCACCCGCCGTCGCCGCCTCCGCGGACCCGAGCAGTCCCGGCGCCTCCCGTGAGCCACGCGCCACGAAGAGCATCGCTGAGCTGCTGACCGAGCTCAAGAAGCTGTACCAGCAGGCCGAGGAGGCCAGCGAGGCGTACAACGGAACCACGGCGAAGCTGAAGAAGCGGAAGGCGGAGGCGAAGAAGCTGGACACCGCTCTCGCCGTGGCGCGGACCGAGCTGGGCCGCAGCCGCGACGACGCGGGGCGGCTGGCCCGGGAGCAGTACCAGGGGCAGTCCGGCTTTTCCTCGTACGTCCAGCTGATGCTGTCCCGCGATCCCGAGCACGCCCTGGACCAGGAACACGTCATTCAGCTGGTGGCGGCCGGCCGGGCCGCGACCGTGAAGCGGCTCACCGGCGCCGAGAAGCGCGCCGACGGGCTGGCCTCCGCGTCCCGCAAGGTGCTCGAGAAGCAGCAGGTGCTGGCCGCGCGGCAGAAGAAGCAGCGCGACACCGTGCAGTCGCGGCTGAGGAAGGTGGAGGCGCTGCTGGCCAAGCTCTCCGCCGAGCAGGTCGCCAAGGTGTCCCGGCTGGAGCAGCAGGCCACGGACAAGGCCCAGGGCACGCTGGTCACCTCGGGCGCCCTGTCCTCGGCCCGGCCGCCGTCTCAGGAGGGCGACGAGGCGGTGAAGTACGCGGTGAGGCAGCTCGGCAAGCCGTATGTGTGGGGTGCGGAGGGTCCGGGGTCGTTCGACTGCTCCGGGCTCACCTCGCAGGCCTGGGCGAACGCGGGGCACGCGATTCCGCGGACCTCGCAGGAGCAGTGGAAGGAGCTGCGGAAGGTACCGCTGAACGCGCTGCGCCCGGGTGACCTGGTGATCTACTTCCCGAAGGCCACGCACGTGGCCCTGTACGTCGGCAACGGCCTGGTGGTGCAGGCGCCCCGGCCCGGGTCACAGGTGAAGGTCTCGCCGCTGGCGTCGAATCCGCTGCTGGGCGCCGTGCGTCCGGATCCGGAGAGCCCGCCGCTGAGCAGGTACAGCCCCCCGGAGCCGGCGCGGGGCACGTCCAGCGGCTCGGATGCGGGGTACGACTCCTCGTCCGCGCCGGGCGACGAGTAGCCGCATACAGTGCCCCCGTACACACGTCAGCCGGGCCGCGCACCGTCGCTCTCACGACGGGAACCGGCCCGGCTGTCATGTCTGTCCTGGCGCTACGGCGGTCAGGCCGCCGCCTCCGAGACCTGCGCGAGGTAGGCGTTCGTCTTCTCCGGGTCGAAGAAGAAGTTGTCGAAGTCCGCCGGGTTGTTGAACCCGTTGGCGAACCGGTCGGCGACCGGCTGCAGCTGACCGGCGGCGCCGATCAGGTTCAGCACGTGCTCCGGCGGTACGCCGAGCATGGCGTTCGTCCACTTCACGACGTGCTGCGCGGTGTCCCAGTAGCGGTCGAAAGTGGACTGCATCCAGTCCGCGTCGAACGCCTGGTCGCCGTGCTCGATGATCGACTTCAGGTACGCGTCGGCGCACTTGGAGGCGGAGTTGGAGCCCTGGCCGGTGATCGGGTCGTTGGCGACGACGACATCCGCCACGCCGAGCACCAGGCCGCCGCCGGGCAGCCGGCCGATCGGCTTGCGCACGGTCGGGGCGTAACGGCCGGCCAGGGTGCCGTTGGCGTCGGTCAGTTCGACCTTGGTGGCACGCGCGTACTCCCACGGCGTGAACTGCTCCATGAGCTCCAGCGTCTTCGCGAGGTGCTCGGAGGGGTCCTTGATGCCCTGGAAGACGTCCAGCGGGCCGCCCGGGATGCCCTCCCAGAACAGGATGTCGGCGCGGCCGGACGTGGTCACGGTCGGCATCACGAAGAGCTCGCCGACACCGGGGACCAGGTTGCAGCGGACCGCGTCGAACTCAGGGTGCTCGGGGCGCGGGCCCATGCCGTGGACGTATGCGACGGCCAGGGCGCGCTGCGGGGCGTCGAACGGCGAACGGGACGCGTCCCGGCCGAACATGGAGACCAGTTCGCCCTTGCCCGCGGAGACCATCACCAGGTCGTAGGTGCGGGAGAAGTAGTCGAGGTCGGAGACGGCGGCACCGTGGATGACGAGCTGTCCGCCGCGCTGGGCGAACGTCTCCATCCAGCCGGCCATCTTCACGCGCTGGTCGACGGACTGGGCGAAGCCGTCCAGCTTGCCGACCCAGTCGACGGCGCGCGAGGAGTCGGGGGCGGCGACCGAGAGGCCGAGGCCCTCGATGCGCGGGGCCTGGGACTCCCAGAAGTTGATCTGGAGGTCTCGCTCGTGCTGCAGCGCGGTGTCGAACATGCACTGCGTCGACATGACCCGGCCGGACCGGACCTCGTCGGCGGTGCGGTTGGACATCAGGGTGACTTCGTACCCACTGGACTGCAGTCCGAGGGCGAGCTGGAGACCGGACTGGCCGGCTCCGACTATGAGTATCTTCCGCATCGCGGTTCTCCGTTACGTCTGCGTGGTACGTGCGCGAGGTGTGTCTAGGTCCTGTCCGGTCGATCTTCGTGGATCAGCCTGCGGCGTCCGGTGCGGTGCATCGCAAGGCGGAGGATCGTCCCCGTACTGGGCTTACTTGGGCGACTGAAGACAACGCGGCGAGGTGCCGTGCCGGACGTTGGGGGCCCACGAAGATCGGCCGGACAGGGCCTAGGCGGGGGTCGCGTCAAGAGCGTGACCCACGAGGGCCAGCAGCGACTCGACGGCGGTGATCCTGTTACGCGCGTCCATGATCACAACAGGCACGTCCGGAGGTACGGTCAGGGCCTCCCTGACGTCCTCCGCCTCGTAACCGGGCGTCCCCTCGAAGTGGTTGACGGCCACGATGTACGGCAGTCCGCAGCTCTCGAAGTAGTCGAGCGCGGGGAAGCAGTCGGAGAGCCGCCGGGTGTCGGCGAGCACCACCGCGCCGATCGCGCCGCGCACCAGGTCGTCCCACATGAACCAGAAGCGCTGCTGTCCGGGCGTGCCGAACACGTACAGCACGAGATCGTCGTCGAGCGTGAGACGGCCGAAGTCCATCGCCACGGTTGTGCTGACCTTGTCAGGCGTCGCGGTGAGGTCGTCGGTCTCCTCGCTGGCCTGGGTCATCAGCGCCTCGGTCTGCAGCGGGGTGATCTCGGAGACCGCTCCCACGAAGGTCGTCTTGCCGACCCCGAACCCGCCCGCGACCACTATCTTCGTGGCGATGGGGGCCCTGGTGTGATCCAACTGCCAGGCCTGGAGCGACTCCTCGGCCTGGTCCTCCGGTCCCGGCTGACGCGGGGCGGACAGGAGCGGATCAGAGACGACGGAGTCCATTCAGCACCCTTTCGAGCAGTGCGCGGTCGGGCTGGCCGGTGCCGTGACCGGTCCCGTACACACGGATCTTTCCCTGGTCGGCCAAGTCGCTGAGCAGCACTCGGACCACGCCGAGCGGCATCTTCAACAGGGCCGAGATCTCCGCGACCGTACGCATGCGGCGGCAGATTTCGACAATGGCCTGGAGCTCCGGCATCACCCGCGTGGCGAGGTTGCCGTTGGTGAGCTCGCGGCGCTCCTCGGGCGCTTCCAGCGCGGCCACGAACGTCTCGACGAGAAGGACGTGACCGAAGCGGGTGCGGCCGCCGGTGAGCGAGTACGGGCGGACCCGGGCGGGCCGTCGGTCGGCCCCGCGGACCGGGAGCCTGCGGGCGGGTTCAGCAGCGGGCGTCACTGGGCGCTCTCCATCGATTTGCGCAGTTCACTGCGGAGTTCGGGGGTGAGTACGTGTCCGGCACGGCCGACGAAGAGCGCCATGTGGTACGCGATGACGCTCATGTCGCAGTCGGGGGTGGCGTGCACGCCGAGCAGCGAACCGTCACTGATCGACATGACGAAGACGCTGCCCTCGTCCATGGCGACCATGGTCTGCTTGACGCCGCCGCCGTCCATCAGTTTCGCGGCGCCGATAGTGAGGGAGCCGATGCCGGAGACGATGGTCGCCAGGTCGGCGCTGGAGCCCCGGGGGCCGTCCTGCAGGCCGCCTGTCGCTGCGGCTGTCTGGCGGCCTGGGTCGGAGGAGAGCAGCATCAGTCCGTCGGACGAGACAACGGTGACCGAACGGACCCCTGGCACCTCCTCCACGAGATTGCTCAGCAACCAGTGAAGGTTCCGGGCCTCGGTGCTCAGGCCGATTGTGCTGGGCGCAGTCAACTGCGTGCCTCCTCGACTGTGTCCCCCGTCTCATCGGTTCGACCGCCGAAACGGTCTGCCAGCTCGGTGTGCTCGGTCTGTGGGGTGCCGGCACCGGTGGCGGCACCGTCGACGATCTCCGCCTCGACGTCGCGGCGGCCGTCCTTCGCCCCTTGGTGGAAACCGCCGAGGCGGCGGCGCAGCGCGTCCTTGTCCAGGCTGCCCTTGCGCTCGGCGGTGGGGGCGGCGGCGGGCCTGACGACCTTGGGGGTGCGCTTGGGAAGGCCCTTGTCGGTGATGCGCTCGGCCTGCGGCTCCGGCTGCCGGGGGCCGGGAAAGGCCTCGGCGGCGGGCGCCGGGGAAGGAGCCGGAGCGGTGAAGGGCTCCGGGGTCTCGTCCGCGGTGCGCTCGTGGCGGTCGGGGCCGATGGCGTACGGGTCGGGGGTCGCCGGGGTCTCGTGGGCCGGTGCGGCCGACGGGACCGGCTGAGCCGCGGGGACATCGCGGAGCTCCGGGAGCCGGACCTGCATCGTGGTCTCGGACTCGGACTCGGCGGGGGCGACCGGCTCGGGTTCCGCCGGAGCGGGCGCCGCCGGAGCGGGATCCTCCGCCGGAGCGGGATCCTCCGCCTGGGCCGGGTCCGCTGCCGACTCGCGGATCTTCTGCTCGGCGGCGGCGATCAGCGGGTCGCCGGGCAGCGCGAGCGTCCGGCCCGGCAGGGCATTGGAGTTGGCCTCGGCAACCGATCCGGGCAGGTTCAGCGCGGGCGCGCCCCCCGGCACGGTCACGGGCGGCGGCGTGGCGCCGGGCGGCGCCTTCGGCAGCAGCGCCTGCGGCAGCACGACGACCGCCGTCACCCCGCCGCCCTTCTGCTCGCGCAGCTGGACCCGCAGCCCGTGGCGCGCCGCGAGCAGCGACGTCACCTGGAGTCCGAGCCCCGCGCCGTCGGCGCTCCGCTCGCCCGCCTCGAACGAGGACGGGTCGGCCAGGCGGGCGTTGAGCTCACCCATCCGTACGGACGACATGCCGATGCCTTCGTCCTGCACGGAGAGCATCATCTCGCCGGTCTCCAGCAGCCAGCCGGAGAGCTCGACATGCGAGTCGGGCGGCGAGAAGGAGGTCGCGTTCTCCAGGAGTTCGGCGACCAGGTGGCTGAGGTCGTCGGCGGCGAAACCGGCGATCTGGGCGTGCGGCGGCAGGGACTGGATGGTGACCCGCTCGTACCGCTCGATCTCGCTGACGGCCGCACGCAACACGTCGACCAGCGGGATCGGGCCGGAGTGCCCGCGGCCGTGCTCGGCGCCCGCGAGGACCAGCATGTTCTCGCTGTGGCGCCGCATGACCGTGGCCATGTGGTCGAGCTTGAAGAGGGTAGTGAGCCGCTCCGGGTCCTGCTCGCGCTCCTCCAGGTTCTCGATGACGCCGAGCTGGCGCTCGACGAGGCCGAGGCTGCGCAGCGAGAGGTTGACGAAGGTGTGGTGGACCGTGTTCTTGAGCCGCTCCAGCTGGGCAGCCAGATCGGCGGTGCGGACCTGGAGTTCGGCGCACTGGAGCGTGAGGGCCTCGCGGCCGGCGATCAGTTCGCCGCGCTCGTTCTCCAGATCCTCGAACCGGCCGTTGAACTCGTGGAGCAGCCCGTGCAGCTTGCCGTGCAGGGCGTTGAGGGATCGGACGACCTGGGCGAACTCGTCGTTGCGGCCGGTGTAGCGGACCGGCTCGGCTGTGGCGGGCTCCGCGGCGAGGCGGGCGGCGCCGATCCGCAGGACGGCGAGCGGCTGGGTCAGCGTACGGGCCACGGCGGTGGAGACTCCGACGGCGATCAGCAGACAGCCGCCGAGAAGCGCGATGCGCAGTTCGAGCGCGGTGACGTCGTCGTCGCGCAGCTGCTCCAGGCGTCGCACCTGGGCGGTGCCGAGGGCGGACTCGACGCTGCGCATCCGGTCGACGCGGGCGGAGAGTGCCGCCTCGACCTTCTTCCGGTCGGCCTTCTGGTCGGAGTCCGACAGCTCGGGACGGTCGGTGAGTGCGGCGAGGTACTTCTCCGCGCGGTTGACCTCGGGCCCGGTGACGGTGGAGGAGAGCTTCTCGCGGGCGGTGCTGCCCGCGGCCTGGTCGAAGTCGGCGAGCGAGGAGAGCTCGCGGACCCTGGCCTGCTGGGCGGCGGCGCTCAGCTCGTCACGGTTGCGGGCGTCCTCGCTGCTGCCCTCGTCCTGGGTCTGGACGGGCAGCCCGGTGAACGGGTCGATCTGCGGGACCGTGGCCTCTTCGCGGGGCACGGAGAGCGCCGCGATCAGCAGCCCGCGGGTGGCGGAGGCCTGATCGGCGGCCCGGCCGAGGGCGAGGGGCGCACGGGTGGCCTCGGCGGCCCGCGGCGGGGTCTTCTCGGCGAGGTCGTCGGCGAGGTCGTGGAGCTTGGCGATGACCTCGGAGTACGCCTGGTGGGCGGTGAGTGCCGAGCCCTTGCCGGTGAGGGCGGTGCGGCGCAGGGAGGGGATCGTGGAGAGGTCGCGGCGCAGCGCGGCGGGAGCCGTGTCTCGGATCTCGTCGATCTGCTGGTCGACGCGGGCGCTGGGGCCGTCGTTCTTCGCGTCGGACTTCCCGTCCCGGCCGCCCGCGATATAGGCGGTGACTTCGTCGCGCTCGTCCGCGAGGGAGTGGGCGAGGGCCACCGCCTGCTGGTTCAGCTGGGCAAGGGTGACCAACCGCTGGGACTCGGTCAGTTCGGTGGAGGCGCCGAGGGCCGCGGGTGCGCCCGCGGCGATGACGGTGATGCCGACGACCGCGACGCCGGCGACCAGCCGGCTGCGTACGCGGACGGTGCGCCGGGTCGGCTCACTCCCACTCGGCGCCGGAGGTGTCGCCCCGGTACCGTTTCGCTCGCTGCCTTTGCCCCGCGGCCGCTTCTTCTGCACCGGTGCTCGCAATCTTGACTCGTCCGCCCTTGAAGCAGAGGTGACGCACGGTCATATGTGGAAGGACGCCCCGACCCCTGGTACGGCTTCTGACCATTCCAGTGCTTTTGAGAGGGGGGCGCGCATCAACCGCTCCGCCACCTGAACGAGTGAACATCACTCCGGAGTTGACGAACAAGTCTCCCCCCGGGCGCCGCAGCCCACACCTGAGCCATCGGCTGGAACTTCCGTCCGGGCTTTGGCAGGATGCCCGCCCGCACCCGGCGCGGAGCCACTCCTTCCGCCCAAGCCTCCCCACTGACCTGCTGGTACGGCCCAACGCCGCGATCGTGCAGGCCCCGTGAAGGCGTCGTGCAGACTGGCCGTATGCGCATCGAACTCGCCTCGGCCCCTGGTAGCCCCGAGCGCCCCAACGAGGACTGGGCAGCCACCGCACTTCCCGCTTCCGGCGGGGGTGGGACGTTGGTTCTGCTCGACGGAGTCACTCCGCCACGGGGGGACGACGGTTGTGTGCACTCCGTGCCCTGGTTCACCGCGCGGCTGGGCGGATCACTGGTCGAACTGTCGGGTTCGCGGCGGGATCTGACGCTCACCGAGATCCTCGCCAAGTCCATCCGGCGCACCGCCGACGCACATCGCACCCTGTGTGACCTTTCTCACGCACGCACTCCCCAGGCGACCGTCGTCGTGGTGCGCTGGGACGAGGAAGAGATCGAACACCTGGTGCTCTCCGATTCCGTACTACTGTTCGAGTCGCCGGACGGAACGGTGCGCACGCTGCTCGACGACCGGCTCGACCGGCTGCCGCCGGGCTCCCTGGCCACCGACGCGATCGCCGATACGCAGGTACGGAACAAGGAGGGCGGCTTCTTCACCGCCGCCGCCGACCCCGGGGTGGCGGTCCGCGCCGTGACCGGGCGGACGCCGCTCATCGATGTGCGGGCGGTGGCCGCGCTGACGGACGGGGCGAGCCGCTGGACGGAGATGTTCCACGAGGGCGACTGGGCGGCCTGCCTCGCGGTGCTCCACAAGGAGGGCACGCAGGGGCTGATCGACCGGGTCAGGGCCCTGGAGGACGCGGACACGGAGCGTGCGTATCTGCGGCGCAGCAAGACGCACGACGACGCGACGGCGGTCTACGTGGTGCTGTAGGTCACCCGGGTGCGGGGTTGGTCCGCGCCGGTGGCGTGGGCGGTTTCCACGGGGCGGGGGCCCGAGAGCACCCGGAGCTGCCTGGCCGGGCCGGGTTCGGGCCCGGCCGACGTCAGTCCTCGGCCCGCGCGTTCAAGTGGTGCAGCAGCCGTGCCAATTCCGCCACCTCGGTCCGGTCCCAGTCGGCGAGCTTGCTCACGTACCGGTCGCGGCGCGCGTCGCGGACGCTGCGGAAGCGCGCCAGCCCCTCGTCGGTGAGATGGACGAGGAAGGCCCGCCCGTCGGCCGGATCGGGCTCGCGCGCCACCAGTCCGAGCTCCTCCAGGGCGCGCAGCTGACGGCTCATGGTCGCCTTCCCGACGCCGAAGTACGCGGCGAGATCGGTGGCCCGCTGTTGCCCCACCGACTCCAGCCGTACGAGGAGTCCGTACGCCGCGGCCTCCAGCTCGGGATGGACCTCCCGCGCCATCTCACCGGAACTGGCCCGCGCGCGGCGCAGAAAGACAGCCAATTCCCGCTCCAGTGCCAGGAATTCGTGGTCCACACCACTTCCTCCGGTCGCGCCGGGTTCACTACCGCTTTCGCTCCCGTGCACGTCAACACCCCTCATGAGCTTTCCTGCCGCTGAAAGTTTCCTTCGCCGCTGGTCATCGCCGCAGCTCCGCCAGTATTTCGCAGGCGTAGACCAACGGCACTGCGCAGACCCTCTTCCGCCGCACGGGTCTACGTGCGTAGCGTCATTACTGACATGTCCACACCATGACATGCCACAGGGGTGCGCCGAGCCGCCCCCCTGGGTCTGCAGATCCCCCCACCAAGGCCTCGGAGGCACGCACATGCCCGTGCACAGATCCGGATCCGGAACGACCCGCCGCTCACGCCTGGCGGCGCTGGGAACCCTCCTCGCAGCACTTTCGCTCCTGCTCACCCTGCCCGGCGCGGCCACCGCGGCCGACTCCCCCACGGCCGCCGCCAAGAAGCCCGCGCGCGGGTCGGCCACGATGGGCATGGGCGTCATCGCCCATGACGGCCAGGGCGGCCTGCCGCGCGACACGCTTGTCGCCCAGACCGAAGGCGTGGACGTCAGCAGTCACCAGGGCAACGTCGACTGGGCGACTCTCTGGAACAGCGGCGTCCGGTGGGCCTACACCAAGGCCACCGAGGGCACGTACTACACGAATCCCTACTTCGCGCAGCAGTACAACGGCTCGTACAACGTCGGCATGATCCGCGGCGCGTACCACTTCGCCACCCCGGACACCACGAGCGGCGCCACCCAGGCCAACTACTTCGTGGACCACGGGGGCGGCTGGTCGAGGGACGGCAAGACACTGCCCGGCGTGCTCGACATCGAGTGGAACCCGTACGGCGCGCAGTGCTACGGCAAGACACAGGCCGGCATGGTCTCCTGGATCCGCGACTTCGTGAACACGTACAAGGCGCGCACCGGGCGTGACGCGGTCATCTACACCGCGACCAGCTGGTGGACGACCTGCACCGGGAACAACGCGGGCTTCGGCACCACCAACCCGCTGTGGGTGGCCCGTTACGACACCACGGTCGGCACGCTCCCGGCCGGCTGGGGCTACTACACGATCTGGCAGTACACGTCGTCCGGCCCGTACGTCGGCGACCACAACCACTTCAACGGCGCTCTCGACCGCGTACAGGCACTCGCCAACGGCTGAGCCTCCGCTCCCCGGAGCCCCGGTGACGCACCCCGCCACCGGGGCTCCCGCACGCCTCCACCGTCACCTCCGCCTCCGTCCACGCCGCTATGCACTCGATGTATACACCCCATGTATAGTCCCTGAACAGCGCACACCGTGTGCGCTGTTCAGCCGTGAGGGAGTGACGTGATCTTGCCCAGGAAGACGAAGCCGATCGGTACGGGGTTGACCGTCGCTCTCGTGACGGCCGTCACTCTCACACTGAGCGGCTGCTCGATGCAGACCACGGCCCCGGGCTCGGCGCGGGGGGACGCAGCCTCCGACGCCAAGGGCTCGTTCGGCCCTGTGGACTGCCGCAAGGCGAAGTGCATAGCGCTGACCTTCGACGCGGGGCCCGGCGAGGACACCCCGCACCTGCTGGACATCCTCAAGGAGAAGAAGGTGCACGCCACCTTCTTCCTGCTCGGCAGGAACCACGTGCTGAAGCACCCCGACACGGTGCGCCGCATCGAGGCGGAGGGCCACGAGGTGGCCAACCACACCTGGTCGCACGAGATCCTGACGGACCGGAAGCCCGCCGACATACGTTCCGAGCTGGAGAAGACGCAGGACGCGATAGCGAAGATCACCGGCAAGAAGCCGCGGCTGATGCGCCCGCCGCAGGGCCGTACCGACGACACGGTCTCCGGCATCAGCAAGGACCTGGGGCTCTCGCAGATCCTCTGGAGCGCCACCGCCAAGGACTACTCGACGACCGACTCCGCGCTGATCAAGAAGCGGATACTCGACCAGGCGAGCAAGGACGGCATCATCCTGCTGCACGACATCTACAAGGGGACCGTGCCCGCGGTGCCGGGCATCATCGACGCGCTGAAGGAGCGCGGCTACAGCCTGGTGACGGTCCCGCAGCTGATGGCCCCCGCCGAGCCGGTGCCGGGAACTGTCTACCGCCCCTGAGCCGTCACGACGCACAGCAGGGCCCCGGCACCGGTGCGCCGGTGTCCTCGAGCCCGGTGCCGTCCGGGTTCACCCGGCGGATCGCGAGCCGCCCCTCGTCCGCCCCCTCGCCGACCCGCCGCACCATGGAGTCCACGGGGACGGCGGTCCGGCCGGCGGACCGCGGCGCGCCGGTCTGCGGCAGCAGCGTGGCCTTTCCGCGCCCCGCCCGGACGCGGAACAGCACGTTCCCGTACCCGGACAAGCGGAACGGCCCGCACCGCCCTTTCGGGTGGTGCGGGCCGTCCGACCGGCCGCGCACGTCATGCCACGCCCGTCACGCCATGGCGCTCACGCCGCGGCCGGGATCCTCTCCTCCGCCCCGGCCGTGGCCGGGGCGAGGGCGATCTCCAGCACCTGGCGGACATCCGTCACCGGGTGGACCTCCAGCTTCTCCAGGACCTCGGCCGGGACGTCGTCCAGATCGGCCTCGTTCCGCTTGGGGATCACCACGGTGGTGATACCGGCCCGGTGGGCGGCCAGCAGCTTCTGCTTCAGCCCGCCGATCGGCAGTACCCGTCCCGTCAGCGACACCTCACCGGTCATCGCCACATCCGTACGGACCAGCCGTCCGGAGAGCAGCGAGGCCAGCGCCGTCGTCATCGTGATACCGGCACTCGGACCGTCCTTGGGCACCGCGCCCGCCGGGAAGTGGATGTGCGCTCCCCGGTCCTTGAGGTCGGCGACGGGCAGTTCCAGCTCGGCGCCGTGCGAGCGCAGGAAGCTCAGCGCGATCTGCGCGGACTCCTTCATGACGTCGCCGAGCTGACCGGTGAGGGTCAGGCCGGCCGCGCCGGTCTCCGGGTCGGCCAGCGACGCCTCGACGAACAGCACGTCACCACCGGCGCCGGTCACCGCGAGTCCGGTCGCCACGCCCGGCACCGCGGTGCGGCGCTCGGCCGGGTCCTGGGCGGACTCGGGGACGTGGTGCGGCCGTCCGACGAGACCCCGCAGGTCCTCGTCGGTGACGGTGAGCGGGAGTTCCCGGTCGCCCAGTTCGTGCTGGGCCGCGACCTTGCGGAGCAGCCGGGCGACGGCCCGCTCCAGGTTGCGTACGCCCGCCTCACGGGTGTACTCGCCGGCCAGCTTGCGCAGCGCCGACTCGTCGAGCGTCACCTCGCCCTTCTCCAGACCGGCCCGCTCCAGCTGGCGCGGGAGCAGGTGGTCGCGGGCGATGACGACCTTCTCGTCCTCGGTGTAGCCGTCGAGTCTGACCAGCTCCATGCGGTCGAGCAGCGCCTCCGGAATGGCTTCCAGGACATTGGCCGTGGCCAGGAAGACGACGTCGCTGAGGTCGAGTTCGACCTCCAGGTAGTGGTCACGGAAGGTGTGGTTCTGCGCCGGGTCGAGGACTTCGAGGAGCGCCGCGGCGGGGTCGCCGCGGAAGTCGGAGCCGACCTTGTCGATCTCGTCGAGCAGGACGACCGGGTTCATGGAACCGGCCTCCTTGATGGCGCGGACGATGCGTCCGGGGAGCGCGCCGACGTACGTACGCCGGTGGCCTCGGATCTCCGCCTCGTCCCGCACACCGCCGAGCGCGACACGGACGAACTTGCGGCCCATGGCGTGCGCGACGCTCTCACCGAGGGACGTCTTGCCGACGCCGGGCGGTCCGACGAGGGCCAGCACGGCACCGCCCCGACGCCCGCCCACGACCCCGAGGCCGCGTTCGGCACGGCGCTTGCGCACCGCGAGGTACTCGGTGATCCGCTCCTTCACGTCCTCCAGGCCCGCGTGCTCGGCGTCGAGGATCTCCTTGGCCGCGCGGATGTCGTACGCGTCCTCGGTCCGTTCGGTCCACGGCAGTTCGAGGACAGTGTCCAGCCAGGTTCGAATCCAGGAGCCCTCGGGGCTCTGGTCCGACGAGCGCTCCAGCTTGCCGACCTCCTTGAGCGCGGCCTCACGGACGTGCTCGGGAAGATCGGCGGACTCGACGCGCGCCCGGTAGTCGTCGGACTCGTCCTCCGCGTCGCCGCCCAGCTCGGACAGCTCCTTGCGTACGGCTTCCAACTGGCGCCGCAGCAGGAACTCGCGCTGCTGCTTGTCGACGCCCTCCTGGACGTCCTTGGCAATGGACTCGGCGACGTCCTGTTCGGCGAGGTGTTCGCCGAGCCACCGGATGGCGAGCTTCAGCCGGGCGACCGCGTCGGCGGTCTCCAGGAGCTGCACCTTCTGGGTGGTGGTGAGGAACGGTGAGTAACCCGAGTTGTCGGCGAGTGCGGAGATGTCGTCGATCTGCTGGACCCGGTCCACGACCTGCCAGGCGCCGCGCTTCTTCAGCCAGCTGGTGGCGAGGGCCTTGTACTCCTTGACCAGCTCGGCGGCGGCGCCGGGGAGCGGCTCGGGAGCCGAGACGTCCACGCGGGTCCCCTCGACCCAGAGCGCGGCCCCGGGTCCGGTGGTTCCGGCACCGATCCTCACGCGGTCACGGCCGCGGATGAGGGCGCCCGGGTCTCCGTCGGAGAGCCGGCCGACCTGCTCGACGGTGCCGAGTACACCGGTCCCGGTGTAGGTCCCGTCGATCCGCGGCACCAGCAGCACCTCGGGCTTGCCGCCACCCGGACGGGCGGCGGCCTGGGCAGCCTCGACGGCGGCCCGGACATCGGTGTCGGACAGGTCCAGAGGAACCACCATTCCGGGCAGCACGACCTCGTCATCGAGCGGCAGCACAGGCAAGGTGAGCGGAGTGACCGCATTGGACTCAGTAGCCATGATCTCCCCTTCGGCACTCAAGTTGAGCTATGCAGGCTCAATGCTCCTGAGCGACTTTATGTTCCCGGGGCCGTGTTCGCTCTCAGCGATCTTCTTCCACCCGCCCGTCACCTGCGAAAAACCACTCGGCAGCCGCGGCGCGCACCCGGCACAGTGCCCGCATGACCGACAACGGCCGGCGCGGGCGCCTACCTCTACGGCAGCATTCCGCGCGGCACGGCCATTCCCGGCGTCTCCGATCTGGACCTGCTGCTCGCCCTGCGCGCCGAACCCGACCCTCACCGTGTTCGCCAGCGGTGCCGGGGCATCCGGAGGCGTTCGGTGCGCCGGGGATGGTGCGCAACACGCTCGGGGCGACCGGGGTGGCGACCGGGTCGGCGGCGCTGATCGGTGCCCGGCAGAGCCGGCTACCGATGACGGTCCACGGCGGTGCCGTCCACCTGGCGGCGCCCCGCACCCTGGGCGGCGCGGCCGCCGTATGGGCCTGGCCGATCCAGCCGGGGCCGCAAGGGGCGGCGTGGGCGGTGGCAGTGGCGGCGTACGCGGCACGCGGGGCGCTCCTCGTGGTGCGCGGCGCACGGCCGGAGCCCGTGTGACCACGCCTTCGCCTCCCCGCGCCCCGTACGGATCCGGCAATTCGCTGGTCCCGGCCGCGCGGCCGGGCGAGGATGACAGGGACTCACCCACCCTCTACCGGAGACCGAGGACATGCCCACCGCCGACCGCCGCACCGCCCACAGCCCCGTCACGCTCGACCGCCGTGAAGGACCGTACGGGGAGGTCGTCCTGCGGGAGCGGGGTGACGACTTCGAAATCATCGCCAACGGCTGCTTCCTGATGGACACGGCGGACGGTCGCTCCGAGCGGCTGCTGATCGACGCGGCGCTTGCCGCGCTGCCCGCCGCGCGGCCGGACCCGGCGGTGCTGATCGGCGGTCTCGGGGTCGGCTTCTCCCTCTCCCATGCGACAGCCGAGCCGCGCTGGGGGCGGATCGCGGTCGTCGAGCGGGAGCAGGCGATCATCGACTGGCACCGGGGTGGCCCGCTGGCCCGGATCACCGGTGCCGCGCTCGCCGATCCGCGGACCGAGATCCTGGCGACAGATCTGGTTGCGCACCTCCGCACGACTACGGACCGTTACGACGCGCTGTGCCTGGACATCGACAACGGACCGGACTGGACCGTCACCGACGGCAACGGCAGCCTGTACTCGCCCGCCGGTCTCGCCGACTGCCGGGAGCGGCTGAATCCGGGCGGGGTACTCGCGGTCTGGTCCGCGCAGCCGTCCGCCCACTTCGAACAGGCCTTGCGGAATGCCGGATTCAGCGGGGTAAGGACGGAAGAGGTGCACGTTGCCCGAGGTGTGCCCGACGTGGTTCATCTCGCACTTCGGACCGCCTGAGGTCCCCCCACCGGGTATGCGCGGCCCCGGACGCCCGGGGGCCAAGCGCCACAAGGCAGACACTCCGCCCCCTCCTCGCACCCAACCCGTTCCCGTGCCGTTACACCCTGCGTAGCCGGGAGCCGTTCGGTGGCTTTACGCTGCTGAGCGGCAAACAGGATCACCCACGAAATTCACAAGCGAAGACCGTGCGTCCGGGGGAATGGCCCCCGCGAGAACGGGCAGGGGCGGGGCGATGGAACAGACACACACCACCCACAACGGTGTCGCGGCCACCCCGGGCGCGCAGCGCCGGGTGCTGGTGGTCGAGGACGACGCGACGATCGTCGATGCCATCTCCGCCCGACTGCGGGCCGAGGGCTTCCTGGTGCAGACCGCCCTCGACGGCCCCGCGGCCGTCGACGCGGCCGAGTCCTGGCAGCCCGACCTGATGGTGCTCGACATCATGCTGCCGGGCTTCGACGGCCTGGAGGTGTGCCGCCGGGTGCAGGCCACACGGCCGGTGCCCGTGCTGATGCTGACCGCCCGGGACGACGAGACCGACATGCTGGTCGGCCTCGGTGTCGGCGCGGACGACTACATGACCAAGCCGTTCTCGATGCGTGAGCTGGCCGCCCGGGTACATGTCCTGCTGCGCCGGGTGGAGCGTGCCGCACTGGCCGCGGTGACGCCGCGCAGCGGCATCCTGCGCCTCGGCGAGCTGGAGATCGACCACGCGCAGCGCCGGGTGCGGGTGCGTGCCGAGGACGTACACCTCACGCCGACCGAGTTCGATCTGCTGGTCTGCCTGGCCGGCACACCGCGCGCGGTGCTCTCCCGGGAGCAGTTGCTCGCGGAGGTCTGGGACTGGGCGGACGCCTCCGGCACCCGTACCGTCGACAGCCACATCAAGGCGCTGCGCCGGAAGATCGGTGCGGAGCGGATCCGCACCGTGCACGGTGTCGGTTACGCCTTGGAGACCCCGGCACCATGACCCGGCCCGGCTCCCGACTGCGTCCCTTCTCGGTCAAGGCCAAGCTGGGCACGCTCGTCGTGGTCTCGGTGTTCATCACGACCGGGCTTCTGATGGTGGCGGTGCGCACCAGGACCGAGCTGCGGTTCATCACCGTGTTCTCGGTGATCGCGACGCTGCTGATCACACAGTTCGTGGCGCACGGTCTGACGGCGCCGCTGGACGAGATGACGAAGGTCGCCCGGTCGATCTCGCACGGCGACTACACCAGACGGGTGAGGGGCGCCGACCGGCGTGACGAGCTCGGTGACCTGGCGCAGACGATCAATCTCATGGCGGACGATCTGGAGGCCGTGGACCGGCACCGCAAGGAGCTGGTGGCCAACGTCTCGCACGAGCTGCGTACGCCGATCGCGGCGCTGAGAGCGGTGCTGGAGAACGTCGTGGACGGGGTCTCCGCGGCCGACCCGGAGACGATGCGCACGGCGCTCAAACAGACGGAGCGGCTCGGCAGGCTGGTGGAGACGCTGCTGGACCTCTCCCGGCTGGACCACGGGGTGGTCTCCCTGAAGGCCCGCCGCTTCGAGGTGTGGCCGTATCTCTCGGGCGTGCTGAAGGAAGCGAACCTGGCCGCCTCGCACCGCCGGCTCTCCTCAGGATCCGGGAACCACAGCCGCAAGGACGTACATCTGCACCTGGACGTGTCGCCGCCCGAGCTGACCGCGCATGCGGACGCGGAGCGGCTCCACCAGGTGGTGGCCAATCTGATCGACAACGCTGTCAAGCATAGCCCGCCGCACGGCCGGGTCACGGTGCGGGCGCGGCGCGGCGCGCAGCCGGAGTCGCTGGACCTGGAGGTCCTGGACGAGGGTCCGGGCATCCCCGAGTCCGAGCGGCACCGGGTCTTCGAGCGTTTCAACCGGGGCGAGGTGCCGTCCCCGCACGGTCCGGGCAGCGACGGTGGTACGGGTCTGGGGCTCGCGATCGCCCGCTGGGCGGTGGATCTGCACGGCGGCCGCATCGGAGTGGCTGAATCAGCTCGCGGCTGCCGGATCCAAGTCACTCTTCCGGGGATCCCTCAACCACGCAGTTGACATAGGGTTCGAACCGGAAGGGCTCGTTCTACGTGTCGTCCCGCAAGAGGGATACGGTCCACGTAGCCGTAGCCACGGCCTCGCGTACCCGGACTGAAGCGGAACCAGGCTTATTTCCCGCCATTTCCTGCATCGAAACCCGCTCTTTGATGTGACTTGCACGACGAAGACCGGCCCGGTCTGCATGGAACGGTCAGGGAGGCGTAGCCTTGATTTCCGCTGTCCATCACCTTGTGAAGCGGAAGAGGGCGGTTGCCGCCGTGTCGTCTCAGTCCCCCAGTAACTCAAGCATCTCGACCGACCAAGCCAGCCCGGGCACGAGCCCGGCTGCGGCTTTCGGCCCCAATGAGTGGCTCGTCGACGAGATCTATCAGCAGTACCTCCAGGATCCCAATTCGGTCGATCGCGCCTGGTGGGACTTCTTCGCCGACTACAAGCCGGGTACGTCCGGCACGGCGGACAAGCCCGTTCCCGGCGCCGCAGCCGCGGGGGCTGCGGTGGCCCCGGCCGCCACCGCACCGGCCCGGACCGATCACGCCGCGCCTGCCGCTCCGGCTGCCCCTGCCGCCGCACCGGCCGCCCCGGCGAAGCCCGCGGCTGCCGCTCCGGTCGCTGCCCCGGTGGCCCCGGCCGCGCCCGCCGCTCCGGCTGCGCCCGCCGTTCCGGCCGCTCCGGCTGCGCCCGCCGTTCCCGCCGCGAAGGCCGCCGCACCCGCCAAGGCGGCCCCGGCCACTGCCGCCGAGGGCCCCGAGTACGTGACGCTGCGCGGCCCGTCCGCCGCCGTGGCGAAGAACATGAACGCCTCCCTGGAACTGCCGACGGCCACGTCCGTCCGCGCCGTTCCGGTGAAGCTGCTCTTCGACAACCGCATCGTCATCAACAATCACCTCAAGCGCGCCCGCGGCGGGAAGATCTCCTTCACGCACCTCATCGGGTACGCGATGGTGCAGGCCCTCAAGGCCATGCCGTCGATGAACCACTCCTTCGCGGAGAAGGACGGCAAGCCGACCCTGGTCAAGCCGGAGCACGTCAACCTCGGTCTGGCCATCGACCTGGTGAAGCCGAGCGGCGACCGCCAGCTGGTCGTCGCGGCCATCAAGAAGGCCGAGACGCTCAACTTCTTCGAGTTCTGGCAGGCGTACGAGGACATCGTCCGCCGCGCCCGCATCGGCAAGCTCGGCATGGACGACTTCACCGGAGTCACCGCCTCGCTGACCAACCCCGGCGGCATCGGCACCGTCCACTCGGTGCCCCGCCTGATGCCCGGACAGGGCCTCATCATGGGTGTCGGCGCGATGGACTACCCGGCGGAGTTCCAGGGCACCTCCCAGGACACGCTGAACAAGCTGGGCATCTCGAAGGTCATGACCCTGACCTCGACGTACGACCACCGCGTCATCCAGGGCGCCGCCTCCGGCGAGTTCCTGCGGATCGTGTCCCAGCTCCTGCTCGGCGAGAACGAGTTCTACGACGAGATCTTCAAGGCGCTGCGCATCCCCTACGAGCCGGTCCGCTGGCTCAAGGACATCGACGCCTCGCACGACGACGACGTCACCAAGGCCGCGCGGGTCTTCGAGCTGATCCACTCCTACCGGGTCCGCGGCCACGTCATGGCCGACACCGACCCGCTGGAGTACCGCCAGCGCAAGCACCCCGACCTGGACATCACCGAGCACGGCCTCACCCTGTGGGACCTGGAGCGGGACTTCGCGGTCGGCGGTTTCGCCGGCAAGACGCTGATGAAGCTCCGCGACATCCTCGGTGTGCTGCGTGAGTCGTACTGCCGCACCACCGGCATCGAGTTCATGCACATCCAGGACCCGAAGCAGCGCAAGTGGCTCCAGGACCGGGTGGAGCGTCCGCGCCCCAAGCCGGAGCGCGAGGAGCAGCTGCGGATCCTGCGCCGCCTCAACGCCGCCGAGGCGTTCGAGACGTTCCTGCAGACCAAGTACGTCGGCCAGAAGCGGTTCTCGCTGGAGGGCGGCGAGTCCGTCATCCCGCTGCTCGACGCGGTCATCGACTCCGCCGCCGAGGCCCGCCTCGACGAGGTCGTCATCGGCATGGCCCACCGCGGCCGCCTGAACGTCCTGGCGAACATCGTCGGCAAGTCGTACGCGCAGATCTTCCGGGAGTTCGAGGGCAACCTCGACCCGCGGTCGATGCACGGCTCCGGCGACGTCAAGTACCACCTGGGCGCCGAGGGCACCTTCACCGGTCTGGACGGCGAGCAGATCAAGGTCTCGCTGGCCGCCAACCCCTCGCACCTGGAGGCGGTCGACCCGGTCCTCGAGGGCATCGCCCGCGCCAAGCAGGACATCATCAACAAGGGCGGCACGGACTTCACGGTCCTTCCCGTGGCGCTCCACGGCGACGCGGCCTTCGCGGGCCAGGGCGTCGTCGCCGAGACGCTCAACATGTCGCAGCTGCGCGGCTACCGCACCGGCGGCACCGTGCACGTGGTGATCAACAACCAGGTCGGCTTCACCGCCGCCCCGGAGTCCTCCCGCTCCTCGATGTACGCCACCGACGTGGCGCGCATGATCGAGGCGCCGATCATCCACGTCAACGGTGACGACCCCGAGGCCGTCGTCCGGGTGGCCCGGCTGGCCTTCGAGTTCCGGCAGGCGTTCAACAAGGACGTTGTCATCGACCTCATCTGCTACCGCCGCCGCGGTCACAACGAGGGCGACAACCCGGAGTTCACCAACCCGCAGATGTACACCCTGATCGACAAGAAGCGCTCGGTGCGCAAGCTCTACACCGAGTCCCTCATCGGTCGCGGCGACATCACGCTGGAAGAGGCCGAGCAGGCACTCCAGGACTTCCAGGGCCAGCTGGAGAAGGTCTTCGCGGAGGTCCGCGAAGCCACCTCGCACCCGGCCCAGACCCATGTCCCGCAAGCGAAGCCCGAGTTCCCGGTCGCCGTCACCACCGCGGTCTCCGCGGAGGTCGTGAAGCGGATCGCCGAGTCCCAGGTCAACATTCCGGAGCGGATCACGGTCCACCCGCGCCTGATGCCGCAGATGCAGCGCCGTGCCGCATCGGTGGAGAACGGCACGATCGACTGGGGCATGGGCGAGACCCTGGCCATCGGTTCGCTGCTGATGGAGGGCACCCCGGTCCGGCTCGCCGGCCAGGACACCCGCCGCGGCACCTTCGGCCAGCGCCACGCGGTCCTCGTCGACCAGGTGACCGGCGAGGACTACACCCCGCTGCTCTACCTCTCCGACGACCAGGCCCGCTACAACGTCTACGACTCGCTGCTCAGCGAGTACGCGGCGATGGGCTTCGAGTACGGCTACTCGCTGGCCCGCCCGGAGTCGCTGGTCATCTGGGAGGCCCAGTTCGGTGACTTCGTCAACGGCGCGCAGACCGTCGTCGACGAGTTCATCTCCTCGGCCGAGCAGAAGTGGGGCCAGACCTCGGGCGTCACGCTGCTCCTGCCGCACGGCTACGAGGGCCAGGGCCCGGACCACTCGTCCGCCCGCCCGGAGCGTTTCCTCCAGATGTGCGCGCAGAGCAACATGACGGTCGCCATGCCGACGCTCCCGTCGAACTACTTCCACCTCCTGCGGTGGCAGGTGCACAACCCGCACCACAAGCCGCTGGTCGTCTTCACCCCGAAGTCGATGCTCCGTCTCAAGGCGGCGGCGTCCAAGGCGGAGGAGTTCACCACCGGCGGCTTCCGCCCGGTGATCGGCGACGACTCGGTCGACCCGAGCGCGGTCCGCAAGGTCGTCTTCTGCGCCGGCAAGGTCTACTACGACCTGGATGCCGAGCGCGAGAAGCGCGGCGTCAAGGACACGGCCATCATCAGGCTGGAGCGTCTGTACCCGCTGCCGGGTGCCGAGCTGCAGGCCGAGATCGCCAAGTACCCGAACGCCGAGAAGTACCTCTGGGCCCAGGAGGAGCCGGCCAACCAGGGTGCCTGGCCGTTCATCGCCCTGAACCTGATCGACCACCTGGACCTGGCCGTCGGCGCCGACGTCCCGCACGGTGAGCGCCTGCGTCGCATCTCGCGGCCGCACGGCTCCTCCCCGGCGGTCGGCTCGGCCAAGCGCCACCAGGCCGAGCAGGCACAGCTGGTCGCCGAGGTCTTCGAGGCCTGACCGGCAGACGTACGAACCGAAGGGCCCGGCACCGCGATCGTCTCGCGGTGCCGGGCCCTTCGGCCTGTACGGGGTGCGGCGGCTTCCGGCGGTTTCCGGCAGGACGTCAGATCAGCTGCGGCTCGAAATCCCAGAAGGGCCGGTTGCGCGAACGCGCCGAGACCGTGTGCACGTGCTGTGCCCCCAGCGTCGAGACCAGGTCGCCCAGCGCTTCGCTCTCCACCTTGTCGGCCCGCTGCCGGTCCCGGGTGCCGCGCAGATCCGCCGCGTACGCAATCCGGGCGGACAGGCTGAGCGGATGAGTACGGCCGAGTGCCTCGGCGGCACGCGCGATGACCGATTCCATCAGGGCCGCCGCGGACTCCGGCTCACCCACGAGATTGCGCAGCGCCGAGGCATTGATGGCGACGCCGAGGGTCCACGGGTGGTTCTCACCGACGGCGCGCGTCATGTCCAGGAGCGCGTTCTCGCCCAGGACGTGCGCCTGCTCCCGCTCTCCGACGTTGCGCAGGATCAGGGCATGGTTGGAACGGACCCCCGCTACGTACGGGTGGTTCTCGCCGAGCATCCGTACGTACCCGTCGACGACGCGTTCGCTTATCGCCCTCGCCTGGTCGATGTCCGCGTGCTCGCGGGCGAAGCAGCTCTGTCCGGCCGCGAACATCATGGTGAGGGGGTCGTCCTCGCCGAGCACCCGTTCGCTGCGCTCGAGTACGCGGGTGAAGCGGGACGCCGCTGCGGTCCGGTCGCCACCGCGGTAGAGGCACAGGGCCAGATTGTGTTCGGACAGGAGCGTCTGCGGATTGTCCTTGCCCAGGACGATGTGGTGGATGCGGGTGCTGCGCGTCTGGAGGGACTCGGCCTCGGCGTACCGGCCCAGGAGCCGCAGATCGGTCGAGTAGTTGATCTCGGAGCTCAGCGTCCAGCGGTGGCGTTGTCCCAGGCGGTCCCGGTGCTTTTCCAGGGTGCGCCGGTTGAGCTCCTGCGATTCCTCGTAGCGGCCGAGCAGTCGGAGCGAAATGGCCAGGTTGTTCTGGGCGGTGAAGGTACGGGAGTCTTCGCCGAGGATTTCGCGGTAGGAGTTCAACAGCCGCTGCGACATCTCCAGGGCGTCCTCGTACCTGCCGAGCCCCCGGAGATCCGCGGCGAGGCCGGTGGAGGCCCGCAGGAACTCCAGGTCCTTCTCACCCCGCTCCCTGCGCAGATGATCGACCGCGGCCTGCTCCATGGCTGCGGTCTCCGCGTAGTTGCCCACCGACCGCAGCAGGTTGGCGTAGTTGTAGGTGAGGTCCCAGATCCGCGGATGGGTCTCGCCGAGCAGTTCCTTCCAGGCGGTCATGGCCCGCCCGGCAAGCTTGATGCCCGCCCGGTACTCCCCGGAGAAGTACATGTAGCGCAGGCAGTTGAGCACCAGGGTGTGTACGGCAGGATCGGTGCTGCGCAGGACATCAGCCCATTTGAGGTGCGGTGTGATCTCGGCGTAGGCGGGCCACTGCCGGGAGTCGGTGGGCCGACCGGGGTCCGCGGCGGTGAGCGCGCGACGTACGACGCCGGCGAACTCCTCCCGGTCCCGCTCGGGCATGTCCTTGCCGATGATCTGGTGCACCATGCGGTGCAGGTAGACCGATTCCCCGGCGATGGACGCCTCGTCGACGGACGGCTCGTGGGATTCCAGCCGGACTACGGAGTACTGGCGGAGCTGGCTGATGGCACGGTTCCACAGCAGTGGGTCGTTCATCAGCCCGGCCAGTTGCTCGGGCAGATCGCCGGAGGGCATGTCCTTCAGCAGCCGCACCGGAATCGACCCGGGCGCGAAGAAGCTGCACAGGCGCAGCAGGTCGACGGACTCGGGGACGGTCTCCCTGAGTTTGTTCAGCAGTATCGACCAGGCGGTCTGGAAGGCCAGCGGGAAGTCCGCGGACACCTTGACGACGTCCTGGTCGATGCCTCCGCTCAGGAGTTCGATATACTCCTCGACCGACATGTCGGAGTCGTTGAGCCAGCCCGCCGTCTGGTCGAGCAGGAGGGGCAGATCCTCCAGGGCCTCGGCGAGCCGGTCCGCGTCGGAGGGAGTCAGCCGGGGTGCACGGCGGCGGATGAAGGAGACCGACTCGTCCCTGCTGTAGACCGGGACCTCGACGAGATTGCTGTTGTGCTCGCCCCACTCGGGGTTGCGCGAGGTGATCAGCACATGGCCGGGGCCGGTCGGCACCAGGTCCCAGATGTGCTCGGGTTCGTCGGCGCCGTCCAGGACGAGCAGCCAGTGGGCGTGCGGATCGCCGCGCCGAAGGGAGTCGCGGACCGCCCGGAGCCGCTCGCCGTACTCGGCACCGGTGGGCAGACCGAGTTCGGGGGCGAGTTCGGCGAGCTTCTGGCGGTACAGGGCCCGGCGGTCGGCCGGTACCCACCAGACCACGTCGTACTCGGAGCCGAACCGGTAGACGTACTCGGCGGCCAGCTGCGTCTTCCCCACGCCGGACATCCCGTGGAACGTGACGACACCGGCGCCACGCCCGGCTCCCTGGAACGCGTGATAGGTGTCGCCCAACAGGCGCTCGCGTCCGGTGAAGCGTGTGTTGCGGCGGGGAACTCCGCCCCAGACCTCGGGGGTGTCCGCCGGGAATCGTGGCCCGGGCCTGGTGTCTGCCTGGTCGGGCAGCGGGTCCGTGGGCAGGGACAGGCTGAGCAGCATGCGGCGTTCGGCCTCAGCGGCGCCGACGTTAGTGAGATCGGCGGCTCCGAAGACAGAGGTGGCGGCAGGCAGCGCCGACGTGGTGAGCGAGACCGCCGCGAAGCGCTCGCGGTCGAGTGCGACGACCTGCCGCAGCGCCCTGTTCCACTCGTCATGGCTCCGGGGGCCGAGCTGGAAGTACCACTCGCTGAGAACGACGAGGATGCGCCCCGGCGCGAGCATCAGGTCCTGGAGCGATTCCTCCAGCGTGGCATCGTCCTGCGGATCCCAGCGCTGATAGACGACATGCACTCCGCGCCGTTCGAGACGGTCCCCGATCCAGGCTGCCCAGGCTCGGTTGAATCCGGCGAAACTGATCGTGACGGATTGCGTCCCCGATGTTTCAACTTGCTTACCTGCTAGGGGCATTCAGCCGTCTCCCTGCATCAGTACAAGCCCTACTAACTTATCATCAGGAAAGGTCGGTGACGGTGATCCAATGCCACGCGGGGGCCGCCGTCACACACGACCGGAGTCGTTCCTCTGCTGCCATATCACGCGGGCCGTGCTCACATAGGCGCGCGCGCGGGCCAGATGGCCTGTCGGGGGCGGACAATCCGCCAGACGGTGGTAAAGCGTGATCAGTTCATTGACGACGGCCCTTCCCTCCGGGGTGAGCGCGCCGGACCCGGCGAGGATCGGCAGAACCGCACCGGTCTGCTCCCGGCTGCGTGTGTGTTCGGTCCAGGCGATGTCACGCAACCCGGCGCTCTGCGCGTCGAGTGCACACCGCTGCCAGAAGTCGGCGAGCGCGAGATGGGCGTATGCGCCCTGGAACAGCCCGTCGAAGGGCCGGGGGTCGGGTCGCCAGGGCGCGAAGTGACGCGGGGTCGTGTCCTCGCGGTGCAGCGGAACCAGCGCGGCGAGCGCGGCCAGTTTGGTGTGCTGAAGTTCGTGCACGAGCGTCGAGGCCAGGAGGGCCGGGGAGGCCGGCCTGCTGCTCAGGACGGCGCCGAACGCCTCGCGGCGGGTCCCGCTGCAGTGGGCGGCCCCGTCACCGCCACCGCCGGATCCGGGCGGCGGCGCGAGCGGGACCACACACCGCAACAGGGTGCCCGCCTCGGCGAGCCGGTGAGCGCCCCCGATGCGCAGCAGGGGCGTCACGCGCGCCCAGGACGCCGCCCAGGCGCCCTGTTCCCCGGTGTCCCGCGGGGCGGCGTCGCCGAGGCCGTGGCGGCGCTGCCCGCTGCCGGACGTGCGGTAGGGGTCGAGGTCGTCGAGCGGCACGAGGACACCGCCCGCCACCAGGGCCGGAAGGGCGAGCAGGGGCAGCCAGCGCGGGTCGGCGGGCTCGGCCGTGCGACCGCCGAACCGGACGACGAGGTCCGTCGCGTCCCTCTGTCGTACCGTCAGCCGCTCCCCGTCGAAGCGGAGGTCGGCCTCGCCCGGGAGCGTGCGCAACGAGCCGAGCGTGGGCAGCGGCAGCGTGGTGGCGACGGCGGTGAGCCGAGCGGTGAAGGGCAGTGCGGACCGGATGGCCGCCGCCGCGGCGATGGCTCCCAGGTGCGAGAGACCGGCTCGCAGCACCGGTCCGCCCCGTCCGGAGAGCAGGCCGTACAGGCAACTGCGGACCCAGGGGCCCGCCAGCGGATAGAACAGCACCGATCGCGCGGCGTCCCGGTCGGCTCGCTCCGCCGCCGCCAGCAGCGTCCAGTGGTCGTGGAGCCGGTCGAGTCGGTCGGTGGGGCAGACGTCCGCAGGCGCCTGGCCGGCGGCGTCGAGCAGCGCCCGCAGCGAGGCGAGCCTGCGGGTGTGCTGGTCCCGGGCGAGCAGGTCGAGCGCCTCGGGCCCTCCCTCGGTCCGGCCCAGCTCGCGCAGGAACCGGTCGGGGACGGCGGAGGTCATGCGGGGGCTCCAGCGGTCGCGTCGGACAGCCCGGCCGCGACATGGCGGATCAGCCGGTCGAGGTCGGCGCAGTAGACGGAGGGGTTGATGAAGCCGTGTCCGGCGCGGTACCGGTGGGCGTAGTGGCCGCCGCCGCAGACCGTGAGCAGGGGGCAGGAACGGCACGTGGCGGCGAGCGCACCGGCGCCCGTCTGACGTGCGGCGACCCCCGGGTGGCGCAGGGCCCGGTCGAAGCTGTGCCGGAAGACGTCGAGTCCGGTGGCGGCTGCCGTGTCATAGGCCGATTTGAGGGAGTCGACCTGTTCGATCGAACCGTCGGTCTCCACGACCACGGCATTGAGCGGGTCGAGGCCGAGGGCCTCGGCCGCGGCAGGCAGCCCGAGCAGGAGCGCGAGGCATTCCTCGAAGAGCCGTATCCGGGTCTCGCGTCGCCCGGCCGGCCACCAACGGTCGAAGACGGAGCACAGCCAGTCGCCGTACGGGGTGGGCCGGCCGCCGGTCCGTTGCGCTCTCGCTGCCGTGGCGTCCTGCGGCCGGACGCCGGTCAGACCGGGGGGCGGAGCGGACCAGTTCCCGTGCGGCAGCAACAGGTCCAGGGTGGGCGGGCGAAGGTCGAGGAGCGAGGCGTACATCTCTACGGGATCGCTCTGCAGGTCGACCACGGCGAGGATGCCGGCGTAGGCCTCGGGGTGGTGGTCGGTGAGGAGGCGTGCGCCCCGCAGGGCGGCGGGCCAGGACGGGCGGCCCGCGTGGTCGACACGCTGGGTGTTGTGGGCGGGCAGACCGCCGTCGAGGCTGATGCCGACCCGAATGCCCGCGCCGGCCAGGGTCGCGATGCCGGCGTCGGTGAGCAGCGTGGCATTGGTCTGCACGGTGGTGTGCAGGACGCAGCCTTCGGGAAGCCCCTCACGCACCCGGCCGGTGAACGCCGCGAGCCGTTCGACGCCGGCCAGCAGGGGTTCGCCGCCGTGCAGTACGAGGGCCACCTCAGTCAGCCGGTGGGCCGCGGCGTGCTCGGCAATGCGGGACGCGGTGTGCTCCAGGACATCGGTCCGCGCCGCGGCGGGGCGGTCCCGCCAGGTCCGGTCCGGCCCCGCATACAGGTAGCAGTACCGGCAGGCGAGGTTGCAGCGGCCGTGCATCTTGACGATGAACTGCCGGAACGGCACCGCGTCGTGACGTTCGGGCCAGGTGTCAGACGGCGCGCGCGTGGTCGTCTGTCGAGACACGCCGACCCCCTCGCTGTGCGGCCCACGGCACGCCCTGCCGGACGGCCCCCGCCGTCGAGGGGAGTCTCTCTGGCCCGGCGGGACCGCAAACACCGCTGCGGCGAGGTTGCCCTGTTCGCTGGGGCGGACGGCCGAAACCGGCCGGGTCGCCCGCCCGGCACGGGCCCGCTTCCCTGCCGGGGTGCCCGGCCCAACCGCTCAAAGGGCGCTCTGGAAACCCCACAGCATCTCCCCCGGCCGTTCGGAACGACCGCGCAGGTCCTCGATCACCGCCCTGAGGACCGGATGGTCCACGGTGCGCAGCGTCTCGAGATCGATCTCCAGCAGGTCGGGGAGGACCCCTGCGCCACTCTCCGGCCCCTGCGTCGGGCTTGCCTCGTCCTTGCGTGCGGACACGCTCATCACCGCTCCCGGTTACCGTCGTACTCGGCTCACTGCCCTGCGCTCGTCCGTGGGCGCAAGGCACCTGGTGTTCCGGCTGCGAGCGCACGCCGTTGTGCGCTCATCGCTCGAGCTCGGCAAGGCGGGCCGCGGTCGACTCACCCGCCGCGCCGCCGCCGTCCGGCATCGTGCGCCACTCCTGGGCGGCCGCGCGGTAGGCCTCGCGTGCCGCTCGGGGCCGGCCTGCTTCTTCATAGGTCATACCCCGACAGTGGTTGGCCTGAGCACTCAACTCCACTGCTTGTTGCAACTGTTGCGGATTCTCGCGCTCGGCTGCGGCCGTCCGGGCCGATTCAGCAGCGCCCCGGAACGCCTCGGCCGCCTCGTCCAGACGGGTCGGCCGGTGCAGCACGTGGTACGCGTCGACGTGCGACCGGCCGAGTTCCAGCAGGCAGCGTGCGGCAGTCAGCGGATCGCGTGCTTCCCGGGCCGCGAGCCCGAAGAGATGCTCGGCCTCCCGCAGATCGACCCGGTCCTCGGTGGCTCGGTGGCGCAGCATGAGGGCCCGGCCGAGCATGAGCAGTCGGCCCGCCTGGCTGTTGCTGTCCGAAGGGGTCTCCGTGCGGCAGTCGCGCAGGATGCGCACTGCCGTGCCGATGTACGGCCGCCCGTCGGGCAGTTCGGCACGGCGCAGCATGATCTCGCCCCATTCGGCGAGCAGATCCGCGTAGGCCCGGGAGTCCCGCGGCACACCGCGGGCGGCCCGGCCGAACCACTCTGCCGCGCAGCCGAGTTCGTCCGCGTCAGCGGTGTGCTCGTACCGAGCCGCGCAGACCCGGCCGGCTCTGATCTGCAGCAAGGCGCGCGTGCGCTGGTCGCGTACGGTTGCCAGCGCCTGCTCGACCAGTGTCGATGCCTCGTCGGGCTCGGCACCCGAGGCCAGCAGGGCATCCACCAGGTCCAGCAGGATCCGTGTCTGCGTGCCCGTGGTCTGCGCGCCACCCTCCCCGGCGAGCACCCTGCGCAGCGAACGGGCCCCCTGTCCCGCGTAGAGCCGGGACTGCTCGGGGTCGGCGGTCGCCCGGGCCAGGTGCAGCAGTGTGCGGCCGTGCGCCAGCGGCAGGCTCATCGGGCGGTTCTCCTGGTCGGGCCAGACATCGGCGAACGCCTCCAGCATGCCGACCGCCCCCTGCAGCAGAGAACTGTCACCGCTGAGCCGCCATTGCGCCTCCATCGCCCGCACCCGCTCCAGGGTGAGCCGCAGCGCTTCGGCGGGGTCGAGTCCGGGCGCCGCGCAGGCGACCGTGTACTCGGCGTCGGCGCGGCGCAGGAGGCTCAGCGCCGCGCGCCGGTCGCCGCGCCTGCGCCGGTCGTCGGCCGCGGCGTGCAGCACCTTGGCCAGCACCGCCCGTTCGCGTACCGCCCCGGGATGCGCGGCGGCCCGTTCCGCGGCGTTCTCGGCCTCGCGCAGGAGGTCGTCGCCGCCCTGGACCTCCCACAGCCGCAGCACGCAGCGCGCGTACTCGGCCCACAGTTCGGGGTCGGCGCCCGGGTGCCGCTCGCGCTCGGTCGCACCCCGGAGCAGCTGCACGGCGTCGATCAGGTACTGCACCATGCTGTCCGAGTCGAACTGGCGCAGGAGTGCGCGGGCGCTCTCCACCGCCGTGTGTGCCGTCCGGCCGGGAGTGTCGCGGCCGCCCCGGTCGCCGTAGAGCGCGAACTGCTCGGGCAGGGGCATGAAGCGCTCCAGTACGCGCGCCGCGACCTCGGCAAAGGGATGGGGAACGCGCGACCCGCCGCTGCTGCCGCTCTCCCCGTTCTCGTCACCCTCGTCGTTCTCCCCGATGCCGCCGCCCTGCGCGTGGCGGCCGAGGTCGGTGGCGTACGAGGAGGCGCGCCGGCCGTCTCCGAGCTGGGCGAACGCCAGCGCGGGGAAGTTCGGACCGCCCTTGCCGAACCGCTGCTCTATGTACTCCGAGCAGTGCTTGAGCACGAGCAGTGCCTCGTCCCGTCCCAGCGGTCCGAGCAGCGCCTCCTGGACGCCGGGCGCGAACTCGTACCACTGCCCGTCACCCGCGCCGTCGCCCTTGCTCCGCGAGATCAGTCCGCTGAGCAGCACCTCGGCGAGTTCGGAGGGGCCGGAGTCGGGCAGCATCGTCCGCTGCACCAGCTGCATCACCGGCAGGTAGAGCGGCGCCGCGGCGAGATAGACCGCGAGCTGCCCGGCGACCGGTGAGGCCGCCGAGCGGAAGCGGCTGACCAGCTGGAGCGAGGACAGCCGGTCGCCGGGGCGTGGTGCGGGCGCGGCGGGCTGGTCGGCCCTGACCCAGCCGACCGCCCCGGAGATCCGGCCGGCGCCGGTGCCGGAGAGCAGTCGCGCCCAGGCGGCGAGCGCGCCCGCCACGGGCGGGAGTACGGGCACGGCGAGGGCGCCGGGACGCGCGGTGGGTACCCCGCCCGCCTCCTCGGTGACCTTCAGGACCGCGGCACCGGAGAGCCCTTCGCCGCGGGAGAGCGCACCGTAGGTCACCGGCAGCCGGGTGCGGTTCCACATCCGCTGCGGCAACGGCTGCAGTACGGCGGTGGGGGCCTGCCGGGCCAGCTGGTGGAGCAGCCGGTGGGCGCGCCCGCTGTGCCAGAGCGGTCCGGCGCAGTCGCTGACCAGGACGGTGACGCGGCGGCCGGTCGGATCACTGAGCCGGTCGGCGGAGTTCAGCGGGGCGGCGGCCGGGTCGGGACTGCGGCTGACCGCGCAGGAACCGTCGGGGCCACGGTGCAGATAGCGCACCTGGACATCCCGAAACGCGCCCAACTGACTGAAGATCTGCTGGAGTTCGCCGAACATACGGTCCCAGACACGCATCGACGAGGAGGCGTCCATGACGAACTGCAGCAGTGCGTCGGCGCGGGACACCCCGCGGAACACCGGGATGATCAACCCTCCTGCGCGGGCGCTCAGTTCGGCGGTGGCCGTCTCGTCCAGGGTGCGGCGCAGGGGTGGCGCGGCGGGGCGATAGCGCTGCAAGGGACGTAAGGCTCGCTGGATTTCAAGAGGTGCGGGCAGGGCGGGGGCAGCGGGCACGCCGAGGGTGAGGGTGGCGGCGCTGCGACGCCCATGGCCGTGCGGCCCGTCACCCTCGCGCTGCCCGTCGCGGTGCGGGACGGAGTCCGCGGGCGGTACCGGATACAGAGCTATCCGGCGGTCGGTGGCCGCGGACTCCCCCTGCTCCGCGGGCTCGTCGTCGTCCGGGGCGGCGCCCGTGCCGTGGGCGCGCCCGGCCGTGGTGCGGGCGGACGGTGTGGCCGGTCCCGCGTCGGACAGCTCGGCGCGTGAGAACGGTACGGCGGGGCCGCCCTGCGCCTCGGCTCCTTCCGGCGTGTCGGCGTGACGGGTCCATTGGGCGAGCCACAGGGCGTCGCAGAGCTGTTCGGCGTCGGGGTCGAGCCCGGCCTCGCGCAGCCGGGCGACGAGCGCGGGCAGCAGGCCTCCGTCGTACGGCTCCGGTTCCGCAGGACGCCCTCCCCCTGCTCCGTCCGGGCCGTGGCGTGCCGCGGCGTCGGGCATCAGCTCATCACCTCGGCCTGTCGAGTCGCTGGATGAGCAGGTCGGCGAGCCGGTCCCGGCCGGCGGGGGCGGCCGCGTCGGTGAGGTAGATGGCATTCAACAGCTGGTCGGTGGCCAGGAGTTCGCTGCGCGACCGCTCCAGGAAATGGGCGATGAGATCGTCTCCGGAGCGCGCCGCCTCGTCGCCGAGGTGGGCGCGGACGAAGGTGGCGAGCCGCTGGTGGTCGGGGCGGCCCAGCTCCAGGTGGATGCAGCGCCGCATCAGCGGAGCCGGGAAGTCGCGCTCGCCGTTGCTGGTGAGCACGACGAACGGGAACGCTGCACACTGCACACGGCCGCCCTTGACCGTCACCTTGGTGCCGTCGTCGGTCAGCACCTCGGCCTCCCCGTCGGGCAGCCGGTCGGCGATGCGCTCCAGTTCCGGAATGCCGAACTCGCCCTCCTCCAGCACGTTGAGGAGATCGTTCGGCAGGTCGATGTCGCTCTTGTCGAGCTCGTCGATGAGCAGCACGCGGGGCCGGTCGGAGGGCAGCAGCGCGGTGCCGAGCGGGCCGAGCCGGATGTAGCTGCCGACGTTCTCCGCCGCGTCCGAGCCGGCCGCCCCGGCGGCTGCGCCGTGCGCGGCGATCTGGACGTCCTGCAGCCTGGCGATCGCGTCGTAGTGGTAGAGGCCGTCGAGCAGCGTGGACCGGCTGACGATGGGCCAGCGCAGGACCCGGCCGAGCCTGAGTTCATGGGCGACGGAGTGTGCCAGGGTGCTCTTTCCGGCACCGGGGCTGCCGGTGACCAGCAGCGGGCGCCGCAGGTACAGCGCCGCGTTGATCATTTCGAGCTCTTCCGCGCCGGGCCGGTGGAGTTCGGCGATGTGCCGGTGGCCGCCGAGACGCCGGGTGGCGGACCCGTCCGTCCGGTCGCTCCCGGTCCCTTCGTCGCCGGGGTCCGGGGCCTCGCGGGCCGCGAAGTCCCGCCAGGGTGGCGGGGACGGCAGCTGTTCGATGCCGTCGTGCGGTTCACCGGCCCCTCGGTAGATGAGCCACTCGCTGGGTTCACTCATAGCGTGTTCCTCGTCGTCACTCGTCCGCCAGGTCCGGTGTGAGGGGCAGCAGCCGTCGAACGTGCCTCACGGTATCGATCCGTGAACTCCCCCGTAAGAGGCCGGTCGGCGCTGTTCACGGCGCCTCCAGGAGCTGACCGGAACCGGGGAGCATATGGTGCGGATCGTCATAGAACAGGACGACTCCGTAGGACCAGAACGCATCGGCACGTTCCGCCTTCACGTCCCTTCTCAACTCGTGGATCCGCTGCGGCAGCCGGTCGGCGGTGCGGGTCTCCGCGACGGTGTTGAGGGCGCGCCGATGGAATTCGGAGCAGACCCCGTCCGGTTCCCCGGTCCGCCGCCACAGGGCCACCCCGAAGCCGCCGTCGAGGATCCGCACCAGTCCGGCCGTGGTCTCCGGGTCCGGCCGGCCGCCGTACCGGCAGAGGACCGGCACGGTCTCGTACGCCAGGGTGTGCAGCCTCGCCACCTCCGGTACGCGTACCCCCATTCCGTCCTCGCAGTCGACGACTTCGGCCTGCATCAAGGAGTTCCGGGTGCTGTTCCAGCGGGCCATGCGCCGTCTTTCCCCGTCGTCGTCCGGCGGCTGCCCCCGCTCCGAGCAGCGGACGACGACCGGGCGTACGGCCCCGAGCGGCAGCCCGTCGGGGGTCACCTGCCAGTTGTCGACGTCCAGGCCGAGCAGCGCCGGTGGGACCGCGACCTGGAGCATGGCGGGGCTGTCGGGTTCGTCGCACCGCCGGAACGCCTCGGCGAGCGGGGCGGCCAGCCGGTCCGGTAGCGCGCCGAGCCCGGTGCCCTGGCTGTCCTCGGCGACGGGCAGGACCTCCCCGGTGCGGCGGGCGACGCCGATCCGCCAGTCGTAACGGTCCCGTTCCCAGCCCCTCGGTTCCAGTTCCAGCAGGACGAAGGCGCGTTCGCCGTACCGGGCCGGCCCGCCCCTCGGCTCGGGGGCCCGCTGGTGTTCCTGGTCCCGGCTCTGCCGGACGGCGCGCCAGTGCAGCACGAGTTCCTGCCGGAAGTCGCGGGACAGGTCCTCGTCGGCGATCCGTTTCACCCATTCCCACAGGGACTTCGTGGCGGCCCGGGTGGACGGCACGTCGTACGGACGGTCGGCGGCGAGGACGCCCATGCAGTAGCGCAGGATCAGTTCGAGTGCGGCGTCGCGGTCGCGGACGCGGGCGTCGTACAGCGCGCCGAGTCCGTCGCGCCAGCCGCGCGGCGCCGGACGGAGATCGCGCGCATGGACGTTCGGCAGGCCATCGAGGAGCCGCAGCAGATTGCGGGTGCTGACCGGCGGCGGGAACTCGGCGAGCCTGCCCAAAAGGTCGATCCGCCGCTTGGGGCTGAGCACCCGGCCGGGCGGGCCGGGGAGCTCGCTCTGCACATCGGCCCAGGTCCGCTCGGTGGACGCGGGGCTGCTGTGCCGGTCGGCGTGGTAACGGTCGTGGGCGTGGAAGACGGCCTGGTACGTGTCGTCCGTCTCGGTCTCCACGGGTCCGGCGGGCACGGTGAGGGAGCGGAGCCGCTCGATTCCGATGGCGGTGCCGCCCTGGTGGCCGTCGAGCCGCGATTTGATCACGCCGACGACCTCACCGCGGGTGACGTCCACGACGGGCCCGCCGGACATCCCTGGCGCCAGCCAGTCCTCGGCAAGCCGGATCTGCTGGTCGGCATCGGCCCAGCCGCCGAACGTGCCCTTCACCTCGCAGTCGCCGCTGAGCGTCGTCAGCCCGCCGCCCGGGGCGGGCGCCCAGCCCACGACGCGGACCTTGCGGCCGCGGAGCATGGCCTCCGAGCGCTCGGTGACGTACACGCAGGGGTGTTCGACGGGCCGCCGCAGCTGGATGAGCGCGAGGTCGGGCGCGGGCCAGCCCTGGGCGCCGGCCGGCCGGGTCTCGGGCAGCGCGGTGAGCACCACGCCGGGGACCTCGGTCAGCCCGGCGTCGTAGGGGTCGGCCCTGAACAGCACGTTCACCTCGCGCCCCTCCCCCTGCATGGCGACATGTGCGCACGTGAGGACCCAGCTCGGGGCGATGAAAAAGCCACTCCCCAGGAAGCCCGGACCGGGTTCGTCAGTGGCATACCCGTCCCCCCGGCGATGGATGCGTACGGTGGCGTCCCGCACGAGGTCCATGAGCGCAGCCTCCTCCGGCCCCGGACCCCCTTCCGCGCCCCCGGCGGTCTCCTGCGTCATGACCCGCCGCCGTCGGGGGTCGCGGCACCGTCGGGGTGCGCCGGTGCGCCGGGGGATGCTCCGGCGGACGCATCGTCCGCGGATGCGGGGGCGTGCGACGGCAGGGACGCGGGGTCGGGCCGCGCGGACCCCGGCTGCACGGACCCCGCGGGTGCCGGTCCCGGCGGCGCCGGTGGTGCGGGCGGGGCGGCGGGCGCGGGCGGGGCGGACGGGATGGGTGGCATGGGTGGCGCGGCGGCCTGCGCGGGCACCTGCGGCGTGATCGGCGGATCGACGGCCGGGCCGCCACCGCTCCAGGTGAGCGTGACCTTGATGGCGCCCTTGGCCTCCCCGTCCGCGAGAAGTCCGACCACCTTGCCGGCCTTGGCGGTGAGCTCGATGCCGAATTCGACGCTGACCTCGTCCGGCCGCACGGCCCGCAGCGGCTCGGCGAGCGACCGCGCGACGCTGGTCACCACCCCCTGCAGGCTCTCCACCCGGGCCTGCACCTGGTCGGCGAAGTCCGAGAAGCCGGTGTCCGTGTAGGACAGTCCGTTCCCGGCCGGCCGCCGCTCAAGTTCCTCGGCCCCGGAGATGCGTGCCCAGACCGGTGTGCCGTCTGGCATCTCAATGCGTGCAATACGGGCCCTGCTGTCACTCATGACACCCCCCGTTCCCCGAACTCCCCGCAGGTTAACGGCAGTACGCGATCGATGCGATGCACATCCGTCAGGACGCCGGGGCCGGGTGCACCGGTTCTCGGACGTTTCCCGGCCGGATTCCGGCGCCCCCGCCGAGGGTCCCGGCGCCCGCACTCCCGGCCCCTGAGGGCTGTCACCAGGCATGAAGACCCACCGGCAATTGGGGGGCGGTCTAAACTTGCGCCATGTACTTCACCGACCGTGGCATCGAGGAGCTGGAGAAGCGGCGCGGCGAGGAGGAGGTCACTTTCGAGTGGCTCGCCGAGCAGCTGCGTACGTTCGTCGACCTCAATCCCGATTTCGAGGTGCCCGTCGAGCGCCTCGCGACCTGGCTGGCCCGGCTGGACGACGAGGACGAGGAATAGGGCGACGCCCCGGGGCGCGTCCGTCGGCCCCGCCGGCCCGGATCAGCCCCCTCGTCCCGGATCAGCGACCGTCGGCCCGGATCCGGTCGTACGCAAGACCGAGTGCCCCGTGCACGATCAGCAGCGCTCCCGCGAACGCCCACCCTCCGCTGCGGCGCCCGATCCCCCAGGTGACGAGCGGTACCCCCGCGGCGAGCTGGGCGGTGGCGAGCGCACGCGCCTTGGGGCCCCGCAGCCACGGGCCGAGTCTGCCGCTCTCGACCGCGTCGAGTTCGATCTTCACGGCGTCGCGCCAGCCCGCCCAGGCAATCCGCTCCGTTCCAGGCCTGCTGTCGGCCGAGGCGTGCAGCCGGTCGGCGGGTTCGCCGGGATCGAGGCCGGCCGGGAGGGTCAGTCCGATGCGGGTGAGTGCGGCGAGGAGACCGCGCAGCCGGGTGCGGGCGTCCGCGTCGGGATCCGGGCGGGTCAGCGTTTCGAGCCGCTGGATGTCCAGGACGGGGTCGAGGCCGAGCCGCGCGGCAAACGTACGCATCGCCTCGTCCTCACCCGCCGGAGTCCCGTCCGCCAGCCAGACGTATCCGACGGGCCGCCGGAAGCCGGACGCGAGCGTGTAGCCGGCCCGGTCGCCGTCCCACCACAGCGCGAGAACCGGCCAGGTGGAGCCGACCGCGAGCGCGGTGGCCCAGCCGCCCACCACACTGTCGACCGGCTGATCCCCTTCTCCCGCGTCCTGCCAGGGCTTTCCCTCCGGCACGAGGACGCTCCACCCGTCACCCGCGGGCGCGAGCAGCATCCGCTCGCGCAGCAGATGGGCCACCGGCCGTACGGAGTCGGGTTCGGTCCGGCAGAGCAGCAGCGCACCCACGGGTGATGTCGCGTTCATGCCCCACACCGTAGGGCAATTTGCCCATATTTGGCGCTCTTTGATCGACCCAGGTCACCTGGCCCTCCCTTGACTTCCCGGAACCGCGATATATCGTGTTCTTCAAGGGACGCGATATGTTGCGTCACGGCGCGCTCCTGGGAGGTCAGATCCATGCCTGTGTCGACGTGGGCCATCGCCGAGCCTCAGAAGCTCACCTTCGACGACCCGGTGACGGCGCTCAGCGTGCGCATCGTCAACGGCACCGTCAACGTCGTCGGCACCGAGGAGCCGACCGCGCGGCTGGAGGTCTCCGCGATCGAGGGCCCGCCGCTCAGCGTGACGCAGAAGAACGGCATCCTCACGGTCGCCTACGAGGATCTGCCCTGGCACGGCTTCCTGAAGTGGTTCGACCGCAAGGGGCGGCACCGCAGCGCGGTGGTCTCGCTCGCCGTGCCGGCCGGGTCGACGGTCGAGCTCGGCACGGTCGGCGCCGGAGCGCTGGTCTCGGGCATCCGGGGACGCACGGACGTGCGCGGCATCACCGGCGACACCACGCTCGTCGGCCTCGCCGGCACGGTCCGCGCGGACACGGTCTCCGGCAATGTGGAGGCCCAGTCCGTCACCGGGGAGCTCCGCTTCAAGTCGGTCTCCGGCGATCTCACGGTCGTCGAGGGCGCCGGGGCGGCGGTACGGGCCGAATCGGTCAGCGGCAACATGGTGCTGGACCTGGACCCGACCGGGAAGCCCACGGACATCCGGCTGACCACGGTCTCCGGCGAGGTCGCCATCCGGCTGCCACACCCGGCGGACGCGACGGTCGAGGCGAACACGGCCAGCGGCGCCGTCTCCAACGGCTTCGAGGATCTGCGGGTCGGCGGCCAGTGGGGTGCGAAGCGGATCACCGGGACGCTCGGCGCAGGCACCGGGACACTGAGGGCCACGACCGTGTCGGGGTCGATAGCCCTGCTGCGCCGCCCACCGGCCGAGGACGATCCGTACGACGCCGAGTCGACCGGAAAGGTGCTCTGACATGCCCCCCGTATTCGCCCATGGGCGGCTCCGCCTCTACCTGCTGAAACTCCTGGACGAGGCGCCCCGTCACGGCTACGAGGTGATCCGGATCCTGGAGGAACGTTTCCAGGGCCTGTACGCACCGTCGGCAGGCACCGTCTATCCGCGCCTGGCCAAGCTGGAGGCCGAGGGTCTCGTCACGCATGCCACCGAGGGCGGCCGCAAGGTCTACTCGATCACCGACGCGGGCCGCGCCGAACTGGCGGACCGCGGCGGCGAACTGGCCGATCTGGAGCTGGAGATCCGCGAGTCGGTCTCCGAACTGGCCGCCGAGATGCGGGACGACGTGCGGGGTGCGGCGGGGAAGCTGCGCAGCGAGATGCGCGCGGCAGCCGGCGAGACCCGGCACACCTCCGCCACCGGGACCGGCGCGAAGAGCGACCGGGGCTCCCCGTTCGGCGACTTCACGGACTTCGGCGACAGTGAGGCCTGGCGCATCGCCAAGGAGGAGCTGCGCAAGGCCAAGCAGGAGTGGAAGGAGCAGGCCCGCCGGGCGAAGGACGAGTCCCGCCGCGCCCGCGAGGACGCCCAGCAGGCGCGCCGCCAGGCCGAGGAGGCCCAGGAGAAGGCGCGCGAGCAGATGCAGAACGCGGCCCGGCAGGTCCAGGAGCACTTCGCCCGGGGCGACTGGCCCACCGGCGTACGGGAGGGGCTGGCCGAGATCACCGGTCGCCTGGCCGGCTACACCGGGACGACCGGCCGGCCCCCGTACACCAAGCCCGAACCGGCGGCCGCCGACCCCGACTGGGGCAAGGAGACGGGCACGACGGGCGACCCGGCGCGCGACCTGGACCGCCTGCTCGACCGCTTCCGGGACGACATCCGCGACGCGGCCCGCGACCGGGGCGTCACGGAGGGCCAGCTGGTGGAGGCCCGCCGCCATCTGTCGACGGCGGCGGCCCGCATCGGCGCGCTCCTGCGGAAGGGCACCGACGCCAAGGAGTGAGCAGGGCCGGGGGCATGCCACCTGGCACGCCCCCGGCACGTCCACCACATCGCAGCACTTCAGGATGTGGTGAGTACGATCTTCCCGAACTGGTCGCCCGAGGCGAGCCGCTCGAACCCCTCGCGGGCGCGGTCCAGCGGCAGCACCTCGTCGATGACGGGCCGCACTCCGGTCGTCGCACAGAACGCCAGCAGGTCCTCCAGCTCGTCCTTGGACCCCATCGTCGAACCGACGACCTTCAGCTCCAGGAAGAAGATCCGGGTCAGCTCGGCGTGCGAGGGCCGGTCGCCGCTGGTCGCGCCGGAGATGACCAGGGTGCCACCCGGGCTCAGCGACTTCACCGAGTGGGACCAGGTGGCAGCGCCGACCGTCTCGATGACGGCATCGACGCGCTGCGGCAGCCGCGCGCCGGGCTCGTACGCCTCGATCGCACCGAGCTCGACGGCCCTCTTGCGCTTGGCCTCGTCGCGGCTGGTGGCGTAGATCCGCAGCCCGGCAGCCTTGCCGAGGACGATCGCGGCGGTCGCGACACCACCGCCGGCGCCCTGGACGAGGACGGAGTCACCGGGCCGTACTCCGGCATTGGTGAAGAGCATCCGGTACGCGGTGAGCCAGGCGGTCGGCAGACAGGCCGCCTGCTCGAAGGTGAGCTCCTTCGGCTTGGGCAGCACATTCCAGCTGGGGACGGTGACCTGCTCGGCGAAGGTGCCCTGGTAGCGCTCGGTGAGGATGGACCGGGGCTCGTTCGGGCCGACGCCGTGCCCGGTCTGGCCGATGACGGAGTGCAGGACGACCTCGTTGCCGTCCTCGTCGATCCCGGCTGCGTCGCAGCCGAGGATCATCGGCAGCTTGTCCTCGGCGAGGCCGACGCCACGGAGCGACCAGAGGTCGTGATGGTTGAGGGAAGCGGCCCGGACATGGACGGTGGTCCAGCCGGGGCGCGCCTCGGGAGCGGGGCGCTCGCCCAGCTCAAGGCCGGTGAGGGGCTGGTCGCGGTCGATGCGGGCTGCGTAGGCGGCGAACATGGCCCTGACACTAGGCGCGGGGCGGGTGGGGCGGAACCGCCGGAGGGTGTGACGTGGCCCGCGTGGCCGTACCCGGGGGCGCGGAGCATCGTTCGGCCTCGCCGGCGTTCGAGGCGCGGGGCCCGGGGCCGGGCCCCGGTTCGTTCGGGAAGGGGCGGGGCGGGGCGAAGGTACGCCGCGCAGGCGTCCCGCACCCCACCCCGCCCCGAGCTCACCTCAGCGGCGCGCCACACCCTCCGCGCGCGCGGCCGCGGCAACCGCGGCCGTCACCGCGGGAGCAACCCGCTCGTCGAACGGCGAGGGAATCACGTAGTCCGCCGCCAGCTCGTCCCCCACCACATCCGCCAGCGCATTCGCCGCGGCAATCTTCATGCCCTCGGTGATGCGGGACGCACGCACCTGCAGCGCACCGGCGAAGATGCCGGGGAAGGCCAGCACGTTGTTGATCTGGTTCGGGTAGTCCGACCGGCCCGTCGCCACGACCGCCGCGTACTTGTGCGCGATGTCGGGGTGGACCTCCGGGTCCGGGTTGGCCATGGCGAAGACGAACGCACCGGGCGCCATCGACGCGACCGCCGCCTCCGGCACCGTACCGCCGGAGACGCCGATGAAGACGTCCGCGCCGACCAGAGCCGTCTCCAGCGAACCGGAGATGCCGGCCTTGTTGGTGATCTCCGCGAGCTCACGCTTGACGTCCGTCAGGTCCTCGCGGTCCCGGCTGACGATCCCCTTGCGGTCGGCCACGGCGACGTCACCGAGCCCCGCCTCCAGCAGGAACTTGGCGATGGCCACGCCTGCCGCGCCCGCGCCGGAGATGACGCCGCGCAGGTCACCGAGGGTCCGCCCGGACAGCTTCGCGGCGTTGCGCAGCGCGGCCAGGGTGACCACGGCCGTGCCGTGCTGGTCGTCGTGGAAGACCGGAATGTCGAGCCGCTCCTGCAGCCTGCGCTCGATCTCGAAGCAGCGGGGCGCCGAGATGTCCTCCAGATTCACCCCTCCGAAGGAGGGTGCGAGCCGGACCACCGTCTCCACGATCTCGTCCGCATCGGTCGTCGCGAGCGCGATCGGCACCGCGTCGACCCCGCCGAACTGCTTGAAGAGGATCGCCTTGCCCTCCATCACGGGCAAGGACGCCTCCGGTCCGATGTCTCCCAGCCCGAGCACCGCGGTGCCGTCCGTCACGACGGCGACGACCTGCGACTTCCAGGTGTAGTCGTGAACCAGCTCGGGATTCTCCGCGATGGCGCTGCACACCTTGGCAACGCCCGGTGTGTACGCGAGGGACAAGTCGTCCTTGTCACGCAGCGGGACGGTGGCCTGCACGGCCATCTTCCCGCCGCGGTGGAGCGCGAAGGCCGCGTCGAACGGCTCATCGGTGGCGCTCCCGGTACTGCTGTCAGTCGTGCTGTCGCTGCGAGGATTGACGATCTCCGCTGCCATGGTGATGACCCCTTAAGTCTTCTTTGTCTGAGGGTGGCCACTCCTGGTTGAGGAGGGGTGGGCGGGCACCGCGTACGTTCCCTGCGCTGGGCGGTTGGCCCGCTCCGGCAGGGGGAGGTACGTACGCGCGGGCGCGCCGCACACGCGCCCTGAGCCCCGGATGAGGGGTGTAAAGGTCTTTCTTACCGGACAGACCGCATCCCGGACGAGTCGAGATCGGCGCGGTGACGTGCCTCATAGTCGAATATCTGGACAAGTCGACTAATCAACCAGATATCCGTCCACCAGTCGAGACGCGCCGAAGATTCTCCGGCCGGAAGTAGAAAACCCCATAGAAGGTCCGGCCTTGGTGTACCGGCCTACTGAGGTTCGGGGATCGCCCGTTACCCGATTTTGACATGACTGGCCCCCTGATTGGGCTAGTCCGAATGGCAAGATGCCGTAACCATACGAGGCGGCGACATCCGACGATGTGTGCCATACCGCCTGGCAACCCCACCCTCACCTGCCGGAGGAACCCGATCATGACCGCACGCACCACCTGTCGTACGACCGCAAAGTCCCGGATTGCAGCGGTCTGCGCCATCGCGGTCGCCGGCACCATGCTGCTGACCGCCTGTGGCGACCAGACCAAGGGCGGAACGACGGCGTCCGAATCGACGAAGAACTCCTCCGGGGCGTCCTCCCCCGCCGACCTCCTGCCGCAGGACATCAAGGCCAAGGGCGTCATCAACGTCGGCTCGGACATCGCGTACCCGCCGGTCGAGTTCAAGGACAAGTCCGGCAAGGTCGTCGGCATCGACCCCGACCTCGGTGCCGCGCTGGGCAAGGAGCTCGGTGTGCGCTTCGAGTTCGAGAACGGCACGTTCGACACGCTGATCTCGGGCCTGCGCGCCAAGCGCTACCAGCTGGCGATGTCGGCCATGACCGACACCAAGGACCGCCAGGAAGGCATCGACTCCGAGACGAAGAAGAAGGTCGGCGAGGGCGTCGACTTCGTCGACTACTTCTCCGCCGGTGTCTCGATCTACACCAAGAAGGGTGACGACAAGGGCATCAAGACCTGGTCCGACCTCTGCGGCAAGAAGATCGCCGTGCAGCGCGGCACCGTCTCGCACGACCTCGCCAAGGCCGAGTCCAAGAAGTGCACGGGCGGCAAGACGATCGCGATCGAGTCGTACGACACGGACCTGGAGGCCCAGACCCGGCTGCGCAGCGGTGGCGTCGACGCGGTCTCCTCCGACTTCCCGGTGGCCGCGTACGCGGTGAAGACCTCGGGTGGCGGCAACGACTTCCAGCTGGTCGGCGAGCAGGTCGAAGCCGCTCCGTACGGCATCGCCATCGCCAAGGGCAACGACCAGCTCACCAAGGCCATCCAGGCGGCCCTGGACGCGCTGGTCAAGAACGGCGAGTACGGAAAGATCATCGCGAAGTGGGGCGTGGAGGCCGGCGCGGTCACCGAGGCCAAGATCAACGGCGGATCCTGACCAGGCCCCGCACCGAAAGGCTTCACCTGTGACTGACATCGAGAAGACGGGCCCGGCCGACAAGCCGCCCGTCCCCCCCACCCCGCCGGCCGGACCGGAGGCGATCAAGGCCATCCCGGTCCGGCACTACGGCCGGTACGTCTCGGCGGCCATCGCCATCGCCGCGCTCGTCGCGATCGTCTACGCCTTCTCCCAGGGCAAGATCAACTGGGGCGCCGTCCCCGACTACTTCTTCGACGACCGGATCATCAGGGGCGTCGGCCAGACCCTGCTGCTGACCGCACTGTCGATGGTCATCGGCATCGTCGGGGGCATCCTGCTCGCGGTGATGCGGCTGTCCAAGAACCCGGTGACCTCGTCCATCGCGTGGTTCTACATCTGGTTCTTCCGCGGCACCCCGGTCCTGGTCCAGCTGTTCGTCTGGTTCAACCTGGGTCTGGTCTTCGAGTACATCAACCTCGGGCCGATCTACAAGGACTACTGGTCGAGCTTCATGACGCCGCTGCTGACGGCGCTGCTCGGCCTGGGCCTCAACGAGGCCGCGTACATGGCGGAGATCTGCCGCGCCGGTCTGCTCTCGGTCGACGAGGGCCAGACGGAGGCGTCGCACGCGCTGGGCATGAGCCACGGCAAGACACTGCGGCGCATCGTGATCCCGCAGGCCATGCGGGTGATCGTGCCGCCGACGGGCAACGAAGTCATCAACATGCTGAAGACGACGTCGCTCGTGTCGGCCGTGCAGTTCACCGAACTGTTCCGGTACGCCCAGGACATCGGATCGTCGTCCGGAGCCCCGGTGGAGATGTACTTCCTCGCCGCGGCCTGGTACCTGATCATGACGTCCGTGCTGACAGTCGGCCAGTTCTATCTGGAGCGCTACTACGCGCGCGGTTCGAGCCGCAGCCTGCCGCCGACCCCCATACAGAAGATCCGGGCCAACCTGCTGTCCCTGGGACGCCCGTCGGGAGGCATGGCATGACCGCCATGGTGAAGGCCGAGGGCGTCCACAAGTCCTTCGGCGCCGCACACATTCTCAAGGGCATCGACCTGGAGGTCGCCCCGCGGGAGGTCTTCTGCCTGATCGGCCCGTCCGGTTCCGGCAAGTCGACGTTCCTTCGGTGCATCAACCACCTGGAGCAGATCAACGCCGGCCGGCTCTATGTCGACGGCGATCTGGTGGGCTACCGCCAGAAGGGTGACAAGCTCTACGAGCTCAAGGACACCGAGGTCGCCCTGAAGCGCCGGGACATCGGCATGGTCTTCCAGCGCTTCAATCTCTTCCCGCACATGACGGCCATCGAGAACGTCATGGAGGCACCCGTCCAGGTCAAGGGCGAGGCGAAGGCCGTCGCCCGGGCCCGCGCGGAGCGGTTGCTGGACCGGGTCGGCCTGGCCGACAAGGCGAAGAACTACCCGTCGCAGCTCTCCGGCGGCCAGCAGCAGCGGGTGGCGATCGCCCGCGCCCTGGCCATGGAGCCGAAGCTGATGCTCTTCGACGAGCCGACCTCGGCGCTCGACCCGGAGCTGGTGGGCGACGTCCTGGACGTCATGCGCGGACTCGCGGACGACGGCATGACGATGGTCGTCGTGACCCATGAGATGGGCTTCGCCCGGGAGGTCGGCGATGCGCTGGTCTTCATGGACGACGGGGTGGTGGTCGAGTCGGGCCACCCTCGCGACGTACTGACGAACCCGCAGCACGACCGGACGAAGTCGTTCCTGTCGAAGGTCCTGTAGCGGTACGGGAATGACACGAGGGCGGTACGGACCCCGGTCCGTACCGCCCTCTCCCGTGTCCGGCCCCGGGCTACTTCTTCGGCAGCAGCTCCGGGCTCAGCATCAGCGTGCGCAGCTGGGCGCGGGTGAGCGGCGTGCTCTTGAGCAGCGGCCCCTGCGCGGTGTCGTTCTTGAGGCCGGTGCTGTCCCGTACGGCCAGCAGCCCGCCGTCCTTCAGGGTGAGCCGTGCGACGAGCTCATGACCCCACAGGGGCATACTGCCGTACTCCATCGAGTCGCTCCAGATGGTCAGCACCCGGCCGTCCGGCAGTTCCTCGCGTACGCAGTCGGCCGGGCGCCGCTCCCCGTTGGTCGGCTTGCAGAGGTTCGCGGCGGGATCGACTCCGCCGAACTTCTGGCCGACCTGCTTGCCGTTCATGGCGCCGATGACGAGGTAGCCGACGCCTCCGTCCCTCCGGACGGCGTACTGCCCGTCCAGCGGCCCCACCGGATGCTCCTTGGCCTGCTGCGGGGTCGCGTTCTTGATGATCACGGCGAGCGAGACCTGCTCGAGCGAGCCGACTCCCTTGGGCAACAGATTGACCAGCGCCTTCGCCCTGCCGCTGTTGCCGACCAGCTCGGCGGGCGCGGCCACCGAACTCGTCTGCGGCTTCTCCTGCGCGGTGAGCCCGGGCACCGCGAGCGCTCCGGCCGCGACCACGGCGAACGCGGCCGTCGCGACGGTCGCCCGCCGCCGCCACCGCACCCGGGCGGCCTTCGCGTACACCCCTTCGGTGCTGATGACCGGCTGCCCCGCGTGCTCGGCGGCCCGCCCCAGCAGCTCCCTGACGTCGCTCATGCGTACTCCTCCACCATGTCGGCGCGCAGCGCCGCCAACCCCCGAGCCGCGTGGCTCTTGACCGTGCTCTCCCGCATCCCGAGCATGTCGGCCGTGGCCTCGACGCTCAGGTCCTCCCAGTACCGCAGCACCAGGACGGCCCGCTGCTTGGCCGAGAGCCGGGCGAGGGCCGCCCGTACCGCAAGGCCGGTGTCCGTGTCGGGCGACCGGCCCGCGCGGTCGGGCAATTCGCCGTACGCCTGCTCGCGCCGCCAGAACCGGCGGCGGGCGGCGATGAAGGTGTTGACCAGCGTCTTGCGCGCGTACGCCTCGATGTTGTCCAGCCGCCCGTGCCGCCGCCCGCCGAGCACGACCTTCACGAGGGTCGACTGGACCAGGTCCTCGGCCTCGTGCCGGTCGCCGCAGAGCAGATAGGCGCTGCGGAACAGTGCCGTACGTCTGCCCTCGACGAAGGCGTGCAGCGCGGCATCGTCATCGATCCGCATCGTCGGCGCCCCCTCCCGGGTCCGCGGGTGCGGACCGTCTCACCCTTCCAGTGCGCCGGGGTGCGCGGCGGGTTGCAGCAGGGGCGGAAAAAGTTCGGGGCGGTACGGACCGGAGTCCGTACCACCCCATGCGGCGCACGTTGCCGCTACTTCACGGCGAGCACCAGGGCGTCCGACGGAGAGGCCCAGACGGCCCGTGCCTCGCCGAAACCCGCGGCGCGCAGGGTGTCCGCGTGCCACCGCACGGACGGCATGTCGCCGTCGGCGTGCTCGCCGTAGATCTCGTACCGCTCGGCGGTCGGTCCGGAGAGGACCGGGTCCTTGGCCGCGAGGGCCCACCAGTCCGCCCAGTCGAGGGCTCCCGCGGCCTTGGCCCGGTCCATCCCGGCGTGACGGTGGGCGCGTTCGGCCGCGTTGATACGGGGGGTGTCGGTGTCGATCATGTGATCGGCGTTCATGAACACCCCGCCGTCCCTGACGAGTCCGCCGAGCTGCCCGTAGAGCGTGGCGAGCGGTTCGCTGTGCAGCCAGTGCAGGGCGGTGGCGGTGAGGACGGCGTCGTAGGTGTCGTACGGCAACCGATCGACCCAGGCCCGGTCCTTGAGGTCGGCCGAGACGAAGGTGACGCGCTCGTCGCCGGCGAAGGAGCCGCGCGCGATGGCGAGCAGCGCCGGGTCGAGGTCGACGCCGGTACTGGTGGCCTCCGGGAACCGCCTGAGGAGCCGGTCCGTAATACTTCCCGTACCGCACGCGAGGTCGAGCACCCTCGGCCGCGGCCCGACGAAGGCCTCGACCATGTCCAGCATCACCCGGAACCGTTCCTCGCGGTCGGGCATGTACCACTCCTGCTGCCGGTCCCAGCTCTGCTGCCAAACCTGCCAGTCAGTGCCCATCGATGTCTCCGTCACCCGAACCCCTCCACTACGTAATACCCTCGAAGCAGAAACGACCGTTACATCGGTCCCCGTACCCAGACCTTAGACCGACCCTGTAAGGACTACAAGTGGAACTGGCCTATTACTCGGACTATGCGGTGCGCCTGGTCAACACCGAGGAGCCGGCCCGCAACAAGGACGTCCTCACCTCCGTCGAGGCGGTCCGCGATCTGTTCGGCGCCAACAGACAGGCGGCAAGGCGCGCCACCGACGCGGACGTGACCCGCTTCCGGTCGGTACGGGCACGGCTGCGCGCCGTTTTCGAGGCGGCCGACATCGGCGACGAGACGCTCGCCGTCGACCTGTTGAACTCGCTGTTGCTGGAGTTCCCGGTCAGCCCGCAGATCTCCGGCCACGACACCCGTGACGCGGACGGAAAACCGGACTGGCACATGCACCTGGCCGACCACCCCTCGAACGCGACGGCCGGCTACGCGGCCATCGCAGCGATGGGTCTCGCCTTCCACCTCACGTCGTACGGGGTGGACCGGCTCGGGCTCTGCGAGGCCGCGCCCTGCCGCAACGCGTACCTCGACACCTCGACCAACCGGTCCCGCCGCTACTGCTCGGACCGCTGCGCGACCCGCGCCAATGTGGCTGCCTACCGGGCCCGCAAGCGCCTGGAGACGGAGCGCGCCGCCGACACCGGCCGCAGCGCGGAGACCGCCCAGGCCAGCATCGCACGGACCGAACGCTGATCCTTCCTCAGCGGCCGGTAGCGGGCCCGGACCCGGGCCAGCACCAGCTCTTCGGGGACGGTTCCGTAGTCCGTGCTGTCCCCGCCTGCGAACGTATTGTCGGCCAGCACCCACCAGCCGCCCGCCCGGCGCTCGGTGGCGCGCTTGACGACCAACAGGTCCTGTTGGAAGGGGTGGCGCAGAACGACCACGTCACCGGGGCGCACCGGCGCCCCGTACTGCACGAGCAGCCAGTCCCCGTGATGGAGCGTGGGCACCATCGACGGCCCCGTCACCTCCACCACCTGGAACGGCACCCGCCCCGCCATGCCCCGCACGGGCTCCTGCGCCAACTCCGGCATCTCCGGCACCTCCCCGGTCCGTTCCGCGCATTCGACTACTGGTCCCATACTCACCCTGGACTTTTGGCCTAAGCCCATGGGGGCACCCACGAAAACACGTCCCTCACGGAGTAATGTCCCACCTGAGAAGACGATCACGAGGAAGGACAGCTCAATGCTTTCCCGCCTGTTTGCCCCCAAGGTGAAGGTCAGCGCCCACTGCGACCTGCCCTGCGGCGTGTACGACCCGGCCCAGGCCCGCATCGAGGCGGAGTCCGTCAAGGCCGTCCAGGAGAAGTACCAGGCCAACGAGGACCCGCACTTCCGGGCCCGCGCGGTGGTCATCAAGGAGCAGCGCGCCGAGCTCGCGAAGCACCACATCTCGGTGCTGTGGAGCGACTACTTCAAGCCCCCGCACTTCGAGAAGTACCCGGAGCTGCACCAGCTGGTCAACGACGCCCTCAAGGCGCTGTCGGCCGCGAAGGCCTCCACGGACCCGGCGACGGGCCAGAAGGCGCTGGACTACATCGCCGAGATCGACAAGATCTTCTGGGAGACCAAGAAGGCCTGATCTTTAGTTAGGCCGTCTGACCTGCGCTTTCGCGGGTCGCATCGCCTACCTGTCCGCACCCGGTCCGCAGGCCGCCGAGCACGGCGTCCATGACGGACCGGGTGCGGTCTTCTTCGCCCGGCCACAGGTGGGCGTAGATCCGCAGCGTGATGACGGCGGACGCGTGCCCGAGGACCAACTGAACCTGCTTGACGCTCGCCCCGCCGGCGATGAGCGCGGAGGCGAAGAAGTGGCGCAGGTCGTGGGTCACCATGTGCGGCAGCTCGACGGGCCCCCGGCCCTCGCGCTCGGCCGCCTCGTTCTCCGCCGCCTGGAGTGCGCGGCGAGCGCAGTTCCATTCGGTCTTCCAGCGACGGTAGTTGAGGGGTTCTCCCTCCTCCATCGTGAACAGCCACTCCTTGGAGGGGCGCGCGGCGAGGTGCGTGAGGAGCGCGTCGGTGACGACCTCGCCAACCGGGACGGTACGCCGGGACTTGGCGGTCTTCGGCGGGCCGATCAGCGGCGGCCGTCATGACGCGGACCTCAACTGGCGCATCACCGCTCAACCGAACAGGCGGGCTCAAGCGGCTCGCAGGCGAAGTACGGTCAGCGGCACGTCGTCCATGTCAGCCACGCCACACCCACCGGCCACACCAGTGGCCATGCGGCCCGGAGAGCGCAGTCGGCACCGCTGACCCAGGTCAGATCCCCTCGCCACGCATCGTGGCGGGATCTGTTGGGGCTCCTTGGAAATGGCTCTGACCGGAGTTCCGGATGCTGTTGGTGATCTTGTTGGGGTCCATGGACGTCGTGCCGTTACGCCTGTGCGGGATGGCGGAGTCGTAGCCGATGGGCGTCTCTCGTACTGCCCTCAGCCGGCAGCCTGGCTTGGCGGCTGTTGCATGACCAGCGACCGCCGGAACTCGAAGGGGGCTCGCGCCGAAGATCACCAACAGCATCTCTTCCGTCCAGCATCTCAGCACCCTCTGACCTGCGGAGCAGCGGCAACCGGCGATCCCCGCCGTCTGTCACTGACCCGCGGATGCCGTAGGCCTCACGCCGGACGTGGCTGACTCGGCGCGCTCGATGTCGCGATCGGCGTCGTCTACTGGCTGGCGCTCGTGCACGTCGCCGCCCGGCTGCGCGCGGTGCTCGGGCGACCGGCCTGGCGCCGGCGCTGGGAGCGGATCGGCGGCTGGATGTTCATCGCCCTCGGGATTGGGGTGGCCGCCACCGAGTAACGCCCGCTAGGACCGCGTCGCCCTCCCGCACTCGTCCCCAGAGGACTCGCCCCGCCCGACCGGCGCGCTGCGGTCGTACGGGTCGACCTCCGTGCCGGCCTCGTCTGCCCGGCGGTCCGTGCCGAAGGGCGGGGTGAAGTAGCCCGTGGGGGCGCCGCAGCCGCCGTTGGTCATGTCGTACTTGTACGAGACGATCGAGAACGTGCCCGGCTCGGTGATCACCTTGTCAGGGTCGTCCCAGCTCAGGACCAGCTCGCGCCGGACGATCGTGCGCACGATTTCGTCGTCGCCGCCCGCTTCCGCGCGGGTGACCGGGTAGACAAAGGTGATGTCGGCGGTCACCTGGAGCGCGCCGCGCTCGCCCTCCCGGTAGGTGAGCCGGCCCCGGGTCTTCACTACGTCGCCGACCAGCTGGGTGCGGGAGGGCTGGAAGCGGCTGAAGAGGAGGAGGGGGTCGTTCTTCTCGCTCGGGGTTCGGAAAGCGGTTTTGAGAAGGTCTTGGACGTCCTTCTGGTGCGGGTTTATCAGTGCAATCGCCTTCTCGGGGCGTTCGCCCCGCAGCACCCCGCGGTCCAGGCCGGACGCGACGAGGAAGTCCCGGCTGCGGGCGAGGGCCCGCTCGACCTCGGCCGCGCTCATCCAGCCGACCGCCCCGGCCTTCGGCACGGTGATCCCCGCCGCTCCGCTCGCCCAGCTCGCCGCCGGCGAACCGCGGAACGGCTCGTCCATGGTGGGGCGTTGGGCCGCCTCCGCCGGGGGTACCTGGGTCGGGCGGGCGGTCTCGGCCGCCAGCGGCGGGGAGTCAGCGCTGGCGAACAGGTCCACTATCCGCCCCGGCGCGAGCGCCACCACCAGCAGCACCAGCGAGGCCAGCAGCCCGACCACGTACCAGCCCGTGCGCCGCTTGGGCCGCGCGGGCGTGTAACTGCGCCAGCCCTCCAGGCCGCGGCCGGGCTCCGCGCGCAGCCGCTTTGCCACGTCGCGGGCCCGCGCCGACGGCTCCTTGGGCGAGTCGGCGGCACCCGCCACCGACTCGCGCAGAAACCGCTCCCACTCCTCGTCGGACCTGGATGAGCCGTCCGGCTCCGTGCCCGCGCCCATCCCCAACCCCCTGGCAATCAGTAGACCGCAGCCCACTCCCCTGGGACGCGTCCGCATCATGGCACAGAGCGCTGACAGCGAGGCCGGCTGGGCGGACGGTGTGGGCGCGCCACCCCTTCTCAACTGGCCAACTGAAGGGTTCTGACCGCCCTCGGCTACACCAGTGGATACCACGTTGTGAACCGCTATGTGATGGCCATCCGGGAGGGCATCGCGGTGCCTGCCAGAATCAAAACGATCAAGCGGCAAATGTACGGGCGAGCCTCATTCGCACTACTCAGAGCCCGCGTCCTCGTTCAGCCGTAGGCATCACGGAATGAGTTCCGTGAATCCGCAGGTCGGGCTCCAGGGAACGCGCATGCGCCAGAAGCTCGCCGCAGGAAGGGGCCCGGCTAGAAAGGAGGTTGCCAGCCGCCCCAGTGCGTCTTGTGGCCCGGCTGGGACCAGGATCCCGTTTCACCTGGATGGGGCCACAGGCGGCCCACCCATTCACATTCCGGGATCGCGCCTTCCCAGTCGTCGGTGCACCGGTTGGCCCAGGTCCGGCCCACCACCATGACCGGCCGGGTCACCACGCCGCTGGCGACCTCCTGCACCCGCAGCACCAGACCGAGCCCATTGACGCCAGGGTTCCCCCGCGGCCCGTAGGACACATCGAGCACCCCACACCCGTGAGCGTGCAAGAGGAACCGTTCCAGATCGGCTGGGACGCAGGCGGTCAACTCCCGTCCCCAGAGCGTCACCTGGGGTCCACGGACTGCGTCGACCGCGACGCAGAACAGCCGGCCGTCGACGAAGTAGGCGTACACGGCAGGCTCCGCACGCCCCATGCCGAACTCGACACCGAGGGTCTCCCGAAGCGAGGGGTCGACCTGGAACCGACGCAGCTCGCTCATGCCCGGCAGCACTGCGGCGACCTCAGTGATACGCATGCCGAAACACAGCGGCCCGACGCCTTCCAGGGGCATCAGCTCCCAGTCCAACCGCGCCGGCCCCCTCACAGCACCCCGAAGCTCTGCTGCATGTCTCCACCCGTCCCCGTCCCCGTCCACACACCGAGCCGCGCCGATTCCCGGCGCTCAGCATCACCCTGGCATTACACCAAGCTCAAGATCGTTCACGGAACTCCGGGCAGAGCCAGTTTCAATGAGCTTCATCAGGGCAGCATCGGCCCTTCTGCCCCGGGTTCGCGTCAGGCTGCTTCGGTTTCGTTCGGAGCAGCGGGTGCAGCAGTCCGCGCAGTGAGCAGCCGCCCGGCCCACGTCCGGGCCTCGGCAAAATCGGCCACGTCGACGGCCAGACCGAGGCCCTCCTCCACATCACCCACGCCCGCGCCTACGCGGCCGTCAACGAGCACCCCTTGGCCGCAAGGGCCCTGCTCGCCGCCGAAGACGCCCTCCTGCGCAACGACGACCCCCAGCCCAGCTACTCCCGCGTCAGCGGCCCCGCCGCCGGCACCGTGGCCAGCCACACCGCCCGCACCCTGACCGACCTCGCCGACCACGTCGGCACCGAACAGCAGCACCGCGACGCCCTCACCCGCTGGGACCCCAAGAAGTACAAGCGCGTCCACGCCCTCACCCACGCAGACCTCGGCGACAGCCTCGCCGCCCAGGCCCGCGCCGACGAAGCCGTCGCCGCCTGGACCCAGGCCCTGGTCCTCATGGAAGGCATGACCTCCGACCGCACCCGCAAAGCGATCACCTCGATCCGCTCCACCCTCGCGGTCTACCAGCGGCGCAAAGTACCCGGCGCCGCCGATCTCGCCCGCCGCGCCCGCGAGGCCCTCGCCCAGCATGCCCAACAACCCGCCCGACGAAGGGATGACCGTGGTTCAGCAGACAACCGACGACCAGCCGAAGGGCCTCAAGCCGGCCCTGGAATCCATGACCCTGCTGGTCGCCGCCGTCATCGTCCACGACAAGGCTGCCAACCGCGTCGTCCTCCTCCAGCGCAGCGAGAACGCCAAGTTCGCCCAGGGCATGTGGGACCTCCCCGTCGGCAAGAGCGAGCCTGGCGAGCCGATCACGGAGACGGCGGTCCGCGAGCTGTACGAGGAGACGGGGCTGGCCGTGAAGCCCGAGTCCCTGAAGGTCGCCCACATCATCCACGGTTCCTGGGGTGTTGAGGCCCCCAACGGCTTCCTCACAGCGAGCCCTGCAGATCGACGAGGACTTGACGTTCAGCAGCTCAGAGATCGACCGCTTCCTCCCGGAAGCACTTCGCACGTTCTGACGCCCGCCCCGGGGTCTGCCGGGCGGATCACGGGCGGAACCATAAGGGGTCGGTTCTGGCGCAAAGATCTGGCGGAATGAACTCCTCCGCGAAGAGACCCGATGCGGCGTGGGCTGCTGCTTACCTCCTTCGCAAGCGGCGGATCGCCCGCTCAGCCTGCAGAGAGAGGGTCTTACGCCACCTTGCCGCCGATGAGTCCCACGATCGCCCCAAAGCCCATCATGTACGTCTTCCAGCGCATAGTGCCGGGCGGTCCGTTGTCCGATCTGCTGCCTATGCTTCGCCACATGCCGAACGAACTTGCGCCACGTCATGGCGTCGACGAGCCAACCTCCTGGCCGGCTTCCGAGATGGTGGTCCACTACTCTGTCGCCGCTCCGAGTGAAGCGGACGCTCGCTCAGTGGCTTCGGCACTGACTCAACGCGGACACCGGTGGGTGACCGTGCGCCCGGTATATCTTCCGCATCTGGACCCCGGGAACCGCCTGTTCGGCAAGCCCGAGTTCTCCCGGCCTGAGCTGGAGGGTTGGTGGAGCGTCGACAGCCTTGTGGACGAAGAAGCTCCCGACCCGACCTCGGAGTTCCACCAGCACGACTGCGAGAAGGCAGCTGTCGAGGCCATCGGTAGAGCGCACGGCGGTTTCTGGAACGGCGGATCCCTCGCTAACCGAGAGACCATGCTGCCCAGATTCGACCACCAGGGGCTGGTCCATGATATCGACCAGAAGCACGCCCATCGCATTCGGCGCGACGTGATCTCAAGCTTCCCTCCACCGACGGAGGAACCAGCTCCGGCCACCCCGCTCCAGTGCACCACCATCGAACGTCCATTCCCACCCGTGCTTGAGTGTGCGCGACAAGTTGCCCGCGATCAAGAAGCTCAGCAGGGCAATCTGCCCGACGGAACTGCCTGGTGGCTCACCATCGAGGCCGACGGATTCTCCAACGATCGCGAAGTCATCTTCGAGTTGGCCGACTCGGTCATGCATCAGGGCACCTGCTACCCGCACACCGCCGACGAGATTCCCTTGCTGGCCGGTCTCGCATGCCACGAGGACATCCGTCCCGCGCATCGAGCCGTCTTTACCACATTCCTGTTCGAAGCAGCCACCATCGGGCAGCGCCTGGCCGCTTCCGGGGCCGACCGCAGAGTCGCCCTGGGCCTTCCACTGGAGGAGACAGCGGACGAACTCGCCGCCCGCCATGCGGTCGAAGCCGCAGCACCGTACCTTCTGGGCCGCTGGGACAGCGAGGACGAAGCCGTACAGTTCACCCTCGCCGCCCTCGCGGCAGCAACTCAGCACAGCGCCTCGAGTGCACGCATCCGGCACTTGGCAGAACGCTGGGCCACGGGGCCCCGGACGAATGCTCTGCGTCTTGCAGCTGCCCTGGCCGAAACCGACGCCGCCGAGGTGGCCACCGTTCTCCGCAGCATCGTCGAGGGGGGTGTCGTACGCCCCAACAAGGCCCCAAGCCCCCTCGCGCCCACACGCGGCGCGGCACTCAACCTGCTCAAACCCCTGGTCGAGCGAGAGATGTCTCCCCTGCTGGCCCAATGAGACAGCGCTGCTGGCTTCGCCCTGCTCCACAGCCGCGCCGGTAGTCCGCACACAGTCCGCAAGACACCCGATCGAGACCGTCGCACCCCATCGCCAGCAATCACCAAAAGGCCAGGTCAGCGACCCGCAGGGAAGATTCCCGCAGGTCACCGACCCGCCCCGTTACTAGGAGACCAAGAAGGCCTGATCTTCGATCATGCCAGTTGACCTGCGAATCCTTTGGTCGCCTGGTCTACCTGTCCGCACCCGGCTCGCAGGCCGCCAAGAACGGTGTCCATCACAGACCGGGTGTGGTCTTCTTCGCCCGGCCACAAGTGCGCGTAGATCCGCAGCGTGATGACGACGGACGCGTGGCCGAGGACGAGCTGGACCTGCTTGACACTCGCCCCGCCGCCTATGAGCGCGGAGGCGTAGAAGTGCCGCGGATCGTGGGTCACCATGTGCGGCAGCCCGACGGGCTTGCGGCCCTCGCGCTCGGCCGCCCTGTTCTCCGCCGCCTGGAGCACCTTGCGGGCGCAGTTCCATTCGGTCTTCCAACGGCGGTAGTTGAGGGGCTCGCCCTCCTCCATCGCGAACAGCCATTCCTTCGACGGCCGCGCTGCGAGATGCCCGAGGAGCGCGTCGATGACGACCTCGCCGACCGGCACCGTACATTCGGGTGCTTGTGCGGGGAGACGTTGTCCAGCACGACGTGCAGCTTCTCCCCGGGCCAGCAGGTGCGCAGGGCCTTGAGTAGGGTCAGGAACTCGCGCCAGCGCTTCCTCCGGCAAATGCGGTAGTACATCTTGCCGGTGGTCAGGTCGAGGGCGGCCAGCATGCGCACACCCTGTCGTAGCGGTTGTAGGTGCCTCCGCAGCCGGCGCGGTGAACAGTTCACCGCTCACGCTACGGAAGCAGGCCGATCCGCTCCCGATAGGCATGCGCGAGCGGCAGCGATGCCGTGTAGAGGCGGTCGATGGCCGCTGCATCGATGCCGCCCCGGGCGGTGACCGCACGGACATCGGCGACATCGTCGACCTGGCGCTGGATCTCCAGTTCGCGGAGATCCGCCGGATCGTCGCCGTCCCTCACCACAGGGATCATCTCTTCCAGGGCGTCTGCGAAGGAATGCATCGCATCCAGGGCGTCCGCGACCGTTTCGGCGCTGGAATCCGGATCGTCCCACGCTTCGAGGACATAACCTGCGATGTCCAGGACGTCCATTCCCCAGGCATCCGAGCCGTCCGGTTCCTCGATGTGCTCGCCATCGGGCTGGACGAGCTCGTTGTACACCTCCAGAACTTCCGCGAGTTCGTCCGTGGCCGGCTCTCCCGAGGCCAGAGCCTTGGAGACGGCCACAGCCCGCTGGAAGAATGCCTCCGAACCGGGAAAAAGCTCGGAGAATCCGCCCTCCATCGGGAACAGCGAGACCCTGTGCAGAGCGAGCGACGCGATGACCGCCCGCCCCGCGGGGCTGACCTCGGCCAGCCCCGCGGACGCTACTTCAACTTCGGACATCTTCCCTATCCCTACCCAGCGAACCACCGGGCGCCGGTGAAGGCACCCCCGCTCGGATTCTTGGAACTTGTTGAGGATCACAGTCTTCCAGTGAGTCCCCACAAGGCGGGCAGCGCCCACGGTGTCGCTGAACGGTTCGAACAGCTCGTTCTGGCACAGGGGCAGACCGGCCGGTTGGCAGCACGGGCGACGGGAGTCCACCCCATCTTCTTGATGTGGGCAAGAGCGCTCGCTTCCGCATCCCCGGGAATGACGTCGGCCAGAATCTCCGAGCCGTCCATCTTCATCGCGTTGCGGATCTTCGGGTCCACGATGCGGTTCTCGCTGGATGCGAGGACATCGACGAGCGGCCGGGAAGCCCCTCGCAAGCCGTTTTCCTCGGCCTCCGCGGCGCCGTGGAAGGAAAGGGAGCTGCCGGGCGGACGGCCCGGCGGCTCTGCGATCCGGCGGGACCGCCCGGGCGGTCACCGGCCGGTGACTCCCGCGCGACGCCGGGTTCCCAGGAACGCGCCGGCCAGCAGCGAACCCGTCAGGACCAGTGCGGAGTTGACCAGGATCGCGACCGTGACTCCGGACAGGACGCCGGTGGGGCCGGTGTCGCCGAGCGAGGTCATCCGGGCGGCGGCGACGGCGCTCATGACCGGGATGCCCATGGTGATGCCGACCTGCTGGGTCATCGTGGCGAGGCCGGTGGCCAGGCCCTGTTCGGTGTCGGGGAGGCCGGAGGTGGCGGTGACCATGAAGCCGACGATCATCAGCATGTTGCCGATGCCGCCGATGAAGGTGGCGGCGAGGAGGAGCCAGATCCAGGCGCCGGAGGTGCCGAGGGCGACCAGGGTGAGTGTGGCGGCGGCCTGGACGATGCCGCCGGTGACGATGGTGGTCCGCGTCCCGTAGCGGCCCGCGGCGCGGCCGCCGAGGGTGCCACCGATGACCGTGCCCAGGCCCAGGACCCCGAAGGCGAGTCCGGTGGCGAGGGGCGAGTAGCCGAGAACTTCCTGCAGGTAGAGGGTGAGGAGAAAGACGAGGGAGGTCTCGGTGACGAAGGCGATCAGCCCTGCGGCGTTGCCCCAGATGACGCTGCGTCGCTTCAGGATCCGTACGGGCACCAGGGGGGTCGCGGCCCGCTTCTCGACGAACCAGAAGGTGACGAGAAGGGCGACGCCCGCGAGGAGCGCGGCCAGGGTGGTGGGGGTGGTCCAGCCGGTCTCACCGGCCTGGGTGAGTCCGTAGACGAGGGCGAGGAGTCCGCCGGTGACGGTCACGGCGCCGGGGATGTCGAGCCTGGGCCGCCCGGTGGGGCGCGAGTCGGTGATGACGGACGGAGCGAGAACGAGGACGAGCAGGGCGACGGGGGCGTTGATGAAGAACGCCCAGCGCCAGGAGAGCAGGTCGGTGAGGAGTCCGCCAAGAATGGCCCCTGCGGTGAACCCGGCCGACATCAGGGCGCCGTTGAGACCGAGGGCGCGTTCCCGCAGCGGGCCCTCCTTGAAGGCCGTCGTCAGCAGGGCGAGTCCGGCCGGAGTGACGGCCGCGGTGGCCAGACCCTGCAGCACGCGCGCGGAGAGCAGGACTTCGGGCGACGTGGCGAGTCCGCCGAGGAGGGAGGAGGCGCCGAGGACGGCCATCCCGCCGAGGAACAGCCGCTTGCGCCCGACGATGTCGGCGACACGCCCGAAGAGGAGGGTGAAGCCGGCGGCGGCGAGCGCGAAGGCGGTCGCGATCCACTGGAGGTCGGCGAGGGAGAAGCCGAGCCCCTTGCCGACGACCGGCAGTGCGACGTTCAGGATCGAGAAATCCACGGCGATCATGAACTGGGCGCCGAGAAGAAGGGTGAGAACGAGCTTCTGCCGCCCGGTCATGCGGATCCCGGGCCGCGCGGAGGCGGCAGCGGCGGCGCCGGCTTCAACCGTCGGTGACGGGGTTGTGCTGGGTGCGGACATGAGTGTCTTCCTCAGGCAGGAGTTTTAACGGTTCCATGGTTCCGTTAAGGTGGGATCACCGTAGCAGGGGAAGCTCACCTAATGGAACTGGAGACCCGTTATGACTTCTGAGGGTGTGGAGCCCGGCACCGTCCGGCCCGGTGGGCGTACCGCCCGGGTCCGGGAATCCGTCCTGCGGGCGGCGGGCGACGCCCTGGTCGAGCACGGCTTCGACGGCCTCGACCTCGCCGATGTCGCCCGCCGTGCGGGGGTCGGCAAGACCACCGTCTACCGGCGCTGGTCCACCCCCACCGGTCTCATCGCCGATCTGCTCGACGACATGGCCGAGCAGTCCTCTCCCCGTACGGACACGGGTTCACTGATCGAGGACCTCAGGGCCAATGCGCAGCTCGTGGTGAAGACCCTGACCGACCCGCGCCAGGGCCCGCTCTTCACGTCGGTGATCGCCGCGGCGACGTGCGACCCGCGCACGGCCGAGTCCCTGCACCGCTTCTACGCGATCCGCGTCAAGGAGTGGGCGGGATGCGTCACCGCGGCCCTGGAACGCGGCGAGCTGCCCGCGGGCACGGACCCCGACGAGGTGATCCGCGCGGTCTCGGCCCCGCTCTACTACCGGCTGCTGGCCAGCGGCGCTCCCCTCGACGCGGCGGCCGCCGACCTCGCCGCCGAGGCCGCGGCGGCCGCGGCGCGCGCGGGCGTGTACGTGAGGTGACGCGGTGCGCGCCGGGCGGAGGCTGCGCCGCGCTTCCTCACCACTGCCTGCGGAGCCTCACCGCCGACGGATGGTCGGCGCCGTGCGCCAGGGTGAGGGTCTCGGTCAGCCAGGCGCGTTGGCCGGCGCTCAGGATCGGCAGTTCAGTCGGTCCTGAGCAGGTGCCGGTAGCTGTCCGGATGCTCCCGGAGGTACGTGGCCAGGTTCTGCGCCGGACGGCCGGTCAGACGCGGTACGGCGTCCGAGACGGTGGCCATCTCGCCAGTCGCGATCGCCTCGTAGGACGTCACCCAGCCGGCGACCTCCCAGTCCGCCGCGCCGTACTGCGCCCGTGACGCGTATGCCTCCTCCCGGGTCTCCGGGTGGTAGGTGATGGTCCGTCCGGTGGCCCGGCTCAGTTCCTCGGCGGCTTCGGCGAGGGTGAATGCCTTTGGTCCGGTGAGGTCGTACGTCACCCCGTCGTGGCGGGTGTCCACGCTCTGGGCGCCGGCCAGCAGGACGGCCGCCGCCGCGTCCGCGATGTCCTCGTGCGCCACCGCCGCGACCCGGCCGTCGCCGCCCGGGCCGCGCAGCACTCCGTCGGACCCGGTCATCGCCGGGATCCCGGCGAGGTACCAGCTGTCGCGGAGGAAGGTGTAGCGCACCTCGGCGACACGGATGTGCGCCTCTGTGTGCCAGTGGTCGCGGCCGAAGGTGAACGTGGCGTCGGGTGCGGCGCCGAGGAAGGATACGTACACGATGCGTTCGACACCGGCGGCGACCGCCGCGTCCACGGCGGTGGTGTGTTCGCGTACCCGGTCGGGGCTCTCGTGCGCGGAGACGAGGAACAGGGTGTGCGCCCCGGCGAGCGCCCGGCGCATGGCCGCCCCGTCGCCGTAGGAGGCGGGTGGAGCGGCGACCGCGCCGGGCAGGTCCGGCAGCCGGGACGGGTCACGGCCCAGCAGCCGCACGGGGACGCCGGCGCGCACGAGCCGCTGGGCGACGCGGCCGCCGACTGCGCCGCTCGCTCCGGTGACCGCGATGATCGGGGCATCGGTGGGGGGTGTGGTGTTCACGCGGGGCTGCCTTCCTTGCGCGGCCAGGGACGTACCTCCACGACCGCCTCCACCGGGACGGGGCCGTAGATGTGCGGAAACTCCTCGCCGCCCGGCGCAAACGACTCGTACCGCACGGGCACGGAGAGCCGCGCGGGGTCGATGACGAGCACCACCAGGTCGGCCGGGGTCTCGGCATCGGCCGGGGCCCCGGCGCCGTACAGCATCTCGGCCACGCCGGGGAGCTGGTGGGGCAGCGAGCAGTGGATGAAGCCCTCTTCGTGCAGGGTGCGGCCGCGGGTGGACATCTCGTACGTCCCGATCCCGCGGGCCTCCTCCCACAGAGGGCCTTCGGTGAGGTGCAGCAGGAGTTCGGCCATGGGGCCAAACTAGCCGCTTCGGCGCATCCTCCGGGCCATCGGCGTGGCCTGTGAACCGGCCGCGAGCAGCACCGTCGCAATCCGCCCGGCCGTGCCACCGGCGGCTCAGTCCGTCAGCAGCTTCGCCTCGGTCTCCGGGTCCAGTCCCACCGCGGGCCGGTCCGGCCGCTGCGGCGCCGCGCCGCCCAGCCCGCACAGCCAGTCCCAGGTGTCCGTGACCGTCTCCCCGACCGGCCGGCAGCGCAGCCCGGCCGTGTGCGCCCGGCTGACGTCGCCCTGGTGCAGGGTGTCGTACAGCTCGCCCGGCGGCAGCCAGATCGGCAGCTCGCTCCATGGCTCGACACCCGCCGCGAGGATCTCCTCGGCGGCCGTCCAGCGGAGTTCGGCGCCGGAGCCGGTGGCACGGACACAGGCGTCCAGCAGCTCACCCATGGTGGTGTGCCCAGGGCGGCTGACCACGTTGTACGGTCCGTGCAGTCCGCGTTCCGCCGCGTCCAGCAGCCAGTTGGCGAGGTCGCGGGCGTCGATGTACTGGAGCGGGGTGTCCGGTGTCCCCGGGGCCAGTACCGGTCCACCGCGGGCGATCCGCTGCAGCCACCACGGCAGTCTGCCGATGTTCTCCCACGGACCGAGGATCAGTCCCGCCCTGGCCAGCAGGGCGCGGTCGCCGAACGCGTCGAGTGCGGCCAGTTCACCGCCGCGTTTGGCCTGCGCGTACGGGACGTCCGCCCCGGCGTCCGGCGAGGCCCCGCCCACCAGCGGGCCGTCCTCGGGGAGTCCGGCCGGAGCGGGGTAGTCGTACACCGAACGGCTGGAGACGTACGCGTACCGCCCGGCACGGCCGGCGAGCAGCCGGGCCGCGTCCCGTACGGCCGAGGGGGCGCCGCTCCAGGTGTCGACGACCAGGTCCCAGGTGTGCGCCCCTCCGTCGCTCTCCCCCGCGGCGGCGGCGAGCGCCACGAGTCCGTCGGCGCCGGTGCGGTCGCCGAACAGCTCTGTGACGCCCGCCGGGGGTGCGTGACGGCCGCGATGGAACACGGTGACCTGCCATTCGCGTGCGAGCGCCGCCTCGGTGACGGCGCGCCCGACGAATTCCGTACCGCCCAGGATCAAGAGCCTCATGGGACCGACTCTGCCCGCAGCCGGGGCAGTTGGGAACAGCCTCTCGCTCTGGGCGGAATCGGCCGGGTCCGGGCTGGACGTCAGGGCGGTCGCGCGAGCGGGCTGCGGTGGCACACCAGCCACGGGTGGTACCCGGCCACCCGCTGGGACACGAAGATCGCACGCGATGTCTCGGCGTCCCCGGCCGGCGAAGACCTCGACGATCCCGGGCCGACACCACGCTGGGGATGGGACGGCCTGCGTTGACCCCTGCCTGCAACGTCCTTTACGTGTGGTCGAGTTCGGCACGGATCAGGGCCAGCAGTTCGTCCTCCGTCATTCCCAGCTCGCGTGCGTCCGCGACCACGTGGCGTACGTGTTCCAGCAGCCGGGCGCGGTGCGGCGAGGCGCCACCGGTGACGACCGCGCCCCGGCCCCGGCGCAGTTCGATCAGCCCTTCCTCGCGGAGCTGCTGGTAGCCGCGGAGCACCGTGTGGACGTTGACGCCGAGGGACTCGGCAAGGACCCGGGCGGCCGGGAGCCGCTCGCCCGGGACCGCTGCCCCGTCGGCGACGGCCCGGCGGACGCAGGCCGCGATCTGGTCGCCGAGCGGCACGGTGGAGGTGGGATCGACCCGGAAGAGCATGGTCAGTGCCCCGCCCGGCGCCGGTCGATCAGGGTGTTGAGGAGCGCTGCACCGGTCGCGGAGTCGTCGACGGTCACCGCGAATTCCCGCCCGTCCACCAGCCTCGCCACGATCCCCTCGCCTGAGCGGATCATGACCCCGGTCCGTCCGGGCCGGATGCGGTAGCCCCAGCCACCGTACTCCGCAAGGGCGTTGATGTCCCGGCTGGTCGCCGCCTCGATCCGGTCGAGCGGCACCCGGATGCGCGGCCAGGGCAGCATCCCGGAGACGGTGATGCCCCGCCGGTCCACGCTCACGTACGGCCGGGTGAAGCTCGCCGGTACCACCCCGACGATCAGCAGCAGAACAGCGGCTGACCAGTTGCCGAGGAAGAAGAGGACGACTCCGAGGACGAGGAGTCCGAGCCCGATGAGCGGCAGCCACCAACTGTCGGCGCTGCGTGCCCATCCGGCGACCTCCCCGTCGGCGAGCACAATGCGTTCTCCGTCCATGGCCTCCACGGAGCGGTCCGGCTGCTGCGGTACCGGGCCCAGTGCGGCCAGCACGAATCCGAGACCGGCGGCGAGCGTGCCGGCGCCGAGGGCAGCGGCCAACTGCCACATCGGGAACGACACACCCGGCGCGCCTTCACCGGCGTCCAGGTTCACGATCAGCACGGCGGCCATCAGATAGCCCAAGAATCCGGCGAAGGCGTATCCCCCGGCGACCAGCAGGCGGTAGGCCCGGCCGGAGAAGTTCTCCTTCACCATCATGGTGGCCCACAAGGCGCCGGTCACCACGAACAGGACGACGGTGACGAGGACGTACGACGTCCGGCCCACATGGCCGTTCGCCTGCCCGCCGGCCTCGAAGTGGCTGGCCAACTGTCCGGGCAGCCGGTCACGGAACGCGGCCAAGAGGGCCAGGTCGACGATGAGCGCGAGCAGGAACGGCAGGGCGACAAGGGTCGCGCGGCCGACATTCTTACGGTTCATTAAAACCTCCTTGTTCGCATGCTAGTAGAACAATGAGGTCCCAGTAAAACGCTGTGCCCCGCACCGGGAAGGTTCATCCGGTACGGGGCACAGCGCGTCGCCTGACATGCCGTCGGGCGAGAGAGTGGTCAGGCGTGTTCGAGGGGGAACGCGCCGCGGTGTCCGGTGCCCGCACCCTCCGCCGGGCGCGCCTCGAACTCACGGCAGCTCCAGATCTCCTGGACGAATCCGGTCCGCCGGTCCCACAGACCGATGACGTCGTCCTCGCCCGCCGCCCCCCGGTACGCGTCCTTCGCACCCCGGAAGCAGGCGAGGCCACCGGACAGTCCACGGCCGGGCACCGGGAAGTAGTCCGAGAACGCGCAGGCGATGCAGGTCTGCAGACGGACTCCGGGCGGCAGGATGCGCTGGATCGTGGCGAGCGCGGTGGCGAAGTCGCACTCGGCCCGGCGCGAACCGTAGACCGCGCCGCCGAAGTGCAGCTCCAGATGGAGATCGGCGTCGGGGCGGCGCAGCGACAGCAGGCAGCTGAGGGTGGCCTGGTGGACCGTGCCGTCCGAGATCACCGGCAGCGGCAGGTCCCACTCCAGCACGCAGTCGGTGAGCGCGCCGTCCGCCAGGGCGAACATGCCGCTCTCCGGCGGCATGCCGGAGACCGGTCCGAGGTCGCCGAAACTCTCGCCCTCGAAATCGACGCCCCGGATCCGGATGCGGAGTTGCTGTCCGTCGGTGGTGAGGATGATGGCGTCGGAACCCTGGCGGTCCCGGTACCAGCCTGCCCATGACTCGTCTGTCATGGGCAGGGACTGTAGCCCGTGCCGGCCGGCGTCCCCCTGCCGCCCTCCGCTTACGTGCCGCGCGGACTCAGCCCGCCTGCGGTTCCCGCCACATGGGCCACATCGCGGGACCGTCCGGAAGATCCACGGTCGTGCCCATGAAGGTGAACCCGAGCCGTTCGTAGAGCCGGCGACTGCGCGCGCTGCTCGCCTCCAGATAGGCGGGAACGCCGTCGCGGTCGCAGCGCTCCAGCACGTCGGCCATCAGGGCCGCCCCGATCCCCTCCCCCTGGCGTTCCGGGGACACGCCGATCATGAGCAGGTACTCATGGGCCCTGTCGTGCGGATGGATCGCACCCGTCAGTTTCCCGACCAGTTCGGTCCGCTCGTTGTCGGGGTCCGCAGTCGCCCGCATCAGCGCAGGGGTGGGGTCCTCCTCCGTGGGTGCACCGGCGGGCACGGGCAGCCACAACGCGACGGCCGTTCCGTCCTCCAGTAAATCGATACGGCCTTCGGCGAGCGTGACATCGACGAAGACGCCGAGGAACTTTCCATGAACGGCCCGGCGATGCGTCTCGTCCGGGAAGACCCAGCTGCTGACCGGGTCGTCGTGGAACGACTCGTCGAGGAGCCGCACGACCTGCTCCCGGTCCGCCGCGTCCGCCTGCCGTATCCGTACGCCCATGCCCGGCTCCCGCCCTCACTCGCCCATGAACTCGCGCGATCTCAACCCACGCACAGGATCTTAGAGTTGAAGCCGTACGGGTCCGGCGGGAGCCCGGCCGGTCACCGCTTCCCTCCTTTCCCCGCTCAGTGCGTCCGGCGGGTGACGAACTCCGCCAGGGCAAGCAGGTCACCCGCCGCGGTCAGGTCGGGCACCGCCCGGGACAGATGGTGGACGGCGCGGGCCATCCGGTCCCCCGCGCAGGCCTGTGCCCAGTCCCGGCCGCCGGACCGGTCGACGGCATCGGCGGCGCGGCTCACCTCGTCGGGTGTGCTCATGGAACCCCGGTAGAGACCGGCGAGTTCGGCCGCGGCCGGCGCGTGGGACGTCAGTGCGGCGACCACCGGCAGAGACTTCTTGTGGGCGGCGAGATCCGCCCCGACCGGCTTCCCGGTCTGCAACGGGTCCCCCCAGATGCCGATCAGGTCGTCGATGAGCTGGAAGGCGAGGCCCGCCTCCCGGCCGAAGCCGTCCATCGCGCCGACAGCCCGCTCCTCCACCCCCGCGTACAGCGCGCCGAGCGCGCAGGCACAGCCGAGCAGGGCGCCGGTCTTGGCTGTGGCCATGGCAAGGCACTCGTCCAGCGAGACCTCGTCGGGGCCGCGTTTCTCGAAGGAGCAGTCCGCCTGCTGACCGGCACACAGTTCGATGACGCAGCCGGCGAGCCGGGCCGAGGCGCGCGCCGACACCGGGCGGGGGTCCTCGGCGAGCAGCCGGTGGGCGAGGGCGAGCATGGCGTCGCCCGCGATGACGGCGGCCGGAATACCGAAGACCGTCCAGGCCGTGGGACGGTGCCTGCGGGTCCGGTCCTCGTCGATGACATCGTCGTGCAGGAGGCTGAAGTTGTGGACCAGTTCCACGGCCACGGCTGCACGCACCGCCCGCTCGGGGTCGCCGCCCACCGCCCTGGTCGCGGCGAGGACGAGCGCGGGCCTGATCGCCTTGCCGGCCTGCCCGGAGGCCGCGGAGCCGTCGGCGTGCTCCCAGCCGAAGTGGTACATCGCCACGCGTCGGATGGATCCGGGCAACGATTCGACTGCGGCCCGCAGTTGTGGGTCTACGAGGTTCCGGGTGCATTCCAGGAGCGCCGCGGCCTCGTTGCCCTCGGTGGCGGCGTCCGTACTGATCATGGTCACAGGCTCCCCCTGGGGCTACCCCTGACCGGGGTGCGCCGGCTCGGGGCACCCCGGTCAGGCGCACCCCCCGGACCGGGGGCGTGGGTGGTTTCGGTGAGCACCCGGGTCCGGAGCAACCCGGACCCGGGGCATGGATGGACTCGCTGAGTGGGTGGTTTCCGCGCGGTCATTGCGGTGGGGCAGCCCGGTCGGGCGCGACCCGGGCCGAGGCCGTCACGGGCCCGGACCCGGATCCTGACGGTCCGGTCCGGGCCCCCTGACCGTCAGCGCCAGCGGCTGACCTCGACGTTCTCCAGGATGCCCAGGGCGTCCGGCACCAGGACGGCCGCCGAGTAGTACGCCGTCACCAGGTACGAGATGATCGCCTGCTCGTCGATGCCCATGAACCGGACCGAGAGGCTCGGCTCGATCTCGTCCGGGATGCCGGTCTGCTGCAGTCCGATGACCCCCTGCTCGGCCTCGCCCGTTCGCATGCAGATGATCGACGTGGTGCGGGCGTCGGTGACCGGGATCTTGTTGGACGGGAAGATGGGCACTCCGCGCCAGGCGGGCACATGATGTCCGCCGATCTCCACACTCTCCGGCACCAGTCCACGCTTGCTGCACTCACGGCCGAAGGCGGCGATGGCCCGTGGGTGCGCGAGGAAGAGCTTCGATCCGCGGCGGCGCGAGAGCAGTTCGTCCATGTCGTCGGGGCTGGGCACCCCGTCGTGCGGCTGGAGGCGCTGCCCGTAGTCGCAGTTGTTGAGCAGCCCGAACTCGCGGTTGTTGATCAGCTCGTGCTCCTGGCGCTCGCGGAGCGCCTCGACCGTGAGCCGCAACTGCTGCTCGGTCTGGTTCATCGGCTGGTTGTAGAGGTCGGCGACCCGGCTGTGGACCTTCAGCACGGTCTGGGCCACGCTCAACTCGTACTCACGAGGGGCAGATTCGTAGTCCACGAACGTGTGCGGGACGACGGCCTCGCCGACATGGCCCGCGGAGAGGTCGATCTCCGCCTCGCCGTACTTGTTCGTGCGCTGGTGGGGGATGTTGAGCAGCCCGGTGAGATGCGCGCGGAGCGAGTCCGCCCGCTCGGCGAGGTTGAGCACGTCCGCGCGCCTGAGCGTGAGCACCGTGCACGCCGTGACGGCACGTGCGGTGTACTCCCAGACGGCGTCGCCCTCGACCAGCGAGTGGTCGCCGAAGTACGCCCCGTCGGCGTGCACCCCGAGCACGGTCTCGTCGCCGTACGGACCGGTGCCGACCTTCTCGACCTTGCCGTGCGCCAGCAGGAAGACCCGGTCCGCCGATTCCCCGGACGCGGCGATCACCTGTCCCGCGGCGATCTCGCGCTGTTCGCACCGGCGGGCCAGCTCGGCGAGCACCTCCTCGTCGGCGAAGTCCCGCAGGGCGGGCAGCTCGCCGAGTTCCGCGGGGATCACCGTGACCCGGTCACCGGTCTGCACGAAGGTCACCCGGCCGTCTCCGACCGAGTAGCTCAGCCGGCGGTTCACCCGGTATGTGCCGCCCTGCACCTGCACCCAGGGGAGCATGCGCAGCAGCCACCGCGAGGTGATCTCCTGCATCTGCGGAGCGGACTTGGTGGTCGTCGCGAGGTTCCGCGCGGCCGCCGTGCCCAGACTCTGCTGCGGCGGTACCTGCGCGTCCTGAACCTCTTCACCAACGGACATCTGACGTCCTCTCGATCATCGGCTGACCTGCGTGAAAAGCCTTTCAGCATGGGGACTCGGCGCGCCATTACACAAAAGAGTGTGACTAATCGGGCTTTGGGCCGGGCACAACGCTCCGCGATGTCTCCGGACTCGGATAACTTGCATCCTGGATGCAAGTTATCTAACGTGACGGTCATGCGGCTGACGAAATTCACCGACGTGGCGCTGCGCGTACTGATGCGCCTCGCCGTCGTGGAGAACGAGGATCCGCCGACCACCCGGGAGGTGGCGGCGACCATGCAGGTGCCGTACACCCACACCGCGAAGGTGGTCGCCCGGCTCCAGCACCTCGGCCTGATCGAGGCGCGACGCGGCCGCGGCGGCGGGCTCACCCTCACCGGAGCCGGCCGGTCCGCATCGATCGGCGGACTCGTCCGCGAGCTCGAAGGGCCCGGCGATGTCGTCGAGTGCGAGGGCAGCACCCCCTGCCCGCTGCGCTCGGCCTGCCGGCTGCGCGGCGCCCTGCGCCTGGCGGAGGAGGCCTTCTACGCCTCGCTCGACCCGATCACCGTCGCCGAAATCGTCACCTCCCCCACCGGCCCCCTGCTGATCGGCATCAGCAGCAGCCGTCCCGCCGACTGAATCCCCCGCCCGGCACAGCCCGGTCTCACCTCTGCCCAAAAATAAGAATCCAAAATACCAATTCAACACCCCGAGGAGTCCGCCCGATGCTCTCCGAGTCGTCGACCGCCACCGTCCGTGCCACCCTCCCCGCCGTCGGCGCAGCCATCGGGGACATCGCCGATCTCTTCTACCGGAAACTCTTCGACGCCCACCCCGAGCTGCTGCGCGACCTCTTCAACCGCGGCAACCAGGCCTCCGGCGCCCAGCGCCAGGCCCTCGCCGGGTCCATCGCCGCGTTCGCGACCCAGCTGGTCGAGCACCCGGACACCCGTCCCGACGTGATGCTCAGCCGCATCGCCCACAAGCACGCCTCGCTCGGCGTGACCGCCGCACAGTACGAGGTGGTGCACACCCATCTCTTCGCCGCCATCGTCGAGGTGCTCGGTGACGCGGTCACGCCGGAGGTCGCGGCCGCCTGGGACGAGGTCTACTGGCTGATGGCCAACGCCCTGATCGCCATCGAGGACCGGCTCTACGCCCAGCAGGGCCTCGTCGCCGGCGACGTCTGGCGCGAGTGGGAGGTGGTCGCGAGGATCGAGGAGAACGACGACGTCGCCACCCTCCAGCTGCGCCCGGCCGACGACGCGCCCGCCCCCGCCTTCCGGCCCGGCCAGTACGTCTCCGTGCAGGTGGAACTGCCCGACGGGGCCCGGCAGATACGGCAGTACAGCCTTTCCGGCGGCCCCGGTTCCCAGCTGCACTCGATCACCGTCAAGCGGGTGCACGGCGGCGGTTCGCCCGACGGCGAGGTCTCGACGCACCTGCATGCCACCACCCGGGCCGGTGACCGGCTGCGCGTCTCCGCCCCGTACGGCGATCTGGTCATCGACGCCGTCGACGCCCCGCTGCTGCTCGCCTCCGCGGGCATCGGCTGCACCCCGATGCTGTCGATGCTGGAGCACCTCGCGGCGACCGGCCACCGGGCCCCCGTCACCGTCGTGCACGGCGACCGCTCCCCGGCCGACCACGCCCTGCGCAACGACCACGCACAGCTCACCGCCAAGCTCCCGGACGCCGCGGCACACTTCTGGTACGAGAACCCGGAGCCCGGCCACCCGGCCGACCGCACCGGTCTGGTCGACCTGGGCAGCATCCCGGTCCTGCCCGGCACGCACGCGTACCTCTGCGGTCCGCTGCCCTTCATGCGGGCCGTGCGCACCCAGCTGCTGGCCAAGGGTGTCCCGGCGGCCGACATCCACTACGAGGTGTTCGGCCCCGACCTGTGGCTCGCCGAGGGCTGAGCCGCTTTGGGTGCTCGCGGAATTGACCGGACCGGCTCGCACACCGGCCGAACAGAGGGCCCGGGAATGGCCCGGAGCCCGGCGCTCCGGTACAAGCGCTGCAAGGACTCGCTCCCCACGCGCCCAAGGAGTCGGCCATGTCCTCACCCATGTCCGCGAGCACCTTCCTCGAAGCCCTGGCGAACGAAGGGCTCACCGTCGCCCGGATCCGCGACCGGCTGAAGTGGCCCGCACGCCCCCGCCCGAGGTCACCGGGGTGCCGGGCGACAATGGGCGCATGCCCTGTGACCCGCCCGCCCTCTCCCGGCTGCAGCCGGTGCTCCCCTCGCCCCTGCAACCGGCCGAGGACGAGCGCTTCGCCCGGCACGGCGTGCGGTTGCTGCTCAAGCGCGACGATCTGATCCACCCCGATCTGCCGGGCAACAAGTGGCGCAAACTCTCCCCCAACCTGGCGGCCGCCGCCGGGCGCACCGTGCTGACCTTCGGCGGTGCGTACTCCAACCATCTGCGCGCCACCGCCGCCGCCGGCCGGCTGCTCGGCTTCCCGACCGTCGGCGTCGTGCGCGGCGACGAGCTGGCCGGCCGCCCGCTCAACCCGTCGCTGGCACAGTGCGCGGCCGACGGCATGCGTCTGCGCTTCGTGGACCGTGCGACGTACCGCGCGAAGGCCGATCCAGCGGTCCTGGCGGGGCTGCTGAGCGACTGCGGTGACTGCGTCGTCGTCCCGGAGGGCGGCAGCAACGCCCTGGCCGCACAGGGCTGCACAGCGCTGGGGCGGGAGCTGCACGGCCGGGCCGACGTGGTCGCGGTGGCATGCGGCACCGGTGGCACCCTCGCCGGTCTCGCCGCGGGCCTCGCACCCGGTCAGCGGGCACTCGGCATCCCGGTGCTGCGCGGCGGCTTCCTGGGGGACGCGGTACGGGAACTGCAGCGGGAGGCGTTCGGCGGCCCGGCCGGGGCATGGTCGCTGGACGAGCGCTTCGCCTTCGGCGGCTACGCCCGTACGACGCCGGAGCTGCACGCCTTCGCCAACGACTTCGAGGACCGGCACGGGCTGCCCGTCGAACGGCTCTATGTCGCCAAATTGCTCTATGGACTGACGACACTCGCCCAGGAGGGCGCCTTCGTTCCGGGCACCACGGTCGCCGCTGTCGTCACGGGTCAGCCCTGGGGAGCGTCGGACTCCTCCCGGTAGGCCGCCGCCTCCTCCAGGTCCAGCCGCCGCAGCAGGTTCCGCAGCATCTCGTCGTCGATCCGGCGCTCGTCCCGCAGCCGGACGAAGACGGTGCGCTCGGCCTCGATCATTTCGCCGGCCAGCCTCCGGTAGGTGTCGTCCGCCGACTCCCCGGTCAGCGGATTGGAGGCGCCGAGCCTCTCCCACACGGCGTTGCGGCGGCGCTCCAGGACGGTGCGGAGCCGGTCGGTGAGCGGTCCTGGCAGGCAGTTGCGCGGGTCCTGGAGAAGTTCCTCCAGACGCGCCTCGGCGGCCGCGGACGCCTCGCTCTGGGCCTGTGCCTCGGCGAGGGTCTCAGCCTGCGCGTCGCGCCCGGGGAGCTTCAGGACGCGCACCAGGAGCGGCAGGGTGAGCCCCTGGATGACCAGCGTGCCGATGACGGTCGTGAAGGTCAGGAACAGCACCAGGTTGCGGGCCGGGAAGGGGGCCCCTGCGGTCGTCACCACCGGAATGGAGAAGGCGATGGCGAGCGAGACGACGCCGCGCATCCCGGCCCAGCCGACGATCAGGGGCGCGGTCCAGTTGGTCCCGGGCTCGCGCTCCCTGATCCGTCTCGACAGCCACCGCGGCAGATACGTGGCCGGGTACACCCAGATGAAACGGACCGCGACGACGGCGAGGAACACGGCCACCGCATACCAGAGGGCCTCCGCGACGGCATAGGTACCGAGCCCCTTCAGCACGAAGGGCAGCTGCAGTCCGATCAGCGCGAAGACCGCCGACTCCAGGATGAACGCGACCATCTTCCACACGGCCGCCTCCTGGAGCCGGGTCGCGAAGTCGACCTGCCAGGAGCGGTGCCCGACGTAGAGCGCCACGACGACCACGGCGAGCACTCCGGAGGCATGCACCCGTTCCGCCGCCGCGTACGCCACGAAGGGGATCAGCAGCGACAGGGTGTTCTGCAGCAGGGGTTCCCTGAGGTGGGTACGGAGCCAGTGCAGCGGCACCATCAGCACCAGGCCGACCCCGACACCGCCGACCGCCGCGAGGAGGAACTCGCCGATCCCGGCGCCCCAGCTGACGCCCTCGCCGACGGCGGCGGCCAGCACGACCTTGTAGGCCGTGATCGCCGTCGCGTCGTTCACCAGGGACTCGCCCTGCAGAATCGTCGTGACCCGGGCGGGCAGCCCGACCCGACGGGCGATGGCGGCGGCCGTGACGGCGTCCGGCGGCGCGATGACGGCGCCCAGCACCAGCGCGGCGGTCAGCGGCAGGTCGGGCACGAGCCGGTACGCCAGCCAGCCGACCGCGAAGGTCGCGAAGAGGACGTAGCCGACGGAGAGCAGGGCGATCGGCCTGATATTGGCCCGCAGATCGAGATATGAGCTGTCGACCGCAGCCGTGTAGAGCAGCGGCGGCAGCAGCAGCGGCAGCACGATGTGCGCGTCCAGGGTGTACGTCGGCACGCCGGGCAGGTAGGAGGCGAGCAGCCCCGCGGTCACCAGCAGCAGCGGGGCCGGTACCGGGGTGCGCCTCGCCGCGCCCGCGATCGCGGCACTGGCCGCGACCAGTGCCACCAGCGGCAATGCATCCATCTCACGGTCCTCACATCCGTCGTAACCTGACAATCATGAGTGAGTGCCTGCATGTTCCCGAACTGCCCCGCCCCGAGCCTGTCCCGCTCAGCGAGACATGTCTCGAATGTCTTGCCGCGGGCACCCATCCCGTGCAACTGCGGCTCTGCCTGATCTGCGGCCATGTCGGCTGCTGCGACTCGTCGCCCCTGCAGCACGCGACGGGACACTTCAAGGAGACTGGCCATCCGGTCATGCGGAGCTTCGAGGCGGGAGAGAGCTGGCGCTGGTGCTTCGAGGACGGTTCGATCGTCTGACGCCTGGGTACGTCAAACCGGCGCCGGTTCTTAGTAATTGACCGCCGCAGACCTCTAGCCACTGTGTGTACTCATGGGTTTACCATGAGTGACAGTTATGGGATGGGGTCCCGGCGACACGGCATCATGGATCGCGATAGCGTCGCCGGACCAAGAACCGAAGACGTACCGCATGGCTCCGGGGCACCCTCCCGGAACCTCGAATGAGTTTGTGCCACCTTGGAGGTGAGGGTGTCCCAGATCGCAGGCGAGCCCGGGAATCAGGACTTCGTGGAAGTCCGGCTGCCCGCTGCGGGTGCCTACCTGTCGGTGCTGCGTACGGCCACGGCCGGTCTCGCAGCGCGCTTGGACTTCACTCTCGACGAGATCGAGGATCTTCGCATCGCGGTCGACGAGGCCTGCGCGATCCTGCTTCAGCAGGCCGTGCCGGGCTCCGTCCTCAGCTGCGTGTTCCGGCTCGTCGACGATTCCCTTGAGGTGACGGTGGCCGCCCCGACGACGGACGGCCGGGCCCCGGAGCGCGACACCTTCGCCTGGACGGTGCTCTCCGCGCTGGCCGGCAAGGTCGACTCCACGGTCGCCGATGACCGTACGGTCAGCATCAGCCTGTACAAACAGCGCGGCGCGGGACCCGGGCCGGCGTGAGCAACGGGAACGGGGACGGTCCGGTGCGGGACGAGACGATCCGACCAGGGGTGGTGCGCGCAGCAGGCATCCCGGAGCAGCAGGCCCTGCCCCATCCGGTGGACGGGGCGGACGGGCCGGTGGTCCGTACGGTCGCGGTGGAGCAGTCGCAGGCGGAGCGGGCAGGCCAGATGAGCGAGCACGGGCACCACGATCCACATGACCGCAGCGGGGCGCGGGCACTCTTCTACGAGCTGCGGGAACTCCCCGACGGCTCGCTGGAGAAGGCCGAGCTGCGCAATCGGCTGGTGCGGATGCATCTGCCGCTCGTGGAGCATCTGGCCCGCCGGTTCCGCAACCGCGGCGAGCCGCTCGACGATCTGACCCAGGTCGCCACCATCGGCCTGATCAAGTCGGTGGACCGGTTCGACCCGGACCGGGGCGTCGAGTTCTCGACGTACGCCACGCCGACCGTCGTCGGCGAGATCAAGCGCCACTTCCGCGACAAGGGCTGGGCGGTCCGGGTGCCGCGCCGGCTGCAGGAGCTGCGCCTCTCGCTCACCACGGCCACCGCCGAGCTCTCCCAGCAGCACGGCCGGTCGCCCACGGTGCACGAGCTGGCGGAGCGGCTGGGCATCTCCGAGGAAGAGGTCCTGGAGGGCCTGGAATCGGCCAATGCGTACAGCACGCTGTCGCTCGACGTGCCGGACACGGACGACGAGTCCCCGGCGGTGGCGGACACGCTGGGCTCGGAGGACGAGGCGCTGGAGGGCGTCGAGTACCGGGAGTCACTGAAGCCGCTGCTGGAGGACCTGCCGCCCCGGGAGAAGCGCATCCTGCTGCTCCGGTTCTTCGGCAACATGACCCAGTCGCAGATCGCGCAGGAGGTCGGCATCTCGCAGATGCATGTCTCGCGTCTGCTGGCGCGCACGCTGGCGCAGCTGCGCGAACGGCTGCTCGTCGAGGAGTAGCCGGACGGGCTGCGGGCGCTGTGGTTCAGCGGCCGTACGGTGCGCTTCCGCGCCCGGCTAGGGACGTGCTGCGCCGCGAGGTCACGCCTCCGGCGTCGCGCCCGGTCCCCGGATGCCGAGCGCTTCCCGGGTCGTCGGCCTGGCCAGCTGGAAAAGCGCCGTCAACGAAACCGCGGCGAGGACGATCCCGGCCGGGATCAGCGCGCCCTGCGACCGCAGCAGCGTCCAGGCCACCGGCAGCGCGATGATCTGTGTGATGAGCGCCGGGCCGCGGCTCCAGCTGCGCCGCCGCATCAGTCCGCGGGACGCGATCAGCGGGATAAGGCCCAGGGCGATCAGAGTGAGCCCGCCCATCTCCGCCTGTTGCGGGCTATCGGGCCGACCGAGCAGCCCCATGACCAGCATGTAGATCCCGCCGAGGGCGAGTGCCGCCCCTTCGAGGGCATTGAGCCCGGCCACGAGAGTGATCCTGGCCGGCTTCGTCGGCTCGGCCATGGGCGACGAGGACGGCGTGTTCTGCTGAGTACTCACCCTTGCAGGTTGACATCCCGGCCCGGTGAAAGCGAAGCCGGGGTGCCGCACCCGAGCCCCCCGCAGCCGGGCCGTCACCGAACGTGAAGGGCAGGGGGCAGGTCTTCGGACCGGTACCGCACGGTAGGTAGTCTGGCGGTCATGCGCGCACTCCTCGTGGTCAATCCAGCTGCTACCACCACCAGTGCGCGTACCCGTGACGTGCTCATCCACGCGCTCGCCAGCGAGATGAAGCTGGAGGCGGTGACCACGGAGTACCGGGGGCATGCCCGGGACCTGGGACGGCGGGCCGCAGACTCGGACGACATCGATCTCGTCGTCGCCCTCGGCGGTGACGGCACGGTCAACGAGGTCGTGAACGGTCTGTTGCACCGCGGTCCCGACATCGACAGCCTGCCGAGCCTGGCCGTGGTCCCCGGTGGCTCCACCAATGTCTTCGCGCGCGCCCTCGGCCTGCCGAACGACGCGGTGGAGGCGACCGGCGCCATCCTGGACGCGCTCGCCAACCGGACCGAACGCACGGTCGGCCTGGGATTTGCGGCCGGCACGCCGGGCACCGAGGACGAGTCGGTCCCCGAACGCTGGTTCACGTTCTGTGCCGGTCTCGGATTCGACGCGGGCGTGGTCGGCCGTGTCGAACAGCAGCGCGAACGCGGGAAGCGGTCCACGCATGCGCTGTACGTGCGTCAGGTGGTCCGGCAGTTCCTGGAGGAGCCGCACCGGCGGCACGGGGTGATCACACTGGACGCCCCCGGCCAGGACCCGGTCACCGATCTCGCGCTCTGCATAATTTCGAACACCGCCCCCTGGACCTACCTGGGGAATCGCCCGATGTACGCGTCCCCGAAGGCGTCGTTCGACACCGCCCTGGACGTCCTGGGGCTGAAGCGTCTCTCCACTCCGGCGGTCGCCCGGTACGGCACCCAGCTGCTCACCTCGAGCCCCGAGAAGGGCCCGCACGGCAAGCACGCGGTTTCACTCCATGACCTCACGGACTTCACCTTGCATTCAAAGGCCCCACTGCCCTTCCAGATGGACGGTGACCACCTGGGCCTGCGTACGAGTGTGACGTTCACAGGCGTACGCCGTGCACTGCGTGTGATTGTGTGAGTGGAAGGGCCCAAAGTCCTTTAACTCGAACGTTTGGACTGGCTTCCACCCCATGGAAGTACGGCTGTGACCTAGCCGACACCGAGGAATCAAAAAAAAGTTTCCAGAAGGGGTTGTATCCGCCGCCGAGGTTTGCGAATCTCTACATGGCGATCGGGACGGCCCGCAACAACGGCCTCCACTGAAAGCCAGAACCCCTCCTCACTTGCACAGGACCACAACCAGTTCGTCTGGGCGTCGGCCCATCACCTGTGGGGGGATTCGTGAAAGCGTTCACATTCACAAGCAACGTGTATGTAATACCAAGGAGAGGTAGCAGCCATGGACTGGCGTCACAACGCCGTTTGTCGTGAGGAAGACCCCGAGCTGTTCTTCCCCATCGGCAACACCGGTCCTGCGCTGCTGCAGATCGAGGAAGCCAAGGCCGTCTGCCGTCGCTGCCCCGTCATGGAGCAGTGCCTGCAGTGGGCGCTCGAGTCCGGCCAGGACTCCGGCGTCTGGGGTGGCCTCAGCGAGGACGAGCGCCGCGCAATGAAGCGCCGTGCCGCTCGCAACCGGGCGCGTAACGCCAGCGCCTGATTCGACGCCACCGCTACGAGCCTCAGTCAGGCGGCGCGTACAGAGCGTACGCACGAACCCGCCCCCCGAGTCGCAGCGCGCAGCACCCCAAAAGCGCATGCATGAAGCAGTGGGCCCGGACCGTGATCAACGGTCCGGGCTCACTGCTTTGCACATTCCCGTTCGTGCCGCCGCAGGGGCGCGCCCCGGCGGCGGCCGTCACTTCTCCGCGCGGACCGGAATGTCGAGGACCACGTGGGTGCCGCGCTCGGGGGCGGGGACCATGCCGAACGATCCGCTCAACTCGCCCTCCACCAGCGTCCGTACGATCTGCAGCCCCAGATTGCCGGCCTGCTGCGGGTCGAACCCCTCGGGCAGCCCGCACCCGTCGTCCTGGACGGTGATCAGCAATCGCGCCTCGGCCGACGAACCGCCGCGCACCGCCGAGACCTCGACCGTGCCGGTCTGGCCGACGGTGAACGCGTGTTCCAGGGCGTTCTGCAGCACCTCGGTGAGCACCATGGCGAGCGGAGTGGCCACTTCCGCATCGAGGATGCCGAAGCGCCCCGTACGCCGGCAGGTGACCCGGCCCGGGGAAATCTCGGCGACCATCGCGATGACGCGGTCGGCGATCTCGTCGAACTCGACCCGCTCGTCCAGATTCTGGGACAGCGTCTCATGGACGATGGCGATCGAACCGACGCGCCGTACCGCCTCGTTGAGGGCTTCGCGGCCCTGCGCGGAGTCCATCCGGCGGGCCTGCAGGCGCAACAGGGCAGCCACCGTCTGGAGGTTGTTCTTCACCCGGTGGTGGATCTCCCGGATGGTGGCGTCCTTCGTGATCAACTCGCGCTCGCGGCGACGCAGTTCGGTGACGTCACGGAGGAGGACCAGGGAGCCGATCCGGACCCCCTTGGGCTTGAGCGGGATCGCCCGGAGCTGGATCACGCCGCCCGCGCATTCGACCTCGAACTCGCGGGGCGCGTAACCGCTCGCCAGTTTGACCAGGGCCTCGTCCACCGGGCCGCGGGAGGGGGCGAGTTCGGCGGTGATCCGGCCGAGGTGGTGCCCGACGAGGTCGGAGGCGAGACCGAGGCGGTGGTACGCGGAGAGACCGTTGGGGCTGGCGTACTGGACGACACCGTCGGCATCGAGCCTGATCAGACCGTCACCGACGCGCGGCGAGGCATCCATGTCGACCTGTTGGCCCTGGAACGGGAAGGACCCCGCGGCGATCATCTGGGCCAGGTCGGCGGCCGACTGCAGATAGGTGAGCTCCAGCCGGGACGGGGTACGGACGGTCAAAAGGTTCGTGTTGCGGGCGATGACGCCCAGAACCCGGCCCTCACGACGTACGGGGATCGACTCGACCCGTACCGGCACCTCCTCGCGCCACTCCGGGTCGCCCTCGCGTACGATCCGGCCCTCGTCGAGCGCCGCGTCCAGCAGCGGGCGGCGGCCGCGCGGCACCAGATGGCCGACCATGTCGTCCTGGTACGAGGTGGGTCCCGTGTTGGGCCGCATCTGGGCGACGGACACATAGCGGGTCCCGTCGCGGGTGGGCACCCACAGGACGAGGTCGGCGAAGGACAGGTCGGAGAGCAGCTGCCACTCCGAGACCAGCAGATGCAGCCACTCGAGGTCGGTGTCGCCGAGGGCTGTGTGCTGGCGGACGAGGTCGTTCATGGAGGGCACGTGTGCGAGCGTACCTGTGGATACGTGCTGGTTCCGAACCGAACGACCTGCCCGTACGTGCAAGGGGAGAGGGGCCGGAAATTGGCGTGCTCCGATGGATGGACAGACGAGAATGGTCTAGTCCACAATGCTCAAGACAGAGCTTCCGCTCTCCCCGCACAGGAGAGTGGATCGAGGTACCCGCGCTCTCTGCCCTGACTGCGCCGGCACCTCCCCCGGCCGGGGGCACCGCACACCGCCGGCCGAGCAACTCCGGGCTGCGGTGCCGGACGGGCTGAGGGTCCCGTCCTGGCGCCGCGGCCCGCGGGTGTTTCTGCGGACCTCCCGCCGGAAACCTGCACAGTCAGCGGGTCTCGGTGACCTTGGCCAGGGCGCGGGGCGCGTCCGGGCCCTGGCCGCGGGCGATCGTCACCTCGTACGTCGGCATCTGCAGCGGCAGGATCTCCCGGATCGGCTGGACCTCCTCGGCGACCCCGGCCGTCGGCAGTACGAATCCCGCGGACGCCGCCTCCACCTGGGCCTTGGGGCCGACCCCGGACAGCGCACGAAGGGAACCCGGAGATCGCCCGCGGGTTGCCAGGCTCTGCTAGATTGGCCTTAGATTGGTCTATACCACGTTCACCACTCTTCAGATCGGCAGGCCCCGCGTGGAAGTTGTCATCGTCCCGGACGGCAAGGCAGGCGGCGAACTCATCGCGGGAGCCATCGGTGCCCTGCTGAGCCGCAAGCCCGACGCCCTTCTCGGCGTTGCCACCGGCTCGACCCCGCTGCCCATCTACCAGGCGCTGGCGGCCAAGGTGCGCTCCGGCGAGGTGGACGCCTCGCGCGCGCGCATCTGCCAGCTCGACGAGTACGTTGGACTGCGGGCCGGCCACCCCGAGTCGTACCGTTCGGTGGTGCTGCGCGAGGTCGTCGAGCCGCTCGGACTGTCCGAGGAGTCCTTCATGGGCCCGGACGGCTCCGCCGAGGACGTCCAGGCCGCCTGCGAGGCGTACGACCAGGCGCTCGCCGCGGCGGGCGGAGTGGACCTGCAGCTGCTCGGGATCGGCACGGACGGGCACATCGGCTTCAACGAGCCGTGCTCCTCGCTGGCGTCCCGTACCCGGATCAAGACACTGACCGAGCAGACCCGCGTCGACAACGCGCGCTTCTTCGGCAACGACATCAGCCAGGTGCCGCACCACGTCATCACGCAGGGCATCGGCACGATCCTGGAGTCCCGCCACCCGATCCTGCTGGCGACGGGCGAGGGCAAGGCCGAGGCGGTGGCGCTGACGGTCGAGGGGCCGGTGGCGTCGTTCGTACCGGCGTCGGCCCTGCAGCTGCATCCGCACGCGACGGTGGTCGTGGACGAGGCCGCGGCGTCGAAGCTGAAGCTGGCGGACTACTTCCGGGCCACGTATGCGGCGAAGCCGCGGTGGCAGGGGATCTGACGGCCTGCCCCACGACAGGGAGTGGGGGAGGCCGTCAGGGCCCGAAAGGGCCGGGGCACCGTGTGGGGTGTCCCGGCCCTTTCGTGTGCCGGATGCACGACCGGCTTGCGTGTCGTCCTCGAACGCCGGACCGGGGTCGGAACCCCCGACAGCGCGTGGACCGTTCCCGTGTCAGGCTCCGGACGGGCCGGATGATCCCGTGATGGCCTCTGCTGCTGCCTGGCCGCAGACTCGGGCTGCGCCGTGGGTGGCTACGTACAGCGCGCCTCTCGGGGACTCCTGGGGAACGCCCATTTCGACGACCACCGTGTCGGGGCGCTCGGCGATCAGGGTGTCCACAGCGTCCGTCATCCACGGGTGACGGTGGGCGTCGCGGACGACCGCGACGATGCGCCGGTCCCCCGCGGCGTCCAGGACCGCTGTCACGGGGGCCTCGGCCTCGCTGTTGTAGATGTCGGTGCCGGTGCCCGGCAGGATCCGGGCCAGTTCGGCCGCGATGCCCCACGGGGTCTCGTCGCCGACCGCAATGTTCGCGACCGGGGTGAACGCGGCGACGTACGCCGGCTCGATCAGCGGTTCGGCCGTGCCGGTCACCTGCACCGCACGACGGGCGGCCACCAGGCCGATGCCGGAAGCGATACCGGTGCGGGGCGCGGTCCCCTCCTGCGTCGCCGCGCCCGGCTCCGGGAGAGCCCCCCGCGCCCGCTGCGTCCAGGACGCGAGGGCACGTACCCGTGCCGCAGCGTCGGCCAGCCGCTCCTCGGGCAGTTCGCCGGTCCGTACCGCCGCGACCAGCGCGTCGCGCAGCCGCAGCACGGTGCCCTCGTCGTCCAGCCCGCCGCCGACACAGATCGCGTCGGCGCCCGCGGCGATCGCGAGGACGGAACCGCGCTCGATCCCGTACGTCGATGAGATGGCCTGCATCTCCATGCCGTCGGTGACGATCAGCCCGTCGTAACCCAGTTCCTCGCGCAGCAGACCGGTGAGGATCTGCGGGCTCAGCGTCGCCGGGCGGCCGGGGTCGAGCGCGGGAAGCAGAATGTGCGCGCTCATCACCGATTTGGAACCCGCTGCGATCGCCGCCCGGAAAGGCACCAGCTCACGGGCGTGCAGGGTGTCGAGGTCCACATCGATGCGGGGCAGCGCGTGGTGCGAGTCGACCGCGGTGTCGCCGTGCCCCGGGAAGTGCTTGGTGCAGGCGGCAACCCCGGCGGCCTGGAGTCCCTCGACGTACGCGGCGGTGTGCCGGGCGACCAGGTGCGGGTCGGCTCCGAAGGACCGTACGCCGATGACCGGGTTGCCCGGGTTCGAGTTGACGTCGGCGGACGGCGCCCAGTTGAGGTTGACGCCGCACTCGGCGAGCCGGCGGCCGAGCTCCTGGGCGACCGCACGGGTCAGCCCCAGGTCGTCGACGGCGCCGAGTGCGAGGTTGCCGGGGAAGGACGAGCCATGACGCACCTCGAGCCGGGTGACGTCACCGCCCTCCTCGTCGATCGCGACGAGTACGTCGTCCCGCTCGGCCCGGAGTTGGGCGGTGAGCGCGGAGAGCTGCTCCGGCGTCTCGATGTTGCGGCCGAACAGACCGACGGAGGAGAGTCCTTCGCCGACTCGGCGCAGCAGCCAGTCCGGCGCGGTGGTGCCGGCGAACCCCGGCTGCAGGACGGCGAGGGCGTCGCGCGTGACGGTGTCCGTGGTGGAGGTGAGTGTGGTCATGACGCGGCGTCATCCCTTCACGGCGCCGTCGGTAAGACCGCTGACGGCCTTGCGCTGCAAGTAGATGAAGAGGATCAGGATCGGGATCGCGAAGAGCGAGGAGGCAGCCATGGTCGCCCCCCAGTCGTCACCGAACGCGGTCTGGAACTGCGAGAGCCAGAGCGGCAGGGTCTGGGACTCGATGTCCTTGTTGAGGATGAGGACGAGCGGGAACTCGTTCCAGGCGGTGATGAAACCGAAGAGCGAGGTCGCCATCAGACCGGGGCCGAGCAGCGGCAGGATCACCTTCCTGAACGCCTGCGGGCGGGTGCAGCCGTCGACTTCGTCCGAGCCACAGGCAGTGGCACCGGCCAAGAGAGCCACCCCACCAATGGCCGCGATGAGTCCGCGCTTCACGACACCCTCCTCAGGGATGCAAGAGAATTCCCCCCCACCACCCGAGATCGCCGTCCGTCGCACAATTGCATACGACGGGTACTGCCCGTGGGGCTGGGACCTGGTCTTTAATGGTTTAGACCAGTACTCGGAGCTTGGCCTAGACCTTTAGGGGTGTCAAGGGTGTATAAGAAGTGCACTCGCGTCCGTTACAGGACCGACACCTGAGGGAGGGCGACGAGCCGTGACCGGACCGTGCCACCATGTGAGCCGCAACAGACGGAGGAGCAGGTGACGGCAGCAACGCAGCAGTCGGGAAGGCGGGCCATGAGTGCCGACGGGGGCAGTACGGAGAACGAGACGGGCGCGGGCACGCGCACCGCGCGGGTCCCGAAGTATTACCGGCTGAAGCGCCACCTCCTCGACATGACGGACACCATGCCGCCCGGCACCCCGGTGCCACCGGAGCGGACCCTGGCCGCCGAGTTCGACACCTCGCGCACCACCGTGCGCCAGGCGCTCCAGGAGCTGGTCGTCGAGGGCCGGCTGGAGCGCATCCAGGGCAAGGGCACATTCGTGGCCAAGCCGAAGGTCTCGCAGGCCCTGCAGCTCACCTCTTACACCGAGGACATGCGCGCCCAGGGCCTGGAACCGACATCACAACTGCTGGACATCGGCTATGTCACGGCCGACGACACCCTCGCCGGGCTGCTGGACATCACAACCGGCGGCCGGGTACTGCGGATCGAGCGGCTCCGCCTGGCCAGCGGTGAACCGATGGCCATCGAGACCACACACCTTTCGGCCAAACGCTTTCCCGCGTTGCGTCGTTCGCTGGTGAAGTACACCTCGCTCTACACGGCGCTGGCCGAGGTGTACGACGTACGGCTCGCCGAGGCCGAGGAGACGATCGAGACCTCGCTCGCCACCCCGCGCGAAGCCGGTCTGCTCGGTACGGACGTGGGCCTGCCGATGCTCATGCTGTCCCGTCACTCCCTGGACGGACACGGCGAACCGGTTGAATGGGTGCGGTCGGTGTACCGCGGCGACCGTTACAAGTTCGTGGCGCGTCTGAAGCGGCCGACCGACTGAGACCGCGGACCGGCTCCTGACCGGACCACTGTCCGGACCCGGACAGAGCATCAGGAGTCGGTCCCCCGGGCAGAATCCCTCCAGCGGCTCCGTCACACTTTTGCCGGACAGGGGGTGACGGTGGCCGGGATACTCCCCTAGATTGCCTGCGCATTACAACAGGTGATCAGCGAGGGGACGGAGTCGCCACATGCCCGAAGAAGCAGACGCGAAACCACCGGCAGTCACACCGGTGAGAGTGCTCATCGCCCTCTGTCTCGCCGCCCCGTTCGTGGCGATGCTCTGGGTGGGTTCGTACGCGAAGGTGGACCCCACCTTCATCGGCATCCCGTTCTTCTACTGGTACCAGATGGTCTGGGTGCTGATCTCCACGGCGCTCACGATGGTCGCGTACAAGCTCTGGCAGCGTGACCAGCGCGCCCGCAAGGGGGGTGCGTCGGCATGAAGGACGGCGTGAACGGCGTCGCGCTCGGCGTCTTCATCTTCTTCTTCCTGGCCGTCACGGTCATCGGCTTCATGGCCGCGCGCTGGCGCAAGGCCGAGAACGAGGCCAGTCTCGACGAATGGGGCCTGGGCGGCAGGTCGTTCGGCACCTGGGTCACCTGGTTCCTCCTCGGCGGCGACCTGTACACCGCGTACACCTTCGTCGCCGTACCCGCCGCGATCTACGCAGCGGGAGCGGCCGGCTTCTTCGCAGTCCCGTACACCATCCTCGTGTACCCGCTGATCTTCACCTTCCTGCCGCGCCTGTGGTCGGTCTCGCACAAGCACGGGTACGTCACCACCTCGGACTTCGTCCGCGGCCGCTTCGGATCGAAGGGGCTGTCGCTGGCGGTCGCCGTCACCGGCATCCTCGCCACGATGCCGTACATCGCGCTCCAGCTCGTCGGCATCCAGGCGGTGCTGGACGTGATGGGCGTCGGCGGCGGCGAGAACACCAGCTGGTTCGTCAAGGACCTGCCGTTGCTGATCGCGTTCGCGGTGCTCGCCGCGTACACGTACTCCTCCGGGCTGCGCGCCCCCGCGCTGATCGCGTTCGTCAAGGACGGGCTGATCTACCTGGTCATCGCGGTGGCGATCATTTACATCCCGATCAAGCTGGGCGGCTTCGACGACATCTTCGCCAAGGCGGGCGACGCGTTCTCGCAGACCAACCCCGCAACCGGCAAACCGCGCGGCGCCCTCGCGCCGGCCGATCCCGGCCAATGGGGTTACGCGACCCTGGCCCTGGGGTCGGCGCTCGCCCTCTTCATGTACCCGCACTCGATCACGGCGACGCTCTCCAGCCGCAGCCGTGAGGTGATCCGGCGGAACACCACGATCCTGCCGCTGTACTCGCTGATGCTGGGCCTGCTGGCCTTGCTCGGCTTCATGGCGATCGCCGCCGGAGTCAAGGTGGAGAACGGACAGTTGGCGATCCCGCAGCTGTTCGAGAACATGTTCCCCGACTGGTTCGCCGGCGTGGCGTTCGCGGCGATCGGCATCGGCGCGCTGGTGCCCGCCGCGATCATGTCGATCGCCGCGGCCAACCTCTTCACCCGGAACATCTACAAGGACTTCCTGAAGCCCGACGCGACCCCGGCCCAGGAGACGAAGGTCTCCAAGCTGGTGTCGCTGCTGGTGAAGGTCGGTGCGCTCGTCTTCGTCCTCACCATGGACAAGACGGTCGCGATCAACTTCCAGCTGCTCGGCGGGATCTGGATCCTGCAGACGTTCCCGGCGCTGGTCGGCGGCCTGTTCACCCGGTGGTTCCACCGCTGGGCGCTGCTCGCGGGCTGGGCGGTCGGCATGGTGTACGGCACGCTCGCCGCGTACGGGGTGGCGAGCCCGACCCAGGCGCACTTCGGCGGCTCCTCGAAGGAGATCCCGGGGATCGGCGAGATCGGCTACATCGGTCTGACGGCGTTCGTGCTGAACGCCGTGGTGACGGTGGTGCTGACGTTCGTCCTGAACGCGGTGAAGGCCCCGGTGGGCATCGACGAGACCTCCCCGGCGGACTACACGGCGGACGCGGGCGACCCGGGTGTCCGGGTGGAACTCCCGTCGGCCAGGCCCGAGTCGAGCCCGTCACCAGACGCGAGCCCGTCCGCCGGCTAGGGCCCTTCGTCTGGATCAGGCCCGATCCGGAAGACAGGCCCTGGTTCCCTCGCCGGACGGGCTGCACCCAGCCGACCATGCTCGGCGCCCACCGGATCCACCATCGACTCGGCTTCGTACGCACGCCGGAACGCGACTCGGATCCCATCGCGGGCCTCGCGCTGCTCACGTACAGCCTGAGCTTCTGAACCGTTGTGACACAACATGTGGGGGCCGCCTCATCGGGCGGCCCCCACATGTATGCTCGTGCTCGCTGTCGCCGCAGGGAAATCCGGTGCGAATCCGGAACTGTCCCGCAACGGTGTGTTCGGTGCCCCTTTGTGCACCCTGAAAGTCCGAGGACCTGCCGACAGCGCGTCCGGCTCGACCGATCCGGACGCCCAGACGTCCGGGCCTCGCGGATGGGCCGGTGGACGCCGCACGCAGTGCTGCCCTCCTTCCTCGGGCATGCCTCCGCGCGGCCGCCCCGCTCCCCCGCCGGCCCCGAGCCGAGCGAGGGAGAGCACCACGTGACCATCGCGCCAGCCGATCCGGCTTCAGTCGCCGAGTCCGCGGGAACCACGAACGACGGACCCGGGACCGCACTGCTGCGGACCCTGACCGACCTCACTGCCGATCTGCCCGACACCGACCCCGGCCGCGTCGCCGCCGCCGCGCTGCGCGGCCGCAACGCCGCGTCGGACGAGGCGGAGTTGCGCGCGCTGGCCACCGAGGCCGCCGCGGGTCTGATCGCCGAGGACCCCGCGTACTCCCGGCTCGCCGCCCGCCTCCTGACCCGCGCCATCGCGGACGAGGCGGCCGGTCAGGGCGCGCTGTCGTTCTCCGCCTCGGTCGCCGTCGGCCACCGCGAGGGTCTGATCGCGGACCGTACGGCCGCGTTCGTGGCGCTCCACGCGGCCCGGCTCGACGCGCTGGTCGAGCAGTCCCTCGCCGACGGCGCCGACGACCGGTTCGGCTACTTCGGGCTGCGGACACTGCACAGCCGCTATCTGCTGCGCCACCCGCTCACCCGCCAGGTCATCGAGACGCCGCAGCACTTCATGCTGCGCGTCGCCGCCGGTCTCGCCGAGGACGAGTCGGCGCGCGCACTGGACGAGGTCGCCGCGCTGTACGGTCTGATGAGCCGCCTCGACTACCTCCCCTCCTCCCCCACACTCTTCAACTCCGGCACCCGTCACCCGCAGATGTCCTCCTGCTATCTGCTGGACTCGCCGCTGGACGAGCTCGACTCCATCTACGACCGCTACCACCAGGTGGCGCGGCTGTCCAAGCACGCGGGCGGCATCGGCCTCTCGTACTCCCGGATCCGCGCCCGCGGTTCGCTGATCCGCGGCACCAACGGGCACTCAAACGGCATCGTGCCGTTCCTGAAGACGCTCGACGCCTCGGTCGCCGCAGTGAACCAGGGCGGCCGCCGCAAGGGCGCCGCCGCCGTCTACCTGGAGACGTGGCACGCGGACATCGAGGAATTCCTGGAGCTGCGCGACAACACGGGCGAGGACCAGCGGCGTACGCACAACCTCAACCTGGCGCACTGGATCCCGGACGAGTTCATGCGCCGGGTCGACGCGGACGGCGACTGGTCGCTGTTCTCCCCCGCCGACGTGCCGGAACTGGTCGACCTGTGGGGCGACGAGTTCGACGCCGCGTACCGGGCAGCCGAGGCCAAGGGCCTGGCCCGCAAGTCGATGCCCGCGCGTGAGCTGTACGGCCGGATGATGCGGACGCTCGCGCAGACCGGTCAGGGCTGGATGACGTTCAAGGACGCCTCCAACCGGACGGCCAACCAGACCGCCGAGCCGGGTCGCGTCGTCCACTCGTCGAACCTGTGCACCGAGATCCTCGAAGTCACCGACGACGGCGAGACCGCCGTCTGCAACCTCGGTTCGGTCAACCTCGGTTCGTTCGTGGCCGACGGCGACATCGACTGGGAGCGGCTGGACTCCACAGTCCGTACCGCCGTGACGTTCCTCGACCGGGTCGTCGACATCAACTTCTACCCGACCGAGCAGGCCGGCCGCTCCAACGCCCGCTGGCGTCCGGTGGGGCTGGGCGCGATGGGGCTCCAGGACGTCTTCTTCCGGCTGCGGCTGCCGTTCGACTCCCCCGAGGCCCGCGCGCTCTCCACGAAGATCTCCGAGCGGATCATGCTCGCCGCGTACGAGGCGTCCTGCGACCTCGCCGAGCGGTCCGGTCCGCTGCCCGCCTGGTCCGAGACGCGCGCCGCCCGCGGCGTGCTGCACCCCGACCACTACGACACCGAGCTGAGCTGGCCGGAGCGCTGGGACGCGCTGCGTGCCCGGATCGCGAAGACCGGCATGCGCAACTCACTGCTGCTCGCCATCGCTCCGACCGCCACGATCGCCTCGATCGCCGGGGTGTACGAGTGCATCGAGCCGCAGGTCTCCAACCTCTTCAAGCGCGAAACGCTCAGCGGTGAGTTCCTCCAGGTCAACGCCTATCTGGTGAACGAGCTGAAGCAACTGGGCGTGTGGGACGCGCGGACCCGCGAGGCACTGCGCGAGGCGAGCGGCTCGGTGCAGGGCTTCGCCTGGATCCCGGAGGACGTACGGGCGCTGTACCGCACGGCATGGGAGATCCCGCAGCGCGGTCTGATCGACATGGCGGCGGCGCGTACGCCGTTCCTGGACCAGAGCCAGTCGCTGAACCTGTTCCTGGAGACGCCGACGATCGGCAAGCTCTCCTCGATGTACGCGTACGCCTGGAAGCAGGGGCTGAAGACGACGTACTACCTGCGCTCGCGCCCGGCCACCCGGATCGCCCGCGCGGCGTCCGGCCGGGCCGCGGCCGACGCTTCCCTTCCCGTGCAGCAGGCTTCGGCTCCCGACGCGGACGCGATCGCCTGTTCCCTCGAAAACCCCGAGTCCTGCGAGGCCTGTCAGTAATGAGCTCGACCGACAAGAATCTGCTCGACCCGGGCTTCGAACTGACCCTGCGGCCCATGCGCTACCCGGACTTCTACGAGCGCTACCGTGACGCGATCAAGAACACCTGGACGGTCGAGGAGGTCGACCTCCACTCCGACGTCGCCGATCTCGCCAAGCTGACACCCGCCGAGCAGCACATGATCGGCAGGCTCGTCGCGTTCTTCGCGACCGGTGACTCGATCGTCTCCAACAACCTCGTGCTGACGCTGTACAAGCACATCAACTCCCCGGAAGCGCGGCTGTACCTGTCGCGTCAGCTCTTCGAGGAGGCCGTGCACGTCCAGTTCTATCTGACGTTGCTGGACACGTATCTGCCGAACCCGGAGGACCGTGCGGCGGCGTTCGACGCGGTCGAGGAGATCCCCTCGATCCGCGAGAAGGCGCAGTTCTGCTTCAAGTGGATGGATTCGGTCGAGAAGATCGAACGGCTGGAGACGAAGGCCGACCGCCGCCGCTTCCTGCTGAACCTGATCTGCTTTGCGGCGTGCATCGAGGGGCTGTTCTTCTACGGCGCGTTCGCGTACGTGTACTGGTTCCGCTCGCGCGGTCTGCTGCACGGTCTCGCCACGGGGACGAACTGGGTCTTCCGGGACGAAACTTGCCACATGAGCTTCGCCTTCGAGGTGGTCGACACGGTCCGCAAGGAGGAGCCCGACCTCTTCGACGAGGAGCTGGAGAAGGACATCTCCGCGATGCTCGAGGAAGCGGTCGCAGCTGAGCTCCAGTTCGGCCGCGACCTCTGCGGTGACGGCCTGCCTGGAATGAATACCGACTCCATGCGGCAGTACTTGGAGTGCGTGGCCGACGATCGCCTCCGTCGGCTCGGTCTCGCTCCGGTCTATGGATCGTCGAACCCCTTCTCGTTCATGGAGTTGCAGGGTGTCCAGGAGTTGACGAACTTCTTTGAGCGCCGTCCATCGGCGTACCAGGTGGCCGTCGAGGGCAAGGTCGACTTCGACGAGGACTTCTGATCGCACCATCTGGTGGGCTGTCCTTCGCAATGTCTCGGAGGACAGCCCGCCGGGATCAGTCGTCGCCCCGGAGTACCACTTCGATGAACGCGGGATCGAAGGGTGCGTTCCGGGGGCGCCCCTTGGGCAGAGGATGGACCACTATCTCCTTGACGACTGCGGAGACAGCACCCCTCCTCCGTCTCGTATCGAACAACATCCAACGTTCACGGCTGAATCCTGCAAGGAGATTCTCCTCTGCCAGCCGCGCAAGAAATTGCTCGCGCTCTCGCTCCATGTCATGGATGAGACTGCGGATCAGGCCCCATCACCTCGGCGGGCACCGCCGCCGGGATCGACGCCTGCCTGCATCTGGTCCGTCAGGCACACGGCCCCGATGTCGCCGACGCCATCGCCCGCCGCATGGTGGTGCCGCCGCACCGCGACGGCGGCCAGGCGCAGTACATCAAGCGCCCGCTGCCGCGTACCGCGTGCGACACGGTCGGCGGGAGGCTCGCCTGGATGGAGCGCCATCTCGACCAGGAGATGACCGTCGAACATCTCGCCGCCCAGGCGCACATGTCCCCGCGCACCTTCGCCCGCCGCTTCCACCGGGAGACGGGCACCACCCCGTACCGCTGGCTGCTGCGGCAACGCGTCCTGCTCGCCCAGCATCTGCTGGAGACATCCGACGAAACGATGGACACGATCGCCGGGCAGACCGGGTTCGGAAACGCGGCCGCGCTGCGCCATCGCGTACCGCCGCGCCTTCCGCGGCCCGACCGCTATGACCGAAGTGGCCTGATCCATAACAGCGCAAACGGGCCCGGCCCCACTCGGGGAGACCGGGCCCGCCGAAGGTTCTACTCGTTCGGCACGATCTCGTAGCGCGGCGTGTTCTCCGCCATCTGCCGCAGCGCGTCCTTGCGGTCCCGCTTCGAGAGCCGGTCGATGTACAGGTAGCCGTACAGATGGTCCGTCTCGTGCTGGAGGCAGCGCGCGAAGTAGCCGTTGCCGCGGATCTTGACCGGGTTGCCCTTGGCGTCCTGGCCGCGCACCACCGCGTAGTCCGGGCGGGCCAGCGAGGCGTACGCGGTCGGGACGGAGAGACAGCCCTCGTTGGAGTCGTCGAGGATGCGCTCCTCCGGCGGCAGCTCTTCGAGCACCGGGTTGCAGACGGCGCCCACATGCCGCACGCCGTCGTCGTCCTGGCAGTCGTAGACGAAGACCTTGAGGTCCACGCCGATCTGGTTGGCGGCCAGGCCCACGCCCTCCGCCGTCCGCTGGCTGGCGAACATGTCGTCGATCAGCCGGCCCAGCTCGTCACCGAACTCGGTGACGTCCTTGCACTCCTTGTGCAGCACCGGGTTGCCCACGACCGTGATCGGACGGGAGGTCCCGCGCTCGCGGTACGCCGCCTCGCGCGCCTCACAGTCCTCGGTGTCGACGACAAAGCCTTCGTCGTCGACGCTGATCTGCTCGTCCGTCTCCTGCTGCGCCATGTCCGCCGTACGCCTTCCTCAAAACCCGAATCGATGCCCGTACAGCGTAACGGCCTGCCCCACGGCAGGGAGCGGGCTCCCCGAGCGCGGGGGAGGCCCCTGCGGCCGGGCCGCGGACGCACGGCTCAGCAGACTTCTTCGAGATCCCGCCACTCACGGCTGTCCGGGCTGTCCGCCACCCAGCCGTCCAGCAGTCCCCGCACCAGCCCGGCCGGTGCCGCTATCCCGCACTCGCGCTCCGGCACCCACAGGTCTCCGGCGGTGCGGTGGCCGAGCGGACCCGGATGGCCGGGCTCGCTGCGGTCGTGCGGGTCGAGATGCTCGCCGTCACCCTCGTCGCTCTCCATCCGGCTCTCGGAACAGGCCCGGCAGAGCAGCCGTACGGATGACGACCAGTCCTCGGCGGCGAACCCGGCATCGGACGCCAGCTGCTCCAGAGCGTCCCGGTCCGCCTCCGTGGCAGCTTCGAGGAGCACCACCCAGGTGGGTACGGGGGACGGCGCCCAGAGCTCGATCTCGTCGAACACGGGGTACGAGGGGCCGGCCGCGGTGACCCGCTCGCCGTGCGGCACCCCGTCGTGCAGGACGACCTCGCCCCAGCGCCGACCGGAGGAGGGCAGCGGGATCGACAGCACTTCCATCCGGGCCGGATCCAGCCTGCGGCCCCAGACGACCTCGGCCTCGCCCTCGGGCGACAGCCGCACGGCCGCGCTGCCCAGCTCCATACCGACCGGCTCGCTGTTGGCCGCCGCGGTGTGCTGGCCGGCGCCGGGCACCTTCAGGCCGTACGCCTGCCAGGCGCGGCGGGCCAGCGGCCAGTCCTGCAGGGCGGTGGCGGCGATCCCGACGTTCCACCAGTCGGGGGCTCCGAACTCCTTGTCGAGGAGCGCGACGGCGCGCAGCCCCGCCGCTCTCGCCTGTTCCCAGTCATGCCGGAACTTGTGCAGCAGCGCCAGGTTGAACCATGACTCGGAGAGCCAGGGTTCCAGGTCCGCCGCCCGTGTCAGCAGTGCGCCCGCGTCCTCGTACCGGCCGTCGCCGATCAGCGTGAACGCGCGGTCCGTGGCCTGCCGCCAAGAGGCGGAGGGCCGATGCCGTACCTTCCCGAAGATCCTCACGATTCCCGCCTGTCCCGACTGGACACCCTCGTTCTTGCGCTCTCCTTCGCATCCAACCATGCCTGGCAGGACGCCCGCTCATTACCCATGGGTTACCCAGGCGGGACGGGGGTCAGACCGCCCCGGGCCAGGACCCTGGCAAGCGATTCGACCACCTCCGGCTGGTAGTCGTGGGCGGTGCCGAGCCGGAGCCGTTCCAAAGCGCCGAGCGGGCCGCTGAGACCTTCCCCGCACAGGTCGTCGTATGCGTTGACGGCACGGACGATCCGGGCGGGCAGCGGCTGCTCGCGGTACGGGTCGGCCTGCCGCTCCACCACGACGGCGATCTCGGAGTCCACGCCGGTCTGCCGGACCACGGCCCCGCCCAGCAGCGCGATCCTGCGCTGCTCCGCGGCGGGCAGCGGGGCGGTCGCCCCGTCGGGCACGGGGTCGACGAGGGAGAGCTGACCGATGTCGTGCATCAGGGCGGCGTGCTCCAGCACGGTGAGCTCGGCCCCGGAGAGCCCCAGCTCCCGGCCGACGGCCGTACAGAGGACCGCCACCCTGCGGGCATGCCCGTGGGGGGTGTAGCCGGCGATCTCGGTGGACCGGGCGAGCGAGGCGATGGTCTGCCGGTAGGTGGTGCGCACCGCGACGAACCTGCGGAACGACACCTGGGTCAGCAGCAGCGGTACGCAGAGCACGGGCAGCGCCCACAGCCCGGCGACGGCGACCCCGAGCGCCATCACCGCACCGGTCGCACAGACCGCCGAACCGATGCCGAGGAGGGCGCGCAGCTCGTCGCGGAGCAGCGGCCCGTACGGGATGGAGGTGCCGCCCCTGCTCCTGAAGCCGTGGGGGAAGGTGCCGGAGCGCAGCAGCAGGGCGCCGAGCACGGCGTCGCACAGGGCGGTGAGCCCGAGCAGGACGAGAAGGAAGAGCGCGAAGAACGGGCCGTCGCCGAACCAGTCGGCGGTCCGGCCGGAGTTGTAGAGCGGCTGGAAGCACACGGCGGCGAACGAGACGGTGACGATCCGCCGGGCGAGCTGGTCGGCGGTGGGCCCGCTGCCGCGCGCCACATGGGGCACGGCGGCGACAAGCTGCGCGGCGACGAGGACGGCGATGACCTGGAGGACCCCGTGGGTGGTGGGTTGCCCGCCACTGCGGCCGAGCAGGGCGTACGCGAGCGCGCCGGCGGCCCCGAGCGGCGCGGGCTCCCGCTCCCCGGGCAGCGCACCCCAGCGGGCGAGCTCGCCGACGGTGATGAGCGCCCCGAAGACAAGGGCATGCCCGGGTTCATGAACTCCGTGCCAGAGAGTGTGGGCCAGCCCCCCGAGGGCAAGCACAACGGCACCGCCACGGACGGCAGCGACGGCGCCGGTCACCGGGGACGTTCCGCGGCGGCGTCGAGCCCGTCCGCACCGTCGGGCCCGTCGGCACCATCAAGCCCGTCCGGCGGCCGGGGACGAGAAGCCTGCGGGACGAACCCGGCGCCCGCACCCGGCGACGGAACTGCCTCGTCCGCCGTCACCGCCACCGTCTCCGCAGCCCACCCGCACCGCTCCACCGCCCGCGCCAGCGCCCGCACCATTTGCGGATCGAACTGCGTCCCCGCACAGCGCTTCAGCTCCGCCACCGCCACCGGCACCGACCGTCCCCTGCGGTACGACCGCGTCGACGTCATCGCGTCGAAGGCGTCGGCCACCGCGACGACCCGTGCGAACTCGGGAATCTCCCGCCCGCTCAGCCCGTAGGGGTAGCCGCTGCCGTCGAGCCGCTCGTGGTGGTGCAGGATCGCCGCCCGCGCCTCGCCCAGGAAGCCGATGCCCCGGACGATCTCGTGGCCGTACTCCGGGTGCAGCTCGATCACGCGCCGTTCCTCCGGGGTGAGCGGCCCCTCCTTGCGCAGCACCCGGGTCGGCACGCCGAGCTTGCCGACGTCGTGCAGGATCCCGGCGAACCGGAGCACTTCGAGCCGGTCCTCCGCCATGCCCAGCTCCCTGGCGATCAGCACGGAGGCCTGCCCGACCCGCTCGCTGTGCCCCCGGGTGTATGTGTCCTTGATGTCGACGGCCTGCACCAGTGCCCGGATGGTGGCGCGGTGTGCTGCCTGCTGGCGGTGGTACTGGGAGAAGACCCAGCAGGAGATGTACATCGGCAGCAGGACGAAGAGCGCCGACAGCGGCCCGTACGAGCTGCGCCACAGCAGGGCCATCATCAGTCCGGCGAGCCCGTGCACCAGGTGCGGTCCGAGCGAGCTCGGCAGCAGCCCGCTCCAGGCGCGGCGGACGGGCAGCCGTTCGGCCGCGGCCCGGATCGAGCCGTCCAGGGCGGTCAGGACGAGGCTGAAGGCCAGCGCGGCGACGCAGGCGGGCAGGACGGCGTACGGAAAGTCGGGCAGCAGGCCGGGGCCGGACCCGCCGAGCGTGGCGCCGCCGCCGAGCAGGCCGTGGACGGTCGACGCCACCCAGACAGTGATCACCAGCTGGGCCGTGCGCCAGACGCGGCGGGCCGCCACGGGCGCGTTCTCCACCCGGCCTGCGAGTGAGCCGGGAATCGCGACCAGCGCCGCGGCGGCGGGCGGCAGCAGGAACGCCGCCGCGAGCAGCAGCGGAAAGAACGATCCGGCACTGATCGGCACGGAGCTGCCGAAGAACGGGCGGCGTCCGGGCAGTTCACAGGCCAGATAGAGCCCGGTGAGCAGGCCGACGGTGCCCCAGGGCACCCCCGTACCGCCGGGCGGCAGCGCGGGCCGCACACAGAGGACAGCGCAGACCGCGGCGGCCAGAATGACCGCGCGCGCCGCAGCCCCGGTGCCTCTCACCCGCCCTGCCCGCCCCCCCACTAGGTCGATGGAGGCGCCACGCTAGCGAGTTGGGCACTCGGTCGAGCATGGTTGAACCCGATTAGCACGTTCGGGTGAAGTGCACGCGTTGGCGGTGGTACGGGTGAGGGCGTGCCGCGACAGTCGCGGCACGCCCTCAGCGTGCAGAAAAAGGCCCCCGCCTTCAGGGGGGCCGCCGGTCACTCCGTGGCGGCGCTCGGCAGGTCGGCCACCACGTCCTGGTCCGGCACGGTCTGCCCGGAGCGGATCAGATCGATCCGGCCCATCACCTTGGAGCGCAGGTCGGCCGGCACGTCGTCGTGACCGCAGCAGCGCTTGACCAGCTTCTTCACCGCCTGCTCCAGCCCGTACTTCTCCAGGCACGGGGAGCACTCCTCGAAGTGCACCTCGAACTTGCTGCAGTCGCTGTCGGGCATCTCGTGGTCGAGAAACTCGTAGAGATGATCGAGGACCTCTGAGCAGTCTGTCTCGTGCGGCTCTCCGCAGCTCATGAGCCCGAGCCTTTCCGATCGTCCGACTCTCCGGCACCGGCGGGGACGAGCCCGCGTTCACGGGCGTAGTCCTCCAGCATGCCGCGCAGTTGGCGGCGGCCCCGGTGCAGTCGGGACATCACCGTACCGATGGGAGTCCCCATGATGTCCGCGATCTCCTTGTAGGCAAAGCCCTCTACATCGGCGAGGTATACCGCGATGCGGAACTCTTCGGGGATCGCCTGCAGCGCGGACTTCACGTCCGAGTCCGGCAGGTGATCGAGCGCCTGCGACTCGGCGGAGCGCAGACCTGTGGACATGTGCGACTCGGCGCGCGCCAGCTGCCAGTCCTCGATCTCCTCGGCGGCACTGCGCTGGGGTTCGCGCTGCTTCTTGCGGTACGAGTTGATGAACGTATTGGTGAGGATGCGGTACATCCACGCCTTGAGGTTCGTCCCCTCGCGGAACTGGTGGAAGGAGCCGTACGCCTTCGCATACGTCTCCTGAACCAGGTCCTCGGCGTCTGCGGGATTGCGCGTCATGCGCAGCGCGGCCGAGTACATCTGGTCGAGGAAACCGAGGGCGTCCCGCTCGAAGCGCGCATTGCGCTCGGCGGTCGTCTCCTCCGCGCGGCCGTCGTCGGTCCCTGTGTCGGTACCGGTGACCGGACCCACCTCCTCCAACGCTGTGGCGGTTCCGAGACCGGACCCGCTCGAATCGGAGAATAGTCGACCTTGCTTCGACGCGGGCTGTCGTTCCGATCCGCTCCGTGCCCCCCCGGGGGGTGTCTTCGCCGCGTGCAGCACCGTCCACTCCAGGTCAGCGGCGTTCGAGCGGCGCGGGCAGATGGTCGAACCCATGCGACGGACTCCCTCTCCACGTACGACGTTGATGTACCGATGTCCCGAACAACAGTGGTCCCCGACGCAACATTCCCGGGGTGCGCCGGGTCGTCCGCGGGGTGTGATCCGATCCACTGGGGATGTGCGGGCCTGCGTTACGGGAGTCGGTCCAGCCATTCCGTCACGGCGGCGGTGAGGAGTTCCATCGCCCGGCCCTCGGTCAGTCCGGACTTCTTCGGTACGGCGAAGCCGTGGTCCCCGTACGGCACCTCGGCGATCTCGTACTCCCCCGGGGGGAATTCGGCCGGCCGCCCGAACGGGTCGTGGCCGCCCTGCACGACGAGTGTGGGCACGCCCGCGCCGAGCAGTTCGTCCTTGCGGGACTTCTCCGGTCTGCCCGGCGGGTGCAGCGGGAAGCTGAGCGCGAGGACGGCGTGCGCGCCGAGCTCGGCCGCCGTGCGGCAGGCCACCCGCGCGCCTGCGCTGCGTCCGCCGGCGACGACGGGCAGCCCGGGTGCGGTGAGAGCAGGCCACAGATCGCGCCAGCCGGTGTCCAGGGTCTTCGGGGCGGGCGCGAGCTTCTTCCCGGCGACCCGCCACGGTTGCTCCACCAGCGCGACGGTCACACCGCGTGCGGGCAGTGCGGCGGCCAGCGCCTGGAGGTCGCGGGCCTCGATGCCGCCGCCGGCGCCGTGGCTGACGGCGAGCACCAGACGGGGTCTGCGCGCGGGCAACCAGGTGATCCGGGCGGGCCCGGTGGCGGTGTCGACCGTCTCGGCCCTCGGGGCTGTCTCTCTACGACTCACAACACTCATCCTGCCCGGTCAGAAGAGCGTGCCGACCTCCGGCGCGGTCAGTTCCTCCAGGAGCTCGGGCCCGTTGTTGCGGACGTTGCTGACCGCCGTGGCCACCGGGTACGCCCGCATCAGTCCGCCGGGCGGCGGTGCCAGCAGCGCCCGCAGCTCCTCGATGTCGGTGCGCGAGGGGTCCAGCCAGGCGTCCCAGCGGTCCGGGGTCAGCATCAGCGGCATCCGGGGGTGGATGTCGGCGAGTGCGCCCGGGCCCTCGGCGGGGGCGACGGCGAGCGGGGTGGTCTCCGCCTCGGTGGTGATCACGGAGCAGGTCACCCACCAGGCCTGCGGGTGGTCGTCCGGCAGCGTCCGGTCACGCCAGAACTCGTACAGTCCGGCCATCGCGAAGACCGATCCGTCGGCGGGCGTCACGAAGTACGGCTGCTTCCGCGGCCGCTTCTTCCTCCCCTTCTCCTCCAGCTGCCGCTCGTCGGTGCCGGTGACCCACTCGTAGTAGCCGTCGGCGGGCAGGATGCAGCGGCGCGAGACGAAGGGGCGGCGGAAGGACGGCTTCTCGTGGACGGTCTCCGCTCGGGCGTTGATCATCCGGGCTCCGCCCTCGGGCGACTTGGCCCACGAGGGGACGAGTCCCCACTTCAGGGCGCGCAGCTGGCGAACCGGGCGTTGATCATCCGCGTCTTTCACGGGACGTTCCAGTACGGCGTAGACCTCTTTGGTCGGCGCCACGTTGTAGTCGGGCTCCAGTGTCTCCGCCGGTTCCCATTTCTCGACGCCGAAGAGTCCGGTCAGATCCTCGGGCCGCCGACTCGCTGCATACCGTCCGCACATAAGTGCCAGACTGCCACGACCCACCGACACGACCGCAAGGAGCCGCCCGCACATGGACAGCGCCGCACTGGGCAACCTGTGGGATCGCGTCTTCGGTACCCAGCCCGCACCCGAGCAGTGGCTGGTGGTCGTGACGGCCACGGTCGCGCTCATCGCCGTCGTACCGAATATCCTGTGGCGCCTCTCGCGCAACGCGATCACCATCGCCCACGAGGGCGGGCACGGGCTGATCGCCCTGGTCAGCGGGCGCAGACTGGAAGGCATCCGGCTGCACTCGGACACCAGCGGGCTGACCGTCAGCCGCGGCAGGCCCACCGGCACAGGCATGATCCTCACCGCGGCGGCGGGCTACACCGCGCCGCCGCTGCTGGGACTCGGCGGCGCCTGGCTGCTCACCGACGGCCGGATCACGCTGCTGCTGTGGGTGTCGACCGCGCTGCTCGCGGTGATGCTGGTGATGATCCGCAATCTGTACGGGGCGCTCGCGGTGATCTTCACCGGCACGGCGTTCCTGCTGGTGTCCTGGCTGGCTTCACCCGCGGTGCAGTCGCTGTTCGGGTACACCGTGGTCTGGTTCCTGCTCCTCGGGGGTGTGCGTCCGGCGTTCGAGCTGCAGTCGAAGCGACGGCGCGGCGGGGCGCCGGACTCGGACGCGGACCAGCTGTCCCGGCTCACGGATGTGCCGGCCGTGCTGTGGCTGGGCTTTTTCCATGCGGTGTCGATCTGCTCACTGATCGGCGGCGGCCGCTGGATGCTCGGCCGGTGAGGGACAACAGCCTGCGGCAACGCCTACCACGCTTCTCTTACGCCCCGGTTTCAGCCTGTTTGATCAAGATCCGGGTTTGCGGCGAGCCACTAAAGTGAGGTCCATGACCGAAAGTTCCGTGCACCCCGCCCTCTGGCCCGCCCCCCATGCGAGCGGGGCCGTCGACGCGACCGTCACCGTGCCCGGATCGAAATCGGTCACCAACCGGGCGCTGGTCCTGGCCGCCCTCGCCGCCGAGCCGGGCTGGCTGCGCCGCCCGCTGCGCTCCCGCGACACCTTGCTGATGGCGCAGGCGCTGCGTGCCATGGGCGTCGGCATCGAGGAGGGCGTCGGCCCGGACGGCTCCGGCGAGGCCTGGCGGGTCATTCCGGCCGGGCTGCACGGCCCCACCACGGTCGACGTCGGCAACGCCGGAACGGTGATGCGTTTCCTGCCGCCGGTCGCGGCCCTCGCCGACGGTCCGATCCGCTTCGACGGCGACCCGCGTGCGTACGAGCGGCCGCTGACCGGCGTGATCGACGCGCTGCGGGTGCTCGGCGCCCGGATCGACGACGACGGGCGCGGTTCGCTGCCGATGACCGTGCACGGCGGCGGGGCGCTGGACGGCGGCCCGGTGGCGATCGACGCCTCCTCGTCGTCCCAGTTCGTCTCGGCGCTGCTGCTGTCGGCACCGCGTTTCAACCAGGGCGTGGAGGTACGCCACACCGGTTCCCGGCTGCCTTCGATGCCGCACATCCGGATGACGGTCGACATGCTGCGGGCCGTCGGCGCCCAGGTCGACGAGCCGGAGACGGGCGGCGAGCCGAATGTCTGGCGGGTGTCCCCGTCGGCACTGCTCGGCCGCGACCTGACGGTCGAGCCGGATCTCTCCAACGCCCAGCCCTTCCTCGCGGCGGCGCTGGTCACCGGTGGCCGGGTGACGATCCCGGACTGGCCGGAGCACACCACCCAGCCGGGTGACACGCTGCGCGAGATCTTCACCACGATGGGCGGCAGCTGTGAACTGACCGAACGCGGTCTGACGTTCACCGGATCGGGGCGTATCCACGGCATCGACGTGGACCTCGGCGAGGTCGGCGAACTGACCCCCGGCATCGCTGCGGTCGCGGCCCTCGCCGACTCCCCCTCCACACTGAGCGGTGTCGCACATCTGCGGCTGCACGAGACGGACCGGCTGGCCGCGCTCACCAAGGAGATCAACGAGCTCGGCGGCAACGTCACCGAGACCGCCGACGGGCTGCACATCGAGCCGCGCCCGCTGCACGGCGGTACCTTCCATACGTACGACGACCACCGGATGGCAACCGCTGGGTCGATCATCGGCCTTGCCGTCCCCGGAGTGGAGATCGAGAACGTGGCGACAACCGCCAAGACCCTGCCGGACTTCCCGCAGATGTGGACCCGAATGCTCGGGGCCTGAATCATGCGTCGCTACGGCAAGAACCCCGACGAGGACGACATCCGGTTCCGCCCCAACCCGAAGGGCAACCGGCCTCGTACACATACCCGCCCCAAGCACGAGGACGCCGAGGAAGGCATGGTCCTCACCGTGGACCGCGGCCGCCTGACATGCCTCGTCGACGGCCGTACGGTCATGGCGATGAAGGCCCGGGAACTGGGCCGGAAGGCCGCGGTGGTCGGCGACACCGTCTCGATCGTCGGCGATCTGTCCGGCGACAAGGACACCCTCGCGCGCATCGTCCGGATCGGTGAGCGCCGCTCGGTGCTGCGGCGGACGGCGGACGACGACGATCCGTACGAGCGGGTGGTCGTCGCCAACGCCGACCAGCTGGCGATCGTCACCGCGCTGGCGGATCCGGAGCCCCGCCCGCGGATGATCGACCGCTGTCTGGTGGCGGCGTACGACGGCGGACTCTCCCCGCTCCTGGTCCTGACCAAGTCCGACCTCGCATCGCCGGACAAGCTCCTGGAGGCGTACACCCCCCTGGGGGTCCCGTACATCGTCACCAACCGCGAGGAGCTGGAGAACGGCGACGCGGCGGAACGGGTGCGCGAGCAGCTGAACGACCGGGTGACCGCCTTTGTCGGGCATTCCGGCGTCGGGAAGACCACCCTGGTCAACGCCCTCGTGCCGAAGGACCGGCGGCGTACGACGGGCGTCGTCAACGCGGTCACGGGCCGCGGCCGTCACACCACCACCTCGGCGCTCGCGCTGCCACTGCCGGACGGGCGCGGCTGGGTGGTCGACACCCCCGGGGTGCGCTCCTTCGGGCTGAACCACATCGACCCCTCACGGGTCATCCACGCGTTCCCCGACCTGGAACCGGGCACCGAGGGCTGTCCCCGCGGTTGCACCCATGACGCCACCCAACCGGAATGCGCGCTGGGCGCCTGGGTCGCCTCCGGGCACGCCGATCCGGCACGGCTGGACTCCCTGCACCGGCTGCTGGCCACCCGGGAGCGCCGCGAAGGCGACTGATCCGGGTACGTTTGCGACCTGCTGCTGACGGTAAGTGCATAATCGCGCTCAGCGGGACGGAGCAGTCACCGACGTGGGAGGGCACTGACGATGGCGTGGCTGCTGGTCGTGGTCGCAGGACTTCTGGAGACCGGCTTCGCCGTCTGTCTGAAGCTGTCCCACGGCTTCACCCGGCTCTGGCCGACCATCGCGTTCTGCGTCTTCGCGCTCGGCAGCTTCGGTCTGCTGACGCTCTCCTTGAAGAAGCTCGACGTGGGGCCCGCCTACGCCGTCTGGACGGGCATCGGTGCAGCGGGCACCGCGATCTACGGCATGGTCTTCCTGGACGATGTGGTCTCCACCCTCAAGCTGGTGTCGATCTCGCTGGTGATCCTGGGTGTGATCGGACTGCAGCTGTCGGGCTCGTCCCACTGACAGTGACAGGCGGCACTGTGCCCGGCCGCATCCACGGCCGGCACCTCGCGCACGCGGCGCTCGCGCTCCGGGGCGCCGGTGGCCCGCCCGTCACGCCGCGGGCCACCGCTCCACCACCTCGCGCACCAGCGGCGCCGCGTCCGTGGGGAGGGCGGACGCGGCGACCGCGTACGAGAGCGCGAGGCGCATCGCGACCTCGCAGGTCGTGGCCAGTGCTGCTGAGTCGCGCGGCGGGCGCCCCTCGTCCAGCGCGGCCACCGCGCGGTCGCACACCAGACCGAGGAGTTCGACGGGGGTCGGCGGTCCGGCATCGGCCCGCCGCTGCGCCGGTACGGACGAACCGGCCGGCGCCGTCAGGCGTACGGGACGGGGTAATCGCTCGCTCCAGCAACCCGTGAGCAACGCCCTGACCAGGGCGTTCGTACGGGCCGCCCGCACCGTCCAGAGGGCGGTCGCGGCCACCCTGTCCCCCGTGCCGCCGGGCGATCCCAGCGCCCGTTCGACACCTGCGAGATAGCCGTCGGCAGCGTGCCGGACCAGGGCCCGGGCCAGGCCGTCCTTGCTGCCGAACTCGTTGTAGAGGGTCTGCCGGGAGACTCCGGCGGCGGACGCGACATCGACCATCCGCACGGTCGGCCAGGGCCGGATGGTGAGCGCCGAGAGGGCGGCGTCCAGCAATGCTTCGCGCGCTGTGGGCATCGTCGCCTCCCACGCCAGGGACTCTGCGGTTCAGAGTTGACGCGCCACTGGGCACTGTCAAGACTTCGAGCAGCCTCCGGGGCCGTGTGGCCCTGTTCACCTGCGGTCGATACTGTGACGACATGCCCGATTACCACGATGATCTGCGCCTCGCCCACGTGCTGGCGGACGCCGCCGACGCGGCGACGATGGACCGGTTCAAGGCTCTGGACCTCAAGGTCGAGACCAAGCCGGACATGACACCGGTGAGCGAGGCCGACAAGGCCGCCGAGGAACTGATCCGCGGCCACCTCCATCGGGCACGTCCGCGCGATGCGATCCTCGGCGAGGAGTACGGGATCGAGGGCACCGGTCCGCGCCGCTGGGTCATCGACCCGATCGACGGCACCAAGAACTACGTCCGCGGTGTCCCGGTCTGGGCGACCCTGATCTCGCTGATGGAGGCGGGCGGAGGGGGCACCTCCCGCTCGAGCGGAGCCGAGAGTGGGGGAGGGTTCCAGCCGGTGGTCGGTGTCGTGTCGGCGCCCGCGCTGGGCCGCCGCTGGTGGGCGGCGAAGGGCGCGGGGGCGTACTCCGGCCGCAGCCTCACCTCCGCGACCCGGCTGCACGTCTCGAAGGTCGAGCGGATCGCGGACGCCTCGTTCGCGTACGCCTCGATGACCGGCTGGGAGGAGCAGGGCCGGCTCGACGGCTTCATGGACCTGACGCGGGCCTGCTGGCGTACGCGTGGGTACGGCGACTTCTGGCCGTACATGATGGTCGCCGAGGGTTCCGTCGACATCTGCGCGGAGCCGGAGCTCTCGCTCTGGGACATGGCGGCGAACGCGATCATCGTCCAGGAGGCGGGGGGCCGGTTCACCAGCCTGGACGGAGTCTCCGGTCCGGGCGGCGGAAACGCGGCGGCCTCGAACAGCCTGCTCCACCACGAGCTGCTGGGGTATCTCAACCAGCGCTACTGATCCCGGGCCGTCACGAGCCGTGCGGACTCCGAGGGGCGTGTGGTGCACTTCCGCGCGCCCCTCGAATGATCTCCACGCACCCCTTGTTGGACTCCCCCCAAGGATGCAACGCTGAGAGTCCCCCCACTTGTGAACTTGTGAATCGGCTCACGCAGTCGCTTCACGAAGGAGGTGGCTCCCTTCATGCTCGTCCGTGACGCCATGAGCACGATGGTCCTCACTATCGGCCCCACCCATACGCTCCGCCAGGCGGCCCAACTGATGTCGGCACGCCGCATCGGGGCAGCAGTCGTCCTCGACCGGGACACCAGCGGGATCGGCATCCTCACCGAACGCGACATCCTGAACGCGGTCGGCTCCGGCCAGAACCCCGATACCGAGACCGCGTCCACCCACACCACCAACGATGTGGTCTTCGCCGCGCCCAGCTGGACCCTGGAAGAGGCCGCGGAGGCCATGACGCACGGCGGATTCCGCCATCTGATCGTGCTGGACGACCACGGGCCCGTCGGCATCGTCTCGGTCCGCGACATCATCCGTTGCTGGGCACCGGCCCGGCGCCATCCGGTGGAGCTTGTCGGCTGAGCACCCCCCGTACGTACGGCCGATGGGCCTGTCCCCCTCGGTGAAGAGGGACAGGCCCATCGTCGGCCGGAGAGCCGGTACGCGGCGGATACGCTCCAGTGCCGGGAGGGGCACTAGGCGCGCAGGGCCTGGACCGCCGCCTCGAGTCGCTTGCCGAAGTCGCCGTCGGCCTGACGGAAGTTGTTGATCGCGCGCTCGGCGATGTCGTCGCGCGAGACCTTGGCGATGAACCCGGCGAGGTTGTCGATCAGGCGCGCCTTCTCGTCCTCGGAGTAGAGCCGGTAGAGGTTTCCGGCCTGCACGAAGTCGTTGTCCTCGGCGTGGCTCGGGGCCTCGTGCGTACCGATCTCACCGGTGACCGTGGTGGGCTCCCACAGCGGACGGTCGGTCTGGACCGGACCGCCGAAGCTGTTGGGCTCGTAGTTCTTCGCACCCTTGTGGCGGCCGTCGTACAGGTAGCCGTCCCGGCTGTTCGTCCGCGCCTCGGTGGCGTGCGGACGGTTCACCGGCAGGTGGTCGGCGTTGATGCCGACGCGGTACCGGTGGGCGTCGCCGTACGCGAAGAGGCGGCCCTGGAGCATCTTGTCCGGGGACGGGCCGATGCCAGGAACGAAGTGCGCGGGGCTGAAGATCGACTGCTCGGTCTCCGCAAAGATGTTCTCCGGGTTGCGGTTGAGCTCCAGCTTTCCGATCTCGATCGGCGGGTAGTCCGCGTGCGGCCACACCTTGGTGAGGTCGAACGGGTTGAAGCGGTAGGTGGCCGCCTCCGACGCGGGCATGATCTGGACCTGCACGGTCCAGGACGGGAAGTCGCCGCGCTCGATCGCCTCGCGGAGATCGCGCTGGTGGCTGTCCGGGTCCTCGCCGGCGAGCTTGTTCGCCTCGGCCTGGGTGAGGTTCTTGATGCCCTGATCGGTCTTGAAGTGGTACTTGACCCAGAACACCTCGCCGGCCTCGTTGTTCCACTGATAGGTGTGCGAGCCGTACCCGTTCATGTGACGCAGCGTGGCCGGGATGCCGCGGTCACCGAAGAGCCAGGTCACCTGATGGGTGGACTCGGGCGACAGACCCCAGAAGTCCCAGACGTTGTCCGCCTCCTGCGAGCCGGTGTACGGGTCGCGCTTCTGGGTGTGGATGAAGTCCGGGAACTTGATGGCGTCCTTGATGAAGAACACCGGGGTGTTGTTGCCGACGAGGTCGTAGTTGCCCTCTTCGCTGTAGAACTTCAACGCGAAGCCGCGGGGGTCACGCACCGCGTCGGCGGAGCCGAGGTTGCCCGCGACGGTGGAGAAACGCAGGAACGTCTCGGTCTGCTTGCCGACCTCGGAGAGGAACTTCGCCCGCGTCCACTGCGAGACGTCGCGGGTCACCGTGAACGTGCCATACGCACCGGCGCCGCGGGCGTGCACGATGCGCTCCGGAATGCGCTCGCGGTTGAAATGCGCGAGCTTCTCCAGCAGCGACTGGTCCTGCACCAGGACCGGACCGCCGACGCCCGCGGTCTGACTGTTCTGGTTGTCGGCGACCGGCGCGCCGGCCTCCGTGGTGAGCGGTCCCTGCGTCACGTGCGCCTCCTGCGTCGTTCCTGCACATCCGTCATGTCCTGATGTCCGCACAGCCTGTCCCTTGGCGTATGCCGGTCCCGATCCTACAATGGACTCAGTCCAAGTCAAGTGAATATCTAAAGTAACACCCGTTCGGGACCAGGGTCCCCTCACTGTTAGGCTTGTTTCCATGAGTGACCTGTTGGAACGGCTCCGCGGACGCGGCTGGCGCATGACTGCGCAGCGGCGTGTCGTGGCCGAAGTCCTCGACGGGGACCATGTGCACCTGACGGCCGACGAGGTCCACGCCCGGGCCGTCGCCAAGCTGCCGGAGATCTCCCGTGCCACCGTCTACAACACGCTCGGCGAGATGGTGACCCTCGGTGAAGTCATCGAGGTCTCCACCGATCGCCGCGCGAAGCGATACGACCCGAACGCGCACCGCCCCCACCACCACCTGGTCTGCGCCCGGTGCGGCGCCATCCGTGACGTGCACCCGGCGGGCGATCCGCTGGCGGACCTGCCGGCCGACGAGCGCTTCGGCTTCACGGTCTCCGACGTCGAGGTGACGTACCGCGGCATCTGCCCGAACTGCGCGGCAACGGCCTGAGACGCCGCGAAAGACCCGGTGCGGGCGACGGCGGTTTCCGGTGCCGTGACCGACTCCAAGCCGTCGACCGGGCGATGTGCGGGGAGGCGGTGGGCCACACGCTCTGAGGCGATGGCCTCGGACATGAACAGAGGGCCGGATCCCTGTAAAAGGATCCGGCCCTCTGCCTTCAGTAGCGGGGACAGGATTTGAACCTGCGACCTCTGGGTTATGAGCCCAGCGAGCTACCGAGCTGCTCCACCCCGCGTCGGTGAACACAACATTACGTGACGCCCCCGACCAGCGCAAATCCGTTTCTGCGGGGGTGGGGCGGCGGCCCGCGGAGACTCGGCGTACCGGCCCGCACAGGGGGCCGGGGGCTCGGGGAAGGATCGCGGGTGACGGGGCTGACCGTGGCACGGCGCCGGACCCGCCGGCACATCCCCGTGGCATGCAGCATGCCCGTCGACCCTGCACCGGCTCGGACGGGTGGGGCGCCCCGGCCGGTGCCACGCCCCGTACCGCACCCCTGGTGCTCCCCTACGCGGTCAGCTCCTGGTGCAGTGCCTCGCGCAGCCGTGCTGCCCGCTCGGCGACCTCCGCCGGGCCCAGCTCGACCGCCCGTGCGCACCAGCGCTGCCCCTCGGTGAGTTCGCCGCGACGGGCGGCGAGCAGGGCGAGGCGCAGCGCGGCCCGCCCGTGCCCGTCGTTCGCGGCACGGCTCCACCACAGCGCGGCCTCGCGCTCGCTGCCCTCGCGGGCGAGGAGCAGCCCGAGGTTGAAGGCCCCGTTACGGCTGCCCGCCTCGGCCGCCTCGCGGTACCAGCGGGCGGCGCTGTCCACATCGCCGCGAGCGGCGGCGAGCATGCCGACGCGCACCTGGGCACGGCGGTGCCCCTGCTCGGCGGCCCGCTCGTACCACTCCTCGCACTCGGTCTTCTCCGGCATCGGCTCGCCGAGGGCGGGCGGTCCCGGCGGCGGCTGCCGCGAGTCCAGCACCCCGGCCAGCCGGAAGGCGGCCTCGGCGCTGCCGCCGCCCGCGGCGCAGCGCAGATGGCGCTCGGCCTCCTGCTCCTCGCCGTGGTGCAGCAGCGCCATGCCGACCTGGAGCGCCGCCTCCGTGTGCCCGGCGGCGGCGGCCCGCTCGTACCAGCTGAGCGCTGCCCGGTCCTCGTCGCGCCCTGCGTGCAGGATGCCGAGGTTGAAGGCTGCGTCGACGCTGCCCGCCTCGGCGGCCTTGGAGAACCAGGGCTCCGCACCGGTCGCGTCCCCCGCCTGGAGCAGGAGCACGGCCAGTGCGTTGGCGGCCTCGCGATGACCGGCGTATGCGGCACGGCGGTACCACTGCTCGGCCTGCGGCGTACGGTCCTGGGCGGCGCAGAGCAGTCCGAGGTTGTACGCGCCGTTGACGTCGCCCGCGTCCATGGCGGCGCGGTACCAGCGCTCGGCGGTCTGCTGCTCGCCGCGGGCGGCGTGCAGGGCGCCCAGGGCGTTGGCGGCGTTGCCGTCACCGTCCTGGGCGGCGCGCAGCCACCACACGGCGGCGCTCTCCTCGTCGCCCGCATCGCGCAGCAGGAATCCGAGCGCGCAGGCGGCCCGTGCCTCGCCGTCCCTGGCGGAGGTGAGGTACCAGCGGCCGGCCTCCTTGAGCTCGCCGCGCCGTTCGAGGATGGCGCCGAGATGCAGGGCGGCGCGACGGTGTCCGCGCGCGGCGGCCTGCCGGTACCACTGTTCGGCCTCACCGACCTGCCCGGCGGAACCGGCCACGGGTCCGTCGTCCTTGCGCACGGCGGCCCCGCCCGCGTTACGTGTACCGGTCACGGGACCACCGGTCGCCCCCGGACCGGGCCCCATGCCCATCCCGAGCCCCGCGTCCGCTCCGGGACGGCCGAACGCGTCGTGCGGGTCGGCGGCGGCCCTGCGCTCCAGGGCGCGTGCCAGGCGGTAGGCGGCCTCCCGGTGGCCCTGCTCGGCGGCGGCGCGCAACCAGCGCTCGGCGCCGACATCGCTGCGGTGTTCCAGCAGGTCGGCAAGGGCGTACGCGCCCAGCGCATGGCCCTGCTCGGCGGACTGGCGCAGCCAGTACTCGGCGCCGGGCTCGTCGCCGCGCTCGCGGTAGTGGCGGCCCAGGGCGTGCGCGGCGGCGGCGGAACCGGCGACGGCGGCGATACGCCACCAGCCGGCCGCCTCGTCGGCATATCCGCGCTGGTGGAGGAGAACCCCCAGGTTGTTGGCGGCGGCCCGGTCGCCGTCGGCTGTGGCTCCCCGCAGATAGGGTTCGGCGCCGTTCAGATCACCACGGCGCAGCAGCAGTGCGCCGAGGACGCTCATGGACGCGGTGTCCCCGGCGTCGGCGGCGCGGCGGTGCCGCGCTTCGGTCTCGGCGCTCTCCGTGCTCTCGGCGCCGCCGGAGGCCGCCACGGTCCCGGCGACTCCCGTGGTCCCGGCCGCCCCCGCGACCTCGATGCCTTCCACGGTCTCGGCGTTCTCAACGGTCACGGCGTTACCCGCAGCGTCAGCGACAAAAGCCGCGTCCGTCACGTTTTCCATCCCATGGACGTGCCGCTGCACAAACCGCCCTGTCTCCAACAGAGTTGCCCTGTCCCCCATAAATACCATCGTCCCACCACCTGCGACCCGCGTACATCTGGTATACCGCGGCCAGTGAGGTCACTTCAGCGTTTTGTCGACATGCCCACAGAGAGATAAGTCAAACACGTCCGGACCCAACTCGTGCCCTGCGAACCGCACTTCACTCCCACCACATGGGAAGGTTTCACGGCACGACGAAGGCCCGGATCCTCGAAAGAATCCGGGCCTTCGTCTTTCAGTAGCGGGGACAGGATTTGAACCTGCGACCTCTGGGTTATGAGCCCAGCGAGCTACCGAGCTGCTCCACCCCGCGTCGTTGTGTTCAAACCGTACCACGACGCGGGGGTGGGGCTTTACCGGCAGCTGCTCAGCTGCCCTTGTCCGCCTTGGGCGCGGCCGCCGCCGCATGCTTCAGCGCGTCCTGCAGATCGGCCTGGGCCTTGCCGTAGGCGTTCCAGTCCTGCTTCTTCAGGGCTGCCTCACCCTCCGCATAGGCCCTCTGCGCATCCGCGATCGCCTGCTTGAGCGCGGCGTCGCCGGTGGTCACAGGTGGCTTCGTGGTCTCGCCCGGCGGCTGCGTGGTGCCCGGCGGCTGCGTGGTTTCGGTGCCGTCCACCCCGAAGACCGCGTTGAGCGCCTCCCCGAGGCTGTTCTCGAAGACGGTCTTCGAACCGTACGAGGCAGCCACCTTGCGCAGCAGCGGGTAGTTCTGCGTGCCACCGCGCGTATAGACCGGCTCGATGTAGAGGAACCCCCCGTCGAGCGGCACCGTCAGCAGATTGCCGTACTCGATGTCGGAGTCGGTTCCCTTGAGGTTTCTCACGAACTCGGCGACATCGTCGTTGCCGTTGAGCTCGCTCTGCACCTGCCCGGGGCCCTTCACCGTCGTGGTGACTCTGAGCAGCCGTATGGTGCCGTAGTCCTTGCTGGCCGCATCCGCGTCCACCGCCATGAACGCCCCGAGGTCGGGCCGCCCCTTCGGGGTGAACGTGGTGGTCAGCGAGAACTTCTGGGCCGACTGGTCCGGCATCTTTATGCTCAGGTAGTACGGCGGAACGACGCCGGACTGCTTGTTCGTCGGGTCGTCCGGGACCTGCCACGCGTCACTGCCGCTGTAGAACTGTGCGGGGTTGGTGACGTGGTAGCGGGTGAGCAGCTCGCGCTGCACCTTGAACAGGTCCTGCGGGTACCGCAGGTGGGCCATCAGGTCCTGGGGGATGTCGCCCCGTGGCTTCACCGTCCCGGGGAACGCCTTGCGCCAGGTCTTGAGGACCGGGTCCTTGGTGTCCCACTCGTACAGCGTGACCTTGCCGTCGTACGCGTCGACGGTGGCCTTCACCGAGTTGCGGATGTAGTTGACCTGGTTCTGCTGGGCCACGACTGCGCGCTGGTTGGTGGTCAGCGAGTCGGCCGTGGTGTCACCGAGCGTCGTGCGCGAGGCGTACGGGTACCCGTTGGTGGTGGTGTACGCGTCGACGACCCACTGGATGCGGTGGTTCACCACCGCCGGGTACGCGTCGCCGTCGATGGTCAACCACGGGGCGACCGCCTCGACGCGCTCCTTGGGCGTGCGGTTGTAGAGGATCCGCGAGCCCTCGCCGATGGCCCCCGAGTAGAGGATCTGCGGCTCGCTGAACGAGACCGCGTACGCGGCGCGGTTGAACGCGTTGGAGAGGCTGACTCCGCTGTTGCCCTGGTAGCTGGTGGTCTTCTCACCGTCCTCCTCGTAGTCGAGCTCCTTCTGGGGCCCGCCGACGATGGAGTACTGCTCGGTCTTCTCGCCGTAGTAGATCTGCTGCCGGTACGTGCCGAGCTCGCCGGTGGTCGGCAGACCCGACTCGGTGAAGTCCGGGGACCCCTTCGGGTTCTTGCCCGTCGTGGTGCCCCGCGCGGCGATGGCGCCGTAGCCGTGGGTGTACGTGAAGTGGTCGTTGATCCAGTTGCGCTTGGGAATGCCGTCCAGGTTGAGCTCGCGCAGACCGATGACCGTGTCCTGGTCCTTGCCGGCGGCATCCTTGTAGCGGTCGACGTCCAGTGTCTTGGGGAACTGGTAATAGTTCCGCTTCTGCTGGAGCTGCTGGAAGGCCGGGGAGACGACGTTGGGGTCCATCACCCGGTAGCTCGCCGCGTCGTCCGCGCTCGCGCGCAGCTTCACGTCGTCCGTCGTGGTGCTCTTGCCCGAGTAGTCGGTCACCTGGGCGTCGTCGATGTCGTACGCGTCACGCGTCGCCTGGATGTTCTTCCGGATGAACGGGGCTTCCTTGGCCTGCTCGTTCGGCTGGACCTGGAACTTCTGCACGATCGCCGGGTACAGCCCGCCGATCAGGATCGCGGAGAGCACCATCAGACCGAGGCCGATCATCGGGAGCTGCCAGGTGCGGCGCCACAGCGTCGCGAAGAACAGCACGGCGCAGATCGCGGCGATGCAGAACAGGATCGTCTTCGCCGGCAGATAGGCGTTGGCGTCGACGTACCGCAGGCCCGTCCAGTTGTCCGTCGCCTTGAAGTCACTGGACTTCACCGCCAGCCCGTACCGGTCGAGCCAGTACGCCACGGCCTTCAGCGAGACGAAGACGCCGAGCAGCACCGACAGATGGCCGGTGGCCGCGCCGGTCGCCCGCGCGCCGGGACTGGTGATGCGGAGCCCGCCGTACAGGTAGTGGGTCAGCGCGGCGGCGATCAGCGAGAGCACCGTGGCCGCGAAGCCGAAGCCCAGCAGGAAGCGGTACCACGGAAGGTCGAAGGCGTAGAAGGAGACGTCCAGATGGAACTGGGGGTCCTTCTGCCCGAACGCCACGCCGTTCACGTACATCAACCACGTGCGCCACTGGCCCGATGCGGACGCTCCGGCGATCAGCCCGACGAGCGCGGTGACCGCGAGCAGTACCCACCTCTTGTACGGGGCGAGGCTCATCCGGTAGCGGTCCAGACTCTGCTGCTCCAGCGACATCGCGCTCAGCGGCGGCCGGAGCCGGTGCGCGAGCCAGATGTTCAGGCCGACAGCGATCGCCATCAGCAGTCCGAAGACGAGGAACAGCCCGATCTTGGTCCACAGGGTGGTGGTGAAGACGGACGAATAGTCGACCGACCGGTACCAGAGCCAGTCCGTCCAGAACCCTGCGAACATGACGAACGCCATGGCGAGAATCGCCAGGACGCCGAGTGTCATGAGCAGGGTACGGGCGCGCCGGGACGGGCGGCCGACTCTGATCCGTGGCCCGGTCGGGCCTCCGCCGCGGTCCGGCATCTGGAAAGCCAACGTGCGCACCTCGAAGTTCGCGGTCGTGTGAAGCGGGCCCAGCGATCGTAGAGCCCACCTATGCAACTTACTGAGGCTTTACCTAGTTCCCGTTCCCGGGGCGGAAGGAGGCAGGATGTTGGGCATGCCCAACGTTTCCCCCTCAGGCCCCCCGATGGCCGCAAGCCCCCTCACCGTCGCCGTGCTCGAAATCGACGAGTACGCCGCCGGCCTCGGGTGGGACCAGCCCGCCCGGCTCTTCGCTCTCGTCGACACCGCCAAGCTGCGCGCCCAGGAGCCGGGGCTCGCCGCCCAGCTCGGTCTCGACAGCCCGGAGTCGACGACCGCCGCACTCACCCCGATCGAGCAGGAGGAGATCCCCCGCGGAAAGGCGCTGGACGAGTTCCTCGCCACCATTGCCTGGCCCGACGCGGTGGCCGGATGTGCGATGACGGTGGAGCGCCTGATGCTGCCGCCGTCCGCCGAGGCCTCCGTACCGGACGGGCTCAGTGACGCCCAGCTGACGAAGTGGGTCGCCCGGCACCCCGACCGGCAGGAGGTGCGGATGACCGTGGCCGTCCTGCGCAACGGTGCGCGGGAGTCCGCCGTACGGCTCCGGGAGAAGGACTCCGCGAGCGAGGTACTGACCGGCGCGGGTCTGGTACCGGGGCTGGCCGAGGCGCTGGCCGCCACGTTCGAGGCCTGATAGTCCGACCACCGCGGGCGGTATCGCGCCCGCCGTCCCCGTGGGGGGCGCGGTCAGCCTGCCGAGCAGCTCGGCAGAGCGGCCGTGTCCCCCGTGCGGATCTTCTCCAGCGACTTCTTCGCGTCGTCGATCGTCTTGACCTTCACGAGCGTGAGCCCGCTCGGGGTGTCGGACGCGGCGGCCCTGCAGTTGTCGTCCGGCGTCAGGAAGTACCTGGCGCCCGCATTGCGCGCGCCGACCAGCTTCATGTTGATGCCGCCGATCGGGCCGACCTTGCCCTGGTCGTCGATGGTGCCGGTGCCCGCGATGAACTTGCCGCCGGTCAGCTGGCCGGGCGTCAGCTTGTCGACGATGCCCAGGGAGAACATCAGACCGGCGCTCGGGCCGCCCACATCGGCGAGCTTGATGTCGATCCGGAACGGGAACGTGTGGTCCGTCCCGGCCTGGATGCCGACGATCGCCCGGTTCTCCTTGGCCGCCTTCGCCGTCGTGATGGTGATCTTCTCGGAACCCTGTGGCTCCTTGCCGGCCTTCTCGGCGGCGGCCGCCGTCTTGGCCGGGATCACCGTGAACGTGACGTTCTCACCGGGCTTGTGCTTGGTGACGAGCTTCGCGACGTCCTCGGGCTGCTTGACCGCCGTACCGTCGACCGCCTTGATGACATCGCCGGCGTGCAGCTTGCCCTGCGCGGGGCTGTCCTTGATCACCGTGGAGACCACGACGCGCGAGGTCACCGGGATGCCCAGCTCGGTCAGGGCGGCGACCTTGGCGCTCTCCTGGGACTGGCTGAACTCCTCGGCGTTCTCCTGCGTCGACTGCTGCTCGGTCTTGCCGTCCGGATACAGCGTGTCGTGCGGGACGACGACGCTGTCGTGGGCGAGCCAGCCGTAGACGGCCTCGACGAGGTTCATGTTGTAGTCGGCGCCCGTGACCCGCACCGTCGTCATATTGAGGTTGCCGGACGTCTTGTACGTCTTGTGCCCGGAGATCTGCAGGACCGGATCTCCACCGACCTTGCCGAGCGTGTTCACCGTCGGACCGGGAGACATCTCCGAGTACGGCACTTTCATCAGCACGCCTGCGCAGAGCAGCGCGATGAGAATCAGTGTGGAGGCGAGCATCGTCGCGGTGCGGCGTGGCATGGAACGACAGTACGGGAAGGGTCTCTCAGTGCACCGCCGGGGCCGGTCCGTAAGAGGCGGAGGGCCAGGTGAGGTGCTGCGCCGATCGGCGTGGGCAGCCGGCGCCGCGATGCGGATTGGCGACTGCGTACGTGCGGTGCTGCCTCAGGCAGCGTCGGAACCGGAGTGAGATTTCTCCATCGCCTCACGGAACCGGGCATACCCGGCGAGTTCGGTGACATCGCCGGTCGTGCGATTTCTGGCGGCCCAGCTCCCCCATATCGCAGCGCCGAGAGCAGCGAAAAACGGAATCAGCAACCAGGCGAGTGCTGCCATGACGACCTCCCTTCCCCATGAGCGACCGCAACTGCCGATCAGCAGATTAGCCATCTGCAGAATCAACGCTCATGGCAGGGGTGCGGTTACGCAAATCGGGGCGGATCACCGCCGGTTGGGTTTGAGCTCAGCAGGCGCCGACCCACTCCTCCGTACCGTCGGAAAACCGCTGGTGCTTCCAGATCGGAACCTCGTGCTTGAGGTCGTCGATGAGCTTGCGACACGCCGCGAACGCCTCCGCACGGTGCGGGCAGGAGACGGCGACGACGACGGCCGGATCTCCTACCTCCAGTTCACCCACACGGTGTACTGCCGCCAGCGCCCGGACCGGGAACTCGGCCACGACCTTCTCGGCCACCCGGCGCATCTCGTCCTGCGCCGACGGATGGCAGGAGTAGCCCAGCGCGCCGACGTCCTGTCCGCCGTCGTGATTGCGCACCGTGCCGACGAAGAGCGCGGTGCCGCCCGCGGCGTCGTCCCCGACGGCGCGGAAGATCTCGTCGACCGACAACGGTGTCTCGCGGATCTCCAGCAGCCGGATCGGGTCCTGCGCTGCCTGCTCACCGGGGTGGTCGTGGGTGGGTGCCATGCCGCCCATGGTGCCGTACCGCGCCGACATCGCGGAATAGCCCTTTCCACCGGTGGACCATCGCCGGCCTTGGAGCCTCCTGCAGACCCGCCTGGCATGATCAGAACGAACGACCCTAGATGCGACGGCGCGCCTTGCGGGCGCGACGGACCAGGGCGGCGGTGCCGAGCAGCGCGACGGTCGCACCGGCGGCACCGGCAGCGGTGGCGTCCTTGCGGCCGAGCCGGCGTCCGGCGACGGTGTGGCGGCCCTCGACCTCTTCGAGGAGCGCGGCGAGCACCTCCTCGTTGGTCCACCGGGGACGCCAGCCGGCGTCGTGCAGTCGGCTCACGCTGACCACCCAGGGGTGCATCGTGTATGCGAGGTCGCCCGCGGGGGACGGGGTGAGACCGATCCGGTGCAGCCGGGCTGCGGCGCCGAGGGCGACGGCTGAGGGCAGCTCCATCCGGCGTACACCACTGAGCTCCTCGACCTCCTCCTGCTCCAGCCAGCCGTCGCAGCCGACCGCGAACTCCCCGTCGATCTTCTCCAGCGCGGCGTACTCGAGGGCCGTGACCAGGTCGTCGACGTGGCAGAACTGCCAGGCGGGGCGCGACCCGGCGACGACGAGGAGCCGCGGCGACTCGAAGTAGCGGGTCAGCGCCGTGTCCGTACCGCCGACCAGAACGGTGGGGCGGACCACGGTGACGTGGAGCCCGGGGTGGGCACGAGGTGCGCGGCGGCCGAGCCGTTCGATCTCCAGGAGGTCACCGACACCGGTGGCCTCGGCCGTGGCGCGCAGCTCTGCGTCCTCGGCGAGCGGGATGTCGTTGTCGGGCAGCGCCCCGTAGACCATCGCCGAGGTGCAGAGCACGGCCCGGTGGACTCCGGCGGCCGCGGCGGCCGTCAGCACGGTCTGGGTGCCGCGGACGTTGTACGCGGTACGGGCGGCTGGGTCGGTCTCCAGGTCGAGATCAAGTGCCAGATGGACGACGACGTCTGCGCCGCGCAGTTTCTCGGCGATGGCGGGGTCGCGCACGTCGAGAATGTGCCAGGTCGCGTCGGAGACCTCGCCTCGGCGCTCGTCGATGGCGATGACCTGCTTGATCTCCTCGGATGCCGCGAGGCGCGCGGTGAGCAGCTCACCGACGCCGGTCGCGGCGCCGGTGACCGCGACGACGGGGCCGCGGCTCTTGGAGCGGCTTTTCGAGGGCGTGCTCTCGGGCGAAGGGTCGGCCAGGTTTCGCGCTGCGCGAACCTGAGGATCTGGGGAACTCACCGGGCGTCTCCAGCGGTTGTCTTCAGTACGTACCCGAATGACGCGTACGTACCAGGTGGCGTCCATCCTGCCGCAGGCCGGGACCCGGCGGAGCACTGAGGCCCTGAGCGGACATGGTGTCTACGCTGGATGGTGATGTCGGGCAGTCGCCGTCGGTTCGAGCCGGCGGCCCTACGAGCCGAGGAAACCCGTGAGTGACACCCCATTCGGATTCGGCCTTCCGCCGGAGGAGCCGGAGAACGGCGACGAGGGCAAGAAGAAGGACCCCACCGGAGGTGGGCAGGGTTCGGGCGGGCCGGCGAACCCGTTCGGCTTCGGGCCGGGCGCGGGCGGGGACAACCCGTTCGCGGCGATGTTCGGCACGATGAACCCCAACGACCTGGGAGCCGCCTTCCAGCAGCTCGGCCAGATGCTGAGCTACGAGGGCGGTCCCGTGAACTGGGACATGGCCAAGCAGATCGCCCGCCAGACGGTTGCGCAGGGCACGCCGGACGGAACGAAGGACGCGAGCGTCGGCCCGTCCGAGCGGTCGGCGGTCGACGAGGCGCTGCGCCTGGCGGATCACTGGCTGGACGGCGTGACGTCGCTGCCCTCCGGTGCGGTCTCGACCGTGGCGTGGAGCCGTGCGGAGTGGGTCGAGGCGTCCCTTCCCGCCTGGCAGAAGCTGGTCGACCCGGTGGCGGAGCGTGTCGGCATGGCCATGGGCGATGTGCTGCCCGAGGAGATGCAGGCCATGGCCGGCCCGCTGATCGGCATGATGAGGTCGATGGGCGGTGCGATGTTCGGTCAGCAGATCGGGCAGGCCGTGGGTGTGCTGGCGGGTGAGGTCGTCGGTTCGACCGATATCGGGCTGCCGCTCGGCCCGGCGGGCAAGGCCGCGCTCCTTCCGTTGAACGTCGAGATGTTCGGCAAGGACCTGAGCGTGCCGCAGGACGAGGTGCGGCTCTATCTCGCCCTGCGCGAGGCTGCCCACCAGCGGCTCTTCGCCCATGTGCCGTGGCTGCGCTCGCACCTGTTCGGCGCTGTCGAGGGGTACGCGCGCGGCATCAAGGTCGACACCAGCAAGCTGGAGGACGTGGTCGGCCAGTTCGACCCGTCGCAGCCCGAGCAGCTTCAGGACGCCCTTCAGCAGGGCATGTTCCAGCCAGAGGACACACCGGAGCAGAAGGCGGCGCTGGCCCGGCTGGAGACGGCGCTCGCGCTGGTCGAGGGCTGGGTGGACGCGGTGGTCCACGAGGCCGCGAAGTCCCGGCTGACCTCGGCGGACGCACTGCGCGAGACGATGCGCAGGCGCCGTGCCTCCGGCGGCCCGGCCGAGCAGACGTTCGCCACGCTGATTGGGCTGCAGCTGCGGCCGCGGCGGCTGCGGGACGCCTCGCGGCTGTGGGCGTCGCTCACGGACGCGCGCGGTCTCGACGGGCGCGACGCGCTCTGGGAGCACCCGGACATGCTGCCGACCGCGCATGACCTGGACGACCCGGACGGGTTCGTGCACCACGAGCAGCTGGACTTCTCCGAGCTGGACAAGATGCTCGGCGAGGCCGCGAAGGGTCCCCGGAAGCCTGCGGACGACAAGGGCGAGGAAACCGGCGCCACCGGCGACAGCGACGGCAAGGACGACACCGACCAGTGAGCCTGCACGACGACGCCGTTCTCGTACTGAAGAGGTACGAGGACCGGGCCGACGCTGATCAGGAGCAGCTGCGGCAGACCTATCTCGACCATCTGGCACAGCATGCGGACGGCATGTGGAAGGCGTGCGGGGCCGGGCATCTGACGGCCAGCGCGCTGGTCGTCGATCCGGAGCGCGGACGGGTACTGCTGACCCTGCACCGGAAGCTGCGGATGTGGCTGCAGATGGGCGGCCACTGCGAACCCGAGGACGCCACGCTGGCGGCCGCGGCGCTGCGTGAGGCCACCGAGGAGTCCGGCATCAGCGGTCTGACGCTGCTGGCGGGCGGCCCGGTGGTGCTGGACCGGCATGCGATCCCGGCGCCCTGCCACTGGCATCTGGATGTGCAGTACGCGGCGCTGGCGCCGTCGGGCGCGACGGAAAAGATCAGCGACGAGTCGCTGGATCTGCGCTGGTTCGCGTACGACGAGGTGACCGAGGTGGCCGACACCTCGGTCGTGCGGCTGGTGGCACGTACGCGCGCGGCGCTGGAAGGCGGCCGATAGCCGTACCGACGGCCCCCGGCACCGGCACCGGCACATCAACAGGTAAGGGGCGCTCTCCCACGAGGTCGCCCCTTACCCGTGTCCGTGCGCCTCGGTTCAGTTCCAGGCGTTGTTCTGGTTCTGGCCGTGCGCTCCCTGCTGGCCCATGCCGTACTGCGCGCGCAGCCCCTGGCCGATCTGGGCGCTCTGCGGGGGCAGCACCTCGCTCGGCTGGACCAGGGCGAAGCCCTGTCCGAGGAAGCTGAGCTCCCAGCCCTCACCGGTGTTGCCGCGCCGCCGCCAGACGCCCGAGGAGTGCGTCTGTGCCTGCATCTGCACGCGCAGCGAACTGGACCAGGCGACGATCGCGTCGGCGTCGACGTTGACGTACTTGTCGGGCGTGACCTGCATCATCAGCGGCTGGCCGGACGTCATCAGGGCGACCTTGCCGGTGCCGGAGATGTTGAGCTGGTACTTGCCCGTGCCCGAGATGCCGTACTGGCTGTCCACAGCGATGACCTCGGTGTGCAACGACGAGTCGAGCGCCAGGACATAGGCGCTGTCCACCGTCATGCCGTCCTGGTCGACGTCCACGACATGGACGTACTGCGCGAGGTTGGCGAGGTAGACGGTGCCCTGCCCCGAGCAGCGCATCAGGTCGAGGCCCTCACCGGTGTCCGCGCGGGCGCGGCGCTGCCCGTGCGACTGGTACTCGCCGTCGAACTCCATCAGCCCCTGGTACGCGACCATGGCTCCCTTGCGGGCGAGGACGTCGTCGTGGCCGGTCAGCGAGACCCGCAGGAGCTGCGGGTTCTGCAGGGTGTACCGGTCCTGGGACTGCTGTTCCGTGTAGTTGAAAAGCGGACTCTGCATGGTGTGTTCTCGCTCCCCCTCAGTTCCGGACCCGCAGGCGGTCCGTACTGTCCTCGCTCGGCTGGACGACGACGATGCCCTGGCCGGAGAACGCCATCTGGAACGCCTCGCCGCTTCCCCGCCCGATCAGCGAGGAGGCCTTGAAGCTGCGCTTGCCCTTCACCTTGAGGTTCGGGGACCACGCCACAAGGGCGTCCGGGTCGACATAGGTCTCGTCCTCGCCGCGTCCGCAGTCGACGACGATCGGCGTGCCGCGCGAGGTGATCGCGACCCAGCCGGTGCCGGCGATGCAGACGTTCCACAGGCCCTGGCCGGCGAACTTCGCCAGCCCCTTGACCCGCTCCACGCCCCAGGTGAGGTGGCCGTCGAAGGCCAGGACGTTGGTGCCGTTGACCGAGAGGGAGTCGTTGTTGAGATTGATGACGACCACATCGGCGCCGTAGTCGGCGAGGTAGAGCAGCCCGTCACCGGAGCACTTCATCAGGGGCGCGCCCTCGCCGGTGATCCACTGGGAGGCGATCTGCCGGACGGCCGGCGGGTTGGGCTCATACTGGATGAAGCCCTCGTAGGACACCATCGAGCCGGTACGTGCGTAGAGGTCCTGGCCCGTGGCCATGGCGACCTTGAGCATCGTATGGCCGTGGTTCTCCATACGGGCCGTGACGGGGGTCGGGGCGAAGCCCGCGAGTTGCTGGTTCATGACGGGCTCCCTCAGACCTCGTAGGGCTGGACGACGATGAAGTTGCCGGGGGCTCCCCGGAACTGGAGGTTCACGGTCTCTCCGCTGTGTCCCGGGTACGCGTTGCGGCGCAGCCGGACCTGGCTGGAGATGATCACCTGGGACGCGGACGACCACGCCACGACGGCGTTGCAGTCGGCGAACGTGGTCGGCGTGACCGGCAGGACGACGGGGACGCCGTGGGTCTTGACGACGACCGTGCCGCTGCCCTGGAACTGCATGGTGAACAGGGCGCCGCCGGGGATGCCGTGACCCTCGATCCTGCGGACCTCGTACTGCAGCGACTCGTCGAAGGCGAGGACGCTCTCCGCGGAGACGCAGATGCCGTCGCCCTGGAGCTCGATGGAGTGCAGATGGGCGCCGTCTTCGGCGAGGAAGACCTGGCCGCGACCGGTACAGCGCATCAACTGCATTTCCTGGCCGGTCGCATTCCCGACCATGCGGCCTGCGAAACCGGCACCCTTGTAGCTGAAGTCGACCTTGCCCTGATACATCACCATGGAGCCCTGACGGGCGAGCACCGGTGTACCGCCCATGGTGAGGTCGACCCGCATGAGCTGCTGGTTCTGCGGCGTCCAACGCTGGCCGGTGGCCGTCTCCTTGTACGGCTGGAGCGCGGCCTGCAGACCGGCGCCGGCCTGCGGCACACCTTGGGGCATGCCCGGCTGCATTCCGGGGGGCTGCTGCCCGTAGGAAGCCGAGGCCTGCTGACCGTACGGTGCCGGGGCCTGCTGACCGTAAGGGGCGGCCGGCATGGCCTGGCCGGGAAACTGCCCGAACTGGGGCGGCTGTCCCGGCTGACCGTAGGGAGCAGGGGCGGGCGCGGGTGGCGGGACGGTGCCACCCTGCGGTGCCATCGGCGCCGCGATCGTCGGCGCGGCATGCATCTGCTGCTGCGGAGTGGGGGCCTGCGCGGCCGGGACGCCGAAGGACGGAGCCGGCTGCGGGACTTGGGGGACCTGGGGGGTGACCGGGACGCCGAAAGACGGAGCGGGCGCCGGGGCCTGCGCGGGCGGGGCGAACGAGGGGGCCGCCGCCTGCGGCTGCGGTGCGGCGGGCGCCTCCTCGGCGACCTCGCCGCCGAAGTTCTTCAGCAGCGCGTCGAGGCCGCCGTCGAAGCCCTGTCCGACAGCGGCGAACCGCCAGACGTCCTTCAGGTAGAAGTCGCCCAGCATCACCGCGCGCTCGGTGGTGAACTCGGAGCCGGTGAAGGCGTACCTGACGACTTCCTCGCCACCCGCGACGATCCGGATGTATCCCGGACCGATCTGCGACATCTGCCCTGCGCCGTCGACGGTCGCAGTGAACGACAGCTTGTGGATGTTCGCCGGAATGCGGTCCAGAGTGACGCGGAAGGACTCGGTGTCACCGGACTGGGCACCGAGGAGCTGAATGGACTCCTCGGGCGATTTCGGCTGATTGAAGAAGATGAAATACCGGTCGTCGGAGAGCTGCTCATGGGCATCGAGGCCGAAGCAGCTGATGTCGAAGGTCAGTCCGGGACCGGCGATCTGCACACCTACGTACAGATCCGTCCCCGGCGTGAGATCACTGATCTTGGCCTTGTGGCCGCGCTGGAATTCCCTGGCCATGCGTAACGACCGTCCCCCATCCCGAATGTGAATGCGTCGCGCCAGGCTAACCGCAAACTCCGACATTGAGCTAAGTCGGTACACACCCGGTACAGAATCACTGAACGTCACTCACCACGCGCGGCAGGCAGATGAGGCAGCCGGTCCGCCGCCACCACTCCTTCGAGGTAGCCGCGGGCCCGCTCGGTACGCGGATACGCCTCCAGCAGCCGCCAGAACCGCGGACCGTGACCGGGCACCAGCAGATGCGCCAACTCGTGGACGAGCACGTAGTCGACGACGTACTCCGGCATACCCTGCAGACGGTGCGACAGACGGATGCTGCCCTCCGCCGGGGTGCAGGACCCCCATCTGGTGTTCTGGTTGGTCACCCACCGCACCGAGGCGGGCCTGGCCCGGCCCGCGAAATACTGCGTGGACAACCGCTCGGCCCGCTCGGCGAGTTCGCTGTCGCCGAGGATGCGCTTGCTCTCCTGGGCCGCGAGTTTGTCAAGCATCACGGTCACCCAGCGCCGCTCCTCCGCCTCCGACATCCTGGCGGGGATCAGCACGATGGTGCGGTCGCCCTCCCGGTACGCGGAGACCGTTCTGCTACGGCGGGTGCTCCTGCGGACCTCGACCGCGCTCGTCACCGAGACACGGGGCGGATGGCTGGCCGCGCTGCGCTGATGGTCTTTGGCGCTGCGCGCGGGGGTCTTCCCGGCAAAGCCGGGTGACGGGTCGGCGGGCACGCCCCGACGTTACCCGCTGTCAGTGCGGGAAGTCCCACCTCCGGGAGGGTTCGCGCATGATCCGGTCCATGGCATGCACCATTTGAACGACTAATACCCCATGCCTGTGGATAACTTTCTGCACGCTTCGGCGCCGGCCTGCATTCTGGCAACGGATCTCGCGAAGTTCCGGTCCGCGGCCCGCGCACGCAGATCACTCCGGACCGCACAGAGATCGTACAGAGATCGCACGGAACAACGACAGCAGCAGAACGAACACGGGCCAGGGGGAAGCCATGCATCCGATGTTGAAACCCGCACTGCGCCGAGCGTGGCGTGGAAGGAGCACCGTGCAATTCGGTGTGACGCCCGCTCATGCGGTGAAGGTGGGGCCGATGGATATCGCCACGAGCAGTTTCCTGGAACTGCTCGACGGAACGCGCGGCCTGCCGCTGCTGCGCGAGGAAGCCAGGGCGCTGGACCTGTCGGACCATCAGGTGGACGTGCTGGTGGCGCGATTGGCGGAAGCGGGACTGATCGATGATGTCCGGGCGGGCGGACCGGAAGCCGATGCATTACGGAACCGGGCCGACGTACTGGAGCGACAGCGCCCCGACCTCGCGTCGCTCTCGGTCGTGCACCCCGAACCCGGGGGCGGGCTGAGGCGGCTGGCGGCCCGCCGCGCGATGCGGGTCCAGGTGCGGGGCTCCGGCCGGGTCGGTGCGGCAATCGCGGCGGTGCTGTCCGGGTCCGGTGTGGGCCTGGTCGAAGTCCTGGACGGTGGAGTCACCGAGCAGTCGGACGTCGCACCCGGCGGGCTTCCGGCCACTGCGGTCGGTGAGCGCAGGGACACCGCCGCCCGGCAGTTGGTGCGACGATCCGCTGTCGGTCCCGCCCCCCGGACGACGGGTCCGGACCGCTCCCCGTCGCGTGGTGGTCCCGGGCTGTCCCTGGTCGTGGTCGCTCCGCGGGACGGTCTCGCGGCGTACGCCCCCGACCCGCGTGCAGCCGAGCCATGGATCGCTTCGGGCACTCCTCATCTCTATGCCGGCGTGATCGAGGCCACCGGCGTGGTCGGTCCGCTGGTACTGCCCGGCGGTACGGCCTGCGCGGAATGCCTGGACCTGCACCGCACGGACCGGGATCCGCAGTGGCCGCGGATGCTTGCACAGTGGCGGTCCGGGCGGCGTGGCGCCGTACAGGCGTGCGACCTGGGGCTGGCGACAGCGGTGGCCGGTCTCGCGGCGGCCCAGACGCTGGCGTTTCTCGATGGCGAACTGCCCGCCGGCACGGGAGCCAGATGCGAGGCCGCGCTGCCGCTGTTGGACTGGCGGTCGGAGCGGGTCCGGCCACACCTCGACTGTTCCTGCGGGGCGAGTGGGCACATGGGGAGGGAGCGCACCTCCGGGCTCGGCGCGGGGCAGGACACAATGGCCGGGTAACCGCCGCACGCGGCACGGCAGTCTGGGAATTGGAGGGGCGTATGTCTGATCTTCCCCGGAAAGCGGTCACCCGTACAGCCAAGTTGGCCGCACTGCCACTCGGCTTCGCCGGCCGTGCCACGTGGGGGCTGGGCAAGCGGATCGGCGGCAGGTCCGCGGAGATAGTGGCCCGTGAACTCCAGCAGCGCACGGCGGACCAACTGTTCCGCACGCTGGGCGAGCTGAAGGGCGGTGCCATGAAGCTCGGTCAGGCCCTGTCCGTCTTCGAGTCGGCGTTGCCCGAGGATGTCGCCGGGCCGTATCGGGCGGCGCTCACCAAACTGCAGGAAGCCGCTCCCCCCATGCCGACCCGCACCGTCCACGCGGTGCTCACGGAGCGGCTCGGTGAGGACTGGCGGGAGCTGTTCCTCGAATTCGACGACAAGCCGTCGGCCGCCGCGTCGATCGGGCAGGTGCACCGGGCGGTCTGGCACGACAGGCGGGCCGTCGCCGTGAAGGTGCAGTATCCGGGCGCCGGGGAGGCCCTGCTCTCGGATCTGACCCAACTCAGCCGCTTCGCCCGGCTGCTCGGCCCACTGATCCCCGGAATGGATATCAAGCCGCTCATCGCGGAGCTGCGCGACCGGGTGTCGGAGGAGCTGGACTACGAACTGGAGGCGCAGTCGCAGCGGGAACACGCCGAGGAGTTCGCGAACGACCCCGATGTGGTGATTCCCGGTGTGGTGCACCAGTCCGACCAGGTGCTGGTGACGGAGTGGATCGACGGCGTCCCGCTGTCCGAGGTGATCGCGGAGGGCACCCAGGAACAACGGGACCGGGCGGGCCAGCTGCTGGCGCGATTCCTCTTCTCAGGTCCGGCGCGCACGAATCTGCTGCACGCCGACCCGCATCCCGGCAACTTCCGGCTCCTGCCCGGGGGCGGCGAAGTGGACGGGGAGGCAGACAGCGGTGGGAGCGGGCCATGGCGGCTCGGGGTGCTGGACTTCGGCACGGTGGACCGGCTGCCGGGCGGCCTGCCTCAGCCCATCGGGGACTCGTTGCGGCTGACGCTGGAGGGTGACGCGGAGGCAGTGTACGAACTGCTGCGCAAGGAGGGCTTCGTCAAGGAATCCATCGACCTCGACCCGGATGAGGTACTCGACTACCTCCTGCCCATCATCGAGCCGGCGCAGGTGGAGGAGTTCACCTTCACCCGGAGCTGGATGCGCAATCAGGCGGCCCGGATAGCGGATCCCCGCTCCCCCGCCCATCAGCTGGGCAAGCAGCTGAATCTGCCGCCCGCCTATCTGCTGATACACCGGGTGACGCTGAGCACGATCGGGGTGCTGTGCCAGCTGGGTGCGACGGTGCGGCTGCGGGACGAACTGGAGTCCTGGGTCCCGGGGTTCCTGCCCATCGAGGACCTGCCCGATCAGCAGAGCCGAAATCTGGGGTTCCCGGATCAGGAACCGACCGGCCAGGATCTGACCGAGGACGAGCTGCTCGACGACCGGCCGGCCTAGGATCCGGCACAGTGTCCAGGACCGCCGACCCCGACCCCGGCACCGGCACGGGCCTCGGCGCCGAGGGGGCAGGTCACCACCAGGCCGAATCGAGGCGACCCTCGATCGCCCTGATGTGAGTGCGGGCGCAGTCGTCGCACAAGTACTGGCGCCTGCCGTTCTCCACGGAACAGATCCAGGTCGGCGGAGCGTACGCGCTGTCGGCGGTGGTGCCGCACAGGGCGCACACCACGATCTCGGCACCCGGCTGCGCGGGGTGATGAGTCTCCTCGTCCACCCCGTGACGATAACTCCGTCCTCGCTGCGCGGCACGGCACCACACAGCACGACCGCGGGGCCGGTCCGTTCGGACCGGCCCCGCGGAAGGGGTACTGACAAGGGGGGGTACTGGCTGCTGCCGGACGGAGCGGCGCCCGGCAGCGGGTGCTGCGGTTTCCGGCCTGGCTAGTGCATGACCGCCATGGCCAGCGCGCGGCGGGCGCGCATCGAAACGCGCTCCGCCCGGCGCTGCATCCGCCGAGCGGTGACCAGGCGCACGGCCCGGCGCTCCGCGTCGGCTTCCCTCAGGCGGTCGTGCATATGCGCACGCGCCAGGGCTTCTGGGATGAGTTGCATCTCGCGGGTCCTGTTCTGACGCGAGTCGTTCGCGCCGATGATCGTGACGTTCGGTGTCGCGGAGCCGATGGGCTCATTCGTGGGGACGGTCATTGGTGCCTGATTTCGAGGGTCGTGGGTCCGGGGACGGTCGATGGTTCCGATGCGCTTCATGGGTTTGGGAGCCGTGGCTCCCAGGCCGGCGGTCACGCCGCGACCGGGTTCTTGCGCGGACGGCCACGCGGCCGCTTGCGAGCGACGACGACGCCCTGGATGAAGAGCTCGCCACCCCAGACGCCCCACGGCTCGCGGCGCTCCTTGGCGCCGGCGAGGCAGGCCTCGACGAGCGGGCAGGTGCGGCAGAGCGACTTGGCGTACTCGACATCGGCCGGCGACTCGGCGAAGAAGACCTCCGGGTCGTAGGAACGGCAGGGGACGGGCACGCCGAGGTTCTCGATGGCGTCGTCGAGCGCGGTGAGCGCAGTGAGGGGGATCAAGGTGGAGTCCTCCGTGAGGCCGGGCGGGGGGATCGTTTCGGAAGGCGGTACGGACGGGGCGTGCGCTTCGAGTTGCACGGTGGTGGTGTCCTCGTCTGGTTGTTCCGGCCGGTCGGCCGGGTGGCTGCTGGTACCGGGTACTGCTTGTCCCGAGGCGCCTTCTCGCTGTGTCGTCCGTTGGGACAAAACAAAAGGGCCGCGGATCCCGAGTGGGGTTCCGCGGCCCTGAAGGCGCCGGCCTGATGGTGGATCAGGCTGGATCACTCCAGGGTTCAGGCCCACGGAAGGCCCACATCATGTGGTGGTGCGTCGTCTGCTGCTCGGCTCCGGCACCGACTGCCGCAAAGGCATAGGCCGCCTTGGCCTGTCCCTTCGCTACTGCTGCCGTCGATGCCTGGGTCGGTCGCTCATTGCGCTCCCGCACGGGGACGCTCGCCAGGGACAGCGGGCTGACGGCGGAAATGCCGGACAGACCGGTGCCACGAAGCGAAAATTCCGAAGAGCAGGCGAGGCCGAGCGAGCAGGCGGAAACGACCGAAAGATCGGTCATTTTGTTGGTCTCGATGATGCTGATCACGACAATCGCCTCCTCTCGGCGTCTCGGTGGACCGGCGGGCCGGTCCTGCGTATTCGGATAAGTACAGCACAGGATCAGGGCTTCAGAGAAGTCGCTGTTCCCGTGGTTAAGAACCTATGGTGATGACTGGGGCGGGCGCAAACTATTTTTTCGACGAGTTTTTCTCACACCTCCCCGTCGTCTCCCCCAAGCCCCTCGACCGGGTCCTCACCTGCACAAATGGCCAGCACGGCGGCTCCGAACCGGTCCATCTTCCGGACACCGACCCCGGAGATTCCCGCCAGTTCGCCCTCGCTGCCCGGCACCGCCTCCGCGATCGCCATCAGCGTCTTGTCGGTGAACACGCAGTAGGCGGGCTGGCCGATCTCCTTCGCCCGGTCCGCCCGCCAGTCGCGCAGCCGCTCGTACAGCGCCTCGTCCATGTCGGAGGGGCAGTCCTCACAGCGCATCAGCTTCATCTCGCCGGCGTCGGTGAGTGTCTTGCCGCAGACCCGGCACAGCGCGGGGCCACGACGCCTGCGCTTGATCACCCCGGGGCGCTCGATGCCTCCGCCGCCGACCGCGCCACGCCCGCCGAGCGCCGCCGAGCCGGGACGCACTCCGTTCAGGAAGCGGCTCGGGTGCCGCCCGCCGCGGCTGCCCGGCGACCGGGACAACGACCATGACAGCGAGAGACGGAAGCGCGCCCGGGTGACACCGACGTACAGCAGGCGGCGCTCCTCCTCGATCTGCTCATCCGTCCTGGCGTACGTGATCGGCATCATGCCCTCGGTCAGCCCGACCAGGAACACGGCGTCCCACTCCAGGCCCTTCGCCGAGTGCAGCGAGGCCAGCGTGACGCCCTGGACCGCCGGGGCGTGCTGGGCGGCAGCCCGCTCGTCCAGCTCCGCCACCAGATCGGAGAGCGTCGCCCCCGGCTTGGCCTGTTCGAGGTCCTCGGCCAGCCGGACCAGCGCGGCGAGGGACTCCCAGCGGTCGCGCATCGCGCCGGAGCCCGCGGGCGGCTCCGTGGTCCACCCCTTGGTGGAGAGCACGGCCCGCATCTGGGAGGGCAGCCCCTCCGCGTCGTCGAGCAAGGAGTCGTTCCCCCCGGCGCGCGCCGCGCCGCGCAGGGCGACGCCCGCTTCCCGCACCTCCGCGCGCTCGAAAAAGCGCTCCGCGCCGCGCAGCTGGTAGGGCACGCCCGCGTCGGAGAGGGCCTGCTCGTAGACCTCGGACTGGGAGTTGACCCGGTAGAGCACGGCGATCTCCCCGGCCGGGACGCCGGCGGCGATCAGATCGCGGATCCGGCGGGCGGTGCCCTCCGCCTCCGCGGGCTCGTCCCCGTACTCCGTGTAGGCCGGCTCGGGACCCTTCTCCCGCTGCGAGACGAGTTCGAGCCGGTGCTCGGCGGCGCGGCCACGGGCCTGGCCGAGCAGGCCGTTGGCCAGGTGGACCACCTGGGGCGTGGAGCGGTAGTCCCTGACCAGCTTGACCACGGTCGCGTTCGGGTGGCGGGTGCGGAAGTTCAGCAGGTGCTCGGGGGTGGCCCCGGTGAAGGAGTAGATCGTCTGGCTGGCGTCCCCGACGACGCACAGGTTGTCCCGGTCGCCCAGCCAGAGGTCGAGCAGGCGCTGCTGGAGCGGGCTGACGTCCTGGTACTCGTCGACCACGAAGTGCTGGTACTGGCGGCGGACATGGTCGGCGATGTCATGACGGTCCTGGAGGATGGCGACGGTGAGGAGCAGCACGTCCTCGAAGTCGATCACCGAGCGGTCGCGCTTCAGCTGCTCGTACATCGCGTAGATCTGGGAGATCTCGGCGGTGTCGCGCGGGGCGTCGCGCTGGGACTTGGCGACCACGGCCGGATAGTCGGCGGGCACGGTCTGGGTGACCTTCGCCCACTCGATCTCGCTGGTGACGTCCCGCAGTTCGTTGCGGTCGAGCCGGATGCGGCAGCGGGCGGCGGCCTCGGCGACCAGCTGGACCTTGCGCTCCACGAGCCTCGGCAGCTCGCCACCGACTGCTTTCGGCCAGAAGTACTGGAGCTGGCGCAGGGCGGCGGAGTGGAAGGTCCGCGCCTGCACCCCGGCTGCGCCGAGCTGGCGGAGCCGGCCCCGCATCTCGCCCGCGGCCCGGTTGGTGAACGTGACGGCCAGCACATTGGTCGGCTGGAGTATTCCGGCGCGCACCCCGTACGCGATGCGGTGCGTGATCGCTCGCGTCTTGCCCGTACCGGCTCCGGCCAGCACGCACACCGGGCCGTGCAGGGCCAGGGCGACCTCGCGCTGCTCGGGGTCCAGCCCGTCGAGCACGGCGTCCGCCGACTCGGGGACCTGCGGGAATAGAGAGGAATGCGTTGCTGCTGTCACCCCGCCATGCTGCCAGGTCGGGAGAGGCGGACGCGGAAGTTGTCCACAGGGGAGCAGCATCCGTCGTACTAATGCGGGGTCGGCGGCGGGAATGGTGACCAGGTCACGTACGTTCCACTCCCTGCGGGGATACGTATGGGCGGCTTTTCCGCAGTCGTGAGTGAGACGAACAAGACAGAGGAGCGCGAAAATATGCTGGGCACTGTGACGATGTACAGCACCACGTGGTGCGGCTACTGCCGTCGGCTCAAGGGCCAGATGGACCGCGAGGGCATCACGTACAACGAGATCAACATCGAGCAGGACCCGGCATCCGCGGCCTTCGTCGAGAAGGCCAACGGGGGCAACCAGACCGTCCCGACCGTGCTGGTAGTTCCCCCCGATGGTGGCGAGAACATCGTCATGACGAACCCGAGCCTGGCCCAGGTGAAGCAGGCCCTCGCGGTCTGACGCTCCCGCGCGCTGCGTCCCCTCTGGTCGAGGTCACCGGAGGGGACGCAGCGCGCTGTATGCAGGGGACTGACAGCGGCCCCTCACGGGCCGTCTCGCAGCCGGTCAGCCTCTGGGGAGCCACCGCGACAACGCAAATATTGGCGTCACCGCATAGACGGCCGACGCCGTTCCTCGGTACCGTGCCGCCTCCCCACCAGGGGGCGCAGTTCAGCGGAACGCCCGCACCGACGCGCCTGCAGACACGCCCGCCGCCCTCCGGTCCGCCGGAAGGCGGCGGGCGTGTCCGTGCCCGCGAGCCGGCAGGCGTTCCCGTGCCGGGCAACCGGACGTCAGCTCACGCCGCGGCGCCGAGCTGCAAGGCAGCCGCGGCCACTGTCTGTTCGAGAAGGACCGCGATGGTCATCGGTCCGACGCCGCCGGGGACCGGGGTGATCAGCCGTGCCCGCTCGGCCGCGGTCTCGAAGTCGACATCGCCGACGTTGCCGTCGTTGTATCCGGCGTCGAGCACCACCGCACCCGGCTTGATGTCCGCACCGGCGATGAAGCGCGGCTTGCCGACCGCGGCCAGCAGTACGTCCGCCTGCTGCACGATCGACGGGAGGTCGGCCGTCCGTGAGTGGCAGTACGTCACGGTGGCGTCCCGGCCGAGCAGCAGCATCCCGGCGGGCTTGCCCAGGATGGCGCTGCGGCCCACGACGACCGCGTGCTTTCCCGCGAGGTCGACCTCGTACTCGTCGAGCAGGCGCATGATGCCGCCGGGTGTGCAGGAGACGAAGCCGGAAAGGCCGAAACTCATCGCCGCGAACGAGTGCGTGGTGACCCCGTCGACGTCCTTGGCCGGGTCGATCGCTTCGAAGGCGGCGCGCTCGTCGATGTGGGGACCCACGGGATGCTGCAGCAGGATGCCGTGCACATCGGGGTCGTTCGACAGCACAGTGACCGCGTCGACCACGTCTTGTGTGGTGGAGGTGGCGGGAAGGGCCACGTGCCGTGACGCGATGCCCGCGCTTTCGCAGCGGCGGCGCTTCACCCGGACGTAGGTCACGGACGCCGGGTCGTCGCCGACCAGCACGGTCGCCAGGCAGGGTGCCTTCCCGGTGCGCAACCGGAGTTCCGCCGCTGTCGCGGCACTGGTCGCGATGATGCGGCGGGCGAGGGCGGTGCCGTCCATCGGACGGGCTGTCTGTGTCTGGGCCACGCTTCACTCCTGAGCGTCACGAGGATCACGAGGATCACGAGGAATCGCCCAGGCGCACGGCATCGACGGTTGTCGAGTGTTTCCGTCGGACCGCTCCCCGGTGGTGCTCCACCTCAGCGCCAGTCACGGCCCAGGGCCAGATTAACGGACAGGAGCGTCCTGGGGGAGGAACCGGGTGGCAGTGGCGGGCGGACGACCCGGCCGTGCGTGCCCCGTCGCCCGCCCCGCACCGTGTGTCAGCCGACGCTGCCCGGCTTCGGGAGCGGCTTGCCGTACCAGAGCTCGATCAGACGGGCCGCGATCGAGATGCCGAACGGAGGCAGGATCTCGCCCGATTCGAAGGCCGCTGTCAGGTCCTCGCGGGAGAACCAGCGGGCCTCCTCGATCTCCTCGCCGTCGACGTTGATCTCCGCGGACGTGGCCCGCGCCATGAAGCCCAGCATCAGGCTGGACGGGAAGGGCCAGGGCTGGCTGGCGATGTACTCGACCTCACCGACCGTGACACCCGCCTCCTCGAACACCTCGCGGGCGACGGACTGCTCGATCGACTCCCCGGGCTCGACGAAGCCCGCGAGCGTCGAGAACCTGCCCTCCGGCCAGTGCACCTGACGGCCCAGCAGGGCGCGGTCCTGGTCGTCCGTCACCAGCATGATCACCGCCGGGTCGGTGCGCGGGTAGTGCTCGGCGCCGCAGGCCTGGCAGCGGCGGATGTGGCCTGCCGCTGCGATGACGGTGCGTTCGCCGCAGCGGGAGCAGAAACGGTGCAGCCGCTGCCAGTTCTCCAGCGCCACCGCGTGCGCCATCAGCCCCGCGTCGCGCGGGCCGAGGAGCAGTCCGGCCTCGCGCAGCCCGGCCGGGCGGGCCGGCTGGTCCATGCGGCCGGGCAGCGAGTCCTTCTGGAGCGCGAAGTAGCTGACGCCGTCCTCGTCGGTGCCGAGGAAGTAGCGGTGGGTCTCGGTGACCGGGGCCTCGAAGGCCGGGGTCATGACGATCTCCGTGCCGCCGTCTGTGCTGTCTGCGGGATCGTCGATCAGCACCTGCCCGCCGGAGACCACGAAGACCCGGGTGGTCGGGTGGCTCCAGGCGGCGGAGAGCCAGGCCTCGTCGAGGCGGTGGTGCGCCGCGCGGTCGATACCGCTGTGCGCGGTGAGACCGATGGGCCGGTCTGTGGTGGCGTTGTCGAAAGTGCTCACAGGTGCTTCCTACTCCCCCGGGATGGATCGGGTGTTCAGAGGATTCAGCGGAGTGCGGCGGGCAGTTCGCCCCAGAGGTGGGCGGTCGTCTGCACGCCCTTGAGCAGGAGGTCCAGCTCCACCTTCTCGTTGGGGGCGTGCCAGCCGTCGGACGGTACGGAGATGCCCAGGAAGAGGACGGGGGCGCCGAGCACGTCCTGCAGGTCGGCGGCGGGCCCCGAGCCTCCTTCGCGGGTGAAGAGGATCTTCTGGCCGAAGGCCCGTCCCATGGCGCGGGCCACGGCCTGCAGGGCGGGGTGGTCCAGCGGGGTCAGGCACGGGCGGGTGGCGGGGGCGAAGGTGATCCGGTGGCGGATGCCGGCCGGGAACTGCGCCTCGGCCCAGGCCCGGACGGCCTGTTGGACGTGGTCGGGGTCCTGGCCCGCGACCAGCCGGAAGCTGATCTTCACGAGGGCGGAGGACGGAATGATGGTCTTGCTCCCGGCGCCCTGGTAGCCGCCACCGATGCCGTTGACCTCGGCCGTGGGGCGCGCCCAGATGCGCTCCAGCGTGGAGTAGCCGGCCTCGCCCGTCGCGGCCTGCGACTTGGCGGTACGCAGCCAGCCGGCCTCGTCGAAGGGGAGCTCGGCGAAGAGCGCGCGCTCGGTGTCGGTGAGTTCCGTCACGCCGTCGTAGAAACCGGGGATCGCGACCCGGCCGTCCGCGTCGTGCAGCGCGGCGACGAGGCGGGCCACGGCGGTCGCCGGGTTGGGGACGGCGCCGCCGAACGATCCGGAGTGGATGTCCTGCTCGGGGCCGTGGAGCTCGATCTCGCACTCGGCGAGACCGCGCATGCCGGTGCAGACCGTCGGGGTCGTCTCGTCCCACATGCCGGTGTCGGAGACGATCACGGCGTCGGCGGCGAGGCGTGCGGCCTGCTGCTCGACCAGGGCGCGGAAGTGCGGGGAACCGGACTCCTCCTCGCCCTCGACGAGGAGCTTGAGGTGGACGGCAGGGGTGGTGCGGCCGGTGGCGGCGAGGTGGGCCCGGACACCGAGGGTGTGGAAGAACACCTGGCCCTTGTCGTCGGCGGCGCCGCGCCCGTACATCCGGCCGTCCCGGACCACCGGTTCGAACGGGTCGGTGTCCCAGCCGTCCTCCCGGGCGGCGGGCTGCACGTCGTGGTGGCCGTAGACGAGGACGGTCGGGGCGTCCGGGTCCTCGGAGGGCCACTCGGCGAAGACGGCGGGAGCGCCCGGCGTCTCCCAGACCTCCGCGACCGGGAAGCCGGTCTCCTTGAGCTTGGCGGACAGCCACTCGGCGCTGCGCCGTACGTCTCCCCCGTGCTCGGGCTGGGCGGATACGGAGGGGATGCGCAGCCACTCGGCAAGGTCGTCGAGGAAGGCTGTGCGGTGCTGTTCGATGTACGTACGGACGGCGCTGTCCGGGGTGTCGCTCATGGTCTTGAGCCTATCGGCCTGTGGGAGGTGGCTCGTCCCACAGGATGTGTTCGAGCTCGGTCCGGCCGGGGAGATCGGTGGGGTGGACGGCCTCTCCGGTACGGACGAACAGGAACGTGGTGGTGACGGAGTCGAGCGGTACGTCGTGCAATTCGGCCCAGGCGAGGCGGTAGACGGCCAGCTGCAGCGGGTCGGCCGTGCGGACGGCCGAGGTGTCTTCGTGGCCTTGGGGGGTGTGACGGGTCGTCTTCCAGTCGACGATCTCGTAGGTGACCCCGTCCGCACCTTCCGTGCGGTACACGGCGTCGATCCGGCCCCGGACCACGCGGCCCGCGAGCGTGATCTGGAACGGTGTCTCGACGCGGTACGGGGTGCGGTGGGCGTACGGGGTGCGCTCGAAGGCCTCCTTGAGCGCGGCAAGGTCGGCCTCGTCCGCGATGTCGGTGTCGCTCCCGTCGCCGCCGGGCAGCTCGTCGGGGCCGAGCATGGGCAGCGGCAGCTCCTCGAAGCGGGCCTCCACCCAGGCGTGGAATCTGGTGCCCCGGCGGGCCGCGGGCGCGGGCGGCCGCGGCATGGGCCGGGCCAGCTCCTGGGCGAAGCCGTCGGGGTCGTCGGCGAGCCTCAGCAACTGCGTGGCGGAGAGTGAGGCGGGCACGAGGACCTCGCGCACGGTGGCGCGGGCGCGGCGCAGCTCACCGGCGAGCGCATCGAGGTCCCGGTCCCAGGAGGCGAGGGTGCGGGTCTCCTCCGGGGTGAGCCGTGAGGGGGTGCGGGCGGCGGGGACGTGGGGGGCGGGGATCCGGGGGGCCGGTGACGTGGGGGCAGGGTCCGCGGGAGGTTCACTCGACAGGGAGTCCCAGTCCGCGGCCTCGTCCGGGTACGGCTCGTCATCGGCATACCGCTGGTCGTCCGGTGCCACGGGGTACGCCCCCGGCGCCGCACCCGCCGCCGACTCCCCCGCCAGTGTCTCCAGGTGGGCCAGCACCGTCTCCGCGGCCGCCCGGCGGCGGGCCAGCGCCGTGTCGTCCAGCGGGAGCGGCCAGGCGTGGTCGGCGGCCGCCTCCGCGAGGGCCGGGTTCTCCTCGTCCTCGGCCGGCTCGTCCGCCCAGGCCTCGATCTCGCCGTGGCCGGCCGCGCAGTGCTCGTACAGCGCCTGCAGGAAGTCCGACGGGCCGCGCGGCTTCTTCTGGGACGGCCCCCACCAGTGGCCGGAGCCGAGCAGCAGGCTGCGCGGCCGGGTGAAGGTGACGTAGCCGAGGCGGAGTTCCTCGGTGTGCTGGTGCTCCTTCATCTCCTCCTTGAAGGCCCCCAGCCCCTTGGCGTCCCAGGAGTGGATGACGGGCAGGGTGGGTGCGTCGCCGCGCAGGGCGTGCGGGAGGACCTTGGACTGGGAGGTCCAGGCGTCGCGGGACCGGTTGCTGGGGAACTGGCCGGTGACCAGGCCTGGCACGGCGACGACGTCCCACTCCAGGCCCTTGGACTTGTGGGCGGTGAGGACCTTGACGGTGTTCTCGCCGCCGGGCAGCGCGTTGTCCAGGCCCTTCTCGTACTGGACGGCCGTGCGCAGGAAGCCGAGGAAGGCCAGCAGCGTGGCCTCGCCGTCGACTGCGGCGAAGCGGGCCGCGACGTCCAGGAAGTTGGCGAGGGTCTCGCGGCGGCGGGCGGCCAGCGCGTGCGGCGACGCGGAGAGCTCCACTTCGAGACCGGTGGTGGCGAGGACCCGGTGCAGGACGTCCATGAGCGGGTCGGCCAGCGAGCGGCGCAGCTCGCGCAGTTCGGTGGCGAGGCGGGCGAAGCGGACGCGTGCCTCGGCGGAGAACGGCAGCCCGTCGTCCTCCGTACCGCTCGATTCGAGGAAGGTGTCGAGGGCGTCGGCGAGCGAGATCACCTCGGCCGGGTCGATGCCTTCGACCGCCTCGGCGAGCCGGCGGTCGGGATCGAAGTCGTCGTCGTCCGCGTGAGCCGCGCGGTGGACGAGGAGGCGGGCGCGGCGGCCGAGGAGGGCCAGGTCGCGGGGGCCGATCCGCCAGCGGGGGCCGGTGAGCAGCCGGACCAGGGAGGCGTTGGCTCCGGGGTCCTGGAGGACTTCGCAGACTGCGACGAGGTCGGCGACCTCGGGCAGGTGCAGCAGCCCCGAGAGGCCGACGACCTCGACGGGGATGTCGCGGGCGACGAGCGCGGCCTGGATCTCCGGGAAGTCACCCGCCGTGCGGCACAGCACGGCGATCTCGCCGGGTTCCTTCCCGGTCCGTACGAGATGGGCGATCGAGTCGGCGAGCCAGTCGATCTCTTCGGTGTGGGTGCGCAGCAGGGCGCAGCGGGCGATGCCGTCGCGTTCGGCGCCGGGGGCGGGGCGCAGCGCTTCGACGCCCTCGTGCATGGCGCGCAGCGGCTCGGCGAGCCCGTTGGCGAGGTGCAACAGGCGGCCGCCGCTGCGGCGGTTCTCGCTGAGGGAGTACCGGGTGGCGGGGGCGCCGTCGGCGTGCGGGAAGTGGTGCGGGAAGTCGTCGAGGTTGGCGACGGAGGCGCCGCGCCAGCCGTAGATCGCCTGGCAGGGGTCGCCGACGGCGGTGACGGCGTGCCCGGACGCGGTGCCGTCGGGGCCGCTGCCGAAGAGGGCGGAGAGGAGCAGCCGCTGGGCGACGGAGGTGTCCTGGTACTCGTCGAGCAGGACGACCCGGTACTCGTCGCGCAGGATCGCGCCGACCTCGCGGCGGGTGAGGGCCAGCTCGGCGGAGAGTGCGATCTGGTCGCCGAAGTCGAGGAGGTCGCGGCTGCGCTTGGCGTCGCGGTAGCGCCGGGTCAGTGAGAGGAGTTCGCGGCGGGCCTCGGCGGTCTCCGGGACCTTGCGCAGCTCGGCGTTGGTGAGCCGGGCCGATGCGAGCGCACGGAGGAGCTCGGTGTCGTACTCCGCGAGCTGCTCGGGGCGTACGAGATGCTCGGCCAGCTCGGCGTCGAGTGCCAGCAGATCGCTGACGAGGGTGGGGAACGACCTGGTCAGTGCCGGGTACGGGCCCGGGGCCTCGCGCAGCACGCGGGCGGCGAGCTGGTAGCGGGTGGCGTCGGCGAGGAGGCGGGTGGTGGGTTCGAGTCCTATGCGCAGCCCGTGCTCGGTGAGGAGCCGTCCGGCGAAGGCGTGGTACGTGGAGATGCTGGGCTCGCCCGGCGGGTTGTCCGGGTCGATGGCGTCCGGGTCGGTGACCCCGGCGGCGACGAGCGCCTTGCGGACGCGCTCGGCGAGCTCGCCCGCCGCCTTGTTCGTGAAGGTGAGCCCGAGTACCTGCTCCGGGGCGACCTGCCCGGTCCCCACCAGCCACACCACGCGCGCCGCCATCACCGTGGTCTTCCCCGACCCGGCTCCGGCCACGATCACCTGCGGGGCGGGCGGCGCGGTGATGCAGGCCGTCTGCTCCGGAGTGAAGGGGATCCCGAGGAGCTCCTTGAGCTGCTCGGGACCGGTGATACGTGGGGACACCCCACAGAGGCTAACCGGGCGGACCGACAGCGTGCGGGGCGATGAGCCGGACCGGCCTGTGGCCGGGAAGTGCCTCGTCCGGGGCTGCTGGCCGGTCCAGGGTGAAGACCGATCGGTCCCGATCGCATGTGATCGCATCAACGGCCTTACGAGGAGGGTCATATGAGCCCCGGCGCACCCTCCCCCGACCTCGGGCCGGACTCCGGATCGGACTCCGTCGAGCTCATGAAACGCATCGATACGACGAAGGCGCATCCGGCTCGGGTGTATGACGTATTCCTCGGCGGCACGGACAACCCCGCCGACCGGGAGGCCGCGGCCATGGCACCGGCGGCCAATACGCGGGTCCACCTCGACGTCCGGCACAACCGGGACTTCGTACGACGGGCCGTGACCGAACTCACCACGGGCGCGGGCATCCGGCAGTTCCTGGATGTGGGGGCGGGGCTGGGCTGCCGACCCGGCAGAACGTGCACCAGATCGTCCAGGACATCGCCCCGGAGTCCCGAATCGTCTACGCCGGCCACGACCCGGTCGTCCTGGTCCACGCGCAGGCCTTGCTCACCAGCAGCGCCGAGGGCCGGACGGCCGTGGCCCGCAAGGTCTGACCGGCCGGGGCCGGAACACCCGGTCACTCGAGGATGTGGCGGCCCTCGGGCTGAGCGCTGCACGAGGCCCGGAACGTGCAGTGGGTGCAGTGCTGGCCGGTCGTGGGTGTGAAGCGTTCGTCCAGGACCCGGCCCGCGGCCGTGGCCAGCAGGTCGGAGACCCACTCGGTGGTGGGCGGTTCCTGGGCCTGCACCTTGGGAAGGGCGTCGCCGCCCTCCTTCTTGGGGGCCGGCTGCCGCAGCTGGACGAGTTCGGCGCCACCGGGGGCGGGGCGGTGGCCGTCGAAGATCTCGTCGACCGCCCCCTCCCGGACGGCCAGCTGGTACACGGCGAGCTGGGGATGGCGGGCGACCTCGTCCTTCGTCGGGGACTGCTTGCCGGTCTTGAAGTCGACGACGTACGCACGGCCGTCGGCGTCCCGTTCGACGCGGTCCATGGAGCCGCGGATCCGTACCTCGTACTCCCCCGCTTCGAGCGTCACGTCGAAGTCGTGCTCGCTCGCGGCGGAGGTGCGGCCGGTGCGGTCCATGACATGCCAGCGCAGAAAGCGTTCGAGGGCGACCCTCGCCTGTTCCTTCTCCTGCTGCGACTTCCAGGGGGCGTCGAAGACCAGCCCGTCCCAGACCGAGTCGAGGCGCTCCATCAGGACCGCCAGGTCGGCGGGGGTACGGCCGGAGGCGACCTCGTCGGCGAGTACGTGCACGACGTTGCCGAAGCCCTGCGCGGCCGTCGCCGGGGCGTCCGCCTTCACCTCGCGGCCGAGGAACCATTGCAGGGCGCAGGTGTTGGCCAGCTGGTCGAGTGCGCTGCCGGAGAGCGCCACGGGATGGTCCCGGTCGCGGAGCGGGACGGCCGAGCGGGTCGGCTCGTACAGCCCCCACCAGCGGTACGGATGGGCCGACGGCACGAGCGGCTGCCCCTCGTCGTCCGTGAGCGCGGCCAGCCGGGCCAGCCGGTGGGCGGCCTCGTCGCGCAGGGCGTCGGAGGCATCGGGGTCGATGGTGGTGGCGCGCAGCTCGGCGACGAGCGCGGCGACGGCGAGCGGGCGGCGCGGGCGTCCGGTGACGTCGCGCGGTTCGATGCCCAGCTCCGTGAGGAAGCGGGACGGCTGGTCGCCGTCGTCGGCGGGGGCCTTCACCGCGGTGACGATCAGCCGTTCCCGTGCGCGGGTCGCCGCCACGTAGAACAGGCGTCGTTCCTCGGCGAGGAGGGCACCCGGGGTGAGCGGTTCGGCGAGGCCGTCGCGGCCGATCCGGTCCGCTTCGAGCAGCGAGCCGCGGCGGCGCAGGTCCGGCCAGAGCCCCTCCTGCACCCCGGCGACGACGACCAGCCGCCACTCCAGGCCCTTCGAGCGGTGTGCGGTCATCAGCCGTACGGCGTCGGGGCGTCCGACCCGCTTGGAGAGGGTGTCGGCGGCGATGTCCTGGGCGTCGACCTCTTCGAGGAAGTTGAGCGCGCCGCGGCCACCGGTGCGTTCCTCGGCGCGGGCCGCGGTGTCGAAGAGCGCGCAGACGGCGTCGAGATCGCGGTCGGCGTTGCGGCCGCCCGCGCCGCCGCGCAGCGCGGCGCGTTCGAGCCGCCCCGGCCAGGGGGTGCCTGCCCACAGCTCCCACAGGGCCTCTTCGGCGGTGCCGCCGCCTTCGAGGAGTTCGCGTGCCTTGCGCAGCAGCGCGCCGAGGCGCTGGGCACCGCGGGCGTACGCGGGGTCGTGTGCGACGAGGCGTTCGGGTTCGGCGAGCGCGCGGGCCAGCAGCTCGCCGGAGGGCGGCGGTACCCGGTTCCCTGCGGCCCGCTCCTCGTCGCGCAGCGCCCGGCCGAGCCGGCGCAGATCGGCGGCGTCCATGGAGCCGAGGGGGGAGGTGAGGAGGGTGAGGGCGGTCTCGGTGCCGAGCCAGGGGGCGGCGGGCTCCTCGGACGCGGGGGCGGCGTCGCCGTCCGGGGTCGTCGGCTCCGCAGCCGTCGTGCGGTGCAGCGCGGCCGTGGCGACCGTGCGGAGGGCGGTGAGGAGCGGGGCCACAGCGGGTTCGTGGCGCAGCGGGAGGTCGTCGCCGTCGACCTCCAGGGGCACGCCCGCCGACGTCAGGGCGCGGCGCACCGCGGGGATCGTGCGGCCCCCGGCACGTACCAGCACCGCCATCTCGTTCCATGGCACGCCGTCCTCCAGGTGGGCGCGGCGCAGCAGGTCGGCGATGTTGTCCAGCTCGGTGGAGGCGGTCGGGTAGGTGTACGTCTCGACGTGCCCGCCCTCGCGTACCGCGGCGAGCTCCCGGTGGGCGCGGACCTTCGCCGACGGCAGCCGGGTCAGCGGCATCCGGCGGGTGAGCAGCCGGGTGGCGGCCAGCAGCTGTGCGCCGGAGCGGCGCGACGTGGTGAGGACGCCGACCGGGGCCGGGCCGCCGTCCGCCCGCCGGAACGTCTCCGGGAAGTCGAGGATGCCGTTCACGTCGGCGCCCCGGAACGTGTAGATCGACTGGTCCGGGTCGCCGAACGCGATCAGGTCCCGGCCGCCGCCGACCCCCGGCGCACTCCCGCGGTTGCCCGCCAGCGCGTGCAGCAGCCGCACCTGCGCCGGGTCCGTGTCCTGGTACTCGTCGACGAACACCGCGTCGTACGCCCCGGCCAGCACCGCCGACACCTCGGGTCGCTCGGCGAGGAGCACCGCCCGGTGGACCAGCTCCGCGTAGTCCAGCACCCCCTGTGCGTCGAGCACGTCCAGGTACTCGGCGAGGAACGCGGCGGCCGCGCCCCAGTCCGGGCGGCCGGTGCGGCGCGCGAAGTCGGCGAGGGCATCCGGGCCGAGGCCCAGCTCGCGGCTGCGGGCGAGCACCGCGCGTACCTCGTCGGCGAAGCCACGCGTGGTCAGGCAGGCCCGCAGCTCATCGGGCCAGCGGATGTGCGCGATGCCCTCCTGCTCCAGTTCGAGCTGGCCGGCCAGGAGATCGCGGACAGTGACGTCCTGCTCGGGTCCGGAGAGCAGCCGCAGCGGGTCGGCGAAGAGGTCGGCGTCCTGATGGGCGCGGACCAGTGCGTAGCAGAAAGAGTGGAACGTGGTGGCCAGCGGGCCGCGGGCGGCACCGAGCCGGGCGGCCATCCGGTCGCGCAGCTCCACCGCTGCCTTGCGGCTGAACGTGAGGACCAGGATGCGGGCCGGATCGCCGCCCCTGGCGACGCGGGCGGCGACCGCTTCGACGAGCGTGGTCGTCTTGCCGGTGCCCGGTCCAGCGAGGACCAGCAGCGGGCCGCCGGGGTGATCAACCACCGTCTGTTGCGCTGCGTCCAGAACAGGGGGGTCCACGGCACCCGGCCGGGTGCGCACCAGTCGGTACGCGCCCGTGGTCCTCCCCCTACGCCCCTGCGGGCGTGGGGGGACCCCCTGCCGTGCCTGACGGTGCGGACTGTGCCGGGTGAAGGAGGAGGAGCTCACGTGGATCGCCGGTCCTGGGGGGTGTGCTGATGGTGAGGGGGCGGGGGTGCCTGCCGCGAACTGTCGACGCTACGCCAGCGGGGGCGTGGGATGCGGCGGGTCCACTGCGTCGAACGTCACGTTCCGCGTCGCACGGCAGGTCACGCAGGATTTCTCGTCCATCGAACGGGCCCGGCTGCGCCCGTCACGGGGCCGAATGGCGGAAGCTGTCAGGTGTGAGCTCCCCCGACCCCGTCCTGGTCCTCGTCCCGGTCGGTGCCCCCGTCCCCACCGGTCACGCCGTCCCACCGTGCGCGCTTCATGTCGAGGCGCGGCAGGTGGCCCTCCGCGCTGCGCGAGGCCTCGCGCAGCGCGGTGCTCTCCTCGCGGTAGTGGTCCAGTGCCCGCAGCTCGTGACCGGGCAGCAGCGCCCCGTCGGCCCGCACCACCCGCCACCACGGCGCTGCGGCGCCGTACAGCGCCATGACCCGGCCGACCTGGCGCGGGCCGCCCTCCCCCAGCCACTCCGCGACATCGCCGTACGTCATGACGCGGCCGGGCGGGATCAGGTCGGCGACATCGAGCACGCGCTCCGCGTACTCCGGCAGTGCGTCGTACTCAGGCGACGCGTCGGGCGCCCGGTCGCCCCTCGCCCCGTCGCCGCTCGTCCGGTGTTGGCTCATCCGGCCCATGGTGCCGTATGCCACCGACAGTCCGGCCCGGTCCCCGGCCGAGGGGCGCGTAGGGATGCCTTCACTGAGTGTGCGCGCGAGAGCAAAGGGGCGTATCTTGCGCATCGCGCGACCGTGCAGTACACCCTGATACCCCCCTCTGTCTCCAGGCCGTGCCACCATCATGCGGGCGGTGACCGGTGATACGAGACCACGAAGACCAACCAGAGGCGACGAAGGAGCAGGGCGTGCAGCCACCGAAGGCGGCCGACGCCTCCGACGCCGAGCGGCGCCCGGAAGAGCAGCGGGAGCAGCAGGGGCCGACGCAGGAGCGCGAGGAGCGGGAATCCGCCCCGCACCATCTGGTCGGCTCCACCCTCTCGACCGTCGCCGAGGCCGAACAGGCCGACCGGGTCTCCGGTGACGAGCCGCTTCTCCCCGCCCGGGTGCACCGCCCCTCCGATCTCATGCGGCTCCTCGTCGGTGTCCTGGCGATCGTCGTCCTGTTCTCCATCGCCGCGTTCGCCCACGGCACGACCACCGGTCTCGAAAACGACATCAACAAGGGCACGGACCAAGCACCCGACGTTCTGATCAAGCTCGCCGGCCTGGTCTCCAGCATCGCGGTGCTGCTGGTGCCCGTCGCCTTCGCCATCGAGCGGCTGATCAAACGCGACGGGCTGCGGATCGCGGACGGTGTCCTCGCCGCCGTCCTCGCGCACGGGGTGACGCTCGCCACCGACCTCTGGGTCGCCAAATCCGCCTCCAACACCATTCAGGACGCCCTCACCCAGCCTCAGCCCGGTGCCGCGCTCACCGATCCCGTACACGGCTATCTCGCACCGGTGATCGCCTACATGACGGCGGTCGGGATGGCGAGACGGCCGCGCTGGCGGGTCGTGCTGTGGGTGGTGCTGCTGCTCGACGCCTTCGCCATGCTGGTGGGCGGCTACACGACCCCGTTCTCGATCGTCCTCACCGTGCTGATCGGCTGGACCGTCGCGTACGGCACGCTGTACGCGGTCGGCTCGCCGAACGTCCGGCCGACCGGTCAGCATCTGATGGCCGGTCTGCGTCACGTCGGCTTCCGCCCGGTCACCGCGATGCGCGCCGAGGACACCCCCGACTCCGGCGACCCGAGCGACCGGGGCCGCCGCTATCTGGTTTCCCTGGAGGACGGTCCACCGCTGGATGTGACGGTCGTCGACCGGGAACAGCAGGCGCAGGGTTTCTTCTACCGGGTGTGGCGCAGACTCACCCTGCGCGGCATCACCCAGCGCCGGTCCATCCAGTCGCTGCGCCAGGCCCTGGAGCAGGAGGCGCTCCTCGCGTACGCGGCGATCGCCGCCGGAGCCAACGCCCCCAAGCTGATCGCCACCTCGGAGCTCGGTCCGGACGCCGTGATGCTGGTGTACGAGCACATCGGCGGGCGCTCCCTCGATGCGCTGGAGGACGTGGAGATCACCGACGACCCGGTGCGCGGCGCCTGGCGGCAGGTGAAGGCGCTCCAGTCCCGGCGGATCGCGCACCGCAGGCTCACCGGCGACGCGATCCTGGTGGATCGTTCAGGCACGGTGTTCGTGACCGATCTGCGCGGCGGTGAGATCGCGGCCGGTGATCTGGTGCTGCGGATGGACATCGCCCAGCTGCTCACCACCACCGGTCTGCGGGTGGGGGCCGAGCGGGCCGTCGCGGCGGCGCTCGAGGTCCTCGGCCCCGATGCCGTGGCGGACTGCCTGCCGCTGCTCCAGCCGATCGCCCTCAGCCGCTCCACCCGGGCGGCGCTGCGCAGGCTGGCCCGTGAGCGGTCGCAGCGCGAGCGCGAGGCCGTGATCGCGGCGTCGGACGCGGCAAAGCTCGCCAAGGCCCAGGAGGCACAGGCGTCGGTCCCTGCCGACCGCAAGGCGCTCCGCAACGAGAAGCAGGCGGAGAAGCGCGCGGAGAAGCGGGCAATAGACGATGCCCTGGACGAGGCCCGGGAGGAGGATCTGCTGACCCAGATCCGCCGCCAGGTGCTGCTGATCCGGCCGCAGGCGCCCGTGGAGCCGGTCCGGCTGGAGCGGATCAAGCCGCGCACGCTGCTCAGCTTCATCGCCGGTGCGATCGCCGCGTACTTCCTGATCTCCCAGGTCACGGAGGCCGACTTCGGCGCGGTCGTCGAGCAGGCGGAGTGGGGCTGGGTGGCGGCGGCGCTCGGGTTCTCGGCGCTCAGTTACGTCGCGGCGGCGATGAGCCTGCTGGGGTTCGTGCCGGAGCGGGTGCCGTTCGGCAAGACCGTGCTGGCGCAGGTCGCCGGTTCGTTCGTGAAGATCGTCGCGCCGCCCGCGGTCGGCGGCGTGGCGCTGAACACGCGGTTCCTGCAGCGTTCCGGGGTACGCCCGGGGCTCGCCGTCGCGAGTGTCGGCGCCTCGCAGCTGTTCGGGCTCGGCTGCCACATCCTGCTGCTGGCCGCGTTCGGATACCTGACCGGGACCGAGAAGACTCCGTCGTCGCTCGCCCCGTCCAGGACGGTGATCGCCGGGCTGCTGACGGTCGCGGTGCTGGTCCTGGTGGTGACCGCGATCCCGTTCCTGCGGAAGTTCGTGGTGACGCGCGTGCGGTCACTGTTCGCCGGGGTCGTACCGCGCATGCTCGACGTCGTGCAGCGCCCGCAGAAGCTGTTCACCGGTATCGGCGGCATGCTGCTGCTGACCGGCCTGTTCGTGATGTGCCTGGACGCGTCGATCCGGGCGTTCAGCGGTCCCGGCGTGCCGCAGCTCAGCTACGCGAGCATCGCGGTGGTCTTCCTCGCCGGCAACGCACTTGGGTCGGCGGCGCCGACGCCGGGCGGTATGGGTGCGGTCGAGGGCGCGCTGACGCTGGGACTGATCGCGGTCGGTCTGCCGAAGGAGGTCGCGGCGCCCGCCGTGCTGCTGTTCCGGCTGATGACCCTGTGGCTGCCGGTGCTGCCCGGCTGGCTCTGCTTCAACCGCCTCACCCGCAAGGGCGCCCTCTGACACGCCGCCGCCCCCTGGGGAAACCGCCCACCGGGGAGAACATCCCACGGCCCCTGCCCCAGGTCGACCCCGTACCCGGGTGCCCTGGGCCACCCACTTGGACCGGTGTCCCGCGCGCCACCCCGCGCGCCGTCGCACGATGGGGCGATGAGGACCTCCCCTGCCTTGCGCGCCGCGGCCCTCGCGGCCACCGCCACCGTTCTGCTGCCCCTCACCGCCTGTTCGGACAACAGCGGCAACGAGGCCACCGGTACGGACCGTACGAAGAACCTCCCGCACGCGGCGAACGCCGCCGACGCATCCGGATCGGCCGCCCTGGCCTCCCAGAAACTGACGTGGAAACCCTGCGCCGCTCCGTCCACGGCGCAGGGCGGCGGAACCGCCCCGACCCCGCTCCCGGGCGGCGCCGTCTGGGAGTGCTCCTTCATGAAGGTCCCGCGCGATTACGCGAAGCCGGGCGGCGACACGATCGCGCTGGCGCTGATCCGTGCCAGGGCCGCCAACCAGAACAGGCGAATCGGCTCGCTCATCTTCAACTTCGGCGGCCCCGGCGCCTCCGGCGTCGCCACGCTGCCCGCCTTCGGCCCCACGTACGCCAACCTCCGTACCCGTTACGACCTGGTGAGCTTCGATCCGCGCGGGGTCGGCCGCAGCGACGGGGTGAAGTGCGAGAACGACCAACAGCTCGACGCGCGCTTCCAGAGCGACGCCACCCCGGACGACGCCGCCGAGGAGCAGGCCCTCCTCAACCAGCAGAAGAAGTTCGCCGTGGCCTGCGAGAAGAACTCCGGCCCCGAACTCCCCTACGTCGGCACCACCAACGCCGCCCGCGACATGGATCTGATGCGCCAGGTGCTCGGCGACGACAAGCTGCACTACTTCGGCGTCTCGTACGGCACCGAACTGGGCGGCGTCTACGCACACTTGTTCCCGGAGAAGGTCGGCAGGGCGGTGCTCGACGCGGTCGTCGACCCGACCGAGGACTACAAGCAGTTCTCCCTCAGTCAGGCGAAGGGCTTCCAGCTGGCGCTGGACAACTTCACCCAGAACTGCGCGGATCGCGGCGCCGCCTGCAAGCTTCCCGGTACCACCGGGAAGGAGGTCGAGCAGGGGATCGCCGAACTTCTCGACCGGCTGGACAAGCAGCCGGTCCCGGGGCTGGGCTCCCGGCAGCTGACGCAGTCCCAGGCCACCACCGGAATCGTGGCCTCGCTCTACTCCAAGGAGACCTGGCCGCTGCTGGAACAGGGGGTCGACGAGGCGGACGGCGGGAACGGCGCGCTGCTCCTGGCCCTCGCCGACTCGCTGAACGGCCGTTCCCGGAACGGCCGGTACGACAACTCGACGGCCGCCAACGCGGCCGTCAGCTGCGCCGACTCGAAACAGCGGTTCACCGTCGACGGGACGAGGGCGCTGATTCCGGAGTTCCAGAAGGCGTCATCGGTCTTCGGCGACTATCTGGGCTGGGGTCTGATGCAGTGCACCGGCTGGCCGGTCGCGGGTGCGTGGAAGACCCCGGACGTCAGCGCTCCCGGCGCGGCCCCCATTCTGGTCATCGGCAACACGGGCGACCCGGCGACCCCGTACAAGGGCGCACAGGCGATGGCGGGAGAGCTGGGGCAGGGCGTCGGGGTGCAGATGACCTACGAGGGCCAGGGGCACGGCGCGTACAACAGCGGCAACGCCTGCGTGAAGAAGACGGTGGGCAGCTACCTGCTGGACGGCACGGTCCCGGCAGCCGGTACCGTCTGCCGCTGAAGCTGTCGGCGGCGGCACCCGAGGCCCCCTTCCGGATCACGCCGGGCTCACGGGCCCTGGCCTGCCGCCGCACGCTGATCCGCAAGGAGGCCCAGGACAAGGGCCGCCGGCTCGGCTCGATGCTGTTCGACTTCGGTGGCCCCGGCGGTTCCGGCGTCTCGATACTGCCGCGCGCCGCCGGCTCGTACGGGAAGCTCAACGCCCGCTACGACCTGGTGAGTTTCGACCCGCGCGGGGTCGCGGCCAGCGTCGCCGGCCACGGGCGCCACTTCCAGCTACTGCGGCCCCCGCCCCAACAGCTGGAGGCCGCGCCGGGAGCCTCGCCGTGTGCGGCAGCACGTGTGCGGAAGGCCCCGACATCCGGTCGGGGCCTTCCAGCGCAGTGCGTGGATCAGCGGACGTCCACGTAGTCGCCCGCGGCTGTGGCCGGCGGGGTCGTTGTGGTGCCTGCGAAGGTATAGCGCCAGTACCCGTCAACCGATGCGGTCACTGTGGCCTTGAGGTTGCCGGTGCTGTCCGTCGTCACCGTTTTCACCGTGGTGTACGCCGTCGTCCCGTACTTGCGGAACTGGAGCTTCACCGGCTGCGCGGTGTACCCGTGGTAGCTGCCGGTCTCCCAGTTGGCCCGTGCGAGCTTGCCGGTGATGGTGAGCGTCTTGCCCTTGGCCACGGGTTCGGGGGAGGCGTTGACCGTCTGGGTCGAGTCGCGCTGGATAAGTGCCGATGCGACGGCGTGCAGATCGGTGAAACTTCTGCCGTCCGCCGACTCCGCCCAGGCCGCGAGCTTCCAGGTGCCCGCCAGTGCATTGCGGCCAAGTGTCCAGCGGGGTGCAATGTACGCGAAGTGGGCCTCGCACTCGGCCGTTGTCGTGTTGATCTTCGTGCAGGTCGCGGGCCATGTCCCGTAGAGGACCCCGTCCGGGGCGCCGTACGAGCCGTGGTACAGGTACATGTCACCGTCGGCTATGCCGGCCGGGTCCGTCGCGGTGAACTTCGCCTTGAACTCCTGCAGCGGTTCGTTCGTCAGCTCCACACCCTTGCCGCCGTTGACGACGACGTTGGAGATCCGGGTGGAGCCGGCCTTCTCGTCGCCCTGCGGACGCGGTCCGGCGAAGGCGCGCTCGATGGTGCGGCGCAAGCTGCCGCCCTGGTCGTCGGTGGCGGTCACGCGCAGCGAGACGAAGGACGCGGTGGCCGGAACCGTGAGGGCCGCCGTGTTGCCGGTGAGCGGGAGACCGGTCCACGTGGCGCCGTCGTCGACGGAGTACTCGATGCCGGTGACAGTCTCCACGGCGTTGGAGTTGCGGGTGGCGGCGGTAGCTGTGATACGCACCGGGGCGTCGGTGCCGGCGCGGTTGGAGGCGTCGAGCCCCGTGAGTTTCACCTGGGCGTCGATCAGCGGCAGTTCGGTCGCCGCTGACACGCGGGCGGAGGCGAAGGTCCACTCGTTGCGTATCTTCGTGGACAGTCGCCGGTAGGGCACGCGGTGGCTGATGGTCTGGTCGAGGGCGTACGTTCCGGTATCGGTCGGCACGGTAGCCGACAGCTGCTCGTACGGCGTCGTGCCGGTGGCCTCGGCGTAGGTGACGCCGCCGCGCGTCAGGCGGTACGAGATGACGGACCGGCCGTCCGTGCCCGCGTGCCCGGCCGCGTCGCTGAAGCCGTACGGTTCGTACAGCCAGATCTTGTCGCCCTGCCGCTGCGACCCTCCCCACTTGCGAAGGGTCGGCTGCAGCGGAGCCTCACCGACTGTCTCAGCGGCCGCGGGTCCGGCAGCCAGGGAACGGTCGGGCAGCGTGAGGCTGTAGTCACCGGTCCCGTAGGCAAGGAGCCGGCTGTAGGCGATGCCGGGGGTGACGTACTCGGTGACCGAACCGGCCACCGGCACGGCTGAGCCCACGTAGACACCGGTCCACTCCCCGAGATTCGGGACCGTCTGCAACAGTGCGGTGGTCTTCGTGCCCGGGGCGCGTACGTGGGTGACCGTCTTCGCGAGCGCAGCTCGCTTCACCGATGCGATCGGAGAGGCGGGCACGGCGTCCTGGAACGTGTGCGTGAGGTCGTACCGGTAGGGGCTGGGCGTGCTTGCCGTGGTGGTCTGCTGGGTGAGGACGTCGTGGATCCGCAGTGCTGCACCCGGCTGTGAGAACGGTGTGACGTAGACCTTGTCCGCACCCGAACCTGCGAAGCCCGCGAGGCCGCCTCCGGGCACGGCGATCCACACGGCGGAACCGCCGCGGGTGGCCGTCGTGTCGTCGACCCGGATCCCGGTCTCTTTGGCGGCCCGCTCGTCGAAGGTCACGGTCGTGGCAGCCGTGCCGACCTTGAAGGCGCGGGTGAGGATATAGCTGGGCCGCTGCCAGTCGCTGTGCAGCGCCACCGAGAAGTAGTCGCCCGGCGGCAGCTTCACGGTCGAGGACGGGCCGACGGCGTCGCTGTTGACGGCGTATCCCGCCCAGGTCTTGCGGTCCCAGACGTAGAAGTACTTGCTCGTGACGGCGGCGTTGGTGATGGTCAGCTTCACGGAGTACGTGGCCGCGGCCGCCTGCGTCAGCGCCGTCGCCCCTGTCCCCGTCGGTAGGGCCACCCTGGTGGCCTGCACCGGCTCCTGCAGCGCGGTCGGCCGTACGTCCAGCGCGCCGTTCGTGGAGCCGATGGCGTACCTCTTGCCGCGGGCCCCGCCCCCGTCCGTCATGCGTACGTCACCGTCGACGATCTCGAGGCGCTCGCCGTTTCCAAGACCGGCACCCTGGGACACGCCCTCGGCCGTGCCCTTCACTTCGGAGATCCGGCCCACAGTCCCCGGGTCCGCGTCCGACGCGGTGGCTGGCGGCGTCATCAGTACCCCCGCCAGAACTGCCGTGCACACGCCCGCCCCTGCGGATCTTCGTGCGTTCCACTTCCACGTCCCGGACATCAGCCCGCCCTCCCCATAGTTTCGACTGACGACAACTCCCGGCGCCCCCGCCGATGAGTCGATCAGCGACACCCTAGTCCCGTACTTCGCGGGTCGTTAGTCCCGTACTTCGCGGGTCGTTGAATCGAGTGGTTGGGGCCTGGGAGCGGTGTCCAAGGCCGGTCCGCCGGCGTTGGTTCGGGTGTGTCGATGATTTCCCGGTCCCCGCGGCCACGGTCGGAGCGTCAGCGCCTGGAGTGCGTGGTGACGTCCGTGGTGGAGAAGCGTCTGGGCGCTCTGCCTGTCGCTGCCGAGTTTCTGTGCCGGCTGGACGTGGCCGGGATCGTCGACGGGCTGTGCCCGTCTGCTGCGAGCGCGTACTTGACGCACGGGCAGGTGATCGAGGCGCTGGTGGCGAACCGGCTCACCTCCCCGGCACCGCTGGTGCGGGTCGGGGACTGGGCACGGGTCTGGGCCGTGGAGGAGGTCTTCGGTATCGCGCCAAGCGCCGCGTGACCGCCTGCCTGCGCTGGCATGTCGAGCAGGACGAGGCAGGCGTACCCGCACTGGAGTGGAGCTTCGACCAGGACGTGCTCGACGCCGAGGCCAAGGCCGACGGCTGGTACGCGCTGATCACGCCGATCACCGCCGCGCAGGCCACCCCTGCCCAGGTCCTGATCCAGTACAAGGGCCAGGGCGCGGTCGAGCGCCGCTACTCGGACTTCAAGGGCCCGCTCGCCGTCACCCCGGTCTTCGTCCAGCACGACCGCCGCGCCGCCGCACTGATCCAGGTCATCTGCCTGGCCCTGCTGGTCTTCTGCCTGATCGAACGCCAGGCCGGACGGGCCCTGGGACCCGAGCAGACCATGGCCGGGCTCTACCCGGACAACCGCAGAGTCCGGCCCACCGGCCGGATGATCCTCTACCACCTCGGCGAACTCAACCTGCGGATCGGAAACGTGGTCGACCCACCGACCGTGCAGGTCACCCGCGGCGTCCCGCTCAACCTCCTCGAACTCCTCGGCGTTCAAGTCACACAAACCCGCTGGCCACCGACCTGAAAGCGTGACCCGCGAAGTACGGGCCTAGTACACCGGCTTCTCGGGCTCGATCTGGTTGACCCAGCCGATCACGCCGCCACCGACGTGCACCGCGTCGGCGAAGCCCGCCGACTTGAGGACCGCGAGGACCTCGGCGCTGCGGACGCCGGTCTTGCAGTGCAGGACGATGCGCTTGTCCTGCGGGAGGTCCTGGAGGGCGTTGCCCATCAGGAACTCGTTCTTCGGGATCAGCTTCGCGCCGGGGATCGAGACGATCTCGAACTCGTTCGGCTCGCGGACGTCGATGATCTCGATCTTCTCGTCCGTGTCGATCCACTCCTTGAGCTGCTTCGGAGTGATCGTGGAGCCGAGCGCCGCCTCCTGGGCCTCCTCGGACACGACGCCGCAGAAGGCCTCGTAGTCGATGAGTTCGGTGACGGTCGCGTTCTCGCCGCAGACCGCGCAGTCGGGGTCCTTGCGGACCTTGACCTGGCGGTACTGCATCTCCAGGGCGTCGTAGATCATCAGTCGGCCGACCAGCGGGTCGCCGACACCGGTGAGCAGCTTGATGGCCTCGGTGACCTGGATGGCACCGATGGACGCGCAGAGCACGCCCAGCACGCCGCCCTCGGCGCAGGACGGGACCATGCCGGGGGGCGGCGGCTCCGGGTAGAGGCAGCGGTAGCAGGGACCGTGCTCGGACCAGAAGACGGACGCCTGGCCGTCGAAGCGGTAGATCGAACCCCACACGTACGGCTTGTTCAGCAGTACCGCAGCGTCGTTGACGAGATAGCGGGTGGCGAAGTTGTCCGTGCCGTCCACGATCAGGTCGTACTGGGAGAAGATCTCCATCACGTTCTCGGCCTCGAGCCGCTCTTCGTGAAGGATCACGTTCACATACGGGTTGATGCCGAGGACCGAGTCCTTGGCGGACTCCGCCTTGGAACGGCCGATGTCGGACTGGCTGTGGATGATCTGGCGCTGCAGGTTCGACTCGTCGACCTCGTCGAACTCCACGATGCCGAGCGTGCCGACACCGGCCGCGGCCAGGTACATCAGGGCGGGCGAGCCGAGACCGCCGGCGCCCACACAGAGCACCTTCGCGTTCTTCAGCCGCTTCTGCCCGTCCATCCCGACCTCCGGGATGATCAGGTGGCGGGAGTACCTGCGGACCTCGTCGACGGTGAGCTCAGCAGCTGGCTCGACCAGGGGTGGCAGCGACACAGGAACCTCAACAATGCAGGTGGTCGGTTTCTACGTACTTCATCTACGTACGGTTGTTCTTGCCGTAACACTGCCACGCCCCCTCTCATTCCGAGATACCAAGTCCGATCCGCGAGACAATTTCGTCCCAGTACCCGGGCAGCGCCGCGAATGGATCGGTTTGTCCCCTGCTGCCTCTCCGCACGGTGCGGTCGGTGAAGAAGATCGTGCCCGCGCCCTGCCAGCGGGCGATGCGCATGGCCTCGTCGAGGTGGGTGCGCGGAACACCGTGCACGAAGTGCGCGAAGCATCCCGGCGGGTAGGCGGCGGTCCACTCCGCCACCTGCGACCAACGGTAGTCGGTCCACGCCCCGGAGAAGGTGACCAGCTGGTCGGCGGTCTCGGCGTAGCCGGGGTACGGATGGGTCCCGTGCCCGAGCACCAGCAGCCCGTCCTCGAGGAGCGTGGCGAGCGTGCCGGTGAGGCGACGGACCGCCGGGAGGTCGGCGCGGTCGGCGGGACACCGGTCCAGGTAGAAGCCGTCGACGCGGTACCAGTCGAGGAAGGACTGCGCGTCGGTGATCAGCTCGTCGAACGGACGGTCGCCGTGGGCCAGATCGAGGTGGCCCAGCAGCCGGCCGCCGCCTGCCCGGACGGTGTCCTGCGCGGTCTCGCCGTGCAGGGCCCGTTCGCGGGCGTTGCGGAGCCGGCCCGTGGCTTCCAGACAGTGCGGGTCGGGCCGGGCGCCGGGACCGGTGTCGATGTTGAGGACCGCCCAGTGCAAGTGGGTACCGGGGCGGGTCAGTTCGGCCCATTCGGTGGGGGCGAGCAGTGGGTGCCCGTAGCCGGGGACGCCGAAGCCGAGCTGCTCGGCGCCGCCGGTCCTGCGTGCCGTTCCGGCGCTGGTCAGATGCGGCATGCCGCCTCCATCCAGATGTCGGCGAGGGACTCCTCCAGGTTGATCCGGGGACGCCAGCCGAGCCGGTCACGGGCGGTGCGGACGTCTGCCTGCTGCCAGGCGCCGCAGCCGTCGGGGTACGGGGACGGGGTCGCCGAGAGGTGTTCGATGACGGACTCGGAGGAGGTGCGGGGGGGGCCGATGGGCATCCGGGGCGGGGCCGTGTCCAGCTCGTGGAGCGCACCCGGGTAACCCGCGACCTTGGCAAGCACGGCGGCGGCGTCGCGGAGCCGTACGGCTCGGCCGGTGCCGATGTTGACGACTCCCTGCGCGGCGGAGAGCGAGGCGGCGTGCACGGCGCGGGCGACGTCCCGTACGTCGACGAAGTCGCGCTGCACCCCGAGGCCACTGAGCTTCAGCTCGCCGTCGCCGGACTGCATGGCGCGGCGCATCGCCTCGGCGAGCCGGCCCAGCGGGGAGCCCGCCGGGGTGCCGGGGCCGACCGGCGAGAAGACCCGCAGTACGACCGCGTCGAGGCCGGAACCGAGGACGAGTTCGGTGGCGGCGAGCTTGGAGACGCCGTACGGCCCACCCGGGCGCGGGACGGCGTCCTCCGCCGTCGAGGAGCCGGGCTGCGAGGGCCCGTACTCCGAGGAGCAGCCCACCTGGACGAGGCGGGCGCTGCAGCCGCTGCGCCGCATCGCCTCGCAGACGGTGGCGACGGCGACGGTGTTGTGCCGGGTCAGGTCGCGGGCGCCGCCGCGGGTGGCGCCCGCGCAGTTGACGACGACGCCGGGGTGGACGGCGTCCAGGAAGCGGGTGAGTGCTCCGGGGGAGCCGCCCGCGAGGTCGAACCGTACGTCGGCGTCGTCGCCGCGGCCGAGCGCCGTGAGGTGCACGGCGGGGTCGGCGAGCAGCCGGTCGGCCACGAACCGGCCGAGGAACCCGTTGGCGCCGAGCAGCAGAACCCTCATCGGGTGCCCCCTTCGTGCCGACGGCGGGCTGCCGGTGCGGGGGATTGGGGGGTCATGTCCGGTGTCTCCTTGGGGAGGTGGTGAGCGGTAAGTGCCTGTCGGGTCCAAAGGCAGGCGCCGAGGGGCAAGGGCCCGCGGCGTCGGCTCCGCGGCGGTCGTGCAGGGAGTGGTTCTTCATCGCGGCTTACGCGGTGGTGTGGGCGGACGCCCGGGAGAGGGCGACGGTGGCGTGGATCAGCAACCCGAGCGCGGCTGCACCGCAGGCGATGGCGGGTACGGCTCCGGTGCCGCCCGCCTCGATGACCGCGTCGACGGGGCGGGCGAGGACATGGAGGCCGGGCAGCCGCCCGGCCAGGATCAGGGCGGGGGCGGCCGCCTCGACGGCGCAGGCGGCGGCGAGTCCGGTGGTGGCGGGCTCCGGGAAGCCGTGGACGGTCAGCAGCCGGGCGAGCAGGAGGAGTACGCCGAGTGCGGCTGCCGCGACGAGGGTGCCGCCGCCTCCGTACCCGAGCTCGGCGAGGCGGAGCAGCCCCGAGAGCACGCAGAGGAAGAGGGCGACGGTCCCGAAGAGGAGGGGGCGCACCCCTGCGGCGAACTCCTCCAGTGCGCGGCTGCCGGTGAGTCTGCGGTGTGCGTGTACGGAGAAGAGGTGCGCGCACCAGGCGGCGGGAGCGACGGCGAGCGCGAGTCCCAGCAGGGGTGCGGGGGTGAGCGCCCAGGGTCCTTCCGGGCCGCCGCTGAGGACCTGGTCGAGCAGCGCCTGGCCGTACAGGACGTAGCCGAGGAGCCAGCCCACGTACAGAGTGGCTGCCGCCGAGGAGCGGCCCTCCGGGGCGCGGAGGGGGCCACTTCGCAGGCAGAGGCCGAGCCCGAGGAACGCGACGAGTGCCCCGCCGAGGGACACGGTGAACCGTGCCCCACCGCCGAGTGCGCCTTCGGTGAGTTTCAGGACGACGGCGGTCGCTGTGCAGGCCGCGCCGGGCAGCAGCGCGAGGAGCGACCAGACGGCGCGCGTCTCGATGTCGCGCACCGGCGCGGGAGGCACCGCGCGCGCCGGCTCCCCCGTCACGGCGGGCACCCGCGCGTAGAGCTCCTCGGCGAGCGAGAAGACATCGCGGTGCCGGTAACGGGCGGCGGTGCGGTCGGTGACCCCGTGGGCTTCGAGCCCGGCGGCGATCTCCAGCGGGTCGACGGCGCGTTCGCAGAGGTCACGGTGGCGGTGCATGAGGGTCTTCACGGGATCGACGGGCCCGCGCCGGGAGGCGCTGAGCTTGCGTGCGGGGGTGGCACGGGTGTGCGCGATCTCGGGGGGCCGTCGGGTGGGGGCGGGTGCGTCGTCACTGTCGGGGTGTGTCCGGGTCGGCGTCTGCGGCCGCACCTCGTCGGGCGTGTCGGTCCGTGTCTCGGTCTCGGCCGCCGCCGGGGCGCAGGCGGCGGGCCCTGCGGCGGCCTGCTCGAGAGCTCCGGCCTCGGCCTCCGCGAGGACACCGTCCTCGGACGCGCCTCCGCTCCCCGCCGCAACACCGGCGCCCTGCACAGCGCCGGCCGCACCAGCACCAGCACCAGCACCAGCACCAGCACCAGCACCAGCACCAGCACCAGCACCAGGCTGTGCGGGCTCTGCGGGGTCCGTACGCACATCGGCGGTTCCGACGCCCGGGAGCGCCCAGCCCGTGACGGCAGGGGACTCGTCGGCGGTCGCGGGGCGGTCGGGTGCCGGACTCCCGGTCACGTCCGGCTCCCGCGCCGATTCCCGATCCGGCGCCGGGTCCCGCAGCGAATCCGCGTCCGGGTCCCGTTCCTGCGGGAAGTCCGGCCCCTCGGCCGCCCCCTTCGCCGGCGACTGCTCCATCAGCGCCACCGGTCCCACTCCCGCGAGGCCCGGCATCTCCCCCGTCCCGGGCCGCTCCCAGGCCGGGGCGGAAATCTCCGTGACCCGGGGTTCGGAGACCAGGACCTCCGAGCGGGGGTTCCAGCTTCTGTCGGTCGTCGGGGTGCCGGAGACGTCGAGCGCCTCGGTCGGGCGGCCGCCCATGGGAAATCCTCCGTGATCCATGCCGGGTCCGCCGGACCGGCTCGTCCTTCTGTCCGTCTGCTGCTCACACATCGCGATCCGCCGTCCCGCGCGCACCCGCGCACACGCCCTCGATGGCCCAGCTCGGGGTGTGCGCGGGAACCGTCCAGCTGCCCAGGACCTGGGCCTCGGGCGGAGTCGCGAACGGGCGCGGGGCGCCGTTCGCCTCCCTGCGCACCGGGGAGCGGGAGATCAGCTCCAGGTAAATGCCGCGAAATGCCGCAAGGTTCTGTTCGACGGTGAAGAGTTCGAGCGCACGGGCGCGCGCCGCCGCGCCGAGACGTGCACGGCGCTCGGGGTCGCGCAGCAGCGCGATGCACGCGTCGGCGAGCGCCCGGGGGTTGCGCGGGGGCACCACAAGACCCGTACCGCCGATGACTTCGACGACCGCGCCGACATCCGTCGACACCGTGGCCCGCCCGCAGAACATCGCCTCGACCAGACTGATCGGGAAGCCCTCGACGACGCTGGAGAGGACGACGATCCCGCCCGCCGCGTACGCCTCGGCGAGGTCCGCGACCTCGGCACCGCCGATGTCCTCGAAGGAGACCGGGTTGTCGCCGACGGCATGTGCGTCGGCGGCCTCGTCCGGGAAGAGCTGGGCGGCGAGTGCCCGGCAGTGCGCGAGGTACGTGGCGCCTTCCGCGCCCGGCGCCGGCGCGCCGACGATCCGCAGCCGGGTGTCCGGTTCGGCCTTCCGTACTTCTGCGAAGGCGTGCAGCAGTGCGATCAGATCCTTGGACGGCTCGATCCGGCCGACCCAGACCAGGGTGTCGGGACCGCCCTCGTCATCGCTCTCCCCCAGGGCTGCGAAGCGGGCCGCCTCCATGCCGGGGTAGACCGTGCGCAGCTTGGCGCGGTCGGCGCCGCACCGTTCCTGCCAGCGGCGTGCGTGCGTATTGCCGGGGGTGATGAGCGCGGCCTGCCGGTACACCTCGGTGGCGAGCCGTCCGTGGAACACGGCAAGCAGGGCGCGTACCGGTGCACCCAGGGGCGTGCCGGCCGCTGCGAGGTAGTGGGCCCGCAACTGCACGCCGTGCTCGGTGACCAGCAGCGGGACGCCGAAGAAGCGTTTGGCCAACAGCCCGGGCAGGGCCGCTGCCCCGCCGGACGCCGCGTGGCAGAGGTCGACCGCACCGAGGCTCTCCTCGTCGTACCAGTCGAGGGAGAGCGGGCGTAGGACGCGGTCCAGTTCCGCGGCGAGGGCGAGGAGGTCGGGGACGGTCGCGGCCTGGACGGTCCGCCCGGTGCCTGGGGCCCGGCAGGCTGCTTCCAGTACGCGCACAGCGGTCTCGGAGCGGAGCGCCGCGGGAAGTCCGCCGTGTTCGCGGGCCAGTTCGGCGAGTCCGTACAGCCCGTCGGTGAACTGTGTGTCGGCGGCGCCCGTGGATCCGCCACCGCCGGCCTCCGCGGTCGCTTCCGCCGTGCAGATCGACGTGGCGAGCGCCGTGAAGTGCGCCGTGAACCGGCACCGTTCGCGCCGTCCGTACGACCGCCCGCCCCCTCCGGTCACCAGTCGGGCGAGCAGCCCCTTGGGGGCATGGCCGCCCAGGATGTCCTCGTCGGTCATCCACAGTGGCGCCGTCCGTACCCGGCTGACCTGGGACGGAAGCCGTACCCAGCCCTGCGCCTCCTGCTCGGCGGAGCGGCTGAGCGCGTAGAGGTCGAACTCGTGCTGCGTCAGCCCGCGCACCAGACGGTCGCACCAGAGTCTGGACTCACCGATCGCATACGGATAACCACCATCGGTGAGGAGTCCGATCCGCACGAGCGCACCCCCGATCTTCCTTAGTGGGCGGCCGCCATGGGTTTGGCGACTCGCAGCGGGACGACCGTAAGCGGATACGCCGGTGGCGCGACGGACGGTTGTCCATCGCGCCACCGAAAGGGGTGAACCGTCGTAACTTTCCCGCCCCCGTAGCGTTCTGTCGCGCTATGAGGTGATCGGTTACGCAGAGTCAGGCTGCGGCCAGCTCCTTGCGGGCTGCGCGGCGCACTGCCGCGCGCGCCGGATCGAGGGCGGGCACGGCGGCCAGGAGCTGCTTGGTGTACGGATCCTGGGGCGCCCCGTACACGTCGTCGACACCGCCCTGTTCGACGATCCGGCCCTGCCGCATCACCGCGACCCGGTCGCTGACCTGCCGTACGACCGCAAGGTCATGGGCGATGAAGACCAGCCCGAGGCCGAGTTCGCGCTGGAGCTCGGCGAGGAGTGCGGTGACCTGGGCCTGGGTGGTGACGTCGAGCGCGGAGACCGGTTCGTCGCAGACGATCAGCTTGGGGTCGGCGGCGAGCGCGCGGGCGATGCCGACGCGCTGGCGCTGTCCGCCGCTGAACTCGTGCGGGTAGCGGTCGTACCGGTCGGGGTCGAGGCCGACGCGTTCCAGCAGTTCCTGGACGCGGGCCCGGATCCGGGTGTCGTCGAGTGCGCCCGCCGCGCGCAGCGGATCGGCGACGGATTCGCCGATCGAGCGGCGCGGGTTGAGCGAGGCGACGGGGTCCTGGAAGACCATCTGGAGCTCGCGCCGGTACGGCCGCAGTGCTTTGTCGGACAGGAAGCCGATCTCCGCACCCCCGTAGTGGAGCCTGCCCCCGGTCGGGTCGAGGAGGCGTACGAGCATCCGGCCGAGCGTCGTCTTGCCGCTGCCGCTCTCGCCGACGATGCCGAGCGTCTCGCCGCGGTGGACGGTGAGCGATACGCCGTCCACGGCGGTGACCCGGTTGCGGCCCCGCCCGAATTCGCGTCGCAGATCGACGGCTTCGAGCAGCGGCTCGCCCGCCTGCGCCACGCGAGGAACGGCACCTTCGGGCCTCGGCCCGCCCCCGTCCGCGACACGAGCCGCCGGAACGTGCACCGGTTCCGGGCGCTTCGTGTCCACCCGCGGTACGGCGGCCAGCAGTTCGCGTGTGTACGGCTGCCGCGGCGCACCGAGCACCTCGGCGACCGGCCCGCGCTCCACCTCCCGGCCCGACTGCATGACCAGCACCTCGTCGACGCTCTCCGCGGCGACGCCCACATCGTGGGTGACCAGCAGCAGTCCCATGCCGGTCTCCCGGCGCAGGGTGTGCAGCAGGTCCAGGATCTGGGCCTGGACGGTGACGTCCAGCGCGGTCGTCGGTTCGTCGGCGATCAGCAGCTGCGGCTCGCAGGCGAGCGCCATCGCGATGAGGGCGCGCTGCCGCATCCCGCCGGAGAACTCGTGCGGCCGGGACCGGGAACGCCGTACCACGTCGGGGATACCGACCCGGTCGAGAACCTCCACGGCCCGCGCCCGCGCCGCCCGCCGTGAGGCACGCGCGTGGACCCGGTACACCTCGGCGATCTGGTCGCCGACCGCGTAGTAGGGGTCCAGGGACGACAGCGGGTCCTGGAAGACCATCGCGGCCTTCGCCCCGCGCAGCGCCCGCAGTTCCGCGTCGTCCGCCGCCTGTACGTCCACGCCCGCGACCCGGATCGAGCCGCCGACGGTGGCGCCTGTCCCCCGGTGCAGTCCGAGCAGGGCATACGCGGACGCGCTCTTGCCGGAGCCGGACTCGCCGACGACACCGAGCGCGGCGCCCGCTTCCAGCGTGAAGGAGACGCCGTCCACGGCCCGGACGCCTGCCGCGCCGTCGAAGGAGATCGTCAGATCGGAGACCTCGACGAGGCTCATGACAGGACCACCCGACGGTCGGCCATCGCCTGCAGGATGTCCGCGACGGCATTGGCAAGGACGACGAAGAAGCCGGTGACGAGCACCAGGCCGACGACGACCGGAAGGTCGACGTTCTTCACGGCGACGACGAGTTCACGTCCGACGCCGGGGATGTTGAACAGCGATTCGGTGAGGACGGCGCCGCCGAACATCGAGCCGATGTCCAGTGCGCCGAGCGCGATCACGGGGCCGAGTGCGCCGCGCAGCGCATGCCGCCCGACGAGTCCCCGCTCGCTCACCCCGTATGCGCGGAAGGTGCGCACATGGTCCTCCGCAAGGGTCTCCAGCATGGACGACCGGGTCATCCGGGCGTACGGAGCGGCGGAGACCAGCGCCAGCGAGACCCAGGGCAGCAGCAGGTTCCAGGCCCACTGCTCCGGGTTCTCGGTGAGCGGTACGTAGTCGGGGAACGGCAGCAGTTGCAGCGCCGAGCAGAACACGATGATCAGCAGCAGACCGATGACGAAGACCGGCGTGGCCATGCCGGCCAGGGTCAGTCCGGTGAGGATCCGCTCGGTCGCGCGGCCGCGCCGCCACACCGAGAGCAGTCCGGTGCCGACGCCGAGCAGGATCCACAGCACGAAGGCGCCGATGGCGAGCGAGGCGGTGGCCGGGAGCTTGGTGAGGATCATCTGGGTGACCTGCTGGTCGTCCTGGTAGGAGCGGCCGAGGCAGGGAGCCTGGCAGTGCAGGATCCCGGTGCCGGTCGAGTAGTCGCGGCCGACGAAGATCCCCTGGAGAAAGTGCGCGTACCGCAGGTACAGCGGGTCACCGAGCCGGAGCTGGTCGCTGACCTGCGCCACCTGGGCGGGTGAGCAGCGCGGCCCGCAGGCGATCTGTGCGACGTTGCCCGGGGCGACGTAGAACGCGGCGTAGACGACGACGCTGAGGGCGAGGAGCACGAACAGCGCCCCGCCGAGGCGCCGCAACAGGAACCGGGTCATGCTCCGGCCTCCTTCTTGCGTCCGGTGCCGATCCGCAGCCGGGAGGCGACGCGCGGGTCGAGTGCGTTGCGGACGCCCTCGCCGAGGATGGTCAGCGCCAGCACGGTGATGAAGATGAGCAGGGCGGGGATCAGCAGATAGGTGGGCGCCGCCTGGTACCAGGTGTCGGCGTCGCTGAGCATCTGTCCCCAGGACGGCGTGGGCGGCTTGATGCCGACGCCGAGGAAGGACAGCGCCGCTTCGACGACGATGTTTCCGGGGAAGAGCAGCACGGCGTACGTGATGACGGGTGCGGCGAGCGCGGGCAGCAGTTCGCGCCGGGCGATCCGCAGGCCGCCCCAGCCGCTGAGCCGGGCGGCGGCCACATGGTCGAGCGACTTCAGCGCGAGGGTCTGGGCGCGCACGATCTTGGAGATGCCGGACCAGCCGACCAGCCCGACGATCGCGGCGATCAGCACCGGGCGCGGGAAGCCGGCGGGGACGACGGCGAGCGCGCCGAGCGCGATCACCATGACGGGCAGGGCGACGACGATGTCGGTGACGCGGCTGAGCGCCTGGTCGACGAACCGGTTGCCGAGTCCGGCGACCAGACCGACGACCACGCCGATGATCACCTGGAGCAGGGTCGCGGCCAAGGCGACGCCGAGCGAGACCCGCGCCCCGTACACGACGCGGGCGAACAGGTCGCGGCCGGTGAGCGGTTCGACGCCCAGCCAGTGCTCGGCGCTGATGCCGCCGAACGATCCCAGCGGTACGCCGCCGGTGGCGGAGTCGACGAGGTTCGCGTGGTACGTGGTGGGGTCCTGGCCCTCGATGCCCGCCAGCAGCGGCGCGGCGAGCGCGACCAGGACCAGCAGGGCGACGACGACGGCCGCCACGACGGCGGAGCGCCGTGCGCGCAGCCGCCGCCGGAACGAGGGGGCCCCGGAGGCGGGGGCCGCCGCAACGGCCCCCGCCTCCTTGACCAGCAGTGCTTCGGCCATGGTTACTTGACCGCGACCTGCGAGATGTCGAGCACGCCGGTCCAGTCGCTGATGACGACGTTCTTGACGGACTCGCCGTACAGGCGCTTGTAGACCGGGTGGAACAGCGGCACGGTCACCGCCTGCTCACCGATCTTCTGGTCGAGTGCGCCCCAGCGCTTCGCGGCCGCGCTCAGGTCGGTCAGCCTGTTGATCTCGTCGACCTCCTTGTTGACGGAGGCGTCGTCGAGCTGGGAGGCGTTGAAGTTGTAGCCGTTCTTGACGATCTGGCGTCCGTCGAAGATCGGTGCGAGGAACGGACCGCCGGACGGCCAGTCGGCGCCCCAGCCGGTGAGGAAGAAGCCGGGCTCGCTCTTCACGTTGTAGATCTTGTCCGAGTAGGCGTTGCCCTCCAGGCCCTCCAGCTCGACCGTGATCCCGGCCTTCTTCAGCGCCTCCTGGATCGCGGTGGCGATCTCCGGGCTGGTGGCGAAGTTCTTCTCGTTGGAGTGCGTGAGCGTGATGGTCAGGCCCTTGGCGTAACCGGCCTCCTTCAGCAGCTGCTTGGCCTTGGCCGCGTTGCCGGTCCGGCCGGCCGGGAAGGCGTCGTACGCGCTGTAGCCGAAGGACGGCTGCTCCGGAAGGAAGGTGGTGGCGGGCTCAGCGAGCGAGGAGCCACCGGCCGCGTTGACAACCGAGGTGCGGTCGACGGCGTACGAGATCGCCTGGCGCACCTTCGGGTTGCCGAACGGCTTCACCTTCGGGTTGAAGGCGATGTAGTTGGTGTAGCCGAAGTGACCGGTGCCGACGCGCGAGGCGAGCGTCTTGTCGCCGGTGACCTTGGCGAGTTCGGCCGGCCCGAGGTTGGTGTCGGTGGTGACGGCGGCGGCGTCGGCGCCCCGGGAGGCGGCGAGCCGCTGGTTGATGACGGCGGAGTCGAGTCCGGAGCGTACGTCGATCCGGTCCGGGTACGCCTTGCGCTCCTCGTCGGTGGCGGCCGACCAGAACGTGTTGCGCTCCAGGACGAGGCGCTCGCCGTCACCCTCGTTCCTGACGACCTTGTACGGACCCGAGGAGATCGGGTGGTTCTCGTACTTCGTGCCGTTGTCCTTGGCCTTCGGCACCGGGGTCGTCTGGGTCTGCGTCGCCAGGTAGGGGAACTCGCCCTCCGGCTTGTTGAGGTGGAAGACGATCGTCTTCGCGTCGGGCGTCTCGATCGAGGCGAGGCCCTTCTTGTTTTTGTACGGGCCCTGGTAGTCGGCGCCGCCGATCAGCCAGTCGCGCAGGTAGGGCGCACCGCCGGAGAGTTCGGCAGCGAAGGAGCGCTCGATGCCGTACTTGATGTCGGCGCTCGTGATCGCGGTGCCGTCTTCGTACTTCAGGCCGTCCTTGAGCGTGTACGTCCAGACGGTGGCGTTCTTGCTGGGCGTGCCCAGGTCGGTCGCCAGGTCGGGCACGACCTTCGCGCCGGCCGCGCCGTCTTCCCGGTTGCGGGTGGTCAGCGTACGGAAGACCAGGGACGGGACGTTGCCGCCACCGGAGGTGTAGAGCCGTGCGGGGTCGAAGTCCTCCTGCGGGTTGCTGTTGAGGACGGTGAGCGTGCCGCCCTTGGCGGGCTTGCCCGCAGCGCCGGAGTTGCCGTCGCTGCCCTTGCCGTCCTGGGGCCCGCAGGCGGCGGCGCCCGAACCCACGACGAGAACCACGACGGCCGCTGCCACGCGGCGCGATATGACGGACGGTTGACGCATCGGAAGATGACCTCTCGGAGTACTGCTGACGGAAGAAGGCTGAACGAGAATCCGTGCAGGCAGCAGCGAGGGCGCGGGGTGGGACAAACGGTCAAGGATCAGGATGAACCGGACCGGGACACCAAAACTGCCGCGCCTGCGGACGGAGTACGCCCGGCGCGGCAGTCGGGAAGAGCCGTTCCCTGCGAGACAGGGCTCGGGGAAAGGGAGTCGACGCGCACTCAGGCAGGCGTCAGCAACAGTGGATGTCGGCGACGCTGTGCCCGGTCACACCGATGAGCGCCAGCTCTATGGCGGCGCGTTCGAAGGTGACGGGGTTGCGTGACATGCCGAGAAATATGCGCGACGACACCCTTGATGTCAACGCAGAATGAGACAGTCGTCCCACATACTGGACGCCCTTGCCAAGGGCCGGACACTCGACCCGATCGCGGACATCGGCCGGGAGGCAGCCGGCGGGGCCGACGGGCGGTCCGGCCGGTCTCAACTGTTCGGATACACCCAGGCGTTGGGCCGGCACTTGATGCCATCGATATCGAGGGACTTGGTCTGCTGCTGCATCACGGGAGCCAGGGCGCCCGGCGTGCGGCAGCTCACATGATTGTGACCCAGCCGGTGGCCGACCTCGTGGTTGATCAGCATCTGACGGTAGGAGAAGAGCTTCTCCGGGCCGAACGTCGACGATCCCTGCGCCCAGCGATAGGCGTTGATCATCACGCGCTCGGTCGCCGCCGAATCGCACGAGACATTGTCTTCGGTCGTATCGAGACCCGACTTCCCGCACCAGTCACCGGTGGTTCCCGGGCTGGCCAGAGTGATCACGAAATCCGGATCGCCCGAGGAGATCCGCTCGAAAGTCATGGCGCCGTCGTGCGCCCAACTACGGTCGTCGTTAAGGGTTCTCTGGACCGCCTCGGCAAAAAGGCCGGCGTCGAGACCGAGACCCTTCTCGACATCGATCCGATAGCGATACTTATGCCCCTGGCCCGGAGCCTTCGCCGCTCCCGGGACCGTCTCGAAGTGTCCGGAACCCTTGAGTTCCGGAGCGAGCGGATAGGCCATGGCCATCTTCTGCGCGTACGAAAGGGGCGCGACCGCCACCGCTTTCGGCGTCTGCCGGTCGTCCGAGCGGGAGGAGCTGTCCTCGCCACTGTCCCGGTCGACGCCCGCCCCGGGTGCGGCCATGCCGACCCGCCCGCTGCCGTCATGCGCGAGCTGACCGGCCACGACCACCGCCAGCACGGTGGTCACGGCGGCGGCCGCGACACCGGTGAGGGTGCGCCCCTTGCTGCTCCTGGTGACCGGCGGGGCATCGGCGCCGCCGGGAGGCGGCTGCTCGTCGCCGTCGCCGACCGAGGTGAACGGGTCGACCGGCGGGGCCGGTGGGGCGGACGGGGAACGAGGGGCGGGTGGTGCGGGCGGTGCGTCGAAGGCGTCGACGAACTCCTGCCGCGGACCCGGTATCCGCGACCGCGTACCGGCCGCAGGCTGCCGGTCCGACGTCCCCTGCGGCATCGGCCGGGCAATGGGCCGAGGCATCTGCGGCGTCCCGGGCCGCAGACCCGGGCCGCCCGGCCGCCCCGGAGCCTGCTGGTCGCCGAACACCGGCTGCGGTCCGGTCCCCCAGCCAGCGCCCGGCTCGCGCTGCTCGGGATGGCCGCCACGCACCTGCGGGACCCCCTGGAACGGAGTGTGCCCGTCCGTGCCGGGCGGTGCTCCGGCCACCCTCCTGCGCCGTCCGCTGCCGGGCTCCGCCCGGACCGCCTCACGAGCGCCCCCCCGGTCCGCCGCCGCGGCACCGATATCTCGCTCACTGACTTGGGGCCCTTTTCGACTGTGTCGTCCCACGCCCCGGATCAGCTCCCGCCGCATTCGTCGAGCAGTTCCCGGAACGCCTGGGCGACCGCTTCCGGGTACTCCATCATCGCCACGTGCCCGGCATCGGGCAGTGTCAGCAGCCGCGAATCACGGAAGGCCGCGGACGCCCTGCGTGCCATCCGGTACGAGACGAGCTGGTCCCGTCCGCCGTACACGAGCTGGGTCGGCGCGAGCACACGCTCGGCCTGGCGCCACAGTCCGTGCTGCCCGCCCAGCGTGTACGCATCGACGATGCCACGCGCCGAGCGCGCCATCGCATCCCAGAAGTACGGCAGTTCCAGCCGTCGCTCCAGTTCGGCCACCGCTTCGCGGAAGCCGGCTTCGGAGATGCGTGCCGGATCGCCGTAACAGAGTGCCATGACTCCGCGCGTCCGTTCTTCCGCCGTCATGTCCTTGGTCATCCGGGAGAACAGGGATGCGACCCCCGGAACGGCGAGCAGTCCGGTCGGTACGGCGGGCCACTGCACCCGGATCTCGGGCAGCGCCGGCGAGATGAGGGTGAGCGTCCGCACCAGGTCGGGGCGGACGGCCGCGACCCGGGTGGCCACCGCGCCGCCGAGCGAATTGCCGAAGAGATGGACGGGCCCGCGCTCCCCCGCGTCCAGGAGCCGGATCACCGCGCGGGCGTGCCCGGTGACCGAATAGTTGCCGTCGTCCGGCGGCGGGGAGTCCCCGAAGCCGGGCAGGTCGACCGCCTCGCCGTCCACCACGTCCTGGAGCAGCGGCATCAGCGCCGACCAGTTCTGCGAGGAGCCGCCGAGCCCGTGCACGTAGAGGGCGGGCGGCAGCCCGGTCCGCTCCGGCGGCCGGGTGCGGACGTTCAGCGTCAGGCCGGGGAGCGCGACGGAGCGCAGCTCCTCCCCCTCGGCGACCCGGACGGTGCTCACCGTGGGGGCCGCCGCCGCAGCGGCGGCTCGGACTCCCGGCAGCTCGGTCGAAGACATGCGGCAATGTTACGAGACGATCACACCGCGGTTCATGTGTTCGCCGTCACAGATCGCGTAGCGCCGTGCTGGGGTAGCTCCTACGCTCGAAGCTGAGGAAGGGAGTCACCATGACGGTCGACCCCAGCGACCCGGAGACCTTCGAGAGAATTCAGCCGGACGAGCCGGACCCGGAGGCACCCGAGGCTGACGCGGCCGAGCAGCAGGCCGATCTCCAGCCGAGGAGCGACGACCCACTCACGGACATCGACCGGGACAGCGCAAATGAGGCGGATGCGGCGGAGCAGGCACGCGTCGTCTCGGAGGACGAGGACGATTACCGCTGATACGCCCCGCTTTGCCGTGCAGGTCGGCGAATCTGTGGCTACCGCAGCCGTCCGGTCCGTGAAATTCTGCGTCCGCGCCGCGCGCACCCGGGTTACTCAAAAGTACGATGGCTGTACAGCGCAGCGTGCAGAAAAAGGCTGTGTTCGATCACAATTTTGGGAGGCGGCGTGACAGCCATCGAGCAGACAGAGGCGGCGCGCCCGCGGGGTACTCGCCTGCCTCGCCGCGCCCGACGCAACCAGCTGCTGGGCGCCGCGCAGGAGGTCTTCGTCGCGCAGGGTTACCACTCCGCCGCGATGGACGACATCGCCGAGCGGGCCGGCGTCAGCAAGCCGGTGCTCTACCAGCACTTCCCGGGCAAGCTGGAGCTCTATCTGGCTCTGCTCGACCAGCACTGCGAATCGCTGCTGCAGGCGGTCCGTACCGCGCTGGCGTCGACGACGGACAACAAGCTCCGTGTCGCCGCGACGATGGACGCCTATTTCGCGTACGTCGAGGACGAGGGCGGTGCCTTCCGGCTGGTCTTCGAGTCGGACCTGACGAACGAGCCGGCGGTACGGGAACGGGTCGACCGGGTCTCGCTGCAGTGCGCGGAGGCGATCTCCGACGTCATCGCGGGGGACACGGGGCTCTCCAAGGACGAGTCGATGCTGCTCGCGGTCGGTCTGGGGGGCGTGTCCCAGGTCGTCGCCCGGTACTGGCTGTCCAGCCGGTCGGCGATCCCGCGCGACACGGCGGTACAGCTCCTCACCTCGCTGGCCTGGCGTGGCATCGCCGGGTTCCCCCTGCACGGCATCGATCAGCACTGACGTCCGGTCGGTACTCCTCCGTGTCCGCGGTACGTGTTCGCTGCGGGCGTTGCCTGCCGACCTCTGACAGCCCCGCTCACCGGGCTAATGTGTGGTGCGTACGGCGCGGCTCACGCGCAAGAGGACTGACCGTCGGAGGGACATAGCCGTGGAGGTCAAGATCGGCGTGCAGCACGCACCCCGGGAGATCGTTCTGGAGAGCGGGCTTTCCGCCGAGGAGGTCGAGAGCGCGGTCGCCGAGGCTCTCACCGGCAAGACGCAGCTGCTCAGCCTCACGGACGACAAGGGCCGCAAGGTCCTGGTGCCGGCCGACCGGGTCGCCTATGTGGAGATCGGCGAGCCGAGCACGCGGCGGGTGGGGTTCGGCGCACTGTAGGGACAGAGGCGCGGCAGTGCGAAGCGGCCCGGAGGGGTGTATCCCCTCCGGGCCGCTTCTGCGTTCTGCCGCTGCTCAGTGCCGGTTTCCGCTGTGCGGCACCTGTCCCCGGGAGGGTTGCGTTCCGCAGCCCACGGGTAGTACGGCCTACGACCGTTTTGCCCTCCCCCATCGCTCTGGAAGCATGGGAGATACCCCTCCGCAACCCGCGAGGTGATCGTCTGTGATCTGGGAATCCCTCGGCTCCGTCGCGCTCGGACTCGTCCTCTCCTGGGCGGCGCTCCGCTCGCTGCCCGGCCGGCTCCCGTCCGGCCGTGCCGTCTTCGCCACCGGTGCTCTGGGTGCCCTGTTCGGCGCGTATCTGATGCACTCGGTGCTGGGCCCCGGACATGTCCTGCCCACCCTGATCGGCGCGGTGCTGATCGGCGCGGTGACGCTGTCGCTGCTGATCCGCCCGCGCAGCCGCCGCCTGAGCCGATCAGCGGCGGCCTGAGGGGGCCCGTCGGCGGTCTGTCAGGCAGCCAGTCCGAGCGCGGCCATCCGCTTGGTGTGCGCCTCGGTGATCCGCGAGAACATCCGGCCGACCTCGGCCAGGTCGAACCCGTCCGCCACCCCGCCCACCAGCATCGTCGACAGCGCGTCGCGGTCGGCGACCACCCGCTGGGCCTGGGAGAGCGCCTCACCCATAAGCCGCCGGGCCCACAGCGCGAGCCGGCCGCCGACCCGCGGGTCGGCCTCGATCGCGGCGCGCACCTTCTCGACGGCGAAGTCGCCGTGGCCCGTGTCGTCCAGCACGGCGAGGACGAGCGAGCGGGTGTCCGAGTCAAGGCGGGCGGCGACCTCACGGTAGAAGTCACTGGCGATCGAGTCGCCGACGTACGCCTTGACCAGACCCTCCAGCCAGTCCGACGGGGCGGTCTGGCGGTGGAAGTCGTCGAGCGCCTTGGCGAACGGCTCCATGGCCCCGGTCGGCTCGGTCTCGATCGCGGTCAGCCGGTCCGTCAACCGCTCGAAGTGATGGAATTCGGCGGACGCCATCTTTGCCAGCTCCGCCTTGTCGGCCAGCGTCGGCGCGAGTTTTGCGTCCTCGGCGAGCCGCTCGAAGGCCGCCAGCTCCCCGTACGCGAGTGCTCCCAGCAGATCCACGACCGCGGCACGGTACTGCGGCTCAGCGGATGCGGTGGCCCAGTCCTGGGCGGCGATTCCCGTGTGCTCGCTCTCTGCCACAGCGCAGCCTTTCCGATTTGTCAGCGGAGCATCGCGTCCGGCTGATACTTTCCTGCCACGCGTGTTGCGTCGGGCAGGGCTTGTCCGTCATGAGACTGCTTCGCAGTCGGGTGAGAAGCCCCTCGGGGAGGAGTCACGAACCGCAGAATAGCCCGCGGTCGGCATAAGGAAAGCCCCCGTCCGGCACTGCCGGGCGGGGCCCTTTGCAATGCACCCCCAGCACGGATGCGCGAATCCGGGGTATGGTGGTAATGCGCCTGCCGAGCATTCAGCGGGCGATTTGAATGAGGATGCCCGGTCGGTGGCCCGATCGGCTCCGACCCGACAGCCCTCCACGCGGGGCGTACGCCACGTACGACCGCAGATGAGGGGCCCCCTCAGCGGCACGAGCGCTCGAGCGACGGCAGTGGTCCCGCGCCACCCGGCCCATCCACGGCCGGATGACCAACCCCGGCACGGTACGACCCCCAGCGTTCGCCTCGGACCGCGTCTCACAGAAGAGGCAGCACCCTGACTACGTTCCGAGACCTCGGGATTCTTCCCGAGACGGCCGAGGCCCTTGAGGCCGTCGGCATTGTGTCCCCCTTTCCCATCCAGGAGATGACGCTCCCCGTCGCACTCTCCGGCTCCGACGTGATCGGACAGGCCAAGACCGGTACCGGCAAGACGCTCGGTTTCGGTCTTCCGCTGCTGGAGCGCGTCACCGTCCCCGCGGACGTCGAGGCGGGCCGGGCCAAGCCCGAGCAGCTGACCGAGGCGCCGCAGGCGCTGGTCGTCGTCCCCACGCGTGAGCTCTGCCAGCAGGTCACCAATGACCTGCTGACCGCCGGCAAAGTACGTAACGTCCGCGTTCTCGCGATCTACGGCGGCCGTGCGTACGAGCCGCAGGTCGAGGCCCTGAAGAAGGGCGTCGACGTGATCGTCGGCACCCCGGGCCGCCTGCTCGACCTGGCCGGCCAGCGCAAGCTCGACCTGTCGCACGTGCGTGCCCTCGTCCTCGACGAGGCCGACGAGATGCTCGACCTGGGCTTCCTGCCCGACGTCGAGCGGATCATCACCATGCTGCCGCCGACCCGCCAGACGATGCTGTTCTCGGCGACCATGCCGGGTGCGGTCATCGGCCTCGCGCGGCGCTACATGTCGCAGCCGACGCACATCCGCGCCACCTCGCCCGACGACGAGGGCGCGACCGTCGCCAACATCTCGCAGCACGTCTTCCGTGCCCACTCCATGGACAAGCCGGAGATGGTCTCGCGGATACTGCAGGCCAACGGCCGTGGGCTGGCGATGATCTTCTGCCGCACCAAGCGGACGGCCGCCGACATCGCCGAGCAGCTGGAGAAGCGCGGTTTCGCGTCCGGCGCGGTCCATGGCGACCTCGGCCAGGGCGCCCGTGAGCAGGCGCTGCGCGCCTTCCGCAACGGCAAGGTGGACGTGCTCGTCTGCACCGATGTCGCGGCCCGCGGTATCGACGTCGAGGGCGTCACGCACGTCATCAACTACCAGTCGCCGGAGGACGAGAAGACCTACCTCCACCGCATCGGCCGGACCGGCCGTGCGGGCGCCAAGGGCATCGCGATCACGCTGGTCGACTGGGACGACATCCCGCGCTGGCAGCTGATCAACAAGGCCCTGGACCTGAAGTTCAACGAGCCGGTCGAGACGTACTCCACGTCGCCGCACCTCTTCGAGGAGCTCGACATCCCGGCCGGCACCAAGGGTGTGCTGCCGCGCGCCGAGCGGACCCGTGCGGGTCTGCGGGCCGAGGAGATCGAGGACCTGGGCGAGACGGGCGGCCGCGGCCGCAAGTCGTCCGCGCCGTCGGCTCCTGCCGCACGGGAGGAGCGGGCGCCGCGTACGCCGCGTCAGCGTCGTCGTACGCGGGGCGGATCCGCGCTCGCGGAGGGCACCGCTGCCGCGGTGCCGGCGCCGGCCACGGAGCCCGTGCACGCTGCGGTGGCCGCGCCCGCCGCTGACGCCCCGGTGGAGCCGCGCACGCCGCGCCGTCGTCGCCGTACGCGGGTCGCGGTCCCGGATGTCGCGGCCGGGGCCGCGGTGGCCCTGGCGGAGGCTCCGGCCGTCGTCGGGACACCGGTCGTCGTCGAGGCGGAGGCCGAGGCCAAGCCGCGTCGCCGTCGGGCCCGCACCGTCACCAAGCCTGCGGACGAGGTCGACTTCCAGATCGCGCCCATGACCGAGCCGGTGGTGGAGGCGAAGCCGGTGACGAAGCCGCGGCGCCGCGCCCGGATCGTCGCCAAGCCGGCCGAGGACGAGGTCGACTTCCAGATCGCGCCGATCGCCGAGCCCGAGCCGGACAGGCCGCGTCGGCGGACGCGGGCCGCGGCGAAGCCGAAGGCGGAGACCGTGGTGGAGGTTCCGGTCGCGGAGGGCGAGGCCAAGCCGCGGAGGCGGCGGGCGCCGCGCACCGCGGCCAGGACCGAGGGCTGAGCACACGCCGATGGTCGTTCGGGGCTCCGCCCCGGACCCCGCTCCTCGATTGCCGGAGGGGCTTGATCGTGCCGGACGGGCTTGAGGACATCCTCAGGCCCGTCCGGCGTTCGAGGACGCAGTCGGCCCGTCCGGTGGGTGAGGACATACGGCCTGCCCCGCGATAGGAAGTGGGCTCCCGGGGGAAGGCCGATAGCCTCGTGTCATGAGTCGGCCGCCCACCTTCACCCCGCCCCCCTGCACCCGCGCCCACGCGCTGCCCACCGCGCGCGGGGCCTTCGCCGTGCTGGATGCCTCGCCGCCCGCCGAACCGCGCGGAACTGCCCTTCTGCTGCCCGGATACACCGGCAGCAAGGAGGACTTCATCGCGCTCCTCGAACCGCTCTCCGCCGCCGGCTACCGCATCGTCGCCGCCGACGGGCGCGGGCAGTACGAGACCGGTGGAACGGACCGTCAGGAAGACTACGAACAAAGCGAGTTGGCCCGCGATGTGCTCGCGCAGGCGGACGCGCTCGGTGGCTCCGTGCATCTTCTCGGGCATTCGCTCGGCGGGCAGATCGCCCGCGCCGCCGTGCTGCTCGACGCCTCACCGTTCCGTTCGCTGACGCTGATGTCCTCCGGCCCCGCCCAGGTCGTCGAGGCCCAGCAGCTCAAGGTGAAGATGCTCAGCGACGCGCTCGCGACGCTGACCATGGCCGAGGTGTGGGACGCGATGCGCGCCCTCGACCCGCCCGAGGACGCGGCGGCAGCGGACGGCGAGGGGCTGCGCCGGCGTTGGCTGCGTCACCGTCCCGCCCAGCTGATCGCCACCGGGCGGCAACTCGCGACCGAGCCGGACCGGGTGGCCGAACTCGCCGCCGTACCGCTGCCCGTCCATGTGCTCTCCGGCGAGCGCGACGACACCTGGCCGGTGCCGTTGCTCGACGAGATGGCGCAGCGGCTCGGCGCGCACCGCAGCCGGATCGCGGGCGCCGAGCACTCCCCCAACACGGACCGCCCGGAGCAGACCGCTGCCGCGCTGGCCGCCTTCTGGGGCAGGTCTTAGCTCAGTACTGCGCCTGCAGGTGCTGCCAGAAACCGTCGCGCAGCGCCCGGCGCAGATGGGCGTGGCCGCGCAGCGAGTGCTGGAGCAGCCGTTCGGCCTCGACCAGCAGGTCCTGGTCCACGGAGCCCGGCAGGTAGGGGTGTCCGGGCAGCAGGTCGGCGAGGGCGTCGCGGCCGCGGGCGGAGAGCCAGGCGGCGGCGATCTGCGCGCCGACGAAGCGGACGTCCTCGCGGGAGGGGGCCGGAGTGTCGTCCTCGTACGTGGTGACGGGGCGCCTGGTGACGTACGGGCGGCAGAAGTCCAGGTCGAAGGTGCGCTGGCTGTCGACCTCCCAGAGCAGCGGTTCGGCCTGGTTGCGCCCTTCGCCCGCCTCGATGCCCCAGAGGTGGACCCGGGCCCCGTAGCCCTGCGCCGCCTCGACCGCGGACACCAGGTCCTCGTCACCGCCGACGAGCGCCGCGTCGCTGATCGCGCGGTGCCGGGCGAGGGATTCGAGGTCGGTGCGGATGAGTGAGTCGACGCCCTTCTGCTGGTTGTTGGCGTTGAGGTTGCCGAGTCTGACCTTGACGTCCGGAAGTTCGGCGATGGACTGCTGCTCGACCGTGTGGATCCGGCGCCTGGCCCCGTCGTACCAGTACACACGCAGAAGTCTGCTGTCCGCGAAGATGGTGCGGGCCTTGTCGATGAAGGCCTCGATCAGCCCTTCCGCGTCGAGATCGAAGGAGCGCCGGTCCTCCGTGCCGGTGACGAGCAGACCGGCCGCGGCGTACACATAGCCCGCGTCCACGAAGATCGCGTGGGTCGAGGGGGTTTTGGACACCTCGGCGAGCATGCGCTGGAGCAGCTCGTTGGTGCGGGCCAGGCGTTCGCCGATCTCCGCCTCGTTCATGCGGACCTCATTGCCCGTGCACGGCCGATTTCCCGCTGGTACTTAGACATCCAAAAAATTTCCTTAGCGTAGGGAATGTTTGCCGGAGGCAAGCCGTTGTACACCCTGTGGAGCGCGGGACGCCGATGTCCGACGCTCCACATCCTTGCGGACGGATCACCCGTCCTCCCAGTAGTTCTCCAGCAGGAGGATCAGACGAAGGGAAGCCATATGCGCTTCGAGATCATGCGACTCGACGATGTCGACGGTACCGCCGTGGACAGCACCGTCGTGGACGCCGCCTCCGTCAACCGGATCGTGCAGCAGGCCGCCTCGATAGGCCAGCGCATCTATATCCGCCCGGCCGAGAACTCGGCTTCGTAACGCCTCACCGACGTACAAAGACGAAGCGCCCCCGCACGGACGGTCCGTGGCGGGGGCGCTGTGGTGTCCGGGGCCGCGTCAGGAGCTCTGGATGACCTGGGTGACCCCGTTGATGATCTGCTGAACGGCGATGGCCGAGAGCATCATTCCCGCGAGCCTCGTCACCAGGACGACGCCGCCGTCCTTGATCACGCGGATGATCAGCAGCGAGTAGCGCATGGTCAGCCAGAGCACGAGGTGCATGGCGACGATCGCCGTCCAGACCGAGAGCTGACTCCCGAAGCTGTCGGCGTGCTGCACCGCAAGGATCACCGAGACGATCGCGCCGGGGCCGGCGAGCAGCGGCATCCCCAGCGGTACGAGCGCGACGTTGACGTCCTTCGTCTGCGTCGGTTCGTCGGTCTTGCCGGTCAGCAGATCGAGTGCGATCAGCAGCAGGAGCAGCCCGCCCGCGATCATCAGGGCGGGGACGGAGACATGCAGATAGTCGAGGATCTGCTGACCGAGCACACCGAAGACGGCAATCACGCCGAAGGCGACGGCAACCGCCTGGAGCGCCATCCTGCGCTGCATCTTGGCGGGCCGGCCGGCGGTGAGGGCGAGGAAGATCGGGGTGATTCCGGGTGGATCCATAATCACAAAAAGCGTGAGAAATAGGGATCCGAAGACAGCAACGTCGAACACAGTGAGGCCTTGCGAGAAGAGAGCGGGTCGAGACGGGACGTGCGCAGACCGCAGCCGTGAGCGGCCGGGCGTGCGGGAAGAAGGTGAGGAGGGACGAGATGCGCGGACAGGCGCTTACACGTTGCGGGGCCCGCCGGCGCCCGGCACCGGGAAGGCTCCCGTGGCGCGCCGGGTGATCTCGCCGTAGATCTCCGGATCGGTGGTGTACTCGCCGAGCTGTACGGTCTTCCGGCTGCCGTGGTAGTCGCTGGAGCCGGTGGCCAGCAGCCCCAGTTCCTTGGCGAGCCCTCGCAGCCGGGCCCTGGTCGGCTCGTCGTGGTCCATGTGGTCGACCTCGATGCCGTCGAGGCCCGCGGCGGCGAGCCGCGCGATGGCCGCCTCGGGCACCACTTCGCCGCGCTTGACGGCGAGCGGGTGGGCGAAGACGGTGACGCCACCGGCGGCCTTGACCAGCCGGATCGCGTCGAACGGGTCGAGCTCGTGCTTCCGTGCGTACGCGCGTCCGCCGTCCGCGAGCCACTCGGGCGTGAAGGCGTCGGAGACCGTCTCGACGACGCCGAGCTCGACGAGCGCGGTGGCGATGTGCGGCCTGCCGACCGAGCCGTCCCCCGCGATCCGGGCGATCTGCTGCCACTCGACCGGGACGCCGAGCTCCTGGAGCTTGCGGACCATGGTCTGCGCGCGCGGCACCCGGTCGTCCCGTACCAGCTCGCGTTCGCGTGCCAGTTCCGGCTCGTCGGGATCGAAGAGGTACGCGAGGATGTGCAGCCCCACACCGTCGATCCGGCAGGAGAGCTCGGCGCCGGTGACGAGGGTGAGGCCCTCGGGGAGCGCGGCGATCGCCTCGGCGTGGCCGCGGACGGTGTCGTGGTCGGTGAGGGCGACGACATCGAGGCCCGCGGCGGCGGCGTTCCGCACCAGCTCCGCGGGGCTGTCCGTGCCGTCCGAGGCGGTGGAGTGGGTGTGCAGGTCGATGCGCACGACGCGTACTCCAGTGCTCGCAGCCGGACAGGGGGACAGCCCAAGGATAACCGGCATTCGAACAGCGCCCGGCCGGTCACGACGGCGCCCGGGCTCGCGTCCGGCGGTCAGGGCCGGTCGAGCAGCCGTGGTGTGAGCGCCCCGCACGGCACGAGATCGGCCTCCGCCCCGGCCTCGCGCAGATCGGTCAGTATCAGCTCGTCGTACATCAGCAGCCCGGACTGCTCCGGCCAGACGATCGCCCAGAGCCAGAGCCCGCGCGCCTCACCGGCGAAGACCGCCCGGTCCTCGGGGGCGCCCTTGACGTGCCAGAGCGAGGTGGGGCGTCCGGCGGCGAGCACCTTGGCGTCGGGAGGTCCGTCGACATTGAAGGACGGGCCGGGGTCGGGGCCGTCGATCCCGGCGTAACGCGCACCGAGTCCGACCCCCAGCTCCTCGGCGACGAGCAGCAGCTCGCCCATACCGCCGAGTGGACCAGGGCCCGAGCAGGCGACGACGGTGGCGCGGCCGCCGCTGCGGTCGTCGCCCGCGTACGAGACGCCGGTGAACAGCCAGCCGACCGGCAGCGGCCAGGGCATCCACACCGGCACCTGGGCGCGGGCCACCACCACCCCGAGTGCCTCGACGCTGGGCGGAATCACCGGCTGGAGCGGATACACGGCGCCATGCACCGCGCACTGCCAGGTGTCGGCGAAAAGACCGGGCGCCCTGACCCGGCCTCCGCACTTCGGGCAACTGGGTTCGCCCCTCATAGCGACCAACGGTCCTCCCCGGCTGTCGCCGCGTCAAGGACGATCACCCGTCCGCAGCGTGGCTCCCACCAGGGAAATTAGATGTAATTTGCACTCATTAGCTTCTCTAATTTATTCTGTGTATAACGCATCGATCTAATGGAGAGCGAGAAGGCCCATGCAGGGAGAGGATCCGTTCGATCAAGGAGCGGGCAGCATCCTGCGCCAGCCGAAGGCCGTCTGGGCCACCGCGGGCGCCTCAGTTGTCGCGTTCATGGGAATCGGGCTGGTGGACCCGATTCTGCCGTCCATCGCCAAGGGGCTCGAGGCGACGCCCAGCCAGGTGTCCCTGCTCTTCACCTCGTACTTCCTGATCACCGCGGTCGCGATGCTCGTCACCGGCTTCGTCTCCAGCCGGATCGGCGGCCGCAAAACCCTCCTGACCGGTCTCGCGCTCGTCGTCGTCTTCGCCGCACTCTCCGGCACCTCGTCGTCCGTCGCGGAACTCGTCGGGTTCCGGGCCGGCTGGGGTCTCGGCAACGCGCTCTTCGTCTCGACCGCGCTCGCCGTGATCGTCGGCGCGGCGGCCGGCGGCAGCTCGGCGGCGATCCTGCTGTACGAGTCGGCGCTCGGCCTGGGCATGGCGTGCGGGCCGCTGCTCGGCGCACTCCTCGGCGACGCCAGCTGGCGCTATCCGTTCTTCGGCACCGCGGCCCTGATGGCGATCGGCTTCATCTGCATCACCGCGTTCCTGAAGGAACAGCCGAAGCCCGCCCGCAAGACCTCACTGCTCGACCCGGTCAAGGCGCTCGGCCACGGCGGCCTCGCATCCGTCGCGACCTCGGCGTTCTTCTACAACTACGCGTTCTTCACGATCCTGGCGTTCACGCCGTTCGTGCTGAACATGACGCCGTACAAGTCCGGAGCGGTCTTCTTCGCCTGGGGTCTGCTGCTCGCCGTCTTCTCGGTGCTCGTCGCACCCCGGCTGCAGAAGCGCCTCGGCTCGCTCAAGGTGCTCGGCGCCTCACTGGTGCTGCTCGCCGCCGACCTGCTGATCCTCGGCTACGGCAACCACACCACGGCCATCGTCTGCACGATCGTCTCCGGCGCCTTCATCGGCATGAACAACACCGTCTACACGGAACTGGCGCTCGGCGTCTCGGACGCGCCGCGCCCGGTGGCGAGCGCGGGTTACAACTTCGTCCGCTGGTTTGCCGCGGCAGCCGCCCCGTACCTCGCCCCGAAGATCGAGGAATGGAGCAACATCCACATCCCGTTCGTGGTCGCCGCGGTCGCGGCCGTCGTCGGCGCCGCCGTCGTCTGGGTCCGGCGCACGGCACTGACCCATGAGGCGGAGGAGCTGGAGCCGAAGCACGCCACCGAGGACGGCGTCACCGCCTTCGCCAGCTGACCCTTGTGCGAACCTTGTTCCGCCCCGCCCGCGGCTCCCCCTCCTGGCCGCGCGGCGGGGCTTCCCCCCATGCCCGTATGGCGTTCGTCTCAGTCCAGGGTCACGGAGGTACGCAGCGGATCCCGCAGATCCGTCCCGTGCGACAACCAGCGCTCCTGGAGCTCCTGCGCCCCGCGGACCCGCTTCCACGCCGCCTCGTTGGGCGTCATCGGCAGCAGCGGCAGGAACCGCACCGGCTCCATCGGCCCGCCCGTCTCCCGGCCGCCGCCCCCCACGGAGCCGCTGCGCGGTGCAGGCTCATTCAGGTCCAGGTCCTCGACCAGCCCGCCCGGCTCGGCAACCAGTACGGAGCTGAACGGCGCCCCGGGCCACAGTGGTTCACCCAGGTCCAGCGAGGCGCCGGGAGCCACGATCAACCCCTCGACCTGCGGGGAAGCCGCCAGCACGGCCAGTCCGCGGAGCACCTTGTCGGTGTCGGCGAGCCCGGCCCGCACGGAAAAAATGAGCTCGGCGCGCGGCCCCTTCACGGGGTCCGCAAGGGCCGCGGTCGGATCGGACATCGGCTGGACGGACATGCCGAGCGTGGCGTAGCGCACCACATCGCCGTCGACGAAACGGAGTACCTCGATCCGGTCCGTACCGAGAAACGTCACCGCGGCGCGCGCGTCCGGTTCACCGAGAGCCGTACGGAGCCGGGCCTCGACCAGAGCAAGAATTTCTTCCATGCCGCGAGCATAGGACGCGTATGGAATGGGCAAAGTAAGGGATTGGCCCGGAGTCGGCTGATAGTCTTGGCCGCTGGTCGGGACAGCACGCAGAAGCGTCGCTCTCAGTCCCGACAACACGTCATCCCCCACGGGGGACCGGCTGGAGGAGGTGGGGCTGCAATGGATCGAAGTCGATCATGCAGTACCAACCGCTCTTCCGCCCCACACCCTTCTTCGGTGATCTGACGCCTCCCCCGTCAGAACCCAGGGCGTTGCGCACGACGGAAGAGCACTTCTTTTTTGCCTGTCTGTAGCGAACGCCGTCATCGCGCCGCCGCGGTGCCGCCCGCTTTGCGGATGTGAGCACACGTCCCCATTCCGGGCTGTTCCACGCGCCCGACGACGGCCCTCCGTGAAGGAGCCAGCCATGTCGATGATCCGTGACCTGCGCGCCGCTGTGCGCCCGTCCCTGCGCAAGACCAACGCCCTGCACAGCAGTTACGACACCACCCGTGACCCGTCCGCCTCCAGCGCGGTCGTCGACTGCGCGGTCTACCGCGACGGGCGCCGCGTGGAGAGCGCCGGCTGCCTGACCCCGCACGAGGCGATGCTTCAGGTGCGCGAGGACGGCGGCTTCGCCTGGATCGGCCTGCACGAGCCGACCGAGGAGGAATTCGCCGGGATCGCCCGGGAGTTCGGCCTCCACCCGCTCGCCGTCGAGGACGCCGTCCACGCCCACCAGCGGCCCAAGCTGGAGCGGTACGACGACACGCTCTTCACCGTCTTCAAGACCATCTACTACGTCGAGCACGCCGAGCTCACCGCGACCAGTGAGGTCGTCGAGACCGGTGAGGTGATGTGCTTCACCGGCCGGGACTTCGTCATCACCGTCCGGCACGGCGGACACGGCTCGCTGCGGGCGCTGCGCCACCGGCTGCAGGACGACCCGGAGCTGCTCGCCAAGGGACCTTCGGCGGTCCTGCACTCCATCGCCGACCATGTCGTCGACGGCTACATCGCCGTGGCCGGCGCCGTCCAGGACGACATCGACGAGGTGGAGATCGAGGTCTTCTCCACCCCCGCGAAGGGCAGCCCGCGCGGCTCCGACGCAAGCCGGATCTACCAGCTGAAGCGTGAGGTCCTGGAGTTCAAGCGGGCCGTCTCCCCGCTGCTGCGGCCGATGCAGCTGCTCAGCGAGCGGCCGATGCGGCTGGTCGATCCGGACATCCAGAAGTACTTCCGGGACGTCGCCGACCACCTGGCACGGGTGCACGAAGAGGTCATCGGCTTCGACGAACTGTTGAACTCGATCCTGCAGGCCAACCTGGCGCAGGCGACCGTCGCGCAGAACGAGGACATGCGCAAGATCACGTCCTGGGCGGCCATCATCGCCGTACCGACGATGATCTGCGGCGTCTACGGCATGAACTTCAAGCACATGCCGGAGCTGCGGTGGACGTACGGCTATCCGATGGTGATGGGCGTCATCGGGGTCGTCTGCTTCTCCATCCACCGCTCGCTCAAGCGCAACGGCTGGCTCTAATAGAGTTGATGGCATGACTGCTGCTGCCGCTGACTCGCTGCTCGGACCGGCCCTCGTCGAGGAGGCCACCAAGAAGTCCGGTCTGATCTGGGTACGGGGCACCGGGCCCGCGCAGGCGCTGTGGCACGTATGGCACGAAGGCGCGGCCCATCTCGTCGGGGACGGCCCCGGCGAGCAGCCGCTCCCGGCCGGTCTCGCCGACGGGTCCGCCGCAGAGGTGACCGTGCGCAGCAAGGACAAGGGCGGCCGGCTGATCGCCTGGACCGCCGCCGTGACGGAGCTCGCGCCGCACTCCGAGGAGTGGGAGGCGGCGGTCGCCGAACTCAAGGGCAAGCGGCTGAACGCGCCGGACGCCGAGCAGATGACCGAGCGCTGGGCGCGCGAGTGCCGGGTGCTGCGGCTGACGCCCGGCGAGTTCCGTACGGAGCTGCCGGACACCTCGCACGCGGCGGCGCCACTGCCGACCCCGGCGACCACCCGCCGCCCCGTCCCCGACGCCCTCCCGCGGTTGCTGCTGAAGCGCCGCCGCTGAGGGCTGTCACCGCGGCGTCACGAGGTCGACTTGGGAAGCTGCTGCCCGTAGTCGACGGTGTCGTCCTTGGCCGGGGCTTCCAGCGTGAAGTCCTTGCCCCAGTCGGCGAGCGTGATGGTGCCCCCGCCGCCGGCACGGGCGAACCGCAGCGGATACGGCGTGCCCTTCAGCGAGACGTCGAGCGCCCCGCCCTCACCCTTGCCGCCCAGGATCTGGATGGTGCGGACGGAGCCGACCTTGCCGCGGTCGCCCTTGTTGACCTTGCCGTGCAGCGTCAGCATGCCGTCGAGCAGGGTCTTCATGTCCGTGAAGCCGCGCAGCTGCTTGTACGTCGGGTCGTCCTGCGGGACCTTCACATACTTGTCCTGGAGCTTGTCCCCCACCGCCGCACCGGAATCGCTGCTCTGTTTGTCCTTCTCCTCATGACTCCAGAAGCCGGAGTCGGCCTTCAGGTAGACCTGGTCACCGATCCGCAGCAGCTCGAACGTGCTGGTCTTCGAGGTGACGGAGCCGGTGCCGCCGTCCACCTTGAGCCGCATGTTGAGCTTGTACGCGCCGCCCTTGCTGACCAGGGTCCCGGCCAGCCGCACCGCGTCCGCGGAGTCGGCTGCCGCCTGCGCCTTCTTCTCGATCTGGGCCGCCGAGAGTCTGCCGATGCCGTTGGTCCCCTTGTCCGGATCCTCGTCGCCGCACCCCGTCAGGGCTGCGGTCAGCCCCGCACAGAGCACGACGGCAAGAGCGGTCCGGCGGCGGGTCCGGACGGGCGGGACAAAAGAGGTCACTGGCGCACTGCCTCTCATCTGCATGTCGGGGGCTGGCAGACCGCAGCGTACCCGTGTCGCCCACGCCGTCCGGCGCAGAGCCGTACGGACTGCTCACCGGGCCGACCCGGAGCGGTACGGGCTAGCCTGATCCCGTCATAACGGTGGAATTCACCCCTGAACGGACCGTCCCCTCGCTACGGGACGGAAGGAGGCGAAGAGCATGGCGGCAGGCGCCCCCCGGGTCTTCGTCTCGCACCTCGCCGGCGTCCCGGTCTTCGACCCCAACGGCGACCAGGTGGGCCGCGTCCGCGACCTGGTCGCGATGCTGCGGGTCGGCGGCCGGCCGCCCCGGCTGCTCGGCCTGGTCGTCGAGGTGCTCAGCCGCCGCCGCATCTTCCTCCCGATGACCCGGGTGACGGGGATCGAGTCCGGTCAGGTCATCACCACCGGCGTGGTCAACATGCGGCGCTTCGAACAGCGGCCCACCGAACGCCTGGTGCTCGGCGAGTTCCTCGACCGGCGGGTCCGCCTCGTGGAGACCGGCGAGGAGGTCACCATCCTCGATGTCTCCGTGTCGCAGCTCCCGGCGCGCCGCGACTGGGAGATCGACAAGTACTTCGTACGCAAGGGCAAGGGCGGGGCGCTGCGGCGCAAGGGCGAGGCCCTGACGGTCGAATGGTCGGCGGTCAGCGGATTCTCACTGGAGGAGGACGGGCAGGGCGCCGAATCACTGGTCGCCACGTTCGAGCAGCTCCGGCCGACCGACGTGGCCAACGCGCTGCACCATCTGTCGCCGAAGCGACGGGCCGAGGTCGCGGCCGCGCTCGACGACGACCGGCTCGCCGACGTCCTGGAGGAGCTGCCCGAGGACGACCAGGTGGAGATCATCGGCAAGCTCCAGGAGGAGCGCGCCGCCGATGTCCTGGAGGCCATGGACCCGGACGACGCCGCCGATCTGCTGTCCGGACTCCCCGAGGAGGACAAGGAGCGGCTGCTGACCCTGATGCGGCCGCACGACGCGGCGGATGTACGGCGCCTCATGTCGTACGAAGAGCGGACCGCGGGCGGTCTGATGACCACCGAGCCGATCATTCTGCGGCCGGACGCGACGGTCGCCGACGCACTCGCGCGGGTCCGGCAGGCAGACCTGTCCCCGGCGCTCGCCGCCCAGGTGTACGTGTGCCGCTCCCCCGACGAGACACCGACCGGCAAGTACCTGGGCACCGTGCACTTCCAGCGGCTGCTGCGGGACCCGCCGTACGCCCTGGTCAGCTCGATCGTCGACAGCGATCTCGTCCCCCTCACACCGGACACTCCGCTGCCGGACGTGACGAGCTATCTGGCCGCGTACAACCTGGTCTCCGTGCCGGTCGTGGACGAGAGCGGATCACTGCTCGGCGCGGTGACCGTCGACGACGTCCTCGACCACCTGCTGCCCGAGGACTGGCGGGAGACCGACCTCCACGGTGAGGAGGAGATCGCGCGTGGCCGGTGAGGACCGCTCGAAGGGGGCGCCGGCGGGTGCCTCGGGCATCGCACGCCCGCCCCGTTCCCGGCTGGACCAGCCGAAGGCCCCGCGGCGGCGACTGCTGCCCGAATTCGACCCAGAGGCATTCGGCCGGCTCTCCGAGCGCATCGCCCGATTCCTGGGCACCTGGCGCTTCATCGTCTGGATGACTCTGTTCATCATCACCTGGCTGGTGTGGAACGTCTCCGCGCCCGCGGCGTGGCGGTTCGACGGGTTCCCGTTCATCTTCCTGACGCTGATGCTGTCGCTCCAGGCCTCGTACGCGGCCCCGCTGATCCTGCTCGCGCAGAACCGGCAGGCCGACCGCGACCGGGTCACCTACGAGCAGGACCGCAAGCAGAACGAGCGCTCCATCGCGGACACCGAGTACCTCACGCGGGAGATCGCGTCGCTGCGGATGGGTCTCGGCGAGGTCGCCACGCGCGACTGGATCCGCTCCGAACTGGAAGACCTCGCGAGGGACCTGCACGACCGGCAGGCCCTGTACCCGGCCGAGAGTGACGAAGACCGCTGACGGGTGCTACTCACGCGTAGCACCAGGCGCCGTAACATCGTCGGTATGGCTACCGAAGACGCGGTGCGCGAAGCACTGGCGACAGTGAACGACCCGGAGATCCACCGACCGATCACCGAACTCGGCATGGTCAAGTCGGTCGAGATCGCAGCTGACGGTGCGGTCGCTGTCACGGTGTATCTCACTGTCTCCGGCTGCCCGATGCGCGAGACCATCACCAAGAACGTGACCGATGCGGTGGCGAAGGTCGAAGGCGTCACACGGGTCGACGTCACGCTGGAGGTGATGAGCGACGAACAGCGCAAGGAGCTCACGTCCTCGCTGCGCGGCGGCACGGCGGAGCGCGAGGTGCCGTTCGCCAAGCCCGGCTCGCTGACCCGGGTCTACGCGGTCGCGTCCGGCAAGGGCGGCGTCGGCAAGTCGTCGGTGACGGTGAACCTGGCAGCGGCGATGGCGGCCGACGGCCTCAAGGTCGGCGTCGTGGACGCGGACATCTACGGGCACAGCGTGCCCCGGATGCTCGGCACGGACGGCAGGCCGACCCAGGTCGAGAACATGATCATGCCGCCGTCGGCGCACGGCGTGAAGGTCATCTCCATCGGGATGTTCACCCCGGGCAACGCCCCGGTGGTGTGGCGCGGACCGATGCTGCACCGCGCACTGCAGCAGTTCCTCGCGGATGTGTACTGGGGCGACCTGGACGTCCTGCTGCTCGACCTGCCGCCGGGCACCGGTGACATCGCGATCTCCGTGGCCCAGCTCGTCCCGAACGCCGAGATCCTCATCGTCACGACCCCGCAGCAGGCCGCGGCCGAGGTGGCCGAGCGGGCCGGCTCGATCGCCGTGCAGACCCACCAGAAGATCGTCGGCGTCGTCGAGAACATGTCGGGCATGCCGTGCCCGCACTGCGACGAGATGGTCGACGTGTTCGGCACCGGTGGCGGCCAGAAGGTCGCCGAGGGCCTGACGAAGACGGTCGGCGCGGAGGTCCCGGTGCTCGGCTCCATTCCGATCGACGTACGCCTGCGCGAGGGCGGCGACGAGGGCAAGCCGGTGGTCCTCTCGGACCCGGACTCCCCGGCCGGCAAGGCCCTGCGCACGATCGCCGACAGGCTGGGTGGCCGCCGGCGCGGTCTGTCGGGCATGTCGCTGGGCATCACCCCCCGCAACAAGTTCTGAGACCGGCCGGCAATTGGGGGGTGGGTGAAGGAGCGGGGCTGGGGTGCGTGCATCGCCAGGCGGAGGATTGAGCCATGGCGAATGGGGCCTCCCCTGCTCGAGCGAAGCCGAGAGCTCGGGGAACATGGTGATGGACGACAACGCCGTGAGGTGCGTGCCCCAGCCCCGTGACGCCGCCCCCCAATTGCCGGTCGGTCTGAACCGCGGCCCCCTGACGAGGCCACAGCACAACCGCCGGGCAGGGCACAGGGCCCCGCCCGGCGGCACTGTCAATCCCGTTCGGCGCGCGGTCCCACGGCGCGCGGCGGCGCCATCGAGCCCGTCCGGCGACCGAGGACGGAGCGGCAACCGGGCACCCCGGTCACCGCACCCGCTACGCGTACGTCGCGATGTCCTCCACCACGGAGAACCCCAGCCCGTACGCGCTCATCCCCCGCCCGTACGCCCCGATGTGCACCCCGCTCGGTGCCGACCCCGCCAGCACCCACCCGAACTCGGACTCCCGGTAGTGGAACGGCACCGGAACACCGTCCACCGGCAGGGACAGCACCGACCACGCGGGCCCGTCCAGATCGTCGGCGAGTTCGAACGCCGTCTCCGTCTGCTGGTCCAGCCAGTCGTCGCGCAGCGTGTGGTCCAGCTGCGGGGGCCACGTGTACGCCAGCAGACCCGAGCCCGCCAGCCACGCCGCCGATGACACCGTGGTCGCCTCCAGCACCCCCGTACCGTCGCCACTGCGCCGTACCGGACTGCTCGCCACCGTCACCACGACCGCGAACCGCTGCTTCTCCCCGCCGGAGTCGCCCCGTACCACAGGCTCCTCGCCGTGCCCGGTCGAACCGTGCTGCACCGTGCCGTCCGCCGCCGTGCCGACCTGCATCAGCCAGCGCGGCCCGGCGAAGGCCTCGTCCAGTCCGTACCAGGGGAACGACGCCTGCAGATAGCCGTCGACCGTACGCCGGGTCGCCGGCACCCCCTCTGCGGTGACTGTGCTGGGCGCACCTTCCGCGCCTGCCCGACTCGTCGTCTCCATCTGCCCGGCCGCCTCCTCGATCCCTAGGGGTCCGCAGCGGCCCGCCCCCCTCGGGCGTCCTCGCAACCGGACAGATGGAGAATAGCGATACCGTCCGGACGAGTCGGGATTGACCGGTGTCAGGTGGCGTCTGCGTCGAAGGGCGGACGATCGTCCTTCGCGGGCTGCTCGCGCTTCTTGAGCAGGTCGGGGGCGCCCGGGGAGCCGTTCGCCGCGGTGATCGCCGCGCTGTCCGACACGCCGCCAGCGGAGTCCTGGGACGCGCTCTCGCGACCGTTGACCGCGTCGGTGACCTCGGCCACCTCCTTACGGAGGTCGAAGCTCTCGCGGATCTCCTTCAGCCCGAGATCGTCGTTTCCGTCCATGAGCTGCTTGCGGACGAACGTCTTCGGGTTGAGGTCCTCGAACTCGAAGTCCTTGAACTCCGGGCCGAGCTCGGTACGGATGTCTTCCTTGGCGCTCTCGGAGAACTCACGGATCTTGCGGATGAAGCGTGAGGCGTCCTGGATGACCTTGGGCAGCTTGTCCGGGCCAAAGATCAGCACGCCGAGGATCACGAGCGTCACCAGCTCTAGTGCGCCTATGTCATTGAACACCTTGTTGCTCCTCGTGTTCCCCGAGCCCAGGTCGGTTGAGGTCCGGACCCGCCCACGGTACCCGTCCGAACTGTCTGGACGGTAGCGTCCAGTGGACGTCAGGTGCCGGTTGCCGACCCCAGGGTCAAACTCATGGACAGGTCTTTACCACCGCGGGTCAGACCGAGGTCCAGGCGGTCACCCGGACGGTGCGCGCGGATCTTCACGATCAGCTCCTCGCCGCTGTGCACCCGCTGCCCGTCCACCTCGGTGATGATGTCGCCCGGCTTGATGCCGGCCTTCGCCCCGGGACCGCCGGGTGTCACCGCGGGCTTGCCCGCCGCGCCCTTCGCACCGACCTTGGCGCCGTCACCGGTGTACTTCATGTCCAACGTCACACCGATCACCGGATGCGTGGCTCTGCCGGTGTTGATCAGTTCCTCGGCGACCCGCTTGCCCTGGTTGATCGGGATGGCGAAGCCGAGGCCGATGGAACCGGCCTGGCCGCCCTCGGCCGACGAACTGTTGTCGGCGGCGCGGATGGCGCTGTTGATGCCTATGACATGGGCGTCGGTGTCGACGAGCGGGCCCCCGGAGTTGCCCGGGTTGATCGGGGCGTCGGTCTGCAGCGCGTCGACGTAGCTGATGTCGCTGCCGTCGCCCTTATCGCCACCCGCGGTGATCGGCCGGTCCTTGGCGCTGATGATGCCGGAGGTGACGGTGTTGGACAGGTCGAAGGGGGCGCCGATGGCCACCACCGGGTCGCCGACCTGCACATTGTCGGAATTGCCCAGCGGCAGTGGCTTGAGTCCGGAGACGCCGGTGACCTTGACCACGGCCAGGTCGTAGCCGCTGTCCTTGCCGACGACCTCGGCGCGCGCGGTCTCGCCGCCGCTGAACGTCACCGTGATGGAACCGGAGGAGCCGGCCGGGGCGACGACATGGTTGTTGGTGAGGATGTGGCCCGACTTGTCGAGGACGAAGCCGGTGCCGGTGCCGGATTCGGTGGTGCCGCTGACATGGAGGGTGACCACGCTGGGCAGGGCGCTGGCGGCGATGCCCGCGACACTGTCGGGGGCGCGGCCGCCGCTGTTCCTCGCGGCCTGCGGAAGCTCGACCGTGGTCAGACCGCCGTTGCGCTCGACGTAGGCACCGATGCCGCCGCCGATGCCGCCCGCCACCAGAGCGAGCAGCAGCGCGCCGACGAGCAGGGAGCCGCGTCGGCTCTTCCTGCCCCCGCCGTCCGACCCGAGCGGGGGGCCGGAATGGGTCAGCGGCTGCCGGGGCGCACCCCAGGGGTCGTACTGCGACCACTGCAAGGACTGTGGCGGCTGGGGCGGGGGTGTGAAGGCCGGAGCAGGGGCCGGGAGGGGCGCGGGGACCGTGGGCATGCCTGCGCCGTTCGTGCCGGTGCCTGCGTACGGCGGCGGTACAGGAGTGCCGTGCGCCGGTGTCGGCACCGGGCGCTGTACGGGTGGTGCGGGCGCCCAGGGGCCGGGGCCGCCGTACGGCGGGGTGCTGTACTGATCGGGCTCGTGCAACGGCTTCACCGCAGGCACTGGCGCTTGGGCCATCGCTGCGGGGTCAGGTACTCCGGGCTCGGGCGTCACCGGCGCGGGTGCCAGCAGCGGTGCGGGCGCCACGGGCTCGGGCGGTGCGGGCTGGGCGGGGAGTACGGGCGCCGGGCTCACGTCTGCGACGACCGTGGTGTCCGGGTCGCCGGCCGGTGTGCCCACGGGCCGCACGTCCTCCGGCGGTGCCACCGCCGGGGCGGGAGCCTCCTGCGGCGCTGATGCGGTGGCGCGCCCCGCCGTGGGGCGGCTCCACCACTTCGCCTTCGGCCCGGTGGGCTTCCCGTCGTCCATGCTCTCCCCGCAACCGCCACAACTGGCCTCTGCACGCGCCCGAAAGGACGTCCCTCCCGGAATTCCTCCGGGGATTCAACCAGGTTTACGAATCGCTGCGCAGACCCCCGTCAGCGCCGGGCCGAAAGCGGCAGACGGCGATCGGCGGAGGTGGGCAGGGCGGCCGCAGACGTGGGTGCCCAGGACGCGGTCGGCGAGGGCGTGGGGGAAACGGGGTTCAGGCCGATTCCGAGCGCGTGTGTGAACAGCGGGCCGGTGGCGGTCGGACGTATCAGGGGGGACGCGGACATATCCGTCAGTGCCGCCGCGGCAAAGGGGTTGGCCGTGAGCCGGCCGGTGCCGAACAGGGCGGGGACGGGTGCCGCGGTATTCAGCGGCTGGGCCGGGTCACCGGTCGTGGAACCACCGCCGGGCACGCCGGACGAGCCGAGGCTGCTGCCACCGCGACGGCTGGTCACGCTGCCGCTCTCGACCCGCGCGGCGGCATCGAGCGGGGTCACGTTGTTTCCGGCGCCCTCGGCGCGGGTCGCGGCGTCGGGACCTGACTCTGTCGGCAGGGCGCCACCCAGCGCGATGGCCGCCAGCGAGACGGCGCTGGCCGCCGCGAAGGCGAACCTGCGGCCGCGCCACGGCGACCGGTCCCCCTCCCGGCCCACCTCATGGATCCGGAACGACCCACGCGATCCGTCGACCGGGAGTACGGCCGTCGAGCCGTGCGGGGCCGCGAGGTAGCCGAAACGGTCAAGCGGCGACTTCCCCGACGGCGAATCGGTGCGGCTGCCGGAAGGCCGCATCACCGGGAAAAGTCCGTCGGCGAACCGCCCGGAGCCGCCGAACGGTCTTCCCTGGCGGTCGTCGTCACCGCCCGGCCCCCCAGGAAGGCCCTGCAGCCGGGCGAGGAACCCCTCGGACGGCGACGGCGGGGCCGACTGTGCGAAGACACTCTTCAGCCGCCGCTGGGCGGCAGCCTCGGCCTTGCACTTCGCGCAGGTCGCGAGATGGGCGAGCACCCGCTCTCGGGCGTCATGCTTGAGCTCACCGTCGACAAGCGCGGCGAGCCGGTCCCCCAGGTGCTGTTCCGCAGGGGTCGGACCTGTGCCACTCACGCCGGCCCGCCCTCCCCTGCCACCACGGCTCCCGCCAGCGAGCGCTGCTCGGCGCGGGCCTCGGGAGAGCGGTGCTGCAGAGCCTTGCGCAGGTGCGAGCGGCCGCGGTGAATACGGCTGCGCACGGTACCGAGCTTCACGCCGAGGGTCGCGGCGATCTCCTCGTACGAAAGTCCCTCGATGTCGCAGAGCACGACCGCGGCACGGAATTCGGGCGCAAGGGTGTCCAGCGCCTGCTGTACGTCCGCGTCGAAGTGGGTGTCGTTGAAGACCTGCTGCGGGGACGGCTCACGGCTCGGCAGCCGCTCGGCGGCGTCGTCACCGAGGGAGTCGAAACGGATCCGCTGCTTACGACGGACCATGTCCAGGAACAGGTTGGTCGTGATGCGGTGCAGCCAGCCCTCGAAGGTGCCGGGTGTGTAGGTCGACAGCGAACGGAACACCCGGACGAAGACCTCCTGAGTGAGGTCCTCGGCATCGTGCTGGTTTCCCGTCAGACGGTAGGCAAGGCGGTAGACACGACCGCTGTGCGTGCTGACGATCTCTTCCCATGAGGGCGGCATCCAGGCCTGGGAGTCCGCATCTGAGGCGAAGGTCGCGGTCGGTGCGGAGTCGTTGGAAGAACGGTCAGCAATGTTGGTCACGGATTTCGGCTCACCCGCCGACCTGAGAAAGCGCCGCAGCACTCCACTCCGATCCACAGGCGCAGCCGCACCTCCCCTGTCGGCTCTGGTGGTGTCCAGTGGAGCCCCTACCATAGCCACCTCGCCCGTTAGCTCCGGATAAACCTTTTTTCTGCCGGGTCCGGGATCATCCCCGGAACCGCCGGCCCATGATCCCGGGCCCGGTCTGCGGGCCGGATCCATGGGCTTTCCCCTGTCCTTTCCTAACGCCCGGTCCCATCTGCGGGTTCCCGGGTGCAGCGGATACAGTCACCGTTGCGCCAACTACGGGGACAGGAGAGGGTCATTACCGCCAACCGGCAGACGAGCTGGGCGTTCGCCGACGCCTTTGTCGCCGAGGACGAAGCACTGCGCTGGGCCAGAGACCGGGCCCGGGAGGCAGGGCTCCGCTCGGTGTCACCGGGCACCGGCGCCGCGCTGCGCTTGCTCGCTGCCACGACCGACGCCAAGGCGGTGGCCGAAATCGGCACCGGAACCGGCGTGTCCGGCATCTATCTGCTGCACGGGATGCGGCCGGACGGGGTGCTGACCACGGTCGATCCGGAGCCGGAGCGGCAGCAGTTCGCCCGCGAGGCCTTCCGGGCTTCGGGGTTCGCGGCCAATCGGGCCCGTTTCATCCCCGGCCGCGCGCTCGACGTACTTCCGCGGCTCGCGGACGGCGGATACGACCTCGTGTTCTGCGACGGCGACCGGCTGGAGAGCCTGGACTGCCTCGCTGAATCGTTGCGCCTGCTGCGACCTGGCGGTCTGGTCTGCTTCGAGGGCGTCTTCGCGGACGGCCGTACGGTCGACTCCGCGGCGCAGCCGGCGGAGGTACTGCGGCTGCGGGAGCTGTTGCGGGCGGTGCGGGAGAGCCAGGAGCTGATGGCTACGTTGTTGCCGGTGGGCGACGGGTTGCTCTGCGCCGTCCGGCGTGGGTGACCGTTCGTCGTTCCGTGCCCCTCGCCGGGCCGGCCGGGCATCCTCGGTCTCCCCCGACCTCCCCCACAGCCTCGAAGGACCGGGAACCCCTTCGACGGGCTTGTTCCGAATGCATCACTGCCCCGGCACGGACCCGTGCCGGGGCAGTGATGAAGTGTGGGCGCCTCTGCGTCAGCCGACGACCTTCTTGAGGGCGTCGCCGAGTGCATCGGCCTCGTCCGGAGTCAGCTCCACAACAAGCCGACCGCCGCCTTCGAGCGGAACGCGCATGACGATGCCCCGCCCCTCCTTTGTCACCTCGAGCGGGCCGTCGCCCGTCCGCGGCTTCATGGCCGCCATGCTCGTTCCCCTTCCTGAAACCAGCTCATAACAACCGGCGGCCCCATGACAGGCGCTGCCTCACCGGCATCGAACACATTGCTTCCAAGCCATTATCCCGCATCACAGACCCCGATGACCAACATCGGTCTGCATCGCTTGCGCAACGCGCTCTCGCAAAACCACCCAATTCGGCGATCCGACTGCGATACTCCGTCGCCCTCACCCCTCCATCGGGGCGCAATCGTTAGACGCAGGTCACATGTTCCCCCTCGGTGATGTCGGCCATGCTTGCCCGGACAGGCATTGCCCGAGGCGCAAAGGGGACAGCAAATGGCGGACAACGTGGCCGACACCGTGCTCTACGAAGTGACGGACGGACTCGCGACGATCACGATCAACCGTCCCGACGCGATGAACGCCATGAACACAGCGGCCAAGGTGGCCCTCCGTGACGCGCTGCAGTCGGCCGCGGCCGATACCGCTGTCCGGGCGGTTCTGCTCACGGCGGCCGGCTCGCGCGCCTTCTGCGTCGGCCAGGACCTCAAGGAACACATCGCCACGCTGACCGCCACCCGCGAGTCGGGTTCCGGCAATGCGCTGAGCACCGTGCAGGAGCACTACAACCCCGTCGTGCGGGCGATCACCGAGATGGAGAAGCCGGTCGTCGCCGGGGTGAACGGGGTCGCCGCCGGTGCGGGCTTCGGCTTCGTGCTCGCCTGCGACTACCAGGTGGTCGCCGACAGCGCGTCGTTCAATACCTCGTTCGCCGGGGTCGCCCTCACCGCGGACTCAGGTGTCTCGTGGACACTGCCCCGGCTGATCGGCCAGAGCCGCGCAGCCGACCTGCTGCTCTTCCCGCGTTCGATCTCGGCTCAGGACGCGTACGAGCTGGGCATCGTGAACAAGCTGGTGCCCGCGGCCGACCTCGCCGCGGAGGCCCTGGCAGTGGCCCGCACGCTGGCGGACGGCCCGACGGTGGCGTATGCCGCGCTCAAGGCGTCGCTGGCCTACGGAGCCGGCCACACGCTGAGCGAGACGCTGGAGAAGGAGGACGAACTCCAGACGAAGGCGGGCGCCTCGGAGGACCACACCATCGCGGTGCAGGCCTTCCTGGACAAGGCGAAGCCGAAGTATCTGGGGCGATAGGGCCTGGCAGGGGCCGGTCCGGGCCCGGGGGCGTGGACGGTTGCTCACCGGTGGGTGGCTTCCTCCACGGCACCGCCGGCCCCGCAGCGTGGCTACGACCCGGTGCCGCGGGCCACGCAGTCGGCCAGGTGGTCGTCGACCAGGCCGCACGCCTGCATCAGGGCGTAGGCCGTGGTGGGGCCGATGAAGCGCAGGCCGCGCTTCTTGAGGTCCTTGGCGAGCGCGGTGGACTCCGGCGTGACCGCCGGGACGTCGCCAAGGATGCGCGGGGCGGTGCGGGTGGCCGGGTCCGGGGCGTAGGACCAGATGAGTTCGTCCAGCTCACCGTCCGGCCATGCGGCCAGCACCTTGGCATTGGCGAGCGTCGCCTCGATCTTCGCGCGGTTACGGATGATCCCGGCGTCGGCAAGGAGGCGATCCTTGTCGGCGTCGGTGAACTCCGCCACCGCACGGATCTTGAACCCGGCGAAGGCGCTGCGGAATCCTTCCCGGCGGCGCAGGATCGTCAGCCAGGACAGCCCGGACTGGAACGCCTCCAGGCAGAGCCGCTCGAACAGGGCGTCGTCGCCGTGGACGGGGCGGCCCCATTCCGTGTCGTGGTAGGCGAGGTAGTCATCGGTGGACAGTCCCCACGGACAGCGCAGCCGGCCGTCCGCCCCCGCTTCGGCGCCGCCGCTCATCGCTGCGGCTCCTCGCCGGACCGGGGCCCGGACTCCGGACCGGACTCCGGACCGGGCGGTGGACCGGGCGGTGGACCGGGCGGCGGCTCCTGCTGGGATCCGGACCGGGGCCCGTACCGGGGTCCGTACTGGGGTCCGGACGGGGGCCAGGCACGCGGCTCCGGCTGCCGGTCGGCCTGCTGCCCGGACTGCGGCGCCGACCGGGGTGCCCGCTCGGGCCGCGGCCGGTCCTGCGGCTCCTTGAGGAGCCCGACACCGCCCACCGCCGTCGCCTGCGCTCCGGCGAGCGCCGACTCCAGCTCGGCGATCCGCGCGTCCCGCTCGGCGAGCTCGGCGCCCAGCCGGCCGAGCGCGTCGTCGACGTCGGCCATCCGGTATCCGCGTGCCGTCACCGGCAGCCGCAGCGCCTCGACGTCCGCGCGGCCGACCGGACGGGTCGCGGGCAGCGGGTCGGTCAGCTGCTCGGGCGCCACGTCCCGCAGGACGGCACTCTTCCCTCCGCCGACCACCGCGAGGGTGACCGCGGCCACGACCACGACCATCGCCAGCAGCAAGAACCAGAACACACGCATCTCCCCTGGGGCGGAAACCTGTCCGGCTCCGATCGTGCCATGCGGTACGGACAGTTAGGGTCGCAGGCGGCGGCGGGGGATCTATCCAGAGGAGAAACACAGGATGCGAAGCGGTGCGCTCAGGCTGGGGCAGCGCGAATTCGGGGCGCACGAGCCAGTGATCATGGCGATCGTGAACCGTACTCCGGACTCCTTCTACGACCAGGGCGCGACCTTCCGCGACGAGCCCGCGCTCGCCCGGGTCGAGCAGGCTGTCGCCGACGGCGCCGCGATCATCGACATCGGCGGAGTGAAGGCCGGTCCCGGCGAGGAGGTGACCGCCGCGGAGGAGGCCCGCCGCACCGTCGGGTTCGTCGCCGAGGTGCGGCGGCGCCACCCCGATGTGGTGATCAGCGTCGACACCTGGCGCCACGAGGTCGGTGAGGCGGTCTGCGAGGCCGGTGCCGATGTGCTGAACGACGCGTGGGGCGGTGTCGACCCGAAGCTCGCGGAGGTGGCCGCGCGGTACGGAGCGGGGCTGGTGTGTACGCACGCGGGCGGAGCCGAACCGCGGACCCGGCCGCACCGGATCGCGTACGACGACGTGATGGCGGACATCCTGCGGGTGACGGTGGGGCTGGCCGAACGGGCCGTGGAACTCGGGGTCAGGCCGGACGGCATCATGATCGACCCCGGTCATGACTTCGGGAAGAACACCCGGCACTCACTGGAGGCGACGCGTCGCCTCGGTGAGATGGCGGAGACCGGCTGGCCCGTCCTCGTATCGCTGTCCAACAAGGACTTCGTCGGGGAGACGCTCGACCGCCCCGTGAAGGAACGGGTGATCGGGACGCTGGCGACGACCGCGGTCTCGGCGTGGCTGGGCGCACAGGTCTACCGGGTGCACGAGGTGGCGGAGACGCGACAGGTACTGGACATGGTGGCGTCGATCGCGGGGCACCGGGCGCCGGCGGTGGCCCGGCGCGGGCTGGCGTAGCGACGGTGAGAGGCTGTCGGGGCGGGCGCGAGCCGGGCCCGGGGCGGCGGGGCCGCTGCGCGAGACGTGTCCCCTACCCGCCCCTTCCCGAACCGGGGCGCTGCCCCGGTTCCCGCTCCTCATTCGCCGGAGGGGCTCACCGTGGCCAGCGGCCGACTTCCTTCGTGACCAGGTCGACCGCGTCCTGCACGTCGTCCGTGACGTGGAACAGCAGCAGGTCCCTCTCGGACGCCTTCCCCTGCGCCACCACCGTGTTCCGCAGCCAGTCCACCAGGCCGCCCCAGTACGCGGTGCCGAAGAGCACGATCGGGAAGCGGGTCACCTTGCCCGTCTGGACGAGGGTGAGCGCCTCGAAGAGCTCGTCGAGTGTGCCGAGGCCGCCGGGCAGGACGACGAAGCCCTGCGCGTACTTCACGAACATCGTCTTGCGGACGAAGAAGTAGCGGAAGTTCACACCGATGTCGACGTGCGGGTTGAGCCCTGACTCGAAGGGCAGCTCGATACCGAGGCCGACCGAGATGCCCTTCGCCTCCCGCGCCCCCTTGTTCGCCGCCTCCATCGCTCCGGGACCGCCCCCGGTGATCACCGCGAAACCGGCCTCGACCAGCGCCTTGCCGATCTGTACGCCCGCCTCGTAGTCCGGGCCGTCGGCCGGGCTGCGGGCCGAGCCGAAGACACTGATCGCGCTCGGCAGCTCGGCCAGCGCGCCGAAGCCCTCGACGAACTCCGACTGGATGCGCATCACCCGCCAGGGATCGGTGTGCACCCACTCGGAATCGCCCTCGGAGTCCAGCAACCGCTGATCGGTGGTGCCGGGCTGTACCTGTTCCCTGCGGCGCAGTACCGGACCGAGCCGCTGCTCCTCGGGGACGTGAGCTTCTTCTGGGTTGCCCATGACCTGCTCCCTCCGACGACGTGACGCCGTGACGACGTGCTGTGTCAGGCCAGGGTAGATCTACGGAGGTTACGGGCAGGGGAATGCCGTGGGTCAGCTGGTGAGCCAGGAGCGGAGCCGGTCCTCGCAGTGGGTGATCCGGTCGACCGCCACGTGCTCGTTGCGCTTGTGCGCGAGGAGCGGGTCGCCGGGTCCGTAGTTCACCGCAGGAACGCCGAGGGAGCCGAAGCGGGAGACGTCGGTCCAGCCGAACTTGGGCCGGGCGGTGCCGCCGACCGCCGCCATGAACGCCTTGGCCGCCGGGTGGGCGAGGCCGGGCATCGCCGCGCCGGAGTGGTCGTCGACGGTGAACTCGACGACGCCGCAGTCCGCGAAGACCTCGTGGACGTGGGCGAGGGCGTCCTCGGGGCTGCGGTCGGGGGCGTACCGGTAGTTGACGACGACGGTGCAGGCGTCGGGGATGACGTTGTTGGCGACACCGCCCTCGATGCGTACGGCGTTCAGGCCCTCTCGGTACTCAAGCCCGTCGATGACCGGCCGGCGCGGTTCGTAGGCGGCGAGGCGCGTGAGGATCGGGGCCGCGGCGTGAATGGCGTTGGACCCCATCCAGCTGCGTGCGGAGTGGGACCGCTCCCCCTCCGTACGGAGAAAGACCCGCAGGGTGCCCTGGCAGCCTCCCTCGACCTGGGCGTCGGACCCTTCGAGGAGGACGGCGAAGTCGCCCGCCAGCCAGTCGGGGTGGGCGTCTGCGACATGGCCGAGCCCGTTGAGGTGCGCGGCGACCTCTTCGTTGTCGTAGAAGACGAAGGTCAGGTCACGGTTGGGCTCGGGCACGGTCGCGGCGATCCGCAGCTGGACGGCGACGCCCGACTTCATGTCGGAGGTGCCGCAGCCCCAGAGCACGCCGTTCTCGTCGAGCCGGGACGGGACGTTGTCGGCGATCGGCACGGTGTCGATGTGTCCGGCGAGCACGACGCGCTCGTCGCGGCCGAGGCTGGTCCGGGCCACGACGTTGTTGCCGTGCCGGTCGACGGTCAGGTGCGGGAGCGTGCGCAGGACCGTCTCGATCGCGTCCGCCAGTTCCTTCTCGTCCCCGCTGACCGACGGGAAGTCGACGAGGCGGGCGGTGAGGGCCGGGCCGTCCAGGGTGAGGTCAAGGGTGCTTTCGGGCATGGCCCCGACCCTAAGGCCTGTCCGGCCCTGATCCGCCGGGCGGGCCCGGGACCTTCTTTCGGATCCGGGCCGGATCGGGGACCCCGCGAGCCCGGCATGATCCGGAAGGAAAGTCCCTGAGGGACTTCGCCCTCGGCCCCGGCCACGGGCCCTCCAGTACGGTGGGCGCGTGCCCCGGACCCCCTCCTCCGCCCGCCGACACACCGGCCGCGGCCGCCTCTTCCGTATCGCGGCGGCCTTTGCCGTGCTCGTGACCCTGGCCGGCTATCTGACCTTTCAGTACATCTCGGGCAAGAAGGGCGTCGAGCGGTGCACCGTGCAGTCCGCCGACGGTTCGGCGGGCCGGGGACGTACATACCGGCTGAGCCCGGAGCAGGCCGCGAACGCCGCGACGATCTCCGCGGTCGGCACCACGCGCGGGATGCCTGAGCGTGCGGTGACGATCGCGCTGGCGACGGCGTTGCAGGAGTCCGGGCTGCGCAATATCTCGCACGGCGACCGGGACTCGCTGGGACTGTTCCAGCAGCGCCCCTCGCAGGGCTGGGGCACCGAGGAGCAGATCCTGGACCCGGTCTACTCGGCCGGGATGTTCTACCAGCATCTGGCCGAGGTCCCCGGTTACTCGCGGCTGCCGCTGACGGTCGCCGCGCAGCGGGTGCAGCGCAGTGGTTTCCCGCAGGCGTACGCGAAGCACGAGCCGGATGCCGCGCTGCTGTCCGCCGCACTGACCGGCCGCACGCCCGCCGCGCTGACCTGCACGCCGACGCAGACGGCAGCGGGGCCCGCCGATGCGGCACAGGTGCGGTCGGCGCTGGTGCGGGCCTTCGGCAAGGGTGTGCTGCCCCCCTCGGGCAAAGCGGGTGACGGGGTGTCGGGCGGGGCACCGGCTGCGGGCACGGTCTCGGTGCCGGTGAAGGCGGCGCGGACCACCGGGGACGGCGGCAGAGCGCAGCGCGGCTGGGAGCTCGCGCACTGGGCGGTGGCGCAGGCCGAATCGCTGGGCATCGACGAGGTCGCGTACGCGGGCCGGGTGTGGAGGGCCGGGTCGGACTGGCGAACAGACCATGAGGAATCAGGCACCACGCAGGTCCGCATACAGCTCGTTCGCTAAGGGCTGTCCCGTGCGGAGCGTCGTCCAGTGCGACCGCAAGGCGGCCGGAAGTCCCCCAGTGGGGTCTCCCCTGCTCGAACGAAGTGGAGAGCTTGGGGAAGGAGCTGCCAGGGCTTTTGGCCAACGCGGCGAGCGGGCGTGCCGGGCGGTGCAAGGGGCAAAACCTGGCGGGAAAGACACCAGTACGAAGGATCCCCCGCAGGGGCCATCCAGTCCGTCCGGAAGCTGCCGTCACCACACGCCTCCGGCTCTCTCCACTTCATGCACCACTTCCCTTGCAGGAAAAGGGAAGTGGCGGCCCATCCGACGTTTGGGGAATGCAATGTTTGCCCGAGTTCCTCCGCTGTGGATTATGTGACGCATTACCGACTCTTTACTTCGGTCCACCGCAACCTCCCCCGCCCCCACGACGGTTGTCACTGCGTCCGATCCACGGACAGACAGATTCCACATCCCGTCGAAGGAGCATCATGTCCCTCCCCCTGACCCGTCGGATCGCCCGTGCCGCGCTGCTGATCGCGGCGGGTGCAGCCCCGGTGGTCGGTGCGGCCGGCGCCGCAGGTGCCGCGGAGCTCCCGCAGGCCTCAAAGCTCGGCGGTCTGACGACCGTCGACGGTGCCGGTCTCGGCAAGACCCTCGGCGGCGCGTCCGAGCAGGGCACCAAGGTCGCGGGTGCCACCGGCGGCAAGATCGTCGGGACGGCCGTCCCGGCCGCGCGCAAGACCGTCGGCAGCACGGGCAGCAAGGCCGCCCCCGCCGCGCAGAAGGTCGCCGGTGAGGCCGCGGGCAACGCCGGTGAGCTGGTCGGCGGGGCCACCGGTGCGGCGACCAGGGGCAGTCTGCCGACCGGCGGTCTCGCCGGTGGCGGTCTGCCGACGACGCGGGGCCTGCCCACCCAGGGCCTGCCGATCGGCTGACCCCGTACCGGACATGCAGGAGGGCCTCGGGAGTGCGTACTCCCGAGGCCCTCGCGCCTGTCCTGCAAGAGGTCAGGACAGCCGCTTGACCGCGGCTGCCACACGTTCGTCCGTCGCCGTGAACGCCACCCGTACGAAGTGGTCGCCCGCCGGTCCGTAGAAGTCGCCCGGCGCCACCAGGATGCCGAGCTCCGCAAGGTACGCCACGGTGTCCCAGCAGGGTTCGTCGCGGGTCGCCCACAGGTAGAGGCTCGCCTCGCTGTGCTCGATCCGGAAGCCGTGGGCCTCCAGCGCCGCCCGCAGCGCGGTACGCCGGCCCGCGTACCGCGTCCGCTGCTCGGCCACGTGCGTGTCGTCTCCGAGCGCCGCGACGGTGGCGGCCTGGACCGGGGCGGGCGTCATCATCCCGCCGTGCTTGCGGATCAGCAGCAGTTCGCCGAGGACGGTCGCGTCGCCCGCGATGAACGCCGCGCGGTATCCGGCAAGGTTGGAGCGCTTGGAGAGGGAGTGGACGGCGACGATGCCCTCGTACATGCCGCCGCAGACATCAGGGTGGAGCACGGAGACCGGTTCGGCCTCCCAGCCGAGCTCCAGGTAGCACTCGTCGCTGAAGACCAGCACGTCGTGCTCGCGCGCCCAGGCCACGATCCGGATCAGCTCGTCCTTGGACAGGACCCGGCCGGTGGGGTTGGACGGCGAGTTCAGCCAGAGCAGCTTGAGTCCGTCCGGGTCGAGCTCGGTGGGGTCGTCGTAGACGACGGGCTCGGCGCCGCAGAGCCGGGCACCCACCTCGTACGTCGGGTAGGCGAGCCGCGGGTACGCCACCTTGTCGCCCGCGCCGAGGCCGAGCTGGGTCGGCAGCCAGGCGACGAGTTCCTTGGAGCCGACGACCGGCAGCACGTTCTCGTGCGCCACGGAATCCGCGCCGAGCCTCCGCTCCACCCAGCCGGTGAGGGCGTCGCGGAGTTCGGTCGTCCCCCACACCGTCGGGTAGCCGGGGCTGTCCGCGGCGGCGACGAGCGCCTGCTGGATCAGTTCCGGCACCGGGTCGACGGGCGTGCCGACGGAAAGATCGACGATGCCGTCCGGGTGGGCCGCAGCGGTCGACTTGTAGGGCGCGAGCTTGTCCCAGGGGAAGACCGGGAGGCGGGAGGAGACTGCTGCGGACACGGCTCTCTGCTTTCTCGTACGAGGGTGACGAGGATGGTTCGGATGGTTCGTGCGGCGTCGGGTCTGCCTGCGGCCCGGACCGGAAAACACCTCGGCCCCGCACGGCGACGAGCCGTACGGGGCCGGGGCGGCGCACGTGCCGGCCGCTGGTTACTGGTTCTGCGGCGGCAATGCTGCGATGAACGGGTGGTCGCGCTCGATCAGACCCAGCTTGGAGGCACCACCCGGCGAACCGAGGTCGTCGAAGAACTCGACGTTCGCCTTGTAGTAATCCTTCCACTCCTCCGGGGTGTCGTCCTCGTAGAAGATCGCCTCGACCGGGCAGACCGGCTCACAGGCTCCACAGTCGACGCATTCGTCCGGGTGGATGTACAAGGACCGCTGGCCCTCGTAGATGCAGTCGACGGGGCACTCTTCAATGCAGGCCTTGTCCTTTACGTCGACACAAGGCTGCGCGATGACGTAGGTCACGCTGTCGTTCCTCCTCGGTAGGGCGTTGGCTCTCGCGCGGGAGCGCGGCGTCGTCGATGCCCGCACCTAGTATCTCCGTTCCTGGGCACGAACCGAACAGGAGGGGCGGAGAGAGCTGTGGAATTCACCATCGGCGGACGGGCTGAGGTCCGGATTACCCCGGCTGACGTGGGCAAACGGGTATCAGTCCGACGTCGTTCGGAAGACGGCGCGGCGGGCTGGAGATTCACCGACACCGTAGGGGTTCTCACATCCTGGAAAAATCATGTGCTGTCGATCACACCGAAGAGCGGTGAATCCGTCCACATCGCGGAATCCTCGCTGGTGGCGGGCAAGGTCGTCCCATCCGCGCCGGCCCGGCGCCGGGGTCCGTCGGCCACGTTCGCCGAACTCGCCCACGTCTGTGCCCGCGCCTGGCAGCCGGTGGAGAGCGAACCGCTCGGCGACTGGCAGCTGCGCGCGGCGGACGGGTTCACCCGGCGCGCCAACTCCGTACTGCCGCTCGGCGATCCGGGGGTGCCGCTCGACGAGGCGCTCATGCGGGTGGAGCGCTGGTACGAGGCCCGCGGGCTGCCCGCGTACATCCAGACCGCGACGGGCGCGGAGGGCACACAGGAGAATCTGTGCGCGGAGCTGGAGGAGCACGGGTGGCGGCGCGAGGTCACGGCACAGGTGCGGATCGCGGCTCTGGCGCCGATCGGCGATCTGGACGCGGACGTTGCGCGGGTGCGGCTGAGCCGGGGGATCGACCAGGCGTGGCTCTCCCGGTACCAGCGCTTCGACGCACCGGGCCCGAATGTACTGAAGGTGCTGGGCAGCGGGCCCTCGGTGTGGTTCGCGACCGTGCCGGGTGACGCGGCGGGCGACGCGCCTGCCGCGATCGGACGGTGTGTCGTGGACGGGCGCTGGGCGGGCTTCATGGCCGTCGAGGTCGATGCCGCGTATCGGCGGCGGGGGCTGGCCTCCGCCGTCATGACCGCACTGGCCCGGCAGGCGCTGGACGAGGGTGCGTCGGCGGCGTGGCTGCAGGTGGAGACGGACAATGAGGGGGCACGTGTGCTGTACGACCGAATGGGGTTCGTGACCCATCACCTGTACCACCACTTCCGGTCCGCGTAGGGGCAGGAGCATGTCCCCCATGAACCCAGGGCTGAACCCACGCCGGCAGTTCGCCGAGGAGGCCCGCGCCGAACGCCCCGACCTCGCGCTGCTCTGCCTGCTGCTGGCCGCGGAGGCCGACCCGGCGCTGGACGCGGACGGGATAGACGCTGCGCAGATCGAACTGGACCGGCTGGCGGGACTGCTTCCGTACGGTGTACGGGGCGGGCGCGCCTGGGCCTCGGCGCTGGCCGAACTGCTCGGCGAACGGTGCGGGTTCGAGGGCTCGTCGACGGACTACCAGCGGCTGCAGTCCTCGCTGCTGCACGAGGTGCTGCGGCGCCGGCGCGGGCTGCCGATCCTGCTGTCGGTGGTGTGGATCGAGGTGGCGCGGCGGGCGGGCGCTCCGGTGTACGGGGTGGCGCTGCCGGGTCATTTCGTTGTCGGGTTCGGCGATCCGGCGGAACAAGTGCTGGCCGACCCGTTCGCCGGCGGCAGGCCTATGACCGGCCAGGACGCGCAGCTTCTGGTGACGGGGGCGACCGGGGCACCACTCGAGCCGTCGATGCTGGTGCCGGCCCGGCCTCTGGAGATCGTGCTGCGGATCCTGAACAACATCAGGGCGTGGGCGGCGGCCCGCCCGGAGTGCACGCGAGTGGCGCTGTGGGCGGTGGACCTGTCGCTGCTGCTGCCCTCGCATCCGGCGCGGCTACGCTACGAGCGGGCGCAGCTGCTCGTACAGAGCGGGGAGTTCCTTCGCGGGGCGGAGGAGATGGAGGAGTACGCGGAGCTGGTGGAAGCGGTGGAGCCGACGGCGGCGAAGATGGTTCGGGTGCGGGCACGGGCGGCGCGGGCCTTGCTGAATTAGGGGTGCGCGGGCGTGGGGACCGGGGTCGTCCGGTGGGCGTTCGGACCTCGATCGCCGACCGGGCCCGACATGCCGACCGGCGGGCCTGAAAAGACCGCCGGTCGGTTTGAAGCGGGGTCGTCAGGCGAGAGGAGCCACCGTCCCTTCGAGGACCGCCGGGGGCTGGCCCTCGTGGAGGATCCCGAGGCGCTGTGTCGCCCGCGTCAGGGCCACGCACAAGTCCTTCGGGCCCCGGGAGAAGCGGGCGACGATCTCCTTCGGGCCGGCGATCAGCACCGCGTCGAACTCCCGCCCCTTCAACTGCCGGACGCCCAGCGCCACCACCCGGTTCTCCAGGTCGGGTTCGTCCCCGTACACCGTTCCCGGGGCCGCCTCGCGACCGCGGCGCCCAGTTCGTCGCGGCGCGCGTCGGGGGCGATCACCGCCGGCCGGCCGTCGTCCAGTGCGGCCGCCGCATTCTCCGCGCGCCAGTCCGGCAGCAGGTCGTCGGCGGCGGACTCGGCGGGCAGCCCGACGCGCCCGATGGAGTGCTGGTCGCCGTCGCGCAGGTCGAGGCGCCCGAAGCAGAGCCCGTTCTCGGCGGCGTCACCGCGCGACCTGCCCGGCGTAGCGGGCGGCAGCGGCATCCCGCTCTCCAGCCGCCCCTGCCGGGTCCCGCCGGTCTCGCGCAGCACGGCGGTCAGCTGCCGCCGGGCGTGGCCCGGAGGGCCTTCACGCGGGTGTGAAGCAAGTCGAGATGGTCCTGCTGGTATGCGATCTCAGCGGTGGTCAACGGTGCGCTGACTCCCTGCGGGCGGTGGTGGGCGGCTGCCACAAGTGCCCTGCATCGGATCGGAACGGGAGCCGCGCAGGTCCGAGAGGTCGCGTGATCTCTCCTGCGTGCCACGCGCGCCGCTCCTCGCACTGGCCCGGCAGGGTCCTCTTGAGTGACGCGGAGGACGCCCCCAGGCGATCACCTGCGTACAGGACATCGCCAACCGGCCATCGATGCAAGCGGGTTCGAGCCGACCGCGAGGGTCTCGCCGCCCCGATCGCACGGTGCGTCACCATGAGGAAGTGTCAGCAAACAGATGAGTCTGCGGGGCCAAACCTGATTACGCCATGGTATGCAGTCCGATGGGTGATTATCGGTAATTCGCCACCCGAAGGGCCCACGGCGTAGCTCCAATGCACAGATTCCCGATGGCGCCGAGTCGCATTCCGGTTAACGGTGGATCACGTCGCAACTGCGTCACCTTGAGTCGACAGCCCGTCACTCATCGCAGTCGCGTCGAAAGGAATGTGTTCAGATGCGCTCTGCCCGCACCCTGTTCGCTTCGGCCGCGATCACCGCGGTCCTCGCCATCACCACTCCTGCTGCCCATGCCATCACCCTGACCGATGACTGGGACGGCGGTTCCTCCTCCAGCAGCGACGACCACGGCGGCCGCGGCGATGACCGCGGCGATGACCACGGCGGCCGCGGCGACGACCGCGAAGACGACCACGGCGGCCGCGGCGACGACCGCGAAGACGACCACGGCGGCCGCGGCGACCACGGTGAGAAGGGCGACCACGACCGCAAGGACCACCACGGCGAGAAGGGCGACCACGACCGCAAGGACCACCACGGCGAGAAGGGCGACCACGACCGCAAGGACCACCACGGCGAGAAGGGCGACCACGACCGCAAGGACCACCACGGCGAGAAGGGCGACCACGACCGCAAGGACCACCACGGCGGCAACGACGACAAGCCCCGCGGTGGCATCCGCACCGGTGGCGGCGCCATGGCCATGACGGTGGCCGGCGACGACGACGGCGACTCCTACGGTAACGGCGACGAAGGCAGCGACGACGGCGGCGACGAGGGCGGCCAGGGCGACGAGGGCGGTTACGGCGACGACGAGGGCGGCCGGGGCGACCGCGGCAACGAGGACGCCCGGCCCGACCACGGCAAGGGCGGCTGGGGCGACAAGCACGGCGACAAGGGCCGGGGCGACCACGACCGCAAGGACGACCACGGCCGCAAGGACGACCACGGGCGCAAGGACGACCACGGGCGCAAGGACGACCACGGCGACAAGGGCCACCACGGCGGCAAGGGCGACAAGCCCCGCGGTGGCGTCCACACCGGTGGCGGCGCCATGGCCATGACGGTGGCCAAGGAATGGCAGCCCGGCAACGACTCCGGCGACCACTCGAAGAAGGGCGGAGACGACCGCGGCGACAAGGGCGGCTACGGCGGCGGCGACGACGAGGGCGGCCGGGGCGGCGACCAGGGCGGCTACGGCGACGACGAGGGCGGCCAGGGCGGCGACCAGGGCGGCTACGGCGGCGGCCAGGGCGGCGACCAGGGCGGCAAGCCCCGCGGTGGCATGCACACCGGTGGCGGCGGGACCGCGGTGACCGGTGGCGGTCTGGCTGCCGGTTCGGCGTTGCTCATCGGTGGGCTCGGCGTCGGTGCATACAAGGTGCGCCGCCGTCAGGCCACGGGCGGTGCGGTGGCCTGAACGAACTGAACCGCTGATCTCGCGCAGCTGTCGCGGTCGCCGTCCCCCGGGGCGGCGGTCGCGGCGGCTGCGTTTCCCCGGTTCCGCCGGCTGACCGAGAACCAACTGACTGATGCGACACAGAAGAAGGACAGAAGAAAGGCACGCTCCCATGGCCGCCCCGCAGTCGTCCGATTCCACCCCCTCCCGGCCTGGCTCCCCCGCCATCGGCCGCGCCCTGCTCTGGCCCGCGGCAGCGGCAGGGCTGGGCCTGCTCCTGATCTACAACTCCCTCGGCGTCTCGGACGACAACAAGCCGTTGACCACCCCCGCGGTGCTCGCACCCGCCGTCCCCGGGCCCGGCGTTCCCGGAGCCCCGGCACCCGCCCCCCCAGCCCCCGCCACCCCCTCGGCCTCCGCTTCCCTCCAGGGGCTGTCCATGCCTCCTTCCGCCCCGAAGCGGCTCCGGATCCCGACGATCGCTGTCGACGCCCCTTTCACCCCCCTCTCCATCGGCCGGACCGGACAGCTCAACGCCCCGCCCCCCAACGACAAGAACCTGGTGGGCTGGTTCAAGGACGGCGCGACGCCCGGTGAGCGCGGTGCGTCCATCGTCGCAGGTCACGTCGATACGACGACCGGCCCGGCGGTGTTCCTGCAGCTCCGGTTCCTGAAACCGGGCGCCACGGTCGACATCACGAGGGCGGACGGCAGCGTCGCCTCGTTCAAGGTCGATTCGGTGGAGACCTTCAGCAAGGCGAACTTCCCCGACAAGCGGGTGTACGCCGACACGCCGTCCGCCCAGCTCCGCCTGATCACGTGCGGCGGCAACTACGACAGGAAGGCCAAGGACTACAAGGACAACGTGGTGGTGTTCGCCCATCTCGACAAGGAGACGCGTGCCTGAAACACCTGAACCAACGGCCTCCCCCACTCCCTGTCGCGGGACAGCCCTCAGCAGGCGTTCTCCGTCCGTTCCAACTCCTTGAAGAAGTGATGACGGGTGTGGCCGCCCGGGAGTCCACCGCCGCTGCCGGTCTCCAGGTAGCCCTGTCGGCGGTAGAAACCGGGCGCCTGGAAGGACATCGACGAGACGATCACGGAGGTGCAGCCGCGCGCCAGAGCCTCGTCCTCGGCGGCGCGCACCAGTCGGGCGCCCCACCCCTCGTGACGCCGGTCGGCCCGGACCCACACCTCGGAGATCCCGGCGCACCCGCCCCAGGTCCAGCCGACGAGCCCCGCCACCAGGTCACCCGCCTCGTCGGTGACCCGCACCGAGAGCCCCCGGTCGTCGTGGGCGCCCGTCGCATGGTTGTTGAAGGCCGTCAGCTCTTCGCTCAGCCGGGCGGAGAGCTCCGCGTCCTGCGCACCGACGCGCAGGGTCACGCCCGCGCTCCGTCCAGTCGTCATGAAGCAGGAGTGTGCCGGCTCCGCCGATCCTGCGAAACCGGAATTTCTCCCGGTCAGGGAGGCGCCGAAGGCTGCCGCACTCCCGGGGCGGACGCTACAACCAGCCCTTCTCGCTCGCGATGCGCACCGCTTCCGCCCGGTTACGTGCCGCCGTCTTCTGGATCGCCGTGGACAGGTAGTTGCGGACCGTGCCCTGCGAGAGATGGAGGGCTGTGGCGATCTCCGCGTTGGTGGAACCGTCGGCCGCCGTGCGCAGCACATCGCGTTCGCGCTCGGTCAGTGGGCTCGCGCCGTCGGCAAGCGCGGCGGCCGCCAGGGTCGGATCGATGACGCGTTCGCCGGCGAGCACCTTCCGTACCGCTTCCGCGAGTTGGGACGCCGGGGCGTCCTTCACCAGGAACGCGTCCGCGCCCGCCTCCATCGCCCGGCGCAGATAGCCGGGGCGGCCGAAAGTCGTGACGACGACGACCTTCACGGCCGGGAGCTCCCGGCGCAGCACGGCCGCGGCTTCGATGCCGGTCATGCCCGGCATCTCGATGTCGAGGAGGGCGATATCGACGGCATTCTCGCGGGCCGCCGCGAGGACCTCGTCACCGCGGGCGACCTGGGCCACCACCTCGATGTCGGGTTCCAGGCCGAGCAGCGCCGCGAGGGCCTCGCGCACCATGGACTGGTCCTCGGCAAGGAGGAGTCGGATCATGCTCATTCACCGGATCCTAGGGCGGATCCGAGCGGAACACTGAGGGTGAGGGTGAAGCCTTTACCGGAACCGGAACCGGAACCGGAACCGGAACCGGAGCCGGAGCCGGAGCCGGTGGCCCGGGTGGTGAGCGTGCCGTCGACCGTGGCGAGTCGTTCGCTGATGCCGGTGAGGCCGTTGCCCGGCTTCGTTCCGGAGCCGCCCCGGCCGTCGTCCGCCACCGTGAGTTCGAGGACCCGGCCGTCGAGCGTCTGGCGGGGGGTGAGCGTGACCGCGCAGCGGCGGGCGCCGCTGTGGCGTACGACATTGGTGACGGCTTCCCGCAGCGCCCAGGCGAGGACCTCCTCCGGCTTCTCGGGGAGTTCGTCGGGGGCGTCGGTCGGGATGTCGGCGGTGATGCCCGCGGCGGCGAGTGCGGTACGGGCCCCGGCCAGTTCGCCGGGGAGCGTGGGCCGCCGGTAGCCGGTGACCGCACCGCGTACGTCCACCAGCGCCTGGCGGCTGACCTGTTCGATGTCGGCAACCTGGAGCGCCGCCTGGTCGGGGTGGTCGGGGAGCATCCGCCCCGCCAGCTCGCTCTTGAGCGTGATCAGGGAGAGGGAGTGGCCGAGCAGGTCGTGCAGATCGCGGGCGAGCCGCAGCCGCTCCTCGTTGGCGGCGAGCTGGGCGACGGTGGCGCGGGCCTCACGCAGCTCGATCGTCGTACGGATCATCTGCCGCACGCCGGTCATGGCGAACCCGCCGAGCAGGGCGGGGAAGACCAGGGCGGTGATGACATCACGCGGGTGGTCGCCGGTCAGACCGATGCCGACGAGTACGGCGGTGACGACGGGGATCAGCCAGCCGGCGGTCCGCACGGGCAGGGTGGCCCCGACAGTGACGGAGACGTACACGAAGAGGACCAGCCACGGGGTGCCCAGCGTCAGGGAGAGGGCGGCTGCCAGGGCGCCGAGGAAGGCGATCGTCGCCCCGACCCGGCGGCGTTCCAGCGCCTTCGACGTGTGGCGGAAGACCAGGACCAGGTACGTCCCGACGAAGACCACCAGACCGAGGGCGCCCAGCGCGGAGGCCCATGGGGTGTGGTTGCCGTCGGTGAGGTCCTTGACCGGGGCGCTCATGAACGCGAGCCAGACGCCGATCCAGAGCAGCTTGACGCCCACCTGACGGCGGTTGGTCGGCGGGCGCCCGGTCCCCACGAACGTCTCGTCGTCGTTCACGCCTTCAGGGTGTCCTTCCGGTAGAGCCAGGCCGCGCCGCCCGCGAAGAGCAGGAAGTAGACGCAGAGGATGGCGATGTCCTTGGCGTGCGGCGGGCCGCCCATCTCGACGGCCTGGCCGAGTGCAGCGTACGCGTGGGTGGGCAGCCACTCGGAGATGTTCTGGAGCCACTGCGGGAAGGTCGCGCTCGGCATCCACAGGCCGCCGAGGATCGACAGACCGAAATAGATGATCATGGTGATCGGGCGGACCGAGTCCCCGCTGGCGACATAGCCGATGGCGACCCCGAGCGCGGCGAAGACCAGCGATCCGGCCCAGATGACCCCGACCAGCGCGAACCACTGCCAGGTCTCCATCCGTACGTGCTTGACGACGGCGGCGACCAGGAACACGACCACGATGCACGGCAGGGTGACCATCGCGGCACTGGCGATCTTCGCCAGGACATAGCCGCGGCTGGGCAGCGCGGTCAGGCGCAGCTGGCGGACCCAGCCCTTCTCGCGCTCCTTGGCGATGCGCTCGCTGTTGCCCATGAGGACGGCGGTCAGCGCACCGAAGGAGGCCATCGAGACCATGAAGAACGCCTGCAGGGTCAGATCGGTGTGCGGGACCTTGTCGGTGACGTTCCGGGTGCCGGAGATCAGCAGGTAGATGAACGACGGGTAGATGATCGAGAAGAACATGAACTTCTTGTTCCGCAGGGTGCGGGTCACTTCGAGCTTGATGAGCGCCCACGAGAAGAAATTCAGCATGCGGTCCTGGCCTCCTCGGCCTCGGTGATGGCGACGAAGGCCTGCTCCAGGCCGAGTCCTGCGACTTCGAGTTCGCGCGGGTAGAGGCCGAGTGCGTAGACCGCGTGGACGGTCGCGTCGGCGTTGTGCGACTGGATACGGACCCGGTTGCCGCTGATGTCGAGCGCGGACAGGAACGGCAGGCCGCGCAGTGCCGATTCGTCGGCCGCGCCCTCCAGCTCGAACGAGATCCGGCGGGCTCCGGCCTTCGCTTTGATCTCGGCGGCGGTGCCGTCGGCGAGGAGCCGGCCCTTGTGGAGGACGAGCACGCGGTCGGCGATCGCGTCGGCCTCTTCGAGGTAGTGGGTGGCGAACAGGACGGTACGGCCCTGCTCGGCCTGTTCCCGCATGGTGGCCCAGAACGCCTGGCGGGCGGTGACGTCCATGCCGGTGGTCGGCTCGTCGAGGACGATCAGGTCATTGGCCCCGGCGGTGGCGAGCGCGAACCGTACGCGCTGCTCCTGGCCGCCGGAGAGCTTGTTGACCATCCGTCCGGCGATCGACGCGATGCCCGCGCGGGCCAGCACGTCGCCGACCGGATGCGGCCGCGGGTGCAGATCACAGGTGAGCCGGACGATCTCCTCGACGGTGACGTCCTCCATCAGGCCGCCGGTCTGCAGCATCGCGCCGACCCGGCCCTTGGCGATCGCCTCCTGCGGGGACGCGCCGAAGAGCCTGACCGTGCCGGAGTCCGCGGTGCGCAGGCCGAGGAGCAGGTCGAGGGTGGAGGACTTGCCGGCGCCGTTGGGGCCGAGGAGCGCCACGGTCTCGCCGGGGTGCAGGTCGAGGGTGAGCCCGTCGACGGCGCGTACGTCTCCGTACGCCTTGCTGACCTGGTCGAAGCTGACCACTGCGGCGTGCGTGGTGGTGGCTTCGGTGGCTGTCGTCGTCATGCGTCCAGCCTGGCGGAGCGGGGTGTCCGCCCGGCAGGGTCACGGATCGTGAATCGGGGATGACAGATGTCATGCCCCACGCATGACGCCGCCCCCCGGAACGGGGGACGGCGTCATGCGGATCCGTGCTTCGGTGGTGCTATCCGTTGCCGTCGAGGGCGATGGTGGCGGTGCGCTCGGTGGGGGTTTTGCCGAGCAGCGCGGTCTGCATGGCGTGTGCCACGTCGTCCGCACTGAGCTGGTGCTTCTTGCCGTCACCCTTGGTGATCATGATGCCGTCGAAGACGCCGTCACAGAGGGTGTCGATCGCGGTCTTGTCGTAGACCTCGACCAGCCGGCCGTCGACCGCCTTCATCGAGAGGATCTGCGGCAGCGACTTCGCCGGTCCGAACTGGATCTGCTTGGGCCCTGCCTTGATCGTGATCAGGCCGGACATCGCGGGTTTCGCGAAGTCCTTCATCGCCCGGTCCAGTTCGGCCTGGGCGATGGTGGGCTCGCGGGGGGTGACCGGCAGTTGGACCGTCGCCGCCTTGCCCGTCTGCACCTGGGCGCGGTACGCGTCCCGTACCGAGATCATCGACCTGTTGACGTCCAGCGCCTTGCCCACCTTGCCGGGGACCGCGACGGCCTTGCCGGGCTCGAACTTGATCGTGCCGTCGTTGGCGGACCCGGACACTCCCGCCAGGTCCGTCAGCGCGACCCCGAGCTTCTCCTCGTCGACCGGGATCACCGGGTCGGCCTTGCGCTCGGCGCCGAAGAGGGAGCCGATCACCGAGACCGGGTTGTAGTCGCTGCCCGCGGCGCCACGCACGGTCTCCACGCTGTCCAGCGCGAGACCGGCCTTCTCCGGGGCGAGCTTCTCGTTCTTGCCGTCGACGGAGAGCTGGAGAGGGGTCTTGGCGCGCTCGCCGAGAGCCTCGTCCAGCTTGGCGACAGCCTGCTCCTTCGTGCCGCCGCCGATGTCGACGCCGAGGACGGTTGTGCCCTTGGGGACCTCGGAGTGGTTCATCAACAGCCCCGCGCCGTAGGCGACACCGGCCAGGACAACGACGCCCGCGCCGAGCAGGACCGGCTTCGAGCGGCCCTTCTTCTTCGCGGGGGCCGGGGCAGGGCGGGCGGGGGCGGGCGCCTGGGCGGCGGGGCCGCCCGGTCCTGCCGGTCCGCTGCCCATCGGGTCGTTCGGGATCCGGGGCGACAGGTCGGCGCGCGGACCGGGACCCCCCGGGCCGCCCGCGTTCGAGAACGGGGACGGGGCGGACGCCGAGCGGTGCTCCGGCGGGACGACAGGGATACCGCTGTTGAGCGTCTCCCCCGAGACATGGCCGCCGGGGCCGGGCGGTGCGAACTGCGGTGTGAGGACGGCCGTGTCGTCGGACATCCGCGGGGGTACGCCACCGGGGGCGCCGGGAGCGGACGGTCCGCCGGGACGCGTCTGGCCTGCACCCGGACCTGCCGGGCCGGAGCCGGGGCCGAAGCCGTCCGGTCCGCCGAGGCGGGGAGTCAGGGACGAGGTGCCGGTGACCGGGCCGGTCGTCGGGCCGGACGGGCCCGGCGTACGCACACCGGGATTCGGCGTGGCACGCGGCCCGCCCGGGACCGCGGAGTCGTCGCCCGGGCGGGGTGCGCCCTGGTCGCCGGTGCGCTGCGGGCCGTCCGAGAGGTACGGCAGATCGGCGCGCGGCGGGGTGGGAGCACCGGATCCGGCACCCCCGCCCGCACCGGCGGATCCGGCGGCGGCGGCACTGCCGGCCGGGCCGGCCGCAGCGGCGGCCACCGACGTGTTCGTCGGTGCCTTGCGCGGGGCGAACCAGTCGCCGCCGCTCTTCTCCCTGGCCGGCTTCCCGGCGCTCGGGTCCGCGCTCGCGGAGCCGTCTCTCGCGTCGGTGTCCGGTCCCCCCGATGCACCCGGCCCGCTCGACGTACCGGGCGCACCGCCGGACGCGGGTGCTCCCGGGCGCGGTGTGCTGCCCGTGCGCTCACGCGTGGCGTCCGCGTCGCTCATCGGCGTACGCATCACGACCGGCGGGATGGGGCGCGAGCCGGGGATGTTGATCCGGATACGCGTCGTCAGCGTCGTCTCGGTCCTCGGCTCTTCGGACTGAGGCGGATCCGTAGGCTCCGGGGTCTCCTCCGGGGCGTCCTGCGAAGGGTGCAGCGACGGATACTGGCGTGATCCGTACGGCGGCGTACCCGAGGGATACGCGGCTCCCCCGCGCCCCTGGGGGCCGGTGGACGAACTGTCAGTTTCACGACTCAAAGCAGGTTCTCCCGATTGGCTCCGCCGCCCGTACTTCCCCCATGCCGCGGGCCAGGGGACGGCTCGGCGCGCGAACCACCATACTGGCCGCCACCGACAGACACCCCGCGACCGGGGGAAACGACGGTGCGCCTCCCGGACGGACAGGGGGCATTACGGGATCGGACGTGGCACATTACTTGCCAGGTCGGCCGTTGTCGGCGCCTTGTTGGGGCGACCGCGACATGGTGGCACACATCACAGCGACGGCCATCCCCCCCAGCATGAAGAGGGTGAGCCCCAGTTCGTCTCCGAAGACGTAGTCGCCCTCCGGGCGTCCGCCGAGCAGAACGATGACCGAAATCAGCCAGCCCGCGGCGGGCGCGAGGGCGCCGATCTGGGTCCCGATGAGCATGCGGCCCCCGTAGAACAGTCCGGCGCAGGCCACCAGCGCGAGCAGCAAACCGCCCGGGAACCAGGCGGCTTGGACGAACGCTCCCGCGAGCCCGACGAGCGCACCGAGGACCGCGAGGCCCAGGTAGGCCCCGATGCGGCCCGGGTTCAGGGGTGCGGCGAGACCGGTGGGCGCGGGCTCCCGGGGCGGGGCGCCGGTGCGGGGCCGGCGCTGCTTGCCGCTGCTCATGACCGTGCTCCCGACTCAGCCCCTGGCGCGTCCTCCGCACCCGATGCGCCCGGTACGCCCGATACACCCGGTGCGCCCGGTACGCCTGCGAAGAGATCGTGTTCCCGTGCACCCGCGGGCGCTCCGGACGTTCCGCGTACCAACTCGTAGTACTCGGTGGTGAAGACGGGCTGCCCCAGATCGTTCGAGAGGGCGAAGAACGGGCCGTCCACGGCGATCTGGGTGCGGTGTGCCCGCATCGCAGCGGTCTTGGCCGCCGCGTGGGCGGCACCGTCGATCTCCGTGGTGATCCAGGTGTCGTTCACCACACCCGGTACGTCGTCGATCGCAGCGATCCCCGGGAAGGCGTCGGGGGCCGTCGAGCGCAGCCGCGCGAAGGCCTGCTCGGCGACGGAGCGCGGCATCCGGTTCCAGTAGATCTTGTCGATGGCGTGCGGGGCACCGATTGCGCCGCGGTACGCGGGGTCGGCTGCCAGGTCCGCGGCGCGCATCGCGACGCGGTGCGCCTGGATGTGGTCGGGGTGCCCGTACCCGCCGTCGGGGTCGTACGTGACGAGGACCTGCGGGCGTACCGAGCGGATCACCTCCACGAGGTACCCGGCGGCCTCGTCCACGTCCGTGTTCCAGAAGGCGCCCGGGCGGTGATTCTGCTCGGCGCCCATCATTCCGGAGTCGCGGAACCGTCCGGGTCCGCCGAGGAAACGGTGGTCGGTGACCCCGAGCTCCTTCATCGCGGCAGCGAGTTCACCGATGCGGTGGTCCCCCAGGGTGTCGTCCCGGTCGGCCGCGAGATGGGCGAGTTCGGGCGGGATGACCTCGCCCTCCTCGCCGCGCGTGCAGGTCACCAGAGTGACCCGGGCGCCCCGGGCCGCGTACAGGGCCATGGTGGCGCCGTTGTTGATCGACTCGTCGTCGGGGTGCGCATGCACCAGGAGCAGACGACGGGCGGGAAGGTCCGTCATGGAACCCACCCTACGAGCCGACTGCCCTGCGGGCCGACCACGGAGGGGGCCGGGGCCCGTCGCAGCGCCTGCCGGACCCCGCGAGCCCGGCATGACCGGAAGGACCCCGGATCAGAACTTGATGTCGCCGATCATCCCGGCCACATTCGTGGTCAGCTCCGAGATGGTGGGTGCAATGGACGAACTTGCGAGATAGAAACCGAGCAGCATGCAGACCACCGCATGTCCGCCCTTCAGCCCGGATTTCCGGATCAGCAGGAAGACGATGATCGCCAGCAGCACCACCGCCGAAATCGAGAGTGCCACGGCGGTTCACCTCCATCAGTACGGTCGGGACGGGCAGCACACATGGAGCCAGCAGGTTCATACCCACCGAGCGCTACGGATCATAACGATCCGTGCCATCGCATTGATCGGGGCACAGCAGCACGAGGGGCGCACGGCCGGACGGCCGGGCGCCGTATCCGGTTCCGTGGTTCCCGCTCCGATCAGGCCCTAGGGTTCGGGGTATGACCTCGCAGAAGCTCTCGTTTCCCCGTCAGCACGCCAGAACACAGGGGTTCACCCTTGGTGCTCCGCGGGCGTTCACCGTCTCACCGGACGGGGAGCGGGTGATCTTCCTGCGGTCGGCCTCCGGCACGGACCGCACCAACCGGCTGTGGGTGCTGGACCTGGCGGACGGTTCCACGCCGAAGGAGCGGGTCGTCGCCGACCCCGAGGCGCTGCTGGGCGGTTCGGCGGAGAAGCTGTCCCCGCAGGAGCGGGCGCGGCGCGAGCGGAGCCGCGAGGGGTCTGCGGGGATCGTCGGCTATGCGGTCGACTCCGCGGCCGAGTTGGCGGCGTTCGCGCTCTCCGGGAAGGTGTACGTCGCCGAGTTGAGGGCCGGGACGGCACGCGCGCTGCCGGTACCGGGCCCGGTGCTGGACCCGCGTCCGTCGCCCGACGGGCGCCATGTCGCGTACGTATCGAAGGGCGCATTGCGCGTCGTGGGGGCGGAGGGTGACGGGGACCGGGCGCTCGCGGAGCCGGAGGACGCGCACATCTCGTACGGTCTCGCGGAGTTCATCGCGGCCGAGGAGATGCAGCGCTCGCGCGGCTTCTGGTGGTCGCCGGAGTCGGACCGGCTGCTGGTGGCAAGGGTCGACGACAGTGCGGTGAAGCGGTGGTGGATCGCCGACCCGGCACACCCCGACGGCAAGCCCGCCGAGGTCGCGTACCCGGCGGCGGGGACGCCCAACGCGGAGGTACGGCTTCTGGTGACGGACCTGGACGGGGTCCGTACCGAAGTGGTGTGGGACCGGGCCCGGTATCCGTATCTGGCGCAGGTGCACTGGTCGTCGGACGGCGCCCCGCTGATCCTGGTGCAGGCCCGTGACCAGCGCAGTCAGCTCTTCCTCGCGGTGGACACGGAGAGCGGTGCGACGCGGACGGTTCACGTCGACGAGGACCTGGTGTGGCTGGACCTGTTCCCCGGGGTGCCCGCGTGGGCGCCGGACGGGCGGCTCGTGCGGATCGTGGACGAGGGCGGGGCGCGGGTCCTCGCGGTCGGCGACCGTCCACTGACCGGGGCACAGTTGCAGATCCAGGCGGTCCTGGACATCGGTGAGTCGGACGTCCTGGTGTCGGCTTCGGCGGGCGAGGACGCGGCGGAGCCGGAGATCGGGCAGAGCCATGTCTACCGGGTCAATGAGCTGGGCGTGGAGCGGGTCTCCGAGGGGGCGGGGGTGCACTCCGCGGTCCGGGCGGGCGAGGTGACCGTGCTGGTCTCGGCGTCGCCGGAGCGGCCCGGCACGGAGGTGCGGGTGCTCCGGAGCGGCAAGCAGGTCGCGACGGTCGCGAACCACGCGGAGGAGCCGGTTCTGACGGCCCGGGTGCAGTTCACCGAGGGGGGCGCACGGCGGATTCCGTGCGCCGTGCTGCTCCCCACCGGCTATCAGGAGTCGGATGGTCCGCTTCCGGTCCTGATGGATCCGTACGGTGGACCGCACGGGCGGCGGGTCCTCGCCGCCCATAATCCGCACCTGACGTCGCAGTGGTTCGCCGATCAGGGCTTCGCGGTCGTCGTCGCGGACGGCCGGGGCGCACCGGGGCGCTCACCCGGCTGGGAGAAGGCGGTCAAGAACAATTTCGCCCTCAGCCTCGACGACCAGGTGGACGCGCTGCACGCACTCGCCGAAAGCTTCCCGCTGGACCTCTCCAAGGTGGCGATCCGCGGCTGGTCGTACGGCGGATACCTGGCGGCCATGGCCGCGCTCCGGCGGCCGGACGTCTTCCATGCAGCAGTGGTGGGTGCGCCGGTGACGGATCTGCGGCTGTACGACACGCACTACACCGAGCGCTATCTCGGCGATCCGGCCGAGCAGCCCGAGGTGTACGCGTACAACTCGCTCCTCACCGACGAGGGATTGTCCGAGGCCGCGGACCAGGTCCGGCCGATGATGATCATCCACGGGCTGGCGGACGACAACGTGGTGGTCGCGCACTCGCTGCGGCTGTCGTCGGCGCTGCTCTCGGCCGGGCGGCCGCATGAGGTGCTGCCGCTGAGCGGGGTCACGCACATGACTCCGCAGGAGCAGGTTGCGGAGAATCTGCTGCTGTTGCAGGTGGACTTCCTGAAGCGGGCACTGGGGCTGGACAGGTAGGCGGGCGTTCCGTCCTCGGTCTCCCCCCGGGCTCGAAGGCCCGGGGGGAGACCCTCGACGCCTTCCACCGGCCGGGCGGGTCCTACCAGCCCGTGGGGGCTGGGAGGGCGGCGGGGGCCCGGACGCACCGGGCTGCGGGTAGCCGTAGCGCCGGTCCTGGGCGGTGGGTGCGGGGGTGTGCTGTCGGGGAAACCTCTGCGGGCCATGGCCGGCCGCACCACCACTCCGGCGAGAGTTTCGAAGAACCACGTCGGTACCGTGAGCCGGCCCTCGGTCGGCAGGTTGAAACGGGTAACCGGCCGGAGGGACATGACAGCCCCCCGACCGGTTCACGGCACCCGCACGGCCGTACGATGTCCATGCTGACGCGTTCGTATATCGGACGTGTGACGGTCAAGTTGCCCGTGCGTCAACGTCTCCGGGGGTGCCTTCCCGGCCGCGGTGGCGCGCCTCCGGACGGGGGTGCCGGCCCGTCGCCCCTGCCCGTGCCGTCGTCGGGTGCAGCCGGCTCACCGGGCCCGCCCGGCTCCTCCGACGCCCCGGGCTCCGCCTCCGGCGCCTCCAGCAGCTCCTCCGGCGGCACCACCTGCTTCTCCTCCGCGAAATGGCACGCCGAATCGTGTGCGGCCGCGGTGTCCGTCAGCCGGAAGACGGCCGGGACCGCGAGCAGCGGCACCTCCAGTTCGCACCGCTCCTGCGCCTTCCAGCAGCGGGTACGGAAGCGGCAGCCGGAGGGCGGGTTGGCCGGGGACGGCACGTCGCCGTGCAGGATGATCCGCTCGCGGTACTCGCGCGCCATCGGGTCCGGCACCGGCACCGCGGACAGCAAAGCCTGGGTGTACGGGTGCGTGGGGTGATCGTAGATCTGCTCGTCCGTACCGATCTCGGCGAGCCTGCCCAGATACATCACGCCCACCCGGTCGGAGATGTGCCGGACGATCGAGAGGTCGTGCGCGATGAAGACGTAACTCAGGTTGAACTCCGCCTGCAGCCGGTCGAGCAGGTTGATGACCTGGGCCTGTACGGAGACGTCGAGGGCCGAGACCGGTTCGTCGGCGACGATGATCTCGGGGTTGAGGGCCAGCCCGCGGGCGATACCGATGCGCTGGCGCTGGCCGCCGGAGAACTGGTGCGGATAGCGGTTGATGTACTCCGGGTTGAGGCCGACGACATCCAGCAGGTCCTGCACCTTGCGCCGCCGCTCGCCCTTGGGCGCGACCTCGGGGTGGATCTCGTACGGCTCCCCGATGATGTCGCCGACCGTCATCCGCGGATTGAGCGAGGTGTACGGGTCCTGGAACACCATCTGGATGTTGCGCCGCACGGCCTTCAGCGCACGCCCGGACAGATTGGTGATGTCCTCGCCCTTGTACTTGATCGTGCCGGACGTCGGCTGTTCCAGATGGACGAGCATCTTGGCGACGGTCGACTTGCCGCAGCCGGACTCCCCCACGATGCCGAGGGTCTCGCCCGCGGCCAGCTCGAACGAGACACCGTCGACCGCCTTGACCGCACCGACCTGCTTCTTGATCAGGATGCCCTGGGTCAGCGGGTAGTGTTTGACGAGGTCGATGACTTCCAGAATGGGTTCGCCGCCCGCGCTCATGCTCCCCTGTTCAGCGCGCATCGAGCGTCTCCTTCCAGAAGTAGCAGGCGCTCTCGCGGTGTTCGGCCACCTCGAACAGCGGTGGCACCTCGCCGCGGCAGATCTCCTGGGCCATCGGGCAGCGCGGGTTGAAGGCGCAGCCGGGCGGGATGTGCAGCAGGTTGGGCGGCAGTCCCTTGATGGCGTACAGCTCCTGGCCCTTCTGGTCCAGCCGCGGAATCGACTGGAGCAGGCCCTTGGTGTACGGGTGGGCGGGCGCCTTGTAGATCTCGTGGACGGGGGCCGACTCCACGATCCGGCCCGCATACATCACGGCGATGTAGTCGGCGACATCGGCGACCACGCCCAGGTCGTGGGTGATCAGGATGAGGCCCATGTTGAGCTCGCGCTGGAGCTCGGCGAGGAGGTCCATCACCTGGGCCTGGACGGTCACATCGAGGGCGGTGGTGGGTTCGTCCGCGATGATCAGCGACGGTTCCAGCGCCAGCGCCATGGCGATCATGATGCGCTGGCGCATGCCGCCGGAGAACTGGTGCGGGTAGTTCCCGACCCGTTCCTTCGCGGCGGGGATGCGGACCCGGTCCATCAGCTCGATGGCCTTCAGCTTGGCGTCCTTGCGGGACGCCCCTCGGTGCACCACGAACATCTCGCCGAGCTGTTCCCCCACGCTGAGCACGGGGTTGAGGGAGGACAGGGCGTCCTGAAAGATCATGGCCATCTGCTGACCGCGGACCTTCCGGCGCTCCTCCGCCTTCAGTTTCAGCAGATCGCGGCCCTTGAAGACGATCTCGCCGCCGCTGATCCTCCCGGGCGGCATGTCGAGGATCCCCATGATCGCCTGCGCGGTGACCGACTTGCCGGAGCCGGACTCGCCGAGCACGGCGAGCGTCTCGCCCTCGGCCACCGAGTAGTTGACCCCGTTGACGGCCTTGGCCACCCCGTCCCGGGTGTGGAACTCCACATGCAGATCGCGCACTTCGAGCAACATGGCACGGGCTCCTCAGCGCAGCTTGGGGTCGAGGGCGTCGCGCACCGCGTCGCCGAGCATGATGAATGCGAGCACGGTGATCGCCAGCGCCCCGGCGGGCCAGAGCAGCATGTGCGGGGCGTTGCGGATGTACTGGGAGGCTGCGGAGATGTCGATGCCCCAGGAGACCGCCGGTGGTTTCAGTCCGACACCGAGGTACGAGAGGGTCGCCTCCAGCGAGATGTACGTACCGAGGGCGATGGTCGCGACGACGATGACCGGGGCGATGGCGTTCGGGGTGATGTGGCGGAGCAGCATCCGGCTGTTGGAGGCGCCGAGCGCGCGGGCCGCCTGCACGTAGTCGTTCTGTTTGGCGGTGATGACCGAGGCGCGGGCGATACGGGCGACCTGCGGCCAGCCCAGCAGGACGATGAAGCCGATCACAGGCCAGACGGTGGAGCCGGTCACCACGGAGAGGAAGACCAGGCCGCCGAGGACGACCGGGATGCCGAAGAAGACGTCGGTGATACGGGAGAGGATCGAGTCCCACCAGCCGCCGAAGAAGCCGGCCAGCCCGCCCAGGATGCCGCCGAGGAGCGAGACCCCGAGGGTGGCGCAGACGCCGACGGTGACCGAGGCCCTGGCTCCGTAGACGGTACGGGTGTAGACGTCGCAGCCCTGTCCGTCGAAGCCGAACGGATGGCCTGGCTGGGAGCCCTCCTGGGCCTTGCCCAGGTCGCAGTTGAGGGGGTCCTGGTCCGTGATCAGCGACGGCCAGATCGAGATGATCAACAGGAAGAGGATGATCAGGGCGGAGATGATGAAGACCGGGTTGCGGCGCAGGTCGCGCCAGGCGTCCGACCAGAGACTGCGCGGCTTCTCCGCGGGTCCGGTCCCTTCGGGGCCGCCCGGGGTCTTCTGCAGCGTCCCCCCTTCCTCGACAGCAAGGTCCATCCCCGCACCCGCTCCTCCCGCGGAGATCGCTTCGTCCGGCGCCTGCTCAGGCATAGCGGATCCTCGGGTCGAGTACGGCGTACAGGAGGTCGACGACCAGGTTGGCCGCCAGGAAGACGAGGACCAGGATGGTGACGAACCCGACGACGGTCTGGGAGTTCTGGCGCAGGATGCCCTGGTAGAGCTGGTAGCCGACGCCGTGGATGTTGAAGATGCGCTCGGTGACGATCGCCCCTCCCATCAGGGCGCCCACGTCCGTACCGATGAAGGTGACGACGGGGATCAGCGAGTTGCGCAGCAGGTGCCGGACGACGACCCGGCGCCTGGGGAGGCCCTTGGCGACGGCGGTACGGACATAGTCGGCGCGGGCGTTCTCGGCGATCGAGGTCCGGGTGAGCCGGGTGACGTACGCCAGGGAGACGGAGGCGAGAACGAGTCCGGGGACGAGCAGCTCGTTGACCGGCGCCTCCGGGGAGACGGACGGCTTGATGATGCCCCACTGGACACCGAGGAGGAGCTGGAGCAGCAGACCGGTGACGAACGTCGGGATGGAGATCACGACGAGGGTCAGGATCAGCACGGTGGTGTCGACGGGCCGGCCGCGGCGCAGGCCGGTGACGACGCCGAGGCTGATGCCGATGACGATCTCGAAGACGATCGCGACGACGGTGAGCCTGATGGTGATGGGGAAGGCGGTGGCCATCAGCTCGGTGACCTTCTGGCCGTTGAACGCGGTGCCGAAGTCGCCGGTGAAGACATTGCCCATGTAGGTGAGGTACTGCTGCCAGACCGGCTTATCGAGGCCGAATTCCGCGCGGAGTCGGGCGGCGGTCGCCGGATCGCACTGGCGCTCGCCGCAGAGACCCGCAATGGGGTCACCCATCACGTTCACCATGAGGAAGATCAACAGCGTGGTGCCGAAGAAGACCGGGATCATCTGCAGCAGCCGCCGGATCACATAACGTCCCATGAGGGGCTCCGGGGGTCGCGGGGGCAGTTGCTCGGGGATGGGGAAGCCGGGTGGCCGGTGCGGGGTGTGCACCGGCCACCCGGCTTCCGGGTCCTACTTGACCGTGATCTGCTCGTACACCGGGACGCTGAACTGGTTCAGCGAGACGTTGGTGATCCGGTCCGAGTAGCCGGCGCTGCCGTTCTGGTACCAGAGCGGGATGACCGGCATCTGTTCGGCGAGGACCCTCTCCGCGTCCTGGAACGTGGAGACGGCCTTGGCCTTGTCGGACTCGGCGTTGGCCTTGTCGATCAGGGAGTCGAACTGCTTGTTGCTCCACTTGCCGTCGTTGGACGAGGCGTTGGTGTAGTAGGTCGGCTGCAGGAAGTTCTGGATCAGCGGGTAGTCCATCTGCCAGCCCGCGCGCCAGGGTCCGGTCAGCTTCTGCTGGGAGACCTGGCTGCGGAAGTCGGCGAAGGTGCCCACCGGGGCGCCGACGCAGGCCTGGTTGTTGCCCAGCGCCTTGTTGATGCTGTTGCAGACGGCGTCGACCCACTCCTTGTGCGAGCCGGTGTCTGCGTTGTACGAGATCTTCAGCTGGCCGCCGGGGATCCCGCCGCCCTCCTGGACCAGCTTCTTGGCGCCCGCCGCGTTGTACTCGCACGGGGCACCGCAGAGCCCCTTCTTGAAGCCGCCCGCCTCGCCGAGGACCGGGGAGGTCCAGTCGGAGGCGGGAGTGCGGGTCTTCCGGAAGATCTGGCTGGTGATCTGGTCCCGGTTGATCGCCATCGACAGGCCCTGCCGGACCTTGATGCCTCCGGGGGTGTCCCACTTCTTGTCGTAGAAGGGGAAGGCGATCGTCTGGATGATGCCGGCCGGGGTGTTGATGTAGCGGTCGCCGAGGTCCGCCTTGACGTTCTTCAGCTGCGAGGCCGGTACGTCGTCGACGAGGTCGAGATTGCCGGCGACCAGGTCGGTGTAGGCGGTGTTGTTGTCCGTGTAGACCTTGAGGTCGATGCCGCCGTTCTGCGCCAAGTCGTCCCCGGGGTAACCGTCCCACTTGCGCAGGCTCATCGAGGAGCCCTTGGTGTACTTCTCGATGGTGTACGGGCCGTTGCCGACGGGCTTGGACACCCAGGCGGCGTGGTCGGTGAAGAAGCTCTTCGGCAGGGGCGCGAAGGCCGGGTAGCCGAGGGTGTCCGGCCAGAGCGAGAACTTCTGCGACAGCTTGACGGTGAAGGTCTTGGGGTCGACGACCTTGAGGCCGGAGAGCGTGGCCGCGGAGGCCTTGCCGGTGTCCGGGTGGACCTTGTCGTAGCCGTCGATGTAGCCGAAGAAGTAGGCGTTCTTCTGATTGTTCTTCAGCAGGGCGCCGTAGTTCCAGGCGTCCACGAACGAGTTTGCCGTGATCTTCTCGCCGTTGCTGAAGGTCCAGCCGTCCTTCAATGTGACGGTGAAGTTCTGCGAGTCGGTGGACTCGATCTTTTCGGCCAGCATGTTCGTGGCCGCACCGGTCTTCGGGTCGTACTTCTTCAGCCCCCGGAAGACCATGTCGAGGACTTTGCCGCCCTGCACCTCGTTGGTGTTGGCGGGCTCCAGCGGGTTCTGCGGGTCACCCCAGGAGGCGCTCACCATCCCATTGGCGCCGCCACCCCCGCCACCACCGCCGCCCCCGCCGCAGGCCGTCGCCGTCAGGGCAACGGCAACCGCGCAGGCGGCCCACTTGGCCGGTGTGGCTCCGCGCATGGAAAGCCTCCTTATCGGTCCTCATCGCACGTAGCGCCAAATATCACCTCATCAACAGATCAACGCATCAGCACTACGGCCGTCCGTGTTTCCCCGTCACCGGAACGGCCGCAGCAGCCCGGTCGAAGTCCGGCACCTGGACATACGCCTGCCGGGACCGCCCGGAGTGACTGCGCGGGCACACGACAGGGCGCCCGGAACCGTGTTCCGGGCGCCCTGTCGTTGTTATGTCTGCCGAGGCAGAATCATGCCGCGCCGACGACGTCCTTCTCCTCGGCGAAGTGGCAGGCCGACTCATGCGCGGCCGCGGTCTCCGAGGCCTTGAAGCGCTCGGGGACCGCCAGCAGCGGCTCCTCCGTCGCGCACTTGTCCTCGGCCTTCCAGCAGCGGGTGCGGAAGCGGCAGCCCGACGGCGGGTTCGCCGGTGACGGGACGTCACCGGTCAGAATGATCCGCTGGCGGCCCTCGCGGGCCTCCGGGTCCGGAACCGGGACCGCCGACAGCAGCGCCTGAGTGTAGGGGTGTGTCGGGTGGTCGTAGATCTGCGTCTCCGTACCGATCTCGGCCATCTTGCCGAGGTACATGACGCCGACCCGGTCGGAGATGTGCCGGACGATCGACAGGTCGTGCGCGATGAAGATGTAGGAGAGGTTGAACTCGTCCTGCAGCTTCTCCATCAGGTTGATGACCTGCGCCTGGACGGAGACGTCCAGGGCCGAGACCGGCTCGTCGCAGATGATGATCTCCGGGTTGAGCGCAAGGCCGCGGGCGATGCCGATGCGCTGGCGCTGGCCGCCGGAGAACTGGTGCGGGTACCGGTTGATGTACTCCGGGTTGAGGCCGACGACATCCAGCAGGTCCTGGACCCTGCGCCGGCGGTCGCCCTTCGGGGCCACCTCGGGGTGGATATCGAAGGGCTCCCCGATGATGTCGCCCACCGTCATACGGGGGTTGAGCGACGTGTACGGGTCCTGGAACACCATCTGGATGTTGCGGCGTACGGCCTTGAGCGCGCGCCCGGACAGCTTGGTGATGTCCTGGCCCTTGAAGAAGACCTCGCCCGCGGTCGCCGTCTCCAGCATCATCAGCACCTTGGCGACGGTGGACTTGCCACAGCCGGACTCACCGACGATGCCGAGAGTCTCGCCCTGGTGCAGGTCGAAGGAGATGCCGTCGACCGCCTTGACCGCGCCGATCTGCCGCTTGAGCAGGATGCCCTGGGTCAGCGGGAAGTGCTTGACCAGGTTGCGCACCTGCAGGATCGGCTCGCCGCGCTCGACCGGAGCGTTGATGGCGGCCACGGCCTCCTCGGCCGTCGCGGCATCCACCGTCTCGACCTCGGTGACGTTCGGCGTGGCGTCCATGGGCGCATCGGCCTTGTTGAGGTCAGCCATGGAGCTGCTCCTTCCAGAAGTGGCACGCGCTGCCGCGGCCGACCAGCTCGCCACCGTCGAGCTCGGTGACCGGCAGCAGGTCCGGAACATCGGTGCGGCAGATGTCCTGCGCCTTGGGGCACCGCGGGTTGAACGCACAACCGGCCGGAATCTTCAGCAGGTTGGGGGGCAGGCCCTTGATCGCGTAGAGCTCCTGCCCCTTCTGGTCCAGGCGCGGGATCGAGTCGAGCAGACCACGCGTGTACGGGTGGGCCGGCCGCTTGTACAGCTCGCCGATCGGCGCGGTCTCGACGATCCGGCCCGCGTACATCACCGCGATCTTGTCCGCGACATCGGCAACTACACCGAGGTCGTGGGTGATCAGGATGAGACCCATGTTGTACTCACGCTGCAGCTCCGCCAGCAGGTCCATGACCTGGGCCTGAACGGTGACGTCCAGGGCCGTGGTGGGCTCGTCCGCGATGATCAGGTCCGGCTCCAGGGCCAGCGCCATAGCGATCATGATGCGCTGGCGCATACCGCCGGAGAACTGGTGCGGGTAGTCGCCCACCCGCTGCTTGGCGGCGGGGATGCGGACCCGATCCATGAGCTCGATCGCCTTGATCTTGGCGTCCTTGCGGGAGAGCCCCAGGTGCGCCCGGAACATCTCGCCGAGCTGGAAGCCGACGGAGAGGACCGGGTTCAGCGAGGACAGCGCGTCCTGGAAGATCATCGCCATCTTCGCGCCGCGCAGCTTGCGCCGCTCGCTCTCCGGCAGCTTGAGGATGTCCTCGCCATGGAAGAGCACCTCGCCGTGCGAGATACGTCCGGGCGGGCTGTCCAGGATGCCCATGATCGCCTGCGCGGTCACGGACTTGCCGGAACCCGACTCGCCGAGCACGGCGAGCGTCTCACCGGCGTTGACGCTGTAGCTGACTCCGTTGACGGCCTTGGCTATGTCGTCACGGACCTTGAATTCCACATGCAGATCGCGCACTTCGAGCAGGGGCGCGGTGTCGGCCGCCCCGGTGCTCGAGGTGGCCATGTCGACCGTGGTCATGCCGTCACCTTCGTCCTGCTTGCTCACATTGGTTCGACTCATGGGGGGACCTCACCGGAGCTTCGGGTCGAGCGCGTCGCGCAGACCGTTGCCGAGGAGGATGAAGCCGAGGCACGTGATCACGATCGCGATGCTCGGGTAGGTCCACATGAAGTCCTTGACGCCCATGAAGTCCTTGCCGGCGGCGATCATGTTGCCCCACTCCGCGACTTCGGGGCTGACGCCGACGCCCAGGTAGGAGAGCGAGGCCTCCGCGACGATCGCGATACCGACGTTGCTGGTCGCGTAGACCAGAACGGCAGTCAGCGAGTTGGGCAGGACGTGCTTACGGATGATCCTCGCCTTGCCGGCCCCCAGCGCGGCGGCGGCATGGACATAGTCCATCTCGCGCACCGACAGGATCTGGCTGCGCAGCAGTCGGGCGTAGGTGGCCCACGAGAAGATGCCCAGCGAGAGGACGACGGGGAGCACGCCGCGTCCCATCAGCAGGATGATGACGATGGCGCCGATGAGCAGCGGGAAGGCGAAGAAGACGTCTGCGATGCGCATGATGATCGAGTCCGTGATCCGGCCGAAGTAGCCGGCCAGGGAGCCGAAAATGATGCCGAGCCCGGCGGCGACCAGGATCGACGCGACGCCGACGATCACCGCGATGCGGCTTCCGTAGATCAGACGGGACAGCTGGTCCCGGCCGAGGGAATCGGTACCGAGAAGATGTGCGCCGCCGGGGGACTGCAGGGTTGCTGTCAGGTCCTGCTTCAGCGGATCGTGGGGGGCGAGAAGTGGCGCGAATATCGCCACCACTATCAGGACGGTCAGGATGCCCAGGCCGACAACTGCCAGCTTGTTGGCGAAGAACCGGGCGCGGATGTCGGCCCACTGGCTGACCTTCGCGACATTCGGCTCGGCACCCTGTGCCGCCGCGGCGGGATCGGCCGCCGTCGGCTCCTCCGTGCCCGTGACGAGCTCAGTCATGGTGTGACTCCTAGTTCGGGACGACCCTGCCGGGTCAGGAGAGGCGGATGCGCGGGTCGAGGGCTGCATACAGCAGGTCGACGATCAGGTTCAGCACGACGAAGATCGCCACACTGATCGTCACCACCCCCACGATGATGGGGTTGTTGTTCTGCTGGATCGCCTGGATCAGCGCGAGCCCGATTCCGTCCCAGTTGAAGATCGTTTCGGTGAGGATCGCGCCACCGAGCAGGGTTCCGAAGGAGATGCCCAGATAGGTGATGACCGGGATGACCGAATTCCGCAGGATGTGCCGAGTGAGAATGGTCCGGCGGGGAAGGCCCTTGGCCACGGCCGTCTTGACGTAGTCAGCGCGCAGCACTTCGAGCATGGCGCTCCGGGCCAGCTGCGCCACCAGCGCGGCGTCGATGATGGCCAGCGTCATCGCGGGAAGGATCATCGATTTGAAGCTGCCGTCGGCGAGGAGGTCGAACCAGCCCAGCTTGATCACGAAGATGCTCTGCATCAGCATACCCAGAACGAACGTAGGGATACCGATGGCGGCGGTGGTGAAGAACGTCACCGACACATCCCAGACCGAGTATCTCCGCATCGCCGCGAGGATGCCGGCGGCCATGCCGATGACGATGTCGAACACGATCGCCGTGATGGCGAGCTTGCCCGTGTTCACCAGCTTCGGCTGCAGGATCTCCGTGACCGGGCGGCCCTGCGTGAAGTCCTCGCCGAGGTCACCCTTTGCCAGCTTGGCCACGTAATTGCCGTACTGCACGACCAAGGGTTTGTCGAGCCCGTACCGCTCGTGCAGCTCCTTGATCACGGCCGGGTCGCGCGCCTTGTCGCTGCCCGCGATCTGACCCACGGGGTCTCCGGGGAGCACGAACAGGCACACGAACAGGACCATCGTCGCGCCGAGCACGACCACAACCAACTGGCCGAGCCGACGCGCCACATACCTACCCATGACTTGCCTTTCTACCTCACTGCCACACCTGAGCAGCCATCCGCGCCCCGGGTGGGGACGGGGTCGGGACGGGAGGGCGGATCGCACCGCTCCCGACGGTCGTCGGGGGCCGTGGCGAGCGAGCCCGAACTCGAGCTTGACGCCACGGCCCCCGGTTACACCGCATTCACAAGCGGCGGTTGATCACTTCAGGCTGATCTCGGCGAGGTTCGGGTCCTCATGGAAGTCCATCTTGAGGTTCGCCCACTTCTTGGTGTTGGCGAGACGGAGCTGAGTGCGGTTCCACAGCGGAATCAGCGCAACGTCGTCCATGGCGACCTTCTCGGCCTCCTTGTAGATCTCGTTGCGGGCCGCCAGGTCCTTCTCGCCACGGGCCTTGGTCAGCAGAGCGTCGAACTTCTTGTTGCTGTAGCGGGCGCGGTTGTCACCGGTGACCTTGCCCGACGCGTCCTTGTTGATGGACGCGGTGTCGAGCAGCGGGTACAGGAAGTTGTCCGGCGTCGGGTAGTCCGCGCCCCAGGCGAAGCGGTACATGCCGGTCGCCTTCGGCTTCTGCTGGTCGGCCAGGAGCTCGGCGAAGGGCTTGCCCTGCGCGTTGACCTTGAGGCCGAGGACGTCCTTCAGCTGCTGCGCAACGGCCTGGATCCACTCTTCGTGGCCCGCGCCCGTGTTGTAGCCGATGTCGACCGTGGTGCCCGGCTTCAGGCCGGCCTCGGCGGCGAGCGCCTTGGCCTTCACCTTGTCCTGCTTGATGCAGGACGTGCAGAGGTCCTTGGTGTAGACGTCCGCGAAGGCCGGCGGCAGGATCGTCGTCGACTTGGTCATCGTCCCCTGGAAGACGCCCTTGATGATGGCGTCCCGGTCGATCGCGTACGAGACGGCCTCACGCGCCTTCGCCGACTTCAGCGGACCGTTGTCGGCGATCGGGAGGAGATAGTTCATGCCATTGGCGTCAACCGCGATCCACTCACCCTGGGGCTCGTACTTGGCCTTGGCGGCCGGCATCTGCGGAACCGGCATCCGGGCCCAGTCGAACTGGCCGGACTGGAAGCCCTGGTACTCAAGGGTCACGCCGTTGCTCGAGTTCAGAATGCTGACCTCGACCTTGTCGATCTTCGCCTTGGTCAGACCGTAGTCGTCGTTACGAACGAGCGTGATCTTCTTGTTGTGCTCCCACTTGCCCTGCAGCTTGAAGGGGCCGTTGCCGATCGGGGCCATGTTGAACGCCGCGTTCTTGCCGTCACCCGCCACCTTCGGCACGGGGCTGAACACGGTGTGGGTGGTCTTGGTGTCGAACTCGAAGTCCGGAGCGGAGAGCTTCACCTGAAGGGTGTTCTCGTCCACGGCCTTCAGACCGGAGAGGGAGTCGGACTTGCCGGCCTGGACATCGGCGAAGCCATCGATGCCACCGAGGTGGTAGGCCACGTCCGAGGCGGACTTCTTCTGCGCCACGCGGTTCCAACCACGGATGAACGCCTCGGCGTTCACCGGCTCACCATTGGTGAACTTGGTGCCACCCTTGATCTTGAAAGTCCAGGTCTTGCCGTCGTCGCTGACTTCCTTCGACTCGGCGAGCGCCGGGATGACCTTGCCGTCGGCCGTGGGCTCGTACAGGCCGGTGAAGAGGTTGTCCGTGACGAGGATGCCCTCGGACTCCTGCGCGTTGTACGGGTCGATCGCGACCGGCTCGGTGATGCCGATCTTGAAGGTGCCGCCAGACTTGCTGGAACCACCCTCGTTCTTCTTGTCACCGCTGTCGCTGCCACCACAGGCGGTCGCGGCCAGCGCGATAACAATCGCCCCCGCGACCCACTTGGCGCTGTTGGCACCACGCATGGGTTTCCTCCTCATGAGTCCACTTGTTCACTGCAAGAGGGGGCAACCGATGTCGCGCCGACACCCCTGACGGCGAAGATCAGTTACCCCAGTGTGCTCGTGAGTCGGCGCTCCCCAAGGCGCGTGACCCATTGACCCGAGCTCAATGGAGCCAACTATTGAGTACAGCCAGGCTGTAAACCACACTTAAAGGGTCTCGGTTTGACAACATCAGGCGTGCGTGCGGCTCGAAATCCGGACAAAGCGATCCCAGACAGACACCCCTGAAACGGACTGTTAATACGCGATTCGGAGAGCGACGGTCGATAACCGGACGATCGAGCCACGAAACTAAGTTGACCGACCGCGTCCGGAAGTGCCCGTACGGCCTCGCGGAGCACAGGACACCGGCGCGGCCCCCCTCCCCTCACAGGGACGGACGCCGGGCCGTCAACTACGGTCCGCTCAAACCGAAGCCGCTACGGGCACCACGCATGGACCGCGCGCTGCACCGTGCCGGACTTGCTCTTCGTGGCGCAATTGATGGCGCCCTCCGCCGACTTGCTCCAGCTGACCACCTAGCCGTATCCCACACTCATGGACACTCCCCCATTTTTGCTTGCTTATGCGAACCTCGGTCTGACACCCAAGAGCGCTGGACCACAAGGTATTTGAGAGATTCCCAGGTGTCATGGGGAACGAGTGCACACATCACAATCGGGAACGTAGAGCCGAAAGCACATTCCCCGTCGCACACAAGTGCTGAAGTGGCAAGGAAAGACCCGGCCCCCCGCACAGCGTGCGGGGGGCCGGGTCTCGAACCGGACGTGCGTCAGGTCAGCGCTTGGCGCGCGACGCGGCGCGGCCGCGCTCCTTCTGGTCCAGGACGACCTTGCGGATACGCACGGTCTCCGGGGTCACCTCGATGCACTCGTCCTCGCGGCAGAACTCCAGGGACTGCTCCAGCGACAGCTTCCGGGCCGGCACCACGTTCTCCGTGGTGTCCGCGGAGGCGGCACGCATGTTGGTGAGCTTCTTCTCCTTGGTGATGTTCACGTCCATGTCGTCGGCACGGGAGTTCTCGCCGACGATCATGCCCTCGTAGACCTCGGTGCCGGCCTCGGTGAAGATGACACCGCGCTCCTGCAGGTTGACCATGGCGAACGGGGTCACCGAACCCGCGCGGTCCGCGACCAGCGAGCCGTTGTGGCGGGTGCGCAGCTCGCCGAACCACGGCTCGTGGCCCTCGAAGATGGAGTGCGCGATGCCCGTACCGCGGGTCTGCGTCAGGAACTCCGTACGGAAGCCGATGAGGCCGCGGGACGGGACGATCCACTCCATGCGGACCCAGCCCGAACCGTGGTTCGTCATCGTCTCCATGCGGCCCTTGCGGGTCGCCATCAGCTGCGTGATCGCGCCGAGGTGCTCCTCGGGGGAGTCGATCGTCATGCGCTCGATCGGCTCGTGCGTCTTGCCGTCGACCTGCTTGGTGACGACCTCCGGCTTGCCGACCGTGAGCTCGAAGCCCTCACGGCGCATCTGCTCGACGAGGATGGCCAGCGCGAGCTCGCCGCGGCCCTGGACCTCCCAGGCGTCAGGGCGCTCGGTGTCCAGGACGCGGAGCGACACGTTACCGATCAGCTCGCGGTCGAGGCGGTCCTTCACCTGGCGGGCGGTGACCTTGTGGCCCTTGCCGCCCTTGCCGACGAGCGGCGAGGTGTTCGTACCGATGGTCATCGAGATGGCCGGCTCGTCGACCGTGATCAGCGGCAGCGCGACCGGGTTCTCGGGGTCGGCCAGCGTCTCGCCGATCATGATGTCCGGGATACCGGCGATGGCGCAGATGTCGCCCGGGCCCGCCTTCTCGGCCGGCTTGCGGGTGAGCGCCTCGGTCATCATCAGCTCGGTGATGCGGACGTTGGACATCGTGCCGTCGCGCTTGATCCAGGTGACGGTCTGCCCCTTGCGCAGCTCGCCCTGCTCGACGCGGCAGAGCGCGATACGACCGAGGAAGTTGTCGGCGTCCAGGTTGGTGACGTGGGCCTGCAGCGGCGCCTCGTCGTCGTACTCCGGAGCCGGGACGTGCGCCAGGATCGTGTTGAAGAACGGCTCGAGGTTCTCGCTGTCGGCCGGGACGGTGCCGTCCTCCGGCTTGGTCAGCGAGGCGACGCCGTCGCGGGCGCAGGCGTAGACGATCGGGAACTCGATCTGGTCCTCGTCCGCGTCCAGGTCCAGGAACAGGTCGTACGTCTCGTCGACGACCTCGGCGATCCGGGAGTCGGGACGGTCCGTCTTGTTGATGCAGAGGATGACCGGCATCTTCGCGGAGAGCGCCTTGCGCAGCACGAAGCGGGTCTGCGGGAGCGGGCCCTCGGAGGCATCGACGAGCAGCACGACCGCGTCCACCATCGACAGACCGCGCTCGACCTCGCCGCCGAAGTCGGCGTGGCCGGGGGTGTCGATGATGTTGATCGTGATCGGGTCCCCGCCGTCCTTGGGGTGATACTTCACCGCCGTGTTCTTGGCGAGGATCGTGATGCCCTTCTCACGCTCCAGGTCGTTCGAGTCCATCATGCGTTCGTCGAGGTGCTCGGCGGCGTGCGCGGCGAAGGCGCCGGCCTGCCTCAGCATGGCGTCGACCAGCGTGGTCTTGCCGTGGTCGACGTGGGCGACGATGGCTACGTTACGGATGTCGTGGCGCGTGGGCATTGGGTGGCTTGCGCTTCTCTCGGATCGTGGGATCAGGCGTCTCAGTCGGTCTCAAGTCCTCGTACGCCCGCCGGGCGGACACGCCACGGCTACCCCCCATGGTACGGGCCTGTCGCCGTGGCGGCTTCCTGGGCAAGGGTTACCAGCCGCTCACAGACGGCGACCCGCGCCGCCGGCTGCGCGGGCCGCGGCCGGGCCGTTCTCGCCGAACGCCTCGTCACAGCCGACTACTCAGGTACCCGAAACCCTTCAGTTCGCCACATGTCCGACGGTCTGCCCACCCTTCGCTCGCCCGCTGCGGAGGAGCGGAAATCGGCCTCGACCAGCCGGAGGGTGCTGTACACCACATACCGGCCGCGCGGCCGGGGCCCCTGTCCGCCGCCTTCCGGACCGGAGGCGTCTCCCCGCCCTTCTATGCGGTGGCAGCTCATCGCCCTCGCGCTTCGTGTTTCTGCCCCCGTGGTCGTGTCTTCCGGTGAATTTCACCGGCGGTCATGGACACGCTCCCGGCTGGGGGCGGCTCGACGCGGCAGTTGGGCGACTTCGGAACCGGAGGGGATGCGCAGTGCGGGGGGCGTCCGCGCATTGGTTGCCCGGGTCAACAGGTAGCCACGACCTTGCCCGCCGAGTGCCTCGGCGGGCAAGGGAATTGAGCCGCTTCTGAGCTTTCGCTGCGGTCCTGACCTGCTACTTCTTACGATTCGCGGGGGATCCTGCCGCTTGCGGCTTCTTGAAACCGATGTCCTGGTAGTGCGGGGCTCCGAAGCCGAAGGCGCCGACATTCGCAAGCTTCTTGTCGGTGGCCACGAGCTGCGGGCGCTGATACAGCGGAATCGATCCTGCAGCCGCCCAGATCCGGGCGTCCGCCTGCTTCATCAGGTCCTGGGCAGCCCCCTCGTCGAGTTCGGAGACCGCCTGGTCGAAGAGCTGGTCGATGTGGTCCGTACCGACGCGGGTGTAGTTCTGCTCGACGAGCAGCGAGCCGTCGGTGGCAGGGACCGGCTTGGCGAAGATCGGCCGGTCGTCGGTGGCCGGGTAGGCGGTGGCGGGCCAGGAGTACAGGGCCAGGTCGTAGTCGCCGGAGGCGACATGGTCCTTGAAGTAGCTGGCGTCCGAGACCTTGATGATCTCGGTGCCGATGCCGACCGAATCGAGCATGGCCGAAATCTTGTCCCCCACGGTCCGCAGCGACTCCGAGCCGGGTCCGGACGGCAGGACGAAACGCAAGGTCAGCGACTTGCCGTCCTTGCCGAGGGGGCCACGGACGGAGTCGGCGGCCTTGGCCGGGGCCGCCGGAGCCGCAGTCCCCGCGGGGGCGTAGGCGCCGACGGCGCCGCCCGGCCCGCGCTCCTGGGCGGTGACCTTCTCCCGGGTGCCCTCGGCAGGGCTGGTATCGGTGCGGGCGTCGGCGTACGCGTCCGAGAAGGTTCCGGCCTGGCGCAGCAGTGCGGCGCTCTGGACGGCGGCGACCGGAGCGGGGGCGAGGACGCGGCTGAATCCTTCGCCGTCACCCGGCTTGTTGTCGCCGTCGGTCTTCGCGGCCTTCTCTTCCTTCGTGGCCTTGTCCGCCTTCTCCTCAGCCGCCTTGCCCTTCTTCTCCTCAGCTGCCTTGTCCTTCGTCTTCTCGCCCTCGCCGCCCGCCTTTGTGCCGCTGGGCTTCTTCGCCGCGCCGTCCCGGGTCCAGCCGGCGTCCGCCAGCAGCGCCCGCGCCGCCCCGGTGTCCTGGTCGCCGAGCGCCCCGCTGTTGTCGTGGTAGCCGCGCTGTCCGGCCACTGCCAGATGGCTGCCGAGCGGGGCAGCGGGCAGGCCGAGCGGACTCAGTACGGCGTCGGCGAGCTCCTGGCGGTTCAGGGCCCGGGCGACCGCGCGGCGCACCCGGTTGTCGGCCAGTGGCCCGGACTCGCCGTTCAGCGCGAGCTGGGTGTAGGCGGGCTCCAGCGACTTGCGGAGAACGAAGGCGCGCAGCCCGTCCTGCTCGGAGGCGTACACCTCGGCGGCTGCCCTGGTCTTCTCCCTGGCCGCCCGGGCGACCGCCGCCGCGTTCTCGTCCGAGCCGTGCGCCACGGCCCAGGAGCGCATCGCCGCGGCCGGGCCGGTCTCCCAGCCGGGGCCGTGGGTGAGCGGTTGCCCGTTGCCTCCCTTGTCCCGTCCCGCCGCCACGATCCGGTGCGCCGCCGCCGCGTCGACATCGGCGACGTCGACCTTGCCCTCGACCAGCGCCGCGGTGCGGTCCTGCGGCTTGACCGCACGGAAGACGATCGAGTCGAGCTTCGCCTGACCGCCCCACCAGCGCGGGTCGCGGACCAGGGTGATGGCGCCCTTCCCCTGGTCCACGCTGCGCAGCCGAAAGGGTCCTGCGGTGGCCTTGAGCGTGGTCCGCGCTCCGTCGTTGAAGGCGTCCGGGGAGCCAGTCATCTCCTTGGGGTACAGCGGGGAGAAGAGGGAGCGCCAGTCCGCGTACGGCTTGGCGAAGGTGACCCGGACCTCCAGGTCGTTGGCGCCGCGCTCGATCCGTTCGATCCGCTCGTAGCCGGCGTTGCGGGCGGTCCAGAACGCCGAGTCCTTGCCGCTCAGCGCCCGCCACTGGGCGACGAAGTCGGGGGCTCCGATCTCCCGGCCGTCGCTCCAGACCGCCTGCTGATCGAGCCGGTAGAGCACGACCTGCTTGGGCTCGCTCTCGACAACCTTTGCGGATTTCAGATAGTCCCGGTTCATCTGCGGGGTGCCCTTGGCGTCGAGCGGGAAGAGCGTCGGCAGCAGTGCCCCGGTGATGCGTGTGGTGGTGGCGTCGGCGTCCGCCTGGAAGGCGTTGAAGGTCGCGGGCATCGCGTCGATCGCCCAGTTGACCGTGCCGCCCTCGGCGACCTGGCCCCGGCCCGCGGGGGCTACGTCCTGTGGAACGGCAATGGCGGCGGTGGCCTCCTCGTCCGAGCTGCCGCACCCGGCGAGCGCGGGGATCGTGAGCACACCCGCGACAAGGAGCGCGAGCGGGCGGCGCTTTCCGACCATCCCGCGCGGGACGGCGACGTGGGACATGGCTGATACCTCCGGGGCCGGCCCGGCCCACCCGTACTCGAATGGACCAGATGATGCGTACTTGGTGGCATTGGCTGTTGATCGCACTAGTTCCGCTCATCCAATGAAGGTGCCCACGCGCGCGAGACGGCGCAGACACGGCGCACGGCCCGCGAACCTCACCTGTGCGGCGGAGCACCGGGCAAAGACGGGGCGGCCCGCTCCCTTCCCAAAGGGGATGTGACGCGCGACACTCGCATGCGCATGAGCATTGCCACCCGCTACCGCGGAGGTGAGAGCAAGTCATGTCACTGCAGGACGAGTTGACTGCTGTTCAGCACTGCCTCGACGACCTGGTCCGCACCGTCGGACGGCTGGAGCGGAGCCTTGCGCAGCTGCGCGCGGCCGACACCGGTCGGCAGCCACCCGGACCCACCGCCGGCACCGACCCCGTCGACGGAGTCATCACGATCACCGAGGCGCCGTACGACGCCACCCTGTGGACGGACTCGGACGACGAGGGTCTGGGCGTCCGCGGCAGGCACGCCCCCTAGGAGAGTTCCTTGGCCACCGGCACAGAACCAGGTACGGAACCATCTCGACGCAAGGCCCCCACGCGGCACGGCGCACGTACCACCCGGCCGTCCGGCGTGCACGACGCCTCACGGGCCGCCATCGCCGCCCGCCATCTGCGGACCGACCGCTGGTGGCTGGCGCCCGCGGTCACCGCGGGCGGGCTCCTCGCCTTCATCGTCTACTCGACCTGGCGGGCCTTCTCGAACGCCGACTACTACGCCGCCCCCTATGTGTCGCCGTTCTACTCGCCCTGTCTGGCGGAGAACTGCGCCCCCATGCGGCACGGCCCGAACTGGGAAATCTTCGGCAGCTGGTGGGGCCTCTCCCCCGCCCTGCTGATCCTGATCTTCCCGCTCGGCTTCCGGCTGACCTGCTACTACTACCGCAAGGCCTACTACCGGGGCTTCTGGGCCTCACCCCCGGCCTGCGCGGTCGCCGAGCCGCACACGACGTACACCGGCGAGACCCGCTTCCCGCTGATCATGCAGAACATCCACCGGTACTTCTTCTACGCCGCGATGCCGGTCGCCGGGATCCTCACCTACGACACTGTGCTCTCCTTCCGCGACGAGCACTACGCCTGGGGCCACATGGGCCTCGGCTCCCTGATCTTCCTGATCAACATCACGCTGATCTGGGCGTACACCCTGTCCTGCCACTCCTGCCGGCACATCATCGGCGGACGGCTGCGGCACTTCTCCAAGCACCCCGTGCGCTACCGGCTGTGGGGCTGGGTGGGCCGGCTGAACGCTCGGCACATGCTCCTCGCCTGGGCCTCCCTGATCAGCGTGGCGCTCGCCGACTTCTACGTGTATCTCGTCGCCTCCGGCGCCTTCGACGATCCGAGGTTTTTCTGAATGACTGAACTCGAACGGCAGCAGTGGGACGTCGTCGTGGTCGGTGCCGGAGGCGCCGGGCTGCGCGCCGCCATCGAGGCGCGGGAGCGCGGGGCCCGTACCGCGGTCATCTGCAAATCGCTCTTCGGCAAGGCACACACGGTCATGGCGGAGGGCGGAATTGCCGCCTCCATGGGCAATGTGAACTCCGGGGACAACTGGCAGGTGCACTTCCGCGACACCATGCGCGGCGGGAAGTTCCTCAACCAGTGGCGGATGGCGGAGCTGCACGCCAAGGAGGCGCCGGACCGGGTCTGGGAGCTGGAGACCTGGGGGGCGCTCTTCGACCGTACGCCGGACGGAAAGATCTCCCAGCGCAACTTCGGTGGCCATGAGTACCCGCGGCTCGCCCACGTCGGGGACCGTACCGGCCTCGAACTGATCCGCACCCTCCAGCAGAAGATCGTCTCGCTGCAACAGGAGGACCACCGCGAGCACGGCGACTACGAAGCCCGGTTGAAGGTCTTCCAGGAGTGCACCGTCACGCGGGTGCTCAAGGACAGCGAGAGGGTCAGCGGGACCTTCTGCTACGAGCGCGAGTCCGGCCGCTTCTTCGTCCTCGAAGCGCCCGCGGTCGTCCTCGCCACCGGCGGCATCGGCAAGTCCTTCAAGGTCACGTCGAACTCCTGGGAGTACACAGGCGACGGCCACGCCCTCGCGCTGCTGGCGGGCACACCCCTGCTGAACATGGAGTTCGTACAGTTCCATCCGACCGGCATGGTCTGGCCCCCGTCGGTGAAGGGGATCCTCGTCACCGAGTCGGTGCGCGGGGACGGCGGGGTGCTGCGCAACTCCGAGGGCAAACGGTTCATGTTCGACTACGTCCCCGATGTGTTCAAGGAGAAGTACGCGCAGTCGGAGGAGGAGGGCGACCGCTGGTACGAAGACCCGGACCACAACCGCCGCCCGCCCGAGCTGCTGCCGCGCGATGAGGTCGCCCGCGCCATCAACTCCGAGGTGAAGGCAGGCCGCGGCTCACCGCACGGTGGCGTCTTCCTGGACGTGTCCACCCGGATGCCGGCCGAGACGATCAGGCGGCGGCTGCCCTCGATGTACCACCAGTTCAAGGAACTGGCGGATGTCGACATCACGGCGGAGGCGATGGAGGTCGGCCCGACCTGCCACTACGTGATGGGCGGAATCGCCGTCGACTCGGACACCGCGGCAACCGTCGCCGTGCCCGGTCTGTTCGCGGCGGGCGAGGTCGCGGGCGGCATGCACGGCTCCAACCGGCTCGGCGGGAACTCCCTCTCCGACCTGCTGGTCTTCGGCCGACGCGCCGGGCTGCACGCCGCCGAGTTCGCGAGCAGGATCGGTGACCCGCCGGTGGTGGACGAGGAACAGATCGACGCGGCGGCGGCGGAGGCACTGCGTCCGTTCAGCGCCGAGGAACCTGACGCCGCCGGGGGGCCGGCGGAGAATCCGTACACCCTCCACCAGGAACTCCAGCAGACGATGAACGACCTGGTCGGCATCATCCGGCGGGCACCCGAGATGGAACAGGCGCTGGAGAACCTCGCCGAGCTGCGGATACGGGCGCGCCGCGCCGGTGTCGAGGGCCACCGCCAGTTCAACCCGGGCTGGCACCTCGCCCTGGACCTGCGGAACATGCTGCTGGTCAGCGAGTGCATCGCCCGGGCCGCGCTGGAACGCACGGAGAGCCGCGGCGGTCACACCCGCGAGGACTGTCCGACGATGGAGCGCTCCTGGCGGCCGGTCAATCTGCTCTGCCGGCTGTCCGACGACGGCGCCCTGCCGCTGGGCGGCCGGATCGAACTCGTACGGAAGACGACCGAACCCATCCGACCGGACCTGCTCTCCCTCTTCGACAAGGAGGAGCTGGTCAAGTACCTCGCCGAAGAGGAGCTGTACGAGTGAGCGGCTACGAAGCCCGGTTCAGGGTCTGGCGCGGCGACACCGACGGCGGTGACCTGCAGGACTTCTCGGTCGAGGTGAACGACGGTGAGGTCGTCCTCGACATCATCCACCGGATCCAGTCCGGCCAGGCGGGCGATCTGGCGGTGCGCTGGAACTGCAAGGCGGGCAAGTGCGGGTCGTGCAGCGCGGAGATCAACGGACGGCCGCGACTGATGTGCATGACCCGCATGTCGGTGTTCGACCGGGACGAGACGATCACCGTCACTCCGCTGCGGGCGTTCCCGGTGATCCGCGATCTGGTGACGGACGTGACCTTCAACTACACCAAGGCCCGGGAAGTGCCCGCCTTCGTACCGCCGGAAGGGGTGAAGGCGGGCGACTACCGGATGCAGCAGGTCGATGTGGAGCGTTCGCAGGAGTTCCGCAAATGCATCGAGTGCTTTCTCTGCCAGGACACCTGCCATGTGGTCCGCGACCACGAGGAGAACAAGGCGGCGTTCGCCGGACCGCGCTTCCTGATGCGGGTCGCCGAACTGGACATGCACCCGTTGGACGCCGCCGCCGAGTCGGGACTCGACCGGAAGGCGACGGCGCAGGAGGAGCACGGGCTGGGCTACTGCAACATCACGAAGTGCTGTACGGAGGTCTGCCCCGAGCACATCAAGATCACGGACAACGCGCTGATCCCGCTGAAGGAGCGGGCGGTGGACCGCAAGTACGACCCGCTGGTGTGGCTGGGGAACAGGATCCGTCGGCGGGAGGGCCTCTGATGCCGGTCAGCCGAGCAGCTTGACGATCGCCTCGGTGGTGTCCGTCTCGCCGGTCACCCCGCACGCCTCGTTCCTCACCCTGCCGTACGCGCCGGTGGAGGCGATCGCCAACCTGCGGGCGCTCGACCGCGACTTCGGCGCCTACCACGACGGTTACGGCTTCCGGGACTCCGTCGATGTCCGCACCGGACGGGTCAGTGACTACATGCTCGCCCTCGACCAGGGAATGATCGCCGCGGCACCGGCCCAGGCGATCCCCCGGGCTGCTGCAACGGCCCTTCCGGACCTGTTGCGCCGGACCCTCCCAATCCGCGCGCCCGGTCATCCGTGGCGACGGGAGGCGTGGTGGCGGATGCGGCATGAAAACGGCATCATGACCGCCGCACCCGGAGCGGCGGCCGTTCTGACGCCACGTCCCGGTCCCGCGCTCAGAACATGCTCAGCAGCTGCTCGACCGTGCGCTCTGCGGCCGGCTCCCCATCGGGCAGCGGCAGTTCGAACCAGACGGTCTTGCCGCGCGGAGTCCGCCTCGAACCCCAGGCCGCACTCAGCAGCCCGACCAGCTGCAGCCCGCGCCCGCCCTCGTCCGTGTCGCGTGCTCGGCGTCGCCGCGGCTGGACGAGACCTGCGTCCCATACCTCGCACACGAGCGTACGGTCGCGCAGCAGCCTGAGCCGGATCTCGCCCTCGCCGTAGCGCAGAGCGTTGGTGACCAGCTCACTGACGAGGAGTTCGGTGGTGTCCACCAGGTCATCGAGTTCCCAGGCGAGCAGTTGCCGACGGGCCAGTTCGCGGGCGCGGCCGACGGAGCGGGGTTCGCGCGGCAGCCGCCAGTCGCCGACCGCGTCGACCGGCAGCCCCTGGATGCGGGCCATCAGCAGGGCGATGTCGTCCTCACCGTGCCGGGTGTCGAGGGTGGTCAGTACGTGGTCGCAGACGTCCTCGAGCGGGAGCTCGGGTTCGATGAGGGCGTTGCGCAGTGCCCGCAGTCCTTCGTCGAGCGGGTGGTCGCGGGACTCGACGAGACCATCGGTGTAGAGGGCGACGAGGGCGCCCTCCTTCAGTTCGACCTCGACTTCCTCGAAGGGTTCGCCGCCGACGCCGAGCGGCATCCCGGGTGGGACGTCGAGCAGCAGGGCAGGTTCGCCCGGCTCGACCACAACAGGGGGGAGATGTCCGGCGTTGGCAAAGGTGCACCGCCGGGTGACCGGGTCATAAACGGCGTAGACACAGGTCGCCAGGTAGACCTCGGAGAGATCTGCATCCGGGGCCTTGTGGGACGCCCGTGACGGCCACTGGGCGCCGCCGAGGCCGTCGGAGGGGGTGCTGACACCGGGGGTGCCCAGACCGCGGGCGACCTCGTCGAGGGCGGAGAGCACCTCGGCGGGTTCCAGGTCGAGGAGGGCCAGGGTCCTTACTGCGGTGCGCAGTTCGCCCATGGCGACGGCGGCCCGCAGTCCACGGCCCATGACGTCGCCGACCACCAGGGCGGTGCGGTGTCCGGGGAGTTCGATCACGTCGAACCAGTCGCCGCCGACCTCGGTCGCGGTGTTGCCCGGGAGATAACGGCAGGCGATGTCGAGACCGGCGGCCTCGGGATCGCCCGGTGGCAGCAGGCTGCGCTGGAGGATGAGCGCGCGTTCGTGCTCGCGCCGGTAGAGGCGGGCGTTGTCGATACAGACGGCGGCGCGGGCGGCGAGTTCGGTGGCGAGGGCCCGGTCGCGTTCGCCGAAGGGTTCGCTGCCCTTGGTGCGAGAGAACTGGACGAGGCCGACGACGGTGTCATGCGCGACCATCGGAACGGCAAGGGTGGCCTGGACGAAGCCGCGGTCGTCGCCGGGGACGTCCTTGATCTGGCCGGTCCGCAGGGCTATGGAACAGGGGGAGTTGAAGGAGTAGCGGTGAACGGCGCCCAGGGCGGGCGGGTCGGTGGCACCGTCGGTCGAGGCGCTGTCCGAGGCAGTGGCCGGCAGGACCTCCGACACGGCGCTGGCGAAGGCGACACGGCGCAGTTCTGCGGATCCGCCGACGGACTCGTGGTGGAGCGAGCCCCAACTGCCGGGCGGGGCCTCGTCACCGGTGAGCAGCCCCTGGTAGAGGTCGACCGAGGCGAGGTCACAGAAGCCGGGTACAGCGACGCCGAGGAGTTCGCGGGCGGTGGTCTCCAGGTCGAGGGAGTTACCAATGCGGGCGCCGGCCTCGTTGAGCAAGGCAAGGTTGCGGCGGGCGCTGGCGGCCTCGCGGGCGGCGATGTGTCGGCGGGTGACATCGGTGGCCAGTCCGGCTATGCCGATGGGACGGCCTGCTCCGCTGTGCACGCGGTAGAGGTTCATCGACCAGTGGCGGCTCTCGGAGTCGCCCGGTGCGGTGCCGACGAGTTGGAGATCGGTGACGGAGTCCCCGGTCTCCAGAACACGCCTGAGTGTGGCGGTGAGCCGCTCGGCCTCGGGGCGGGCGAGATAGTCGTCGACCGTGCGGCCGCGGTGGTCGTCGGCCTGGCCGCCGAAGACGGTGGCGAAGCGCTGGTTGGCGCGCACGACCGTGAAGTCTGTGCCGAACAGCACGAAACCGAAGGGAGATTGACCAAAAATGGCCTGCGATGCCGCAAGGTCCGTCTCGATACGCCGCAGGGCGCGGACGTCCACGACGATACAGAGGGCGGCCGGTTCCCCGCTCTCCGTCTCGCTGGGCATGACATAGACCTCGGCGAGACCGTGCACGGCGTCCTCGCCCGGCATCCGGAAGGGGACGAGGCCCGTCCACTCCTTGCCATCGAGTATCTCGCCGACCCGGCGGTGACCGCCGGTGCGCAGCTCTGCGGGCATGAAGGTCTCGACCGGGTCCCTGCCCACCGCCTCGTGCGCGGCAATGCCGAAGAGGCCGGCGGCCCGGCGGCTCCACTGCTCGATCAGCCCGTCGGGGCCGATCGAGAAGGAGGCGACCCTGATGTAGTCATAGATCGAGCCAGGCGGGCTGCTCTGCCACACGACGTCGCCCGCTGTCCCAGGTATTTCGCTCACGCGACCGTCCCCTCCAGCTCACACACCGGACCGGTCCTGCCCGCAGTATTCAGCACTACGGCGCTTACCGACACGGCGTTCACGATCACAGCACGGCCACAGTCCCTTTCAGCCAGGTTCTGCCCGACCTCTGGTGATCGCTGTGCGTCCCACCCCACTCCTAACCAGGGAGGGCCAGCTCGAACCACACCGTCTTGCCACTCTTTCCGCGCCGGGTCCCCCAGCGGCGTGCGGAACAGGCCACCAGCTGCAGTCCTCGGCCGCCTTCGTCGTCGGGTGCGGCAGCACGTTCGGTGGGCGGATCCGGAAGCGGATCGGAGACTTCCACAAGCAGTCCGGGGCGGTCGTCCGGAGCCTCGCCATCGAGGCGCGGACGCACCAGCCGTACCCCGATGGGGCCCGAGGCGTAGCGCAAGGAATTGGTCACCAGCTCGCTGACCAGCAGGACGGTCACATCACCGACGGCCGCGTCGAGCCCCCACCCCCGCAGCGCCTCGTGGACCGCATGCCGAGCAGTACGCACGGCGCCGGGCACTGCCGGAAAGGTCCACTCGGCGCAGTCGCCTTCGGTATCGATCACGCCGATCACTTCCCAAGACCAGCAACGAGGAACGTCCTGTTTACGGGGGCTAATCAGCACATACCCGATATTTGGGGCGGCCTATCGCCGGAATCGACGCGTAGGGCGTACGGGCGTATGGCGACGTGCGCGCAACGCACACAGAGGGAGTGCCCGATCAGCGGCGCGCGCCGCCCGGCAGGCTCCGGGTCGGCGCGGATCCAGTCGACGCGGTCCCGGTCGACGCGGATCCGGTCGACGCGGATCCGGTCGACGCGGATCCGGTCGGGAGGCGGCGCATGGCTTCGGCAACGGCGGGCCGGTCCTGATCCAGCCAGTCGACCTCGTCACCCTCGCCGGGCCCGAGCCAGCGCAGCTCGTCGTGGTCCTGGAGCGGCGCCGGCACGCCGGACACCACTCGAGCGGTCCACACCCGGAGTACGTATCCGGGCCCCAGCGGCCACTCGCCGGGGATGCGCTCCAGCGGCTCGGCCTCGACGCCGAGTTCCTCGCGGAGTTCACGTACGAGCGCCTGTTCGCCGCTCTCCCCCGGCTCCAGCTTTCCACCGGTTCTCTAGGCTACTCTCTGCTGTCGGTTCGTTACGCCTCTGCCTCGGAGCTGCGCACGTGAACGTACTGGAACACTGGACCGTCGACTTCTACGACTTCACCGCCCCGTCACTCACCACCGAAGATCTCGGAATCCCGGATCTGGGTGATCTGTGCTCCAGAGCCACTCTCAACGGAGCCCGCCACGGCACCCCGGTCATCCTGTCGCCGTCGGGCCGTCCGGACGCCCGGATCAACCTCTTCTTCCGCGAGGGCCGCATGGCGACGTCCCAGCCGGGGACCTGGCGGCGCTACGCGTACACGCTCGTGGTGTGGCTCGACTTCCTGGACGCCATCGGCACCGTGTGGGACAGGGCCACTGTCCGGGACGTCGAGGCGTTCAAGGACTGGCGCATCACCGACTCGCGCAACGAGGAACGGGTGAAGGCCACCTCCTTCGACACTGACCGGGCAGGACTCAACAGCTTCTACACCTGGGCGAGTTCACGGTTCGACATCACGAACCCGGTCTCGACCGTGCGTGCCGATGACGAGGCATCTCCACGACAGGCGTACGGCCGGGCCCACCGGGACCCACTGCGTCCGGCGGGGTCCACGAGCCGTCAGGTCAAGTGGCTGCTCCGGGAAGCACTGGAGCAGTGGCGCGACATCGGTCTGCGGGGCTACGGCTTCGACGGACTGCGGCGTTCGGGGCGGCACGGCGGCGGGTTCAATGAGGACCGGGACGCGGCATTCGTGGACGGCTTGTACGGGACCGGGCTCCGCCTGCGCGAGTGGGCGAGCGTCCTCGACGTCGAACTTCCGGCATCGGGGCGCGAACGAATGGGAACAGCCTGGCTCGCGGCGAAGTGCGTCAAGGGTGGCCGCGACGGGCGTACGTACTGGATTCCCCGGCGGGTACTGCAGTCGGCCGAGGGCTATCTGGATCCGCTGGAGGGGTCCAGGGCGGAGTGATCCAGCGCGCACAGCGGCGGGGCCGGTACGAGCAGCTGTACGGCGTGCGCATCGTGACGGGCCACAATCCCCGCACCAGGCAGGTGTACGTCGCCACGGCGCACGGCTCCGATCCCGTGCCCCTGGACGAGCTCTCGCCGGAAGATCGTCGGCTGCTGTTTCGCCGTACGCCGCAAGGACTTGAGCCGCTGTGGGTGTGGCTGTCGGTGAACGGGCTGCCGAAGCGGCCGCACAGCTGGGAGGACACGTTCGACGCGGCAAACCGACGAATCGCCGAGGCATGGCTGAACAAGGCCGATCCGGAAGGGCGACTGGGCAAGGCAGAGCGCGAGCAGGTGCGGCGTGAATGTCCGCTGTGGGCGACGCCGCACATGTGCCGGCACTCCTTCGCCCTGAAGTGGTTCTCGATCCTTTCGCTGCTGGAGGAACGCCGCCTGAAGGGCTTCTCCCCCGACGAGATCGAGGACTTCCGCGACCAGCTCGGGGACATCTGGCTACAACTGGCCGTGCTCTTGGGACACCGCCACCCGGACACCACGCGGGACCACTACCTGGAGCCCTTCACCGGCCTTCAGATCTCGTATCTGATGGCGCTGCTCGACGACGACGAGAAGGCGGGCGTGGACACGCTGGTGCGCATCTTCGCCCAGCACGGCGTGTTTTCGCCGGGCAGTTTTGTTTTGGCCCCACTAGAACGAGTTGCTTTGGCCCCACTTTTGACCCATGTGGGTGATGGGTTCGGGAGGGTTCCAAGAGGAACGGATTGTTCTGGCCCCACCCTCGATCGGGTGACGTTTCGTGGGTGTCCTGGGACGGAGGCGGTCAGGTGCAGATGGGGGTCCGCGGCGGCCGGTAGCGTGTGCTCCACGGAGCCCGCCCGGCTGCTTCCCCTGACAGGAATGCGGACGGGCGGGCGCCTTGTTGGCGCCCGCCCGTGGGCAAGGGGCTCGCAGGATTGCCAGCGGAGGGCGCTGCCTGCCCGGCCTTGGGGACCAATCGCGCAGCGGATGGCGTTAAGCCCTACCTCCGCAGGTCACGGGCTTCTGGCGGCGGTCCTCAGAACTACCTCGCAGGTTCTGTGGTCGCCTGATGGTGTGAGCGAGGACGGAAACTGCTGGTCCGCCGCCTGCGGCCTGTTGAGGTGGCGGGGTGAGTGAACGCAAGCCATATCCGAGTGACTTATCGGACGAGCAATGGTCGTTGATCGAGCCGGTGATCACTGCGTGGAAGGACCGGCATCGCTCGGTCAGCGGCCATCAGGGCGCCTACCGGATGCGGGAGATCGTGAACGCGATCCTTTATCAGGGGCGGACCGGCTGTCAGTGGGCCTATCTCCCGCACGACCTTCCGCAGAAGAGTGCGACGTACTACTACTTCGCCGCCTGGCGGGACGACGGGACCGACCGGGTCATCCATGAGCTCCTGCGCTGCCAGGTCAGGGAGCGGGCCAGCCGATTAGAGGACCCGACCCTGGTGGTGCTGGACACCCAGAGTGTCCACGCGGCCGCCGGGGTCCCCGCCGCCACGACCGGCCGGGATCCGGCCAAGCGGGTGCCCGGCCGCAAGCGCGGACTGGCCGTGGACGTCCTCGGCCTGGTCATCGCAGTGGTCGTCCTCGCCGCGAACACGCACGATAACGCCGCGGGCATCGCCCTGCTGGACCAGGTTGCCGAACACGCCGGCGGAACCGTCGAGAAGGCCCTGGTTGACCAAGGCTTCAAGAACCAGGTCATCGCGCACGGTGCCAGCCTGAGCATTGACGTCGAGATCGTCGAACGTAACCCACAGGACAAGGGCTTCGTGCCGCAGCCGAAACGATGGAGGGTCGAGCAGACCTACGGAATCCTGATACTGCACCGCCGTATGGTCCGCGACTACGAACACCATCCATCCTCGTCCGTCTCCCGCGTCTACTGGGCGATGACTCACGTCATGGCCCGCCGCCTCACCGGCACAAACGCCTCTACCTGGCGCGACCCACAGGCGGTTTCCGCATGAACATCCAGCCCCTGCTTGACGCGCTGCACATCCAGGAGGGTGCCGCCCGGGCCCAGGCCGACGACCTCCGAGCGCAGATCGGCCAACTGCAGACCCGGCTACGGGAGGCCGAGACACACCTCGAACACCTCGCAATCACCCGGAAGACTGTCACCGGCCTTGCCGACCGGCTTCCGGTCGGCCCCCCGGACCTGCCCGAGCACCCGGACTACCCCCGCATCCTCGCCATCCTCAACGACACGACCGGGCCGCTGCGGGCCAAAGACATCTGCCGAGCCCTCGACCACGAGCTGCTGCCGAAGAACATCGAAGGCACCCGGGCCAAGCTGAAACGCCTGGTCAAACTCGGCATCCTCACCGAGGCCGACACCGGCAGCTTCACCGCGAAGCAGTGACCCGACCGAGCACCGCGACCAGAAGCTCTGTCTCACCTTCACCCGGAAACGGACATAAAATCGCGAATGTCTTCGAGCTGCGACCACCGGTACTCAGCAGCTCCGCGTAGTTCCGGATAAGCGACGGCCATGCCTCGTTCCGGTGTCATCGACCACAAGCGGTAATCCGGGGACGACGCTTGCTGTTCCCAGAGTTCACTCCAGCCGTCGACATAGCGGAGGTACAGGGATCGCACTCGCCCGATATCTGCTGGTTCCAGCTGGGCAGGACCAGTGGCACGCAGCTGGCGCACGTCGTCGGGTGGAGCGAAGCTGGCCACCATGACAGAGATATCGCCGCCCTGACCTGCGGCGACGAGGAATGGGCTCTCTATCGGTTTCCTCGACGGGGTATGAAACCAGAACTTCTCCTCCCAGAAGGCGTACCACATCGTCGCGAGTGCCGGCCGACCTCCGCGGGTCACCGCAGCGACACTGGCGGGCCTGCCCCGTTCGGCGAGGAAGCCAGCGATATCAAATCCGGGAATCGCCATGGCGGAAGGATCTCAGACCCGGAACTGGCGCAACACCCCTATTAGCTTAGTAACAACTACTTTAGGGAGATCTCAGAGGGCAGTTCGAAACATCGAATGCACCCGCGCCAAGCTGAAACGCCTGGTCAAACTCGACGACCTCACCGAGGCCGACACCGGCAGCTTCACCGCGAAGCAGCAACCCGACCGAGCACCGCGACCAGTAGCCCTGTCTCACCCTCACCCGGAAACGGACATCAACTCGCGAACCGCCCTCTCACATCTCCTCATTTATGAGAACGGCCGCGCGCGACATCCGCGGCCCGAAGCTGCCCGGTGCGACTGAGCTCATGCCGTGGCGGCGGCGCGGCGCAGCGTGAACCAGAAAGTCGGGACCGGGTTCGTGCCGGGCGTCACGTCGGCCAGCTGCCACCCAGCGAACCTGGCGCTGAGTTCGTCCGCAGTGACGCCGGACCACGAGTCGTCAAACGCCCCGGGCCCGTACCCGAACATCAGCAATCGTGCACCGGGGGCGGCACGCTTGGTGAGGCCGGCGGCGTAGGCGTCGCGGCGGTGCGGTGGAATCCCGCAGTAGCAGCTCAGGTCGAAGAACAGGTCGTACGGGCCGGGCACGCCCACCTCGTCGAGTCGGGTGGCGTCCCCGCACAGCACCGTGACGTCCGCTCCGGCCGCGTCGGCCTTCTCCCTCGCCTGCCGGACCGCGCGGTCGACCAGGTCGACGGCCGTCACCCGCCAGCCGTGCCGGGCCAGGTACACCGCGTTGGTCCCGGTGCCGCAGCCGAGTTCGAGCACCCGGCCCGCCATCAGCGCGCCGGGCCCCTCTATCAGGGCCACCAGCTCGGGCGGCGTGATGCCGCTGTCCCACGGCGGCTTGCCGTCCCGGTAGAAGTCCTCCAACACGCGGCGCACAGACGCCTCTTGGTCGAGCTCCGCAGCCGTCCGAGTTTCACTCATCGCTACCCCTCCAAGAAATTAGAGTTCATCTCTAATGTCTGACTCTAGAGATAGACTCCCGGCATGGATGCAGTCAAGGGATCCGACGGACAGAACGTCAAGCGCCCCGACAAGCGGGCCGAGCGCTCGCGGCGTACCCGCGAGAAGATCGTTGCGGCGGCGCGGGAGCTGTTCGTCGCACAGGGGTACGGCGCGACAAGCCTTCAGGAGATTGCGGATCGCGCGGGTGTGGCCGTCCAAACCGTGTACTTCGTGTTCCGCAACAAGCGCGCGCTGTTCAAGGACGTCGTCGACACGTCCATCGCGGGCGACGTCGAACCGGTCGCCACGATGGACCGCGACTGGTTCCGCGCCGCGTGCGCCGAGCCCACCGCGGCCGGGCAACTGCGCGCCCACGTACGGGGTGTACGCGACATCCTCGGCCGTGTCGCCCCGATCATGCCGTTGATCGCGACTGCCGCAGCCACGGACCCGGAGATCGCCGCGCAGTGGCCCGCCGGCCCCGACCCGCGCTATACCGTTCAGCACGCCGCAGCGAAGGCCCTGACCTCCAAGCCTGACGCCCGCCCCGACGTCGACACCGCCCGCGCCGCCGACCTGCTGTACGGGCTTCTCAGCCCGGAGCTGTACCTGATCTTTGTCCGCAACCGGGGCTGGTCCCCCGACGCCTGGGAGGAGTGGGCCTGCGCGGCCCTGATTGCCCACCTCTGCACTGACCACGAGTAGGCCGCCGACCCTTCTGCAGCAGCCGCCGAAGCAAAGTCTGCGACCGGCTGCGGCTGCGGAGACTGACCGGGGACGCTCACTCCGCTGCACCGCCGTCATCGTCATCGTCATCGTCATCGTCGTCGAGCGCCGCGGCGTCCGGGTCGCGCAGCGGCCGCAGGCCGCCGGCCGGGGTGGAGGCGGTGAAGCTGTAGCGGCCCAGTACCCCGCAGCAGGCCGATCACCTGTGCTAGAAGACCTTGATCAAATGCCTAGCGCCAACGGCTGTACCGCTGGTCCCCAACGCCGCTGCCGATCGAGTCGTATCTGCGTCCTGGGTTTGGGGTCCATCGCCGGTCTCTTCGGTGGGATCGACCGAGCGGTAGCGGCCCATGCTCCAGGAGATCAGAACGGCTCCAAGGGGGGCCATGCCATAGAGCACGGGGAAGTCCTTGCCGGACCTGGTGATGAGGAAGGCCAGCCCCGCGAGGACGAGGATCAGGAGCGGGCGCCTGATGACGTGGCTGCATACGATCGCCAGTCGGCGCCGCATTCCTTGCCCTTTGGTGAGCCTTATCCAGCCCGAGGGTGACACGACGTCAGCGTAGTTCGTGCTGCAGGTGGGCAATGTGCCTTCGAGTTCCTGCAATGGCCGAGGCCCGGGGACTGGGACGTGTGAGCCATTGCCCCGGGCCGCCGGAGTCAGGCTGCTGCCGCCTTGCGCTTGGCGGTGGTGCTGGCGAGGCGGAACGACTGGGTGCCGGTCTCGATGATGTGGGCCTCGAAGGTGAGGCGGTCGACGATGGCCTGGCAGAGCCGCTTGTCGGTGAAGGTCTGGTCCCACTCGGTGAACGGCCGGTTCGACGCAATCGCGATCGCGTGCCGTTCCTCGCGCTCGGTGAAGATCTGGAACAGCAACTCGGCGCCGTGCCGGTCGAGCTTGACGTAGCCGAGCTCGTCCAGGCAGAGAAGGTCCACCCGGCCGTACTTCTTGATCGTGCGGCCCAGCTGCTTGTCGCTCGCGGCTTCGGCCAGCTCATTCACCAGGTTCGCCGCGGTGGTGTAACGGACGCGCCCGCCGGCCTCAGCGATCGCGGTGCCTAGCCCGATCAGCAGGTGCGACTTGCCGGTGCCGGAGTCACCGATCAGGCAGAGCGGGTTGCCGGCCTGGACCCAGGCGGGCTGCATGAGGGTGTTGATCACCTCCTGCGGAATGTTCGGGTTCTTCGAGAAGTCGAAGTCGTTGAGTTATCTGGGGTAGTGGTGAGGGATTCATGCAAAGCTGCTGTTCAGGACGCTGCGGACGCGTCGGGAAGGCGGCTGAAGGGCGCCCTCCGCCCAGGTTGCCTGCTCTTGGAGGTAATCCGCTGTCCTGTTGGAGTGGTGCTTCCGTAGGATCACGTCATGACTGCCGATGCCCCGCTCACCCGAGAGTCGTTCCGGCGCCTCCACCCGATCAGCACGCCCCGGCCGGTGTCTCAGTTGCCGGATCGTGTCTGGACTGACGAGGACTGGGACCGGATCCAGCGCGGATATCGAGCCCGGGACATGGATGAGAAGTGGAACGTCTTCGTTGAAGGCGATGTCCTTTTCATGCACCGGAGTTGGACCGGTCACGGCGTCTATGAGGTGTCCTTTGCCCCCGCGGCTGGTCGTGGGAGGAGGATCGCCTCTGCTGTGGTGGAGGCCGATGGGGAGCGCTATCGGAGAACGGGCGACGAGTACGACTGTCTGATGATGGAACTGATCATCAGCGCGATCATCCTTGGTGAGCCCGCCGCCGACCTCCGGGCCGGTCTCGTGGAGTTGACTGCCCGGGCTTCGGGGAAAAGCGATCTTCCCGCGGGCGTGGTGGAGCACAGTGCTCTGGGATTGCGCTCTGGATCGTAGGTTCTGCAGCCCGGAGAGTGCTGTCACAGCCCTGGGCCGTGTGACTGGATCACGCGTTGCAAGCGCAGGATCTCGCCGTGTGCGGCGGCCAGTCGCTGTTCGAGTTCTTGGACGCGCTCGCGGTGTGTGGTGCGCTCACGACGGAGAGCTTCGGTAAGGGCATGGATGACCGTGCCGTCGTCGGCTGAGGGCGCCTGAGGGGCAGGCCGGTCCGCGGTCCGTTGCTGGCCGCGCAGGGCTTCGATGCGTTTGCGCAGGTCGGTGTGGGCATAGAGGAAGTCCAGGCTGACCCCCGCCGCACGAGCGACGGCCCGGAAGTTGATCTCCTCGCCCTCCTTGATCAGCCTTCGGATGCCCGCCTCCGCCCGTTGGACGGCATGCTGGTGCTTGTCCTGGGCGGCCTGCCGCAGGGCGGCGATCCGCCGGTCAGCAGGAGCCACGGCTTCCGGGGCCGTTTCGTTCAGCCGCTCGCTCATGAGCGTGACGCCCCTTTGCTGTCCGAGGCGCCGGCGGCGTCCTGGTAGCCGGTGCGGCCGAGCACTCCGGCGCCGCGGACGACGGTGGTGCTGTCGGCTGGCTGGGCTTCGAGGGCGAGGATCTCCAGCTGCATGCTGCGGATCTCGGCGTCGCGCTGTTCCATCCAGACGTTTGTCCCGCTCATCGGCTCGCCGTAGCGCTCGGTGTGTCGGGCCTGCCGGGTGGCGACCAGAGACTGGGTCTCGGCGAGTTGGCGCTGGATGTCCGGCAGGAAGGTGCGGTCGGTGGCGAAGTGGTCGCAGCCGTGGCAGGCGTTTCCCTTGTCGCAGGACCGGGTGGGTGGCAGCAGGCAGTAGCCGTTGGGCAGGATGCGGTCGGTGCGGCGGTCGAGCTGCACCAGGTCGAGCATGTCGCGGCGGTCCATGCCAATCTCTCTCCCGTCGCGCCCGATCTTGGCCAGGGCGAGGAACTCGCGCTCGGCGGTGCTTGCGAGGGTCGCCGCGTATCGCATCGTCATCTCCGGAGAGAGGTGGCCGAGGTAGCGCTGGACGACGTGGATGGGGGCGCCGGCGTTGATCAGGGTGGTCGCCTTGGTGTGGCGGAGCCTGTGGCTGCGTGAGTAGAGGAGGAGCTCACCGCGTGAGTCGCGCAGGTCCAGGTGGTGGCTGAAGTCCTTCAGGACGTGGTTGTAGTTGCTGGTCTCCCAGGACTTGGTGCCGTGCCGGTTGCCGGTGGTCTTCGGGAACAGGTAGCGGATGGTGTCGGCAGGGCCCAGGTGCCAGTGCTCGCGCACCCATGCTTGCTGTTCCCGGATGATCTCGACGACGTCGCGGCCGACGAGGATGGTGTTCGGTGCCGCGTCGATCTTCGTCTGCTGGTAGCGGAGCCGGGCGACCATCCCTCCCTCGGGGACGGCGGCGGCGTCCAGGCCGGGGATTTCGGAGAGCGGTTCGAAGTCCATCATCAGCACTTCGCTTGCCCGGCGTCCGGTCATGGCCTGGATGAGCCAGGCCCGCATGACTGCGGGATGTCCGAGTCCGGCCAGCTCGACCTGGCGGGCGTCGCGGACGACGGTGCGAGTCTGCTCGGCTGGCAGGCCGAGGAGCTCGATGTGGGTGAGCATGCTGCTGAGGTCGGTGTCGTTGATGTAGTTGCGTTCGTCGGCCTCGCGGACCTCGCGTTGCCGGGGCCGGTCGCCGGGGCGGAACATGCGGGCGTGGCTGTCGGTGAGCGCCAGCCACCGGGCATCGTCCAGGGCTTCGGCGGCCTCAGTGCGGCAGTCGGTCATGACCCGGTAGAACAGGTCGATCGTCTGCAGGTTCTTGTTGATCGTCCTCGGCTGGAGGCTGCCGCCGACCTCGGCACGGCCCGGCGTCTCGCGCTGCCAGTGGTGCAGAAAGGTGCCGAAGTCCAGCGCGAGCGAGCGCAGGCTCCGCTCAGAGCCGTCCGCCAGGGCGGGGTGGTCGACTCCGCGTTTGGCCACGAATGCGGCGAAGCGTGCCGTGTTCACGCGGTGCTGCATCACCGTCGACCAGGTCAGTTGTCCGGACTCCATCTGCAGCCGGAGGTAGAACTTGGTCCCCTCCCGCAGCCAGCACACTCCGGTGGTCGCACAGTCGCTGTCCGACGAGAACTCCCAGTTGAAGCAGAAGCTGGCGGACACCGCATCGGCGCTGGCCAAGGAGCGCGCGATCACCGCGGCCCTTCGCCGACTCGTCGCCGAACTCGACCTGGAACTGCAGGCAGCACGTGAAGGCTCCGGGCCCGCGCGCATCACCAGCCTGCCAACCCGGCGACGGCCTGGCCCCCGGCACTGAAAGCCCGCTTAGTTGCCCTACGGGGAGCTAGCAGCGATCCCAGCACGCGGTCACCGTAGTCTCACCACATGCCCCGTGATCCTTTCGAATGCCGCTGTGTTCTCTGCCACGACTACGGTGACCGCGACGAAGCAGACCCGGCAGACCTGATGATCGTCGAGAACGTAGCGCGGCACGGATGGCATGTCGTCATGGTTCCCGAGGACGACATCGGCCCCGGATTCGCTTACACGATCGGCCTCGCACACACCCACAGCGTCCCTGAACTCGCGATGTTCGGACTTGATGTTCACGACATGCACCGCATGCTCAACACCCTCGGAGACCGGGCCGCCGCCGGCACGCCACTGGACGACGGCCAAGAGCACCAGGACGTCACCGCAAGCCACCCGGTGGTGCTCAGAGTCGCAGACCTCCGCTGGTACCGGACGTACTTCGGACGAGCAATCAGGTTCTACCGGCGCCCCCCTTTCCCGGTACTGCAAGTCGCGTGGCCCGACGCGGAGGGCCGTTTCCACTGGGAAGAACAGACTGAGGAAGGCCACCGGCAGTCACAACCTCAGCTGTGGCTGAGGCCGGACGAACACCCCGTTGGTACCTGGACCGCTGAAGTGTGACGTCCTTCCGGCAGGGCAGGCCCGAAGAGAGGATGCTGGCAGCGGCCGATGGCACGCCAAAATCAGCGACGCGACCCAGAGAGGGAGAGCCCGATGACCGGCGCCGAGGGTAGCGGGCTGCTGGGCTATGCAGAGATGCTGCAGTACGCCGATGCCGTCGTCGATGCCCTTGGCAGCTCTCGCTGCCCACCGAATGAACGATGGGATGAGGCACGCGCAATCGCCCTCTACTGGACGCCGATCACCTCAGGTCCGGACAGCGATGCGTGGACGCACGGACTGGTGGTGTTCTGGAGGATGACGGACGGCTGGCATTGCGCTCCACTGGATGCACACGGAGATCCAGCTTTGGACGACGCCAGCCCCCTGCCCCTCGGCCCTGTGGCTTCTCCTGCCACCGTTTCCGCACTACTCCCCCAGCTGCTCCGCGGCCCCATCCATGAACGGCCTGAGGCGTGAGTAGTGAGGGCGCTCCGCTGAGACTTCGCCCAGGACCTCGGTCTCAGACCAGTTCGCCGCCAGCCGCCAGGTCGTCGAAGAGCAACTGATCGACGGGCGGCACCAAGTCCCGGTCCGCGTATGAGAACCAGGCCATCTCCTCGATCTCACTGCTCGGGGCCAACTCCCCCTGGTACTCGGCGGTGTAGCAGGCCATCCGCACGACCGCGCCCGCTGGAAGCTCCGGGACACCGGCCTCGTACGTGCCCACGTGGACGACGGTGTCGGGGTCGAGCGGAACGGTGAGCTCCTCCTTGACCTCACGCAGCAGGGTCTCGACGTCGCTCTCCGCCCCCTCGCGCTTGCCGCCGGGAATGTAGAAGACATCCTTGCCGCGTGGACGCGCACACAGGATGCGGCCGTTCTCGATCCGCACCCACGCCACCGTGTCGATCAGCACTGACAATGTCCCGTTTCCACTCATCCGCATTCCGGTCGAATGGGACCCTACCGGGACGCGCCACAGCACCCACCCGGAGCCCGACAACATACGTCCCGACAAAGGACTTGCCTAATGAACACCGGGCAGCTCCCAGCGGCCGGCCAGCTCCGGCGGGGCACTGCGACGCGCGGCCAGCAGGCGCCCTTGGTCATAGACGGCTCCGGCCACCACCACGCGATCACTCATAGCCCGGAGCGTAGTTCCCGGCTCCGCCCCTCACAGGCCCCGCCCCGCCCCGTACCACCCCCGTAGCCGGCCGTCGGTCACGGCCGGGCGCTCTGCCCGATGCGCTCCACCCAATAGAGCTGCTCGTGTCCGCGGTTGTCGAGTTTGTCGGCGATCTTCTGCGCCTCGTCCTGCGTGGCATACCTGCCGACGCGGTACCGATTGCCGTTGTCGTCCTGCCGTATCACCAGCCAAGGGAGCACGGCACCGCCGTCGCTCATCGTGTCCCTCCCGAGCATTGGGCCCCTCGCCTGAGCGGCGTGCACGTCTCTAAGGATCCCCCGGAAACCGCAGTACGCATATGCCCGAGCGTACGCCTGACCTTTACGCAACGGATAAGTAATTACACAAAGAGATACAGATCCCGGCCAATGCGAAGGGGCGCATCCACTCGGATGCGCCCCCAGTACCTCGCGGCGTAGAGGTAGGCGCGCTTGAACTCGATGTACCGGGGACTCGGACCGATCCGCCCGTTGATGACCAGGTCGGCGGCGACGGCTGCGATCCGGGCGATGCCCACGTTCGAGTAGAAACACAGCAGTTTGCTGACAGGCCCGGGCGATCGGAATATACGGGAACCGAGTAGGCGTCAACTCGCCGTCAGGGGCCCCGGACAGTCCGTCCGGGTATCGGTCACTCGACAGAAATCCCGGCCGCGAGCCCGCCGGGGGTCCGGAAAAATCCCGCGGGAGCGCTCGGCAAGGAGACCGGCACCGAGCTCGACCGAGGGCTCGACAGCGGGCCCGCGACGAAGCCCACCAGCGCGCGAACCGCCGCTCACCTGACAGGAAGGTGGTAGGCGATCCGGTAGCGGTCGGCGGGCACCACCACATCCGCCGTCTCGACCGCCCGCCCCGATGCGTAGTACGTACGCCCGATCACCATCACCACATGACCCGGCACACCGCCGAGCGCCAGGAGCTCCTCCGCCAGCCCCGGGCGCGCGCCCACCTGCTCGACCACGTTGTCCACGACGACATCGATCGCGGCCATCCGCTCAACCACCCCGCAGCCGGCCAACGGGCCCTCCTCCGGAAGCATCACCGGCGTGCGCCCCGTGACAGCGAGGGGCTCCCAGGAGGTGGAGAGCATCATCGGCTCCCCCGCTTCCCGGAAGATGTATCTGGTACGCATCACCCGGTCACCCGCCTCGATGCCGAGCCGTTCGGCGATCTCCGGACTCGCCCCTTCCTGCTCGCTGCGGGACTCCCACGTCCCCCGCACCCCGTCCGCCGTCTGTTCCTGGCGGAACGGGCTGGCACCGGTGCCCGGACGGTATCCGGAACGGGCGATGCGACGCGGGACCGGGCGCTCGCGCACATACGTACCGGAACCGGAGCGTCCCTCGACCAGCCCTTCGGCCATCAGCACCTTGCGCGCCTCCAGCGCGACCGTGTCGGAGACTCCGTACTCCTCGCGGATACGGGCCTGCGACGGCAGGCGCGTATGCGGCGGCAGCGAACCATTGGCGATCTTCTCTCTCAGATCGCTCGCAACGCGTAGATAGGCGGGCTGCTCACCGAAAGTCACAGGCCACTCCCAACAGGTTGACAGTCTGCGACAGACTGGCAACCGTCGGTCGTGGACCGCAAGCACAGGCCAAAGTTTCACCCGAAGTGATGACTAAGCGCCGCACGGCGCATATCCGGACCCCGGCCGCCCCCGGCCATCCGCGATCGGCCCCAACCGCCTGGTCCGGCGTCAGCAGGCGAGAGGGTGTGGGGCAGCCGCCCCCACACCCTCGAACCGTTCACGGACCCGTCGTCGCACATCAGAACTGCAGGGCCCAGGAGTTGATCCTCCCGGTGTCGGCCGCGGCATTGTCGCCGACCCGCAGCTTCCGGGTCCCGTTGGCCACCTCCGACGAGGCGTTCACCGTGTAGGTGGTGATCACGTTGTCGGCGCTGCCGCCCGTTCCGTACGCCCTTTTTCGGCCTTGAGGTACGCCATACCTTTGCCCTTCACCCGCCACAAGCTGACATCCTGGCGGGCATGGCCACGTATCTCTGCCCGCAGGACGGCGCCCGCGCCGACACCACATCCCTGACCTGGTGCTGTCCGGTCTGCCGCGGCCCATGGGACCTCGACTTCGAGCCGGACGCACCGCTCTCCGTCAACGCGCTTGCCGGGCGCGTCAATTCGCTGTGGCGTTACGAAGAGGTGCTGCCCCTCTCCTCGCCCACCACCAGCCTCGGCGAGGGCCGCACACCGCTCGTGCCGCTCACCGGCACGGTCTCCGCCAAGCTCGATTTCCTGATGCCGACGCTCTCCTTCAAGGACCGCGGCGCCGTGATGCTCGCCGAGCTGGCCCGCCGTCTCTCCCCCCGTCGCGTCGTCGCGGACAGCAGTGGCAACGCGGGAACAGCCGTCGCCGCGTACTGCGCGCGGGCCGGACTGCCCTGCACGGTGTACGTCCCCGAGGGCACGTCCCCGAAGAAGACCGAGCAGATCCGGGCCCACGGTGCCCGTCTGGAGATCGCCCCCGGCGACCGCGAGGCCACCGCGCTGGCCGCTCGGGCCGCCGCCGACTCCCCCGGCACCTTCTACGCCTCGCACGTCTTCAACCCGTACTTCCTGCACGGCACGAAGACGTACGTGTACGAAATGTGGGAAGACCTCGGCGGCAGGCTCCCCGACGCCATCGCCGTACCGGTCGGCAACGGCACACTGCTGCTCGGCGCGGCACTGGCCACTGCAGAACTCCTCGCCCAGGGCCTGATCGACGCGCGTCCCGCCCTGATCGCCGTACAGGCCGAGGCCGTGTCGCCGCTGGCCACCGCGTTCCACCGGGGCGCGGACGGCCTGCCCGACCATCCCGGCGGGGCCGCCCCCGCCGCCGCCACCCTCGCCGAGGGCATCGCCATCCCCCGCCCGCCACGCGCCCGCCAGATCCTGGCGGCAGTGCGGGAGTCGGGCGGCACCTTCCTCACCGTGACGGAAAATCAGATCCGTACCGCGCAAAGGGAACTGGCGGCCCGCGGTTTCTACGTCGAGACGACCGGGGTCGCCTGCTGGGCGGCGGTCGGCGACTGGACGGACCGCAGTGTGGTCGTACCCCTGTGCGGGGCTGGACTCAAGACGGGCCTGGCCCCCTGATCGAGCCGCCTGAAGTGCCCCTGACCCCGTACCGGTCCCTCAGCCCTGCTGCGGCTGGAAGTAGAGGGCACCCTTCTCGATGAGGTGCCCGGCGTAGGCGCGCCCGATGGCCGGCTTCCCGCGGTACATCCGGCTCGACCGGCACGGCAACCCCGTCGGTGACCCGCACCGCTTCCCCTACGACCTGTCCGGCACCACCGCTCACCGCGACGCACAGATCAGGCACGCACTGACCCGCCTGATCAACTGGGCGGTGCGTGTCGGTGTCGCCGCGATCGGCATCGAAGACCTCGACTTCACCACTGAGAAGACCCGCGAGAAACACGGCCGCCACAAGCGGTTCCGGCAGCTCATCTCCGGCATGCCCACCGGCAGGCTCAAGGCCCGGCTCGTCTCCATGGCCGCCGAACACGGCCTGAGCATTGCCGCGGTCGACCCCGCCTACACCAGCATGTGGGGTGCCCAGCACTGGCAGAAACCGCTGGTCACCCCACGCCGAAAGATGTCCCGTCACGATGCCGCAGGTATCGCGATCGGACGACGCGCCCTTGGACACCCGATCCGGGATGGAGTATCCCCTGCTCGAACGGAGTTGAGAGCTTGGGGAAGGACGGCACCGCCCCCACACGACCGGAGCGATCGTGCGGGGCATCGGACCGTCCAGGCCGAACCATGCGCCCGGGGGCGTGAGGGAACCCGCCCACCCACAACGGACCGGCCCCCTGGAGGCGTGCCGCCGAGCGGGACGCGAAAGCGGGACGCGAAAGCGGGAACCCAGTGCATCCAACACCGTTCGGGATGCGCCCAGTACGCAGCAGTGGGTCCAAGACTCACTTATGCACACTGGTTAGGAACGGTCAGACCTGATCCTGGAGCCTCTCGTTCAGGCGGCGGGACAGTTCGACCCGGCGTGTCTTCAGTGTGGCGGTGCGCGGCAGTTCGGCCAGCGGGATCTGGACAGGGTCGGCCAGCTGGGGGTACGCGGCGACGGCCGCGCGCCAGCGGGCCGGGTCGAGCGGCTGGTCCCGGTGGGTGCAGACGACCGGGATCGCGCTGTCATCCGGGCCCGGCACCACGACGACCTCGGCCAGTTCCTCCAGCTTGTCCAGCACGATGTCCTCGATCTCGAGGTTGCTGCCCACCCCGGGGATCGTGTCGAAGTCCCGGTCGAGCATGTGCAGGCAGCCGAACGCGGTGCGGTAGCCGACGTCGCCGGTCCGCCACCATCCGTCGTGCACGTTGACGTCGTAGCGCTCCTGTTCGCCGTGGTACGTCTTCGCGATCCCGTCCCAGCGGACGTCGATGAAGCCGGGGTTCTTCGGCGAGGGCCGCTTGCCGTCCTGGCTCACCAGCCTGACCCGCGCGCTGCCCGGCAGGGGGTAGCCCACGCAGCGGCCGTCCATCCGGTGGGCGGACCTGCGGTAGTACGGGCGGCCGACCGCGGGGCCGACCTCGCTCTGCCCGTAGATCTGGAAGAACTGCGCCTTCTGCCCGGAGGAATGCAGGAGCCGGCGCACCGTTCTCGGATGGATCGCGTCGAAGGTGCTGCTGAAGTACTTCACCGACGCGAACGGCTCTCGCGGATCATCGGCCAGGTCCTCCCACGCCAGGAAGGAATTGGGGAGCGCCTCGATGAGCCATGGGCGGTGCTCGGCGAAGAAATCGGCGACGGCGTCGGGGTCGCCATCGTTCACCAGCAGCACCGGCATCGCCTTGGCGAGGCACAGGGCCATCGCCGCGAACATCCGGGAGTGGCCGAAGGCTATGTGGATCGCGACGGTCCCCCGCTTACGCATCAGCCCCAGCAGGAACAGCTGCGGGCGGAGCCGGGTACGCATCGTCCGCGGCGTGTGCACGACCAGCTTGGGCAGGCCGGTGGTGCCGGAGGTGTGCGTGATCATGGCCGGCTCGTCCAGGCCCTGGAACACCGGCCGGACCGGCGCCGATCCGGCGAGCTCCGCGAGCGAGACCGCTCCTGGTCCGGAGTCGCCCACACTGATCACGCCCCGGGTGAGCTCCGCCAGCGGCACGTCGGCCGCGGCCAGCGCATCGAGCTTGCGCCCGTCGGTGAGCAGGTGCGGCTGGTCGAGCCGTTCGAGCAGGGCGGCGAAGGCCTCGAAGTCCAGCGTGTGCGACAGCATCACCGGAACCGCGCCGGTCCGCGCCACCGCCGTGGCCAGCAGCCAGACGTCGAAGTTCGCCGCCTTGTAGATCACCACGTGTTCGCCGGGGCGCACACCGGCCGCGGCGATCCGGTTCGCGAGGTCCGCCGTGTGGCCGGCGAGTTCGGTCACCGTCAGGCGCCGCCCGGCCTCCGGCAGGACGTCGAGATCGTGATCGAGGGTGAGCGGCATGGAGCCGTTCACGGCCGCCGCTCTTTCCGGTACGACGCCGAGGTAGAGCCCGCGCTTGTGTATCGAATTGTTTCCCATGAGACCTCCATCCGGATCCGCGTCGATCCCGTTCTCCGATTGACGGCGGTTCCCTGTTTTCCGGTGCCGGCGGATCACAGCGTCCGGCACCGGACTTGGCCCTGGCTGGCCGACGAATTGGCATCTTCTTGGCCCCGCCGATGCACGGCGGGACCCGGCCGGAATTGATGCACCGAAATCGCTTTTCCGGTAACGACGTCGACACATCGCCGTGATATCCGCCCCGATTCGGCGGCGGTGTCAGCGGTCGCGGTAGGCGACCTGTTCGGCCATCTCCTCCAGGCGGCGGCGCCAGCCGGGGGGCAGGAGGGCATCCTCCAGGGCCGCGCGGGCGTCGACGACGAGGGCGTCGATCCGCTGTTCCACTTCCTCACGGACTCCGGAGGCGAGGAGGGCGTCGCGGAGTTCGCAGGGGTTCCAGTCGGTGTGGCGGCCGTCCTCGAGCAGGCGGGCGACCGCGGGGTCCTTGGCCGAGGCCAGGGCGATCAGCAGGGTCATCTTGTGCTCGCTGAGGTCCAGGCCGGTCGGCTTGCCGGTCGTCTCCGCGTCGCCGAAGGCGTCGAGGATGTCGTCGCGCAGCTGGAACGCCTCGCCGGCCGCGACGCCGTACTCCTCGAAGGCCGCCTGGAGTTCAGGCCGTCCGGCGATGGACGCGCCGAGGGCGAGGGGCCGGTGGATGGTGTAGCGGCCGGACTTGCAGACGGCGACCCACCGGGCGAGGTCCGGGTCCGGCTTCAGCTCCGCGGCGAGGGCGATGTCCAGCTGCTGGCCGATGATCATCTCGGTGACCAGCTCGTTCCAGACCTCCGAGGCCGGGCCGGTCAGGCGGCCCGCGAGCCGGTTGGCGTAGCTGAGCGCCAGGTCTCCGGCCAGGATGGCGATGCCCTCCCCGTACCGGCGGGACTCCCCGGCCCAGCCGCGCTCCGCGTGGACGCCCGCGTACGTGGCGTGGACGGTCGGCGCCCCGCGCCGGGTGGGCGAGTTGTCCATGATGTCGTCGTGGATGAGGGCGAAGACGTGCAGCAGCTCCAGCGCCGCCGCCGCGTCGACGACCGTGTCCTCGTCCGCCGTGCCCCCGGCCGCCAGGTAGCCGCTGACGCAGAACAGGGGGCGCAGTCGCTTCCCGCCCGCCGCGACCAGCTCCGCGATCGCCTCGACCGGCACCGCCACGCGGGCGTCCACGGCGCTCCAGCGCGCCGCCTCGGCGATCAGCAGCTCCTCGATGCGCGTGCCGACCCGGTCCAGCAGCTTGGCGCAGGTCTCGTCGACGGTGCCGTGGTCGTCGGCGGCGCCACCGCCGGCACCCTCCTGCGGCGTCTGCTCCTCCAGCTCCGGCGGCAGTTTGAACACCACGTTCTCGGTGGCGCTCACCTCGGTCTCGACCTCGGCGAACCCGAGTTCCGCGAGCCGCTCCAGGACCCGCTCGACCAGCACCTCGGGCACACTCGCGCCCGCGCTCAGCCCCACGGTGCCGACGCCTTCCAGCCATGTCGGGTCCAGCAGGTCCGAGCCGGGCAGCAGCCGGGCCTTCGCCCCCGCGGCCTGCGCGACCTCCACCATCCGCAGCGAGTTGCTCGAATTGACCGACCCGACGATGAGCACGAGGTCGCTGCGCCCGGCGATCGCCTTCACCGCGTTCTGCCGGTTCTGGCTGGCGTAGCAGATGTCCGCGCTGCCGGGGCCGGTCAGCCCGGGGAACCGCTCGTGGAGGACGGCCACGATCTCGGCCGTGTCGTCCACCGACAGCGTGGTCTGGGTGAGATAGGCCGCCGACGTGCCCGGCGGGAGGTCGAGCCGTCTGGCCTCCTCCGCGTTCTCCACGACGACCGTGCGGTCCGGGACCTCCCCGTAGGTGCCCTCGATCTCCTCGTGGTCGGCGTGCCCGATGAGGATCAGCGTGTCCTTGTCGCGGGCGAACCGGCGGGCCTCCTGGTGCACCTTGGCGACGAGCGGGCAGGTCGCGTCGATGACCTTGAGCTCACGGCCCCGGGCGTTGCCGCGCACCTGCGGGGACACCCCGTGCGCGGAGAAGATGCACACCGCCCCGACCGGCACCTCTTCCTCCGAGTCGACGAACCGGGCGCCCTTCTCCTCCAGTTCGCGGACGACGTGCTCGTTGTGCACGATCTGCTTGCGTACGTACACCGGCGAACCGTGGACCTCGAGCGCGCGTTCCACTGTCTCGATGGCCCGGTGAACACCGGCACAGGCGCCGCGGGGCTCGGCGAGCAGGACTCGGCGCAGGGCGGACGACATGGTTTCCCCCTCAGATTGCTCAGACCAATTTCGACGGTCCGCGTTTCAGGCACGGTGGCCGGGGCCGAGGAGAAATCGCCGGTTTCCCGGAGAATCGCGCGGAGAACTCGAACTCCCGGATGATGTCGTCCCGCAGGGTTCGACATTCCCTGCGGGTACGGCTTTCTCGGCAGTGCTCGCCGAGCCGTGAAGAGCATCATCGACCGCATCACTTGCCGGGGACTGAGGAGCGGATTGGCACCGGCTTGGCGGCAAGCGGACGCCAATCCGTACAACAGTCGGGGCCAAGTCGCCGATTGCATCCTTTCCCTCGCGGCCGACCTCGGCACGAGGCGCCGCGACGCATTCCGCGCCTCTCCGTGCCGGCCTTTCCCGGCACACATGCGCCTGAAGAAAATTCTCCGCCGCGCGGTCCCGCCTGCCCGCGCCCGTACCGACCCCGAGGAAGCGAAAGCACATGAGCGGTCTCATCGTTCCGCCCGGCCAGGGCCGAAAACTGGTCACGAAGGCACAGGACGTGACCTTCAAGGTCACCTCCGCGGACGGCTCCTCCCTTTCCATGTTCGAAGTGGTCGTGCCTCCGGGATTCGACGTCGGGGCGCACACCCACACCCATTCCCAGGAGTTCTTCTACGTACTGGAAGGGGAATTGGAACTCCTCGCGTTCGAGCCCGCCGAGCGGACCGCGGAGAGCTGGCACGACTGGGAGTCCCCCGGCGGCGACCGCGCCGTCCGCGCCGACGAGGGCAGCTGCATGTTCGTCCCGCCGGGATGCCCGCACGCGTTCCGGAACCCCACCGACAAGCCGGCGCGCATGCTCTTCCAGAGCTACCCCTCGCCCGACCACGAGCGGTACTTCGAGGAGATCGTGGAGATCTTCGCCGCGGGCCGGTCGGTGGACTCCGACGCCGTGCAGCGGATGCGCGAGCGCTACGACGTCAACCAGATCACCCCCCTGCGCTTCGAACCCCCCGCCCGGCCCGACTTCGCCCCGGCCGCGCACCACGCGGCGTGAGGACAGGTGACGACCGATGACCTTGGACACCATTCCGCTCGTGCATGCGAGCCTGGGAGACAGAGAACTCGCGGCCGTCGCCGAGGTGTTCGCCTCGGGCTGGCCGGCCGGCCAGGGCCCCAAGGGGAAGTCCTTGGAGGCCCAGCTGGCCAAGCGCTACGGGGTCGGTGACGCGGTCGCACTCAGCAACTGCGGCGCGGCTCTCCACCTGGCCATGCTGGCACTCGGCGTCGAACCCGGCAACGAGGTGATCGTCGCCGACTACACCTTCCCCGCCCCGGCCCACGCGGTGCGCTACGTCGGCGCGACCCCCGTCTTCGCGGACGTGCGCGCCGACACCGGCACCGTCGACCCGCAGGCGGTGGCAGACCTGGTCGGCCCACGCACGGTGGGCGTGATCGCGGTGGACACCGTCGGCCTGCCCGCCGACTACACCGAGCTGATGGCCATCGCGGACCGCCACGGCCTGTTCGTCGTCGAGGACGCCGCCTGCGCGGTCGGTGCGACGTACCAGGGCCGCGAGGCGGGCGCGCTGGCGCCGGTGGCCTGCCTGTCCTTCCACGGACGCAAGGGGGCCACCAGCGGCGAGGGCGGGGCCCTGCTCACCGCCGATCCCGTGATCGGGGCGGACGCCAGGCTGCGGTCGTCCTTCGGCATCGGCAGCATCTTCGACCAGGCGCAGGTCGTCGGTCTGCCGATCCCCTCGTTCACCGACATCGGCTACAACTACAAGCTCTCCGACATCGCCGCCGCGATCCTGCAGGTGCAGCTGGACCGGGTCGACGAACTCCTCGACCGGCGGCGCGCGGTCGCGGCGCGCTACGGGGAGATGCTCGCGGACGAGGAACTGCTCACGGTGCCGTACGTGCCGCAGGACCGCACCCACGCCTGGCAGTCCTACATGGTGACCCTCGATCCACGCGTGGACCGTTCGGGGCTCGCCGCCGCCCTGCGCGCCCAGGGCATCGGCTGCGGGCACGGCACCTGGGCCACCCACCTCCAGCCGGTGTACCGCTCCACGCAGCAGTGCCCGGTCTCGGCGGACCTCTTCCAGCGCAACCTGGCCATACCCATGCACGCCGAACTCCGCATGGACCAGGTCGAACGCGTCGTGGAAGTCCTGCGGACCGAGCTGAAGAACCACGCGTGCCCGCACTGAACCCCGGCGCCGAACGCCGCATCCGCGATCGGCACGGTGCCCGCCGAGGCGACGGCCGCCGTCACCCGCGCCGCGCAGGCCGACCGGCTGGATGTACGCGAACTCGCCGTGATCGGCGGGAGAACCTGGACCCGACAGGGAGTCAGATCGTCTCCGAGCGCGTCCCGGCCACCCTGGCGCCGCTGCTCGGCAACGCCCCCGCGAAGGATCTGCTGACCCGCGCCTCGGCCGAGGCCGACCGCACCGGCAGCCCCCTCGCCGCCGTCCTGGGCGCACTGCCAGAGGTCACCGCACATCTGACGGATGACCAGATCACCCGGCTCCTGGATCCCGATTGCCACACCGGTGCCGCGGCCGCCCCGGTGGACCGGGAACTGGACGGCAAGCCGCCACCAAGAAACCGGCAAGCCTGACGTACGACATTAATGCCGTAAAGACGGAAGAATATCCCCTGTATCTGAGAGGTAGATGCCGGACATGCCAATTCTGCACAAGCCTTCGGTGCGCGTGCCGGAATACACCATCACCATGGAAGAGACCCTGGATTTCGCCAGGAAGGCACATGCGGGAAAGCCACAGCTTCCGCTCGCGCTCCGGCTGATAGAGAACACCGGAGTGCAGAAGCGGCACCTGGTCCAGCCCATCGAGAAAACCCTGAACCACCCGGGCTTCGAGGAACGCAACCGCATATACGAGACGGAATCGAAGAAGCGCTGCCCGGAAGTCATCGAAGAAGCCCTGGTGAACGCTCGCCTGAGGGCCGAAGACATCGACGCGATCATCTACGTGTCGTGCACCGGGTTCCTGATGCCCTCGCTCACCGCGTGGCTGATCAACACCATGGGGTTCCGGTACGACACCCGGCAGCTGCCGATCGCACAGCTGGGCTGCGCGGCGGGCGGAGCGGCGATCAACCGCGCCCATGACTTCTGCATGGCCCACCCCGACAGCAACGTCCTGATCGTCTCCTGCGAACTGTGCTCGCTGTGCTACCAGCCCGACGCCGACGACGTCGGCTCGCTGCTGTCCGACGGGCTGTTCGGCGACGCGGTCGCGGCCGCCGTGGTGCGGGGCCGCGGCGGCCGCGGCGTCACCGGCGTACAGCTGGAGCGCAACGCCTCCTACCTCATTCCGAACACCGAGGAGTGGATCTCCTACGCCGTACGCGACACCGGATTCCACTTCCAGCTCGACCGTCGGGTCCCGGGGACGATGGAGCCCCTCGCCCCGGTGCTGCGCGACCTCGCCGCGGGCCACGGCTGGGACGCCGGCGCCCTCGACTTCTACATCATCCACGCCGGCGGCCCCCGGATCCTGGACGACCTCGCCAAGTATCTCGGTGTCGACCGCACGGTCTTCCGGCACAGCTGGGGGACGCTGAGCGAATACGGGAACATCGCCAGCGCCGTCGTGCTCGACGCCCTGCGCAGGCGGTTCGAGGAGCCCGGAGAACTGCCCTCAGGCGCCACCGGCATGATCGCCGGCTTCGGCCCCGGCATCACCGCCGAGATGGCCCTGGGCACCTGGGTCGCCGAACCGGCCCCGAACACACAAGAGCGCCCGGTCGCCGTGCCGGCGCCGCGCCAGTACGCGGGAAGGACCGCATGAACGCCACCGACACGAACAGCACCAGCACGAACGGCGGCGGTCCGACGTCGGACCGGATCATGCGGCTGATCAACGGCTACTGGGCCACCGGGGTCCTGGGCACGGCCGCGACGTACTCGGTCTTCACCCACCTCGTGGACGGTGCCGCCTCCGCGGAGCAACTGGCCGAGCGCGCCGGGATCTCGCTGCGTGGCGCGCAGGCCCTCCTCGACGGACTGGTCGGCATGGGCCTGGTCGAGGTGGCGGACGGCCGCTACCGCAACACCGCCGAGGCGTCCGCCTTCCTGGTGGAGGGCAGGCCCGCCTCCCTGAGCGGCTTCGCCAAGCTGAAGATGGGTCACATGAGCTCCCTGGCGGCGCTGCCCGATGTCGTACGCGCCGGAGGACCGCTGACGGACGCGGTGGTGGAGGTGTCCGACAACCCGCACTGGGAGGGGCTGGTCCAGGCCATCGCCGCGCAGTCGGTCCCCGTGGCGCGGATGGCCGCCGACGCCCTGGGTCTTGCGGACGCCGGGAAGATCTCGATCCTCGACATCGGCGGCGGGTCGGGCGTCTGCTCGGCCGTCTGGCTCGGGCTGAACCCCGACGCCCGCTCGACCCAGATCGACTGGGCGCCGATCAATGCGATCGCCCGCCGGCTGCTCGCCGAGCGGGGCGTGGGCGACCGTGTCAGCCACGTCGACGGCGACTTCCACACCGCTGACTTCGGCGACGGCGACCACGACGTCGTGATGTACTCCAACATCGCCCACCAGGAGGGGCCGAAGGACAACACGGAGGTCTTCGCCATGGTACGCAAGGCGCTGAAGCCCGGCGGCACGCTGGTCGTCTCCGACTACATCGTCGACGACGACCGCAGCGGCCCGCCCTTCGCGCTGACCTTCGCAGGGGAGATGCTCCTGAAGAGCCGGCACGGCAGCACCTGGCGGCGCTCCGACTACCACGCCTGGCTCACCGAAGCGGGCTTCGAGGACATCCGCTTCCTGACCACCCCCTCCCCCACCACCCTCGTCCTCGCCCGCTGACCCCCACCCACCCAAGCCCCGCCCGAGCCCCGGTCGGCCCCCGACCGGGGCTCCGCCCTGCTCCCCGCCCGAGAGCAGGCGGGATACCACAACGCAGAGACGGCCTCACCGCCCAAAGCCGCGTGCAGCCTCCGGCAGTGGGCGGTCCCGGGTCGGGAACCGCCCTGCCGGAGGCTTCACGCGCACACGTGCAGGGAGGAGGGCGGGGCGGCTACCGGTCGAGCTCCGGCGCCTGCCGCAGGATCTCCAACTCCAGGTGCTGCAGCGCGAGGCTGGGAGAGATCCCCAGGTCCTCCACCATCCGCTTCTGGTGGGCCCGCAGCACCGACAGCGCCTCGGCCTGCCGCCCTGCCCGGTACAGCGCCAGGCTCAGCAGCTCACACCCCTGCTCGCGCAGCGGATGGGCCTGCGTGAAGGCCACCAGCTCGGGCACCGCCATCTCGTGGGCCCCCACCGCGATCAGCGTGGCGCAGCGGCCCTCGATCACCGAGAGCCGCAGCTCCTCAAGGCGTACGGCCTCTGGCGCGACATGCGCGGCGCCGGCCATCTCCGTGTACGCCTCCCCGCGCCACAGCGCCAGCCCCGCCTCGAACTCGTACAGCGCCCGCTGCGGATCGCTCCGGTCCAGCGCCTGCCACCCGGCCATGGCGCGCTCGCCGAAGCGGTGGGCATCGACCTCGACGACCCGGCTGTCCAGCAGATAGCCCCGCCCGCGGGTGCACAGCACCGTCGCCGGCGTCCGCGGCGCCCGGTGCGGCTCCAGGGCCCGCCGCAGATTGGCGATGTACGCGTGGAGTGAGGTGATCGCCGACTGCGGCGGCCGGCCGTCCCACAGCTCCTCCACCATCACGTCGACCGACACCAGCTGGCCCACCTGGCTGACCAGCAGCGCGAGCGCCGCACGCTGCTTGGGTGCGCCCAGGTCCACCCACCGTCCGCCGACGGCCGCCTCGATCGGGCCCAGCACCCGGAACTCCACCCCGGCCGCCGGCTCCTGCGGGCTGTGCGGGGAGCGGTCCCCGGCCCACTGGGCGGCGCCCTGCCCAGGACGGCGCACGGTCGCGGCCCCGTCCGGGCCGTACCCGGCGACGGCTTCGGTGAAGCCGTCGCCTGGGAGTCCGAGTCCGACGTCGAGTTCGAGGGCCTTGCTGAAGTACCGCTTCAGCGTCTCGTTCGCCCGTCTGAGCTCCCGGACCTCGCGCTCCAGTTCCGCTATGCGCTGCGTGCTCCCCGTGTTCTCCCCTGACCACTGCTCAGGAATGATCTCCGCCCCACGTCTGCCGCCGGCCACAGGGCCGGCGGTCGTCGTGCCGAGTCCAGTTCCCCTGTCCAACGCCTCTGAACTCATTGGGTCTTCCCCGAAGGTGTGTGTCCGGACATGACCCGGACGGCGAATGCGATCGCCTCTGCTGAGGGATCCGCTGCTGAGGGATCCGCTGCTGAAGATCGAGCCGGACAACCCGGATCTGCCACGGGCCCGGTGCCGGCCCTCCCGGCCGACACCGGGCCCGTGGCAGACAGCCGTCACCGGCCGCCGAGCGCGGGTTCCCGATCGGGCTCGTCCACCAGCGGCAGGGCGACGTCCCGGCTGTGGAACAGCTTGCCGGGCCACCACATCCACCGGCCCACGTCGAGGGTCAGCGCGGTGACCAGCACCGAGCGGACCACGATGGTGTCCAGCAGCACGCCGAACGCCACCGTGAAGCCGAGTTCGGCCGCGAAGACCAGCGGCAGCGAGGCCATCGCCGCGAAGGTGCCGGCCAGCACCACGCCCGCCGAGGTGATCACGCCGCCGGTGGAGGACAGGCCGGTCAGCGCGGCGCGCCGGGTGCCGTACAGCAGCGCGTCCTCGCGTACCCGGGTGACCAGGAAGATGTTGTAGTCGATGCCCAGGGCGACCAGGAACACGAACGACAGCAGCGGGAAGGTCGCGTCGGCCCCGGCAAATCCGAACACATGATCGAACACCAGGCTGCTCACGCCGATCGCTGCCCCGAACGACAGCACCACCGTCGCCATCAGCAGCAGCGGCGCGACCACCGCCCGCAGCAGCACCGCCAGGATGAACAGCACCACGAGCAGCACGATCGGGATGATCACCTTGGAGTCGCGGGACGCCGCTTCCTCGGTGTCCACCATGATCGCCGTGCTGCCGCCGACCTGTGCGTCGGCGCCCTCGACCGCGTGGACCGCCTTCCTGGCCTGCTCGACGGTACGCATCGCCGCCTTGCTGCTGGGCTCGTCCTTCAGCTCCCCGAGCAGAACGACCTCGGCGCCCTTGGCCACCGGGGCGGCCGCAACGCGGGCGATCCCCGGCACACCGGCCAGCGCGGCCTTGACCTGCTCCGCCGCGTCGCCCTTGGCCACGACGTAGACGGGGTCGCCCGATCCGGCCGGGAAGTGCTCGGCCCTGATCTCCTCGCCGACCGCCATCTGCGGCTTGTTGGTGAACTGGTCCTTGTTGGCGAGGCCGTCGGCCTTGAGCCCGAACGCCCCGAGCGCCATGGCCGCGAGGACCAGCACGGTGCCGATCCATACCACCCGCGGGCGACCGGAGACGGCCGTGCCGACCCGGCTCCAGACGCTCTCCTTGACCGCCGACTCCGAGCCGTACACCGGCTTCACCGGCCAGAAAATCCACCGGCCGCAGGCGACCAGCAGGGCCGGCATGAGGCTGACCATGGCGAGCAGCCCGACCAGGATGCCGATGGCGCAGGCCGGACCGAGGCCCTTGGTGGAGTTCAGAACGGCCAGCATCAGCAGCATCAGGCTGACCGCGACGGTCGCGGCGCTGGCCATGATCGCGGGGCCCGAGCGGTACAGGGCCTCCGCCATCGCCTCGTGCCGGTCCTCGTGCCGCAGCAGCTCCTCCCGGTAGCGGGAGATGAGCAGCAGCGCGTAGTCGGTGGCGGCGCCGAAGATCAGCACGGTCAGGATGAAGCTGGTCTGCTTGTTGATGACGAGTCCGGCGTCCTTGGCCAGCAGGTAGATCAGCGCCTCCGCCGTGACCAGGGCCACGCCGACGGTGATCAGCGGCAGCAGGGGCAGCAGCGGGCTGCGGTAGGTGAGCAGCAGGATCACGAGCACCACCAGCGCGGTGATCGTCGTCAGGGCGCCTCCGCCGCCGAACGCCTTGATCGAGTCGGCTCCGTAGCCGACCGGCCCGGCCACGTGGAAGCCGAGGCCGTCCGCGTTCTTCTTGCCGACCTCGGTCATCGCGTCGACGACCTTGCCGAGCCCTTCCCAGCCGGACTTGTCCTTGCGTACCTGGACGATGGTCTGGATGGCCTTGCCGTCCTCGGCCTTCACCGGGCCCTGCATCTGGCCCACGACATTGTCGATGCCCTTGAACGCCGCGGCGTCGGCCTGCGCCTTGGCCATGTCGGCGTCGGTGACACCGCCGGACCGGTCGTAGACCACGATCGCGGGCATGCTGTCGGCGGGCATGAACTTCTCGGCACGCTCGACGACCGCGGTCGACTCCGCGTTACCGGGCAGCCAGGCCGAGTTGTCGTTCTCCTCGGCGTCGCCGAGCTTCCCGGCCAGCATCAGCGCCGGGACCAGCAGGACAGCCCAGAGCGCGATGACGACCCACTTGCCCACTCTTCCGCTGGGCAAGGCGGCCAGTTTCCGCATCATGTCGAATCCTCTGTACGGGGGGTTGGAAGGACGGGTTGAAGGGGAGGCGAAGGCGAGGTCGCGACGGCGGTCACTGCACCTCCTGCGGCGCGGCCGACGGGTCCAGAACCCGCGAGCGGACGTGGCCGAGGGCGAGCAGCACTGGGATGTCGGTCAGCAGCGGGAAGTGGTACGAGAAGGGGCGGGGGCCGACCATGTCGGGCGGGCCGCCGAAGCCGCCGTCCGCCTTCTGCTGTGCGAGCAGCCAGGACAGGGCGCGGCCGACGGGCTGCGGGTCGTCGCCGTAGCACAGCACGATCAGGCCGTAGGCGGTGCTGATGTCGTCGCTGGGGTCGCCGGGCTGCATGCCCCAGCCGCCGTCGGCGTTCTGCGTCTCGCGTACCGTGCGCTCGATCCGCTCGGCCATGGCGGCGGTGCGCAGGTCGTCCGGGCCGGCGGTGGACGCGGCGAGCCGCGCGCGGAACAGGGTGTGCAGACGGCTGCGGCTCCACCCGGGCTCGAAGCCGCCGTCGGCCAGCTGGCTGTCGGCGAGGAACGCCAGGGCCCGCTCCCGGGCGGGCGCGGTGAAGGGGTGCGGCGCGAGCGCGCAGACCGCCGCGGCCGTCATGCACGGCTCGGAGGAGGCGCCGGCGACGTAGGTCGGGAAGCCGCCGTCGGCCCCCTGCGCGACCAGCAGCGCGTCAAGGCCGCGCCGCACCGCCGCGCCGTGGGCCACCGGGTCGATCGCCTGGAGGAACTCCAGGGCGCAGGAGGTGTCGTCGACGTCGTTCTGCGCCACAACGGGGGAAATCGACCAGCCGCCGGTGAGCGTCGCACCGCGGGAGAGGGAGCGCAGCGGGGCGCCGCCCTGGTGGGCGGTGAGCATCCCCGCCATCCTGCGCAGCAGCTCCGGCTCGGCGCCCGCCGCACAGAGCGCAAGGCCGCCCGTGGCCGTGCACCAGTTGTGCAACTCCAGGACGAACGGGAAGCCGCCGTCGGCGCGCTGGTGGCGCAGCAGCGTCTCCAGGCCGCGGCGCACGGTCTCCTCGTGCCCGGGGACCGAGGCGAGCGCGTGCAGCACCAGCACGTGCATCAGCACGTAGCCCTCCCACACCGTCGTGGCCGGGTCTGTGGCCAGGAGTGTGTCCAGCGCTGCCTCGGAGGCCTTGTTGCTGACGCCCGTGGCGGTGGCCAGGATCAGCGTGATGGACGCCTCCTGCACCGCGGCCCAGGAGTGCAGGGGGTCGGTGGGGACCTCCCCGCCGCCCGGCAGCTCGGCGTCGGCCGGCAACGGGCAGCCGAGCACCGACAGCACCGCGTACACCATCATGCGGCGGCGGGCGGAGATGAAGCCCGGCGCGGAGCCGAGCACGCCCGCCGTCAGCCGGCCGACGAGCTCGGCGTCACCGGCGGTCTCCCGGCCGACGGAGAGCGAGGCGAGGACGCGGTCGAGCCGGTCCGGGGACTCCTGGTGGCCGCGGAGGAACGTCAGCAGGCGGTCCCTGGCCGGGGAGTGCGCGCCGGTGCGGGTCATCAGCGAGAGTGCGAGCGCAGACTCCAGCACCCGGCTCTCGCACTCCTCCCGTATCGCGCCGTCGGCATCGACTCTGCCGCTTACGTACGAGACCAGCCGGGACGTGGCCTGGCGCACCTCGTCCGGGGAGACCTCCTCAGGCCACGCTAACAGCGTCGAGCGCGCAAGGTCCGCGATTTTCATACTGTGCTCCTGTCTGGACTGGTGTGAACCGGCGTGGATGGCCTGGGAGTTCTGCGAAAAGGGCCCGGCTCCGCCGGTCGGGAGATCACCCGACCGGCGGAGCCGGGCGCGGGTCAGCGGATGCCCTGTGCGAACCGGAAGAACCGGTGCGGGTCGTACTTCTCCTTGACCCCGGCCAGCCGCGCGTGATTCTCGGCGTAGTAGGAGCGCTGCCAGTCGGGCAGGCGCGGGTCGATGAAGTTCTGGTACGTCTCGCCGTTGGAGTACGGGTCGATCACCGCGAAACCCGCGTCGACGAACTGCCAGGCGGCGGCCTTGGCCTCGTCGGAGACCGGCGCGGCCGCGTTCGAGGTGAGGAAGCTGGCCGAGAAGAGGCTGTCGCGGTGCACATAGGCGGTGGCGGTCCGCGACAGGGTGTTGGCCTTTCCGCCGAGGGCGGAGATCTGCAGCTGGCGCATCTGCCCGGCGAACCGGTTCCCGTCGACCACCTCCAGCGCCTTGGCCCAGCCCTCGCGCGGCATCGTCCGCTCGAACAGGCGGCTGCGCCACGTGCCGAACGCCGGGCGCTGGAGCTTGCCCTCGGCAGAGGTGTCGGCGCGGTGGCACTGCGCCACCGTGAGCTCGGAGCACAGGTAGAGAGACATCAGCACCGACTGGTACGGGGCGGTGAACTTCTGCTGGTACGCCGGGGGGCGGCCGACCAGCGAGATCAGCCGGGCGATCTCGGCGTCGAACGCCGGGCCGGTGTCCACCGAGCCGAGGAACACCCCGGCGGTCGGCACCTTCCCGGGCCCGGCGTCCGTCAGCGTGACGTTGACGCCGCTGCCGATCGTCCACGGCGCGTCGGCCAGCCACTGCGTCCAGCCGTCGAGCATGTCCAGCGACTGGTCGAAGGTCCACACGAGGTTGACGGCGGCCACGTCGGTCAGCTCGGAGGGGGTGACCGTGTAGGAGGTCACGATGCCGAAGTTCCCGCCGCCGCCACCGCGCAGGGCCCAGTACAGGTCGCTGTGACAATCCGGCGAGGCGGTCACGGTCCGGCCGTCGGCGAGGACCACCTGCGCCGAGGTCACCTTGTCGGAGGCGATGCCGATGCTGCGGGTGAACAGGCCCATGCCGCCGCCCTGGAAGAACCCGCCGGCCGCGACGGTGGGGCAGTAGCCGGCGGATATGCCGAGGCCGGCCGGGGCGAGCGTGTTCGCGATGTCGACGAGCTGCGCACCGGGGCCGATCCGCGCCGATCCGTCGCCGAGGACCACGGAGTTCAGCCCGGACACGTCGATGACCAGACCCTGGGTCGTGGAGTAGCCGCCCGCGCTGTGGCCGCCGCTGCGCGCGGCGACGGGGATGCTGTTGGCCTCGGCGAAGCCGATGCACCGGGCCACGTCGGCGGTGGAGGAGCAGTAGGCGACCGCCTGAGGGCTGGTGGCGTCGTACTGGACCTGGAAGAGCTGCTTGGCCCGCTGGTAGTCCGTGTCGGACGGGAGCACCAGGCGCCCCTGGAGGCTGTCGGCCAGTCGGCTCCACTTGGTGCCGGGGGCGCTGGTCGCGGCCTTCGCGGCGCCGGACAGCGCCGTCGTGGCCAGCGCGACGCCTCCGGCGCCGGCGAGGAAGGACCTTCTGTTGATCATGCTGCTTCTTTCGTCTTCGTCGCGTCGAGGGGGTCGGTCCGGGTCACGGGGCGCGGTGGCCCAGGACGAGGGAGAGGGCCTCGGTCAGGGAGCCCGCCGGGTCCGCCTCGCCGCCTGCGCTGCGCCAGGCCACGTGGTTGTCGGGCCGGACCAGGACGGCGCCCGCCCCGTCCGTCTCACGCAGGGTCTGCCAGGCGCCGTCGGCGTCGGTGTACTCCGCCGCGTCCCCGACGCGGACCGCGGTGACGGGCACCGAGAGCTTCTCCGCCGCCAGCGCCGCCGCCTCGTGCCACGCCTCCCCGTCCGCTCCGGTGATCAGCACGAAGCCGGTGCCGGAACCGACCAGGTCGTGGGTGGACACCCGCCGGCCGTCGTGCTCGACCCACGCGTGCGGCAGCAGGTGCCCCGGGCGGGTCGTGGGCCGGTACACGTCGCCCAGCGGCGAGCGGGCCGGCGGGCGGCTGCCGTCCGGGGCGACCGCGCCCTGCTCGTAGGCGAAACCGGTCTCCACGTCGAGCGCCTGGCACTCGCCGCGGTGGGTGGCGAAGATCTCCGCCGCCCGGGTGCGCTGGGCCGCGCCGACCGGGGATGGGGCGAAGTAGGAGAAGAACACCGGCGTGCGGCGCTCCGGCGGCACGTGCGGGCCGAGGCCGACGGCGGCGTCGATGACCACCTGGTGGTGCGAGGCCGCAGACATCGCCCAGCCCAGGTTGTACTGGCCGACCGGCCGCCGCTCCGCCTCGTAGGTGTCGAGCAGGCTCTCGCCGGCGCGGCCGGAGAGCACCGCGGCCAGCTTCCAGGCGAGGTTGTGCGCGTCCTGGATGCCGGTGTTCAGGCCGAGGCCGACGGCGGGCGGCTGGCGGTGGGCGGCGTCGCCGGCCAGGAACACCCGCCCGTGGCGGTAGCGCTCGGCGAGCACCGCCTCCACGGTCCAGCTCGTCACCTCGTGCAGGGTCAGCTCCAGGCCGGGCAGCCCCAGGACCTCGCGGATCCGGTCGGTCACCGCCTGTTCGTCGGCGCGGTCGATCCCGGCCAGGGAGAGGTGCAGGCCCCACTCCTCGCAGTGCTTGCCCCAGGTCGGGCCCATCTCAATGAGAGCGCTGGACAAGTCCTGGCGGTACGGGTTGAGGAACCAGGTGATGAGCGAGCCCTCGTTCCACCACTGCGACAGGTCGGCGGAGAAGTAGACCGTGGTGGCGTCGAACAGGGCGGGCAGGCCCTCCATCCGCACGCCGAGGGCGGGGCCGACCGTGCGGCCGCCATCCGCCGCGATCACGTACCGCGCCGTGACCGTGGTGGTCTCGCCGGTCGCGGTGGAGCGGATCTCGGCGACGACCCGGTCGCCGCCGTCGTCCTCGGTCAGCGAGAGAAGCTCGTGGCCGAACAGGATCCGTCCGGGATTGCGCTCCTCGGCGTGGCGGCGAAGGACCGGCTCGAGGCGCAGCTGCGGCAGCTTGGACGGCAGGACGGGCCCGGCCGCCTCGTACGCCTCGCGCAGCGCGCCGCCGCCGAAGCCGTCGATCTCGTGGATCAGCCGTGCGTCCAGCGGCCCCTCGCCGGTGAGCGTGGTCTGCCAGCGGACCTTGCCGAACTGCTCGGGTGTCGCGGCCTGTTGGGCCACATCACCGTCCAGTCCGTGCTGGCGGAAGATCTCCATCGTGCGCTGGTTGACGTAGTGCGCCTTCGGCAGTCGCGAGGTGTCGGCGCGGCGTTCCACCAGCAGGTGGCCGACACCGTGGTCGGACAGGAAGACGGAGGCGGACAGGCCGGAGCCGCCCCCGCCCACGATCAGTACCGGAACTTCCACTGTTCCCAATGCTTCGTCCTTCCGGAAATGACGGACCGGGCGGCAAGGAGACTCCAACCGCCTGCGGGCCGTGGGGAGTTTGAGGAGTTTGGGGTGTCAAAAAGAAAGGGGGTGGGCTACACCGGGTCCGCGAGGGCGCCCTCGGTCAGCTGCATGATCTCCGGCACTCCGGAGCCCCACCGGTAGTAGGACTGGAGCTTGTAGTACTCACCGTCGGGCTGGGAGGCGACGGCGTAGACGAACTTCGTGCCGGGGTCGGCGCGCAGCACGTGCTTCACGAACAGATCGATCCTGTCGTCGAGTTCGACGGGAAGACTGGCCGGGTCCGTGGTCGCCACCGCGAAGCAGATCCGCTCGATCTTCGGGGAGTCCCAGTTCAGGGTCACGTAGACGCCGAAGGCCTGCCGGCCGAGCCTGAGCATCTGCTCGGTGGGCTCCGCCTGGTCGACCTCGCGGAGCATCGACCGCACGGACTCCGCAGCGATGCCCCCGGCGGGGGGCTCACCGAAATACACGTTCACGGTCCGGTTGCGGTAGTCGATCCCGAGCAGACCCGCGGTGTCGCCCAGGCCGTGCCGGGCGATGAAGTCGAGGCTCTCGCCCAGGCTGCGCGGCATCGACGGGATGCCGGCGAGCTTCGTGACCTGCTGAAGGCCGGTCCTGGGCAGCACCACCCAGATCTTCTTGAACCCCCCGACGACCCCGAAGTCGATGCCGTAGCCGTCGACGGGGCAGCTCTCCCGGATGTCCGAGAGCAGCCTGGCGACGGGGTGGTCCGTCTTCTTCACCAGGCCGTTGTCCAGGGCCAGTTGGTACGGGTCGACGTCCTGCGGCACCATGAACCGGCAGTCGAGCTCTCCCGCGCGGCGCGCGCCGGTCGCCACCCTGAACGCGACCGCGGACTGCGCGAGATCACCCCCGTACAGGTCCAGGATGGGCAGCACCTTGTCCCGCGAGCACTCCACCTCCAGCAGCCCGGCCGCTTCCTCGATGGCCGAACACAGAGCCTGCACCGAGTCTTCCGAGGTGATCCCGGCCGCCTCACTCATGGCGGTCACCATCCATACGCTTCATGGCGTCAACCCTCGGCCACAGATCTTGCCCACCGCTATTTTGTAACTTGCCGCCGACTTGGCGGGGCCGGGCCGTGCGGTCAGGGGTCACAACGGGTTCTCCGCTCTCGGCAGTGAGTCCGCCAGCAGCAGGACCAGGGGATGGAACCGGTAGCGATCCGCCTCCTGGGCATCGCCGCCTCCTGCCTCCGGGCGGATCAAGGAGGCGTCGACGAGGTCTTCCAGGGCTCGCTCCGCCTCGGCTTCGGCGAGGCCGACCACGTCACCCGCGAGCCGGGCGGTGAAGGGGCCCGGGCCCATCTTCGCGAGCCAGGGCAGGACGGCCCGGGTGGCCGGGCGCAGCGGGGGCAGTGCCCGGGCCAGGGTGCGGGAGAGGTCGAGGTCGCCGTAGGACAGGGCGGCGAGCCTGGAGCGTGGTTCGGCGAGCTGGGCGGCCATCCTGGCCACCGGCCAGTGCGTGCGGGAGGCGAGCCGGGCGCCCGCGATCCGCACCGCGAGCGGCAGTCCGGCGCAGTGGCGCACCAGGTCCCGCGCCGCCGACGGCTCGGCGGCGATCCGTTCCGCGCCCGCGGTCTCGGCGAGCAGCGCCGCTGCCTCCTCGTCGCTCATCGGGCGCAGGGCCACCGTGTGGACGGCGGGCACGGTCGCCAGCCGCGCCCGGCTGGTGACCAGCACCGCGGTGTCCGGGCCCGCGGGCAGCAGGGGGGCCAGCTGCGAGTCGCTCAGCGCGTCGTCCAGGACGAGCAGCATCCGGGCCGCGGCCGTCCTGGCGCGGTAGCGCCGCACCAGGCCGTTGAGGCCGGTCCCGTCGGCCGGCACGGCCTCACCCAGGGCGGCGAGGATCTCGGTCAGGACGGCTGCGGGCGGCCTCGCGCCTCTGTGGGCGTCCTGGAGGTCGGCGTGCAGCACCCCATCCGGGAACGCCCTGGCGCAGTGGTACGCCACTTCGGCGGCCAGGGCCGTCTTGCCGCTGCCGGGCATCCCCGTGACCAGCGCCGCCCTGAGCCGGGAGCCCGGGCCCGGCGCACGGCGCAGCAGCAGCGACCTGAGCCGGGCCGCCTCGGCCGTCCGCCCGGTGAACGCGGCGGCCCGGGCGGGCAGCAGGACGAGCGGTTTGCGCGGCGCCGGGGCGCCTTCTCCGTGCAGCATCCGCACATACGCCCCGCTGAGCTGCGGACCGGGCGCCACACCGAGCTGCTCGTCGAGGATCCGGCGGCCCTCGCCGTACACCTTGACGGCCGCCGCCTGCCGGTCCGACCTGTGCAGCGCAGTGATGAGGTGTGCGCGCAGGTTCTCGTCCATGGGGAAGCGGGCGACCAGGGAGAGGAGTTCGGGTACCAGGGCGCGGTGCCTGCCGAGCGCCAGGTCCGCCTCGATCCGGCGCTCCAGCGCCTCTGCGCGCAGGAACTCCAGACGCGGCTGCTCGGCCTGGAGCAGGTGGTCGGTGACGTTCTCCAGGGCATGGCCGCTCCAGCAGTCGAGCGCCAGGCCGAGGAGCCGCCCCGCGTCCTCGTGGCGGCGCTCCCTCAGGGCCTGCTGGCCCAGCCGGTCGAGCCGTTCGAAGGAGAACAGGTCGACCTGGGCGTTTTTCGCGTCGAGTACGTATCCCGAGCCTTTCCTGGAAATCTCCACCGCGCCTTTGAGGCCCTTCCTGAGCCGTGACACATAGGTGTAGATCTGAGAATTCGACGTGGGTGGCGGGGCATCTCCCCACAGCGCCGCGCTCAGTCTGTCGTCGGTGACCAGGGCGCCTCTCGCGAGCAGCAGCACCGCCAGTACGGTATGGATCTTCGTCCCGGACAGCGGGACCGGTCTCCCGAACCGGATCGCGGAAACCGGCCCGAGCAGCCTGAATTCGAGCGCCGCCGGCACTTCTGCGCCGACGCCGTCCGGCTCGGCGATCCCGTCGACGGGTCTGACAGCCACACCACCAGAGTTCAGCACAGCACAATCCGTTTCCGGCGCGCCCTCTTTTCCCCGTGGAGGCACGTGGCACACCTGGCAGCCCTGATGAAACAGTCTCCAGGACTCTAGCGGCGCGCATTTTCCCCGCGTTATCGTGGCGATTTCGAGCACGCGAAATAGCGGGGAAATCGATACAAAAGCGCGGCCCCGTAGGGTGGTTTCCGAAAATCATGGGGAATTTATTTCACGACTGGGAGATCCGTTGATGCGCAAGCCCCGTCCGACCGCAGCGGCGTTCATCACCACGGCGTTCCTCTTCCTCCCGCTGCTCGGCGGTGCGGCGACCGACCCGGGCACGGACGACCTCCCGTGGACCGTCATCACCGCCGCGGGCGACACCGGGACCACAGACCTGCCCTGGACCCTGTGACCGGCATCGCCGACGCGTGCCGGGGGGCTCGGGGGGTCACAACTGCTGAGCAGGCACATCGTTTTGGCGAACGTGGGCACGATGGGGTGAACGGTGTCACAAGCTGCGGGTATGCCCGGCGGGGTGTGCGTAACGTATTCGGTGCGATCTGGGACGCCGGGTGGGCGTCAGCAGTCGGGGCCCCCGTGTCACCAGCGAGATGGTTCGGGGCCTCCCCGTCGCCTCCGGCCACACCCATATGGCCAGGTCGTAGGAATTCCGCCCGCCCGGGACGGACCGCATACGGGATATGCGTCGCCGACCGGGACGCGAAAGCGGAGGACCAGTGCGCCCAAGACCGTTCGGGGCGTACCGGTGAGCCGGGACTCACTCCTGCTCACTGACCAGGAACGGTCAGCGTGCGTCGAGCAGGCGTGCCAGGGCCGAGCCGTCGATCGGCCGGCCGACAGACCGAGACGCCAGGGCCTGCTGCAGCAGGCCCGCGCGCCGCACCCATAACGGTGCGTTGAGCGTACGGAACTCCTGCTGGGCCCACTCCAGGGGGACTGTGGCAGTGCTTCCTCCCCGGATCGCCTCGACGCAGGCGAGGTTCGTCGTGATCCGGGCCTGCAGGAACCGGTCCCTGACCTCTTCGGCGGCGCGCAGTGCCACCAGCAGGCTGGCGCGCGCCTTGTGCGCCTCGTTCTGCCGCCACTGGGCCTCGCCGAGGACGCACAGCCCGTGGGCCTCGCCCAGGCGGTCGCCCTGACCGCGGGTCAGGGCGACCACGTCGTGGCAGACCCGCTCAGCCCGCGCGGGCTGCCCGGCAGACAGCAGCGCTTCGGCGAGACGGTAGAGGTTCTGGGTCCGGCTGCGCAGCGACCCGCCTTCGTAGCTGGCCTCTATCGCCTGATTGCTCAGTTCGACGCCGCGCTCGGGCTTGCCCTGCTCGATCTCGATCTGGGCGAGCAGCCCCAGGGCGTGCGACAGGCCCGAGAAGTCCCTGGTGCGCCGGAACAGCACGAGGGACTCCTCGCAGTAGCGGGCCGCTTCGGCAAGGTCGCCCGAGAACCTGGCGCACACGGCGAGATTGCGCCGCACGATGGCCCGGCCCTGTGTGTCGTCGCTCTGCTCCAGGTGGAACATGGCCGACAGGAGCCGGTCCCGTGCCTCCTCGTAGCGGCGCTGGTAGATGGCGAGCGTCCCCAGGGAGCGGAGCATGGTGCCCGCTCCGAGCGTGTCCCCCTCGCGCTGCGCGCCCTCCAGCGCGTACTCCGCGGCCCGCCGCCAGTCCTCCAGGTGGTTGCGGGTCTCGAAGAAGGGCACGGACCGCACCGTCAGGGCCCAGGCGTGGCCGGCGAGGCCGTTCTGCGACGCCTGCCGCACCAGGCCCACGAGCGCCTCCCGCTCGCCCTCGAACCACTCGATGGGATCGCCGACGAGCTCGCTGACGGTCTCGCCCGGCAGGACCTCCCCGTGCATCACGCCGCGGGGGACGGCCTCGCCCTTGCCGTACAGCTGCTCCTGCGCGGCGTGCGCCAGGGCGAGCATGGCGCCCAGCACCCGCTCCAGGCTCTCCTGGCGCTCCTGCGGGGCGTCCTCCGCGAGGCACCGCTCCCGCGCGAACGGGCGCATCGGGTCCTGGAAGCGGAAGCGGAGCCCCCCACCCGGCGCGGGGCAGGTCTCGAGGAACTGCGCGCCGGCCAGCTGGTGCAGCAGCTCCTCGGAGGCGCGGGGGGTGACACCGAGGACGGCGGCGCCGATCCAGGCGGGGAAGTCGGGCACGCCCAGCATGCCCAGGCGCCGGTAGAGCCGCGCGGCCTGCACCGACAGCGTCCGGTAGCCGAGCCAGGCCCCCGCGCGCAAACCGCCCTCGCCCGAACCGAGCATGTCCAGGCGGTCGCGGCGGTCCTCCATCCTCGCCACCAGCTGGCGCAGCGACCACCGGTGGTCGGCGAGCAGCCGGGTCGCCACGACCCTGAGAGCCAGCGGCAAGCGGTCGCACAGCTCCACCAGCCGCTGTGCTGCCGCCGGTTCGGCCGCCACGCGCTCCTTACCGAGCACGGCGACGAGCATGTCCCGGGCCTCGGCCGCGCTCATCGCCCGCAGTTCCACACCGACCGCGGCGAACTCGCCGGCCAGCCCGGACAGCGGGTCCCGGCTGGTGACCAGTACCCGGGCCGGGCCGCGCCCCGGGAGCAGCGGGCGGATCTGGGCCGGGGAGCCGGCGTTGTCGAGGACGAAGAGCAGCCGCTTGCCGTCCAGGGTGCTGCGGTAGAGCGCGGCCCGGTCCTGCAGGTCGGCGGGGATCGCGGCGCCGGGCACGCCGAGCGCGCGCAGCGCCCGGTCGAGTGCGGCCTCGGGCGGGACGGGGGGGCCGTGCTCGTGGAAGCCCTGGAGGTCCATGAAAAGCTGGCCGTCCGGGAAGTGCTCGGCGCGGCGGTTCGCCCAGAGCATGGCGAGCGCGCTCTTGCCGACCCCGGCAGCGCCGCAGATCGCCGCGATCCGCACCGGCGGATGGCCGTCCGTCGGCTCCAGCAGGCGCTCCAGCAGGTCCAGTTCGGCCTCCCGGCCGAAGAACGGTTCGGGCTGGCACGGGAGTTGGCGGGGGACGACGGCGGGCGGGGCGGCCGGCGCCCGCTCCCGCCCGGCACCCCGGGGCCGGATGCCTTCCAGCACCGTGCGGTGGAGTTCCTGCAGCTCCGCTCCGGGCTCGACGCCCAGCTCCGCCACCAGGATCTGGCGCCCTTCGCGGTAGCACTCCAGCGCCTCGGACCGCCTGCCCGACAGGTAGTACGCCTGCATGAGGACGGCGCGAGCCTGCTCGCGCAGCGGATGCTCGGCGACGACCGGGGCCAGGCCCGCCACCACCGCCCGGTAGCGGCCCTGCTGGAGCAGGAGGGCGGCGTGCTCCTCGGCCAGGTCGAGCCGCAGCTCGGTCAGCCGGCTGACCGCCCCGTCGATGGCGCCGCCGTCCATGCCGTCGAGCACCGGTCCGGACCACAGCGAGAGCGCGTACTCGAAGCGGCCCGCCGCCGCCGGGTCCCCGGCCTCCGCGGCGGCCCGGGCGCTCGCGATGCACTGGTGCAGTTCGAGGAGGTCGACGTAGTGGCCCTCCGCGTGCAGCACATAGCCGGGAAGCACCGTCTCGATGAGGCCGTCGACGCCCGCCTCGTCCCGCAACGTCTTACGGAGCGCGGAGACGCAGATGGCGATCTGGTTGCGCACCGTGGCGGGCGGGTCGCTGTGCCAGACGGCTTCCGCCAGGGACTGCACGGAGACGACCCGCCCCGGGGTCAGCAGGAGTACGGCCAGAACTGCCCGCTGTCGTGCACTGCGCAGCGTCAGCGGCCGGCCGTCCACGCTCACCTTCAGCGAGCCCAGCACCTGAAACGACAAGCTGGGCGACACACCGCCTCCATTCCCGGGACAGTGAATGCCCCGACCCCCGTGGAGACATTGTGCGGACAAGCTTTCGATGTTTACAACAAGGTTCGACGGCATCTCACGCTATGTGCCGGTCACTTGGGCCCCTCCTGCGCGTCTTCGAGACGTCGCCACCCTCCGTCACCCTCCGGCACGGCGACGGAGGCGTCCGGCAGTGCCTCGCGGTCCACCCGCCCGTCGGCGTCCAGCGGCACCTCGTCCAGCAGGGTGAAACTGCCGGGCACCAGGTATCCGGGCAGCCGCCGCCCGCAGTGCGCCGCCAGCGCCGCGGAGTCCAGGTCTTCCGCACCGGGGCGCGGCACCACATAGGCGGCCAGGCGGACGTCGCCCGGCGCGGGCTCGCAGCCGACGACGACGGCCTCACTGACGCAGGGGTGGTCGTGGAGGGCCTCTTCGGACTCCGCCGGATCGACCCGGTGGCCGCTGATCCTCACCTGGCGGTCGGTGCGGCCGAGGAGCTCCGCCACCCCCGCTTCCGTCCAGCGCGCCAGGTCTCCGGTGCGGTACATCCGCGTCCCCGGCGGACCGTACGGATCGGGCACGAACCGCTGCGCGGTCAGCGCGCCGCGGCCCGGATACCCGCGAGCCACCCCGGCCCCGGCCACGTACAGCTCGCCCACCGTGCCGACCGGGACCGGCCGGTACTCGCCGTCCAGCACCCGTATCACCGCCCCCGGCAGCTGAGTTCCGGCCGACACCGCGCCCGCGCCCGCGCCCGGATCAGCCGGTACGGGATGGACGCACGGGCCCGCCGACCCCTCGGCCGTCCCGTACTCATGGACCAGCCGGCCGGGACCGAGGACCCCGCCGAGACGCGCTGCCCCGGGCCCCCGCAGCGCCTCGCCCTCGACCACGACGACCCCGGCCAGCTCGGCGATCCCGGCATCGCCCAACTGTCGTGCCAGGAGCCCCAGTTGGCCCGACGTCAACTTCAGGAAGCTGAACGGCCCGGCTGCCGCCAGCCGCTCCCCCAACTCCGCCAGGTCCAGGTCCTGCGGCAGCATCAGCACCCGCTGTCCGGCCAGCAGCGGCGCCCACATGCCCGTCACCGCCAGGTCGCAGGCGATCGACGAGAACACCGCCCCGCCGCCGCGGCCCGCACCGGCCAGGTTCCGCGCCGCCCACGCCGCGTGGTTCGCCAGCCCCCGGTGTGTGACCGCCACACCGTGCGGGCGCCCCGCCGCACCCGGCGTGTGGATCACGTACGCCGCCTCGTCCGGATCCTGCGCCACCCCGAGCGCCGCGCCCGAACCCCGTGCGAGCGCGCTCGCGACCTCCGGATCGTCCACGCACAAAACACGCCTGTCGAACCCGTCGGGCACGTACGCCGCCTCGGTGACCAGCACCTGCACACCCGCGTCGGCGAGCAGCCAGGCCGTCCGGGCCGCCGGGAAGGCCGGATCCAGCGGCACGAACGCCGCGCCCGCCTTCCACACCCCCAGCATCACCGCGTGCAGATCGGGCCCGCGCCGCACCAGCACCCCCACCACCGAGCCGTGCCCCACGCCCACCGACCGCAGACACCGCGCCCAGCGGTTCGACGCCTCCCCCAGCCCGCCGAAGGTCAGGGCGAACCCGTCCCCCTCCACGGCGACCGCGGCCGGCGCCGCCGCGGCCCGCCCCGCGAAGGCGACCGGCACCGGAACCTCCGACACGGCGGCGCTCTCGACGGGTCCCTCGACGGAGCTGTGGACCTGCCATGCCCCGCCCTCGCAGGAGACCACCGCACGCAGCGCGGTGCACTGCGACCGGCCGGCCTGCCCCGCCAACGTCCGCAGGAGCGACGGCCCGGCCCGGACGACGCTGACCCGGTGCTCGCCCATGACCCGTACCAGGTCCGCCGGGTCGCGGTCGGCGTCCGGGGCCAGCACCGTGGCCCCCCCTGCGCAGAGCGGTGCGAAGATCTCCCACACATGGGCGTCGGAGAGCAGGTCCGCGTGGTGCAGCACCCGGTCCCGGGCGGTCAGCCCGAGCCGGGCGACCGCCGCCGTGACCCTGTCCGCGAAGTCCTCGTGCGTCACGACCACGCCGTCTTCGGGCGCGTCGGCGGAGCCGGAGCCGGAGGCGGGCAGTATGCAGGCCGCGGCACCGGGCTCGGGAGCCTTTCCAAAGGCGGCCCAAGTACCCTCGGTCTCCGCCGGGACGACGGGAGTGGCCCCCGTCGCGGCCACGGTGTCCCTGGCCGCCGGGTCGCACAGGACCAGCCCGGTCCCGGAGTCCGCCACGAGGGCGTCGAGCCGCGGCTGCGGGAGGCTCACGTCCAGGGCGAGGTAGGGGGCGCCGGCCCGCCAGACGGCGAGCAGTGCGACCACCAGGTCGGGGCTGCGGCCGAGCAGCACGCCGACCGGGGCCTTCGGTCCCGCGCCCAGGGTCCGCAGCCCTCGGGCGAGCCGGGCGGAGCGGCGGTCGAGGTCCACGTAGGACATCCGCAGGCCGCCCGCCACCACGGCGGTGGCCTCGGGAGTGCGCTTCACCTCGCGTCCGACGAGCCCGGGGACGGTCCGGGCCGGGTCCGGGCCGACCGTCGGCGGTGCGGGGGTCATGGGTCTGCGCTCCTTGTCCTGGTCGGTCGCGGATGTCGATCGCAAATGACTGCGGGGCGGGGTGGCTCAGAGGCTTTCGGGCTACCTTCGATCGGGAAGCGGGCGTACCAGGGCGCGACCGCCCGATCAGAGGTAGCCCGACAGCCTCTCAGTCGTCCTGTCCGGCCATGCGGCGGCGCAGGCTGGCCGGACGCAGGTCGGTCCACACCTCCTGGATGCGGGCGAGGCACTGCTCCCGCGACCCGGCGGTGCCCTCGGCACGCCAGCCGGCGGGCAGCTCGCGGTCGTTCCGCCAGATCGAGTACTGCTCCTCGTCGTTGAGCACGACGCGCCAGGTAGCGGCGGCGGTCTGCGGTTCGGACACGGTCACTCCTGTCGGGGCCACGGGCGTTCCACTGAGCCGGACCAGCCTGCCGAGGCGTGCCATACGCGAGCTATACGGCGGCTTGTGACTCCTCCACCCCTGAAGGGGGTGGCTTCTCCTCGCGGGCTCCGTCTTCCGTAACCGCTCCGACGTCCCCGTGCGCTCCCTGGAGGACTTCACGGCGGACGCCGCGCTTCGCCTCGCGGACATGCGGGATTCCCTGCGCTCCCGCGAGCACGTGCTTGCGCTGTCCCTCTTCCCGCAGCCCGGCGGCATGGTGCCGTGGGGCCGCACGGCCCGTGACGGCGTGCTGCTGTGGGACACCACCGGCACCGGCACTGCGAATTGGACGACCGTCCTCACGGACAACGATTTCCAGCTGTGGCTGGAACTTCCCTTTTCCGCGTCGGAGTTCGTCGCGCGGGCTCTTGTGGGACGCCCCGAGGGGATTCCCGCATTCGAGACGTACGAGGAATATGAGTCGGGCTCGTTCTGGAATGTCGCGGACGACATGCGGGCCACTGCCACGGTGCTGGCGAACCGGGACATCGGGGCGGTGGAGGGAAATCGTCACCAAGGTGCGGAGTCTCGGTGTGCCGGTCGTCCGGCAGTACGCCGAAGAGCTACTGGACCGGGCCGTGAACGAGTCGTCCATTCCGCTCCCGGAGGACTACCTGGCGATCATGCGGGAGTTCCCCGGCGGGGTCGTCGCGGGCGTGCGGGTGTTCCCCGTCGCACGCGCCGCCTGGCTGACCGAGGACCGGCTGTTCCTGCAGTGGGGAGAGGTCGAGGGTCGGGCGATTGGCTCGCTCGCCCTCAAGGACGATCCCCAGGACTGGCGCGTCGCCTGTATCGAGCCGGACGGCACCGCGCTCACGCACCTGGAGGACCAGACCTTCGCCACGTTCCTGCGCCGCCGGCTCAAGGGCAACAACTCACTGTTCTGAGCTCAGGTCCGTAGCGCCGAAACACCTCTACCCGACGGCTTGAGCCGTCGGGTAGAGGTGTTTTTCGTCGGGGTGAGCGTCCGGCCCGGGGCTCGCCATCCTGTTCAAGAACGGCGTAGAACTCGCCCCCGAGTCGATCTTCGGGTTCTCCCAGATCACCATCGCCCAGACCGCGAAGGCGCTCGCGGTCCGTGGCGTAACCGTGGAGGTGGTTGGCATCTCCAGCATCACCACGAGCAGGATCCCGATGGCCGCCTGACTGCCACGGGTCCGGTTCTGGGCTCAGCTCCGACGGATCCCGTCCTTCTTCTCCGCGCGGCCGTGCGCGGCGCGAAGGCTGCGGCACGGCGAAGCGGGCTGTCCACGGTCCATCCGCCGAGTATGGATCAACGGCACGACGCCCCCTCGTGAGGGCTGCAATCGTTAGGGTTGGCTCATGACCGCACTGCCCGACTGGATGCGCCCGCCACGCGCGGAAGGCTGGTTCGCGGAGGACCTCGACCGCCTCCCGGAAGCGCCGCGCCACACCGAGCTGATCGACGGAGCCCTCGTATTCATGATGTCGCCCCAGCGCTGGTGGCACGGAGAGATCGTCACCGACCTCACGTTGGCCCTCAGGGCACAGGCCCCAGCGGGTTTCAAGGTCGGCCGGGAGATGACCATCCGCCTCGATGCCCGAAACCGCCCGGAGCCGGACCTCGTGGTGACCACGGCCCCGTACGACCCCGACTGCACCTGGTTCGCTCCCGAAGACGTCCAGCTTGTCATCGAGGTCGTCTCGCCGGAGTCCGCCCACCGCGACCGGACCGTCAAGCTACGCAAATATGCCGAGGCCGGCATCCGGCACTACTGGTGTATCGAGGACGAGGACACCGTCCCCGCCGTGCACGTCTACGAGCTCGACGAGCCGACCGGCTCGTACGCACCGGCAGGGATCTTCCGCCATGCGCTCCAACGGTCGCTGCCGTTCGAGATCAGCCTTGATCTCGACAAGCTGGCGCCGGGCCAGTCGGGCTGACACCACGATTCCAAGTCAGCACCAAGTCAGCACGGGAATACGGAAGGGGTCGGGCTCGCCAGAGTTCGACTCCTTCCGACCTGCGCGCTTGACGAATTACCTAGCGCGCGGTAATGACACGGTTACACGTTGAACCGGAACGTCTGCGACATGACTCCCACCTGCGAAGATGTTGATTTTCCGGAGGTCATCCCAGCACGATCTCAGCACGGAAGAGCCCTCTCAGCACGCCCTCCCACCGGGAACCGCCTCCAGGGTCAGTAGTGGTAGCGAGCCGCGAGGATGACGATCTCCTTGTCCGCAACCAGGTAGACGAGCCGGTGCTCGTCGTCGATGCGCCGCGACCACGCCCCGGGCAAGTGATACTTCAGCGGCTCGGGCTTGCCGATCCCCGTGAAGGGGTCACGCCTGACGTCCTCGATGAGCTTATTGATCCGAGCGAGCATCTTGCGGTCGTTCTTGAGCCAGGACGTGTAGTCCTCCCAGCCCTGATCCTCGAAGACAAGCCTCACTCGGCACCCACAGCCGGGCCCGCCGCATCCGGATCGATCAGCTCGCGCTCCGACACATCGATGTGAGCCAGCGCATTCTCGTACGCCTTGAGCAGCCGCCGCGCATTCGCCGGAGAACGCAGCAGGTACGAGCCCTCACGCAGCGCCGCGTAGTCCTCGGCCGAGACGAGCACGGCGTTGCCATGCTTGGAGACGATCTCGATGGCCTCGTGATCGTCGTTGACCTTCTTGATCAGCGGAAAGAGAGCCTTACGGGCTTCGCTCGCAGTTATGGACATGGGCCGACTCCCTACATCGAGCAGTACCGAATAACGTACCACTCGCCGACACCTCAAACGGAACCAAATAGGTGACGGTCTCTCAGAAAACCCAGCACTATCCCAGCACGGGAAACAGCAAAGGGTCGGCTCCCGGAAGAGCCGACCCCGCCTGACCTGCATGTTTGCCAGGCCGCCAACGTGGTGTTATTTCACCCGCTCAGACGTTGAAGCGGAATGCCTGCGGGCTGATCCTGACCTGCGACGGAGCCCCGCCCAGGCCGCCGACCTGGGATTTCACCGTCTGGCCGCGTTGGCCCCCGACGAGCGTTTACGACCGTCCTGCGGACTGCCTGCGGACCGGGCAGCCTCCCGCAAGGCGGAGGGTGGAGCGCCGAGCCGCCTCCCCCGCGCTGCCATGATTATTCGCACCCACAGAGTTACGACCGTCGGTAGGATCGACACCATGAGCAGTAGTAGAAAGTACTCCATCAGCCTGCCCGAGGACCTTGCCGAGGCCGTACGCGCCCACGTCGGGCCCGGTGGCTTCTCCGCCTACGTCGCCGAAGCCCTGGAGCAGCGGGTCGCCATGGACAAGCTTCGGGAGATCGTCGCCGACTTCGAGACCGACAATGACGAGCTCACCCGCGAGGAGGTCGAGGCCGCCCGCGCGCTGCTGCGCCATGACCACCGACAGGTCGGCGGTGCCGCCGCCTGATGCCCGGCACCCTGCTGCTCGACAGCGAAGGACTCTCCAAGCTCTACCGCAAGGACCGCACCGTCGTCGCGCTGGTCCAGGCGGCTTCAGAGGAAGGCATCCGCGTGGCCACCAGTGCCATGACCACTCTTGAGGCCGATTACGAGCGGATCCACCCGGCCCGCATCAAGTGGGTCCTCTCCCGCGTCGACGTTCACGACGTCACCAGAGAGGTCACCGACGAAGCCGCCGCCCTCCTTCGCGCCCATCATCTCCACGGCCACAAGTACGCCATCGACGCCGCCTTCGCCGTCATCGCCCGCAACGCGCCCCAGCCGGTCACCGTCCTCACTTCCGACCCCGAGGACCTGACGCTCCTGTGCGGCCCATCCGTAGAGGTTGTCAAGGTCTGAAGCGCCGGCCACAGCCACGCCAGTCGCCCCTCTGGCCTACGTCGGTGCGGTCGCCGCACTGATCGTCGGAAGGCGCCTCTCCCCGGTCAAGACGCTGGTCGACCTGTCCCTGGCGCCCGAGCACCGGCGCGGGCACGGTGCCCTGTACGGCGCCTTGAACCACGGGCGGCTGGATGTGTCACGGCTGCGCAGAACGCTGGCCGGCCTGCCGTTGCCGCGCGCGGCCGACGGACGGATCATGCTGGCCGCGGATGTCAGCAACTGGTTGCGTCCGGTTGACTGTAGCCCTTACGGTGGCTCACCACCGTCCCACAGCTTGAGCCGCAATAGGACGGGGGAGCGCGCGCACAGGGGCGCAGGGCGCGCGGAGGGCGCGTGCCGGTGCCGATGGTCCTTGAGGTGCGGGTGTTGATGCAGTGGGACCGATCCGGCCGAGGCGGACCTCGCCACAGTGCTCATCTCGCACGGCACGAGAAGGCGCACATCGCAGCTCCGCGGCTATCGGGGCTGCCACGCCCGTACAAGATCCTCCGGCCCCCAGTGCGCGGTGAGCGGCAGATCATCGGCCACCCCACAGCGGGAGACCGCGACCAGTGGAGTATCCGGAGCGGCGCCGGGGACGGCGAGCATGTCACGCACCAAGGCGTCGTACTCATGACGGCCGAAGGGCTGGGTCTCCAGCCACTTGACCGACCCAACGAAGTGCACCTGCCGGGCCACCGGTTCGCGGTCTGCACCGATGAGATCGATCTCGGGGTTGTTTTGACGGTTCCACCAACCGCCGACGGCCTCGGTCTCGGGCCACTCGTCATTGGGCGTCAGCCGTAGCAAGGACTCGCGGATCAGCGGCTCGACCGCTCGCCCACGCCAAGTGGTCCACGATCGCTCGATGCGTTCCAGTGCCAAGTCACCGCGCCCACGCTCGATGAGTGGGATCGCGCGCGCCAGGAAGGCCAGCCAGAACCGTAGATACGAGTCGGCGATCCGATAGCGCTTGTTCTTGCTATCCGGCTTGATGGACAGGGGGAGATCAGCCGCAAGGACTCGCTTGACCTGCAGCATGGCCAGCAGAGGGGAGAGCGTGCCGGACGGCAGCGCGCTGGCGCCGCCGGCCTGGGCTGCGATCGCGCTGAAGGTGCGCTCACCGCTGCCAACCGCTTCTAGTACTGCCCGCGAGTGCGAAGCCTCGGGGAATTCACCCAGCAGTGACAGCTCGCCAGCCACCAGCAGGGGCGAGAGAGGGTTGGCGACCGAAGCCTGCAAAAAGGCCGTACGCCCCATTCCCGGCCGCCACGACTGCACGATCTCGGGGAATCCGCCAGTGATCAACTGGGCATCGACGGCCCCTGCGGCATCGAGCTCGGTCATGGCTTGCACATCGGACAGGTTCAGGGGGTGAACGGTCATTTTCGCTGCCCGCCCGAAGAACGGGCGTCCGTACGACTGCAGTGCCTCCATCACCGATGTGTCGCTGCCAACCAGCAGCAGAAGCACAGGCTTGGAAGACAGGTGACGGTCCCAGACAGTTTGGAGTGCGCCCTCGAATTCCTGATCCTGTTCGACCAACCAGGGCACCTCGTCGATCACCGCGATGCTTGGTGTGTCATCGGGTACCGCGAGCGCCAGCGAGCGCAGGGCCTGGTTCCAGTCCTGCGCCTGGAGGCCGGCGACCAGCTCCGCCCCAGGCAGTAGCGACTGCGCGAGCGTCGCGGCAAAGTCGGCGCGCTCCGTCACGGGGTTACGCCCTCGGGTGGCCTGGAACACCACGTACGGTGCTTTCGCGCGGTCGCAGAACTCCTGGACCAGTCGCGACTTCCCTACCCGGCGCCGACCCGTCATGATCACAGCGCGCCCTCGAGTGGCTCCAGCACCCTCTGCCACTGTCTTGTACTGCTCGGCCAGCAGTTCAAGATCTCCGACCCGACCTTGGAACTCCACGACACACCCCAGGCGCTTAACGTAGACAGATTATTACGTAGATTGAATCTTACTTCACCCAAAGCGGCCTCGTGGATCGAATGCATAGACAGGTCGACGAGACTGGTCGGAGTCACCGCCCGTCTGGCGCACAAGCCCTACCTGAGACCCAGCACGGTAGAGGTGAGCAGGAGTGGTGAAGGGTGACGAGGGATCAGATTTCCCAGCACCATCCCAGCACGGGAAACAGCAAGGGGCCGACTCGCGGAAGAGCCGACCCCATCTGACCTGCACATTTGCCAGACCACCAACGTGGTGTTATTTCATCCGCTCACACGTTGAAGCGGAACTCCACCACGTCGCCGTCCTGCATCACGTACTCCTTGCCCTCCATGCGGGCCTTGCCCTTCGCGCGGGCCTCGGCGACCGAGCCCGTCTCGACCAGGTCCTCGAAGGAGATGATCTCCGCCTTGATGAAGCCCTTCTGGAAGTCGGTGTGGATGACACCGGCCGCCTCGGGGGCCGTGGCACCCTTCTTGATCGTCCAGGCGCGGGCTTCCTTGGGACCTGCCGTGAGGTAGGTCTGGAGGCCCAGGGTGTCGAAGCCGACGCGGCCGAGGGTGGCCAGGCCGGGCTCGTCCTGGCCCATGGACTGGAGGAGTTCGAGGGCCTCGTCGTCGTCGAGTTCGATGAGCTCGGACTCGATCTTGGCGTTGAGGAAGATCGCCTCGGCGGGGGCGACCAGGGCGCGCTGTTCGTTCTTGAAGTCCTCGTCGACCAGCTCGTCCTCGTCGACGTTGAAGACGTAGAGGAAGGGCTTGGTGGTGAGGAGGTGCAGCTCGTGGAGGAGCTTGCCCTTCTCGGTGCCTGCCGTGATGCCCGCGTGGAAGAGGGTCTGGCCGGACTCCAGGATCTTCTGGGCCTCCTCGACCGCGGCGAGGACCGCGACCTTCTCCTTCTGGAGGCGGGACTCCTTGGTGAGGCGCGGGACGGCCTTCTCGACGGACTGGAGGTCGGCGAGGATCAGCTCGGTGTGGATTGTCTCGATGTCGTCCTTGGGCGAGACCTTGCCGTCGACGTGGACGACGTTCTCGTCCTTGAAGGCACGGATGACCTGGCAGATCGCGTCGGACTCGCGGATGTTCGCGAGGAACTTGTTGCCGAGGCCCTCGCCCTCGCTCGCGCCGCGCACGATGCCGGCGATGTCCACGAAGTCGACGGTGGCGGGGAGCAGCTTCTGGGAGTTGAAGATCTCCGCGAGCTTGTTCAGACGCGCGTCGGGGACACCGACCACGCCGACGTTCGGCTCGATCGTGGCGAACGGGTAGTTGGCCGCCAGCACGTCGTTCTTGGTCAGGGCGTTGAACAGGGTCGACTTGCCGACATTCGGCAGACCGACGATTCCGATCGTGAGCGACACGTTGGCGACTTCCTGCAGTAAGGATGGATGGGCCGATTCTCCAGTTTACGGGCGAGGGCAAGCGGGTAATCACAGATCTGGCCCGGGGGCGATCCGGTTCCCGTTCGGCCATGTGGCATCGAACTCATCGCCAAGGTCACCCAAAGGGCGTGTCCAACGCGTCTGTCCTGCCGCCTCGCGACCTACGTTGTCCCGGTGGAGCAGCCCAGAACACGTCCCCCTCGGCACCGGCAGTCGTCGCAGCAGCCCCCGCTGTCCCCGCAGGGCACCCTCGACGAGGCCGGCACCGCCTATCGGACTGTGGGCTCGCCCGGCCCGCGGGCACGCCCGGTGCCGCCCGCCGTGCTCGCGCTGCGCCGGCTGCCCAGCCCTCGGCTCACCGGCATCGGTGCCGGATTGTTCGCCGCCGCCGTCATGTTCTCGCTGGCGTGCCTCGACTGGCTGCTGTTCGACGGTTCGTCGGTGGTGTACGGGGTGCTGTTCCTGCCGGTCAGCGCGCTGACCGCACTGTGGGTGCGGCCGGCGGATCTGGTGACCGCACCGATCAGCGTGCCGATCGCGTTCGCCGTCGGTGTGATTCCGATCTCCGGCGGCACGGGCGGCTTCGGCGGGCAGACGATGGCGGTCGTCACCGCGCTCGCCGTCCATGCCGGCTGGCTGTACGGCGGCACGCTCGTCGCAGGGCTCATCGCCACCGTGCGCAAGGTCCGGCTGATGCGGCAGCGCCGGCGGCGGATGCTGCTGGCCGCGCGGGCGGCGCGGTCCACCCGGCGTCCGAAGGGTTAGCTCCCCCGGTCAGCTGTGTGCCGCGGCCATGGCCGCGCCGACGATACCCGCGTTGTTCTGCAGCTCCGCGGGGATCATCTCGGCCCGCACGTGGTCGATCAGCGGCAGGAACCTGTCCGCCCTGCGGCTGACTCCGCCGCCGATGATGAAGAGCTCGGGCGAGAACAGCATCTCCACATGGGTCAGGTACCTCTGCACCCGGTGCGCCCAGTGGTGCCAGCTCAGCTCCTCGTCCTCCTTGGCCTTCGTGGAGGCGTGCTTCTCGGCGTCGTGTCCGTTCAGCTCCAGATGGCCGAGCTCGGTGTTGGGCACGAGCTGCCCGTCGATGAAGACAGCGCTGCCGATCCCCGTACCGAACGTCAGCATGATCACGGTCCCCTTGCGGCCGCGCCCGGCGCCGAACGCCATCTCGGCGATTCCTGCCGCGTCGGCGTCGTTGAGGACGGTCACCGGAAGGCTCAGCTTGTTGCTGAGGAGGGTGCGGGCGTCGGTGTCGATCCAGCCCTGGTCGACATTGGCCGCTGTGCGGGTGACACCGCTGGTGACTACGCCCGGGAAGGTGATGCCGACCGGTCCCGACCAGCCGAAGTGGCCGACCACCTCGGCCACGCGGTCGGCCACGTCCTTGGGCGTGGCCGGCTGCGGTGTCAGTACTTTGTGGCGCTCCTGCGCCAGGTCTCCGCGGTCCAGGTCCACGGGAGCGCCCTTGATCCCGGATCCGCCGATGTCCACGCCGAAGATCTGCATGCGACCCACGGTACGGGCCCGCGCCGCACCGCGCCCCACTTCCCGGGGCACGGGCCCGCACCCGCGGGGGAGGCCGTTACTTCGCGGAGAGTGCTTCAGCCTCTGCGCGCAGGTCCCTGCGGAGCTCCTTGGGCAGCGAGAAGGTGATCGACTCGTCGGCCGTCTTCACCGTCTCCACGTCTGCGTAGCCACGCTCGGCCAGCCACTCCAGTACGCCGTCGACCAGCACGTCGGGGACGGAGGCGCCGGAGGTGAGGCCGACCGTGGTGACGCCCTCCAGCCAGGCCTCGTCGATCTCGTGCGCGAAGTCCACCAGATGGGCGGCGGGGGCGCCCGCGTCGAGGGCGACCTCGACCATGCGGATCGAGTTCGAGGAGTTCTTGGAGCCGACGACGATGACCAGCTCGGCGTCCTCGGCCAGCTTCTTCACCGCGATCTGGCGGTTCTGCGTGGCGTAGCAGATGTCGTCGCTCGGCGGCGAGAGGAGCTGGGGGAACTTCTCCTTCAGCGCGTCCACCGTTTCCATCGTCTCGTCGACCGAGAGCGTGGTCTGGGAGAGCCAGACGACCTTCGACTCGTCGCGCACGGAGACGTTGGCGACGTCCTCGGGGCCGTCGACCAGGGTGATGTGGTCGGGCGCCTCGCCGCTCGTGCCGATGACTTCCTCGTGGCCCTCGTGGCCGATCAGGAGGATGTCGTAGTCCTCCTTGGCGAACCGGACCGCTTCCTTGTGGACCTTGGTGACCAGCGGGCACGTCGCGTCGATCGTGGCGAGCTTGCGTTCGGCGGCCTCGGCGTGGACGGTCGGTGCGACGCCGTGCGCGGAGAACATCACGATGGAGCCCTCGGGGACCTCCGCGGTGACGTCGACGAAGATCGCGCCCTTCTTCTCCAGCGTCTGCACGACGTACTTGTTGTGCACGATCTCGTGGCGGACGTAGATCGGGGCCCCGTACTGCTCCAGGGCCTTCTCGACGGCGATCACGGCACGGTCCACGCCCGCGCAGTAGCCACGGGGCGCGGCGAGCAGGACGCGGCGCGTGGCGCCCGCACTCGGGTCGGTGACGGGTGACGGGCTGGGCGTAGCAGTCATGCGTCCCATCGTAAGGCCGTGCCGAACAGGCGCGGGATCAGCCGGGTCGGGAGACTTGCCCATACGCGACGTACGCCACGTACGCCCCGTACGCCCCGTACGCGACCGTGTCCGCGCGATCTACGGAGGGCTCATGGCCGGCAGCAGTACGGACAGGGCGGGACTGCACCGGACGCTCGGGTTCCGGGATCTGGTGGTGTACGGGCTGCTGTTCATCGCGCCCATGGCGCCCGTCGGGATCTTCGGCACGCTCGACGCGAAATCGGACGGTGCGGTCGCGCTCGTGTACGTCGTGGCGACTGTCGTCATGGCGTTCACCGCCTTCAGCTACGCCCAGATGGTGCGGGTCGTACCGCTGGCCGGCTCGGTCTTCGCGTACGCGCGCAAGGGGCTCGGGGAAGGGCCCGGGTTCATCGCCGGGTGGATGGCGATGCTGGACTATCTGCTGATCCCTGCGGTCGCCTATCTCTTCTCCGGGATCGCGATGAACTCGCTGGTGCCGTCGGTGTCGCGGTGGGTCTGGACGGCGCTCGCGGTGGTCGTCACCACGCTGCTCAACCTGTGGGGGGTGCGGGCTGCCGCCCGGGTCGGCTTCGCGGTGCTCGCGATGGAGATCGCGGTGCTGGCGGTGTTCCTGGTGTCGGCGGTGGTCGTTCTCGTGCGGGACGGGGCGCAACGCGGCTGGTGGACGCCGCTCACCGGGGACTCCGGCTTCTCGACGACGGCGGTGCTTGGCGCGGTATCGGTGGCCGTGCTCTCGTACCTGGGCTTCGACGCCATCGCCTCGTTCGCGGAGGAGGTCACCGGCGGCTCGGAGAAGGTGGCGCGGGCGGTGCTGTTCTGTCTGGTGCTCGCGGGGGCGCTGTTCGTGGCGCAGGGCTATCTGGCGGCCCTGCTGGAACCGATGACGTCGGCGGAGCTGGCCGCCGCTCCGGCCAGGCAGGGGTCCGCCTTCTACGACACGGTGGACTTCGCCGTCGGCACCTGGCTGCACGACCTGGTGGCGGTCAGCAAGGCGATCGGGGCGGCGTTCGCGGCGCTGGCCGGGCAGGCGGCGGCGGGGCGGCTGCTGTTCGCGATGGCCAGGGAGCGGCGGCTGCCCTCGCTGCTGGCCCGGGTCGACCCGCGGTCCGGGGTGCCGCGGACCGCGATCCTGATCGCCGCGGGCGTGACGCTGGTGGCGGCGGTGTGGGCGGCCCGGCGCGCCGATGGCCTCGACCGTCTGGTCTCGGTGGTCGACATCGGGGCGCTGACGGCGTTCGTACTGCTGCACGCGTCGGTGATCGGCTGGTTCGCCGTACGCCGGATGAACGGGCCGCCCAGCTGGTGGCGGCACGTGCTGGTGCCAGTGGTGGGTGCGGGCGTGCTGGTCGTGGTGATCGCGACGGCGACGGCGAGCGCGCAGGTGGTGGGGGTCTTCTGGCTGGCGGTGGGGATGGTGGTACTGGCGTTGCAGTGCGGGCGGCGCCCGGCTGTATAGGCGCCCGGCTGTATAACGGCCTCCCCCCACGACAGGGAGTGGATCGGCGAGCGGCGTCGTGCGGCTTCGATGGCAAGGCAGGACGGAGTCGACGCGGAGCGTGGGCGACCGACGACGACGCCGCAAGCGGAGTCGCAGGGCGTCGGGAGACCACTCCCTGTCGTGGGGGAGGCCGTAAGAGGTCTCTCGCGTGTCGTGGGGCTGCCTCGTTGTCCGTGGTGGCGGATACGCTCGCTCGCATGGCTCTCAATACGTCCGCGGAAGCTCCGCTGCCCGTCGGCGAGGTGTCACGGCTGATCGGGGGATGGATCGACCGGCTCGGCGCCGTCTGGGTCGAGGGGCAGATCACGCAGTTGTCGCGACGGCCGGGTGCCGGGGTGGTGTTCCTGACGCTGCGCGACCCGTCGCACGACATCTCCGTGAGCGTGACCTGCTTCCGTCAAGTCTTCGACCGGATCGCGGATGTGGTGACGGAGGGTGCGCGGGTCGTCGTCCTCGCCAAGCCCGAGTGGTACGCACCCCGCGGCCAGCTGTCCCTGCGGGCCACGGAAATACGGCCGGTCGGCATCGGCGAACTGCTGGTCCGGCTGGAGCAGCTGAAGAAGTCCCTGGCCGCGGAGGGGCTCTTCGCCCTGGACCGGAAGAAGCCGCTGCCGTTCCTGCCGCAGCTGATCGGTCTGGTCTGCGGTCGGGCGTCGGCGGCCGAGCGCGACGTGCTGGAGAACGCGCGGCGGCGCTGGCCCGCGGTCCGTTTCGAGGTGCGCAACACCGCGGTGCAGGGCGTGCACGCGGTGACCCAGGTGGTCCAGGCGGTGAAGGAGCTGGACGACCTGCCCGATGTCGATGTGATCATCGTGGCGCGCGGCGGCGGCAGTGTGGAGGACCTGCTGCCGTTCTCGGACGAGCAGCTCATCCGTACGGTCGCCGAGTGCCGCAAGCCGGTGGTGTCCGCGATCGGGCACGAGCCGGACTCCCCGCTGCTCGACCTGGTCGCGGATCTGCGGGCGTCCACGCCGACGGACGCGGCGAAGAAGGTCGTGCCGGACGTGGGCGAGGAGCTGGACCGGGTGCAGCAGCTGCGGGACCGGGCCCTGCGGACCGTACGGGGGCTGCTCGACCGGGAGGAGCGGGGACTGGCCCATGCGCTGGGTCGGCCCTCCATGCAGCAGCCGCAGCGGATGGTGGACGAGCGTACGGCGGAGGTCGACGCGCTGATCGGGCGGAGCCGCCGGGTGCTGGGCCATCTGCTGGACCGGGCGGACTCGGAGCTCGCCCACACCCGGGCGCGGGTGGTCGCACTGTCGCCCGCGGCGACGCTGGAGCGCGGGTACGCGGTGCTGCAGCGGCCGGACGGTCATGTGGTCCGCTCCCCCGCGGACGCCGGGGCGCCGGGCGACGAGCTGCGGGCGCGGGTGTCCGAGGGCGAGTTCACCGTGCGGGTGGCCGAATGACGTACGCGCCGCCCCGCCGTTTTGGCTCGGACCTGGTTGTCGTACCTCACACATAGGGTGGATCACATGACGGACGACGCGACAACGGCACCTGCCGCCACGGACACGCTCGGGTACGAGCAGGCGCGGGACGAGCTGATCGAGGTCGTGCGGCGCCTGGAGGCGGGCGGCACGACGCTGGAGGAGTCGCTCGCGCTGTGGGAGCGCGGCGAGGAGCTGGCCAAGGTGTGCCGGCACTGGCTGCAGGGCGCCCGGGCCCGGCTGGACGAGGCGCTCGCCCAGCCCGGGAAGGAGCAGCCGGACCGGCAGGGCGACGCGGGCTGAGCTGAGCCCGGTCCCGGAATAGATCCGGCGCGCCCGGTGGTTGTGCGCCTCGTCAGAAGTCAGGGCGGCCGGGCGCACTTCGCACACGTTTGTGGAGTGGATCACTCAGGTCAGGTTTTAGTTGAAAGTTAACCTACCTATCGCTTACGGTCGCCGTATCGCTTGATCCGTATTCGTCCGGAAGGTAATCCGCAAGATGTCCCTCGCTCTTGACCCCGCTGCCCAGAACCTCCTCTTCCGCGAGGCCCGCACCGCCAACACCTTCACCGACGAGCCGGTCTCCGACGAGCAGGTCCAGGCGATCTACGACCTGGTCAAGTACGGCCCGACCGCCTTCAACCAGTCGCCGCTGCGCGTCGTCCTGGTCCGCTCCGACGACGCCCGCGCGCGCCTCGTGAAGCACATGGCCGAGGGCAACCAGCCGAAGACCTCCACCGCTCCGCTGGTCGCGATCCTGGCCGCCGACAACGAGTTCCACGAAGAGCTCCCGGCCCTGATGCCGCACTTCCCGCAGGCCAAGGACGCGTTCTTCTCCGAGCGCCCGGTCCGCGAGTCGTCCGCCGCGCTGAACGCCGCCCTGCAGGCCGCGTACTTCATCATCGGCGTCCGCGCCGCCGGCCTGGCCGCCGGCCCGATGACCGGCCTCGACGCCGCGGGCATCGAGAAGGAGTTCCTGGACGGCGACCACAGCCTGCTGATGGTCGTCAACATCGGCAAGCCGGGCGAGGACGCCTGGTTCCCGCGTCTGCCGCGTCTCGCCTACAACGAGGTCATCACGACCGTCTGAGGCATTCCAGCCGTACGGAGAAGGGTCCCGGAGCACGTGCTCCGGGACCCTTCTCCGTACGCCCGTATGCGAGGCCGTCCGGCTCGCGGCTCAGGACGTCCTGAGCGCGGCGGCCATCTCCGCCAGCCGCTCCGTCGACGCCGAGCCGGTGACGACCGTGGTCGCGCCCTTGTCGTGGCGCACGAGGGCGTCGTACTTCGGGCCCTCCCAGTGCTGCCACGTCGCACCGGCGACCTGCTGCGTGCGCCCGGTGTTCCGCGCGTCCTGGCTGACCTCGGACACGTACTTCTTCGCCGGGGCCGTCGACTGCTCCACCGCGACGTACTTGCCGTCCGGGTCGAGGAAGCCCAGGTGCCAGCCGTTGCCCGCCTCGCGGTCGTAATTGACCGAGGTCGGCTTCCAGTCCTTGGACAGCCCGGCCGGAGCAGCGACCGGGTACGGGGCCGCGCGCCTGGCCGTCACGAGCTCCACGCGGTAGTCGACCGCCTTGACCGGGTTGGCCTTGTCGTCGTGCGGGACGAAAATGTAAACGACCCCCGCGACGGCGGAGATCACGGCCATCGACAGGATCATGTCCCGCGCTGTCTGCTTGCCTCGCTTGCTTGCCACGGGTCCATGGTCGCATCAGGCCCGACGGGGCCGACCGAGGGGCAGGAGAACGGGGCACCCGCCCCATCCTGCCGCTCATAAGTGACCCGGCCTGCTCATTTTATCGACCTGGCGATAGAGTTCAGAGCACCCTCTTCCGGTCGTCGTCGTACAGAAAGGGCGCTCCGATGTCCGAGCATCATCTGCCGTCCCAGCTAGAGGTCTCCCCGGAGGCCCCCGACCGCAACCTGGCCCTGGAGCTGGTCCGGGTCACCGAGGCCGCCGCCATGGCTGCCGGGCGCTGGGTCGGCCGCGGCGACAAGATCGGCGCCGACGGCGCCGCCGTGAAGGCCATGCGCACCCTCGTCTCGACCGTCTCGATGAACGGCGTCGTCGTCATCGGTGAGGGCGAGAAGGACGAAGCCCCCATGCTGTTCAACGGCGAGCGGGTCGGTGACGGCACCGGCCCCGAGGTCGACATCGCCGTGGACCCGATCGACGGTACGACCCTGAACGCCAAGGGCATGCCGAACGCGATCGCCGTGCTGGCCGCCGCCGACCGCGGCGCCATGTTCGACCCGTCCGCGGTCTTCTACATGGACAAGCTGGTCACGGGCCCCGAGGCCGCCGACTTCGTCGACATCAATGCGCCCGTCTCGGTGAACATCCGCCGGGTCGCGAAGGCGAAGAACTCCGCCCCCGAGGACGTCACCGTCGTCATCCTGGACCGCCCGCGCCACGAGGGCATCGTCAAGGAGATCCGGGAGACCGGCGCCCGCATCAAGTTCATCACCGACGGCGATGTCGCCGGCTCGATCATGGCCGCCCGCGAGGGCACCGGCGTCGATCTGCTGATGGGCATCGGCGGCACCCCCGAGGGCATCATCTCGGCGTGCGCCATAAAGTGCCTCGGCGGTGTCATCCAGGGCAAGCTCTGGCCGAAGGACGAGGCCGAGCGGCAGCGCGCGCTGGACGCCGGGCACGACCTGGACCGGGTGCTGTCCACGGACGACCTGGTCAGCGGCGACAACGTGTTCTTCGTCGCGACCGGCATCACGGACGGTGAGCTGATGCGCGGCGTGCGGTACCGCAGCGAGACGGCGACCACCGAGTCGATCGTGATGCGGTCCAAGTCCGGCACGATCCGGAAGATCGACTCGACCCACCGGCTGTCGAAGCTGCGCGCCTACAGCGCGATCGACTTCGACCGCGCGGAGTAGACCGCGCGAGGCACGCGTGAGGGGGCCTCACCCGGCCGGGAGAACGTGAAGAGGCGCCCCCATGTGCGGTGGGGGCGCCTCTCCGCGTCGACGGCGGGTGAGGGGTGGCTCGTCGCGTCCGGGAGCCGTCCTCCCGTCCCGGTGGAGCCGGGCCTCGCGTCCCGCGAGGCCCCCTTCGGTCCGCTCCGGTCAGGTCCGCTCCGGTCAGCCGGCTGCGGCGATGTGGTCGGCCGGAGCAGCGGCCTTGAGCTCCATCTCGCGCCGCCTGCGGCGGGCGAGCACCACACGGCGTTCGGCGGCGGTGAGGCCGCCCCACACTCCGTACGGTTCGGGCTGCACCAAGGCGTGTTCCCGGCACTCGATCATCACCGGACAGCGCCCGCAGACCCGCTTCGCGGACTCCTCTCGTGACAGTCGGGCAGCAGTCGGCTCCTTCGACGGGGCGAAGAACAGCCCGGCTTCGTCCCGGCGGCACACCGCCTCCGAGTGCCAGGGGCCGGTCTCGTCCTCCCGAGCAGGGGTGCGCTGGGTGGGGACGGCGGCGACCTGCAGGGGCTGATGCGGCAGTTGCAGCACGGTCTACTCCTGACGACAGCTTCGCGAGCGAGAGACGATGCAGCAGTCCCTACCCGCTGTGCGTGCGCCTATGCACTGAGTGGCACCGAGTTCCGGGCGGCGAAATTGTGGTCGATCGGAAAATTGGCCTGATTGGACACGGTGCGGACCGGCACGGCTTGCCGTGGTTCAGTGGCCGAGGTGTTTGCGCAGCTTGCTGTGGAGATCCGTAATCAGTTTCCCGCGCTTCGGCTTCGCCTCGACGTTACCGAAGACCGAATAGCCGTTGACGACGACCACAGGTGCTTCAGGGTCTGCGGATTCCAGTGTGACCACTTCGAAATTACCGAAGACGCCCGTCCCGCTGCCGCGCAGCGAGATGTTCTCCGGGACCTTGATCTCGACACTTCCGAAGATGGATGTCGCGTTGATGACAGTGAGTCTCTGACCGAAAAGCGCCTCGGTCAGATCGATCTCCACGCTGCCGAAGAGCGAGAAGGCGTTCGTACGGCCGCCGACGCGCCAACGGCCCTTGCGGGTGGAGCTGCTGAAGATCGCCACCAGGTTGTCGGCCGGGCCGGTGGGGGCCTCGGGGCCGTACGCGTACGGAGCGGCGGACGAAGGCAGGGCGGCGGCGCCGGGGGTCGGCAGATCCCGTACCAGCGGTTCGAGTTCACCGACGGTCTTGGCCCGGTAGACCGCGTCGACCCGCTCGGCATGCTCCTCGGCGGTCAGTCGGCCCTCGGCCATGGCATCGCGCAGGATGTCCGCGATCCGGTCGCGGTCCGCGTCGGAGGCACGGATGCCCGCGGGCGCGGTTTGCGCCGGGGCGGCGGGCTGCTGGGGGTGCTTTTCGAGGTCCACCGACCAAGCGTACCCAAACGCGATAGATCGCGACTAGTGCCTCTCCGTCCGATCAGGCCGGATCAGGGAACGGCCAGCCGCGGAGTGACGACAACGCCGCAGATGTACGCGCCGGACCCCGCGGGCCCGGCAGGATCCGAAAGGGCGGCCCCGGGACACGCGGCGGGCCGATCGGGGAGTCGCGCCCGCCGCGCCCCGGGCGGCCGCGCGCGTTCGACTGAGCCTTACCTCACAGCTTCGGCACCCTTGCGGCGTTCTACCCTGGTGGGTGCGCTGTCCAAGGGAGGCCAGCCACTGTCGCCGAGTGAGGAATGGCCGTAATGCCAGAGTTTGCGTACTCCGATCTGCTCCCTCTGGGAGAGGACACCACGCCGTACCGGCTGGTGACCGCCGAGGGCGTCTCGACCTTCGAGGCCGACGGCCGTACGTTCCTCAAGGTCGAGCCGGAGGCGCTGCGCACCCTGGCCGCCGAGGCGATGCACGACATCTCGCACTACCTGCGCCCCGCTCACCTGGCACAGCTGCGGCGGATCGTCGACGACCCCGAGGCGTCGTCCAACGACAAGTTCGTGGCGCTCGACCTACTGAAGAACGCCAACATCGCCGCCGCGGGCGTCCTCCCCATGTGCCAGGACACCGGCACCGCGATCGTCATGGGCAAGCGCGGGCAGAACGTGCTGACTTCGGGTGGTGACGAAGAGGCGCTCTCGCGCGGCATCTTCGACGCGTACACCAAGCTCAACCTGCGCTACTCGCAGATGGCTCCGCTCACCATGTGGGAGGAGAAGAACACCGGCTCGAACCTCCCGGCCCAGATCGAGCTGTACGCCACCGACGGCGGCGCCTACAAGTTCCTCTTCATGGCGAAGGGCGGCGGCTCGGCCAACAAGTCGTTCCTCTTCCAGGAGACGAAGGCCGTCCTGAACGAGGCCTCCATGATGAAGTTCCTGGAGGAGAAGATCCGTTCGCTGGGAACCGCGGCCTGCCCGCCGTACCACCTGGCGATCGTTGTCGGCGGCACGTCGGCCGAGTTCGCGCTGAAGACCGCGAAGTACGCCTCCGCCCATTACCTGGACGAACTGCCGGCCGAGGGCTCCCGGACGGGTCACGGCTTCCGGGACAAGGAGCTGGAGGAGAAGGTCTTCGAGCTGACGCAGAAGATCGGGATCGGTGCGCAGTTCGGCGGCAAGTACTTCTGCCACGACGTGCGCGTGGTGCGGCTGCCCCGGCACGGTGCCTCGCTGCCCGTCGCGATCGCCGTGTCCTGCTCCGCGGACCGTCAGGCCACCGCGAAGATCACCGCCGAGGGTGTGTTCCTGGAGCAGCTGGAGAAGGACCCGGCGCGCTTCCTGCCGGACACCACGGACGAGCACCTGGACGAGGCGGGTGACGTCGTCAGGATCGACCTGAACCGGCCGATGGACGACATCCTCGCCGAGCTGACCAAGTACCCGGTCAAGACCCGCCTTTCGCTGACCGGCCCGCTGGTCGTGGCGCGCGACATCGCGCACGCCAAGATCAAGGAGCGGCTGGACGCGGGCGAGGAGATGCCGCAGTACCTGAAGGACCACCCGGTGTACTACGCGGGTCCGGCGAAGACGCCCGAAGGGTACGCCTCGGGTTCCTTCGGCCCGACGACGGCCGGGCGAATGGACAGCTATGTCGCACAGTTCCAGGCGGCGGGCGGATCCAAGGTGATGCTCGCCAAGGGCAACCGGTCCAAGCAGGTCACCGACGCGTGTGATGCGCACGGCGGCTTCTACCTCGGCTCGATCGGCGGCCCGGCGGCGCGCCTCGCCCAGGACTGCATCAAGAAGGTCGAGGTCGTCGAGTACGAGGAGCTCGGCATGGAGGCGGTCTGGAAGATCGAGGTCGAGGACTTCCCGGCGTTCGTCGTCGTCGACGACAAGGGCAACGACTTCTTCACCGAGCCCGCTCCGGCGCCGACGTTCACCAGCATTCCGGTGCGCGGTCCCCGTCTCGCCTGACCGGCAGGACTCGGCCCGCTTCGGGGGCGTCACGGTTTCGGCCGGGGCGCCCTCGCGGCGCGTCCGTGACGGAGTCGGCGCCTGACCGCCGCGCGGCCGCGCCTCTTCGTTCAGGTGTCGAGCAGTCCTGACGTGGCGAGCAGGTAGCCCAGTTGGGCGCGGCTGTTGCTGCCCAGTTGTTCCGAGACCTTCCGCATGTGCTCGGCGACGCTGCGGCGGCTCATGCCGAGCCTGCGGGCGATCGACGCGTCCGTCTCGCCGCCGACCACCGCCAGCAGAATGGTGCGCTGGAGGTCGGACGTGATGGCCGGGGAGCGCTGTGGTGCGTCCTCCGGGCGGATCGGGACGGAGCGGGACCAGGCGTGGTCGAAGTGCCGGACCAGCAGAGCGATCAGGGCCGGATGCTGGACCCGCAGGGCTGTGTGCGGCTCCTCGTGGACCGGGACGAATGCGACGTCGCGGTCGCAGACGATGACCCGGTCGACGACCTCGGCAAGCGTCCGCACTTCGGCGCCGGCCGACGTGACCTGCTCGATGTACGAGAGCGTCGCACGGTGCGTACGGGCGGTGTGCTGGTAGATCGTCCGCTGTCGCACGCCTCGCCGCAGCATCGCCAGATCGCGCGGCAGCGCCTCGCTCAGGACGTGCGCGGGGCGTCCGCCGCCGGGCTGCGCGGTGAGCAGCTCGTCCCGGCAGCTCCCGACGGCGGCGTCGAGCGCCTTGTTGATGACGGTTCTTCCGGTGAGCCGGGTGAGGGTGGGTTGTTCCGTCCGGTGCACATCCGAGTACGGCCCCTCGAAGGCGGCGAGGGCGGCGCGGGTGGCGCGCAGGGTCCGGCGCTGCCGGACGATCGCCTCCTCGATGGGCCCGAGCGCGGCGAAGGACGCCGTCTCCGGCGGTACGGGGATCAGGAAGCCCGGCGCTTCGCGGTCCGCCACCACCAGCTGCAGGGCGCGCAGACACGCAGGTGCCCCGGTTTCCGGAAGGCTTCCTTCCATCAGGGCGCGCCGGTAGGCCGTCAGGGCGGTGACGCAGGGGCGGTCCGACGACGATTCGCGGCAATCACATGCGCCTGTGCTGGAATGATCGTCCTTCACAAGTATGCAGATTACATTCGTGCGAACGGGGCGACATCCGGGTTCGCAGTGACTCGACCACTATGTGCGGGGTGACGCTCCGCACCGACCACTGCCCCGGCCGTTCGGCCGACCGGCCGGACAACTCGGCCCGCGGCGAACGGCATTATCGCTTCCTGGTCGCCGGATACGCCGTCTCCTCGTACGGCACGTTCCTGAACATGGTGGCGCTCAATCTGTTCGTCTACGAGACGACGGGCCGGGCGATCGCCATGGGGCTGTTCATGGCGGTGCGGCTGGGTGCCGGCTTCGTCGCCGGTCTGACGGCCGGCAGGCTGCTCGCGCGCTTGACGGCCAAGACCGTCATGCTCTGGACGAACGCGGCGCAGGCGGCGGTGATGCTGTTGCTGATCCTCGCGCCGGACGGGCTGCGGACAGCGGCGCTGGTGGTCGTCTCCGTGGTGATCGGTGCCTGCGGGACGCTGTTCATGGTGGCGCTGCGCAGCTCCATTCCGGAGATGGTGGGCGAGGAGCGGCTCGGATGGGCGAACTCCCTCTCCATCACGGGGCGTTCACTGGCGATGGTGGCCGGTTTCGCCTCGGCGGGTGTGGTGGTGTCGCTGGTCGGGTACACGACCGCGTTCGTGGTGGACATGGTCACGTTCGTGCTGTGTACCGTGACGGTGGCGCTGCTGCCGGTCGCGGGCGGGGGAAGGACGGGCGAGGCCGCGGAGCGGACGGGGCGGCGGTCGAGGAAGCCCGGCGCGTTCGCCGCGCTGGCCGCCGCGCCCGGTCTCGGTCTGATGGTGGCGCTGCGCGGCGTGGACGCCTTCGGATCCTCGTCCCACAACGCGGGACTGCCGGTCCACTCCGCCGGCCTCGACCCCTCGCACCCCGCAGTGTTCGTCAGCTCCTTCTGGTGTCTGTGGGCGACGGGGAACGTCCTCGCGCAGCAGGTGATCCAGCGGTACGCGAAGCGCACCGGCCGGTCGGTGGGCACGCTGGGCTTCGGTTACGGCACGATCGTGATGTCCGGGGCCTTCATCCTCGCGTTCGCGGGGTTCCCGCTCCTCGCGACGGCTGTGATCGCGCTGATCGCGGGCGCGGCGGACGGGCTCACGGAGGTCTCCTACACCTCGCATCTGCAGACACTCGCGGCCGGCCCGCGCGGTCACGCCTTCGGGCTCTCCGCGACGTTCGAGAATCTCGGTTTCGGTGTCGGAATGATCCTTGTCGCGGCAGCACTTGACCGCTACACCCCGCTGACCGTCGTCGGGTGGTCCCACGGGGCAGCGATCCTCGTCGCGCTGGTGTTCGTGCTCCGGGTGGCGCGGCTGCGCAGAGGGACGGGATTCAGCCAATCTTGAGACCACCTGCGGGAGCCGCGGACCGTACCGGAGCGGGCGAGGACTGCGCCCTGGACCCGGTGCCGCTGTGACCTCCTCCCAGCGACCACTGTGACGGGGCCTCGAACGCGACGATCCCGCACCGCCGCTTTCACGCAGGGAGCAGCGGATCGGGCTTGCGCCGCGCCGGGACCGTGCGAAGGGTTGGCGGACGTTCCCGGGGCACTGCGCCGATTGTCTGCGCCGTCGGCCGCGCCTCCAGCCGCATGCCACCCGCTCCACCCCCCTCGCTCCCGATACCGAACACCGGAAAGGTGGACGCCGTATGACGCCGGCCCCCCATCTCAGCCACGCCAGCCGCCGCAGCCACTCCGACGACCTGCTCGCCTTCATCGGCGCCGCCCCGTCCCCGTACCACGCGGTGGCCGAGGCCGCCCAGCGCCTGGAGAAGGCCGGCTTCCGTGAGCTGCACGGCACGGCCGACTGGACGGGCACGACCGGCGGCAGCTTCGTCACCCGCGGCGGCGCACTGATCGCCTGGTACGTCCCCGAGGGCCTCCCCGCCCACACGCCGTTCCGGATCATCGGTTCGCACACCGACTCACCGAATCTGCGGGTCAAGCCCACCCCCGACACCGGCTCGGCGGGCTGGCGCCAGATCGCCGTGGAGATCTACGGCGGAGTCCCGCTCAACACCTGGCTCGACCGGGACCTCGGGATATCCGGGCGGCTCGCGCTGCGCGGCCCCGGTGGCGCGACCACGTCGCGGCTCGTCCGGATCGACGAACCGATGCTGCGCGTACCTCAGCTGGCGATCCATCTGGACCGTACGGTCAATGACGGTCTGGCGCTCGACCGGCAGCGTCATGTCGCCCCGCTGTGGTCGCTCGGCGCACCCGAGGACGGAGCGCTGGTGCGCCGGGTGGCGGCGGCGGCCGAGGTGGACCCGGCCGAGGTGCTGGGCTGGGACCTGATGCTGCACGACGTCCAGCCGCCCGGATATCTGGGCGTGGACCAGGAGTTCGTGGTCTCCTCGCGGCTGGACAACCTGGTGTCGGTGCACGCGGGCGTCACCGCCCTGGCCGACGCGGCGACGGCCGCCGAGCCGCCCGCGTACATCCCCGTCCTGGCTGCCTTCGACCACGAGGAGGTCGGCAGCGGCTCCGAGACGGGTGCGCAGAGCCCGCTGCTGGAGCGGCTCCTCAGCCGCTCGGTCACCGCGCGCGGCGGCAGCTCCGAGGACTGGTCGCGCGCCTTGTCGGGTACCTTCTGCGTCTCCGCCGACATGTCGCACGCGGTCCACCCCAACTACGCGGAACGGCACGACCCGGATCACCACCCGCTGCCCAACGGCGGACCGGCGATCAAGGTCAACGTCAATCAGCGGTACGCCACCGACAGCACCGGCATGGCGGTGTTCGCGTCGGCGTGCGAGCGGGCCGGCGCACCGTGGCAGCATTTCGTCTCCCACAACACGATGCCGTGCGGCACGTCGATCGGCCCGCTCACCGCGGCCCGGCTGGGTGTCCCGACGGTCGACGTGGGGGTGCCGGGGCTCTCCATGCATTCGGCGCGCGAGCTGTGCGGGGCGGACGATCCGGGGTATCTGGCCGCCGTACTGGGAGCGTTCGTGAGCGAGACCGCGAGCCGGTGAGCGCAGCGGGGCAGGGCGACCGCACCCGGGGCCTCTCGAAAGACCCTGGCGGCCGCCCTGCCCCTTCGGCCGTTACGCGAAGCGCTGCTTCGCCGTCCCGTCGCACGCCTGCAGCTTCAGCGGGTCCCTGGCCGCCGCCAGCGTCAGACACAGGCCGGTGGACGCCGCCGGGCGCACGGTGCCCGACTGCCTGACGAACTGCTGGTTGGCCGCGCCCGAGCAGTTCCACAGGATGACCGTGGCACCCGCCCTGTAGTCGGCGCCCGGCACATCGAGGCACCGGTCGTGGCTCAGCTCCGTGTGGATGCTCTTGTCGGCGGTGTCGTACCACCAGCCCTGGTTGCGGCCGCCGTGGCAGTCCCAGCCGCCGATCGGGGTGTTGTTACGGGTCACCGAGGCGGGGACGTCCACACAGGTGCCGGTGGCCTCGTTCTTGAGTGGCTTGAAGAGCGAGTCCCAGGCGGCCGGCTCCAGGACCGGCTTTCCGGTGCCGGCCGGGTCGGCGCAGCTCGCCTCGCGAAGGCCGGAGTTGTAGATCTGGGTCAAGCACGATGCGAAGGCCGCGTGCCCGCGCGCGTTGGGGTGGAAGGACTGCCGGACGGAGTTGGAGTCCGGCGGGAAGTGCGAGAGGTCGATGTAGAGACCACGGGCCCAGGTGGACTCGCTGCAGACCTCATGGCCGTGGAAGAGACGGGAGTTGTCGAGGTAGACGGCGCCGGTGTCGGCGGCGGCCTGCCGCATCCCGCGCTCGAAGGCGGGGACGGCGACGTTACGGCCCCAGGCGGCATCGGAGTCGTATCCGGCGCAGCCGCCGGGAAGCTTGCCGGGGAAGTTCGGGTTGTCGTAGAAGTCCGGGCCGATCGGGCTCGGATAGCCCATGACCACGAGCTTGTAGTCGCTGCTCGTGTAGCCGGCGTCGGACATGACGGTCCTCAGGTCGCGGACGGTCTTCTCGACCTTGGGGACGAGCCCGTCGACACGGGCCTGCCAGCCGCCCTCGTACTTCGGCCGGCAGGTGCCCTGGAGGAGGACCCAGCGTTCGACGCAGTCCGTCATGACCGGGCCGAACTGGAGGTCGTCGTTGGCGCCGGCCACGAGCACGATCATCTTGATGCGGGTGTTGCGCGCCTTGATGGCGAGGTTGTCGCTCTGCACGAGCTCGTCGGCGTACTGCTTCGAGCCGCCGATGACGATGTTGCCGGTGTACGCGCCGGAGCAGGAGACGTTGTACGTGACGTCGGCCGGGATCCCGGTGCGGTGGATCGCGGAGTCGGGTGAGCGGTGGCACCAGTTGTCGGGACCGTTCGTCCCCGCCTCGTACGTCCCGACGCCCTCGCCGGAAATCTCGCTGTCGCCGAGCGAGATCAGTCCGGTCCTGCGGTCGGCGAGCGGGCGCTCGGCCGGGCTCCCGTACAGCTGGGTGGCTTCGGCGGCGCGGATGGCCTCCAGCTCGGGCGAGAGGGGGGTCGATGCGGTAGTGGTGGTACCGGACCGGCCTGCCGCGCCTGCCGGTCCGGCGGCAGCGGCCATGCCGCCGAACGCCGCCGCCATGGCCGCGGCAGCCGCGACCGTACAGCGAAGTCTGTGCCTGGTGCGCCTCATTGCGCCTCCCCTGGTTGTGGTTACCCCCGGTATTTACTGGTCGGTAGGCGACTTGGGAATACACAGAACAAGACAAGTGCTCAACTTTTTCAGGAGGTTGAACCCCATGGACGACGCACAGGTCCCGGCGAACAGCGGCACAGCCGGAGAGAAGTACCGCATCGAGCACGACTCGATGGGCGAGGTGAAGGTCCCCGCGGATGCCCGGTGGCGGGCCCAGACGCAGCGCGCCGTGCAGAACTTCCCGATCTCCGGCCAGCGTCTGGAGCGGGCGCACATCGAGGCCCTGGCCCGGATCAAGGCAGCCGCGGCGAAGGTCAACGCCGAGCTGGAGGTGCTCGACCCGGACATCGCCGCCGCGATCCAGGACGCGGCCGCCGAGGTTGCCGAGGGCCGCTGGGACGCACACTTCCCCATCGATGTCTTCCAGACCGGGTCCGGCACGTCCTCCAACATGAACACCAATGAGGTCGTGGCCACCCTCGCCACCGAACGCCTCGGCCGCGACGTCCACCCCAACGACCACGTCAACGCCTCGCAGTCGTCCAACGACGTCTTCCCGTCCTCCATCCACATCGCCGCGACCGCGGCCGTCACCGGCGAGCTGATCCCGGCGCTGGATCATCTGGCGGCCGCCCTGGAGCGCAAGTCCGTCGAGTTCGCGGCGGTCGTGAAGTCGGGACGTACCCATCTGATGGACGCCACGCCGGTGACGCTGGGTCAGGAGTTCGGCGGCTACGCGGCGCAGATCCGGTACGGCATCGAGCGGCTGTACGCATCACTGCCGCGCCTCGCCGAGCTGCCGCTGGGCGGCACGGCCGTCGGCACCGGCATCAACACCCCGCCCGGCTTCTCCGCCGCCGTGATCGCCGAGGTCGCCCGTGTCACCGGACTGCCGTTCACCGAGGCCCGCGACCACTTCGAGGCGCAGGGCGCGCGGGACGGGCTCGTCGAGACGTCCGGCCAGCTCCGTACGATCGCCGTCTCGCTCACCAAGATCTGCAACGATCTGCGCTGGATGGCCTCCGGGCCGCGCACCGGATTGGCCGAGATCAGCCTTCCCGACCTCCAGCCGGGCTCGTCGATCATGCCGGGGAAGGTGAATCCAGTCATTCCTGAAGCCGTTCTGATGGTGGCGGCCCAGGTGATGGGGAACGACGCGACGGTCGCCGTCGCGGGCGCGGCGGGCAATTTCGAACTGAATGTCATGCTTCCGGTCATCGCGAAGAATCTGCTGGAGTCCGTCCGGCTGCTGTCCAACGTCTCCCGGCTGCTGGCGGACCGCACCGTCGACGGCATCACCGCCGACGTTGAGCGGGCCAGGGAGTACGCGGAGTCCTCGCCCTCCGTCGTCACGCCGCTGAACAAGTACATCGGCTACGAGGAGGCGGCGAAGGTCGCCAAGAAGGCGCTCGCCGAGCGGCGGACGATCCGCGAAGTGGTGCTGGACTCGGGGTATGTGGAGCGCGGCGATCTCACGGTGGATCAGCTCGACGAGGCACTCGACGTGTTGCGTATGACCCGCCCGTGACGTGGATCGCAGCGGCCGGGCGGGCGCGTCCCTAAGATCTGCCCATGACAGGTACCGGAGACATCGCGCCCGGAGAAGTCGAGCCCGGAGAGACCACGTACTGGGCGCCGGGTGATCAGATTCTGTGGCGCTACCGCGGCAACGGTCCGCGGTCGCCCGGCCGCGCCCACAGCCCGGTCCACATCTGCCGCCCCGTCACCGTGGTCCAGGACACCGCCGAGTTGCTCGCCGTGTGGATGGCACCCGGCACCGAATGCATGAAGCCGGTCCTCGTCGACGGCACCGATGTGCACGCCGAGCCGCTCGTCACCCGGTACACCGCGCCCCGTACCACCGCCCGTTCGACCTGGTTCGGCACGGGCGTGCTCAAGCTCGCCCGACCCGGCGAACCCTGGTCGGTCTGGCTGTTCTGGGACCGCGGCTGGAACTTTCGCAACTGGTACGTGAACCTGGAGGAACCGCACACCCGCTGGGCGGGCGGCATCGACTCCGAGGATCACTTCCTGGACATCGCCGTCAACCCCGACCGCAGCTGGCGCTGGCTGGACGAGGACGAGTTCACACAGGCGCAGCGGGTCGGGCTGATGGACCGGGACACCGCGCGGCGGGTACGGGAGGCGGGCCACGCGGCCGTCCGCGTGATCGACGCGTGGGGGGCGCCGTTCCGGGACGGCTGGGAGAACTGGCGGCCCGATCCGCGGTGGCGGGTACCCGCGCTGCCGGATGACTGGGACCGTACGCCCTCGCATATGCCGTCGTGAGACCCTTGATGCACCCCAGGGGGGCAAACGTAGGATCGTCCTCCGGAGGGCTGCTCCGCTTCAACCGGCGGGCGCGGCACAGGACCTGACCGCAAGTCATCGCACGAGTTGCACGATCTTCATGAGCCGCATCAGTTGCATGAGTCGCGAGAACCGCATGGACCACGACGAGGGGGTGGAAACGTGCACGCTGTCCGCCGCCCACGCGCCGGAAACGTTGCCACCTGCACACCTCGCAGGCATACGGTTTCGGCCCCGCCGGGCGGGGCATGCGGTGGCAGCCGTTGTCATCGCCGCTCTTGCCGGGGCACAGTGGCGCCCCACAAGGTGATTGCCTCATACAACCGGCCCGGACGGACGGAACCCCACGCGTGACGGAGCACCCCACCTCCCACGAAGGCCGGCAGCCTCTCGCCGCCCGGTCGCAGGAACGCGCCCGGCCGCGACAGCAGGATGCCGCGCCGCAGGCCGCGCCTGCCGCCGCAGCGATCCCGGGGCCGGCCCCGGCGCCCGGCTCCGGCTCGAATCCCACGGCGGTTCCCGGCCCCGCCGGCGCACCGAACCCGGCGACCGCGCCGAGCGCCGCCGCAGCCGGGCCGGACCCGCAGGCGGTGGCCCGCCGCGAGGGCGACCGGCTGCGCTTCGTGGGCGCCGCGACCCGCCGGATCGCCCGCGGCATAGACCTGGACGAGATCGTCCTCGGGCTGTGCAGGGCCAGCGTGCCGACGTTCTCCGACGCCATACTCGTCTACCTCCGCGACCCGCTCCCGGTCGGCGACGAGCGCCCCGTCACCCCGTTCGTGCTGCGGCTGCGCCGGTCCGACCGGCTGCGTTTAACCGACGACGAGTCCGATGTTTCCCCCTCCGCGGAGAGCGAGCGGCTGCGGCTGCCCGCCCTCGACCCGCACGCCGATCTGATGCCCGCGGCCGAGCTCTGCGAGGTCCGGGCGGGCGGCGCGCTCGCCGAGGTGCTGCGCGGCGTACGGCCCGTCTTCGGTGACTCCGCGACGGCCCGCGTCGCCCTGCCCGAGCTGCTCGGCACCGGGCGCACCGTACCCTCCGGCCACCGGGCGATCCTCGCCCCGCTGCGCGGCCGCCGGAGGGTGATCGGTGCTGCCGTCTTCCTGCGCGGGACCGAGCGGCCCCCCTTCGAGGCCAACGATCTGCTGGTCGCCGCGCAGCTGGCGACGCACACCGCGCTCGGCATCGACAAGGCCGTGCTGTACGGGCGCGAGGCGTACATCGCCGACGAGCTGCAGCGCACCATGCTGCCCGACTCGCTGCCGCAGCCCACCGGTGTCCGGCTCGCCTCCCGCTACCTCCCGGCCGCCGAGACCGCCCGGGTCGGCGGCGACTGGTACGACGCGATCCCGCTGCCCGGCAGCCGGGTCGCCCTGGTCGTCGGCGACGTCATGGGCCACTCCATGACCTCCGCGGCGATCATGGGGCAGTTGCGTACCACCGCGCAGACCCTCGCCGGGCTCGACCTGCCGCCGCAGGAGGTACTGCACCACCTCGACGAGCAGGCGCAGCGGCTCGGCAGCGACCGCATGGCGACCTGCCTGTACGCGGTCTACGACCCGGTCGCGCACCGGATCACCATCGCCAACGCCGGGCACCCGCCGCCCGTCCTGCTTCACCTCGGCGGCCGCGCCGAGGTGCTCCGGGTGCCGCCCGGTGCCCCGATCGGCGTCGGCGGGGTCGACTTCGAGGCGGTCGAGCTGGACGCGCCCTCGGGCGCCACGCTGCTGCTGTACACCGACGGTCTGGTGGAGTCCCGGCTGCGGGACGTCTGGACCGGGATCGAGCAGCTGCGCGAGCGGCTCGCCGCCACCGCCCGGCTCACCGGACCGGACCATTCGCCGCCGCTGGAGGCGCTCTGCGACGACGTGCTCGACATTCTCGGCCCCGGCGACCGGGACGACGACATCGCGCTGCTCGCCGCCCGCTTCGACGGGATCGCGCCGAGCGATGTCGCGTACTGGTTCCTGGAACCGGAGGACTCCGCCCCCGGACGGGCCCGGCGGCTGGCCCGCAGGGCGCTCAGCCGGTGGGGGCTGGACGAGCTCTCGGACTCGGTGGAGCTGCTGGTCAGCGAGGTGGTCACCAATGCCGTGCGGTATGCGGAGCGGCCGGTCACGCTGCGGCTGCTGCGGACCGACATCCTGCGCTGCGAGGTCGGTGACGACGCCCCGCAGCTGCCCCGGCAGCGCCGGGCACGCGACATGGACGAGGGCGGCCGCGGACTGTTCCTGGTGAACCGGCTGGCCAGGCGGTGGGGGGCGACCCGGCTGTCGACCGGCAAGGTCGTCTGGTTCGAGATGCCGACCCGCAGCCAGTAACAGCGCCTCGCCAAATTTGGACAAATAGGGGCGATCTCCACATGTTGCCATCCTCCCGTCGTCGGAGTTGACTTCAGTCGTGACCGGGCGCCGCCTGGACGATTTGACCGACACCCCGCACCGACGGGAGGACGCTCGTGTCCGAGGAAACCAAGAACACTCCTTACACCACGAACAACGCCGGGGTCCCGGTGGAGAGCGACGAACATTCGCTCACCGTCGGATCCGACGGGCCGATCCTGCTCCAGGACCACTACCTCATCGAGAAGATGGCCCAGTTCAACCGTGAACGGGTCCCCGAACGGGTGGTGCACGCCAAGGGCGCCGGCGCCTACGGCACCTTCGTCGTGACCAACGACGTCAGCCAGTTCACCAAGGCGGACCTCTTCCAACCGGGCAAGCAGACCGCCATGCTCGCCCGATTCTCCACGGTCGCCGGCGAACAGGGCTCCCCCGACACCTGGCGCGACCCACGGGGCTTCGCGCTGAAGTTCTACACCGAGCACGGCAACTACGACATGGTCGGCAACAACACGCCGATCTTCTTCGTCCGGGACCCGATGAAGTTCCAGGACTTCATCCGCTCGCAGAAGCGCCGCCCGGAGAGCGGGATGCGCGACCACGACATGCAGTGGGACTTCTGGACCCTCTCCCCCGAGTCCGCGCACATGGTGACGTGGCTGATGGGCGACCGGGGCATCCCGAAGACGTACCGCAACATGAACGGTTACAGTTCGCACGCCTATATGTGGGTGAACGCGGGTGGCGAGCGGTTCTGGATCAAGTACCACTTCAAGACCGACCAGGGCATCGACTTCTACACCCAGGCCGATGCCGACGAGGTGGCCGGTATCGACGGCGACGTCCACCGCCGCGACCTGTTCGAGTCGATCAAGCGCGGCGATCACCCGAGCTGGACGCTGTACGTCCAGGTGATGCCGTTCGACGACGCGCCGGACTACCGGTTCAACCCGTTCGACCTGACCAAGGTGTGGCCGCACGGCGACTACCCGCTGATCGAGGTCGGCCGGATGACGCTGAACGAGAACCCCGAGGACTTCTTCGTCCACATCGAGCAGGCGGCCTTCGAGCCGTCGAACCTGGTGCCCGGCATCGGTCCGTCGCCCGACAAGATGCTGCTCGGCCGGCTCTTCTCGTACCCCGACACCCACCGGTACCGGATCGGCCCGAACTACGCGCAGCTGCCTCCGAACCGGCCGCGCTTCGGCCGGAACTCGTACGCGAAGGACGGCCCGATGCGGTACGAGCCGGCGCGCACGGGAGCGGTCTACGCACCGAACTCGTACGGCGGACCGGCCGCGGACACCGAGCGCTTCGGCGACCCGGCGGGCTGGGCCACGGCGGGCGAGATGGTCCACGAGGCGTACAAGCTGCACCGCGAGGACGACGACTGGGGCCAGGCGGGCACCATGGTCCGCAAGGTGCTCGACGACGCGGCGCGCGAGCGGCTCGTGTCGAACATTTCCGGCCAGCTGCTGGACGGTGTGAGCCGCCCGGTCCTGGAACGCTCGCTGCAGTACTGGCGCAACGTGGACAAGGACCTCGGCGACCGGGTCGCCAAGGAGGTCAACAGCGGCTGACCGCGCACGCCGGACACACGGCGAAGGGTGCCACGGAGCGTATCCGTGGCACCCTTCGCCGTATCAGCCGGGTGAGCTGTGCGTGAGCCGTATCAGCCGGGTGAGCTGTGCGTGAGCCGCGTCAGCCCTGCGAGTGGCCGTTCTGCCTGCCGTCCGCCGGTTTCAGCGGGACTTCGGCGCTGTCCGTCGGGTTCGGGACGGTCGGCGGCCCGCTCGACATGTCGCCCGAGGGCGTCGGGTCGGACGACGTCGACGGGGGCGCACTGTCCGTCGGCGGCTCGGAGGACGGTGCCTGGCTGGACGGCTCGCCCGACGGGCTGGCCGATTCCGACGGCTGCCCGCTCGGGCTCGGCGAGGTAGAGGTCGGCGGCGGCGCCACGGCCGCACCCATGTTCGTGTCGAGGTCGAAGGTGCTGGTCCCGCCCATCACCTGGAACGTGTAGTCCGCCCAGATCTCGGCCGGGAAGCCACCGCCGTTGACGCGGCCGCCGCCCGCGGCGCCCTTCAGGGTGACCTGCGAACCCTTCTGGATCTGCTTGCCGTCGGCCCCCTTGTGGGACTCGGCGGCCTCACCGAAGAGACCGACCGAGGTGACGAGCTCCGGGGTGTAGCCGGTGAACCAGGCCGACTTGTTGTTGTCCGAGGTACCCGTCTTGCCGGCCACCTGCTGGCCGCCGCGGCCCGGGGCGTCGCGCACCGAGACCCGGGCCGTGCCGTCGTCGACCACGCCGGTCAGCACCGAGGTCACCGAGTCCGCGGCCTGGCGGCTGATCACCTGCTCGCCGATCGGGTCGGGCAGCGCGATCGGGGCGCCGCCCTGCCGGGAGGCGGACTTCACGATCGACGGGGTGACCTTCTTGCCGTGGTTGTCGAGCGTCGCGTAGATCCCGGCCATCTCCATGGGGCTCGCGCCCATCGAGCCGAGGGTCTGCGCGGGCACGACCGGCAGGCCGTCGACGTTCATGCCGAGCTTGCCCGCGGTCTGCATCACCTTGTCCATGTGGACGTCCACGCCCATCTGCGCGAAGACGGAGTTGATGGACTTGTTCATCGCCGTCTGGACGGTGACCGGGCCATAGTTCGCGTTGTCCTCGTTGGGCGGCGCGAAGGCGATGTCACTGCCCTGGACCGGGCGCCGGCTGTTGCCGTCGTACCGGGTGTTGGCGGTGATCGGCTGCCCGTCCTGCGTCTGGGCCCCCTGGTCGAGCGCCGCGGCGAGAATGATCGGCTTGAAGGTGGACGCGGGCTGGTAGTCGCGCCGGGTGGCGTTGTTCGTCCAGTGCTCGGTCAGCCCGGCGCCGCCGTACAGGGCGACGACCGCGCCGGTCTTCGGATCCACCGAGACCGCGCCGGCCTGCACGTCCTTGTCGACGCTGCGGCCCTTCGTGTCGAGCTTGCTGGTCAGCCTGGCGTTGACCGACTGCTCCAGCTGCTGCTGCTTCTTCTTGTCGATGTTGACCGTGATGGTCCAGCCGCCCGCGTCGAACTGCTCGTCGGTGAGGTGCTCCTGCTTCTGCACCACGGCCCGCGCCGCGTTGACGATGTAGCCCTTCTGGCCGGTGAGACCGTCCGGGGGCTTGGGGGCGTGCGGCACCGGGAAGGCCAGCCCCTGGCGCTTGCCGGCGTCCAGCCAGTGCTCCCCGACCATGTTGTTCAGTACGTAGTTCCAGCGTTCCTTGACCAGTCGCTTGCCGGTGGGCGTGGCGACGGCCCAGTCGTACTGGCTCGGCGCCTGGAGCAGCGCCGCGAGGTAGGCGCCCTCGGAGACGTCCAGGTCCCGGGCGTCCTTGCCGTAGTACGCCTGCGCGGCGGCCTGGATGCCGTAGGCGCCGCGACCGTAGTAGCTGGTGTTGATGTACCCGGCGAGGATGTCGTTCTTGCTCTTCTTCTGGTCGACCTTGAGGGAGATCACCAGCTCCTTGAGCTTGCGGGTGACAGTCTGGTCCTGGTCCAGGTAGTAGTTCTTGACGTACTGCTGGGTGATGGTCGAGCCACCCTGCTTGCCCTTGCCGGAGATCGTGTTGATCAGACCGCGCGCGGTGCCCTTGAAGTCGACGCCCTTGTCCGTGTAGAAGGACTTGTTCTCGGCGGCGACGAAGGTCCGCTGCACGTCCTTGGGGACCTCGGACAGCCCCACGATCTCCCGGTTGACCTTGCCGGTGCGGGCCAGCACGGTGCCGTCGGGGTACTTGTAGACGTTGCTCTGGAGCTTGGCCTGGGCGTTGCCCTCGGGTATGTCCACGATCATGTAGAGCACGAGGAACGCGCCCATGCCGAGCAGGCAGAACCCGAAGAACGCGCCCAGCAGTTTCTTCCACGTGAAGAGTCTGCGTATGCCGCCGCTCTTCGTAGCCCGCCGCGCCCCGCGCTGCTGGGCTCGTCGCGCATCCGCTCGACCCATCGCTGTGTTGCTCCCTGTTTCTCTGCTCGCCCGGATCCCCCTCGGCCCAGCCAGCTAACACTGTCGGTGGGGACAAAAAGCAAGAGATCCGGTCCTTTGCGGACGTGACAATCAGCACCTGTTCCTTAGGGAACCGACTCACGAGAGGTGCGCAAGGTTGCCAGGACAACTAATCTGATATCAGATTGCTGGTACTCGTCCGACCGGACACACAGGGCAATTTCATGACTGACCACACGATTCAGCAGACCGATCCGCTCCCCGAGATGCCGGAACCCCGGGTCCGGGAGACCACGGCGCACTCCATTCCCGGCGGCCTCGGTCTCCTCCTGACCGTCCTCGGCGTGGCGCTCACCCGGCTCGCCGAGCAGGAAATCGTGGAGCTGGACTCCGAACGCAAGGCGGCGATGGTCAGCAATCTGATGGTCGTGCTGTGCGGAGACCGGGCGGCGCAGCCGGTGCTCAATACGGGCACCCTGTACCAGTGACAGGAGACAGACCACCCGCCCGCAAGCAGGTACTGGTGCGGCTGGATCCGGCGGTGCATGACGCGGTGGCGCGGTGGGCGTCGGACGAGTTGCGCAGCGCGAATGCACAGATCGAGTTCCTGCTGCGCAGGGCGCTGGCGGAGGCGGGCCGCCTACCGCGCGCCGCCGGCCCCCTGCCGCGCCGCGGCCGCCCCCCACGACCACCGGCCCCCGACGGGGACGAGTAGCCCTCGGCCGCACCCCCCGGGGGTGACGGGACAGCCCTTACGGCCTCCCCCAGGGGGCCGTCAGCCCGCGCGGTTCCGGAAAGGGGTACGGGAAGGCCCCCCGAGCCGGCCCGGGATCACGTATACACCCTAGGTATACACGCCGTGTACAGTGCTGGACATGTCTATCGGCCACACCCTGCTGGGACTCCTGGAGTCCGGCCCCCGCCACGGCTACGACCTCAAACGCACGTTCGACGAGAAGTTCGGCCACGACCGCCCCCTGCACTACGGCCAGGTCTACTCGACCATGTCCCGGCTCCTCAAGAACGGCCTCGTCGAGGTCGACGGCATCGAGAGCGGCGGCGGCCCCGAGCGCAAGCGGTACGCCATCACCGAGGCCGGGATCACCGATGTCTCGGCCTGGCTCGCCCAGCCCGAGAAGCCGGAGCCGTATCTCCAGTCGACGCTCTACACCAAGGTCGTCCTGGCCCTGCTCACCGGCCGCAGCGCCGCCGATCTGCTGGACGCCCAGCGCTCCGAGCACCTGCGCCTGATGCGCGTCCTCACCGACCGCAAGCGCAAGGGCGACCTGGCCGACCAGCTGATCTGCGACCACGCGCTGTTCCACCTCGAAGCCGACCTCCGCTGGCTGGAACTGACCGCCGCGCGACTCGGCCAGCTCGCGAAGGTGGTGAACCCGTGACCCCCGCCGGTTCCCTGCTGACCGCCCACGATCTGCACAAGTCGTACGGTTCGACGCCGGCACTCGACGGCGCCTCGTTCTCCATCCACCCCGGCGAGGTCGTCGCCGTGATGGGTCCCTCCGGCTCCGGCAAGTCAACCCTGCTGCACTGCCTCGCCGGGATCGTCACCCCCGACCGCGGCACGATCACCTACGCGGGCCGCGAGCTCTCCACGATGTCCGACGCCGAACGCAGCGCCCTGCGCCGCACCGAGTTCGGCTTCGTCTTCCAGTTCGGCCAGCTCGTCCCGGAGCTGACCTGTGTGGAGAACGTCGCCCTGCCGCTCCGGCTCAGCGGCGCCCGGCGAAAGGACGCCGAACGCACCGCCCTGACATGGATGGAGCGCCTGGAGGTCGACGACCTCCGCGCCAAGCGCCCAGCCGAGGTCTCCGGTGGTCAGGGTCAGCGTGTGGCCGTCGCCCGCGCCCTCGCCTCCTCCCCCAAGGTGATCTTCGCGGACGAGCCGACCGGCGCCCTGGACTCCCTCAACGGCGAGCGGGTCATGGAGCTGCTCACCGAGGCCGCCCGGTCCGCCGACGTCGCCGTGGTCCTGGTGACGCACGAGGCCCGCGTCGCCGCCTACTCCGACCGTGACGTCACCGTGCGCGACGGCCGGGCCCTCGATCTGGATCACGCGGTATGACCCTGCTCGACCGCACGACGGACCCGGTCACCGAGCAGCCCCGGCCCCCCGAGCCCTCCCGGTTCGCCGCACTGCTTCGCGATCTCGGTCTCGGCATACGGTTCGCCTGCTCAGGGGGGCGCGAGGGCTGGACCCGCACCCTGCTCACCGCCGTCGGCGTCGGCCTCGGTGTGGCGCTGCTGCTGGCCGCCTCCTCCGTACCGCATCTGATCGACCACCGCTCCGCGCGTGAGCAGGCCCGCACCGAGGCCAAAATCTCCGAGTCGCCGGACGCCCTGGCCAAGAAGTCGGACACCTCGGTGCTCCGGATCAGCGCAGAGACGGAGTACCGCGGCCGCACCATCGACGGCTTCCTGATGCGTGCGGACGGCGCCCACCCGGTCGTCCCGCCGGGCGTCGCGCGCTTCCCCGGCACGGACGAGATGGTGGTCTCCCCCGCGCTGAAGGACCTGCTGGGTTCCTCGGAGGGCAGCCTCCTCAAGGAGCGGCTGCCGTACCGGAGCACCGGCACGATCGGCGAGGCGGGCCTGGTGGCCCCGGGAGAGCTGCTCTTCTACGTGGGCAGCGACACTCTGACCCCCGCCAACGGCGGCCACCGGATCGCCGGTTACGGCGACCCGGGCCCGGGCAATGAGATGCCGCCCATTCTCATCGTGCTGATCATCATGATCTGCGTGGTGCTGCTGGTGCCGGTCGCGATCTTCATCGCGACGGCCGTCCGCTTCGGCGGCGACCGCCGCGACCGCCGGCTCGCCGCACTGCGCCTGGTGGGTGCGGACATCCGGACGACCCGCCGGATCGCCGCCGGTGAGGCGTTCTTCGGTTCGGTGCTCGGTCTCCTCGTCGGCCTGGCGCTCTTCCTGGTGGGGCGTGAGTTCGTGGGCAGCGTCGAGGTGTGGGACGTCAGCGCGTTCCCGTCGGACCTGGTGCCCGAGCCCTGGCTGACGGCGCTGATCGCCGTCGCGGTTCCGGTGGCGGCGGTGCTCGTCACGCTGGCCGCCCTGCGTTCGGTGGTGATCGAACCGCTCGGCGTCGTACGCAACGGCCGCAATCGCAAGCGCCGGCTCTGGTGGCGGCTGCTGATACCCGTCGCGGGACTGGCGGTGCTCGGGCTGACCGGCAAGGTCGACGAGTTCTCCCCGGTGAATCCGTATCCGATCGCGGGCGGCGCCGTACTGGTCCTGGTAGGGCTCGCGCTGCTGCTGCCCTGGCTGGTCGAGGCATGCGTGAAGCGGCTGCGCGGCGGACCGGTCCCCTGGCAGCTGGCCACCCGCAGGCTCCAGCTGAGCAGCGGGGCGGCCTCCCGCGCGGTCAGCGGCATCGCGGTCGCGGTCGCGGGTGCGGTGGCACTGCAGATGCTGTTCGCCGCGGTGGGCGACGAGTTCAACCGGGTGACTGGGCAGGACCCGACGCGCGCCCAGTTCTACACGTTCTCCGAGAACGTCACCGGTGAAGCGGCCACCCGGACCATCAAGGAATTCCGGGCCACCAAGGGCGTGACGGCGGTCATCGGCACGGTCGAGTCCTTCGCCGTCAAGCCGGGCACGTATCAGGACGACGAAGTCCAGCCCACCACCTCGCTGACCGTCGGCGACTGTGCGACTCTGCGCGAGATCGCCCGGATCGGCTCGTGCAAGGAGGGCGACGCGTTCGTCGTCCACCCCGCGGCCAAGGACATGGCCAAGTGGATGGACAAGACCGCCCGCAAGGGCAAGGCGGTCGAACTCAACTACGCGGTGGGATCGATACCCGGCAAGAAGTCGAAGCTGTGGACCCTGCCCGCCGACACTCCGACCGTTTCCTCCCGCCGCGATCCGATGGGCGAGGAGCACTGGGGCATCATGGCGACGGCCGGCGCGATCGACCCGAGCGCCCTGCCGCACGCGCAGACCAAGGCGCAGATCCGGGTCGACGGGAGCGTCAGGGACGTCGCCGAGTACGTACGGAACACGGCGGCCCGGCTCGACCCCGGGATGAGGGTCGTGACCGTCAAGTCGGTGGCCCGCGACCGGCAGTACGCCAGCGTGCAGACCGGTCTCCAGGTCGGGGCGACCGCGACCCTGCTGCTGATCGCAGCCGCGATGCTGGTCTCGCAGCTGGAGCAGCTGCGCGAGCGCAAGCGGCTGCTCTCGGTCCTCGTCGCCTTCGGCACCCAGCGGAGCACGCTCGGCTGGTCGGTGCTCTGGCAGACCGCCGTACCCGTGGTCATCGGCATGGTGGTGGCCGTCGCGGGCGGTCTCGGCCTGGGTGCGGTGATGATCTGGATGGTCGCCAAGAAGGTGACCGACTGGTGGTTGTTCCTCCCGATGACCGGCGCGGGAGCGGCACTGATCCTGCTGGTGACTCTGGTCTCGCTGCCATCGCTGTGGCGCCTGATGCGGCCGGACGGCCTGCGCACGGAGTGATGGCGCGGCAGCCGCAAGGGGTGCGGTCCCCCGGGGGACCGCACCCCTTCCTCCAGCTCTACGCGCCCGTCGTCACCCGTACCGGCAGCGCCTTCATCGCCTCCCGCAGCGCCGCCGCGAACTCCTCGAACTCGCCCTGTCGGGCCGCCCCTGTCCGCATGCCCAGCGCCACCCGCCGCGACGGCGCGGGCTCCGCGAAGTACCCGGTGGTCAGCGCGTCGTTGCGGGCGGTCTCGACGGTCACGGCGGTACGCGGCAGCAGTGTCACCCCGAGTCCGCCCGCGACCAACTGCACCAGCGTGGAGAGCCCGGCCGCGGTCGTGGTGACCGGCGCCCCCTCCGTACGGCCCGCCTCCCGGCAGATGTCGAGGGCCTGGTCGCGCAGGCAGTGCCCCTCGTCGAGCAGCAGCAACGGCAGTTCGCGCAGCGCCTCGCGCGGAATGTCGGCGCGCCCGCCCAGCCAGTGGCCGCGCTCCATGACCAGCACGAAGTCCTCGTCGAAAAGCGGGAGTTCGGTCATCTGTGGCACCCCGAGAGGTACGGCGAGCAGCAGCAGGTCCAGCCGTCCGGCGGCCAGCCCCTCCAGCAGCGACGAGGTCTGTTCCTCGTGCACCTGGAGGTCGAGCTCCGGGTAGCGGTCGTGGACCAGCCGCAGCACGGCCGGCAGCAGATACGGGGCGACGGTCGGGATCACACCGAGTCTGAGCACTCCGGTGAACGGCGCCCGGACCGCCTCGGCCTCCTCCATCAGCTCACCCACGGCCTCCAGCACCACCCGGGCCCGCACCGCGAGCCGTTCCCCGGCGGGCGAGAGCAGTACCTTGCGCGTCGTACGCTCGATGAGCTGGACACCGAGCGCCTCCTCCAGCGCGGACACGGCTCCGGAGAGCGCGGGCTGACTCATCCCGATTGCTGCCGCCGCATCCCTGAAGTGCAGATGTTCGGCCACGGCCACGAAGGCGCGCAGCTGCGACAGGCTGGGCTGTTTGGGACGATTGCCCTGGTTACTCCGCGCCACTGATAGGCACCTCCGATCATCACGACCAAGTATAGCTATTTCCGCGATCAATGCCCTCTGTGTCATGGTGGACAAGCGTCCAACCCTCAGGAACTCCCGCAAAAGGGAATTCCTACGCTGCAAGGAGAGCGCGCGCTCACCGTCGGTGACAAGTTCCCCGAGTTCGACCTGACTGCTTGTGTTTCGCTGGAGAGCGGCAAGGAGTTCGAGCAGATCAACCACAAGACCTACGAGGGCCAGTGGAAGATCGTCTTCGCGTGCCGAAGACAACTGGATGACACTCATCGGGTACAATGTCCCGCTATGCAGGGAAAAACGCCCTGCCCAGTGCTAACGTCCTCCTCAAGTCAACTTCTGGGGAGGGGTCTGACATGCATCCTGTGGGCGCGTATGCGCGCGTATCCGAGGACAAGGCGCTGAAGGCGAACGCTGCCGACTGGCGCGAGATCGGCGAGCAGGTCGCCGAGCAGTTCAAAGACATGGACGAGGTGGCGGCCGAGCTGGGCGTCACCATCACTCGTCGTTACAACGACAACAACACCCCGGCGAGCAACCCTCACATCGTCCGCAAGGACTTTGAAGAGATGCTGGTCGACCTTGAGAACGGCACGATCCGGGGCATCCTCTTCTACCACGCCGACCGTTTGGTCCGGCAGGAATACGATGCGGCCCGAATAAACCGGCTGTTCCAGCTCAATCCCAAATACGTGGGTCGGGCTGTTATGGGTGGTACGGATCTGTCCACTCAAGAGGGCCGGTCCATGCTCACCATCCAGGCCACCATGGGCGGCATGGAGGTGTACAACACCAAGCGCCGAGTCGCCCGAAAGAACAAGGGCCTGGCCGAACGCGGACACATGCACGGAGCCCCGCGGCCTTTTGGATGGGGCGATGATCGCAAGACCCTCCATGAGACCGAGGCCGAAGATCTTCGGAAGGCAATCCTCGCGGTTCCCGGCGGCCTGACGGTCGGCGAAGTCCGCAAGCAGTGGATTGACATCGGGTACGAGCCCACGAGAAACAAGAAGAACACCGGGACGCAGGCACTCCAGCACAGCGCTGTTGAGGCCCGACTCGTAAACCCTCGCGTCTGTGGTTACAGGACTTATCTGCCCCAGTCCGAGCGACGTGGCGCCAAGAGGCCGTGGATGCCTGACTACGTCGTCTACAAGGACGGCAAGCCGGTAATGGGCGACTGGGAAGCCATCGTTTCCCCCGAAGAGTGGCAAGCCTGCGTCGCCACAATCGAGGAGCGGAAGAAGGCCAGGAAGGAAGGCCGGGCGGTACACACCACCTCGGCCAAGTACCTGCTTTCCGGAATCGCCCGGTGCGGAAAGTGCAGCTTCCCTCTGATGTCCAACCAGTACTCGAAGGGGACCACTTCCTACGAGAGGTACGGCTATCGGTACGCCTGCCTCACCACGCTCGGCGGGTGCGGTGGCGTCACCCGAGTCGGCCCCCCGATGGAAGACCTGGTCGAGGAAGCCTTCCTCCTGGAGGTCCGCCGGAGCCTCGGCATGGTCGTCAAGGAAGAGGATGTCGACGAGACCAAGCACGATATCCGGCTCGCCGAGATCGACCAGGAGATCGAAGAGGTCAACGAACGCCGCAGGGCGAAGCGCATCAGCATGAGCAGGGCACTCGACATGATCGAGGAGCTTGAGGGCGAGCGCGATGAGCTGAACCGGCAGCGCCGCCAACTGGTCGCCGCGAAGGTCCGCAGGCAGAACGCCTCCCCCTCCCTCCTGGAGGAGTGGAAGGACTACACGGTCTCGCAGAAGAAGACTCGGCTCCGTGAGTCGGTCCGCGCCGTGATGGTCCACCCCGCGGGGCGTGGGAAGAAGTTCGACCCGTCGCTGATCGAGGTCGTCTGGACCACCGAAGACGAGCAGTGAACACCAGAAAACCCCCCTCCCAGACGGGAGGGGGGTGGGTCTTCCCACTCGCTTCGCCAGCAATTGCGGTGAACGCATGGAAAGATGAGGCCGTGTGGTCACGACTGCCGTTAGGGGAGAAGCTCAGGGCTGAGCTGGGTTCGCCCCGGCGAGCCCGCAGGTTGGGCAGCAGCCCGCGATCACGCGTATGGCGAGCCGAGCTGTCGGGCACACCCGTGGTGGTCAAGCAGCTCATCGACGGTCCGGAAGCAGCCGAGAGGTATGCCCGTGAGGTGGCTGCCCTGCAGCTCGCGTCCAGGGTCGGCCCGCCCGTGGTGCCGATGCTCCTGGGCACCGATCCAGACGAGCGGGTGCTGGTCCTGGAGCACTTGGACCATCAGGAGCCGCGCGAGGACTGGATGGTGGACTACGCGACGGCGCTGGCCCGGCTCCACGCCGCCACCAGCGCTGACGCCGCGGGCAGTCTTCCGACCTGGTCAGGCCCGACCCAGGATGATGTCGACTCTTTTCTCAGGCTCGCCCGGACACTCGGCGTGGTGGTGCCGGCCGGCGCTCGAACCGAGGTGGACGGCCTGGTGAACCGCCTGGCCCGGGCGGAGGGCCATGCCCTGCTGCACGGCGATCCGTGTCCCGGCAACGACATGCACACCAGCACCGGCGTGAGGTTCATCGACTTCGAACAAGCCGCGTTGGGCAACGGGCTCGTGGAACTTGCCTACCTGCGCGTCGGCTTCCCGACCTGCTGGTGTGCCACCGCTCCCGCCCCCGACGTGCTGGACGCGGCAGAGACCGCCTACCGCACGGCATGGCGCAACGCGATCGGCACCGAGGTCCAAGGCGATCTCAGGGACGCGTGTGCTGGCTGGCTGCTACGGGGCGACGCCTTGGTCCAGCGAGCCCAGCGCGGGACCGTCGACCACCTGGGCCAAATTCCGAACCGCGACTGGAAGTGGGGCACCGCGACCGCCCGCCAGCGGCTGGTACACCGTCTCCGGATCGTCAGCCAGATGACCGCTGGAAGCAGCGAGCTGAAGGATCTCGGAAGGCTCACCACGGCCATGCGCGAAAGCATGCTCATCCGTTGGCCCGAGCTTCAACCGCTGCCCTCGCAACGGCCATAGAGGACCTTCCGCCCGGCGGCCCGGCCAACAGCACGAAACCCTGAACCACAGGCCTTGACAATCCTCACCGCAAGAACGAGGCCAGGCCCTTCCAGACCGCGCCTGTCAGGGACACGGACTAGTACTGCAACCGCATCTGGCGTGACGGACGGCGTTGTGTCTCGTTGGTGTGACTGTGTGCTGATGTGCTGACGATTGAACAGGTCGAGTCGTGGTCCGAGGGGGTAGCCGGGCTCCATGCCCGGTTCGCCCACCGTTTCGGCAGGTCGGAGCCGCGTGAGCGGGCGCTTGACTATCTGACCGGGTTGCTCGCGCCGCTGGAGATGAAGAACGGGTGGACGCTGTCGGAGCAGGTCGGGCAGCTGCGCCCGGACTCGGTCCAGCGCCTGCTCAACCACTCCGACTGGGACGAGAACGCCGTCCGCGACGACATCCGCGACTTCGTCGTGGAGACCATCGGCAGTGCGGACGGCGTCCTGATCTGCGACGACACCGGCTTTTTGAAGAAGGGCACCAAGTCCGCCGGTGTCCAGCGGCAGTACTCGGGCACCGCGGGGGCTTGTAATTGAATAACTGTCAGATTTGATCTGTGGGGTGTCTTTCGATAGGCGTCCCACGGGCCTTCAGTTGCTCCAGGGTGCGGGCGGGCGCTCCGGGCAATGGCTTGACGGTGATTTTGTGCAGGTCCAGGAGACGGTGCCCGTCCTGGAACTGATTGGACAGGTTGGTGCGGGTGACGCCCAGCAAGTGGGCCAGGAGCGTACTCGTCGATGCTCTGCGGCGGCGTAACAACGCTGTCAGCAGACGGTGGTAGTGGTCCAGGCTGCTGGTCTGCGGGTGGAGATAGCTGCGCGGACGGTGAAAGCGTCGTTGGAATGCTGCCTCGGCCAAGGCGTCCCAGTACGGCTCCGAGACCGCCACCAAGTGGTCGAAGTCGGAGCGGGCCATTCCCGTCAGGGCCGGGTCGGTGAGCAGTTCGGTCAGGGCCGGGTCGATCCGGCGACGAGTCCGTGGCGCCTCGGGAGGCTTGGGCGGGGCAGGTGCGAGGGTGTAGTTCCAGTCGCCGTGGAACGTGCTCGGTGTGATCGGCAGAGCGTGGAACTCGGCTGGCGTGACGGTCGTGCCAAGGTGGTAGCTACCGGTGTCGAGTTCGGCCCCGATCGAAAGCCCGGTCGTGGTGGTCGTTGCGGCGATGGTCTCGAGGGCGACCTCGTAGCTGGTCAGCGGCCGTCCTCGCCAGTTCGCGGTGATGTGGCAGAACATTCGGTGTTCTATCTTGTTCCACTTTGATGTGCCAGGTGGGAAGTGGCAGACCGTGATCTCGAGCCCACTCTCCTGCGCGAAGGCGTGCAGGTGCTTCTTCCATGTCCAGCGGCGGGGATCGTTGGAGCCGCCGGAGTCGGCGGTGATCAGCAGCCGGGTGGCGTCCGGGTGGTCAGCTTGTCCGCGGTGCTGCCACCAGCGGCGGATGGACTCCACCGCGAACTCGGAGGTGTCATGGTCGGTTCCGACGTTGACCCAGCCGCTGTTGTGGGCGATGTCGTAGATCCCGAAGGGGATGACTACCGGCTGGTCGCTTGTGATGAAGGTGTGGCAGTCCACTTTGATCGGGTTTCCGCCCGGTCGCCAGGTGCGGCCGGGCCGGTCGCGGTCGCCGAGCCACTCTTTGGCCTTGGTGTCGATACTGATCACCGGCTGGTTGTCGTTGAGGAAGGCGGCGGCGGTGCGGTTCAGGTGGGCGAACTGGGCGTCGCGGTCCGGATGGCCGACGCCCTCGTGGGTCTTCGCGGTGCCCTGCAGGCTGTAGCCCAGGTTGTGCAGCAGGTGCCCGACAGTCGTGGCGCTGACCGGGTGGCCCTGGTCGGTCAAGGACGATGCCAAGGCGCGCAGCGACAGCGTGGTCCAGCGCAGCGGGGAGACGGGATCGCCGCGAGTGTGCGGCTCGATCAACGCCTCGAGTGCCGGCAGTAGACCGGAATCGGTGGCCGTCAAAGGCTTGCGGCCGCCTCCCGGAACCCGGATCCGACGGGTCGGTGCAGGCTGCCCGGCCAGTTCGACGATGCCGCGTGCGATGGTGGCGGTGCTGGTACCGGAGGCCGTCGCCACCAGAGCGATGCCGCCGTGGCCGATCGCGGTGGCCTCGCTGGCCAGATAGAGCCGACGACGGCGCTCATCAAGGTGCGGCAGGATCTGGTCGAACTTTGTCTGCAGGGCTTCGGCCGCTGTACGGGGTTGCGGATGCGTAGCCATGCCACAGCCTCCCACCGGCACCCTGACGATGACGATGCTTCAGATCAAATCTGACAGTTATTCAATTGCAAGTCCCGGGCCGGACCGAGAACTGCCAGATCGGGACCTTCCTGGCCTACGCCTCGGCGAAGGGGCGAGCCCTGATCGACCGGGAGCTCTACCTGCCGTCTTCCTGGACCGATGACCGGGATCGCTGCCGCGCTGCCGGGATCGACGACGAGGTGCCCTTCGCGACCAAGAACGAGCATTTCCGGCAGATGCTGCAACGTGCCATCGACGCCGGCGTTCCGTTCTCCTGGGTGACCGCGGACGAGGCGTACGGGCAGGTCAAGCACACGCGGGCCTGGCTGGAGGAACGCAAGATCGCGCATGTCCTGGCCACGAAGGTCAACGACACCGTGATCACCACCAGTTGGGCCGAGTCGCGCGTCGACGACCTCATCGCCGCGCTGCCACGGCAACGCTGGAAGCGTCTGTCGGGCGGGCAGGGCGCGCACGGGGAACGGATCTACGACTGGGCCCGCGTCGCAATCCGCCCCTGCTGGGAAGAGGGATTCGGGCACTGGGTCCTGGCCCGCCGCAGTGTCAGCGACCCCACCGAGATCGCTTACTACGTCTGCTACGGACCGGCCATCTCCCGGCTGAAAGACCTGGTCAGGGTGGCCGCCGCGAGGTGGGCAGTGGAGGAGTGCTTCCAGACCGCGAAGGGCGAGTGCGGCCTGGACCACTACCAGGTCAGGCTCTACCGGGCGTGGTACCGGCACATCACCCTGGCCATGGCCGCACTCGCCTACCTGGCTGCCGTCCGCGCCGCAGAAGCCGCAAAAGGGGCACCGCAGACGACGAGCAAGACCTCATACCCCTCAGCGTCCCGGAGATCCGCCGGTTGATGGGCCACCTCGTCAAGCCCCGTCACCAGACCAACGAGCACCATCTGCACTGGTCACGCTTTCGACGACGCAGCCAGGCCCGAGCCCGCCGCTCCCACTACAAACGTCGAGGCCACAACCCCCAAATGCGGTTGCAGTACTAGGGCCTGTTCCGGGTTGAGATCACTCGGTGGGGCGGAGGCTGCGGATCCAGATGAGGGAGCCGCGTAGGTGGAGCCCTGCGAGGTAGCTGGCGGAGGTCTTGTCGAAGCGGGTGGCGAGGCCGCGCCAGTCCTTGATCTTGTTGATACAACGCTCCACGCTGTTGCGCTCCTTGTAAAGAACGGCGTCGTGGCTGATGGGTCGTCCGCCCCGGCGGCCCTTCTTCTTGCGGTTCGCGGCCTGGTCCTTCTTCTCCGGGATGACGGCCTTGATGTTGCGTTTGCGCAGGTGGGCACGGTTGGCGCGGGAAGAATATGCCTTGTCGCCAGCGACGGCGTCCGGGCGGGTGCGGGGGCGGCCGACCGGGCCGCGGACCTTGATGCCGGCCAGGACGGCGGTGAACTGGGGGCTGTCGGCGGACTGTCCCGGGGTGAGGACGAAGGACAGCGGGCGGCAGCGCCGGTCGGCGGAAAGGTGAACCTTTCCGGTCAGGCCGCCGCGCGAGCGTCCCAGCAGGGCCGCTTTCAGCCGGGCCCGTCGCCGTCGGCGCACTCGCCGACGCTCTTCACGTTCCGGGCTGACAGGTTCGGCGCCCGCCCCCGTCTGCCCTTTTCCTCCCTTGCGCGTGCCCCCTTTTCCTCCTCGGCCGCCTTCTCCAGCGCGGTGAGGACCTCGGCGTCCACGACCATGCCGGCGGCGTCGTGGTGGGCCCGGGCAACGGTGGAGTCCACGCTGACCAGGCTGAGGTCGACCTGTCCGCGCGCGGCGGCCTCGGCGATCACGCCGTCCATCAGGGCTTCAAAGACGCCCAGGTCACGCCACTGCAGGAACCGGTGGTAGACCGTCGTCCAGGCGCCGTGGTCGTCGGGCATGTCCCGCCATGGGCTGCCGGTGCGGAACCGCCACACCACCCCTTCGAACTGCGCCCGCAGTCGCTTCGGGTACGGGCCGAACTCGCCTATCGGCAGGAACGGCTCGATCAACGCCCACTCGTCATCCGTCACTTCAGACCGCGTCACACCTGCCTTCTACCAGCAGGGAAGGTGACACGGGGCAGAAATCCGAAAATCTAGATCTCAACCCGGAACAGGCCCTAGCAGGGCCCGGGACCCACAAACTACCGGCCTGCCCCCACATCCCCGCCACAGACACTCCCGTCCCGGCACCCGCGCCGAGAGAAGTCACCCAATAGGGGTGGCTCCCATTCCCGCCGCCGATCACGAACCCGTGCTCTGATCCATCCTCTTCACGGATGGACGAACATGGCTCCCGAAACCGCCGTCCCACTGGCTCTCATACATACATCCCGCCGAAAACAAACAGGCCGAAGCCCTGTGACTCCCACTCGCTCTCCCATGCCCGGACCCCGCCGCGAGTCTGCTGTTCGTCACGGACGCTGCCGTCACGGATCCACCGCATGACCTCGGGGTCGGCATTGACGGCAGCCATGGGCGCAACGTCTTCCTCGCGCCAGCGACGCAGGATCAAACGGGGAGTCTCAAGCGTGACCATCCGATCATTCTGGATCACAAATGGGCTCTCTGCCATCCTCACCAGGCACTTTCGATACACGCCCTAGGACTCCAACGTCTCAGGTTCAGCTTCGGCTGCCGCCGCAGTGACCGTCTCGTCGATGGCCTTCTCCGTGACGTCCTCAGCCTTGTGAGGCTTGGTGACGTCCGCAGTCGTCGTGACGGTCTCGTCGGTCTCGGGGTCAACCGCGGTGACTTCCACCTGGGCCGGGTCCGTCTTGGTGGCCTTGCTCGGGTCCTCGACGGTCAGCAGCATCTCGATGCCGTCCGGCTCCTCGTCGTGCTCGTCCTCCTCGAACGAGACAACCTGACCACCGAGGATGCCTCCCTGACCCTTGCTGGTCTTGGCAGGGTCCATGACGGCGTGAACGACCAGGGTGCCGTCCTGGGCGACGAAGGCTGCCTTCGTCGACTCTCTTCGTCAGTCCAGACGCGGGGACGGGAATGCCTTGAGTCGTCTTTCCGCCTGCGGTGGGTGCTGCGCTCGACGCGTAGACGTTCGACGCGCCGGTCTTCCTCTCGTTAGCTCCGCCAGCTATCGCGATGGGCACAGCCGCCACGAGGGGCGCATACGCGATTACCGCACTGGTAGGTGCGGATTTGAGGACCGACACGGTTCTCCTGGGGCGGCGCGATTGGTTCACTTTCAAGCAACTCAAACACGGCCAAAAGGGTGATCTTGAAGCGGGGTCTAACCGGACAATAGGGCCCCAGTAACTGCAATGAACACAATTCGACCCCGCCCGGCCCAGTCCAGGGCGAGGCCGAAAAAATGCGGCCCACTCTGTTCATCCTGGGGAGGGGTCTCAGAGTGGGCCGCTGGAACGAGTATCCCACGCTTATTACTGATCGTCCGCCTCTATCAATCTCGTCGATGCTACCGATTTCCGTGATCAATGGTGTATGTGGGACGGTGCTCTGGTCCAACCCACTGCAACACAGGAGTACCCAGAACCATGCTCACTGTCGGTGACAAGTTCCCCGAGTTCGAACTGACTGCTTGCGTCTCCCTGGAGAAGGGCAAGGAGTTCGAGACCATCACCCACAAGTCGTATGAGGGTTGGAAAGTGGTCTTCGCGTGGCCGAAGGACTTCACCTTCGTGTGCCCCACCGAGATCGCCGCCTTCGGCAAGCTGAACGACGAGTTCGCCGACCGTGACGCCCAGATCCTCGGCTTCTCCGGTGACTCCGAGTTCGTGCACCACGCCTGGCGCAAGGACCACCCGGACCTGACCGACCTGCCTTTCCCGATGATGGCCGACTCGAAGCACGAGCTCATGCGTGACCTCGGCATCGAGGGCGAGGACGGCTTCGCGCAGCGCGCCGTCTTCATCGTCGACCAGAACAACGAGATCCAGTTCACGATGGTGACCGCCGGTTCCGTGGGCCGTAACCCCAAGGAGGTCCTCCGGGTCCTCGACGCCCTGCAGACCGACGAGCTGTGCCCGTGCAACTGGACCAAGGGCGAGAACACCCTGGACCCGGTCGCGCTCCTCTCGGGCGAGTGAGCTGACACCGACATGGCACTCGACGAACTGAAGGCGGCTGTTCCGGACTTCGCCAAGGACCTGAAGCTGAACCTCGGTTCGGTCATCGGGAACAGCGAACTCCCGCAGCAGCAGCTGTGGGGCACCGTCCTCGCCTGTGCGATCGCCTCGCGCTCGCCGAAGGTGCTGCGCGAGCTGGAGCCGGAGGCCAAGGCCAACCTCTCCGCCGAGGCGTACACCGCGGCGAAGTCGGCGGCCGCCATCATGGCCATGAACAACGTCTTCTACCGGACCCGGCACCTGCTGTCGGACCCCGAGTACGGAACGCTCCGTGCGGGTCTGCGGATGAACGTCATCGGCAAGCCGGGCGTGGAGAAGGTCGACTTCGAACTGTGGTCGCTCGCCGTCTCCGCGATCAACGGCTGCGGCCAGTGCCTGGACTCCCACGAGCAGGTGCTGCGCAAGGCCGGCGTGGACCGTGAGACCATTCAGGAAGCCGTCAAGATCGCCTCGGTGATCCAGGCGGTCGGCGTCACCCTCGAAGCCGAGGCCGTGCTCGCCGAGCAGTGACAGCAGTACCCCTGATACGAGAAGGGCCCCGAGGACGACCGACCGTCCTCGGGGCCCTTCTTTCTGCTCTACTCCATCGCCGGCTGCGTCGCTTCCATATCGGCGTCGCCGTCGCCGCGGTCCGTGGGCGGCGGTCCCGTCGCCCCGGCCGGGGCGACGCCGGCGGCCGTGGCGCCGCGCGGCTGCGGTGCGTGCCGCAGCTCCTCCTCCTGCCCGTACGCCCGCAGATAGCCGACCACCGTGTTGGTGACGGCGACCAGCGGCACCGCGACGACCGCACCGCCGATGCCCGCGACCATGCCGCCCGCGGCGACCGAGAGGACGACGGCGAGCGGGTGGACGCGTACCGCACGGCCGAGGATGAACGGCTGCAGCACATGGCCCTCGATCTGCTGCACGGCCAGCACCACGACCAGCACCATCAGCGCGGTGAACACGCCCTCGGTGACCAGCGCGACGACCACCGCGAGCGCCCCGGAGATCACCGCGCCGACGAGCGGGATGAAGGCGAAGAGGAAGATGAAGACGGCGAGCGGCACCGCCATCGGCACATCGAGGAACCAGATGCCGAGCCCGATGAAGATCGCATCGATCAGGGCGACCAGCACCGTGCCCCGCACATAGGCGGTCAGCGTCCGCCAGGCACGTGGCCCGGCGCCCGCGACACCCGGCCGCGCCTGCGCGGGCACCAGCTTCAACACCCAGTGCCATATGCGCTTCCCGTCGTACAGCAGGAAGAGCGTCGAGAACATCGCCAGCAGCATCCCGGTGAGGACCTCCACCATCACGGTGACGCCCTGGAGCCCGGCGGAGGTTATCTCCTCGGTGTTGGTGCCGATGGTGTCGCTGAGATTCTTCGCGACATCGTTGATCTGCTGCTCGGTGACGTGGAAGGGGCTGTCGAGCAGCCATCGCTTCAACTCCTCGATACCGTCCCGCACCTTGTCGGAGAGAGTGTCGAGGTTGTCCATGACCTGCCAGACCACGAACCAGCCGACCAGGCCCATGATGACGAAGCCCAGGATCGCGGTGACGGCGGTGGCGAGACCCCGCGGCAGCCCGTACTGCCGCAGCCGGGAGACGGTCGGCTGCAGCATCGCGGTGACGAGCAGCGCGGCGACGAACGCCAGCACCACCAGTTGTACGGCGCTGATGACCTTCATCAGCACCCAGAGCGTGCCTGCGAGGACGAGCAGCCGCCAGCCGGCCTCGGCCGCGACGCGCATCCCCCAGGGGATCGCCGCGACCGGATCGGGGCGGGCGGCGACCGCGGGTGCGTAGGCGGGCGGCGCCGGGACCCGGCCGGGGCCGGTGGACCGGTCTTCGGCGGTGGACACAGCGGCGACGACCGCGACCGGGACTTCGGCCTGCGCGTCCCTGTCCCCGTCGACATCCCCCTCGGCCTCCGCCGCGACGCGGCGTTCCTCCATGCGGTCGCCCAGCTCGGTCAGTTCGGCGCCCAGCCGCCCGAGCCATGCTGGCAGTTTCGACATGAGTGTTCCTCTACCCCCGAGTTCTCTCCCCACCACTCCCCCCGGAGTCGTCCGGACGACGGTACACGCGCGAAGCCCCTCACCGTAGGACGGTGAGGGGCTTCGCAAGGTTGAGACCGGAACCTCGGGAGGTTCTAGTACCAGTGGTTCGCCTGCCAGAAGGACCAGGCGCCGCACGGGCTCTGGTACCTGCCGTTCATGTAGCCGAGGCCCCACTTGATCTGGGTGGCCGGGTTGGTCTGCCAGTCGGCACCGGCGGACGCCATCTTGGAACCGGGCAGCGCCTGGACGAGACCGTACGCACCGGAGGACGGGTTGCTCGCCCGGTAGTTCCAGGTCGACTCGTGGTTCACAATGTTGCTGAAGCACTGGAACTGGTCGGCGGGGATCATCTGGCGGGCCATCGCCTGGACTTCGGCCACGGTGTACGAGCTCTGCGTGGCGAAGGCGGAGGCGGAACGCACCGCGGACCGGCTGGCGCGCTCGGCGTCCTTCTTGGCCTGACGCTCCTTCTCCAGCTTGTCCTCGGCCGCCTGCTTCTTCGACTCGGCGTCCTTGGCGGCCTGGATGCGGGCCGCTTCTTCCACGGACTTCTTCGCTGCCGCGTCGGCTGCGGACGCCTGGGCGTCCGCCTGCTGCGTCAGCGAGGCGGTCTGCACCTGGGCCTGCTGGCCCGCAGGGATGTCGGCGAGAAGCGTCGTGTCGGCTGCGGTCGCCTCGAAGTTGTTGTCGTCGGCAGCAGGAGTGCTGCCCGATGCAACGCCTACGACGGCGCCGACGGTGGTGACCGCAGTGGCAGATGCCACGGCGAACCCCCGGACCGAGATCCGGCTCACACGGTGTCCTTCCAGCATCGCCCGCTTAGGTGACCTCGCGGACGCAATCGTGCCCCTGACACTGGCCTCCCTACTGCTTGGGTCACGGGAGGCACGGGCCCGGTGGGCAACTCCCCTGGAGGAGTGCCGCGTGGTGCTCGCGGGCGGCATACGGACGGCGACTGTTGAGTTGTCTGATGCGTGGCACCTCTGGAGGTGCGGGTGTGCCGTATGCGGGGCCTGACGGAAGCAAGACTCTGCCGGAACGGGCCGCCGCGAAGCAATTCTCCGTTGCGTGTGAAAGCTCACACCCCGTTTGGTCCACGTGTTTTACGGAAATGGTGCCGCAGCACGATGCCGCCCGGCTAAGATATTCCGCTCGCCGGGCGGCATCAATGGTCGTATCCCGTATCAGATCTGGCCTTCCTCCAGCATTTCGGTCACCAGCGCGGCGATCTGCGAGCGCTCGGAACGGGTGAGCGTGACATGCGCGAAGAGCGGATGGCCCTTCAGCTTCTCGACCACGGCGACGACTCCGTCGTACCGGCCGACCCGGAGGTTGTCCCGCTGCGCCACGTCATGCGTGAGCACAACTCGGGAATTCGCCCCGATCCGGGACAACACGGTCAGCAGGACGTTCCGTTCGAGCGACTGCGCCTCGTCGACGATCACGAACGCGTCGTGGAGCGAGCGGCCCCGGATGTGGGTGAGCGGCAGAACCTCCAGCATCCCGCGCCCGAGCACCTCCTCGATCACCTCACGCCCGGCGACCGCCGAGAGCGTGTCGAAGACGGCCTGCGCCCACGGGCTCATCTTCTCGGCCTCGGTACCGGGGAGATAGCCGAGCTCCTGGCCGCCGACCGCGTACAGCGGCCGGAAGACCATCACCTTCTGGTGCTGCCTCCGCTCCAGGACGGCCTCCAGACCGGCGCAGAGCGCCAGCGCCGACTTGCCGGTGCCGGCCCGGCCGCCCAGCGACACGATGCCGACGTCCTGGTCGAGCAGCAGATCGAGAGCGATGCGCTGCTCGGCGCTGCGGCCATGGATCCCGAAGGCCTCCCGGTCGCCGCGGACGAGGCGCACATTGCCCTCGGCGGTGATCCGGCCGAGCGCCTTGCCGCGCTCGGACTGCAGGACCAGTCCGGTGTGCACGGGCAGGTCGGCGGCCTCGGGGACGTAGAGCGTCTCCTCTCCGAAGAGCAGATCCACCTGTTCGGCGGAGAGGGGCAGTTCCGACATGCCCGTCCAGCCGGAGTCGGTGATGGCGAGCTCGGCGCGGTACTCCTCCGCGAGGAGGCCGACCGAGGATGCCTTGATGCGCAGCGGCAGATCCTTGGAGACGACCGTGACGTCGTACCCCTCGGCCTGGAGATTGCGCGCGACCGCGAGAATCCGTGAGTCGTTGTCCCCCAACCGGTAGCCGGCGGGCAGTACGCCGGGGTCGGAATGGTTGAGTTCGACGCGCAGCGTCCCGCCGAGATCCCCGAGCGGGATCGGGGCATCCAGCCGGCCGTAGCGGACCCGGAAGTCGTCCAGCAGGCGCAGGGCCTGCCGGGCGAAGTAGCCGAGCTCCGGATGGTGCCGTTTGGCCTCCAGTTCCGTGACCACGACGATCGGGAGCACGACTTCGTGCTCGTCGAACCGGGCCATGGCGTTCGGGTCGGCCAGCAGGACGCTGGTGTCGAGAACATAGGTGCGCCTGTCGGGCATGCGGCGCTTTGTGCTGGTCACCACGGAAGGACGTACCCCCTCGGACGAGGTTGGGGTGCGACGGCGTCGCGGAGCATCCCAAAGGGAGAGGACGGACCGGGCTGCGACCCTCTTGCACGGGCCGAGCGCCGGCCCTCCGCGTCAGCCGCACAGTATGTACGGTCCTTCGTGTGCAAAGGGCCTCCCGGGCGAGCGGACTCCATGCCGCTCACTTGGACACGACGTCCGCCTGGTTTTTGACCGGACGTCGACCTGTCAGGGGTATTCCCTCGAACACGCGAAGCCATGCCGCCACGAGGCGGGCGGGTGAGCCGGACGTGATGCCCCGACCATGGGGGTCCGGTCCCACGATGTAGGCCGTTGGGAGACAGTGCCCCGGGCACACAGGCCCAGGCCGACCCGGCGCAGGGGTTCCGTCCTCAACTGCCGGACAGGCTGGGTTTCGGACCCGCCCCGACATGCGGGCCCCGGCCGGGCACTCAAGTCCGTCCGGCGATTGAGGGCGGAACCGGCGCCGTCGAGGTCGGCAAGTGACGACTCCGGGCACACAGGTCCAGGCCCACCCGGCCGATGGGTTCCGTGGAGGAGATGCGCGGCGTCAGCCGCCGAAGCGACGGCCTCGGGCGGCGTAGTCGCGCAGTGCGCGGAGGAAGTCGACCTTGCGGAACGCCGGCCAGAAGACTTCGCAGAAGTAGTACTCGGAGTGCGCGCTCTGCCAGAGCATGAAGCCGGACAGCCGCTGTTCGCCGCTCGTGCGGATCACCAGGTCCGGATCCGGCTGCCCCCGCGTGTACAGGTGCTCCGAGATCAGGTCGGTGGAGACGATCTCCGCCAGGTCCTCGAAGGACGTTCCCCTGGACGAGTGGTCGAGCAGTAGCGACCGGACCGCGTCCGCGATCTCCTGCCGCCCGCCGTAGCCGACGGCGACATTGACCAGTATTCCGTCGACCCCGTCCGTGGCCTGCTCGGCCTCCTTGAGGACGATCTGCGTGTGCGCGGGCAGCAGGTCGAGGGTGCCGACGTGGTGGACGCGCCACCGGCCGTCCGCCGCCAGGTCGCGCACGGTGTTCTCGATGATGCCGAGGAGCGGGGTCAGCTCGGACTCGGGCCGGTCGAAGTTGTCCGTGGACAACAGCCACAGGGTGACGACCTCGACATCGGTCTCACTGCACCAGCCGAGAAGCTCCTGGATCTTGTCCGCACCTGCCTGGTGTCCCTGCGCGGCCGTGCCGCCGGACGCCTTCGCCCAGCGCCGGTTGCCGTCGAGGATGACACCGATGTGCTTGGGCACCTGGGCGTGGTCGAGGCGGGCCTCCACCCGGCGTGCGTAGAGCCCGTACACCAGGTCGCGCAAGTTCACTGAGTTCACCTCTCGGTTCCGTGCGGGCCCTCCCGCCCCATTGCCCGGGGTCCGGGGCCGACCCCGTGGGGATCGTCACACCGGTCCGCAGAGTCCGTCGCTCCGCCGTGCCGTGGCAGTCCCCGAAGCCGCCACATTACTGCGCAGGCACCGCACCGGCCCAACCCGGTCTGTCACAAGTCCGTGATAAGGAGGGAAACGTGACTGATTCTTCTCTCTCCTACCGGGCCGCCGGTTCGCGCTACGACTCCATGGAGTACCGCCGCACCGGCCGCAGCGGCCTCAAGCTCCCCGCCGTCTCTCTCGGCCTGTGGCACAACTTCGGCGACGACCGCTCCCTGGACTCCCAGCGGGCGATTCTGCGCCGCGCCTTCGACCTCGGCGTGACCCACTTCGACCTGGCCAACAACTACGGGCCGCCGCCCGGCTCCGCCGAGCTCAACTTCGGGAAGCTCTTCCACCAGGACTTTACCCCGCACCGGGACGAATTGGTCATTTCGACCAAGGCGGGGTACGAGATGCACCCCGGCCCGTACGGCGAGTGGGGCTCCCGCAAGTATCTGCTGTCGTCGCTCGACGCCTCGCTGAAGCGGATGCAGCTCGACTACGTCGACATCTTCTACTCGCACCGCTTCGACCCAGACACTCCGCTCGAGGAGACCATGGGTGCGCTGGCCTCCGCCGTGCAGCAGGGCAAGGCGCTGTACGTGGGCGTCTCCTCGTACAACTCGGAGCAGACCGCCGAGGCAGCCGCGCTGCTCAAGGAGATGGGCGTGCCGGCCCTGATCCACCAGCCGTCCTACTCGATGATCAACCGCTGGACCGAGGACGACGGGCTGCTCGACACGCTGGAGGAGGTCGGCATGGGCTGCATCTCCTTCGTGCCGCTCGCCCAGGGGCTGCTCACGAACAAGTACCTGAAGGGCATCCCGGAGGGTTCTCGCGCCACCCAGGGCAAGTCCCTCGACCCGGATCTGCTCTCGGACGAGGTGATCCGTCGGCTGAACGGGCTGAACGACATCGCGCAGCGGCGCGGCCAGTCACTCGCCCAGCTGGCGCTCACCTGGGTGCTGCGGGACAGCCGGATGACGTCGGCCCTGATCGGCGCTTCGAGCGTGAAGCAGTTGGAGGAGAACGTCGCGGCGCTCGCCGGACCGGCACTGTCGGCCGAGGAGCTGAAGGAGATCGACACCTTCGCCGTGGACACCGCCGGCACCAACATCTGGGCCGGACGGGGCTGAGTGTCCGGTCTTCGCCGGACGGGTACAAAAAACGGGCCGGTCCGTGGGGGGGGGATACGGACCGGCCCGAGGGGGGGTTTCCACCATAACCCTTCGTGAGTGATGCCGCGTGCCACGCCACTCAATAATTACTCTCCGAATTCGGTGGACTCCGGTCCGAGCACAGCGCCGGGGGGCAGGAGGGGCGGATGAGGCGGGTGCGCTGCCGGAGGCGTCGGCTTGACGCCGGACACTCCCAGCCGGAGGTCAGTGCCCGCCCTCCGGCTTCACGCAGCCGGTGCCCTCGATGTAGCGGCCGTGCGCCTCGGCCGTGACCTGGCCGTGGCCCGCGCCGTCCACCGAGACGTACACCACGCCTTCGAGACAGATCGGGCCGTTGTCGATCAGGTACGCGTTGTCGTGGCCCCAGGAGCTGGTGGTGATGACCCCGGAGGCGTAACCGAGTCCGGTGAGGACCTTGCGGATGCGGGACTCGGTGGTGTGCGGGTCCTGGGCCGCCGGGGTCAGCGCCTCCTTGATCCTCGCGGCCCGGGCATCGGCCTCGGCCCGTTCGGCCGGGGACAGTTCGCGCGCCTGCTGGAAGGCGTGGTTCTCCTTGTAGTGCGGCGCGCCGTCCACGGTGCCGGGTTCCTGGTACGGGCTCGCCCCGACGGGCGGGGAGCCGGCCGCCGTGGTAGCGGAGGTGCTCGCGGCAGCCGGGGTCGTGGGCGCGGTCGCCGTCGTGGCGGAGGCCGAGACAGGGACGGGGGCCGCGGAGGTCGGTCCGGCGCTCGGGGTCCGTCCCTTTCCGCAGCCTGCGAGTGCCGGGGTCAGGACCAGCACCGTCGCACCGATCAGGGCCGCGGCTGCACGTCTCGCAGAGGTCATGGGCCGAGTATGGGACAGCAGCTGACCTGATGGGCCGCTAGTTTCCGAATCATGACGAGCCGAACAGCAACCGTGACCTGGGCCGGGGCGAACGCACGCCGGATCGACCGCCAGGGCCTCTCCGTCCCCCTGGCCGCCTCCCCCGCCGACGCCGTGTCGACGATGCTCGCCGCACACGCGCAGGTGCTGTCCGCCGCCGAGTTGTCCATCGGGCTGCGGCTTGCGGGCGGGACGCGTGCCGACGTACGCGCCGCGCTGTCGACCGAACGAACCCTGGTCAAGACGTACGGGCCGCGCGGCACCGTACATTTGCTGCCGGCGGCCGAACTTCCGTTGTGGACCGGTGCGTTGTCCTCCGTTCCGACCAGGGCCGACCCGTTCCCGAAGGACCTCCGGATGAGTTCCGAGCAGACCGAGGAGGTCCTGGCGGCGATCGGCGATGCGCTGACGGGCGCCGAGCTGACGATCGACGAGCTCTCCGACGCCGTGGTCGCCCGCACGGGTCCGTGGGCCGGGGACCCGGTGATGCCCGCGTTCCAGGAACTGTGGCCGCGTTGGCGGCAGGTGATGCATGTGGCGGGCCACCGCGGTGTGCTGTGCTTCGCCCAGGACCGCGGCCGCAAGGTCACGTACACCAACCCGGGCGTCACACCGCTCGACGGTCCGACGGCGCTCGCCGGGCTCGTGCGACGCTATCTGTACGCGTACGGTCCCGCCACTCCCGCGCACTTCGCCAAGTGGCTGGCAGCGCCCATCAGATGGGCGAAGTCGGTCTTCGCGGAGCTGGCCGGGGACGGGGCGATCGAAGAGGTGGCGTACGGGAGCGACGGTACGGCGTGGCTGGTGGCGGGCGACACCGGATTCCCCGCCGGTCCGGCGTGCGGGGTGCGGCTGCTCCCCTATTTCGACGCGTTCGCCATCGCGTCCCAGCCGCGCGAGCGGCTCTTCCCGGGCGCGGCGTACGAGCGCGCGCTGGCGCGCGGCCAGGCGGGGAACTTCCCCGTGCTGCTGATCGACGGCACGGTCGCCGGGGTCTGGCACCAGCGTCGCTCCGGCCGTCGGATCGCGGTCACCGTGGAGCCGCTGTCCCCGCTCACCGCCGTGCAGCTGCGGGGACTGGAGGAGCAGGTGGAGTGGGTGGCGGCGGTGCTGGAAGGGAAGGCGGAGCTGACGGTGGGGAAGGTGACGGTGGGGCCGCACGCGTAGGGCCCGTCGGCGACCGGGAGCGTGGCGAAGAGGGAGACCTCGCAGCGCGAAGTGAGTTGCGGTACGAGCCGGTTAAATGCGGCGAGCGTCTCGCCGTCCGGAATCTCGTCGAGGAGGGTGTGGGCGGCGCTGACCGCCTATCGCGGCTTGCGAGCCTCGATCAGGAAGCGGGTGGTGTGCGCGACAAACGGCCCCTCGGTCTCGATGAGGTGGTGCAGGGCGGCCAGCTGTGGCCGGTACTGCTCAACCGTGAAGCCGGGCACCATCCAGATCACCTTCCGCAGGAAGTGGACGACGGCGCCGATGTCGAAGAACTCGGTACGCAGCGTCTCCAGCCGCAGATCGACGACCTCCAGCCCGGCCGCCTCGGCCTCGGCACCGGCCTGTTGCGGGTCGCGGGCGCCGCGCACCTCGGGCGGCTGCGGGCCGAGGAAGTACTCGACGAGCTCGAAGACGCTCGCCGGACCGACCTGCTGCGAGAAGTACGTGCCGCCGGGTCGCAGGACGCGTGCGATCTCCGTCCACCAGGTGGTCACCGGGTGACGGCTGGTCACCAGGTCGAAGGCGGCGTCCCCGAACGGCAGCGGCGGCTCGTCCGCATCGGCGACCACGACGACGCCGAGCGGGTGCAGGCGGGCGGTGGCGCGGGCGATGTTCGGCGGCCAGGACTCGGTGGCGACGGTGAGCGGAGGCAACTTCGGGGCGGAGGCGAGGACCTCGCCGCCGCCGGTCTGGATGTCGAGGGCGGCGTGGGCCCGGCCCAGCCGCTCCCCCATGGCGCGCGCGTAGCCCCAGGAGGGGCGTTGTTCGGTGGCTCGGCCGTCGAGCCAGGAGAAGTCCCAGCCGTCGACGGAGACGGCATCGGCCTCGGCCACGAGTGCGTCGAAGCGTGCGCGTTCCTCCTCGGGTGTTCCAGGCATACGAGGATGATGGCACCGGTGCGCCCGCGGACGCGACCGGATTCCGGGTGCCCCGTTCCCGGCGGTCCGTGAGCGGTACTACGGGTTTGAGCGGTACTACGGGTTACGGCCTCCCGCCACGACAGGGAGTGGATCGGCGAGCGGCGTCATGCGGCTTCGGCGGCAAGGCGGAGGACGGAGTCGACGCGAAGGGGGCCCCTCCCATGCCTTTGAGGCTATGGAGGAGTCGGTGACCGACGACAACGCCGCAAGCAAAGTCGCAGGGCACCGCGAGCCCCACTCCCTGTCGCGGGGGAGGCCGTCAGGCGGCGAGACCGCCCAACAGGAGCCCGAGCAGGGCGCCCCCGATCATGAACGGCCCGAACGGGATGCCCGTCTTGCGCCCGGCCCGTCGCAGGATCATCAGCCCGAACCCGTACACCGAACCGAACACGAACCCGGCGAAGCCTCCCGCGCAGACGATCGCCCACCCGTACCAGCCGAGGGCCACGCCCAGCGACAGGGCGAGCTTGACGTCGCCGAAGCCCATCCCGTTCGGGTTGATCAGGAAGAGCAGGAGGTAGAAGCCGCCGAGCGCGAGGCCGCCGAGCAGTGCGGAGGTCCACGATCCGGCATGCTCCGGAAGCAGCGCCGCACCGCCCAGGAGCAGCGCGGCCGCGCCGGCGAGCGGCAGCGTCAGCTGGTCGGGCAGCCGGTGGACGCGGCGGTCGATGGTGGCGAGAAGCACGGCGACGGGGGCGAGCAGCAGCCAGACGACGAGCTCGGGGCGGAGTCCGGTGGCCGCGGCCAGGGCGGTGCAGCCGAGGGCGGTCACAACGGGGGCGAGGAGGGAGGGGGCGTAACGCTCAGCCGCTCTCCCGGCCTCACCGCTGCCTGCATCCGGCACGGAAGCGGCAACCGCCGCCGCCCGCGGAGCCGTCCGTACCCCGGCGCACGCAGCGCACCGGGGAGAACCGAGCCAGCCGCGGGCCACCCCGCTGAAGGGGTGGCCGGCGGGGCAGGTGTCCCGCCATGCGTCGTCCGGTTCGACCGAGAACCGATAGGCGGCGCGAGGGACCAGCAGTCCGGTCGCGGCGCCCCAGAGCGCGGCGACCCCCAGCAACATGGCGAACACGGAACCGACCCTAGGCCCGTGGACGCGCACGGGTCATGGGTCCAGGGGCCTACTGCGTATCGTTCCGGGCCCAGCGACGGTCACCGGGCTTACGGCCTCCCCCGCGATGGGGAGTGGATCAGCGGGCGGCGTCGCAGGGCGTCCGGAGCCCACTCCCTGTCGCGGGGGAGACCGTTAAGGTCGTGGCCATGGGGCAATGGCGCAACGGAAAAGGGACGTTGACGGTCACGGACCGGCAGGGCAAACCGGAGCAGGAGGTGCCGCTGCGGATCGCCGCCTCGTACCGGGCACGGTCCAAGGGGCTGCTCGGTCAGGACGGGATCGACGGGGCGCTGATGATCACCCCGTGCGGGAGTGTGCACACGTTCCGGATGCGGTTCGCGATCGATGTGGCGTACCTGGACCGGAAGTTCAACGTCGTGGCGGTCCACACGATGAAGCCGGGGCGGCTCGGGATGGTGCGGCTGCGGTCGCGGCATGTGATCGAGTCGGAGGCCGGGGCGATGGAGAAGTGGGGTCTGCGGCCCGGAGTGCGGGTGCGGATCGTCCAGACGGAGGAGAGCCGGGGCTGAGAGGCTGTCGGGCCGCCTTCGCTTACGGGACACCTCGTTCACGCCGTCCAGGTCGGGCAGCCGCCGGGGCCGGGCACGCCCTTCGTTGGGCCCGGGTTTGGGGCCAAGGGCCCAGGCCAGCATGCCAGTTCGCCCGTACGCTCACGCCACACCCGAGGTTCAGTCAGCGGGGCACGAGCAGGGCGAGTGAGCGTCGGAGAGGGAGAGCAGTGAGCGGTGGCGGGGGCTGGGGACACGGAAGCGCGGGCCGCATACCGCCGGGGCAGGGCCCCGGCCGGCCGGGCGGTGGTAGCGGCCCCGGCTGGAACGGCGGAGCCCGGAGCAGCGGCGGTGCGTTCCTTCCGCTGACGCGCAGTTGGGCCGTCGGCGCCCTCGTCTACATCGTCGCCGGCTTCCTGGTGAGCCGCGGGCTGGTGGAGACCCTCGCCACCGGTGAGCGGCTCGACGAGTTCACCTGGCGGCTGGGCCTTCTGCATGTGCCCAGCGTCATCACCTCTCTGCTCACCGTCCTGGCCGCCGCCCGCGTGCTGCCCGAGGAGCAGCGGGAGTCCCGCCCGGTGTATCTGGCCGCCGCCCTGGGTGTGCCGGTCGCCGGACTCGCGTACGGCCTCTTCGTTTCGTGGCATCTCGTCGGCATCGAGGGCGTGTTGATGCCCCTCGTGGTGCTGGTCACCGGTTCGGCCGCCGGGCTGGCCGTCGACCGGCTGCTGGAGGAGGACGACAGCACGGAGTCCGTCACCCCGAACTCGTACTCATGGCGGGACAGCGGTGCCACCGCCATGGAGTACCTCGGGGTGATCGTCCTCGTCGTCACGATGATCGGCGCGATGGCGATGGCCGGTGTCGGCGGTCAGATCGGCGAGCGGATCCGGTGTGCGATCAGTTCGCTCGGTGGCGGCGGTGGCGGGTGCACCACCGGTGGCAACAACCCGGTCGCGAAGCCGAAGACGGATGCCGACTACGAGCCCAAGCTCTGCCAGATCTCCAACGTCTCCGACACGGTCGGCGGCAAGGTCAAGATCGGCTGGTTCGAGTGGGGCAACGAGTACGGCTTCCAGCAGAAGGTCAGCCAGGTCAACACGGATGTGAACGAGGACGGCAAGGTCGACGAGAACGACAAGCTGGTCTACATGACGTTCACGGACGCCGCGTCCGTCGGCGCCACCGCCAGCACCCCCGGCTTCAAGCTCGGCAAGCTGGGCAAGGCGGATGTCGACGTCGGCGGCGGCGTCAAGATCACCAACGGTGACACCTGGGTCTTCAAGAGCGAGGAGGACGCCAAGAAGATGCGGGACGACATCGAGGAAATGAAGATGTGGGAGACCTCCACGAAGTACAGCGGCGCCTACGGCGGTAACTGGTACTCGGGGATGAAGTGGGCGGACAAGAAGGAGGACGTCGAGAAGCAGATCGGCAACAAGAAGATCTCCTACTCGACGATCGGCCTCAATGTGTACGCGGACGGCGGCCTGGGCATCAGCGCGGGCGACGAGTCCCAGCTCGGCGCGAAGCTCGGCGGCAAGGCCAAGTTCTCCCCGGACGTGACCATCTCGAAGGACGACGTCAACGGCAACGAGTCGTACACGTACACCGCCAAGCTCGAACTGGAGGGCAAGGTCAGCGGTTCGGCCGGCCCGCTCACCGGTACGGCCGGCGCGAAGGACACCCGTACCGGGGCCATCACCGTCACCCGTGACCAGAAGACCGGCAAGATCGTCCGTATCGACATGACGAAGACGGTCGAGACGGGCTCCACGTCCGGCAAGGGCGAGGCCAAGGGCGACAACGGCAAGAAGGACGGCGACAAGCGCGGCGGCAAGGCGGGCGCCACCGACTCGTCCGGCGACACGGGCATCGAGGTCCAGACGAACTCGATCGTCTTCGGCAAGGACACCGACAAGGCGACCGAGGACAAGCGGGCCATCGCCGAGCAGTGGCTGGACGGCAGCGGCAACAACACCGCTCCGTTCGAGTACATGTTCGGCGACAAGTCGTTGCGGCAGAAGCCCGACGGAACCGACCCGTTCGACCAGATGATGTTCCAGGACGGTCTGTCGAGCACGATGCAGTACCACGGCGAGACGGACGCCCAGGAGTTCGGCTTCGAGGTCTCGCTCGGCATGAGCCTCGGATTCTCCCTCTCGGACGACCACAAGAAGGAGACACTGACGGACGCGCAGTTCCTCGGAGCTCCGCAGGGCGACAAGCGCACGTTCCTCCCGTACAGCTACTGCGCGAAGTGAGCCCCGTACGCAGCACCCCGCACGACGAAAGGCGATGACGGCAGTGAGGAAGTCCCGGACGTCCGGCGCGGTTGTTGCCGCCGCCCTCGGTCTCACCCTGCTCACCGGCTGCGGCTCCTCGGACGCCGCCGCCGTCCCGGACGGCTGGGGCACGCTCGACACCAGGAGCGTGTCCGTCGGCTACCCCGAGGACAAGGGCTACAAGGAGCAGTCCGCCGCCGACCGCAACAAGAACAACGCGGCCGTCGCGCTCAAGGAGGAGGGCGGGCTGCGCACCGGCATGGTCTCGGTCCAGCTCGACTTCGCGACCGGCATCGACGACGCGAGCGAGGCCGCCTCCGCGGCGGGCGCGGGCATCGGCCTCGGTGCCACCCGCAAGGGCACCACCGACGTGCGGCTCGCGGGCGAGGAGAGCGCCCGCGAGGCGCGTCGGATCGACTACGAGTTCACCTCGTCCGGCAAGGAGCAGACGCCGGAGAGCGGCACCCGGATGACGGGGGTCGTGGTGGCGGGGGTCGATTCGAAGGACGTACCGTTCGCCATCCGGATCAATGCGGTGAAGGGCTCGCTGAGCACTCAGGACCTCGACGCGTTCGTGGAGTCGATCACCGTGAAGTAGCGGGTGGAGGACTGGCGTTCATGGATGTACTGCCCGGCGGGACCGCCACTTTCCTGCTGTTGTTCGGCCTGTTCCTCGGTGCGTTCGCCGTACGGTCGGCGCTGCGGGTGAGCCGCGTACTGAGCCTCGTGCGGCACGGGGAGCGGGCCGAGGGGCGGTGCGCGGAGCGCCGGGTCGTGGACCGGGGGGCGGACCGGGAGCGGAGCTATGCGACGGAGTACGTGTTCGCGTTCCGCACGCTCGACGGCCGCGAGGTCGAGTTCGTCGACCATGCGCCGGGCCCCTTCGGTTTCGAGGTCGGGGCGCCGGTCCGGGTGTCGTACGATCCGGCGGACCCGGAGAAGCGCGCCACGGTCGCCGGGCCGCGGGCCTGGGGTCCGGTGCTGATGCCCGCGGTGTTCGCGGTGGTCCTGGGGGTGTTCGCGGTGGGGCTGCTGGTCGGGTTCGCGGCGATGCGGGGCTGGGTCTGACATCAGCTGCGGTTGCGGCTGCCGGACCCTGCTGATTCACGGGCCACCCGGGTGCCCGCTCCCGGGTACTGCGTGCGCCGCCCGTCGCACCGGCACCGGCACGCTCCGCGGACGCGGCCGTGCCTGGCGGTGCGACGGGGCAAAGCTTGCCGTGAGGGGCACTGGATGTACTGACCCGTGAGGTTGGGGACGCGGCTGGCGGGTGGTTGGCCCTTGAGCGCCGGTCGTCCTGCCCTGGGGGTGCTCTTCGGCTTCGCGGCCGGTGGGGCCAGCGGCCAGGCTGCACGGTCTGCGGGCGCGCAACTGATGTCATGTCCTCGCCATTATTCAGCATATGGACAGTCTCACCCAATCTCCGCCCACTCCCAACTAGGAGCTGTTACCATTTACCTATGGCTGTCAGAAATCGCGGGTTAGCGCTGATCGGTCTGACGATCAGCGTCCCTCGTCATTGGATTCGATACGACGATCCTGCACGTCGCCCTCCCCACCCTGGCCGCCTCCACGGGTGAGCCGCAGTGAATCGTCGACTCCTACGCCGTCGCCTTCGCCGCCGCGATGCTCCCGCGGGCTTCGGTACAGGAAGCCATGAACAGCGAGGGCGGCGGCACCGCATGAGTACGCCTGGCCGACGGCACGTTCGTGGCCGCCACATCCTCGCGGTCGCTACCCGGATCCAGGCCCGTACCGAGGGCCTGGACGGCCTGAAGCTGCCGATGGAGGAGCTGCCCGACACCATGGGGCGCCGCTTCGCCTCCGGCATGGCCGGCACCACCGAGGTGCCGGGCGTGTGGGTGGCCGGCAACGCCACCGAGCTGACCGCCCAGGTCGGCGCCTCCGCCGCTGCCGACGCCCTGGCCGCCACCCACGTCAACGCCCTGCCGTCACCGATGACACCGACGCGGCCCTCGCCGCAACACAGGGCGCCACCACCTCCTGACGTCCGGGGCCCGCACCCACCTCCCATCCACTCGGCGACCGGTCCCCCGGCGCTGATTCTGCATGCCCTTTTCGAGAGGAATCCATGAGTACGAACCCTGAACAGGTGGCACCCGCTGACGGGAGCGGCGGGGGCGCGCTGGATGCGCGTCAGCTGCGCGCGATCCTGACCACCGTCTCGATCGCGCTGATGGCCGTCATGGCGTCAGTGTCCGGGCTGAACGTCGCCCAGACGCACATGGCCGTCGACTTCGACGCCTCGCAGAACACGGTCCTGTGGATCATCAACATCTACACCCTCGCCCTGGCCGCGCTGCTGCTGCCGCTCGGCGCGATCGGCGACCGCGTGGGCCGCAAGCCCATGCTGATCGCCGGGCTGGCCCTCTTCGGCGTCGCGAACGTTGTGGCGGCCCTGGCCCCGACCGCCGAGGTGATGCTCGCCGCGCGCGTGGCCAGCGGTATCGGCGCAGCGACGATCATGCCCATCACCCTGGCCGTCATCACCTCCACCTTCCCCGAGGAGCAGCGCGGAAAGGCGATCGGCGTGTGGACCGGCGTCGCCGGAGGCGGCGGCGTCCTGGGCATGTTCCTCTCCGCCTTTCTCGTGGACGTCGCCGACTGGCGCTGGCTGTTCGCCCTGCCCGTGGCCCTGGTCGTCGTGTCCCTGGCCATGACGCTGAAGTCGATTCCCAACTCCCGCGAGCGCTCCCCCCACGCCTTCGACACCGTCGGCGCACTGATGTCCATCGTCGCCGTGGCCGCCCTCATCTTCGTCCTGCAGGAGGGACCGGAGCGAGGCTGGACCGCAGCCGCGACTCTGATCAGCCTCGCCGTCGGCCTCATCGCCACGGCCGCTTTCGTGTCCTGGGAGCTGCGCCGCGGGGACGCCTCGCTGCTGGACGTACGCCTGTTCCGTGAGCGCGGCCTGGCCGGCGGCTCGATCACGCTGGTAGTGGTCTTCGGCGTCCAGGGGGGTACCTCCGTAGTCCTCTTCCCGTTCCTCCAGGCCGTGGTCGGCTGGTCGGGACTGCTGTCCGCGGCGGCGCTGATGCCCCTGGCCATCGCCATGATGATGGCCTCCGGCCTGGCCCCCAGGCTGGCCGCACAGATCGGCCCCCGCGCGACCATGAGCGCGGGAATCGCGCTGATCGGCGTCAGCCTGGCGCTCATGGCCCTGTTCGTCTCCGTCGACGGCGGCTACCTGTCGATCCTGCCCGGCATCATCGTCATGGGCATCGGCTTGGCCCTGTCCATGGTGCCCTCCACCGAGGCCATCACCCGCTCCCTGCCGAGCGAGAAACAAGGCGTCGCCTCCGCCCTCAACGACGTCACCCGAGAATTCGGCACCGCGCTCGGCGTCGCCATGCTCGGCGCACTCCTGACGGCCGGCTACCGCAACGCCATCGACGACAGGCTGCACGGCATCCCCCAGGGGACTGCGGACACCGCACGGGAAGGGATCGCCAACGCCGTCGAGGCCTCGGGCAGCGCAGGCTCACACGCGCAGGACCTGGTCCACGCCGCAAGGCAGTCCTACGTCGAGGGATGGCAGCAGTCCATGTGGGCAGGCGTCGCCGTCATGGGCGTGCTGCTCGTCTACATCGCCCTCCGCGGTCCGAAGAATGCCACCCCCGCGGCTGCGTCGGACGAGGCAGAGGATATCGAGACCGTCGCCGCCCGATGACCGCATAAGAACTGGATGAACGGCACGCAGACTGTGCCAGGGCAGAAGCAGGACGCAGCCCTTGTTGGTTGCGCGATCTCGGCCCGGGCCCCCTCCACCAGGAGCTTCGCCGTTCCGCCGGAATGACCTGAGCTGTGCGGCAGCCGGCCCCCGTCAACGGGGACCGGCTGCCGCACAGTCGGGGGCAACGTGGAGCGCCGCCCCAGCTCCGGCGCACCGTCCGAGGCCGAGACGAGCCCCACCACGCACGAGTCGGGCGCGCGGTGCGCCGATCCTCCCGCGGTGATGGAGACGGTCACCTTCACCGTCTCCAGCCGTCCCGCGCCCTACCAGCTGGGGACCTCGCTCCCGAACAGCATCCACGGCGACTGCACGAAGGGCGTCACACCGGACAACTGCGGCTGCATGTCGGCGATCTCATGCCGCACGGCAAGCGTGTCGGGCCAACTGTCGAAGAAGGTCGTGCCGTTGACGATGACCGCCCGCCAGTCGGTCGCCGCCGAAGCACCCTCCCGGTCGACCACGAAACCGATGCAGAGCAGGGACGCCCTGCTGATCGCCTCCCTGATCGCGCGTACGGCCAGTTCCTGCTCGTCCCGGGACAGCCGGTACAGCCCGAATTCGAGGGAGACGATGCCGTCCCGTGTGCGGCGGATGCGCACACGGATCTCCGCGCCGCGCTTCACCCAGAGCAGGAACCCGATCTCGTCGAGCCGCTGCAGGCCCGCCAGGAGTGCGAGCTGCTCCCTGGTCACCCACGACTGGGTCATCGCCGGCTCGGATCCCGGGGTCACGAGGGTGATGCGTCGGGTGGTGGGGTGGGCGGTCCGCAGTCCGGCCGCATCGAGATCACCGAGCAGTGACTCGGCATCGGGGCGGCTCCAGCCAAGGTGGTACGAGTAGAAGAATCCGTCACTCATCGACGCTTCACCTCATCGGTGTGGGGGCACCTCGCCAGTACGAATGAAACGTGAAGTTCTCCGTGCGCGCGGGCATGCCGGATTGCCGCTTCGGGGCAGCGTCGTCACATGCCTCACGGTTGGTCGTGTACGAGCGTAATGAGCGCGCCGGAACGGGGCTTGGGCCCACGGACCCACCACCGGCCCCAAAGAAGGTACGAGGATCTGGAGGCCGTCAGCCGATCGTGGCGAGCCTGGGCACGATGCGTGCGGCGAGCTGCTCGGTGAAGCTGACCGGGTGCCGGTCCGGCAGCACCTGGACCGCGCTGATGCCGAGCTCCGCGTACGCCTCGACGTCGGCGAGGAACGCATCGGTCTCGTCCAGGACCGGCCTGCTGAACATCAGGGTCTTCTCGATGGCGTCGTAGTCGCGCCCCACCGCCGCGCAGTGCTCCCGCAACACATCGAGCTTGTGCGCCACCTCGTCGACGTCGGTGGCGAACAGGTTGCACGCGTCCGCGTACCGCGCGACCAGCCGCAGCGTCTTCTTCTCGCCCCCGCCGCCGATCATGATCGGCGGCCGCTCCCCGATCGGCTCCGGCACACAGAGCGTCTCGGCCAGCTTGTAGTGCCGCCCCTCGTACGGGCCGTCGTCCTCGCTCCACATCTGCAGACAGATCTGGAGCGTCTCCTCGAGCCGCTCGAACCGCTCCGCCACCGGGACGACCGGCACCCCGAGCCCGCGCTGCTCCCGCTCGTACCAGGAGGCGCCGAGAAGTAGTGGTCCATCACCGTGAACGACGCGACCCCGCCCTGGTGGGCGATCCGCGCCGACTCGGCGAGCGTGGGCGCGATGAGCGCGGGGTCGGCGGGCTGCGAGTAGTTCCAGTAGTGCACCCCGAGCTTCACGTCCACTCCTCCACGCCGGACACCTTCGGCAACCCTGTGCAGTATCTCGTTACGTTACGTGCGTCCGGGCAGATAGGCATGGCCGGTACACCCGGCCGGGTGCCCGGGCTCTGAGCTCGGTGAATTGGTGGGCGAGGGCGACCGGCTCGGTGCATCCGGCCGGACGACACCCCGTCCACGGGAACGTGACAGTGTGCCGGAGCAGTGTCACGTTCGTTCATCCCCCTGGTTGGCGCGCAACAGATGTTGGAGATCGAACACCAGCGCCAGCGCGTAGCTGCCGACAGCCGCCAGGTTGTGATAGATCCGCGTCGCCAGAATCTCCTGCCTCTCCAGATCTCGGTCGTCATCACGAACGGTGATCACGGATTCATAGTCCGGGAAAGGGATCCCGAAGTCTTCGTCGTACTCGTGTGCCAAGTTGACGTCGACTGCGGCGCTCCCGACCAACGCGCTGTAGTCAACACCCGCCGATCCCGGTGCGAGAGCCGTTCCGCAGGCGACGAAAATATCTGCGATCACTTCACCCGGCGGGCGAACCGAATGGACAAAGACATAGTGATGTGCGCTCACGATTCCCTTCTTCGGCGGCGTGGAAGTCCAACGGCCGCTCACTTCCCTCACAATCGGAGCCGGACGAGAGTGCCCCTCTGCATTCAGGACACACTGGAACAAAATAGAGCACCGACTGTTCTCCCAGATCAGCATCAACTGGCGCGGCAGGCCTCTGACCAGCCACGAAGTCGTGGTCAACACCATCGGCGCGACCCGCACCCGCACCGGACTGACCGTCCACGCCGAACTCGACCCCGGCGCCTACCCCACCGGCATCACCGTCCCCGACGCCGTCATGGAGCGCCTGCCCCTCACACCGCACGAGTGGCACGGCACCTGGAACTACACCCTGGTGCGCCACGAGGCGCCACTTGATACCGGGTAGGGGTGAAAGACCCCTACCGCCGGCCTGTCGCAGCAGGCTGGTGAAGCTGAGGGCAGCCGATGCGTGGAGATGCACGCGGAGGTGAGAGCAGCCCTGACAACGACGGGACGCGTCGGCACTTCCAGACGACGCGGGTCCGGCAAGCAAGACGAGACGCCGTACGAGAGGAACCAGTGTCTGACGCCCCGTAAGAGTTCCTCCGGCTCCAATCTGGAGGATATGGGCCGGGTGCAGCGCACGCCACCTCCGGGTGGCGACTCCGAAGCCGAATTTAGGGTGTCGGTGGGGAGGCCACGTTGAAAGCCTGCGGCGTAGGCGTGGCGATGCTGTCGGGGTAGAGCTGGGCGGCTCGCTCGTCGACCGGTTGGTGGTGAACGTGGGAAGCGTTCTGATGTCGCCCTTCCCGTCTGGCAGCCAGTCAGGCGGAGGGCAAGGCCCGTCGTCGGCTGACGACGTCAGAACGTGGCGGAGGCCCCGTAGTAGTCCGAGCGCGTTAATGGCGCGCACATGGCGAAGGGGGCCAGCAGATCAGCAGTCGAGGAACTGGAATACCGGGAGGTCATCGGTGAATACCGACGAACTGGAGCACGCCACGTATGAGGCGGAGCGCCGGGTACTGGAGATCCAGGCCAAGCTGCACCGTTGGGCCCGTGATGATCCTCATCGCAGGTTCGATGACCTCTTCAACCTCTGTGCCGACCCCGCGTTCTTGCTTGTCGCGTGGGATCGGGTGCGGGGTAACAAGGGTGCCAAGACCGCCGGGTGGACGGCCGCACGGCGGCGTCCATCGCGGCGAGGACGGGCGTTGAGGAGTTCCTCGACGCACTACGAGGCTCGATCAAGGACCGTAGTTTCCGTCCGCTGCCGGTGCGGGAGCGGATGATCCCCAAGACGGGCAGCAAGTTGCGTCGCCTGGGGATCGCGACGATCACCGACCGGGTGGTGCAGGCGTCCTTGAAGCTGGTGCTGGAGCCGATTTTCGAGGCGGAATTCCTCCCGTGCTCCTACGGGTTCCGTCCGAACCGCCGGGCTCACGACGCGGTGGCCGAGGTCCGCCACTTCACGTCCCACGGGTATGAGTGGATCGTGGAGGGTGACATCAAAGCCTGCTTCGACGAGATTTCGCATCCGGCCCTGCTGGACCGGGTGCGGCTTCGGATCGGGGACAAACGCGTTCTTGACCTGGTGAAGGCGTTCCTCAAGGCGGGCATCCTCGGTGAGGATCGCGTGCTGCGGGAAACCAGCGCCGGAACCCCACAGGGTTCGATCTTGTCGCCGTTGCTCAGCAACGTGGCCCTCTCCGTCCTGGACGAGTACGTCGCCCAGGGTCCGGGAGGACCCGGAAGCAGCAAGCTCGGGCGGGAACAGCGTCGCCGTCAAGGTCTTCCCAACTACCGTTTGTCGCGGTACGCGGACGACTGGTGTCTGATGGTCCACGGCACCGAAGGCGACGCCGAAGCCCTGCGCGATGAGATCGCTGGGGTCTTGTCCACGATGGGCCTGCGCCTGTCCCCGGAGAAGACCCTGATCACCCGCATCGATGAGGGACTGGACTTCCTCGGGTGGCACATCCAGCGCCACCGCAAACGAGGAACCAGCCGGTACTACGTCTACACCTACCCCGCACGCAAAGCCCTCGCGGCTGTGATGGCCAAGGTCAAGACGGCGTGCCGGAGGATGGCCACGAACCAGCCACTTGACACCCTGCTCATCCATCTCAACCGGATGCTGCCGGGCTGGTGCGCCTACTTCCAACCCGGCGTGTCCAGCGCGACATTCCAATACCTGAGCTCGTACACATGGAGCCAGGTCATGAAATGGCTGCGCCGCAAACACCGCCGGATCACCTGGAAGGACCTCCGCCGCCGCTACTGCGGGGGTTGGTTGGTGGCCGGTTGGGGAGGAACGGACGCTGTTCGATCCCGGAAAGGTGCGCACCACGCGCTACCGCTACCGGGGCGCGACCATCCCTTCCCCCTGGCCGACCACGGCATGAGGACGATCATCGACAGCAAGGCGGGACTTGTGGAGCGCCTGGTGCCATGAGAGTGGCACGCCGGGTGCGGGAAGCGGCCCGAAGAAACGGCTCGATCGAAAGACGAGACCGCGCTTCGGGCCGACTTCACCGTCCCGAACCACTCGCCCCACCGCCGCCCCCGCCCAGTACCGAGTTCGGACGTTTTCCCTCCGGTGACAAGCTCCCCGCCTGGCTGCGGCACCCCAGCCTCACCGGACTGGAAGCTCCTGCTTTCGACGCCCTCGTCGCCCGCTACCGCGGCCACGTGGCCGAGAACCCTCCCGTTCTGCTTCCCGGGAAACGCCCGAACGGCGGCCCCGGCGCCGGCACCAGGCGACTCTCCGCCGCAGACCACCTCGTCGTCTTCCTCCTTGCGAAACGCTGGTCCATGGCCCAGACCCCCACTCGCCGAGGCAACCGGCCTGTCCAAGAACAGGATCGGCGCGACCCTCCGGGACACCACCCCTGTCCTCGCCGCACTCGGCTACACCGTCTCCCCAGCCCCCCTCACCCTGACCTCCACAGCACAGCTCGAAGCACTCGTCGGCCGCACCCCACCACCCTCCCCCGACCAGTAAACCGAGGAGTTATTAATCGGCAGCCCCCTGCCGGCTACGCCGGAATTCGATCTCCGAGCTGAATTGCGCCGGTCGACTCACATGGCGTTCAACGCCCGGGCGCCGGACCCAATCGGGAGAAGGCCCGCGACAGACCCTCCTTGAGGAACCTCGCCAGGGGTCGCTCCACAAAACGGTGGATCAACCAGCTCAGCACTAGGGCACCGACGATCAGCCCGGTGACCAGCAGACGGGCGTCCACCCTGTGGTGCAGATAGTGAATCGCAGTGACTCCGACCGCGTAGTGCACCAGGTAGAACGGGTAGGTCAAGGAGCCCGCCGTGGTCAGCCACTTCCAGCGGATTCGGTCTGTCAGACCGAGCGAGATGCACGCCATGACGAGCAGGAACACTGTGTAGAGGACCAGCGAGCCTGTCCAGGTCGACACACGCTCGATTCGCACCCTGTTGAGCAGCTCATGCTGCGACATCACCCACGACAGCCCGAGAATCCCCCACAGCAGCAGGTCCTGGCCGAAACGATGCATCAGATACAGGGCGAGGCCGGCAATGAAGAACCACGCCGAGGCGGGATCAGCGAGTGTGACAACCAGCGGGATCCCGGACTTCGCCGCGAACGCGGAGACCGCACCCCACGCGCAACAGAAGACGACCACCTTGCGGTAGGTCAGACCGGTGGCCACCACAATCAGGAAGATCAGATAAAAGCGCAGCTCGGACCATAACGTCCAGTACACGCCGTCCACATGGGGCACTCCCACGCCCTGCTGAAGCATCGAGAGGTTGAGGATCACCTGAGTGGGCTTCAGAGCCTGGAAGACGGCAGGCGCGGCCGACAGAACCACCGTGGTAAAGACCACCGCAAACCAGTATGACGGATAGAGGCGTATCACCCGCGAGACGAAGAACTCCCTGGGTCGACGCCCCCAGGAGGACATACAGATGACGAATCCACTGATGACAAAGAAGAACTCGACACCGATCCAGCCATAGGCGGCAATCGGGGTCAGATTCGGGAAAATCTCTCCCGCCGGCCGGCCCCAGATCGTGTTGCCCGGATCGCTGACACGAGCCGTGCCAATGTAGTGGTGCGCGGCCACCAGCAGGGCGGCCACAAGACGCAGCCCATCTATCACATAGAGCCGGGTCGCGCGCCTCGACGCCTCTAACGCCACGGGCTGCGCCGCCGCCTTCAGTCCGCGGCCGACCTCGGCTATCGCGGGCTGCGGCATACGCCGCACGCCCCCACCCCCCTCTACCCGCTGCATGTCATGTCCCCCGTCCGGTCCCGTACGTTAGTTGTCGCCCCACTCAACGGGGTCTTGACGAACCGAATGTGTCCAGCAGGAGAACGTAGGGTCCGGCAAGTTCTGTCGGCGCGAGAAACATTGTGGTCGGGTGCAAGCCGCGGGCAGAGCGACGTGACAACGCGAGTGGGCACGTCGAAGAAGCTCACAAAGAAAGGCAAAATATGAAGAGCCGAACCTTCTGCTGAACATGAATGCGTATTTTCGGTCTGTTGCTCGGCAATTTGGCCCTGCGAACGGAACATGCCACTCTTACTGGCCGATCGTGGCGAGCCTGGGCACGATGCGCGCGGCGAGCTGCTCGGTGAAGCTGACCGGGTGCCGGTCCGGCAGCACCTGGACCGCGCTGATGCCGAGCTCCGCGTACGCCTCGACGTCGGCGAGGAACGCATCGGTCTCGTCCAGGACCGGCCTGCTGAACATCAGGGTCTTCTCGATGGCGTCGTAGTCGCGCCCCACCGCCGCGCAGTGCTCCCGCAACACATCGAGCTTGTGCGCCACCTCGTCGACGTCGGTGGCGAACAGGTTGCACGCGTCCGCGTACCGCGCGACCAGCCGCAGCGTCTTCTTCTCGCCCCCGCCGCCGATCATGATCGGCGGCCGCTCCCCGATCGGCTCCGGCACACAGAGCGTCTCGGCCAGCTTGTAGTGCCGCCCCTCGTACGGGCCGTCGTCCTCGCTCCACATCTGCAGACAGATCTGGAGCGTCTCCTCGAGCCGCTCGAACCGTTCCGCCACCGGGACGACCGGCACCCCGAGCCCGCGCTGCTCCCGCTCGTACCAGGAGGCGCCGAGCCCGAGCACCGCCCGGCCGCCGGAGAGCACGTCGAGACTGGTGACGATCTTCGCGAGCAGGCCGGGGTGGCGGTACATCACGCCCGTGACCATCAGCCCGAGCGTCATCCGTTGGGTCAGCGCGGCCACGTACCCGAGGGTCGTGTACCCCTCCAGCATCGGTTCGTCTGCCGCGCTCTGCGGGGTCTCCATCTGGAAGTAGTGGTCCATCACGGTGAACGACGCGACCCCGCCCTGGTCGGCGATCCGCGCCGACTCGGCGAGCGTGGGCGCGATGAGCGCGGGGTCGGCGGGTTGCGAGTAGTTCCAGTAGTGCAGGCCGAGCTTCACGTCCACTCCTCCACGCCGGAACACCTTCGGTAACCCTGTGCAGTCCCTCGATACGTTACGCACGTCCGGGCGGTCGGGCACGGCCTGTGCGCCCGGCCGGGTGCCGGGACCGGGTGATCGCCGACGGCGACCTTGCCGAACCGGGTGCAGTCCGCCCGCTGTCCGGCCGTGAGAACCAGGGGCAGCGGGCGGCAGCCATCCACCCGGCCGGCCTTCCGGATTCGGTCTCCCCCGGGGGCGGTGAGCCCGCCGCCAGGTTCCGCGGCGGCAGGAGCGCTTCCTGCGACCTACAGACGCAGGCGGCACGACCCCCACCCGTTCGGGGGCCACGACGGTGCGAATGGGTCCCTCCGTGTGCGTGGACTTCGGGGTTGCGCAGGGTGTCGACGCCGCACAGGGGGCCACGGACTTCCTTCCGTGGCCCCTCGCAGAGCAAGCGCCCCCGCCACTCGCGCCTGCCAGCGCGGCAACGCCACCCAGGACTTGGTGCCCGCGTGCGGCGGCATCGCGTCGCAGACACCCCACTCCCCGCCCCAGTCGTCCACGACCGCAGCCAGCAGCCACAGCGCTCGCCGGCGCCGTGCCTCGCAGAGCGTGACGGCGTCCGGGTCGCAGTGGCGCGGATGCTGGTCCCAGACGACGATCCGGAGCGCGTTGTCGCGGTGCCGCGCGGAGACATACAGCTCTTGGCCCGGGGTCATGGTGGAGGTGACGCCAACCAGTTCGCTCACCACGAGCGCGGCCGGCCAGATGTACGGCGTGAGCCCGTACGCGTGCAGCGAGGCCGTGACCGCGTTGCGTCCGATCGCCACGCTCCGCGGATCGCCGGGAAGAGTGAGACTGAGCGCGAGCCCACGCTCGGAAGGGCGCCTCGGGTACGCGGTCGGGTACGGGTCGGGTGCGGGCTCCTCGGTGGCTACCGGGCAGAGCGCGGCGCGCGGAGATTGCGGCATGACTGACTCCCCTTGTGCGGGTGGCGAGTTGGCTGTCTCTCTATCGCGTCGATGCGCACAGGTGGCTCGTGCGCTGCTGAATGAGCAGTGGCTTGTCTCCCTGGCGCGGGCCGCCCCTCCCAGGGCAGGAGGTTGCGGGCAGGACCGCGCGATGCACTTCCGACTCATCGCAACGTGAGCAGTGCGTTACTCACCGTAGGTGATTAAGGGTCATATTGGCCACCCGATCCTGTAAATTTGAATCCTTACGTGGCTCAAGGCGCCCTTTGCACGGCAGACTTCGCCGGGAAAGCCACGGAAGGATTGACATGGCATCGCGAACGTCCCCGACCGAACGTCAGCAGCGTCTGGGGAGCGAACTCCGGAAGATGCGCGTCACAGCCGACGTCTCTGCCGAGACCGCGGCCAGGCTTCTCGGTGTCGACCGTTCCAGGCTCTCCAACATCGAGCAGGGACTCCGCGCCATCAGCGAGGACCGGCTGCGCACGCTCGCCGACGTCTGCGGCTGCACGGACCAGACGTACGTCGACGCCTTGGTCGACATGGCCCGCCCTGCGCGCCGCGGATGGTGGGAACGCTACCGGCCCACCCTCCCCAGCGGACTCCTGGACATCGCCGAGTTGGAAGCCCACGCCCTGCGCATGCGAACGGCGCACTCCGTCCATATTCCGGGGATCCTCCAGACCACCGACCACGCCCTCGCCGTTTTCCGTGTCGTCGTCCCCGCACTGCCGGAGCACGAGGTCGCCCTACGCCTGGCCCACCGCGTGGAACGCCAGCAGGTCCTGGACGGCATGTCGGCACCGGAGTACGTCGGCATCATTCACGAGGCTGCCCTCCGCATGCAGTTCGGCGGACGGAAGGTAGCTCGGGCCCAGCTCGAACACCTCCTCGCCGTGTCGGAACGCCGCCACATCACCCTGCGCGTAACCCCGTTCGAGGCGGGCTCCTTTCCCGGTGCGGGGCAGACCGTGAACTACTCCGAAGGCCCTGTGCCCCAGCTGGACACGGTGCAGGTGGACAGCACCCATGGGCCCGAATTCCTTTACGGGGAAGCACAACTGGCCAAGTACCGTTCACATCTCGACTGGATGGAACGGATTGCGCTGCCGCCCGAGCAGTCACGGGATTTCATCCAGGACATCGCACGTCACCTCTGAGGGGAGTCTCCGTGCACGGCATCACATGGGAAGAACCGTTCTGTGGTGAGGGGGCCAGCTGCTACCGGCTCGGAACCGATGAACAGGGCAACAGCTACATCACCATCGCGGGCGCGGAGGGGCACTTCCTCACCGACAGCCGCGAGGCACTCCAGCAGATGATCCGCGACATCAAGGCCGGCGCCGCCGACCACCTGCTGTAAATAACGCCGCAGGGCCCGGTACCGCGAGCTGATCGCGGTACCGGGCTGCAGGATCTCAGTCGGCTGGGCTCGCGGCGCAGCATGGGGCAGCGGAAACAGGCCTCTCTGAAATAGCGATAGCCCTGGCGAACGGGCGGGAGGGAAGATCGTGATCTTCTCGGCTCGCCTCAGCGCCAGGAACTACTGTCGCGAGCATGGTCGAACACGATGCCCTCAGTGCCACCCGCGAGGCCTACGATGCTGCTGCCCTCACCTATGCGCAGCTGTTCCGCGACACGCTGCGTGACAGACCCCTGGACCGCGCGATCTTGAGTGCCTTCGCCGAGGTCGTAAGTGCGAGTGGGGACGGTCAGGTCGCGGATCTGGGGTGTGGACCTGGCCATATCACCGCGTATCTTGACGAGTTGGGGCTGGCGACGTTTGGTGTTGATGCCTCTCCCGCGATGGTCAAGTTGGCTCGACAGGCCTATCCGGGCCTGCGGTTCGACGTGGGCTCGATGGCCGCGTTGAACATCGCTGACGGCGTGCTGGGCGGCGCACTCTCACGTTGGTCCATCATCCACACTCCCCCGCAAGAACTCCCCGCCATCTTGGCGGAGTTCCACCGTGTGCTGGCACCTGGCGGTCACCTTCTGATCGGCTTTTCGGCAAGCGATGATCCGTCTCACCCGACGCAGGTATTCGATCACGCAGTCGCGCTTGCCTATCGGTGGTCGCCTGATCACCTCGCGGCGATGCTGCGCAAGTCCGGGTTGGCCGAGGTAGCCCGGATGGTTCGCGAGCCTCAGCCCACCGACCGACGGCAGTTCCAGGAGATTCAACTGCTCGCCCGCAAAGCCTAGGCAGGGGCTGCCTGGCCGAACGTATGACCGCACCCCATCTGCCGGACGGGGAGCCGTCTGCCGGCCCGGCCGGACGCCCCTTCCGGCCCGTTCTCGTCGTACGGCACCGCCCTGCACGGGCTCGCCGTGGCGGGCCTTGCCGGCGGCGACCCTTCCGCGGTGCGGTTGCTCGCGCCGGCCGAACGGCGCGGGGTGCTAAGGGAGTTCCAGCCGACGATGTCGGCGGAGCGGGCCCGGCGGATGGCCGAGAACGCCGAGGGGGCGGCGTACACCGACGCGGTGTCGGAGTACGCCGCCCTGGGGCGGGACGAGGTGCGGGAGGCGGCCCGCGCTGCCATGCCGGTTACTTCGGATCGCGGTTGAACTTCGATGTCGACCAGAAGTAGCCGAGCACCGCGAGACCCAGGCACCACACGATGGCGAGCCACCCGTTGTGGCCGATCTCGGTGCCGAGCAGCAGGCCCCGCAGGGTTTCGATGGCGGGCGTGAACGGCTGGTACTCGGCGATCGGCTGGAACCAGCCGGGCATGGAGTCGACCGGGGTGAAGGCGCTGGAGAGGAGCGGCAGCAGGATCAGCGGCATCGCGTTGTTGCTGGCGGCCTCGGCGTTCGGGCTGATCAGGCCCATGCCGACCGCGATCCAGGTGAGCGCGAGGGCGAAGAGAACGAGCAGTCCGAATGCCGCCAGCCACTCCAGGGCCGTGGCGTCCGTGGACCGGAAGCCGATGGCCACGGCGACGGCGCCCACGAGGACCACGCTCGTGATCGACTGCAGCACGCTGCCGACGACGTGCCCGACGAGCACCGAAGGGCGGTGGATCGCCATCGTGCGGAAGCGGGCGATGATGCCCTCGGCCATGTCGTTGGAGACGGACACCGCGGTTCCGATCACGGTGCTGCCGATGGTCATCAGCAGCAGGCCCGGGACGAGGTACGCGATGTATGCGGAGCGGTCCGGACCACCGCCGCTGATGCCCGAGCTCATCGTGTCGCCGAAGATGTAGACGAAGAGCAGCAGCAGCATGATCGGGGTGAGCAGCAGGTTCAGGGTGAGGGACGGATAGCGCCGTGCGTGCAGGAGGTTGCGGCGCAGCATCGTGGACGAGTCGCGTACGGCGAGGGAGAGGGAGCTCATCGGACATCCTCCTTGGGCTGGGTGGGCTGGGTGGGCAGGCTGGACGGGCCGGGCTGCGGGGCGGTGCTGGTCAGAGCGAAGAACACGTCGTCGAGGTCGGGGGTGTGCACGGTCAGCTCGTCCGCCTCGATGCCGGCCGAGTCCAGCAGGCCGAGGACGGAGCGCAGCTCGCGCTGGCTGCCGTCGCTGGGGATCCGCAGCGCCAGTGCCTCGTCGTCCCGCGAGGCCTCGCGCAGGGCGAGGGCGGCGTTCTGGTACGCAGCCGGGTCGGTGAACCGCAGCCGCACGTGTCCGCCGGGGATGAGCCGCTTCAGCTCCTCGGCGGTGCCCTCGGCGGCGATCTTCCCGTCGTTGAGCACGGCGATACGGTCGGCGAGCTCATCCGCCTCGTCCAGGTACTGGGTGGTGAGGAAGACGGTGACGCCGCCCGTGACCAGCTCGCGGATGATCTGCCACATGTTGTGCCGGGAGCGCGGGTCGAGGCCGGTGGTCGGCTCGTCGAGGAAGATGATCCGCGGGCTGCCGACCAGCGTCATCGCGAGGTCCAGGCGGCGCTTCATGCCGCCGGAGTAGGTGGAGGCGGGCTTCTTCGCCGCCTCGACCAGGTCGAAGCGCTCCAGCAGCTCGGCGGCGGTGCGCCGCCCCTCGCCGCGGGACAGGTGGTGCAGGTCCGCCATGAGGAGCATGTTCTCCTCGCCGGTGATCAGGCCGTCGACGGCGGAGAACTGGCCGGTGACACCGATCGCGGCGCGCACCGCCTGGGGGTCGGCGGCCAGGTTGTGGCCGCCGATGTGGATGTCGCCGGTGCCCGGGTCGGCGGAGATGAGCGAGGAGAGGATCTTCACGGCGGTGGTCTTGCCGGCACCGTTCGGTCCGAGCAGGGAGAAGACCGTTCCCTCGGGGACGGCCAGGTCGACGCCGTCGAGCACGATCTTGTCGCCGTAGGACTTGCGCAGCCCGTTCGCCACGATGGCCAGGTTGGTCATGATGGGTGCTCCTTCAGAGGCTGCGGGCGGCGATGTCGCCGTAGGCGGTGGTCGCGTGGATGTTCAGGCCGGCGGCGGCGCCTTCGGTGTTCTTGAGCGCGTTGTGGATCCGGCCGTGGGTGGTGCCGGCGTCCAGGGAGGCGGAGACTCCGTGGGCGGCGCCGACCGAGATCTCGCCGGCCTCGGTGCGCAGTTCGACCGCGCCGCTGACGGCCTCGGCGATCCGGATGTCGCCCTTTTGAGTGCTGATCTCCGCGGGGCCGGCCAGGCGGCCGACCGAGACGTCGCCGGCGAGGAGGGTGAGTTGGGCACTCGCGGCCTCGTCGAGCTTGACCGAGCCCTGCGCGCCCTCGAAGGCGACGTCGCCGAGCCGTCCGACGCCCCGGAACTCGGCGCTGGCCGCCTTCGCCTCGATGCGAGAGCCGGCGGGCAGCTGGATGGTCACCTCGATGGATCCGGAGCTGCCGAGGATCCGGTTCTTCGCCGGTGAGGCCCCGATCCGCAGGACGCCGTCCCCGTATTCGACCGTGGTCCGCTCCGCCGCCTTCACATCGCGGCTGTTCGAGGCGTCCGCGGGCAGGACCTCGACCGCGGTGTCAGCCCGGTCGGCGGCGATGAACCGGACGCGCCCCGCGGGGATGTCGAGGACGGCGGAGATCGGGGCGGGGGTGTCGAACTTCTGCATGGTGCTCTCCTGTCGGCTCGTTGTTTCTGACACCGGAAACGCTACGTTGCATTCACGATTCCATCAATACGATCGTTGCGAACGATTGCCATCAATGCAGGTGAGAGCAAGTAATCGTTGCAATGGTCTTGGATTTAATGCAATGAAGGCCAGCTGTTCATTGCAATGGATTGAGAGTGAACGCTATGCTGGAGGCGTCAAGGAAGCACGAAGGGAGATCGCGATGCCGGGAGGCAGGCTCACTCAGCAGGAACGCCAGCAGATCGCGCTGGGGCTGGCCGACGGCCTCGCCTACGCGGAGATCGCCAGACGTCTCGACCGCCCCACCTCGACGATCACGCGTGAGGTGATGCGGAACGGCGGCCCCACCGCCTACCGCTCCGACCTGGCCCACCGCGCCACCGAACGCCGCGCCCACCGGCGCAGACAGGCCGCACCCCGGGGACCGGAGGCGCCCGCGCAGGCCCACGGAGCCGACGCCGAGGCCCTACGCGAGTATGAGGAGACGTGGACCACCCTCCTCATGCAACAGGGCCTGCCCAAGATGATGTCCCGGGTGCTGACCTGCCTCTACACCACCGACGCGGGCAGCCTCACCGCGTCCGAACTCGTCCAGCGTCTCCAGGTCAGCCCGGCGTCCATCTCCAAAGCGATCACGTCCCTCGAAAGCCAGGGCCTCATCCGCCGGGAACGCGACGATCGCCGCCGCGAGCGCTACGTCGTCGACGACGACGTTTGGTACCAGGGGATGATCGCCAGCGCCCGATCCACCGCCCAGCTCGCCGAGACCGCACGGCAGGGCGTCGGCATCCTCGGCCCCGACACCCCGGCCGCCAACCGCCTCGAGAACATCGCCCGCTTCGTCGACTTCGTCGCCGAGAGCATGACCCGCGCCGCGGAGCAGGCCCGCGAGGTCCTCTACACGAAACCCGAAACGGCCTCGGGCGGCACGGCCACGCCACCTTCAGACCGCGCATAGGCAGCCGTCTTGACGGCCACAGCCAGTGGTGCCCGCGCCGGATCCGTCAACCCGAGCCGAGCTGCCGGCTGGGTACGGCAACTGCGCCTGCTGGGGCGGATTCAAGAGCCCGGCGTCCCTGGCCGCAGAACGGTTCATGACATCCTGTGACGTCACAGGATGCCGAACGGTAAGGGCGGGCGTCCGGGGTTGCGGGGAAGATCGATGAAGCTCTGCTTTCTGGTGGAGGAGCAATACCGCCACGACGGCATGCCGGTTGAGGTGATCCGTCAACTGACCTCCTGGGGGCACCAGGTGGACGTGCTGCGGCCGGGCAGTTCCCTGCTGCGCATGACCGAGGCGGTGCAGGCGAGCACCCATGACGCGTGGGTCCTCAAGACGGTCTCCGGCGGCCCGGGGCTCACCTTGCTCGAAGCCGCGGCCTCCGCCGGGATGACGACGGTCAACGACGCCCGGTCGATACGAGGTGTACGGGACAAGGCGCTGGCAGCAGCTATCGGTCGCAGCCGCGGGCTTCCTCTGCCGCCGACCTACGCGGCGGCGCGGCCTGAACTGCTGGCCGAGATTCCGGCGTCGGAGTACCCACTGGTGGTCAAGCCCGCCGACGGCAGCTCGGGGCGGGCCGTGCACCTGGTGTCGTCGCCGGACCGGCTCGCCACGGTGATCCCCGAACTGGCGGGAGAGGGAATGCTCATCGCCCAGCCGTATGTGACCAACTCGGGCATCGACGTCAAGGTGTACAGCGTCGGCGGCGAACTGTACGCGACCGAACGCCGCTCCCCGCTCCACCCGGACCACTTGGTGCGGGAACGCCGCGTGCCGCTGTCGGCCGAGGTGGCCGCGATAGCTGCCCAGGTCGGGGTGGTCTACGGCCTCGATCTGTACGGTGTGGACGTAGTGCTGGGGCCGGATGGACCTGTGGTCGTCGATGTGAACGACTTCCCCAGCTTCCGTCAGGTCCCTGACGCGGCGGCGCGGGTGGCACGAGCCGTGCTCGGGCTGGCCCGCACAGGCCCGGCGTCCGGCGCGGCCGAGCCGGCCTCCGCCCGGCCGCCGGAACAGCACGACGCGGCCGGCGGGACGCCGTTGACACTCCGCCCGCACCCCGTACAGGTTCCCGTGGCGGCGGGCAAGAACGTATGAGAGTCGTCCTGATCACGCCCGATCCCGGTCATCCGCTGCTGGTCGATACCGCCGCCCTGCTCACCCCCGAGCATCAAGTGGAGACGCTGGACCCGAGAACGGTGGCAGAAGTCCCCGAGCCGCTCGCCGGCGTCTACCTGCTGAAGTCGCGTACGCCACGTGCCCTGGCTCTCGCCCGCGCCCTGGAGCAGCGCGGCGCCTGCGTGGTGAACTCGGCTGCGGCGACCGCGCTGTGCCAGGACCGCACAGCGATGGCGGAACATGCCCGGCGGGCCGGCCTCCCGTTCGCGGCCACCCGCACCTTCACCACACTCGCTCAACTGGCGTCCGGCCCACCACTCCCCGGCCCAGTGGTGGTCAAGAGCCGCCACAGCCGAAGGCACGACCTGGTGGCCCGCCTCGACAGCGACACACAGCTGCGAGAGCTCGCCGCCACGTACCCACAGGAGCCGGTCGTGGTCCAGGAGTTCGCACCGAACAGCGGCTGGGACCACAAACTGTGGGCGATCGGCGACCAGCTCTTCGCCGCCCTGCGCCGTTCCGAACTCTCGCCCGAGGGGCGGGGCCCCACACTGCCGCTCGCCCCCGATGACCTGCCGCCCGGCTGGCCCGCCCTGGTGCGCCGGGTCGGCGAGGTCTTCGCACTGGACGTCTACGGCGTGGACATCATCGACACGGGCGACGGCACCACCCTGATCGTGGACATAAACGCCTTCCCCGGAATCCGGGGTCAGTCCGGCGCCCCCGAGGCCCTGGCGGCACTGGCCCTGTCAGAACGGGTCTGTCAGAACGGGCCTGTCAGCGCGGCAGCACCACCCAGGACTTGATGCCTGCGTGCGGTGGCAGCGCGTCGCTGACGCCCCACTCCCCGCCCCAGTCGTCCACGGCCGCCGCCAGCAGCCACAGCGCCCGTCTGCGCCGCGCCTCGCAGAGCATGAAGGCGCCAGGGTCGGAGTGGTGCGGGTGCTGATCCCAGACGACGACCCGGAGCGCGTTGTCCCGGTGCCGGGCGGATACGTACAGCTCCCGGCCCGGGGTCATGGCCGAGGTGACACCGACCAGTTCGCCCAGAACGAGCGCGGCCGGCCAGATGTAGGCAGTGAGCCCGTAGGCCCGCAGCGAGGCGGTGACCGCGTTGCGTCCGATCGCCGCGCTCCGCGGATCACCGGGAAGAGTGAGACTGAGCGCGAGCCCACGCTCGGAGCGGCGCTTCGGATACGGGGGCGAGTGCGGGTACGGGGCGGGCGAAGGTTCCTCGATCGCTACCGGGCAGAGCGCGGCGCGCGGAGATTGCGGCATGACTGACTCCCCTTGTACGGGTGGCGAGTTGGCGGTCTCTCTATCGCGTCGATGCGCACAGGTGGCTCGTGCGCTGCTGAATGAACAGTGGCTTGTCTCCCTGGCGCGGGCCGCCCCTCCCAGGGCAGGAGGTTGCGGGCAGGACCGCGCGATGCACTTCTTGCTTTTCGCAGCGTGAGCAGTGCGTTACCCAACGTAGCGGGCACAGAGGGCAAAATAACCCTGCCCGCATGGAAACTGGACCCTTTCGTGGCCGGGTTGCAGGCACAGGCGGCAGACTGCCAGTGACCGCATGCGGAAAGGAACGGCATGGCAGCAAGGACGTCGCCTACCGAACGCCAGAAGCGGCTTGGGGCCGAACTGCGGAGAATGCGCACGTCGGCCGACGTATCGGCCGAGTTCGCGGCCGGTCTGCTCGGTGTGGACCGCGGAAAGATCTCGAACATCGAGTCCGGAGCACGCCCCATCAGCCCGGACCGCCTGCGCACGTTGGCCTGTAATTGCGCCTGTACGGACGACAAGTACGTCGACGCCCTCGTCGAAATGGCTCAGCCGCGAAGCCGCGGCTGGTGGGAGAGATACCGGGGGTCGCTACCTCAAGGGCTCCTTGATATCGCCGAATTGGAGGCACACGCACTCCGCATGCGGGCGGCGTACTCCATGCACATCCCGGGCCTGCTCCAGACCTCGGACCACGCCCTGGCCGTGTTCCGCGTGGTGATCCCCCAGCTGCCGGAGCGCGAGGTCGCACTGCGGCTGGCCCATCGCGTGGAGCGCCAGGAGGTCCTGGACGGGGACCCGCCACCGTCATACACCGGCATCGTTCATGAAGCCGCGCTCCGCATGCAGTTCGGCGGCCGAGGGGTGGCCCGCGCCCAGCTCCAGCATCTGCTGAAGAAGTCCGAACAGCCGAACGTGACGCTGCTCGTCATCCCGTTCGAGGCAGGCGCGTTCCCCGGAGCGGGTCAGACGGTCCTGTACGCGGAGGGACCGGTATCTCAGCTCGACACCGTACAGATCGACAACTCGCACGGTCCCGTCTTCGTCTACGCAGAAGCGCAGTTGGCGAAGTACCGGGCCCACCTGGACTGGATGGAGGGAATCGCACTGTCGCCGAGCGAGTCGCGGGACTTCATCCACAACATCGCACGCCAACTCTGAAGGGATCACGGATGCCGGACGTCAACTGGGAAGACGCGTTCTGCGGCGAGGGAAACTCCTGCTACCGGCTCGGAACCGACGAACAGGGCAACAGCTACATCACCATCGCGGGCGCGGAGGAGCACTTCCTCACCGACAGCCGCGAGGCACTCCAGCAGATGATCCGCGACATCAAGGCCGGAGCCGCCGACCACCTGCTGTAACGCAGCAGGGCCCGATACCGCGAGGTGGTCGCGGTACCGGGCCTGTAGGGTCTCGCCGCCGATGACATGTCGATCTTCTGTGACCTGCTGGTTCTCTGTTGTCTCACCGCGATGTCACCCAAGATCAGTCTCAGATCGATGCCATTTCCTCGGCGGAACGATGAGTCTGCGGCTGAGCCACCGAGCACGAGGACTACATGTGAGCTCAGATCGCGCACCGATGAGTTTCCCGCGCCGCGCCGGTCTGTACGCGTGAGACCGACTCACGGAAGGCTGGCGCCATGCGGAAACTGATCTACGGCATGAACCTGACCCTGGACGGCTACATCGCCGCGCCCGGCGACGACATCGGCTGGAGCGTGCCGAGCGACGAGCTGTTCCAGTTTTGGTCCGACCAGTTGCAGGCGACCGACCTGTCGCTGTACGGGCGCAAGCTGTGGCAGACGATGAGCTCCTACTGGCCGACCGGCGACCAGCAGCCCAACGCCACCCCGGCGGAGATCGAGTTCGCGCGCCGCTGGCGGGACATGTCGAAGGTGGTGTTCTCCTCGACGATCGACAAGGTCGACTGGAACACCCGCCTGGTCACCGGCGACGCGGTCGCCGAGATCACCCGGCTCAAGGCCGAGGACGGCGGCCCGATGGACATCGGCGGCGCGACGCTCGCCGGGGCGGCCATGCGGGCCGGGCTGATTGACGAGTACGTGCTGGCCACCGCGCCGGTCCTGGTGGGCGGCGGCACGCCGTTCTTCACCGCGCTGGACAACTGGGTGAACCTCAACCTGGTGGAGACGCGGACGCTTCCCTGCGGCGTGATCCTGACCAGGTACGAGACGAGGCGCTGAGCGCCCGTCCTGGGTGGCCCGGACTACCGCCCGAGCCACCCAAACGAGTGAAGCCCCTGAACTGCAAGTGTCCGTTCTCATCCATCGTGTCAGGGAGCCATGTCGGCGAGCTGCGCACTGACAACTGCCTTGAGACAAGACGGGCGAGCGATCCGGCTGGGATCAATGGGCTTGGACGTCACGGGGTCGATGTCTCAATGGTCTTGTCAGCTCCGGTGAGCGCCGACCAGGCAAGTGACAGAACCACAGAGACCCCGCGCGGTGGATTCTCATCGATCTTGTCAGTTTTCCGAGCCAACACCGCCTCATCGGAACGTGGCCTGGCCGCCGAACGGGCGCTCCAACGCGCACCATGCGGCATGAGCGGAGGTCATCCGGCGGTGTCCTACCGAAGCGTGGTCCCTCTCGACACGTTATGTGACACCTACGGCTTGGCCGCCGAGGTGATCGGCGATCCGGCCGGGGCTGCGGAGTCCGGCACCCCCGCGTAGTCGGGCAGCTCGACGCCGTTGATCGCGCGCCCGACCAGCTCCGTGAACCATTCGCTGGCGAAATCGGGGCGCGGCTCGGCGTCTGGCCCGGGGACGTCGCGGTTGCGGGCGTTCAACCGGCCGATCTCCTGGTTGGCCTCGACGAACGAGCGCATCCGCGCCTCGTAGCGGGCGAACCCGGCGTCGGGGTCCCATCCGGCAGCGGCCAGCTCTCCGGCCAGCAGGTAGGCACCGACCAGTGCCAGCCCGGTGCCCTGCCCGGACATCGGCGACGAGCTGAACGCCGCGTCCCCGAGCAACCCCACCCGTCCACTCGACCAGCGGTCCATCACCACCTGGGCGACCTGATCGAGGTAGAAGTCCGGAGTGTCGTCCAGGTGCGCGAGGATATCCGGGGTCAACCAGCCCAGGCCCGCCACCCGCTCACGCAGCAGGACCTTCTGGGCCGCGACATCACGGTAGTCGACGTCGAAGTCAGCCGAGGCGAAGTAGAACATGGCCATCGCCCGGGTAGCGTCCTGGATGGGCCGCAGGAGGGCGGAGCGCCCGGACTCCTGATCCTGGTACTCCAGCAGCCAGCGGTCCAGCCCGAACTCGTTGGGCACACTGTAGAAGGCCAGCACCTGCCCGAGGTGGCGGAGGAACCGCTCATGCGGCCCGAAGACCATCGCTCGCAGCGCCGAGTGCAGCCCGTCCGCCCCGACCACCAAGTCGAAGCGCCGCCGGTCGCCGCCCGCGAAGACCACGTCGACCCCGTCCGCGTCCTGGGCGAGCCCGGCGATTCGGTCGCCGAAGACGTACTCGACGCCGTCGCGGGTGTCGTCGTAGAGCACCTGGGACAGGTCCCCGCGCAGGATCTCGATGTCCGCGATGAACCCGTCGCCACCGTCGTCGTCGGCACGGAAGGTCTCCAGCACATGCCCGTCCGCGTCCACGGTGTGCGCGCCGGCGGTGTCGGTGCACGCCGCGCGCACCGCCGCGTCCAACCCCATGCGCCCGATGACCTCCTTGGCGACCCCGCGCGCGTCCACCGCCTGCCCGCCGGGACGCAGCTCGGGAGCCCGCTCCACCACGGTCACCTCGGCCCCCCGCCGGCGCAGCCAGTGGGCCAGCGCAGGTCCCGCGATGCTCGCCCCCGCCACCAACACCCTGGGACCGCTCACCCGCGGCCCCTGCCCGCCCGTCCGGATCGCGTGCCCCTGGTCGGAGTCGTCGACGCTCATCACAGCCTCCATGTGCTTCCTCCCGCGCTGGAACGTCCCCAGCACAGGCCCACCGCTGTCGGTGTATCCAGCCGTATCGACCACGCATCCGCACAAAACTCATCGGTCACGGCAGACATTGATGAGAAACGCCAACTCCGATGAGACTCACATCAACCCAGACTGGTGTAAACCAGCCTGTCAGCTAGGCCGCCGCCTGAGAATTCGCCAGATCTGCGCGCAACACAGTGAGACGCTGAAAGGACCAGTGAGAACGGACAGCAAGTCTCATGGCAGTGGCATTTCTGCCATCCATCTGCCAACTGCCGTGAGATTCTGCCAAGGCTTTTGAGACCCTACACGGGCCCTGCGGATACGCCCTGGGTCAGGAAGCGCTGCCGCGCGGGAAGGAGACCTCGACGCGCCGGTTCTTCTTCCGGCCCTCTTCCGTGCTGTTGTCGGCGATCGGGTACTGCTCGCCGTAACCGCGGATCTCGAAGGTGATCGTCGATCCGAGCGACCCGACCAGCTCGCCGTGCACCGCATCGGCACGCTGCTTGGACAGCACGTCACCGTGGGCGGAGGACCCGAGATTGTCGGTGAAGCCGAAGACGCGCACCTTGGTGGCGTTCTGCTTCTTGATCTCGGCTGCGACCGCTGCGATACGGGACTTGGCTGCGGCGCTCAGCTTCGCGCTGTCCTTGCCGAAGAGGACCTCCGCCTGGAGCGCGAACTTGATGCTGGCGTTGCTGTCCTCGCGGCGCTCCTCGCCGCCCTGGTCCTCGACGACCTGGATGATGTCGAGCACCTTGGCCGGTGCGAGCGTGCCGCCTTCGGGCATCTTCAGGTCGGGGTCGTTGCCGTCCACCTTGACGGGTGGCACCGATGACGCCTCGGTGCCGGGCGGCACGCTGGGGTCGTCGTCGGCGACCGCCTGCGTTGCCCCAAGGACAGTGACGCTGGCCATCAGCAGTGTCGTCGCGATGACGTGCCCCGCAAGACGCGGTGGCCTGCGGCGCATACGGGTGTGGGTCATGTCGGCCATCACCCGGAGATCTTCAGCGAGGTGGTAGCGAAGGTCGGCAGCGTGAAGTCGACCTCGGTCGTGCTGGTGGGCGGTGCGGGGAACTGCATGAACACGGAGGTTGACTTACCCGGCTGAAGCGGCAGGATGCCTGTCGTGCAAAGGCAGCGGTTCTCGGTGTCCCGGAGAACGTAGTAACGCTTCTTCCCGACCTTGTCGATCAGTGCAGCACCAGCAACCGAGTTGGGATTCTGCGGAACGATTCCTGCTTCCGTGCCAGCCCAGCCCCCGGTGGGCTGGTTCGTATCGCTCCCGTTCTTGATCTCGCCTTGCACTGTGACAAATCCACCCGAGTCACGCTTCACCTGATTGATGATCAGCGTGACTCCGTTCTGCCCCCTGGCCTCGGCGAGTTTCACATTCGGGTCCACGTTGTCCCCAGCAGCCGTGTCTTCCTGCTTCGCGCCCTTGTCCCCGTCGGAAGGCTTGGACGGTGTGGAGGACGACTCAGAACCCGCGTCCTTCGTCTTTCCACCGCCGTCGTCAGCACCGCACCCGGTGACGGCCAGGGCCAATGCTGCTGTCAGTGAGACAGCTGCCACAACCCTTCGGGACTTGGTGGTGCGCCGAATGCTCATGGGTTCTGATTCCTTTAGTCGTCGTTCGCTGTCAGTCGTCGATCAGGTGCACGTCGAAGAGAATCTTGCTCACCTGGGACCACGGCGGCGGGCTGCTCGGCGCGATTTCGACCATCCCGCCGTCCTCGCACGTAAAGAAGTACATGTCCTGGACACCGTCATCGTTGTAGTCCACGGCCTTCCAGCTGCAGCGGAACTCGACCACGGCAGTGGCCTCAGCCTTCGCAAACTTGGTCTTCGTACCGGGAATCACCGTCGAGTCCACCGGCTTACGGGTCTCGACCTCAACCGTGATCTGGTCGCGATCACCGCCGTACGACGCGTCGCAGTGACCGCGATAGACGTCTGCCTGATTGGCTGCGGCAAGCCTCTGGGCCTCAACGCACGGCATTGCGGTGGGAAAGGCGTAGCCCTGCAGGAATGAGTCCAGCATGTTCCCGGGAAGCGACGCGAGAAACGGTGCCTCCAGCTGCTCACGAGCCTTCTGAGCGGCAGCCAGCGCGGCGGCGTCCGCCGCACCCTGGGCCCCATTACGCAAGGCCGCGGCCTTGCCGACAGCAAAGAACGCGAACACGAGGAAGAGCAGGCCCGCCACCATCACTACATAGATGGGGAAGGCCTGCCCTGACTCGCGGCGTTGGCGCGCAAACATCAGCCCGCGGTGATGGAGTTCACCAGGCCGGAGATCCGAGCCGAGATCGCACCACCGATACCCGTAGCCACGATCGCACCGATGATCGCCACGACCACCAGGATGATGCCCAGGTACTCGAACGCCGTCTGGCCGCGGTCCTTGGCCTCGTAACGCTTCTGGATCCTGCTGACGGCGGTGTTGGCCCAGCCGTTGACGCGGACGGCGGTCTTCAGGGTGATGTTCGACATGGTGGTCCCCTCCGGATTCGGCCGACCGGTAGCCGGCAGACTCGCACGTTTCTGTGGCGCCACCCGCGGTACCGGCTTCCTCCTGGCCGGTCCCGCTGGCGACATGAGAAACATACGGCGGCACACCCTGCCTACCAGAGGGCCCCAGGGCCCACTCCCGGGCCCAAAAGGGGAGTTGGGTCCCGCGTCCCGCACTGCTGTCCGGCGTCCGGACCTTCGCCTCAGCCACGGCCACCAGCCCGTCGCCCACCGGGCCCACCCTTCGGGGCCGTGCCGAGCCAGCGGGCGATCGCCTCGCTGCGGCTGCCGCTGTGGAGCTTGGTGAAGATGCGGTTGATGTGGTTCTTGACCGTCTTCTCGCTGATGAAGCAGGTGGCGGCGATCTGCTGGTTGCTCATGCCGGACGCGATCAGCTCCATGACCTCCACCTCCCGCGAACTCAGCCCGTATTGCTGCCTGTTGGGTGCCGTTCCCGGCGTCCCGGTCAGTGAAGACTGTGCCACAACCGGTTGCAGATGCGAAAGACCCTGAGAGTTTCGGACCGGTTGCGGCGCAGGTGGAACCATTTCGGGACCGGAACCATGTGCATGCGCACCGTTCCGCTGCATCATGCCCGCAGGGTGTCCGTCGTATCCGGGCCCCGGGTAGGGAACGCCCGTGGTCAGCGCCGTTCCCAGCCCTTCCGGAAGGGGTTGCCCCTGGGGTCCCGTTCCCTGCCGCATATGGGCCAGGAGCGTGTTCGCCGCGGTCGCGGTGAAGTGGGCGCGGCCGCTCTTGGTGTCCCGTACCGCCTGCACCAGTTGGTCCGCCGTGAACTCGCCGTGCACCAGATAGCCGCCGGCGCCCAGCCGCAGCGCCTCGTGGACGATCTCGCTCTCGCGGCTGTAGGTCAGCATCATGACGGGGGCGATCCGCACGAGGTGCGGCAGCGCGGAGATGCCGTCGACGCCCGGCATGCGGACGTCGAGCAGGACGACGTCCGGGCGGTGCTGCACGGCCAAGTCGTAGGCCTGGCGGCCGTCCGCGGCCTCCGCCACGACTTCGATGTCCTCGCGGCCGCAGAGCAGGACGCCCAGGCCGGCCCGGACCACGGGGTTGTCGTCGGCGACGACGACCCGCAGGGGGCCGGGGAGAGCCATGGGCGGGGCTGCGGGGAAGGGAGGTGTGACCTCGGATGCCGCGGGCTGCTGGGGAACGGAGAACCCGGAGGAGCTGAGCTCCGAGTTGAGCGGGGTGAGGTGCGAGGACGTGTGCTGGGAGGTGTGGTTCTGTGCCGCCCAGTTCTGGCCCGAAGCGCGGGAGACGTCGTCCGGCATTCTGCGACCTCCTCTCAGGATTTATGGGGGGGTGGGGGGTGGGTGGAACGGGTCAGTTCAGTTGCTGTGCTTCCGGGACTGCGACGAGCGCGGCCACCGGGAGTTCGAGGCGTACTTCGGTGCCCTTGGCCGCCTTGCCCCTGCCGATGCGGATACGGGCGCCGATCGAAGCGGCGCGTTCGACCATGCCGACGAGACCGAAGTGACCGGCGCGCCTGAGGTCGTCGAGCGTCGTGCCCGGGGGCAGGCCGCGTCCGTCGTCGTACACGCTGACACGCAGGACATCGCCCTTCACGCCTGCGAGCACGACGAGATAGGTGGGGTGGGCATGGCGATGAGCGTTCTCCATCGCCTCGGAGGCGACCGTGAGCAGCTGGCGGGCGACCACCTGCGGCACGGACGGGACCGGGGCCTCGTTGAGCATCCGGAAGGTGGCCGTGAGTCCGTGGCGGCGGGTGAAGTCATCCGCGCGGGCGCGGAGCTCGCTGACCACGTCCACTCCCCCGTCGAGTCCGGATTCTCGGCGCAGGTCGGAGAGGAGTTCCCGCGATTCCGCCGCCGCCCGGCGGGCGGACCGGGCGACCAGTTCGGCCTGGTGCTTGACGGTGAGCGGATCCATCCGGTCGGAGGAGCTGGCCAGACCGTCGGCGGCCAGCGCCAGACCGTGCAGGGTCTTGGCGACCGAGTCGTGCATCTCCCGGGCGAGCCGGGTGCGCTCGCCCTCCACCGCCTCGTTCACAGCGAGCCGCGCCCTGGTCTCGGTGAGCGCCTGGCTGGCCGTGCCGAAGCGGAGGAGGAGATTGCGCAGGGTGACACCGACGGCGCCCGCGATCACGCAGAAGCCGGGGAGGAGGAATGCCGTCGCGTCGGCGGGCTCCAGCTTCGGGTCGGTGGCGTACACGCCGAAGACGATCACCGTCTGGAGCGCCGCGAAGACCGCCCCGCCCCGCCAGCCGTAGACGAGTCCGGCCAGCAGCGGGGTGCAGACGGTGACGTACGCGAGGGTGGACTCGGGTGAGGCGGTGACCAGCAGCAGGGCGCCGAACAATGCGTCTACGCCGAGCAGCCAGGGGTGGCGGAGCAGGACGGGACCGAAGCGCTCCCAGTCCCGGAACAGGACGTACGAGCCCATGAAGGTGACGAGGATCGCCGAGCCGATCAACCAGGTGGCCGGTCCCGGTGCGGTGTGGCCGATCGCGAACGGTGTAGCTATGGCAATCATCGCGAGCCGGAACCCAAAGACCTGCCGGCACATCGCCTGGAGCGCGTTGAGCTGGATCGCGAACGCCGGGCGCGGCCCGGGGTCGGCGATCGCCTGACGCACCTCCGCATTCAGTCCCGCCTGCGCGCTGCCGAGTGGGAACGACATGTGCTAGTCACCTCCTCCCGTAGATCGTGCTCATCGGCTCCACCGTCCATGTCATCCGCCCATGAGGAAGCCGAAGTCGACGTTGGCTCCGTAGACGAAGCCGACCGTCAGCAGCACCAGGGTTCCGGGGAGCAGGAAGGAGGTGACCGCGAAGGTCGCCTTGGGGACGGCCCTGGCCGCCTTCCGGCGGGCGTTCTGGGCGTCCGTGCGCCGCATGTCGTTGGCGATCTGGATCAGCGTCTCGACGATCGGCGCACCGAGCTCCTCGCCCTGCTGGAGCGTGGTCACGAACATCGCGACCTGTTCCGAGTCGTTGCGCTTGCGCAGCTGCTCGAACGCCTCGCGGCGGCTGACACCCATGTCCATCTGGCGCAGGGTGATGCGGAGTTCGTCGGCCCAGGGACCCTCGTACTTCTCCGCGACGCGGCCGAGCGCCTGGCGGAAGCCGAGACCCGCGGAGACGACGACGGCGAGGACGTCGAGGAAGTCGGGGAGCGTCCGGTCGATGTGATCCCTGCGGACGCGGACCGCCGACCAAATGCCGACCTCGACCCAGAACAGGCCGAAGGCGATCAGCAGCAGGGAGAGGAAGAGCTGCCCGCGCATCAGCATCGTGAGCGCACCGAACGCGCCGAGTGCGCCGTAGACGAAGCGGCGGGCGGCGTAGCGGTCGATGGTCAGACCGCCCGGGTTGCCCGCCATGTCGATCTGGCGACGCTTCTTGTTGACCGCCTTGGGGCCCATCATCCGCAGCACCATGGGGGCCCAGCGCATGCCCATCCGGTCGATGCCGGAACCCATCGCGTTGGTGCGGGTGGCACCGACCTCCAGGGCGATGGCGAGGTCACCGGGCAGTTTGGCGTCGGCCCGGTACATGCGGATACCGGCGATGGCTCCGAACACCGCGAGTCCTACGACGCCTGCGAGGAGCAGGCCCATGTGTGCCCCGCCCATCAGACGTCGATCCGGGACAGGCGACGGATCACGATGAATCCGATCGCGTACAGGGCGATGGAGATGACCACCGCGATCTGGCCGATGAGGGCACCGGTCATGCGGTCGAGTGCGCCGGGCATCACCGCGTTCATCAGGAGCATGGCGCCCAGACCGAAGGCGGGGACCGCGTAGGCGGTGACCGTCACCTGGGAGAGCTGGGTCTTGACCTCGCGCCGGGTCTCCTTGCGCTCCTCCAGCGTCTCGGTGAGGTTGCGCAGCGAGCTGACGACCGTACCGCCGGCCCGGTTGGACAGCACGAGGGTCGTCACGAGGACGGCGAGTTCGCGCGAGGGCAGCCGGCCGGTGACTTCGCTCAAGGCATCCTCGAGGGATTCCCCGACGGCGAGGCGGCGGGCGACCCGGGCCAGCTCCTCGCCCGCCGGGTCCTCCATCTCGTCCGCCGCCATGCTGATGGATGTACGCAGCGCGAGCCCTGCCTGGGTGGCGTTGGCCAGGATGCGGGCGAGTTCGGGGAGCTGGTTGATGAAGCGTTCCGTGCGCTTGGTCCGCTGCCAGTTCAAGAAAGCGTTGGTGCCCCATAGGCCGATGAGGGCGGCGACCGGGCCGAAGAAACTGGCAAGCATCGACGAGGCGATCATCCACAGTCCGGCCATCGCGGCGAGCGCGTAGACGAAGAACTCGCCGGGCGTGATCTCGAGTCCGGTGGCGGCCAGCTTCAATTCGAGCTTGCGGCCCAGACCGGTCTTGCGCAGCCTGCGGTCGATGCCCCGGAAGCGGCGGTGGCGCCCGGCCTCCGGGATCTGGCCGGTGTGCGACAGCCGGTCCACCAGGGCGTCCCGGTCGGCCTTCCCGCCGGAGTAGGCGTGCAGGCCCATGACGCCCGTCACGCCGCAGAGCAGCGTGACGCCGATCGTGAGAAGAGGAAGATTTGTCATGGCACAGGTACCTAATTGGCCTCTCGGGTGGCGAGCTGTTCGGCGGACACGGCGACTCCGAAGGCCTGCGGGATGGGCTGGCTGGCCATGTAGAGACGGTCGGCGATCTTGCGCGGGATCGGGAGGTACTGGAACTCGCCGTAGATCCGCCCGTCGGCGGCCATCGGCTGGGCGTTGAACCGGGCGACGGTCACGATGCGGTAGGGGTCGCGGCCGTGCGAGTCGAGGACGGCGATCTCGGTGACCTTGCGGGAGCCGTCGGCGTGCCGGGTGAGCTGGACGATGACATCGACGGCGCTGTTGATCTGGTCGTGCAGTGCCTCGAACGGGATCTTGATCTCGGACATCGAGGCCAGGGTTTGCAGACGCATGAGCGCGTCCTCGGCGTTGTTGGCGTGGACGGTGGCGAGCGAGCCGTCGTGACCGGTGGACATCGCCTGGAGCATGTCGAGCGATTCGCCGCCACGGACCTCACCGACGACGATCCGGTCGGGGCGCATACGCAGGGAGTTGCGGACCAGATCACGGATGGTGATCTGGCCCTTCCCCTCGACGTTCGCCGGGCGGGACTCCAGCCGGATCACATGGCTCTGCTGGAGCTGCAGCTCGGCGGAGTCCTCGATGGTGACGATGCGCTCGCTGTTCGGGATCAGCCCGGAGAGCGCATTGAGCAGCGTCGTCTTGCCCGTGCCGGTGGCGCCGGAGACGATGACGTTGAGCTTGGCCTGGACGAGCCCGGAGAGCAGGATCAGCATCTGCTCGTCGAGCGAGCCGATGCTGATCATCTCCTGGAGCGTGAAGGCCCGCGGGAAGCGTCGGATGGTGAGCGTCGCACCGGACAGCGAGAGCGGCGGGATGATCACATTGACACGCTCGCCGCTGGGCAGGCGGGCGTCGACCATCGGATTCGACTCGTCCACCCGGCGGTTGACGGTCGACACGATGCGCTCGATGGTCTGCATCAGCTGCTCGTGCGAACCGAAGCGCATCGGGAGCTGCTCGACCTTGCCGCTGCGCTCGACGAAGATCTGGTCAGGGCCGTTCACCATGATCTCGGTGATGGACGCGTCCTCGAGGAGCGGTTCCAGGATGCCGAGGCCGAGAGCCTCGTCGACGACCCGACGGATCAGCTGCGTACGTTCGACCGTCGAGAGGACCGGTCCCTCACGGCTGATGATGTGGCTGAGGACGCGCTCCAGCCGGGCCCGCCGGTCGGCCGCGGCGAGCGAGGACATCTCCGCCAGGTCGATCTCTTCGAGCAGCTTGGCGCGGTAGGTGGCGACCATGTGGCCGTCCTCCCTCGCCCCGCTGCGCTTCTCGGGGGCGGTGACGCGTGCCCGCAGACTCATGTGCGTAACTCCTCGCTCTGACGTACGTGTTGTGCCGCTGGTGAGGCGGCAGTGCGGTGCGCCGCGGGGTCAGGTGCGGGGCATCGTGGAGCTTCGTTCGGCCCAGCCCCAGATGTCGACGCCCGGAATGACGCGGGGCACTTTGACACGGGCGGTGCAGGTGACCTCGTCGAAGGAGGAGGAGGAGGAGGAGGAAGAGGAGGGCTCCGTGATGTGAGCCCGGCGGGCGGTCCAGTCGCTCATCGCTTCCTTGGCCGCCTGCTCGTCGCAGCCGCCTGAAGACATGCTGGCCATACGGGCTCCCGCGCGGGCCCCGGTGCCCGCCTGGTTGGCGGCGTACGCGGCCAGGCCCGCCTGAATCGCGAGGAGGCCGACCAGGAGCAGTAGGGGGATGAAGCCCAGATACTCGATGGCGACCTGGCCGCGCTCACGGCGAGTGGTGACAGCGGCCGTCCGGCCAGGTGTGTGCGCGCGCATGCTCATCGCTCAGCCCTCCAGCGGCGCGGCCGCATAGCCGGTGACCGGGAACTTCCAGTTGAGAATGCCGGGCACCAGGACCGGCACCTGCAGCTTGACCTCGGCCGTGTACAGGCCGGACTTGGCACGGCACTTCCGCGACTTCAAGCCGTCCCGCCAAGCCTCCGGCAGGTGCTCCTCGGCCGCGTCCCGGCACTCCTTGAACCGCAGACCCTGCGAGATGGCCCCCTTATGCGCCGCCTCGTCCGCCGCATTCCCCGCCAGGGAGAAGGTGTAGCCGATCAGCGCGCACTGCCACAGTGCGAGCATCAGCAGGATGATCAGCGGCGTCACGCCCAGGAACTCGATCGCGGTCTGGCCGCGATCGCGCTCGCGCCTACCGCTGTCCCCCTCGCGGACAGGGTCGCCGTAACGCCCTCCCCGTACCTCCCGCGTCTCCCGTATCCCGGGGCCTTTCATCTCGGTGGTCACCATGGTTCAACGTGCCTCCTCGGTCGTCGCACGGCCCCCGGTGTCGCCGTCGCGCCGTCTGCGCGGGCGTCCGATCGAGCCTCGGTCGTTCTTGAACCTGCCGCGCTTGTCCGCGTTTTCGGGGACCTTCACGATCCCCAGCTCTCCGGCCAGGCCCCACAGCGCCTGCTTCACCGTGCTCTTGGCATCGAGTTCATGCATCCGTCCGGCGTCGACGGCGCTCTGGAGCTCCTTGAAGTTCGCGGGGACGGCTGTGTTCGCCATCCGGGTCCCGGTGATCTTCTCGATCAGCTGGGGCTGGATCTCGGTGTTGCGGATGAACCGGTTGACGAGGGTGAGCGTCTCCTCGGCCTTGCGGATCTGCAGCCGGTCCCACATCCGTACGGTGCGCTTCGCGCCGCGTACCGCGATCACGTCCGGGGTGGTGACCAGCAGCGCCGTGTCCGCCATTTCGATGGCCGCCGCGCTCGCGCCCTGGAGCTGGCTGCCGCAGTCGATGACCACGACCTCGTACCGCGACCGCAGGGCGCTGACGATCTGGCGGGCCGACCGGTCGCTGACCTCCTCGCCGCGTTCGCCCTCGCCGGGCGCCAGCAGCAGGGCGAGGCCGCTGCTGTGGCTGAACACGGCGTCGGACAGGACGCGGGGAGAGATGTCGGTGATCGCCGCCAGGTCGACGATGGAGCGCCGGAACTGCACATCGAGGTACGAGGCGATGTCGCCGGCCTGGAGGTCCATGTCGACGAGGGCGACCGTACGGCCCGATGCCTGGGCGGCCAGGGCGAGCTGGACCGCGGTGACGGTGGCGCCCACACCGCCCTTGGCGCCGCTGACCGTGACGACCGTACCGCCGGGACCGGTGAAGACATCTCCGCCGGTGCCCAGGTGGCGGCGTACGCCGACCGACCACTGGGCGGCGGACTGGACCCGACTGACCAGCTCCTCGTAACTCAGCGGCAGGGTGACCAGGCCGCGGGCGCCGGACTCCATCGCCGCGGCGAACAGGCTGGAGCTGGCGTCGGCGGTGATCAGCACGACCCCGATGGCGGGGAAGCGCAGCGAGACCTCCCGGATCAGTTCCAGCGCCGGCACCGGGCCGATCCGCTCATGGACCAGCACGACCTCGGGCAGTTCGTCGAGCGACTCGCCCGCGAGCCGGGCGAGGGTGTCGATCAGCTGCGTCGAGTCGCCGACGGGAGCCCCTGGCTCGGCGTCGGGGAGCTGGCTGAGCAGGGTGGTGACGGATCTGGCCGCGTCGGGGTCGCCGACTGCCGGGAGGATCCTCGTGGTCATTCGATCCTCACTTGTCCTTGTCGAGCGTGTAGGTGCGGTCGCCCGGGCGGATGGTGCTGTCGCTGCCGGAGGCGAGGAGCGCAAGGCGTACGTGCTCCGCGAAGGACTCGGCATAGGCGACGCGCTGGGTGTCGAGCGTGTTGAGCGCGAAGGTGATCGGGACGGCCTCGGTGCCCATGTTCGACTTGGCGTCCCGGCCCGGCTCCAGGGCGGTCAGCTTGCCGACGTCCAGGACCTTGGCGTTGGAGACGATGACCTTCGACTGGGACGGCGCGCCGTCCCGTTCCCCGGGGAAGGTGGCATAGATGTTGACCGTCGCACCGGCGGTGATCTTGCCCGCGACACCGGTCGCGGCGTCGATCATGATGGCGATCTCCTGCTCACCGGGCTGCAGTTCGGGACGCTTCTGCATCATGTCCGACTGGAGCAGCGAGCCCTCGCGCAGCTGGGTGACGGCTATCTTGCCGTTGACCTCGGAGAGGTCGGTCACGGCGTTGGTCGAGAGCCAGCGCTTCGGCATCGTGATCTTTTTGAACTGCCCGGCGGACAGCGCCGTATAGGGGGCGACGTCGGACTTCAGCTGGTAGGCGGAGACCTCGGGTCCGACCTTCGAGTTGACGTCGCTGATCACCGAGAGCACCCCGGCGAAGGCGCCGAAGGCGCACAGGACCGACAGGAGCAGGAGTATCACGCCGCGGCGCTGGCGGGAGTTCATGGGCCGGACAACCTCGTTCGTATCGGATGCGTGGGGCAGCGGACAGAAGGATGTGCGGTAACTCGATTTATGTCTGAATCTGCGTCTGTATCTGCGCGTAGACCTGTCTATGGGACTTGTATGCAGCTTGGCGGGGATGGCATATGACAGGGAGCGGGGTGCAGGAGCGGTGGTCGGGGAGCGGGACGTAGATATATGCGACTGTGGGGGAATCCGGGGGCGCTGGTGCCGTGACCGGCAATGTTTGCCCCGACGGGGCAAAGCTTGCCGGGAGGGGACTAGGAACCCGGTGGCGCAGGTGCCCCGTGGCTGAGGACACCGCTGGAAGGCGTTCGGCTCTCGGGAGCGTGAAGCGGTGATGTACAGAATCCGCAACGGTCCCCGATGAGCTCCATTCCGCACCAGTGGCAGATCTCCCGCCTTACCGATGCGACGAGTTGGTACAGCATGGAGATGTCCGGAAGGTAAGCGGCGAATTCCACCAGCTTTCCGGTCCCCCACCAGCCGGAGGAATCGGAAGGCAGGGCGGTCTCGTGAATGGCCTGGACCTTCCATGCGGGAGCCAAGGTCTGTTGCACCCATTCGGACTGCGCCTGCCCCTTGGCGACCAGTAAATCCGTGGCAAATTCGGGGCCGTCCAGAGGTTTGACGGTCGGGCCGACCTTGATGAGCTGCGGGTTCGGGCCCGCGAGCACCGCGAACTGGGAGCCCGGGACCCAGGACCTGGCGTGCGTCTTCAGGCTGACCGGAACCCTGTCCAGCTTGGTGACGGAGTTCAGCAGGGCGCCGACGTGGATGTAGTGGGGCAGCAGCCGGGCGGCGGATGCCACCACCCCCGGGCTGAAGTCGCAGATCGACAACTGACGCAACTGACGCACCAGTACGGCGATGCCCAACGGTGGCAGATCCACCTTGAGCAGGGCGATCCGGTCACTCTCCAGGACCGATCTGACGGAGTGCATCCTGCGCTCATGGGCGATCGGCAGGCCGGCCGAGTAGATGGCGACGACATACCCGTGCTGCTCCAGCAGCACATGCATGTCACCGATCGCCTGGTCCATGGTCTGGTCTTCCGGAGCCCGGAGTAAAGCGGCTGTCGGTGTCTGCTGGTCGGTCGGCGGCAGCACGAGATCAGCACTGGTCACTGTTATTGCGGTCGGCACGCTGGTTCCCCGTTCGGCTCCGGCCGTTGTCGTCACGACAACGGCCGCAATCGCTCCTGCTCCGTGCTTCTGCGTCAGCACTTTATCCACGTCTTACCAGCCAGAGAACACCTTTCGGAGGCCAGTACGACAAGGTGTGCGCGTTGCGGGGGCGACTTGCGTGCAACACACCGGTGCGAAATCGGACGAAACCGAGACTCGTTAACTTCCGTACCACTGCGGAGGGTTACTGGACTCGATTTCGATTCCCCATGTTTAGAATTCGTTCGCGCACGTCAGAATGGATCTCCGCGGATCGATGGCAGGCTCCGGGGGCGGGGCTCGGTCACTGTCCGACGATCTCGGCCCGCCCACCCGAGAGAGACCTCGAACTGCGCGAAAAGATCACCGGAAAGCGTCAACGGAGGCCGCCTCCGAGTGACTTTGGCCGACAGTGGTCCGGACCACTGGGCCTCGCGATTCCGTCGCGCTCACCACGGCCGCCGAGCCCGCTGATCACAGCCGCTGCCGTCAGAGGTCTTGACAACTCGATTGGACAACAGCGGTTCGATGCTCGGCTGCGACGCCAAGGTCCACTCGCAGGGCTCGGTCGGCTTCTCACCGCACTCGGTGGCCCCGCACGTCCACGGCCTGCCGTAACCCATGACCCGGTGTCCTTGAGCACCAGTCCTTGGCCGGCAGCGCCATTGCTCCCCCGGTGGCGCTGCCGCATGTGGGCTATGGTGGTTCTGCGCTTAGTCCAGCACTTAGTCCACCTCTCGATCCCACGTGTGAGGCAGCCATGGAAGCAGCCCGCCAGTACAACGTGCACGAGGCCAAGACCCACTTCTCGCGCATCCTCGAACAGGTCGCCACCGGCGAGGAAGTCGTGATCAGCAAGGCCGGTGAGCCAGTGGCCAAGGTCGTTCCGCTGCACCCCAAGGTCAGGCGGACGGGACGCGGATCCTTGAAGGGGCGGATCCACCTCGCCGCCGACTTCGACGAGCTGCCCGACGAGATCGCCGCCGCCTTCGGGATGCACTGATGCGCCTACTGCTCGATACACATGTGATCCTCTGGTGGCTCGACGATTCCTCCGAACTCTCCGGGGAGGTCAAGGATCTGCTCGACACGGAACCGTCCGTGTACATCAGCGCGGTCTCTGCCTGGGAGATCGCGATCAAGCAGTCACTCGGCAAGCTGGAAGGGCCGAAGGACCTGGCGGAACGGGTCCGGGACAGCCAGTTCACTTCGCTGCCGATCACCGCAGGACACGGCGTACGGGCGAGCAGGCTGCCCGCCCATCACCGCGATCCTTTCGACCGGGTACTGGTCGCACAGGCCCAGACCGAGGGAATGACGATCGTCACCCGCGACAAGTGGATCCCCCACTACGACGTCCCGGTCATGGTCATCTGACCACTGCGCAGGATGCGCGTCCGCGACCGGTGGGGCGCGGCGCGGCGCCCCCCTCGATGCGGGGCGCCGCGCCGTGTGGCGTGGTGGTGCGGTGAGACAAGCGGATCAGCCGGGGATCGTTCAGCTCAGGACGGCGAGCGCGTCGATCTCGATCAGCAGGCCCTTGGGGAGGCCGACGTACACCGTCGTACGGGCGGCAGGGGCCTCCTTGAGGTTCTGCTCGCCGAAGTAGCTGTTGTAGATCTCGTTCATCTCCGCGAAGTGGTCCACGTCCGTGAGGTAGACGCGCATCATCATCACGTCGTCCCAGCTCGCGCCGCCCTCCTCCAGGATCGCCTTGACGTTGGCGAACGTCTGGAGGGTCTGCTCGCGCAGCGTCGGGCCGACCGGGGTCGGCGCCTGGCCCTCGACGACGGGCAGGAAGCCGACCTGGCCGGCGACCTGGAGGATGTTCCCCTTCTTCACGCCGTGCGAGAACTTGGCGGGCGGCGTGGTGTGGGTGCTGGGGGTGAGGGCGGTCTTCTCGGTCATCGCGGTTCAGGCTTTCTTGGGTTGGGTGGTGCCGGAGCACTCCCGGCTGATGGTGTCGGCGGTGCGGCGCACCAGCGGGAGCAGCGTGAGGAATTCCTCGGCCGTGACCACCACATTGGGTGCGGAGACCGACATGGCGGCGACGACACGGCCGTCCGCGCCGCGGACCGGGGCGCCGATGCAGTTGATGGACTCCTCGTGGCCGCCGAGGTCGGTGGCCCAGCCCTGTTCGCGGACGGCGGCGAGTTCCTTGAGGAAGGCACCGGCGTTCGGGACCGAACGGGACGTGTACATGGGGTAGTCGAGCTTCTCGGCGATCGCCCGCCGTTCGGGCTCGGACAGATCCGCGAGCAGCAGCTTGGCGACGGCGGCGACGGTGATCGCGACGGGCTTGCCGATCCGCGAGTACATCCGGACCGGGTAGCGGCTCTCGACCTTGTCGATGTAGAGGACTTCCTCCTCCTCGTACACCGCGAGATGGACGGTGTGCCCGCACTGCGCGTTGAGCTCGACGAGGTGGGGGCGGGCGATCTCGCGTACGTCGAGGTTCTCGACGGCCTCCTGCGCGAGGGCGAAGAGACGGGCTCCGAGGCGGTAGCGCTGGTCCTGCCGGCGGTAGACGAGACCGTGTTCGTGCAGCGTACGGAGCAGGCGGAGCGCGGTGGACTTGTGGACGCCGAGGCGGTCGGCGACCTGGCCGAGGTCGGCGGGGCCCTCGGCGAGGAGCGGGAGGATGCTCAGTGCGCGGTCGACGGTCTGGCTCATGCCGGGTGTACCTCCTGCGGGGCCGGGCTCCGGTCGGTGTCGACGCGGTCGGCTGCCGTCCAGCCGGGACCGAGACGAAGTCTCCCCCAGGCGGCTTCGTCGAGAGCGACGAGTTCGTCGGCGTGGGCACGGGCCGGCGGGTCGGTGAGGTCTCCGGGGGCAGTGAGGACTGCGGCGGCCATGAGGTGGCCGTGGCGGACGCGGTCGCGGACGGGGAGCTCGCGCAGGGTGGCGGAGAGGAAACCGGCGGCGAAGGCGTCGCCTGCGCCGACGGCGGCGACGACGTCCACGTGGAGGGCGGGGACAGTGGTGACGGAAGAGTCAGCCCCTCCGGCGACGGAAGAGTCAGCCCCTCCGGCGATCGAGGAGCGGTGTTCGGGGCGGCGCCCCGAGAAGACCGTCGCCCCCTCCGCCCCCCGCTTGACCACGAGCACCGCCGGCTCCGGAAGTGCCTCGCGGATGGCATCAGTGCCCCGCAGCCCCCAGGCCTCCTCCGCCTCGTCCTCACCGACGAAGACGAGATCGGCGCGGCGCGCGAGGTCGAGCAGCACGCCCGGTCCCTCGTCCCCGCGGCGCCACAGGTGCGGGCGGTAGTTCACGTCGAACGAGATCAACGGGCGGTCCGGGCGGGGCTCGGTGAGGGAGCGGAGGAGGGACAGGCAGTCCGCGGAGAGGGCCGCCGTGATACCGGTCAGGTGCAGGATGCGCGCGTCGAGCAGGTCCGCGTACGGAACGTTCGCCGGGGACATCGCGGAGGCCGCCGACCCTGCCCGGTAGTACGCGACTTCATGGGCGCCCGTCGCCCGGTCCGCCGCCGTACGGAAGTAGATGCCGGTGGGGCGGTCGGGGTCGCGCCGGACTGCCGACGTGTCGACCCCGTAGGCCGCGATCGCGTCGACGAGATGGTCGCCGAACCCGTCCGCACCGACCCGGCCGACCCACTTCGCCCGGTGTCCCGCCGCCGCGAGCGCGCAGGCGACGTTGGACTCGGCGCCCCCGATCGCGCGCCCGAAGGACGGGACGTCGGCGAGGCGGCCGGGCTGCGAGGGCAGGAACGTCACCATGGACTCACCGAGGCAGACGACATCGGCGGTGGCGGCTCCACGTCCCACGGCTGCGGGTCCGGACACTCTGGGCTCCTCGCTGGTCAGCGCTCCGCACCGGCTCTCACCATTGACCCGGCGTCGGCTCGGATGTTAGACAGCGTCAAGCGACGTGCGCAATGGGTGTTGCATATAGTGCAACGAACAGATCTCGAGGAGGGTCCATGGCCGCCGACGACAAAAACGTCGCGACAGCTCCCCACACGCTCGGCGAACTCGCCGCCGAGCGCGTCGACCACCGCTTCAAGGCGCTCCCGCCCGACGCCGACGGACTCACGGTCGGCGCCCTCGCCGCCGAGCGTCGCAACCTCTTCACCGGCGGCTTCACGACGCCCGTCCTCGCCCTCTCCGCCGAGTCCGTCGCGCACAACCTCGCGCTGCTGGAGGCGTACGCCGAACGTCACGGGCTCGCGTTCGCGCCGCACGGCAAGACGTCCATGGCGCCGCAGCTCTTCGCCCGGCAACTGGAGTACGGCGCGTGGGGCATCACCGCCGCCGTTCCGCACCAGGTCCGGGTGTACCGCGCGTACGGGATCGAGCGGATCTTCCTCGCCAACGAGCTCGTCGACGCAGTCGCACTGCGCTGGCTCGCCGGCGAGCTGGACTCCGACCCCCGGTTCCACTTCATCTGTTACGTCGACTCGGTGCGCGGCGTCGAGCTGATGGACGAGGCGCTGCGCGCCGCGGGTGCGGTACGTCCGGTGGACGTGGTCGTGGAACTCGGCGCCGGTGAGGGGGCCCGCACGGGTGCGCGTACCGAGGCCGACTGCGCGGCGGTCGCCGACGCGGTGGCCTCAGCGGGGACGCTGCGTCTGGTCGGGGTCGCCGGTTACGAGGGCGAGGTGCCGGACGCGTCCACGGAGCGGGTACGGGACTGGCTGCACCGGCTCGTCCGGGTGGCCGCCGAATTCGACAAGGCGGACCGGTTCGCCGCACTGGCCGGCGACGACCGGATCGTGATCAGCGCGGGCGGCAGCGCCTGGTTCGACACGGTCGCGGAGGTCTTCGCCGAGATCCCCGAACTCACTCGTCCCGTATGCAAGTTGCTGCGTTCGGGGGCGTACGTCTCGCACGACGACGGGCACTACCTGCACCTCACCCCGTTCAACCGGGTCCCGGAGGAGGGCGCCCTGCAGCCCGCGTTCCGCCTCTGGGCCCAGGTCGTCTCGCGGCCGTCCGACGAGCAGGCGTTCGTGAACGCGGGGAAGCGGGACGCGGCATACGACCTCGATCTTCCGCAGGCGCAGGTCGTGCGGTCCGGGCGGGACGGTTCGGTGCGGGCCGCCACCGGCATCACCGTCACCGGGCTGTCCGACCAGCACGGGTGGTTGCGCACCGAGGCCGGGGCGGAGCTGGAGGTCGGGGACTGGGTCGGCATGGGGCTGTCGCACCCGTGCACGTCGTTCGACAAGTGGCAGTTGATTCCGCTCGTCGAGGCGGACGGCACGGTCACGGACTACATCCGCACGTTCTTCTGATCCCTGCGGGCGTGTCCTCAATCGCCGGACGGGCTTGTTCTCCCGCGCGGCCCCGGCCGACCCGATCCCTACACCGGCGGCAGCGACGGCATCCTCCAGGGCGACAAGCCGCACCCGCGCGCGTACGGCACGTTCCCTCAGTATCTCGGCCGGTACGTACGGGAGTTGGGCATCCTTTCGCTGGAGGAGTGCGTCGCCCATCTCACTTCCCGCCCGGCGGCCCGGCTGCGGCTGCCCGACCGGGGCTACGTCCGTGAGGGCTACCGCGCCGACCTGGTCCTCTTCGATCCGGCAACGGTGGCGGCGGGATCGACCTTCGAGGCGCCGCGCACCCTGCCGGTGGGCATCCCGCACGTCCTGATCGACGGCCGCTTCGTCATCGAGGACGGCAGGCGGACCTCGGTACTGGTGGGACGGGCGGTCCGGTCGCCGCGGTCCTCCCGGCCGGTACGCGGCTCACGGTGAATCCTGCTCACCCCTCCGCCCGCTCCTTCGCCCAGGCCAGATCCTCCTCGGTCGGGGCGTCGTCCTGGGTCAGCCTGCGCCGCCAGTAACCACTGAACTCCACCGCCGCCCTGGGCATCCCGCGCTCCTCGACCAGGTGGCGGCGCAGCATCCGTACGGTCCCCGACTCCCCCGCGAGCCATGCGGCCCCCGCCCCCGCCTCGCCCGGCAGCTCCGCCGCGCGGACCACGTCCGCCAGCTCCTCCCCCGCGTGCACCCAGCGCACGGTCACCTCGGCGGCGGAGGAAAGCCGCTGCTCCTCCCCCGCGTCGGCGACCGCCACGTACGCCACCGCGCGCATCCCGGCCGGCAGCGCTTCGAGCAGCGTGCCGATCGCGGGGAGCGCTGTCGCGTCCCCGGCGAGCAGCAGCCAGTCGGAGGCGGGCAGCGGCCGGGCGTACGCCGAGGACGGGCCGACCATGCCGAGCACGTCCCCGGGCCGCGCGGTCCGCCCCCAGCGGGTGGCGGGTCCGGTGTCGCCGTGGAGCACGAAGTCGACGGTCATCTCGTTGCGCTCACGGTCGTACGCCCGGACGGTGAAGCTCCGCATCCACGGCCGGTCGGCCTCCGGGATCGCGAGGTACGCCTCGTACCACCGCATCCCGTACGTGTCGTCGGCGTCCTGCTCCGGCAGCACGGGCGCGCCCTGCCCCTTCGGGAAGCAGAGCTTCATCTGCTGATCCGGCCGATCCTCGATCAGGTCGGCCAGCGCATCTCCGGTAAAGGTGACGCGCGCCATCCGCGGCGTGATCCGTTCCACGCCCGCAACCTGGATGTACGACACCGGCAGAGACTGACTCATCGGAGCGGTCACCCACTTTCTCCCTGATACCTTATGCCGTAAAGAATCGCCTGGGCGAAGTTACTTTATAGCGTAAGGAGTCGCAAGTGGTGGTCTATGCGGGACAGGGCGACGCCCGCCGTTCGATCGCTCTGCTGTGGCGCGCGGAGAGCGCTCCGGCACCGGGCGGAACAGGGCCGGGCAAAACGGGACCGGCCCGGTCGGGGCCCAAGCCCGGACTGACCGTGGACGCGATCGTGAGCGCCGCCGTCGCGGTCGCCGACGAGGGCGGCATGGCGGCGCTCTCGATGCGCGCGGTGGGCGAGCGGCTGGGCCGGACGGCCATGGCCCTCTACACGTACGTTCCCGGCAGGAGCGAGCTGCTGGACCTGATGTACGACGCGGTGCATGCCGAACTCCCGTCCGACTACCCGGACACGGAAAACTGGCGCGCTTCCCTCACGCGCTGGGCGGAGGACACCCTCGCCTTCCACCTCCGCCACCCGTGGGTGCTCCAGGTCTCCCAGGCCCGACCGGTGCTGGGCCCGCACGAGTACGCCGCGCTCAACACCCTCATACGTCTCCTGTACCGGACCGGGCTCGACGCACATCTCCTGCGGCGGCTGATCGGCACGCTGTTCCACTTCGTCCGCGGCTCGGCGCAGACGGTCGCCGAGTCCCGGCAGGCCGCGGCGGTGACCGGCCAGTCCGACGAGGAGTGGTGGTTCGCCCGCTCTGCGCTGCTCGGCGAGGTGGCCCCGGACTTCGCGGACCGCTTCCCGGACGTCGGCCGTCTGGAGAGCGAGAGCGCACCCGAGCCGCCACCGGCCGACGACACGGTGCCCTACCTGGAGCGTCAGGCGCGCGAGACGTTCGCCACCGGGCTCGGCGTGCTGCTGGACGGAATCGAGGCGGCGGTGCGACGCACGGGCGCGCCGTGAGACCTGTGGGCCCGGTGCGTTCTCCGCGTCCGTCACGACGGACCGTCAGAACGTCAGCCGACCGGCTGGCGTTCCAGGGTGTCGGTGGCCGAGCCGGTGCGTTGCATGCGGTGCCAGCGCAGCGGGGATCCCAGGAGCGCGGTCACCACCGACTGGACGACGACCAGGTACATCAGCTGGCGGTAGACGAAGATCTGTAGCGGGAGCGTCCAGAGCGGTTCGAACTTCTCGCGGTCCAGGCGGAGCGCGTACACCGCGCTCAAGACCTGAATCGCCGTGAAACCGAGCCACACCCCCAGCGCCTGCCCCGCGCCCTGGAAGAGAAGCCCGTACAGGGCGAAGACGTCCACCAAGGGGGCGAGCAGCGGGAGTACGGTCTGGAAGACCAGCAGGTACATCAGTCCGCGCCGGCCGAGCTTGCCCGACTGGCCGCGTTCGAAGACGGCCCTGCGGTGCTTCCAGATGGCCTGGAGCGTGCCGTAGCACCAGCGGTAGCGCTGCTTCCACAGCTGCTTGACGGTGGCCGGCGCCTCGGTCCAGGCGATGGCCTTCTCCTCGTACACGACGCGCCAGCCGGCGCGGCAGAGCGCCATGGTGAGGTCGGTGTCCTCGGCGAGGGTGTCCTCGCTGACCCCACCGACACCCACGAGTGCGTCGCGGCGGAACGCGCCGATGGCGCCCGGCACGGTCGGCATGCACTCCATGACGTCGAACATCCGGCGGTCGAGATTGAAGCCGATGACGTATTCGAGGTGCTGCCAACGACCCAGCACACCCTGCCGGTTGCCGACCTTGGTGTTGCCGCTGACCGCGCCCACCCGGGGATCGGCGAGCGGCTGGATGAGATGGCGTACGGCGTCCGGTTCGAAGACGGTGTCGCCGTCGATCATGACGACGATGTCGAAATGGGCCCAGGCGAGACCGGTGTTGAGGGCGGCCGCCTTACCGCTGTTGGGCTGACGGACCACCATCACCCGCTGGTCCTCGGCCTGCATCGCTTCGGCGATCTCGAAGGTCCGGTCGCTGGAGCCGTCGTCGACCACGATGACCTGGACGTACTCATGGGTGGAGGCGAGGAGCGAGCGGATGGTCGCCTCGATGCCCGCCTCTTCGTTGTAGGCGGGGACGATCACAGAGACCGGCTCGGTGAGCGGGGGGTGGAGCGGGGAGCCACGTCTGCGGGAACGCTTGACGCGGACGCGCTTCACGTGGACGCGGGCGACGGCGAAGAGCATCACCAGACGCAGCACAGTGATCACACCGGCGACCGCGAGCAGCCAGGTCATGGCGTCGGCGAAGCCGCGCGAGGCCTGCTGGACGCCGACCACGGCGGCGCCCCGCCAGTGCGCGGGCGCGGAAACATCGTAGGTGGCGCCGGCCATGCCGATGCCATGGCCCACGCTGGTGAACGTCAGGTCGTGGGAGCCTCCGGCCGTCAGGAGCTGCTCGGTCCCGGTGACCGCGGCGGGCGAGCCGGTGAACTGCCGCACCGCGCCGTGCTGCGGCAAGCGTTCGGGGCCGTCGGCGGCCACCACGACGTAGCCGTCGATGAGCGCCTGGCGCGCGGCCTCCCACTGGCCGCCGCAGAGGGTGCCGGTGGTGGTGGTGTGCGGGAGGCGCAGCAGATGGGTACCGATGCCGGCCGCGCCGGCCAGGGTGTTCTGGGTGAGGGACAGCTCAAGGTTGGTGCGGGGCTTGGAGAGTCCGGCGAGATTGGCGTCGGTGTAGGTGTGCGAGCCGATCTCGTGGCCCTCGCGCTTGATCCGGCGGACGAGATCCGGGTGGGCGGCGGCCTGCGTACCGGTGAGGAAGAAGGTGGCCTTGGCGTCGTGGCTCTTCAGCAGGTCGAGCAGGCGCGGGGTCCAGGCGGGGTCGGGCCCGCCGTCGTAGGTGAGGGCGACGGTGTCACGCGGCATCTCGGTGGCTTCGACACCGCCGGTCTTGGGATTCTGGCGGATGACGGGACCACCGTCGAGGCTCACCGTGCGCTCGGTGGCGCAGGCGGTGGAGGGCGCGGCGGTCGGGGCTATCTCGTGGCGTCCATACCCGCTGAAGATCAGCGCGGTGGCGGCGACGGCCAGGGTGAGGCTGAGCAGGATCCAGTGGGATCGGGGGTCGCGGCGTAGGGCGTGCCGGGTCACTTGGGCCCCTTGGTCGAGCCAGGCGCGGCGGTGCTGCGACTGGAGCTGTTGCCGTTGCCGTTGCCGTTGCCGCGGGAGGCGGACGGGGCCGTCGTCGCGGGGGCGGGGGCGGCCGACGCCGCGGGTGAGAAGGCGGTCGACTTCGCGGGCGCAGCGGTCGCCCCCCTGGGCGTACCGGAAGCGTCCTCGGTGGGCGAGGCGACGGCCGAGGTGTCGGCGGACGGTACCGTGGAGGGCTTCGCTGTACTGGTGGGGGGCTCCGCTGATTCCTCGGCGTGGGTGGGCGCCTTTCCGCCACCGCCGGGGCTCCAGGGCAGGGTGGTACCGGAGGGGACCGCGCCGAACAGACCGGCCACGATAGTCGCGACAAATCCGACGCAGATTACGCCGACAAAGGTGGCCACGTACCGCATGAGACGACCCCTGCGGCCGGACGTGTCGACGAATACAGCATGGTCCTGATGTGTCACGGGGCCGGAGTCTATGGAGTGCACCCCCCGATGGAAAGCCGACTCCGATACCAGGGCATAGCCAACTGCACAGCGGATACCGACCGATATCGCCCTGCTCGGCCTGCGAGCGCGATCCCTTCACAGGGAGCGGCCCGCTGTGGCAGCAGCTGAACCTGCTCCGCCTCACCTTCGGCGACACCGTGATCGGCGAGTTCGGCCCGTGGTCCCGCCGACGGCACGAGGGGCCGGCTTCGTCGCCGCGGGCGAGGGTGAACTCGCCGAGCCATCAGGCGTCGGGCCACGATCAAGAAGAAGGACTCGGCTCGGACCGGCGCCACCCGGGCGGGGCGCGAACCGCCCGGGCGACGCGCGGAAGCTTTCCGACTACGGCTTGGGCAGGGTGCACCCGGTCCGGTTGAGGTCGATCTGACTGCCGGCGCCGATGCACGGCACGATGCCGTACGTCTCCTGGGCGTAGTTGATGCCCTGGCGGACCGTCACATTGCCGCTCTCGTCGACCTCGCACGGATTGTTGACCGTGCACTGCTGCCCGTCCTCGTTACCGGTGTTGTTGACGGCGACGACCTTGCCGGTCGCGTTGTCGATCACCGGGGAGCCGGACGTGCCGCCGATGGTCTGGCAGGCGGAGGTGTAGCGGACCGAATCCTTCCATGTCCACCCGCCCTCATTCAGGCGGTAGACGAAACCGTCGATGTTGCAGCTGTACGTGCGCTTCCAGTAGCCGGAGACGACCGTGATCGCGGTCCCCTGGACCGGGTGCGCGGCGTTGAGCTCCAGCGCCTTGATGCCGTAGGTGCTCTCGATCTGGGCGTAGGTACGGGTGAGTTGGTACAGCGATACGTCGGTGTCGGTCATCGTCCCGTACGCGATCTTGCTGGCGCGCAGGGTGCCGACTCCGCTGCCCGCGGAGTTCAGCAGGGTGAAGCTGCGGGTGGACCGCCGGCCGAGGACGACCTCACCCGGACTGGGGAAGCCGGTCTCCAGGCAGTGCCCGTTGGAGAGCACGAGCGCCGGGTCGCTCGGGAGCGAGGCGGCCGTGCGGACCACGGAGCCGGAGCAGTTGCTGAGCGCGACCGTACCGGCGAAGTCGACCGCCTTGGCCGTGATCTGCTCGGCTTGTGTCGTCTTCTGCGGCGCGGCCGCGTCGTGGCTTGTGGCCGCGACAGCGGGTGCCGTTCCCGCTCCGAGGAGCAGAACGGCGAAAAGCGCGCCGAGGAGAGGCTTCTTCATGTGGGGGTCCCCTCTGTGACCTCTGTGACCGAAGTTCGTTCGGTTTTGTCATGCGCATTGTTAGGGGTGCGCGGGTCCGGGGCAAGACCCCCTTTCCGGCCTCGGGACAGCGCTCAGGCTGTGCGCATGGTGCAGAGCAAGGCGGAGGACGTCGACGGATACCTGGCCGAGGTGCCGGAGGAGCGCCGGGACGCCCTGGGCAGACTGCGACTGATGTGCCGTCAGGAACTCAAGGGCTTCGGCGAGATCATGGCCTACGAGATGCCCGCCTACGAACGGGACGGCGTTACCGAGATCGCCTTCGCGAGCCAGCAGAACTACGTCTCCTTCTACCTGCTGCGCACCGATGTCCGCGCGGCATTCGAGGAGCGGCTGGCCGGACAGGACATGGGCAAGGGCTGCCTGCGCTTCCGCAAGCCGGAGAACATCGACTTCGACCTGGTGCGCGACCTGTTGAGGGCCACCGCGGCCCGGCCGGGCACGGTCTGCTGACGGGGTGGCCGGTCAGCCGCGCGCCGGTTCGGGTTCCGCCTGGCCGAGCACGTGCTCCCGTCCCCACGCGCCGAGCGGCCCGAGCGCCTTGTTGAGCCCGTACCCGAGCGGGGTCAGCGAGTACTCGACGCGGGGCGGCACCTCGGCATGCACCTCGCGGTGCACGATGCCGTCGTCCTCCAGCTCCCGCAGATGCGAGGTGAGCACCTTCTCGGTGATCCCCGGCACCAGTCTGCGGAGCTCGCCGAAGCGGCACGTCTGCTCGTTCAGCGCCCAGAGGATCAGCACCTTCCACTTGCCGCCGATGACATCCATCGCCGCGTCGATCCCACAGACGAACGCCCCCGGCCTGCGTACGGTCCTCATGGCCCACCCCTCTCACCTGGTCACTCACCCCGTGGTAACCACCCACCCCGAAGTGGGTACTTGATCGCTCCGAGGCCTGCGACCAGCCTAATCTCCATGACTGACAACACCCCTGAGCAACAGCCGCTCACCCTCCTCGGGCTCGGCGCCATGGGCACCGCGCTCGCCCGGACCTGGCTCGCCGCCGGGCATCCCCTGACCGTCTGGAACCGCAGCCCCGCCCGTGCCGACGTGCTCGCCGCCGAGGGGGCGAGCACGGCCGGGACGGTCGCGGAGGCGGTGGCCGCGAACCGGCTCGTCGTCCTCTGCCTGCTGGACGACGCCTCCGTCGGGCAGACCCTGGCCGGCGCCGACCTCGCCGGCAAGGACCTGGTCAACCTCACCACCTCCACTCCGGGCCAGGCACGCGCCCTCGCCGGGTGGGCCCAGGAGCGCGGCGCCCGGTTCCTGGACGGCGGGATCATGGCGGTCCCGCCGATGATCGGCGCCGCGGGCTCCGGCGGCTACATCTTCTACAGCGGGTCCCGCGCCCTGTTCGACGCGCACGGAGAGACGCTCGCCGTGCCGGCCGGCACCACCTATGTCGGTGAGAATCCCGGCTTCGCCGCCCTGCACGACGTGGCGCTGCTGAGCGCGATGACGGGGATGTTCGCGGGTGTCGCACACGCCTTCGCGCTGATCCGCAAGGAGAACATCGACCCTCGGGCGCTCGCCCCGCTGCTGGCCGACTGGCTCACCGCCATGGCACCCGCGGTGCACACGGCCGCCGCTCAGCTGGAGAGCGGCGACTACAGCGCGGGCGTGGTCTCCAACCTCGCCATGCAGGTCGCGGGCAACGCGACGCTGCTGCGCACGGCCGGGGAACAGGGGGTCAGCGCCGAACTGCTGACCCCGTACCTGGCGCTGATGGAGCGGCGCCTCGCGGAAGCGGAGCGAGGCGGCGAGGAGGGCACCACGGGCGTCATCGACCTGCTGGTGCGCTGAGCGCCGCCGACAGTGCGGGCCCGGGTGCCCGTGCCCTGCCGGGCACGTGGGTCCGCCGCCTCCGCCGCCGCCTCGGCGGCGGCTGCGGTGAGGGCCAGGGCCCGTTCCAGGCCGGGGCGTTCGTCGGCGGGAGCGGTCTTTAGGGCCTGCTGGAGCGCCGTGGTGATGTCGTCGGGTCGCGGAGCACGAGAGCGGCCATGTCCTGCTCACCGAAAGCGGTCATGCGGCGATCGTTCCCCGTATCACCGCTCGCCTCAGCGCGGTTAAGGTACCTCTGAGACACGGGGGCGCGTCGGTCCCGGAACCAGGACCCGCGTACCAGAGGGATCGACCGTTCCTAACCAGTGTGCGTAAGTGAGTCTTGGACCCACTGCTGCGTACTGGGCGCATCCCGAACGGTGTTGGATGCACTGGGTTCCCGCTTTCGCGTCCCGCGCGGCGGCACGCCTCCAGGGGCGCGGTCCGTTGTGGGCGGGCGGGTTCCCTCACGCCCCAGGAAGCGGTGAGATACCAGCGGCCTCGCTCCGTATCGAGATGGATGCGGTAGGCGACGGCCCGGTTCGCTTCGATGCGGTCGGCCCACTCCGCGCCCCGGTGCGCGAAGCTGATGTGGGCGGCGAGGGTGTATCGGCCGTGCCGGGCGTTGGCCAGGTGCGCGAGCGGGGCAGGCAGCTTGATCGACACTTCGCCGTCCGGGGTGACGCGGATCGTCTCGTTCCCGAACCGCTTCCCCGACTCACCGTCGGCAGCGATGAACCAGCGTCCCGCCTTCCACCTTTCCCGCCACTCTTCGGTGAGCTGGGCCTTAGTGAGGTGGTGGCGGGTGTTGAGGAGACGTTTACCGCCCCGCACCACCCGCACCCGTCCGACCTGCCAGTCGGCGACAGCAGCAGTACGCCGCGCCTCCAGTGCCGCGAGGCGGCGGGACTTGCGGAACCACTCGTTCTTCGACCGGTATCCGCCCGTAGCCCGCTTCGTTCCGTGCTCCCCGAGCGGGAGGGACAGACGGTGCCGCAACGTCTTGATCCCGGCCGCCAGCTTCTGGATATGCACAGCCTGGCAACGGCGGGCCAGCGCCCACTGATCGTGCGTAGCCTTGGTGATCGCACCCGCGATCCGCGACGACGACAGTGCCGTCAGCTCCCGCTTACGCGCCGCCCAGGTGTCCGCACCGTGCTCCAGACCATCCGCACAGCGAGCCTTGGGATCACGCGAGCTCAGACGGCCTTGGTGCTCACCGACCACGCGGAGGACTCTCTCGTCCTGGGATGTGAGGTGCCCCAGCCGGTCACGTATGGCCACACCTGTGGGTCCGACGGCGACGAACGGCAGAGCGATGGTGCGCAATCCGTTCTTCGACTCAGCCATGCTCGGCAGCTTCCAGGGCTTTCCTCGCCCGGTTCTTCGCCGAACGGCGCCCGTACAGACGGGCACAGAACGAGGTCAGCTCCTCCACCATGTCCCGCACCAAGTCGTCTTCGAGCTCCCCGTCATCCAGCACAACCAGACGCCGGTCCGCGGCTTCGAGTGCCGCTTCGACAAGTTCGGTGTTCATCCGGCCGAGCCGGTCACGGTGTTCGACCACCACGATGGTCACGTCCGGGTCGGCCGGCAAACGCCGGGCCCTGACGCGGGAGCCGTTCGTACCCGACCCGATCTCGGACTCCACCCGCACCACCCGGTGACCCGACTGCGCGGCCCACCGCGACAGCCGGGCCACCTGACGCCGGAGATCACCCCTCTGGTCGCGCGAGGAGACACGGGCGTACAACCCGACACCGCCGACCGTTCCGGGCGCCGCAACGGCCTCCACATTCACCAGAATCGTCCGCGGCCCCACCCGCTGAGCCGGCACCGGCAACGTGCCCTCACGGAACCAGCGATACGCCGTCTGCGGATGCACACCCTGCACCCTCGCCCACTCCGTCAGATTCACACCCTGAACAACGCACTCACCCAAACCTGGTTACGCACACTCGAACGACCTCGACAGCCAACAGTTCATCACCCCTGGTCGAAGGCTCCCGCCACCCCGGTTGCGTACGGTCGGACCATGACAACCGACCACGACCGCACTCTCGACCTCGACGCGTACTTCGCCCGTATCGGCTGGACCGGGGAGCGCCTCCCCACCGTGGAGGTGCTGCGTTCCGTCCACCGCGCCCATGCGCTGGGCATCCCGTTCGAGAATCTGGACCCCGTGCTCGGCAGCGCGCCCTCGCTCGCGCTCGCGGATCTGCAGGCGAAGCTCGTACGCAGTGAGCGCGGCGGGTACTGCTACGAGCACAACACCCTCTTCGCCGCCGTGCTGGCCGAGCTCGGATTCACGGTGACGCTGCTCTGCGCACGCGTGACGCTGGGGGCCGCGCCCGGGGACGTACGGCCGCGCACCCACATGCTGATGCTGGCCGAGGTGCCGGGCGAGGCGACCCCGTATCTCGCCGATGTCGGCTTCGGCGCGAGCAGCTCGCTGCTGGAGCCGATCGCGCTGGTGGCGGACGCGGAGCTGCACGACGCACCGCGCCGTCACCGGCTCGTCCACGCACCGCACAACGGCCCGCTGCCGCTGTGGAAGCTGCAGACGCTGTCCGCGGGCGGGGAGTGGGAGGACCAGTACGCGTTCACGCTGGAGCCGTTCGAGGCGCCGGACTACGAGGTCATCAACTGGCACATCGCGACCAATCCGCGCTCCCCGTTCCAGCACCTGGTGTACGTCCAGCGCACCACTCCGGACGGCCACGTGGGACTGTCCGGCCGGAAGCTCACGGAGACGGCGCCCGACGGCACGCGGAAGCGGGAGCTGGCGGACGGCGACGAGGTGCTGCGGGTCCTGGCGGACGACTTCGGCATCCGTCTCCCGGACGGCACGCGCCTGCCCGTGTGACGGCGGCGCCCCATTCGCGTGGCGCATCTCACCCGCCCCGGCCGTCACACACCCATTCCAAGCCGCGTCACCGCCCCCGGCCAGGCTTCCCACGGCCGGGGGCGGCGGGTGCATGGCGATGGAAGACCGGGCGGGCGGACCGGGTTCCCCGGGCGGGTCAACCTGTGGGCAAACCCCGCGCACCCTGTGAAACACCACCGTATCCTCGCTGACATGCAGGTCATCCAGTCGACGAAGCTCGCCAATGTCTGTTACGAGATCCGGGGCCCCGTGCTCGAGGAGGCGATGCGGCTGGAAACAGCTGGTCACCGCATCCTCAAGCTGAACACCGGCAACCCCGCCGCGTTCGGGTTCGAGTGCCCGCCCGAGATTCTCGAAGACATACTGCGCAACCTCTCCGGGGCGCACGGTTACGGCGATGCGAAGGGGCTGCTGTCCGCGCGCCGCGGGGTGATGCAGCACTACCAGACCAAGGGGATCCCCCTCGACGTCGAGGACATCTACCTGGGCAACGGCGTCTCCGAGCTGATCCAGATGTCGATGCAGGCGCTGCTCGACGACGGCGACGAGGTGCTCGTACCCGCACCGGACTATCCGCTGTGGACCGCCTCCGTGTCGCTGGCCGGCGGTACGGCCGTGCACTACCGGTGCGACGAGCAGGCCGACTGGATGCCGGACCTCGCCGACATCGAGCGGAAGATCACGGACCGCACCAAGGCGATCGTGATCATCAACCCGAACAATCCGACGGGTGCGGTCTACGACGACGAGATGCTGCGCGGGCTGACGGAGATCGCCCGCCGCCACAACCTGGTGGTCTGCTCCGACGAGATCTACGACCGGATCCTGTACGACGGAGCGACACACACCCCGACAGCGGCCATCGCGCCCGATCTGCTGGTGCTCACGTTCAACGGGCTCTCCAAGAACTACCGGGTGGCGGGTTACCGGTCCGGGTGGCTGGCGGTCTGCGGCCCGAAGGGGCACGCCGCCTCGTACATCGAAGGGCTGACGATCCTCGCCAATATGCGACTGTGCGCCAATATGCCGTCGCAGCACGCGGTGGCTGCGGCGCTCGGCGGGCGGCAGTCGATCGACGACCTGGTGCTGCCGGGCGGGCGGATCCTGGAGCAGCGGGACGTCGCGTACGACCTGCTGACGCAGATCCCGGGCGTCACCTGCGTGAAGCCGAAGGGGGCGCTGTATCTCTTTCCGCGGCTCGACCCCGCGGTCTACAAGATCAAGGACGACCGGCAGATGGTCCTCGACCTGCTGCGGGCCGAGAAGATCATGGTCGTGCAGGGTACGGGGTTCAACTGGCCGGAGCCCGATCACTTCCGGATCGTGACGCTGCCGTCGGCCAAGGATCTGACGGACGCCGTGACCAGGATCGGCACGTTCCTGGACGGATACGGGCAGCCGTGAGGCAACCGGATCCCGACACCGCTCAACTTTAGACTGAATCCAATGTAGGATGGTCTCCTGACCGCGAGCAGGAGGCCATCCCCATGTACGAGCCGATCCGCACCAAGTCGGTCCACTCGATGGCCGACGCGGCGCAGTACCCCCACCGCACCCGCGAGGAGGAGCTGGACATCCAGCTCGCCGGGCATCTGGCCGCCCTGCTCGCCGTCACCGACGAGCTGGGGCTCGGCCGGCAGGGCGATCGCATAGCCGAGCAGGTGGCCCGGCTGCGCGGGGCGCCACCGGCGCGGCATGCCGCGCTGACCCGGGCCGACCCCGCCGCATTGCACCACCGGGCGCTCGCCCTTGCCGGCCGCGCCCTCGTCGTCGCCGCGTCCCGCGCGGACACCGCCGCCGCGATTCTCGCCGCCGAGCGCATGGACGCACACACCGCCGCCCTGCGTGACGCCGAGCTGATCGGCGCCCCCTGACGGCCCCGGTCCGCGAGCCGGGGAGGCGCGCGGACCGGGTGCCATTCGTGTGCCGAATCCGGCCGTCCCGAGCGGCCGCCGGCTCGTCCGCGGGCACCGGCCTGCGACGCGAAGACTCTCCGGCCAGGCCACCGCGGCCCCGCCGCCCCCCGGTCAGGCGTTCACGAGTTCCCTCGAGCCCAGCTTCTGCCGGGCGAATTCGAGGTTGCCGACCACGCGGTCGTGGTGCTCGGGGGGCACCTTGCCGCCCTTCAGGAGGCGTTGGCTGCTGCGCTCCGACTCCTCATAGTTTCCGGTCCAGTAAGCGGCCACGGCGAGTTCGTCGAGCGAGCGCCAGTCGTACCATTCGAACTCGACGAACAGAATGTCCTTCGGGTACGGGATCTGCGCTGCTTGCTGCGCGAACATGTGCGCAAGTGGCCAGCGCCGGCCGTTCATGCGGCAATAGCGTGCGAGTTCACCGATTGCTTCGGCTCGCGAGGGGCGGCTTTCGTGCGCGCGGAGGTAGCGGTCGATCACCTCGGCCGGCGGCCTGCCGAGCTCTACCGCGAGCCGTGCGGCGTAGAGGTGGGCACAGAAGACTTCCTCGGCGAAGCCGCCCATGCCTGCCCGGCGGTCGTAGGCGGCGAGTGACTTCTTCGGCTCTCCGGCATCGCGCCAGCTCTGGGCGAGGTAGAAGACGTAGCGGGAGTTGTCGGGTTCCTTGATCAGGCCTTGCTGAAGGACCTTGGCATCGCGCAGGTACTTCTTCCGCACCCCTTCTCCCCTCAGGCGTGCGCCGCCCCCCACCGAGAGGATGTTGGCGCCTTCGAACGTCCCGAGGCTGTACGGCGTTCCGCAGTCGATGTACTCGTGCAGGACTCCGACGTACCGCCAGGGCAGCCGGGTTGAGACCAGAGCGGGGCGCCAGTGGGTGAGGGGCCCGTCGTGCAGTGCGACTCGGTAGGCGTCGTGGGTCAGCTCCGGCATGCGAAAGCCGGGCTTCACCTCCATCTCGTCGTCGGCGTCGATGAACAGCAGATAGTCCGCTTCGGCGCGCGCCAGGTCGATCGCCTCGCTGCGGCTCCCGTCGTATCCCTTCCAGGGGCTTTCGTGCAGGGAGCCGGGCAGATCACTGAAGACGTCACGGATGACGTCCTGGGTGCCGTCGGTCGAGCCCGTGTCCAGGATGACCCACGTGTCGATCAAAGGGCGCACGGATTCGAGGCAGCGTCTGATGACCGGGGCCTCGTTCTTGACGATCATGTTCAGGCAGACCGTTGATTTCACGGGTCACCTCCAACTCGGTGAGGTAGAAGACCGACGTCACGACGTCAGCTCGGACGCTTGAGCAGTACGAAGCCCTGTTCCTTACCCACGGTGAGATACCCCTGTGCGCGGGCAATGCCCAGGGCCTGCTGTTCCTGAAGGACGTTCAGCGGCCACCGCTGATTGAACGGCACCAAGGTGTCGACCATGATCCACTGAGGATCGGGGCGGCTGTCGGCCCAGCCGTAGAGGCTGACACTCGTACGGTTCGTGAGCTGGGGCACGAGCAGATTGGATGCCTGGACCGTGGCTCCGTCGGGGATCCGGTCCATCAGACGGTGGGCGGCAGCGATGCGGGGATCGCCCCGCCAGGTGGCCGGCTGGACCAGCTGCCAGAACGGATACTGCGGAAGGATCAGGAGTGTGATCGCAGCGGAGCCGGCGAGGTATCGTCGCAGGCTGCTCCTGCTCGGGTTCCGTCGGATCAAGGCGTCGATGAAGGCCGCGAAGACGATCGGCATCAGCACGAGCGAATAGTGGAAGGCGGTGCCCCAGTGGGTACTGAGACCTGAGGCGAAACGCCACATCAGAGTCGGCAGTGCGATCCACATCAACGGGGACCGCAGGGCCAGGAACAGGGTCGGGGCCAGCACGAGCAGGAGCATCGAGATCTTGGCCTCGGGGGTGATGAGACCGATCGTGCTCTTGTACAGCAGATCCGTCAGCCCACCCTCACTGCCTTCCGAGCCATTCAGCCAGTGCCAGTAGTCGTAGGACCCGCTCGGACTGAAGGCCGGCAGAATGACCATCGTCGCCAGCAGTGCCCCGGCCAGACCGACTGCGGCGGTGATGATCCCGAGCCTGCGGTCGCCACGCCGGGCGATGACGAGGCCGATCACGACCACGGTGAGCCCGAGGTCCTCCTTCACCAGCAGCAGGGGCAGAGCCCAGCAGGCCGCGGCACGCATCCGGCCCGTCGCGAGAGCGGTGAGTGAGAACGCGAGAAGGGGAACGGCGAAGGCCCATTCATGGAAGTCGGAGCCGACCCCGCTCGCGAGACCCCAGGAGAGGCCGTAGCAGACCCCGATGACCGCGGCGGCGGGGGAACCCAGCGCTCGGCGCGCCCAGAGAGTCAGGGGCAGAACGCTCGCGGCGATCAGCGCCGCCTGCACCACGAGCAAGGCCATCGCCGAAGGCCACAGCCGGTAGACAGGTGCCACCAGGGCCAGAATGGGAGAGAAGTGGTCCCCCAGGACGGGAAAGTCCGGCCCCTTGATTTCGGAGACGGGCAGGTGCCCATTCGCGTAGGAGCGGACGACCTGCTCGAAGATTCCCAGGTCGAAGCTGCGGGAGAGCATGCGCTGATGGATACGCAAGGACAACGTCGCGTACGTGAAGAACAGCGCTCCCGCCAGGGCCCAGATCCACCACGGGATGTCGGAGCGGCTCCCACGAGACGGTTCGACCACCGGCCCTTCATCCACAGTTGATTTTTGTTGCACCGGGAGCGTGGCACTGTCGGTGGGTGGGGCTTGCATGACTTATTCCTTCCGGAAAGCTGACCCTGAGGACCTCAAGTGCCAGCAACCTTCACGGCTTGGCTCTGAGCCACCATGTGCGCGCGCGGAATACTCCGAACAGCGCCACACCTGGGGCGTGGTGGAGTCACCCGCGCTTCTCGCGAGGGGCATTGGCCGATGTCTGCCGCACCGTTACCGACTTGATGACGACGGCCTTCTTCGGCCTTCCGTCGGAGGACCCGTCCTGGGTCCCGTTCCTGGCGATCTCCTTCAGTACGTCCAATCCGCTCACGACTTTCCCAAAGGGAGTCCATTCGGACGACATGGGAACATCAGGATCGGCGTAACTGATGAAAAACTGACTGCCATTTCTGCCGGGAACCGACATCGCCACGGTGCCGGCCGAATATTCGGCTCCGTCCAGATTCTCGTCACCGAAGAAATAGCCCGGATCGGCTGCGCCTTCCCCTTTGGGGTCGCCGCAGTCCAGTACGTAAATCCCTCGGGTCGTGACACGGTGACACTTGCTGCCGTCGTAGTACCCCTTCCGCGCCAGGAAGGAGAAGGAGTTGGTGGCGCAGGGCGCCTTGTCGGTCAGGGCCTCAATGGTGATGGTTCCCCGGTTGGTCACGAGTTCTGCCGTGTACGGCCGAGCCGCGGCCGAGGCGTCGAAGGTGGGAATTCCCACAGGCTTTGCACCATTGGTGAGGTTGTATGAGCACGTGACCGGCGGCTTCGCATCGACGCTGTTTCCCGTCACGGAGACCGCCGCCCATGTCAGCCCTGAACACGTCGCGGTCACGGCGAGTGCGACCGTCGCCACCCTGACCACACGCTTCCTGGCCCTGGTGAAGAAATTCATCTTTCCTTGAAATTCGCTGACGGACATTCGAGCCTCGATTTGGCGAGTGGGAGGTGATGAAGCATGCAGAGCGTATCCATCCACCTGTGTGCCTGCTGCACCGACACACACTCGGGATTGAAACCACTATTGGGCTGCGTGGCCCAACTCTTCGGGGGCTTATCCCCTTTCGGCCCCCTTCCCCCCTCTGCCGATCGCCTGAACGTCTGGTGTGTCTCGCCCACTTTCTTGCACACGCACCCGAATGTTGCGTCAGAGGCGCCGCATGCCTCTCGAGACCACTCCATTCGGTTCCACAAGGAGAAAATTCATGAGTCCTGAGAACAGGGCCCCCTCACGTCTGGGCCCGGTGCCCCGAGGTCGCAAGTGGCTGGCCGGCGGTGCGATGGCAACGCTGAGCCTCGTCGTGCTGGGCTTCTCCAGCCCTGCGATGGCGGTCGCCCAGAACGCCTTCTCTCCGGGCGAGATGAACCGGCCTGTGCTTATGGGCGGTGACAAGTGCGAGCGCCAGAAGAACAAGCACGACAGGGACGAGTGCTGCGACCACCACAAGAACAAGCACGACAGGGACAAGTGCGAGGAGAAGGAGAAGGGCAAGCGCGGACCCACCGGACCCACCGGACCGACGGGTCCGCGCGGCGCCACGGGAGCCACTGGAGCCACCGGAGCCACGGGACCGACCGGCGCCACGGGTGAGAACGGCGAGAACGGCGAGAACGGAGCCACCGGAGCCACGGGACCGACCGGACCCACGGGACCGACGGGCGCCACGGGTGAGAACGGCGAGAACGGCGAGAACGGAGCCACCGGAGCCACGGGACCGGCCGGAGCCACCGGAGCCACCGGGGCCACGGGCAACACCGGAGCCACGGGAGCCACCGGACAGACCGGAGCCAGCGGGTGCGGCTCCGAGATCGACAGTCTTCTCCCCGACAACACTCAGGAGATCAGCGTCCTCCTGGTCGACGGGGTTGCGTTTGGGGCCCACCGGAAGGACCCCAGCACGGGATCTTACTTCCGCGAGGACCTCACCAACCCGGCGCAGAACCCCGGCTACCCCGACCCCGCCACTGTCTGTGCCGCCAGCGTTTCGGCCCAGGACGGGGAGGTGAACTTCAAGGTGATCACCGTGACCGGGGCCGTGTACGAGCTCCAGTGCACGCTCATGGGGATGGTTATCGACTGTGGTAGTACCGCTCCCCTGGACCAGAAGGCTTGGAATCTCATCACCTTCGTGCCCGTAGCCACCGGGCCGTTCGTGGCCGGCGAGCCGCCGACCACGAACCAGTCGTCCGGCAGCGCGAACCAGTCGTTCAGCGGCGCGAGCCCGTTTGAGCAGCTGCTGAACAGCCTCGACCTCAACAGGGCAGCCGAGAAGGCACTCTCGAAGAGCCAGATGTGGTCCTGACCTCGTTGGGATCCCTCTGACATGTGCCGTGCCCGGGATCGTCCGGGCACGGCACACGTGCGTGCGCCCTGCGGCGCAGTCCACGTCATCCTGTGATCGGGTTGCCGGAGAGAACGGGCCGGTCCCGTTGCGTACTGAGATGCGCACTTCACCTGCCGTCCACTCAACTCGGCCCGGAATGTGGGTTTCCGCGAGCAGTCTGCATCCGTGAGACGCATCGTGGGAATCGTCCTGGCGGTGCTGCTGATCGGCGGAGTGGCAGTAGCCGTCGTAGCAGGCCGCGACAGCAAGGACACGAGCACGGCAACGAAGACCGTGCGTGGAGTGATCGGGTCGGAGAAGGCGGAGTTCTTCGCCGATCCCGATGTGGTGAAGGCCCTTGCTGCCAAGGGGTTCACCGTGAAGGTGGAGACGTCCGGGTCCTGGGCCATGGACCAACTTCCACTGAAAGGCTACGACTTCGCATTCCCCAGCTCGAAGGCTCCGGCCGATGAGCTGCAGCGCAAGTCCCCCGTCAAGGGCGGCCCGCTCAGGCCCTTCTACTCGCCGCTCGTCGTCGTCGCGCACCGCGGCGCCGCGCAGGTGCTGGCGGACAACGGGCTGGCGACGCTGAGCGGCAGGTCCAGCGGGAAGCTGCACATGGCCCCGTATCTGAAGGCCGCGAAGGCGGACCGGACCTGGCAGCAGCTGGGGGGCGCGGACGAACACGCCGAGTTGACGGGCACGTTGTTCGTCACGAGCACCGATCCCGTCGCATCCAACTCCGGCGCGCTCTACCTCGCCGCCGCCTCGTACGTCGCCGACGGCGGCCGGGTGGCCGCCGACGACGCCGCGATCGACCGCACTGCGCCGCTGCTGAAGAAGCTGATCCAGGTACAGGGTGCGCAGCAGACCAGCAGTGACGCGCCGTTCCGGGACTTCATCAGCGGAGTCGGCAATCCGCTGGTCCTGGTGTACGAGTCGCAGGTCGCATCGCTGCTGTTGCAGAAGCAGCAGCAGGAGCTCGGGGATCTGGTCGTCCTCTACCCGGACACCACCGTCTCCAGCGATCACACCCTCGTACCGCTGACCGCCCCGGGCCGGCAGCTCGGCGAGCTGCTCTCCACCGACCCCGGGCTGCGCAGGCTGGCCGTGCGCCACGGCTTCCGCCCCCAGGGCGCGGCGGCCGAGTTCACCGCAGCGACCGCCGGCCGCACCGACTACATCGACCAACAGCTGACCGGGATCCGCCAGGCGCCCGTGCCCACCGCAACGGTGCTGCGCGCGATGGCCCGCCGGACCCGCGGCTGATGACACACGCCTTCCGGGAGACATCACCCATGACCGAAGCCGAGCCGCAGCCGCTCGTCCTCACCCCACCCGAGCCCGTCGCCCCCGTCCGTACCGAGCAGGCCGCCGGGCTCGTCCCGGTCGACGACTCCGTGCGCACGGAGATGACGCGACGCGCCACCGAGTACGTCGGCAGCCTCGCCGGGCTCGATGCCCGCTCGCCCGAATTCACCACCAGGATCGGGGAGATCGCCGCCCTCGGGCAGGGCGACATCCGCAGCGCCGCCCAGCAGTCCAACCGGATGCTGGACCGTACGGTCCGTGAGCTCTCCGCCGGGTCGGGGGACGGGGACGCCCAGTCGAGGGTCGGTGCCTCACTCGTCGAGCTGCGCCGCACCGTCGAGGACCTCGACCCGCGCGACACCCCCGGCCGCGGCGCCCGCCGGCTGCTGGCGAAGCTGCCCGGCGGCAACAGGCTGCGCGATCATGTCGCGAAGTACGCCTCCGCGCAGTCCACCCTCAACAGGATCGTGGGCTCGCTCCGCGGCGGCCAGGACGAACTGCGCCGCGACAACGCCGCCCTGCACACCGAGCGCACCCGGCTCTGGGAGACGATGGGCAAGCTCCAGGAGTACGTGGTCCTCACCGAGGCCCTGGACGGCGCCGTCGAGCAGCGCATCCGGGCGACGGAAGCCGCCGACCCCGTGCAGGCGGACGCCCTGCGGGCTGATGTGCTGTTCCCCGTACGGCAGAAGCACCAGGATCTGCTGACCCAGCTCGCGGTCTGCGCGCAGGGGTACCTGGCGATGGATGTCGTACGCCGCAACAACGAGGAACTGATCAGGGGCGTCGACCGCGCCGCGACCACGACCGTCTCCGCGCTGCGGATCGCCGTGATGCTGGCATCGGCGCTGGAGAGCCAGCGCAAGGTGACCGAACAGGTGCAGGTGCTGCGCTCCACGACGGAGGATCTGATCCGCGGCAATGCGGAGATGCTCGCCACGCAGAGCGGGGAGATCCAGCGGATCGCCGCCGACCCGGCGGTGGGCGCGGAGACGCTGCGGACGGCATTCCAGCAGATCTACCGGACGCTGGACGCGATCGACACGTACAAGGTACAGGCGACCGAGTCCATGGCGGCGACGGTCGAGTCGTTGACGGCCGAACTCCAGCAGGCCGGCACCCACTTGGAGCGCAGCCGGTCCGCGGGGGCCCTTGAGGGCGGCGGTCTCGGATGACGGGCCGGCTCAGAAGGCTGCGCCGTCGGACATCGCGCACGCTCGCCGCACTGCTGGCCGCCGCGGTACTCGTGCCGATCGCCGCGTGTTCGGCGGCGGACGACCCCGCGGCGTCCGGGAAGAAGGACGACAGCGCGCCGCGGGCCGGAACGCTGCGCGTACTGGCTTCCAGCGAACTCGCCGACATGAAACCGCTGTTGGAGCAGGCCCGGAAGGCCACCGGAATCACTGTGCGGCCCACCTGGACCGGGACGCTCGACGCCGTCCAGCAGCTCGGCTCCGGGAAGGCGGACGGGGCGTACGACGCGGTGTGGCTGTCGTCCAACGACTATCTGCGGCTCCACCCGAAAGCGGCGAAGCGGATCACTTCCGAGACGCCGCTGATGGCGTCACCGGTCGCCCTCGGCGTCAAACCGGCGGTGGTGAAGCGGCTGGGCTGGGAACCGTCGCGCGTCACCTGGTCGCAGGTGCACCGGGCGGTGGCCGACGGGGAACTGACGTACGGAATGACGGATCCGGCGCGCTCCAACTCCGGTTTCGCCGCACTTGTTTCGGTCGCTTCGGCACTGTCGGGCGCCCAGTCCGCGCTGACCGACGCCGATGTCCGCAAGGCGAGCGGGAAGATGGAGGAGTTCTTCGGCGGACAGCGGCTGACCTCCGGTTCGTCCGGCTGGCTGGCCACCGCGTACGCCCGGCGGGGCACGGTCGACGCGCTGATCAACTACGAGTCCGTGCTGCTCTCCCTCAACCGGGACAGCCGTACCGGGCTGACGGTGATCCGCCCGCGCGACGGTGTGGTGACGGCCGACTACCCGCTGAGCCTGCTCTCCGCCGCCTCGCCGGAAGCGAAGGACTCGGTGCGCACCCTGACCTCGTACCTCCGCTCCCCCGCCGTGCAGCGGCAGCTGACCCGGGAGACGTTCCGCCGCCCGGTCGTCGCGTCCGTACGGCCGGCGGCGCCGCTGGCCGCCGAGGCGCGCCGTGAACTGCCCTTCCCCGGCTCGCGATCCGTCGCGGACGGGCTGCTCGACCATTACGAGAACAAGCTCCGGCGGCCCTCGCGCACCGTGTACGCCCTGGACACGTCCGGATCGATGAAGGGCGAGCGGCTGCGGAAGCTGAAGGCGGCGCTGACCGGGCTGACCGGGGACTTCCGGGAGCGCGAGGAGGTCACGCTGCTGCCGTTCGGGTCGTCGGTGAAGCGGGCGCGCACACATACGGTCGATCCCGCCGATCCGCAGGCTGGGCTTGCGGCGATCAAGGCGGACACCGCCGCCCTGACCGCGAGCGGCGAGACGGCGATCTTTTCGAGTCTGGAGTCCGCCTACGACCTGCTGGGTCCGGACACCGGGTCCGCGTTCACCTCGATCGTCCTGATGACGGACGGCGAGAACACGACGGGCGACTCGGCCGACGACTTCGCCGGCTTCTACCGTTCGCTCCCGGCTGCGCGCCGCGTCACCCCTGTCTTCCCGGTCGTCTTCGGCGACTCGGACCGTGCGGAGCTGGACGCGATCGCCTCCCTGACCGGCGGCCGGCTCTTCGACGCGACGAAGGACCAGGGGCCGGGTTCTCTGGACGGGGCCTTCGAGGAGATCCGTGGCTACCAGTAGAGCGCCGGGCCGGATCCTGGCGTACATCGAGTCGCGCAAGAACCTCACCGGGAGCGCCTGCGGGATCGCCGGGCTCGCCCTCACCTTCACCGGGCTCGCGGGGGCGTACTGGCCGGTGGTGATCGTCGGGCTGTACGGCGCGGGTGCGCTGATCGCCCCGCCCGAGCGGCCACCCGCCCCGGACTTCCCCGACCCGTCGTCCCAGCTGGAGTCGTTGCGGGCCGACTTCGTGACCCTGCGGGCGTATCTGGACGAGGTCGAGCTGCCGCCCGCCGCATCCGGGCGGCTCGTCGAGCTGACGGAGCTGCTGGCAGGGCTGCTCGCACCCGGCTGGGTCTCCGAGGCCCTCGCCACCGACCCGGAAAGCGTCCACGCCCTGTCGCGCGCCGTGCACCAGGACATTCCGGAGTCCGTGGACACGTATCTGCGGACCCGCTGGTGGACGCGGATCGCACCGAGCACCGAGCCACCCGAGCGCCACCTCGAACAGCAGCTGTCGCTGCTGCACCGGGAGGCGGAGTCGCTGGTCACGGGGTTGCGGGAGGCCGAGGCGCGCCGGCAGCAGACGCATACGCGGTACCTGGAGGACCGGGGCCGGTCCAACTGAGCCCTGCCGGAAGGGCGGGGGTGACATCGCCGGTGTCGCTGAGGGCCATCCCGGAAGGCGGCTCGACCGAAGGCAATGCGAAGGAACATCGAAGCAATGTGAAGATCTCGTGCGCAAGCATACGGCGATGCGCGGACGCTCTCTATAAAGGGGCGGGAAAAGGCGACCCCCGGAACCGTAAGGGGATTCCGGGGGCCGTTCCGCGGCAGGCTGTTGACCCCACAGGTCAGGGCGGATGTCGAAAGGCCTGGCCGCGGGGATCGCAAGGGCGCGCTTCAGGAGTGCGCCCGGGTGGGCGACGCCTCGAAGGCGCCGCCCCGGGGGCGTCAGCCCAGGCGCTGGACCAGCGCGCGGTACTCGTCCCACAGTTCCTTCGGCGTGTGGTCACCGAAGGTGTTGAGGTGCTCGGGGACCAGCGCCGCCTCCTCGCGCCAGACCTCCTTGTCGACCGTGAGCAGGAAGTCCAGGTCGGACTCGGAGAGGTCCAGGCCCTCGGTGTCCAGGGCGCCCTTGGCGGGCAGGATGCCGATCGGCGTCTCGACGCCCTCGGCCTTGCCCTCCAGGCGCTCGACGATCCACTTCAGAACACGGCTGTTCTCGCCGAAGCCCGGCCACACGAACTTGCCCGCGTCGTTCTTGCGGAACCAGTTCACGTAGTAGATCTTCGGGAGCTTCGCCTGGTTCCCTGCCCGCGCGGCGTCGCTGCCGACCTTGATCCAGTGGTTCATGTAGTCGCCCATGTTGTAGCCGCAGAACGGCAGCATGGCGAACGGGTCGCGGCGCAGCTCGCCGACCTTGCCCTCGGCGGCGGCGGTCTTCTCGGAGGCCACGTTGGCACCGAGGAAGACACCGTGCTGCCAGTCGAAGGACTCGGTGACCAGCGGCACGGCCGAGGCGCGGCGGCCGCCGAAGAGGATGGCCGAGATCGGCACACCCTTCGGGTCCTCCCACTCGGGCGCGATGATCGGGCACTGGCCGGCCGGGACGGTGAAGCGGGCGTTGGGGTGGGCGGCGGGCGTGCCGGACTCGGGGGTCCAGTCGTTGCCCTTCCAGTCCGTGAGGTGCGCGGGGAGCTCCTCGGTCATGCCCTCCCACCACACGTCGCCGTCGTCGGTGAGCGCGACGTTCGTGAAGACGGAGTTGCCCCACATGGTCTTCATGGCGTTGGCGTTGGTGTGCTCGCCGGTGCCGGGCGCGACTCCGAAGAATCCGGCCTCGGGGTTGATCGCGTAGAGACGGCCGTCCTCGCCGAACCGCATCCAGGCGATGTCGTCGCCGATGGTCTCGACGGTCCAGCCGGAGATCGTGGGCTCCAGCATGGCGAGGTTGGTCTTGCCGCAGGCGCTCGGGAACGCGGCGGCAACGTACTTCGCCTCACCCTGCGGCGGCGTGAGCTTGAGGATCAGCATGTGCTCGGCGAGCCAGCCCTCGTCGCGGGCCATGACCGAGGCGATGCGGAGCGCGTAGCACTTCTTGCCGAGAAGGGCGTTGCCACCGTAGCCGGAGCCGTACGACCAGATCTCGCGGTCCTCGGGGAAGTGCGAGATGTACTTGGTGGAGTTGCACGGCCACGGAACGTCCTCCTGGCCCTCCTCCAGGGGCGCACCCAGCGTGTGGACCGCCTTGACGAAGAAGCCGTCGGTGCCGAGCTCGTCGAGGACGACCTGGCCCATGCGCGTCATGGTGCGCATCGAGACGGCGACGTACGCGGAGTCGGTGATCTCGACACCGATCGCGGAGAGCGGGGAGCCGACGGGGCCCATGCAGAACGGAACGACGTACATCGTGCGACCGCGCATGGAGCCACGGAAGACACCCTTCTCACCGGTGAAGATCTCCCGCATCTCGGCGGGGGCCTTCCAGTGGTTCGTCGGGCCCGCGTCCTCCTCCTTCTCGGAGCAGATGAAGGTGCGGTCCTCGACGCGGGCGACATCGCTCGGGTCGGAGGCGGCGTAGTACGAGTTCGGGCGCTTGATCTCGTCGAGCTTGGTGAACGTGCCCTTGGCCACGAGCTCCCCGCACAGGCGCTCGTACTCGGCTTCGGAACCGTCGCACCAGACCACGCGGTCCGGCTCGGTGATGGCTGCGATCTCGTTCACCCAGGAGGCGAGCTCCTGGTGACGGGTGGGAACAGTGAGGGGAGCCGCGATGTCGCGCGCCACGATCGCTCCTTGTTGAGGGTGTCTTTGGGCTGTTGCCCCGTGGGGGCTGCGACCCGGATGCTTCGTAGCCGCTCATCCGGTGCCGACCATACTCATTTGATCATCCGACCGATTCGTCCATATGTCCAGAGGGGCGCCCACGTGAGCATCGCCACTCGCATTCGCAACCTACGGTGGCGTAGGTAGCATGCGGTCATGACTGCTGCCGCCGCCGCGCCCGAACCAGCCGAGGTCGAACCAGCCGAGCCGGGCCCGGCCGAGGTGGCGCCGGACCCGGTGAAACCGCGCATGCGCGGCTGGCTGCATGCCGGAATGTTCCCCGCGGTGCTGATCGCGGGGATTGTTCTGATTGCGCTCACGGACAGCATCCGCGGCCGGATCGCCTGCAGCATCTACATCGCGACCGCATGCCTGCTCTTCGGCGTGAGCGCGGTCTACCACCGCGGCACGTGGGGTCCGCGCGGCGAGGCGGTGCTGCGCCGGCTGGACCACGCCAACATCTTCCTGATCATCGCGGGCACGTACACGCCGCTGACCCTGCTGCTGCTCCCGGAGTCGACCGGGCGTCCGCTGCTGTGGGCGGTCTGGGCGGCAGCCGCGGCCGGCATCGCCTTCCGGGTGTTCTGGGTCGGCGCCCCCCGCTGGCTGTACACCCCCTGCTACCTGGCGATGGGATGGGCGGCGGTCTTCTTCCTGCCCGATTTCATGCGCACCGGCGGGATCGCGGTCCTGGTCCTGGTCGTCGTCGGCGGCCTGCTCTACAGCGCGGGCGGCGTCATCTACGGGATCAAGCGACCCAACCCGTCGCCGCGATGGTTCGGCTTCCATGAGGTCTTCCACTCGCTGACCCTGGCGGCCTTCACCGTGCATTACGTCGGCATCTCGCTGGTGGCGTACAACCACGCCTGAGCGCCCCCCTCCCCCACCCCTCAAGGGCCGCGGCTTCCGAGCCGCGGCCTGACGCTCCGACGCCTCGGGGGGCGCCAGGGGTGCGCCCCCCGCTCTTGAGGCCATGGGCGCAGACCACAAACGGAGCGCCGGTCGGGCACGCCCCGGGCGCCCCCGGTCACCCCCCGAGCTTCCGCGCCAGCTCCCCCGCGTCCGTGGTCGGCGCGTCGCACACAAAGTGCCGGCAGACGTACGCCGTCGGCGCCCCGCCGACCATCGGCCGGTCCACCAGCAGCGGAAACTCCGCGCCACCGGTCTCGCCCGCCGCGACCACCGCCCCCGGCGCCCACCCCAGCAGTGCCGTACGGTGCAGTCCGCTGCCGACCGGGCCGGCGACCGCCACCTCGCGCGGGCCGTCGAGCAGCGCCTCGGCAACCGCGAGACCCCACCCGATGAACCGCGGAACCCGTGGCCCGAGCGCCTTCACCACCCCCAGCGCACCTTCCGCAGCAGCCCGATGGGCCTCGGATCCGGTGTGCGCGGCGTACGAGAGCAGCGCTCCGGCAGCCGCCGTCCAGCCCGCCGGAGTCGCGCTGTCGGTGGGGTCCTGCGGGCGGCGGATCAGCTGTTCGGCGTCGTCCGCCGTGTCGTACAGCTGCCCGCCCTCGCCGGTGAAGTGCTGCAGCACGATGTCGAGCAGGAAGCCGGCGAACTCCAGCCAGACACCCTCGCCGGTGACGGCGGCCAGCGCGAGGAAACCCTCCGCGACATCGCCGTAGTCCTCCAGGACCCCGGCGTTGTCACCCGCCCGGCCGTCCCTGGACGTCCGGGACAGCCGGGCATCGTCGCCCATGTGGACCTGGACCAGCAGGTCCGCGGCCTCCGTGGCGCGTTCGATCAGGTCGGGCCGGTCGAAGTACGCCCCGGTCTCGGCGAGCGCGGCGATCGCCAGACCGTTCCAGGCAGCCACCACCTTGTCGTCCCGTCCGGGACGCGCCCGCTCCTCGCGCGCCGCGAGCAGCCGGGCCCGCACATCGGCGGCCCGGTCCCGGTCCACCGCGTCGTCGGTGCGCGGCAGCTGGAGCACGGACGCGCCCTCCTCGAAGGTGCCCGCCTCGGTCACCCCGAAGTACTCCGCGGCGAACGTGGCGTCCTGCTCTCCCAGCGCCTCGCGCAGCTGCGCGGGTGTCCAGACGTAGTACGCACCCTCGACGTGCTTGCCGCCGCCGTCCTCGCTGTCCGCGTCGAGCGCGGAGGCGAACCCGCCCTCCGCCGTCCGCAGCTCCCGCACCATGAAGTCGGCGGTCTCCAGCGCGACCCGGCGGGCCAGCTCGGACCCCGTCGCCCGCCACAGATGGGCGTATACCCGGCAGAGCAGCGCGTTATCGTAAAGCATTTTTTCAAAGTGCGGCGTCACCCACGCCCGGTCCACCGAGTAGCGGGCGAAGCCGCCGGCGAGCTGGTCGTACATCCCGCCCCTGGCCATCGCCTCACAGGTCTCGGCGGCCATCTGGAGAGCCCCCTCGGCGCCGGTGCGGGCGTGGTGGCGCAACAGGAACTCGATCGTCATGGACGGCGGGAACTTCGGGGCGCCGCCGAAGCCCGCGTACTTCTCGTCGTAATCCCTGGTCAGCCCGAGCAGCGCCTGCGCGAGGTCCTGCTCGCCGGGCAGCCCCTCCCCGCCGTGCGCCAGCGAACGGCCCGCCAGATCGTGCACGATGCGCCCGGCGACCTCGGCGACCTCGTCGGGGCGTTCGGTCCAGGCGGATACGACGCCTTCGAGGATCTGCCGGAAGGACGGCATGCCGTGACGGGGCGCGGGCGGGAAGTACGTACCGAAGTAGAAGGGTTCGGCGTCGGCGGTCAGGAAGACGGTCATCGGCCAGCCGCCCTGACCGGTCGCCGCCTGCACCGCCTCCATGTAGACGGCGTCGACGTCGGGCCGCTCCTCGCGGTCGACCTTCACGTTGACGAAGTGCTCGTTCATGTATGCCGCGGTCGCTTCGTCCTCGAAGCTCTCGACCGCGAAAACATGGCACCAATGGCAACTTGAGTATCCGACGCTCAACACCACCGGAACGCCTCGCTCCCGCGCCTCGTCAAAGGCCTCGGGCGACCAAGGCCACCAGTCGACCGGATTGTCGGCGTGCTGAAGAAGGTACGGAGACGTCTCATGGGCCAGGCGGTTCGGCATACCTCCATCCTGCCTGAATGGACCCGCTCCATCCCATGTCCTGGCCCTCAAGCCGCAGGATCGGATGCCTCTGCAGTAGCCGCTCATGCTCTCTCGCGCTCAGCCGCCCCACGCAGGACACTTGTCCCGAAGAGAGCTCTCGGAGGGGGACGGACATGCGGGACAGCCACCGCGCTGAAGCCGAACGGCTGTTGGTACGCGCCGTGGAGGAGGAAGTACGCCGTTCAGGGGGCAGGACCGACGCCGGTGCGCTGACGGCGCGCGGGCGGGCGGCGCTCGACTCGCTGGCGGCCGGTGCGGCCGAGGAGTACGCCGCGTACACGCAGGCGCTCGATGCGATGGAGGCCGGGCAGAAACCCCTGTCGCAGCAGTTCAGCAAGGCGGCGCTGGGAACTCCCCTGCTGGTCACGGGGGTTGCCGCGGCGGCGGCGTTCGGCGCCGATCTCGCGTTCGGTACGGCGGCGGGGCCGGCGCTCGGGGCGGGCGCCGTCGTCGCCGTCGCGGGCGCCGCGGCCACCGTCGTCAAGGTGACCGCCTCGCACTGGCCCGCCGCCCACCGGCACGCGGGTGCGGCGGGCCAGCCCGGCGGGCCCGAACAGCTGCGGTTGCAGTGGCTGGCGGCGCTGGAGGTGCGGGGCATCCGCCCGTTCCTGGACCAGCAGCGGATGCTGAGCGCGTCGTCCCGTACGCCGAAGAAGAAGGCCGCCGCCGTCGTGCCGCAGCTGCGCGGCGGTGACCGCAGTGCGGCGGCGCGCAGGCGGTCGCTGCTCGACCAGTCCTTCGGGCATCTGCCCGCCCCCGACGGCCCGTTCGCCGGCCGCCGGGCCGAGCTGGCGCAGATCGCCCAGTGGGTGCACGCGGCCCGCGCGTCGACGGAGACCAGGCCGACCGTCGTCGTCCTGCACGGCACGCCCGGCTCCGGGCGCACGGCACTCGCGGTGCGGGCGGCGCACGAGCTGAAGGACCAGTTCCGGGGCGCGTGCGTGGTGGATCTGCGTTCCGATGTCACCGGCGAGAACCCGCTGCCGACCCGCGACGCGCTGCTGCACCTGCTGAACCGGCTCGGCGCGCCGCGCGAACAGCTGCTGTTCCGGGATGGGGTCTCCGCTGATAGAGCGAAGTCGGGATCCCGGGGAAGGTCCTCCGCCGAGCAGCAGGTGCGACGGCTCAGCGAGCTCTACCACCAGCATCTGACCGGTACGCCCGTGACGATCGTCCTCGACGACGCCGGCGACCCGGCGCAGGTCCGTACGCTCATACCGGAGCGCTCCGACAGCCTGGTTCTCGTCACCGCCCGCGCCCCTCTCGACCTGCCTGCCGACATTCCGGCGTGGGTGCATCAGCTGCCCGTGGGCCCGCTGGACGCGGCGGGTGCGGAGGAGCTGCTGCGCGTGTCGGCGCAGGAGGAGGACCAGGGACCGTACGACTCCCAGTCGACGGACGCGATCGCCGAGCTGTGCGGTGGGCTGCCGCTGGCGCTGCGGGTCGCGGGTTCCTCGCTCGGGCCGCGTACCCGCACGGCGCTGGCCACCGAACTCGCCGCGTACGGTCCCGTCGCCCCTGTCGAGCGGGCTCTGTGGCTGCGCTACACCGACCAGTCCGAGCAGGCGCGAAGGCTGCTGCGCCGGCTCGCGCTGGCCGGGCGCGCCAGCCTGGGCGCGGCGGCGGCCGCGGCACTGCTGTCCGCCGAGGAACGGGAGGCGCAGTCACTGCTGAGGGCCCTGTCCCGGGCCGGGCTGCTCGACCATGTGCGGGGTACGCGCTACCGGCTGCACGATCTCGTACGGGGTTTCGCCCTGGCCCGGCTGCGCGACGAGGAGGAGACGGCGGACCGTACCGCCGCGCAGGAGCGGCTGATCCACAACTACGCGGAGCTCGCGGGTGCGGTGATCCGGATGGTGGACGGGAAGATGTCCACCCGGGCGGGGCAGTTCGGTTCGCACGGGTTCGGTTCGCTCGACGCGGCGCTGCACTGGCTGGACGACGAGTCGAGCTTCATCACCTCCGCGCTGCGGCATGCGGAGGGCGTCGACCAGGGGGCCGTGCTGGACCTGCTGGGCGCACTGTGCGACTACTGCCTGCTGCGCGGCGACCTCTACCGCCTGGGTGAGATCAGTGAGCTGACACAGGCCGTCGACAAGGGGCTGCTGGAACGGTCGGTCCAGTGGCGTACGGGCATCGCGGCCCGGCAGCTCGGCGAGCTGGACAAGGCCCGCACCACGCTGTCCTCGGTCGTCGGTCTCTACCGCGAGGCGCAGAACGACGCGGGCACGGCGCTGGCGCTCTGCTCGCTCGGCATCACCCTGCACCACCAGGGCAACCTCACCGGCGCGTCGGCGCGGCTGCGCGAGGCGATCGCCCTGCAGTCCTCCGACGGACAGGCCGAGGACCGGGCGTGGTCGCTGCACGCCCTGGCCGCCGTCGAGCGCGACCGGGCGAACCTGGCGGAGGCCCTGACCCTCCTCGACACGGCACTGACCCTGCACCGGGAGGGCGAGTCGCTGCACGGCGAGGCGTGGACGCAGTTCCAGCTGGGCCAGGTGCTGCTGCGGATGGGCGATGTGCCCGGGGCCGAGGAGACGCTGCGTACGGCCCTGGACCTGTACGGCCGCACCCGTGACGAGCGCGGCGAGGCGTGGGCGCTGACCCAGTTGGCCCGCGCCCGGCTGCTCGACGGCGACCCGGACCCGGCGGTCGACAAGTTGCGCCGGGCGCTCTCCCGCCACCGTGACAACGAGGACGCGCGCGGTGAGGCGTGGACGCTGTACTACCTGGGCCAGGCGCTGGAGGAGGCGGGCGACACCGACCGGGCGGTGCGGGAGCTGGAGCGGTCGCGCACGATGTTCTCGCGGATGCGGGACGTCTACGGGCTGGCGTGTGCCCGGCACCACTCGGGCCGGGTCACCCGCGACCAGCGGGCCGCCCGGACCGGCAATCTGCGCAACTCGGGTTTCGCCCGTCAGCTCCTGGCCGACGCCCGGGCCGACTTCCGGCGCATCGGCGTCGCCCACGGCGAGGCGTGGACGTGTCTGGAACTGGCCCTGGTCGACGCGGGGAACAACCGGGCCGCCCAGGCGCTCGTGCTGTGCGACGAGGCGGTGGACCTGTTCGACTCGTACGGCGACACCCGGGGCGCCGACTGGGCCCGCTTCCTGCGCTGCACTCTGCTGCCGTACGCGTCGGCGGGCGGCACGGAGGTGGGCACCGTGGTGGCCCAGCAGGAACTCGCCGACCTGCTCCGGGCCGGCCACCCGAACCGCGACAGCAAGCTGGAGGACTGCGCGGAGGCGTTCACCGTGGTCCTGAACCGCGGGATCGACCTGGAGGACGGCTGGCAGGCCTGGCGCCTGGGCATGACCCCGACCCGGCATGCCCGGGAAATCATGGGCGTGCCGGTGGGGGCGAGGCCGTGACGGGGCGTCGTTGACCGGTTGTCGTCAATCGCCGGGCGGGCACAATCAAGCCCGTCCGGCGATTGAGGACGAAGCGGCAACGGGTTGCGCCGGAACCCGCTACTTCCCCTTCGCGGACCCGGCCCCCGCCACCTCGGCGTCGCCAGACGTCCCCGCATCCGGGTCCGGCGCCTCCTCGAAGTTCACCTTGCCCATGTGCCGGTTCATGGACTTCATCAGCAGCCACACGCCCACCGCGAGCGCCGCGAAGACGAGGAAGCCGAGGACGCCGGGTGTCACCTTGTTCTTGTCGAATTCCTGGGCGAGAGGAACGACGTGGGTCAGTGCCTGGGTCGCGTACATATCAGGCATTGTCGCGGATGCCCGCGAAGAGGTCGCTCTCGGGGAGGGAGGTATCGACGAGAGACTTCGCCAGCTCGTACTCCTCGGTCGGCCAGACCTCCCGCTGGATGTCCATCGGCACCCGGAACCAGCCGCCGTCCGGATCGATCTGCGTGGCGTGCGCGATCAGCGCCCTGTCCCGGGTCTCGAAGAACTCCGCGCACGGAACGTGCGTGGTCAGCGTCCGCTCGACGCGCTCGAACTCCTTCCAGCGCTCCAGCCACTCGCCGTACGGCGACTCCAGGCCGCGGGCGAGCAGCGCCTCGTGCAGCGCCACCGTACGCGGACGGTTGAAGCCCTGGTTGTAGTAGAGCTTCTGCGGCTGCCACGCGGGGCCGAACTCGATCTCGGGGAACGTCTCGGTGTCCGTGGCACCCTCGAACGCGATCATCGTGATCGTGTGGGTCATGATGTGGTCGGGGTGCGGGTAGCCGCCGTTCTCGTCGTACGTGGTGATGACCTGCGGCCGGAACGCGCGGATGGAGCGGACGAGACGCCCTGCCGCCTTCTCCTCGTCCTCCAGCGCGAAGCAGCCCTCGGGAAGCGGGGGCAGCGGGTCGCCCTCGGGCAGCCCCGAGTCGACGAAGCCGAGCCACTCCTGCCTGACGCCCAGGATCTCCCGGGCCTCGTCCATCTCCTTCTTCCGTACCTCGTGGATGTGCTCCTCGATGTACGCGTCGCCCTGGAGTTTCGGGTTGAGGATGGAGCCGCGTTCGCCTCCCGTGCAGGTCACCACCAGCACGTCCACCCCCTCGGACACATACTTGGCCATGGTGGCCGCGCCTTTGCTCGACTCGTCGTCGGGGTGGGCGTGGACGGCCATCAGTCGAAGCTGCTCAGTCAAGACTCGATCCTCAGTGATTCGGCCGCCGTCGAGTGGCGCCGTCCCGGAGGGACGTCGGTGTGGGGCGGCGGTCGGGTGGCGGGTGGGCGGCTTCTATAGTGACCGAACCGGGGGGCGGAAAATTCCTCGATCCCCGGTAAGAGAGGAACGATCATGACTGCGGTGCGTGAAGCACTTCCGGAGGGCCGCTACGGGCGCTCCGCGGACGAGCGCGCGGACCGCAAGCTCAAGATCATCGGCTCGGTGCTGGGCGTGGCGCTGCTCGGCGTGCTCGGCTGGATCGGTTACGACTACGTGGCCGGCCAGGGCATCAGCGCCGAGGTGATCAAGTTCAGGATCGCTTCGGACGACCGGGTCGACATCCACCTCGAGGTGCGCAAGGACCGGGACGCGAAGGGGTACTGCACCCTCCGCTCCCAGCAGGTGGACGGCAGCGACGTGGCCCGGAAGGACATCCGTTTCGACGACCGTTCCGACCGGATCGACCGGATCGTCACGCTGCGTACGACCTCGCGGGCGACCAGCGTCGAGCTGCTGGGCTGCACGGTTGACGGCGGGTCGTCGAACTGACCGGCACGGACCGGTCCTGACCTGCGATTATCGCGGCTGACCTGCGTTGGCGCGGTCATAGCGCTTTACCTTCTCCCCCTTTTCCTGGGGAATTGTTAGGCTCGTGGTTTCGCCCACCCGTGGAGGCACATGCTTCTGGGTAGGGCGATGCTTTGTATTCCCAGTACCCACGCTTGAATATCCAGTACCGACTAGGAGCACCTGTGACCCAGACCAGCGAAAACGTCACCTGGCTCACGCAGGAGGCGTACAACCAGCTCAAGGCCGAGCTGGAGCACCTGTCTGGTCCCGCGCGCACGGAGATCGCCGTCAAGATCGCGGCGGCCCGCGAGGAGGGTGACCTCCGGGAGAACGGCGGGTACCACGCGGCCAAGGAGGAGCAGGGCAAGATGGAGTTGCGGGTGCGCCAGCTCACCCAGCTCCTGGAGCATGCGAAGGTCGGCGAGGCCCCCGCCGACGACGGCGTGGTCGAGCCCGGCATGGTCGTCACCATCGCGTTCGACGGTGACCCCGACGACACCTTGACGTTCCTGCTCGCCTCGCGCGAGTACGCGAGCGCGGACATCGAGACGTACTCTCCGCAGTCTCCGCTCGGTACCGGCGTGAACGGCAAGAAGATGGGCGAGGACGCCGAGTACGAGCTGCCGAACGGCAAGCGGGCCTCGGTGAGGATCCTCGCGGCGAAGCCCTACTCGGGCTGAGCCGGCCACCGGACACGGCAGAACACCAGGAAGCCCCGGCCGCCGACGGCCGGGGCTTCCTGGTGTTCCTCAGGCGGTCGCCGAACGGTACTTGCGGACCGCGAGGGTCCGGAAGACCACGATGATCAGCACGGACCAGATCAGCGAGGCCCAGACGGGATGCTGCATCGGCCAGGCACCGGACGGGGAGACGCCCGGGTTCCCGAAGAGTTCGCGGCAGGCCTGGACGGTCGCGCTGAACGGGTTCCATTCGGCGACCGGCTGGAGCCAGCTCGCCATGTTCTCGGTGGGCACGAAGGCGTTCGAGATGAACGTGACCGGGAAGAGCCAGATGAGACCGCCCGACGTGGCCGCCTCGGGGGTGCGGACCGACAGACCGATCAGCGCCCCGATCCAGGAGAAGGCGTACCCCAGCAGGAGCAGCAGCGCGAAGCCGCCGAGCACCTTGCCGACGTTCTCATCGGTGCGCCAGCCGACCAGCAGGGCGACGACCGCGAGAACGACCAGGGTGAGCGTCGTCTGGACGAGGTCGGCGAGCGTACGGCCGGTGAGGACCGCGCCGCGCGCCATCGGCAGCGAGCGGAACCGGTCGATGAGGCCCTTGTGCATGTCGTCCGCGATGCCCGCGCCGGCGCCCGCGGTGGCGAACGTCACGGTCTGCGCGAAGATGCCCGCCATCAGGAAGTTGCGGTAGTCGCTGGGGCTGGTGGAACCGCCGATCATCATGGAGCCGCCGAAGACGTAGCTGAACAGCACCACGAACATGATCGGCTGGATCAGCCCGAAGATCACCATCTCCGGGATCCGGGTCATCCGGATCAGATTCCGCTTGGCGACGACGAGGGAGTCGCGGACCGACCCGCCGATGCCGCCGCCCGCCCTGGGGGCTGCCGCGAGGTGCGGCGTGTCCGTCGTGGCAGTCACTTCCTGACCTCCTGTCCGGCCTTCGTGCCGGTCTGAGCGGCGGGACCCGGGACCGTCCCGTTCTCGTCGGTCTCCGGTGCCTCGGCGACATGGCCGGTGAGCGAGAGGAACACGTCGTCGAGGGTCGGGCGGCGCAGTCCGATGTCGTCGATCTCGACCCCGCGGGTGTCGAGATCACGGATGATCTCGGCGAGCAGCTTGGCGCCGCCGAAGACCGGGACCGTCAGTTTGCGGGTGTGCCGGGCGACGGTGACCTCGCCCTTGCCGAGGGTGGCAAGGACGGCGCGGGCCGGATCGATCTGGTCGGGGTGGTGGACGACGACCTCGACGCGCTCGCCGCCGGTCCTGGCCTTCAGTTCGTCGGAGGTGCCGCGGGCGATGACGAGGCCGTGATCGATGACGCAGATGTCATGCGCCAGGTGGTCGGCCTCCTCCAGATACTGCGTGGTCAGCAGCAGCGTCGTGCCGCCTGCGACGAGCTCCTCGATGACCTCCCACAGCTGCTGCCGGTTGCGCGGGTCGAGTCCGGTCGTCGGCTCGTCCATGAACATCACCGGCGGGGAGACGACGAGCGCCGCCGCCAGGTCGAGGCGGCGGCGCATGCCGCCGGAGTACGTCTTCGTGGGGCGGTCGGCCGCATCGGCGAGGTTGAACCGCTCCAGCAGCTGCACCGCGCGGGCCTTCGCGTCGCGCCCGCTCATCTGGTAGAGCTGACCGACCATCTGCAGGTTCTCGCGGCCGGTCAGATACTCGTCGACCGCGGCGAACTGGCCGGAGAGGCCGATCGAGCGGCGTACCTCGTTGGGTTTCTTCAGCACGTCGATGCCTGCCACGACGGCCCGGCCGCTGTCGGGTCTGAGCAGCGTCGTGAGGACACGGACGGCAGTCGTCTTGCCTGCGCCGTTGGGACCGAGGAGGCCCAGGACCGTGCCCTCCGGCACGTCGAGATCAACACCGCCGAGTGCTCGTACATCGCCGAAGGTCTTCACCAGACCTTCGGCGTAGATGGCGCCTGGCATACGGGATTCCCCCAGAGCGTTTGTTGGCTTCCTCGACAGATCCTAGGTTTGTGCGCCTCTCCCCGCCCGGCAAATAACAAACCTGACGGCGTGTCAGTCCGTCACCAGGTAACCCGCGCCGCGCAGCTCCGCGGTGACCTCCTCGCAGTGCTCGGGGCCCTTGGTCTCCAGATGCAGGTCGACCTCCGCCTCGGTGAGTCCGAGCCGCGGATCGGTCCGCACATGGCCGATGTCGAGGATGTTGGCGTCGGCGACGGTCAGCACGGAGAGCAGCGTGGCCAGTGCACCCGGACGGTCCGTGAGCCGGACCCGCAGGCTGAGATAGCGGCCCGCGGTCGCCATGCCGTGGGTGAGGATGCGCTGCATCAGCAGCGGGTCGACATTGCCGCCCGACAGCACGGCGACGACCGGTCCGCGGAACGACTCCGGGTCGCTCAGCAGCGCCGCCACCGGGCTCGCCCCCGCCGGTTCGACGACCAGCTTCGCCCGCTCCAGGCAGAGCAGCAGCGCACTGGAGAGTTCGGCCTCGGAGACCGTACGGACCTCGTCGACCAGTTCCTGGACGAGCCCGAACGGTACGTCGCCGGGGCGCCCCACCTTGATGCCGTCCGCCATCGTCTGGAGCGAGCCGATCGCCACCGGGTAGCCGGCGGCGAGCGACGGCGGGTAGCAGGCGGCGCCCGCCGCCTGGACTCCGACGATCCGCACGTCGGGCCGGATCGCCTTCACGGCCACGGCGATGCCCGCGGCGAGTCCGCCGCCGCCGATCCCGACGACGATGGTGCGGACCTCCGGGCACTGTTCGAGGATCTCCAGGCCCACGGTGCCCTGTCCGGCGATGATGTCCGGGTGGTCGAAGGGGTGGATGAAGACCGCGCCGGTCTCCTGGGCGTACTCCTCGGCGGCGGCGAGGGTCTCGTCGACGACGTGGCCGTGCAGCCGGACCTCGGCGCCGTACTCGCGGGTCGCGGCGACCTTCGGCAGCGGCGCCCCGACCGGCATGAAGACCGTTGAGCGTACGCCGAGCAGCGCAGACGCGAGTGCGACACCCTGCGCATGGTTTCCGGCGCTTGCGGCGACGACCCCGGCGGCGCGCTCGACCGGGGAGAGGCCGGCGATCCGCACGTACGCGCCGCGCAACTTGAACGAGCCGGTCCGCTGCAGGTTCTCGCACTTGAAGTGGACCGGCGCGCCGACCAGCCCGGACAGGTGACGGCTGCCCTCCATCGGGGTCATCCGGGCCACGCCGGAGAGCATCTTCCGTGCGCCGCGGACGTCGTCGAGGATCACTGGGGGAAACGGGTGTGGCGTACGGAAGTTCATAACCGCAAGTCTCGCAGCTGGACGCGGGGCCGGCCGCCGTGCTGGTGCCGTCCTGCGTCGATGTTCGCAGGTTTGTGCAGCACTGGTACACGTTGCCCCGTCGCCGCGTACTCTGTCCCCCACCCATCCGAACACCGCACGAAGAGAGCCCCCGGCCATGCCCCCTCAGGACATGACGACTGCTGCGTCTCCTTCCGGGGGCGCCACCCCCGAATCCCCGGGTCCCGACCACCTCCTCGATGTTCTGCAGCACCAGGTGGCCGTCTTCGCCCGCCGTGCCGAGCAGACCCGCCTCGGCGGTGTCGGCCAGGTCCGCAACTCCATGGACCGGGCGGCGTATCTGCTGCTGAACCGACTGGACCGGGAAGGCCCGATGGGCGTCAAGGCGCTGGCCGCGGGCATGGGGATCGACTCCTCGACCGTGACCCGTCAGGTCGCGCCGCTCGTCGACACCGGTCTGGTCAAGCGGACCTCGCATCCGGAGGACGGCCGCGCGGTCGTGCTTCAGCTGTCGCCGCGCGGACATGCGCGGCTGGACGAGGTGCGTGCGTCGCGGCGGGAGCTGATGTCGCAGGTGACGGGGGAATGGACGGCGGAGGAGCGCGAGACGTTCTGCACGCTGCTGACCCGGTTCAACACGGCGCTGGCTGCGCGGCAGCAGCAGCCGGCGGGCGGCTGACGGCTGGAACAGGCCTGCACGACCTCTTGACCCGGGGCCTCCCCGGCGCTCCGATGTGGGTGTGCGAGAGCGGCAGACAGGACTTCAACGGCGGCGCGCCCAGGAGTTCGAGACCTTTGTGGCGGGCGCCGCGGGCCGACTGCTGCATACCGCCACCCTGCTCACCGCCGAGCCCACGCAGCCGCCCGGCGCGAACGAACGGGCGCAGCGACTGCTGACCGCCGCCCTGGCCCGCACGTACGCGGCCTGGGACGGGCTGCACGGTGAGGATCCGTACGACCGCACCCGGCAGGAGCTGGCCATCCGGTTCGCCCATGAGGCGTGGCGGCACCATCGGCCGCGCGGTGGGCTGTTGGATCCGCTGACCCCGCGGGAGCGGCTGGTTCTCGTGCTGCGGCTCTACGAGGGGGTCGCCGAGGAGCAGACCGCCGCGTTGCTGGGGCTTCCGGTGGACCGGGTCCGGTCGCTCTGCAACCGGTCGGTGGCCACGATGCGGGGCACCCGCAGGCCCACGGCGCGGCGGCTGCCCGTACGACTGCTGGGGGCGGGGCCATGAGCCGTCAGGACCAGAAGGAGGACCAGGTCCGGCGGATGCTGAACGTGCCGCATCCGCAGGTCCCCGCCGATCTGGCGGAGCGGGCGGCCGAGCAGGGCGGCCGGAGGCTGCGGCGGCGCCGTGCACTCCGTGCGCTGGTGGTGTTCGTGCTGTGCGTGGGCGTGGTCGCGTTCACGGCGTGGGTGATGATCGCCGAGCCCTGGCAGGTGCCGCCCACGGAGACGACCCCACCCCTGGACGGACCGTAGAGCCGGATTCCTACGGATTTATCCTGGATGTGACGGCATGCCGCACGAGCCGAGGAGGCCGTCATGACCAGGAAGATCGCTGACTGTCGCAAGCACCCGAGCGTCACGAACTGCTCGCTCACCATCGCCGGTGAGGAGGAGGAAGTGGTGCGGGCCGCGACGGAACACGCGGTCTCCGTCCACGAGCACGCCGACAGCCCGGAGCTGCGGGAGCAGATCCGCGCGTCGCTGGAGGACGAGAAGGCCGACACCTGACCCCCAGGACGCCGGGCGGGCGGGACGAGCGCCTGCCCGCCCGGTCCTCTGCTGCCGGACTCCTTCCGGGGCCTCTCCCCCGGATCACCCCGGGCTCGCGGGTCCCGGCACGCGCATCTGCCGCGTTGTCGTCGGTCGGCAACGCTCCGCGTTGCCTCCCCCTCCGCCATGCAGCTGCACGCACCGGACCCCGCTCCCCGATCCGACCCGGTCTCAGCCGAGCGCCTGCGTCAGGTCGGCCATCAGGTCGTCCGCGGACTCGATGCCGACGGAGAGGCGGACCAGGTCGGCCGGTACCTCCAGGGCGGAGCCGGCCACGGAGGCGTGCGTCATCCGGCCCGGGTGCTCCACCAGCGACTCGACGCCGCCGAGCGACTCACCGAGCGTGAAGAGCTTCGCCCGGTTGCAGACCTCGACCGCCGCCTCCTCGCCGCCCTGGACCCGGAAGGAGACCATGCCGCCGAACGCCTTCATCTGCTTGGCGGCGATCTCGTGTCCCGGGTGCTCCGGCAGCCCCGGGTAGAGGACCTGGGTGACCTTGGGGTGCCGGGTCAGCAGCTCGGCGACCTTGGCCGCGTTCTCGCTGTGCCGGTCCATCCGGACGGGCAGCGTCTTGATGCCACGCAGCACCAGCCAGGAGTCGAACGGTCCGGCGACCGCGCCCATCGCGTTCTGGTGGTACGCCAGTTCCTCACCGAGCTCCGCGTCGGCGGCGATCAACGCACCGCCGACGACGTCGGAGTGGCCGCCCATGTACTTGGTCAGGGAGTGCACGACGACATCCGCGCCGAGTGCGATCGGCTGCTGCAGATAAGGGCTGGCGAAGGTGTTGTCGACAACCAGCCGGGCACCCGCGGTGCGCGCCACGTCCGCGACCGCGGCGATGTCGGTGATGCCGAGCAGCGGGTTGGACGGCGTCTCGACCCAGATGACCTTCGTACGGTCGTTGACCGCGGCCCGGACCGCCGCCGGGTCCGAGGTGTCCGCGACGGAGTAGTCGACGCCCCACCGCTTGACGACCTTGGCGAAGAGCCGGAAGGTGCCGCCGTAGGCGTCGTTCGGGATGACGACATGGGCGCCGGGGTGGAGCAGCGTGCGCAGCAGGCAGTCCTCCGCCGCGAGCCCGGACGCGAAGGCGAGACCGCGGCGGCCGCCCTCGATGGCCGCGAGGTTCTCCTCCAGCGCGGTGCGCGTCGGGTTGGCGCTGCGGCTGTACTCGTAGCCGCCGCGCAGTCCGCCGACGCCGTCCTGCTTGTACGTGGACACCTGATAGATGGGCGGAACAACGGCGCCGGTGAGGGGATCGGCGGTGTTGCCCGCGTGGATCGCGAGGGTCTCGAAGCTCTGCTGGTCGCTCATGGGGCCCGAGCGTAGTTCGTCACGGGGTTGATCCACGGCCACTGCGCCGTCCGGGGACAATGGGCACATGGAGATTCTCTGGTTCCTGATCGCGCTGTGCATGCTCACCGCGGCCCTCGGCCCCTTCGTGCTGCGTCGCCGCTCCGGTATCCGCCAGGTCGCGCCGGGCTCCCCCGACGCCGCCGACCCGGACATGTACGGCTTCGTGCGCCAGGAGCAGCTGGACATCCGGATGCCGGGCCCCGACCAGGACCTCCTCGATGTCCTCGATGTCGTGCAGCGCACCCAGGACTGGCGCGCCGCCTCTCAGTTGCTGGCGGGGACGCCGAAGGAAGGCGAGGTCCGGTGGCAGCGCGTGCAGGCGTTCGCCGGTGCCGCCTCGCTGGAGCTGACGCAGGCGCCCGGGGTCGGTGGTGCGTGGCTGCGGTCGTGGCGCGCCCAGTCACCGAAGGACGCGGGCGGGGCTGCGGTGCACGCCGAGTTCCTGGTCCAGCAGGCATGGCGGTCCTCCTCCGCGGGGACGGACGACTTCCGGATCATCCTGGAGGAGGCCCGTACGGTCTGCGGCGAGGCGGCCCTGCTGGCGCCCGGCGACCCGGTCCCGTACATCGTCGAACTGGCCGTCGCGCGTGGACTCGGCTACTCCCACGAGCAGTTCGACCAGCTCTGGGCGAAGATCATCGACCGCGCGCCGGCGCACATGGGCGCGCACATCGCCGCCCTGCACTTCTGGTGCGAGAAGTGGCACGGCTCCCGTGAGGAGGCCGAGCGGTTCGCGACGTCCGCCGCGGCCCGCGCCCCGCAGGGTTCGCTGCTGGCCGCGTTGCCGCTGTTCGCGGTGTACGAGCATCTGCCCGAGGTCAATCTGGTGCAGGGCTTCTACCGGGGCGTCGTGGTGACGACGGCCGTCGAGGGCGCCTTGTTCGCGGTGCACGCGGCGCGCCCCGACGACCCGATGCTCGCCCATGTCCGTCATCTGCTGGTGCTGTTCCTGGTCCGGATGGAACGCTGGGCGGAGGCGATGCACCAGCTCGTCCACATCGACGGGCACGTGGGCGCGCTGCCGTGGACGCAGAACCCCGACCCGGCCGGCGAGTACACGGTCTACCGGGCGCTGGCGGTCGCCGGGTACGAGGCGAACGGCGGCAGCCCGGCGACACTCCCGCGGTGACGCGGGGCCGGTTCCACCGCTGGTCAGCCCCCGTTCCACCGCTGGTCAGCCCCCGTTCCACCGCCGACTCCGGCTGTTGCCGAACCACGTTGCCGCATCCGCCCGCGGTAGGACATACTCCGGTTCCCCCCACAACCCGCACCGCCCCGACTCTGCCGTTCGCCATACGTTTCTCATTCCCGTGGGGGGAATCGCCCGATGGGCCCATCTCTGCGTGCCGCGCGCGCCCTTGTCCTGCTCGCCGGCTTCTATCTCCTGAGCGTCGTCCTGCTCGCCGTCCTCGGAGCCCTCGACTGGGCGGCGTTCGCGTGGACGACGGGCAGCGTCGCCGCGAAGCTGTTCGTCCTCAGCGTCGTACTGGCCGTCCCGATCGTGCGGGGCATGTTCATGCTGCGCACGCCGAAGGACGAGGGCCTGGCCGGACTGCCGGTCGACGACACCCACGAACCCCGGCTCTGGGCCACCGTCCGTGACATCGCGCACCAGGTCGGCACCCGCGCGCCCGACGAGATCGTGCTCACCGGCGATGTGAACGCCGCGGTCAGCGAGGACGCCAGGTTCCTCGGCCTGGTCGGCGGCAGGCGCCGGCTCTATCTCGGCCTGCCCCTGATGACCGGCCTGTCCCAGGCCCAGCTGCGTTCCGTACTCGCCCATGAGATGGGCCACTACGGCAACTCCGACACCCGGCTCACCGCGATCACCGCCCGCGGCCGCATCCAGGTGCTGCGCACCATCGCCCACTTCCAGGAGCGGGCGGGCAACACCGTCGCCAAGGAGCAGGCGCGCCAGGAGAAGAAGGCGGCGAAGGCCCTCGCCAAGGGCAGGAAGGCCAAGGAGATCGACACCGGTGGCGCCGGTGTCACGTACCGCGCGATGGCGGCGATCTACACGGCGTACGCGAAGTTCTACATGCGCGCCACGCTCTCCGGCGCTCGCCGCGAGGAGCTCGCAGCCGATGTCGCCGCAGCCCGGATCGCGGGCCGGGACGCGACCGCGTCCGCCCTGCGCGAGCTCCCGGCTCTCGACGCCGCCCACGGCTTCTACATGAACGCGTACGCCACGCTCGGCGTCGAGGCAGGAATGCTGCCGCTGCCCGGCCAGGTCCTCGGAGGCGTACGGCATCTGCTGGCCGCCCGCCAGGACGAGCTGGACGAGATGCGCGGCTCCCTGCCGACCGAGCCGTCCTCCCCGTACGACTCGCATCCGCCGATCGCGGAGCGCGTCGCCCGTATCGAGGCGCTGCCGGACGACGGGCGTGCCTCGGAGCCGGTGGAACCGTCCCTGGCCCTGCTCGCCGATCCCGAGCGGGCGCTCGCCGCCGTCGAAGGGGCAGTCCTCACGCCCGAGGCGCTGGGGCTGCGCCGTGCCGACTGGCCGGAGCTGGTGCACGAGTCGATGGCGTCGTACACCGAACGGTCGGCGCAGGGGTTCGGCGCGGTGGTCGCCGAGGCGACCGGCAGCGACGGCTCGCTCTCCGCCACGCTCGACGCGATCGACGCGGGTGCGCTGTGGCAGATCGCCGACCGGCTGCCCAAGTCCGAGGAGGCCGCCGCGGCGACCGGCCGGGCGGCCCGCGAGTTCGCCAGGCCCCGGCTGCGGTCCGGCCTGTCGCAGCTGGTCAGCAACGAGTGCGTACGGCAGGGACGGGCCCGCTGGCAGCTGTCCTGGTCCGACTCCGCCACGCTGGAGCTGCCGCACGGGTACGCGCAGGAGCTCCCCGCTGCGCTGGACGCCGCCGTTGCGGACATCCCGGACACGGAGCCGCTGCGCAAACTGCTCGCCCCGTGACCGACATGCATCTTCCCCGAATGGACCGGTACTTCCTGTGGCACGACTGATACCCCTGCTGGCGATCGCCTTCGGCGTCTACTTCTGGCTGAAGGCACGGAAGAACACGGCGTCGTCCGAAGCCGCCTCCGGCGCCGCCCCCTCGGCGCCCCGCAAACGCCGGAGCCGGAAGTCCGACCCGGCGAGGGCCGCGGCGGAACTCGGCTTCGTCCCGGCCGACGCCCTCGACACCGCACACGCCGCCGCCCCCGACCCGCACGACGAGGAGGTACGCGCCACTGTCCGGGCCGGGAACTGGCAGGCGGGCGCCGACTTCCTCGCCGGCGCGGGCCGGGACTGGCAGGAGCGCTACCGGCGCGCCGGCGTCCTCCAGGACGAGGCCGCGGCCGACGACACCTGGCTGCTGGCCTGGCGCACCGCGCAGCCGAAGGACGCGGGCGCCGCCCTCGTGCACGCGGGCGCGCTGATCAGCGTGGCCGCGGACATCCGCGGTGCGAAGCAGGCGAAATACACCACGCAGGAGCAGTTCGCCGGCTTCCACCGGATGATGGCCCAGGCCCGGGTGGCCTGCCACGAGGCCCAGGAGCTGGCGGGCGACGACCCGTGCCCGTACATCGCCGAGATCTCCTGCGCCCTGGGCCTCGGCTACGGGCACGACGACTTCCGCGCCCTGTGGGCCGAGATCGAGAAGCGCGACGCACACCACCTCGCGGCTCACACCTCGGCGCTCCAGTACTGGTGCCGCAAGTGGCGCGGCTCGCACGAGCTGGCCGAGCGGTTCGCGCGCGAGGCGGCGGCGAAGGGCAGCCCCGGCCGGCTCCTCTCCTTCCTCCCGCTCTACGCCGCGTTCGAGCAGGAGACGGCGGAACAGGAAGTGGATCCGGACGCGTACTACAAGAGCCCCGAGCTGATCGCCGCGGTCGATGCCTGTCTGATCGATGTGGCGGCCGCCGCGGAGGCCGACCCCGGGGACCTGCGGATCGTCCGCGTCCGCCACATGCTCGCCTGGCTGCTGTACTGGCAGGACCGGTACGAGGAAGCGGTGGAGCAGTTCCGTGCGGTCGACGGCCACATCGACGGTGCCCCGTGGACGTACTCCGGGGACCCGAAGAAGCGCTACCTCCAGGCCCGCGACTTCAGCGCCGCACAGGTCCTGGCGGCGGGCGGGAACTGACCAGTGCGACGCAGCGGGGGCGCCGGAATCCGCGGCGGCCCCGCTGCGTTATACGCGCTGCACACCCCTACCCCGGAGGAGCCCCGCATGTTCCTGCACCGCCGCACCCCGCAGCTCCCCACCCCGGAGGAGGCCCTGCGCGGCCGCCCCACCCCCGAATTCACCGTCCCGTCCCGCCACACGGTCCTCGGCAATCCGCTGCTGGGCCCGTACCCGGACGGCCTGGAGGTCGCGGACTTCGCGCTGGGCTGTTTCTGGGGTGCCGAGCGCAAGTTCTGGCAGACCGAGGGCGTCTGGACGACGCTCGCCGGCTACCAGGGCGGCTATACGGAGAACCCCGCGTACGAAGAGGTCTGCTCGGGCCTGACAGGGCACACGGAAGCGGTCCGCGTCGTCTTCGACCCGAAGATCGTCACGTACTCCGAGCTGCTGAAGGTCTTCTGGGAGTCCCATGACCCGACACAGGGCTTCCGCCAGGGCAACGACGTGGGTACGCAGTACCGGTCGGCGATCTACACCCACTCCCCCGAGCAGGAGGCGGCGGTGGCCACGTCCCGCGAGGCGTACCAGAAGGTCCTGACGGCCGCCGGCCACGGAGAGATCACCACGGAGATCCTCCCGGCAGAGGGCCGCACGTTGTGGCCCGCCGAGGCATATCACCAGCAGTACCTGGACAAGAACCCGGCCGGCTACTGCGGGATCGGCGGGACGGGGGTCAAGCTAAGTACCCCGTTCGAGACGAACTGGGGGACGTCCTGTCCGACGGGCATCGCTCCGGCCCCCGACGCCGACCGTCGGTAACCGTCCCGCAAGTCCCCAGGCGCACTCTTGATGCTCTGGGGGCTTGTGGCCGCCAGGCCACCAATGCGGACCTGCCAACCCGCATCCGCAGGGAGAAGCCGGCCCCCGAGATCCAGGAAGAGCACGCACGTATGCGCGGGATCCGTGCCGCCCGGACGGCATCCACTATCACTGTCTACCAGGCGTAGCCACGGGACATCGGCCTGCCGGCCCTTCGCGAGGGCCGCTTCCCCATCGCGTGGTCGCGAGGATCACCGAGGACCGGGACGAGTTGCTGACGTTCTACGACTTTCCGGCCGAGCACTGGATCCACCTGCGGACCACGAACCCGATCGAGTCCACGTTCTCCACCGTCAAGCTCCGCACCAAGGTCACCCGCGGCGCCGGCAGCCCGGCCGCGGCCCTCGCCATGGTCTTCAAGCTCGTCGAGTCCGCCCAGGAACGCTGGCGCGCGATCACCGGAGCACACCTGGTCCCCCTGGTCCGTGCCGGGGCCCGGTTCGAATGCGGCCAGCTCGTCGAACGACCGGAGGCGGTGGCATAGCTGGACCACTCGGTGTTCTGGTCAACGGGCTGCCCGGCAGGGGAAGACAATCCGGGCCGTACCCTGTCCCGGCACCTGGGCCTACCCCTGTTCAGCAAAGATATTGGTCACCTGAGGGGCTTCGCCGACCCGTTCTTACCACTACAGGCTCTTGCGCATGGACATCGACGACACTTCGTAGCGACTGTGGCGATACATTGCGATGGCTGCCTCGTTGCCGCCGACGACATTCAAGGCGAGCGCTGTCTTGCCCTCGCGAGCGACGAGCTCCTCGGAGGCTGCGAGGATGGCGGATCCGTATCCACGGCGTCGAAACGGCTCGAAGACGTTGATGTCGTACAGCCACGCGGTGCTAGCGGTGCCCGACGCTTGGCCCGGGTTCGGACCGATCCACGCGTTCCCCACCACCTCGCCTGCTCCGTTCTCCGCCATCAGGAGATGATGACCGGCCGTGTCGGGGCCGTCAGGGAGGAACTTGGCTGTGCCGCCCCGGGCTCGTTCTCGCGCGAGCTCTTCCGGCATGAACTTGCTGAGCACACGAGCCGACTCGGCTTCACGATGCTCAGTAGCCGCGTGATACTCCGCCGGCGTCATTTTCCGCAAGGTCACCTGCTGCGCGTCCATGCCGCCATCTTTAACCGATCACTTGTAGCAGCGCTACTTTCCTCCGGCGACTCATGAGTGAACCGCGACCACCGTAGCGAGTCCGTCTCAGTCGTGTAGGTCGGGTTCTTGACTGGCTGGCCTACCCGAGCCGCCGTCTGCCCCCTGCGCTTCTGCAGCTCATCCAGGCGCTGGATGAACAACAAGTAGCTGATCTGCTCGATCACCTCCAGGGGGTTGGAGATGCCAGCTGACCAAAACGCATCCCGGACCTGGTCGACCTTGTGCTTCAACTCACCCGTGATCACGGCGCTACCGGACCGCGTAGACGGCCTGCAGTGGTTCGCACGATTGGTTCTCTGCCTCTATCTAGATGATCTATTCCAAGGGGTCAGTGATCGTAGGCGGTCAGGGAGCGTAGGACGGTTTGTCCGGTGGCGTCGTTGTGCCAGATTGCGGCGGTCAGCGCCAGTATGCGTTGCATGACGCGTGCGATGACGCCGCAGGGTGTGCGTCCGCGATGCCGTTCGAGGTCGAGCTGTCCCTTGAACGTTTCGTTGATCGACTCGATGATCTGGCGCAGGGGTTTGAACAGGTGAGTGCCGGGCCGTTCCTGCTCGCCCTTGCGGGCGGGCCGCAGCAACTGGACTCCCTGTTCTGCGAGTTCGCGTTCGAAGCCACGGCCGAAGTAGTTCTTGTCGCCGATCAGGGTTTGTCCGGGGCGGTCGGCGAGGAGGTGGGGCTTGGCGGCGAGGAGGTCGAGCAGGGTCTCGCGTTCGTCGGCTTTGGCACCCGTGAGGGCGAAGGCGACGGGCAGGCCCTGGAGGGTGCAGACCAGGTGCAGACGCAGGCCCCAGAAGAAGCGGCTGTGGCTGGCGCAGTAGCCGTATTCTGCCCAGCCGGCCAGGTCGGAGCGTTTGACGGTCTCCCGGGAGCGGCCGCACTCCACGGGTGTGGAGTCCACAACCCATACGTCGTCGGTCCATATCGAGGTGCTGGTGGCCAGAAACTGGGTGACCCGACGGAGCAGGCCGGCGGACTTGCGCAGCCGCTTGTTGTAGCCGGGTTGCTGCGGCAGGTACGGGAAGAGGTGACGAAGGTGGTCCCGTGCGTGCCGCAGCCACCGTGCCTCGGAGGTGTAGCCGAGCATCGCTTGCATCACTGCGAGACTGACGAGTTCGGCATCGCTGAGCTGCGGCGTGATCCCCACGGCCGGCCGCCGCGGTGCCAACTCCGGCCTCGCCTTCAGCAGGTCGTCGGTCGTCACATAAACTGCTGTCGCGAGGGTGTCCAGGTTGTTCGTCACAAAACGATCATGGATGCCCTCGTTCGCGTCTCCGCAGGCACCCCTTGGATGGAGCATGCGCGGGATTCCCCCGACCACGCACGCTCGCCGGCTATCTGATCTTGATGATTACCTTTCCGAACGGGCTGGCCGATTCGTAGTACCGGTACGCTGCCAGGGCTTCTTCGAACGGGAACACCTGGTCGAGGACTGGTCGGAGTCGATGCGCGGTGATGACGTCGTTCATTGAGGTGAACTGAGCACGACTGCCGACGGCCAACGCCCGGACCGTAGCGGCGACGCCGAACAGCAGACGAGGGTCGACCGGTGGCCAGTTGCCGGAGACGGATCCCACGAAGGCGATATGTCCGTCGACGGCGACTGACTTCAGCGACTGCTCCAGCGTTCCGGCGGTGTCGACGACGCGGTCGACCCCTTGTCCGGCGGTGAGTTCGCGGGTTGCGGTGTGCCAGTTCGGGATGTCGCGGTAGTTGATGACCTCGTCGGCTCCAAGATCGCGAAGGCGCTGTTCCTTGTCCGCGCGGCTTGTCGTGGCGATTACTCTCGCGCCCAGGAGTTTGGCGAACTGCACCGTGAACAGCGATACGCCGCCGGATCCGGTGGCCAGCACGGTCTGTCCGCGCTGGATTCCGCGGCCGTCGCCTGTCAGGGCGTTCCATGCCGTGACGGCGGCGCAGGGAAGAGTTGCCGCCTCGGCGTAGGAGAGGTGGTCGGGGATGGGCACGAGGGCGTCCTTGGGGAGGATGGCCAGCTCGGTCAGCATTCCGTCGAGCGAGCCACCCAGTTGCGGCAGGTATGCCGGTTTCAGCGGGCCGTCCAGCCACCGCGGGAACAGCGCGGCTGTGACACGGTCGCCTGGGCGCACCCGCCGGACATCCGGCCCAACGGCGACGACCTCGCCGGCACCGTCCGAGACCGGTATGACGCCCGGTTTGACGGGCAGCACGTACTGTCCTCGTAGCACCAGAAGTTCGCGGAAGCTGAGCGAGGTGGCGTGGACCGCGACCGCGACCTCCCCCTCCCTGGGTGTGCGTGGCTCGTGCGTGCACAGCGACAGACCATCGATACCGCCGCCGGTGGTGACGTGGTAACTGCGCACTGTTGATGGGAGTATTGCCGTCATTGCGGTCATCCTTCGATGAACTGGTAGTCGCTGACGATGCGGCCGTCGGGGCCGAGCATGAGAATCTCCAGCCCGACGCCGGCGACCTCACCACCGTCCCGGGGCGCCATCTCCCAGTTGAACTTGACGACATCGTGGAGCCTGTCGGTGTTGGAGCGCGACCGGAAGACGAAGGTGCCCGGCGCGACGAACTCCTCGTAGGCGCGCGTCACCCGGAACTCCAACGCGTGGTGCCCGCGCGCCTCCAAAACGAGACGATCGAAGCCCAGCCCTGCAGCGGTCTGCAGGATCTCCTTGGGAGGCTGCAGCACATGGACCGCATCGGCGGACCACAGCTCGCGAATCGCGGCGCGGCGTCGCTCTGCATCGGGTTCGTTCCACACGGCAATGTAGCGGTCGGTGAGGTTGTGGATGTCAATGTCAGCCATGGCTGTTCCCCTCGGTTGCGAATGGTCGGCGTGCGGCAACGACCGTGCAGCCGCCGGCCGTCACGCGGCAATTCCTCGCAGGGAATGGCGGATCAGCAGCCACGCGAGTACACAAGAGGAGTGATCAGCGAATCGACCAGAGGCGGGCTCGCCGGAGCGTTGCGTGAGTGGCGCTCTCGGCGGCGCGTCAGCCAGCTGGAACTGGCCATGCGTGCCGGAACCACGCAGCGGCACCTCAGCTTCATCGAGAGCGGACGGTCGACCCCCGGCCGATCAATGATCATCCGGCTCGCCGAATCCCTGGAGGTGCCGGTCCGCGAACGCAATGAACTCCTCCTTGAGGCCGGATTCGCACCGGCCTACCCGCAGACCCGCCTGGACGACCCCCAGCTCGAACCGATTCGCACTGCCCTCGAACGGATCCTGCACGGCCACCTGCCGTACCCGGCGGTGGTCGTCGACCGGCACGGTGACCTCGTCTCGGCCAACGCCGCCTTCCACGCGCTCACCGCCGGTGTGGCCCCGCATCTGCTCGTACCGCCGGTGAGCGTTCCCCGGGTGTTGCTGCATCCGCAGGGCCTCGCGCCACGCATCGTCAACCTCGACGAGTGGGCGTGGCACATCATCGACCGCATCCAGGCCGAGAGCGTGCGCAACCCAGACGACCAACTCCAACGCCTGGCCTCCGAACTCACCGACCTGGCACCACCACGTCCGCGCGAGTCACCGCATCACCTCGGCTTTGCCGTACCGCTGCGCCTCCGGGCACACGATCCGGCCGACGGCAGGGAGCTAACGCTCATCACCACGCTCACCCATTTCGGCACCGCTATCGACGTCACCATCGCCGAACTACGACTTGAGGCGTTCCTACCGGCTGACCAAGCGACCAGCGCCATGCTGGCCGAACTCCTCAAGCGGTAACCGATCCGCCCGGCACAGCCCCGCGCAGCGACCAAAGCGCCAACCCGTCATGCGCTCGCTCACCGCATACAACCACTGACCCCTTGGAATTGATCATCTAGGGCCTGGTATCGCAAGACAGAACCTGGCCGATCCAACGTCCGCAGGTAGCGCCGACCATGGACGGCTTGCCAAGCAGCGCCCGCTCTTTTCACCGTGACCAGGGGCAACGAGCGCCGCGTGAGCGGCCTCCGGAGCCGTGGGCTACTCGACCGGGCGCATAGCGCTCAAGACCGGAGAGGCGGCGCGATGTTCCTCGCAGACGGCCCACCAACTCTCGCCGCCCTTGTCCGCAACATGCACGCGCCAGGCAGCATCGTTGGGGCAAGGGTCCCGCCAAGAGCAGCGCTGTTGACGGGACTCTGTACCAGCGCGGTGCTTGTCCTGCGTCCATCTGATTGGCGGCTCAACTAGTTCCATGCACTCAGTGAAGAGGATGCGCGCTGGCCGCCGCAGTCGAATGCGTGTCGAAGTTGGTAATGAGTAGCTGTCACCGTGGAGCAACTGCCAGCTCACGCCAGGGATTGCGCCGGCTAAAGGCAGGCGCCTTCTAAGCACCCGTCCAGAGCGAGTGGGCTCGTATCTGCTCACGCTCAGCCGGCCTTGCGCTCCTGGGCACCAGCCCTCCGGGTGATCGTAGCGATCTCCCGCACGGTGGCTGCTGAGAGTTCGAGTTTAACCAGCGCCGAGCCGTCCGCACTGGCCGTGGCGCGTAGCTTGCTCCCCGTTGTTTCTATACCTACCGCTGTCAGCGCGTTGCTGAGTTCTGTCGCTGCCTGGGTTGCGTCTCGCCAACCGGCCAGGTAATCGGCGCCGCGTACCCACAAGGCCGCGTCGGGGTCCAGGTCGTGGGAGTCGAATGCGTTGTCCCCGATGCCGTCCATTCTCTCAAGTCCCTTTCCCTACAGGCTGGCTGAACACTGACCTTGCTGGGCCGCGCCGTATGGACACGACGAGAGCCCCGGTACCATCGGCACCGGGATTCGTGATCGTTTGTCAGCGGTCCCCTGCCGGACCACCCCGCGCCTGCCAGGGTTTGAGGGGTGATCCGGTGTCATGTCAGCGCTTGTTGAGAGAGGCCCCAGCCGGTCGCTTGCCCGGCAGAGGTCAGAATCGGTGTCGGCCGCCGGGGTACTGGATCGGTTTGCGGCATTCCGGTGCGCCGTCGGGTACGGGTTCCCTGTCGAGCGCGTGGCAGAGCGAGGCGTGGAGTTGTTCCGCCTCAGCGATGGTCAGAAGCAGCCGGGTGGTGGCGACAGGGGTGTCGTGGTGGTTGATCTGGAGTGGCAGGGTCAATCGGCCGTCTTGTTCGCGGCTGACGGCCTTGCTCGCTGCCGGTGCGATCTCCCACTCCCGTGTTCCGCCCGTGCTCGGGCTCATGTGGCTGTTCCGTCGGTGGATGCCGGGTCGTCGTCCGGCTCGACATTGTCGTCATCGGGTTCGTGGAGCCGGTTGCCCCTGCTCTCGGCAACCCGGAGCGCGTCGCGCAGCGCTTCGTAGAGTCGGGCGCTGAGGTAGCGGAGTTCCCAGGGCTTGACGTTCTCGTCCTTGAGGATGTCGGCGGCGTGGCTGAGGAGGATGTCGCCGGCCTGGAGCTGGACCGCTTCCATCTCGTCAGCGAGCCGGGAAAGATGACTTCGGCCGCCATGATCGGTGACGAGGTAGGAACGCTGGCCGGCCGGGCCGAGCCAGGGGAGAAGGCGGGGGTTCTTGCTCACCGTGTCACCACCGTCCGGTGGGCGGTGCAGCCGAGACCCGTGAAGCAGCCGCAGACGGGACGGGACCGGGTGCGGCGCTCGTGCGCGACGATGTACGGGCGGACAAGCCGGACGTCTTCACCGCGGATCGTGGGCCAGACGTAGGGGTCCGGGATACGCAGGAGGCTCATCGTCGGCGTGTCCGAACATCCCCCGGCGGGGTTGTTTCCCGCCGCGCGGTGGTGGCCCGGAGCGGGCAGTAAGAGGTTCAATAGCAACTCGAAAATCCTGCCGATATGGTTCCGCATGTCGACCTGCTTCCATCAGGTTGGCCATGCCCCGGGGTGCCGCCATGCACCGCCGGGGTGTCTTGTCTCGACAGTCAACGACCGTCCTCGGCCATGAGGGAGCGTTCGCAAGGGGGTTCACATACACACGTGGGGTTCGGAAGCTGGCGTCGGGGGGTTCACGATGAACCCCCTCGGCTGGAACTGCTGTGACAGAATGCGCAATTGACGTGACGCCGGGGGTGCCAGCAGAACGTGAGCAAAGAGCCGAACCACCAGTTGGCCGCCGTCATGGCGGAGGCCGGAGCCTCGAACAAGGGGTTGGCCAAACGGGTTCGCGAGGTCGCGCAGCGGCACGGCGAACACCTGGGGACCACGCACGTCGCGGTTCAACGGTGGCTGGACGGGAGCGGTATCCAGCGGCAGACCGCCGCATTCGTCGCCGAGGCACTGAGCGACAAGTTACGGCGGAGGATCACGCCGAAGGATCTCGGTTTTCGCAGTGTCCCGTCGGCACCTGTTCCCGCGGTCCGCACGCGCTGCGCAGGATCGCTGACCGAGACGCTGGAAACCCTCGACGGTCTCACCCACCAGCGTCCAGAAGACGGCCCGTCGGACGAAGCCCCGCTTCCCGATGACGACGTGCACTCCGCCGTCCTTTCCTGGCTGGTCTCCCGCCCCGATGGCGTGCCCGTAGACGCTCCCGCCACCCGCCGCGTGAGCATGCGCGATGTCGCTGCAATCCGGACCGCCGCCGGGTTCTTCATGCAGCTCGATTTTCAGTTCGGCGGAGGCCACGCGCACAAGGCGTTCCGGCACTACTTCCGCGAAGACGTGCTTCCACTCCTCGGAGCGAGTTACAGCGCCAGAGTGGGCGAAGCGCTGTTCAAGGCCGCCTCGGAGATGTCGCAACTTCTCGCCTGGAGCGCGTACGACAGCGGAAACCACGTACTCTCCGACCGCTACATGATGTCGACGCTGCGGCTGACACAGGTGGTGGGTGACCGCATGATGGGTGCGCGCATCCTGACCAACATGAGCCACCAGGCCAACTATCTAGGCCAGGCGCCCCGCGCCCTCATGTTGGCCCGCGCGTCGGTCGAGGGCGGCAAGGCCGGCTCCACACCCCGTGCCATGGCGCTGTTCTCCGCCCACGAGGCGCGGGCCCTGTCCACCGCACAGGACCACAAGGGCGCCGCCCGCGCGATGAACGAGGCGGAAAAGTTCTTCGAGCGAGCCGACAGCGCCGACGCCCCCGAATGGCTCTCCTACATGGACGAAGCCGAGCTGATCGGCGAATTCTGCCACTGCTTCCGCGACCTCGGGCAGGGCCCTGAAGCAGTCCGATTCGCCGAACGCGCCGTCGCCCTTACCGACCCCAAGTACGCCCGCACACTCGGCTTCTGCCGCATGGTGCTCGCCCAGAGTCAGCTACTCAACGGCGACCTCGAAGAGGCCGTGACAACCGCGGGTCTCGCCGTCGAAGCGGGAGACGCTCTCCAGTCCGCCCGGTTCCAGCGGTATGTGGGCGACTTCCAGCGCGAAGTCTCTGTCCACTCGACGAACCCGGTCGTTCAGCAGTTCAACGGACATGTACGAGACGCGATGAAGCGGATGGACGACGAGTAGCCGGGATTACCCCGGGTTCCAGTCGCGCGGCGCGTTCTCGTTCCGGAGCGAGGAAATACGACGGGCATACTCGGCCGCCGTCTCGGCGCTCTCGCCCACGTTCTGCATGAGCCACGTCGTCATGTTGAACTCCTGCACGGCCCGGAGAGTCGGGAAGCCCACCCAGGTCCGCAGATCCCGACCGTACGCGCCGACGAAGGCGCCGTACTCCTCCCTGGTCTGCCACCCCAGGCTCTCGTGTTCCGTGGCGGTGACCATCAGATCCCACTCGGGAAAGTCGAAGCTGAACCGCTCCAGATCGATCAGAGTCACCTGACCGCTCCGGTCCACCATGAGATTCTGCACATGCGCGTCCCCGTGCAGAGGGCCCTTCACAGACTCGAACCGAAGATCCCGTACCCGGTCCCGCAGCTCACACGCCCGCTTACGCAGGAACGCGCGGTCGTCCTCCGGTATGTCGACCGCTGCCTTGATCCGCCGCTCCGTCCGGTCCAGAACAGGGTAAGGCGGAAGCGACAGACCACCCGGCAGGGTGAGCGAGTGCAAGTCCCGGAGGACGGCGCCCAACTCCCCGTATGTCGGCTTTCGGTCACTGTCTTCGATCAAATGCCAGAAAGTCACCGGATGACCGTCGACCACCAAGGGCTGTTCCAGGTCGTCGACCACCCGCGTGACCGGGAAGCCCTCACCCACCAACCAGCGCGACACCGCAACCTCACCCCGCGCCGTGTCCAGATACTCCGTCGACCTCGCAATCCGCACCACCACTGGATGAGCCGCCAGCCGGAACAACGCGTTCTCACCCAACCGGATCAGAGACGCCCCGTCGCCATCCAGCCCAACCCGCCGGCACGCCACGTTCATTACCCGCGCAGCGCTGGCCGATGTGAACCCCTCTGCTGTACTTCGCTCAGCACCAGATGGCATGCCTGTATCCACTCCTTCAAACACCGCCAACCCGGGGACGCGGACCGCCAATGTCGGCAACAGACGTCAAGGTGACGGTACCCACGGGCGGCGAGGGCAGACGGCACGGGGACGCGGGGATTGGCCGTCCTCCGGGACGTGGATCAGCCTGCCATCGGGCATAGCCCGTGATCGGTCGGCGCGGCGGAACATAAAAGGACTACGAAAGATGCTTGACATGGATCACCAAACCGCATTCACAAACTCTTGCGCAGCCGGTAGGGCGGTCCAGACGGACGCCCAGCCATCTGCTGGTAGTGCAAACGGCGCAGCCTCAGCGGTCGATCGACCAGGGCGCATCAGAGGGCGGGAAAATCGCAGCAAGGATGTGATCGATGATTCTGAACGCTTCCTCAAGAGGCACGGTGTCCTCGTTCGGATACTGGTCATGTTGCCCGTTGGCTAGCACGAAGCCGTTGCTCCAGCCGCCAGCTCCCGGATCCACGGCGTGCTCGCCCGGATCACCTTCACCGTCGAGCAGCATCACCGTCGCACGCTCGGTGTTGGTCACGATGCCCAACAGACGGCCGGACGAACTGGTCAACCACTTCTTGAGCTGTCCTCCGGCGATTCTTCCCCGGAGCGTCACCAACACGGCCTTTGACGACACAGCCTCACTGCCGTCGCTGAACACCCAGGACTCGCCCACGCGCACGACCATCCCACGGCCGAGTCTGAGACCGGGCCTGTGGCCTACCCCCGCTTACTTCGACGAGTTCGCGTGCCACCAGTATGGACGGGCTCATTCGAACCGCTCCCTACCCGCATCCTCGCCCAATTGAGAGAAGCCCCAGCAAGACCGATGAGTCTCCGCGTCCACGGGCGTCTACAGGTGCGACAGTCCCGACCAGGCACGAAAACGAGGAGACGAAGCATGAGCACCGAGCAGACCACCCCGGCCAACGGCTTCTCCTACAAGCTGACCCGAACGCTCGACGCCTCCGCGGTGAAGGTGTGGCGGGCGTGGACCACTCCCGAGCAGTACGCCCGGTGGGCTTACGCCGTTGCCGGCTCCGTCGAGATGGACGTACGGCCGGGCGGAGCGTGGAAGGCCACGATGGTCACGCCCGACGGCGGACAGTTCCCGCTGACCGGCTCCTATCTTGAGGTCGCCGAGAACCGCCTCCTGGTGGTCGGCATGGACGTACCCGGCAAGCCCGCGCCCGCAGCCATGACCATGGAACTCGACGAGCAGAACGACCACCACACGCAGATCGTGCTCCACCAGACCTGCGACACCGCCGAGGAACGCGACATGGCCGAGCAGGGCAGCGCCATGCTCCTCGACAGCCTGAGCGCCTTCCTGGCCGATGAGGCGAGGAACTGACCCCGCTCAGAACCACCAACCGCCCGTGGATCACGGGGGCAGGCCGGAACACGCCCGGTTCTGCCCCCGGCCGACTGCCTGTGCAGTTCGATCTTCTCCGTGACCAGGACGGGTATTGCTGCTGAAGGGGCCACCGAACCGACCAGGAATCTCTTGCAAAAAGGGCTATGAACGCGGCTTGACATAGATCAAGCCGTCGTTTCTGTGGATGATGTACCGCTGCGGCTGGGGCACGAAGGCGGGACAGGAGACAGTCCTGGCCGTCGAGATCACACGTGACGGTTTCGAATGGGCGTTGCGCAATGTCTGCCTGTCGAGTTACGTCCGTGGGCTGCATTCCGACCGCAGCACCTGGCAACGCCAGCAGAAGCGTGCACCAGCCCGCTTCCAGTGGGACCCCGAGCGCGACCTGCACCTTCAGCCCCTGCCATACCGCTCGCTGCAACTCGGGCTCTCCGGCGAGGCAGTACGACATTACGCGGACGAGTGGACGGTCTCCATCGAACGGCTGCGAAGCGGCTTCCGTGGCTAGGCGCTCTGCTGCGTGGAGTGATCCACGAAGGGGACTACGCGTGCGCGATGGCGTCACCGACTCCGGTAGACGATGGAGTGACGAACACCGCCAGGTAGCGGAACTCCCCGTCTCCTCCGTCCTGCTCGGAGTATTGCTCCCAATCGAGGGAGTACGTGCCTCGCAGATTGCATGTGTTCGGCTTGTAAGTTCCCTCGGCCCAGAGCAGCGTCCCGGCGAGCTCCCCGCCGTGGTGAATCCTGAAGTCGTGATCCCGAGTGCGCCGGCGGCCGGGGCCTGGCGAAGTCCACAGGGAGGCCTCGTTGGTCAGCATGAGGGCGAGACCGTTCTGGTCGGATCGGCGGCAGAAGCGCTCCAACCTGGCTATGTCCCGAACGAAGTGCAGACGTGCGAGGTCGGTGGCGCCATGCGCCTTCAAGGCGTAGTTCTCGGCTGGAGTGCCGACCGTGCCCGTCCAGCTCCGAGTGAAGTACTTGAACTCGATCGCGGTGCGGGTCGAGGGCCCGATACACAGGAGGTCCAAATACTCGGTCTTGTCCGACAGCCGCTGCGGCACCTCGAGCCGGGAGTGCACGTCCGGTGCCAACTCCCACAGCACCTGAGCGAAGCTGTGCTGAAGGTCGGCCTCTGAGTGGAAGACTGGCCTCTGCACGCGCAGCTGCGCAATGATCTCGCTGAGTTCGGTCCGTCCGGCGATAGTTTCGGTGTTGTCCATCGGCGCCATGGTCACGGCAACATTCAAGTGGCTTGGTGACGGAACTCTCAAGAGGTGGCGCGGCCTTCGGGCCCTCTCTGACAGCCTTGACTGAGACGCCCGCTTTGCCGGGTCAGGCTGGAAGGGCGAGACAGGAGTACATCCCGGCACGGCCAGCACCACCCCCCGTAGCTCCGGACCGGATCCGGCGCCTCGTCCGAAGCGGCGGACGTTCTCCGCGGAGTACAAGCTGCGGATTGTCGCCGAGTACGACGCCGCCCCGACCGGTGAGAAGGGCGCGATCCTGCGGCGTGAGCGGCTGTACCATCCGCATGTGATCGAGTGGCGCCAGGCCCGCGACGCCGGCGCCCTGGACGCCCTGACAGACCAGCGGACCTCTCAGGCCCGGCCGAAGAAGACGGCCGAGCAGGCCGAGCTGGAACGGCTGCGCACGAAGGTCGCCCGGCTGGAGAAGGACCTGGCCCGCCGGGACGCGACCCTGAAGGTCATGGGAAAAGCCAACGCGCTCTTGGCTTGAGATTTAAGCTCGACAAGATCGTCTCTTGACGGGGTTCACCGTTCTCCTGACAGCAAGCGCGGCCGTCCGTGATCCTTCGGAGTGTCGAGCTCGAAGGTGTCACAAGAACGGCCGCTGCAATGAGTGTTGTTGATGACGCTGCCCGCGTCGAGTCCTTGTCCGCGTTGTCACGATCACGGCCGAGGACAAGCCTGGAAGGCCGGGGCCGCCCACTTCTGCTTCACCGCCAGAAGCTCGTACTCGGGAAACTCTGCGACGACCGCCTCATGGCACCGCAGCACAAGGGACCGCCACCCGGGCCCCACATCGAATTCGGACGAGGGGTCACGGAAGTGTGTCTAAGCGGCGCCAGTTCAGCGTCTGGTTCAGCGACAGGCGCTGGCACAGGACGGCTGCTCATCTCTCCGCTCCCTTCGTATCGAACGCGTACACCCGTACGGGATCGAGGTGGAGCTCGTGCGGGCCCATGCAGTCGGCAGCGAGGGTGGCGACGAGGACACCGCATCCGCAGGCCATGTTGCGGCCCCCGGTGCCGAGCGGGCCGCAACAGCCCCGGTGCGGGCCACCCCGGTCCAGCAGCCGCAGGTCCGGTGCGTCGTCGGGATGCACGACGACGGTGTTCCTCGGCCCGGTCGGGGTCCAGTCGGTCAGCTCGGGCGGCATGAGCAGTCGGCGCGAATGGTGCGGCCGAGGTTTGCCGGTCGGCGGGGCGAACGGTGCGCCCCACGGCTCGGGATCAATCGCATAGTGCCCTCGCGGCACAGTGGAGGGGGCCAGACGTGTCTCCTTGTCCCGATCCCTGTCACGGCCCGAGACCTCCGGCACGGTGGGCAGCTCCACCAAGTCCGGGGTGAGTTCGACCCCGCACTTCGCGCAGAAGAAGACCGTCATACATGCCGTTGTAGCCGCCAGGCGCTTGCCGGCGCGACCCGTTCGAGACGAACTGGGGAGTTTCCTGCCCGACGGGCATTGCTCCTGCGCTGGAGACCACTGACAAGTAGTCCACAACAGGAACAGGGCCAACCGACTTGCCGTGGTGCCGAATCAGTGCGTACGAGGCGCCACGGTGAGGACGCTCGCAGCCTGGGGGCCGCACACTCCCGTTCGTCAGCCTTCCTGCAACCCATGACCTCGCGGGCCCATGCGCCGCACGCTCGTCGGCACGGGGGTCAGGGCAACCGGGAAGACTTTCTGCCCCAACGGGATCGCACCTACCGGAAGTCAATGAGGAGCAGGCGATACCCAGACGTTCGCCCGCCGGATACGGAGAGTGTCGGACCCAGCGCTCAGTGGCAGTCGTAGCGGTGTGCGTACGGCAGATGGGGGCACTGGCGGCACAGGAAGACGTAGAGGCCTCCTGCGTCCCCGATCGCAAGTTCCGGCCCGATGGTGTCAAGGACGTCCTTGGCCGCTGGAGCGTCCCACTTCGGTTGCGTCGTTCCGGGTTCGTGCTCGTCCAGGGGGAGCCAACGTCCATAGGCTGGCTCGCCGGTGACGCTGAACAGGTGCTCCATGCGGTGGCCCTGGCCACAGTGCGGCCAGTCCGGACTCTGGGTCCAAGCCGGATATCCACCGACTTTGTTCTGCAGGGCGCTCGCCGCCTCCGTGTACCAGAACCCGAAGCGGTCCTGGAGCTCTTCGAGGCGGGGGCGTAGGGCTGTCAGCAGCTCATTGGGGAGGTCATGGCCGGGGTACTCGACCGCGGGAGTCGGACAGACCGTGCAGGGGCGGGGCACGAAGTCGTCTTCGTACTGACCCTCACGAGGGGTGGGAAACTGGTGCAACAACCCCCTTGCGACGGTCTCGGCCTCATTGCGCCAGTACAGCTTCGGCAGTACGACCCCGGCCGGATCCTCCTCGTGGATGAGAGCACACCAGAGCAGCTGCACCACGTCCTTGCCTTCGGGGAACTCCCACCAAGGCACGTCACGGGCGAAAAGCTGGATCACCGGCACCATGGGCACAGCACCGGGCTTTGACTCCCCCGCCGAATCACTGCAGGTGCCGAAGGCCCAGTGCCCGGACTGCGCGCAGTACGGCCATGGTTCGCCGGTCGGCCAGAGCAACGGACCGCCCATGGAACTGTGCCTGACGCCGGGCTCCCCACTCCTCGGATACAGCAAGGTTGTCTCCCTGGCGAAGCTCGCGAACTCCGGTACGAGCTCCGCCAGGTCGAAGGGCGGTGGGGGAATCTTGCGGGGCACGGTGCGAGTCCTCCAGGGACGGACATGCTGGTACAGGCGGTAGGTAACCTATGCCGGAGCGCTGACAAACGAGGGACACATGGCACAACAGACCCGCGGGGACGGGCGTATCGTGCCCGATCGGTGTCGCGCCCGCGGACGGCTGACCTGCCGCCCGCCGTCTCGCGGACCTGCCCGAGGAGGAATCCCGCCCGATGACAAGCGACGGCCTCGACAGCCTTGCGGCGATGCGCGGCCGCCCCTGGTTCATGAGCAACGAACTCCTGGCGTTCGTCATCGAGTTGGCGGCGCTGGCGTGCCTGTCCTGGTGGGGCTTCACGGCCGGCGGCGGGGCCGCTGCCCGGTGGCTGCTGGGGCTCGGAATACCGGCGGTGGCCATCGTGCTGTGGGGGCTGTTCGCCGCTCCTCGCGCCCGGGTCCGGCTTCCGCTGTGGGGCGTCCTGCTGGTGAAGGCGGTGGTGCTCGGTGGCGGGGTGTACGCGGTGTACCGCGTGGGTCATCCGGTGGCGGCGGCGGTGGCCGGCGTCGTGGTGGCCGTGAACACGGGGCTGGCAGAGTTCTTCCGGCGCCGGCCCGCACGGTGACGAGGCCCTCAGGGCCTCTCGCGTTCGGATCACGCCGGGCTCGCGGGGCCTGATCCGAGAGACTCGCGGGGCCCGATCCGAAGGAAAGGGCCCCGGCGCCACCGGCCCGGCCACGGAGGCGGCCGGGCCGGTGGTGCGCACGGCGCGGGATCAGATGAGACCTTGCGCAAGCATGGCGTCCGCGACCAGTTCGAAACCGGCGATGTTCGCGCCGGCCACGTAGTTGCCGGGGCTGCCGTAGCGCTCCGCCGTGGTGAAGCAGGAGTCGTGGATGTGGCGCATGATCTCCGCGAGCCGCTCCTCGGTGTGCGCGAAGGTCCATGAGTCGCGCGACGCGTTCTGCTGCATCTCCAGCGCGCTGGTGGCCACGCCGCCCGCGTTGGCGGCCTTGCCGGGGGCGAAGGCGACGCCCGCTTCCTGGAGGACCCGCACGGCCTCCGGGGTGGTGGGCATGTTGGCGCCCTCGGCGACCGCCTGCACCCCGTTGCGTACGAGCGTCAGCGCATCGGCCTCGTGGAGTTCGTTCTGCGTGGCACACGGCAGGGCCACGTCGCAGGGGACGTTCCACACGCCCGTACCGGCGACGAAGCCGGCATGTGCGCCGCGCCGTTCCGCGTACTCCGAGACCCGGCCGCGACCGGCCTCCTTGACCTCCTTGAGCAGGGCGAGGTCGATGCCCTTCTCGTCGACGACATAACCGTCGGAGTCGGAGCACGTCACCACGGTCGCGCCGAGCTGCTGGGCCTTCTCGATCGCGTAGATCGCGACATTGCCGGAGCCCGACACGACGACCCGCCGGCCGTCGAGGGATCCGCCCCGGCTCCTGAGCATCTCGTCGGTGAAGAGCACACAGCCGTAGCCGGTGGCCTCGGTGCGCGCCTGGGCACCGCCCCAGCCCAGGCCCTTTCCGGTGAGCACACCGGATTCGTAACGGTTGGTGATCCGCTTGTACTGGCCGAACAGGTAGCCGATCTCGCGGCCGCCGACGCCGATGTCACCGGCCGGGACGTCCGTGTACTCGCCCACGTGACGGTGGAGTTCGGTCATGAACGACTGGCAGAACCGCATGACCTCGGCGTCGGAGCGGCCCTTCGGGTCGAAGTCGGCGCCGCCCTTGCCACCGCCGATCGGCATGCCTGTGAGGGCATTCTTGAAGATCTGCTCGAATCCGAGGAACTTCACGATGCCGAGATCGACCGAGGGGTGAAAGCGCAGCCCGCCCTTGTACGGTCCCAGGGCGCTGGAGAACTCGACCCGGAAGCCACGGTTCACATGAATGCCGCCGGAGTCGTCCGACCACGGCACGCGGAAGATGAGCTGACGCTCCGGCTCACAGACGCGCTCGATGATCCGGGCGTCCACGAACTCCGGTCGCTGCGCCAGGACCGGGCCGAGCGTCTCAAGGACTTCCCGTACCGCCTGATGGAACTCGCTCTCGCCCCGATTGCGCCGCAGGATCTCCGCGTACAGCGGCTCGATGACACGCATGTGAGTAAGACCTTCCGTGGTTCGGCATCGCGCGCGAAGGTGCCCTCGTCCCGAGGGACACCAGCGGTCCCCCTCCCCATTGAGGGCGTCGCCCAGACATCGCACGCTCCGCGGCTCACGGAAGCGACGTACAGAACCGTTGTGGCATATCGATTGTTCCAGTGGTCCCGGAGGATCTACCACGGCATCCACATAGTGGGCCCCGCCCCGGGCAGGCCGAACGCCATGCCGGAACTCACATACCGGTCCGGTAACTCACGCGCCCACCGGTGTCTCACGCGTCGGCCCGGTCGCGCAGCATCCACAGCCGCGCTCCGGACGCGAGTACGACCACGCCGCAGACGACGCTCAGTGCGATGTGCAGGCCGTCCTGCTTCACGCCCAGGTTGAAGAAGATGTTCGCGGCGATCGCGGCGACGAACACAATCCAGAGCAGCGGCTTCATGAGGTTCCTCCGTAGTCGGTGATGTCTCCATCCTCCCGGCCGGGACAGGCCGCCACGAGGGACCAGCCCCCCGAAGCCATGGTGCAGCCAGCTACACCATGGCTCGGTCGCGGCGGAGTCGGTCACACCACCGACGAGCGGGAGACGACCGAGTGGTCCGGCCTCGGCCCGGACCCCCGGCCCCTCGGCATGTGCGATATGTACTCGCTCAGCACTTTCCCTGCCGGAGGGGTCGGTACGAGGAGCCGATCCGGTATTCACCGGCCGCCGGCACCTTCAGCCGTGTCCACTCGCCCGCCCGTTCCAGACATCCGGTGTCGGCCTGCAGCCAGGGAGAGTAGGCGATGCGCAGAATCACCGACCCGCGCTCGCGGGCCCGCACGACGACGCCGGCTCCGTCGCTGCTGACGACGGACGAACCGGCACCCGACACCATGGGCACCGCGTCCTCGACCTGATAGACGCGCCAATGGGCGTCCCGCCACACGGGCTTCAGCCAGGTCGGCTCGGAGCGGACGAGTGCGGCCTCGTCCTTCGCGGCCCAGTCCGGGGCGCCTTCCGGCAGGACGACGTATCCCACCGCCCAATGGTCGAGCCAGGAACGGTAGTTCTCGGCGGAGAAGGAACCGTCGTAGAAGAGCGCTCCGCGCTCCACGTCGAGCTGGCGATTCCAGCCACGGGCCAGGTTGACGTGCGGGCCGAGGACGGTGGTCTCCCGGTGGTTGATGGCAGGCACCGCTTCGACGCGTGTGCGGTCGGCGCCCAGCCGGTCGAGAGCGGCCACCACACCCTTCGCCTCAGTAGCCCATGCGGGGACGGGAGTTGACATCTCCAGTACGTGGACGGCGTGCTGTGTGACCCACTGCAGGGACAGTGCGAGCGCCGCGCCGAAAGCGATCCTGCGCGCCACCTGTACGCCGTGGGCCAACAGCGCGGCGAGGAGGACGGGTGGTCCGAACAACTCGGCGAGACGGATGACGTTGGAGCCCACCGGTGACGGAATGAGGACGGTCAGCACAACCCCGACCGCGTAGACCCCCGCGCCGTAGCGCAGCACCCGCCACTCTCGTGGCGCCAGCGCAACGAGCACCAGGCTGAAGAGAACAGGCTTCCAGACATCGCTCGTCGCCATCGGCATCTCGCCGCTGAAGGGAAACAGCAGGGTGGTGAGTCCGGCCACGACCGCAGGCGGGACACACAGCACAGCGGCTCTGCGCCAGTCCCGCTCCAGCAGCCGGCCTGCACCCACGACCAGGAGGAAGAGCCCGGCAACTGGACTGGCCATGGTGGCCAGCGCACCGAAGACACCGGCTGGGACCAGGCGGCGCGAACCCCCCGCAAGCACGAGACACGGGACCAGGGCGAGGGCTACGCCCAGTGCGAAGGTGGAGCGCCCGGAGGCCACGTTGCACCAAAGGGTCAGCGTTGCCAGGAGAGCGGGCCACAGGGGGCTGCGCACCCCGCTGCGCACGAACAGACTCGCCGCCAGCCAGGAGGCAGCCATTCCGGAGAGCACGGTGACGGTCCGCACACCGCACAAGGCCATTAACTGCGGTGCGATGAAGCTGTAGTTACCGACGTGGATGCCGCCGTACCAGGACAGGTTGTATGGGGTGCCGGGATACTGCGAGACGAAATCGGTCCAGGACACCTGAGCTGCGAGGTCTCCGCCGTCGGTGGCGAGCCAGATCGCCCAGATCGCGTACAGGGGTACGGAAAGGGCCGTGGCCAGGAGCGGCACACGATGCCGTGCCCAGCCGACACGCGTGGACTCGCCGGGGCGCGAACGTCGCGTGGGCGATCCGGTCGTCTCGACGGAGGGTCGCACGGGCGGATCCGTTCAGTAGTCGAGCAGGAGCAGCAGTGAATACTGCTGCCCCCTATGTATGTTGACCTGGACGATGGGTCAACCTCAGCTCGCTCCCTGCCGTGCCAGGACAAGTCGAGGGTTGTCCAGGTAGCGCCCGGAGGAACTCGCCCTCCGAGATCTGCGTGCTGCCGTGTCTCCGTCAGCCGGTGTGCAACATGCTGCCCGGGGGCGTACGGAGCGTCGATCACCTCCGGGGTAGGGGCGGGCTCAGTCGGTGATGCCCAGGTCCTCCCGCATCAGCTCCCGCATCGTGTCGCATTCCCGCCCGGCCTGAAGGCCGGGATTACCTGCGAAGATCAGGGATGGCGAGTTAAGGCCGCGATGAGATCCAAATGAGAACGTTTCCGTACGACGAAGGCGGCGGCACCGGGGATCCGAGGGGGATCCGGGGTGCCGCCGCCTTGTGTACGTACGGGGCGTCGGGGTTTACGCGGGTACGCGGTCGAGCACGGGGTAGGGAGGGACGTCCGGGGACGCCCGCCGGGGTCAGACTTCGGAGCCTGCCTGCCAGTCGGCCCAGTTCAGGTTCCAGCCGTTGAGGCCGTTGTCGGGGGTGATGGTCTTGTCCGGGGAGTTCTTGACGATGACCACGTCGCCGACCATCGAGTTGTTGTAGAACCACGCGGCGGGCTGGTTGGCGTCGCCCGCACCCTTGACGTCGGCGAGGCCGACGCAGCCGTGGCTGGTGTTGGCGCCGCCGAAGACCGACCGCGCTCCCCAGTAGTTGCCGTGGATGAACGTGCCCGACGAGGACAGCCGCATGGCGTGCGGCACGTCCTTGATGTCGTACTCGCCCTTGCCGTCGGCATCGGTGAAGCCGACCGTCGCACCGTTCATCCGGGTCTCCTTGAACTTCTCGGAGATCACCATCTGACCGTTGTACGTCGGGTTGGCCGGGGAACCGGCCGAGATCGGGATGGTCTTGATCGTCTTGCCGTTCTGGGTGACGGTCATCGTCTTCGTGCTGGCGTCGACCGTCGAGACCTGGTTGCGGCCGACCTTGAAGGTGACCGTCTTCTGCTGCACACCGAAGACGCCGTTCGCGCCCTCGACGCCGTCCAGCGCCAGCTTCAGCGTGACGGTGGAGCCGCCCGTCCAGTACTGCTCGGGGCGCAGGTCCAGACGCTGCGGGTTGAACCAGTGGCCGACGACCTGCTGGCCGCTGCTGGACGTCACGGTGATCCCGGCCTGGACGGCCTTCTTGTTCGTGATCGGCTTGTTGAAGTTGATCGAGACCGGCATGCCGACGCCGACCGTGGAGCCGTCCTCGGGGGTGAAGTTCCCGATGAAGCTGTTGGCGGGCGACACGGTGGTGAACGAGGAGTTCTCGTGCGCCTCGCGGCCCTTCGAGTCCTTGGCCGTCGCGTTGATCTTGTACGTGGTCGAGCGCTCCAGCTGCCCGTTCGGCTGCCAGCTCGTGCCGTCGGCCGCCAGGGTGCCCTGGACGCTCGCACCGGCCGCCGTGGTCATGGTGACCTCGGTCAGCTTGCCCTTGGTGACGGTGACCTTGGCGTCGTTGTTGATGCTGGCGTTGGTCGCGCCGTTCTTCGGCGAGATCGCTATCTGCGCCTCAGAAGCGTCCTGGGCTGCCGCCTTGTCGACCGCTGCCGCCTGCGACGTCTTCGAGCCCTCGGCGCTGGCCTTGTCCCCGCCGTCGCTGCAGGCAGTGAGCACCAGAACGCCGCCGAGCAGTGCGGACGCGGCCATCAGGCCCCTGCGTCGTTTGCTGTCCGTCATCACACGCTTCTCCATCGTTGCCGTATCCCCCATAACCCCGAGCAGAGCCGCCGGCCGGCGGTACCCCGTCAATGTTCCAAGAACACCCGGGAAGGGCCCTCCGTTCCACATCCGTCAAAGATGTGGGGAACACCACTCATCGACGCAGCCGTGGCAGCTGTGGTTCCAGGGGCCGAACACCTGGTGGCCCCGGCCCGCCGGAAACGGGCCGGGGCCGGTGAGTTCACCGACTGGACCGCTGTTCCCCGCCGTCGTCTTCCTCCCCATTGTGCGCGACGTGGTCCTCGTCGCCGTCGCCGTAACCCTCGTCCTCGTCGTCGAGGCCCCAGGCGTCCGCGTCCTCGGGGTCGTAGTCGATGATCTCACTGGTCCAGGAGGCCTGGGCCAGCTCGACCCCCGGCACCTCGCCGACCAGATCGAACGGGTCGACGAGGGAGGCGAGGGCCTCCGCACCGTCTTCCCGTACCGCGGACTCGGCGTGCATGCGTTCCTCGGCCGACTCGCCGCCGGGCTCGCCGTACTCGGCGGCGATGCTCTCCAGTGCCGTACCGCTGAGGGCGTCCGCGTCGGTGATCTCCAACACCATCTCCACGCGAAGACGAACAAACCGTGATGTCTCTGAATTGCTCATACGCCGGAGCGTAGGGCCAAGGGCTCTCCCGGCTTTCCCGCGACCCGCTGCTTTCATTAGCATCGGCGCAACCGGCTAGGGCCGACCGGCAATTGGGGGTGGGTGAAGGAGCGGGGCTGGGGTGCGTGCATCGCAAGGCGGAGGATTGAGCCATGGCGGAGCCATGGTGATTGACGACAACGCCGCGAGGTGCGTGCCCCAGCCCCGTGACGCCGCCCCCCAATTGCCGGTCGGTCCAACTCACTGCTGTCACAAGGGGGATCGATTCCGTGGCCATGGCCCGCCGTCCGCTCCTGACCGCCACTGCGGCGGCCACGCTGCTGTGCGCCCTGTGGTTCGTCCCGTCGGCCAACGCGACGGACGATGCCGAAGGTGTGGCCGGTCCACCGAGCAGACCGGCAGTCACGAACGCCGGGGGCGAGGTGTCCGGGCCGGCGCTCGCCGAGACCGGGGCCGGGGTCGACACCACTCCGTATCTGATCGGTGGCACAGCGTTCCTGGTCATCGGCGCAGCGTTCGTCGCCCACTCGGGGCGCCGCGCGGGCGCGTTGTCCTCGATCGCCGGACGGGCTTGAGGGACAGGTCCGTCCGCTGATCCGCCGGATGCCCCCAGGGGGTGTCCGCAAGGACTCGCCGTCGGCCCGAAGCAGGCCGCGGGATGCCCGAGCAGCGGAGCCATTCGGGCATCCCGGCAACTCTGCGGGCCGGGCAGGACCTAGGCCAGTGCCCCGGTGACCGGCTCCACCGCAGCCACCAGCTTCCCGCTCCGCACGAACGCGTCCGCGGCAGCCAGATCCGGCGACAGGAACCGGTCCGGGCCGGGCCCCTCGACGCCGGCCGCCCGCAGCGCCTCGATCGCGGCGAGGGACGCGGGCGCCGGGGCGAGCCCCTGGGCGGCGCGCAGTTCGATGGCGCGGGTCGCCGCGTACAGCTCGACGGCGACGATCCGACCGAGGTTCTCCACCGCGGTACGGAGCTTGCGCGCCGCCGACCAGCCCATGGAGACGTGGTCCTCCTGCATCGCGGAGGACGGGATCGAGTCCGCCGATGCCGGGACCGCGAGCCGCTTCATCTCGCTGACCAGGGCGGCCTGCGTGTACTGGGCGATCATCAGACCCGAGTCGACACCGGCGTCGTCGGCGAGGAACGGCGGCAGCCCGTGCGAACGGTTCTTGTCCAGCAGCCGGTCCGTGCGGCGCTCGGTGATCGAGCCGAGGTCGGCGGCGACGATCGCCAGGAAGTCGAGTACGTACGCCACCGGGGCACCGTGGAAGTTGCCGTTGGACTCGACACGGCCGTCCGGCAGGACGACGGGGTTGTCGACGGCGGAGGCCAGCTCGCGGTCTGCGACGATCCCGGCGTACGCGAGGGTGTCCCGCCCGGCGCCGTTGACCTGGGGCGCGCACCGCACGGAGTAGGCGTCCTGGACGCGCGGCGCGTCGTCCTGGTGATGACCGGTGAGGCCGGACCCGGACAGCACCCGCAGCATGTTGTCGGCGCTGACGCCCTGACCCGGGTGCGGGCGGATGGCGTGCAGCTCCGGGGCGAGGACCTTCTCCGTGCCGAGCAGTGCCTCCAGGCTGAGCGCGGCGGTGATGTCGGCGGAGGTGTAGAGGTTCTTCAGGTCGGCGAGGGCCATCACGAGCATGCCGAGCATGCCGTCGGTGCCGTTGAGGAGGGCGAGGCCCTCCTTCTCGCGCAGTTCGACGGGGGCGATGCCGTGCGCGGCGAGGAGCTCACCGGCCGGGCGTACGACACCGTCGGGGCCCTCTGCGTCACCCTCGCCCATCAGCGTCAGGGCGCAGTGCGAGAGGGGTGCCAGGTCGCCGGAGCAGCCGAGCGAGCCGTACTCGTGCACGACGGGGGTGATGCCCGCGTTCAGTACGTCGGCCATGGTCTGGGCGACCTCGGGGCGCACGCCGGTGTGGCCGGAGCAGACCGTCTTCAGGCGCAGGAACATCAGCGCCCGCACGACCTCGCGCTCGACGCGCGGGCCCATCCCGGCCGCGTGCGAGCGGACGATGTTGCGCTGGAGCTGGGCCCGCAGGTCGGGGCTGATGTGCCGGCTGGCGAGCGCACCGAAGCCGGTGGAGACGCCGTAGACCGGCTCGGGCTTGGCGGCCAGCGCGTCCACGATCTCGCGGGCGGCGGCGAGTGCGCTGACTGCGGCTGCGGAGAGCTCGACGCGGGCTCCCGCGCGAGCCACGGCGATGACGTCCTCTGCGGTGGTACCGGACGTCCCCACCACGACTGTGTGCATATCCATATTCAGAAGCGTACGGACTGAAACTCTCCATGTCACTAGTGGTCGTGCGACTGACCCCTTACCGATCCCGATCGCGGTTCCGCACGAGCGCTACGGACGGCTGCCGCGCAGCCGACGGCGGTCATGAGCGGACTTCGGCGGCGAGTCGGCCAGCCGGATGACCTCGCCGTCCCGCCCCGCCACCACCGGTTTCGTCGAGCGGGCCGCCTTCGCCCGGTACTGGGCGGCGTCCGCCAGCCGGAAGAGCCGCCGGGCCGAGACCACCGGACCGATCGGGTCGCCGGTCGACGCGATCCCGCAGGCGACCCCGTCGCCGTGCTCCAACCCCGATGCCCGGTCGCAGAGTTCGGTGGCCACCCGGATCACCTCGTCCGCCTCGGGGCCCACGGCGAGCAGACAGAACTCGTCACCGCCGAGCCGGGCCGCGAGCGCGCCCGGCAGTATCGCGCCACACCGTGACAGCACCGAGCCGAAACGTTCCAGCAGTCGGTCGCCGACCGCGTGGCCGAGCGTGTCGTTTACCCCCTTCAGGCCGTTCAGGTCGCACACGACCAGGCTGACCACCGAGCCGTCGGCATGGTGCCGTTCCACCGCCTCGTCGAGCCGCGCATCGACGAGGCGACGGTTGGCCAGCCCCGTCAGCGGGTCGGTGAAGGCGAGCTTGCGGACCTCTTCGATGCGCTCGGTCTGGGAGATCCCGGCGGCGACGACGGCGGCCAGCACGGTCGCGAAGTCCGCGTCCTCCCGCCCGAACACCGGCGCCCCCACCGGCCGCGCCACATAGAGCTCACCCCAGGCCCGCCCGTGCAGCACGATCGGCGCGACCACGCAGCAGCCGCGCCGACGGCGCCGCAGAGCCGCCACGCGCTGATGGCGGTAACCGCTCCCGTGCCCGCCCGCACCCGCCGATTTCGCGTCGGACGCAACACCGTCCTCGCCGACCGGCCCGTCGGCGGTCTCCACCCAGGCGTCCGGTTCACCACCCCCCGCCCACCGCTCGTGCAGGAACTCGGTGATCTCCGGGAACTCGTGCACCGGGTACGTCTCCTCGTCGGGGAACTCCTCCTCCCCCTCGGCCCGTTCACCCGCGTTCACCAGCACCCGGAGCCGCCCCGGCCCGCGCTCCCACACGGAGAGCGCGGCGAAACTGCCGCCCAACGCCTCGCACGCCCCCAGCGCGGCCGCCCGCCAGGACTCGCGCGGGGTGTGCGCCGCAGCCATCGACTGCGCAAGCGATACGACGGCCCGCAGCCGAACATCCTCACCACCCATCGTTACATCGTATGTAGATCTGTGGTGATTTGATCAATTTGGAGCCGCGAATCTCCCGCTCTGCGCGTCGGAGCCACGACGTGCCGTTACTCGCCGGGCCAGTTCGGCTTCCGCTTCTCGTTGAACGCGGCCACGCCCTCGGCCCGGTCCCCGGAGAAGGCCACCGAGCGCCAGGCCGCGTCCTCCACTTCCAGTCCGGCCCGCAGATCGAGCCCGTGTCCGAGCCGCAGCGCACGCTTCGCAGCGCGCAGACCCACCGGCGAGTTGGCCGCGATCCGCCCGGCGAGCGCGAGCGCCTGCGTCCGGTCCTCCCCGGCCTCCACCAGCTCGTCGACGAGGCCCAACTCCCTTGCCTCGGCGGCCTCCACCCGCCGGGCGGTGAAGACCAGCTCGGCGGCGCGCGCCGCCCCGATCCGGCGCGGCAGCAACTGGGTGCCACCGCCCCCCGGGATGACGCCGACCGACACCTCCGGCAGCCCCACCACGGCGGTCCGGTCGGCGACGATCAGATCGCAGGAGAGAGCCAGCTCGAATCCGCCGCCGAGGGCGAACCCGTGCACGGCGGCGACCGTCGGCATCGGCAGGTCGAGGACGCCGGTGTAGGCGGCGCGCGCGGTGGGCCGCTGCCGCACCAGCTCGGCGTCGGTGAAGGAGTTCCGCTCCTTGAGGTCCGCGCCCACACAGAAGGCGCGCTCGTGGCTGGAGGTGAGAACGGTGACCCGTACGGCGGGGTCGGCGGCGAGCGCCGCACAGGCGGCACCGATCGAGCGGGCCATGTCCGTGGACACGGCGTTCATGGCCTTGGGCCGGTCCAGAACCAGTTCGGCGACATGGTCCTGGCCCTCGTGGACCCGTACGACGACGAACTCCCCGAATCGCTGCTCGGACGTGACGGTCATGACTGCACCCCTCCGGTTAACGAGCGTTACCGGAGGGATCCTAGGGTGTCCGCGAGCGCGCCCCGGGGCGCGGTCAGGACGTACCGCGCCGGGCCAGCAGCCACGGCTCCACCACGCCGAGCCCACGCACCGGCCGCTGCCACATCGGCTGCAGCCCGTACCGGTACTTCGGCACGGCCAGCGGCTCCAAGCCGTCCTCGCGCTCCTTCTCGGCCGCCACGGCCTCCTCCGCCGCCTGCGCCTCGGAGGCCGGGGCGTCGCCCGTACGCGTCAGCTCCTCCGCGAACGCGCCGTCCACCAGCACGGCGTCCTTGGGCGCTATCGAGGTGAGCCGGCTGGCGAGGTTCACCGTCGTGCCGAAGACATCGCCCATCCGGGTCGTGACGGTGCCGAACGCGATGCCGACGCGGAGCGCGGGCATCGTCTCGTCCTGGGCCATCGCCTCTATCAGGCGCAGCGCGATCTCGGCCGCCGTGCCCGCGTCGTCGGCGGCGAAGAGGACCTCGTCACCGAGGGTCTTGATGAGCCGGCCGCCGTGCGCGGCGACCAGGTCGGCGCAGGTCGTCTCGAACGACTCGACGAGCTCGCCGAGCTCCTCCTCCTCCAGCCGCCGGGTCAGCCGGGTGAAGCCGACCAGGTCCGCGAAGCCGACGGCGAGCCTGCGGTCCACCATCTCGTCGTCGTCGGCCGCCTGCACCACCCGGCCGGTCGCGGCGGCGAGCTGGCGCCGCCAGACATAGATGAGGAACTCCTCCAGCTCCGGCAGGAGCAGCTCCACCAGGGGATACGTGACCTCGGTGCGGGTCATGCCGGGCTCGGGCGGCTCGGTCAGCCCCTCCAGGAAGGAATCGATCTGCCATTCCGCCAGCCGGGCGGTGGTCTGCCCGGTGGACCGGGCGACCTGCACCGCCATGGGCTCGCTGAGCAGTCCCGCCTCCACGAGTCCGGCGAGCCGCCGCAGCGCCAGCACGTCCGCCTCGGTGAGCGCCTTCGCCTGCCCGATGTCGGCGAACCCCATGGCCCGCCAGAACCGCGACGCCAGGTCCATCGAGACACCGGCGGTACGGGCCGCCTGGAACGGGGTGTAGCGGCGGTCGGCCCCCAGGATCAGCTGTTCCAGCCGGATCGCGAGGGGATCGTCGGTCGGTTCCGCGGTGTGGTCGACTTCGTGATGCGGTGTCGCGTGGACCGAGGGGGGCTCCGCGTCCGCGCCGGAGCTCGTGTCGTCGACGGTCACCAGCCGCCTCCTGCCCGTTCCCTGCGCACTGCCCTGCCGATCTGTCGGTGGATCGCCTCAACGATACGGCAGGTGTGCGCTACCTCACTAAATGAGGGCACCCCGGTACGGGGCGGGCCTGGGCCGGGGGACTCGTGGTGGCTGTGGGTGGTGCCCCCCGGCGACCCCGGTACGTGGCGGGCTCGCCGGGGGCCTGGGCCGTCCACGCCGCGCAGCGGGGGCCACCGGTGGGCGTGCCGGGAGGGGCGCTAGGCGGGGTCGCCCTCCGCGCCCCTCAGGTGGATGATGTCGCCCGCCGACACCGGTTCCTGGAGGCCTTCGTCGGTGGACAGGATCAGGCGGCCGTCACCGTCGATCGCCACCGCCTCACCGGTGAGGGAGCGGTCGCCGGGGAGCTGGGCGCGCACCGTCCGCCCCAGCGTCGCGCAGCCCGCCGCGTACGCCGCCTGGAGGCCGCTCTCCGCCGCGTCGCCGTCGGTCGCACGCCATTCCTCGTACCAGTGCTCCAGCGAGCGCAGCACGCCCCGCAGCAGCGTCTCCCGGTCGGTGGAGACCGCTCCGGCCAGGGCGAGGGAGGCGGCCGTGGGGACGGGGAGTTCGTCCCCGTGCAGGGAGACGTTGATGCCGATACCGACCACTACGCCGTTCGCGGCGCGCTCGGCCAGGATGCCGCCCGCCTTCCGCTCCTCGCCCGCCACCGTGACCAGCAGGTCGTTCGGCCATTTCAGCGCCATGTCGACGCCCGCCGCCTTGGCCAGGCCGGTCGCCGCCGCGACACCGGCGAGCAGCGGCAGCCAGCCCCAGCGATGGACCGGTACGCCGTCGCCGGGCGTCAGGTAGACGGAGAAGAACAGGCCGGAGCGGGCGGGCGCCGTCCAGGTCCGGTCGAGGCGGCCTCGGCCCGCGGTCTGTTCCTCGGCGATCAGGACCGTGCCCTCGGTGAGTTCCGCAGCCCGTCCCGCGAGGTCGGAGTTGGTGGAACCGGTCGTGTTCACGACGTCGAGCGAGGTCCACAGTCCGCCGGGCCGCAGCAGTCCGCGGCGCAGCGCGGGGACGTTCAGGGGCGGCCGGTCCAGGTCCGACCAACGGCTCTGTGACGCATCCGGAGGTGTCATGCAAGCCACCCTAGGTGTGGCAAACGACGCACTGCCGAACGGTATCCGCGCCGATACGCTACGGATCAGTAGCCATTCAGCACCTTCGGCAGCTGCCCGTCCGGCCGTTCTCGCGCACGCATCGCGCACCCGGCCGCGTGCGCGGCCGTAGAACCACCAGTCAGTCGTCCCCGTGACCAGGCAGGGAGCCGCCACCCGATGTCCGAGCCGGAAGAGATCGACATCCACACCACCGCGGGCAAGATCGCGGACCTGCAGCGCCGTATCGACGAGGCGACACATGCCGGTTCCGTACGCGCGGTCGAAAAGCAGCACGCCAAGGGCAAGTTGACCGCCCGCGAGCGGGTCGATCTCCTGCTCGACGAGGGCTCCTTCGTGGAGCTCGACGAATTCGCCCGGCACCGCTCCACCAACTTCGGCATCGAGAAGAACCGCCCGTACGGAGACGGTGTCGTCACCGGCTACGGCACGGTCGACGGCCGCCCCGTCTGCGTGTATTCGCAGGACTTCACCATCTTCGGCGGCTCGCTCGGCGAGGTCTACGGTGAGAAAATCGTCAAGGTGATGGACTTCGCGCTGAAGACCGGCTGCCCGGTCATCGGCATCAACGACGGCGGCGGCGCCCGTATCCAGGAGGGTGTGGCCGCGCTCGGTCTGTTCGCCGAGATCTTCCGCCGCAATGTGCACGCCTCGGGTGTCGTCCCGCAGATCTCGCTGATCGTCGGACCGTGCGCCGGTGGCGCGGTCTACTCCCCCGCGATCACCGACTTCACCGTCATGGTCGACCAGACCTCGCACATGTTCATCACGGGTCCCGACGTCATCAAGACGGTGACCGGTGAGGACGTCGGCTTCGAGGAGCTGGGCGGCGCCCGTACGCACAACACCACCTCGGGTGTGGCACATCACATGGCGGGTGACGAGAAGGACGCCATCGAGTACGTCAAGTCGCTGCTGTCCTACCTCCCCTCGAACAACCTCTCCGAGGCGCCCGCCTTCCCGGAGGAGGCGGATCTCACGGTGACCGACGAGGACCGTGAGCTCGACACCCTCATCCCGGACTCGGCGCACCAGCCGTACGACATGCACACCGCCATCGAGCATGTGCTGGACGACGGCGAGTTCCTCGAGACGCAGGCCCTGTTCGCGCCGAACATCATCACCGGCTTCGGGCGTGTCGAGGGCTACCCCGTCGGCATCGTCGCCAACCAGCCGATGCAGTTCGCGGGTTGTCTGGACATCAACGCGAGCGAGAAGGCCGCACGCTTCGTCCGTACCTGCGACGCGTTCAACGTGCCCGTGCTGACCTTCGTCGACGTCCCCGGCTTCCTGCCCGGCGTCGACCAGGAGTACGGCGGCATCATCCGGCGGGGCGCCAAGCTGATCTACGCGTACGCGGAGGCGACCGTCCCGCTGATCACGGTGATCACCCGCAAGGCGTTCGGCGGCGCGTACGACGTCATGGGCTCCAAGCACCTGGGGGCCGACATCAACCTCGCCTGGCCGACCGCGCAGATCGCGGTGATGGGCGCGCAGGGTGCGGTGAACATCCTGCACCGCCGCACCATCGCGGCCGCCGAGGATCAGGAGGCGACCCGCGCCGAGCTGATCGCCGACTACGAGGACACGCTGCTCAACCCGTACGTGGCGGCCGAACGCGGCTACGTGGACGCGGTGATCATGCCGTCCGACACCCGGGCACACGTGGTGAAGGGGCTGCGCCAGCTGCGTACGAAGCGGGAATCGCTGCCCCCGAAGAAGCACGGCAACATCCCCCTCTAGAAAGGGTCCTGACCATGATCAAGGTCGTACGGGGCAACCCGACCCCGGAGGAGCTGGCCGCCGCACTGGCAGTGGTCCAGGCGCGCGCCGCGGCGACGGCCGCCGTGTCGTCCGGCGCGCCCGCGCTGCCCGAACAGTGGTCCGACCCGGGCCGCATCGCCCGCCGGGTGCGCCACCGGCCCGGCCCGCGGGCCTGGGCGCGGACGTACTGGCCGGGGTAACCGTCCGGCCGCACGGCGCCCTCGGAGGCCCGGAACCCGCCACGGCGGGTTCCGGGCCTCCGCCGTGCGGCCGCGGAACGATCTGGTGCCTACGCACCAGGGCGGCTGAGTACCCGTACTCAGGCGCCGCGGGGGCGGCCCCAGCAGGATCGGGTCATGCTGTGGTCCGACCCCGAGAACAAGCCCCCGAAAGAGCTGCGCGACGCCCAGGACATGATGCGGCGCGTGTGGCTGGTGCTTGCGCTCGCCATGGTCGTCGCGATGCTGGCGCTGGGCACACGCTGACGCCGTGGGCGCCCGGTGCCGCAGCGCGCGCCGGAGTCGTGGGCACTCGGTGCCGCGGCGTGCGCCGAGGCCGTGGATGCGTGGTACTGCGGCGCGCCGGGCCCTTCTACGATGGCCGGTATGACTGATCAGCGCCGTCTCGTCCTCGCCTCCGCCTCCCCCGCCCGTCTCGGTCTCCTGCGCCAGGCCGGCTTCGCACCCGAGGTGATCGTCAGCGGTGTGGACGAGGACGGGTTGACCGCCCCGACGCCGGGCGAGCTGGCGCTCGTCCTCGCCGAGGCGAAGGCCGCCGCCGTGGCCGGCCGTCCGGAGGCCGCGGGGGCCCTGGTCATCGGGTGCGACTCGGTCCTCGAACTCGACGGCGAGGCGCTCGGGAAGCCGGCCGACAGCGAGGACGCCACCGCCCGCTGGAAGTCCATGCGCGGCCGGTCGGGGATCCTGCAGACCGGCCACAGCGTGATCGACACGGCGACCGGGCGTACGGCGTCAGCGACGGCGTCCACCGTCGTCCGGTTCGGTGAGCCCACGGATGCCGAGATCGCCGCCTACGTCGCCTCGGGCGAGCCGCTCCATGTCGCGGGCGCCTTCACGCTGGACGGGCGCTCGGCACCGTTCATCGACTCCATCGAGGGCGACCACGGCAATGTCATCGGGCTCTCACTGCCGCTGCTGCGCCGACTCCTGGGCGAACTGGGTTTCTCCGTCACCGACTTGTGGGTCTGACGCGCGCGGGCGGGTCACGCGGGCGCCGGAGCGCCCTCTTCGGTGCCGCCGCCGTTCCCGTCCGCCTCGCCGTCGCGCTTCTCGCGTACGGTCCCGTACGCCACCAGAGTCAGCACGATCAGTCCGAGCACGACCATCATGAAGGCGAACGCGGCCCAGCCGACCAGACCCACGGTCAGCGCGCCCAGCACCCCGTGCACCACGGCGCAGCTGATCAGGGCGAACCGGCCGACCCGGCCGGGGGTGCGGTCACGGATGCCGGTCAGCAGCAGGACGAGACCGCACAGCAGCAGACAGAGGCCGGCGACGCCGCCCATCGCCCACGCTCCGGCGGACATGGCGGCGGGATCGAGCCCGGCCAGTGACATCTCCTGGTTGTCGACGACCGTCGCCAGGATGCCGTTGACGAGCACCATGCCCGCGGCTTCCACGAACAGCACGATCGCGGCCACGAAAGCCACCGGTCTGCGCACCACGGCGCTCACCCCCTGTTACCTGCAGTACATGCGATAGCGCGGACCCTACTAACGGGTAATCATTCGGACAAGAGTTCAGCCCGCCCTGCCTGCCTCTTTCCGCACCCGGACACGGATCACACTCGGCACACGAACTCCGCTTTGTCGTGCCCCTCGTGCGTCGCGCAAAGAAAACCCCGCCCGTTAGTAGGTACTCCACAAAGAAACGCCAGGAGCTGGTGCTCCTGTGAACAGAGACCTGGACCACACCTCGTGGCTACTGTGCGGTCATGAAACCCGGCGTACCGTGGTGCCACAAGGGATTTCGCGCTTCGAGCAGGCCTCGAATCACGCTCCGTGTGGGCAAGCTCACCAATGGGGACGGGTCGTAAGGCCGTGTCGGTAGTCCCTAAACTCAGCTTGTTTCAAGGAGGGAGCCATCGTGCGCAAGGTGCTCATCGCCAACCGTGGCGAAATTGCTGTCCGTGTTGCTCGGGCGTGCCGGGATGCCGGGATCGGGAGCGTGGCCGTCTACGCCGACCCGGACCGGGACGCTCTGCATGTGCGTGCGGCCGACGAGGCATTCGCTCTGGGCGGTGACACCCCGGCCGCCAGCTACCTGGACATGGCCAAGGTGCTGCAGGCTGCCAAGGACTCGGGGGCGGACGCGATCCACCCGGGCTACGGCTTCCTGTCGGAGAACGCCGAGTTCGCCCAGGCCGTGCTGGACGCCGGGCTGACGTGGATCGGTCCGCCGCCGCAGGCGATCCGGGACCTGGGCGACAAGGTCGCCGCCCGGCACATCGCGCAGCGTGCCGGTGCGCCGCTGGTCGCCGGCACCCCGGACCCGGTGTCGGGTTCCGCGGAGGTCGTGGCGTTCGCCGAGCAGCACGGGCTGCCGATCGCGATCAAGGCGGCGTTTGGCGGCGGCGGTCGCGGGCTGAAGGTGGCCCGGACGCTGGAGGAGATCCCGGAGCTGTACGACTCCGCGGTCCGCGAGGCGGTCGCGGCGTTCGGGCGCGGGGAGTGCTTCGTGGAGCGCTACCTCGACAAGCCGCGGCACGTGGAGACGCAGTGCCTGGCCGACAGCCACGGCAATGTCGTCGTCGTGTCGACCCGTGACTGCTCGCTGCAGCGCCGCCACCAGAAGCTGGTGGAGGAGGCTCCCGCGCCGTTCCTGTCCGAGGCGCAGAACGCGGAGCTGTACGCGGCGTCGAAGGCGATCCTGAAGGAGGCCGGGTACGTCGGTGCGGGCACCGTGGAGTTCCTGGTCGGGGTGGACGGCACGATCTCGTTCCTGGAGGTCAACACCCGTCTCCAGGTCGAGCACCCGGTCACCGAGGAGGTCACCGGTCTCGACCTGGTCCGCGAGATGTTCCGGATCGCGGACGGCGAGAAGCTCGGTTACGACGACCCGGCGGTACGCGGGCACTCGTTCGAGTTCCGGATCAACGGTGAGGACCCGGGCCGCGGCTTCCTGCCCGCCCCGGGCACGGTGACGGTGTTCGCGCCGCCGACCGGGCCGGGTGTCCGCCTGGACGCGGGCGTCGAATCCGGCTCGGTCATCGGCCCCGCCTGGGACTCGCTGCTGGCGAAGCTCATCGTGACCGGTGCGACGCGTGAGCAGGCTCTGCAGCGGGCGGCGCGCGCACTGGCAGAGTTCAACGTCGAAGGCATGGCCACCGCGATCCCGTTCCACCGCGCGGTCGTCGCCGACCCGGCGTTCACCAGCGACCCGTTCCGCGTCCACACCCGCTGGATCGAGACCGAGTTCGTCAACGAGATCAAGCCCTTCGCCACCCCCGCCGGCGCGGAGGCGGAGGAGGAGGCAGGCCGCGAGACGGTCGTCGTCGAGGTCGGCGGCAAGCGTCTCGAGGTTTCCCTGCCCTCGTCGCTGGGCATGAGCCTGGCCCGCACCGGACTCGCGGCGGGCGCCAAGCCCAAGCGCCGCGCGGCGAAGAAGACCGGCTCCGCGGTCTCCGGCGACACCCTCGCGTCCCCGATGCAGGGCACGATCGTCAAGATCGCCGTCGAGGAGGGCCAGACGGTCAACGAGGGCGATCTGATCGTCGTCCTGGAGGCCATGAAGATGGAACAGCCCCTCAACGCGCACCGCGCCGGCACGATCAAGGGTCTGGCCGCAGAGGTCGGCGGCTCGGTCTCGTCCGGCGCCGTGATCTGCGAGATCAAGGACTGATCCACGGAGCCGTCCCGGGGCCCCTGCGGAGTCGTACGAACGACTCCGCAGGGGCCCTTGCCGTCTGCCGGCGCCGTCCCGGTGTCGCGGCGGGGTTCAGGTCCGGCCCCGGCAACGGAGGAGACCTACGTTTACGCAATGGCATCCTGGACCCCGGGGGCGGAATAGGGAGGACTGCGCAATGGCGATGAGCACGGCACAGACGCCGGGCCGGCCCATGCGCGCCGACGCGCGCCGCAACTACGACCGGTTGCTGTGCGAGGCCCGTACGGCGTTCGCGGAGCACGGCACCGATGCCTCGCTGGAGGACATCGCACGCCGGGCGGGCGTGGGGATCGGCACGCTGTACCGGCATTTCCCGAACCGGCACGCGCTGATGAGCGCGGTGTTCCAGGAAGCGGTCGCCTCACTGCTCGCCCGCTCCCACGAGCTGGCGAAGGCGGATCCGTGCGGGGGTCTGGTGGACTGGCTCGGCGCGATCATCGCCCATGCGGGTGAGTACCGCGGGCTCGCGCAGGCACTCATGTCGACGTCACGGGACGAGACTTCGGCCCTGTCCGACTGCAACGTGCCGCTGCGCGAGGCGGGGGCACGGCTGCTCGCACGGGCGCAGGAGAGTGGGACAGTACGGGCGGACGTGTCGATCGGCGACCTGATGCAGCTGACGAATGCGATCGCGCTGGCGGCGGAGCAGGCGCCGGAGGATCCGGCGCTGGCCGGGCGACTGCTGACGCTGACGTTGCAGGGGCTGAAGGGGCCGCGGGCGGCGGGCTGACACTGTCCCTCAATCGCCGGAGGGGCCCGGGTTCCGTCGGCCCCGTCAAGCCCGTCCGGCACGTGAGCGCTGGGGTTCGGGGCAGTGCCCCGATGGACTCAGAGGCTGTAGGGCTACCTCTGATCGGGCGGTCGTGCCCTGGCACGCACGCTTCCCGATCGAAGGTAGCCCGACAGCCTCTCAACGGCGACGGAGGTCCGCCACGCGGGCCCGGTCGCCCGGGGACTGATCCGTCAGGGCCGAAGCCGCGCTGCGCAGTTGCAGCCCCGGACCGCCATGCGTGCGCCGCTGACCGGGCAGGGGCATGTCGCGGCGCGCCTGGCGCCCCGACGGGTGGGAGTCGGTCCCGACCGGCCCCATCCCCGCCCCGGCCACCGCGATCTGTACGCCCTGGTCGGCCAGCGCCTGCAACTCGGTGACGGACCGCTCGTCGTGGGCCGGAGGTTCATCCGTCACCAGACGGGTGATCAGGTCGGTGGGCACCGTCTGGAACATCGTGTCGGAGCCGAGCTTGGTGTGGTCCGCCAGGACCACCACCTCCGCGGCGGCCTGCACCAACGCCCGGTCGACGCTCGCCGAGAGCATGTTGGAAGTGGACAGCCCCCGTTCCGCGGTGAGTCCGCTCCCGGACAGGAACGCGCGCGACACCCGCAGCCCCTGGAGCGACTGCTCCGCACCGCTGCCCACCAGGGCGTAGTTGGAACCGCGCAGGGTGCCTCCGGTCATCACCACTTCCACCCGGTTGGCATGGGCCAACGCCTGGGCGACCAGCAGTGAGTTGGTGACGACGGTCAGGCCGGGGATCCGCGCGAGCCGGCGGGCCAGCTCCTGCGTGGTCGTACCGGCTCCGACCACAATGGCCTCACCCTCTTCGACGAGACCGGCGGCCAGGTCGGCGATGGCCGTCTTCTCCGCGGTGGCGAGATGGGATTTCTGCGGAAAGCCGGACTCCCGCGTAAAACCGCCCGGCAAAACCGCACCGCCATGCCGGCGGTCGAGGAGTCCTTCTGCCTCCAGTGCCCGCACGTCCCGCCGTACGGTCACTTCGGAGGTCTGGACGACGCGGGCGAGCTCACGGAGCGATACTGCCCCGTTGGCGCGCACCATTTCGAGGATCAATTGACGACGTTCTGCAGCGAACACGAAACTGACAGTAACGTGACCACCCGAGAGTTTTCAGCAGTTTGCGCCGAATAACAGAAGTTGTACATACAAGGGGCCGCCAAGTGATATAAGCGGCCCCGTTGTTGTTCCGTACTGATCATCCGACGGCTTCCGCCCGCCTGAGTTGCCAGGGGTTGCCGGGGAATGCCGGGTTCCCGAAGGCGCTTACGCCTCGCCCGTGAGCTTACGGGTGTGCAACTGACGAGCCACTTCCGCGATCGATCCCGACAGGGACGGATACACAGTGAAAGCGTTTGCGATCTGTTCCACCGTCAGATTGTTGTCGACCGCGATCGAGATGGGGTGGATCAGCTCGCTCGCCCGCGGCGCGACGACACAGCCGCCGACCACGATGCCGGTGCCGGGCCGGCAGAAGATCTTGACGAAGCCGTCGCGGATGCCCTGCATCTTGGCGCGCGGGTTGCGCAGCAGCGGCAGCTTGACCACCCGGGCGTCGATCTTGCCGCAGTCGACGTCGGCCTGGCTGTAGCCGACGGTGGCGATCTCGGGGTCGGTGAAGACGTTCGAGGAGACCGTCTTCAGATTCAGCGGGGTCACCGCGTCACCGAGGAAGTGGTACATCGCGATCCGGCCCTGCATCGCGGCGACCGAGGCCAGCGCGAAGATGCCGGTGACGTCGCCGGCCGCGTACACGCCGGGGGCGCTGGTGCGGGAGACCTTGTCGGTCCAGATGTGGCCGGACTCCTTGAGCCTGACCCCGGCCTCCTCCAGGCCCATGCCCGCGCTGTTCGGGATCGCACCGACCGCCATCAGACAGTGTGAACCGGTGATCACCCGGCCGTCGGCGAGGGTGACCTCGACCCGGTCGCCGACGCGCTTCGCGGCCTGGGCGCGGGATCGGGCCATGACGTTCATGCCGCGGCGCCGGAAGACGTCCTCCAGCACGGCGGCCGCGTCCGGGTCCTCACCCGGCAGCACCCGGTCGCGGGACGAGACGAGCGTGACGCGGGAGCCGAGCGCCTGGTAGGCGCCGGCGAACTCGGCACCGGTGACACCGGAGCCGACCACGATGAGCTCCTCGGGGAGCTCGTCGAGGTCGTAGACCTGGGTCCAGTTCAGAATGCGCTCGCCGTCGGGGAGCGCGTCCGGGATCTCCCGGGGGTGGCCGCCGGTCGCGATCAGCACGGCGTCGGCGGTGAGCCTCTCCTCCGTACCGTCGGCCGCGGTCACGACGACCGTGCGGGAGCCGTCGGCGGCCTGGAGGCCTTCCAGACGCCCGCGGCCGCGCATCACCCGGGCCCCCGCACGGGTGACGGAGGCGGTGATGTCGTGGGACTGGGCGAGCGCCAGGCGCTTCACCCGTCGGTTGACCTTGCCGAGGTCGACACCGACCACCCGGGCCGCCTGCTCGACGTGTGGCGTGTCGTCGGCGACGATGATGCCCAACTCCTCGTACGAAGAGTCGAAGGTGGTCATCACCTCTGCCGTAGCGATCAGGGTCTTCGAGGGCACGCAGTCGGTGAGTACCGACGCGCCGCCGAGGCCGTCGCAGTCGACGACGGTCACCTCCGCGCCGAGCTGGGCGCCCACCAGTGCCGCCTCGTAGCCGCCGGGTCCGCCGCCGATGATCACGATCCGGGTCACGAAAAGTCCGCCTCGCGTATGTCATCCCGCGGCCGTCTGCCGCCCCGGCCGGGGGTCCGGGGGATCACCCCGGGGGTATGCAGTACGTACTCCATTGTCCCGCACGCGCCAACATGCTTCGCCCCGGGGCCCTCCATACGGGAGCCAGGACCGCGGAAGGGGCGCGGCGAGGTCCCCTTGCAGAGGCCTCCACCGGTTCTCCCCGGGGGCGCACCGGCGTCTTCCTCACAGGAATCGCCGCTCCCGGGGTCGCCTCCCGTACCCTCGACCCCATGTCGCTCTACGCCGCGTACGCCGGCAACCTCGACGCGCGGCTGATGACGCGCCGCGCACCGCATTCCCCGCTGCGCGGCACGGGCTGGCTCAACGGCTGGCGGCTGACCTTCGGCGGGGAGCAGATGGGCTGGGAAGGCGCGCTGGCCACGGTGGTGGAGGCGCCGCGCTCGCAGGTCTTCGTGACGCTGTACGACCTCGCGCCGATGGACGAGGACTCCATGGACCGCTGGGAGGGTGTCGGCCTCGACATCTACCGGCGGATGCGGGTCCGGGTGCACACCCTGGACGGCGAGGAGCCGGCCTGGATGTATGTGCTGAACGGGTACGAGGGCGGGCTGCCGTCCGCCCGCTATCTGGGCGAGATCGCGGACGCCGCCGAGTCGGCGGGCGCGCCGCACGACTATGTGATGGAGATGCGCAAACGCCCCTGCTGACCCGCCGGACCAGCACTTTTATGTGAATGCGCAAGCAGGCGTGGTCAGGCTCTGCGCATCGGTATCTACGCGCGTAGGGAATCACCGGCTACCCTCATCCACGTGAACGCATCTGTTATTTCGGAGAACATCCAGGGCGACCCGCACGCCGCCGCTGCCGACGCCGCTGCCCGCCTGCGCGAGCTGACCGGTGCCGAGACCCACGACGTCGCCCTCGTGATGGGTTCCGGCTGGGCACCTGCGGGTGACGCGCTCGGCGCTCCGGAGGCCGAGTTCCCGGTGACCGAGCTGCCCGGCTTCCCGGCACCCGCCGTCCAGGGCCACGGCGGCACGATCCGCTCGTACCGGATCGGTGAGAAGCGCGCCCTGGTCTTCCTCGGCCGCACGCACTTCTACGAGGGCCGCGGCGTCGCCGCCGTCGCGCACGGGGTCCGTACCGCCGTGGCCGCGGGCTGCAAGACCGTCGTCCTGACGAACGGCTGCGGCGGTCTGCGCGAGGGCATGCGCCCCGGGCAGCCGGTCCTGATCAGCGACCACATCAACCTGACCGCGGCGTCCCCGATCGTCGGCGCCAACTTCGTCGACCTCACAGACCTGTACTCGCCGCGGCTTCGCGCGCTGTGCAAGGAGGTCGACGACACCCTCGAAGAGGGCGTGTACGTGCAGTTCCCCGGTCCGCACTACGAGACCCCGGCCGAGATCAACATGGTCCGTGTCATGGGCGGCGACCTGGTCGGCATGTCCACGGTGCTCGAGGCCATTGCCGCGCGGGAGGCGGGGGCGGAGGTGCTGGGCATCTCGCTCGTCACGAATCTTGCCGCCGGGCTGAGCGGGGAGCCGCTGAACCACGAAGAGGTACTGCAGGCGGGGCGGGACTCGGCGACCCGGATGGGGTCGTTGCTCGCGCGGGTGCTCGACCGCATCTGACCGGGCGTCGCCCTGCGGCGGGCGGTGTCTCCCGCCCGGGACCGCCCCGCGCGGCATGCCACCCACCCGCACCCGGAAAACACCTCACCCCGCAGAAAGGCGGACACCGTGCAGCAGGACCTCATCACGCAGGCCAGGACCTGGCTCGCCGAGGACCCCGACCCCGAGACCCGCGACGAGCTCGCCAAGCTCATCGACGCCGAGGACCTCGACGCGCTCGCCGCACGGTTCGCCGGCACGCTGCAGTTCGGTACCGCGGGGCTCCGCGGTGAGCTGGGGGCCGGGCCGATGCGGATGAACCGGTCCGTCGTCATCCGCGCCGCCGCCGGTCTCGCCGCCTATCTGAGGGCGAAGGGGCAGACCGGCGGCACGGTCGTCGTCGGGTACGACGCCCGGTACAAGTCCGCCGACTTCGCCCGCGACACCGCGGCCGTGATGACGGGTGCGGGTCTGCGCGCGGCGGTCCTCCCCCGCCCGCTCCCGACCCCCGTCCTGGCGTATGCCATACGTCACCTGGGCGCCGTCGCGGGCGTCGAGGTGACCGCGAGCCACAATCCGCCGCGCGACAACGGCTACAAGGTCTATCTGGGCGACGGCTCGCAGATCGTGCCCCCGGCGGACGGGGAGATCGCCGACGCGATCGCCGCGGTCGGCCCGCTGGCCGGCGTGGACCGCCCGGACAGCGGCTGGGAGATCCTCGGCGATGAGGTCCTGGACGCCTATCTGGCCCGTACGGACGCAGTGCTCGACGCCGGGTCCCCGCGTACGGCCCAGGTCGTGTACACCGCCATGCACGGCGTCGGCACGTCCGTCCTGACCGCGGCCTTCGCCCGCGCCGGGTTCCCGGAGCCGGTGCTCGTCACCGAGCAGGCCGAGCCCGACCCGGCGTTCCCCACGGTCGCGTTTCCGAACCCGGAGGAGCCGGGGGCGATGAACCTCGCGTTCGCCACCGCCCGGCGCGCGCACCCGGACATCGTCATCGCCAACGACCCGGACGCCGACCGCTGCGCCGTCGCCGTCCCGGACGCGTCCGTGGACGGCGGCTGGCGGATGCTGCGAGGCGACGAGGTCGGCGCGCTGCTCGCCGCCCATCTGGTCGCCCGCGGTGCCACCGGTGTCTTCGCCGAGTCGATCGTGTCGTCGTCACTGCTCGGCCGGATCGCCGAGCAGGCGGGGAACGGGTACGAGGAGACGCTGACCGGCTTCAAGTGGATCGCCCGCGTCGACGGCCTGCGGTACGGGTACGAGGAGGCGCTCGGCTACTGCGTCGACCCCGACGGCGTACGTGACAAGGACGGCATCACGGCCGCACTGCTCGTCGCCGAGCTGGCCTCCGTGCTCAAGGAGCAGGGACGCACGCTCCTCGATCTCCTCGACGACCTCGCGGTCGAGCACGGGCTGCACGCCACCGACCAGCTCTCGGTCCGGGTGGAGGACCTGTCGGTCATCGCGGACGCCATGCGGCGGCTGCGCGAGGCCCCGCCGACCGCGCTCGCGGGGCTCGCCGTCACCTCGGCCGAGGATCTGTCGGAGGGCACGGAGCAGCTGCCGCCCACCGACGGACTCCGCTACCACCTTCAGGGCGCCCGCGTGATCGTCCGCCCGAGCGGCACCGAGCCGAAGCTCAAGTGCTACCTGGAGGTCGTGGTGCCGGTCGCTTCGACGGACGAGCTGCCCGCGGCCCGTGCGCGAGGTGCGGAGCTGCTCGCCGGGATCAAGCGGGACCTGGCGGTGGCGGCCGGGATCTGACCGCTCGCAACGATCGGCTTCAGGTACGCATCAGGTACGTGAAGCCGGTGTCCGGGCCCACGCAGGACTGGAGGGTCAGGTCGCCCCAGAGGCCGTGGGCCGGGGCGCCGGGGCCCGCCGTCCGTGCGGGCGGTGCACGGCGCGTCGCACCGGCGGACGCAGGCGGTGTCTCCCGGCCGGCGGGGAACGTCCGGGCGATCAGGCGGAGGCGATGTGCTCGCACTCCGTCGCTGTTCGTCCTGGGCCGCCCCCCGCTCCGTTTCGGGTTCCACCACGTCGGCTGCTTGATGTCGGCTACTTCATGTTGAGCAGCTGCTCCAGCGGGTCGATGGCGAAGTAGACGAGGAAGAGCGCCGCGGTGCCCCAGAGCAGCCAGTGGACTTCGCGGGCCTTGCCCAGACACGCCTTGATGACCACGTAGGCGAGGAAGCCGGCACCGATGCCGTTGGTGATGGAGTAGGTGAACGGCATGACGGCGATGGTCAGGAAGGCGGGGATGGCGAGTTCGTACCGGTCCCAGTCGATGTGCTTGACCTGGGTCATCATCAGGAACCCGACCGCGATGAGGGCGGGGGCCGCAGCCTGGAGGGGCACGATGGTGAGAACGGGGGTGAAGAAGAGAGCGAGGGCGAACAGGCCGCCGGTGATGAGGTTGGCGAAGCCGGTGCGTGCGCCTTCGCCGACACCGGCGGCGGACTCGATGTAGGTGGTGGCGGACGAGGCGGAGGCTGCGCCGCCGACGACGGCGGCTGCGCCGTCGATGAGCAGCACGCGGCCCAGACCGGGGACCTGGCCGCGCTCGTCGAGGAGTCCGGCTTCAGCGGTGACGCCGACGACGGTGCCCATCGTGTCGAAGAAGTCGGACAGGATGAGGGTGAAGACGAGCAGGACGACGGTCAGCACGCTGACCTGACCGAACGAGCCGAACAGATCGAACTTGCCCAGGAGCCCGAAGTCGGGTGCGGCGACGGGATGGTCGGGCAGCGACGGCTCGGTCAGACCCCAGGACTTGATGTCGGCGATCCCGTTGATGACGACGGCGACGACGGTCATCACGACGATGCTGATGAGGATGGCGCCCTGCACCTTGCGGGCCAGGAGGACGATCGTCATCAGCACGCCGAGACAGAAGACGAGCATGGGCCAGCCGGTGAGGGTGCCGGTGCCGATCTGAACGGGCACGGTGGTGTGCGCGGCGTCCGGGATGCGGGTGACGAACCCGGCGTCGACGAAGCCGATGAAGGCGATGAACAGGCCGATGCCGACGCTGATGGCTTGTTTGAGAGGCTGCGGAATGGCGTGCATGATGGCCTCGCGCAGGCCGGTCATCACCAGAACGCAGATCAGCAGGCCTTCGAGCACGATGAGGCCCATCGCGTCGTCCCAGCTCATCAGGGGGGCGATCTGGAAGGCGGTGACGGCGTTGAGACCGAGGCCCGCGGCAAGGGCGAGCGGCAGGTTGCCGCCCACACCCATGATCACGGTCATCACGGCGGCCACCAGGGCCGTGGCGGTGGCTAGTTGGCCGGCGTCCAGCTGGTGGCCGAACTTGTCCTCGGCACTGCTGAGGATGATCGGGTTGAGTACGAGGATGTACGCCATCGTGAAGAAGGTGGCGAACCCGCCGCGTATCTCACGGCCGTACGTCGAGCCGCGTTCGCCGATGCGGAAGAACCGGTTGAGCGGGCCACCGGGTCTGATTGTCGGCGCTTCGGCCGGGCCTGTCGTGCTGGTGTGCATGACTGCGTCTCCTGGACCTGCAGGTGCGAGGGAAAACATGGCAGTGGCGCCGGAAGCGTGTGTCAGTCGGTTGTACGAACACACATACGGCGCCTTGCGAGCGGATCATACGCGGCAAAGACATGATCTCAACCGCTATGCGGAATCCATTAGTTGACCTTCCCGCACCACCCCTGTCGCTTCCTCCAAAATCACCGGCGACCTATCCAGCCAAACCGGGATGCGGGCGACAGCGGCCATGGAGTTCACCCCGGGTGACTCCTTACTCTCAGTCCGTGCATCCACCACTCCCCTTCAACGCGCGCGCCGCCCGCATCCTGCGCGAGAAACTCGGGATGGCCCCCGGCCACGTCGCTTACGGCATGCGCGCCTCCTACGGCACGGCCCACATCACCCCCGACCACATCACCGCGTGGGAACGCGGCACCGCGCTGCCCACCGCCAGCGAACTCACCGCCCTGGCCGGTGCCCTGTGGTGCAACCCCCGCGAACTCATGGGCGCTCCCCGCACCCTGCGGGAACACCGTCTCGCCCGCAGACTGGCCGCCGAGGACGTCGCCCGCGCCACCGGCCTCACCCTCGGCGCCTACCACCACATGGAAGAAACCGACCAATGGACCGGCGACAAAAGGCAGTCCGCCAAACTCGGCTCCCTCCTCAACCTCCCCCCACGCGACTTCATCGCCATCACCGGCCTCGAGGACGAACTCGCCCGCCTCCTCACCGAGGCCGTCTCCACCCGCTGGCAGGCCCACATCCGCGCCATCGCCCGCCTCGTCTCCATGGAACGCGGCGACCTGCAAGACCCCCTGCGCGACATGCACCACGAGTACCAGACCCTCATGGCCGCCACCCTCAGCCGAGCCGGCGGCACCACCGCCTCCGGCGAAAACGGGCGACGCTACATCGACGACATCGTCAACCACTTCTGGGCCCGGCTCCCGGAGGACTAGTGCCCCTCACGGCACTAGCCAGGCCGCATCCGCGCGGCCTGTGACGCGGCCTGCCGGGCGCGCCGCCGGACCGGGGGCGGGCGCGCTCGTGCTGCTGGCCTCGGTGCTCTGGGGCACCACGGGCACCGCGGCGGCCTTCGCGCCGCGGGTGGGGCCGCCGGCGATCGGCGCGGCGGCGATGGGCCTGGGCGGCCTGTTGCAGGCGCTGATGGCCGGGCATCGCATCGCGCGGGTCCGTACGGCGCTGAGGGCGCAGTGGCGGATCGTGCTCATCGGGGGAACGGGCGTGGCCCTGTACCCGCTGGCGATGATCACGCCGTCGATCCTCGGCGGCGGTAAGACGATCTTCCCCGAAGACGGCGCACTGCACACCCTCGAACCGGCCTCGACCGTCACCAGCGGCACGGGCGTGCAGGTGTGCACCCACCGGTCGGCCGCGGAGGACTGACCCGGCGGACCAAGCTGCCTCGCGACCGAGCCCGCCCGCGTGCGTACGCCGGGGTCCGATCGTCGTGCACGCGTACTCCGGCCCGCCTCAGCCGGTCGCGAGCAGCACCACGAGCAGCACCACGCCCACCACCGCCGGGGCGATCAACTCGTACGCCCAGCGCACCGAAACCGAAGACGCCGAGGATTCCGAGGATTCCGAGGACGCCGAATGCTGTGCAGCCGCACTCGCACCCGCCCCCGTCTGCGCCCGCTCCATCAGCTCGCGGAGGTCCGCCATGGTCTGGTCGGCCGTCGCCATGCGGGACCTGCTGTCGCGGACATCGGCGTGGACGGACGTCCGGCCGTACGGGTCGTCCAGCGACTGCCGGGCCTGCCGCCGGGCGGCCTTCTTGCGCTGCCGCAGCGACACCGGCACCGCCCACAGCTGGTACTTCGCGCCGTCCTGGGTGAACAGTTCGGTGGAGTACCCGGCCCGCACGTCCGCGACCGCCGCCCACGGCATCGTGATCGTCCGGAACGGGTTGCGGATCCGGATCCGCTCCTTGTTCACGGACACGACCGGTCGCAGCGTGAACGCGACGATCAGCGGCACAGCCGTCAGCAGCCCGGCCAGCGCCAGCCACGGCGTCCGCCCGTCACCCCTGATCAGGGCATCCACGCCGAGCCAGCCGACCAGCAGGAGCAGCAGGACACCGCCCGCCACCCCGGCGGGCGACCGGAAGGTCCGGTCGGCGTAGGTCGGCTCGGTGGGAGGTGTGGGGCTCGTCATGGGGCCGATTCTGCCTGACGCGCACAAGCCCCGCCGGAGCGGCCACCCCGCACCCGAACGGCACCGCGCCCATACGCCGGAAACCGCTCCCCTCTGTACAGGCCGCTACGCGCGTAGATATGCTCCTCTGGTGACCATGCCCACCACTGCACCCGCATTCTCCGACGCCACCGCGTCCGACAGTGCACTGCGCCGCTTCCTGCACGGGCTGCCCGGCGTCGACGCCGTCGGCCTCGAAGCGCGCGCTGCGTCCCTCGGAACCCGTTCGATCAAGACGACGGCCAAGGCGTACGCCATCGACCTCGCCATCTCGATGATCGACCTGACGACGCTGGAAGGCGCGGACACCCCGGGCAAGGTCCGGGCTCTCGCCGCCAAGGCCGTCAATCCCGACCCGACCGACCGCACGACCCCGCACACCGCCGCGGTCTGCGTCTATCCCGACATGGCGGCGACGGCCGCCGCCGCGCTGGCCGGTTCCGGCGTGAAGGTGGCGTCCGTCGCGACGGCCTTCCCCGCCGGGCGCGCCGCGCTCGACGTGAAGCTCGCGGACGTCCGCGACGCCGTGGCCGCCGGGGCCGACGAGATCGACATGGTGATCGACCGGGGCGCCTTCCTCTCCGGCCACTACCTCAAGGTGTACGAGGAGATCCTGGCCGTAAAGGCCGAGTGCGCCCGTGCCGACGGCACCGACGCCCGCCTCAAGGTCATCTTCGAGACCGGTGAGCTGTCCACCTACGACAACATCCGCCGCGCCTCCTGGCTCGGCATGCTGGCGGGCGCGGACTTCATCAAGACGTCGACCGGCAAGGTCGGGACCAACGCCACGCCCGCGAACACCCTGCTGATGCTGGAAGCCGTGCGCGACTTCCGGGAGCAGACCGGTGTGCAGATCGGTGTGAAGCCCGCCGGCGGCATCCGCACCTCCAAGGACGCGATCAAGTTCCTCGTCCTGGTCAACGAGACCGCCGGCGAGGACTGGCTGGACAACCACTGGTTCCGCTTCGGCGCGTCAAGTCTGCTCAACGACCTGCTGATGCAGCGCCAGAAGCTGGCCACCGGCCGCTACTCCGGCCCCGACTACGTGACGGTGGACTGATCCCCATGGCATCTGCATTCGAGTACGCCCCCGCCCCCGAGTCGCGCTCGGTCGTCGATATCGCGCCCTCGTACGGCCTCTTCATCGACGGCGAGTTCACCGACGCGGCCGACGGCAAGGTCTTCAAGACGGTCTCGCCGAGCAGCGAAGAGGTGCTCTCCGAGGTCGCGCAGGCCGGCGCCGCGGACGTCGACCGGGCCGTGAAGGCGGCCCGCAAGGCATTCGAGAAGTGGTCGGCGCTGCCAGGCTCCGAGCGCGCCAAGTACCTGTTCCGGATCGCCCGGATCATTCAGGAGCGCTCCCGCGAGCTCGCCGTTCTCGAAACCCTCGACAACGGCAAGCCGATCAAGGAGACCCGCGACGCGGACCTCCCGCTGGTCGCGGCGCACTTCTTCTACTACGCGGGCTGGGCCGACAAGCTCGACCACGCGGGCTACGGCGCGAACCCGCGCCCGCTCGGTGTCGCGGGCCAGATCATCCCGTGGAACTTCCCGCTGCTCATGCTGGCGTGGAAGATCGCCCCGGCGCTCGCCACCGGCAACACAGTGGTCCTCAAGCCCGCCGAGACGACCCCGCTCTCCGCGCTCTTCTTCGCGGACATCTGCCGCCAGGCGGGGCTGCCGAAGGGCGTCGTGAACATCCTCACCGGGTACGGCGACGCGGGTGCGGCCCTCGTCGAGCACCCGGACGTCAACAAGGTCGCCTTCACCGGCTCGACCGCGGTCGGCAAGGCCATCGCCCGCCAGATCGCGGGCACCGACAAGAAGGTCACCCTGGAGCTGGGTGGCAAGGGCGCCAACATCGTCTTCGACGACGCCCCGATCGACCAGGCCGTCGAGGGCGTCGTCACCGGCATCTTCTTCAACCAGGGGCAGGTCTGCTGCGCGGGCTCGCGCCTCCTCGTGCAGGAGTCGATCCAGGACGAGCTGGTGGACTCCCTGAAGCGCCGGCTGTCCACGCTGCGCCTCGGCGACCCGCTGGACAAGAACACCGACATCGGTGCGATCAACTCCCAAGAGCAGCTTTCCCGGATCACGGCACTGGTCGAGACGGGCGAGGCGGAGGGCGCCGAGCGCTGGTCCGCCCCGTGCGAACTCCCGTCCTCCGGCTACTGGTTCGCCCCGACGCTGTTCACGAACGTCACCCAGGCGCACACCATCGCCCGCGACGAGATCTTCGGCCCGGTGCTCTCCGTCCTGTCGTTCCGTACCCCGGACGAGGCGGTGGCCAAGGCCAACAACAGCCAGTACGGCCTGTCGGCCGGCATCTGGACGGAGAAGGGCTCCCGCATCCTCGCGGTGGCGAGCAAGCTCCGGGCGGGCGTCGTCTGGGCCAATACGTTCAACAAGTTCGACCCGACCTCGCCGTTCGGCGGATACAAGGAGTCGGGCTTCGGCCGCGAAGGCGGCCGTCACGGCCTGGAGGCGTACCTCGCCCCGTCGAACCCGAAGGGTGAGCGCTGATGAGCACAGTTGAGCGCACTGACCGACTCACTGTCTTCAAGACCTACAAGCTGTACGTCGGGGGCAAGTTCCCCCGCTCCGAGAGCGGCCGGGTGTACGAGGTGACCGACTCCAAGGGCAAGTGGCTGGCGAACGTCCCGCAGTCCTCCCGCAAGGACGCACGGGACGCGGTCGTGGCCGCCCGCAAGGCGTTCGGCGGCTGGTCGGGCGCGACGGCGTACAACCGCGGCCAGATCCTCTACCGCATCGCGGAGATGCTGGAGGGCCGCAAGGACCAGTTCGTACGGGAAGTGGCGGACGCGGAGGGGCTGTCGAAGTCCAAGGCGGCGGCCGCCGTGGACGCGGCGATCGACCGCTGGGTCTGGTACGCGGGCTGGACCGACAAGATCGGCCAGATCGTGGGCGGGGCGAACCCGGTCGCGGGCCCGTTCTTCAACCTGTCCACGCCCGAGCCGACGGGCGTGGTCGCGGTCGTCGCGCCGCAGAAGTCGTCGTTCCTGGGCCTGGTCTCCGTCGTCGCGCCGGTGATCGCGACCGGCAACACGGCGGTCGTCATCGCGTCCGCCGACGCACCGCTCCCGGCGCTGTCCCTGGGCGAGGTGCTGGCCACCTCCGACCTGCCGGGCGGTGTGGTGAACATCCTGTCCGGGAAGACGGCGGAGCTCGCGGCCCCGCTCGCATCCCACCAGGACGTGAACGCGATCGATCTCACGGGCGCCGACGCCGGTCTGGCGAAGGAGCTGGAGATGGCGGCAGCGGACAACCTGAAGCGGGTCCGTCGTCCACAGGCTGTGGACGGAGGCGACTGGTCGGCCGACCCGGGCACGGACCGCCTGACGGCGTTCCTGGAGACCAAGACGGTCTGGCACCCCACGGGCGCGCTCGGCGTCTCGGGTTCCTCCTACTGACCGACGCGGCTGCGGCCCGCCCCTCCGGCAACACCGCGGAAGGGCGGGCCGCAGCCCTGCGCGCCGGGATCAGCCGCGCATCGGCCGATCGAGTAATCATCTGTGCGCATAGAGTAGTTGTGGTGTGATGCTGGATACCAACACGGGCACCGGGGGATCCCCTGCGCGGGTCAATGCCTCACACTCGTGTCCTGTGAGTTCCCAACCGATCCCGACCCGTGTCGTGCTGCTCGCGGGCCCCTCCGGCTCCGGCAAGTCCTCCCTGGCCGCCCGCACCGACCTTCCGGTGCTGCGCCTGGACGACTTCTACAAGGAGGGCGACGACCCCACGCTGCCGCTGGTACCGGGCAGTTCGGACATCGACTGGGACTCCGCACAGTCCTGGGACGCGGATGCGGCGGTCGCCGCCATCACGGAGCTGTGCCGCACGGGACGTACGCACGTCCCGGTGTACGACATCGCCACCAGCTCCCGGATCGACCGCGAAGCATTCCACATCGAGCGGACGCCGCTGTTCGTGGCCGAGGGCATCTTCGCGGCGGACATAGTCGAGCGATGCCAGGAACTGGGTGTCCTGGCGGACGCGCTGTGCCTGCGCGGCCGCCCGACGACGACGTTCCGCCGCCGGCTGCTGCGGGATCTGCGCGAGGGCCGCAAGTCCGTGCCGTTCCTGCTGCGACGGGGATGGCGGCTGATGCGCGCGGAGCGGCGGATCGTGGCACGGCAGACGGCGCTGGGTGCTCACCCGTGCGGGAAGCAGGAGGCGCTCGGGCGCCTGGCGGCGGCTGCGGCAGGGCGGTGCCGCCGCGCACCGGTGGCGCGCGAGGTGGCGTAGCCGGTCGGGCACCGGTGACTCACGCGTCCCGCAGCCTCAGGACCAGCCCCCCGCCCAGCAGCGCGGCCACGGCCCATCCCGTGAGCACTCCCAGCCCTGCCCACGGGCCGATGGGCAGGCTGTCGGCACCGATCGTGGACTGAATGGCGAGCCCCGCCGTCATCGGGGCGATCTGCTGCAGGTGCCGGTGCCAGTCCGGGTCGGTGACCAGCTGCGTGAGGATCGGGAGGACGAAGAGCAGGCCGAGTACGACGCCGACCGCAGCCGCCGGGTCCCGGACCGCGGTGGCGGCGCCGAGGGCGAGCAGGGCGATCAGCACCAGGTACAGCACCGACCCGGCCGCCGCGCGCAGCGTCGCACCGTCGGCCGGGGACAGCATCGCCTGGCCCTGCGCCGTCGTGAAGCCGTTGCCCGGCAGGATCAGCCCCGCCGCAAGCAGGCAGCCGAACACCGCGACCGCCCCGGCGACCAGCACCACCCCCGCGAGGACGACCGACTTCGCCGCCAGGACCGTGGACCGGCGCGGTGTCGCCGTCAGGGTGGTGCGCATCATCCCCGTGCTGTACTCGCCGCCGATCATCAGCACGGCCAGGACGGCGACGACCGTCTGCCCCACATGGATCCCGGTCAGACCGAGCCTGACGACGTCCTGGTGACAGTCCGTCGACGGGCACTCGGCGGCGGCAGCCGTCGCGGCACTGACCGCCACCGTGAGCACGACAAGGGCAAGGAGCAGCCACCCCGGGGCCGTCACGGTGCGCAGCTTCGTCCACTCCGCGTGCAGGGTCTGCTTCATGCGTCCCTCCGGCGCATCATGAGCACCGCCGCGCCCAACGCGACAGCCGTCCACCCGCACAGCACCGCGAAGCCGCCCCACGGCGGCAGCGGGAAGTAGCCGAAGCCCGGTGTGTAGTCGCTGTCCACCTGCGCGTACTGCGGCATGTTCTGCTGAATGGCGAAGCCCGCTGCCGGGGTGACACGCAGCAGCCACTGCGAGGGCCCGGCCGGCAGGATCGAGGCGGTCGCGAGGATGTACGGCAGGACGATCGCCGCGAACACCAGGGTGACCGCCCCGGCGCTGCGCCGCAGTACGGTGCCGACAGCCATGGCGAGCACCGCGGTGACCGCGAGCAGGGCCGCCGTACCGGCCACCACGCGCAGCTCCGTGAGCGTGCCGACCGGGAAGTCGAAGCCGCCGGGGCGCACCAGCCATTCACCGAGCAGCACCGCCGCGGCCGCGGCGGGCAGCCCGGCCGCAAAGGTCACGGCAGCGAGGACGACGGCTTTCGCGGCCGGCGCCCTGCCCCGCCGCGGGCTCGCCATGAGAGTGGTGCGGATCAGTCCGCGCCGGTACTCGGCGGTGATGAACGTCGCCCCGACGACGATCACCAGGATCAGCCCGACGAACGTGCCGGCCAGGCTGCGCTCGATGGTCTGCCCGCCCGCGGTCATGGGCCCGCCCACGGCCGGTGCGATGTCGCCGGACCCGGTGACGGTGAACGTGTCGCCCGCCCGGCGGAACGTGCCGTCCGACGCGAAGTCGTCGGCAGGTCCGCCCATCTGCTCACCGTGCCACGCCGCGTCCCCGGACTCCGCGCCGCTGAGAGCGACGTGGTCGAAGACAGCGGTGGCCCGGGTGGGCGCCCCGCGGTTGCTCAGCCCGCCGAACTTCTGGCTCGTCGACTCCGTGGCGGGCGGCGAGGCGGCGAACATCCCGGCCTGCATCTGCGACGGCAGTCCGGTCAGGCGCGCGCGGCCGACCGCGGTCCAGCGCGCCCCGTCGGCCGACCGGTAGCCGGTCACCGTGTCCCCGGACCGGGTCAGCCGCAGCCAGTGCGGGGACGCGGCGGAGACGGCGCCGGGGGCACCGGCTGTGTCATGCGTGTAGTTGTGCTGCATCCGCACGCCGTGCCCTGCGGTGGCCATGACGGCCGCGTACGCAGAGCCCGCCCGGTCGCCCGATTTCAGGACGATCCCCGCCTTCGCCCACGGCGGCAGCCCGCCCTTCGTACCGTCCGGGGCCAGTGACGTGATCCGTACGGTGATGCTGCCGTCCCCGGTCAGCGGCTGGTGCACGAAGTAGAACCGGTCCGTCACGGCCTCGCCGCCCGGACCCCTGGCACCGGTACAGGGCTGGTTCGGCTCCTCGCAGGTGGGCCGCCCGGTGGGGGCGCCGATCAGCCCGATCAGTACGATCACCAGCGCCGCGGCCGCGAGTCCGGCGACCCAGCCCCGTACCGTACGGAACTTGGTCCACTCGGCCCGCAGTTGCTGGGCGAACCCGGCGTGTACGGCCGGCGTCCCGGGGCGGTACGACGTCGTGGTCAGGGTCATCGGGCCGGCTCCTCGGCCGCCGCGGCGCGGAACTCGACCGCGTCCCGGGTGAGTTCCATGTACGCCTCCTCCAGTGTCGCGCGGTGCGCGGACACTTCGGAGAACGGCACCCCGCTCTCACCGAGCAGCGTCACGACGTGCTCCGCCGCCAGCCCGGAGACGGTGAGTGTGTCGCGGTCGGTGGCCGCCACGGTGGCTCCGGCGTACGCCAGCGCCGTCATCGCCTCCGACCGAGCCGAGGTCCGCAGCGTGACCCGGTCGCCGGACGCGGTCCCGATCAGTTCGCGCACGCTGGTGTCGGCGATGACCCTGCCGCGTCCGACCACCACCAGATGGTCGGCGGTGTCCTGCAGTTCGCTCATCAGGTGGCTGGACAGCAGCACCGCCCGGCCCTGTGCGGCCAGCGCGCGCTGGAAGTCGCGCATCCACACGATGCCTTCCGGGTCCAGGCCGTTGAACGGCTCGTCCAGCATGATCACCGGCGGGTCGCCGAGCAGTGCGGCGGCGATCCCGAGGCGCTGTCGCATGCCGAGCGAGAAGCCCGCCGTGCGGCGCCCGGCGACCGGCCCCAGACCGGCCTGCTCGATGACGTCGTCGACCCGCCGCGCGCCGAGGCCCTGCGAGTGGGCCAGCCACAGCAGATGGTTGCGGGCGGTCCGGCCCGGCTGCAGTGCGGCGGCGTCCAGCAGCGCCCCGATGTGGTTCAGCGGGTTCCGCAGGTTCCGGTACGGCTGACCACCAATCAGCGCGGCGCCCTCGTCGGCCGAGTCCAGGCCGAGGATGACCCGCATCGTGGTGGACTTGCCGGCGCCGTTGGGGCCGACGAAGCCGGTGACCTGTCCGGGCCTGACGGTGAACGTCATCCCGTCCAGCGCGGTGGTCGGCCCGTAGCGCTTGCGCAGGCCGGTGACTTCCACGGTTGCTTCCATGTCCGGCAGGCTAAACAGCCAGGTGCCCCGCGGTCGTCACGCCGGACAGCGACTTCCGCCCTCCCTGGCACGAGGGATGTCCGGCGCCACGGGTCCCTCATGAGAGGGATGCCGGGGCGCGCCACCTGCGGCAAGAATGACGGACGTGGACGAGCACCGGCGGAGCGGACGGGCCGAGCGGGGGCGGCGCATCGGCGTCGGCCCTCGTACGCCTGCCGTGGCCGGGACGGTCCTGGCGCTGCTCGCGGTGACCGAGTCGTTCGCACGGACGGCGGACAGCGGCGTCACGGTCCGGTTCGCCCTGCTCATCGGTCTGCTCGCGCTGGCCACCACGCTGCCGTCGGCGTTCCTGAGCCCTGCCGCGGCCGCCGCGTCGGTCACCGCGGCAACCGTGCTGTCGCTGGTCCCGTTCCGCTCGCTGACCGTCGCGGGACTCTGCGCCCAGCTGGTCGTCCTGCACCGGCTGGGCCGTGCCGGCTCACCGCGGTCGGCGGCGCTCCTCGCCATGCCGTTCCTGCCGCTCGCCCTCGCCCGGCTCGCCCCGGCGCACTCCGAAACCGGCGTCCTCACCGTGCTGCTGGCCTCGCTCGCCCCGGTCGCGGCGTGGTCGGGCATCGCCCGCCGGGCCCGCGGCGAGGCACTCACCCACAGCGCCGCGCACCGGGCGATCACCAGCACCCTGCTCGAACACACGGCACGCGGCGAACGCGCCCGGATCGCCCGCGAGTTGCACGACGTCGTCGCCCATCACATCTCCATAATCGCCGTCCAGGCCGAGACGGCCCGGCTGACCACCCCCGATATGCCCGCCGCCGGTGCGCAGCGGCTCTCGTCGATCGGCGACACCGCGCGGGCGGCGCTGACCGAGATGCGCCGGCTGCTCGGCGTCCTGCGCGAGGACACCGGGTCCGATACGGCCGACCGGCAGCCGCAGCCGGGCCTGCGGCAACTGGTCGACCTGCTCGACGAAGCCCGGGACGCGTCCGGGACGGGCACCCGCCTCATCGTCCGCGGCCGGCAGGCGGCGCTCGACCCGGGCGTCGAGCTCGCCGCGTACCGCATCGTCCAGGAAGCCCTCACCAACGCCCGGCGGCACGCACCGGGCGCCGCCGTCGACGTGGAACTGCACTACACCGCCGGCACCCTCGCCCTGCGCATCCGCGACAACGGACCGGGCCCGCCGCCCGAGCCGTCCGCGGGCGGCCACGGCCTGTCCGGCATGCGCGAGCGTGCCGCCGCGGTCGGCGGCGAACTGCGCACCGGCCCCGCGCACGGCGGCGGCTTCCTCGTCGAGACCGTACTGCCGACCCACGCGGAGAGCACCGGATGAGCACCGAGCCACAGCCCGCCGTACGGATCGTCGTCGCCGACGACCACCAGGTCGTCCGTACGGGCTTCGCCGCCCTGCTGGACACGCAGCCGGACTTCACCGTCGTCGGCACGGCGTGCGACGGTGCCGAGGCGGTACGGACGTGCGCCGGCCTCCGGCCCGACGTGGTCCTCATGGACGTACGGATGCCGGGCACGGACGGTATCGAAGCGACGAGACAACTGGCCGCGTCGAACCCGGACGGTCCTCGCATCCTCATCCTGACCACGTTCGACCTGGACGAGTACGTGTACGACGCCCTGCGCGCCGGAGCCAGCGGCTTCCTGCTCAAGGACGTCACCGCGGAGCGGCTCTTCGACGCGGTGCGTGTCATCGCGGCCGGCCAGGCCCTGCTGGCACCGACAGTCACCCGCCGCCTGATCAGCAAATTCGCCACCCAGCACCGCACGCCGGACCCCGTACCCGCGGCGGTGCTCGCAGCACTCACCCCCCCGGGAGACCGAGGTCCTGCGCCTGGTGGCGGAGGGCCTGTCCAACCCCGAGGTCGCGACGCGCCTGCTGATCACGGAGGAGACGGTGAAAACGCACGTCAGTCGAATCCTGGCCAAACTGGCCCTGCGCGACCGGACCCAGGCGGTGGTGACGGCCTACGAATCGGGCCTGGTCGTCCCGGGCTCCCAGGGCAGAGCCCCGAATCCAAGGCCGTCGCGCGATTGAGGACCGGGGTCCGGGGCAGAGCCCCGCGAGGTCCCTCTGCTCTCCCCGCGCCCGCCCCGCCCCGGACGCACCGCAGGGCCGGACAGGACCCCCCGGCCCATCCGACCCCGCTGCGTTCCCCCCGTAAGCCCGCCGCTTCCCCCGAAGCAGCAGTCTCCGGATCCCCCCGGATCCCCCGCTGCCTTCAGGCCACCAGCTCGCCGAAGGACTCCTCCTCGTCACGGCCGAAGCTCAGCACCTCGTCCTCGCGCAGCCGCCGCAGCGACCGCCAGATGCTCGACTTCACCGTGCCGACACTGATGTCGAGGATCGACGCGATCTCGGGGTCCGTGCGCCCCTCGTAGTACCGCAGGACCAGCATCGTGCGCTGGAGTTCCGGCAGCCGCGCCAGCGCCTGCCAGAGCACGGCGCGCAGTTCCGTACCGCGCATCGCGTCCGTGTCGCCCACCGTCTCCGGCAGTTCCTCGGTCGGGTATTCGTTCAACTTGCGTCGGCGCCACGCGCTGATGTGCAGATTGGTCATGGTGCGGCGCAAGTACCCGCCGACCGCCGCCTTGTCACTGATCCGGTCCCACGCCCGGTACGTGGAGAAGAGGGCGCTCTGCAGCAGGTCCTCGGCCTCGAACCGGTCACCGGTCAGGTGGTAGGCGGTTGCGTACAGGGAGGCGCGGCGCTCCTGGACGTAGGCCGTGAACGCCGCTTCGGCGTCCGAGCTCTCCGTCCGGGACGTCCGCTCCCCCGTGACCTCCCCGTACACGGCTCCCCCGCCGGCTGCCGCAGGTGCGTCGACCACCGTCATACAGGACGTGTACTGACGCCCGGCGACACGAACGCACCCCCGGCCTCCCCCGAGCTCTCGGTTCCGCTCCAGCAGGGAGGCACCCCCTCCGGTGCCGGACTTCTCGGTGCCCCTGCCGACGTCGTGGAGACGCGTGACAACTGCGCTTGTGGTCGTGCTGTGCAGTGCGTTCATCCCGCGCCCCCCGTCGGTGGAGTCCGTCCGTCTCCTTGTGAGAATGAGCTTGCCCGGGCTGTTTCATGGCGTTGTCCGCCGACTGTCACAGACCTGTCACAGGTCCTCCCACGGGTGCGCCGGACGTATGAGAGCGCTTCAAGTGTCGAACTGAAGCTCCACCATGGGCCAGAATGACCCCCGTGCCTTTCCTGCTGCTGATCGAGGACGACGACGCCATCCGCACGGCCCTCGAACTCTCGCTGTCGCGCCAGGGCCACCGTGTGGCCACCGCGGCAACGGGAGAGGACGGCCTGAAACTGCTGCGCGAGCAGCGGCCGGACCTGATCGTGCTGGATGTGATGCTGCCCGGTATCGACGGTTTCGAGGTGTGTCGCCGCATCCGGCGCACCGACCAGCTGCCGATCATTCTGCTGACCGCGCGCAGCGACGACATCGACGTCGTGGTCGGACTGGAGTCCGGCGCCGACGACTATGTGGTGAAACCCGTGCAGGGCCGGGTGCTCGACGCCCGGATCCGCGCGGTGCTGCGCCGCGGCGAGCGCGAGTCCACGGACTCGGCGACGTTCGGGAACGTCGTCATCGACCGTTCCGCGATGACCGTGACGAAGAACGGGGAGGACCTGCAGCTCACGCCGACCGAGCTGCGGCTCCTGCTCGAACTGAGCCGTCGCCCCGGGCAGGCCCTGTCGCGCCAGCAGTTGCTGCGGCTGGTCTGGGAGCACGACTATCTCGGTGACTCCCGGCTGGTCGACGCCTGTGTGCAGCGGCTGCGCGCCAAGGTGGAGGACGTGCCGTCCTCACCGACCCTGATCCGTACCGTACGCGGCGTGGGCTACCGGCTGGACTCGCCTCAGTGAGTGCTGCCACCAAACGCAGCCCGCTCGCCGGACTTCGCTGGACCAGTCTGCGGCTGCGGCTCGTCGTCGTGTTCGCACTGGTGGCGCTGACCGCCGCGGTGTCGGCCTCGGGAATCGCGTACTGGCTCAACCGCGAGGCGGTCCTGACGCGGACGCAGGATGCGGCGCTCGGGGACTTCCGGCAGGAGATGCAGAACCGGGCGGCTTCGCTGCCGCTGCGCCCGACCAAGGACGACCTGCAGAACACCGCCGTGCAGATGGCGAGCAGCAGCCCCGGCTACAGCGTGCTGCTCGTCGACAAGCGTGACGGCGGCAAGCCGATCGTGGGCAACTCCGACCTGGACTCGTTCACGCTCGACAACGTGCCGCTCTCTCTGCAGCGGCAGGTCAACCGGAAGCAGCCGGTGGAGGCGGGCAACAAGTACGCGTACCACCTGTTCTGGCAGCGGACCTCGATCCGCGGTACGCCGTACCTGGTGGCCGGCACGAAGATCATCGGTGGTGGTCCGACCGGCTACATGCTGAAGTCGCTCGACCAGGAACGGCAGGATCTCAGCTCCCTCGCGTGGTCGCTGGGGATCGCTACGGCTCTCGCCCTGGTCGGCTCCGCGCTGCTGGCGCAGGCTGCCGCGACGACGGTGCTGCGGCCGGTGCAGCGGCTCGGTGACGCGGCGCGCAAGCTGGGCGAGGGGAAACTCGACACCCGCCTCGTGGTGTCCGGCACCGATGAACTCGCCGATCTCTCCCGCACGTTCAACAAGGCCGCGAGTTCGCTGGAGAAGAAGGTCGCGGACATGAGCGCGCGGGAGGAGTCCAGCCGCCGGTTCGTCGCCGACATGTCGCACGAACTGCGGACCCCGCTCACCGCGATCACCGCGGTCGCCGAGGTGCTGGAGGACGAGGCCGACAGCCTCGACCCGATGATCGCGCCCGCCGTTCACCTGGTGGTCAGCGAGACCCGGCGGCTCAACGACCTGGTGGAGAACCTGATGGAGGTCACCCGCTTCGACGCGGGTACCGCCCGGCTCGTCCTCGACACGGTCGATGTCGCCGACCAGGTCACCGCCTGCATCGACGCCCGCGCCTGGCTGGACGCGGTGGATCTGGACGCCGAGCGCGGCATGATGGTCCGCCTCGATCCGCGCCGGCTCGATGTGATCCTGGCCAATCTGATCGGCAACGCGCTGAAGCACGGCGGTTCGCCGGTACGGGTCGCGGTACGGACCGACGGCGACGAACTCGTCATCGAGGTGCGCGACCACGGCCCCGGCATTCCCGAGGACGTCCTGCCGCACGTCTTCGACCGTTTCTACAAGGCCAGTGCGTCCAGGCCGCGTTCGGAGGGCAGCGGGCTGGGTCTGTCGATCGCCATGGAGAACGCGCACATCCACGGCGGTGACATCACCGCGGCGAACTCGCCGGACGGCGACGGCGCGGTGTTCGTCCTGCGGCTGCCGCGCGATGCCGAACAGCTCACCCGCACCGCGCAGGATCACGACGCGGAGGTCCAGGACGAGGAGGGCGGCGCGACGTGATGCGCAGCAACCGTGGGACGCGCCGGGCGCGCCGCTCGGCCGGGGCGCTGGCCGGCGCCGTCGTCTGTGCCGTGCTGGCCGCCGGGTGCGGGATCAGGACCACCTCGGTGCCGGTCGACGCCGGGGCCGCGCCGTCGCGGGTGCCGTGTTCGATGTCCGCGGAGGACGTCAGCGCAGAGGCGTCGAAGGGCATCCCGGTCCAGATCTATCTGGTCTGCGCCTCGCAACTGGTCACGGTGGACCGCGCGGTGCAGGTCCGCGACGCGAAGTCGGACCGGATCCGGGTGGCGCAGGCCCTCCTCGACGAGCTGCAGCGGGAACCGGCCGGCGATGAGCGCCAGGCCGGCTTCTCCACGACCGTGCCGACGACGCTCCGGATCAGCGAGGCGCGTCGGGGCGATCCGGCGGCCGCGCTGCGGCTCAGTGAGCAGCCGGAGGACCTGCCGTCGGAGGCGCTGGCGCAGATCGTGTGCACCTACGCGGAGAGCGAGTCGCTCGCCCCGGACGGCACGGTGATGCTCGGCGGACCGGGGAACTACGCACCGCGCGGCTATCTGTGCACTTCGGAGACGAAGGCCCGGCCGAAGTCCGTGCCGACGCTCGGCGCGCTCGAGCTGCCCTGACGGCCTCCCCCGCGACAGGGAGTGGATCGGCGAGCGGCGTCATGCGGCTTCGATGGCGAGGCGGAGGACGGAGTCGACGCGGATCATCGGTGACCGACGACGACGCCGCAAGCGGAGCCGCAGGGCGTCGGGAGCCCCCTCCCTGTCGCGGGGGAGGCCGTGAGCCCGCCGCCTGTCGCGCCGCCCCGCCCGGGTTTCCTGGGGCGGGGGCGGAACCGATGCCGCCAGTAGGGGCGTCTTGGGGGGCGTGGGTCAAGGTTCGGACGGCCAGGCCGTCATCCGCTTCCGCGCGGCCGGGGGGTTTCTCCTCCTCGCGCATCTGCTGCTGGTCGGGTGGCTGACTCTGCGCCCGCTGGACGTCCCGTGGGTGACAGCCGCGAATCTTCAACCGCTCGCCGGCATCAGGGCGGACCTGTCCCTCGGCCCGGCCGAGGCGGCGCACCGGATCGGTGAGGGACTGTTGTTGCTGGCACCGCTGGGGGTGCTGCTGCCGATGGCCGGGGGCCGGCTCCACGTCTCCCCCTGGGCCTCGCTGGCGCGTACGGTCGCCGCCGGGTCGCTGATCTCGCTGACCATCGAGCTGGCGCAGACCGGGGTGCCGGGGCAGGTCGTCGATGTCGACTCGCTGCTGCTGAACACGGTCGGGGTGGCGTTGGCCCATCTGCTGGTGGTGCCGGTGTTCCGGAAGCGGCTGCGCCGCCGGAAGCAGGAGCAGCTGCTGCGGGGAGCGATTCCCCGCCAGAGGGAGGAAAGCTCTCAGGGGTCGACCCCGACGATTTCCAGGGTCGGTATCGCACCGTAGAGCGACGCCTTGCCCCCGTTCGTGGAGCCACCATGGAGACATCGGGAGCACGACGGAGCTGCTCCCCAGCAGACGGTTCGCGAAGGAGCCCACCATGGCCGCACTTGCCCGCCCCCGTGACGGACGCATGATCGGCGGAGTGTGCGCAGCGCTGGCACGGCGCTTCGGCACGTCCGCCGCGACCATGCGCGTGATCTTCCTGGTCTCTTGCCTGCTGCCCGGCCCGCAGTTCCTGCTCTACCTGGCGCTGTGGCTGCTGCTGCCGGCCGAGAAGTCGTCGGCGGCGACCGACTGGTAGGCGGCGTCCGGCGGATCATGGCCGGACATCCCCTCGTCCCTGGACGCACGCGTGGGGCGGACACCCGGTCCGGGTGTCCGCCCCACGTGCGTGGGTGCGGGGGGGGTCAGCCGCCGAGCGGGAGAGCGTTGGTCGACAGACCGTTGGCCTTCACGCCGCCGGCGGGCAGTCCGCCGAGCAGGCCCTTGAGCGGTGAGGTGGCGTCGTGGACGACCTTCGTCTGACCGCTGCCGAGGAGCTTCGTGGCCGTGTCCTGGACCGGCCGGCTCTGGGTGGCGGTCCCCAGCGCGGAGCCGAAGGGGGTACCTCCCTGCTCGAGCGGAGCCGAGAACTTGGGGGAGGGCAGCGCGGACGCGGCGTCGACGGGCAGCGCGGACGCGGAAGCGGTTCCGGCGGCGGCAGCGGCGAAAGCGGCGCCGAGAGCGGCGACACCGAAAGTCCTGGCAGCAGACTGCTTCATGTGGAATTCATCCTTGGGGAAGGGGATGTGGGCGACTCTGCAAACTAGTCAGCCCACGACCTGTCCCGCAAACATGCCGGACACGCCGAACGGCCAGGATCTGATCGTCCCGGCCGTTCGGAACAGAGCGCGAATCAGCCCGCGGGGGACGAAGAGCCGCTGGTCGCAGCGGTCTGCTCGAAGAGCCACTCGGACTTCAGCCCGGCATATCCGGGCTTGATCACGTCATTGATCATCGCGAGACGTTCATCGAAAGGAATGAACGCTGATTTCATTGCATTGACTGTGAACCACTGCATGTCGTCGAGCGTGTATCCGAAGGTCTCGGTCAGCCGCTCGAATTCCTGGCTCATGCTCGTACCGCTCATCAGCCGGTTGTCCGTATTCACGGTGAGGCGGAAATGGAGCCTCCGCAGCAGCCCGATGGGGTGGTCGGCGTACGAGGCGGCGGCGCCGGTCTGGAGGTTGGAGGTCGGGCACATCTCCAGCGGGATGCGCTTGTCCCGTACGTACGAGGCGAGGCGGCCGAGCGTCACGCTGCCGTCCTCGGCGACCTCGATGTCGTCGATGATGCGGACGCCGTGGCCGAGGCGGTCGGCGCCGCACCACTGGAGCGCCTGCCAGATCGACGGCAGGCCGAAGGCCTCGCCCGCGTGGATGGTGAAGTGGTTGTTCTCGCGCTTGAGGTACTCGAAGGCGTCGAGGTGGCGGGTGGGCGGGTAGCCCGCCTCGGCGCCCGCGATGTCGAAGCCGACGACGCCCAGGTCTCGGTAGCGGTTGGCGAGTTCGGCGATCTCCAGGGCGCGGGCGGCGTGCCGCATCGCGGTGAGCAGGGCGCCCACCCTGATCCGGTTGCCGTCCTGACGGGCCCGGCGCTCACCCTCGCGGAAGCCCTCGTTGACCGCCTCGACGACCTGTTCGAGGGTCAGCCCGGATTCCAGGTGCTGCTCGGGGGCGTACCGCACCTCCGCGTACACGACACCGTCCGCGGCCAGGTCCTCGGCGCACTCGGCGGCCACCCGGAACAGGGCGTCCCGGGTCTGCATGACGGCACAGGTGTGGGCGAACGTCTCCAGGTAACGCTCCAGCGAGCCGGAGTCGGCCGCCTCGCGGAACCAGATGCCGAGCTTGTCCGGGTCGGTCTCGGGAAGGGCTTCGTAGCCCGCGTCACGGGCCAGGTCGACGATCGTGCCGGGGCGCAGACCGCCGTCGAGGTGGTCGTGGAGCAGCACCTTGGGGGCGCGTCGGATCTGGTCGGCGCCGGGCACATGGAGGGTCGGGCTCATCATCTGTGCACTCTAGCGCCTACGCGCGTAGAGCGCCGCGCGCCGATGCGTAACAGTGACCGCGAATAGGGGTGGCGTACACCTCTTCTTCTGACACTGTTCTGTCATGGGACAGCGCGTACTTCCCCTGCCTGCTCCGAGGCTGGGACGGGCCGTGATGACGGCCGGAGCACAACCTGCGATCAGCGGAGTGGTCCTGCTGCTCCCGGACGGCGAGGCCGACTCGCACCGCCGCCCTTCCTCCCTGTCGTACGCACTGCAGCTGCCGCTCGCCCGGACCCTGGCCCGCGCGGGCCAGGATGACGGGCTGGCCGCGCATGTCGTGCACTACCGCTGCCGGGGCTGGAACGCCACGGACGCGCAGCTCGCGGCGGACGCGGAGTGGGCGGTGGAGGAGGTCGTGCGACGCTACGGCGACATCCCCGTCTGTCTGGCCGGCCACGGCATGGGCGGCCGGGCGGCGCTGCGTGCGGGCGGCCATCCGGCGGTCAACTCCGTGCTGGCGATGGCCCCTTGGCTTCCCGAAGACTCCGCGGTGGAACCGGAGCCGGTGAAGCACCTGCTGGGCCGCCAGGTGTTGCTCGTCCACGGCACGAACGACGCACGCTCCGACCCGGAGTTGTCGTTCCGGCTGGCCCAGCGCGCCAAGAAGGCCAACCGGGACACCTGCCGCTTCGAGGTCCACTCGGACGGCCACGCCCTGCGCCAGCACCGCGCCGAAGTGGTGGCACTGGCCGTGGACTTCGTCCGGGGAGCGCTGTTCGGCCGGGCCTACGCCCGCCCGGTCGCCGACGCCCTGGCGGCGCCCCCGCCCCTGGGGCTGCGGATGCCGCTGGCGGCGGGGTTCGGGCGATCGTTGGGGCGGTAAGGCCAACAATCACTCTTCACCGGATCAGCCGGGCTGCCGAGGGCTGCTGAAGGCTGCTCACTCCGGCAGCAGATGCCCCCGGCGCGACAGCAGGAACTGTTTGAACGCCGCCACCGGAGGTGTGTCCGGGTGGCCGTCCAGCCAGGCCACGCCGATCTCGCGGGCCGCGCGGGGCGCCGTGACCGTCAGTTCGACCACGCCCGGGCGGGCCACCGCCGGGGGCGGCAGCAGGGCGACGCCCAGGCCCGCCGCAACCAGGCCGCGCAGGGTCTCCGCCTCCTCCCCCTCGAACGCCACACGCGGGGTGAAGCCCGCCTCGGCACACAGGTCGTCGGTGATCCGCCGCAGACCGTACCCCGGCTCCAGCGTCACGAACGCCTCGTCGGCGGCCTCCACCAGGCGGATCCGCCTGCGGGAGGCGAGGCGGTGGTCCTCCGGGACGACCAGACGCAGCCGCTGCTCGTCGAGGCGGCGGGCGACCAGGTCGGGGGCGTCCGGGACGGGGGAGGTGAGGCAGAGGTCGAGGCCGCCGGCCCGGAGGCGTTCGATCATCGCCTCGCCGTAGTTCTGCACCAGCTGGAAGCGGACCCGGGGGTGGTCGGCGCGGAAGGAGCGGAGCAGGGCGGGGACGGTCTCGGAGCCCATGGTGTGCAGGAAGCCGAAGGCGACCTTGCCCGCCGTCGGGTCGGCGTCCGCCCGTACCGAGTCCGCGGCCCGCTCCACCTCGGTGAGGGCCCGCTCGGCGGAGCCCAGGAAGGTGCGGCCCGCGGGGGTGAGCGAGACGGTACGGCCCTTGCGGGCGAACAGGGCGACGCCCAGGTCCTGTTCCAGCCTGACCATCGCCCGCGACAGCGTGGACTGCGGGACACCGAGCTCGTGCGCGGCGCGCGTCACATGCTCGTGGCGGGCCACCGCCTCGAAGTACGCGAGCCGCGGCGCGAGCACTGCGCGAATGTCTTCTTCGTAACTACTCGGTGACAGCCGAGGCTGTGAGCTGCGTTCATGCGCCATGGGATTGATTATCGCAAGTTCGTGCATTGGACGCATAAATCAGAGAGATCTACTTTCGAGGTATGCCTCCTGCCAGTACCAAGGCGTCCACCCTCACGCTGGACGCCTCAGCCCCGTCATCGCCCGTCGCGCCCGTTTCCTCCCCTGACCGGCTGGAGCCCGGCCGGCCCGGCTACCGCCGGATGAGCTTCGCGCTCTTCGCCGCCGGTGTCGCGACGTTCACACTCCTCTACTCCACCCAGGCGCTGCTGCCCGCCGTCTCCGCCGGATTCGGCGCCACGGCCGGACAGGCCAGCTGGACGGTCTCGGCGGCGACGGGTGCGCTGGCGCTGTGTGTGCTGCCGATGAGCGCGCTCTCCGAGCGGTTCGGGCGGCGGCAGATGATGACCGCGTCGCTGACGGTCGCGGTACTGGTCGGGCTTCTCGTCCCCTTCGCCCCCTCGCTGGGCTGGCTGATCGCCCTGCGCGCCGTCCAGGGCGCGGCCCTCGCCGGACTTCCCGCCTCCGCGATGGCGTACCTCGCCGAGGAGGTGCGGCCGAAGGCGCTGGTCGCCGCGATCGGACTGTTCGTGGCGGGCAACAGCATCGGCGGCATGAGCGGCCGCATCCTCACCGGCTGGATCGCCCAGCTGTGGGGCTGGCGGGCGGCGCTCGGCGCGGTCGGGCTGCTGGCCGTGGCCTGCGCGGCCGTCTTCCACTTCATGATCCCGAGGGCCCGTCACTTCACGCCCGGTTCGCTGAACCCGAAGGCCCTGGCCAAGACGGTGGGCGGGCACCTCGCCGACCCGCTGCTGCGCAGGCTGTACGCGATCGGCGCACTGTTCATGACGGTGTTCGGGGCGGTCTACACGGTGATCGGCTACCGGCTGGTCGGGGAGCCGTTCCACCTCCCGCAGGGTGTCATCGGCTCGATCTTCCTGGTCTACCTCGTCGGTACGGTGTCGTCGGCGGCGGCGGGCAGGCTCGTCGCCCGGCTCGGCCGCCGCGGCGCCCTCTACCTGGCCGTCTCGACCACGACCGCCGGTCTGCTGCTCTCCCTCGCCGACCAGCTGATCGCCGTACTTCTCGGTCTGGTCCTGATCACGGCGGGCTTCTTCGCCGGGCACGCGGTCGCCTCGTCGTCCGTGAGCCGGACCGCGACGACCGGCCGGGCGCAGGCATCGGCGCTCTACCAGTCCGCGTACTACCTGGGCTCCAGCGCGGGCGGCACGCTCGGCGCGATCGCCTTCCACGCCGGTGGCTGGGCGGGCACGGTGACGCTGGGGCTGCTCGCGGTCCTCGGCGTCGTCTCGATCACGCTGTACGGGTCACGGGTCGCCCGCGCCGAGCGGCGGTGCCTCGTCCCGATGGCGTCAGTACAGAACTGAGACATACATACGCACAACCACCGGCTCCCCTTCGCGCGTCTATCAGGCGTAATCAACGCACTGCGGCGCGAAGGGGAGTTGGCGTACATGGCAGTCGTAGGGAACAGACGGGGAGTCCGGACACGGCGCGCGGTCGCGCTGTCCGTCGCCGGGCTGATGGCGGCGCCCGCGCTCGTCCTGGGCGGTGGCACGGCGGCGCAGGCGGCGTCCTGCACCACATCCACCGGGCCGTACCAGAAGCAGGTCGAGAACTATCTGCACCGACCGGTCGACGGGAAGCAGTCGGCCGCCGACTGCACGGCGATCCAGTCCTTCCAGCGTACCTACGGGGTCACCCCTGACATCGGGTACGCGGGACCGGTCACCTGGCGGACGATGAAGACGCTCACGGCCCAGAAGGCGGCCGGCACGAACCCGAACAAGGACAGGAAGTGCCCCACGAACAAGGGGCGCATCGCGTGTGTGGACCTGACCCGGCAGCTGAGCTGGATCCAGGACGGATCGAAGCTGAAGTTCGGTCCGGTGCCGATCCGCAGCGGGCGGAACGGGTACGAGACGCGCACCGGTTCGAAGAAGATCTACCTGCGGCACATCAACCACTGGTCGTCGCTCTACCACGTGTGGATGCCGTACTCCCAGTTCTTCGACGGCGGGCAGGCGTTCCACTCGGTGAATCTGAAGATGTGGAACCCGCCCGGCTCGCACGGCTGCGTCAACATGCGGGACGCGGACGCGAGGACGTACTGGAACCTGCTGAAGAACGGCGACGACGTGTACGTGTACGGGCGCAAGCCCGGAACGTGACCGGATTCGGGGACGTGGCCGGAGAGCGGGCGGCCTCGGCGCTTCCCGCCCCCGTTGTCAGTGGCCTGCGGTAGCTTCCGAAGTGCCGAAGTGAGCGGCGTCACAGCGCAACAGGGGTGGAACGATGAGTGATCTGACGGCACCAGCGGATATCGACAGCCGTCTGGAGGGGCACCGGGTCGAGCTCACCGGATACTGCTACCGCATGCTCGGCTCCGCCTTCGAGGCGGAGGACGCGGTACAGGACACGCTGGTGCGCGCCTGGCGGAACTTCGACAAGTTCGAGGGCCGTTCCTCGCTGCGCTCCTGGCTGTACCGGATCGCCACCAACGTCTGCCTGGACATGCTGAACGCGGGGAAGAAGCGGGCTCGCCCGGTCGACCTGACGGGCCCGACACCGCTCTCCCGGGCCGCGCTCAACCCGCTCCCGGAGAACACCTGGCTGGAGCCGATGCCGGACGGGCGGATCCTGCCGTCGGTGGCCGACCCGGCCGAGGCCGCGGTGGCGCGGGAGTCGGTGCGACTCGCGTTCGTCGCCGCGTTGCAGCATCTGCCGCCCAAGCAGCGGGCCGTACTGATCCTGCGCGAGGTACTGGCCTGGAAGGCGAGCGAGGTCGCCGAGCTGCTCGAAACCTCGGTCGCCTCGGTCAACAGCGCCCTTCAGCGGGCGCGCGCGACCCTCGCGGACCGCGAGGGTCTGACCGCCGACACCGCCGATCCGCTCGACGAGAAGCAGCGCAAGCTCCTCGATCGGTACGTCGCGGCCTTCGAGGGGTACGACATGGCAGCGCTGACCGCGCTGCTCCATGAGGACGCCGTGATGACCATGCCGCCGTTCGACCTCTGGCTCCAGGGGCACGACGACATCACCGGTTTCATGCTCTCCATGGGCGCGGGCTGCGCGGGCTCGCGGCTGGTGGCGACGGCGGCGAACGGCACCCCGGCGTTCGCGCACTACAAACCGGATCCGGACGGTCCGGGGTTCGTGCCGTGGGCGGTGCAGGTCATCGACATCTCGGAGGGCTCCATCACCGGGATGCACTGCTTTCTGGACACGCCCCGCTGGTTTCCGCTCTTCGGCCTGCCCGACCACCTCGAGGCCGAGGCGGCGTGACGCGGCGGCCGCGACTGCGGCACGCGCTGGTGGCGGGCTGGGTGGTGCTGGCGCTCGGCGGCTGGGGGGTCACGCAGTGGCTGGGTGAGCCCGTCGCCACCGAAGGGCCCGGCCCGGTCCGTCCCCCTGCCCCCGGCGCCGAACCGGAACCGCAGCCGGAGCACTGGTACGACGGCGCCTGCGCCGACGACGCGAAAGCGACGCCGACACCACACCCCCCGGCCTCGGCAGCCCGCCGGTCGCGGTGGTCTGCACGCGGGCCGGCTGACGCCGGGGAGCGGGGCCGGGCACCTCAGAGGCTGTCGGGCTGCCTCTGATCGGGCGGTCGTGCCCTGGCACGCACGCTCCGGGCCCCGCCCGCTTCCCGGTCAAAGGCAGCCCGACAGCCCCTCAGCCCTGCTCCCCCAGGTTCACCACATCGGCCAGCCCCACCAGGTCCAGCAGATGCTGCAGCTGGGGTGGCACATTGCGCAGCCGCAGCCGTCTGCCACCCGCCCGGCGTGCGACGAGCCCCAGCCGCGCTATCGCCTCGACCAGGGCCAGATCCGCCTGGACGATCCCGCCCACGTCGCAGTCCACCCCGGCGTCCGGGTCGCGGAGGGCGCCCTCGGGGTCGTACAGCAGCGACTCCAGCTCGGCGCAGAGTCCCGGCACCGCGGCCCGCGTGACGCGGCCGGTGACGACGAGAACGATCGGGGTCATGGCTTCCACATCGGGGAGACCGGCCCGGCGGCCGAAACTCATCGCTGCCCGCTTGCGCACTTTTCCGGCGCCCCGGCCCGGCGCACGCCCCGTATCCGCCCAGTGGCTGCTCCCACCCGTCCCTCGGCCGCCCGGCCGGCAAGGGCACCAATCGATGAACTTCCGTCAACTCCCGTCAACTGTGCGATTTCTGTGAACCATCTCGATCAATTCCCCCTCTAGGTAAGCGAACCGGTCGGCACCGGCGACCCATTCGGTGCCGACTGACCAGTGGCCCCTCAGGGGGCCGCCTGATTCTCCAGGGGGAGAGTTGCGCAGACACGTGAGAAACGCGTGTGTATCGACCATCGCCACGGCGGCCGCCGTGGCGCTCGCAGCCGGGATGACCACCCCGGCGATGGCACAGCCGGAGCAGGTCCGGCCGGCGGGGACGAAGTCCCTGCCCCGCCATCAGCTGACGCTCATCACCGGCGACCGCGTCTCGGTGGACGCCAAGGGCCGGGTCGTGGGCTTCCGGCCCACGAAGGACCGCGAGCAGATACCCGTACAGCGGCACGTCCGCAACGGGCACACGTACATCATTCCGACCGACGCCCACCGGCTGATCGGCTCCGGCAAGCTCGACCGGCGGTTCTTCGACGTCACCTTCCTGAACCGTCCGGAGATCCGCAGGTCCCAGCAGAAGGGCCTGCGGCTGATCGTCGGCTACCGGGGCGCACAGACGGACGCCGCCAAGGCCGGCGTCAGGGACACCGGTGACACCTCGGTCGGCCGGACCCTGAAGTCGCTGAACGCCGAGTCGGTGATCACGCCCAGGAGCGACGCCGAGGACATCTGGCAGGCGCTCACCGTCAAGCAGTCCCGCAGCGTCGAGCGCACCACGGCACCCGGAATCGACCGGGTCTGGCTCGACGGCGTACGCAGGGCGAGCCTCGACAGGAGCGTGCCGCAGATCGGCGCGCCCGCCGCCTGGAAGGCCGGGTACACCGGCAAGGGCGTCAAGATCGCCGTCCTGGACACCGGTGTGGACGCCACCCACCCGGACCTCAAGGGCCAGATCCTGGCGACGAAGAACTTCTCCACGTCGGCCGACACCAAGGACCGGGTCGGGCACGGCACCCATGTGTCGTCGATCGCGGCCGGTACGGGGGCCAAGTCGGGCGGCAAGTTCAAGGGCGTGGCGCCGGATGCCAAGCTGCTTGAGGGCAAGGTGCTCGACGACGACGGCTACGGCACGGACTCCGGCATCGTGGCCGGGATGGAGTGGGCGGCAGCGCAGGGCGCCGACATCGTCAACCTGAGTCTCGGCGGTCTCGACCAGCCGGGGATCGATCCCCTGGAGGCGACGGTCAACAAGCTGTCGGCCGAGACCGGCGTACTGTTCGCCATCGCGGCGGGCAACGAGGGCGACGGCGCCGGCACGGTCAACTCCCCGGGCAGTGCGGACGCCGCACTGACCGTCGGCGCCGTCGACGACAACGACAAGCTGGCCGACTTCTCCAGCCGTGGTCCGCGCATCGGCGACTCAGCGATCAAGCCCGATGTCACCGCCCCCGGCGTGGACATCACGGCGGCCGCGGTACCGGGCTCGCTCATCGACCGGGAAGTCGGCCAGAAGCCGGCCGGCTACACCACCATCTCCGGTACGTCGATGGCGACCCCTCATGTCGCGGGCGCCGCGGCGCTACTCAAGCAGCAGCACCCGCAGTGGCGGAGCACAGAGCTGAAGGGGGCCCTGACGGCCTCCGCCAAGCCGGGCGCGTACACACCGTTCGAGCAGGGCACGGGCAGGATCGCCCTCGACAGGGCGATCGGCCAGAGCGTCATCGCCGACCCGGTCTCGGTCGGATTCGGTACGCAGCAGTGGCCGCACACCGATGACGCCCCGGTCACCAAGCAGGTGACATACCGCAACCTGGGGACGACCGACGTCACCCTCTCGCTGGCGGTGACGGGTCTCAATCCGAAGGGCAAGCCCGCCCCGGCCGGTTTCTTCGCCCTGGGGGCGAACGAGGTCACCGTCCCGGCGGGCGGCACGGCCGAGGTGCCGCTGACGGCGAACACCCGGCTGGGCGGCACGACGGACGGTTCGTACTCCGCGTATGTCGTGGCGACCGGTGGCGGCCAGACCGTCCGCACGGCGGCCGCGGTGGAGCGCGAGATCGAGTCGTACGACGTGACGCTCAAGGCCATCGGCCGCGACGGCAAGGCGCCCGCGGCCGCGAGGGCCGACCTCTCCGGCCTCGACGACGCGATCTCCGACGTGTGGCTCATGCCGGAGATCACCAACGGTTCGTTGAAGCTGCGGGTGCCCAAGGGCCTGTACACACTCAGCGCGGACCAGATGCTGGGCTCGGACGACACCTACAAGGGCGGCGACTGGTTCGCCCAGCCGAAGCTGAACGTCACCAAGAACACCACGGTGACGTTCGACGCCCGCACGACCAAGCCGGTCAGCATCACCCTGCCCGTGAAGGGGCTCACGCCCGGGTACGTCGCGACCGGCTTCACGATCGACGACAGAGACCACTCGATGTCCTACAACTACGCCGTGCCGGACCAGAAGAACTTCCGCACCGCGCACGTCGGCCCGAAGGTGACCGACGGCTCGTTGTCCCAGCACTGGATGGGCACCTGGTACAAGGGTGCGTCGAGCGAGTACGACATCGCGCTCGGCGGCCTCCCGGTGACCCGGCTCTCCAGCGGCTACACCCGCACCCTGACGGCCAAGCAGTTCGCCGCGGTGAAGGTGACCATGGGGGTACCTGGTGTGAGCCGCAAGACCGGTGAGATCAACGCATGGGGCAGCTTGCCCGACGAAGGCGGGTCATTCTCCATGCCGGTGCCGCAGAAGCTTCCCGGCACGCGCACGGTCTATGTCTCCACCGTCGACAAGGCCAAGTGGAGCTTCGACTTCGGACAGAACGGCGGCCGAGACGACCAGGGCTGGCCGATCCGTGAAACCATGTACTCGCTCGGCGCCGAACAGGCGTTCACCGGTGGCAAGACCTACACCAAGACCGTCAACACCGGTGTCTTCGGGCCGCGGATCGGCAAGAGCGACGGCATCCTCCGCGAGGGCAACGAGCTGTCCGCCATTCTCCCGCTGCACGCGGACGGCAAGGGCCACGATGGCTACACGGACTACACCTCGGTGAAGACCGTCCTCTACCGCAACGGCAAGAAGTTCGCCGAGAACCAGGACCCGCTCTTCGGTTTTGAGCCGTTCGTCGTCCCGGCCGCCTCCGCGGACTACAAGCTGACGACCTCGGTCCGGCGCAGCGCCAGGATCGGCACCCTGTCCACCCGCATCGACGCGAGCTGGACCTTCAAGTCCAAGAGGGCCGCCTCCGCGAAGCTCCCGGCGTCCACGGTCCGCTTCACGCCCAATGTGACGCTGGACGGCAGGGTGACGGCGGGCAGGACCGCTTCGGTGCCGGTGACGGTGCAAGGTTCAGCCGCCGGTAAGAACCTCAAGTCGCTGACGGTGTATGTCAGTTACGACGCCGGTAAGACCTGGAAGAAGTCCACGGTCAAGTCGGGCAAGCTCTCCGTGAAGAACCCGGCCAAGGGCAAGTCCATCTCGTACCGGGCCAATGTCACGGACAAGCAGGGCAACAAGTCGTCGGTGTCGATCTACAACGCGTACTTCGGCAAGTAGGCATTCACAGGTGAGCCGGTAGGCGCACCGCCTGCACGAGAGCGGCCCGCCGGGGCGGATTCCTCCACCCCGGCGGGCCGTTCGCGTTCTCGGACAGTCCTACGCGATGCGCTCGCGCACCACCGGGGTCGGCGTGAACTCCGTGCCGGCCGGGGCGATGTCGTACGACGAGGGCAGCGCCTGGAGCGCGTAGGCGAACTTCTCCGGGGTGTCCGTGTGGAGCGTCAGCAGCGGCTGGCCCTCGGTCACCGGGTCGCCCGGCTTGGCATGCAGTTCGATGCCCGCGCCGGCCTGCACCGGGTCCTCCTTGCGGGCCCGACCCGCACCGAGGCGCCAGGCGGCGACGCCGATGTCGTACGCGTCCAGGCGGGTCAGTACGCCGGAGGACGGCGCCGTGACCACGTGCTGTTCGCGGGCGACCGGGAGCGCGGCGTCCGGGTCGCCGCCCTGGGCGGAGATCATCCGGCGCCAGACGTCCATCGCGGAGCCGTCGGCCAGGGCCTTCTCCGGGTCGGTGTCCTTGAGTCCGGCCGCGTCCAACATCTCGCGGGCGAGGGCCAGGGTGAGGTCGACGACGTCCTTCGGGCCGCCGCCGGCCAGCACCTCGACCGACTCGCGCACCTCCAGGGCGTTGCCCGCGGTCAGGCCGAGCGGGGTGGCCATGTCGGTGAGCAGCGCGACGGTCCGCACTCCGCTGTCGGTGCCCAGCGCGACCATGGTGGAGGCCAGTTCGCGGGCGTCCTCGATGGTCTTCATGAAGGCGCCCGAGCCGACCTTGACATCCAGGACGAGCGCGCCGGTGCCCTCGGCGATCTTCTTGGACATGATCGAGCTGGCGATCAGCGGGATGGCCTCGACGGTGCCGGTGACATCGCGGAGCGCGTACAGCTTCTTGTCGGCGGGGGCGAGTCCGTCACCGGCGGCGCAGATCACGGCGCCGGTGGTGTCCAGGACGCTCAGCATTTCCTCGTTCGAGAGGTGGGCACGCCAGCCGGGGACGGACTCCAGCTTGTCGAGCGTGCCACCGGTGTGGCCGAGCCCGCGGCCGCTGAGCTGCGGCACGGCGGCGCCGCAGGCGGCGACCAGCGGGGCGAGCGGCAGGGTGATCTTGTCGCCGACGCCGCCGGTGGAGTGCTTGTCGGTGGTGGGCCGGGAGAGCGACCGGAAGTCCATGCGCTCGCCGGAGGCAATCATCGCGGCGGTCCAGCGGGCGATCTCCGTACGGTTCATACCGTTCAGCAGGATCGCCATGGCCAGCGCGGACATCTGCTCGTCGGCGACCTCGCCGCGGGTGTACGCGTCGATGACCCAGTCGATCTGCTCGGGGGTCAGCTCGCCTCGGTCCCGCTTGGTGCGGATGACGGAGATGGCGTCCATGTCCTGGGAGTCCTTCCGGCCGGTACGTATGTACGCAAGAGTCCTGAATGACTCTACGCGCATAGAGGGTGGATACGGGTGTGGCCCTCCCAACGGACGGGAGGGCCACAGCAGTTCTACTTCAGATGGTCCGGTCCGAACGCCTGCGGCAGCATCTCTTCGAGCGTGCGCAAGCCGTCCGGCGTCTCCAGGATCAGCTCCGGCCCGCCGAACTCGTACAGCAGCTGCCTGCACCTGCCGCACGGCACCAGGATCTCGCCCGCCCCGTCCACACAGGTGAAGTGGGTCAGCCGCCCGCCACCGGTGGCGTGGAGCTGGGAGACCAGGCCGCACTCGGCGCACAGCCCGATGCCGTACGAGGCGTTCTCGACGTTGCAGCCGGACACCGTACGGCCGTCGTCGACGCGTGCCGCGGCGCCGACCGGATAGTGCGAGTAGGGAACGTACGCGTGCGTCATGACGGACCGTGCGGCGCTCCGCAGCGCCGCCCAGTCGACCTCCGCGCCGGCCGTCACTTGCCCTGGCCCTTCCGGTAGCGCATGCCGTCCGCCTTCGGCATCCGCAGCCGCTGCGCGGAGAGCGAGAGGACGAGCAGCGTGACGATGTACGGGGTGGCGCTCACGAACTCGGTGGGCACCGTGTCCGTGGCGAGGTACCAGACCAGTACGGCGGCGGCGATGACCGCGCTGACCGCACCCTGGACGAAGCTCTTGCGGTAGAGCTTCCAGGCGGCGAGCACGGCCAGCACGACCACGAGCAGCAGGAGCAGCGCGTGGACGGACTCGCCGCCGTTGCGCAGCTGGAGCGCGTCGGCGAAGCCGAACAGGCCTGCGCCCATGGCGAGTCCGCCGGGCCGCCAGTTGCCGAAGATCATCGCGGCGAGACCGATGTATCCGCGGCCGCCGGTCTGGCCCTCGTTGTAGATGTGCGAGGTGACCAGGGAGAGGAAGGCGCCGCCGAGTCCGGCCATGCCGCCGGAGATGATCACCGCGATGTACTTGTAGCGGTAGACGTTCACGCCGAGCGACTCGGCGGCGACCGGGTTCTCGCCGCAGGAACGCAGCCGCAGCCCGAACGAGGTCTTCCACAGGACGAAGAAGGTCACGACGAAGAGGACCACGGCCAGAACCGTCAGCAGCGACACATTGGTGACAAGACCGCCGATGACACCGGCCACGTCGGAGACGAAGAACCAGTGGTGCTTCTCGATCGAGTGCAGCCAGTCGGACAGGCCGGGGATCGTCACCGAGGTGATGTCGTCGGCCGGCGGTGACTGCTTGGGACTGCCGCCCTTGGCCGCGGCCTCGCCCGTGTTGAACCAGAGCTTGGCGAAGTAGGTGGTGAACCCGAGCGCCAGGATGTTGATGGCGATACCGGAGATGATGTGGTCGACGCCGAAGGTGACGGTCGCGACGGCGTGCAGCAGCCCGCCGAGCATGCCGCCGATGACACCGGCCAGCACGCCGAGCCAGGGGTCGGTCTGCCAGCCGGCCCAGGCACCGAAGAACGTACCGAGGATCATCATGCCTTCGAGGCCGATGTTGACCACACCGGCCCGCTCGGCCCACAGGCCGCCGAGACCGGCGAGCCCGATCGGCACGGCCATCGCGAGCGCCGCGCTGATCTGCCCGGCCGAGGTGACGTCCTGGGCGCCGGTGACGGCGCGTACCGCGGACAGCGCGAGCAGCGCGCCCGCGACGATCAGCAGAACGACGGGGAAGGAGAGGCGGGTGCGGCCGCCCTTGCCACCGGAGACCTTGGGGGCCGCGGGCGGCGGGGTGGAAGTCGCCGTGGCGGTCACGCCGACACCTCCTGCTGGTCGGAGTTACGGGCGGCCTGTGCGGCGAGTTCCGCGCCGACCTTGCTCTGCTGGCGCCCCAGTCCGTAGCGACGGACGACTTCGTAGGCGATGACGACGCACAGGACGATGACGCCCTGGATGACGCCGACGATCTCCTTGTCGTACCCCTCGAACTCGAGCTTTCCGGTACCGCGCTCCAGGAAGCCCCAGAGCAGCGCGCCGAGCGCGATGCCGATGGGGTGGTTGCGGCCGAGGAGGGCGATGGCGATACCGGTGAAGCCGATGCCGATGGGGAAGTCGCCGCTGTACTCGTAGCTGTCGTTGAGCAGGGTCGGCATACCGACCAGACCAGCCACCGCGCCGGAGATCAGCATCGACGTGACGACCATCTTCTTGACGTTGACGCCGCTGGCCTCGGCCGCGGAGCCGGACTGGCCGACCGTACGCAGATCGAAGCCGAACCGGGTGCGCGAGAGCGTGAACCAGTAGGCGATGCCCGCGACGACCGCGACCACGATGAAGCCCCAGACGGGCGTCGGGGTGGTCGGGAACTCGAAGAAGTGCGAGGACTCCGGGAGCGGGGTGGTGGAGATCTTCGTGCCGGCCTCGTCGAGGTGACCGAGGCGGCCCTGCTGGAGCAGATAGCCGATGACGGCGGTCGCGATGGCGTTCAGCATGATCGTCGAGACGACCTCGCTGACGCCCCGGGTGACCTTGAGGACACCGGCGATCCCGGCCCACATCGCGCCGACGATCATCGCGGTGAGGATGATCAGCGGGATCTGGAGGGCGCCCGGCAGGGTCAGCGCGCCACCGACGGCGGCGGCGAAGAAGGCGGCGAGGCGGTACTGGCCGTCGACGCCGATGTTGAAGAGGTTCATCCGGAAACCGACGGCCACCGCGAGACCCGCGAGGTAGTACGTCGTCGCCTTGTTGAGGATGTAGACCTGGCTGTCCGACTTCACCCCGTAGTCGAACATGATGCCGAACGCGCTGAACGGTTCCTTGCCGGTGGCGGCCAGCACGAGGGCGGTCACCAGGAAGGCGACCACGATCGCGAGTACGGGGGCCGCGATCCCCAGGAGCAGCCGCTCCTTGTCGAACTTCTTCATCGGTCCTCTCCCCCGTCCCGGGGGTCGGTGTCGGCGGCGTCCGGACCGGACTCCGCATCCGTCCCGGGCTCGGCGGGCGCTTCGAGATGGCCGGAGGCCGCTCCCGTCATCGCCGAGCCGAGCTCCTCCGGGGTGATGGTCGCCGGGTCGGCGTCCGCGACCAGGCGGCCGCGGTACATGACGCGCAGGGTGTCGGAGAGCCCGATCAGCTCGTCCAGGTCGGCGGAGATCAGCAGCACCGCAAGGCCCTCGCGGCGCGCCTCGCGGATCTGGTCCCAGATCTGCGCCTGCGCGCCGACGTCCACGCCCCGGGTGGGGTGCGCGGCGATCAGCAGCTTCGGGGCGTGGCTCATCTCGCGGCCGACGATCAGCTTCTGCTGGTTGCCGCCGGAGAGTGAGGCGGCGGTGACCTCGATGCCGGGGGTACGGACGTCGTACTCGCGCACGATCCGCTCGGTGTCCGCGCGGGCGGCCTTGAGGTCGAGGAACGCGCCCTTGCTGTTGGGGCGCTCGGTGACATGGCCGAGGATGCGGTTCTCCCAGAGCGGGGCCTCCAGCAGCAGTCCGTGCCGGTGGCGGTCCTCGGGGATGACGGCCATGCCGTCCTCGCGTCGCTTGCGGGTCGGCGTACGGGAGATGTCGACGCCGTCCAGGGTCAGTACGCCGGTGTCGAGGTGGCGCATGCCCATGATGGCGTCGACCAGTTCGGACTGGCCGTTGCCCTCGACGCCCGCGATGCCGAGGACCTCACCCTTGTGGATGGTGAAGGTGATGCCGTCGAGCACGGCACGCACCACCCCGTCCGGGTCGGTGGCGGTCAGCCGCAGGTCGTCGACGGTGAGCATCGGCGTGTCGGTGACGGTCGACTCGCGGGTCTCCGGCGACGGCAGCTCGCTGCCGACCATCAGCTCGGCGAGCTGCTTGGGCGTGGTGTTCGCCGGGTCGGCGGTGCCCACCGTCGTACCGCGCCGGATGACGGTGATCTCGTCGGCGACCGACAGCACCTCGCCCAGCTTGTGCGAGATGAAGATGACGGTCAGGCCCTCGGCCTTGAGCTCACGAAGGTTGTCGAAGAGTGCGTCGACCTCCTGCGGCACGAGGACGGCGGTCGGCTCGTCGAGGATCAGGGTGCGGGCGCCGCGGTAGAGGACCTTGAGGATCTCCACGCGCTGGCGGTCGGCGACGCCGAGGTCCTCGACCATGGCGTCCGGGCGGATCCCGAGGCCGTACGCGTCCGAGATCTCCTTGATCCTTGCGCGGGCCCTGTCGCCGATCCCGTACAGCTTCTCGGAGCCGAGGACGACGTTCTCCAGGACGGTGAGGTAGTCGGCGAGCATGAAGTGCTGGTGCACCATGCCGATGCCGCGCGCGATGGCGTCTCCCGGGTTGTGGAACGAGACCTGCTCGCCGTCCACCGCGATGGTGCCCTCGTCCGGCTTCTGCATGCCGTAAAGGATCTTCATCAGAGTGGACTTGCCGGCGCCGTTCTCGCCGACGAGAGCGTGGACGGTGCCGCGACGCACGGTGATGTCGATGTCGTGGTTGGCCACGACCCCGGGGAACCGCTTGGTGATGCCGCGGAGCTCCACGGCATGGGGACTGCTGGACGCGTTGATGGCGCACTCTCCTTGGCAGGAGCGGAGGGCGGAGGGCGGTGGGGCGGGAGGCGGTGGGAGCGGAAAAAGGTACCGCGCCCGGCGCGCGCTACGCGCGTAGTGCCACCGAATTGTTGGCCACCCGATAGCAGGTGACCAACAGTGCGCGCACGGCTACGTTCCGGGCCCGGCCGGAAGCCGTACGCGAATCGGGGCCCGGCCGATCAGCCGAAGCAGCCAGGGGGTGCCCGCGACATCCCGCCGTCCGCCCGAAGGGCGGGCCAGGCGGAACGTCGCGGGCACCCCCTGGCCCGGGTCCCGATGGACGGGTCGGATCAGGTCGTGGTCTTGACCGTGACCGTGCCGTCGACGATCTCCTTCTTCGCCTCGTCGAGCTGCGCCTGGATGTCCTTCAGGTGGTCACCCGTGGTCGTCAGCGAGACGCCGCCCTTGGCCAGGGAGTACGCCTGGACGCCGGTCACCGGCTTGCCGTCCTTGACGGACTTGATCAGGTCGTAGACACCGCCGTCGACGTTCTTGACGACCGAGGTCAGGATCGTGTCCTTGTACTTCGCCAGCGCCGGGTCCAGGGCCTGGTCGGAGTCGACACCGATGGACCAGGCGCCCTTCTTGCCCGCGACGGCCTCGATCGAACCGGCACCCGAGCCGCCCGCGGCGGCGAAGACGACGTCCGCACCCTTGTCGAGCATGCCCTTGGCGGCGGCCTTGCCCTTGTCGGGGCTGCCGAAGCCGGACAGGTCCGAACCGGTGGTCAGGTACTGGATCTGCACCTTGGCCTTCGGGTTCGTGTCCAGGACACCCTGCTGGAAGCCCGCGGCGAACTTCTTGATCAGCGGAAGGTCCACACCGCCGATGAAGCCGACCTGGCCGTCCTTCGACTTCAGCGCCGCCGCGACACCGGCGAGGTACGAGCCCTGCTCCTCGGTGAAGACGATGGAGGCGGCGTTCTTCACGTCGGAAACCGAGTCGACCAGACCGAAGTTGACCTTCGGGTACTTCGGGGCGATCTTGTCGACCGCGTCCTTGTACGCGAAACCGATCGCGATGACCGGGTTGTAGCCGCCCTCGGCGAGCGACTGCAGACGCTGCTCACGGTCGGCCGGGGTCTCACCGTTCTTGGCGGTGAGCTCCTTCGTCTGGGCCTTGAACTCGGCCTTGGCCTTGTCCAGACCACGTGCGGCGGAGTCGTTGAACGAGTTGTCGCCCCGGCCGCCCACGTCGTAGGCCATGCCTATCTTCATCTGGCCGTTGTCGGAGCTGGTGCTCTCCTCGGACGAGCTGCCGCACGCGGTGGCGGTGAGCGCGAATGCCGCAGTGATGGCACACGCAGCAGTGATCTTGGATACCCGGCGCAAGGGAAGGCTCCTTCAAACCTGACCGAAGCGCCTCTTCCGGCGCTGGTTTCGCCGCGATCGTAACGCGCGTAGATGTCAGATAAAGCCCTGTACGGAAGCCGTTACCGGATCGTCGCGAACCGGGGGTGACCTGTCCGGTTACGAACGGTTGCCGTCGAGCAAAGCCGCGGCGGTGAAGAGCTCCACGCCAACGGTGATCGCCTCCTCGTCCGCGTCGAAATCGCCCCGGTGCAGATCAAGGCGCCGGGTGTCACCGGGCGTGCGCACCCCGAGCCGCGCCATGGCCCCCGGGACGCGCTCCAGATACCAGGAGAAGTCCTCCCCGCCGAGGCTCTGTTCGGTGTCCTCGATCGCAAACGATCCGCGGCGCCCGGTCATCGCGGCGGCCAGCAGATCGGTCACGGCCGGATCGTTCACGACCGGCGGAACCCCGCGGATGTAGTCGATCACCGACTTGGCCCGGTGCATTCCGGCCACCTCGTCGATCGCGGCGTGGACCAGGTCCGGCGCCTCCCGCCAGGCCGCCAGATCCAGGCAGCGGACCGTTCCCGACAGCTCGGCATGCTGTGGGATCACATTGCACGCGTGCCCGGCCTCCAGCCGCCCCCAGGTCACGGCGAGCCCGGCCCGCGCGTCGACCCGCCGCGCCAGCAGCGCGGGCACCTCGGTGGCCACCTTGGCGGCGGCGGTGACCAGGTCGGTGGTCAGATGCGGCCGGGCGGTGTGCCCGCCGGGCCCGTCGAGCGTGACCTCCAGCCGGTCGCAGGCGGAGGTGATCGCCCCGACCCGCAGCCCGATCCTCCCCACGTCGACCTTCGGGTCGCAGTGCACCCCGATGATCCGCCCGACGCCTTCCAGCACCCCGTCCTCGATCGCATCGGGCGCGCCGCCGGGCAGCACCTCCTCGGCGGGCTGGAAGATCAGCCGCACGGGGTGCGGCAGCAGCCCCTGCCGGTCGAGCTCGGCGAGCACGAGCCCGGCGCCGAGGACCGTGGTGGTGTGAATGTCGTGTCCGCAGGCGTGCGCCCGGTCGGGAACGGTGGACCGGTACGGGACGCCGGCCTTGGTGTCCGGAATGGGCAGGGCGTCGATGTCCGCGCGCAGGGCGAGCATGGGCCGGGTGTCACTGCCCGCCCGTCGCCCACCACCACCCTTGTCCGAGCTTCGCGCCCCTCCCGACGTACCCACGTCGCACAGGAGCCCGGTTCCGGTGGCGAGCACCCGGGGCCGGAGCCCGGCCTTCTCCAGCCGGGCCTTGAGCGCAGCGGTGGTACGGAACTCCTGGTTGCCGAGCTCGGGGTGCATGTGCAGATCGCGCCGGAACGCGATCAGCTCGGCCCGCAGGGGTTCGGGCAGCGTGCCGGGCAGGGCGGCGTCCTCGGGCAGGCCGGCATCGGAATCGCGGGACATCAACTGGTTCACCTGGTGAAGGGTAGGCCCCTTCACCCCTCAACTGACCACTGATCAACAAAAGTTCAGCCGCATAGAGGAACAAAATGTGGCGTCGGAGCGTGTGCCGCGAGATGGGGGTGGGTAAACTCGCCCATTTTCCTCCGATGCCCCCACTGTCCCACTGTCCGGTTCCGGTGTGCACGGGGTCTACGCCGCGTCGCCGGCGTATGCGGTTCGACTGCGTCGTGGACAGGGCGGTCCCTTCGGGCCGTGGCACGAGGGGGCCCGACGATGCTCGACACCTTGGAGCAGATTGTTCAGCCATGCCCGGAGTGCGGGGCAGAGATCCGGGCGGACTGCAGGTTCGTGTCGTGGTGCGCCGCGTGCGATCCAGCGGTACCGACGGCTCGGCAACCGCATCGAGGTCTGGAACGCAGCCGCAGGACGCTACTGGCGCGACCGCATGCAGATCGTCACTGGTGACTATAACGGCGACGGCCGCGACGACCTCGGAGCCTTCTACGGCTACGACGACGGACACGTCAAGACCTTCACCTGGACCGCGAAGATCGACGGCAGCCTCAATGAACCCGTAGGAGGTTGGGAAACAGCCCCCGGCAACTGGATCTACGACCGAGTGAAGTTCTTCGAGCGGTACAACTCATAGAGCAGGGCAGGTCCTGACCCGCGACCGAAGCGAGGCCGCTCAGACATCCCGTCCGGGCGGCCTCAGCCGTTCCTCGGCCGGTGAGACCGCCTGTCTCCGTGACAGTCCGCGCCGAACGAATCGAGGCGCATCGCCGGAGCACTGGCCGACCGCTGGGGGTGATTCAAGGTCTGTGCCGCAGAAGAGCGTGTGCGCGGAGCTCACGTTCGTACCGTGTCCCCCTCCTCCACCGGGTCGCGGTTTTCCTCGACCCGGTTCCCTGCGACGCGGTGACGCACGACGTAAAAGTCTTTGAAGTTCCGGAGAAGCCACCCTTCCCAACCCCACCCTGCCTCCCGTCACCCGCACGGGTGAGGTTGGCCAATTGGGCTGGATTTCGGCCTGGTTGGTCGGCATATGCTCGCGGCGATCAACAACCCCAGACATGCGACGGCCCCCGGCCAGGACTGCAATCCTGATCGAGGGCCTGACCACCGAGGAAGACGGACCCTTCCCGATGGATACCCAGCAGATTACCGCCCCCTCGCGCGCCCCGTCCCGCGTACCCGGGAGCGCCACGCCGTCGTCCGGTGTCGTGCACATCAACTCCCGGCACACCAGCCGCTTCACGGTCGTCGGCAACCACCTCACCCAACACCGCGAACTGTCCCTCACCGCGATCGGACTTGCCGCACACATCCAGTCGCTGCCCGCCGGAGCCAAGATCGGCATCAGGTTCCTCGCCGACCGCTTCCCGGAGAGCGAGACCCGCATCGCCGCCGCACTACACGAACTCGAGTCCCACGGTTACCTGCAGCGCACCCGGGAGCGTCTCCCCAGCGGCCAGGTCGTCACCCGCACGGTCTCGTACAACCAGCCGAGCTCCGAGGCTGCTCGCACCACAGCGCCCAAGGTTCAGCCCAGGCCCGAGCTCAGCCCCAGACGCCCGGCCGTGACGACGCCCCCGACTCCCGCACCGGCACTTGTCCAGCCCCCAGCACCGGAGCCCGCCCCTGCCCCCATCCCCCGGCCGGACGCGGAGGCCCCCGCCGCCCCCGAACCGCAACAGGTACCCACCCCCCTGCGCCCGCCGCTCCCCCTGCCGCACGTGCCCGACCCGGAGCGTCATCGCGCGGCCATCGATCTCCTGGCCGGCCTGCGTCGCCACGAACCCCGCCTGCTCCTGACCGGGAGCGACATCCACCGCCTCGCTCCCGCCGTAGCCGCCTGGCTCGAACGCGACGCCCACCCCGACGCCGTACGTCGCGCCCTCACGACCAACCTCCCCGGGCCCCTCGAGCATCCGGCAGGCCTCCTCGCCCACCGCCTCACCGCTCACCTACCACCCCCGCTCCCGGTGGCGTCCGCCCCCGTAACCGCACCTGGACCGCACCCCCTCCAGGACTGCGACGGATGCGACCGGCCCTTCCGCGCTCCCGAACCAGGGCGCTGTCGCGACTGCCGTACGGGCGTACAAGAAGCCGCCTGACACGAACGCCACCACCCCACCGGCGCAACCAAAGGAACGTCGTATGGTCAGCTCGCCCCACGAGGCGATGCACCGCATCTTCCAGGAGTACCCGGGACTTTTCTCCCGCGTCTCCGACGTACTCGGTGTCGCGTTCGCCCCGCCCACCTCGGCCACCGTCCTGCCCAACGACCTCACCGAGGCCCGGCCCGTAGAGCGCCGCGTCGACACCCTGCTGCGCATCGACACTGAGGACGATGAGACCTTCCTCCTCGCGATCGAGGCTCAGGGCAAGAAGGACCCCGACAAGCCCGCCAGCTGGGCGTACTACCTGTCCTACCTGCACACGAAGTACCGGCTGCCGCCCCTTCTGCTGGTCGTCTGCCAGGACCGCGCCACCGCCGAGTGGGCGAGCCGCCAGGTCCCCATCGGCCCCCGGCAATGGGCCGCGCTCACCCTGCGCCCCCTTGTCGCGGGCCCGCACAACATGCCGGTGATCACCGACGTGGCCGAGGCGCGTAAGGACCTGGCGCTCGCCACGCTGGCCGCCATCACACACGTCGGCGATCCGGACATCGGTGCCATACTGAAAACTCTGTCTGCCGCCTTGCGGGACGCACCGGAAGCAATCGCCGACCCCATCGTCGAACTCACCGCACAGGGCCTGGGCAACCGCCCGGCCGCACAACAGTGGAGGAACCTGGTGGCCGTGGACCTTTCTTTCTACAAGTCACCGCTCTCGGAAGAGATCCGGGACGAAGGCCGGGCGGAAGGCCTCGCATACGCCATCCTGGCGATCCTCGAGGAGCGCGGTATCGACGTGCCCGACAAGGTCCGCGAGCGGATCACCGGCTGCGGCGACCCTCAGGTCATGCACCCTTGGCTCAGCCGCGCAGTCACCGCCACCGCCGCTGCCGACATCTTCACCGAGGAGTAGCCCGTCTCGCCAAGGTCCACCGGTGTTCTGCACGAACCGGTGGGTCCCGGCGCGCACATGGAGAAACGTAGTGACCAGAGACCTGTCGTTCTACAAGTCACCTCTCTCGGAAGAGATCCGGGACGAAGGCCGGGTGGAAGGCCGGGTGGAAGGCCTCGCATACGCCATCCTGGCGATCCTCGAGGAGCGCGGTTTCGACGTGCCCGACAAAGCCCGCGAGCGCATTACGGGCTGCGGCAATCTGGACGCCGTGAGGCAGTGGCTCCTGCGCGCCCCCGCCGCGTCGTCCATCGAGGACATCTTCGCCTAGAAGTAGTCCCTGTCTCCTGCGTCCCCCGGACACCTCGCATCAGGTCGTCCCGGCGGAAACGACGGCGGCGACAGCGGCGGCTCCGGCGATAGCTGGAGCGGAGTCGGCAGGGAGCCGCACCGGGCGGGGTTGTTGGATCTGACGACCGTACGAAGCAGTGGCCGGCAGCAACTGACGGCGCCCCGGGAGCGAGCAGAACTCCGGGGGCCGCCCGTGCGGCGTCGCAGCGGGAAAGGGCTTTGATGGGTATCGCGTACGTCCTGTGGATTCTGGTCCCGGTGGCCTGGGCCGCACTGTCGTGGCTGCCGCCGAGCCGGACTGCAGGGCGTGTGCTGGCCGTGCTTCAGCTCTTCGCCGCCGTCGCCGCGCTCATATTCGGGATGCCGGCGGAGAACATTCCTTGGTGGTTCCTGGTACCCGGAGTGGTGTCGAATGTCCTGCGTCTCACAGTGTGAACCGGCCGCTCAACCGAACTCAGGCCTCCGTCCTGTCCGGGGCCCGGAAGCGGCTGGCACGCCAGATTCTGAACGGCAGGCAAGACGCTCCTTACGTCGGCATGGATCCTTCCGGCGCGTGCAGACGGGCCCCGCGACTCGCCGCCACCCGCACGGCGTCCCGCAGCGCCTCGGTCAGCCGGGCGGCGAGGTAGCGGACCTGGCCGGCATCGGCCTTCGGATCGGCCAACAGCTCCTCTGCGTGCCCGATCAACTCCACCCCCATGCCGAGCTGCACGGCCTCGATCTGATCGGCAACTCTGGAGACGACGCCGGGAGCCTGGCGATCGGTGACCAGCAGACACACCCTGCCGTCGGGGCCGGTCCAGGGCAGCATGCGGATGGCGGGGGTCGGCATGGGGACCTGCTTTCGTGAGGCCGATGTCCGGGCAGCCGCAGGGCTTCGGCGCCCTGCGACGGGCTTACGACAACGACCCTAGAAGCACTCTTCACAGGGAAGGGACAGAGTTTCTGCCCATTCCTCCGCTTCCGGTCAGGCCGCCAGAACACCGAGTTTCACAGCGAGTTCCCCGGCCCGCCGTCGCTGGGCCGGGCTTTTGGATTCTGCCTCTTCGAGCACGATGCGGCGTGCATAGCCGTTGTAGCGGATGGTCTCCGGCGCCGACTCGTACGCCTTCCCGAGCGCGGCCAGTGCCGCTTCCGGCTGCCCGTCGAGCTGGTAGCCCCGCGCCTCTTCGATACGGTGCCGGGCCCGCCTGGGCCGGGATGGGATCGTGGACGAGTCGGCTGCGGTGGCCTGCCGCACGCTTTCCCCGCCCGCGTGTAGCTCCACGGCCACGGTCACGGCATGGGCGCCCATAACGGCGCGAGAGAACGAGGTGACCGGGTGGTAGTAGTCGGCCGGGAGCCGAGCGGACATGGCGCGAGCGACGTCCCAGTGCCCCCAGGCGCTGCCGGCGTCACCTCTGCGAGCAGCGGTGTAACCCGCTTCGAAACGCAGAGCCCCTGCGATGGCGAGAATGTTGTCGCCCGAGTTCGCCAGCAGCGGTTCCAGGTAGGCGAGGGTCTGCATGGTCACTGCATCGGCCGCGTCGAAGTGTGAGGGCCCACAGTCGCGATGGGCCTGCGCGGCAAGCCAGGCGGACACGCCCACCGTATGTGGATCCTCCGACTCCATGGCGGCCACCATGCCCCGCTCGACGACCCGCCAGAGCAGCGAAGCGTCAGGCTGGTAGGCGAGGAAGAACTGACTGAGGCTGTACGCCTGCGAGAGCAGGGACTGTGCAGCACGTCGCTCGACAGAACTGTCGGCCTGCCGTACGGCGAGCTGTGCATCACGGATCAGCTCAGGAAGGAGTGCGCCGATGACATCGCGATGATTCGCGGCAGCGTGCCGCGCCCTCCAGGCATGCGCGAGGCGTGCCTCCAAGTGGGCGGCGGGAGGAGCCTCTTGTGTGCTGGTGAACGGATACGTATCGATCGCAGCCTGTACCCGCGCGAGCCGCGCGTGGCCGGGACCGGCGAACAGCGCAACCGCCCGGGATTGATCCCCGGTCAACTCTGCGAGGTTATGCACCCGCAGCGCTTCGGCGATCCGCAGCACCATAGGCAGCTTGGGCATCTGCAGCTTCCCGCCCTCCACCTGCTTGACCCAACTGGACGACTTGCCCACCAGCCCCGCAAGGACCGAACGGCTCATGCCTCGCCGGGTACGAAGTACTTGCATGCGTTGACCGAACGCGATGGGCTCTGGAGCGGGACTGTAGACAGCTTCGGGGGACTTAGCTGAAGTGGCTTCGGACGGCACGATGGGGCCCCTTCTCTGCACGCTTGACGCACATCGAAACCAGGGTAGAGCGTCACGTGCCCCTGCGTGGGGCTACGGGGAGTGCATCCGCAGGGTCAGCTACTCCCACCCGACAGGTCGCTCCCCAACCTCTTGCCACAGACGAACCCCGCAAGCCAGGGTGCCGGGCCAGCGTGGCGATCAGCTAGCGGGCTCCACCCAAGCCGCGATCGACTCGGTCCCGGCCGGGTCATATCCAAGCAGGTCGGCGAGACCGCCGGGACAGACCCGGTTGATGATCCGGCGGATCGTCGCCGTGCTGGGTGCCACGCTCACTGAAAATGCCGAAGCCCAGCCGATTGGACGACCGGCCAACGACCGAGAAAGAGCAGGCGCGGGATGCTGTCGTAGCCCGGATGGCATCCTGCGGGAATTCCTGGTCGTCTACCAGCTCCTTGTTCGACGGTAGAGATCCGGCCGAGGGGCGACGGCAGTTCGACACCATCCTCGATGGGTTGGCGGACCGAGGCTGGAAGGAAGTCCAGGCGGCTGCGCCGATACCAATCGGCGAGGACAGCTCGGCAGTTACGGCCGTGTACAGGAAGCGGGGGTGGACCCTGCACGCCCGGTTCAACAGCCTGGGCGCCTTCCAGATGTCCACAGTTAAATCCACCGAGGATGCCTTTTTCGACCAATTCACGCTCGAAGAGCTGGAACTCCTGGAGAGCACCCTCTAGCCTCCTGAGTCAGGAATTCTACTTAGACAGCCCCTAGTCTCTCATTCCATGAATGTCGCTACTGGCACCGCTACAGGATGGGCTCCAGCTCGACTTCATATCTACACAGCAGCCCGTCAACCCAAACTGCTACGTCAATCCCGGGGCACACAGATGCCAAACTTGACAAGACTCCATCGATCCCTCTGTCAGAATAACCAGAGCGGCCATTAGGGACAGTGAATGCTCTTTGGAAACTCAGATCCTCGATGCGCCTCTCCAGAGACTCCAGAACCTCATTCCCTTCAGCCGTAGAAAGATTCTTCTGAATCGACTCCACTGGAATTTCAGAGAAAGTCGACCCCTCTCTCAACGAGCCCGCATCGAGAGGCGTCTGAGAACCGATCCACAGATCAATCCTAGATGAACTGAGCTCAGCAGGGAGGGGATCCTCGAAAATTGACAGCTTATAGCTTATGAGTCCATCGAAATCTAGGCCGAAGGAATACTCCGAAATTTCCCAGCGATCCCGAAGGCGAGAGACTATCTCCCGACAGTAGGCGCGCAGAGATTTGAAGCCATCCTCCACCCCTTCACCCATCTCTGTAGGGGAAACGTGAAACATGACGTCAAAACGTCGAACACCTCCCTCTGCCAAACAGCCCGAAGGATTGGCCGTCGCGCCAATCAGATCGCCAGCGTCAACGCTGATCCTGATGCCGTACCTCGAACGATCGGCGGCACGCCCCTCAAGCCAAACGGGATTCACTGCATCAGGATTCAGCGACAGAGCCTCCTCTACACAACGCATTGATGGGCTTTCACCTGAGCGCCACCTAACATGCAGGCTGGCATCGACAGACATCAGCCACACCCCCATTCACTTGCGCACTCAGACTTTCCGCCAACGCCGCCACTCACTCTCCAGTCGGCCTCGAAGGGGCTGTCAGATCGACTATAGATCACATAACTTTGTTAGTTGTCACTAACCGGGTTGGGTGAACTGGCCGTCCACCGGTTGCGTGAGGCAAGGTAGTTGTCACCAACGAGGCGGCCGTCGAAGGCACTATCGAAAGCCTGCAGGGCGGGCTTCCAACGCATGGTCCAGCGTTTGCGTTGCTCGGTGGGGTCGAGGCTGGTCAAGGCTCATGACGGCCATTTAGGCGCATTGGAGGGCTGCGGCCATGTTCGGGAAGTGCCCGCGGGCCCGGACGGCTTTTCGTATACGAGCGTTGGCCGACTCGATCGCGTTGGTGGTGCAGACTGCGCGGCGGATCTCGGTGTCGAACGGCTATGGCAGGATGCGTTCGCAGGTCCTGGGCCGCGCGGACGCGGCAGGCCTCCTGCAGCAGATGCGAGGAGCCCCATGAGCACCGAACTCTCCTGGGTCGGGAGCATCTTCAGCGGCAATGGTGGCGACAACCGTGCCGGGAACACCTCTCTCCCCCACGCCGTGCGTGCCCGGGACTCCAAGGACGTCACCCACCGTCCGCTCACGGCCACACCGGCGACGTGGTCAGCGTTCACGGACCTCGTCCGTTCGACCGGCTGACAGCCCCTGGCATGCCCAGGCTGCCCGCGAAGTCTTCCAGGACAGCACGGAACGGCCCGCCGGGCGCGCCTTGGCTGCCGCTTCGTATCCATGCACTCCTGCAATCACACCACCCACCGAAGGACGAACCAACCATGGACAGACGCGCCCTGATGCTGGCGACCGGCGGACTCTTCGGCGGCCTCGGCGCCACGCAGGTGCTGGCGGGTTTGCCGGCTGCCGCCGCTGAGGCGGACGCCGCGGCCGGCCCCGTCTTCGACGTGCGGGCCTACGGCGCCGTCGGGGACGGGGTCGCCGACGACACCGCGGCGTTCCACGGTGCGCTGACCGACGCGCGGGCCGTGCCCGGCGGCGGGGCGACGCTGCTGGTGCCGCCCGGCACGTACGCGCTCGGGGAGTCCCTGCTGCTCGGCCCCGGCATGACCGTGCAGGCGTACGGGGCCCGGCTGTTCCGGACCGGCAACACTTCGGCCCTGATCAAGAACTACACGAGCGGCATGTCGGCAGTCGCCGGCTACGGCGGAGCCGGGAACATATCCGTGTTCGGCGGCACGTGGGACATGCGCGGCAGCCGGTTCACCTCGACGTGTCCCGCCTTCGTGTTCACGCACGCCGACGGTTTCATCCTCCGGGACGCCACTGTCCTCGACGTTCCCGAGGCGCACGCGATCGAACTCAACGCGATGCGGCGGGTCAGGATCGTCGACTGCCTCTTCGACGGCGTGTACGCCGCGCCCGGCGAGCCGATCGTGCCGAACCGGCGGGAGGCCGTGCAGATCACCGGCGCGACCAACTCCGCCAACCTGCCCGCGCCCGACTACGACGGCACGCCCTGCGAGGACGTGCTGATCACCGGGTGCACGATGCGTAACTCCTCGTCCGCCAACGCGCCGTACGACGCGCTGTGCGGAGACCACTATGTCGCCCCCGCGGGCGCTCCCCGGCCGCTGCACCGGAACATCCGCGTGCTGGGCAACCGCGTGGAGAGCAGTTCCGCTTACGGCGTCCGCGCCACCGACTGGCAGCAGTCGGTGATCGCCGGCAACACGATCGACTCGGCGGCGGTCACCGGCATCTACGTCAGCTCGGGTTCCGGGAACGCGCTCCAGGACATCTCCGTGACCGGCAACACCATCTGCGGCACGGGCTCCGGCGGCGCGATCGTGGTGTCCAACACGGGTACCGGACGCAACAGTTCGGTGGTTGTCAGCGGCAACCTCATCCGCTCGGCGAACGGCGAGACGGCGATCTACGTCGGGCAGACCGACGGGGCCTCGGTCACCGGCAACACCGTCGCCACGACCCGCCACCCGTCCGGTGGGAACTGCCAGGGCATCCAGTTGCAGGGGTCCCCGGACGCCGTGGTCACCGGCAACCGCCTGTCGGACGTCGACGGCGACGGCATCGGCGTCGACAGCGGCTCGACCGGGGTCCTCGTCGCCCACAACACCGTGCTGGACGCGACCCGCAACGGGATCTCGGTGGCCTCATCCGACGTCGCCGTCCGCGACAACCGGATCACCGGCGCGGGCGCCTCCGGGCAGGCCGGGAGCTACGCGATCCGTATCGGCGGCAACGCGGCGAACGTGTCCTGCCAGGGCAATGTGTCCCGCGTCGGCGAGGGCGGGGCCGCCCGGGCCGGGGTGGCCGTGATGGCCGGCAGCCAGGGCGCCTGGATCACCGGCAATGACCTGCGCGGCTGGGGCGCCGATGCGGTCCTCGACCTCGGGACGGCGACGGTGGCGAACGGAAACCTCAGCTGAACCGCTGGGCCGCCCCCGGCAATCCCTCCGCGCGGCCCGCCCCTGCGTGCCGCGCGGCTATGAGGGGAGGGACACCTGACAATTGGACCTTCGACCGAGCGAAATTCTTCGAACGGTGCAACTCATGACGCGGTCAGGGCTCGCGTATGAATCGAGGCCGCTCAGGCAGTACGCCCGGGCGGCCTCAGCCGTTCGCAGGGGTGGGCCTCAGGCCTCCGTCACCGCGGTGACCCGCCACGGGGCGAGGCGCTGGACGTCACGGGCCGTCTCCGTGACACCGCTCAGGAAACCCTGCGCGCGTGGCGACGCCGTGTCGCGCAGCCACTCCGGGGCGATGTCGCAGACCGCGACCTTGACCTCCGTGCCCGCCAGCGCCAGCGGCAGTGTGTGGACCACCGTGGACGGGAAGCTGAGGACCGTGCGGCCGATCGGGCCGCGGCGGGCGATGAGTTCCAGAGGGAGGTCCGGGCGGACGATCTCCAGGCCGGTGGCGGCTTCCAGGGCGTGGAGCTTGTCGGCGGACTCCCGGCGGTGGGCGAAGTAGCGGGTCGCGCCGTGGGTGCGGGCCAGGGCGGCGACCGCCTCCAGGTACTGGGCCTGGTCGATCACGCCCGTCTCGGCCAGGGACGTGCCGACCAGGTCCGCGCCCTTGGTCAGGAGCGGCGGGCCGAAGCGGGCGCGGGTCCAGGCGAAGGTGTTGGGAGTGACCGTGACACCGGCCGGAGCCTCGACCGGCATGGCGGTGAACACCTCGACCTCGCGGGTCGAGGACGGGGTGAAGCGGCGGCGGGCGGTGGCCGTGACCGGGGCCAGGATCAGGTCGCGCGGGCCCGAGCTGCCGCGCCGGTGCCAGCGCACCAGACGTTCACCACGGGCGAGTTGGGCGACGAACTCCATCGTGGCCGTGCCGTCGTCGACCACCGTGAGCCGGCGGGTGCGGACCATGGACAGGAGGAGCTGCACGTAGCGGGAGAACGGGTCGCCGATCACGATCCGGTCCGCCCTGCGCAGCAGTCCCGTCAGGGCCCGGAGGGTCTTCAGTGGCGCGCCCGCCCCGCCGCGCGCCTCCTGCCACCGGACGTTGACGCCCTCGTCGCGAGCCAGCTCCGCCATCCGGCGCAGCTGGCCGCGCGACATCGGGTCGACCGGGGGGAGGACGACGACCGTTATGTCCGCCAGGACATGGTCGTCGCCTCCCTCTGTGTAGGCCCACTCCAGGACGTTCAGGAGCTGGACCGGGCTCTCGACGAAGGCGAGGTTCACCGGTCGGCCCGTCAGACCGCGACCGGCTCGGCGGCCGGGGCCGCCTCGGTGTTCTCGGCGACGACGCCCGCGACGCGGCGGAGCTTCTTCATCGGGCCGAGCTCGGACTCGTACACCTTCTTGACGCCGTCACCGAGGGAGGCCTCGATGGTGCGGATGTCGCGGACCAGGCGGGTCAGGCCCTGCGGCTCGACGGATGCGGCCTGGTCGGAGCCCCACATGGCGCGGTCGAGGGTGATGTGGCGCTCGACGAACGCGGCGCCGAGGGCGACGGCGGCGAGGGTGGTCTGCAGGCCGGTCTCGTGGCCGCTGTAGCCGATCGGGACGTTCGGGTACTCCTGCTGGAGGGTGTTGATGACGCGGAGGTTCAGCTCCTCGGCCTTCGCGGGGTACGTCGACGTGGCGTGGCAGAGAAGGATGTTGTCCGAGCCGAGGACCTCGACCGCGTGGCGGATCTGGCGCGGGGTCGACATGCCGGTGGAGAGGATGATCGTGCGGCCCGTGGCGCGCAGCGAGCGGAGCAGCTCGTCGTCGGTGAGGGAGGCGGAGGCGACCTTGTGGGCGGGAACGTCGAACTTCTCCAGGAAGGCGACGGCCTCGGTGTCCCACGGGGAGGCGAACCAGTCGATGCCGCGCTCGGCGCAGTGGTCGGAGATGGCGCGGTACTCGGCCTCGCCGAACTCGACGCGGTGGCGGTAGTCGATGTACGTCATCCGGCCCCAGGGGGTGTCGCGCTCGATGTCCCACTGGTCGCGCGGGGTGCAGATCTCCGGGGTGCGCTTCTGGAACTTGACGGCGTCGCAGCCGGCTTCCGCGGCCACGTCGATCAGCGCGAGGGCGTTGTTGAGGTCGCCGTTGTGGTTGATGCCGATCTCGCCGGTGATGTAGACGGGCCGGCCGGGGCCGGCGGTGCGGGTGCCGAGGGTGCGCAGACGGGAGGTGTTCATGGGGGTGTTCCCTTACTTGGTGGTGGGGTTGGTGGGGGTGGAAAGGTGGCTGGTGAGGGTGGGCCCGAGCAGCCACGCCGCGATTTCGCGGATGGCGCCGAAGCCGCCGGGGGTGGTCGTGACGGCGCGCGCCGCGGCGCGTACCGAGTCATGGGCGCTCGCTACGGCGACGGGCCAGCCGGCGAGGGCGAAGCAGGGCAGGTCGTTGACGTCGTTGCCGACGTAGAGCACCCGCTCGGGGGCGATGCCGTGCTCGTCGCACCACTGCTTGAGGGCGAGGTCCTTGCGGTCGATGCCGTGCAGGACGGGGACCTTGAGCTTGTTGGCGCGGGCGGCGACGACCGGGTTCTGCTCGGTGGAGAGGATCAGGAGGTCGAGGCCCGCCCTGCGCAGGGCGGCGATGCCCAGTCCGTCTCCGCGGTGGACGGCGACGATCTCGCGTCCGTCGGAGTCGATCAGCACCCGGTCGTCGGTCTGCGTGCCGTCGAAGTCGAGGACGACCGCGTCGATGTCCTCGCGGGTCGGCAGCGGTGACGGGTCCAGGAGCGGTGCGAGGGCGCGGGCGCGGGCCAGGTCGTGCGGGTCGTCGATCTCCAGGACCCGGGCGGGGTCGGTGGTGACCAGCGCGGTGTGGCCGAAGAAGCGGTGCCGGTGGGCACGGAAGCCCTCGACGTCCATCGCGTAGGCCGCGCCGGTCTCCAGCAGGTCCTGCGGCCGGTCCTGGCGGCGCGGGCGGACGGCCTTGTCGTGGTTGACGCCGTAGGTGTCGTCCTCGACCGCGCCGCCGTCGCGCCAGATGAAGCCGTGGAACGGGGCGACGGTGACGGCCGTGTCGGCGCCGTCGCGGGCGACAGCCGCGGCCACGCCGTCGATGTCCTCGCGGGTGACGAACGGGCTGGTGCACTGGACGAGCAGCACCACGTCGGCGGTGCGCTCGTGCATCGCCTCGTACGCGTCGAGTGCGTGCAGGACCGCCGCCTCGCTGGTCGCGGTGTCGCCCGCGATGGCCGGCGGGCGCTGGACGCAGTGCACGCGCCCGGCGGCGCCGAGCGCCTCGCCCGCCGCCCGGGCCGCGTCCGCGATCGCCGCGTCGTCCGTGGTGACGACGACGTCCGTGACCTCGCGGGCGGTCAGACAGGCGCGGACCGCACGGGCGACCAGCGGTATGCCGCCGACCTGGGCGAGGTTCTTGGCCGGCACGCCCTTGGATCCGCCGCGGGCGGGGATCACAGCGAGCACGGTCGGGTCCGGCTTGGGTGCCGAGGTCGGCGTCATCTCTGCTCCTGGATTCGTTGTCACAGCTCGCCCATCCGGCGGATCACGGGGGCGACCCGCTGGACGCCCTGTCGGTACGCGCCGCGCGCCGCTTCCCGTACCGCGTCGCGGACCGCACCCCGCACCCCGCCGGTCTCGCGCGGCGCAGCGGCAGCGGGCAGCGGGTGGCCGTCGGGGGCCAGGTGGTGGCGGGCGAGGATGCCGGGCAGGTAGCCGGAGGCGGTGGCGGGTGTGTAGTACGGGGCGAGGTCGGGCAGGCGGGGCGTGGCCAGCAGCGCGTCGACGCGGGCCCGTGCGGTTTCGTACGCCGTGTCGTAGGTGCCGTCGGCGGCGACGCCCTGGCCGGCCAGCCACTTCTCGTCGGGCTCCGGGTGGGAGCCGCCGTCGAGCCGGTCCCACGAGGTGAGCAGGCCCGAGCCGATGAAGTGGTGGTTGCCGAGGGCCTCGCGGACGCCGAGGTCGCTGAGGATCGCGGTGGGGATGCGCCGGTGCAGGGACTCCAGCGCGGCGGTCGAGGAGACCGTGACCAGCAGGTCGGTGCGGTCGAGGACCTCGCCCATGTGCCCGTACACGAGGCGGAAGTTGGGCGGCAGTCCGCCGGGCAGCTTCTCCGCGAGCCGCTGGTACGGGAGTTCTTCGATGTGTGTGGTGTGCTCGCCGGGCTTGGAGCGCAGCTTCAGCAGCACCTCGCGCTCCGGGTGCAGCCTGGCGTGCTCGACGAGCCTGCGCAGCAAGTACGTGCGGTCGGCGCGGGACGCCGGTACGGAGGGCTGGGCGGCGAACACCACGGTGTCGCGGCCCTCCTGCGGGCGGTGCGGGGCGCCGCCGAGGAACGGCAGTGCGGCCTCCGTGACGGCCGAGGCATCGGCGCCCACTCCCTCGTACACGGTGCGGAAACGCTCCGCGTCGTGGCGGGAGTTGGCGAGGACGACGTCGGCGCCGTGGCGCAGCAGCAGACCGTCGGCGAGCTTCTCGTAGACGACACCGACATAGCCGGTGACGACGACGGGCCTGGCGGGCAGCCGCAGGGCGGCGAGGCCGTGCAGCATGGCCTGGACCGCGCCGCCGACGAGGGCGAGGACCACGACGTCGTACCCCTCGTCCCGCACGGTGTGGAGGAACTCGACGGCCGTCACTTCACGCACCCGGCCGGTCTCGACCCCTACGTCACCGACTTCGGCGAGCTGGCGGGCGGTCGGGGTGGCCCGGCCGCGCAGGAGCAGTCCGCTGATTTCGACCGGCCGTTCCGCCGCGTGGGGCGCGTCCGGGGACCCGGTGGTCAGGCGGCGCGCGGTGAGCGCGCCCCATTTCCACCGGGTGTCCGAGTCGGCGAGTACGGCTACCCGGAGCGCCGTGGTCCTGCTGGTACGTGGGGGCACGTCCTAGAAGCTAGGAAGGCATTTCGATTCGTGGCCCAACGTGACGGCAACAGATGGTTAACAGCCCGCCGACGCTTGGCGAATCAGCTTCACAAAAGGTCCTTTATCACGGTGGATTCAGCCCGGTTCATCGTTCCGACATTCGCCGTTCACCTGCCGTCCCTCCTGGGGCCAGGGCAAATGACGAGCGCCCGCCTAGCGTGAGACGGGTGGTTAAGCTCTCCGTCATCGTGCCGTTCTACAACGTGCAGACATACGCCCCCGACACTCTGAGAAGCCTGCGGTCCAACGCCCGCGAGGACTTCGAATTCATCCTCGTCGACGACTGTTCGACCGACGGGACCGCGGACATACTGCGCCGCGCGGAGGACGAGATTCCGGGGGTGGTCGTCAGCAGACACAAGCAGAACGGCGGGCTGGCCACCGCCCGGAACACCGGTCTGGACGCGGCCCGCGGCGAGTACCTCGCCTTCCTGGACGGCGACGACTGGCTGGCCCCTGGGTACCTCTCCGAGCTGCTGGCCCGGACCGAGGCGCTGGGCTGCGACTTCGTCCGTACCGACCATGTGCAGGTCGACGGCAGGACCCGCACGGTGCACCGCGTGCCGCACGGCCGGCGCGATGAGGTCATGGACCCGCGGGACGCGATCCTGCCCGCCGCGCGCACCACCTCGGTCGACTACCCGTACGCCTGGGCGGGCCTCTACCACCGTCGGCTCCTGGACCGCGGACTGCTGCATTTCACGGACGGTCTGCGCACCGCCGAGGACCGGCCGTGGATCTGGCGGCTGCACCGCGAGGCGGACTCCTTCGCGGTACTCGGATTTCTCGGCATTTTCTACCGGCGCGGCGTCGCCTCGTCACTGACCCAGATCGGTGACGTACGTCAGCTCGACTTCATTCGCTCATTCGATCAAGTGATACGAGAAACGGCGGAGGACCGCGATGCGCAGGCCCTTCTGCAGAAAGCGGTGCGCACCTATTGCGCAATCATTTTTCATCACATGAGCTCGATGGAGAGATTCGAACCCGCCGTGGCCCGGGCCCTGAAGTCGATGAGTGCGGCCGCACTCAAGCGGATGCCGCAGGACGTGCTGGACGACGCCCTGGACGCGATGGACGTACAGCGCGCGACCCTGCTGCGCCGGCTGCGTCGCCGCCCGGTCGCCGCGAAGGAGGTGGCGGCCGCATGAGCAGCAGCCGGACCCGTACGACGCAGATCTTCCTCGCCTCCACCCTCTACGGCGCCGCCACTCTCGCGGCCGCGCTGGACGCGGGCGTCTTCGCGGACGCCGACCGCCGCATCCTGCTCGTCTCGAACAATGCGGCGATTCCGGAGACGACACCCGCCGTCGACGCCATGCCCGGGTTCGACGCGCTGCGCGGCCGGTTCGACGACGTGGTGTCGTGGAACGAGACCATCGCCCCGTTCCACCCGAGCGGCTGGGCCCCGCGCCCGGACGACGTACCGCTGTGGGAACGTCATCTGCGCCTCGCGTGGGGACTCGGGGACGACACCGTCGAGCTCGCGATCGAGTCGATCCAGGTCAACCCGGCGATGGCGGTCGCCCAGATGTTCACCGGCGCACCGATCGATGTGTACGCGGACGGGCTGATGAGCTACGGCCCGACCAGGAACAAGATCGACCCGCTGACCGGCACCCGGGTGCGGCGGCTGCTCCACCTCGACCTCGTGCCGGGACTGAAGCCGCTGCTGCTCACGGAGTTCGGGGTCGCGCCCGAGGTCGTGCCGACCGAGGCGTTCCTCACGGTGCTCGGTGAACTGGCCGACGCCCGCGATGTGGTGGGGAGCGCGCCGTCCGTCCAGGCGCCCGCGCTGCTGCTCGGCCAGTACCTTTCCGCGCTGGGGCTGATCAGCGCGGCGGAGGAGGAGAAGCTGCATCTGCGCATGATGCGCGGGGCGGTCGAACTCGGCCACACGCGGCTGGTGTTCAAGCCACACCCGACGGCGCCGGCGCAGTGGTCGCGGGCAATGGAGGCGGAAGCGGAGAAGCTCGGCGCGGAGCTGACCGTGCTGGACTCGGGGGTGCTGACCGCGCCGGTGCTGGCCGAGGTGCTGTACCAGCGGATGCGGCCGGCGCTGGTCGTCGGCTGCTTCTCGACCGCGCTGCTCACGGCGTCCGCGTTCTACGGTCTGCCGGTCGCCCGGGTCGGTACGGAGATGCTGCTGGACCGGCTGACACCATTCGAGAACAGCAACCGGGTTCCGGTGACGCTGGTGGACGCCCTGGTTCCGGACCTCGGCGACCGGCAGGCGGTCACAGCGGCGGAGGCGGTGGCACCGGTCGAGCTGAACGAGCTGGTCACCGCGGTCGGCTTCACGATGCAGCCGAAGATCTATCCGGAGCTGCGGCCGGCCGCGGAGCGGTATCTCTCCACCCGTCTCACGGCGACGACCTGGCGCTACTTCAAGCGCAAGCGGCTCACCTCGCTGGGGCTGCCGGGTGGAGTGCCCGCGCAGTTCGCGTTCCTGCCGAAGAACGCCGCGGTGCGCAGGGTTGCGCGGCGGGCGAAGTCGCTGCGGCGGGTTGTGCTCCGGTAGACCGGGGCCGGGCGATCCGGTAGCGGTTCCGTCCTCCGTCGCCGGACGGGCGTGATCCGCGTGCCGGTCCCGCGCGCTTCGAGCCTGCCCGGCGACGGAGGGCAGAGGAGGGGGCGGGGTGCCTGATCGGCGCCCCGCCCCCCTTCGTCGTGCCGTCAGATACGCACGCCGCCCTGGATCACCCGGAGGTCCGCGGCGTTCGCCTCGGTGACCTTCCAGAGTTCCTGCTGTCTGCCGTGCACATCGGCGACCGTCGCCGCGTGGTCGTCCAGCAGGCCGGCCGCCCGCTCCACGAGCCGCGCCCCGAGGTGCCGGTCGTGGACGGAGATGCCCCACTCCGGCCGGTCGATGTCGGACAGGAAGTACGCCATCTTCGGGTGCGAAATGAGGCTGATGATCGGCGTACCGCAGCCGAACGGGATCATGCCGGCGTGCCCGCGCATCCCGATGACCAGCTTGGTCCGGGCGTACGTGGACCGGATCTCATGGTTCTCGAAGTCGTACATCGGGATCACCGGCAGTGAGACGCCGTGCTCGCGCCGCAGGTCGAACGCGATCCGCTCGTCGTCCAGCGAGTGCGCCACACACTTCACCTCGGCGCGCTTGCCGAGTTCCTTCACCGCGGTGGCCATCTCGGCGAGGAAGTGCGCGTAGTCGTGGCCGAAGCGGAGCCCGGACCGGTCGTACGCGGCGTTGATCAGCACGGTGTTCTCGCGCTGTACGGGGTCGGTCCAGCCGCTGACCAGCTGCCGGGTGACCGTGGTCGGGCAGGGCTGAAAGCGGACCTTGTCGTGCAGCGACGACGGCAGGAGCTCACGGACCTTCTCGATGGAGCCGTGGTTGCGCAGCCCGAAGAACGAGGCGCGTTCCACCAGCTTCCGCAGGGAGGAGAGGAACCGGTCCCGGCCATGGCCGTACGTCTGGCCGTCGAAGGCGTTGAACCCGACGGCGTACACCATGACGGGTACGTCGATCCGCTCCAGCAGCTCGTCGGGGACGTTCCACTGCCAGCCGCTGTTGCCGTTCGGCGCGGTGTCCGGGATGAAGAGGCCGCCGCCGCCGATGACCAGTCCGCGCCGGGCGTTGACCCGTTCCAGCGCGGCCTCGTCGAAGAGGCGGTGGGCGTGGACCGAGTGCCAGCGGGCCGGGCCGGTGTCCTGGCCGAACGCCAGCCGGACGCTCTCCGGGAGCAGCTTGTCCCCGGCGTTGCCCTGCCGCTCCATGTAGAAGGCGACATGCGCGAGCTGTTCGGCGGCCGGTCCCTCCGCGGGGGTGGGCAGGTCCTTGGTGCGCTTGTACATCAGCCGGTTCGCCCGGTGGGTCGGGTCGACGCCGAGCCCTTCGAGTGCGTACGCCGCCGCCGTGGCGTCGTCGCCGTGGATCCAGGCGATCTGGGCGAGCCGTGCGAAGGAGGTCGCGGCCCGGTTCGGGGCGGCGGTGGCGAGGAGGAGCTGGGCGCGGGCCTCCTCGTAACGGGAGACGCTCATCAGCGCGTGGCCGAGCACCTCGTGCGGCCAGGCGTTGTCGACGGGTATCCGGACACCGCCGAGCAGGTCGGCCGCCTCCTGGTACTCACCGGCGGCGATGCGCGCGGCGGCAACCCGGCGGGCGCTCTCCGGGTCGCCGGTGCGGCGGACGTGCGGGGTCCCGTAGTGCACCAGCAGGTCGTGGTGCTTGGTGCCGGGCAGCGCGAGGTAAGCGGCGTGGAACTCGGCGTCGGGCAGCTCGAAATCGCGCCAGCGGTCCTCGGCCAGGCCGTAGCCGGCCTCGCCGCCCTGCCAGGGCTTGTGCCGCCCGGTGAAGTGCAGGATCGCGGTGGTGTCGGGCAACGGCAGGTCGCCGGAGAGCCGCCGCTTGACGAAGTTGTAGCGGGCGTCGAGCTGCACGAAGTCGCCGTCGAGGACAGCGTTCAGGATGCCCTGGTCGTGCTTGTCGAGCTCGTACGTGCCCGCGCGGCCGACCTCGTCGATCTTCGCGCAGAACTCGTCGCTCAGGTACTCGCGCTGGATGACCAGCAGCCCGCTGTTGAGCTTGTGCTGCCCGTAGAAGAACTGCGGCACGGCGGCCAGGCCGTCGCGCAGCTTGAGCAGTTCGCCGAGATCGCCGAGGACCACCATGTCGGTGTCCAGGGTGATCACGGTGTCGTAGTCGCGCACGCGGAACACGTCGAGGATGAAGTACGCCTTGCGGACCAGGTAGTTGTCCTGGTCGCCCTTGGCGTACGAGTCGTAGTGCTCGGCGTCCACCCGGCGGAAATCGATGCGCGGGTGCAGCGCCCGGATCTGGGCGACGGAGGCGGGGCGCAGTCCGTCGTGCAGGACGAGGAAGTCCTCACAGACGCCGGGGTTGGACAGGGCGAGGCTGCGCAGCAGGGCCAGGAAGCCGGGCAGGTAGTTCTCGTCCACGAAGCTCGCGAAGGCGACGCGGCGCTTGCCGGTGAGCGCGTTCGCGGGGGCGGGTGTCCGGGGCGCGGGCACGGGTGCGTGCGCGGTGGTCGCGGTGGGCGTCGTCATCGCAGGCTGATCCTCATATCGGTGACGCTCTGGGCGCGTTCCATGACCCACGCCTTTTCGCTGGTGTACTCGTGCACGGAGGTGATGGGCATCTTCATCGCGGCGGGCAGGCGGTAGGCGCCGCTCTCGTAGAAGTCGAAGCCGATCAGGTCGAGCTGCGAGCTGACGTCCAGGTAGTCCAGCAGCCACAGCATGTTGAAGCCACTGGTGGGGATCGCCGGCCAGACGTCGGTGCCGACCTTGCCGATGTCGCGCAGCGGCCAGCGCAGCGATTCGTCGCCGAGGTACTTCTGGGCGCCGGGTACGAGCCGGTTGCGCAGCGAGTACTTCCAGTCGCCGGAGAGCCCCCCGAAGACCAGCCGGGTGTGGACCTTCCGGTCCCAGTTGAAGCCGTGCTTGTGGATGGTGGCGTGGATGTCGGTGCGCTTGCCGGTCGCCGACGGGTCGATCCGGTACGAGTTGAAGCGGACGACCAGGTCGTACGCGTCGATCTCTGCGCCCATCGAACTGCTGCCGACGCGCTGCGAGTTGGCGATCAGACAGATCGACTTGCCCGCTATCCGGTTACGGAACTCGCCGAGCGTGGTCCATTCGACGTCGCCGAAGGTGGGGTCACCGATCGGGCCGCGCATCCGGGTCCGGCGCTGCTCGGCGTAGAGCGCGATCAGGTCGGTGAGAAGGGCGAGGTCGGTGGGGCTGGTGGGACTGCCGGCGCCGCTGCCCGCCAGCCCGCCGGCTTCCCTCGCGAGGCCCAGGTACTGGGACGCGGCCTCCTGGATCTCCGGCACCGGGGCTCCGGCCCGGTCCTGGGTGAGCAGCGCGCCGATCAGCCGGGGCCGGGCCGCGCGCCAGTCGCCGCGCGCCTGCAGCTCCAGGCCTTCGGCCCAGGACTCGGTGACGGACCGGCCGGTGAACTCGCCGGCTTCCGGGCAGTCGCGCTCCAGCTTCCGCAGGAGCTCGTCCTGGCGCTCGGCGCCGGCCCGCAGGCCGGCGATCTTCGCCGCCACACCGAAGCCGTCCTCGTCGGTGAGCCCGAGGTAGCGCTCGTACGCCTCGACCGCGGCGTTCTCCGCACCCATCGCCTCCAGCGTCCGGGCCCGCAGCCGCCAGCCGGCGCGGGAGCGCCTGCGCTGGGTGAGCACGGTGTCCGTGATGAGGATCGCGAGCCTCAGCTCGTCCTCGTAACCGCAGTCCAGCGCCTTGTTGCCGACCGCGAGCAGCGGGTCGAGCAGTGCGTCGCCGAGCACGAGCGAGGATCCTGTCCCACCCTTGCCCGGGCGCCGCAGCAGCGGGAGCGGGGAGGCGGCGGCGGTCGTCTGCTCCATGGTGGCGTGGGTGGCCAGCAGGTTCCGCAGCGCCTCCGCAAGCGCCGTACGCCGCCGGTCGAGCCCGGCGACCAGCTTCCCGCTGTGCGCGGCACAGGCGCGCAGGCAGGTCTCCAGTTCCGTCGGGAGGACGGTGGCGAGGTGGGACGTCCCGCCTTCGGGCGGGGCCGAGTCCTCCGCGTCACGTTGCCGTGGCCAGCGGGTGCGGGCTTTCGTCATGGCGCTCCAAGCGTCTGGTGCCCGTGGGGGGAAGGGGGCGTGAGAAGGGGTCGGATGTTCGGCAGCCGTGTGAGGTTCCGTAGCACGCTAAGAAACCTGAACGGCCATGAGATGAACTCGCCCTGTCAGCACGGGAAACTGCTCCCTTCCCGCCCGTTCCGGAGCCATCGGCGCCCTAGCCTGACTCTGCGCCGCTGTTGGAAGGGACGTCAGTGACCATCACTCCGAAGATGCCGGGCAGGACGATCGAGCGGGCTTCCACGGCCCGCGCGCAGGTGGGGCCACGGTCACCACAGGCGCGCCCCGCACCCCGGCTGCGGGCCCTCGACGGACTGCGGCTGGTCGCCGCGCTGATGGTCGCGGCGTACCACTACGGGGGCCGGGGCGGTGAGATCACCACGGCGTGGGGAGTCTCCGCCGCCTCCCTGTTCCCGTCCGCCCACACGTGGTTCGCCTACGGCTGTCTCGGTGTCCAGATCTTCTTCGTCATCAGCGGTTTCGTGATCTGCATGAGCGGCTGGGGCCGTTCGCTCGCGTCGTTCTTCGCTTCGAGGGCGGCCAGGCTGCTGCCCGCGTACTGGGCGTCGGTCGTCCTCGTGACCCTGGTCTTCGCGCTGCCGACGGTGGCGTACAAGGCGGTCTCGCCCAGCGACGCGCTGGTCAACCTGACGCTGCTGCAGCAGCCGCTGGGCGTGGACCGGGTGCTGGGCGTGTGCTGGACGCTGTGGGCGGAGATCCGGTTCTACGCCCTGTTCGCCGTGTGCGTCGTCCTGCCGGGGGCCAACCGGCGACGAATCGTCCTGTTCTGCGCCGCGTGGACGCTGGCAGCGGCGCTCGGCAAGGCATCCGGCGAGCCGCTGCTCGACGTGGTCCTGATGCCGGCGTACGCCCCGTTCTTCATAGGCGGCATCGGGCTCTACCTGGTCCACCGCAACCGGCGGGACGCCACGGCCTGGGGCATCGTCGGCGTCAGCTGGCTGCTCGGCCAGCACTCCGCGGTGGCCGATCTGTGGCACCCGGCGGGCACGCACGCCTTCTCGTACCGGTCGTCACTGGTCATCATCGCGATCGTGACCGCCGGTTTCGCCGCGGTCGCCGCCATCGCGCTGGGCGCCCTGGCCCGCTTCGACCACCGGTGGCTGACCGTCGCGGGAGCTCTGACGTACCCCTTCTACCTGGTCCATGAGCATCTGGGCTGGGTGGCGGTGAACACGCTCCATCAGCGCCTCGGTGTCCCCGCGTGGGCGACGGCGGTTCTCACGGTGGTGCTGATGCTGGCGCTGGCCTGGCTGCTGCACCGGTACGTGGAGCGGTGGCTCACACCGCGACTGCGCAGATCACTGACGAGCGGTGCGGACCGCCCCGCCTGACCACCACTCAGCGCACCGGTGAACCGGCGGCCGCCCGTCCGCCTCACACGCTGCTGAGCGAGAGCTTCGCCGCGAACCCGAGGAACAGCACACCCGCCGCCGAAGTGGCCCCGGCCGACAGCCGCTTGCGGCGGCGGAACACGGCGGACAGCCGGGTGCCGCCGAATATCAGCGCCGACAGGTAGAGGAAGCTCGCGATCTGCAGCAGCGTCCCCAGCAGCAGGAAGGACAGTGCGGGATAGGCGTACCCGGGGTCGACGAACTGCACGAAGAAGGAGATCAGGAACAGGATCGCCTTCGGGTTGAAGAGGCTCACCACCAGCGCCCGCCGGTACGGCCGCTCCACCGCCCCGGCCACCGCCTCCGTCCCGCCCGGTCCGGCGGCCTCGTCCGTCAGCTCGGCGATCTGCCGGTGCCGCTCGCGCCACATGGACGCCGCGGCCCGCAGCATGCCGATCGCCAGCCAGGTCAGATAGCCCGCGCCCGCGTACTTGACGACGGCGAAGAGCACCGGCGTCGTCTGCAGCAGGGAGGCGGCGCCGAGCGCGGACAGCGTCATCAGCACGGTGTCACCGGTCCACACACCGGCAGCCGCCACATACCCGGTCCGCACACCGCGCCGGGCGGCGACGGACAGCACGTACAGCGAATTCGGCCCCGGCAGAAGAACGATCAGCACCAGGCCGGCGAGATAGGTCGGAAGATCGGTGACACCCAGCATGAACAGGAGTGTCGCACGGGGGTACGACACTCCGTTCAGGTGTCTCGGCAGACGGTACGGGGCTCAGAGGCTGTCGGGCTGCCTCTGATCGGGCGGTCGAAGGTAGCCCGGCAGCCTCTCGGTCTCAGCCTTCGTCGTTGAGCAGGCGGGAGTCATCCGTGCAGCCGGACCCCCGCTCAGAACGCGTCCGTCGGCACGTACGTCCCCCACACCTCCCGCAGTGCGTTGCAGACTTCGCCGACCGTCGCCCGCGCCGCCAGCGCGTCCTTCATCGGGTAGAGGACGTTGTCCGTCCCCTCGGCCGCCTTCTTCAGCCGTCCCAGCGCCTCGTCCACGGCGTCCTGGTCCCGTTCGGCGCGGAGCTTCGTCAGCCGGGCCGCCTGCTGGGCCTCGATCGCCGGGTCGACGCGGAGCGGCTCGTACGGCTCCTCCTCCTCGAGCTGGAAGCGGTTGACGCCGACGACGACGCGCTCCCCGCTGTCCGTCTCCAGGGCGATGCGGTAGGCGCTGCGTTCGATCTCGTTCTTCTGGAAGCCCCGCTCGATGGCGTCGACCGCGCCGCCCATGTCCTCGACCTTGCCCATGAGGTCAGCGGCCGCAGTTTCGACGGCATCCGTCATCTTCTCGACAACGTACGAACCCGCGAACGGGTCGACCGTGGCGGTGACGTCCGTTTCGTACGCCAGGACCTGCTGGGTACGGAGCGCGAGCCGGGCGGACCTGTCGGTCGGCAGGGCGATCGCCTCGTCGAACGCGTTGGTGTGCAGCGACTGCGTGCCGCCGAGGACCGCGCCGAGCCCCTGGACCGCGACGCGCACCAGGTTGACCTCGGGCTGCTGCGCGGTGAGCTGGACGCCCGCGGTCTGGGTGTGGAAGCGGAGCATCATCGACTTGGGGCTCGATGCGCCGAACTCCTCCTTCATCACCCGGGCCCAGATCCGGCGGGCGGCCCGGAACTTGGCGACCTCTTCGAGAATGGTCGTACGGGCGACGAAGAAGAAGGAGAGACGCGGGGCGAAGTCGTCGACGTCCATGCCGGCCGCGACGGCGGTACGGACGTACTCGATGCCGTCCGCGAGGGTGAACGCGATCTCCTGCGCGGGCGAGGCTCCGGCCTCCGCCATGTGGTAGCCGGAGATCGAGATGGTGTTCCACTTCGGGATCTCGGCCCTGCAGTACTTGAAGATGTCGGCGATCAGCCGCAGCGAGGGTTTGGGCGGGAAGATGTACGTGCCGCGGGCGATGTACTCCTTGAGGACGTCGTTCTGGATGGTGCCGGTCAGCTTGTCCGCCGGGACGCCCTGCTCCTCGCCGACCAGCTGGTAGAGAAGGAGCAGCAGGGCTGCGGGGGCGTTGATCGTCATGGACGTGGAGACCTTGTCCAGCGGGATCCCGCCGAACAGCACCCGCATGTCGTCGATCGAGTCGATCGCCACTCCGACCTTGCCGACCTCGCCGGACGCGATCGGCGCATCGGAGTCGTGACCCATCTGGGTGGGCAGGTCGAAGGCGACGGAGAGACCCATCGTGCCGTTGGCGATCAGCTGCTTGTAGCGGGCGTTGGACTCGGAGGCCGTGCCGAAGCCGGCGTACTGCCGCATCGTCCACGGCCGGCCGGTGTACATCGTGGGGTACACGCCGCGCGTGAAGGGGTAGGCACCGGGCTCTCCCAGTTTGTCGTCGGCGTCCCACCCGTCGAGTGCGTCCGGCCCGTACACCGGCTCGATGGGCAGTCCCGACTCGGACTCGCGCGTCATCTGCTGTGCCTCCCACTGAAGCTACTAACTGGTAACCAACGATCCTCGCGACGGACTGTAGCGGCGGCCGCGCGACCGGTGGAGGGGCACCGGCTGGGACCTTGCTCACAGGGTGCGTCCTACGGCCTTCGCCACCGCACTCACCATCATGCGCGGGCTTTGGCAACCGGGCAGAGCGGGAATCCGTCCCGAGAGACAACGAAGGAATCAGGGGGCCGAGGATGATGCGGATACACAGAACCCGGCACGGCGGAGGAACGGCACACCGGGCAGGCGCTACGGCGGTGACCGCCGTCACCGTCCTGACGCTGGCCGCCACGACCGCGGGCTGCCAGGCGCATGCCTCCGGCGGTTCCGCGGCGAAGCCCTCCTCCCCGCCGAAGACCTCCGCCCCGGCGACCGACGACGCCAAGCCCCCCGCGACCCCCTCGCCGTCGACCGCCGCGCCCTCGCCGTCGGCGCCCGCCGCACCGAAGCCGGCTCCGCAGGGCAGGACGCTGATGGCGACCGGCTCCGCGGGCAAGCAGGTACGGGAGCTGCAGGCCCGGCTCCGTCAGATCGGCCACTTCGACCGCAGCCCGACGGGCTACTACGGGACGCTCACCGTCGCCGCCGTGCAGTCCTTCCAGGGCAAACGCAGTCTGTCCCGTACCGGCCGAACGGACACCGTCACCTGGCAGAAGCTGGTCGCCATGACGCGGAAGCCGACGGCCGCCGAGCTGAACCCGCCGGCCTCCCGGCCCGCCGCCAGGCTGGATAAGCGCTGCATGACCGGGCGGGTGCTCTGCATCAGCAAGAACAGCCGGACCCTGTCGTGGATGATCGACGGCCGGGTCGTCTCCTCGATGGATGTGCGGTTCGGCTCGCAGTACACGCCGACCCGCGAAGGCACCTTCTCCATCTACTGGAAGTCCCGGCACCACGTGTCGACGATCTACCACACGGCCATGCCGTACGCGATGTTCTTCAGCGGCGGTCAGGCGGTGCACTACTCGGCGGACTTCGCGGCCCGCGGCTACACCGGCGCGTCGCACGGCTGCGTGAACGTCCGGGGCGAGGGAAAGATCGCCGCCCTCTTCGACCAGGTGCGCAACGGCGACAAGGTCGTCATCTACTGGTGAGCGGAGGCGAGGAAAGGGGGCGCGGGCGGGACCGGGGGAACGTGTCCCGCCCGCGCCAGGTGCGCTGAGCCGAAGGTACGGGGGGAACCCCGGCTCTGTGCGCTGCCGATGACCAGTCGGCTCACTCTGTACTGCGTCGACGAGCCGAAAAGTGTCACACCCGGTGCCGGCGGAGCAGCCGGAACGGCTCAGCCGTCGACCGAGACGGCCGGAGCCGTGGCCGCCGGGGAGGTGACAGCGGTCGGGGACGCCGGGGTCGGCGGTGTCGGCGGTGTCGGGGTACCGGGCGCGAACCAGAGCGACTGGAGCGCCTTCGCACTGCCGTCGGCCCGGTCCGCCGCGTCTGCGTCGGCACCGTTCCGCTCGTCGGCGCCGCTCTTACCCTGCTCCTGATCGCCCTCGTCACCGGCCTTGTCGAACATCCGCTGACAGAACCGGTCCAGGTTGGCGGCGCCGTCGGCCAGCTTTTCGAGGCGGCGCCTGCGGGCGTCGTCGAGCTTGTCGTCGCGGTAGTCGCGGCACGCCTTGAGGGTCTGGGCGAACGAGACACCCGACGTGTCGTCCTGGCCGCCGCCGGGCGTGCCCTTGCTGTCGGTCTCGTCCGGGGAACGGGGTGCGGCGCTCCCGCCGTTGCGGGCGTCGCTCCCGTCCGGCTTTCCGACCGGGCCGGACGTGCCCTCCCGTTCGTCCTCGCCCTGGTGGGTTCCACGGGAAGAATCCGGAGACGGGTTCACGTCCGGCGATCCCGACGGCGGGGCGGTCGTCCTGCCGGACGCGTCCCCGGAGCCCAGTTCCTCCGGAAACGCGGACGCCGATACCGAGGAGGCCGGCAGCGGGTTGGCGTGTTTGCCGAACGGCCCGGGAAGCACGCCCGCACCTGCCGCGACCGCCACCCCACCGAGCGCGCAGCCGGCGAGGGAGGCGGCAAGACCGAAACGGACGGGACGGCTCCAGCGCGGTGCACGCGTACGGCCGCCCCGGGAGGCCGAAGGACCGATGTGTACCGGTCCCAGCGTCTTTGGCCCGCTGTCCTTCGCGGCGGGTCCCGCCGACCAGACGTCCGCCGATGCCGTCGCCCGCGTCCCTGCGCGCCGGACCGTCCGGAACGCGGCCAGCGCGGCGGCCTCTCCCGGCAGTTCACCGGCGGCCGGGCGGGCGCTGCGGGCAGCCGCGCCCAGCGCGGCCGCGAGCCGTTCGGCGTCGGCGCGCGCATGGCCCTCGCCGGGATCGACCGGTTCGCCGCGGAGCAGTCGCTCCGCCGCGTCCCTGTCAAGCCATGCGTCCTGCTCGTCGGCCATCACATGTCCCTCTGCGTCCACGGACGCGAATCCGTCACACCGGCAGACGCCGCCGGACCGGTCCGGGAAAGGCGCTGCGCGGGTACGGCGCCGAGTTCCGCCGCATGACCTGCCGCGCTCCCGTGCGGCAGAAATCCCCGCGACGCGTCCTCCTCGCCACCGTCGTCGTCGCTGTCCGCGCGAAGCAGCTCCGTCAGCCGTTTCAGTCCGCGGTGTGCGGCGGTGCGTACCGCTCCCGGCCGCTTGCCCAGCGTCTGCGCCGCGCTCTTCGCATCCAGGCCGACCACCACGCGCAGCACGACGGCCTCGGCCTGATCCTGCGGCAGTTGGGCGATGAGGGACATGGTACGACCGGTGGCCAGGGCCTCGATCGCCTCGTCGGCGGTGTCGGACTCGGCCGGTTTCTCCGACAGTTCGGTCTCGTCGCCGCCGATCGTGGGGCGCCTGCCGCGCATTCGCAGATGGTCGAGAGCCCGGTTACGGGCAATCCGCGCCGCCCAGCCGCGGAACCGGTCGGCGTCTCCGCTGAACCGGTCGAGGTCGCGCGCTATCTGCAGCCAGGACTCGGACGCCACGTCCTCGGCGTCCGGCTCCCCCACCAGCGTTCGTATGTAGCCCAGCAGCCGCGGCTGCACAGCGCGATACACAGAACGGAAGGCGTCCTCGTCCCCGTCCTGTGCCGCGAGCACCGCGGCAGTCAGCTCCGCGTCGTCCCCCAGCACTCCCTCAACCCGCCCTGCTGTCCTGAATCGCAGCTGGTCACCACTACCCGCGCCACCCTGCGCGACTCAGCACGCTACGTCCTTCGCAGGGGCCGCGTCCATGAATTGCACAACCCGCAACGTCCTCGGACACAGTGAGGTGTGACAGAAAACGCACTCACGACGCTGAGAAGAGTACGGGGTCGTCCTGCGGCCCCGCGGAAGACGACCGGGGCCTCTCCTGTGGGGGGTGGCGGCCCCGGTCGTCCTCCGTTCTTCCCGGGAATCCCCCGAGGCCGCCCGGTGTGCGCCGCCCGCTCAGCCCGCCTTGTCGATCGTCGCGGCCAGCGCCTGGAACTGACCCCAGCTCAGCGTCGGTCTCCTCGGGTCCCACAGCTTCTGGGCGGTGGCCCGCAATGGCATCCGGATCCCTGCCGCCACCTGCGCCGGGGTCCGCGCCTGCGGCAGGTCGCCCCAGACCGCGAACCGGCCGCCCAGGATCTGCTTCGAGTAGCGGGCCGCTACCGGCTGCGTGCCCCGCAGGACGAGCGGGGTCCACTGTTCGTAGATCCGCTTCCCGGTCGGGTAGACGAACGCATTGGGCTGACCGAGCACGTAATAGAGGAACTCGTCGTTGAGGTTCACCACACGTCGGCCCTCGCTCAGATACTCCTCCGGCGGCCGGGCCCCGTACTCCTTGCCCGTCCAGTACTCGACCTCGATGTTCTTGTCGGCCTGGACGACTCCGCCGCGGAAGAAGCCGTCGTTCCAGGCCTTGGGCTGCTGCCCGTGCGGGCGCACCACCGCCGCGCGGTCGTTGAGCCAGCCGGTGGCGAGGTCCTTGATCCCGGCCGCCGGTCCGTACTTCTGCTGGGCGGCGCGTTGGAGCTGCGGGTACGAGGCGGCCGGGTCCTTCACCATCAGCGCGCGGTACTCGTCCCCGCCCAGGTGCCAGTACGCACCGCCGAAGAGCTCCGCGAACTCGCCGATCAGCTGGTCGATGAGTTTCGCCGCGCCCGGATCGGAGATGTCGAGCGATCCGATCGAGCGCACGCCCGCCGTGTTGCGCAGCTGGAGGTCCGGATGGGCGCGCAGGACGGCGCCCAGATGGCCCGGGGAGTCGATCTCGGGGACCACGTCGATGTGCAGCCGGCCCGCGAGGGCGAGGATCTGACGGACCTCCGCCTTGGTGAGGTGCTGGGGCGACACGACCTCGGGGTGGGTGTCGGACTGGATCCGGAACGCCTGGTCGTCGGAGAAGTGCAGGCCGAGCTGGTTGAGCTTGAGGTCGGCCATGTCGCGCAGCCGGTCCTCGATCCAGCCGACGGTGTAGTACTTGCGCGCGATGTCGAGGTTGAGTCCGCGCTGCGGCCGTTCGGGGCGGTCGCGCACCTCGCCCTCGGGCATCGTGCCGTCGGCGCGCAGCGACTGCTTCAGCGTGCGGGTTCCGTAGAAGACACCCGCCTGGTCGGGGCCGGTGATGACGACCCGCCGGTCGTGGGTCTTCAGGGTGTAAGACTCGGGGGCGCCGTCACCGGGGGCGCCGAGGGCCAGCTCGACATCGCCCGCTCGGGCCGGGACGGCGCCCCGGTAACGGATCTTCAGCTCCTTCGCGAGCAGCTGCGCCTCGTCCGCGAGCGGTCCGCTGCCCCCGGCGATCACGACGCTGCTGGTTGGGCCCGGCCGCCAGCCGGGGCCGCGGGCGGCGATGTGCTCGCGTACGGCGGGGATGGTCCGGGGCGCCGTGGAGAGCGGGTAACTGCGGGTCGGCGAGGGGGTGAGGGAGGCGTGCGAGGAGACGCCGGCCACGGACGCCTCCCCCGGGCGTCCGGTGTCCGCACCTTCCGGCCAGACGACGACGGTGATCGTCACGGCGGCTGCCGCGACGAGGGCCGCACCGGTCGCGAGGGCTCCGCGTGAGGGTGACATCGGTCAGAAACCTCCGGTTGTGGCGGGTAAAAGGGAAAAAGTAAGGAGATAACCGGGCATTCTCCTCGAAGAATCGTCCATCAGACGTGCCGAAACTCTCCCTTCCGGGTGAAATTCGCGCATCCGTCGCACAGCCGTCGCCTGGCCCCGATAGCGTTGGGGCACATTCGTCCCTCCCTTCACCCTGCGTCTCCCTGGTTTCCGATCCCCCTCACCACACCAGGCCCACAGAGATGCCGATGTTTCGAGGAGTCCCACGCTGTCCAGGCCCAGCGAGTCCCACGCCGGCCTCCCGGAACCACCGCGGCGGCGGGTCGGCCCGCCCGCGCTCCCCGCCCAGAACTGCGGCCCGCCCCCGGCCTGCGTCAGTGCCCGCCTCCTCGGCCTCGACCGGTTCAACACCGCACCCACCGCCGACGCCGAAGCCGCGCTGCTCGGCTGCTGCGGCAGTCCCCGCTGGGCACAGCGGCTGGCCGCTCACCGCCCGTACCCCGATCTGGACGCCCTCCTCGCCGCCGCAGACGAGGCGGGGTACGACATGGCGCCCGCGGATCTCGCCGAGGCGCTCGCCGCCGAGGTCTCCCCGGGACTGCACCACGCCGCACCGCACTCCGCGCATCTCGCGCTGAGCGCCGCGCATGCCGCGTACGAGAGCCGTTTCGGCCATGTCTTCGTGATCTGCCTCGACGCCTTCCGCCCCGCCGAGCACCCGGACCAGGTGCTGGCCGGCATCCGGGCCAGGCTCGGCCACGACCCCGACGAGGAGCGGGTGGTCACGGCGGACGAGATGCGCCGGCTCGCCCGGGGCCGCATCATCGAGCTGGTGACGGGCGCCGGGCCGGCATGATCCGAACGAGAGGCCCTAGCCCGTCCGTGCCTGTTTCATTGCCACTTTGATCACACCAGAGGCCCCGGCGCGAGCGAACCGACAAACCGTCGCTACGATGGCCGGGGCCGGTGGACCGTACCCGGCCGGGTCAGACCGACAGTCAAGCCGGCCGACCCTAATCCCCGCTCCCGGAGGGTTCTTCCGTGCCGGCTGGAACGCTGTACCGCGGCCGGGAAGGCATGTGGTCGTGGGTGGCTCATCGAGTCACCGGTGTCCTCATTTTCTTCTTCCTGTTCGTACACGTCCTGGACACCGCTCTCGTCCGCGTCTCGCCCGAGGCCTACGACAACGTCGTGGCCACGTACAAGACCTGGCCTGTCGCGCTCCTCGAATACGGCCTGGTGGCCGCGATTCTCTTCCACGCGCTGAACGGTCTCCGTATCGTCGCCGTGGACTTCTGGGCCAAGGGCCCGCGCTACCAGAAGCAGATGCTCTGGTCCGCCGTGGGCATCTGGATCGTGCTGATGGTCGGGGCCCTGTACCCCGTCCTCGGCCACGCCGTACGCGCAGTCTTCGGGAGCTGAGGCCAATGTCCACCGAGTCCTCCGCGATCGGCGCCGTCGAAGGCGTCAGCCTCTACGACGTCGACCACCCTGCCCCGGTCATCGAGCCCCCGCGCAAGCGGACGGGCAAGACCCCCAAGGGTTCGCGCACCAACTTCGAGATGTACGCCTGGCTCTTCATGCGCCTGTCGGGCATCGTGCTCGTCGTCCTGGTCATCGGCCACCTGCTGATCCAGCTCGTGCTGGACGGCGGTGTCTCCAAGATCGGCTTCGCCTTCGTGGCGGGCCGCTGGGCCTCGCCGTTCTGGCAGGTCTGGGACCTGGCGATGCTGTGGCTGGCCATGCTGCACGGCGCCAACGGCCTCCGTACGGTCATCAACGACTACGCCGAACGGGACAACACCCGCTTCTGGCTGAAGATGCTGCTGTACACCGCCACGGTGTTCACCGTCCTGCTGGGCACGCTGGTGATCTTCACCTTCGACCCGAACATCCGCTAGGCGCCGGGCCAGAGGGACCAGAGGAAATCATGCAGATCCACAAGTACGACACCGTCATCGTCGGCGCAGGCGGCGCCGGCATGCGCGCGGCCATCGAGTCGACGAAGCGCAGCCGTACCGCCGTGCTCACAAAGCTGTACCCGACCCGCTCCCACACGGGCGCCGCGCAGGGCGGCATGGCCGCCGCGCTCGCCAACGTGGAAGAGGACAACTGGGAGTGGCACACCTTCGACACGATCAAGGGCGGCGACTACCTGGTCGACCAGGACGCCGCCGAGATCCTGGCGAAGGAAGCCATCGACTCCGTTCTCGACCTGGAGAAGATGGGCCTGCCGTTCAACCGCACGCCCGAGGGCAAGATCGACCAGCGTCGCTTCGGCGGCCACAGCCGTAACCACGGCGAGGCCCCGGTCCGCCGGTCCTGCTACGCCTCGGACCGCACCGGCCACATGATCCTCCAGACGCTGTACCAGAACTGCGTCAAGGAGGGTGTGGAGTTCTTCAACGAGTTCTACGTCCTGGACCTGCTGCTGCAGGAGGACCCCGAGACCGGGCTGAAGAAGTCCGCGGGCGTCGTCGCGTACGAGCTGGCGACCGGCGAGATCCACGTCTTCCAGGCGAAGGCGATCATCTTCGCCTCCGGCGGCACCGGCAAGTTCTTCAAGGTGACGTCGAACGCCCACACCCTGACCGGTGACGGCCAGGCCGCCGCGTACCGCCGCGGTCTGCCGCTGGAGGACATGGAGTTCTTCCAGTTCCACCCGACGGGCATCTGGCGCATGGGCATCCTGCTGACGGAGGGCGCCCGTGGTGAGGGCGGCATCCTCCGCAACAAGGACGGCGAGCGCTTCATGGAGAAGTACGCGCCCGTCATGAAGGACCTCGCGTCCCGTGACGTCGTGTCCCGCTCCATCTACACGGAGATCCGTGAGGGCCGCGGCTGCGGTCCCGAGGGTGACCACGTCTACCTCGACCTCACGCACCTGCCGCCGGAGCAGCTGGACGCGAAGCTCCCGGACATCACCGAGTTCGCGCGTACGTACCTCGGCATCGAGCCCTACACGGACCCGATCCCGATCCAGCCGACCGCGCACTACGCCATGGGCGGCATCCCGACCAACGTCGAGGGTGAGGTGCTGGCCGACAACACCACCGTCGTCCCGGGCCTGTACGCCGCCGGCGAGGTCGCGTGTGTCTCCGTGCACGGCGCCAACCGTCTGGGGACCAACTCGCTGCTCGACATCAACGTCTTCGGACGCCGGTCGGGCATCGCCGCCGCCGAGTACTCGGCGAAGAACGACTACGTCGAGCTTCCCGAGAACCCGGCACAGCTGGTCATCGACCAGGTCGAGCGGCTGCGCAACTCGACGGGCACCGAGCGTGTCGCGACGCTCCGTCTGGAGCTGCAGGAGTGCATGGACGCCAATGTGATGGTGTTCCGTACCGAGCAGACCATCAAGACGGCCGTCGACAAGATCGCCGAGCTGCGCAAGCGCTACCTGAACGTGTCCATCCAGGACAAGGGCAAGCGGTTCAACACGGACCTCCTGGAGGCCATCGAGCTGGGCAACCTGCTCGACCTGGCCGAGGTCATGGCGACCTCCGCGCTGGCCCGTAAGGAGTCCCGCGGCGGTCACTACCGCGAGGACTACCCGAACCGCGACGACGTCAACTTCATGCGCCACACCATGGCGTACCGCGAGGTCGCCGACGACGGCACCGAGTCGATCCGGCTCGACTACAAGCCGGTCGTCCAGACCCGCTACCAGCCGATGGAGCGTAAGTACTGATGGCTACCCCGACTCTGGACAAGGTGGAGGCGGAATCCGCCGTCTCCCCGTACATCACGGTCACTTTCCGGATCCGCCGCTTCAACCCCGAGGCCTCCGACGAGGCCAAGTGGCAGGACTTCCAGATCGAGATCGACCCGAAGGAGCGTGTCCTCGACGCCCTTCACAAGATCAAGTGGGAGACCGACGGCACGCTGACGTTCCGCCGTTCCTGCGCCCACGGCATCTGCGGCTCCGACGCGATGCGGATCAACGGCAAGAACAGGCTCGCCTGCAAGACGCTGATCAAGGACATCGACCCGGAGAAGCCGATCCTGATCGAGGCCATAAAGGGCCTCACGGTTCTCAAGGACCTCGTGGTCGACATGGACCCGTTCTTCCAGGCGTACCGCGACGTCATGCCGTTCCTCATCACCAAGGGGAACGAGCCGACGCGTGAGCGTCTGCAGTCCGCCGAGGACCGCGAGCGGTTCGACGACACCACCAAGTGCATCCTGTGCGCCGCGTGCACCTCGTCGTGCCCGGTGTTCTGGAACGACGGCCAGTACTTCGGCCCGGCGGCGATCGTCAACGCGCACCGCTTCATCTTCGACTCGCGTGACGAGGGCGGCGAGCAGCGACTGGAGATCCTCAACGACCGTGACGGTGTGTGGCGTTGCCGCACCACCTTCAACTGCACGGACGCGTGCCCGCGTGGCATCGAGGTCACCAAGGCGATCCAGGAAGTGAAGCGCGCGCTGATCACGCGTCGCTTCTGACCCTCCCGGTACGTCAGTTGCACAGGAGGCCCCGTTTTCCGCAGGAATGCTGCGGGAGGCGGGGCCTCCTGCTGCGCTGCGCAGGTCCGTTCGGTACGGTCCTGCTCTGCCTGGTCGGGCTCCTCTTCCTCCTGATGAAGGAGAAGGAGACGACCGGGTTCATCCAGGTCTCGGGGACCAGCAGCGGCCGGCACCCCTCGACGATGATCCAGGCGACCGGCCCGGAGACGTTTCAGATGGTGATGGCCCAGGTCAACACCGCGCGCTCGATGAACATCTGACGCGCCGCAGGCGAACGAGCGGACCGGGGCGGCGCCGGGTCACTGGCCTCGGAGCCGGGACGAACTCCGGGCGGCACTGGCCGAGTACGCGGTCAGGGGGATCAACGACGACACGGCGTAGGGCTGTTCCCTCCTCGGCTTCCGGACGGCCCCGGCAACCTCTCAGCCCCAGTCGGCTCCGCCGCGGTCCTCGGCGACGACCATGATGCGGCGCAGCATGTCGTTGAGCAGGATGCGTTCGTCCTTGTCGAGTACGCCGAGGAGCCGGTACTCCTCGTGGCCGAGGAAGTCCATCGCACCGAGCCAGGTCGAGCGGCCCTCCTCGGTGAGTTCCACGTCGACCCGTCGCCGGTCCGTGGTGGAGGGCGTACGGCGAATGAATCCGCGCCGTTCGAGCGCGTCCAGCCTGCCGGTGACGGAGGCGGGGGCGAGGTCGAGGTCGGCGGCGAGTTCGGAGGGGGCCGCCTTCCCGCCGCGTCCGGCGAGCTTGTGGAGCGTCTCGAACTCCTGGCGGTCCAGATCGAAGTCGACCAGGGACTGTTCACGCACGCGCCGCAGGTGGACGGAGAGCCTCTTCATGCGCGTCACCGCGCCCTCGACATCGGGATCGAGGTCGGGAAGCACGGGCTTCCACCGCTCGACATGTCCGTCGGTCCAGTCGCGTGGCTCCATGAGGAAAGGGTACGCCCGGCGTATGCATGCGCTTCGGCGTCAGATATTTCGTTGACGAATAATTCGACGTCGAATTATATTTCCTCGCATGTCGCACCCCTTGCGCACGCGCGCCTTCCGCCTGCTCTTCATCGGACGCACCCTCTCCCTCCTCGGCGACGCCGTCATCCCCGCGGCACTTTCCGTCGCCGTCTACCTGGCCACCGGCTCGACCGCCGCCCTCGCCCTGGTGCTGGCGTGCGCGATGGTGCCCAAGCTGCTCCTGCTGCCGCTCGGCGGCGTCGTGGGCGACCGCTTCAACGCCCGCACGGTGGCGCTCTCCACCGATCTCGTACGGTGCGCCACCCAGCTCTTCGTCGGCGTGGAGCTGCTCGGCGGTGAACCGCGGCTCTGGCAGATCGCGGTCGCCGAGGTGATCGGCGGCGCGGCCGGCGCCTTCGCCATGCCGACCATGTCGCCGCTGATCCGCGGCACGGTGGAAGCCCCGGGCCTGCTGCGCGCCAACTCCCTGATGGCGGTCGCCACCAGCGTGACCCGGCTCGGCGGCCCGGCCGTCGCCGGAACGCTGATCCTCACCGCGGGCCCCGGCTGGGCGTTCGTGCTGGACGGTGCGAGCTTCGCGGTGAGCGCCGCACTCCTGTCCGCCATCAAGGTCCGGCACGTGCCGATACCGCGCCGCTCGATGCTCGCCGACCTCAAGGAAGGCTGGGGCGAGGTCCGCGGCCGCGACTGGTACTGGACGAGCCTGATCGCCCACTCCGTGTGGAACGGTGCGGCGGCTGTCCTGATGACCCTGGGGCCGGCACTCGCCATCGAGGACATGGGCGGCAAGAGCACCTGGATCGCCCTGCTCCAGACCGGCGCGGTCGGCCTCCTCCTCGGCTCGCTGCTGGCCGGGCGCGCCCGCCCGCGCCGCCCGGTCCTGGCCGCCAACCTGGGCCTCGCCACGTACGCACTCCCCCTCGGCCTCCTCGCGGCCGGCGCCCCCGCCCCGCTGACCATCGCCGGGTACGGCATCGCGCTGGCGGGACTCGGCTTCCTCGGCCCGGTCTGGAACACCTCGGTCCAGTCCGCGGTACCCGCCCACGCGCTGGCCCGCGTGACGTCGTACGACTGGCTGCTCTCCCTCGGCGCGATGCCACTGGGCTACGCCCTGGCCCCGGTCGCCGCCGCGGCCTGGGGTCCCGAAGTCCCGCTCGCCGTCGCCGCCGTGGCGGTCGGTACGGCCTGTCTGGCGACGGCAGCGGTACCGGGCGTACGACGCTTCAAGACCCCTGTGACCCAGGCCGGGGCGGCCGGGGACAAGCGCTCCGGAGTATCCGCTTGAACATGTTCACATGCAGGTCCAGAGTCCCCGACAACGGCTTTTGAACGCGTTCAAAGGGGGGTGGGGCACGGACCTCACTGTTGTCGCGTACGTCATCTACCTGCTGATCAGCGTCGGGCTCACCGTGTGGGTCGCCCGCACGGAATGATGCACCTCGGGAACGTCTACGTACTCAACAAGATCCGCCGCCGCGGGCTGATGGAGCGTGAGCAGACCCCGCCGGTACCGCCGCAGCGCTGGACGGGCCCCGCCGGCCAGGGCCCGTGGGCCGCACCCGCCACAGGCCGGTGACCGGGCCGGTGGCGGTCACGGCCGACTGGGGACGGATGCCCGTCGAGGGACTCACCGCTCTACGACGCGCAGTGCCCGCTCTGCGTCCACCTGCACCAGTGGCTGATGAAGCAGCGTCAGCTCGTCCCGCTCGATCTCGTCCCGGCGGCCTCCGAGGAGGCACGGCGCCGCTTCCCCGGCCTCGACCACTCCGGGACACTCTCCGAGATCACCGTGATCGGCGACCGGGGGCAGATCTACCGGGGGACCTCCGCCTGGATCGTCTGCCGCTGGGCGCTGGCCGGACACCGGCCCACGTCGCACTGGCTGGCCACCCCCGCGGGGCTGCCGTTCGCCCGGGCGTCCGTGCTCGCCGCCGCGAAGTACCGGTCGCTGACGGCGGCGCCCTGCGGTCCCGCGGACGGAGCGTGCCAGGTCCCCGGCACGGAGAACCAGGGCGGGCAGCTACCCTCGGGGCTGTGGTGAAGGAAGCGAAGGAAGCCAAGGCTCCCAAGAGCGAGCAGACCCGCACACTCATTCTCGAAACGGCGCTCCGGCTCTTCGAGGAACGCGGCTACGACAAGACGACGATGCGGGCCATCGCGCAGGAGGCCGGGGTCTCCGTCGGCAACGCCTACTACTACTTCACGGGGAAAGACGCTCTCGTCCAGAGCTTCTACGACCGGCTCGCCGCAGAGCACGAGGCGGCGGTGAAGCCGGTCCTGGAAGGCGACAAGGACCTGGCCGTGCGGATCCGCGGGGTACTGCTCAGCTGGCTCGACGTGGCCGAGCCGTACCACCGCTTCGCCGCGCAGTTCTTCAAGAACGCCGCCGATCCGGAAAGCCCGCTCTCCCCGTTCTCCGAGGAGTCGGTTGCGGCCCGGGAGGCGGCGATCTCCATTCATGAACGGTGCCTGCGCGGCTCCAGCACCAAGACCGACCCCGAAATGACCGACGTGCTTCCGCAGTTGATGTGGCTGATACAGATGGGTCTGGTGCTGTTCTGGGTGTACGACCGGACGGAGGGCGCCGAGCGCAGCCGCCGCCTCGTAGAGCGCACCGCACCGATCGGTGCTCGGGCGATCGCGCTCTCCCGGTTCCGGGTGCTGCGACAGCTCGTACGGCAGATCCACGACGTACTGACGGACTTCCTGCCCGGGACGGTGAAGCAGCCGACCACCGAGCGGCCGGGGCGGGAGAAGGCGTAAAGGGCCGGGGCCGACCGGAGACCCCACACGCGGTGTGCGGCAGTCTCCGACCCGGCCCCGGCCCTTTACGGATCCGAATGAGCCCAGTGCCCTTCCCGGCAGACTCTGCGCCGTCGCACCGCCCGGCACGCCCGCTCGCCGCGTTGGCCAAAAGCCCTGGCAGCTCCTTCCCCAAGATCTCAACTTCGTTCAAGCAGGGGAGACTCCACTCAAGGACTTCCGGCCGGTCTTATGGGGCAAACACTGCCGGTCACGGCACTAGATCCAGCTGAGTTCCCACAGCCGCCAGATGCCCGTACCGTCCGACAGGTACTGCGAGCCGGAGACATCGGTCTTGCTGAGCACGTAGTCCTTCTTCTGCCACAGCGGCACGAGCGGCACGTCCTCGCCGACCAGCGCCTGGAGCTCCTTGAAGTCCGCCGCGGTACGGCTGCGGTCGCTGTACTGCAGCGTCGCCGTGATCAGGTCGTCCATCTTCTTGCTGGTGTAGCCGTTGTGAAGGCTGCTGTCGCGGCCTACGAGCGGCTGGCTGAAGGTGTCGGGGTCCGGGTAGTCGGGCAGCCATCCGACGGTGTACGCGTCGTACTTGCCGGCCGCGTAACCCTTCTGGAAGTCCTGCCAGTCCACGGCCTTGACCGAGACCTTGAACAGCCCGCCCGCCTCCAGCTGGCGGCGGAGCTCGGCGGTCTCCGTCGTGTACGCGTCGTCGGCGCGGTAGGCGAAGTTGATGTGCAGCGGGGTCTGCACGCCCGCCTCCTGCATCAGCCGCTTGGCGCGCGCCGGGTCGGGCGCCGGGTAGGCGTCGAAGAACGGCGTGCTGTGCCCGATGTAGCCCTGCGGGATCAGCGAGTAGAGCGGTTCGACGGTGCTCTTGTAGACATCTGCCACCAGCGGCCCGCGGTCGATGATGGACGCGATGGCCTGCCGGACCCTCTTGTCGGCGAGCGGGGACCCGGCGCGCACGTTGAAGACCAGGTTGCGGATCTCGGCGCTGTCCGCCTCGGTGATGCGAATGTCGGGGTCGCCGGGGTTCAGTTCGGCGAGCGTGGACGGCGGCAGCTGCCGGTGCGTCACCTGGACCTGTCCGGACTTCCAGGCCGCCAGGAGCTCGTCCGACTGCTTGTAGTAGCGGATGGTGACGGGGACGCCGGTCTTCTTCAGCGCGCCCTTGTACCGGGTGTTCGGGACCAGCTCCGCCTCGACGCCCGGTTGGTACGACTTCAGGACGTACGGCCCCGAGCCGTCGACCGTGGTTCCGGTGCGGAGCTTGTCCGCCGGGTACTCGTCGCGGTCGACGATCGAACCGGCTCCGGTGGCGAGCTTCTGCGGGAAAGTCGCGTCAGGCGAGGAGAGGTTGAAGGTGATCGTGCGGCCTTCGGACACCACGCTCTTGAGGCTGGGGAACAGGACCCACGGACCGACGTTCGTCTTGATCTTGATCATGCGCTCGATGGAGTACTCGACATCGGCGGCGGTAATCTTCCGGCCGCTGGCGAAGGTCAGGTCGTCGCGCAGTTTGCACTGGTACGTCTGGAGCTTCTGGCCGATGAACCCACAGCTCTCGGCGGCGTCCGGTTCCGGGACGATCGCCCCGGACTTGAACGTCATGAGGGACTGGTAGAGGTTGCTGTATATCGCCCAGGAACCGGCGTCGTACGCGCCGGCCGGATCGAGGGACGTCACCTCGTCCGTCGTCCCGACCATGATCGGATCACTCTTCACCTCGTTCGAGGGAAGCAACTGCCAGGCGACGACGCCTGCGATGACCAAAACCGCGAGAATCGCGAGAATCCGTAGCCGGATCGACCGCATTGCCGTGCTCTCCCTTAACAGCCCCACCTGGGCAGACGTGCTCAGAAACGCACATCACCGTGCTCACGGTCAGCCAATCACACGATTTTCACATCTGGAAGAGGAAATCTGTATCTCGTAGCCTTTTGTTCGACAGTTGAAACCTCAGTTGGGCCGAACGGCTGAAAACCATGGAGACGCCGCGCAGTTGAGTCGTCCCTTTTATGTCGTTACGCCTGACGGGACACCAGGTGGACGACGGTGATGTCGGAGAGGGCGCCGACCCGCACGGGCGGACCCCAGGCACCCGCACCCCGGGAGACGTACAACTGGGTGTCGCCGTAGCGCTCCAGGCCGGCGACCGTGGGGTTGGCCAGTTCGGCGACGTAGTTGCCCGGCCAGAGCTGGCCGCCGTGGGTGTGGCCCGAAAGCTGGAGATCCACGCCGTACGCAACAGCGTCGTCGATAACGACGGGCTGATGGGCGAGGAGGACGGAGGCGCGGGTCCGGTCCCGGTCGCCCAGGGCGCGCTCGAAATCGGGGCCCTGCCCCTCGCTCTCACCGGCGACGTCATTGACCCCGGCGAGATCGAAACCGTCGATCTCGACCCGGGCGTTCTCCAGCGGGTGCAGCCCCAATTCCTTTACGTGATGGACCCATTGGGCCGCACCGGAGAAATACTCATGGTTGCCGGTGACGAAGAACGCGCCATGGCGGGCCTCCAGCCGGGCGAGCGGTTCGGCGGCCGGACCGAGGTCGGCTACGGAGCCGTCGACGAGGTCCCCGACGACGGCGATCAGATCGGGCTGGGTCCGGTTGATCGTGTCGACGATCCGCTGGGTGTGGGCGCGGCCCAGGGTCGGGCCGAGGTGGATGTCGCTGACGACAGCGATCCGGAAGCCGTGCGCGGCGCGGGGCAGTTTGGCGAGCGGGACGGTGACCTGCTTGACGCGCGGACCGCGCAGCACGCCGTAGGTGCCGTAGCCGACGGTGCCGAGCCCGGCGACGGCGGCCGCGCCCCCGACGGCGCGCGCGACGAAGAGGCGGCGGGAGGGGTCGGCGGGGGGCGTGACGGGGGCGTCGGCGACGAGGGTGGCAGGGGTTCCGCTCACGGGCGCACGGGCCGGGGAGTTCTCCCCCGCGGGTGCTTCGGCCTGAGATGAAACGGTTTCGGCCGAATCGTTCTCGGTAGCCGTACCGCCGCCCGCCCGGCGCGCGAGGACCCGCCGCAGAACAGGCCGTACCGCCTCGCCCACCAGCAGAGCCAGGGTCAGGTACAGCAGCGCCGCCAGCCACAGATAGCCCGGCCAGGCCAGCACCTGCTGCAGCCAGAACGGGGCGCCCGCCCACCCGGAGACCAAGGCGCCGACGCTCAGCAGCGGCAACAGCCAGACCGCCGCCGTGCCCACCCGGCGCAGCGTGCCGCCCGGGGCCGTCGTGTCGGCGACGAAGCGGCGCCACACATAGCGGTGCACACCGACGAGCAGCGCGAGGACCGCCAGCGCCACCGGAACGAAGACCACTGCCACGTGCACTCCCCCACCCACGTGCGGCTCTCGGTACGCCTGCGCCTTGCGCGCCGACGCTTCGTACACCTATGTCCGGTCGCCGCCCGGCCGGTTATGAACGTTCGCGGCGCAGCGCCCTGAGTCCGCGGAACCCGATCACACCGACCGCCGTCCCCAGGAGAAAGGACGTGATGGCGAGCAGCAGATGCACCCAGAAGTACGCAGTCGGGTCACCCGCGTCGTCGAAGGCAAGTCCACTGCCGTCTTTCCATAGATTCTTGGCGAAAGTGACCCAAATGACCCAGCTCCACACCCCGAAGGCGAGCAGGAACCAGGAAACGGGGCGGCTGAGCTTCATGGATCCAGTATCGCCGCCACGCTCCGGCCGGAGCGCCCGGGGTGGGCTGTCCCGGCGTCGCGGACGGCCGGTCAGCAGGTCCGCAACACTCGTCACATCATCAGCCTGTACGTTTCCAACCGTGCCCGCTCTGAAAAAGACCGCGCTGACGGTCATCTCCGCCGCTCTGCTGTCCACTTTTGTCATCGGTCCCGCGTCAGCGGTCGACAAGGACATCGCCGACGACCCGAAGCCGACCGCCCCGATGTCGAAGGTCGGCGGCGCGCAGCTCGGCCGGGTCGGCACCCAGGTCGAACTGGGTCCCGGAGCCCCGGTGCTGCCGAAGGACCTCACCGGGCGGTCCTGGATCGTCGCGGACGCGGAGAGCGGTGAGGTGCTGGCCTCGCACAACTCGCACTGGCGGCTGCCCCCCGCGTCCACCCTGAAGATGCTGTTCGCCGACACGGTCATGGACTCGCCCGAACTGCAGCCGAAGACCCTGCAGCACAAGGTGACGGACGAGGACCTCGCCGGTGTCGGCGAGGGCAGCAGCCTGGTCGGCGTCAAGAAGCACCTGACCTACACGGTCCACGACCTGTGGCTCGGTGTCTTCCTGCGCTCCGGCAACGACGCGGTACATGTGCTGTCCGCGATGTACGGAGGCGTGCCCAGGACCGTCGCCGCCATGCAGGCGCACGCCGAGGAGCTGCAGGCCCTCGACACGAACGTCGTGTCTCCCGACGGTTACGACGCACCCGAACAGGTCTCCAGCGCGTACGACCTCACCCTGTTCGCCCGCAGTGGGCTGCAGAAGGAGGACTTCCGCGAGTACTGCTCGACGGCCACGGCCGACTTCCCCGGGGGGAAGAAGAAGGGGAAGAAGCGCCGGACCTTCGAGATCCAGAACACCAACCGGCTGCTCACCGGGGCCGGCGGCGTCGAGCCGTACAAGGGCATCGCAGGCGTCAAGAACGGCTACACCACGCATGCGGGCAACACCTTCACAGGCGTCGCCGAGCGCAACGGCAAGGTGCTGCTCGTCACCGTCATGAACCCGTCGTCGAAGGAGCCCCACGCCGTCTACAAGGAGGCCGCGAGCCTCCTCGACTGGGGCTTCGACGCGGCCGGCAAGGTAACCCCGGTCGGCGAACTGGTCCCCCCGAAGTCCGCGCAGACGGGCACCGGGAAGAGTACGGAACCGGCCAACGGCAACAGCGCCGCGGGCACCTCCGGCTCGGGAAGTCCGGCCGCCACCGGGGCGGCGGCCGCCAAGGGCTCCAGCGGGGTCGGGATCGCACTGGGGATCGTCGGCGGGGTGCTGGTGCTGCTGGCCGGCGGCGTGTTCCTGGTCAACCGGCGCTGGCCGCTGCCGGACCTGGTGCGCCGCCTCCCTCGCCGCTGACGTCCGCGACGCCCTCCCTGATGTCCTTGCTGCTCCGCGTCGCCGTCCAGGCGGCGCAGAACAGCAGCAGCCTCGCGGTGAAGTTGATCCACAGCAGGAGGGCCACCGGCACGCCGAAGGCGCCGTACATGCTCTTCGACGCGACACTCTTCATATAGCTGCCGAGCAGCAGCTTGAGGAGTTCGAATCCGATCGCGCCGATCACCGCCGCTGTCAGCAGCCTGCGCCGCGGCGGCTTCACGCCCGGCAGCAGTGTCAGCAGATAGAGCAGCAGCAGGAAGTCGGCCACGGCCGCCACGAGCAGGGCGGCGGTCTGCAGCAGCACTCCGCCCGCGCCACGGTTGGCGATGCCCACCAGGCCGGCGGTCCAGCCGACCGCGGTGGAGCCCGCCGTGGAAACGGCAAGGGTGACGAGCGCGGCTCCGCCGAGGCCGATCAGCAGTCCGGCGTCCTTGAGCTTACGGACGACCGGATTGCCCTGGTCCACATCATCCTTCTCCCAGACCGCGCGCAGACAGCCCCGCATCGCACCGATCCAGCCGACGCCGGTGAAGAGCAGCAGCGCACCGGCGACCAGCCCGACCGTGCCCGCATTGGCCACCAGATTGCTGATGCCCAGCTGGTCGGAGATGCCCGGCACCTGGTCGGCGATCGACTTCTCGATCTTGTGCAGTTGCTCGTCGGAGAGCAGCGCGGCGCCGATCGCCGCGCCGACCGCGATCAGCGGGAAGAGCGCCAGGAAGCTGATGAAGGTGATCGCGGCGGCGAGCCTGCTCCAGTGGACCCGGTCCAGCCGTTCGTACGAGCGCCAGGCGTGCGTCATCATCAGCCGGGCGACAAGTGGCCCGATGACGGGGAGATTCTTCAGCCAGTCCATGACGTGCGCGTACCCTCCTGGGCGCGGAAAACCGGTGTGCGGGTCCCGGGCGCGGGCGCCGGGGTGGTGTCGGGCCGGACCCGTGGGCGACACGGCCGGACGGGCCAACTGCACCACAGAGCCGCGGGCGTCGACGGCGACCAACACCCGGTACGGCCGAGGCGGAACCCGGCAGGCGGGACCCTCGCAGCTCGGCGACCGCCGGTCCGCACGGGGGCCATCCGCACCAGTCCGATGGCGGCGAGCGCCCGGTCTCCCGGCACCACGTCCTCGGGCGGTGCTGCGGTACGCGGTGCCCGCCGACCGCGGCACGCCCGGCGCCCCCGTCCTGTAACAAATCCCTCAAAGGTGTTTTCTCGGGCGATACGGTCACCACCATGTCTGTCGACACCGTCTCCCTGACCGGCTGGGGCCGTACCGCCCCGACGACCGCCCTGCGGTTCCGTCCCCGTACGTACGAGGAGGCGGCGGATGCGGTGCGCGGCTGCGGACCCCGTGGTTCCATCGCGCGCGGTCTGGGCCGGGCCTACGGCGACGCGGCACAGAACGCGGGTGGCTCCGTCCTCGACATGACCGCGCTGAACCGGATCCGCACCATCGACGCCGCCACCGGTCTGGTGGTGTGCGACGCGGGCGTGAGCCTGCACCGGCTGATGGAAGTACTGCTGCCGCTCGGCTGGTTCGTGCCGGTGACTCCCGGGACCCGTTACGTCACCGTGGGCGGAGCGATCGGCGCCGACATCCACGGCAGGAACCATCACGTCTCCGGCTCCTTCTCCCGCCACGTACAGGACATGGAGCTGCTGACCGCCGACGGCGGGATCCGTACGGTCCGGCCCGGCACCGCTCTCTTCGACGCGACCGCGGGCGGCATGGGGCTGACCGGGGTGATCCTCTCGGCCACGCTCCGGTTCCAGCCGGTCTCGACGTCACTGATGTCGGTCACCACTGAACGGGCTGTCGATCTGGACGACTTGATGGCCCGGCTCACCGCCTCCGACCACCGCTACCGCTACTCGGCCGCCTGGATCGACCTCCTCGCCCGGGGCAGGGCGACCGGGCGCTCCGTACTCACCCGAGGGGAGCACGCGCCCCTGCATGTGCTCCCGGTGCGCGCCCGGCGCACACCGCTCGCGTTCCGCCCGGGACAGCTGCCCGTCGCGCCCGCGTTCGTACCGGACGGACTGCTCGGACGCACCTCTGCCGCCCTCTTCAACGAGCTCCGGTACCGCAGAGCCCCCACGTACCGCATCGGCGAACTCCAGAAGCTGTCCACGTTCTTCCACCCGCTGGACGGCTTGCCGCACTGGAACCGGGTGTACGGCCGCAGCGGCTTCGTGCAGTACCAGTTCGCCGTCGGATACGGGCAGGAGGAGGCGCTGCGCCGGATCGTGCGCCGGATCTCGCGGCGGCGCTGCCCGTCGTTCCTGGCCGTGCTCAAACGGTTCGGGAACGGCGATCCGGGCTGGCTGTCGTTCCCGGTGCCCGGCTGGACGCTCGCCCTCGATCTGCCTGCCACGCTGCCGGACCTGGCCCGCTTCCTCGACGAGCTGGACGAGGAGGTCGCGACGGCCGGTGGCCGCGTCTACCTGGCGAAGGATTCCCGGCTGCGCCCCGAGACGCTGGCCGCGATGTATCCGCGGCTGCCCGAGTTCCGGGCGCTGCGCGCCGAAATCGACCCGGACGGGGCGTTCCGTTCGGACCTCTCCCGCCGCCTCGGCCTCTGAGCCCGCGCACTGCCCGCTCCCCCGCCCCCGCCCCCGCCCCCGCCCCCGCTAGGAGTGATTTCATGAAGGACGCCTTCGGTGCCCCGCAGTCCCTGCTCGTCCTCGGTGGGACATCGGCGATCGGGCTCGCCACCGCGCGCCGGCTGATCGCCCGCCGCACCCGCACGGTCTGGCTGGCCGGACGCCCCTCCCCCGCCCTGGAGTCGGCCGCGGCCGAACTGCGGGAACTGGGTGCGTACGTCCGTACCGTCGCCTTCGACGCCCTCGACTCCGAGTCCCACGAGACCGCTCTCGGCAAGATCTTCACCGAGGGCGACATCGACATGGTGCTGCTCGCGTTCGGCATCCTCGGGGACCAGGAACGCGACGAGGAGGAACCGCTCTCCGCGGTCCGGGTCGCCCAGACCAACTACACCGGCGCCGTCTCCGCCGGACTCGTGTGCGCCGGCGCACTCCAGGCGCAGGGGCACGGATCGCTGGTGGTGCTGTCCTCGGTGGCGGGTGAGCGTGCCCGGCGCGCCAACTTCATCTACGGGTCGAGCAAGGCGGGCCTGGACGCGTTCGCCCAGGGGCTGGGGGACGCGCTGCACGGCACGGGGGTGCATGTGATGGTCGTACGCCCCGGCTTCGTACGGTCGAAGATGACGGCGGGGATGCCGGAGGCACCGCTCGCGACGACCCCGGACGCGGTCGCGGAGGCGATCGTGACGGGACTGCGGCGGCGCTCGGAGACGGTGTGGGTGCCGGGGGCGCTGCGGGTGGTGATGTCGGCGCTGCGGCACGTGCCGCGGCCGCTCTTCCGGCGCCTGCCGGTCTGAGAGCAGCGCTTACGGCCTCGCCCACGACAGGGACTGGGCGCCCGACGCCCTGCGGCTCCGCTTGACGCCGCTCGCTGATCCACTCCCTGTCGGGGGGTGGCCGTTACCGACGCCTCAGGGCCGCAGGGACGGCTCGTCCACGGAGCTGCTGCCCTGCGCGGGCACGGCGGGCGCGCCGCCCTCGGCCCCGAACGGGAACTCGTTGATCTTGCGCCAGACGGCGTCCGGGCCCTGTTCGTACAGCGCGAAGGAATCGCAGATCCAGGACGCCTCGTAGTCGGCGAGCTCCTCGTACGCCCGTTCCATCGCCTGCTCCGGGATGTCATGCGCCACGGTCACATGCGGGTGGTACGGAAACTGCAGCTCGCGCATCAGCGGGCCGGACGCGTCCCGCACCCGCTTCTGCAGCCAGGAGCAGGCAGACGCGCCCTCGACGACCTGGACGAAGACCACCGGCGACAGGGGGCGGAAGGTCCCCGTGCCGGACAGCCGCATCGGGAAGGGACGGCCACCTGTCGCGATCTCGGCGAGATGCCGCTCGATCGCGGGCAGGTCGGCCGCCTCCGCCTCGGTCGGCGGGAGAAGCGTGACGTGGGTGGGAATGCCGAATGCGGCAGGGTCCCCGAAGCTCGCGCGCCGCTGCTGGAGCAGGCTGCCGTAGGGCTCCGGGACCGCGATCGAAACGCCGAGCGTAACGGTCCCCACGTCGTTCTCCTCACTCTTCGAAGTCGGTGACCGGCGTTGCCGCCGTCACCGCGGCCGGTGGCTGGATCCAGGCCATCACCGGGATTGGTCTCCTGCCGCCAGTGTGCAGCCTCGAGCCGTCATCTCGCCAGGGTCCTCGGACTCAGTGCTTCGCGGGCAGAAAGCCCATCCGGTCGTATGTCCGGGCCAGGGTCTCTGCGGCTACCGCCCGGGCCTTCTCCGCGCCCTTGGCCAGGATCGAGTCCAGCGTCTCGGGGTCGTCGAGATATTCCTCGGTACGGGTCCGGAACGGTGTGACGAACTCGACCATGACCTCTGCGAGGTCGGTCTTCAACGCACCGTAGCCCTTGGCCTCGTACTTCTGCTCCAGATCCGCGATACCCGTGCCGGTGAGGGTGGAGTAGATGGTCAGGAGGTTGCTGACACCTGGCTTGTTCTCGACGTCGTACCGGATGACCGTGTCGGTGTCGGTGACCGCGCTCTTGACCTTCTTGGCCGTGGTCTTCGGCTCGTCGAGCAGGTTGATCAGGCCCTTCGGCGTGGACGCCGACTTGCTCATCTTGATCGACGGGTCCTGCAGGTCGTAGATCTTCGCCGTCTCCTTGAGGATGTACGGCGCAGGGATGGTGAACGTGTCGCCGAACCGGCCGTTGAAACGCTCGGCGAGGTCGCGGGTGAGCTCGATGTGCTGGCGCTGGTCCTCGCCGACCGGGACCTGGTGGGCCTGGTAGAGCAGGATGTCCGCGACCTGGAGGACCGGGTACGTGAAGAGGCCGACGGTCGCCCGGTCGGCGCCCTGCTTGGCGGACTTGTCCTTGAACTGCGTCATCCGGGAGGCCTCGCCGAATCCGGTGAGGCAGTTCATGACCCAGCCGAGCTGGGCGTGCTCCGGGACATGGCTCTGGACGAAGAGTGTGCAGCGCTCGGGGTCGAGACCGGCGGCCAGCAGCTGGGCGGCGGCGAGCCGGGTGTTCGCACGCAGCTCCGCGGGATCCTGCGGAACGGTGATTGCGTGCAGGTCCACCACCATGTAGAAGGCGTCGTGGGACTCCTGCAGCGCCACCCACTGGCGGACCGCACCGAGGTAGTTGCCGAGGTGGAACGAGCCTGCGGTGGGCTGGATTCCGGAGAGCACGCGGGGGCGTTCAGAGGCCATAGAACTCATTGTCTCAGGTACGGAACCGATCTCCGGCAGCCGGTGTATGAAAGGTGTGAGGACGCAGGAGGGGGCCCTGCAGAGGGGTCGGGAGGGGGGCCGCGCCGTCGAGGACGGGGGTGCGGACCGCGCTCTCGGGCGTGCCGGAGGGCAGGCCGAGGGGCGGGCCGAACAGCGGACCGGGACTCGTGCCGCGGCGCCGGAAGGGGCGCGGGCAGAGGACGAGGCCGCGGTAATCGCTCGTGTGCGCGCCGGAGAGGCGGAGGCATACGCGCAGCTGGTGCGCGCCCACACGGGCGTCGCGCTGCGGGCCGCGGTCGCCTTCGGGGCGGGTGCCGAGGCGGAGGATGTGGTGCAGTCCGCGTTCTTCAAGGCGTATCAGTCGCTCGGTCGATTCCGGGAAGGCGCGGCATTCCGGCCGTGGCTGCTGCGGATCGTCGTGAATGAGACGAGGAACACACTACGGTCGGCGGGCCGGGCGCGTGCGGTGGCCGGGCGCGAGGCGGTGCTGCGGGGCGCCGAGCCGGTGATACCGGAGTCGGCGGATCCGGCGGTGGCGGCGCTCGCGGAGGAGCGGCGGACGCTGCTGACAGCCGCGCTCGACGAGCTGAGCGAGGAGCATCGGCAGGTCGTCACCTACCGATACCTGCTGGAGATGGACGAGGCGGAGACGGCGCGGACGCTGGGCTGGCCGCGGGGGACGGTGAAGTCCCGGCTGAACCGTGCTCTGAAGAAGCTGGAGAAGAAGCTCGGGACCGAAGCGGGAGGGAGTGACGTCGGGTGACGGGTGCGAATGATCCGGACCGGGCGCGCTTGCGGGCGGAGCTGCTGGCGCTGGGGCGTGGGATGGAGGTCCCCGAGCCGGAGGGCGGCGGGCTGACGATGGCCGAGCGGGTGCTGGCGCAGATCGTCGCCGAAGCGGTCCCGGTGCCTGTGCCGGTACCCCCGGGGCGGCTGGAGCGGGCCCGGGGGTGGGCCCGTCGGCGGGCCCGTCTGCTGGCCGCGGCACTCTCGGGGCTCCTGGTCGTGCTGGTGCTGACGCCTCCGGTACGGGCGACGGTCGCCGACTGGTTCGACTTCGGCGGGGTGAACGTGCGGTACGACCCGTCCGCGCCGGTCCCCGAGCAGCCGGGAGCGCCGGTGCCGGGCTGCGGCACCCCGGTGACGACGGCGGAGGCGGCGCGGCGGTCGGGCTTCCGGCCGGTCGTGCCCAGGTCGCTCGGTGCGCCGGACGCGGTGTCCGTGTCGGGGCTCCCGGAGGGCCGGTGGATGGTCACGCTGTGCTGGCAGGAAGAGGGGCGGACGATACGGCTCGACGAGTTCGCGGCGCCGCTGGATCCGTACTTCATCAAGCAGGTGCAGGAACAGCCGGAGTGGCTGAAGGTGGCCGACGGCCGCGGCGGCATGGTGGACGGCCTCTGGTTCGCGAGGCCGCATGTGCTGCAGTTCGGCCTCGTCGACGGGGACGGTGTTCGGTGGACGCGGTCCCAGCGGACGGCTGGACCGACTCTGTTGTGGGTGAAGGGCGGGCGGCTGACTCTGCGGCTGGAAGGCGTGGCCCCGCGGGAGCGGGCCCGCTCGGTCGCCGGGTCCGCCCTCTGACGGGCCGGCGACCGGCAGGCCGACGACCGGTGGGCGAAATCGGTAGGCCCGAAATCGGTGGGCCCGGAGCGGAACCTGCGGGGCTTGAACGGTGTACCAGAGGTGACGCGGTGCGGACGGGCCGTACCGCACAGTGCGACAGCAAAGGGGGCGTCATGCGAAAGCCAGGAAGCCTGTTCACGCGAGGGCGGAGGGTGCGTTCCGTGCAACGGCAAGGGGGCCGGTTCAGGCGGCAGCCGGCGGCCCTGCTGCTGCGGCGGTCAGCCGTGCCGGCCGCGGTGTGGGGGCTGAGTCTCTGCCTCGCGCCGAGTGCGGTGGCAGACGCGTCGACGACCGTGCTCGTCTCCTCGCCCGACAGCGGGGAGGCGACCGCACTCTCCGTCTCGGATCCGAGGTATGCCGCGCTGGAGACCTTGCTGGGCCCGGCCGGAAAGGGCGCCAAGCAGCGGCCGCAGAGCATGGACGGGGCGATGGGGACCCGGCAGATCGATGTGACCTGGATGGTCCTGGATCTGGAGCCGATGCGGACCGACCGCGTCTTCCCGGGAGACGATCCGGACACCATCTGGATACACACGGCCTCCGAAGTCCCCTATACCTACCGCGGGTACTGGCACCGGGCGAAGAATCCGGCGGAGCTGGTCAAGCTGTTCACGGAGCTCGGGCTGATGGGGAAGAAGAGCAACGAGGACGCCTACGCGAAGTTGTTCCCGCAGGCCTGGGAGAACAAGAAGGCGTCCGCCCCGAAGGCCCCGTTGGCCGGCCTCGCACCGGGACCGGAGACTTCCTCGTCCGCTCCCCCGTCGACTTCCGCGGACACCGCCGGTGCCGCCGGCTCCTCCGACCGCTTCGACGGCGTGTGGTGGGCCGTACCCGGGCTGGTGGCGGGGGCGGCGCTCGCCCTGGCCCTGCGCCCCCTGGCAGCCCGCCGGGGCGGTGACGGGGGTGGCGGAGGCTGGGACGGCCGGGAGAGCGGCCCCCGCCAAGAGCTCCTGGACCTCTGACTGCGCAAACGCATGGGCGCGCCGTGGATTGAAGGTTTCCTCCCCGAGGATCCGACCGACGATACAGAGTGGGGCGTTATTCCAGCCCGACGCCGCACGACGAACGGAGATCCCGTGTCGACCACGGAAACTGCCATCGCCTCCGCCGAGGCGCACAGCGCGCACAACTACCATCCGCTTCCGGTCGTCGTCGCCTCGGCGGACGGCGCCTGGATGACCGACGTCGAGGGTCGGCGGTATCTCGACATGCTCGCGGGCTATTCGGCGCTCAACTTCGGCCATGGCAACCGGCGTCTGATCGAGGCCGCCAAGGCGCAGCTGGACCGGGTGACCCTGACCTCGCGCGCCTTCCACCATGACCGGTTCGCCGATTTCTGCACGCAGCTCGCCGAGTTGTGCGGCATGGAGATGGTGCTCCCGATGAACACGGGGGCGGAGGCCGTGGAGACGGCGGTGAAGACCGCCCGCAAGTGGGGCTACCGGGTCAAGGACATCCCGGACGGCATGGCGAAGATCATCGTCGCCGCGAACAACTTCCACGGCCGGACGACGACCATCATCAGCTTCTCCACGGACCAGGAGGCTCGGGCGGACTTCGGCCCGTACACACCGGGGTTCGAGATCGTGCCGTACGGGGACCTCACCGCGCTCCGTGCAGCGATGACCGAGAACACCGTGGCGGTGCTGATGGAGCCGATCCAGGGCGAGGCCGGGGTGCTGGTGCCGCCACCCGGCTATCTCCCCGGGTTGCGCGAGCTGACCCGAGAGCGGAATGTGCTGTTCATCGCGGACGAGATTCAGTCGGGTCTGGGCCGGACGGGCAAGACCTTCGCCTGTGAGCACGAGGGCGTCGTGCCGGACATGTACGTGCTCGGCAAGGCGCTGGGCGGCGGCGTGGTCCCGGTGTCGGCCGTCGTCTCGTCGGCCGAGGTGCTGGGGGTCTACCGGCCCGGTGAGCACGGTTCGACGTTCGGCGGGAATCCGCTCGCCTGCGCGGTCGCACTGGAAGTCATCGCTATGCTGCGTACCGGTGAATTCCAGCAACGGGCCACGGAGTTGGGCGACCACCTCCATCAGGAGCTGGGGCTGCTCGTGGGCGGCGGCGCCGTGGAGGCGGTGCGGGGGCGCGGGCTGTGGGCAGGCGTGGACATCGTCCCGAGCCGCGGCACGGGCCGGGAGATCTCCGAGAAGCTGATGGACCGCCGGGTGTTGGTCAAGGACACCCACGGTTCGACGATCCGGATCGCCCCGCCCCTGGTGATCAGCAAGGAGGACCTGGACTGGGGCCTGGAGCAACTCCGGGAGGTGCTGCGCGGCTGACGGGACGCGCATGTCGCCCCCGGCCGGCGCTCGGAGCAAGCCCGGTCGGCGGGCGCACCGAGCACGTCCGGCGATTGAGGACAAGGCGGTCACCAGACAACCCGGGCGACTCGTAACGAGCCCCCGGCTCCCGGTCGACGCCTCGCTGGTGCCGCGCTGGTGCCGCGACCGGCAATGTTTGCCCCATGACGAGCGTCGTCCAGACGGCGACGAGACGCTCATGAAGGGAGTTCCACTGGTCGGCGTCCGGGAAGCGGTCCTCCATCCAGAACCACTGGGCGCTGGCTGCTTCCACGAGTGAGGTGGGGGTATCGGCGTTGTACTCCAGCATCTTCGCCGGGCCGGTCCCGTCGTAGCGCAGGGCGAACCGGCCGTACAGGGACGGCAGTTCGGCGCGGCGCTGCCAGGATTCGGTCACTCGTAGCTCGGCAGCTTGGAGTGGGTGACCGGGTCCACGCACCGTTTGTCCGACTCCGAACCACAGGAGGTGATCGCCGCCGCGAGAACGCCCATGGAACCGAGCACCACTGTGCTCGACCTCAACCTGCGCTTGGCCATTTTTCTGTCTCCCCCGTTGTCCGGTTTCACGCCATAGGAACGTTCGTCGGATGAGAGGGCTGCGCATCCGGCCGGAACCCGGTGGGCCGGGACCGCCCACGTAGAGTTCCCATGTGCTCTTTGGGATGATCTGCGCGCTCGGATCCGCGGTCTGCTTCGGTACGGCCTCCGTCCTCCAGGCCGTAGCCACGCGGGCCGCGGCCGGGCCGGGGCCCGGTGCGGGGGTGGATCCGGCGTTGTTGCTGCGCGCCGTGCGGCAGTGGCGTTACATGGCCGGACTCGCCCTCGACGGCTGTGGTTTCGTCCTCCAGATCATCGCCCTGCGCTCCCTGCCTATCTATGCGGTGGGCGCCGCCCTCGCCGCAAGTCTCGCGGTGACGGCCGTGGTCGCCGCGCGCCTGCTGCACGTGCGGCTGAGCCGTACCGAGTGGGCCGCCGTCGGCGTGGTCTGCGCGGGTCTCGCCATGCTGGGGCTCGCCGCCGGCGGCGAGGGCGATCGGACCGGCTCGACCGCCCTGCGCTGGTCGATGCTCGGTGTCGCACTGGGTGTCCTGGTGATCGGCGCGGCGGCCGGGCGGCTGCCGGAGAAGTCGCGCGCACTGGTGCTGGGGCTGGGGGCAGGGTGCGGTTTCGGGGTGGTCGAGGTCGCTGTGCGGCTGATCGACGACGTCTCGCCGTCGGCGCTGGTCGCCAACCCGGCGACGTATGCGCTGCTGTTGGGCGGAGGTGCGGCGTTCCTGCTGCTCACGTCCGCGCTGCAGCGGGGCTCGGTGACGACGGCGACGGCCGGCATGGTGATCGGCGAGACGATCGGCCCGGCGCTGGTGGGCATCGTCTGGCTCGGGGACCGTACCCGGGAGGGTCTCGGCTGGCTGGCGGTCACCGGGTTCGCGGTGGCGGTGGCGGGCGCGCTGGCGCTGACCCGGTTCGGCGAGGCTCCGGCAGACATCCCCGAGCCGGCCGTCCCGGGCGCGCGGTAGGGCGCACTGCGCCGGTGCGGTCCTCGCGCACCGCTACGGGAGCACCCGGCAGAGCGCCTCCAGGGTTCCTGCCCAGGCGCTGTCGGTCGGCGCCCCGTAGCTGATGACCAGGGCGTCGCTGCCCGCCTCCGCGTCGGTGTGCCGGAAGCCGGCCAGGCCCTCCAGTGCCAGGCCCTGCCAGGCGGCAGCCTGGATCACCGCTCGCTCGGTGCCCTCCGGGAGTTCGACCACAGCGTGCAGACCCGCGGCGATCCCGCTGACGTGGAGCGCGGGAGCACGTTCGGCGAGCGCCGCGACGAGCTGGTCGCGGCGGCGCCGGTAGCGCAGTCGCATGGAGCGCACATGGCGGTCGTAGGCGCCGGACTCGATGAAGTCCGCGAGCGTCAGCTGGTCCAGCGTGCTCGACACCCAGTCGACCTGGCCCTTGGCCTCGGCCACCGCCCCCACCAGCCCCCGCGGCAGCACCATCCAGGCCAGCCGCAGACCGGGTGCCAGGGACTTGCTGGACGTCCCCAGGTAGACGACCCGTTCCGGGTCGAGGCCCTGGAGGGCGCCGACCGGCTGCCGGTCGTAGCGGAACTCCCCGTCGTAGTCGTCCTCCAGGATCAGTCCGCCCGTGCCCCGCGCCCAGTCGACCGCCGCGGCCCGCCGGTCCGGATGGAGCGGGACCCCCGTGGGGAACTGGTGCGCGGGCGTCATCAGGACCGCGCCCACCCCGCGCATCCCGGCCAGTTCCCCGGTCCGGGAGCCGAGTCCGTCGAGCGGCAGGCAGGGGGTGCGCAGTCCGGCATCAGCGAGCAGCTTCCAGTGCATGTCCAGTCCGTACGACTCGACGGCCACCTCGCGCACCCGCCGCTGCCGCAGCACCTTCCCCATCAGCATCAGGCCATGAACGAAGCCGGAACAGATCACGATCCGCTCCGGGTCCGCGTACACGCCGCGCGCCCGCGCCAGATAGCCGGCCAGTACGGTGCGCAGCTCGATGCGTCCGCGCGGATCGCCGTATCCGAAGGCGTCGTTGGGCGCGGCGGTCAAGGCGCGCCGGGCCGCCTTGACCCAGCCGGCGCGCGGGAACGTGGAGAGATCCGGCGAGCCGGGTATCAGGCTGTACGCGGGCCGTCGGCGCACCGGCCTGGAGCGCGGCGCCGTCGTGGCCACCGGGCGCGGTTCGGCCCGCTGTGCGACCCTCGTACCGGAGCCCTGCCGGGCGGTGAGCCACCCCTCGGCGACCAGTTCGGCGTAGGCGTCGGCGACGGTGTTCCGGGCGATACCCAGGTCAGCGGCGAGCGTACGGGAGGACGGCAGCCGGGTACCGGGTGCCAGCCGCCCGGTCCGGACGGCCTCTCGCAGCGCGTCCATCAGCCCTGCCCGCAGCCCTGCCGCACCGGTCGGGTCGATGTGCAGGTCGGCTCCGAAAGCGGCCCAGGAATCCGTCATGGAAATGGACCATACCCGTGCGCCATCCACCCCGTAGCGTTGTACCCGTGACCACGAACGAGCACTCCCACCCGAGCTCCGACCACGCCCCCGAGCGCAGCGCCCGCCTGCACTGGGCCCAGCTCGCCCCCGATGTCTACAAGGCCATGGTCCGGCTGGACGCCGCGTCCCGTAAGGGCCTCGACCCGGTCCTCGTCGAACTGGTGAAGGTCCGCGCCTCGCAGCTGAACCGCTGTGCGTTCTGCCTCGACATGCACACCAAGGACGCGCTCGCGGCGGGCGAGTCCGTCGAACGGATCATTCAGCTCAGCGCGTGGGAGGAGTCGCAGCACTTCTACACGGAGAAGGAGATCGCGGCGATCGAGCTGACGGAGGCCGTGACGGTCCTGAACGACGGTTTCGTGCCGGACGAGGTGTACGAGAAGGCCGCGAAGCACTTCGAGGAGGCCGAGCTCGCCCAGCTGATCGCCGCCATCACGGTGATCAACGCCTGGAACCGGTTCGGTGTGACCACCCGGATGGTCCCGGGCCACTACACCCCGGGCGACAGCAAGCACTGACCCGGATCCGGCAGGTCCGGGCCGCGCCCCGGTCCGTCAGCTCACCTCCCCCAGGAGCACCGCGATGACTGTGTCCGTTCTCCGCGCACTGCACCACGGCCGCGCCCCCGGCGACCCGCTGGTCCTCCCCGGCCCGTGGGACGCCGCGAGCGCCCGTGTCTTCGCCGACGCGGGCTTCCCGGCGCTGGCCACCCCGAGCGCCGGGGTCGCAGCCTCGCTCGGGTACGAGGACGGGGCGACGCCCGCCGCCGAGATGTTCGCGGCCGTCGCCCGGATCGTGCGCGCCGTCCCCGTACCCGTGTCGGCGGACATCGAGGCCGGTTACGGGCTGCCGCCGAAGGAGCTCGTGGAGCGTCTTCTGGCCACCGGCGCGGTCGGCTGCAATCTGGAGGACTCTGCGGACGGCGTCCTCCTCGACCCGCAGCGGCAGGCGGACCGGCTGGCGGAGGTGCGGGCGGTGGCGGGCGAGGACCTCTTCGTCAACGCCCGCGTCGATACGTACGTACGCGGCGTCCCGGACGGCACGGACCCGGAGGCGGAGACGATCGCCCGGGCCCGGCTGTACGCCGCGGCCGGCGCGGACTGCGTCTACCCGATTGCCGCGCCGCCCGAGTCCCTTCCCCGCCTGGCCGCCGCCGTCGCGGCCCCGCTCAACGCGCTGGCGCTGCCGGACGGCCCGACCCCGCGCCGGCTCGGCGAGCTGGGCGCCACGCGCATCACCTTCGGCCCCGGCCTGCAGCGCCGGGCCATGGCGGCCGTGCGGCAGATGGCCGACCGGCTGCACGCCGGCTAGCCGGTCGGGCGGCGCATCACCGTGAGCGGGGCGAGCCGGGCGAGGTGCACGCCACGTGCGCGGAAGTGGTCGGCTATCTCGTAGCCGCGCCGGGCGGAAGTGATGTTACGGCTGGACGACAAGCAGGTCGGGGCTGTCGAGCGCCTCGATGTCGACCCGCTCGACATGTTCGTCGAGGAGCGTCACCTCGTCGTCCGGGTCCAGGTAGCCGGCGAGGGTCGCCAGGCCTAGCGGCGGGAAGAGCGAGTACTCGATGGGCCGGAAGAGGGGGCTGGCCACCTCGGTCAGGGCCGGAAGAATCATCGTCGCACGCATGACCACACAGACCCGGGTCGGGACGCGATCAGTTCCCGGGCGGGGCGTACGGGTCCGCATACGCGGCCGCCCCCGGCAGCAACGGCTGCCGGGGGCGGTGAGGTACGCCAAGGGCGTACGGGATCGGATCGGAAACGACCGGATCCGACGGTCAGATCAGGCCGAGCTCGCGGACCGCGTCGCGCTCCTCGGTGAGCTCCTGCACGGACGCGTCGATGCGCGCACGGGAGAACTCGTTGATGCCCAGGCCCTGGACGATCTCGTACTTGCCGTCCTTCGTGGTGACCGGGAAGGACGAGATGAGGCCCTCGGGCACACCGTAGGAGCCGTCCGACGGGATACCCATCGAGGTCCAGTCGCCGGCGGCGGTGCCGTTGACCCAGGTGTACACGTGGTCGATGGCGGCGTTGGCGGCCGAGGCGGCCGAGGACGCGCCACGGGCCTCGATGATCGCGGCGCCGCGCTTGGCGACGGTCGGGATGAAGGTGTCGGCCAGCCACGCCTCGTCGTTGACGATCTCGGCAGCGTTCTTGCCGGCGATCTCCGCATGGAAGATGTCCGGGTACTGGGTCGCCGAGTGGTTGCCCCAGATCGTCAGCTTCTTGATGTCGGAGACGGCGGCACCGGTCTTGGCGGCCAGCTGCGAGATCGCGCGGTTGTGGTCCAGGCGGGTCATCGCGGTGAAGCGCTCGGCCGGTACGTCCGGGGCGGCAGCCTGCGCGATGAGCGCGTTGGTGTTGGCCGGGTTGCCGACGACGAGGACCTTGATGTCGTCCGCGGCGTTGTCGTTGATGGCCTTGCCCTGCGGCTTGAAGATGCCGCCGTTGGCGGAGAGCAGGTCGCCGCGCTCCATGCCCTTCGTGCGCGGGCGGGCGCCGACGAGCAGGGCGACGTTCGCACCGGCGAAGCCGACGTTGGCGTCGTCCGTGATCTCGATGTTGCGCAGCAGCGGGAAGGCGCAGTCGTCGAGCTCCATCGCGGTGCCCTCGGCGGCCTTCAGCCCCTGCGGGATCTCCAGGAGGCGCAGGTTGACCGGCACGTCCGGGCCGAGCAGGTGGCCGGAGGCGATGCGGAAGAGCAGCGCGTAGCCGATCTGGCCGGCTGCGCCGGTCACGGTGACATTCACGGGAGTGCGGGTCATGGCGATCTCCGTTAGACAGCTGGCGGTGGGGGTCCCTGCCCCTGGTGCTGGATATCCCCTGAATCTTGATGTGAAGAGATATCCAGCGATCAGGCTATCCGACCCGGGACCTCCCGGCCGCCCGGCCCCCTGTGGCACCGCACACAACCGGTCACTCACCGCTCACCGCGCACCGCCCGCGCTCACCCGGCGGTGGTGGTGGTGGTGGTGCACCCCTTCGTGCCGGAGGCGAGGGTCGCGCACGCCTTGGCGTCGGCGGCCTTCTTCACTGCGACCATTGGGGGGTACACGTCCGCGTCGGCATCGACCGTGCCGTCCTGCCGCGCGGCGCCGCCCGCGGTGATCCGTACCGCGTCCCCCCGGACGGCATCGGTGATGCGGGCCCACGCCGCGCCGCACGTCCTGCTGTACCGCACCTCGACGAGGCTTCCGCCGACCGCCGGTCCTCCGGCTGCGGCACCCGTGGTGTGTCCCCACGCTGGATCGGTACGGATGGCAGGCGGCCCCCGCCGCCCGCACCCGCGCCTTCACCCTCGTCCACGGCCGTGCCGGTGGTCCGGCCGCCGAAGCGGCGGCTCCTGTCGTCGCCCAACGGGTCCGGCCCGAACTCGCCGAGCGCCGCGCGCGCCTGCGCGACCCGGATGCCTTCCATCGTCAGGTCGTGGCGCATCTCGGAGCGGCTCCAGGCCCGCTCCGCCAACTCCCACATGGTGGCCAGATGCGCCTGGTCGGTGCCCGTGACCTCGGCCAGAGCGACGATCGCCCCCTTGGGCGCGAGCAACCGCCCGTTCAGATAGCGCTCCCACGACGTCTTGCTGCAGCCCGTGCGGTCGGCCACCGCTGCGACACTCAGCCCGCCGCGGTCGATGAGCCTGCGCAGCTGGACCGCAAACTCCCTCACCTGCGGGTCGAGTTCATCCGGTAATGCCTTCCAACGAGGCATTGTCCCCCTCCGTTCCCCCGAACGTGCCTGGCGTGCCCCGCTCTTCCGTCGCCCTGTCGTTCCCCTGCCCCGATACGGCGGTCCACCGTTCCGGACTACCCAGAAGGATGCCCGGAGGCAGGCTGCCAGTTCCGGGAGAAATAGCGCACGGTGGCATTCGGGGGATCGGCGCACACCCTCGCGCGCCCCCTTCCGTGGTGCTCCGCCGCGCCGGACCGCCACCGTTGCGCAGCGATCACACCGTGGCGGAATGGTCACTTCCATGCCACAGGCCCCTGGTATCCCTTGATCCCTGACGCCCCGTCGACAAAGCTGATGTCAGGCCGGGGCAAGGCCGCTCAACTCGCCACGTTCCGGGGACATCTGTGCCCCGGTGGGCTCCGGCCTCGGGTGTCCGTCCCTTCTCGGGGGAGGGGACGGACACCACAGATCGGCGTGCGGGCAGTCGGCGCGAGGCCGTCAGCGCGGCGCGATCTCCTTCTGCAGGTTCACGTCGAGCACGTCCAGAAACTCCTCCGTGGTCAGCCACGGGGCGTCCGCGGAGATCAGCCGCGCCAGATCCTTCGTCATCCGACCGCCTTCCACGGTCTCGACGCAGACCCGCTCCAGCGCTTCGGCGAACGCGACCACCTCCGGCGTGCCGTCCAGCCTGCCGCGGTGGGCGAGTCCGCGGGTCCAGGCGAAGATCGAAGCAATCGGGTTGGTCGACGTCGCCTCGCCGCGCTGGTGCCGGCGGTAGTGACGGGTGACCGAGCCGTGCGCGGCCTCCGCCTCGACGGTCCTGCCGTCGGGGGACGTCAGGACCGAGGTCATCAGGCCGAGCGAGCCGAAACCCTGCGCGACGACGTCGGACTGGACGTCGCCGTCGTAGTTCTTGCACGCCCAGAGGTAGCCGCCCTCCCACTTGAGCGCCGAGGCGACCATGTCGTCGATCAGGCGGTGCTCGTAGGTGAGACCCGACTTCGCGAAGTCCGCGCGGAACTCGCTGTCGAAGACCTCCTGGAAGATGTCCTTGAAGCGGCCGTCGTACGTCTTGAGGACGGTGTTCTTCGTCGACATGTACACGGGGTAGGCGCGCGCCAGTCCGTAGCGGAACGAGGCACGCGCGAAGTCGCGGATCGCCTCGTCGTGGTTGTACATCGACAGCGCGACACCGGCACCCGGGTACTCGTGGACCTCGACCTCGACGGGATCCGAGCCGTCCTTCGGCGTGTAGGTCATGGTGAGGGTCCCCGGGCCCGGGATGTTCAGTTCGGTGGCGTGGTACTGGTCACCGAAGGCGTGCCGTCCGACGACAACGGGCTTGGTCCAGCCCGGGACGAGCCGCGGCACGTTCTGCATGATGACCGGCTCGCGGAAGACGACGCCGCCGAGGATGTTGCGGATGGTGGCGTTCGGCGAGCGGTACATCGCCTTGAGCCCGAACTCCTCGACCCGCTCCCTGTCCGGCGTGATGGTGGCGCACTTGATGCCGACGCCGTACCTCTTGATGGCGTGGGCGGCGTCGACCGTCACCCGGTCGTCGGTGGCGTCCCGGTTCTCGATGCCCAGGTCGAAGTACTTCAGCTCGATATCGAGGTACGGCAGGATCAGCCTGTCCTTGATGAAGGACCAGATGATGCGGGTCATCTCGTCACCGTCGAGCTCGACGACGGGGCTGGCTACCTTGATCTTGACCATGGAGCGGACACATTCCTCTCACGCTTCGACTGGCGACGTATCTCGATTCCAAGATACTCGACATCGAGATACATGGTGGCGGTTTTCTCCCTCTGCACAGAACACAGAACCGCGGCCCCCTCGCACCTGTCGGGTGCGACGGGGCCGCGGTGGGGCCGCACGGGCGGCGGTGTCAGCGGATCGTGAACCGGACCGCGTGCTCCAGGAAGGGGAGGTCGAGCCATGGCTTGGGCTGCGCCACGAGTGCGAGCATCACGATCAGGACGCCCAGGAGTCCGTACGTCACCAGGTCGGTGAAGCGGGAACGGACCGCGAGCATGCCCACCGAGGGGACGACGCAGCGCAGCACGGCGCCCCCGATGAGGGCCGCGCCGATCAGTATCGTGCCGATCCGGAAGGCCTCTGCGAAGGGGTTCAGGGCGACGATCAGCAGTCCGGTCCCGGCCGTGCAGAGCACGGCCAGCAGCGGCCACTGACGGGCCGGGGCGGGCGCGTCCCCGGACGCGGCCCGGCCACCGCCCTCGGGGCGGGCGGTGTCCCGGGTGAACGACGGGAACCGTCGCGATCCGCGCGGGCCGCCGTGCGGATCGCCACCGGGCGCGGGGGCGGAGACGGCCTCGTCCGGGCCCCGGTCCGAGCCGTTGTCGTCGGAGCCCCCGCTCTCGGCTCCGCTGTCCGGCTCGCCGCCGTCGGAGCCGCGCGCACCGCTGCCGGAGTCGCCGCCGGCATCCGCGCCGGGAGCCACGTCGTCCCGCAAACCTGAGGCCGCGTCCGCGCCGGAACCGGGGGCCGAGCCCGTAGCCGAGCCCGCATCGGAGCCGGAAGCCGCGCCCGCGTCCGCGCCGGAACCGTCCTCCGGCCCGGTTCCCGAGTCGCCGTCCCGCCGCGCGTCCGCACCCCGGGCCGGCCGGGCACGGTCGTCCGCTGCCGCCCCGCCGGACGCCTCCACCGCAGTCACTCCCTCACCCGGCGGCGCCGGAATCGCCCGGTCCGCCGCGGCGGCCGGATCGGCCGGACTCGTACCAGCACCCATGGGGTTCCTTCCGGATCAGGTCAGCATCAGGTCAGCCGGCGGAGCCGGAAGACGCGGCAGCCGCGTCGCGCTCGGCCGCCTCGACCACGTTGACGAGCAGCTGGGCGCGGGTCATCGGGCCCACACCGCCCGGGTTCGGGGAGATCCACGCGGCGACCTCGGCCACACCGGGGTGCACATCGCCGACGATCTTTCCGTGCTCGTCCCGGCTGACGCCGACGTCGAGCACGGCCGCGCCCGGCTTCACGTCCTCGGGCTTGATGATGTGCGGGACGCCCGCGGCGGCGACGATGATGTCGGCCTGCTTGAGCTGGGCGGAGAGGTCACGCGTACCGGTGTGGCACTGGGTGACGGTGGCGTTCTCGGACTTACGGGTCAGCAGCAGCGGGATCGAGCGGCCGATGGTGACACCGCGGCCGACAACCACGACGTGCGCCCCGTCGATCTCCACACCGTGGTGGCGGAGCAGCTGGACGACGCCCTGCGGGGTGCACGGCAGCGGACCCGTCTCGTTCAGTACGAGGCGGCCGAGGTTCATCGGGTGCAGACCGTCGGCGTCCTTGGCCGGATCCATCAGTTCCAGGACCCGGTTGGTGTCGATGCCCTTGGGCAGGGGAAGCTGCACGATGTAACCCGTGCAGTCGGGGTTCGCGTTGAGTTCCCGTACGACGTCCTCGATCTCCTCCTGGGTGGCGGTGTCGGGGAGTTCGCGCTGGATGGAGCCGATGCCGACCTGCGCGCAGTCGCGGTGCTTGCCGTTCACGTACCACCGGCTGCCCGGGTCGTCCCCGACGAGCAGGGTTCCCAGGCCAGGGGTGATGCCCTGCGCCTTGAGGGCCGCCACGCGGACGGTCAGATCGGACTTGATCGCGGCTGCGGTGGCCTTGCCATCGAGAATCTGGGCAGTCATGTCCCCATACTCGCGGATGACCCCACCCGCATACCAATTCTGGGTGCCGAGGGTGGACACGATGTTGCACTTGAGCAACATCCACCACCAGCGACTGGACAAACTTATGTCCCGCTTATAACGATGAAGGCCGCAGTGCCGCAGAAGTACCGGGGGGCGGACCACTGGCCTTTTCTTTCCTCCGTGCGGCCGCATTCGTCCCCGCATGCACGTTGGAGGAACGCCCAGATGAGCTTCGGCGACCCGAACTCGAACCCGAACAATCCATACGGCCAGCAGCCCGGCCAGCCGCCGCAGGGCCAGCCCGGCTACGGCTACCCGCAGCAGGCCCCGCAGGGCGTCCCGCCGCAGGGTCAGCCGGGTTACGGCTACCCGCAGCAGCCCGGCGTGCCCCCGCAGGGCCAGCCCGGTTACGGCTACCCGCCCCAGCAGCCGGGCGGCACCCTCCAGGCCAACAACGGCTACATCAACGTCGCGGGCCTCGGCACCGTCGAACTCGCCACGATGGGGCGTCGCCTGGGCGCGCGCGCACTGGACGCCGTCGCGTACGGCATCCTCTACGTGATCTTCTCGGCGATCGGCGTCGCGAGCCTCGTGGGCGCCTCGAAGTCCATCGACGACTGCAGCAGCACCGAGTACGGCACCGCTGCCTACAACCAGTGCGTGAACGACGCGGCCGACGCCAGCGTCGGCATCCTCGCGGGCTTCCTCGGCTTCATCGCCGTGTTCGCGCTGATCGCGCTGCTCTACGAATGGCTGATGGTCTCCATCTGGGGCGCCACGCTCGGCAAGATGGTCCTCAACGTCAAGGTCGTCAAGGAGAGCACCGGCCAGGCCCCCGGTCTGGGTGCGGGCTTCATCCGCTGGATCATCCCGATGGTCGGCTCGCTCTTCTGCGGTCTCGGCACGCTGCTGGTCTACCTCTCCCCCTTCTTCGACAACTCGGGCAAGCTCCAGGGCTGGCACGACCGCGCCGGCAGCACGATCGTCATCAAGACGAAGTGAGCATGCTGAAGGTGTAACCACCCTCGCCGCCTCGCGAAGGCCGCCAATTCCCCACTCGTTCCGGGGAATTGGCGGCCTTCCGTCTTACCCGGGCTGCCCGGGTGCAACTCGTATCAGTGGAAGAAGTGCCGCGTACCCGTGAAGTACATCGTCACGCCCGCCTTCTTCGCGGCCTCGACGACCAGCTCGTCACGGACCGAACCGCCGGGCTGGGCCACGGCCTTGATGCCGGCCGCGGTCAGGATCTCCAGGCCGTCCGGGAACGGGAAGAACGCGTCCGAAGCGGCGTACGCGCCGCGCGCCCGCTCCTCACCCGCCCGCTCGACGGCGAGCTTCGCGGAGTCGACGCGGTTGACCTGGCCCATGCCGACGCCGACCGAGGCGCCACCCTTGGCAAGCAGGATCGCGTTGGACTTGACCGCGCGGCAGGCCTTCCACGCGAAGGCGAGCTCGGCGAGCTCGTCCTCGGGGAGCGCCTCACCGGTGGCGAGGGTCCAGTTGGCCGGGTTGTCGCCGTCGGCCTGGAGCCGGTCGGTGACCTGGAGCAGCGCGCCGCCGTCGATCGGCTTGAGCTCGACCGCGGAGCTCGGGGCGTCGGGGCAGCGCAGCACACGGATGTTCTTCTTGCGGGCAAGAATCTCGACCGCGCCGTCCTCGTACGCCGGGGCGACGATGACCTCGGTGAAGATCTCCGCGACCTGCTCGGCCATGGCGACGGTCACCGGACGGTTGGTGGCGATGACCCCGCCGAACGCCGACAGCGGGTCGCAGGCGTGCGCGTTGCGGTGCGCCTCGGCGATGTCGTCGGCGATCGCGATGCCGCACGGGTTGGCGTGCTTGATGATCGCGACGCACGGCTCGGCGTGGTCGTACGCGGCACGGCGCGCGGCGTCCGTGTCCGTGTAGTTGTTGTACGACATCTCCTTGCCGTGCAGCTGCTCCGCCTCGGCCAGGCCACCGGTGCCGGAGGTGTACAGCGCGGCGGGCTGGTGCGGGTTCTCGCCGTACCGCAGGACGTTGCTGCGCTCGTACGTCGCACCGAAGAAGTCGGGGAAGCCCGAGTCGTCGGCGGCGGCGTAGTCGTCCGCGAACCAGGAGGCGACGGCCACGTCGTACGCGGCGGTGTGCTGGAACGCCTCGGCGGCGAGCCGCTTGCGGGTGGTCAGGTCGAAGCCGCCCGCCTTGACCGCGGCGAGGACGTCGGCGTACCGCTCGGGGCTGGTGACGACGGCCACGGACGGGTGGTTCTTGGCGGCGGCGCGGACCATCGACGGGCCGCCGATGTCGATCTGCTCCACGCACTCGTCGGCGGAGGCGCCGGAGGCGACGGTCTCCTTGAACGGGTACAGGTTGACGACGACGAGGTCGAAGGGCTCGACACCCAGCTCGGCGAGCTGCTCGCGGTGGGCGTCCAGGCGCAGGTCGGCGAGGATGCCGGCGTGGACGCGCGGGTGCAGCGTCTTCACGCGGCCGTCGAGGCACTCGGGGAAGCCGGTGAGCTCCTCCACCTTGGTGACCGGCACACCGGCAGCGGCGATCTTCCCGGCGGTCGAACCGGTGGAGACGAGCTCGACGCCCGCCTCGTGAAGACCGCGGGCGAGGTCTTCGAGCCCCGTCTTGTCGTAGACACTGACCAGGGCGCGGCGGATGGGCTTATTCACCGACATGACCGAGATGAACCTTTCGTCCCTCAATGCGATAGCCGTTACGGGCGAGCCGCCCCACGACCTCGACGAGCAGCTTGCGCTCGACTTCCTTGATGCGTTCATGGAGAGCGGCTTCGCCCTCCGGCGTGTCCTCTTCGGTCACTTCGACCACGCCCTGCGCGATGATCGGACCGGTGTCGACACCGTCGTCGACGAAGTGGACGGTGCACCCGGTGACCTTCGCACCGTACGCGAGGGCGTCACGCACTCCGTGGGCACCGGGAAAGCTGGGGAGCAGGGCGGGGTGGGTGTTGACGAACCGGCCGCCGAACTCGGCGAGGAACCGCTTGCCCACGATCTTCATGAAGCCCGCGGACACCACGAGGTCCGGGCGGTGCGCTGCGGTGGCCGCGGCGAGCGCCGCGTCCCACTCCTCGCGGGTGGCGTAGTCCTTGACCTTGCAGACGAAGGTCGGCAGCCCCGCGCGCTCCGCCCGTTCCAGACCGACGATGTCGTCGCGGTCGGCGCCGACCGCGACGACCTGGGCGCCGAAGCCCGCAGGGTCGTCATCGATCGCGTCGAGCAGGGCTTGGAGGTTCGTACCCGAGCCGGAGACCAGCACGACCAGGCGGGCCGGGGCGGCGGAGGAGGGCGGGGAGGCCACGGCTGGGCCCTTTCTCGCGTGGTGAAGCCTCGCGTGGTGAAGCAGAGCGACGCTATTTGTACGGTCGTACGAAAGAATCGCCCCCCTCCATACGGGGAACTCTACGAAGGAGTCGACCGTCAGCAACGATACCGGCACATCGGGGACCCCCACGGGACGGGGGTGAGGGGCCGGATCGAAGAGAGGAGGGGGGTCCGGACGGAAGGCGCGGGCCACCGCCGCCTCCCAGCTTTCGGCCCCTGACGGCCGGGAGGTAGCGTCAGGGGACAGCGAACCGTCCGCAGGGCGGAAATGACGAGATGGGGAAGACGTTCACCATATGCCGGACCGACGCCGCCGCACCGCCTTCCGCCTCCCGCTGCCCGAGCGGTCCTCAGTGCTGCTGAGGGAACGCCGGCCCCCCACGGGCCCCTCCTCTTCCCCGGACAAGGACGACAACCCGTTCGCCGCACCGCCGGAGAACCGCCCCGACCAGCCGTGGCAGCCCCGCCACCCGTCGAACGGCGGGACCGACGGGGACGGCAACGGGAGCGGAAACGGCGACGGGGCACCCGAGGACGGCTCCTCCGACGACCGCCCCGTCTGGGGCAGCCAGTGGAGCAGCCAGCAGCCGGGACGCCAGAGCGGCGGCTTCGGTGGCCGTCCCGGCGGCCAGGGCGGACCGAACGGCCCGGGTGGCAAGGGCGGACCCGAGAACAGCCCCGGCGGACTGCGCTGGGACCCGACCGACCCCGCCCAGCGCCGCGCCCGCTACGCGCTGCTCTCCGGCATGTGGGCCTTCTTCTTCGCGATCTTCGATTTCCCGGAGATCGCCCTGCTGCTCGGCGCGCTGGCCGTGTACTGGTCGATCAGCTCACTGCGCGCCAAGCCCAAGAGCGCGACGGCGGCGGACAGCGCGGCCGGCGCCGCCGGTTCTTCCGGTACGGGCTCCGCTCCGACAGGCGCCCCGGTCTCCGGACCCGGTGCGCCGTACGCGCAGAACCAGGGCAGGCCGCAGACGACGGCCGCGGTCAGCGGGCTCGTCACGGCGCTGCTGGCACTGTCGATCGTCGCGATGACGTTCACGGTGCAGCTGGTCTACCGCGACTACTACACCTGCGTGAACGACGCGCTTACCAAGTCCGGACAGCTGGCCTGCAACGATCTCCTGCCGAAGCCGCTGGAACCGTTCTTCGGCGTCAAGAACTAGCGCTTTCTCCCGGCCCACTCGTCGGCCCGGCCTCCGGAGGCCGGGCCGACGGCGTTTCCAGCTCCGTGAGGAGCGGGACCCAAGGGGGATCCTCAACCGCTCGCCCGTGCCACGGATCGGTCGGCAGGAAGTCGTACGCGTCCCGGCCCGCGTGTTCCTCGTCGCGGGACGCGGAGGCGGTTGCGGGGGTGGGCACGGAGGCGGGCGCAGGCGCGGTCGCGGACGGCCGTACGGAGCCTGCTCCAGCCGCAGGTCCGGTTCCGGACTCCCTGCCGGCAGCCGCGTCCTCGCCCCCGGGCCCGCGCCGCGGGCGCCACCACCGGCGCCGCTCCTCGCTCGGCTGCCCGGGCGCCTCCGCATCGGCCACCCCGGGTGTCACGGGGTTCACCGCTTTCTCCATCGCCTCGGCGCGCTCCCCCTCACCGCCGGACTCCCGCAGCCGCCACGCCCTCAGCAGCAGCGCCCCCGGCACACCGAGCAGTGCCGTCCACGCCACCGCCGCCGCCCCGGTCAGCCACCACACCGGGCCGAACTCCGCCAGCGCCCCGGTCCCCAGCGGACCGCCCGCCGCCGCGGTCAGCACCGCCGTGCACGCGCCGCATCCCAGCGCAGCCAGGGCAGCCGTCAGCGCAGTCCCCCGCAGGCCCCACGCCGGCTCCCCCACACCACGGGCGGGCGCTGCCCTCCGTACCGTGAACCAGGCGATCGTCACCCCGGCCGCGACCGGTACCGCCGCGGCTGCCCAGTTCGGAGCCGTTCCGGTTCCGTGGGCGGGGACCGCGGCCAGCAGCGGGAAGTTCGGCAGGGCCGGTCGCCCGGTGAAGGCGAGCGGGGTGACCGTGGACGCCGTACCGAGGGCGAATCCCGGCCCCATCCCGTACGCGGCACCCCACATCGCCGCGTTCGGCACGAGCACCAGCGACAGCAGCAGGACCGCGGCCCGGCCCGCCCAGTCGCCGGACAGCCCCAGATACGCGTCCCGCACCGGCTGCTCATGCCACACCAGGGCCACCGCGACGAGCAGCGCCCCGCCACCCAGCAGCACCGCCGTCCCGGCCACCGCCGACCGGAGCACAGCGTCCGCCCGCTCCTCGAACCGGGACCGTGCCAGCGCCTCGCGCACCCGCACCGGCGCCCAGCCCGGCGGCGGCCCGATCGGGCGCCCGGCCGCCGCCCACACCCCGGCGGCTGCCCCACCTCCCACCACGAGGGCCATCGGGAACAGGAGCGAGCTCGGCTGCGCGAACATCGGCCCGCCCTTCGCATAGAGGGCAACCGCCACCGCGACCAGCAGATATCCGGCCATCACCAGGCAGAAGGCGCTCACGCCCGACGGCGGGTTGCGCCCCTCGTCCGGCTCCATCACGTCGCGGGCGGCCCGGTGCACCAGCCACACCAGCACCCCGGTGAGCAGCAGCGGGACGATGCCGACGGGGGCGGGGGCGCCGCTGAGGGTGTCGGTCCTGACGAGTGCCGCGCCGTGCGCCAGCAGCCAGATCCCGGCCGCCGCGTGGAGGGCCCCGCCGGGGCCGCTGTCGGGGGCCGGGGAGCTGATCCACACCACCATGGCGAGGACGGCGAGCGAGCCCAGTCCGAGCCCCGCGGCAAGCACCCCCCGCACGAAGGCGGATGCGAGTACGGCGGTCCTTCCCTGCTCTGCCGAGAGCGACAGGGTGCGTTCGGTCGTGTGGATCACACCGCAATGCTCCCAACGACACGCACTTAATCCATGTAACGGGCGATTAGCCGCCGTGTCGCTCAATATACGTTTATGTACATTTCCTTCCCGTGGAGGCCTGCCGGGGGTTCCTCATGACCCAGAGCGCCACCGACACGGCCTCCTCCCCCCTGCCCTCCCCGAAGGAGCTGCGCCGACTGCGTGAGGCGAAGTCACTGACTGAGGAGCAGGTCGCCGCGGCCATGGACGTCACCCCGGCCACGGTCCGGTCCTGGGAGTCGGGCCGCGCCAGCCCTCGGGGACGGAAGCGTGAGGCGTACGCGAAGCTGATCGGCTCGGTCGGCACGGAGGCGCGGAGCACCTCGGAAAGCACCCCTCCGGGCGCCCACGGCAAGCGGGCCGACCTGACGAAGCCGTCGTCGTCCCCGGCACCGGCACCGGCACCGGCACCGGCACCGGCATCGGCAGCAGCAGGAACGTCAGTGGGAGCGGCGGAAACGGTGCGGGCGGACGAGCCGCCGGCCGGCGACCGGCTGGACGCCCCCGTACCCGCCCCCGTACCCGCCCTCACACCCGCCGAGGCATTCGACGCCCTGTACGCGAAGAACGCCGCCGCCCTCTTCCGGCAGACGTTCCTGCTGACCGGCCGCCGGAACCTCTCCAGGGAGGCCGTCGAGCGGGCCTTCGAGCAGGCCTGGCAGCGCTGGCCCGAGGTCGCGGTGGACCGGGACCCCGCGGGCTGGGTACGGGCGGTCGCATACGAGTACGCGGTGTCGCCCTGGCACCGGCTGCGCCGGGCGCACCGCCACCCCGACCCGCCGCCCGCCGCCCCCGGCGCCGGCGCCCTGCTCGACGCACTGCTCGACCTGCCGCCGTCCTACCGTCGCACCCTGCTGCTCTACGACGGTGTCGGCCTGGACCTCCCGGAGACCGCCGCGGAGACGGAGGCGAGCACCCCAGCGGCTGCGAGCCGGCTGATGAACGCGCGAGCCGCGGTGGCCGAGCAGGTGCCCGAGCTGGCGGAACCCTCATCGCCCACCGGACGGTCGGCGCTGCTGCACGAGCAACTGGGCGCGCTCGCCCTCACTCAGCCGGTGGCCGCGATGCCCGCGGCCCGTGCGATCCGTGCCGGCAGTGAGCACAAGGCCAGACTCTGGACGCGGGCAGCCGTCGCCCTGACGGCCCTGATCGTCGGGATCGCACTGATCACCATGGTGATGTCTCCGGTGCGGTACGGGAATCCGCCTGCCGAGCGGGTCGGCGGCGTGCCTCCCCGCGGCGGTCCCCAGAAGCTGACCCCACAGGACCTCAAGCTGCAGAAGAAGCTGCACGAAGAGCTCGTCCGTGGCCCGGCGCGGCTGGTACCGGACCTGAGGTGACTCCAGCGCGCTCCGGCCGGCGCACAGGAAACGGCGCGGGCCCGTACCCCCGGAGGAGGGGTACGGACCCGCGCCGTCTGTGCGGAGGCAGTCCCGCGAAGAGGTGATCAGGCGCCGAGGATCTCGCGCGCCAGCTTGGCGGTCTCGGTCGGCGTCTTGCCGACCTTGACGCCTGCGGCCTCAAGGGCCTCCTTCTTCGCCTGGGCGGTGCCGGAGGAGCCGGAGACAATGGCGCCCGCGTGGCCCATGGTCTTGCCCTCGGGGGCGGTGAAGCCCGCGACGTAACCGACGACCGGCTTGGTGACGTTCTTCGCGATGAAGTCCGCCGCACGCTCCTCGGCGTCGCCGCCGATCTCGCCGATCATGACGATCAGGTCGGTCTCGGGGTCGGCCTCGAACGCCGCGAGGGCGTCGATGTGCGTCGTACCGATGATCGGGTCGCCACCGATGCCGACGGCGGACGAGAAACCGATGTCACGGAGCTCGTACATCATCTGGTAGGTCAGCGTGCCGGACTTCGACACGAGACCGATGCGGCCGGGCTTGGTGATGTCGCCCGGGATGATGCCGGCGTTGGACTGGCCGGGGGTGATCAGTCCGGGGCAGTTCGGGCCGATGATCCGGGTCTTGTTGCCCTTCGAACCGGCGTACGCCCAGAAGGCGGCCGAGTCGTGGACGGCGATGCCCTCGGTGATCACGACGGCGAGGGGAATCTCGGCGTCGATCGCCTCGACGACGGCGGCCTTCGCGAAGGCCGGCGGCACGAAGAGGACGGACACGTCGGCGCCGGTCTTCTCCATCGCCTCGGCGACGGAGCCGAAGACGGGTACCTCGGTGCCGTCGATGTCGACGGTCGTGCCGGCCTTGCGCGGGTTCACGCCGCCGACGATGTTGGTGCCATCGGCCAGCATGAGCTTGGTGTGCTTCATGCCGGTGGCACCGGTCATCCCCTGGACGATGACCTTGCTGTCCTTGGTGAGGAAGATAGCCATGGTGTTGGAGTCCCTCGTCCCTTACTTCGCAGCCGCGGCGAGCTCGGCGGCCTTGTCGGCCGCGCCGTCCATGGTGTCCACACGCTGCACCAGCGGGTGGTTGGCGTCGGAAAGGATCCTGCGACCCAGCTCCGCGTTGTTGCCGTCGAGGCGCACGACCAGCGGCTTGGTGACCTCTTCGCCCTTGCTCTTGAGCAGCGCAAGAGCCTGGACGATGCCGTTGGCGACCTCGTCGCACGCGGTGATGCCACCGAAGACGTTGACGAAGACGGACTTGACGTCCGGGTCGCCGAGGATGATCTCCAGGCCGTTCGCCATGACCTCTGCGGAGGCGCCGCCGCCGATGTCGAGGAAGTTGGCGGGCTTCACGTTGCCGTGGTTCTCACCGGCGTACGCGACGACGTCCAGGGTCGACATGACCAGACCGGCACCGTTACCGATGATGCCGACCTCGCCGTCGAGCTTGACGTAGTTGAGGTTCTTGGCCTTGGCGGCAGCCTCGAGCGGGTTGGCTGCGTCCTTGTCCTCGAGGGCCTCGTGGCCGGGCTGACGGAAGTCGGCGTTCTCGTCGAGAGACACCTTGCCGTCCAGCGCCAGGACGTCGCCGGAGGCGACCTTGGCGAGCGGGTTGACCTCGACGAGGAGTGCGTCCTCGGCGACGAACGTCTCCCACAGCGTCACCATGACCTCGGCGACCTTCTCGGCCACCTCGGCCGGGAACTTCGCCTGGGCGACGATCTCGCGGGCCTTCTCGATCGTGACACCGGTGTTGGAGTCGACCGGGACCTTCGCGAGGGCCTCGGGGGTCTTCTCCGCGACCTCCTCGATGTCCATGCCGCCCTGCACCGAGGCCATGGCCAGGAAGGTGCGGTTGGTGCGGTCGAGGAGGTACGAGACGTAGTACTCCTCAAGAATCTCCGGCGCGGTCTCGGCAATCATCACCTTGTGGACCGTGTGGCCCTTGATGTCCATGCCGAGAATGTCGGTCGCCCGGGCGACCGCCTCGTCGGGGGTGGCGGCCAGCTTGACGCCGCCGGCCTTGCCGCGGCCGCCGACCTTCACCTGCGCCTTGACGACAGACTTGCCGCCCAGCCGCTCGGTCGCCTCGCGGGCTGCCTCAGGCGTGTCAATGACTTCACCGGCCAGCACCGGTACACCGTGCTTGGCGAAGAGGTCCCTCGCCTGGTACTCGAACAGGTCCACGCGCGTCCGTCCCTTTTCAGTGGTCTCGCGGTTCGTTTTCAGCGTGGGCGTGCCGCGAGGGGCAACGTGACTGCTCGGTCACAAGGAAGGCGCACACGGTTACCGAGTACGCGGCATGTCCATCTCGCAGGTTATCCCCGAGCTCCGCATGACCCTAAATCGCAGATCGCACCTGGGCGGTGATTACGGTCACAGACCGTGCTGGTGGCCGGGTCGCAGTGGACGAAACGGCACGGGCCGCGCCGGTGGAGCGAGCGCGGCCCGTGTCCGGGCGGAACCCACGGTCGGGGCGCAGCGGTCCTGTACACGTCGGGGAACCGCCCGGCCACGGGCCGGGACGAACACTCAGCGCTCCGAGGGGTCTCAGATCCCCCGGGCCGGGTACTCCGGAGCGGTGAAGGCGGCCACCGCGTCGCTCCGACAGGCGGGCGCGATCGAGTCCGGACCCGCCGCTCCGTGCGCCGCGTGCTCGACGGCCGGACGGGCGTCGCGACCGCGGCCGAGGCCGCGGTGGCGTCCGCGGCCGGTTCGGTGTCCGGAACGGCTGTCCGGCCGGCCATCGCATCGGGCGCGGGTCGGCGACTGACCGTACAGCTGCTGCCGTCACGCCGGAGTGAGCCCTCTCAGAATGGCGCGGACTGCGGAACGCAGTCCTCCGCGGGCGACGGGACGTCGCGTGCACGACCCTTCCGGGTTGACACAAGTCCCTTGTTACTGATGGGTCTCCTTGTCCGGTATGGGCAGTGGCCTCTTCTCCAGTGCCGCGGCCATCACCTCCGGAAAGAGGTCCGGGGTGCACGCGAATGCCGGTGCTCCGAGCGCGCCGAGCGCCGCCGCGTGCTCGCGGTCGTAGGCGGGCGCGCCCTCGTCGGACAGGGCGAGCAGCGTCACGAACTGCACGCCGGACGCCTTCATCGCGGCCACCCGCTTCAGCATTTCGTTGCGGATGCCGCCTTCGTAGAGGTCGCTGATGAGGACCACGACGGTGTCGGCGGGCCGGGTGATCTGGGACTGGCAGTAGGCGAGCGCCCGGTTGATGTCCGTGCCGCCGCCGAGCTGGGTGCCGAAGAGTACGTCGACGGGGTCGTCGAGCTGCTCGGTGAGGTCGACGACAGCCGTGTCGAAGACGACGAGCCTGGTCCGCAACGTACGCATGGAGGCGAGCACCGCGCCGAAGACGGAGGCATAGACGACGGAGGCGGCCATCGACCCCGACTGGTCGATGCAGAGGATGACGTCCTTCTTCACGGCCTGCGCGGCGCGTCCGTAGCCGATGAGCCGCTCGGGGACGACCGTGCCGGCCCCGTCCCCGCCGGGAAGCAGGAGGTAGTTCTTGAGGTTGGCCCGGATGGTGCGGTCCCAGTCGATGTCGTGGTGACGCGGCCGGTTGATCCGCGCCGAGCGGTCGAGCGCGCCGGTCAGCGTGGCCCGGGTGCGGGTGGCGAGCCGCTTGTCCAGGTCGTCGACCACCTTGCGTACGACGGCTCGTGCCGTCTCCTTCGTCGTCTCGGGCATCGCCTTGTTGAGCGAGAGCAGTGTTCCGACCAGGTGGACGTCCGCCTCGACGGCCTCCAGCATCTCCGGCTCCAGCAGCAGCGTGGAGAGACCGAGCCGGTCGATCGCGTCGCGCTGCATGACCTGGACGACGGAGCTGGGGAAGTACGTGCGGATGTCACCGAGCCAGCGGGCGACGGACGGGGCGGAGGCGCCGAGTCCGGCCGAGCGCTCGGTCCCGCCGCGGCCGCCGGGCCTGCCCCCGCCGCCGTAGAGCGCATTCAGCGCACCGTCCATCGCAGCATCCTGTCCGGTCAGGGTGCAGCCGGTGGACTCGGCGCTTTCCGCGCCCAGCACCATGCGCCACCTCCGGAGCCGTTCGTCGTCCGCCCCGCCCCGCCCGGCGGCTCCCGGCCGCTCCGCGTCCGTGCCTGATTCCGTGACCGTCGTCATCCTGTTGCTCCCAGCGGTTCCATGGCGTTCTCGGCACCCTCTGCGCCCTCGCCGCATTCGGCGTTCAGTCCCAGCAGCAGCCGCAGCACCGGCACCACCGCGTCCGCCCGCGCCTCGTCGAGGCCGGGCCCGAAGCCGGGTGCCGCCGTCCCGGCGGCGGTCGCGGCCGGAGCCCCGGGGGCCGGACCGCGTCGTACGAGCTCGCCGAGCGTGCGCCGTACGCCTGCTTCGTACGCCGAGAAGGTGCGGCGCAGCAGCGGGAGCACATCGGTGAACGTGTCGGCGGGGACACCGGCCAGCCAGCCGTCGACCAGGCCGAGCAGCCGCTCGTCGTGGACAAGGAGCATGCCGCCCCCGTCGGCCCCGCCGACAAACCCCTCGATCCAGGCCGCCGCGTCGGCCGGGGGCGTGCCGGGCGAGAGGGCGAGGCCCATCAGCCGTGCCGCGTCGCCCTCTTCGAGCCGCCCGTCGTCGAGGAGCAGCCGCGTCGAGCGGCCCCGGATGACGCCCGCGACCGTGTCCCTGGCGGCCAGCTTGTGCAGCACGGCGGCCCAGCGCTCACGGAGTCCGTCCGCCGGTACGGTTCCGTCGAGCAGCCCGATCGCGGTGTGGACGCCGTCCACCTTGCGGCGCAGTTCGGCGGCTCCGTCGGCGTCGAGCCCGGTGCAGGCGGGCGGCATTCCGACACAGATCCGCTCGGCGAGCCCGGCCGCGACCTCGCCGAGCGCCGCGGTGTCCGTGGACCGCACGTCCCCGTACCGCAGGGTGCGGGCGAGGGCGGGCAGGGCGTCGGCGAGGTGGCCGACGTCTGCGTCGAGCGCGGCGCGGTCGGCGAGGGCCCGCATCACCACGGGCAGTGCCTCGGGCAGTTCGGCGAGGAGACAGCGCTCGGCGAGCGCGGTGACCTCGGCGAGTGCGGTCGCCGAGACCGCCTGGGACCCGGCCTTGGCCGTCGCCGCGGAGAGCACGGTGGTACCCCAGGTGCCGGCCTCCGCGACCTGTACGTACAGCTCGGGTTCCCAGCGCAGCCGCCAGCTCTCCCGGAAGGTGCCGGTGCTCGCCCGGCCCGCGGCGGGCTCGCCCCAGCCGACGGCGAGGATCCGCAGCCGGTGGAGCAGCCGGCTGCGGGCCGCGTCGGTGTCCTTGCGCAGGTCGAGCTCCAACTCCCGCTCCAGCGCTTCCGGTTTGAGACGGAGCGTGCGCTGCTGTCGGGTGAGGTCACGCTGCAGGGGCACGGCAGGGGCGGTGTCCGGCACTTCGCCGAGCGTCTCGCCGACGATCAGCCGGTCCCCGACGAGCGCGAGCGGCACATCGGAGCCTTCGCACATCACGGCCCGGATCGCATCGGTCGTCTCGCTCAGCCCTGCGAGCGGGCGGCCGCGCATGGCGGCTAGGGTCTCGGCGAGTCGTACGGCCTCGATGACATGGGCGGACGACACGAACCGGTCCTCGTCGCGCAGGAGTCCGGCAACCTTCGTCATCCACCGCTCGATCGGGCGGTCGGCGGCCTCGAAGAGGTGTCCGTACCAGCCGGGCGAGTCGATGCCCGCCCCGTATCCGCTGTGCCGGGCGAGCCGCCGATGCGACCAAGGCACCCAGGTCAGCTCGGCCTTGAGCTTGGGCAGCCCCTTGAGCAGGGCCCTGTCGGCGGCGAGTGTGGTCCTCGTACCGAGCGCGGGCACATGCCAGGCACCGCAGACGACCGCGACGTCGTCACCGAACTCCTTCACCGCCTTGCGGAGTTGGATGCGCATGTACGCCTCGCGGACGGCGTCACGAGGGTGGCCGCCGTCCCCGTACACATCGCGCAGGGCCGTCATCGCCTCGGCGAGCGCGGCGAACGGAGCCCGTGGGTCGACGGCCTCGCCGCCCTGGGTGCGGTGTTCGACGACGTCCTCCCACCAGCGCTCCGGGTCGTCGTATCCCGCCGTCTCGGCCAGTACGCCGATGGGGTCGATCGGGGCATGCCCGGGTGAGCCTCCCGGAGCCGGCTCCCCGGCTACGCCCCCGTCCGCACCCCCGGCCCCGTCCGCACCCCCGGTCCCGTCCCTGCCCGGTTCGCGTTCCGCTGCCTGTGTCATGGCCAGGGAGTTCGCCGCGGGCAGGTCGATGAAGCGGACCGGCACGTCGTGCGCCAGCGCCCAGCGGATCGCGACCCACTCGGGTGAGAAGGCGGCCAGCGGCCAGAACGCCGCCTGTCCCGGGTCGTCCACGGCATGGGCGAGCAGCGCGACCGGCGGTCGCATCCGCTCGTCGGCCGCCAGCGGCAGCAGTGCGTCACCCTCGGGAGGCCCCTCGATGAGCACCGCCTGCGGGCGGGCGGCTTCCAACGCCGCACGGACGGCTCGGGCCGAGCCCGGCCCGTGGTGCCGCACCCCCAGCAGCAGCGGTCCGACGGGACGCGTGGCCCGGGTCATGCGGATACCTCGCGGCAGGCGCGGTAGAAGTCCTTCCAGCCGTCCCGCTCCCGGACCACGGTCTCCAGGTACTCCTGCCAGACCACCCTGTCGGCTGCGGGATCACGGACGACCGCGCCGAGGATGCCCGCCGCCACATCGCCGGGGCGCAGCATCCCGTCGCCGAAGTGGGCGGCCAGCGCCAGACCGTTGGTGACGACGGAGATCGCCTCGGCGGTCGACAGCGTCCCCGAGGGGGACTTGAGCTTGGTGCGGCCGTCGGTGGTGACACCGTCGCGCAGCTCGCGAAAGACGGTGACGACGCGCCGGATCTCGGCCATTCCGTCGGGTGCGGCCGGGAGGTCGAGGGAACGCCCGATCTGGTCGACGCGCCGGGAGACGATGTCGACCTCCTCGTCGGGGGTGGCCGGTAGGGGCAGCACGACGGTGTTGAACCGCCGGCGCAGTGCGCTGGACAGCTCGTTGACCCCGCGGTCGCGGTCGTTGGCCGTCGCAATGACGTTGAATCCCCGGACGGCCTGGACCTCCTGACCCAGCTCCGGAACGGGAAGCGTCTTCTCCGACAGGATCGTGATGAGCGAGTCCTGCACATCGGCGGGGATGCGGGTGAGCTCCTCGATCCGCGCGGTCATGCCCTCGGACATGGCACGCATGAGGGGGCTCGGCACCAGGGCGTCCCGGCTGGGCCCGTGCGCGAGCAGTTGTGCGTAGTTCCAGCCGTAGCGGACGGCTTCCTCCGGGGTGCCCGCCGTGCCCTGGACGAGCAGCGTCGAGTCGCCGCTGACGGCGGCCGCGAGGTGCTCGGAGACCCAGGTCTTGGCGGTGCCGGGAACGCCGAGGAGCAGCAGCGCCCGGTCGGTGGCGAGCGTCGTCACGGCGACCTCGACGAGGCGGCGCGGCCCGACGTACTTGGGTGTGATCACCGTGCCGTCGGGCAGGGTGCCGCCGAGCAGGTAGGTGGCGACGGCCCACGGAGACAGCTGCCAACGGGCGGGCCGCGGGCGGTCGTCGGCTGCGGCAAGGGCCTTCAGCTCATGGGCGAAGGCGTCCTCGGCATGCGGTCGCAGGGCCTGTACGCCGACGGCGGCGGTGGTTTCGGACACGGTCATGGATCCCCCTCCAGATCGGTCGACCTGATGTGGTTCCCACCGTGCACCATGCCACTGACAATCGGCCCCGACCGCAGGTCAGGGCCGATTCAGCGGCTACGGGCGGGGAGTTCAGCCGGTCACCGGCGAGACCGCGACGCAGCCGCCGGCGGTGATGAGTCCCTCGCCCTTGGCCTCCTTGATGACCTTGCCCTTGTGTGTGATCGAGCAGGCGACGTCGGCCCCGTTCTCGTCCAGGGCGACCGGCATGACGGCGGGCGGCATGATGCCGCGCAGCGTGACGGTCTTCCGCCACGGCAGGGTCGGGGACTTGACCGTCTCGATCTCCGGGTCCATGGCTTTGCCCCCGCCCGCGTGGAACTGGATCTCGTCGACGCTCGTACCGGTGACCTCGTAGGTGACTTCGTACGTCTCGTCCACGGCCTTGTCCACCTGATCGACGGCCTCGGAGCAGGCCCCGAGGCCCACGGCGAGACCGAGGACGACGGCTGCGGAGACGGCAGTCCGGATGGTGCGGGCGTGACGGAAGTTGTGGATGTTGCGGACAGTGTGGCTCATCGGTCGATCCCCCCGAATTCAAAGGTCGGCACCTCGCAGCGAATCGCAAAGGAAGAGTAAAGTCAAGTTGCTTGCGTGACGACGAAATGGCAGGTCAGGGTGATTGTCAGTGGTGCGTCCTACCGTCGTCCCCATGCTGCTATCTCACGGGGGAGAACCCTTGCGCACCGCCGGTCCGGTGGCGCGCTGGACGGTGGAGCAGGTCCTGGCCCTGGCTCCTGACGAGGCATCACGCAAGGCGGGGAGCAAACTCGGTTCGGCCGGACCGTGGTCGGGTGGCGGGTGTGACGGTTCGGGTGCGGTGTGGGGGCTGTGCAAGGGCAGCGGAAGCAAGCCGTATCAAACCGCGGTCGACACCACCGGCCCTGCGTACAGGTGCAGTTGCCCCAGCCGGAAGTTCCCGTGCAAGCACGCGCTGGGACTGCTGCTGGTCTGGGCTTCCGGCGAATCGGCCCTGCCCGCGGGCGAGGTACCGGACTGGGCCGGCGAGTGGCTGACGGGCCGTCGCAAGCGCGCGGCGGACAAGGGGGAGAAGGGCGGGCCGGCGGCGGGCGGCACCTCGGCTGCGGGCCCGGCCGACCCGGAGGCGGCCCGGCGGCGCGCCGAGCGGCGGGCCGGGCGGATCACCGGCGGTGCACAGGAGTTGGAGCAGCGGCTGATGGATCTGGTGCGCGGCGGTCTGGCGGCGGCCGACCAGTCGGGGTACGGGCTGTGGGAGGAGACGGCGGCCCGCATGGTCGACGCACAGGCGCCAGGACTTGCCGGCCGGGTCCGTGAGTTGGGGGCGATCCCGGCGTCCGGCCCCGGCTGGCCGGCGCGGTTGCTGCAGGAGTGCGCGCTGCTGCATCTGCTGGACACCGCCTGGCTGGGCATCGACCGGCTGCCGGAGCCACTGGCCGCGACGGTCCGTACGCGGGTGGGGCTGACATCCCCCGCCGACGGCCTCCCGGTCCGTGACCGGTGGCTGGTCCTCGCCCAGTACGACACCCCGGACGGCAAGATCGTCACTCGTCGGATCTGGCTGTACGGAAAGGACTCGGGCCGCACCGCGCTGTTGCTGTCCTTCGGAGCGGCCGGGCGCTCCCCCGGGCAGGCCCTGCCGGTGGGCGTCACGCTCGACGCCGAACTCACGCCGTATCAGGGGGCCGGGCAGCTGAGGGCGGAGCTGGGCGCGCAGTTCGGTGCGCCGGTGCCGTCCGGCACTCCCCCTCGAGGCTCCACGACCGCGGCCGCGGTCGCCGCGTACGGACGCGCCCTGCGGGACGACCCCTGGCTGGAGTCCTGGCCGGCGACGCTGCGCGAGGTCATACCGGTGCCGTCGGGCGACGGCTGGCAACTGGCGGACGCCACAGGCGGTACGGCCCTGCCCGTCGTCCCGTCGACGCTGTCCCGGCCGGGCCTGTGGAAGCTCGTCGCGCTGTCCGGCGGCGCGCCCGTCACGGTGTTCGGCGAATGCGGCCACCGCGGCTTCGACCCGCTCGCCGCCTGGGCCGATGGCTCCGGCGGCGGTGCGGCCGAGACCGTACCGCTCATCTGACCGTTCCTGGGCGGTGGGCAGGAGTGAGTCCTGGCTCACCGGCACGCCCCGAACGGTCTTGGGCGCACTGGTCCTCCGCTTTCGCGTCCCGGTCGGCGACGCATATCCCGTATGCGCTCCGTCCCGGGCGGGCGGAATCCCTACGACCTGGCCATGTGGGTGTGGCCAAAGGCGACGGGGAGGCCCCGAACCATCTCGCTGGTGACACGGGGGCCCCGACTGCTGACGCCACACCCGGCGTCCCAGATCGCACCGAGAACGTTACCCACACCTCACCTGGCATACCCGCAGATCGTCACACCGCTCACCCCATCGTGTTCATGTTCGCCAAAACGATGCACCTGCCCAGCAGTTGTGAACCCCTCGAGGAGGACCGATGTCCAGTACAACCATCCCGTGGGACGAGCTCGTCACCTCGGCGTTGCTCGGCACCGATCGCCGACCGTCAACGGCGGGCGGCGATCGGGGGCCGGTCGCGCTCCTGGACGCGGCGGCGCTCCAGACCGTGCGGCACAGAGCCGGACTGCTGCCCGCGGCCGCGGCCGCGCGGCCGGGGACGGCGCCCGCCGACCCCCGGCCGCCCCTGCCGCCGGCCGCGCGGCGCAGACTCGCCCAGCTGCTCGCCGACCGGTCGGCGCCGAGCGGTGCGGGCGGCCGGCGCGGTGCCGCGCCGGATCTCACCGAGCTGATCCCGCAGTGGCTGGCCACAGCCGGTCTGCACGGCTACCGGGCTCCGGCGGCGCTGCTCCCGGCGCTGTTGGACGCGGCCCGCGCCCGTACCGACCTGCGGCCGCAGGCCCTGGCGTTCGCCGGGCCGCGCGGGCTGTGGCTGGCCCGGCTGAACCCCGAGTGGAAGTTCGCGCTGCGCGGCTCGTCCGGTGGCGCGCCGCGGCCCGGGGTGACGGACCCGGAGGCGGTGCGCCGGCTGTGGGAGGAGGGCTTGTTCGCCGAGCGCGTCGCCCTGCTCGGGGCCATACGCGCGCATGATCCGGGGAGCGCGCTCGCGCTGCTGACCAGCACGTGGCCGACGGAGCGTGCCGAGGACCGGCTGATGTTCGTGGACTCGCTGCGTACCGGGCTGTCCGGTGCGGACGAACCGTTCCTGGAGCAGGCGCTCTCCGACCGCAGCCGCAATGTCCGCGCGACGGCCGCCGAGCTGCTGTCCGCGCTGCCGGAGTCGGCGCTGGCCGGGCGGATGGCCGCTCGTGCGGCGTCGTGCGTGAACCCGGACCTGACGGCCAGTTCCGCGTCCATCGCCGTGGAGGCACCGCATGAATGCGATGCGGAGATGCAGCGCGACGGCGTGGTCGCGGCGCCGCCGTCCGGCCGGGGCGAACGGTCGTGGTGGCTGGGCCAGTTGGTGGAGTCGGCCCCGCTGTCCACCTGGCCGGCGCGGTTCGGTGGGCGTACGGCGCAGGAGATAGTCGCGCTGCCCGTCGCCGACGGCTGGGGTGAGGAACTGCACGCAGCGTGGTGCCGGGCGGCGGTGCGGCAGCGGGACCCGGAGTGGGCCCGCGCGCTGCTGGGCGCCCCCTCCGTACCCCCGTCGAACGGCCCCGGCACGGCGTCGCTCGCCGAGCGCTCCAAACTCCTCGCCACACTGCCGGGTGCGGAACGGGCCGCGTGGGTGGCCGACTTCATTGCCGCGCACGGGCTGTCCGAGGCGTTCCAGCTCCTGGGGGTCTGCGCGATTCCATGGGCGGAGCCGCTGGGCAGATCGGTCGTCGACGCACTCGACATCGCCCGTGACGCGGGGAGTTATCCGTGGAGCTTCAGCGGCGTGATGGGCCTCGCCGAGCGCTGTCTGAACCCGGCGGAGGCGGACCGCCTGGAGGTCCTCACGACGACACCGGACGAGCCGGAGGGCGCGTCGCCGGGAGCCGCCGGCTACTGGTCGGAGGCGTTCCAGCGTCTGGTCTCCACCCTGCGGCTGCGTGCGGCGATGGAGGTGGAGCTGATGCCGGAGGCCGTGTAGGGGGTGCGGTGGTGCCGGCGGCGGGCTGCGCGGCCCGCGCCGCGCTGTGTCCTCAATCTCCCCCATGGTCTCCAGGGCATGGGGGACCCCTTCGACGGACTCGGCCTCGCACCGGGCAGGCGATTGAGGACACAGGGCACCGGACGGACGGGCACCCCGGCCCGCCCGGGTCAGGCGTCTGCGGACTGGCGGACGTTGGCGTTCACCCACTCGACGATCGAGCCCGTCGTCGCACCCGGGGTGAAGATCGCCGCGACGCCCTTCTCCTTCAGCGGTGCGATGTCCGCCTCCGGAATGATGCCGCCGCCGAAGACCTTGATGTCCTCCGCGTCGCGCTCCTTCAGGAGCTCGATCACCTTGGCGAAGAGCGTGTTGTGCGCGCCGGAGAGGATCGAGAGGCCGATCGCGTCGGCGTCCTCCTGGATCGCGGTGTCGACGATCTGCTCAGGCGTCTGGTGGAGCCCGGTGTAGATGACCTCCATACCGGCGTCGCGCAGCGCCCGCGCGATCACCTTCGCCCCGCGGTCATGGCCGTCGAGGCCCGGTTTGGCCACCACCACACGGATCGGACCGGTCACACCCATCACTGCCTCCACATGCGTCTCCCGTACCGGAAAGGGCCGGGGATGTGAACGAACGTTATCGACAGCATCCCGCACCCCGCCGTTTCGCGGTGGGCCGGGAGGGGGAAATCACACCTGGGACATGTTCGCCAGGCCCCGTTCCCGCATCACGCGGCACACCTGCCGCGCGGGCCACGGAGGCAAGGGGAGCCGCTACGAGGTCGCCGTACCACCGCGCCGTCAGCCGCACGGCACGGTGGTACGGCTCGCCGACAAGGTGGTCCGACCAGCCACCCGCGCCTCTGCCACGGCGCCCCATGAGGGCATACGGGGACTTGAGCCGCCTCCCGTGCGCCGAAGCAGGAGGTCGGCCATGAAGGTCCTGCCTTTTCTTCCGCTGCTGCTGCGCCAGCCGTCTCTGCGCCGCACCTGGCTGTCATCGGCACTGCTGAGAGCCACCGCGCTGGAGCTGGTCGTGCTCGTCGGGCACGTGCTCCTCTACCCCTCGGGCATGACCGGGGAGCGGCATGACGCGACGCCCCTGGCCGAACAGCCGCCCACCGCGCCGGCCGGAGCCCGGACCCTGCCCACCGAGAGCCCCGAGCGGCGGCCCGTCGTGCTCCTGCACGGGTTCATCGACAACCGCTCCGTCTTCGTCCTGCTGCGCCGTTCCCTCGCCCGGCACGGCTGGCACCACCTGGAGTCCCTCAACTACTCACCGCTGACCTGTGACGTCCGCGCGGCCGCCGAACTTCTCGGCCGGCATGTCGAGGAGATCTGCACCCGCACCGGTCACCACGAGGTCGACATCGTCGGCCACAGCCTCGGTGGCCTGATCGCCCGTTATTACGTGCAGCGACTCGGCGGCGACCGACGCGTCCGCACCCTGGTCACGCTCGGCACCCCGCACGGCGGCACCGCCGTCGCCCCGGTGGCCAGTGCGCACCCGATCGTGCGCCAGATGCGCAGCGGTTCCGCCCCGGTCGAGGAGCTGCGCCGCCCCGCGCCCGGCTGCCGCACCCGGTTCGTGAGCTTCTGGAGCGAGCTGGACCAGGTGATCGTCCCGGCCGAGGCGGCCTGCATCGACCATCCGGACCTCGATGCGCTGAACGTGCGCGTCACCGGGATCGGCCACCTCGCACTGCCGGTCCACCCGGCGGTCGCCGCCGGGATCCGGCAGGCCCTGGAGTCCGCGGAATCGGCCACCGGACTCATGGGAGCCGCCTCGGTGGCCTGAAGGACCGGAGTCCCTCACTGGCACAAGGCCGCCACGCCGTGCCGGGGCACGCCTCCCGGGCGCCATGGCCGCCCGGAGCACGCTCACAAATAGAACGCGTTTCGAACATAGAGCCAAGGCTCTGTGCGCAGTCCGCCGAAAGACGGCCGATTGCCCGTTTCCTGTGGGCCCAAAACCTGACGAAGATTGTCGCCGTCACGTACTGCCGGGTACAGTCGCGGCCACTGCTTTCCCTCTGGGATTCCCCACCGGGCCCCCAGACCCAGGTCCTGCTGCCGAGGCGAGAGAGAAGTTGGTGAACGACCAGCACCCCCACGCCGGGTATGTCGGTTACGACAGCCACTCCATGGGCAGCTACGACAGCGACCCGCTCTTCGGCTCCCTTCCGGGCAGCTACGACGGTGCGTACGACACCGCCGGCTACAGCAGCGGCTACGACACCGGACAGGCCGGGTACAGCGGCCAGTACGACTCCACCCAGTGGGACACCGGCGCACATCAGACCGCCGCGTACGACCCCTATGCCGCGTACGGGACCCAGCACCCGCAGCAGTACGACACCACCGCGACCTGGATGCCGGAAGCCCCGGGCATCCCCGCGCAGGGCGGCGCTCCGGACGCCTCGGGCCAGTGGGACACCAACGGCTGGCACCAGAACGGCCAGTGGGCGATGGCCGAGACGGCCGCCTACGACGCCGGCGCGTACGACGCCACTGCCTGGAACACCGGCGCCACGCCCGAGCACGAACAGCAAACCGCGCAAACCGCGCACGAGTCGTACGAACCCGAACAGGCCGCGTACGAGGTGTACGCGGACCGGGGTTCCCATGCTCCGTACGAGCCCTACCCGTCAGCCGGGACCGCGGAGCCCGCGGACATCACCGCGACCTCCGAGTTCGGCGTCGCCGACCTGGACCCGGACCTCGACGCCGATGCGGACAACGCGGCAGACCGGGCGGACCACACCGTCGGCATCCCCCGCCCTGCGAGCCGTTCCGTCACCCGCGGCAGCGGTGGCAGCCGCGGCCGGCGTCGTACCGCCGCCAAGCGTTCCGCTCTTCTCACCGTCGCCGTCCCCTCCGCCTGCGTGATGAGCGTCGCCGGTATCGCCGCCGCCTCCGTCGGCGGACTCGGCAGCGGCGAGGACACCAAGGACGACACCACGTCGATGGCGGCCGTCGACCCCGGCAGCGCCAAGCCGGTCGCCGCCAACAACAAGCTGGACACCCTGTTCGACAACCTCAGCGCCGACGCCGAGAACTTCGCCGACCGCGCCAGCCGCACCCAGGAGCGCATCGACCTGAGGGAACGGCAGGCCGCCGAGAAGAAGAAGCGCGAGGAGGAGGCCGCCCGGAAAGAGGCGCTGCGGCCCAAGTTCCTCCTGCCGGTCAAGCAGCACGGCCTCAGCGCCTACTTCGGCCAGGCGGGCGTCAACTGGATGTCCGTGCACACGGGCATCGACTTCCCCGTCTCGTACGGCACTCCGGTGATGGCCGCGACCGACGGCACCGTACGCACCCAGTGGAACAGCGCCTACGGGAACATGGCCATCGTCACCACGGCCGACGGCACCGAGACCTGGTACTGCCACCTCAGCAGCACCAGGATCCGCTCGGGCCCGGTCAAGGCCGGTGACGTCATCGCGTACTCCGGGAACTCCGGCAACTCCACCGGCCCGCACCTGCACTTCGAGGTCCGGCCCGGTGGCGGAGCGGCCATAGACCCGCTGCCCTGGCTCCGCAGCCACGGCGTCGACCCGACCTGAGCAGCAGAGTCCGACACGGCGCAGGCCCCGCCCGCCGGCAGGGGGCGGGCACCTGCGCCCGCCCCGTCGGCTCCGGGGCGGACTCCTAGAGCTTCTCCACCGGCGCGTACCGCAGCAGCAGCTTCTTCGGTCGTTCGTCCCCGAAGTCGACCGTCGCCTTCGCCTGGTCGCCGATCCCCTCGACCGCCGTCACCGTGCCGAGCCCGAACTGGTCGTGCGTGACCCGGTCCCCGACCACCAGCGTGACCGTCGGCTTGTCCGAGGTGCGCCGGGTCGCGAAGCCCGAAGGGCCCGAGCGGGCGCGCGACGAGGACAGCGACGACGTGATCCCCGACGTCGGTCCGGCCGGGGCCGCCATCGGACCGGTCCGCTTCCACTCCAGGTGCTGGTCCGGGATCTCCTCCAGGAACCGCGACGGCGGGTTGTACGAGGGCTGACCCCACGCACTGCGCATCGCCGCCCGCGTCAGGTAGAGCCGCTCACGGGCACGGGTGATCCCGACGTACGCGAGGCGCCGCTCCTCCTCCAGCTCCTTGACCTGCCCCAGGGCGCGCATGTGCGGGAAGACGCCGTCCTCCATGCCGGTCAGGAACACCACCGGGAATTCGAGCCCCTTGGCCGTGTGCAGCGTCATCAGCGTGATGACGCCGGAGCCGTCCTCGTCCTCGTCGGGGATCTGGTCGGAGTCGGCCACGAGCGCGACCTTCTCCAGGAACTCGGCGAGCGTGCCCGTGCCCGCACCTTCCTCCCCGGCGGACTCCCCCCGCTCCTGCTCGAATTCGAGCGCGACGGCGGCGAGTTCCTGAAGGTTCTCGATCCGCGTCTCGTCCTGCGGGTCCGTGGACGCCTGGAGCTCGGCGAGATAGCCGGTCCGTTCCAGCACCGCCTCCAGCACCACGGCGGGGCCTGCGCCGGACTCGACGATCGTGCGCAGTTCCTCCATCAGCGTGTTGAACCGCTTGACGGCGTTGGCCGAGCGGGCCGCCATGCCGTACGCCTCGTCGACGCGGCGCAGTGCCTGCGGGAACGTGATCTTCTCGCGCAGCGACAGGGCGTCGATCATCGCCTCGGCGCGGTCGCCGATACCTCGCTTGGGCACGTTGAGGACGCGGCGCAGCGGAACGGTGTCCTCGGGGTTGGCGAGGACCCGGAGGTAGGCCAGGATGTCCCGGACCTCCTTGCGCTCGTAGAAGCGCACGCCGCCGACGACCTTGTAGGGCAGGCCGACGCGGATGAAGATCTCTTCGAAGACGCGGGACTGCGCGTTCGTCCGGTAGAAGATCGCGACGTCGCCGGCCTTCGCGTCGCCCGCGTCGGTCAGCCGGTCGATCTCGTCGGCGACGAACTGCGCCTCGTCGTGCTCGGTGTCCGCGACATAGCCGGTGATCCGGGCGCCCTCGCCCGCATTCGTCCAGAGGTTCTTGGGCCGGCGGCTCTCGTTGCGCTCGATGACAGCGTTGGCGGCGGAGAGGATCGTCTGCGTGGAGCGGTAGTTCTGCTCCAGCAGGATCGTCGTCGCGTTCGGGTAGTCCTCCTCGAACTGGAGGATGTTACGGATCGTCGCGCCGCGGAAGGCGTAGATCGACTGGTCGGCGTCACCCACGACGCAGAGTTCGGCGGGGGCGTCGGCCTCTCCGGCCGGGCCGACCAGTTCGCGTACGAGCGTGTACTGGGCGTGGTTGGTGTCCTGGTACTCGTCGACGAGGACGTGCCGGAAGCGGCGGCGGTAGTGCTCGGCGACGTCGGGGAACGCCTGGAGCAGATGGACCGTCGTCATGATGATGTCGTCGAAGTCCAGTGCGTTGGCCTCGCGCAGCCGGGACTGGTACATCGCGTACGCCTGGGCGAGCGTCTTCTCGAAGCCTCCCCCATTCTCGGCTTCGCTCGAATGGGAGGTACCCCCTCCGACCTGGCCGGCGAAGGTCTCCTCGTCGATCAGCTCGTTCTTCAGGTTCGAGACCTTGGCCGTGAACGACTTCGGCGGGAAGCGCTTCGGGTCGAGGTCCAGATCGCGGCAGACCAGTGCCATCAGCCGCTTGGAGTCGGCCGCGTCGTAGATCGAGAACGACGAGGTGAAGCCGAGCCGCTTCGACTCGCGGCGCAGGATCCGTACGCACGCGCTGTGGAACGTCATGACCCACATGGCGTTGGCGCGCGGTCCGACGAGCTGCTCGACGCGCTCCTTCATCTCGCCCGCGGCCTTGTTGGTGAAGGTGATCGCCAGGATCTGGCCGGGGTGCACGCCGCGCTCGGCCAGCAGGTGGGCGATGCGGTGGGTGAGCACCCGGGTCTTGCCGGAGCCCGCGCCGGCGACGATGAGCAGCGGCGATCCGGCGTGCACGACCGCGGCGCGCTGCTCGGTGTTCAGCCCGTCGAGCAGGGCGGCGGAGTCGATGGCGGGGCGGTGGGCGCCGTCCCGGTAGTACGCGTCCCGAGGCGGCGCGGGCGCGTCGAACACGCCCGCGAAGAGGTCCTCCGGCACCGCTTCGGGTGCGGAGTCCTCGGGGGGCGGCGGGGGTTCTTCCTCCGAGTGCTGGAGGCCGGCCAGGAAACTGTCGTCAAAGAGGCTGCTCATCGCCTCACGAGTCTAGGGCGACGCACCGACACTCTGCGGCCGCATGGAGAAGTGCGGCCGGAAGGCGCCTACATACGGAGAACACCCACCCACGCCCTGTAAGGAAATCGGGGCCCGGGCCGCCTTCTCCGGCCCTTCTTCACCAAGGTCACGAAAACGTATCGGGCATATCGAACATCAACCTTCACAGCGGCACCACGGTTGGCTAGCGTGCCCTGTCGGGCGGCCCGTACCCCCTTGAGGCGAACCACGCCGAGCGGGCTCCCCCGCCGAATCCGGGCTGCCCGCAGGGAGTTCGGGACCGGGGACCCATATGCAAAACCGGGGTGAATCGGTCTGTATCCCCACTCGGACCGTAGGGCAGCCTTCCGTTCCGCCCGAACCCGACAGCTAACCCGGTAGGCGGTCCACGGAAGGAGATGCCGGCTTTGGCATCGCATCGCAAACCGCGCAGCCGGGTACGCACCACCACCCCCGCCGTCGGGCTCACGACGGCCGCACTGGCGGGGGTGACCCTGCTGTCGACCCAGAGTGCCACGGCCGCCCCGAGCGCACCCAGGCCCAGCATCGAGGACGTGCAGAAGAAGGTCGACGACCTCTACCGGCAGGCGGGCACCGCGACCCAGCAGTACAACCAGGCGAAGGAGGCCTCCGCCACGCAGCGCGGCAAGGTCGACGCCCTGCTGGAGGACGTGGCCGAGCGCGCCGACAAACTGAACGAGGCGCGCAGGACGCTCGGCAACTACGCGGCCGCGCAGTACCGCACCGGCTCCATCGCCCCGACCGCCACCTTCTTCCTGGCCGACGACCCGCAGTCGTACTTCGACCAGAACCAGCTGATGAACCGGATGACCGCCCAGCAGCAGAAGGCGGTCACGGACTTCCGTACGCAGCAGGCAGCGGCGGCGAAGAAGCGCACCGAGGCGGTGAAGAGCCTGGAGACGCTCACCGAGTCCCAGGCCACGCTCCGGACCAGCAAACAATCCGTCCAGAAGAAGTTGGGTGAGGCGCGCGCGACGCTGTCGAAGCTGACGGCCGAGGAGAAGGCGCGGCTGGCGGCACTGGAGCGCGAGAAGGAGGCGGAGGCCAAGCGCAAGGCGGAGGAACTCGCCCGTCGGCAGGCCGCCGCCAAGGCCGAGGCGGACCGCAAGGCCGAGGAGGCGGCGAAGGAGGCCGGCTCCACCGGCGGCACGGGGACGGGCGCGGGAACCGGGACCGGCTCGGACACCAGCGCCACCACGAAGGCCGAGAAGGTTCTCGCCTTCGCCCGCGCCCAGATCGGCAAGCCGTACGTCTGGGGAGCGACGGGCCCCTCCTCGTACGACTGCTCGGGGCTGACCCAGGCCGCCTGGAAGGCGGCGGGCGTCGACATCCCCCGCACCACCTGGGACCAGGTGAAGACCGGCACCCGGATAGCCACGGCCGACCTGCAGCCGGGCGACCTCGTCTTCTTCTACGACGACATCAGCCACGTCGGCATCTACAAGGGCGACGGCATGATGATCCACGCCCCGAAGCCGGGGGCGAACGTCCGCGAGGAGTCGATCTACTACATGCCGATCTACGGCAGCGTGCGCCCGGCGTGACGGCGGGCCCTCATGCGCGAGTGAGCCCCTGCCGGATCCGGCAGGGGCTCACTCGCGCATGAGGGTGGTCCGGCTCAGGTCCAGAGCGTCGCGATCAAGATGTTGGCGACCGTCAGCCCGCCGACCGCCGCGAAGGCACCCTTCTCGGCCTTCTCCTCGTCCCGCTTGATGTAGACCAGCGCGAGGATCACCACCAGGACCGCCAGCTTCACGCCGATCTTGATGTTGTTGACCGGGTGGTCGTCGGCCTGGTTGAGCCCGACCAGCGCGACACCGGTGACCAGCATGGTCAGCGCGCCGTGCAGCATCGCCGGGACGAAGCGTGCCGTGCCCGCGCCCATCGCCTTCATCTGGGTCAGGAAGCCGCCCAGGAGGGCGGCGATGCCGATGATGTGCAGCGCGACGAAGATATTGATGAGTACGTCCATGAGGCCGCAGCCTAGCCGGGGCCATATCACCCCTCTTCGGCGAGGTGGGGGCTCTTCGGCATTTCACTTACATCTGTACCAATTGCCTGACTCTGGTGTAATTTTCCAGTCGCTCAGCGACAGCACATTGCCAAATTCGGGCAATAGCCGTCATTGCGACTCTTCCTCGCGCCCCGGGCTTAGCGTCCCTGTCCAGGTGGCCGGCTTCACCACCGCTCCGCACCCGGACGGCAGCCCGGTCACCCCGCCGAGAAATCCGGCGGCGGGCCGCTCCCCCTGTTGGCGTCCCGCCGCCGGACCTCAGCGGCCCGCCGGTAGGCCCCGACGGGCAGTCGACGCAAGGAGCCCCGCCCCCGTGGCAGCGCATCGGAAACCCAGGCAGCGCCCGCACACCGGCTCCGCCGCCCGCACCGCAGCCACCCTCGCCTTCGCCGGGGCCGCGACCGCCGCCGCCCTGCCGGGCTCCGCGCACGCCGAACCACAGCCCACCCCCACCCGGATCAAGGCCGCGGTGGACCGGCTGTACCACGACGCCGAGGTCGCCACCGAGCAGTACAACGGCGCGAAAGAGAAAGCGACCGCCGCGGCCAAGTCCCTGAACGCACTGCGCGACGAGGCCGCCCGCAGGACCGAACGCCTCAACGCCTCCCGCAACGCACTCGGTTCGCTCGCCGCCGCGGAGTACCGCACCGGCGGCCTCGACCCCTCCGTGCAGCTGGCGCTGTCCTCGGACCCCGACCAGTATCTGCAACGGGCCTCGTACGTGGACCGGGCCGCCGACCGCCAGGCGGCCGAGGTCTCCAACGTGCAGCGGCAGGTCACCGAGATCGCCCAGCTGCGCGCGGAGGCGAAGGACGAGCTGGCGGCCCTCACCGCCCGCCGGGCCGACCTGAAGAAGCACCGGACGACGGTCAGGGCCAGACTGGCCGACGCCCAGAAGCTCCTGGACACCCTCTCACCCGCGGAGCGCGCCGAGTTCGAACGCTCGGACACCGCCCGCGCCGCCGCCCGCGCGGATCGCAGCGCCCCGCGCTTAGGCACCGCCCAGGCCCCCAACGCCCGCGCCGCGGAGGCCGTCGCGTTCGCCTACGGGGCGCTCGGCAAGCCGTACGTCTGGGGCGCGACCGGACCGTCCTCGTTCGACTGCTCCGGGCTGACCCAGGCCGCCTGGCGCTCCGCCGGCGTCTCGCTCCCCCGCACCACATACACCCAGATCAACGTCGGCCGGAACATCCCCCGCTCCGAACTCGCCCCCGGTGACCTGGTGTTCTTCTACTCCGGGATCAGCCATGTCGGTCTCTACATCGGCGACGGACAGATGATCCACGCACCGCACCCCGGAGCGCCGGTCCGCATCGCGCCGATCGACGGCATGCCCTTCGCGGGAGCGACCCGGGTCGCATAGGTTCGCCGTCGCCGACGCCTTCCGCCGCCGCGGCATCGGCGCCGCACTCTCCGCCCATCTGACCGCGGCCGCGTTCGCGCGGGGCTTCCGGGTGGTATGGCTGGAGCCGGCCGACGCCGCTGTGGAACGGATCTACGCGGGCATCGGCTACCGAAGGGTCGGCGAGCAACTCAACATCTCCATCGACCCCGAACGGGAGAACAGCTGACTCAGACCAGCCGTCGGGCCGTCGCCCACCGCGTCAGCTCGTGCCGGTTCGACAGCTGGAGCTTCCGCAGCACCGCCGAGACATGCGACTCGACCGTCTTCACCGAGATGAACAGCTGCTTGGCGATCTCCTTGTACGCATAGCCACGCGCGATCAGCCGCAGCACCTCGCGCTCGCGCTGTGTCAGCCGGTCCAGGTCCTCGTCGACCGGCGGTGCGTCCGTCGAGGCGAACGCGTCGAGGACGAAGCCGGCCAGCCGGGGCGAGAACACCGCGTCGCCGTCCTGCACCCGGAAGACCGAATCGACCAGGTCGGTGCCGTTGATCGTCTTGGTGACGTAGCCGCGGGCGCCGCCGCGGATGACACCGATGACATCCTCGGCGGCGTCGGAGACGGACAGCGCAAGAAACCGCACCGGGTTCTCGACCGCGCCCATCAGCGGGGCACAGCGGCGCAGCACCTCGACGCCGCCGCCGCCCGGCAGGTGCACGTCGAGGAGGACGACCTCGGGGCGGGTCGCCGTGATGACAGTGACCGCCTGGTCGACGTCGGCGGCCTCGCCGACGACCTCGACACCGGTCTCCTCGGTGCGGCCGATCTCGGCCTGGACTCCGGTGCGGAACATCCGGTGGTCGTCGACGAGCACGACCCGTACCCGGCGCTCCGGGCCCCCGGTCGTTTCGGTGGTCTCCGTCATTCGCTCGCCCTCTCCATCTCCAGCTCGACTTCCGTGCCCCCGCCGGGCACCGAACGCAGCCGCGCCGTACCGCCGTTGCGCTGCATCCGGCCGATGATTGATTCTCGTACGCCCATTCTGTCCCCCGGTACGGAATCCGGATCGAATCCCGGTCCACGGTCCCGTACGGAGACGAAGACCGTGCGGCCCTCGACCTCCGCGTAGACCTGCACGGCACCGCCCTCGCCACCGTACTTCGCGGCATTGACCATCGCCTCGCGTGCGGCCTGCATCTGCGCGGCGAGCTTCTCGTCGAGCGGGCAGTCGCCGACGACGACGACCTCCAGCGGGACGCCGTGCTTGTCCTCGACCTCCGCGGCGGCGCGTTTGACCGCTTCGGCGAGGGTCTCCGGTTCGTCGCCCTCGTCCTTGCCGGTGCCCTCGGGGTTGTACAGCCAGTTGCGCAGCTCGCGTTCCTGGGCGCGGGCCAGTCTGCGGACCTCGCTGCCGTCGTCCGCGTTGCGCTGGATCAGGGTGAGGGTGTGCAGCACGGAATCGTGGACGTGAGCCGCGACCTCGGCGCGTTCCTGGGCCCTGATGCGCATCAGGCGTTCCTCCGACAGGTCCTGGGTCATGCGGACCAGATAGGGACCCGCCAGCAGCGCGATGCCGGTGAGGACGGCGATCGCCGCGGTCAGGACATTGCCGAGCTGGGCCGCGGAGCCGCGTACCACCATGAACACGGCGAGTCCCAGGCCGACCAGGGCGACCCCGGCCAGCGCCCGGGCCACATGCAGCACCCGGCGGCGGCTTCCGACCTCCATCCAGCGGGCCCGGCGGGCGTTGTCGGCCTGCCGCCACACCAGGACGGAACCCGCGCCGATCAGCAGCGTCGGCCAGATGTAACGGTCGGCCTCGCTGCCCATGTCGACGTTGCCGACGAAGATGACGGCGCCGATGAGGAGCGCGAGGAGGGCGAACACCTGCCCCTTGTCGGGCTTGCGGAGCCTGCGCCGGCCGTCGGGAGCCGTCTCGAAGACGGAGCGCGGCGCGTCGACGCCGCCGACGCCGAGCGGGACGACGATCCAGAACACGGCGTAGAGCAGAGCCCCGAGGCCGTCCGCGAGGAACAGCCCGAGGAAGACGAACCGCACCCAGACGACGGGCAGCCCGAGATGTCCGGCGAGACCGCGTGCGACGCCGCCGAGCAGCCGTCCGTCGGCGCTGCGGTACAGCTTGCGCAGCGGTGGCTCCTCCGGGTCGGCGCTGAGGGAGCTTGCGGCTCGGGGTGTGGCGGTCGGCATGCCCCGATCGTCACATGGACGGGGCAGCGGCGGTATCAGGGTCTGCCCCCACTTCGACCCTGAGACGGGCGGGCCGCACTCGGCGCACGCCCCGCGACGGCGCCCTTCAGGGTCCGGGGGAACCAATATCAGGGATCGGCCAGGGTCGGCACGGGTCCCGTCGGCGCCGCCCGCCCGTCACCATGGAGCCATGACCGTTCCCCAGGACGCCGCGCCCGGCGTCGCACCGCCGCCCGCACCGAGACCGCAGCTGCAGCGCAGCTCGCGGCAGAAAGTGGTGGCCGGGGTGTGCGGCGGACTCGGCCGGTACTGCGACGTGGACCCGGTGATCTTCCGGATCGTGATCGGTGTGCTGTCGGTGACCGGTGGCGTCGGCCTGATCTTCTACGGCTTCGCGTGGCTGCTGCTCCCGCTGGAGGGCGAGGAGGAGAACGAGGCGCGCAGGCTGCTGTCCGGCCGGGTCGAGGGGGCGTCGCTGGTCGCGGTGCTGTTCGCGCTGATCGGCTGCGGGCTCTTCCTGTCCATGCTGGGCAACGGGGGCACGCTGGCGTTCTCCGCGATGCTGACGCTCGCGGTCGTCGGTTTCAGTGTGTGGACGCAAGCCCGCAGGACCGCCGCGCCCGAGGACCCGCTGCACCCGACGGCCGCCGCGCAGGCGGTGGCGGACGCCCCGCCGGAGGTGAAGGCGCCGCCGTCGCCGGGCAGCCCGTCCTGGTGGCGGGATCCGATCGTCAAGGACGGCACGTCCGGGCCGGCGGGACCGGGGTATCTGTGGGGCCCGGCGGGTGCGGTGGCCGACAGTCCGCCGGTACGTCCCCGCAGGGCGGCGGACTCCCCGTACCGCGCACCGGGGCCGGCCCGGGCCAACCGGGGGCCACGCTCGATCGGTGGCCTGGTCTTTCTGCTCGCCCTGATCGCGGGCGGTCTGGGCACGGGGCTGAGCTGGCACACGCATCCGTTCGGTACGAGCCTGCAGTTCGGCCTGGCCGCAGCGCTCGCTGTGTTCGGTGCGGGGATGCTGGTCAGCACCTTCATCGGCGGAACCGGGTTCGGCACCGTCCTGCTCGCAATGATCACGGCGGCGCTGCTGGCGGGCGCGGCCGCGCTGCCGAAGGACATCAGCACCCATTGGGTACGGGAGGAATGGCGCCCGGCGTCGGTCACCGCGGTCCAGCCGCGGTACGAGCTGGGCAGCGGTGTCGGCACACTCGACCTGAGAGAGGTGCCGGTCCCGAAGGGTGACACGGTCCGGACACAGCTGGGGGTCGGCGCGGGCCGGGCGGTCGTCGTCGTACCGAAGGCGGTGACGCTCCGGGTGCGGGCGGACGCCGGGGTCGGCGACATCCGGCTGCCGGGCGATCTGCCGGGCCATGTGGACGTCAGCCCGTCGACGAAGGAACACCGCACGATCGCCCCGCCCGCGGGCGTCACCCCGGCGGGCACGGTCGAGCTGGATCTGGAAGTCGGTATCGGACAGGTGGAGGTCATTCGTGCTGCGTCATGAGATCCGGCCGGGCCGGGCGGTCGCGGGGATCGCGATGCTCGCCCTCGCCGCCGGTTACGCGGCGGACGCGGCGGGCACCTGGGAAGCCCCCTGGGTCTTCTTCTTCCCGGTGTTCTTCGGCGGCCTCTGGCTCGCAGCGACCACGACGTGGGTCGGCTACCGTATCCGTCGCCGTCGCGACGCGAGGAAGGCGTCCACGGAGAACGACGCGGCGCCGCCGAGCACCAGCGGCAGCCAGGCCATGAGGTAGGCCAGGTCGTTGCCGAAGTAGTACGGCTTGGCCTGCCAGCTCACGGTCAGCCACAGGCTCAGCGAGATCAGCGCCCCGCCGAGTGCGGCGAGCCGGGCCCACAGCCCGATCAGGGTGCCGATGCCGACGGCGATCTCCCCGAAGGCGATGGCGTGCCCGAAGGCTCCCGGGCTCTTCAGTGCGAGGTCGACGAGGGCCGGGATCGCGGCCAAGTCGCGCACCGCGTGCATCGTCTCGCCGATGGAGCCGGGCCCGGTGGCGCGGAAGAAGGCACTGTCCGTCAGTTTGTCGAGCCCGGCATAGAGAAAGGTGACCCCGAGAAAGATCCGCAACGGCAGCAGGGCATGCTCCCGCGCCAGCTCCCGGATGCTTCTCGCCTCGCCCAGACCTCTCGAATTCGCGCCATACCCATACATAAGACCCCGTCCTTCCGTCGACCCGTCACCAGACCATACGTACGCGGTGAACGGGCTGCTCACCTGCCCCGCGGTTCGATCAGACGCAAGCGGCGGCCGGGCGGGGAGAGACGGTCGATCGCCTCTCAGTCCGTGACGTCGATCTCGACCCGGTTCGTCTCCACCCCGGCGGCTGTCACGACCTGGACGTCCACCCGCCCGGGTTCCACCTCCACCGGGACCGGCACGGTGAGCACGGTGTCGGTCGGGTTGGCGAAGCCTCCGGTGACCGGGATCAGCGGAACATGGACATGGACATGGCCGATTCGGACCACCATGCGGGCCAGCCTGTCCGGGGCCCCGGCGCCTGGCGGCACGAAGCCCGCGCCGCGGATCTCGATGTCGTCGCCGGTACGGATCGGCGCGTCCAGGTCACCGGCCTCCCGGGCCCGTACGACGGACAGTACGACCGGGCGCCCGCCCTCCGCGTGCTTCCCCGCGAAGTACGTCGCCGCGGAGACCACCACCAGCAAGGCCAGCCCCCAGGGCAGATCGGGAAGCTGCTCGGGCCGGCGGGCCAGCCGGACCGCGGCGAAGAGGACGGCTACGGCGCTCACCAGCACGTACTGCACATCCGTGAAACTGCCGCGCCCGGAGTCGTCGGTGAGCAGATCGGCGGCGCGCGGCCGGTCCGCCCTCAGCTTCTGCAGGCGCTGCGCGAGGACGCGTACGGTCACCACCCGGCGCACGAGCACGGCGACGGCGCACACCAGCGCCAGCACGGTCAGCACCCCGGCGCCACGCGCCAGTTCCAGACCGTCGATCAGCGTGTCGCGCTCCGCGTGGCCGGAGGCCCCTGCCAGCTGCAGCGCGAGGACGAGTACGGAGAAGACGGCGAGCAGCACCCAGGCGACGGCGACCGCGCGGGAGGTGGAGAGCCGGTTGTCCTCACCGACCAGCGGGGCCAGGACGCCGCCGCGGGCCCGATGGAAGCGGGCGGCGCCGGTCAGCAGTGCCGCGGTGACGACGCCGGCGAGCAGACCGGCGGTGCGGGCGGTCGACCAGCCAGCGCCGATCGCGGTGACCGCCTCGCCGATGACGAGCACGGCGACGCTCCCCCAGACGACGGCCAGGGTGCGCTGCCAGACCCGGTGGAGCCAGGCGTCGCCCGCCTCCCGGCTGCGTTCGGCGACCGTGCGGGCCGACTCGGTCAGCTCGTCGGAGACCCACTGACGGGTCGCGGACGCGGACTGGGCGACGCCGGTCGGCAGTCCCTGGCCCGCGGCGAGTCCGTCCCGTTTGGCCAGGAAGGCGGCCACCGCGCGCCGGTGTCCCTCGCGCGCACCGTGCGGGCAGTCGCCGCACGTACAGCCACCGCCGTGCGCGCCTTGTCGTGCCTCGTCCAACGCCACGGAGAACGCCGCCCTTTCCCGCCCCAGTACCGCCAACTGACCACCGATTGCTGCGAATTGTGCCGTACGGGACGGGCAGGTGCCGCATCGGGGCGGTCCGGATGCGCAGATCGTCAGAACGTTCGAGCAATCCGCTTCCACAGCGGCTGGTAATTGAACCAGGCCACCAGGTCGCTGCCGAGCTGTTCGCGGGTGGCGACGGCGTCCCGGTGCTCGATCAGCACCGGCTTCCCGGCCGCCCGCGCGGTCAGCTGCACCTGGCAGGAGCGCTCCATGGTGAGGAACCACCAGGCGGCCGCGTCCACCGAGTCACCGACGGTCAGCAGCCCGTGGTTGCGCAGGATGATCGCCTTGCGGGTGCCGAGCGCGGCCGCGATCCGGCGCCCCTCGTCCTCGTCGACCACGACCCCCGTGTAGGCCTGGTAGACCGCGTGATCCTCGTAGAACGCGCAGGATTCCTGGGTGATCGGCTCGATGAACTCACCGAGCGTGGACAGCGCCCGGCCGTGCAGGGAGTGGGTGTGCGCGACGGCGACGACGTCCGGGCGCGCCCGGTGCACCTGGGCATGGACGGCGAACGCCGCCTGATTGACGTGGTGGCGCCCCTCGACGACCTGCCCGTCGCCGTTGACCAGGATCAGATCCTCCGGGCTCATCCCGTCGAAGGGGGCGCCGAACGGGTTGCCCCAGAAGCAGTCGGCGAACTCCGGGTCCCGCGCGGTGAGGTGACCGGAGACCCCGTCCTCGTACCCGTACTCACCGAACAGCCGCAACGCCCCGGCCAGCCGCTCCTTGCGGTGCGCGCGTTCCTCGCCGACCGACTCGTGGACGGGCGGCATCGCGAACTGCAGCTGTTCGACGGGGATCGGCGTGGGCTCGGGCATGGCGACTCCTCGGGGCTCCCAGGGCATTCGGACGGAAGCTACCGCCGGTCACCGCAGGTGGCCAGAGCGATCACGTATCGATTCGCCGGAGCGGCGGCCCCGGACACGGCGATGCCGCCGCCCGGATGAACGAGCGACGGCATCGGCGTTGGCCCCGCGGTGGGGTCACTCCCACTCGATGGTGCCCGGCGGCTTGCTCGTCACGTCGAGGACGACGCGGTTGACGTCGGCGACCTCGTTGGTGATGCGGGTGGAGATCTTCGCCAGGACCTCGTACGGCAGGCGCGACCAGTCGGCCGTCATCGCGTCCTCGGAGGAGACGGGGCGCAGCACGATCGGGTGGCCGTAGGTGCGGCCGTCGCCCTGGACGCCGACCGAGCGGACGTCGGCCAGGAGGACCACCGGGCACTGCCAGATGTCGCGGTCGAGTCCGGCCGCGGTCAGCTCCTCGCGGGCGATGGCGTCGGCCTCGCGCAGCAGGTCGAGCCGGCCCTTGGTGACCTCGCCGACGATCCGGATACCGAGACCGGGGCCGGGGAAGGGCTGGCGCTGGACGATCTCCTCCGGCAGGCCGAGCTCCTGGCCGACCATCCGGACCTCGTCCTTGAACAGCTGGCGCAGCGGCTCGACGAGCTGGAACTCGATGTCGTCGGGGAGGCCGCCCACGTTGTGGTGGGACTTGATGTTGGCGGTGCCGGTGCCGCCGCCGGACTCGACGACGTCCGGGTAGAGCGTGCCCTGCACGAGGAACGCGACGTCCTCGCCGGCCGCGCCCGCCTCGGCGACGAGTTCGGCCTGGGCCTGCTCGAAGACGCGGATGAACTCGCGGCCGATGATCTTCCGCTTCTGCTCGGGATCGGAGACCCCGGCCAGCGCGTTCAGGAACCGCTCCTCGGCGTCGACGACCTTCAGCTGGACGCCGGTGGCGGCCACGAAGTCCTTCTCGACCTGCTCGGTCTCGCCCTTGCGCATCAGACCGTGATCCACGTACACGCAGGTCAGCTGGGAGCCGATGGCCTTCTGAACGAGGGCTGCGGCGACCGCGGAGTCCACACCGCCGGAGAGGCCGCAGATGGCGCGCTTGGTGCCGACCTGCTCACGGATCAGCGCGATCTGCTCCTCGACGACGTTCGTCGTGGTCCAGGTCGGCTCGATGCCCGCGCCGCGGTAGAGGAAGTGCTCCAGGACCTGCTGGCCGTACGTGGAGTGCAGGACCTCGGGGTGGTACTGAACGCCGTAGAGCTTCTTCTCGTCGTTCTCGAAGGCGGCGACCGGTACGACGTCCGTGGACGCGGTGACGGTGAAGCCCTCGGGAGCGGCGGAGCAGGCGTCGCCGTGCGACATCCAGACGGACTGCTCGGCGGGCGTGCCCTCGAAGAGCGTGGAACCCGTCTTGGAGACCGTCAGCGGGGTGCGGCCGTACTCGCGGGCACCGTTGTCGTCGACGGTGCCGCCGAGCGTGGTGGCCATCAGCTGGAAGCCGTAGCACATACCGAAGACCGGGACCCCGGCCTCGAACAGCGAGCGGTCGAGACTGGGCGCGCCGTCCGTGTACACCGAGGAGGGGCCGCCGGACAGGATGATCGCCCGGGGGTTCTTGGCCAGCATCTCGGCCACCGGCATCGTGGACGGGACGATCTCGCTGTAGACCCGGGCCTCACGGACGCGGCGGGCGATGAGCTGGGCGTACTGCGCGCCGAAGTCGACGACAAGGACCACGTCGGGTGTGGTGTCGGGGGCGGCGGGGGGTGCTGCTGGCACGGGGCGGCCTTCCGGCGTTGAGAGGGGGGTCGGTTCTGCCGATTCTACCGGGGTTGCGAGTGAGACGGACTTCTGCGTCTTCCGGGGTACGGGCCAAGACCCTCCGGGCGTCGGCCGGAGCGGAGCGCACGGCCGTGCCGTCGGCGGCGTCTCAGCATCCGGGCCGCGCGTTGGCCCATCGCCCGGCGCGGGTCCATACTGACGCCATGCACCAGCACACGACCTTCGTCTTTACCTATGGCATCCGGCCCGCCGGCTGCCATGGTCGTGCTGCTTGAGCAACTGACAAGCAACGTTCCAGGCGCCCCGGGCCGACAGGCCCGGGGCGTTCTGCGTTCGGGGTCCGACCGCCCCGGGGACCACATCCCCCAGGAGTCACACCATGAGCAACAGCACCGCCGCCGCGAAGACCCTCATCGAGAAGACCGGTGCGAACACCGATGAGGCCGCCCGGCTGATCGGTGAGGCCCGCGAGCGCATCGACGCCCTCGACGACCGGATCATCGGGCTCGTCCAGGAACGGATGGCCGTCTCGGCAGTCATTCAGGAGGCGCGGATCACCTCCGGCGGCCGCCGGGTCAACCTCTCCCGCGAGATGGAGATCCTCGGCCAGTACCGGAAGGCGCTCGGCAAGCCCGGCACCTCGCTCGCAATGACGCTGCTGGAGCTGTGCCGCGGCCGCGTGTGACTCCCCGCAGGCCGGCCGCGTGCAACCCACCCGCAGGCCTGGCGCGCGGCGGCCGACGGGGCTCCGGAGGCGTATCCGAGTTCGGACCGACTCTCACCCGTACGGCGCGTGACCGGTACCTCGGTGGCTTCGTTGGTCCCGGTGTCCGTGCCAGCCAGGGGCGGCTCAGGAAGAAACCACGCGTGGCTCCGCTGGAGCGTGTGGCGTACTGCAGGTACGCCGTGGGACCGCGCCCCAGCGTGCGTGACCGGTCGGCAGGGGACAGCAGCCCGGTCACCCCAAGAGCGGTCGGCTCCGGGGACGCCCGGAGCCGACCGTATCCGGTCGAAACGGTTGCGCGGGACGCAGCCGATCCAGCACGATGCAAGGGGCAAGTCCCCCATATCGCACCACTCACGACGTGGGTCGACACCTCGTACGCGCCCCCCATGCGCCGGGGCGCCGACCCGACGCACCACCTTCCCGCGGCGCCACCCCCCGGCGCCGCCCCTCGGCACCGGCGCTGCCCTGACGTCGGTGCCATCGACAAGGGCCCCGTGGACCGGTTCACACCGGACCGCGGGGCCCTTGGTCATGGGGCGGCGGCGGATTTCCGCAGGTCACGGAGCACGACGGAGCGCCGCGTGACGCATGTCACATAAAGATTCCGTGAAAGCCGAGACAACCATTGCGCCGGGTGGCTGGTCATGCATGCAGAACAACGGCCCCACCCGTGACCCCCCATCGCGGAAGGCCCGTCCACACCCCCCGTACCGCGGCCACAGCGGTACACCGGACTTCTGAGGTCTTCATGAAGCTTCGCCGCGCCATGGCGGTGGCCGCCGCCACCGCAGTCATAGCACCCGCAGCCATCCTGGCCGCCCCGGTCGCGTTCGCCGACGACACCGTCACCACCGTCGAGTCGACGAACCCGGAGCCGACCGAGAACACCGAGACCACGCCCAGCGGTACGCCGTCCGACGAGGTCACCACCACAGCTCCCGCCGAGAACACCTCCTCGCCCGCCGAGGAGACCGGCAAGCCCGCCGAGGAGACCGGCAAGCCCGCGGAGGAGATGGACAAGCCCGCCGTCGCCCCCACCGGCACGCCCTCCGCGGACACCGGCGCCACCCCGTCCGGCACGCCGTCCGAGGCCGAGGACCCGCAGGAGCCGACCGAGTGCGAGAAGTCCGACCTGGACATCTCGATCAACGGCCTGCCCGGCAAGATCGCCCGTGGCAGCGGCTGGCACAAGTTCAAGATGAACGTCTACAACTCGTCGAAGACGACCGTGCGCGAGATCGACTACTTCGCGGGCGCCTCCTCCGACAAGGACGGCAACGACCTGTTCAAGTCGAAGCAGGTCAGCCTCCAGGCGCTCGACCCGGACACCAACACGTGGGAGGACCTCAGCGAGGACGGCCGCGCGGTCGGTTACGTCGGTCAGTCCGACGAGATCCGCGCGGGCTACGAGATCGACATCCCACTGCGCATCAACGTGAAGTCGACCGCCCCGCTCGGCGCCGGATTCACCCTCGGCGCCGGTCTGTACGTCGGGGACAAGGACTGCATGGGCATCAGCGACGTGGCGTACAAGTTCCAGATCGTGAAGTCCGGCGGCAGCGGTTCGACGCCGCAGACCGGCGGCACCGCTCCGGTCCCGGCCGAGAAGCCGTCCTCCAACACCACGGGCCAGGTCTCCGGCACGCTCGCCGAGACCGGTTCGTCCTCCGCAGTCCCGATGTTCGCCCTCGCGGGCGGCGCGGCCGTAGTGCTCGGCGCCGGTGCGATGTTCGTCGTGCGGCGCCGCAGGAACGGTGACGCCGCCGCGTAACGGGCGACGTCACCGGTAGGCGTGAGGGGCTGCACTCGGAGGGGGGTGCAGCCCCTTTCGGCTGTCCGGATCCGGCCCGGTCGAAAGAGAGGCCCTACTGCTTCTTCTTCGGCGGGACCGTCGGCAGACCCAGGAACGGCAGCTTCAGCGCGCCGAACGCCTCCTTCGGCACCGCCGGTGCCTTCGGCTCGACCGCGGCCAGCCGCTCGTACGCCTCGCCCTGCGCCGGGCGCGGGTCCGCCTCGCCCTTGTTGGGCCAGAACGACATGGCCCGCTCCGCCTGCGCGGTGATGGTCAGCGACGGGTTGACGCCGAGGTTCGCGGAGACCGCCGAGCCGTCCACGACCGAGATGCCCGGGTGCCCGTACAGCCGGTGGTACGGGTCGATGACCCCGTCCTCCGCACTCGCACCGATCGGGCAGCCGCCGAGGAAGTGCGCGGTGAGCGGGGTGCCCGTCAGTTCGCCGACGTTCGACCCGGCGAAGCCGTTGATCTCGTCGGCGAGCAACGAGGCGCTGCGCGTCGCCTCCTCGATCTGGGTGGGGTTGGGCGCCCCGTGCCCCTGCCGGGCGGTGAGCAGGCCCTTTCCGATACCGCTGGGCTTGCGGTACGTCGTCAGGGAGTTGTCCAGCGACTGCATGACGAGACCGATGATGGTCCGCTCCGACCAGCGATGGTTGGAGAGCGACCGGACGGCGAGGGCCGGGTGCTTGGCCATGTTGCCGAGCCAGCCCAGCACCCGGCGGCTGCCGTACGGGACCTGGAGGATCGACAGGGAGCCCATGGCGTTGGAACCCTTGCCGTAGCGGACCGGCTCGATGTGGGTGTTCTCGTCGGGGTGGATCGAGGACGTGATGGCGACGCCCCGGGTGAAGTCGGCCTTCGCGGTGCCGTGCTTCCTGCGGTAGCGGCGGTCGCTGGTCTGGGAGCCGACGAGCGCCTCGGAGTTGGTACGGGTCAGCTCGCCGAGCCTGGCGGAGAGCCGGGGCAGCAGCCTCTTGTCCTTCATGGTGTGGAGCAGGGTCTGGGTGCCGTACGTGCCCGCCGCGACGACCACCTTGCGGGCGCGCAGCAGCGTCGGCCCGCCCTTCTTCCGGCGGTCCGTCGGGACGGTCGTGACGTGGTACCCGCCCTCCGGGTCGTCCGTGATCGCGACGACGGAGGTCATCGGGTGGACGACGGCTCCGGCCTTCTCGGCGAGGTGGAGGTAGTTCTCGTTCAGGGTGTTCTTCGCGCCGTGGCGGCAGCCCGTCATGCATTCGCCGCACTCGGTGCAGGCCTTGCGGGCGGGGCCCGCGCCGCCGAAGTACGGGTCGGCGACCGTTCCGCCGGGCTTCGCCTTCGCCGTGCCGTCGGCGTCGTTGCCGTCGCCGAAGAAGACACCGACCGGGGCGAGATGGAAGGTGTCGCCGACGCCCATGGCCTGCGCGGCCGCCTTCAGATGGACGTCGGACGGGGTCATCGTGGGGTTGAGCCGCACCCCGAGCATCCGCTTGGCCTGGTCGTAGTACGGCGTCAGCTCGTCCTGCCAGTCGGTGATGGAAGCCCACTGGCGGTCCTCGAAGAACGGGGCCGGCGGGACGTACAGCGTGTTGGCGTAGTTGAGGGAGCCACCGCCGACGCCCGCCCCGGCGAGCACCATCACCTTGCCGAGCAGATGCACGCGCTGGATGCCGAAGAGCCCGAGGGCGGGGGCCCACAGGTAGTTCTTGATGTCCCAGGAGTTCTTGGGGAGGGTGCCGGGGGTGAAGCGGCGGCCCGCCTCCAGGACCCCGACCCGGTACCCCTTCTCGCTCAGCCGCAGGGCGGACACCGCGCCGCCGAAGCCCGAGCCGACGACGAGGACGTCGTAGTCGTACGCCGCGTCGTCGTCGGTCTCACCTGCCGGTCCGGCCTGATTCTGGGCAGGGCTGTCCTGGGACATGGCTCTCCTCGGTGCGAAAAGGACAGAACGTGCCGCGGTGTTACGGGGTCAGCGCAGGCGGAACGCCTTCATCGCCTTCAGGCTGCGGCTCATGAACGCCGCGTACTTCTCGTCGTCCATCCCGAAGGACGGGGCGAGCGGGATCAGCCTCTGCTGGGCGACGGTCTGGGCCTCGGTGTACTTGAGGATGCCCTCGGAGCCGTGCCGCCGACCGAGACCGGAATCCTTCATTCCGCCCATCGGGGACTGCACGCTGCCGTACGCGGGGGCGTACCCCTCGTTGATGTTGACCGTGCCGGTCCGCAGCCGGGCGGCGACCTGGTGGCCGCGCCTGGAGTCCTTGGTCCAGACGCTGGAGTTCAGGCCGTACGGGGTGGCGTTGGCGAGGGCGATGACCTCGTCCTCGTCGGAGAAGCGGTAGATGGAGACGACCGGGCCGAAGGTCTCCTGGGTGCAGACGGCCATCGGTGCCTCGACGCCGTCGAGGATGGTCGGCTCGTAGAACAGCGGGCCGATGTCGGGGCGGGCGACGCCGCCCGCGACGAGTGTGGCGCCCTTCTCGACGGCCTCCGCGACATGCTGCGTGACGGTCTCCAGCTGGCGTTCACCGACGAGCGAACCCATGTCGGCGCCGTACGCGAGGGAGCTTCCGAGCCGCATGGCCTTGGTACGGGCGGCGAACCGCGCCACGAAGTCGTCGGCGACGGACTCGTGGACGTACAGCCGCTCGATGGAGATGCAGAGCTGTCCGGCGGAGGAGAAGCCGGCGCGGACGGCGCCCGCGGCGGCCTTCTCCACGTCGGCGTCCTTCAGGACCAGCATGGCGTTCTTGCCGCCGAGTTCCAGCGAGACGCCGACGAGCCGGGCCGCCGCACCCTGGGCGACCTCGCGGCCGGTACGGGTGGAGCCGGTGAACGAGACGTAGTCGGCGTGCTTGACGACCTCGGGACCGACGACCGGTCCGTCACCGAGCACGACCTGGAACACCTCGGCGGGCAGCCCGGCCTCGATCAGCAGGTCACGGGCCCAGAGCGCGGTGAGCGCGGTCTCCGTGTCGGGCTTCATCACGAGGGCGTTGCCGGAGACGAACGCGGGCAGCGCGTCGCCGACGGACAGCTCGAACGGGTAGTTCCACGGCGAGATATGGCCGACGACGCCGCGCGGCTGGCGCAGCTCGGTGACCTTGGTCAACATCGGTACGACACCGGTGTGCCGCTTCGGCTTCAGATACGAGGACGCCTTGCGCCCGTAGTGCCGGGCGACGACGGCGACCGCCTGTACCTCCTCGTGGGCGTGCAGGCGGGCCTTGCCGGTCTCCAGCTGGATGAGGTCGAGGACCTCGGCCTGGCGCTGGAGTACGAGGTCGTGGAAGCGGAGCAGGACGGCGGCCCTGGCCCGGACGGGGGTGGCGGCCCAGGCGGGCTGGGCGGCGCGGGCCCGGGAGAAGGCTTCGGCGACGTCCTCGGGGGTGGACTCCGGCAGGTCGGCGAGCTTCTCCCCGGTGAAGGGGGTGTGGTTCGCGGTACGGCCGGAGCCGACGACGCCACGGGTCAACTGGGCGACCACCTCGGGCGTCACCACATCGGCGGCTGTGCGCGCGCCCGCGGGGGCGGCGGCCACAGGGTTCGAACCAGGGTGGGCGGCAGAGGCCTGCGAGTCCGTCATGGGGCGAGAGTATGTCCAGCCGCACACTTTGGGTACCCGCCGGTAACAGGTTTTCACAGTCCCCACAAATCGAGCCAGCGATCACTGGCGGCATATTTGCTGATCAGGGGCTATCTACCGAGCAACTCCCCTGCTCCCCCTGGTTTTCCGGGCGCTCATCATGCCGCACGCACAGGCACCGTCAGCCGGCGTCACCCGGGGCGCGCCAGCCCCGCAGCATCGTGTCGAACTGGTCCCGCGTCGTCTCCCAGTCCCCCGCCGGACCCGACATGTACAACGCGTACTCCGGGCCGCCGTCCTGCGCGAAGTACATCTGGTCGATCGCGTGGCGCGGGCCGGGGTGATCATTGGACTCGGTCCAGGTGAACTCCCAGAGGGAGCCGGGACGATCGCGGTAGGGGTTGGAGTGGAGGGTCTTGCGCTCATAGCCGGGCAGCCGCTCGGTGAGCGTCTTCTCCAGGTCCACCATGTGCATGTACGGGTTGTCGAAGTCGGGCTCCGGGTCGACGCTGATCCGGATGTAGTGCTCGCCGTCGTCCGGCGTGTAGTCGACGTTCCGGCCGACCACCCGGCGTTTCCAGCCGTCGGGGACGACCAGGCCGAACCCTTCGGGATCGGTCACCGGGTGCCAGCCGTCGGGCACTGCCTCGGCGGAGGTGCCGGGTCCCGGATCCCGGGACGAGGTGCGCGGCGGAGTGTTCGTCGCATGGACCGTTCCGCCCTGCGTGCCGCCCGTCCCGGAGCCCTCGCCGAACTTCATCGCGGCCACCCCGGCGCCGCCGCCGACCAGCGCGGCGAGCGCGATGACCAGGATCGTCGTACGCCACCGGCCGCGGCTGCGGCGGGTCACCGGGGCGGCCGTGAACTGCGGTACGGGGTCGAGTGCCTCCGTCCCGGTGTCGGCCGTGCGCCCCGTGGTACCCGGGTCCGTCGCCCGCAGGGCTTCCTCGGGCACCCGCTGCGTCGGTACGTACGCCTGCGCCGCCCGGGGCTCCCGCCCCTCCATCGCGTCCAGCAGCATCCGTTCCGTCTCGGCCGCCGAGGGCCGGTCCGCCGGGTCCTTGCGGAGCAGTGCGGTGATCACCGGGCCGAGCGCGCCGGCCCGGGCGGGCGGCGGCGGTTCCTCGGCGACGACGGCCTGCATGGTGGAGATCGGGGACGTACGGCGGAACGGCGAGCGTCCCTCGACCGCGGAGTAGAGCGTGGCGCCGAGCGACCAGAGGTCGGATGCGGGACCGGGATCGCCGCCGCGTACCCGCTCGGGCGCCAGATAGTCGATGGACCCGACGAGTTCACCGGTCCTGGTGATGGTCGAGTCGCCCTCTATCGCGGCGATACCGAAGTCGGTGAGCAGCACCGAGCCGTCACCGGCGAGGAGTACGTTGCCGGGCTTCACGTCCCGGTGCAGCACACCGGCGCTGTGCGCGGCGCGCAGCGCGCTCAGGACATGGAGGCCGATCCTGGCCGCCTCGCGCGGCGCGATCTCGCCACTCTCCTTGGCGGCGTCGGCGAGTGACGGCCCGTCGACGTACTGCATGACGATCCAGGGCCGGTTGTCGTACTCGACCACGTCATGGACGGTGACCACGCCGGGATGGGTGATGCGGGCCGCGGCGCGGGCCTCCTTCTGGGTCCGGGCATGGAGCACGACCCGGTCGGCCTCGGCGACGTACAGCCCGGCGGTCAACTCCTTGACGGCGACCGTGCGATGCAGCACTTCGTCATGGGCGCGCCACACCTTGCCCATGCCGCCGCGCCCCAGGACTTCACCGAGCCGATACCTTCCGGCCAGTACCAGCCCCGCGTCCGTTCCTTGCGATGGTTCCACGATTCCCCGCCCCGTTTCCTTCGGATGCCAGGTTACGGAGGGGGAGTACGGCCACGGAACCTCGCACCGCTCACGAAACCGCACTGTGATGCTTGTCGCGCGGACGCTTTTCCTCTGCCGGTGCCTCAGGAGTTCACGCGGTAGGAGACGATGGCCTGTTCATAGACGGCGGTCACCTTGTCCCGCTCGTTCTCCGGGCCGATCACCTGGATGACGTGGTAACGGCCGTCGACGATCATCGCGAGGTTGCGGACGTACACCTCGCGCCCGGTCTCGTCCTGCCAGGTGAACTGGCCTTCCGCCATGGCCTGTCGGCCGACGTCGATACGGCGCAGCCCGGTCGCAGATGACCAGCTGGAGTCCCGGAAGGGCTGCAACTCCCGTTCCTTGTCGCTCTGGTAGACGAGCGGGTCGCCGCCGTTCGCCTTCACGGTGTCGCGGCCCGGCACGACCAGCAGGCTGAACCCGTCGCTGCCGTACCTGACCTGCCGGTCGGCGCCGCCGGCGCTGCGCTGCCAGCCCTTGAGTACGCCGACCTCGAAGCCCTCGGCGTCCTTGCGCAGGGTGTATCCGGGTGCGAGCGCGACGGCCGAGCGGCTGGTCTGCGGCTGCTCCGCACCGGGCGACCGGGACGGTGACGGCGGCTCGGACTGTGCCGGTGGCTTCCCGTCGGAGGAGTCGGGGGAGCCGGTGTCCGAGGCTGCCGGGGTCGAGCCCTTGGAGCCGGAGGGGGAGCCCTGCCCGGCACCGCTGTCCGCCTTGGGCATGAACATCACGGCGTAGGCGATGGCGGCGGCCAGGCCCAGCAGGATCAGCACGAGCAGCAGCCGCCCGAGCCGTCGCGGCGCACGCCCCTCGCCCTGCCGGGGGCGGGGCGGAGTGCGCAGCGCCTTGGGGCCCTTGGGCTCGCGGAGCGGCCTTGGCTTCTCGTACCGCTCGGGTCGCTCCCTCGTCTGGCGGTGGCGGCCGTGCGCGGAGGCGCTGCCCATGCGGCCGCGGCGCTTGCGGACCAGCTCGCCCCGGCGGCGTACGACAGGCAGCCGGGTGCCGTCGACGGACGGCAGCGGCACGACGTCGAGACCGGCCTCGGGCTCGGGCGCCGACCGCACGAGGGAGCGCAGCCAGCCGCGCAGCTCCTCGAAGTCCGGGCGTTCGGTGGGGTCCTGGCGCAGCAGCGACTCCACGACCGGGCGCAGCGGACCGCACTCCTCGGCGAAGGCGGGCGGCTCGCCGCAGACCATCTGGACGAGCTCGGCCGCGCTCTCCTCGGGGTACGGGGCGTGGCCCTGAACGGCGCGGTAGAGCAGGGCGCCGAGCGCCCAGAGGTCGGTGGCGGGGCCGATGGGCGGTGCCAGCTGCCAGTTCTCGTGCACCGGTCCGGCCTGCTCGGGTGCCCAGCGCTCGGTGACGGCGCCGACGACGACGATCCGTGCCTGCCGGGCACGCTCGGCGGCGAGGGTGGTGGCGGGGCCGCGGTAGGCGGGGGCTCCCTGGCCACCGGCGACGATGTCGTCCCAGCGGCCGGAGGCGGGCTGCTGTCGGTGCTCCTGCCGCTGAGGTGCGGAGGTGCCGTGGCGACGGGCGTCGGCGCGCAGGGCGTCCTCGTTGGAGCCGCCCGTGGGAACAGGGCGCCCGAAGTCGGCGTCGCCCCATGAGCCGATCAGGTGCATCCGCCGGTCGGGCGGCCCCTGGCCACCGTGGCCCCCGTCGCCGCCGTCACGGCCGTACGGGGCGTCGTACTCGTCGTCGTCCTCGTCGTCCTCGTCGTCGTACGGGTCCGTCGCGGTGGGGCCCCACCCACCCGTGAGCTGCGGGCGGCCGATGTCGGGGGGGCCGGGACGCTGAACGGGGAGGCTGCCGGTCCGGTCCGCTTCCTCCGGCTCGCCGGTCCGGGCACGTCGCTGGTCCTCGCTGACGCGTGCGGCGGCGCGGGCGCCCGCGCGGTAGGCGGCGATGGCTCCGGCGCGCGCGGCCCGCAGCTGCGCGGAGCCGTCCGCGCCGGGGGCAGCCGCGTCGGGATGCAGCGGCGACCGTACGGCCTCCGGCTCACCGGCCGGACCGCGCGAGGACGGCAGCTCGACGGGTCCGGGCGGCCCGGCTCGTTCGGCGGGCTCCGCGGGCGGTACGTACGGACCGGTCGGGCCCGACTCGAGCGCGGGCCGCCCGTATCCGTTCTCGTCCTCGGGCTGCGGCGTCGGCACATACCCGCACAACGCCTCCTCCGCCGCCCCGGCCGCCAGGCCGGTCAGCATGACACGTCCGTCGTCGCAGATCAGCACCGTACGGACGGTGATGTTCCGGTGGGTCCAGCCGTGCGCATGCAGCACGCGCAGGGCCGTCAGCACATCGGAGCCGATCTCCGCGGCCCGGTACGGATTCAGCGGCCGCTCGGCGAGCAGCGCGGCCAGCGGACGGGCCGCGACCAGTTCGCTCACGATCCAGAGCGATCCGTCCTCGGCAAACACGTCGAAGACCTGGTCGAGCCTCGGGTGATCGGGCACCTGGGCCGCGGCCTGCGCGGCCTCGATCGCGCGCCGGACCGCGGGGTCCGTGGACCGCCGCACCGTACGCCCGCCGGCCCGACGCACCGCCGGCGGCGGTCCGTCCCCGTCGAGCACCTCGGCATCCACGACCTCCGGCAACGGCACCTGCCGCACCAGGACTTCCTGTCCGCTGTACGTGTCGAACGCCCGGGTCTCGACCAGTTCGTACTCATGGGAAGGCGGCAGCGGCAGGCGGTAGCGGTCGGCAAGCACCCGACCCGCATAGTCGTCCACGACGCCTCCCCAGAGCGCGCTGTCCCCCGGTCACGGAGACCGCATCAACCGTCAATTGCGGTCACATACTGTGCAATTCGCCTACGGTTATGGCTGCGTACGGTCCTCGACCTCTCACAATACGTGGCAAGTGCCGGCCGCGCGGCAGGGTCGACGCAACCCGCCGCTCAGTCCTTGGGCCGGAACGTGGCGAACGCCGTCTCACGCACGGTCCGGCACGCCTCGCCGTTCCACTCGCCCGCCTTGCAGCTGATCATGATCGAGTAGCCGTGCGTGGCATCGACCTTGAAGCCACGGTTCAGGATCCGGCTCACCTGGCCGTGCTCATTGCGCTCGAACTGCCAGTCGGCGACGGTCGGGTAGCCGTTGTACTCGATCTTCCTTATGCCGAGGTGGCGGTAGCCGTCGCTGCTGGCCGCGACCGCGCCCCTCAGCGAGTTCCAGGCGGCAGCGGCGTCATTGCCGGGAGAGCTGTTGTAGTCGACCTGGACACGCGGGAAGCCGCCGTCGACGTTGTAGATCTGGCCCGAGTTACTGCCCGCGATCTTGTATGGCGTGAAGTTCTCAGGCATCGCCACTGTGAAATGGAACTGCTTGTTGGTGACCATCTTGTACCCGTCGGGCAGCGAGTCGACGGCGTCCGAACTCCCGGGCCCGGAGTTGTCCGACCCCTTGCCCGAGTCGTCGTCCTTGCCGTTGCCCTTGCCGTTACCCTTGCCCTTGCCCTGATCACCGCTCGGGTCCTGGCCCTGGTCCTTGCCGCTTGCGTCACCCTTGTCGGTGTCGCCGGAGGCACCGCCCGCCGAGGCAGAGGTGCCGCCCTTGCCGGAACTGCTGCTCTCGTTGCCCTTGTCGTCCCCGCCGAGCGTGAGCGCAAGGACCGTGCCGAGCACGGCGAGCACGACGACGGCCGCGGTGATCGCCAGGGTGCGGCGGGGCACCACGTCCGTGATGGACGCCCGGACCGGCACGTTCGACGAGCCGCCCGGACGCTGCGGGGGTACGCCACCGGCGGCGGAGGCCGGCGAAGCCGTGGACCGGGCCGGAGCCGAAGGAGCCGTGCGCGGCTCGGCCGAAGCAGCAGCAGCGGAAGCAGCAGACGTCGAGGCGGCAACAGCCGCACCTGCACCGGCGCCGGGCGCCGCCTTCGCGTTCCGCGCGGCACGCAGCGCACCGCGCAGCCGGTCCCGGGCGCCCTCCGCCGCCTCACCGGACTTCGACGCCCCCTTGGTTCGGGGAGCGACGACACTTCCGGGCAGCGCCATGACCTGGGTGGAGTCGGCCGGCGGCGGCACCACGGGGGCCGGCTTGTCGGCGGCGTGGATCACTTCGTTGAGCAGGGCCCGCGCACCCGCGTCGTCGAGCCGCTGCTCCGGGTCCCTGGCGAGCAGGCCGTAGATGACCTCCTCCAGCGGGCCCGCGTTCTTCGGCGGGTCGAGCGGCTCGGTCATCACAGCGGTCAGGGTGGCGATCGCCGAACCCTTGTCGTACGGCGGGGAGCCCTCGACGCTCGCGTACAGCAGTCCGCCGAGCGACCACAGGTCCGCGGGCGGTCCCGGCTTGTGTCCGCGGGCGCGCTCCGGCGAGATGTACGACGGTGCGCCGACGAGCATGCCCGTCGAGGTGACGGACGGGTCGCCCTCGACCTGGGCGATGCCGAAGTCGGTCAGCACGACCCGGCCGTCCTCGGCGATCAGCACGTTGGACGGCTTCACATCGCGGTGCAGAATGCCCTCGCGGTGCGCCGAACGCAGCACGTCGAGGATGGCAAGACCGACCTCGGCCGCGCGCTTCGGCGTCAGCACACCGTCCTCGCGCACCGCCTCGGCGAGCGACTTGCCCTCGATGAGTTCCATCACGATCCACGGCCGGTCGTCCTCGTCGACCACGTCGTAGACCGTCACCGCACCGTTGTTGCGAATCCTGGCGATCGCCTTCGCCTCGCGCAGTGTGCGCGTGATGAGCCGACGCTTCTCGTCCTCGTCGATGGCCGACGGGAACCGCAGCTCCTTGACCGCGACCGTGCGGCCCAGCGTCTCGTCGACAGCACGCCAGACCGTGCCCATACCGCCCCGGCCGAGCACCTCCCCGAGCCGGTACCTACCCGCAAGGAGACGTCCATCCGTGTCCCGTTGGGGCTCCCGTGCCTGCTCCGCCTCCGACATGCGTCCCCTCTGCGATCAACCCGCCCTGGCAGAGCGTTCATTGTCCCTCACCCCGGGACCGGTCATGGTGCCGGGTCCGGGGTCCGTCATGATGTGGCCGAAGGAAGGGACTCCCTGCCATGCCGACACTCAGGGTGCTGCGCGCCACCCTGGTGGTGCTCACGCTGTTCAGCCTCGGAACAGCGAGCCTGCCCAGCGAACCACACCTCACGCCCGCAGCCGCGTACCTCCCCCGGCTCGTCGCCGAGGGCGGTGCCCCGGCCGCGGCACTTCTCACCCGGGACACCTCCTCCGTCCGCCGCGCCACCTACCGTTCCACGGGTCCCGGCATCCGCTCGGCGGACCGGTTCCGGGCAGGCAGCATCACCAAGACGTTCGTCGCGACGGTCGTCCTCCAACTCGCCCGGGAGCACAGGCTGCAGCTGTCCGACACCGTCGACAGCCATCTGCCCGGGCTGGTACGCGGCCACGGCAACGACGGCCGCCGCATCACCCTGCGCGCCCTGCTCACCCACACCAGCGGCCTCTACGACTACACCGCGGCCCCGGGCGCGCACCCCGTCTCCGCCATCGCCGCGATCCATACGGCCGTGGCCCACCGCCCCACGAACACCACCGGCAGTTACTCCTACTCCAACACCAACTACGTCCTGCTCGGCCTGGTTGTCCAACGCGTCACCGGACACAGCTACGCCGCCGAGATCAGACACCGCATCATCACACCGCTCCGTCTCACCGGCACGTCGCTCCCCGGCGCCCGCACCGGCCTGCCCGCCCCACACGGGCGCGGCTACTCCCGCGACCCGGCCGACGGCACCTTCCGCGATGTCACCGTCCTCGATCCGCGCACCGCGGGCGCCGCCGGAGAGCTGATCTCCACGCTCACCGATCTGAACCGCTTCTACGCAGCCCTGCTGGGCGGCCGCCTGCTGCCGCCCGCCCAGCTGAGCACCCTGCTGAACACCGTGACGGCGCACGGGATCTACGGCATGGGCATCTATCCGAAGAAACTCTCGTGCGGGACAACCGTCTGGGGTCACAACGGCCACATCGCGGGCAGCTACGTCCGTACCGCAGCCACCCGAGACGGCCGACACACCCTGACGTTCCGCATCAACACGGACACCCTGACCGAAGCGGCCCTCGAACCGGCGCTCCTCGAAGCCGAGTTCTGCCCCGCGGGGCAGAATCGTCACCGCGTCTCCTGAAGGGCCGCCGATCGGCTCGGACCGACGATCGGACCGTCAGATCGGCACGATGTCCGGCGCCCCGAGCCGTGCCGCGTCCGCCGTCAGGTCGTCCGGCTGACGCTGCGACTCCCGCTCCGCCTGCACCCGCTTCTCGTAGTGCTCCACCTCCCGCTCGATCTGCCCCTCGTCCCAGCCCAGCACCGGAGCCATCAGCTCCGCGCATATCCGCGCGGAGCGAGTACCCCGGTCGAAGGTCTCGATGGAGATCCGGGTCCGCCTCGTCAGGACGTCGTCGAGGTGACGGGCCCCTTCGTGCGAGGCGGCGTAGACGATCTCGGCCTTCAGATAGTCGTCCGCCGCCGGCAGCGGCTCGCCCAGCGAAGAATCGGCGGCGATCAGCTCCAGGATCTCCTCGGTCATCGACCCGAACCGGTTCAGCAGATGCTCCACCCGGGCGACATGCAGCCCCGTGCGGGCCGCGATCCTCGCCCGTGCGTTCCACAGCGCCCGGTAGCCCTCCGCGCCCAGCAGCGGGATGTCCTCCGTGACACAGTCGGCCACCCGCTGGTCGAGGCCGTGCACCGCCTCGTCCACGGCATCCTTCGCCATCACCCGGTACGTCGTGTACTTGCCGCCCGCGACGACGACGAGTCCCGGGGCCGGGTGCGCCACCGTGTGCTCGCGCGAGAGCTTGCTGGTCGCGTCCGACTCGCCGGCCAGCAGCGGCCGCAGCCCGGCATAGACACCCTCGACGTCATCCCTGGTCAGCGGGGTGGCCAGGACCGAGTTGACGTGTTCGATGAGGTAGTCGATATCGGCGCTGGACGCGGCCGGGTGCGCCTTGTCCAGGTCCCAGTCGGTGTCCGTCGTCCCGATGATCCAGTGGCGGCCCCACGGGATCACGAACAGCACGGACTTCTCGGTCCGCAGGATGAGTCCGGTCGAGGAGTGGATGCGGTCCTTCGGGACGACCAGGTGGATGCCCTTGGACGCCCGGACGTGGAACTGTCCGCGCTGACCGATCAGCGCCTGGGTGTCGTCCGTCCACACCCCGGTCGCGTTGACCACCTGCTTGGCCCTGACCTCGTACTCCCCGCCCGCCTCGACGTCCTCCACCCGCGCGCCGACGACCCGTTCGCCCTCGCGCAGGAAGCCGATCACCCGGGCCCGGTTCGCCACCTGCGCGCCGTATCCGGCGGCCGTGCGCACCAGCGCCGCCACGTAGCGGGCGTCGTCCACCTGGGCGTCGTAGTACTGCAACGCCCCGACCAGCGCGTCCTTCCTCAGCGCGGGCGCGACCTGCAGAGCCCGGCGGCGGGAGAGGTGCCGGTGCACGGGCAGCCCTCGGCCGTGCCCCGACGACACCGACATCGCGTCGTACAGCGCGACGCCCGAACCGGCGTAGAACCGCTCCCAGCCCTTGTGCTGCAACGGATAGAGGAACGGCACCGGCTTCACCAGATGCGGGGCCAGCCGCTCCAGCAGCAGCCCGCGCTCCTTCAGCGCCTCCCGCACGAGCGCGAAGTCGAGCATCTCCAGATAGCGCAGCCCACCATGGATCAGCTTGCTCGATCTGCTCGACGTGCCGGAGGCCCAGTCGCGCGCCTCGACCAGTCCGGTCGAGAGCCCTCGTGTCGCCGCGTCCAGCGCCGTTCCGGCGCCGACCACGCCCGCCCCCACGACCAGCACGTCCAGTTCGCGCTCGGCCATCGCGGCGAGTGCCTCGGCGCGCTCCGCGGGTCCCAGTGTCGCTGTCCTCACTGCTGCCTCCCGGTAGATCGGGGTGGGTCCGGCACGGCGCTGCGGTCCGACCGGGGGGTCGGGCGCCCGTACCCATCTCTCGATTCTGTCCGCGGTCCGCGACTTCAGCCACCGCCTGTGGACAACACCCGGGCGACGGGCCCCGCGCAATGCGACATATAGGTCATATTTACGCCTAGTCTGACATTGCGCTGTCCTCAGCGGTTGCGCTTTCTGCTCTCATGGTCTTAGGGAAGGACGGCCACCTCTATGCCCGCAGACCTCGCCGTCATCGGACTCGGTCACCTCGGCCTGCCTCTCGCCCAGGCCGCCGTCGCCGCCGGTATCCACACCGTCGGCTACGACACCGACCCACACCCGTTCGCCGAGCTCTCCGCCGGCCGCACCCCCGTCGAAGGCGCCCTCACCGCCTCGGAGATCCGCCGGATGCTCTCGGGGGGCTTCCGGCCCACCACCGACCCGGCCGAGCTGGGCCGGGTCCGTACCGCCGTGATCTGCGCGCCCACCCCTCTCGGCGCCGGCCGCACCATCGACCTCACCGCCGTCGGCGACGCCACCCGCGCCCTCGCCGCCAGGCTCCGTCCGCACACCACGGTCCTGCTGGAATCGGCCGTGCCCCCAGGCACCACCGAGAGTTTCGTGCGCCCCCTCCTCGAAGAGGGCTCAGGACTGCGCGCCGGACGCGACTTCCACCTCGCCTGCTCCCCCAGCCGTCTCGACCCGGGCAACCGCGCCCACGTCTACGCCAACACCCCCAAGGTCATCGGCGGCCTCACCCCCGCCTGCACCGAATCGGCCGCCGCGTTCTACGGCCGGCTCACCGACAAGGTCGTACGCGCCCGCGGGCCGCGCGAGGCCGAGATGACGAAGGTTCTGGAGACCAACTTCCGGCACGTCAACATCGCCCTGGTGAACGAGATGGCGGTGCTCTGCCACGACCTCGGCGTCGACCTCTGGGACGTCATCCGGTGCGCCGAGACCAAGCCGTTCGGCTTCGAGCCGTTCCGCCCGGGCCCCGGCGTCGGAGGCCACTGCGCCCCCGTGGACCCGGGCTACCTCCCGTACAACAGTCGCACCCCCGGCCACCCGCTGCGGATGGTCTCGCTCGCCCAGGAGATCAACGACCGGATGCCGAGTTACGTGATCCAGCGCTGCGCCACCCTGCTGAACGAACACGGCAAGTCCGTCCGCGGCGCCAGGGTCCTGCTCCTCGGCGTCACCTATAAGCCGGACCTCGCCGACCAGGAGGCGTCCCCCGCCCGGGAGATCGCGACGCGGCTGATGGACATGGGCGCGCAGATCGGCTACCACGACCCGCACGTCCTGGACTGGCGCGTACGCGAACTGCCCGTCCCGCGCGCGGACTCGCTGTACGAGGCGGCGGCGAGCGCGGACCTGACACTGCTGCTGCAGCACCACCGTACGTACGACCTCCAGGGCCTCGCCGTGAAGGCCCAACTCCTTCTGGACACCCGCGGCGCCACCCCGGCCGGAGCCGCACACCGGTTGTGAGCGCAGTTCCCCCAAGGATTTCGGTGGGCGATGTCACAGGCGGCTGCTAGCCTGCGGCGTCACTTCTCGCACAGTCGTGCGCACCGTCCCAGGGGGGATAGCACCATGAGTCAGTCCGTGCCGCCGCCGAACCAGTCGCAGCAGCCCTACGACGCCCAGCCCGGCGGCAACCCGTTCGCAGGCCAGCAGCCGGGTCAGCCCGGCGTTCCGGCCGGCAACCCGTTCGCCGGTCAGCCGGGTCAGCCCGGCCAGTTCGGCGGCGCGCCGTTCGCACCGGCCGGTCCCGTCCGTAACAGCATCGGTCTCGGCCTGCTCGCCGCCGTCGTCGCGGCGGTCGTCGCCGCGGGCGTCTACGGCGCGATCGTCGGCGCCACCAAGCACGAGATCGGCTACGCGGCCGTGGGCGTCGGCTTCCTTGTCGGCTTCGCAGCGGGCAAGGTCGGCGGCCGCAACCCCGCGCTCCCGGTCCTCAGCTCCGTGATCGCCCTGGTCTCCGTCTACTTCGGGCAGCTGCTCGGTGAGGCGATGATCGCCGCGAAGGAGCTCCCGGTCACCGTCTCCGAGCTGTTCTTCGACCACTTCGGCCTGCTGAACGAGGCGTGGAAGGCCGACGCCGGCCCGCTCACCTTCGTCTTCATCGCGATCGCCGCGTTCGCCGCGTTCTCCGGGGCCAAGAAGGCCGCGGGCTGATCCGGCTCATAGGGGAGGGCCCGGACCGCTCGAGCGGTCCGGGCCCTCCCGTATGTCCGTGAACAATCAGCGGCGGTGCTGCGAGTCCGCCACCGTCACCTCGACGCGCTGGAACTCCTTGAGGTCGCTGTACCCCGTCGTCGCCATCGCCCGGCGCAGCGCACCGAAGATGTTCATCGAACCGTCGGCGGTGTGCGAGGGGCCGGTGAGGACCTCCTCCGTCGTGCCGACGGAGCCCAGGTCGACCAGCTTGCCGCGCGGCACGTCCTCGTGGACGGCCTCCATGCCCCAGTGCCGGCCGCGGCCGGGCGCATCCGTCGCGCGGGCCAGCGGGGAGCCCATCATCACGGCGTCCGCACCGCAGGCGATGGCCTTCGGCAGGTCGCCGGACCAGCCGACGCCGCCGTCCGCGATCACGTGCACGTACCGGCCGCCGGACTCGTCCATGTAGTCGCGGCGGGCCCCGGCCACATCGGCGACCGCGGTCGCCATCGGGACCTGGATGCCGAAGACGTTGCGCGTGGTGTGCGCGGCGCCGCCGCCGAAGCCGACGAGGACACCGGCCGCGCCGGTCCGCATCAGGTGCAGGGCCGCGGTGTACGTGGCGCAGCCGCCGACGATGACCGGGACGTCCAGCTCGTAGATGAACTGCTTGAGGTTGAGCGGCTCGGCCGCGCCCGAGACGTGCTCGGCGGAGACCGTCGTACCTCGGATGACGAAGATGTCCACGCCCGCGTCGACGACGGCCTTGGAGAACTGCGCGGTGCGCTGCGGCGAGAGCGCGGCGGCAGTGACGACACCGGAGTCGCGCACCTCCTTGATGCGCTGCCCGATCAGCTCCTCCTGGATCGGAGCCGCGTAGATCTCCTGGAGGCGGCGGGTCGCCGACTCCACGGGCATCTCGGCGATCTCGTCGAGGAGCGGCTGCGGGTCGGCGTGCCGGGTCCACAGGCCCTCGAGGTTGAGGACACCGAGGCCGCCCAGCTCACCGATCCTGATCGCGGTCTGTGGGGAGACCACGGAGTCCATGGGTGCGGCCAGGAACGGCAGCTCGAACCGGTAGGCGTCGATCTGCCAGGCGATCGAGACCTCCTTCGGGTCGCGGGTGCGACGACTCGGAACGACGGCGATGTCGTCGAATGCGTACGCCCTGCGGCCGCGCTTGCCGCGCCCGATCTCGATCTCAGTCACGATGGTGTGGCCTTTCCCTCTACGTCTGCGTTCCCAGTATCCCCGACACACGGCTGAGGGGCGGCCCCGGTACGTCCGGACCGCCCCCCACCTGTGGTGATGCGTTACTTCCTGCTGTAGTTCGGCGCCTCGACCGTCATCTGGATGTCGTGCGGGTGGCTCTCCTTGAGCCCCGCCGAGGTGATCCGTACGAACCGGCCGTTGGCCTGGAGCTCCGGGACGGTGCGGCCGCCGACGTAGAACATCGACTGGCGCAGACCGCCGGTGAGCTGGTGGACGACCGCGGAGAGCGGGCCGCGGTACGGGACCTGGCCCTCGATGCCCTCGGGGACGAGCTTCTCGTCGGAGGCGACGCCCTCCTGGAAGTAGCGGTCCTTGGAGAACGACTTGCGGTCGCCACGGGTCTGCATCGCGGCGAGCGAACCCATGCCGCGGTACGACTTGAACTGCTTGCCGTTGATGAAGAGCAGCTCGCCCGGGGACTCCTCGCAGCCCGCGAGCAGCGAGCCGAGCATCACGGTGTCCGCACCGGCCACGAGAGCCTTGGCGATGTCGCCGGAGTACTGCAGGCCGCCGTCCCCGATGACCGGGACACCGGCCGCCTTGGCGGCGAGCGAGGCCTCGTAGATCGCCGTGACCTGCGGCACGCCGATACCGGCGACGACGCGGGTGGTGCAGATGGAACCGGGGCCGACGCCGACCTTGATGCCGTCGACGCCCGCGTCGATCAGCGCCTGGGCGCCGTCACGGGTGGCGATGTTGCCGCCGATGACGTCGACGCCCGACGCGTTCGACTTGATCTTGGCGACCATGTCGGAGACGAGGCGGGAGTGGCCGTGCGCGGTGTCGACGACGATGAAGTCGACGCCCGCCTCGACGAGTGCCTGGGCCCGCTCGAAGGCGTCGCCCGCGACGCCGACCGCGGCGCCGACCAGCAGCCGGCCTTCCTTGTCCTTCGCGGCGTTCGGGTACTGCTCGGCCTTGACGAAGTCCTTGACGGTGATGAGGCCCTTGAGGACCCCGCCGTCGTCGACCAGCGGAAGCTTCTCGATCTTGTGGCGGCGCAGCAGCTCCATGGCGTCCACGCCGGAGATGCCGACCTTGCCGGTGACGAGCGGCATCGGCGTCATGACCTCGCGCACCTGGCGCGAACGGTCGGACTCGAAGGCCATGTCACGGTTGGTGACGATGCCGAGCAGCTTGCCCGCGGCGTCGGTGACCGGCACGCCGCTGATGCGGAACTTGGCGCACAGCTCGTCGGCGTCACGCAGGGTCGCGTCCGGGTGCACCGTGATCGGGTCGGTGACCATCCCGGACTCGGAGCGCTTCACCAGGTCGACCTGGTTGGCCTGGTCGGCGATGGAGAGATTGCGGTGCAGCACACCGGCGCCGCCCTGCCGGGCCATGGCGATCGCCATGCGGGCTTCGGTGACCTTGTCCATCGCTGCGGAGAGCAGCGGGATGTTCACCCGTACGTTCTTGGAGATGTACGAGGAGGTATCGATCTGATCGGGCGCCATGTCGGACGCGCCGGGCAGCAGCAGCACGTCGTCGTATGTCAGCCCGAGCGTCGCGAATTTCTCGGGCACTCCGTCGACGTTTGCAGTCATGACACCTTCCCCAAATGGCCTTGATCGGTGCGGATGTCCATGCTAACGGCCTCTGGGGGTGTCTCATTCCACGATCAAGATCACCTAGAGGTTCTGTAGCTTCGTACGGAACCTGCGTACGGGGAAATCCGACACCGCTCTACTGCTCGGCGAGGGCGCGCAGCCTGCTCAGTGCGCGGTGCTGGGCGACCCGGACCGCACCCGGCGACATGCCGAGCATCTGTCCGGTCTCCTCGGCGGTCAGACCGACCGCGACCCGGAGAACCAGCAGCTCACGCTGATTCTCCGGGAGGTTGGCGAGGAGCTTCTTGGCCCAGGCCGCATCGCTGCTGAGCAGCGCACGCTCCTCGGGCCCGAGCGAATCGTCCGGCCGCTCCGGCATCTCGTCGGAGGGCACGGCGGTCGACCCCGGGTGCCGCATCGCGGCCCGCTGGAGATCGGCGACCTTGTGGCCGGCGATGGCGAAGACAAAAGCTTCGAAGGGCCTCCCGGTGTCCTTGTAGCGCGGCAACGCCATCAGCACCGCGACACAGACCTCCTGCGCCAGGTCCTCCACGAAGTGGCGAGCATCACCGGGCAACCGGTTCAGCCGGGACCTGCAGTAGCGCAGCGCGAGAGGGTGGACATGGGCCAGCAGATCATGGGTGGCCTGGGCGTCGCCGTCGACGGCACGGTGCACCAGAGCACCGATCACCGTCGTCTCGTCGTCGCGCATCGGACCATGGTGCCTCGACGCCGCTTCATCCGCGGCACCGCGTCCGTAGTTGTGCACCGAAGCGTTATGAGCGGGTGCGCCGGAAGTCATGTCCTGCGCCCTCCCCTTCCGCTCGACCGAATCGTTCCCGAGGAACTCCACATCTCAAGGATGCGTCATCGGCCGGGAAGCGTCACATACCGAGGCTGGGCAACCGATCGACGTCCTGCCGCCCCCGTCACCCCGTCCGCCGAAGTGCGGACGGGGAAGCGGCCGGCTACCGGTCATGGCCGGTCATCAGCGGACCAGGCCCCAGCGGAAGCCGAGTGCGACGGCGTGCGCCCGGTCCGAGGCGCCGAGCTTCTTGAACAGCCGCCTGGCGTGCGTCTTCACCGTGTCCTCGGAGAGGAAGAGCTCGCGCCCGATCTCCGCGTTGGAACGGCCATGGCTCATCCCTTCGAGCACCTGGATCTCACGCGCAGTGAGCGTGGGCGCCGCACCCATCTCGGCGGACCGCAGCCGGCGCGGGGCGAGCCGCCACGTCGGATCGGCCAGCGCCTGGGTGACGGTCGCCCGCAGCTCCGCGCGGGAGGCGTCCTTGTGCAGATATCCGCGGGCACCGGCGGCGACCGCGAGCGCGACACCGTCCAGGTCCTCCGCGACGGTCAGCATGATGATCCGGGCCCCGGGGTCGGCGGAGAGCAGCCGCCGGACCGTCTCCACACCTCCCAGACCGGGCATGCGTACGTCCATCAGAATCAGATCCGAACGGTCGGCTCCCCAGCGGCGGAGGACTTCCTCGCCGTTGGCCGCCGTCGTCACACGCTCGACGCCGGGCACGGTCGCGACCGCGCGACGGAGCGCCTCTCGGGCAAGCGGGGAGTCGTCGCAGACGAGGACGGATGTCATGACCGTCCTCCGCAGCTGATGCGCGTCACCTTGAGCCTCCAGGCTGTTACAAGTCGTCACCTGTGCGGTTGACGCTCTCGGACATCTGCCCGATCGCTTTTTCTGCCAACCGCCTCCGCACTCTCAACGATGGTCACTCGAAAGAGTTACGGGTCCGCAGGGCGGGTTCGGAACTCTATGTGAGGGACCGTGCACAGAGGAGAGCGGCGCGGGTCGTCAAGCCGTCAACCGAACTTCACTTGAACGTATGCCCCATTTAGTCACTTTTCTTCCCTTTTGCTGGTGTCTGTGGCTAGATTCGCAATCAGTCATATTTACATCTACTAGCACCGTAGATGTACGGTCATGGGCACCGGTCCAACGACGAACGACAACGACGTTTCCGACCCACCATGGTTTCGAGGGGACAAGCAATGGCAGATTTCTCCCGCCTTCCCGGACCCAACGCCGATCTGTGGGACTGGCAGCTGCTGGCGGCCTGCCGTGGGGTCGACAGCTCGCTCTTCTTCCATCCGGAGGGTGAGCGCGGAGCGGCACGGAGCGCCCGCGAAAACTCGGCGAAAGAGGTCTGCATGCGATGCCCGGTGCGCGCCGAGTGTGCGGCGCACGCCCTGGCGGTACGCGAGCCCTACGGGGTGTGGGGCGGACTGACCGAGGATGAGCGCGAGGAGCTCATGGGACGGGCCCGCAACCGGCTGATCGCGGCGACACCTACGGGGATGGCCGCCCCGTCCGGACACGGCTGATCCTTCCGCGCCTTGCACAACAACGGAAGAAACGTTCCTGCACCGCATGCCTGCGGGGCGGGCCAGTGGCATGCGCCGGCCCCGGCCTAGCGGGCGGCCGCCAGGGACAGCTGGTCCAGGGTGGCTGCCACCGCGGGAACGTGGGCCAGGTCGGGAAGAGTCAGCGCGACGATCTCGCGTTCGATCGCCGGCTCCACCGTCACGGTGCGGGCCCCCTTGGGACGTACCGACTCGATCGCCAGTGCCGGCAGCACGGCCACTCCCAGACCGGCGCCGACCAGGCCGATCACCGCAGGGTAGTCGTCGGTGGCGAAGTCGATCCGGGGAATGAAGCCGGACTTCTCGCAGACCTCCACCAACTGTCGACGGCAGCGCGGGCAGCCCGCGATCCAGGACTCGTCGGCCAGTTCACCGATCCCCACCGCGTCCGCACCGGCCAGGCGATGCCCGTCGGGAACCAGGCCGATCAGCCGGTCGGTGAGCAGCGGGCGCACGACCAGATCCTCCCACTCGCCACCCGAGGCGCCGTAGCGGAACGCCAGCGCGATGTCGCAGTCACCCTCCCTGAGCATCTCGACCGAGCGCGGCGGCTCCGCCTCGACCAGGGAGACCCTCGTCCCCGGGTGGGCGGCGCGCAGGGCGGCCAGGGCCCCGGGAACCAGAGTCGAACTGCCACTGGGAAACGAGACGAGCCGGACCCGGCCGGCCCGCAGCCCGGCGATCGCGGCGACCTCCTCCTCGGCGGCGGTCAGCCCGGCGAGGATGCCGGACGCGTGACGTACCAGCGCCTCACCCGCCTGGGTGAGCCGCATCTCGCGGCCTGTGCGGATCAGCAGCGTGGTGCCGGCCGAGGACTCCAGGGCCTTCATCTGCTGGCTGACCGCGGGCTGGGTGCAGCCCAGTTCGCGCGCGGCGGCGGAGAACGAGCCGGTGGCGGCCACGGCGCGCAGGACACGGAGATGACGGGCTTCGATCACTCTTCAACCATAAGGGCAGCTTGGGTCGGATGCGAATTATTCACATGCGACTTTGAGGATGGGGGCACTGTTGCCGGGAGGGGCACTAGCGTTCGCCGCATGGAACTGCTGACTGTGAATGCGGGACGGCCCGAGGCCGTCGGCTACACCGACGCCGCCGGCGGCGTGACCGGAATCGACAAGCAGCCGGCCGACGGCCCGGTGCGGGTCACCGATCCCGGCCCCAAGGGCAGCGGCGGCAGCGGGGTGGCCGGGGACGCGGTGTGCGATCTGCGCCATCACGGCGGCTCGGACCAGGCCGTGTACGCCGTCGCCCGCGAGGATCTCGACGCCTGGGAGCGTTCGCTCGGCCGCCCGCTGGCCAACGGCGCGTTCGGCGAGAACCTGACGACCGCCGGACTGGACGTGAGCGGCGCGAGGATCGGCGAGCGCTGGCGGATCGGACCCGATCTGGTCCTGGAGGTGACGTCGGGTCGCATTCCGTGCCGCACGTTCGCCGGTCACCTCGGAGAGAAGCGCTGGGTCAAGCGATTCACGGAGGCGGCCGCTCCGGGTGCCTACCTGCGAGTGATCGAGCCGGGCGAGATCCGCGCCGGGGATCCGGTCGAGATCGTGCACCGGCCGGACCACGACGTCACCGTACGGATGCAGTTCCTGGCGGCGACGGTGCGACGGGACCTGCTGCCCGGGCTGCTCACGGCCCGGGACGCACTGCATCCCGAGACGCTGCGCGCCGCCCTGAAGTACGTGGAGTCGCAGGCACCTGGCGAGTGATCAGTGCGGTGCGCGAGGCCGTAACGTGCCGCGTATGACGACTGCATTGATTACGGGCGCGACCGCGGGAATCGGAGCCGCCTTCGCGCGGCGTCTCGCGGCCGACGGGCACAACCTGGTACTGGTGGCGCGCAGCACCGAGCGGCTCCGGGAACAGGCCACCGAGCTGCACGACCGGCACGGCATCGAGGCCGAGGTGCTGACCGCCGACCTCTCCGAGGACGACGGGATCGCGTCGGTCGAAGCGCGGCTGACGGACCGCCGGCAGCCGGTCGACCTTCTGATCAACAATGCCGGGTTCGGCAACAAGGGCCGCTATCTGGATGTGCCGATGGCGGACGAGCTGAAGATGCTGAAGGTGCACTGCGAAGCAGTGCTGCGGCTGACCTCGGCTGCCGCGACGGGGATGAAGGAACGCGGGCGGGGCGGGGTGGTCAATGTGGCCTCGGTGGCGGCGTTCGTACCGCGTGGGACGTACGGCGCGTCCAAGGCGTGGGTCGTTCAGTTCACCCAGGGCGCGGCGAAGGACCTGGCCGGTTCGGGGGTGCGGCTGATGGCACTGTGCCCCGGCTTCGTACGGACCGAGTTCCATGAGCGCGCCGGGATGGGGACCGGCAACATCCCGGGCTGGATGTGGCTCGACGCGGACAGGCTGGTCGCCTCGGCGCTGGCGGATCTGGCGCGCGGGAAGTCGGTGTCGATCCCGGACGCGCGGTACAAGGCGCTGATGGGACTGGTGAAGGTGGCGCCGCGCGGCCTGCTCGGAGGAGTCACCTCCAAGACAGGCCGCAAGTACGGCCCGCAGTAGGGCGGTCGGACGGTGTGCGGATTACTTGACGCCGCGGCCCGCGTAGGTATCGGTGCCGAGATCCGCATGTGCGGAAAGCGTTGTTTTGAAGTTCTCTCCTCCGCGAGCGGGGAGATTCCTGCCTGCCAACGGGGGACTGATGAACTGCCGTATATCCCAGGGCGCCCTGGCCGTCGGCTCGATCGGAGTCCTGGTCAACATCGTGGACGTGATCGGGTCGGCGCGTCCGGAGCCGCACCACGCCTTCGCCGCGCTGGTCGCGCTCGGTGCGGGTGCCGAGCTGCTCAAGGATCGACGGCCCGGGGCTGCGCGGGCGCTGCACGTCGCCGCGTCGGTGTTGCTGGTGGTTGCTGGATCCGTCGCGGGATACGGGGCATGGGCCGCACTCTTCAAAGGCTCGGCCTATGACTGGCTCGACCTCGTACTCGGAGTGCTGGTCGTGCTGTACGTCGTCGCCGGCGCTGGTCAACTACTCGCCCGCCAGTCCCGCAGAGCACCGAAGTCCCGTAGGAACGCCGACATGATCAGTGGATAGCGTCCGCACGGCATCGGTCTGGTGCTGATGGGCGTGCTGGTCCCAACCACCGCGCTCGCCCTGCCGATGTATCTCCTGGCGTCCAAGACCGGTCTCGTCAACACCTACTGGTCCGTGCTGATCCCGGTCCTCGTCAACCCGTTCGGCGTCTACCTCGCCCGGGTGTTCTCCACCGGCTACATCCCGAACGAGGCGCTGGAGGCCGCCCGTATCGACGGCGCCGGCGAGCTGCGCGTCTTCTGCTCGATCGGGCTGCGCATGGTCATGCCGGGCTTCGTGACCGTCTTCCTCTTCCAGTTCACCGCGATCTGGAACAACTTCTTCCTCCCCCTCGTGATGCTGTCGGACCGTAAGCTGTTCCCGCTGAGCCTCGGTCTGTACACCTGGAACACCAACACCCACGGCGAGCCGAGCTTCTATCCGCTCGTCGTCACCGGATCCCTCCTCGCCGTGATCCCCCTGATCGTCGCCTTCGTCTCCCTGCAGCGGCACTGGAAGGCGGGTCTGACCACCGGAAGCGTCAAGTGACCGTCATCCGCCCCTTGAGCCGAGCACCCTTTGAGGAGTCCGAGTTCCACCGTGCCCCACGCCACTGACAACCGGCCGAAAGCCCTGCTGGCGATGGGCCCCGGCATCGCCGACCAGCTCCTCGCCGACCGCCACCGCACACGACTGGCCGCCCTCACCCGTACGGATCCCCGCTTCGTCGCCCACGACCTGGCCGACCCGACACCGGAGACGGCCGCCGCGCTCGCCGAGGCCGACGTGCTGTTGACCTGCTGGGGTGCGCCACCGCTGACCGCCGAGGTGCTGGACGGCGCGCCGCGGCTGCGGGCCGTGGTGCACGCGGCCGGTTCCGTGAAGCACCACATCACGGACGCCTGCTGGGAACGCGGGATCGCCGTCACCTCGGCGGCCGGTGCCAATGCGCTGCCCGTCGCCGAGTTCACCCTTGCCGCGATCCTGTTCGCGGGCAAGCGGGTGCTGCAGACCGCGCAGCGATACGCCGCCCTGCGCACCGGCCACGACTGGCTCCAGGAGCTCGCCGGCTCCGGCAACTACCGCCGTACCGTCGGCATCATCGGCGCATCCCGCATCGGCCGACGGGTGATCGAGCTGCTGCACCCCTTCGACCTGGACGTCCTGCTGTACGACCCGTACGTCGACGCCGCGGAGGCGGCCCGGCTGGGCGTACGGCTCGCGACGCCGGACGAGCTGTGCGCGCGCAGCTCCGTCGTCTCCGTGCATGCGCCGCAGCTGCCGGAGACGCACCATCTGATCGGCGCGGCGCAGCTGGCGGCGATGGCGACGGGCACGACGCTGATCAACACGGCTCGCGGGTCGCTGATCGACGAGGACGCCTTGCTTGCGGAGCTGCGGAGCGGGCGGCTGCACGCGGTGCTGGATGTGACGGATCCCGAACTTCCGCCCGCGCTCTCGCCGTTGTACGAGCTGCCGAATGTACTGCTCACTCCGCACATCGCGGGCTCGCAGGGCAATGAGCTGCACCGGATGGCCGACCAGGCGCTCGACGAGATGGAGCGGTTCGCGTCCGGCCTGCCCTTCGCGGACCCCGTGCACGCCGGAAGCCTGCAGCACTCGGCCTGAGCCCCGAACGTCGAAAGCCCTCTGACTCACCAAGACCGACCGGCAATTGGGGGGCGGCGTCACGGGGCTGGGGCACGCACCTCGCGGCGTTGTCGTCAATCACCATGGCTCAATCCTCCGCCTTGCGATGCACGCACCTCTATCCCCGCTCCTTCACCCACCCCCCAATGGCCGGTCGGTCTAAACTGGAAGAATCCCACCCAAACTGCAGGACCGGGAGACGCCATGAGATTCGTACAAGTAATCGACTGCAAGACGGAGCGGTTCGACGACATGGACCGCCTCATGGACGAATGGGTCGAACGGACCAAGGGCACCCGGACGGCCACGCACAGCCTCATCGGCAAGGACCGCTCCGACGGGTCCCACTATGTCGAGATCGTCGAATTCCCTTCGTACGAAGATGCGATGGCGAACTCGAAGCTGCCGGAGACCGACCAGATCTTCCAGGAGCTGGTGGCGCTCTGCGACGGGATGCCCACCTTCACCGACCTCGATGTGGTCCGTGACGAACAGTTGAACCAGACACTGTCGCGCCGGTTCTTCCACGAGATCGCTGTCGGGGGCAACCTCGAAGCCATCGACGAGGTGTTCGCGCCCGGCTACATCGACCACGACGTCGCAAAGGAACAGGACACGGTGATCGGGTCCGACTCCCTGAAGAACGACGTGATCGCATGGCGCGCGGCCTTCGACTTCACCTTCAGCCTGGACCGGCAGGTCTGCGAGGGTGACGACGTCGTGACGCTGTGGACCTGGACCGGCACCCACGAGGGCGACTTCATGGGGATCGCCCCCACGGGCAGGCAGTGCACCATGACGGGCACCACGATCTTCCGGTTCAAGGACGGCAGGATCCAGGAAGGCTGGTGGCACGAGGATCTCCTCGGCCTGATGCGGCAGCTCGGCGCGCTCGACTGATCCAACGGCGAAGGACAGCCGAAGACCCCCGTTCCCATCGCTGAACAGCGGGAACGGGGGCCTTGTGCGGCGGTGAGCCGAGGTGGCAGCGCGTCAGTGCGAGTGACCGTGGCCGCCGTGACCGGCGTCGGCCTCTTCCTCGGCCGGCTTCTCGACGACCAGGGTCTCGGTCGTGAGCAGCAGCGACGCGATGGACGCGGCGTTCTCCAGCGCGGAGCGGGTGACCTTGACCGGGTCGATGACGCCGGCCTTCACCAGGTCGCCGTACTCGCCAGTCGCGGCGTTGAAGCCCTGGCCCTTGTCGAGCTCGGCGACCTTCGAGGTGATGACGTAGCCCTCGAGGCCGGCGTTCTCGGCGATCCAGCGCAGCGGCTCGACCGCGGCGCGGCGCACGACCGCGACACCGGTGGCCTCGTCGCCGGTCTTGTCGAGGTTGCCCTCGAGGACCTTGACGGCGTGGACCAGAGCGGAGCCACCACCGGAGACGATGCCCTCCTCGACCGCGGCGCGGGTCGCGGAGATGGCGTCCTCCAGACGGTGCTTCTTCTCCTTGAGCTCCACCTCGGTGGCGGCACCGACACGGATCACGCACACGCCGCCGGCCAGCTTCGCGAGGCGCTCCTGGAGCTTCTCGCGGTCCCAGTCGGAGTCGGTGGCGTCGATCTCGGCCTTGATCTGGTTGACCCGGCCCTTGACGTCGCCGGGCTCGCCGCCGCCGTCCACGATGGTCGTGTCGTCCTTGGAGATGGTGACACGGCGGGCGGTGCCCAGCACGTCCAGACCGGCCTGGTCGAGCTTGAGGCCGACCTCCTCGGCGATGACGGTCGCACCGGTGAGGGTGGCGATGTCGCCGAGCATGGCCTTGCGGCGGTCACCGAAGCCCGGGGCCTTCACCGCGACGGCGTTGAAGGTGCCACGGATCTTGTTGACGACCAGGGTCGACAGGGCCTCGCCCTCGACGTCCTCGGCGATGATCAGCAGCGGCTTGGAGCCACCGGCCTGGATGACCTTCTCCAGCAGCGGGAGCAGCTCCTGGATCGAGCCGATCTTGCCCTGGTGGATCAGGATGTACGGGTCGTCGAGGACGGCCTCCATACGCTCCTGGTCGGTCACCATGTACGGGGACAGGTAACCCTTGTCGAAGGCCATGCCCTCGGTGAACTCGAGGTCCAGACCGAAGGTGTTGGACTCCTCGACGGTGATGACACCGTCCTTGCCGACCTTGTCCATCGCGTCCGCGATGAGCTCGCCGACCTGCGAGTCCTGCGCGGAGAGCGCGGCCACGGCGGCGATGTCGGACTTGTCGTCGATCGGGCGGGCGGTCGCGAGGAGCTCCTCGGACACAGCCTTGACCGCGGCGTCGATGCCCTTCTTCAGGGCGGCCGGGGAAGCACCCGCGGCAACGTTGCGCAGGCCCTCGCGGACGAGCGCCTGGGCGAGCACGGTGGCGGTGGTGGTGCCGTCACCCGCTACGTCGTTGGTCTTGGTCGCCACCTCCTTCACCAGCTGGGCACCGAGGTTCTCGTACGGGTCGTCGAGCTCGACCTCGCGCGCGATGGTGACACCGTCGTTGGTGATGGTGGGAGCGCCGAACTTCTTGTCGATGACGACGTTGCGGCCCTTGGGACCGATCGTCACCTTGACCGTGTCGGCAAGCTTGTTGACGCCGCGCTCAAGGGCGCGACGGGCGTCCTCGTCGAACTTCAGAATCTTCGCCATGGGAGCTGAACTGTCCTCTCGAACGAACTGCGCCCCTGACCGCCCGGCTTGTTATCTCGCAGGGGACCAGGGGCGCAGAACGGAAGCAAACGTGTGTGAATTACTTCTCGATGATCGCGAGCACGTCGCGAGCCGAGAGGACGAGGTACTCCTCGCCGTTGTACTTCACCTCGGTGCCGCCGTACTTGCTGTACAGCACGATGTCACCGGTCTTGACGTCGAGCGGCAGGCGCTCGCCGTTCTCGAAGCGGCCCGGGCCCACGGCCAGGACGACGCCCTCCTGGGGCTTCTCCTTGGCGGTGTCCGGGATGACCAGGCCAGAGGCCGTGGTCTGCTCGGCGTCGAGCGGCTGGACCACAATGCGGTCCTCAAGCGGCTTGATGGCAACCTTGGAGCTGGTGGTCGTCACGATCCGGCCTCCCCCTTCGGAGATCTCGGGGTTAACTGCGGGGTTAACTGTCTGGGGTGGCGATCAGGTGGGTCCGTCGTCGCGGGTGCCGGACCTGCTGGTCGCACAGTACTGCTGGCACTCTCCAGTGGGGAGTGCCAGAGCTGAGACTATGACCGCGATTAGCACTCGGTCAAGTGGAGTGCCAATTCAGTCCGGTCGTGGCGTCGCAGCACAGGACGGCCTCGATCAGGACAACGTACGGGGAACACAGGGACGGACCGCTCCGTTCCGTACGACGCTGGGGAGATGCCGGAAGTCACGCCTCTGCGTCAGCGCCCCGTCGGCGGGGCAGGTCTCGACATCGCGCTCGGTCTGCTGCTGGTTGCCCTGGAGGTGGTGGTCTGCGCGATCGCCACGTTCCGGATAGGCATGGCGGGCTGGGCCGACTCCTACGACGGCACGCCCGAGACGGCCGAACGGCCACCGACGGACTGGGGGCCCGCGATCACGTTCGGGGTGATCACGCTGGTGGTCGTCGCGATCACCGTCGCACTGCTGCGCACGAACCGGCCCTGGGCGGGTTCGATCCAGGTCTGCGTCGCGCTCGTGCTGTGCATCGTGACGGTGCAGATCGGGCAGTCCGACTACCGCCGCTCGCACCCCGCGCCGGCATCCAATCCGTCGGACGGTCCCGTCCGGTCCGGCCACCAGTGCCACAGCGGCGGAGACAACCACGAGTGCCGGGACTCCGGCAGCTGACCCGGTCGGCCGCAGGAGCCGACGACCATCGGCCCCGCCGCCCCGTGATCACCCGGCACACCCTGCCGGCGCTCCGGCTCCGCCCCCGCCGCCGGTCCCGGCTCCGGCGTCCGGTGCGGCCGGCTCACCTTCTGCGCGGCCTTCCGGCCCAGCCGTTCGATCGGGTCGACCGACTGCGCGCACCCGGCGGTGGCGGTCAGGAGCGCACCGGTTGCCAGCAGTCCGGCGAGCAGCCGGTACGCCCTTGTCATACGTAGTCCTCCAGCCGGGCCACGGCGTACCCCTTGTCCGTGATGATCCTCAAGACCGCGCGGACCAGGTCGGCGAGGTCGGCGCCATGGAGCCGCCCCAGTCCTTGCGGCCCCCGAAGTGCGTGAGGATGATGTCGCCCGGGTACAGAGCGCAGTCCCGCTCGCGCCACTCCATGTGGTCGGGGAACGCGGCCGGCGGCATGGCGGCCGGCCCCCACTTCCTGGCTGGCACCGCGCGTGCGGCCTGCGTCCGCCGGGCGTAGCCGCCCGGATGTCCGCCGCCGGACTCGGAGACGCAGCCGGGCACGGCTGCGGCGACCAGGAGTGCGGCCAGGGGCCACATGGCCCGGTCGGCGTCGCACCACGCCCGGTCCATGCCTCTGCGCGGTTAAATCTTCCTTTTGTCGTATAAGCCGCATGGTTTCGCATACTGCCAGTGGCTGCTCGGCCACTGCGGCCGACACCTCCGCCGGGCCCGCGCGCTCCCCCGGCTGGCTCACAATGGGCCGGTGAACGCCTTCGATCCGACCGACCCGACCGACCCGCTCGCCGCCTTCACGGCCCTGCGCACACCCGAGGGCGAGGCGCTCCTCGCCGAGCTGCGGGCCTACGACCCCTCCCAGGAGCTCGCCACCGCCACCCGGCTGCGCCGCAGCCATCCGGCCCCGCTGGTGTCGGCGGCGCTGGGACAGGCGCGGCTGCGGCAGCGGGCGGTGGCGAAGTTCGGCACCGAGGACGCGTACCGGATGTTCTTCACACCGAACGGCGTCGAGCAGGCGACCCGCACCTCGGTCGCCACCTACCGCGCCCGGCGCTTCACCGAAACGGGCGTACGCAGCGTCGCCGACCTCTGCTGCGGGATCGGCGGTGACGCCCTCGCCCTCGCCCGCGCGGGCATCTCCGTCCTCGCCGTGGACCGCGACCCGCTGACCGCAGAGGTGGCCCGCGCCAATGCCGCCGCACTCGGTCTCGACACCCTGATCGAAGTGCGCTGCGCCGATGTCACCGAGATCGACACGTCCGCGTACGACGCGGTCTTCGTCGACCCGGCCCGGCGCGGCGGACGCGGCAGGATCTTCGACCCCGAGGCGTACTCGCCGCCGCTCTCCTGGGCGACCGGCGCCGCGCTGGCGGCCCCCCGCGCCGCGCTGAAGATCGCCCCCGGCATCCCGCACGAGGCGATCCCGGCGCAGGCGGAGGCGGAGTGGATCTCGGACGCCGGCGATGTGAAGGAGGCGGTGCTCTGGTTCGGCGAGGGGTTCGCCCCGGGCTCGTACCGCGCCACACTGCTCCCGGCGGGCGCGACCGTGTCGGCCCCGGCCGCACTGCCCGCCCCGCCCGTCGGACCGGTAGGCCGCTATCTGTACGAGCCGGACGGCGCCGTCATCCGCGCCCATCTGGTAGCCGACATCGTGGACCGGTCGGGCGGCCGGCTGGTCGACGAGACGATCGCGTACGTCACGAGCGACGAGCCGTACGACTCCCCCTACGCCTCCGCGTACGAGATCACCGACCAACTGCCCTTCAGCATGAAGAAGCTGAAGGCGCTGCTGCGGGAGCGGAAGGTCGGCGTCCTGACCGTCAAGAAGCGGGGCTCGGCCGTCGAACCGGAGGAACTGCGCAGGAAGATGAAGCTCCAGGGCCCCAACGCGGCGACCGTGTTCCTGACCCGGGTCGCAGGGGCGCCGACCATGCTGATCGGCCACCCCGTGCGGCCCGGCACGCCTTAGGTGTATTGCCCTGTGAGGTAGGGAGCCCACTCCCTACCGTGGGGGAGGCCGTCAGGCAAGGTCGGTCAGGTCGTCTGCGTACACCTGGGAGAGCGGCTGTGGGCCCACGTACTGCTGGCAGTTGCACTGCCCGGCTTCGAAGCGGACCGGCTTCTTGCTCTCGTCCCAGGCCGTCGGCACCTCGACCCGCTCATGGCACCTGCCCTGCTTGTCATGGATCGCAAGGTGGTGCGTGCAGCCGCAGACCGGCTCCGGCGGCCGGTTCGCCGCCTCGACGGCCAGGCGTTCCTGTCTGCCCGCCTCCAGCAGTTCCAGCCTGCGGGTGTGCCGGTTGCGCAGCGCCGTACGGACGTTGTCGACCGCCCATCCGAAGCCGCCGGTCCAGAAGATGATGAGCACCCACCAGTACCACTCCATGTGACACCCTCCCCCTGAGCGGATCCTGTTACGCGGCCAGGATAGAGGCGGTTTCAGCGGTGAGCACCGCCGCCGACGGAGAACAGCGGCTCGGGCCCGGGCGCCCCGACGAGCACCCTCAGCACCCAACGGCGGTGCGCGAACGCCTTGGTGACGCCGATCAGACCGAGCAGCCAGCCGATCATCCCGAGTCCCAGGACGAGGGCGACCGCACCGTAGGTGTCCTCGGGTGCCTCCGCACCCGCCGGGACGGCCACGCAGGCGTACAGCCCGACCGCGCACAGCGCGAACGACGGCAGCATCCAGGCGAGGCTCGCGCCGGGGGCCCGCAGGCGCATGTCGCCGACCGGATCGCGGTCCAACTCGCCCCAGGCGTCGAGCAGTCGGCGGATCTGCCGGTCGCGGCGCAGACCGACGACGACGAAGACCACCGACGGCACGACGCAGCAGGTGCCCAGGGCGGCGAGGGCGACGCCGAGGACGGCACTGAAGATGTCGTACGACTCCTCGAACGTGAGGATCGCGGTCCCCACCAGCGACCAGCCGAGCGCGCACAGGGCGCCCCACAGCCACAGCAGCACCAGCCGGCCGAGCCCCACGTGCATGGTGACCAGCTCGCCGAGGACGACCGCCCGGTCGGCGAGCAGGGCTTCCCTGTCGGGCCAGGAACGTATCTCGACGGGCGGAGGGGGCGGCGGCAGTGTGCGGCGGGACATGGGCCAGACCCTACCGACCGGGTGCGGGCACGGTTCGGCGTGGCTTGCGTTGAAGCGCGCTCCAGCTCGTAACGTCCGAATGCCGAATGCGACCGGCTGACCGGAAGCACGCACGTACCGAGGGAGAACACTGTGCAGTACACGCTGTTCGGCCGGACCGGCCTGCGGGTGAGCGAGCTGAGCCTCGGCGCCATGACCATCGGCGAGGACTGGGGGTGGGGCGCGGACAAGGAGACCAGCGCCCGGATCGTCGACGCGTACGCGGACGCGGGCGGCAACTTCATCGACACCGCCAACAACTACACCAACGGCAGCTCGGAGACGATCCTCGGCGAGCTGCTCGAAGGCCGCCGGGACCGGTTCGTACTCGCCACGAAGTACAGCTGCGCCACCCGCACGGGCGATGTGAACGCGGCGGGCAACCACCGGAAGAACCTGGTCCAGTCGGTGGAGTCGAGCCTCGCCCGGCTGCGTACCGACCGCATCGACGTGCTGTGGGTGCACGCACGGGACAACTTCACCCCGGTCGAGGAGGTCATGCGCGCCCTCGACGACCTCGTACGGTCCGGCAAGGTGCTCTATCTCGGGGTGTCGGACTGGGCGGCGTGGGAGATCGCGCAGGCGAGCACCATGGCCGAGCTGCGGGGCTGGACCCCGTTCGCCGGTTCGCAGCTGCGGTACAACCTGCTGGAGCGCACCCCGGAACGCGAACTGCTGCCGCAGGCCCGCGCCTTCGACCAGGCAGTGCTGGCGTGGAGCCCGCTCGCCGCAGGCAAGCTCACCGGGAAGTACCGCCGCGGCGAAACGGGCCGGCTGGACTCGCCCGCCTTCGACACCCGGGCCGATCGCCGGGAGGAGGAGGTCCTCACCGCGGTGCTGGAGGTCGCCGAACAGGGCGGCTGGAGCCCGGCGCAGGTGGCGCTGGCGTGGCTGCGCGGGCGGCCCGGGAACATCATCCCGATCATCGCCGCCACCAGGGTGAGCCAGCTCGCCGACAATCTCGCCGGTGTCGATGTCGTGCTCGACGCCGACGCAGTACACCGGCTCGACGCGGCAAGCGAGGTACCGCTCGGTTTCCCGCACGACTTCCTGCGGGAGCCGGGGGTCATGAGGAACGTGTACGGGGACCTCTGGGCGGACATCACGGACCGGCGCTCGACCTACCGCCGGACGGCGAGCGAGATCCGCTAGCGGCGCTCCGTAGGCTGTCCGGATGATCGCGATACCGGCGGACTTCGAGCGGACCACGGTCGGCCGGGAAGGCGCACGCGGTCGGGCCTGGGTGGAGTCGCTGCCGGGGCTGGTCGACGAGCTGCTGCGACGCTGGGACTGCACCGTGGACACCGGACCGGTCCTGCACGGCCAGGTCGGGATCGTCGTTCCCGCTCGGCGGCACGACGGGTCCCGTGCAGTGCTGAAGGTTTCCTTCCCCCACCCGGGCAACATCCATGAGCCGGACGCCTTCGCGGTGTGGGGCGGGCGCGGGGCGGTCGCCCTGTACGAGCGGGACGACGAGCGGTTCGCGATGCTGCTGGAGCGGGCCGGGCCCGGCACCCTCGCCGGCCTCGCCGACCTCGACGCGGCGGTGACCGCGGCCGGCCGTCTGGTGCGCAGGCTGGCGGTCCCGGCCCCGCCCGGTCTGCCCCGGCTCGCCGACCGGTCCGACGCGTGGGAGCAGGAGATCCGCGAACACGCAGGACGGCTGGCCCGGCCCCTGCCGCGGTACGTCACCGACGCGGCGCTGGCGACCGTACGGGAACTGGGCCGCGAGCAGCCGGACACCCTCGTCCACGGCGATCTGAACTACGGCAACGTGATCGCCGGCGCACGCGAGCCCTGGCTGGCCATCGACCCCAAGGGCTGGGCGGGCGACCCGGCGTACGACGGGATCGCACTGCTCCGCAGCAGGAAGGTTTTGATCTTCTGCATGGCCTGCTCCTCGGCTGCTCGTACGGGCGTTGGGTGTGCAAGGTAGACGGGGCGGGCCGCTGAAACTCGTCGCGCCGCGCCGAATTACTTCTCCGCCCGCGCCAGCAGCAGCGCCCGCTCACGTGCGTTACGGGTCAGGCCCGCCGCCCGCAGGAACTCCGCCCGCGCCTCGTCCGTGCGCCCCAGCCGCGCCAGCAGATCGCCGCGCACGCTCGGCAGCAGGTGGTACGCCCTCAGCGCCGGGTCCCCGGCCAGGGCGTCGACCAGCGCGAGCCCCGCCTCCGGCCCCTCCGCCATGGAGACGGCGACCGCCCGGTTCAGCTCGACGACCGGCGACGGGGCCGCCTTCAGCAGCAGCCCGTAGAGCGTGGCGATGACCTTCCAGTCCGTCTTCTCGTACGTCACCGCGTGGGCGTGGCACGCGGCAATCGCGGCCTGCAGGGCGTACGGGCCCGGGGCGTCGCCCACCGCGTTCGCCCGCTCCAGGGCCGCGTACCCGCGCCGGATCAGCAGCCGGTCCCAGCGGGACCGGTTCTGGTCGGCGAGCAGCACGGGCGCACCGTCCGGCCCGGTCCGAGCCGCGATGCGGGACGCCTGGAGCTCCAACAGGGCTACCAGACCGTGTACTTCGGGTTCCTTGTCCATCAGTCCGGCCAGCACCCGGGCCAGTCGCAGCGCGTCCTCGCAGAGCGCTGGGCGCAGCCAGTCGTCGCCGGCGGTGGCCGAGTAACCCTCGTTGAAGATCAGGTAGATGACTTCGAGGACGGAGTCGAGCCGCGCCGCGCGCTCGGGGCCGTACGGCACTTCGAAGGGAACGCCCGCCCGGCCCAGGGTGCGTTTCGCACGGACGATGCGCTGGGCGACGGTCGGCTCGGACGCCAGGAAGGCCCGGGCGATCTCATCGGTGGTGAGTCCGCCGAGCAGCCGCAGGGTGAGCGCGATCCGGGCCTCGGTCGACAGCACGGGGTGGCAGGCGGTGAAGATCAGCCGCAGCAGGTCGTCGTCGATGTGGTCGGGGTCCTCGGCGCTGTTGACGTCCCCCGGCTCGGGCGCCGGCACGTCCTCCAGGGTCCGCCCGACCTCGGCCAGCTTCCGCGCGTACGTCTCCTTGCGGCGTACGAGATCGATCGCGCGGTGCTTGGCGGTGGCCATGAGCCAGGCGCCCGGTCTGTCCGGGACACCCGACTCCGGCCACTGCTCCAGCGCGGCGACCAGAGCGTCCTGCGCGAGCTCCTCTGCGATACCGACGTCCCGCACGATACGGGCGGCACCGGCGATGATCCGCGCGGACTCGATCCTGAATACCGCCTCGACCGCCTGCGTCGCGCTTGCTTCCGTCACGGCCACCCATCAGAGCAGCCGTACCGGGGCGCAGCAAGCGCGGCCCGGGCTGACCGGGTCCGAAAGGTCAGCCCTCGGCGATCTCGCGGACCTCGGAGGTGACGGTCCAGTTCTTCGGGTGGATCTCCAGGAAGCGCTTGGTCCACTCCAGCGCCTCGGCCATGTCCTTGCACTGGGTGATGGCGTAGCCGCCGACGACTTCCTTCGTCTCGGTGAAGGGCCCGTCGGTGTAGCTCAGCTTGCCGCCCTCCCAGGTGACCCGGGTCCCCTGGGAGGTGGGGGTGAGCCCGGCGGTCTCCAGCATGACCCCGGCCTTGGTGATCTCCTCGAACAGCGCACCCATGCGCGCCTCGAAGTCGGGGTCGGGGGCCTCGGAGGGAAGGTGCTGCTCATCGATGCGGACCATCGACAGGAAGCGCGGCATGGTGGCTCCTCGGTAGCGGAGGGCGGGGGCTTTCCCTGCCTCTCACCCTTGCGTCGAACGGGAGACGCCGCAATCGACACACTCCCCCGAAGAAATTGAAGAAATTTCTGGGGGACTCTTCGGACCTACCGCAGGGACGCCCACAGCTTGCTCGCGGCCGGTTCCTGCGCGACCACCCGGTTGGGGTCGGACCGGGCGGTGACGACGGGCATGGTGACCGTCTTCAGTCCGTCCGAGGGGATGTTCCGCAGGCTCTGCGCCAGGTTTCTCAGCTCTCCGAGCGAGTCGAGTCCGGTGTCCGTGGTGAGACTGCCGGTGACCGCGTCCGCCACCTTGTACAGGCCGGCCGCGCCGGTCAGCAGGTTCGTGTCCCGGATCTCCTTCAGCAGCGCCTCGACCGGTTGTTGCCGGAGCTCGATCCGGCCGAGGTCCTGCCGTCGCCGATGCCGTGGCGGGTGCGGGCGTACGACGGGAACGATTGTTCGGTTTTCCTTCGGAAAATCTCAGGATCCCTTGAGATTTCTCATGTTCCGCCGGTGGAGCCGCCGGCCACCTCGAACCGCCATCGGTGCACCGCCCGGGTGATCAACTCGGCTGCGGGTTCGGGCAGCTCGGGCAGCTCGGCGCCGTATGCCGCCTCCCACCAGGTGATGACCAGCACCCGGTCCTGCGGGGCGCGCAGCAGTTCGTACCGCAGCGGCTCGTCCGCCAGCTCACCGGTGCGCGCCCGGGCCCACTCCAGCAGTTCGGCGCCCCGGCCGTCCACGGCCCGGGCCTCCCACATGAGGGCGACGGTCATGAGTAGAGGTTGTCCTTGCTGATCTCGTGCACGTGGTCGTGGTCGTGCGCGCTGCCCGGCACATGCGTGTCCGTCACCGGCAGTGACGAGTCCGCCGACAGTTCCAGATCGGACGCAGGACGGTTGCGCGCCACCATCTCGGCGCCCAGCGCCGCGACCATCGCCCCGTTGTCCGTGCACAGTCCGGGCCGCGGCACCCGCAGCCGGATGCCGGCCCGCTCGCAGCGCTCCTCGGCGAGCGCCCGCAGCCGCGAGTTGGCCGCGACGCCGCCGCCGATCATCAGGTGGTCGACACCCTCGTCCTTGCAGGCCCGGACGGCCTTCCGGGTGAGCACATCGACGACGGCCTCCTGGAAGGACGCCGCCACGTCCCGTACCGGCACCTCCTCGCCCGCGGCCCGCTTCGCCTCGATCCAGCGGGCGACGGACGTCTTCAGACCGGAGAAGGAGAAGTCGTACGCGGGGTCGCGCGAGCCGCTCAGTCCGCGCGGGAACGCGATCGCCTTCGGATCGCCCTCCTTCGCCAGCCGGTCGATGACCGGGCCGCCGGGGAAGCCGAGGTTCAGCACCCGGGCGATCTTGTCGAACGCCTCGCCCGCCGCGTCGTCGATGGTCGCGCCCAGCGGCCGTACGTCGTTGGTGATGTCCGGCGCGAGCAGCAGCGAGGAGTGGCCGCCGCTGACCAGCAGCGCCATCGTCGGCTCGGGCAGCGGGCCGTGCTCCAGCTGGTCGACGCAGATGTGCGAGGCGAGGTGGTTCACTCCGTACAGCGGCTTGTTCAGGGCGTACGCGTACGCCTTCGCCGCCGAGACGCCGACGAGCAGCGCGCCCGCCAGCCCGGGACCGGCGGTGACGGCGATGCCATCGAGGTCGCGGGCGCTGATGCCCGCTTCCTTCAGGGCGCGTTCGATGGTGGGGACCATCGACTCCAGGTGCGCGCGGGAGGCGATCTCCGGGACGACGCCCCCGAACCGGGCGTGGGTGTCGACGCTGGACGCGACGGCGTCCGCGAGCAGCGTCGTACCGCGGACGATGCCGACGCCGGTCTCGTCGCAGGAGGTCTCGATACCGAGTACGAGCGGTTCGTCAGCCATCAGTCAGTCCCAGTTTCCTGTACGTGCTCTGGTGCGGGTTCTTGTACGTGGAGACGCATGACGAGTGCGTCGATGTTGCCCGGCTGGTAGTAGCCGCGGCGGAAGCCGATCGGTTCGAAGCCGAAGCGTTCGTACAGCTTCTGCGCACGCGTGTTGTCGACCCGGACTTCGAGGAGCACCTCCGCGCACTCGAAGGCCGTGGCGTGCTTCAGCAGATCGGTGAGGAGTTCGGAGCCCAGCCCGCCGCCCCAGTGGTCGCGGGTGACGCCGATCGTCTGGACGTCGGCGAGGTCTCCGGCGGCGGCGAGTCCCGCGTACCCGACGATGCGTCCGGTGTCCGGGGCCTCGGCGACGACATAGCGGCGGGTGGCCTGCGGCCCGCGGGCGTGCGCCAGCTCGGACCAGAACATGCCGGCCGACCAGGCGTCCTCCGGGAACAGCTCGTGTTCGAGCTGCAGCACCGGGTCGATGTCCCACCAGCGCATCTCACGCAGCACGGCAGTCGGGCTCGTCACTTCGGGGTGACCACCTTGTAGTTCTTCGGGACCTGGGCGTCGGGCCGGCGCAGATAAAGCGGCTGCGCCGGCAGCAGCTCCGCCCCCGCGGCGAGCCGCTCGGCGGCCAGCGCGGCGAGCGCCCCGGCGCTGACGTGCTCGGGCCCCCGGGCATCCGGGAACGCGTCGGGGTAGAGTGCCGCTCCCGCCCCGACCACCGGGAGCCCGGCGAGCTGCTCGGCGATGTCGGCGGGCCGGTCGACGGCGGGTTCGCCGACGCGGGTACGGGGATCCTCGTACCGCGCCCAGTAGACCTCCTTGCGGCGGGCGTCCGTGGCCACGGCGAACGGGCCCTCCAGTCCGCCCTGCCCGGCGGCGTACGCGAGACCGTCCAGTGTGCACAGCCCGTGGACCGGCACGGAGAGCGCCGAGCCGAACGTCGCGGCCGTCACAAGGCCGACCCGCAGACCGGTGTACGGGCCGGGACCGACGCCCACGACCACACCGGTCACGGCGTCGAGTTTCACCCCGGCCTCGGCGAGGACCCGGTCGACGGCGGGCAGCAGCAGCTCCCCGTGCCTTCGGGCGTCGACCTGGCCCGACTCGGCGACGACGGAGTTCCCGTCGTGCAGGGCGACGGTGACGGCGGGGGTGGCGGTATCCACGGCGAGCAAGAGCACGCAAACAGCCTACGGCTCCGCCGACGGCTCCATGGCGCCCCGTACGGCATCCCGTTCACACCGGCCCCTGCTGCTACCGTCACCGGGTAGACGCGGGTACGACGTAAACGCTTGTACGACATACGTACGTCGGCGAAAGGGGCACGCACGGTGGCAAGGGGCAGCTCGGGAATCGTGGCCGGGCTCACCGCGGCGGCACTCGTCGCGGTCGGCTTCCTGGCCTACCAGGCATCGGCGAACGCCCCCGACTCCGTCGCCGTCCCCAAGCCGGAGGCGTCCAGCAGCGCCCCCGCCGCCGGCCACGACAAGCCGAAGGCCAAAGAGCGTCCGACCGCGCTTCCCGCCGGATCCGGGACCGGGGCGCGGGTGGTGTACGCGCTGGGCGACCGGCGTGTGTGGCTGGTCGACGCACAGGGGAAGGTGACCCGGACCTTCGCCGTCATGCCGAGTTCCGTGAGCCCGCGGCCCGGGACCTACAAGGTGCGTTCGCGCACAGGTGTCCTCAAGGGCTCGGACGGCGTGCCGATCGAGCACGTGGTGCTGTTCGAGATGGCCGACGGGGGTGTGCCCGTCGGGTTCAGTGCGGCGCAGGACGGCTCGATGGAGAGCCCGGACCCGAAGCTGAAGACCGGCGGGGTACGGATGAAGCGCGCGGACGGCGACGCGATGTGGACGTTCGCGACGGTCGGTGCCACGGTGGTCGTCGTCCCGTAACGCCAACGGGGTCCACACGGAAGACCTCAGGCGGCGTCGCGCTCCCCGTCACACCCCTGGGACCCCTGCTGCTCCCGGGGCTCGTGCCCCTCCCGGCGCTCCTGCCGTTCCTCCGACGGCGGCGTCGAGACCGCGGTCGCCGCGGCGCAGGCCGCCAGCAGATCCTTCATCGACACCGCGGACGTCACGGGTGGCTGCGGCTGCGCTTCACGCTCGGGCGTCGGCATGGATGCCTCCTGGGCTCCGGTGGAAGGCGTGGTTAGGCAGGCCTAACCAGCTCTCTGCACCCATGTGACCACGCCCGGCCCGCCCCGCGCAACAATTTGCCGACAGCCTGTCGGAAACGTGTCGGTACTCTCAGCGGCCGGCTTCCAGCGCCGCCCCCAGCCCTGACCAGCGCTCCCCGATCCCGACCAGCGTGACCGAGCGCCGTTCGTCGTCCGTGTCGCCGACCGCGCGGTGGATCAGCACCTGCAGCCGGTCGTCCGAGAGCTCCTCGACCTTGCCGTCGCCCCACTCCACGACCACCACCGACTCCGGCAGCGACACATCGAGGTCCAGGTCCTCCATCTCGTCGAGGCCGCCGCCCAGCCGGTACGCGTCGACATGGACGAGCGCCGGACCCTCGCTCAGGGACGGGTGGACGCGGGCGATCACAAAGGTGGGAGAGGTGACGGCGCCGCGCACCCCGAGGCCCTCGCCGAGCCCCCGGGTCAGTGTCGTCTTCCCGGCGCCGAGCTCGCCGCTGAGCATCACGAGGTCGCCGGGGCGCAGCAGACCGGCGAGACGGCGGCCCAGCGCCTGCATCTGTTCGGCGGACGTGACATCGAGACGGGCGATGACCTGGGCCTGTGCGGTCATGGCCGCCGGGGCGTGCGCGGTTTCAGCTGCCGGGCTGTTGTGCGGTGCTTCCATGCCCGCCAACGTTAGCCGCTGCGAGTACGGCTCCGATCCGTACCAGCAGGTCCGCCAGCCGGTCGGTCACCGTCTCCGGGTGCTCCAGCATCACCAGATGCCCGCCGTCCGGCACGATGACAAGCTCCGCGTCCGGCAGCTGGTCGGCAATCGCCTCGCTGTGCGAACTGGGTGTCACCAGGTCCTTGTCGCCCGCCAGGATCAGCACCGGCACGTCCCGGAACGCGGGCAGCGCCGCGCTCTTGTCGTGCTCGGTGAAGGCCGGGTAGAACTCCGCGACCACGTCGATCGGTGTGAACTCGATGAGCCGCTCGGCGAACCGCTCGACCGCCGGGTCCACGTCCCGCGAACCGAACGAGTACCGCTTGATGAGCCCGGCGAAGAGATCGGCGGTCGCCCGCCGGCCCCGCTCCACCAGCTCCGCCTGCGAGCCGAGCGCCTTCAGCACCCCGGGCAGCACCCGCCGCACGGCGTTCACACCCGCAACCGGCAGCCCGAAGCTGACCTCGCCGAGCTTCCCGCTCGACGTACCGACGAAGGCGACGGCGGCGACCCGGTCCCGGATCAGCTGCGGGTACTGCTCGGCGAGCGCCATGATCGTCATGCCGCCCATCGAGTGCCCGACCAGGACCAGCCGCCCCTCGGGGGCCGCCGCGTCGATGACCGCCTTCAGATCGCGGCCGAGCTGGTCGATCCCGATCGTCACGCCCTGCGCCTGGGCCCGGCCGCGCTCGGACCGGCCGTGGCTGCGCTGGTCCCAGTGCACGGTGCGCACCAGGCCACGCAGCGCCGCCCGCTGGAAGTGCCAGGAGTCCTGGCTGAGGCAGTAGCCGTGGCTGAAGACGACGGTGACGGGCCCGGGGACCTTGCGGCCGAAGAGCCGGCGTCTGCGCGGTCCGGTACCGGCGGGCCCGGAGCCCGCACCCGGGCCGGCGCCCGTGCCCGTACCGCTGTCGGGTTCGACCTCGTCGGTCTCGTAGTACAGCTCGGTGCCGTCGTCGGCGGTGGCCCGGCCGGGCATGCCGCGCAGCGAGCCGTACGGCCCCGAGGCGTCCAGCGCCAGCCTGGCCCGCCTGCGCATGCCCCGGCCGACGGTCATCCGCTCGACCGCGACACCGGCCGCCGCACCGGCAGCGATCACACCTATGGCGGCTCCGGCGATGCCCGCCCGGCGCCAGCCGACCGCCGAAGCGGCCGTCGCCATCGCGTCCCCCGCGCTGATCTCGCTCACCGTGCCGTGCTCCTCGTCGGTCGTTGTCCGTCAGATCAGGTCAGGACGTGCAGGACAGAGCGGATCAGAGAGAACCGGTCGGAATCTCGTTCAGATAGACGCGCGGCACGCGGCCGCCGATGCGGGTGACGATCTCGTACGCGATCGTGCCGGCCGCCTCCGCCCAGTCCTCGGCGCTCGGCTCGCCCCGGTCCCCCGGACCGAAGAGCACCGCGTCGCTGCCCACCTCGACGGTGTCCCCGTCGAGATCGACGACGAACTGGTCCATGGCCACCCCGCCCGCGACCCGCCGCCGGGCGCCGCCGACCAGGACCGGGCCGCGCCCGGAGGCGTGGCGCGGAATGCCGTCCGCGTAGCCGAGCGGGATCAGGCCGAGCGTCGTCTCGGCGGACGTCGTGTAGTGGTGCCCGTAGCCGATGCCGTGCCCGGCCGGCACCTGCTTGACCAGGGCGACCGACGCGGCGAGCGTCATCACGGGGCGCAGCCCGAAGTCGGCCGGGGTGCCCAGCTCCGGGCTGGGCGAGATGCCGTACATGGCGATGCCGGTCCGCACGAGGTCGAAGTGCGACTCGGGGATCGTCAGCGTCGCCGGGGAGTTGGCCATGTGCCGCACCTCGGGTTCGACGCCCGCCTTCTCCGCGTGCGCGACCATGTCGCGGTACACCGCCAGCTGGGCGGCGATCGACGGATGGCCGGGCTCGTCGGCGCAGGCGAAGTGGGACCAGAGGCCGGTTACCTTCACCGTGCCCTCGCCCTCGGCGGTGCGGGCGGCGGAGACCAGTTCGGGCCAGTCGGCGGGCTGGCAGCCGTTGCGCCCCAGTCCGGTGTCGGCCTTGAGCTGGATACGGGCCGGCCGTCCGGCCTCCCGGGCCGCGGCGACGACCTCGCGCAGCGCCCACATGCCGCTGACCGACACATCGATATCGGCCTCGATCGCCTCGCGCCACGGGCCGCCCGGTGTCCACAGCCAGCACATCACCCGGCCGCCGAGCCCGGCGGCGCGCAGGGCGAGCGCCTCGTGCGGGGTCGCGGTGCCGATCCAGGTCGCCCCGGCTTCGAGCGCGGCCCTGGCGCAGGGCACCGCCCCGTGCCCGTACGCATCGGATTTGACGACGCCCATGAGTTGCGCGCCGGCCGCGCGGGCGCGCAGCACACGGACGTTGGCGCGCAGTGCGGCAAGGTCGATCTCGGCTCGGGCTCTCAAGGACGCTGTCTCGTTCACGCGGCCAGTCTCTCAGAGGCGTACGCCAGGACCCTCAGGTGCCGGGTGCGGTCAGGGCCCTTCTTTCGGATCATGCCGGGCTCGCGGGGTCCGGCCCGATCCGGAAGTACGGCCCGGGGTGCGTCACCGGTGGCGGCAGCGGTCGCGAGGCCGCTGATGTCACCGATGTCGCAGCTCATGTTCCACGTGGTCGACGAGGACCGGGACATGGCTGTGCGGGACGTCCTTCACCGCTGTGACGAGGGTCACCGGCCCGCCCGCGCGGACCAGCTCGACCAGCTCCCGCACCGCCGCCGTGTGGGAGGGGTCGGCGAGTTCGGCGCGGTAGCGGTCCACGAAGTCGTCGTACCGGGTACCGCTGCGGTCCTCGTGGTACCAGGAGCGGAGTTCGTTCGACGGGGTGAGGTCCTTCAGCCACCGGTCGATCCGTGCCCGGTCCTTGGCGACGCCGCGGGGCCAGAGCCGGTCGACGAGGACGCGGGTCCCGTCACCGTCCTCCTGCGGGTCGTACACCCGGCGTACGCGTACGGAGTCGCTGCCCACAGTCGACCACTCCTCACCGGCTCTCCTGCGCGGTTCCGTGTCTGGTGCCCAGGATCTCTCAGGCCCGCACGTCACGCCACGCCGCGGGGAGCGCGTCCGCGACGTCCTGGGCGGAGACCGGGCCGCCGTCCGAGGCCTGGCGGGCGGCGAGGCCATGCAGGTAGGCGCCGGCGGAGGCGGCGTCGCGCGGGTCGAGACCCGCGGCCAGCAGGGAACCGGTCAGCCCGGAGAGGACGTCGCCGCTGCCCGCCGTGGCCAGCCACGATGTGCCGGTCGGGTTGACCCGTACGGGAGCGCGTCCGGTGCCGTCGGCGACCAGGGTCGTCGACCCCTTGAGCAGCACGGTGGAGCGGTAGCGGGCGGCGAGCTCCCGGACGGCGGCGAGCCGCTCCTCCTCGACCTCCTCGCGCGGGACGCCGAGCAGCGCGGCGGCCTCCCCGGCGTGCGGGGTGAGCACCGTCGGCGCGGTGCGCGACCGCACGACGGCGGCGTCGAGCAGCCGCAGCCCGTCCGCGTCGACAAGCACCGGAACCTCGGCGTCCAGCACATCGGCGACCGCCGAGACGGCGTCCGTACCGTCCCCGAGCCCGGGTCCGACGACCCACGCCTGCACCCGCCCCGCCTTCGACGGCGGGCCCGTGTGCACCAGGGTCTCCGGGTGCCGGGCGATCACGGCACCGGCGCCCGGACCGACGTACCGCACCGCGCCCGCACCGCCCCGCAGCGCCCCGCCGACGGCGAGCACCGCCGCGCCCGGATACCGCGCGGACCCGGCAACGATGCCGACGACACCACGCCGGTACTTGTCGCTCTCGCTGCCGGGAAGCGGCAGCAGCGCGGCGACATCGGCGTACTGCAGCGCCTCCAGATCGGGTACGCCGGGCAGCTCGTCGCCGAGCCCGATGTCGACGAGGTGCAGCGCACCCGCCAGGTCGGCGGCCGGGTCGATGAGCAGCCCCGGCTTGTACACACCGAAGGTGACCGTCGCATCGGCCCGCACGGCGTCGCCGAGCACCTCCCCGGTGTCCGCCTCGATGCCGCTGGGCAGGTCCACGGCGAGGATCGGCGCCCCGGTCGCCTCGTAGGCGCGCACCAGCGCGGCCGCGTCCGGGCGCAGCCCGCCGCGCCCGCCGATGCCGGTGATGCCGTCGACCACCAGATCGACGCGGCCGATCTGGTCCGTGCCCACCTGCGCCGCGTCCTGGGCCAGCCCGCCCGCCGCGCGGAGCGCCGCGACCCCGCCCTCGTGGGCGCGGCCCGGAGAGGTCAGCAGCGCGTGGACGCCCGCGCCGCGCCGGGCCAGCCGGGCGCCCGCGTACAGCGCGTCGCCGCCGTTGTCGCCGCTGCCGACGAGCAGCACGACCCGGGACCCGTACACGCGGCCATTGCGCCGCAGCAGATCGCCGCAGGCCACAGCGAGTCCCGCGGCGGCCCGCTGCATCAGGGCGCCCTCCGGCAACCGTGCCATCAGGGCACGCTCGGCGGCCCGTACGGTCTTCACGCTGTACGCAGTTCGCATACGGTCAACCTTCCGCGATCACCACGGCCGACGCCACCCCCGCGTCATGGCTCAGCGAGACGTGCCAGTGCCGTACGCCCCGCTCGGCGGCGCAGGCGGCGACGCTGCCACGGACCCGCAGCCGGGGCTGCCCGCTGTCCTCGACGTACACCTCGGCGTCCGTCCACAGCAGCCCGCCCGGCGCACCGAGCGCCTTCGCGACGGCTTCCTTGGCGGCGAACCTGGCGGCCAGCGACGCGATACCGCGCCGCTCACCGCTGGGCAGCAGCAACTCCCGCTCCAGGAAAAGCCGCTGAGCCAGATGCGGCGTACGCTCCAGCGCCGCGCCGAACCGTTCGATCTCCGCCACATCGATCCCGACCCCGATGATCACGCGCTCACTCACTCATTCTTCGACTCAGACCGACCAGCAATTGGGGGGCGGCGTCACGGGGCTGGGGCACGCACCTCGCGGCGTTGTCGTCCATCACCATGTTCCCCGAGCTCTCGGCTTCGCTCGAGCAGGGGAGGCCCCATTCGCCATGGCTCAATCCTCCGCCTTACGATGCCCCGCTCCTTCACCCACCCCCCAATTGCCGGCCGGTCTCACTCGACGGTCACGGACTTCGCCAGATTGCGCGGCTGGTCCACCTCATTGCCGCGGGCGGTGGCCAGTTCGCAGGCGAAGACCTGCAAGGGCACGGTCGCCACCAGCGGCTGAAGCAGCGTAGGCGCAGCGGGGATCGAGATCAGATGATCGGCGTACGGAACGACCGCCTCGTCGCCCTCCTCGGCAATGACGATGGTGCGGGCGCCGCGTGCCCGGATCTCCTGGATGTTCGACACGATCTTTTCGTGGAGCACCGAACGCCCGCGCGGCGACGGCACGACCACGACGACCGGCAGATCGTCCTCGATCAGCGCGATCGGCCCATGCTTGAGCTCGCCGGCGGCGAAGCCCTCGGCGTGCATGTAGGCGAGTTCCTTGAGCTTCAACGCCCCTTCGAGGGCGACCGGATAACCGACGTGGCGCCCCAGGAAGAGGACGGTGTTCTTGTGCGCGAGCGAACGGGCCAGCGCGCGCACCGGCTCCATGGTCTCCAGGACCCGTTCGACCTGCCCGGGTACCTCGGAGAGCTGCCGGACGACGGCCCGGATCTCGTCGCCCCACTTCGTACCGCGGGTCTGGCCGAGATACAGGGCGACGAGGTAGCAGGCGACGAGCTGCGTCAGGAACGCCTTGGTCGAGGCGACGGCGACCTCCGGCCCGGCGTGCGTGTACAGCACCGCGTCGGACTCACGCGGAATGGTCGACCCGTTCGTATTGCAGATGGCGAGGACCTTCGCGCCCTGCTCGCGGGCGTGCCGCAGCGCCATCAGCGTGTCCATCGTCTCGCCGGACTGGGAGATCGCGATGACGAGGGTGCGCTGGTCGAGGATCGGGTCGCGGTATCGGAACTCGCTGGCGAGCTCCGTCTCGCAGGGCAGCCTGGTCCAGTGCTCGATGGCGTACTTGGCGATCATCCCGGCGTGGTACGCGGTCCCGCAGGCCACGACGACCACCTTGTCGACCTCCCGGAGCACGCTCGGCGCGATGCGCACCTCGTCGAGGTGGAGCGAGCCCGAGCGGTCGATCCGCCCGAGGAGGGTGTCGGCCACGGCCTTCGGCTGCTCGGCGATCTCCTTGAGCATGAAGTAGTCGTAGCCGCCCTTCTCGGCGGCGGAGGCGTCCCAGTCCACGTGGTACTTACGGACCTCGGCGGGCTGCCCGTCGAAGTCGGTGACCGTGACGGACCCCCGGCGCAGCTCGACGACCTGATCCTGCCCCAGCTCGATCGCCGACCGGGTGTGCGCGATGAACGCGGCCACATCGGAGGCCAGGAACGCCTCCCCGTCCCCCACCCCGACCACGAGCGGTGAGTTCCGCCGGGCGCCCACCACCACATCCGGCTCATCGGCATGCACGGCGACCAGGGTGAACGCCCCTTCGAGCTGCCGGCAGACCTGTCGCATCGCCTCTGCCGGGTCACCGGTCGACGAGTACGCCTCGGCGAGCAGATGGGCGACGACCTCGGTGTCGGTCTCGGACGCCAGATCGTGCCCGCGCTCGGCGAGTTCGGCGCGCAGCCCGGCGAAGTTCTCGATGATTCCGTTGTGCACGACGGCGACGTGGCCCGCGTTGTCGAGATGCGGGTGGGCGTTGGCATCGGTGGGCCCGCCGTGGGTGGCCCACCGGGTGTGCCCGATCGCGGTGGTCCCGGCCGGAAGAGGCTGTTCGACCAGCGCCTTCTCCAGATTGACGAGCTTGCCGGCCTTCTTCATGGAGGCCAGCCCGCCGTCCGCGAGAACGGCGACACCCGCGGAGTCGTACCCGCGGTATTCGAGGCGCTTCAGCCCTGCGACGACAACATCAAGCGCGGACTGCCCACCGACGTACCCGACGATTCCACACATAACGATCCTTTCGCGGTCGCCCTCCCCTCGCTTGCATCGTCGCAGAAGGGGCGCGGGGCGGCCGGGATCATTCGTCGGCGGAGTCGCTCCGATCCGCTGCGAGCGGCAGCCCCGGATCCGCGTCGAATCGGCCGGGTTCACGTCCGTCCCGCAGTGGTCCACCACGTCCCGGGCCCTCGCGGGCACCACGCACGTACAAGACCGGGGAGGTCCTCACCAGTGAGACGCGGATCAGGGCCGCCGTCGTCGATGCCAAGGGCCAGAAGTCCTGACCGCAGGGTGGTACGAAACGGGCCGGTGTCCGCTACAGGGGTGCGGACACCGGCCAGCAGCCCTTCCACGTGACCGACCCCACCCCCCACTGCGTCAAAACTCCCGCAACAATGAACCCGTGATCACTTCGCCGCCACGGAGCACCCACCGACGCGCCGAGCACGCTTCGACGCCATACGTCGACCTGTCGCGCGCCGAGTGGAGCGCCCTGCGCGACAAGACGCCGCTGCCGCTGACCGCCGAGGAGGTGGAGCAGCTGCGCGGGCTGGGGGACGTCATCGACCTCGACGAGGTACGCGACGTCTACCTGCCGCTCTCCCGCCTCCTCAACCTCTACGTCCAGGCCACCTCCGGCCTGCGCGGCGCCCTGAACACCTTCCTCGGGGACGCGGGCAACGGCCATGGCGAGCAGCGGGGCACCCCATTCGTCATCGGGGTCGCCGGCAGTGTCGCCGTCGGCAAGTCGACCAGTGCCCGTATCCTCCAGGCGCTGCTCGCCCGCTGGCCCGAGCACCCCCGGGTGGAGCTCGTCACCACGGACGGGTTCCTGCTGCCGATGAAGGAGCTCCGGGCGCGCGGGCTGATGTCGCGCAAGGGGTTCCCCGAGTCGTACGACCGGCGCGCCCTGACCCGTTTCGTCGCCGACATCAAGGCCGGCAAGGACGAGGTGACGGCGCCCGTCTACTCGCACCTGATCTACGACATCGTGCCGGGCGAGCGGCTCACCGTACGCCGCCCCGACATCCTGATCGTCGAGGGCCTCAACGTGCTGCAGCCCGCGCTCCCCGGCAAGGACGGCCGCACCAGAGTCGGGCTCGCCGACTACTTCGACTTCAGTGTGTACGTGGACGCGCGGGCCGAGGACATCGAGACCTGGTACCTCAACCGCTTCCGCCAGCTGCGCGAGACGGCCTTCCAGAACCCGTTCTCGTACTTCCGCAAGTACACCCAGGTCTCCGAGGAGGAGGCCATGGAGTACGCCCGCACCATGTGGCGGACCATCAACAAGCCCAATCTGCTGGAAAATGTGGCACCCACACGCGGCCGTGCCACTCTGGTGCTGCGCAAGGGCCCGGACCACAAGGTCCAGCGTCTTTCGCTGCGCAAACTCTGAGTCCCCCGAGCCTCCCCGGGAGTATCCGCGTGCTGCATCTGCGCCTGATCGTCCCTCACGACCGCACGGACGAGGTGGTGCACGTCGTGCAGCACACCGTCGGCGCCACGCATCTGGTGCTCATGCCCGGTGTCGCCCTCGACCCCGCGGGCGATGTCGTGACGTGCGACGTGGCGCGCGAGGCGGGCGACGAGCTGATCGCCTCACTGCGCGAGCTCGGCATCGACGAGTCCGGCTCGATCAGCGTCGAGGAAACGGACCTGACGCTCTCCGCGCATGCCGACCGGGCCGAGGAGGAGGCGCCGGGCGAGGGCGCGGACGCGGTGCTGTGGGAGGAACTGGCGGAGGTGACCCACGAGGAGTCGACGTTCAGCGTCACCTACCTGGCGTTCCTCACGATCGCCACGATGCTCGCGGCCTGCGGTGTGATGCTGGACAACGCGATCCTGATCGTGGGCGCGATGGCGGTGGGCCCGGAGTTCGGGCCACTGGCCGGCATTTCCACGGCGCTGGTGCAGCGCGCCCCGCGGCTGGTGTGGCGGTCGCTGTGGGCGCTGGTCGGCGGGTTCGCCGTAGCGATGGTGCTGACGGCCGGGTTCGCCTGGATGATGAACGGCCTCGGGCTGTTCACGGAGGCGATGATCGAGGCGAAGCGGCCCAATACGGCGTTCATCTGGCAGCCGGACTGGATGTCGTTCGTGGTGGCGCTCCTGGCGGGTATCGGCGGGACGCTCTCCCTCACCTCGGCGAAGTCGGGGGCGCTGATCGGCGTCGCGATCTCGGTGACGACGGTGCCCGCGGCCGCCAATGCGGCGGTGGCCTTCAGCTACCAGGACCTTTCCCAGACGTGGGGTTCGGTGGGCCAGCTGATGGCGAACCTCGGCGGGATCGTGCTCGCGGGCACGCTGACACTGCTGGTCCAGAAGGCGCTGTGGACGATGCACCGCCGTCGGATCCGGGCTGCCTGACGCGACGGTCCGGGGCCCGCGACGGTCCTTCGGCTGTCGCCCGGCACCAACCGCACACGACGCCGCCCGGCGCCCCTCCAGGAGGAACACCGGGCGGCACCTCACCCTCGTACGGCGAAACCCTCGTACGGCGAAGGTCACCCCAGGGCGGACTTCACCACGTCGGCCAGCCGCCCGGCCACCGACCGCGCCTGCTCGATGTCGGCCGCCTCGACCATGACCCGCACCAGCGGCTCGGTGCCCGACTGACGCAGCAGTACGCGCCCGGTGTCGCCCAGCTCGCGCTCGGCCTCCTCGACCGCGGCGGCCAGCTCCGGGGAGGTGGAGACCCGGGACTTGTCGACGTCCCGGACGTTGACCAGGATCTGCGGGAGCCGCTGCATGACACCGGCCAGGTCGGCGAGCGTACGGCCGGTGGCGACGACCCGGGCCGCCAGCAGCAGGCCGGTCAGCGTTCCGTCACCGGTCGTGGCGTGGTCGAGGACGATGACATGGCCGGACTGCTCGCCGCCCAGCGCGTAGCCCTCCGCCTTCATCGACTCCAGTACGTACCGGTCGCCGACGGCGGTCTGGACGAGGTGGATGCCCTCCCGCTCCATGGCGATCTTGAAGCCGAGATTGGACATGACCGTGCCGACCACGGTGTCCTTGCGCAGCTGCCCGGCCTCGCGCATGGCGAGGGCCAGCACGGCCAGGATCTGGTCGCCGTCGATCTCCTCGCCCGAGGCGTCCACGGCGAGGCAGCGGTCGGCGTCGCCGTCGTGCGCGACGCCGAAGTCGGCGCCGTGCTCGACGACGGCGGCCTTCAGCAGGTCCAGGTGGGTGGAGCCGCAGCCGTCGTTGATGTTCAGGCCGTTCGGATCGGCCCCGATGGTGACGACCTCGGCGCCGGCCCGGGCGAATGCCTCGGGCGAGACCCGGGCGGCCGCGCCGTGCGCCTCGTCGAGGACGACCTTCAGCCCGTCGAGCCGGTTCGGCAGGACCGCGACGAGGTGGGCCACGTACCGGTCGAAGCCCTCGGTGTAATCGGTGACCCGGCCCACCCCGGCGCCCGTCGGACGCGCCCAGGGCTCACCGGTGCGGTGCTGCTCGTAGACCGTCTCGATCCGGTCCTCCAGCTCGTCGGCGAGCTTGTGACCGCCGCGGGCGAAGAACTTGACACCGTTGTCCGGCATGGCGTTGTGGCTGGCGGAGAGCATCACGCCGAGGTCGGCGCCCAGCACGCCGGTGAGGTACGCCACCGCGGGGGTGGGCAGCACACCGACCCGCAGGACGTCCACGCCCGCGCTCGCCAGACCGGCCACCACGGCAGCCTCCAGGAACTCTCCGGACGCACGTGGGTCGCGTCCCACCACGGCGGTCGGCCGATGCCCCTCAAAGGTGCCCGCCTCGGCAAGCACATGCGCCGCAGCGACCGAGAGACCGAGCGCGAGCTCGGCCGTCAGGTCCGCATTGGCGACACCGCGCACACCGTCCGTGCCGAAGAGTCGTCCCACTGGTGTCCTCCGAAGATGCTCCGAAACCGAACTGCAAAAACAAAACAAGTCATGACAGGCAGGCATGACCCAGAACGACGCAAGGCAACATGAAGAGCCATGCCGAGCACGGCGGGCCTATGAGCGTCTGATGCCGTTATACGCCCGAGGGTGCCAATAAACGAACGCCCCGGGGGCACAGGGAGTGCCTCCGGGGCGAACGTGTACAACAGGTGAGCAGGCGGGATTAGCGCTTGCTGTACTGCGGAGCCTTACGGGCCTTCTTGAGACCGGCCTTCTTGCGCTCGACCGCACGGTCGTCGCGGGAGAGGAAGCCGGCCTTCTTCAGCGGGGCGCGGTTGTTGTCCACGTCCGCCTCGTTCAGCGCACGGGCGACACCGAGGCGCAGGGCGCCGGCCTGACCCGAGACACCGCCACCCGAGATGCGGGCGATGACGTCGTAGCGGTTGTCGAGCTCGAGCACCTTGAAGGGCTCGTTGACTTCCTGCTGGTGCACCTTGTTGGGGAAGTAGTCCTCAAGGGTGCGACCGTTGATCTTCCACTTGCCGGTGCCCGGAACGATCCGGACGCGGGCAATGGCGTTCTTGCGACGGCCAAGGCCGGCGGCAGGCTGCGGCTCGCCGAAGCGGGACGCCAGCGACTCGCTGGTGTACTCGCCCTCGACGGGAACCTCGGATTCGAAGGTGGTCACCTCGGCGAAGACCTCTTCGCCCTCGGTGCCCTCGATGGGGTTCTCAACAGTGGTCTCGGCCACGATTCTCCTCAGATCTTTCTTTACGTCTTAGGGGGAGGCCGGAACTACTGCGCGACCTGGGTGATCTCGAACGGGACCGGCTGCTGCGCAGCGTGCGGGTGCTGGTCGCCCGCGTAGACCTTGAGCTTCGAGAGCATCTGACGGCCCAGGGTGTTCTTGGGGATCATGCCCTTGATGGCCTTCTCGACAGCCTTCTCCGGGTTCTTGGAGAGGAGCTCGTCATAACGCACGGAGCGCAGACCACCCGGGAACCCGGAGTGGCGGTACGCCATCTTCTGGGTCTTCTTGTTGCCGGAGAGGTGAACCTTCTCGGCGTTGATGATGATGACGAAGTCGCCCATGTCCATGTGGGGGGCGTAAATCGCCTTGTGCTTGCCTCGGAGGAGGTTCGCAGCCGTGGTGGCCAGACGACCCAGGACGATGTCCTGCGCGTCAATGATGTGCCACTGGCGCGTCACATCGCCGGGCTTGGGGCTGTACGTACGCACGGTCGTAGCCTTCGCTTCTTCAGTGAGTGAGTCCTGACAAGGCCACCCGGACGATCGAACCAGCCCTGGCGGCGCTACGGGGACGCAACCCGAGTGCCTGCCGCTGGTCATCGGCCCGGTGGACCGGCGTAAGGGCCCCTCGCGTGAGAACGACCAAGCCAATACGCATAACAAACCAGAAGAATACCGTCGCTCCCCCGCGCGGGTCAAAACGCGCCGCAGGCCCCGCCTGTCAGGGCGCCGATCGGTGTCCGGACAGGCGCCGGATCCAGCTCCTCCGGGCCGCCGAAACCCGCCCCTCCGGGCGCCGAATCCAGCCCCTCCGGCGTTCGAGGAGCGGGGGCCCGGGGGCGGAGCCCCCCCCCCCGCAACACACCCGCCCCTTCACCCCCTTACCGCACGCGCTCCACCCGCCGCTCGTCCCACACCGGCTCCGCCGTCTCCCGCACCACCCCGTCCGACCCGAACACCAGGTACCGGTCGAAGGACTTCGCGAACCACCGGTCGTGCGTGACGGCCATCACGGTCCCGTCGTACACCTCGAGCCCGTCCTGCAGCGCCTCCGCCGACTCCAGGTCCAGGTTGTCCGTCGGCTCGTCCAGCAGCAGCGCCGTGGTTCCCGCCAGCTCCAGCAGCAGGATCTGGAACCGTGCCTGCTGCCCGCCTGACAGCTTCTCGAAGGGCTGGTCGCCCTGCCGCTCCAGTTCGTACCGGCGCAGTACGGACATTGCCCCGCCCCGGTCCTTCGCGTGCTCCGTCCACAGGATCTCGACGAGCGTGTGCCCCATCAGCTCCGGATGGGCGTGCGTCTGCGCGAAATGCCCGGGCACGACACGCGCACCGAGCTTCCACTCCCCCGTGTGCGCGACCGGTTCCCCGGCCAGCAGCCGCAGGAAGTGCGACTTGCCCGAGCCGTTCGAGCCGAGGACGGCCACCCGTTCCCCGTAGTAGATCTCCAGGTCGAACGGCTTCATCAGCCCGGTCAGCTCCAGCCCCTTGCAGGTCACCACCCGCACCCCGGTCCGGCCACCGCGCAGCCGCATCTTGATGTCCTGCTCGCGCGGCGGCTCCGGCGGGGGCCCGGCCTCCTCGAACTTCCGCAGCCGGGTCTGCGCCGCCTGGTAGCGCGAGGCCAGCTCGTGGCTGATGGACGCCGCCTGCCGGAGGCTGAGCACCAGCTTCTTCAGCTGGGCGTGCTTCTCGTCCCAGCGCCGCTTCAGCTCCTCGAACCGGGCGAACCGGTCCTTGCGGGCCTCGTGGTACGTGTCGAAACCGCCGCCGTGCACCCACACGTCGCTGCCCGCCGGGCCGGGCTCCACGCTGACGATCTTCTCCGCGGCCCGGGACAGCAGTTCCCGGTCGTGCGAGACGAACAGCACCGTCTTCCGCGTCTCCTTGAGCTTCCCCTCCAGCCACCGCTTGCCGGGGACGTCGAGATAGTTGTCCGGCTCGTCGAGCAGCAGCACCTCGTCGGGCCCGCGCAGCAGCGCTTCGAGCACGAGCCGCTTCTGCTCACCACCACTGAGCGTGCGGACCTCGCGCCACTGCGCCTTCTCGTACGGGACACCGAGCGCGGCCATGGTGCACATGTCCCAGACGGTCTCGGCCTCGTACCCGCGGGCCTCCGCCCAGTCGCTGAGAGCCTGCGCGTACGTCATCTGCGCGGCCTCGTCGTCGACGGTGAGGATCAGCTCCTCGGCCTTGTCGACGGCCTGCGCCGCCTCCCGGATGCGCGGCTGGGCGACGGAGACGAGGATGTCCCGGACCGTACGGTCGTCCCGCACCGAGCCCACGAACTGCGGCATCACCCCGAGTCCGCCGCTCACCGACACCGTGCCGCCGTGCGGCTGGATCTCCCCGGACAGCAGCCGCAGCAGCGTCGTCTTCCCGGCGCCGTTCGCCCCCACGAGGGCGACGACGGCCCCGTCCGCGACCCGGAACGAAGCATCGCCGAGCAGCACCCGTCCGTCCGGTAGGTAGTACTCAAGATGGCCTGCTTCAAGATGTCCCATGCACAGCATTGTCACGGTCCGCGAAGCCCTGACCCAACCGATTTACGCCTCCTCTAGGATTCGCCGCATGAGCTTTGGGCAAGGGGGGCCCTCCTGGGGGCCCGGAGGCAATCACACTCCGGACTGGGCAGCGCTGGCCGATGAATCCGCCGCGCGGAGCCGTCGCAAGAAATGGCTGATGATCGGCGGCGGCGCCCTCGCCACCGCCGCGACAGCGGCGATCGTCGCCACAGCCGTCATCTCGGCCAGCAACAACGGCGGCTCCACCGGCTCGGGCAAGAACGCGAGCCAGTTGCCGGGACCCGCCGATCTGCCGGCCGACTCGGCGGAGCCCGAGCCGTCCTTCTCCACGGTGGCGCCTCCGCCCCCGCCGGACCCGAAGGACTACATATCCGATGTGAAGAAGGACAGGGCGCCGATCTCCATCGACTCCTTCTACCCCGGCAGGAAGCTGGCGATGGGCGACCGCGTCTACGCCAAGGACGCCACGCACCGCACGACGAACTGCGCCGCGACCACCCAGGGCGCGCTCGGCCCGATCCTCACGAACAACGGCTGCGACCAGGTCATCCGCGCCACGTACAGCAGGGCGGGGGTCGCCGTCACCGTCGGCGTCGCGGTCTTCGAGACGGAGGCGCAGGCCAAGAAGGCGGCGCAGCAGGCGTCCGGCGGTCTCGCGTCGCTGAGCGGCGCGGGCGTGCCGACGTTCTGCCGCGGCGGTTCCATCTGCCGCCGCACCGCCAACTCGTACGGCCGCTACGCCTACTTCACCATCGGGGGCTTCACGAACGGTAAGAACGTAACCAAGGCCGACAAGAACGTATTCGCGGTCGGCGACGACCTGACGAACTTCACGTTCCGTCAGATCCGCCACCGCGGCGAGGTCCAGGCCTCGGCGGCGGCGACCGCGCCCACCAGCTGACACGGCCCCAGGAATCGGTGGCGGCCGCCGCGGGCTTCGCCGACCAGCCACGCCTCACCAGGACGGCCCGCCCCCTCATCGGCCGCACCCCGGCCCCACTCGGGCGCGTTGCCGCACCGGAACGTCACCGAGAGGCCGAGGAACGGCGGCGACGCGCGCCTCGAGACGGTCCGGAGGCTGCGGACGGCACCGCGCCTCAGCAGCAGCCGCCCCCAGGCAGCGTCCGCATGTTGCGTGCCGCCTTGTTGCGCGCGGCGAGCAACTCGTCGACCGGGTAGGCGACTTCCTCCAGCGTCAGCCCGTGCGGCCGCACCACGTGCACCCCCGGGTCCCGCACCCCCGCCGCCAGCACCTGGGCCGGCCACGGGTCGGGGCGGCGTCCGTCCCCCACGAACAGCATGGCGCCGACCAGGGCGCGCACCATGTTGTGGCAGAAGGCATCGGCCCGCACGGTCCCCGTGATGACTCCGGACGCCTCGTCCCGTACCCAACTCAGCTTCTGCAGCGTACGGATGGTCGTCGCACCCTCGCGCTTCCTGCAGTACGCGGCGAAATCGTGCTCCCCGACCATCCTGGCCGCAGCCGCGTTCATCGCGTCCACGTCCAACGGGCGGTCGTGCCAGAGCACATGACCGCGAGTCAGGGGATCCGCACCGCCGGCCCGGTCCGAGATCCGGTACGCGTACCGCCGCCACAGCGCCGAGAAACGCGCGTTGAACCCCGCCGGAGCCTCGGCCACCCGCCAGATCCGTACATCGGGGGCCATCCGGCCGGCCATCCGACGCAGCAGCAACGCACCGTGCTCGGCCCACACCCCGTCCGGCAGATCGACATGCGCGACCTGACCTCGGGCATGCACCCCGGCATCGGTGCGCCCGGCGACCGTCAGGTCGTACGTCCGCTCGGACCGCGTCACGGTACGCAGCGCGTCCTCGATCTCCCCCTGCACCGTGCGCCGCGCCGTCTGCTTCGCCCAGCCGGAGAAGTCCTTGCCGTCGTAGGCCAGGTCCAGCCGCACCCGTACAAAACCGGGCTCTACTTCGTCACTCACCCAACGATCCTCTCAAGCCTGAACATACGGAACGGGCCCGCACCGCCCCGAAGGGTGATGCGAGCCCGTCCAGTGGTCTCAGAACGCTCAGGCGTCCTTGGCTTCCACATCAGCCGCTTCCGCGGCGGGCGCGTCGGCCTCGGCCGGCTTGGCGTCCTCGACGACCTCGGCGGACTCGTCCTTCTTGAGGGAGTCCTCCTTGACCGCACGCTTCGTCGCGGCCTCGGCCTCACCGGTGGCCTGCTGCGCCACGGTCAGCGCCTCGACCAGCTCGATGACGGCCATCGGGGCGTTGTCGCCACGACGGTTGCCGATCTTGGTGATGCGCGTGTAACCACCGGGGCGGTTCTCGTAGCGCGGGGCGATCTCGGTGAAGAGCGTGTGCACGATGCTCTTGTCCGTGATCGTCTGCAGAACGAGGCGACGGTTGTGGATGTCGCCCTTCTTCGCCTTGGTGATCAGACGCTCGGCGACCGGACGCAGGCGGCGGGCCTTGGCCTCGGTCGTCGTGATGCGGCCGTGCTCGAACAGCGACTTCGCGAGGTTCGCGAGAAGCAGACGCTCGTGCGCGGCGCTGCCGCCCAGACGGGCACCCTTTGCGGGACGCGGCATGGTGTTTCTCCTTGTGTGCTGCACCGGCCGTATCAGGTACCGGTGTCAGTTCCCGTGAAGCGGTCGCTCCACGGAAGTTCATGGGCCATCCGGACACCATCCCGGCCGATGAGGTCAGTCATCGGCCGAAATCAAGCCCGTCCGGCAATTGAGGACAAAGCCCTCACCCGGTCCGGGGCGCCCGGAAACCCAGGCACCCCGGCCGGAGGCGTACTAGTACTGCTCGGTCTCGACGAAGCCCGCGTCCGCGTCGTCGTCGGCGCCGAAGGCGTCGGCGGCAGCGGTCGGGTCGAATCCGGGCGGGCTGTCCTTGAGCGCCAGGCCCATACCGGCCAGCTTCGCCTTGACCTCGTCGATCGACTTCGCACCGAAGTTGCGAATGTCGAGCAGGTCGGCCTCCGAGCGCGCCACGAGCTCACCCACGGAGTGGATGCCCTCACGCTTGAGGCAGTTGTACGAGCGGACCGTGAGCTCCAGCTCCTCGATCGGCAGCGCCAGATCGGCAGCGAGCGCGGCGTCCGTCGGCGACGGGCCCATGTCGATGCCCTCGGCGTCGATGTTGAGCTCGCGGGCCAGACCGAACAGCTCGACCAGAGTCTTACCGGCCGACGCCATGGCGTCCCGGGGACGCATGGCCTGCTTGGTCTCGACGTCGACAATCAGCTTGTCGAAGTCGGTGCGCTGCTCGACACGGGTCGCCTCGACCTTGTACGTGACCTTGAGCACCGGCGAGTAGATGGAGTCGACCGGGATACGGCCGATCTCCTGGCCCGCCTGCTTGTTCTGGACGGCGGAGACGTAGCCGCGACCGCGCTCGACGGTCAGCTCCATCTCCAGCTTGCCCTTGCCGTTCAGCGTGGCGAGGACCAGGTCCGGGTTGTGGACCTCGACACCGGCCGGCGGGGCGATGTCAGCAGCGGTGACCAGGCCGGGACCCTGCTTGCGCAGGTACATCACGACCGGCTCGTCGTGCTCCGAGGAGACGACCAGCTGCTTGATGTTGAGGATGAGGTCGGTGACGTCCTCCTTGACGCCCGGCACGGTGGTGAACTCGTGCAGGACACCGTCGATCCGGATGCTGGTGACAGCAGCGCCGGGGATCGAGGAGAGGAGCGTGCGGCGGAGAGAGTTACCGAGGGTGTAACCGAAGCCCGGCTCCAGCGGCTCGATCACGAACCGGGAGCGGAACTCGTCGACGACCTCTTCGGTCAGCGACGGACGCTGAGCGATAAGCATGCTGTGGTCCTTCAGTCGTGGGCGCCCACTATTTGACGCCCCCAGATACTGACAAGGGTACGGGCGGCACGGCCCGAAAGAGCCGTACCGCCCGGACCCGCGAGCTCTCCTACTTGGAGTAGAGCTCGACGATCAGCTGCTCCTGCACCTGGGTGTCGATCACCTGGCGCTCGGGCAGGGAGTGCACGAGGATCCGCAGCGTCGACGGCACGGCTTCGAGCCATGCCGGGACGGTGCGCTCGCCGGCCTCGGCCTGGGCCACCTGGAAGGGGGTCAGGGCCTTCGACTTCTTGCGGACCTCGATGACGTCGTTCACGGCGACGCGGGCCGACGGAATGTCGGTCTTCGTGCCGTTCACGGCGATGTGTCCGTGACGCACCAGCTGACGGGCGTGGTCGCGGGACTTGGCAAAGCCGGCCCGGTAGACCACGTTGTCGAGGCGGGTCTCAAGGATGCGCAGAAGGTTCTCACCGGTCTTGCCGGTCTTCTGGTTCGCTTCCTTGTAGTAGTTCACGAACTGCTTCTCAAGGACACCGTAGATCCGCGAGCACTTCTGCTTCTCACGAAGCTGAAGAAGGTACTCGCTGTCCTTGGTGCGCCCGCGTCCGTGCTCACCCGGGGGGTAAGGACGGATCTCGATCGGGCACTTCGCGCTCTCGCACTTGCTGCCCTTAAGGAACAGCTTCTGCTTCTCCCGACGGCAACGCTTGCAGTCGGCCCCGGTGTATCGCGCCATTTTCCAGTTGTCTCCGTTGCTTCAGTGCGTCAGACGCGACGGCGCTTGGGCGGCCGGCATCCGTTGTGCGGAGTGGGGGTGACGTCCTGGATCGAACCGACCTCGAGGCCGGTGGCCTGGAGGGAGCGGATCGCGGTCTCGCGGCCGGAGCCCGGACCCTTGACGAAAACGTCAACCTTGCGCATGCCGTGCTCCTGCGCGCGGCGGGCGGCCGACTCGGCGGCCATCTGCGCGGCGAAGGGGGTGGACTTGCGCGAGCCCTTGAAGCCGACGTGGCCGGCGGAGGCCCAGGAGATCACGTTGCCCGAGGGGTCCGTGATCGAAACGATCGTGTTGTTGAACGTGCTCTTGATGTGCGCGTGGCCGTGAGCAACGTTCTTCTTTTCCTTGCGACGCACCTTCTTGGCTGCGCCCTGACGTCCCTTGGGGGGCATGTCTTTACTCCAGATGGAGAGGGGAGGTGATCGGTCCTACAGCGAAGACCGCTGGATGCTGCAACGGCCCGGGGATCCGGACTGCCGCAGTGCGTCCGCTGAGGACTACTTCTTGCCCGGCTTCTTCTTACCGGCGATCGCGCGACGCGGACCCTTGCGGGTACGAGCGTTCGTGCTGGTGCGCTGGCCGTGGACCGGCAGGCCGCGGCGGTGACGCAGACCCTGGTAGCAGCCGATCTCGACCTTGCGGCGGATGTCGGCCTGAATCTCGCGACGGAGGTCACCCTCGGTGCGGAGGTTGGCGTCCACGTACTCGCGGATCTTGACCAGGTCCTCTTCGGCCAGGTCGCGAACGCGCGTGTTCGGGTTCACACCCGTGGTGGCGAGGATCTCCTTGGACCGGGTGCGCCCGATACCGAAGACGTAGGTGAGGGCAACCTCCACGCGCTTTTCGCGCGGGATGTCAACACCTGAAACGCGTGCCATTCAATGGCTCCAGTTGTTATTTCGGGGGTCTTCCGCAGTACCACTCCCGGCCGCCGACCGCTCCCGAAAGGGAAGCGGTGGTACGCCCGGGTCCCCGGCCCCCGCCGGAGGTGTCGTCAGCCGAAGCTTGGACGGGCACTGCGTATGTACGTATTACGTGCGTCGCGCGAAGTGCTGCGAGATGCAGGGGGTCGTGCGTCAGCCCTGGCGCTGCTTGTGGCGCAGGTTGTCGCAGATGACCATGACCCGACCGTGACGGCGGATCACCTTGCACTTGTCGCAGATCTTCTTGACGCTCGGCTTGACCTTCATGGGATGTCAGGTTCTCCGGGTCAGTGCCACCACCCCGCCGCAGCAGGGCGTGGGCAAGATCTACTTGTATCGGTAGACGATCCGGCCACGCGTCAGGTCGTACGGAGACAGCTCCACCACGACGCGGTCATCCGGGAGGATGCGGATGTAGTGCATCCGCATCTTGCCGCTGATGTGCGCGAGGACCTTGTGACCGTTCTGGAGTTCCACCTTGAACATGGCGTTCGGGAGGGACTCGATCACGGTGCCCTCAATTTCGATGGCACCTTGCTTCTTGGCCACGCTTCGCCTTTCGAATCGGCTACCTTGATCGACTCTCCGCTCCGTATGCGGACACACGGATGCACGAGAGCCGACGAGTCAGTCTACGTCAGCGGACCCCAAAAGACGAATCCGTCAAGTTTGCCCATCGGAGTAGATCCTTAGACCTGCCCGGGGGCGCGTTCCCGGCCGGTGGGGCCCGCTCAGCCCAGCGGGTCCGGCGCGGCCTGGATCCCGTACTCCGCCAGCTTCGCGCGGCCGCAGTCGGGGGCCGTCAGGACCAGGGGGCCCTGTTCGGTCAGGGCGATCGAGTGCTCCCAGTGCGAGGACCAGGTGCCGTCGGTCGTGATGACCGTCCAGTTGTCCTGGAGCACCTCGGTCTGCGGCGTACCGAGCGAGACCATCGGCTCGATGGCCAGGCAGACGCCGGGAACCAGCTTGATGCCCTTGCCGCGCTTGCGCGCGACGTAGTTCAGCAGGTGCGGGTCCATGTGCATCTCGGTGCCGATGCCGTGGCCGCCGTAGTCCTCGATGATCCCGTACTTGCCGGTGGCCGGACGCGGCTGGCGGCGGATGTAGGACTCGATCGCCTTCGAGATGTCGACGAGGCGGTTGTTCACCTTCATCGCCGCGATCCCGGCCCACATGGACTCCTCGGTCACCCGGGACAGCTCGATGAGCTCCGGAGCGTGACCGGTGCCGACGAACGCCGTGTACGCCGCGTCGCCGTGCCAGCCGTCCACGATCGCGCCGGCGTCGATGGAGATGATGTCGCCGTCCTTGAGGACGGTCTTCTCGTCCGGGATGCCGTGCACGACGACCTCGTTGACCGAGGCGCAGATGGTCGCGGGGAACCCGCCGTACCCGAGGAAGTTCGACTTCGCACCGTGGTCGGCGATCACCTTGCGTGCGACCTGGTCCAGGTCGTGGGTGGTGGCGCCGGGCACCGCCGCCTCGCGGGTGGCCGCGTGGATGGCAGCGACCACCAGCCCCGCCTCACGCATCTTCGCGATCTGCTCGGGGGTCTTGATCTGCACCATTGCGCGGCGCCTCTCTGCATCGAACGGGAACGGCTGCGGCGTACTCCACGATACGGCGCAAACAGACGGCCACGGCGCCCAAGGACGCCGCGGCCGTCTGTACAGGTATTACGGGGGTTCCTCAGTCCTCGCGGACCTTCTTGAGGGCTTCCATCGACCGCTTGGTCACGTCCTCGACCTTGCCGAGCGCCGAGATCGTGACCACCAGGCCCTGGGCCCGGTAGTAGTCGATGATCGGCTCGGTCTGGGTGTGGTAGACCTCGAGCCGGGTCCGGACCGTTTCCTCGGTGTCGTCGTCGCGCTGGTACAGCTCGCCGTCGCAGGTGTCGCAGACACCCTCGGTCTTCGGCGGGTTGTACGTCACGTGGAAGACGTGCGCGCTGTCGTTGCGGCAGATACGCCGGCCCGCGATGCGCTTGACGACCTCGTCCTCGGGGACCTCCAGGTCGAGAACCGCGTCCAGCGTCACGCCCTCGCTCTTGAGCATCTCGTCGAGCGCCTCGGCCTGGCCCACGTTGCGCGGGAAGCCGTCGAGCAGGAAGCCGTTCACGGCGTCCGGCTGGGACATGCGGTCCTTGGCCATCGCAATGGTGACCTCGTCCGGCACCAGCTGCCCCGCGTCCATGTAGGCGCGGGCCTGCTTACCAAGGTCGGTGCCCTGGCTGATGTTGGCGCGGAAGAGATCGCCCGTGGAGATGTGCGGAATCGACAGGTTCTTGGCAAGGTACGCAGCCTGCGTTCCCTTGCCGGCACCGGGCGGCCCGACGAGGACGATTCGCATCAGCGGAGGAACCCTTCGTAATTGCGCTGCTGGAGCTGACTCTCAATCTGCTTCACGGTCTCCAGACCCACACCCACGATGATGAGGATGCTCGTCCCGCCGAACGGGAAGTTCTGGTTAGCGCCGCCGAAGCCTGCCAACGCCATCGTCGGCACGAGAGCGATCAGACCCAGGTACAGCGAGCCCGGCCAAGTGATCCTGTTGAGCACGTAGCTCAGGTACTCGGCAGTAGGTCGACCAGCCCGGATACCCGGGATGAACCCACCATACTTCTTCATGTTGTCGGCGACTTCCTCGGGGTTGAACGAAATCGCCACATAGAAGAAGGCGAAGAAGACGATCAACAGGAAGTACGCCGTGATGTAGTACGGGTGGTCACCCTTGACGAAGTGATCCTTGATCCATGTGGCCCAGCCCGCGGTGGAGTTGGAGAACTGGACGACCAGGGCCGGAATGTAGAGCAGCGAAGAAGCGAAGATGACGGGAATCACACCCGCCTGATTCACCTTCAGCGGGATGTACGTGGACGTACCGCCGTACGACCTGCGGCCGATCATGCGCTTCGCGTACTGCACCGGGATACGGCGCTGGGCCTGCTCGACGAAGACCACGAGGGCCACCATGACGAAGCCGACCAGGATGACGGTGCCGAACTCGATCCAGCCGTCCGCCAGCTTGCCGCTCTGCTTGATGGCCCACAGGGCGCCGGGGAAGCTGGCAGCGATCGAGATGAACATCAGGATCGACATGCCGTTGCCGATGCCGCGGTCGGTGATGAGCTCACCGAGCCACATGACGGCAGCGGTGCCCGCGGTCATGGTGATCACCATGACGATGGTCGTGAAGATCGAGTGGTTCGGAACGATCTGGTCGGCGACCGGGCAGCCGCTGAACAGCGCGCCGCTGGTGGCGGTGGCCACCAGGCCGGTGCCCTGGAGGATGGCGAGCGCGACGGTCAGATAACGCGTGTACTGCGTGATCTTGGCCTGGCCGGACTGCCCCTCCTTCTTGAGCGCCTCGAGTCGGGGAATGACCACGGTCAGCAGCTGAAGGATGATGCTGGCCGTGATGTACGGCATGATGCCGAGCGCGAAGATCGTGATCTGCAGCAGTGCACCACCGCTGAACATGTTCACCAGGCCGAAGAGGCTGTTGTTGCCCTTACTTGCCTGGTCAACACAGGTCTGGACGTTCTCGTAGCTCACTCCCGGTACCGGGATGTGCGCCCCGAGCCGGTAGAGCACGATGATGCCGAGCGTGAAGAGCAGCTTCTTGCGCAGGTCGGGCGTCTTGAACGCCCGGGCGAACGCGGTGAGCACGGTGCCTCCTGCGACCCCCGCGCAGAGCGAGAGGTGACGGTCTTGAGGATCGACAAATACGAAACAGTCAAAGATTCCCGGGCATGCGCCCGGGGGTTACCACAGCAACAATGCACGCCACCTTACCGGCGACCATGCCCCCCTAGGAACGACCAACCGGGGATGCCCCAAATAAGAGGCATCCCCGGTCGGATGTTCAAGCCATCGAGTTGTCCGACTTGTCTCAGACGAGCTCAGTGACGGTGCCGCCGGCGGCGGCAATCTTCTCCTTGGCGGAGCCGGAGACGGCGTCAACCGAAACCTGCAGCGCCACGGAGATCTCGCCCTGTCCGAGGACCTTGACGAGGTGGTTGTTGCGCACCGCACCCTTGGCGACCAGGTCGGCCACCGTGACCTCTCCACCCTCGGGGTAGAGCGTCGCGAGCTTGTCCAGGTTCACGACCTGGTACTCGGTGCGGAACGGGTTCTTGAAGCCCTTGAGCTTCGGGAGACGCATGTGGAGGGGCATCTGGCCACCCTCGAAGCGCTCCGGAACCTGGTAGCGGGCCTTCGTGCCCTTGGTACCACGACCAGCGGTCTTACCCTTGGACGCCTCACCACGACCCACACGGGTCTTGGCGGTCTTGGCGCCCGGGGCAGGCCGGAGGTCGTGAGCCTTCAGCGGCTTGTTCTCCGCCATGTCAGTCGACCTCCTCAACCGTCACGAGGTGGCGGACGGTGTTAGCCATGCCGCGGAACTCGGGGCGGTCCTCCTTGACAACCACGTCGTGCAGGCGCTTGAGCCCGAGCGAACGAAGGGTGTCGCGGTGGTTCTGCTTGCTGCCGATGTACGACTTCGTCTGCGTGATCTTGAGGCGAGCCATTACGCACCCGCTCCCGCACGTGCACGGAGCAGAGCCGCGGGGGCGACGTCCTCGAGGGGCAGACCACGGCGAGCCGCGATCTCCTCGGGACGCTGCAGGCCCTTGAGGGCCGCCACGGTCGCGTGCACGATGTTGATCGCGTTGGACGAGCCAAGCGACTTCGACAGGATGTCGTGAACGCCGGCGCACTCCAGAACGGCGCGCACCGGGCCACCGGCGATAACACCGGTACCGGGGGAAGCCGGCTTCAGCAGCACGACACCCGCGGCCCGCTCACCCGTGATCGGGTGAGGAATGGTGCCCTGGATACGCGGAACCTTGAAGAAGTTCTTCTTGGCTTCTTCCACGCCCTTGGCAATGGCCGCGGGAACTTCCTTGGCCTTGCCGTAACCGACACCGACGGTGCCGTCACCATCGCCCACCACGACCAGCGCGGTGAAGCTGAAGCGACGACCACCCTTCACAACCTTGGCGACGCGGTTGATCGCGACAACGCGCTCAACGTACGCGGTCTTCTCGGCGGCAGCTGCGCCGCCGTCACGGCCCTTCCGGTCCCGCCGCTCGCCGCCACCGGCACCGCTTCCGCGGCGCTGGGGTCCAGCCATTGGATTTACCTCTCTCTGTTACGTCCGCTGTGCGTAGGAACCGGGGCTTAGAACTTCAGCCCGGCTTCACGGGCGGCGTCAGCCAGAGCGGCAATCCGCCCGGCGTACTGGTTACCACCGCGGTCAAACACGACGGCCTCGACGCCTGCGGCCTTGGCACGCTCGGCGACCAGGGCCCCGACCTGCTTGGCCAGGGCGCTCTTGTCACCCTCGCCACCACGGATGGACACGTCCAGGGTCGACGCCGACGCGAGCGTGTGGCCCGCGATGTCGTCGATGACCTGAGCGACCATGTGGCGGTTGGAACGCGTCACGACCAAGCGCGGACGCTCCGGCGAACCGGAGATGTGCTTGCGGACACGAATGTGACGACGCTTGAGGGCTGCACGCTTGTACGCGTCGCCCTTGGCGATCTTTACACCGTATGCCATGGCTACTTACCCGCCTTTCCGACCTTGCGGCGGATGACCTCGCCGGCGTACTTGACGCCCTTGGCCTTGTACGGGTCAGGCTTCCGCAGCTTGCGGATCTTGGCCGCGGTCTCGCCGACCTTCTGCTTGTCGATGCCCTCGACGGAGAACTTCGTGGGGGACTCCACCTTGAAGGTGATGCCCTCCGGGGCCTCGATCAGGATCGGGTGGCTGTAGCCCAGGGCGAACTCCAGGTTGGAGCCCTTCGCCTGGACGCGGTAACCGACACCACTGATCTCGAGCGCCTTGATGTATCCCTGGGTCACACCGGTGATCATGTTCGCCACCAGCGTGCGGGACAGGCCGTGAAGGGCCTTGTTCTGACGCTCGTCGTTCGGGCGGACGACGTTCAGGACGCCGTCCTCACCCTTGGTGACCTCGATCGGCGCGGCAACGGTGTGCGAGAGGGTGCCCTTGGGGCCCTTCACCGCGACCGTACGGCCATCGATGGTGACGTCCACACCGGCGGGAACCTGGATGGGGAGCTTGCCGATTCGCGACATGAGCTATTCCTCCGTTCCCGACTACCAGACGTAGGCGAGGACTTCCCCACCTACGCCCTTCTTGCTGGCCTGCTGGCCGGTCAGGAGACCGTGGGACGTGGAGATGATCGCCACGCCCAGGCCGCCGAGAACCTTCGGCAGGTTGGTGGACTTTGCGTATACACGCAGACCCGGCTTCGAGATTCGCTTGATGCCGGCGATCGAGCGCTCGCGGTTCGGGCCGAACTTCAGCTCGAGGACGAGGTTCTTGCCGACCTCGGCGTCCTCGACCTTCCAGCCCGTGATGAAGCCCTCCTGCTGGAGGATCTCCGCGATGTGCGACTTGATCTTGCTGTGCGGCATCACGACGTCGTCGTGGTACGCCGAGTTCGCGTTACGCAGACGCGTGAGCATGTCTGCGATGGGATCAGTCATGGTCATGAATTGGCCTTCGGCCTCTCTCGCCGGGGTTTCCTGTATGCGCCATCCCTCTCCCCACTCAGTGGTGGGACGGGTGCGGTGCGGGGACCTACGGCGTAGTAAGTCGGTCCAGGGCGGCAGGCGCCCAACCCGTCAAGCCTACGGCATGAAGAGCCGGACTCCTGCCGACCAGATACTTACCGAGAGCTTCCGGGTAGTCCCAACGCCCAAAAGGGCGAAGGAGAATTACCAGGAACTCTTGGTCACGCCCGGCAGCTCTCCACGGTGAGCCATCTCACGAAGGCACACGCGGCACAGGCCGAACTTGCGGTAGACGGAGTGGGGCCGGCCGCAGCGCTGGCAGCGGGTGTACCCGCGAACGCCGAACTTCGGCTTACGGGCGGCCTTAGCGATCAGAGCCTTCTTCGCCACGGTCAGTTCTCCTTGAACGGGAAGCCGAGGTGACGAAGGAGGGCACGACCCTCGTCGTCATTGGTCGCCGTGGTGACCACGGTGATGTCCATGCCCCGGACCCGGTCGATCTTGTCCTGGTCGATCTCGTGGAACATGACCTGCTCCGTGAGACCGAAGGTGTAGTTGCCACGGCCGTCGAACTGCTTCGGCGACAGGCCACGGAAGTCACGGATACGCGGCAGCGCGAGCGACAGCGTACGGTCCAGGAACTCCCACATCCGGTCACCACGGAGGGTGACGTGGCAGCCGATCGGCTGACCCTCGCGCAGCTTGAACTGCGCGATGGACTTGCGGGCCTTGGTGACGGCCGGCTTCTGGCCCGTGATCGTGGTGAGGTCGCGCACGGCGCCATCGATCAGCTTGGAGTCGCGGGCGGCGTCGCCCACACCCATGTTGACCACGATCTTGACCAGACCGGGAACCTGCATGACGTTCTCGTAAGAGAACTCCTCACGCAGCTTGCCGGCGATTTCCTCGCGGTAGCGCGTCTTGAGACGCGGCGCAGTGGTGGCAGTCATCAGATGTCCTCACCGGTCCGCTTGGCAACGCGGATCTTCTTGCCCTCGTCGTCAAAGCGGTAGCCGACGCGGGTGACGACCTTGTTGCCGTCCTTCTCCACGATCAGCTGAACGTTGCTGACGTGAATCGGGGCCTCGGTGGTGACAATGCCACCGGTCTGCGAGCCGCGAGCCGTCTGACCGGCCTTCGTGTGCTTCTTGACCCGGTTGACACCCTCGACGAGGACGCGGTTCTGCACGGGGTAGGCCACGATGACCTTGCCCTGCTTGCCCTTGTCCTTACCGGTGATGACCTGAACCAGGTCGCCCTTCTTGATCTTCATGCTTACAGCACCTCCGGCGCGAGCGAGATGATCTTCATGAACTTCTTCTCGCGCAGCTCACGGCCCACCGGGCCGAAGATACGGGTGCCGCGGGGGTCGCCGTCGTTCTTCAGAATGACGGCGGCGTTCTCGTCGAAGCGGATGTACGAGCCATCCTGACGACGACGCTCCTTGACGGTGCGAACGATGACGGCCTTGACGACGTCACCCTTCTTCACGTTGCCACCGGGGATCGCGTCCTTGACGGTGGCGACGATGACGTCACCGATGCCCGCGTAGCGGCGACCCGAACCACCGAGAACACGGATGGTGAGGATTTCCTTCGCACCCGTGTTGTCGGCGACGCGAAGTCGCGACTCCTGCTGGATCACGTCTATCTCCTGATCGTCTGCCGGTTCCCGGCGGGGTTCGAACCCTGAACGGGTCGAACCCCACCGAGCCTGGCGGAACTTGCCTGAGGGGAATGCCCCTCAGGAATTACTTGGCCTTCTCGAGGATCTCGACGACGCGCCAGCGCTTCGTCGCAGACAGCGGCCGGGTCTCCATGAGGAGGACACGGTCGCCGACGCCCGCAGCGTTCTGCTCGTCGTGAGCCTTCAGCTTGTTCGTACGGCGGATGACCTTGCCGTACAGGGCGTGCTTCACGCGGTCCTCGACAGCGACGACGACAGTCTTGTCCATCTTGTCGCTGACGACGAGACCCTCACGGGTCTTGCGGAAACCGCGGTCGGTGTTCGTCTCAGTCACAGTCTTCTCGCTCATCAGGCGCTCTCCACCGTCTCGATGCCCAGCTCGCGCTCGCGCATCAGGGTGTAGATCCGGGCGATGTCCTTACGGACGGACTTGAGCCGACCGTGGTTCTCGAGCTGCCCGGTCGCCGCCTGGAAGCGGAGATTGAACAGCTCTTCCTTGGCCTCGCGGAGCTTGTTGAGGAGCTCCTCGTTGCCCAGCTCGCGCAGCTCGGACGCCTTGGTACCGGCCGACATCACGACTCACCTGCCTCGCGCCGAACGATCCGGCACTTCATCGGAAGCTTGTGAGCAGCGCGGGTGAGCGCCTCACGAGCAATCTTCTCGTTCGGGTAGGACAGCTCGAACATCACCCGACCGGGCTTGACGTTCGCGATCCACCACTCGGGAGAACCCTTACCGGAACCCATGCGGGTCTCGGCAGGCTTCTTCGTCAGGGGGCGGTCCGGGTAGATGTTGATCCAGACCTTGCCGCCACGCTTGATGTGGCGGGTCATCGCGATACGAGCTGCCTCGATCTGGCGGTTCGTCACGTACGCCGGGGTCAGCGCCTGGATGCCGTACTCGCCGAACGCAACCTGCGTGCCACCCTTGGACATACCGCTGCGCTTCGGGTGGTGCTGCTTGCGGTGCTTGACCCTACGGGGGATCAGCATTTCGGTCAGGCCTCCGTTCCGGTGCTCTCAGCCGGAGCAGCGGCGGCGGGAGCGTCGGCCTTGGGGGCCTCGGCTGCCGGCGCGGACTGCTGCGGCTTGCGACCGCGACCGCCACGCTCGCCACCGCGGCCACCGCGGCCGGCCGGGCGGTCAGCGCCGCCACGGGCCGGGCGGTTGCCAGCGCGGGCAGCAGCGTTCTCGGCGCGGACCTCGGCGATGTTCTTGACGTCGCCCTTGTAGATCCAGACCTTCACACCGATACGGCCGAAGGTCGTCTTGGCCTCGAAGAAGCCGTAGTCGACGTTCGCACGGAGCGTGTGCAGGGGCACACGGCCCTCGCGGTAGAACTCCGAGCGGGACATCTCGGCGCCGCCGAGGCGGCCACCGCACTGGATCTTGATGCCCTTGGCGCCGGCCTTCATCGAGCTCTGCATGCTCTTACGCATCGCACGACGGAAGGAGACGCGGGAGGAGAGCTGCTCGGCGACGGCCTGGGCCACCAGCTGAGCGTCCACCTCGGGGTTCTTGACCTCGAGGATGTTCAGCTGGACCTGCTTGCCGGTCAGCTTCTCCAGCTCGCCACGGATGCGGTCGGCCTCGGCGCCACGGCGACCGATGACGATGCCCGGGCGGGCGGTGTGGATGTCAACGCGGACGCGGTCGCGGGTGCGCTCGATCTCAACCTTCGAGATGCCGGCCCGCTCCATGCCCTTCGTCATCATGCGACGAATGGCGACGTCTTCCTTGACGTAGTCCTTGTACAGCTTGTCGGCGTACCAACGGGACTTGAAGTCCGTGGTGATGCCGAGCCGGAACCCGTGCGGGTTTACCTTCTGGCCCATTACCGGGTTCCTTCCTTGCTGCTGACGACCACGGTGATGTGGCTGGTCCGCTTACGGATCCGGTAGGCACGGCCCTGAGCACGCGGACGGAACCGCTTCAGGGTCGGGCCCTCGTCCACATACGCCTCGCTGATGACCAGCGAAGAGGCGTCGGTGTGGTCGTAGTTGTGTGCAGCGTTGGCAATGGCGCTGTCCAGCACCTTGCCAACCGGCACGCTCGCGGCCTGCGGGGCGAAACGCAGGACCGCCTGAGCCTCCGTGGCATCCATGCCACGGATGAGGTCCACCACGCGGCGGGCCTTCATGGGCGTGACGCGGATGTACCGCGCCTGGGCCCTGGCTTCCATGGTTGTCCCTTCGGTGTAAGTCATAGTCAGTCACCCCGCGTTAGCGGCGCTTCGACTTCCGGTCGTCCTTGACGTGGCCGCGGAAGGTGCGAGTCGGCGAGAACTCGCCGAGCTTGTGGCCGACCATCGACTCGGTGACGAACACCGGGACGTGGATCTTGCCGTTGTGCACCGCGATGGTGTGACCCAGCATGGCCGGGACGATCATCGAGCGACGGGACCAGGTCTTGATGACGTTCTTGGTGCCTGCCTCGTTCTGTACGTCCACCTTCTTGATGAGGTGGCCGTCGACGAAGGGCCCCTTCTTGAGACTGCGCGGCATCTAAACCCGCTCCTAGCGCTTCTTGTTCGTCTTGCGGCGGCGGACGATGTACTTGCTCGATGCCTTCTTCGGCGAGCGAGTACGACCCTCCTTCTGACCCCACGGCGAGACCGGGTGGCGACCACCGGAGGTCTTGCCCTCACCACCACCGTGCGGGTGGTCAACCGGGTTCATCGCGACACCGCGGACGGTCGGGCGAACGCCCTTCCAGCGCATGCGGCCGGCCTTGCCCCAGTTGATGTTCGACTGCTCGGCGTTGCCGACCTCGCCGATCGTGGCGCGGCAGCGGGCGTCGACCAGGCGGATCTCACCCGACGGCATACGAAGGTGGGCCATGGTGCCCTCCTTCGCCAGCAGCTGCACGGAGGCACCCGCGGAACGGGCGAACTTCGCGCCGCCGCCGGGCCGCAGCTCGATGGCGTGGATGGTCGTACCGACCGGGATGTTGCGCAGCGCCAGGTTGTTACCGGGCTTGATGTCGGCCGTCGGGCCATTCTCGACCCGGTCGCCCTGCGTCAGTCCACGCGGCGCGATGATGTAGCGCTTCTCGCCGTCCGCGTAGTGCAGGAGCGCGATGCGCGCGGTGCGGTTGGGGTCGTACTCGATGTGCGCGACCTTGGCCGGCACGCCGTCCTTGTCGTGACGACGGAAGTCGATCACTCGGTAGGCGCGCTTGTGGCCACCGCCCTGGTGGCGAACGGTCACACGACCGGCGTTGTTACGGCCGCCCTTGCTGTGCAGGGGGCGGACCAGCGACTTCTCCGGCGTGGACCGCGTGATCTCGACAAAGTCGGCGACGCTGGAGCCACGACGGCCCGGGGTCGTCGGCTTGTACTTGCGGATACCCATTTCTCAGTCCTCGTCCGATTCCGGACGACTCGACCTCCGTCAGGAGGTCGGGCCGCCGAAGATGTCGATACGGTCGCCCTCGGCGAGGGTCACGATGGCGCGCTTGGTGTCAGCGCGCTTGCCGAAACCGGTCTTGGTGCGCTTGCGCTTACCCTGCCGGTTGATCGTGTTGACCCCGGTGACCTTGACCGAGAAGACCGCTTCCACGGCCTGCTTGATCTGGGTCTTGTTGGAGCCGGGCGCGACGATGAACGTGTACTTGTTCTCGTCGAGCAGCGCGTAGCTCTTCTCGGAAACGACCGGCTTGACGAGAACGTCGCGCGGGTCCGTGAAGGTCTTGCTGGTTACGGTCGCCTCGCTCATCAGGCGTCGCTCCCTTCGGTCTCATCGGCCTTGGGGCCAGACACGAAGGACTCGAAAGCGGCCTGGGTGAAGACCACGTCGTCGGAGACGATCACGTCGTACGTGTTGAGCTGGCCCGGCTCCAGGATGTGCACCTGGGGCAGGTTGCGGGCGGACAGCCACGCGGCCTCGTCGGCGCGGTCGACGATCAGGAGCAGGTTCTTGCGCTCCGAGATCTTGCCGAGCAGCGTCTTCGCGGCCTTCGTGGAGACTGCACCGTCGACCACGCCGGTGACGACGTGGATACGGGAGTGGCGTGCCCGGTCGGAGAGGGCACCGCGCAGGGCGGCGGCCTTCATCTTCTTCGGGGTGCGCTGCGAGTAGTCACGCGGCTGCGGACCGTGGACGACGCCACCGCCGACGAACTGCGGTGCGCGGGTCGAACCCTGGCGGGCGCGGCCGGTGCCCTTCTGGCGGTACGGCTTGCGGCCACCACCACGGACTTCGCCGCGACGCTTGGTCTTGTGCGTGCCCTGACGGGCAGCAGCCAGCTGAGCGACAACGACCTGGTGGATCAGCGGAACGCTGGTCTTCGCGTCGAAGATCTCCGCGGGGAGCTCGACGGTACCGGCCTTGTCGCCTGCCGGCGAAAGGATGTCAATGGTGCTCATTACCTCAAGCCCCCTTGGCCGCGGTACGGACCAGGACGAGGCCGCCGTTCGGACCGGGGACTGCGCCCTTGATGAGGAGCAGACCCTTCTCCGCGTCAACCGCGTGGATGGTCAGGTTCTGGGTGGTGACACGCTCGTTGCCCATGCGACCCGCCATGCGCATGCCCTTGAAGACACGGCCGGGGGTGGCACAGCCACCGATGGAGCCGGGCATGCGGTGCACACGGTGGGCACCGTGGGACGCCTTGCCACCCTTGAAGTTGTGACGCTTCATCACACCGGCGAAGCCCTTGCCCTTGCTCTTGCCCGTGACGTCAACCTTGACGCCGGACTCGAACACTGCGGCAGTGACCTCCTGGCCCAGCGTGTACTCGCTGGCGTCAGGGGTGCGGAGCTCCACCAGGTGGCGGCGCGGGGTCACGTCGGCCTTGGCGAAGTGGCCCTTGAGGGGCTTGTTCACCTTGCGCGGGTCGATCTCGCCGAAGGCGATCTGGACCGACTCGTAGCCGTCGCTGTCGTTGGTGCGGACCTGGGTGACGACGCAGGGCCCGGCCTTGACGACGGTCACCGGGACGACCCGGTTGTTCTCGTCCCAGACCTGGGTCATGCCGAGCTTCTCGCCCAGGACGCCCTTAATGTTCTTAGCCATCTCGCGCGTCACCTCAGAGCTTGATCTCGATGTCGACGCCGGCCGGCAGGTCGAGACGCATCAGCGAGTCAACCGTCTTCGGCGTGGGGTCGAGGATGTCGATGAGGCGCTTGTGCGTGCGCATCTCGAAGTGCTCGCGCGAGTCCTTGTACTTGTGCGGCGACTTGATGACGCAGTACACGTTCTTCTCAGTGGGCAGCGGCACCGGGCCCGCGACCGACGCACCAGTGCGGGTCACCGTCTCGACGATCTTCTTCGCCGAGGAGTCGATGACCTCGTGGTCGTAGGCCTTGAGCCGGATGCGGATCTTCTGTCCCGCCATGGCTACTAGTAGTCCTGTCTCTCGTAACGCTCTGGAACCCGGGGGTTCTCATAACTCCTCCTCCGACCCACGCGGTCGGGCGTGTCGCATCCCCTCTACGCAGATCTCCCGAAGGATTTCCCAACCAAGGGGGTGCGGGCCGTGGACCGCGCTGTGCTCAATCAAGAGCGTCGGGGGTGGAACACCCACCGGGTGCCTGGCCGGCGCCCCACTTACGCTTCCCGAAAGATTCCCGTACGTCCGGCCCACATGGGGCCGACGAGTACTGTGGGACTCGCTTCCGGTCCTCCCGGCGGGAGGCGCGCAGCATTGACACTCAACCGAGCAACCTGGTCAGTGTGCCATACGCAGCGGGAGCCTGGCCAATCCGGCCGAAGAGATTACCCCGCGGGTGTTGCGTGTCAAACCGCGCCTCACCCAACGCCCTGCGACGCGGCACCGGGGCGCCGGGAGAGCCGCAGGAGGAATATCCGCTGGAACGCCGCTCCCCCGCCCTCCTACGCTGCCCACGTCATCGACACGGGGGCCTCGACCGTCATGCGTACGCACGCCGGGCTGGACACCGGCGCCTCGGCCCGCTGCCTGGCCGAGGCGCGTGAGGCGTACGCGCTCGGGCGGATCCGCACGGCCGGAGAAGCGGTCGCGGCCACTTGGCGGTGGCGGTCGGGCGCCTTCCCGAAACTGATCCAGATGGTCGGCCCGTCGGGCAGCGGCAAGAGCACGTTCGCCCGGGAGCCGGCCGGGGTGGACACCCGCATCTCCCTGGACGACCTGCGCGAGGCCCGCGGCTCCCGCGCAGACCAGAAGGCCAACGCGGACATCCTGCGCACCGGACTCGGCCGGCTGGACGCCGCGCCGGCCGCCGGCGGGACCGTGGTGTGGGACGCGACCTCACTCAATCAGCAGCGTTCCCTGGTGCACTCCGTCGCCCGGCGCCGGGACGCACTCGTCACCCACGCCGTGGTGCTCGTCGACGAGGACGAGCTGACTCGCCGCAACGCCGCACGCGAGCACCCGGTGCCGCCCCGCGTCCTCGCCGCCCAGCTGCACCGCTTCGGCCCGCCGTACCCGGGCCAGGCGCACCGCACCTGGTGCATCGGGGCAAGTGGGACCATCGAGGAGGAGGCGTAGCCGTGCGCACCAGCGAAGAGATCTACCACCGGGTGCGCTGGGACGCGCGCTTCGACCCCGCCCGTTTCGTGGTCGGGATCAACCAGCGCGGCGCCCCGCCCGAGCGCATCCCGCTGCCCGTGTTCGTGCCGGGCGGCGACATCCCCTGGCACCGGGTGCTGTTCTTCGAGGCCGACGGCGAGGTCGTATGGAACCGGGCCACGGGCGTCGACCGGATCGACGACACGGACGCCGGGCGGGTGCGGGAGGCACGCCGGCTGAGGGCGCCGTTCTTCACGGCCCGCACGCCGTACGCCTGGGACGGCGCCGACTGGGTCCCCGCGCGGACGCCCCGGGCTGCCGGGCCCGCGGGACGGCTGCGCGTGCTGACCTGGAACACCCTGTGGGACCGCTACGACGCCGACCGCATCGGCACCGCCGTGCGCAGACCGCTGCTGATGACCGCACTGCGCGAGGCCGACGCCGACGTCGTCGCGCTCCAGGAGGTGGAGCCCTCGCTGCTCACGCTGCTGCTCCAGGAGCCGTGGGTGCGTGAGACGTACACCCTGGGGACGGAGCCGGCCTCGCGGGACGTCGACGAGTGCGGTGTGCTGCTGGTGAGCAGGCTGCCCGTACGGGAGGCCGGACACCACGCGCTCGGCCCGCACAAGGCGGTGGTCGCCCTCGTCGTGGAGACCGGCGCCGGGCCGGTCACGGTCGCCGCGACCCATCTGAGCAGCAACCACTCGGAGAACGGCGCACAGCGGCGGGACGCCGAACTGGCCCGGATCGCCGAGGGTCTGGCAACCCTCGACGGCGACCTCGTCCTCATGGGCGACTTCAACGACGGCACCGAGGCGCCGGGCACGGTGCTCGGGATGCGCGACGCGTGGAGCGAGGCCCATGGCCCGGACGACGCGACGCCGACGTTCGACCCGCGCGTCAATCCGCTGGCCGCGGTCTCCTCGCTGAGCGGGCGGGCATCCCGGCTGGACCGGGTGCTGCTGCGCGCGGAGGGGCTGCGGGTGCGGCGTGCCGAACTCCGCGGCGACGTTTCCACGGCCGAGGGCCTGTACATCTCCGACCACTACGGCCTGCTGGCCGAACTGGCCCCTGTGGTCACGGAGAGCGCCGAGGTCCTGGACGTACCGCCCACGGCCCGTACGGCACTGGCATGGATCCCGCCGCAGGAGCTCTGGCCGCCGCTGCAGGCGATCCGGCGGGACCACGACCCGCAGATCCGCCGCTGGCCGCCGCACGTCAATCTGCTCTTCGGCTTCGTCCCCGAGTACACCTTCGAGCAGGCGGCCCCGTTGCTCGCCGCCGCAGCCGCCGCGTGTGCGCCCTTCGACGCGCGGCTGGCAGGTGTGCAGTGGTTCGGGCACCGCGAGGGGGCCACGGTGTGGCTGGACCCGGCGGCCGGGGGCGAGGAGCCGTGGGCCGGCCTGTGGGAGGAGCTGGTGCGTCGGTTCCCCACCTGCCGCGGCCACCACGGGGGCTTCACCCCGCACCTGAGCCTGGGCCGGACCACGGACCCGCACGCCCTGGCCGCCGAGTGCGGTTGGCGGCTCGATCCGATGCCGGTCCGGGTCGGGGAGCTGGCGCTGCTGTCGCGCCGCGGCGACGAGCCGATGCGGGTACGGGCGACGGTGACGCTGGGAACGGGCGAGGTGCGCTGGGTACCGGACGCACACTCGGCGGACGAGCCCCCCGCGCCCGGCCGCGGGAACCCCGGCCCGGCCTCGGGCGGCGCCCGCCCGGTCGCGGACGCCACCGGTGTCGTACGCCGCGTCCGCGAGGCACTGGCCGGCGGGGTCGTCCATGTCGCCGGCTCCCGGCGCATGGGCTGCGCCCTGCCCGGCGCGGATCTGGATCTGGTGGCGGCGCTGCCGGGCGATGCCGAACTGGCCGTTGTACGAGCCCGGTTGGCGGCGGCGCTGCCGGAGGCGGCGGACGTCCGGGAGGTGGCCGGAGCGCGGGTCCCCGGTCTGCGGACGGACGTCGACGGCCTGCGCGTGGACCTGGTCGTGGTCCCCACCGGTCCGATGGACCCGGCGGATGCGGTCGAGCGCCGAGCGGAGTTGGGCGAGGCGGCGGCGGTCGCGCTCAGCGCGGTGAGCGACGCGGAGGCGGTGCTCGCCCTGGCGGGCGACCGGCAGGAGGCTTTCGCGCGACTGGCCCGGGAGGTCAAGGCGTGGGCGAAGGCACGCGGCCTGGACTCGGCGCCGTTCGGCGGACTTCCCGGCCTGGGGTGGTCCATCCTGGCGGCCCGTACGGTCCGCGGGGCGGATGACCTGTCGCCCGATGCGCTGCTTCGGCACTTCTTCGCGACCTGGGCGGCCTGGGACTGGCGCGTGCCGGTGGGTACGGCGGGACCGCAGGCACCGGAACCGCCGGTCACGATCACGACTCCGTCGGAGCCCGTACGCCCCTGCACCGATCAGGTCACGCCAGGCATGCGCGACCTGCTCACCCAGGAGCTGTTCCGCGCCTGGGAGCTGCTGGAGACGGGCTCCCCCGGGCTGCTGTCGCCGCCGCCGCTGCACCGCCGCCACGCGGCCTGGGCGGTCGTGGCCGTACGCCCTGGCCCGGACGAGGGCCGGATGCGCGGCCGGATGCGCGCCCTGCTCGGCGACCTGTGGGAAATGGCCCCCGAGTCCCACGCCTGGCCCCGCCCCTTCGGCACGGACCCGGTCCGCTACGCGATCGGTCTCGGTCCGGTCCCTCCGGACCGCGCACTGGTCGAACGGGTCGCGGAGCGCCGACTGCGGGGACTCACCGGGGTCACGCTCACGCGCGTCGGCGGCGGGGACGTGCCGACCCTGCACTGACCGGACCGGCCGACCGGCTGGAGAACGTCTACCTCTCCCCCGCGCTCCAGGGCCACGGGATCGGCACCGCCGTCCTGCGCGGCCTGCTGGAACGCGCCGACGCCTCAGAGCCCGTCGGCTGTACGAGCGCCACGGGTTCACCCTGGAGCGCGAGGACCCGATCGATGTTTTTGTGGTGCGCCGGTCCGGCGTGTAGCCGCGACAAGCAACGCGACCGCTCCGATCCCCGTCTAATCTGCCGCGGGAAGCGGCACTGACCGGCTGCTTCGACGGAGTGAGCGGACGGAGCACGGGGCGTGAGGGATCGATTCGGCCTGGAACCGGGCCGTGCCGGGCTGCGGCGGCGCAGCGTCGTGGCGGCCGCCGCAGCAGCCGCCCTGATGGGCGTCGGCGCCTGTTCCGTACCGGCCCCCCGGCGCAGTGACCCCGTGGCGGATCCGACGCCCGGAATGGTGATCGGCGACGCCCGGCAGTCCCTGCTGATGCAGATCCTCGCCCACCCGGACGACGACCTGTACTTCATGAACCCGGACACCCAGCAGGCTCTGGACGCCGGGACCCCGGTGGTCTGTGTGTACCTCACCGCCGGTGAGGCCGTCGGCATCAACCGGATTCCCGGCGCGCCGCTGCCCGCCGCCGACAAGGCGGCGTACTCCTCCGCCCGGCACCAGGGGCTGCGCCAGTCGTACGCGATCCAGCTCGGGCTGCCGATGTTCACCGCATGGCAGAAGTCCGTCATCGCGCCGGCGGACGGGCTCCGGGCCGAGATCAACACCCTGACGCACAGCGGGCGCCGGGTCGAGCTGATCTTCCTCAATACGGCGATGCACACCGGCCGCGGCCGCCTGGGGCTGCCCAGCCTCTGGCACGACCGGGAGCTCGGCCTGCCCACCGTCGTCGCCAAGGGCTCACCGCTGCAGCGGGCAGGCTCGTACACGTACGACAGGATGATCAACGTCCTCGTCGGGCTCCTCGACCACTACCGTCCGACCCTCGTCCACACCATGGATCCGGACCCGGACATCCAGCACAGCACCGAGGCCGTCCGCCGCCGGGACAGCGAGCAGCCCGGCTACTCCGACCACCCCGACCACACCGCGACCGCCTCGTTCACCTGGGCGGCGCTGATCCGGTGGGTGGCCCGCGCCACCGGGGGCGGTGGGCCCGTGCCGCGGTTCGTCACCACGGCGTACCGCGGCTACTACAACCGGCACTGGCCGAAGAACCTGCCGTTCCGCGTGCTGAAGGAGAAGGCAGCGCACCTCGTCCCGTACGGGGGCGAGGCCGACTGGCGGTGCGGGAACGTGGCGGGCTGCGGGGACTACAACGTGGGCGGCGACAGGCCGCTGACCAACCGCAAGGGCTGGGTCCGCTCCACCCATTACCGCTACCCGGGCCCCCGCCCCACCCTCGCCGCCGGACCGGACGGGCGGCTCACCGCGTACGGAGTCCTCGGACTGCGGGCGGTGCGGTGGCGCGAGAGCGCACCCGGCAGCGGGGTCTGGGACGATCCCGACGATCTCGGCGGCGGACCGCTGGCACCGGTGCTCGGCGGGGCGACGACGGCGGACGCCAGGCAGCTGCTGTTCGGGCTGCGCTTCGCGGCGCTCGGCGGGCACGGGGCGGCCGACGAGCGGGAGATCGTGCTCCTCGAACAGAGCTCCCCGGACGGCACCTTCCGCGCCTGGCGGGGGCTGGGCAACCCGGAGCGGGACCAGGACCGCGGCCGCAGGATCGGCGTCCCGGTGGCGGTGACGGCGCCCGACGGGCGGGTCCATCTCTTCGTACGGAACGCGGACAGCGGCGTGAGCACGCGGGTGCGGGAACGGTCCGGGCGGTGGAGCGGCTGGCGGGACACGGGCGGCGGCGCGGTCCAGGACGGACTGAGCGCCGTGGTGGACGGACAGGGCCTGGTCCATGTGTTCGCCGCCGGGCATCACACGGTGCACCACTGGACGCAGGAGACACCCGGAGCCGAACTGACCGCCCATCCGCAGATCGACGGGGCGCCGGTGCCGGGCGACGGGCCGGCCGCGCAGGTCGTCGCGGACGGGTCCGTGGAGCTGCTGTACCGGGCGGCGGCGCGGGCCGCACTGACGGTCGTCCGCGCGGGGGCAGCGGAGGAACGCACCGACTTCGACGGGTACGGGCCGGTGACCGTGGCCGGTTCGCCGTTCGGGCAGGTGCTGCTGGGCCGCACCGAGAAGGGCCGGATCCAGCTCCGTACCGGCGCGGGGCTGTCCGTACGCACCCGGGGACCGGTGGCGCTCGACGGTCCCGCGCTGTACGCGGGGGGCATGGGGCGCCCGGCGGTGGTGGGGCTGGGGCCGGATGCCCGCCCCTGGTTCTGGCGCCCGTGACGCCGCACCGGGACATGGCGAAGGGCCCCGGTCCACCGCATGCGCGGCGGGCCAGGGCCCTTCTTGGTGCTCTGTGCGGAGCTACCAGGTCAGACCGTCAAGTAATTACTTGAGGATCTTGGTGACCTGGCCGGCGCCCACGGTCCGGCCACCCTCACGGATGGCGAACTTCAGGCCCTCTTCCATGGCGACCGGCTGGATCAGCGTGACGTTCATGACGGTGTTGTCGCCCGGCATGACCATCTCGGTGCCCTCGGGAAGGGTCACAACGCCCGTTACGTCCGTGGTACGGAAGTAGAACTGCGGACGGTAGTTGTTGAAGAACGGGGTGTGACGGCCACCCTCATCCTTCGACAGGATGTACGACTGGGCCTCGAACTCGGTGTGCGGCGTGACCGAACCGGGCTTGATGATGACCTGGCCGCGCTCGACGTCCTCGCGCTTGATGCCACGGAGGAGCAGACCGACGTTCTCACCGGCCTGGCCCTCGTCGAGCAGCTTGCGGAACATCTCGATGCCGGTGACCGTGGTGGTGGTCTTCTCCTGCTTGATACCGACGATGTCGACGGTCTCGTTGACCTTCAGGACACCACGCTCGATACGACCGGTGACGACGGTGCCACGACCGGTGATCGTGAAGACGTCCTCGATCGGCATCAGGAACGGCTTGTCGACGTCGCGCTCGGGCTGCGGGATCGACTCGTCGACGGCCTTCATCAGGTCGAGGACGGTCTGGCCCCACTCCTTGTCGCCCTCAAGAGCCTTGAGCGCCGAGACCTTGACGACCGGAAGGTCGTCGCCCGGGAACTCGTACTCGGAGAGGAGCTCACGGACCTCGAGCTCGACGAGCTCCAGGATCTCCTCGTCGTCCACCATGTCGGCCTTGTTCAGGGCGACGACGATGTACGGAACGCCGACCTGGCGGGCCAGGAGCACGTGCTCCTTGGTCTGCGGCATCGGGCCGTCGGTGGCGGCGACCACGAGGATGGCGCCGTCCATCTGCGCGGCACCCGTGATCATGTTCTTGATGTAGTCCGCGTGACCCGGGCAGTCGACGTGCGCGTAGTGACGCGACTCCGTCTGGTACTCGACGTGCGCGATCGAGATCGTGATACCGCGCTGGCGCTCCTCAGGAGCCTTGTCGATCTGGTCGAAGGCCGAGGCCTCGTTCAGGTCCGGGTACGCGTCGTGCAGCACCTTGGTAATGGCGGCCGTGAGGGTCGTCTTACCGTGGTCAATGTGACCGATGGTGCCGATGTTGACGTGCGGCTTAGTCCGCTCGAACTTCGCCTTCGCCACTGGGTCCTCCTGTGGAGTGGTTCTGTACGCCTTGCTTCATCGGCGCCAGGTGATCTTTGCTGGGATGCCGGGGCCAGGGGCATTCACCGCATTGCTTGCGCTCTGCGACGAATGCCCCATCAGGCTCCGGTGACAAGCCTAAAGCGTGAGCTCGGGAGAGTTACTCGCCCTTGGCCTTCGCGATGATCTCCTCGGCGACGTTCCGCGGAACCTCGGCGTAGGAGTCGAACTGCATCGAGTAGCTTGCGCGACCCGAGGTCTTGCTGCGGAGGTCTCCGACGTAGCCGAACATCTCCGAGAGGGGCACGAGGCCCTTCACGACGCGAGCGCCGCTGCGCTCCTCCATGGCCTGGATCTGGCCACGGCGGGAGTTGAGGTCGCCGATCACATCGCCCATGTAGTCCTCGGGCGTGGTGACCTCGACGGCCATCATCGGCTCGAGGAGCACGGGGGACGCCTTGCGGGCACCCTCCTTGAACGCCTGCGAACCGGCGATCTTGAAAGCGAGCTCGGAGGAGTCGACCTCGTGGTAACCACCGTCGAGAAGGGTGACGCGGACGCCGACCATCTCGTAACCGGCCAGGATGCCGAACTGCATGGCTTCCTGAGCACCCGCGTCCACCGAGGGGATGTACTCACGGGGGATGCGGCCACCGGTGACCTTGTTGACGAACTCGTAGGACGCGTCGCCACCCTCGATGGGCTCAAGGGCGATCTGCACCTTCGCGAACTGGCCGGTACCACCAGTCTGCTTCTTGTGCGTGTAGTCGATGCGCTCGACGGCCTTGCGGATCGTCTCGCGGTACGCGACCTGCGGCTTGCCGACGTTCGCCTCGACGCGGAACTCGCGCTTCATGCGGTCGACGAGCACCTCGAGGTGAAGCTCGCCCATACCACCGATGATGGTCTGGCCGGTCTCCTCGTCGGAGTGCACCTGGAAGGACGGGTCCTCCTCGGAGAGGCGCTGGATGGCGACACCCAGCTTCTCCTGGTCACCCTTGGACTTGGGCTCGATGGCGACCTGAATGACCGGCGCCGGGAAGTCCATGGACTCCAGGATCACCGGGTTCTTGTCGTCACACAGCGTCTCACCGGTGGTGGTCTGCTTCAGGCCCATGACGGCGATGATGTCACCGGCGCCCACCGACGCGATCTCCTCACGCTTGTTCGCGTGCATACGGTAGATCTTGCCGATGCGCTCCTTCTTGCCCTTGACCGAGTTCAGCACCGCGGTGCCGGCCTCGAGGCGACCGGAGTAGATCCGGACGAAGGTGAGCTTGCCGAGGTGCGGGTCGCTCGCGATCTTGAACGCCAGGCCGGAGAACGGCTCGTCGTCCGAGGGCATGCGCTTGACGACAACCTCGGGGTCCTTGACGTCGTGGCCCTCGATGGCCTCGACGTCCAGGGGGGAAGGCAGGTAGCGGACGACCGCGTCGAGCAGGGGCTGGACGCCCTTGTTCTTGAACGCCGTGCCACAGAACACCGGGGTGACGGTGACGGAGCCCGCGCCGCCCTTCGATGCGAGGGTGATCCGACGGATCGCCTCGTGCAGCTGCTCCTCGGTGGGCTCGACGCCCTCCAGGTACAGCTCCATCATCTGGTCGTCGTTCTCGGAGACGGCCTCGAGCAGCTTGCCGCGCCACTCCTGAGCTGCCTCGATGTGGGTGTCCGGGATGTCGACGGTGTCGTACATCTCGCCCTTGGCGGCCTCTTCCGGCCACACAAAGGCCTTCATCGACACGAGGTCGACGATGCCCTTGAAGTCTGCCTCGGCGCCGATGGGGAGCTGCATGACGAGCGGGACCGCACCGAGGCGGTCGACGATCATGTCGACGCAGCGGTGGAACTCGGCACCCGTGCGGTCGAGCTTGTTGACGAAGCAGATACGCGGCACGCCGTAGCGGTCCGCCTGACGCCAGACAGTCTCGGACTGCGGCTCGACGCCCGCCACACCGTCGAACACGGTGACAGCGCCGTCGAGGACGCGGAGCGAACGCTCCACCTCGACGGTGAAGTCGACGTGACCCGGGGTGTCGATGATGTTGATGGTGTGGTCAACATCATTGAGCGGCCAGTGGCAGGTCGTCGCGGCGGACGTGATCGTGATGCCGCGCTCCTGCTCCTGCTCCATCCAGTCCATCGTGGCTGCGCCGTCGTGGACTTCACCGATCTTGTAAGAAACACCGGTGTAGAAGAGGATCCGCTCAGTGGTGGTCGTCTTGCCCGCGTCGATGTGGGCCATGATCCCAATGTTGCGGACCTTGGCCAGGTCAAGCGAAGTGGTGGCCATAAGGCTCAATCTTCTCTCGGTCTCGATGTGGGTAGCGACTACCAGCGGTAGTGCGCGAAGGCCTTGTTGGACTCGGCCATCTTGTGGGTGTCCTCGCGCTTCTTGACAGCAGCGCCAAGACCGTTGGAGGCGTCGAGCAGCTCGTTCATGAGGCGCTCGGTCATCGTCTTCTCGCGGCGGGCGCGGGAGTAACCCACGACCCAGCGCAGCGCGAGGGTGGCGGCGCGACCGGGCTTTACCTCGATCGGCACCTGGTAGGTGGCGCCACCGACACGGCGGGACTTGACCTCGAGCGAGGGCTTGACGTTCTCAAGCGCGCGCTTCAGCGTGATGACCGGGTCGTTGCCGGTCTTCTCGCGGAGGCCTTCCATGGCGCCGTACACGATCCGCTCGGCGGTGGAACGCTTGCCGTTGAGCAGGATCTTGTTGATCAGCGAGGTGACAAGAGGAGAACCGTAGACCGGGTCGATGATGACCGGGCGCTTCGGGGCGGGGCCCTTACGAGGCATTCTTACTTCTCCTTCTTGGCGCCGTAGCGGCTGCGGGCCTGCTTGCGGTTCTTGACACCCTGGGTGTCAAGGGAGCCGCGGATGATCTTGTAACGAACACCCGGCAGGTCCTTCACACGGCCACCACGCACGAGCACGATGGAGTGCTCCTGCAGGTTGTGTCCCTCACCCGGGATGTAGGCCGTGACCTCGATACCGGAGGTCAGACGCACACGCGCGACCTTACGGAGGGCCGAGTTCGGCTTCTTCGGGGTGGTCGTGAACACACGCGTGCAGACGCCGCGGCGCTGGGGCGAACCCTCAAGCGCGGGCGTCTTGTTCTTCTCGACCTTGTCCTGCCGGCCCTTCCGGACCAGCTGCTGGATCGTAGGCACTACTTCTCCGGTTTCTGTGTGCCGTTCGTGAAACTAACCTGGAACGTCACCGACCCACGCGGTCGGGTGTGTCGAATGCTGCGGACTCCCGCCCGAGGACAGAAGGGGCACAGATCGCGGTGGCCACTGACGGGCTCGCCGTGCGGTTGAGGACACGCACACGAGCCCAGGCACACCCCAGGCACAAGGTCTGAGCGTACCTACCTCACGGACTCCGGTCAAAACAAATGCTGTCCGCCACGACACGCAGGACAGAGCGTTGCGTCCCGTTCACCACCTGGTGCAAACCAGTCGTTCCCCGCACATGCCCCAGTCACTTTCATCAGCCTCTCGTCCCACCGGCCTGCGGGGCGCGCCGAGGGGCACTCCCCCTCGCTGACCACCCAAAAACTCCCGGCTCGCCCCGAACAGCATGCGCGAGAACCGACTCCGCATGATCCAGGCCCGGATGGACCCCGTCGGCCGGTTGCCCGGCAGGGGCGGAGAGCTACGAGCGGGAGGGGCCGGAGAAGCTCGCCCTGCGGGCGCTGAGCGACGTTCTGAACCAGCGGCTTCCCGGGTGGCCCAGCAGGACCCCGCGACGCCACAGCTGCCGCTGGACGCCCGGGCGGGACCGTGCACGGGACCGGCGGGACAGGACACACTGCCCCGCCGCCATCCGGCGAGCCGCGGCATTCCGGGCCGCAGCCCGCCCGGCCCCGGAGTGCCGTACCCGCCGAGCCGGGCACCCCGGCCCGGCTGCGCCCCGGCCACCCCGACCACCCGACCCGGCTGCACCGCCTGCGGCCCTGTCTGCAGCCCGGACGCCGACCCCACGCACGCCGAAGGGCGGCCACCCCGTACGCAACGGGGTGACCGCCCTTCAGTCGTTCAGACCTTCGAACGACTCGCTTACTGGTTGTACGGACCGTAGTCGTAGTCCTCCAGCGGAACGGCCTGGCCGGAGCCCGTGCCGAACGGCGAGTAGTCGATGTCGTCGTAGCCGACGGCCGAGTACATCGCGGCCTTGGCCTCCTCGGTCGGCTCGACCCGGATGTTGCGGTAGCGGGACAGACCCGTACCGGCCGGGATGAGCTTACCGATGATGACGTTCTCCTTGAGGCCGATCAGGGAGTCCGACTTGGCGTTGATCGCCGCGTCGGTCAGAACCCTGGTCGTCTCCTGGAAGGACGCCGCCGAGAGCCACGACTCGGTGGCGAGCGAGGCCTTGGTGATACCCATCAGCTGCGGACGGCCGGAGGCGGGGTGACCGCCCTCGGTGACCACACGACGGTTCTCGGTCTCGAACTTCGACCGCTCGACCAGCTCGCCCGGCAGCAGCTCCGCGTCGCCGGACTCGATGATCGTCACGCGGCGCAGCATCTGCCGGATGATGATCTCGATGTGCTTGTCGTGGATCGACACGCCCTGCGAGTTGTACACCTTCTGGACTTCGCCGACCAGGTGGACCTGGACCGCGCGCTGACCGAGGATGCGCAGCACGTCGTGCGGGTTGGTGGCACCCACGGTGAGCTTCTGGCCCACCTCGACGTGGTCGCCCTCGCCCACGAGCAGACGGGCACGCTTCGAGATCGGGAACGGCGTCTCGTCGCTGCCGTCGTCCGGGGTGACGACGATCTTCTTGGTCTTCTCGGTCTCCTCGATACGGATGCGGCCGGCCGCCTCCGAGATCGGGGCGACACCCTTGGGCGTACGGGCTTCGAAGAGCTCGACGACACGGGGCAGACCCTGGGTGATGTCGTCACCGGCCACACCACCGGTATGGAAGGTACGCATCGTCAGCTGGGTACCGGGCTCACCGATGGACTGGGCGGCGATGATGCCGACCGCCTCACCGATGTCGACCAGCTTGCCGGTGGCGAGCGAGCGTCCGTAGCAGAAGGCACAGGTGCCGACCGCGGACTCACAGGTCAGGACCGAACGGGTCTTGACCTCCTCGACGCCGGCGCCCACCAGGGCGTCGATCAGGACGTCACCGAGGTCGACGTTGGCAGGCGCGATGACCTTGCCGTCGACGACGACGTCCTCGGCGAGCATGCGGGCGTAGACCGAGGTCTCGACGTCCTCCGTCTTGCGGAGCACACCGTCCGCACCCTTGACGGCGATCTTCAGCTTGAGGCCACGGTCGGTGCCGCAGTCCTCCTCGCGGATGATCACGTCCTGCGAGACGTCCACCAGACGACGGGTCAGGTAACCCGAGTCGGCGGTACGCAGGGCGGTGTCCGCCAGACCCTTACGGGCACCGTGCGTGGAGATGAAGTACTCCAGAACGGTGAGGCCCTCACGGAAGGACGCCTTGATCGGACGCGGGATGGTCTCGTTCTTGGCGTTGGACACCAGACCACGCATACCGGCGATCTGACGCATCTGCATCATGTTTCCTCGGGCACCCGAGTCAACCATCATGAAGATGGGGTTCGTCCGCGGGAAGTTCGCGTTCATCGCCTCGGCAACCTCGTTGGTCGCCTTGGTCCAGATCGCGATGAGCTCCTGCGTGCGCTCGTCCTTGGTGATCAGACCGCGCTCGTACTGCTTCTGGACCTTCTCGTCCTGAGCCTCGTAACCCGCGACGATGGCCTTCTTGGCCTCGGGCACGACGACGTCGGAGATGGCCACGGTGACACCCGAGCGGGTCGCCCAGTGGAAACCGGCCGCCTTCAGGTTGTCGAGCGTCGCCGCCACGATGACCTTGGGGTAGCGCTCGGCCAGGTCGTTGACGATCTCGGAGAGCTGCTTCTTGCCCACCGAGTAGTCGACGAACGGGTAGTCCTCGGGCAGCAGCTCGTTGAAGAGCGCGCGGCCCAGGGACGTACGCAGCCGGAACGTGTCGCCCTGCTGGTACTCCTGCTCGCCCTCCTCGGCGACCGGCGGCACCCAGCCACGCGGCGGGATGGTGCCCACCGGGAAGCGGATGTCGACCTGCGCCTGGAGCGACAGCTCGCCGGCGTCGAAGGCCATGATCGCCTCGGCCGTGGAACCGAAGGAACGGCCCTGTCCGATGACCTTGCGCTCCTCCTCGTCCGTGGTGAGGAAGAACAGGCCCAGCACCATGTCCTGGGTCGGCATGGTGACGGGACGGCCGTCGGCCGGCTTCAGGATGTTGTTCGAGGACAGCATCAGGATGCGGGCCTCGGCCTGCGCCTCCGCGGAGAGCGGCAGGTGCACGGCCATCTGGTCACCGTCGAAGTCCGCGTTGAACGCGGTGCAGACGAGCGGGTGGATCTGGATGGCCTTGCCCTCGACCAGCTGCGGCTCGAAGGCCTGGATGCCGAGGCGGTGCAGGGTCGGTGCACGGTTCAGCAGCACCGGGTGCTCGGCGATGACCTCTTCGAGGACGTCGTAGACCACGGTGCGGCCGCGCTCGACCATGCGCTTGGCCGACTTGATGTTCTGCGCGTGGTTCAGGTCGACCAGGCGCTTCATCACGAACGGCTTGAAGAGCTCCAGCGCCATCGCCTTCGGCAGACCGCACTGGTGCAGCTTCAGCTGCGGACCGACGACGATCACGGAACGCGCGGAGTAGTCCACACGCTTACCGAGAAGGTTCTGACGGAAACGACCCTGCTTGCCCTTGAGCATGTCGCTCAGGGACTTCAGCGGGCGGTTGCCCGGACCGGTGACCGGGCGACCACGGCGGCCGTTGTCGAACAGCGCGTCGACGGCCTCCTGCAGCATCCGCTTCTCGTTGTTCACGATGATCTCGGGGGCACCGAGGTCAAGGAGACGCTTGAGGCGGTTGTTGCGGTTGATCACACGGCGGTACAGGTCGTTCAGGTCGGAGGTCGCGAAGCGGCCACCGTCCAGCTGCACCATCGGACGCAGGTCCGGCGGGATGACCGGCACGCAGTCGAGCACCATGCCCTTGGGGCTGTTGCTGGTCTGCAGGAACGCGGAGACGACCTTGAGGCGCTTGAGCGCACGGGTCTTCTTCTGGCCCTTGCCGGTACGGATGATCTCGCGGAGGCGCTCGGCCTCCTCGTCGAGGTCGAAGGACTCAAGGCGCTTCTGCAGGGCAGCGGCACCCATGGAGCCGTCGAAGTACGTGCCGAAGCGGTCACGCAGCTCGCGGTAGAGCAGCTCGTCGCCCTCGAGGTCCTGGACCTTGAGGTTCTTGAAGCGGTTCCACACCTCGTCGAGACGGTCGATCTCGCGCTGCGCACGGTCGCGCAGCTGCTTCATCTCACGCTCGGCACCTTCGCGCACCTTGCGGCGTACGTCGGCCTTGGCGCCCTCGGCCTCGAGCTCGGCCAGGTCGGTCTCGAGCTTCTTGGCGCGGGCCTCCAGGTCGGAGTCGCGACGGTTCTCGACCTGCTGACGCTCGACGGAGACGTGCGCCTCCAGCGAGGGCAGGTCACGCGTACGGCGCTCCTCGTCCACGAACGTGATCATGTACGCGGCGAAGTAGATGACCTTTTCGAGGTCCTTCGGCGCGAGATCGAGCAGGTAGCCGAGGCGCGACGGGACGCCCTTGAAGTACCAGATGTGAGTGACGGGAGCGGCAAGCTCGATGTGGCCCATGCGCTCACGACGCACCTTGGCGCGCGTGACCTCCACGCCACAACGCTCACAGATGATGCCCTTGAAGCGGACACGCTTGTACTTGCCGCAGTAGCACTCCCAGTCCCGGGTCGGACCGAAGATCTTCTCGCAGAAGAGTCCGTCCTTTTCGGGCTTGAGCGTGCGGTAGTTGATGGTCTCCGGCTTCTTCACTTCGCCGTGCGACCAGGTCCGGATGTCGTCCGCGGTGGCAAGGCCGATCCGCAGCTCGTCGAAGAAGTTGACGTCGAGCACTTGTCGTCAATCCCTCTTTCGGGGTCGAGTCTCAATCAATGGTCTGAACGGGTCCGGGGAGAGCCGGCCGCCCCTGAGCGGGGCGGCCGACCAGCCCGTCAGACCTCTTCGACGCTGCTCGGCTCGCGCCGGGACAGGTCGATACCGAGCTCCTCCGCCGCGCGGAAGACGTCCTCATCCGTGTCGCGCATCTCGATGGACATGCCGTCCGAGGAGAGCACCTCCACGTTGAGGCAGAGCGACTGCATTTCCTTGATGAGCACCTTGAAGGACTCGGGGATGCCCGGCTCGGGGATGTTCTCGCCCTTGACGATGGCCTCGTAGACCTTCACGCGGCCGGTCACGTCGTCGGACTTGATCGTCAGCAGCTCCTGGAGGGCGTAAGCGGCGCCATATGCCTCCAGCGCCCACACCTCCATCTCACCGAAGCGCTGTCCACCGAACTGAGCCTTACCACCCAGCGGCTGCTGGGTGATCATGGAGTACGGACCCGTCGAGCGAGCGTGCAGCTTGTCGTCGACGAGGTGGTGGAGCTTGAGGATGTACATGTACCCGACCGAAACCGGGTCCGGGAACGGCTCACCGGAGCGGCCGTCGAACAGCTTGGCCTTGCCGGAGGGCTGGACCAGGCGGTCGCCGTCGCGGTTCGGGATCGTGGCCTCGAAGAGACCCGAGATCTCGTCCTCGCGCGCACCGTCGAAGACGGGCGTGGCGACGTTGGTGCCGGGGGCGACCTGGTCGGCGCCGATGGCCTGCAGGCGCTTGGCCCACTCGTCACCGAGGCCGGAGACGTCCCAGCCGCGGCTGGCGAGCCAGCCGAGGTGGATCTCCAGGACCTGTCCCGGGTTCATTCGGGACGGGACACCCAGCGGGTTGAGGATGATGTCGACCGGGGTGCCGTCCTCCAGGAACGGCATGTCCTCGATCGGGAGGATCTTCGAGATGACGCCCTTGTTGCCGTGCCGGCCGGCGAGCTTGTCACCATCGGTGATCTTGCGCTTCTGCGCGACGTAGACGCGGACCAGCTGGTTCACGCCCGGCGGCAGCTCGTCGCCCTCCTCGCGGTCGAAGACGCGGACGCCGATGACCTTGCCGATCTCACCGTGCGGCACCTTCAGCGAGGTGTCGCGCACCTCGCGCGCCTTCTCACCGAAGATCGCGCGGAGCAGGCGCTCCTCGGGGGTCAGCTCGGTCTCACCCTTGGGCGTGACCTTGCCGACGAGGATGTCACCGGCGACGACCTCGGCACCGATACGGATGATGCCGCGCTCGTCGAGGTCGGCGAGGACCTCTTCGGAGACGTTCGGGATGTCCCGGGTAATCTCCTCCGGGCCGAGCTTGGTGTCACGGGCGTCGACCTCGTGCTCCTCGATGTGGATCGAGGAGAGGACGTCGTCCTGCACGAGGCGCTGCGACAGGATGATCGCGTCCTCGTAGTTGTGACCCTCCCACGGCATGAACGCCACGAGCAGGTTCTTGCCGAGCGCCATCTCACCGTTCTCGGTGGCCGGCCCGTCGGCGAGGACCTGGCCCTCGACGACCCGGTCGCCCTCGGAGACGACGACCTTCTGGTTGACCGAGGTGCCCTGGTTGGAGCGCGAGAACTTGGCGATGCGGTACGTGGTGTACGTGCCGTCGTCGTTGGTGACGGTGACGTAGTCCGCGGAGACCTCCTGGACGACACCGTCCTTCTCGGCCTTCAGGACGTCACCGGCGTCGGTGGCGCAGCGGTACTCCATGCCCGTACCGACGAGCGGAGCCTCCGACTTGATCAGCGGCACCGCCTGACGCATCATGTTCGCGCCCATGAGGGCACGGTTGGCGTCGTCGTGCTCCAGGAAGGGGATCATCGCGGTGGCGACGGACACCATCTGGCGCGGCGAGACGTCCATGTAGTCGACGTCGTCGCCCGGGATGTAGTCGACCTCTCCGCCACGACGGCGGACCAGGACGCGGGGCTCGGTGAACCGCATGTCCTCGGAGAGCGTCGCGTTCGCCTGGGCGATCACGAAGCGGTCTTCCTCGTCGGCGGTGATGTAGTCGACCTCGTCGGTGACCTGACCGTCGACGACCTTGCGGTACGGCGTCTCGATGAAGCCGAACGCGTTGACACGTCCGTACGAGGCGAGCGAACCGATCAGACCGATGTTCGGGCCTTCAGGGGTCTCGATCGGGCACATGCGTCCGTAGTGGGACGGGTGCACGTCACGGACCTCGAAGCCGGCCCGCTCACGGGAGAGACCACCCGGGCCAAGTGCCGACAGACGGCGCTTGTGGGTGAGACCCGACAGCGGGTTGTTCTGGTCCATGAACTGAGACAGCTGGCTGGTGCCGAAGAACTCCTTGATGGAGGCGACGACCGGCCGGATGTTGATCAGGGTCTGCGGCGTGATCGCCTCGACGTCCTGGGTCGTCATGCGCTCACGCACGACGCGCTCCATACGGGCGAGACCCGTACGGACCTGGTTCTGGATGAGCTCGCCGACGTTGCGCAGACGACGGTTGCCGAAGTGGTCGATGTCGTCGGTCTCGACGACGATCGTCCGGCCGGACTCGCCGACCGTCTCGGTCTCCCCGGCGTGCAGCTTGACCAGGTACTTGATGGTCGCGATGACGTCGTCGGTGGTGAGCACCCCGGCGTCCAGCGGCTCATCGGCGCCGAGCTTCTTGTTCACCTTGTAGCGTCCGACCTTCGCGAGGTCGTAGCGCTTCGGGTTGAAGTAGAGGTTCTCGAGCAGCGTCTGAGCAGCCTCGCGGGTGGGCGGCTCGCCCGGGCGCAGCTTGCGGTAGATGTCGAGCAGCGCGTCGTCCTGGCCCTGGGTGTGGTCCTTCTCCAGGGTGGCACGCATGGACTCGTACTCGCCGAACTCCTCGAGGATCTGCTCGGTGGTCCAACCGAGAGCCTTCAGAAGAACGGTCACGGACTGCTTGCGCTTGCGGTCGATACGGACACCGACCATGTCGCGCTTGTCGATCTCCATCTCGAGCCAGGCACCCCGGGACGGGATGATCTTGGCGGAGAAGATGTCCTTGTCGGACGTCTTGTCGATGGAGGAGTCGAAGTAGACACCCGGCGAGCGGACGAGCTGCGACACGACGACACGCTCGGTGCCGTTGATGACGAAGGTGCCCTTGTTGGTCATGAGCGGGAAGTCGCCCATGAAGACCGTCTGGGACTTGATCTCGCCGGTCTCGTTGTTGGTGAACTCGGCCGTGACGAAGAGCGGGGCGGCGAACGTGAAGTCGCGCTCCTTGCACTCGTCGATCGAGTTCTTCGGGGGCTCGAAGCGGTGGTCGCGGAACGTAAGCGACATCGACCCGGAGAAGTCCTCGATCGGTGAAATCTCCTCGAAGATTTCCTCCAGGCCGGACTTGGTGGGGACGTCTTGTCCACTGTCCAGAGCAGCCTCGACGCGAGCCTTCCAGGCGGCATTGCCGAGGAGCCAGTCAAAGCTCTCGGTCTGCAGCGCGAGGAGGTTCGGAACCTCGAGGGGCTCCTTGATCTTTGCAAAAGAGATGCGCAGCGGGGCGGTGCTGGCACCGTTGTTCGTATTCGCGGTCGAGGCGTTGCGCGAGGCGGCCAAGAGGGGGTCCTTCCGAGGGCTCGGACTCACTACGCGCGTACCGGTCCCAAGTTGGACACGGAGACAGAAATCCCAGGTCAGGGACGATCGGCCATCGGTGCTCAAGCGTTGGACATGCCCCTGGTGACGGGCAGGAGGCAGCTAACAGGCAGCGCAAAGGGTCAGTGTAGCCAAACGGCACACTGATGTCCAGTCCGGGTTCTCAGAGACCCTCGTAGCTCGCAACAGCTGTTCTCAACACCTATGAATCGCCCTCGCGCGGGACGCGCTCTTCTTTACTGCCCTCTTCGTCGTCGATCCATGCCTCGGATTCGGATCGATGTGACGACGCGTCCTGAGAATTACGCGCCGCGTGCGGTTCGTCAAGGCCCCCCTGCCAGGACAGAGCCCCCGAGACCGTCACCCGCCGCCACTCGGCATCGGCCGGCGGCCCCGAGAGGCGTACGGCGAAGATCACCATACTCGTCAACCACGGAAGAGCAAGGCAACCGCCTCGGGTACGCCGAAGGGCGACCACCCGTACGGGTGGTCGCCCTTCGCGATGTGACGTCCGTGCCGTGCGGCACGAGCAGTCCAGACGAGTCAGAAGACTCGCAGGGTCACTTGACCTCGACCGAGGCGCCAGCGGCCTTGAGGGACTCGGCAGCCTTCTCGGCGGCCTCCTTCGCGACCTTCTCGAGGACCGGCTTCGGGGTGCCGTCGACGAGGTCCTTGGCCTCCTTCAGACCCAGGGAGGTCAGCTCACGCACGACCTTGATGACCTGGATCTTCTTCTCGCCGGCGCCGGTGAGGATGACGTCGAACTCGTCCTGCTCCTCGACGGCCTCGGCGGCGGCAGCAGCGCCACCGGCGGCGGCAACGGCGACCGGAGCGGCAGCCTTGACGTCGAACTTCGCCTCGAACGCCTTGACGAACTCGGAGAGCTCGATGAGGGTCAGGGTCTCGAACTGCTCGAGCAGCTCGTCCTGGGACAGCTTCGCCATGATGGCGTCCTTCCACTAAGTCGGCAGGTGCCGGGTGTATATGAAGGCGGGCGTACGGGCCCGCTGCGAGCCGTGGGGCGGAGTGTTACTCCGCCACCTCGGCGTCGGCGGGAGCCGGCGTACCGGCACCGCCCTGCTCGACCTTGGCGCGAAGGGCGTCCGCAGTGCGGACGAACTCCGACAGCGGGGCCTGGAACGTCGCCGCGGCCTTGGCCATCGACGCCTTGATTCCACCGGCCACCTTGGCGAGCAGAACCTCGCGGGACTCGAGGTCCGCAAGCTTCTTGATCTCATCGGCGGACAGCGCCTTACCGTCAAGGACACCGCCCTTGATGATGAGGTTCGGGTTGTCCTTGGCGAAGTCACGAAGACCCTTCGCCGACTCCACCGGGTCACCGGTGACGAAGGCAACCGCCGTCGGGCCTGCGAACAGGTCGTCCAGCGTGTCGATCCCGGCCTCGTTGGCCGCAATCTTGGTCAGCGTGTTCTTCACCACGGCGTACTGGGCGTTCTCACCGAGCGAACGGCGCAGCTCCTTGAGCTGTGCCACGGTGAGACCCCGGTACTCGGTCAGCACAGCGGCGTTCGAGCTGCGGAACTGGTCCGCGAGCTCGGCTACCGCGGCAGCCTTGTCGGGCCTTGCCATGAGCGTCGGCCTCCTTCCGGGTGATGAGGACCGCTCAGAAGGGGCCGGGAAAGACGAAACGCCCCGGCACAAGTGCCAGGGCGCAGCTCGACCGGACAGAGTCCGGGAGCTTTCCACAGTCACCTGCGCAGGTCGTCCGCACTCAACGGATCCTTCGGTCACTGCCCCCTCTCGCGAGAGCGCAGCAACGACCAGCGGTCTTTGGCTTCTGGAGGAGACTACGCGACCGGGGTCGCGCTGAGCAAATCCGTCCCGGTTCGGGCGGTCCAAGACGCGCCCGCGGTGCTGCCCTGCTGCTGCTCCACGAGCTTCTGGAAGTCCACCGTGTCGGCGGCAGGAGGATCCTCGACCCGTGGCCTGGGTGCCGTACGGATACGAGGACGGGCCCCGCACCTCGAAAGGTTGCGGGGCCCGTCAATGTCACGCGTGACACGGCTTTCGTACGAGCGCGGAGGCTCAGACGGCGGCCGGGTCCTCCTCGACGAGGAGGTTACGGGTGCGGTTGGCGTCCAGCGGGATGCCGGGGCCCATCGTGGTGGCCAGGGTGGCCTTCTTGATGTAGCGGCCCTTGGCGGCGGACGGCTTCAGACGGAGGATCTCCTCCAGCGCCGCGGCGTAGTTCTCGACCAGCTTCGTGTCATCGAAGGAGACCTTGCCGATGATGAAGTGCAGGTTCGAGTGCTTGTCGACGCGGAACTCGATCTTGCCGCCCTTGATGTCGTTGACAGCCTTCGCGACATCGGGGGTGACCGTACCGGTCTTCGGGTTCGGCATCAGACCACGCGGACCGAGCACGCGGCCGAGACGGCCGACCTTGCCCATGAGGTCCGGAGTGGCGACGACGGCGTCGAAGTCCAGACGGCCCTTCGCCACCTCGTCGATGAGCTCGTCGGCGCCGACGATGTCGGCGCCCGCGGCTTCCGCGGCCGCAGCACGGTCACCGGTCGCGAAGACCAGGACCCGGGCGGTCTTGCCGGTGCCGTGCGGGAGGTTCACGGTGCCACGGACCATCTGGTCGGCCTTGCGAGGGTCTACACCCAGGCAGAACGCGACCTCGACGGTGCCGTCGAACTTGGTGGTGGCGGTTTCCTTGGCGAGACGGACGGCCTCGAGGGGGGCGTAGTTCCGCTCCCGGTCGACCTTGGCGTCCGCAGCGCGGAGGTTCTTGCTGCGCTTCACTTCTGCTCCTGTGGTTTCAGGTGTGGAGGCGTGGTACGGGCCAGCGCTTGGCCCTGCCACTGAAGGACTACGGGGGCTGATCAGCCCTCGACCGTGATGCCCATCGAACGGGCGGTGCCGGCGATGATCTTCGACGCGGCGTCCAGGTCGTTGGCGTTCAGGTCGGGCAGCTTGACCGTGGCGATCTCGCGGACCTGGGCGCTCGTGAGCTTCGCAACCTTGGTCTTGTGCGGCTCGCCGGAGCCCTTGTCCACACCTGCGGCCTTGAGGATGAGCTTGGCAGCCGGCGGGGTCTTCGTCACGAAGGTGAAGGAACGGTCCTCGTAGACCGTGATCTCCACCGGCACGACCATGCCACGCTGCGACTCGGTCGCGGCGTTGTAGGCCTTGCAGAACTCCATGATGTTGACGCCGTGCTGGCCGAGCGCGGGGCCGACCGGCGGGGCCGGGTTGGCCGCACCGGCGTTGATCTGGAGCTTGATAAGCCCCGTGACCTTCTTCTTCTTGGGAGGCATTGCTCTCTCCGGGTCCTAGTGAGAGTTTTTCGCCGTCATCCGGTCATCCGGATGCAGGCATACCGCACAACGATAACGGGTATAGCTGCGCGACCAAAAACCGAGCAGGTCAGAGAGGCCGCGAAGCCTCTCTGACCTGCTCGGTAGGCATGTGTCCAGGAGTCGGCGGAAACCGCTAGTTCTTCTGGATCTGGTCGAAGCTGAGCTCGACCGGGGTCTCGCGGCCGAAGATCTCGACGAGGCCCTTGACCTTCTTCGAGTCGGCGTTGATCTCGTTGATCGTCGCCTGCAGCGTCGCAAAGGGGCCGTCGGTGACGGTGACCGAGTCGCCCACCTCGAAGTCCAGCACCTGGACCTCGACCTTGCGGGACGGAACCGGCTTGCCCTCGGCCTCCGCGGCCTCGCGGGCGGCCTTCTCCTCGGCCTCCGGGGCGAGCATCTTGACGATCTCGTCCAGGGTCAGCGGGTACGGGTCGTAGGCGTTGCCCACGAAGCCGGTGACGCCGGGCGTGTTGCGGACGACGCCCCAGGACTCGTTCGTCAGGTCCATGCGCACCAGGACGTAACCCGGGAGCTTGTTCTGACGGACGTTCTTCCGCTCGCCGTTCTTGATCTGGACGATCTCTTCCTCGGGCACCTCGGCCTGGTAGATGAAGTCCTCGACGTTGAGCGAGACGGCGCGCTGCTCCAGGTTGGCCTTCACACGCTTCTCGTAACCGGCGTACGTGTGGATGACGTACCACTCACCGGGGAGACCGCGGAGCTCGTCACGGAGCGCGGTGACGGCGTCGACGGGAGCGGCCGGCTCGGCCTCTTCCTCGGCCTCCTCGTCGCCCTCGGACGCGCTGTCCTCGTCGTCCTCGGAGTCGGTCTCGTCCTCGGAGTCGTCCTCGGCGTGCAGGGCGGCCTGCTCGGCGGGCTCGCCCGCGGCAGCGTCGCCGGCTTCGGCCTGGTCCGGCTCCACAGCGTCCGCCGCCTCGACGATCTCGAACTCGTCCTCGGCGGACTCGACGTCGCCCGCCGTCGAGTCGACGGCGTCGTTCAGGTTCGGGTCAGACACGGTGGCTGCTTCTTCCTGGATACAAATGGGTGGAACATGCGAAAGGGGCGCCCTTGGGGCGCCCTCCGCGGGATCAGCCGAAGACGTACTTGATGACCCGCTGGAATCCGAAGTCAATCACGGTAACAAGACCGATCATGACGACGACGAAGACGATCACCACGGATGTGTACGTCGTGAGCTGGTTGCGAGTCGGCCAGACAACCTTGCGCAACTCGGCGACGATCTGGCGGTAGAACAGCGCGAGACGGCCCAGGGGACCCTTCTTGCCGCGCTTGCCGCCCTTCCGAGTCTTCTTCGACTCGGGTACTTGATCCTCAGCATCAGGCATGTCGATGGAGCCCACGGCGTCCGTCACGCTACTCACCTGATTCCGGGTCATGGCCGTGCCGCGCCCGGTGGAGCCGCACGGCGGTGCATTGAAGTACGTACATGCGCACACATCCTGGCGAAGGAGTGTGTAGCAGGGCCGGAGGGACTTGAACCCCCAACCGCTGGTTTTGGAGACCAGTGCTCTACCAATTGAGCTACGACCCTTTGTGGTTTCCACCAACCTACCGCATCTTTCCCGGTAACCCGGGTGCAGCAACGGTTTGGCTGGTGAAGGCCAACGACAGGTGAGTGTACGTGCTCAACGGCCCGGCGTCGAACAGACAGCTCCCGACAACTCGTGGTCGCATGTTGTCCGCATGCTGTCCGAGTCCTGTCCGGTCCCTGAAACCCGTGTGCCGACCGGGATCGGGGTCTGGGACGATGGGGCCCATGAGCGCTGCAACTCCCCCCTCCGAGCGCCGGGTCTCCGCCCGCATCGGTGCAATCTCCGAATCCGCCACCCTCGCCGTCGACGCCAAGGCCAAGGCCCTCAAGGCCGCCGGCCGTCCGGTGATCGGCTTCGGTGCCGGCGAGCCCGACTTCCCGACCCCCGGCTACATCGTCGACGCCGCGGTCGAGGCCTGCCGCAACCCGAAGTACCACCGCTACACCCCCGCCGGCGGGCTCCCCGAGCTCAAGGCCGCCATTGCGGAGAAGACGCTGCGCGACTCCGGTTACGAGGTCGACGCCTCCCAGATCCTGGTGACCAACGGCGGCAAGCAGGCCATCTACGAGGCGTTCGCCGCGATCCTCGACCCGGGCGACGAGGTCGTCGTCCCGGCGCCGTACTGGACCACCTACCCCGAGTCGATCCGTCTCGCCGGCGGTGTCCCGGTGGAGGTCGTGGCCGACGAGACCACCGGCTACCGGGTCTCCGTCGAGCAGCTGGAGGCGGCGCGCACCGAGCGTACGAAGGTCGTCCTGTTCGTCTCCCCGTCGAACCCGACCGGTGCGGTGTACAGCGAGGCCGACGCCAGGGCGATCGGCGAGTGGGCCGTCGAGCACGGCCTGTGGGTGCTGACCGACGAGATCTACGAGCACCTGGTCTACGGCACCGCGAAGTTCACCTCGCTGCCGACGCTCGTGCCCGCCCTGCGCGACAAGTGCATCGTGGTCAACGGCGTCGCCAAGACGTACGCGATGACCGGCTGGCGCGTGGGCTGGCTCATCGCCCCGAAGGACGTCGTCAAGGCCGCGACCAACCTGCAGTCGCACGCCACGTCCAACGTCTCCAACGTCGCTCAGGTCGCCGCGCTGGCCGCCGTGTCCGGGAACCTGGACGCGGTCGCCGAGATGCGGACCGCCTTCGACCGCCGTCGGCAGACCATCGTGCGGATGCTGAACGAGATCGACGGCGTGCTGTGCCCGGAGCCCGAGGGCGCGTTCTACGCCTACCCGTCGGTGAAGGCGCTGCTCGGCAAGGAGATCCGCGGCAAGCGCCCGGCCACCTCTGTCGAGCTGGCGGCACTGATCCTGGACGAGGCCGAGGTCGCGGTCGTTCCGGGCGAGGCCTTCGGCACGCCGGGCTACCTGCGGCTGTCGTACGCACTGGGCGACGAGGACCTCGTCGAGGGCGTGTCGCGGCTCCAGAAGCTGCTGGGCGAGGCGAAGGACTGACGTCCCCGTAGTGCGCATAAGCGGGTCCCCGGCCGAGCCGGGGACCCGCTTATGCGTTCAGGCAAGCGCTCGTTCGATGAATCCGGCTGCCTGGACCGAGATCCTTGCGGCAGGATCTCGGAGTGACTCCCCCCTGCAAGAGGGGGCTTCTCACGTGGTCGACTATGGGCCGCATGACGGACAAGCCCTGCCCGACGCCTTTCGGCACAGTGCGGAGCGTAACAGCTACAGAAGGTGATCGGACATGGATCGTGACGTCCGGCTGTTGCCCAAGGCCCACCTGCACTTGCATTTCACCGGGTCGATGCGGCCCACGACCCTGCTCGAACTCGCCGACAAGTACGGCGTACGCCTGCCGGAGGCACTGACCGGCGGCGAACCGCCCCAGCTGCGGGCCACCGACGAGCGCGGCTGGTTCCGCTTCCAGCGGCTCTACGACATCGCCCGGTCCTGTCTGCGGGCGCCGGAGGACATCCAGCGGCTGGTGCGCGAGACGGCCCAGGAGGACGTCGCCGACGGCTCCGGCTGGCTGGAGATCCAGGTCGACCCCACCTCGTACGCCCCGCTGCTCGGCGGGTTGATCCCGGCGGTCGAAATCATTCTGGATGCGGTGGACGCTGCCGCCCGCGAGACCGGCCTCGGGATGCGGGTGGTGATCGCCGCGAACCGGATGAAGCACCCGCTGGACGCGCGGACGCTGGCACGGCTCGCGGTGCGCTACGCGGACCGGGGCGTCGTCGGCTTCGGGCTCTCCAACGACGAGCGGCGCGGAATGGCGCGCGACTTCGACCGGGCCTTCGCCATCGCCAGGGAGGGCGGCCTGCTGGCGGCCCCGCACGGCGGGGAGCTGGCCGGCCCGTCGAGCGTGCGGGACTGCGTGGACGACCTCTACGCGGCCCGTATCGGCCACGGCGTACGGGCCGCCGAGGACCCGCGGCTGCTGCGCAGGCTGGCCGAGCGCGGGGTGACCTGCGAGGTGTGCCCCGCGTCGAACGTGGCACTGGGCGTCTACGAGAAGCCGTCGGACGTACCCTTGCGCACTCTGTTCGAGGCCGGGGTGCCGATGGCGCTCGGCGCGGACGACCCGCTGCTCTTCGGCTCCCGGCTCGCCGCGCAGTACGAACTCGTACGCCGCCACCACGCGTTCACGGACGAGGAGCTGGCGGAGCTGGCGCGGCAGTCGGTACGGGGGTCGGCGGCGCCGTCCGACGTACGGGAGCGGCTCCTCTCCGGGATCGACGACTGGCTGGCGAAGCCGGCCTGACAGCACGACGGTCGGCAGACGGGCCCACCGCGAGCCCGGCCCGATCGGAAAGAAACGCCCTACGGACAGCCCTCAGGCCCCGATTCCGTGCAGCACCGTCCGCGCCACGGACGCGGCGAACTCGTCGAGTGACTGCGGCGGGCGGCCCTCGTCCGTCGCGTCGTAGGCGAACGCGCGCTGGACGCAGGCGCCGAGCAACAGCGACGCGGCGGCATAGATGTCGGCGCCGGGCCGGACGCGGCCGGCGGACTGTTCGCTGCCGAGGTAGGCGGTGACGCCCTGGATCGGCATGTGCGGGCCGGTGCCGAGCTCACGCATGGCCGCGTCGTGGCGGTTCTTGAGCCGCGGCTCGGCGTAGAGGGAGGCGGCGATCGGGAAGCTCTGGGCGTAGAAGAGCGCGGCCTCGCGGGCGATCTCGGTGAGGTTCTCCTCGACCGTCCGCTCCCCCGCCGCCGGGTCGGCGGTCAACCGCCGCAGGAGCGGGTTGAGCTGGGGCAGCCGCTCCTTGAGGACAGCCACGAACAGCTCCTCCTTGCTCGGGAAGTGCTTGTAGAGGGCCGCCTCCGAACAGCCCGCGGCCCGGGCGATTTCCTTGGTGGTGGCCCGGGCCAGGCCGATGGTGAGCATCAGCTGGTGGGCGGCGTCGAGGATGCGGACGCGGGCCGGCTTCTGCTCCATGTGCACTCCAATGAGGCTTGACGCGTGGTGAGTATCCACTCACTCTAGGGGTGAGTGAATACTTACCCATCCGGGGAGGGTGCGCAATGAGACTCACGGTGTTCGGCGCGACAGGCGGCATCGGCCAGGAGATCGTCCGCCAGGCGGTGGCCGCGGGCCATGACGTGACGGCAGTGGTCCGCGATCCGGCACGACTGCCGGTCCCGCTCTCCGACGTCACGGTCCACACAGCGGCGCGGATCGACGATCCGGAGGCACTGCGCGAAGCGGTCGCCGGGCGGGACGCGGTGCTCTCCGGACTCGGCTCGCGCGGCCGGAAGGCCGACGGGATCGCCGAGCGGCTCACCAACTCGGTGCTGCGCGCGATGGAGGCGGAGGGAACGCGGCGGCTGCTCGTGGTGAGCGCGGCCCCGGTCGCGCCGGAGCCCGCGGACGATCCGTTGCTGGACCGGATGATGCTGAAGGCGATCGGGGCGATCCTCAAGGAGGTCTATGCCGACCTGACGCTGATGGAGGCCGCACTGGCCCGCAGCGCGACGGACTGGACGTCGGTCCGGCCACCGAAGCTCACCAACGGGCCGCTGACCGGGACGTACCGGACGGTCTACGGCAGCAATCCGCGCAGCGGCCGGTCCATCTCCCGGGCCGATGTGGCGCACGCGATGTTGGCGCTGATCGACGATCCGGCGGCGGTGAAGCAGGGCGTGGGCGTGGCGTACTGACACCACACCCGCGTCAGAGGGTGACGCCGACCGTCACCGGTTCGTTGACGAGCGTGACGCCGAAGGCGTCGTGAACGCCCGCGACGACCTCGCGGGCGAGCGCGAGCAGGTCCTCGGTGGTCGCCCCGCCGCGGTTGGTGAGGGCGAGCGTGTGCTTGGTGGAGATGCGGGCGGGCCCGGCTCCGTACCCCTTGGTGAAACCCGCCCGGTCGATGAGCCAGGCCGCAGAGGTCTTGGTGCGTCCCCCGTCCGCGGGGAAGGCGGGGGGCGTCACCTCGGGGCCGAGCCGGTCCTTGGCGCGGGCGAGGAACGCCTCGTACTGCGCACCGTCGAGGATCGGGTTGGTGAAGAAGGACCCTGCCGACCAGGTGTCGTGGTCCTCCGGGTCGAGCACCATGCCCTTGCCGGCCCGGAGCCGCAGCACGGTCTCACGGGCGGCCGCCGCGGGCACCCGGTCGCCCTGTTCGACACCCATGGCACGGGCCGTTTCGGGGTACCTGAGGGGCGCGGAGAGACCGCCCGCGTCTTCCAGCTCGAAACGGACACGCAGCACCACGAAGCGGTCGGGTTCGGCCTTGAAGCGGCTGTGGCGGTACGAGAATGCGCACTCGGCGTTCGGGACGGTGACCGTTTCGCGGGTGTACCGGTCGTAGGCGACGACCTCCGTGATGGTCGACGCGACCTCCTGGCCGTACGCACCGACGTTCTGGATCGGCGTCGCACCCACCGAGCCGGGGATTCCGGCCAGGCATTCGATGCCCGCGAGACCGGCTTCGACCGTGCGGGCGACGGCGTCCGTCCAGATCTCTCCGGCGGCCAGTTCCAGCGTCGTACCGGAGAGCGCGAAGCCCTTGGTCGCGATGCGCAGGGCGGTGCCGTCGAAGCCCTTGTCGCCGATGACCAGGTTGCTGCCGCCGCCGACGACGAGGAGCGGAGTGCCGTCCTCGTCGGCCTCACGCACGGCCGCGACCACCTCGGCGTCCGTCGTCGCCGTGAGGAGGCGGGCCGCGGGGCCGCCGAGCCGGAAGGTGGTCAGGGGGGCGAGGGGGGCGTCGTGGAGTTCCTGCACGCGGACAAGAGTACGGTCTGCGGCGCCACCGCTCGGGCGGGGCCACGGACCGTACGCGCAGGGCAGCCGGGTCGGACCGGACCGCGCCACGGATCAGGCGGCGACGGCGGACCGCTCCCCGGCCGGCTCCGGCTCCGCCGCCGGCGCGGGGCGGCGGCCCGGGATCAGCAGCGCCACGAGCGCGGCGAGCGCCACGAAACCCGCACCGATCCAGACCGCCGGGACGGTCCCGTCGGTGAAGGACTGCGCGGATCCGTAACCGCCCTGCTCGGAGAAGACCGAGGCGAGCACCGCGACCCCGAGGGCGCCGCCATCAAGCGGTAAGGGACAGCCGCTCCGGAACGTGACGCGAGGGCCTCGCGAGTACGGGTAAGGGGCACCCCCAGCGAAGAGTGCCCCTCACTCATGAACGTGGCTCGACAACGGCTCAGGCGAGCCGCACAACGGCGCGGGACATCCCCAGCACCTTCTTGCCCTCGCTCATCGCCGTCAGGTCCACCCGCACCTGCTTGCCGTCCAGCAGGGCCGCCACCTTGGCACTGACCTCGATCAGCGCACCCTTGTCGTCGTTCGGCACGACGACCGGCTTGGTGAACCGCACCCCGTACTCGACGACCGCACCCGGGTCGCCGACCCAGTCCGTGACCACCCGGATCGCCTCGGCCATGGTGAACATGCCGTGCGCGATCACATCCGGCAGCCCGACCTCGAGGGCGAACTTCTCGTTCCAGTGGATCGGGTTGAAGTCACCGGAGGCACCCGCGTACTGCACCAGCGTCGCGCGGGTCACCCGGAAGGACTGCGCCGGCAGCTCCGTACCGACCTCGACCGATTCGTAACTCACCTTCGCCGTCATCACGCCTCCTCGGCGGCGCGCGCCACCAGCTTCGTCCACGCGGTCACGACATGCTCGCCGGCCTCGTCATGGACCTCACCACGGATGTCGAGAATGTCGTTGCCCGCCATGGACTTGACGCCCTCGATCGTCGAAGTGACCGTCAGCCGGTCCCCCGCCCGCACCGGACGCACGTACGCGAACTTCTGGTCACCATGCACCACACGGCTGTAGTCCAGGCCCAGCTGCGGGTCCTGCACCACCTGCCCCGCAGCCTTGAAAGTGATCGAGAAGACAAAAGTGGGCGGCGCGATCACATCGGAATGCCCGAGCGCCCGGGCGGCCACCGGATCGACGTACGCGGGATTGGTGTCTCCCACCGCCTCGGCAAACTCACGGATCTTCTCCCGGCCGACCTCGTACGGCGCGGTGGGCGGATAGGTCCGCCCGACGAAGGACTGGTCGAGCGCCATGGGCTCGCTACCTCCTGATGAAAGACGAAAAGGCCGATGAACAACCCTGTACGGAACAGTCCTATACAACGACACGAGGCCGCCCCCAGTAGGGGCGGCCTCGTGTACGAGCCTGATTCAGCGGGTTTCGCGGTGCGCAGTGTGCGAGTTGCAGCGCGGGCAGTGCTTCTTCATCTCAAGACGGTCCGGGTTGTTACGCCGGTTCTTCTTGGTGATGTAGTTCCGCTCCTTGCACTCCACGCAGGCCAGCGTGATCTTCGGGCGGACGTCGGTGGCAGCCACGTGAGTGCTCCTTGGACGGACGGATGAACGGATGAACGCAAAAAAGAGTAGCCGATCGAAGGACCGACCCCACAATCGGCTACCGTAAGTAGCGGTGACCGGACTTGAACCGGTGACACAGCGATTATGAGCCGCTTGCTCTACCGACTGAGCTACACCGCTTTGATGACGGATCCCCCCGCCGCGAGGCGGGGTTCTCCGATCACCAGAGCCCCAATACGGAATCGAACCGTAGACCTTCTCCTTACCATGGAGACGCTCTACCGACTGAGCTATTGGGGCGAGCGATGAAGACATTACACGGTCCTCCGCCGATCGCCCAAATCCGTTTCGGAGCCCCCCGCCGCAGCGATGACCGGCCCCGCCCCGATCCCCCGACCGACCCCCGATCCACGACCGGCGGACGACCCGGCCGAGAGCCGGGCCGACGGCCGGAACCGCCGCCTGATCAGCAACGTGACCGGCAACCCGACCAGCGCCATGAGCCACACCCGGCCGGCCTCGGAACAGCCACCGCGCCGGCCCCTCCCACTCGCCGCGCACACCTCACGGGGCCACACCGGTACGACTATTTCCCTCCTCCTCGAACCGGGACGAACACGCCCCTAGGCTCGACTCACTGTGCGTGATCTTGTAACCCTCCCAGGAGCGCGATGCCCGACAGCCGGCCGCGGCAGCCCGACGACCACGCCGCCGACGCCGCCACCGAAGCCAATGCCCTGATCCTGTGCGGCGCCCGGCTCACCGACGGCCGCATCGTCGACGTACGGCTCGGCCGCGGCCGCATCGAGGCCGTCGGCACCACGGGCAGCCTGACCGCCCCCGGCCCCCGCGTCGACCTGCGCGGCTACCTCCTGCTCCCCGCCCCCGCAGAACCCCACGCCCACAGCGACACCGCACTCACCGCGGACAGCACCGGCCCCGACGGCTCCGGACCCGCCTCGCACCACCCCGAGGACATCCAGCGCCGCGCCACCGAAGCCGCCCTGCTGCAACTCGGCCACGGCGCCACCGCCCTGCGCTCACACGTACGGATCGGGGACGTCACCGGACTCGCCGGCCTCGAAGCAGTACTCCAGGCACGCCGCTCCCTGCACGGACTCACCGAACTGACCCCGGTCGCCGTACCCCGCCTGCTCACCGGAATCGCAGGCGCCGACAGCCTCGCCATGCTGCGTGACGCGGTGAAAACAGGAGCCGGCGTGATCGGCGGCTGCCCCGAGCTCGACCCCGACCCGGCCGGATACACCGAAGCCGTCCTGGAGATCGCCGCCGAACACCACTGCCCCGTCGACCTGCACATGGACGGCGACGACCCCGCCCGCCTCACCCGGCTCGCCGCCATGGCCGCCGGACACCGGCCCGGCGTCTCCATAGGCCCCTGCGCCGGCCTCGACCGGCTCCCCCCGGAAACCGCGTCCCGCACCGCCGATCAGCTCGCCGCCGCCGAAGTGACAGTGATCTGCCTCCCCCAGGGCGGCTGCTGCGGCGCCGAACGCAGGGGCACCGCCCCCGTACGGCTGCTGCGCGCCGCCGGAGTGCGCACAGCGGCAGGCAGCGGGGCACTGCGCGACGTCGCGAACCCCGTGGGCCGCGGAGACCCGCTGGAGGCCGCCTACCTGCTCGCCTCACAGAGCGGCCTACGCCCCGAGGACGCGTACGACGCCGTCTCCACGGCCGCCAGGAAGGCCATGGGGCTGCCTGAGATCCGCGTCGAGGCAGGCTTCCCCGCCGAACTCCTCGCCGTACGCGGCGAACAGCTCTCCGGCGCGCTCTCGCTCGCGTACAGCCGTATCGTCGTGCACCGCGGACGCGTGGTGGCACGCACCAGCGCGGTCCGCGAGTACTGCGACTCCGAGACCGTCGTCGCACTCGATCTGCCCCGCCAGGCCCGCCCTGAGCCCGGGCCGGGCGGCGGGTCCTGAGCGGGGCGGCGCGGCGCGGCGTACGGTCGTGACTATGCGCATTGTCATCGCAGGTGGACATGGTCAGATCGCGCTGCGGCTGGAGCGGCTGCTCGCTGCGCGCGGAGATGAAGCGGTCGGCATCATCCGCAACCCGGAACAGGGCGAGGACCTCCGGTCGGCAGGCGCCGAACCGGTCGTCCTGGACCTCGAGTCGGCCTCCGCGGAGGAAGTGGCCGAGGTGCTGCGCGGCGCCGACGCGGCGGTCTTCGCGGCCGGCGCGGGCCCGAACAGCGGTACGGCCCGCAAGGACACGGTGGACCGCGGCGCGGCAGTGCTGTTCGCGGACGCGGCGGAACGGGCGGGCGTACGGCGCTGCATCGTGGTCTCCTCCATGGGTGCCGATCCGGACCACCCGGGCGACGAGGTCTTCGACGTGTACCTGCGGGCCAAGGGCGCCGCCGACGCTTACGTACGCTCCAGGACCGCACTCGACTGGACGATCCTGCGCCCCGGAATGCTCACCGACGACGCGGGCAACGGGCAGGTTCTGCTGGCAGCCTCGACGGGGCGCGGAACGGTACCGCGCGACGACGTGGCGGCGACGCTGCTGGAACTGCTGGACACCCCGGCGACAGCGGGACTGACCCTGGAACTGATCTCGGGGAACGTGCCGTTGGACGTGGCGATGAAGGACGTCGCGGGGAACTGAGGGGGGACGGGGGGAGGAGCACAGAGCCCGAACACCCCCTCCCCCGCTCTCCCTGGGCGCCGAACTGGCCGCACGTCAATTGCGCGCCGCGGCCCACCGGATGGCGATCGTCGACTCCCTGCTGACCGGCCGGACGCCTGAGAGCGCGGACGCGGTGACGGGCCGTTCGTACCGGCGGAGGATGCGTCTCCCTCGCACTGCGCGGCAGGACCGCGGCCGCCACCCGTGAGGCCGCCGCTGCGGAGGGGCTCGCCGTGATCGAGGTCACCGCGAGCGGCACGTCCACGTACTGCCCGCGCTGCGACCGAAAGCTGCGCCACCGTCTTCACCCGGACGGCGGGGACGGACGCTCCTGGGCCTACTGCCCCGGCTGCGGCTTCAACGCCGACCGCGACCACAGCGCGGCGGAGAAGATCGGCCAACGGGCGCTGAGCACAACCACGGTGCGTGTCCGCCGTCAGCGGTCGGCGCGCCGTCGGGGGCCCACCCCTGAGATCTGCCGAGGAGAGGCCGCTGCCGCCGCATCGGAGCACCAACCATCAGGACCGGGCGCTGTGCGCCCGGTCGCCTCGCCCCTTCCCCCGGCCGTGCGCCGGGGCGGAGGACACCGTTCGGCGGGGGCCAGTCCCAGGCTTGAGCTGTACCAGGCCGGCAGGCAGCGAATGCGGCAACCCCGATCTCCGGCCACTCGGCTGGAGATCCTGCTCCTCACCCACCGGACCGTACTGCGCGCCACTGGATCCCCACGGGGCCGGACGGGCTCGGCGCAGCGCGGAACGCTCGGATCGAGCAGGGCAGGCGTAGTTGCAAGCAGCGGTTCGAACCACGGTGGGAAGGCTCGTGAAAGGAGCAGAAAATGACTGAGCCCCCGACCATTTGTGCTGGTCAGGGGCTCTGTTCGAGTGGCGGCGCCAGGGTTCGAACCTGGGTAGGCTGAGCCGGCAGATTTACAGTCTGCTCCCTTTGGCCACTCGGGCACACCGCCTCGAACGACGCGTTGGAACCTCGTTGAACGGGGCTCCTTGGCGACGACGTAAACGATACCTGATGAGCCGGGGTGCTCCGCCACCTGATTGATCAGTGCTCGTGGCGGTGGGCGATGGCTAGGCTTTACGTCGTACCCCACAAGCATTCGACGCAAGGAGCCACACGTCATGGCCGACTCCAGTTTCGACATCGTCTCGAAGGTCGAGCGGCAGGAGGTCGACAACGCCCTCAACCAGGCCGCCAAGGAGATCTCGCAGCGCTACGACTTCAAGGGCACGGGCGCCTCGATCTCCTGGTCCGGCGAGAAGATCCTGATGGAGGCGAACGGCGAGGAGCGGGTCAAGGCGATCCTCGACATCTTCCAGTCCAAGCTGATCAAGCGGGGCATCTCGCTCAAGTCGCTGGACGCGGGCGAGCCGCAGCTGTCCGGCAAGGAGTACAAGATCTTCGCCACGATCGAGGAAGGCATCTCCCAGGAGAACGCCAAGAAGGTGGCGAAGATCATTCGCGATGAGGGTCCGAAGGGCGTCAAGGCGCAGGTCCAGGGCGACGAGCTGCGGGTCAGCTCGAAGAGCCGGGACGACCTGCAGGCCGTGCAGGCGCTGCTGAAGGGCCAGGACTTCGACTTCGCCGTGCAGTTCGTGAACTACCGGTAGGTCCGTCTTTCGGTCGTCCGTCCGGACGCGGGTGGGGCAGGCCGGGAGGTACGCACCGGCCCGCCTCGCACCCCGTCGGACGTGATGTCCGAATACCGCCGGTCGCAGGTGGCGGGCGGTCGCAGACTTGTCCGTATGGAACGGCGATGCGGGTGATTCGTCGCCCTGTACGGAGAAGAGAGGGACCGGCCATGACCATGTACGCGACCGTCGACAGCCCGCTGGGTGAACTGCTGCTGGTCGGCGAGGAATCACCAGCCGCCGCCGGCGGTGTGGCGCTCGCCTCGCTCTCCCTGCCGGGCCAGAAGGGCGCCGAGGTCGTCCAGGACGGGTGGATCCATACGCCGGAGGCCTTCACCTCGATCGCCGCGCAGTTGCGGGCGTATTTCGAGGGGCGGCTGACCCGCTTCGACATCGCGTATGCGGAGGGTCGGGGCACGGAGTTCCAGCGGCGGGTGTGGAGCGCGCTGGACACCGTCCCGTACGGGGAGACGGTGTCCTACGGGCAGATCGCCGAGCAAATCGGCGCACCCGGGGCGGGTGTGCGGGCCGTGGGGACGGCGATCGGCCGCAATCCGCTGCTGATCGTGCGCCCGTGCCACCGGGTGATCGGAGCGGACGGGGCCCTGCGGGGCTACGCGGGCGGGCTGGAGCGCAAGGAGCAGCTTCTGGGGCTGGAAGGCGCTCTGGCGGCGCGCTGAGCGGCCCGTGTGCCGAGCGGTTGCGCGCTGAGCGGCTGTGTACGGATGGGCGGTGGGCGAAATGGCGGGTCTCTTCCCGAGGCCGCGGGCTGTCGTGGCGCCGGGTGCCGTGCATGTGCCGGAGTGGTTGCCGGTGGAGCGCCAGCGGATGCTGGTCGAGGCCTGCCGGGAGTGGGCGCGGGGGCCGGTGCCACTGCGGCACACGGTGTTGCCGGGCGGAGGGGTGATGTCCGTCCGGACGGTCTGTGTGGGGTGGCACTGGCAGCCGTACCGGTATTCGCGGACCGCGGATGATGTGAACGGGGCGCGGGTCGCCGATTTTCCGGACTGGCTGGCGGAGTTGGGGCGGGCTGCGCTGGTCGAGGCGTACGGGGAGGAGAGTCCGGTCGGGACGTACGCGCCGGACACCGCGCTGATCAATTTTTATGACGGCGCGGCAAGGATGGGCATGCACCAGGACAAGGAGGAGCGGTCCGGTGCGCCGGTGGTCTCGCTCAGCATCGGTGATACGTGTGTCTTCCGCTTCGGCAACACGGAGGACCGTGGACGGCCTTATACGGATGTGGAGTTGGCTTCCGGCGACCTGTTCGTCTTCGGTGGGGAGTCACGCTTCGCGTTCCACGGTGTGCCGAAGGTCTGTCCGGGGACGGCCGATCCCGCGACGGGCATGAGCGGTGGGCGGCTCAATCTGACCCTGCGCGAGACCGGGTTGGGTGTCTGAGTCGTGGGCGGGGTTGTCAGTGGCGGTCCCGGGAGTTCCCGAAGAGCAGCCGGTAGACGATGAGCAGGACCAGCGAGCCGCCGATGGCCGAGATCCATGTCGCGGTGTCGTAGAAGTTCTTGGATATGGGGTGGTCGAGGAAGCGTGAGGAGATCCAGCCACCGATGAAGGCGCCGGCGACTCCGATGAGGGTGGTGCCGACCAGCCCGCCCGGGTCGCGACCCGGGAGCAGCACCTTGGCAATGACTCCGGCAAGCAGTCCGAGAATGATCCAACCGATAATGGTCATGCGGCCGAACCTACCCTTCGCTTGGTTGTGGAACCCAAGACGTCGGGTGGGCGTGGACGGTTGCTCGTTGAGCGGGGTGAGCGGGATGAGCGGCAGGTCACAGCCTGTTCATGTGCGGGTGTTGTAGTCCGGCCAGGGCTGCAGGTCCATTGCTTCGTCGTCGGCGTCCTCCCCGTACCAGCCCGCTCCGTCCAGCCATGTGCGCAGCCAGGTGGCGAGATCGGGCTGGTCGACATACCAGGCGTGCTGCGGTTCGTCGGCGTTCGGCTCGAAGAGCAGGACGGTGGTGCGGTCGGTGCGGCAGTCCACGCAGCTGTACATGCCGCAGCCCAGGCTGCATATCGGCAGTACGCCTTCCGGCCACGGCCACTGCCCTTCCTCACTCGCGGACCTGCGGTGGGCGAGGTACTGGTCGACGGCGGACTGCTCGCCGTCGGGGGCGGGGCTGCCGGTGAGGGGCAGCAGACCATATTCCGGGCCGAAGCCGCCGTTGGCGATCCGGGCGTAGAGGGCGGTCAGCAGCGGCGGCAGCGCGAAGCCGAGGGCCGCTTCGGCCTGGGCAATGTCCTGGGTGGACAGAGCTGCCGGGAGGGGGTACTTCTCCCACCGTGGGGCGGTCTGCGCTCTCTTCTCCACGGCCGTCAGCAACTGCTCGGTGTCGTCCATGGGTTCATGGTGGAGGACGGCACTGACAATCAGTGGAGGGTGGCCTGATGCCGTCCTGCGTGACGGGGGCGTTTCGACGGATGGACCGTCCGGCTCCCCATTGCCCCCTGGTCGTGCTGTCGTCCTACCGGGTGGCGAACGGCTGGTCCGTTCGGACGATTTCCTTGCCGAAGGGCATGAGGGAGACCGGGAGCATCTTGAAGTTCGCGATGCCGAGCGGGATGCCGATGATCGTGATGCAGAGGGCGATTCCGGTGGTGATGTGGCCGAGGGCCAGCCACCAGCCCGCGAGGATCAGCCAGAGGACGTTGCCCACGCAGGAGGGTGCGCCGGCGTCGCGGCGGTCGACGACGGTGTAGCCGAAGGGCCACAGTGCGTAGATGCCGATGCGAAAGGCTGCGAGGCCGAAAGGGATGCCGATGATGGTGATGCACAGCAGGACGCCGGCGGCCATGTAGCCGAGGAACATCCAGAATCCGCACAGGACCAGCCATATGACGTTCAGGATTGTCTTCATGGGCGATGACCTGCCATCTGCTCAAGTCGGGCAATGCGCTCCGCCATCGGCGGGTGCGTGGAGAACATCTTGGACATGCCCTGGCCGGGGCGGAAAGGGTTCGCGATCATCATGTGACTCGCGGTCTCGATCTTCGGCTCGGGCGGCAGGGGGAGCTGTTTCGTTCCGGCGTCCAGTTTGCGCAGGGCACTGGCGAGGGCCAGGGGGTCGCCGGTCAGTTGGGCGCCCGAGGCGTCTGCCTCGTATTCGCGGGAGCGGCTGACGGCGAGTTGGATGACGCCGGCGGCGAGCGGGCCGAGGATCATGATCAGCAGCATGCCGAGGATGCCCGGACCTTCGTCGTCGTTGGACCGGCCGACCGGGATCAGCCATGCGAAGTTGACCAGGAACATGACGACGGAGGCGAGTGCTCCGGCGACTGACGAGATCAGGATGTCGCGGTTGTAGACATGGCTGAGTTCGTGGCCGAGGACGCCTCGGAGTTCGCGTTCGTCCAGGATCTGCAGGATGCCTTCGGTGCAGCACACTGCCGCGTGGCGCGGGTTGCGGCCGGTGGCGAAGGCGTTGGGTGCCTGGGTCGGGGAGATGTAGAGCCGTGGCATGGGTTGGCGGGCCGTGGTGGAGAGTTCGCGGACCATGCGGTAGAGCTGTGGCGCCTCGAATTCGCCGACCGGGCGGGCCCGCATGGCCCGTAGTGCGAGTTTGTCACTGTTCCAGTAGGCGTAGGCGTTGGTGCCGACGGCTACGAAGAGCGCGACGATCAAGCCCGTACGTCCGAAGAAACTGCCGATGACGATGATGAGTGCGGACAGGCCCCCGAGGAGTACGGCGGTTCTCAGCCCGTTGTGCCGGCGGTGCACGGTACGCCCTCCAAGTGGTGCAGCAGGGGAACCCTTGCTGGGTGGTGCTCCACTACCCAGTGGAGCCTCCCGTACTGGTCAACGCCAGGCGAGGAGAGCTAGTTCCCTTGTGCGTGCGGCTGGAGGGCAGGGCCTGTCCGGCTGTTCGGCCGGAGCAGGCACTGGGCCGTACGGGTGTCGGGGTGTCGGTGCGGGCGGCCGCGGGGGTGGGTCAGCGCTGGGCGGGGATTCCGGCGAGCGCGAGGGCCTCGGGGTCGGGCTGGATCTCGCTGGTGCAGTGGGCGCAGCGGGAGGCGATGGCCGGGATGGCCGTGTAGCAGCGGGGGCAGTCGCGCAGGGTGGCCTTGATGTCGACCTTCTCCTCGGCCTTGGCTGTGAAGCGGCTCTGGACCTTCGTCATGGGGACGACGACGCAGAAGTAGAGGACGGCGGCGGTGATCAGGAAGGCGATGGAGGCGCTGACGAACAGTCCGTAGGGGAACTTCACGCCCTCGACCTGGAAGGTGGCCTTGCCGAAGTCTCCGGTGCCTCGGGTGATGACTCCGATCAGCGGCACGATGAATGCGTTGCTGAATCCTGTGACGACTGCGGTGAACGCGGCTCCGACGGCGAGTCCGATCGCCATGGAGATCACGTTTCCGCGCAGGATGAAGTCCTTGAACCCGTTCAGCACTGCCCTGGCTCCTCTTTTGTGTGTACGTATGCGTGGTGTGCGGGCATGACCCTGCCCTGTGTGGTCCGGCCGGGGCAAGCCGATCTTGGGTGGGGTCGGTGCGCGGTCAGAAGAGGTTGACCGCGGCGAACCTGAGCACGAGCTGCGGGGCTCCGGAGAGCACGATGCCGACGGCGGCGGTGAGGGCGATCGCGGCGGTGAGGGACGCCGGTGCGGTCACGCGCAGGGCGGGTGCCGTGCCCGCTGTGCCTGCCGGGGCCGCCGCCTCGGGCTCTTCCGGTCCGCGGAAGAGTGCCGCCGTCCACTGGAGGTAGTAGTAGAGCGCGATCACGACGTTGACGGCCATGACGACCGCGAGCCAGCCGAGGCCTGCGTCGACGGCGGCGGAGAAGACCGTGACCTTGGCGAAGAGGCCGACGATGCCTGGCGGCAGTCCGGCGAGGCAGAGCAGAAAAAAGGCCATGGCGAGGGCGGCGAGGGGGCGGGTGGCGTACAGGCTGCGGTAGTCGGAGAGACGGTTGTCCGGGCTTGTGCGGGAGACGAGGGCCACTACCGCGAAGGCGCCGAGGTTCACGACGGCGTACATGAGGGCGTAGGCGACGGTGGAGCCGATCTGGTCGTCGCTGGAGTACGCGGCGGAGGCGATCGGCACCAGGAGGTAGCCGGCCTGGGCGACGGACGACCAGGCGAGCAGGCGTACGGCGCTGCGGGCGCGGGTGGCGGTCTGTCGGAGGGCGGCGACGTTGCCGATGGTCATGGTGAGTGCGGCGACGACGGCGACTGCGGGCCCCCAGACGTCGGCGTACGACGGGAATCCGATCACGGTGACGAGGATGAGCCCGGAGAAGCCGACTGCTTTGCTGACGACCGAGAGGTAGGCGGCGACGGGGAGCGGGGCGCCGACGTAGGTGTCGGGGACCCAGAAGTGGAAGGGCGCGGCGGCTGTCTTGAAGGCGAAGCCGACGAGGGTGAGGGCGACGCCCGCCTGGGCGAGGGTGTCGAGCTGACCAGGGACCTCGTCGAGGCGGGTGGCGAGTTCCGTGAGGTGGAGGGTGCCGGTTGTCGCGTACACGAAGCTGACGCCGAGGAGCGTGACGGCGGTCGCGACGACGGAGGAGAGGAAGAACTTCAGGGCTGCCTCGGAGGAGCGCCGGTCGCCGCGCTTGATGCCGACGAGGGCGAAGGCGGGCAGGGAGGCGACTTCGAGGGCGACGACGAGGGTGGCGAGGTCGCGGGCGGCGGGCAGGAGTGCGGCGCCGGCCGCGGAGGACAGCAGCAGGAACCAGAACTCGCCCGCGGGGAGCTTGCGGGTGTCGCCGAGGGAGAGCAGTGCGGTGAGAAGGGCGCCGCCGAGGACGAGGAACTGGATGATCAGGGCGAAGTGGTCGGCTGTGTAGCTGCAGGCCGTGGCGCTGCCGGTGCCGGTGGTGAGGCAGAAGGTGGAGTGGTCGCCGTCGCGCAGCGGGACGAGGAAGGCGAGTGCGGCGACGAGTCCGGCGATGGTCGCCCAGCCGAGCAGCGGCTTGCGCTCCTGGGGGAGGAAGAGGTCGGCGACGAGGATGATCAGGGCGACCGTCGCGACGATGACGGGGGGCGCGATGGCGAGCCAGTCGACGGACTGGACGAGGCTGGTGGTCTCGGCCGCTGTGGTCACGACTTGCCTCCTGCGAGGAGCTTCTGCACGGCCGGGTCGGTGAGGCCGAGGAGGACGGCGGGCCACAGGCCGGCGAGGACGGTGAGGGCGGCGAGCGGGGTCCAGGCGGCGAATTCGTACGTCTGGATATCGGCGATGCGGTGCGGTTCCTCGCGCTTCTCGCCCATGCAGACGCGGCGTACGACGATGAGCATGTACGCGGCGGTGAGCAGGGTTCCGAACGCGCCGATCGACATGAAGGTGAGGAAGGCGGGGCGGCTGAGGCCGCCGGCCGGGTCGAAGGCGCCGAACAGGGCGAGCATCTCGCCCCAGAATCCGGCGAGGCCGGGCAGGCCGAGCGAGGCGACGGCGGCGAAGGCGAGAAGACCGCCGAGGCGGGGTGCGCGGCCGTAGAGGGCGGCCCCGGTGGCGCCGGAGAGGGTGTCGAGGTCGGCGGTGCCGTAGCGGTCCTTGACTGCGCCGACCAGGAAGAACAGCAGGCCGGTGATGAGGCCGTGGGCGATGTTGGCGAAGAGCGCGCCGTTGACGCCGGTGGGGGTCATGCTCGCGATGCCGAGGAGTACGAAGCCCATGTGGCCGACGGAGGAGTACGCGATCAGGCGCTTGAGGTCGCCCTTGGAGCCGGGGCGGGCGAGCGCGAGGCAGGCGAGGGATCCGTAGATGATGCCGACGACGGCGAATGCGGCGAGGTAGGGCGCGAAGGTCTGCATCCCGTCGGGGGTGATGGGGAGCAGGATGCGGACGAATCCGTACGTGCCCATCTTCAGCAGGACGCCCGCGAGGAGCACCGAGCCTACGGTCGGGGCGGCGGTGTGGGCGTCCGGGAGCCAGCTGTGCAGCGGCCACATCGGGGCCTTGACGGCGAGTCCGATGCCGATGGCGAGAACGGCGATGACCTGCACGGACGAGGTGAGCCCACGGCCGTTGTCAGTGGCGAGTGCCACCATGTCGAAAGTGCCGCTCGTCAGCCCGATGAGGAGCAGGCCCAGCAGCATGATCACTGAGCCGAGCAGTGTGAAGAGGATGAACTTCCAGGCGGCGGCCTGCTTCTGTGCGCCACCCCAGCGGGCGATGAGGAAGTACATCGGGATGAGGACCATCTCGAATGCCAGGAAGAACAGCAGCAGGTCGAGGACGGCGAAGGTCGCGAGGGTGCCGGACTCGAGGACGAGGACGAGTGCGACGAAGGCCTTCGGGGAGGGGCCCTCGGGCATTTTGAAGTAGCTGTAGAGCGCGCAGAGGAAGGTCAGCAGCGCGGTCAGTACGAGAAGGGGGAGCGAGATGCCGTCGATGCCGAGGTGGATGCGGACGTCGAGCGCCGGGATCCAGCTGATGTCGGTGGTGGCCTGCATATTCGACGGGTGGTCGTGGTCGAAGCCGAGGGCCAGGACGATCGCGGCGATGAGGATCGCGCCGGTGACGGTCACGCCGTGGCGGAGCACGGCCTGGTCGGGGCTCTTTCCCTTCAGCCCGGGCGGGGCGGGCAGGAGAGCGGCGACGGCGCCGATGAGCGGGCCGACGACGATGAACGCGAGAAGGAACTGCATCACGGATTCGCTGATATCGATCACGGCTCACGACCCGGCGTTGATGTTGGCAAAAACGACGGCGGCGATCGCCAGGACAAGGGAACCGGCGAGCAGTGCGCTGAGGTAGGTCTGCACGTTGCCGGTCTGGGCGCGGCGGACGGCGGTGCCGAGCCAGCGTGCGCCGGTGCCGGCGCCACGTACGTACGTGTCGACTACCTCGCGGTCCAGGAAGCGGACGAGGCTCGCCGCGGCCTGGATGGGGCGGACGAACAGCGTCGCGTAGAGGGCGTCCAGGTGGAAGCCGGTGGCGGCGTGGCGGTGGAGCGGGCCGAGCAGGAGCCGTCCGGGGTCGGCCGGGTCGGGGGTGCCCGGGGTGTCGCCGTATCCGGCGGTGTGGTGGGTCATGGCCTCGGCCTCGATGAGTGCGGGTTCGGCGTCGGGGTGGGCGACGACGGCACCGGCGGGCGGGCGGGCGGCGAGGGCCGTGGTGTGGCGCCAGGCGCCGTAGGTGACGAGGCCGCCGACGAGGCCGACGCCGGTGGAGAGGACGGCGGTGGTCACGGACGGGGTGAGGCTGTGGCCGTCGAACCAGTCGGCGATCACGCCGACGGTGAGCCCGAAGCCGATGGTCGGGATGGCGAGGACCCAGAGGACGGCGGTCATCGCGACTGGCTGCCTGCCGTGGTCGGGGGCCTCGGCGCCGCGGCCGCGGAACGCGAGGAGCCAGAGGCGGGTGGCGTACGCGGCGGTGAGGACGGCGGCGAGCAGTCCGGCGACGAGGACGGTCCAGCCGGCGGCGGCCGGGGCGACGTGGCGTTCGCCCAGGGCGGTGTGTTCGGCGGCGACGAGGATGGCTTCCTTGGAGAAGAAGCCGGCGAACGGCGGGATGGCGGCGAGCGCGAGGAGGGCGACGGTCATCGTCCAGTAGGCGTCCGGGATGCGCTTCGCCAGGCCGCCCATGCGGGACATGGCGGTGAGCGAGTTGGTCCCGGCGGCGTGGATGACCACGCCGGCCGCGAGAAAAAGGACGGCTTTGAACGCGCCGTGCGAGAGGAGGTGGAATACGGCGGCCCCGCGGTCGCCGACGGCCAGGGCGCCGGACATGTAGCCGAGCTGGCCGATGGTCGAGTAGGCGAGGACCCGCTTGATGTCGTCCTGGGCGAGCGCGGCGAGTCCCGATCCGATCATCGTGACTGCCGCCATGACGGCGAGGACGACGAGGGCGGCGCCGGATTCGGCGAAGACGGGGAGGAGCCGGGCCACGAAGTAGATGCCGGCGGCGACCATCGTCGCGGCGTGGATCAGCGCGGAGACCGGGGTCGGGCCGGCCATCGCGTCGGGCAGCCAGGTGTGCAGGGGGAACTGCGCGGACTTGCCCGCGACGCCCGCGAGGAGCAGCAGGGCGATGAGAGTGGGGTGGTCGAGCCCGCCGTGCGCGACGGCGCCGAGGATGCCGGTGATCCGGAATGTGCCGGTGTCGGCGGCAAGCGCGAACAGGCCGATCAGGAAGGGGACGTCGCCGAGCTTGGTGACCAGGAATGCCTTGAGGGAGGCGGCGCGGGCTTCGGGTGTCTCCCAGTAGTGGCCGACGAGGAAGTACGAGCAGATGCCCATGACTTCCCAGCCGACCAGCAGCACCATCAGGTCGCCGGAGTAGACGACGAGCAGCATCGCGGAGGTGAACAGGGAGACGAGGGCCGCGTACGAGGGGTAGCGGGGGTCGTGGCGCAGGTAGGCGGTCGAGTAGATCTGCACGCAGGTCGCGACGAGACCCACCAGGACGGCGACGAGGACCGCGAAGCCGTCGAGGTGGAGGGCGAGGTCGATCGGGACCGAGCCGGTGGGTGTGAGCCGGGTCGACGCGTCGATGGCCGGGCCGCCGCCCTGGCGTGCGGCGACGACGACGGCGATCACGGCCGCGGCGAGGGTGGGGAGGATCGCGAGGGGGCGTACGTATCCGGGGGCGGTGCGGCCGAGGAGCAGGCCGGTGGCGGCGCCCAGGAACGGAAGGAGGGGGACGAGGACGGCGAGGGTCGTGGTGGTCACGCGGTGGCCTCTGCCTTCTTTGCCTTCCCTGCCGGAGCAGTGGCCTGGTCTTCGGTGCCGGTGGTGTCGTCCTCGTCGCCGGGGAGGGATTCCGCGGCGTCGGTCTCGGCGGTGTCGCGGAGGCGGTCGACGTCCGAGCTGCCGCGGTTGCGGTGGACGGCGAGGACGATCGCGAGGCCGATGCCGGTCTCGGCTGCGGCGATGGCGATGGTGAAGAGGGTGAGGGCCTGGCCGGAGTGCAGGGCGTCGCGGAGCCAGACGTCGAAGGCGACGAGGTTGAGGTTGACGGCGTTGAGCATCAGCTCGACGGACATCAGGACCAGGATCGCGTTGCGGCGTGCGAGTACTCCGTACAGCCCGGTGCAGAAGAGGAGGGCGGCGAGCACGGCGGGATAGGCGAGGTGCATCAGCTCTGCTCCTTACTGCGCTTGCGGGACAGGACGATCGCGCCGACGAGGGCGGCGAGCAGCAGGACGGAGAGTGCTTCGAAGGGCAGCACCCAGTGCCGGAAGAGGAAGGCGCCGGTGGCTTTGGTGGATCCGTGGGCCGGTCCGCCCAGGTCGATCCAGGTGGTGCGGAAGGCGTCCACGACGACCCAGACGAGGGCGGCCGCGGCGGCGACCGCGACACCGAGGGCGGCCCAGCGGTTTTCGGAGTCGGCGTCCGGGGAGCGGCCGATGGGGGCCTTGGTGAGCATCAGCCCGAAGAGAAGGAGGACGACGACGGAACCGACGTAGATCAGTACCTGTACCCAGGCGATGAACTCCGCGGTCAGCAGGAGGTACTCGACGGCGAGGCCGCCGAGCGTCACGACCAGCCAGAGGGCGGCGTGCACCAGCTGCTTGGTCGTGACGGTGATGAGGGCTGCGCCGATGGTGGCGACGCCGACCAGGACGAAGGCGATCTCGATGCCGGTCGGGGAGAGGAAACCGGGGTGGGCCGCGGCGGCTGCGAGGGTCACTCCTTTCCTTCCTCTTCTTCCTGCTGCGGGGTCTGCTGGGTTTGCTGGGCTTCTTGGGCGCGCTGAGTTTCTTCGGCGCGCTGGGCTTCGAGCTTCTCCGCCGTCTTGCGGGCGGCGGCGGTCTCCTTCGGTTCCTCCGCCCCCGGGTCGAGTGCGGGCGGCTCGGGCACCGTCCACATCCATTCGCGGAGCTTGTCCCGCTCATGGGTGAGTTCGAGGATGTCGGTCTCCGCGTACTCGAACTCCGGCGACCAGAACAGCGCGTCGAAAGGACAGACCTCGATGCAGATACCGCAGTACATGCAGAGGGAGAAGTCGATGGCGAAACGGTCGAGGACGTTGTGGCTGCGTTCGCGGCCGCCCGGTGCGGCGGCGGGCACCGTCTCCTTGTGGGAGTCGATGTAGATGCACCAGTCCGGGCACTCACGGGCGCAGAGCATGCAGACCGTGCAGTTCTCCTCGAACAGCCCGATGACGCCGCGGGAGCGCGGCGGGAGTTCGGGCTGGACGTCGGGGTACTGGGCGGTGACCGTCTTCTTCGTCATCGTCCGCAGGGTGACGGCCAGGCCCTTGGCGAGGCCGGAGCCGGGGATCGGAGGCATTAGCTGATCGCCACCTTCACGATGCCGGTGAGCGCGATCTGCGCGAGAGCGAGCGGGATGAGCGTGGTCCAGGCGAGCTTCTGCAGCTGGTCCTCGCGGAGGCGGGGGTAGCTCACCCGCAGCCAGATGACGACGAAGGCGAGGACCGCGATCTTGAGGAGCGTCCAGACCCAGCCGAGTCCGTCGGCGCCGAGCGGGCCGTGCCAGCCGCCGAGGAAGAGAACGGTGGTCAGTGCGGACAGGACGACGATGCCCGCGTACTCGGCGAGCAGGAACAGGGCGAAGCGGAGGCCGGTGTACTCGGTGTACGCGCCGAAGATGATCTCCGAGTCGGCGATCGGCATGTCGAACGGCGGGCGCTGCAGTTCGGCGAGTCCGGCCACGAAGAAGACCAGGGCGCCGACGATCTGCCAGGGCAGCCACCACCACTCGAAGGCGTTGACGATGCCGGGAAGGGAGACGGTGCCTGCGGCCATCGCGACAGAGGCCGCGGCGAGCAGCATCGGAAGTTCGTACGCGAGGAGCTGGGCGGCGGTGCGGAGGCCACCGAGGAGCGAGAACTTGTTGGCCGATGCCCAGCCCGCCATCAGCGAGCCCAGCACTCCCACGCCCATGACTGCAAGGACGAAGAAGATGCCCGCGTCGACCACCTGGCCGACCGCGCCCTCGCCCGGGCCGATCGGAATGGCGACGAGTACGAGGAGGTACGGGAGGAGGGCGACGGCGGGGGCGAGCTGGAAGATGCGGCGGTCGGCCTCGGCCGGGACGATGTCTTCCTTCTGCGCGAACTTCACGCCGTCGGCAACGAGCTGGGCCCAGCCGTGGAAACCGCCCGCGTACATGGGGCCCAGGCGGCCCTGCATGTGGGCCATCACCTTGTGTTCGGTCTGGCCCACGACGAGGGGGACGACCATGAACACCGCGAAGACGATGATGAGCCGGAGGGCGACGTCGAGTACGTCGTTCACGCGGTATCGCCTCCGGCGGGGTGGTCGGGCGTTTCAGGGGTTTCGGCGGCTTCGGGAGCTTCGGGGGTTTCGGGGGTGGTCGCGGGTTCGGTTCCTTCAGGGGTGGGGCCGCTGCGCGGGGCCTCTCCCCTGTCCGCCCCTTCCCGAACCGGGGGCTCCGCCTCCGGGCCGCCGCTCCTCGGACGCCGGGGGGGCTGGGAGGTGTCCGGTTCGAGGGTCGGGTCGAAGGCGGGGCGGGCGTGGTGCCAGGGCGCGTCCGCGCCGCGGGACTTGGGTGCCTGCTCCGGGGCTGCCGCCTCCGGCGTCGGTCCTGAGGGCACGGTCTCCGAGGGCGTCGGTCCCGAGGGGGCCGTCCCCGGCGCTGCCGACGGGGAGGTGGTCGAGTCCGTCGCCGCAGTGCCCGGCGCGTCGGACTTCGGCGTGGCCGCCGAAGCCGCCGGCTCCGTCACTGCCGGCGTCTGCTCCACCGGCGCCCCCTGCTGGCTCGCCGAGCCCTGGGACGCGCTGCGGGTGCGGCGCGGAGTCGCGGTCGGGGTGGTGGCCGGCGGTGTGGTCCCGGTACCTGCGGCGGCCGGGGCTGCCGGCTCGGGCTGCTGGCTTGCCGAGCCCTCGCTCACGCTGCGGGCCCTGCGCACGGGGCGGTCGCCCGCGGGGCGGGCTGCTCGGGCCGGGCGGGTCGGGGCAGGTGGGAGCTGGCCCTTGAGGGGGCCCCATTCGTTCGGGTCGGGCACGCCCGGCGGCAGCATCGTGCGCCGCTTGGGGCCGCCGTGCTCGGATTCGCCCGGTTCCTTGGCGCCCGGCCATGCTTTGGCGACCCTCGCCGCCAGGACGAAGTCCTTGCGCAGCGGGTGGCCCTCGAAGCCTTCGGGGAGGAGAAGGGGGACCAGGTGCGGGTGGCCCTCGAAGCCGATGCCGAACATTTCGTGGGTCTCGCGCTCGTGCCAGGCGGCGCCCGCGTAGACGTCGACGGCGGTCGGGAGGACCGCGGCGTCGTGCGGAACGGTCGTACGGAGCAGGAGCCGGCGGACCTTGCCCGGCGCCGGGGCGGCGACATGGGCGCAGACGCGGAAGCCGGTGCCGGGTTCGTCGACTGCGCTCAGCCAGTCGAAATAGGTGCAGCCCAGCAGGGAGCGGGCCGTTTCGAGGGCGGTGGTCCAGGCGGCCGGCGGGACGTCGACGGTCAGCAGGTCGTAGGCGTGCTCCGCCGTGGCGTCCTCGCCGAAGAATTCGGTGACGGCTTCCGGCAGGCGGTCGTAGGCCTGCGCCGTTTCCGGATCGGTCACTTCTGCTCCTCCCCCGGGGCCGGCGGGGCGGCGACCAGGCCGCTGCGGAGTGCGGCGGTGGAGGGGCGGCTGCCGCCGGTCGCGTACCGCTCGCCCAGCGACTCGCGGGCGATCTTCTCCTGGAGCTTGAGGATGCCCTGGAGCAGGGCCTCCGGGCGCGGCGGGCAGCCCGGTACGTACACGTCGACGGGGATGATCTGGTCGACGCCCTTGGTCACGGAGTACGAGTCCCAGTACGGGCCGCCGCAGTTGGAGCAGGCGCCGAAGGAGATGACGTACTTGGGCTCGGGCATCTGCTCGTACAGCCGCTTGACGGCCGGGGCCATCTTGTCCGTCACCGTGCCGGAAACGATCATGAGGTCGGCCTGGCGGGGCCCCGGTGCGAACGGGATCACGCCGAGGCGGATGAAGTCGTGCCGGGCCATGGAGGCGGCGATGAATTCGATGGCGCAGCAGGCGAGCCCGAAGTTGAAGACCCAGAGGCTGTAGCGGCGGCCCCAGTTCAGAACCACCTTCATGGGCTCGGGTGCGAGCCGGGACAGCACGCCGAGCCGTTTCGGTTCGGGCAGCAGCGTCGGTTCGGGCCGGTGCTGCGGCTCGGGGGTCTGCGGGCTCGTCACGTCCATTCGAGGACGCCCTTCTTCCATGCGTAGAGCAGTCCCACGGCGAGGAAGCCGAGGAAGATGAACATTTCCACCAGTGTGGTCGCGCCGTATCCGGGTGCTGCAAATACGGTCGCCCACGGGAACAGGAAGATCGAGTCGACAGCGAAGATCACATAGAGGAATGCGTAGACGTAGTAGCGGACCTGGGTGTGTGCCCAGCCCTCGCCGACGGGGTCCACGCCGCATTCGTAGGTGAGGAGCTTCTCGGGTGTCGGTACCACGGGGCGCAGCAGCCGGCCCGCTCCGAAGGCGACGGCGACGAACAGCACGCCGATCACGGCGAGCAGTCCGACGACCGAGTAGCTCTGGAAGTAGGCCGTCGCGAGAACGGTCGATTCCGGCAGGTCCGTCACGTAGGCCACGTCCGCCCCTCCGCTCCCTCGTGCCTGTTCGAGTCTGTACGCACGAAAGTCTAGGCCCTGTTAAAGAAGCGGTAAGCAGCCGCGTCGGGCAACAGGTGGGGTTATCCCTACTTCGCCCCGCCCATGAACCCCATGGCGTGCGCAGGCCCGGCCCGGCAGGCTGGGCGCATGACCTTGAGCCCCCCGGCGCCCGACAACGACCGGCCGCCGCCCGCCCGCTTCGCACTGGATCCGTGGACGTGGAAGGAGATCTCCTATCTCCTGTCCAGCCTGCCGATGGCTGTTGCCGGGTTTGTTTACACAGTTTTCATGATCGGTATCGGCGTGGGGCTTTCCCTCACGGTGGTGGGTCTGCCGCTTCTCGCCGGCGGGCTGCAGGGGGCGCGGCTGCTCGGCAGGGCGGAGCGGGGCCGGGCCCGTGCACTGCTCGGGGTGCGTATCGACGAGCCGAGCGCGGCCGCGCTGGGCCGCCGTGACCGCGGCGTCCTTCCGTGGCTGTGGTCGAGTCTCAAGGATCCGGTGGGCTGGCGGGCGGTGCTGTATTCCTTCGTGCGGCTGCCCTGGGGCGTGCTCACGTTCACGGTGACGTTGCTGAGTCTGTTCGTCCTGTGGCCCGTGCTGCCCTTCACGGCACGGCTGCTGACCAACGCGGACCGGGCGATGGCGCGGGGGCTGCTCTCGCCCTCGGACGAGCTGGAGCGCAGGATCGCCGAGCTGGAGTCGGACCGGGGTGTGGTCGTGGACACCGCCGCCGCCGACCTGCGGCGCATCGAACGCGATCTGCACGACGGCGCGCAGGCCCGCCTCGTCGCCCTCGCCATGGGGCTCGGCCTGGCGAAGGAGAAACTGACGCAGGACCCCGAGGCCGCCGCCCGCATGGTCGACGAGGCACACGGCGAGGTGAAGGTCGCCCTGCAGGAGCTCCGCGACCTCGCCCGGGGGATCCATCCCGCCGTCCTCACCGACCGCGGCCTGGACGCCGCGCTCTCCGCCATCGCCTCCCGCTGCACCGTCCCGGTGACGGTGGGAGTGGATCTGCCGTCGCGCCCTGCGGAGGCGATCGAGGGGATTGCGTACTTCACCGTGTCCGAGCTGCTGCAGAACGTCAGCAAGCACAGTGGTGCGTGTTCGGCGTCCGTCGAGGTGTGGCGGTCGGGGGAACGGCTGCTGATCCAGGTCAGTGACGACGGCCGGGGCGGGGCGCAGATGGACGGCGGTACGGGGATGTCCGGGCTGGCGGAACGGCTGGGGGCGGTGGACGGGCTGTTCGTCCTGACCTCGCCGGTCGGCGGGCCGACGACAGTCGTGGCCGAGCTGCCCTGGCGGGACCGGGGCGGGGACGGCGCAGGCGTCGCGAGACGGCCGTAGGGCCTTTCCTGCGGATCGTGCCGGGTTCGCGGGGTGCGGGTACGCGCATCGGCCCCGGCTCCCCGTTCCGGTCCGATTCCGCAGCAGGGGCCCCGGCCGCGGTCGGGGGTGGGGAAAACCCCCGGTCAAAAAGGGATACCGGCCTCATGGTGAGGGGTCCCGCCGGACAGCACTCTTGAGGTGGCGGCCTGTACGGGCTGTCGCAGAAGAACCACTCCATCCGCCGAGCAGAGAAACGGACGGCACCATGGCCACGGCATACGGACCGGACACTCGCGACCCTCAGCGGTCCGGTTCCGGCCCCGAGGACCACCCCCCGGTGAAGCACGTCGTTCCGGCGGTGCTGCGCGCGCCGTTCGAGGCGAGGGCCTGGCGCGAGTTCGGCTATCTCTTGCTGAGTCTGCCCATCAGTACGGTGGTGTTCGGCCTCGCGGTGACTCTGACCTCTGCCAGCGCGGGTCTGCTGATCACGTTCCTCGGCATTCCGCTCCTTGCCGGCACCCTGGCCATGTGCCGCGGAATCGGTGCCTTGGAGCGGCTCCGGGCGCGGGGTCTGCTGAGGCTCCAGGTGGCGGATCCGGCGCCGGTGCGCGGCAGGACCGGCGGGCTGATGTCCTGGGTCGGCGCGGTGCTGAAGAGCGGGGCGTCCTGGCGGCACCTTCTCTATGCGCTGCTGCACTTCCCGTGGGCGGTCTTCGCGTTCACCGTCTCGTTGACGTTCTGGGCAAACGGGTGGGCGGCCCTCACGTATCCGTTGTGGCAGTGGGTCTTCCCGGCGTACGCGGGGGTCGGCGGCATCCAGCTGTACGGCGACGCCACGCACGACGTCTATCTCGACTCGCCCTTCGAGCTGGCCGTGACCAGTGCGTTCGGTCTGATACTCGTCCTCGTCACCCCGTGGATCATCCGTGGTCTGACGTCCGTGGACCGGGTGATGGTGTACGGGCTGCTCGGGCCGTCCCGGCTGGCCTCGCGCGTCTCGGAGCTGGAGTCGGACCGGGGTGTGGTCGTGGACACCGCCGCCGCCGACCTGCGGCGCATCGAACGCGATCTGCACGACGGCGCGCAGGCCCGCCTCGTCGCCCTCGCGATGGATCTGGGTCTCGCGAAGGAGAAACTGACGCAGGACCCCGAGACCGCCGCCCGCATGGTCGACGAGGCACACGGCGAGGTGAAGGTCGCCCTGCAGGAGCTCCGCGACCTCGCCCGGGGGATCCATCCCGCCGTCCTCACCGACCGCGGCCTGGACGCCGCGCTCTCCGCCATCGCCTCCCGCTGCACCGTCCCGGTGACGGTCGAGGTGGACCTGGCGTCGCGGCCCGCGCAGGCCATCGAGGGGATTGCGTACTTCACCGTGTCCGAGCTGCTGCAGAACGTCAGCAAGCATGCGTACGCGACGCGTGCGACGGTTGATGTGTGGCGTACGGCCGACCGGCTGATGCTGCAGGTCACCGACAACGGGCGGGGTGGCGCGGACCTGTCGGCGGGCAGCGGTCTGGCCGGTCTGACCGAGCGGCTGGACGCGGTGGACGGCATCCTCGTCGTCGACTCCCCGGTGGGCGGGCCGACGCGGGTCACGGCCGAGCTCCCGTGGCGCGGCTGAGGCGGACCGACCGGCCCGTTGTCCCCACCCCGCGCACCCCCTGATGGGCGTTCCCTCGCCCCACCCGTGCCCTCAACCATTCGCCACAGTTCCCCATCGGCGGGCCGATGCTGGGATGCTGGAGGGGTCAGGGGACGGATTTCCGTCGGCCGCGGGCCGGCGGACCAGTGCAGCGGGGGGAAACAGCGTCGTGGTGGAGGACAGGGTGCGGGTGGTCATCGCCGAGGACTCGGTACTGCTTCGGGAGGGGCTCACCCGGCTGCTGACCGATCTCGGGCATGACGTCGTCGCCGGGGTGGGGGACGCCGAGGCACTGATCAAGACGGTGAGCGATCTCGCCGCGCAGGACGAGCTGCCGGATGTGGTCGTCGCCGATGTGCGGATGCCTCCGACCCACACCGATGAGGGCGTACGGGCGGCGGTGCGGCTGCGCAAGGAGTATCCCGGCATCGGGGTCCTGGTCCTTTCGCAGTACGTCGAGGAGCAGTACGCGACCGAGCTGCTGGCCGGCAGCAGCCGGGGGGTGGGGTATCTGCTGAAGGACCGGGTCGCCGAGGTCCGTGAGTTCGTCGACGCCGTGGTCCGAGTGGCGCAGGGCGGTACGGCGCTGGACCCTGAGGTGGTGGCGCAGCTGCTGGGCCGGAGCCGTAAGCAGGACGTCCTGGCCGGGCTGACGCCGCGCGAGCGCGAGGTGCTCGGCCTGATGGCGGAGGGGCGGACGAACTCCGCGGTCGCCAGGCAGCTGGTGGTGAGCGACGGCGCGGTGGAGAAGCACGTCAGTAATATTTTTCTGAAGCTCGGGCTCTCGCCCAGTGACGGGGATCACCGTCGCGTGCTGGCCGTTCTGACCTATCTCAAGTCCTGAGAACCTGACACGCTGCCAGGTCATCTGTGGCCGATCGAGGGCCGGGGACCCAAGGATGAGTGCCGAGAGACAGCGAATCACGTCGACCGAAAGCCCAGGGGGGTTCACGCAACATGGCAAAGCGGTACAAAAATGCGTCTCATGGCGGCGTCCACCATGTGACCGTTCCAGGGAAGGCGACCCTTACCGACGTAGGGTGGGCCTTGGGACCGACGGCGGGCCGGACGGTCCCCCGCCGCCCCGAAGGAGGTCCAGTTCAGTGACCAGCCAGGTCAGTAGCCCAGCCGGGCAGGCCGACGAAGCCAACGACGCCGATCAGGCCAGTGAGACTGCTCTCCGGGGGCAACGCGCCCCCCATTCCGGGAAAGCGGGCGTCGACGACAAGGAGATCCGCCGCCTGGACAGGGTGATCATCCGTTTCGCGGGTGACTCCGGAGACGGCATGCAGCTCACGGGTGACCGGTTCACCTCGGAGACGGCGTCGTTCGGGAACGACCTGTCGACGCTGCCGAACTTCCCGGCCGAGATCCGGGCCCCAGCAGGCACCCTGCCGGGCGTCTCGTCGTTCCAGTTGCACTTCGCCGACCATGACATCCTCACGCCGGGCGACGCCCCGAACGTGCTGGTCGCGATGAACCCCGCGGCACTGAGGGCGAACATCGGCGATGTGCCGCGCGGCGCCGAAATCATCGTCAACACGGACGAGTTCACCAAGCGCCCGATGGCGAAGGTGGGCTACGAGACCAGTCCGCTGGAGGACGGCTCGCTGCAGGCGTACAACGTCCATCCGGTGCCCCTGACGACGCTGACGATCGAGGCGCTGAAGGAGTTCGGGCTCTCCCGCAAGGAGGCCGAGCGCTCGAAGAACATGTTCGCGCTCGGGCTGCTCTCCTGGATGTACCACCGGCCGACCGACGGCACCGAGGCGTTCCTTCGGGCGAAGTTCGCCAAGAAACCGCAGATCGCCGAGGCGAACGTGGCAGCGTTCCGGGCGGGCTGGAATTTCGGGGAGACCACCGAGGACTTCGCGGTCAGCTACGAGGTGGCGCCCGCGACGCAGGCGTTCCCCACCGGTACGTACCGGAACATCTCCGGGAACCTGGCCCTGTCGTACGGGCTGATCGCCGCGGGCCGGCAGGCGGACCTGCCGCTCTACCTGGGCTCGTACCCGATCACCCCGGCCTCCGACATCCTGCACGAGCTCAGCAAGCACAAGAACTTCGGCGTCCGCACCTTCCAGGCGGAGGACGAGATCGCGGGCATCGGCGCGGCGCTCGGCGCGGCGTTCGGCGGTTCGCTCGGGGTGACGACGACGTCCGGTCCGGGTGTGGCGCTGAAGTCGGAGACCATCGGCCTGGCCGTCTCGCTCGAACTGCCGCTGCTCATCATCGACATCCAGCGCGGCGGCCCGTCGACCGGTCTGCCGACCAAGACCGAGCAGGCGGACCTGCTGCAGGCGATGTTCGGGCGCAACGGCGAGGCCCCGGTGCCGATCGTGGCGCCGAAGACGCCGGCGGACTGCTTCGACGCCGCGCTCGACGCCGCCCGGATCGCACTGACGTACCGCACGCCGGTGTTCCTGCTCTCGGACGGCTATCTCGCCAACGGCTCCGAGCCGTGGCGGATCCCGGAGGTCGACGAACTCCCCGACCTGCGCGTGCAGTTCGCCTCCGGACCCAACCATGAGCTGGCCGACGGCACCGAGGTCTTCTGGCCGTACAAGCGCGACCAGCAAACCCTGGCCCGCCCGTGGGCCGTCCCCGGCACTCCCGGTCTCGAACACCGCATCGGCGGCATCGAGAAGCAGGACGGCACCGGCAACATCTCGTACGACCCCGCGAACCACGACTTCATGGTCCGCACCCGCCAGGCGAAGGTCGACGGCATCGAGGTCCCCGACGTGGAGGTCGACGACCCCTCCGACGCCCGGACCCTGGTGCTCGGCTGGGGTTCCACGTACGGCCCCATCACCGCCGCCGTCCGCCGGCTGCGGGCGGAGGGGCAGTCGATCGCGCAGGTCCATCTGCGCCACCTCAACCCCTTCCCACGGAATCTGGGCGAGGTGCTGGAGCGTTACGACAAGGTGGTCGTCCCGGAGATGAACCTCGGCCAGCTCGCCACGCTGATCCGGGCGAAGTACCTGGTGGACGCCCGCAGTTACAACCAGGTCAACGGAATGCCGTTCAAGGCCGAGCAGCTCGCCACAGCTCTCAAGGAGGCCATCGATGCCTAACACCGACCAGGCACTCCCCACCGGGCTCCCGGCACTGCAGCTGGTACCCAAGGCCGAGGCCAAGCAGTCCATGAAGGACTTCAAGTCCGATCAGGAAGTGCGCTGGTGCCCCGGTTGCGGTGACTATGCGGTCCTCGCCGCCGTGCAGGGGTTCATGCCCGAGCTCGGTCTGGCGAAGGAGAACATCGTCTTCGTCTCCGGCATCGGCTGCTCGTCCCGGTTCCCGTACTACATGAACACGTACGGGATGCACTCGATCCACGGCCGGGCCCCGGCCATCGCGACCGGGCTGGCGTCCTCGCGGCGCGACCTGTCCGTCTGGGTCGTCACGGGCGACGGCGACGCACTGTCCATCGGCGGCAACCACCTCATCCACGCGCTGCGACGCAATGTGAACCTGAAGATCCTGCTGTTCAACAACCGGATCTACGGGCTCACCAAGGGGCAGTACTCCCCCACGTCCGAGGTCGGCAAGATCACCAAGTCGACGCCGATGGGCTCGCTCGACGCCCCGTTCAACCCGGTGTCGCTGGCCCTCGGCGCGGAGGCGTCGTTCGTCGCCCGCACCGTGGACTCCGACCGCAAGCACCTCACCGGCGTGCTGCGCGAGGCGGCCGCCCACCCCGGCACGGCGCTGGTGGAGATCTACCAGAACTGCAACATCTTCAACGACGGCGCCTTCGAGGTCCTCAAGGACAAGGACCAGGCCGAGAACGCGGTGATCCGGCTGGAGCACGGGCAGCCGATCCGCTTCGGCACCGGGCAGTCCAAGGGCGTCGTGCGCGACCCCGCCACCGGCGACCTCAAGGTCGTCGAGGTCACCGCGGAGAACGAGTCGCAGGTCCTGGTCCACGACGCACACGCAGCCAGCCCCACCACGGCGTTCGCGCTGTCCCGGCTCGCCGACCCCCACACGCTGCACCAGACCCCGATCGGGGTGCTGCGCAGCGTCGAGCGGCCGGTGTACGACACACAGATGGCCGAGCAGCTGGACACCGCGGTCGAGCAGAACGGCAAGGGCGATCTGGCCGCGCTGCTCGCGGGCAACGACAACTGGACGGTCGTCGGCTGAGAGGGCCGGCGGATCAGGGTCGGACGGGTTCCACTCCTCGCGGCCCCGGATGATCCGCCGGACGCCCCCTGGGACGTCGTGAGGCGCACCGTACGGGTGCCCGGCCGGGGAGTCTTCACCGCTCCCGGCCCGGCACCCGTTCTCATGTGCCCATGGCCCTGGACCGTCCCGCGTACCGCATCAAACGACACCTGCTCGGCAAACCCCTCACCACCGAGCGCATCAGTGACGAGAAACTGAGCAACCGGACGGCGCTCGGGGTGCTCGCCTCGGACTGCATCAGTTCGTCCGCGTACGGCTCCGAGGAGATGCTCCGGGTCCTCGTGCCCGTCGTCGGGGCGGCTGCCTTCACCCTCCTCATGCCGGTGACCGGCGCGATCCTGCTGGTCCTGCTGCTTCTGACGCTCTGCTACAGCGATGTCGTCATGATCTACACGCGGGCGGGCGGCTCGTATGTCGTCGCCCGGGAGAACTTCGGGCCGAACGTCGCACAGATCGCCGCCGTGGCGCTGCTCGTCGACTACATCGTGACCGTCGCCGTCCAGGTGTCGGCCGGCACGAACGCCCTCATCTCCCTAGCCCATCTGGCCGGGGGCCGCTGGACCGGCCTGGACCATCTCCAGCTGCCGGTCTCCGTCGCGGTGATCGCGCTGCTCGCGTACGGGAATCTGCGCGGCATCCGCGAGGCGGGCCGGACCTTCGCGCTGCCCGCCTACCTGTTCATGGCCGCGGTCGGTCTGGTGCTGCTCGTCGCCGCGGTGCGCGGGCTGACGGTCGGGCTGCCGCACGCCGATCTGCATGCCGCCGGGGTGGTTCCGCTGGGCACGCCGGGCAGCGGCTGGGCGTACGGCGCCTCGCTCTTCATCGTGCTGCGCTCCTTCGCCAACGGCGGCTCGTCGCTCACCGGACTCGAAGCGATCTCCAACGGCATCTCCGCGTTCCGTGAACCGCAGGGCCGCAACGCCCGCCGCACCCTCATCGTGATGAGCTGTGTACTCGGCGTCCTCGTCCTCGGCGTCTCCACGCTGGCGCACTTCACGCATGCCGTCCCGTACACCGACGGCACGCCGACCGTCATCGCGCAGGAGGCTCATCTCGCCTTCGGTGCCGGCCCGGCGGGGACGGCCGGGCTGGTCTTCGTCCAGCTGGCGACCGCGCTGGTCCTCTACACGGGCGCCAACACGCCCTTCACCGGCTTCCCGTTCCTGGCCAGTTTTGTCGCCAAGGACCGTTTCCTGCCGCGGGTGCTGACCCGGCGCGGGCACCGGCTGGCGTTCTCCAACGGGATCATCGCGCTCACCGTCGTCTCGCTGGCGCTGCTGCTGGTCACGGGCGCCAGCGTGGACAAGCTGGTGGCGCTGTACGCGATCGGCGTGTTCACCGCGTTCACCATGGCGGGGGCCGGGCTCACCGCGTACCACCTGCGCCGCCGCGAGCGGTACCGCCGGCTGAAGATCGCGGTCAATGGGCTGGCCGCGGTCATCTCGGCGGCCGTGGTGCTGATCTTCGCGGTCACCAAGTTCACCGAGGGCGCCTGGCTGGTCGTGATCGTCTTTCCGCTCGGCGTCTGGGCGTTGATGCGGATCAACCGCGAGTACCGGCGCGAGGCCGCCGCACTGCAGAGCCTCCAGGCACCGGGCGCCGACCGGCCGCGGGTCCGGCGCCATCTGGTGTTCGTCCTCGTCGAGACGCTGGACCTGGCGACGCTGAAGGCACTGCGGTACGCCCATGAGCTGCGCCCGGACGAGATCCGGGCGGTGCACTTCGCGATCGACGAGGCGCACGGCAGGCGGCTGGCCGCCCGCTGGGAGGCGACGGCCGCGACCTCTGTGTCGCTGGAGCTGGTGGCCTGCCCCGACCGGCGGCTGCGCCAGGCGATGCGGGAGCTCGCGACCCGCACCACGGCGGACGGGGAGACGTCACTGACGGTACTGGTGCCGCGGCGGCTGTACTCGAACGCGCTCGGGAAGATGCTGCACCGGGGCACCGGCGAGGCGATGGCGAAGGCGCTGGTCCAGCTGCCGCACGTGGCGGTGACGATCCTGCCGTTCGATGTCTCGCGGGCGCTGCGGGAGCTGGAGGAGGGGCGGGCGCCTCAGCCGGACTGAGCCTGCTTCCGGGCGTCGTACGACTCGCGGGCGGCGTGTACGGCGTCGACACGCCGCTCCGTCCAGCGCGCCAGCCCCCACACCTGCTCGGCGGCCTCCTTGCCCAGCTCGGTGAGCGTGTAGTCCACCCGCGGCGGGATCACCGGCTTGGCATCCCGGTGCACGAAGCCGTCGCGCTCCAGCGTCTGGAGGGTCTGGGCCAGCATCTTCTCGCTGACGCCGCCGACCTCGCGGCGCAGCTCGCTGAAGCGGTACGAGCGCTCCAGCAGAGCGGCGAGGACGAGGACGCCCCAGCGGCTGGTGACGTGTTCGAGCACCAGGCGGGAGGGGCACATCTGCCGGTTCACATCGGGCACCTTGCTTACGCTCATACCAGTACCTTACTTCAGAGTGGGTACTTTCTCTTGGTTAGTGCATCCCGTAGGGTGAGCAGCAGAGAGCGCAAACAAGGACCAGAGCACCCAAAGAGGAGAAACCCCCCATGAGCATCGTCGTCACCGGAGCCACCGGAGAGCTCGGCAGTCTCGTCGTCGACCGGCTGCTGGAGACCGTGCCCGCGAGCGGGATCGCCGCCGTTGTCCGCAACAAGGAGAAGGCCGCCGGCCTCGCCGCCCGCGGCGTCGAGCTCCGGGTCGCCGACTACGACCGCCCGGAGACCCTCACCGGCGTCTTCAGGGCCGGGGACCGGGTCCTGCTCATCTCCGGCAGCGAGGTCGGCAGGCGCGTACCGCAGCACACGGCGGTCATCGACGCGGCGAAGGCAGCCGGCGTCGCGCAGCTCGCGTACACCGGGGTGCTGGGCGGCCCGGACGCCGACTTCCAGCTGGCCGCCGAGCACAAGGTCACCGAGCAGCTGATCCTCGACTCGGGCCTGCCGTACACCTTCCTGCGCAACGGCTGGTACACGGAGAACTACACGGCGAACCTCGCCCCGGTCCTGGAGCACGGCGCCGTCGTCTCCAACGCGGGCGACGGCCGGGTCGCCTCCGCCACTCGCGCCGACTACGCGGCCGCCGCGGCCGCCGTACTGACCGGCGAGGGCCACCTCGGCAAGGCCTACGAGCTGAGCGGCGACGTCGCCTGGTCGTTCGCCGAGTACGCGGCCGAGGTGGCGAAGGCCACCGGCAAGGAGATCGCGTACAACAACGTCCCGGCCGCCGTGCACCAGGAGATCCTGGTCGGCGCCGGTCTGCCCGAGGGCTTCGCCGCGATCCTCGTCGACGTCGACGAGGCGATCGCGCGTGGCCTGCTCGCCGGTACGAGCGGCGACCTGGCCCGTCTGATCGGCCGCCCAACGACGCCGATGGCCGAGACGGTGGCCGCCGCGGTCGCCGCCGGCTGAGCCCTTCCTCCGGACCGGACGGGCCCCGTGTCATGACCGTATGGCGATACGGCTATGACACCGGGCCCTCCCGGCGCTACCGTCATGCAGTCGACGGAGCAGTTGACGCGAGGGATGCCGGGAGGGCCCGTGAAGGGGACAAATGAACAGCGGGCAGGCTTGCTGTCCGGCATCGGCGCCTATGGTCTGTGGGGAATCGTCCCGCTCTTCTGGCCGCTGCTGAAGCCGTCCGGCGCCATCGAGATCCTGGCCCACCGCATGGTCTGGTCGCTCGCCGTCGTCGGCATCGCGCTGCTCGCGCTGCGCCGCTGGGCGTGGATCGGCGAGCTGATACGCCGGCCGAAAAAACTGGGGCTGATCACGGTCGCCGCGGCCGTGATCACCGTCAACTGGGGTCTGTACATCTGGGCCGTGAACAACGGCCACGTCGTCGAGGCATCGCTCGGCTACTTCATCAACCCCCTGGTCACCATCGCCATGGGCGTCCTGCTCCTCGGTGAGCGACTGCGCCCCGTGCAGTGGGTGGCGGTCGGCACGGGCGTCGCGGCCGTGCTTGTGCTGGCGATCGGTTACGCAAGTCCACCGTGGATCTCGTTGACGCTGGCGTTCTCCTTCGCGACGTACGGCCTGGTGAAGAAGAAGGTCAACATGGGCGGCCTGGAGTCGCTCACCGCCGAGACCGCGGTGCTGTTCCTGCCCGCGCTCGGCTACCTGCTGTGGCTCGGCGCGCAGGGCGACGCGACGTTCGCCTCCGAAGGCGCCGGCCATGCGGCGCTGCTCGCCGCGACGGGTGTCGTGACGGCCACGCCACTGGTCCTCTTCGGTGCGGCGGCGATCCGCGTCCCCCTCTCGACGCTGGGCCTGCTGCAGTACCTGGCGCCGGTCTTCCAGTTCATCCTCGGCATCCTCTACTTCCACGAGGCGATGCCGCCTGAGCGGTGGGCCGGGTTCGCGCTGGTGTGGCTGGCGCTCACGCTGCTGACGTGGGACGCGTTCCGGACGGCGCGGCGGACGAGGGCGCAGGCCGCGCGGCTTGCGGCGACGGCTTCGAGAACGGCGCCGACTCCGACGGCACCGTCGCGGCCTCCCGCGGACGGCGCGGACTCCTCCTCGTACGCAGCCCGAGAGCAGTGACCAGCGCGCCCAGCGTCACCATCGTCACCGGCACGACGAGAGCCGCGCGGAAGGCCTCCAGGGTGGCTCCGGGCGTGCCGTCCGCGCCTGCCGACGCGAGCCCGTACACGGCTGTCACCGCGGAGATGCCGACCGCCGAGCCGAACTGGGTCGAGGTGTGGAGCAGGCCGCCGGCCAGCCCCTGCTCGCTGTCCGGTACGCCGTCGGTCGCCGCGATCGTCAGCGGACCGTAGGCCAGGGCGAAGGCGATGCCGGTGAGGAGCAGCGTCGGAAACATCGCCGCGTACGACCAGTCCGGCCCGACCCTCAGGAAGAGTCCGTACGAGACGATGGCGACGACGAATCCGCCGAGGATGACGCGCGCGTTGCCGTAACGGTTCACCAGCCGCGGGGTGAGCGTCGGCGCGATGACCGCGTCGGCGCCCATCACCACCAAGGCGAGGGCGGTCTGCAGGGAGGACCAGCCGCGCAGCTCCTGGAGGTACAGCGTCACCACGAACTGGAACCCGAAGAAGGACCCCACGAAGAGCAGGGCGCCGAGATCGGCCCGGACCGTCGAGGCCCTGCGCAGCAGGGAGAGCCGGACCAGCGGGGCGGGCGAGCTGCGTTCGATCAGGACGAAGACCGCGATCAGGAGAAGTCCCGCGGCGAAGGCCCCGGCGGTCCACGCCCAGTCCGTCGTCCCGTGTTCCAGGCGCACGATCCCGTACGCGAGCAGCAGCATCGCTCCGGCGGCCGCGGCGGCACCCGGCAGGTCGAAGCCGCCGGCGCGGACCGGGCGCGCCTCCGCGGGGACGGTGCGGAGCGCGGCGATCAGGATGCTGCCGGCCAACAGGACGGGCGCGAAGAACACCCACCGCCAGCCGAACTGGGTGAGCAGCCCGCCGATGACGAGACCGAGCGAGAAGCCGCCCGCCGCGGTACCCGCGAAGACCAGCAGCGCCTTGTTGCGCTGCGGCCCCTCCTCGTACGAGGTGGTGATGAGCGCCATGGCGGCGGGCGTCATGAACGCGGCGGCCACCCCGGTGACGAAGCGGGCGACGATCAGCATCCAGCCCCGGTCGGCGAAGCCTCCGAGCCCGGAGAAGACCAGGAAGACGGAGATCCAGACGAGGAACATCCGGCGTCTGCCGAACAGGTCGGCGGCGCGTCCACCGAGCAGGGTGAACCCGGCGTAGCCGAGGACGTAGGCACTCATCACCCAGGCGGCGGTACTGGTCGGCAGGGAGAGATCGGATCTGATCGAGGGCACCGCGACGGCGAGCATGGCGACATCGATGCCCTCCAGGAAGATCGTGCCGCAGAGGACGAGGAGCAGGGCCCGGGCGCGTGCGGGCATGGTGGACACAGGTGTCTCCTTGACGAGGCGGGCATGGGGAGTTACTCGAAGGCGGGTCGGTTCCCTCTTGTAACCACTGGCATCGTGCGCCAGCATCGACTGCCATGGAAGAAGGCACTTCGAAGTCACCGAGTCACCTCGGAGGCACCGTTGACGACGCGGCCCTCGTCGGCGACCCCGATCCGTTCCAGTGGGACACCCGCGAGGGCTGCGAGGTACGGCAGATCCTGGACCGGGTCGCCGACAAGTGGTCGCTCCTGGTCATCGCCCTGCTCGACCGCCGCAAGCTCCGCTTCACCCAGTTGCGTCGCGAGATCGACGGCATCAGCCAGCGGATGCTGACCGTCACGCTTCGCCAGCTGGAACGCGACGGCCTGGTCGAGCGGACGGTCCACGCCGTGGTACCGCCCCGCGTGGAGTACGAGCTGACGCCGCTCGGTGGCACGCTGCACACCACGATCCGGGCGCTCGTCACCTGGACCGAGGAGCATCAGGGCGAGATCGCGGTGGCGCGCGCGGACTACGACGCCCGCGCGGCCGCGGACACACATTGATCATTACCTAGTTGCTTTTTTAACTCGGTTACGTTTACCTGGGGGCAGTGGAGCCGTACCCGAGGAGCAGGCATGACCGACGTACTCATCGTGGGGGCCGGACCGACCGGACTGGCCCTGGCGTGCGATCTCGCCCGGCGCGACATCGCCGTACGGATCGTCGACAAGTCCCCCGATTTCCCGCGCAGTTCGCGGGCGAAAGGCCCCAATCCCCGCTCCCTCGAGGTACTTGAGGATCTCGGCGTGGTCGACGAGGTCCTGGCAGCGGGCTCGGCGCCGCTGCCGATGCGCAAGTACCGGGGCGGACTGGCGATCGCCGACGCCGACCCGTTCGAGGGGGCGGTGCCGACGCCGGACGCCCCGTACGACCGCTCGTGGCTCATCGCCCAGTGGCGGCTGGAGGAGATCCTGCGGGCCCGGCTCGCGGAGTACGGGGTACGTGTCGAACTGGGCGCCGAGGTAACGGGGCTGGTGGAGGCGGACGCTTCGGTGACCGTCACCTTCGCCGACGGCAGCGAGACCCGGACGGCCTACGTGGTGGGCTGCGACGGCGCCCACAGTGCGGTGCGCAAGCTGCTCGGGGTCTCGTTCGAGGGGCGGACGACGCAGGAGCAGATGATGGTCTGCGGCGATGTCGAGGTGGAGGGTCTCGACCGCGGGATCTGGCACCAGTGGTTCGACGAGGACGGCGCCGTGATGCTGTGTCCGATCCCGGGTACCCGGTCGGGCTGGTGGTTCCAGGCCGGGCCCGAGACGGACGCCGCCGGGGCCCCCGTACCGCCCTCGCAGGAAGGCTTCCGACGGCTCTTCGCCAAGCATTCCGGCCTCCCGGGCACCCGCCTGTCGAACGCCACCCTGCTGTCGACGTACCGGGTCAACGAGCGCCTGGCCGGCCGCTACCGGGTGGGGCGCGTCCTCCTCGCGGGCGACGCCGCGCATGTGCACGCGATCGCGGGCGGGCTGGGCATGAACACCGGCATCCAGGACGCGTTCAACCTGGGCTGGAAGCTCGCCCTCGTGGCGACCGGACAGGCGGGTACGGGCCTGCTCGACACGTACGAGGAGGAGCGGCTGCCCGTCGCCGCCCGGACCCTCGACCTCACCTCCGACCGGCTGCGGGTCACCCTGGAGGCGATCAAGAAGCCGGGCGGCGGACTGGACGCGGCGAACGCCGCGGAGACCATGGGGCTGGACGGGAACTACCGCTGGAGCTCGCTCGCCCGGGACGGAGCGGCCGACGGTCCCCGCGCCCGGCTGCGGGCGGGCGACCGCGCCCCGGACGCCCCGTGTCGCGACGCGGGGACGGGGACGCGGGTCCGCCTGTTCGAGACGTTCGCCGGGCCGCACTTCACGCTGCTGGGCTTCGGTGCGGGCGCGGCGGAGGCGCTGCGGGAGGTGGCGGCGGAGTACGGCGACGTGGTGCGCGTGCACGCGGTGGACGGCGGTGGCCACGAGGGCCTCACCGACGACGAGGGGTACGCCCGCTCGGCGTACGGGATCACCGAGGACGTCCTCGTCCTGGTCCGCCCCGACAATTATGTGGCGCTGATCGCGCGGGCCACGGACCACGGAGCCGTCGCGGATCACCTGGACCGTACGGCATTGGGGCGATCACGGCGCGTGTCCCGATGAGGAAGCGCGGTCATACCGTCTGCTTACATTTCTCTAACACCTATGACCCGAACCCGGCACTTCGAGAGACACTCCCGCACGCTCCTGCGCGTGGCGACCGCCACCGTGGCCGTCTCCGCCGTCATCTGCGCGGCCACACCCACCGCACGCGCCGACGACACCGCACAGGCGGTGCACCCTTCCGGACTCAGCCCGGCCGGACCCCTGTTCCGCCTCCAGGGCAATCCCGCCAACGGAAACCCGACTCCGGGGGTCCAGCAAATCGCCCGGCCGACGTCCACCCGGGCAACACCCCGATGAGCCACGCCGGTGACAGCTCCCCGCGGCCGGGCTCAGCCCGGCGCGGCGGCCACCCGGTCCCTCACACGCTGCCGGTGCGCACCCGCCGGCGGGCAACAGCACCGGACGGCCCGTGCCGCGACGTGGGGACGGGGCACGGGGCCGCCTGTTCGAGCTGTTCAATGTGCCGCTACGGCTTGCGGCCCACCCCGCTGTAGGCATCGACTGACGTCGAGGTGCCAGACGCACTGCCAGGTTCAGGGCGCCACTGCGTGACCTGGGCGATTCCGGGGTCGACCAGGTCGAGGCCGTCGAAGTATCCGGTGATCTCTTCGATGCTGCGCACGTAGTAGGGGATCGCTCCGCTGGAGTTGTACGCCTCCGACGCTGCGATCATGCCTGCGCTGGTGGAGGTGGAGTCGCTGATGACCAGGTAACTGCCGGACGGCAGGCCTGCCATAAGTTGGGATATGAGAGCTCTGGCCTGGTCGTAATCGGCGACGTGGCCAAGAGTATTGAGAATCATGAGGGCAACCGGCTGAGAGAAATCAAGCGTCTTCGCGGCGGCCTTCAAGACGGCCTCGGGCTCATACAGGTTGGCGTCGAGATACGCCGTTTCTCCCTCAGGCGTGCTGGTGAGCAGCGCGCGGGCATGGGCCAGTACCAGCGGATCGTTGTCGACATACACGATCCGCGCATCCGGTGCGACCCGCTGGGCGACCTCATGGGTGTTGTCGGCCGTCGGCAAACCGGTTCCAATGTCCAGGAACTGACGGATGCCCTGCTCCCCGGCCAGATGCCGGACCGCGCGCCCGAGGAAGTGACGGCTCGTGAGTGCTACGTCGACGAGTCCGGGGAAGATCTCCTTGATGTGGTCTCCGAGCTCACGGTCCTTCTCGTAGTTGTCCTTGCCGCCCACGAAGTAGTTCCAGAAGCGCGCGGAGTGCGGCGTACTCGTGTCGATCCGTGCGCGTATCTCCGCGGCGGATTCGAGTCTGGGGTCACGGTCTGACACGGGGGTGCCTCCTGCGGGTCGTTGATCAGGCGATCACTCACCAACCTAGACGTTCCCGCAGCTCTGTGCGCATGCTTCCGGCCGTCCCAAGTTCACGTCATGGGTGGGGCTTTGGCGGGTATCACCAGCGCATGGACCCAGGACTGGCGGCAGTGACCGGCGTAGCTATCGGCATGCTGGGTGGTGCGGGAGGGGCGTAGCTCACGCTCATCGGTCAGGCACGGCAGCAGGAACGCCAACGGCTCATAGACCGGCAGCGCCGGCTGGAGGAGGTGCGCCAGGAGGCAGCGCGTGTATCAGCACGTCGAAGCGGGGGTCGCTCGACGCCGAAACCTGGCCCGAACCCCCTGTGGGCATCACACGCCCCCTTCGAGATGGCGGGCGCGGTGCGCGCGTACCTTCTGACGGTTTCCGCACCGCTCCATCGCGCACCAACGCCGCTTGCCGGGACGCGAGGTGTCGACGAACAGCAACAGGCAGTTGTGGGCGCCGCATTCGCGGATTCGGTGGGCGTACGGCCCGGTAAAGAGCTCCACCGCATCGCGGGCGACGGTCGACAGGAGTGCGCTGCCGGTGGCCCCGGGCGCCCACTCCCTGCGGGACCCGGCGGCAATACGGGGCACGAGCGGCGGTGCGGCGGCCACGGCATTCACGACCTCGATGTCCGCCAGGTCCGCCGCCTGCCGGTCCGCCAGGGCCGTGGTCAACCGCCAGAGTGCGGCGCGGAGTTCATGAGCGCGGGCCAGTTCACCATCGCTCACAGCGAGATCCGCGAGATCCAGTCCGGACGCCAACCGGCTCTTCCCCGCCCACCGCACCAGATCGGCGGGCGTGTGCAGCGCCTCGTACCGCGTATCCCGTGGCGTTCCTCGCCGGTACAGCACTCGCCGGCGGCGCCGCAGCCGTCCAGTACGTCGCGACGCCGGACACCGGGGTGACCGTGCGTTCGGAGCCGAAGAAGAGCCGCGCCGACTACATACGCCTGTGGGAGGCCGACCCGCGACGTGTGCCCTTCGCGCACGACTGCGCGGTCTGGGAACCCACCCGCGCAGCTGACAACTTCACCTGCTGACTTCACCCCTGAACGTCCGGCATTCACTCTCGTGTGGGACATTCGCCTGGCATCTGGCCGGCCCGGTGGCTTGCTACGTCCCCTGATAGAGCCGCTCCAGGTCCACCAGTACGACCTCCCCCCGATCGGCAGCGGCCCGCAGTTCCGGTGCGAATCCCACGCCGCTGTAGCAGGCGGGCTTGGCCCGGCTGGTGTCGATGCCTCTCGCCGACAGCAACCGCAGGATGCGCTGGAGCCGTTCGAGATGGCTCAGGTTCATGACCCTGTTCCACTTCGCCTCGCCGACCGACAGCAGGATGCCCTGGTCCTGGTCAACCGCGCCGTGCACCACGACATCGACCTCGTGACTGGTGCGCGCCGCAGGGTCGGAGACAACCCCCGCGGCAACCTGGATCGGCATGCCGCCGAAGGTAGCGGGCTCCGCGTGCCACTCCACCCAGGCCCGGCACAACTGCTCGAAGTGCGGGCCGACGACCTGGCTGAGGAAGGTGTTCTGACTACGCTCCCAGACCTGGTCGGCGCCGCGTCGCCGACTGAGCAGTGCCGACTCGGGGCGTACGACCGCGTGGTGGAAGGCAATCAGCGGTTCGGCGATGCGGTAGGTGGCGCGGTTCTTGCGGAAGGCATCCGGCTCGATCGTCAGCAGCCCACAGTTCTTCAGGACGGTGAGGGGCATGGAGATGTCGGTCGCCTTGCGCCCCACCGCACTCGCAATGCCACCGCTGCTGTGGTTGCCGGCCGCCACCGCCGCGAGCACCGAGTGGTACAGCGACCGGTCGCGCAGATCTGGCTCGGCCGCCAGCAGGAACGGGGCTTCGCCGTAGATCGGACGCGCCGGGTTCAGTACGGTCCGGCAGACCCAGTCGTCGAAGTCGTCCGGCCCTTCCGGCACGTCATCGTTGACGAACTCCCTGCGGTACGCGGGCGTTCCGCCCACGATCGCGTGGGTGAGGACGGCCAGTCGATGGTCTCGGATCCCCCAGAACTCGGCAGCCTCCCGGTATCCGAGCGAATGAACGACGAGATCGAGCCCGGCGCGGCCGTACAGCGGGGATGTGCCGGACAACAGGTTGCCCATGAAGGACATAGCACTGCCGCACAGCAGGATCCGCGGATGCCGCTCCAGATGCCGTCCTCCCCGCACGCCGATGGCCGCCTGCAACTGCGACGGCAGCGCGGGCGCGTTCCGTACGAGATAGGGGAACTCGTCGATCACCACGGGGACCGGCCGATCCGAGGCCAGATCGAAGACCAGCTCCAGCCCCTCCTGCCAGTTCGCGGGCCGGTGGGGCACGGCGGAGCCCGTGTAGCGGGCGAGCGCGTCCCCGAACAGCTGCAAGGACTCGGCCGCTGAAGCCTCGACCGCTGCGTAGTAGAACCCACCGGTGGCCTCGGCGAGGCCTTGCAGCAGGAAGCTCTTCCCCTGTCGCCGCCGCCCGGAGACCACCCCGAGCCGCGGACCCGCGCCTGCGGACGTCGCAAAGGCCGTCAGTTCGCTCCATTCCCAGTCCCGGTCGAACATGTCCGCCGGTTTGGGCAGGTTCCGTGCTGCTGGCCGGGCCATTCGGACCCCCTGGATTCCTTAGAAGCGTACGTCTAATAACTACGCTTCTAAGAACGACAGGACACGCGCCGAGGCACGGTCGGCCGCGGCAACTCGCTCGCTCTGCGTAGTTCCTGTGCGTATGCCCCTGCCGGGGTGTCCGCCGCACCTTGACCCCTGACCGTCCGCGCAGGTCAGGGACGTACGGCCGGAAGCGGATCTCCCTAGGGTTGCGGCATGCCCACCTCACCCATATACGCCCTCGTCGCCACGGACCTGGACGGCACCCTGCTGCGCCGCGACGACACCGTGAGCCCCCGCTCCCGTGCCGCGCTCGCCCGGGCCGCCGCGGCGGGGGCCCGGCACATCGTGATCACCGGACGGCCCGTGCCCGGCATACGGGACCTGCTCGCGCGGCTGGAGTACCGGGGTCCGGTGGTCTGCGGGCAGGGCACGCAGCTGTACGACGCCGGGGCCGGGCTGATCATTCGCGCGGCGACCCTGGACCGGGACCTGGCCGACACCGCGCTCGGCAAGATCGAGGCCCAGGTCGGGCCGGTCTTCGCGGCCGTGGACCAGGACGGAACCGACGGGCGGACGCTGATCGAGCCGGGGTACCTGATGCCCCACCCCGCATTGCCCGCCGTACAGGTCGGCCACCGCGAGGAACTGTGGGCGGCGCCGATCATCAAGGTCCTCGTTCGCCACCCCGACCTGACGGACGACGCACTCGCTGACGCGGCCCGCGCGGTTGTCGGCGACCTGGCGACCGTCACCCTGTCCGGCCCCGGCACCGTCGAACTCCAGCCGTACGGCGTCGACAAGGGCACCGGGCTGGCCCTGGCGGCCGAGACCCTGGGGGTGGATCCGGCGGCCACGATCGCCTTCGGCGACATGCCCAACGACCTGCCGATGTTCCGCCGGTCCGGGCACGGCGTCGCGATGGCCAACGCCCACCCCGAGCTGAAGGCGGCAGCGGACGAGGTGACGCTGACGAACGAGGCGGACGGGGTCGCGGTGGTTCTGGAGCGGCTGTTCGACTGATCCCGGCCGTGCGCATGGTCCCGGCGGCGCCCATGGTCCCGGGCACCCCGTTCCCGACATTCCATGCGCATGCATATAGAGCAGGCGCGTGCAGTCGTTGCGCGCAATGCACCCGATGCATCCACGGGGAGACGCCGCCGTGACCACCACTCGTTCTTTGGTGAGCACAGGCGTGTTTGACCTGACCCTTGTTGACAGTCCGTCGCCAAAAGTCGAACAATGTTCAGGCGGAAACGGAACGTGCCGTGTCGTACCGTTCCAGCTGTTCGCACCGTTGGTGCCGTACGTGCCGCGACGAGCCGATCGGGGGACGGCTCGCCCGGCCGACGGCGCGGGCGGACCCGGCGAACGCCCGCCCGCTCAGGCCGTGATGTCCTTCGCCGTGAAGCGCGCCCAGGCCGCCGAGCCGAACACCGCCGCGTACAGCCCCTGCAGCCCCAGGTTCTTGACGATCCCGTCCCAGTAGACGGGATCGCGCAGCAGGTCCGCGAAGGACATCCAGTAGTGCGGGAAGAGATACGGGTGGATGCCGCTCAACTGCGGAATCGTGTCCAGGATCTGTACAGTGATCAGCACCCCGACCGTCGCGGCCATCGCCGCGATCCCGCTGCCGGCGAGCGTCGAGACGAACAGCCCGAGCGCCGCGAACCCGATGAGTGACGCCGCCACCGTCACCGCGATCAGGCCGGCCCGCAGCAGTCCCTCGCCGACGCCGATCCGGGTCCCGGAGATCGTCGTGACTTCCCCGACCGGGAAGAGCAGCGCCCCCACGGCGAACGCCGATACCACCACGACGAGGGTCGCGGTCAGGCAGAACGCGAGGGTGGCGGTGTACTTGGTGAGCAGCAGCCGGGTCCGGCCCGCTGGTGCGACCAGCAGATAGCGCAGGGTGCCCGCACCGGCCTCGCCCGCGATCGCGTCGCCCGCGACGACGCCGACGGTCAGCGGCAGGAAGACCGGAAGCGTCACCGCGAGGGCGGCGAAGACCAGGAACAGGCCGTTGTTGGTCACCTGGGAGAGGAACGCCGGGCCGCCCTCGCCGCCGCGCGGCCCGGCGGGCGAGCCGTCGCTCGTCTGGATCCTCACCGCGATCCCGATCAGTACGGGGACGGCGGCCAGCACCCCGAGCAGCGCGAGCGTGTGCCCTCGGCGCAGGGTCGTGGCCAGTTCGGAGCGGAGAATCCCGAACGTCCACAGCGGGTTGCGGGACCGTCCCGCCCGTACGGGTGCGGCTTCAGCCTGCGACATCGAAACCCTCTCCGGTGAGTGCGACAAAGGCGTCCTCCAGCGAGGCCCGCTCGACACCGAAGGACCGTACGCGTACGCCGCCGTGGACCAGCGCCCCGCTCAGGTCGGCGAGCTCGACCTCGCGCGGCGGGGGTTCGGCGGTGACCCGGTCGCCGTCCACGGTGACGCCGGTGACGCCGTGTTCCTTGAGGACGCGGGCGGCGTCGGCGGGGTCGGGGGTGGTGACGGCGAGCCGGCCGCGGGTGTCGGCCGCGAGGTCGGCGACCGGTCCCTGGGTGATCAGCCGCCCCCGGGCCATGACCGCGGCGTGCGTGCAGACCTGTTCGATCTCGTCGAGGAGGTGGGAGGAGAGGAAGACGGTGGTGCCGTCCGCCGCCAGTTCCCGGACCAGGGTGCGGATCTCGCGCATGCCCTGCGGGTCGAGTCCGTTGGTCGGCTCGTCCAGGACGAGGAGGCGGCGCGGCTGCAGCAGGGCGGCGGCGAGCCCGAGGCGCTGCTTCATGCCCAGCGAGTACGCCCTCGCCTTCTTGCCCGCCGCGGCGGCGAGCCCCACCCGGTCCAGGGCGGCGTCGACCCGGGCGTGGCGGGTGCGCGGATCGGCGGTCGGGTCGGCGGAGTCGTACCGTACGAGGTTGTCCCGGCCGGTCAGGAACGCGTACAGCGCGGGTCCTTCGATCAACGCCCCGACCTGCGGGAGTACGGTGCGGGCGGCGCCCGGCATGGGGTCGCCGAGGACCCGGGCGGTGCCGGACGTCGGGGCGATCAGCCCCATCAGCATCCGGATCGTGGTGGTCTTCCCGGAGCCGTTGGGCCCGAGGAAACCGAAGACGCTGCCTTCGGGGACGCTGAGGTCGAGTCCGTCGACGGCAAGCTGGCCGCCGCGGTACCGCTTGGTGAGACCCCGGGTCTCGATCACGGCCGTTCCGGTCCGGGTCACCACCGAGGACTCGGTCACGGCACCGGGCTCTGTCATGCGCAACTCCCCATGGTCCGGGTAACGGAACGCCCCGCCGTACGGAGGGTACGACGGGGCGGTGGTGCGGTGTGGCGGGTGCGGGAACGTCAGTTGGCGGCGTCGGCTGCCTTGACGAGCGCGTCCTTGGTGACCGCACCGACGTAGACCTTGCCGTCGTCCGTCATCAGGGCGTTGACCAGGCGGGTCTTGAAGACCGTGCCGGAGCCGAACTTTCCGGTGACCTTGTCTCCGAACGAGTCCAGGAACTGCTGGGCCGCGGGCGGAACATCCGCGTTCTTCTCCGCAGTGGGCAGTCCCTTGGCGCCCGGTGACTCGATCGCGTAGATCGCGCCCCAGCCCTCGCCGATGACCTTCGCGCCCTCGCCGCCGGCGAACCCGTCCAGGCCGGTCAGGCCCTCCGGCCCCGTCTCGCCGTTCCTCTCCGCCTGCTTCTCCGTCTTCGCCTCGTCCGCCTCGGTCACCTTGGTGCCCTTGGGCGGGGTGAACGTGAACGAGGACGCGGCGGGCTTGCCGAAGTCGACGCTGGTGAACCCGGCGTCGATCACCGCCTTGCCGCCACTGCTCGGGGAGAGGGTGAACTTCAGCGGTACGCCGTTCTTCGCGTCCACCGCGACGGTGATCGCGCCGATCGTCGAGCCACCCTGCTTGGGCTTGATGACCAGCTTGTACGCATCACGCCCGGCGACCTGCGCCGTGCCGTCGACCGTGACGGAGGTGGTGGAGTCCGCCGCCTTCAGCGCCTGCTCGGCCAGCGCCTTCGGTGTGGCCGGCACGCCGTCCGGGGTGGTGTGCCCGTCGCGCTTCTCCGCGTCCGGGGCCTTGTCGGTGGTCGCGTGGTACGCCTCGTCGGACTTGCTGTCGTATGCCCAGAGCTGGTCCCCGTTGCGGATCACGCTGTACTCGGCGGCGCTGTCCAGAATGGAGACGCGCTGCTTGTCGGGGCCGTCGGCGGCCACCCGCAGCGTGTGCGTGCCGGAGGCGAGCTCCGTCAGCCTGTCCTTCGGGGCGGCGCTCGAACCGCCCTGCTCGCCGCCGGCGCTCCGGGCGAACGACTCGGCCAGACCGCCCAGCGACGGGATGCCGAGGTCGGTGCTGACCCGCACCGTGCCGGAGAGCTGCTGGGTGTCCGAGGCCGCGATCCTCTCGATGAGCTGCTGTGCGCTGATCTTCGGCAGCTCGGGGTCACCGGAGTCCGCGAGCGCCGGGACCAGACCGATCGTCGCGGCCGCCACCCCCGCCACCGCGACCGGGACGATGTAGCGGGCCGCCTTTCTGCGGGCAGCCGTTGTGCTCGTGACGCTGCCGGTGGTCTCTGCGCTGTCGTTCGGTGCCATGTGTGCCCTACCTCCGTGGTCGGCGGCTTCCGTCCGGATGCACTCGTCCACTCCGTGCCGCCGTTCTCACCCGATGTGGTCAGGAGTGGTTGTTCTCCATCTGACCAAAATCACCGGGCGGAATCATCAGCCTGCGGACGCAACTGCGCCTACCTCTTCGGTATGACACAACACGGTCGTCCCTCCCCCGACCCGTAGGGGTAGGACGCGAACGACACTGGGGCTTCCAAACGAAAGGCCCTAGCCCGCGCGGTGCACCACGGCGTCGCACAGCTCTTCCAGCGCGGCCTTCGCGTAGCACTCGGGAAGCGGCTTCAGGGCCGCCCTCGCCTCCTCCGCGTACCGGACGGTGTCGCGCCGGGCCTGCTCCAGCGCCGGGTGCGCCCGCAGCCGGCAGAGCGCCTCGGCCAGCCGGTCGTCGTCGCTCAGGTCGCCGTCCAGCAGCTCAAGGAGCTCCAGGTCGTCCGGCTTGCCGCCGGCCGCCGCCTGCGCCCGCAGGTGCAGGACCGGAAGCGTCGGGATTCCTTCGCGCAGATCGGTGCCGGGGGTCTTGCCGGACTCGTGGCTGTCGGAGGCGATGTCGAGCACGTCGTCGGCGAGCTGGAAGGCGACGCCGAGCCGTTCCCCGAACTGGGTGAGGATGTCCACGGCGGACTCGTCGGCGCCGGCCATCATCGCGCCGAACCGGCAGGCCACGGCGATCAGCGAGCCGGTCTTGCCGCGCATCACGTCGAGGTAGTGGTCGACCGGGTCGCGGCCGTCGCGCGGGCCCGCGGTCTCCAGGATCTGTCCGGTGACCAGGCGTTCGAACGCCTCGGCCTGGATGCGTACGGCCTCCGGGCCGAGGTCGGCCAGGATGTGCGAGGCGCGCGCGAAGAGGAAGTCGCCGGTCAGCACGGCCACCGAGTTGCCCCAGCGGGTGTTGGCGCTGTCGACGCCGCGGCGTACGTCCGCCTCGTCCATCACGTCGTCGTGGTAGAGCGTCGCGAGATGCGTCAGCTCGACGACCACGGCGGACGGCACGACACCCGGCGCGTCCGCGTCGCCGAACTGGGACGCCAGCATCGCCAGCAGCGGCCGGAAACGCTTGCCCCCGGCCCGTACGAGATGCTGCGCGGCCTCTGTGATGAAAGGGACTTCGCTCTTGGTGGCATCCAGCAGCCCCGCCTCGACAGCGGCCAAACCGATCTGGACATCGGCCTCAAGAGCCTGGTCCCGCACGCTCAGTCCGAACGGCCCGACGACGGTCACGAGGGGATCTCCTGTCTGCTGACGATCACACGGAATGTCGATGTGTCGCTGTCATCACTCAAGTCAGCGTATCCGGTCCCGTTTGGATCACCGTGGGCGCCTTCCCGCCACCGTCGGTATGTTCGTGATCAGCTCATACGATCAGGAGTAGCCCCTTTGTCCCACAGCACTGCCGCCCACGACCTGACAGAGCCACCACCCGCCGACGACGCCGTCTTTTTCGGCCGGCCACGGGGGCTGATGACCCTGTCCGGCCCGGAGGTCCGGAGCGGTTCTCGTTCTTCGGCACGCAGGCCGTCCCGGTCCTCCATTTCGCCGGCACGGCAGCGAACCGACACCGTGCAGAACGGCACCGCGACACCGGCCGGTGTGGCCGGCATCGCGGCCGGCCCCTGGCTCAGGCGCACCATGCACCCCGTCCACTGAGGTACCGCCATGCACATCCGGACCAGGTTCCCGTACGACACCACCCATGAGGACGTCCGCATCCCGCTGCCGGACGGCACACGGCTGTACGCGCGGATCTGGCGGCCGGTCACCGGCGACCCCGTGCCGGCGCTCCTGGAGTACCTGCCGTACCGGCTGAGCGACTGGACGGCACCGCGCGACTGGCAGCGCCACCCCTGGTACGCGGGCCACGGCTACGCCTCCGTACGCGTGGACGTCCGCGGGCACGGCAACAGCGAGGGGGTGCCGGGCGACGAGTACGACGCGACCGAACTCGCCGACGGGGTCGCCGTCATCCACTGGCTGGCCGAGCAGGAGTGGTGCTCGGGCCGGGTCGGCATGTTCGGCATCTCCTGGGGCGGCTCCAACTCGCTCCAGATCGCCGCGCTCGCCCCGGAGCCGCTGAAGGCGATCGTCACCGTCTGCTCGGCCGACGACCGCTACGACAACGACGTGCACTACATGGGCGGCTCGGTCCTCGCCGTCGACATGCACGCCCGGGCGGCGACCATGCTCGCCCTCGTCTGCCGTCCGCCGGACCCGGCGCAGGTCGGCGAGGAGTGGAAGGACATGTGGCGCAACCGGCTCGAAGCAGTCGAGCCGTTCATCCACACCTGGCTGGCGCACCAGACCCGCGACGCCTACTGGAAGCACGGCAGCGTCTGCGAGGACTACTCCGCCATCCGGGCGAACGTGCTCGCGGTCGGCGGCTGGCACGACCCGTACCGCGACACCGTGCTGCGGCTCGTCGAACACCTGGACCCGGCGAAGGTGCGCGGGCTGATCGGCCCGTGGTCGCACCAGTACCCGGACCGCGGCCTTCCGCCGGGCCCCTCGATCGGCTTCCTCCAGGAGACGCTGCGCTGGTGGGACCAGCACCTGAAGGACAGGGACACCGGTGTCATGTCCGAGCCGCTGCTGCGGTCCTGGATCAGCGAGTCGCACCCGCCCGCGACGGTGTACGAGACGATGCCCGGACGGTGGGTCGGTGACACCGGCCGGCCTTCGGAGAACGTCGCGCCGGTCACCTACGCCCTCCAGGGCGGGCCGCAGACCGTCGATTCGCCGCAGCACACCGGGCTGGACGCCGGACGGTTCCTCCCGTTCGGCAACGACGCCGATCTGCCGCCCGACCAGCGCGACGAGGACGCCAAGTCCGTCTCCTTCGAATTCCCGGTCGCGGACTCCCCCATCGAGATCCTGGGCCGCCCGAGGGTGAAGCTCCGGATCCGGATGGACGTGCCGCGCGGCCAGGCGATCGCCCGGCTCTGCGACGTCGCCCCGGACGGCTCGTCCACGCTCGTCACCCGCGGCGTCCTCAACCTGTCGGCCCGGCACGGCCGCGACCGGTCCGACGACTGGCCGGCCGGTGCGACCGAGGACGTCACCTTCGAGCTGAACGGCATCGGGCACATCTTCCCGCCCGGCCACCGGATCAGGATCGCCGTCTCCTCCGCCTACTGGCCGTGGATCTGGCCGCAGGCCGGTTCGGCGGGTTTCACGCTGGACGCGGACGGCAGCTTCGTCGAACTGCCGGTGCGCCGCCACACCGAGGATCCCTCGATCAGGTTCGAGCAGGCGGAGCAGTCGGAGCCGCTTGGCGTCGTCCAACCGGTGACGCTCGACGAGCCGCGCCCCGAGCGGCTGGTCGTCCGCGATGTCGCCAAGGGTGAATGGCGGCTGGAGGTCGACCCGCGCTACGGCGGTACCCGCGTCCACCCGGACGGTCTCGAATTCACCGAGGACGCGGTGGAGACGTACACGATCCAGGAGAACGACCCGCTGTCGGCGCGCACCCGCTCCGACTGGACGGTCCGGCTGCACCGTCCGGAGATGGCCTGGGACGCGCGGATCGAGACGCGGTCCGAGATCCGTGCGGACGAGACCGACTTCATCACGTCCGACGAAGTGGTGTGCAAGGACGGCGACGAGATCGTCTTCCACCGGACCTGGGAGAAGCGGATCTCGCGCACAGCGGGCTGAAAAGACCGCCGTACCCCTGCTCACGTGGGGGTATGCCGGAACTTTCCGGTCATTGCGCGTAGTTGCGACACTGCCGCGGGGTAGCAACACCGACGTAACGTGTCCCCCAAGCGACCTGGAAAGCGAGGCAGCAACAGATGCCCGAGCAGAGCAGCCCGCTCGATCTGGCCGAGGGCGACCCCTTCGGTCCGCACAACCTTCCGTACGGGGTGTTCTCCACCCACGACCACCCCGAGGACCGCCGGGTCGGCGTCCGCATCGGCAACCACGTGCTGGACGCCGGAGCCGCGGCGCACGCGCTCGGCTCGCCCTACGCCCAGCTTCTCGCCCACCCGGACCTGACCGCGCTGCTGTCGGCGGGCCGCACGGCGTGGCGGGACGTCCGGCGGGCGTTGGCCGCGTGGGTGACGGTCCCGGCGCACCGCCCGGACATCGAGCCACTGCTGCACCCGCTCGGGTCGGTGACGCTCCATCTGCCGTACGCGGTCGCGGACTACGTCGACTTCTACGCCAGCGAGAACCACGCCACCAACGTCGGAAAGATCTTCCGGCCGGACGGCGTCGCACTGACGCCGAACTGGAAGCACCTCCCGATCGGTTACCACGGCCGGTCCGGCACCGTCGTCGTCTCCGGCACGGATGTGGTGCGCCCCTCCGGCCAGCGCAAGGCGCCCTCCGACGCCGCCCCGGTCTTCGGCCCCTCGGTCAAGCTGGACATCGAGGCCGAGGTCGGCTTCGTGGTGGGTGTCCCCTCGGAGCAGGGACGGCCGGTCCCGCTCGGCAGGTTCCGCGACCATGTCTTCGGGCTCTCGCTGCTCAACGACTGGTCGGCGCGGGACCTCCAGGCGTGGGAGTACGTCCCCCTGGGCCCGTTCCTCGGCAAATCCTTCGCCACGTCCGTATCGCCGTGGGTGACGCCGCTCGAAGCCCTGGAAGCGGCCCGGATCGCCCCGCCCGCCCGGGACTTCCCGCTGCTCCCGTACCTCGACGACACGGGCGAGGAGGAGCCCGGCGGCCTCGACCTGCGGATCGCGGTCGAGATCAACGGGCAGCTGGTCGCCGAGCCGCCGTTCGCCACCATGTACTGGACGGCGGCCCAGATGCTGGCCCACATGACGGTGAACGGCGCCTCGCTGCGCACCGGCGACCTGTACGGCTCCGGCACGGTCAGCGGCGCCGAGCCCGGACAGCGCGGCTCGCTCCTGGAGCTCACCTGGAACGGCAGCGAACCGCTGGAACTCCTCGAGGGCAAGCGGACCTTCCTCGAGGACGGTGACACAGTGACGATGACCGCCTGGGCGCCGGGACCGGACGGCACCCGGATCGGTCTCGGTGAGGTGACGGGGCGGATCGTGCCCACGCCATGACGCCGCCCGCGCTCGATCTCCCCTAGGAGCCTCTGCTGCTGGCGCTGGACCCACGCCGCGGAAAGCCGTACTGCAGGAACCGGTTCCTGCAGTACGGCATGGCGGGCGCCGTCCTCGCGGAGCTCGAACTCCAGGGCCGGCTCCACGAGGAGTACGGCCGGATCCGGGTGCTCAACCCGCCGGCCCCCAGGACACGCTCCTCGCCCAGGTCCTGGGCAGCCTGCCCGTGGCGGACAAGGGCGGCCGAAAGGGCGGCGTCAGCGCGAAGCGGTGGATCCGGCGGGCCGGGCGGCACGTCGAGGAGCTCTGCCCGGACCACCTGGTCGGACGGTCGGTCCTGCGCCGGGAGACCCGGCGCTTCCTCGGCCTGGTGCCGTACCACCGCCACCCGGCCGCGCGACCGGACCTGTCGGTGGCGGTCCAGGAACGCTTCACGGCTGCCGCGGCGGCCGGATTCCCGGACCCGCGCAGCCGTACCCTGGGCGCGCTGGTCTCGGCGAACGACCTGTCGAATACCGTGGTGCAGGGCCGCTGGCGGGCGCGTTCGGCCCTGCGTGAGCTGGTGCGCGGGGAGTGGACCGCGTACGCGGTGTGCCAGAACGTCCGCCAGGACAAGGCGGACCAGGGGGGCGGGGGCGGCGGGGGTGTGACGATCAGCGACGTGTGAGGCGTTCACACGTTCGGAGGAGCCTCACCGGGTTCCCGGCGGATACGCTGGAAAGTCCCGCGAGACTCCGACGCATGGGAGCACTGATGAGCGTCGAACCCGAGGCCCCCGAGCCGCGGTGGGCGGTTCCGCCCGTGGGCGGCTGGACCGCCGATGACCTGGACCGGCTTCCGAATCTGCCTCCGCACACGGAGCTGATCGACGGGAGCCTGGTTTTCGTGAGTCCGCAAACGATTTTCCATGAGCGAGCGGTCGACTACTTCAAGTGGCAGTTGCAGTCGCTCGCACCCGTCGACCTGGAGGTCTTCCGCGAATTCACCATCGACGTCGACTGGCAGAACAGGCCTGAACCCGATGTTGTCGTCGTGCGTGAGGACGCGGTCGGAAGCCGGCGACAGACACGGTTCCCAGCCGAATCCGTGCTGCTGGCGGTCGAGGTCGTGTCCGATGAGTCCGTGACCCGGGACCGGGAGACCAAGCCGGTGAAATACGCGCGGGCGAAGATCCCGCACTTCTGGCGGGTGGAGGACCAGGACGGCCGGACCGTGGTCTACGTCTTCGAGCTGGAGCCCGCCACCGGCGCCTATACCTCCACCGGGATCTTCCACGACAGGATGAAGGTCTCCGTGCCCTTCCCGGTCGATCTCGACCTCACCGCGATCACCCCCCGCCGCCGGGCGGCGGACGCGGAGTAGTCCGGCCCCGCCGCCCGGCCCCGGGGCTCACTCGTACTCGGGCGGTTCCTCGTCCCAGCCGAACTCCGGGTCCGCCGCCGGGACCGCCTGCGGTCCCGGAACCGGGGCCGGAACCGGGGCCGGCGTCGGGGCCGGAACCGGGGCCGGAACCGGGGCCGGGGCCGGAACCGGGGCCGGAACGTGGTCCGGGACCGGTGCAGAGTCCGCGTCCGGCGCCTCGGGCCCTGCGTCCCCGAACGACCCCAGCACCTCCAGCACCCCCTCCCCGTATGTCGCCAGCTTCTTCTCGCCCAGGCCGCCGACGCCACCCAGCTCGACCAGGGACGCCGGCCGCACCGTCGCGATCTCGCGCAGCGTCGCGTCGTGGAAGATGACGTACGCCGGGACGCCCTGCTCCTTCGCCCGGGCGCCGCGCCAGGCCCGCAGCGCCTCGAAGACCGGTACGGCCTCCGGGGCCAGTTCGGCGACGGCCGCCGAGGTCTTCGCCTTGCGTTCGCCCTTCAAGGAGCGCGACGCGGGCTTCGCCGCCTCCTTGCGCAGCCGTACCTCGCGCTCGCGGCCGAGCACCGAGCCGCTGTCCTCCGTCAGCACCAGCGTGCCGTACTCGCCCTCGACCTCCAGCAGGCCCTGGGCCAGCAACTGCCGGACCACGCCCCGCCATTCCGCCTCCGACAGCTCCTCGCCGATACCGAAGACCGACAGCTGGTCGTGGTCGAACTGGATGACCTTCGCGGTCTTGCGGCCCAGCAGGATGTCGACGATCTGGCCGGCGCCGAACTTCTGGCCGCGTTCCCGCTTCAGCCGGACCACGGTGGACAGCAGCTTCTGCGCGGCCACCGTGCCGTCCCAGGTCTCGGGCGGGGTGAGGCAGGTGTCGCAGTTGCCGCAGGCCGCGGTCTGCGGCTCCTGGCCGAAGTACGTGAGCAGCCGGGCGCGGCGGCAGTCGGCGGTCTCGCACAGGGCGAGCATCGCGTCGAGGTGGGCGGCCGCGCGGCGGCGGAACGCCTCGTCGCCCTCGCCGCCCTGGATCAGCTTGCGCTGCTGGACGACGTCCTGGAGGCCGTACGCCATCCAGGCCGTGGACGGCAGCCCGTCGCGGCCCGCGCGGCCGGTCTCCTGGTAGTAGCCCTCGACCGACTTCGGCAGGTCTAGGTGGGCGACGAACCGTACGTCCGGCTTGTCGATGCCCATGCCGAACGCGATCGTCGCCACGACGACCAGACCGTCCTCGCGCAGGAACCGCGCCTGGTGGCGCGCACGCGTCCCGGCGTCCAGACCCGCGTGGTACGGAACCGCCTCGATGCCGTTGCGGCAGAGATACTCGGCGGTCTTCTCCGTCGAGTTGCGCGACAGGCAGTAGACGATGCCGACGTCCCCAGCGTGCTCCTCCTTCAGGAAGGAGAGAAGCTGCTTCTTCGGGTCGGCCTTCGGCACGATCCGGTACTGGATGTTGGGCCGGTCGAAGCTGGCGACGAAGTGCTTCGCGTCGGGCATGCCCAGACGCTGGGTGATCTCCTGGTGCGTGGTGTTCGTCGCCGTGGCCGTCAGGGCGATCCGGGGCACGTCGGGCCAGCGCTCGCCGAGCACGGACAGGGCCAGGTAGTCCGGCCGGAAGTCGTGGCCCCACTGGGCGACGCAGTGCGCCTCGTCGATGGCGAAGACGGAGATCTTTCCGCGGGCGAGCAGACTGAGGGTGGAGTCCAGGCGGAGCCGCTCCGGCGCCAGGTACAGCAGGTCGAGCTCACCGGCGAGGAATTCCGCCTCCATGACCCGGCGCTCGTCGAAGTCCTGCGTGGAGTTGATGAACCCGGCGCGCACACCGAGCGCCCGCAGCGCGTCGACCTGGTCCTGCATGAGCGCGATCAGCGGTGAGACGACGATGCCGGTACCAGGTCTGACCAGGGCCGGGATCTGGTAGCAGAGGGACTTTCCGCCACCGGTGGGCATGAGGACGACGGCGTCACCGCCCGCCACCACGTGGTCGACGACCGCTTCCTGTTCGCCGCGGAACGTCTCGTACCCGAACACCCGGTTCAGCGTCTGCTGCGCTTCGCTCTCGGCGCTCTCGGTCACATCCATGGTCCCGCCCGTCCCGCTCATCGCTCTGTCCCCCCGGGGTCCGTCCCGTTCTGTCCTGCGCCGTCCCCTGCCACGATAAGCGCCGTCGGTGACAACGCCCGCCACGCTTGACAGACCGCGCTGCCTGCCGGTCCCGGAAAGCCGATCGCCGGGCGGGCTCGGAATCGAGCCCGCCCGGCGATCGGGAGCAGAACGGCAACCGGGACACCGGTCGGCCGCTCCGCGTCACCTCACGAACACTCCTGCCTGGCTCGCCAGGTCGAGGAAGTACTGCGGGGCCAGGCCCAGCACCAGCGTGACGGCGACGCCGACCGCGATCGTCGTCATCGTCAGCGGGGACGGGACGGCGACCGTCGGGCCGTCCGCCTTCGGCTCGCTGAAGAACATGAGCACGATGACCCGGATGTAGAAGAACGCGGCAATGGCGGACGAGATCACACCGACCACGACCAGGCCGCCCGCGCCGCCCTCCGCCGCCGCCTTGAAGACCGCGAACTTTCCGGCGAAGCCGGAGGTCAGCGGGATACCGGCGAAGGCCAGCAGATACACCGCGAAGACCGCGGCGACCAGCGGCGAGCGCCGGCCCAGGCCGGCCCACTTCGACAGGTGGGTCGCCTCGCCGCCCGCGTCGCGCACCAGCGTGACGACGGCGAACGCGCCGACCGTCACGAAGGAGTACGCGCCCAGGTAGAAGAGCACCGAGGAGATGCCGCTGGGGGTCGTCGCGATGACCCCGGCGAGGATGAAGCCGGCGTGCGCGATGGACGAGTAGGCCAGCAGCCGCTTGATGTCGGTCTGGGTGATGGCGACGATCGCACCGCCCAGCATCGTGACGATCGCGACGGCCCACATGACCGGCCGCCAGTCCCAGCTGAGGCCCGGCAGCACCACGTACAGCAGGCGCAGCAGCGCACCGAAAGCGGCGACCTTCGTGGCCGCGGCCATGAAGCCGGTGACGGGGGTCGGGGCGCCCTGATAGACGTCCGGGGTCCACATGTGGAACGGGACGGCGCCGACCTTGAAGAGCAGCCCGGTCAGGATCATCGCACTGCCGATCAGCAGCAGCACGTCGTTGCCCATGGTGTCGGCGAGGGCCGGGTCGATCTGGGTGACGGAGCCGTCGACCACGTTGGCGATGGCCGCGTACGAGACGGAGCCCGCGTACCCGTACAGCAGGGCGATCCCGAAGAGCAGGAACGCCGACGAGAAGGCGCCGAGCAGGAAGTACTTCACCGCGGCCTCCTGCGACATCAGCCGCTTGCGGCGGGCGACGGCGCACAGCAGGTAGAGCGGGAGGGAGAAGACTTCCAGGGCCACGAAGAGCGTCAGCAGATCGTTGGCCGCAGGGAAGACCAGCATGCCCGCCACCGAGAAGAGGACCAGCGGGAAGACCTCGGTGGTGGTGAAGCCCGCCTTGACCGCGGCCTGCTCGCTCTCGCTGCCGGGCACCGAGGCGGCCTGTGCGGCGAACGAGTCGACGCGGTTGCCGTGCGACTCGGGGTCGAGCCGCCGCTCGGCGAAGGTGAAGACGGCGACCAGCGACGTCAGCAGGATGGTGCCCTGCAGGAACAGGGCGGGTCCGTCGACGGCGATGGCGCCCATCGCGGCGATGTGCGCCTTCGTCGTGCCGTACCCCCCGGCCGCGAGGCCGATGACCGCGGCGAACGCGGCGGCGAGGGCGACGACGGTCAGGAAGACCTGTGTGTAGTAGCGGGCCCGGCGCGGCACGAAGGCCTCGACGAGTACGCCGACGACGGCGACACCGATCACAATGAGGACCGGGGTCAGCTGGGCGTACTCGATGACCGGCGCCTTGAACTTCTCGTCCGGGGCGGCCGCTGTCACCCCGCCCGCCATTGTCCACAGGCTGTGGACAGCTGTTGCGCTCACTTGGCGGCCTCCACCTCAGGCTGGGGGTCCTTCTTGTGTACGTCCGACATGGTGTGCTGCACCGCCGGGTTGACGATCTCCGTGAGCGGCTTCGGATAGACGCCCAGGAAGATCAGCAGCGCGACGAGCGGGAGGACCACCACCAGCTCCCGGACCTTCAGGTCGGGCATGCCCCGGACCTCGGCCTTCACCGGGCCGGTCATCGTCCGCTGGTAGAGGACGAGGACGTAGAGCGCGGCGAGCACGATGCCGAAGGTGGCCACGATGCCGGCCGCCGGGTATGCGCTGAACGTGCCGACCAGGACGAGGAATTCGCTGACGAACGGGGAGAGGCCGGGGAGCGACAGGGTGGCGAGCCCGCCGATCAGGAACGTGCCGGCCAGGACCGGCGCCACCTTCTGCACCCCGCCGTAGTCGGCGATGAGCCGCGAACCGCGCCGGGTGATCAGGAAGCCGGCCACCAGCATCAGCGCGGCCGTCGAGATGCCGTGGTTGACCATGTAGAGCGTGGCGCCCGACTGGCCCTGGCTGGTCATCGCGAAAATGCCCAGGATGATGAAGCCGAAGTGCGAGATCGACGCGTAGGCGATCAGGCGCTTGATGTCGCGCTGGCCGACGGCGAGCAGCGCCCCGTACACGATGCTGATCAGTGCGAGGACCAGGATCACCGGCGTCGCCCACTTGCTGGCCTCCGGGAACAGCTGGAGGCAGAAGCGGAGCATCGCGAAGGTGCCGACCTTGTCGACGACCGCGGTGATCAGGACGGCGACCGGGGAGGTCGCCTCGCCCATGGCGTTGGGCAGCCAGGTGTGCAGCGGCCAGAGCGGGGCCTTCACCGCGAAGGCGAAGAAGAACCCGAGGAACAGCCAGCGTTCGGTGCCGGTCGCCATGGAGAGCGAGCCGTTGGCGCGGGCCTCGGCGATCTCGGAGAGCGAGAAGGTGCCCGCGACGACGTACAGGCCGATGACGGCGGCCAGCATGATGAGCCCGCCGGCCAGGTTGTAGAGGAGGAACTTGACCGCGGCGTACGAGCGTTGTGCCGCGGCGTTCTCGTCGCTGCCCGTGTGGGCCCGGTCCCCGAAGCCGCCGATGAGGAAGTACATCGGGATGAGCATGGCTTCGAAGAGGATGTAGAAGACGAAGACGTCGGTGGCCTCGAAGGAGAGGATCACCATCGCTTCGACCATCAGGATCAGGGCGAAGAAGCCCTGGGTGGGGCGCCAGCGCGAGGACTTCGTCTCCAGGGGGTCGGCGTCGTGCCAGCCGGCCAGGATGACGAACGGGATCAGCAGGGCGGTGAGCGCCAGGAGCGCCACCCCGATGCCGTCCACACCCAGTTCGTACCGGACGCCGAAGTCCTTGATCCAGGCGTGCGATTCGGTGAGCTGGTAGCGGGCGCCGCCGGGCTCGAAGCGGGCGAGCACGATGCCCGCCAGCACGAGGGTGGCCAGCGAGAAGAGCAGCGCCAGCCATTTGGCGGCGGTGCGCCGGGCGGCCGGGACGGCGGCGGTGGCGATCGCGCCGATCGCCGGGAGCGCCGCCGTCGCTGTCAGGAGGGGAAAGGACATGGTGATCAGACCGCCCTCATCAGCAGGGTCGCGGCGATGACGATCGCCGTACCGCCGAACATCGAGACCGCGTAGGAGCGGGCGTAGCCGTTCTGCAGCTTGCGCAGCCGGCCGGAGAGCCCGCCCATCAATGCGGCCGTGCCGTTGACGACCCCGTCGACCAGGGTGTGGTCGACGTACACCAGGGAGCGGGTGAGGTGCTCGCCGCCGCGGACCAGGACCACGTGGTTGAAGTCGTCCTGGAGGAGATCGCGGCGGGCGGCCCGGGTGAGCAGCGAGCCGCGCGGGGCGACCACCGGGACCGGTCCGCGCCCGTACATCGCCCAGGCGATGGCGACGCCGATGACGAGCACCACCATGGTGGCGGCGGTGACCGTCATGGCGCTGACGGGGGAGTCTCCGTGGCTGTGTCCGGTAACCGGCTCCAGCCAGTTCAGGAAGCGGTCGCCGATGGAGAAGAACCCTCCGGCGAAGACCGAACCGAACGCCAGGACGATCATGGGGATGGTCATCGACTTCGGGGACTCGTGCGGGTGCGGATCGTGGCCCTCGCCCGCGGCGGAGCCGCTGTCGGACGCAGTGGGCTGCCAGCGCTTCTCGCCGAAGAACGTCAGCAGCATCACGCGCGTCATGTAGAACGCGGTGATCGCGGCGCCCAGCAGCGTGACGGCGCCGAGGATCCAGCCCTCGGTGCCGCCCTTGGCGAACGCCGCCTCGATGATCTTGTCCTTGGAGAAGAAGCCGGAAAGTCCGGGGAAGCCGATGATCGCCAGATAGCCGAGGCCGAAGGTGATGAAGGTGACCGGCATGTACGTCCGCAGGCCGCCGAACTTCCGCATGTCGACCTCGTCGTTCATGCCGTGCATGACCGAACCGGCGCCGAGGAAGAGCCCGGCCTTGAAGAAGCCGTGGGTCACCAGGTGCATGATCGCGAAGACATAGCCGATCGGGCCGAGCCCGGCGGCCAGGATCATGTAGCCGATCTGCGACATCGTCGACCCGGCGAGGGCCTTCTTGATGTCGTCCTTCGCGCAACCGACGATCGCACCGAACAGGAGTGTGACGCCACCGACGACCACGACGACCAGCTGCGCGTCCGGGGCGGCGTTGAAGATCGCGCCGGAACGGACGATCAGGTAGACGCCCGCGGTCACCATGGTGGCGGCGTGGATGAGGGCCGAGACCGGGGTCGGGCCCTCCATCGCGTCACCGAGCCAGGACTGCAGCGGCACCTGGGCCGACTTGCCGCAGGCGGCGAGCAGCAGCATCAGGCCGATCGCCGTCAGCTTGCCCTCGCCGGTCTCCCCCGTCGAGGCCAGGACGGGACCGAAGGCGAACGTGCCGAACGTGGTGAACATCAGCATGATCGCGATCGACAGGCCCATGTCGCCGACCCGGTTGACCAGGAACGCCTTCTTGGCGGCGGTGGCCGCGCTGGGCTTGTGCTGCCAGAAGCCGATCAGCAGGTACGACGCCAGACCGACGCCCTCCCACCCGACGTACAGCAGCAGGTAGTTGTCGGCGACGACCAGCAGGAGCATCGCGGCGAGGAACAGGTTCAGATAGCCGAAGAAACGGCGCCGGCGCTCGTCGTGCTCCATGTAGCCGATCGAGTAGATGTGGATCAGGGTGCCCACACCGGTGATCAGCAGCACGAACGTCATCGACAACTGGTCGAGCTGGAAGGCCACATCGGCCTGGAAGCCCTCGACCGGGATCCAGCTGAACAGCTTCTGGTGCATCGCCCGGTCCTCGACGCCCTCTCCGAGCATGTCGAGGAAGAGCACCGCACCGATGACGAACGACGCGGCGGCGAACAGGGTGCCGAGCCAGTGGCCGGAGCGGTCCAGCCGTCGGCCGCCGCAGAGCAGCACGGCCGCTCCGAGCAGGGGCGCCGCGACGAGCAGCGCAATGAGGTTGTCCACGATTCAGCGTCCCCTTACAACTTCATCAGGCTGGCGTCGTCGACCGAGGCCGAGTGGCGGGAACGGAACAGCGACACGATGATCGCGAGCCCGACCACGACCTCGGCGGCGGCGACGACCATCGTGAAGAAGGCGATGATCTGGCCGTCGAGGTTGCCGTGCATCCGGGAGAAGGTGACGAACGCGAGGTTGCAGGCGTTGAGCATCAGCTCCACGCACATGAACACCACGATCGCGTTCCGCCTGATCAGCACCCCGGACGCGCCGATGGTGAACAACAGGGCGGAGAGATAGAGGTAGTTGACCGGATTCACTTGGTGGCCTCCTCTTCGTCCTGATCACGGCCGAGCCGCTCCTCGGAGCGCTGCTCCAGCGCCTTGAGGTCGGCCAGCGACTCGTTCGACACGTCACGGATCTGGCCGCGCTGCCGCAGCGTCTGCATGACGGTGAGCTCGGACGGGGTGCCGTCCGGGAGCAGACCGGCGATGTCCACGGCGTTGTGCCGGGCATAGACACCCGGGGCGGGCAGCGGCGGCAGGTGCTTGCCGCGTACGCGCTCCTCCGACATCTCCCGCTGGGTCCTGGCCCGTTCGGTGCGCTCCCGGTGGGTGAGCACCATCGCGCCGACCGTCGCCGTGATCAGCAGGGCGCCGGTGATCTCGAAGGCGAAGACGTACTTGGTGAAGATGAGGCTGGCCAGCCCCTCGACGTTTCCGCCGTGCGCGGCGTTCGCGGTGCCGAGTCCGTTGAAGCTGTTCAGCGAGGCGTGGCCGATGCCCGCGATCAGCAGGACGCCGAAGCCGAGCCCGCATCCCGCGGCCAGCCAGCGCTGGCCCTTGAGGGTCTCCTTCAGCGAGTCCGCCGCCGTGACACCGACGAGCATGACCACGAAGAGGAACAGCATCATGATCGCGCCGGTGTAGACGACGATCTGGACGACGCCGAGGAAGTAGGCGCCGTTGGCCAGGTAGAACACCGCCAGGACGATCATGGTCCCGGCGAGGCTCAGCGCGCTGTGCACGGCCTTCTTCATCAGCACGGTGGACAGCGCGCCGATCACGGCGACCGTGCCGAGCACCCAGAACTGGACGGCCTCGCCGATCGATGTGGTGGAGGCCGCTGCGGCCAGGCCGGTCATGCGTCCGCCTCCTCGTCCTTGGCCGCCTGCTCCTTGGACTCGCCCTTGGAGATGGCGACCTGACGCTCCGTGCCCGGCGCCGCCTCGGTGACCAGTCCCCGGTAGTAGTCCTGCTCGTCCATGCCAGGGAAGATCGCGTGCGGAGTGTCGACCATGCCCTCCTCCAGGCCCGCGAGCAGCTCGTCCTTGGTGTAGATGAGGCTTTCGCGGGTGGTGTTGGCGAGCTCGAACTCATTGGTCATCGTGAGCGCCCGGGTCGGGCACGCCTCGATGCACAGTCCGCAGAGAATGCAGCGCGCGTAGTTGATCTGGTAGACGCGGCCGTAGCGCTCACCCGGGGAGTAGCGCTCCTCGTCGGTGTTGTCCGCGCCCTCCACATAGATGGCGTCGGCGGGACAGGCCCAGGCGCACAGCTCGCAGCCGATGCACTTCTCCAGCCCGTCCGGGTGACGGTTGAGCTGGTGCCTGCCGTGGAAGCGCGGCGCCGTCACCTTCTGCTGTTCGGGGTACTGCTCGGTCAGCCGCTTCTTGAACATGGCCTTGAAGGTCACGCCGAAGCCGGCCACAGGATTCTGGAACTTGTCCCCAGTGGACTCCGATGGCTCAGACACTGTCAGCCTCCTTTCCGTCACTCGGACTTCCACCAATCTGACTGCCGTCACTCCGAGTGTCCGGCCCGCCACTGACAATGAGCTCCCGCTCGTGCCGTGGCCTGCGGCGCGGCACCGGCGGCAGGGTCTGTCCGGGCAGCGGCGGCACCGGGAATCCGCCCGCCATCGGGTCGAACTCCGGCCCGGGTCCGGGTTCCGTCCCGGTCTCCCCGGCCGCCTTGGCCGAGCGGTCCCGGAAGATGTCGGCGACGAAGGAGATCAGCAGGATCGCGATCACGGCCCCGGCCACGTACAGCACGATCTTCGAGAAGTCGTAGCCCTCGTTGCGCAGCGCCCGCACGGTCGCGACCAGCATCAGCCAGACCACGGAAACCGGGATCAGGACCTTCCAGCCGAGCTTCATCAGCTGGTCGTAGCGGACGCGGGGCAGCGTGCCGCGCAGCCAGATGAAGAAGAACAGCAGCAGCTGGACCTTGAGGACGAACCAGAGCATCGGCCACCAGCCGTGGTTCGCGCCCTCCCAGAAGGTGCTGATCGGCCACGGGGCCCGCCAGCCGCCCAGGAACAGCGTCGCGGAGACGGCGGAGACGGTGACCATGTTGACGTACTCGGCGAGCATGAACATCGCGAACTTGATCGACGAGTACTCGGTGTTGAAGCCGCCGACGAGGTCGCCCTCGGACTCCGGCATGTCGAACGGGGCGCGGTTGGTCTCACCGACCATCGTGACGATGTAGATGATGAACGAGACCGGCAGCAGGATGATGAACCAGCGGTCCTGCTGCGCCTCCACGATCTTCGAGGTCGACATCGACCCGGAGTAGAGGAAGACGGAGGCGAACGCGGCGCCCATCGCGATCTCGTACGAGATCATCTGCGCGCAGGAGCGCAATCCGCCGAGCAGCGGGTACGTCGATCCGGAGGACCAGCCCGCCAGCACGATGCCGTAGATCCCGACCGATGCGACCGCGAGGACGTAGAGCATCGCGATCGGCAGGTCGGTGAGCTGCATCGCCGTACGGTGGCCGAAGATCGAGACCTCGTTGCCGGACGGCCCGAACGGGATCACGGCGATCGCCATGAACGCCGGTACGGCGGCGACGATCGGCGCGAGGACGTAGACGACCTTGTCCGCCCGCTTGACGATGACGTCTTCCTTCAGCATCAGCTTGATGCCGTCGGCGAGCGACTGGAGCATGCCCCAGGGGCCGTGCCGGTTGGGGCCGATGCGCAGCTGCATCCAGGCGACGACCTTGCGCTCCCACACGATGGAGAAGAGCACGGTCACCATCAGGAACGCGAAGCAGAACACCGCCTTGACGACGACGAGCCACCAGGGGTCGGTGCCGAACATCGACAGATCCTCGGCGGCGAGTACGGCGCGGTCGGGTGCCGCGGCCAGTTGAGCGAGGGCAGTCACGCTCGCACCTCCGGTGTGACGTCGGGAGTACCCGGTGCGGCGGGGCCGATCCGGACCAGACCGCCGGGGTGGGCGCCGGTGTCGGCCGGTACGCCCCGCCCGACGGAGTTCAGCGGCACCCAGACCACGCGGTCCGGCATGTCGGTGACCTGCAGCGGGAGTTCGACGCTGCCGGACGGTCCGGTGACGGCCAGCAGATCGCCGTCCTTCACACCCGTCTCGGCGGCGGTGACGGCGGAGAGCCGGGCGACCGCGGCGTGCCGGGTGCCGGCCAGCGCCGCGTCGCCCTCCTGGAGCCGCCCCTGGTCGAGCAGCAGCCGGTGGCCCGCAAGGACCGCCTCGCCGTCGCCGGGCCGGGGCAGCGGCTGCGCCGAGCCGTGCGGGTCGGCGGCGTGCGTACCGGTCCAGCCGCCGAGCCGGTCCAGCTCACGGCGCACGGACTTCAGATCCGGCAGCGCGAAGTGACTGGGTTCATCAGCGCCTCCGGCGCGGGCGAGCTCGTCGGCGAGCATGTGCAGCACCCGGGCGTCGGTCGGCGCGAGTGTCCGCGTCATCTGCTCGGGCTTCAGCGCCGCCTCGAACATCCGGGCCCTGCCCTCCCAGTTGAGGAAGGTGCCGGACTTCTCGGCCACCGCGGCGACCGGGAGGACGACGTCGGCCCGCTCGGTGACCTCGCTGGGCCGCAGCTCCAGCGAGACGAGGAAGCCGACCTGGTCCAGCGCCTCCACGGCGCGGGCCGGGTCCGGCAGGTCGGCGGTCTCCACCCCGGCGACGAGCAGCGCGCCCAGTTCGCCGGTGGCGGCGGCCTCGACGATCTGGCCGGTGTCGCGGCCGAACCGGGAGGGGAGTTCGGCGACGCCCCACACGGCCGCCACCTCGTCCCTGGCACGCGGGTCGGTGGCCGGGCGGCCGCCGGGCAGCAGCGAAGGAAGCGCGCCCGCCTCCACCGCACCGCGCTCGCCGGCCCGGCGTGGGATCCACACCAGCCGGGACCCGGTCGCGGTGGCCGCCCGTACCGCGGAGGTCAGCCCGCCCGGTACTCCGGCGAGCCGCTCGCCCACCACGATCACGGCGCCTTCGCCGCGCAGCGCCTCGGCCGCCACGGCTCCGTCGCCGTCGAGTCCGACGCCGCCCGCGATCGCGTCCAGCCACTCGGTCTCGGTGCCGGGCGCGGCTGGCAGCAGCGTGCCGCCCGCCTTCTCCAGACCGCGGGTGGCGTGCGAGGCGACGGCGAAGGTGCGCTGACCGTGCTTGCGGTGGGCCTTGCGCAGCCGCAGGAAGACGCCGGGCGCCTCCTCCTCGGACTCGAAGCCGACCAGCAGGACGGTCGGCGCCTTCTCCAGCGAGGTGTACGTGATCCCGCTGCCGTCCAGGTCGCGTCCGCGACCGGCGACGCGGGCCGCCAGGAAGTCGGCCTCCTCGCTGCTGTGCACCCGGGCCCGGAAGTCGACGTCGTTCGTATCGAGGGCGATCCGGGCGAACTTGCTGTACGCGTACGCGTCCTCGACGGTCAGCCGGCCGCCGGTCAGGACGCCGGTCCTGCCGCGTGCGGCGGCGAGCCCGGCGGCCGCGGCAGCCAGTGCCTCGGGCCAGCTCGCCGGTTCGAGGACACCGTCCGCGTTCCGTACCAGCGGCGTGGTGAGCCGGTCCCGCTGCTGCGCGTAACGGAACCCGAAGCGGCCCTTGTCGCAGACCCACTCCTCGTTGACCTCGGGGTCGTTGGCGGCGAGCCGTCGCATGACCTTGCCGCGCCGGTGATCGGTGCGGGTCGCGCAGCCGCCCGCGCAGTGCTCGCACACCGACGGCGACGACACCAGGTCGAAGGGGCGGGAGCGGAACCGGTACGCCGCCGAGGTGAGCGCGCCGACCGGGCAGATCTGGATGGTGTTGCCGGAGAAGTACGACTCGAACGGGTCGCCCTCGCCCGTGCCGACCTGCTGGAGCGCGCCGCGCTCGATCAGCTCGATCATCGGGTCGCCCGCCACCTGGTTGGAGAACCGGGTGCAGCGCGCGCAGAGCACGCACCGCTCACGGTCCAGCAGCACCTGGGTGGAGATCGGGACGGGCTTCTCGTACGTCCGCTTCTTTCCGTCGAACCGGGAGTCCGGGTCGCCGTGCGACATCGCCTGGTTCTGCAGCGGGCACTCGCCGCCCTTGTCGCAGACCGGGCAGTCCAGCGGGTGGTTGATGAGCAGCAGCTCCATCACCCCGCGCTGCGCCTTGTCGGCGACCGGCGAGGTGAGCTGCGACTTGACCACCATGCCGTCGGTGCACGTGATGGTGCAGGAGGCCATCGGCTTGCGCTGGCCCTCGACCTCGACGATGCACTGGCGGCAGGCGCCGACCGGGTCGAGGAGCGGGTGGTCGCAGAAGCGCGGGATCTCGATGCCGAGGAGTTCGGCGGCGCGGATGACCAGGGTGCCCTTGGGCACGCTGATCTCGATGCCGTCGATCGTCAGCGTGACAAGGTCCTCGGGCGGGACCGCCGCCTCGCCGCCCCCGGAGGGCGCACTTGTGGTGACTGTCATGCGTTCACCCCCTGGTGAGCGTTCTTGTCGTCGGCCCAGGCGGTCGACTTGGCGGGATCGAAGGGGCAGCCCCTGCCGGTGATGTGCCGCTCGTACTCCTCACGGAAGTACTTCAGCGAGGAGAAGATCGGCGAGGCGGCGCCGTCGCCGAGGGCGCAGAAGGACTTGCCGTTGATGTTGTCGGCGATGTCGTTCAGCTTGTCGAGGTCGGCCATCTGTCCCTTGCCGGCCTCGATGTCGCGGAGCAACTGGACGAGCCAGTAGGTGCCTTCACGGCATGGCGTGCACTTGCCGCAGGACTCATGGGCGTAGAACTCGGTCCAGCGGGTGACGGCCCGCACGACGCAGGTCGTCTCGTCGAAGCACTGGAGCGCCTTGGTGCCGAGCATGGAACCGGCGGCGCCGACGCCCTCGTAGTCGAGGGGCACATCGAGGTGCTCATCGGTGAACATCGGGGTGGAGGAGCCGCCCGGGGTCCAGAACTTCAGCCGGTGGCCGGCGCGCATGCCGCCGCTCATGTCGAGCAGCTGGCGCAGTGTGATGCCGAGCGGGGCCTCGTACTGTCCTGGGCTGGCGACGTGGCCGCTGAGCGAGTACAGCGTGAAGCCCGGGGACTTCTCGCTGCCCATCGACTTGAACCAGTCCTTGCCCTTGTTCAGGATCGCGGGAACCGAGGCGATGGACTCGACGTTGTTCACCACAGTGGGGCAGGCGTACAGACCGGCGACCGCGGGGAAGGGGGGCCGCAGCCGGGGCTGGCCGCGTCGCCCTTCGAGCGAGTCGAGCAGTGCGGTCTCCTCACCACAGATGTACGCGCCCGCGCCCGCGTGCACGGTGAGCTCCAGGTCGAGCCCCGAGCCCAGGATGCTCGTCCCGAGGTAGCCCGCCTCGTACGCCTCGCGCACGGCCTCGTGCAGGCGCCGCAGTACGGGGACGACTTCACCGCGCACATAGATGAAGGCATGCGAGGAGCGGATCGCGTAGCAGGCGATCACGATGCCTTCGATGAGGCTGTGCGGGTTGGCGAAGAGGAGCGGGATGTCCTTGCAGGTCCCTGGCTCCGACTCGTCGGCGTTGACCACCAGGTAGTGCGGCTTGCCGTCGCCCTGCGGGATGAACTGCCACTTCATGCCGGTGGGGAAGCCCGCGCCGCCGCGGCCGCGCAGGCCGGAGTCCTTGACGTACGCGATGAGGTCGTCCGGAGACATGGCGAGGGCCTTGCGCAGCCCCTCGTAGCCGCCGTGCCGCGTGTACGTGTCCAGGGTCCAGGACTCGGGCTCGTCCCAGAAGGCGGAGAGGACGGGCGAGAGCAGCTTCTCGGGGCTGGCCCCGCTGCCGTTGCCGCCCCCGTCGTTGATTTCGGCTGCCAACGTCATCACTCCCCCTCCTCTGCTGCGGTACCGGCCGAGTGGTCCGGGTCCTGCGGGGCGTCGGTGCGGGCCGACTCGCCACGCGGGGCGACGACCTTCGGGTGCAGCTCCTCGCCCTTCGCCAGCCGGAGGCCGACGAGCGAGGCGGGGCCCGCTCCGCCGGTCGCCTCGACGGCGCCGGGGCGCTGGTCGGGGAAGCCGGCCAGGATCCGCGCGGTCTCCTTGTACGAGCAGAGCGGGGCGCCGCGGGTGGGTTCGACGGTGCGCCCGGCGATCAGGTCGTCGACGAGCTGCGTCGCGCTCTCGGGCGTCTGGTTGTCGAAGAACTCCCAGTTGACCATCACCACGGGTGCGAAGTCGCAGGCCGCGTTGCACTCGATGTGTTCGAGGGTGACCTTGCCGTCCTCGGTCGTCTCGTTGTTGCCGACGCCGAGATGCTGCCCCAGTCGTTCGAAGATGGCGTCGCCGCCCATCACCGCACACAGCGTGTTGGTGCAGACACCCACCTGGTAGTCGCCGCTCGGCTTGCGCCGGTACATCGTGTAGAAGGTGGCGACCGCGGTGACCTCGGCGGTGGTGAGGCCGAGCAGTTCGGCGCAGAGTGCCATGCCGGTACGGGAGACGTACCCCTCCTCGGACTGCACCAGGTGTAGCAGCGGCAGCAGCGCGGAGCGGCTGTCGGGGTAGCGGGCGATCACCTCCTTCGCGTCCGCTTCGAGCCTGGCGCGCACCTCGGCCGGGTAGGCGGGGGCGGGGAGCTGCGGCATCCCCAGACTGACTTCCTGACGTGCTTCGGTCACCGGTCGACGCCTCCCATCACGGGGTCGATGGACGCGACGGCGACGATGACATCGGCGACCTGGCCGCCCTCGCACATCGCCGCCATGGCCTGCAGATTGGTGAAGGACGGGTCGCGGAAGTGGACCCGGTAGGGGCGGGTTCCGCCGTCCGAGACGACATGCACGCCGAGCTCGCCCTTGGGCGATTCGACGGCGGTGTACGTCTGTCCGGCCGGGACCCGGAAGCCCTCGGTCACCAGCTTGAAGTGGTGGATCAGGGCCTCCATGGAGGTTCCCATGATCTTCTTGATGTGGTCGAGCGAGTTGCCGAGCCCGTCGGGTCCCAGCGCGAGCTGAGCGGGCCAGGCGATCTTCTTGTCGGCGACCATGACCGGTCCGGGGGCGAGCCGTTCGATGCACTGCTCGATGATCCGCAGCGACTGCCGCATCTCTTCCAGACGGATGAGGAAGCGGCCGTAGGCGTCGCAGCTGTCGGCGGTGGGGACGTCGAATTCGTAGGTCTCGTAGCCGCAGTAGGGATCGGTCTTGCGCAGGTCGTGCGGGAGTCCGGCGGAGCGCAGGATCGGGCCGGTGGCGCCGAGCGCCATGCAGCCGGTCAGGTCGAGATAGCCGACGTCCTGCATGCGGGCCTTGAAGATGGGGTTGCCGGTGGCGAGCTTGTCGTACTCCGGCAGGTTCTTCTTCATGGTCTTCACGAACTCGCGCAGCTGGTCGACCGCGCCCGGCGGCAGGTCCTGGGCGAGTCCGCCGGGCCGGACGAACGCGTGGTTCATCCGGAGCCCGGTGATCAGCTCGAAGAGATCGAGAACGAGTTCACGATCGCGGAACCCGTAGATCATGATCGTGGTCGCGCCGAGTTCCATGCCGCCCGTGGCGATGCACACCAGGTGCGAGGAGATCCGGTTGAGCTCCATCAGCAGCACGCGCAGGACAGTCGCCCGGTCGGGGATCTGGTCCTCGATGCCGAGGAGCTTCTCGACGCCCACGCAGTACGCCGTCTCGTTGAAGAACGGCGTCAGGTAGTCCATGCGCGTGACGAACGTGGTGCCCTGCGTCCAGTTCCGGAATTCGAGGTTCTTCTCGATGCCGGTGTGGAGGTAGCCGATGCCGCAGCGGGCCTCGGTGACGGTCTCGCCGTCGATCTCCAGGATCAGCCGCAGCACACCGTGCGTGGACGGGTGCTGGGGACCCATGTTGACGATGATGCGCTCGTCGTCGGACTTGACCGCCGACTCGACGACCTCGTCCCAGTCGCCGCCGGTGACTGTGTATACAGTCCCCTCGGTCGTGGCCCTGGGCGTTGCATGGGGAGTAGTCATCAGGAGTACGACCTCCGCTGGTCCGGAGCCGGGATCTGGGCGCCCTTGTACTCGACGGCGATGCCACCGAGCGGGTAGTCCTTGCGCTGCGGGAAGCCCTGCCAGTCGTCCGGCATCATGATCCGGGTGAGGGCCGGGTGCCCGTCGAAGACGAGCCCGAAGAAGTCGTATGTCTCGCGCTCGTGCCAGTCGTTGGTCGGATAGACCGCGACGAGCGACGGGATGTGCGGGTCGCTGTCCGGGGCAGAGACCTCCAGCCGGATCAGCCGGCCGTGGGTGATCGACCGCAGATGGTAGACGGCGTGCAGCTCGCGGCCCTTGTCGCCGAGGAAGTGGACACCGCTCACCCCGGTACAGAGCTCGAAGCGCAGGGCCGGGTCGTCGCGCAGGGTTCGAGCCACGGTGAGCAGGTGCTCGCGGGCGATGTGGAAGGTGAGCTCACCGCGGTCGACGACGGTCTTCTCGATGGCGTTCCCGGGAAGCAGATCCTGCTCCTCCAGGGCCCCTTCGAGCTCGTCGGCCACCTCGTCGAACCAGCCGCCGTACGGCCGGGACGTGGCTCCGGGCAGCGTCACCGTACGGACGAGCCCGCCGTAGCCGGAGGTGTCGCCGCCGTTGTTGGCGCCGAACATGCCCTTGCGTACGCCGATGACCTCGCCGGTCTCGTCGCGCGGCGCGGGTACGCCGTTGCTGTTCTGTTCGTCGCTCACCGCAGCAGCCCCTTCATCTCGATCAGGGGAAGCGCCTTGAGTGCCGCGTCCTCCGCCTCGCGGGCGGCCTCCTCCGCGTTGACCCCGAGCTTGGAGCCCTGGATCTTCTGGTGGAGCTTGAGAATGGCGTCCATCAGCATCTCGGGGCGCGGCGGGCAGCCCGGCAAATAGATGTCGACCGGGACAATATGATCAACACCCTGCACAATGGCGTAATTGTTGAACATCCCACCCGAGGATGCGCAAACCCCCATGGAGATAACCCACTTGGGGTTCGGCATCTGGTCGTAGACCTGCCGCAGAACGGGCGCCATCTTCTGGCTGACCCGCCCCGCCACGATCATCAGATCCGCCTGCCGCGGCGATCCACGGAAGACCTCCATCCCGAATCGGGCCAGGTCGTAGCGCCCGGCTCCGGTCGTCATCATCTCGATGGCGCAGCAGGCGAGACCGAACGTGGCAGGGAAGACGGAGGATTTCCGCACCCAGCCGGCGGCCTGCTCGACAGTGGTCAGCACGAAGCCGCTGGGCAGCTTCTCTTCGAGTCCCATGGTGTGCCCCTCAGCCCCTCAGTCCCATTCCAGGCCGCCGCGACGCCATACATACGCATAGGCGACGAAGACGGTGAGCACGAAGAGCAGCATCTCGACGAGCCCGAAGATCCCCAGGGCGTCGAAGGTGACCGCCCAGGGATAGAGGAAGACGATCTCGATGTCGAAGACGATGAAGAGCATCGCCGTCAGGTAGTACTTGATGGGGAAGCGGCCGCCTCCGGCTGGAGTGGGGGTGGGTTCAATACCGCACTCGTACGCTTCGAGCTTTGCTCGGTTGTACCGCTTTGGGCCGATAAGCGTGGCCATGACCACGGAGAAGATCGCAAACCCTGCCCCGAGGGCGCCGAGCACGAGGATGGGCGCGTAGGCATTCACGCTCCTCGCTCCTTCCAGTCGTCCTTGACCGTTGGACCGCATCGGGCGACCAGCTCGCCACCTCACCAAGATCGCTCACATGTGAGGCAGTTCACAAGCCCGACTGCTCCGCATCCTATGCCTGCCGTCCTGTGATCTGCGACACGGGGTACTACACCGACTTTGTGATCTCCACCACCCGGCGAAGGATCATGAAGGCGGGTGAGGGGTGATCTTCGTACGCAAAGCGGCCGTGTGATCACGAGACGTGACATCTGGTGTTGTTCTTGCTGGTCAAGGCGATGCTCCTCTAACAATCAGACGCCTCGACCAGCAAATTGGCAATGGACGGCGGGGGGGTGATAAGAGGATCCGCCCCATTCCGGGGTCACCCGCGCGAGGGACTCACGGGGAGCGATGTGGACGCGCGCGCACATTCACGATCTTCCGGACGGATCGCCCCCACCGTGCCGGCCGCGCCGCCACCGCACACGTCGGCCGCCCGTATGCCCACTACGCAACGGTCATGCCGTGACCTGCGTCACTTCACCAGGCCTTCAACAAAAGCGGGCTTGGCCATCGGTGTGAACGGATGGTAAGTGGCGGGCAATTCGGGCGAATTACTGAAAGCCCGTGATCACAGCGGTGATCACGCATGCCCGGTTTGCCCGTTACGGCGTCAATAAGGGCCAGCGGAAAGCGGATTCACAGATTCCGAACGTAACTGTGTCGCAACACACGTTTCTTGAAGGAAACCCAGGAGCCCTGATAGCGCTAGTACTCATGTCCCTCACCGCTCACATACCCAGCCACCGGAAGCCCCGTCGAAGCGCCCCGAAGTCGGCGCTGCGGGCCGGAGTTGCCGGTGGCGTCCTCAGCACCATCGCGGTCGCAGGCGCTGCCGGTCCTGCCCAGGCCGAGCCGGTGACCCGGACCATCGAGATGCCCACCCTCACCTCCGGCCTCTCCACCGCTGTCGCCGCGTCCGCCGAGGCCACGCAGCAGGTCGCCCTGGACCTGGAGACGCAGGCCCACGAGGACGCCGCGGCCACCAGCGCGGCCAAGGCCGCCACGAAGGCCAAGGCCGAGGCGGTCCGCAAGGCAGAGGCCGAGAAGAAGGCAGAGGCGGCCGCCAGGGCCAAGGCGGAGGCCGCCCTGCGCGCCTCCCGCTCCGAGGCCCGTACGACGCTCAGCGCGTCCGGCTCCACCGCCGTGGCCTCCTCCTCGTCGAGCGCCACCGGCTCCGCCGCCTCCGTCGTCTCGTTCGTGCGGGCCCAGGTCGGCGACGCGTACGTGTCCGGCGGCACCGGCCCCAACTCCTGGGACTGCTCCGGCCTGGTCCAGGCCGCGTTCCGCACGGTGGGCGTCGACCTGCCGCGCGTCTCGCAGGCCCAGTCGACCGCCGGCACCCAGGTCTCGCTGAGCAACCTCCAGCCGGGCGACATCCTGTACTGGGGCGGCGCGGGCTCCGCGTACCACGTCGGCGTCTACGTGGGCGGCGGCCAGTTCGTCGGTGCGCAGAACCCGAGCACCGGTGTGGTGCTGCGCCCGCTGAGCTACGACCCGCCGTCGGGCGCGGTCCGCGTTCTCTGATTCACAAGCGCACGAACACGGCGAAGGGCCGTCACTCCCCCGCTCGGGAGCGACGGCCCTTCGTCGTGGAACGGTGGGCCCGGTGCTGCCGCCGGCGCCCCGGTACCTTTTCCGTTCCCGGATCGGCCTGCGCACGCAGGCCCGGTCGGGTAGCTTCGCTCCCATGGTGCGACCCCGTACACGCCCTCCGTACGAAGCCGACGAGCGGACCCAGTTGCTCGGCTGGTTCGACATGCAGCGGGCGGTCGTTCACTGGAAGTGCGAGGGGCTGTCCGAGACGGATGCGCACCGGGCCGTGCTGCCCGCCTCGCCCCGTCTCACTGCCGCCGGGCTCGTCTCGCATCTGCGCTGGGTCGAGCATTACTGGTTCGAGGTGATGTTCCTCGGCCGGCCCGCCGTGGGGCCGCGGTTCGACCCGGACACCGAGGATGCCGACATGCGGGTCGACGGCATTCCACTCGCGCAGCTCCTCCGGGAGTACGAGCAGCAGTGCGCCGTCACCGACGGCATCGTCGCCGACCACGCCCTGGAGGACGTGGGCCGTCACCCCGACTTCGAGATCGCCAAGGCGAATCTGCGGTGGATGCTGTTCCACATGATCGAGGAGACCGCCCGGCACGCCGGTCACCTCGATGCCGTACGGGAGATCACCGACGGCGAGAAGGGCTACTACTGACCCGGCCGGGGGCGCCGCTCGCCCCCGACCCCGTGCAGCAGGACAACGGGCTCAATGCCTCACACGCATCGCGGAGATCGCCGGCGCCTCGCCCGTGAACTGGGCGAGGACGCGAACGGGAGTGGTGGTCAGGCCTTCGGGGCCACCTTCGAGAGGCCGTTGATGATGCGGTCCATCGCGTCGCCGCCCGTCGGGTCGGTGAGGTTGGCGAGCATCTTCAGCGTGAACTTCATCAGCAGCGGGTGCGTCAGACCGCGCTGGGTGGCGATCTTCATGACCTTCGGGTTGCCGATCAGCTTCACGAAGGCGCGGCCCATCGTGTAGTAGCCGCCGTAGGTCTCCTTCAGGATCTTCGGGTAGCTGTGCAGCGCCAGTTCGCGCTGGACGGGGGTCGCGCGGGCGTGCGCCTGGACGATGACGTCCGCGGCGATCTGGCCCGACTCCATGGCGTACGCGATGCCTTCGCCGTTGAACGGGTTGACCATGCCGCCCGCGTCACCGACGAGCAGCAGCCCCTTGGTGTAGTGCGGCTGGCGGTTGAACGCCATGGGGAGCGCGGCGCCGCGGATCGGCATCGTCATGTTCTCCGGGGTGTAGCCCCAGTCCTCCGGCATGGACGCGCACCACGCCTTGAGGACCTCCCGCCAGTCCAGCTCCTTGAAGGCGGACGACGAGTTGAGGATGCCGAGGCCGACGTTGGACGTGCCGTCGCCCATGCCGAAGATCCAGCCGTAGCCGGGCAGCAGCCGGTCCTGGGGACCGCGCCGGTCCCACAGCTCCAGCCAGGACTCCAGGTAGTCATCGTCGTGGCGCGGGGAGGTGAAGTACGTACGGACCGCGACACCCATCGGGCGGTCCTCGCGGCGGTGCAGGCCCATGGCGAGCGACAGCCGGGTGGAGTTGCCGTCGGCGGCGACGACGAGCGGGGCGTGGAAGGTGACCGGGGTCTTCTCCTCGCCGAGCTTCGCGTTCACGCCGGTGATGCGGCCGGTGCGCTCGTCGATGATCGGGGCGCCGACATTGCACCGCTCGTACAGCCGGGCGCCCGCCTTCTGCGCCTGGCGGGCCAGCTGCTCGTCGAAGTCGTCGCGCTTGCGGACCAGTCCGTAGTCCGGGTACGAGGCGAGATCCGGCCAGTCCAGCTGCAGCCGGACGCCGCCGCCGATGATGCGCAGACCCTTGTTGCGCAGCCAACCGGCCTCTTCGGAGATGTCGATGCCCATGGCGACGAGCTGCTTGGTGGCGCGCGGGGTGAGACCGTCGCCGCAGACCTTCTCGCGCGGGAAGGCGGTCTTCTCCAGAAGGAGAACGTCGAGTCCGGCCTTGGCGAGGTAGTACGCGGTCGTGGAGCCGGCTGGGCCTGCCCCGACGACGATCACATCCGCGCTGTGTTCGGAGAGGGGCTCGGTCACGGTCGGATCTCCCGAAGACTCGAAATCGCGTGCCGCGCGGCACCTGTCCCGTGCAGTCTATGGGGGCCTGCTGATCAACCTTCCGAAGGGCTCCCCGATGTCGACCGTGCCTCCCGCCGTCCCCTCCGTACACCTACGTGTCCCGACCGACGAGGACGCCGTCGCCTGGCACCGGGCGTTCGACGACCCGGAGGTGATGGAGTTCTTCGGCGGCACGTCGGCGGAACTCTCGCTGTACGAGGAGTGGACCGCCCGCCAGCGCAGACACGACGCGGAACTCGGCTTCTGTCTGTGGACCGTGCTCGACGAGGACGGCGAGGTCCTCGGCTTCACCGGCGCGCAGCCGTGGCCGCAGACGGCGTACGGCCCGGTCGGCGAGGTCGAGATCGGCTGGCGGCTCGGCCGGGCCGCCTGGGGCCGGGGTTACGCCACTGCCGCCGCGCGCCTCACCCTGGAGCGGGTGCGCGCGGCGGGGGTGGACCGGGTGGTGGCGGCGATCGACCCACGCAATGAACGGTCGATCGCCGTCGCCCGGCGGCTGGGGATGGAGCGCGCGGAGAGCTTCACGACTACGGACCCGGGGCAGGAGGTCTGCTGTTTCCGGCTGGGGCTGGAGGCGTGAGGCGGCGGACGGTCAGTCGACGTCATTGAGGGTCCAGGTGGACAGGGCGGTGTCGAAGATCTACCGGGCGCCCGGCCAGTAGCTGTCGCGCTCGGTGGTGCAGATCGCGTACCCGCGTTCACCGGATCCCGACAACTGCCCGGCGCAAGGCCCGTCGCTGCCCGGCGCAAGGCCCGTCGCTGCCGGGCGACGGCCCGCGTCAGGGACGTACGCCCCGGTGCAGCGCCACCACACCACCGGTCAGATTGCGCCAGGCCACCTTCGACCAGCCCGCCTTCTGCAGCAGCTGCGCGAGCCCCGCCTGATCGGGCCAGGCGCGGATCGACTCGGCGAGATAGACGTACGCGTCGGGGTTGGACGACACCGCGCGGGCGACCGGCGGCAGTGCTCGCATCAGGTACTCGGTGTAGACCGTGCGGAACGGCGCCCAGGTCGGCTGCGAGAACTCGCAGATGACCACGCGGCCGCCCGGCTTGGTCACCCGGTACAGCTCACGCAGTGCCCCAACCGTGTCCTGGACGTTGCGCAGCCCGAAGGAGATCGTCACCGCGTCGAACGTCTCGTCGCGGAACGGCAGTTTCGTGGCGTCGCCCGCGGTGAACGGCAGCCAGGGGTGACGCTTCTTGCCGACCTGCAGCATGCCGACGGAGAAGTCGCACGGCACGACGTACGCACCGGTCGCGGCGAACGGCAGCGAGGACGTCGCCGTGCCCGCGGCCAGGTCGAGGACCTTCTCCGCGGGGCGGGCGTGCACCGCCTTCGCCACCTCCTTGCGCCACAGCCGGGCCTGGCCGAGCGACAGCACATCGTTGGTGAGGTCGTAGTTCGCCGCCACGTCGTCGAACATCGAGGCGACTTCGTGCGGCTGCTTGTCCAGGGATGCTCGGGTCACCCACCCATTCAAGCAGCCCGGCCGCGGACGCCTCGCGCCGGTCGTGCGTCGGCGCCCGGAGCCGCTCGGAAGCCGGCTTCAACCTTTTGGGCGCCACGCCACTCAGTACAGGGGTGCGTCGCCAACGCCTGGCCGTACACGGCCACGGGCAGGTACCTAGGTGGCCCGTCCGTTCCCTGACGGTTCCGGAGCGCCTACCGCCGCCGGTACACCAGCCGCCCGCCCAGCACCGTGGCGATGCACGCCCCGGCGCCCGCCGCACAGAGCGCGTCCTCGCCCGGTACGTCGAAGACGGCGAGGTCGGCGCGGCCGCCGACGGTGAGCGGGCCGTGCACGGAGCCCGGCAGGTCGTAGCCCTCCGCGAACGGGTCCAGGCTCGGTTCGCCGAGCAGGATGCCGGGGGCGCCGACGGCCGAGACCTCCGTCAGACCCGAACGGTCCACGGCGGTGCGGACGACCGGGTCGTGGAACCGGCCCGCGAGATGCGTGGTGCCGTACCGCAGCATCTGCTGCAGTCCGCGCCGTACGCTGCCCGCCCGCCGCGCCGCGTCCATCTCCCCGGCCAGCCGCTCGAACTCCTCGCCCCACAGCGGCCGGTCGCCGAGCTCGTCCGCCTCGCGCGGGTCGGGATGGTAGCAGCGGGTGAGCAGCCAGAGCCCGTGCCACTGCCGCAGTCCCGGTGTGATGACGCCCGGCCAGGTGCGGACCCGGGCCGCCGGGTGGGCGGCGACGACCTCGTCGTACGGTCCGAGGGCGACGATCCGGTCGCGCTCCACGGCGACCGCACCCTGAGCAATGGCAGCCGCGCCGACCGGAAGGACCAGCGGCGCGGCGTGAACGGTCAGCAAAGCAGCCCCGGACCGACCGGCACATGGGGGGCGGCGTCGCGGGGCTGGGCACGCGCATCTGCCGCGTTGTCGTCAATCACCATGTTCCCCGAGCTCTCGGCTTCGCTCGAGCAGGGGAGGCCCCATTCGCCATGCCTCAATCCTCCGCCTTGCAGCTGCACGCACCTCGCCCCGCTCCTTCTCCCACCCCCCATGTGCCGGTCGGCCTCAGTTGGCGCTGAGGAGCTTGAGCTCCGGGTGGGCCGTGCCGCCCTCGATCGCGGTGGACGAGATGTGCGAGACGACGCGCTCGTCGACCGGGTCGTTCGCCGGGTCGTCGTGGACGACGAGGTGCTCGTACGTCGTGGCGCGCTGCGCCGGGACACGGCCCGCCTTGCGGATCAGCTCGATGATCTCCAGCCGGTTGGAGCGGTGCTTGGCACCGGCGGAGGAGACGACGTTCTCCTCCAGCATGATCGAGCCGAGGTCGTCGGCGCCGTAGTGCAGCGACAGCTGGCCGACCTCCTTGCCGGTGGTCAGCCAGGAGCCCTGGATGTGGGCGACGTTGTCGAGGAAGAGCCGGGCGATGGCGATCATCCGCAGGTACTCGAAGAGCGTGGCCTGCGTCCGGCCCTTCAGGTGGTTGTTCTCCGGCTGGTACGTGTACGGGATGAACGCGCGGAAGCCACCGGTCCGGTCCTGTACGTCGCGGATCATCCGCAGGTGCTCGATGCGCTCGGCGTTGGTCTCGCCGGTGCCCATCAGCATCGTGGAGGTGGACTCGACACCGAGCCGGTGCGCCGCTTCCATGATCTCCAGCCAGCGCTCGCCGGACTCCTTGAGCGGGGCGATCGCCTTGCGCGGCCGGGCCGGCAGCAGCTCGGCGCCGGCGCCCGCGAAAGAGTCGAGGCCGGCGGCGTGGATCCGCTGGATGGCCTCCTCGACGGAGACCTTGGAGATCCGGGCCATGTGCTCGACCTCGGAGGCGCCCAGCGAGTGGATGACCAGCTGCGGGAACGCCTTCTTGATCGCGGAGAAGTGCTCCTCGTAGTACTCGACGCCGTAGTCCGGGTGGTGTCCGCCCTGGAACATGATCTGCGTACCGCCGAGCTCGACGGTCTCCGCGCAGCGGCGCAGGATGTCGTCGAGGTCACGGGACCAGCCCTTGGCGGTGTCCTTCGGTGCGGCGTAGAAGGCACAGAACTTGCAGGCCGTGACGCACACGTTGGTGTAGTTGATGTTGCGCTCGATGATGTACGTCGCGATGTGCTCCGTACCGGCGTAGCGGCGTCGGCGCACGGCGTCGGCGGCCGCGCCCAGCGCGTGCAGGGGCGCCGACCGGTAGAGGCCGAGGGCCTCCTCCGGAGTGATCCGGCCGCCTTCGGCGGCTCGGTCGAGGATGGGCTGGAGGTCGGCCTTCTCGGTCACCGGGCTGTCACCTTTCGGCGGTTTTTCAACGGATCCACGGACCGGTTCAGCCTACGCCAGCCCCTCCCGGGGTCAGTTGCCGGACCGGGCGAGTGTGCCGTACGGAAGTCCTGCGCCCCGCTCCTCGGACCGGAAGCGGAGTGTGCCGTTCTCGGCGAGGGTGAAAGTGACGTCGGTCGTGGTGTCCGTGCAGAGCCCGGCGGTTCCGGGCCGGACCGGGTCGGCGCGCTCCCGGAGCGTCAGTTCCTCGGCGGTGCCGGAGGAGAGCTCCGCGATGCTGTTGCAGCTGACGGTCACTCCGAGGGCGGAGAGGGTGGTGTTCATACGGACGACGTCCGTGCCCTTCTTCCCCTCCGTGAACACCGCGGTGAGGGTGCCGTGCGGCTGCCCGGTCGTCTTCTCGGTCAGCGGCCCCTTCCAGGTACCGACGAACGTCTTGGGCAGCGCGGTGACCTGGCCCGCACCGCCGGTGCCCTCGTCCGCCGGGTTCGGCGACGCGCTGGAGGACGTAGCAGCGGGCTGGGCGACCCCGCCGTGCTCGGCGGCGCTGCCACCGCTGCCCGGCAGCAGGTCGAAGAGGAGGGCGCTGCCGACGGTCACGGCGGCGAGCGCGCCCGCCACCGCGAGGGCGACGGTGCAGCTGAGCCTGCGGCCGTGGTTCCGGTCGGTGGGGCCGGGTTCGGAGCCAGCGCCGACGGTGACGGAGAACCGGGGGTCGGGGGTACGGGGGCCGGGGAGCCCGCCCGAGTTGTGGTCCCCGGCCTCGGCCGACGGGAACGTCCGGGGCGGGCGGGTCGGCTCGACCGGCGGCCCGAACACTCCGAGCGCGCCGTCGCTGTCGGCGGAGCCGTGGGCGGTGAGGGAGGCGTTGCTGAACGGCACCGGTCCCGACTGAACGGGCCCGTCCTGCGGCTCCAGGTCCAGCAGCGCCACTGCCGAGCGGCTGACCTCGCGCACCAGCGGTCCGGGCAGCCAGCCCGCCGCCACCGCCTCCGCCGCCCCGCCGGGTGCCAGCTGCTGGGCGAGCTCCGTCGGGGTGGGCCGACGCGCCGGGTCCTTCGCCAGGCACGTGGCGATCACGTCCCGCAGTTCGCCCTCGATCTCACCCAGCTCCGGCTCCTCGTGCACCACCTTGTAGAGGAGCACCGCCGAGGAGTCGCCGAGGAAGGGGGCGTCGCCCGTCGCCGCGTACGCGAGCACCGCGCCGAGCGAGAAGACATCGGCGGCGCCCGAGATCTCCAGACCCCGGATCTGTTCCGGTGCCATGTAGCCGGGCGAGCCGACCGAGACCCCGGTGGAGGTGAGCGAGGCGGTGGCGTCGATCGCGCGGGCGATGCCGAAGTCGATGAGGCGGGGGCCGTCGAGGGCGAGCAGGACGTTGGACGGCTTCACATCGCGGTGGATGAGCCCCTGCCCGTGCACGGCGGCCAGGGCCTCCGCGAGTCCGGCGCCCAGGGTCCGTACCGCCTGCTCGGGCAGTGGCCCGTGCTCGGTGACCGCGGCCGACAGCGGGGGCCCGGCGACATAGCCGGTGGCGACCCACGGCACGGGTGCGTCCGGGTCGGCGTCCAGGACGGGCGCCGTCCACTGGGCGCCGATCCGCCGCGCCGCGTCGACCTCGCGCCGGAACCGGGCACGGAACTGTTCGTCGAGTGCGAAGTGCGGATGGACGACCTTGACCGCGACCGTGCGTCCGCCCGCACTGCGTCCCAGATACACCCGGCCCATGCCGCCCGCACCGAGTCTGCCGAGCAACCGGTAGGCACCGATGGTGAGCGGTTCGCCGGCTTCCAGCGGCTGCATATGGACTCCCCCTGTGGACCGGCCGGACCTCCGACCGAAGCCTAGGGGTCGGAGGTCGTGCGATCACAGACAAACCATCGGCCGATTTCGCCCCTATGGGAACGAACCGCGGTTTTCGACACAGCAAAAGGCGCGAATGAGTCGTTCACCCGATCGAATCCGGGTCTCGACCTGGACTCACCCCGTACGCCGTCCGCTATTCGAGATAGTCGGGATAGGACGTGCGAGCTGTCCGGCCGCGGCATTCGCGGCATTCGCCGGAAAGGAATCCACGGGGCAGTGCGATAAACAGCACGGGAGGGAACGGGGAGCCAGAAGAAGGTTCAGCATTCACCTATTGCCCGGGCCCATTCCCCCGCGCAGTGGCCGGTGCCGGATCAGTGTTCGAGCAGCTCGACGTTCACATCCACCGGGAAACCGGTCGTCGCCCCGGTCCGGCGGGCGAACTCACGTACGCCCGACAGCTGGTCCGGACCGAAGCGGAAGTCCAGCGTCGTGAAGTACCGCTCCAGCAGCTCCGCGTCGAAGACCTCCCACCGCGCCGCCGTCTCGGCGACCTTGGTGACCTCTTCCAGCGACAGGTCACGCGAGGCGAGGAACGCCCGGTGCACCTCCTCCACCACAGCTGGGTGCGCGGCCAGATAGTCCTTGCGGGCCGCCCAGACCGCGAAGACGAACGGCAGCCCCGTCCACTCCTTCCACATCTGCCCCAGGTCATGGACCTGCAGACCGAGGCGCGGCGCGTCGTGCAGCGAGGCGCGCAGCGCGGCGTCGCCGATCAGCACGGCGGCGTCCGCCTCCTGCATCATCAGGCCGAGGTCGGGCGGGCAGGTGTAGTAGTCGGGCGTCACCTCGTACCGCTCGGCGAGCAGCAGCTGAGCGAGGCGTACGGAGGTGCGCGAGGTCGAACCGAGCGCCACCCGGGCCCCGTCGAGCTGCTCCAGGGGCAGCTGCGACACGATCACGCACGACATGACGGGCCCGTCGCAGCCGACCGCGATATCGGGGAAGGCGACGAGCTGATCTGCGTTGCGCAGATACTCGACGAGGGTGATGGGGCCGATGTCGAGGTCACCGCGTACCAGCTGCTCGCTGAGCTTCTCCGGGGTGTCCTTCGACAGCTCCAGGTCGAGCAGGGTTCCGGTCCGCGCCAGGCCCCAGTAGAGGGGGAGGCAGTTCAGGAACTGGATGTGGCCGACGCGCGGCCTGCTGCGACGGTCGTCGCCTGCTGCGGGGGAGACGGTTGAATTGTCCACATCGCGAGGCTAGACCCGTGCGGGCATCCCGCCGCCACCGGGGCACGGAGGGGCGCGCCCGGTCCCGCCCCTCCGTGCCTGCCGGTCCCGGGCCCCGGCGTGTATCCGCGGCCACCTCCGCGCTACCCGAACGACACCCCCGGGCCCCCTTCCGACCGCTATCTCCATCAGCCTCTCGGCAGGGCAATCAAACATCCGGGTGAAGTGATCTTTCCCTCTACCGTTCCGCACACGCTGCGTGCTAGGCTCGACGCAAGTTGCAGTTTGGTTTCCCTTGCAGTACAGAGCCTGCGGAGCATGTAACCCGCAGGCTTTTGTAGTTTTCAGACTTCTTTGCAGGTTCTGGAGCAGGGCAACCCTTTGGCCCAAGGAGGGCTTATGGCTACCGGAACCGTCAAGTGGTTCAACGCTGAAAAGGGCTTCGGCTTCATCGCCCAGGACGGCGGCGGCCCGGATGTCTTCGTTCACTACTCCGCGATCAACGCGTCCGGGTTCCGCTCCCTCGAGGAGAACCAGGTCGTGAACTTCGACGTCACTCAGGGGCCGAAGGGCCCGCAGGCTGAGAACGTCAGCCCGGCCTAGTTGCCCGGGTCGGCCGATCGCGGCCGGCATGCAGTACCCAAGGAGCCCCGCTCCCCCGCCTCGGCGGAGGAGCGGGGCTCCTGCCTTGTGATGCCCCGCCTCGCTCACGCCCCCGGCCCCGGCCCCGCCCACAGTCCCTCGTCCGTGAGCCCCAGCAGATCGATGGCGTTGCGGCGCACGATCCGGTCCACCACGTCCGGGGCCAGGTGCCCCATCTGTGCCTCGCCGACCTCGCGCGACTTGGGCCAGGTCGAGTCCGAGTGCGGGTAGTCGGTCTCGTACAGGATGTTTCCGACGCCGATCGCGTCCAGGTTCTTCAGCCCGAACGCGTCATCGAAGAAGCACCCGTACACATGCTCGGCGAAGAGCTCCGACGGCGGCCGGTGCACCTTGTCTGCGACACCGCCCCAGGCCCGGTTCTCCTCCCAGACCACGTCGGCGCGTTCCAGGATGTACGGGATCCAGCCGATCTGGCCCTCCGCGTACATGATCCGGAGATTCGGGAACCGTTCGAACTTGCCGCTCATCAGCCAGTCGACCATCGAGAAGCAGCAGTTGGCGAAGGTGATGGTGGAGCCGACCGCGGGCGGGGCGTCGGCCGAGGTGGACGGCATCTTCGAGGACGAGCCGATGTGCATCGCGATCACGGTGCCCGTCTCGTCGCAGGCCCGCAGAAACGGATCCCACTCGTCCGTATGTATCGACGGGAGTCCGAGATGTGGGGGTATCTCGGAGAATGCGACCGCACGCACCCCGCGCGCGGCGTTCCGCCGGACCTCGTCGGCGGCGAGCTGTGCGTCCCAGAGCGGGACGAGGGTCAGCGGGATCAGCCGGCCCCGCGCGTCGGGGCCGCACCACTCCTCCACCATCCAGTCGTTGTACGCGCGCACGCCGAGCAGCCCGAGTTCACGGTCCTTCGCCTCCGTGAACGTCTGGCCGCAGAACCGGGGGAAGGTCGGGAAACAGAGCGCGGACTGGACGTGGTTGATGTCCATGTCGGCGAGCCGGTCCGGGACCGCGTACGAACCGGGGCGCATCTGCTCGTATGTGATGACTTCGAGCCTGATCTCGTCCCGGTCGTAGCCGACGGAGGTGTCAAGCCGGGTGAGCGGCCGGTGCAGATCCTCGTACACCCACCAGTCGCCGATCGGTCCGTCGTCACCCTTTGCACCCATGACCGGTGCGAACCTGCCGCCCATGAAGGTCATTTCCTTCAGGGGGGCGCGGACGATGCGCGGGCCGCGGTCGAGGTACTTGGACGGGAGCCGGTCCCGCCAGACATGAGCGGGCTCCACCGTGTGGTCGTCCACCGAGATGATCTTCGGGAAGGTCTCCATGTGCACCACGGTAGCGCTTATCTGACGTACCGTCAGCTCTCTGGACCGGGCCTCGGTTCCAAATCGTTGTCGAGGGCTTGTGCAGAGCGTCACCCACTGCTGACGTGTCCGCCCATAACAAGGCAGACTGTTGACCGCGATACCAGCGGTAGGACGTCATCCGGATCCAACCGGACCACATCGGTGCAGCGGCGGTCGTTCCGGGCAGGAATACCGGCGAAGCCACCAGGATCAGCAGCACCAGCGGGATCAGCGCGACCGGCAGGACTGACGGGGCGAGCAGGACAGGGGGCATCAATGGACCGTGACCACGGGCCACGTGTGCGCGTTCCGGAGCAGCGCGCCGCGCAGCAGCAGACGACCGGGACCGGCCTGCGGTTCGCCGTGCTCGGCCCCGTACGCGCCTGGCGCGACGACGAACCGCTGGCGTCCGGCTCACCGCAGCAGCGGGCCCTGCTGGTCGCGCTGCTGCTGCGCGACGGACGCACGGCCACCGCCGCCGAACTCATCGACGCCATCTGGGGCGAGGAGCCCCCGTCACAGGCGCTCGCCGCCGTACGGACGTACGCGTCCCGCCTGCGCAAGATCCTCGACCCGTCCACGCTGATCAGCGACGCCGGCGGGTACGCGATTCGGACCAGCCCCGACGCGCTCGACCTCACGACGGCCCAGGAGTTGGCCGCCGACGCGGAGAAGGCGCGCGCGGGCGGGGACCGGTACCGGGCCCGCACCCTGCTCAACGAGGCGCTGGCGCTGTGGGACGGCGAAACGCTGGCCTCCGTCCCGGGCCCCTACGCCGAGAACCAGCGCACCAGGCTCGCCGAGTGGCGGCTCCAGCTCACCGAGACCCGGCTCGACCTGGATCTGGAGGTCGGCTGCCACGCGGAGGCGGTCTCCGAACTCACCGCACTCACCGCGGCGCACCCGCTGCGGGAGCGGCTGCGCGAACTGCTGATGATCGCCCTGTACCGCAGCGGCCGTCAGGCGGAAGCGCTCGCGGTGTACGCCGACACGCGCCGGCTGCTCGCCGACGAGCTGGGCGTCGACCCGCGCCCCGAGCTCTCGCAGCTCCAGCAGCGGATCCTGCAGGCCGACGAGGAACTGGCCCACCCGGCCGACGAGGCGACGCCCGCGCCCGCCGCCGTCCGTCCGGCCCAACTCCCGGCGACCGTGCCGGACTTCACCGGCCGCGCCTCCTTCGTACGCGAACTGGGCAACCGGCTGGCGACGGCGGAGGGTTCGGTCATGGCCGTGTCGGCGCTCGCGGGCATCGGCGGCGTCGGCAAGACGACGCTCGCGGTGCACGTCGCCCACCAGGCGCGCCCGCACTTCCCGGACGGCCAGCTGTACGTCGACCTGCAGGGCGCCGGCGCACGGGCGGCGGAGCCGGAGACGGTGCTCGGCGCGTTCCTGCGCGCCCTCGGCACCGCCGACTCGGCGATCCCCGACTCGTTGGACGAACGGGCGGCGCTGTACCGCTCCACGCTCGACGGCCGCCGCATCCTGGTCCTCCTGGACAACGCGCACGACGCGGCGCAGATCCGCCCCCTGCTGCCCGGCACGGCTGGCTGCGCGGCCCTGGTGACCAGCCGCGTCCGCATGGTCGACCTGGCGGGCGCGCACCTGGTGGACCTGGACGTGATGTCCCCCGAGGAGGCACTCCAGCTCTTCACCCGGATCGTCGGCGAGGAACGGGTCGGCTCGGAGCGTGAGGCGGCCCTGGACGTGGTCGCCGCGTGCGGCTTCCTCCCCCTGGCGATCCGCATCGCCGCCTCCCGCTTGGCCGCCCGCCGCACCTGGACGGTCTCGGTCCTCGCCGCCAAACTCGCGGACGAGCGACGCCGCCTGGACGAGCTCCAGGCGGGCGACCTTGCGGTGAAGGCCACCTTCGAACTCGGCTACGGCCAGCTGGAGCCGCAACAGGCGCGCGCGTTCCGCCTGCTGGGCCTGGCGGACGGCCCGGACATCTCCCTGGCGGCAGCGGCAGCGCTGCTGAACCTGGAGGTGCATGCGGCGGAGGACCTGCTGGAGTCCCTGGTCGACACGTCACTGCTGGAGTCGGCGGCGCCGGGCAGGTACCGCTATCACGACCTTGTGCGGCTCTACGCGCGTGCCTGCGCGGAACGGGACGAACAGCCGCCGGAGGAGCGGGAGTTTGCGCTTTCGCGGCTGCTGGACTTCTACCTGGCCACGGCGGCGGGGGTGTATGCGCTGGAGCGGCCGGGGGAGCGCGTACTCGACCACTTCTCGCGCACCGAGTACCCCGGTCTGACCTTCCGAGTCCGCGAATCCGCCTTGGACTGGCTCTTCGCCGAGTCGAGCGGGCTTCTCGCGTGTGCACGCCAATCCGCCGGAATCGGCATGGCTCGCCGAGCCTCCGATCTCCTCATGGCGGCGGTGGATCTAGGCGAATCAGGCGCAAATTCACACCAGTTCGCCACAGCGGCAACAGCGGTGAGCGAGGCAGCCGAGGCCGCCGGGGATGCCCAGGCGGAGGGGCGCGCACGCACCATGCTCACGCACGTGCACAGCGTCTCGGGACGGTTCGCCGATGCCGAGACAGAGTCCCGGCGGGCTCTCGAACTGGGTCGACTCGCGGATGATCCGGTCTCCTTGGGTCAGGCCCCGAATCAGCGGGGAATCATCGCCCTCTACGAGAACCGGCACGCCGATGCCGAGAGCCACCTCACTGAGGCGCTGGCCGCCTTCCGCGCCGACGGCAATCGACCGGGCGAGGCGTCAGCGCTCTGCAACCTGTCCCGCGTCCATCTCGCTATGGGGAGGACGGCCAGCGCTGTAGATCTCGCGCAGCAAGGCGTCGGCATCTACGAGGCGGACGCCTCGGGTCTGGCGCTGCGCCTCGCCAACGGGAAGTACGCCCTGGGCCTTGCTCTCAGCGGTACCGGCCAGACCGGCCGGGCGCAGGACGCGCTGACCGAGGCCATGTCCATATTCCGCGACAGCCGACAGCAGTTGTGGCACGGCATGACACTGTTCCGGCTGGCCCAGGTGCACCTCGCCATACGCCAGCCTGCCCACGCAGCATCGCATGCGGAGCAGGCGCTGGCGGTCCTGCGGGGCATCGGGGGCGAGTGGCGCCGCGCCAACATCCTCACCACGCTCGGGCGCGGGCTCGCCGGCATAGGCCAGACCGACCGCGCACAGGTCTGCTGGAACGAGGCCCTTTCGATCTTCGAGGAACTGAGCTCCCCTGAAGCCAACTCCGTTCGGGACCTGCTGCATCCGGCTTCGGTTGCCCAGGCATCCTGACCGGCGTTCATCAATCGTTTATCGCCCCAAGGCATTCTCTTACTCATCGATCCGTCGCGTCGGGGGGCAGACGGATTGTCGAATGGCCTCACCGCTAGGGTGAACGGCCCTGGAATGCCCGTCCGGCGATCCTCGGGGGAACCGCCGGGCGGGCTCATCCATCCGCACCCATACCTTTTCAGGAGTTGAATCTCATGGCCGACAAGAGCGACATCCTCAAGCCGACGGACGCCCACGCCACCGGCGAGGAGATCACCACCCAGGACGCGCACGCCACCAGCGAGCCGCTCAAGCCGACGGACGCGCACGCCACCGGCGAGGAGATCACCACCCTCGACGCGCACGCCACCAGCGAGCCGGCCAACTAGACCAAACCCGCACGGGGAGCGGCCGCGGCGGCGCGGAGGGGGAGCCGTCGCGGCCGCTGCATTTCTGCGTGCGGTCAGTGCAATTGCGTAAACGTTCGACCACTTCGGGCCAGAGGGGTACCGCCATCGCCCCCCCTCTCACTAGCGTCACTTCACGTCCGGAAGCTCGCTCCCATCACAGGAGTTGGAATGACCAGCACGAAGAAGACACTCGTCGCCGCCGCGTTCGCCGTGGCCCTCGGCCTCGGCTCGGCCGCCCCGGCCCTTGCCGACATGCACGCGACGGGCGACACCCCCGTCACCACGCAGGACATGCACGCCACCGTGGTGACCCCGCAGGACAGCCACGCCAGCTGAACCACACGCGACCCAAGAGGGCCCGAGCCGCCGGCTCGGGCCCTCTCCGCGTCCTCCCCCCACACACAACACTCGCCCCCCAATGCGCGCCACTAAGACCCACCCACCTTATGGCATTGAAAATGCTAAATTGATTCCATGACCGAAACCCAGGACTTCCCACCCGGCGACGGCCCCAGCAGCGGGATCTCCGTCTCCCTCACCGCCGGGACCCTGCACGCCATCCGTGAGCGGGTCGGCAAGCGGGGCGTCTCCGCGTACCTGGAGATGGCCGCACAACGCCAAATCGAACGCGACAACCTGGACGAACTGCTCGCGGATTTCGAGAAGGTCAACGGCCCAACTGATCCGGGCACTGTGAGCGACAAGCGCGCCAAGCTCACGCGCGGCACACCCGAGGCGGGAGCAGCCGCGTGAGCGGCGCATTGGTGCTCGACAGCGAAGGACTCGCACAGGCCGTTCAACGGGGCCGGGAGGTCCAGGAATGGCTGGAGGCGGCCCGCGATGCGGACCTTCCTGTCATCACATCGGCCGCCGTGCTTGTCGAGGTGATCCATCCGCGCATCAACCACACCGCGCTCCACTGCACGCTGTCGCGCCTTCGCGTCGAACCGGTCACCCAGACCCTCGCTCACTCAGCCGCGTCCCTGCTCCGGAACGCCGGACTGCACGGCCACAAATACGCGATCGACGCGATGCTCTGCGCGACCGCCCTGGCGCACCCGGGCCGGGTGACGGTTCTGACCTCCGATGTGGAGGACATCGGGCTGCTCACCGCAGGCCATCACCGGGTGGTGGCGGAGAAAGTCTGACGTGCGCGGCGAGAAGGTCCGGCCGCCCTGAACGGCCAGACCCCACCCTGCGCACACCCGTTACAGCGCCCTGACCTGCACCCCGCCCCCACACAGCTTCCCCATGTCGTCCTCGTCCGAGGTGAAGACCACCGCCCGGCCCGGCTGACGCCCCGCGATCACCGCGAGCGCCGCGTCGATGGCGTACTTATGGCCGTGCAGCCCGGTCGCCCCCAGGAGCCCGATCGCCTCGTCCGCGACGTCTCTTGTCACCGGCTCCACGACGACCCGGGACATCGCCCAGTTCCACACAGGCCGCCGGATCCCGCTGTGGTACGCCTCGATGAGTGTCATGGAACTCGTCACCACGCGGATTCCGGACTGGTGCGCCTTGGTGAGAATGCCGGTCATCGCCCGATCCCGAAGTACGGCCCGGGACAAAGCCTCACTGTCCAGCACGAACGACATGTCCAGCATCACGCCGCCTCCGCCCCGCCCTGAACCCCGCCCTGAACCCCGTCCTGCGCCCCGGATTGTCGCTCCTCGAACCACCGCTCGATCTCACGCAGCTCCGCCGCGGCCGCCGACTGCTCCTCCTCGGTGAGCGGTCCGCCCTCTTCCTGCATCCACGTGACCAGCTCCCCAAGCCGGTCATGCTCGCGCTGGCGCTCTATGGCCTTTGTGACGTACGCACTGAACGCACCGGGGCCGACCTCGCTGCGGATCTCCTCCGCCAGCTCCTCCGGCAAGGTGACCGTGTACTTCTTGGTTGCCATACCCATCACCATACTGCCGCGATCGGTGCCCGCATCACCCGATTCACCCCATCAAGTGACCAGCCCCCTCGCATTGACGCACCTGATGGCAAGATGTCGCACACCCTCGTACTCTGTACGACATGGACAGCGAGGAGCACCACGACATCAGGATCACCGTCCGCGATCTCCAGCGGAACGCCGCTGCCGTCCTCGTACGGCTGGAGCACGGGGAGACCTTCACCGTCACCCGGCACGGACGGACCGTTGCCCGGATAGTCCCCCCGGACCCCGCCGAAGAGGCGGTCAATCAGGCCGTGGCCGACGGGCTGATCGACCTTCCGGAGCTTGCGCGCGCTCGGACCGCCGCGCAGACGGCACGCATCCGGACAGCGCCCGCCACGCCCGGCGACACCCCCCTCAGCCAGGCTCTGGACGAGCTCCGGGACGAAGAGGAAGAGGGCCGCTGATGCGTTTCATCTACCTCGACACCTCTGCGGCTCTCAAGCTCTTCAAGGCGGAGGCCGAAACCGACGCGCTCAAGGCATGGCTGTCCACCCAAGGCTCCGCCATCACCCTGACCTGCGACCTCACACGGACCGAGGTACGGCGTGCACTGCACGCTGTCGCCGCGGAGCGCGACGTGGCGGCGGAGGCCGAGAGCTGGCTCGACGAGAGCGCGCTCATCCGCATGCCGCCGCTGCTCTTCGACCGCGCCGGCAGCCTGTCCTCCGGCAACCGGCTCCGCTCCCTGGACGCCCTGCACCTGGCCGCGGCATCCGGGCTGGGGCCGGCCCTCACCGCGTTCGTCGCGTACGACAAGCACCTCGTCGAATCCGCACAGTCCCTGGGGCTGCCGGTCCGAAGCCCCGGCTCACCCTGAGCCGTCAGGCCCCTGTCCGCCCCCGCAGCTCCCCCTTCACCACCTTCCCGCTCGCGTTCCGCGGCAGCTCCCCCACGAACTCCACCGCCCTCGGCACCTTGTAGTTCGCCATCTCGCGCCGGGACCAGGCGATCAGGTCGTCGGCCGTCAGCGTGGCGCCCGCCCGGCGAACCGCGTACGCCTTGCCGACCTCGCCGAGTCTCGGGTCCGGGATGCCGATCACCGCCACGTCCGCCACGTCCGGGTGCAGGCCCAGGAGCTGTTCGATCTCGGCCGGGTACGCGTTGAAGCCGCCGACGATGAACATGTCCTTGATCCGGTCCGTGATGCGCAGGTTGCCCGCCTCGTCGAGGATGCCTACGTCTCCCGTGTGGAGCCAGCCGTCCGGGGTGATGGCGGTGGCCGTGGTGGCGGGGTCCTCGAAGTAGCCCTGCATCACGTGGAAGCCGCGGACCAGGACCTCGCCGGGGGTGCCGGGGGCCGCCAGGACGCGGACCTCCGTACCGGGGATCGCGCGGCCCGAGGTGGAGGAGATCACGTCGGGCCGGTCGCCGCGGCGGCACATCGTGACGATGCCGCTCGCCTCGGAGAGGCCGTACGCCGTGAGGACCGTCTCGATGCCCAGCTCCGTGCGCAGGCGTTCCACCAGCCGCAGGGGGACCACCGCCGCACCCGTGACGACCATGCGCAGGGCGGAGAGGTCGTGCGTCGCCCGCGCCGGGTGGTCCAGGAGCGACTGGTGGAGGGTGGGCGGACCGGGGAGGACCGAGATGCGTTCGGCGGCGATGTTCGCGAGGACCGTGTCCACGTTGAACACCGGCTGCGGGATCATCGTCGCGCCCCGCATCAGGCACGCGATGATGCCCGCCTTGTAGCCGAAGGTGTGGAAGAACGGGTTCACGATCAGATAGCGGTCGCCCTCGCGCAGGCCGGCCAGCTCGCTCCAGATCGCGTAGCAGCGCAGGGTCTGGGCGTGGGTGATGACAGCGCCCTTGGGGCGGCCCGTGGTGCCGGAGGTGTAGATGATGTCGGACGGGGATGAGGAGGCGACCGCGTCGGCCCGTTCCCGTACCGCGGCAGGCGATATCCGCTCCCCCGTCGCCAGGAAGTCCTTCCAGGTGACGTAGGACTCGGGGGCCGCGTCCGCCAGCACCACCACCTGTTCCAGGTGCGGGAGTTCCACCTCCGCCCGGCGCAGCGACGCAACGTACGACGTGCCCAGGAAGGTGCCGGTGATGAAGAGCAGCTTCGCCCGGCTGCGCTCCAGGATGTACGCCGCCTCGGAGCCCTTGAAGCGCGTGTTGAGGGGGACCAGGACCGCGCCCGCCGTGACCGCCCCCAGCGCGGAGACGATCCAGTCCAGGGTGTTCGGCGCCCAGACGGCGACCCGGTCGCGGGGCTCCACGCCCAAGGCCATGCACGCGGCGGCGGCGCGTTCGACGCGGTCGCCGAGTTCGGCGTACGAGATGCGGGTGCGGCCCTCGACGACCGCCTCCCGCTCCCCGTACCGCTGCGCTGCCGTCCGCACCAGCCTCGGGATGCTGCCCCATTCCTCGTTGCCGCGCATCGCATGCCCTCCCGCCGAACCGCAATAGCTGACTATCCGTCAGATTAGCTGTAGCCTCTGCCGCTGTCAGCAGTCATGACGATCGCGGAGGTGGCGGGTGGCGGCGCTCAAAGACGTGACGGCGATAGCCGGGATCGGACAGACGGACTTCGCGAGACAACTCCCGGAATCCGAGAAGACCTTGGCCTGCCGGGCCATCGTGGCGGCGCTCGACGACGCGGGCATCGCCGCGTCGGAGGTCGACGGGTTCGCCTCGTACACGATGGAGGAGACCGACGAGGTCGAGGTCGCCAAGGCGATCGGGGCCGGTGATGTCACCTTCTTCTCCAAGGTCGGTTACGGAGGCGGTGGTTCGTGCGCGACGATCGCGCATCTCGCCGCCGCCGTCGCCACCGGACAGGCGAGCGTCGGGGTCGCCTGGCGCTCGCGGAAGCGCGGCTCGGGACCGAGGCCCTGGAAGAACACCACCATCCAGCTGCCGGCCCCCGCCCAGTGGACCCGCCCGTACGGGCTGCTGCGGCCCGCCGACGAGATCGGGATGCTCGCGCGGCGGTACATGCACGAGTACGGGGCCACCCGCGACCATCTCTTCAATGTCGCGCTCGCCTGCCGCAACCGCGCCAACCAGAACCCTGACGCGGTGATGTACGAACGGCCGTTGACCCGCGACATGTATATGACCGCGCGCTGGATCAGTGAGCCGCTCTGTCTCTTCGACAACTGTCTGGAGACGGACGGGGCACTGGCCTGTGTCGTCGTCTCCGCCGAGCGGGCCCGCGACTGCAGGCGCAGGCCCGTCTACATCCACTCCGTCGCCCAGGGGCTGCCCGCCCAGCACCACGGGATGGTCAACTACTGGAACGACGACCCGCTCACCGGCCCCGCCTGGACGGCCGCCCGACAGCTGTGGAAGCACGCCGACTTCGGGCCGGACGATGTCGATGTCGCACAGATCTATGACGCGTTCACCCCACTCATCCCGCTCTCCTTGGAGGGTTACGGCTTCTGCGGGCGCGGTGAGGGTGCCGCGTTCACCGAGGGCGGGGCGCTGGAGAGCGGCGGCCGGCTGCCGATCAACACCGGGGGCGGCGGGCTCAGCGAGGCGTACGTGCACGGCTTCAATCTCATCAATGAAGGGGTGAAGCAGCTGCGCGGCACCTCTACCGCGCAGGTGCCGGACGCCGCCACCTGCCTGGTCACCGCCGGTGAGGGCGTGCCCACCTCCGCCGTACTGCTGAGGAGCTGAGACCCCGGATGGAATCGCTGCTGCTGCCCGTCGCCGACGAGGACGGTGCCCCCTTCTGGGAGTACGCCGCCCGGGGCGAACTCCGCGTCCAGGCGTGCGCCGCCCCCGCGTGCGGCGCCCTCCGTTTCCCGCCGCGGCCCTGCTGCCCGCACTGCCAGTCCTTCGAGAGCGAGTGGCGGCCGATGAGCGGGCGCGGCCGGATCTGGTCGTACGTGCTGCCGCATCCGCCACTGCTGCCTGCGTACGCCGCGCAGGCCCCCTACAACGCGGTCGTCGTCGAACTCGCCGACGCTCCGCACATCCGACTGGTCGGCAATGTGGTCAGCGGCCCCGAAGCACCGCTGAATTCGGTCGATCCGGCGCGGCTGCGGATCGGGGCACCGGTGCGGGCGGTCTTCGCGCCGGTGAGCCCGGAGCTGACCGTGGTCCGCTGGCTGCTGGAACGGTGAGCGGACGACGATGACGCTGCGGACGGAGACCGACAAGGAGACCGGGGTCGCGGTCGTCACCCTCGACCGGCCGGAGAAGCTGAACGCGATCGACCTGGCGACGGCGGACGAACTCGCCGCCGCGTGGCGGGCGTTCCGTTTCGACGACGGGGTGCGGGTCGTCGTCGTCACCGGTGCGGGCGGGCGCGCCTTCTGTACGGGGATCGACCAGGGCGTGGAGGTGCCGCAGCCCTCGTCCCCGTACACGATCGACGATCCGCTGCTCGCGATCGGACCGAAGGCGAACGACCTGTGGAAGCCGGTGATCGCCGCCGTGGAGGGGATGGCGTGCGGCGGGGCGTTCTATCTGCTGGGCGAGGCGGAGTTCGTCATCGCGTCGGAGGCAGCGACGTTCTTCGACCCGCATACGACATACGGCATGGTCAGCGCGTACGAGGCGATTCACATGGCGCAGCGGATGCCGTTCGGGGAGGTCGCCCGGATGTCCCTGATGGGTACGGCCGAACGGGTGACGGCCCGTCGTGCGTACGAGACCGGGCTGGTCAGCGAGGTGACGGCGCCCGGTGACGCGGTGGCGGCGGCGGTGCGGGCGGCGGCCGTCATCGCGTCGTACCCGACCGGGGCGGTGCAGGGAACGGTGCGGGCGGTGTGGTCCGCCAAGGAAGCGGCGCGCACCCAGGCACTGGCCCACGCCCCGCACCTGATCGCGCTCGGAAACCTGCCGGTGGAGCGGCAGGGGGAGCTGTTCGCGGCGCGGGAGCGTGGGCGTGGGGACCGCGGGTTCGGACTGCGGTGAGCGTGGTCAGTAGCTGAGCGTGGCCTCGGCTCGGCACTTCTTCACCCGGGACACCTTGCCCGGGGTGTCCATCCGCACGGAGATGGTCCGGCTCGCGCCGCCGTCGACCTCCACGCTCGCCTCGCCGGTGTCGACGGTGTTGCCGGCCGCGTCGAGGAAGGTGACGTCGATGTCGTACATGTGCGTGTCGTACGCAACGGCCGTGAGGCGGACGGTGGAGGCGGTCACGGCGCGCCGCTTGCCCTTGCTGGGGTGCGCGCAGCGGACGACGGTCACCTGGGGCGTGTCGGTCGCGGTGGCGCCGGGCGTCGCGGTCTCGTAGGTGGAGCCGCCGGACGAGCTGCTCGACGAGTCGTCGTAGTCATCGTCGTCGTAGTCGTTGTGGTGGTAGCTGCCGTTGCTCTTCTTGGAGTTGGAGCAGCCGCCGCCACTGCTGCTCGATCCGTGGCTCTTGCTGCCTCGGCTCTTGCCGGCGTGGCTCGAGGTCGAGAAGCCGGTGAGTGCGAGCACTACCGCCACCAGGACCGCCGAGAGTTTCAGATGCTGCCGCATCATCGATGCAGCCCCCCTTGTGTTGTTGTCATGTCGCTGTCGCACGACCGCGCGACACCGTAACGCATGGCGTACGGGAAGGGCCGTCCGGCCCGTGCGCCCCTGGTGGCGGGGGGCAGGGGCCCGGCGTAGCGTCGACGCCGAGAGCGGTGCTGACGCGCGACGCCGGTCCGCACGACCGCAGGAGGCCGATGATGATCCGCAACGTCCTCGGCTCGGTCGTCGCTCTCGCAGGAGCGGCGGCCGCCGTGCTGAGCCCCTTCCGTGACTGGTACGACGGTCGCCTCGGGCGGCAGTACCGGATCGCGGACCTCTTCAACGGCATCAGCGGTGCGCGGCCGGGACCGTGGGGGTCGGTCTGGTTGCCGCTTCTCTTCGCTGCGGCCATAACGGTGGTGGGTGTGGTGCTCCGGTCTCGGCTGCTGGTCGCGTGCGCGGGGGTCGTCGTCCTGGGCTTCACCGTGCTGTGGATGGTGCGGCAGGGGCAGGCGACCGGGAGCCTGACGGTGGCGGCGGACGGGTCCGGGCTGCAGGTGGGGGTGGCGACCGCCGCGGTGGGCGGGGCACTGATGCTGGTGGGGGCTGCGGTGATGCCGGGGCGGCGGGGTGGGCGCGGGCGTCTGGAGCGCGTGGCCCGGGAGCGGCCCTACGCGGCGCCGGGGTCGGACGATCCGGACACGTGGCCGCCGACGCAGGAGCCGGGGCCATCGGTGCAGACGAGTCCCCTGCCGGAGCCGGAGGCGGACCCGTACACGGGCCCCGAGTCCCCGGAACCGCGCCGCCCGCCGGGCCGGTCGAGCCCGTCCGGCGATTGAGGACACAGCGGCCACCCGGACGGACCCCCGCGCCCTTGAATCGCCTTGCCCCACCCGTGGCACACGGTTCCGTGCGCACACGCCGGACGGGCCGGGGTGTGCGCACGGGCCGATACGTGCCGGCCGAGCGGGGAAAATCGAGCCCGTCCGGCGATTGAGGACAAAGCGGCTGCCGGGCGAGCCCGGTGAACGCCTACGCCCGTGCCCGGTTCCCCGTGCCCGTGCCCGTCCCCTTCAGCGCGTCCAGCGCGTACACGCAGCGGTCCTTGCTGCACGCGTACACCACGCCCCCCTTCGCCACCGGCGACCCCGTGATCTCGCCGCCCGTCGCAAGCTTCCAGCGCAGCTGGCCGCCCGCCGCGTCCAGCGTGTACAGCACGTGGTCCGCGGAACCGAAGTGGACGCGGCCGTCCGCGACGACCGGCGCGCCGACGACCTCGCCGCCCGCCGCGAACCGCCATTTCGGGGTACCCGTCACCGCGTCCAGCGTGTACAGCGCGCTGCCGCTGCCGACGTGGACATGGCCTGCCGTGACCAGTACCGGTTCAATCGACTGGCGCGCCTCCGTCGCGATGCGCCACCTGTCCTTGCCGGTCGTCGCGTCGAGTGCGTACACCGTGCCGAGGTAGTCGGCCAGGTACACCCCGCCGCCGGTGACCGCGGGCCCCGGCGCGAACGCGGGCGGGGACAGGAAGACCGCGGGCGACTCGAAGTGCCACCGCACCAGCCCCGACGCGACGTCCACCGCGAGGACCCGGGTGCCCGCGGCGACGTACACGTAGCCGTCCGCGGCGGCCGTCACCCGTACCGGCACACCCCCGCAGGACGCCGCGTCACCGATCGGGTACGACCAGCGCTCGATGCCCGTACGGGCGTCCACCGCGCGCAGCCGGGCGTCCTGCCACAGGTACACCGTGCCGTCGTGGATCGCGGGCCCGGCCTCGGCCGTCTCGAAGTCGGTCTGTACGCCTCCGGTCTCCCACAGCTTCTCGCCGGTGGACGCTTCCCACGCCTGCACGCCGCCACCGCGCGTGCCGGTGATGACGGTGCCCCGGTCGGCCTTGAGCGAGTACACCCAGGCGTCGGTCTGCAGCCGCCACCGTTCGGCGCCGGTCAGCGCGTCCAGGGCGTACAGCGAAGGGCCGTCGGAGCCATGGATGCGGCCGCCGTCGAGCGTCATCGACCAGGCGACGTCACGGGTCTTGAACTGGCGCCGCCCGTTGCCGACGTCCAGCGCGTGCACCTCGAACGACGTCACGTACAGCAGGTCCCCGGCGACGACCGGCGTGCCCCACACGTCGTTCGACATCCGGAACCGCCAGGGCCGCCAGCGGTCCGGCTCCGCAGGCGGCGCATCGGGGGCGTGCGCCGGAGCGGGCAGCGGGGCGGCGGCCGGGACCACGCCGTTCGGCCCGGCGGGCGGGCGCACCCACCCGGTCGCGGGACCCGCCTCCGCGCCGGCCGTCGCGCGCACGTCCGCGGCACGCGGCCCGGGTCCGATCGGCACCTTCGCCCCGGGCAGCCGCACCGGACCGACCCCGTCCGACTCCACCCCCCGAACAGGTGCGGGGGCGGGGGACGGCGATCTCAGGTCCGCGCCGCTGCGCCACGCCGATTCCCAGTCCGCGCCCCGCGGCGGCTGCTGGGGCGGTGGCGGCGCCGGGGCGGGCGCCGGGGCGGGCGCCGGGGCGGCGGGAACCGCCGTGCGCCCCCCGCCGCGGCGCTGCTCGATCATCGCTGTGGCGGACGTCGGCAGCCAGGCCGACGCCGTACCGCTGTCGTCGCTGCCGGAGGCGAAGAGGTGCGGCGCAAGCTGGGCCTGCAGATCGGCCGGGCTGGGCCGCAGCCCGGCGTCCATCTGCATGCAGGACTCGATCAGCGGCCGCAGGTCGTCGGGCATCCCCTCCACATCGGGGCCCTCCCGCAGCAGCATGAAAACCGTCTCGACCGGGTTCGCCCCGTGGAACGGCGCATGCCCGGTGGCGGCGAAGACGAGCGTCGAACCGAGCGAGAACACATCGCTCGCGCCCGTGACACTGCGCGAGTCCCTGGCCTGCTCCGGCGACATGTACGCGGGGGTGCCGACCGCCACGTTGGTCATGGTCAGCCGGGTGTTGGAGACTCCGGACGCGATCCCGAAGTCGATCACCCGCGGACCATCCTCGACCACCAGCACGTTCGACGGCTTGAGGTCGCGGTGGACCAGCCCCGCGCCGTGGATGGACTGGAGCGCCTCGGCGATCCCGGCGGCCAGCCAGCGGACCGCCTGGGTCGGCATCGGGCCGCACTCGTTCACTATTTCTTCGAGCGAGGGAGCGGGCACGTAAGCGGTGGCGAGCCACGGCACGGCGGCGCGCGGGTCGGCGTCCACCACGGCGGCCGTGTAGAAGCCGCTGATCGCGCGGGCGGCCTCCACCTCACGCGTGAAGCGGACCCGGAAGAGCTGGTCCTCGGCGAGCTCCGTCCGTACGGTCTTGATCGCCACCCGTCGGCCGGACGCCGAGCGGGCGAGATAGACCAGCCCCATGCCGCCGGCCCCGAGCCGTCCCAGCACCTCGAACGGGCCGATCCGCCTCGGGTCGTGCTGCGTCAGCTGCTCCATCACTTGCCTGCCACCTCCCCGTACGGACCTCAGGAACAGAAGTCCGCGAAAAACCCCGCCCTGTGCAGCGTCTCACCACTGGGCACCACCCGGCGGTGCGCTCCCTGATTGTTGCTGGCCGATGCGATGGTTGCGAACCCGGGGGCGGATCGGGGTGTCACATGTCACTCTGCCCTCTATCAGGACACCGGGGGCTGAAGTACGGCGAACTCAGCGCCCTGATCGTCGTGCAGGACCGCCATCCGCCCGTACGGGATGTCGAAGGGCGGCGCGGAGACCCGGCCGCCGAGCCCGACCGCCGTCTCGGCGGCGGCGTCGCAGTCCGCGACGGCGAAGTAGCTGAGGAAATAGCTGGGCATCTCGGCCGGGAACGCGTCGGTGATCACGCTGCGTCCGCCGATCGCGGTGTCGGGGCCGGGTTCGGTGCCTTCGGGGGACCACATGCGGAAGTCGACGCCGGACTCGGAAGTGCCCGCACCGCCGGAGCCGGACTCGGCGGATCCGGAATCGGAGGCGCCGCCATCGCCGGTGTCCCCATCGCCGGTGCCCGGCTCGCCGTGATCGGTGCCGGACTCGCCGAGATCGGTTCCGCGGAAGCCGAAGACCTTCTCGTAGAAGGCGTCGACGCGGTCCTTCTGCCGGGTGTAGACCTCGGTCCAGCAGAAGGATCCGGGCTCGTTCTGCTTCTCGAACCCGCTGCGGTCACCGGCCTGCCAGAGCCCGAAGACCGCACCGCCCGGGTCGGCGGCCTGCGCGAGCACGCCCGCGCGGCCGACCCGGACGGGCTCGGTGATGACCTGGCCGCCCTCCTGCCGGATCAGGGCGACGGTCGCGGCGATGTCGTCGGTGGCGAAGTAGACGCCCCAGGCGGTCGGCATCCGGCCGTCCTGCTTGGCGGCGAGTGCGGCAACGAGCTTGCCGTCGCTGAGGGCCTCGGCATACGCACCCTCGGCGGCGTCCCCGGCCCGGAAGGTCCACCCGAAGAGCCCGCCGTAGAAACGCTTGCCCGCTTCGAGATCGGGGAGCTGCGCGTCCACCCAGCACGGCGCGGAGCGCGGGAATGCGGCCATGGGCCCGGATCCTTCCATCGAAGTGACGCTCATCACACTCAAAGTAGCCCCGCACCGCATGTACCGCGCAGCAAATGCCCCTTGTCGAACGAAGATTCGATATCGGCGTTCCCTGGCCGTCGCGTCACGGAAAGTTATCCACCGAAGTTGTCCACAGGCTGTTGATAACACTATTCAGGCTGTGGATCGCATCCGCCGAAATCCGGCCACTTCTCCCACGCCACCCCACTGCACCTGCGGAACTCCCCATTTGCAGTCGGCCGAATCGCGCTCCGATCACCCCTCGGTAAGCTGACGGCATGACAGGACAAGTGCGCACCGTCGACGGCCGCGTGGCCGGTCGACGCGGACAGGCGACGCGGCAGAAGCTGCTCGACTGCCTCAGCGAGATGCTCAGCTCCTCGCCTTACCGGGACGTCAAAGTCATCGACGTCGCCCGCAAGGCGGGGACTTCACCCGCAACCTTCTACCAGTACTTCCCCGACGTCGAGGGAGCCGTCCTCGAGATCGCCGAAGAAATGGCCAAGGAGGGCGCCGCGTTGACCGAATTGGTCGCCGGCCGCTCCTGGGTCGGCAAGGCCGGCTGGCAGACCTCCGAAGAGCTCGTCGACGGGTTCCTCGACTTCTGGCGACGCCATGACGCGATCCTGCGCGTGGTCGACCTGGGGGCGGCCGAGGGCGACAAGCGGTTCTACAAGATCCGCATGAAGATCCTGAACTCGGTCACCAACTCCCTCACCGATTCGGTGAAGGAGCTCCAGGCCAAGGGCAAGGTCGACAAGGACGTCAGTCCGGCGGCGATGGCCGGCTCGCTCGTCGCGATGCTGGCGGCGGTCGCCTCGCACCAGAAGGGTTTCCAGACCTGGGGCGTCAAGCAGGCCGAACTCAAGCCGAACCTCGCGCTGTTGGTGCATCTGGGCATCACCGGCAAGAAACCGACGAGATAGCGCCGGGCGCACCCTTCTTTCCGGCTTCTTGCCTCGCTTCTTCCTGTACTGGGCTCCGCACGGCAATCCCGGGCTGCCCACGTCCTGTCTCACCGATGGCGGACCACCCGATGTGGTCCGCCATCGGCGTATCCGGGCGGCCTCCGCGTCACGGGGTGTCGCGCCGCTCCAGCCGGAAGAGCCGGATCTCCCGCTCCACCCGCGCCTGATACGTGGCGTACGGCGGCCAGAACGTCAGCGCCGCCTGCCACACCTCCGCCCGCTCCGCGCCCTCCAGCAGCCGGGCACGCACGGCGATGTCGTGCCCCTTCCAGTTGATGACGGCGTCGTCCGGATGGGCCAACAGGTTGGCGGTCCAGGCAGGATGACCCGGACGGCCGAAGTTGCTGCCGATCAGAATCCAGCTGTCGCCGCCGCCGCCCTCGGAGCCGCGCTCCGGCATGCAGGCCAGTGGAGTGGTGCGCGGCTGTCCGCTCTTCGCCCCGCGCACCGTCAGGATCATCCCCGGCAGCATCCGGGCACTGAGCAGCACCTTGCCGCGGGTGAGCCGGTGGACGGTGCGGTCCATGGCGGGCACGACGTGCGGGGCGATCCTGGCGAAGGTGCGGGTCGAGGACACCATCTGGATCAGCCGGACTCCGGGCGCCATCAGACCGCCACCCCCACGCGCGGCTTCTGGACGCCGGGCGTGAACAGACCGGCCTGTTCGGCGGCGTGGTCGCGCAGCCGGTGGACCGGTCCGAAGAGCAGCTCGTCGGCAGCGGCCCGTTTGAAGTAGAGATGCGCCTCGTGTTCCCAGGTGAAGCCGATGCCGCCGTGCAGCTGTACGGCCTCCGCGGTGGTGATCCGCAGCGCCTCCAGCGCCTGGGCGAGCGCGAGCCCTCCGGCCGCCGGGTCCCAGGCCGCGTAGTACGCCGCGGACCTGGCCGCCTGCACCCGTACGTACAGGTCGGCGAGCCGGTGCTTGACCGCCTGGAAGGAGCCGATGGCGCGGCCGAACTGCTCGCGCGTCTTGACGTATTCGATGGTCCGGTCGAGTGCGCTCGCCGCGGCTCCGACCGCCTCCGCCGCCAGTACGGCGGCGGTCGTGCGCCCGACGGCGGCGAGTGCTCCGGCCGGTCCCGACACATCCACCGTGTCGTCCGCGCCGAGCAGTTCGGCGGTGGTCTCACGGAGTTCGACACGGGCCACCGGCCGGGTCTCGTCGAGCGAGGTCTGCCGGGTGCGGACGAGCCCGGTCGCCATGTCGGAGCGGACGAGGAAGAGGAGAGTCCGGCTGCGCGGGAAGCCACCCGCGTGGGCGGCGACCAGCAGAAGTCCGGCGCTGTGCCCGTCGAGGACCTGGGCGGCTTCCCCGTACAGCCGCCACCCGTCCGGGCCGGGCGTGGCCTGTACGCCGCCGGACCGGCCGCCGCCCGCCCAGGCGCCGCCGCTGGTGTCGCCGATGAGGCCGAGGGCGGTGGCCGGTGAGCCGCCGGGGACGGCGAGGGTCGCGGTCAGTTCGCCCGCGGCGATGCGGGGCAGCAGGGCGGTGCGCTGGGCGTCGGTGCCGACGGCGGCGATCAGTGGTGCGGCGAGCGCGGCGGTGGCGAGCAGCGGGGACGGCAGCAGGGCGCGGCCGGCCTCCTCGCAGGCGACGGCGAGTTCGGCGGGGCCGCCGCCGACTCCTCCGCACTCCTCCGCGAGCGCGAGGCCGGGCAGTCCGAGGTCCTGGGCGAGCTGCCGCCACAGGGTCTCGTCGTATCCGTGCGCGGTCCGTACGGCGCTCCTGACCTCGGCGGGTCCGCAGCGTCTGGCCAGCAGTTCGCGCAGGGTGCGGCGGATCTCGTCCTGTTCCGCGGTGAAGGCGGCGTCCATCGTCGGGCTCCTTCCCCTCAGGGGCCGACGGCCCCTGATCTGACGGGCCGTCATGCTAAGGGTGATGGCACCAGAAACCCAGACTCACGCAGGCCCCTGCTCCCGGACCCGATCCCGCCCGCACACCGGCCCGCACCGCCGCATCTGATGTACCGTCAGATTCATGCCTTCCTCACCCTCCTCCCCCCCGCGCAAGGTCGCTGTCGTCGGCATATCCCTCGCGGACTGCGGACGCGTCGACGGCCCGACTCCGTACGCCCTCCATGCCCAGGCCGCCCGCCGGGCACTCGCCGACTCGGGCCTGGACCGCTCGGTCGTCGACGGTTTCGCCTCCGCCGGACTCGGCACGCTCGCCCCCGTCGAGGTCGCCGAGTATTTGGGGCTGAAACCCACCTGGGTCGACTCCACGGCGGTCGGCGGTGCGACCTGGGAGGTGATGGCCGCCCACGCCGCCGACGCGATCGCGGCAGGCCACGCGAACGCCGTACTCCTGGTGTACGGATCGACCGCCCGCGCCGACATCAGGGCGGGGCGCCGCACGTCGAACCTGTCGTTCGGTTCGCGCGGCCCGCTCCAGTTCGAGGTGGCGTACGGGCACTCGCTGATCGCCAAGTACGCCATGGCCGCACGCCGCCATATGCACGCGTACGGGACGACGCTGGAGCAGCTCGCCGAGGTGGCGGTCCAAGCGCGGGCGAACGCGGCAACCAACCCGGACGCGATGTTCCGGGACCCGATCACGGTGGACGACGTGCTGTCCGGCCCGATGATCGCGGACCCGTTCACCAAGCTGCACTGCTGCATCCGCAGCGACGGCGGCTGTGCGGTCCTGCTGGCGGCCGAGGAGTACGTACCGGACACGGCGAAGGCTCCGGTGTGGATCCTCGGCACGGGTGAGCACGTCTCGCACTCCACGATGTCGGAGTGGGACGACTTCACGGTCTCCCCGGCGGCCGTCTCGGGCCGCCTGGCGTTCGAACGGGCCGGGGTACGGCCGGCGGACATCGACCTGGCCGAGATCTATGACGCGTTCACCTATATGACGCTGGTGACCCTGGAGGACCTCGGATTCTGCACGAAGGGCGAGGGCGGCGCCTTCGTCGAGAAGGGCCGCACGGGCCTGACCGGCGAACTCCCGGTCAACACCGACGGCGGCGGCCTCTCCGCCTGCCACCCCGGCATGCGCGGGCTGTTCCTGCTGGTGGAGGCGGTACGGCAACTGCGCGGGGAGGCGGGAGACCGTCAGGTCCGGAAGACGGACGGACGGCTGCCGGAGCGGTGGCCTCGGGGACGGGCGGCTGGTTCTGCTCGTCGGGGACGGTGGTGCTGGGGCGGGAGTGAGGTGGATGTGAGGGGGTGAGGCAACAGGGCACTCCGTGTCCTGATGTCCAATGGCCGCATGACGGATGCATCGACCTCTGCCCAGCACACCTTCCGGGACCTCCTTCACGCCCAGCGCGTCTGGGACGTGGACCTCCCTGCCTTCGACCCGGCCGCCGCACCCCGTTCCCCGCTCCCCCTCTTCCACGCCTGGTTCGCCGAGGCGGTGGCCGCCGGGCAGACCGAGCCGCACACCATGACGCTGGCCACGGTCGACGCCGAGGGCCACCCCGACGTACGGACGCTGATGCTGCACGACGCGGACGACCGAGGCTGGCACTTCGCCACGCACGCCACCAGCGCAAAGGGCCGCCAGCTCGCCGCGCGTCCGCATGCGGCGCTCGGTTTCTACTGGCCCGCACAGGGCCGACAGGTACGGGTACGAGGTCCGGTCACCGCCTGCACCCCGGCCGAGAGCCGGGCCGATCTGCACGTCCGCTCGACCGGGGCGCTGGCCTCGGCACTGGTGGGGCGACAGAGCGAGGTGCTCGGCTCGTACGAGGAGCTGAACCGCGCCTCGGACGCCGCATGGGAGCGGGCGCAGGCGGAACCGGAGGCGGATGTGGCGAGCTGGACGCGGTACGTGGTCGAACCGCACGAGGTCGAGTTCTTCCAGGGCGATGTGCGGCGGCGGCACGTCCGGCTCCGCTACCGCCGGGACGGCGGCAACTGGACCCGGGAACTGCTCTGGCCGTGAGCCGGCAAACCGAACTCAACCAGAAAGGAGCACTATGGGAAGCAGGTGAGCTGCTGGAGGCATTCCATGACACGAGCCCGTTCCCGTTACGCCCCCGACCACGGTCTGACCACGCGCATGGTCACCACCATGTTCCTGATCGGACTGCTGTACGTGGTCCTGGTGGGCGTGCTCCTCGCGGTGCTGCGGGGCGCCTGGCCGATCATCCTGATCGTCGTGGGTGGCCTGTTCATCGCGCAGTTCTGGTTCAGCGACCGCATTGCCGCCTTCAGCATGGGCGCCCGCGAGGTCACCCCCGAGGAAGCACCCGAGCTGCACGGCACCATCGACCGGATCTGCGCCCTGGCCGACATGCCGAAACCCCGGGTGGCCATCGCCCAGAGCGACGTACCGAACGCGTTCGCCACCGGCCGCGGCGAGAGGACCGCCCTCGTCTGCGCCACCACCGGGCTCCTGCGCAGACTGCAACCCGAGGAGCTGGAGGGCGTCCTCGCCCACGAGATGTCGCACGTCGCGCACCGGGACGTCGCCGTCATGACGATCGCCTCGTTCCTCGGCGTCATGGCCGGCGTGGTCACCCGCGTCGCCCTCTGGGGCGGCTTCTCCCGCAGCAGCCGCAGCAGCGACCCCGTCGGCATCGCGATCCTGCTGATCCCGCTGATCAGCGCCGTCGTGTACTGCCTGAGCTTCCTGCTCACCCGACTGCTCTCGCGCTACCGCGAACTCTCCGCCGACCGCGCCGCCGCCCTCCTCACCGGCCGCCCTTCCGCGCTCGCCTCGGCGCTCACCAAGGTCAGCGGGCAGATGGCCCGGATCCCGACGGAGGACCTGCGCAAGGCGGAGCCGTACAACGCCTTCTACTTCGTCCCGGCGTTCTCCTCGGAGGAGAGCCTCAGCCGGCTGCTCTCCTCCCACCCGACCCTCGAACAGCGCCTCGACCAGCTGGCCCGCATCTCCGCCGAACTCGCCCGCCCGTAAGGAGTCCGCAGTGGGTCTGCTCGACACGATCCTGGGACGCAGCAAACCGGTCCGCCCCGACCTCGACCAGCTCTTCGCCGTACCGTCCGCCGCGCTCACCCTCCAGGCGGGCGCCGGCTTCATCCCCACCGGTCTGGGCTCGGTCTGCTTCGCGGGCGTGGAGGGCGGCACCTTCGCCCGTATCCAGCAGGACGTACAGGAACTGCTCGACGCGGACACGGACCGGGGCGGGATCCCGGTGGAGTTCAGCCACGACACGTACGGCTACACCTGGCTGCTCGCCCGCCACTCCCCCGACGACGTGGCCGCCCTGGTCAACGACCTGCACGCGGTCAACACCCTGCTCCAGGACGGCGGCTTCGGCCCGCAACTGCTCTGCTCACTGATCGGCTTCCGGAACGCCGAAGGGCGCTCGCTGGCGCTGGTCTACCTCTACAAACGCGGCACGTTCTATCCGTTCGCCCCGGTGCCGGGCGGCGCCGAGAGACGCGACAGCCCCTTGGAGCTGCAGGTCAGGGCGACACTGGGCGACGACTTGCGGGTCGAGCAGGATCTCTCCCGGTGGTTCCCGGTCTGGGGCGCGCCCGGCCTGTGAAGATCAGACGCTGCGCGCCCGCTCCGGCTCTCGCTCTCGCTCTCGCTCTCACGACATTGCCGAATGTGGACCGTGTCTCTCTGGTCACGCTACGCAGTCGGCGGGATCCTCGTATCCATGACGAGCAAGAATCTCCCCGAGTGGGTACCGGCCGCGGGGCTGCAACTCCATCTGACCGGCGTCCACTTCGATGCCATCCGGGTACGCGGCGTACGCGGCGAGGCAGTCCTGCACCACCTCGCCACGCTCACGGACGGCGAACCGGGTCCGGTGGTCCGCGAGGTCGCGGGCGGGCGGTGGACGTACTTCCTGATCCCGCCCGGGGTGAGCAAGGAGTACGACTGGCCGCCCGGGGCGACCTGTCTCGGACCGTCGGCGCGGGATCTGTACGTGGGGATCCCCGCGGCGCACGGCAACACGTATCCGCTGAGCTGGCGGTGCGGGGCGCCGGAGGAGGGGAAGTTCGTGGACGTGGAGCTGCTGCACGGGGTGGTGGTCGCGCAATTGGTCGGGGAGAACTGGTGACCCGTTCCGTATCATCAGGTTCATGACTCCTGAGCGCCCGAATTCCGTCAGTCGGCTTCGCGCCTCCGACGCCGACCGTGAAGCGGTGGTGGAGCAACTCCAGGAGGCGGCGGCCGAGGGCCGCATCGATCTCGACGAGCTGGATACGCGCCTGGGTCAGGCGCTCGGCGCCAAGACCTTCGCCGAGCTGGAACCCCTCACCGCCGATCTGGCGCCCGCGCCGCAGAACGCGACGGAGCCGCTGGTCATCGAGGGCGGCATACACGGCCTGGCACGGACCGGACGGTGGAAAGTGCCCGCACGCATCGACGTGGACGGCGGCATGGGCGGCGCCAAGCTCGACTTCACGCAGACCGAGACCCGGCTGCGCGAGATCGAGCTGGAGGTCAACGGCCAGATGGGCGGGGTCGTGGTCGTCGTACCCAGGGGGTGGGCGGCGGAGACCGACGACGTCCGTCCCGGCCTGGGCGGCTTCAAGGACCGGACCCGGGGCGAGAGGCTCCCGGGCACACCGCTGCTCCGCCTCACCGGCTCGGGCGGCATGGGCGGAGTGGTCGTCCGCCACCCGAACATCTGGGAGCGGTGGAAGCTGCGCCGCAGCAAGCGGCGCTGAGTCCGCCGCGTCAGGCACCGGCTTCCGGCCGGAAGACCGGGACCGCCTCGCACCCCTCCTCCTGCCGGAAGGCGACGCGTAGTTCCATGCCGATCACGAGGGCCGACTCCTCGCAGTCGACGATCTCCGTCATCATGCGGGGCCCCTCGGCGAGTTCGACGACGGCCGCCGTGTACGGGACGCGGGAACCGAACGGCGGCAGGTCGTTGCGGTGGACGACGGACCAGGTGTAGAGCGTGGCGCGTCCGCTCGCCCGCTCCCAGTCGACGTCCTCGCTCCAGCATGTGGGGCAGAACTCGCGCGGATAGTGGTGGGCGGCGCCGCAGGCACGGCACCGTCGGAGCAGCAAGTGGCCCTCGGCGGCGGCGTCCCAGTAGCGGCGGGTGAAGTCGTCCGGTTCGGGCAGATCGAAGCGGGGGGCGGCGGCGGTCATCCGAAAAGTCCGATCGCGTGGTCGAAGGACCAGACCTGCCAGGACATGGCGAAGAGGGCGACCAGCGAGATCAGCGCCATCATCGCGTTCTGCCCCTGCTCGGCCCAGTCGTGGATCATCAGCACCAGGTAGAGGAGATTGAGGAGCAGCCCGCCGACGAGCGCGACCGGGGTCAGGAAGCCGACGATCAGCCCGAGACCGAGGGCGAGTTCCGCGTACACGACGAGGTAGGCCATTGCCTTGGGGCGGGGCGCGACGACCTTCTCGAAGCCGCTCCTGACCGCCGGCCACTTGTGCTTGCCCGCGACGTCCGCCGCCCAGGCGATGCCCGTACCGCGTTCGAACCAGCCCTTCTTGTCCTTGTGCCGCCAGCTCTCCAGCCACCACAACCCGAGCCCTGTTCGAAGGACGGCGAGCCACTCGGCTCCACCGAGCCAGATCGTCCGCATCAGGACCCCTCCCGCTCAACGAACCTGACGGTACGTCAGTTCACCTGATCCGGCACGGCTTCGCAAGAGGTGCGCCCTGGACGCGGAGAAGATCGCCAAGCGGCCGGCGAAGCGGACCGGCTGACCCCGGGGCAGCGGCCCGGGACTTCGCGTCCCGGAGGCCGGCGTGCCCGGCGCTCCCCCGCCTCGTCGTCACGGACACCGCCGAGGGCGTCCTCTCCGGTCCGGAAAAAAACTTCTCGGGGTCTGTCACATCCGCACGACGCGTTCCGTCAGTGCTGTGAAGGACGAAGACGAGCGGGTGTCTCCACAGGCCCCGAATATCCAAAGGAGCAGCATCATGGAAGCACGGACGAAGAGCCTGGCCGCCCTCATCCCCGAGACCCTGCCCCCCATCCAGGAACTCCTGAAGGCCACCCGGAACCGTGGCGTCCCGGACTCGACGCTGGAACTCGTCCACCTGCGGGCGAGCCAGATCAACGGATGCAGCTTCTGCGTCGACTACGGGGTCCGCAACGCCAGGAAGGCGGGCACGGCCGACGAGAAGCTGTTCGCCGTGGCGGCCTGGCGCGAGGCGCCGTACTTCTCCGACGAGGAGCGCGCGGCGCTGGCGCTCGCCGAGGCGGCGACCCGCCTGAGCGACCGGGGCGACGCGGTGCCGGACGACATCTGGGACGCGGCGGCCGACCACTTCGACGAGCAGGGGCTCGCCGCGCTGACTCTCATGATCGGCATCACCAACCTCTTCAACCGCATCAACGTCACCACCAGGCAGCCGGCGGGCGCGCCGACCTGGTAGTCGGCACGCGGAGAAGGGCCTCCGCGGCCGCGGAGGCCCTTCTCGCTTTCTCCTTTGCCTGCACACCCATTCCTGACAGAGCGTCAGTTCAGTACCCTGACAGAGTGTCAGCTTATGGCTGGCCGGGTACAGGTGCCGGGTACAGGCACCCCGACGGACTTCTGGCAGGAGTGGGCGGAACGATGCTTGGATCGACTCACGGCACCCTCACCACACACTTCCGCGCCCGGGTGGTGGCCTGCGGCGAAGAGCCGCACGCCGCCGTCCACAGCATGGCGGTCGCCGCCGCGGAAGGCGATCTCGACGTCAGCGGCCGCCCGCTGCACGCCCCCGTGCCGGATCTGGACCGGTTCTTCCGGCCCGAGTCCGTGGCCGTCATCGGGGCGTCCGAGGCCGAGGGCCGGCCCAACACCGGCATCACCCGACAGCTCGTCGCCTGGGCCGAGCGGGTCGGGGCGCGGCTGCATCCGGTCCACCCCACGCGGGAGTCCGTCTTCGGCCGGCCCTGCTCCCGTTCCGTCGCGGATCTGCCGGAGCAGGTCGATCTGGCGGTGCTGCTGGTCGGCAACCCGCTTCCGGTGATCGAGGAACTCGGGCAGGCCAAGGTGAAGTTCGCGGTCGCCTTCGCCTCCGGATTCGCCGAGACCGGCGAGGAGGGCGCCGCCGCCCAGGCGCGGCTGGCGGCCGCGGTGGAGCGGTCGGGGCTGCGGCTGCTCGGGCCGAACACCAACCTCAACGCGTTCGAGGCGTTCCGGGACGACCTCGACGGGCCGGCGATCGCCCTGATCACCCAGTCCGGTCACCAGGGCCGCCCCGTGTACACCCTCCAGGAGCTGGGCGTACGGCTGTCGCACTGGGCGCCCACGGGCAACGAGGCGGATCTGGAGACCGCCGACTTCATCTCGTACTTCGCCGAGCGCCCCGAGGTCGGGGCCATCGCCGCCTATGTCGAGGGCCTCAAGGACGGCCGCTCCTTCCTGCTCGCCGCCGACCGGGCGGCGCGGGCCGGGGTACCGGTCGTGGCGGTCAAGGTGGGGCGCACGGAGACGGGGGCCAGAACGGCCGCGTCACACACCGGCAAGCTGACCGGAGCCGACCAGGTGGTGGACGCGGCGATGCGGCAGTTCGGCGTGATCCGGGTGAACGGACTCGACGAACTCCAGGACACCGCCGCCCTGCTGGCCCGGGCACGGAAGCCGCAGGCCGACGGGGTCGTCGTGTATTCGATCTCGGGCGGCACGGGCGCGCACTTCTCGGACCTGGCGACCGGGGCGGGGCTGAAGCTCCCCACCCTGTCCGAGGAGAAGCAGCGCGAGCTGCACGCCTGGATTCCCGGCTATCTGAACGTGGCGAACCCCGTCGACAACGGCGGGCACCCGGTCGGCGACTGGCGCGGCCGGAAGATCATCGACGCGATCCTCGCCGACCCGGACGTGGGGGTGCTGATCTGTCCGATCACCGGCCCGTTCCCCCCGATGAGCGACCGGCTCGCGCAGGACCTGGTGGACGCGGCGGAGACCACGGACAAGCTGGTGTGTGTGGTGTGGGGCTCGCCGGTCGGCACGGAGGACGCGTACCGCACGACGCTGCTCGGCTCGTCGCGCGTCGCCACCTTCCGTACCTTCGGCAACTGCATCACCGCCGTCAAGGCCTATCTGGACCACCACCGGTTCGCCGCCTCGTACCGCTCGCCCTTCGACGAGGCGCCGCGCACGCCGTCGCCCTCGTTCCGCAAGGCGCAGGCCCTGATGCGCCCGGGCCACCAGCTGAGCGAGCACGCGGCGAAGCAGCTGCTGCGGGCGTACGGCATCCGTGTCCCGCGCGAGCAGCTGGTCACCAGTGCGGCCGCGTCCGTCCGGGCCGCGGGCCTGGTCGGCTACCCGGTCGTGATGAAGGCGTCCGGCGCGCGGCTCGCCCACAAGACGGAGCTCGGCCTGGTCAAGGTCGGGCTCACCTCCGCGAGCCAGGTCCGCGACGCGTACCGCGAACTGACGGACATCGCCCGCTACGAAGGCGTCGAGCTGGACGGCATCCTGGTCTGCCAGATGATCGAGCGGGGCGTCGAAATGATGGTCGGCGTCACGCACGACGCCCTGTTCGGACCGACGGTCACGGTCGGGCTCGGCGGTGTGCTCGTGGAGGTGCTGCACGACGCTGCGGTGCGGGTGCCGCCGTTCGGCGAGGACCAGGCGCGGGCGATGCTCGGCGAACTGCGCGGCCGGGCCCTGCTGGAGGGCGTACGCGGCGGACCGCCGGTGGACGTCGACGCGCTCGTCGAGGTCGTGCTGCGTGTCCAGCGGATGGCGCTGGAACTGGGCGACGACCTCTCCGAGCTGGACATCAACCCGCTGACGGTGCTGGGGCGCGGGCAGGGCGCCGTGGCGCTGGACGCACTCACCGTCTGCCGCTGACCGGTCGGCGCGTCGACCGCCCCGGCAGCCGCACCACCGGCCGAACCACTCACCCAGGAGCTGCCTCATGCCGTCCTCCCCCGAAGACACCACCGCTGCCGGGTCCGCCGACCCGGCCGACCCGCTTGACTCATTGGTACTCCACGCCACTGACAACGGCGTCTCCTGGATCACGCTCAACCGCCCCGAGGCGATGAACGCCGTCACCTGGGACCAGCGGGAACGCGTCATCGCCCTGCTCGCCGAGGCCTCCGCCGAACCGTCGGTCCGGGCCGTCGTCCTCACCGCCACCGGCCGCGGCTTCTGCGCGGGCGCCGACCTGCGCGGCGCCCTGTCGGCCGGCTCCCCGGCAGTCGGCTCCTCGCCGTCCGGCGACCGGGTGCCCGGCGATGTGGCCCGTACGATCCGGCTCGGCGCGCAGCGCCTGATCGCCGCCGTCCTGGACTGCGAGAAACCGGTCATCGCGGCCGTCAACGGCACGGCGGCCGGCATCGGCGCCCACCTCGCGTTCGCCTGCGACCTGGTGCTGGCCGCCGAGTCGGCGAAGTTCATCGAGGTGTTCGTACGCCGGGGCCTCGTACCCGACGGCGGAGGCGCGTACCTGCTGCCGCGCCTGATCGGCCCGCAGCGCGCCAAGGAGCTGATGTTCTTCGGCGACTCGCTCCCGGCGGCGGACGCGGAACGTCTGGGGCTGGTCAACCGAGTGGTCCCGGACGAGGAGTTGACGGCGACGGCCCGCGCGTGGGCCCAGCGGCTGGCGGACGGGCCGACCCGTGCGATCGCCCTCACCAAGCAGCTGGTGAACGCCTCCCTGGATTCCGACCGGGCGACGGCGTTCGCGGCCGAAGCGATGGCCCAGGAGATCAACATGACGACGCAGGACGCCAACGAGGGCGTGGCGAGCTTCGTGGAGCGACGCGCTCCGAAGTACCGGGGGATGTGAGGGCTCCGGAGGCGCTCACGTCATCCAGGGAGTGAGGCTGCCCGGGGTCCGGACCCCACAAGGCTCTTCCAGCACTGTGCGGCCGGGGCTCGCCGGTTGGCGTGGGCCACCGGCGGGTCTCGGCCGCAGTCCGCCTACTTCTCGGCGAAGACGTCCTCGATGGACGTGGCAGTAGGGGCGCGCAGGAGCCAGCGGCTCAGGGTGTCGAGATCGGCGCAGCCCGTGATGCGCTCGCGCGCCTCGTCGGGCACGTCGACGCCGACCTGGGCGAGGAGGAGCAGGATGCCCCGCGCGATGCCTTCTGCTCGACCCTCTTCGCGGCCTTCTTCACGGCCTTCTGCTCGACCCTCGTCCCGGATCTCTTCCGAGAGGGGTGACTTGTAAAAGGAAAGGTCCACGGCCACCAGGTTCCTCCACTGTTGTGCGGCCGGGGCTCGCCGGTTGGCGTGGGCCACCGGCGGGTCTCGGCCGCAGTCCGCCTACTTCTCGGCGAAGACGTCCTCGATGGACGTGGCAGTAGGGGCGCGCAGGAGCCAGCGGCTCAGGGTGTCGAGATCGGCGCAGCCCGTGATGCGCTCGCGCGCCTCGTCGGGCACGTCGACGCCGACCTGGGCGAGGAGGAGCAGGATGCCCCGCGCGATGCCTTCTGCTCGACCCTCTTCGCGGCCTTCTGCTCGACCCTCGTCCCGGATCTCTTCCGAGAGGGGTGACTTGTAAAAGGAAAGGTCCACGGCCACCAGGTTCCTCCACTGTTGTGCGGCCGGGCGATTGCCCAGGCCCTGTGCGGTGAGTTCGACGATGGGGTCGGCGATGGTTTCCGGTACGTCCCGCAGAGCGGTCGACAGTGTTTTGAGTATGGCACCGATGTCCGGATCGCCCGCGTGTGTGATCGCGGCCAGCGTGGCCAGTGCCAGGTCCTTGCGGGCCTCGGCCACATCAGTGATCACCGGCATGTTGTGCGGGCCCGCGACGAGGGCTTGCAGGGTGAGCACGGGCGATTGCGGGTGGCCGATGGAAAACGGACGTGCGGCCCATTCGGCGGTGGCTCGGTCCTGGCAGACGACCAGCAGCATGGGCGGCAGCTTGTACTTCGCCTGTAAGTAGGACAGGTAGTACATCCAGCTCGCCGGTTTCTCCGGGTCCTTCTTGCCCTGGGCCTCGATCGCGAGGAGGTACGACTGGTCGTCCTCCATGTCGATGCGCAGCAGGGTGTCGACACGGCGTTCGAGGGGCCTGTTCTCGGTGAGGTCCGTAGGCATGACGGTGGCTGAGGCGGGTGGGCCGATCTCGACCCCCAATACCTCGGAGACGCGGGAGAAAAGTCCCGGGTACTCCTGAAAGATGCGGTGCATCGCCTCGTGGGACGAGCTGACCATGTGGATTTCCTAGAGTTGTTGAGCGGTCGGATGGGAGTTGTCGGTCCGGCAGCCGGAGCACTCTCCTGGCTCCGCCGCGCGGAATGCCAGGTCGCAGCCCTCGCAGTTCTGCAGGGGGAGCGGCCGGGGCGGGGAGTCGGCCAGGGCCCGGAACGGGGGTGGTGGCGGAATCCGGGCGGTGAGCCGGTGGGCGAGGAGACCGGCGGGGCGACTCACTCCTTCGGGTGGGAGGTCGCTGGTCAGGGCGTGCTCCACGGCGGCGGGGCCGACCTCGCGCTCCAGCCATGCGGCGACCCCCGGGGCCAGGACATCCACGTCCTGCGCGGAGAGCAGCAGGCGCGGGTCCTGATGGTGCAGCCCGGCGAGCAGGTCGGCGGCGGTCCGGAGGAGGGGCGCTGCGGGAAAGGCCGGCTGCGGCACGAGGAGGGGCGTGGACCGGCTGTGTGGGGCGCGCTCGCGGCGTGGTGCGGGGACAGGCTCGCGGCGTGGTGCGGGGACAGGCTCGCGGCGTGGTGCGAGCACGGTGCGGGCCGGATACCTGAGCGGACGCATGACGTCGGCTTCGGACTCCGGACGGGGTCGGATGGACGCGGGCGGAGGGTCCGTACGTTGCATGCGCGGCGGACAGTCGCGCCCCGGTGAAGCATCTGTACGCCGCCGCTCGGCAGGCTGGTTGCAGGAGACGGTGCGGGTGACGATCCGGCCGTTGGCGAGGCGCGTGCGGGTGCGTCGCAGGTAGCCGTGGGCTTCGAGTTCGCGTAACGCGGCGGCGATCCGGGCCTCGCTCTCCGGGAAGCGGGCGGCGAGGTCCTTGATGCCGATCCTGGCTCCGGCGGGCAGCGACTGGATGTATGCGGCGAGCCCGATCGCGGTGAGGGAGAGCTCGTGGTGCTGGGTGAGGTGGTTGCCGACGACCGTGAAACGGCTGGTGTGCCGGGAGTTGTCGTGCACGACACCGGACGACGGCGTGGCGTCTCCGCGTACGCGGGACGGGGCGCGCGAGGGCGCGCTAATCTGCTGGGTATCCATCGGGAAGCGTTCTCTTCCTCGTTGGTCAGGCCCTCGATCGGGATGCCAGTCCCGGCCGGGGGCCGTCGCATGTCTGGGGTTGTTCGTCGCGGCGAGCATATGCCAGCCAACCGGCACGAATAGCCGCCAAGTTGGCCAACCTCACCCATGTGGGTGACGGGAGGCAGGTGGGGTCGGGGAGGGTATTTCCCACGTTCTTCAAGGTTTTTGATGTCGTGCGGAGCCGCGTCACGGACCACCGGATCGCGGAAATCCGCGACCCGGTGGCGGCGGTCACGGTACGAGGTCGAGTTCGGCCCAGACGGCCTTACGGGGGAAGGGGCCGGGACTGACACCCGCCCCGAGCAGCGGTACTTTCCGGCTTCCAGCACGGCCTCGAGGCCGCAGGCCCCCGTCAGCCCTCCCGGTCGCGGAGCGCTGCTCGCGCCGGGAGGGTGACGGCGAGCAGGGCGAGGCCCACCGCGGCCGCGGCGAAGGCCCCGTACACGAGCGGGGGTACGTACGGGGCCTCGCCGGTCAGGCCGCGCATCATCGGGATCAGGGTGGCCGCGGCGATGGCCGTGCCCAGGACGATGCCGGCCACCGCCACCAGCAGGCCTTCCCAGCGCAGCATGTCCATCACCTGGCGCCTGGTGGCGCCGACGAGGCGGAGCATGCCGAGCTCGCGGCGGCGGTCGAGGACGGTCATCACGAGGGTGTTGACGGCGGCGACGGCGGCGAAGCCGCCCAGGACTCCGGCCATCGTGTAGTTGGCCCAGGCGTTGAGCTCGCGGTCGGTGGTCTGCTCGACCGCGTAGCCGGACGCGTCGGCGCCCTTGCCCAGCGGGGCGAGGGCCTTCGCGTCTCCGCCACGTACCAGCAGCGTGCTGTCGAAGCCCGAGGTGACGTGGGCGGTCAGGGACGCGCGGTCCATGGTCACCGTCGCGAGGCCGAGCCCGCGGCCGTACACGGCGACGACCTCGGGGCTGGTCTTGGTGCCGTCCGGGAGGTACATCGGCAGCTTGTCGCCGACCTTGACCCTCGCCGACGTGGCGAGCGTCTTGTCGATGGCGACACGGCCCTTGCCGACACGGTCCAGACTGCCGCTGCGCACGTCGAGGTCCTGCACCTTCGCGAGCTGCGCGCCGGAGCCGGAGATGCCCTGCGTTGCCGAGTTCTGCAGCCACCGGTCGCCGCCCGACCCGACGGGCACGAGCACCTGCGTGTCGAGCAGGCCCACGGCCGCGTCGACGCCGGGTGCGCGGGCGGCCCGGTCGACGGCCTCGGCGGGCAGCCCGGCGGGGTGCGTGATGACGTGGTCCGCGGTGACGCCGGCGCGCAGTTGCTTCGCGGCGACTCGGCTTTCGCTCGTGTGCATGAAGGCGAGCGTCGAGGCGAAGGCCATGGCCAGCACAATCGGGGTGATCGCGGAGACCAGCCGGCGGGCGTTCGTACGGGAGTTGGCGGCGGCGAGCGCGGCCGCGGCGCCGCGGCCGCGCAGCAAAAGCCCGAACAGAGCCGCGCACAGCCGCGCCACCAGCGGGCCGAGCAGCGCGACGGCGAGCATGAACAGCATGACGACGCCGAGGGCAGCGTTGGCCGCGTCGTTCCCGGCCGAACGGGCGGCGAGGACGGTGAGGAACCCGCCGCCGACGAGGGCGCCCAGGCCCAGCACGGTACGGATCACGCCCGGCCGCAGCCGCTCCACCGACGCCTCGGTGAGCGCCTGCCCCGGCTTGATCTTCGCGGGCCGGCGCCCGGCCGCCCAGCCGGCGGCGAGCGCGGTCAGCAGCCCCATGCCGACGGCGACGACGAGCGGGATCCAGGAGACGTGCAGGTCCACGGGGGCCGGGATGGCCCCGCGGTCCTTCAACTGCCCGAACCACCAGTGCGCGAGCCCGATCCCGGGCAGGCAGCCGACCAGCCCGGCGAGCGGCGCGACGAGCAGCGCCTCGGCGGCGACCGCGCGGCGGATCTGCCGCGGAGTGGCGCCGACGGCGCGCAGCAGCGCGAACTCCTGGGCGCGCTGGGCGACCGACAGCGCAACCGTGCCGGACGCCGTGAAAATGGCGACCACGGCGGCGATCCCGCCGAAGGAGCCGCCGAGCCCGGTGAGCGTTTCCTTGGCGTACCCGAGCCCGCGGTCCTCGACGGCGCCGCGGCCGTCGCCGGTGTGCACCTTGGCGCCGGAGCCGGCGAGTGCCTTCTTCACGCCGGCGGCGAGGGCGTCGGTGTCCGCCCCGTCCCTCGCGAGTACGGCGATGGCGTCGGCCTTGCCGGGATGCCCGGCGAGCGCGGGGGATTGGGCGTCGGCGAACCAGCCCGTGGCGCCCTTGGCCGCGTCGCCGGATCCGGCCTTCGCCAGCCCGGAGACGCGGAAGTCGGCGCGCCCGGTGGCGGTTTCGAGCACGACGGTGTCGCCGACGCCGGCCTTCGCGGCCCGTGCGGCGGCGGCGTCGAGCACGACCTCGCCGGTACGGGGCGCGGCCCCGGAGGTGAGCGCGGCGCCGGTGAAAGCGTGCGATCCCCAGCCGTGGCCCGTCAGCGCGCCGTCGCCCTGGCGCACCGGGAACGTGAAGTCCGGCACCGCCGCCTTCGCGCCGGGCGCGCGGGCCGCCTTGTCGGCCAGAGCAGCGTCCACGCGTGCTGTGTCCGGCAGCGGGTTCGCCGACTCGGAGCGGCTGTCGCCGCTGCCCGTGACGAGGCGGGCGTACTGGTCCGCCGCCACGACGACCGGCGCCTTCGCGTACCGCTCCGCCGGCACCGACGCGCGGGCGCCCGTCTCCAGGAGGATGCCGCAGGCCGAGACGATCAGCGCCGCCGTCATCAGCGCGACGAAGGTGCCGGCGAACGACGCGGGTTTGAAGCGCACGGCCGCGCGGGCGAGGCCGTTGGGGGCGAAGCTCCTCACGCCGCAGCCCCTGCCATCGCGCCCGTACGGGAGGTGAGGGCGGCCATGCGCGCCGTGATCTGCTCCGCCGAGCCACGGTCGAGGCCGCCGGCGAAGACGCCGTCCGCGAGGAACAGCACGCGGTCGGCCCAGGCGGCCGCGGCCGGGTCGTGGGTGACCATGACGACGGTGGCGCCGAGGGTGTCCACCGCGTGCCGGAGCAGGCCGAGGACCTCGGCGGCGGTGCCGGTGTCGAGGGCGCCGGTGGGCTCGTCGGCGAAGACCACGTCCGGGCTGGTGACCAGGGCGCGGGCGATGGCCACGCGCTGTTGCTGGCCGCCGGAGAGCTCGCCGGGCCGGCGCTTCGCCTTGTCGGCGAGGCCGACCTGCGCGAGTACCGCGTCCGCCCGGCGGCGGTCCTGGCGCTGCCCCGCGAGGCGCATCGGGAGCAGCACGTTCTGCTCCACGGTGAGGGAGGGCAGCAGGTTGAAGGCCTGGAAGACGAAGCCGAGGCGGCTGCGGCGCAGCTCGGTGAGCTGGTTCTCGCGCATGCCGGTGATCTCCGTACCGCCGAGGCGCACGGAGCCGGCCGACGGCCGGTCGAGGCCGGCGGCGCACTGCAGGAACGTGGACTTGCCGGAGCCGGACGGGCCCATGACGGCGGTGAACGTGCCGCGCGGCAGGGCGAGATCGATGCCTGCGAGGGCGTGCACGGCGCCGGCGCCGCGGCCGTACTGCCGCCGGACGCCGCGCAGTTCGACGGCGAGACCGGGTGTGCCCTGGGCCTCCGGCCGGTCGTCCGTCTTCTGTCGTTTGCCGCCGCGCAGCCTCATGTCCGTCCTCTCGCGATCTTTTCGAGCCGATAACTCGAAGCTACGGATCACGGTCATTGCGGACCATGACGGCTGCTGGCGGATCCGAGGTGGGGATAACCCGAGGCCGGGCGGCGGAACGGTCGCCTTGGACCGACCGGTCCATACGGCCGGCGGGACGGCGGACGCACCGGCGCCACCGGTCGCCGGCCCCGAGTCCCCAGCAGCGTGCATCGACATGTGACTCCCCTCCAGCGCGCGTCCTCTCCCGTGCGCGCACTCGCGCAACGCGCGGGGTTCGCCACGACCGGCGGCACCGGCTCCGGGGCGTGGCCGACGCCCCGGGCATGGACACCACCCCCCACCCTTCACATCTGACGTTCAGTCAGTTTCAATGGAAGGCGTGATGGGACACGCAGGCATGGCCGCCACCGCCGTCCGGTACCTCAGGTCCGTCGGCGCCGCCACCACCGCAGGGCCGACGCCGGTCGATCCGCTGCCGCGCCCGCACCTGCGGGCCGTCGCCGACGACGAGCGACCGCCCATCGACGCGTCCGAATTCCGCCGCGTGCTGGGGCACTTCGCCAGCGGGGTCACCATCGTCACCGCCCACGCCCCGGACGACGCCGAAGGACCGGCGGGCTTCGCCTGCCAGTCGTTCGCCTCGCTCTCCCTGGACCCGCCGCTGGTCACGTTCATGGTCGCCCGTACGTCGACGACCTGGCCCCGCATCGCCCGCGCCGGGGCCTTCTGCGTCAACATCCTGGGCGCGGACCAGGGCGCGCTGTGCCGGAGCTTCGCGGTCAGCGGTGCCGACAAGTTCGCGGGAGTGTCGTACGAGGCGGCTCCCACGACAGGGGCACCGCTGCTGGACTCCGTACCGGCCTGGATCGACTGCCGCATCCAGGCCGTCCACACAGGGGGCGACCATCTGATCGTCGTCGGCCGGGTGGAGGCGCTGGGGGCGGCGGACAGGAGTGATCCGCTGCTGTTCCACCGGGGGGCCTTCGGACGGTTCGGGCCGCTCACCGGATGAGCGTGCACCGGGGCCCCGGCCCGGACCAATGGGCGAACGCGCACCAGGGCCTCCACCCGGCGCGCAAGTGGCCGTTCAGCCGACGGTGTCGTGCAGCAACTCCCGCAGTTTCAGCGCCGCCGGAAGCGGCGCGGCGGGCAGCGCGACATGCACGGTCCCGGCAGCTGGTGCAGCCTCGCCGTCAGCGACCTCGCGAACCTCTACGTCTTCCTGACGGTCGCCGAGCGCCTCTCCGCCTGACCGCTCGGCACCGTCAACCGAGTGCCGCGGCGGCATCTGAAGGCTCAGGCTCCCGGACCCGCCGGATCACCAGCGCCATCAGCGCCGCCGTCGCGCACAGCGCCCCCGACGTGTACCAGACCATGTCGTACGAGCCGAACACGTCGCGTGCCACACCGCCGAGGAACGCCACCAGCGCCGCGCCCACCTGGTGGGAGGCGAGGACCCAGCCGAAGACGATCGCGCTGTCCTCGCCGTACTGCTCGCGGCAGAGCGCCAGTGTCGGCGGGACGGTGGCCACCCAGTCCAGGCCGTAGAACACGATGAAGAAGACCATCGGCGGGTGCACACTCGGTGCCATCAGCATCGGCAGGAAGAGCAGCGAGACGCCGCGCAACGCGTAGTAGACGGCGAGGAGCCGGCGGGCGTCGAAGCGGTCGGTGAGCCAGCCGGAGAAGACCGTGCCGATGATGTCGAAGACGCCGATGACGGCGAGCAGCGAGGCGGCCGCGGTGATGGGCATGCCGTGGTCGTGGGCCGACGGCACGAAGTGCGTACGGATCAGGCCGTTGGTCGAGGCGCCGCAGATCGCGAACGTGCCCGCGAGCAGCCAGAACGGTCCGGTGCGGGCGGCGTCGACCAGGACGCGTACGGTACGGGCCGCCGCTCCCCGGGCCGGTGCCGGCTTCTCGACGTACGCACCGCCGTAGGGGGCCAGGCCCACATCGGCCGGGTGGTCACGCATCAGGAGCCAGACGAACGGAACGACGACGAGCGCGGCCAGCGCGACGGTGACCGAGGCCGGGCGCCAGCCGTGCTCCTCGACGATCCATGCGCACAGCGGCAGGAAGATCAGCTGGCCGGAAGCGCCGGCCGCGGTGAGGATGCCGGTGACCAGGCCGCGTCTGGCGACGAACCAGCGGTTGGTGACCGTGGCCGAGAAGGCCAGCGCCATCGAGCCGGTGCCGAGGCCGACGAGCAGCCCCCAATAGATCATCAGCTGCCAGGAGGCCGTCATCCAGACACTGGCGAACGCCCCCGCCGCGACCGTGGACAGGGCCACGACGACGACCCGGCGGATGCCGAACCGGTCCATCAGCGCGGCGGCGAACGGCGCGGTCAGTCCGTACAGCGCCATGTCGATCGAGACAGCCAGCCCGATCTCCCCGCGCGACCAGCCGAACTCCGTGTGCAGCGGGTCGATGAGGAGGCCGGGCAGGGAGTTGAACGCGGCGCCGCCGATGATCGTCACGAACGTGACGACGGCGACGATCCAGGCGCGGTGGACGCGAAGGCGGGAGCGCCCGCGGGACGGTGTGCGGGCGGCCGGGCGGTCCTCGTCCCGGGCGGCTGCGCTATCGGTTGTCTGGGTCACGTCGCCCAGCATCCGGCCCCGGGGCGTGCTCTCACGAGTGGCCGGAGGGACATGGTTCGCAGGGATCGGGCCATGGAGGGAGGCGTACGATCATCCGTCGGCCGGGGCGTACGCACACCCGGCCGGATGAGACGGACGAACCGATCGAACCGGGGGATCTCATGCAATGGGTCGCGCGCCAGCAGTTCCATCACCGTTCCGCACTGATGCAGGCGTGGGGCGCCGGGCTGCTTCTCATAGCCGTCGGGCTGTGGATCTGGCTGGCGTTCCTGCTGGGGGATCAGGCGGACGCGTACTGCTACCGCGTCACGATGCAGTGCACGGTGGCGTCGGAGCTGCCCAAGCAGCTCACCGTCCTGGCGATCTCCGGGGCGCTGTCCGTCCTCGGTTCCGCATTGCTCGTCGGTGGCAGTGTGCGCAGGCAGACCAGTGCGCATGTTTTCCAGGTCATCGAGATGCAGAAGTCCGAGGAGCGGGACCGGCAGAAGCGCTGACGGTCGGGGCGCGGTCGCCCGGCTCACCCGATCCGCTCCAGGCGGCGGATCGGGCGGGCCACCAGCAGCACGCCCACCACCAGTGCGTTGATCACCGCTCCGGTCAGCAGCACCTCGGGGGCGCCCACCGCGTCCGCGACCGGTCCCGCCAGTGCCCGGCCCGCGGCCAGCATCAGCAGGGAGCCCGCCACGTCGTACGCGTGCAGCCGGTTCAGGGCCTCCGGCGGGACGTGTGTCTGGACCGTCGTCGACCACATCACCAGCCAGAACGCGAACACCCCGCCCGCCACGAACTGCCCGACCCCCAGCGCGGACACCGGCAGCCCGAGCCCCAGCACCACCAGGTTCACGCACACCCCGGTCAGCGCGATCGCGCCCGCCGCGAGCGGGCGGCGCGGTCTCAGCCGCAGGGCCAGCAGTCCGCCGACCACGCTGCCCGCGCCGTTCACCGCCATCATCACGCCGTACGTCCCCGAGCCGTGCGCCTCGGTGACCTCGACCGCGGTCAGCGGGAGCATCGGGCCGATCACGGTGAATCCGTACACCGTCCAGATCGCGATCACCCCCCACAGCCAGCTGCGGGCCTTGAACTCCCGCCATCCGTCGACCAGTTCGGCGACGAACGTGCCGCGCTGCGTTGCGTCGGACGGCATCGGGGCGAGCCGCAGCAGGAAGAGGCAGACGCCGGAGACCGCGAACGTCGCCGCGTTCGCCGCGTACACCGCTCCGGCGCTCGCGAGTCCGACCAGAAGTCCCGCGAAGGCCGGGCCCGCCATCGTCATCAGCGCCTCGGAGACCCGGAGCACCGCGTTGCCGCGCTGCACGTCCAGCGAGACCCGGGGCACGGTCGATGCGACTCCCGGCTGGAAGAGCGCGGCACCGACGCCGGCCACCGCGCTCAGTGCGTACACCGCCCACAGCGGCGGGTTACCGGTCGCGAAGGAGACGGCGAGCACCGATGCCCCGACCAGCCGCAGCGCATCGGCGATGATCATCATTCGACGCGGGGTGAAACGATCCGCCAGCACGCCGCCGAAGAGCACGAAGAGCGCCAGCGGGCCCATCCATGCGGCCAGCGCGAAGCCGACGGACGCATGCGGGCGACCCGCTCCCAGCAGACCCGCGGTGAGCGCCACCGGGATCATGCCGTCGCCGAAGAGTGCGGCGGTCCGGGCGATGAAGAAGAGCCGGAAGTTACGGTTCCAGAGCTCGCTTCCCGGCCGTTCGCCGTCCCGGCGCACACCCAGGGGCGGCAGGGCGGCCGATGAATCCAAGGGGGACGACTGCGAGGGTGCGTTCGCGCGGTCCGTGCCGGGAATGCACTCGTGCTCTGCTGACTTTTCCTTCACGTCGGTGACATGTATCACTTTATGGTCTATACCACTAGGGGTGAAGGGAGCCCTGCCGTGAAGCACAGAGTCGTCGTCCTCGCCCTGGACGGGCTGCTCCCGTTCGAACTGGGCATCCCTCAAAGGATCTTCGGCCGGGCGCTCAGTTCCGAGCCGTATGACAAGGGCCGGAAACTGTACGAAGTCGTTACCTGTTCCGTCCGCCCACCGGGACCGGTCTCCACCGACGCGGACTTCACGATCACGGTCGAGCACGGCCCCGAAGCACTGGCCACCGCCAACACGGTCGTCATCCCCGCCTCGTACGAACTCGGCCCCGTCCACGAAGAGGGCAGACTGACGGACGAGCTCGCCGCGGCGTTCGCGTACATCAGGCCGGGCACCCGGCTCGTCTCGATCTGCACCGGCAGTTACGTCCTCGCCGCCGCCGGGTTCCTCGACGGGCGCCCCGCCACCACGCACTGGTCCTCCGCCGACCACTTCCAGCGGCTGTTCCCGCAGGTCCAGGTCGACCCGGACGTCCTGTTCATCGACGACGGGGACGTCCTCACATCCGCCGGGGTCGCCGCCGGCATCGACCTGTGTCTGCACATCGTGCGCCGCGACCACGGCACGGCCGTCGCCAATGACGTCGCCCGCCGCACGATCGTGCCACCGCACCGCGACGGCGGGCAGGCGCAGTACATCCAGCGCCCCGTCCCCGAGGCCCAGTTCGCGACCACGACCGGTGCGCGGGCCTGGGCGCTCGGGCGTCTTGACCGGCCGATCCTGCTGCGCGACATGGCGCAGCAGGAGTCGATGAGCGTACGGACGTTCACGCGCCGGTTCCGTGAGGAGGTCGGGATCAGCCCCGGACAGTGGCTGACCCAGCAACGGGTGGAGCGGGCGCGGGGGCTGCTGGAGTCCACGGACCTGTCGATCGACCAGGTGGCGCGCGAGGCGGGGTTCGGCACGGCGACGTCACTGCGGCAGCACATCCAGGCGGCGCTGGGGGTGTCGCCGACGGTGTACCGGCGGACGTTCCGGGCGACGGTCGGGGGCCGGTGAGGGCGGGGAAGCGCCGGTCCCAGGGCCTTTCGGATCCGAAGGGCGGGCCTTGGACCGGCCGGCAATTGGGGGGCGGCGTCACGGGGCTGGGGCACGCACCTCGCGGCGTTGTCGTCCATCACCATGGCTCAATCCTCCGCCTTGCAATGCACGAACCCCAGCCCCGCTCCTTCACTTCCACCCCCCAATGGCCGGCCGGTCTTACGGACTGTCCCGTGATCCCTGACGGGACAACCCTCAGAAGACCAGCACCCCGCGCGCCACCCTTCCGTGGTGCGCGTCGTCCGCCGCCTTCGCGAAGTCCTCCACCAGGTACGTCTCCGTGACCAGTTCGTCGAGCATGAGGCGGCCGGTCCGGTACAGCTCCGCGTACAGCGCGATGTCGCGCTGCGGGCGGGAGGAGCCGTACCGGCAGCCGAGGATCGACTTGTCCAGGTACATCGACGAGACCAGGAACGACGCCTCCGCCGTCGCCGCCGGGACGCCCAGCAGGATCGCCTGGCCGCGCCGGCCCAGCAGGTCGATCGCCTGCCGGATCAGTTCCGTACGGCCCACGCACTCGAAGGCGTGGTCGGCGCCGGTGGGCAGGATCTCGCGTACGCCCTCCGCCGACGTCAGGAAGTGCGTCGCGCCGAACTGCCGCGCCACCGCCTCCTTCGCCGGGTTGGTGTCCACCGCGACGATCGTCAGCGCGCCCGCGATCCGGGCGCCCTGGATCACATTGAGTCCGATGCCACCGGTGCCGATCACGACGACCGTGTCGCCGCGGTCGACCTTCGCCCGGTTGAGTACGGCTCCGACGCCCGTCACCACGCCGCAGCCCATCAGGGCCGCGGAGGCCGGCGGGATGTCCGCCGGGATCTTCACCGCCTGCACGGCCTTGACCAGGGTCCGTTCGGCGAACGCGGAGCTGGACGCGAACTGGTACAGCGGTGTGCCGCCCCGGGAGAACGGCTGCCCCGGCATCCCGATCGCCTTGCGGCACATCGTCGGCCGGCCCCGGTCGCACTGGGCGCACGCGCCACAGCTGGCCAGGGTGGAGAGCGCGACGTGGTCGCCGGGCACGACATGGACGACGCCCGCGCCGACCGCCTCCACCACGCCCGCGCCCTCATGCCCGAGGACCACCGGCAGCGGGAACGGGATGGTTCCGTCGACGACCGACAGATCGCTGTGGCACAGGCCCGCGGCGGCCACCGCGACCAGCACCTCGCCCGGGCCCGGGTCGCGTATCTCCAGGTCGTCGACGACCTCGGTCTGCTTGCCGTCGAAGACGACGCCTCTCATCTGGGCTCCCTCGGTAGGTTGAGCACCCGCTCGGCGATGATGTTCCGCTGGATCTCGTCCGAGCCGCCGTAGATGGTGTCGGACCGGGTGAACAGGAACAGGCGCTGCGCTTCGTGGCCCCACTGTCCCAGCCGAGGCCGATCCAGCCGCCGCGGCCCAGCTCGCGCTCCCAGGCGCGGCCGCCCTCGGCGGCGCAGGGCTGTGTGAGGTGCGCCTGCAGCCAGGACCGGACCTCCTGGCGGAAGGCGTCGTCCGTTGCCTCGAACGCGAAGTCCACGTCCACTCCTCGGGGTCGGGCGAATGGGTGGTTGCCCCGTGCGGGCGAGGATCAGGCCCCCGCGACGGTTCAGGAACGGGTCCGGGGCGGAGCCCCGGGAGGGGATCACGCGTTGGGCCTCGTCCTGGCGGCCGCCGCGGCCGCCATCGCCTCCAGCCGCGCCAGCATCGGCATCGGGTCCACCCCCACCGTCCCCGGCAGGTAGTCGGCGATTCTCTCCGGGGTCCACGCCCCCTCCGCGTACCCCGCCCGCAGCTCCCTCGGCTGGGCCCAGACAGCGATCTTGGGGCCCGCGATCGTGTACACCTGGCCGGTGATCTTCTCCTCGCGGGCCCGCTCGCTGAGCAGGTAGACGACGAGTGCGGCAACGTCCTCCGGCTCGCCGATCTCCTTCAGCTCCATCGGGACGTTCGCGGACATCCGGGTCCGGGCCACGGGGGCGACCGCGTTCGCCGTGACGCCGTACTTGTGCAGGCCGAGCGCCGCACTGCGGACCAGCGAGATGATGCCGCCCTTCGCGGCGCTGTAGTTCGCCTGGGCGACGCTGCCCTGGTGGTTGCCGCTGGTGAAGCCGATCAGCGTGCCGCCCCCCTCCTGCTTCCGCATCACCGCCGAGGCCGCGCGGAAGACGGTGAAGGTGCCCTTGAGGTGGGTGGCGACAACCGGGTCCCACTCCTCCTCGGACATGTTGAACAGCATCCGTTCGCGGAGGATCCCGGCCACGCACACGACCCCGTCGATCCGCCCGAACTGCGCCAGCGCCGTGTCCACGACGCGCCGGCCGCCCTCCATCGTGGAGATGTCGTCGGCGACTGCGACCGCCTCGCCGCCCGCCGCCTCGATCTCCTTGACGACGGACTCGGCTATCGCACTGGTCGGCTCGCCGCCCTCGACGGAGACGCCGTAGTCGTTGACGACGACCCTGGCCCCCTCCGCCGCCGCGGCGATCGCGACGGCCCGTCCGATGCCACGGCCGGCACCGGTCACGGCCACCACCTTGCCTGCCAAGAAGTTCCCCATGTCCGGCCCCTTCCCGCTGTTTCTGACGGACCGTTAGATTTTATGGGCAGTCGGCTCCGTCAGCACAAGACCCGGTGCCCCACCGATTCGAGGAGGCCCTCATGTCCCTGCCCGCCGAGTTCCACGAGATCGCCAAGCGCGTGAACAACTGGGGGCGCTGGGGCGCGGACGACGAGATCGGGACGCTCAACCTGATCACCGACGCGGTGGTGCGGGACGCGGCGGCCACCGTCCGCACGGGGCAGCGGATCCCTCTCGCGCTCCCGCTCCAGCAGGACGGTGTGCAGAGCGGACTGATTCCGGGGCGGGTCAACCCACTGCACGCCATGGTCCAGATCAACCAGGAGCTCTTCGGTCCGGGTACGGTCGCGACCAGCGACGACGTCGTGACGCTCGGCCTGCAGGCGGCCACCCACTGGGACGCGCTCACGCACGCCTCACACTCGGGGAAGATCTACAACGGCCGTCCCGCCACCACTGTCACCGCGCACGGCGGCGCAGAGTTCAGCGGGATCGACAAGCCCCCGCACCTCGTCTCGCGCGGCGTCCTGCTGGACGTGGCACGCGTCCACGGTGTCGACCGGCTGCCCGGCGACCACGCCGTCACCCCGGAAGACCTCGACGCGGCGGAGGAGTTCGCCGGGATCCGGGTCCGGGCCGGGGACATCGTGCTCGTACGCACCGGGCAGGTCCAGGTGTATCTCGCCGGCGACAAGCACGCGTACGCCTATCCGTCACCCGGCCTGTCGATCCGGACACCCGAGTGGTTCCATGCCCGCGATGTCGCCGCGGTCGCCAATGACACGCTGACCTTCGAGATCTTCCCCGCGGAGATCGAGGACCTGTGGCTGGGCGTGCACGCGCTCGACCTGGTCGAGATGGGCATGCTGCAGGGCCAGAACTGGAACCTGGAGACGTTGTCCACAGCCTGTGCGGAGGAGAAGCGCTACGGCTTCCTGCTCTCCGCGATGCCGGAACCGTTCGTCGGCGCCACCGGCACGCCGGTCGCCCCGGTCGCCCTTCTCTGACCGGCCACGGCCAGGAACGTTCCAGCACATTCCGGCTGCTATGCGCGATGTGTGACGGCGCGCGACGGTTCGTACGGGCCCGTGCTCTGGGCGCCGATGCCCGGCACGCCCGGACCGTGCGCACCCGTCCGCATCTGCACCACCGGCGCGCCCCGGTCCACCTCGCACCAGATCCGCTTTCCGGCGCCCTCCGGCTGCCAGCCCCAGCGGTCGGCGAGACCGTCGACCAGCTCCAGGCCGCGGCCGCCGGTGTCCTCGCCCTCCGCGTGCCGCTGCTGCGGCGGGCGGCAGCTGGTGTCGGCCACTTCGACCCGTACGGTCCCGGCCGTCCCGGCCGCTCCCGTCGCGCCGAACAGCATGCGCAGCACAGCCGGACAGCCGGTGTGGACGACCGCGTTGGTGACCAGCTCCGAGATCAGCAGGATGAGCGTCTCGGCCAGTGGCTCGTCGTCTCTTATCCCGGAGCCGACCAGTCTCGACCGCGCCCATCTACGGGCCCGCCCGACCTCCGCGGGATCCGGACCGACCTCCAGCTGAACCTGAAGCACCTGCACCGCTCACACCATCCGAACCGGCGGACACATCGCCTCGCGCCTCCTCAGGATCACGGAACGTGATTCCCTTACGAGACAGCATGGTTGACGTACAGTCACCGCAACAAGCGCTTCGGGCATATTCCAGCGCGAAGGAGTACGCGTGCTGCATACTGTGCGACGCACGTCGCGGGGAGTCGAACAGCAGCGCACCGAAGCCGCGGGGAACGCTCCCCGGGCACGCCAGGCGCTTCTGCGTGGAACGCGAGCAGGGCACCTCGTCCGGACCGGAGTCGCCGCACGGGCAACACCCGGATCGCCGGATTCCAGAACCACTCGCATCCAACGGAGCGTACCCGAGCAGAGGGCAACTGCGGCCCGTGACGAATCACGCAATGGACACAAGCCGGTATCGGCGCATACCGACTGCACTGCGTAACTCCGCAGCGTGAACCTCAGGGGTCTCCCCCGTCACATGCGTGCACTCGGCACAGATCTGCCGCCAGGGCCTCCTCGGCCTCTGCCGCCGTCAGCCACTGCCCGGCCCGCAGCCACGCCCGCTTGAGATGCAGATGAACGTCCGCCTCCCAGGTGAAGCCCATGCCGCCGTGCACCTGGAGGCAGTCCCGTGCGTTGCGGACGGCCGCCTCGTCGGCGAGCAGCTTGGCGCCCGCGATCTCGGCCGGGTCCGCGGTCACCGCTGCCGCGTACACCGCCGTACGGGCCACCTCGGCGCGCACCAGCATCTGGGCACACAGGTGCTTGACCGCCTGGAAGGCGCCGATCGGCGATCCGAACTGCTCGCGCTCACGGGCGTGCTGGACGGCCATCTCGGTGGTCCGGGCGGCGCTGCCGAGCTGCTCCGCAGCGGCCAGCAGGGCGCCTTCGAGCCGGAGCGGCGTCGCACCGGGCAGCGGGGCCCCGTCCTCGACGCCCGCCGTCACACGGTGCAGGGGCGTGAGCGGGTCGAGTGACCGTACGGGACGCGCCGTCCGTACGAGCTCCCGCAAGGCGTCCCCCTCCAGGACCCGCGCCGGCCCTCCCGGCCGGACAGGACCCAGGGCGATCAGCGCGTCCGCCGCTTCCAGATGGGCCACCGGCCGCCCCTCGTCCAGCACCGCGACCACCGCCCCGCCGTCCGCCGCCCCCTTCACCGCCCCCACCGCGCCCGCGGCGAGATGCGTGGCCACCAGCGGTCCGGGCAGCAGCACCCGCCCCGCCTCCTCGAACAGGAGCACGGACTCGGGCAGCCCGAGCCCCACGCCGCCGTCCGCCTCGGGCAGCCGCAGCGCGAAGAACCCGGCCGCGCCCAGCTCCCCCCACACCCCCCGGTCGACGGCCACGCCCGCGTCGAGCGCGGCCCGCATCCGGTCCCTCCCGAAGCGACCGGCGAGCAGCTCCCGTATGCCTGCCCGCAGGGCCCGCTGGTCGTCCGAAAGCTGGAAGTCCACAGTCCGCTCACCGCCCCTTCGGCAGGCCGAGGATCCGCTCGGCGACGATGTTCCGCTGGATCTGCGAGGTGCCCGCGGCGATCGTGTACGAGAGCGAGGTCAGCCGGTCCAGGACCCATTCCCGGTCCAGATCGGCCCCGTCGGCGCCGAGCACCTCCGCGGCCGCGTCGTACAGCTCCTGGCGGGCCTGCGAGTAGCGCAGCTTGAAGACCGAGCCGCCGGTGCCGGGGACGCCGCCGCTGCGCTGGGCCTCGCCGACGTTCCACTGGGTGAGTCGCCACAGCGCCCGGAATTCCGCGTTCAGCCTGCCGAGCGTCCTGCGCAGCACCGGGTCGTCCCAGCGGCCGCTGCGCCGCGCCTCGGCGGCCAGGGCGCTCAGGGTGCGGCGGCAGGCGACGACCTCGCCGACGAACGCCGTACCGCGTTCGAAGGAGAGGGTGACCATGGTGACCCGCCAGCCGTCGTTCTCGGCGCCGACCCGGTGGGAGACCGGCACCCGCACCTCGTCGAGGAACATCTCGGCGAACTCGGTGGATCCGGCGAGCGTGCGCAGCGGGCGGACGGTGACGCCGGGGGCGTCCATCCGCATCGCGAGCCAGCTGATCCCGCGGTGCTTCGGCGCCGCCGGATCCGTCCGCACGAGCAGCTCGCACCAGTCGGCGACCTCCGCGTGCGAGGTCCAGATCTTCTGGCCGGTGACGACGTAGTGGTCGCCGTCCCGGACCGCCCGGGTCCGCAGCGAGGCCAGGTCGGAGCCCGCCTCCGGCTCGCTGAACCCCTGGCACCAGATCTCGTCGCCGCGCAGCACCGGCGGCAGCCAGCGGGCGCGCTGCCCGGCCGTGCCCTCGGCCGCGATCGTGGGACCCGCGTGCAGCAGCCCGACGAAGTTCGCGCCGACGTACGGCGCCCCGGCCCGCTCCGTCTCCTCCAGGAAGATCAGGTGCTGGGTGGGGGTGGCGCCCCGCCCGCCCGCGTCGACGGGCCAGTGCAGCCCCGCGTACCCGGCGTCGTACAGCATGCGCTGCCAGGCGGTGTCGTAGGCCCGCCGGCCCGGCCAGTCGTCGGGGCCGGGCTTCGCCGGCAGCCCGGGCAGCACCGCGGCGAGCCACTCCCGCAGCCGCGCCCGGAACTCCTGCTCCTCGTCCGTGTCCGCGAGATCCACTACCGGCCCCGGTCCCGGTCGAGATCCAGGTCCAGCATCCTGATCGCGTTTCCGCGCATCAGTTTGTAGACGGTCTCGTCGTCCAGTCCCTTGACGTGGTCGAGCGCGACCTCCCTCGTGTGCGGGAAGGTCGAGTCGACGTGCGGGTAGTCGGTCTCGAAGGTGGCGTTGTCCCGCCCGACCACGTCGAGCGACGCGACCCCGTGCTTGTCGCGGAAGAAGCAGCAGAACATCTGCCGGTAGTAGTACGCCGACGGCGGCTCCGGGATCAGATCGCGGACCCCGCCCCAGGCCCGGTGCTCCTCCCACACGTCGTCGGCGCGCTCCAGGGCGTACGGGATCCAGCCCATCTGCCCCTCGCTGTACGCCAGCTTCAGCTGCGGGAACTTCACCAGCACTCCGCTGAACAGGAAGTCCATCATCGAGGCCATCGCGTTGTTGAAGGAGAGCGAGGCCTGTACGGCGGGCGGGGCGTCCGGCGAGGCGGCCGGCATCTGCGAGCTGGACCCGATGTGCATGTTGACGACCGTGCCGGTCTCCTGGCAGACCGCGAAGAACGGATCCCAGTAGCCGGTGTGGATCGACGGCAGGCCGAGATGGGTGGGGATCTCGGAGAACGTCACGGCCCGCACCCCGCGGGCGGCGTTCCGCCTGATCTCGGCGACCGCCAGGCCGATGTCCCAGAGCGGGATGATGCAGAGCGGGATCAGCCGGCCGCCGCTGTCGCCGCACCACTCCTCCACCATCCAGTCGTTGTAGGCGCGCACACAGGCGAGCGCGACCTCCTTGTCCTCGGCCTCGGCGAAGGTCTGGCCGCAGAAGCGCGGGAAGGTGGGGAAACAGAGCGACGCCTCGACATGGTTGAGGTCCATGTCCTTGAGGCGTTCGACGGGGTCCCAGCAGCCACGCCGCATCTCGGCCCGGGTGATGCCCTCCAGCGTCATGTCGTCGCGGTCGAAGCCGACGGCGGCGATGTTCCGCTTGTACGGGAACTTCAGGTCCTCGTAGATCCACCAGTCGGTCGGCGGCCCGTCCGGATCCATGGTGATGACGTACTTGCCACCCGTGTACGCCAGCTCGCCGATCCCGGCGGTGAGCGGCTGCGGGCCGCGGTCGCGGTACTTGGCGGGCAGCCAGGCCGAGAAGAGGTGCGGCGGCTCGATCACATGGTCGTCGACGCTGACGATCCGAGGCAGTTCCGTCATGGTGTCCCCTTCGGCGCACAAGGCATGTATCTGACGCCCAGTCAGATTTGGTTCGGCTCCCACGCTAGCCCCGCACCCCTGGACCGACAAGGCGCAGCGCTCTACGCTCTCCGCACCATCTGACTACCCGTCAGCTAAGAGGGAGCGGGGAACGCAGTGAACGAGACCGCACACGCCCTGGGCGCATCGGCCACCTTCTGGGAACTCATCGAGCGCCGCGCCGCGCTGACCCCGGACCGCCCCGTCCTCCTCCAGGACGACCGCACCCTCACCTTCGGCGAGCTGCGTGACCGCTGCGAGCGGGTCGCGGCGGGCCTGTACGGACGGGGGGTGCGCCCCGGCAGCGTCGTCGCCTGGCAGCTGCCGACCCGCCTGGAGACGGCGCTGCTCTCCTTCGCCCTCACCCGGATCGGGGCCGTACAGTCGCCCGTCATCCCGTTCTACCGGGACCGCGAGGTGGGGTTCGCGCTGCGCGAGTCGAAGGCCGCCTTCTTCGCCGTGCCCGGCACCTGGCGCGGCTTCGACCACACGGCGATGGCGCACCGGATCGCCGCGGACCTCGAGCAACCGCCGCAGGTCCTCGAGGCGTACGAGGAGCTGCCGGACGGCAACCCCGCCGTGCTCCCGCCCCCTCCGACGGACGGCACGGCGGTGCGTTGGATCTACTGGACGTCGGGGACCACCTCCGACCCGAAGGGCGTCCTGCACACCGACCGCAGCCTGATCGCGGGCGGCTCGTGCCTGGCCCACGCACTGCGTCTGTCGGCCGACGACATCGGCTCGATGGCGTTCCCGTTCGCCCATATCGCCGGGCCCGACTACACCGTGATGCTGCTGCTGTACGGATTCCCCGCAGTCCTGTTCGAGCACTTCGCCATGGACGGGGCGCTGGACGACTACCGGCGCCACGGGGTGACGGTCGCGGGCGGCTCGACCGCGTTCTACTCCATGTTCCTGACCGAACAGCGCAAGGACCCGACGCGCAAGGTGGTCCCCACGCTGCGGCTGCTGGCGGGCGGCGGGGCGCCGAAACCGCCGGAGATCTACCACGCGGTCGTACGGGAGATGGGCGTCCAGCTCACCCACGGCTACGGCATGACCGAGGTTCCCATGATCACGATGGGCGCCCCCGACGACACGGTGGAGCACCTCGCCGAGACGGAGGGGCGGCCGCCCGAGGGCATGGAGATACGGATCACCGACGAGGACGGCAAGCCGCTGCCGTACGGGACGGACGGCGAGGTACGGCTCCGCGGGGAAGCCGTCTGCCAGGGCTATCTGAACGCGGCCCGGGACGCCTTCGACGCGGACGGCTTCCTCGTCACCGGCGATGTCGGCCATCTCCTGGAGAGCGGCCATCTGGTCCTCACCGGGCGGCTCAAGGACATCATCATCCGCAAGGGCGAGAACATCTCCGCCAAGGAGATCGAGGACCTGCTCCACCGCCACCCCGGGGTCGCCGACGCGGCCGTGATCGGACTGCCGGACGAGGAGCGCGGGGAACGCGTCTGCGCGATCGTCGAGCAGCCGGCCGGGGCGGGGGCGCTGACGCTGGCGGAGCTGGCCGGGTATCTGCGCACGGAAGGGCTCGCGGTGCACAAGCTGCCGGAGCAGCTGGAGGTGGTGGACGCGCTGCCGCGCAACGAGACGTTGCGGAAGGTGCTCAAGTACAGGCTGCGGGAGCAGTTCTCCTGACCGAAAACGGGTCGCCGCCGTCGCTCACCGCCTGCCGGGGTCCGGGGGCATGGACTGTGTTTTCTGCACCCCGATGCGGGATGACTCGGCGCGGTGAGTCGTCCGCGGGCCGGTGGTCTCCGCGTTCGCCCCGCTGGACGCCCTCGCTCCGGGGCACACGCTCGTCGTCCCGACCATCTCGGCGAGGAGAACGCACCCGGCCCGGTCAGCGGCGCGCTTACGGCCTGCCTCGCGACAGGGAGTGGGCTCCCTGTCGCGAGGCAGGCCGTTACGCGTCCGGCTCGATCACCGTGAAATAGACGGCGAACGCGGCAACCGCCTCGTCCTCGGCGATCTTGCCGTCGTGGTCGGTGTCCAGGCTCCGCGCGGCCAGTCCTGCCGACTCCTCGCTCGCGCCCAGGATCTTCAGCGCCCGCTCCACGGCGGGCACCGAGGCCGCACCGTCGTCGTCGTTGTCCGCCACGGCGATCGCCGCGCGCAGGAACGGACGGGCGATCTCCGCGAAGCGCTCGGGGTTGTCGCGCAGCCGTTTCACGGCCCCGCCCACGAACTCCTCACGGGTGACGCGCTGGTCCCCGTCGACATCGGCGATGCCCGCCATGCCCTGCCAGAACGCCTCGGCCCCGGTGTAGAGCGCCTGCCCCTTGTCGCAGCGGGCCGTCGTACCGAATTCGGCGAGCAGACGGGCCGCGGCGGCGTTGAAATCCGCGCGATCGATGTATCCGTTGCCGTCCTGGTCGAAGGCGGCGAAGCGGAAGGCAATCTTGCGCTCATACTCTGCGCTGTCCATGCGGGGAGCGTACGACGCCTGCGGGCATCACGTGTCACTTACGCGCGCCACCGGTGTGACAACCTGCTCTTAACGCCGGGTGGCGGGATGGTTTCAGGCCGAAAGTGGCTGGGCTCCGTCGTCGACGGCCGCGTCCCAGTCGGGGTAGACATCGAACAGGCGGCGCACGCCGAGGGCGGCGAGCACCCGGTTGACGTGGGAGCCCTCCTCCGCGCCGCGGGCCGGCAGGATCAGCCGCAGCCTCCCGCCGCAGGAGCGCATCAGACGGCGGGCAGCGATCAGCACGCTGACGCCGCTCGAGTCGCAGAACAGCACCTCGGAGAGGTCGAGCACCACGTCGTGACGCCCGACGGCGACCGCGTCATGGACGGACTGGCGGACCGCGGGCGACGTCACCAGGTCCAGTTCGCCTCGTATGTGCAGCACGGTCCACACGCCCTGCTCGGTCTCGGCCACTTTCAGAGCCACTCGACTGGGCCTCTCGTTCCGGGGAATCCGACGATCCGGAAGTATCCGTTCCTCCTCGCGGCTGCCCCCGCCGCGCACCCATGAAACACCGACCCGCAGAAGTAGACACAGAAGGGTTTTCAGGCAGAAATGATCACTTCAGGTCCGATTCCAACATCCCGGGATGTCGTATGCCCTACCTTCCAGGGCGTTCTCAGGGGCGTACTTGCCGCAAAGACACCTGCAGGGCGAGTGCCGCCGACTACATTCGATGTGACGAGGGGGACAGGGCTGGGGGTCCTATGGCGAAAGACGCACCGCCCCGCTGGGACCGCAGGATGCAGCAACGGCTGGCACGCGGCGAGGCGGCGGCCCTCGGTGAGCTCTACGACCGTTTCGCCTCACTCGTCCACAGCCAGGCCCACCTGATGCTCGACGACGAGTCGGCCGCCGACCTGGTGACCCGCGAGGTCTTCGGGTATGTGTGGGAGAACCCCGACGCGTACGACCCCAAGCAGGGTTCGATGCGGTCCTGGGTGGCCCGGCTCACCCACCGCCAGTCCGTGCAGCGCCTGCGTGCCGCGGAACCGTCCCGGTTCGCGCGGGGCGAGGACGGCAGCGAGGACGGCGAAAACGGCGGGGGTGAGGACGCCGCGGCCCGGCAGGAGCTGGAGGAGCGGGTGCAGCGCGCCACGGCCGCAGCCCGCGCCGACTACATCGTCGCCTCCATGCCCGCGCCGCTGCGGGCCGCACTGGAGCTCGCGTACATCCAGCGCAGGGACTACCGGCAGGCCGCGGCCGACCTCGGGGTGACCGCGGACGAGGCCCGCCGCCGGCTGCGGCTCGGGCTGCAGCTGCTCTCCACCGCCGGCACCCTCCCACTGGAGGGGTCCGCGCCGCCCGGATACGGACGGATCCTGTGACCGGCGACGACGACGCGAACGGGCGCGACGACGAGGTGCGGGGCGCGCGGCGCGTACCAGGACCGCGGGCGGCGGCGGACGACTTCGACCTCGGCGCCGTACCGACGGCGCCCGGGCCCACGACACGTGAACCGGCGGCACCCGACCCGGAACCGGAATCCCCGGCGGCGCCACCGCAACCGCCCGCCCCGGTGCTCCCCCACCGCGTGCTCAAGGCCCTTCTCGGCGCCTGGGCGCTGGCCGCCTGTTCCGCCGAGGAGACCGAGGCGGTCGAGGCGCACCTGCCCGGGTGCGCCGCCTGCGCGGACGAAGCGCTGCGGCTGCGCGACGCGGTCGGTCTGCTGCACACCGACCGCAGCCTGGACCTCGACCCGCTGCTGCGCTCCCGGGTGCTCGAAGGCTGTCTGAGCCGTCGCCCGGCCGAGATCCCGGTACCGGGCTGGGCCGTTCCGTACGACGCGGAGACCGCCCGCCTCGATGCGCTCCTCCGTGACATCGGCAGCTCGGACTGGCATGCGCCGGTGCGGCTGAAGTGGTTCGAGGGTGAGCGACAGGTCAACCGCAAGACGACGGTCGCCGGGGTGATCGGCCATCTCATGACCGTCGACGGGCTGGTCAGCACCGCCCTCGGCCTGGACGATCCGGTCGCCGACGGCGCCGGCGGACGCGGTGGGAGCGGTACGGACGCCGGCTCCGAGCTCCCGCTCTCCCCCACCCCGCGCACCGAGACGTACTGGTCGGCGGCCCGACGACCGCCCACCCGGGCCGTCCGCGAACCCTGGCGCGACCAGAGCCACGCCCTCATCCGTACGGTGTCGTTCGCCGGCCGCGGGGTCGCCGCGCTGTCCGTCTCGTACGGGGGCTTCGCCCTCCCGCTGCAGGACGCCCTGCTGGACCGGGCATTCGAGTGCTGGGTGCACGGCGGTGACATCGCGGACGCGGTGGACTATCCGTACGAGGCCCCGTCCGCCGCCCATCTCCACCGGATGATCGATCTGGCGGCCCGGCTCCTGCCGGCCGCCCTCGCCGGACGCCGCCGGGCCGGGCTCGCGGCGCCCGCCCGCCATCTGGTGACGGCCGGTTCGCCGGGCCGTTCGCTCCGTCTGGAAATCGAGGGCTCGGGCGGCGGCAACTGGTACATCGCCCTGGACTCCCCGGCCGCGCTCGGCTCGCGCGACCACGCGGTCGCGCAGGTGGCGCTGGACAGCACGGAGTTCTGCCGGCTGGTCGCGGGCCATGTGTCGCCCGTCGACGCGGCGGCCGGGCAGGAAGGCGACCGCGAGACGATCCGCGACGTGCTGTTCGCGGCAGCGTCGCTCAGCCGGCTCTAGCACCCCTCCCGGCAAGCTCTGCCCCATCGCAAACACTGCCGGTCACGGCACTGGCGTCTTTCGCGCTACGCGAAGATCACCGTGCGGCGCCCGTTGAGCAGGATGCGTCGCTCCGCGTGCCACTTCACCGCGCGCGCCAGCGCCCGGCACTCCACATCGCGCCCGATCGCGACCAGCTCGTCCGGCGTGACGCCGTGGCCGACCCGCTCGACCTCCTGCTCGATGATCGGTCCCTCGTCGAGGTCGGCGGTCACGTAGTGCGCCGTCGCACCGATCAGCTTCACACCGCGGGCATGCGCCTGGTGGTACGGCTTCGCGCCCTTGAAGCTCGGCAGGAAGGAGTGGTGGATGTTGATGATCCGGCCGCTGAGCTGCTTGCACAGATCGTCGGAGAGGACCTGCATGTAGCGGGCGAGGACGACCAGCTCGACGTTCTCCTCGCGGACCAGCTGCAGCAGCTGTGCCTCCGCCTCCGCTTTGGTCTCCTTGGTCACCGGGATGTGCCGGAAGGGCACGTCGTACGAGGCGGCGAGCTCGGCGAAGTCCGTGTGGTTGGAGACGACGGCCGCGATGTCGATCGGCAGCCCGCCGATGCTGGAGCGGAACAGCAGGTCGTTGAGGCAGTGGCCGAACTTGCTGACCATCAGCACGACCCGCATCCGGTCCGAGGAGCGGTGGATCTGCCAGTCCATCCGGAACGAGTCCCCGATGGCGGCGAAACTGGCCCGCAGCTTCTCCACGGTCACCGGGGCGTCCGCCGAGAAGTGGACCCGCATGAAGAACAGACCCGTGTCGTGGTCACCGAACTGCTGGCTGTCCTCGATATTGCAGCCGGTCATGAAGAGATAACTCGACACGGCGTGCACAATGCCTTGTTTGTCCGGGCACGAGAGGGTGAGGACGTACTGCTCCGGGGTGGTCTCAGCAGGCTGCGGCGCGGTCATGTCCGTAGCGTGCCACACCGTTCCCGGTTCAGGCGGTCCTGGTCATGATGCGGAGCACGTCCAGGGAGCACGGCGGGGTGTCGGGGTCCTCGCCGTCGTTCGTGGCGAGCAGCACGTGCGCCTCACGGGCGGCCCGTACGCCTTCCGGCCAGCCGTGGTGCTCCAGGTAGGCGGAGACGGGGGCGTCGGCGCCGACCTGGTGCATGATGCGCAGCACCCGCAGCACGGCGACGTCGACGAGGGCCGCCTCGCCGGAGTCGCGGAAGACCGTGCCGACGTATTTCTCGGCGGACCAGTTGTCCAGCCAGGTGTCCTCGACCAGGCGGTACACGGCGTCGGTGACATCGCCGTACCCCTCCCGGCCGGCCAGCCAGCACTCGTGGTGGAAGACGGGGTCGGAGAGCATGTGCAGCGCCGAGCGCACGTTGCTGCGCCAGCGCCACCAAGGAACGTCATTGAGCGGCATGCCGCCCATGGTGGAGGAGCGACGGCCGCGACGGGAAGTGTTCTCCGAACCTTGCTGCACGGTTGTCGATCGTACGTTCCCTCCTGCCGGGCTCGCACCGGCCCCTGTAATTCACCTGGGCGTCACCGAGCGTTGAACGGAGCACGCATCGGCGTTACCCCGGGCGCGGAAATGTTCATGCCCATGACCGGATGGCGACGCCTCACTTTCCCCCGCCCCTACACATTCCTCACATGTACGGCGGCGGCCGGGGCATTGCTGATCACCGGCTGCGGTGCGCTCCCTGGGGCCTCGGGGGACTCCAGGGAGCCCGTCACCGTCGTGACCTGGGCCCCCGACGGCTCCAACGGTCCGGATACGGAGAACATGGCGGGCATGACGGCCATGGCCCGCGCCTATGCCCGCTGGGTGAACAACAACGGCGGGCTCGACGGGCACAAGCTGCGCGTCGTCACCTGCAACGAGGACGACACGTCGAGCAGCGCGGGGGACTGCGCCCGGCGGGCGGTCGCGGAGAAGGCGGTCGCGGTCGTCGGCTCGTACAGTCCGGAGGGGCACTCCTTCATGGGGCCTCTGGAGGCCGCCGGGATCCCGTACATCGGCGGCTACGGGTCCTCCGCGGAGGAGTTCACCAGCTACAACTCGTACCCCGTCAACGGCGGCCAGTCGGCGCTTCTGGCGGGCAACGCCAAGCAGCTCGCCCGCAGTTGTGAGCGGGTCTCCCTGGTGCGCCCCGACACGCTGGGCGGCGACGGCCAGGCGTGGCTCCTCAGCACCGGCCTGACGGAGGAGAAGCGGTCCGCGCCCACCGACGTCCGGGCGGCGGAGGCGGCCACGTCCTACGACCGGGCGGCCGAGCAGGCGCTGGAAGGGGCGGGGCGGTCCGACGGGTGCGTGACGGCGGTGCTCGGGGACCGCACGGAGACGTTCTTCGACTCCTTCCGCCGTCTCGAACCGTCGGACGGGTCCGTGCGGATCTCGTCGGTCCTCGGCAGCGTCGGCCAGCCGCTGATCAACAGCACCGGCGGGCGGAACAGCCCGTTCGAGGGGGCGTACGTCACCGGCTGGTACCCCGAGTCGGGGGATGCCCGCTGGGACGAGATGCGCGCGGTGATCCGGAAGCACGCGTTCGGCGACAACCGGATCGACCCGGACGACACAGGTGTCCAGACGACGTGGATCGCATACACGGCGCTGAAGGAGATCGTGACGGCGATCAACGCCCCGGACATCACCGGCAGCAAGATCACGACCGCCCTCAACAGAGGCGTCGAGGTCGACACCGGTGGTCTCACCCCGGTGCTGCGGTGGCGGTACGAGGACATGCTGGGCTCGTCGGCGTATCCGCGGATCGTGAACCGGAAGGTGACGTTCCAAGTGGTGCGGAAGGGGCGGCTGGTGGCCGAGAGGAAGGGGTTCGTGGACGTCACGAACACACTGTCGGAGGCCAGCGCGAAGGGCTGAGTACCCGCAAGCCCCTCCGGCGGTCGAGGATCGGGGCGCGGGGGGCACGGACGCGACGGGCGCACAGGGGGGTGCGGGGTGCTGCCCCAGTGCTGGGCAGCACCCCGCACCGCCGTCAGAGCTCCGTCGGCGCCCGCCGCGTCAACCCGTACTTCGCCGCGATCGAGTTCCACAGCGGCGACGCCTGCGCCTTCGCCTTGCTCGCCTCACCGCTGTCCCGGTCGGCCTGGGCCTTCTCGGACGTCGCGCGGGCCTGTCCGTGCTTGCAGACCTTCTTGCCGTTCTTGGCCTTCGCGGCCCATGCCGCGTAGTGGTCGTCGGCGGAGGCCGACGCCTGCCACGCCTTCGTGAGCGCCGAGGTCAGCTGCGCGTTGTTCGGCAGCTTGTCGACGGTCAGCCCCTGCAGCCGCGTCACCAGGTCGCGGCGCTGCTTGGCCGCGCCCTGCAGATCGGTGACCGCCTGGTCCAGGTTGGTGCAGGACTTGGTCTTCTCCACGGCCCCGATGACCGCCGCACGGCTGTTGTTGCTGTCAGCGAGCAGCTTGTCGAGCGCCTCGGCCTGCTGCTTCGCCGGGTCGGCCGCCGCCTGCGTGGAGGGCTTCGCGGCGGGCGAACTCGCCGCGGCCACCGGCTGCTTGTCGTCCGTGCCCTTGTCGCCGCCGCTCATCAGCGCACCAGCGCCGAGCCCGACGACGGCGCAGCCGACGACGACCGCGGCGATCAGCGGGACGTGCGACGGCTTCTTGCGCTGCCCGGCCCGGCCCTGCGGCGGCTCGCCGTGCTGCGGCTGGTAGGCCGGCGCGGGCTGCTGGTGCGGCCGGCCGGCGCCCTGGTACGGCGCCTGTCCCGGGTCGAACCGGGGCATCTGCTGCGTGGAGGCCGCGGGCTCCTCGGCGCGGAACAGGTTGTCGAACTCGGCGGGGGGCTGCCGCTCACCGGGCGCCCCCGGCCTGATGCCGTACGGGGCACCACCGGGCACCGGCGGAATGTACTGGGTCGCGTCGGCGTCGGAGGCCGATGCGGGCGGCTGCGCGTGGGCGATGAACTGGGTCGCCTCCGCGGCACTCTCGGCCGCCACCGGCGCTATGAACTGGGTCGCCTCCGCGGCACTCTCGGCCTGCACCGGCGCGATGAACTGCGTGGCATCCGCGTCGCCGCCCATGCCCGCACCCGTGCCCGTTCCCGTCCCCGGTACGGCCTCCGGGGGCAGCGCCTGGGCGTACGGCTGGGGCTGGGGCTGCGCGTACTGCTGGGGCTGGGCGTACTGCTGGGGCTGGGCGTACTGCTGGGGCTGGGGCTGCGCGTACGGCTGAGGCTGCTCGGCCGGCAGCGCCGGGCCCTGCTGCCCGTACGCCTGCCCCTGGTCGTACTGCGCGTACTGGCCCTGCGGCGACGCGTCCTGCTGCGGCGCCTGCGGCCCCCAGGGCTGACCCCATGGCTGCCCGCCCGCCGGAGCGGACCGGTCGACCGGTCCGCCCGGTATCCAGGGCTCGCCGCCACCTGCGGGCAGCACGACACCTTCGTGCGCGGGCCGTACAGCAGGGGGCTGCTGCTCGTCACCCTGTCCGCTCTGCGTCACCGGGACTCCTACGTGTAAACCTACGGAATCGTCGGCTCACGCTATCGGGTGGCAGCCGCTCTCCGCCAAGCGCCCGATATCACTCATCGCCCCTTCACAGGGGCAGTAACACGCCGGGCCCTGACGACGCAGTTAACGGACGCCCCGAAAAATCCCCGATCAGACGCCGGTCAGGCCGCCTGGAGCTCCAGCCGCGCCCCGAACTCCCGGACCGCCGGCTCATCGCCGTACGGGACCAGCCGCTGCTGCAGATCGTCCAGGTACTCCGCGCCCCGGCTCGACCGCACCGTCCCCAGCAGGTCCATCGCCCGCGTCCCCGTATGACACGCCTGCTCCACCTCGCGCAGCTGCACCTGCGCCGTGGCGAGCAGCACCAGACCGATGCCCCGGCGCCGGGCCCGGGACCCCGGGAGGGCGGCCAGGGACTCCGTCGCCCGGCGCGCGGCCGCCTCCGCCTGGCCGAGATCGCGGTGACAGTGCGCCAGCTCGTCGGCGAGATAGGCGGAGTCGAAGTGGACGATCCATGACGGGTCGTCACCGGTGTCCGGCTCGGCGTGCTCCAGCGCCGTCAGGGCCCGGCCCGCCACCGCCTGGCAGGTCCGGGCATCGCCGAGCAACGCGTGCCCGCGCGCCTCCGCCGCGTAGAACATCGCCTCCGCGCGCGGGGTGACCCGCCCGCGCGCCCCCTCCTGCGCGGCCCGTGCCAGCTGCGCAATCTCCCGCGGGTTGCCGAGCTGTGCGGCGAGATGGCTCATCGAAGCGGCCAGCACATAGCCGCCGTACGCCCGGTCGCCCGCCGCCTGCGCCAGTCGCAGAGCCTGGATGTAGTACCGCTGGGCGAGCCCCGGTTGGCCCGTGTCGACCGCCATGTACCCGGCGAGCTCGGTGAGCCGCGCGACCGCCGCGAACAGCTGCCGCCCGACCGTCTCGCGGTACGCCCCCGAGAGCAGCCCGGAGACCACGCTGTTGAGGTAGTGCACCAGGACCGGCCGCACATGTCCGCTGCCGAACCGGTGGTCGAGGTCGACCAGCGCCGCCGTCATCGCCCGCACCGCCTCCACGTCCGACATCCCGACCCGCGCCCCCGCCACGCGCGCCACCTGCGGGTCGGCGCCGGTGATCAGCCAGTCCCTGCTGGGCTCGACCAGCGCCGAGGACGCGACCGCCGAACCGGACAGGACGTCGCGGCGTCCGACATCGCTGCGCCACAGCTCGCAGACCTGCTCGATCGCGCCGATCACGGTCGGCGCGAACTGCAGGCCGACGCCGGACGCCAGATTCTTGCCGTTGGCCATCCCGATCTCGTCGATCGTGACCGTACGGCCGAGCTTGCGGCCGAGCGCCTCGGCGATGATTCCCGGTGCCCTGCCGCGCGGTTGCTGTCCGCGCAGCCAGCGGGCCACGGAGGTCTTGTCGTAACGGAGGTCGAGGCCGCGCTCCGCGCCGACCATGTTGACTCGGCGGGCAAGGCCCGCGTTGGAAGATCCGGCTTCCTGGATGAGCGCCTGGAGCCGTTCGTTCGGCTGGCGTGCGACGAGAGGCCTGGCTGCCATGTTTCCCCCTGAGGCCGCAGTGATCGGTGAATGGATCAGTGCCCGGCATATGCCCAAGAAATGCGCACATACATCGTGTTGGTGTTTTCCTTGGCGTTCACGGTGTTCACGGCATTCATGGCGCTAATCGTGTTGTTGTTCAGGTTCGGTGCGTATTCGGCATGGGGGAACTGTTCCGGATTCCCCACATGTGGCTACCCGTCCCTCGACGCACCGCCTCATGCGCGCCCCCGTCCATGCATCCATGCGCCCCATGTGCGGGGTCGATGCACCATGACCGCGTTCGCCACCCCCGTAACCCCAGGTGGTTGCGGAAGTTGTGATGTTCGTGGAAGAGCCCATCGGAGTCACGGAAACCGCACAGGTCCCCCAACAACGAGGTGAGCAACTGCTCGACGCCGCCGTGCGCTATGCGGAGGAGCGGCACTGGGACGTGTTCCCCGGCACCTGGCTCCAGGTGGTGGAAGGGGTGGAACGGTGCTCCTGCGGAGAAGCCCGCTGCGCCGCCCCCGGCGCCCACCCCACCCGGCCCGACTGGGCGAGCCGGTCGACCGGCAGCGGCGCCGCGGCCCGCCGGATGTGGTCCCAGCAGCCCGGGGCTTCGGTGCTGCTGCCCACCGGGCGTACCTTCGACGCGATCGACGTACCGGAGTCCGCCGGCTTCCTGGCGCTGGCCCGGATGGAGCGGATGAACCTGCCGCTCGGCCCCGTCACCTGCACCCCCGACCGCCGGATGCTCTTCTTCGTACTGCCCGGCGCGGCGGCCAAGGTGGACGATCTCGTACGGAGGCTGGGCTGGAGCGCCACCGCGACCGGTCTGCTCGGCCGCGGTGAGGGCCACTACGTCGCGGCCCCGCCGACCAGGATCGGCGGGCGCGGTGCGGTGCAGTGGGCGCGCCGGCCCACCCCCGCCAACCGCTGGCTGCCCGACGCCGAAGAGGTCATCAGCCCCCTCGCCTACGCCTGCGGACGGGAAGCAGCCGACGCGCGCGCACGCCTTTCGTAGTCTGGGCCCCTCACTCGGGGACACCGAAGGCAGGAGCACCATGTCGGACCGGAACACGGTGGGATCGCACGGGGCGGTGGAGGCGGGCGGGGCGCGAACGGCGCCGCCCGCCGTCCGCGTACAGGGCCTGTGGAAGCGGTTCGGGAAACAGGTCGCGGTCGCCGGGATCGATCTGGAGCTGCCCGCAGGCAAGTTCATCGGTCTGGTCGGACCCAACGGCGCGGGCAAGACGACCACGCTGTCGATGGTGACCGGGCTGCTCCGTCCCGACCACGGCACGGTCGAGGTCGGCGGGCACGACGTCTGGCGGGACCCGGTCGAGGTGAAAGCCAGGATCGGCGTCCTGCCGGAGGGGCTGCGGCTCTTCGAGCGCCTCGCGGGGCGCGAACTCCTCGCGTACACCGGACGGTTGCGCGGGCTGCCGGGCGCCGAGGTCGACAAGCGGGCCATCCAGCTGCTGGACGTGCTCGACCTGGCGGGCTCCCGGAACAAGCTGGTCGTCGACTACTCGACCGGTATGCGGAAGAAGATCGGGCTCGCCGCGGCGCTGCTGCACAACCCCGACGTACTGTTTCTGGACGAGCCGTTCGAGGGCGTCGACCCCGTCTCGGCGCAGATCATCCGCGGGGTCCTGGAGCGGTACACCCGCTCGGGGGCGACCGTCGTCTTCTCCAGCCATGTGATGGAGCTCGTCGAGTCGCTGTGCGACTGGGTGGCCGTCATGGCGGGCGGCACGATCCGGGCGCACGGCACCCTCGCCGAGGTGCGCGGCAAGGCGCCGTCGCTGCAGGACGCGTTCCTCGAACTCGTCGGCGCGGGCGGCCGGGACACCGGCGACTCCCTCGACTGGCTGGGCGGCCCCCGATGAGCGTGCTCGACACACCCGTCACCTCCGCCGCCCGCCCCGCCGCCGTCGGCGGCGAACGGCTCGTCCGCGCCTTCGTACGGCTCAAGCTGACGCTGCTGCGCAACGGGCTGCGGCAGTCCTCCGGCAGACGGGTCGTGTACATCTCGTCCGTCGTCCTCACCCTGCTGTTCGCGGCGGGCCAGATCGTCGCCCTGGCCGCACTGCGCGGCCATGCCCACGCGGGTTCCCTGACGGTCCTGCTGACCGGGGTGCTGGCGCTCGGCTGGGCGATGATGCCGCTCTTCTTCCCCGGCGGCGACGAAACCCTCGACCCGAGCCGGCTCGTGATGCTGCCGCTACGCCCGCGCCCGCTGGTCGGGGCGCTGCTGGTGACATCGCTCGTCGGCATCGGACCGCTGTTCACGCTCTGTCTGGCGGCCGGTTCGGCGTTCGCGGTGGCGCACGGGGCGGCGGCCGTGGTGTGCGCGGTGGTCGCCGTGCCGCTGACACTGGTGGTGTGCGTCGCCCTGGCGCGGGCCGTCGCCACGGCCAACACCCGGCTGCTGAGCTCCCGCAAGGGCCGCGATCTGGCGGTTCTCAGCGGACTCGTGGTCGCGGTCGGCATCCAGGTCGTCAACTTCGGTGCGCAGCGGCTCGGCCGGTCCGGTGGGCTGGCCACGCTCGACCCGGCGGCGGACGTGGTGCGCTGGCTGCCGCCCGCCTCGGCGATCGGCGCGGTGGACTCGGCGGCGCAGGGGGCGTACGGGCGGGCCGTGGCGCAACTGCTGATCTCCTTCACGGCGCTGGGTGCGCTGGTGTGGCTCTGGCAGCGGAGTCTGGTGAAGCTGATGACCGCCCCGGACGGTTCCACGGCGGCCGCCGCCGGAGCGGCCCGGGAGAAGTCCGGCAGGGGCGGCTCCCGGCTCTGGGCGCTGCTGCCCGAGGGGCGCACGGGGACGGTGATACGGCGCAGTCTGCGGTACGTGGCACGGGACCCGAAGACCAAGGCCGCCTGGGTGACGGCGCTCGCCATCGGGCTGATCGTTCCGCTGCTCAACGCGGTGCAGGGCACCGGCTCGGTCTACTTCGCCTGCTTCGCCGCCGGAATGCTCGGCATCCAGATGTACAACCAGTTCGGGCAGGACACCTCCGCGTTCTGGATGGTGGCGCTGACGATCTCCTCCACCCGGGACGCCTACCTCGAACTGCGGGGGCGGGCGGCGGCGTTGCTGGTGATCACTCTCCCGTACACGGTGCTGGTGACCGTGGTGACGGCGGCGGTGCTCGGCGACTGGGAGAAGCTGCCGAGCGCCATAGGGCTGTCGCTCGCCCTGCTGGGTGCGATGCTGGCGACGGGGGCGCTGGCATCGGCCAACTTCCCGTACTCGATCCCTCAGGACAGCGGGTTCAAGAACGTGGCACCGGGGCAGGCCGGGCTCGCCTGGATCTCGATCTTCGGTGGCATGGTCTCGGCGGCGGTGCTGTGCGCGCCGGTGATCGTGGCGACGATCTGGCTGCACCTCGTCGACGCGGAGGACTGGTTGTGGGTGCTGCTGCCGGTCGGCAGCGGGTACGGGGCGCTGGTCGCCTGGGCGGGGCTGCGGCTGGCCGCACCACGCACGGCGAACCGGCTGCCCGAGATCCTGGCGGCGGTCAGCAAGGGGTGACGCGAGCCGGGCGGGGCTGCTCCGTCACGGGGAGACGGGCTCGCGGTCGTTCCGGGGGTCCTCGGCCAACTCCTCCAGGAACGGTTCGACCGCGGCGCGCCAGCCCTCCGGCTGGTCGTAGTGGACGAGATGGCCGGCGTCCGCCACCTCCGCGTACTCTCCGCGCGGCAGTACGCGGACCATCTCCTGGGCCTCCGCCCGTCCCAGTTCGCCGTCCGGACCACGGAGCACCAGCGCCGGGCACCGGACCTGCGCCAGCTCCTCCCAGTGCGCGTCGTACACCCATGTCGCGCGGGACCGGAGCATCTGGCGGCGGGAGAAGACGGGGCGCCAGCCGTCGGCACGCTCGGCCATCACCTCGGCGAAGAACTCTCCGCGGGCCGGGTTCGGCCGCTCCACCCAGGGGTCGTCCTCGCCGAACCACTTCCGCACGTCGGAAAGCGTCGCGAACGGTACCGGCCAGGACTTGAACCAGTCCTCCCACTCCCGCTGCGAGGCCGCGCCGAGCGCGGAGGCCCGCATGTCGCAGATGACCAGGGCGCGGACCAGATCGGGGCGCTTCGCGGCGAGCTGCCAGGCGGTGAGGGCGCCCATCGCATGGCCGACGACGGTGACGGGGGCCAGGCCGAGCTGCTCGATCGCCGCCTCGGCATCGGCGACGTACGCCTCACGGGTGTACGGGCCTTCGGCGGGTTTCTCGCTGCGGCCGTGCCCCCGCTGGTCGAGCCCGACCGCCCGGTGCCGCTCGGCGAGCCAGCGGGTGGTGGAGGCCCAATGAGAGGCCCGGCCCATCAGTCCATGAAGCAGTAAGACCCCGGGGGCGCGTTCGCCCTCCGTGCGCTCCTTGGGCGGATCTGCGAACTCCCAGGCCGCGAGGCGTACGCCGTCGGATCCGGTTACATCGATGCGTCGCACCATGTGTCCTGGCACCCCCTTCTGGTCCTCGACAACCGCTCGATCGCCGTGTGGTCGCGTCACGCCAGACTATCGAACCTGTATTCGAAAATCGGTGTCCGGCGCGCAACACCCCTCGTTCGAGTGACCCCTGCCAAGGATTGACGTCGGCCGCTGAGGGGAGATCTTCTCCGAGAGGCGGACCACTCGGGGATGAGGGTCCGTGGGGACCGACCTTGAGAGCTCGGGGCTCCAGGTCGGAACAGGGGAGGAGAGGCCCCGGCGCCGCGCGGCGCCGGGGCCCTCCCACGTCCGGGGGGCGTGCGGGGCGGCGGGCGCCGGGGCATGCGGGGCCGGGGCCGCGACGTGCGGGGTCGCGGTCTTGTGGGCAGCCCTGCCCCTCTGGGCAGCCCGGACGGGTGGGGCGGTCCGGGTGCTCGTGGTCGTGGCAGCCGCCCTCTGCTGCACATGCCAGTACGACGGGCGCATCCGCTGCTCCCTCCCCGACCGCACGGCCAGGCGGCCGACACTCTCAGGTATGGCTCAGCCACAGCCTGGCACGCGATGCGCCCGGCCGCTGCCATTCGGGACGGAAAAACGGAAACCGGGCGTTACGGCCTCCCGCGTACGGGGCGGCGTGCGGTCCACGTACGGCCCTCCCGGGCCGCCTCCGGTCAGCGCTTGGCCACGAACACGTGCGAGGCGACCTCGGAGTCCAGCTCCGCCGCCTCACCGCTGCTGCCGACCAGCACCCCGCCCGGCGACTGCGTCACGCTGACCACGGAACCGGGCTGCACGCCCGCCCGCCGCAACGTATACATCAGCTGGGCGTCCGTCTGGATCGGCTCGCCGATCCGGCGCACCACGACGGTCTTGCCGTCGGCTCCGGGGTCGAGCTCCGACAGGCTCACCATGCTGTCGTTCAGGAACGGGTCGGCCTCGGCCTTCTCGCCCAGCTCCTCCAGGCCCGGGATCGGATTCCCGTACGGGGACTCCGTCGGGTGCCGCAGCAGCTCCAGCACCCGCCGCTCCACCGCCTCGCTCATCACGTGCTCCCAGCGGCAGGCCTCGGCGTGCACCTGCTCCCACTCCAGGCCGATCACGTCGACGAGCAGGCACTCGGCGAGGCGGTGCTTGCGCATCACCCGGGTCGCCAGCCGGCGGCCCTCCTCCGTCAGCTCCAGATGCCGGTCCCCCGCGACCTGCACCAGACCGTCGCGCTCCATCCGCGCCACCGTCTGGCTGACCGTCGGACCGCTCTGGTCGAGCCGTTCCGCGATCCGGGCGCGCATGGGAACGACGCCTTCCTCTTCGAGTTCGAGGATGGTGCGGAGATACATCTCCGTTGTGTCGATCAGTCCGGACATTCGTGCCCCTCGATGCTGTGACATGAAAAACGTCGTGCGCTTGCCCTTAGGCAATTCTGACGCATACCGCTGACAACCGTGCCGTGCCGACCGAACCCGGACCGTCCGTGTGCGTCCCGGACGGTATTGACAGGTCACTGGTCCGGACCGCAACGTGATCCGCGGCACGGACACCCCACCCCTGCGGAAAGGGCCTCCTCGATGGGCGACAGCAAGCTGGCCGGTCAGTTCTTCGATGCAGCGATCAACCTGCTGGAGCGTGTACGCGACGAGGAGGCCGGCACGATCGCGGCAGCCGGGGCCGCGATCGCCGACACCGTCGAAGCGGGTGGCCGGCTCTTCGCGTTCGGCGCCGGCCACTCGTCCCTCGCCGCCCAGGACGTCGTCTACCGGGCCGGTGGACTGGCCCTGATGAACCCGCTCGCCGTGCCCGGCACACTCGGCGTCGACGTCATGCCGGCGACGCTCGGCTCGGCGCTGGAACGGGTCGAGGGGCTGGCCGGCGCCGTGCTCGACTCCAGCCCGGCGAGCGCCGGCGACCTGCTGGTGATCATCTCGCTCTCCGGGCGCAACGCGTTGCCCGTCGAAATGGCGGTCAACGCGCGGGCACTCGGCCTGAAGGTCATCGGTGTCACGTCGGTCGCCTACGCGGACGGGACCCGGTCGCGGCACGTCTCGGGCGGGTTCCTGCGGGACCACTGCGACATCGTCGTCGACAGCAAGATCGCGATCGGTGACGCGGAGCTGACGACGGAGGGCGTCGAGGCGCCGTTCGCGCCCGCGTCGACGGTGGTCACCAGTGCGGTGATGCAGGCCATGATGGCGACGGCCGCGGAGCGATTGGTCGAGCGGGGGATCGAGCCGCCGCTGCTGCGGTCGGGGAACGTCGATGGCGGGCACGAGTGGAACGGGCGCGTGATGGCGGAGTACGCGGACCGGATCTTCTACCGGCACTGAGGCAGGGGCTGCGGTTTCACCGGGTGGTCCGTTCCGTCCTCGAACGGTGGACGGTCCGGATCGGCGGCCCAGCGGGCTACGGGGTTGCGGGCAGTGCCCGGGACAGGTCCACCGCTGTCGCCACCCGGGCCGCCACGCTCTCCGCGTACGTCGCGTCCTGGCGTTCGAAAGGGCTGCGGTTCGCCGCCCGGAGGAACGTCACCACGCCCAGCGTCCGGCCCCGGCTCCGCAGCACCGCGCACAGGGCATGGACCGAGTCGCCCGGCCACTGACGGTCCGCCGCCCAGGCCCCGGCCCCCGGAGCCGCACCGGCGCTCGCGCGGACCGAACCCGTGCGGTCCACCGCCTGGAGCGCCGGGTGACCCGGGGCGTAGCGGAGCGGAATGCCGCCTCCCGCCACGGGCCGGCACGGGCCGGGGGCGTCGGTCGGTGTCGCCGCCGCCCGGACCAGCCGCACCCCCGCCACCAAGTCGATCAGCGCATGGTCGGCGAAGCCCGCGAGTGCGTAGTCCAGGTAGGACGTCGCCGCCTCCATCGGGTCCTCGCACTCGGCCGCCGACCGGCACGCCCGGTGCAGCTGGTTCGACCGGAACCGCACCCGGTCCGCCTCCTGCGCCGCCAGCCGCTCCGCCGTCACGTCCTGGAACAGCCAGCCGACCCCCAGCGGAACCGGCTCCTCCGCGAGCGGCGACGCCAGCTGCAGGAACCCGCTGTGCCAGCAGCGCCGCCGACCCCCCTCCGCCGTGCGCAGCGTCACCCACAGGTCGGCGGGCGCGGGCGGCGGCCCCTCGGCCAGGACGTGCTGCAGCGCGCCCTCCAGGTCCTCGACACCCTGCACGAGCAGCTCTCCGAGCGGGCGTCCCAGCATCGTCGTACGGCCGCCGCCGAGCGCCCGCGCCGCATAGGCGTTGACGACCGTCGGCCGCAGGTCCACATCGACGAGGACCACGCCCCAGGAGGCGTCCTCGAACAGCGCCTCGCTGAGGGCGATCGACCGCTCCAGGTCGATCTGGGCGTGCACCTCGCTGAATGCGCAGTAGACCCCGGCCGGCTTCCCGTCCGCGCCCCGCACCCCGGCCGACTGGGTCCGTACGAGCACCCGGCCGCCGTCCTTGCGCAGCAGTGCGAACTCGTGGACCTGGCGGCTCGGCGCGTCCATGGCCGCCATCAGCCGCCCGTGCACCTCACCCGCGTCCGCATGGCGCACCGCCCACCCCGCGAACCCGGGCCGCCCCACCGCTTCCTCGGCGCTCCAGCCGAGAATCCGCTCGGCCTCACGGTTCCAGTGGGTGATCGCACCGCCCGCGTCGAACGCGCAGAGCGCCGCGTCCATGCCGTCGAGCAGCGCCGTGAGCAGCTCCGACCCGGGGATGGGATCGGGCCCGAGGGCGTCGGTGATCCCACTGCTCCTGGAAGCGCTCATCCCGGACCCCCTGCCGGACGTGTCCGCCATTGCCCCACGTCAGATCATTGAACTCGAACGTGACTCAGCACACATCGACTTCCGGGAAATCGGTCGAGCCCGTCGTGCGAGTTCACCGACTATCACGACGAACAATCGGGCATTCGATGTTCGGCAAAAAACACGCCTACGGGTGGTAACGGTCATCTCCTCACCCCGCCCGCCCTTTAACAGAGCTAGCGTCCCGCACTGACACGTTGAAAGGAGATCACTCGCTCCCGCTCCCTCCTCGCGAGGCGAGCCGAGTGAACAGCCCCAGTCATCACGATCAGCGATCAAAGGCCGGTGCCCTTGATGACTACGTTCCCCGCAGGCGAGCAGACCCACCGAGCTGTGCTTCCTCAGCAGCCCGCACTGGAATCCGCGAGAGCAGACACCCCTGGGAGCAGGGACGAAACGGCTCACGGACAACCCGCCATCGCGCGGGGCACCGGCAGGGAACATGGGCGAGGGGAGACCGACGGGCGCAGCACCCGGCCCCGTCGGCGTCACGCCACAAAGGCAGAGACCAGGGACGGTGACGTCCCCTCACGCAGCAACACGTACAGAGGCGGAACAGGCGCAGGCAGAGTCTTCGTCCTCGCGAAGGGCGGACAGCCACTCATGCCCTGCCATCCCGCACGCGCACGCGAATTACTCACCAAGGGGCGCGCTGTCGTCGTACGACATGCCCCCTTCACCATCCGTCTCAAAGACCGCACACGCGCCGGATCCGACGTCACCGGAGTGCAGCTACGGATCGACCCCGGGTCCAAGGGCACCGGTATCGCCCTCACCGATACGAAGAAAGAAACCGGCCCAGGCAACACACCCGTGACCGTTCGGCGCGGACTCTTCTCACTCGAGCTACGCCATCGGGGCGAGCAGATCCACCGGGCCATGGGGCAGCGAGCCGGGTACCGGCACCGACGACGATCGGCGAACTGCCGCTACCGCGCGCGCCGGTCGGACAACCGTACCCGCCGAAAGGACTGGCTACCCCCGTCGGTGCAGCATCGGGTCGACACCACGGTGGCGACCGTCCGCCGCCTCTCCCGGTGGGCTCCGGTCACCGAGATCCACATCGAGCAGGTCGCCTTCGACACCCACGCCATGAGCGCGGGCCACAGCCTCACTGCTGCCGAATACCGCAGCGGCACTCTCGCGGGCACCGAAATCCGCGAATACCTGCTCGCCACACGGGGACGCGCCTGCGCCTACTGCGATGCCACCGGCGTGCCTCTGAACATCGACCACATCCGGCCCCGCAGCCGTGGCGGCTCCGACCGCATCTCGAATCTCACCCTTGCCTGCGCCCCCTGCAACCAGGCCAAAGCCTCCACCCTCGTGGAAGAATTCCTGGCCCACCGCCCGGCCTGCCTCGCGGTGATCCGATCGCAGATCAAGGCTCCCCTCCGCGACGCCGCAGTCATGAACGCGACCCGACAGCTGCTCACTGATGCCCTCGGCACACTCTCCAAGCCGGTGCATGCCTCGTCGGGTGGCCGGACAAAGTGGAACCGTACGGCCATGGGCCTGCCCAAGACCCACACGCTCGACGCCCTCTCCGTCGGGCGACTGGACCACCAGAGCGGAGACGCGATCGTCCGCGTGCCCCAGCCGGTCCAGATCGTGAAGGCGACCGGGCGAGGCACCTACGCCCGCACCACACCCGACCGGTACGGATTCCCCCGGCTCATTCGCCCGCGTCGAAAGCAGCACTACGGTTTCGCCACCGGAGACCTCGTCCGCGCCGCCGTGCGCAACGGCAGGTGGGCAGGCACGTGGACCGGGCGTATCTCCGTCCGATCGTCCGGACAGCACAGCCTGACCACGCCCGCCGGCCGCTTCAACGTGTCCCACGTGAACCTGCGGCTGCTCCAGCGGGCCGACGGATACGCGTACAGCGCCGCACAGGAGCCGCTGATGAAAAAGGGTTGAGACACCCGCCGAAGGTTCCTAGGCTGGGGGCCACACGCGAAAGGAGGTGATCCGAAAAGTGCAGTCTTATCGGATTCGTGAGGTGGCTGCGGGCTGACAGCCCGTCGTCGCACATCGTGCACCTCGGCAGGCTGTCTGCCGAAACCCAAGCAGTCACCGACCCGCGGGCTCGCCGGTAGATCCGGCCGGCTCCTCCGCAAGGAGGGACCGGAGCCCGCGGGTTTCTGCGTGTCCGGGGCCGGTCAGGGGCAGAGGCGTTCCACTCGCCAGCCCTCGCCCTCGCGTACGTACCGCAGCCGGTCGTGGAGACGGTTCTCGTGGCCCTGCCAGAACTCGATCGTCTCCGGTACGACACGGAAGCCGCCCCACTCGGGGGGTGCGGGGATGTGTTCGCCCTCCGGGTAGCGGGCCGCCAGTTCCTCGTACCGGACGATGAGTTCCTGGCGTGAGCCGATGACCGTCGACTGCTCGCTCGCCCAGGCGCCCAGCTGGGAGCCGTGCGGGCGGGTGCGGAAGTAGGCGACCGTCTCCTCACGGGCGACACGGGCCGCAGTGCCGGTGATGATGACCTGGCGGGCCAGCGGGTGCCAGGGGAAGAGCAGGGAGACGTACGGGTTGGCGTCCAGCTCGCGGCCCTTGCGGGAGGCGTAGTTGGTGAAGAAGACGAAACCGCGGGCGTCGTACTTCTTCAGCAGCACCGTCCGGGAGGAGGGGCGGCCGTCGGGGGTGGCCGTGGAGACCACCATGGCGTTCGGCTCGTAGACCATTCCACCTGCGGCGATCTGCCGGAACCAGTGGGCGAACTGCTGCATCGGGTCGGCGTCGAGCGTGTCCTCGGTGAAGCCCTCGGAGCGGTACTGCTCGCGCATCGCGGCCGGATCGGTGGTGGAATCGGAAGGGGAATCTGCGGTGGGCACGGGGTCATCCTGCCGCAGGGGCCGAGTCTGCCCGGTAAGGAGGGGTGTCAATCGCGCACGGATGAAGTGGGTGGCTGTGCCGGATGTCACGCTTCCCCGCATCGTGGGAACCCGCCAATATCTTGGGGCAGGCCACTGTGGCCTCCATACAGCCCGCCGATCGAGGGAGCCGCATGATGTCCGACTTCGTACCCGGACTCGAAGGAGTCATCGCGTTCGAGACGGAGATCGCCGAACCCGACAAGGAAGGTGGCTCGCTCCGCTACCGCGGGGTCGACATCGAGGATCTCGTCGGTCATGTGTCGTTCGGGAACGTGTGGGGTCTGCTGGTCGACGGGGCGTTCAACCCCGGGCTGCCGCCCGCCGAGCCGTTCCCGATCCCGGTCCACTCGGGTGACATCCGTGTCGATGTGCAGTCCGCGCTGGCCATGCTGGCGCCGGTCTGGGGGCTGAAGCCGCTCCTCGACATCGACGAGGAGACCGCCCGCAACGATCTGGCGCGGGCCGCCGTGATGGCGCTGTCGTACGTCGCTCAGTCGGCGCGCGGGCAGGGGCTGCCGATGGTCCCGCAGAGCGAGATCGACAAGGCGCAGTCCGTCGTCGAGCGGTTCATGATCCGCTGGCGCGGCGAGCCGGACCCGAAGCACGTCAAGGCCGTCGACGCGTACTGGACGTCGGCCGCCGAGCACGGCATGAACGCGTCCACGTTCACCGCCCGGGTCATCGCGTCGACCGGCGCCGATGTGGCGGCCGCGCTGTCCGGTGCGGTGGGCGCGATGTCGGGTCCGCTGCACGGCGGCGCCCCGTCCCGGGTCCTCGGCATGATCGAGGAGATCGAGCGGACCGGTGACGCCACCGCGTACGTGAGGAAGGCCCTGGACAAGGGTGAGCGGCTGATGGGCTTCGGACACCGGGTCTACCGGGCCGAGGACCCGCGGGCGCGCGTGCTGCGGCGTACGGCGAAGGAGCTGGGCGCGCCGCGGTTCGAGGTGGCGGAGGCGCTGGAGAAGGCCGCGCTGGAGGAGCTGCACGCGCGGCGCCCGGACCGGGTGCTGGCGACGAACGTGGAGTTCTGGGCGGCGATCATGCTGGACTTCGCCGAGGTCCCGGCGCACATGTTCACGTCGATGTTCACGTGCGCGCGTACGGCGGGATGGTCGGCGCACATCCTGGAGCAGAAGCGGACGGGGCGGCTGGTGCGGCCGTCGGCGAGGTATGTCGGTCCCGGGCCGCGCGACCCGCGGGAGATCGACGGGTACGAGCAGATCGCGGATCTGGGGAACTGACGGTCCCGGTACCGGGCAAGCGCGGCAGGATCCGGACGAGAGGCACTAGGTCCTGTCCGGTCGATCTTCGTGTGCCCGACACGCGACCACGATTCTTCGGGCTCTCCTCGTGCTGACGAACGCCGAGGCCCACCGCTGACGGACGATCACTTCCTACCGATCACACCCCCCACCGCGACCCACGCCGGCCCCGGGACCTACAACTTCAGGTTGAAACAGGCTCCTTGGGAAAAGCAGCCCGCGCCACCCGCACCGTGTCCGCCGGAATCCCCTCCGGCTGCATCGACATCGATGCCCTCCCCATACGGCAACGTCGGCCTCCAAGACCACAACCGGGTCTTGGAGGCCGACGCCACGCGAGGCCGGGATAAACCAACAGCATCGCGACCTCGGCGGGTCCCTCCGTCCGGTCAGCGGCTTCGTCCGGTGTGTCGAGGCCGCGGCACCGTCCAACCCGGATATCGCGGCGGGTGTTTCGGAATCGGCGCGTCCACTCGTCTTGACGTTCAGGCTCGCGCGTCCCCCGACCTGTCGGGCCCTCCTGTTTCCGGGGCGCGCGACACGGCCGTCCTTCACGCTTCGGGATGCCGGGTAACGGAACGTGAAGGAGCGGCCGTTGAACCTGCCCCACGCGCCACGGCGACATCTCCACGCGCAAGCCCGGCCAAGCCCTACTGGCCAGTGCCCCGGCGGGTGACGTTCGCCCGTCAAGGAGCGGTGTTCGATGCCTGCCCTGGGGGTATCCCCTGCTCGAAGAGCTTGGGGAAGCGCGCCGGGCGTCGCGACGGGGCAGACGTTGCCCGCCGGGGCACTGGGCCGGCGGGCCGCGCGACGCCGCCGCCCCAGGACGGTGAGTAAGGTTCCGAGCGCTCCGCCCGGTGTTGTCGGCCGATTCGTGTCCGCGACCGTGACCATCCGTCAGTCAGCAGTTCAAGACCCAGTTGCTGTTTCTGTGCCCGGCCGGGTGACGTACGACCCCGCGGCCGGTGACGTGTCGTTCTCGTTCCGACTCTCCAGGACGACAGCCGGCTCGAGCGGCGAGGCGATCTCCTGGTCCTTGCTGTGAGACGCCCAGTCGCGGATCCCGATGACGACCATGACGAAGAAGATCGCGTAGACAATCCCGGAGAAGTACAGCTGGGAATGAATAGCGAGGGGCACCCCGACGAGGTCGACGGCCAGCCAGACGAACCAGAACTCCACGTACCGCCGGGCCTGGGTGTACATCGCCAGGATCGAGCCGACGAAGATCCAGGCGTCCGCGAGGACCATCCACCAGGGAGCACCCGGGTAGAATGACGCGTCGGTCGTCTTGAGTAGGGCACCGAACGCGAACGTCCCGGCGGCCATGACAGCGATCAGCACGGCGCGCTCCCGCCATGATGCCCAGCGGACGTTGATCGCGCCTTCCTTCTCCCTGCTGCGCCGCCACGTTGCCCAACCCCACGACGCCGATGCTATGATCACGATTTGGCGGGCGGCGTTACCTCCTAGATGGACGTTCAGGCTCGCGATCAGCAGCAGAACCGACCCGAGGATCTGCACCGGCCAGGCCACGAGCGATCGCCGCAACGCTAGCCAAACGGTCGCGAGCGCCAGGATGTTGCCCAGAAAGTCGGACCAATAGACGGGGACGCCGAAGAAGCTGAACCGTTCATTCAGCCACTGGAATGCGCTCATTACCAACACCTTTGTTCGTTCGGAGCAAGGCTGGGCGTGGGCTATGGGCCCGGACCGGGCCAGTCATGACGCATGGAGTTCGACAGTGCGCGCCGAGTCCGTGCGGAGTGATACCTCAGGCGGAGACGGTTCTCCCGTACGCGGCGAGCGCGTCGGTGAGGACGCGCCGCCCGCAGTCCGAGGCGAGTAGCGCCTCGGACCGAAGGACGTCCTGCCGGGCGGCGCGCACCAGGTCGTCGGGCGACGCGAACTTCACCGTGTCTCGAATCCGTGCCACGAACCACAGTCCGACGCGCTCTCCATAGAACTCGTCCGACGTGTCGTGGCAGTACACCTCGACGTGTACATCCGCCGTGTCGCAGAAGGTCGGGTTCGACCCGATACTGATCGTTCCACGGTGGACGGCGCCGGTCGAGTGGCGTACGACCCAGCCGCTGTAGATCGCAGACGGTGGCACCCGCGAGTCGGGATCGGCCGCGACGTTCGCGGTGGGGAACCCGAGCCCACGGCCCCGACCGGCACCGTGCACCACCGCACCCGTGAGGTGCGCGTGGACGGTCAGGGTGTCACGCATGGGGGATGAGCTCGCGGAACTGGCTGGTGTGGAAAACGAGTGGCTCCACGCGGGAGAACAGCTCAGCCGTCATCAACTCCATGAGCACGATCTCGTGATCGCCGCCGTCGTAGGTCGCGCTCACCCGAGCCGTCAGCCAGAGCGCGGCGTCCTCGATCACGACGGCACCCTCGGGCGTCGCCTTCCACGCGACGCCGTCGAAGCGGTTGATCTCCCGGGACGCCAGACGCCGGCACAGCGCACCCTGACCGCGGCTGAGCACACTCAGGCCCAGAACGGGTGCCCCCGCGAGGCGCGGCCAGGTGGTCGAGGTGCGGGCCACGCTGACCGCGACCATGGGCGGTTGGAGCGAGATCGAGACGAACGAGCTGGCCGCGAACCCGACCGGTTCGTTCCCGCGCAGTGCGCTTATCGCGACGACACCGGTCGGGAAGGCCCCGAACGCCTGTCGCAGCGTCGCCGCGTCCAGCTCCGCCGGTGCGGACGCCCCGGGCGGTTTGTGGACAGACGTAGCCATGGTCTTCGACATCCTCTCGTCGCGAGTTCTGTTTTCAGTGCCTGTACTGTGCCGCGGGGTGGCTGGCCGGCAGCGCGCGGTCGGATGCTCCGGTGAGTCGTTCGCGCAGGCTCTCGCCCTCCGTGTACTCCCCGCGGAAGACTCCGCGTGCCCGTAGGACCGGCAGGACCGACTCGACGAAGTCCGTCGTCGAGGTCGGCTGGATCGTCGGAGACAGCAGGAATCCGTCGAGGTCGGCGCCTTCCGCGAGCGCGCAGATCTCGTCGGCGATCTCCTCGGCCGTGCCGACGACGGGCCGCGCTCCGACGCCGTGGGTGTGCCAGTCGGCGAGGACGTCGCCGACCGTCTTGCCGGCGAAGCGGGCCACCTGGGTCTGCGACAGCTCGGTGGAGAGATCCGCCATGGGCGTCTCGGGCGCGTAGGACGAAAGGTCGAGCCCGGTGAACATGGAATAGCTGGCGACGGTCACCTCGGGCCGCTGAGCGTCGAGGATCCGCTGATAGCGCCGCTCCGCATCGGACGTCGTCGCACCGACGACACACGAGAACGCCGACATCACCTTCACGTCGTCGGCTCGACGACCCGCCTTGACCGCCTCCTCACGGATGGAGGCGGTGTGCCCGGCGAGCTGCTCGACCGAGCCGCTCCCCACGAACATGCATTCGCCGTGCCGGCCGCCGACCCGGCGACCGGCGGGTGATGCCCCTGCCTGGAACAGCACGGGCGTGCCCTGCGGAGAACGCGCGGTATTGCCGTACCCCTCCGAGCGGAAGAACGGGCCCTTGTGGGTGACGAGGTGCACCTTGGCCGGGTCGGCGAACCTTCCGTCCTTGTCCTTCTCCAGCGCGTCCGGCTCCCAGGCCCCCTCCCAGTACTTGTAGACGAGGTCGAGGAAGTCCTCGGCCATCCGATAGCGGTCGTCGTGCGCCACCATCTCCATGCCGAACGCCTTGACCGCGGTGTCGGCCGTGCCGGTCGTCACGATGTTCCAGCCGATCCGGCCACCGGAGAGCTGGTCGAGCGTGGCGATGCGGCGCGCGAACGCGTACGGCGGTTCCACGAGGACGGAACCTGTCATGACGAGACCCAGGTTGGTCGTCGTGGACAGAAGCGCGGACGCCACGACTATCGGGTCGAGCCGCGGGAGGTCGAGGGTCTCCTCCGTGGCGATGGGCGGGCGCGTGCCGTCGATCTCGGACCAGCCCCAGGCGTCGGCGAGGAACAGGAAGTCCAGCTTGGCGTCCTCGCAGATCGCGGCGAGATCGCGCCAGTACTCGAGAGTGTCGAAAAGATGCCGTCGGCTGTCGGGGTGACGCCAAGTGGCCGTGCCACTCGCATTGGTCTGCGCGTTGTCGAACACGCCGAGCTTGAGGTTCCTCATGGGTGGTTCTCCGTAGTGCTGGTGGGTGACCCGCGGGGTGTCAGGAAGCTGAGGTGACTGCGGGTACGTCGAGTTGGGCCGCATAGGGCATGGAGGTCTGTGCGCCGAGGCCGGTGACGGCGTGCGACGCCGCGTGCACGGCGCGTTCGACTGCGGCTGGAAGGTCGGTGCCGCGTCCGAGGGCGTCCGCGAGGGCACCGCAGAAGGTGTCGCCGGCACCCACGGTGTCGACGGCGTCCACGAACGGCGCGGGGATGTGTGTGGTGTTTGCGCTGTGCGCCTCCTTCAGGATGGCGCCGTCCGCCCCGAGTGTGACCACGACGGCCCGGCACGGGAGCGCGGCGCGCTCCAGCAGGCCTCGCGCGTCATCGACGGTGGCGGGCCGGTCGGTGCCGAGAAGTGAGGCGAGTTCGCCGAGGTTGGGGACGAGGACGTCGACGGCGGCCAGTACCCGCGTGCCGATCGGGCGAGCGGGGGCGGGGTTGAAGACGACGACCCCTCCCTGTTCGCGGGCCCGCAGGACCGCTAGGTCGACCACGTCGGGTGCGATCTCGTTCTGGATGACGACGACCTCTCCCGTCGACCGGACGAGCCGGGACGGCAGGTCCTGGACACCGAGGTCGGCGTTGGCCCCCGGATTCACGACGATGGTGTTCTCGCCGGCGTTGTCGACGACCACCGCGGCGATTCCGGTCGTGGCCCGCTCGTCCGACCGCACGGCATCGACGTCCACGCCTTCGGACGCGAGCGCGTCGAGGATGGTGGCCGCGTCCGCGCCGACCCTGGCGACGAGACGCACCCGCGATCCGAGGCGGGCGGCCGCGACGGCCTGGTTGGCACCCTTGCCACCAACCCCCTCCACGAAGTGCCGTGCGAGCACGGTCTCGCCGGGGTGCGGCAGGTCCTTGACGGTCAGGACGAAGTCGCGGTTCACCGAACCGACGACGGTGATGGACGACATTGACACCCCCTGGGAGATCGATTTCCGACATGCTGTACCAGCGCTTACGCGCCGTCAAGTAGCCTCGTCGTACAGGATCGCCCCGCCGCCATGGCGCATCCGCCCACCGACCGAGAAGGACACCTACGTGACAGCGCCCCGACTCCTCGACGTGGCCGAGGCCGCGGGCGTCTCCCGCGCGACGGCATCACGTGTTCTCGCCAGCACGCCGCGCAACGTCGATCCCGAGCTCGCGCGCCGCGTCGAAGAGGCCGCGCACCGGCTCGGCTACCAGCCCAACCACTCCGCCCGGGCGCTGCGCACCGGCACCACCGGTACCATCGGCGTCGTCGTCCCCACGCTCGCCAACCCCTATTTCGTCCAACTCGCCGATGCCATCGCACAGCACGTGCGTGCCGCCGGCGGCACGCTCGTGCTCTCCGACGCGGCGAACGACACCGCGATCGAGGCCGAGCAGATCGACACCCTGCTCGGTGGCCGGGTGGACGGCCTGCTCGTCGTCCCCGTATCAGCCAACGCGTCCGGACCCGCCATCCACAATGCCGCCAGGCGTCGCCCCGTCGTCCTCTTCGACCGATGGGCCAAAGGATCCGGCACCGTCGCCGTCACGCTCGACAACGCGTCCGCGGTCCAGCTTCTCGTCGATCACCTGGAGGGCATCGGGCGGCACCGGATCGCTCTCATCGCCGCCGATCAGGCCTCCTCCTCGGGTGCCGAACGGCTCGCAGCCTTCACCGAGGCGCAAGGTCCCGACGCCACCACCATCCTCCTGCCCAGCTTCACCACCGACGCCGGGCGGACGGCGGGGCGCCGCATCATCGAACAGCACGACCAGGTAGACGCGGTCGTCTGCGGAGCAGACGTCCTCGCCGTAGGGCTCGTGAGCACGCTGCACCGTTCATCGGTCGCCGTACCCGGGCAGATCGCCGTCACCGGGTTCGACGACACCGAGATACTCGAGCTCCTCGACCCGCCTATCACGTCCATCCGTCACCCGTTGTCCGCCATGGCCGAACGCGCGCTGACTCTGCTTCAGGCACCCGGCCGCGAACGAACCGAACGGGTCGAACGGTTCCCTCCTCAGCTCGTCGTTCGCGCCTCAACCGACGTGGAACCCTGACGAGTGGTCACGTCGCTGGTTCAGCGCCTGAGGCAGTTTCCCCGGCACATTCGTACGGTGCGTGAGTCTCACGGCGCGGGAGCACCACGCCTCCGGCCGGGCCGCACCCACGCGGCAGCCCAAGCGTCGGGAATCCCCCGGCAGCGGGCCTCTGCTCGGCAAAACACCACCGACCGGTACCGGCCCACCCCGAATGAGACCCGACCCGCGAACCAGCGGCACAAGGCCCACGTCGGAACAGCCGCCCACGAAGGGAACGCCCCACCCAGAGGCGACACCCCCGAACGGGAACTGGTCGGACGGCATCTCATTACGGGATGACTCTTAGAGCTTGCCGCGGAGAGTGACGGTGCGGTGTCCGCCGAGGCGGCGCCGCACCTCCTGTTCGAAGCCGTAGGTCAGCTCCGCCCAGTTCCAGAAGGTGAGGCCGAGCTGCCCGCACGCGTAGTAGTCGTCCTCCCAGCTCCAGCGGTCGATTCCGGAGGGCCGGCGGCAGAAGGGGCACTCCACGACGCCTTCGCCGCCGTTCGCCCAGGCACCGAGCCGGCCCGCGAGCGGGGCCCAGGCGCTGTCGACGGGGCACCAGGTGTCGTCGACGAGGCGGATCTCGGTGGCGCAGAGCGGGCAGGTGGCCGCTCCCGCGTCGCCCTGGCCGCTGTCGAAGACGGTGCGTCCGGTCCCAACGTAGAGGCCGTTGCTCCACAGCTCGACCGGTTCCGGGTCGTCGACGGCCTCGGCGTAGTTCGGACCAGGTGCGTTGCCGTAGCCGTCTCCGTCGAGGACGCAGTCGGTGCGCCCGGCGCTGACGATTCCTTCGGTGATCAGCCAGTCGAGGAGCCCGGCGCCGAGTTGTGTGGCGTCCTGCTCGGTGGCGTCGAGGTCGACAATCGTCTGGAAGTAGTCACCCACAGGTCCCCCCAAGGTCAGTCGAGTACGTCGTCCACCAGTGCCGCCCACTGTGCCACGACCCTCTGACGCCGGGCGGTGTCATCGGTCAGCACGTTGGCCAGCCCGAGGCCGCGGGCCATGTCGAGGAGCCCCTGGACGGTTTCGCGTGCGCCGGGCTTCGTCTCGTCGGCGGCGAGGAGTTCCACGGCGATGCGGTGGGTCTCACGGCCGACGCGGGCTTCGAGTTCGGTGACACGGGGGCGGAGTTGGGATTCGTTGGAAGCGGCGACCCAGAGCTGGAGGGCGGCGCGGAAGAGCGGGCCGGTGTAGAGATCGACGAGGGCGGCGACGACGGCCGTACGGCCCTGGACGGGCAGGGCGCGCAGGGCGGCGGAGCGTTGCTCGGCGACGTATTCGACGGCGGCGGTGAACAGGTCCTCGCGGGTGGGGAAGTGGTGTTGGGCGGCGCCGCGGGAGACCCCGGCGTGTTCGGCGACGACGGAGACCGTGGAGCCTGCCCAGCCGTGTTCGGCGAGGCAAGCGACCGCGGCTTCGAGCAGCCGTTGGCGGGTGGCGCGGCTGCGGTCCTGCTTGGGGGTCCGGTCGGTGGGGGGCGTCACAACACCCATGCGGGGTCCCGTCGTTCGAGGAAGGCTGTCATCCCCTCCCGTGCCTCGGCGGAGGCGAAGAGTGCTGCCGAGCGGGCGATGAGGTCTTCGGCGTACTGGTCGAAACTCTCCCGCACAGTAGCTGTGACCAGCTCCTTCGATGCTGCCAGCCCCTGCGGTGAGGCCCGGCGCAGTCCGTCCAGTACGGGTACGAGTGCTTTGTCGACGTCCTCGGCGGCGATGGTGACGAGGGAGATGCGGGCCGCTTCGGTCGCGTCGAACCGTTCTCCGGTGAGGTAGTAGCGGGCGGCGGCCCTGGGGTCGGTGCGGGGCAGCAGTGGCATCGAGATCACGGCGGGGGCGAGGCCGAGCCGGGACTCGGTGAGGGCGAAGGTGGAGGCGGGTCCGGCGGCCGAGATGTCGCAGGCCGCGAGGAGGCCGAGTCCGCCGGCCCGGACATGTCCGTCGACGCGGGCCACGACCGGTTTGGGCAGGGTCACGATCTGCCGCATCAGGGCGACGAACGCCTCGGGCTCCGGCGGTGCGTTGAGGTCGGCGCCGGCGCAGAACGTGGTGCCGGTGTGGGTGAGGACGACGGCGCGTACGGTCTCGTCCCCGCCGTAGGCTGCGAGCGCTTCGTGGAGTTCGGCGACGAGCTGTGCGGAGAGCGCGTTGCGGTTCGTCGGTGAGTCCAGCCGTACGGTGGCGATCCCGCGCTCGTGGCCGGTGCGGACCAGTTTCATGCCTCTTCCGCCCTCTCGCTGACCTTTTCGTCGGCCTTCTCCCGGTCGCGCAGTTCGCGCCGGAGGATCTTTCCGAGGACCGCATCATGGATGGGCAGGCCGAGCGGCTGGACATCTGTGTACTCGCTGCGGAACACGTTCACCATGGCGGGTCCCTTCGATACGGCGGGTGGCGGGACAGGGTCCCTCCTGTCAGTAGGACTTGGGGAGCCCCAGGGACTGGTGGGAAACGTAGTTCAGGATCATTTCCCGGCTGACGGGTGCGATCCGGGCGACGCGGGCGGCGGTGATCAGGGACGCGAGCCCGTACTCGCGGGTGAGGCCGTTGCCGCCGAGGGTGTGCACGGCCTGGTCGACGGCCTTCACGCAGGCTTCGGCGGCGGCGTACTTCGCCATGTTCGCGGCTTCGCCCGCGCCGATGTCGTCGCCCTCGTCGTACAGCCTGGCGGCCTTCTGCATCATCAGGCGGGCCAGTTCGAGTTCGATGTGCGCCTGGGCGAGGGGGTGTGCGATGGCCTGGTGGGAGCCGATGGGCTCCTTCCACACCTGACGGGTCCGCGCGTACTCGACGGCGCGGCCGAGCGCGTACCGCCCCATGCCGAGAGCGAACGCGGCGGTCATGATGCGTTCGGGGTTCAGTCCGGCGAAGAGCTGGAGCAGACCCGCGTCCTCTCCCCCACTCTCGGCTTCGCTCGAGCGGGAGGTACCCCCTCCGACGAGGGCGTCGGCGGGCAGCCGCACGTCGTCGAGGACGAGCTCGAACTGCTTCTCCGGCGCCTGGAGTTCCATGTCGATCTGCGAGCGCCGGAAGCCGGGGGCGTCGCGCGGGACGATGAAGAGACAGGGCTTGAGCTTCCCCGTCCTGGCGTCCTCGGTGCGGCCGACGATGAGGGTGGCGTCGGCGATGTCGACGCCGGAGACGAAGACCTTCCGCCCGGTGAGCAGCCAGTCCTCGCCGTCGCGGCGGGCGGTGGTGGTGATGCGGTGGGAGTTGGATCCGGCGTCGGGTTCGGTGATGCCGAAGGCCATGGTGAGGGAGCCGTCCGCGAGGCCCGGGAGCCATTGCTGCTTCTGGGTGCCGGTGCCGAAGCGGGCGATGACGGTGCCGCAGATCGCCGGGGAGACGACCATCATCAGCAGCGGACTGCCCGCCGCCCCCAATTCCTCCAGTACGATGGAGAGTTCGGCCATGCCGCTGCCACCACCGCCGTACTCCTCCGGGAGGTTCACCCCGAGGTAGCCGAGCTTGGCCGCTTCGGTCCACAGTTCGCGGGGGTGGGCTCCGTCGCGCACGACGGACGTCATGTAGTCGCGCCCGTACCGCTTTCCGAGTGCGGCGACGGCGGCGCGCAGGGCTTGCTGCTCTTCGGTTTCGAGGACGGTACTCATGGGGTCGGTTCCTCCTGTACGACGGCGAGCAGAGCGCCGACCTCCACCTGGAGGCCGGGTGCGGCGTGCAGTGCGGTGAGGGTGCCGGAGGCGGGGGCGTGAATGCGGTGTTCCATCTTCATCGCCTCCAGCCAGATCAGTGGCTGCCCCGCCTCGACCGCCGCGCCCGCCACGAGTCCGTCCGCGAGCCGGACGACGGTGCCGGGCATGGGGGCGAGCAGGGAGCCCGGTTCGGTGCGGTCGGTGGGGTCGGTGAAGCGGGGCAGGGCGGTGAAGGTGTACGAGCCGGTGGCGCCGTCCACGTACACCCGGTCGTGGTGGGCGGCGAGGCGGAAGCGGTGGGTGACGCCGTCGTCCGTCTCGACGGTGACGTGGTCGGGAGTGGCGGTGAGGATCCTGGCGCCTGGGGCGTCGATCGCGCCGCTGCGGGTGGTGCGGTAGGCGATCTCGTGCTCGGCGCCGTCGGGTTCGCTGCGGTAGCGCCTGGTCTGGGGCCGGGAGGGGAGGTTGCGCCAGCCGCCGAAGCGGGCTGTGCCGGCGGTACCCGGATGCCGGGCGGCGTGTGCGGCGGCTGCGGCGAGGGCCGTGGCTGCGGCGAGGGCCGCGAGGTGCTGGTCCGCGTCGTCGCCCGGAGTGCGGGTGAGGGCGTCCAGGTGGCGTTCGTAGAAGCCGGTGTCGAGGCGGGCGCCGGTGAAGTCGGGGTGGCGCAAGGACCGTACGAGCAGGTCGCGGTTGGTGACCGGTCCGTGGATGCGGGTGCGTTCCAGGGCGCGGGCGAGGAGCCGTACGGCCTGGGTGCGAGTGGGGGCGTGGGCGATGACCTTGGCGAGCATCGGGTCGTAGTGCACGCCGATGGTGTCGCCGCCGGTGTACCCGGTGTCCAGGCGCAGTCCGGGTTCGTCCGGTACGTCGAGGGTGTGCAGCGGCCCGGTCCGGGGCTGCCAGTCGCGGGCGGGGTCCTCGGCGTAGAGCCGGGCCTCGACGGCGTGCCCGTGCGGGGTGGGGGGCGTGGGGGACGGGAGGGGTTCGCCTTCGGCGACGGAGAGCTGCAGGGCGACGAGGTCGAGGCCGAAGACGGCTTCGGTGACGGGGTGTTCGACCTGGAGGCGGGTGTTCATCTCCAGGAAGCAGGGGCGCCCGTCGGCGGTGACGAGGAACTCGACGGTGCCCGCGCCGCGGTAGCCGACGGCTCGGGCGGCGGCGGTCGCCGCGTCGTGCAGCCGGGTGCGCAGCGCCTCGTCGACGCCGGGTGCGGGTGCTTCCTCGATGACCTTCTGGTGGCGGCGCTGGAGCGAGCAGTCGCGGGTGCCGAGCGCCCATACGGTGCCGTGCTCGTCGGCCATGATCTGGACCTCGACGTGCCGGCCGCGTTCGACGTACGGCTCGGCGAAGACTTCCCCGTCCCCGAAGGCGTTCGCCGCCTCGGCCGTGGCAGCCGCCATCTCGCCCGGCAGGGCGCTCAGTTCCCGTACGACCCGCATCCCGCGCCCGCCGCCACCGGCCGCGGCCTTCAGCAGCAGCGGCAGATCGTCCACGGTCGCCCTCGCCGGGTCGACGGGGGCGAGCAGCGGCACTTCGGCGGCGGCCATCAGCTCCTTGGCGCGCGTCTTGGACGCCATCATCTCGATGGCCTTGGCCGGTGGCCCGACCCAGAGGAGCCCGGCGTCCTGCACGGCCTGGGCGAACCCGGCGTTCTCGGAGAGGAACCCGTAGCCGGGGTGCACGGCGTCTGCGCCCGCGGCGAGCGCGGCACGTACGACGAGATCGCCGCGCAGATACGTGTCGGCGGGGGCGGCCCCCGGCAGCCGTACGGCGGTGTCGGCCTCCCTCACGTGCAGTGCGTCGGCGTCGGCGTCCGAGTACACGGCGACGGTGGCGATGCCCAGGGCGCGGCAGGTGCGGAAGATCCGGCAGGCGATCTCGCCCCGATTGGCGACGAGCAGGGTGCTGATCATGGTCGTCCTCACATCCGGAAGATGCCGAAGCCGCCGCGGGCGCCTTCGACCGGGGCGGTGTGGATCGCGGACAGGCAGATCCCGAGGACGGTCCTGGTGTCGCGCGGGTCGATGACCCCGTCGTCGTACAGCCGCCCGGAGAGGAACATCGGCAGCGACTCGGACTCGATCTGCTGCTCCACCATGGCGCGCAGACCGGCGTCGGCCTCGTCGTCGTATCGCCGTCCCTTCGCGGCGGCGGAGGCGCGCGCGACGATGGACAGCACGCCCGCGAGCTGCTGCGGTCCCATGACGGCGGATTTGCTGCCCGGCCAGGCGAAGAGGAAGCGCGGGTCGTAGGCGCGCCCGCACATGCCGTAGTGCCCGGCCCCGTACGACGCGCCCATCAGTACGGACAGGTGCGGGACCCTGGAGTTCGACACCGCGTTGATCATCATCGCGCCGTGCTTGATGATGCCGCCCTGTTCGTACTCCTTGCCGACCATGTAGCCGGTGGTGTTGTGAAGGAAGAGGAGGGGGATGTCGCGCTGGTTGGCGAGCTGGATGAACTGGGCGGCCTTCTGCGACTCCTCGCTGAACAGGACGCCCCGGGCGTTGGCGAGGATGCCGACGGGGTAGCCGTGCAGCCGGGCCCAGCCGGTGACGAGGCTCGTCCCGTACAACGGTTTGAACGCGTCGAAGTCCGAGCCGTCGACGAGCCGGGCGATGACCTCGCGCGGATCGAACGGGACCTTCAGATCGCCGGGCACGATGCCGAGGAGCTCCTCCTCGTCGCACTTCGGCGGTTCGGCGGGGCCCGGATCGGCGTGTGCCTTGCGCCAGTTGAACCGGGCGACGATCCGTCGCGCCTGACGGAGCGCGTCGTGCTCGTCGACGGCGAAATGGTCGGCGAGCCCGGAGGTGCGGGCGTGCATGTCGGCGCCGCCGAGGGACTCGTCGTCGCTCTCCTCGCCGGTCGCCATCTTCACGAGCGGCGGTCCGCCGAGGAAGACCTTCGACTGCTCCTTGATCATGACGGTGTGGTCGGACATGCCGGGGACGTACGCCCCGCCCGCGGTCGAGTTCCCGAAGACGACCGCGACGGTCGGGATTCCGGCGGCGGAGAGCCGGGTGAGGTCGCGGAACAGTGCGCCGCCGGGAATGAAGATCTCCTTCTGGGACGGCAGGTCCGCCCCGCCCGACTCGACGAGACTGATGCACGGGAGCCGGTTGGCGAAGGCGATCTCGTTGGCGCGCAGGGCCTTCTTCAGCGTCCAGGGGTTGGAGGCGCCACCGCGTACGGTCGGGTCGTTGGCGGTGATCAGGCACTCCACGCCCTCGACGACGCCGATGCCGGTGACGAGCGAGGCGCCCACCGCGTACTCGCTGCCCCAGGCGGCGAGCGGCGACAGTTCCAAGAAGGGTGTGTCGGGGTCGACGAGCAGCTCGATCCGTTCCCGGGCGAGCAGCTTGCCGCGTCCCCGGTGCCGCTCGACGTACTTCTCGCCGCCGCCCGCGAGGGCCTTGGCGTGCTCGGTGTCGAGCTCGGCGATCTTGGTCAGCATGGCGGCGCGGTTGGCGGTGTATTCGGGGCTTACGGTGTCGAGCCCGCTGGCCAGAACGGTCATGCGTGCGCCTCCGGTGCGTCGGTGGATTCGAGCAGGGTCACGGGGACAGGGAGGTGCCGGGACCGCAGCCACTCCCCCACCGCCTTGGCCTGCGGGTCGAAGCGGGCCTGCGCGGCGACGCCTTCGCCGAGGAGGCCGTGGACGACGAAGTTCAGCGCACGGAGGTTCGGCAGGACGTGCCGCACGACGGTCAACTCGGCAGTCTCCGGGAGCAGTTCCTGGAACCGTTCGACGGCGAGCTCATGCGCGAGCCAGCGCCAGGCGTCGTCGGTACGGACCCAGACGCCGACGTTGGCGTCCCCGCCCTTGTCGCCGCTGCGGGCGCCGGCGATGCGGCCGAGGGGGGCGAGCCGGGTGATTCCGGTGGGCAGCGGCTCGGGCAGGGCGGGCTCGTCCACACCCTCAAGTTCCCTCACGTGTACCGGTGCTGCCATGTCCTCCCGCCGCCCGTCCGGAAGTACGGCGACGTGGTCGACCTCTCCCGCCGGTACGTACCTCGCCTCGAACACCCCGTAGGGCGCGCCCTTGCCGGGCGGGGCGGTGACGTGGAAGCCCGGGTAGCTGCCGAGGGCCAACTCGATCGCGGCCCCGGAGACGGTGCGTCCGACCGCCTCCGGCTCCTGGTCGCGGACGACGAGCCGGAGCAGGGCGCCGGCGGTCTCCTCGGTGTCGGCGTCGGCCCTGTCGGTACGGGCCAGCTCCCACCGCACCTCGTCGGGTTCCGTACGGGTCCGGGTGAGCGCCTCCGCGAACTGGTCCTGCACCAGCTGCGCCTTGGCCTCGATGTCGAGTCCGGTGAGCACGAAGACGACCTCGTTGCGCCAGCCGCCGAGCCGGTTGAGCCCGACCTTGAGCGTGGGCGGCGGAGCCTCGCCGCGCACTCCGGAGATCCGTACGCGGTCCGGTCCGTCCTGCGTCAGCCGTACGGTGTCGAGCCGGGCGGTCACGTCCGGTCCGGCGTACCGGGCGCCTCCGGTCTCGTACAGCAGCTGGGCGGTGACGGTCCCGACGTCGACGACGCCGCCCGTGCCCTCGTGCTTGGTGATGACGGACGTCCCGTCGGCGTGGATCTCGGCGAGCGGGAAGCCGGGCCGGCGGACGTCGTGGCCGCGGAAGAAGGAGTAGTTCCCGCCGGTCGCCTGGGTGCCGCACTCCAGCACATGCCCGGCGACGAGGGCACCGGCGAGCGCGTCGTGGTCGCCGGGTTCCCAGCCGAAGTGGGCGGCGGCGGGTCCCGTGACGAGGGCGGCGTCGGTGACCCGGCCGGTGACGACGACATCGGCCCCGGCGCGCAGGCAGGCGGCGATGCCCGCGCCCCCGAGGTACGCGTTGGCGGTGAGGAACCCGTCGGGGACGGGCAGGCTGTCGCCCTCGACATGCGCGACGCGCACCGGCACGCCCACCTTCTCCGCCAACTCCCGGACCGCTTCGGCCAGTCCGGCCGGGTTGAGCCCTCCGGCGTTGGCGACGATCTTCACCCCGCGCTCGTGCGCGAGCCCGAGACCCTCTTCGAGCTGGCGCAGGAAGGTGGTGGCGTACCCGCGGTTCGGGTCCCCCAGCCTGCTCCGCCCGAGGATGAGCATGGTCAGTTCGGCGAGATAGTCGCCGGTGAGGACGGAGAGGGGGCCGCCGGTGAGCATCTCGCGCACGGCGTCGAAGCGGTCGCCGTAGAAGCCGGAGGCGTTCCCGATCCGCAGCGGCGCGGCGGTCACCGTGCACCGCCCTCGGGTGCGCGGCCGGGACCGGGCGGCCCGGCGAAGGCCTGTGCGATGTCGAGCCACTGGTCGGCGTCGGCCCCGACGGCGCGCACGGCCAGGTCGAGCCGGTGGGCGCGCTGGGTGACGAGCAGGCAGAAGTCGTACAGCGGTCCGGTGACGCGCTGCGCGGCGCCCTCGGGTCCGTAGGAAATCAACTCACCTCCGGGTGCCGTCAGTTCGACCCGGAACTCCTCACCGGGCGGCTTGATCCCTCGTGCGAGGAACGCGTAGTCACGGGCCCGCACCCCGATTCGGGCGACGTGCCTCAGCCGGGCGGTCGGACCACGTACGGCGCCGAGGGCGTCGGCGATGTCCTGCCCATGCGCCCAGGTCTCCATGAGCCGCGCGGTCGCCATGGACGCGACACTCATGGGCGGCCCGTACCACGGGATGCGGGTGCCGGGCGGGGCGTCGCGCAGGGCGCGCCCGAGCCGTTCACGCCCGTCGCGCCAGCGCGCGAGCAGCGCGGTCGGCTCCGCGGCAACGATCTCCTCGGCAGCCTGATCGACAAAGCTGTCGGGGGCCGCCCGGGCCTTGGCCACCTCCACCGCGAAGGCGTCCGGATCGGTGACGGCGAGCAGGGCGACCTCGTCGGTCCAGGTCAGATGGGCGATCTGGTGGGCGACGGTCCAGCGTTCGGCGGGGGTCGGCCCGGCCCACTGCCCGGCACTCAACTCTGCGACCAGCCGGTCGAGTTCGTCGCTCTCGTTGCGCAGATCGTCGAGCACGGCTGCGGCGTCGGACACGGTGCGCTCCCCTCGGGGCGTGGCTGTTTGCCCAGGAGCATGTCAGCGGACCTGGAAACAAGCAAGCACGCTTGCATTAATTGATCCGTCCGCCTCCACCGGTGGCCCGGGACCCGGCTGCTAGCCTCCGCCGATGACTGACGAACCTCGCACGACGGGCGTGCGTTTCGACGACAACAAGCTTGTCCTGGAGCGGTATCGGGACGAGAGCGGCATCTACTACGCCTTCCCGGACGACGGCCGGACCCCTGCCGGATCATCGGTAGCCCTGTCCCTGGCCGAGGCGCTGCACGCCCGGATCCGTCCGGTCGGGACGGCGGAGAAGGTCCTGCGCGCCTGGTCGCAAGGGCTGCCCACGCAGGCCGCGGCCGCCCTGGACGACCCGACCGCAGCCGCGCCGACCCGGGTCCGCGGCGGCGCGATCGTCATCCGTGACCGGCGGATGCTGCTGATCTGCCTCGACGAGGGCGGCCGGACGTGGTACGAGATCCCGGGCGGCGGGGTCGAGACGGGCGAGACGCCAAAGATGGCGGCGATCCGTGAGCTCCGGGAGGAGACCGGCCTGCACGGGACGGTCGTGCGCGAGGTGGCCCGGATCTGGCGGCGCGGCACCCGGGGCCACTACTTCACCGTGGAGACCGAGGGCGAGGTGGGCGCACCGGAGACCCTGGACAACTACGGCGGCGTCCCCGTCTGGGTTCCGGTCCCCGAACTGCCCACGACCCCACTGTGGCCCCGCCGGCTGTCCTGGCGGATCGCCCACTGGCACACCGTCGGCTGGCCGGCGCCTCCGGCGGAACTCGCCGACTCCGTCAGGGACCTGAATGCGGCCTGCGCGTGGTGAGGGTGCGGGCCGGAGATCCGGAGCCCGACGAGAGCCCCCGCACGGGAGCCCGGGCGGCGGCTCACCGCGCAAGGCCCCCTAAGGAGTGTCCGGCCTCGCGCGGCGGGCGCCGACGACCTGGCTGCGGACCGCTCCCATGCTCGCCCCGATGACCAGGGCGATGGCGAGGGCGTCGGTGGCCGTCAGCGCCTGGTCGAGAATCAGGAAGCCGGCCGTCGCCGCGATGGCCGGTTCCAGACTCATCAGGACCGCGAACGTCGGCGCGGGCAGCCGGCGCAGCGCCATCAGTTCCAGCGTGTACGGCAGCACCGAGCTCATCAGCGCCACCGCCGCTCCCATCGCGAGCGTCGACGGCACCGCGAGCTTCGCGCCCGACTCCAGGATGCCCAGCGGGAGCGACAGGACCGCGGCGACCGTCATCGCCAGGGCCAGGCCGTCGGCCTGCGGGAAGCGGCGGCCGGTACGGGCGCTGAAGACGATGTACGCCGCCCACATCGCCCCGGCGCCGAGCGCGAACGCCGCGCCGACCGGGTCCAGTCGGTCGAAGCCGCCACCACCCAGCAGGAACACCCCGCCCAGCGCGAGCCCCGCCCAGACAAGATTGATCAGCCGGCGGGAGGCGGCGACCGAGAGCGCGAGGGGGCCGAGCACCTCCAGGGTGACGGCCGCACCCAGCGGGATGCGGTCGAGTGCTTGGTAGAAGAGCATGTTCATGGCGCCCATCGCGACGCCGAACGCGACCACCGTCCCCCAGTCGGCCCGTGAGTGGCCGCGCCACTTCGGGCGGCAGACCATCAGCAGGACGACCGCGGCGACGGCCAGCCGGAGCGTGACCACGCCGAGCGCGCCCGCCCGTGGCATCAGCAGCGCCGCGACCGCCGAGCCGAACTGGACGGAGAGTCCGCCCGCGACCACCAGCGCCACCGGAGCGAGCGCCGCCCTGCGGCCGCCCGGTCGTGCGGGACCCGTCCCGTCGAGGGCGGACACCGCCTCCGGTACGGCGACGGCTGCTGCGGCCGGCTCCACGGCACTGCGCTGGTCATTCACGGGCGGCCTTCATCCTCGAAGAGTTCAATGTGCTGCACTTGGCAATTGAAGATACTGCACTCCTGCCCTGCGGCTCGTTTCTTCACCGTAGAGACGTCTGCGCGGCACGTGAAATGCCGATTGCGCTCCCGTTATGCTCCACACGCATGAGCACAGGACAGAGCCCCGGCCGCACCGTCGAGCTGCGTCATCTACGGGCCTTCCTCGCCGTCGCCGAAGCGGGCAACGTCACACGCGCCGCCGCCGCGCTCCGGCTCACCCAGCCCGCCGTCTCCCGCACCCTCGCCGCTCTGGAACAGCACCTCGGCGTCCGGCTCGTCGACCGCTCCACCCACCACCTCTCCCTCACCCCCGAGGGCGTCGTCTTCCGCGACAAGGCCGCCGCGGCGGTCGCCACCTTCGACGAGGCCGTCGACCCCGGCAGTCTGCGCCGCTGGCCGCTGCGGCTCGGACACGCCTGGTCGGCGCTGGGCCCCTACACCACACCGCTGCTCCGCAGCTGGCAGCAGCGGCACCCGGAGACGCCCCTCGAGCTGCTGCGGATCGACGACCGCACCGCCGGGCTCACCCGCGGCGAGGTCGACGCGGCGCTGCTGCGCGGGCCCGTCGACGCGCCGGGGCTCGTCACCGAGGTGCTGCTGAGCGAGGACCGGGTGGCGGCGGTGACCGCGGACGGGCCGCTCGCCGCGCACGCCACGCTCCGTCTCGCCGATCTCGCGGGCGGCCCGATCGTCCTGAACACCGTCTCCGGTACCACCACCATCGGCCTGTGGCCACCTGGCGCCCGGCCCGCCGCCACCGTCACCGTCGCCAACACCGACGACTGGCTGACCGCGATCGCGGCCGGGCGCGGCTCCGGGGTGTCGGCCGCCTCCACCGCCGACATGCATCCGCACGCGGGGGTCGCCTACCGCCCGCTCGTCGACGCCCCGCCCGTACCGCTGCTCCTCGCCCGGCGCGACGCCCCCGGCCACCCGGCGCTGCCCGAACTCGCCGCGCTGGCCCACGAGATCATCGGGCACAACATCGCCCGGTGAGGGAGTGCCCGGGCGGGGCGGCTCCGGAGAACGAGCGGCTGGTGGCGGCGGTGGCGCGGGCGGACGCTCGGGTCAGTTGCCGGAGGGGTGGGCAGCGGGCCCGTCCAGTCCCTCCGCCAGCAGCTCCGCCAGGTGCCTCGCCCGCACACCCGCCAGCTGTGCCAGCTGGGTCCGGCACGAGAAACCGTCCGCCAGGATGTCCGTGCCGGGCTCCGCACCCCGTACCGACGGCAGCAGCTGCTCCTCCGCGCACGCCACCGACACATCCCAGTGGCCCCGCTCGAAACCGAAGTTCCCCGCAAGACCACAGCACCCTCCGCTCAGCTCCCCTTCCAGCCCGGCTCGTTCGCGCAGCCGCCGTTCGGCCGCGTCGCCGAGGACCGCGTGCTGGTGGCAGTGGGTCTGGCCCGCGACCCGGCGGTCCAGGCGCGGCGGCCGCCATTCGGGGGCGTACTCCTCCAGGAACTGCGCCAACGTCCGTACGGAACCGGCGAGTTCGGCGGCGCGCGGGTCGTCGGGGAGGAGTTCCGGCAGGTCCGTACGGAGGGTGGCGGCGCAGCTCGGTTCGAGGACGACGAGCGGGTCGCCGAGGGAGAACCCCATCCGGTCGAGGGTGCGGCGCATGACCGTGCGGGCCTTGTCCAGTTGGCCCGTCGATACGTAGGTGAGTCCGCAGCACACACTCCGTTCCGGGTACAGGGCTGTCCGGCCCGCCGCCTCCAGGACCCGGACGGCCGCCTTCCCGACCTCCGGGGAGAGGTGGTCGGTGAAGGTGTCCGGCCAGACGGTCACCACCTGATCGCTCGACAGGATCACGGTCCCGCGGCCCCTGTGCTTTCGGGCCCACCGGGTGAACGTCTCCCCCGCCAGCACCGGAATCGTTCGCTCCGCAGTGATGCCCGCCAGCCGTTTCGCCAGTGCGGCGAACGGGCGGATCCGGGCGAGCGCGTTCAGCGCGGGCGCGATCGGGGCCACGAGCCGCAGCCACTGCGGCAGCCGGCCCATCACGTAGTGGGCGGCGGGCCGCAGCCGCCCCCGGTAGTGGTGGTGCAGGAACTCCGCCTTGTACGTGGCCATGTCCACGCCCACCGGGCAGTCGCTGCGGCACCCCTTGCAGGACAGGCAGAGGTCGAGCGCGTCCCGCACCTCCTCCGACCGCCAGCCGTCCGTGATCACCTCGCCGGCGAGCATCTCGTGAAGCAGGCGGGCCCGGCCGCGGGTGGAGTGGGCCTCCTCGCCGGTCGCCCGGAAGGACGGACACATCACGTCCGTGCCCGCCGGCTGCGCCGTACGGCATTTCGCGACGCCGACGCATCGTCGTACGGCCGCCGTGAAGTCGCCGCCGTCGTGCGGGTAGCCGAAGGTGACGTCCACGGGACGTTTCGGCAGGACGTCGAAGCGGATGTTCTCGTCGAGGCGGGCGGGGCGGGCGAGGATGCCGGGGTTCATGCCGCCGTCCGGATCCCAGAGGTCCTTGAACCGGCCGAAGAGCGCGACGAGTTCGTCCCCGTACATCCGGGTCAGCAGCTCGGCCCGCGCCTGCCCGTCGCCGTGTTCCCCGCTCAGCGAGCCGCCGTGCGTGACGACGAGCGCGGCGAGTTCCTCGGAGAAGCGGCGGAAACGGGCCACACCGTCGCCGCTCAGCAGGTCGAAGTCGATCCGCACGTGGATGCAGCCGTCGCCGAAGTGCCCGTACGGCGTGCCGCGCAGCCCGTGTGCGGTGAGCAGGGCGCGGAAGTCGCGCAGATATGGGCCGAGGCGGGCGGGCGGTACGGCGCAGTCCTCCCAGCCGGGCCACGCCTCACTGCCATCGGGCATCCGGGTAGCGGTGCCGGACGCGTCCTCCCGGATGCGCCACAGAACCCGCTGTCCGGCCGGGTCGGTGACCACGGCCGTGTCCACCGCGTCGGCCGCCCGCAGGATCCGTTCGGCGTGCGCCCGCGCCTCGGCCGGGGTGTCCCCGCCCGTCTCGACGAAGAGCCAGGCCCCGCCGCGCGGCAGCCCGGCCGGTTCCCGTACGAGATCGGCGGCCATGCCCTCGACCGTCAGGGGGCGGTACGGGAGGAGCCCGGGGGCGGCTTCGGCGGCCGCGGACTCATCGGCGTATCCGAGTACGGCGAGGGCGCGGGATCCGGGCGCCTCGACCAGTCGTACGGTCGCCTCCGTCACCACGCCGAGCGTGCCTTCGCTGCCGCAGAAGGCGCGGGCCAGGTCAGGGCCCCGCTCGGGAAGGAGGGCGTCGAGGGCGTATCCGGAGATGCGGCGCGGGAGTTCGGGGAAGCCGGTGCGCAGGAGCGCGAGGTGGGAGCCGACCAGTTCGCGGAGGCCGGCAGGGGCGCCGTCCCACGTCCCCCGGTCGAGCCGGAGCGTGTCGCCGCCGTAGCGGGCGACGGTCAGTGCGTGGACGTTGTCTGCGGTGGTGCCCCAGGCCACCGAGTGGGAGCCGCAAGCGTTGTTGCCGATCATTCCGCCGAGCGTGCACCGGCTGTGCGTGGAGGGGTCGGGGCCGAAGGTGAGGCCGTGGGGTGCGGCGGCGGCGCGCAGGTCGTCCAGGACCACGCCCGGCTGGACGACGGCCGTCCGGGACGCGGCGTCCAGTTCGACGATCTTCCTCAGGTGGCGGGTGAGGTCGAGGACCACACCGGTGCCGGTGGCCTGCCCGGCGATGGAGGTGCCGCCGCCACGCGGCACGACGGGCACCGCGTGCGCACGGCAGACGGCGAGCGCGGCGGCGACGTCGTCGGCGTCGCGCGGGGCGACGACGCCGAGCGGCACCCGGCGGTAGTTGGAGGCGTCCATCGTCATCAGCGCCCGCGCGGTGGTGCCGAACTCCACCTCTCCGCGCACGGCGCTGCCGAGGGCCCGTACAAGAGCGGTCCGGTCCTGTCGTTCAGCCATGGGCCCAGAATGCCGCTGGTCGGGGCGGTGGGCCCGCCACCCCCGCGCGTTTCCCCCGAATACGTCAATCCGTCGGAATATGTCGGATGCGTAGTCGCATACATAACAGGGAAGACCACAAGGTCTTCCCAAACAGATCGTCAATTCTCATATAGTGACCCCGACTTGATTAGGAATTATCAACTCCGGTTGATCTCTTTCGCCCCCTGTCATGCCGAAGTGTCCGGATCCACCCCCTGTCCGTCGCCGTCCGCCCCCTAGGACTCCGCTTGCGCCCCACATCCCGGCCAACCGCACTGGCCCTGCTGGTCTCGGCGGCCGTCACCGGTTCCTGCTGTCTGTGGGCGGTCCTCGCCGCTCCCGCTTCGGTCAGAACCCCGCTGTCCTGGGGGGCGGGCGCAGCCGCCCTGCTGCTGTCCGTCACCGTGGCGATCGCCGTCCACGCCCGGGCCACCACGCGCCTGCTGCGCGCGCACAACGCCGCCGAGGCCCTGCGGTTCACCGCCGAGACCTCGCGGCTGGTGTCGTCGTCCGCGGCCGAAGCCCAGCGGTTCACCGCAGAGGCGGCCAGGATCAAGGCCGCCGCAGCGGCCGAGAACGCGCGGATCACCGAACTGGCCGCCGCGGAGACCGCCCGGCTGGACGACGAGGTCAAGCGGCTGGGCGACCGGCTGCACGACGAGGTCGAGCGGCTGAGCGCACGCGTGGCCCGCAGCGAGACCGAGCGCTCCGCCGCGATCACCGCCTGCGCCAACGCCGCCGGACGGATGCAGGCGCTCGCCACCAGCATGCTCGCCGACCTGCGCGAGATGGAGCACCGGCACTCCGCCGAGGACGTTCTCGGCGATCTGCTGCACCTGGACCACCGCACCGCCCAGGCGGGCCGGCTGGCCGACTCCATCGCCGTGCTGACCGGCGCCCGCTCCGGGCGGCGCTGGGCGAAGCCGATCGTGATGGAGTCCATCCTGCGCGGCGCGATGGGCCGGATCAACGGCTATCAGCGGGTACGTCTCCACTCGACCAGCGACGTCGCGATCGCCGGTCACGCAGCCGAGGGCGTCATGCACGCGCTCGCCGAACTCCTCGACAACGCCGCCAACTTCTCGCCGCCCACCGCGGAAGTCCATGTGTACGTGGAGGAGGTACCCGCCGGCATCGTCCTCACCGTCGAGGACAGCGGTCTGGTGATGAGCGATGTGCAGCTGCGGCGCGCCGAGCGTGCGGTGTCCGCCACCAACCAGGACCTGACCGGTCTGTCCGGCACCCGCCTCGGTCTCGCCGTCGTGGGCCGACTGGCCCGTAAGCACAGTCTGACGGTCTCGTTCCGGCCGTCCGCGCGCGGCGGCACGGGCGCCCTGATGATGCTCCCGCAGGAACTGGTCACCCGGACGCCGGTGACCGTCCCGGCGCCCGCCCCTGCGGCGGAACCGGAGCCCGTCCACACCCCCGCCCCGGCCGCCGAGCCCGCCCCCGCGAACGCGGAGACCGGCTCCGGCTCCGCGTCCGAGACCACCGGCAGCCTCCCTCGGTTCGGCGAGAGCGGCCTCCCCAAGCGCACCCGGGGCCGTACCCTCGCCGCCGCCGAATCCCGTAACAACGCCAACGGCGCCACCCCCGGGGCCGCCGCGACTCCCCGGCCCCGTACTTCCGACCCCAAGGAACAGGCAGCCCGCTTCAGCAGCTTCCGCCAGGCAGTACGGCCCAATCCCCCGCACCCGGAAGGCAACACCCGATGACCGCGACCACCGACGAGAAGCTCAACTGGCTGCTGGAGGGGCTCCTGGAGCGCACCCCCGGCACCCGGCACGCCCTCGTCCTGTCCAGGGACGGCCTCAAGCTCTGCCGTACCCCCGAGCTCTCCGTCGATCAGGCCGACCAGCTGGCCGCTATCTCGGCCGGCATCCAGAGCCTGTCGCACGGCGCCTCCGTCGAGTTCGGTGACGGAACCGGCGGCGTACGGTCCGCGATGGCCGAGTTCTACGGCGGCGTGCTGTTCATCGTCGAGGCGGGCGCGGGCGCCCATCTCGCGGTCGTCGCCTCGGAGGACTCCGACGTCGGCCTCATCGGCCACAACATGACCGAGCTCATCGAGCAGCTCGGCGAACACCTCAGCGCCCCGCCGCGCTCCTCCGCGACCTCCGAAGCCCCCTCCGACGCCACCGCAGCCGCCGACGCGACCGCAGCCGTATGACCCGCCCCCGTCCCGGCCGGGACGACGCCCCGGACCGGCTGTACACCCTCACCGGTGGCCGCAGCCGGTCCGATTCGGACGCGTTCGACCTGGTGACGCTGGTGGTCGCCGAATGCAAGCCGGCCCCCGGCATGCAGTCGGAGCACGTCGCGATCCTGCGGATGTGCCAGAGCCCCACCGCGGTCGTCGAGATCGCGGCGGGGCTCGGGCTGCCCGTCAGCATCGTCCGGATCATGCTGTCCGACCTGCTGGACACCGGCCGGATCAGCGCCCGTCACCCCCGTACCGCCCGTGTCGCGGACCGGCTCCCCGACCCCGACATCCTGGAACAGGTGCTCGTTGGACTCCGCAACCTCTGACCGTGCCGCCCTGCAGGCGACCGCCGACAACGGACTGAAGATCGTCGTCGTCGGCGGCTTCGGGGTCGGCAAGACCACCATGGTCCGCTCCGTCAGCGAGATCCGTCCGCTGAACACGGAAGAGACCATGACCCGCGCGGGCGAGGCCGTCGACCACCTCGACGGTGTGCAGTCGAAGACGTCCACGACCGTCGCCTTCGACTTCGGCCGGATCTCCCTCGACGAACGCTCGGTGCTGTACCTCTTCGGCGCACCCGGTCAGGAACGCTTCTGGTTCCTGTGGGACCGGCTGTTCTCGGGCACGCTCGGTGCCGTCGTCCTCGTCGACACCCGCCGGCTCGCCGATTCCTGGTACGCGATCGACCGTCTGGAGCACCACGGCACCCCGTTCATCGTGGCGTGCAACGACTTCGGCGGCCCGCTCCACACCGAACAGCAGATACGTGAGGCGCTCGACCTCTCGGACGACGTGCCCCTGGTGGAGTGCGACGCCCGGGACCGCTCGTCCAGCAAGTACGTACTGATCACGCTGGTCGAGCACCTCCATGCGCTCGCGGTCGGCACAGCGTCCGCCCCGTCCGCCACCCGTCCGGAGAAGACCCCGGAGCCCACCCCGTGACCCAGCCCCTGGCGCCGCCCTCCGGCTGCCCCGTGACCCACGGCCCGCACGTGTGCCCGGGCGCGGCGCTGTCCCGGCTGGAGGCGGGGGTGGCGCTGCCCGCGCTGGACGAGCGGTTCCCGGAGCTGGAGCTCGCCGTCCCGGCCTCCGAGCTGCGGAACAAGCCGATCGGTCACCCGGAACGACCTGTACGACCTGCCGGTCGAACTGGGCTGACCCCGCCGCGCGATGTGGTCAACACGCCGGAGCGTGTGTCTCATCCGACGGACACGGCGCTCGACCGTGCCCGTGAGGTACTACGCTCCGGTTCGTGGCCGATATCCAGATTCCCGCTGACATCAAGCCCTCCGACGGACGCTTCGGCGCCGGTCCTTCCAAGGTGCGGACGGAGGCGCTCGATGCGCTGGCCGCCACCGGAACGTCTCTTCTCGGGACGTCCCACCGCCAGGCCCCGGTCAAGAACCTGGTCGGCTCGTTGCGTCAGGGTGTACGCGACCTCTTCTCCCTCCCCGAGGGCTACGAAGTGATCCTGGGCAACGGCGGCTCCACCGCCTTCTGGGACATCGCGACGCACGGTCTGATCGAGACGAAGTCCCAGCACCTCAACTTCGGCGAGTTCTCGTCGAAGTTCACGAAGGCCGCCAAGCTCGCCCCGTGGCTCGCCGACCCGAGCGTCATCGCCTCCGACCCGGGCACCCACCCGGACCCGCAGGCGGAGGCGGGTGTCGACGTCTACGCGTTCACGCACAACGAGACGTCGACCGGTGTCGCCATGCCGATCAAGCGCGTCGCCGGCGCCGACGAGGGCTCCCTCGTCCTGGTGGACGCCACCTCCGGTGCGGGTGGCCTGCCGGTCGACATCACCGAGACGGACGTCTACTACTTCGGGCCGCAGAAGGTCTTCGCCGCCGACGGCGGCCTCTGGATCGGCATCTTCTCCCCGGCGGCCCTGGAGCGCGCCGCGCGCATCCACGCGTCCGGCCGGCACATCCCGGAGTTCTTCTCGCTGCCGACGGCGATCGACAACTCCCTCAAGAACCAGACGTACAACACCCCGGCCCTGGCCACGCTGTTCCTCCTGAACGAGCAGCTGACCTGGTTCAACAGCCAGGGCGGCCTGGACTTCTCGACCGGCCGCAGCGCCGCGTCGGCGCGGAACCTGTACGGCTGGGCCGAGGAGTCGAAGTACGCGACCCCGTTCGTCACCGACCCGGAGAAGCGCTCGGCGGTCATCGGCACGATCGACTTCTCGGACGAGATCGACGCCGCGGCGGTCGCGAAGGCGCTGCGCGCCAACGGCATCGTCGACACGGAGCCGTACCGCAAGCTGGGCCGCAACCAGCTGCGTGTCGCGATGTTCCCGGCGATCGACCCGACGGACATCCAGGCCCTGACGGCCTGCATCGACTACGTGATCGAGAAGCTGTAGCGGTAACGCGTCAAGAGACGGCCCTGCACACGAAAGGTGAGCAGGGCCGTTTCTGCATCACTCGACCGGGTGGCGGAATGCCTTCAGGGCACGGGCGGCCGGATCGTCCTACGATGATGACCTCGACATCAGCCCTTCAGGAGGCCCGCAATGTCTGCAGCAGCAGTCGAGCACCCCTGGGACGGGGAGCCGGAATCCCTGCTCGAAACGGCCAACTGGCTCACGGAGCAGCATCCGGGTTACCGCGTCGAGATCATCGGAGGCGTCGTTACAGTGGCCCCACCCCCGGACGGCCCGCATGCGGATGCACTGACCACGCTCATGATTCCCTTCCTGGCGGCGGGCCTCCACGGCGAGGAGACCAGAGTCCTTCAGGGAATCGGTCTGTGGCTGCCCGGCGGCCCCGAGGACTACGCCGTCCCCGACCTGGCGATCGTCGACGCCGACCGCGACGAGCATCTGGTCGAGAACAACTGCTACGACCCTGTCATCTTCCGCCTCGTCCTGGAGGTCACCTCCAGCAACTACAACAACGACCTGCGCAACAAGGTCGCCGCCTATGCCGAGGCCAAGATCCCGGTCTACGTGATCGTCGACCGCAAGCACGGCCGGGTCCACGTCCTGACCGAGCCCATGGCCAATGGATACGACAGCCACCAGGTGTACGCCCCCGGTCAGCAGGCCGCTCTCCCCGCCTCCATCGGCGCCGAGGTCACGCTCGACGTCGCGGATCTGCTCAAGGCCGGGCAGTCCCGGAAGTGATCTCCTCGCGGTGCCACAGCCGCTCCCCGTCCTCCCACTCCTCGGTGGGCACGAGTCCCGCCGCCGCGGCCACCGCGGCGGACGCGGTGTGGTCGGGGTGGATGTGGGCGACGACCGTACGGACTGTGCCGTCGGCCGGCAGGTGCGCCACCAGTCCGGCCGCCGCTTCCTTCGCGTAGCCCAGGCCCTGCCACTCGGTGCCGACGACCCAGGCGATCTCGGCCCGGGGGCCCGCCACCGTGGCCTGGACCCAGCCCACGAGACGACCGTCGGCGCGTACCCGGAGTACCCAGTTCCACCAGTGTTCGGCAGGGTCGGGCGAGCCGGCTTCCCAGCGGGTGTAGCGGGCCCGGAGGGTGTCCAGGTCCTCCGGGGCGCCGCCCGTATAGGTGTGCAGGGCCGGGTCGGCGAGGACCGCCGCCATCTCGTCGGCGTGCGCGACTCGCAGCGGCAGTACGTCGAGCCGCTCGGTGGAGAAGGCCTCGGGCCCCTGGTTCGTCATAGCGCCCGACCCTACGTGCGGCGCGTCATCGGATGACTCCGGCCCCGGGACGTGCGCTGATGGGGTCGGGCGCGGTCGGTCAGCCGCGCTTGCGGCGCCGGTTCATGAAGACGAGTGCGCCCACGGCGGCGAGCACCACCGCTCCGAGCAGCGTGCTGCCTTTCACCTCGCTGCCGCCCCCGCCCGTCCCGCCGGCGGCCGACGCACCGCCGCCGTCCTTCGACGGCGACTTGGCATCGCCTCCGTTCCCGCCCGCACCTGCGATGTCCACCCGTACCACCTGGCTCCGCGCGCCCTCCGAGCCGAACATCAGCGCCGACCCGTCCGCCGTGTACGTCACCGACTCGGACTGTCCCTGCAACGGTGCGTGGACCGGGTGGTCGGCGCCGAGCCGCCCGTCCTTGAACGCGTAGCCACGGGCGCTGAAGTAGGACCGCAGCACCAGTTCCTTCCCGTCCGGCGAGAACGCCCCGTCCGTCACCCACGGCACATCGCCGACCCGCCGGAACACATTGGTCCGTCCGGTGGAGAGCTCGGCGGGTCCTTCGTACAGTCCGCCGCCGTCCTCGTTCTTCGAGGCGATGTAGACCCGGCCGGTTTTCGGGTGGACCATCAGCGCCTCGGCGTTGCGCGCCCCGTCCGCGTACTTCACGTCGAACTGGGTCGCCCGGACCGTCGCGTCCTTCAGCACCTTCGGCTCCGGGAACCGGTAGATCCAGACGTGGTCCCAGCTGCCGTTCAGGTTGTCGCCGATGTCGCCGACGTACAGGTTGCCGTCGGGTCCGAGCGAGATCGCCTCCACGTCGCGCGGCGCGCCGACCCCGCGCATGGTGATCGTCGCGACGGTCTTCCCGGTCCGGGAGTCGACGGCGTAGACGTACGGCCCGTCCTCGCTGTCGTTGTGCGTCCAGTAGATGCCCGGGTGGGCGCGGCTCGCGGCGAGGCCGCTGGACTCGGTGATCCGGGGGTCCTCGATCGTGAAGCTGCGGTCGGCGGACCCGTCGTCGGCCATGGCCGGGGCAGCTGCCGCCCCGGCGAGGACGAGCAGCGCGGCGGCACCGGTGACTGTCAGATACGAACGCATGGACCAAGTGTCCATCGTCACGTCGCAGCTCCGCGCGTTGATCCGCCATGATGGCGCCATGCGTTTTCTGTTCGTCGGCGATTCCATGACCATCGGCCGCGCCGGCGACGTCACCTGGCGCTACCGCATGTGGCAGCACCTCGAAGCGGCTTTCGACGGTCCGTACGAGATCGTCGGTCCCCGGACCGAGCTCTACGACACCGCGACGAACACCCCGGACTCGTACGCGTACGGCGCCCCGGATTTCCCCGCCCGGGCCCGCCGCCATCTGGCGGGCTGGGGCGAGGGATGGCTGCACATGGCCCCGGTGATCGCGGACACGGTCACCGCGACGCGTGCCGACGTGCTGCTCGTCTCGCTCGGCCTGATAGATCTCGGCTTCTACACGGACAGCGGGCAGACCGCCGAGAACGCCCGCGCGTTCGTCGCGGCCGCCCGCACCGCGAACCCGCACATCAAGGCCGTGCTCCTGCCGGTCATCCCGAACATACGGGCCGAGTCGGACGCCCCGTTCGCCGCCGAGTGCGACCGTTTCAACGAGCTCCTCGCGAAGGCGGTCGCCGACCTCGACGAGCCGATGTCACCGATCCTGCTGGCGTCACGCCCGGCCGGGTACGACATCCACATGGACACATACGACGGCACGCACCCCGGTCCCACGGGCGAGCAGAAGCTGGCCGCGACATTCGCCGACGCGATGCACCAGGCGTGGGGCATGGGCGGGCCGTACGCGGGCGGTCGCACGGAAGCGTGACGCCCGGCCGTCCCGGTGCCCTCACTTCTTGGTGGGCCGGGCCCGCACATGCATCCGTTCGCCCTGCGGCCCGAACAGACTGAGAATCTCGACCGGTTCCGGCCCCGCGCTGGACCAGGCATGGGGCGTACGCGTGTCGAACTCGGCGACCTCCCCGGTGGTCAGTACGACATCGTGCTCGCCCAGCACCAGCCGCAGCCGCCCCGCCAGGACGTACAGCCACTCGTAGCCCTCGTGCACCCGCTGCTCCAGGGGCCCGGTCGCCCCTCGCCGGCCGGGCAGCACCATCTTGTACGCCTGGAGGCCACCGAGGTGCCGGGTCAGCGGCATGAACTTTCTGCCGCCGCGGGTGAAGGGGCGCAGATGGACGCGGGGGTCGCCGGTGGCGGGGGCGCCGACGAGTTCGTCGAGCGGGACCCCGTACGCCTTGGCCAGTGGCAGCAGCAGTTCCAGGGTGGGTTTGCGGCCGCCCGACTCCAGGCGGGAGAGGGTACTGACCGAGATCCCGGTCGTCTCGCCCAGCTGGGCGAGGGTCGTGCCGCGCTCCCGGCGCAGGGCCCTCAGACGCGACCCGACCCCGGTCAGAACGGCGGCGAACTCATCGCCGGCATCCGCATCCGCCTTCGCTCCGTCTGCCATCTCCCCATTATTCGCCGTACAAGAGAGCGGGGGCGGTCAGGGCGAGCCGAGCATGGTCAGGGAGAGCCGCGTGAGCTCCTCGGTCAGCCAGTCGGGCGTGACCTGACGGGGGCGGCGGGCGTGGTGGGCGAGAAGTTCCTCGACCGAGTGGGTCATCACCGTGACCGCGACCCGCTGGTCGCCGTCACCCACCTCACCCCGCTCGGCGGCACGCTCGGCCTCGCAGGTCAGGAACTCGGACCACATCGTCCGCCACATCGCGAGATGGTCGTCCACGGTGCGGCTCACGCCCAGCGCCTCGACGAACGCCACCCGCGCGGCCCGCGGATCAGCGGTGACCCCGCGCACATAGGCGGCGAAGAGGCGACGGAACCGTTCCTCCGTCCCGCACTCCTCCATGTCGTCGGAGAGCATCGCCTCCTCGGACGCGCGCAGTCCGCTGGTCGCCACCTCGTCGTACAGCGCAATCAACAGCGCCTCCCGCGAGGTGAATTGCTGATGGAACGCGCGAATCGGCACGCGCGCCTCGGCGCAGAGTTGCTCGACGGTCGTGCGCGCGTAGCCGTACGCGGCGAACAGGTCCCGCCCGGCCCGCAGGAGCCGGCCACGCCACTGCGCCCGGTCCTCGGCGGACGCGGTCATCCCTGTTCCGCGGCTCACCACGGCATTCACCACAGGTCCTCCTTCGTCGGCCCGGAGTCGCAGTCATTGTCCTCGCTCCGCCCCGCCGGCGGCGGATCCGCCACACCCATGGGCGGTCCGGTCTCCGTCCCCGCGCTCTGATCCACGCCGCACCGGCGGCGGAATCCCGGATACATGCGGCCCCGTCCGTGCAGCTGAGAACGGGGCCGCTGGTCACGCGGCGTGTACCGCGCCGGGTCAGGCTTTCTTCAGGAACTGGGTCTTCAGGACCAAGCCCTTGACCTTCTTGGTGTTGCACTCGACCTCGTCCGGCTTGCCGGTGAGGCGGATGTTCTTCACCAGGGTGCCGCGCTTGAGGGTCTCGGACGTTCCCTTGACCTTCAGGTCCTTGGTCAGCGTGACGGAGTCGCCGTCCTCCAGGGCGGTGCCGTTGCTGTCCTTCACCACAATGTCGCTCATTGATCGTTCCTTGCTGATCGGGTTGTATCGGGTTGTCAGGCCGGCGCGGTGCACGCGTCGGGCCACTGGTCGCTGCACCACTGCCGTTGGGTGGTGCAGCGCCACTCGATGGTCATCACGGGGCTCTCCTTCTACAGCGGCAGGGTGATCCAGATGCTCTTGCCCTGCCCATCGGCGTCGCCGCGTACGACCGCGGTACCGCCGAGACCGAGGGTGAGTTCGACGACGGTGGCCAGCCCTCCCGCGCCGGTGCCGGTCACGGCGGCGTACAGGGCGGGCTGGTAGGGGTGGCGGTCGTGGACGGCGAATGCGAACGTGTCCGCTCCGGCCGCGAAGATGACCGTGACGTTCGGGGAGAGAGCGGCGGCGTGCCGGACGCTGTTGGTGACCAGCTCGGCCAGGATCAGCAGCGCCGGATCGATGCTGGGGTGGCGGCGGCTGATGCCCCATTCCGTCAGTACCTGTTCGGTGGTCTCGCGGGCGATGCGCACGGAGGAGCCCATCGCGGGCAGGGTCAGCACATGCCGGTACGGGAGGGCTTCGAGCTGGGTGGTCACTTCGCCTCCGGGTGGGCGAGGCGGAACCCGGTCACGCTCTGGGGGACGGCGGGCAGCAGCCCGGCCTTGTACAGGTGGGCCCGGGCCCCGGCGATCGCCTCCGGCGTGGTGGCGTACTCCCGGCCCTCCAGTTGAAGCAGGTCCAGGGCTCCAACGGAGTCCAGGGCGCGTCGCTGGCCGGGACGGATGCCGGAGGTCATGACGGCGATACCGCGCCGGTTCAGCTTCTCAACGGCGTCCTTGAGGACGAGAGCGCCGGTGGCATCCAGGGTGGTGACCCGCGACATGCGCAGGATCACCACGCGCACATCGGCGACCTCGGACAGTTCGAGAAGGAAGCGGTGGGCGCCGGCAAAGAACAGCGGGCCGTCGATGCGGTAGGCGACGATGTGCTCGGCCAGCAGCGCATGCTCTTCGTCGCTGTGCTCGCCGGGCATGTCGGGGCGGAAGTCGACCTGGTCCATGCGGGCCTGACGGGCCACCGCCCGCAGCGCCAGCGCCCCGGCGACGACCAAACCGATGATGACCGCGTACACCAGATCCAGGGCGAGGGTCGCCACGGCGGTCAGCACCAGGACGATCGCGTCCGCGCGGGTGGCCTTCGCCATCGCCCGCAGGGAGCCGACCTCGACCATGCGGATCGCGGTCGCGATCAGTACCCCGGCCAGCGCGGCGAGCGGGATCTTGGAGACCAGCGGGGCGGCGGCGAACACGATGACCGCCAGCACGGCGGCATGGACCAGGGCGGCGAGCCGGGAGGAGGCGCCAGTGCGGACGTTGACCGCGGTGCGGGCAATCGCGCCGGTCGCCGGCACGCCGCCGAACAGCGGGGCGGCGATGTTCGCCAAGCCCTGCCCGAACAGCTCCTTGTCCGGATCGTGCTTCTGACCGACCGTCATGCCGTCGGCGACCTGCGCGGACAGCAGCGATTCCAGCGCCGCCAACGCGGCGACCGCGATGGCCGGGGCCAGCAGCGAGCCGAGCGCGGACACGTCGACGAAGCCGAGCGAGGGCGCGGGCAGGCCCGCCGGCAGGTCCCCGATCCGGGCGGCGGCGTCCAGGTGGAAGAGCTGTGCGACGAGGGTCGCGGCGATCACCGCGACGATCGAGAACGGGATGGTGGGCCGCCAGCGGGCCCCCACCAGCATCACCACAACCACCCCGGCCGCCAGCGTCACGGCGGTCCAGTTCGGCGACTGGATGAACGCCTCGATGGCGTGCCAAGCCACCACCAGGACCTTGTCGCCCTCCGGCTTGGCTGCCCCGAGCGCGTTCGGGACCTGCTGGAGGCCGATCACGCAGGCGATGCCCAGGGTGAAGCCCTCCACCACCGAGGCGGGAATGTAGGCCATGTACCGTCCGGCCCGCGCGACGGCGAGACCGATCAGCATCAGCCCGGCGATCAGTCCGACCATCAGCACGCCGCCGGTGCCGTACTGGGCGACGATCGGCACCAGCACCACCGTCATGGCCCCGGTCGGCCCGGACACCTGGAGGTTCGAGCCGCCGAACACGGCGGCGACCGCGCCCGCGACTACGGCGGTGGCCAGCCCGGCCTCGGCGCCCAAGCCGGAGGAGACACCGAAGCCCAGCGCGAGCGGCAGCGCCACGATCGCCACCGTCAGCCCGGCCAGCAGGTCACGGCGCGGACTGCGGCCCATCATCGCCAGATCGGTGCGCGAGGGCAGCAGGGAACCCGCCCGGGTAAAGCCCCTGGCCACAGGGGTGCTCACTGGGCCGCGACCTCGGTTTCCCGCAACTCGGCCAGCAACTCGTTCTGCCCCGCCAGCATCTCGGTCAAGATCCGCCGCGCGGCCCGCATCAGCTCCGCCACATCCCCGCCGGCCAGCTCGTACACCACGGTCGAGCCCTCGCGGGTCGCGGTGACGATCCCCGAGCGGCGCAGCACGGCCAGCTGCTGGGACAGCGCGGCGGGCTCGATCTCGATCTTCGTGAGCAGGTCGCGCACCGGCATCGGGCCGTCCTGGAGGAGCTCCAGCACCCGGATGCGCACCGGATGCCCGAGCATCCGGAAGAACTCGGCCTTGGCCTGATAGAGCGGAACTGGCACGGTGTCGAACACCCCTCTTCACCCCGGTCACCTGGGGTATCACCTGGTCGTTTTGTCCGCAGCTACCAGCGGACACAACCATCACAGCATGTAGTGAATTGCATAATTTTGCAACTCGTTGATTCGATGCCTGCTCTGCCACATCGTGCCCCGGGGTCCTCGACGCGCCACTGCAGTCTCCGACCGCCCCCTCGGAGCGGTGACCGCCCGCCAGTTGCTGACACACACAGCCGGTGTCCCGCTGCGGGCCCAGTTGAGAAACCTTTACGGGACCAGCGAGGACGATGTGTTGTGTCAGTGCTCGGCCGGGTGCCAGGGGGCGCCCGGCCGGGTGGAACGCGCGTTGGCGGCAAGCCGTAGGGCGTACACCGGCCGGTCACTGCCGGGGACGGGGCCGAGGTAGGTGTGGCCGGTCATGTGGCACCAGGCGGGCAGGTCGAGCGGGGCGGCCAGGTCGGTGGCGATGACGTGCACGACCGTGTCCGGCTCGGCGGCGTCGATCTGCTTGCGCAGCCGGAGCAGGAGGGTGACGCAGAGCAGGCCGGTGCCGTCGACAGTGAGGTCCGCCGCGGGTATCTCGCTTGCGGTCATCGGGGCGCGGTCTGCGTGACGCGCCAAAGGCGACGGGGCAGGTCGCCCTCCTCGAAGGCGTGGACCTCGTCCAGGGTCCAGCCGTCGGCGAGCGAGTCGACCAGGCCGTGGGAGAAGAAGTGCACGGCAAAGCCACCGTGTTCATAGATGTCGTCGCCATGGGCGGTGCCGGCGCCGTAGTGGGCGTCGCCGGTGTGGCGGACGGTGTAGACGAAGTGTCCGCCGGGGCGCAGGACGCGGCGGACCTCACCGACCAGGGCGTGGATCTCCTGGGTGGACAGGGCCATGCACAGCAGCATGTGCGCGAAGACCGCGTCCACCGAGGCGTCCGGCAGGGGGAGCGGATCGCGTACGTCGTGCGTCGTGGTCGTCACCCGCCGGCCCACGCCCTGGGCGCGGGCCGCGTCCCGCAGCTGCTCCAGGCCGGTCGGGCTGAAGTCGGTGGCGTGGACGGTGAAGCCCTCGCGGGCGAAGTACAGGGCGTCCCGGCCGTGCCCGGCACCGAGCTCCAGGACGTCTTTCGCTCCGGCCGCGCGGAACAGTCCGGCGGCGCGGACGGCGGGTGCCGAGGGCTGTGCGCCGTACATGCCCGGGTGGTCGGTGTATGTGTTCTGCCAGTGCCGCCGCTGTGCGTCGGCCAGGCCCTGCTCGCTGTCCGCCACGTGCTCGCTCTCCTCGTACGCCGGCCGGTGCCGCCGCCAGCCTAGAGGGCGCAGATCAGGGCCTGCCGCAGCTGGTCGGGCCCGGGGAGCCCGGCCAGACCTTCGGGTGTTTTGTATACCCGGCAGGCGAGCCCCGGCGCGCGGCCGGGCTCGGCGAACGGGTCGCGGCCGTCGATCAGGAAGGTGGGCGACCCTGTGAACGCGGCCGCCTCGGCCGTGGCCTGGTCGGCGATCACCCGCGTCGAGAAGGCGGTGTCGTGCAGGCCGACGTCATCGAGCACCTGACGCAGGAGGTTGGCCGCGGGGCCGGTGTTCGGACAGTCCGGCACGACCAGGATCTCAATGTTCATGCCTTCAGGATCGCGCATGCCCCATGAAGTCGCGGCCATGGGAATCGTTATCCGTGGCAAGCTCCGGTCACCCACCGTTCAGACACTCGCCGCCTTCACCCGGACTCGCCACGAGGGCGGCAACCCGTTCACGCCAGGGGACGTGCGGGGGCTGGGCGGCGACGGCTGCCTCATGGGCGAGCCAGAACTGCCGCGCGTCCGCCCCGCGACACGGACCGCAGTGCGTCTCCTCCCCCACGGGCCGGAACACGTGATCGTCGCCGGGCCCCTTGCAGACCACCAGCTCGGCGGCCCGTGGCACGGGCCGGGCCTCGACGGGCGGCGGTGCTGCTTCGGGGAGCTTCTGTACGAGCCGGTGCCGCAGGAATCCCACCGCCGACCGCACGCCCTCTGCGGGCAGTCCACTGGTCAGCGCCTGCCGAAGGTCGGCGGCCGTCACCCCGCGCCGCAGCCACTCGGCGGCGGCCTCCGCGAGCCCCCGGGCCTCCCGCGCCCCGAGGTGCAGCTCCCGGTGCGCATGCCGCAACGAGAGCAACACCCGCTCGCCCTCAGCCACTTCCGGCGCGGATTCGGCTTCGGGTTCGAGCTCCGCTGCGGCTTCGGGTTCGGCTTCGGTGGGTGGGTGGGATGTGTTCTTCCCCAGTTCTTCATCTACCGGTGTATAGCCACCGGCCACCCGTCCTGCCGGTTGACCGACCGCCCGTTTGTGCACACTCGGCGGCGCCACCTCGGCATCCCGCCCGTCCCGAACCCCGACCGCGGCCTCACCCGTCAGCGGCGCGTTGGCGAAGAGCTGAACAGTGACCCACCGGCCACGGTCGTTCTGCTGCTGCCACTCGTGCACGAAGCCGTGCTCGACCAGCGCCTTCTTGGCCTTCTGGTAGGCCCGCCCCGTGATCCCCAACGTCCTTGCGTGCTCACTGAGCGGGCGGTCGACGCAACCATCGGGGAGCCCCTGCACGTAGAGGAGCAGAATCTTCGCGTCACTGTTCAGACGCGGATGACGCACCACGTCGTGCGAAGCCTTCGTGAAGCGCCGAGACGGCGCGATAGCATGCCAAAGCATCCCGGTGGACCTCTAGACCACTCGTGGGTGAAGGCCTCCGGACCGGTGTTGGTAGCACCGCCGGGGGCCGCCCCGCATACGGCTGCATACAGAGCGTGATGACGACGTCACCGTACCGCACCCGGCTTCCCCTTCACCACGCACAAGCCAATATCTACACGTAGCAGATGTACATCTGCTACATTGAATACATGAGTGAGCCCGTTGTTGAGTCGATGGCTGAAGTTCGCCGCCACCTCGCGGACGTGATCGACCGCGCACGGCGCGACAAGACTCCGACGATCATCACCCGCCGGGGCAAGAGCGAAGCAGTGCTGATCGACATCGACGAATACCGCCGCCTGCGGGAAGTCGCCGAACAGCTTGAGGACGAATGGCTCAACCGGCTGGCCGACAAGGCTGAATCCGAGGGCACGGACGGTTCCGTCTCCCTGGAAGAGATGGCCGCACTCCTCCGATCCGCCCCCTGACCCCCATGGGCCACGTCACGCGGTTCACTCCGCATGCTCAGCGGGACTTGCTCAAGATCCCCCGCCAGGACGCCCTGCGCATCCTCATGCGCCTCGCCGAACTCCAGAAGTCGTTGGACACCGGCGATGTTGCGGCCTTCGACATCAAGGCTCTCCAAGGGCATCACGCCCGTTGGCGTCTGCGGGTCGGCGATTATCGGGCCGTCTACACGGTCGAGGACGGTCAGCTGATCCTGTGGGTGCTGACCGTAGGCAACCGCCGCGACGTTTACCGCGGCCGGTAGTCGGCCGAGCGCCCGTCCGTCTCGTCCGCCAGGACTCCCACCATCAGCTCGTGCAGCAACGCCGCATCCACGAACGGCGTCTCGGCGGTCGGTGGCGAACGCCAATCCAGGGGCCAGGTGAGCCCGTGCAGTGCGGGCACCCCGACGAACGCTGCTGTCCGTCCGTCCCGGCTCATCGCCTCCGCACCGGCCGGCCAGCGGTAGGCGGTCACGGTCTGCGGCGGCAACAGAAAATACGTGCTCCGCGCCCCGATCCGCGAGCGCACGATGGGGCCCGCCCTAAAGTCGGTGAACTGCATGATCTCGTACGCGACGTGCTCCCCCCCGCATACCGGTGATCCGTACGGCGTCGAAGTGGATGCCCGCATACCGAAGGGCGTGCCCGCTCGCAGGCACCCACGAGGGCACCGGGTCCAGTGAACTTTTCCGTTCCATACGGAAAGCGTCGCGCCCCACACGTACCGTGACCAGGGACACAAGGCGTCTGTGCACTGTTGTGCACTCGGGAGGTGAGTTGTGCACTCCGGTGGCCAAGGGGGCGGCAACGCCCAGATGTTCGGGACGCTATTGCGCTTCTTCCGGGAGCGGGCGGAGCTGTCGCACGTCCTGCTGGAGACAGCTGAACGAAGCCGCCTCGCCTACGTCGAAGGACAGAGCGGCAGCTTCTTCGTAAGCCAACAGCCTGACCTGGGCGATCTGTTCGGCAAATATGGCATTCTGCGGGCGCAGGCGCTCAGCCCGGAAGCGTCCATGAAACTGATCGAAGAGGTGGCAGAGGAAGAATGAGCACCGACCTCAACTGGTTCAAGAGCAGCTACAGCGGCGACCAGGGCGGCGACTGCATCGAGGTCGCCACCTGCCCCCACACCGTCCACGTCCGCGACTCCAAGGACCTCACCGTCCCCGCCCTCACCCTCTCCCCCGCCGCCTGGACCGCCTTCCTCGGGTACGCCGGCGAGGGCGACGCCTGACCGGCTGATGGGCAACTCCCGGGCGTATCCCGTCTACCGCAGCAGCGACCCGCTCGACGTGTACGCACAGGCGAAGCGGCTGTGCGCTCTCCTCGACTCGCGGGACGCCGGTGCGCGCGTGGGCGCGGAACTGCGGACGGTGGCGGACGTGCAGCGCATGGTGAAGCTGCTGCCGGATATGTCCTACGACCCGGACCGAGCGCTCACGGACCCGGTCACCGGCGACTACCTCTTCTTCACGGGGCGGACGCTGCCCGTGGACCCCGTCGAGCTGGAATCCTTGCTGCCGTTGTTGCTGAATGATGAGTTCGCGAGCGGAGCCACTTTCCCAACAGGCCCTAGCCCGGTGGAAATGTTCGGGGTTGACCAGACCGGATGCCTTCCTGCCTCGCGACGGAGAATCGTGCGGTTCTTCGGGAACTCCCACGAAGTAGCCAGCGTCTCCAGTGATCATGAGGGAACGCGTTGAAGCGCTGAGTGGTACCGGGGTGGCCCTGGCCGGTGGATTCGTCGGGCTGCTGGGATGGGCCGCGGATGCCGAACTCCGGGCGCGCTCCGGATTCGAAGCAGGGCCGGACTGGAGCGTGCTGTACGCGGAGCTTCCGCTGACCGTTCTCATCGGAGTGGCAGTCGCTTTGTCAGCGTGGTTGCTGCCCCGGCGACGGATAATCGGGCCGTCCGTTGCCGGGTACGCAGGCCGCGTCGCGCTCGTCGCCATAGTGCTGGCCGGATTCTGGCTGGCCGTCCAGGGCTGGTACGCAGGACTGCCCGAGTCAGTGCCGGACCACAAGCCCTAGAACGGTGGAACGCCATCACCGAGATCGGCACAGACGTGCACTCACTCTCGTGTAGATGGCTCTCCGGCCGCTGATACACCCGCCGCGCACTAAGCAGTCCCCCGTACGCTCCCCGCCGTAGACTTATCAGGGAGCTTGAGCTTTGCCAGACGTCCAGTTCAGGCGGGCCCCGCGAGATTGATCCCGCCAAGGGCGGCGGGATTGGAGTTTCCCACGGCTCCAGCCATTGCGGGCTCTCTCTAACGAGCGGAAGCCTCTGCCTCGCTTTGTGAGCGGTGGAATCCCCTCAGGAAGGACGTGGGCCGGATGAGCCACTTTGTGAGCCAGGTGCCCATCGGTGACATCACACTGGCCGCTTCGGCTGTGCGCTGGATTTTCCCCGTCGGTATAGCAGTGGTCGTAGTCGCTGTTCTGCTTGGCCTCGTCTGGTGGGACGCGCGCCGTCGGTCTCGGGCACGACAGCAGGGACCACGGGCCGAACGTTCCTCCCGAAGCAGCGAAAACTTGAGGGCTGCAGATGATTTCGGGGAAGGTCTCAGCCCATATGAGATCAACCGGCCCTCTTCGCCAAGGGACGTACCCAAGGATGACAACGGTGGGGCTTTTGGCAGTGGAGGACCCGGCGGCTGACGGGTCGGCGACATCGGCGGCACTTGCCGAGATCACCGCGCGGTCGAGATCTACTTTCGATACACGCCCTGGTCCGTCTCGAAGACGGCCTGCGCATCATCGCCATGCGGTTCGAGCTGACCGACGGGGTCGGATCGAACGTCGGACTGGCCGACATCAAGGCCTACGCCGAATAGCGTCATGGTCCTCATGCGACCGATCGCTCCCGCTTGTGGCATGCCGCCGAGTCACGTCGCAACCGGGAGCGGCCGGCCGTCGGCCGGTTGCCGGTGCCCGTCGTACGGCGCGGTCAGCGGGCGAGCCGGCCGAGGAGCGAACCGGCGGCGACGATGCCGACGAACGCGGCGAGGACGAGTACCGCGAAGTCGAGGCCGAGGTGGGCCGGCGTGCCGATGAGCAGTCCGCGCAGGGCGTCGACCTGGTAACTCAGCGGGTTCACCCTGCTGATCGCCTGGAGCCAGCCGGGCATCAGCGCGACCGGGTAGAGCGCGTTGGAGGCGAAGAACAGCGGCATGGTGATGGCCTGGCCGATGCCCATCAGCCGGTCGCGGGTGAGGACGATCCCGGCGATCGACATCGACAGGCAGGAGAAGAACACGGAAGCGAGGACGACCACGACGACCACGCCCAGCAGCCTCAGCGGATTCCAGGTCATGCCGACGCCGAGCGCCGCGGCGATCACGATGACGACCGCCGCCTGGATCACGGCTTTCACCCCGGCGGCGAAGGCCTTGCCGGTCACCAGGGCGGTCCGCGGCGTCGGTGTGACCATGAGTTTGGTGAGGACGCCGGAGTCCCGCTCCCAGATGATCATGATGCCGTAGAAGATCGCGATGAACATGGCGGACTGGGCGATGATCCCGGGCGCCAGGAAGTCGAGATACGGAACGCCGCCGGTGGGGATGGCGTGGATACGGGAGAACGTCTGGCCGAAGATCAGCAGCCAGAGCGCGGGCTGGACGGCGCGGGTGTAGATCTCGGTGCGGTCGTGGCGCAGCTTCTGCAGTTCGACGGCGCACATCGCCGCGACCCGCGCGGGGACGACGTGCCAGCCCGTGCGGGCGGGCGGCGGTTCCAGGAGGAGGGCGAAGCGGCGGTCGGGCGAGCCGGGTTCAGCCGCGGCGGGATGCGGTGCGACGGGTACGGCGGACATCGTTGAAGACTCCCTTCTCTCCGGGAGAACCGGGGTCGCCCAGGCCGCTTCCGGAGTGGTACCGGAAGACGTCCTCCAGGGTGGGTGGCGGCAGAGCCGTATCGCCGGACTCCTCGCGGTGCGCGACCAGTTCGCTCTTGAGCTCGGTGGGCGTGCCGAGGGCGCGCAGTCTGCCCAGATGCATCAGGGCGAGCCGGTCGCAGCGCTGGTCTGCCTCGTCCATGGAGTGGGTGGTGACCAGCACCGTCATCCCGGTGCCGACACGGATTTCGTTGATGCGGTCCCAGACACTGTCGCGGGCGATCGGGTCCAGACCGATGGTCGGCTCGTCCAGGATCATCAGGCGGGGTGCGCTGACCAGCGCCTGAGCGAGTTCGAGGCGGCGCACCATGCCACCGGAGTACGTGGCGGCGAGCCGGTGCGCCTCGGGACCCAGCCCGACCGCGTCCAGCGCCTGCCCGACACGGGCCGCGCGCTGCCGGCGGGGCACGTCGAAGACGCGGGCGAAGAGGGCCACGTTCTCCCGGCCGGTGAGACTGGCGTCGGCCGACAGCTGCTGCGGTACGTAACCGAGCAGGCGCCGTACGGCCATCTTCTGCCGGGCCGCGTCGTGGCCGAACACATGGATGACGCCGGGGGGTACGGGCAGCAGCGTGGTGATCGCACGCAGAGTGGTGGTCTTGCCCGCGCCGTTGGGCCCGAGGAGTCCGAAGACCTCGCCGGGGCGGACGAGCAGGTCCAGGCCGTCGACGGCTTTCGAGGTTCCGAAGGAGTAGGCCAGACCGGTGCAGCGGAGGGCGGGAGTCATGGGGTCTCCTCTCCTTCGCGCAGTGACTCGGCGAGTCTGCGCAGTGACGGGAGCGCGGCGGTCAGCGCGGCCCGGTCGGCGGAGTCGAGTTTCGCCACGTGTTCGCGGAAGAGCGCGTCGCGCCGGGCCCGCCAGTCGCGCAGCCGGCCGACGCCCGCCGGGGTCGGGTGGAGGAGCGCGGCCCGCCCGTCGCCGGGGTCCTGCTCCCGCCGCAACAGGCCTTCCGCGACCAGGTGGTTGACCAGCGTGGAGACGGAGTTGGGCGCGAGGCAGAGTTCGCGCGCGGCCGCCGAGACCCGGATTCCGGGCCGGGCGGCAACCAGTCGCAGCAGTTCCGCGTGCGCTCCGCGCAGCCGGGGCGTGGGCAGACCGCCCCACAGCCGCCGCCGGGCGAGCCGCTGAATGCGGGGCAGAAGTCCGGCGAGTTCTTCGGGGAGATCACTCGCCACCACCTGCCCATTTTACCTCTGTTTGCGACATATATACGCGGCAAGGGCCCTGCGAAGGGGGCCACCGTCGAGCGGTGCGACAACGGGTCGGGGGCGCGGCCGCGCCCCGGCTACGACAGGACCGCGAAGTCCACTTCGGACGCGGGCAGCACGCGGATGCTCCGCCCGGGGAAGTCGATGTGCCGGAAGATCTCGTTGTGGTGCGCGATCGACCGGTCCGGCGAGGCGTATTCGCCGGCGTCGGGCCGGACGGACGTGGTGTGCCCGTCGGCCACCAGCACCAGGTCGTACCGGTGGCTCAGCGCCTGCCGCGCCGTGGTGTCCACGCAGATCTCGGTCGCGAAGCCGGTGACGACCACCTCGGTGACTCCCAGCGTCTTGAGGGTCTTGTCGAGAGCGGTGTCCAGGAAACTGTCCGCGCTGGTCTTGTGGACGACCTCCTCGTCGGCGGCGGGCGCGAGTTCGGGCACGATCCGCCAGCCCTCGGTGCCGGCCTCCAGCCCTTCGCCGCGGTGCTGAATCGTCACGATCGGTACGCCCGAGGCCTTGGCACGTTCGCGGAGGCCGGCGATCGTGGCGACGGTCTCGGCGGCCCGGTGCGCGATGGCCGCCAGGGTGTTCTGCATGTCGATGACGAGGAGCGCGGGGGTATGTGGCACGGGCCCACGCTAGCGGTCCGGGCCCGGGCGGCGAGGTGATCCGGAAGAAGGAGTTCGAACCCGGCAGCCCCTCCCGCCGTCACCTCACCGCTCCGGGAACCGCTCCCCGCACCGGCTGCAGAACACCGGCGCCGGGTCCGGCGAGAGCCGGCCGCACTCGGGGCAGACCCGGTCCAGCATGCAGGGCCCCTCGCCGCCTTCGTACGCCGCCGAGGGCGCGACCGAGGGCTTGATGGTCAGGCCGGGGCGGCGGCGGTGGACGGTCAGGTACGCGAGCCCGTCCGGGCCCGCCGCGAGGGCGCGGCGGGAGGTGCGGGGCAGCCAGACGGCCGTCGTGGGGGCCAGCTCCAGCGTCTCCGTGCCTGTGCCCGTGCCTGCGAGGACACGACCGCCGCCCGCGAGGACGACGAGGAGGACGTCGAGGACGTCCTCCTGATGCTCGCCGACCTCGGCGCCGGGCGGCAGACGCACCAGATTGGCGTCCAACTCACGTCCTTGTTCGGCCAGGTGCCAGAGGGCGCCGCGCTCCTCCGGGCCCGCTTCGGTGAGCAGTTCGTCGAGTACGGCCAGGATCCGGGCAGTGGAATTCACGGCAGCCAGGCTACGCCCCGCCGTAGTCTGAACCCTTTGCCCCGGACCGGAGGGACGCCGCCATGGACCGTGAGCCCGACGAGAAGTACCCGCCGATCGAGCCGTACGACCACGGGATGCTCAACGTCGGCGACGGCAACCTCGTGTACTGGGAGGTCTGCGGCAATCCGGACGGCAAGCCCGCGCTCGTCGTCCACGGGGGCCCCGGGTCGGGGTGCGGTGCGTGGGCGCGGCAGTATTTCGACCCGGACCGGTACCGGGTCGTCCTCTTCGACCAGCGGGGCTGCGGCCGGTCGACCCCGCACGCGAGCGACCCCGCCGCCGACATGCGGTACAACACGACCGGCCGTCTGATCGCCGACATGGAGCAGCTGCGCGTCCGTCTGGGGATCGACAAGTGGCTGCTGTACGGCGGGTCCTGGGGTTCGACGCTGATCCTCGCGTACGCCGAGGAACATCCGTTCCGGGTCTCCGAGATCGTGATCCCGGCCGTCACCACGACCCGGCGCAGCGAGATCGACTGGCTGTACCGGGGCGCAGGGCAGATCTTCCCGGAGGCGTGGGACCTGTTCCGGGCCGGGGTGCCGGAGGCCGAGGGCAAGCCGACCCCGGACGTCCTCGCCGCGTACGCCCAGCGGATGGAGAGCCCGGACGCGGGGGTACGGGCGAAGGCGACGGCGGACTGGTGTGCGTGGGAGGACGCGGTGCTCTCCCATGAGACGTACGCGGGACCGCCCCCGTACAGCGGCAGGCCGGGCAGGGCGCAGCAGGCCCTGGTGCGGATCTGCTCGCACTACTTCTCCAACGGGGCCTGGCTGGAGGAGGGGCAGTTGATCCGGAACGCCGGGCGGCTGGCCGGGATCCCGGGAGTGCTGGTGCACGGCCGGCTCGACCTGGGCGGGCCCCTCATCACCGCCTGGGAGCTGGCCCGGGCATGGCCGGACGCGGAGTTGACCGTGATCGACGGGGCGGGACATCTGGGCGGTGCGGCGACCAGCCGGGCGGTAGTGGAGGCGCTGGACCGGTTCGCGTCGCGCTAGCGCCCCTCCCGGCGAGCTTTGCCCCGCCGCGCACGCAGATGCAGCAGCGTGCAGGCCGCGGTGTTCATTTATGAGCGCAAGAAGCGTTTTGCAATCATCTATTGACATGCATATGTAACGCGCGTCACAGTCGTCCCGCCAGTGATCCCGACCACGTCGAATCTGGAGTCCTTCATGTCTGAAGTCCCCGCAGTCTCGCGGCGATCGGTTCTCGGAGGGGCGGTGGCCACGGGCGCGATCGCCGTCGGCTTCGGAGCCGCCGGGTCCGCCCCCGCGCTCGCCGCGCCGGGCGCTTCCGGTGCGGTCACGGCCTCCGAGCCGCGCCGCACCGCCGGCCAGACCTCCATGATCAACGTGCCGTACAAGGTGCACCAGACCGTCCGGGTCGCCGTCATCGGCCTCGGCAACCGCGGCAACGGCATGACCACGGGCTGGTCCGCCGTGCCCGGCTGTCAGGTCACCGCCGTCTGCGACATCCGCCCGGACCGCGCCAAGCGCGTCGCTGACAACCTGGTCAAGGCGGGCAAGCCGCGCCCCGCCGAGTTCGGCGGCTCCGCCGACTCGTACGCCGAGATGCTCAAGCGGGACGACATCGACCTCGTCTACATCGCCACGCCCTGGGAGTTCCACTACCCGCAGGGCAAGGCCGCGCTGCTGGCCGGCAAGCACGTCATCGTCGAACTTCCCATCGCCACCCAGCTCGAGGAGCTGTGGGACCTGGTCGACACCTGCGAGCAGACCCGACGACACCTGATGCTCGCCGAGAACTGCTCGTACGGCCGCAACGAGCTGGCCATGCTCAAGATGGCGCACGAAGGCGTGTTCGGCGACGTCACGAACGGTCACGGCGGTTACCTGCACGACCTGCGTGCGCTGCTGTTCTCGGACACGTACTACACGGACTCCTGGCGCCGCCTGTGGCACACCCGCAGCACCGCCTCCTTCTACGCGATGCACGGTCTCGGCCCGGTCGCCGCGGCGATGGACATCAACCGCGGCGACCGGATGACCACGCTGCGCGCCACCGCGACCGCCCCGAAGGGCCTCGCCGACTACCGCGAGCGCTTCGTCCCCAAGGGCCACCCGTCGTGGAACGAGACCTACATCAACGGCGACCTCGTCACCTGCATGATCGAGACCGCCAACGGCCGGACGATCCGCGCCGAGCACGACGTGAGCTCCGCCCGCCCGTACAGCCGCATCAACAGCCTCGCCGGCAGCCGCGGCCTCTTCGAGGACTACGTCGGAACCTCCTCCACCGGCGCCCGGGTCTACTTCGAGCCCGACCACGGCGACGACGCCTGGCGGGACTTCGGGTCGTACCGCAAGGAGTTCGACCACTGGCTCTGGAAGAAGATCGGCGACGACGCCGCGAACAACGGTGGCCACGGCGGCATGGACTACGTCCTGCAGTGGCGCACCGTGCAGCTGATGCGCGCCGGCCTCGTGCCCGACATCGACGTGTACGACTCCGCGGCCTGGTGCGCGCCGGTGCCGCTGAGCGTCAAGTCCCTGGAGGACAAGGGCAAGCCCGTACAGATCCCGGACTTCACCCGGGGTTCGTGGGTGAACCTCCGTCTCGGCCTCGACTCACGCATGACAGAGATGCCGCCCGTGTGACCCCGGCCCACGTCCAACCCTGCCCCCTGAACCCTGGCCGAGCACTGCCCGAACCGTAAGAGAAGGAGCGAGCATTCATGTCCGTACCTGTGACCGCAGCCCGAAGAGCCGTGGCGGCCCTGGCGGTGGCGACGGTGGCGTTCACCTCCGCCCCCGCGTCCGCCGCGCCGCAGGACGCGTCCGCGTCCGAGGCGCGCACCCAGGTGACGATCGCCCCCGTCGACCTGAACGGCCCTGCCATCTCGGAGGTGAAGGTCACCGTCACCAACGCGGGACCCGAGCGCCTGCGCCGGCTCAAGGTCACCTTCAACGGCCCCGTCGGCTGGGCCGTTCAGCCCTCGGTGCGCAGCGTCGACGGGTCGTACCAGCCGGGTGCCGCGGCCACGGCGGAGTTCCGGATCCAGGTGCCGGAACAGCGCGCGGGCTTCACCATGCGCACGTTCACGGCCAGCGCCAGCTACGAGGGAGGCGACGGCCAGGGCACCGCCACGGGCACGCGGGTCGAGCGCTCCGGCCCCGTGCTGGCCCGCCTCTCCGACGCGTACAACAACGTCGCCATCACCGACGAGAGCAACACCAAGGCCGGTGACTACGACGGCGAGGGCAACAGCTTCTCCGCGCAGAAACTCGCCGCGGTCGGGCTGACGCCAGGAGCGTCCGTCACCGCCCTCGGCGCCCAGCTGACCTGGCCTGCCGCGGCCCCCGGCACGAAGAACAACGTGTCGAGCACCGGGCAGGGCGTGAAGGTCGCCGGCAAGGGCAGCAAGCTGGTCTTCCTCGGCTCCGGCGTCGGCAGCGGGGCCACCGGCACGGCGACGGTGTTCTACGCCGACGGGTCGAGCACCACCGGGTCGATCGGCTTCCCCAACTGGTCGTTCCAGGAGGCAACGGCACACGGCGCGACGCTCGTGAAGTCGACGGACGGCCGCAACCGTCCGGATGGGTACGGCAACGCCGGCATCGCCTACCGGGTCTTCGCGCACTCCATCGCCCTGGACCCGGCCAAGCAGGTCGAACTCGTGGTGCTCCCGGCCAATGCCGGCATCCACCTCTTCGACATCGCGCTGGCTCCGTAACACCCCCCGGACACCACGTGCGTCGGCCGGCGGAGGACACGTCCTCCGCCGGCCGGCGCGTTCGTTTGGATCATGCCGGACTCGCGGGGCCCGGCACGATCCAAACAAAAGACCCTGGGTGCCGGGGGTGGGGGACGGGCCCTCGGACGGTCATGGAAAGCTGTGCGAACGCCGTGATCCAACGGCTCCTTGCCACCCCCCGTGACACCCCCGAGGGATATGACGTGAGATCGCACCGAAAAATATGGACCACGGCTGCCGTTACGACGGTAGCCGTGGCGGGTTTCGTGGTGTTCCAGAACGTCACCGGCGACTCCGCAGATGACAGTGACAACAAGGCCGGTCCGGTCAGGACCGACGTACGGAAGACGGCGCTGAAGGTGGCCGCGGACGGCAGTTCCGCGTCGCTCGGCCGGCGGGACACCGCACCGTTCAGCATGCTGGGGGTCACCTGGACCGACCCGGCGGCGAAGGTGACGGGAGCGGTCGAGGTACGGACCAGGTCGGCCGCGAACGGCACCTGGTCGTCCTGGATGCCGCTGGAGACCGACATCGACGGCCGTACGGAGGCGGGCCGCTCCGGCGTCCGCGGGTCCACCGAACCACGGTGGGTCGGCCCGTCCAACGGCGTCGAGGTACGCGTCACCGCGGACGGCAAGGTCTCCGCGAAGCTGCCCGCCGGGCTGCGGCTGGACACCGTCGACCCCGGCAAGGGCTCGTCGCTGCACGCGGCCCCGGCCGCCTTCGTCGCCGAGACCGACGTCCCCGCCGACCCGTCGTCGTCCGACTCCCCCTCGGCCGATCCGACGGCCACCTCGGAACCGACCCCCACGGCCACAGAGTCCGACACCGCCCCGGCATCAGAGGCGCCGCCCGTGGCACCTTCCGAGACGGCAACGGACAGCCCCTCGCCCACGGCGAGCGGCAGCACCTCGCCGACCGCGAGCACCTCGCCGTCCGCGAGCACCTCGCCGTCCGCGTCGCTGCCGCCCGCGCCGCCGTCGACCGTGCCCAAGCCGCCCATCACCTCGCGTGCGGGCTGGGGCGCCGACGAGTCGATCAGCCCGGAGGCGCCGGAGTACAACGCCACGGTCAAGGCCGTCTTCGTCCACCACACCGCAGGGACCAACAAGTACTCCTGCGCCGACTCCGCGGCGATCGTGCGCGGCGTGTACGCGTACCACGTCGAGAGCGAGGGCTGGAAGGACATCGGCTACAACTTCCTGGTCGACAAGTGCGGGACGATCTTCGAGGGCCGCAAGGGCGGCGTGGACCGGCCGGTCCTCGGCGCACACACCTACGGCTTCAACCGGGAGTCGACCGGTATCTCCGTCCTCGGCACCTACACGGATACGGCCGCCCCCAGCGCGGTGACCACCTCGGTGGCCCGGATCGCCGCGTGGAAGCTCGGCCAGTACAAGGGCGACCCGGCGGGCAGCACCATGCTCACCGCGGGCGCCAACGGGTCCAACGGCTTCAAGAAGACCTTCACCGCCGGTACGCAGTACTCCTTCAAGCAGATCTCCGGCCACCGCGACGGCTTCAACACCGAGTGCCCCGGCACCATGCTGTACGGGCAGCTGCCCTCGATCCGCAGCCTCGCCGCGGGCCCCGTCACCGGACTCGCCATCAAGTCGGTGACCGGCGCCACGCTCGCCGGGACGTCGTACTACACCAAGTCCGCGATCACGGTCGGCTGGTCGGCGAGCACTCCGAGCGCCTTCATCTCCAAGTACGAGCTGCTGGTCGACGGCAAGAGCGTCGCCACCACCGCGGGCACCGCCACGTCGGCGAAGGCCACCCTCGGCGTCGGCACGCACACGGTCCAGGTCCGCGCCACCCACCAGTCGGGGAAGACGGCCCTGTCCGCGGCGGCGACCGTGGTCGCCGACCAGACGGCGCCGAGCTTCACCACCAAGCCGAACCTCGCGCTGCGCACCGGCACGGTGAACACCACCGCCGTCCCGCTCACCCTGAAGTGGAAGGCGACCGACACCGCGTCGCTCAAGGAGGTCCGGCTGACCGCCCCGGTCGCCAAGACCTACGGCCCGACCACCACGAGCGCCTCGCACACCGCGAAGTCCGGCGCGGCGACCACGTGGTCCATGAGCGCGTACGACACCGCGGGCAACACCGCGGCCGCCTCCGTCTCCGGCACCCCGGTCATCCTCCAGGAGACCTCGGCCACGAAGACCGGCACCTGGACGACCAAGTCCTCGTCCTCGTACCTGGGCGGCAAGTCGTACTCCAGCTCCGCCAAGGGCGCGAGCCTGAGCTGGACGTTCACCGGCCGTTCGGCCGCCTGGGTGGTCTCGCGTGCCTCCACGTCGGGCCAGGCGTACGTGTATGTCGACGGTACGAAGGTGGCCACGGTCGACCTGAAGTCGTCCACCACCAAGTACCGCGACGCCCTGTGGACGAAGAGCTGGTCCACCAGCGCCAAGCACACCGTCAAGATCGTCGTCGTCGCCACCTCGGGCCGTCCGGCGATCACGACGGACGGCCTCGTCTACCTCAAGTAGCCGCCGCGGTCCGCTGACGGACGTACCCGCATGACCTGAGCCCGGCTCCGCGCACCTGTGCCGCAGAGCCGGGCTCAGAGGCTGCCGGGTGACCTCTGATCGGGCGGCCACGCCCTGGCACGCACGCTTCCCGCGTTGCCGAAATGTCCTAGTAGCTCCTTCCCCAAGCTCTCAGCTTCGTTCGAGCAGGGGAGGCCCATCCGAGGACATCCCGCCGCCTTGGAATCGCACGCACCAGACCGCGTCCGCTATCCGATCGAAGGTCACCCGACAGCCTCTCAGGCATTCAGCCGACCCCGTCGCCTACCAGGCGAAGGCCTCCGGCGACGGACCCGGGCCCGGGAAGATCTCGTCCAGGGACGCGAGCACCTCGTCCGACAGCTCGAGGTCCACCGCGCGCACCGCCGAGTCCAGCTGCTCCCGCGTGCGCGGGCCGGAGATCGGTCCCGTCACCCCCGGGCGGGTCAGCAGCCAGGCCAGCCCCACCTCGCCGGGCTCCAGGCCGTGCTTGTCGAGCAGGTCCTCGTACGCCTGGATCTGCGCCCGCACCGTGGTGTTGGCGAGCGCGTCCGCGGACCGGCCGGACACCGAACGGGACGCGCCGCCCTCACGCTCCTTGCGGATCACGCCGCCGAGCAGTCCGCCGTGCAGCGGGGACCACGGGATGACACCGAGTCCGTACTCCTGCGCGGCCGGGATGACCTCCATCTCGGCGCGGCGCTCGGCGAGGTTGTAGAGGCACTGCTCGCTGACCAGCCCGTACGAACCGAGGCGCCTGGCGGTCTCGTTGGTCTGGGCGATCTTCCAGCCGGCGAAGTTGGACGAACCGGCGTAGAGGATCTTGCCCTGCTGGATCAGTACGTCGATGGCCTGCCAGATCTCCTCGACCGGGGTGGAGCGGTCGATGTGATGGAACTGGTACAGGTCGATGTGGTCGGTCTGCAGCCGCTTGAGGCTGGCGTCGACGGCCCGCCGGATGTTGAGGGCGGAGAGCTTGTGGTGGTTGGGCCAGGCGTCGCCCTCCGCGGCCATGTTCCCGTACACCTTGGTGGCGAGAACGACCTTGTCGCGGCGTTCACCGCCCTTGGCGAACCAGGTGCCGAGGATCTCCTCGGTGCGGCCCTTGTTCTCGCCCCAGCCGTAGACATTGGCGGTGTCGACGAAGTTGACGCCCGCGTCCAGCGCGGCGTCCATGATCGCGTGACTGTCGGCCTCATTGGTCTGCGGACCGAAGTTCATGGTGCCGAGGACGAGTCGGCTGACTTCGAGTCCGGTGCGTCCGAGCTGCGTGTACTTCATGGGCACCAAGCCAACGCCTTCGAGTCCGCTCGAGGCAAGTGGCCGGCGGGCGGTCTCAGCGGGTTTCGAGGTCCTTCAGCGTCGTTGCCAGCCAGCTCAGTTCCGCCTCGCTCGTCGCGCGGGCGATCGTGAGAACACCTCGGCGGAACGGGTCGTCGAACGCCTCCGCTCCGAGCGGGCGCTCGCCCTCGGAGTTGTAGTCGTAGAAGAAACTGCTCGGCTCCTGCAGGAACGCCAGCCTGCGCCGCAGCACGTCCGCCTGCTCGGCGGGTGCCGGGAGATGGCGGAGGAAGGCGAGCACGGTGAACCAGCGGTTCTCGTCGCTGATGTCCACCGCGTCGGCCTCGCGCAGCCGGCGGCGCAGTTCCTCGCGCCCGTCGTCCGTCAGGGTCAGCGTGTGGCGGGGGGCGGCCCTGCTGCCGGGCTCGGTCCGGCGGCCGAGCCATCCGGCGCGCTCCAGGCGCTTGATCGCCGGGTACAGGGTGCCGTCCGCGATCGGGCGGACGTGGCCGGTGAGGTGGGCGACGCGTCGCTTCAGCTCGTAGCCGTGCAATGGCTGCTCATACAGAAATCCCAGGATCGCCAGTTCCAACACCCGAGCATCCTCCCTCATTGCTCTATACATCGGCGCCGATATATAGTCTCGCCGAGACTTTACCTGGCCGGAGGGGAGCGGGAGAACATGAAGAACGCACAGGTGACAGCGGGCGGCGCACACATCCGGTGGGTGGAGATCCCCGGCAGCACGGCACCGACCCGCGTCTATCTGCATGGGCTGGGCGCCTCGTCCGGTCCGTACTTCACCGCGAGCGCCGTCCATCCGCTCCTCGCCGGCAGCCGTTCGCTGCTCATGGACATGCTCGGCTTCGGCATCAGCGACCGGCCCACGGACGTCGACTACACCCTCGAAACGCACGCCGACGCGATTGCCGTCGCGCTCCGATCAGCCGACGCGTACGCCACCGACGTCATCGCGCACAGCATGGGTGGCGCGGTGGCCATCGTGCTCGCGGCCCGCCATCCGGACCTGGTGGCGCGGCTGGTCCTGGTCGACGCGAACCTCGACCCGGTCGCGCCCGCTCCGCCGCGGCCCGGCACCAGCGGCATCGCCGCGTACACGGAGGAGGAGTTCCTCGATCACGGACTACACGAAGTGCGCGACCGGGTGGGCTCCCACTGGTGGTCGACGATGCGGCTCGCGGGCCCGGAGGCACTGCACCGCAGCGCCATGCACCTCGCGCGCGGGACGACGCCCACGCTGCGCGAGCTGCTGCTGGAGCTGAAGATTCCGCGCACCTTTCTGCGACCGGAGAGCAACGGGCCACTGCCCGGCGAGAACGGTCTCGTCGCGGCCGGGGTGCGGGTCGTGCCGGTCCCGGAGTGCGGGCACAACATCATGCTGGACAACCCCGAGGCGTTCGCGAGGGAGACCGCCCGGGGGCTGGAGCTCGCCTGACGGGAGCCGGTGCCGGCCGCTCAGCCGCCGACCGCGGCTGCCACGGCGACGACGGCGAACATCAGCACGAGCACGACCGCCATGATGCGGTTTCTGGTCTTCGGGTCCACCCGTCGAGCGTAACCGCACCGTTCAGTGTCCCAGCGACCAGGATGCGACCACCTCGTACCGCGGCTGCTCCCCCGGCACCCCGGAGATCGGCAGATTGCTGCGCACGAGAGCGACCTCGCCGACCTCCCACGGTGTGCCCTCGAAGGTGTCCAGGGCCTCCAGATAGGGGTGCAGGTCCGCCACAGCGCGGCTGCGGGCGAGGGTGAGGTGCGGGGTGTAACGGCGGTGCTCGTCCATCGGCACGCCGGCGCGGCGGGCGGCGGCGTCGGCGCGCTCGGCGAGGAGCCTCAGCGTGTCGAGGCCGCCCGCGGCCCCGGCCCACAGCACATGGCCGTCGAACCGGCCGCCGCGGTGGAGGCGCAGCGGGAACCGCTCGGTGCGACCGGCGGCGCGCGCCAGCCGCTCGTGCAGATCGGGCAGCAGCGCGTCGTCGACCACACCGAGGAAGGCGAGCGTGAAGTGCCACGCGTCGGTTCCGGTCCAGCGCAGGCCACCGGCGCCCGGAAGGGTGTGCAGCGGGGCGACGGCGCGGCGGAGCTCCGCGATGGCGGAGGCGGGCGGCAGGACGGCGACGAAGAGTCTCATGCGGCTCATGATCCGAGTGTGGCACCGTACCGGCGTGTCCCGGTCACCGTGCGTATCGTTGTACTACGCGGCTGCCCGCGCCCGTGCGGCAGCGGGGAGGAGCGGCACGATGACCGTCGTAGACACCGACAGGATCGAGATGGCCGACAGCAGCGACGAGCGCACCTTGGACATGATGTTCGAGTGGCTTGAGCCCACCCCCGAGGGATTCAAGGTCGAGATCGTCGAGGGGATCATCTACATGTCGCCGCAACGGGGCACTCATTGGCAGATCATTCTCGACATCGTCGAGCAGTTGCGTGCCGGCTACCCGCGGAAGCGGCTGATGTCTGACGTACGCATCGACTTCCCGGGCCGCCTCAACGGCTTCGCCTCCGATGTCGTAGCCCTGGCCGAGGGCTCTGGACCCGACGCCAAGGGACGGTGTCGTTACCAGGACATCGAGTTCGTCGCGGAGGTGATCTCCAAGGAGACCGCCGCCAACGACTACGGCTCGAAGAAGGCCACCTATGCCACCGCCGGCGTGCCCGTGTACGTCATCGCCGACCCGTACACCGGAACGTGGCACCTCCACACGCTCCCGAAGGACGACGAGTACCGCAGTGTGCTGAGCCTCGACTTCGGCACTCCGATCGACCTCACCGACACCCCCGTCGGTATCACCCTCAGGACCGACGAGTTCCCGCGCGACTGACAGTGCCGTCGGCCATGAGCAACGGCCCCGACCGGTACCCACCGGTCGGGGCCGAATCACGTCCGTGACGGACAGGCTCTCAGGCCGCCGTCGCCAGCTGCTCGCGCGGGACGAACCGCACATGCGGGTGGCCCGGCCGCAGGTCGACCTTGAGGCGCAGGCCGCCGACGCGGGCCAGCATGAAGCCGACGCCGAGCGCGGCCAGCAGCGAGAACGCACCGCCGACCGCCATGGCGGTCCGGACGCCGTACGCGTCGCTGATCCAGCCCAGGATCGGGGCGCCCACCGGCGTACCCCCGACGAAGACCATCATGTACAGACTCATCACCCGGCCGCGCATGGCCGGGTCGGCCGCCATCTGGACACTCGTGTTCGCGCTGATGTTGGTCGTCAGGCCGATCATGCCGATCGGGACCAGCAGGATCGCGAAGAGCCAGACGGACGGCGACAGGGACGCGATGATCTCCAGGAGACCGAACGCGGTGCCCGCCGCCACCAGCATCCGCAGCCGCGAGGAGCGGCGGCGGGCGGCGAGCAGGGCGCCGGCCAGGGAGCCGGCGGCTATGAGGATGTTGAAGAACGAATACATCCCGGCGCCGCCGTGGAAGACCTCATCCGCGAAGGCGGTGAGCCAGATCGGGAAGTTGAAGCCGAACGTGCCGACGAAGCCGACGAGGACGATCGGCCAGATCAGCTCGGGGCGGCCGGAGACATAGCGCAGTCCCTCGCGCAGCTGCCCCTTGGCGCGCGGCACGACGACCGCCTTGTGCAGTTCGCTGGTACGCATCATCAGCAGACCGACGAGTGGGGCGAGGAACGACAGACCGTTGAACATGAACGCCCAGCCGCTGCCGACCGTGGTGATCAGGACACCCGCGACGGCGGGGCCGATGAGCCGGGCGGACTGGAAGTTGGCCGAGTTCAGGCTGACCGCGTTGCGCAGCTGGGCGGGGCCGACCATCTCGGAGACGAACGACTGGCGGGCCGGGTTGTCGACGACCGTGACCATGCCGAGGAGGAAGGCGATCAGGTAGACGTGCCAGACCTGGACGACTCCGGAGAGCGTGAGGACGGCGAGGGCGATGCCGCAGAGGCCGAGCGCGGCCTGGCTGACGAGGAGGAGCTTGCGCTTCGGGAGCCGGTCGGCGATGACGCCGCCGTACAGGCCGAAGAGCAGCATGGGAAGAAACTGGAGGGCCGTGGTGATGCCGACGGCGGCGGCGGACCCGGTGAGGCTCAGGACGAGCCAGTCCTGCGTGATGCGGGACATCCAGGTACCGGTGTTGGAGATCACGGCGCCCGTGGCGAACAGGCGGTAGTTGCGGATCTTCAGCGACGAGAAGGTCCCGCCGGGCTTGCTCTCGTGGGTGGACGTCGGTGCGGGGGCGGAGTCTGCTCCGGATCCCGTACTCAAAAGGGTTCGCCTCCTCGGCGTGGACATTTCACTGACTGACGAGGCAGTGACGGCGGTACCGGACCGTGGTCCGGTACCGCCGCTACAGGTGGGCGAGCTTCTCCAGGACGGGCGCGGCCTTGCGCAGCGTCTCCCACTCCTCCTCGTCCAGGCCCTCGGCGAGGGTGGCCAGCCAGGCATTCCGCTTGGAGCGGCTCTCCTCGAGCATGGCTTCGGCCTGCTCGGTCTGGCTGACCATCTTCTGGCGACGGTCATCGGGGTGCGGTTCCAGTCTGACCAGCCCCTTGGCTTCCAGCAGCGCGACGATGCGGGTCATCGACGGAGGCTGCACATGCTCCTTGCGGGCCAGCTCACCGGGGGTGGCGGAACCGCAGCGGGCGAGCGTGCCGAGCACCGACATCTCGGTGGGGCTCAGCGACTCGTCGACGCGCTGGTGCTTGAGGCGTCGGCCCAGCAGCATCACGGCGGAACGAAGGGAGCTCACGGCGGCCGCACTGTCGCCGTCGTGGATCAGGTCAGGCATGTTCATTAGCGTAACTCATTACCTACCCTAAAGACCATTCGGTGGTACACGCGCGCCCGATCACTCACCCGAACGAGTGAGTTGGATGCGGAAAGTGACGCCAAGCGACCTCGGAGGCCTAACCCTGCTTGCCATGGGATCGACAGTGCTCAGCCTGCGGCTGGACGGTGAGCTGCTCGACCGGCTCCGGCAGCATGCCGCCAAACGCGGAATGAGCGTCCAGGACTATGTGGTCCGGACGCTCATTCGGGACGACTTCGACGAGCGCTTCAAGACGGCCGTCGACGAGACGCAGAAGTTCTACGGGGCGGAAGAGGTCACGTGAGGCCGAGAGCCGGCATCGCGTAGTAGAAGACGAAGACCGTCGACACGACGTACATGGCCACCGGCACCTCGCGCCAGCGCCCGGCCGCCACCCGCAGCACGGAGAAGGCGATGAAGCCGATGCCGATGCCGTTGGTGATCGAGTAGGTGAACGGCATCATCACCATGGCCAGGAAGGCCGGGATGGCGAGCGTGTAGTCGCTCCAGTCGATGTCCCGCACCGAACCCGCGATGATCAGGAAGCCGACGGCCAGCAGCGCCGGAGTGGCCGCCTGCGACGGGACCATGGTCGCCAGCGGCGTCAGGAACAGTGCCACCGTGAACAGCAGGCCCGTCACCACGCTCGCGAAGCCGGTGCGGGCGCCCTCACCGACGCCCGCGGTGGACTCCACGAAGCAGGTCCCTGCGGAGGCGGAGCCCGCACCGCCCGCGGCGACCGCGATGCCGTCCACGAACAGCACCTTGTTGATGCCGGGGAAGTTGCCGTCCTTGTCCATCAGCTTGGCCTCGTCGCCGACGCCGAGGATGGTGCCCATCGCGTCGAAGAAGCAGGACAGCAGCACGGTGAAGACGAACAGGATGCCGGTGAGCACACCGACCTTGTCGAAGCCGCCGAACAGACTGACGTGGCCGATCAGCCCGAAGTCGGGGGTGGCGACCGGATTGCCCGGCCACTGCGGGACGGTCAGGCCCCACGCCTCGCCCGGCAGATCGGCGACCGCGTCGATGATCAGCGCGACGACCGTCATCGAGACGATGGAGATGAGGATCGCGCCCGGCACCTTGCGGACGATCAGCGCGAGGGTGAGCAGCGCGCCGAGGATGAAGACCAGGACCGGCCAGCCATGGAGGTGGCCGTCGCTGCCGAGCTGGAGCGGCACGGTGGTGTGCGCGGCGTCCGGGATGCGGGAGACGAAGCCCGAGTCGACGAGACCGATCAGCAGGATGAAGAGACCGATACCGATGGCGATGCCCTTGCGGAGCGACGTCGGCACCGCGTTCATCACGCGTTCGCGCAGCCCGGTCGCGACCAGCAGCATGACGACGATGCCCGCGAGGACGACCATGCCCATCGCGTCCGGCCAGCTCATCCGGGGGGCGAGCTGGAGGGCGACGACGGTGTTGACGCCGAGGCCGGCGGCCAGCGCGATCGGCACGTTGCCGATGACGCCCATCAGGAGCGTGGAGAACGCAGCGACCAGCACGGTGGCGGTGACCAGCTGGCCGCCGGCCAGCTGGTGCCCGTACATGTCCTTCGCGCTGCCGAGGATGATCGGGTTCAGCACGATGATGTACGCCATCGCGAAGAACGTGGCGAATCCGCCACGGATCTCGCGCGCGACCGACGACCCCCGCTCGGAGATCTTGAAGAAACGATCCAGGCCGCCGTGCGGCTGCCGAGCCGCAGGCTGCTTGGAGGCGACCGGAGCGGTGGCCGAGGGGGGCATGTATGACCTCAGTCGTACGTAGATAAGGAGAGAAAAGTAGTCAGCTTTGGACTTTTACACGAACAAATCGAGCCAGCCGTAAGCAGATTCAGTATGAATACATAAGGCGAAGATCGCTATCTCCGCGCGTAGACCCATGGGCCGACTGGGCCGAGGGGCTTTAGATCGACCGGCACATGGGGGGTGGGAGAAGGAGCGGGGCTGGGTGCGTGCAGCTGCAAGGCGGAGGAGGGAGGCAACGCGAAGGGGGTCCCCCCATGCCTTTGAGGCTATGGGGGAGTTGTTGACTGACGACAACGCCGCAGATGTGCGTGCCCAGCCCCGTGACGCCGCCCCCCATGTGCCGGCCGGTCTTACATACGGGCCGCATAGACTGAGCCCATGGCGAAGTGGACACCGACACACGAGGCACCCGAGCCCCTGGAAGGGCCCGTCGTCGCCACCATCACCGGCGGCACGCTCCTCTGGTTCGTCCTCTTCCTCGTGCAGCTGCCGTTCTACGGCTGGTTCGACGAGCACGGTCACACGTGGTGGATCTGGACGTGTCTGGCCGGTGCCGGGCTCGGACTGATCGGTATCTGGTACGTGCGGGGGCGCGACGCGGCGATCAAGCGGGCGGCCGCCGGGGCCGGACCGGCCGGCGCGTCCGGCGCCACCGAAGAACGTCAGGGTCGGCCCTGACTTCCGTACCACCCGAGGACCATTCCGCTCCTCCCCCGGTCTGATCTTCGACCCCCCGACGGGTGAACCGGACGTTCCACCCGTACCGTCGGAACCATGACGCTGCGGGCACTCCGCTCCTCCGGGGAGCACACACCCGGCCGGCCCCGGCCGGCCATGATCGACGCCGGTTCCGAGCTCGACCCGGTCCACCCGATGAAGCTCCCTGCCACGGCCGTCCGCACGAGCGGGCTGACCGCGGCCGAGGTGGCCGAGCGGATCGCCCGCGGCGAGGTCAACGACGTACCCGTCCGCTCGTCCCGCTCCGTCCGCGAGATCGTCAGCGCCAACGTCTTCACCCGGTTCAACCTGATCATCGGCGTGCTCTGGCTGATCATGCTGTTCGTCGCGCCGATCCAGGACAGCCTCTTCGGCTTCGTGATCATCGCCAACACAGGCATCGGCATCGTCCAGGAGTGGCGCGCCAAGAAGACCCTGGACAGTCTCGCGGTCATCGGCGAGGCGAAACCCACGGTCCGGCGCGACGGGGTCGCGGCCGAGATCTCCACCTCCGAGATCGTCCTCGGCGATCTCGTCGAACTCGGGCCCGGCGACAAGGTCGTGGTCGACGGCGCGGTGGCCGAGGCCGACAACCTGGAGATCGACGAGTCTCTGCTCACCGGCGAGGCCGACCCCGTACTGAAGCAGGCAGGCGACCCGGTGATGTCCGGCAGCTTCGTCGTCGCGGGCGGCGGCGCGTTCTCCGCCACCAAAGTCGGCCGCGAGGCCTACGCCGCGCAGCTCGCCGAGGAGGCGTCCCGCTTCACGCTCGTCCAGTCCGAGCTGCGCAGCGGCATCAGCACGATCCTCAAGTACGTCACCTGGATGATGGTGCCGACCGCGATCGGCCTCATCATCAGCCAGCTCGTCGTCAAGAACACCAACGTCAAGGACTCGATCGCCCGCACCGTGGGCGGCATCGTACCGATGATCCCCGAGGGCCTGGTCCTGCTCACCTCGGTCGCCTTCGCGATCGGTGTCGTACGGCTCGGCCGCAAGCAGTGCCTCGTGCAGGAGCTGCCCGCCATCGAGGGTCTGGCCCGGGTCGACGTCGTCTGCCTGGACAAGACCGGCACGCTCACCGAGGGCGGGATGGATGTCACCGAGGTGCGGGCGCTGAACGGCGCGGACGACCCGTACATACGCCAGGTGCTGCGCGCCCTCGGCACATCCGATCCGCGGCCCAACGCAAGCCTGCAGGCGATCATCGACGCGTACCCGTCCCCGAACGGCGAGGCATGGCGGTGCACGGAGGCGCTGCCGTTCTCCTCGGCACGCAAGTACAGCGGCGCCGCGTTCGTCGAGGCCGACGGGCGGTCGTCGACCTGGCTGCTCGGCGCACCCGATGTGCTCCTCCCGGACCAGGACCCGGCGCTCGGCGAGATCGAGCAGCTCAACGAGCAGGGGCTGCGGGTGCTGCTGCTGGCGCGCGCCGTGGGCGAGCTGGAGGGGCCGGAGATCGCCCACGGGGCCGTACCGACCGCGCTGATCGTGCTGGAGCAGCGGCTGCGGCCGGACGCCGGGGACACGCTGCGCTACTTCGCCGACCAGCGGGTCGCCACGAAGGTCATCTCCGGGGACAACGCCGTCTCGGTCGGCGCGGTCGCGGGCAAGCTCGGCCTGCCGGGCGCCGAGCACACGCTGGACGCGCGCCGGCTGCCCGCGGACCCGGACGAGATGGCCACGGCCATGGAGGAGAACGCGGTCTTCGGCCGGGTCACCCCGCAGCAGAAGCGTGAGATGGTCGCCGCCCTCCAGTCCCGCGGCCACACGGTCGCGATGACGGGCGACGGGGTCAACGACGTGCTGGCGCTGAAGGACGCCGACATCGGAGTGTCGATGGGTTCGGGCTCCGAGGCGACACGCGCCGTGGCCCAGATCGTCCTGCTGAACAACAGCTTCGCGACGCTGCCGTCGGTGGTCGCGGAGGGCCGCCGGGTGATCGGCAACATCACCCGGGTCGCGACCCTGTTCCTGACGAAGACCGTCTATTCGGTGCTGCTGGCGATCCTGGTGGTCTGCTTCCAGGTCGAGTACCCGTTCCTGCCCCGGCATCTGACCCTGCTGTCGACGCTGACGATCGGCGTCCCGGCGTTCTTCCTGGCCCTCGCCCCGAACAAGGAGCGGGCCCGGCCGCACTTCGTCCGCAGAGTCATGCGGTACTCGGTGCCGTCCGGCGTCATCGCGGGCATCGCCACCTTCGTGACGTACCTGGTCGCCCGGCACTACTACACGGGTACGAGAGCGCTGGGCGCGGAGACCAGCGCGGCGACGCTCACGCTGTTCCTGGTCTCGATGTGGGTGCTCGCGATCATCGCCCGCCCGTACACGTGGTGGCGCATCGTCCTGGTCGCGTCGATGGGGGCGGCGTTCCTGGTCGTGCTGATGGTGCCGTGGCTGCAGAACTTCTTCGCGCTGAAGCTGGTGGGCGCGGTCATCCCGTGGACGGCGGTGGGGATAGCGGTGGTGGCGGCGGCTGCCCTGGAGTTCACCTGGCGACTGGTCAGCCGCCGCTTCCCGGTGTAGCCGTTACTGCACGTCGACGAAGTCACCGGCGGTGGTGACGGCCGGGGTGGTGGACGTGCCGGCGAAGCTGTAGCGCCAGTAGCCGTCGACCGAGGCGGTGACCGTGGTCTTCAGGTTGCCGGTGCTGTTCGTCTTGATCGTCTTCACCGTGGTGTACGTGGAGCTGGTCTTCTTGCGGAACTGGAGCTTGACCGCCTGGCCGGTGTAGCCCGCGTAGGTGTGCGTCTCCCAGTTGGCGCGCGACAGCTTCCCGGTGACCGTGATGGTCCTGCCCTTCTTGACGGGCTCCGGGGAGGCGTTGACCGTCAGCTTCGACAGCCGCTGGATCTTCGCCGTGGCGTAGGAGTCGTAGGACGTGCTGGAGCCGTCCTTGGCCTCCGCGCCGGCGAGGATGTGCCAGGAGCCGGCCAGTGCGTTCTTCGGCAGATCGACCCTCGGGTCGATCGTGATGGTGTACGAGCAGGTGGAGGTGGTGGCGCTCGCGGCCTTGCAGGTCGCTTCCTCCTCGTTCGGCAGCAGTGCGCCGTCCATGCCCTCGTCGGGGTTCTTCCCGTGCCACAGGATCACCCAGCCGTCGGCTATGCCGGAGGCGTGCGAGGCGGTGACCGACACGGTGATGGTCTTCGCCGCCGTCGTGCCCAGGACGGTGTTCTTGCCGCCGTTGACGCTGACCTTGGAGATGACGGGATCCGCCGTTGCCGCGTGCGCGGCCGGGACGGCGAGGGCGGACAGGACCAGGGCGCCGGACGCAGCGGCGACAGTGGCACGTATGCGCATGTTTTCTCCGGTGGAGAAAGGGGTCCGTCGGGCAGGTGGCGTGGTGGCTCCGGCCGCGGCGGGACCCGATGGGTCAAGTGCGTCCGCGGAACCGGCGGGCCGGACGGGGACGCACAGGATGGGGGTACGAGAAGCGGGACCCCCTCCCGGAGATCCCGCTGCTCGTGTGGAACTACGCCTGGAATCGGGCGTGGAACTACCGCACGTCGACGTAGTCACCCGCGGTGGTGACGGCCGGGGTGGTGGACGTACCGGCGAAGCTGTAGCGCCAGTAGCCGTCGACCGAGGCCGTGGCCGTGGTCTTCAGGGCGCCGGTGCTGCTCGACTTGATCGTCTTCAGCGTGGTGTAGGTGGAGCTGGTCTTCTTGCGGAACTGGAGCTTCACCGACTGGGTCGAGTAGCCGTGGTAGGCCAGGTCGTCCCAGTTCGCGCGGGAGAGCTTCCCGGTGACCGTGATGGTCCTGCCCTTCGTCACGGGCTCCGGAGAAGCGTTGACCGTCAGCTTCGAGAAGCGCTGGAGCTTGGTGGTACCCAGGCCGTCCTGCAGCGCGTAGTCGATCTGGGTGGGGTCGGGGTTGCTCGGGTCCTGGCCGTTGAAGTCGACGGCGAAGCCCACCGCCTTCCACGTCGTGGCGTCCGCGTTGCCGATGAGGTCGTAGTACGGCGAGATGGAGATCTGCCCCTTGCAGGTGGCGACCGTCGAGGAGACGGCCGTGCAGGTGGGGGGCTTGGCGCCGTAGAGCTCGTTCGTCGGCGCGTCGAACGAACCGCGGTAGAGCGCGACGTCGAGCGCGAAGTCGGAGCCGAAGATGTTCACGTCGGCGGCGTGCGTCACGGTGTACGTGGTCGCCACGGTCTTCGTGGCGCTGGTACCCACGACGATCGGCTTGCCGCCGTTCACGGTGAACTTGGAGAAGGTCAGGTTAAGCGGGACACCGGCGGTCCCGGCAGCGGCAACGGAGCGCGCGCCGGACTTCGCACCGGACTGCGCGCCGGACGCGGCCTGAGCGGCGCGCGCGGCATCGAGGACCGTGGAGCGGTGCGCGTCATCGGCCTGAGCCGCAGACGGAACGACGAGGGCGGAGAGAGCCAGGGCGCCGGTTACGGCGGCCACAGTGGCGCGAATACGCATGTTTCGTTCCCCAATGTGGAGAAGGGACCCGCGGAGGTCATCCGTTCCCGGGCCCAAGGTCGTCTGTGAAGCCTGGTGGCTTCACAGACAAGACCAGTGGAACGGGTGAACGGTTGTGCGGCCCGTGGGGATATTTTGCGAATACGTGACGCTGCCCGGGTATTGACGCGTTCCGCCCCTCCGCCGTGTCAGTCGAACCAGCGGTCGCGCGCCAACTCCTCCGTGCGCGACGGGTCCTGCAGCAGCGCAGCGACCTCGAAACGGCGTGGCCACTGACCCGCCGCCCAGGCCAGACCCGCCGCGACACCCTCCAGCGTCGAGGCGTGGACGGTCCCGTCCGGGGTGCGGCGCCAGTCCAGCTCGACGCCGCCCGCGCGGAGTTCGCCGTGTTCGACGTACGTGTCCGGGGTCCCGGCGCCGAGCAGGATCCGTACCGACTCCGGCACCTGGTGCTCCTCGCCGTCCGTCGTCACCTCCGCCTCGACGGTCTCGCAGAGCCGCCGCACCTGGAACAGCTCGGCCAGTTCCGCGGCGCGCGCCGGGGCCACCGGCAGGAGCGGCAGACTGCCCGTCAGCGGCAGCAGGTCGGGGGCGTCCGGGATCACCGCGTCGGCCGCGTCGACGACGCGTACCTCGCCGTCGACCACGGCCCGCAGTTCGTCGGGCAGCGTGACCTGTTCCGGGTCGAGATCGGCCAGGGCCGTGTACAGCTCGTGGAGTTGTACGGAGCCGACCGGGCGGTCCTCGTCCGCGAGCCGGCCGAGGAGTTCCGCCGCACCGCCCGGCTCGTCGAGGAGCGCGGCAACGGAGGTCCGTACGCCGAGGGCGTGCAGCACCTGGACGTCGCCGAAGCCGGTCGCGTCGGCGGAGTCGTACAGTCCGGACAGCCGCGGGTCGCCGCCCGCAGCCCGCAGTCCCGCCGGGCGGCGGCCGTCGAGCACCGGGTGGTCGCGCAGCCACCAGGCGGTGTACGGGCGCACGGATTGGGTCGTGCCGTCCGGGAGCAGCACCCGCACCGGCTGGGTCAGCGCGTCGCGCAGCGGAGGCCGGGAGAGCAGGGCGAGCGCCTGGGGCCAGGCGTCGTCGTCGACGAGGTCGAGGTCGCGGACGGCGACGAGTTCGGTGGCGACGGGCGGCACGGGGGCCCGCCCGTCGCCCGACCACCACCCGTCATCGTCACCGCTGCGCGGCGGCAGACTCAATTGCAGCTGGTCGAGAATGTCCTCGCACCACACGTCGACGGCGTCGAGCAGTCCCGCGTCGTCGGGTTCGGCGAAGTCACCTTCGCGTGGCTCCAGTTCGTCGGGGTCGAGGACGACATCGGTGGCCCGGACGAGCGCGAAGGTGGCCAGCACCCCGCAGGCGGTCAGCGGCTGCTCACCCCAGCGGTCCGTCAGCTCCTCATCGCAGAGCGCGAGTTCACCCTCGCGCATGATGCTCGCGAACGGGCTTCCCGGCAGCACGAGTTCACCGGCAGGTGCGGGCTCGCCGTCCTCGTCGAGGAGGGCGAGCGCACCGAGCCAGGGTTCGTCGCCGGGCGCCAGGTCGGCGTCCCGGACGAGCGTGAGGACGGTGTCCGCGAGCTCCTCCGCGTCCAGCGCGTCCTCGTCCCACACCTCGCCGGCGTCCAGCGAACCGGCGACGGCCGCACGCACCTGCGGGGTCGTCAGCACCGCGCGCGGGGTGGCGGGCAGGGCGCCCAGCTTCTCCAGGAGCGGATGGGCGGCATCCGGATGCGCGACCTTCAGCCCGAGCCGGGCCAGCCGGCCCAGGACCGGGCCGGTGAGGGCATCGGGGAGCGGCAGCAGAACCTGACGGGGGCCGATGGCGGTGCGGGGTGGTGCGGTGTCCGGGGCGCCCACCGCGTTCTCCACCTCTCCGGCCAGGGGGACCGGGAGTCCGGAGAGCCGGTCGGGGTCGATTCCGGACAGGCTGTCGTACAGCCGCCGCCACCAGGCGGGTTCGCGCTCCAGACCGGCGAGCCGGTCGATCGCCTCGGCCAGCGCGACCCGGGCGACGCCGAGGGTACGCAGTTCGCTCCGGCGCTCAAGTCCCGCGGGCAGCAGGCACGGCAGTACCTCGGCAAGCACCTGAACGGTCTCGGCGCCCACCCCCTCCACGACCTCTGCCTCGATCGGCCGCAGCGCGGTGGTGGCCACGCGGACGTTCTCCGCCCCGGCGTCCCAGGCGTCCCACTGCTCGGGTTCGGCGGCGGCGTCGCGCGGGGCGGCGGGCTCCAGGAACGCGACGCGCGCCAGCCGCTCCAGGATCGCGCCGCGCACGGCACCGTCCAGTTGGCCCTTGCCGAGCGGGCCGGGCACGAGGTCGAGAGTGGCGATGGACACCGGATGCCAGTCGGCGAGCAGTTCGGCGTACGCGTCGGCCGCGCGCTGCACCAGGAAGTCGGTGAGCGGGCCGGGCGCGGGGTGGCGGCGGGTGGTGTCGAGCGGCAGCGAAGCGATGAGCAGGGCGGGGACGCCGAGGGGCTCGTCGGTGGGGGTCGGCGCGTGGACCACGGGGGCGGTACGCGGGTACACCGGCGCCCCTTCTACGTCCACGGGCACCGCCCAGGTCACCGACCAGTGCGGGCGCAGCCGTTCCTCCAGCGGGCGGTCGGCGAGCAGGGCCGGTTCGATCGGCCCGTGCTGGGCGACGGTGCGCCAGCGGTTCATGCCGTATGCGGAGTCGTCGATGTGTGTGTACGGGCCGTGCTGGGAGCGGCGCAGCGTCCGCAGGTCCTCGGGGGTGTCGATGACGATCTCTTCGAGACCGGCGAGCGTCAGGAGGAGCGCGTCGTCGACGGCGGCGAGCAGCCGTCCGACGAGGTCCTCGGCGACGCCGTCGCGCAGCGGCAGGACGACGACGGTGTCATACCCGTCCGGTGCGGTGCCCTCGGCGGGCAGCGGAAGACGCAGCAGCGGTACGTGGCCGTCGCGGCGGCGGAGTTCGTCACCGAGGCCCGGGCTGCCGACGACGGCCTCGCGGGCGAGGTCACGGGCCTCGGCGAGGGACCAGCGGACGCCGCCGTGCCGGCCGACGACGGCGGGCTCGTCACTGACCGCGAGGACGGCGGCGAACCCGACGCCGAACCTGCCGACGGCGGACTCGTGACCCTCGCGCTTGGCGGAGGCGCGGAGCGTGCTGAGCGATTCGACGCCGGTGGCGTCGAGGGGGGCGCCGGTGTTGGCGGCGGCGAGGACTGCGGGTCCGGTGTCCGAGGCGGGGTGAAGGGTGAGACGGAGGCGGCCGGGGACGCCGGCGCGGGCGGCCGCATCGGCGGCGTTCTGGGCGAGCTCGACGACGAGGCGGTCGCGGTAGCCGCCGAGCGCGAGGTCCTCCTCGGCGTTGGCGTCCTCCCGGAACCGGGCCGGACCGGCACCCCAGGCGTCGAGCACGCCGCGCCGTAGCCGTGCCGTCCCGAACGGATCGGCCCCCTCGGTCGCATTCATGCTCACGCTCTGACTCCGCTCTGTCCGGTGACGCGTTACCCGTGTGCGGCGGGGGTGTGCGTGCGCCTGCGTGCGCGTACACCCGTGCCGCCAGTGTGCGCCCGAAGGTACCGCGACCGGCAATCCTGCGTGGCGCGGCGGTGGGGCGCCGCCCTTGTCCTCCATCGCCGAACAGGCTCGAAATGCCCCCGTCGCGGCACCGCCCGTCGGGTCACGTCCCCTCTCAAGGCACGGTGGACCTCCTCGGCGAGCTGAAAGTGCCCACGAAGGCCGCGAACCCGGCGAGTCGTCGACGCCTTGTCCTCAGTCGCCGGACCGGGCTTGATTCCGCCCCCGAAGAACGCCCCCGGCCACATCCAGCCCGCCCGGCGATTGAGGACTCACGGCCACCGGGCCGCACCCGAAACCCGCACAGGACCCACACACACCGAGCCCGCATGGCGCCCGGGAAAAGCACCCCGACCGACCCAAGAACGCACCCCGGCCACATCCAGCCCGTCCGGCGCTTGAGGACAACACGACCACCCGGCCGCACCCGAAACCCGCCCCGGACCCACACCGAGCCCGCACGGCGCCCGGGAAAAGCACCCCGACCGACCCACGAACGCACCCCGGCCACATCCAGCCCGTCCGGCGCTTGAGGACAACACGACCACCCGGCCGCACCCAAAACCCGCCCCGGACCCACACCGAGCCCGCCCGGCGATTGAGGAGAAAGCGCTCACCGGGAGCCCCGGGGCCGCACCGCAGCGCGCGACCCCCGGGTACCGCAAACCCGGACCCCCCAGCGGCCAGGAGCGTCAGGAGTGGCCCAGGTCCTCCGACGGCGCATCCGGTTCCACCGGGACCGATCCGCTGTCCCGCGCCGGGCGCAGCGGGTACTCGTCCACCTGCATCGTGTCCAGCGCGTGCGGCGCCGGCTTCGGCGGCTTCGGCATCACCGCTGCCTCCGAGTGCCCACCGCAGCCGTACGACAGGGAGACCACATGACCGTCCGCCGGGCCGAACTCGTTCGCGCACACGCCGAAGGCCTGCCGCAGCGAACCCGCCAGCGGCACCAGGAAGGCGCAGGTGACACAGGATGCCGGTGCCGCCTGAGCCATCGGCGTCTTCGGGCCGAACCCCTCTTCCCAGCGGTCGGCCGCGGTATGCAGCCCGTACCGGGACAGCACCCGTGCCCGCCGCATGCCGAGCTCTTCCGCGAGCGCGGCGATCGAGCCGCGCCTCGTCGCCTCCGGGCGCGTCGTGAGTTCCGCGTCCTCCGCGTCGACGAGGTCGGCCATCTCCTCCGACATCTCGGAGGCCACCGAGTTCGGCGGCGGCTCGTCCTCGCCGCTGTACCCCGGCTCCAGACGCAGATCCTCCGCCTCCGTCGGCAGCAGATCACCGGGTCCCATGTCACCGGGCCGCAGCCGCTCGCTCCATGGCACCCACTCGGGAGCGAGCAGCGCGTCGGTCCCCGGCAGCAGGACCGCCTCGTCGAGCGTGACGACCTTGGCGCGGGAGGCCCTGGCGACCGTCGCCGCCCAGCGCCAGCCCTTGTAGCCGGGTTCCTTGCACTCGAAGTAGTGCGTCACGACCCGGTCCCCCTCCGCGACCAGGCCCACGTGCTCACCGACCTCCCCCGGCGCGGCCACTTCCTCCGCCGCCGCGCGCGCGAGGTCTACCGCCTCGGCGCACAGACGGTCGGGGGCAGGGGTACGGGCAGTACGGCTTCGCGTCGTAGCAGCACTCACAGGTCTCGCTTCTCTCCATACGCCGTCTCACGAGTGCGCCAGCAGATCCATCGATTTCGGCCATGACGGTTGCGGGCGGAGCGGACCTGAGGGCCGCGTCGACGTCCGCACCCGTTGTGCCTGCCTCGGGCGCGCCCTTCTGCTATCCATTCTGCGGGATCGCCGAGAGGCGCGCGGCCAAGAACAACCGCCGGGGGCGCGCTACGCACGCTACCCTCTCCGCAGCTCCCCGCCCACCTGCCCGCCCCAAACAACGGCGTATCCACTGCCGTATCCGGGTCCGGCGGTCGGAGGAATGCCCTGTCGGCAGGGTTGTCACTGACCCGACAGGGCGGCGAACCCCGCGCCCCGTACCGTTCTCGGTTCGTTACCGCAGTGGCTGGGGCACTATGACGAAGTGGCTTCCGCCAGGTCGCACGACGGGTCCGGCCCGCTCCGCAGGACGGGCCGGACGATCGGTCATGCCCTGCACACGCCGTTCACCGGCACCGCGAAAGGCATCCGCAAGGCGACGCACGCCCACGGCGCCGGCGAATCCGGACTCGGCAAACTGATCGAGCTGCATGCCGTGAACGGCGCGGGCGACGTGATGATCACGGTCGCGCTCGCGTCGACGGTGTTCTTCTCCGTACCGACGGACGAGGCCCGAGGACGCGTCGCCCTCTATCTCGCCATCACGATGGCGCCCTTCACACTCCTCGCCCCCGTCATCGGCCCGCTCCTGGACCGCCTGCCGCACGGTCGCCGCGCCGCGATGGCGGCCGCCATGCTGGCGCGGGCCGTGCTCGCGCTGACGATGTCGGGCGCGGTCGCCACGGGCGGTCTGGAATTATATCCGGCGGCACTGGGCGTGCTGGTCGCCTCGAAGGCGTACGGGGTCGTACGCAGCGCGGTCGTGCCACGCCTGCTGCCACCCCGTTTCTCCCTGGTGAAGGCCAATTCCCGGGTCACCCTGGCCGGGCTTCTGGCCACGGGCGTGGCGGCGCCGATCGGGGCCGGGCTACAGACCATCGGGGCGCCCTGGCCGCTCTACGGCGCGTGTCTGATCTTCACCTGCGGCACCGTTCTCGCGTTCACGCTGCCCCACAAGGTCGACTCCGCGAAGGGCGAACGCCGCGCCCAGCTGGTCGAGCCGCACAGCCATCAGCCCACCGTCCGCACCAGGCCCTCCGGGGCCAACGGTAAGAAGGGCAGGGCCAGGACCAGCGGGGAGAAGGAGAAGCGGCCGGGGCTGCGGACCGTCGGGCCGTCCGTCCTGCACGGGCTCCAGGCCAACGCCGCGCACCGCGCGCTCTCCGGCTTCCTGATCTTCTTCCTGGCGTTCCTGCTGCGGGTGCACCCGCTCGCCGGGCAGAGCGCGGCCGTCTCGCTCGGCATCGTCGGTGTCGCGGCCGGGGTCGGCAATGCCCTCGGCACGGCGATGGGCTCCTGGCTCCGGGCCCGCGGCCCGGAGGTGATCATCGCCTCGGTGCTGGGGCTGGCGCTCGGTGTCGCCGTCCTCGCCGCGGTCTTCTTCTCCACCGTGATGGTCGCCGCGCTCGGCGCGGTGGCGGGTTTCACCCAGGCACTGTCCAAGCTGTCGCTGGACGCGATGATCCAGCGCGACGTGCCCGAGGAGGTCCGCGCGTCGGCGTTCGCCCGGTCCGAGACACTGCTCCAGATGGCCTGGGTGGTCGGCGGCGGTATCGGCATCGTCCTCCCCCTCAACGGCGTACTCGGAATGTCGGTCGCCGCGGGGATCCTCGCCCTCGGTGCGGCAGCCTCCGTACGGGGTCTGCTGGGTGCGGCTCGGCGCGGCTCGCCGCACCCCCGCGTGGCGTGAGCGGGAGCGACCGATAGCCTTCGGCCCATGACCGTTGCGTTCTTCTCCGGTAAGGGCCGTCGAATCGGCGTCGCTCTTGGTGCCGTGTCCGCGGGACTTCTTGTCCTGTCCGCCTGCGAAAAGCCGACGCCGCTCGCCACCGTGACGGTCGGCGACACCTCGGTGAGTGCCGAGGCAACCTGCTACAACGACGGCAATGCCATCAAGGAGTCGCTGATCCAGGGCTGCCTCAACAACAAGAAGGCGGAGCACACCGTCAAGGTCGCGATGGACGACAAGGTCCGCTTCGGCGTCGACCCGAAGATCGCGGACAACGGCTGGACCCTCTTCATCAACGGCCAGCAGGCCGAGCAGGAGCCGTACAAGAAGACCTACCGGTCCATCCCGGGCAGCGCCTTCTTCTCCAGCCAGACCGGCGGGACCACGAACAAGACGCAGATCAGCATCGTGGAGACCACGGGCAAGAAGCTCACGGGCATCTGGCACTTCACCTTCGTGAAGACCAGCTGACCCCCTCCCGACCCGGGAGGACCGTCCCCGTGCGTGTGCTCGTCGTGACCGCTGTCCCGGTGGAACGGGACGCGGTCACGCGTGCGTTCAGGGACGGACCGGAGGTGGTCCGGGCGCCGGGCGCCGAGCTGCACCGCGCCGGTGGTGTCGATGTTCTCGCGGGCGGCGCCGGTCCGGCGTCCGCGGCCGCCGCCGCCGCGTTCGGGCTTGCCTCCGGGCCGTACGACCTCGTCGTCTCGGCCGGGATCGGCGGCGGGTTCGCGCCCGGCGCCCCGGTCGGCTCCCTCGTCGTGGCGAGCGCGATCGTCGCCGCCGATCTGGGCGCGGAGACCCCCGACGGGTTCGTGCCCGTCACCGCCCTGGGCTTCGGCCGGGAACGGTTCGAGCCGCCGCCGGCCCTGGTACGGGACGTGGCCGCCGCGACCGGAGCGGTCACCGGCGACATCCTCACCGTCTCCACCGTGACCGGCAGCGCCGCCCGCGCCGCCGCCCTCCGCGGCGCACATCCGGACGCCGTCGCCGAGGCCATGGAGGGCTTCGGGGTCGCCGAGGCAGCCGACCGGCTGCGCGTACCGGTGCTGGAGATCCGGGCCGTGTCGAATGCCGTCGGCCCGCGCGACCGGGACGCCTGGCGCATCGGCGACGCGCTGGCCGCACTCACCGGCGCGTTCGGGAAGCTCACCCCCGTACTGGAAGGTTGGACCCACCATGACCGACTCGACTGAGGGCACCGCGAAGCCCGGCACCGCTGTGAAGATCGCCTTCTCGCCGTGCCCGAACGACACCTTCGTCTTCGACGCCTGGGCGCACGGCAGGGTCCCCGGCGCGCCCGCCCTCGATGTCACCTTCGCCGACATCGACATCACGAACGGCATGGCCGAGCGCGGCGAACTGGACGTGCTGAAGGTGTCGTACGCGGTGCTGCCCTGGGTCCTGGAGGAGTACGCCCTGCTGCCCTGCGGCGGTGCGCTGGGCCGCGGCTGCGGGCCGCTCGTCCTGACGAAGGAGCCGGGTACGGATCTGACGGGGAAGACCGTCGCCGTTCCGAGCGAGCGCTCCACCGCGTATCTGCTGTTCCGGCTCTGGGCGGCGGATGTCGTGCCGGGCGATGTCGGCGAGATCGTCGTCATGCCGTTCGACGAGATCATGCCCGCCGTGCGGGACGGCAAGGTGGACGCCGGTCTCGTCATCCACGAGGCGCGCTTCACGTACCGGAACTACGGGCTGCACAGCCTCGCCGACATGGGCGAGCACTGGGAGGCGACGACCGGGCTGCCGATCCCGCTCGGCGCGATCATCGCGAAGCGGTCACTGGGCGCGGAGACGCTGAAGCTGCTGGCCGAGTCGATCCGCACGTCGGTACGGATGGCCTGGGACGACCCGGAGATGTCACGGCCGTATGTGCTGGAGCACGCCCAGGAGATGGACCCGGCCGTCGCCGACCAGCACATCGGGCTGTACGTGAACGAGTTCACCGCCGACCTCGGCGAGGAAGGCTACGCGGCGATCCGTGGGCTGCTCACGCGCGCGGCGGCCGAGGGGCTGGTGCCGCCCCTCGGCCGCGACGCGCTGTCGTTCGCCTGAGTCCGGTCGCAACGGGATACGGGCGGGCCTATACGTCGAGCTGGTCGGCGACCGCGCGCAGCAGGCCGCCGATCTGCCTGCCTGCCGCCTTGTCGGGGTAGCGGCCCCGCTCCAGCATCGGCGTGATGTTCTCCAGCAGGGTCGTCAGGTCCTGCACGATCGATGCGAGCTCGTCCGGCTTGCGGCGCTGGGCGGCGGCGACGGACGGGGTCGGGTCGAGGATCGCCACCGAGAGCGCCTGGTCTCCGCGCTGACCTGCGACGACACCGAATTCGACGCGCTGGCCGGGCTTGAGTGCGTCGACTCCGGCAGGGAGCACCGACGAGTGCACGAACACGTCGCCACCGTCGTCGCGGGAAAGGAAGCCGAAGCCCTTCTCGCTGTTGAACCATTTGACCTTGCCAGTCGGCAAAGCACGCACCCCATCTCAACCCATAAGCCGGAACCAAGCCTCAGCAGGTCAGGCCGTCCAGTGGTCGTGCTCCCCTGCTGGCAGAAGCCTCCACAGGTGCAGTACCCCCCGTCAAGCCTGGTCATCCGGACTCTGTCCAGAAACGGCGCACTCCGGGTGAAGGGACGGTTGCTCCGGGGCGGGAACTACCCTGGCTGGGTGAGTACTCCTCCCTCTGGCGCAGGTGACCGGCTTGTCCGCGTCGGCGCGATCGTTTTCTTCATCGGGGCACTGGCCACACTGGTCACGGTGGCTCCGCTGTTCCTCGGGACCGACCCGTTCCCGCCCTTCGCGTATGCCTTGTGCATGCTGATGGGCGTGGGGTTCCTGATCGCCGCGGCGGGCGTGGTGCGGTCGGCACGGGCGGGGTCCCCCAAGCGGACCGCGCGCTGACGGGGCCGGACGCCGGCTACGCCGGTTACGCCGGTTCCGGGTAGGTGCGCAGCCACGCCGGGAATCGCGTGAGGTCCGGGAGGACCACGTCCGCGCCCGCCTCCCGCAGTTCATACGCGTCGCACGGGCCCGTCGTGACCCCGACCGACAGGGCATCGGCGGTACGGGCCCCGCGCACGTCCCCGGTGTGGTCGCCGACGTACACCTGCGCGCCGTGCTCGCGCAGCGCATCCCCCTTGCGCTCCGCCCACAGGCTGCCTATGACCTCGTCGGGTTCGATTCCCACGTGTGCCAGGTGGAGCCTGGCGTTCGGCGTGTGCTTCGCGGTGACGACGATCGTCCGGCCGCCCCGCGCGCGGATCGCGGCGACGGATTCCCGGGCGCCGGGCAGGGCGGGGCTCGGCGTGATCGCGTACGCGGGATAGATCTCCCGGTATCGGTCGGCCGCGGCGGCCACGGCGTGCGCCGGGTACCAGTTCGCGAGCTCGTGCTCCACGGGCGGTCCGAGCCTGCTGACGACCAGGTCGAGATCGATCGGCATCCCCGTCTCGGCGGACAGCGCCCGGTAGGTGGCCTTGATGCCCGGCCGGGAGTCGATGAGCGTCATGTCGAGGTCGAAGCCGACCGTCAGGGGGTGTGGAGCCATGCCGCCCATTGTGCCGAGGTCACGGCCTCCTTCCGGCATCGGCTTCGCCATCGCGCCGCGGTCCGTCACCACACTGTTCCTGACGAAGGGCGACTATCCGGTCGCCCAGCAGGACCAGATCTGGATGGCGGGCTCACTGAACGGCCGCGGCCGGAACGAGGTCGCGCCGATCGGCTGGACGCTGCTGGTCCGGGGTGCGGGGTTCCGTCCTCAATCGCCGGACGGGCTTGATTTCCGGCACCGTGCCCCCGTGGGTGCGGGCCGCCTGCCCGGTGGCGGGGTGGGTGGGGCCCCTCCGGGGTGTCTCCTCAGAACTGGCGCGGAAGCCGGCAACGCGAGCGAACCCGGCACGTGCGCCAGTCCCTGCGGGGACTCCCCTGCACGGCCCCACCCAGGCATCACTCGCGCCCGCGCCCGGTGGTCGTGACAGGAGGGCACACCGGACCGCGGACGCGGGACGGCCGGTCCGGGGCCGTGCAGGGGAGTCCCCGCAGGGCGACGAACAAAGACCCGGGCTTCCTCGCGTACCCGCCGAACGTTCGTTGCCCGAGGAGACGCCCCGGAGGGGCCCCGGACCACCCCACCCGACAAGGCGACGGCACCACCAGGAAGCAGACGCACACATCAAGCCCGTCCGGCGCTTGAGGACGGAACCGCCCACCCCCGTGGGCCCGAACCCGCCGAACGCGGCAAGCCCGCACATCCAGCCCGTCCGGCGCTTGAGGACGGAACCCCCGCGCCGGACCGGGGCACCGCGCCCCACCCCCGCCTACCCAGCCCGCTTCCCCGCCCGCCGCACCAGGAACACCGCCGACGCCACCGCAGCCGCCCGCACCACCACCGGCCACACCCCGCTCAGCGCGTCCCCCATCCCGTCCTCCGGGATGGGCTCGCCCCAGCGCCCGTCCATCCGCCCCCACAGCCAGACCAGGCCGCCCGCCACGGCCGCTCCGGGCAGTCCCATCGCAGCCAGCTTCGCCTCCGCACGGGAGAGCGTGCGCGAGCTGTACGCGATCAGCCAGCCGCCCGCGAGCACCAGCAGGGATCCCGTCACCGCACCGGTGACCAGCAACCCGGCGGCGAGCAGCAGCAGCGGGTGACCGAACCGGAACCCCGCCCTTTCCCGTGGCGCACGCCGCCGGATCCGCGGCCGCCACCGCCCCCGCGCGCCCTCGCGCCCGCCGTCCTCACCGGAACCGTTCTCGTGGCCCTCCGTCTCGCCCTCGGCAGCCGCTTCCGCTTCCTCCGTGGGCGACGGCGGTTTCAGAAGGTCCGGGATCTCCACCCCGCCGGTGAACCCCGGCACCCGCACCCCGTCCCCGAACGGCCCCGGCTCGATACGCCACCAGTCGGGTTCGCTCCCGGACGCTCCGAGCTCATCCGTCCCCGCCATGTGCGGCGGCGACGGCCCGTCCCCCCTCGAAGCAGCAGAAGCCGCGGAGGCCCCAGAATCCTCAGGCGCTTCACGCGCCCCAGGCACCCCACCGGCCCCCGGGCTCCCCTCCGACGCGCCCTTGCGCAAAGTCTCTTTCCGGAAGGTTCCTCTCCGCGGCCGTGGGACCCCCCGCGGCTCCGGATCGCCGGGTTCCCCGCCCGCCGCCGTCCCCGGCAGCATCACGGTCCCGTCCCCCGACCTCGCCGCCACGGCCACCAGTTCGTCCGGTGTGCCGAGCTTCCCGATGATGCGACGAACCGCCGCCGGCGTGTCCGTGCCTTGGCTTCCGCGCTGCCGGTCGATCTCGGTGCGCAGTGCCGCCACGAGCCGCATCCGGGCACCCGAGGACAGCTGTTGCTGCTGGGCCAGGTCGCCGACCCGGCTCAGATAGTCGTAGACGAGCTGATCGCTCTCGATCCCCACGTGATGGTTCCCCTCGGTTCCCCTCCGGCCGCCCCGCACCGACGGTAGCGCCCTCGGGCCTGTCCGGAGCGACTACCGTGGGACGGATGGGGATGACCACACCACCGCGGACGCTCGCCGAAGCGCTGCGCGCCCGGGACGACGAGTCGCTGGCCGGGCTGCTGCGTGCCCGTCCCGACCTCCTGTCTCCCGTGCCGAACGACATCACCCAGCTGGCGACGAGAGCCGGCACCCGTGCCTCTGTCGTGCGCGCACTGGAGCACCTCGACCGGTTCGCCCTGCAGACCGCGGAGGCGCTCGCGGTCGCACCCGACCCGGCCTCGTACGACACCCTTCTCGCCCTCCTCACGGGCGACGGCCAGGACGACGGCGCGCAGCGCGACGACTCGGGTGCGGCAATCCGGGACGCGGCGCCCGGAGCCCTCGCGACCTTGCGCGAACAGGCCCTGGTCTGGGGCGAGGACGACCGGCTGCGGCTGGTCCGTACCGCGCGCGAACTTCTCGCCCCGTCCCCGCAGCACCCCTCCCCCACCGGTCTCGGGCCGACCGTCGCCGAGGCCACGGCCGGCATGTCGCCGGGCCGGCTGCAGGAGATCCTGGCGGCGGCCGGGCTGCCCGCCACACACGACCCGGTCTCCGCCGTGGCCGCGCTGGCCGCGCTGTTCACCGACCGGACCAGGATGGGCGAGCTGCTGGACACCGCGCCGATGGAGGCGCTCGCCGTACTGGACCGGCTGGTGTGGGGTCCGCCGTACGGGGAAGTGACCCCGAACCCGACCCCGCCCGTGAAGTGGCTGCGCGACCGCGGGCTGTTGCTGCCCGTGTCGACGCGCACCGTCGTCCTGCCGCGCGAGGCGGCGCTGCATCTGCGGGCCGGGCGCGCCCACCGCGTACCGGAGCCGCTGCCGCCCGCCGTCGTGGCGGCCGCGACCCGCGATCCCCAGTCTGTGGACAGTGCGGCCGCAGGCCAGGCGTGCCTGGCGGTGTCCACCGTCGAGGAACTCCTGACGAGCTGGAACGGCGGCGGCCCCGCCATGCTCCGGGCCGGCGGCCTCAGCGTCCGCGAGCTGAAGCGGACGGCGTCCGTCCTCGACGTGTCCGAGCCGATCGCCGCGTTCTGGCTCGAACTCGCCTACGCGGCCGGGCTGCTGGCCTCCGACGGCGAGGCCGACGAGCGGTACGCGCCGACGCCCGCATACGACGACTGGACCGAACTCCCCACCCAGGACCGCTGGGTGCGCCTCGCGACCGCCTGGCTCTCCGCCACCCGCACCGCCGGTCTGGTCGGCGGCCAGGACGCCAAGGGCCGGGCCCTGTCCGCGCTCGGCCCCGAACTGGACCGCTCGGCCGCATTCGAGGTACGCCACCGCATCCTGGCCCTGCTCGCCTCCCTGCCCCCCGGCACCGCCCCGGACCCGGAGACACTGCTCGCCCGGCTCCGCTGGGAACGGCCGCTGCGCGGCGCCTCCGCGTCCGCCGGGGACACCACCGACCTCCGGTCCCGGATCGCCCTGTGGACACTGAACGAGTCCGAACTCCTCGGCATCACCGGCCGCGGCGCACTCTCCTCCCAGTCCCGCGCCCTGCTCGACTCCGGGCCCGCCGAGGCGGCCGCGCTGCTCGCCCCGCTCATCCCGGAGCCTCTCGGTCACGTCCTGCTGCAGGCCGACCTGACGGCCGTCGCGCCCGGCCCGCTGGAGCGCCCCCTCGCGGACACGCTGTCCGTCCTCGCGGACATCGAGTCGAAGGGCGGCGCGACCGTCTACCGGTTCACGCCCGGCTCCGTACGCCGCGCGCTGGACGCCGGACAGTCCGCGGCCGATCTGCACGCGTTCCTCGCCACGCACAGCCGTACGCCGGTCCCGCAGCCGCTCAGCTATCTCATCGACGACGTCGCCCGCCGCCACGGCCATCTGCGGATCGGCACCGCGTCGGCGTACGTGCGCTGCGACGACGAGGCCGTGCTGGGCGAGATCCTCGCCGACAAACGCTCGGCCACCCTGCGCCTGCGCCGCCTCGCCCCGACGGCGCTGGCCGCCCAGATCGACCCGGCGTCCCTGCTCGAAGGGCTGCGCGAGATGGGGTACGCGCCCGCCGCCGAGTCCGCCGAGGGCGATGTCCTGATCACCCGAGCGGGCACCCGCCGCACTCCTCCCCGTACACCCCCCGTGCCGGTCCCCGAGGGCCCGCCGCTCCCCGACGGAACGCTGCTGGGCGCGGCGGTACGGGCGATCCGCGCCGGGGACACGGCCGCCACCGTCGTCCGCAAGGACACCTCCCCGGAACCCGCGGCCCCGGCCGGTTCACTGCCTCGTACGACCTCCGCCGAGACTCTCGCGACCGTGCAGGCGGCGGCCATGACGGGCTCGGCGCTCTGGATCGGCTACGTCAATGCGGACGGCGCTGCCAGCCAGCGCGTCATCGCGCCGGTGCGGGTCGAGGGCGGCTTCGTGACGGCGTACGACCACACGGCGGACGAGATCCGTACGTACCCGCTGCACCGGGTCACGGGCGTCGCGGAACTGGCCGACTCCGAAGACGCCTGACAGCCCTTAGAGGCCCCTGGGGAGGATCGGAACGACCAGTAGCGACAACTGCTCGATCTTGATTCCGGTTCGATGACTCGCCCTGTTTCCGCTGTTCAGCCGCACTACGTTCCGGTTCATGCCAGTCGATTTTCTCTCTGATGACCAGGTCTCCCGCTACGGCCGGTTCGCTGCCGCGCCGACGCCCGGGGAGCTGGAGCAGTTCTTCCGTCTGGATACGCAGGCGCTGACGGCTGCGCGGGCGAAGCGTGCGTCGGCGAACCGGCTGGGGTGGGCGGTGCAGTGGGGCTGCGTGCGGATGCTGGGCGGCTTCCCCACCGAGGACTTGTCCGTGGTCCCGGATGTGGTGGTCCGGTTCGCCGCCGAGCAGCTTGCTATCGAGGCGGGCGAGTTCGCCGTGTACGGGGCGCGGCGCCAGAACCGGTATGAGCACGCGTGGGAGATCCGGGATGTCTGCGGGTACCGGGAGGAAGCACGCGAACCTCAACTGCCTGGGCCGCCACAGCTTCCGCGCCACCGTCCGGGCTGACGGGGACTGCCCTCAGCTGCGCAAGGTGGCACGCAGGCGCAGGCCGACAGTTGCGAGACCTTCGAAGGTGGTGACCTGGTAGCTGGGTTCCGGTCCGGGCGGCTCGCTCAAGTGGTAGCGGCGGGCGGTCTGCGCAGTCAGGAGCGTCAGCATCGCCATGGCCAGAGCGGCTCCCTCGCAGCCATGCGGCCCGGTACCGAAGGAGAGGAAGACCCCGGGTTTCGCCGGCGAGCCCGAATCATCGAGCCAGCGCTCGGGCCGGAACTGGTCCGGCTCGGGGTATTCCCGTGCGTCGCGGTGGGCGGTGTAGGGGCAGACGAGAACGGTGGACCCGGCGTCGATGGTGTAGTCGGCGAGCTGAGTCTGCCGCGTGGCGCGCCGGGTCAGTAGCCAGCTCGGGGGGTGCAGTCGGAGCACCTCGCGTACCAGTGCCTGGGTGTATTGCAGGCTGTCGAGGTGGGTGCTGGTCGTCGCGGCCGGGTCCGCGGGCAGCAAAGCTGCTTCGGCCGCGACGCGGCCCGCTGCCTGGGGGTACCGGGCCAGGTGGAGCAGAATCCATCCGGCTGCCCGGGAAGGTGTCTCGAAGGTGGCGAGGGTGATTCCGGGGAGAGGGTCGAGGATGGCCTCTTCCGGCAGTAGGCCATAGCGGGAGGAGGGCCGGAGCATCTGTCCCAGCACGTCGTCACCGAGCCGGCCCGATGAACGGCGTCGGCGGACGATGGGCCGCAAAGCGTTGATGAAGGCGAGTTGCTGCCGTGTGCGGAACCGCCGTACCGGTGTGGGGACCCAGCGCGGCCATACCCAGCGCGAGGGGCGTACGAGCGCCTCCCGGGCCAGGAAGAGCTGTGAGGCAAAGGGCAGCAGGGTGGGAGCATCTTCGGAGAAGAGGTAGCGCACGCCGATCTCTGCCAGGGCATGCCGGACCGGGGGCAGAATCTCGAAGTCCTGGCCCGTGGGCCACTGGTCAGCAAATCGAGCGGCCCTGGGCGCGATTTCACCGATCCGGGCTGCAACCGCCTGCGGGCGTAGTCCGCGCATGCGGGCGGCGTGAGCGTGCGCACGCTCCTCAGGCGTCGGTGCTCCGCTCGACCGCTTCAACGGCGGGAAGAGAGGCGAGGGCGGCTTGGGGAAGTCCTGCGCGCGGCGCAGGACTGCTTCACACGGCCCAGCCGTAGCGGCTACGTAGACACCCGGCTCCAGTTGCCAGACGTCCCCGCACTCGGCAGCGCCACGGCGCGCCAGTGCCAGCCGGTCGCGGCTCCAGGCCGCGAAGCTGCCTTCGGGCAACCGCGGCGGCTCATACATTCGGCCCATGGGATCGCCCCCTGACTCTCGTACCTGTCCGGGCCGAAATCGTCGGCAGCGTAGCTGGCCGACGGGCGCCCGGGGGCTCCCGCCGGCAGTGCGGTCAGACCCGGTCGTCGCCGCCTTACGCACCCCAGTCGTGTTCCCCGTACGCACCGTAGTGGCGGGTGAAGGACAGCTTGCCGAGCAGCTTGGCGATCATGATGCGCTCCTCTCGCCTGTCTGAGCCCTCCCAGCCGAGGGTTCAACAAAGGAATTCCCGCCAGCACCAAATGCCATACATGCCATATATGTCATATTCAGAGCATCAGTCGCACGCATGGATATAAGGCGCGTGCTTGCGGGCTGGGCCCGCAGCCAGCCAACGCCGCCCCGGTGCTGGAGGTCAGTGCCGCCCCCGGCCGCGAGGTGTGGCGGCGCCGGTCACCTCAAGACCGGGGGCACCGACGCCCCGAGGGAGCGGAACGGCTTTCGTGCGAACTGCGCGTGGCGGAGCGGTCGCCAGCAGCTACCACACCGGCCGCTTCACCAAGGTGCCCCGGCTCGCCGAGCTCCTGGAGCCACCGCCAGCGCGGCTGCTCGGTGACCACGGCGGCCGCCGCGAGCAGCGTCACCGGAACGGCCGCCCACACCGGCCACAGCAGCCACGACGAGACGACGGCAGCGCCCAGTTCGGCCAGCACCATCAGGATCGTGGCCCAGCCCGGCACGGCGACGAGCACACTGTTCTTGTCGCCCGGGGTGGCCAGAACGGCCGGCAGGCCGATCAGCACCACCAGCGACAGCGCGGCGAGCAGCCATGAGTGGCCGGCCAGCACCCAGGGGGTGGCCACCCAGGCGACGAGTTCGGTGCAGAAGCGCAGTACGGACGGTATGCGGTCGTCCGGACGCGCGGAAGCGGTTCGTTCCGGGGTCGTTGCCCCGGCAGTGGCATCGGTCACGCACGGACCATGACACGTTTCCCGCCCCCGCGGCGGGCGGACGGCCGGACGTCCCGCCGGCCGACACCGACGCACCACCTGCCCCGCATGCGGCACACTGGACGTTTGGCCGCACGGGCGGCCACCCCCGCAGAAAGGGCCGAGACGCGTGACCGGACCCCTCATCGTCCAGAGCGACAAGACACTGCTCCTGGAAGTCGACCACGAGCAGGCCGACGCCTGCCGTCGTGCGATCGCCCCGTTCGCGGAGCTGGAGCGTGCGCCCGAGCACATCCACACCTACCGGCTGACGCCGCTCGGACTGTGGAACGCGCGCGCCGCCGGGCACGACGCCGAGCAGGTCGTCGACGCCCTCGTGCAGTACTCCCGCTACCCGGTGCCGCACGCGCTGCTCGTCGACATCGCCGAGACGATGGCCCGGTACGGCCGCCTCACGCTCTCCAAGAACCCGGTCCACGGGCTGGTGCTGACCTCCACCGACCGGCCGGTGCTGGAGGAGATCCTCCGGTCGAAGAAGGTCCAGCCGCTGGTCGGGGCGCGGATCGACCCGGACACCGTGGCGGTGCACCCGTCCGAGCGCGGGCAGATCAAGCAGACGCTGCTGAAGCTGGGCTGGCCCGCCGAGGACCTTGCCGGGTACGTGGACGGCGAAGCCCACCCGATCGAGCTGGCCGAGGACGGCTGGGCGCTGCGTCCGTACCAGAAGCAGGCCGTCGAAGGGTTCTGGCACGGCGGCTCCGGGGTGGTCGTACTGCCGTGCGGTGCGGGCAAGACGCTGGTCGGGGCCGGTGCGATGGCGGAGGCCAAGGCGACCACGCTGATTCTGGTGACGAACACCGTCTCGGCCCGGCAGTGGAAGCACGAACTGGTGAAGCGGACCTCGCTGACCGAGGACGAGATCGGCGAGTACAGCGGTGCGCGCAAGGAGATCCGGCCGGTCACCATCGCCACCTACCAGGTACTGACGACCCGCCGTAAGGGCATCTACCCGCACCTGGAGCTGTTCGACTCCCGCGACTGGGGTCTGGTGATCTACGACGAGGTGCATCTGCTGCCCGCCCCCGTCTTCAAGTTCACCGCCGACCTGCAGGCCCGGCGGCGGCTCGGTCTTACCGCGACGCTGGTGCGCGAGGACGGGCGCGAGTCGGACGTCTTCTCGTTGATCGGTCCCAAGCGGTTCGACGCTCCGTGGAAGGAGATCGAGGCGCAGGGCTACATCGCGCCCGCCGACTGTGTCGAGGTGCGGGTCAATCTGACGGACTCGGAGCGGCTGGCGTACGCGACCGCCGAGGCGGAGGAGAAGTACCGGTTCTGCGCGACGACCGCGACGAAGCGGAAGGTGACGGAGGCGCTGGTGCGCAAGCACCGGGGCGAGCAGACTCTCGTCATCGGGCAGTACATCGACCAGCTCGACGAGCTGGGTGAGCATCTGGGCGCCCCGGTCATCAAGGGCGAGACGAGCAACGTGCAGCGCGAGAAGCTCTTCGACGCGTTCCGTGAGGGCGAGCTCAACGTCCTTGTTGTGTCGAAGGTCGCGAACTTCTCGATCGACCTGCCGGAGGCGACCGTCGCCATTCAGGTGTCGGGCACATTCGGCTCGCGGCAGGAGGAGGCACAGCGGCTCGGCCGGGTGCTGCGGCCGAAGGCGGACGGGCACGAGGCCCGGTTCTACTCGGTGGTCGCCCGCGACACGATCGACCAGGACTTCGCGGCGCACCGCCAGCGGTTCCTGGCCGAGCAGGGGTACGCGTACCGGATCGTGGACGCGGACGAGTTGCTGACGGACAACTGAACCGAGCGGTCCCGCCCGGTCAGCCGCCGAGTTCGCGCCGTAATCGGTTTTCGCGGCGTACTCGGTGGGCGCGCTGTTCTCAGTGGGCGCGGCGTGCTCGGTGGTCGTGCTGTTCTCGGTGGTCGTGCCGTTCTCGGTGGTCGCGGCGGAGGACGCCCGCCTCCTCCGCGTACTCGCCGAGGACGGCCACGCCGAACGCGGCGCGTGCGAAGACCTTGACGGCGCGCACGGCATCGCCGACGTGGTGGGTGGGCGGGTGACCGGTGGCCGCGGTCGCACCGTGCGCGGGGCCGGTGCCGTGTGGGTTCAGACTGACGGTGCTCATGTAGTCCATGGTCCTTCTCCCGTTCCGCAAAGGCATCGGCCCGCGGGCGGAATCCCCGTGGGCTTCGCACAGGTCTCCGGTCGAACGCCGTCCCCTACGGGTGGGCCGGGGGTGGAAAAGGGGCGGGCCCGGCAGCCCAATTCATTCGACCCCGCCGGTCGCGGTCGATACAATCGCCGGTCTGCCCGCCTCCCGCACCGTGGTACCGGTTCTTCGCCGGCAGCCGGGGGAGCGCCGCCGGCCGGACGGAAACCGGCCGACAGCCGCACGCGCACCAGCGTGCGTACCCCGTGATCGATCCCCGAGCGGACCGCATCGCCCCTGGCACGTGACCGGGTGCGAGCTGCGGTCCGCCGTCCTGCGTCAAAAGCCGGAGGCAACACCGTGCCCGCGCACGAACACGAAGCCGTCACGACCACCACCGATGCGCTGGCCCGCGAGCGCGCCCATCTCGCCGCGTCCCGCGCCGCGCTGCGGGCCATGCGCGAGGACGCGCAGGCCCTCGACATCCGCGATGTCACCGCGAACTGGGTGAACGCCGTCGTCCTGCAGGCCCAGATCGACGAACGCATCAAGGCGCTCGCCGATCTGTCGCACACCCCGCTCTTCTTCGGCCGCCTCGACTATCTGCACCGGGTCGGCGCGGATCAGGCCGAGGGCGCATCAAGAGGGGCGGCGCGAAGCGCCTCGGCCAAGGGTGGTGGTGGGCGACGGGAGGGCGAACAGTTCTACATCGGGCGCCGCCACGTCCATGACGCCGACGGCGACCCGATGGTCATCGACTGGCGTGCGCCCGTCTCGCAGCCGTTCTACCGGGCTTCGAAGAAGGACCCGCAGGACGTCGGACAGCGGCGCCGTTTCGGCTACACCGGCGGCGAACTGACCGCGTACGAGGACGAGCACCTCACCGACCCCACCGAGGCCGCGCAGACCAGCAAGCTGCTCCAGGCGGAGATCGAGCGGCCGCGCGTGGGTCCGATGCGCGACATCGTGGCGACGATCCAGCCGGAGCAGGACGAGATCGTCCGTAGCGGGCTGGGCGGGACGGTCTGCGTCCAGGGAGGCCCCGGTACGGGCAAGACCGCCGTCGGTCTGCACCGTGTCGCCTATCTGCTGTACGCGCACCGTGAGCGTCTCGCCCGCACCGGCACGCTGGTGATCGGTCCGAACCGGTCGTTCCTGCACTACATCGAGCAGGTGCTCCCGGCCCTCGGTGAGCTGGAGGTGAAGCAGGCGACCGTCGACGATCTGGTGGCGGCACATGTCGAGGTGCGGGGATCGGACGCGGCGGAGGCGGCCGTCGTCAAGGGTGACGCCCGGATGGCGGAGGTGCTGCGGCGGGCGATCCGTTCGCATGTGACGCTGCCGACGGAGCCCGTGATGGTGGTGCGCGGTTCGCGGCGGTGGCGGGTGCCCGCGTACGAACTGGAGGAGATGGTCACCGAGTTGCTGGCCCGCGACATGCGGTACGGCGCGGCGCACGAGGCGCTCCCGCAGCGGATCGCGCACGCCGTCCTCGTCCGGATGGAGGAGGCCGGCGAGGCACCCGACGACCGGGTGCAGAACGCGGTGGCCCGTACTCCGGCGGTCAAGGCGGCCGTGAAGGCGATCTGGCCCGCGGTCGATCCGGCGAAGCTGGTGCTGCGACTGCTCTGCGACCCGGAGTTCCTGGCCGCGCACGCGGACGGGCTGCTCACCGAGGACGAGCAGAAGACGATCCTGTGGACGCTGCCTGGATCCGGCGGAAGGGCGACCCGCAGCGTGAAGTCGGCGAAGTGGTCGGCGGCGGACGCGGTGCTGATCGACGAGGCGAGCGATCTGGTGGCACGTACGCACTCGCTCGGCCATGTCGTCCTCGACGAGGCGCAGGACCTGTCGCCCATGCAGTACCGGGCGGTGGGACGGCGGTGCACGACGGGTTCGGCGACGGTGCTCGGCGACCTGGCGCAGGGGACGACGCCGTGGTCGACGGAGAGCTGGGCGCAGGCGCTGCACCACCTGGGCAAGGAGGACGCCGTGGTGGAGGAGCTGACGGCGGGCTTCCGTGTGCCGAGGGAGGTCATTGCGTACGCGTCACGGCTGCTGCCGGTGATCTCGCCGGGACTTGCGGCGGTGGAGTCGGTGCGTGAGTCGCCGGGTTCGCTGGCGGTACGGGAGGTGCCCGGCGCGGCCGGACTGGACGCGGCGGTGCTCGCGGCCTGCGAGGAGTCGCTGGCGCAGGAGGGATCGATCGGGCTGATCGCGGCGGACGCGCGGATCCCGGTGCTGGCGGAGGCGCTGACTGCGGCGGGTCACGCGTATCTGTCGCCGGGCGAGGAGACGACGGCCGAGTCGCGGCTGACGCTGGTCCCGGCGTCGCTGGCGAAGGGCCTGGAGTACGACTACGTGGTGCTGGACGAGCCGGCGGCGGTGGTCGACGGCGAACCGGACGAACGCACGGGTCTGCGCCGGCTGTACGTGGCGCTGACCCGTGCGGTGTCGGGGCTGACGGTGGTGCATGCGGCGGAGCTGCCGGAGGTGCTCGGGGGTACCGGGGTCGTCCGGTAGCCGCTTTGTCCTCACACGCCGGACGGGCCGGGAAATCAAGCCCGTCCGGCGTGTGAGGACGGAACCGGTCACCCCGGTGAGCCCGACCCGCACGGCCCCGGCATCCGCACCCACCCCCGCCCTACGCGTCGAGCCGCGCCCGCCACTCCCGTACCGCCGCCGCGTCCACCGGGGCGTCCCATCCCTTGGGCCGCGCCGCGCCCCCGATGTGCACCGCGTCGATGCCCGCGACCAGCAGCTTGGGCAGGTGTTCGAGCCGGAGCCCGCCCCCCACCAGGATCTGCGGCTCGTACCCGGGCTCACCCTTGTGGGCGGCGTCCGCGAGCAGCGTCGGGATGCCGTCGTCGACGCCCCGCGCCGATCCCGCCGTGAGGTACGTGTCGAGGCCCGGCAGGTCCGCCAGCTGCTTGCGCAGGGTGTCCCGGTCGGCGGCGCGGTCGATCGCGCGGTGGAACGTCCAGCGGCAGCCGTCCAGCTCGGCGACGAGCCGTTCGACGGCGACGAGGTCCGCGCGGCCCGCCACGTCCAGGAAGCCGAGGACGAATTCATCGGCGCCCGCGGCCCGCAGCTCGCGCGCCTTGCGTACGAGCACTTCGATGTCACCGGCGGCGAATCCGTCCGCCACCCTGAGCATCACGCGCAGCGGAATGTCGACCGCGGCGCGGATCTCCGCGAAGGTCGCACAGGACGGGGTCAGGCCGTCCGACGCCATGTCGGTGACCAGCTCCAGCCGGTCCGCACCACCCGCCTGGGCAGCGACCGCGTCCTCCGCGTCGAGAGCGATCACCTCCAGGACCGCACGGTTGCTCATGGGACCCCATTCCTCCAGTAAGCAGCTACAGGTCTAGTCCAGTGGCCAGCCTACGGGCCGGTCGCGCGAAGGCGAAGCCTCGGCGCGAACGCGAAGCTACGCGAGGCCGGAGCGGCACCCGGCAACCGGACGCGCATGATCCATCTCTCGAATCCGGATCCACTCTTGCACTTCATAGGGGTGGGGGGTATACATGGATCAGGATTAGATACCCCCTAGGGGTATAAAGCTCCGTCAACGCCTGGGAGGAAACCGTGTCCGCGCATACCGCCGCAACCGGCATCGGCACCGACACCACCGCAGAGGTCGAGCTCGCCATCGGCGGCATGACCTGCGCATCGTGCGCGGCCCGCATCGAAAAGAAGCTGAACCGGATGGACGGCGTCACCGCCACCGTCAACTACGCCACGGAGAAGGCCAAGGTCAGCTACCGGGGCGAGGACATCTCCGTACAGGACCTGATCGCCACGGTCGAGAAGACCGGCTACACCGCGCAGGAGCCCGCGCCCCCGGTACCTGCCGGGGAAGGCGCCCCGTCAGAAGACGAAGTGGAAGCCGATGAGCTCCGTCCGCTGCGGCAGCGGCTGCTCACCGCCGTGGTGCTCGCCGTCCCGGTGATCGCGATGGCGATGATCCCGGCGCTCCAGTTCGACTACTGGCAGTGGCTGTCGCTGACCCTGACGGCCCCGGTCGTCACGTATGCCGCCTGGCCGTTCCACCGTGCCGCCTGGACCAATGCCCGGCACGGTGCGGCGACGATGGACACGCTGATCTCGCTCGGTACGTCGGCCGCGTTCCTGTGGTCGCTGTGGGCGCTGTTCTTCGGCACGGCGGGGATGACAGGCATGACGCACCCCTTCGAGCTGACCATCGGGCGCAGTGACGGCGCCGGGAACATCTATCTGGAGGCGGCGGCCGGCGTCACCGCGTTCATCCTGGCCGGACGCTATTTCGAGGCCCGTTCCAAGCGGAAGGCGGGCGCCGCGCTCAAGGCGCTGCTGGAGCTGGGCGCCAAGGAGGTCACCGTGGTGCGGGGCGGCCGCGAGGTGACCGTCCCGACGGCGGAACTGCAGGTCGGGGACCGGTTCCTGGTCCGCCCCGGCGAGAAGATCGCCACTGACGGCACAGTCGTCGAGGGCGCCTCGGCGGTGGACGCGTCGATGCTCACCGGCGAGTCCGTGCCGGTCGAGGTCGGTGCCGGGGACTCCGTCACCGGCGCCACGCTCAACGCGGGCGGCCGGCTCGTCGTCGAGGCGACACGGATCGGCGCCGACACGCAGCTGGCGCGGATGGCGAAGCTCGTCGAGGACGCGCAGAACGGCAAGGCGGCGGCTCAGCGGCTGGCCGACCGGATCTCCGCGGTCTTCGTGCCCGTGGTCATCGCGCTCGCGCTCGGCACGCTGGGGTTCTGGCTGGGCAACGGGGCGGGTCTGACGGCCGCGTTCACGGCCGCCGTCGCCGTACTGATCATCGCCTGCCCGTGCGCGCTGGGCCTCGCCACTCCGACCGCCCTCATGGTGGGGACCGGACGCGGCGCGCAGCTCGGCATCCTGATCAAGGGCCCGGAAGTTCTGGAGACCACGCGTCGCGTCGACACGATCGTCCTGGACAAGACCGGCACGGTCACCACCGGCCGGATGACGCTGCTGGACGTGCACACGGCGGACGGTACGGACGAGCGCGAAGTGCTGCGGCTCGCGGGCGCCCTGGAGCACTCCTCGGAACACCCCATCGCCCAGGCCGTCGCTGCCGGAGCCGCCGAGCGCACCGATGCCGCCTTGCCCACCCCCGAGGACTTCGCCAACATCGCGGGGCTCGGCGTGCAGGGTGTCGTCGAGGGGCACGCCGTCCTCGTCGGCCGTGAGCAGCTGCTCGCCGAGTGGGAGATCCACCTGCCGGTGGAGCTGGCCCGGCACAAGGCCGCGGCGGAGGCCGCCGGCCGGACGGCCATCGCGGTCGCCTGGGACGGCGAGGCACGGGCGGTCCTCGAAGTCGCCGACGCGGTGAAGGACACCAGTGCGGAGGCCATTCGGCGGCTGCGGGCCCTGGGGCTGACCCCGATCCTGCTCACCGGTGACAACCGGGCGGTGGCCGAGGCGGTCGCGGCCGAGGTCGGGATCGAGAAGGTGTACGCGGAGGTCATGCCGAAGGACAAGGTCGACGTCGTCAAGGAACTCCAGTCCCAGGGCCGTTCGGTCGCCATGGTCGGTGACGGCGTCAACGACGCGGCCGCTCTCGCCCAGGCCGATCTGGGCCTGGCGATGGGTACGGGTACGGACGCCGCGATCGAGGCCGGCGACCTGACGCTGGTACGCGGGGATCTGCGGGCCGCGGCGGACGCCATCCGCCTCTCCCGCAGGACGCTGGGCACCATCCGTACGAACCTGTTCTGGGCCTTCGCCTACAACGTGGCCGCCCTGCCGCTCGCCGCGGCCGGACTGCTCAACCCGATGATCGCGGGCGCCGCGATGGCGTTCTCGTCGGTCTTCGTGGTCGGCAACTCGCTGCGGCTGCGCGGGTTCAGGGCGGCGGCGTAGGAAGCCGCCCACCCCGACGGGGGCAGTCCCTCAGCCAGCCCTCACGAACCGCACCCGGCTTCCCGGCACCGCCTGTGCCGCCCCCGCGAGTGCGGTCTCGTGCACGACTCCGACGACCGGGTAACCCCCGGTCGTCGGATGGTCGTTGAGGAACACCACCGGGCGGCCGTCCGGCGGCACCTGGACGGCGCCGAGCACCATCCCCTCACTGGGCAGTTCGCCCTCGTGGGCGCGCGCCAGGGCCGGGCCCTCCGTGCGCAGGCCGATCCGGTTGCTGTGCGGCGAGACCCGGTACGTGGCCGTGGTGAACGTGCGCAGCGCCTCGTCCGTGAACCAGGTGTGGCGGGGGCCGAGGCGTACGGGGAGCACGAGTTCGGCGGGCGCGCCCGGCCAGGGCACGGCGTCGGGGGCCGCGGGCCTCGACGGCCCGTGCCCCAGCGGCAGTACGTCCCCCTCGCGCAGCGGGGCCGGGCCCAGCCCGGAGAGCAGATCCGCTGACCTGCTGCCCAGCACCGGTTCCGGCAGCAGGCCGCCGCCGAACGCCAGATAGCTGCGCAGCCCCCGCACCGCGGGGCCGGCGTCGAGCACCGCGCCCGCCGGTACCTGCACGGGTGTCCCCCAGGCCACGGGCCGCCCGTCGACCGTGACCCGACAGGACGCACCGCCGACGACCGCGACCACGGGCCGGTCCGGGCGGACCGCGCAGCCGGTGGCGGTCGTCTCCAGCAGTGCCGCGTCCGCCGGGTTGCCGGCCAGCCGGTTGGCGAGGCGGCGGGAGGGAGCGTCCAGAGCCCCGGCGCGCGGCACCCCGAGGTGCGCCCAGCCGATACGGCCCGCGTCCTGAACGGTGGTCAGGGCTCCGGCCCTGACCACCTCGATGGCGCCGGTCACAGCCGCACCTCCGCCGCGACGAAGCGCACCCGTGCCCCGGGGCTCAGCAGGGCGGCCGGTTCCCGGGCCGGGTTCCACAGTTCGCCCGGCTGGGGCATCCGCCCGATGATCTGCCAGCCGCCGGGCGACGGGCGCGGGTACACCCCCGTGTACGCCCCCGCGAGGGCCAGCGCACCGGCCGGAACCCTGGTGCGCGGCGTCGCGCGGCGTGGCGTGTGCCGGTGCGCGGGGAGGCCGGTGAGGTAGCCGAAGCCGGGGGCGAACCCGCAGAAGGCCACGCGGAATTCGGTCCCGGCGTGGATGCGGGGCACGTCGGCGGCGGTGACGCCCCAGGCCGCCGCGACATCGGCGAGGTCCGGGCCGTCGTAGACGACGGGGATCTCGACGGCTTCCCCGGTGTCACGCCGCAGCGGCGGTATCCGCCAGGAGACGAGGTCCCGGGCGAGCCGCGCGCTGCCGTCCGGGGTACGGTCCGCGATGCCGTCGAGCAGGACGGTCCGGGCACCGGGAACGATCTCGCGTACGGCGGGCAGCTCGCCGCGTGCACGACGCCGCAGCAGCTCGGCGTGAAAGGCCTCGGCGTGCTCACCGGAGGACAGCTCCACGAGCAGCGCTCCCGACCCGGCGGGAAGAACGCGGATGCCGGCCGGCGCGCTCGCGTCGCCGGACGGGCGGGCGCTCGCCTCCGGCGACGCGGACGTACGCGCGTCGGACGACTCCGCCACGGGGACGCCCCGCTCGACCGTGACCGCGCGCGCGGCGCCGGCAGCCGCTCCCGCGTTCATGCGAATGCCCGCACGGCCACGCCCGCTTCTTCGAGCGCCGCTCTGATCCTGCGTGCCAGCGCCGCCGCACCCGGGGTGTCGCCGTGGACGCACAGCGAGCGTGCCGCGACCGGTATCCGGCTGCCGTCCGCGCCGGTGACCCCCCGGTCCACCGCCATCCCGACACTGCGGCGTACGACTTCGTCCTCGTCGTGCACCACCGCGCCGGGCACGCTCCGCGGGACCAGCGTGCCCTGCGGGGTGTACGCGCGGTCGGCGAAGGCCTCCTCGACGGCGGTGAGACCCGCGGCCCCGGCGTGGGCGAGCAGGCGCGAACCGGGGAGTCCGAGGACCACCAGGTCCCCGCCGGCCAGCCGGACGCCCTCGACCACGGCCGCGGCCTGGTCGTCGTCCCAGACGGCCCGGTTGTAGAGGGCACCGTGCGGTTTGACGTACGTGACGGTGGAGCCGGCCGCTTCGGCGAAGACCCGCAGGGCGCCGATCTGGTAGGCGATCTCGGCGGTGAGTTCGGCGGGTGGCACATCCATGGAGCGACGCCCGAAGCCGGCCAGATCGCGGTACGCGACCTGGGCGCCGATCCGTACGCCCCTGGCGGCCGCGGTCTCGCAGACCCGCCGCATCACGGAGGCGTCGCCCGCGTGGAACCCGCAGGCCACATTGGCGCTGGTGACGCAGTCGAGCAGCGCGTCGTCATCGGTGAGGGTCCAGTGCCCGAACCCTTCGCCGAGATCCGCGTTGAGATCCATCGGGTTCGTCGGACTCGCCGGGTTCGTCAGATCCATCACGAGCGCACGCTAGCGATTGTTCAACAATCTGACAAGGCCCGGCTCGGGAGCGGGATGCCGGTACGGTTCGCTGGGCAGAGAGTGCGCACCTGACGACGCGCACGGCAACAGGCAGGGGACGGGGCATGGCGGGGACTGCGGGCGGCCGGACTTCTCCGGATCTCTCGGAACTGGCGGCGGACAGCGCCTCCCTGGCCCGGTCCGGCACCGCCGAGCGGGTCGCCGCCATCCTGCGGGACCGGATCACCGAAGGCTACTTCCCGCCGGGCAGCCGGCTTTCCGAGGAGAGCATCAGCGGCGCCCTCGCCGTGTCCCGGAACACCCTGCGCGAGGCGTTCCGCCTGCTGTCGCACGAGCGCCTCCTGGAACACCGGCTCAACAAGGGCGTCTTCGTCCGCGTCCTGGCCGTCGACGACCTGGTGGACATCTACCGGGTCCGGCTGCTCGTCGAGTGCGCCGCCCTACGGACGCTGGGCGAGCCGCCCTACGACCTGACGGCCGTCGAAGCCGCCGTGTCGACGGGCGAGCAGGCGGCGCTGGCGGACGACTGGCCCGTCTGCTCGACCGCCAACATCCGCTTCCACCAGGCCCTCGCCGGACTCGCGAACAGTCCCCGCACGGACGAGCTGATGCGCAACGTCCTCGCCGAACTGCGGCTGGCCTTCCACGTGATGGCCGACCCGCGCCGCTTCCACGAGCCCTACCTCACCCGGAACAGGGAGATCGCGGACAGGCTCGCCGAGGGCGACGCGACGGGCGCCGAGCGGATGCTGGCCTTCTACCTGGAGGACTCACGGCGCCAGCTGGCGGAGGCGTACGCGGAGCGCCTGACCACGCGATAGCCCGGCCCGGTGCGCCCGCCCCGCGACAGCCCCGCTCCAACCGACCCCGCGCTTCGCGTCCCGCCGGCCCGTGCGATCCATCGGACGTTCCACAATCCTCGCCATCTCCCGAACCTCACCCCTCACGCCGGACGCCGGACTTCCCTCCGTTCAAAACTGCACATAGGGGACATCTCGCACCACTTGCCTCCCGCATCGACCGAATCGCGCACCGTCCGCCCGGGTCACACCACGTCCCCACCTCGCGCTTTTCGATCCATGTAGCCCACACCCTTGTGGGTTTGTTGAACAATCGCTTAATGTCTCGCGCACTACCCCGTCTGATCAGGACCGAGCAGGCCTGCCTGCACGTCCATGCGCGGAAGAAGGCCGACGCGTGATCGTTCTCCTCGGCGTGCTCGTGGTGATCCTCGGATTCGCCACTCGCCGCAATCCCCTCCTCGTGGTGGGTGTCGCAGGCATCGTCACCGGGCTGCTCGGCAAGCTCTCCCCGCAGGAGGTGCTGGCCACATTCGGCACCAGCTTCGCCTCCTCGCGCTCCGTGACCGTCTTCGTCATCACCCTGCCCGTCATCGGGCTTCTTGAGCGGTACGGACTCCAGGAGCAGGCCCGTACGCTCATCGGCAAGCTGGGCAGGCTGACCACCGGCCGCTTCCTGGCGCTCTACCTGCTGATACGGCAACTCACCGCCTCCGTCGGCCTCACCAGCATCGGCGGCCCCGCGCAGAGTGTGCGGCCGCTGATCGCCCCGATGGCCGAGGCCGCCGCCGAGGCCAAGGCGGGTCGTCCGCTGCCGCAGAAGCTGCGCGAGAAGGTCCGCTCGCACGCGTCCGGCGCCGACACCATCGGAGTGTTCTTCGGTGAGGACTGCTTCATCGCCATCGGATCGATCCTGCTGATCACCGGCTTCGTGAACTCCACGTACGACCAGCACCTCGAACCCTTGCACCTGGCCCTGTGGGCGATCCCCTCCGCGATCTGCGCCTTCCTGATCCACGGGGCCCGCCTACTCAACCTGGACCGGCAGCTGGAGCGCGAACTCGCCGTCGCCGCCGCCGAGAACGACCTGACGACACACGCCGGGCTCCGGACGGAGGACGCCAAGTGATCAAGTCCGAGTACTTCTTCTGGCTGGTCGGCGCGGTGTTCCTCGTCATGGCCGCGCAGATGTTCATGGACCGCAGCAACCCCAAGCGCTTCGGCTCGGCCGGCTTCTGGGGCCTGCTGGGCGCCGCGTTCTTCTACTCCACCGGAGTCGTCGACAAGTCCCTCCCCGCCGAACCGCTGGGCGTCGCCGTCCTGATCCTGATCGTCCTGGGCGGCTGCGGCCTCACCGGCAAGGGCGAATCACACACCCCTTCCCGCGAGAAGCGCGCCGCCTCGGCCGCCCGCCTCGGCAACAAGCTGTTCCTCCCGGCCCTCACCATCCCCGTTGTCGCGATGATCTGCGCGACGCTCGTGAAGAACTGGAAGATCGGTGGCGAACCGGTCCTGGAACCGGGGTACGAGACCATCCTCGGCCTCGGCGTCGGCGCCATCGCCGCGCTGATCGTGGGCATGGTGCTGCTGCGCGAGCGGAGGATCACCGTACCGCTGCACTCCGGTCGCAACATGCTCGAATCGATGGGCTGGGCGCTGATCCTCCCTCAGCTGCTCGCGGTCCTCGGCACGATCTTCCAGTCCGCCGGGGTCGGCGAGCAGGTCGGAAGGATCAGCGAGGCGGTGCTGCCGGACGGCCAGAAGTTCGTGGCCGTGGCGGTCTACTGCTGCGGCATGGCGCTGTTCACCATCGTCATGGGCAATGCCTTCGCCGCGTTCCCGGTGATGACCGCCGCGATCGGCTGGCCCGTCCTCATCGAGCAGATGAACGGCAACGCGCCCGCGATCCTTGCGATCGGCATGCTCTGCGGTTTCTGCGGCACCCTCGTCACCCCGATGGCCGCCAACTTCAACCTGGTTCCGGCCGCTCTGCTCGAACTCAAGGACCAGTACGGCCCGATCAAGGCCCAGCTCCCCACGGCAGCGGCCCTGCTGGTCTGCAACGTCGCGATCATGGCCCTCTTCGCCTTCTGACCCGAACCGCCCCTGCCCCCTGGCCCGAGCCACCCCTTGACCCGAGCCGCTCGCCCACCCCTCTGGAGTGACCCCGATGCCCCCCGCGCTCCCTGCCGCGTACGCCGTCCCCTTCGCGGAACTGGCCCTCGCCAACGTCGTACGCGAGTACCCCAACGCCCCGGCCCACCTGTACACCGGCCCCGAGGAACTGGTCGCGCCCCGCACCCTGCACCCCGCCTTCTACGGGGGGTACGACTGGCACTCCACCGTGCACATGCACTGGCTGCTCGTCCGCCTGCTGCGCCGCTTCTCCACCACCGGCGACCTCCCGGCCACGGTCACCACCCGTGTCCACGAGGTGCTGAACTCCCACCTCACCCCGGAGAACCTCGCCGTCGAGGCGACGTATCTCCGCAACCGCCCGCACTTCGAACGCCCCTACGGCTGGGCGTGGCTGGTGGCGCTGGCGGCGGAGAGCCGTGCGCTCGCCGGCCCCGAGGGCGACCGCTGGGCCGACGCACTCGCCCCCGCCGTGGAGACGGTCGGCGAACTCCTCACCGTCTGGCTGCCCAAGGCGACGTACCCGATCCGGCACGGGATCCACCCCAACAGCGCCTTCGGCCTGGGCATGGTTCTGGACGCGGGCGAGCGCGCCGGGCTGCCCCGCCCGGTCCTCGACGCGGTGACGGACCGGCTGCGCACCTGGTTCGCCGATGACCACGACGCCCCCGCCCACTGGGAGCCGTCCGGCCAGGACTTCCTCTCCCCCGCCCTGACCGAGGCGGACGCGATGCGCAGGGTGCTTCCCGTCGCCGAATTCCGGACCTGGCTGGCCACGTTCCTGCCGGGGCTGACGGACTCTCCGCTGCTCACCCCGCCCGTGATCTCCGACCACTCGGACCCGCAGATCGGCCACCTCCTGGGCCTCACCCTGAGCCGGGCAGCGGCCCTCCGTACGATCGGCGACGCGCTGGGCGAGGGCCCCGCCCACACCGCTCTGACCGCTTCGGCCGAGGCTCATCTCGCCGTCGGCCTGCCCACGGTCTCCTCCGGTGACTTCAGCACGGACCACTGGCTGGCCACCTTCGCCGCGCTGGCCCTGGACACCCCGCCCGGCCACTGACCGGTCCGGCGGATTCGGGAACCGTCTGTTGCTCTCCGCAGCGGTGTCGCACGCACTCACCGCAGGTCTGCTGCCCCAATGGCGGGCCCGGCCTCCCGCCAGGTCGCGCGGGCGCTGGGCTTCCGGGAACTCGGGAGTCAGCTCAGCGTCCGCCTGGATCTGGACGCACTCACCGATGCACATCCCCCGGGCGACCCCACAACTGAGTACCGTGGCCGGGATTCCTGAGCGTTGTTGCCCGGGTCGAGTGGGGCGAGCGGGTTGCTCGATGTGCTGACCGGAACTGCTTGAGCCGGTTGTCAGTGCCCGCGCCTAGGGTGCTCGGCATGACCAACTGGATACAGGGCTCCTTTCCCGGCCACGAGGTGAACGTCGTCTTCGCCCGGGGTGTGCCCCTTGATGTGCTCACCCAGGGTCTTCGCGGACTGCTGCGAGAGCCCCTCGCGTACGGCGAGGCGGGCGGGTGGGCCTGGGCGGTGCACCCCATGCTCAACTGGGAAGTCGAGGACTGCGACCCCGTCAACTACCGCGGGCTCTGCCCGGACGGTGCGGAGATCGTTGTGTTCGTGACCGAGCCGTGCAGCGCGAAGGCCTTCCCGCCCGCCTTCGAGTACTACCGCGACGGCCGCACGATCCTCGGCTTCAGCTTCGAAGACCTGCAGCAGCGGGTGGGCGAGAACCCCGATTACCTGTCCGCCGAACTCCTGGCCGCGCAGCTCATCGGCCCCCATGCGGTGTGTGGAGACGAAGGCAACGGCGGTCACGACTGTTTTGACCATCACTACGACGATCACGAGCGTCTGGTGAAGACGATCGCGGGCTTCTTCGCCCTGCCCTCGCCGCCGCTGTCTGCGGAGGTGACGGCGCAGTGAGCCGGCTCGCCCCGAATACGTTCGTCACCTTCTGCAAGGGCATGGACCTGTCCACACTCTCCGGCATCTTCGCCGAGGCGGGGTGTCCTGCCCTCACCAGTGGCGAATCGTCCGGCTGGGTATGGGTGACGCACGATGCCACCGCCCGGCATGGACAGGCCGTCTGGGAGCTGGCTCGCAACATCACCGGTTACCGCTATGCGGAACGTGTCGGCGAGCCGGACCATGTGGAGACCGTGTTCCTGGCCTCCACATCCGCGTGCGACTGCCCGCACGGGCAGAACTACATGGTTCCGCACTGCACCGAGCACCCGTTCCAGTTCACCCACAGTCGCGGCGGGTTCGAGCAGACGTACTTCAACTTCGGCGCACGCCGCGAGTCGCGGCGTGCCGGAGGCATGGCCGACCTGCTGGTACGGGAGTTGCTGGACGCCGGAATCGTCGGCCGGGACACCCCGAAGTACGACACCGATCCCGGCTTCAACGCCGACGGCACCCACACGGTGCGGATCATCGCCGATCATTTCGGACTTCCCTCACCGCCGCTCGGACTCACCGGGTAACCGGGCCCGCCCGCCGCTCGCCGTGGACGACGGGGGGAATCTACTCTCGTGCGTATGACGGACGACAGCGCGCACGAGAGCGGATCCTCCCCCGACGCCGTGGACGCGCTCCGCGCCCGCTGGGGCAATGCGCTGGTCGCCGTACGGGAGGGCGCGACCGGCCCCGATCCGCTGCCGTACGCCGACAACCTGCTGGCCCGTTGGGCCGAACCACAGCGGAAGTACCACACCACCGCCCATCTGACGGCCGTCCTCGACCGCATCGACACCCTCGCCGGTCACGCCGCCGATCCGGACGCGGTCCGCCTCGCCGCCTGGTTCCACGACGCGGTGTACCGCCCGGACCGGTCCGAGAACGAGGAGCGCAGCGCCGCCCTCGCCGAGCGCGCCCTGCCCGAGGCCGGTGTCCCGGACGCCGTCACCGCCGAGGTCGCCCGGCTGGTCCGGCTCACCGTCACCCACGACCCGGCGGACGGCGACACCAACGGCGAGGTGCTGTGCGACGCGGATCTGGCGATCCTCGCGGCCGCCCCGAAGGAGTACGCGGCGTACGCGGCGCAGGTCCGGGACGAGTACGGCTTCGTCCCCGACGACGCGTTCCGGGACGGGCGTGCGGCCGTGCTGCGGCAGCTGCTCGGACTGCCGCAACTGTTCCGTACGCCGCACGGGTTCACCGAGTGGGAGCCGCGGGCCCGGCAGAACCTGCTGACGGAGCTTGAGCTGCTCACCCCTTGAGACGGCCGACGGGAAACCCCGACAGGGGAATGTAACGGTCACGACCGGTGTTGGCAGCTGTCATGCCCGACTCTGCCGTTCGCCGCCGCACCCCTATGCCCCTTGCCGTCGTGGTTCTAGGGGTGGCGGTCTTCGCCCTCGGTACCAGCGAGTTCATGCTCTCCGGGCTGTTGCCGCCCATCGCCGACGACATGAACGTGTCGATCCCCCGCGCCGGGCTCCTCATATCCGCCTTCGCCATCGGCATGGTGATCGGCGCGCCCCTGCTGGCCGTGGCCACGCTCCGGCTGCCGCGCCGCACCACCCTCATCGCGCTGATCTCGGTCTTCGGCCTCGGGCAGGTCGCGGGTGCGCTCGCTCCGACGTACGAGGTGCTCTTCGCCTCCCGCGTGGTGAGCGCCTTCGCGTGCGCCGGGTTCTGGGCGGTGGGAGCGGCCGTCGCCATCGCGATGGTGCCGGTGAATGCGCGGGCCAGAGCGATGGCCGTGATGATCGGCGGGCTGTCGATCGCGAACGTCCTCGGCGTACCGCTGGGGGCGTTCCTCGGTGAGAACCTCGGCTGGCGGTCGGCGTTCTGGGCGGTCGGCGCGGCGTCCGCCGTGGCGCTCGTCGGTGTCGCGACGCTCATCCCCCGTATTCCGCTCCCTGAGGAGAAGCCGCAGCTCAAGCGGGAGATGTCCATCTACCGTGACCGGCAGGTGTGGCTGTCGATCGTGATCACGGCGCTCGCGGCGGGCGGGGTCTTCTGCGCGTTCAGCTATCTGGCGCCGTTGCTGACGGATGTCGCCGGGCTGGATTCGGGCTGGGTGCCGACGGTGCTCGCGCTGTTCGGGATCGGGGCGCTGGTCGGTACGACGATCGGCGGCCGGGTCGCGGACGCGCACCTCTTCGGGGTGCTGATGAGCGGTATCGCGGCCTCGACGGTCTTCCTGGTCGCGCTGGCGCTGTTCGCGTCGAACCAGGTCGCCGCGGTCGGGCTCGCGTTCCTGCTGGGCCTGTCGGCGTTCTACACGGCCCCGGCGCTGAACGCCCGGATGTTCAACATCGCGGGCGCGGCCCCGACCCTGGCGGGCGCGACGACGACCGCCGCGTTCAACCTCGGCAACACGGGCGGCCCGTGGCTGGGCGGCACGGTGATCGACGCGGACTTCGGCTTCGAGGCGACGGCCTGGGCGGGCGCGGCGATGACGGTCCTGGCCCTGGGCGCCGTGGTGCTCTCGCTGCGACTGCACGGCGGGGGCAGGTCGCGCCGGGTGACCGGGTCGCCGGCCGTGACGTCGTCGCCGACGTCCGCGGACGTGGGCGTGGACGTGGAAGCGGGAAGCTCCTCCGCCGCCTGAGAGGCTGTCGCTTCGGCAGTCGTTCAGCCGCCGGTCGTCGCCCGGCCGGGTGCCGGGCGTCCCTTCGGACGCCGCAGCCCCGCCTCCGTGAGCCGGCGGACGAGCTCCTTCGAACCGATCTCGACGGCCCCGGCCCGCACCGCGTCCGCGTACCGCGTTTCCGGTACGTCGTAGTGGTCCCGCTCGAACGCCTGCGGCGGGCAGCCGATGGCGGCGGCGAACGCGTGCAGTTCGTCGAAGGACACGTCGCTGACCAGATGCGACCAGAGCCGGCCGTGGCCCGGCCAGTCGGGCGGGTCGATATAGACCGTCACCGGCCGAGCACTCCGCTCAGCGCGCCCACGCGCGCCACCATCACGGTCGCCTTGGTACAGACCCAGCGCGGGTCCGGGCCCAGCTCCGGTTCGACGTCGAGGGCGTGCGGGTCGCCCGCGTCGCACACGGGGCAGAGCGGCCAGCGGCCGTACCGCTCCAGCAGCGCGTCCTGGACGTCCTGGGCAACAAGGCCGACGACGTATTCCACGCCGTCCGGCCAGTGCTCGACCCACCAGCGCCGATGCGTCACCGCGTCCTCGACGAGCGAGACGATCTCGGCCTCGGCGACACCGCCTGCGGCGAGATCGGCCATGACCAGGGCGCGGGCGGTGTGCAGCGCCTGCTCCAGGCGGTTCAGCTCCATGCAGCCATTGTCACCCCGAGTGCGAACAGGTCCTGCGTCCAGTCACCCGTCCCGGCCTCCGTTCCGTCAGAGGTCGGGACCACAGGGGGTTGACGGACCGCAGGGTTGAAAATATCTTCCAAATGTGACCCATGAGCTGAAGGAAAGTTTCAGCGGTGATGCGCCGCCCGCTCCGGCCGCACTCGCCGCCAAGGTGCGGACACTCGCGCCGTCCATGACGCGCTCCATGCAGCGGGTCGCCGAGGCCGTAGCCGGTGACCCGGCCGGCTGCGCCGCCCTGACGGTCACCGGTCTCGCCGAGCTCACCGGCACCAGCGAGGCGACCGTGGTCCGCACGGCCCGCCTCCTCGGCTACCCCGGCTACCGGGATCTGCGCCTCGCCCTCGCCGGGCTCGCCGCCCACCAGCAGTCCGGCCGCGCCCCCTCCGTCACGGCGGACATAGCCGTCGACGACCCGATCGCCGACGTGGTCGCCAAGCTCGCCTTCGACGAGCAGCAGACCCTCGCGGACACGGCCGCCGGACTCGACACGGTGCAGCTCGGTGCCGCCGTCGCCGCCGCCTCGACCGCCCGCCGTATCGACATCTACGGCGTCGGCGCCTCCTCTCTCGTCGCCCAGGACCTGGGGCAGAAGCTGCTCCGTATCGGCCTGATCGCGCACGCGCACATGGACCCGCACCTGGCTGTCACCAACGCCGTGCAGCTCCGCTCCGGCGATGTGGCGATCGCGATCACCCACTCCGGTTCCACCGGTGACGTGATCGAGCCGCTCCGGGTGGCGTTCGACCGGGGCGCGACGACGATCGCGATCACCGGCCGCCCCGACGGCCCGGTGACGCAGTACGCGGACCACGTGCTGACCACGTCCACCGCCCGCGAGAGCGAGCTGCGCCCCGCCGCCATGTCGAGCCGGACGAGCCAGCTCCTCGTCGTGGACTGCCTGTTCATAGGGGTTGCCCAGCGGACGTACGAGACGGCAGCCCCGGCGCTCGCCGCCTCGTACGAGGCACTGGCCCACCGCCACACCCCCCGCACCCGCTGACAACACGAGCACCCGCACCCCCACCCGCACGCGCTGAACCGTACGAGCCACGAGATCGAGAAAGCAGAGCAGCTCTCCATGACCTCCACCACCGACGCCAACGCAGCGACGCCCGATCAGCCCTCCGAGTACGGGGAACTCCGCGCCGAACTCGCCACCCTCACCACCGAGGCGTTCCGGCCCGAGCTCGCCGAGATCGACCGGCTGGCCACGCTGGAGATTGCCCGGATCATGAACGGCGAGGACCAGTCCGTCCCCTCCGCCGTCGCCGCCCGGCTGCCCGAGATCGCCGCCGCGATCGACGGGGTCGCCGCGCGCATGGCCCGTGGTGGCCGGCTGATCTACGCGGGCGCGGGCACCGCGGGCCGGCTCGGCGTCCTGGACGCCAGTGAGTGCCCGCCCACGTTCAACACCGACCCGTCCGAGGTGGTCGGTCTGATCGCGGGCGGCCCGTCCGCGATGGTCACAGCCGTCGAGGGCGCCGAGGACAGCAAGGAGCTGGCCGCCGCCGACCTCGACGGACTGGATCTCACCCCGGACGACACGGTGGTCGGCATCTCCGCCTCCGGCCGTACGCCGTATGCGATCGGGGCCGTCGAGCACGCCCGCGCCAAGGGTGCGCTGACCATCGGCCTGTCCTGCAACGCGGACTCGGCGCTCGGCGCCGCGGCCGAGCACCCCATCGAGGTCGTCGTCGGCCCGGAACTCCTCACCGGCTCGACCCGCCTGAAGGCCGGTACGGCGCAGAAGCTCGTCCTCAACATGCTGTCGACGATCACGATGATCCGGCTCGGCAAGACGTACGGAAACCTCATGGTCGACGTCCGCGCCTCCAACGAGAAGCTGCGCGCACGCTCCCGCCGGATCATTTCCCTCGCCACCGGCGCATCCGACGCGGAGATCGAAGCCGCGCTCGCCGCCACCGACGGCGAGGTGAAGAACGCGATCCTCGCCATCCTCGGCCAGGTCGACGGCCCGACCGCCGCCACGCTCCTGTCCGCGTCCGACGGCCACCTCCGCGCCGCCCTCGCGGCCGCACCCCGCAGCACCTGACCCCATCCGGGGCACCGCTCCGCACCTCCCGTAAGCCGGCGCCTTCGACGGCCACGGCGACCGACATCCCGGCCGCCCCGACCACGGACCCGCCGCAGGAACCGGCCCGCGCCTGACCCCGTAACGCAACAGAGGGCGGCATCCACACCGGGTGCCGCCCTCAGCCGTGCCCGGTCACGCCGGAAAGTCCCCCGTGGGAAGCATCGTGCCGAAGGGCTCGGGAAGCGTGAGCGGCTTTTCGGCGTTAACCCCCCGCTAACCCTCCACAACCACGGCGCTGGCCGGTGGGTTTCTAGCGTCGCAGTGGAGACGGCATCCCGGTCGGCTCCTTCGCTCGCGCAGAGGTGTTCCCCATGCGTCGTACCTTGTCAGCGGTGGTGACCGGCCTTGTGGTCGTCACCGGGGCCGCGGCCTGTTCCTCCTCGTCCGGTTCGTCCGGTTCCTCGCACTCGTCGTCCTCCGCCACGGTCGCGCCTCCGAAGGAGGTGAATCCGGCCGGTGACATCCCCGACAACCAGGTGTACATCGCGTGGTCGCCGTCCGGCGGCGGCTACACGGTGAAGGTGCCCGAGGGGTGGGCCCGCCAGCAGGTGGGCGGGGCCACGGTGTTCAGCGACAAGTTCAACAGCGTCCGGATCGATCGGAGTCCGGCGGACAAGGCCCCCACGGTCCAGTCGGTCCGCTCGGTCGATCTGCCGGCCGTCGGGCGCAGCTCGAAGAACGTCACGGTGAGGAAGGTCAGCGCAGTGAAGCGCTCGGGCGGCACCGCCGTGCTGGCCACCTACCGGGCCGACTCGGCGCCTGACCAGGTGACCGGGAAGAGCGTGCGCCAGGATGTCGAGCGGTACGCGTTCTGGAAGAACGGCACCCAGGTCGTGCTGACCCTGTCCGGTGCCGTGGGCGCCGACAACGTCGATCCCTGGCAGATCGTGACGGACTCCTTCCGGTGGGCGTGATGACCGCGACCCGGCTCACCGCCGATTCCCTGTACCGGTTCTTCCGCGCGGGCGAGGAGCAGACGTTCGCGCTCCAGGGCGTGGGGCTCCAGGTCGAGAAGGGCGAGATCGTCGCGGTGACCGGCCCTTCCGGTTCCGGGAAGACCACGTTGCTGAGTTGTCTGGCCGGGCTCGACGAACCCGACGGCGGCACCGTGCACGTCGCCGGTGAACGCCTCTCCCACCAGCAGGAACACCTGCGCAGCCGGCTCCGTGCCCGCTACATCGGCGTGTTGTTCCAGTCCGGCAACCTGCTGGAACACCTCACCGTCCGCGACAACATCCGGCTGGTGCAGGGAATTTCGGGCGGCACGGACCGCCCCGGTGTGCACGAGCTGCTCCGGGACGTCGGCATCGCCCCCCGTGCGGGCGCACTGCCCCGGCAACTGTCGGGCGGTGAAGCCGCCCGCGCCGGGCTGGCCGTCGCACTGGCCAACAACCCGGCCGTTCTGCTGGCCGATGAGCTGACCGGCGAGGTCGACGGGGAGACGGAGCGCCGCGTCCTCGCGCTGCTGCGCGAACGCGCGCGTGCGGGCACGGCGATGGTGCTGGTCACCCACTCGCGCGCGGTGGCAGCCGTCGCCGACCGGGTGCTCCGGCTGCGTGACGGGAGGTGGGTGCGATGACCGTCCCCGGTCCCACGTCCGCGAAGCCGCTCGTCGTCTGCGTGGACGCGGCCCGCACCTACGGCTCGGGGCCGAACGCCGTCGTCGCCGTGCACGGGGCGAACTGCGTCGTCCCCGCCGGTGCGCGGATCGCCGTGGTCGGCTCCTCCGGCTCCGGCAAGTCGACCCTGCTGCATCTGATGGCGGGCCTCGACCGGCCCACGGCCGGTACGGTCAGCCACCCCGGGCTGACCGCGGACCCCGAAGGCGCCGCGGACATCCTGCAGGCCCGGGACATCGGGGTCGTCTTCCAGGGGCCCAGCCTGCTGCCGCCGCTCACCGCCCTGGAGAACGTCTCCCTGCCCCTGCTCATCGACGGCCTCACGGCGGACGAGGCCGCCGACCGGGCGTCCGCCGCCCTGGCCGAGCTGGAACTCGGCACGCTGGCCGCCAAACTCCCGGACGAGATGTCCGCGGGTCAGGCGCAACGCGTCGCGGTCGCCCGGATGCTGGCCCGCAGGCCGCGGCTGATCCTGGCCGACGAGCCGACCGGCCAGCTCGACCGCGAAACCGCCCGGCACGTGCTGGAGGTGCTGCTGACGGCCGCCGACTCGCTCGGCGCGGCCGCCCTGATCACCACCCATGACGCCCGGGTGGCGGGCGCCCTCGACGAGCGCTGGCACATGGCCGACGGCCGTCTCGTACAGCCCGAAACCCCCGACCGGGAACGTGAGTTGCGATGATCGGAATCTGGCTCTCGGGCCTGCTGCGGGTGCGCAGCGGACGCCTGATCGGCACGGCGCTCGGTGTCATGGTCGCCGTCGCGCTGCTCGCGGCGCTCGGCGGTTTCCTGTCCACGACCCGCGCCACCATGACGTCGCAGTCGGTGCGTTCGGTGTCCGTGGACTGGCAGGTGCAGGTGGCCACCGGCGCGGACGCACAGCACGTGCTGTCCACCGTACGGGGCCTGCCCGGCACCAGGGCGGCCCTGCCGGTCGGGTACGCACAGACCGGCGGTCTGGGCGCGCACACCGGCGGAACGACGCAGAACACCGGCGCGGGTTCGGTCCTCGGCCTGCCTCCCGGTTACGCCGCCACGTTCCCCGGCGAGATACGGCTGCTGGCCGGCCGGGAGCAGGGCGTGCTCCTCGCCCAGCAGACCGCCGCCAATCTGCACGCGGCCCCCGGTGACACCGTCACCATCGAGCGGGCGGGCGGGCTGCCGCCCGTGCCGGTGAAGGTGGCCGGTGTCGTCGATCTGCCGTTCGCGGACTCGTTGTTCCAGAAGGTGGGCGCCCCGCCCCAGTCGCAGCCCTCCGCACCGCCGGACAATGTCGTCCTGATGCCCCGGCAGACCTGGGACACGGTCTTCGGTCCGCTCGCCTCGGCCCGCCCCGACCTGGTGCAGTCGCAGATCCACACCCTGCGCACCCACTCCCTGCCATCCGACCCGGCCGCCGCGTACGCCACGGCCACCGGCAACGCACACCACGCCGAGGTGCGGCTCGCCGGTACCGGCCTGGTCGGCGACAATCTCGGTTCGGTCCTGGACGCCGCCCGGTCCGACGCCCTCTACGCACAGCTGCTCTTCCTCTTCCTCGGCGTGCCCGGGGCCGTGCTGGCCGCGGCCCTGACCTGGGCGGTCGCCCAGTCCGGTGCGGGCCGTCGCCGCAAGGAGCAGGCACTGCTGCGGACGCGCGGTGCGACCGTCGGCCGGCTGATGGGCCTGGCCGGTGTGGAGGCGGCCGTGGTCGCGGTGCTCGGCGCGGCCGGTGGTCTGGGGCTGGCCGCGCTGGTGGACCGCTGGGCCTTCCACGGCACGGGCATTCCGCTGTCCTGGATGCTGATCGCGTGTGTCGTCGGCGCCCTCGTCGCGGCGGCGACCGTGCTGGTGCCCGCCCGCTACGACGCCCGCCGGGCCACGATCGTCTCGGGGCGCACCGCGGTCGAGCGGCGTACGGTGCCGCGTACCGCGTGGTGGGTGCTGGGACTCGGCCTGCTCGCCGGTTCGCTGGCCGTCTTCCGCGCCACGAGCGGCACCAACTACGCCTTGGTCCTGGCGCCCGAAGGCACCCCGACCCTGTCGGTCGACTACTGGGCGTTCGCCGGTCCCGCGCTGCTGTGGGCGGGCGGCGCGGTGGTGGTCGGGCTGCTGGTGGGTCTGTTGCTGCGCCGCGGCAGGCCGGTTCTCGCCCGGCTGTTCCGCCCGGCGGCCGGGGTCCTGTCCGGCACGGTCGCGGCCGGTCTGTCCAGGCAGCGCGGCACCGTGGTCCGCTCGGTGGTGCTGCTTGCACTGGCCTGCGCGTTCGCCGTGTCGACCGGCGTCTTCAACTCCACGTACCGCCAACAGGCGGCGGTGGACGCGGTGTTGACCAACGGCGCCGATGTCACGGTCACCCAGCCGGCCCTTACCGCGGCGGACACCGCGAAGCTGGCGGCGGTGCCGGGGGTGCGGCATGTGGAACCGCTCCAGCACCGGTTCGCCTATGTGGGCGCCGACTTGCAGGATCTGTACGGGGTGCGGCCCGCGAGCATCGTGTCGGCGGGGCGGCTCCAGGACGCCTATTTCTCCGGCGGCACCGCGCGGTCCCTGATGGACCGTCTGGCCGAGCGCCCGGACGGGCTGCTGGTCAGCGCGGAGACGGCGCACGACTTCCAGTTGCACCCCGGCGATCAGGTCCGGCTGCGCCTGACCGACGCGCGGACCGGTCAACTGCGTACGATCCCCTTCCACTTCCAGGGTGTCGTCAAGGAGTTCCCGACCGCCCCGAAGGACAGCTTTCTGATCGCCAACGCCTCGTACATCGCGCGTACGACGGGCAGCGGCGCCGCCGGGACGCTGCTCGCCGACACCGGGGGCACCGGCCAGCGTCAGGTGGCCGATCTGGCGAAGAAGGCGTTGGGCCCGAGCGCCCATGTCACGGATCTGCCGTCGTCGCAGACCGTCGTCGGCTCCAGCCTGACCGCGGTCGATCTCGCCGGACTCACCCGGGTCGAGCTGGGCTTCGCCCTGGTGATCGGTGCGGCGGCGGGCGGTCTCGTCCTGGCCCTGGGCCTGGCCGAACGGCGTCGCACGCTGGCGCTGGCCTCGGTGCTGGGGGCCAGGGGACGGCAATTGTCCGGGTTCGTGTGGAGCGAGGCAGCGCTGGTCGCGGTGGCGGGGGGCGCGGCCGGTGCGGTCATGGGATGGGCCCTGTCGCAGATGCTGGTGAAGGTGCTCTCCGGGGTCTTCGACCCGCCCCCGGACCAGGTCGCGGTGCCGTGGGCGTATCTCGTCGCGCTGGCCGGTATCACCGCGGCCACGCTGGCGGCGGCGGCCTGGGCGGCGGCGCGGCACGCGCGCCGACCTCCGCTGACCGAACTACGGGAGCTGTGAGGGATCCTGCTCCTCCACCGGTGATGCCGCCAGGAGCCAGGTGAACCGGGGCCGGGGCCGGGGGCGGGAGACGAACAGTCTCCCGCCCTCGGCCTCGGCCAGTGACCGGGCCAGCGCGAGTCCGATCCCATGGCCTCCGGCGGCCGGTCCGCCCGCCCGCGCGGCCTCACCGCCCGAGCGGCCTCCCTCACCGCCCCGCCGCTCGAAGACACCGTCCGTGCCCGCTTCCGGGATGCCGTCCCCCTCGTCCTCGACATCGACGGCGACGACCCCGGCCGTCTCCTTCGCGTGCACGGTCACCGTGCCGCGGCCGTGTGTCGCCGCGTTGGAGAGCAGTACGTCGAGGATCTGCCGGGCGGCCCGCCGCGAGCCGAGCGCCTGCGGCAGCGCGTCGTCGATCCCGATCTCAAAGCGCCGCCCCTGTGCGGCGAGCGGCCCGTGCCAGTCCTCCTCGGCACGGGCGAGCAGGGCCGCGAGGTCGAGCGGCGCCCGTTCGGGTACGTCCCTGGCGAGGGCGAGCAGATCGTCCAGGGTGGTTTCCATGCGTTCGAGCTGTGCCAGGGCCGAGCGGACGGCCGCGCGTGACCCACCCGCACCGGCACCCACACCTGCACCCGCACCGCCCTCCACATCAGCGTCCGGACCGGCCGCGAGGGACATCTCCAGTTCCAGTCGTACGCGGGTCAGTGCCGTACGCAGCTGATGCGAGGCGTCCGCACTGAACGCCCGCTCCCGGCGCAGGAGTTCATCGATACGGGCAGCGGCCCGCGCCAGCGCATGGCCGACCGCGTCCGGCTCCGGAAGCCCGGACGGCTCCGCCCTGGCCGTCAGATCGCCGCCCTCCATCTCCCGGGCGACCCCGGCCAGCTCCTCCAGCGGGCGGGCCAGCCGCCTGCTCGACCGTACGGCCAGCAGTGCGCCCCCACCCACCGCGACCGCCGCCGGTGCCAGCATTCCGGCCCAGGTCAGCGCGGCCCGCCGCAAGGGCTCGGAGGCTGGTGAGGCGACCCGTACGATCGCCCGCACCTGCTCCGATCCCCCCACGGGAACGGCGACGACCAGGCTGTCGCCGATCTCCCGGGTGACGCCCCGGCCCGCCTCCGCCTCCCGTACCGGGGCATCACCCGCGACCGGACCCGTCCCGAGGATGCGGTGGGCGTCGGGCCCGTACACCGCGATGTCCGTACCGGACTCGACGGGCGGCAGCTCGATCGGGTCGCCCGTGGCGGTGATCCGCTCGGGCAGGCTGAGCGCGACCTGTTCGCCCAGCGACTGCGCCTCCCGCTCCTCGTCCTGCTGGTACAGCCGCAGCGCCGCATAACCGAGCGGCAGCGCGAAGAGCAGCACCGCGCACGCCACGGCGAGAACGGTCGCTCTCAGAATGCGACGCCGCACGGCACACGCCCTTTCTCATGACCGGGCTACGGTCACGGCATTTCGTGACCCGGCTGCGGTCACGGCTTCTCATGACCCGGCTGCGGTCACGGCTTCTCATGACCCGGCTGCGGTCACGGCTTCTCATGACCCGGCTGCGGTCACGGCTTCTCATGACCCGGCTGCGGTCACGGCTTCTCATGACCGGGCTGCGGTCACGGCCCGGTGGGGTCCTCCAGCCGGTACCCGAACTGCCGCAGCGTCGTGATGCGCACCTGGTCACCGAGCTTGCGGCGGAGGGCGGCCACATGGACGTCGAGGGTCTTGGTGGGGCCGAACCAGTTCTCGTCCCACACGTCGCTCATCAGATCCTCCCGGCTCACCGCCTGCCCCGGGCGGACCGCGAGCCGCACCAGCAGGTCGAATTCGCGGGGCCTGAGTTCCACCTCGCCGGCCGGGGCGGTGCAGCGCCGCGCCGACCGGTCGATCACCAGCGCCCCGACACGGAGATGAGGTGCACTGCCGAACGCGCGGGGCGCCGCGCGCCGCAGATGGGCGGTGACCCGTGCCTGGAGTTCGGCGAGCCGGAACGGCTTGGTCAGGTAGTCGTCGGCGCCGCACTCCAGCGCCTGGATGACATCCATCTCCCCCGTACGGGCGGTCAGCACGACCAGCACCGCGTCCGGCGCCCGCTCACGAAGTCCGCGGCAGAGGTCGAAACCGTCGATGTCCGGCAGCCCCAGATCGACGAGAAAGAGATCGGCGGCGGGCCGCCGCTCCGTGACGGCGAGGGCGCTCGCCCCGTCGGGGCACCACTGGCTGTCGTGGCCCAGCACCCGGAGGGTGGCGACCAGCCGGCTGCCGATCGCCGGGTCGTCCTCGATGACTACGATGCGCGCCACCCCGTCACGCTACCGCGGCCGGACGGCGCCGGTCCGTCCGCACATACTGCTCCGCCGTGGCCACGCCCCGATGGTGTCGCGCGCCACCTGAACAGAACCTGAATGCGCTGGGGTGCCCGGTGCGGGCGGGGAAATACTGGCCTGGTGATCGCTGCACGCATTCTCGTCGACGTCGAGGACGACCACGGCCTGCGCGAAGTCCTGGCCCGTGGCCTGCGCGACGAGGACTTCGACGTCGTGACCGCCGTCGACGGCGCCACCGCCTCGCGCTGGACGCCGCGGCCCCCGGCGCACGCTTCGTCGTCACCCTTCCCGCGGGCTGACTCCCCGTGCGCCGGCCGTCTCGACGGCACCGTCCTGCGCCACATCGCGCCGGGTCCGGGTCAGGAAGACGACCAGGCCGAGGATGACGACGAGGAACAGGATGCTGGTGCCGACCGTGCCCAGCCCCAGCCCGCCGTCCGCCGTGGGCTGCGACAGGTAGTCGCCCAGCGAGGCGCCGAGCGGCCTGGTCAGGACGTACGCGATCCAGAACGACCACACCGCGTTGAAGTCCAGCGTGCGGTGCGCGAGCGCCACGGCCGCGATCAGCGCGGCGAACACGACCGCGGAGAGCCAGTACCCCAGGTTCAGCTTCTCCGCCGTGAGGTCGCCCGCGGACGTGCCCAGCGCGAACGTGAACAGGATCGCCAGCCAGTAGAACGCCTCACGGCGCGTCGTCCGGATCGAGTGGATGGACAGCGTCCGCTCGCTCGCGTACCAGACGAAGAACGTGACGGCGAGCGCCACCGCGAACACCACGGTCGTGGTCTGGAGCGGAACCCCGAGGTTGTCGGTCAGGTTGTCGCTGATCAGCGTGCCGACGACGCTGATCAGGACCACGGTCAGCCAGTACAGGCCCGGCACATACCGACGCGCCCGGAACTGGAAGAACAGGGTCACGACCAGCAGCGCACTCATCAGGTACGAGGTGTTGGTCAGCCCCATGCCCAGATTGGCGTTGAGCAGGTCGGCCGCGGTCTCGCCCACGGTGGTGCACAGCACCTTGATCACCCAGAAGTAGAGGGTCACTTCCGGGACCTTGTTCAGCATCTGCCGCGCCCGGGAGCGCGTGCCCGGCGTATACGTGTCAGTCGTGTCGGCTGTCATGTAACCGCACGCTGGCAGGGCCTCCCTGAAATTTTCCTGACTGCGCACGGCACCCGACCTGCCACCGATTGCGCCTTCATGTAGTCATTGCATTACATTGCGCGACGAGCGGCCGTGATCACCACGGCCTCCCGCGCACTCGCCCTTCCGCACATCCGCCGCCGTGTCAGAACTGCCCGGCCGACACCCTCACGGCAGCCGCCCCTCCCGGTTGACCTCCCTGACCCGGGCCCGCAGCACCTCCCCGGGCGGCGCCGGCCGCACGGACTCCGGCGGGCAGTCCCACTCCGCCCCACCGCCCGGCGGCCGCAGCTGTACGTACGGTCCGACGCGCCCCATCACGCGCCCCACCCGCCCGTCGCGGGAATCCACCGCGAACGACCCGGGTTCCGGCGTACACGGCTCAAGCCCCTCACCCGTCATGTCCGGTCTCCCTGTTGCCCGTCCACGCCCAGCACAGCACTCAGCCGCAGCGCCGTATCGATGGTGCACCGCCCGAGGTCCACCAGCGGCGCGGGCTCGTTGCCCGCGCATGACACCGGATCGACCCGCAGCGACGGCAGCGCTAGCCCGACGCCTTTCAGCCCTTGCCTCAGCTTCTCCACCGCGTCCTCCGCCTCCCGCACTCTTCCGGCAGCAACCCGTCGTCGCTCTGCATTGGTCATCCTGCACACCTTCCACGCTCCGTAACCGCAACGTCCACCCAGCGTGTCCAACGCGCGGCTAACCTGGAAGGGGCGCAGAACCAACAACCGCACGTGTGTCACAGGGAGTTGTCATGCCGGGGCCCAAGAAGCTCGACCCGTCCTCCTCTCCGCGCGCCCTCCTCGGCGCCGAACTCCGGCACCGAAGGGACAAAGCCGGTCTCTCCCAGGAAGAACTCGGTCTCCCGCTCTTCGTCAGCGGCTCGTTCATCGGCCAACTGGAGTCCGGTACACGCCGGATGCAGGTGGACCAGGCCCAGAAGTTCGACGAGATCCTGCATGCGGACGGATTCTTCGTCCGGAACTGCGTAGCCCTGAAGAAGTCGAAGTACCCGGATCACTTCGCGGAGGCGGCGGAGGCGGAGGCCGTCGCGAAGACCATCAAGGAGTACGCACCACAGCTGATTCCCGGCCTGTTGCAGACGGAGGCGTACGCGCGAGCGGTCTTCCGGGGCGGACTGCCGACGGCAACGGAGAGCCTGGTCGACGACCGGGTCACGGTGAGACTGGAACGGGCACAGCTGCTGTCCGATCCAACAACTCCCTTGGTTTGGGCAGTTCTGGATGAGGCGGTGCTGCGTCGGGAGGTCGGCGGACCGGCAGCGATGGCAGAGGCACTCCGCCACATCCTGAAGCTGGCCCGCGAACACCGGATCATCGCGCAGGTGCTGCCGTTCGGCGCAGGCGCACACATGGCCATGGAAGGTCCGCTCAAGCTGATGTCCTTTGAGGACGCGCCCCCGCTCGTCTATCTCCAGGGCCTGGGCACAGGGAAGTTGCAGGACGATCCCGCCACCGTCAGACACTACGAACTGACCTACGATCTGGTGGTGGCCAGCGCATTGTCACCGGAAGCGTCCCTGGCCCTGATCGAGTCAGCGGCGGAGGATTACCTTCATGAAGACCAGTAGTTCTGACTACGACCTGTCCGCGGCGATCTGGCACAAGTCCTCGTACAGCGGCGCGAGCGGCGGCGACTGCCTCGAAGTCGCCACCTGGCGGAAGTCGACGTACAGCGGCGGCAGCGGCGGGGACTGCCTGGAAGTCGCCGACGGGCACCCCGGTGTCGTCCCGGTCCGTGACTCCAAGGTTCCGGACGGCCCGGCGCTCGTGTTCCGTACGGCGGCGTGGTCGTCCTTCGTCGCGGACCTCAAGCGCGCTTAGGCCGGGGATGTCGACGGCCCACCACCGGCCGATACGGTGCAGCAGGACTTGGAATTCGTAGCGGGGACTCATGGGTCTACCTCCTCTGCCTCCTCTCCCTTCCGACGGCCGGGGCCGGCGGCTCACGGGCTGACACACGGCTCGCGAAGTCCGCTCCCTCGTCCCGCCAGGAACGGCCGGGCGCAGGCGTGGTCAGCCGAGGCACAACCCGAGCAGACAGACCTCTGTCGGCGACGTCGACACCCGTGAGGGGCTGGTCCGGGGCGTGCCTGGCTTCGTGACGTCGCCTGTCGCGGGCGCCGACTGCTGTTCCGCCGTCGTCCCGGAGCGGTCGGGGGCCGTGTCGTCGGGGGCCGTGTCGTCGGCGGCTGGGGCGGTGCTCTGCGGCTGTGGGGGCGGCGTCGCGGCCGGGTGGGCAGGAGCTGCGGTGTCCGGCCGGGTGATCGATGGCGTCGTGCGGGACGGTGCCGCGAGGGACTGCTGCCGCGGTGCGTCGGTCGTCGTCGGCGGCTGGGAAGGGGCGTGTGACGGCCGGCGGGTGTGCGGAGCGGTCGCCGGTGCGGTGGTCGGAGGCTTCTGCTCGGGCGTCTGCTCCTGCACGGCGCCCGTCTTCCGGTCGTCCAGTGCCACGGCTGCCTGTGCCCGGTCGGTGGAGTGCCGATCCATCATGGCGATGCTCAGGCCGCCTCCGACGAATGCGACAGCGCTCGCGACCGCCGCCCGGCGCTTGTTCTTCTTCCAGCGGGCCAGCCGGCGACGGCGTGCCGCACGTCCCTGCCGTACGGGCGGCAGGTCCTCGACGTCGGCGGCGATGTACGGGGCCACACCCATGGCAGTGCTGGACTCCGCCTCGCCGTCCAGGAGGCTGTCGTGCCACGTCCCGGAGGCCGTGGGGTCCCGGTGAGCCGTTGTGGCCGGTCCGGCGCTCGTTGTCGCCGGGGCCGACCCGCTGCGGCCGTCGGCGGTGGGCGGGGCTATGTCCGGGGCGTAGGCGCCGCACCCGGGGCACACCAGGGCGCCGTTGAGGTGTCGACGGCATGAGGAGCAGTAATCCATCTGCGGTTCTCCGGTCTTCCTGGTTCGACGTGCCATCGGCCCGGCTGGGCCACGGCCTGGTTCTTGGCTGAGGACGGGACATGCGGACGTACCCGCGCCGAGTCCGCCTACGGCGGCGACCCGCGCCACTCCGGCTGACCAGCCGCAACGGCTCCGGTGCTGTCATCCCAGCGACCTACTTGCTGACCCGCGTTCCGTCCGGTCAACAATTCCGCTGCCCGGTGCTGGGTGTGTTCCGCGGCGAGTTGGGCTTCGGCGACGACGTCACCGCGTTCGCGTATCAGGTCCTCATAGATCGGCAGGTGATCGTTTTCGGTTGAGCTGTGCGTCATGGTCGGCCCATTTCGTGGCGATCAATAATGAGGCCGGTCCACCGTCAGGCTCGATTGAGCCGGGCAGCGATCCCGTGACCGATCAACAAATAGATGACGGCCGGGAGGCCGTAATTAAGGACAACGCGTAGACCCTCTGTGTCCATCGTGAAAATGTCCTGTGCCCACCAGGACAGCCAGTCCGCCGAGCCCCACACGAATCGGACGAACACATTCGCGCGGTTCGCGTCGAGCAGGAACAACAGGATCCACAGGCCCAGCAGGCCCGCCGCGGCGTCGGCGATCGTGCAGATGGTGATGGCCGCACGCCGGGTGGTGGCCTGACGGCGCACAGCGCGGTCCGGGCCTGGGGGCTCGTTGTATGCCTGGTATCCGGGAACCGGGTCGATGTTGCTCACTGGGAAATCCGATCTGACGTAGTGCCGAGTATGCGCGCTCGCGCCAAGGCGCCGAAATTCAGCCGGGTCGGCACCTCGCTTCTTCCTACTTCTGCGTTCCGCATGCACTGCGGCGTTACACCACCGTTCGCAATGCCCCAAATATGGCCGCCTATACGGCCACTTACCCAAATGTTCACGTAGCGGGGCACTTTTCCGGACTGAATGGAGCGGTGTGATTCGGGTGCCGCCGCAGTCTCCAGCCGGCGGTGTTTGCGCAATTCGTGAACAGGTTATGAGGGAGGTCGGTGCGTCCCTTCATAGGGGTGTCGGTCTCGCAATCATCTGCGTCCCCCCGTGACGCTCCTGACGTGCGGTGCGCTGTTGGAAGTGACCCCGGGCGGGGTCATGGCGCCCCTCCTCCGGGAGGAGGGTATGGAGGCGCCGATGTGCTGGGGCAGGCTCGGTTTCCCCCCGTAACCGGGCCTGCCCCTGCTCTCCCGGCTTGGAGAGCCGTGTGGCGGTGGGTGCCCCAGGGGTGTGACGGCCCGGCACTCCAGTGCGCTGTAGGAGTGGGCCCAGGATCCAGGGGCCCCGTGGCACCTGCTCGCCCCCCGTTTCGAGTCGGCGGTCACGCAATGAGGGGCAGCCAGGTGAGTCCCCCATGCGTACCCCCCTCGGGAGGGCGCCCGGTCCGAGAGGGAGTGTGTGTCGGCCTGGGCAACCGGGACCCGAACGACCGCAAACCGCAACTATCGGGCCCGGGGGAACTACGAGCAAGGCGGTGATCGGGGTGGGTGTGCAGGGTCTGCCGGCGGACCGCTATGAGTTGCAGGAGCTGCTGGGACGCGGCGCGATGGGCGAGGTGTGGCGGGCCTGCGACCAACTCCTCGGGCGGCCCGTGGCGGTCAGACTGCTGCATGCCGAGGATACGGCGGACGCCGAGCGGTTCCGCCTGGAGGCGCAGATCGCGGCCCGGCTGGGCCACCCCAACGTCGTGGGTATGTACGACTTTGGTTCACACCATGACCAGCCTCACCTGGTCATGGAACTCGTCGACGGCTGGAATCCGGCCCAGGAACGCTCCGTGCGCGGCGTCCTGGCCCCGGCCGAGGCGGCAGTCGTCACGGCCCAGGCGGCCGCCGGCCTGGGACATCGAACCCGCCAACGTGGTGCTGACCACCGACCGCACGGTGAAGATCACCGACTTCGGCATCGCGTGCTTCGCCGCGGATGCCGCCAGCAGCCCGACCGCCACGGGAAAGATCACCGGCACTGCCGACTACCTGACTCCGGAACATGCGTTGGGCCGCCCCGCGCAGCCCGCATCCCGCGTCTACTCCCTCGGTTGTGTCCTGTTGCGGTCCCGGCGTAGAGGGCATGGTCCGGCCCCGGTGGGTCCGGCACCGGGGCCGTACTCGTCAGCGCATGGTTACAACCCGCAGGAGCCGCGGTCGAGGTGGAAGTATCGGGCGTTGGCCCAGCGGGACAGCCGGATACCGACGATGACGCCGACGAGGGTGACCAGGGCGGGCAGATATCCGCTGGCGACTTGGACGATCGGGATTGCCGGGCACCCGCCTGAGATCGCCCAGCCCGTACCGAACAGCACTGCGCCCGGGATCACGCCGGCGTGGATGCGCCCCGGGGTGCGGCGGACCCGCAGCAGAGCGAATGCGCACACGATGATCACGACGGCGCCGGCGAAGGAGAGGAGCATGCGCAAGTCTTGGAAGGTGAACATGCGGTTCAGCTCGGTGTAGTCGCCGAAGCCGATGTTGGAGACGGTATAGCCGAGAGCGAGGCCGGTGATGATGTTGGCCAGCAGAATCGCGCCCCGAGTACGCATCAGATCACCTTCCACAGCAGGAACGACACCGCGACGGCGGTGCCGAAGAACACGGCGGTCGCGACGAGGCTGACCGGGCGTAGACGGCCGCAGCCGTTGAGTCCGTGGCCGGAGCTGCACCCACCGGCCAGCCGAGTGCCGAAGCCGACCAGCACGCCTCCGACGAACAGCAGGACGATCATGGTGGTCGGATTTGCGGTGACCACGTTCCGGAATGCCGGGCCCATGTCGAAGCGGAGGTGGAACCGCCCGGAGGTGACCGCGGCGATCAATCCGCCGAAGAAAATCGATACCAGCAGGGCAGCCTGGGTGACCAGCGGGGCTGGGCCCAGGCCCGTGACCGAGGTGTCCTCACTCACCGTCGGTTCGACGTCCGTTTCGAGCGGTTGTGACGTCCCGTACGGAACCGGCGGCACGGTGGGCGCGGCGGGGCTGGTGCCGAAGTGCTCCGCTGTAGCTGCGGCGAGAGCGTCAGCGAGAGCACGATCGTCGGTGAACTCTTCGTCCATCCGCTCGAGGCGACGCTCCCTGCGCCAGTGCAACACGCGATCCCACGCGGAGGACACCCCGAAAGACCGATCCGTGGTGAGGGCGTAGTTGATGGTGATCAGAGCGAGCCCGGCAGCGCCGGCCCACCAGGGCCAGTAGTTACTCATGCGGGGCCTCCCATCCATTCGGTGAATCGGGCCCACCAGCCGCGCTTCGAGCTGGACGCCCGCCGCGCGCGTCGAGATGAGCGGTCTGGAGACTGGGGAATCTGTGAGGGTGGTGACGGTTGGTAATGCGAGACCGGTATCGGCGGAGATGCCGCGCCGAACTGAGCCATGGTCTCCGGTGCCGCGGTCCCAGGTTCTGACGGCTCTGGTGGCCGGGCCGGTGCCGGCTGCGACCAGGACGCGCTCTCCGGTGACCACGGATTGTGCTGTGGTGGCTGGGCCTGCTGGGGTCGCTGCTCTGGGTAGGCGGCGCCGGAGCGGTCCGCGTCGGCGGCAGCGTCTTCGAGGTGTCGCGCGCGGGCTCCGTTGGGCAGCAGGCTGATCGGCACGCGCTCGCCGGTGAGCGACACCTGGTAGCGCGCACAGCCGAGCCACTGATCCTCGCTGTCGCAGTAGTAGTCGCGCCAGCCTTGCAAGCTCGCCCTAAGTAGCGGGAAAAGGGGGCATCCTGCGGTGTGCGAGCAACCCACGTTGCTCCCTTCCGAGCGGCGCACACCACCCGTTCGGTGAAGGCGGTTGCCGTTCTCGATTTCGTGCCCTCGCCGCGCCAGGGTCGACGATCTCCAAGCGACGCAGTGACGGCCTGTCACAATATGGAGCCGTGCCCTCCATTTCTTCGACCGGGCGTGATGGAACCACTGTTTCGGTGTCCCGAGCAACCTCAGGGAGGATTCTGACCGTGACCGCTTGACATCGCTGAGTGAGCTATGTCATGCCGCGCTTGTGCCTCCATGCCCCTCATATTCGGATATTCGCGGCCGATATTGAGATCACTTGGAGCGTGAGGCGACCTCATGGCCGACCCTCCTGGTAACGGGAGTCAGTTGTTCGTGGAGATGGTGTACATATAGGCGTTGCTTGTGGCGAAATTGTGAATTCGACTGTGACGAAACTGTTGATATTGCTGGGCGTAAATGAGGACGCCAATGGAGGGGAATCATGTGCCAACGTGCTGTCTGCCGGTCATGCCGGAAGGTCACCTACGAGGGCTGCGGGAGACACGTGGAGCAAGTGCTCGCCGGCGTGCCAACACTTGAGCGGTGCATGTGTGAGCCGGCGAAGCACAGGCGTGCACACGCAGGGGAGCCGATGACTCGAACGGGGCCGATGCCGGTCCGACCAGGCGGGTCGGCGCGACGCACACAGGTTCCTCGACGCCCGGACGGTTCACGTGGCCGATCGACGGGTGGCTGGTGGGCCCGGCTCGTCTCTTGGATGAAAAGCCCGGCATGAAATAAGACCGACCGGCAATTGGGGGGTGGGTGAAGGAGCGGGGCTGGGGTGCGTGCATCGCAAGGCGGAGGATTGAGCCATGGCGAATGGGGCCTCCCCTGCTCGAGCGAAGCCGAGAGCTCGGGGAACATGGTGATGGACGACAACGCCGCGAGGTGCGTGCCCCAGCCCCGTGACGCCGCCCCCCAATTGCCGGCCGGTCCAAGTCGAAGGAGAGCAACTGCGCTCGCTGTACGAGTGACCGGGAAGGCTGTCAAGCGGCCACGCCTTCCCCGACGCCGATGGCGTTCGTCGACCACGGAGCGGCCGGGTCCGGTGAGCCGGTGGCCGCGTTGCCGCGGCCCGGCAACGCCGGTTCCAACACTGCGGCCGATCACATCGAGGCTGCCCGGCTCGCGCTGGCCCAGCTGCCGAAATCCCTGCGCCGGGGGCGGCGGACACTGATCCGTACAGATTCCGGCGGCGGCACCCACGCCTTCGTCAACTGGCTCTCGGCACATGGACGGTGGCTGTCCTACTCGGTGGGGATGACCATCACCACCGACATCCACCAGGCCGTACTCAAGGTTCTCGCCTCGGCCTGGACCCCGGCCATCGACACCGACGGCCAGATCCGTGACGACGCCTGGGTCGCCGAGATCGGCGGCCGTCCGCTGGCCGGCCGGCCGAAGGGCCTGCGGTTGATCGTCCGCAACGAACGGCCTCACCCCGGCGCCCAGCTGCGGTTCACCGACGTCGACGGGAACCGGGTCGGGCTCGAACCTCCGGCCCTCAGCCCGCGGTCTTGGTTTTGATGAGCGGCGCGTCCCGCGTGAACTCCCGGAACCCGACGCTGTAGTACAGCCCGCGCGCCTGGGGATGCCCCGGCGCACCCAGGCAGGCGACCGTCATATGAGTGGCCCCGGCCGCCCGCGCCAGATGCATCCCGTGCAGAAGCATCGCCCTTCCCAGCCCCAGACGCCGGTAGTCCGGATGCGTCCCGACAGGCTCGAACTCAGCGGTCCTGTTCGCTTCGTCGAGCCACATGATCGTCGAGGATGCCATCGTTCCGTCCGGCGCCTCCACCAGGATGTGCAGGTCGCCGCGATACCCCGCCGTCTGCCGGACGCCCTGGTAGCCCTCGGCCGTGTACGTCGAGGGAGCCCAGGCATCCAGATGAGCCTGGACCACGGCCTTCGGCCCGGCCTCGTCGGCGGTGCGGAACCGGAATCCGTCTGGCAGTACCGGCTGTTCCACGTCGATGAGGTCACGCTCGTTGAGCTGGGTCCAGGACCCGGCGTCGCCGAGCGAGGCCGGGTCGGTCTCATAGCCGTGCGCCGCCCATCGCTTCAGGGCGAACTCATCGGCGGCGCTCGGCATCACCGTACGCTCGATGTCCGCCGCCGTACCGTCGTACCAGTCGATCACCTCGTCAACCAGCCCGGCGTGGTCGGGATGTACCTGATACGCCAGATAGGCGCCGGTGACGTCCTTCACCGACCCGTCGCTCCGCCTCACCTGGTGCGGAAGATAGGCCCAGCCCCACGCCACCAGATCCCCGCCAGAGAACCACAGCCGACGCGCCCAGCCTGCGCCGTCGCCGGCGTGCCCCTTGCCCCAGTTCCAGGCCAGCTCGCCGAACGTCGCGTCGCCGTTCACCAGATCCGGGCGGGTGGCGGTGACGCGCTGCGCCAGACCCTGCATGAGCTGCACGTCCGCGGCGGTCACAAGCTCGAAGTTCGCCATAGTGCGCCACTGTGTCAGGACCCCGCAAAGCCGTCGAACCGTTTTCCGGGGCCGCCGATCGCGGCTGCGACGGCCCGTACGGCCCGGGGCTCAAGCCCCGTACCCCGAGCCCTCTTTCCAAGGAATGGGTGGGGGGCCTCTCCCCACCCAACCTCCCCAGCAGGCATGCCTGTCCGCGGCGGACTGTGCGGCGCTGGAGCCGTACGTCACGATGTGGTTCGACCGGGGCGCCACCGAGGTACAGCTGCTGCACGCGCTGACCGACGGGTTGCCGGTGCCGGCGCATCACGCGGCGGCACTGGTCCGCAGTCGCCTGGCCGCCAAAATGCCACCCGAACGGGTTGCCCCGCCCACCCCACCCGCCGTGCTGCGGGTCCTGGAGTGCGCGAAGTGCGGCGCACCGGGGCAGCCGGAGGCGCTGCCAGGCGGCGAGTGCGGACCGTGCCGGGGCGAGCCGGGCCTGGCAGCGTGACGTCGCCGCAGTCATCGACGTGGCCCGCCCTTCTTTACCGCGGACAGCTGACCGGCCGTCAGCGCCGCTGCCGCGGACATGGCATCGGCCCCCTGGACCCGTGCAGGTCCAGGGGGCCGATGTGCGCCCGAACTACCGATCCGTCAGGATCAGAAGTCCATGTCACCGCCCGGCATGCCGCCCGGAGCGGCCGCAGAGGCCTTCTCCGGCTTGTCGGCGATGACGGCCTCGGTGGTCAGGAACAGCGCGGCGATCGACGCGGCGTTCTGCAGAGCGGAGCGCGTGACCTTCGCCGGGTCGAGAATGCCCTCGGCGATCATGTCGACGTACTCGCCGGTCGCGGCGTTCAGACCGTGACCGATCGGCAGGTTGCGCACCTTCTCGACGACGACGCCACCCTCGAGACCGCCGTTGACGGCGATCTGCTTGAGCGGAGCCTCCAGCGCCAGCTTGACGGCGTTGGCGCCGGTCGCCTCGTCACCCGAGAGCTCCAGCTTCTCGAAGACGGCGGAAGCCTGCAGCAGCGCCACGCCACCACCGGCGACGATGCCCTCCTCGACGGCCGCCTTCGCGTTGCGAACGGCGTCCTCGATGCGGTGCTTGCGCTCCTTGAGCTCGACCTCGGTCGCGGCACCAGCCTTGATGACGGCCACGCCGCCGGCCAGCTTCGCCAGGCGCTCCTGGAGCTTCTCGCGGTCGTAGTCCGAGTCGGAGTTCTCGATCTCGGCACGGATCTGGTTGACGCGACCCTGAACCTGGTCGGTGTCACCGGCGCCGTCGACGATCGTCGTCTCGTCCTTGGTGATGACGACCTTGCGGGCATGGCCCAGCAGGTCCAGGCCGGCGTTCTCCAGCTTGAGACCGACCTCCTCGGAGATGACGGTGCCACCGGTGAGGATGGCGATGTCGCCGAGCATGGCCTTGCGGCGGTCACCGAAGCCCGGGGCCTTGACGGCAACGGACTTGAAGGTGCCACGGATCTTGTTGACGACCAGGGTCGACAGGGCCTCGCCCTCGACGTCCTCGGCGATGATCAGCAGCGGCTTGCCGGACTGCATGACCTTCTCCAGCAGCGGAAGGAGGTCCTTCACGTTGCTGACCTTGGAGTTGACGATCAGGATGTACGGGTCGTCCAGGGACGACTCCATGCGCTCCATGTCGGTGGCGAAGTACGCCGAGATGTAGCCCTTGTCGAAGCGCATACCCTCGGTGAGCTCCAGCTCCAGACCGAAGGTCTGGGACTCCTCGACGGTGATGACGCCTTCCTTGCCGACCTTGTCCATCGCCTCGGCGATGAGCTCGCCGATCTGGGTGTCGGCGGCGGAGATGGAGGCCGTGGAAGCGATCTGCTCCTTGGTCTCCACGTCCTTGGCCTGCTCCAGCAGAGCGGCGGAGACGGCCTCGACGGCCTTCTCGATGCCCCGCTTGAGGGCCATCGGGTTCGCACCCGCGGCGACGTTGCGGAGGCCCTCACGGACGAGTGCCTGGGCGAGAACGGTGGCGGTGGTCGTACCGTCGCCGGCGACGTCGTCCGTCTTCTTGGCGACTTCCTTGACCAGCTCTGCGCCGATCTTCTCGAACGGGTCCTCGAGCTCGATCTCCTTGGCGATGGAGACACCGTCGTTGGTGATCGTGGGTGCGCCCCACTTCTTCTCAAGGACGACGTTCCGGCCCTTGGGGCCGAGGGTCACCTTGACGGCGTCGGCGAGCTGGTTCATCCCGCGCTCGAGGCCGCGCCGCGCTTCCTCGTCGAACGCGATGATCTTGGCCATGTGAAGTGGTCCTCCCGGACAGGGGTGGATTGCTCCGGACCGTGTGGCGCCCGCGACGGACGGCCTGCGTGCCTGACGGTTCCTTGCCCCGCCGGGCCTGCGGGCCTCACCGACCCGGTCCTTCTGTCACTCTCAACGTCAGAGTGCTAACGCCCAATGATTAGCACTCGACCCCTTCGAGTGCAAGCGCCCTTTCGAGTTCGCGGATGACGCCGGGCAGCGGTGGCGTGGTCGCAGGGCGGGCTCCGGGACGCACGAAGGACCCGTACCCCCCGGGAGGGGTGCGGGTCCTTCGTGCGTGAGTGGTGTCGTTGGCCGACCGCGCCGAGCTCAGCCGACGGCGAGCTTGACCATGTCCGCCTGCGGCCCCTTCTGGCCCTGCGAGATTTCGAATTCAACTCGCTGACCCTCTTCGAGGGTGCGGTACCCGTCCATCTGGATCGCGCTGTAGTGGACGAAAACATCCGCACCACCGTCGACCGCGATGAAGCCGTACCCCTTCTCCGCGTTGAACCACTTGACGGTGCCCTGAGCCATGCCCAACTCCCCTATTACTGGCCCTTGCACAGGACCGCACTTCGCGGACCCGGGTCAGAACTCACCCTCCGACAGGAGAGGGTGCGTGCGCCGGAACGCGTCGACCGCGGCTGAATGTATCTGCCCAACTGCCCTCTGCAACAGGTCAATCGGACGAGAATTCCGGGCAGCACCGAACGCCCGAATATGAGGAATTTATGCGATTCCAGGGCAAGTCGGGCCGGACAAAGGCCACTTACGGCGCAAGGAGTTCGAACACTTTGGCTGCATCTTGTCGCGGGCGGGCGCATTCTCATATGCGGTCGGCACGGGCAGCGGAGGGGACTTCCCCACTGTACCGCGCTCAACCATGCAGAATTGCCCCCTCCGCTTAGCTTGCAGAGGGGGCAATTCCGGTAACGCTGTGAAGTCTGCCGCAGGGCCGACTACGGGTCAGCAGCCGCCCGCGACCGCCGGGATGATGGAGATGCCCGCGCCGTCCGGGGTGGCCGTCTCCAGGCCGCCCTCGAAGCGCACGTCGTCGTCGTTGACGTACACGTTCACGAAGCGGCGGAGCTTGCCCTGGTCGTCCAGGACACGCGCGGCGATGCCCGGGTGGTTCCGCTCCAGCGACTCGATGACCTGGGAGAGGGTCGAGCCCTCGGCCGGGACCTCGGCCTGGCCGCCCGTGTAGGTGCGCAGGATGGTGGGGATACGGACCTTGACGCTCATGTGGGTGCCTTCCTTACGTCTCGGGTGGTCGGGTCAGCCGGTGGCGAGGCCTGCGTCGCGGAACGCGTCCAGGCTGGGCCGGATGGTCGCGGTCGGGCCGGTGGTCGGGGCGACCGCGTCCAGCGTCTTCAGACCGTCACCGGTGTTCAGGACGACCGTGGTGAGCGTCGGGTCCAGCAGACCCGCCTCGATCAGCTTCCTCGTCACACCGACTGTCACCCCGCCCGCCGTCTCGGCGAAGATGCCCTCGGTGCGGGCCAGCAGCTTGATCGCGTCGACGATCTGTTCGTCGTTGACGTCCTCGACCGCGCCGCCGGTGCGGCGGGCGATGTCCAGGACGTACGGACCGTCGGCCGGATTGCCGATCGCCAGAGACTTGGCGATCGTGTTCGGCTTCTGCGGGCGCACGACGTCGTGACCGGCCTTGAAAGCCGTGGAGACCGGGGAGCAGCCCTCGGCCTGGGCGCCGAAAATCTTGTACGGCTTGTCCTCGACGAGACCGAGCCTGATCAGCTCCTGAAGACCCTTGTCGATCTTCGTGAGCTGCGAGCCGGACGCGATCGGGATGACGAGCTGGTCGGGCAGCTGCCAGCCGAGCTGTTCGCAGATCTCGTACGCGAGCGTCTTGGAACCCTCGCCGTAGTACGGGCGCAGGTTGACGTTGACGAAGCCCCAGCCCTCACCGAGCGGGTCGCCGATGAGCTCCGAGCAGAAGCGGTTGACGTCGTCGTAGTTGCCCTCGATGCCGACCAGCTCACCGCCGTACACCGCGGCCATGACGACCTTGCCCTGCTCCAGGTCGTGCGGGATGAACACGCAGGACCGGAAGCCGGCCCGGGCGGCGGCCGCGCCCACCGCACCGGCGAGGTTGCCGGTGGAGGAGCAGGAGAGAGTGGTGAAGCCGAAGGCGCGGGCGGCCTCGACGGCGATCGCGACGACGCGGTCCTTGAAGGAGTGCGTCGGGTTGCCTGAGTCGTCCTTGACGTACAGACCGCCGGTGACGCCCAGCTCGCGGGCGAGGTTGTCGGCCTTGACCAGCTTGGTGAAGCCGGGGTTGATGTTGGGCTTGTCCGCGACATCGGCGGGGACGGGCAGCAGCGGCGCGTAGCGCCAGATGTTGTCAGGTCCGGCCTCGATGCGCTTCTTCAGCTCGTCCGGGGAGCCGCTCGGCAGGTCGTACGCCACTTCGAGCGGCCCGAAACAGGACGCGCAGGCGAAAAGGGGACCGAGCTCGAAACGCTCTCCGCACTCGCGGCAGGAGAGCGCCGCTGCGGGGCCGAGGTCGACGGCGTCGGTGGAAGAATCGGTGCTTACTGCAACAGTCTGCGCAGCCATGATGGCGAGGCCCTTTCTCCTCATCTTCCTCGCGGCGCATTTCGCCACGAGACGGAATTGGCACCTTCCCCACCTGACCTCGCGGTCGGCGGGAGGGTTGCCGGGACTTCAACGGGCCGTTTCCCTCAGTCCCTCTGGATGAGCGCTGTGGCACTGGATCAACGACCCAGGCATTTATTGGCGGAGGACCCCGACATGCGAGGGTCATCCGCGTTGTTCAAGACTGTAACGGAAGCACCGGACGGTTGAGACAGTCGTCCGAACCGCGAGATGGATCACATACAGGGAGTATCGACCGTGCTGGAAGAGGTCGAACGCTGGCTGGCCGGGCGTTCCTGGTCGGCAGCCGACCGCCCGCTGGACCGGCTCGTCGCCGCCAAGGGCCGGGATCCGCGGCGCGGGAGCGTGAGCGTGGTGCTGCCCGCCCTGAACGAGGAGGCGACGGTCGGCGCCATCGTCGAGACGATCCGGGTCGAGCTGATGGAGAAGGTGCCGCTGGTCGACGAGTTGCTGGTGATCGACTCCGGCTCGACGGACGGCACGGCGGAAGTCGCCCGGAAGGCGGGCGCCCGGGTGGTGCACCGCGACGCGATACTCCCGCGCATACCCGCGCTCCCCGGCAAGGGCGAGGTCCTGTGGCGCTCGCTCCTGGTCACCAGCGGTGACATCGTCTGCTTCATAGACGCGGACCTGAGGGACTTCTCCGCGGACTTCGTCTCCGGCATCGTCGGCCCGCTGCTCACCGACCCCGGGGTGCAGTTCGTCAAGGCAATGTACGACCGCCCCCTGGGCGACACCGCGGGTCAGGGCGGTCGTGTCACGGAACTGGTGGCCCGCCCGCTGCTCAATCTGCACTGGCCGCAGCTGGCCGGCTTCGTCCAGCCGCTCGGCGGCGAGTACGCGGTGCGGCGCTCACTGCTGGAGCGGCTGCCGTTCCCCGTCGGCTACGGAGTGGAACTCGGCCTCCTGGTGGACGCCCTGCACACCGTCGGGCTGGACGCGCTGGCACAGGTCGACGTGGGGGTGCGCAGACACCGCCACCAGGACGGCCAGGCACTGGGACGGATGGCTGCGGCGATCTATCGCACCGCCCAACTCCGGCTGTCCCGAGGTCACTTGGTACGTCCGGCCCTGACCCAGTTCGAGCGGGGCGAGGACGGTTTCGTACCGCGCACCCATCCGGTGGACACGGAGGAGCGGCCCCCGATGTGCGAGATCACGGAGTACGTTTCGCGCCGCGCGGCCTGACGTGGCCTGACTTCGCACGTTTGGGCGGTTCGCGATCGGGCTAGATTCCGCAACATGGTCTCCGAGCACGAAGCCCAGTCCGCTGCCCAGGTCCTCGTTGCGTCCAACCGCGGCCCGGTGTCGTACACCCTCGCCACCGACGGATCGCTCGACGCCAAGCGCGGCGGCGGCGGGCTCGTCTCCGGGCTGAGCGCCGTCAAGGACAAACTGTGGGTGTGTGCCGCGCTCGGCGACGGGGACCGGGAGGCGGTCCGGCGCGGGGTCGGTGAGCAGGGCGTCCGGATGCTCGACATCGACGCGGCCGTCCACGCGGACGCGTACAACGGCATCGCGAACTCGGTGCTCTGGTTCGTCCACCACATGCTGTACCAGACGCCGCTGGAACCGGTTTTCGACGCGGAGTTCCGGCGGCAGTGGGCGTCGTTCGAGACGTACAACCGGGCCTTCGCCGAGGCGCTCGCCGAGGATGCGGGCGAGGGCGCGGCGGTGCTGGTGCAGGACTACCACCTGGCGCTGGTCCCCGGCATGCTCCGCGAACTCCGTCCCGACCTGCGCATCGGCCACTTCTCACACACCCCGTGGGCCCCCGTCGACTACTTCCGTCTGCTGCCCGACGACATCGCCGAGCAGCTGCTGCGCGGCATCCTCGGCGCGGACCGCGCGGCATTCCTGACCCGGCGCTGGGCGGACGCGTTCACCGGCTGCTGCACGGAGATCCTGGGCGGCACCGGCCGGACGAGGATCGGCGTGCACGGCCTGGGCGCGGACGCGGACTTCCTGCGCCGCCGCGCGCACGAGAAGGACGTGGACGAGCGGATGGCGACACTGCGCGAGCAGGTCGGCGGCACCGGCCGGAAGACGATCGTGCGGGTGGACCGGACGGAACTCTCCAAGAACATCGTGCGCGGCCTGCTCGCCTACCGGGAGCTGCTCGACACACGTCCACAGTGGCGCGAACGGGTGGTTCACATGGCGTTCGCGTATCCGTCGCGGCAGGACCTGGCTGTGTACCGGGAGTACACCGCGGAGGTGCAGCAGGTCGCGGAGGAGATCAACGCGACGTACGGGACCGCTGACTGGACCCCGGTCCTGCTCCATGTGCACGACGACTTCGCACGCTCGCTGGGGGCGTACCGGTTGGCGGACGTGGCGCTCGTCAACCCGATCCGCGACGGCATGAACCTCGTCGCCAAGGAGGTCCCGGTGGTCTCCGACGCGGGCTGCGCGCTGGTGCTGTCGCGGGAGGCGGGGGCGTACGAAGAACTCGGCGCCGACGCGATCGCGGTGAACCCGTACGACGTGTCCGCGACGGCGGCCGCCTTGCACGAGGCGCTGACGCTGCCGGACGGGGAACGGGCGGAGCGCTCGAAGCGGCTGGCCGCTGCGGCGACGGCGCTGCCGCCGCAGCAGTGGTTCCTGGAACAGCTGGAGGCGCTGCGGCAGGAGTGACGCGGCCCGTCACCTCTCGGGGGGATCCGACCGGAGACGGTGCGCCAAGGCCGAGAGGAACTCCACGACGGCTCCCGGGCCCGGCAGCAACAGGTCGGCGCGTTCGGCCAGTTCGGGCACTTCGGCGCTGCCGCTGCAGACCAGCAGGCCCGGGATGCTGTCGGGGCCCTCGGCGCGAAGCTTCTCCACGGCCGTGTAGGCCGCGAGGTCGCCCAGGTCGTCGCCGGCGAAGAGAACGGACTCGGCGTCCGTCTCCCGGACGAGCTCCGTGAGCGCCACACCCTTGTCCATGCCGGGCGGGCGCAGCTCCAGGACGAAACGGCCCGGTTCGACGATCAGTCCGTGCCGGGCGGCGAGCGCACCGAGCGGGCCGCGCAGCGCGTCGAACGCGGCCTGCGGGTCGGCGGCGCGACGGGTGTGGACGGCGAGCGCCCGGCCCTTCTCCTCGATCCAGGTACCGCGCCACGAGTCGAACCGTTCGAGCAGGCCGGGGAGTTCGGCGCGGACCGCGGCGACGCCCGGGTGCGGGGCGGGGGCGTGGACGGTGCCGGAGACGGCGTCCCAGTGTTCGGCGCCGTAATGCCCGAGAACGACGAGGTGGTCGAGGCCGGGGACCCCGGCGAAGCCGCCGTGCCGGACCGCGACGTCGGCCGGACGGCCGGTGATCACGGCGACGGAGGCGACCTTCGGAGCGAGCGCGGCCAGGGCCGGGACGGCGCCGGGGTGGGCGCGGGCCTGTTCCGGGTCCGGGACGATCTCGGCGAGGGTGCCGTCGAAATCGAGGGCGACGACGGCACGGTCCGGGCGCGCGAAGATCGCGGCCAAGGCTTCTCGGCCGGGTGGGGTGGTGGGGGTCGGGAGCTCGGACGGGATCTCGCTCGGCGCGGGTACGTGCGGATTGCTGCCCATGGGTCGAGCGTATAGGCGTACCGTTCCTGGGCAGTGAGCAGGAGTGAGTCCCGGCTCACCGGCACGCCCCGAACGGTCTTGGGCGCACTGGTCCTCCGCTTTCGCGTCCCGGTCGGCGACGCATATCCCGTATGCGGTCCGTCCCGGGCGGGCGGAATTCCTACGACCTGGCCATATGGGTGTGGCCAGAGGCGACGGGGAGGCCCCGAACCATCTCGCTGGTGACACGGGGGCCCCGACTGCTGACGCCACACCCGGCGTCCCAGATCGCTACGCACACCCCGCCGGGCGTACCCGCAGCTCGGCACACCGTTCACCCAATCGTGTCTATGTTCGCCAAAACGATGTGCTTGCTCAGCAGTTGTGAACCCCGGGCGCGGTCAGGGAGATCACCGTGACCGTGTCGGGCCGCGAAGCGGGGCCGGCCGGCCGCGCCGGGTGCCCGTGTGGTCCCTGGACGCGGCAGCCTGGACCACGGAGGTCTTCGTCGAGGCACTGCGCGTCACCGGCACCGCGGAACCCGTCATGATCACCGTCTCCGACTGAGGGAGGGTGCCGGTTCAGCGACGCCCCCGCCGGGCCTCCCGGATCCGTCGCAGCCGGTTCACCGTCACCGGGTCCTCCTCCAGTGCCCGCCGGTCGTCCAGGAGTGCGTTCAGCAGCTGGTAGTAGCGCGTGGGCGAGATGCCCAGGCCCTCCCGGATCTCCCGCTCCTTCGCCCCCGGGCCGGGCCACGAGCGCCGTTCCACGGCCAGGACCGCACGCTCGCGGTCGGAGAGCCCGGTGCCAGGGCGGTCGGCGGGGCTGTCGGCAGGGGGCTCCGCTTCGGCGGAGCCGTCGTCGGGGGCGGTCATACGAGCCAACATATCGCCCGCCCCCGAACCCGCTTTGGCACGGTCCGGGGCGCGCTCCAGGGCTTTGCCACACTTTTGTATGGATCCTCAACAAACAGCGATAGTGGACTAGACCTATCAAGGGTCCTCGGGCGAAACTGTCTCCCGTGAAACACGTCATCGCCCTCGATGTGGGCGGCACCGGAATGAAGGCCGCACTGGTCGGGACCGACGGCACCCTGCTGCACGAGGCTCGGCGCGCAACCGGCAGGGAGCGCGGACCCGACGTCGTCGTGGAGTCGATCCTCGCCTTTGCCGGGGAACTGCGCGTCCACGGGGAGAAACACTTCGGCGAGAGCGCCGCCGCGGCCGGTGTCGCCGTGCCCGGCATCGTCGACGCGGAGAACGGGATCGCGGTCTACGCCTCGAACCTGGGCTGGCGCGATGTCCCCCTGCGCACTCTGCTCGGCGAACGGCTCGGCGGCGTACCCGTCGCGCTCGGCCACGACGTCAGGACCGGCGGCCTCGCCGAGGGCAGGATCGGCGCGGGCAAGGGCGCCGACCGCTTCCTGTTCGTCCCGCTCGGTACCGGCATCGCCGGAGCCATCGGTATCACGGGCACCATCGAGGCGGGCGCGCACGGGTACGCCGGCGAGATCGGGCACATCGTGGTCCGGCCGGACGGGCCGGACTGCGGGTGCGGACAGCGCGGCTGCCTGGAGACCCTCGCGTCCGCCTCCGCCGTCAGCCGCGCCTGGGCCGCCGCGTCGGGGGATCCGGAGGCCGACGCCGCGGACTGCGCGAAGGCCGTCGAATCGGGAGACCCCGCGGCCGTACGGGTATGGCAGGACGCGGTTGACGCGCTCGCCGCCGGGCTGGTCACCGCGCTGACCCTGCTGGACCCCCGCACGCTCATCATCGGTGGCGGTCTCGCCGAGGCAGCGGAAACCTTGTTCGTACCACTCCGTGCGGCCGTCGAGGAACGTGTCACGTTCCAGAAGCTGCCCGACATCGTCCCGGCGGCCCTCGGGGACACCGCCGGATGCCTGGGCGCAGGGCTGCTCGCCTGGGATCTTCTCTCCACGGAGGTATCCGCCTGATGGCCGGACGCGCAGACAGCACGGTTCTCGCCGGCGCCCGGGTGGTTCTTCCCACCGGAACCGTCGAGAACGGCCGGGTGATCGTCGAGGGCACTCGGATCACCGGGAGTCCGGCGGAGGGCGCTCGGACCATCGATCTGACCGGCCACTGGGTCGTCCCCGGCTTCGTCGACATGCACAACCACGGCGGTGGCGGCGCGTCCTTCACCTCCGGCACCGTGGACGAGGTTCTCACCGGCGTCCGCACCCACCGCGAGCACGGCACCACCACCCTGGTCGCCTCCACCGTCACCGGCGAGATGGACTTCCTCGCCGAGCGGGCCGGCATCCTCTCCGAGCTGGTCGAGCAGGGCGACCTGGCCGGGATCCACTTCGAGGGCCCGTTCATCTCGCCGTGCCGCAAGGGCGCGCACAGCGAGAAGCTGCTGCGCCACCCGGACCCGGCCGAGGTCCGCAAGCTGATGGACGCGGCGCGCGGCACCGCGAAGATGTTCACGCTCGCCACCGAGCTGCCGGGCGGCATCGACTCGGTGCGGCTGCTCGCCGAGCACGGCGTGATCGCCGCGATCGGGCACACCGACGCGACGTACGAGCAGACCGTCGAGGCGATCGGCGCAGGCGCCACCGTCGCCACCCACCTGTTCAACGCGATGCCGCCGTTCGCCCACCGCGATCCCGGACCGATCGCCGCCCTCCTGGAGGACGAGCGGATCACCGTCGAGCTGATCAACGACGGTACGCATCTGCACCCGGCCGCCCTGCAACTGGCGTACCACCACGCGGGCGCCGCCCGCGTGGCGCTGATCACGGACGCGATGGACGCGGCCGGGTTCGGTGACGGCCGGTACCAGCTGGGTCCGCTCGCCGTCGAGGTCAAGGACGGCGTCGCCCGGCTCGTCGAGGGCAACTCGATCGCGGGTTCCACGCTCACCCTGGACACCGCGTTCCGCCGGGCCGTCACGCTCGACCGGATCCCGGTCGAGGACGTCGTGCAGTCCATCTCCGCCAACCCGGCACGGCTGCTCGGCGTGTACGACAAGGTCGGCTCGCTCGACCCGGGCAAGGACGCGGACCTGGTGGTCCTGGACGCGGACTTCGCGCTCAAGGGCGTCATGCGCAAGGGCGAATGGGTTATTGAGCCCGAACTCGGGTGATTTCAGCCATTCTTGGCAGTGGGCCGAATACGTAACAAAGAGGCAGCGATTGGCCCGGAGGTCTGGGCCGACCGCTTGCTCTTTGGCATGATCGCTTCGTCAACAGCAGGGAAAGCGCGTTCTGGCAAGGGATCCGCGCTCCGGCACGGATCGAAGGGGTGACCGAGGTGATCCTCACGGTCACGCTGAACACGGCACTCGACCTGACGTACGGCGTATCGGCGCTGGTCCCGCACACCAGCCACCGCGTCGGTGACATATCCGAACGCCCCGGCGGCAAAGGACTCAACGTCGCCCGGGTACTCTCCGCACTCGGCCACGAGACCGTGGTCACCGGCTTCGCCGGAGGCGCCACCGGAGCCGTACTCCGCGAGCTCCTGGCGGACCTCTCGCCGCGCGACGCACTCGTCCCCGTCGCCGGGAACACCCGTCGCACCATCGCGGTCGTCGACGCGTCCACCGGCGACACCACCCAGCTCAACGAACCCGGCCCGCGCGTCAGCGCCGACGAGTGGGCCGCCTTCCTCGTCACGTACGAGAAGCTCCTCGCCGGCGCGGACGCGGTCGCACTCTGCGGCAGCCTGCCGCCCGGCATCCACGTCGGCGCCTACGCCGAACTGGTCCGCATCGCCCGCGCCGCCGAGGTCCCCGTTCTCCTCGACACCAGCGGCGAACCGCTGCGCCGGGGCATAGCCGCCCGCCCCGACCTGATCAAGCCGAACGCCGACGAGCTCGCCCAGCTCACCGGCTCCCGCGACCCGCTGCGCGCCACCCGTGACGCTCGCCGCCGGGGCGCGCACGGCGTGATCGCCTCGCTCGGCGCGGACGGCATGCTCGGCGTCACACCCGAGGGCGCCTGGCGGGCGGCGCCGCCGGACCTGGTCGCGGGCAACCCCACCGGAGCGGGCGACTCCGCGGTGGCCGGACTGCTGTCCGGTCTCGTCGAGGGGCTGAGCTGGCCGGACCGGCTGCGCAGGGCGGTGGCACTGTCGACGGCGACGGTGCTGGCACCGGCGGCCGGGGAGTTCGACCGGGCGGCGTACGAGGAGCTGCTGTCGCGCGTCAGCATCGAGGAACAAGCACCGGCGGTCTGAGCGGCGCGGAACCAGCCCGCATCGCGCGCCCGGCACCGTCCCGGATCATCCCGCACCACACGAAGTCTCAGGGGTCAGCATGCCGCTCGTCAGCACCGGTGAACTCGTCTCGGCCGCCCAGGCCGACGGACGATCGGTCGCCGCCTTCAACGTCATCACACTGGAACACGCGGAGGCCATCGCAGCGGGCGCGGAACGCGCCGGGGCGCCCGCCATCCTGCAGATCTCCGAGAACGCCGTGAAGTTCCACGGCGGTCGGCTCTCCGCCATCGCCGCCGCGGCCGCCGCCGTCGCCCGCGCCTCGCACGCGCCGCTCGCGCTCCACCTCGACCACGTCGAGTCCGTGGAGCTGCTGCACCAGGCGCACGACGAGGGCTTCGGCTCGGTGATGTTCGACGCCTCGAAGCTGACCTACGAGGAGAACGTGCGGGCCACGGCCGACGCGGTCGCGTGGGGCCACGAGCGCGGGATCTGGATCGAGGCAGAGCTCGGCAAGGTCGGCGGCAAGGAGGGCGAGGCCCCGCTCGACGCCCACGCCCCCGGCGTCCGGACCGACCCGGCCGAGGCCGCCGCCTACGTCGCGGCGACCGGCGTCGACGCGCTGGCCGTCGCGGTCGGCTCCTCGCACGCGATGACGGAGCGCACCGCCGCCCTGGACCACGCCCTGATCGGGCGGCTGCGCGACGCGGTCCCGGTCCCGCTGGTGCTGCACGGCTCCAGCGGCGTCCCGGACGAGGAGATCCGCCAGGCGGTCGCCTCCGGCATGCGCAAGATCAACGTGGGTACGGCGCTGAACACGGCGTTCACCGGCGCGGTGCGCGCGTACCTGGCCGAGAACCCGACGGGCGTCGACCCGCGCAAGTACATCGTCCCGGGCCGCGAGGCGATGGCCACGACGGTGGCGGGGTTCCTGAGCCTGATGGGCTGACCCGCCCGGCACATACAGAACCGGCCCCACTGCCCTCGTCGGGTGGTGGGGCCGGACTTCGTTCGGGGTTCAGCGTGTCTGGTGGCCGGCCTTCAGCGACAGCTGGTCCAGGTTGGCGTCGCACTGGTCGCCCTCGTTGCACGAGATCATCAGCGTGTTCGAGCCCTTGTTGAGGTTGACGTAGGCGAAGGTGTGCGTCCAGCCCTTCGACAGGTCGCCCTCCGGGGCATGCGCGAAGTTCTCCATGTTGATGGACCGGGGGCTCTCGGAGTTGACGGTGAGCGAGGTCTTGGCGTCCTTGCCCGGCACGCCGTACGTCACCCACAGCGTGTACTCGCCCGCCGCCGGCACGTCGACCGACCAGGTCGCGGACCTGCCGACCTCGTTCAGATTGATGTACTGGCCGTTCGCGCTCTTCGCGCCCTCGACCGAGTTGTCGAGCGTGGCCGTGCCGCCGAGTTTCAGCGTCGCCGCGTCCTGCTTCGGCAGCTCCGCCGGCGCCTCGGAGGGCGTCTCGGACTGCTTCGGCTTCGGGGACTCCTCGACCTGACCGGCGGGACCGGCCGAGGTGGCAGCCTCGTCCTTCTTGTTGCTGTCCTTGCCGTTGTTCGTGATCATCGCGACGCCGATGCCGACGAGCACGACCGCGACGACCGCGATCGCACCGATCAGCAGGCCCTTGGTGTTCGGGCCGCCGCTGCCGGGACCGCCGCTGCGGCCGCGGCCGCCCTGCACCGGGACGTGCGCGGTGGGACCGCCGCCGGGGTACGTCTCCGGGGCGGCGTACTGGGCGTTCGGACCGCCGTACTGCGCCTGCTGCTGCCCGCCGTACGGCTGCTGCTGCGGCACCTGCTGCCCGTACTGGCGCTCGCCGACCGTCCGCACCTGGTTGTACGAGGTTCTGGGCACGCCGGGCTGCGAGACAGGACCCGGATAGCCGTAGCCGCCCTGCCGTGGCGACTGGGCGCCGGACGCCTGCCCGTCCTCGTACAGGTAGCCGAACGGATCGTCGTCCTCGGGTGTGCTTGCGCCGTTGTTCCCGGCCGTCATCCCTGGGTCACTCCTCACCATGTCGCCAGCCGTCGCCGAATTTCGCCAGCCATCGCCGACCGGCCGAGCCTACCTCGAACGGAGCACACCAAGAATTGCCGTCGGCCTTCGGGGCGCCGTGCCGGAACCGGGGTGTGGTGCGGGAACGGACCTGCCGTGAACGTCAGCCGGCCCTGCGGTGAACCTTCGACCGCGACCGCTTCTCCACATACATCCGCTGGTCGGCGGAGCGCAGCACCTCTTCGGCGGTCATGCCGCAGCCGGCCCAGCCGATCCCGAAACTCGCCCCGACCCGCACCGCACGACCATCCACCCGAATGGGGGGAATGATGGCGTTACGCAACCGTACGGCCAGGTCTGCGGCGTCCGCGGCACCGAGCCCGTCCGCGAGGACGACGAATTCGTCACCCCCGAGCCGGGCGACGGTGTCGCCGTCGCGCACACAGGTGGTGAGCCGCCGGGCGACCTCGATCAGGACGGCATCGCCGGTGTGGTGCCCGAAGCGGTCGTTGATGGACTTGAAGCCGTCGAGGTCGCAGAAGAGGACCGCGAGCCCCTTCGTCCCGTCGTCCTGCTCGCTGTCGGGCGCCACCGCGTGCACATGGTGGTCGTACAGGCCGCCGCCCGCCACCGCGTTCGCCTCGAAGCCGTCGGCCCGGAAGCCGTGCATCCGGGCGTCCGTGTCCTCGACGTCGCCGTACGCCGCGTCCAGCGCCTCCACGGCGGTGGTCGCCGGCGAGTGCGGGCGCTCGCAGAGCCGGGCGCCGAGCCGGGCGCGCAGCTCGGCACTGTTGGGCAGGCCGGTGAGCGCGTCGTGCGAGGCGCGGTGCGCGAGGTGCAGCTCGTGGCGCTTGCGCTCCTCGATGTCCTCCACATGGGTGAGGAGGAAGCGGGGTCCGTCGGTGGTGTCGGCAACGACGGAGTTGCGCAGCGAGACCCAGAGGTAGGTGCCGTCCCGGCGCCCGAGCCGCAGCTCGGCGCGGCCGCCCTCGGCGGACGTACGCAGCAGGGTGCCGACGTCCTCGGGGTGCACGAGGTCGGCGAAGGAGTAGCGGCGCAGGACGGAGGCGGGCCGGCCGAGGAGCCGGCACAGTGCGTCGTTGGTGCGCAGCAGCCGGCCGTGCTGGTCGCCGCCCATCTCGGCGATGGCCATGCCGCTGGGGGCGTACTCGAAGGCCTGGCGGAAGGATTCCTCGCTGGCCCGCAGCGCCTGCTGCTCCCGTTCCAGCCGGACCAGGGCACGCTGCATGTTTGCTCGGAGCCGGGCGTTGCTGATCGCAATGGCCGACTGGGACGCGTACATCTGGAGGGCCTCGCGGCCCCAGGCGCCGGGGCGGCGGCCGTTGCGCGGGCGGTCGACGGATATGACGCCGAGGAGGTCCCGGCCGCCGCCGGACGCGTACATCGGGGCGTAGAGCCGGTCCTGCGGATGCCACTCGTCCTCGAAGCGGGGCTCGGGACCCTCGGTGTGCCACTGCGGTACGTCGTCGTCGAGGAGGACCCAGCCCTCGGTGTGCGGTATGAAACAGAGCTCGTCCCAGCTCTCGCCCATGGAGAGCCTGCGCTCCCAGGCGTCGCGCGAGCCGACGCGGCCGGTGAGCAGGGTTTCGGCGGCGGAGTTGCCCGCGAACGCGGCGACGACGAGGTCGCCGTCGGGGCGGACGAGGTTGACGCAGGCCAGCTCGTACCCGAGACCGGCGACGATTCCGTCGGCCACGGTCTGCAATGTGTCGGCCAGGCTCCGCGCCGTGTTGAGATCGGCGGCGGCCTGATGCAGCTGCCGCATCGTCGCCAGACGAACGTACGGCTCCGACTCGGCCTCCATTGCTCGCACTCCCCGAGACCTCGGCAGCACTCCAGGTTTCATATCGACGTACTGTTCGCAGTGTCACGGATACTGAATCACAGTGAGCTGTGCACCCGGTACACAGGGTCAGCAAATATTGCCCTCTGTGACTCAAGTCACAATCGATGATCAAGGGTGTCGAGCGGCCTTCGGAAGAGGTCCGTCCTTTTCTTGAACGCACATCTGTACGTTGCGCGGCGTCGCGCCTCGTTGCATGGTGCCGTGGCGGTGCGACCTCGTGGGGCCGGAGTCCTAGGACCCGGCTGGTCCCCTGGCCCGAGGCGACCGCGCGCGGGCAACGGTTAGCGTGCCGGTGTGTTGCAGACGAAACCCCCCACCCCACGATCCGAGCCCATCCCCCATGCTGAAGGGGTGAGCAACGAGGAGTTCCGCGGCGCCCTCGCCCGGCTGGCCGCAGGCGTGGTCCTGATCACCGCCCAGGAGCCGCCGCTCGACGAGAACGGGCGCGGCGAGGACGTGGGGATGACGGCAACCGCCTTCATGTCCGTGTCACTGGACCCGCCCCTGGTCCTGGTGAGCCTGCGCAACGGCTCCCGGATGGACGACCTGCTGGACGAGCAGCCGTTGTGGGCGGTCTCCGTGCTCGCGGAGAGCCAGCGGCACATCGCGGGACGGTTCGCGATGAAGGGCCGGATCAGCGATCGGCTGCTGTTCGACGACATCCCCTATGTGCGGGGAGAGGTGTCCGGCGCACCTCTGATCGGCGGCGCCCTCGCCACTCTGGAGTGCCGCACGGAGCAGCGGGTGCTCGCGGGCGACCACACGCTGGTGATCGGGCGGGTGGTGAGCGCGGCGCTGCCGAGCGCGGACGGCGGGCCGCTGACGTACTTCCGGGGGCGCTACCGGCAGCTGAGCTGACCCGGAGTCACCGGCGCCCGCCGGCCGGGGCCGGAACGGATCGCGGGTGCGGCCCGTCCGCAACCCCGGAGCGGCCGCGGGCGCCGCCTACCAGTCGCGGCCGGAGCGGCCGCGCTTCGTGTCGCCGCGCTGCTTCTTCTCGCGCAGCCGCCGTTCGTTGATCCCGCGCGGGATCCTGGTCTTGCGGCGCGGCTTGGGGGGCGGCGCGGTGGCTTCGGCCAGCAGGGCGGCGAGGCGGACGAGTGCGGTCTCGCGGTTGCGCCACTGGGAGCGGTGCTCCGACGCCCGTACGGTGACCACGCCGCCCACCAGTCTGCTCTCCAGCCGCTGGAGCGCCCGCTCCTTCCACACCTCGGGAAGCGACTCGGTCGCCGCGAGGTCGAAGCGCAGCTCCACCTGGGAGTCGCTGGTGTTGACGTGCTGACCGCCGGGCCCGGAGGACCGCGAGAAACGCCACATGAGTTCGGCCTCCGGCAGGGAGACCGAACCGCGGATGACATAGGGCCCGGACATGACACCCATGTTCCCTGGCCGGGGACCCGTTCGTCACCTCCTTTTGCCGCACCCGACCGCCGGCCCGGCTGCGAATTCGGTAAAGAAAGCAAAGAGACCAGGAACCTCTCGGTCCTCCGCCTGCGTTATGACGGGTGACGGTAGCTTCGTGAACGCATGAAGCCCGCACACGACGATGAAAGGGACTTCCCATGGCAGTAAGCCTGTCCAAGGGCGGCAACGTCTCGCTCACCAAGGAGGCCCCGGGCCTGACCGCCGTCACGGTCGGCCTCGGCTGGGACGTCCGTACCACCACCGGCACCGACTTCGACCTCGACGCCTCGGCGATCGCGGTGAATGCGGCGGGGAAGGTCGTCTCCGACGGCCACTTCATCTTCTTCAACAACAAGTCGACGCCGGACCAGACCATCGTCCACACCGGTGACAACGTCACGGGCCAGGGCGAGGGCGACGACGAGCAGATCAACGTCAACCTGGCGGGCCTCACTGCCGACGTCGACAAGATCGTCTTCCCGGTCTCCATCTACGACGCCGAGACGCGCAGCCAGAACTTCGGCCAGGTGCGCAACGCGTTCATCCGCATCCTCAACCAGGCCGGCGGCGCCGAGATCGCCCGCTACGACCTGAGTGAGGACGCCGCCACCGAGACCGCGATGGTCTTCGGCGAGCTGTACCGCAACGGCGCGGAGTGGAAGTTCCGCGCGGTGGGCCAGGGATACGCCTCGGGTCTGCGCGGCATCGCGCAGGACTTCGGCGTCAACCTCTGACGCAGAGCCCAGGGGCCTGAAGGCCCGAACAGCGGGAGCCCCCGGCCGATTGTTTTCGGCCAGGGGCTCCCGTTCGCCTGTCCTGCCGTCGGCCACCCGCCAAGGCACCGATGACCGTATGCCGCATATCGGATGACGTTCCCTCACGGTCGGACAAGATCCGGTCAAATCCTTGACGCGCCCCTGCCAATAGGGGCGCGTCGATGTCACTCTCACCGCACCCCTTACGGAGCTCATGGACCGAATGAAGGAGTACGAGTGAGAACCACTCTGCGTGCCGCCGCCCTTGCCGCAACCGCCGCCATGGTCGTCGTCGGCGTACAAGCAGGTCCGGCCGGTGCGGCCCAGGACCGCGAGTCCGGGGCCACCGCCCTGCCGCTCAGCGCCTCCCAGCGGGTCTCGGCCCTCAAGGAAGCCCAGGCCGGAGCCGCCTCGACCGCCGCGAAGATCAAGCTCGGCGGCAAGGAAAAGCTCGTCGTCCGCGATGTGATCAAGGACGCCGACGGCACGGTTCACACCCGATACGAGCGCACCTACGACGGACTGCCCGTCCTCGGCGGCGACCTCGTCACCCACACCCGTAAGGACGGTTCGCTCAAGGGGGTCTCCAAGGCCACCGGCGCCGCCATCGCCGTCCCGTCGACGACCGCCCCACTCGCCGCCAAGGCCGGTGCGCGGAAGGTGGTCTGGGCCGCCACCGGCAAGCCGACGCTCGCGTACGAGAACGTGGTCAAGGGCGTCCAGGACGACGGGACTCCCAGCGAACGCCACGTCATCACGGACGCCACGAGCGGCAAGGAGCTCTACGCGTACGAGGCCATCGACACCGGGTCCGGCACCAGCCAGTACAGCGGCACGGTGAACCTGGGCACCACGGCCTCCGGGTCCGGCTACAACCTGACCGACGGCGGTCGCGGTGGCCACAACACGTACGACCTGAACGGCGGCACCTCCGGCACCGGGACGCTCTTCACCGACGCCGACGACATCTGGGGCAACGGTCTCGCGACCAACCGTCAGACCGCCGCCGTCGACGCCGCCTACGGCGCCGCCGTGACCTGGGACTTCTACAAGAACGTCCTGGCGCGCAACGGCATCGCGGGCGACGGCAAGGCCGCGTACTCCCGGGTCCACTACGGCAACGCGTACGTCAACGCGTTCTGGTCGGACAGCTGCTTCTGCATGACGTACGGCGACGGCTCGGGCAACCTCAAGCCGCTCACCTCGCTGGACGTCGCCGGACACGAGATGAGCCACGGTCTGACCGCGGCCACCGCGAGGCTCAACTACAGCCGCGAGTCCGGCGGTCTCAACGAGGCGACCAGCGACATATTCGGCACCTCGGTCGAGTTCTACGCGGGCAACAGCAGCGACGTCGGCGACTACCTCATCGGCGAGAAGATCGACATCCGCGGCAACGGCACCCCGCTGCGCTACATGGACAAGCCGAGCAAGGACGGCGCCTCCGCCGACTCCTGGTCGAAGACCCTCGGCCGGCTCGACGTCCACTACTCGTCCGGGCCCGCCAACCACTTCTTCTACCTGCTGTCCGAGGGCAGCGGCGCGAAGACCATCAACGGGGTCTCCTACGACTCGCCGACCTCCAACGGCTCCACGGTCACGGGGATCGGGCGCGACAAGGCCATTCAGATCTGGTACCGGGCCCTCTCCACCTACATGACGTCGACCACCGACTACGCCGGGGCGCGGACCGCGACCCTGAAGGCGGCGACCGATCTGTACGGGGCGGGGGGCACGGAGTACGCGGCCGTCGCCGCCGCCTGGTCCGGAATCAACGTGAAGTAGCCCCTGCCTCTGCGGTTCCGGGAGCCGGTCAGTCCTTCGCGGCGGGCCGGCTCCTGCCGTACAGCCAGGTGTTCCACAGGTCCGTCAGATCCATGCCGGTCGTCTTCTCCACATAGGCGGTGAAGTCGGCCGTCGACGCATTGCCGTGCCGGTGCGCCTTCGTCCAGCCCCTGACGAGGGCGAAGAACCGCTTGTCGTCGCCCACCGCCTGCCGGATTTTGTGGATCACCATCGCCCCGCGCCCGTACACCGGCGGCTGCGAGATGTCCGCGGCCGTCGGCGGATCGGCCGGCGGGAACGCCCAGTTGGCATCGCTCGCGAAGGCGCGGTCGAAGCTGTCCTGGACGGGGACGCCCTCCTTGTCCGCCTGCCACAGCCACTCCGCGTACGTCGCGAAGCCCTCGTTGAGCCACATATCCCGCCAGCTCTCGGGCGTGACGGAGTCCCCGAACCACTGGTGGGACATCTCGTGGACCAGAAGCCCGACGTCCGGCGGGCCGGAAAAGAACGGACGGTTCTGGGTCTCCAGCGCATACCCGGCGTCGTTCGGGCGGTCGACGATCGCGCCGGTCGAGGAGAACGGATACGGGCCGAAGCGCTCGGCCTCCCACCGCACGACCTCGGGGATCCGGGCCAGGGTCCGGGCACTCGCCGCCGCCGACTTCGGGTCCACGGCCGTGAACACCTTGATGCCGTCGGGGGTCGTCGACGCCTTCGTGTCGAAGTGCCCGATGGCGAGCGTCGCAAGATAGGTCGCCATGGGCGCGGCGGTGTGCCAGTGGAACGTGGTGGTGTCGCCGGAGGTCCTACGGGACGTCAGCTCGCCGTTGGACACCGCGGTCAGTCCCTTGGGAACGGTGACCGTGACGTCGTAGGACGCCTTGTCGCTCGGGTGGTTGTTGCCGGGGAACCAGGCCATCGCCCCGACCGGCTCACCGAGAGCCACCGATCCGTCCGCCGTCCTCAGCCAGCCCTCCTTCGACTTGTCCGGGTCGGTGAGGGTCAGCGGCGAACCGGAGTAGCGGACGACCGTACGGAACGTCCTGCCCTTGTGGAGGTGGCTCTCCACCTCGGCATCGGGGCGCAGCGTCAGTTCGCGGGCCGCCCGGTTGACGGCGGCCGGGCGGCCCTCGACCTGCGCGGACTCGACGGTCAGCCCGGCCAGGTCGAGATTGAAGGCGCTGAGGTCCTGGGTGGCGCGCGCGGTGATCACGGCAGTGCCGCGCAGGTGCTGGGCAGCCGGGTCGACGTCGAAAATGAGGTCGTAATGGGTGACGTCGTACCCGCCGTTGCCGACCTTCGGGAAGTACGGGTCACGCAGACCGGCGGCGCCGGGGGTGCCCTCCACACCGCCGATCCCGGCGGAGCAGGCGGTGCCGAGGGAGACGACGGTGGTCGTGACGAGGGCCAGGATCAGAGCGGTGGGGCGCACACCGATGATCCTATGTGCGGAATGTCGGTTTGGCGGATCGGCGGATGCTCACCTCGGGTCCCGGTTCCGCAGCAGCGCCGCGATCTCCGCGAACCCGCGCCGCTCAACGTGTTCCAGCGCCGTCACCCCGTCGCCGTCCGGCAGACCGGGGGTCGCGCCCGCCGCCAGCAGCAGTTCGACGATCTCCTGGTGCGCCCGGCCGCCGTCGCCCAGGATCACGGCCTCCAGCAGGGCGGTCCAGCCGAGCCGGTTGACGTGGTCGACGTCGATGTCGCCAGCCGTGTCATGGCCCGCATGCGCAGCCCCCGCCGACGCTCACCGACCGCGAACGCGACATCCTGGGCCAGCTGTCCCAGTGCCTGGGCAACCGGGACATCGCCCGGGCCCTGTTCATCAGCGAGGCCACGGTCAAGACACACCTGGGCCGCATCTACGACAAACTCGGCGTCGACACCCGCGCGGGCGCCGTGGCCGTGGCGAAGGAGCAGCGGCTGCTGCCGTGAGCCGGGCCGCCTGCGGCGAGGACCGCCACAGCGCCACGCGCCCGCGGACCCGGGGGCCGTGGGGCAACCCGCCGCTCCGGCGTCGACACACCCCCGGGCATGACACCATCGAACTGTGCTCGACATCGGCTACTCCCTCTCCCGGCGCTTCCCCGATCCCCCGCAGACCGACTACCGCCGCGCGGACGTCCACGCCCTGCGGCACGACCTGTTCTCCGGGGACGTCTACCTCGCGGACACCAAGGCGGACCGCGAAGTATCCACAGCCTGGGGATGGGTGCCCGTGCTCGACTTCGCCTGGGCGCTCTGCGACATCGTCGAGCAGATCGACCAGGACCCCCGCGGCAGCCGCTCGCACCGGCGGCAGTTCGCCGAGCTGGACTTCACCGAGTCGTCCGACCGGATGCTCTTCGAGCGCCGCTTCGGCTGGGTCGATGTCGAAGCCGACTGGATGCCCGGCGACGAGCCCCCGCTCACCTTCAGCCACTCCCTGCTGCGCCGCGAGGCCCGCGACTTCCTGCACGACCTGATCGCGGACCTCGCCGACATGCACGAGGGGCTCGCCGAAAACCCCGTGATCTGGGACCTCCAGGCCCGCTTCCCCCGGGTCTGACGAGCGGATCCGAACACCCCCTACGCCTCCACCCGCACCCCGATCTGCGCCGCGAACGCCGGGGCCAGTTCCATCAGCTGCACCGGGCTGATCACCGCCCCCGCCAGCCGCTCCACCCCACGGGCGATGTCCAGCTCGGCGGCCGTCCGCAGGTCAACCGACTCCATCCTTACGGAACTGAAGTCGGCCCGCTTCAGCACACAGTCCCGGAACTCCACCCGCACCAGCTGCGCCTCCCCGAAGTCCGGCTCGGACAGCACGCAGCCCTCGAAGACCACGTCCTTCAGCCGTGCCTTGCGCAGGTTCAGATAGTCGATCTTCCCGCCGCGCACATGGACCCGCTCCAGCACCGCGCCGTGCAGCTGCACCCCGCCCAGCCGCGCGTCCACCACCTCCACATCGCGCAGCGACGCCCCCGCGAGATCGGTGCCCACCCCCCGCACCCCCGTCAGGACCGAGTCGATGAAGCGGGCCCTGATCAGCTCCGCACGGTCGAGCGCGCATCCCTCCAGCGCGCAGTCCATGAACCGGGCGCCCGGACCCGACTCGTCCGCGAGGTCCGTCCCCTCGAACCGCACACCGTCGTAGTCCCCGTCCGGCTCCAGCCCCACCCCTTCGTACGGAACGAGCGGCGGCAACCGCACCTCCGGCCGTCGCGCCGCCGCCACGGCGTCCTTCCCGCCACCACTCCTGCTGTTACGTGCCATGGCCCCATCGTGACCCACGCCACTGACAACGCCCCCGCGGGGCGTCCGCATACTGGATGTATTCGGACGCTCCGACAACGCGGCGAGGTGCCGTAGCTGTCGTCGTGCGCCCGTCAGGGATCACGGGACAGCCCTTAGGGCCTCGGTCAGCCGCCGAGCTTCGCCAGCGCCCCGTCCGTCAGCCGGTACACCGTCCACTCGTCCTGCGGCCGCGCGCCCAGCGACTCGTAGAACGCGATGGACGGGGCGTTCCAGTTCAGCACCGACCACTCCAGACGCTCGTACCCCCGCTCCACACAGATCCGCGCCAGCTCCGTCAGCAGCGCCTTGCCGTGCCCGCCGCCGCGCCGGTCGGGGCGTACGTACAGGTCCTCCAGGTAGATGCCGTGCACCCCGCGCCACGTCGAGAAATTCAGGAACCAGAGCGCGAAGCCCACGATCTCCCCGTCCTCATCCGACTCGGCGATGTGCGCATACGCGGCGGGCCGCTCGCCGAACAACGCCTCGCGCAGCTGCTCCTCGGTGGCGTTCACCTCGTGGAGCGCCTTCTCGTACTCGGCGAGTTCGCGGACCATGGAATGGATGACAGGGACATCGGCAGCAGTAGCGGTACGAATCATGGGGGCAGCGTAAGCAGCCGCCGCCCACCGGCTTCCCCCTACCCCCGGTCCAGCAGCTGCCGGGCGATCTCCGCCTGCTCGGCGCCCGCCTCGCCCCACGCACGCAGAGCGACCGGCTCCCCCGCCGTCTCCTCGTCCGCTGCCTGGAGCTTCAGCGCCGCCCGCCGGCCGTCCGACGCGCGGACCACCGGCAGCACCAGCGCGCACATCCCGTGCATCGCGGCCCCGTCCGGCCGCAGCCCCCACTCGCCCAGGAACCGGTCCGCGAGCCCCGGGAGCGCGGCCAGGAACGCCCGCCCGGTCTCGCCGTTGTACTTGGACCGGGTGGCGATCAGCGCGTCCGGAATGTCAATCACGCACCCGATCGTAGGCCCGTGCGTCAATCGGTTATGCCCCGCAGCAGCCCGGCCCCGCCCACGAACCCGCTCCCCCTCCCGACGCGCACCCTGCGCGCCGTCCGCTTCTGGATCCGGAGCGCGCCCGGCACGTACATCTGGCTGACGGCCCTCTACGTCACCACGGTCGTGGTGCATCAGATGTCCCCCGACTTCGAGGAGGACTTCCTGCGTCAGCACTCGACCAACATCCACGAGCTCGTCCGCGACCCGGTACGTGTCCTCATCTCCAGCGCCTTCTGGATCGACAGCGGCAAGTGGCTCCCGTACGCCTTCCTCTTCACGGTCTTCCACGCCCCCGCCGAACGCTGGCTCGGCACGCTGCGCTGGCTCGCGGTTGCCGCGCTCGCGCACATCCTGGCCACCCTCGTCAGCGAGGGCGTCCTCGCCTGGGCCGTCCGCCACGGACAGGCACCCGCGTCCGCGGTCAACACCTTGGACGTCGGGGTCAGTTACGCACTCGCGGGCGTCGTCGCCGTCCTCACGTACCACGTCCCCCGGCCTTGGCGGTACGTGTACCTCTTCGCCGTCCTCGTCGTCTACGGCGTCCCCCTCGTCACCGGCCGCACCTTCACCGACCTCGGCCACATCACCGCCGTCCTCATCGGTCTCGCCTGCTATCCGCTCATCCGGGGGAGGACGAAACCGCCCCCGCGCAGTAACGTCCCGTCGCACAAGAACTCGGCTTCACACGGACAAGCAGGGGCAACATGAGCACCGTCAGCACGGTCAACGGCGGAATATCGTTCTGGTACGCGGACCAAGGCACGCCCGTCCCGCGCGAGCCCCTGCCCGGCGACACCACCACGGACGTCTGCATCGTCGGCGGCGGATACACCGGACTCTGGACGGCGTACTACCTCAAGAAGGCCGTCCCCTTCCTGAACATCACCGTCCTCGAGGCGAAGTTCTGCGGTTATGGCGCCTCCGGCCGCAACGGCGGCTGGCTCTACAACGGCATCGCAGGCCGCGACCGCTACGCGAAACTCCACGGCCACGACGCAGCCGTCCGCCTCCAGAAGGCGATGAACGACACCGTCGACGAGGTCGTACGCGTCGCCGCCGAAGAGAACATCGACGCCGACATCCACCAGGGCGGCGTCCTCGAAGTGGCCTACACGCCGGCCCAGCTGGCCCGCCTCAAGGACTTCCACTCCGTCGAGATCGCCTTCGGTGAGACCGGCCGGGTCCTGCGCGGCGCCCGCGAGACCGCCGAACGCATCCGCGTCACCGGAGCCGTCGGCTCCTCCTGGACGCCGCACGGCGCCCGCCTGCACCCGGTCAAACTCGTCAAGGGGCTCGCCGACGCCGTCGAGGCGCTCGGCGTCACCATTCACGAGTCGACCCCCGTCACCGAGATCAAGCCCAAGCACGCCCACACCCCGTACGGCACCGTCCGCGCCCCGTACATCCTGCGCTGCACCGAGGGCTTCACGGCCAACCTCAAGGGCCAGAAGCGCACCTGGCTCCCGATGAACTCCTCGATGATCGCTACCGAACCGCTCCCGAAGTCGGTCTGGGACACCATCGGCTGGGACGGCCGCGAAACGCTCGGCGACATGGCCCACGCCTACATGTACGCCCAGCGCACCGCCGACGACCGCATCGCACTCGGCGGCCGGGGCGTCCCGTACCGCTTCGGCTCCGGGACCGACAATGACGGGCGCACCCAGCCCGCCACCATCGAGGCCCTCCGCGAGATCCTGGTCCGCTTCTTCCCCACCACCGCTGGCGCCCGCATCGACCACGCCTGGTCCGGCGTCCTCGGCGTCCCCCGCGACTGGTGCGCCACGGTCACCCTCGACCGCTCCACCGGACTCGGCTGGGCCGGCGGCTACGTCGGCTCCGGCGTCGCCACCACCAACCTCGCCGCCCGCACCCTGCGCGACCTGATCCAGCAGGACTCCGGCCAGTCGGGCCCCACCGACCTGACCACCCTCCCCTGGGTCAACCACAAGGTCCGCCGCTGGGAACCGGAACCCTTCCGCTGGATCGGCGTCCACGGCATGTACGCGGCCTACCGCACCGCGGACCGCCGCGAACTCACCTCGGCCGAAGCCACCACCGACAAGATCGCCAAGACGGCGGACCGGCTGGCTGGACGGCACTGAGAACACTCGTTCGCCGATGTCCCTGTTCGGGCGCATTGGATCCCCGCAGATCTGTCATGTGTTGGTCGCAGCGGGGCCCCTCGGTTGCACCGCCGGGCCGGGATTCGCAAGGACGGCGCCCATGGGATCAGTTGGTGTGGCAGTGCGATGCCGTGGGTCGCGGTGGGTATCGCCGTGGTGGCGGCGGCCACCCTGGAGCTCGTGTGGAGGTGGGTCGACCGCCGCTTTCCCGCGTAAATCCGGTAAACCGTTACGGGCCCCGCGTCTACGGGGCTATGGGCTACTTCACGCCGGCTTACCTCACGCCGACTTACTTCACGCCGACTTACTTCACGCCGACTTACTTCACGTCGACGTAGTCACCCGCGGCGCTGACCGCCGCGGTGGACGCGATACCCGCGTAGGTGAAGCGGTAATAGCCGTCGGTGGACGCCGTGACCGTGGTCTTCAGCGCGCCGCCCGTGGTCGACTTGATGCCCTTGACGTTGGTGTAGTTGGTGGTGCCCGCCTTGCGGAACTGCAGCACCACCGACTGGCCGCTGAGGCCCACGTACTTGTTCGACTCCCAGTCGGCACGGGTCAGCGCGCCGGTGACCGTGATGGTCTTGCCCTTCACCACCGGCTCCGGGGACGCGTTGACCGTCAGCTTCGACATGCGCTGCAGGCTGAAGCCCTTGGCGTTGTCCTTCTGGACGTAGTCAGCGTCCGTGCCCTGAGCGATCGCCCAGACCTTCCAGCCGCCGGCCAGCTTGTTCAGCAGGTCGTAGTTGGCGTCGACAGTGAAGGTGTGCTTGCAGGTGGAGGTCGTGTCGTTGACCTTGGTGCAGACGGCCTCGTCCTCGTTGGGCACCACGCCGCCGTCGACGTTGTCGAAGGTCGAACCGTGCCACAGCACCGCGGTCGCCCACTCGATGCCCGAGTCGTCCGTGGCGGTGAAGCTGACCGTGAAGGTCTTCTTCGTGGTCGCACCCATGACGACGGCCTTGCCGCCGTTTACGACCACGTTCGAGATCGTGGTGTCTCCGCTGACGTCGTCGGCCGGGTTGACCGCCGCGTCGGTCTCGACGCTCTGCGTGAACGAGGAGACGGTGTTGCTGTCATCCGCCTGCGCCGCCGGGACGGCGAGGGCGGAGAGGGCCAGGGCGCCTGTCACTGCGGCGACAGAGGCACGAATGCGCATGTGTTTCCCCACGTCTGAAAAAGGGGCGCACGGGACAGCTCTGTTGCATGCTTCCGCGGCGCCCGATCCAGTCAGTCTCTGGAGTCTGCTGACTCCACTGATCAGACATGGGGCACCGGTGAATGGTTGTGCGACTCCGTGAAATTTTTTCGAGTACGCGTTTATGCGGGTTATTACGGAGTCCGTTACCCATAGCCATTAACCGACTATGGGTAACGAATAGGGAATTACAGATTATGGGTTACGGAATACTGCACGTCGACTTGATGAACGAGGACGTGGCGATCGTCGAAGAGGCCCAGAACCGGCTGGTGTTTCACTGAACCGACTGTCGTTATGTCTCCCGTGTTGACCGCTCTTCACCGCCCCTACTGGCACGTTGTGGCACGGCCGCAGCCGGTGCAGCCGCGTTACCCAGCCGTCTGACACTCGTGTCGGATACCCGGTGAGTGTCCGTACGGAACCTAACCGCAGTGATGGCGGACAGAACGGAGACCTTGCCCCCAAGCGACTGGGCTGTCACTACTGCGGTGACCGGCTGAGGCTCGTACAACCAATCGACGCTCTTGCCGGTCCTGTTCAGCGACGTCTGATCGACATCTGTCGCCGAACAGGACTGAAGGACTTGATGAAACCAGCCAGACGCACCACCGCCACCGCCTTGGTTCTGGCCACGGCAGGCGGAGTGCTCTACGCCACCGCCGTACCCGCCTCCGCGGTGGTGAGCTGCACCTCCCCCGTCTTCAAACGGCAGTTCTTCGCGAACACGACGTTCTCGGGCACGCCGAAGAAGACGGACTGCGACTCCGCGATCGACCAGAACTGGGGCACGGGCGCACCCGTCTCCGGCGTACCGTCTAACAACTTCGGCGTGCGCTGGTCGGTGACGCGCGACTTCGGCTCCGGCGGCCCCTTCACGTTCACGGTGTCCGCCCAGGACGGCATACGGGTCTACCTCGATGGTGTCCGCAAGATCGACCTGTGGAAGAACGTCTCCACCACCGTCAAGAAGACGGTCAACGTGACGATCCCCAGCGGCAAGCACACGCTCCGCGTCGACTTCGTCAACTGGACGGGCACCGCGAACGTCAAGTACGCCTATACGCCGCGCACCTCCGTCGACGTTGACAAGGTCAAGCCGCTCACCCCGACGGGCGCGGTCGTCTCCTACGACACCGCCACCGGCGCGGCCAAGCTCACCTGGTCAAGGAACAGGGAGATGGACCTCGCGAACTACCGGGTTTACCGGCGGCTGAAGGGCTCGTCGTATGGCAGCAAGCCGCTCGCGACGACCACCGCCACGTCGTACACCGACAGCACCCTGCCGAAGACCGGCGCGGCCTACTACTACGAGGTGCGGGCCGTCGACAAGGCGGGCAACGTCTCCGGCGGCAGCGCCGACCAACTCGTCGCCACCGTCGACAAGACGCCGCCCGCCGCGCCGTTCGTCGAGTGGGACGCGTGCCCGCCCGACCAGCCCTACGCGGCCCCGCAGCTGGTCACCACCGCGGAGAACGCCGCCGACATCGCCTGGTACGAGATGCAGCGGCTCGACGCCGCCACGAACCGTTGGAGCACCGTCCACTCCGGCGCCAAGGGCGCGATCTGCGACACCGGCTATCCGGCCGACGGCAGCAAGGTCACTTACCGGGGCCGGGCCCGGGACGCCGCCGGGAACTGGTCGGCGTACTCGGCCGCCACGACGTTCACCACCCCCGACCTGACCCCGCCGGCCGCCGTCGCGCAGCTCCGCGCCGAGTATCGGTCGGGCGTTCCGCATCTGGTGTGGTCGCCCGTCACCGGGGCCGCCTCGTACCAGGTCCTCCAGTACGACCCGGCGACCGGCAGCTATGGCAACGCCCTGCCCGAGAAAAGCACCACCACGCAGACCGACGTGGTGCCGCGCCAGCTGGCCGCCGTCGCCGACAGCTACCGGTACGCGGTGCGCTCGGTGGACGCCAAGGGCAACGCCGCCGCGCCGGTGGAAATCACGCTGAAGATGGCCGACCGGCCGGAAGCGATTCCCGCGTTCAAGACCACCGCCCACAGGTTCGATGAGGGCGTGATGGTCGAATGGAGCAGCGTCGACCCGTGGACCGTCGACGAAAGGCCCCTTCCCACGTACAAGATCGCCCGCACCGACACCGTGACGGGCGAGACCAGCATCGTGGACAAGTGCAAGCCGTTCACCCCGTGGGACGAGCCGCTGGATGACCCGGACACGTACTGGACCTGGGCGGACGACAACGCTCCCTTGTCCGCCCGCAAGCAGGTCAACGGCACCTGCTGGGACGTCCAGGGCAAGTCAGAGACGACGTACGAGTACCGAGTCGTGACGACCGACCGGTACGGGCATGTCTCGCAGCCCGGCCCGGCCGCCAAGGAGACCACCCCGGACACCGAGCGGCCCGCCCCGGTGCAGAACCTGACCGCGGAACGCGTCCCGCTCGGCGTCCGGCTGACCTGGACGCCGCCCGCCGATGCCGACGTCACCGGCTACCACGTGTGGCAGGGCATCACCGACCCGGACAGCGGCGAGACGGTCTGGAAGGAGAACTGCTGGACCAGCAGCTCCCTGGCCAGGACCGAGATGCTCTGCCCGACAGTCCCCGACGGCGCCACCCACGTCTACAAGGTGGCTGCCACGGACGGCCGGCTTCTGCACGACGACGAGCCACTCGACGTCCTCCACCCCGCCGAGGTCTCGGTCACCCTGCCCGACACCCGGCCGCCGGGCTGGACGGAGACCGAGGTCCGTCAGGACCAGTACCCGGAGCTGTACGTCGGCTGCTCCGAGAGCTCCGGCCTCGGGGACTGTTCCCGGTTCGCGAGCTACCGCGTGGAGCGCTGGGACCCCGCCACGGCCGCCTACGTCACCCTGGCCGAGGGCACGACGGGCGACACCGCGTTCTACATGGACACCACGGTGCACGAGGACCGGCTCGGCCTGTACTACTACCGCGTCGTACGGCTGGACGCCTCGGGCGCCGAGGCCGTGACCCGATCGACGGCGTACGGCATCTGGGACTCCTGGCTCTGACCGGACGTGAGACATGAGGAGGGGACCGGAGGATTCTTCGGGCCCCTCTCACACACCCGTGAGCGTCAGTCCGACTGCTGCTTCCGCTTGGGCGGCCGCCACTCCACCAGCGAGCTGGTCTGCTGCACCTCCTGGTACGGCACCAGATCGCGCTGGTAGAACCCCGTCCCGATACCGCCCCCCTTCCTCCCCCTCCTGCACGACCTACGAGAGCGGCAGAGGGCGGCACTGACTACCAGAACTCGGACGGTGAGGGGCAGCGGGAGGTTGCGGAGGGCATCGACGGGCGAGTGCGCGAGCAGCGACATCAAGCTGAGCAGAAGTCGATCGTTTGCGAGGCGTGACCACGGGGGAGGGCGGGCTGCCGCTCGCCCCGACGCGCCACCAAAACGCTGTCGGCGCCGGCCAATAGGAAGGTTCCGTGATGCCGGAGGAAGGTCCTGCTCCAGGCTCAACAGCCTTTGTCGAAGGTGGCGGCGCATAGAGGCGATGCAGGCGGCTTTCGCGGCGTTGGATCTGTCGCGAGAGTACGCCGTGCCGAGGTTCATGCCACTGTCGGAAGTGATCGGCGCTTGAAGCCATGCCACGCTCACTCCTCGTGCTCCCCGCGCCCGCGGCCCGGATTCCGCATCACGCCGTGGCGCGAACTCGCCGTAGAAACAGGCCGATTGAATGTTTGGCGGCGGAAGTTTGATCGTGTGACGAGTCCTTGACAGCAGACGTTGCGCCATTTGAGGATCAGTGTGCCTTCGCTGACCGGTGGGGGCTCAGTTTTGAGCGATACAAGGGGGTTTTCGTATGTCCGCGATCGTTTCCACGCTCAAGCACACGAAGTACGTCATGGGTTCCCTGGCTGCGGTGCTGTTCACGAACTGCCCCAGCTGACGCGGGAACGGGGTGGGCGGCCATGGCCGCCCACCCCGGCATGGTAAGGGGCCGGGACGGGCGGGGGAGGACCATGTTCGACGCGGGGATACGGCAGTTCCGGATGGCGCTGGCCATGGTGCTCGGCCGTCCGATCAATGTCCGCTCCGCCGAAAGGCTCGTCGATGACGCGCTGGCGACACTTGCCGAGTTCGGCTCCCCCGGTGAGGACGTCGAACAGTTGCTGCGCGGCGCCGCCGCAGACCCGCAGATGCGTACCGACCTCACGAACAAGGCCCTGTGCCGTACCGCGAAACGCCTCGCGGCCAAGTCGCCCTTCTACGCCGACCACTTCGCGGCAGCAAGAGTCGACCCGGCCGCACTGACCGTCGAGAACATCACCGCCGTGCCCGTCACCACCAAGGCCGACCTGGTCGAGCGGGCCCGCGACTTCCTGTGCAGCGAGCCCTTCCTCGCTTCCCGGACCACCGGGACGACAGGCCGGCCCACCGAGGTCTGGTACTCCCGCTACGAGGAACGCCTGTGGCCCGCGCTCGTCGCCCTCTCCCAGGTGCTGCGCGGCACCGTCCGTACCACCGACCTGGTCCAGTTCAACATCAGCTCCCGGGCGACCGGCACGGCGTACGCGGAGATGCAGGTCGCCCGCCTGGCAGGGGCGGCGATCCGCATGGTGGGCCTGGTCCCACCGGCCGAGACGCTGGACCTCATGGCGGGAACCGGCCCATCGGCGCCGACCCTGATGGTCACCTACCCGAGCTATCTGGGACAGCTGACCCGCCTGGCCCGCGAACGGGGGCTCGGCCCCGCGGACTTCCGGCTGCGCCGCATCAACGTCGGCAGCGAAGTACTCTCGCCCACCCTTGCGGAGGCCGCCGAAAAGACCTTCGGCGCCCCCGTCCACGACGGCTACGGCATGACCGAGGTGACACCGGTGGCCGGCGCGATCTGCCGACAGCGGCACCTTCACATCGACGCCGGCATCGGCCTCGTGGAGGTGTGCGACCTCGACACCGGGGCACCGGCCGCACCCGGAGCGCTCGGCACGATCGTCGCCACTCCCTTCTTCCCGTACCGGGAGTGCATGCCGCTCTTCCGCTACGACACCCGCGACCTGGTGCGGCAGTTGCCCGACGCGCCGCTCACCTGCGAGATGGCGAACGTGCCGGCGACCTCGCACATCCTCGGAAAGGCGGACCATGTGCTGCGCACCCAGGACGGCCCGGTGACCCCGCGTGAGGTCATCGAAGTCCTCGACGCGCTGCCCGGCGCGTGCTGGCCCATGCGCCACCGCGCCGACGTGGTGGACGGGCGGCTGCATGTGGAGGTGGCCGCCTCATCCGTGCCGGAGGCGAGCGACATCGCGCGTCACTTCGCCGAGGCCGGCCTCGACGCCACCGTCGACGTCGTACCGGGAGAAGGACGTGAGCTGCGGCGCTACCGCTGCGATCTGGTCGAGAACAGCTTCGCCTCCGCCGGGCGGGCCGCATGACCGCCGCACAGAGCGCGTTCTTCGTCCTCGTGACCCTCGCCGTCGCCCTGGGCGTCTCGCTCGCCTCGGTCGCCTACTTCCGGCGGGTCACCGTGCCCCGGCCGGCCGTCGGCGTGTTCAACGGCAACGACATTGTCATCATGATGGGCTTCGTCGTCGCACTGCCCTTCCTGTATCTCTCCCTTCCGGGCTGGCTGCTGCCGCCCGTGCTGGGGCTGACCCTGGCCGGTGGTCTCGCGGTCGGCTACGGGCCGGTCGTCCGCCGGGGACCGGTGCGCTGGTCGCTCATCGCCGGTCTGCTGATCGCCGACTGGCTCACCGCGCGCAGCGCCGAGAACGATCCCACCCATGCCACGCCATACTGGCTGGTCAACAGCCTGGTCATCATGCTGATGGCGGTCGGCGCCGCCAACCTCAACGCGCAGGGCGGCCTGAAACTGCGGCACGTCTCCCGGTTCGCGCTGGCGCTCGCCGTGTACGACCTGTTCTTCGCCACCGTCGTCCCCCTCACCCAGAAGCTGTTCGACGCGGTGCAGGGCTACGCCTTCGCACCGTCGGCCGGGCTGCGCGTCGGCGAGTTCGGCGCCGTCGTGGGCATGGGCGACCTCCTGGTGTACGCCCTCTTCACCACCGTGGCCTACAAGGCGTACGGACGAGCGGGGCTGGCCTGGGCCCTTGGGCTGGTCGCCGTGTTCGGCGCGCTCGTCCCGACGCTGACACCCGTCACGGTCGAGGCGCTCACCGGACACCTTCCGCAGATCGTGCCCGCGCAGATCTTCTTCGGCCCGGCCGCGTTCTGCGGGTACCTCGTGCTGCGGCGGCGCGGCCCGGAGCGGCGCATGGCCGACGTCCGGCCGCCCGCGCGGTTCGTGACAGCCCACGGACAGCAGGAGCCCGCGAGCCCGGCCACCGCCGACGAGCCCTGGGAGCGTTCCCCAAGAGAACGCTCCCAGGTCGGTAGCTGACCAGACCAGGTGGGCCTGCGGTGTCGGCACGGGAGGGGGGCGAGTCGAACGACGCCCTCGACGGCGGCGCGTGGCTTCGCCTGCGGGACGAGGGCATCCGCTCGCCTTCGGCGCCGCGGCGAGGCGTGCGGGCAGCCCTGGTCGGAGACCAACCTCGACCGGCACTCGCTCACCGTCTCGGGACAGCTCGTGCAGGACGGCTGGGAGGTCGAGGAGTCCGAACCGAAGACCGACAGCGGCTTCCGCGTCGTGGCCCCGGATGACGACACCATCGGTGTCCTGGAGCGGCCCGGGAAGTAGGGTCCGGCGGCCCCCCGCTCACGCATCGCTCACGCAGGCCATCCCACGGCAGGCAAGCCATGTGCCCCGCCATGCCCTGAGCAACAGAAAACCCCAGGTCAAAGGCTATCTGACCTGGGGTTTTGAGCCGCCTGTCGGAATCGAACCGACGACCTGGAGCTTACAAGGCAACCGCTCTGCCAACTGAGCTAAGGCGGCAACGCGCACAGCAAAGCCGCGCGCGCAAGCTCCCTCACTCTACACAGCGGCCCGCAGCGGCTGTACGGGCTGGTGGCGTCGGCGCTTCCGCCCGACAGGGTGCCACCGCCGGTGATCAAGGCATCGGAGCTGCCCGAGGTGCTGCTGGCCGCGTGAGCGGGCGCGATATGAGTGTTACGGACCGACGGGCCGTCGGCCGACATGCCTGTGGAGCCCACGTAAGACCAGCCGGGTGTGACCGTCAGGGTTGCGTCGGGTTGGCGGCGGGCGATGAAGCAGGAAGTGCTGCGCATGCAGCAGCGGGTCAAAAAAACCGGTGCTCTGCCCGCAGACGCAAGGTCAAAAGTTCGTTGCTCTGCCTGCCCCTCCCGATGCGAGATATCCGTCCCCCTCGAACTACTGACAGATTCCAAATGGCCAGGTAGCGTCGCGGCAGGTTCATCCAGGTGGACCAGACCACTCCCGTACTCGGATCGTCCGGCACGTTCCTGCCGGTGGAGGAGAAGATTCAGCATGGCCAGTGTCACGTTCGACAAGGCATCCCGCGTCTACCCCGGCTCCACCAAGCCCGCCGTGGACCAGCTCGAGATCGACATCGCGGACGGTGAGTTCCTCGTCCTCGTCGGTCCTTCCGGTTGTGGCAAGTCGACCTCCCTGCGCATGCTCGCGGGTCTCGAGGACGTCAACGGCGGCGCGATCCGCATCGGTGACCGCGATGTCACGCACCTGCCGCCCAAGGACCGGGACATCGCCATGGTGTTCCAGAACTACGCGCTCTACCCGCACATGTCCGTCGCGGACAACATGGGCTTCGCGCTGAAGATCGCCGGTGTCAACAAGACCGAGATCCGGGCGAAGGTCGAAGAGGCCGCCAAGATGCTGGACCTCACCGAGTACCTGGACCGCAAGCCGAAGGCGCTCTCCGGTGGTCAGCGTCAGCGTGTCGCGATGGGTCGCGCCATCGTGCGTGAGCCGCAGGTCTTCCTCATGGACGAGCCGCTGTCGAACCTCGACGCCAAGCTCCGCGTCTCCACCCGTACGCAGATCGCGTCGCTCCAGCGCCGCCTCGGCATCACGACCGTGTACGTCACACACGACCAGGTCGAGGCCCTCACCATGGGTGACCGCGTCGCGGTCCTCAAGGACGGTCTGCTGCAGCAGGTCGACTCGCCGCGCAACATGTACGACCGCCCGGCCAACCTCTTCGTCGCTGGCTTCATCGGCTCCCCGGCCATGAACCTGGTCGAGGTCCCGATCACCGACGGTGGCGTGAAGTTCGGCAACAGCGTCGTCCCGGTCTCCCGCGAGGCGCTCACCGCCGCCGCGGACAAGGGCGACACCACGGTCACGGTCGGCATCCGCCCGGAACACTTCGACATCGTCGAGCACGGTGGCGCAGCCGCCAAGTCGCTGTCCAAGGACAGCGCCGACGCCCCGGCCGGTCTGGCCGTCTCGGTCAACGTCGTCGAGGAGCTCGGCGCCGACGGCTTCGTCTACGGCTCCGCGCGCGTCGGCGGTGCGGACAAGGACCTGGTCGTCCGCGTCGGCGGCCGCGCCGTGCCGGAGAAGGGCACCACGCTGCACGTCGTGCCGCGCCCGGACGAGCTGCACGTCTTCTCGACCTCGACGGGTGAGCGTCTCACCGACTGACGTCACACACGCCGTACGACGGCCCCGCACCCCTCGTGGTGCGGGGCCGTCCGCGTACCGAAGCACGTGTACGGGTTTGAGCCCGGACGTCCGGCATCTCCGACAAATACCCTGGTACTTCGGTCATTTCACCTGCGGTCGTCAACGCGGGATTCGAAAAACATCCTCGAACCATCCCCCGCGAGAGTGACGCAATGTCGCTGAATCATCACTGCCCGCTACGCTCGCTGCGTGACCCACATTGCTCGCCGCATCGGCCGAACTCTCGCTCTCGTCCTGCCCGTCGTCATGGTCCTCTCCGGGACTCTCGCGGTCACCCGTGTGCCGTGGGCAGCGCACAACTCCGAGTCGCAGGCCCTCACCGCGTCGGCTCGGACCGTATCGAAGCACGCCACGTCGCACGCCCCGCAGGACGTCCTGCGCGACCGGCTTCTCATGGAGCTTCAGGAGAAGGACCCGGGCGTCGCGCTGACGGACCTCCAGCGCGCCGTCGAGGGACGCCCCTCGCTCGCCCGGCACTGCATGTCGATCGCCAGGGCGCTGGGCCGCGCCGCGGTCGAGCAGTACGGTCCGACGCGGGCGCACCGGTTCTCCCGCCCGGTCTGCGACACGTCGTTCGCCTCGGGTGTTGCGCAGTTCAGCTGACCAGCCCGGTCCGGGCACGGCCTATCGTGCCTGGCATGCATACGTATCCGACGCAGGCCGTGATCCTGGCGGGTGGCCAGGGATCGCGGCTGCGCCCGTACACCGATGACCGCCCCAAGCCGATGGTCGAGATCCCTGGCACCGGGACCCCGATCATCGGCCATCAGCTTTCCTGGCTGGCCGCCGAGGGCGTGACCGATGCTGTCGTCTCATGCGGTCGTCTGGCCGAGGTGCTCCAGGAGTGGCTCGCGGAGGCCGTCCTGCCGCTCCGGGTGACCACCGTGGTGGAGTCGGAGCCGCTGGGCCGCGGCGGCGGCCTGAGGTACGCCGCCGCCCGGCTGCCGGACCCGTCGGAGCCCTGGTACGCGACCAACGGTGACATCTGGACCCGTTTCTCGCTGCGTGAGATGGCCGCGTTCCATGCGGAGCGCGATGCGACCGCCACGCTGGCTCTGGCCCGTCCCCGTATCCCATGGGGTGCCGTGGAGACGGACGCGTTCGGGCACATCACCGACTTCATCGAGTCGCCGCCGTCCCCGTATCTGATCAACGCGGGTGTGTACGTCTTCTCGCCGGCGTTCACGGCGCTGCTGCCGGAACGCGGCGACCATGAGCGGACGACGTTCCCCCGGCTGGCCCGTGAGCGGCGGCTGGCCGGGTATCCGCTGCCGCACGGCGCGTACTGGCGGGCCATCGACACGGCGAAGGACCTGGCCGAGGCGGCGAAGGAGCTGGACGGCCCGTAGCGCCGCGGGGCGGCGTGGCGGGCAAGCGGGAGGGGCGGTCACCGGAGTTCCGGTGACCGCCCCTTGCGCGTGGTGTGCGGTTCAGCCGAGCAGGCCACCGATCGGGTTGCGGCCGCCGCCCGACGTGCCGCCGGACGTCGAGCCCGTGGAGCCGCCGGTCGAACCACCACCGGTGGAGCCGCCGCCCGTGCCGGTGGAGCCGGAGGAGGTCGGTCCGGCACTGGTCGTCGGGGGCTGCTGCGGGGTCGTCTGCTGCGGGGGCTGCTGCCCGGTGCCCTGTGTCTGGCTGGGCTGTCCGCCGCCGGCGCCGGCGGCCTGGCCGGACTCGGGGACGCTGTCCGTGCCGGGCGTGGACGCCTGTGCGGAGGGCGTGGCAGCGGCGCTGGAGCGCGACGGGGAGGGCTTCTGTCCGGCGGGGCTGCGCGAGGCCCTGCCCTTGCCGGACTCCTGCGGGAGCGGGGAGCCGGGGAGCTGGTTGGTCGGGTTGTCGTTCGGTCCGGGCACGGTGACGACCTCGGAGGAGCGGACGGCGCCGCCGAGCATCGAACCGATGAGCAGGGTGAGCCCGACGACGACGGTGGCGACGACGGCGCCGCGGCGCAGTACCCGGCGGCGCAGGTCCCAGATCGCGGAGCGCGGGCCGAGCCTGCGCCACGCCTCGCCGGCCAGGCGTCCGTCGACGGAGTAGACGGGGGCGCCCGCGATGACGAGCGGGCTCCACGCGGCGAGGTAGATGATGTCCGGCGCGTCGTAGACGGCGACGGTCCGCCAGCTGACGGTGACCAGCAGCGCGGCGGAGAGCAGGGCGCCGACCGAGGCGGCGACCCGCTGCCAGAGGCCGAGGACGGTGAGGACGCCGACGACGACCTGGAGGAAGGCGACGGTGAGTCCGGCCCCGACCGGGTGCGAGAGTGCGAAGTCCCGCAGCGGTTCGGCGAGTCCCCAAGGGTGCAGAGAGGTCAGCCACTTGACCATGGAGCCGCGCTCGCCGCCGTCGAAGTAGACGGGGTCGCAGAGCTTGCCCATGCCCGCGTAGATGGAGATGAAGCCGAGGAACACCCGCATCGGCAGGAGTACGACCCCGAGGTTCATCCGGCGTCCGGGGTAGTACGCGTGCCGGACGGTGTCGGCGCTGTGCCGTTGCGACCTGCTCCCGACGGTCTCGTCGAACTCGTCGTCCTCGTACGGCTCATGGTCGTACGGACCGGTGTCGACGGCGTCGTAGGCGCCGACCGCCTGTCGCATCGGGGGCAGCAGCGGGCCTCTGCCGTGGCGGCCGCCGGAGCGGTGGGGGGCGGGGATGACGGGGGTGGGCTGGGTCTCGTCCAGGCGCGGGATGACCTGGGTGGTGCCCGAGCCGGCGTCGAACTCGTCGCCGTACGGGCCGTACCCGCGGTCGAGACCGACCGCGGTGGAGTTCCGTACGGCCTGGAGGAGTCCGGTGGCGCCGGGGTCGCCGGGGGCGGACTTGCCGCTCCACACGACGGGCGAGCGCCTGCCGCGTCCGGCCCCGCTGCCGCTCATGGCGGGGACCCTGGCGGACCCCGCGGGGGCGGCGCGGCGCACCCGTGCGCGCTGGCCGGGGGCGAGCTGCACCCGGAAGCTGGCGTGGTTGACGATGACCTGCGCTGGGTCGCAGTCCACCTTGGCCATGCTCAGGGCGGGTAGTTCGTCGAACCGAGGCGTTCTGGTGTCCACACTCATCTAACCGAGTGATGTGTGATTAGGACACTGCCTTGACGGCCCCGATGTGTCCGAGACCCGTCAACAGGCCCGGGCGGTGCGGTGGCCGGGGTGCGCGCGGCGGTCGGTGCCGCCGCGTCTGCCGAGGTCGGAACGCTGCGCCGCCGTCCGGCAGTGCGGGCTCCCGGACGGGCCGGTCTCGGGCCCGTCCGGGAGCCGCCCCCCGGTCAGACGCGGCGCCGGGCCGCCTCGTACAGCACGATGCCCGCGGCGACGCCGGCGTTCAGCGACTCCGCGCCGCCCGGCATCGGGATCCGGACGAGGTAGTCGCAGGTCTCGCCGACGAGACGGCCCAGGCCCTTGCCCTCGCTGCCGATGACGATGACGACGGGGCCGCCGAGCGCCTCCAGGTCCTGGACGGTGTGCTCGCCGTCCGCGGCGAGGCCGACGACCGTGATGCCGGCCTTCTGGTAGCCCTCCAGGGCGCGGGTCAGGTTCGTCACCCGGGAGACCGGTGTACGGGCCGCCGTGCCTGCCGAGGACTTCCAGGCGCCCGCCGTCATCCCGGCCGCACGGCGCTCCGGCACGACGACACCGTGGCCGCCGAACGCGGAGACGGAGCGGACGATCGCACCGAGGTTGCGCGGGTCGGTGACGCCGTCGAGGGCGACGATCAGCGGGTCCTCGCCGTTGTCGTACGCGGCAGCGGTGAGGTCCTCCGGGTGCGCGTACTCGTACGGCGGGACCTGCAGGACGAGGCCCTGGTGGTTCAGGCCGTTCGTCATCCGGTCGAGCTCGGGGCGCGGCGCCTCCATCAGGTTGATGTTGCCGCGCTGGCCGGCGAGCTGGAGCGCGTCGCGCACCCGCTCGTCATTGTCGATGTACTGCTGGACGTACAGAGTGGTCGCCGGGACGCCGTCGCGCAGCGCCTCGTAGACCGGGTTGCGGCCCACGACCATCTCGGACGTGCCCTTGGCGCCACCGCGCCGCGGGGCGGGTCGGCGGACAGCGGCCTGCCGGGCCTGGGCGTTCGCCACCCGGTTCTTCTTGTGTCCCTTGCGGGCGGAGGCGGGCGGCGTCGGTCCCTTGCCTTCCAGGCCACGGCGACGCTGCCCACCGCTGCCGACCTGCATGCCCTTCTTGTTGGACGTGCGGCGGTTCCTGCGCTGGCTGTTCCCGGCCATGACCTACCTGTTTCGTTGCTTCAGACGTGCGTATGTAAGTGAAAGTGTGCCGCCCGGATCGCCGGGCGGCACATGGGCGGACTACTGGCGCGGGCCGAGCGTCCACCGTGGGCCTGTCGGACTGTCCTCGATGACGAGGCCCGACTGGTTGAGCTGGTCGCGGATGGCGTCGGCGGCGGGCCAGTCCTTGCGGTCGCGGGCCGACTGGCGCTGGTCCAGGACAAGGCGTACGAGCGTGTCGACGACCCCGTGCAGATCCTCGCCGTGGTCGCTCTCGCCCGCCCAGCGTTCGTCGAGCGGGTCGAGGCCGAGGACGCCGAGCATCGCGCGGACCTCCGCGAGTCTGGCGACTGCCGCTTCCTTGTCGTCGGCGGCGAGGGCGGAGTTGCCCTGACGGACGGTGGTGTGGACGATCGCGAGCGCCTGCGGGACGCCCAGGTCGTCGTCCATCGCCTCGGCGAACGCGGGCGGCACCTCGGAGGCGGCCACGACTTCGCCGCCGGCCTTCTCGATGACCCGCTGGATGAAGCCCTCGATCCGCGCGAACGCGGATTCCGCCTCGCGCAGTGCCTCCTCGCTGTACTCGATCATCGACCGGTAGTGCGGGGTGCCGAGGTAGTAGCGCAGCACGATGGGGCGCCACGCCTTGACCATCTCGCTGACCAGCACCGAGTTGCCGAGCGACTTCGACATCTTCTCGCCGGACATGGTGACCCAGCCGTTGTGCACCCAGTACTTCGCGAACTCGTCGCCGTAGGCCTTCGCCTGGGCGATCTCGTTCTCGTGGTGCGGGAAGATCAGGTCGATGCCGCCGCCGTGGATGTCGAAGGCGGTGCCGAGGTACTTGTGCGCCATGGCGGAGCACTCCAGGTGCCAGCCGGGGCGGCCGCGGCCCCATGGGGTCTCCCAGCTGGGCTCGCCCGGCTTGGTCGCCTTCCACATCGCGAAGTCGCGCTGGTCGCGCTTGCCGGTCTCGCCCTCGCCGGACGGCTGGCGCAGGTCGTCCAGGTCCTGGTTGGAGAGCTCCAGATAGCCGGGGAACGACCCCACGTCGAAGTAGACGTTGCCGTCGGCCTCGTAGGCGTGACCGCGCTCGATCAGGCCGCGCATCATCTCGATCATCTCGGTGATGTGGCCGGTGGCGCGCGGTTCGTAGGTGGGCGGGAGGCAGCCGAGCGCGTCGTAGCCGTCGTTGAACGCGCGCTCGTTCTCGTACCCGATCGACCACCAGGGGCGGCCCTGCTCGGCCGACTTCCCGATGATCTTGTCGTCGATGTCGGTGACGTTCCGGACGAACGTGACGTCGTAGCCGCGGTAGGCGAACCAGCGGCGCATGATGTCGAAGTTCAGCCCGGACCGGATGTGCCCGATGTGCGGGGCGGCCTGGACGGTCGCGCCACAGAGGTAGATCGAGACGCAGCCCGCTGTGAGCGGGACGAAGTCACGGATCTGCCGGGCGCTGGTGTCGTACAGGCGAATAGTCACCCCTCAAGGGTAGTGGGCCCGCAGCTGTGCGCAGTGCCCCCTTGGGACCGGCGGAACAACTTCGTGTTGTCGGCGCCCGAAAGTGCCCGCCGTCTTTGTCCTCAATCGCCGGACGGTCTCCATTTTTCTGCGCGGGGCGCTTTTTCTGCGCGGGGCGCTTGGGCGGGGCGTTGTGTGGTGCCCCGGTCCGGGGCGGGGGTTCCGTCCTCAATCGCCGGACGGGCTTGAGGTGTCCGCCTGGCCCCTGGTGGCACCGTCGCCTGCCCGGCGGGTGGTGGCCCGGGGCCCCTCCGGGGTGTCTCCTCGAACGACGAACGTTCGGCGGGTACGCGGGGAAGCCCGGGTATCCGTTCGTCGCCCTGCGGGGACTCCCCTGCACGGCCCCGGACCGGCCGTCGCGCGCCAACGGCCCGGTGTGCCCTCCTGTCACGACCGCCGGGTCGCGGGCGCGAGTGATGCCTGGGTGGGGCCGTGCAGGGGAGTCCCCGCAGGGACTGGCGCTCGTCCCGGGTTCGCCCGCGTTGCCGGCTTCCGCGCCAGTTCTGAGGAGACGCCCCGGAGGGGCCCCGCCCACCACCCACCGCACAGTGCGGCGGCTCCACCGGGACACGGCGCCGAAAATCCAGCCCGTCCGGCGATTGAGGACGGAACCCCCGCCCCGGACCCGGGCACCGGCACCGGCACCACGCGGCGCCCCCGCCCCGCCCAGGGGCCCCGCACCCCGGACCCGGGTGCGAGACCCGCACCGCCCGCCGGGGCGCCCCCGCCCCGCCCAGGGGCCCCGCACGCGGTCAGCCCACCCGGTAGACCAGCGCCGTCGCGAGCCCCGCGAGCCCCTCCGCACGGCCGGTGAATCCGAGCCCGTCCGATGTGGCGGCCGAGAGCGAGACCGGGGCGCCCACCGCCGCCGACAGCACCTTCTGCGCCTCGTCGCGCCGCTTGCCGATCTTCGGTCGTACGCCGATGACCTGTACGGCGACGTTTCCGATCTCGAACCCCGCGGCGCGTACGATCCGCGCCGCCTCGGTCAGCAGCGTGACGCCCGCGGCGCCGGACCATTCGGGGCGCCCCGTCCCGAAGTGCTGTCCGAGGTCGCCGAGCCCTGCGGCCGAGAAAAGCGCGTTGCAGGCGGCGTGCGCCACGACGTCGGCGTCGGAGTGGCCGGCGAGACCGGGGCCCTCGTTCTCCCAGAGCAGGCCCGCGCACCACAGCTCGCGGCCCTCCTCGAAGGCGTGGATGTCCGTGCCGATGCCGACCTGCGGAATCACCGGCGCGTGCTCAGAACCCATCGTTCGCCCTCCTGCGCGCGAGAACCGCCTCGGCCAGCACCAGGTCGAGCGGCCGGGTCACCTTGAATGCCTCTTCGTGCCCGGGTACGACCACGACGGGCGCCCCGAGCTGTTCGACCATGCCCGCGTCGTCGGTGGCGCCCTCGCCGTCGACGGCGACGGTCTCGTGGGCGCGGACCAGGGTGTCCCGGTCGAAGCCCTGCGGGGTCTGCACGGCGCGCAGCCTGGCCCGTACGGGTGTGCCGAGCACGGGCTCCGGGTCGCCGGGCACGCCGGGCTCGACCTCCTTGACGGTGTCGGCGAGCGGCAGCGCGGGGACGACGGCGGGCGCACCGTCGCGTACGGCCTCGATCACCGCGTCCACGGTGTCGACCGGCACCAGCGGGCGTGCCGCGTCGTGGACGAGGACGGCGGAGATGTCCTCGGGGAGCGCGGCGAGGCCGAGGCTGACCGATTCCTGGCGGGTGTCGCCGCCCGGCACGACGAGGTAGTCGGTGCGCTCGGGCAGGGCGTGTTCGTCCAGCAGGTTCTTGACCTCGGGCGCGCCGTCCGGCGGGGCGACGACGACGACGAGGGAGACGGACCGGGACGCCGCCATGGCCCGTACCGCGTGGATGAGCATGGGCGTGCCGCTCAGCGCACGGAGCGCCTTGGGGGCGCCCGGGCCGAGCCGTACGCCTCGCCCGGCGGCGGGAATCACCGCGGCGGTGCGGTACGGACGCGATTGATCAGACATCGGTTGCACTCCGAAGCATCAGCATGTTTGTTTCCACGGCCGACATGGGTATGGCCACAAGCGAGCCGGGCGCGACGCCTTGACTTGACCGGGACCCTTTCCGTGACACCCGGTCGAGTTCGGGCAAGCCGCAGCGGCTGCTCGGGGTCGGCTTTGCAAGATGGCGAGCAAAGTATCGATGGGATAGCCGGATCCGAATCCGGACATGCCGCAGCGCCCGACGACACACCGTGAATACGGCTGGTCAGCGGGCACCGCGGCACATTTATTTACGACCGGTGCGATCCGGGTCAGGACGCGAGAACCTCGTCGAGCAGAGCCTCGGCCTTGTCTTCGTTCGTGTTCTCCGCGAGAGCGAGCTCACTCACCAGGATCTGGCGAGCCTTGGCGAGCATGCGCTTCTCGCCTGCGGAGAGTCCGCGCTCACGCTCACGACGCCACAGGTCGCGCACGACTTCGGCGACCTTGATGACATCGCCCGAGGCGAGCTTCTCCAGATTTGCCTTGTAGCGCCGGGACCAGTTCGTCGGCTCTTCGGCGTACGGCGCGCGGAGCACCTCGAAGACCCGGTCCAGGCCCTCCTGCCCGACCACGTCGCGCACGCCCACGAACTCCGCATTGTCCGCCGGGACACGAACCGTCAAGTCACCCTGGGCGACCTTGAGCACCAAGTAGGTCTTGTCCACGCCTTTGATCTGGCGAGTTTCGATAGCCTCGATCAGCGCGGCCCCGTGATGGGGATAGACCACGGTGTCGCCAACCTTGAACGTCATGTGACAGGTACCCCTTCCGTGGCTATCAAGAGTAACACGAGAACAGCTTCTCCTGAATGGCGTTTTCGCAGGTCAGGGCATATCTCGGGGCTTGACAACAGCAACACGAACGTGCTGCGGAAGGGATCGGGAGGGTGGTATTCGCAGGTCGGAGCGGCTGTACGGGTGGGGTGAAACACGTGCGTCACACACGCCCGCACCTCCTCCGAAGTGGCTGAACGTCCCGTTTTGCCGGATTCCAGATAGTGAACTTTCCGTACTCCGTTCGGAGATCGATCACCCGTACGGACGTAAGTGCCGATGACCAATGAATTGATCAACGGCAGGATTCGCGGAGATTACGCGCAAGGAATGCGTCACGGTCCGAGGAATTGATCAAGCCTGTTATGTGAACAGCACACGAATCGTGGGGGCGGGGCGGCATGCCGGCGGATCGGGGGCCCGACTGCGGACACGGCTCGTGATGCCCGGGGGGCGGTAGGGGCGGGTCGGGTGCAGGGCGGCGACGACGGCTCGGTAACCTAAGCGCGCTGACACACCCTTAGGGCGGCTTTACGTCGCTCGCCCCTCCCGTCCGTGAAGTCCGTACGTTCAAGGAGTTGCCGCAGCCGTGAGCCGCAGCCTTCGACGCGGCGCCCTTGCCGCCACTGCCATCGTGATCTCGATCGGTGCACTTTCCGCGTGTGGTGCCGGCAATGACGCGCAGACGCTCGAAATCAAGCCGGACAGCGCTGCCACCACCATCGGTGACATCCGGATCCAGAACGCGAACGTCATCACCCAGCCCGAGCGCAACGCCGCGGGTCCGGCCGTCGTCACCGCGACGCTGTTCAACAACGGTGTCGCACGGCAGAGGCTGGACGCGATCACCCTGCCCGGCACCGGCGTGACGGTGCAGCTGCACGCCGCCAAGGGTGCGGGGCCGATCGTCGTCCCGGCCGGGGGCAAGGTCGTCCTCGGCGGCAAGGGCAATGCCGCCGCCGTGATCGAGAACGGCCGCGAGGCGGCGCAGGCCGGCAACGTGCAGTCGGTCGTCTTCAAGTTCAGCAGGACCGGCGACGTCCCGCTCGGCCTGTTCGTCGTCCCGGCCACCAGCTACTTCACGGGCTTCGGCCCGAGCTCGCTGCCGGCGGTGCCGTCCGAGACGCCCGCGACGACGCCGTCCGGGTCCGCGCCGTCGGGCAGCCCGTCCGAGTCGGCGAGCGGCGCAGCGGGCCCGACGGACGCCGCGTCGGCTTCGCAGCCGGCCGGCTGACGTCCGCGGATACGCACGACGGAGGCGCCTCCCGCTCGGGAGGCGCCTCCGTCGTATGTGCTCCGCCCGGCCGCCTGCCGTACGGAACCGGGTTTACGGCTCGAACTTGTAGCCCAGGCCGCGCACCGTCACCAGGAAGCGCGGCGCCCCCGGGTCGGGCTCGATCTTGGCGCGCAGGCGCTTGACGTGGACGTCGAGGGTCTTGGTGTCGCCCACGTAGTCCGCGCCCCAGACGCGGTCGATCAGCTGCATCCGGGTCAGCACCCGGCCCGCGTTGCGCAGCAGCATCTCCAGCAGGTCGAACTCCTTGAGCGGGAGGTCGACCTTGCCGCCGGAGACCGTGACGACGTGGCGGTCCACGTCCATCCGGACCGGGCCCGCCTCCAGGGCGGCCGGGGTGACCTCCTCCGGCTCCCCGCGGCGCCGCAGCACCGCGCGGATGCGGGCGACGAGCTCCCGCGAGGAGAACGGCTTGGTCACGTAGTCGTCGGCTCCTATTTCCAGGCCGACGACCTTGTCGATCTCGCTGTCCTTGGCCGTGACCATGATCACGGGGACGTTGGACCTGCCGCGCAGCTGGCGGCAGACCTCGGTGCCGGGCAGGCCCGGCAGCATCAGGTCGAGGAGGACGAGGTCGGCGCCGTTGCGCTCGAACTCGTCGAGACCGTCGGGGCCCGTGGCCGCGATCGCGACCTCGAAGCCTTCCTTGCGGAGCATGTAGGACAGGGCGTCGCTGAAGGATTCCTCATCCTCGACGACAAGCACTCGGGTCACGGAAGGACCTCCGGGGCAGGGAATGGTTCGAGGGTGTCGGGGTCGGCGGTCCGGTAGGTCCCGTCGTCACCGTTGACGATGAGCGGTCCGCCCGATGTGCGGTCTCGGTCCCGAACGGAGCCCGCTTCGGGCAGCCGCAGGGTGAAGGTGGAGCCCTGTCCCTCCGAGCTCCAGACCGTGACCTCCCCGCCGTGCGAGGCGGCCACATGTTTGACGATGGCGAGGCCGAGACCGGTGCCACCGGTGGCCCGTGAGCGGGCCGGGTCGACGCGGTAGAAGCGTTCGAAGACCCGCTCGCGGTCCTTCTCCGAGATGCCGATGCCCTGGTCGGTCACGGCAATCTCGATCTGGTCCCCGCCCGGTACGGCCAGGCGCCTCGCGGCGATGCCGACGCGGGTGCGGGCGGGGCTGTAGTTGACGGCGTTCTCCACGAGATTGCCGAGCGCCGCGGCGAGCTGGCCGCGGTTGCCCCAGATCCGGAGCTCCGCGGTGCCGCCGGCGGCCATGGTGATCTGTTTCGCGCCGGCCTGCTGCCGGCAGCGGTCGATGGCCTCGGCGACCAGTTCGTCGACCCGGACCGGCTCGGCGTCCTCCAGCGGGTCGTCGTTCTGCACGCGGGAGAGGTCGATGAGTTCCTGTACGAGGTTGGTCAGCCGGGTCGCCTCGATCTGCATCCGGCCCGCGAACCGCTCGACCGCCTCCGGGTCGTCGGACGCGTCCATGACGGCTTCGGAGAGCAGCGAGAGCGCTCCCACCGGGGTCTTGAGCTCATGGCTGACGTTGGCGACGAAGTCGCGTCGTACCGCTTCGATACGGCGGGCCTCGGTGAGGTCCTCGACCAGCAGGAGCACCAGCCGGGAGCCCAGCGGGGCGACCCGTGCCGAGACTGCGAGAGCCTCGCCCCGGCCCGTACCGCGCCGGGGGAGGTCCAGTTCGACCTGCCGTATCTCACCGTCCCGGCGGGTGTCCCTGGCCATGTGCAGCATGGGTTCGACGGCCAGCCGGCCGCCCCTGACCAGTCCCAGCGCATACGCGGCGGAGCTGGCCTTGACGACACTGTCGCTCTCATCGAGCACGACCGCGGAGGAGGAGAGCACGGAGAGCACCGTGTCGACCCCGGGGGGCAGTGCACCGTTGCTGTCGGGCCGCAGGGACGTGCGCGTGGGGCTCTTCAGGTCGCGCTCGCTCCAGCGGAACGCCAGCATGGCGATCACACCGGTACACAACCCGGCGATCGCTGCAGCCGCGGCGACCGCCGCGTTCACGTCCATGCGTCCAGGTTAAGCGGGTGCGGCAGCGCTCTCCCAGCCATCCGAGGGCGTACTCGAACACTCGTCGCCCAGAGTTCACTGAGGAGCAAGGGCTGGTTCACTTGGTCGGCCGGATCCGGACGCGTACGCCCCACAGGGTGAGAGCGTGGGGTTCAGATCTGGCCCCGGCCTTAGTGAGGACTGGAGAGGGACTTCCATGCGTGACGCTTACCACGAGGAACTCGACTCGATCGGAGAGGGCCTGGTCGAGATGGCCCGGCTCGTCGGGTCGGCGATCGGCCGGGCGACGACGTCCATGCTCGACGCCGACCTCAAGCTCGCGGAGAGCGTGATCGCCGCGGACCAGAAGGTCGACGACCTCCAGCACGACCTGGAGGCGCGGGCAATCACCCTCCTCGCGCGCCAGCAGCCCGTGGCGACCGATCTGCGGATCGTGGTCACGTCGCTGCGGATGAGTGCCGACCTGGAGCGCTCGGGCGACCTGGCCCAGCACGTGGCAAAGCTGGCCAGGCTGCGCTTCCCGCAGTCGGCGGTGCCGAACGACCTGCACGCCACCATTCTGGAGATGGGGCAGCTGGCGCAGCGCCTGATGGCCAAGGCCGCCGAGGTGATCATCACGAAAGACGTCGACCTGGCGCTCCAGCTGGAGCAGGACGACGACGAGATGGACCTGCTGCACCGCACGCTGTTCCAGCACCTGATGGACGACCGCTGGAAGCACGGCATCGAGACCGCCGTCGACGTGACGCTGCTCGGCCGTTACTACGAGCGCTTCGCCGACCACGCGGTGTCGGTCGCCAAGCGGGTCGTCTATCTGGTGACGGGTGAACACGCGGACGACATCCAGAATGCGGCGTCGGTAGAGGGCGCGTAACGGGTAGGAGACCGCGCGTTTTGCGCGGGTGTGCCTTGGATGCGCCGTCTGTGCGCCGTTGATGGGGCAGCCGGAGTGGGCATGAATGGGGTGGGGCGGCAGGCGGTACGCCTGGTGGTACGCCCCGGTCGTACGTCGCAGTCGGTCGTACGGCCCTGTCGTACGCCGGGATGTACGTCCTTGAGGAGGAACGATGGCCGACTCCCCCACGACCGACCCGCAGCAGGAGACACCCGCTGAAGTGGTCCATCTGACGGTGCTCGGTGCCTGTGGCTGCGGATCGGGCTGCGGATGCGGCTGCCAGTCGGGCGCGCCGTGCCAGTGCGGTGGCTGCTCCGGCTGACCGGACGCCACGGGACCGGCGCCCCGTGCGGGGCGCCGGTCCGGTGCGTTTCAGGCAGTGCCGTTTCAGGCGGTGACGCCGGTCAGACCGCTCGCTCCACCACACCCTGCGGGGCGCCCGAGGCCGCGTCCGGCTCGGCCTCCACAGCCGTCACCGCCACCACCTCGGTCACCTTCTCCTCCGTCGGAAGCCCGCGCATGAGCACCCAGTACCCGAGCGCCGCGACGGTCCCCAGCACCCCGCACATCCCCCACAGCCACGTCGCCCCGTAGTGGTCGATCACCAGACCGGACATCAGCGGAGCGACCAGCGCGGCCGCCGACCACGACAGCGTGTACATGCCCTGGTAGCGGCCCCGGCCGTGGGCCGGGGAGAGGCGGACGACCAGGCTGCTCTGGACCGGTGCGTTGATGATCTCGCCGACCGTCCAGACACAGATCGTCAGCGCGTACACGGCGACCGACCCGGCGAACACGGTCAGCCCGAATCCGTACCCCGCCAGCAACGACGACACGACCAGCAGCCCGCGCGGGTCGCGGTGCTGGATGAAGCGGGTGGCGGGGATCTGGAGCGCCACGATCAGCACACCGTTGACGGCGATCGCGGTACCGAAGTCGGAGCTGGAGAGCCCGTCCGTACCCATCGCCACCGGCAGCCCCACGTACCCCTGCTGGAAGATCAGCGCGACCACGAACGACAGTCCGACGACGCTCATGAAGCGGCCGTCGCGCAGCACGGTGGAGAGCCGGACCTCGGACTCGGCCGCCGCGCCCTTCGTGATTCCCGGTGTCCGCTCCGGCCGGGACTCCGGCACCTTCAGGAAGACGACGACCGCGCAGAACAGCGTCATCGCGGCCTCGGCCATGAACCCGGCCCGATAGCTGTACTCGGCGATGAACCCCGCGCCCGCGGACGACACCGCGAAGCCCAGGTTGATCGCCCAGTAGTTCAACGAGAACGCCCGCACCCGGTCCTCGGGCCGGACGATGTCGGCCATCATCGCCTGCACCGCAGGCCGGGACGCGTTGCTCGTCATGCCGACGAGGAACGCGACCGCGGCGATCGCGACCGGATGGACCATGAACCCGAGCAACGCGACCGACGCGGCGGTCGAACTCTGCGCGATCAGCATCGTGGGCCGCCGCCCGAGCCGGTCCGTCATCACCCCCGCGCCGAGCGAGGAGACGACCCCGCCGAGCCCGTGCAGCGCGACGACCAGCCCCGCGTACGAGGCGGAGTAGCCCCGGTCCAGGGTCAGGTAGAGGGCCATGAAGGTGGCGACGAACGCCCCGAGGCGGTTGACCAGAGTGCTGGTCCACAGCCACCAGAACTCCCTGGGGAGACCGGACACGGTCTCGCGTGCGGCCCGTCTGAGACCGGCGACAGACATAACGGTTCCCCCCGGGGACGTACGGAACGGGTTCGAGCGGTAAGTGGCCCGATGGCTATCAGCACATTACGAAGCTCTGCTTCCGGACCGCCACTCGTTTGACGGCTGCCGTCAATCGAAGCCGCCCCACCCGCCACTCCCCCGCCGCCTGTCCGCCCTGTGACCGGCCGCGTGAAGCCCGCACGGGTTCGATTACGCTCGGACTCATGGCCGACGCACCGTACAAGCTGATCCTCCTCCGCCACGGCGAGAGCGAATGGAACGCGAAGAACCTGTTCACCGGTTGGGTGGACGTCAACCTCACCGAGAAGGGCGAGAAGGAGGCAGTCCGCGGTGGTGAGCTGCTCAAGGACGCCGGTCTGCTCCCCGATGTCCTGCACACCTCCCTCCAGAAGCGCGCCATCCGCACCGCGCAGCTCGCGCTGGAGTCCGCCGACCGCCACTGGATCCCGGTCCACCGCTCCTGGCGCCTGAACGAGCGTCACTACGGCGCCCTGCAGGGCAAGGACAAGGCGCAGACCCTGGCCGAGTTCGGTGAGGAGCAGTTCATGCTCTGGCGCCGCTCGTACGACACCCCGCCGCCCGTCCTCGAGGACGGCGCCGAGTTCTCGCAGAGCGACGACCCGCGCTACGCGTCGATCCCGAGCGAGCTGCGTCCGCGCACCGAGTGCCTCAAGGACGTCGTCGAGCGCATGCTCCCGTACTGGTACGACGGCATCGTCCCGGACCTGCTGGCCGGCCGCACGGTCCTGGTCGCCGCCCACGGCAACAGCCTCCGCGGCCTGGTCAAGCACCTCGACGGCATCTCGGACGCCGACATCACGGGCCTGAACATCCCGACCGGCATCCCGCTCGCCTACGAGCTGGACGCCGACTTCCGCCCGCTGAAGCCGGGCGGCACGTACCTCGACCCGGACGCGGCGAAGGCCGCCATCGAGGCCGTGAAGAACCAGGGCAAGAAGAAGTAGCACACCGAAAGCAAGCCCCCTACCTGCGGTATCTCCGCGAGTAGGGGGCTTGTTGCTGCCCTGGGGCCGCCGCTGGGCCGTCAGGTGCTTGATCGGGCCGTATCGGAGACAGCAGCCACAGCCGTGCGCGTACACACGGAGCGTCAGCCCTGGGTCCGAAGTTCCCCCTGAACCGGGACAGGACGCGAAAGCGGCCCCCGGGACCCCCGTGGTCCGAGTGGCCCCCGGATCCGCGCCGTCAGGAGATGCGGATGCCCGACCAGTTCGTGGCCTTGCCGACCTGCGACCGGTTGTCGAAGCCGCCGTGGCCGTTGCCCCGGTTCAGCCAGGCGCGGCCGTCCTTGTCGAGCGAGATCAGGTCGGCCCGGCCGTCCCCGGACAGGTCGAGCCCGCCGACCACGTCCTTGTAGGAGGTGCCCCAGTCCTTGAAGACCAGCGACCGGGGCGTGAAGGTGCCGGCGCCGGTCCCCCTGAACCGCCACAGCTCGTTCGACGCGTCGAGGGCCAGCAGGTCGTTCTTGCCGTCGCCGTCGAGGTCCCCGGCGGCGATCAGCCTCTTGTAGCCGCCGAAGCCGGACCCGGCGAGCGCGCGGGCCTTGAAGCCGCCCGCGCCGTTGTTCGCGTACACGTACAGCTTCCCGGTCGAGGCGGACCGGGTCAGCAGGTCGGCCCGGCCGTCGCCCGTCACGTCGCCGGGCGAGACGACCGCGTCGTACCCGCTCCAGTCCGACGAGACCTTGACGTGGAACGACTGCTGGTCGGGCAGCCCGCCGCAGATCGTCGGGTAGACGCGGGCCTCGCCCTTCGGGTAGCGGACGAACACGTCGTTGCAGCGGTCGCCGTCGAGGTCGCCGAACGGCAGCACGAGCGTGCCCGTCGGCCAGCTGCTCGCGCGCTGCCCCGCGGACAGCTTCGTCGCGTCGCCCGCGTACACCTTCAGCCCTGTGCTGTTGCGGCCGAACAGGTCGGCCTTGCCGTCGTCCGTGTAGTCACGCCACTTGGGCAGCGCGCGGCTGGTGGTGGTGGCCTGGTAGACGCCGTCCAGGACGTTGCTGTTCGTCTCGGTCCGCTTGTACTCGTCCCACAGCACGACGGGCCGGCCGAGCGCGTCGGCGGCCACCTGGGGCGCCCCGGTGAACTGGGCACTCGTCGCGCTCAGCCGCCGCGGGGCGGACCAGGTGCCGCCTTTGAAGACGGCGGCCATCGTGTACTCCTCGTTCGAGTAGCCCTCCCGCCACGTCACCGTGACCGTGCCGCCCGAGGTGGCGGCCGCGCCGACCGCGCGCACCTTCTTGTGCGTGGAGAAGCGCTGCGTGTACGGCTGCCAGACGCCGGTGGCCGCCGAGCGCACCGCGTACCAGGGGCCGGTCGAGTAGCCGGGCCCGCCGACGACGAAGAGGTCGCCGTTGGGCAGGTAGACGGGCGCCGTCATCCCGTACGTGCTGCCATAGTTGGCGGCGGACCGCGGGGTGCTCCACTGCGTGGCGCCGGCGGGCCGGCGCGTGTGCATGAGGTGCGCGGTGTTGTCGTAGAACACGTCGAAGCCGCCCTGTGGATTGGCGAACACCTTCGGGCGCGCCAGGTCCACGCTCGGGACCGGGAAGCCCTGGACCGCGGTCCAGGCGGACGCGCCGGGGGCCTTCTCCAGGGCGACGACGGCCTTGCTTGCCTGCCACTGCCACACCAGCAGGGCGGTGCCGTCCTTGGCGACCGCCAGGTCCATGCCGGAAATGTCCCGACTGCCGGACGGCGGCTGCTCGTTGAGGTCGGCCGGAGCGGTCCACGCGGCCTGCGGGCCGGTCTTCTCGGCGGCCTTCACGACGCCGGAGACCGACCACACGGCGACCAGTCGGCCGTCGGGGGCCGCAGCCAGGTGGTGGTAGCCCTTCTCGGGGACCGCGGCGACGTACTCGGGCTCGGAGAAGGCGGTCGCGCCGGGCGTGAGGGTGGCCACCTTCAGCCAGTAGTTGTTGTGGTCGTCGGCGCGCTTGGCCCGCCAGACCAGGCGCACCGAGCCGTCGCCGAGCGAGACAAGCTCGGTGTTGTACCCGCCGGCGTCCGGCCAGGTCTGCGGGGCGAGCCAGCGGGTGCTGCCGGCGGGCCGGATCCGGGTGGAACGGGAGAGCCCGTCGCCGGTGAGGGAGACGAGGGCGCCGTTCCCGGCCGACTCCAGGGCGTTCAGCCCGCCCGAGGCGGAGGCGGGGTTGGGGTTCGGGGCGTGCAGGGTGTGGGTGCCCCACGGGCCCGGCGCACGCGTCTCGACGGTGGCCGGGGCAGTGCCGGCGGCCGTGGCGGTGGTACCGGTGGCCGCGGCCGTGATGGTGGTGTGGGCGGCGGCCGGGGCCGCGGCCGCAAGGGCGAGGACGGAAGTGAGCGCGATGCCGAGCGCCGCGCGGGACTGCGAAGTCATGGGAATGCCCCCCCGGGCAGGGCGTATCCGGTGACACGGATTCGCCGAACTGTTCGAGCAAGTCAGGCGCAGCGTATATCAGCCAAGATCGCCCCGCGCGAAGGTTTCCCCCCTGCTCAGAGGAATTCGGCGGCAGTATCTGGTGACGGCCCGTGCGTTGACCCGGTACGACGTCGCCGAGGTGCGGCTGCGGCCCGAGCTGTCGAAGTCGACGGTCCGCCGTACGGGAACTGCCCGAGCCGTCGTCCCCCTCGGCTTCTGACGACCCGGCACCTCCGTCCAAGAGGTGGTGGCACGCGAGGTGACGGACCGTACCCACCGCCGTACTGTGTGGCGCAGCACGTTGGGCGATCGGGAGAACGGTCATGGGCGAGCCACTGAAGACCTTTGTCGGCGGCACCGAAGTCGACGTGCCCAACAGCATTCCGGACATCCGGGCCACGCTGCCCGAGAAGAGACGCGAGGAGTTCGACCGCGCCATCAACGGGGCCGGAGTGCACGAGATCCAGGCCGTGATGCGGCACTGGATGCTGGAGGCCGTGCCCGATCCCGAGGCCGAGCGGATCCTGGACCGGCTGGCGCGGGACGAGGCCGAGAGGCGGAGCGTCGCTTGAGCTTCCGTATCTCCTACGCTCCGCCCGCCGACGACACCCTGGCCAAGATGCGGGAAGGCGACACCTTCCGGGACGAGATGGCGCGCACCCTGGGAAGCGACCCGTACGGGCACGGGTCGTCCGCCGTCAAGAGTGAGCACGACCGGCGTGAGGCGACCGTCGCCGGGGCCATCGTGCTCTATTACGTCTCCGGGTCCGTCCTCACCGTCACCGTGGTGCGGCTGGTCCCGCTTCCCTGACTTCCGCCGCTCAGGCGAGCTTTGCGAGCTGCGCGTCGACCACCGCGGTCGGCAGTTCGAAGTCCTGGCCCGTGCCGGAAGCGGCCAGGTTGAGAGAACTGAACGACGCGACCGTGGCGCCCTGGCGTGCGACGACCAGCTTGAGCGGGGCCTTCTCGCCGTCCTGTTCCACCGTCAGCGTCCAGGCGGCGGCCTCCTCGCCGCCCGAGATCTTCTCCTCCTTGATCGTGACGACCTTCTGCTTCGTCCCGGCCGCGGTGAGGGTGAAGCCGCCGGAGCACGCGGTCGCCGCGGTACGCAGGCTCTCGACGGTGTCCTGGGCGCCCTTGCCGTCGTACGAGGCGAGGGACGTCATCGTCGTCGTGATGTCGAAGGCGGCGGTGAAGGCCTCGCCCGCGTCCTCGCTGTCCAGCTTGTCCTTCTGGCCCTTCTTGGGCTCGCTGATCACCTTGCGCCGGTTGACCGCCGCGGGCGTGCCGAGCTCGGCGCCCATCAGTGCGTCGGCGAGAGGCTCGCAGGCCTCCTTGTCCGCAGTGACGTCCGAGGCTGAGACGACATCGGCCTTGCCCGTCTCGGCGACCTTGTGTCCCTTGACGTCACCCTGGACCAGCGCGACCTTGTCCAGCTCGGCGGCGGTCAGCGCCTTGGCAGCAGGCTGGGCCGCGGCGCTCTCCTTGCCCTTGCCGTCGCCGCCCTTGCCGCCGGAGTCGGAGTCTCCGCCACAGGCGGTGGCAAGCAGGGTCAGGGACATCGCGCAGGCGGCGGCAACGGCGGTACGGCGTATGGCAGTAGGTCTCATGGCCCAACCCTATGAGCGAGCCATGGTTTGAAGATCAACCAATTAAGGCACAGCACTTGATCGTGATTGCGTTGTGATCACCCCGTGAGAGAACGTGGAGGCGACGCTGCGGTCACGGGGGTGACGTGACCGCAGCGCCTGCGCTCCGCGTACGGGCGTCGGTGCGCCGGCGCCCGCTGTGCGTCGTGGAGGTTCTGCGGCCGTAGCGGCGACGGCACGGTTGATTGCGGGGGCCGCGTCGGCGGAGCCGTCGGGTACGGCGCCGTGGTCCAGGACATCGGCGAGGGAGGTCAGTTGGCGGGCCGCTGAGTCAGATGCGTGAACGCGTCCAGGTTCCGCGTGGACTCGCCGCGCGACACCCGCCACGCGTACTCCTTGCGGATCGCGCTCGCGAAGCCCAGCTCCAGCAACGTGTTGAAGGAGCCGTCGGCCGCTTCGAGGACCGTGCCGAGCAGTCGGTCCAGTTCCTCGGGCGTGACCACGGAGAGCGGCAGCCGGCCGACGAGGTAGACGTCGCCGAGCCGGTCGATCGCGTAACTCACGCCGAAGAGGCGGAGGTTGCGCTCCAGCAGCCAGCGGTGGAGCGCCGCGTCGTTCTCGTCCGGGTGGCGGATGACGAAGGCGTTGAGGGAGAGCGAGTGCTTGCCGACGATGAGCGAGCAGGTGGTGGACAGCTTGCGGGTACCGGGAAGCTTCACCACGTAGGTACCGCGGTCGGGGCTCTCCCATTCGAGCCCGGCGTCCTTCAGCGTCGCCTCGATGACCTGCGCTGTTGCCGCTTCGGCGGATACGTCAGCCATGGGGTGAGCGTACGTGAGGTGTGGTGCGGGCGTACGTCGCCCCGGCGCGGGTGCGCGTCGGCCGTGGTGGGCGCGTGCGTCAGACGTGGTGGACGCGGACCCGACGGCGGTGTTCGTGCATCGCCGCCGTGTACACGTCCGCGGTCGCGGACGCGGCCGTGTCCCAGCCGAAGCCCTGCGCATGCGCGGCCGCCGCCCCGCCCATCCGGGCGACGAGCTCCGGCGACTCGGCGAACCGGGCCAGCGCCTGTGCGTACGCCTCCGGGTCGTGCCCGGGGATCAGGAAACCGCTCGCCCCGTCCCGTACCGCCACCGGCAGCCCGCCCACGGCCGCCGCGACGACAGGGGTGCCCGCCGCCTGCGCCTCGATGGCGACCAGGCCGAAGGACTCGCTGTACGAGGGCATGACCAGCACCGACGCCGCCCGGAACCAGTCGGCGAGCTGGTCCTGGCCGACCGGCGGGTGGAACCGCACGACATCGGCGATCCCCAGCCGCGCCGCCAGCTTCTGCAGCCCCTCCGGCTTGGCGAGCCCGCTGCCGCTGGGGCCGCCGACCACCGGAACGACGATCCGGGAACGGAGCGAGGGGTTCCGGTCCAGCAGTACGGCCACCGCGCGCAGCAGCACATCGGGGGCCTTCAGCGGCTGGATGCGGCCCGCGAAGAGCGGGATGAGGGCGTCCTGGGGCAGTCCGAGGCGGGCCCGGGCGGCGGCCCGCCCGTCGGCGGGGCGGAAGCGCTCGAGGTTGACCCCTGGGTGCACGACGGCGACCGCCGCCGGATCGGCCTCGTAGAAGCGGACGAGCTCGTCCACCTCCTCCGCGGTGTTCGCGATCAGCCGGTTCGCGGCACTGACGATCTGTGTCTCGCCGATGACCCGGGCGGCCGGTTCGGGGGTGTCGCCCTCGGCGAGCGCGGCGTTCTTCACCTTCGCCATGGTGTGCATGGCGTGGACGAGGGGAACGCCCCAGCGCTGCGCGGCGAGCCAGCCGACATGGCCGGAGAGCCAGTAGTGGGAGTGGACCAGGTCGTAGTAGCCGGGCCGCTGGCCGGCCCAGGCCTGCATCACGCCGTGCGTGAAGGCGCAGAGCTGGGCGGGCAGGTCCTCCTTGGCCAGACCTTCGTACGGTCCCGCGTCGACATGCCGGACCAGGACGCCGGGCGACAGCTCGACCGCCGGGGGCAGTGCGCCGGTGGTGGCCCGGGTGAAGATCTCCACCTCGATGCCGATCGCGGCGAGCCGCGTGGCCAGCTCCACGATGTAGACGTTCATGCCGCCCGCGTCGCCCGTGCCCGGCTGGTGCAGCGGGGACGTGTGGACGGAGAGCATCGCGACGCGGCGGGGTTTGCGGTGGCTGCCGGGAAAGGCGCCGGGGAACCTCAGGCGCGGCGCCATACGGCTGCTGCCGAGCCGAGAGACGTACTGGCTCACGTCGTCCGGTCCTCCTCGCTCAGGGCATGACACCGAAGGGACACGGAGCCCCATCGAAAGGCTGGAACAGCGGAATGCCCCCTTTCATTTCCGCTTTACCAAATCATTACGCTCGGCCACGGCGCGTCACCACGCCTGCCCGGACGCGACGGTCGTGGAGGTCGCCGCCCCAGGGATCGTTAGGCTCGCTGTCATGCGCCCCATCGGCACCGCGACCCGCGGGACCACCAACCCGAACCGGCTCCGCCGCATGGACCGCTGGATCGCCGCCACGCACGGTCCGGCCCTGCGCCGCTCCGATGCCCCCATCGCCGTCGACCTCGGGTACGGGGCGGCGCCCTGGACCGCCGTGGAGTTGCTGCACCGCCTGCGCACCGCCGAACCGCGCACGGCGGTCGTCGGCATCGAGATCGACCCGGAGCGGGTCGCGGCGGCGAAACCGTACGAGGAAGAGGGGCTCACCTTCGTCCACGGCGGCTTCGAGATCCCGCTGGCCGGCCGCCCCACCCTCATCCGGGCGGCGAACGTGCTGCGCCAGTACGACGAGGGCGAGGTCGCCGCGGTCTGGCAGCGGCTCTGCGCCCGGCTCGCACCGGACGGGCTGCTGGTGGAGGGCACCTGCGACGAGATCGGGCGCCGCCATGTGTGGGTGGCGCTCGGCCCCGAGGGCCCGCGCACGGTCACGTTCGCGACCCGCCTCGGTTCCCTGGACCGCCCCTCCGATCTCGCGGAACGACTCCCCAAGGCGCTGATCCACCGCAATGTGCCGGGCGAACCGGTCCACGCGTTCCTGCGCGACTTCGACCGGGCGTGGGCCGCGGCGGCGCCGTACGCCTCACTGGGCGCGCGGCAGCGCTGGATCACCGCGGTGCGTTCGCTCTCGGACGACTGGCCGCTGACGGACGGGGTACGGCGGTGGCGGCAGGGCGAAGTCACGGTGAAATGGGCGGCGCTGCGGCCCGAGCCCGACAGGCTCTGAACGAGAGTGCTTCGAGGGACACCCGGGAACGCGGACGGGGCGTCGTTCGTCCCAGACGAAGGGGAGCGATCCCCGCGCACCGGCATGACCCGTTTGACCCGAGTATCCGTCAGGACAGGAGCTGTACGCCTCTGTTGCTTTTCGGTACGGCATGGCACGATCTCGACGTCGCAAGAAGTTACTGACGGTAAATCAGATCCGTTCGGAGGGGGAGTCCGTGAACCGACGCCACTGTGCCGCTGCCGCGATCACTCTGGTCTGCACGCTGACCGTACTGACCGCGCCGACCCAGGCATTCGCGGCGCCCGCACCACCCTCCCCCACCGCCTCTCCCGGGGCGCCGAAGAAAAGCCTCGAAGAGGTGCGCAAGGAGATAGACGCCCTCTACCGCAAGGCCGGGGCGGCCACCGATGCGTACAACCTCGCAGACGAGCAGACCAAGAAGCAGTCCGGTGAGATCGTCGAACTGGCGAAGGCGATCGTCGAGGGACAGGCGAAGATCGCCGACCTCAAGAGCAAGGCGGGCGCCCAGGCCCGCGAGCAGTACCGGACCGGCGGGCTGCCGCCGGGCGCGCAACTGATGCTCAGCGACGACCCGCAGATGTTCATGGACGGCATGAACCGGGTCTGGCAGGGCCAGCAGGCAGCCAAGGGGGTCCTCGGTGAACTGACCAGGACCCAGGCGGACTTGGAGATGTACACCAAGGACGCGAGCACCAACTGGAAGAAGCTCGAAGCCAACCGGATCAAGCAGGCCAAGGCCAAGAAACAGATCAACGCGCAGATCGCCGCCGCGAAGAAGCTGGAATCACAGCTGGAGAAGAAGGAGCGGGCCCGCCTCCTCGAGCTGGAGCAGGAGGCGGAGTACCAGGCACAGACCGCCTGGCTCGGCTCCGGCGCCCTCAAGGAGATCAACCGCGAGGCGAGCGAGCGCGGCAAGAAGGCGGTGGCCTTCGCGACGTCGCAGATCGGCAAGCCGTACGTATGGGGGGCCGAAGGCCCGGGGTCGTACGACTGCTCCGGGCTGACGTCCCAGGCGTGGGCGGCGGCGGGACGGCCGATCCCGCGCACCTCACAGGAACAGTGGCGGCAGCTCCCGCACATCGCGATCAAGGACATGCGCCCCGGCGACCTGATCATCTACCACGGTGACGCCAGCCATGTGGGGATGTACATCGGCGACGGCGCGATCGTGCACGCACCGCGCCCGGGCCGGAATGTCACGCTGGCGGGCGCGGGCTCGATGGCGATCCTCGGGGTGGTCCGCCCGGACAAGTAAGACCGACCGGCAATTGGGGGTGGGTGAAGGAGCGGGGCTGGGGTGCGTGCATCGCAAGGCGGAGGATTGAGCCATGGCGAATGGGGCCTCCCCTGCTCGAGCGAAGCCGAGAGCTCGGGGAACATGGTGATGGACGACAACGCCGCGAGGTGCGTGCCCCAGCCCCGTGACGCCGCCCCCCAATTGCCGGTCGGTCTAAGGCCCCCGCACCAGCCCCCGCGACCAGTGACCCGGACCACGCAACCACGCGCCCGCACCCGGTGACCGGGACCATGTGCCCGCGCCGTGAGCCACGCCACCCCCGGCCCCGCCGCAGGGTGATGTTCGTCATGTCTCCCCACCCGGTCCCGGGCGGGCACATCGCGCCGGATCCGTGACGGGACGCGGCTTATGGCTCCGCATATGCCAGGGGTCGCTTGCCGTTCGCCATTCCGTTCGCCTGTCCGGTACCGCTATCGTCCCGGTCTGGCGGGTCGTCGATCGTCGTTCCGCCGCGCCCTCGGGGGGAGGGAAGGAAACCGAACCGATGCCCGTACCCGTAGCGCAGCAGCAAGCCGTTCCCGCTGTGGAAACCACCCACGTCGCCGACCTCACCCTCCTGGTGATCGAGGACGACCCGGCGGGCACCTTCACCGTCCCCGAGCTCCCGGCCGCGGCCGGCACCCGGGTGCGCATCCGCACCGCCCGCAATCTGACCGAGGCGGGCCGGCTCCTCACGGACGACGTCGACTGCATCCTGCTGGACCTGGCTCTGCCGCCCAGCAGCGAGACACGCGCCGGCGCGGGCGCTGAGGGGCCTGCCGGGCTCGCCACCCTCAAGCACGTCCTGCGCATCGCACCGCGCCACGCCGTCCTCGCGCTCACCGCGGAGGACGACACCGAGCTGGCCGCCGAGGCGGTGCGTGTCGGCGCCCAGGACTATCTCTTCCGCGGCGAGCTCGACGGACGGCTGCTCACCCGCGCCATCCGCTACGCCGTCGAACGCAAGCGCGCCGACGTGGCGCAGCACCAGCTGACCGAGTCGAAGCTGCGCGCCCAGGAGAACGCCCGACTGGAACGCGGGCTGCTGCCCACCCCCCTGCTCCAGGGCTCCGACCTCCGCTTCGCCGCCCGCTACCGCCCAGGACGCAGCCGCGCACTGCTCGGCGGGGACTTCTACGACACGGTGCGTACGCCCGACGGCACCGTCCACGCGATGATCGGCGACGTCTGCGGCCACGGCCCGGACGAGGCGGCGCTCGGCGTCGAACTGCGCATAGCGTGGCGGGCATTGACGTTCGCCGGGCTCTGCGGGGACGAGCTGCTCTCCACGCTCCAGCAGGTCCTGGAGCACGAGCGGGAGAGCGAGGAGATCTTCGCGACGCTCTGCACCGTCGACATCACCCCCGACGGGCGCCACGCAGGTTTCTGCCTGGCGGGCCACCCCGCGCCGCTGATCGCCCGCCACGGGCGGGCGGCGCAGCTGCTCCCGTACGAGAACGGCGGCCCGGCCCTGGGGCTGCTGCCGCGCGCCCGCTGGCCGCGCAGGCAGGTCGAACTGGGTGGCTCCTGGAGCCTGATGATGTACACGGACGGTCTGATCGAAGGCCGCGTCGGGGCGAACGAGACGCAGCGGCTCGGCCAGGACGGCATGGTTGCGATGATCAACCGTCAACTGGCGGAGGGGCTCACCGGAGAGGCGCTGCTGGAAGCCGCCGTGGCCGAGGTCCGGGAGCTGAACGGCGGCGAACTGACCGACGACGTGGCGGTCCTGCTGCTCGACCGCGACCGGAGCGGCAGCTGGGGCCGCAGCCGGAGCACGTCGCTCCCCCGCCCCCGCCCCCGCCCCGGATCGGCGCCGTCGCCCGCGAACGCTCAGCGCCCGCCGTTGTAGGGCCCGTACGGCCCGTCACTGCTGGAACCGCCGCGTCGGCCACCGCCGCCGGAGACCGCCTTGAGCGCGGGCCGTACGTCGACCATGAAGACGATCGATGCGACCACGCCCGCGAGCTGCAGGAACAGCATCGGCACGAAGAGGTTCACGGCAACGGTGATGCCGAGAATGATCAGCCAGAAGGACTTCTTCTGCTTGTCCGCGGCACGGTACGCGTCCTCGCGGGCCGTCGCGGCCAGGAACAGTGCGACCACGGCCAGGACGAGCATGATCATGTAGAGCAGCCAGACGAGCGTGCTGAATCCTGTGAGCAACATGGTGTGCACCGCCTAATAAGTGGATGAGCGCCTCGCGGCCAAGGTACCGGGACAACGAGCCGGCCACCCCGAAAGGTGCCCGCCCCGCGCCCCGGTACACACCGTCCCCGGCGCTACTTGGCGGTCGGCGGCGTGGTCTTCTTCGCCACGGGCTTGTGCGTGGGCACCTCCGCGGGCTTGTGCGTGGGCACCTCCGCGGGCTTGCGCGTGGGCACCTCCGCGGGCTTGCGCACGGGCGCCTTCTTGGCGGGCGCGGCCGGCGTCCGGGTCTCCGCCTTGGCGGCGGTCTTCGGCTCGCTCTTCGCGGCGGGCTCCGCCTTCGGCTTCGGCTTGGGCCCGGACTCCCGCCGCGGCTCGACGACGACGGCGATCTCGACGATCTCCTCGGCGGTCTCGCCGCGCCACGTCCGCACGGTCTGCTCGCCGCGCTCGGCGACCTTCTCGTACGTCTCCCGGGCCCGTACCGCGTACTCCGCGGCCACTCCCAGGCTGCGCAGCGCCAGGTCCTGGGCCGACTCGCTGAGCTTCTTCAGATCGGTGTCGAGCGACCCGAGCACCTCGGAGACCTTGGCCTGCACGGTGGCCTGCGCCTCCCTGGCCTGCGTGGTCACCTTCTCCTGGACGGCCTTGGGGTCCGTGTTGCGCACGGCCTCGATCCGCTCGGGCGCCTCGGCCCGCAGCTGCTCGATCAGGGCCGGAACCTTCCGGGCCTGCTCTACGGCGAGGTCCGCCGTACCGGCGGCGAAGTAGAGGGGGGTCGGGTCGGTGAGGGTCTTACGCAGGTCATCGGTGATGGCCATGACTGTGGTCCTCCCGGATCATCAGACTCAGTGTGAGGGTGGTGAAGGCTTTGAAGCTGTATCGGCATCCGTGCCGTCCGCGCTGAGGCCGGATTCGTCACCGGGGTCCCCCGGGACGGTCTCGAACCCGTTCTCCTTGCGGAAGGAGTCGTAGATCTGCAGCAGCACGTTCTTCTGCCGCTCGTTTATCGAGGGATCGGCCAGAATGACCGCCCGGGTCTCCAGCTCCTCCCGCTCCCGCTCGTCCAGAATCCCGGCCCGTACGTAGAGGGTCTCGGCGGAGATCCGCAGGGCCTTGGCGACCTGCTGCAGCACCTCGGCGCTCGGCTTGCGCAGCCCGCGTTCGATCTGGCTGAGATACGGATTGGACACTCCGGCGGCATCGGCGAGCTGCCGCAGCGACAGCTGCGCATTGCGACGCTGCTCGCGCAGGTACTCACCGAGATTGCCGACGTTGAGTGATGCCATGACTCGATAGTGCGCCATCACTGCTAACTATTGCAAGCACATGCTTGCAATAGTGTTCCCCGCCACGTGCGACCGATTGTCCACTTGGCGGCGAACTGTCCCGTCTCCCTGGCACTGCTCTGGTGTCACAGGGCTCGGTCTCCGAGACCACCCGGCGTGATCCTGCGGATCGGGACGGCCGGAACGGAGCAGATTCCATGAGATGGACGAGACGCGCCGGACGGAGCAGACCCGATGAGACAGCACGCGACCGGACCGTCTCAGTCAAACGCGCTTCCCGGCGCCTGTCCCGGAAGGCCCCCGGCAGCCTGGAGGGCGGCGAAGTCGGTGTGCGCCGCGGTGACGGCTTCGTGGTACGCCGCCCGCTTCTCGTGTTCGGCCAGGGCCCGGTAGAAGCTGGACAGGCTCGGGTTCTGCCCTTTGCGCCTGCCGGTGGGGATGATCAGGTCGGACTGGATCTGCTCGACCGTCTCGCCGCCTGTGCGGCGGCGGAGCACGGTGTGCAGCATGTCGTCGGTGATGACCGGCGGCCGACCGCCGTGCTTGCCCTCGCGCGGCGGCGGTGTCGAGCCCCTCCAGCATCGACTCGCGGATGTTCTCCCGCTCGGTCTCCGCCATGGCTGCGAAGAAGGCAAACAGGAGGCGGCTGTGCCCGGTGGGGTCGTAGATCCCGGCCAGGGGCCCGGCGAGCATCTCCAGGACCAGGCCGTGGGCTGCGAGGTGGTCGGCGAGCGCGGTCAGCTCGGCGGCGTTGCGTCCTCAACGATCTTTCCCCGAAGAGGGTCAGCCGAGATACGGCCGGAAGGGATAGTAGGGCGATCTTGAGCGATTGAATCGCCCTGTGCGTACGACTATCAGCTGGTTTCGCCAGTGTTGCGGAGGTTGCGCATGGTGGGGTCGTTGTTGATGGCCGGGGCCTGGCGGATAGCGCCGAGCACGGTGGCGGGCGAGATGCCCTGCCGCTCGCGCACCAGCTTGCGGTGCAGCTTGATCAGGTCCGGTGGGTTGTTCTTCACCAGCGCCGCCGCCCGCCGGATCGCCTCCTCGGCGACAGTTATGGGACCACAGGCGCGCCGCGCTCGGTGGTGTCGGCCGGCGGCGGCCCGGCCACCGCCGATCTGGCAGGTCGATCGATCCAGAGGTCATGGAATGGCGGCTCGCCACGCGGGATGCAATGCGGGATAGAGGCTGACCAGGAGATAACCAGCTGCGATCACGAGTAAAGCCGTGGTGAGGCTGGTCATGGCGACCAGCAGGCCGGCACCGAAAATGCCCACCGGCACCGCGGCCACAACCGCGGCCATGATCGCGCCGGACACGCGTCCCCGGAGCTCCGAGGGAATACGGCTGAACTCGACAGCGGTCAACAGCGGGTTCACTGGTCCAGCAGCGATGCCGGCGAGAGCCATGGTGACGACAAGCGTGGGAGTTCCGGGCATCGCAGCGATGACGAAGAACTTCGGGGCCCCGGAAATCAGCAACGCGCCGGTCAGGATTACGTGCCGGGGGAACCGATGCCCAACTGCACCAAACAGGACCGCGCCCGCCAGGGCGCCGGCGCCGAAGGCAGCGACCGAAAGCCCCAGGGCGAGCGGGTTGTCGAGCACCTGCTCGGCCAAGGTGGGCAGCAGCACGGTGAATAGGGCGTTGTCGGCCATGTTGGCGAACATGAACACCACGAGGATCCGGGGCAGCAACGTGTCCTCGCGGATGAACCGCAGCCCTTCCCTGAGCTCCGCGAAGTACCGCGACGTGCCTTTCGACAGGTGCGGAGCCTTGTGAGGCGACGCTCGGGGCACAGTCAGTCCCACGATCAGGGCCGATACCAGGAAGCTGGCCGCATCCATGTACAGCACAAGGATTGGCCCGAGAGCTGCGACGAGCACGCCGCCGAGTAATCCGCCGGTGAGCTGAGCGACACGCATCACTGTCTCGTGCGCGCTCATCGCCCGTTCCAGCCGCATACCGCTGGCTTCGGCCAGGTCGGGCACGAGGGAGCGGCGGGCCGTTGTGCCTGGAACGTCGAGCATCGAGCCAGCGAACGTGAGGACCAGCAACAGCCAGAACGACAGGTGGCCCAGCATGTACAGGACCGGGATCGCGGCCACCGTCATGCCGCTGGCCAGATCGGCATGGACACTGCTGCGGATGAACCCCATGCGGTCCACCAGGGGGCCGCCGAAGATCCCGGCCAGCACCACGGGAACGAAGTAGGCGACCCCGCTCAGCCCGGCCCGTGCGGGATCACCGGTGGTGTCCAGCACGAACCAGGGAATCGCGATCAGGGCGATCCGGTTTCCCGCGACCGAAACCGCCTCGGCCGCCAAGACAGCGCCAAGCGCTCGCCGTGCCAGACGCGTTGACGTGCCTGAAGAAGTCACCTGGTTGCCTGCTCCCGGCCCATGATGGTGGCCTGGTCAGTCGGAAAGTACCAGTCCATGGGGTCGGGCTGCCTACCGAAGTGCCCGCAGATACGCCGCTGCCGCCTGGTCATCCTGGCGACGGTGTGCTCGGCCATCCGATCGTGGTCGTTCGGCCTGATCCACAGTTGGCCGAACCGCAGGATCACCGACTTGCGCACGTTGCCGCTGTTGTTGGGCGCCACGCCGTGCCACAGGCTCCAAGGGAAGTGCGGCGGGTAGTGCCGCACCACCATCACCGGCTCGCCGAACTCCCGCGCGCAGGCCCGCACCAGGCTTTCGGCCGCGTTGATCAGCCCGGCGCCCAGCTGAAGGTCGGTGGCGATCACCAGGTGCCCGCCGTCCTTGGTCGGCCACACCCGCAGCCGCACGTGCGTGCGGTGGCCGTTGATGTCCGGGAAGTGCCCGGCGTGGTCGTCGCGGATCGGTGACAGCCGCGTCGGGGTGGGCAGGTCGGGCACCGGCAAGTCCTCTCGTCGTACGGCATGCAGACGACGATCACGCTAAGAGCTATCCCGTAATGCGGGGTGAGGCGTGTCTCGCCGGGCCGGGTGCTGCGGCTACCGGATGTCGAGCTTGAGGTTGTGCAGCGCGGCGACGCCGGCGACGGCGTGGTTTATGCCGTCGCCGCGGCGTCGGCATTGGCGGAGGATCTAGGAGGTGGGAAGTCCGTGAGCAGCATGCTGTCCGCCGTGGCGCCCACCCCCAGTGGACCCGTTTGCGTCACGGCTCCCGCTCGCCGGTTCCGAGGGAAGAACAAGAGCGCGCGCTGGAAGCGTGGCGAGGACACCGAACTGGCGGTGATCCGCCTGCCGCTGGATGTCCACAACCCCGACGACCTGCATCGCCTGGAGCAGCTGTACTCAGCGATGTGGTCGGTCAAGCGTGCCCTGCAGCGTGATGCCCGCGCTGCGGTCGACGCGTACTGGGCCGGCGATGTGCGCCGTGAGGACGATGCGAAATCCTGGCGGGCAGAGCTCGGTCTGTCCCGTGAAGGAATGGAACGCCGCGCGTACCGTCACATGGAAGCCTCCCGGCACTTGGGGCATCACGTCACTAAAGCTTTGGTGATGCATCAGGCCGACGAAGTATTCGAGACGGCCGTCAGCCGTCACTTCTTTCCCGATGCGACCGGCCGTCGGTTTGGCCGGCCGAAGACCGGGACCTGGTGGAACTACACCCGGATCCCTGGCCGTGCCCGGTCGCGCACCACGGCACGAAAATGGGAGACCTTCCGGCTGCACGGCACCCTTGTCGGGCACATGGACACTTACCGGCACCGGGACCTCGACCCGTCGGTGGGCACACCTCAGCAGGCCGCTGGACTGCCGCCGGGGACGAGCGTCCTGGAACAGCCGCGGCAGCTGCCGGTGCCTGCCCGGCCGTCCGGCCGCATCCCGACCGGTGAGGTGACACCGAAGGGAACGCTGAAGACCCGGGCGGTAACCTGGTGGGACCACACCGGTCCGCTGGCCGTCGTATTCGCCGGCGGCGCCGACTCCCAGCGCGGCGACCTGGTTCTGCCCGTGCGGCTGCCTTCCGGTGCGGGACGTTGGCCGCGCCTGCTGCATTTTCTGAACGATCCTGCGACGTGGCACAAGGTCGACCTCGTTCGCCGTCAGGACGCCTCCGCGCCCGGCGGCTGGGCGTACGAGGCGCACCTGATGGTGCTGGCAGGCGGTTACGCATCCTCGGCCACCCGAGCCCGCCGCCGGGCTACGAGGGAACTCGCCCGGGTCGGTGGAATCGACGGCAACGTCTCGAACGTGTCCGTCGTCTCCTTCCCCGGCACGTTCGATCCCTCCGACGGTCCAGTCGCCACTTCCCGGGTTGAGCTCACCGACGAAGAGCTCGCCGCACTCGCCAGGTCGCGCCGCAAGGAACGCGGTCGCAAACGGGCCCTGGACCGGTCCCGCCGGGCCGCCAACGCTCAGCAGTACGCGCCGTCGAGGCGGCAGCAGGCCCGCGCCGAACGCCGCCAAGCTGCCGGCCTCCCCGAACGGAACGTCCACGTCCCCGGCGGCGCCCGGGCAGCCAACAAAGCCGGAATCCCGAAGCAGGCATACCGCAGAGACAACCTGTCGGCCGGCTACCGCCACACCCGAGCCCGCCTCGCCGAATCTGCGGCAACTGCCGCTGCGGCAAGGGACCATCGGGCGCGGCGCATCGCCGAACGGATCGTGGGAGCTCACGGCGCCAACCTGGTCGTCGAGGACTGCAACATCAGCACGTGGTACCGGCTGTGGGGCAAAGCCCTGCAAGCCGCCACCCCCGGCCGGCTCATCACCGCGATCGGCCGCGAGTGCGACAAGACCGGCGGCCGGCTACCACGGGCGTCGACGTTCGCCACCAAGCTGTCCCAGACCTGCATGTGCGGCGAGAGCGTGTCCAAGACACTCGCCGACCGGGTACACACCTGCCCGGCGTGCGGCCTGGTCGGCGACCGGGACGTGGTCTCCGCGGCCCTTGCCGCACACGTCCGGCTCACCGATCCGGACGATCCCAGCACGGCGCGCCTGGACACAGTCCAGGCGCGCGTCACACAGATTCTTTTCTCACAAGGGCTGCAAGAGGCCCTGTCGAGTCAACCGCAGCGCGGTGCCAGCCCCACCCGGGGCCGCACCCACGCGGCAGCCCAAGCGTCGGGAATCCCCCGGCAGCGGTCCTCTGCTCGGCAAAACACCACCGACCGGTACCGGCCCACCCCGAATGAGACCCGACCCGCGAACCAGCGGCACAAGGCCCACGTCGGAACAGCCACCCACGAAGGGAACGCCCCGCCCAGAGGCGACACCCCCGAACGGGAACTGGTCGGACGGCATCCCATTACGGGATGACTCTTAGCCAGGAGCGCGGACACCCATGCCGGAACGCGGGACTTCGGCCGGAACCCTGCCTCGCCCGACGAAGACGACACCGCCCCGGTGGTGAGCCCGAAACAGCACGAGGACCTCGGCGATCACACCGCCGGGGTCCTGCTATCCCTTTCGGCCGTATCTCGGCTGACCCTCTACGGACGTTCCTCGTCACGTCACAGCGAATAGTTCACGCAACGCAAGCAGCGACGACGGCAATGACGTCGTTTCTCGTCAACATTTCTGGCTGGGTAGACCACCAACTGCCTCCGGAACCCGGTTTCTGGCTCACTTTCCGTGACCACGTTGCTGTCAGTCACTCGCATGTCGGGGGAAGGCGCGAACTACCGCTCGGTTCGAGCAAGGACCCTACGCAGGTGTCAGGCGTAGACGATGGGGCAGCCCCGCCGCACCGAGTGCTGGGCAGCGCGCAGAAACAGTGCGACGTAGAAGGCTGTATCCAGGTCATCGCTCCATGGGCCTGGTTGGGCAGCGGCCAGTTCCTTCGCTGCTCCGTTCATGAACCACATGGTCAGATCGAGGTTGTCGCACATCTGTGGGGTCTCGGCCGGCAGGTCGATGGCTGTCGCCAGTCTTTCCGCAATCGCCAGTACCTGAGGAGCACCGGCGACCATGGTCGACGACTCCGAATAGCTGGAGTCAATGGGCAACCAGATCTCCTCGTCGAGCGAGAACGGCACCAGCACCGTCCAGCCGCAGACAGTCTCCACTTCCCCTCGTGACAGGTGCGTTTGACATAGCGTCCCAAACCCGTCCATCGAGGGGATCAGTTTCTCCTCGAAAGCCTGCCCCGAACCGCGAACGAAGTCCATCTCCTCCGGCACGGACTCATAGGGCGGCAGCCCCTGTTGCCGCAGCTCGTGGTTCAGCGCCGCGGCGATTTCCCCCCACCCATCCTCTTCCTCACCAAACCATTCCTCCGCGCCAACACTGACCAGATATACGCCCATGGCCGCAACGTACAGCGCGCTACTGACACCCCGGACACCTGGTTGGATTGTCCTCGCAGGGGTGGTGCGGGTCATCCCTGGAGCTGGCTGGCGGCAATCTGCCCGTCAAAGCGCGCTTAGCGACCACGGACCCTGGTCAGGGAGCGAGGAGGACTCGCTTGCCCAGCGACAGTTGAAGTTCAGGTCGTGTCCCGGTCCGGCTGCGGGTAGCCGATCTCTGCGATGTCCTCGGCCAGGTCGGCGAGGGTGACCTCCGAGTTCAGTGATGACACGAGTTTCTGGCTCAGAGGTCGCAAGGCGTACACGTCGCACACTGCTTCCAGGTCCACGGGGACCTCGTAGTAGTCCTCAGCGAAGCCCTGGAACGCTTCCGGCGAACGGTCGACCAAGAGCTCGAACAGAGCCGTTGCCCCGTCAGCGTCGGCACGACCGGCAGGGAAGTCGATCGTGCCGTGCTGCCACCGATCGTCCGTCGCCCCCCGCCACAAGCAGGCCGTCACGACGGGCACGTCGTCCTCGTCGGTGAAGGCCGGATCCTCGACAAAGGGTCTGAAAGCCTCCGGGACATCGTCGATCACTCCCGGCCAGGGCTCGCCATCGTTGCCATACGGGCTCATCGGCGCTTCGTGGTCGAAGCCGCGGACGTAGGCCCCGGCTGGCGAGAACACGATGGAGTACTCGTCACCCGATCCGTTGCGCATCGAGGCCATCTCTTCACCATCGGCCCAGCCGGCGTTGAAGGAGTAGTACCGTCTCTCCCAGTCCGGGCTCAGGATCGCATCGAGCATCGCCAGTGAGCGGCACAGGTCCCGCAGGTCGGCGATGGTGGGAAGCTGGCGAGCTACGTCATAGACAGTCACGTGCTCATCCAACCGGATGCCCCTGACACTCAGATCCCCCGCCCGGAGCGTCACGGCCAGTAGTGATTCCGGAGCCAGGCAGGTCAACTGGCGACAGTTGGATACGCGAGCTCACCAGTCTCACACCCGAGGCAGCACCTTCAACCGGCGTCGCGACCGTCCGGAGGAGCCTTGCCCGGCACGGGACCCCTTCGTCTCGGTCACGTGCGCCTTGGTCGGAGCAAATGATCCCTCGACGTCACCGACCAGGGGCTACCTCGCCGTACCCGTCTCACCGTGGAGTTTTCCGGTCAGGAAGATAAGGAACAAGGTAAGTGCCTGTGTCTGAACTTCAGGACGACCACGTGCGCCACGAGGGTTGGTGATAAATCACTTCTGGTGAGGCTGCTTGCCTCGTAGAGTGCGGCCGTGGAGATCACCTACCGGCGCTTCGTCCCCTCGGAAGGCGATGCCCTCATCAACTTCCTCACCAGCGATACGTGGCCGTTCCACAGCTCCGTCGTGATCGACCGGGACCGGATCCGACAATGGATGTCCGACGGCGTCTACGACAGTGAGGAGAACCGGACCTTCTGGATCGTCACAGGTGACAACGTTGTAGGGCTGATCCGCCTGATGGACCTGGGCGACGAAACGCCACTGTTCGACCTGCGGATCCGATCTCAGTGGCGGGGCAAGGGCTTCGGGGGCCAGACTTTGATCTGGATCACGAGGTACTTGTTCGACGAGTTCCCTCGGATCCGACGGATCGAGGGCACCACTCGGCAGGACAACGTGGCGATGCGGCGGACGTTCCAGCGATGCGGATACGCCAAGGAGGCGCACTACCGCGATGCCTGGGCCGGTGCTGAAGGGGCGGTCCATGATGCAGTCGGCTATGCGATCCTTCGCAGGGATTGGGAGGCTGGCACAGTGACGACTCCGGAGTGGCACGACGAGCACATAGTTGCGAGCCACGATCAGCTCACTTCTGACTGATGATCAGGAGTTCACGCAGCTCGCTGTGAACGGACGGCTTCTGGAGTTTCCCGCCGCAAGGTCCAGCGACTCGTTCGAGAAAGCCGCGCCACTGCGGCAACTCATCGAATCCGTCAACCAGACCCTCAAGGCCCAGCTGGACCTCGAAGGACACGGCGGGCGCACCCCCGGCGGGGTCACCGTCCGAGTCCTCCAACGGCTCCTCGCCCTGACAGCGGCCATCTGGCACAACGCCCGGACCGGTCAGCCCGTCCTGCGCTCGCTGACCGCCTTCGACCACTGACCTTGGACTCGTTCATCTAGACGGACAACGGCTGGACCACCGAGCCGTCGGTGAGTCCTGCGGCTGCCACGAAGTGCCGAAGTGCCCCACGCAGACGTTCATCCGCTGCCGCGGTGTGGCTGGTCGACGACAGTGTCGCGCCGGGAGTCCTACCCGCGCGCTCCACTCGGCGCTGCTTGCTCCCCCGGTAAAGTGACAGGCATGCGCATGAAGATCATTTCAGTGGTAACTACTGCTGCGATAGGCCTGTTGACCACGGCGTGCGGGGGCGAGGGTTCGGGTTCCAACGATGCTGGCGCCAAGCCGGCACCGGTGGAAACCGTGCTACCGCAGAGGCTGACGAAGCCGCCTACGCTGCCGGAGGAGGAGCTCAAGCCATCCCCTGACGGCAACGCGACGTTCGGCGAGAACCTGGCGTACGAGCTGCGTCGTAAGACTCTGGACATGGCCCGGGCGGCGGGCAAGGTCACCGCCACGTGTCCCAAGGGCCTGGAGCCAAAGGGTGGTACGAAGGTGACCTGCACGACCGCCTATGACGGCCTCAAGGTGGAGTGGGACGTGACGGTGGGCGACAAGCCCGGCTGGTCGGACAACATGGTGGAGTTCGAGGCGGTCCCGCGCCAAGGCATCCTTACCCGCGACGGCGTCGCCCGCCTGCTCTACGGCAACGGCGGCGACAGCATGGACTATGCGCTCTGCAACGACATTCCCGACGCCGTACTGGTGCCCCTGAATGCGAAGTCGAAGTACTCCTGCGAGGTCGTCTTCAAGGGCAAAGATCCGGTCGGTGCAGCCACCGCGGTGCGGGCCACCGACGCCGGACCGCGGGTCTACTGATCACGACATGCCTCACCGTCGCCTTTCCCGACCTCTGCGGGATATGCAGCCAGCCGTTCCGTGCCGTGGATGAGCAATCCATCTGCGACAGCTGCCTCTCCGGCCAGGACTTGTCCGGTCGATCATGTGCGGAGCCAGATGACGAGGGCTACGGCGGTGGCGGTGCCGCGGAAGATGTAGCCGCGCTTGTCGTACCGGGTTGCTACCGCTCTGAACTGTTTCAGCCGGTTGATAGCCCGTTCAAGGAGCAAGCCACAGTACTGACATAGAAGCGAGCGGGATGGGGAATGTCCCGGTCATAGGGGTTGATGCCCTGTTGGCGCTGGTCGGAACAGTCCGACGGCTGCGTGAGGGGCTGGTCGGGGCAGGCGAGGGGGGTGGGGCGCGATGGCTGGAGGAGACGCGGCCGTGCCCCCCAGACCGGGCCCGCGACAGCGGGGACGCCGAGGTGGGAGTCCTTCCCGGAGGTGAACCGGGTGGTGGTGCAGCGTCTGCTGGGTCTTCTGGTGGAGCGCATGGCGACGGCACCGCTCAGGAGCACGGAGGGGGGTGTGGACGATGACGATGGTCGGGCTGTCGTGGGAACGGCTGGAGGGTAAGGTCCAGCGCTGGCATCGTGACCGGCTCGCGGCCGTATATGTGCGCCAGTCGACGGCTGGGCAGGTCAGGGACCATCAGGAGTCCACGCGGCTGCAGTACGCGCTGGTGGAGCGCGCGGTCGCGCTGGGATGGCCTCCGTCGCGGGTGCTGGTGATCGACGAGGACCTGGGGCATTCCGCGTCCGGGATCGATGCCCGGCCCGGCTTCCAGCACCTGGTCTCCGAGGTCGGCCTGGATCACGTGGGGATCGTTCTGGGGATCGAGATGTCCCGGCTGGCCCGCAGTGGCCGCGAATGGCATCAGCTTCTGGAGTTGTGCGCTCTGTCGGGGGCCCTTCTCGGGGATCCGGACGGCGTCTACGACCCCAGCGATCACAACGACCGGCTGCTGCTGGGCTTGAAGGGCACGATCAGCGAGGCGGAACTGCACCTGATCAAGCAGCGGATGTGGTCCGGACGCCTGGCCAAGGCCCGGCGCGGGGAACTGGTGGTGCCCTTGCCCATCGGCTTCGTGCGGCGTCCCTCGGGCGAGGCGGTGCTGGATCCCGACGAACAGGTGCGCTCTGTGGTGCGTCTGGTCTTCGAGTTGTTCGAGCGGTTCGGGACCGTCAACGCGGTGCTGTGCTACCTGGTCGACAACCACATCCAGATCGGGGTGCGGCTGCGGGAGGGCCCCGAGCGTGGGGAGTTGGAGTGGCGTCGGCCCAATCGGGTCGCGCTGCAGAACATGCTCCGGCATCCGGCCTACGCTGGAATCTACGTCTACGGCCGCAGCCGGCTCGATCCGCGCCGGCGGCAGGCGGGGCGGCCGTGCACCGGCCGGGTGCGCACCGGCCGCGAGGACTGGTTCGTCTACCTGCCGGGCCTGCTACCTGCCTATATCAGTGTTGAACAGCATGAACGGAACCTGCAGCGGATGGACGCAAACCGGGCCCGGTCCGAGAGCATCGGCGTGGTGCGCGACGGCCCGGCGCTGCTGGCCGGGCTGGTGGTCTGCGGCCGCTGCGGCATGAAGATGACGGTGCGCTACCAGCGTGGCGCGGGCGGGAAGCTGCACCCGGCGTATGTGTGCGCCCGTGCCAAGAGCGACTACGGGCAAGGGCAGTGCCAGCAGTTGGCGGGGGGCTGCATCGACGAGCACGTCGCCTCCCTGCTGCTGGAGGCGATGACCCCGGCCGCGGTGGAGGTCTCACTCGCCGCGGCCGAGCAGGTCGAGACGCAACGTGCCCAGGTGGACCGGATCTGGCGGCAGCGTCTGGAGCGCGCCGACTACGCCGTGGACCGCGCACGGCGCCAGTACCAACTGGCCGAACCGGAGAACCGCCTGGTGGTACGGCAGTTAGAGAGGGACTGGGAGACGGCGATGACCGAGCGCCAGAGGCTCGGCGAGGAGTACGACCGCTTCCTCGCTGTGCGCCCGCGCACCCTCAGCGCCGAGGAACGGGCACAGATCAGGGCTCTGGCCGCTGACGTCCCGGGCATCTGGCACGCGCCCACCACCACCGACGCGGACCGCAAGCAGCTGATCCGGCATCTGGTCGAGCAGGTCCGCATCGAGGTGCTGGGCACCAGCGAGTTGGTGAACGTGGCTGTCCGCTGGGCCGGAGGCCACCGCACCGATGCGCAGGTGGCACGGCCCGTGGCTTGCCTGACCCAGCTCAGCTACTACCCCCGGCTCCGTGCCCGCGCCGCCGAACTGGTCGAGGCCGGCTGCACGACCGCGCAGATCGCCGAACACCTCAACGCCGAGGGCTTCCGCCCGCCCAAGCGCTGCGAGACGTTCACCAGGAACGCGGTCAACGACCTGCTGCGGGCCCTGGGCATCCAGCGCTCACGGCAGCAGAACCGTCACCGCCCCGACCTGGACGAACACGAGTGGTGGCTGCGCGACCTCGCCGAGCACCTGGGCATGTCCGAGATCACGCTGGATGCCTGGGTCAGGCGAGGCTGGGCCACCGGCTACCTGCACCCGCAGGCAGGCTTGAGGATCGTCCGGGCCGACCCGGCAGAGGTCGACCGCCTGCGCGCGCTGCACCAGGTGCCGCGCGGCCAGCACACCCGGCGCCCCTGGTTGAAGAATCAGGCCGCCAGCATGAACACCGGGAACGAAGAGGCGCGAGAGGAAGGAGCTGACGGCGATGGAACCGAGCCGCAGGTATGACAGCACTGCGGCTTGCTTCTCTCGACAGTGTTGCGCTTCTTGTACCGCTGTTCGTCGAGGCTGGGCAGCCGTCCGCCGCGTGAGCCTTTGCGCCGACGGGCGGCCTGGCTGTCGCTCTTCTCCGGAATGGTGTGCCGGATGACCCTTCGCCGCGGGTACTGGCGACAGGGACTGTTGCTGTACGCCTTGTCCGCGGCGAGGCTGTCCGGCTTCCTGCGGGGCCTGCCCGGCACGAGCCGGGGGACGCGTTCAGAGGCACGGCGCCAGTTCATCCCCACCGGGAACGGACAGCCACGACTGCGCGCTCAACTGACGGCAGCGCCGAACCACTTGGGCAGCCGGCTGAGCAGATCCCGCTGATCTTCACCGACCCACGCCACGTGGCCGTCCGGCCGCAGCAGTACCGCGGGCACGTCCAGTTCCTCGCTGACGTCGACGACATGGTCGACCCGGTCTGCCCAGCCCGCCACCGACAGCCGGCCGGTCTGGTCGAGCAGAAGTCCGCGGCCGCCGTGCATCAGCTCGTAGAGGCGACCGCGCTTCAGCCCGACGTCCCGCAACCGCCGGCCGAGCAGTTCATGCCCCTCGCCGAAGTCGTAGCAAACCCCGATCGCAGTGATCTTCTCGATCAGATACCGGTTCACCTCCTCGAACTCCATCAGTTCCGACACCAGCCGCCGCACCGACCTGGGACCCGGCTCGGGGGACAGCAGCTCCATCTGCGCGCGCGTGTTGTCCAGCACGGCGGCGGCCACCGGGTGCCGTTCGGTGTGGTAGCTGTCCAGGAGCCCCTCCGGTGCCCAGCCGCCCACCTCGGCGGCCAGTTTCCAGCCGAGGTTGAACGCGTCCTGGATGCCGAGGTTGAGCCCCTGCCCGCCGGTCGGCGGGTGGATGTGCGCCGCGTCGCCGGCCAGCAGCACCCGGCCGGCGCGGTAGCGCTCGGCCTGCCGGGTGGCGTCGCCGAAGCGGGAGAGCCAGCGCGGTGAGTGCGCGCCGAAGTCGGTGCCGGCGAACACCCGCAGCCGCTGCTTGAACTCCTCAAGGGTCGGCGGGACCGTGCGGTCCTCGGCCACCCCATCGGCGGGCACGATAATGCGGTACACCCCGTCCCCCATGGGGATGGCGCCGAACCGTAGGTGAGTCTTGCGGACTTCGGCCACCACGGCGGCCAGCGTCTGCGGCGGCACGGCCACCTCTACCTCGCCCAGCAGCGTCTCGACCCTGGCGGGCTCACCGGGGAAGCCGACGCCGAGCAGCTTGCGCACCGTGCTGCGGCCGCCGTCGCAGCCGACGAGGTAGCGCGAGCGCAGCCGCGTGCCGTCGGCCAGCTCGGCGGTCACCCCGTGTTCGTCCTGGCTCAGCCCGACCAGTTCGCAGCCGCGCCGGATCTCGGCGCCGAGCTCGGTGGCGTGCTCGGTCAGCAGACGCTCGGTGATGCTCTGCGGGATGGCGAGGACGTACGAGTGTGCGGTGTCCAGCCGGTCAGGCCACGATTTGCCGATGCCGGCGAAGAAACCGCCGACCGCGAACTGCTCGCCGAGCGGGAGAAACCGCTCCAGCAGACCGCGCTGGTCCATCACCTCGACGCTGCGCGCGTGCAGGCCGCGCGCGCGGGACAGCCCGGTCGGCTCCGCCTCCTTCTCCAGCACGAGCGCGTGCACGCCGTGCAGCCGCAATTCGCCGGCCAGCATCAAACCTGTCGGTCCACCGCCGGCAATGATCACGTCAATCATCAAACCCCCCATTCAACAAGATTCCATGTCGGCCAGCTGCTCCGCGCAGTCCGGCGGCGCGCACACCCGCACCTCCGCGCCGAGTGCCCGCAACCGCACCGCGAGTCCCACCGGCGGTTCAACGTCCCGCGAGACCCACACATCACCAAAAGCGCATGTACTTCGCGAATCCCCGATTTCCGCAGGTTCTGGCTTCGACCGGAGATTCTGCAGCACGACCCGGGTCTTGCCGCAAGGCCCCCGGTGCGCTATATGTTGAGAGTGGCAAGGAGTGGGTAACCTCCTTGCCTTTGCCTTTTGTCGTCCGCTGTGGACGGACAAGCTCCTCCCGAAGCGGTGACGCGGCGCGTACGGCGATGCGGCGGTCCAGGAGGCTTGCCCTCCCCGGCCGGACAGCCGACTCCGCAGCCTCTGCCTGGAGTTCCTCCACCCGCCACGGCAGAAACAGCCCGGCCCGCCGGCCGGTTGTCCGTCGGGCCGGGCTGCGGGTCAGGCCGACGATCGCTGCGCTCATGAGCCCTGATGGCCTCGCGCACACCGCCCGTCTCGTGGGCCCGGTGGACACGCCGCGTACGCATCCGTTCGGCGGCGACAGCACCCGAACTCCAGCGGTGACGGATCAGGGCGCGCCTGTCAGCGATGCGGCCTCCCAGGCGAACCCATCCGGGTCGGTGAAAGCCCCGGCGTCGCCGCCGAGCACGAGCCGGTGCGATCCGGTGCCGTCGGCAGGGACGCCGGCGTCCTTGGCAAGGGCACGGCGCTTGTACAGCGCCAGCTTGACGGGACCCGGCCCAGCGGCGAACTCGACGTACTTGTTGCCGAAGCTCTTCGCCACGGCGAGGCCGCGGTCGGCGTAGAACCGCTTGCTCGCGGTCACGTCGGCGACTCCCAGCAGGAGCACCATCGTCGATCTCCCGGGTGGCCGGGCCGGTGTCCTTCTTCGCCGAGGTCGCGACCTTCCAGATCGTCCCGTCCGGGGCCTGTACGACGCCGCCGTAGCCCCAGAGCGACTTCGAGGCCGGCTTCAGCGGCGTGGCACCGGCGTCGAGGGCAGCGTCGACGAGGCTGTTGACGGTGGACGGCTGGGACACCGTGAGCGACAGCGTGAACCCACGGAAGCCGGTCGTCGGTGCCTCGGAGGCCCGCAGGCGCAGCTGCGTGTCCAAACCGAAGGCGGTGGTGTAAAAGCGGTTGGCGGCCGTGGGGTCGGCCACCTCGAGGGTGATGGACTCGATGGAGGTCATGTCCGTCACGCTAGTTGCGGCTCGGCCGCCGGTGCTTCTCGATTCCTGACCGGTCTGGTCACCTGTTTCGTCACGCACGACGGCATCCCCGCCGCAGCGCCCGCACCGCCCGCCGCGCGGCGCCGGTAGGCGCTGGGCGGCATGCCGACCAGCTCGGTGAAGCGGGTGCTGAAGGTGCCCAGCGATGAGCAGCCGACCGCGAAGCAGACCTCGGTGACGCTGAGGTCGCCGCGCCGCAGCAGCGCCGTCGCGCGCTCGATGCGGCGCGTCATCAGATAGGCGTACGGCGACTCGCCGTAGGCGAGCCGGAACTGCCGGCTGAGGTGCCCGGCCGACATGTTCGCGCCGCGGGCGAGCGCCTCGACGTTCAGCGGCTGCGCGTACTCCCGGTCGATCCGGTCGCGGACGCGGCGCAGTCGCGCGAGGTCGCTCAGGCGCTGCGCAGCGGTAAGTGCGCGCATCCACGCGGGGTGACACATGAGAGAACTCCTTTCATCCATGTGTGCGATGACCTGGGTACATGCTGAGGGTGGAGCGGGCGGTGGCCAGGTGGGGGCCGGTGGTCGGCGCGCCCGGGACGTAGGAGCACGGAAGCGCCGGCCGCCGCATTCTTCGCAGTGGTCGCGACGCCGGCCACCGAGGGCAGATCGATGACGGAACGGCTCAGCGAAGCTCTTGGATGCGGATCAGGTTGCCCGCGGGATCGCGGAAGGCGCAGTCGCGAACGCCGTAGGGCTGATCGGTCGGCTCCTGAACGACCTCGGCGTCGCGGGCCTGGACCTTCTCGAAGGTGCCGTCGAGGTCCCGGGTGGCCAGCAGGATCCAGCCGTAGGTGCCCTTGGCCATCATCTCGACGATGGTGCGGCGCTCGTCCTCGGTGACCCCGGGGTCGGCGGCCGGCGGCGCCAGGAGGATGGAAGTGCCGGGCTGATCGACGGGGCCGACCGTGATCCAGCGCATCTTGCCGTGTCCGACGTCGCTGCGGACCTCGAAGCCGAGGATGTCCCGGTAGAAGGCCAGGGCGGCGTCCGGGTCGTCCTGCGGGAGGGAGGTCGTGTGAATGGAGATGTCCATGGCCGTCACGTTAGCTGCGGCTCGGTGACCGACGCTTCTCGATTCCTGATCCGTCCGGCCACCTGTCGCACGCACCGCCTGACGTTGCGTCACCCAGGATTCTGCGGCGGGCAGCGCGAGCGGGCGCAGCGGGGTCGGGGCGCGCCCCGGACCATCCGCGCGGACGCGCGCCCGGGCGGAGACCGCGAGTTCGCCGAGGCGTCGGGGGCGAACGCGGGTCGCGCCCGTACCTTGCGGCCGCCGGAACGGGACGCCGGAGACGGCAGGAGCTGAAGCGCGCTCCAGGGCAAGCGGACGTCACCGACCGCGCGGCTGGGTGAAGCGCAGCATGTTGCCGGCCGGGTCGCGGAAGGCGCAGTCGCGGACGCCGTAGGGCTGGTCGATCGGCTCCTGGAGCACCTCGCCGCCCGCGGCCCGGAGGCGCTCGAAGGTGGCGTCGCAGTCGTCGGTGGAGAAGATCACGCCGCGCAGCATGCCCTTGGCCAGCAGCTCGGCCATCGCCTGCTTGTCGGCCGGCGAGGCGTTCGGGTTCGCGGCCGGCGGTTCGAGGACGATCTCCACGTCCGGCTGCGCGGGTGAGCCGACGGTCACCCAGCGCATCCCCTCGAACGCCACGTCGTTGCGTACCTCCAGGCCGAGAACGTCGCGGTAGAAGGTGAGCGCCTTGTCATGGTCGTCGACTGCGATGAAGCACTGGGAAAGCTTGATGTTCATGCCTATGACGCTACGGGCGGTCGGCGGTTTCCGCTTCTCCGATCCGGACCGGTCCGTTCCTGACCGGCCGCGTGAGGATCTTGGCGACGCACGCCGGAATGGCCGCGCCCGGGTCGTGGCGGCGGGCCCGGTACGCGCTCGGGCTCTCGCCGACCAGCTCGGTGAAGCGCGAGCTGAACGACCCCAGCGATGTACAGCCGACCGCGAAGCAGACCTCCGTCACACTCAGGTCGCCCCGCCGCAGCAGCGCCTTGGCCCGCTCGACACGGCGGGTCATCAGGTAGCTGTACGGGGTCTCCCCGTAGGCAGCCCGGAAGCTGCGGGAGAAGTGCCCGGGCGACATGAGGGCGACGCGCGCCAGTGCCGGGACGTCGAGGGGCCGTGCGTAGTCGCGGTCCATCATGTCCCGGGCCCGGCGCAGCCGTACGAGGTCCTCAAGCGTCACCGGGCCAGCCTAACGCCGGCAGGTCGGTGCTCCCGGGCCGTCGGGCGGCGGGCTCCCGCAGGCCAACGCCAACGCCACCTCAGCGGCCGCCGCAACGTTCTCGAGATCCTCCGGCTTGATCAGCGGCCTTGGCCGCACGTGTTTCAGCCACACCCCCGTTCCGTAGCACCCGTCAGGCGTCGAGCACGGCGATATCGACCTGGCCGAGGCGGCCCCGGTCCGCGATCACGTCGATCTCGGTGATCCCGTCCGCCGTGACCGTGAAGCCGATTACCAGGGACAGGCGGCCGAGCGGTGCCATGATGAGACCCACCGCGCCGTTGACCAGCCCGGGCTGGGTGAACCGGGCCCGGCCCATGGCGGCCATCGCGCCCTGGGCGACGGTGCGGGCGCCGCGGACGACGATCGGTTCGGGGGTCGGCACGACCGCCGGGTCGGCCCGGAGGACGACGTCCGGATGGAGCAGCCGGACCAGTGCGTCGAAGTCCCCGCCACGGGTGGCAGCGAGGAAGGCGTCGACCACCTGACGCCGGCGGGCCAGGTCGGCGTCGGGCACCGGGGTGGCCCCCTTGACCCGGCGGCGGGCGCGGCTCGCAAGCTGTCTGGCCGCTGTGGGGGAACGCTCGATCATCGGGCCGATCTCGTCGAAGGGCACGGCGAACAGGTCGTGCAGCACGAAGGCGATTCGCTCGGCCGGTGCCAGTGTGTCGAGCACCACCAGCAGCGCCAGTCCGACCGAGTCCGCGAGCAGCGCTTCCTCCTCGGGGTCGCGCCCGTCCTCCTGGTCCACGACCGTTTCGGGCACGAGTGCGGCGAGGGGATCCTCGCGCCGGGACTCGCGCGCCCGCAGCATGTTCAGACACACCCGTGCCGTCACCGTCGTCAGCCACCCACTGAGGTTCTCGACGCCGCTGGTGTCGGTGCGATTGAGGCGCAACCAGGTTTCCTGAACGGCGTCATCGGCCTCACTCACCGAGCCGAGCATCCGGTACGCCACGGCTCGCAGACGGGTCCGGTCCTCCTCGAAACGCTCGGTCAGCCCTGCGCGCACGTCCATCCGGTCACATTCCTTCCCCATGGCGGGTCATATCAGCAGACCCGCAAAACCCCGCTGATTGTGACGGGAGTCCGACTCCCGGTCGAACGAATTGGAGACGACCATGGCCACCTCCCCCCTTCTGGTCACCGGCGGCACGGGCACGCTCGGCCGCCTCGTCGTGCCGCTCCTGCGGGACGCCGGGTGTCACGTACGGGTCCTGAGCCGGCACAGCCACGAGTCCGGGGACGGCATCGAGTACGTGACGGGCGACCTGCTCAAGGACGAGGGCGTCGAGTCCGCGGTGGCCGGGGCCGGGACGGTCCTGCACCTCGCGGGTGGCCCCAAGGGAGACGACGAGGCGACCGGGAACCTGGTGCGGGCCGCGTCGCGAGCCGGAGTCCAGCACCTCGTGTACATCTCGGTCATCGGGGCGGACCGGATGCCGATCGGCTACTTCAGGTCCAAGCTGGGCGCTGAGCAGGCCGTGGCCGGCTCGGGCCTGCCGTGGACCACGCTGCGTGCCGCCCAGTTCAACAACCTGGTCCTGACCGTCGTGGAGAAGGTGACGAAGCTGCCGGTGATACCGGTGCCCGGCGGACTCCGGTTCCAGCCGGTCGACGCGCGCGATGTCGCGGCCCGGCTCGTGGAGCTGACGCTCGGCAAGCCGGCCGGCCTGGTGCCCAACCTGGCCGGGCCGAACGTGTACGGAGTGGCCGAACTGAGCCGCGGATACCTGCAGGCGCGCGGCAAGCACCGGCTGATGATGCCGGTCCGGGTGCCGGGGAAGGCCGGGCTCGCGTACCGGGCGGGCGAGAACCTGTCGCTCGGCGAGGGGACGTCCGTGGGTGCGCGGACGTGGGAGGACTTCCTGGCGGAGCGGGTGGGCTGACTTCCGTCGGACGCTCGGGACGCCGTCGTGGCGAGGGCGGACAGGAGCGTGTCGATCCTCAGGCGCAGTTCGGGTGCGCGGGCACCGCCGACGACCACGGACGGGCCGGGCGGGGGCCGCCCGCCCTACCGGTCCCCCTCGATCCCCGACCTCAGCTGCACGAAGGCGAGTTCGGCCGCCCGCACCGCGTCCCCGTACACCTCGTCCGCGCTCTCCCCGGCGTCGATCCGCCGCCAGTTCTCCAGCGCCAGGATCCGTTGCACGGCGATGATCTGCCCCGCCGCCAGCCGGTCCCGCGCCCCGTCGCCCAGCGCACGCGCGAGCGCCGCCTCCGAGCGGCTCTGGTACCCGTACATGCGGGCCACCAGCGACGGCGTCCCGTACAGCATCCGGTGGAACGCCAGCACCTCGGGCGCATCGCAGAGCCCCGTCACCGGGTCGCGCCGCTCCAGGCCGTCGAGGAGGTGGCGGCGCAGGGCGTCCAGCGGCGATTCGCCCTCCGGGCGGGCCGCGACCACCCTCGCCGCCTCGTCCTCGTGGTCGGCGAACCGGTGCAGCGCCAGGTCCTCCTTGGCGGGGAAGTACCGGAACAGCGTGGGCTTGGAGATGTCGGCGGCGGCCGCCACCTCCGCCACCGAGACCTTGTCGAAGCCCCGCTCCAGGAACATCGCGATCGCGGCATCGGAAACTGCCTGGTACGTCAGCTGCTTCTTCCGCTCCCGCAGGCTGATCAGCGGCTGAGCCGCGGTCCCGGGTCGGGCCTTCTCTCCGTTCATGACCACGAAGCGTACGCCCTTGACCTCAACCGGACTTGACGTCCGAGAGTGGGAGGACGGGCACCGGACGGCCGGCCGCCCGAACACGGAGGGGTGGGATCCGCATGTGTGAGGCGCTGGTCAGGGAGCTGGGCGGTCCGGAGGTACTGGTTCCGGCCGAGCGGCCCGACCCGGTGGCGGGGTCCGACGAGGTGGTGATCGACGTGAGTGACGTTGACACGCTCTTCGTGGAGACCCAGATCCGGTCGGGCGCGTTCCGGAACCACTTCCCGGTCGTCCCGCCGTACGTGCCGGGCGGCGGGATCGCCGGCACGGTCCGTACGGTCAGCGAGGGCGTCGACGCGCGTTGGACCGGCCCGCTGGCCGAGGCGGCGGCCGGGCGGCTGCGCCCGGTGATCGGGCAGGTCTACCCGCTGGAGCAGGCGGCGCAGGTGCATGCGGCGATCGAGGGGCGCGGCCTGCTCGACAAGGTGCTGCTCAGTACGCGGAAGGCGTGACGGGCCGGGGATCCGGAACCTCCGCGTCCGAGCCCGCGTCCGTGCCCGCGCCCCCGCCCGGTCCGGGCTCCGCCCGCCCGGTCAGGCCCCGCAGCAGGACCTCGACCCCGTCCAGCACCCGCTCCAGTCCGAAGGCGAACTCATCGTCCGGATCGTCCGGCGTGCCCAGCACCCCGGACGCCAGCAGCCGCGAGAGCGCCGGGTGCCTCGCGGGGTCGATCAGGCGGTCCAGTGTCCGCGCGTACCGGTTCATCACTTCCTGCGGCGAGACGCCCCGCGCCTCGACGGCGGCGGCGAGGTCCCCCCTCAGCAGCGACTCGTTCCGTACGAAACCGGCGACGAGAAGGATCACGGAGACCCCCTCCCGCTCGCTCAAACCGGTGCCGTCGAGCGCCTGGAGGCCCTGCTCCCACCAGGCGAGGCTGTTGGGGCTGGCGGGCGGACCCACGACCGGGATGCGGAGCATCCACAGATTGCGGTGGAACACCTCGCGCTGCGCCCACGCCCACTGCCGGAGCGCCTCCCGCCAGCCCGCGCCGCTCTCCAGCGCGGGCAGCGGGGGCGGCGGGCCCAGGGCCGCCTCCTGCATCAGGACGTAGAGCTCACCCTTGGCCGATACGTAGCGGTAGAGCGACATCGTCGAGGCGCCGAGGTCCTTCGCGACCCGCCCCATCGAGACCGCGCCGAGCCCCTCGGACTCGGCCACCGCCACCGCGGCGTCCACGATGCGGGCCAGACTCAGGCCGGGCTTCGGTCCCTTGACCGGGCGCTCCCGCAACCCCCAGGCGGCTTCGATGCTGGCCGGCAGGCCCGTACCGCCCGACGAACCGTATGTTCCAGTCACCTGAACCACCTTCCCCGCCGCCCCCGGACCGCGGCCCCCGGGCCTGCGACGTCCCCCACCCGGGGCGGAGATCCGCCCTTGGATCCATCCTAGAAGGGGCTACGTGGCACGCGGTCAGAACACATCCGGGCACCAGGCGCGCCGTCCCGCCCGGAACACCCCGTCCGCCACCGCCGCCGCGCCCGGCGTGAGTTCGTCGATCCGGCCCAGTGCCGCGAGCCGGAGCACCGATTCGTCGCCGAGGTAGAGCGTCCCCAACTCCCTTACATCCAGGGCCAGATCGGCGCTCTCCGTGGTCGGCGTGCAGGACGCGCCGTCCGGGGAGGCGTCCAGGCGGAAGCGGCCGCCGGCGAGGCCCGCCGGGTCGCGGACGTCCAGAGTCAGGGTGGCCGGGACGGCGTAGGTGCGCGCCTCCAGGGCTCGTACGACATCCAGGACGCGCACCCACATCCAGTCCGCCTGCGTGACGACGCGGGCCGCGCGCGGGTCCGGGAGGAGAAGGGGGAGCAGGTCGTCGGGGGCGCGGTAGCCGGAGCGAACCGTGGTGACCCAGTCGATCGAGCAGACGAAGTGCCACAGCGCCCGTTCCGCCGCCGGGGTCTCCGCGATGAGACCGAGCACGGACGCCCGGTTCAGCGGCTGCTTCGCATCGCCCCACTTGTCGTCGGCGCGGTAGACGAGCAGGCCGTCGACCTCGCCGTCCGCGTTGCGGTACAGGGCGTAGAACGGCTCCGTCCACTCACCCGGCAGAGGCAGGTCCTCGCCGGTCCTCAGCTGCCACCAGCGGTCCCCGCGGCTGACCACACCGTGCTGCCGGGACCGCAGCCGCTCGTGCAGGACGGGTCCGAGCTTGCGTACGTCCGCACCGTCCACGAGGTCGATCCGACCGCCGCCGTCCGCAGCGCTCGGGCCCGACCAGCGCGGGTCGAGGCCCGCCCTCGGTACGTCGATCTCCCACTCGGTGGTCCAGGTCGCCGGGCCGAACCCGTACCGCCCGTAGATCGGGTACTCGGCGGCGATCAGCGTCGCGACCACGTCGCCGCGCTCCTTCGCCGCCGCCAGGTCCGTGGCCATCATCCGGCCGAGCAGTCCGCGACGGCGGTGCGTGGGCGACACCGTGACGTTGGTGACCGCGTCGGACGCCACCGCGGCGCCGCCGACCACCGTCAGCTCCTGCGCGAACGACCGGAACGACGCCACGCACCGCCCGTCGTCGAACACCCCTTGGGTACGGGACAGATCCGTGTGCGGGAGGCGGCTCGCGGCCTCCTCCTCCGTCACTGTCGGCGGGCGCAGAAAGCCGGTGTTCACGGCGCGCAGCCAGCCGGGGAACTCGGACTCGGTGACGGTACGGACTTCAGGACTCATGCGCCCCACGCTAGGCATACGGGACGGGGAGTGTCGCCAGGTTTTCCGGGCATCCCCGGGGGACCCGCACGGTCAGAACGCCGCCCGGATCACGCCCACTTCCGCGCCGCCGCCCAGCAGCGGCGCCCGGCCGATCCGGCCCACCACGGGCCCATCGACGCCGAGCAGCTCCAGCGCCCTGGCCAGCACCGGGCCGAGCGCCCGCCCGCCACCGTCGTCGATCTTGAATGCCAGCGCCCGGCCGTCCGCCAGCGCCACCGCCTGGACCGCCTCCGCGCCCATCTTGGAGAGCGTGCCCGGCACCTCGCGCATCAGCCATGTGTCGGGGCGCCGGGTGCCCGCGACGTACTCCGGGTGGGCGCGCATCGCATCCGCCACCCGGCGCTCCGCGGTGCCCGCCTCGGCCAGCACGAACGAGCGGAACGCCCGCGCCAGACCGACCAGGCTGATCGCCATCAGCGGGGCCCCGCAGCCGTCCGTACCCACCGCCGTGACCGGCTCGCCCGCCGCGTCCTCGACCACCTGGTGAACCAGCTGCTGGAGCGGGTGGGCGGGGTCCAGATAGGTCGCCGGGTCCCAGCCGTTGCGTGCACACACCGCGAGCATCGCCGCGTGCTTGCCCGAGCAGTTCATGGTGATCCGCTCGCGGGCGCCGCCCGCGGCGAGATAGGTCTCCGCCTCCGCCGGGTCCAGCGGCAGATCGGGCGGGGTCTGCAGATCGTCCGGCGTCAGTCCGTGCTCGGCAAGCATCTTGCGTACGAGATCGAGGTGGAACCCCTCGCCCGAGTGGCTCGCGGCGGCCAGCGCCAGCCGTTCCCCGGAGAGGTCGAGCCCGGCCCGCAGCACGGCGGCGGCCTGCATCGGCTTGTTCGAGGAGCGCGGGAAGACCGCCGCGGCCGGGTCCCCCAGCGCCTGCTCCACACTGCCGTCGGCGGCCAGCACGACCAGCGAGCCCCGGTGGTGGCCCTCGACGAAGCCGGACCGTACGACCTCGGCCAGAACGGGCAGCGCGGGGGCCACCGGGGATATGACGGGTGTGGAGCTCATCGTGGCGGCCTTCCGGGGCTGTGCGGGACCCGCCCCGGAAGGATCGCTTCAGGCGAGCAGGTCGTCTACTTGTGCTTCTCCATCACGGTACCTGCGGGCGATCTCCGCGCCGCAATCGTCCGCGGTGCACTGCAGCTGGTGACGGCGGCGGGAAACCTGTTGTTCGTAGCGGACGAGCCGTCCCATCGCGGTGTGCAGCTCCGCGTCCGTACGGGCGTCGAGGTCGGAGAGTTCGACCTCGGCGAGTGTCTCGGCGGCCAGCCGGCGGAACTCGTCGCTCCGCGGCGTGGTCAGCGTCACGTGCCGGGCGGACGAGCGGTGCCGCGACGGGGTGTCGGCGAGGATCTCGGAGAGCCTGTCCACGACCGGTGTCTCGGGGTCCCGGCGGCGGGCCAGCTCGGCCCGCAGGATGTCGATCCGCCCCTGGACCAGACGGCGTACGTAACTGAGGTCTGCCTCATCGCGCTGCGCGTCACGGCGCAGCGCGCGCAGTTCCGGCAGTCGCAGGGCGCCCAGCTCCGGCTGCGAGGGCCCGGGCAGGCCGTCGTCGAGGCCGGGACCGGTCCGCTGCACGGGCGGGCGCATGGTGCTGGTACCAGGACCGGCGGCGGCATGCGTGACCGGTACGACACCGGGGGATTGCCCGGCTCCATATGTACTCATGCTCTGTCCATCCCCTCGACCGGTGCGTCGGCACACCGCCTCCCGTGCATGGTGCCACCCCACACCGTGCCTACGCAGATGCTCTGTACCCGTTCAGCCCAAGATAGGTTGGTCTGTATGCGTGCGGTGATACAGAGAGTGGACGGCGCGAGCGTCACGGTGGCCGACGGCGCGAGCGACGGAAACGGGCCCGAGGTGGTCGGCGAAATCGTCGGCGAAGGACTGTGTGTGCTGGTCGGAGTCACCCACGGGGACACCGCGGAGAAGGCGGCGCAGCTCGCCCGCAAGCTCTGGTCGGTGCGCATCCTGGAGGGCGAGAAGTCCTGCTCCGATGTGAATGCACCGCTTCTGGTGATTTCGCAGTTCACTCTCTACGGGGACGCCCGGAAGGGGCGCAGGCCCACCTGGAACGCCGCGGCGCCCGGCGAGACCGCCGAACCGCTGGTCGACGAGGTGGTGGCGCAGCTGCGGGCGCTGGGTGCGCAGGTGGAGACGGGCCGGTTCGGAGCGGACATGCGGGTCTCGCTCACGAACCATGGCCCGTTCACCGTACTGATCGAGGTCTGAGCCGGGTTCGGCCCAGCGCGTCCGTAGACGGCCGCGCGTAGCGGATCTACGGCTCGACGACCGTCTCCTGGGCCGCCGCGGTGTCCCCCGCGAGTAGTTCCGCGTCCACCGCCACGTTCCGCTTGACCAGCGCCAGCGCGATCGGGCCGAGCTCGTGATGGCGGGCGGACGTCGTGATGAAGCCGAGCTGACGTCCCTCCGCCCCGTCCGCTGCGAGCCGCACCGGAGTGCCGTGCCCGGGCAGGATCACGTCGCTGCCGTCCAGATGCAGGAAGACCAGCCGGCGCGGCGGCTTCCCCAGGTTCTGCACCCGGGCCACGGTCTCCTGACCGCGATAGCAGCCCTTCTGGAGGTGGACGGCGGTGCCGATCCAGCCCAGCTCGTGCGGGATGGTGCGGTGGTCGGTCTCGAAGCCGAGCCGGGGGCGGTGAGCTTCGACGCGCAGCGCCTCGTAGGCCAGGATGCCGGCCACCGGACCGTTCTCGGCGGCGTAGGCCTCCAGGTCGGCGCGGGGCAGGAACAGGTCACGGCCGTGCGGTGCCTCCCGTACGACGACGCCCTCGGGGACCTCCGCGATGGAGCCGGCCGGCAGGTGCACGACGGCGAAGTCCTCGGTGCGGTCGGCGACCTCCACCCGGTAGAAGAACTTCATCGAGTCCAGATAGGCGATCAGGTCGCCCTGGGTGTCCGGTTCGACGTGCATCCACACCGTCTCGCCGTCGTCGACGAGATAGAGGGCGTGCTCGATGTGCCCGTGCGAGGTGAGGACCAGCGCCTCGGTGGCCTCTCCCGGGGCGAGTTCGCTGACGTGCTGGGTGATCAGCAGGTGCAGCCAGGCCAGCCGGTCGCTTCCGGTGACGGTGACGACGCCACGGTGCGAGAGGTCGACGAGGCCGGTGCCGTCGGCGAGGGCTCGCTGCTCGCGGAACAGGTCGCCGTAGTGCGCGGCGACGCCTTCGTCGCGGCCCTCGGCGGGGACGGCGCCGGGCAGGGACAGCAGGGGGCTCTTCATGCGACCAGCGTACGACTCGGTCTACTGCGCGGACGCAGGCGGCCGGGGCTGATCGGCCGCCCGATCGCCCGGCTCACCGTCCGCCGCCTTCGCCGTGCAGCCGGCGCAGCGGCCGAAGATCGCAAAGTGCTTCATGTCGGTCTCGAAGCCGAAGCTGTCCCGCAGTTTCGCGGTGAATTCGGCGACGACGTCGACATCGGCCTCGATGATGTCCGCGCAGTCCCGGCAGACCAGATGGATGTGGTGGTGGCGGTCGGCCAGGTGGTACGTCGGCGCCCCGTGCCCCAGATGGGCATGGCTGACCAGCCGGAGCTCCTCCAGGAGCTCCAGGGTCCGGTAGACGGTCGAGATGTTCACACCGGACGCCGTCCTGCGCACCTCGGCGAGGATGTCGTCGGGCGTCGCGTGTTCCAGTGTGTCGACGGCTTCCAGGACAAGCTGCCGCTGCGGCGTCAGCCGATAGCCGCGCTGCCGAAGATCGGTCTTCCAGTCGGTGCTCACCACAGGCCCAGTGTAGGACCGGGTGAGCACCTGACCGCAGGGTCGTGCGCGTACCTGGGAGGCGTGCGGCTGCGGTTACTTGAAGAACGCGATGCCGTCGTCCGGCAGGTCGCCGAGGCTCTTCGCCATCGCCTCGACCTCTTCCGGGGTGACGACCTTCTTCAGGTGCGCCGACATGTACGGCCGCAGCTCCACCTCGGGGGTGGCCTTCTCCCCGACCCACATCAGGTCACTGTTCACATAGCCGTAGAGGCGCTTGCCCCCGTTGTACGGGCCGGAGGCCGCGGTCCGGGCCACCGCGTCGGTGACCAGGTCGATCTGCGGCTTCTGGTGGGCGAGCTCGCCGTACCAGATCTCGATGACCCCCTGGTCGCGGACCATGACGGCCTCGACCTTGCGGTGCTTGTCGATGCGCCAGTAGCCGGACTCGGTCTCCAGCGGCTTGACCTTGTTGCCCTCGGCGTCGAGCACCCAGGAGTGCGAGACGTATTCCAGGAAGTCCCGGCCGTCGTGGGTGAAGGAGACTTCCTGGCCGAAGTTGCACTTCTCGGCGCCGGGGAAGTCGGACACGCCCGCTCCCGCCCAGTTGCCGAGCAGGAAGGCAAGCGGGACGAGGTCCGGGTGGAGGTCGGACGGGATCTCGATCATGAGCGGCTCAGACGATCTGTGAGGGAGTGGTGAGTGGTGCGGACTCGGGTCAGCGCTGGCCCTGGTACAGCTTCTTCACGGTCAGGGCCGCGAAGGCAAGAACGCCGACGCAGACCAGAACCAGCAGGGTGGAGAAGAATGCCTCAAGCACGGGAGCTCCTCGGACGAGCGATAACGAGCGGTATGGCGGCAATACGGGGCCGGACCCCAGCCTAATGGGTAGGGGCCCGGCGCGACGGTTGGGGGCGTGCCGAGGGAAGGGGCTCCCCGGCGTGCGGGTCAGCCCAGCAGCTGGTTCTGCACAGATTCCATTACCTGCGCACCCAACTGGCCCATGGCGGTGGGGTGGGGTTGTGCGGCCGACGATTACAGTTCGGCATATGCCGAAGAAGCTCGTGATCAAGGTGACCGCAGGTGCCGATTCCGCCGAGCGCTGCTCGCAGGCGTTCACGGTGGCCGCGGTCGCCGTCGCCAGCGGTGTGGAGGTCTCGCTCTGGCTGACCGGCGAATCCTCCTGGTTCGCCCTGCCTGGCCGCGCCGCCGAGTTCGAACTTCCGCACGCCGCACCGCTGCCTGACCTGATCGAGTCGATTCAGGCGGGCGGCCTGATCACCCTCTGCACCCAGTGCGCGGCTCGGCGCGACATCACCGAGAACGACGTACTGGAAGGCGTACGGATCGCGGGCGCCCAGGTCTTCGTCAGCGAGGTCATGGCGGACGGCGTCCAGGCCCTCGTCTACTGACGGTTCTTCCTGCCGACGGCGGGCAGTTCTGCTACTGGCGGCGCTTCTTGCCGTCGAGCTCATCCCACCACTCGTCCGACTCCGGGTCGCCGGACGGATCGTCCCACCAGCGGTCCTCCGGCCCCCGCCGGTTGGCGACCATCGCCGCGACGGGCGGGATGACCATGGCGACCACGCACATTCCGACGGCTACAGGCATCGACCAGAGCCGCACGAAGGCCCAGGCGGAGACGAAAAGGACGATGCATCCGCCCATCATCAGGAAGTAGCGGCGACGGCGCCGGGCGTACATAACTCAAGCGTAGGCCCGATTCCGGCCTGTGCGCCCGGCACGAACGGGCCCGCGCACACCCTGTGGACGGCGCGGAGGGCCGTACCCCGGTTCAGAAGGCGTCCAACCCCCTGGGATACGGCCCTCCGGCCGGTCTGTGCCGCGGATCAGACGGCGATGGCCACCTCGGAGAGGCCACCGGTCTGCGCGACGACCGTCCGGTCGGCGCTGCCGCCCGGGACGAGGGCGCGCAGCGTCCACGTGCCCTCGGCCGCGTAGAAGCGGAACTGTCCGGTCGCCGAGGTCGGGACCTCCGCGGTGAACTCGCCGGTCGAGTCCAGCAGACGGACGTAACCGGTCACCGGCTCGCCGTCGCGGGTCACGCTGCCCTGGATCGTGGTCTCACCGGGCTTGATGGTCGAAGCGTCGGGGCCGCCGGCCTTTGCTCCACACATGGCGTTCTGTCCTTCTGGTCGGGGTCGGGCTGGTCCGGGTCGTGCGGAGTTACTTGTTGGCGCCGAGCTCGATCGGCACGCCGACGAGGGAGCCGTACTCGGTCCACGAACCGTCGTAGTTCTTGACGTTCTCCTGGCCGAGCAGCTGGTGCAGCACGAACCAGGTCAGGGCGGAGCGCTCACCGATGCGGCAGTACGCGATGGTGTCCTTCGACAGGTCGACCTGCTCGTCCTCGTAAAGGGCCTTGAGCTCGTCGTCCGACTTGAAGGTGCCGTCGTCGTTGGCGTTCTTCGACCACGGGATGTTGCGCGCGGTCGGGATGTGGCCCGGACGCTGCGACTGCTCCTGCGGGAGGTGCGCCGGGGCGAGCAGCTTGCCGCTGAACTCGTCGGGCGAACGCACGTCGACCAGGTTCTGGTTGCCGATCGCCGCCACGACCTCGTCGCGGTAGGCGCGGATCGACTGGTCCTGGGCCTGGGCCTGGTACTGGGTGGCCGGACGGGACGGGATCTGGTCGCCGTCGACCAGGTCGCGGGAGTCGAGCTCCCACTTCTTGCGGCCGCCGTCGAGCAGGCGGACGTCCTGGTGACCGTAGAGCTTGAAGTACCAGAACGCGTAGGACGCGAACCAGTTGTTGTTTCCGCCGTAGAGCACGACCGTGGTGTCGTTGCCGATGCCCTTCTCGGACAGGAGCTTCTCGAAGCCGGCCTGGTCGATGAAGTCACGGCGGACCGGGTCCTGGAGGTCCTTGGTCCAGTCGATCCGGATCGCGTTCTTGATGTGGTTCTTCTCGTACGCCGAGGTGTCCTCGTCGACCTCGACAAGAGCAACCTTCGGGTCATCGATGTGGGCCTCGACCCAGTCGGCGTCTACGAGGACGTCACTGCGGCTCATTCTTTTCTCCTCCGGGGCAGTCTGCGGCGAGATGGTGCGGAGTGCGGATGTACGGGGGCGCGTTTCTGCGCGTACACACATGCACGGGAATGGGCCCTGACAGTGGTCGAAGGGCCGGGGGAATGCGGGATGCGACGATCCCGCTCAGACAGTGCGACAGAGCATGGCGGCGACGCGGCACAGGTCTACTGCCCGCCGCTTCGTGAGATCCGCCTGGCCCCGCTGACGGAGACCGCTGATAGAGCACTGCATGGGACCGATCGTAGGGACGTGCGGGCGGCCATGTCACCGTTGTGTCGTATCTTGAGACACGATCGTCCGCAATGCGAGAAGGTCGAGCGCTTCCAGTGCCGTGGGGACCGGCACCGGAAGGAGCGAACCGTTCGGTCATCTGCGGGTCGGACGAGTCCGTCTCACTATGTGGCACAGCGGTGGAGAACCTTCTGCCCAGCCTGCGCGCAGTTCGTCTATCCCGCGAGCCGGACGTCCGAGCCCGTCACCGAGATCTCCAGACCGCCCTTCGTCGGCTCGATCCGCTGCAGCTTCAGCCCGCTCGGCAGGGCGCCGATCTCCCGCTCGAAGTCGGTCTTCCTGCGCACCAGGCCTTCGAGCCCGGGGATGCCCTCGCCCGGCACCCTGTCCGCGTGCACCCGCACGGTGCGGCCGTCGACGAGGGTGACGGTGGAGGTCACGCTGCGCGTGAGGGTGCGGCCGAGGATGTCGATGGCGCCGGTCACCTTCACCTTGCCGTTGCCGCCGTACTCGACGACGACGCCGTCGCCGGCCGCGTGCGTCAGATCCTCGTACGAGATGGTCGCCGTGCCCGTGGCCCGGGCGGCGGTGGCGCTGGAGAAGCCGTCGGCCAGCGTGACGTCGTGGAGTTCGGCGTTCAACTCGCTGATCCGGATCCTGTGCCCGCCGGCGGCGGTCTCGATGCCGGTGAGCTTGATGTCGACCTGGTCGAGTGCCGATCCGGCGACCTGGGTCAGAAAGGGGAAACCCCTGATGGAGATGTCCGTCGAGTCGACCGTGCCCCCGCTGACCTCGACCCGGCCCGCCGCCTCGGACTCGGCGAAGTACACCGCGGCCCGGTCGACGGCGATGAAGATGCCCCCCAGGACCACCACAATGACCAGCAGTATTCGCAGTGCACGCATGCCCGTTCTTCCCCCACCCTGCATCCGCCCGAACCCCCTGGCGCCCGTGAGCCTGCTGTGGCTGCACGGCACGCCCGAGGTGATCGACGAGCCGGGACCCCTCCGCGGTTCCCGGTCCGTGGCGGGTCCCGCGGGTCAGGAGACTGCGCGGCCGATCAGATACACGGCGGGGGCCGCGGCGGTGAGCGGCAGCGCCACCCCGGCCGTCATGTGCACAAAACGTGACGGGTAGTCGTAGCTCGCCACCCGCAGCCCGATCAGCGCGCAGCCACCGGCCGCGAACCCGAGGAAGGCACCCTTCGCGCCGAGGTCGGTGAGCCCGCCGGCCGCCACACCGGCACCCACGGCGGCGAGCAGCGCCACCACGACCGAGGCGGGTCCGGGCAGCGGCAGCGCCCGGGCGAGCACGGCGACCGCGACAGCCACACAGCCGACCGTCACGGCGTCCGGCGCCGCCGCGAGATGCCCGGCGGCGAGGATCGCCAGGGCGGCCGAGGCGACGGTGGCCATCAGCCCGTACATCCGCTCGTCGGCGCCCGCGTGGCTGCGCAGCTGCAGGACGACGGTGAGCAGCACCCAGATGCCGAGGGTGCCGAGGATCGCCGCCGGGGCGTTCTCCCGGCCCGCGACGAGCAGCACGACATCGGCGACGAACCCCCCGGCGAAGGCGAGCGCGATGCCCTGCCGGGCGGGCCACATGCCGTTGAGCCGGAACCAGCCGGCGGCGGTCACGGCCTGGAGGAGCACCAGCGGTGCGAAGAGCGCGTACTGCCCGATCGCGGCACCGAGGGCGAGCAGCAGCCCGAGCCCCGCGGTGATCGCCGCCGGCTGCATCCCCGGCGCGATGATCGGAGAACGGCCCTCGGCGCGGGCGCGCTGGGCGTCGGTGATGCGGGTGTTGCCCAGGGTGGTGGGCGCGCTGTAGCCGGAGGCGTCGCGCGCGGCCGCCGCGTCCGGTGCCGGGGCGGCCGGGATGGCTGCCGGGACCTCGGGGGGCAGCGGGTACGAGCCGGAGGCGCCCCGCGGGATCGGATATCCGGCGTCGACGGCGGGGCCGGCGGCGGCCGCGGCGGGCTGCTGCGGCGCCTGCGCCGGGTACGACTGCTCGTACTGGGGCTGCTGGTACTGGGGCTGCTCGTACTGCGGCTGCTCGTACTGCGGCTGCTCGTACTGCTGCTGCGCATACTGCTGCGGCTGCTCGTACTGGGGCTGCTGCGGCTGCGGTGCGGGCTGGACGGCCGGCTGGTACTGGGTGTCCCAGGTCTGGCCCTCCCAGGTCTGTGCGACCCCGGGGTCCTGGAATGCCTGGTTCGGGTCGTACGGGACCTGCTGCCCGTACGGCTGCGGTTCCTGGCCGTTTCCGTATCCGTTGCCGTACCCGTACCCGTAACCGGTCCCGGTCCCGGGCTCTTGTCCGTACGGATGCTGCTGATCGCTGTTGCTCATGTGCTGCGGTTCACCCTCCTGCGAACGGCGGGAGCACCTCGACCGTGCCGCCCTCGGCAAGGCGTACGGTCTCATGGCTGCGGGTCCCCACGGGGTCACCGTCGATCAGGAACGAGCACCGTTGCAGCACTCGGGTGAGCTCACCGGGGTGCCGCTCGCGCACCGCGTCGAGCGCCTCGGCGAGCGTCGCGGCTGTGTACGGCTCCTCCGCGGTCCCGGCGGCGGCCTTGGCGGCGGCCCAGTAGCGGATGGTTCCCGCTGGCATGGCGACGCTCCCTTCGTCTCGCGTCAGCTGTCCATGATGAATCACTCCGCCACCGCCCAGTCCGCGATCCGGGTGAGCAAGCTCTCGTCCGCCGCGTTCTCGGCGTGCCCCATGCCGTGCTGCAGCCACAGTTCCGCACCGCCCTGTGCCGCGTCGGCCAGCATGCGGGGGTGGTCGAGCGGGAAGTAGGGGTCCTGGTCGCCGTGCACGATGAGCAGCGGCGCCGGGGCGATCAGCGGGACCGCCTCGACCGGGGAGAGCGGCACGGGGTCCCACTCCTTGCGGTCGATCCGGGTGCGGAAGGCGTACCGGCCGACCAGCCGGCCGGTGGGCCGGGTCACCACCCAGTGCAGGCGCCGCATCGGGGCCGTACCCCGGTAGTACCAACGGGCGGGAGCACTCACGGCTACCACCGCATCCGCGTGCGCTTCCTTGCACCTCCCGTGCGCGGGAACCGGGCGAGCGAGCTGTGCCGTGTCCGGAGAGGTCCCGGGAGCCGTGTACAGCGCCCCGTGCCGGAGCGCCACGGACCCGCCCATCGAGAACCCGGCCGTCACCACCCGTCGGTGTCCGAGCGAGCGCGCCCACGCCACCGCGGCCGCCAGATCCAGCACCTCGCGGTCACCGACCGTCGACCGGCCACCGGATCCTCCGTGCCCCCGGAAGGAGAACGTGATCACGGCCGCCCGCTGGGAGAACACCCCCGCCGCGCGCCGCACGGCGGGCCGGTCCACCGAACCGGTGAATCCGTGCGCGACCACGATCGCCGTGCCGGCGTCCCCGGCACCGGCGCCGGGGGCGGCACCGGTCGTACATGGTTCGTACACCGCCTCGATCGGCAGCCCATCATCCGTCCGCAATGTGGCACGCCGGGCTCCCGGCGTGATCAAGAGAACAGAAGAACTCCGAAACGAACTCTCGGACACAGAACTCATGTGGGCTATTCTGCTGGGAAGAGGATCCGGGCAATGCAGCCCCCGGGTCCTTTTGTGCTTTACGCGCGTTGTTACGACGACGTTTCGACAAGCTCAGCGGTCCCACGGCGCGGGACCGCACCATAAAACACGTATGACAATCGTCGTACGGCAGCAGCACGACAGACGTACGAAGAAGTGCCGCAGATCTCCCCCGGGCCCCGCCCGGGAGTGCCCCTCTCGCAGGGAACGAGGAGGACCGACGTAATGGGCGAGCAAATCGTGCACGATCATCGACCGACGACCCGGGCAGGTGGGCGGCGATGAGTTCACTGCTGCTTCTGACCAACGCTCTTCAACCGTCGACGGAGGTGCTTCCCGCCCTCGGCCTCCTGCTGCACAGCGTGCGGGTGGCCCCCGCCGAGGGACCCGCTCTCGTCTACACGCCGGGTGCCGACGTCATCCTGGTCGACGGCCGCCGCGACCTGCCGCAGGTGCGGTCGCTGTGCCAGCTGCTGCGGTCCACCGGACCTGGCTGTCCGCTGATACTCGTCGTGACGGAGGGCGGTCTCGCAGCCGTCACCGCCGACTGGGGCATCGACGACGTGCTGCTGGACACCGCGGGACCGGCCGAGGTCGAGGCCCGGCTGCGGCTGGCCACCGGCCGGCAGCAGCTCACCTCCGACGATTCCCCGATGGAGATCCGCAGCGGTGATCTCTCGGTCAACGAGGCGACCTACAGCGCAAAACTGAAGGGCCGGGTCCTCGACCTGACCTTCAAGGAGTTCGAACTGCTCAAGTACCTCGCGCAGCACCCCGGCCGCGTCTTCACCCGCGCCCAGCTGCTGCAGGAGGTCTGGGGCTACGACTACTTCGGCGGTACCCGGACGGTCGACGTCCATGTCCGGCGGCTGCGCGCCAAGCTCGGCCCCGAGCACGAGTCGCTGATCGGCACGGTCCGCAACGTCGGCTACCGCTTCGTCGCACCGGAGAAGGTGGAGCGCGCCGCCGAGGGGGCGAAGTCCCGGGCGGCGAAGGTGCCCGCCGAACCACCCACCCGTTCGGAGCAGCCCTCCGTGGCCGAGGTCATGGAAGATGCCCCGGTCCGGCCTGCCCGCAGGTAGTTCCATCCGCGTAGACTGCCGCGCGTGGCCAAGGTGACGCGGGACGATGTGGCGAGACTGGCGGGGACGTCGACCGCGGTCGTCAGCTACGTCATCAACAACGGACCCCGGCCGGTTGCCCCGGCCACGCGCGAGCGGGTACTCGCCGCGATCAAGGACCTGGGCTACCGGCCTGACCGCGTCGCCCAGGCGATGGCCTCGCGGCGGACCGACCTCATAGGAATGATCGTTCCGGACGCCCGCCAGCCGTTCTTCGCGGAATTGGCGCACGCGGTCGAACAGGCTGCCTCCGAGCGCGGAAAAATGGTTCTCGTCGGCAACTCCGACTACCGCGACGAGCGCGAGGTCCACTATCTCCGTGCCTTCCTCGGTATGCGCGTCTCCGGACTGATCCTGGTCAGCCAGGGCCCCAGCGAGCGGGCCGCAGCCGAGGTGGAGGCATGGGATGCCCGGGTCGTGCTGCTGCACGAGCGGCCCGAGGCGATCGACGACGTCGCGGTCGTCACCGACGACATCGGCGGCGCTCAGCTCGCCACCCGGCACCTCCTCGAACACGGCAACGCGTACGTGGCGTGCCTCGGCGGCATGGAGTCCACCCCGGCGGTCGGCGACCCGGTCGCGGACCACGTCGAGGGCTGGCGACGGGCGATGCACGAGTCGGGGCGCTCCACGGAGGGCCGGCTCTTCCAGGCTCCGTACAACCGCTACGACGCCTACCGGGTGGCGCTCGGACTGCTCGCCGGTCCGGACCGGCCCCCGGCGATCTTCTGCTCGACGGACGACCAGGCCTTCGGGGTGCTCAGGGCCGCGCGCGAACTGCGGATCGATGTGCCCGGGGAGCTCGCGGTGGCGGGCTTCGACGACGTGAAGGAAGCGGGGCTGACCGATCCGCCGCTGACGACGGTCTTCTCGGACCGCCCGGCGATGGCCCGGGCCGCGGTGGATCTGGTGCTCGACGACTCGCTGCGGGTCTCGGGCTCGCGACGGGAGCGGCTGAAGCAGTTCCCGTCGGCGCTGGTGGTGCGGCGCTCGTGCGGGTGCGGGGAGCCGACGGCCCAGGGCCGGTAGACGGGGCACTTCCCCGGCTCGCGGCACCAGCCTTCCGCCCACCCGTACGACGTTCCCCGTGGCTCTTATATGGGGCATACACGGTTCTGTCGGGCTTCTCAGGGCGTGCTCAGGGTTCTCTCATGTTCGCTGGACACAGTCGTAGACATGACTGAGAGCCAGCGCCCGAGCGGCGAGTATCCGATGCACCCCTCGTACGGCAACGGCGACGCGGCCTACCCGCCGCCGCCCTCGTACCGGCCGGCGCAGCCGATCGCCGCGGGCCCCGGGACGACCGTGTGGCCCGGCAGCGGCGGCGCCGACGGCCACAGTGGCGGCGGTGACGACGGCTACGGCGACTTCCACGGGCTGCCGCAGCCCGCACCCCAGCCGCCCGCGCGCGGCAGGCGCCGGGTCGGACGGCCGGTCGCCCTCCTGACGGCCGTGGCCGTCGCGGCGGCGGTCGTCGGTGGTGCCACCGCCACCGCCATCGGTCAGTTCACCGACTCCGGTTCCAGCGGCAGTGGCGGCAGCAGTGCGGTCAGCGGCACGACCGTCTCGCAGAGCAGCGCGGGCACCGTCGCCGGAGTGGCGCAGGCGGTGTCGCCGACGATCGTCGAGATCGTCGCAAGCTCGAACGCGGGCCAGTCCACCGGGTCCGGCGTGATCATCACCTCCGACGGTGAGATCGTCACCAACAACCATGTCATCGCGGACGCCTCGACGATCAAGGTGACGCTCAGCACCGGCAGGACGTACACCGCGAAGGTCGTCGGCACGGATGCCGACAAGGACCTCGCGCTCATCAAGCTGGTGGGGGCGAGCGGGCTGAAGACGGCCACGCTCGGCGACTCCTCCTCGCTCAAGGTCGGTGACCAGGTCGTCGCGATCGGCTCGCCCGAGGGCCTCACCGGCACCGTCACCAGCGGCATCGTCTCCGCGCTGGATCGCGATGTCACCGTCGCCAAGGACAGCGGCAGCGGTCAGGGACAGCAGGGCGGGGGCCGCAGCGTCTGGCCGTTCGAGTTCGGCGGGCAGCAGTTCAACGGCGACACCGGCAATTCCACCACCACCTACAAGGCCATCCAGACCGACGCCTCGCTCAACCCCGGCAACTCCGGCGGTGCGCTCATCAATATGAACGGCGAGATCATCGGCATCAACTCCGCGATGTACTCCGCCAGTTCGTCCGACGGCTCGAACAGTTCCGGCGCGGGCAGCGTCGGCCTCGGCTTCGCCATCCCGGTGAACACGCTCAAGGCCGACCTGGACACCCTGCGGTCCGGCAACAGCTTCTGAGGAGATCAGCCATGAACCACCCTTCCCACACCCCCACCGGCCCGGCCGCCCTCGCGCTGCCACTGATGCTCGCGACGGAGTTCGCCGCCGTGGCGCGGCGCTCGCCGGAGGTCCGTGCGACGACCCGCACCACCGGCCGGAAACGCCGCGCCGCCCGCCGCAGCGCGACGGTCGTGCGAGGCTGAGAAGACAGCACCACGGCAGCAGAGAGAAGAGGACAACGAGCGATGAGCCCCGCCGAAGACGATCCGCAGCGCATCCTGATCGTCGACGACGAGCCGGCCGTGCGCGAGGCCCTGCAGCGCAGTCTCGCGTTCGAGGGGTACGACACCGAGGTCGCCGTCGACGGACTCGACGCGCTGGCCAGGGCGGAGTCGTACGCCCCCGATCTGATCGTCCTCGACATCCAGATGCCGCGGATGGACGGTCTGACCGCCGCCCGCCGCCTCCGTGCCACCGGCACCACCACGCCCATCCTGATGCTCACCGCCCGCGACACCGTCGGCGACCGCGTCACCGGACTCGACGCCGGGGCCGACGACTACCTGGTCAAGCCCTTCGAACTGGACGAGCTCTTCGCCCGCATCCGGGCCCTGCTGCGCCGCAGCTCGTACGCGGCCACGGCAGGCGGCGTCCCCGACGACAATGTGCTGGCCTTCGCCGACCTGCGGATGAACCTCGCCACCCGCGAGGTCACCCGGGGCCCGCGCCGGGTCGAGCTGACCCGGACCGAATTCACCCTGCTGGAGATGTTCCTGGCGCACCCACGGCAGGTACTGACCCGCGAGCAGATCCTCAAGGCGGTGTGGGGCTTCGACTTCGAACCGAGCTCCAACTCCCTGGACGTGTACGTGATGTACCTGCGCCGCAAGACGGAGGCGGGCGGCGAACCTCGGCTCGTGCACACGGTGCGTGGGGTCGGTTACGCGCTCCGCTCGGGCCGCGGTGACGGATGACCGGGACCCTGCGCCGGCTCCGCGCCCTGCCGCTGCGCTCCCGGCTCGCGCTGCTGGTGGCGACAGCGGTGGCGGTCGCGGTGGCGGCGGTCGCGGCGGCCTGCTGGTTCGCGACGCGGGTCCAGCTGGAGCAACAGCTGGACACCTCGCTGCGCAACGTCAAGGTCGACGACAGCTATGTGCAGGACCTGGTCGCCGCCTGTACGCACCCCGGCCAGGCGGCCGCACAGCAGCTCGGCGGGGCATACGTCGTGCAGCTCGTCACCGTGTCCGGGAACACCTGCACCGCCCCCAAGGCGTCACCGATCGGTGTGACCACCGACGACATCGCCGTGGCCGCCGGTCTGCGGGACAACGCCCTGCACACGGCCAGGGCCGAGAACGGCAAGAAGATGCGCGTCTACAGCTACACGTACCAGACCCGCAACCCGGTGCCGGGCCTGCTGCCCAGCGGCTTCGCGGTCTCCGTCGCCCGCCCGCTGAGCGAGATCACCGAGCCGCTCGCCACCCTCACCTGGGTCCTCCTGGTCGTCTCCGGCATCGGCGTCATCGGTGCGGGCGCCGCCGGTCTCTGGGTCGCCCGTACCGGCCTGCGCCCCGTCGACGAGCTCACCGAGGCGGTCGAGCACGTCGCCCGCACCGAGGACCTCACCGTCCGCATCCCGGTCGAGGGCGAGGACGAGATCGCCCGGCTGTCCAGCTCCTTCAACTCGATGACCGCTTCCCTCGCCAGCTCCCGCGACCGCCAGGCCCAGCTGATCGCGGACGCCGGCCACGAGTTGCGGACGCCGCTGACGTCCCTGCGCACCAACATCGAACTCCTCGCCCGCAGCGACGACACCGGCCGGGCCATCCCGCCGGACGACCGCAAGGCGCTGATGAAGTCGGTCAAGGCGCAGATGACCGAGCTGGCCTCGCTCATCGGCGACCTCCAGGAACTGGCCCGACCCGACGCGGCGAACCCCGGCCCGCTCCAGGTCGTGGGCCTGCACGACATCGCGGACACGGCCCTGGAACGGGCCCGGCTGCGTGGCCCCGAGCTGACGATCAGGGCGGACCTGACCCCTTGGTACGTACGGGCCGAGCCGGCCGCACTGGAGCGGGCGGTGGTCAACGTCCTGGACAACGCGGTGAAGTTCAGCCCGCCCCGCGGCACGATCGAGGTCGCGCTGCGGGACGGCGAACTGACGGTACGGGACCACGGCCCCGGCATCCCCGCCGAGGAACTCCCCCACGTCTTCGAACGCTTCTGGCGCTCCCCCTCCGCCCGCCAGCTCCCCGGCTCGGGCCTGGGCCTGTCGATCGTCGCCCGCACGGTCCAGCAGGCGGGCGGCGAGGTCGCGCTGCACCCGTCGCCGGGCGGCGGCACGGAGGCCTCGATCCGACTGCCGGGCGCACCGCAGCCGCCGCCGGGGAACCCCTGAGCCGCCCCCGGCGTCCGGTCAGGCCCCGGGGTTGTGCCGGACCGGCGAGGCGACCGGGCTCAGGCGGGTGGCGGGGGGCGCCTTCAGAGGGTGTCGAGGGCCGGTGACGTGGCCTGGCGTACGGCGGCCACCGTGCTCGCCTCCAGTGCCGCGACACCGGCCTGGCTCTCCGGCCCCAGTCCGTGGCGTGCGGCGACCCATGAGGCGTCGTTGCAGGTCACCCAGGTGACCCCGGCGGCGTCCTGCCAGGCCAGCGCCTTCGCCGGAAGGTCGATGCCGGCGGTCTGCTTGTCCTGCATCAGGTGCGTGCCGCCCTCGGGCTTGCCGAAGATGAGCAGTTCGGTCGGACGGAGTTCCAGCCCGGCACGGGCGGCGTGGTCCGCATGGTCGACCCGCGCGAACACATGGAAGCCAGCTGCGGTGATCGCGTCCTGAAGCCGGTCGATCGTCTCGCGGACAGGCCTGTTGCTGGCCACGGTGACCAGGCCCTTGTCTGCATCTTCAGTCATTCTTGCGACCATAGGCGAGACTTTTTCGGATCCCCTGATGACACCGGGGCGGTGGGCCATCCGGCCCACCGCCCCGCTCACTCACCCGCGTACGGGCACTGCGTGTCCCGCAGGACCTACTGAACGACCGTGATCCGGTCCGTGACCGGCGGGGCCAGCGGCGCCGCCGCCGCCGAGTGGGCCGACAGGTACGCGTTGAACAGGTCCAGGTCGGAGGCGCCGACCAGCTTGTTGGTGCCCTGGCCGAGTGCCGCGAAGCCGTCGCCGCCGCCCGCGAGGAACTCGTTCATCGCGACGCGGTACGTCTTGGCCGGGTCGATCGCCGCACCGTTCAGCTTGATGGTGTCGACGACGACGCGAGCCGCGCCGGTCTTCGTCATGTCCAGGGTGTAGGTGAGTCCCTTGGACACCTGGAGGATCTTCGGGCTGGCCTCGTTGGAGCCGCTGACCTGCTGCTGGAGTGCGGTGATCAGCTGGGCGCCGGTCAGGTCGACGACGTTCATCATGTTGGTGAAGGGCTGCACGGTGAAGGACTCCCCGTACGTCACCACCCCGTCGGACTTGCCGTCGACCGACGCGTACACCAGGTCCCCGCGGATGCCGCCCGGGTTCATGAAGGCGACGACCGCCCCGCCCTTGTCCGCCGGGGCCAGGCCCTCCAGCTGGGCGTCCGCGATCAGGTTGCCGAGCGGCTTCTCGGGGGCCGTGGAGCTGCGGCCCTCGATGTCGGCGGTGATGTAGCCCTGCGGCCTGTTCGCGATGGGCGCCGCGAGGGTGTTCCAGCGCGCGATCAGGTCCGTCATGTCCCTGGCCCTGCCCTGGTCCCGGCTGACGATGTGGTTCGCTGCCTTCGGGTTCGAGGCCGCGGCCGACTTCACCGACGTACGGACGATGTCCTCGGTGCGGCGGTCGTAGGTGAGGGTCGTGTCGGTGTAGACCTTGCCGAACGACGACGCCGAGGTGACCAAGCGCGGGTTGCCCGCCGGGTCCGGGATCGTGCAGACGTACGCCTGGTGGGTGTGGCCCGTGACCAGCGCGTCGACCTTGGGCGAGATCCCCTTGGCGATGTCGACGATCGGCCCGGAGATGCCGTCACCGGCGCCGGAGGTGTCGCAGTCGTAGTTGTACGAGGTGGAGGCCGGTACCCCGCCCTCGTGAATGAGCGCGACGATGGACTTCACGCCCTGCTGGTCGAGCTCCTTGGCGTACTTGTTGACCGTCTCGATCTCGTCGTGGAACTTCAGGCCTTTGACGCCATTGGCCGTGACGATGTTCGGCGTGCCCTCCAGGGTCACCCCGATGAAGCCGATCTTGACGCCGTTCTTCTTCCACACCGTGTACGGCTTGAGGATCGGCTTGCCGGTCTTCTCGTCCGTCACGTTGGCGGCGAGGTAGGGGAAGTCGGCGCCCTGGAACGTCTTGCCCTTCTCGTAGCACCCCTCGACCGGGTGGCAGCCGCCGTTCTGCAGACGGGCCAGCTCGGTGGCACCCTCGTCGAACTCGTGGTTGCCGACGGTCGTCACATCGAGGTCGATCTTGTTGAGCGCCTCGATGGTCGGCTCGTCGTGGAAGAGACCGGACAGCAGCGGGCTCGCGCCCACCATGTCGCCACCGGCCGCGGTGATCGAGTAGGGGTGGCCCTGGCGCGCGGTGCGCAGCGAGGACGCAAGGTACTCGACGCCACCGGCCGGGATCGTGCCCGCGGAGCTGGCCGGCGGCTCCAGGTTGCCGTGCAGGTCGTTGAAGGAGAGCAGCTGGACATCGACGGTGCGGGCCGGCTCGTGGCCCCCATTGCCGTCACCGAGGCTCTGGGCATCGGCCGGCATCGCGGCCACGAGCGCGCCGACGGTGGCCAGCCCGGCCGCGGCGGCGAGCACCCGCCTCGACGCACGGATTTTATGCGGTGTCGCGGACATCGGTCCCCTTGTGAATTCAGCGGGAGGGTTCGGCCCGCAGCCTAGAGTCAACGCGCGTAGCGCGACAGGTGTTTCGAGTTACGAACTGGTTGCCTTGTGGTCAGTAAGGGCATCTATCACCGCACTTCACCCCTACGGCACACATATGCAGACAGGAACGTCACGGCATACAGGTCACCGCAGGCCGGTACGCCAGGGCCGACGGGCCGGGACCGGCCGACGGCCGCGCTCACCCCGCGAAGGCGGTCCGACCCGCACCGCACACCGCCGATCGAGGCCGCAACGCCCCGCCCCGCCCCACCAGCGCCCCGCCCCGCCGTACGCTCGTACGCATGACGACTGATGTACCCCTCCCCGCTCCGGGACGCGAGATCCAGACGCTCGACGTGCTCTCTCCCGACCAGGCCGGAGCCGTCCTCGACCTGCTCGGCGAGGCGGCCCGCGCCGACGGCAGGCCCGCAGTCTCCGAGCAGGGGCGACTGCAACTGCGGGGCGGGCGCCGGGAGGGCGTACGGCACCTTCTGCTCACCAGCATGGGAACCCTCGTCGGGTACGCACAGCTCGAGGACACCGACCCCGTCGAGGCGCCCGCCGCCGAGCTGGTCGTGCATCCCGCGCACCGCGGGCAGGGGCACGGGCGTGCGCTGGGCGCCGCGCTGCTCGCCGCGACCGGGAAGCGGCTGCGCGTGTGGGCGCACGGCGGGAAGTCCGCCGCCCGCCATCTCGCCCAGGTCCTGGGCCTCTCCCTCTTCCGCGAGCTGCGCCAGCTGCGCCGCCCGCTGAGCCCGCTGGACATCCCTGAGCCCGTACTGCCGCCGGGCGTCACCGTCCGTACCTTCGTGCCCGGCCAGGACGACGCCGCCTGGCTCGCCGTGAACAGTGCCGCGTTCGCCCACCACCCCGAGCAGGGATCGCTCACCCAGCGCGACCTGGACGACCGCAAGGGCGAGCCCTGGTTCGACCCGAAGGGGTTCTTCCTGGCCGAGCGCGAGACCGAGGGCGGGACCGAGCTGGTCGGCTTCCACTGGACAAAGGTGCACGCCGAGGAGCACCTCGGCGAGGTGTATGTCGTCGGCATCCGGCCCGACGCGCAGGGCGGCGGTCTCGGCAAGGCGCTCACCACGATCGGGCTGCGCCACCTCGCCGCCGAGGGGCTGCCGACCGCGATGCTCTACGTCGACGCGGACAACACGGCGGCCCTGGCCGTGTACGAGCGGATGGGCTTCGCCACCCATGAGGTGGACCTGATGTACCGCGCGGAGTCCTGAGAGGCTGTCGGGCCACCTCTGAGCCCGCACAACGTCCCCCGGGGCGGCGTCGCTTGACGCCGCCCCTTCTTTCCGGCACCCTTTCACTACTCAATTAGTGAAAGGGGTGAACATGGCAGAGTCCGCAGCGGTCGAGTTCCGCATCGACCGGCGCAGCGGCGTCGCCACGTACCTCCAGATCGTCCAGCAGGCCAAACAGGCCCTCCGCCTCGGACTGCTGGAGCCCGGCGACCGGCTGCCCACCGCACGCGAGGTCGTCGAGGCCACCGCCATCAACCCGAACACCGTGCTCAAGGCCTACCGCGAACTGGAGCGCGAGGGCCTGGTCGAGGCCCGGCGCGGGATGGGCACATTCGTGCGCCGGACCCTCGGGACCACGGCCACCACGGACACACCCCTGCGGGGAGAACTCACCGACTGGGCCCGCCGGGCCCGCACGGCCGGGCTGGAGCGCGACGACATGGCCGCGCTCTTCACCGCCGTACTGGACAGCACGTACAAGGGGGACGACCGCACATGACAGGCGCTGCGATCGAGGCGACCGGCCTCGGCATGACGTACCGGCGCGGAGACGGTGACCGGGCGCTGCGCGACTGCTCGTTCCGGCTGCCCGCGGGACGGATATGCGCGCTCGTCGGGCCGAACGGAGCGGGCAAGTCCACCCTGCTCGCCCTCGCGGCGGGCCTCCTGCGGCCGGTCGAGGGAACCCTGCGGATCCTCGGCTCCGCGCCCGCCGAGGCCCGGGCCCGGATGGCCTTCGTGGCCCAGGACAAGCCGCTGTACCCGCAGTTGACGGTCGCCGAGACGCTGTGGGCGGGCGCCGAGCTGAACCCCGCCACCTGGGACCGGGCCACCGCCGAACGCGTCATCGGGGACCTCCCGAGGGACGCCGGGGTCCGCACGCTCTCCGGCGGCCAGCGCACCCGCCTCGCGCTCGCCGTCGCGCTCGGCAAGCGCGCCGAACTGCTGCTGCTCGACGAGCCGATGGCCGACCTCGACCCGCTCGTCCGGCACCAGCTGATGGGCGTCCTGATGGCGGAGGCCGCCGAGCACGCCACCACCATCGTGATGTCCTCGCACATCCTCACCGAGCTGGAGGGCGCCTGCGACTACCTCCTGCTCGTCGACGGCGGCCGGGTCCGTCTCGGCGGCGAGACCGAGGAGATCCTCGGCGCACACGCCCTGCTCACGGGTCCGGTACAGGACCTGGCACCGCACACCGTCGTCGAGTCCCGCACAACGGGGCGCGGACTGACCGCACTGGTACGGAAGGAGGGCCCGGTGGACGACGCGGCCTGGGAGATCGCGACACCGTCACTGGAGGAACTGCTGCTGGCACATCTGCGGTCACCGGACGCGCCCGCACTGCTGACGCCGAGCGCGGCGCACGGCGAGACCGTGGCCCGTGAGGCGGTGGCGGCGCGATGAGCACCCTCAGCCTGCGCGGCCCGGCCCGGGTCGTCGTACGCCGGTACCGCCGGCCCCTGTGGACCGTCGGCGCCCTCGCGCTCGCCGGGATCGCCGCCGTAGTCGGCACCTACCTGTGGATGAGCTCCGTCTCCGACACGTTCGCGGGCACCGGCTGCTCGGCCCAGAAGACCACCCGGGGCTGCGGCGACACCGTCCGTCACTTCCTCGACACCGAATTCCACTTCCGCCAAGTGCTCGCCTACGCGGACCTGGTGATGATGCTGCTGCCCGCCTTCATCGGCATCTTCGTCGCAGGCCCGGTGATCGGCCGGGAGCTGGAGAGCGGCACGTACAAGCTGTCCTGGACCCAGTCCGTGTCACCCGCGCGCTGGCTCGCCGCACAACTCGCCGTGCCCGCCGTCCTGACCCTCGCCGGGGTCTCCGTCCTGTCCGCCGTCTGCGCCTGGGCCCGTTCAAAGGCGAACGGCACGCACTACACACCGGAGTGGTACGAGCGGGTCGTGTACGGCGCGATGGGCACCGTCCCCGTGGGCTACGCGCTGCTCATGCTCGCCTTCGGCGCGCTCGCCGCGCTTCTGCTGCGGCGCACGGTCGCCGCGATGATCGTGACGGTTCTCGCGTACGGCGCACTGGTCGTGGCCCTGAACACCGTACGCAACGGACTGTGGCCGGTCCGTACGGACACCTTCCGGTTCGGGAGCGCCTACCGGTTCCCCGATGCGGCTGCCGAAACCGGCCAGGGGTGGATCACCACCGGAGGCAAGCGGCTGCCCGTCGATGTGTGCCTGAACTCGGCCGACGATCTGAAGGACTGCCTGGCCGGCCACGACGTCGCGTTCCGCTACGTCGACTACCACCCCGCCTCGCACTTCTGGCCGCTCCAGCTGGTCGAGACCGGCATCCTGCTCGTCCTCGCCGCCGCTGCCGTCGCCCTCGCCTTCCGGGTACTGCGCCGACGCCACGGCTGACCCTCCCCGATCGTCGGGGTCCGGGCCGCAGAGGGGGCGGCCCGGACCCCGCACACGCAGCGTGACACCGCAACCCGGCATCGCACACCGCTTCCTGCACGTCATGTCGCCGTTACCGCCCATTCAGACGCGCTTGCGACCCTCTCAGGATGCAGCCAGCTGTGCCGACCCCCCGCAACGGGAGAAAACGCGGCAGAGACCCCGGGTTTTCCGCGATCTCCGCCCCCTCCGACGCGCCCCGGAAGCCTTCCGCGCGGAACAATAGGGCCATGAGCCAGTTGCCCAGCTCCGAGGTCCCGGTCCAGCCCGCCGTGCAGCCGTCGGTCGGCTCTCTCGCCGCGCACCGCCCCCATGCCGTCGCATCCCCGAATTACGCGGGAGCCGGCCTTTCCATGGCCGCCGACCTCGATCCCGATCTCGACGCCGACGTGGACGTGTACGAACCCGACGTCGACGGCAGCGAGCTGCCGCACGGCCGCTTCCTGGACCGGGAGCGCAGTTGGCTCGCATTCAACGAACGGGTGCTGGAGCTCGCCGAGGACCCGGCGACACCCCTCCTCGAACGAGCGAATTTCCTCGCCATCTTCGCCTCTAACCTGGACGAGTTCTTCATGGTCCGGGTGGCCGGTCTCAAGCGCCGTATCGCCACCGGCGTCGCCACCCGCTCCGCATCCGGTCTGCAGCCCCGCGAGGTCCTCGACCTGATCTGGACACGGTCCCGCGAACTCATGGCCCGGCACGCCGCCTGCTACCAGCAGGACATCGCGCCCGCACTGTCCGACGAAGGCATCCAGCTGATCCGCTGGCCGGAGCTGACCGAGAAGGAACAGGCCCGCCTGTTCACCTTCTTCCGGCAGCGGGTCTTCCCCGTACTGACGCCGCTGGCCGTCGACCCGGCACACCCGTTCCCGTACATCTCGGGCCTCTCGCTCAACCTCGCGGTCGTCGTACGCAACCCGGTCAGCGGCCACCGCCACTTCGCCCGCGTCAAGGTGCCGCCGCTTCTGACCCGGTTCCTGGAGGCGTCGCCGCAGCGGTACGTGCCCATAGAGGACGTCATCGCCGCCCACCTCGAAGAGCTCTTCCCGGGCATGGAGGTCCTCGCCCACCACACATTCCGGGTCACCAGGAACGAGGACCTGGAGGTCGAGGAGGACGACGCCGAGAATCTCCTCCAGGCCCTGGAGAAGGAACTCATGCGGCGCCGCTTCGGCCCGCCGGTCCGCCTGGAGGTCGAGGAGTCCATCGACCCGTACGTGCTGGACCTGCTGGTACGCGAACTCAAGGTGTCCGACGCCGAGGTCTACCCGCTGCCCGGTCCGCTCGACCTCACCGGGCTCTTCGGCATAGCGTCCCTGGACCGGCCCGAGCTGAAATACCCCAAGTACATCGCGGGCACCCATCGCGATCTCGCCGAGGTCGAATCCGCCGCCGCGCCCGACATCTTCGCCGCGCTGCGCGAACGCGACGTACTCCTGCACCACCCGTACGACTCGTTCTCCACCTCCGTGCAAGCGTTCCTGGAGCAGGCCGCCGCCGACCCCGACGTTCTCGCCATCAAGCAAACCCTGTACCGGACTTCGGGCGAATCCCCGATAGTGGAAGCCCTGATCGACGCCGCCGAATCCGGCAAGCAGGTCCTCGTACTCGTCGAGATCAAGGCCCGCTTCGACGAGCAGGCCAACATCAAGTGGGCACGCAAGCTGGAGGAGTCCGGCTGCCATGTGGTCTACGGCCTCGTCGGCCTGAAGACCCACTGCAAGCTCTCGCTCGTCGTCCGCCAGGAGGGCGACACGCTGCGCCGCTACTCCCATGTCGGCACCGGCAACTACCACCCCAAGACGGCCCGGCTGTACGAGGACCTCGGCCTGCTGACCGCCGACCCGCAAGTCGGCGCGGACCTCTCCGACCTCTTCAACCGGCTCTCCGGCTACTCCCGCCGCGAGACGTACCGCCGCCTCCTCGTCGCCCCCAGGTCCCTGCGCGACGGGCTGATCTCCCGGATAGACAAGGAGATCGCGCACCAACGGGCCGGACGCCCCGCCTACGTACGGTTCAAGGTCAACTCGATGGTCGACGAAGCGATCATCGACGCCTGCTACCGGGCCGCGATGGCGGGCGTGCCGGTGGACATCTGGGTACGCGGCATCTGCGCGATCCGCCCCGGCGTCACCGGCCTCTCCGAGAACGTCCGGGTCCGCTCGATACTGGGCCGCTTCCTCGAACACTCCCGGGTCTTCTCATTCGGCAACGGCGGCGAACCCGAAGTGTGGTTCGGCAGTGCCGACATGATGCACCGCAACCTCGACCGCCGGATCGAAGCACTGGTCCGGGTCACCGACCCCGCCCACCGTGCCGCGCTCAGCCGACTCCTGGAGACCGGTATGGCCGACACCACCTCCTCCTGGCACCTCGGTCCCGACGGGAACTGGAACCGGCACGCCACGGACGCGGACGGCCAGCCGCTGCGGCACGTACAGGAAATGCTCATTGACGCACGGAGGCGCCGGCGTGCGACGCCCTGACCACCAGACGACGACCCGGACGGACGTGTCCGCGGGCGCGGTCCTCGCCCCCTACCTGCAGGAACAGGCCGCGAACTTCCTTCGCAGCCTGCGCCTGCACCGCGAGAACAGCGCCCCCACGGACGCCGGGACACTCGCCGCCGAGCAGGCCGCCGGTGCGCTGCGCCGCTCGGCCCGCCGCATCAGCGGCACCCTGCACACCTTCCGGTCGGCACTCGAACCCGGCTGGGCCGAGCAGCTCCGTACGGAACTGGCCTGGCTCTCCGGCACGCTGGCCCGCGAGCACGCGTACGCGACCCGGCTGACCCGGCTCCTCGAAGCGCTGCACGCCCTGTCCGGCACCTCGCTGCCGCCGCCCCGCACACAGCGAACCGCCTCCGTCGGCACCGGTATCGATGTCGCCCCGCACGACGCCCAGGCCAAGGAACGGGCCGCACTCGGCGTCGGTGCGGCCCGGGCCGGAGCGCTTCTGGAACGGCAGCTCACCCTCGCCAGGACCCGCGCCCACTCGGCGGCCCTCCAGGCGCTCGGCTCGTCCCGGTTCCACGCGGTCGCCGACGCGGTCGCCCTGCTGGCCTCCGAGGTCCCGCTCTCCGCCGCGGCCACGGCCCCGGCCGCCGAGATGCTGCACGGGCCCGCGGACCGGGCGGAGCAGCGGCTGCTCGGTGCGGTGGCCGCGCTCCCGTCCGACGAGACGGCCGAGCCGTACAACGAGGCGCACGACGCGCCCTGGCACCAGGCCCGCCTTCTGCTGCGACTGCACCGGTACGCCCACGAGGTGGTATGCGGCGCCCCCGACCCTGTCCTGGTCACCCCCGGACACGCGCTCGACCTGCACCGGGACGCGGCGGAGGCAGCCGCGGCGGCGGCATCGGCGGCCCGTACGCCGAGGATCGCGCCGGCCACCGCCTACGCCCTGGGGGTGCTCCACGCCGACCAGCGACACGAGGTGGAGGCGGCCCGCGGGATGTTCCGGGAGACCTGGCCGTACACGACGGCGACTGTGACCGCGCCATGAACGGCGGGATCGTACAGGCCGCGGGGTGTGTGCTGTGGCGCCGGTCGGAGCAATCCGGGGAGCTCGAGATCTGCCTGGTCCACCGGCCCCGTTACGACGACTGGTCACATCCGAAGGGCAAGCTCAAGCGCGGCGAGCCGGCGATCGACGCCGCCCTGCGCGAGGTTCTGGAGGAGACCGGCCACCACTGCATACCGGGGCCCCCGCTGCCCACGGTCCGGTATCTCGCGAACGGCCGCCCCAAGGAAGTCCTGTACTGGGCGGCCGAGGCGACGGACGGCGTGTTCGTCCCCAGCGACGAGGTGGACCGCGTCCTCTGGCTCCACCCGGAAGCGGCCCGCACCCGGCTCACCCAGCCCCGCGACCGCGACCTGCTGGACGCGCTGCTGATCAGCGGGTGACGTGCGGGGCTGCCCCGGCGGGCGGTGCGGTTCTCGCACCCGGGTCCGGGGGCAGGGTTCCGTCCTCAATCGCCGGACGGGCTTGAGGTGTCCGCCTGACCCCTGGTGGCACCGTCGCCTGCCCGGCGGGTGGTGGCCCGGGGCCCCTCCGGGGTGTCTCCTCGAACGACGAACGTTCGGCGGGTACGCCGGGAAGCCCGGGTACCCGTTCGTCGCCCTGCGGGGACTCCCCTGCACGGCCCCGGACCGGCCGTCGCGCGCCAACGGCCCGGTGTGCCCTCCTGTCACGACCGCCGGGTCGCGGGCGCGAGTGATGCCTGGGTGGGGCCGTGCAGGGGAGTCCCCGCAGGGACTGGCGCTCGTCCCGGGTTCGCCCGCGTTGCCGGCTTCCGCGCCAGTTCTGAGGAGACGCCCCGGAGGGGCCCCGCCCACCACCCACCGCACAGTGCGGCGGCTCCACCGGGACACGGCGCCGAAAATCCAGCCCGTCCGGCGATTGAGGACGGAACCCCGCACCCCGGACCGGGGCCCCGCACCACGCAACGCCCCGCCCAGGGGCCCCGCACCACGCAACGCCCCCGCCCCGCCCAGGGGCCCCGCACCACGCAACGCCCCCGCCCCGCCCAGGGGCCCCGCACCACGGCGACGAGAACCAGGCCGCCCGCCACGGTTCACCTTCTGTTCACTCTCCCCCGTAAGCCACTTCACCTGTTCTGCCTAATTTCGGCAGTACACGGTGCGCGGCGAGACGCCGCACCACCCATCACATCGCACGCCGTCGTAGAACGAACAAGACCTCGGCGGCTCCTGGAAGGAAAAACCCGAAAGTGAAGCTTCAGCGCAAGAACCGGCTTCGTGCCACCGCGCTCGGTGCCCTCGCCGTCTCCAGCGCCCTGGTCCTCACGGCGTGCGGTTCGGACAACAACAGCGGCGGCAGCAGCAGCACGGGCGGCAGCGGCGAAAAGACGAGCGCCGCGTCGAACATCAAGTGCGACGACGCCAAGGGCCAGCTCCTCGCCTCCGGCTCCAGCGCGCAGAAGAACGCCATGGACCTCTGGGTCAAGGACTACATGGCCGGTTGCAAGGGCGTGGAGATCAACTACAAGTCGTCGTCCTCCGGTGAGGGCATCATCGCCTTCAACCAGGGCACGGTCGGCTTCGCCGGCTCCGACTCGGCGCTGAAGCCCGAAGAGGTCGCCGACTCGAAGAAGATCTGCAAGACCGGCCAGGGCATCAACCTCCCGATGGTCGGCGGCCCCATCGCGATCGGCTTCCACCTCGAGGGTGTCGACAGCCTGACGCTGGACGCCCCCACCCTTGCCAAGATCTTCGACGGCAAGATCAAGAAGTGGAACGACCCGGCGATCGCCAAGCTCAACAGCGGCGCGAAGCTTCCGGCCAAGGCGATCCAGGCCTTCCACCGCTCCGAGGACTCCGGCACCACGCAGAACCTCGGCAAGTACCTCGCCGCCACCGCGCCGAACGACTGGAAGTACGAGCCCGAGAAGAAGTGGCCGGCCCCCGGTGGCCAGGCCGCGTCCGGCTCGGCCGGTGTCGCCGCCCAGGTGAAGCAGGTCGACGGCTCGATCGGTTACTTCGAGCTCTCGTACGCCTCGTCGCAGTCCATCTCCACGGTCGACATCAACACCGGTGGCTCCGCCCCGGTCAAGGCCTCCTCGGAGAACGCCTCCAAGGCCATCGCCGCCGCCAAGATCAAGGGCACCGGCAAGGACCTGGCGCTCGACCTCGACTACACCACCAAGGCCGAGGGTGCGTACCCGATCGTCCTGGTGACCTACGAGGTCGCCTGCGACTCGGGCAACAAGCCCGAGACGCTCTCCACGGTCAAGTCCTTCCTGAACTACACCGCCAGTGACCAGGGTCAGAAGCTCCTCACCGACGCCGGTTACGCGCCGATCCCGACCGAGATCAACGCCAAGGTCCGCGAGACCATCGCGTCCCTCTCGTAGTCAGAAGCAACACCCGTAACACCAGCTGAAATCCAGCTCCACCAGCAACACCCGGCAGGCCGGCCCGGTGCACCCCTCCGGACCGGCCCGCCGGCACCACCCCCCATCCGGTGCACCGCCGCCAGGGGAGCCCGTCGCTCCCCCACACAGACCGGAAAGACCATGGCTTCCACCACACCGATAGACACGCCACCGGTGCCCCCGGTGCAGCGCAAGCGCGCCAGGCCCAAGGCCCCCGGACGCGCGGGCGACAAAATCTTCCTGGGCCTCTCACGGGGTTCAGGCATTCTGCTGCTCGTGATCATGGCGTCGATCGCCGTGTTCCTCACGTATCGCGCGACCCTCGCCATCTCCAAGGACCAGGGCAACTTCTTCACCACGCTGGACTGGAACCCGGTCGGCGACAAGCCGGTCTTCGGTATCGCGGTCCTGCTCTTCGGCACGATCGTCAGCTCGATCATCGCGATGGTCATCGCGGTTCCGATCGCTGTCGGTATCGCCCTCTTCATCTCGCACTACGCGCCGCGCAAGCTGGCCGCACCCCTCGCGTACGTCGTCGACCTGCTCGCCGCAGTGCCGAGCATCGTGTACGGCATCTGGGGCGCACTCTTCCTGGTCCCGTACCTGGAGGGGCTGAACCTCTGGCTCGACCAGTTCTTCGGCTGGACGTACGTACTGGACAAGACCGAGGTCGGCGTCGCCCGCTCGCTCTTCACCGTCGGCATCCTGCTCGCGATCATGATTCTGCCGATCGTGACGAGCGTCAGCCGCGAGGTCTTCCTCCAGGTCCCGAAGATGAACGAGGAAGCCGCCCTCGCCCTCGGCGCCACCCGCTGGGAAGTCATCCGCCTCTCGGTGCTGCCCTTCGGCCGCTCCGGCGTGATCTCCGCGTCGATGCTGGGCCTGGGCCGCGCACTCGGCGAGACGATGGCCGTCGCCACGGTCCTGTCGCCGAGCTTCGTCATCTCCGCGCATGTGCTCAACCCCGGCGGCGCAACGTTCGCCCAGAACATCGCCGCGAAGTTCGACGAGGCCGACCAGTTCGGGCGCGACGCCCTGATCGCCTCCGGCCTCGTCCTCTTCGTCCTCACCCTGCTGGTCAACGGCGCGGCCCGGCTCATCATCGCCCGCCGCAAGGAGTACTCGGGGGCCAACGCATGAGCCAGGCAGCCAACACCGGCATACAGGAACGCCCCACCCCCACGGCGGCCGCTTCCGGAAACAGCCTCAGCAGCCGGGCGCTCCCCCGCTGGGCCCCGGCCGCCTTCGCGTGCGCCGCGCTCGTGCTCGGCGTCGGCATCGGCGCGGCGGCGGGCTGGCAGAGCCGCATCCAGTGGGGCGTGTTCTCCGCGGTGCTCTTCGTCGTCATCTCGTACGTCACGACGTCGGTCGTCGAGAACCAGCGCCAGGCCAAGGACCGGCTCGCCACCAGCATCGTCTGGGTGTGCTTCCTCCTCGCCGTCGTGCCGCTGGCCTCGCTGATCTGGATCACGGTCAGCCGCGGCGCCAAGGTCCTGGACGTCTACTTCCTCACCCACTCCATGGCAGGTGTGCTCGGCATGGAGCCGGGCGGCGGTGTCTACCACGCGCTGATCGGCACCCTGGAGCAGGTCGGCCTCGCCACCTTGATCTCCGCCCCGATCGGCCTGCTGACCGCCGTCTATCTGGTGGAGTACGGCAAGGGTGTACTCGCCAAGACTGTGACGTTCTTCGTCGACGTGATGACCGGTATCCCGTCCATCGTCGCCGGTCTCTTCATCCTGTCGATCATGCTGATGGCGAAGCTCCAGCCGTCCGGCCTGATGGGTTCGCTGGCGCTCACCATCCTGATGATCCCGGTCGTGGTCCGCTCCACCGAGGAGATGCTCAAGCTCGTCCCGAACGAGCTCCGCGAGGCATCACTCGCGCTCGGCATCCCGAAGTGGCGCACCATCCTGAAGGTGGTTCTGCCCACCGCGATCGGCGGTATCACCACGGGTGTGATGCTCGCGATCGCCCGGATCGCCGGCGAGACCGCGCCGATCATGCTGCTGGTCTTCGGCAGCCAGCTGATCAACACCAATCCCTTCCAAGGCGCACAGTCGTCGCTCCCCTTCTACATCTGGGAGCAGTTCAAGATCGGCAGCGAGGCGTCGTACGACCGTGCCTGGGCCGCCGCTCTGGTCCTGATCGCCTTCGTCATGATCCTCAACCTGGTGGCCCGCGGTATCGCCCGCTGGAAGGCCCCGAAGACCGGCCGCTGACGCGGCACGAAAGAAGCAGTGATTCAGATGGCCAAGCGCATCGACGTCAGCGGCCTGTCCGCCTATTACGGTTCCCACCTCGCCATCGAGGACATCTCGATGACCGTGGAGCCCCGCTCCGTGACCGCCTTCATCGGCCCGTCCGGCTGTGGCAAGTCCACCTTCCTGCGCACTCTGAACCGGATGCACGAGGTCACCCCCGGTGGCCGCGTCGAGGGCAAGGTCCTGCTGGACGACGAGAACCTGTACGGGTCCAACGTCGATCCGGTCACCGTGCGCCGCACGGTCGGCATGGTCTTCCAGCGGCCGAACCCGTTCCCGACCATGTCGATCTTCGACAATGTCGCGGCGGGCCTGAAGCTGAACGGTTCGTACAAGAAGGGCCGGCTGGCGGACGTCGTCGAGAAGTCCCTTCGCGGCGCCAACCTCTGGAACGAGGTCAAGGACCGCCTGAACAAGCCCGGCTCCGGTCTCTCCGGCGGTCAGCAGCAGCGCCTGTGCATCGCCCGCGCGATCGCGGTCGAGCCGGATGTGCTGCTGATGGACGAACCGTGCTCCGCCCTGGACCCGATCTCCACCCTCGCGATCGAGGACCTGATCGGCGAGCTGAAGGAGCGCTTCACGATCGTCATCGTGACGCACAACATGCAGCAGGCGGCCCGTGTCTCGGACCGCACGGCGTTCTTCAACCTCTCTGCGGTCGGCAAGCCCGGCAAGCTCGTGGAGATAGACGAGACGGAACGGATCTTCTCCAACCCGTCGGTCCAGGCGACGGAGGACTACATCTCCGGCCGTTTTGGGTGACCAAGGACAGCCTTTGGGGTGCTGCATGGCGGTGCCACCCTCAAGGCGAAGGGTCCGCCCCCGCTCCTCACAAGGGAGCGGGGGCGGACCCCTTTCACTTCAAGCCCGCGGGGGGCGTCACTCACCCGAACAGCAGAACGACGACCCCGTAACTCGCGGCAGCGACCAGTGCCGCGGCCGGCATCGTGATGAACCACCCGAGGATGATGTTCTTCGCGACCCCCCACCGCACCGCGTTGACCCGCTTCGTGGCCCCCACACCCATGATCGCCGAGGTGATCACATGCGTCGTGGAGATGGGCGCGTGGAACAGGTAGGCCGAGCCGAACATGATCGACGCCCCGGTCGTCTCCGCGGCGAAGCCCTGCGGCGGGTCCAGCTCGATGATCTTCCGGCCGAGCGTCCGCATGATCCGCCAGCCACCCGCGTACGTACCCAGCGAGAGCATCAGCGCGCAGACGATCTTCACCCAGACCGGGATCGGGTCGCTCGGACTCTCGACATCGGCGATGACCAGCGCCATCACCACGATGCCCATCGTCTTCTGCGCGTCCTGCAGACCGTGCCCGAGCGCCATGCCTGCCGCCGAGACCGTCTGGGCTATGCGGAATCCGCGCTTGGCCTTGTGCGGGTTGGTCTCCCGGAACAGCCACATGATCGCGACCATCACCAGATAGCCCACGACCAGACCGACGACCGGCGAGACGAACATCGGGATGACGATCTTGTCGAGCACCCCGTTCCAGTGCACCAGCGTTCCGCCGGCCAGCGCCGCACCGACCATGCCGCCGAACAGCGCGTGCGAGGACGACGAGGGCAGACCGAAATACCAGGTGACGAGGTTCCAGATGATCGCGCCGACCAGGGCGGCGAAGAGGATTCCCATCCCCTTCTGCCCCTCGGGCGTCGCGATCAGGCCCTCACTGACGGTCTTGGCGACTCCCTGGCCCAGGAAGGCACCGGCGAGGTTCATCACCGCGGCCATCGCCAGGGCCGCCCGCGGGGTCAGCGCCCGGGTGGAGACCGAGGTGGCGATGGCGTTCGCCGAGTCGTGGAAGCCGTTCGTGTAGGTGAAGCCGAGCGCGACACCGATGGTCACGATCAGCGCAAAGGTGTCCACGTGGTTCAGGACTCCTTGACCGCGATGGTCTCCACCGTGTTGGCGACGTGCTCGAACGCATCGGCCGCCTCTTCCAGCACATCCACGATCTGCTTGAGCTTCAGCACCTCAATGGCGTCGTACTTGCCGTTGAAGAGATGGGCGAGCAGCTTGCGGTGGATCTGGTCGGCCTGGTTCTCCAGGCGGTTGACCTCGATCCAGTACTCGGTGAGGTTGTCCATCGTGCGCAGGTTGGGCATCGCCTCGGCGGTCAGCTCGGCCGCCCGCGCCAGCACCTCGATCTGCTGCTCGACACCCTTGGGGAGTTCTTCGACCTGGTACAGCACGACCAGGTCGACGGCCTCCTCCATGAAGTCCATGATGTCGTCGAGCGACGATGCGAGGTTGTAAATGTCCTCGCGGTCGAACGGCGTGATGAAAGAGGAGTTCAGCTGGTGGAAGATCGCGTGGGTGGCATCGTCCCCTGCGTGCTCCGCTGCCCGCATACGTTCCGCGATCTCGACTCGGGAGGCAGAGTCCGCCCCGAGCAGTTCCATGAGGAGTTTCGAGCCCGTGACGATGTTGTCCGCGGATGCGGAGAACATGTCGTAGAAGCTCGTCTCCCTGGGGGTCAGACGAAAGCGCACGTGGGGTCCTCAGGATGCTTTGGTTTCGGTCAGGCTGATGCTAGGCGCATCATCCGGCCACGGCTAACCGGCGTTCTTCAGTGTCGCGCATCGAACACGGTGATCGGCACGGGCCCCCGGTCACGGTTCAGCCGAATTCGTTAGGATATACCCACCTGGGGTATATAGGGCGCAGGTTAAAGGGAAACGGGAGGCAGCAATGACCACCACCGAGACCACAGAGGCGACGGAACCCACCGAGGAAACGGCGGAGACCCTCACCGACCACGACCGCGGCATACACGGCTACCACCACCAGAAGGCCGACCACGTCAAGCGGCTGCGCCGGATCGAGGGCCAGATCCGCGGTCTGCAGCGGATGGTCGACGAGGACGTCTACTGCATCGACATACTCACGCAGGTCTCGGCGTCCACCAAGGCTCTCCAGTCGTTCGCGCTCCAGCTTCTCGAGGAGCATCTGCGCCACTGCGTCGCCGACGCGGCCGTCAAGGGCGGCGAGGAGATCGACGCGAAGGTCGAGGAAGCCACGAAGGCCATCGCCCGCCTGCTCCGTACCTGAGGCAGCGCCGCTGGAGGTCGCACGGTGTGCGGTCGCACTTCCTGGGGCACTGTCCGGGGCGCCGCCTGACGTGCGCTTCTGTCCGTCATCCCCGGTGGTCACTCTGCCGGGGAACGGTGGTGCGTTCGGTGCCTGCCCCGACGTTGAGCACCTCGTCGATACGGTCCGCACTGAGCCGTTCCCCGATCGCGGCCGACGCCGCGATCATCAGCTCACCGCATAGCTCGATCTCGGCGAGGGCCACATGGTCCTGAACGGTCCGAGTGCTGAGCGTCACCACGTACGTCACCTCTCACTGCCGTCGCCGACTTCCTAGCGTAGGGAGCGGACCACGTGCCGCGCATGGCACGGACGGACCATTTCGGCCCCGCCGGATGCCTACGCGCCCGGCCCGCCGCCTCCTCCGCTGCTACCGCCGCCCCTGCTCGATCCGCCCGGTGTAGATGTCGCGATCATCCGGAAGCTGCACATCCACGGGCACCCCGAATCCGAACAGCAGCGTCGTCGACACCACCTGCACCGCCGGTCCCTCGTTGGCGAAACTGAACCGGTGCCGCACCTTCCGCAGCCGCCCCGCCTCGTCCAGATACGCGTCGAACGGCACCGCGTCCATGCGGAACCCTTTCGCCGCCGCGGCCAGTGCGCCACGCGATTGCGGCGAGGCGGTCCGCGCCGCGCGTCCGAGGTCCGCGGTCCCCCGGTAGTGCCGGACCATGACCCCGGCGAGCTCGCTCTCCCCCACGTACGTCACTTTGTCCGCCCCGCGCAGCAGTTCGGCGGCCGCCATGGGATCGGTGACCCCGCCCGTGACGAGGTTGCCGTCCTCCAGGGCCGTCGTATCGACCCTGACCCACTTGCCGGCGGGCACTCCGGCACCACGGTTCTTCATGTAGAGCGCACCGGGGGCGAGGAGTTCGGTGATGGGTCGGTGTTCGTACTCGCCCGCGGCGTCCTTCGGCAGCACCACGGTGAGCCGGCCGAGCTGCCTGCGGAAGTCGTACGTCCCCCGGCCGGTGATCGTCACCCGCGTCCCGCCTGCCGCGGTCTCCATCGACGTACGCACCTCGGCACTCCCGGCGACGTCCGGGCTCCCTGGCAGATTCCCGCCCCCTGTCCCGGCGAGCACCGCGGCCGCCCGGTGGATCACTTCGAGGGAATCGCCCCCACCCCGCTCGTCCACCACGCTCCGGCCGCCGGCATCGGTCCCGCCCCGGCCACCGCTGTCCGAGCATCCGGCGGCCGCCGCCATCACGCCCACCACGGCGAGGGCGCAGACAGCGCGCGCCCCGCCTCCGGACCTGTGCTGCTGCACCACCATCGCCTGCCAACCCTCAACGACGTACCGCTTGCCCGAGCCCCCCACCCGACCCGCATAACGACCACCCCTGTCCCCCGTCACGCCGTCCTCGTGGGCCTCACGGACGGGTGCCCGTCCCCAGTACCGTGGACGCGTGTACGACCAACACACCGCGGAGGTCACGCCGACCGCTCCCGCCACCCCGCCGACGCCCCCCGCCCACGAGCCCTTCACCATCGAACGCGGCTCGTTCTGCATCGCCCGCTGCGAATGCGGGTGGACCGGCCCGGCCCGCCGCTCCCGCGACCGCGCCCGCACCGACGCCGAGCAACACCGCACCGCCCGCTGATCACGGATCACGGATCACGGACAACCGATCCACCCGACGGTCGCCCGACCGACCGACCCGCCAGGCCATGTCCCGGAGGTCCGATGAACCTGCCGAACCGCCGCACCCTGCTCACCGCGGGCGCGGCAACAGCCCTGACCGGCGCCACGGCCACCGCCTGCAGAGGCTCCGGCACGGGTTCCTCGGCCGCAACCTCGGCCACCACCACCCGCACGTCGCCCGCATCAGCCGGCTCACCGTCTGCCACAACCGGCAAGACGAACTGGCCCGCCCTGGCCAAGAGCCTCGACGGCACCCTCGTGCGCCCCGCGGACGCGGCGTACCGGACGGCCCGTCAGCTCTACAACACCCGTTTCGACGGCCAGAAACCGGCAGCCGTCGCGTACGTCCGGCACGCGGCGGACATCCGTGAGTGCCTGGCCTTCGCCCGCCGCAGCTCCACCCCCGTCTCGATCCGCAGCGGCGGCCACTCCTACGCAGGCTGGTCGAGCGGCAACGGGCGCCTGGTCATTGACGTCTCGTCACTCTCCCGGGTCGACCGGGACGGCACCGTCGGCGCGGGCGCCAAACTCATCGACGTCTACCGGGGTCTTGCCCGGCACGGACTGACGGTCCCCGGAGGCTCCTGCCCCACGGTCGGCATCTCCGGCCTCACGCTCGGCGGCGGCCACGGCGTCGCGTCCCGCGCGTACGGCCTGACCTGCGACAGCCTCACCGCGGCAACGCTCGTCACCGCCGACGGCAAGACAGTCACCGCCGACGCCAAGCACCACCCCGACCTCTTCTGGGCGCTGCGCGGCGCGGGCAACGGCAACTTCGGCGTGGTCACCGAGCTGACGTTCCGCACCCGCCCGGCCCCGCAGACCGTCACCGCGTACATGTCGTGGCCGTGGTCGCGCGCCCGGTCCGTCATCGCCGCCTGGCAGGAGTGGGGCCCCGACCAGCCGGACGAGATCTGGTCCTCCGCACATCTCGCGGCGGGACCGGGCGGCGGCAACCCGACCGCGTCGGTCGTCGCGTTCAGCCTGGGGACCTACGGCGACCTCCAGAACGCCGTCGACCGTCTCGCCGCCCGGATCGGCGCATCGGCGTCCTCGGTGTCGCTGCGCCGCCGCAGCTACGAGGAGGCGATGCTGGTGTACGCGGGCTGCTCCGATATCAGCGACGCGCAGTGCCGGCTGCCGGGTACGACACCCGGCCGTACCGTGCAGGGCGCGCTCCAGCGCGAGACCTACGCCGCCGCGTCCGACTTCTTCGACCACTCCCTGTCCCCGGCGGCCATACGGGCCCTGCTCGACCGGACCGAGGCGTTCACCCGGATCGGCGTGACCCCGAGCGGCGGCGGCGGATCGATCGCGCTCACCGCGCTCGGCGGGGCGATCAACCGGGTCGACCCGCGGGCGACGGCGTTCGTCCACCGCCGCTCACGGATGCTCGCCCAGTACATCGCCGCCTGGCGTCCCGGCACGGCGGGCACGGCCCAGCAGGACTGGCTGAAAAACACCCACGGGGCGCTGCGGCGGTACGCGTCCGGGGCGGCGTACCAGAACTACACGGACCCGACGCTGACCGACTGGCGGCAGGCGTATTACGGAACGGCGGCCGACCGGCTCACCCGGGTGAAGAAGCAGTACGACCCCGAGCGCCTCTTCACTTTCCCGCAGGCGCTGTAAGACCGACCGGCAATTGGGGGGCGGCGTCACGGATCTGGGGCACGCACCCCCCAATTGCCGGTCGGTCTGACGCAGAACCGGGGGGCGCGAACGCCCCCCGGCTCTCCCTCGGCCACACCGCCTTCAGGCGGCCAGATCCTTCTCGCCACCGCCGCCCGACCGCGGGCGCGGCTCCGGGATCCCGAGCGGGCGCTCCTCGGCCTCGGCCGGCACCGGCCGCCGCGACCGCACGAGCCAGCCCACCCGCTCCGACCGCGAGACGGCGGCGACGACCGGTGTCAGCAGCGCCATCGCAAGCGGGGCGAGCAGCAGTGCGGCAGCAGTGCCGAGCGCGAATCCGCCGATGACGTCGGTCGGGTAGTGGACCCCCATGTAGATCCGGCAGAACCCTTCCGCCAGCGCGAGGGCGATCGCGGCGAGCCCGAATTTCCGGTTGGCCACGAACAGCCCGACGCCAAGGGCCATCGCCATCGTGGCGTGGTCGCTCACGAACGAGAAGTCGTTCTTCCCCGACACCAGGACATCCAGGCCCTGGTGGTCGCGGAACGGGCGCGGCCGCTCCACGAAGCCCCGGATCGGAATGTTGACGAGCAGCGCGATCCCGGCCGCGAGCGGCGCCCAGACGATCCCGGCGACCGCGGTCACCGAGTCCTCGGCCGTGCCGCGCCGGCGGACGCTCCACCAGCACCACAGGACCACGAGGACCATGCCGAGCATGATCCCGTACTCGCCGACGAACTCCATGACCCGGTCGAACCAGGTCGGAGCGGACTTCGCGAGCCCATTGATGTCGTAGAGCAGGCTGACGTCGGGGTTCGACGCATCCAGTGCGAGTCCAGCCATCCGCTGCGGCCCCTTGTCTTGTCTGCTGCCGCGGCGCACACCCGTGTGCACCGCATTTGACGAACCCCCGTTTTTCGGTTCGACCACTACTTCGATCACTGCTGCGTGACGTACGCGACTGTGCCGGTCGGCGCCGCATGGTCAATGCGCATGCCGTCCCAGTCCAGGGAACGATGCTCTCTGCGTGTACGTTCCACTCTCCACCGAATGATCACCATGACGTTATCGAAGAGAGACTCGTCGTCGCAGCTCAGGGCCCAGGCTTCACGGAGAGTTCCGGCCAAGGCTGACTCCCTGTCACGCCGCCGGCTGGATGGTCGGTAGTGCCGCGGCGCCGTCCTTCGTCACGCGTGTCGCACCGAAGTAGTCGGGCGTGTCGATCTTGTCGAAGCGGATCACGGCCCCGGTGTACGGCGCGTTGATCATGTACCCGCCGCCCACGTACAGCCCGACGTGGTGGATGGCCCGGGAGTTGGTCAGGTCGTCCGAGAAGAAGACCAGGTCACCGGGGAGCAGCTCGTCCCGTGAGGGGTGCGGCCCGGCGTTGTACTGGTCGTTCGCCACCCGCGGCAGCTCGATGTCCACGGTCCGGTACGCGGCCTGCGTCAGCCCGGAACAGTCGAACCGTCCACCCTGCTCAGCAGTGCCGTTCCCGCCCCACAGGTACTTCGTGCCGAGCTTCTTCTGCGCGAAGTAGATCGCCCCGGCCGCCTGCCGCGAAGGCTCGACCCGCCCGACCGGCCGGGCGAAGCTCTTCTCCAGCGAACGGATGACCTTGACGTAGTTCTGCGTCTCCGCGATCTTCGGTACGCCGCCCGACCTGATGACCCGGTACGCACCGGCGTTGTAGGCGGCCAGCATGTTGTCCGTCTGATCTCCCGGCACCTTCTTGACGTACCCGGCGAGTTCGCAGTCATAGCTGGCGGCGGAGGGGATCGCATCGGCCGGATCCCATACGTCCCGGTCCCCGTCCCCGTCCCCGTCGATCCCGTGCCCGGACCAGGTCCCGGGGATGAACTGCGCGATGCCCTGCGCGGCGGCCTTGCTCTGGGCCCGCGGGTTCCACCCGCTCTCCTGGTACAGCTGCGCGGCGAGGAGCGCGGGGTTGATGGCCGAGCAGAGGTTGCCCCACTTCTGCACGAGCGGCTGGAACTTCGCCGGCACGGCCCCCTTCGCCAGCCCGACGGCCCCGTTGCTGCCGGCGCTGCCGAGGCCGGCGGCAGCGGAGTACGTACCGACGACGAGCAGCGCCACGAAGCACATGGCGACCCCGATGCCGATCCCACCGACCACCCAGAATTTCCGCACCCCTCAACCATCCCCCATCGGGGGCGGGTTCAAGGCCGGTTTCGCGGGTGTGTGCGAGTTGTTCGGGGCACAGGCAGGCTCACCGGGGTCACCGACCGGGCGGCCGAGCGCGGATTCCGTTCACTGACGCGTCTTCAGGATGCCTCGGCGGACCAGTAGTCGGAGTGCACGTTGGGACGCGGCAGGGGGTAGACGCCCTCGTACGCCGGACCGTTCGGCCTGGACGTGGAATCGGTGACCTTCGACTCCTTCACGCAGGGACTGTCCGCCTCGAAGAACGCCTGCCCCTTTCCGCGGAAGCTGACACTGATACCGAACCCGGCGTCCGTCTGGGCATAGACGGCCGGGAACTCCGTGTCATTGTTGATCGCCTTGATCCGGTAATCGCTCTTCCGCCAGAACGACTCCACCTGATCCAGGAAATCCGCCCGGCGCGACGCCGACACGATGGTCATCACGGTGCGCCTGCGGGTCACATCGCACGTCCCCGCAGTCGTCGGCCCGTGCGCCCACTGCACCTCGGGGTCGATGGCCTTCAGCACCGCGTCCAGCATGCCGTCGGACCGCTCGGCGGCCTGCTGCATGTCCATGCGCCCCTTCTTCCCTCCGGCGTCCCCTTGTACCCGGTGTTCGCTCCCGCACGCGGACAGGGAGAAGCCGAGGGCCAGGGCCACCGCCACGATCCGGAACCGTCGCTTCATCGCTGTGCCTCCATCTTGAGCCCGTCGGCATGTCCCGACACGATCAGAGCGATGCTGTCCGCCGAGACGGCGTCCCTCACCGGATCGAAGTAGAGAGAGTGGGCATCAAAGCTCAGGCCGGAGCCGCTGACCACCGGTGGCCCGTCGCCCACGGGGAAGCGCCTGGCGCCGAATGCCTTGCTCGCCGGGTCCTTGCCGAACCAGAGATCGTCGCCCCCCGGGTCGGCCAGATCCCCGGCGAAGTATGCACCAGCAGGACCGAACGCCAGCATCCCCAGCGTGCCCACGGCGGCCTGCAGCTTGGAAGGGAGCTTGGTCACCGGGTCGTTCGCCGCGGCGCCGACGAAGACGTGTCCGGCACCGACCCCGAGATCCACGGCCTGCTCCACGCCCACCCCCGGGCTGCCGACCAGAATGATGTCGTCGACCCCCGGGATTCCGCCGACATGCTGCGCGGCGGCTCCCACGGTCCGCGAGCCGTACGAGTGCCCGATGGCCGTCAGATGCGGATCCTTGTTCTGGTTGGTGGCGACCAGCCCGCTCATGAAGTCGTTGTACGCCACGCCGCCCTTCTCCGCCCGCCCCGCACCCATGACCGCCAGGCTCCCCAGCCCGTCCGGCGTCTGTGGCGCGTCGTAGCCGAGCCAGACGATCGCCGCAGTGGACTGGTCGTACCCCTGGGCACCGATCGCCGTGTCACGGGCCCGCTTGAGATCGTTCTTCGCGAATTCCTCGTCCAGAGAGGTGTTCAGCCCCGGCACATACGCCGACACGTTCTTCGACGTGTCCGGATTCCCGAACGAGACGATCGCCCGGCCGTTTCCCTCGTCCGATATGCCGAGCAGGTACATCGGCGGCTGCTTCCCGTTCTCCTTCAACTGCCGCTCGATCTCCCGCAGTCCGGCGAGCTGCTTCTGCGACTTCGCATCGTCCTGCCCCGACAGCTTCCCGATCAGCTGAGTCAGGTTCTTCCGGTTGGCCGCGTCCCTGGTCGCCGCCGGGATCCCGTCGAGGCTGCCGATCCGATCCGGGGAAAGGGCGAGGTACTGATCACGCTGATCCTGCGTCAGTCCGTCCCACCACGCCTTGCGCCCGGCAGCAGTGCCGCCCCGCGGGATGCGGGCGTTCAGATAGTCGCGCTGGTCCGCCTGCACGGCCGCCCCGACACGGGAGCCCGAACCGGGCAGCCCGGCGCCGATTCCACCGACCCCGGTGGCCCCCTTGATCAGCTCCCCCGCCGCACCGGCGCGGTCGCCCTGGGACCACTTGTTGCTCGCGCTCTGCGTGTACTGGGCGACCTGGCTGCCGAGGTTCTTGCCGTTCGTGACGGGGTGGAGGACAGCGTCCGCGGCACCGCTGACATCGCCCCAGAGCCCGTCGCCGACGAGCCCGGTGAAGAAGCCGCCGTCCGATGCGTGACCGGCGGGGCTCGAACCGTCGCCCCCCTCGGCGGCCTGGGTGGCGTTGCCGCCGTCTCCGCCGGAAGCGGTGGACCCGCCCGAGGCATCCGTGCCACCCGAGTCCGAACCACCCGACGCTGCGGAACCGCCGGAGTCCGTACCCTCGGAGTCCGTACCCTCGGAGTCCGATCCACTGGAGTCCAATCCACTGGATGCTGCGGACCCGCCCGAGTCCGTACCCCCGGATGGCCCCGACCCACCGGACGAAGAAGTCCCTCCGGCGACGGTCGACCCTCCGGAGTCCACACCGCCGGACTCCGTACCGCCACCGGCAGAGGCACCACCACCGCCATCGGTGCCATGGCCGGCCGCCACGCCACTGCCCGCCGCCGGGCAGGCGCTACCGGTCAGCCGGCAGATCGCGCTCCGGATCTCACCGGTCAGCTGTCCGCCGATCTGCGTCGCCATGAGCGCACCGACAAGGGCCACGACCACCAGGACCGCGCCGAGGTACTCCATCGCGGTCTGGCCACGGTCACGACGGGCCCTGATCACCCGCGTGAGAATGAACGGCCTCTGCGCGGCGCGCTGTTCAGGGCTGAGCCTGAACCAGGCGCGGGACCTCCTCAGGAACAAAAGGACGACGACGGCGACAGGTATCACCAGCTGGAAGACACCTTGGACGCTGCCGTCCCCACTCAAGGTGGCCAGCGCACCGAGGACGAGCCAGACGTGTACGGCAAGGAGTCCGCGGCGGATCCGGACGCCACCAGTCCATAGATACAGCGAGAGGACGAACCCGGTGACACCCGGTAACGCCGCATACAGCAGCATGCCCAGCAGCCGACCGTTCACCGCATCGACCGAGGACGCCACCGACAACACGTCGATCACGCCGACGACGGTGACCACGAAGAGCACGCGGACGAGGATCTGCACTGCCTGCAACGTGCTCGGCAGGGGGTGCCTGCCCGGATGGACCACGACAGCATCCGGGTCAACGCCACCCGGAACCGCTAACCCTCGTATGCCAGACACGGCGAGTCCCCTGCCTTGTGAGTGGGTGCAGTGAGCAGTGACAGAACCGCCACTCCACGTATGCGACCACACGGGCACCGGGCGGGGCATGGGTCCCAGGGCCCAATGCGAGACTCAAAGTGCGCGATACATCCGGAGGTTCAGGTCACCTTGTCCTGATGTGGCGTCAGGTTGCTCTGGCGGACCAGAAGTCGGAGTGCACGTTGGGGCGGGGAAGGGGATAGACGTCCTCGTACGCAGGACCGTTGGGCGGGGTGGTGGACTCGGCCACCTCTGATTCCTTCACGCAGGGGCTATCCACCTCGAAGAAGGCCTGGCCCTTGAAGCCGATGATGAGGCTGACCCCGAAACCGTCCTTCGTCTGCGCATAGATCGCCGGGGCATCTGCATCGTTATTGATTGCCTTGATCCTGTACCCGCTTTTCCGCCAAAAACGGTCCACCAGGCCCAGAAAGCTACCGCGACGGGCTTCCGAAACAATGGTCATGACCGTACGCCTCCGAGTCACATCACAACTGCCTGTGGTGGTCGGCGCATGCGCCCACTGCACTTCTGGTTTGATCTCGTTCAACACGGCGTCAAGGATGCCGTCAGAATGGTCAGCTGCTCCTTGCATGTTCATATCTGTCCTCTTCCCATGATTCACGCAGCCGGAGATCAGCACACATGCCATTAGAGCCACAGTCGTGGTCACGAAACGGTGACTCATCGATACCTCTCCACCTTGACCCTTTGCGAATGCCCAGCAGCGATCAGCGCAATACTGTTGGCAGACGAAGTGTCCTTGCGGGGATCGAAGTACTGGGAGTGTGCATCGATCGAGATCCCCTCACCGTTGACCAACCGTGGACCGTCATCTACAGGGAAACGTCTCGCACCGAATGCTTCGCTCGCCGGGTCTTTTCCGAACCAGAGATCGTCGTCGCCTTGGTCGGCGAGGTCTCCAACAACGTAGGAAGCGACAGGTCCCGCAGCGACGAGGCCGACAGCACCAAAAGCGGTCTGCTGCTTTGACGGGAGCATCGTCACGATGTCGTGCTCCGCCGCCCCAACGAAGACGTGGTCCTTTCCCACCCCCAGATCCTCGGCGTGATCCACGCCGACCCCGGGACTACCAACCAAGACGATGTCGTCCACTCCGGGAATCCCGCCACCCTGCTGCGTGGCAGCACCGACAGTGCGCGATCCGTACGAGTGCCCAATTGCCGTCAGGTGCGGGTTCTCATTATCGTTGGTAGCCACCAATCCACTCATGAATCCGTTAAACGCGCTCCCACCCCTCTCGGCCCTCTCGTCACCCATTACCGCCAGACTCCTCAACCCATCAGGCGTCTGTGGTGCGTCGTAGCCGAGCCACACGATCGCCGCACTGGATGGGGCGTGATTCAAGGTACCCATAGCAGTGTCACGAGCACGCTTAAGGTCCGCCTTAGTAAATTCCTCATCCAGTGACGTATTCAGCCCCGGCACATAAGCCGACACATTCCGAGCCGTATCCGGATTCCCGTAAGAGACAATCGCCCGCCCATTCCCCTCATCCCCAATCCCGAGCAGGAACATCGGCGGCTTCCGCCCGTCGTGCAGCTGCCGGTCAATCTCCCGCAACCCCGCCAACTGCGTCTCCGCCTTGTCCCCCTCCTGCCCTTCCAGCTTCCCGATGAGCAGTTGCAGGTTGTCCCGGTTGGCGGCGTCCCGTACGACCGCCGGGATTCCGTCCAGGTTGCCGATCTGGTCCGGGTACACCGCGAGGTACTCCTCCCGCTGCTCCTGCGTCAGCCCGGCCCACCACGCCTTGCGTTCGGCCGGGCTCGCGTTGTGCGGGATGGCTTCGTTCAGGTAGGCGCCGGCCGCGTTCCGTACCGCTGCCGCGTCTGTCGCCGCGTCCGTCCACGTCGAGTCGGGGACCTTCAGGCCCTCCTCGGCCTTCAGCTTCCGCAGGATCCGCGTGTACCGCCAGTCGATGTCGGCCGCTGTCCGCAGGGCCTTGACCACCCGGTCGGCGATGTCCTGCGCCTTGGCCACGTTCGGGTTGGGGGCGACGAGCCCCGAGGGCGGCAGCAGCCCCGGTACTCCTCCCCCGGTCGCCGTCCCGCCCGGCATCGGCTTGTCGTCGATCAGCCCCTCGCCGGCCTCCGGGTAGGTCACCGACCCGTCCGGGTGCACGGTGAACTTCAGGGCTTCCGCGTCGTCCAGCGCTTCCTGCAACGCCCTTTGCTGGCCCCTGATTTCGTGGGCCATGCTGTTCAGCGTGGTGCGGAGCAGACCGCACTCCGTGTACACGTACTGGAAGTTCTGGCTGAGTTGTCGCAGCCGCCCTACGGCCGCGTCGGCCGCCTCGCCCTGCTGCGTCCCGCGCAACTCGTTCAGCAGCTGCTTGTCGATGCGGTCCCGGCCGGCGTCGGCCAGGTTGCTGGCCCGGCCCCATCCGTCGGCCGCGCCTTCCAGTTCGGCGCAGTTCACGTCGCGCAGTTGGGCCCACGTGATCTTCGAGGTCATTGCCCACCGGTCCGCGTCGCGACCGCTGCGAAGGACGACTTCACGGTCTCGTCCGTGACGCCCTGGGCCAGTACGACGGCGCGGAGTTTCCCGGCGAGGCTCCCGCACTCGCAGCGCGCGGCTTCGATCCGCCGCTGCCACGACTCGCGTACGGCGCCGAGTTCGGCCAGCGCCTCCAGTCCGACGGTCCCCGTCACGACCCCTTCGTGCGCGGTCTCCAGCTCGGTCTTCACCGGCCCCAGCAGCGTGTGCAGCGACTCGGCTCCCCCGGCGGCCCGCAGCCAGGGGCCGTCGCTGTGCTTCAGCTGATCCCTGCCACCACCACCCGGACCGTCACCAGCTCCGCCCGCCCCGCCCAGATCGCTCAGCCTCTGCCGGCCCACCACGGCCACGCCGCTCACCCCGCTCTTTGATCGTGGAGCGGCACTGTCCCAAAGACGGCGCACCCGACACGCCATGCGCGTCGGCCCTCGGGGCGGGCGTTCGGCCCTGAATTGCAAGGCCGAACGCCCGCCCCGCCCCCGGCGGGATTTCACCCGATCGGTGGGCGGCCGGAGGGCGTGCGATCAGGCGTTGCCGGCCGGGCAGTTGTGGTATCCGGCGCCCAGCCAGCCCCCGTCTCCCGATCGGGCGGGCTGCTGTCCCTCACCGGTCAGGACAGGACCGCCCCATGCCGTATCCCCACATGCCCACCGGGATACGAGCCGTGTCTCGGACGCTCGTGCGCCCCGTCGGCCGGAGCGTGCAGCACACGCTTGGTCCATCCAGGCCCGGCTTATGACGAAGCATCCGCTTTCTTGTTGTTTCACATGATTTCATCTCGTCATGGAGGCGATCAGATGATGGCTGAAGATCGACAGCAGGACACGCACACACAGGTGCCTACGTCGCGGCGGCGCGTGCTGGCCGCAGCGGCGCTGGCACCGATGCTGGCCGGAGTCGGGGCAGGGGCGGCCGCCGCTCGACCCGTGCCGGCCGGAATGACCGGGATGCCCGGGGACCGGAGTCACCGGCGGGTCAAGCCGGTGACCACCACCGAGGCGGACTGGGCGGACGTCGCACACACGCTGGGCCGCAGAGGCAACATGCTGCGGGGAACGACCTACCACACCGCCTTCCCCCGCGGGGATCTCTACGTGGTCTCCGATGGCGTCACCGTCACACCTGCGCTCGCGCTGGGCACGCACGTGGGCTTCGTCCGTTACGCCGACGGCACCACGATGGTGATGGGCGATGTGGTGGTCACCGAGGACGAGCTGCAGCACGTGACGGACGCCTGGCAGGCGAACGGAATCGCACAGACCGCGCTCCACAAGCACCTGCTGGCCCAGACACCCGACATCTGGTGGGCTCACGTCCACGGACACGGCCCCGACGCGGTGGCCCTGGCGCGCGGCCTGCGCGCGGGATTCGACCTCACCGGGACCCCGCCGGCAGTACCGCCCGGCCCGCCGGTCCCCAAGGACCTGGACATCGCCGGCATCGAAGCTGCGCTGGGCGCCAAGGGCTCCAGTGATGGCGTGGTCTACAAGATCGTTTTCGCCCGTCGCGAGACGATCTGCGACGGCCATCTGGTACTGCCTCCCGGTCTGGGATCGACCAGCGCGTTCAACTTCCAGCCGCTGGGTGGCGGCCGGGCCGCGCTCAGCGGCGACTGCGCCATGCTCGCCGAGGAGGTCCAGAACGTACTGGGCGCTCTGCGGCGCGGCGGGATCAAGCTCGTCGAGCTGCACAACCACCACTTGACGGAAAACCCCCGCCTGTTCTTCACCCATTTCTGGGCCGTGGGCGACGCCGTCGAGCTCGCCCGGGGACTGCGCCCCGCGGTGGATGCCACCAACGTCGTGCCGACCGGCTGAGAAAGAGGGGTGGGGAGCGGGTTGCTCCCGGGTACCCGCTCCCGGGCCCCTGGGCATCTTCGGCGCCGACGCGGCACGTTTCGCAGGCGTGTGTACGCGGCGCCGGCATGCCCCGCCCCTGCCACGGGCCAGAACCCTCCGCATCACCGGGACGGTCAATTCCAATGGACCAATTGCCCCGGAGCGGTGCGTGCCCCGGAAGATGATCGGGTACTTATGACCCGTTCATCCCAGTAGGTACCGAACCATCCGTCAGATCCGATATCTGGAGCCCCGTATGGAACCAGCCTCCACGCCGCGGAACTGTCCATTCGACTATGCCGAGGCCCTCGAATTCGATCCGCTGCTCAAGCAACTGCAGAACGACGAACCCGTTGCCCGCATCCAACTGCCCCACGGCGACGGGGAAGCATGGCTCGTCACCGGCTACGACGACGTACGCACGGTGACCACCGACCGGCGATTCAGCCGCAGCGCCATCATCGGCCGGAACTTCCCGCGGATGACCCCTGAACCCATCGTTCAGGACGAGGCGATCAATGTGATGGACCCACCGGCCAGCAGTCGCCTGCGCAGCCTGATCTCCAAGGGTTTCGCGCCGCGCCACATGGAGCGCATGCGGGTCCGTACCCAGCATGTCGTGGATGAGCTGCTGGACCGGATGGAGGAGCACGGTTCTCCCGCCGACCTCTTCGAGCACCTCGCGGCCCCCCTGCCCCTGACCACCATTTGCGAGGTCCTCGACATTCCCGAGGGCGACCACGCTCAACTGCGCGCCCACGCGCGCACCATGATGGACGTCGGCATCGACAACCGGGACAACGCGGTACGCGCCAAGGCCGATCTCCGCGCCTACTTCGCGGAGCTGACGGCGCACCGGCGCGAGAACCCGGGCGACGACCTGATCAGCGCGCTGGCCGCCGCCCGCGACGGGGACGAGCTCCTCAACGATCAAGAACTGACCGTCATGGCCATGGTCCTGCTCATCACCGGCCAGGACACCACCACGTACGAGATCGGGAACATCGCATACACCCTGCTCACGCGTCCCAAGGAGCTGGCCATGCTGCGCGCCCGCCCCGAGATGCTCCCGCAGGCCATCGAGGAACTGCTGCGCTTCATCCCCTTCCGCAAGGGCGTCGGCATTCCCCGCGTCGCCACCGAGGACGTGGTACTGAGCGGGGTGAAGATCCGAGCGGGAGACATCGTGCACGTCTCCTACCTGACGGCCAACCGGGACGGCCGGAAGTTCGACCGGCCTGACGAGCTGGACCTGGAACGCACCGGTCCGTCCCACATGACCTTCGGCTGGGGTGGCCACCACTGTCTCGGCGCCCCGCTCGCCGCCACGGAGCTCGAAGTCGCACTCGGAACCCTCCTGAAACGCTTCCCTGACCTCCGGCTGGCAAAGCCGGCCGGAGAAGTGGCCTGGAACAAGACATCGATCTGGCGTTATCCGCTGGCACTGCCCGTCGCCTGGTGACGTCGCTACCGTTCCTGGGCAGTGAGCAGGAGTGAGTCCCGGCTCACCGGTACGCCCCGAACGGTCTTGGGCGCACTGGTCCTCCGCTTTCGCGTCCCGGTCGGCGACGCATATCCCGTATGCGCTCCGTCCCGGGCGGGCGGAATCCCTACGACCTGGCCATATGGGTGTGGCCAGAGGCGACGGGGAGGCCCCGAACCATCTCGCTGGTGACACGGGGGCCCCGACTGCTGACGCCACACCCGGCGTCCCAGATCGCACCGAGAACGCTACGCACACCCCGCCGGGGGTACCCGCAGCTCGTCACACCGTTCACCCAATCGTGTCCACGTTCACCAAAACGATGTGCTTGCCCAGCAGCTGTGAACCCCAGCAAGACATCAGGCTCTTCGTGCAACCGCGGCACGCGATCAGGGAGGGCGGCCCGCTCCGACCGGCGATCACCGGTCCGCGGGATGGGTGACCGCCGCCCCGCAGCGGTGCGTCTCCCGCCGTGGGGCGGCCCCTCGGCGGGCCGGTCGTGCACGCGCTGGGCAGTGCCGGGCACGGGTGGTCCGCCCGGCCGTGGCCAACGACAAACAAGTGCCGCATCGGCCCTCGAAGGGCGGAAACCCGGAAGATTCCGGGGCTCCCGGACAGCGCGTTCCGTCCGACGTGCGCCCCTCATCCGCCTGCCGTAGCGTGATTTCCAGGGCCGATCAAGGTGCGGCCGAAATTCATCTGCCCACACGGTGAGAATTCGGCGCATTCGTCGATCGGCCCATCCATGCCCATCCGCAGGGGCATGGAATTCGGCGCCGCAGCCAAAAGGTCTGTCCCGCGCCGCTCCACGCACGGTGCCGCAGTGGCTACCGTCGGCCGACACCTGCCCCCACATCCGGTCAGGGCTCGGCCGTGTGGTTCATCGTCCGCTAGGAGGAGATCCATGGCGGTACTCTGCAAGCCCGCAATCGCAGTTCCCGAGTACGTCATCACCAACGACGAAACCCTCGAACTGGCACAACGACTGCACGGCGACCATCCGCAGCTCGGTCTGGTCCTCCGTCTGATCGAACACACCGGGGTCCAGAAACGGCATCTGATCCAGCCGATCGACAAGGTGCTGCAACACCCGGGGTTCGATGCGCGCAGCGAAATCTACGAGGCGCAGACCAAGGCCCGCGTCCCGGCTGTTGTCCGCCAGGCACTGGACCAGGCGGAACTCGAGCCGTCGCAGATCGACTTGATCATCTACGTCTCCTGCACCGGCTTCATGATGCCTCCGCCGACCGCGTGGCTCATCAACAAGATGGGCTTCCGGCCGGAGACACGGCAGATGCCGATCGCCCAACTCGGGTGTGCAGCGGGCGGCGCAGCCGTCAACCGGGCCCACGACTTCTGCACGGCGTACCCCGACCGCAACGTGCTCGTCATCGCTTGCGAGTTCTGCTCGCTGTGCTACCAGCCCACCGACCTGGGTGTGGGGTCCCTGCTGTCCAACGGCTTGTTCGGCGACGGGATCGCCGCCGCCGTGGTCCGGGGCCAGGGCGGCACCGGAGTCCGTCTGGAACGCAACGGGTCGTACATCATCCCGGACACCGAGGAATGGATCTCCTACGCGGTCCGGTCCACGGGCTTCCACTTCCAGCTCGACAAGCGCGTGCCCGGAACCATGGAGCCACTCGCCCCAGCCCTGAGCGCCCTCGCGGAACAGCACCAGTGGAACGCCAGCAAGCTGGACTTCTACATCATCCACGCCGGCGGTCCGCGCATCCTGGACGACCTGAGCCGCTTCCTCGACGTGCCGCCCGAAGCGTTCCGCTTCAGCCGGGCCACGCTCACCGAGTACGGCAACATCGCCAGCGCGGTGGTACTCGACGCCCTGGCCCGCATGTTCGACGAGGCGTCGACCCTCCACGGCCAGCGCGGCATCATGGCCGGCTTCGGGCCGGGCATCACCGCCGAGATCTCCCTGGGAACCTGGACCTCGGAGCCCGAGACAGTGGGCTGAGCCGCACCACAGCACGGTGTGCGCGCCGGGCAACCTGACCGGGAAGCCCGCAACCCCACCAAACCCGGCCCCGGACCTCAAGCGCCCTCCGCAGCTTGAGGACCGGGGCCGGTCCCATGAGGTGCGCGCCCCGGCTCCCGGCCCACGGCAGATCTCGCGCGCAGATACTCAACTGCCGTCGCGCATTCAGCTCACCATCATCGCCGGATGGCTGAACTGCGGCGCCTTCGTCTCGACCATGCCCGGGCCCTTCTTGCGTTCGAGCGGTGCGGTGCTCGGGCGGGTCAACCTGGTCGATGTGGCGGACGGTTCGGCCGAGCTCGGATACCGGATCGCCGAGAAGAGCGCCGGACAAGGACTGGCTACGGCCGCCGTCCGTGAGATCTGCGCCCGTGCCGCCGCGGAGTACGGTCTGACAGCACTGCGGGCCGTCACGACCCTCGACAACGCCGGGTCACGAGCCGTACTGGCCCGGACCGGATTCATACCCACCGGCGAGGTCCGGCTCAGCGGCCGCCCGGACCTTCGATTCGTACGGTATCTGGGGGAGGTCCTTGACGGCTCCGCCCCGTGAGGGACGCGATGACTCAGGACGGTTCTCCCGGTGAGACGCGGCCCAGCAGGTCCTCTTCCCGTCTCCACGCGCACTCCACCCAGAGCAGCTTCCCGCCGTGCCCCGGCAGCCCGCCGCGCAGGGGGTACGCGCCCCAGCTGTCGGCCCACAGGGTGACGAGATGCAGCCCCCGACCGCACTCGGCAAGCGACGCCGGCGCCTTCCCACCGCCCTGGAACGGTGGCGGGATGTCCGGGTTGGTGTCCCAGACGCTGAGCCTGATCCGGTGCCGCCCGGCGTCGCGCAGCCGGAGTGAGTACGGCCCCGAGGAGTACCGGTACGCGTTGGTGACGAGCTCGCTCGCCAACAGCTCGGCGGTGTCGATGAGATCGCCCATGCCGTGCACACGGAGTACGGAGCGGAGGGTGGCTCGGGCGATGCCCGGAGCGCGGGGATCTTGCGGGAGTTGGAGGGTGTACGCCCAGGGCGGCGTTACGGTGGCCAGGACCATGGAAGTCTCCGATCACGGAGGGACGTTGGATCTCGCGCATCTGGTTGCCCGGTGACGAGGCCGCTCCGTCGAGCGGGGTACTTCCGGGCGAGTGGCCTGCATCTCAAGCTAGCGGCTCGCCGCATAAAATATTTGCCTGATCGACAATCGCTTGAGAGAAGCACTCGTGTGAGTGACGGCACCACCCCTGTGTCCGGCAAGGAGAGTTGACGCATGGCGCTCAGAGGCACTCCCAGCGTGCGACGGCTTCGCCTCGGGACCGAGCTGCGCAGGTTGCGGGACCGGGCTGGGCTCACCGCCACTGAAGGCGCGCGCCTGCTCGGCATCAGCCAGGCCCAGCTCAGCAACATCGAGGCGAGCCGTTTCGGCGTCAGTGCGGAGCGGCTGCGTGCCATGGCTCGCAACTATCGCTGCTCGGACGCCACCTATATCGAGGGGCTGCTCGACCTCGCAGGGGAGCGCACGACCGGCTGGTGGGAGACGTTCCGCGAGGTGTTGCCCACCCCTTTGCTGGACATCGCCGAACTGGAGCACCACGCAACCGGGTTGGAATCCGCAAACACGTCGCACATTCCGGGCCTCCTCCAGACCACGGACCATGCCCGCGAGATCTTTCGGCAGGTCGTGCCGGAGTTCTCCCGCTCGGACATCGAGCACCGCGTAAGCCACCGGCTCCAGCGCCAGGCCGTCCTCGACCGCCCGTCTCCCCCTCCGTACCAGGCGGTCATCCACGAGGCAGCGCTCCGCGTACCGGTAGGCGGCACGACCGTCGCCAAGGGCCAACTCCGCCACCTGCTGGAACAGAGCGAGCGTGAGCACATCACGGTCCAGGTGATCCCCTTCTCCATCGGCGCCTATCCCGGATCCGGACAGACAATCCTTTACGTACATGGATCGGCACCGCGCCTCGACACCGTCTCACTGGACCAGTCACACGGTCCCGCCCTGGTGGATGCCGAGTCGGAGTTGGAGGCCTACCGCCTTCTGCTGGCCCGCATGGAAGCGGTAGCACTGACACCGGACAAGTCCCGGGACTTCATCCACAGTCTGGTCACCGACCTGTGAAGGAGCGCAACATGCCCCCGTACCAGTGGCAGAAGTCGTCGTACTGCGGACAGGGCGAGTCCTGCGTACACGTCGCCGCGCACGACAACACGGTCAACGTCACCGAGAGCAGCGACCCCACCGGAGCCATACTCCGCACCACCCCCACCGCCTGGGCCGCCCTTCTCCGAAGCGTCAAGGCCGGAACCACCCATGGCTGAGCAACACATACCCACCGACCTCACCTGGGTCCGCGCCGCTCCTGAGGGGGAGGACGGCCCCGGGCCCTGGATCGAGATCGCCTTCGGTCCGGACGGGCTCGTCCGCCTTCGCGAGACCAGCGACCCGTCCAACATCGTCACGACCACCCGGACGAAATGGGAGGCCTTCACCAAGGGCGTCGTGGCCGGCGAGTTCGACCACTTCGCCGAGCCGGCCGGCGAGGGCCCGATCACCCCGGCGTGACCGCGCGGCTCCTGCCTGTCGGACGGCGAGCCGGCCTGCTCCAAACTGTTCGGCTCGTCCTACCGAAAGGCATTCGCTACGCCACGCCCCCCTCCGCGCATTGAACTTGCTCCTGTCCGGGCAAAACAGAACACATCACCACCATCGGGCTCCGGCAGCAAGGATGGATCCATGAACCGTCTCGCGCGCTTGATCGACACCACGGACGACGTACCGGGCCGGATTCTGCACTGGAACTTCTTCATCGGCGGCCACTTGAGTGCCTCGGTGCCCGTACGCCTCGTCGACCGCACGGACGAGGGCCAGCTGGTATGGATGGAGACAGGCGCACCCATGTGGCGCACGGAGCTCCCGGGAGGCGCACACCTCCGCGACATCGCCCCGGACGACCGACCTGCCACCGGATATCCGGTGGTCCCCGACCGGTGGCCGATGGGCAGCGCCCTCTTCTATCAGCCCACCGACGCCGCGCATTCCGTTCTGTGGCTCTTCGGTCGCAGGGGAAAGTTCCGCGGTTGGTACGTGAATCTGGAGCGCCGCGTCCACCACGGCGACGACATCGACATCGCCGACCATGAGCTCGACATCAACGTCGCACCGGACCGGTCCTGGCAGTGGAAGGACGAGGAGTCCTTCGCCGAGAAGACCGGCCACCCCGTCTACTGGTCGGCCGATGAAGCGGCCGCCATCCGTGCCGAGGGCACCAAGGTCGCGCGGCTGGCCGAGGCCGGAACCTTTCCCTTTGACGGCTCCTGGTGCGACTTCCGGCCACCGAAGACCTGGACGACACTGCCCCGCCCGCCGGGCCCCCGCCGCTCCGTCCTCTGACTGGCCCTCAACCTGCCTGCCCCGATGAGTGCGAGGAGGGACCGAAGGCGGGCTTCGGCCAGGGTGGCGAGATGATAATGATTGCCCAGAGTCACTCTCCGTGATACACAGAGTAACCATATGCATGTGGTCACACACCGATTCGATCCGCAGGTCAGGGCGGTCGGACCGGTCAAACGTGCGAGATCCCATGAAAGAGAGGCGCCAAGTCGTCGTACCGGGGGGCATTCATCAGCGAAGATAGGGAGTGACCCATGCCATGTGGCAAGGGGCAGTGAACTACCCAACAGGGGCGGTGACTTACATGGTCCTGGCAGCTGACACTGATAAGGGCGGTATCAGCACCATCATCAACGGCATCGCTCCCAAGTGGGGGCCGTTCGGAGCCCTGGGCAACGAAGCCAAGGTGATGATCGAGGTCGTCATGGCTGTTGCCATCCTGCTCTGCTTCGGCATCGCCATCTGGGGAGCAGCCAAGCAGCGCATCGGCGCGACGGCGTTGCGCGACACGTTCAGCGCAGAACAGGGCAAGGGTCTGATCGTTGCCGGTCTGACTGGTGTGTTCATCATTGGATCACTGGGAACGCTGTTCACCATCGTCTACGGGATGGCCATCTAACCCTCCGTCAGCCTGCCCGGGGAAGGCTGCCGCTGCCCCCGTTCCCCTTCCACCCCATCCGTCCGTCGTGCCCAACGGCAGAGGTTGCGTCTCCCTGATGTCGAGTCACCACACCGCGCCCGCGCGGGAACCAGCACGGCTACCGTCGTACTACGCGGAATCGCACACGGTTGAGGGGGCCTACGCAGCATGAGTCTCGGCGACGACCACGGCTACGGCAGCGACTCGGGTTCAGGCCGTACGGATGATGGATACAGCACCATCGGCGGAACGCGCCAGACCCGTACACGATTCCCCGACGGCGAGGGCGGCGACGGCTACGACGGATCCCGTCGGCCGGCCCGCAGTTCACGGTCCCTGATCACGGTGGTCGGCGTGGTCGTCCTGCTTATCGCGGCTATCGCGTTCGCGAACATGGGCGGGGGCGGGAACGACGGCGGGGCGCCGGAAGGGAACGGCGGCGACAAGGCGGGCTCCGCGCCCACGGCGGCGACGGGCACGAAGCCGGTGACGGGGAAGAACGGCTCGATCGCGTCGGGGTTCGCGAACGATGAGCAGGGTGCGCAGAGTGCGGCGGCGAACTACTCGGTGGCGCTCGGCTCTGCCGAGATGTTCGAGGCGAACGCTCGCCGCCAGATCGTGAACGCTGTGTACGCGCCTGACGTCGCCGCTGCCCGTCAGGGCGACCTGGACAAGGTGTATTCCGGCGAGGCATTCCTCACCAGCATCGGACTGAACGCTGACGGCACTGCCCCGAGCGGCATGACGTTCATCTCGCGCTCCAACCCTGTCGGCACCAAAGTCGAGAAGTTCGGCGGCAATACCGCAAGCGTCGCCGTTTGGTACTCCGCTCTGTTCGGACTGGCTGGTGAAGGCTCCAAGAACCCTGTGTCCGAGAGCTGGTTCACCAACACCTTCGAATTGGCGTGGATCAACGGGGACTGGAAGGTCACGGATTTCACGCAGAAGGACGGCCCCGTCCCGGTGGGCCGTGACCAGGCTGCCTCCCCCGCCCAGGAGATGGCCGACGCCGTGGAACAGTTCGGAGGGTTCACGTATGCCCGGTAAACGATCTCGCCGTGCCTTCTCGCTGGCAGCAGCGACGTCAAGCCTGCAGGTCGCTGCCGTGCTGCTGGCAAGCCGCGCGTCCGCTGCGCCATCACCCAGTCCGTCGCCCAGTCCGTCGCCGAGCAAGAGCAACAACGCTTGCGATCTGATCCGAGGCCCGGCCAGGAGCTACTGCGAAAACGGCGACGCAGGCAACCCCAAAACCATCTCCCCCGACGACGCCGCCAACGCCCTCGACCCCCTCTCCTCCCTCGCCCGCGGCTGCGCCGACGCCGCGGCCTGGATCGTCGGCAAGCTCAGCGAGGCAGTCAAGGGCACCGCGAACGTCGACTTCACCAACCCCAAGTTCCTCCAGCAGTACGCGGTCATCTTCGCCGCCTCCACCGTCCTCACGCTCGTCCTCTGGCTGCTCGCCGTCGCCAAGCGCGCCATCCGTGGCGTTCCGGTGGCCACCGCGATCTCCGAGGCTGTCGGGTTCCTCTGGCTGACCGTCCTCGCGTCCGCGTTCACGCCGCTCATCCTCTACACGGTCGTCTCGGCGACCGACGGGGTCACGGACGTCATCGCGTCGTCCTCCGGCGGGCAGACCGATGTCTTCTTCGGTTCGTTCGCCGAGGCGCTGAGCAAGGGTTCCGACATCGGCGGCGGGCCAATCATGCTGATCGTCGTCTCGCTCGTGTCGATCCTCGCCGCGGGCGTGCTCTGGCTGGAGCTCGTGATCCGGGCCGCCCTGCTCTACGTCGGCGCGCTGCTCGGCGTCGTCGTCTACTCGGGGCTCGTCGACAAGAACATGTGGGGCCATGTCCGCCGCTGGGCGGGCATCATGATCGCGGTGATCATGGTGAAGCCGGTCATCGTCATCGTGCTCGGGCTGGCCGGCGCGCTCTCCTCCGACGGTGGACCGAACGCGTCCTCCGCCGTCGTCTCCGGGCTCGCCATCATCCTCCTGGCGATCTTCGCCTCGGCGATGATCTACCGCTTCGTCCCCGGCTTCGGCGACGAGATCCAGGGTGCCCGTACCAACCGCAAGCAGGCCACCGACGGCGCCCAGGCCGCAGCCCTGATCAGCTCCCCCGCCGCCCTCGTCTCCCAGGGCATCAAGACCCACAGCAGCCGGAGCGGCGGCGACAACGGCGGACAGGGCGGCGGCAACAGCGGCGGCAGGCCCGCCAACCCGGTCAGCGGAGGTGTGGCCGCGCACAGCTCCCGCAACACCGGCGGGAGCGGGGTCGGCGGCGGATCTGTCCCCTCCGCCGCACCTCCGCCCCGCAGCGGATCGGGACCCACCTCCGGCACCCCCCACAGCAGCCGCACCGGCCGGAGCGGCGGTACAGGCAGTTCAGGTAACAACAGCACAGGAGGTGGAGGGCGTTGACGACCCAGTCCCATCCGGTCGCGCCCCGCCGTACGTATCTCATCGGCCGGGCCCGGCCGAACGCGATCGTCGGCAAGAACCGTGAGACCGGCGAGATCGCGCTGATCATCGTCGGCGCGTTCCTCGGCATGATGAGCGGGCTGATCGTCCCCGTCCTGTCCCTGCGGATCGTGCTGCTCACGGGCTTCCCGCTGCTGGCGCTGGCGATCGTGTACGTCCCGTACAAGCACCGCACCTTCTACAAATGGTTCGAAATCAACCGCAGCTTCAAGCGGTCCGTGCGCCGCGGCGCCACCTACCGTTCCACCGCCATGGAAGCGGGCGTACGGGGCGACGGCCGTGAGGTCGAGATCGGACCGCCCCCGGGCATCGGCCGGATCAACTGGCTCGCCGCCCCCTTCGGCCCGGACGAGATCGCCGTACTGCTGCACGCCGACCGCCGCACCGTCACCGCGGCGATCGAGATCGAGGGTCCCGGTGTCGGACTCCGCGACAGCGAGGATCAGGAGGCGCTGGTCGACCGGTTCGGCACACTGCTGAAGCATGTGGCCAACGGCGACGGCTTCGTGACCCGTATTCAGATGCTGGCCCGCACCCTGCCCGCCGACCCCGACGCGCATGCGAAGGACGTCGCCCAGCGCGGCGACAAGACGGCCCCGGGCTGGCTGCAGGAGTCGTACGACCAGCTCCAGTCGATGGTCTCCACCTCCAGCGAGCAGCACCGCGCCTACCTCGTCGCGTGCATGCACTTCAACCGCGAGCTGGCCGCCGAGGCGAACGTCATGGCCCGCGCCGCCCGTCCCCAGGCAGGCCGCAAGCTCGACCGGGACGCGGGGCTCGCCGTCGTCATGGCGCGCGAACTGACCGACATCTGCGCCCGTCTCGCCGAGGCCGACATCCGGGTGCGCCAGCCGCTCGGCCAGAGCCGGCTCGCCTCCCTCGTGCACTCGATGTACGACCCCGACCACCCCATCGACCACATCCAGGCGATGACGAAGCGCAACGCCTGGCCCGCCGAACTGGACGCGGTCGAGCCGACGTACCTGCAGGCCAAGACCCGCGAGTCGACGACGCGCGCGCCCTGGTGCCACGCCACGGCGTGGGTGAAGGAATGGCCGATGACGCCCGTCGGCGTCAACTTCCTCGCCCCGCTGCTCGTCCACACCCCGGACGTCATCCGTACGGTCGCGGTCTGCATGGACCTCGAACCGACCGAGATCGCCATCGAGCGGATGCTCACGGAGAAGACGAACGACGAGGCCGAGGCGAGCCGTCAGGCCAAGATGAACCGGACCGTCGACCCGCGCGACATCGCCGCCCACGGCAGGCTCGACCAGCGGGGTGAAGATCTCGCGAGCGGCGCGGCCGGAGTGAACCTCGTGGGGTACATCACCGTGTCGTCGCGATCACCCGAGTCCCTCGCCCGTGACAAGCGGACGATCCGGGCCTCGGCCGGCAAGTCGTATCTGAAGCTGGAGTGGTGCGACCGCGAGCACCATCGCGCCTTTGTGAACACCCTGCCGTTCGCCACCGGCATCCGTCGCTAACCGAGAGGGCAGTCACGCCATGCGAGATCCGCTGTCCGCGTTGTCGGATGCCTTCACCTCCTTCCTCTTCGGGAAGGTGGAGACGACCAGACTGCCCGTGCGTACCTCGACCGGCCAGGCCCAGGCGGTGTACCTCCCCACCGCCGCGCCCGGTCTCGGCGACTCCGGCGTGATCATCGGCCGCGAGGTGTACTCCGGCAAGGGGTACATCTACGACCCCTTCCAGCTGTACGGGCAGCAGCTCCCCGCCCCGCACTGGCTGGTGCTCGGCGAGTCGGGCAACGGCAAGTCCGCGCTGGAGAAGACGTACGTGCTCCGCCAGCTCCGCTTCCGCGACCGCCAGGTCGTGGTCCTCGACGCCCAGGGCGAGGACGGCGTCGGCGAGTGGAACCTCATCGCCCAGGAGCTCGGCCTCACCCCCATCCGCCTCGACCCGACCGCAGCCCTGAACGGCGGCATCCGGCTCAACCCGCTGGACCCGTCGATCACCACGACCGGCCAGCTCGCCCTGCTCCGTACGATCATCGAAGTCGCGATGGGCCACGGCCTCGACGAGAGGTCCGGCTTCGCGCTGAAGGTCGCGCACGCCTACGTCAACCAGGCGATCAACGACCGGCAACCCGTACTGACCGACATCGTCGAGCAACTGCGCCACCCGGAACCCGAGTCCGCCGAGGCGATGAACGTCGACATAGACGACGTGCGCGCCTGGGGCCTCGACGTCGCCCTCGTCCTGGACCGGCTCGTCGACGGTGACCTGCGCGGCATGTTCGACGGCCCGACCTCCGCCGGCATCGACCTGGACGCGCCCCTGATCGTCTTCGACCTCTCGCACATCGACCGGAACTCGATCGCGATGCCCATCCTGATGGCGATCGTCGGCGTCTGGCTGGAACACACCTGGATCAGGCCCGACCGGAAGAAGCGCATCTTCCTGGTCGAAGAGGCCTGGCACATCATCAATTCACCGTTCGTCGCCCAGCTCTTCCAACGGCTGCTGAAGTTCGGCCGGCGGCTCGGCCTGTCGTTCGTCGCCGTCGTCCACCACCTCAGCGACGTGGTCGACGGGGCCGCGGCTCGCGAGGCGGCGGCGATCCTCAAGATGGCGTCGACCCGGACGATCTACGCGCAGAAGGCCGACGAGGCCAGAGCGACCGGGCGCGTACTCGGCCTGCCCCGCTGGGCGGTCGAGATCATCCCCACCCTCACCCCCGGCATCGCGGTATGGGACGTCAACGGGAACGTACAGGTCGTCAAACACCTGATCACCGAGGCGGAACGACCACTGGTCTTCACCGACCGTGCGATGACCGAGTCGTCCACGGCCGATCTGCTGCCGGAGGACGTACGGGCCGCGGAACTGGAGACCGAACAGCGCGCGGCACGCATCGAGCACCAACAACGGCTGAACGAGTCGTCCGAGTCAACGGTGGCATGACATGGCAGGGCGTACAGAGCAGCAGACCGGTCCGAGCACCGGCGGCATCCCGGACGGTCTGCTGGTGGGCCTGCTGGGCTTCCTGCTCGGGCTGGCCCTCCTGGCCTGGACGGCCACCGGTCTGTCCGGGCTGTTCGCGCACGGCGCGTGGCCGAAGGGCGTCACCTTCACCGAGACGCCGCTCGCCATGCGCCGGCTCGCGGCGGCCCCGCACGACATGCCGGCAGCCTGGCCCGGCACACCGGCGGACGAGCTCTCCGGGTACGGGCTGTTCTGGGGCCTGTTCATAGGCGAACTCATGGTGCTCATGGTGCTGACAGTGTTCGTGATGGGCGTGGTGGCCCGCTGGCGCGCGGTACGAGCACATCGGCGGGAAGAGCGTCGCAATGAGCGCTTCGAGGAGCGTTACGCGCGACACACGGCGCACCCGAGGCGCGAGGAGCCCGCCGGGGTGGAAGTCTCCGCCCCCGCGCCGCTCCCCGCCCCCGTTCCCGTGGCAACGCCCACGCCCACAGCCACCCCGGCACCGGCCGAATCCGTCGAGGACCTCGCGCCCCCTCTCCTCGCGCCCCCTCTCCTCGCCCCGGCCGTCCCCTCCCCCCGCACACCTCTCGTCGTCTACGGCCCGGCCGCCACCCGCCGGCCCACGGTCGTCCAGGCCATCCGGGAGGCGGACGGACCCGCCCTCGTCGTCACCTCGGACCCCACCGTCTGGGCGGAGACGAAGGACGCCCGCGCCAAACTCGGCCCGGTCCTCGTCTACGACCCCGGCCACCTCTGCGACACCCCGGCCCGCCTCCACTGGTCCCCCACCGCCGGATGCGAACAGCCCGATACGGCAGCCGCCCGCGCCGCCGCGCTCCTCGCCCCGGTCCGGCCGCAGGCCCGTATCGACGCGATGACGGCCGAGACCGCGGAGACCCTGCTCCAGTGCTGGCTGCACGCCGCCGCCATAGACGGTCGCCCGTTCCGCCAGGTCCATCGCTGGGCACTCGGCGGCAACGCCCATGAACCCGTACGCCTGCTCCGCACCCACCCCAAGGCGGCCTCCGGACTCGCCGGCCTGCTGGAGTCCGCGCTCACCGGTCACCCCGAACGCCGGGAGATGGCCCAGGAGCTGACGGTACGGGCGTTCGCCGCACTCTCCTCGGTCCACATCCGCGAGGCCTGTACACCGAACCGGGCCGATTCGCTGGTGCTGGAATCTTTTGCGGGCGAAGGGGGCACGCTCTATGTGGTCGGTGAACCCATCGAGGATCCTCGCTCCGCACCCGGTGCGATGCCCCTGCTCACCGCCCTCGCCTCACACGTGGTCGAGCACGGCCGCCGCATGGCCGCACGGTCAACCGACGGTCGGCTCGACCCACCAATGGCCTTGGTCCTCGACGACGTCGCGGCTGTGGCACCGCTCCCCCAACTCCCTGAACTGCTGTCGACCGGCCAGGACCAGGGCCTGCCCACGCTCGTCCTGCTCCGCTCGAAGGAACAGGCCCGGGCCCGCTGGTCGTCCCCCCTCTGAGCCCCCTCGTCTGCCGGCGACGGCTTGCTTCACCGCTCCGACAGCATCGGAACCCAGTGCGCTGTCACCTGATGCAGACGCTGCCGGTGATCCGCAATCCAGCCGTCCGGAGGGATGAGCGGCACGCGCACGATGACCATGGACCCCTCGTCCTCGACGACTACCTCCGGGCAGTCACGCTCGCCACTGAGCTGGACGGAGAGGGACGGCCCCCTGTCCCACTCCATCCAGGCGGCATCCTCGCCGGCGTCGAGCCTGTTCAGCGCGTCGCCCCAGCTTTCCAGCTTCGAGACGGACAGCACCAAGTCGATACGGCCGGACACGAAGGGCGTCCTGACGACGATCTCGGCAGCGAGTCCGGCAGCCCATCCGGGCTGGCGGCCCAGAACGTTGACAGCGACGCGGTTCCCCTCGTCATCGGCAAGGGAGACAAGCTCACTCGGTGCGACATCGGCCATGGGTGCCCTTTCACTGGCGCGTGCAGAGAGACCGTCTCCCTGTCAGGGATGAATGTCCTTCAGGGAGTCACTCCCGTGGGCATCAGGCGGGCCGGACGATCTCGTACTCCAGCTCCAGCGCCGTCGGATCGTCCGGTACGGCGAGGGTCTGCCCGGTCGGCGCGAAACCGAACCGGCGGTAGAAGGCTGCGGCCCGCGGGTTGTTCTCGTGCACATAGAGGCGTACGCGCCGGATCCGCGGCTCGCCCAGTGACCACGCCCAGTCGACCCCGGCCTGGAACAGCTGCTCGGCAAGCCCGGCTCCGCGCGCCTCGGGTCGTATGAAGACCCCGACCACATGGGCCTGGTGAACCTTGGCGGGCTCACCGAACCGCAGGTCCCCGTCCGGTCGCTCGATGAGCACGCTGATCGTGCCGGCCCAACTCCTGTCGGGTGCCTCGGCGATGAACTGACGTGCCTCGTCGCCACTGGACTCCGCCCCACCGGCCGCGCGCCCCTGCCAGAACTCGTCGGGCTGAGCCACGCCCTGCTCGTACGTCTCCAGGAACGCCACCGGAGCCGCGGGATCCTGCAGGGCGGCAAGCCGTATGTCCTTGACCAGCGCCCATTCCTCGGCGCGTACAGGGCGAATCACATAGTCCATACACCGATCCTCTCCGACCGCTCCGCCTCGAGCAATCGAATTCGGCCCGTGAACGCAGAAAAGCCCCGCACCAGAGGTGCGGGGCTTTCCCGGAATAATTGTTCGGCGGCGTCCTACTCTCCCACAGGGTCCCCCCTGCAGTACCATCGGCGCTGAAAGGCTTAGCTTCCGGGTTCGGAATGTAACCGGGCGTTTCCCTAACGCAATGACCACCGAAACACTATGAAATTAACCAACACCGGGCAACAACACGGCCGTTCGTTATTTCAGAACTAACACAGTGGACGCGAGCAACTGAGGACAAGCCCTCGGCCTATTAGTACCAGTCAGCTCCACCCGTTACCAGGCTTCCACATCTGGCCTATCAACCCAGTCGTCTACTGGGAGCCTTAACCCCTCAAAGGGGGTGGGAATACTCATCTCGAAGCAGGCTTCCCGCTTAGATGCTTTCAGCGGTTATCCTTTCCGAACGTAGCCAACCAGCCATGCCCTTGGCAGGACAACTGGCACACCAGAGGTTCGTCCGTCCCGGTCCTCTCGTACTAGGGACAGCCCTTCTCAATATTCCTACGCGCGCAGCGGATAGGGACCGAACTGTCTCACGACGTTCTAAACCCAGCTCGCGTACCGCTTTAATGGGCGAACAGCCCAACCCTTGGGACCGACTCCAGCCCCAGGATGCGACGAGCCGACATCGAGGTGCCAAACCATCCCGTCGATATGGACTCTTGGGGAAGATCAGCCTGTTATCCCCGGGGTACCTTTTATCCGTTGAGCGACAGCGCTTCCACAAGCCACTGCCGGATCACTAGTCCCGACTTTCGTCCCTGCTCGACCCGTCGGTCTCACAGTCAAGCTCCCTTGTGCACTTACACTCAACACCTGATTGCCAACCAGGCTGAGGGAACCTTTGGGCGCCTCCGTTACTCTTTAGGAGGCAACCGCCCCAGTTAAACTACCCATCAGACACTGTCCCTGATCCGGATCACGGACCCAGGTTAGACATCCAGCACGACCAGAGTGGTATTTCAACGGCGACTCCACAACCACTGGCGTGGCTGCTTCAAAGTCTCCCACCTATCCTACACAAGCCGAACCGAACACCAATATCAAACTGTAGTAAAGGTCCCGGGGTCTTTCCGTCCTGCTGCGCGAAACGAGCATCTTTACTCGTAGTGCAATTTCACCGGGCCTATGGTTGAGACAGTCGAGAAGTCGTTACGCCATTCGTGCAGGTCGGAACTTACCCGACAAGGAATTTCGCTACCTTAGGATGGTTATAGTTACCACCGCCGTTTACTGGCGCTTAAGTTCTCAGCTTCGCCGACCCGAAAGTCAGCTAACCGGTCCCCTTAACGTTCCAGCACCGGGCAGGCGTCAGTCCGTATACATCGCCTTACGGCTTCGCACGGACCTGTGTTTTTAGTAAACAGTCGCTTCTCGCTGGTCTCTGCGGCCACCCCCAGCTCATGGAGTAAATCCAATCACCAGTGATGGCCCCCCTTCTCCCGAAGTTACGGGGGCATTTTGCCGAGTTCCTTAACCATAGTTCACCCGAACGCCTCGGTATTCTCTACCTGACCACCTGAGTCGGTTTAGGGTACGGGCCGCCATGAAACTCGCTAGAGGCTTTTCTCGACAGCATAGGATCATCCACTTCGCCACAATCGGCTCGGCATCAGGTCTCAGACTCATGTGTGACGGATTTGCCTACCACACGCCCTACACCCTTACCCCGGGACTACCACCGCCCGGGCTGGACTACCTTCCTGCGTCACCCCATCGCTTACCTAGTACAAGTCTGGTTCGTCGGCTCCACCACTACCCTCAACTCCGAAGAGATCGGGCCGGCTTCACGGACTTAGCATCGCCTGATTCAGTATTGGGCGTTTCAAAGCGGGTACCGGAATATCAACCGGTTGTCCATCGACTACGCCTGTCGGCCTCGCCTTAGGTCCCGACTTACCCTGGGCAGATCAGCTTGACCCAGGAACCCTTAGTCAATCGGCGCACACGTTTCTCACGTGTGTATCGCTACTCATGCCTGCATTCTCACTCGTGAACCGTCCACAACTCGCTTCCGCGGCTGCTTCACCCGGCACACGACGCTCCCCTACCCATCCCAGCAGGCGTTGGCCCTATACGCTGGAATGACACGACTTCGGCGGTACGCTTGAGCCCCGCTACATTGTCGGCGCGGAATCACTTGACCAGTGAGCTATTACGCACTCTTTCAAGGGTGGCTGCTTCTAAGCCAACCTCCTGGTTGTCTCTGCGACTCCACATCCTTTCCCACTTAGCGTACGCTTAGGGGCCTTAGTCGATGCTCTGGGCTGTTTCCCTCTCGACCATGGAGCTTATCCCCCACAGTCTCACTGCCGTGCTCTCACTTACCGGCATTCGGAGTTTGGCTAAGGTCAGTAACCCGGTAGGGCCCATCGCCTATCCAGTGCTCTACCTCCGGCAAGAAACACACGACGCTGCACCTAAATGCATTTCGGGGAGAACCAGCTATCACGGAGTTTGATTGGCCTTTCACCCCTAACCACAGGTCATCCCCCAGGTTTTCAACCCTGGTGGGTTCGGTCCTCCACGAAGTCTTACCTCCGCTTCAACCTGCCCATGGCTAGATCACTCCGCTTCGGGTCTTGAGCGTGCTACTAAAACGCCCTATTCGGACTCGCTTTCGCTACGGCTTCCCCACACGGGTTAACCTCGCAACACACCGCAAACTCGCAGGCTCATTCTTCAAAAGGCACGCAGTCACGACATGCAAGCAAGCTTGCATGCGACGCTCCCACGGCTTGTAGGCACACGGTTTCAGGTACTATTTCACTCCGCTCCCGCGGTACTTTTCACCATTCCCTCACGGTACTATCCGCTATCGGTCACCAGGGAATATTTAGGCTTAGCGGGTGGTCCCGCCAGATTCACACGGGATTTCTCGGGCCCCGTGCTACTTGGGTGTCTCTTAAACGAGCCGTCAATGTTTCAGCTACGGGGGTCTTACCCTCTACGCCGGACCTTTCGCATGTCCTTCGCCTACATCAACGGTTTCTGACTCGTCTCACGGCCGGCAGACCGTGAAAAAGAGATCCCACAACCCCGCATGCGCAACCCCTGCCGGGTATCACACGCATACGGTTTGGCCTCATCCAGTTTCGCTCGCCACTACTCCCGGAATCACGGTTGTTTTCTCTTCCTGAGGGTACTGAGATGTTTCACTTCCCCTCGTTCCCTCCACACTGCCTATGTGTTCAGCAGCGGGTGACAGCCCATGACGACTGCCGGGTTTCCCCATTCGGACACCCCCGGATCAAAGCTCGGTTGACAGCTCCCCGGGGCCTATCGTGGCCTCCCACGTCCTTCATCGGTTCCTGGTGCCAAGGCATCCACCGTGCGCCCTTAAAAACTTGGCCACAGATGCTCGCGTCCACTGTGCAGTTCTCAAACAACGACCAGCCACCCATCACCCCACCCTTATCAGGTGAGTTCACTGGGGCCGACAACTGAAGGCGACCATGACGGCCGTACCCTCAGATACCCAACAACGTGCCCGACACGACCCCTCACGATTCACGTTCCACGCCGAAGCAGTACTAATGATCCTGAAGAACCGTGCCGAATAGTCAACGTTCCACCCATGAGCTACCACCGTCGAACATTTGCCGACGTAGTGGCCTCTGACCAAGCAGGCTTGGTAAGAAGTGCTCCTTAGAAAGGAGGTGATCCAGCCGCACCTTCCGGTACGGCTACCTTGTTACGACTTCGTCCCAATCGCCAGTCCCACCTTCGACAGCTCCCTCCCACAAGGGGTTGGGCCACCGGCTTCGGGTGTTACCGACTTTCGTGACGTGACGGGCGGTGTGTACAAGGCCCGGGAACGTATTCACCGCAGCAATGCTGATCTGCGATTACTAGCAACTCCGACTTCATGGGGTCGAGTTGCAGACCCCAATCCGAACTGAGACCGGCTTTTTGAGATTCGCTCCGCCTCGCGGCATCGCAGCTCATTGTACCGGCCATTGTAGCACGTGTGCAGCCCAAGACATAAGGGGCATGATGACTTGACGTCGTCCCCACCTTCCTCCGAGTTGACCCCGGCAGTCTCCTGTGAGTCCCCATCACCCCGAAGGGCATGCTGGCAACACAGAACAAGGGTTGCGCTCGTTGCGGGACTTAACCCAACATCTCACGACACGAGCTGACGACAGCCATGCACCACCTGTATACCGACCACAAGGGGGGCACCATCTCTGATGCTTTCCGGTATATGTCAAGCCTTGGTAAGGTTCTTCGCGTTGCGTCGAATTAAGCCACATGCTCCGCTGCTTGTGCGGGCCCCCGTCAATTCCTTTGAGTTTTAGCCTTGCGGCCGTACTCCCCAGGCGGGGAACTTAATGCGTTAGCTGCGGCACCGACGACGTGGAATGTCGCCAACACCTAGTTCCCAACGTTTACGGCGTGGACTACCAGGGTATCTAATCCTGTTCGCTCCCCACGCTTTCGCTCCTCAGCGTCAGTAATGGCCCAGAGATCCGCCTTCGCCACCGGTGTTCCTCCTGATATCTGCGCATTTCACCGCTACACCAGGAATTCCGATCTCCCCTACCACACTCTAGCCTGCCCGTATCGACTGCAGACCCGGGGTTAAGCCCCGGGCTTTCACAACCGACGCAACAAGCCGCCTACGAGCTCTTTACGCCCAATAATTCCGGACAACGCTTGCGCCCTACGTATTACCGCGGCTGCTGGCACGTAGTTAGCCGGCGCTTCTTCTGCAGGTACCGTCACTTTCGCTTCTTCCCTGCTGAAAGAGGTTTACAACCCGAAGGCCGTCATCCCTCACGCGGCGTCGCTGCATCAGGCTTTCGCCCATTGTGCAATATTCCCCACTGCTGCCTCCCGTAGGAGTCTGGGCCGTGTCTCAGTCCCAGTGTGGCCGGTCGCCCTCTCAGGCCGGCTACCCGTCGTCGCCTTGGTAGGCCATCACCCCACCAACAAGCTGATAGGCCGCGGGCTCATCCTTCACCGCCGGAGCTTTTAACCCCGTCCCATGCGGGACAGAGTGTTATCCGGTATTAGACCCCGTTTCCAGGGCTTGTCCCAGAGTGAAGGGCAGATTGCCCACGTGTTACTCACCCGTTCGCCACTAATCCACCCCGAAGGGCTTCATCGTTCGACTTGCATGTGTTAAGCACGCCGCCAGCGTTCGTCCTGAGCCAGGATCAAACTCTCCGTGAATGTTCTCCCGTAATCGGGATGACACACACGAGAGCGGAACGACCGGTCGGAATAGGACCGATCGTTCACAGCGTCCTCGCTGTGTAATTGCCTACCGGAACCGTGAGGCCCGGCAGGACTTTCAAAGGAACCTCGAACCTGCCGAAGCAGGCCGGGGTATCAACATATCTGGCGTTGACTTTTGGCACGCTGTTGAGTTCTCAAGGAACGGACGCTTCCTTTGTACTCACCCTCTCGGGCTTTCCTCCGGGCTTTCCCTTCGGTCTTGCGTTTCCGACTCTATCAGACTCTTTCGTGTCCGATTCCCGGTCGAAGCGGGCCCTCTGCGAAGCAGAAGATTTGTTACTGCGCTTTCCAGTTCTTCGCTTTCGCGTTTCCCTTTCCGGCGAGTCCGACTCTATCAGATCCTTTCGGGCCTGATTCCCAGTCAGCGGGGTTTGCCTTCCCGGCTGTTGGGCCGTTCCGACGTCCAAACTCTAGCGGATTTTCCCGGCGGCTCATAATCGAGCCTTCGAAATGAATTCCGGCATGCCGAAATCGTCCCGAGTGGGAGATCGTGCTGAGTTTGAGTTGCCGCATTCGCGGCGGGATCGGCTGTCGCAGAACCGTTCCGGCTCCGTGACAACTCGAAGAACCTTACGGATCGGGTGCGGGCGTGTCAACTCCGCCAGGTCAAGCCGTTTTCCGGTGTGTCCCCTGCCCTGCGTGTCCCCGTCCGGTGCAGGTCAGTCCAGGTCCGTGAGGCGGCCACCGGCGTCCGGCTGGGTGTGCTCGACCCTGCGCAGGAGGCGGATCAGCATCTCGCCGAGGGCTCCGCGCTCCTCGCCCGAGAGGTCCTGGAGCAGGTCCTCCTCGAAGGCGGATGCCATGCGCATCGCCTCCAGCCACTTCGTGCGCCCCTCATCGGTCAGTTCGACGATGACGCGTACGCGGTTGTTCTCGTCCCTGTCCCGCGTGACCAGACCCTCGTTCGCCATGCGGTCGATGCGGTGGGTCATCGCCGCCGGGGTGAGACCGAGGCGCTTGGCCAGCTCCCCCGGGCCCAGCCGGTAGGGGGAGCCCGCCACGACGAGGGTTTTGAGGACCTCCCACTCGGCGTTGCTGATGCCGAGGTCGGCCAGCTGGCGTCCGTACCCGACGTTCATCCGGCGGTTCAGCCGGCCGAGGGCCGAGACGACCTGCTCGACCTGGGGATCCAGGTCGCGGAACTCGCGCTGATAGGCGGCGATCTGTTCGTCGAGGCTCGGCTCCTGGAGGCCGGAGGGCTCGGTGGTGTCAGACATGGCGGGCAGTATGGCACGCCTTTCATTGGCGTCGAAGTCCTTCGTTCTGTACTGTTGAGGTTCTAACTTTACTGTTGAAGTCTTTGGGCGTGAGTCCTTCGTGAGCTTGAGGTAGGTGAGTGTGACCAGGGAAATGGGCGCAGCGCTGCGGCGGATCCAGCTGGGGAGCGCGCTGAGCGCGTTCGGTGTGGGGTTCACCGTTCCGTATCTGTACGTCTATGTGGCACAGGTGCGGGATCTGGGCGCCGGTACGGCGGGAGTCGTGCTGGCCGTCTTCGCCATGGCAGCGCTCGCAGTCCTGCCGTTCACCGGGCGGGCCATCGACCGGCGCGGTCCGCTGCCGGTACTGATCGTCGCCTCCGTGGTGGCGTCCGTCGGCGCGGCGGCCCTCGGACTTTCGTCGAACGTGTCGACCGCCGTGCTGTCGGCCGCCGTCCTCGGTGCGGGCACGGCCGTCATGTCGCCGGCGCTCGCCACGATGCTCGTCCAGTGCTCCGGCGCCGCCACCCGTACGCGCGCCTTCGCGATGCAGTTCTTCCTGCAGAACCTGGGGCTCGGCATCGGTGGTCTGGTCGGCGGGCAGATCGTCGACACGAGCCGGCCGGAGACCTTCACACTGCTGTTCCTGATCGAGGCGGCGATGTTCATCGTGCTCGGCGTCGTCGCCGTGACGGTGCGGATGCCTCGTTCCCCCGCGTTCGCGGACGCCAGGCCCACCGACGGGTCCGCCGCGAAGGGCGGGTTGCGGATGCTGCTCTCGCACCGGGCGATGGTGCAGCTGTGTGTGCTGGGCTTCGTGCTGTTCTTCGCCTGCTACGGACAGTTCGAGTCCGGTCTTGCGGCGTACGGCACCGAGGCTGCCGGTATCGAGCCCTCGACGCTGGGCATCGCGCTGGCCGCCAACACCGCGGTCATCGTCGTGGCGCAGTTCGTCGTGCTGCGACTGGTGGAGCGCCGCAAGCGCAGCCGGGTCATTGCCGCGGTCGGGCTGATCTGGGCGTTCGCCTGGATCGTGGCGGGGTACGCGGGGCTCGGGCACGGCAGCCAGACCATGGCGACGGCCGCGATGATCTCCACGTACGCCCTGTTCGGACTCGGTGAGTCGATGCTCTCGCCGACGGTCGCGCCGCTGGTCGCCGATCTGGCGCCGGAGTCGATGGTCGGTCAGTACAACTCGGCCTTCGCCCTGGTCAAGCAGCTCGCGCTGGCGGTCGGTCCGGCCGTGGGCGGGCCGATGGGGGCCTCGCTGCACGGGCCGTACATCGTGACGTTCGTGCTGTTCTCACTGGGCATCACGGTGCTCGCACTGCGGCTGGGGCGCCGGCTCACCCCCGTACAGGATCAGCCTTCGCTCGTAGTGGTGCCGTCGCGGGTAGTGGCCGCGTCGGTGCCGGAAGCCGAAGCGACAGCCACAGCGACGGCCGAGCCGGCGACCGCCCCCGTTGCGGCTCCTGCGGTTTCAGCCGCGGCTCCTGCTGCCGCTCACTGAGGCAGCGCGAACTCGCACCAGACCGCTTTGCCGCCGCCGGGTGTGCGGCGGCTGCCCCAGGACGAGGCGATCGTCGCGACGATGGAGATGCCGCGGCCCGCTTCGTCCACCGGCTCGGCGCGGCGGCGGCGCGGCAGGTGGTCGTCGCCGTCGGTCACCTCGATGATCAGGCGGCGGTCGGTGCGGCGCAGGCCCAGGCGCGTCGGCGGGGTGCCGTGCTGGAGGGAGTTCGCCACCAGTTCGCCGGCGGCGAGGACGCCCAGGTCGCACAGTTCCACCGGGAACCGCCACGACGTCAGGACGCCGGTGGCGAAGGCGCGGGCACGCGGGGCCGCTTCGATGCCGCCGAGGAGATCGAGCGAGGCGTTGTGGAACAGCTCCGCGTTCGCCCCCGTGCGGGCGGGGTGCTGGACCACCAGCACCGCCACGTCGTCGTCATGTTCGGCGGTGACCCCGAGGGAGCGGATGAGACGGTCGCAGACCACCTGCGGTGATCCCTTGGCGCCGGAGAGGGCGCGCTCCAGGGCCGCGACCCCCTCGTCGATGTCCTCGCTGCGGCGTTCCACGAGACCGTCCGTGTAGAGGACGGCGGTGGAGCCGGGCGGCAGCGCGATCGTGCCCGACGTGTGGATCCAGCCTCCGGTGCCGAGCGGCGGTCCGGTCGGGTCCTCGGCGCGGCGCACCGAGCCGTCCTCGTCGCGGACGAGGATCGGGAGGTGGCCGGCGGAGGCGTAGACGAGCCGGCCCTCGTTCGGATCGTGGACCGCGTAGGCGCAGGTGGCGATCTGGCTGGCGTCGATCTCGGCGGCGAGACCGTCGAGCAGCTGCAGCACCTCGTGCGGCGGGAGGTCGAGGCGGGCGTAGGCGCGGACGGCGGTGCGGAGCTGGCCCATCACCGCGGCGGCACGCACCCCGCGGCCCATCACGTCCCCGATGACGAGCGCGGTGCGGCCCGCGCCGAGGGTGATGACGTCGTACCAGTCGCCGCCGACCGCCGCGTCCGTGCCGCCCGGCTGGTACGTGGCGGCGATCCGCAGGTCGTCGGGGTGCTCCAGCTCCTGCGGGAGCAGGGAGCGCTGGAGGGTGACGGCTGTCTCGCGGTGGCGGCGCTCGCTGGCGCGGAGGCGCTCGGCCGCTTCGGCGTGGTCGGTGACGTCGGCTGCGTAGACGAGAACACCGCCCTCGCTCCCCTTGCCGCTGCCGCTGCCGCCCTTCTTGCCGTGGGCGGCGGGCGTGGCGACCGGGGTGCAGGTCACGGTGTACGAGCTGCCGTTGCGGACCTTGCGGGACTTGACCGTACGGGGCGTGCCGCTGCGCAGGACCTGGTCCATGAGGGGCAGCAGGCTGAGCTCGTCGAGCTCCGGCATCGCGTCGGCCGCCGTGGCGCCGGTGGGGCGGGGACCGAAGGCTGTGACGTAGGCGTCGTTGACGTACGCGATGCGGTGGTCAGGGCCGTACACCAAGGCGACCGGGGCGGGCAGCCGGCCGAGGAGCTCGCGGGCGGGGAGATCCTCCAGCGCGGGTCCGGAGGCCGGTCCGGAGACCTCTCCGAAGGCCTTGGGGGTGTTTCCGTCCGGTGCGGCGGACCCTGGCCCGGCCCCGGCGTACTCGCCGCGGGCCGCGGGCACCGAACTGCGGTCGTCCCGGGCGGCGGCGCGACGCTGCGTTCCTGGTAGGCGGGCGCTCCAACGCGTGAAGTTCACGGAAATTCTGGCCTCGTGTGTCGGTCTGGTCCGCTCGGGCGGGCTGCTTCCTCTGCCGGTTCTGCTACCGGCTCTCTTCCGCAGGGGGTCGGGGGCACCGGGGCCGGACCCCCGGTGAGGCGCAGCCGGGCCTCGTCGTAGTGGTCACTGTTGGTCACGGTCGGCCGGGTCACTCTGTGCAGGTGTGGACCAACCTATGGTCACACGTCCAGTGTGACGGACCGTACTGACAGTCAGCCATCCTGCTTGGGCGGACCGTCGTCCCCGGTGCGTCTGCCCCCGGCGGCGAGTTCGAATTCAGCGCGCGGGTGTTCCAGCGAGCCGAGGGAGACGATCTCGCGTTTGAAGAGTCCGGCGAGGGACCATTCGGCAAGGACGCGGGCCTTCCGGTTGAAGGTCGGAACCCTGCTCAGGTGGTACGCACGGTGCATCAGCCAGGCCGGACAGCCCTTCAGCTTGCGTCCGTAGACATGGGCAACGCCCTTGTGGAGGCCGAGCGAGGCGACGGAGCCCGCGTAGCTGTGCCGGTAGTCCTTGAGCGGTTCGCCGCTGATCGCCGCGAGGATGTTCTCGGCGAGGACTTTGGCCTGGCGCACCGCGTGCTGGGCGTTGGGCGCGGTCTCCTTGCCCGCTTCACCGGCCGTCAGATCGGGAACGGCCGCGGCGTCCCCGGCGGCCCAGGCGTGTTCGGCGCCCTCGACGGCGAGCTGCGCGGTGCAGCGAAGCCTGCCGCGTTCGGTGAGGGGCAGATCGGTGGCGGCGAGGATCGGGGCAGGCTTGACGCCTGCGGTCCACACGAGCGTGCGGGTCGGGAAGCGGGAGCCGTCGCTCAGGACGGCGACCCGGTCCTCGCAGGAGTCCAGCCGAGTGCCGAGGCGTACGTCGATATTGCGGCCGCGCAGCTCCCGTACGGCGTACTTGCCCATCACGTCACCGACCTCCGGCAGGATCCGGTCGGACGCCTCGACGAGGATCCATTTCAGGTCCTCTGCCTTGATGTTGTGGTAATACCGCGAGGTGTAGCGGGCCATGTCCTCGAGTTCGGCGAGCGCCTCCACGCCCGCGTAGCCGCCGCCGACGACGACGAAGGTGAGGGCGGCGTCGCGGATGGCCGGGTCGCGGGTGGCGGAGGCGATGTCCATCTGCTCGATGACGTGGTTGCGCAGGCCGATGGCCTCCTCGATGGTCTTGAAGCCGATGCCGTGGTCGGCGAGGCCGGGGATCGGGAGGGTGCGCGAGACGGAGCCAGGTGCGATGACAATCTCGTCGTACGGGATCTCCAGGGCGCCGGTGCCGTCCTCGCCGGTGGCGAGCGTGGTGACGGTCGCGGTGCGCTTGGCGTGGTCGATGCGCCGCGCCTCGCCGATGACGATCGTGCACTGCGCCAGCACGCGGCGGAGCGGTACGACGACATGGCGCGGCGAGATCGAGCCTGCGGCCGCCTCGGGCAGGAACGGCTGATACGTCATGTAGGGCTCGGGCGTGACGACGACGATCTCGGCCTCGCCGGACTTGAGTCTCTGCTTCAGCTTCCGCTGGAGACGCAGCGCTGTGTACATCCCGACGTAGCCGCCGCCGATGACGAGGATGCGCACACCCGGCGGCGGGCCGGGGAGTGTCCCCCGGGAATCTGAAGCCATCACCTCCCCATGACGCAACGTGCTCAGGTATTTGTCCACAGCCCCGGCAAATTGTGTGACCGGAGGTTCTGGATGGGCCGCTGGGGCCGGACACCGGGGCAATACGGAAGCTGTGCAGGTCAGACGTCGCAGTGGGGGTGGCGAAGAGGGGCGGAATCAGGAATCAACCGGTCCTTGCTCCGATCGGGGGCCTACCGTGCGGAACTGCCCCCTTCTGAATTGACGCAGGCTCAACTATGTTCGTATGTCGTCGGGGTGTCGGGCTGGGATAATGATCCACTCCCCGACCGACACGGCGGGAAGTCTCCGGGGGGAGACGTCATAACGGGGGAAGTTATGCACATTCAGGATTCGCATGGGCAGACTGCTGCTGTCTCGCCCGAAAGAAACGGACAAATCGGCACAGTCGGTACGGTGAGCACGGTGGGAGTGACTACCGGCTCCAGCTCCACCGCGGGCCGCTCGGCGCCGCTGCGCGTGGACGCGCAGCGGAATCTGGAGCATGTACTGCGGGCCGCACGCGAGGTGTTCGGCGAGCTGGGGTACGGGGCTCCGATGGAGGACGTGGCACGCCGCGCCCGGGTCGGGGTCGGCACGGTGTACCGGCGTTTCCCGAGCAAGGACGTGCTGGTGCGCCGGATAGCCGAGGAGGAGACCTCCCGGCTGACCGACCAGGCGCGGACCGCGCTGGGGCAGGAGGACGAGCCGTGGTCGGCGCTCTCGCGCTTCCTGCGGACCTCCGTGGCCTCGGGCGCGGGGCGGCTGCTGCCGCCGCAGGTGCTGCGGGTCGGGGTCGATGCCGACGACTCGACGGTGGTCGGGGACACAGGAGTTGCGCAGGACGTGGGCGCGGCCTCGGCTGCGGGCTCCGGCGATGTCCTGGATGTCCTGGGTGAGGCGCGGGTTCCTCATCAGCGGCAGGGGGCGGGGCAGGCCGACCTCCGGGTCGTCGGCCGGCACCCGGCCGACGACGACAGGCTCTCGGACGAGGACGCGGGCACGGCCGAGCTTCTGGGGGTCGTGGGCCGGCTGGTCGACCGTGCGCGGGCGGCGGGTGAGCTGCGGCGTGATGTGACGGTGGCGGACGTGCTGCTGGTCATCGCGACGGCGGCGCCCGCCCTGCCGGATGCGGCTCAGCAGGCTGCCGCTTCGGCCCGACTGCTGGACATCCTGCTGGAGGGGCTGCGCTCGCGCCCTGCGTGACCGGGACCGCATGAGCGGGACCGCATGACGGGTGAGCTCGGGTGTGCGTGAGCCCGGGCTTGCGGGTGGACTCGGGCTTGCCCGTGGGCTCGGGCTTGCGGGCAGCTCGGCGGACCTTCGGTCGGCCGGGCTGTGGCCGTTCGGGCCGTGGTTCGATCCGCCTGACGGCGCGGGGCAGGCCGTGAGCCCGGCGGTCGGGCGCCGTCGGGCTTGTGCGCGGGGGCATCGGGTCCGTGACGGTGGCGTGAGGGGTCGGTGTCGTCCTCGTGCGGGGGGGTACACTCGGCAACTCGGCTGCGCCGGAGGCTCGTTGATCCTTCCCCATTCGAGTGCCCGCTAGTGCCCATATTCGGGAAAACACCCCGGATGAGTGGTTCCCGGGATTGAACGTTCGCCGTGATTGCGCCGTGTGGCACTCTGGCCCGGTGTTCGGGTCCGAAAGCGCATACGGGGGCTTCCGCGATGAGCGGTGACGGGCAGCAGGAAGAACCGCTCGACGGCGTCCCGGTCATGGGTGAGCGGGCGGAGGCCGGTGAGCCGACGTTCCGGCAGGTCCCGAGCCAGGCCGGCCCCGGGCGGTCGGGCGGTGACGCCGAGGGCGGAACCGTGCTGACCGGACCCTGGCCGTCCGCGTCGGCGGGCCGCGATGCCGACGTCGGCGCCGATTCCGCGGTCGGGTCCGAGGCCGCCGTACCGATGCAGCGGGACGGCGGGAGCAGCGCCGGGTCCGCCGGACTCGCGCTCTCCGACGCCCAGTTGATCCAGCGCATGCGGTCCGGGGACGATCTCGCGTACGAGGAGTTGTTCCGGCGGCACTCGGGCAGTGTGCGGCGCTACGCCAGGAGCTGCTGCCGGGACGCCCACACCGCCGACGACCTGACGGCCGAGGTCTTCGCCCGCACTCTGCAGGCAGTACGGGGTGGCAAGGGACCGGAGGAGGCCGTGCGGGCGTACCTCATGACGGCCGTACGGCATGTCGCAGCCGCCTGGACGAAAACGGCGAAGCGGGAGCAGCTGGTCGATGACTTCGCGGTGTTCGCCGTGCAGGCGTCCCGCTACTCCGGGGTGCCGGACGCGGACACGATGGATCTGGGCGCGGACGTCATGGCGATGCGCGAGGCCGAGCAGTCGATGGCCATGCAGGCGTTCCACAGTCTGCCGGAGCGCTGGCAGGCGGTGCTGTGGCACACCACCGTCGAGGAGGAGTCGCCGAGCGAGATCGCGCCGCTGTTCGGGCTGACCGCCAACGCCACGGCGGTGCTGGCCGGCCGGGCCCGTGAGGGGCTCAAGCAGGCGTATCTGCAGGCGCATGTGAACCAGTCGCTCACCTCGGGCGGCGACTGCGCGCGCTATGCCGACCGGCTCGGCGCCTACGCCCGGGGCGGCCTGCGGATGCGGGCCGAACGCGGGCTGCGCAAGCATCTGGACGAGTGCGCGAAGTGCCGGGTCGCCGCGGGCGAGCTGGCACATGTCAACGCCGGGATTCCGGCGCTGCTCCCGGTCGCGGTCGTCGGCTGGTTCGCCGCCGGGTACGCGCTCAAGGCCGCCGGGATCGTGGCGGGCGGTGCGGCGGGTGCCGCGGCGGCGGGCGGGAGTTCGTCCGGCGGTGCGGCCGGTGGCGCCGTGGCCTCGGAGGGGCTGGGCGCTCCGGTCAAGGCCGGTATCGCGGCGGCGGTGGCCGTCGCTGCCGCGGCCGGTCTGGTCTGGGCGCTGGTCGGTGACGAGCAGCCGAAATCGGAGGCCGAGCCCGTGGCCAAACCGCCGGTGGTGGCACCCGCGGTGCCGTCGCCACCGCCCCCGAAGCCGGCGCCGGAGCCCGAACCTCCGAGCGCGCCCGCACCGCCCGCGCCCACGCCGACTCCGCCGCCGAGGGCGAAACCGACACCGACACCCCCACCCACACCCATGCCTACGCCTACGCCTACGCCCAAGCCGAAGCCGAAGCCGCCGGTCCCTGCGCCGCCGAAGCCCACACCGACACCGACACCGACGCCCACACCTCCGCCACCCGCGCCGCCGACCGTCGTCTACCAGGTCAGCGAGTTGCGCAACTCCTTCCTCGGCGACCACACGGAGCCGGAGGTGTCGATGGGTGAGAGCAGCTGGGTCTGGCGGCGCTCAGGCCTGTCGATCGGCGGCACGCGCTACGCGCACGGAGTGACCGTGCACGGCCGTTCGTCGGTCACCATCGAGCTGAACCGGGCATGCACCCGCTACGAGGCGATGGTCGGGGTCGACGATCTGACGGCGGGGCTCGGCTCGGTGCGCTTCTCCGTGTTCACCGATGCCGGGGTGCAGCTGTGGCAATCCCCGTTGATGAACGGCACCGATCCGGCCGTACCCATGGGGGTCGGCATCGCGGGGCAGCAGCGGATCCGGCTCGTCGTGGAACCGGCGGCCCCGTTCGGCGGGGCGGCGCTGGCCGACTGGGCGGAGTCGAGGATCAGCTGCCGCTGATCCGGGGGCCAGGGCTGTTCCCGTCGGAACCGATGCGGGGATCCGGGCCGCTCCCCCCGGCGCCGGGGAGGTCGGCCAGGGCGGGTCCGCGCCAGAGAGCGAGCGCCGTACGGAGCGTCGCGGCGACCGCCTCGGGATCCCCGGACTCCAGTTCGGCCGCTCCCCGCTGGGACGGCTGCTCGAACACATGCAGGTCGATGTAGTCGGGGGCGACTGCCAGGCGGTAGCCGCCGGGAGTGCTGGTGACGGCGCCCCGGTCCAGTGCGCGGCGCAGCCGGCCGACCAGCGCCTGGAATGCGGCGGACGCGTCGTACGGAGGATCGCCCGCCCATACGTCGTCGACCGGATCGGCGACCGGGACCGGGCGGCCCTTGCGCAGGGCGAGCGCGGCAAGGAGGGCGCGCAGCCGCGTGCCCCCGACGGGCAGCGTGCCACCGTGCTCGTCTCACGACTCGGTGACGCCCAGGATCAGGTACCGCACCCGGTCATTGTGGACTGCGGCACCGGCCGCGTGCGCCGGGATTCCGGCGGCCGGGAGCGGCGTCGGGTATCGGGTGGCGGTCAGCGTTGCAGGGTGCGGCGGGCCGGGACCACTCCGCCCGCCACCGCGCGCCGGCGGGGCGCCGCCGTGCCCGTCCAGCAGGTGCCGCGGCGGGAGACGAGACGGCGGAGCCAGAGCTCCGTGGCGGCCAGGTCGGCGAGGCCATCCAGGGGCAGCGGTTCGCCCTCGGAGGCCGCGCGCAGGGCCTTCCGCACGACCCGGGCCTCGATCAGGCCCGCGTCGGCGAGCAGCGGTGCGTCGAAGAGGGCGATCAGGTCGGGGAGCGCGGTGCGCAGACCGGTGCGGCCGACCGCGGTCGAGGTCGCCTGGGAGGGGGTGCCCCAGCCCGGCGGCAGTTCGTGGATGCCCGCGCCCGCGAGAACCCGGCGCAGGACGGCGGCGCGGGCGCCCGGCTGGACGCGGAGCGATTCGGGCAGGGCGCGGGCGGCGCGTACCACCTGGTTGTCGAGGAACGGGGCGTGCAGCCGCTGGCTGCGGATCTCGGCGGCCTGTTCCAGGATCCGGTGGTCGGCGGCGTGCCGGGCGAGCGCGGCGCGGGCGCGGGCCTCGCCGGGACGCTGGACCGAAGTGGGGCGGATCGCCGCCTCCTGGAGGCGCACCGACACTTCCGCGAGCGCCTCCCCGGTCAGCCAGCGGGCGGCGGGCCCCGGCCGCGACCAGGTGAGCGCGGCGAGCGAGGCGTCGGCGGGGGTGTCGAGGTCGGGCGTGCGGCGGTTGGCGTCCGGGAGCCGGTCGGCTGCCGTTTCGAGACCCGTCCGGTATGACGTACGGGCCAGGCGCCGGGCCGCGCGGTAGACGGTCAGCGGTACGAACAGCGAGTGTGCGGACGGCCCTTCGGCTCTGGCGAGGGCGGCGACCGGGCGCAGCAGGTGCCGTCGGCGGCGGTCCATCAGGAGGTCGGCGAGGCGGGCCGGGTGGGCGTCGAGGACCTGCCGGGCGCCGTCGCCGACGAAGTGGTCGGCGCTGCCCGCGGCAAGGCGTCTGCGGTGGCGTTCGGCAACGACGAGGGACGGGGCCGGTTCGTCGGTGAGCGGGCCGCTGCCCAGGCCGGCGTAGGGCAGCGCCTCCTCGCCCGCGGCGACGACGACGTGGTGCAGCCGCGGGTTGGCGGCGATGACCGCGGCGCGTTCGAGTTCGTCCTCGTGGTCGCGGGTGGTGAGGTCGTTGAAGGTGACGGCGAGCAGCCGCTCGCCCGCGCCCGTGCCGTGGCCGAGGAGGGTGCCGGGCAGTCCGGGCAGGCCCGCGGCGAGCAGGGCAAGGGTGGCGGAGGCGCTGCCTCCGGAGAGGTCGGCGCCGATGCCGGGGACGGGCGCGCCGCGGGCGGCGCGGCGTTCGGCGGGCCCCATGCCGGGGACCGGTCCGGGGTCGGGCGGCAGGGTCTCGGGCGCGTGGCGGGGGGCCATGAGCCTGGCGCGTACCGCTTCGAGCAGCGCGTCGCGCACCCCGTCCACGGCGCTCACCGGGTCGAGCTGGGGGGCGGCGACGGCGAGGGAGGCGACCGGCTCGTACCCGGTGATCTCGCGGGAGCCCTCGCGGAGAATGAGCGCGTGTCCCGGCGGGATGCGCTTCACACCCACGTACGGAGTGCCGTCGCGCAGCGCCTCCGGCGTCTCGGGGCAGGCGAGCAGTGCGGCCAGGTGGCCGATGTCCAGCTGCGCTTCGATGAGGTCGGCGAGCGGGAGTGCGGCGGTCGCGTACGCCGTACCGCTCGCCCAGGGCGTGTAGAAGACCGGGCGGGCTCCGGCGAGGTCCCCGACGACGGTGATCCTCCGGCCGATCCGGACGACGGCTGTGTAGCTGCCCGGCCATGCGGTGAGATGGCGCAGGGCGCCGCCACGGGCGGCGAGGAGGCCGAGCCGGAGCTGCTCGTCGGTGGCGCTGCAGCAGCCGAGGACCGCGAGGCGGGCGGTGGGTGCGCCTTCGGCGGTCTCGACCGAGGCGATCCGGATCTCGTCGGGGCGCCAGTCGCCGACCGCCCAGAGCGGATCCGGATCGCCCCAAAGGAGTTGGGAGCCCACAGGGTGCACGGTGCGTCCCTCGTCGGCTCCGCCGACCGCGCCGACCGTGCCGAAGCTCGCGGCGATACTGCTCCACCCCACCAACCAACGCATCGCCGCCTCCACAGGCTGTGGACAAAAACGGCGCACCTGGTTCATATCGGGAGAACTGCGAAAACACGCGGCGCCGTTGCGGAACATGCTGCCACGACAACGGCGCGCAGGAGTGGCTACGGAGGGCGCACGTCGGAAGCGCATGCGCCCCTGGCAAAAGCCGGAGGGCGGGCCGGGGACGCCCGATCCCCGCGCACTGCGGGACGCCACAACGGACTTATAGGCTCCGCTTCTTGCCTTCCCCGTCACCCCGGGTCGTACCGGCCGAAATCCGGCCACCTCCCGAACTGCCCGCCGACCGCGGGCCGGTAACCCGCCGGGTGTCCGCGAATCGCCCGGCCCAACCACCACGGACCGACGCCATTCGGCCATTCTCGGAGAGCACAGCAAGCGTCGGAACCGATTCCCCCGCACGCACGATGTTCCATTTCATCCCGCTTTGCCACGAGGTTGCCTGACCGGCTCCGCGACGACCCCCCGCCGCTCCCGTACCGGCCCCGGTCCGCTCCGGCGGCCCGCCGAACGCACAGTCCGGGAGACGTGGTTCGCCTCCCGGACCGGTCCGCCGCCTGCGGGGAATGAGGCGGCAGTGTCCCCCGGCCCACTGAGTCCAGTGCAGTGGGCCGACCCACGCAGCACCCATGGAAGTGCTCCCCCGCCGACCGGGCCAGAGCGCACGGCCGGGCGCACGGCCACACGACAGGAGCACGTGGGGGGCTCGCCCGGCGGGTCCGGAGCGGCGTCCCGGCGAGTCCGGCAGAGCGACCGGATCGTCACGGTGGGACCGCCCCCCCCGTACGCCGACCGTCCGCACGGACAACAATCCCGCCATACGGACGTCTGCCCCTTAACGGTAGGGATGCGACGAACTACGCTGGGTTTACTGAGGTTCTCTGCAGGCGGCATATTCCTCGGGGCTCGGCCACATGCGTGTGCGGCCGGAGTGCCGGGGCCCGTCCCTGGGGAGAACACGGTACGAATGCCGCGCGCCTCCTCGGTGACGCGGCTGCCGTCTGTGTGTCGAGGGGTGGCGCATGTCCAGGGAGCAACGCGGACCGAACGAGAAGCTCGGAACCGTTCTCGCCCTCGCGGGAATCAGCAACGCCGGGCTCGCCCGGCGGGTCAACGACCTCGGGGCGCAGCGCGGGCTGACACTTCGCTACGACAAGACCTCGGTGGCGAGATGGGTCTCGAAGGGCATGGTGCCGCAGGGTGCCGCACCCCATCTCATCGCCGCGGCGATCGGCGCCAAGCTCGGCCGGCCGGTCCCGCTGCACGAGATCGGGCTCGCGGACGCGGATCCGGCGCCGGAGGTCGGCCTGGCCTTCCCGCGCGACGTGGGCGAGGCGGTGCGTTCGGCGACCGAGCTGTACCGGCTGGATCTGGCCGGGCGCCGGGCGGGCAGCGGCGGGATCTGGCAGTCGCTGGCGGGCTCGTTCTCGGTGAGCGCGTACGCGACGCCCGCGTCGCGCTGGCTGATAACCCCCGCCGACCCGTCGGTGGCACGCGACTCGTCGGCGGCCGAGGCGGCGATCCTCGGCACGCAGGGCGCGCACGGTACACCGCCACCGCCGGGTGCGCCGGGCGGTGCGGCCGGCATTCCCGTACAGCCGGGACCGGACTCCATGAACGACATCTCGCCGCTGCGCGTCGGCCACAGCGATGTGACCAAACTCCGCGAGGCGGCCCAGGACGCGCGCCGCTGGGACTCCAAGTACGGCGGCGGCGACTGGCGCTCCTCCATGGTCCCGGAGTGTTTACGGGTGGACGCGGCACCGCTGCTCCTCGGCTCGTACAGCGACGAGGTGGGCCGGGCGCTCTTCGGCGCCGCCGCCGAGCTGACCAGACTCGCCGGGTGGATGGCGTTCGACACCGGGCAGCAGGAGGCCGCCCAGCGGTACTACATCCAGGCGCTGCGGCTCGCGCGGGCGGCGGCCGACGTGCCGCTCGGCGGCTATGTCCTCGCGTCGATGTCGCTTCAGGCGACCTACCGCGGCTTCGCCGACGAGGGGGTCGACCTCGCGCAGGCGGCCGTCGAACGCAACCGCGGGCTCGCCACCGCCCGCACCATGAGTTTCTTCCGGCTGGTGGAGGCCCGGGCCCATGCGAAGGCGGGCGACGCCCCGGCCGCTGGGGCCGCGCTGAAGGCCGCCGAGAGCTGGCTGGAGCGTTCCCGCGACGGCGACGCGGACCCGTCGTGGCTGGGCTTCTACTCGTACGACAGGTTCGCCGCCGACGCCGCGGAGTGCTACCGCGATCTGAAGGCCCCGCGGCAGGTGCGGCACTTCACCGAACAGGCGCTGTCCCGGCCGACCGAGGAGTTCGTGCGCTCGCACGGGCTGCGGCTGGTGGTCTCGGCCGTCGCCGAGCTGGAGTCCGGCAACCTGGACGCGGCCTGCGCGGCGGGCACCCGGGCGGTCGAGGTGGCCGGCCGCATCTCGTCGGCGCGGACCACGGAGTACGTACGGGACCTGCTGCACCGCCTCGAACCGTACGGGGACGAGCCACGCGTCGCCGAGCTGCGCGAGCGGGCACGGCCGCTGCTGGTGGCGCCGGCGTAGCGGCCTCCCCGGGGGGCGCCCGCACCTCTCGGATGCCCGCGCGGAGTCCTCCGGGCGACGCGCAGGCGGCCGGGGGCGGAATTCCGGGCGCCACGCTGGCCTCCGCTGGTTTGAGTGCGATGTCAGTGGGTCAGTGCACTATCGGGGAGGGAGGTGGCGTGATGATGACTCACGCGGCGTACGACTGCGATGTGCTGGTGATCGGCGGCGGGATCGTCGGCCTGTCGACGGCGTATGCCCTCACGCGGACCGCTCCGGGCACGCGGGTGACGGTACTGGAGAAGGAGTGGGGCCCGGCGCGCCACCAGACGGGGCGCAACAGCGGGGTGATCCACAGTGGCATCTACTACCGCCCCGGTTCGCTGAAGGCCCGCTATGCGGTGCGCGGCGCCGCCGAGATGGTCGGCTTCTGCGCGGAGCACGGCATTCCGCACGCGGTGACCGGCAAGCTGATCGTCGCGACCGAGCGGTCCGAGCTCCCCCGGCTGCACGCCCTGGTGCAGCGCGGCCGGGAGCACGGGCTGCCGGTGCGGGAGCTGGGGCCCGCGGGGATCGCGGAGTACGAGCCGCAGGTGCGCGGGCTCGCGGCGATCCGGGTCGGGACGACCGGTGTGTGCGACTTCAAGGCGGTTGCCGAGCGCTTCGCGGCCGAGGTGCGCGGCGCGGGCGGGCTGATCAGGTTCGGGGCGGAGGTCACGGCGATCGACCGCCGCCCGTGGGGTGTGGCGGTGCGGACGGCGGACGGCCGCGTCGTGCGGGCCCGGGTCCTGGTCAACTGCGCGGGGCTGCACTGCGACCGGGTGGCACGGCTCGCGGGCGACGAGCCGGGCATGCGGATCGTGCCCTTCCGCGGTGAGTACTACGAGCTGGCCAGGCCGGAGCTGGTGCGCGGGCTGGTCTACCCGGTGCCGGATCCGGCATTCCCGTTCCTCGGGGTGCACCTGACCCGGGGCCATGACGGCGGCGTCCACGTCGGGCCGAACGCGGTGCCCGCGCTGGCCCGCGAGGGGTACGGCTGGCCGGTCGTACGCCCGCGTGAGCTCGCGGACACGCTGACCTGGCCGGGCTCCTGGCAGATCGCACGCAGACACTGGCGGTACGGGGCGGGCGAGGTGCACCGTTCGCTGTCGAGGAGCGCATTCACCGCGGCCGTCCGACGGCTGCTGCCCGAGGTCACGGAGGACGACCTGCGCCCCGCCCCGTCCGGTGTCAGGGCCCAGGCGGTAATGCGCGACGGCACGCTGGTGGACGACTTCCTGATCCGCGAGGCCCCGCACACCGTGCACGTGCTGAACGCCCCGTCGCCCGCCGCGACGGCCTCGCTGCCCATCGGGCGGGAGGTGGCACGCAGGGCGCTGCTCCGGGCACAGGGAACGGGGTGGAAGCCGCCCGCCGTAGAATCGGGGCATTGTGTCTGAGTCCTTGAACCCCGCCCCCGAGACCGACGAGGCCCACGATCTGCGCGCCGCAGCCTTCGAGCGGCAGCGCAGGCTGCGTCAGGAGCCGCGCTTCCCCGGCGGACCCGCCGCCGACCCGGCCGGGTCACACCACGAGCGCCGGATCCGCAGCTTCCAGCCGCGCCGCAGCCGTGTCACGCCCGGCCAGGAGGACGCGCTGCAGCGGCTCTGGCCCCAGTGGGGCCTGGACATCGACGGGCAGTCGGTCCTCGACCTGCCCGAGCTGTTCGACGGGCTTCCGGTCGTGCTCGAGATCGGCTTCGGGATGGGCGAGGCCACCGTGCAGATGGCGGCCGACGACCCGGGCACCGGCATACTCGCCGTCGATGTGCACACCCCCGGCCAGGGCAACCTGCTCGGTCTCGCGGACCGGAACGGACTGTCCAACATCCGGGTGGCCAACGGTGACGCGATCATCCTGCTGCGCGAGATGCTGCCGCCGGACGCACTCGACGGGCTGCGGGTGTATTTCCCCGACCCGTGGCCCAAGAAGCGCCACCACAAGCGGCGGCTGATCCAGCCGGAGTTCCTCGACCTGGCGGCGCAGCGGCTGAAGCCGGGCGCCGTGCTCCACTGCGCGACCGACTGGGAGCCGTACGCCGAGCAGATGCTCGAGGTGCTCACCGCGCACCCCCTCTTCGAGAACACGGCGGCGGACGGCGGCTACGCACCGCGGCCCGCGTTCCGTCCGCTGACCCGGTTCGAGGGGCAGGGCCTGGACAAGGGCCATGTCGTGCACGACCTGCTCTTCCTCCGCAGCTGACCTTTCCACCGCGTGGGTCCTCACCCGTGGCTGAGAGGCTGTCGGGCCACCTCTGATCGGGCAGTCGTGCCCTGGCACGCGCGCTTCCCGATCGAAGGTAGCCCGACAGCCTCCGAGCTTGCAGATTTCCTGATGGGTCGGTACGCGCACCTCGCCGCCCCATGGTCAGCTGTCAGTCCCCCTGGTTAGGGTCATGGGGTGTCCGACGGGTCTGTCCAGCAGCAACAGTCGCAGCCGGCCGTCCCGCTCCTCGAGGAGCAGCGGGTCGGCGAGATCCTGGCGGCCGTGCCGGAGCGGGGCCAGTGGCGCTACCGTCCGCGCCGCGTCGGCATGGTCTGGCGGAGCAAGACGTTCCGTATCGCTGCTGTCTTCACGGTGCTCGCGCTGTGCGGGCTGGTGATCCTGGCCCTGGTCCGCGCCCAGACCGGCACCGAAGGGTTCCTGGTCGGGCTGGGTCTGGCCGTGCTGCCCGTCCCGCTCCTGATGACGGCGTTCCGCTGGCTGGACCGGGTCGAACCCGGACCCTGGCGGAATCTGCTGTTCGCCTTCGCCTGGGGTGCATGCGCCGCCGCCCTGGTCGCGATCATCGCGAATTCGTTCGCGACCCGCTGGATCGCGACGGCCACCGCGGACCCGGCGAGCGCGGACACCCTCGGGGCCACGGTCATAGCGCCGGTCGTCGAGGAGAGCGCGAAGGCGGCGGCCGTCCTGCTGATCTTCCTGTTCCGGCGACGGGACTTCGGCGGTGTCGTCGCCGGCGTCGTCGTCGCCGGCTTCACCGCGACGGGCTTCGCCTTCACCGAGAACATCCTCTACCTGGGCAACGCGTTCGGCGAGGACCAGCAGATCGGCAACTCGGGCCTGGCGTCGGTGACGGCCGCGACCTTCTTCGTACGAGGGGTGATGACGCCGTTCGCGCATCCCCTCTTCACCGTGCTGACCGGCCTGGGCTTCGGCTTCGCGGCGCTCAGCGCACGCCGCCACCGCATCCGCCGCATCGCGCTGCCGCTGCTCGGACTGATCCTCGCCATGGGCACGCACGCCCTGTGGAACGGCTCGGGGACGTTCGGTCCGTACGGCTTCTATGTCGTGTACGGGGTGTTCATGGTCCCGGTCTTCGGACTGGTCACCTGGCTGGCGATCTGGTCGCGCCAGCGGGAGCTGCGCACCCTGGCGACCGAGCTGCCCGCGTACGCGGCCGCCGGCTGGCTGACCCCGGCCGAGCCGCTCGCGCTCTCCTCGATGCGGGCCCGAGGCCTGGCCCGGGACGTGGCGCGCCGGCAGCACGCGCAAGCGGGGTACGGAGCCCCGGGTTACGGGTACGCCCCTGCCTACGGCCCCGCCCACGGCGCTCACAGCCGGATCGCGTCGCAGATACGGAGCCACGCCAAGGCGCAGGCCAGGGCGCGCGGCAAGGCTGCGGCGCGGGCGGTCGCCGAGTACGAGTCGTTCGCCACGTCCCTGGCGTTCCTGCGCCGCCAGGCAGGCCGCGGGGCGGCGGAACCGGACTTCACCGCACGTGAACTGGAACTGCTGCACCATCTCTGGCAGCGCCGGGAGGTGGCCGCCCCCGCCCTGGCGTACGCGGCACAGGCGACGGGCCGTTTGCGCCCGCACTCCATGGCCCCGGCGCCGGTTCCGCGGCGGTACCAGCCGTACGGCGGTCACAACCCGTACCTGTCGCCCCCTGGGCAGCCGTATCACCAGCCGCCCCACGGACAGCAGATCTACGGGAACCGGCCGCCCCGGCATCCCTGGTGACGGGTCGGGCGGACGCCTCGGTGAGTTCCGCCGGCTCCTGCTCGGTCAGCCGGAGGCCGGCGACGGCCACCAGTGCGGGCAGCTGCTCGACCGTGCGGGCCGAGGCGATCGGGGCGGCTACGGTCGGACGGGCGGCGAGCCGGGCCAGGGCGACGGCCAAACGGACCGGCAGCCCTGACGTCGGGGGGTGAGCGTCAGGACTGCCGGGGATCGGTGGCGGGCCGCGGCCCGCGTTCATCGGGTCAGACCGTGAGGCCCTTGTCGCGCAGCCAGGTCATCGGGTCGATGCCCGTGCCGCTCGGGGTGTGGACCTCCAGGTGGAGGTGGGGACCCGTCACATTTCCGGTGGCGCCGACGCGGCCGATGGTCTCACCGGTGGTGACCTTCTGGCCGGCGCTGACGTCGATCGACGACTGGTGACAGAACCACAGCTCCGTGCCGTCCTCGAGCTCCAGGACCGTGCGGTAGCCGTAGGAGCCGGACCAGCCCGCCGACTTGATGGTGCCGGTGTGGATGGCCTTGATCGGGGTGCCGGTCGGCGCCGCGAAGTCGAGACCGGTGTGGTGGCCGGAGGACCACATCGAACCGGCTTGGCCGAAGGTCGAGGTGATCGTGTACGAGGAAGTGGGGATGGCGTAGCTGGCGGCCAGTTTGGCGAGCCGTTCGGCCTCGGCCTTGGCCTTCGCCGCTTCCTCCGCCTTCTTCTTCTCGGCCTCGGCCTTGGCCGCCGCGATGTCCTGCTTCTGCTTCGCCTCGGCTGCCGCCTTCTCCGCGGCGGCCTTCTCCTCGGCCGCCTTGGCCTCCGCGTCGGCGGCGTTCTGCTGCTGCTCGGCCTGCTGGAGGATGCGGGCGCGGAGGGCCTCGCCGGCGTCGGTGGCGCCCTGTTCGGCCTCGGCGGTGGTGATGCCCGCGCTGGTCAGCGGGGCGGCGGCGGTCTTGGCCTGGGCCTGGTCGGTGGCGGACTCCTCGGAGAGCAGCGCGCCCACGCCGGGGAGGGAGTTGGCGTCGGGGAGCTTGTCGGCGATGGAATCGGGAAGGGAGATGGAGACCGGCGGCTTGCTCTGCGCGGTGGCCATACCGCCCGCGCCGACGGCCGCGATGACACCGACGCCGAGAACCGTGGAACTACGGGCGAGCCCATTGCGCTGCTTGGCGACGCGGTGCCTGCCACGTACGGGGCGGACGGACTCCTCGGTGGGGTTCCATTCCTCCCGGGCCCGGTCGGTCTCTCCGAAGCCCTCGGTCCCGGACTCGGTGGTGAACCCGGTGGCGAACTCGGTGTCCGTCCCGGATCCGTACTCAGTGGTGAAGTCGGAGCCGAACCGGGAAGGGGCTTCGGGGGCAGGTTTGTTGGACGCCACGGGGGCGCACTCCTTTCCTTCCTTCTCGCCTACCGGGTTAGCTGACGGGTTCGGAGCAGGAAGGTCTCCTACGGATCCCTCTGCCTCTCACGAGACACAGATGTCCGATTCACCCCATGTAGGTGGTTCCCCGGTTCCCTTGCGGAATTCGGCGCTCGCGCACGGTGCCGCCACTGACGACGGCTGGGACGACCGCGCTGCGTTATCGAACGTTAATAGACACACGGGCCTGATTCCAAGCTGTTCCCTCTGATCGTTCACGGTCTTGGCCTGGACTTTACGGGACACAACCGGGTGGAATCGGGCGAGTTGACCCGGACTCAGTCACTACTGTCTTTCTGACGTTGCGTCAAACGTTATGCAGAGCGGCACTCTTCGATTACACACGGTGGCATCGTCCTCGTGTGCTCACCGCCGCCGCGCCTCATTCCTGCCGGCGGCCCACGATCTTCACGGTCCTGCGCCGCTCCGGCTGCCCCTCCGCGGGCCGTACGACCGCGACCAGCGCCAGGTCGTCGGTGGACTTGCCGCCCGTGTGCAGCCGTACGTCATCGGTCAGCGCGGACAGCAGCTCCTCGGGCCCGGGGAAGATCCGCCCGCGCAGCCGGGCCGCCGGGTCGTAGAACACCCCACGCCTGTCGCGCGCCTCGGAAAGACCGTCGGTGTAGACGAGCAGCGTGGCCCCGGCGGCCAGACTCCAGACGTCGGCCAGGTCCGGCCACACCCCCAGACCCATGCCGAGCGGCAGCGCGGGCACGCTCGGCACCAGCACCTCCACCCCCCCGTCGGGGTGGAGCAGCAGCGGCTCGGGGTGGCCGCGGTTGACGATCCGCACCTCGGCCGCACCGTGCGGGATCTCGGCGAGTACGGCGGTGACGAACCCCTCGACCGGATCGATCCCGCCGCGCCGCTCCCCCTCCCGCGCCAGCGCCCGCTCCAGCCGCTGCGCCACGCCCTCCAGCGAAGCCTCGTGCTCGGCGACCTCCCGGAACGCGCCGATGATCACCGCCACCGCCTCGACCGCGTCGAGCCCCTTGCCCCGCACGTCCCCGACCACCAGCCGCACGCCGTGCGGGGTGTCCACCACGGCGAACAGGTCGCCGCCGACGAACTCGTCCGCCTGCGCCGCCTCGTACCGCGCGGCAACGTGCAGCCCGCCGATCCAGTCGTTCGGCTTCGGCAGCACGGCCCGCATGGCGGTCTCCGCGATGACCCGCGCCGAAGCCAGCTGCTCACTGCCACGCCGTACGACTCCGTTGATGAAGAGGGCGAGGGCCGAGGCGGTGAACACGGTGAGGACCTCGAGGGACGGCACGACCTGCAGCAGCGCGCCGCTCTGGCTCCGCAGGACGAGGATCGAGAGCAGCGAGGCGACGCCGATACGGACGGTGCCCGCCCGTGAGAAGAACGGTGCGGCGGCCAGCGGGGCCGCCACGAACAGCGGCACGGCGGTGAACGGTGGCGGGGTGAGGATGTCGAACACGAGCCCGACGGCGATCAGCAGCGCCGGCAGCGCGCCGACGAACCGCCGGGAAGGTCTGCCGCCCCCGCCCCGCGCCCCGCGCAGCTTCTCCGCCATCCCCACCTGTGGTCTCCTGCCCGGTACGCGCAGCGGTTCCTGCGGTCTCCTGCCCGATACGCCCCGCGGTCTCCTGCCCGGTACGCGCCTGGCTGCGGACGGTGCCGCACCCCACTCCCCCAGGCTTGCCGGAGCGGCGCCGCGCGGCGACTCCGCATCGGCCGAAGGGGGGACGGAAACACGAAAACACGAATCAGGCCCGGCACGCTCTATGCATGCCGGGCCTGAATCTTCAGTAGCGGGGACAGGATTTGAACCTGCGACCTCTGGGTTATGAGCCCAGCGAGCTACCGAGCTGCTCCACCCCGCGTCGGTAAACACAACTCTACGCCATCCGGGACGGACGGTTGACCATTTACTGATCCGCCTGCGCCCATCCGCTCCCATCCACTGCTCCAAGGCACCGAATTCGAGAAGCAGCTGCCGACGAAGTGCCTTCTGTCGCAAGGTATCTGCCGCACCCTCCGGGGCGGAGAAGTAGCCCGGCTCAGACCGACCGGCAATTGGGGGGCGGCGTCACGGGGCTGGGGCACGCACCCCCCAATTGCCGGTCGGTCTCAGTTCGAGTCGGTGATGTGCGGGGCCCGCTTCGCGTCGACCGCCGGCTTCGCCGTGTTCGCACCGCGCTGGATTGCGTGGAGGATCGCCAGCCCCTGACTGACCACGCCCGCCGCCATCTCGTTGACACCGTTGGTGCCGTTGAGCACGGTGAGGTCGGCCCCCGACATCCCGCGGGCGGCCGCGTCGGCCAGGGCCGGCAGGTTCTCCACGATGCGGTTGGCCGCGATCAGCTCCTGATTCCCGTCCCGGAGCGAGGCGGCACGCGCGGTGTTGGCGTCGGCCTGCGCCTGGGCGACGGCCCGTTCGGCGTACGCACTGCCGTCGGCCTGGAACTTCGCCTGGTCGCGGGCGGCCTCGGCGAGCGTGCGCTGCCGGTACGCCTCGGCGTCCGCCGGACGCCTGACCTCCGCCTCCAGCCGTTGCGCCGCCAGCGCCGCCTGCCGCTCGGCCAGCGCGGTCTGCTCCTCGACGACCTCGTGCGAGGCCCTGGCCTGGGCGAGCGGTCCGGCCTGAGCGGCGCGGGCGTTGTACTGCTCGGTCTCGGCGAGGAAACCGGCCCGCTTGATCGCGGTGTCCCGTTCGTACTCGGCCTTGAGCGCCGCGGCCTGCTGCTCCCGCTCGGACGCCTCCTGGTCCGCTCTGGCCTGGGCGATCCGGGCCTGGCTGGCGACGGCGGCCGCGTGCGGGGCGGCGAGGTTGTTGATGTAGCCGGTGGAGTCCTCGATCTCCTGGATCTGGAGGGCGTCCACGACGATGCCGAGTTTCTCCATCTCGCTGTGGCTGCCCGCGATGACCTCCTGGGAGACCCGGTTCCGCTCCCGGATGATCTGCTCGACGGTCAGCCCGCCGACGATGGAACGCAGGTGTCCGGCGAAGATCCGGCCTGCGAGTTCCTCCATCTGGTCCTGTTCGGACAGGAAGCGACGGGCGGCGTTGGCGATGGAGACGGCGTCGTCACCGACCTTGAAGACGGCGACGGCGCGGACGTTGAGGCGGATGCCCTGCTGGGTGACGCAGTCCTCGGTGATCTCCGCCTCGCGCAGCGCGAGGGAGAGCATGCGCGCCTTCTGCTTCACCGGTACGACGAAGCTGCCGTGACCGGTGACGATCCGGAACTGGGTGTCCTGGGTCTGCCGTTTCGATTTCGATCCGGAGATGAGCATCGCCTCGTTGGGGGCGGGAACGTGCCAGAACAACATGAGCGGACTCCTGCCGTACGCCTTTCTCGACGTGATGTCCCGGTGCGGTGCCGTACATCGCCTTCCCCGACGTCGCTCCCCGGCGTCGGTTGCCGGTTCAGGACGGCAGGCGTTCGACGATCACGCCCCGTGCCGAGACCGAGTCGACGACAACGACGCGTGCGTCCCTGTCGATCGACGTCGCCGACCATGCGGTGTAGGCCTCCGACCCACCCCGTACGGCCACCAGTACTTCGCCGGGGCCGTTCGGCGGGATCGGCACGGTGACGCGGCCGACCGCCCCGATCGGGCTCCAGGCGGACCCATCTGCGGCGCTCATACGCCACACGCCTCCCTCGGTCATTCCACGGTACTCCGCGCCACCTCCGCGGGAACGGCCCCTGAAGAACGGTCCGCACGACAGCGAGCGAGGGCTGAAATCTAGTGATATGACTGATTTACGATTCAGCCGTTCAGGGCTGTGTCGCCGAGACGAAGCGGCGAGTCGAACGACGCGACGACCAGGGAGCGGATCGTGGACAACTACCCCCTGCTCAATCTCTTCTGGACCATGCTCTGGTTCTTCCTCTGGATCATGTGGCTCTTCCTCCTCTTCAAGGTCATCACGGACATCTTCCGCAGCGACGACCTCGGCGGCTGGGGCAAGGCGGGCTGGCTGATCCTGGCCCTGGTCGTGCCGTACCTCGGCGTCCTGATCTACGTGATCGCACGCGGTAAATCCATGGGGAAGCGCGACATCCAGGAAGCCAGGGAGCGGGAAGCCGCCTTCAAGGCGTACGTACGGGAAGCCGCCGCCACCGGTGACACGACCGGCCCGGCGAAACCCAGCGGCGGCAGCGTCGAGGACCTGGCGAAACTTGCCGAGCTGAAGGACCGTGGCGCGATCACGGACGAGGAGTTCCAGCGGGCGAAGACGAAACTCCTCGTCTGAGCTCACCCCGGACTCCTCGTCTGAGCTCACCCCGGACTCCTCGTCTGAGCTCACCCCGGACTCCTCGTCTGAGCTCACCCCGGCCCGCAGTGGACGGCGATCCGCTGGACCAGGTTGTTACCGAAGCCGCCGCGGTTCCACGGCTGGGTGAGGGGCTGGACCCGGCCTCCGGCATCGGTGGCACGGGCGCTGAGGACATGGGTGCCGGGCACCGCCTTCCACAGCGCCTGCCACCGTTGCCAGGCCCAGGGGTGCCTGCCGCCCCCGTCCGGCGGGGCGAGCTCGGCGTCGTACCAGGAGCGGCCGTCGTCCGTGCTCACCTCGACCCGGGTGACCGGCGGCTCCCCCGACCAGGCGCGGCCCCGGAGCAGCACCCGGCCGGGGCGTACGAAACGGGTCCGGGACATGAAGTCCGGGAACCCGGGCGGAATCATGAGCGCCCGCGGGGCGATCCGGGTGACGGGTTCACCCAAATCGTCGGGCTCCTGCCGGTAGCGGTAGGCGGTCGTCTGCTGGAAGCCGGTGAACGGGGTCTCGGTGAGCCGGATCTCCCGAAGCCATTTCACGTGCGCCATGCCGTACCAGCCGGGCACCACCAGCCGCAGCGGATGGCCGTGCTGCGGCGGCAGCGGACCACCGTTCATCGCGTACGCCACCAGCACTTCCGGTGTGTCGCCGGTGGCCACGTCCACCGGCAGGCTCCGCCGGTAGTCCTGCTCGACGCCCCGCTCGACACCGTGGTCGGCCCCGCAGAACACCGCCTCGACGGCGTCCGGTTCCACCCCGGCCTCGGCGAGCAGCAGCCGCAGCGGCACCCCGGTCCACTCCGCCGTACCGACCGCCTCGACCAGCCACGGCTGGCTCACCGGCCGCGGCACGAGCCGGGCCCGGCCGTTGCCCGCGCACTCCATCGTGACGCGCAGCGTGACGGCCGGGAACGACCGCAGCGCCGCCAGGTTCAGCGCCAGCGGCGTCCGGACCCTGCCGTGCACGGTGAGCTGCGCGGAGCCGTCCGGGATCTCGGGGATGTCGTAGTGGACCAGCACGTAGTGCAGTCCGGGCGGGGTGATGTCGTAGCGCAGCGCCTCCAACGGCAGACCGTGGTTGCGGGCGGCGAGCGCGAGTTCCTCCGGGCTGATGCCCTCGCCGGGCTCGGCGAGGCGCCCTGGCGGGCTCACATCACCAAGGGGTCGGTAACTGCTTGCCGGTGAGTGGCGCACGAGAACGGTTTAACTCGATCGTGTGATGGTCGGCTCGTGGGTTTGTGGTGGTCTGGGCTGATCGGAGTAATGTGATCAGCGCGATCTGGGACGCCGGGTGCGGTGCCAGCGTGCGGGGCCCCTGCTCCACCAGCGAGATGGTTCAGGGCCTCCCCGTCGCCTCTGGCCGCGTCCATATGGCCAGGTCGTGAGGGACTCCGTCCTTCCGGCTCGGACCACGGACAGGATCCGTGTCGCCGCCCGGTTGCGAAAGCGGACGACCAGTGCGCCCAAGACCGTTCCGGGCGTGCCAGCGCGCAGGACTCACTCCTGCTCACTGCTCAGGAACGGTCGGTCCATGGATTCATGGTGCTCCCGTCCGGGCATCCCGACCACCGCTCCTCACCTGCCGGACACCGCATCCCGCTCTTTGCGCCGCGCCTGCCGATTGCATGGCCCTCCGACCGGCGGGAGCGTGGAGAGGACAGCGGGCTGCACCCGCGGCTAGGAGACGGCCATGGACTCCGCCACGCTCGAAGCGATGAGGGCCGCGTTGCGCGGTCCGGTCATCGGCCCGCAGGACTCGGAGTACCGCGAGGCCCGCACGATCTACAACGCCATGATCGACCGGCGCCCGGCGGCCGTGGTGCGGTGCGCGGACGCGGGGGACGTCATGGCCGCGGTGGACTTCGTCCGCGGCAAAGGTCTCGAACTCGCCGTGCGGGGCGGCGGACACAGCGGAGCCGGACTGTGCCTGGTGGACGACGGCATCACTCTCGACCTGTCACCGATGCGCTGGGCGCACATCGATCCCGCCGCCCGGACCGCCCGGGTCGGCGGCGGCACCCTGCTCGGCGATCTGGACCACGCCGCCCACGCGTTCGGCCTGGCCACGCCCTCCGGAATCCTGTCGACGACGGGAGTCGTCGGCCTCACCCTCGGCGGCGGCCACGGCTATCTCACCCGCAGGTACGGCCTGACCGTGGACAACCTCCTCACGGCGGACGTCGTCCTGGCCGACGGCAGCCACGTCACGGCGAACGAGACCGAGAACGCCGACCTCTTCTGGGCGCTGCGCGGCGGCGGCGGGAACTTCGGCATCGTCACCTCGTTCGACCTCCAGCTGCACCCGGTGGACACCGTGGGGGTCGCGATCACCGTGTGGCCGGTCGACCGGATCCGCGAAGTCCTGGAGTGGTACCGGGACTTCCTGCCGCAGGCCCCCGAGGACCTGAACGGCTTCTTCGCGGCGCTCACCGTGCCGCCCGGTCCGCCGTTCCCGGAGGAGATCCACGGCCAGAGGATGTGCGGCGTCGTCTGGTGCTGCACCGGCGCCCCCGAGCTCCTCGAAGCCGCCCTGAAGGCCGTGGACGAACCGGGCCCGCCCGCCTTCCGCTTCACCTCGCCGATGCCCTATCCGGCGCTCCAGACCATGTTCGACGCACTGCTCCCGAGCGGACTGCAGTGGTACTGGCGGGGCAACTTCTTCGACCGGATCACGGACGATGCCATCGCCGTCCACGCCAAGTACGCCGAGAACCTCCCCACGGACCTGTCGACGACGCACCTGTACCCGGTCGACGGGGCCGCTCACCGGACCGGCCCGGACGACACTGCCTGGGCGTACCGGGACGCCGTCTGGTCCGGCGTCGTCGCGGGCATCGACCCCGACCCGGACAACGCCGGGACGATCCGGCAGTGGTGCGTGGACTACTGGGAGGAACTGCATCCGCAGTCGATGGGCGGGACGTACGTGAACTTCATGGGCGCGGACGAGTCCCAGGACCGGGTACGGGCCACCTACGGCGACCACTACGACCGGCTCGCGGCCGTCAAGCAGGCGTACGACCCCGACAATTTCTTCCACACCAACCAGAACATCAAGCCGGCCGGCCGACACTGACCGCCCTCCGGTTCCTCGGCCGTCGGGTGCCGCCCGGCGAGCGCGGCGGCTTCGGCGGTCCTACCGTCAAAGCATGGGTGTTTTCATCAAGTTGGTGGAGAATCGTCCCCCCAAGGAATACGCGGAGGGGGGCGTGGCGGACATCTCCTACGCGGACATCACTGAGGGCGACTCCGAGATGGTCTACGAGTACGACGTGCTCCCGAGCGGAATTTTGAGAATCCTGCAGGTGGCGAAGGGGGAAGCCCCGGTCATCCATGCGATCTATGCGCCGGGGCTCTGGTTCCGTGTCGAGGGGCAGTGGCACGGCAATGCGGAGTAGACCGAAAATGACCCGATTAAGACCGGATTATGGGTGTATCGTAAATAGCGGGACGCGCACTCTCACGTGTTGCGCCCTGGAAGGGCCGGCTCCGGTGGCGAGACCATCGGAGCCGCTTCCATGTGCGCATCAGCTCGGTGGAGCGGGAACGATGCCCGTGCCCATGAGGATCTGCTCCGCGGACGCGCTGTTGCCGTCCTGCACGGCCAAGGCCATCGCTGCGCGCGCAGCGGCCTCGGTGGCCTGTGGCGGGATCACCAGGAACGAGAAGTGGTCCTGATGGCCACGCGTGACGATCATCGTGCTGTCGTCGACGGCGGACCAGTCGATACGGACGGTCCGGCCACCGATCACCAGGTGGCCCGGCCCATCGTCCCAGGCGCTCGCGTCCAGACCGACCCGCGCGACGGGTCCCAGCCGGGCGACCAAGGCGTCGATCAGGCAGGGCAGCTGGGACGCTATGTCGCGGGAACGCGGCCACCACGCACCGTCGAAGGTCCCCTCACGGTTGGAGGTCGTCTCCATCCGCAGCACCGCGATCCCGGGAACGATCGGCTGGCTGCTCGTGTCCGAGAGGAGCAGGAGCGGCGCCGCGTCATCGGTACGGGTATGGGCGTGCGCTTCCGACGTCATGGCGAGCCACTCCTCCGCACGCGCACGTCGATGAAAACCATGCCCTCACATCCCTTCCGTCGGGCCCGGCGCCCGGGCGACGGCTGCTCCGACAAGGCGTCGCGAGGCCGGACGGGCGCTGTGGCCGCCTTCGGAGTCCCAGACCGTCTCCCGGACGAGGTCCCAGTCGGCCTCGGCCGCGGCCCGGAAGAGTTCGGCCTCCCGCATCAGCCCGCTCGCGGTGAGGCTCCGCGCCGGATCAGCGGCTGCGGTCAGCAGCCAGGCGGCGGTACCCGGGGCCGTCTGCGGCGGGATCACCAGCAGGTCCCAGCGGCCGATGGTGTAGGAGAGGAGCAGCAACGTGTTCGGGTCCTGTTCGGGCTTGAACCAGCCGACGTGGACCACATGCCCCTGGACGGGCACCTTCCGTGGGATCACGGGCCAGACGGTGGGGTTCACCGTCACACGGGTGATCCGCCCCCACAGCGGGTCGAGCACCGCTGTCAGCGCGGGAAGTTCCGCCGTCAGATCGCGGGAACGCGGCCACCACGCACCGTCCAGCAGAGCGGGAGCGGTGCCGGCCGGGGCCAGCGAGAGGCGCGGCGGCAACGAGGACGAAGAAAAGGTCCGGTCGTCGACCGCGGGCTTGTACACAATGGTCGCAGTCATTGCGCGGACCCTGCCCCGGGCCGGTGTACACCGGCCCGGTGTGGTGAATCGCCGAGAACGACACAGGCTCGGAAACTCATGTACGGAAGGTCCTCGGTAGGTCCAGGCTACTCCGGCGCGGCACCCGGCGGAGTGCGGCGGCCCTGCGGACATGAGCTGTCCCCAACGGATCGAACGGCATGCCGGAAGCCTCCACTCACCCCGCCCGGAAAGGACGCCGCTCGTGTCCTCGCGACCGGCTGTTCGTTACTCAGACCATGATCATCTCTTCCGTCGCCCGGTGTCTGGCCGCGGCCTCGCTGGCCGCAGCCGCCCTGGCCACACCCCTGCTCCTGGCTCCCGCGGCGCACGCCGACGCCCGGGAGAGCAGCCTCTTCCTGACCGTCTCCGGCAGCGAGAACACCTGGATCCGCGGCATCGGCCTCCAGTGTCCGCCCACCTCCCCAAGTCACCACCCGAAGGCGGCGGAGGCCTGCGCCGCCCTGAACGAGGCCGGGGGCGACCTCGACGAACTGCCCGGCAACCCGCACCCGTGCCTGCTGATCCACGACCCCGTCACGGTCACCGCGCAGGGGACGTACAACGGCGCCACGGTGGACTGGCAGCGCACCTACCCGAACGCCTGCGTCATGGAGGCGACCGCGGGGCCCGTCTTCGACTTCTGACCCGGCGCCGACCCCCAACGCCCCTGCCCGGCGCGCGGACCGGGCAGGGGGCTTTCCGCGGTCAGCGGGCCACCACAGCCATCCGATCCGCGACGCGCGAGTGCATGACAGCCGGCCCAGGGAGAAGCGTCGGCCGCCCCGAGGCGTTCCGACGTACGTATGGCGATGCTCACCCGCCCGGAACGATCTCGGCGGTCGGCGCGAACAGTAGAGTTTCGGCTGCGTCAAACCCCCCGAACACCGAGGTACCGGCCGTGATCCCCGCAGAGCCCGCAATACCCCCGCCCCCTGCGCCCACCGTCGTCGGGATCGGTGCCGACGGGTGGGAGGGACTGCCCGGGACCTCACGCACGGCACTGCTCCGCGCCGAGGTGCTGATCGGCGGTGCACGGCAGTTGGAGCTGCTGCCGCCGCAGTGCGCAGGACAGCGGGAGCCCTGGCCCTCGCCGCTCCGGCCCGCCGTACCCGGTCTGCTGGCCGCGCACCAGGGGCTCCGCATCGCCGTACTCGCCAGTGGCGACCCGATGTTCTACGGCATCGGGCGCGCCCTCTGCGAGGAGTTGGGCGCCGGGAACCTCCGCGTCCTGCCGCATCCGTCCTCCGTCTCCTACGCCTGTGCCCGGCTCGGCTGGCCGCTGGAGGACACCGAGGTCGTCACGCTGGTGGGCAGGCCCGCCGCCCGCCTGGCCGCCGCCCTGCACGAGGGCCGGCGCCTGCTGGTGCTGAGCGCAGGCGCCAAAACCCCCGCCGACGTGGCCGCGCTACTGCGCGAACGCGGCTTCGGACCCAGCCCGATGCGGGTGCTGGAACAGCTCGGCGGCGAGGCCGAGGACTGCGTCACGGGTACGGCCGACGGGTGGGCGCATCCGGCGGGCGATCCGCTCAACGTCATCGCGGTCGAGTGCCGTCGGGACCCGGACGCGCTGCGGCTCGGCGCCGTACCCGGGCTGCCGGACGACGCGTACGAGCACGACGGTCAGCTCACCAAGCGGCATGTCCGCGCCGCCACGCTCGGGGCACTGGCCCCGGCGCCCGGCGAGCTGCTGTGGGACATCGGCGGCGGTTCCGGGTCGATCGCCGTCGAGTGGATGCGCACCCACCCGTCCTGCCGTGCCGTCACCGTCGAACGCGACCCGGTGCGGGCCGGACGCATCACCCGTAACGCGGACCGGCTCGGCGTCCCCGCGCTGCGCGTGGTCACCGGCCGGGCACCGGAAGCACTGGCCGGACTGCCGGTGCCGGACGCCGTCTTCATCGGCGGCGGGCTGACCGTGCCGGGGCTGCTCGACGCCTGCTGGGACGCACTGCCCCCCGGCGGACGGCTGGTCGCCAACACCGTCACGCTGGAGTCCGAGGCGCTGCTCGCCGAGCGGTACCGGCGCCACGGCGGCGAGCTGGTGCGGCTCGCGGTGGCGCACGCCGTGCCGGTCGGCGGCTTCACCGGCTGGCGCCAGGCCATGCCGGTCACCCAGTGGTCCGTGCGCAAGCCCGTCGGCACCCCCTCGATACCGTCCTCGTCAGGAGAGAACAGATGACCGTGTACTTCATCGGCGCCGGCCCCGGCGCCGCCGACCTGATCACGGTCCGCGGTGCCCGGACGCTCGCCGCCTGTCAGGTCTGTCTGTACGCGGGCAGCCTGGTCCCCCGCGAACTCCTCGCCGAATGCCCGCCGGACGCCCGCCTCGTCGACACGGCGCAGCTCAACCTCGACGAAATCACCGACGAGTTGGTGCGCGCCCACGAGAACGGGCAGGACGTGGCCCGGCTGCACTCCGGCGACCCGTCCGTCTTCAGCGCGGTCGCCGAGCAGATGCGGCGGCTCGACGCGGCAGGTGTGCCGTACGAAGTGGTGCCCGGTGTACCGGCGTTCGCGGCCGCTGCCGCAGCCCTCAAGCGGGAGCTGACCGTGCCGACCGTCGGCCAGACCGTCATTCTCACCCGGATCGCCCACCGCGCCACCGCCATGCCGGACGGCGAGGACCTGGCCACGCTCGGCCGCAGCGGTGCGCTGATCGTGCTGCACCTGGCCGCCCGGTACGTCGACCGGGTCGTCGAGGAGCTGCTGCCGCACTACGGGGCCGACTGCCCGGCCGCCGTGGTGGCCATGGCGTCCCGCCCGGACGAGCTGATCCTGCGCGGTTCGCTGAGTGACATCGCCGGGCAGGTGAAGGCCGCGGGGGTGATCCGTACCGCCGTCATCATGGTCGGCCGCACGCTGGGCGCCGAGCAGTTCCGCGACAGCCACCTGTACTCGGCCGAGCGCGACCGGCACGTCTGCTGACGCGGGCGGCGCCGCCCGCGTCAGCGCACGTCGCTGCGGCCGACGACCGTGCCCGCCCGGTCGATGCAGATGACGTCCACAGCCACCGGCGCCCCGCGCAGCACCGACAGCGCCTGGTCGCGGGCGGCCACCGCGACCAGGTCGCCCAGCGGGACCCCGGCCGCCGCGCACAACTGAAGGGCGGCCAGACCCGTGTTGGCGTCCGCCACCTCGGCGGTCAGCGACGCGTCCGCGCCGCCCTGCCGGGCGAGTTCGGCGAGGAACCCCTTGTCGACCTGGGAGCGGGCGGAGTGCAGATCCAGATGGCCCGCCGCGAGCTTCGACAGCTTCGCGAACCCGCCGCAGACCGTCAGCCGGTCCACCGGATGCCTGCGTACGTACTTGAGCACCGCCCCCGCGAAGTCGCCCATGTCGAGCAGGGCGATCTCCGGCAGGCCGTACTCGGCGACGACGGTCTTCTCCGAGGTCGACCCCGTGCACCCCGCCACATGCGTGTGCCCCGCGGCGCGAGCCACGTCCACGCCCCGGCGGATCGAGTCGATCCACGCCGAGCAGGAGTAGGGGACGACGATCCCGGTCGTGCCGAGGATCGACAGGCCGCCCAGGATGCCGAGGCGCGGATTCCACGTGGAACGGGCGATCTCCTCGCCGTGATCGACGGACACGGTGATCTCGACGTCGCCCGTGTCCCCGTGGTCCGCCGCCACACGCGCGACGTGGTCGCGCATCATCTGCCGCGGCATCGGGTTGATCGCGGGCTCGCCGACGTCGAGCGGCAGACCGGGGCGGGTCACGGTGCCCACACCCGGACCGGCCCGGAACACCACACCCGAACCCGGCGGCAGTCGGCGCACCGTGGCCCGTACCAGCGCACCGTGCGTCACGTCCGGGTCGTCTCCCGCGTCCTTGACCACGCCGACCGTCGCCCGGCCCCCGGCGAGTTCCTCCACCGCCAGCGCGAACGCCGGGCTCTGGCCCTTGGGCAGGACGATGGTCACCGGGTCGGGGAAGTCGCCGGTCAGCAGGGCGGTGTACGCGGCGGTCGTGGCCGCGGTCGCACAGGCACCGGTCGTCCAGCCCGGCCGCAGACCGGTGTGTTTGAGTTGGGCGCTGCGCCCGCCCTTCGCCTCACTCATGTCTGGACCGATCCCATGCACGTACTCGTCCTCGGTGGCACCACGGAGGCCCGCCGTCTCGCCGAGCACCTGGCCGGGGCGCTCCCGTCCGGGGCCCGGGTCACCAGTTCGCTGGCCGGCCGGGTGGCCAGTCCGAAGCTGCCGCCCGGCGAGGTGCGGGTGGGCGGGTTCGGCGGAGCCGAGGGGCTCGCCGCGTGGCTGCGTACGCACCGGGTCGACGCGCTCATCGACGCCACCCATCCTTTCGCCGGGACGATCAGCTTCCATGCGGCGTCGGCCGCCGCCGCCGCCCATGTTCCCCTGCTCGCTCTGCGCCGCCCCGGCTGGGTGCCCACGGACGGCGACCGCTGGCACCCGGTCGGCTCCCTGGCCGAGGCGGCGCAGGCGCTGCCCGGGCTCGGGCAGCGGGTCTTCCTGACCACGGGCCGGATGGGGCTCGCCGCCTTCGCCGGTCTCGACTCGCAGTGGTTCCTGATGCGGTCGGTGGACGCCCCCGACGGACCGCGCCCGGCGCGGATGGAGGTCCTGCTGGACCGGGGGCCGTTCACCGTCGACGGGGAGCGCGAACTGATCCGCCGTCACCGCATCGACGTCCTCGTCACCAAGGACAGCGGGGGTGACGCCACCGCCCCGAAACTGACCGCGGCCCGGGAGGCCGGTGTTCCGGTGGTGGTGGTCCGCCGGCCGCCGGTCCCGGACGGCGTCCCCGTGGTCCCCACGCCGGAACTCGCCGTGGACTGGCTGTCCGGCCTGCACGGCTGAGAGGCCGGACCTCAGGCCACTCCCTACCGCGGGGGAGGCCGTCAGGCCTCCGGGTACCGCCGCGGCGTCCACACGATCTGCTGACCGTCCCCCCGCCGCACCGACCGCGTCTGCGAGGAACCGACCAGCAGGATCGTCCGCATGTCGACCTCGGCCGGTTCCAGCTCCGCCAGGGTGACGATGCGTACGCTCTCCGAGGGCCCGCCCACATCCCGGCCCACCACCACCGGCGTATCCGGCGAACGGTGCTCCAGCAGCAGGTCACGGGCCTTGCCGACCTGCTCGGTGCGGGTGCGCGAACCCGGGTTGTACAGCGCCAGCACCAGGTCCGCCACCGCGGCCGCGCGCAGCCGGGTGGCGATCACCTCCCACGGCTTGAGCCGGTCGGAGAGCGAGATCGTGGCGTAGTCGTGGCCGAGCGGCGCGCCCGCGCGGGCGGCGGCGGCGTTGGCCGCGGTCACCCCGGGCAGCACCCGCACGGGCACCTTCGCGTACGCGTCCTGCGAGGCGACCTCCAGCACGGCGGTCGCCATGGCGAAGATCCCCGGGTCGCCGCCCGAGACCACGGCCACGCGGCGTCCGCGCCGGGCCAGGTCGAGGGCGAACTCGGCACGCTCCGACTCCACCTTGTTGTCGGAGCCGTGGCGCGCCTGTCCCGGGCGGACCGGGACGCGGTCCAGGTACGTGGTGTAGCCGACGAGGTCGTCGGCGACGGCCAGCGCCCCGCGGGACTCCGGGGTCAGCCACAGCGGACCGGCGGGACCGGTCCCGACGACCACGACCTCACCCACGCGCTCCGCGTCCTCGGCCGCCTCCGGCCGGGGCGCGTCGATCCGGCTGGGCAGCACCGCAACAGCGAAGTACGGAACGGAGTCCGGGTCGGTGTCCGCGAGATCGCCGGTGCGCTCCCCGGCCATCGTGGCGCGCTCCACGTAGTACGCCTCGTCCAGCCGCCCGGAGGCCTCGAAGGCGCGCCGCACGGCGGGGAACGTGCGCCCCAGCTTCATCACCACGGCGGCGTCGGTGGCGGCCAGGCGGGCCGTCAGCTCCTCCTCCGGCAGCGTGCCGGGCAGGATCGTCAGCACCTCCTCGCCCTCGGCGAGCGGGGTGCCGAGCCGCGCGGCGGCGGCGCTGACCGACGTGACCCCGGGGATCACCTCGGTGGGGTACCGGTCGGCGAGCCGCTTGTGCATGTGCATGTACGAGCCGTAGAACATCGGGTCGCCCTCGGCGAGCACCGCCACCGTCCGCCCGGCGTCCAGGTGCACCGCCAGCCGGGCCGCGGCCTCGCCGTAGAACTCCTCCATCGCACCCCGGTAGCCGCCCGGGTGGTCGGTGGTCTCCGTCGTGACCGGATAGACCAGCTTCTCCTCGATGTGGTCCGCGCGGATGTGCTCGGCGGCGATGGAGCGCGCGATGGACCGTCCGTGACGGGCGCTGTGATAGGCGATGACATCGGCCTCGGCGATGGTCTGCACGGCGCGTACGGTCATCAGTGCCGGATCGCCGGGACCGAGCCCCACCCCGTACAGCCGGCCCGTGTTCTGCTCGCTCACTCTTACTCTTCCTCGCTGGCGATCGCGTTGAGCGCGGCCGCGGCTATGGCGCTGCCGCCGCGACGGCCCCGTACGACCAGGTGTTCCAGACCGGACGGGTGGTCGGCGAGGGCGTCCTTGGACTCGGCGGCTCCGACGAAGCCGACGGGCACACCGATGACGGCGGCCGGGCGCGGAGCGCCTTCCTCGATCATCTCAAGCAGCCGGAACAGGGCAGTCGGTGCGTTGCCCACGGCCACCACCGCCCCCTCCATGCGGTCCCGCCACAGCTCCATCGCGGCGGCGCTGCGGGTCGTGCCGAGCTTTCTGGCGAGATCGGGGACCGTGGGGTCCGACAGGGTGCAGATGACCTCGTTGTCGGCGGGCAGCCGCTTGCGGGTGACCCCGCTGGCGACCATGGCCACGTCGCACAGGATCGGCGCACCGGAGCGCAGCGCCGCGCGGGCACCGGCCACGACCCCCGGGGTGAAGTCGATGTCGCGTACGAGGTCGACCATGCCGCAGGCGTGGATCATGCGGACCGCGACCTGGCTGACGTCGGCGGGCAGCCCCGCGAGATCCGCCTCGGCGCGGATGGTGGCGAAGGACTGGCGGTAGATCGCCGGTCCGTCCTTCTCGTACTGGAACACGGTGGTTTCGCTCTCTCCGGTCGGTGGGCGGGCTGCAGCGCCCTCGGGTCGTTGGTTCAGGTACGGGTGCGGCGGGCGGCGTTCACCGCGGTGGCCAGGTCGGACGGGCTGCCGTGGACCGTCACGGGAGCGCCCCGTTCGCCGCCGCGGACCTGGGCCACCTGGTGCCCGCCGGGAACGGCGACGACGTCGGCCCAGGCGCCCTTGGGGTGACCGCAGCGGCGTTCGCAGCCGGACCAGTGGACGGGGAGCTGCCCGGCAGCGGGCTCTCCAACGGTCCGTACGAAGGCCTCCGCGTCGCCCCGCACATCTGCCAGGGACTTCGCACAGCCGGGCCGGCCGATGCACGCACCGACCCCCGTCCACGCGGAGTGGGGCCCGACGATCAGTCCGGCCGCGCCCCACTCGCACAGCCGCGCAGCCGCGTCGCCGGGCGTCACGCCCGTCACGACGACGCTCCGCCACGGGGTCAGCCGCAGCTCGCGGCCCACGCGGGACAGGCTCTTCCACTGCGCACCGGTGAGCCGCCCGAGCGGCGCCCCCACACAGGCCGCGGTGCCCACGACGCCGTACGCGGGCTCCTGCGTCGCCGTCGCCGGCGGTACGCGCTCCGCAGCACCGGCCACCCGCAGCGCCGCCCGCACCGGCTCCAGCAACTCTTCGGCGGCAAGGGGCAGTTCGTTAACCCGCCAGGCGCCCGTCTCCTGCGCCGCCTCCAGAAACATCTCGGCGGCGATGAGCGCCGCGCGCGGCGCATCGTCCCCGGAGACCCTCAGCACTGCCTCCGCAGCCCCGATCCGCAGGAGCGCGCTCCCGTCGCTCTGCCCCAGCAACGTCACATCCGCACCCAGGGCATCGACGTCACCACGGCCGTCGTCCAGCGCGAAGAGAAAGCGGCCGGACAGCCCGGCCGCTTTGTCACTTCCGCACAACAGCGCGTCCAGCGCGGTCAGCCACGGCCGGACATCCCGGTGGCCCCGGCCGTCGAGCCCGGAGAGCGGGGAGGCCACGACATTACGTATCCGCTCATGGCTCCGGGACGGCAGCAGCCCCGCCCCGCCCAGGAGTTCGGCGAGCCGTCCGCCGCACTCCTGGCCGAGGCCGCGCAACTGGACATTGCCCCGCGAAGTGAGATGCAGCTCACCGTCGCCCAACTCCCGCGCGGCACCGTGGAGCGCGTCCGCCTGTCGGGCAGTCAGCACGCCGCCGGGGATCCGGACCCGCGCCAGCGCCCCGTCGTCCGCCCGGTGGAGCCGCAGCGACCCCGGGCAGGCATCGCCGCGGTCACGGGAGACGGGCTCCCCCGGGGCCGACGGCGGGGTGTCGGAAGTGGACATGGCGGCGAGCATACCGACCATCATTCTGAGCTGTATGAATCCCATCCGATGTAAGACCGGCCGGCAATTGGGGGGTGGGTGAAGGAGCGGCGCTGGGGTGCGTGAATCGCAAGGCGGAGGATCGAGCCAGATGGGGTCTCCCCTGCTCGAGCGAAGCCGAGAGCTTGGGGAAGGAGCCCTGGTGATGGACGACAACGCCGCGAGGTGCGTGCCCCAGCCCCGTGACGCCGCCCCCCAATTGCTGGCCGGTCTCAGGCCCTTACTATGCCTAGCAACGGGCCACCCGGCCCGGCATCGCCGGAGACGGCGATAGGGGAGGAAGCCCGGTGCGAGTCCGGCGCGGTCCCGCCACTGTGAGTCCGGCCTGGGCGGCCGGGCGAGTCAGGAACTCCCTTCCCCGAGCTCTCGACCCCGCTCGAGCAGGGGAGACCCCATTCCGACACCGCCCGGGGCGTGGACACCCCGAGGAAGGCCCGACGCCGCATGATCCTGCTCCTGTCGACGTCCGACACCGACCTGCTCAGCGCCCGCGCCGCGGACGGTCCGGTGACCTACCGCTACGCCAACCCCTCGCGCCTGCCGCTCGACGACCTCCCCGCTCTGCTCGACGGCACCGACCTCGTCGTCGTACGTCTCCTCGGCGGTGTCCGCGCCTGGCAGGCAGGGCTCGACCAGGTCCTCGCCACCGGCAGGCCGGTCGTCGTCCTCACCGGCGAACAGGCCCCCGACGCCCAGCTGATGGCCGCCTCCACCGTCCCGATCGGGATCGCCGCCGAGGCCCACGCCTACCTGGCGCACGGCGGCCCGACCAACCTGGACCAGCTGGCCCGGTTCCTCTCCGACACCGTGCTGCTGACCGGCCACGGCTTCGAGTCCCCGGCACCCGCACCGTCCTGGGGGCCCCTGGAGCGCACTGCGCGCACCGCCGAAGGACCGACCATCGCGGTGCTCTACTACCGCGCCCACCACATGAGCGGGAACACCGCGTTCGTCGACACGCTCTGCCGGGCGGTCGAGGACGCGGGCGCCCGCGCCCTCCCCCTGTACGTCGCCTCGCTGCGTACCCCGGAACCCGCACTCATCGACGAACTGCGCGCCGCCGACGCCATCGTCACCACCGTCCTCGCCGCGGGCGGCACCCGGCCTGCCGAGGCATCGGCGGGCGGCGACGACGAGTCCTGGGACGCGGGTGCGCTCACCGGACTCGACGTGCCGATCCTGCAGGCTCTCTGCCTGACCAGCTCGCGCAGCGACTGGGAGGACAACGACGAGGGCGTCTCCCCGCTCGACGCGGCCAGCCAGATCGCGGTCCCCGAGTTCGACGGCCGGCTGATCACCGTCCCGTTCTCCTTCAAGGAGATCGACGAGGACGGGCTGCCCGCGTACGTCGCCGACACCGAACGCGCCGCACGCGTCGCCGGAATCGCCGTACGCCACGCACGGCTTCGCCACATCCCGGCCGGGGACAAGCGCCTGGCACTCGTCCTCTCCGCCTACCCGACCAAGCACTCCCGTATCGGCAACGCCGTCGGGCTCGACACCCCCGCCAGCGCCGTCGCCCTGCTGCGGCGACTGCGCGCCGAGGGCTACGACTTCGGGCCCGAGGACGAACTCCCCGGCCTGGTCTCCGGCGACGGCGACGAGCTGATCTACGCCCTGATCGAGGCCGGCGGTCACGACCAGGAGTGGCTGACCGAGGAGCAGCTGGCCCGCAACCCGGTCCGTATCCCGGCCGCCGACTACCGGCGCTGGTACGCCACGCTCCCGGACGAACTCCGCGACGCCGTCGAACAGCACTGGGGTCCGCCGCCCGGCGAGATGTTCGTGGACCGCTCCCGCAACCCTGAGGGCGACATCGTGCTCGCCGCCCTGCGCCGCGGGAACCTGCTGATCCTCATCCAGCCGCCGCGCGGCTTCGGCGAGAACCCGATCGCGATCTACCACGACCCCGATCTGCCGCCCTCGCACCACTACTTGGCCGCGTACCGCTGGATCGCGGCGGCGCAGGACGACGGCGGTTTCGGGGCCGACGCGATGATCCACCTCGGCAAGCACGGCAACCTGGAGTGGCTGCCCGGCAAGAACGCGGGCCTGTCCGCCGCCTGCGGCCCGGACGCCGCACTGGGCGATCTCCCGCTCGTCTACCCGTTCCTGGTGAACGACCCGGGCGAGGGCACGCAGGCCAAGCGCCGCGTCCACGCCACCCTGATCGACCACCTCGTGCCGCCGATGGCCCGCGCGGACAGCTACGGCGACATCGCGCGCCTGGAGCAACTCCTCGACGAACACGCCCAGATCGCCGCGATGGACCCGGCGAAACTGCCCGCGGTCCGCGCCCAGATCTGGACCCTGATCCAGGCCGCCAAGCTCGACCACGACCTGGGGCTCGACGACCGCCCGGACGACGAGGGCTTCGACGAGTTCATCATGCATCTGGACGGCTGGCTCTGCGAGATCAAGGACGCCCAGATCCGCGACGGCCTGCACGTGCTGGGCGGTGCCCCGGCCGGTGCGGACCGGGTCAACCTGGTTCTGGCGATCCTGCGCGCCCGCCAGATCTGGGGCGGTACGGCGTCGCTGCCCGGCCTGCGCGAGGCACTCGGGCTGGACGAGTCCGCCGCCACCCGCACCACCGCCGACGAGGCCGAGGAGCAGGCACGCGCCCTGGTCCAGGCGATGGAGGACGCGGACTGGGACCCGGCGGCGGTCGCGACCGTAACGGCATCGCATCCCCGACCGGTCGCGGACATCCTCGACTTCGCCGCCCGCGAGGTGGTCCCCCGGCTGTCCGCCACCACCGCCGAACTCGACCACACCGTCCACGCCCTGAACGGCGGCTTCGTCCCGGCGGGCCCCTCCGGCTCCCCGCTGCGCGGCCTGGTCAACGTCCTGCCGACCGGCCGCAACTTCTATTCGGTCGACCCGAAGGCGGTCCCGTCCCGCCTCGCCTGGGAGACCGGCCAGGCCCTGGCCGACTCACTCCTGGAGCGCTACCGCACCGACAACGGCGAGTGGCCCACCTCGGTCGGCCTCTCCCTGTGGGGCACCAGCGCGATGCGCACCTCCGGCGACGACGTCGCCGAGGCACTCGCACTGCTCGGCATCCGCCCGGTCTGGGACGACGCCTCGCGCCGCGTCACCGGCCTGGAACCGATCGACCTCGCCGAGCTGGGCCGCCCGCGCATCGATGTGACGCTGCGCATCTCCGGCTTCTTCCGGGACGCGTTCCCGCACACCATCGGCCTGCTCGACGACGCGGTACGCCTCGCCGCGTCCCTCGACGAACCGGCCGAGCAGAACCACATCCGGGCGCACGCCCAGGCCGACCTCGCCGAACACGGCGACGAACGCCGGGCCACCACCCGCATCTTCGGCTCCCGCCCCGGTACCTACGGAGCGGGCCTCCTCCAGCTCATCGACAGCCGCGACTGGCGCACCGACGCCGACCTCGCCGAGGTCTACACCGTCTGGGGCGGTTACGCCTACGGCCGCGAACTCGACGGACGCCCGGCCCGCGACGAGATGGAGACGGCGTACAAGCGCATCGCCGTGGCCGCCAAGAACACGGACACCCGCGAGCACGACATCGCGGACTCGGACGACTACTTCCAGTACCACGGCGGCATGGTGGCCACGGTCCGCGCCCTGCGCGGCACGGCCCCGGAGGCGTACATCGGCGACTCCACCCGCCCGGAGACGGTCCGCACCCGCACCCTCGTCGAGGAGACGTCCCGCGTCTTCCGCGCCCGCGTGGTCAACCCCAAGTGGATCGAGGCGATGCGCCGCCACGGCTACAAGGGCGCCTTCGAACTCGCCGCGACGGTCGACTACCTCTTCGGCTACGACGCGACGACGGGCGTGGTCGCCGACTGGATGTACGACAAGCTCACCGAGACGTACGTCCTGGACCCGACCAACCGCGAATTCCTGCAGCAGGCCAACCCCTGGGCCCTGCACGGCATCGCGGAACGCCTCCTGGAGGCCGAGTCCCGCGGCATGTGGGCCAAGCCTGACCCTGCGGTACTGGAGGCGCTGCGCCAGGCGTTCCTGGAGACGGAGGGGGACCTGGAGGGCGAGGACTGAGGGCCGACAGGCGTACGTGGGTGTGGCGCCCCGTTCCGCACGGGGCGCCACACCCACCCGGCGCCGCCCTCTCGTCGACTTCCCCGGCGCCCGGTCCGACCGCACCGCCGCCGGTCATGTGTGAGCCGCCCGGCCGGCAATCCCCCCGACGGACGGTCGGCCGACCGTCCGCGAGGGCACAGGCAATACCGGACCCGCACCGGCCGAGGAGCAGGCAGCCGACGGACTGTGGCGTGCGCCGGACGCGCGTGGACCTCCGGGAAGGGACAGCAGGACGTCCGACGTGATCACTCGGCCGGGTGGTCCCGGCCAGGTGACCGCCCGTCGCGCGTTCAGCGTCGGCGGAACTCGGGATCATGCGCAGGTGATCTCCGTGAACCGCCGCTCCGTGCGCCGCCGGCGTGGCCTCCTGGCCCCGATCGGTCTCGGCGCCCTCGCCGTCCTGTCCCTGCTGCCGGGCTCGCTGGCCGCCGCCGCGCAGCCGGTGGCCGCCACTCGGTTCCCCGCTACCGCACCCCTGCCCCCGCCCACCCGCGGGGAGTCCCTGGCCTCCGCGCGGCTCGCCGCGATCCGGCACGATCCGGCCGCGCTGAAGGCCTTCTTCACGGCACTGCCGAAGGGAGGGGACCTGCACAACCACCTGTCCGGCGCCGTCTCGACCGAGTACCTGATCTCGCTCGCCGCGGAAGACGGTCTGTGCGTCGACGAGACGACGCTGACCGCGGTGGTGCCGCCGTGCGGTCCGGGCCGGCGGCCGGCGTCGGACGCCCTGTCCGATGGCCCCTTCCGCCGCTCGGTGCTGCAGGCGTGGTCGATGCAGGACTTCCCGCCGGGGCAGTCCGGGCACGACCACTTCTTCGACACGTTCGGCAAGTTCGGCGAAGTCACCTGGCGCCACCGGGGCAAGATGCTCGCAGAAGTGGCCACCACCGTCGCAAGGCAGAACCAGTTCTATCTGGAAACCATGGTGACCCCGGCGTCGGACGGCGCCAAGAAACTGGCCGACGAGGTCGGCTGGGACCCGGACCTGGCAAAGCTGCACGGCAAGCTGCTGGCCGACGGCAAACTCGACAAGCTGGTCGCCGAGGCGAGCCGGGAGACGGACGAGTCCGACGCGGAGTTCCGCACGGCAGCACAGTGCGGCACGCCCCGCGCGGAGGCCGGCTGCCGGCTGCCGGTGCGGTGGATCTCCCAGGTGTCGCGAGGCAGTTCGCCCGAGCGGGTCTTCACACAGATGGACCTGGGACTGCGCCTCGCCGAACGGGACAAGCGGTTCGTCGCCGTGAATCTGGTGCAGCCGGAGGACTGGGACAGCTCCCTGCAGAACTACAGCCTCCAGATGCGGATGCTCGACTACCTGCACGGCGTGTATCCCAAGGCGCACATCACCCTGCACGCGGGCGAGTTGTGGCCGGGCCTGGTCAAGCCCGAGGACCTGACCTTCCATATCGGTGAGGCCGTGAACGTCGCCCACGCCGAGCGCATCGGCCACGGTGTCGACCTGGTCCACGAGGACAACTGGCGGCAGCTCGCCCGCACCATGGCCGCCCGGCAGATCGCGGTCGAGGTCCCGTTCAGCAGCAACGCGCAGATCCTCGGGGTCAAGGGCGCCGACCACCCCTTCACCACCTACCGCTCCTACGGCGTGCCCGTCGTGCTGGCCACCGACGACCCCGGTGTCTCCCGGATCGACATCAGCCACGAGTACCAGTACGCCGCCACGACGTACGACCTCGGCTACCGCGACCTGAAGGACCTCGCGCGGGCCTCCCTGGAGTACGCCTTCCTGCCGGGCGCCGGCCTCTGGCAGGGCAACCCGACCCGGGACGGCTACCGCCTCGCCGGCCCCTGCCGCCACGACATCCCCGGTACGCACAACCCCCGGCAGCAGTGCCGACGCCTCCTGGACGCCAGCACCAAGGCCCGGGTCCAGTGGCGCCAGGAAGCCGCGTTCTCGGCCTTCGAACGGCGGATCGCCACCACCGCGGCAGGCTGACGGGCAGGACTCACCCCGCTCCGGACGCCACGGGCGCCCTCTGGCACACGGATGTGCCGGAGAGCGCCCGCGCATGTAGCGGGTACCCGTCAACGAGGGAGCGCCCCGTCCGGCTCGGACAGCCTCAGGGGGTCCGCGAGCACCCCGTCCAAGGGCGTCCGCTCCCGCATTGCGCAGGCTCTGACGATCGTCCTCAGACAGTCAGCGTCAAGTATCCGATTCCCGAGTCAACGATCCACTCCGCGGCCTCCGCGTCGAGATCCCAGGGCGCCCTCAGCAGTGCCCCGCGCAAGGCGGCGCGATCCTGCACAGCAGCCGGCTCCGAGCTGGCCACGCTGCGCGCTGATCTGGCGGCGGAGCGAGCGGAAAGCGCGCGTCTCCGCCTGCTCGTCACCCAGCTGGGAGGGACGCCGTGACGCGCGCTCAGCGCCTCTTCTACCGGCGCCGCCACCTGCTGTGGATCGCGGTTGCGCTGCTCGCCCTTGGCGGAGGGGCTCACCATGGCCTTCCTTCGGATCGGGCAGGCCGAGGCCCGCGCGTCTGATCTGACGGCCGAGGCAGACCGCCGCGGAGACGCCGTCACCACGCCGGCCACGGACGTGAGGACCCTGCGCGCGCAGATCAAGGCCAAGGGCGAGACGCCAGCCGCCCCGGATCCGGGCGACGCGGTCTCCGATCTGCCCGCTCGTGCCGAGGTGCCCGTACCGATCCCCGGCCCACGGGGGGCCGAAGGGCGACCGCGGCCCTGCAGGACCGGCAGCGTCTCCCGTAGCAGGCCCGTCGGGTACGACAGGGCAGGCCGGAGCTGACTCGACCGTCCCGGGACCGGCCGGACCGAAGGGGGATACCGGGCCTGCTGGTCCTGTCGGCCCCGCGGGGAAGGACGGTGCGGACGGCCGCGACGGCGCCGACGGTCAGACGTGCCCGGCTGGGTACAGTCTTCAGCCGCTACCGGATGCCCCGGATGCCCTGGTGTGGCCGCACCACGCCGTCCAGCCCTGATCCCACGCCGAGCAGCCCCTCTGTGGCTGGTCTCCCACCGGAGCGACGCCGCTCATGAACCACCACGCCCCCTGTTCCGGCTACGGCCGGGACGGGGGCGCTTCGTCGTGTCCGGGGGTCATTCCTTGTTTTCGCCCAGGGCGGTGCGCAGCCAGTCGATGCTCCCCTGCGCCAGAAGCTCATCAGCCAGCCGATTCGCGGTCTCGGTGACAAGGCGCCCTCGGCTGTTCTCGATCCATCGCTGAGCGTTCTCGTAGCCCTGCGCCTTGTACTCGATGCCCTGGAGCAGGCACTCCAACTTGTCCGCGTCGCGGGCACAGATGGCCTCCGGTGACTCCTTGGCCTCGTACTCCGCGATCAGGTCACGGACCGCCGAGGCCAGAACCTCCGGCATGCCTTCCGTCTGGTCGGCCGTAACCGCCTGCGGATCGCCAGCAGGCGCGTACTTCTTCCCGACGTAGTTCACGTCCCCCGTGCGGGTCTCCTGTGTGTCGTGCCAAACCGCGAGGTATGCCGCTTGCGCAGGATCGGCGCCTTCCAGCTTCGCGATGATCGTGGCGATCAGCGATGTCCGCCAGGAGTGTTCGGCGACGCTCTCCGGATCGCGGACCCCGGCCATCCACCAGCCCGTTCGCTTTGTGTGCTTGAGCGTGCCCGCCTCGTACAGGAAGCGGCCTACTGCGGACAGGTCGTCAGCCACGACCGTCTCCTCTCACGCCTCAGCAAGGCGGATTGCGTACCGGATGCCCTCCAGTTCCCGGCGTGCCCGCGCCGACAACTCCCGGCTATCCAACATCACGGGAAGGGATGCGCGGAGGTCGTTTCCGATCGAGGTCGCGGGGCGCAGCAGGTTCGGGCGAGCGGCGAGCAGGGTCCACAGGGTGTGGACGTTCAGGTCGAAGAAGCCATGATCCGGGGTCAGACCTCGTACCAGGTGGCGCATCAGTTTGTCGCCCGGCCACGAGCCCGGGTTCGGGGTGGCGATGAAGTCGTCGGACAGCTGGATGTGGGGGGCCTCGCCGATCCAGTACGCCCAGTAGTTGAGGTTGGCCGCCTCGCCCGCGTCATCGTCGGCGAGCGTCGTCTTGATGAAGTGGCCCATCCGTTCCCGATCACCCTGCCTTGCGGCGACGGCCGCGACCGATCGGGCGTTGAGCCAGCCGGTCAGCCAGTCGTCCGGGCGCTCGGTCCGTTGCTGCAGGGCCAACCACTCGGAGGTGTCAGCCGCGTCGTCGTACCCGGCGAGGTAGAAGGCCTGGCGGCGCAGCAGGAATTGCTCAGCTCCGCGGGACTGCTCGGCGGTGCGGCGCATGCGGGAGAAGAAGCGTCTGCGGTCGGCGGCGGGGAGCTCCGGCCCATGCGGGACGGGGCCGCGTCGCGGCCGCGGCGGGTCGGGTAACGCCCGCAGCGGGGTCGGAGTCACGCCGTTGAGCGGCCAAGAGAGCACCTCGACAAGGTTGCGCTGCATGACCCACGCGCCGATCGGGCTGTCGTCGGCGGCAGCGTCCTCGTCGAGAGCGTTGGCCAGCAGCACGTCGGCTTCTATGGCCCGCTCCAGGGCTAAGAGAAGAGCGGGTGCGCTGCCCATCTGCAGGAGCTGGTGGCGGTGCATGAGCATCTGCCCGACAGGCATGGCTGTCAGTGGTCGGCGTCCTGATTCCCATCCGGCGATGGTGTCGGGCGATACCCGGAACCGTTCCGCGAGGGTGTCCTGAGTGTGGCCGAGCTGCTCACGGATCACACGGAAGACGTACCCGGACACTATGCCGCTGCGGCCTCGCTGAGGAGTTCCCTGACCAGCGGTCAGGGTGGTGCGCGAGTTCCTGTCCATGGGGTCCCCCGTAGCCCGTCTGCCGCGGCCCGTCACCCGTACCTGCAGTCAGTTCAGGGGGCAGCCGCGGCTCCCTACTGTCGTAGTCGCAGTGATGACCGGGCAACTCAGAGTAGTAGAAGGGGCGTCATCGTGGATCCCGTAGGGCCGACCGCCGCAAGTGACCGAGTCGCAGATAGCGCCCCCGTGCCGACAGTGCGCGCCTTCATCTACGACCGTCACGCCACGTTCTTGACCGCCATACTCGACATCCGGCTCGACCGGTGCCGCGGCTACGCAGAGTCTCGCGGCTGGGAGGTTGCGGGCATCTGGCTCGACCTCGGCGACCATGCGCTCAGCGACGATCACCGACCCCAGTTCGACGCCATGTGCAGAGACTTGGAAGCCTCCGCCGGCCCGACGGTCTGCCTCGTCGACGACTTCGCCCGCCTGACGCGAGACGCCTCACGAAACTCCGTCATGCGGCGCCGCATCGCGCAGGCGGGCAGCCACTGCGAGACCTCCGATGGTGAGAGCGACACAGCCGAGCACAAGCAGCGCGGTCGCCTCTGTACACCCCACTGAGCCCCGCCACGGCCGACGCATCCGGCCAGGAAACCCGGCCGTGGCGGTTGATCCCCAACCAACAGGAGGAGACCGACGTGAGCGTACCCGGACCCGACCCGAGCCCCATCCCCGTCATTGCCCGGGCCCTGATCACCGACCGACAGTTCACCGGCTGCCGTCAGACCGTCCTCGCCGCGAACCCTGAGATGAACGAGGAGCTGGCGGGCCGCATCCTCGAAGAGGCTCTGAAGTTCGTCGCAGCCTGCTCGCGATACGAGGCCGCCGGCCTCGCGCCGTCCCGGATCGTCGACGAGGGATGGCACGCGCTGATCCTGCACACGGCCACGTATGCCGAGCTGTGCAAGTCGCTGGGCGGATTCGTGCACCACTTCCCCGGCTTCGACCCGACGAACTACGACCCCGAGATCCTCGACCGCACCCGCAAGATGATCGGGCACCTGGGGTACGAGGCCGATCCGGAGTTGTGGGGGCCGCCGTCGGACGAGCTCCTCGTCTCCGTGGCGGCGCAGTGTCAGCACGCCCCGGACTGCACCATCATCATCACGCCCAAGCCGAAGGGCTGACCGCTAGTCTGCGGGATGGAAGGGAGGACGCGCATGGAGTGGATCGATCCCTGGTACGCGGACCTGGTGGCAACGTGGGAGCAAGCGCAGACACCGGACTCGCGTGACCCGGAACCGCGGCCCGTGCGGGCGTTCATCGCCCCGCCCGTCCCAGATACCCCGCAGGACTGAACGACAGGAGCCCCGGCCGCACTCGCGGTCGGGGCTTCGTCATGTCTTGATCGTTTGCCCCTCGGGCCAGCAGGGGGCCAGCTAGCGATCTTCAAGGCCCCCGAAACGCAACCGGCCCCAGATCAGATGCGCTCTGACCTGGGGCCGAGTGGTAGGCCGTGTGGGACTCGAACCCACAACCAACGGATTAAAAGTCCCGGCAGGGTCCTGCCGGGACTTCCGCCAGCTTCCACGCTGGTCCACAAATGCCTAGTCAGAGGCATGTCGCATGCTGGCCGGTCCAAGGTTGTGTGCGCCATGTCAGCACGTCCGCTCACGCATCGCTCACGCATCCAGGCCCCGTTGAAGACGACCGAGCCAACACACCTTCCAAATGTTCATCAGGGATCCGAGGTGGGTGGTGGGCGTGCCGGCCTGGAGCGGAGAGGTCGGCAGGTGGGTTCCTCAACGATCCCGGACACCGGTGGATGGGACCAGAACTGAGACCGCGGCGCGGCCGGAGCCTTGCCGGTCAAGAGCAGACAGCAGTCAGCCGTGGCGGGTTCGAGTTTGAACCAGCGGCCCCTTTGTCCCAAATGAGGTTCGGCGAAGATCGTGACCTGCGAGGAAATCCCGGGCGCTCCGGCGCGCGCTGGCAATGCATGCCGTGGAGAGGGCAGTTGCCACGTTGACGCTCATTGTGTTCATCAGGCCACCCTGGTCTCTGGATCGTCACGCAGGTCCTATCTGGCGGCGCTTGTGCCCGGCCTGCGGTGTGTCAACCGCACGAGCCCGCGCGTGTCCTGAGCGATCATCCGCATGGCCAGACGTGGCGACTGCGGTGTTCGCGGCGTCGAGGCTGCGCGTAACGGCGCTGGTCGGAGCGGGCGAGCCTGGCTGGAGCGGGGCCGCCGCACACCCGTTCCGTGACCGAGGCCGACTATCTCTCCGCCCGGGTAACGGAAATCTATGTCGGCCAGAGTAGACATTGGGTGGTGGTGTGGTTATGGTTTCTCTCGTAGCCCAGAGAGACAGCAGGGCCCGGCAGAGACGAACTGCCGGGCAGCAGTAACCGCAGTTGCAGTTCGCAGGACGGTGCGGTGGTGGAGTTCCGAAGCCAGGGTTGTTGCAGGACGGCGACGGGACTGGCGTCCGAACCGGGTGGCCCGCAGTGATCAGGGGCCGCCGTGAGCAGTACCCGCAAGTGCAGTACGCAGCAGTGAAGTCAGTGAGCAGCACCTCGGTGAAGGCGTCGGCTGCGGACGCGCGCACCGGGAGGTTCGGCAGTGGGGTTCTAAGCCAGAGCAGATGCAGGACGGGCGACGGGGCTGGCTGTCGAAAAGTGGCGCTGGCACAGGCCACAGAGCAGTACGCAGGAGAGCAGTACCAGCAGTAGGTAAGTGATGATCCCAGAGGGAAGAACGGAGGAGCCAGGCGCCATCAGGATCGCCCGGGTGGAAGTTTTGAGCCCGGGTACCGCAGGACATCGATAGCGAGGTGGTCTCCGGTCAAGCAACCGCGATCCCCGCACCCCCGACAACTTCCAGGTCGGGTCAGCGGAAATAGAAGGCCGGCGCAGTATCAGGGTCGGCAGATGGTGTAGCAGTTCCTTCGGGGCTCGGGTGCCGTACGGCACCCGAGCCCCTCCACGCGTTCCACAGAGAGGTGCAAATGACAGCAGACGACTCGTTCGGCCGTCTCAACGACGACGACTACCCTGCCTACACGATGGGCCGGGCCGCCGAGATGCTCGGTACCACACAAGGTTTCCTCCGCGCCATCGGAGAAGCCCGCCTGATCACCCCGCTGCGTTCCGAGGGCGGCCACCGGCGCTACTCCCGCTACCAGCTGCGCATCGCCGCACGCGCCCGCGAACTCGTCGACCAGGGCACCCCCATCGAGGCCGCCTGCCGCATCATCATCCTCGAGGACCAGCTCGAAGAAGCCCAGCGCATCAACGCCGAATACCGCCACGCCGCCGAATCATAGAACCCGACGACCGCGGGCTGACGCGTGGCTTCTGGGTCAACTGCCTTGACCAGGATGTTCCCTTCGCCCACATCTTCGTCGTGGGCGTTCTGCTGCGGCGGAGGAGCCAGGGTGACCGCCTCCGTCTGCCGCATGTCGTAGGACGCTTCATCGGCAGGAAGGTGTGAGGCAAGGGCCGCGGGAACTGTGAAGTGGTTTGACGCGCAGAACGGCTGCGGCTTCACCGCCCGGACAGTGGCGGCTCGGACGTGTTCGCCCACCGTACGGCGATCAGCCCGCGCGCGGAGCGTACTGCTGCCCCGGGCAGGTCCTGCTGTCCGACTGGTTCGCACGAACGGTGGGCGTCGGCCGCCTTCAGTCTCAGTCCATGGTGGTGGGATCTGGGGCACTCGTGAGAGCGCCGCGCAGCAGCGCTGCGCTGATCTGCGTCGGGACCCGTATACGGGCTGATGGGCCGCCGTAAACGACGACCGCTCTTCCTGGAGCGCTGTGTTCCGGGTGGATCAATATCTATGACCGCGAGACGAGAGTTTAATGTGCCGCGCGGACAGTGTATTTACTGCAACGGGCAGAGCGGAATTATTGACCGTACGCAGGCCGCTACCGCATGCTACTGTCGATCTCAGTTGCAGTCGTGGTTCCCAAAAACCTCAACGCCTTTCGTCGGCATTTTTAGCCGCGGGGAGCGTTTTGTATTTCCGGTCATCTCCGGGCGGGGCATCATCGCGGCGACCCGGTATCCGTGGATTGCGGGTTCCGGCGTACTGCCCCCCAAGGAGATATGACATGGCGTCTGGCACTGTGAAGTGGTTCAACGCGGCCAAGGGTTTCGGCTTCATCGAGCAGGACGGTGGCGGCGCTGACGTGTTCGCCCACTTCTCGAACATCGCCGCTCAGGGCTTCCGTGAGCTGCTCGAAGGTCAGAAGGTCACCTTCGACATCGCGCAGGGCCAGAAGGGCCCGACGGCTGAGAACATCGTTCCTGCCTGACGCTGACGCGCACTTCGTAGCTGGGGCCCGCATCCCTCGGGGTGCGGGCCCCAGCTACGGGAATTCCCCGGGGCTTCCCTGTGGGGCAACAACGCCCGCAGATCCCTCTCCAGGAATGCGGACCTCTTTGAAGATGCACCCGTAGACGTCCGGGATCTCACGTCCGCATGACGTCACCCATTTCATCGCCTGCACTTGCACCGGATTCACCGCGGGCCAGATCTGCTTTCGCATTTCGTTCGGCTCGTTCTTGTGATTCCCCGCGCTGTTCTTCTGCTGCGAGAATTCCTTGATACGTGCCGTATCAAGGAAGGTTCTGAATGAACCCCTCACGTACGAACAACCGCTCCTCCCGCAGCCGTACCGGCGGTCCCGCCTTCGGCTCCGGCGCCGGTTCGCACCGGGGCAACCGCTTCGGCACGCCCGCCCCGAGCCGTTCCGGAGGGCCGAGCCGCCCAGGCGGCCGCGGCCGGCGGCCCGCGGCGGCCTCGGGCGAGTTCGCCCTGCCCAAGACGATCACTCCCGCGCTGCCTGCCGTCGAGGCGTTCGCCGACCTCGACATGCCCGAGCAGTTGCTGGCCTCGCTCACCGCGCAAGGCATGAGCGTCCCGTTCCCGATCCAGGGCGCGACCCTGCCCAATACCCTCGCGGGCCGCGACGTCCTCGGTCGCGGGCGCACCGGCTCCGGCAAGACCCTCGCCTTCGGCCTGGCCCTGCTGGCCCGCACCGCCGGGCAGCGCGCCGAGCCCGGCCAGCCGCTGGCCCTGATCCTCGTGCCGACGCGTGAACTGGCACAGCAGGTGACCGACGCTCTTACCCCCCACGCACGCTCGGTGAGGCTGCGCCTGGCCACTGTCGTCGGCGGAATGCCGATCGGCAGGCAGGTCAGCGCGCTGCGCCGTGGTGCCGAAGTCGTCGTCGCGACGCCGGGCCGCCTCAAGGACCTCATCGACCGGGGTGACTGCCGGCTGAACCAGGTCGCGATCACCGTCCTGGACGAGGCCGACCAGATGGCCGACATGGGCTTCATGCCACAGGTCACCGCGCTCCTGGACCAGGTCCGCCCCGAGGGCCAGCGGATGCTGTTCTCCGCCACACTCGACCGCAACGTCGACCTCCTGGTCCGCCGCTACCTCACCGACCCGGTCGTCCACTCCGTCGACCCGTCCGCAGGGGCGGTCACCACGATGGAGCACCACGTACTGCATGTCCACGGCGCCGACAAGCACCGGATGACGACGGAGATCGCGGCGCGCGAGGGCCGGGTGATCATGTTCCTGGACACCAAGCACGCTGTCGACCGGCTGACGCAGAATCTGCTGAGCAGCGGGGTGCGGGCCGTCGCCCTGCACGGCGGGAAGTCGCAGCCGCAGCGCACCCGGACCCTGGCCCAGTTCAAGACCGGGCATGTCACTGTGCTCGTCGCGACGAACGTCGCGGCGCGCGGTATTCACGTCGACAATCTCGACCTCGTTGTCAACGTCGACCCGCCGACCGACCACAAGGACTACCTCCACCGCGGCGGCCGTACCGCGCGGGCCGGCGAGTCCGGCAGCGTCGTCACTCTGGTCACCCCCAACCAGCGCCGCGACATGAGCCGCCTCATGGCAGCCGCCGGCATCGTGCCGCAGACCACTCAGGTCCGCTCGGGCGAGGAGGCACTCAGCCGGATCACCGGCGCCCAGACCCCCTCCGGCATTCCCGTGACGATCACCACGCCGGTGGCCGAGCGACGTCAGCGCAGCCGCAGCGCGGCCTCCCGCGGTCGACGCAGCCCCGCTTCGACTGCCCGGCGCACGATCGTGCGGCAGTCCTCCTTCGACGCGGCGGCCTAGAACCCTTGATCAGGAAACTGGCCCATCTCTGCAGGAGGCACATCTTGGCACTGGTTCAGATGCAACCCCGCCCGGCGAGCGCCACCCCCGCGCACAGGACAGTGGCCGACACCATGGACACGGCCGGACCGCAGGTCTGCGACGACATGACCATCGAAGTCGCCCTGGCCGTCATGACCAGTGCCCGCACCGAGCACCTGCTCGTCTGCGACAACGACGGCCTGTGCACCCAACTGGTCACCCAGGCCCAGCTCGCCGCGGTCCGTGACAGCCCCGCGTACACGGACCGGGTCCAGCTACGCGACATTCTCGACAACCGCGGGCCGTTCACCTCACCCGCTACCACGATCGCCGAAGCCCAGCACGCGATGCGCGGCCGCCGGCCCGGTGCCCTGCCGGTCGTCGACGAGCAGGGCAGCGCTCCGGGCGTCCTCGCCCTTGCCCACTGAACCGCCTCACCGCGGCGAAACCATTCCCCTTCATTCTTCTCCCTGTGAGGCATCATGCGCTGTGTCATCGCCCGCTTCCCGTTCGACCTCACCAAGAGCGGCGTCCTGGAATCCATGAAGGGCATCAAGCCCGAACAGGTCATCGGCGAGTCCGTGATCATCGGCCGCCGCACCTACCCCGTCAAGCAGGTCGGGCAGGTCATCACACGCCAGGACCGCCGCGATTTCAGCGCCGGCGAAATCCTCCGGGCCATGACCCAACTCGGCTTCACCTGCCCCGGCCTTCCCCACACCACCGCGCCTAGGCGGGCCCTCAGCCCGTTCCAACAGGCTTCCGCGATGCTCGGCGCCCCTGCCGCCGTCTGACCGACGGGCAGGCGCAAACCGCCACCAAAACAACAGCGAGGGTTCGACCGGCAGGCGCCGGTCGGACCCTCACCGCGCGCCGGGAGCTTCCTCAGCGCGCAGCAGTGGATTCAGTGGTCGGAATAGCTGAGGTCGCCCATGGTCCAAGCGCTGACGTCATCGATCGCCACGCGGTACATCCCGCCCGTCTCCGGGATCCCCACCGTGCCCTGCAGAATCCGCGCCACATGGAAATACAGATGCGTAGGCGGCTCCTCCTCACGCGCCGTAGCGGTGAAGGCCACGGAGAATCGAGAAGGCGCCGATCCAGGCGAGTCAGCGGTGGCACGTCGAGCACACCCACGCCTGGCAGAACGCCTTCTACCGGCTCGCCCGATGCTACGAACGCCGTGTCGCGGTCATCGACGCGTTCTTCGACCTCGCCGATACGATCATCACCGTCCGTAGCCTGCTCCGCAGGGCGTGGACGACCCACCGCTGGGACAACCGCCCGCACCGCCGCCCATGAGCGAGTGCCGATCTACGCAGCGTCCGAGTGCAGCAGTTTGGGCATCTTGATGCCGACATGATCGGTACGTATGCCTGCCGACGTATAGGTACGGCCGCCACCGCCCCGGTGGACGTGTGCAGCACGTAGAGCATATTGCCCCTATATGGGCGACGATCGGTATGTGGATGACGATCGGTGTGGCTGGTGCGGAGTTCCACTGCCGGAGTCGGCAGGCCCGGGTCGGCGGTATTGCCGTCAGGCGCATCGGCAGGCGGCCTGGCGAGCCAGGCGTCGCTGGCAGGCGGCGGCGGAGGCGCGGCAGGCGCTGGTGTTCGCGGAAGCGGATCTCCTGACGCAGGTGCAGGCCGCAACCCAGCAGGCGAGCGACTCGCGCCCGGGGCGAGGAGCGGAGGGCTGCCATGTTGCCGCGGTGGCGGAGGTGCCCGGGTTGGCCGGGCAGCTGGTGCGCTGTGCGGTGTTGGCGGACCGACGAACCGGGGCGAGCTGGGCGCAGATCGGTGCTGGCCTGGGCATCAGCGCGGAGGCGGCCAGATGCCGTTTCAGGCGCCTGGAGGGATCCCTGCCTGGTGCCGCTCGTGAGGGTGAGAGCATGAGGGACCTTGCCGGCTTCGGCACTGGCACAGGCTCGGGCACGCATCTACTCTGCGCCACTTTGGACCAGTTCATGCGGGAGACAGACGCTTCCGGGGGCCTGGTATACCTGCTGCCGCCGGGCGAGCGGGTGCTGCGGCTGGCGGTGCTGAGGGGGGTTCCCCAGCAGATCGCCGCGCACTGGACGCAGGTGCCGCTGGCGGCCCGCACCCCGGCGACCGACGCTGTGCGCGAGCGGCGTCTGGTGTGGATAGGCGGCCAGGAAGAGATGGCGCGGCACTACCCGCAGATGGCGCTCGCGCTGCCCTACCCCTTCTCGGCGGCCGCTGCCCCGATCACCACCGGCACCACCGTCTGGGGCGCCCTGGTGGTGCGGTGGCCCAGCTCGCATCCATCGCCGCTGACCCGACACGAACGCAACGCGGTCCGTACCTCCTGCCGCCGCCTGGGCCTTCTCCTGCGGCAGGCCGCCGACAGCGGCCACCCGATGCTGCCCGGGTCCGAGCCGCAGGTCCTGGCCCCCCTGCGTGCCCGCGCTCGCGGGCCGACCCAGGAGGCGGCAGCGGCGGACTTCGCCGAGCGCCTGCCCGGAGGATGCTGCACCTTGGACCTTGACGGCCGGATCACCTTCATCACAACCACCGCCGCCGACCTCCTCGGCGCCAGCGCCGTCGACCTGCTGGGCGTCCTGCCCCGGCAGGTCCTGCCGTGGCTGGACGACCCAGTCGTCGAAGACCGCTACCGGGCCGCGGTGCTCAGCCAGGAGGCCACCTCCTTCACCGTCCTGCGCCCACCGGACCGGTGGCTGGCCTTCCACCTGTACCCGAACGTCTGCGGCATCAGCGTCCGCATCGCCCCGGCCTCCCCGTCCCCTGCCTCGGAGACGTCAGAGGTTCTGCACCCCGCACCATCGGCCGCACCGGGTCGGTCGACCGCCCACCACCTCCTGATGCACCTCGCCGCCACGCTGACCGAGGCCGTCGGGGTCATGGACGTGATCGCCCGGATCGATGACCTGGTCCCGACCGCCTTCGAGGCCCAAGCCCTCGCCCTGATGATCGCCGAGGAGGGCCGGCTGCGGATCATCGGTTACCGCGGCTACCCCGCCGAACTCATGGACCGCTTCGACGGCACCCCCCTGGCCTCGGACACTCCTGCCGTGCGTGTCCTGACCAGCGGCGTCCCCAGCTTCTACGCCACCTTCGCGGACCTCAAACGCGCTTATCCCCCCGCCGTCCTGCAGGACGGCAAGGCCGCCTGGGCCTTCCTGCCCCTGATCACCTCCGGCCGCCCCGTCGGCTCGCTGGTCCTCGCGTACGACCGGCCGCATCCCTTCACGCCCGAGGAACGAGCTGTCCTCACCTCGACCGCCGGGCTGATCGCCCAGGCCCTGGACCGCGCCCGCCTCTACGACGCCAATCAGGCTCTCGCCCACAGCTTGCAAGCCAGCCTGCTGCCCCAAGCACTGCCCCGCGTCCCCGGCCTGGACGTGGCCACCCGCTACCTCCCCACCGCTCACGGCATCGACGTCGGCGGCGACTTCTACGACCTCATTCATCTCGACACTGACCTCGCCGCCGCAGCAATCGGCGACGTCCAAGGCCACAACGTGAACGCCGCCGCCCTCATGGGGCAGGTCCGCACCGCCGTCCACGCCACCGCCGGCGCATCGCCCGGCCAAGTCCTCGCCCGCACCAACCGCCTGCTCACCGACCTTGACCCCGGCCTGTTCACCAGTTGCCTCTACGTCCAGCTCGACCTGGCACGCCACCGCGCCTGCCTGGCCACCGCCGGCCACCCGCCCCCACTCCTGCGCCACCCCGACCTACACACTGAGATCCTTCCGCTGACGCCCGGGCTCCTGCTCGGCATTGACCCCGCGGCCGACTACCCGGAGACCGACATCCCCCTACCGCCCGGGGCCGTGCTTGCCCTGTACACCGATGGACTCGTCGAAACCCCCGGCATCGACATCGAGGACGCCACCGCCGACCTCGCCGCCCAGCTCGCACAGGCCCAGGGCCAGACCCTGGACGCCCTCGCCGACACCCTCATCCACCACGCCCAACGGTCCGCCCCCCGCAACGACGACATCGCCCTGCTCCTCATCCGGCCTCAACAACACGGCCGCTGACACCAAAGGCCCCCCGGCTCGGCGGGGCTCCCGTCTCCGCCACGCCGACGCCGCCGGGCCCGGTGAAGCATGCCTCCCTTTCCGAGCCCACCGCCGATCGGAGCCGGTGGAAGGCGTTCTGCCAGACGTGCGCGATCTGTTTGAGCCGGGCGAAGACGCCGAGCCGGATCCACTCGTTGCGGCGGTTGCGGATCGTGGTCGCCGAGCAGGTCGTGTCGGAGACCGCCTGGCAGGAGCAGCCGAACCGCAGGAGCTGGAGCAGCTTGTCGAACACGATCCGGTCGCTGATACGGGTGCGGTGGCAACCCAGCGGGTGGGCCGGATCGACCGCAGGGCGCTTGGGCAGCAGTGCCACGAATTGATCCCAGAGCGGGTCGGTCAGCCATGATGGAAGGACGGGCACAGATCTCCCCAGTGGTCACAGAGCGTCGCAACTCCATGATCACCGGGACCTGTGCCCACCTTGTTGCCGGGGCCGCCCACGCCGCCTATCTGCGCGAGCTCCTAGTCGGAAAGGGCTCAGCGCCCCGTCAGTCGCGTGCCATGCCGCACCCGCCCCGGGGCATCGCTTCAGACTTCGCCCGTCTGAGTGCGGTCCTGGCCAGAGGACGGCTGGCTCGGTCGTCGGGGAGTTGTTGGAGCGCTCGGAGTTACTGTCCGAATGGACCGTGGAGAGCTGCGAGGTATGACCACGCGCTTCACCCAGGGGCCTTCCCGTCGCTGAGCTGCTTGGCCGAGGAACTGGCCCTGCGGCTCCCGCTGAGCGAGGCCAAGGTCATGCTCTTCGAGACGTTCGATCTGGGCGCAGGAGACCTTGGGGTGGACGGCTGAAGAATTGCCTCGTCAAGGGGGCCAAGACCAGGTGCAGGGTCGTGTGGTCAGCTGAGGAAAGACAGCCGGACTTGGCGTTCTGGGTTGTCCCGGTCGGTGTTCACGAGTACGACGGACTGCGAGGTCCCCAGCTCCAGCTCACCGTCGACTACGGGCAACGTGGCGTGTGGTGGGACCAGAGCCGGGAGCATGTGCGCGCTGCTGTGACCAGGACTGCCGTGGCGGTGTTGCCAGCGGTCGTCCGCGGGAAGAACGTCACGGAGGGCCGCCAACAGGTCATCGTCGCTGCCCGCGCCGGTCTCGATGATGGCCAGGCCGGACGTCGCGTGAGGGGTGAAGATGTTCAGCAGTCCGTTTCGCCCGTGAGCCACCTCTCGGAGGAACGCGGAGCATGCGTTCGTGAGGTCGTGCAGGGTCTCGGTGGAGCCGGTTGTGATGTTGATCGTGCGGGTGGTGAAGGTGCCAGTCATGGTTCACCGGTACCCGTCGCGGAGCCTGAGCGCTAACGGCCGGATGGGTTGTTCCTCCGGAACTCCACGAGTAACGGCGACGGGCCGCGAACGCGGTGAGCGGCGAGGCAGCCGTCGAGGCTTCGACGCTCCTTCGGTGAGGGGGATGCAGGTTGCCGCGAAGCTGCAGCTTGGACAGGCACCCATAGGAGACACTCTGCTATGTGGCGCATGCGCAGAGTGATGGTGGGGGGTCGGTGTGGCGCGCTGAGCACGTCGGCCGTCCTGCTGGGGCTCGACAAGGAGCAGCTGCGGCTGCTGCGTCGGGTGGGGCGTGAGTGGGGGCGGGTGTCGGCTCCCGAGGCGTGGCACCGGGCACTGCCCGTGGATTCCGATCTGGGCAGATTCCGTCCCCTGCGGAGATCCAGCCTGTCGGTTGGGATCGTCTGGTCAGCGTCTCGCCTCTCGGCGGACAACCGTTCGCCCCCGACGAGGCCGCGGGAGAGCGGCCCCCTGGCCGACTGGGCCGCTTGGCTTACCACGTGCGGCGCGTTGTCCTCGGGGCCGCTCTGAAAAGCACGGCGAGCACTACCTCGCGGCACTCAACGCCGGTGAATCAGCAGACGCACACGAAGCCGCTATCGCGGTTAATCAAGTACTGAAAGAGCAGGGCGTCGGCGGAAACGAGATGGGTCCGTAACTGGAAGCCTGACCGCCCCGCCGGCCAGCCCCTGCTTGCCTGACCCACACGCCACCCAGACGGGGAGGACGGTGCGGCGCCCGCCTCATCGCCCTCTCCAGGGTCACTACCCCTTCAGCGTCGCGACCTGGCGAGCACGTTCGCCGAGTTCTCTTACGGCCCGGACCTTCCGATAGGGAGCGAGCCGCTTCCGCATCATCTCGAAGTGCTCGTCGCCGCGAGCGGTTGACAAGCCCACGTAGTCGTCGAGGAACGTATTCCAGGTGCTGCATGCCTCCTCGATGTGTCCCAGTTCGTACTGGCGTTGGGCCATCACGCCGTTGGCGTGAAGCCGCCCCTGCCGTTCCTGCTTGGGTTGTGCCCAGACCGAGGACTTCAGGGCTGCGATCGAGCCCGCCAGGTCTTTCATCTCGTAGAGGACATGGGCGACGTGGAACTGGTAGGCAGCCTGGTCGTATCCGCCGACAGCATCTCGCCGTGAGTCGGCTTTCGAGAGTGCTACTTCGGCTTCGCGCAGGCAAGTGAATGCCTGCTTGCGGTCGCCGACCATGGCTGCCGAGTGTGCCTGCTGTCCTCGCAGGAACGCCACCAGCCGCGGGCCGGCCTTGGGTGCAGCTTCGGCAGCTGAGTCCGCGAGCTTCAAGGCCGTCTGTCCGTGGCGCAGATTTGATGCCTGAAGGCTCATGCCGCGCAGAGTGCGGCAGTAGGTGACGTGGTCAGCAGCAGCCTTGGCGAGGTTCAACGCCTTTACGTAGTACTGCTGTCCGAGGCCGTGCTCTCGTTCGTACATCGCCATCCACCCGGTCAGGTAGGTCAGGTCGGAGGCGGCGGAGAGCATGTCGTTTCTGACCGGCTCGGTTGCTTGGGCTCGCAGGTACGGCGCGACGGTGTTGACGAGGAATGCCGCGGCCATTGGACGCGCGTGGCCGCCGCCCAGCTCGTCGAGGATGTCTGCGATGCGATCGGTCATGGTCCGTACGGTCGCGACTTCGCCCGGCCCGATACGGCCTGTGGGTTTCGTGGCGCGTTCGCTTTCCTCTGCGTGCGCCTCGCCCGCGAACAGGGGCACAACGAGAGCAGCCGAGTACAAGCCGGCGGCGAGGACGCCGCGTCGTGAGGGGTCCATATCAGCCCTGCCTAGATCCAAGAGGGACTCGACAGTGTCTCCGCTGCCGGAGTCCTCTCCGCCCTTCGGAGGCTGCAGACCCGCTTCCGCATAGGTCACGGGGCGGCCGATCTTGCGTTCGAGTACCTCGATGATGATCGGCCTGACCTGCTCCCTTGGCTGCGTCCCGCTCAGCCAGTGCGAAACGGCGGAGTGGTCGTACTTCAGGGTCATACCGACCTGGACACCGGTGCGGTTCACCGCATTGGCGAGCTGGGTACGCGACCATTGCGCCTGCTCAAGCAGGGTTTCGAGTCCCGTATTGCGGTCGTCCTGGGGTGCTTTGGCCATTGCCAACTCCCGTAGGTTTCACGGCTTTCACGGTCACGCCTCCCTCCTACGGTACCCGGATGGGCACATCTCGCAGTTAGCTCTTCACACGCCGCAACCAAAAGCGGACACGAGAGGAGCGCGTGATGACCGCCGTGACAGACAAGGACCGATCCTCGAGCGTCGACGCTGCCGATCCGGAGGCACTGCCGATCGACGTCGAAGCCATCAGCGATGTCGTGACGAAGGCTTTGGCCATCACGCTGTCCATGCCTGATCGGCAGGAAATCGACCTGACAGCCACCCAGTTGCGTGGAGCGCTGAACCTGTTCGTGACGGAAGAGCTGGGCTTCGACGAGGACCCGGTCGTTCGGCAGATGTACAGGGACGCTTACCGCCTGACGGAGCTGAACGCCCGGCCGACGGCTGAGACTCCGCAGTTCGTTGCCTTCGAGTACACGCGTGAACTCGGCCGACTGACGAGACGTTTCGTCAGTCTCTACCGCGAGCGCCATCCGGAGGGCACCAACGATGGGTAGCCACCGGAGACGCCGGTGACCGACAAGCGGCGGCTGCACGACTGGCGTGAGTGGGCGGGCGCTCTCCTCCCCTTGCTTGTCACCGCCCCCCTCGGCCTTCTGATCTGGTATTTCGGCGACCACTAGCCCCACAGACTCCGCCTCCGAGCGACGACTCATGGCTTCCCCAACGGCCTGACGCCGCAGAGGCGGGAAGAACCCTGCCCGGCTGTTCTCGTGAGGGTCGGCAGTCGGGCGGGCGTACGACGAGTGCGGAGGACCGCTCCGTGCCCGACCGGCAAGTGCAAGAGAAGAAGAGGAGTCAGCGATGGAGATCCAGCACGAAACGCAGGCGGACTCGGCGGCCGCAGCTCTGACGGCGCCCGACACAGGTGACAGCCTGCTCGTCGCCCGTGCGCAGGTGAAGGCGGCGCGGGAGCGTGCGTTCATTCCGTCGGACAACACCGGCGGCCGTTCCGACAGCAACGATTCCTGACGGGACTGGATACATGACCGCTCAGCCCCATGCGGTCGTCGCACGCCTCGGCGAGGACTTCCTCGCCGAGGCGTTCGGCCGCACCTTCCGCGTCATCCCTGGCGATGCCCAGTGCATTGCCGGACTCCTCGACTGGGACGACCTCAACGAGATCATCGCCCGGCACCGCCTGGACCCACCGCGGCTCCGTCTCTCCGCCGACGGCGTGGTCGTTCCTCTCGACGCCTACACCGTGCGTGAAGTAGCCAGGCGCCGAACCGTGTGGCACCGAATCCACCCCGCCTCCCTGCACGAAAAGCTCGCCCAGGGCGCCACCATGGTGATCGACGCATTCGATGAACTGCACCCAGGCGTACACGGCCTTGCCCATGCTCTTGAGGCCAGGCTCCGCTCAAAGGTCCAGGTGAACCTGTACGCCTCCTGGAAGCCGCGCGAGGGCTTCGGGGTGCACTGGGACGACCACGACGTGGTCGTCGTCCAGGTGGACGGCCGGAAACGCTGGAAGATCTACGGGCCGACCCGCGTCGCCCCCATGTACCGCGACGTGACCGAGACCGCCCCGCCGCCCGACGAGCCCGTCGCAGAGTTCGTCCTCACACCGGGGGACATCCTCTACCTGCCCCGTGGCTGGTGGCACGCCGTCTATGCGTCCGAGGGACAGCGGTCGCTCCACCTGACGTGCGGGCTTAGCTCCACGACCGGCGTCGACCTCGTGTCCTGGGTTCTGGACACCCTGCGAGCAGAACAGACAGTCAGGGCGGACCTCCCTCATTTCGGGTCCTCCGATCAGAAGCAGCATGTCGTTGACCAGCTGCGCGACCTGCTCGTCAACGAAATGGCTAACGGAAGCCTGATCGATCGCTACTTCCAGCACCGGGACGCGGACGAGCTCGTACGGTTCCGGCCCAGCCTGCCCTTCGTGGACGCAGTGCCGGCGGACCCCGGCGTCAGGGCGCGGATGCTCACCGCACGCCACACGCTCAGTACGACGGACGACGGCAACGCCGTTCTGACGGCAGGCGGCGAGTCCTGGACCTTCGCAGCACCCGCACTGCCCTTACTGAAGCGCCTCGCCGACCGATCGGAACACCGGCTCGCCGACCTCGTCAGCGACACCGAACTCACTCTGGAGCAGGCGGCTGCCGTGATCAGCGAACTCGTGAACGGCCAGGTCGCCTCGGTCAGGGGCACACAGTGAGGGGCGCCGAACTCGGCCTGGGCACCTATCGCACGGCCGACGTTGCGGCCGCAGCCCAGGCCGCGATCGACCAAGGCGTCTCCTGGATCGATACGGCCCCGAACTACCAGCGCGGCACAGCCGAGGAGCAGCTGGCCCCCGTGCTGGGCGCCTTCCCGTCCGTACGTGTGTCGACGAAGGTGGGCTTCCTGGACGCTGCCCGCCAGGAGCGGGCGACGAAGGAGGGCGTACTCACCCCTGCGCGGAGCGGGAAGGGATACTGCCTCGAACCGTCGTATGTGAGGTGGCAGGCAGCACAGAGCAGGGTCGCCCTCGGTCGGATCCCCGACATCACGTTCGTCCACAACCCCGAACACGGCGGACCAGAGCCACACGAGCTCGACGCCCGCTTTCTCGAAGCGTTCCGGACGCTGGAGGAGTGCTGCCGGCAAGGACTGATCAAGACGTACGGGGTGGCCACGTGGTCGGCGCTGCACGACGGTTCGCTGACGGTCGGCCGCCTCATGGAACTGGCCCACAAGGCCGGAGGCACGACCAACAAGTTCGCAGCGATCCAGCTCCCTTTGAGCCTCGTGCAGCTGGGGCCCATCGCCGACGCACTGGACGGCCGGGGCGTTCTCTTCGACGCCCACGCCGCCGGCCTGGAAGTCTTCGCCTCGGCGCCACTCCACGGCGGAGAGCTGCTAGAGATGGTCACTCCCACCGTCGCGCAGGAAGTGCATCCGGGAACCACGCCCATACAACTACTGCTCGGGACAGTCGCCTCCACACCCGGTGTGACACGGATCCTGCTGTCGGCCAGCACCACGAGCCATTGGACGGCAGCCGAGCAGGCCGTCGCCCCGCCCCTCCCACGCCTCTTCGACAGCACCGAACTGAGAAAGATCGTCGATGCCTTCCGCGCCTGACCACGCCACAGCAGAACGAATGCGACGAGCATTCGAGTACGCCGCCGCAATCTTCTCTCTCGATGCCGCTGGCGGTGAGGAGACTTGGGGGTGGGGCGGTAAGACCCTGAGCGGCCCGGCCAGCGGCCACCTCTGGCTGCGGGTGGCCGAGACCAGGGCAGAGAAAGCAGCCAGCGCATCCTGGAAGGGCCCGGAAGAAGCACACGAAGCGATGCCGGACCGCGTTCCGCGTCCTCGCTTCCGGGGGGCTTTCGAATGGTCGACCGACGCGTACGCCTATCGTGCGGAGGTCCACGACCGCGCCGATGGCCGGCCGCTCAATCGGTCGCCCTTGGCGCCATCGCGACTGGACCTCTCCCCCGTGTGGTGGGCCCAGCTACGCGATGCGCTGGACACGATTTCCCTCGTGTCCACGAGCCGTGTGGCTGTTCGCCAAGAACGGCTCCGCTGGGCCTTGCCCCGCTTGGACACCGAAGTCCTGGAATGGAGTACCGCACATGCCGACATCCAGTGGTCGAATCTGACCGGTCCCGAGCTCTGCATCCTGGACTGGGAGCGGTGGGGACTGGCTCCAGCCGGCTACGACGAGGCCACCCTCTACATCTCCAGCCTCGCTGTTCCTTCGGTTGCAGACCGCGTCCTCCGCGAGTTCAAGCCCATCCTGCAGTCCGCCTCCGGCTGCTTCTCCCAACTGGTCGTGGCCAGCGAGTACCTTCAGGGGATCGAACGCGGAAACAACCTGGAACTTGAGGCGCCCTTGCAGAAGCACCTCGCCCACCTGCTCGGTTGACCCACCCTGTCCACCTGCTTGAGGGCAGGCGGACAGGGTGCCGATGGGTGTCACGCCCCAGACGTCGGTTCCGTTCTCAACGCCGACGAGGGTGCGCAGCCGCCGTACCTGGGCTGGTGGCGGGCGGAGCGATATGCCGACCCTGTTTCGCCGGTCGCTTGTCGGCTCGCGCAGCGGTGGGCATCTCGGCGGGTACGAGATCGAGTCGGTACAGGCGCCAGACGAGCACCTCGCTGACGGAGTCCGCGCTGTTGAGCTCCCGTTGTGCTGCGACCTTACGGAGGAGGACCGAGGGGTTGTGTCCGGCCCGCTGGGCTTGATCCAGCATGGCTGCCAGGGCGGGCCAGCTGGCCTCGTTTTGGACGCGGCTGGCCAGTTCGGGCAGTGCGGAGCGGATTGCGGCGATCTGGTTGTGCTGTGTCCGAGTGGAGAGCTTTTCGCCGTATGCGCGCATGCCAGCCAACGGACTTGCAGCAACGGCCCGGTACGCCGTGCGAAGGTGCATGGCGGTTTGGCGTGCGGCCTCGGCTTGCTGGGCGTGCTGGTGGGCGGCGTGCCAGTGACCGGCGGCGACGACGGCGAGGATCAGAACGTCCAGGACCAGAGCGGTGGCGGCACCGTCTGCTCCGTGTCCGAGGGCATGCCCGGAGTGGACGATCTGGCGAGCGGCCCGTCGGAGTGCGTACATCCGGGTCTACTCGCCGCGAATGTGGGAGCGGGTTGCGCGCTCGAAGGTCCTTGCGGCATCTCGGAGTTCCTCATGTGGACGGCCCAGGGTGGTTTGAGCGAGAGCGTCGAGGACCTCGCTCACCCCGACGATGTGGGCAGCCGCAGCCTCGTCGTCGGTGGAGGCGATCACGGTGAGTGCCGTATCGAGGGCTTCGGCGGAGAAGCGGCGGGCGCGGCCCGGTGCGGATTCGCCAGCCCGTTGCATGAGGGCCGGGGGCTCGGGGACATTTCGTTCGGTAGTGAAGCGCTCACGGATTTTGGGCAGGGACAGGTCAGGTGCGAGTTTCGAGCCCGAATACCAGATGGGTTCCTGCTTGGCATTGCGGTCACCGACGAGGGCTACGGAGTAGCCAAGAAGGTCGCCGGACGGGGCGACGCGCTTCTTGATCCGTACGCCTTCGGCGGCAAGGCGGTCAAAGAACTCGGTCTCGTCGGGAGCGCCGGCGAGGGCGCGGTGGACGTGTTCTCGCAGCAGCTCACGCGACGTGGCCTCCTGGCCGAGACGTTCGGCTTTGCGCCGTTCGGCGCTGGTGGGGCGTTTGGCGGCGGTGCCGTCGCCCTTCTTCAACTGGCGCAGGCCGAATTCCTTCTCGATCTTGCGGCATTCCGCCTGGGCTCGGGTGGCGTCCTTGTGGCGGCGTGGCTGGGTGCGGTCGGCGCGTACGAGGGTGGCGACGAGATGGATGTGGTCGGGGGCGTGCCGGACCGCGATCCAGCGGCAAGCTTGCTCATCGCCCTCGGGAGCAATGCCGGTGGCGTTGACGATGCGGCGGGCGACGGTGGCCCAGTCCTTGTCGCTGAGGATGCGGTCGGTGTCCGCGGTGCGCACCGAGCAGTGCCAGACGTGCTTGGACGGGGGCCTTGTCCTTCAGGGCGTCGACCCACTGGTCGAGATCGGCGGCGAGCTCGGAGAACGTGGCGCTCGGATCGCGGCCGGGATCGACGACGAAGGGGTCGTAGGCGGCGACGATGTGCGGGTCGACGTGAGCTTCGATGTCGCTGGTTCGGTAGAGGTACTTGAGCAGGCCGATCGTCCGGCCGCCCGGCGGGTTGATGTCGGGGACCAAGGACTCAGCTCACCAGCTTCCGGGCGGCAGCTTTCACCATGGCTGCGGACTCGCAGACCTCGTTAGTGGCGCGAGCGAGGTGGCCGACGTCGCCGCCGGAGTTCAGGATCCGCGCCATCTGATTGATGTTGGTGCCGACACGGGCCAGGTCGACGCGGGCCGCTTCGAGCCTGTCGAAAGCCTCGTCCTGGTCAAGTCCGTTCCGACCGTGGAGTTGTGCGTGGACCGCCTGAGCGATGAACCGGGCTTTGGAGACACCCTTGGCGTCGGCTGCGGCCTGGATCTCTGCGTCTTCGGCCTCGCTGGCGCGGAAGGTCAGGCGCTTCACGCGCTGCCGCGGCTGGCGGGAGCGTCGGCGGCCCCGCTTGGCAGCGGGCTTGTCTTGCTGGTGGCCGCCCTCGGCCAGCAGCTCCGGGTTCGGTGCCCCCTGGCGCCGGACCTCCTCCGCCACCCCCGGGGCGGAGGCAAGCGCGCTGGACCGGCCCTTGGACGGTCCAGCGCTACAGCTTGCTCCGCCTGGAGCTGGGGTGTAGGTCATCTGCTTCTGAGATGGAGGGAGTTCGTGGTTGAGGTCGTGCATGTGGACTCCTGCAAGGGGTGGTGGTGAGGACCCGCCCTTCCCGTGCTGATTCGGGGAAGGGCGGGCGAGAGCGACGGGTTGTGGGGTCAGCCGGTGCCTGCGGTGGCCTCGTCGAGTTCGGCCTGCAGCAGGTCCTTGACCTTGTCCAGGCGGCTTCGGGCGATGCCGAACCCCTTGTCCCGGATCGCCTTCTCGACGTTGCGACGCGAGACACGGTCGGCCCGTCCGCGGGGAGCCGTACGACCGATGGCGATGGCCTGCTCCAGCGAAATGCTTGGCGGAGTACCCCCCGGCATACCTGCCTGGTACGGAGCCTTTGCCAGGTGCTTCGCGACGGGCTGCGCCACGTCGTTGGCGCTCGTGGCGGTTGGCGGTGACGTCTCGCGACCCATGTCTCCCACGGCGGGTTTGTGGCCGTCATCGGCGCTGTGACCGATGGGGTTGTGGCGGCCGGCGGTGATGGGGCGTCGGGCGACGAGGAGGTAGAAGTGGACGGCTCCGGCCAGGGCGAGTGGGGCGATGGCGGAGATGGCTCCGACGGTGATGTCGTCGAGGGCGAGGCCGTTGTGGCGGGCCTGCTGGTTGAGGCGGATGGCGTGCAGGACGTTGGCCCAGATGCTTGTGGCGGTGGCGATGCCGACCAGCGCCGAGATGTAGAGGCGCGCGGACAGTGGTGCGGTCCGCAGGACGAGCAGGGCGCCGATCCCGATGGCGATGAACCCGTCGATGACGAGCGGGAAGGCGTACGTGAGCGCCCGGTGGATGTGGCTGGCGGCGGCCATCTGACGCAGAGCGTCGTAGGAGAGCGCGAAGGCCGCCACGGCCAGCAGCGCCACACCCGTGCGGATCGCGGCGGCCAGGGGCACCGGCGCAGCGGACGGCGCTGCGGCGAGGGCAGGGGAAGGCAATGGAGAGTGCTCCAGGGGTACGGAGGTGCGGCTGACGTGGCCCGGTGTGGGGGAGAGAGACCCGTCGCGACTCGTTGCATGCCTGGTCAGGGCAGGTACGGGTGGGGCGGTGATGTCGAGTCGACTCGTCACCGCCCCTCGACTCGTCACCGCGCTGACCTGCGCGGGGACGAGTCGCGACGGGTCGTGCCGGGTCAGGCCCCGGCCGTGGCTTCCGGCGCGGGTTCGGGGCAGTAGCGTGCCCAGGAGTCGGCGAACTGCTGGCGCGTGAAGCCCTTGGCCTGGACGTTGCCGTGGAAGCGGTGATTCGCCGAACCGATGCCGTACTCCTGGAGCAGGATCTGCAGGCCCCGGGCGGTCAGGCCGTTGGCGGTGTACTCCGGCCAGGGGGTCTCGTCGTCCTGGTTGAGGATGTCGAGGAGACGGCTGGTACGGAGCATCGGCGGGTCGCCTTCGGTGGCGAAGGCGCGGCGGATGTCGGCCAGGAGGCGGATGCCCAGGCTGCTGCGGTCCTGGTCCTGCTCGGCCTCGTGCTTGGCCATGACCCGGCAGGCGGTGCGCGCGAGGTGGGGCCACCTCCCGCCGGCGAGGTCGGCGACGGACACCAGAGGCTGCCAGGTGTCGGCCGCGCGGTCTTCGACCGGCATGGCGGGGGTCAGCTCCATGGCGTCGGTGTGGAGCGGTGCCAGCCAGGCGGCGAACCGGTCGCGCAGCGCGTGGAGGGGCGGGGTGTCGCGGAAGGTGCGGAACTCCGCCACCTTCTCGCCCGGCCTGCGGCGGCGCATCCGGATGACGATCGACCGGTCCATGATCGTGTCGGGCAGATCGCCGATGCCGGCGAGGGCCGCCATGGCGAAGGTGGGGAACTTCGACACCTCGTGGTTGGGACCAGATACCCGGAGGGTGGGGCGGTTGCGCTGGTGCCCTGCGTTGAGCAGGCCGCGCATCTCCTCGTTCTTCTCCGCGACCTTCGCGGACCCGAAGAGGGTGTCGGCCTCGTCGACCAGCAGGGTGGGCGGGGTGTCGGTGATCGACCGGAACACCGCGGCGGCCGAGGCGTTGACCGTGATCAGCGGATCGTGGACGCTCTCGGTGATCACATCCAGCAGCCGCGACTTGCCGCACCGCTTCGCCGGCCCCACCACGGCCAGCCGCGGAGCATGCTGCCACGCCGTCTGCAGATGCGTCGCCACAACCCACAGGGTTACCGCCGTGAAGGCTTCCTCGCTGGGCAGCACGACGTACCGGCGGAGCTGCTCCCGCAGCTCCGTCAGAACCCGCTCACCCTCGGAGGCCGAGGAGTTGTCGGGTCCGTCCACGGACGGCCCAGGCTCGGACGGCTGTCCGGGTATGGCGACCGGCGGCCAGGAAGGCTTGTCAGGGGTGGAATAGGGCTCGGTTCCTGCGTGTTCCACGGGGCAGCTCCTCGTCTGGCGGTGGCGGGCTTGCGCGCCCTTGCCGCCGGGTTGGTTCTTCACGGGCCGTTCGGGGTTGCTGGGGCCTCCGGCGTTGCGCCGCCGGGGGCCCATCCCCGCCTCGCGGGCATCAGGCCATCGCGAGGGAACACGGACCGTACGTCCACACCCGCCAACAGTCCAGCGATTCTGTGTCAGCTCAACGCAGAATCGCCTGCTACGCTGCCGCCCCTTCATGCCGCCAGCCCGAGCAGATCCAGCAGATCCGCGGTCACGACCCGGTAGGCGTTGCCGAGCCTCAGGACCTTGCACGGGTACGCGCCCCGCTTCGCCAGCTCATATCCCTTGCTCCGGCCGAGCCCCAAGGCGCGGTTGCTTGTCTCCAGGTCGATAGCCACCGGAAGGGCCAGCAGATCCTCCCGGCTCATCCCCTTCGCTCGTCCGGCTGTGGCGTTTTCGCGCATGCGGCATCCCTTTCGGTACAGCCCTCGGCGAACGTGGCCATCACGTCCGGCTCCAGGCGCTTACCGACCAGCATCCTCAAGCTAATGTGTCTGTATGACACAGCGCGGTTTGGATGATGAAGAGGACGACTTCCCAGAGTGGGTGGATCGGGTCCAGGCAAACGTGGCCGGCGAAGTCCGCCGGAGACGGAAGGAGATGGGGTGGAGCGCACAGGACTTGGCCGACCAGTGCGAGCAGCTCGGGCACCCCATCCCGCGCAACGTGATCGCCAACATGGAGTCCGGCCGCCGGGCCAGCCTTCCGCTGGTGGACGTCATGGTCTTGGCCGCCGCCCTGGAGACGTACCCGGCCTGCCTGATCTTCCCGGTCGGCTACGTCGACCAGACCCAGGAACTCCCCTTCCAGAGCCTCGTCCCCACCTGGGACGCCCTACGGCGCTTCACCGGCGAACAAGAAGTGCCCGGACACGACCTGGGCCTGGTCCCCGACTTCGAAGCCCACGCCAGCCTCGTACGCACCGCCCTGGCCGCACTCGAAGAAGAAGAGCAGGCACGGTTCACGGCCAAGACGGCAACCGGCCGCGCCCAGCAGGAAGAAGCCGAACGCAAGCAGAGCGCGTACGCCGACCAGGCCATCTCCGCCAAGTACAAACTCCGCCACCTCCGCCGGGAACTCCGCGAGGACGGAGCCACCCCACCCGACCTCCCACCCGCACTCCACGACGTCGACCCACCCGAATGGGTCCCTGACACCACCACGGAGGAACGCCTTTGAAGGGCTCCACTCACCGTCGCTGCTACTGCCGCGACCCCAAGACCGGCAAGCCGCTCGGCAAGAAATGCCCCAAGCTCACCAGCCGCAAGCACGGCTCCTACTCCATACGCCAGGAACTCCCACCCCGCGCCGACGGCACCCGCCGCTCCTTCAACCGCGCCGGCTACGAGACGCTGAAGGCGGCGCAGTCCGACCTGGACCACGTACGGGCTCTCATCTCCATCGCCGATTCCGACGACGAGCACGACCTGGCCCGCATCGCGGCCCTGCTCGAACAGGTCGCGGACGAGAAGGCTCCGCTGCCCGACATCGAGGACACCCGCAGGCGCTTCAGGGCGGGCTTGGACCTGATCGGCCGACGAACCGTGGGCGAATGGCTCGACCAGTGGCTTCTTTCGAAGAAGTCACGCAAGACGACGCTCAATGGGTACGCCTCGCACATCCGCGTGCACCTGAAGCCGCGCATCGGCCATGTCCGCCTCGACCGTCTCAACGTCGGCCACCTGGTGGAGATGTACGACGGAATAGCCGACGCCAACGAGGTGATCCAGGCGGAGAACCTCGAACGCCGCGAGCAGATCGCCAGGTGCAAGCCCAGCAAGCCCGGCCGCCCCATCGCCACCGAGCGGGAACGGCTCGCTGTCGAGCGGGCAAAGCTCGCCGAGATGAAGCCGTTCCGGAAGATCACCGGCCCAGCGACGCAGCAGAGCATCCGGCGCACGCTGCGAGCGGCTCTGAACGCGGCGATCGCCCAGCAGTACATCACCTTCAACCCGGCCTCCCACGTCGAGCTGGAGTCCGGCAAGCGCCCCAAGCCCCTGCTCTGGACGACCCAGCGGGTGGAACGCTGGCGTGCTACCGGTGAGCTGCCGTCACCGGTGATGGTCTGGACGCCGGCGCAGTTCGGCACGTTCCTGGACGCGGCCGAATCCGATCGGCTCTACGCCCTCTTCCACCTCGTCGGCACCCGTGGCCTTCGCAGGGGCGAGGCCGTTGGCCAGAGCTGGACCGATGTCGACCTGAACGCCGGCCTCATCACCCCGGCCAAGGAAATCGTCGTCGACGGTTGGGACACCTACGAGTCAGCCCCCAAGACCGACGGCAGCGCCAGCACGATCGCGTTGGACAGCGTCAACGTCGCTCTTCTGCGCGAGCACCACAAGGCGATGCTGAGCGCCCGGGAGAAGTGGGGCGACGCCTGGAACGAGACCGGCAAGGTCTTCACCCGTGAGGACGGCTCCTGGCTGCACCCGGAGACGGTTTCCGAGACGTTCCGCCGCATCCTCGCCACCACCGACCTGCCGCCGATCACTCTGCGCGACCTGCGTCACGTCGCGGCCACTCTCACCCACGGCGGGGGTGGTGATCTCCACACGATCAAGGAGACGCTGCGCCACTCCACGATCACGCTCACGTCGGACACGTACACGAGCCTGCTGCCCAAGGTCGACAAAGCCGCGGCAGAAGCCGCCGCCGCGCTGGTGCCACGTGCCCGTAAGGCCCCCGCCGTAGCCCCTGCTGTCGGACCGTCCGCTCACGCATCGCTCACGCACGAGGTCGGGGAAGACGAAGCGCCCCGACCGGACGAAGCCGATCGAGGCGCTAAGTAGCAGGTCAGATGGGGTTTCCCCTCCCTGCTTCGCGTAGGCCGTGTGGGACTCGAACCCACAACCAACGGATTAAAAGTCCGCTGCTCTGCCAATTGAGCTAACGGCCCTCGGCGAATCACCCCTGAGCATAGCCCGCCGGAGCCCGGCCGCCGATCGGGTATCGGCTACCGGGCCTGTCGAGCCGCCTCCGGGGGTCGTTCATTCGGCGGTGATGCCCGCGCTCGTGCGCTTGTGATCCGGTTTGAGGAACCAGTGGCGGGCCGACACGACCCACCACGTCGCCGCGAAACCCAGGACGGCCAGGACGGCGATCGGGGCGTAGTTGAACGTCTCCCAGGTGACCGGGGACAGCTGCGGCAGCATTGTGCCCTTGCAGCCCTGCCGGCCGGGAGGCTGCCACCACGCTGGGCGCCTCCGCCGAGTCCCGCTCGACGATGTCCGCCTTGCCGTCACCGGTGATGTCGCCGACTCCGACAACGGTGTTGTACGAGGCGGCCCAGCCCTTCAGCTCGCCGGATGCCAACAGCCGCTCCACCTGCGAGGGAAGGGAAAATAAAAGCGGCCCACTCATAACCGGAAGCGGGCCCAACTCCTGAGGAGCGGACCCGCTTTCGGTTCATCAATTGTTCAGTTGTTTTTAGCTTGCGCGTGAACGTCAGCCGTTGCGCTTCCAGCGCGGCTTGTCGTCGCGGCGGCCGAAGGAACCGGTGTTGGTGCCGGTGCCCGTGCCACCGCGGTGGTCGTCGCGGCGGCCGGTCGGGCGGTCGCTGCCACCAGAGCGGAAGCCGCCCGAGGGGCGGTCGTCACGACGGTCGCGGTTGAACGGACGGTCGCTGCCACCGGAGCGGAAGCCACCGGACGGGCGGTCGTCACGACGGTCGCGGTTGAACGACGGGCGGTCGTTGTCGCGGTTGAACGACGGACGGTCGTTGTCACGGCGGAAACCGCCCGACGGCCGGTCGTCACGACGCTGGAAACCACCACGGTCACCACCGCGGTCGTCACGACGGTCGCGGTTGAACGACGGACGGTCGTTGTCACGGCGGAAACCGCCCGACGGCCGGTCGTCACGACGCTGGAAACCACCACGGTCACCACCGCGGTCGTCACGACGGTCGCGGTTGAACGACGGACGGTCGTTGTCACGGCGGAAACCGCCCGACGGCCGGTCGTCACGACGCTGGAAACCACCACGGTCACCACCACGGTCACCACCGCGGTACCCGCCGCGGTCGCCGCCCCGGTCGTCCCGGCGGTCGCCGCCGCGGTTGTCCCGGCGGTCGAAGTTGCCGCGGTCGTCGCGCCGGTCGTCGCGCGCTGTGGGCTGCTCCGGTACGGAGACGGCGGCCTCGATCGCGGCCTCCGCCTCGGCGGCGACCTCGGCGACTGCTGCCTCGGGGTCCTCGCCCCGCTCGCGCGCGGCACGGGCGACCAGGCGGTCAGCCTCCTCGCGGAGCTCACCGGCGCGGCGCTGGACGCGCTCCAGCTGCTTGGTCAGGTCGGCGACCTCGCGCTCCGCCTGCTTGGCGGCGTTGTTCGCGGAGTCGGCCTGGACCTCGGTCAGCGAACGGGCGCCGGTGATCTCGGCGACCTCCGGGTCGAAGGCGCCCGCGCCGCCGACGATGTGGCGCGAGGCGTCGACGCCCGCGTCCTCCATCAGGCGGAAGATCTGGCGACGCTGGTGCGGCAGCGCCAGGGAGACGACGACACCGGACTTGCCGGCTCGGGCGGTACGGCCCGAGCGGTGCAGGTAGTCCTTGTGGTCACCGGCGGGGTCCACGTTCAGCACCAGGTCGATGCCGTCGACGTGGATACCGCGGGCGGCGACGTCGGTCGCGACGAGCGCGTTGACGTAACCGTCCTTGAAGTCGGCGAGCACGCGGGTACGGGCACCCTGCGTCATGCCACCGTGCAGCGCGTCCGCCTTCACGCCCGCCTCGACGAGCTGCTCGGCGATGCGGTCGGCGCCCAGCTGGGTGCGGACGAAGATGATCGTGCGGCCCTTGCGGGCTGCGATGGCCGAGGTGACCGGCGCCTTGTCCTTCGGCTTCACGACGAGGACGTGGTGCGTCATGGTCGTGACGTTGCCCTGGGCGCTGTCGACCTCGTGGCTCACCGGGTTGCTCAGGTAGCGCTTGACCAGCGTGCCGATCTCGTTCTCCATGGTTGCGGAGAAGAGCATGCGCTGACCGCCGACCGGAACCTGGTCGAGCAGCTCGGTGACCTCGGGCAGGAAGCCCAGGTCGGACATCTGGTCGGCCTCGTCGAGGACGGCGACCTGGACGTTCTCCAGGGAGCATGCTCCCCGGTTGATGATGTCGCGCAGTCGGCCCGGGGTGGCGACGAGGATGTCGACACCGCGCTCCAGCGCGTAGATCTGGTTGCCCATCGACGTACCGCCGCAGACGACCTTCATCTTGAGGCCGAGCACGTCGCCGTAGGGCTGCAGCGCGTCCGCGACCTGCATCGCGAGCTCACGGGTCGGGGTGAGGATGACCGCGCGGGGCTTCTTCTTCTCGGTGTGACCGCCGGCCAGCGTGGCCAGGGTCGGCAGACCGAAGGAGAGCGTCTTGCCGGAGCCGGTACGGCCGCGGCCCAGGATGTCCTTGCCGGCCAGCGCGTCCGGAATGGTCGCGGCCTGGATCGGGAAGGGCGCGGTCACACCGTTCTGCGCGAGCTTGCGGACGATGCCCTCGGGCAGGCCCAGGTCGGCGAAGGTGATGGTCGGCTCGGCGTCGGTGGCGGAGTCGGTGGTGGCCTCGGTGGAGCCGGTGAAGTCGACGGACTCGGCCGTCTCGACCGGCTCGGACACCTCGGCGGCCTCGGCCACTACGGCCTCGGCTTCGGTGACAATCTCGTCGTTCTCGGGCACGACGGTGTTGTCAGAGCTGAAATTGGACATGCGAAATGCGAAACCTTCCGGAGTCTCGGCACGCGCCCATAACTCCGTGATTCGCAATTTCGACCGCCTCAATGCGGTCCAGCCACGGCAAGGGAGAGTACGCGCCACACGGCGCTCTTCTGTGTCGGCGCCGGGCAATGGGATCAAACGATCTACCACCATACGCACTCTCACCCGCATTGCGCAAACCACACGCTCCGGACCACCCGCTACACCGGCCCCACCTGCGGCGATGCCTCGGGAGTCCGCAGCGCCTCCATGTCGCCCGGCACACTCATCGCGTCACTGCGGAACTGCGCGGCCGGAGACGCGGAGGGCACCGGCGGCGGACTTGAGGGTTCCGGGTCGGGTGAGCTCGGCGGCTCCGGGGTGACCGGCGCGGAGGGCACCGACGGCTCCGCGGACGGCACCGGCTGCTGCGGCCCCCCGCCCCCCGGCGGGGACGGCACCGGCAGATGCCCGCCCCGGGTCGGCGACGGATCACCGGACCCCACGCCCGCATGCGCGCCACCGGGTACGACCGAGGCGCGCGCCGACGCGCTCGGCCTCGGCGATTCGGCGGCCTCCCGGTCGGAGTGCGCCTCCGCGCCCTCTCCGGTACGGGCCCGTCCCGTACCCGCCACCGTGGAGCCTTCCGGTTCACCCGACGAGCCCCTCTGCTCGGCCGACCGCGACGGGGCCGGCTTCCCGCCGTCGTCGCTGATGCTCATGCAGCCGGTGGACGCGGCAATCGTCACTGCGGTGAGGGCTGCCCATCGGACAGGGGCGGGCAACTGGCGCACGGGTGGCACCTCCGGGAGGCGAGGAGCGAAGAAGGGCGGGAACGGACGGGGGCACTGTGCCCAACTCCCGTTCCCCCGCATGGGACACGCCCCACGCGCCACCGACCCCTTCGCCGTCGGCCCCCTCGCCGCTGCTCTCCCGGGCGTACTCAGCCGTAACCGAGCGCGTGCAGCCGCTCGTCGTCGATGCCGAAGTGGTGGGCGATCTCATGGACGACCGTGATTTCCGTCTCGGCCACGACGTCCTCGCGCGACTCGCACATCCGCAGCGTCGGCCCGCGGTAGATCGTGATCCGGTCCGGCAGCACCCCGGCGTACCACTCGCCGCGCTCGGTCAGCGGCGTGCCCTCGTACAGCCCGAGCAGCTCCCGGTCACCGGGGTCCGGTTCGTCCTCGACAAACACCGCGACGTTGTCCATCAGCCGCGTCAGCTCCGGCGGAATCCGGTCCAGGGCCTCGGCGACCAGTTCCTCGAACTCTTCGCGCGTCATCTCCAGCACACCGCCATTGTCACGTACCCCCGCCCGACCGGCCCCGGACCGCCACTCCCTGTCCCGTCCCGCAATCCCGCGCCCCCCCCGAACCCGGGCATACGTGCCGAAGGTGCGCGCCCCGGTGCTCCATCCGGACCACGCGACTCGCCGTCCGCAGGCCTGGGACGAGATCACGCTCGGCGGGCTCGGCCTGACAACGGCCGAGGTCAGCCGCCATCTGCCGGAGGAAAACCAACCCGGAGCGACCCCTTCGCCTATTCGGTTTGGCTGACACCGAAACGCCGTAGTACAGTCTCCGACGTGCCCAAGGGCGCCGGTCAGGGCTTGACCGTTCCGAGACCCCAGAGGTTGAAGAAGAAGCGGAACCTCTTGAGGGGAAGCGGAGTCACATGCCCTCATCGTCTAGTGGCCCAGGACGCCGCCCTTTCAAGGCGGTAGCACGGGTTCGAATCCCGTTGGGGGCACGCACCACCTTGTGCGACACTTAGTCGCACAACAGCTTGGTCCTGTGGAGCAGTTTGGAGTGCTCGCCACCCTGTCAAGGTGGAGGCCGCGGGTTCAAATCCCGTCAGGACCGCTGCAGCTTGTAAGTGCTGCGTGGCTGGGTAGCTCAGTTGGTACGAGCGATCGCCTGAAAAGCGATAGGTCGCCGGTTCGATCCCGGCCCCAGCCACCTCTCGAAGGCCCCATCCACCGGATGGGGCCTTCGTCGTGTCAGGCCTCTTCCCGCTCCGCGGACTTCGCATCCCGACGGCGCCGGGCCCGCACCCCGAGAACCAGCAGCGCCACCGCCACCACCGTCACCAGCGCGGCCGCGTCCGGCACCTGCTTGCCGATCCGCTGCGCCCACTGCTCGACGGCGAACGAATCGTCCACGTCCAGCAGCCCGGGCAGGGCGGTCGTCCCGTCGTAGGCCAGGAACAGCGCGCCGAGCCCGATGAAGAACAGCCCCGACAGCAGGGTCGTGGTGTGCAGTTCGAAGCGGCCGAGCCGGAAGGTCCGGCCGCGCAGCCAGGCGCGGCGCCCGAGGTCGAAGCGCTCCCAGACCAGCGCCAGCAGGAACAGCGGGACCGCCATGCCCAGGGCGTAGACGGCGAGCAGCAGTCCGCCGTAGACCGGGCTGGCGCTGACCGCCGCCACCGTCAGGACGCTGCCGAGGATCGGTCCGGCGCAGAACCCGGCCAGCCCGTAGACGGCGCCGAGGGCGTAGACCGACACGGCGGTCGTCGGCCGGATCCGCCCGCTGAGGGCCGCGATCCGGCGCGAGGCGAAGCCGAGGCCCACGATCTGGGCCACGCCGAGCCCGATGATCAGCCAGCCGGCGCCGAGGACCAGCTGGTCGCGGTGGCTGTAGAAGAGCCGTCCGGCGTACGAGCCCGCGGCGCCGAGCGGCACGAGGGTGGTGGCCAGACCTGCGTAGAAGATGCCGGTACGGGCCAGCAGCCGCGAGACCGAGTCGATGGAGTAGGCGAAGAAGGCGGGCAGCAACAGGGCGCTGCAGGGGCTGACCAGGGCCAGCAGCCCGCCGAGGAAGGCGGCGAAGTAGCCGATGTCCACCGTCACTTGTCGGCGCCCCCGGAGTCACCGGAGTCACCGGAGCCCTTGGAACGGCTCTCCCCCTTGGCGTCCTTGGTGTTGGCGGCCTTGTCGGCCGCCGCCTGGATGACCTGCTCGAAGACCTCCACCGGCTGCGCTCCGGCCAGCGGGCGGCCGTTGATCAGGAAGGTCGGGGTGGAGCTCGCGCCGATCCCGTACCCCTCCTCCTGGTCCTTGCTCACCGCGGCGGAAGCAGCCGCGCCGTCCGCGTCGCGTACGAACCGGCCGAGGTCCCGCACCCCCGCCTCCTTGGCGAGCGCCTTCAGCCGGTCCTTGCCGAAGCCCTTCTCCTTGGCCCCTTCTGTGTAGGCGGCTGCATGGAACTGCCAGAAGCGGCCCTGCTGCCCGGCGGCCCAGGCAGCGCGTGCGACGGCCTCGGATTCGGCGCCGAAGATCGGGAAGTTGCGCCACTCGATGCGCAGGGTGCCGTTGTCGACGTACTTCTTCACCAGGGCGGGTTCGGTGTCCCGGGCGAACTTGCCGCAGTAGCCGCACTTGAAGTCGGCGTACTCGATGAGAACCACCGGCGCGTCGACCGGGCCCTGCGCGAGTCTGTCGGCGGGGTCGCGGCGGGCCAGCCTCGCCAGTTCCGGGAAGACACCGGCGTCCGGGTCGGCGGTGACATCGGCGGCCGAAGTCGAGGAGGAGGGGCCGGAGCGGTCGGCGGGGGCGGTGGCGCGGTAGGAGACGAAGCCGAGCAGCGCGGCGGCGAGGACGACACCGGTGCCGTAGAGCAGCGGCTTCCTGGACGAGGAGTTTGTGGGCGTGGGCATGGCGGGACTCCGTGCTCGTGGTGCGGGAGGGGGAAGGGAACGACCGGGTGGCGGGCACCCGGTCTAAACCCGCAGCACGGAGAGTTCCACCGGGGACGGCGTGGCAGGCTCCGGCCCGCGCAGTCCGACGCGTACGCGCGGCTCCGCGGGCCCCTGCCCGGGAGCGGTGCCCAGCCCCCATTCGGCGAGACCGGGCGCCTGGTCGTGCGCGGCACGGGCCCGGACGGGTACGCCGGGCTCGGTGCTGTCGTGCGTCGTGCCGTTGCCGCAGCCGGGCACCCCCTGACCGCCGACGGCCGGGGCGGCCACCGCGGTGCCGGAATCCCCGGACGCGGTCGCCGCCGTCACCGCAGTGGTGGGCCCGGAGAACAGCCCCAGCGCGACCGCGAGCACCGCCACCAGGCAACACCACTGCGTACGGGACACGGACGAGGGCCTTTCCACTGCGGTACGAAGATCAGTTGCCCGAAATGGTACGTGCTGTGATCAGGAGCTCCCCCGCAGTCATCGCGGCCGTGACGCAGACCGCGCGAAATAGGTTCGCCGTTCCTCGTGCCCGGGTGCGATCCTGGCACCCGTATGTCTACTTCCTTTGCCGATCTCCAGTCCCAGCTCGGACACGTCTCGCTCCGCGACGCGCACCGGCTCGGCCGCCGCCTCGAAGGGGCGCGCCGGATCCGTAAGCCCGAGGCCCGGCAGGCCGTGCTGGACGAGATCGCCACCCAGGCCGGGAAGGCAGCCCAGCGGCTCGCGGGGCGCGCCGAACGGATGCCCGCTCTCTCGTACCCGGAAGAACTTCCGGTCAGCCAGAAGAAGGACGAGATCCTGGAGGCGATACGCGACCACCAGGTCGTGATCGTCGCCGGGGAGACCGGCTCCGGCAAGACCACGCAGATCCCGAAGATCTGCATGGAGCTGGGGCGCGGCGTCCGGGGCATGATCGGGCACACCCAGCCGCGCCGGATCGCGGCCCGTACGGTCGCCGAGCGCGTCGCCGACGAGCTGAAGACCCCGCTCGGTGAGGCGGTCGGCTGGAAGGTCCGCTTCACCGACCAGGTGAACCCGGACGCGACGTATCTGAAGCTGATGACGGACGGCATCCTGCTGGCCGAGATCCAGACGGACCGCGAGCTGCTCGCGTACGACACGATCATCATCGACGAGGCCCACGAGAGGTCGCTGAACATCGACTTCCTGCTGGGCTATCTGGCCCGGCTGCTGCCCGAGCGCCCCGACCTGAAGGTCGTCATCACCTCGGCGACCATCGACCCGGAGCGCTTCGCCCGGCACTTCGGTGATGCGCCGATCGTCGAGGTAAGCGGGCGTACGTACCCGGTCGAGGTGCGCTACCGGCCCCTGTTGGAAGAAGACACGGACGACTCCGACCGCGACCAGATCACCGCGATCTGCGACGCCGTCGACGAGCTCCAGTCCGAGGGCCCCGGCGATGTCCTGGTCTTCCTCTCCGGCGAGCGCGAGATCCGCGACACCGCGGACGCCCTGAACAAGAAGAACCTCCGCCACACCGAGGTGCTCCCCCTCTACGCGCGCCTGTCGCACGCCGAGCAGCACCGGGTGTTCCAGCGCCACACCGGCCGCAGGATCGTTCTGGCGACGAACGTCGCCGAGACCTCGCTGACCGTCCCCGGCATCAAGTACGTGATCGACCCGGGCAACGCCCGCATCTCCCGCTACAGTCACCGCACCAAGGTCCAGCGGCTGCCGATCGAACGGATCTCGCAGGCCAGCGCCAACCAGCGCAAGGGGCGCTGCGGCCGTACCTCGGACGGCATCTGCATCCGGCTGTACTCCGAGGACGACTTCCTGACCCGCCCGGAGTTCACGGACGCGGAGATCCTCCGTACGAACCTGGCGTCCGTCATCCTCCAGATGACCGCGGCCGGCCTCGGCGACATCGAGAAGTTCCCCTTCATCGACCCGCCGGACCACCGCAACATCCGCGACGGTGTGCAGCTGCTCCAGGAGCTCGGCGCACTCGACCTGGAGGAGAAGTCCCCCCAGGAGGGGAAGAAGGGGCAACGGCTGACGCAGCTGGGGCGGAAGCTCTCGCAGCTGCCCGTCGACCCGCGCCTCGCCCGCATGGTCATCGAGGCCGACCGCAACGGCTGCACGCGCGAGGTCATGGTGATCGCCGCCGCGCTCTCCATCCAGGACCCGCGCGAGCGGCCCTCGGACAAGCAGACGCAGGCCGATCAGCAGCACGCCCGCTTCAAGGACGAGACGTCGGACTTCCTGGCGTTCCTGAATCTGTGGCGGTACATCCGCGAGCAGCAGAAGGAGCGCGGCTCGTCCAGCTTCCGCCGGATGTGCAAGCAGGAGTATCTGAACTTCCTGCGCATCCGCGAATGGCAGGACATCTATACGCAGCTGCGTACGGTCGCCAAGCAGATGGGGATCCACCCCAACGAGGAGGATGCGCCGGAGCAGGCGGTGCACACCTCGCTGCTGGCCGGGCTGCTGTCGCACATCGGACTGAAGGACACCGAGAAGAACGAGTACCTGGGTGCGCGCAGCGCCAAGTTCGCGATCTTCCCCGGTTCGGCGCTCTTCAAGAAGCAGCCGCGGTTCGTGATGTCGGCCGAGCTGGTCGAGACGTCCCGGCTGTGGGCGCGGGTCAACGCCAGGGTCGAGCCGGAGTGGATCGAACCGCTGGCCCAGCATCTGCTGAAGCGCACCTACAGCGAGCCGCACTGGGAGAAGGACCAGGCGGCGGTGATGGCGTACGAGCGGGTCACGCTGTACGGCGTACCGATCGTCGCCCAGCGCAAGATCAATTTCGGCCGGATCGACGCCGAGGCGTCCCGCGATCTCTTCATCCGGAACGCACTGGTCGAGGGCGACTGGCGGACGCACCACCAGTTCTTCCATGACAACCGCAAACTTCTCGGCGAGGTCGAGGAGTTGGAACACCGGGCGCGGCGCCGCGACATCCTCGTGGACGACGAGACGCTCTTCGACTTCTACGACCGGCGGATCCCGGAGCATGTCGTCTCCGGCGCGCACTTCGACTCCTGGTGGAAGCACAAGCGCCGCGACGAGCCGGAGGCGCTCGACTTCGAGCGCTCGATGCTCATCAACGAGAAGGCCGGGGCCGTCACCAAGGACGACTACCCGGACTCCTGGCGGCAGGGGAAGCTCAAGTTCAAGGTGACGTACCAGTTCGAGCCCGGCGCGGACGCGGACGGTGTGACCGTTCACATCCCGCTCCAGGTGCTCAACCAGGTCACCCCCGAGGGCTTCGACTGGCAGATCCCCGGCCTGCGCGAGGACGTGGTCACCGAGCTGATCCGCTCGCTGCCCAAGCCGATCCGCCGGCACTACGTCCCCGCGCCGAACTACGCGGGCCGGTTCCTGGACCGGGCGGTGCCGCTGCAGGAGCCGCTGCCGGTCACCCTCGCGCGTGAGCTCCAGCAGATGGTCGGGGTCCCGGTCTCCGCCGACGACTTCGATCTCTCCCGGATCCCGGACCACCTCAAGATCACGTTCCGGATCGTCGACGAGCGGCGCCGCAGGGTGGCCGAGGACAAGGACCTGGAGGCACTGAAGCTCCAGCTGCGCCCCAAGGCCCGTCAGGCCCTCTCCAAGGCTGCTGCGGCCACCGCGGGGCCCTCGGGCGAGTCCATCGAGCGTTCGGGGCTCACGGACTGGACGATCGGCACGCTGAACCGGGTCTTCGAGACCCGGCGGGCCGGCCAGCCGGTCAAGGCCTACCCGGCGCTCGTGGAGCAGGAGGGAGCCGCGGCGGGCACCGTGGCCGTAAGGCTCTTCGACACCGAGGCCGAGCAGCAGCAGGCGATGTGGCGCGGCACCCGGAAGCTGATCCTGCTGAACATCCCGGTGAACCCGGCGAAGTTCGCCTCGGACAAGCTGACGAACCAGCAGAAGCTCGCCCTGTCCCGCAATCCGCACGGCTCCATCCAGGCGCTGTTCGAGGACTGCGCGACCGCTGCCGCGGACCGGCTGATCGGCGCCCACGGCGGGCCGGCCTGGGACGAGGAGTCGTTCCGGAAGCTGTACGACAAGGTTCGCGCCGATCTCGTCGCGCTGACCGAGCACACGGTCGCCCAGGTGCAGCAGGTGCTGGCTGCCTGGCAGTCCTGCGAGCGGCGCCTGAAGGCCACCAACAGCCTGGTCCTGGTCAACAACGTCACCGATGTAAGGAACCAGCTCGCCACCCTCGTACCGCCGGGCTTCGTCACGAGGACCGGGCTGCGCAGACTGCCCGACCTGATGCGCTACCTGGTCGCCGCGGACCGCCGGCTCCAGCAGATGCCGACGGCCGTCCAGCGCGACACCACGCGCATGGAGAAGGTCCACGAGATGCAGGACGAGTACGCCTGGCTGCTCGAACAGATGCCGCAGGGCAGGCCCGTTCCGCAGGAGGTCCTGGACATCCGCTGGATGATCGAGGAGCTTCGGGTGAGCTATTTCGCGCACGCCCTGGGCACCGCGTACCCCGTCTCGGACAAGCGGATCGTGAAGGCGATCGACGCCGCGGCTCCGTGATCGGGCGCCCCTCGGGGGCGTAAGGGAGCCACCACCAGGAGTGAAGTCGACCGGAGCCGCCAATCTCCTGTACAGTCTGGTTTCGCAGGCAGCCGCAAGGAAGCCGCGAAAACCTGGTCCTGTGGAGCAGTTTGGAGTGCTCGCCACCCTGTCAAGGTGGAGGCCGCGGGTTCAAATCCCGTCAGGACCGCAGTAACGAAAGCCCGGATCCTTCTGGATCCGGGCTTTCGCGCGTCTTGACTCCGGCAACTGCCGACGGGTACTCAGACAGCAGGGGCCGCCCCTGTTCCTCGGCGCGGGGCGGCGCGGTCCACCGGGAGGTGGCGCGGATGGCTGCGTCCACGGCGAGGCACGAGACCCGCGCGCTGCTGCGCGCCCATCTGGCGGCCGCTTCCGGCTACCGGCATCTCACCCCGCACTGCCCGATCTGCCACCTGCTCCTGAGGCTCGCCATGGAGCCCGTGACGGCCTCCCGGCCCGTTCCGCCCCCCAAACCGCCCGCGTCATCCGGCAGGGCTCCAGCGGCCGTTCAGGAGGCCGCGGCGCTCGCCGCCCCCATGACCGCCCCCGAAGAACAGGACTGCGCCGACAGGACCGAGGATGAAAGCCCTGCCGCCACGTGACGAAGGGCGAGGACATCCGCCTCCCGGCAGCGGCAGGCTCGATCTTGGCAAGACTCGGGCTATGTGACGGGTGTCACTGAATGAGTTTTGAGAAATGGTGACTTTACACCCTTCCTACAACTGGCGAATTTAATATGTGCAATTGCACCCCTCGGAAGACGCTTCCACAGGGAGGCCCGAGGGCAGCCCACGAGCCTCGGGCGACCCCCCGGGGGACCCGCCCGTCCGGGTCGGATGCGCCCGCACAGCACTCCATGCGACGCCGGAGCCCCGGCCCGTCGGCCGCCCCGCGGGCACAAAAAAGATCGCGCTGGACCCGGCGGAGTCCAGCGCGATCGAACGACGTACCCCGTATTGCACAGGTATGGCGCCCGTTGGGGCGGGCGCCCGTCGTGTGGAGCTATGGGTGGGCGAACGCGGGTTGGGGGACCCGGTCAGCCCGGTTGTGACGCGGCGACAGGGGTATGTCAGGCCTCGCTGCGCTGCTGCGGAATACCCGCAAGCAGTGCGCGGACCTCTGCCTCGCGGTACCGGCGATGTCCACCGAGCGTGCGGATGGACGTGAGCTTGCCTGCCTTGGCCCAACGGGTGACCGTCTTCGGGTCCACGCGGAACATCGTGGCAACCTCAGCCGGGGTCAGCAGCGGCTCGGCATCAGGGGTGCGAGCGGTCATGAGCGGCCTCCTCGGGAGAACCGAACCATCTCGGTTCTTTCCTCTAAATTCTGCACCTTGACCCGCGTTGCCCGAAATGGCGGACGCGGGCCGAGTCGGTTATAGGACGAACGGCTTGTCCTCGGCACTACAACTACACCATCCGTCCAGCCGCGTCGGCCAAACCGATGGAATTGCCCTCCCAGGTGTTCATCAGCGACGGAAGCCGATGGACCATGCCATAGCGGACAGTCACACCACTGTGACGATCAGTCACAGAGCGATCAGGGGTCACCAGACCCCCCATAGCGTGCAATGCAGAGCAATCCGCCCTAATTGGACGGATGGAGTCCTCCCCGGACTCCTTGTCCTATTTTGGCACGAGGAGTAGGGAAGGGCGCAAGGGCCCCGTTAGTGCTATCCGTCACCCTTGAGGCAAAGGCCCGGTTCGGGACGTAGGTCCTAGGGCCACAGGAGTACGCTCCCGCCACTTTGCCCTCACCACCCTCATGAGTCACACGGACGAGCCGCAGGGGAGGCCGGTTCCCGGCCCCGCACCGCCGGACTCAGCTGGCGAACTGACGGTCCCTCACGGCCCGCCAGCGCTCCGCCAGCCGCCCGTACGCCTCACTCGCCCCCTCGGTGTCACCGGCCCGCAGCGCCGCGATGCCCTCGGCGACATCCGCGGCCGACCGGTCCCCGGCGAGCTGCTCGGCCGACAGCACGTGCACCAGACCGCCGTAGTCGAGCTCGACCAGCGCGCGCGGATGGAACTCCTCCAGCCACCGACCGACGTCCACCAGGCCCTCGGTCAGCGGCCCCTCGTCGACGGTCTCCCTCAGCGTCTTCAGCGACCTGGCCAGCCGGCGGCGCGCCTGCACCATCGGGGTCCGGTAGCGCAACCCCGGCGCTCCCCCGCCGTCGGCCGCCTCCGTGTGCTCCCGTTCCTCGTCCGAGAAGAGGACGAACCAGCGCACCGGTACCTGCCAGACCGCGGTCCGGATCCACGGCCGGGCGTCCGGATTGCGCTCCGCCCACCGCTCGTGGTCCGCGAGCACCTGCCCGCGCACCACCGGCGGCAGCACCACGTCGAGCACCGGGGCCGGGAACATCTCCGCCAGCTCCTCCAGCGCCAGCCAGCCGCGCAGCCGGGTCCGCCACGGACAGACGCACACCACGCCGTCCACCTCGGCGACGAACGCGTCCCCGCTCTCGTGCACCGGCACCCCGACCGGCGGAGTGGCCGCCAAGTCGGCCAGCGAACGCCGGAGTTCGTCCTGCGCCGTGGGGATGCGGTCGCGCCCCGCGTAGCGGGCCCAGTGGGCCCGCTCCGGCTCCGGAAAGGCGGCCAGCGGTTCGTACACCCGGAGATAGGACGCGTAAGGGACGAGCACCGAAGACACCACCGACATGCCTCAGATCGTGTCACGCCCGTACGCCGCCGGGGGGTGATCCTTGGCACTGGAACAGATCTACGCCCGCGTAGGACTTACGCTCGTGCCCAGTCGGACCGTCCGTGCCGGTCGGTCCGGGCCCTCCCCACCTTCAGGAGGGTCTTCCGCCGCTTCGTACTTGGGAGTCACCACCGTGACCGATGTGACCGACGGCGTCCTGCACACCCTGTTCCAATCGGATCAGGGGGGACACGAGCAAGTCGTGCTCTGTCAGGACCGTGCCAGCGGCCTCAAGGCCGTCATTGCCATCCACTCCACCGCCCTGGGCCCGGCCCTCGGCGGCACCCGCTTCTATCCGTACGCCTCCGAGGAGGAGGCCGTCGCGGATGCGCTGAACCTGGCGCGCGGCATGTCGTACAAGAACGCCATGGCCGGTCTCGACCACGGCGGCGGCAAGGCCGTCATCATCGGCGACCCTGAGAAGATCAAGACCGAGGAACTGCTGCTGGCCTACGGCCGGGCCGTGTCCTCGCTCGGCGGGCGCTACGTGACCGCCTGCGACGTCGGCACGTACGTCGCCGACATGGACATCGTCGCCCGCGAGTGCCGATGGACCACCGGCCGCTCCCCGGAGAACGGCGGCGCCGGCGACTCCTCCGTCCTCACCGCGTTCGGTGTCTTCCAGGGCATGCGGGCCTCGGCCCAGCACCTCTGGGGCGACCCGACGCTGCGTGGCCGAAAAGTGGCGGTCGCGGGCGTCGGCAAGGTCGGCCACCACCTCATCGAACATCTGCTGTCGGACGGCGCCGAGGTCGTGGTCACGGACGTCCGGGAGGAATCGGTACGCCGGATCACCGATCTCCACCCCGAGGTCGCCGTCGCCGCGGACACCGCCGCGCTGATCCGTACCGAAGGTCTCGACATCTACGCCCCGTGCGCGCTCGGCGGTGCGCTGAATGACGAGACCGTCCCGGTACTCACGGCCAAGGTGGTGTGCGGCGCGGCCAACAACCAGCTGGCGCACCCGGGTGTCGAGAAGGATCTCGCGGACCGTTCGATCCTGTACGCCCCCGACTACGTGGTGAACGCGGGCGGCGTCATCCAGGTCGCCGACGAGCTGCACGGCTTCGACTTCGACCGGTGCAAGGCGAAGGCGTCGAAAATCTTCGACACCACGCTGGCCATATTCGCACGTGCGAAGGAAGACGGCATTCCGCCGGCCGCGGCGGCCGACCGGATCGCCGAGCAGCGGATGGCCGAGGCGCGGCGCGCCTGACCGGTCGTCACCGACGGTCGCGGGGCCCTCACCGGGTGTCGCGGCCGTTCTTCGGACCGCTGACCCGCCGACCGGCGAGACAAGACTCACGCCGGTCGGCGGGTCGCATGCCGAGAAGAGGTTAAAATCGCAGTTGACCAGCGAGGACAGGGCTTCTCGTTGGTCCTGTTCCGGGGCGTGTGATGCGGGCGGCGTACCGTATGGCCACGGAAGCAGGTACCGTTAAAGCCCTACGGGCACGGTCTCTCTTCCGAGAGTCCGTCCTGAAACATGAACGCGTGTCAAGACTCTGGGGCCGTCGAGCCCCGTCACCGAGGGGGTCGAGCCATGGGGCGCGGCCGGGCAAAGGCCAAGCAGACAAAGGTCGCCCGCCAGCTGAAGTACAGCAGCGGCGGGACTGACCTGTCGCGTCTGGCCAATGAGCTGGGCGCATCGCCTTCGAGTCAACCACCGAACGCAGAGCCGTTCGAGGACGACGACGAGGAAGATGACCCGTACGCACAGTACGCGGATCTGTACAACGATGACGACGATGAGGACGAGGACGACCAGTCCGGTCCGTCGTCACAGCGCCGCGGCGCTTGACCTCGCGCTGACACATCAACCCGGTCCGGGCTTGCCCGGACCGGGTTCTGTGTTGCGCTTTTCGAGGCCGATCGGCAGCTTGATCCTGCCTGGCGACCAAGGGCAGGACGGTCACCGGACGGTACCGGTGCGCCCTGCCCCCGCCGCGTGTCCTAGTTGCCGGTCACGGCACTAGCGCGCGTACGCGCCGACCAGCCCGGCACCCGAGCCGTGCGTACCGCGGTCCGTGATCTCGCCGGCCACCCAGGAGTCGACCCCACGGTCGGCCAGCGTCGTCAGAGCGGCATCCACGGATTCCGCCGGGACGATCGCGATCATGCCGACGCCCATGTTGAGCGTCTTCTCCAGCTCCAGCTGCTCGACCTGACCGGCCTTGCCGACCAGGTCGAAGACCGCGCCGGGCGTCCACGTGGAGCGGTCGACGGTGGCGTGCAGGGCGTCCGGGACGACCCGGGCCAGGTTGTTGGCGAGACCGCCGCCGGTGACGTGGCTGAAGCCGTGCACCTCGGTCGTACGGGTCAGCGCCAGGCAGTCCAGCGAGTAGATCCTGGTGGGCTCCAGGAGCTCCTCGCCGAGCGTGCGGCCGAATTCCTCGACGTCGCGGTCCAGCGCCCAGCCGGCCCGGTCGAAGAAGACGTGGCGGACGAGCGAGTACCCGTTGGAGTGAAGACCGGACGACGCCATCGCGATGACCGCGTCACCCTTACGGATACGGTCCGGGCCGAGCAGCCGGTCGGCCTCGACCACACCCGTACCGGCGCCCGCGACATCGAAGTCGTCGGGACCGAGGAGGCCCGGGTGTTCGGCGGTCTCGCCGCCGATCAGGGCGCATCCGGCCAGTACGCAGCCTTCGGCGATGCCCTTCACGATGGACGCGACACGCTCGGGGTGCACTTTGCCGACGCAGATGTAGTCGGTCATGAAGAGCGGCTCGGCGCCGCAGACGACCAGGTCGTCGACGACCATGCCGACGAGGTCGTGGCCGATGGTGTCGTACACGCCCATCTTGCGGGCGAGGTCGACCTTCGTGCCGACGCCGTCGGTGGCGGAGGCGAGCAGCGGACGCTCGTAGCGCTTGAGGGCCGAGGCGTCGAAGAGGCCGGCGAATCCGCCGAGGCCGCCAAGGCCCGCGACCTCTGGGCGCTGCGTCTTCTTCACCCACTCCTTCATCAGCTCGACGGCACGGTCGCCGGCCTCGATGTCGACGCCCGCTGCCGCGTAGGAAGCACCTGTTGTCTCAGACATTGCCTGGGATCTTTCGTGTGGAGATACGGGGCTGGTGCGCGTGGCCGGTCACGGACGACGCAGTGCGTCGGCCGCGGCGGTCGCCGCAGGGCCTGCCGCCAGCTCGGTCTCCAGCAGCTGCTTGCCGAGCAGCTCCGGGTCCGGGAGCTCCATCGGGTACTCACCGTCGAAGCAGGCGCGGCACAGGTTCGGCTTGGCGATCGTGGTCGCCTCGACCATCGCGTCGAGCGAGATGTACGCGAGCGAGTCGGCCCCCATCGACGTGGAGATCTCGTCGACCGTCATGCCGTTGGCGATCAGCTCCGCGCGGGTCGCGAAGTCGATGCCGAAGAAACAGGGCCACTTCACCGGCGGGGACGAGATCCGGATGTGGATCTCGGCGGCACCGGCCTCGCGGAGCATCCGGACCAGTGCGCGCTGGGTGTTGCCGCGGACGATCGAGTCGTCGACGACCACCAGGCGCTTGCCCTTGATGACTTCCTTGAGCGGGTTCAGCTTGAGGCGGATGCCCAGCTGGCGAATGGTCTGGGAGGGCTGGATGAAGGTCCGGCCGACGTACGCGTTCTTGACCAGACCGGCGCCGAACGGGATGCCGCTGGCTTCCGCGTAGCCGATGGCGGCGGGCGTGCCGGACTCCGGAGTCGCTATGACCAGATCGGCCTCGACCGGGGCCTCGGCGGCCAGCCTGCGGCCCATCTCCACGCGGGAGAGGTACACGTTGCGCCCGGCGATGTCGGTGTCGGGGCGGGCCAGATAGACGTACTCGAAGACACAGCCCTTGGGCTTCGCTTCCGCGAAGCGCGAGGTGCGCAGGCCATTCTCGTCGATGGCGACGAGCTCGCCCGGCTCGATCTCGCGGACGAAGCTGGCACCGCAGATGTCGAGGGCGGCGGACTCGGAGGCCACCACCCAGCCACGCTCCAGCCGGCCGAGGACCAGCGGGCGGATGCCCTGCGGGTCACGGGCTGCGTAGAGGGTGTGCTCATCCATGAAGACGAGCGAGAAGGCGCCCTTCACCTCGGGAAGCACCGCGGCGGCGGCCTCCTCGATGGTGAGCGGCTTGCCGTCGTCGTCGGTCTGGCCGGCGAGCAGAGCGGTCACCAGATCGGTGTCATTCGTCGCGGCGACCTGGGTGGCGCGGCCGTCCTTACGGGGAAGGTCGGCAACCATCTCGGCGAGCTGGGCCGTATTGACCAGATTGCCGTTGTGACCCAGGGCGATCGAGCCGTGCGCGGTCGCACGGAACGTCGGCTGCGCGTTCTCCCACACCGAGGCACCGGTGGTGGAGTAGCGGGCATGACCGACCGCGATATGGCCCTGGAGAGATCCCAGAGACGTTTCGTCGAAGACCTGCGAGACCAGTCCCATGTCCTTGAAGACCAGGATCTGGGACCCGTTGCTCACTGCGATGCCCGCGGACTCCTGTCCACGGTGCTGCAGGGCATACAGTCCGAAATAGGTGAGCTTGGCGACCTCTTCGCCCGGAGCCCAGACACCGAAGACGCCGCAAGCGTCCTGGGGGCCTTTTTCTCCGGGGAGCAGGTCGTGGTTGAGTCGTCCATCACCACGGGGCACACCACCGAGTGTAGGCGAGATCGACCACTGGTCCGAATTGGGGATACCCCGTCGGAGCACCGGGGAAGAGGCCCGAAGCGCCGCTCCGGGGGCCGCGCGCGCGGTCACGGGCAGTGACGGAATTCGGCTGTCGGCGGGGGGCGGAGGCGGGGCAGGATCCGCCACAGGGCGGCTGACGCCCCGCCTACCGGCGGGTTACAGGCTAGTTCAAGCCAGGGGGTGTCCCCGGGGATGCCGGGCCCGGTGGTGGCGCTCGGTGAGTCCGCCGACGGGGCGTCGGGGGCACTGGCCGAACGCTCGTTTCGTGGTGAGCCTCACACCGGGCGCGGGCCGCGGAGGCCGGTATGCGGCTTCTCTGCACCGGCGGCGTCAACGCCGGGTCCTGTGCGCGGGCCGCTGGTGCGTCGCGCGCGGGGTCCCCGGTGCGCCTCGCCCCGGCGTCCGGAGTGCCCCGGTTCCCCTCAGCGGAGCAGCGGCAGCAGGTCGCCGAGATCGGCCCGCTCACCGCCGGCACTGACCTCTGCCGCATCGAGCGCCGCCCGCCACTGCGTACGCCCGGTCGCGAGCCGGATCCAGGTCAGCGGATCGGTCTCGACGACGTTGGGCGGCGTACCGCGCGTGTGCTTCGGGCCCGCGACGCACTGGACGACGGCGAACGGCGGAACGCGCACCTCCACCGAGCCGCCGGGCGCCTTCTCCGCGAGGGCGTCGGTGAGCAGCCGGGTGCAGGCGGCGAGTGCCTGCCGGTCGTACGGGACGTCGAGTCCGGTCGCCGCGCTCAGGTCATCGGTGTGCACGACGAGTTCGACGGTGCGGGTGACGAGGAAGTCACCCAGCCGCATCACACCGGCCCGGGTCGGCAGCAGCCGGTCCTCGCCCACGCCAGGCACCACCGCGTCGAACCGGTCGGCGACCTCCGCGTACAACGCGTCGAGGTCGGGACGGTCCGCGGCGAGCGCCCTGGTGTCGTCGGCGATCCGGCCGGCCCGCCCCGCGGTCGTGAACAGCCACTCCAGCAGGGAGACCTCGGGCTTCTCGCCGGGCGGCTCGGGCAGCTCCAGGTTCCGGCAGACGTTCGAGACCGCCATGGTCAGATGGGCGGCCAGCTCCCGCACCGTCCACTCCCCGAGCCGGGTCGGCAGAGCGAGCTGATCGGGCGTCAGTGTGCTGACCGCAGACCGGACATGGGCGAACTGCGCCTGTACGGCGGTGCGGGTCCGGGCGAGGTCGTAGCGGCGGGCGCGCTTCTGGGACGGCGGCATGGGAGCGAGCCTACGGGGTGACCCCACGACGAAGCCCCCGCCCGGCGGACCGGGCGGGGGCTTGGACGTCACGCAGTGGAACAGCGCGTCAGCCTCTCAGGCGAGCAGGCCGGGGATCGTCGCCTCGTGGGCCGTGCGGAGCTCGCTCAGCGGGATGCTGAACTCGCCCTGGACCTCGATCTCCTCGCCGTCCACGACACCGATCCGGGTGACGGGCAGACCCCGCGCCCCGCACATGTCGTTGAAGCGGAGCTCCTCGCTGCGCGGAATCGAGACGACCGCGCGGCCCGCAGACTCGGAGAAGAGGAACGTGAACGCGTCCAGACCGTCCGGCACGACCAGCCGGGCGCCCTTCCCGCCGCGGAGGCAGGACTCGGTGACCGCCTGGATCAGGCCGCCGTCGGAGAGGTCGTGCGCCGCGTCGACCATGCCGTCGCGGGACGCCGAGATCAGGATCTCGCCGAGCAGCTTCTCGCGGCCCAGGTCGACCTTGGGCGGCAGCCCGCCGAGGTGGTTGTGGACGACCTCGGACCAGGCCGAGCCGCCGAACTCCTCACGCGTGTCGCCGAGCAGGTAGAGGAGCTGGCCCTCTTCCTTGAAGGCGACCGGCGTACGCCGCGTCACGTCGTCGATCACACCGAGCACGGCCACGACCGGCGTCGGGTGGATCGCCGTCTCACCGGTCTGGTTGTACAGCGACACATTGCCGCCGGTGACCGGGGTGCCGAGCTCCAGGCAGCCGTCCGCGAGACCACGGGTGGCCTCGGCGAACTGCCACATGACGTCCGGGTCCTCGGGCGAACCGAAGTTCAGGCAGTCCGAGATGGCGAGCGGCTTGGCGCCGGAGGTGGCGACATTGCGGTACGCCTCCGCCAGCGCGAGCTGCGCACCCGTGTACGGGTCGAGCTTCGCGTACCGGCCGTTGCCGTCGGTCGCCATGGCCACGCCCAGGTTCGACTTCTCGTCGATCCGGACCATGCCGGCGTCCTCGGGCATCGCGAGCACGGTGTTGCCCTGCACGAACCTGTCGTACTGGTCCGTGATCCACGCCTTCGAGGCCTGGTTCGGGGAGGCGACCAGCTTCAGCACCTGCTCGCGCAGTTCGGCGGCGTTCGCCGGGCGGGCGAGCTTGTTCGCGTCGTCGGCCTGCAGCGCGTCCTGCCAGGACGGGCGGGCGAACGGGCGGTGGTACGTCGGGCCCTCATGGGCGACGGACCGCGGCGGCACGTCGACGATCTGCTCGCCGTGCCAGAAGATCTCCAGCTGCGAGCCCTCGGTCACCTCACCGATGACGGTGGCGATGACGTCCCACTTCTCGCAGATCTCCAGGAAGCGGTCCACGTGCTGCGGCTCGACGATCGCGCACATGCGCTCCTGCGACTCGCTCATGAGGATTTCCTCGGGCGAGAGGGAGGAGTCGCGCAGCGGAACGGTGTCCAGCTCGACGCGCATACCGCCGGAACCGGCGGAGGCCAGCTCCGAGGTGGCACAGGAGAGACCCGCGCCGCCGAGGTCCTGGATGCCCGCGACGAGCTTCTCGCCGAAGATCTCCAGGGTGCACTCGATGAGGAGCTTCTCCTGGAACGGGTCGCCGACCTGGACGGCCGGGCGCTTCGCCGGACCGGTCGACTCGAAGGTCTCCGAGGCCAGGACCGAGACGCCGCCGATGCCGTCGCCGCCGGTGCGGGCGCCGTACAGGATCACCTTGTTGCCGGGGCCGGAGGCCTGGGCCAGGTGGATGTCCTCGTGCTTCATCACACCGATGCAGCCGGCGTTGACGAGCGGGTTGCCCTGGTAGCAGGCGTCGAAGACGACCTCGCCGCCGATGTTGGGCAGTCCCAGGCAGTTGCCGTACCCGCCGATACCCGCGACGACACCCGGGAGGACCCGCTTGGTGTCGGGGTGGTCGGCCGCTCCGAACCGCAGCGGGTCGACGACCGCGACCGGACGGGCACCCATGGCGAGGATGTCGCGGACGATGCCGCCGATGCCGGTGGCCGCGCCCTGGTAGGGCTCGATGTACGAGGGGTGGTTGTGCGACTCGACCTTGAACGTGACCGCGTAACCCTGACCGACGTCGACCACACCGGCGTTCTCGCCGATGCCGACGAGCATCGCGTCGTTGACGGGGACCTTCTCGCCGAACTGCTTGAGGTGGACCTTGCTGCTCTTGTACGAGCAGTGCTCGGACCACATCACGGAGTACATGGCGAGCTCGGCGCCGGTGGGACGGCGGCCCAGGATCTCGCGGATCCGGGCGTACTCGTCCTCCTTGAGGCCGAGCTCCTTCCAGGGCTGCTCGACGTCCGGGGTCTCGGCCGCGTGCTTGACCGTATCCAGGCTCATGCGTTGACCAGCTTCTTGATGATCGAGGTGAAGAAACCGAGACCGTCGGTGCGACCGGTTCCGATCAGCGGCTCGACGGCGTGCTCCGGGTGCGGCATCAGACCGACGACATTGCCCGCGGCGTTGGTGATGCCGGCGATGTCGCGGAGCGAGCCGTTGGGGTTCACGTCCAGGTAGCGGAAGGCGACGCGGCCCTCCGCCTCCAGCTCGTCGAGGACGCGCTCATCGGCGACGTAACGCCCGTCCATGTTCTTGAGCGGTACGGAGATCTCCTGGCCCGCGGAGTAGTCCGAGGTCCAGGCGGTCTCCGCGTTCTCGACGCGGAGCTTCTGGTCGCGGCAGATGAAGTGCAGGTGGTTGTTGCGCAGCATCGCTCCGGGCAGCAGGTGCGCCTCGGTCAGGATCTGGAAGCCGTTGCAGATGCCGAGGACCGGCATCCCCGCCCTGGCCTGCTCGATGACGGTCTCCATGACCGGCGAGAACCGGGAGATGGACCCGGCCCGCAGATAGTCGCCGTAGGAGAAGCCGCCCGCCAGGATGACCGCGTCGACCTGGTGCAGGTCCTTGTCGCGGTGCCACAGCGATACGGGTTCGGCGCCCGCGACCCGTACGGCCCTCAGGCTGTCCTGGTCGTCGAGCGTGCCCGGAAAGGTGACGACTCCGATACGAGCAGTCACTTCGGCTCCTCGGCCTTCTCCACCTTCACGGTGAAGTCCTCGATGACGGTGTTGGCGAGGAACGTCTCGGCCATCTCGTGAATGCGACCGAGGGCGGCATCATCGACCGGCCCCTCGACCTCCAGCTCGAAACGCTTTCCCTGACGTACGTCCGCGATTCCCTCGAAGCCGAGACGGGGCAGTGCACGCTGCACCGCCTGTCCCTGCGGGTCGAGGATCTCCGGCTTGAGCATGACGTCGACTACGACGCGTGCCACTGGCACTCCCGGTGGTGGTGTGGTGCGGCTGTTTCTCCGGGGGGCTCCCCAGACCCCCGCAGGTCCCCTCAGCCTACCTGGCCAGAAATTCTACGCGGGTAGATATCAAACAGGCTTGATCACGTGGAGATATCGACCGTGACAACAGGCGGGAAAAGTCCCGCGAAGAGAAATCCTCACGACACATACATAGGATGTGGACACGCGGAGGCAATTGGCTGGGCTTCACAATGCGGTGCCTGTCGCTGTACAAATGATTACCGGGGAAAGCAGGATTGCCCCTAAACAGTCGACACCGGTCGACCCACATCCGCCTAGCAGCCGGAAGGCCGGTCATCAGCGCACGCCAGACGCGCCGATGCCGTAGGAAAGGACCGATATCCGTGGCTCAGCGCGTAGTGGTCACCCTCTCCGACGACATCGACGGGGGAACAGCGGCGGAAACGGTCACCTTCGCCCTGGACGGGAAGTCGTACGAGATCGACCTGAATCCGTCCAATGCAAAGAAACTGCGCAAGGTCCTCGCGCCGTACATGGCGGCCGGCCGCAAGCAGACAACTGCCGGCAAGCGCGGCAAGACTCCCGTCTCGTACCGGCACACCTCATTGGCGCCCGACCCGGCGGCCGTGCGCGCCTGGGCCCGCTCGCACCGGATGGAGGTACCGGCCCGCGGCCGGATCCCCAAGAAGGTCTACGAGGCGTTCCGCGAGGCCAGTTGAACGACACCCGGCACAGGCCCCGCGGCGACACCCCGGGGCACCGACTTGCGCGACACCCCATCAGATCGGCTAGAGTCTGGAGCACGCCGAGGGGCAAGGCCGAAAAGCCGGGCCTCACGCAGCGTGCGGGTGTAGTTCAGTAGCAGAACATCCCCCTTCCAGGGGGAAGGCGCAGTGTGCAATTCCTGTCACCCGCTCTGCATCGCTCTTAACAACCACTCCGGTGGATCGGGTAGAGTGGTGTTCGCACCGCCCAGTGAAAGCTGAGCGGCAGCAATGCGGACGTGGCTCAGTTGGTAGAGCATCACCTTGCCAAGGTGAGGGTCGCGAGTTCGAATCTCGTCGTCCGCTCTTGACCGAAGGCCCTGGTCGATATCGACCAGGGCCTTCGTCGTATTCCGGCACCCGTCGCCGTGATCCCCATGACGTTTGTCGCGAGCAGTGGGGACAGCTCACACTGCTCGCCATCCCGGTGCGGCAGCCGCACACGGCCCCCTGAGGAACGACGACCGCGCAGACCGTGCGCGTGCTGCTCGCCGACAACGAGCATCCGATGCGGGGCGCGCCGGCCGCGCTGCTCGCGCCGGAGGACGACCTCGTCGTGGTCGCGGAGGCGGCGACCGGTCCGGAGGCGCTCGCCATGGCGCGCGCCCACCGCCCCGATGTCGCGGTCCTCGATCTGGAGATGCCGGGTGCGGACGGTGTGAGTGTGGCCACATCACTACGGGCTGAACTGCCCGGCTGCCGGACCATGATCGTGAGGAGTCATTGTCGCCCCGGACATCTGAAACGGGCGCTCGCGGCGGGCGTGCGGGCGTTCGTCCCGAAGACGGTCGGCGCCCGGCAGCCGGCCGGAATCATCCGTACCGTCCACGCCGGAAACCGTTATGTGGACCCGGAGTTGGCGGCCGACGCGATGTCCGCCGGGGACTCGCCGCTGACGGTGCGCGAGGCCGAGGTACTGGAACTGGCGGCGGACGGGGCGCCGGTCGCGGAGATCGCGGAGCGGGCGTCGCTGTCGCAGGGAACCGTACGGAACTACCTCTCCGCGGCCGCTTCGAAGCTCGGCGCGGAGAACCGTCATGCGGCGGTGCGTCTCGCGCGGGAGCGCGGATGGGTATAGTAGGCATCGCGCTTCGGCGCATGCGAACGTAGCTCAGCTGGTAGAGCGCAACCTTGCCAAGGTTGAGGTCGCGAGTTCGAACCTCGTCGTTCGCTCCACACAAGAAGGCCCCGGTCCTGTGACCGGGGCCTTCTTCATGTCCTACTGCCAGGTGTGGCCGGTGAGGAGCTCGTACGCCTCCAGGTACTTCGCCCGTGTCGCGTCGACGATCTCCTGCGGCAGCGCCGGGGGCGGCTGCTCGCTCTTCCGGTCCCAGCCGGAGGCCGGTGATGTCAGCCAGTCGCGGACGAACTGCTTGTCGTACGAGGGCTGCGCCTTGCCCGGCTCCCAGGCGGCGGCCGGCCAGAAGCGGGACGAGTCCGGGGTCAGCACCTCGTCCGCGATGATCAGGTCCTCACCGTCGAAGCCGAACTCGAACTTGGTGTCCGCGAGGATGATGCCGCGCTCGCGGGCGATGTCGCGGGCGCGGGCGTAGACGTCGAGGGTGGTGCGGCGCAGCAGGGCCGCGGTCTCCGCACCGACCTCCCGCGCCACTTCCTCGTACGACACGTTCTCGTCGTGGTCACCGACGGCCGCCTTGGTGGCGGGGGTGAAGATCGGTGCCGGGAGTACGGATCCGTCGACGAGCCCCTCGGGGAGGGCGAGTCCACAGACCGTACGGGACTCGTTGTACTCGACGAGGCCCGAGCCGGTGAGATAGCCGCGGGCGACGCACTCGACGGGTACCATCCGCAGCGACTTGCAGATCAGCGTCCGCCCGGCCCAGTCGGCGGGGGCTCCGGCGGGGAGCTCCGTGGACAGGACGTGGTTCGGGACGAGATCGGACAGCTGGTCGAACCACCACAGCGACAGCTGGGTGAGGACGCGGCCCTTGTCGGGGATCTCGGTGGGCAGGACCCAGTCGTACGCGGACATACGGTCGCTGGCGACCATGACGAGGTCGCCCGCCTCGTTCCGGTACAGCTCGCGCACCTTGCCGGTGTGGAGGTGGGTGAGTCCGGGGACCACCACCGGCTCGGGCTTTTCTACAAATCCGGACACGCTGCCTCCGCGTAGGTTGATCCAGGAGTCGTTCCGATTCTCCCGTATCCGGGTGACGTGCGGTGGAGCGGGGCCGCCCGCACTCCTCGATCGGCCCCCTCCGATACGCCGGGCCCTGCCGGGACAGGAGTCCGAAGGACAACGTCAGCGCCGCAGCGCCTCGGCAGGCTCGATCCTGCTGGCCCGCCAGGACGGGTACGCCCCCGCCAGGAGACCGGTCACCAAGCCGATCAAGGGTGCCATCAGCAAGGTGGCAGGGTGCATGACCGGTGTCCACTGCCGGGTCACCGCGACGCCCACCACCGTCACGGCGCCGAACGCTGTGCCGACCAGTCCGCCCAGGGCACCCAGTGCGGCGGACTCGGCGAGGAACTGGCTGGTGATGTGGCGCCCACGAGCCCCCAGCGTGCGGCGCAGACCGATCTCTCCTGTGCGCTCCAGGACCGCGACGAGGGTGGTGTTGGCGATCCCCACCGCACCGATGATCAGGCACACCACCGCCAGCAGCAGGAAGAGCTGGTTCATGTCCGAACCGACCGTGGTGCGCAGCGCCTTGGGGTTCGGGGGCGGAATGGACTTGAAGTGAGCCGGATGCGCCGGGTCCAGTGCCAGTGGCGCCTCCTCGGCGATCTGAGCCGCCGCGCCGAGCTTCGTGGAGATCAGCATCTTGGCGGGCGTCTCGGCCCCCGGCTCCCCCCACGTCGCCTTCGCGACACTGCCGGGGACCACGACGGACAGGAGCAGGTCGGTCTTGCGCTGGACGTCGGCCATGATGCCGATCACAGTGAAGGACTTGTCACCGATGAACACCGCCGGCCGGCTCTCCAGCGTGGTGATGCCCAGCCGGCCGGCCATGCCGGAACCGATGACGGCCACCGGCACCGCTTGGTCCTCGTGGTACTCGTCGAAGAGCCTGCCCATCCGCAGGGTGGGTTTCGCGGCCCTCAGCACCCCCGGGGTTGCGGCCTGGACCTGCGTCTCCTCCTCGGTGACCGAAGCGCCGACCGGGGACGAACGGACGCTCTCACCGTCCGCGAGGCTCACCGGCCAGTAGACGCCTGCATCGGTGGCTCCGTTGAGCCGCTCGATCCTTTCGGGCGCATCCTCGGGGAAGGACATGCCGCTGAACGATCCGTCGGCGGCGCCGACATCCTCGACGGTGACCTCGGTTGCGGTCAGGGCGTTGAAGCGGCCGTCGATCTGGGACGAGGTCGTCGCCGTCAGGCCGAGGACGGCGACAAAGGCCCCGATGCCGAGCACGGTGCCGAGCGTGGTCAGGGCGGACCGGGCCGGCCGCTGGAGCATGCCGGCCACAGCCTCCGTCAGCAGGTCGCGCGGGGAGAACCGGGACAGGTCGGCCCCGATCACCCGCTCGCGTCGGCGCCGTCCGGTTCCGCGCCGTCCCCGGAACTCCGGACGGGCTGTCACGATACGGCCCGGTCGGTCGGAAGGTGGGGCGCTCCGTCGAGCCGGCCGTCCCGGATGGCCAGGGTACGAACGCCCCTGGCTGCCACCGAGGGGTCATGGGTGATGACGACGATGGTCATTCCGTCCTTGTGCAGATCGTCGAGGAGACCGAGTACCGAGTCCGCGGTCGCCGTGTCGAGGTTGCCCGTCGGCTCGTCGCACAGGAGCAGCGAGGGGCGGGCGACCAGAGCGCGCGCGATCGCCACGCGCTGCCGCTCACCGCCGGACAGCCTGGTCGGCAGCGCGGCCATCCGGTGCCCGAGGCCGACCCGCTGCAGGGCGTCCCGGGCCCGTCCCGGCCGTTCTCTGCGCGGCACGCCGTTGTAAACCATGGCCAGTACGACGTTGTCGAGTGCGCTTCGGTGCGGCAACAGATGGAACGACTGGAAGACGAAGCCGATACGGCGGCCCCGCAGCCCCGCACGCTCGGTGTCGGAAAGACCGCTCGTATCAATGCCGTCGAGCAGGTAGCGCCCGCTGGTGGGGGCGTCGATGAGTCCGGCGATATTGAGGAACGTCGATTTCCCCGACCCCGACGGCCCTGTGACCGTGACGTACTCCCCGCGCTCGATGACCAGCTCGGCGGGGCGCAGAGCGGGGACGGGCGGAGGGCCCGGGTACGTGAGTCCGACGCCACGGAAGTCAATGACCGCTGCCGGACTCACCGGGTGTCGTCCTGGCCCGGCTGCCGTGCGGATGCGGTACCCACGACGACCCGGTCACCCTCGGCCAGCGCGTCCTGTGGGACCGGGGTCACCTGCACGCTGCCGTCTCCCTCCAGGCCCGGACGTACCCGTACCCGTCGGCGTTCTCCCTGCTCGGTGAGGACGGTGACCACGGTGCTGCCGTCGGCGGCAGCCGAGACAGCGGAGAACGGTACAAGGAGCACCTTGCCCTGAGAGCTCTTGATCTCGATGGTCAGCCGAACCTCCTGACCGACGAGCGACGCGTCGATCTTCTGGTCCGGTGTGACGTTCAGGACGGAGAGGGCGTCTGCTGTGCCGCCGTCCTCGCCCGCGTCGCTTCCTCCGGCTTCCTCGCCCCCGCCGGAGGACGAGCCCGCATCGCCCTCGGTGACCGCAGCCGCTGTTCCGCTGAACTCGTCGCCGGTCGCCTCGGCGAGAATCCGTACCTTCTGGCCCGCCCGGACGATCTTCCGCTGGCTCGGCGTGAGGGATCCCCGTACGCCGAGCGTGCCGGAGGAGATCGTCATGACGGTCTCGGGAGCCCGGTCCCCCACGCGGGCCGCAACGGACTCGACCCGAGCGGGGAATCGGTCCAGAAAGACGATCTCTGCGGCAGGGAGCATGGCTCCGGCCTGTAGACGTGCGGCGGCCAGCGCCTTCTCCGCACGGGCGAGATCCTCCTCGGCCCGTGCCGTGTCGGTCGCACCGTGCTTGCCCGCACGGACGTCCTGGAGCGCCCGGGTGGCGTCGGTGACAGCCGTTGCTGCGCTCTCGACCTGGGCTGTCCCGTCCTCGGAGACCGGTCGTGGGTCGTATCCGAGGGAGCGGTAGTACGCCGCCAGGGCGGCCTGGGTACCGGCGCCGAACTCCCCTGCGGGATCAGTGGCCGAGCCGAACCCGCGCTGCCCCAGCGCCTTCCGGAGCTGAGTCACGTCCTCCCCGCGGGCTCCGGGCTTCAGGTCGCGGTACGCAGGCAGCGCGCCCGACAGAGCGAAAACGGGGCGCCCTGAAATCTCGACCAGAACACATCCCGCCCTCACCGTGTCACCCGCTCGCAGCGGTGCCTTGGTGACCAGGGGTTCTACACCGTCGGCCGCGCTCACTGCGGCGGAGACCGCTACCGTACGCTCGGCGGCCACCTGGCCACGTACCACCAGTGAAGCGTGCAGCACCCGGTGCTCGACCGCTGCCGTGAGGACATCGCGCTCCGGCGCCCCTGCCTCGGCCGCGGCCTGGGCAGGTGACTTGATCACCGTCGAGAGGGTGAACCCGGCGCCTGCCAGGGCCAGCGCTCCCACCACCACGACGGCCAGCAGCCTCCGGCGGCGGGACAGTGCCGAAGCCGCTGAGACGTCCTCCGGCATTCCGGCAGGTGCACCGCGGTCAGCGTGCTTCGATCGCTCTGTTCGCATTCTCGATCCACCTGGCGGTCTTGTCCTTGGCATCCTTGAGAATCTCGGCGTTCTCCTCGATCACCTGTTTCTCGTAGACCGTCTCCACAGCGATTCCTATGCCGAGGTAATTGACCTTCTTCTTGCATCCCATGTCGGCGACTGCGACGGCAATCTCCTTGTCGTCGGCCCTGGCTGCATGCGACCAACTCTTGTCATTCCACGCGCTGCTAGGGCTGTCGTAGTCGTAACCCTGCTTCTTCATGCAGTCCGACCACCGCGCGGCGGCGTCCCGGAAACGGCTGTCGTCCCGGGTCCTGGCCATGGCCTTTCCACCAGCGGACGACACCACCATTTCCGCGTATCCCTCGCCGAATCCACCTCTTCCGGCTCCTGCCACGGACCCGTCCGGGAACTTCACTTCCTGGGCGGTCTTCGCTCCGGCTGTGATGGTTCGCAGCGCCTCGCCCTCGCAGCCGTCCTTCGGGACCTTGTGACCGTTGTACGTGGCAACCTTGCCGGACAGCAGCTGCCCCTGGGTCTCCGTGGCGTTCTCGGAGTACCGCGCTTCAGTGGCCGAGTCTGTGCTCTTCGGATCGACTGGCTGCTTGTACCCGTAGCGTTCCGCCTGAACGATCGGCACGACATGGAATTCGCTGTGCTCCAGGTATGCCTTGCCGGTGAACCGTCCCAGAGGCTGCGGATTCTGTGCGTAACCCAGTTCACGCATGCATGCGTTGACCAGCAGCACCCGCGCCTTCTTCAGCGTGTAGTTCTCCTCGGGCGTCGGGAGATACGCATCGAGCGGGGTGGTGATCTGCGCCGGGTCGAGATGCCCGGGGGTGGGCACGGAGCCGAGCGTCGGCTCCGTGCCTCCACCCACCGAGGACGAGCAGGCACACAGCGCGAGGGCCAGCAACATTGTCGGCCCGGCGATGCGTGAAAACGCTGTCACCTTTTTCAGCACCCGGTCTTCCGGAACGAGGAGAACTCGTTGTTGTTGTCGTAGAAGGTCAGGTATTTGAAGTCCCTGCTGGCGAAGTACTTCGTGCCGCCGTATCCGGTGTCCCAGTAGAAGGTGAATCCGGCACAGGCGGTCCACGTGTTGGCGTCGTTCAAGGCCGCACCTATGGAGTCACCGAGATAGGAAGGGTCGATCTTGTAGTACATGCCATGAAAGTCGGGGTGGGGATCATTCAGGTCGTAATAGCCGTAGGTGTAGCTGGTGGGCTGCTGGTAGTCGAATACGCAGATGTTTCCGGCATCCGTGCAGTCACCGTCCCCGTCCGCCTCGGCGGTCGCGGTCGCCACCAGCGCTACCGACAGCGCGGCCACTGTGGTGGCACGGGTGAAAGCAGATCTCTTGAACCCCATTGCTTTGCGCTCCTTGCTGAACAGCCTGGCGACAGGCTCGATTTCAGGAATGAAACAGGCAAAAGCATCAGGAAAATCCGCCTGGGCGGCCGCAGACCCGCACGTACGCCCCAACAGGCCCCAGCCGTACGGAAGTTACACGCAAGGTGCTCACCCGACAAGATCAGATGAAGGATATGTGTAGATCTACTGACTAAGTCAGTCGCGTTTGCAGATGCGGTCGAGGAGATTGGCAGTGGCGCGCTGGATACGGGTGTCCACATGGCCGGGGCGGTCCAGGGCCGGGGACCAGGCGAAGGTGCCGGAGGCGAAGACGAGGGCGCCGGACGGGGCGCGGTAGAGGGACGTCTCCTGGTGGCGCGTCGCGCCTTCGCTGTCCTGGTACGGGGAGTGGGCGAGCAGAATGCGGCTGTCGTGCGCCGGGAGGGCGGTGCGCGGGAAGTAGCGGTCGGCCTCGCCTGCGACCAGTCCGTCGATCTCGTCGCCCTCGTCCGCCCCGGTCGCGTCCCAGAGCCAGTGCTCCGCATTCCGTACGACCAGGGGGTGGGGGTCGGGAACCCGGCCCGCGTACTGGATGCCGAGGAGCTGCTGCTCGGCCCGGTCGACCTCGCGCCAGAGCGCGGGCCTGCCCGGGCCGCGGCGTTTGCGGCAGGTGAGCAGGCGGTCCGGGACACCGGACGGTGACGGGGAGAGGCTGACCTGCCAGTACATGGAATTGGCGGAGAGGTAGACGAGCGAGGTGCCGACGTCGCGCGCCGCTTCCACGGTGCGGCGCATCGGAACCGACCAGTACTCGTCGTGGCCCGGGAAGACCAGGCCCCGGTAGCGGCCGACGTCGATCCGGCCGGCGTGCAGATCGCGGGTGTCGGCGTACCCGATGTCGTAGCCGTACCGCTCGGCCCAGCGGATGAAGTCGTAGGCATGACCGACGTGGAGGGGCAGCCCGGCACCCGCGTACGGGCGGTCGAAGGAGACGGTGACCGCCGCGTCCTCCTCGCCGAGCAGCCGGCCCTGTTCGTCCCACGCGTGGTAGAGGCTGGCGCCGGTGCGGCCGTCCTCGGGGTAGAGGTTGTACGCCTGCCAGGTGATGTCCGGCAGGACGAGCAGCAGATCGGCCGGGTGATCGTCGCGGACGGTGAACGGGATGTGGGAGCGGTAGCCGTCGACCGTGGTGAGCACGGCGACGTAGGCGCCGATCGACCAGTAGGTGGGAATCTGCAGCCGCCAGGACTGCCACCAGTGGTGGCAGGAGACCGTGCGGTCGGCGGCGAGCGGGGCGGGCTGGACGATGCCGGAGAGCCGCGGGCTCGTGGTGATCTTGGCGGCGCCGTCGCCCCCGTAATGACCGATCCGGTAGATGTCCACGGTGAACTGCTGCGGCGGGTCCACGGTGATGTGGAAGTCGATCGCCTCACCGGGGGCCGCGGCGCCGGTCGAGGTGAAACCCTTGATCTGGCGGTGGACGTCGTCGGCGGTACGGGTGCCTCCGCCGGTGGAGCCGCGGGCCAGGGTGGGATCGGCGTACCAGGGGACGACCTGGCCGGTGTCGTCGAAGTAGTTCTCACTGCCGCGGAGCCAGGGCAGGGGGCCCTGGCCGAACGGGTCGGAGACGGCATGCGCAAGGGCACCCGATTCCCATCGGCGAATCTGCTCCGCCCCCATGGCGCTCCCCTCCCTCAAGCTCAAGTCCCCCGAGACAACAGTCGTGCGTTGACTGTCGGCGTCGATCCCCAGCACATCACATAACGCATGCACTCCGTCACCGTTCGTCGCGAATTGAGGTGAACAGAACGCTTCCCGCCGGTCCGTGGGTCAGACCGACCGGCAATTGGGGGGGGTGAAGGAGCGGGGCTGGGGTGCGTGCATCGCAAGGCGGAGGATTGAGCCATGGCGAATGGGGCCTCCCCTGCTCGAGCGAAGCCGAGAGCTCGGGGAACATGGTGATGGACGACAACGCCGCGAGGTACGTGCCCCAGCCCCGTGACGCCGCCCCCCAATTGCCGGTCGGTCTCAGACGAGGCGGACGGGTTTGTCGGTACGGACGCCCACCGAGGCGAGCCACGAACGCAGCGGTCCGGCGTCGCCGTCCTCGACCAGGCTGAGGACCCGGCTGCCCAGATCGGCCCGGCGCTCGCCGTCGACCAGCAGCGCGGGTCCGTCGAGCCAGTCCAGGCCGGGCGCCGCACCTGCCGTGTCCACGGCGGCGCAGCAGACCATCGCCGCGACATGGTCGGCGAGCAGCTCCGCACCCGTACGGGGCGGCTGGAGCGGGAAGAGCGGCAGCGGGTCGGCTCCCCAGAAGTCCAGGACGTCGCCGCCGGAGGCAGTGCAGGCACCGGAGACACCGGTTGCCGGGGGGCCCGGCGGGAGCAGCGGGGCCGCGGCCTCCTCGCGGGCCACCGCGGCACTGATCCCGGCGGCGAGCTCCTCGCTGCGGCCGCTCCGGCCGGCCAGATGCTCGACGACCCGGGCCAGTGTGGGCACGGCGACATCCACGGGATCGGCGCCGTGCGATCCGTGCGCCCCGTGGGCCCCGTTTTCTTCCGCGGCCGCCGGTGCATGCCGTACGCCCAGCGCGTCCAGGACGCGGTGCAGACGGGCCGCTTCGGTGCGCCACTTCCGGTCGACGACCTCTTCCGGGTACTGCTGCCAGTCGACCGGAGACCAGTCGGGGCCGGTCTCCGCCGGACCGCCGTGGAAGAGCCGGGCGGCCAGCAGCGAAGCGGCTTCGTCGGCCGCTCCGGGCTCCTCCAGGAGGTCGCAGGCGGGGCGCTCACCGAGCCGGGAGGTGAAGCCCTCGGCGAGCCGGTCGCGCCGGGAGAGCTCGGTGAGGGCGGAGACGACGCCGGCGTCGAGCCGGGACGGCCAGCGGCCCATCCGCCAGGCGGGCAGCGCGACCCGGGTGAGCAGCCGGTCCCAGCCCGCGTAGGCGAGACCGACCTGCTCCTGGGCGACGATCCGCAGACCGTAGTCCACAGCCTGTGCACGCTCGGACGCGGCGGCGGCGACAGCCCGCTCCATCGCTGCGGCATGACCACGACAGGTGCGGAGCAGCAGCCGTGCGATCCGGCCGACGAAGCGGCGCGGCACTCTGCGCAGCGTCGCGAGCGGTCCGGGCACGGGAGCGGACGCGTCGGCGACCGCGCCGTCCAGTCCCCGTACGAAACGGCGGGCGGCGGCTATGTCGGGATGGGCGGAGGGGCCCGTGCCCGCGACGACCGGGGCGAGCACCGCCCGTAGCTCCGCGACCCGCATCCACCACAGGAATGGCGAGCCGATGACGAGCACGGGCGCCGTCTGCACGCCATGACGGCGGCCGCCGGAGACGGCGGGCCGGCCCGCGGAGCCCCCGGCGGGCTGCGCGGCGGGGTGGGTGCGGTCCTCCAGCCAGCTGTCGCAGTCGGGCGTGAGGGCTATGGCCGACGGCGCGGGGACGCCGAGCCGGTCGGCGAGATCCCGGACCAGCCGGTAGAGATCGGGGGCGGCCTGCTCGCTGAGCGGGACCGTAGGACTGACCGCGGGTCTCGCCCGCACGATCGCGACCGAGACGGCGACGGCGCCCAGCAGCACGAGCACGGCGCAGGCCGTCACCGCCCAGCGCACGGCGTACCAGCCGCCACCGCCGATACGGCCCTGCGCACCCGCGACGAGCAGCACGACGGCGACCGCCGCCGGCAGCAGGGCCGCGGCCGTTGCCCTGCTGCGAATGCGCAGCAGGGCGAGAGCTCGGGCGCGCGCAGCCTCCGCGCCCAGCTCCTCACCAGTACCGGTACCGGACACGGCCGGACGTCACCCCCTCTGCCCCCGCGGCGGTATTGCTCACTCCCCCACTGTGGCACTCGTCACAGACATCGCAATGCCGGTGGGCCAAGTGCCGGAACGCTTGCGCCGCACCCTAGTTGGGGCCTCGGCGGACGTCATCCGGATAGCCCAGCCGTCACTCGATGGAATGGCTTTGGGTAAAGGTGCTGACGCGCCGGTACCCATGGGGCAAGGGCATGACGTCGCCCCCTCGGGCCCGAGGGGGCGAAATGGAGGTACCGGACCGGCCGATCAGGCTTCGGCGGCCTTTCGGGCGATGTCCGTACGGAACTGCGAGCCGTCGAGCCGGATCCGGGCGGCCGCCGTGTAGGCGCGCTCCCGGGCGGTGGCGAGGTCCTCGCCCGTCGCGGTCACGGACAGCACCCGGCCGCCCGCGCTGACGATCGTGTCACCGTCCCGCCTGGTCCCGGCGTGCAGGACGTACGCGTGCGGAGCGTCCTGCGCCGCAACGTCGTCGAGGCCGCCGATCGGGTCACCCGTCCGCGGGGTGTCCGGGTAGTTGTGCGAGGCGATGACCACGGTGACCGCGGCGTCGTGGCGCCACGTGAGCGGGGGCAGGTCGTCGAGGGTGCCGTTGGCGGAGCCCAGCAGAACACCGGCCAGCGGGGTCTTCAGCCGGGCCAGGACCACCTGGGTCTCCGGGTCGCCGAAGCGAGCATTGAACTCGATGACCCGGACGCCCCGCGAGGTGATCGCGAGACCCGCGTACAGCAGCCCGGAGAAGGGGGTACCGCGGCGGCGGAGCTCGTCGACGGTCGGCTGCAGGACCGACTGCATGACCTCGTCGACCAGCTTGGGGTCGGCCCACGGCAGCGGGGAGTACGCGCCCATGCCGCCGGTGTTCGGGCCCTCGTCGCCGTCGAGGGCCCGCTTGAAGTCCTGGGCGGGCTGGAGCGGCAGCACGGTGGTGCCGTCCGTGATCGCGAAGAGGCTCACCTCGGGGCCGTCGAGGAACTCCTCGATGACCACGCGGTCGCAGGCCAGCGCGTGGGCGCGGGCCGCCTCGACATCGTCCGTGACGACGACGCCCTTGCCCGCGGCGAGTCCGTCGTCCTTGACGACGTACGGGGCGCCGAAGGCATCGAGGGCCTCGTCGATCTCGGCGGGGGTGGTGCAGACATAGCTGCGGGCGGTGGGGACACCTGCCCCGGCCATCACGTCCTTGGCGAACGCCTTGGACCCCTCCAGCTGGGCCGCCTCACCGGACGGGCCGAAGCAGGGGATGCCCGCGGCGCGGACGGCGTCGGCGACCCCGGCGACAAGCGGCGCCTCCGGGCCGACGACCACCAGCTCGGCGCCCAGTTCGGTGGCGAGGCGCGCGACGGCGGCGCCGTCGAGTGCGTCGACCGGGTGCAGTTCGGCCACCTCTGCGATGCCGGCGTTGCCGGGAGCGCAGTACAGATCGGTGACGTCGGGGTCGAGGGAGAGAGAGCGGCACAGGGCGTGTTCGCGGGCGCCGCCGCCGATGACGAGGACCTTCACGGGGTGCAGCCTAGCCGCCGGGGCACGGCCGCCTTGACGGGCGCCGCTCCGTGGACACCCCGTGGAGCGGCTTCCGGACCGCTACTCGTTGGTGAACTCCTCGACGACCGTGGCGCCCAGCTCCCGGACGATCAGCTCGTGGCCGGAGAGGGCGGAGTCGACCAGGTCCGGGTCGTCCGCCTCGGGGGTGTCGTCCTCCGGCGCGACCGAACGCGGCGGCTCGGGGGCATGGTGCGGCTGGGGTGCGGGCGCCGCTGCGGGTGCGGGACCGGTGCCCGGCTGCTGGTGCGGGGCCGGCGCGGGCGCGGGCCGGGACTCGTACTGCTGCGGGGCGCGCGCGGCCGGACGCTGCGGTGCGGCTGCGGCGGAGGGCCGGCCGCCGCCGGTCTGCGGAGGCTGCCCCGCGCCGCCCGACGGGTCGACGATCGCCTCGACCTTCCACTGCATGTTGAACTGCTCGGCGAGTGCCTGCTTCAGCACGTCCTCGCTGCCGCTGCTCGCGAAGTTGTCGCGGGCGCCGGCGTTGAGGAAGCCGATCTGCAGGGTGGTGCCGTCGAACCCGGTGACCTGCGCGTTCTGGCTGAGCAGGATCCAGGTGAACCGGCGCCGGTTCTTCACGGCCTCCAGGATGCCGGGCCACATGTTCCGCACCTGTGCGGCGCCCTGAGCCATCCCCGGACTCGGCTCGGCCGCACCGGGAGCGGGCGCGGCGGCGGGCACGGGAGCGGGGGCGGGGGCCGCGGGCGTGACGGGGGCGGGCGCCTGACCGGGGGCGGAGGCGGTCGGCCAGCCACCGGGACGGCGTCCCGGCTCCGGCGCGGCCGCGGCGGGCCAGGCCCCGGGACGCTGACCGCCGGAGGGAGCCTCGGCGGGCGGCTGCGGTGCGGGGGCGGCGGGTGCCACGTACTGCACAGGCTGCGCAGGCGCGACCGGTGCCGCGGGCGCGGCGGGCACGGGCGCGGCCTCGGGTACGTCTCCCCGCACCGCGGCGACGCCGCCGCCCGGCGGAACCATGGCCACGGGCGCATGCGCCTCCGCCTCCCGCCCCGGTACGTACCCCATGGCGGGCCCGGCCCCGGCGGTCGCGAACGAAGCACCGCGCTCCAGCCGGTCCAGCCGGGCCTGCAGCGAACGCTCGTCGTCGAAGGCGGCGGGCAGCAGCACCCGGGCGCAGATCAGCTCGACCTGGAGACGCGGCGAGGTGGCCCCGCGCATCTCCGTAAGCCCTTCGTTGACGAGGTCGGCGGCGCGGCTCAGCTCTGCGGCGCCGAAGACGGACGCCTGGGCCTGCATCCGCTCGACCACGTCGGCGGGTGCGTCGATCAGCCCCTTCTCCCCGGCGTCCGGCACGGCGGCCAGGATCACCAGGTCGCGCAGCCGCTCCAGGAGGTCGGCGACGAAGCGCCGCGGGTCGTTGCCGCCCTCGATCACGCGGTCCACGACCTCGAAGGCCGCGGCCCCGTCGCCCGCCGCGAACGCGTCCACGATGGAGTCGAGCAGCGAGCCGTCCGTATAACCGAGCAGCGAGGTCGCCATGGCATAGGTCACACCGTCGTCGCCCGCTCCGGCCAGCAGCTGGTCCATGACGGACATCGAGTCACGCACGGAACCGGCGCCGGCCCGCACGACCAGCGGCAGGACGCCGTCCTCGACGAAGCTGTTCTCCTTGCCGCAGACCTCGGCGAGATATTCGCGCAGCGTCCCCGGCGGTACGAGGCGGAACGGGTAGTGGTGCGTACGCGACCGGATCGTGCCGATGACCTTCTCGGGCTCGGTGGTCGCGAAGATGAACTTGAGATGCTCCGGCGGCTCCTCGACCACCTTCAGCAGGGCGTTGAACCCCGCCGGGGTGACCATGTGCGCCTCGTCGATGATGTAGATCTTGTAACGACTCGACGCGGGCCCGAAGAACGCCTTCTCCCGCAGATCACGGGCGTCGTCCACGCCACCGTGCGATGCGGCGTCGATCTCGATGACATCGATCGATCCCGGCCCGTTGCGCGCCAGGTCCCGGCAGGACTGGCACTCCCCGCACGGCGTCGGCGTGGGGCCCTGCTCGCAGTTCAGACAGCGGGCGAGGATCCGCGCGCTGGTCGTCTTCCCGCAACCGCGCGGACCGCTGAACAGGTACGCGTGATTGACCCGGTTGTTCCGCAGGGCCTGCTGCAGCGGGTCAGTGACATGCTCCTGCCCAATGACCTCGGCGAACGACTCGGGGCGGTAGCGGCGGTACAGCGCAAGGGACGACACACATACGAGGTTATCGGGGCGGACTGACAACCGGCCCCGGACCGGGGACACCGCCGGGGAAGGAGCGGCCGCAAAGGCTCGGAAGCCACAGGAATCGACGCCACGGGCCCGAACACGCAAGGGCCCCCCACGCACCCGCCAGAGCCAACCTACCCTTGCTGCCTTCCGGCCCTGGGGGAGTTCAGTCAGATAGCGCCACGTGAGGGGCTGATGCCCACCTTAGCCGATCCCCACCCGGTCGAGTCCACCCGCCCGCCCTCCCGACCCCTCTCCGGGGAACGGGTTCGCGAGCACTGCTCAACGTCTTGTATTGTTTGCCGCGGAGGATTCGCCTAGTGGCCTAGGGCGCACGCTTGGAAAGCGTGTTGGGGGCAACCCCTCACGAGTTCGAATCTCGTATCCTCCGCCATTGCTCTCACCGGGCAATACGTCGAAGGGCCCCACCGCTTGCGGTGGGGCCCTTCGACGTTGTCTCAGCCCTCGTTGTTCTGGTCTTTGTCCACAAGGCCGTTCGGTGAGGGCCCCCAGATGGCGTCCGCGAGCTTCCGCGCCACGTCCTTCAGCATGGCGTCGGGCACATGCAGGTACCGCGCGCGCATCCGGGCGGACGTGCCTGCCTCCCAGCCCATGATCTGATCGATCACGCGGTCCGGGACGCCAAGCAGCATGAGGACGGGGTCGGAAACTCCGGCTCCCCTCGACCCCGCCCGTACGAGACGGGCGGAGGAGGCAACCGGCCGCAGCGCCGAAGCGCATGCGGTGGGTTGGACGTGCGTGTCTCCTTCGGAGGCGACTCCCGTTTCAAGGAAGAGCCGCGAATCCGTTGTAGGCAGAGACATGACCTTTCGGTCTCGTGCCATCCGGTTGACCAGGGGTCCGGTTCCCTCGGCCCCATCTGCCCGGGGCCCCTTTTGCGGTGGTTTGGCCAGCCCAAAGAAGGGCCTCGCGACTCGCTGTCCTAGGACTGCAAACCGCCCGGTAAGGCAATGACCCACAGTCCCAGGACTGTCAACAGTCCTGGGACTGTGCTTCACTGGTGGCATCGAGAGGAGCTCTGCATGGCACCGAAGTGGCGAGAGCTGGCGGACAAGCTGGCCGCTCGAATTGCGATCGGGGAGTACGCGCCGGGACAGCAACTGCCGCATATTCGGGATCTCGTCGAAGCAGGCGAGGGTTCCAAGTCCACGGTCCACGCGGCATACAAGGCGCTGGAGGCCGAAGGGCTGGTCACCTCGTCCCGCGGGCACGGCACGGTCGTTCGGCAGCAGACTCCGCTCAAGCGGCTTGGCATCGGCCGGTATGACAAGGCGAAGTGGCGCGATGGCGACGAGGTGGCGTTCATCGCTGACCGCGTCGCGACTGGGCGCGCATACCGCCGCGGCGAGCAGACACAGCAGGTCAGCCGGGTTGAGGCTCCGCCGGCCGTTGCTGAGGCGCACGGACTGCCTGTCGGTGCTGAGGTGTACGCCCGCGCACGTCTCGTAAAGGAGGGTGAGCAGCCCACACACACCCTGACCAGCTACTACCGGCCTGAGCATGTCGAGGGGACGCGCCTCGTCGACCCGACTCCGGGACCGGCTGGCCGTGGTGGTGGGTACCGGGTGCTCTACGACGCCGGGTACGAGATCGACCACATGAAGGAGGAGCTGTTCGCCCGTATCCCTACGGCTGACGAAGTGAAGCTCCTGCAACTTCCCGGGGGTGAGCCGGTCGTCGAGTTGCACCGGACCACGTACACGGCCGACGGCACCGTGGTGGAGTACGCGATCGGTGTCCACGCGGCGTCCCGCTTCGCGTGGGAGTACGACTTCAAGGTGCCCGATTCAGCACAGGACCGAGAGGCAGAGCAGTGATCTCGACAGAGTCATGGGCAGATGCGCGTCGCCTGTGGGACTTCCACCAGATGCACCACGAGCCGCGGCCGTGCTCTGTAGCGGTCGGTTTGGGCAGTCACGACCTCGGCGTGGCCGATGCTGCGGTTGACCTCTACAAACGCGGAATGGCGCCGCTCATCGTCTTCACCGGGGCCACCAGTCGCACTACGAGGGAACGGATGCCGCGCGGCGAAGCAGTTCACTACCGCGAAAGGGCGTTGGAGCTCGGCGTACCGAGCTCCAACGTGCTCGTTGAACCGAACGCGCGCAATACCGGCGAGAACATCCGCTTCTCCAAAGCCCTTCTTGAAGAGTCGGGTGCGAATGTCTCGTCTGTCCTGCTCATCAGCAAGCCATACGAAGAACGGCGCGCCTATGCGACGGCGCGCAAACTGTGGCCCGAAGTCGAGATCGTGAGTGCGTCCACGCCGATGACGTTCGACGACTACGTCGACTCCATCGGAGACGCCCGCCTGGTGCTCGACATGCTTGTCGGAGCGCTCCAGCGTCTGCTGATCTACCCGGAACAAGGGTTCATGGTCAGCCAGTCGGTGCCGGACGACGTGGCGGCAGCGTACGAGCGACTACGCAGCGCAGGCTTTACGAGTCGGCTCGTACCGGACGGTGTGGGGCACGTCCTTAAGAAACCCTCCTGATCCCAGCGCGGTAGAACTTTCTCTACTTCATCAAGACCCGGCTGCGCTCCGCTCCGCCGGGCGCGCTTCCCGGCTCCGCTTCGGGCGCCGCTCCTGCCTTCGGCCCGCTCCGCCCGCGCTGCGCCGACGCGCGCCCACACGTGGATAGGGCCGGAGGCCATGAGGCGAGCACCGCATAGAGCGGCGCGCGGTCAAGGCAATGCCTCCGGCGGGGGATCGGCCGGCACCGGGATGGAGAGGGCGCCGTCGCCGACTGCGGGCGCGTAGTGGCGTGCGCGGGGAGCTCCCATCCCGTCCGCCGCCGACCCAGGCAGAGCCGAGCAGACGCGGCCCCTGGCGTCCAGGTCGTTCGTACAGTGGCGCGCTCCACCTGGACGCCAGGAACCACGCCCGCTCCACGGTGTGTGGGTCGACGGCGGACGGGATGGGAGCTGGGGAAAGTGGTGGGTTGAGGAGGATATTCCGCCCCGGAAGGGAATCGTGTCAGAAGTCTGGTCTAGGTTTGGCCTGTGAACCACAGCCGTCCCAACGCCGGGGCGCCCCACGAGCCTGACTTGCCGCCCTACCAGGTAGTCCTGGCCGAGACTGATTGGGAATCGCTCCAGACGGCTTTCGGGAGCGGTGAGGACCTTCCCGGGGTTCTGGCACGGCTGTTGGAGCCCGATCCCAAGGTTCAGGTCTCCGCTTTGTCGGAGCTGGGTGAGCTGGTCGGCCACCAGAACACCATCTACGAGGCCACCGCCCCCGTCGCCATGTATGTCGCCGGCATCCTCACCCACCCGGCGGCCATGACCCTCCGGCCCTATCGCAACGTCCCCATCCGCGCGACGCTGTTGAACTGGTTGGTTTCCACGGCCTACGACGCCTCCGATGAGATTGTGGGCCGCACGGAGCAGTACTTCCCTGGCTTCCTCACCCCCGGCACCATCGTGGCGGCCTTCCGGGACCTGCGCCCGATGCTTTATCGGGCCGTCGCGCCCTTCCTCCGAGACAGCCACGAGGACGTGCGCGAAGCCGCCGTTATAGCCGCGCTCATCCTCGCCGAGCACCCCGCGCTCGCCGAGCACCGCGATCACCTCGCCGTGCACGCGCGCGCCATCCTGGACACCAGCAGCGACGACCCCAACCGGCGTGTTGCCCGGAAGGCACTCGAAGCATGGGGCCACGACGTCCCCGACCCTGAGCCTTTCCGGGAGGAGCCCTGGGACTGGGGGCCACACAGCGATGGCCGCGGCGATCTCGAACCTCCCTTCTGACCGATACGCGCACGGCCCACCGGCGGACCACTGCGGCAGGTGAGAGGTACAAGAGGCGGCCCACGGGGTGGCCGTACGAGCGTGGCGTGCGCTATCGGCGTCCTGAGTAGTTCCCACCGGACCACGGCTGTACAGCAGAGAAGTACAGCAACTCCAGCAACCGGCAGCGCCCCACGCTGGCCCCCATGGGCTTCCCGGCAGCCTGTATGACCTTCAATGACCGATCTCTACAGAGCTACGGATCAGAAGGTTGCAGGTTCGAATCCTGCCGAGTGCACAGCAGGCCGGAGGCCCCGGAGTGATCCGGGGCCTCTTGCGTTTCAGGGGCCTGTTGGATGATGGGGGGCAACGGTCGGCGTTCGCACGCCGTTTCAGGGGTACGTCCGTCGGCTGGGCGTAGGAGGGAGCAGGTGGTGTCGCAGGGGCGGGATCGGTCCTTTCTCGACAGCAACGGCTGGACGGTGGTGCGTCTCGTCGCGGCTGTGTGGGGAGCTGCCAGTAGCAGCAGTGCGGCGTGGGTGCGTGTGGTGTGGCTGGTGATCGGTGCTGGGACCGCCTGGGACCTGGTGCGGGATCTGGTCAGGCGACGTCGGCAGGGCGGGGCCGGGGTCGCCGACGTCCGTGACTGACATCGCGGACAACCGCGGGAAGGGAGAGGGCGGCAACACCACCGCACCGGAGCGGAAGTTGCGCCATCCCTCGGACACTCGTTGTCCTGGTCATTGTCCAGTGCACTAACGATCACCGTCGTACGCGAACCCCGTCTGACCTGCCCAGTGAACGCGCACGTACCTGTCCGTACGGTCGCGCGCATAGTTGGAAAGCGTGTTGGGGGCAACCCCTCACGAGTTCGAATCTCGTATCCTCCGCAGCCGCCCACCTGGGCAAACGAAGGCTCCGACCGCATCGCGGCCGGAGCCTTCGTCATTGCGTGGTTGCAGTTTTGGTTGCAGTTCCCGGTTAGCACCCGTTGAGGACGGCCCGGCACGCTCGGCAGTACATCGCCGCGTACCGCCCGTTACCTGCGCATCGGCTGGCCGCACCCGGCGCATGGCCCCCGCTCCCACGTTGGGCATCCCAGTGCGGCGGAGGCGGCGGCCCGCTCGACTGGAGTGATCCGCATCGGGTCACGAGAGCCCTGCACGGGCATGCGGGGAAGGGTGATGCCACCGGTCGGCTGGCCGAGGTTGCGGATGGGCCGGGCGCCGCTGACGAACCACCCTTCTTCTCCTGCTCGGTAAAGGTGATCACGTCGTCGTCCTCTTCGGCCGCGGCTGGGGGAAGAGGCGTCCGTTCACCGACAATCTCCTCCCACAGCGTGCGGTCGTCCGCCGACACCCACATGTGCCGACCGGCCCGGCCGTTGCCGCGGCTGGGCACGTAGACCGGGACGCTCTCCCCCGTAGCGCTCTGCAAGACCAGGTCTTCGATGTAGACCGGCTTCTTCTCAGGCACGCACAGCGCGGGCACAAACCAGTCGGCGTGAATCGCGCCACAGTGACCGCCACCCTCGCTGACGAGGCAGTGGCGGACGCTGCAGCCAGCCGCGGTCCGCGAGCTTGGTCAACTTCGCCCGCAGCGGCTCCAGTTTCCCGCGCACCGCCACCTGAAGTCCCAGCTCCTCGCCCACCGCCCTGACCTGGACCGGACCATCGGCGGCCCGAACGATCTGAAGGATCCGGCGGTAGTCACCAGGCAGCGCCTTCTCGTCCGGGCTGTCTCCACAGTGCGGGACCAGCAGCACCACACGCCCCGCCACCTGTACCTTCACCGGGGCTTCCAGCACGGCGGCCTCCGCCTCGACCCGGTCCTGCTCGGCCAGCCGGTGCAGAACCCGCTCGGCGATCACCAACTCCTCCCGCTCCGCCTGGACTTCCTGAAGCCGCTTGCCCAGCTCCTCGGCGAGCGCGTCCAGCTCGCTCCGGCGAGCTGTGGTCCGCTCCAGCTCCGACATCCCCGCACCCTTCACGACCCGGCGGCGTATCCGCACGGCGACGGATCATAGACGGACCCCCACGGCAGGCGCAGCAGGATCCGACTCAGCAGTCGAACACCGACCAGCAGATGTCGTTGCGCAGCCTCTGGTCATCAAGTACGAGCTCACGGATCGCCTCCGGGAGCTGATCGCGCTGCCACCGGCACTCGAGTCGTCCCGCGGTCTCACTCTCGCCTTCCGGTGCCGCTGCACGTGCGGCCTTGATCGCGTAGGCGACCGCGCCGAGCTCATGCGCGGCGACGTGGGCGACGGCCCCGGCCTGGCCGGCGGCGTACGCGGCATGCCGTGCCGCCCCACGCAGGTCTCTGGCTGCCCCCATCGCATGGCCGCCCGCCGCGCGAGCCTGCATCATCTTGACCTCACCACGCACCCAGGCCCGGGCATGCTCGCCGCCGTGGATCACGCCAGCGGCCTGGTCCTGGCCCAGCTCGACGTCGGCGAGAAGACCGGAGAGACCACGCGGTTCCAGCCGCTGCTGGACACCGTCGCCGACCTGGCCGGCCGCTACGACACCAGCCGCACTCGCTTGCTGTGCTTCAGCGGAGCAGGCTTCAACGACAAGGCATACGCCGCCGCTGAGCTTGGCGTTTAACGTGGGCGGGCTTGGTGTTCCTTGATCGACTCGGCGCGTTTGACCGTCTTGCCGACGCCGTGGCGCCTGGCCTGGTGTTTGTTCTTCGAGCCTGCAGGCCTGCCGGGTCCCGACCGGGATGGTTTCGGTGCGGCCGCCGGACCGGCCGCGGCCGCGCGGACGTTGCGAAACCCCCGCCGCACCCGGGCGGGCGTGAGTCGGCGGGGCCCGGTCGGTCGTTCCCAGGGCCGGCGGAGGTCCTCGGCGAGGGGTCGGGCCAGGCGGAGCTGGGTGTGGGCAGCGATGATGAGCCAGGTCCACAGGTCGGCGGTGTCCGCGTGACGGACCTTCGGGGCGGTCCAGCCGAGCGTCTGTTTCATGAGTCGATGGTCTACTGGTCGACGATCCTGCTCATGACGCGCCGTCTGGCCCGGCCACGCCCTGCGCGAGCGTGAACCGGCCCGGCGCCGGCTCGGCCAGCCAGCCGCGCGCGACCAGGCGTTTCGCCTTTGATCGCAGGGCCTCCACCCGTGCCGGCACCACCTCCATGCCGAACATGGCCGCCATCTCCTGGCAAGTCAGCGGACCTTGCCCGAGCCGGAGACGGTCCGCGAGGTTCTGCAGGATGCGCTGGTAGTCCACCGAAAGCACCGACCAGGAAAGGCCTTCACGCCACACCGGCACCTGTGACTTCGGCTTCGCCGCATCCCGCGGACCCGGGGCGTCCTCCGTGTCGGCGGTGCCGCCGCCATCCGGAGCCAGCACCGTATCGACCCGCCTGCGAGCGATCGCCCACTCCTGCCATTCCTGCTCAGCCACGGCCAGCTCGGCCTGGATGCGGTCGGCCTCCTCACGCAGCCCGTCGACCCGACGGCGAGCGGCGAGCTCGTGCTGTTCCAGCAGTCCAACAACCGACGGCATCCGCGATCTCCGGGGGAGCGACAACACGACAGGCCACGACTCCCACGGAATCACCACCCTTATGTCTGACCAGCGAAAACGTCGTCCTCAAGTCCGGAAACAACAGCTTCTGAGACCTCACCGAGCATTCAACTCGTCGACCTGACAAGCCTCTACGGCCAGGTGTGAGCAAGCCGGCATGGCAGTCGGTACCGGAGCGAGCGGTACCGACGGTCGCGGGTATGACCGGCGCCTGGTCTCAGTTCTGGTCCCGAACGCGGCGGCGCCCGGGGATCCGGAAGAGCTGCAGTGCGCATGATCGGCTGACAGGTTCTTCAAAGGTTCTTCATCATCTCCGGCTTACGGTCGGCCTGCCCGCCGTGTCTGCGGCCGGGCCCGACAGGAGGAGCGGGGAAAGCGATGAGGACGAACTGGGTACTGCTGGCCTCGGCGGCGTCGGTCATGGTCTTCGCGCTGACCGGCTGCGGGAGCGACGACGGCGGTTCGAAGCTCCCGACGGCCGGTGGTGGCGGCTCGGCCGCATCGGCTGGTAAGACGGGCGGTCAGGGTGGCGGGAACGATGTGGCGGCGTACGTCGAGAGCCAGCGCAAGTGGGTCGCGTGCATGCGGACGAACGGGGTCGACCTCCCCGACCCGGACTCCAAGGGACAGGTCGACATGTCCGGCCAGGGCCTGGCCCTGAAGAAGGACCCGAAGTTCATGAACGCGAGCAAGAAGTGTGCCAAGTTCAACGCTACGGTCCCCCAGGACCTGGAGCCCAGCGAGCCCAAACTCACTCCCGCGCAGATGAAGAAGCAGCGGGACTATGCCGCCTGCATGCAGAAGAACGGCGCCCCCGATTTCCCGGACCCGGATCCGAACGGGAGCCGCGACGACAACTCCGGTGAACCCGGATGGGATCAGAGCTCGGCCGGCGCCCGGCGAGCCACCCGCGTCTGCGCCCCGATCATCGGTGAACCGACCAACCCGCCGGCCGGCAAGGGCTGATCATGGCCGAGACGGTGACGCACATCGATGACGCGCACGCGACGGCCCCCCTGCCGCCTCCGCCGCGCCGCCGGCACCGCCGGCGTACGGCGCTGATCGCCTCGGCCGTGGTCGGCGTGGCGGCGGTCGCCGTGGTCGGCGCACTGGGGCTCGGCGGCGGCCAGGACAAGGGCCCGAGCGCGCCGCCCCGCTCCGGTTCCGTCGTCCCGGTGACCCGGACCACACTGGCCGAACGGACCGCGGTGGATGGCAAGTTGAGCTACGGAACGGAGGTCCCGCTGCCGGTCAAGGCGACGGGTACCGTGACCTGGCTGCCCGAGCAGGGCGCGACGGTCGAGCGCGGCGGCACGCTGCTGCGCGTCGACGACCGGCCGGTCGTGCTCATGTACGGGACGCTGCCGATGTACCGGGACCTCGGCCTGACCGCCCAGGAGGGTGACCAGGGCTCGGACGCCCAGCAGCAGAAGGGCTCCGTCGACCAGCAGCAGAAGAACGCGGACGGCACGTCCCCGAGCCCCTCCGGGTCACCGGCGCCGGGGGGCGCCGGAACCGGCGGGGACACCGGCTCGACTCAGGCCCCGCGTGAGCTCAGAGGCATGGACGTCATGCAGTTCGAGTCCAACCTGGCGGCTCTGGGCTACACCGGCTTCACCGTGGACGAGAGGTTCACCGCCGCCACCGCCCAAGCGGTCAAGCGCTGGCAGAAGTCGCTCGGGCTGCCCCAGTCCGGGACTGTCGGCGTCGGGGACGTCATCTCTTCCTCCGGCAAGGTGCGGATCGGCCATGCGGGGGCACGCCTGGGCTCCGCGGCCGGCGAGAACACCCTGGCCTACACCGGTACGTCGCGGAAGGTCGTCGTGAGCGCCTCGGCCGCGGACGCCGCCTGGGCGGTGCGCGGCACGAACGTCCGGGTCAAGCTGCCCAATGGCAAGTCCGTGCAGGCCAAGGTGGCGTCGGTGGGGAAGCAGGCGAGCACGCCCGAGGGGGGTGGCAGCGAGGGCGGATCGGGAGAGGCCGACGCGACGATCCCCGTGACCATCACCGTCCAGGACCAGAAGGCCCTGGGGCGGCTGGAGAGCGGCCCTGTGACGGTCGAGTACGTGGGACGCGAGGCCAAGGACGTACTGAGCGTTCCGGTCTCCGCGCTGGTCGCCCTCGCCGAGGGCGGGTACGGCCTGGAAACCGAGGACGGCCGGTTCCTCGCCGTGAAGACGGGGCTGTTCGCGGACGGCAACGTGGAAGTGAGCGGCACAGCGATCCGCGAGGGCATGAAGGTGAGGATCGCGTGAGCGGTGTGTCCCCGGCGGTTCTGGAGTTCGACGCGGTCTGCAAGACGTATCCGGGCGGCGTTGCCGCGGTCCGCGACGTGAGTCTGCGGATCGGACGCGGGGAACTCGTCGCCGTCGTCGGCCCGTCGGGCTCAGGAAAGTCCAGCATGCTGAACCTGATGGGCAGCCTCGACCGCCCCTCCTCGGGGCGGGTGCTGGTCGACGGCCACGACGTGGCGAAGCTGTCCGACCGGGAGGTGTCCGCGCTGCGGGCCACGCGGATCGGTTTCGTCTTCCAGCAGTTCCACCTGGCGGTCGGCGTGCCCGTGCTGGACGCGGTGGCAGACGGGCTGCTCTACGCGGGCGTCCCGATGCGCCGCCGCCGGGCCAGGGCGGCCGCCGCGCTGGCCCGGGTCGGGCTCAGCCACCGTGTCCACCACCTGCCGCAGCAGCTTTCCGGAGGCGAGCGGCAGCGGGTCGCGGTCGCTCGCGCGGTGGTCGGCGAACCGTCCGTCCTGCTGGCGGACGAGCCGACCGGCAACCTCGACTCCGCGTCGGGTGCCGCCGTACTGACCCTGCTACGCGAGTTGCACGCGGTCGGCACCACGGTCGTGATCATCACCCACGACCGCGAGATCGCGGCCGAACTCCCCCGCCGTATCGAGATGCGCGACGGACGCCTGGTCGCCGACACGGCCCGCAGCACGACGATCGGGGCACCCCGGTGAAGGACCGTACGACGAACTCCTCCTGGCAGACCCCGGACTCCCGTCCCACAGCGGCTGGCTCCCTGGACGCCCGGGGTCCGGCCCCGGAGACCCCGCCGTTCCGTTCCCCGGGCCCCGAGTCCTCGGACGCCGGGGCTCCGGTCCCGGAGCGGTCACGGTCACGGCTGCGCGCCGCACGCCTCGGGCCCGCCGACGTCGTACGCCTCGGCGGCACCGGACTGCGGACCCGGCCCCTGCGGGTCTTTCTCTCCGCGCTCGGCATCGCCATCGGCGTCGCCGCCATGATCGCGGTGGTCGGCATCTCCGGCTCCGGGCAGGCCGAGGTGAACCGCCGCCTCGACGCGCTCGGCACCAACCTCCTGCGGGTCGCACCGGGCCAGAGCCTGGCCGGCGAGAAAGCCAGACTCCCCTACGAGGCCGTGCCGATGATCCGCCGGATCCCGCCCGCGCAGCAGGTCGCCGCCACCGGCGCGACCGGCGCGCACATCTACCGCAACGACCACATCGCCATCGGCCGCACCGGCTCCCTCGACGTCCTCGCGGCCGACCGGGACCTGCTCCCGGCCGTCGGCGGCAAGGTCCGCGAGGGCCGCTGGCTGGACGCGGCGACGGAGAAGTACCCGGCTGTCGTGCTCGGTGCCACGGCCGCCCAGCGGCTCGACGTGTACACCTCCGGAACCCGGGTCCTGATCGGCGGCCGCTGGTTCTCGCTGATCGGCGTCCTCGATCCCGTACCGCTCGCGCCGGAACTCGACAGCGCGGCACTGGTCGGCTGGTCGGCGGCCCGGACATACCTCCGCTTCGACGGCCACCCCTCCATGGTCTACGTCCGCACCGAGGACAGTGAGGTCGCGGCGGTACGGGCGGTGCTGCCGACCACGGCATACCCCGAGAAGCCGAGCGAGGTCCGGGTCTCGCGGCCCTCCGACGCCCTCGCGGCCCGCGAAGCCACCGAGTCGGCGCTCACCGGCCTGCTGCTGGGCCTCGGCGCAGTGGCTCTGCTGGTCGGCGGGGTCGGTGTGGGCAACACGATGGTCATCTCGGTCCTGGAGCGCCGGCCGGAGATCGGTCTGCGCCGGGCCCTGGGGGCGACCCGGGGTCAGATCCGCACGCAGTTCGTGACGGAGTCGCTGCTGCTGTCCCTCATCGGTGGGCTCGGCGGTACGGTGCTCGGAACCCTGATCACGGCGGGGTACGCCGTCGGCCGCGGCTGGCCGACGGTCGTCCCGGCCTGGGCGAGCGCGGCCGGCATCGGATCGACCCTGCTCATCGGCATGGCCGCCGGACTGTATCCGGCGGTGCGGGCCAGCAAGCTGTCGCCGACGGAGGCGCTGTCCAGCTCCTGAGCCGTACGGCCACGGGAACGCCGGCCACAGGCCCGGCCGCGGCGGGTGGGGAGAGAGGTGAGCGGGATGGGCGGGGCCACCACCGCGGGTGTGGGCGGAACGGCGGCGGGCCCGTGTCCGTTCCGGTGCCGCACGAGGCAGGGGCGGCCTCGCACGAGACCGCCCCTGGTGTGCTGTTGCTCCGGCTCGGCCGGCAGTTCCCCGGTGCTGCTAGAAGCCGCAGTAGACGTAGCTGCCGCCGTTGCTCAGCAGGTCGTCACGGACCCAGCCGTATACATCGGCGCTAGTGCCGTTCTCGTCGCGCAGGTACGTCCAGGTGTGGCCGTCGCTGCCCACGGTGTAGCAGTGGTAGTCGAGCCTGTCGTTGCTGTCGGCGAGGCCGTTGATCCCGCAGCCGGTGCTGGAGCCGCTGCGCTCGTTGGCATCGTTGGCGTAGACGCCCCAGGCCGAACCGTCCTTGTCGCTGACCGTGGTACCGCAGGACGCGTTCGCGGAGGCCGAGGTGGCGGTGACCATCGGGACGGCCAGGGCAGCCACGGCGACGGCAGGGATGATCGCTGCGAGTCGACGCTTCAAGTTGTACCCCCATGTGTCGTTTCGTTAGTAGTGCGACCCCAGTACCGGGAGGCACCGGAGCGAACGGTGCTGCCACCGCATCCATCGGGATGCGAGAGGTGTAAGTACCCTCACAGGCCGACAGTGCTGAAGTAAGCATTCCGCAGCCAACTGGCCACTTTCCTTCCATTGGGGACCGAAATTGACTTCAGGGCGGAATCGGCCATTCCTGCGGCGTACCGGCCGAATCGGCGCTCTTGCCGAGCAGGCCCCAGCCGCACGCCGAAATATCCCGTCATCCCGCACTTGGGGAAACCCGACCGAAGGAGCCCCGTTGAGCGCACGCGTCCCGACAGCCAGGACAAGGGGAACGCGATGAGCTTCCGGCTGCGGGTCCTGGGCCTGCTCATGCTGGTCGCCCTGACCGCCACCGCCTCCACCGCCTGGCTCACCCTGCGTCAGGCGAACCGTCAGGTCCAGGAGACCGTCAGCGCCGGACAGCGGGAGGTCTCCCTGATCACCGGTGAACTCCGCACCTACGGATTCGCGCACGGCACCTGGGACGGGCTCGCACCGACGGTGGGCGAACTCGCCAAGGCCACCGGGCAGCGCATCCGGGTCGTGACCGAGACCGGCGCCCCGCTCGCCGACTCCGACGCCCTCGCGGGCCGCGGGCCCCGCCCACTAAGCAGCCGGCCCCCGGTACTGGTCGACGCGCGGCCCGTCCTGCGGTTCCCCGACGGGCAGACACCCCGGCTCTCGGTCAAGCTGGCGGCCACCGCGATCGCCAACTACCGCTCCTCGGCCGCGTACGCTGCCTGCCTGACCCGGGTGGGCGCCGAGGTGACCGCCCGGCAGGACGACCTGGGCATTCCCCGGATCAGCACGGATGGCCGGCCCGCGCACTGCACAGAGCCGCCCCGCGGGGCCGACCCGCACACCCCGCAGGATCTCGACGCGCTCCGCGCCTGCGACTCCGCACAGCCCCTCACCCCCTGCCTCCAGCGGGTCTTCAACGAGCGGACCGCCTCCGTCGCCCCGCCCCGCCTGGAAATCCACCTCGGCTACCGGAACGAGTCCCCGCCCAGCCTCGCCGCCGCACCCACCGTCGCCGTCGCGATCGGAGTCGCCCTCGCAACCGTCCTCGGCGCGTTGCTCCTGAGCCGGGCGGTCCTTCGCCCGGTCCGGGCCATGACGCACGCCGCCAAGGGGCTCGGTGAGGGCGATCTGGGGCGACGCGTCCCCGTCTCCGGGCGGGACGAGATCGCACAGCTCGGCCGCGCCTTCAACCGCATGGCCGACTCCATCCAGGCCGGCGAGGAGCGCCAGCGCCGCCTCACCGGGGACGTCGCGCACGAGCTGCGCACCCCGCTGGCCAACCTGCGCGGCTATCTGGAAGCCCTGCGGGACGGGATCGTCGAACCGACGCCCGACCTGCTCGACTCCCTCCACGAGGAGGCGCTGCTCCAACAACGGATCGTGGACGACCTGCAGGACCTGGCCCTGGCCGAGGCCGGGGCGCTCACGTACCACCGCCGCGAGGTCGACCTGCGCGAGCTGCTCGACGCCGGCCGCACCGCCCATCGTGCCCAGGCCGAGACGGCGGGCGTCGCGGTGGAGCTGGAGGCGCCGTGCCAGGTGTACGTGACCGCCGACCCGGACCGGCTGCGCCAGGTCGTCGGCAACCTCATCGGAAACGCGCTGCACGCCACGGGGCCCGGTGGCACGGTGACCCTGGCTCTGATCCGGCGCGGCGAGCAGGCCGTCGTAGAAGTCCGGGACACCGGCAAAGGGATATCGGCACAGGACCTGCCGCATCTCTTCGACCGCTTCTGGCGGGCGGATCCGTCACGGGGGCGGGCGACCGGCGGCAGCGGGCTGGGGCTGTCCATCGCGCGTCAGATCGTCACCGACCACGACGGGGGGATCGACGTGCACAGCACGGTCGGGCTGGGTACGACGTTCACGATCACCCTGCCCGCGGCTTCGGGCCATGGCGGCAGGTCAGGAGGAGGCTGAGCCGCCACCGTCCGCGAGGCGGTAGCCCCGCCCGTAAACCGTCTCCAGATGGCGGGGCCGCCTCGGGTCCGTCTCCAGCTTCCGTCGAAGGTTCATCACGTGCGCGTCGACGGTCCGCTCCAGGACATCCCGGTCGAAACCGAAGACGCGCTCGATGATCTGCGCCCGGGTGAAGACCCGGCCCGGTTCACGGGCCAGCGTCTCCAGGACGGCGAACTCCTTCGCGGTCAGTGCCACCGGCCGCCCCGCCACCCGGACTTCGAAGCGTGCCATGTCCAGCTCCACCTCGCCCACCCGCAGCACGGCGGGCTCCACCGCGCTGCCGCCCCTCTTGGACCTGCGCAGCAACGCCCGTACCCGTGCGGTCAGTTCGCGCGGACTGTACGGCTTGGTGAGGTAGTCATCGGCGCCGAGGTCGAGGCCGAGAAGCATGTCCTCCTCGGTCGAGCGCGCGGTGAGCAGCAGAATCGGAACATCCGATTCGGTACGTAGGATGCGGCACACATCCAGTCCGTCGACCAGGGGCAGCATCACATCGAGAACGATAAGATCCGGCTGCACCGAACGGGCCCGTTCCAGCGCCGCACGGCCGTCGGCCACGACCTGCACCGCGTGGCTTTCGCGCTCCAGATAGATCCGGATCAGTCGAGACTGCTTTTCGTCATCTTCCGCGACCAGAATTCGAGCGTTCAACAACTCTCCCCCAGCAAGGCCCGCACACTCCAGTACCGTAATACAGGAATGGACGAGGATCCGGGCCCGCAGGCGAGTTCCGCATCCGGCGTGGGGCCGGAGACGTCAACTGGCGGCTGTGCGCGGCGACTTCTACAGCCCCGGTGACCGTGAACGCCTCGGCGGCGGAAGGGACGTCCACGGCAATGCCGTCACGAGCCGACCCCGGCGCCGGTCGTCACCAGCAGGGGGGAATCGCAGTGAACGCACCTACGTCAGCCGCTTGGGCGTCCGGCGGGACCGTCGACGGTCGGTATCGGGTGATCGGTGAGCTCGGCCGGGGCGGGATGGGCATCGTGCATCGGGTCCGGCATCTCGCCTGGGGCATCGACATGGCGGTGAAGAGCTCGCGGCCCGAGCTGTTCCGCCGCCCCGGCGATCAGGAGTTGTTCGTCAGGGAAGCCGAGGCGCGGGTGCCCCTCGGGCTGCATCCGAACGTCTGCGCCTGCCACTACGTGCGGGTGATCGATGGTGTCCCCCGCGTGTTCGCCGAGTACGTCGAGGGCGGCAGCCTCGCCGAGTGGATCGGCGAGGGCCAGCTCTATGCCGGGACGCTCGGCAGGTCCTCGCCCGCGTACTCGAAACGGCGGTCCAAGCGGCCCGCGGGCTTGAGCACGCCCATCGCAGAGATCTGGTGCACCAGGACGTGAAGCCGGCCAACGTGCTGCTCGACGGCGCGGGCGCCGCGAAGATCACCGACTTCGGCCTCGCCCGGTCCAAGGCCGCCGTGGCCCCGGCGGGCCTCGAAACGGCGCCGGGGGTCAGCGTGTTGGTGCCGTCGGGCGGCATGACGGTCGCCTACGCCTCCCCGGAGCAGCGTGCGCACACGCCGACATGCGCGCGGTCCAGGGGCCCATACGGTGAGAGGGCAATCCGCCGACGCACTGGGAACGAGCTTGCGGCGCGGTTTGGCGGCGGTCAGGACGTTCGCCGAGCGCTGGCCCTTGATCTCCTCGACGCGGGAGAAATCGTCCAGGAGGCTGTTGTTCAGCCGGCGTTGCCACAGCTGAGGAATGGTCAGGTGCGGTGGCCGGGTCAGCGCGGCCCGTCCGCGCGTGGTCAGCACACCGTCGGCGCACCCGGCTTCGCTTGCAGCGGCTGTACGCGAGCACTGCCCCGGTGCCACTCAGTGACCTGTACGAGGTGGTGTGGCAGGCGGTCAGCCCGCTGTACGTGCTCGACGACCTGTCTCCCGACCGTCTGGGGCATCTGCGCACCGCCAACGACCACGACGTCCGACGGGTCCTGAAGGCCCTCGCCTCCCTGGACGCTGTCCATCTCACGGAGGAAACCGCCGAGTTGACGGCGGACGGATGCACCGGGACAGCCCGGATGCGCGGCGAGCCCGAGCCCGGCGACGCGGTGTTGCGGATCCTCGTCGAGCTCGCTGACGTGGACGACCCCCCGGTTTGGCGGCAGCTGCTGGTGCCCGCCGCGATCCGCCTGGACCGGCTTCACTCCGTGATCCAGGCCGCGATGGGCCGGCAGAACTGCCACATGCACGCGTTCACCATCGACGGAGTCCAGTACGGCCGTTCCGGCGGTGAACTCGGATTCCGCGACAAGCGCACCGCCACACTGGCCGCCCTGCTCAAACCGGGCGCCCACTTCGTGTACACGTACGACTTCGGAGACTCCTGGGAGCATGTCATCACCGTGGAACAGGTCCAGACAGCCTCAGAGCCTGTCGGGTGACCTCTGATCGGGCGGCCACGCCCTGGCACGCACGCTTCCGGCGTTGCCGAAATGCCCTGGTAGCTCCGCTACAAGGCCATCCCGGCGCCTTGGAATCGCACGCACCATGCCGCGTCCGCTCTCCGATCGAAGGTCACCCGACAGGCTCTCAGCCGGGCTGCACTATCCGCACTGCGTGGACGGTGCCGGGGCGTGCCCGCCCGAGGACTGCGGCGGCGCCCCCGGCTACAGCGATCTCAAAGTGATCCTCGCCGACCCGGCACATGAGGAACACCACGCCATGCTGGTGTGGCTCGGACTTCGGTCCGCCACGGAATTCGCCCCTGACCGTTTCGCGCCGGACGAGGCCAACACGCGGCTGCTGCACCTCACGGCACCATGAAAGACGAGCCGTCCGGCCACGCAGCCGTTCACGGCCCTGGGTGCTGCCGACTGATCCACCGGCCCCGCCGCGCTCGGACAAGGACATACGGGCCGCCCTTCCGTCCCCGGCGTTCGGGTCCTGGGCGCCGGCTACACGGCGACGAGGCGCACTCTGTCGCCGCAGAGCTTCGTCATGTCGTCAATGTCTGAGGTGAGCATGACGACCGGGCGGCGCTGACGCAGCGCCGTCTCGGCCACGGCAGCGTCGATGGCGTATTTGTGACCATGCAGCCCAGCGTTGATCAGCATGGCTGAGGCGGCCTTGGCCTCCTCGTCGCCGATGTGCACGATTCGCACGCCGGACAGGACCCAGGCGAGCCGCGCCTTGTCTGTCCGGCGATGCACCGCTTCGATGATGGTGAGTGCGCTGATGACCACCTCCATGCCCCGCTTGCGGGCTTCGGCGATGAGGGCGACGACGGGCTCGTGATCACTGACGAACTTCGACAGGCCCTCGCAGTCGAGAACGAGGGCGCCTTCGTGGCTCAGCTTGCGGCGGGCCACTGCCCCTCCTCGGCGAACACCTCGTCGAAGACCCGGCGTGCCCGCTCCTGCTCGTGCTCGGAGATCGGCCCCTGACGGCGTTCGTAGTCGGCCAGGTACTCATCCAAGATCTGACCGCGCAGCTCGCGCTCCACCGCTTCGGTGATGAACGCGGAGAACTCACGCTTGCCGACCCGTCGGCGAATCGCCTCCGCCGTCCCCTCGGGGAGGGAGAGACTGACCCTGGTGGCCGGTCCTTCGCCGACGCTGTAAGGAATCTCGCTCATGGAACCGACATTATCAAACAAGTAGGAATCTTGCCTGGGCGCAGCATCCGCCGAACGACGCGAGCCACCCATCCGGCACCTCGTGGTCTCAGTTCTGGTCTCATTCGCCTACATTCAGCCGCGTCCGGACGCCGCTGAACAGTCAACTCCGCCCCAGGTCAGGACGCCCCTTTCCCTCCCCGAACCCCTAAACGAACATTTGGAAAGCGTGTTGGGGGCAACCCCTCACGAGTTCGAATCTCGTATCCTCCGCCATTGCTCTCACCGGGCAACACGTCGAAGGGCCCCGCTGCTTGCAGCGGGGCCCTTCGACGTGCGTGGCGTTCGAACTGGACGGTCGGGAACTCCCGTTCCAGCCACAGGTCGGCAGAGCCTCGGGCGGAACGCGGGGGAGTGGACCGACCGTGACCGACTCGATCCCCGCCCGCCGCCGGCGGGGGAGCGGAGTTTTGCGTGGCTGCACGGCTTCCGATGCCCGCGTGTCCGCTCCAACGGTGAGCCGATCGCGTCAGTCGTTGTGACCCCGGTCACTCGTCGCGGTCTTGGAGAACCCGTCCTGCCAGGCGACCTTCGCCCCCGAGTCGCCGATCCGGTACACGTCCACGACGGCGCCCGCGGCAACCCCGACGGACAGCACCGCCGCCGCCACGCGGACGACCAGCGCGGACCGGGACGAGGCCGACCGAGTTCGCTGCTCCCCGGGAGCGGCCTGTGCCGCAGCCGACCTGCGGGTCGTCCACCAGACCGCCGTCGCCAGCACGAACAGGCCCGCGGCCCAGGGGAGCAACCCGTCGCCGAGTTCGGCGTGCCTGCGTACCAGGGCGTTGCTGTCGACGTGCTCCTCCAGCCACTCGCCGGCATCCGTGGCCAGGGGCACGCTCGCCAGCGTCAGCAGGGCCAGCACCGGCAGCACAATCCCCATGCGCCGGGCGGCACTCGGCCATATCGCGCCGACCACCACCGCCAGTGCGCTCAGGGGAACGAGCACGACGACGAAGTGCACGATCAGGACGTGTGCGGGCAGACCGTTGACAACGGTGAGGCTCATCGGGTGTTCCTCCAGAAAGCGACCATGAGGAGTCGGCTCGGGCTCGTCTCCGCGTGCCGGCCGGTCGGGTGCGTCAGCCTGGCACAGGAATCTCTCAGGTTCTTCTGAACCCGCGCCCTTCCGGAAAGCAGTGGATTCGAGTCTTGCAACCGCATAGGCACCGAGGGGGTTGAGGCGGAGCGCGGACAGGCCGCCGTAGCGACTGAGCCGGTCGAGGTAGTCGCCGCCCCAGTTGTGCTGGTAGTCGTCGCGGGCGCCCGGCGCCGGGACGTACTCCACATCGGCGAGGCCGAGCGTGGCGGCGTACTCGAAGAGCACCGCCAGGCAGTACCGGCCCTGGAGAAGGGACCAGCCGTGGTGGCCGTCGTAGCCGAGGCTGCCGTACTGGGGATCCTGCAGATACAGCTTCCACAGGGCGCGCTCGCTACGGTGGACGGCGGGGTCGAGACCGGCCGCACGCACATCCGTGAACAGACCGTCGACGGATGTTCACCCGGGTATGAGGCCGGCCAGCGCCTGGCCGATGAGCTTGCGGCGCGGTTTGACGGCGGTCAGGACGTTCGCCGCGCGCTGGCCCTTGATCTCCTCTACGCGGGAGAACTCATCCAGGAGGCTGTTGTTCAGCCAGCGCTGCCAGAGCCGGCGAGGGTCAGGTGCGGCGGCTGGGTCAGTGCGGCCCGCCCGCGCGCGGTCGGCGTCAGCCGTCCGCCGGTGAGCTCGGCGAGGCCGCCTGCCTGAAGCAGCATCGGCCAGGCGAAGGCAGCGATGGCCTCGTGTTGGCAGAAGTCGCCTCCGTCCAGGACGTGGCCGACCGCAGCGACGGTGGCGGTACCGGGGCGGCGGGTCTTCTCACTGCATCGCAGCTTCCCCTGCCGCGCACAGGCGCAACACTGCAAGCAGATTGGCCTGTGCCTCGTGCTCGGTGCACCGGACCCGCGGTGCGTCGGTGTGCCCCTGTGCCACTGCCCTTACCCCCATGACTCGTTCCGCTTCGCCCCGCTCCTACAGATGAGCGACATAGTGGTAGTTGCCGGTGCCGCAGGTGCGTTCCAGGGTCCGGACCACCTTGCGCGGGTCGTCGTAGGGACCGGAGAAGTAGAACGGCTTGCCGTCCTTACCGAAGCCGATGGTCGGCCGGTCGCCGGGCGGAGCGCCAAGGTGCACGGCGGCGCCAGCGAAGTCGGCTGCCGGCTCAAAGCCGAGGCTGCGGGCGTGAGCGACCGCGTCATGCACGATCGCCTGGGCCTGTTCCACACCGATCGACAGCGGCGGGTGGTCGAAGGCCGAGTAGTACGTCGGTACGTAACCGGCCAGGGAGCCGGACCCCATCACCTCAGGGCCGGTGACGTTCTTCACCCCCAGGCAGTACACGTCCACCAGGAACCCGGTGACGGTCACCTTGCTGGCACGTTCCTGGCGGGCCAGCAGCACCTGGGCGAAACCGCCCGTTTCCGAATCCGGGTCGCGGGCGAGTCGGTCGGCCGCCGCCCAGTCCGGGGCTCGGGCCATGTCCAGTCCCGCGCTCCAGCCCGCGTTGACCCAGCAGCCCACCACCGGCCGCTCATCCGGTGCGGTGTGCGCCTGTGCCGCCTCGGCGACCCGCCGCACCAGCGCGGTGGCCTGGGCCGGACGCAGCCCCAGTGCCCTCGCGATCTGCTTCGGCGCGCTGCCGCGCTCCCTCATCTCCCGGACCCGGGTCAGCAGTTCCTCATCGTGCTTGGTCACCGTCACAGTCTGCCACCTCGCGTGTCACCACGATGCACAGCATGGGCTGTGCCTGCGGTGCTGCCATCCTGAACTCGGGAGAGAAGCAGGACGCGGACGGGAATGGGTGGTTCAGCGTGGGTGAGGCAGGGGGCAGGACCGTCGAGCAGGTGCGAGCGCTGGTCGGCTGGGTCGGCGCGGGCCGCAGGCTGACGCCGACCGGCCGTGTGACGCTCGCCGACGCACGGGCGCTTCTGGAGGTTCTGGGCACCGGCGACCGGATGGACCCGGTGATCGGGGAGCGTACGTTCAAGACGAAGTCCAGCGAGGAGTTGTACCACCTCACGCTGCTGGTCGAGTGGGCCAAGGCTGCGCGGCTGCTGCGAGTCGCGGGCGGGCGCCTGCTGCTGGTGAAGAAGAACGCCAAGCTGTTGGACCGCCCCGACGAACTGCGTGGCACCCTGTTCGCCGCGCTGCCGCGCATCGGGCCGGCCGTGACTGTATCCGGCTGGCTGGAGTCACTCTTCTCACACGAGTACGACCGTGGTCTGCATGTGCTGCTGCACTGCCTGTACACGGCCAGGGCCCCGGTGCCGCTCAGCAACCTGTACGAGGTGGTGTGGCAGGCGGTCAGCCCGCTGTACGTGCTCGACGACCTGTCTCCCGACCGCCTCCAGCATCTGCGTGCTGCGGGCGACCACGACGTCCAACGTGTCCTGAAGGCCATGGCCTCCTTGGGCACTGTCCTCCTCACCGAGGACACCGCCGAACTGACGGCGGACGGCCGTACCGAGACGGCCCGGATGCGCGGCGAGCCCGAGCCCGGCGACGCGGTGTTGCGGATCCTCGTCGAGCTCGCCGACGTGGACGACCCCCCGGTTTGGCGGCAGCTGCTGGTGCCCGCCGCGATCCGCCTGGACCGGCTTCACTCCGTGATCCAGACCGCGATGGGCCGGCAGAACTGCCACATGCACGCGTTCACCATCGACGGAGTCCAGTACGGCCGTTCCGGCGGTGAACTCGGATTCCGCGACGAGCGCACCGCCACACTGACCGCCCTGCTCAAACCGGGCGCCCACTTCGTGTACACGTACGACTTCGGAGACTCCTGGGAGCATGTCATCACCGTGGAACAGGTCCAGACAGCCTCAGAGCCTGTCGGGCTGCACTATCCGCACTGCGTGGACGGTGCCGGGGCGTGCCCGCCCGAGGACTGCGGCGGCGCCCCCGGCTACAGCGATCTCAAAGTGATCCTCGCCGACTCGGCACATGAGGAACACCACGCCATGCTGGTGTGGCTCGGACTTCGGTCCGCCACGGAATTCGCCCCTGACCGTTTCGCGCCGGGCGAGGCCAACGCGCGGCTGCTGCGTCTCACGGCACCATGAAAGACGAGCCGTCCGGCCACGCCACCGTTCGCGGCACGCCCTGGTAAGGGAGTCAATACCAGGAGTATGGTCTCTTGTATGGCGACGACCAAGAAGGTAACGGTGACGATCCCCGCGGATCTCCTTGACGAGATCCGCGCAGAGGCGGCGGAACGGGGCCTGTCGGCGTACGTCGCTGAGGCGCTGCGCTTCAAGCGCGACCGGGACCGGCTGCGGGAAATGGCGGACTGGCTGCAGGAGGAACACGGCGCCCTCACCGAGAAGGAACGCACGGCAGCGTTCGAGGAGTTGGAGGATCTCGACGCCGAGCACGAGCGCCGCCGCGCCACTGGAAAGCACAGCGCCGGAGAGGCCGCTTGAAGAAGCGGGCCGCCGAGCACAGGCAGCGGCCACAGCGCGTCTTCGTACTCGACTGCGAAGCCTTGTCCCTGGCCGTGCGCGGCGACCGGAAGATGATCGCCTGGCTCGACCTCGCGGCCCGGGGTGAGGCCGAGGTGGTGACGTCTCCGATGACGTTGGTCGAGGCGTACGACGGCAGAACCACCGAGCAGCGCTGGGACTGGGTGATCTCCCGGCTCAAGGTCACCGACATCGGAAAGGACGAGGCCCGCCGGGCCCGCCGCCTCCTGGCCGGTGCCAAGTTGCTCGGCCACAAGTACGCGATGGACGCGGTGCTCGCCGTCATCGCGCGAGAGCAGAAGGGGCAGGTCACCGTCTTCACCTCGGACGTGGACGACCTGGAGAGGCTGGTTCCGGAGTCGATCGTCGTCAAGAAGGTGTGACCCGGCACTCCGGTCTCAGTTTTGGTCTCATCCACCCTCCGGGACTCCGAGGATCAGGAGGACGGTCGCAGCGGTGTGGCAAGCGTCATGGAGGCGGCCGTCTCGTACACCCGCGTCCCGGAGAAGCCGCTTCCAGACGTGAAAGTCGGTGGGGGCTCAACGGCCCGCCGATCGGCGAGGCGAAGACGTACCCCTTGCCCTCCCAGTCCGCACCGGCCGCGATCCGCCAGCAGACCATGCGCGCGACGGCCGCGGTCACAGAAGTAGACCTTGCCGAGGCCCTCGGCGGCTATGTCCCACAGCTGCGGCCCGCTGACGCCGGCGTGTCGCGCTGGACGCGCTGAAGGTGGTGGTCCGGGTGCGGGACGGGGGCCCGGCGGATGGCGAGGAGGGCGACGTCGTCGCCGAGGTGTCCGCCGGTGTGGGCTAGCAGGTCGCGCTCGATGCGGTGGAGCAGGGCCTCGGGAGGGTGGTCGGCCCACTGGGCCGCACGTTCCGCGTACGGGTAGAAGACGCCGTTTGGGTCACGGGCCTCGGCCACACCGTCGGTGTACAGGAGCAGCGTGTCTTGGGGAGCGAAAGGCAGGGTGTCGACGGCGTGGTTGTCGGGGTCCGTGACGCCGACGCCGAGTGGGGGTGCGGGGTGGAGGTGGGGGATGGTGACGGTGTTGTCTGGGCCGAGGAGCAGGGGTGCCGGGTGGCCGCAGCTGGTCATGCGGGCGATGGGTTCGTTGTCGGGGATCTCAAGCAGAAGGGCGGTGACGAAGCGTTCGCCTGCCTCTGTCTCGGGTTCGAAGTCGGCGAGGTAGCGGGTCATGCTCCGCTCGAGCGCGGCGGCGAGTTGCGGCAGGGAGGCGTGCTGGTGAGCGGCTTCGCGGAAGGCGCCAAGCAGGAGGGCGGCCTCACCGAGGGCGGGCAGGCCCTTGCCCCGTACGTCGCCGATCATCACGCAGACCGTGTTGTCGGTGCGGGTGGCGGCATACAGGTCGCCGCCGACATCGGCCTCCTCCTCGGAAGCCAGATAGAGACAGGCGAGGTGCAGCGGGCCGAGCCGACTCGGCAACGGCCACATCAGCACGTTCTGGGCGGCCTCGGCGACCGACCGCACCTGGGCCATCTGGCGTGCGCGCCGGTCGCGCACTGCACACAGGAACACGATCAACGAGGTGATCACCGCGATAGCGATCACCTCCACCACCACGTTCCGCGAAGTCAGCCATCCGGTGCGCCAGCCGCTGACCACCTCGCCCGCCATGGCCAGGACCCCGATGCCGCCCGTCGTCCAGGGGCCCGCGAACCACGCGGTGAGCGTGGGCGCGACCACCAGCAGGGGGCCGAGAACGATGTGTGGCCCACTCACGATGTCCGTGGCAGTGATCACAACGATGAGCACAACAGGGATCAGTAGCAGCAGGTGGCTCGGCTGCCACGGCTGCCCGAAACCCACACGTCCCTGCCTGGAGCCCACGCCTTCCACACTGCACCGCTACGGATCGCCCCGCGACCGCAGGAGACCGATGACAGCAGCCACCACGCATCCTGATCAGGCTGGCGTAGGCGAAGCGTGGCCGATACGAGAGGCGCCGTACCGTGGCGCGGCGTGGCATTGCCCCTGGCGTGCAGCCGGACAGTCCGACATCAGCCGCTGACATCAACGTCGCCGGACGACGGCGGATCGAAGCGGCGCTCCTCCACCCGCGGCCCAGACGTCCCTGGCGTTCAGACTTCGCGGGCCTGGCGGGCAATGCACCGTTGTCGCGTAAGGGCTCCGGCCCCGACGCCAATCGCTGGGCTGCCGGTGCCCGAGCCGGCTGTGACTCGGCCTGGTCGCCGCCGCTGGCTCTGGTCGACGGCACACGCCGAGGCGGCGCCACGGCTGCTGGGCCGACCCGGCGGCGGCGCGGGCCGCCATGCGCAGCATCGAGGAGTCGACGCGGGCCGCGCTGGAGGACCTGGACTACGTACTCGGAGTGCTGCGCGAGGAACAGTCGGGGACGGCGCCGACCCGGACCCTGGCCGACCTCCCCGAGCTGCTGGACCGCCTGCGGCACGCGGGGGCGGTGGTGGAACCGGAGCTGTCGGGCGAGCTGGCGCAGGTGCAGGGGACGCTCTCCCGGGCGGCGTACCGGATCCTCCAGGAGGGGCTGACGAACGCGCTGCGCCACGGGGCGGGCGGCCCGATCGAAATCAAGGTGGCGGCCGGGCCGGACGGACTGGATCTCACGGTGGTCAACCGGACCGGGGCACGGACGGGCCCGGGGGCCTTCCCGACCTCCGGCCACGGTCTGCCCGGACTGGCCGAGCGCCAGGGCGACGGCCCACCGCGCACCCTCCTGAGCAGCCGATCCGTGTGGCTCATGGCTTCGCGCCGCGTGTCCTGCACAACGTCCGTCCCGGGCCCGCCCCGACGCCGGTCAGGGACCGGTGATGGACTTGATCGTGCCCGGGTGGGTGGCCCGCTGCCAGATCACCGTGAACCGGGAGCTCGGGAGGCTTCGACCTGCGGTACCCGGCCGTCCGACGTGAGCGTTCTCGTGGTGCCGAAGGTGCCGGAACGGCTGACCAGGCGGGCGCTGCTCTTCGTGTAGCTGTACGGGATCGTTGACGTGGGGACGACGGTGTGGAAGACCAGCATGCCGTCGCCGTCGTCGGCGAGGGCGAGGTCGGGCCGGTCGCCGAGACCGAGGGTGGTGACGGTGCCGCGGGTACCGCCCGCTGACAGCCGACGGCCGAGCAACTCAAGCTTGCCGCTGCTGTTGTAGCGGGTCCACACGATCATCGAGTCGCCGTCGAGGTCGGTCGCGAGGGCCTGGTGGAAGCCCACGTTGTCCGTGGAGGCCGAGATGCGCAGGGGGCCGCCAGCGTGCCGGTGCGGCTCCAGCGCGAGGCCCAGACCTGCGGGCGGGCACCACCGCCGGAGTGGTAGCTGATGACCGCGTCGCCGTCCCGGTCGACGCCGACACGCACCATGCCGAAACCGCCGTACGACGCGATCGACGAGGTGAGGACCTTCGTCGCGGAGACGGAGTCCGGCTTGATCCGCCGGGCCACGGCCTCGGAGCCGCGCACCCAGGCGACGACGAACTGGCCGTTGCGGTCTACGCCGATGGCCGGCTTTTCGGCCGAGCCCGAGCCGAGAGTGATGGGTGCGCCGAGCGTTCCGTCGAGCTTGAGGCGGCGGGCGACCGCGTACGAGCTTTCGTCGCGGATCTCCGTCCACGCCGCCATCGCGGTGCCGCCCGGCGTCACGGGCCCGGACCCGCCGCCGTGCCTCTGACGGATTCGGAATGATCAACCTGCCGTTGTGAAGAGACGTTCGACTGCTTACAGTTGGCCCCTCATCCACCCGCCGTGTCATGTATCCGGCGGGTGCGTCTTCTTCACTGTGGGGAGATTCATGCGCAAGCGCGCAATCTTAGCTGTGCTCGCCTCCGCCTCCGCGCTCGGCGGATTCATCGGCCCTGCCGCGTACGCGGACGAGACCGTCGGCGACATCCAGATCACCAACGTCTCCGTCAACGGCGGCAAGAGCATCGCTGTCGGCCTCGCCGACAAGACGGTCACGGTTTCGGTGACCGCCACCGATCCGTCGGGCATCTGGGACGCGGACTTCCACCTGTGGCGCGGAACGGATCCCAACAACCCTGGCGGCTACATCACGCCGGATGAGGACACCACCCCCGCGGACTGCGTGGCCTCCAGCGCGACCACCTCCACCTGCTCGAAGACCTTCACCTTCGAACCGGGCTGGTGGCTCACCAACGCCGACGCCGGAACCTGGAAGGTTGGAGTCGACGTATGGGCCAACGACGACAGCTGGACCCAGCGGGACGCCTACGCGACCACCCGCCTCCAGCGGTTTTCCAAGCTGACCGTCAACGCCGGTCCGGAACCGATAGCCAAGGACAAGACCCTCACGATCACCGGCAAGCTCACCCGGGCGAACTGGGATACCGACGTCTACGCGGGCTACACCGCGCAGCCGGTCAAGCTCCAGTTCCGCAAGGCGGGCACCAGCACCTACACCACCATCAAGACGGTGAACACCTCCAGCACGGGTGACCTGAAGACCACGACCACCGCGTCCGTGGACGGCTACTGGCGCTGGAACTTCGCCGGCACCTCGACCACCCCGGCCGTTTCGGCGACAGGCGACTACGTGGACGTGCAATAGCACTCGATGGCCGGGTGGAGTCGGTCCGGCCTCGTGCCGGGCCGTCTCAGTTTCCGCCGCGGCCCATGTGTTTCCGATACGCAGCGACAGGATTCAGCCCTTCGACGCACGGTACGCTCCCTCAGCCGCCTCGAACTCGACCCGCCCTACCTCGAAGCCTGGTGCCACCTACGAGGCGACGAGCGCGTCTTCACGCTCTCCCGCATCCACAACGTCATGCCGACGTAATCCGGCGCCGCGCCCTGGCCCTCACCCGGCTCCGGGCCGCCGCCGATCAGGGTGCCTTCGACCTGGAGCTGTTCGAGGACAAGAGGACCTACCGGCGGTGAACGCGGCACAGTTCCTGATCGACACCAGCGCCATTGCTCTCACCGGGCAATACGTCGAAGGGCCCCACCGCTTGCGGTGGGCCCTTCGACATTCGCAGTCTCAACGAGACTCTTGGGAGCCCTCCGGGCCGCTCTCGTCACGTTGACGCCCGGCCCTGTCCCTGGAACACCCGCGGGACAGGGCTCGCGGGCGCGCAGAAACACGCTGCTCTCGGCCACGAACCGCGGCGTAGCGAACGACGGCCTCCTCGCAGGGTGAGCGCCGCACAGTTCCTGCCGCCGGGTCTGCCCCGGCCCGGCATTACCTGCACGGTAATCGATACTCCGCACGCCGGCTGGAACGGTGGTCTCACCCGGGCGGGGCGCGCTGCGCACCCAGGCCGGGTCGGGCCGCAGCAGGCAACAGGGATCAAGAATGGGGTACCGCCATGGTGGCAATACAGCGGGCACGGCGCACGAAGAAGACGACACTGGGGCAGACCGGACTGCTCGCAGCGACAATGGCCGCCGGGTTGTCCTTCGGCGCGGTGGCGGCTGGACCGTCCGTGTCCGCCGCCGCGACCCCCGCGGCGGCCGCAGCCGTCTCGCAGGAGAGCGGATGCGCGGGGGTCCAGGAGAAGGTCGAAAGGCTGGAGGGCCGGATCACCCCGAACGCGTGCGCGTTCATCAAGCGGCAGATCGCCTTCGGTGAGATACCGACCGGCACACCGCCGGCGCTGGGCGATCTCAACCACCCGAGAGTCAAGGCCTACCTGGACATCTTCGACGACGAGTCGACCCTCTGGGAGGCGGGCGGCGACCCGCAGCGCGGACACACGGCGATCGGCGACTCGATCACCAGATCGCTCCAGTTCGCCCCCGACCTGCGGTACCGGGGCACCTCCGTGGTGGCCGACGGCGCGGTGATGATGTTCGGCCAGCAGAACGAGGTCACGATCAAGGGACACAAGGTGACCTTTCCCCAGATCGCCCGGAACGTGCTCTCCGACGACGGCAAGACGATTCAGGCGCGGCGCTACTACGACCGCTACGAGCTGGTCAAGCCGATCGCCCCCGAACTGCGGCCACTCTTCAAGGGGATCGCCGACGCGAATCCCTCGACCCGCAGAGGGACCGGCGGTGCACCCGAGCGGTTCCGGGCCGACGAGATCACGGCCCGGTTGGCGGCATGGAACAACGGGGACGTCTCCGCGCTGGCCGGCCGGATGGGGAACGCCCGGCTGACCGCCCCGGGGCTGTCCCGGCCACTGAGTACGAACGCGGGCAAGACCGCGTACCTCAAGAGGTTCTTCGATCACGCGGACGTCCAGCTGAAGGCGGGCCAGGTCGCGTTCGGCGGGACCACGACCTATGTCGAGTGGCACGGCACGGTAACCAGCGAGAAGGGGGCTGACGTCCCCTTCGGGATCGTCGAGCGGTTCGGCCCCGGGGGTGAGTGGGAGCTCTCCTTCGACACGCTGCCACTGATCGCCGACAAGGACCAGATCGGTAAGCTCTTCCAGCGACTTACCCAGCCCTGATCCCTCCGCCTCGGCATGGTCGTGGAAGGCACAGCCCACAACCTGATCCGAGGTCAGCGGTTCACTCTCCGGGCACTTGAAGGCCCCGGCCAGGAATCCGGCCGGGGCCTTCTGCGTTGTGCGGTCGTGGTGAGGATGTCTTTACGCCTCCAGCGTGATGTTGTGGTTCAGGCGGAACAGGTTGCCGGGGTCGCAGCGCCGCTTCATCGCCGTCAGCCGGTCGTAGTTCTGTCTGTCATCGGCTTGGACGCGATCCTCGTCGTCCTGGTCGGACCCGCCCGGCGTGGTCGGTGGCGGCAGGACAGGACAAGAACGACACCGACCTGCTGCGCGGCATACTCGACCGCCACCTGCCCCGCCAACGGCGGCCGTCCGCCCCGGCACTGAGGTTCGGTAGGATCCGCGGGTCGTCGTACCGGGGAGGGATCATGGCCGAGGGCCGCAGCACCGAAGGCACCAACAACGGCGCGGAGACCTCCGACGTCGTGGACGAACAGACCGCGGTCCAGCTGGTGTACCGGCCCCAGTCTGCCGACGCACTGGTCGGCCTGCGGGTCCGCGAGCGGATCAAGCGGACCGGGCTGCTGCTGCGGGGCGTGTTCCTCGCACTGTGGGTAGGGCAATGGCTGCTCGCCGCCGTGGGCCGTGGGAGTATCGACGTGGTCTCGACCGTTCTGGTCCTGTTCGTCACCCTGGTGGTGTGGGGGTACCCGCGGCTACAGGCCGCCCACGTGCAGCGGATCATCGGATGGCAGGGCGAGTACCGCGCCACCGTGTCTCCGGCCGGGATCACCTGCCGTAACGACCACAGCACGTTGGTCCAGAAGTGGTCCGTCTTCCAGGGGTACCGGGAGACGGCCGGCCACTTCGTCCTGCTCAGCCGGGACCCCAACATCATGTGGCTCGGTGTCATGCCCAAGCGGGGGGTGCATGAGGCCGGGGACCTCGACCGGCTGCGGGCCATCCTGGACCAGCACACCAGTCGCGTGTGACACACGTAAAAGGCGCCCAGCGCGGGACAGTCGATCCGACGGCGTCCGCTGCCGCATGGCTCTCCACCGCGCCGTCTCCGCACGGAAAACTCCCCCTTGTTTGTCACTGTCATGCCATACGCTGCCCGGTAGCAGCCGCGCCGCGCGCGTCACCGCACGTACGCGGTCACGTCCGGGTGCTGCGCGGCGCTCTCAACTCCCGGTCATCCACCGGGTTTTCCTGTGGGGGTAGAACACTGTGCGCACGCGCAGCATCTCGACCGCGACAGCGCTCGCGGTCCTCTTCAGCTCGGCGGTACTGAGCGTCGCCGCAGCCGGTCCCGCGTCGGCGCTCACCGCGACCGTCGGCTCGCCCGCGGGCATCGTCGTCGACGGCGTCGGCCAACGGGTCTTCGTCGGCGACGACACGAACGACAGGATCATCGCCGCCGACTACAACGGCAACCTTGTCGACTCGGTGAGCGGCATCGCCGGGATCTTCGACCTGGCCCTGTCCGACGACGGCACCACCCTGTACGCGGCGGCGCGGCGCAGCCACGAGATCGTGGCCATCGACGCGGCCACCCTCGACATCAAGGCCCGGTACCCCGTGGCCACCGGCATCGGCCCGCTGTACGTCGAATTCGCCGGCGGCAAGGCCTGGTTCACCTACGAAGACCAGTCGGACGGCGACGGCAACCTGGGCTCGGTCGACCCTGCGGTGGACCCGGCCGGCGGGACCGACCCGGTGACGCTCGGGCAACTCCCGGGGGATTCCGGAGTCGGGAGCCCGGCGCTCCTCGACACCGACCCGTCCGCGCCCGGACTACTGGCCGTCGGCGCGACCGACTTCTTCGACCCGGCCAAGGACCTGATGGCCGTCGTCGACGTCTCCGGCGCCACACCCCAGGTGACCGCCTGGCACAACGGCGACTACTCGCTGAACCACGTCAGCGACATCGACCTCGTGCCCGGCGCCCCGCAGGTGCTGGTCGACGGCACGGACCGGCACTCCTACGCGGACGGGAAGTTCACCGCCGCCGGCGCCTACCCGGCCGGGCAGCGCGCGGACATCGCCCCGAACGGTCTGGTCGCCCAGATCAGCGGCACGAACGTGGCGGTCTACCGGCCCGGCGCGACCAAGCCCATCCGCACATACACCGCCGACACGTCCGCCCTCGCCTGGGCCCCGGACGCCTCCCGGATCTTCGCGCTCGTGAGCTCGCCCAGCGGCTACACCCTCAAGGCGCTCACCGACCCGGCGCTCAGTGTCCCGACCCTGACGCTGAACGCCCCCGCCACCGCCCCCCGCGCCACGAAGCTCACCGTCACCGGCAAGCTCTCGGCGACCGTGCCGCTGCCGGCCGGCACCAGGCTGGCAGTCACCCGCACCGACCTGGACAGCCCCAGCGGCAAGGCGCTGCCCGCCGTCACGGTGAAGGCGGACGGCACGTACAGCTTCACCGACACCCCGCCGGCCGGCGGCACGGTCACGTACCAGGCCACCTACGCGGGCGACGCCGAGCACACGGCGGCCAAGGCGTCCGACAAGGTCACGGTCTCCCGTGCGAAGCCGACGCTGACCCTGAACAAGAACGGCAATGTCTACAACTACGGCGCCGACGTCTCCTTCACCGCGCACCTCGGCTCGACGTACAAGAACCGCACGGTCGAGATCTGGGCGAACCCCTTCGGCGGCGACAAGCCCAACAAACTGCTGAAGACCGGGACGGTCAACTCCAGCGGCAACATCTCCGCGACGGTGGACATGACGCGGGACACGGAGATCACCGCGGTCTTCAAGGGTGACGCCCGCTACGCGCCCAGGACGGTGAAGTCCACGGCGTACGCCAGGGTCAAGGTGTCCACCGCCGTCTCCAAGCACTACAAGACGGCCAAGATCGGCTCGACGTCGTACTACTGGTTCCACAAGAGCACCGACCCGCTGCTCACGACGACCATGACCTACTACAAGGGGCGTAAGCAGCGCTTCGACCTGCAGGTCTACTCGGGCGGAAAGTGGTACTCCGCCGGCTCGCAGTACTTCGCGCTCGGCACGAACGGAAAGTCGGCCGTACGCCTGGAGGCGCCGGGGACGTCCGGGATCAAGGCGCGCATGCGATCCGTGTACGTCAACGGATCGTCCGGTGACACGGTGAACACGACGACGTACGGGTCCTGGAAGTACCTGTACTTCTCCAACTAGGCCGTTCCGCCCGGATCACCTCGCGGACCCGATGTTTCATGAAGGGCCCCACCGCTCGCGGTGGGGCCCTTCGATGTTCGCTGCACGGCGACGGGACGCGCCCCCGTCGCCGCGGAGCTTCGCCCTGTCATCGACACCCGAGGCGGGCATGACGACCGGCGACGCTGCCGCAGCCCAGCCCGATGCAGCCCACGGGAAGAGTTCTTGATGGCTTCTTCATAGGTCCTTCATAGGAGCGGTCCTACATTCCTTCCCGTCCGGCCACGACGGGGGCCGGACGGCGACCCAAGTGTGAGGAACCCATGAGGATGAGTTCGCGTCGGCGGTTCGGGGGCCGGCTGGTGCTGGCCGGGATGGCGTCGGTGGTGGCGTTGGTGGTCACCGGCTGCGGAGGCGGCGGGAACGGGGGGACGAGGTCGCGTCCGCGGGAGGCGGCAAGACCGGCGACAAGGCGTCCACAAGCGGTTCGAGCGAGTTGGCCGAGTACGTCGAGGCGCAGCGCACGTGGGTCACGTGCCTGCGTGGCGAGGGCCTCGACGCTCCTGATCCTGATGCCAAGGGCAAGGTCGACCTCGGCGACCAGTCCAAGTGGAAGCGCGACCCGAAGGCCCTCAAGGCACAGGAGAAGTGCGCGGACCTCAGCGTGCCCGTCCCGGAGAGCGTCGAGAAGGCGCAGCAGCCCGAGCTCTCCAAGGGAGAGATCCGGAAGAACCAGCAGTACGCGCAGTGCATGCAGGAGCAGGGCGCCCCGGACTTCCCCGACACCGGTGCGGACGGCCACTTCCGTGACGTCACATGGGATTCGACATCGACGGGTGCCAAGCGGGCCACGCGCGCCTGCGCCTCGATCATCGGCATCCCGGACGACGCGCCCACGCCCCAGGGCTGACGGGACGAGCAACCGTGGATGTCATGAGGGATGCGGGACAGGGGCGGGCAGAAGGTGAAGACGGGGCGGACGACCGTGCCGACGGCAGGAGAACGGGGAGGCGCAGGCGTGGCCCGCTCCTCATAGCGGCCGGTTTCTTTCTGGTCGCCGTGGTCAGCACGGTCGGAGCCCTGGGGCTCGGCGGAGGCGGTACGGACGACAAGGGCTCCGCGCCGGGCAGAAGCAGCGAAGTGGTGCAGGTGACCCGGGACACGCTGACCGATCAGACCGAGGTCGACGGCCAGCTCGGCCATGGCCCGGAGGTTCCGTTCCAGATCAAGGCGGAGGGAACGGTGACCTGGCTGCCGGCGACCGGCAGGACGGTGCGGCGCGGGGAGAAAGTACTGCGGGTCGACGACCGCCCGGTGGTCCTGCTCTACGGAAGCCTGCCCATGTACCGCGACTTGGGAGTGACAGAAGCAGAGCCTGAAGGCGACGTCGCGAACGGTGGCAAGGACGGTCAGGACGGCGGCACCGGGTCCGGCCAGGACAGTGGCAGCGACAGCGGTGCCACGGGCGGCGGCGCGACGAACGCCGACAGCGCCGGGACGGTTCAAGCAGCCGGGACACCGCGGCAGCCGACGCCGCTGCACGGCATGGACGTCAAGCAGTTCGAGAGCAACCTCAGCGCCCTCGGCTACTCCGGCTTCACCGTGGACGAGTCGTACACCGCGCTGACGGCCAACGCGGTCAAGCGCTGGCAGAAGGACCTCGACCTGCCCCAGACAGGCAGGGTCGGTGCCGGCGACATCGTCTACGCGCCCGGCGCTGTCCGGATCGCGGGCACCAGTGCGCTGGTCGGAGCCGCAGCTTCCGGCAATCCGCTCACGTACACCACCACGTCGCGCATGGTCACCGTGAACGTGCCTGCCACGGACACGAATTGGGCTCAGCGGGGCAGCGAGGTCGCGGTGGACCTTCCGGACGGGCGTTCGGTCAAGGGCGAGATCGCGAGCGTGGGCAAGGATGCGTCGTCGTCCGGCGCCTCGGGCGGCGTGGACGGCGCGGGAGGGGGCGGCGCCGACGGTGGCGGCGGCTCGGCGGGCAAGGCGGCCACCGTGTCCGTGGTGATCACCTTCGATGACCAGGACGCGCTGGGCAGCCTGGAGAGCGGCCCGGTGACGGTCCGCCACGTGGTCAAGGAGCGCAAGGGGGTGCTGACCGTTCCGGTCGCTGCCCTGGTGGCTCTGGCCGAGGGCGGCTACGGCCTGGAACTTGCCGGAGGAAGTGAGGACGGTGGTGGCGGAGACAGCGGTGCCGGCCGCTTCGCGCCCGTGAAGACCGGTCTGTACGCGGGAGGCAAGGTCGAGGTGAGCGGCCCCCGGGTCCACGAAGGCATGAAGGTGAGGATCCCCGAGTGACCTCGCCTCCAGGCATGCTCGATACCCCTGTCGTCGAGTTCACCGCCGTGTCGAAGACCTACCCCGGCCGTGTATCGGCGGTCAGCGGGGTCGACCTGGCCATCCCGTACGGAGAACTGGCCTGTGTCGTCGGCCCTTCCGGGTCGGGCAAGTCGACGATGCTCCATCTGATGGGCACCCTGGACAGGCCGTCCAGCAGCCGGATCGCCATTGACGGTCACGAGATCGCCGAGCTGTCCGACCGTGAGGTCTCCGCGCACCGAGCACAGCGGATCGGCTTTGTCTTCCAGCAGTTCCACCTGGCCGTCGGCGTGCCGGTGCTGGACACGGTCGCCGACGGCCTGCTGTAAGCGGGCGTGCCCTTGCGGGAACGCCGGCGCAAGGCCGCGCAGGCACTGACCCGAGTCGGGCTCGACCACCGGCTCGACCACCTCCCCCACCAGCTCTCCGGGGGCGAACGGCAACGGGCCGCGGTCGCCCGCGCGGTGATCGGTGAACCGGCCCTGCTGCTCGCCGACGAACCCACCGGCAACCTTGACTCGGCCTCCGGCGCGGCGGTCCTGGAGCTGCTGCGGGAGTTGCACGCGGCCGGCACCACGGTGGTGGTCATCACGCACGACCGGGAGATGGCCGAGGCGCTCGACCGGAAGGTGGAAATGCGCGACGGCCGGATCGTGGCCGACAGCGGTCTCCCCCCGGTGCCCGGCACCGGAGTTCCGAAATGAGCCGCAGGCGCCGGGCAGCCGTGCTGCGCCCCGCCCGGCTACGCCCCGCCGACATCGTCCGGCTCGGTGGGACCGGGCTGCGGACCCGGCCGCTGCGTGTGTTCCTGTCCGCGCTGGGCATCGCGATCGGCGTGGCGGCGATGGTCGCCGTCGTCGGCATCTCCAGCTCCAGCCGGGCCGAGGTCGACCGCAAACTCGACCAGCTGGGCACCAACATGCTGCGCGTCGCCCCGGGGCAGACCCCCGAGGGCGAAACGACCCGCCTTCCCAAGGAAGCGGTGCCCATGATCGGGCGTATCGGCCCGGTGCAGCAGGTGGCGGCGACCGGCACGGTCAAAGGCGCCGCGGTCTACCGCAACGAGCATGTGCCGGTCGGGCGGACCAGCAGCGTAGAGGTCGCCGCAGCCGGGTCGCAGCTGCTGCCGGCGATCGGCGGAAGGGTGCGTACCGGCCGGTGGCTCGAGTCGGCGACCGAGGAGTATCCGGCCGTGGTGCTCGGCGCTCAGGCGGCCCGGAGGCTTGACGTCCAAACGCCGGGGACGCGGTTGTGGCTGGGCGGGAAGTGGTTCTCCCTGGTCGGAGTACTCGAACCGATGCCGCTGGCGCCGGAGGTCGACAGCTCGGCGCTGGTCGGCTGGCAGGCCGCAGAGACGTATCTGGGCTTCGACGGCCACCCGTCGACCGTCTACGTGCGCGCTCGGGACGACCAGGTGGCGGCGGTGCGGGGGGTGCTCGCGGCGACGGCGAACCCCGAGAAGCCAAGTGGCGTGCTGGTCTCCCGGCCCTCCGACGCGCTGGCCGCACGGGAGGCCACGGAGTCGGCGCTGACCGGACTGCTGCTCGGCCTCGGCGGGGTCGCGCTCCTGGTGGGCGGGGTCGGCGTGGGCAACACCATGGTCATCTCGGTGCTCGAACGCCGCCCGGAGATCGGCCTGCGCAGGGCGCTCGGCGCCACCAGCGGCCAGATCCGTGGCCAGTTCGTCTCCGAATCGCTGCTGTTGTCCGCACTGGGCGGGCTCGGCGGAACGGTCCTCGGCACGGCCATCACCGCCGGGTACGCATACGTACGAGAATGGCCGACCGAGGTGCCGGTGTGGGCGGCGGCAGCCGGGATCGCCGTCACGCTGCTGATCGGGGCGATCGCCGGGCTGTACCCGGCGGTGCGGGCCGGGCGCCTGGCGCCCACACAGGCGCTCGCGGGTTCCTGACCCCACCGCAGCACCCCGGGCCGGGCAGGTCAGTGCGCGTCTGCCGGAGCCGTGGAGAGCACGACGGTGAAGATCGTCCCGACACCCACCGTGCTCTCCACGTCGATCGTCCCCCGGTGATCGGTCACGATCTGCCGGGCGATGGAGAGCCCCAAACCGCTGCCGCCGGTGGCGCGGCCCTGGGCCGCATCCGCCCGCCAGAACCGGTCGAAGAGGTGGGGCAGATGCTCGGCCGGTATCCCCTTGCCGGTGTCCCGCACCTGAAGGACCGCCGAGTCGCCGTGCCGGACCAGAACCAGCCTCACGGTGCCGCCCGGTGCCGTGGCCCGTAGCGCGTTGCCGACGAGATTGCCGACGACCTGACGTAGCCGGTCCGTGTCGGCGACCACGAACACCTGCTGCGGCGCCTCCAGCTCCAGGACCACGCCGGCTGTTTCGGCCTGGGCCCGATGGGCCGCACGGCAGGTTTCCAGGCAATCGCGCAGATCGACAACAGCGTGGTGGTAGGTGAGCGCACCGGCCTCGGCGAGCGCCAGGTCCTGCAGATCGTCCACGATCCGCTGCTGCAGCATCGCCTCCTCGTGGAGGGAGTCGAGCAGTTCGGGGGTCGGCTCGACAAACCCGTCCTGCAGCGCTTCCAGATAGCCGCGCAGGTTGGCCAGCGGGGTACGCAGCTCGTGTGCGATGTCGCCGGTGAGGCGGCGCTGACGCTCCTCGCCGGCCTGGACGGAGTCGGCCATCCTGTTGAAGGCACGCCCGAGTTCGGCGATTTCGTCCCGGCCGGAGACGGGAACCCGTCGCTCCAGATCTCCTTCCCCCAGCCCCCGGGCGGCCAGGGTCAGGGCACGTATCGGGCGCAGCACGGCCCTGCTCAGGAGCAGCCCGCCGAGGATGACGGCAAGGCTGACGCCCACCGCGACGACCACCGTGGGCGCGGCGGCCAAAGTGGGCGGCGACTCGTCCCGTACGCCGAGGCGGACCTGAAGGCGCGACGGCGCGACGGAGACGGTCCGCTCGTCAAAAACGCGCTGCAGACACGCGGCGAGACGCTCCTCGGACACGCACCTGAAGGCGGCGTCGTGATCCTGGGCGGCGCGCGGATTCACCTCGGCTGTCGGCTCCCTGCACTGGGGTGAACGACGGTCCGTGCTGATGATCCGGGGGATGCCGATGCTGTTCGGCCGGGACGTCACCTTGACGCCCGCCCGGGTCAGACAGGCCTGGTACGCCGCCACGGCACGGTACTCACCGATCGCGGCCACGGTGAGCTTGACCGAGGCCAGCGGCACTTTCCCCTTGGGTAACCGCAGCCCGGGGCGGGGGTCGACCAGGACCGGGGGCCGACTGCTCACCGCGCGCGGCTCGCGGCCCGCGAGGGCGTCGGAATCGGCCAGCAGTACATCGGACTCCGTGGTGACCCGGATGCGTTGCCCGGTGTCCCTCTCCAGCTCACCCACCGTCGGCGCGACACCTTCCCAGGTGCCGTGCTCGAATCCGTACGAACGGAGCTCGCCGGTGATCCGGGACACCTCCTGCCGCCCCGCACGGTCGGACTCACGTACCTGACTGGTGATCTGACGTAATGTCAGCCACGCTGTGGCCGCCGTGGCGGCCATGGCGACCAGCATCAGCAGGCCAAGGACCCGAAGCCGGAAACTCACCGCACCTCACCGGACTCGTTCGACAGCCGGTAGCCCCGCCCGTAGACGGTCTCCACATACCGCGTGCCCCCACGGCCCTTCTCCAGCTTCCGCCGCAGATTCATCACATGGGCATCGACCGTGCGCTCCAGGACGTTCTGGTCGAACCCGAAGACCCGGTCGATGATCTGTGCCCTGGTGAACACCCGCCCCGGCTCCCCCGCGAGCACGGTCAGGATCGCGAACTCCTTGCCGGTCAGCACCACCGGCTCCCCCACCACGCGAACTTCGAAGCGGGAGGTGTCGACCTCCAGGTCCCCGGCCGTGAGCACAGCGGACTCCGTGCGCCCGGCCGCCTTCGCCCTCCGCAGCAACGCCCTGACCCGCGCGGTCAACTCCCGTGGGCTGTACGGCTTGGTCATGTAGTCGTCGGCCCCGAGGTCGAGGCCGAGGAGCATGTCCTCCTCCGTGGCGCGCGCGGTGAGCAGCAGGATGGGTACCTGGGACTCGGCGCGCAGGATGCGGCACACGTCGAGACCGTCGACGTTCGGCATCATCACGTCGAGCACGATGAGGTCGGGCCGGGAGGATCTGGCCCGGTCGACCGCCGAGCGGCCGTCGGCGACGATCTGGACCTCGTTCCCCTCCCGCTCCAGGTAGATCCGTATCAGTCGCGCCTGTTTCACGTCATCCTCGGCGACCAGAATGCGAGCGGTCAACGAGACTCCTCCGGCTGGAACGTCACGTGAAGCCTGCGTGACAGCGGCGACAGGTGACGGCCGTACAGCCCAGCCGGATCCGGCGAGATCTCCGCCGCGTCCGCGATCCGGTCCGCCGTGGTCGCCTCGTACCCGTCCCCCGCGAAGAACCGGTACGCCTCCCGTCGAATCCGCTCCCGCGTCCTCTGCTGCTTGCGTTCGCGCAGACCGAGAGGCGCGGCCGAGGTCTCCTGCGTCGTCATACGGTCGATTCTGCGTCCTGCGGCACCGGCGTGGCCACTCTCCGCCGCCGGGCCCGAGCGGCGACGGCGGCGACCGCCTGACCCGACGGCGTCCCCGGACGTGCGCCATCAGGACCGACGGCCGTCAGACGTCGGACAGCCGCACGGGCAGCGACTTCAGGCCGTTGATGAAGTTCGACACCAGGCGGCGCGGTGGGGCCGCGAGGTGGAGTGGGGCAGGCAGGGTGCGGCAGGCCTCGTCGTACAGGGCACGCAGCTGGAGGCGGGCGAAGTGGGCGCCCAGGCAGACGTGGGGGCCGTCGCCGAAGGAGATGTGGGGGTTGGGGGTACGGGAGAGGTCCAGGGCGCACGGGTCCGGGAAGACGCGTTCGTCGTGATTGGCGGAGGCGTGGAAGACGACCACCTTGTCGCTGGTACGGATGCGCGTGCCTGCCAGATCCGTGTCCCGGGTGGCGGTCCGGCGGAAGGTCAGGACCGGGGGGTGGCGGCGGAGCAGTTCGTCTATGGCGGTGGTCAGCTCCACCTCGCCGTTGCGCAGGCGGCGGTAGGCGTCAGGGTTTCCCGCCAGAAGGTGCAGGCCGCCGGGGGCTGCGCTGCGTACCGTGTCGTTTCCTGCCACCACAAGCAGGAAGAAGAACATCTCCAACTCCGGCTCGGCGAGTTCGGGGTCCGTGGCCAGGGCCGTCATCACGTCGTCGCCGGGGTGTCGGCGCTTGTGTGCCGCCAGTGCGTGCGCGTAGTCGAACATGTCACGCAGAGATGCCGGGGATCGCGGGTTGACCGGCTTGCCGTCCGGGCCCAGTACCGGTGTTCCGGCTTCGTCGGGGTCCTGGTAGCCGATGACACGCCGGGTCCAGTGCAGGAGGAGTCCGCGGTCGCTGTCCGGCACGCCCAGCAGGTCGGTGAGGTTGAGCAGGGCGTAGTCGTCGGTGACGTGTGCGACGAGGTCGCAGGTGCCGTCGGTGGCCCGCGCCTGGGCGACCGCCCGGGTGAGCAGGGAACGAGCACGTTCACGGACGACTGTCTCGAAGCGATCCACGCGCTTCGGCGTGAAAGCGCGGCTGACGAGCACACGCAGTCGCCGGTGGTGCGGTGGGTCCTGGTTGAGCATCATGCGGCGGATGAACGGCAGGTCGGCGGGGTCCGGGTCACGGATCTGAGTGGCGCCCAGGTACGAGGAGTACGTCGAGGAGTCCTTCAGTACCCGGACAGCGTCCCGGTGCCGGGTGACCGCCCAGAAGCCGGGGCCCGCCGGCCAGCCGAGTACCTCCGGCTCCTCCTGCCACGCCACGGGGTGGTGATCGCGCAGGTGGCGGTAGCGGTCGTGGGGGATGCCCTGCGCGTACTGCCTCGGGTCGAAGACGTCCGGTACGGGCGTCCGCTCCGGCGCTTCGGGGGCGGGCCCGCTCATGCCCTCGCCCCACCGTCCTCCGTATCGGCCCGTAGGAAGTCCTCCACCACGCGGATCAGGTCGAGCGGGGCCTCGTCCATTGCGTAGTGGCCGCACGAGGGCAGCTCCACCAGTTCGGCCCGGGGGAACCAGCGCATCCAGGTGGCGCGCTGCAACTCGGCCGACAGTGCCGGGTCCAGCGCGCCCACGACCGCCAGGGCCGGCACGGGCGAACCGTCGATCCGGTCGTGGAAGTCCTCCCCCGCCCAGGAATCCAGCCACGCGCGGAACGCCTTGGCATCGCTGCGTTCGAGCGAGCGACGCACCATGCGGTCCAGCCAGCCGGCAGGGCGCCGGCCTCCCGTGGTGATGTCGAGGATGGTCCGACGGTTCTGAGGGGTGTGCGCCGCCGCGGAGAAGAGTTCCCACTGGTCGGGCGGGAGCGGCAGGCCGGACGCAGGGACGGGCGACACCCCGACGATTCTGCGCACCCGTTGCGGCGCGATGGCCAGCGTCCGCTGAGCGACGGAGCCGCCCATCGAATGGCCGATCAGCGAGAACCGCTCCCAGCCGAGCCGGTCGGCCAGCGCGACCACGTCCGCGGCGCCCTCGGCCGTCGTGTACGCACCGCTCGCGTCCTTGGCCTCGCCGTATCCCCGGAGGTCCACGACCGCGTACTGGAACGAACCGAGGTCGAGGTCTGCCACCACCGGGTCGTACGCGGAGCGGTCGGCCAGCCAGCCGTGTACCGCGATCACCTTGTGCGGGCCGTCGCCGTGCAGTCCATGCGGCAGAACAGGCAATGCGGTCACGCTGACTCCCGTCACCGTACGGATCGGACCGGTCGGTCACCGGCCCGACCCCGCCCACGGTGGAGGCAACCCCGTTTTCGCGCAAGGCCCCACGCAAGTGCCTCGCGCTGCTGGGCAAGCAGCTGGATGTCCGGCCGACCGGCTGGCGCGCCGCGGCGGGTCCGTACGGGGTCCGGCTCGGCCGGTCTCCTCGAAGTCGCCCTGGAGCTCGCCAAGACCCACCGCACCCCGGCCAACAAGGTGCGTTTCGCCTGGTGGTCGGCGGAGGAGAACGGGCTCAAGGGATCGGAGGCGTACGTCGCGAAGCTCGACCCGGCCCAGCAGAAGCAGATCGCTCTACCTCAACTTCGACATGATCGCCTCGCCGAACGGCGCCCAGTTCGTCTTCGACGGTGACGACTCGGACGGGGTCGGCTCGGGCCCCGGCCCCGAGGGCTCCGCCCAACTGGAGTGCGACATAGCGGACTTCCTCGACCGGACCGGCACGCCGCACGAGGGCACGGACTTCACCGGACGCTCCGACTACGGACCGTTCATCGACGTCGGCATCCGGCGACCGCCGTCGGCGCGCCGACGGCGTACCCGTCGGCGATCTCCCGGGCCTGCTGCGGCAGTACGCCGGCACCCTCGCCGGCGCCCGCTCCCGTGCCCGCTTCGGTACCCCCGCCCGTGCCGTCGCTGTCACTCATCGCGGCCCCTATTCCGAAATGCCTGCATTCATGACGTTTTGGCCAGCATCGCAGTACCGCTCCATGGCTGCGCCCGGAGGCTCTTGACCGGTAGGCTTTCCGTGTGATCTTCAAGCGCATCGGAAATGGGCGGCCATATCCCGACCACGGCCGGGAAAGCACCCGGCAGTGGGCGGATGTCGCGCCGCGCCCGGTCCGCCTCGACCAGCTGGTGACGACCAAGGGTCAGCTGGACCTCGAAACCCTCCTCGCCGAGGACTCGACGTTCTACGGCGACCTGTTCGCCCACGTCGTGAAGTGGCAGGGCGACCTCTATCTGGAGGACGGGCTGCACCGCGCGGTCCGCGCGGCACTCCAGCAGCGCCAGGTGCTGCACGCCCGCGTCCTGGAACTCGGCTGACGGTCCAGCGGCTCGGTGAGCCGACGGTCCGCGTACTTCGCCGCACCGGGTGCTTTCGGGTGCATTCACACCCGGACGGGCGCCATCCGCTGATCATTTAGTACGTATCTTCACCGGGTCGCACTACGCTGCGCCCATGAGCATGCTCACTCCCCCCGGCATGGGCGGAAAGTACCGCATCACGGGTGACAAGTACCCGCGCATGCGCCGCCCCCGGCACCGCCGCACACTGGTCCTCGCGTCCATTGCCTCCGTGGTGGCCCTAGGGCTGGCCGGTTGGGGCACGATGCAGCTCATCGACGTCTTCACGGGCGGCGACAAGCAGGCCAGCGCCGCGGACCGCAGGGCCGACTGCCCCACGCCCAAGCCATCCACGCCCGCCAGGGCACTGCCGGCACCGGCGAAGATCACCGTCAATGTCTACAACGCGACGCCGCGCGGCGGACTGGCGAAGGCCGCCGCCGACGAGCTGAAGAAGCGCGGCTTCCGCATCGGCAAGGTGGGCAATGCCTCGGCCGCGTACGACAAGAAGGTCCCCGGGCCCGGGGTACTGCTGGGGGCGCCGACGGCCACGAACGGCACGTTCCCTGTCCTCGGTACGCAGCTGACGGGCGCCACGCCGAAGACCGACGCGCGCAGGACGGCGGACGTCGATCTGATCATCGGTACGGCGTTCAAGAAGCTGAACACACCGAAGGAAGCCGCCGCGGCCCTCGCCGCCCTCAACAAGCCGGCCCCGGCGCCCTCCTCCTGCCGCTGAGAGGCTGTCCCGTCGTCACGCCGCGCAGCAGACGCCGGTTCGACGACAGGGCCTCGGGGCGCACGGGCCGAAAGCCCTGGTCGAAACCGCGACTCAGCCGACGGTTCCGTACATCCGGTCGCCCGCGTCGCCGAGCCCCGGCACGATGTAGCCGTTCTCGTTCAGCCGCTCGTCGACCGAGGCGGTGACCACGGTCACCGGCGTACCCGCCAGCTCGCGCTCCATCACCTCGACGCCCTCGGGCGCCGCGAGCAGCACGACGGCGGTGACATCGTCCGCACCGCGCTTGATCAGCTCCTGAATCGCCGCGACCAGCGTGCCGCCGGTGGCCAGCATCGGGTCCAGGACGTAGACCTGGCGGCCCGAGAGGTCCTCCGGCATGCGCGTCGCGTACGTGGACGCCTGGAGCGTCTCCTCGTCACGGATCATGCCCAGGAAGCCCACCTCGGCGGTCGGCAGCAGCCGCACCATGCCGTCGAGCATGCCGAGACCGGCTCGCAGGATCGGCACGACCAGGGGCCGCGGGTGCGACAGCTTGACCCCGGTCGTCGGTGTGACCGGGGTCTCGATGTCGACCTGCTCGGTGCGCACGTCCCGGGTGGCCTCGTACGCGAGCAGGGTGACCAGCTCGTCGGCGAGCCGCCGGAAGGTCGGGGAGTCGGTGCGCTTGTCGCGCAGGGTGGTGAGTTTGTGCGCGACCAGCGGGTGGTCGACGACGTGGATCCGCATGGGTTCAACAGTAACCGGGCTCCCTCGCACCTGTGCGCTGGCATCAACCGCACGTTCGGAGGGAAGGTGGGGGCATACGGACCCAGGCTTGGGGTGATGTGCGAATGGCGGACGGGGAGCAGCAGCAGCGGGACCAGCCGGCCCCGCGGGACGCGCAGGACGCGCCGGAGACCGAGACCGAAGCGGAGCGCCGCAGACGGCGCGCCCACTTCCTCCGCGAGCTTCATGAGGCGAAGGCGCTGCGCGACCGGGTCAAGCCGCGCCGCGCCCGGGCCGCCCGAATGCGCCAAGCCATGCGGATGCGGACCTTCCGCTGGTAGCGCTCCGAGCAGCCGGACAGCCCCTTCGGAGCAGTGTCCGCGACAACTGATCCACGACGCAACGGTCGAACTACTCTCGTGAACGCTAGGTTTCTGCCACGATTCCGATGGGCGGGACGCAGGGCAGCCGGATCACCGGATGCCCTCCCGCCGGACCGACACCCCTATGACCAGTGGGAGAGTCACGGTGTACTTCGCCGCACTGCTCGCGCGCACCGAAGACGGGTGGGAAGCGAGCGACACGGAGCTCGACGATGTGGAGACCCTGTCCAATCTGACGGATCTGGCCCGTGAGGCCTCGGTGGACGAGGACACGGTGCTCGTCTTCATCGAACAGGAGGACGCCTGGTTCGGCGTCATCCGGGTGGACGGTGAGGAGGACCCCCGTATCTACATCTCGGACGCGTCCGCCGCCGCCCGCTCCTCCTACGGGGAGATCCTGCTCACCGATGAACTGCTCGGCCGCGAACCCGAGGCCGAGGACTCGATTGCCGCCCTCGAAGAGCTCGTCGGCCTCGACGGTACGGAGGACGGCGAGCCGGATCACGCCACCGACAATCAGACCGACGCCGACGACAACGACGGGCTCGACGCCGACGCCGTACCGACGGGTCCGCTCGGAGACACCGGGATCCTGTCCGATCTCGGACTTCCCGAGAAGGAGCTGCTGATGCTGCGCACGGACGCCCTGGTGGAGATCGCGGACGCGCTGGGCGCGGCCGAGGTCCTGGAGACCGTCCGTTAGGGTCCGCGGGTGACCGCACCACCGGGCCCGCACGGACCGCAAGAACCCCACGCCCCGACGAACGATCCCGTACGGGACCCATGGCGGGCGGCCATGCGCCGCGCCCTGGACGAGGCCGCACGCGCGGCGCAGGCCGGTGATGTGCCGGTCGGCGCCGTCGTCCTCGGCCCGGACGGCACCCTGCTCGCCACGGGACACAACGAACGCGAGGCGACCGGCGACCCGACCGCGCACGCCGAGATCCTTGCCGTCCGCCGGGCCGCCGAGGCGCTCGGCGCATGGCGGCTGACCGGCTGCACGCTGGTGGTCACCCTGGAGCCGTGCACCATGTGCGCGGGCGCACTCGTGCAGTCCCGGGTGGCCCGGGTCGTCTACGGGGCACGGGACAAAAAGGCGGGCGCGGCCGGTTCGCTCTGGGACCTCGTACGGGACCGGCGGCTCAACCACCGCCCCGAAGTGATCCACGGAGTTCTGGAGGACGCCTGTTCCGCCCAGTTGACGGCCTTCTTCCGCGACCGCTGACCCGGCGGCGCGCCCAGCCTCCGACCCGGCTTCCGCACACGCGGGAGAATCGGATTTCAACCCACGGCCGGGATGGTCTAAACTCTCTCTCGGTAGCGTGTCCGAGCGGCCGAAGGAGCTCGCCTCGAAAGCGAGTGTGGGGAAACTCACCGAGGGTTCAAATCCCTCCGCTACCGCTTCAAAAGACCGCCTCTGATCCTGTGAAAGCAGATCGGGGGCGGTTTTTTTGTGTCCCTGTGTGCAACACGCCGTGCCACACCCTGCGCGAGGAAGGCGGCACGTCGGACCGCCTGCCGGCGTGCCCGACGCCGACGGTCGGCCAGTGGGGCCAGGATCGCTCCGGGGCAGCGACACACCGGATGCGGTATCCAGCCCACGGCCGATCCGTGCGCCCCTGGCGGTTGCCTTCCTTGACGGTCTCCGTCGCCCTGTCGGGGCTCTCGTGGAGGATCGCCGGCGTTCCCCGACATCGAACCCTCCCTCCCACCGACACGCCGTCCCGGTCATTTCCCCGGCCTCACCCCCGGCGGCCGGACAGGAATCACTGCTCGATCTACATCAGCGGCGCTCCCTGCCCGATGTGCATGAGCGCCATCTACTGGTCCCGGATCGATGCGGTGTACTTCAGCTGCGACCTGGAAGACACACGCCGGATCGGCTTCGACGACGGCTATCAGTACGAGGACTTCATGAAGCCGCTCGACCAGCGAAGGATCAGGATCGAGCAGGTCCATCCCGAAATCGGCGCCCAAGCCTACGACTCGTGGACGAGCAAGCGGGACCGGCACCCGCACTGACGACACCAGGGCCGGAGATCCACGCCGTCATGGTGCACGGTGGAGCGAGACCGGAAAGACGCTCCTCCCGGCAGAAGTGCCTCGATGGGGCGCTGCGGGTTCAGACTCGGGCGTGCGTGGTGATGTCGGCGGTGAACTCGGCGATGACGGCGGGGGTCACTGTCGGACGGCACTGGCGGAGCGCGGCGCGGTAGTCGTCGGTGTGCGCGCCCGCCTCGGCGAAGTCGCGTTCGAAGGCAGCCTGGGCCCGCGATCCGGGCCGTGTGCTCGATGTCGGCCGGGGTGAACAGCTCGCCGGCCGCGACGAGCGCGTCCAGGTCGACATCGTCGCGCCGGGCGGAGCGGCGCGACCAGATCGCCGCGCGGGCAGCCGGGTCCGGGGTGCCGATGGGGATCAGGTAGTCGAACCGTCCGGGACGCAGGAAGGCCGGGTCGAGGGAGCGGATGGAGTTGGTGGCGCAGACCAGCAGCCGCTCGTCGCGCTCGCGGAAGCCGGGGATGAGCTTGAGGAGTTCATTGGTGACGCCGTGCATCCCGGGCTCCGGGCGTGCGCCGCGTACGGGAGCGATCTCCTCGACCTCGTCGATGAAGACCAGCACCCGCTGCAGTTCCCCGATCCGGGCGAAGGCCGTGCGCAGAGCGGCGGCGAGATTGCCTTCGTCCGCCAGTCGGGACGGCAGCAGTTCGACGAAGGGCCAGCCGATGCGGGAGGCGATGGCTCGGGCGAGGGTGGTCTTGCCCGTCCCCGGCGGACCGAACAGCGTGATGGCGCGCGGCGGTATGACCCCGTGCCGGGCGGCACGTTCGGGTTCGGCCAGGCCGAGGCATCGGGTCGGGGGTGTGATCGGAAACCTCATCGAAACCCCCCTCGGATACGGCCATTCGTGCGGATAGAATCGCGCGATCGCACAGGGGATCGAAGGGGAGGTAGGGGCTGATGGCGCAAGCGAAGAAAATCGCGCTCTACATGGTTGTCGTCTTCGTGCTGTACACGATCATCCACTCCCCCAAACGGGCCGCGGATCTTGTCGGGGTAGGGTTCGAGGGCATTTCGAGTGCGGCACAGGGCGTCGGCGATTTCATGACCGAGCTCGTGAAGTAGGAGTACCCCATGATCCGTCATCTGGTCCTGTTCAAGCTGAACGACGGCGTGAAGCGTGACGATCCGCGTGTTGTCGCCGGGGCGAAGGCGTTCCAGGAGCTCGGAGGGCAGATCCCGGAGCTGGAGTTCTGGGAGTGCGCCTGGAACATCACCGACCGGCCGATCGCGTACGACTTCGCCATCAACTCCGCGGTCGCCGACGAGGACGCCCTGGGACGCTACGTCGCACACCCGGCCCATCAGGCCGCCGCCGGACAGTGGAAGGCTTTCGCCACCTGGGTGATTGCCGACTACCCCTTCTGACCTCCGCGGTCCCGGAACCCACAGGCCCCTCGCCATTTCGGTGAGGGGCTTTTCCATGTGTTTAAACCAACCTGACCCCAACACGACACTGCACGGTGCTTGCACACAGTGGACATGTCTTGTGATGCTATGACCGCTTTTGACGGATGAGTTGACCGAAGTTGACCGCAAAGGGGTGGCCTCACCGTGCCGGCCAGTACAGCGCCTCAAGTGCCTCCCCAGATCGTCCAGAACGACGATGCCCAAACCACCCAAGCAGCCCAGTCCGATCAGTCCGCCCCGGCGACCCGGGCCGCCCCGGTGGCCGAGACCGTCCAGACCGAGACGCCCGATGGCACGACGCCCGCCAGGACCCGGGGCGCGGACACCAGGGCGCTCACCCAGGTCCTCTTCGGCCAGCTCAAGGAGCTGGAACCGGGGAGTGCGGAGCACGGCAGGGTGCGGGCCGCGCTGATCGAGGCGAACCTCCCCCTCGTGCGGTACGCCGCGGCGCGCTTCCGGAGCCGTAACGAACCCATGGAGGACGTCGTCCAGGTCGGCACCATCGGGCTGATCAACGCCATCGACCGGTTCGACCCCGAACGCGGCGTCCAGTTCCCGACCTTCGCGATGCCCACCGTCGTCGGCGAGATCAAGCGGTACTTCCGGGACAACGTGCGGACCGTCCACGTGCCGCGGCGGCTGCACGAGCTCTGGGTGCAGGTCACCGGCGCCACCGAGGATCTGACGACCGCGCACGGCCGCTCGCCCACCACCGCGGAGATCGCCGAGCGCCTGAAGATCTCCGAGGAGGAGGTGCTGGCCTGCATCGAGGCAGGGCGCTCCTACCACGCGACCTCGCTGGAAGCCGCCCAGGAGGGCGACGGGCTGCCCGGACTGCTTGACCGGCTCGGCTACGAGGACCCCGCCCTCGCCGGGGTCGAGCACCGTGACCTGGTCCGCCATCTGCTCGTCCAGCTGCCCGAGCGCGAGCAGCGGATCCTGCTGCTGCGCTACTACAGCAATCTGACGCAATCACAGATCAGCGCCGAATTGGGCGTTTCTCAGATGCATGTGTCAAGACTGCTGGCCAGAAGCTTCGCACGACTTCGATCCGCAAACAGGATCGAGGCGTAACCGGATCGGGTAAACCGATCAAAGTCCCTCTCGGGCAGCCCGAATGCCGCACACCCCCTGTTAACTGCGCATACGTCACCTGGACTTGTCGACATGTCACTACAGCGTGTTGCCGACATGTGACATTCTGCGTGAACCGCGTTTGCCGCAGCCCCACCTCCGGTATTCAGGTGGAGGCTGCGTTCCTCCGATGGTCGTGGCTACCGCGACCGTCCGCGACCTCAAGGGGGTGGCATGTCCGCAGAACAGGGCAGCTCGAAGGTGCTCACGCTCACGAAGAGCGCACCCGCACCCGTTGTGCTCACCAGCTCGTCGGAAGCCATCGACACCCGGACTCTGTCCCGTTCCCTGTTCCTGCGGCTCGCCGCCCTGGGTCCCACGCCGGGGCCCGACGGACCGGACAGCCCGGAGCGTGCCTACGTGCGGGACACGCTCATCGAGCTCAACCTCCCGCTGGTGCGGTACGCCGCGGCACGGTTCCGGAGCCGTAACGAACCGATGGAGGACATCGTCCAGGTCGGCACGATCGGCCTGATCAAGGCGATCGACCGGTTCGACTGCGAACGGGGCGTGGAATTCCCGACGTTCGCGATGCCCACCGTCGTCGGCGAGATCAAGCGCTTCTTCCGCGACACCTCCTGGTCGGTGCGGGTGCCGCGCCGGCTCCAGGAGCTGCGGCTCGCGCTGACGAAAACGAGCGACGAGCTGGCCCAGAAGCTCGACCGTTCGCCGACCGTGCCGGAGCTCGCGGTGGCGCTCGGGGTCTCCGAGGAGGACGTGGTCGACGGCCTGGCCGTCGGCAACGCGTACACCGCCTCCTCACTGGACTCGCCCTCCCCGGAGGACGACGGCGGCGAGGGCTCGCTCGCGGACCGGCTCGGCTACGAGGACTCCGCGCTGGAAGGCGTCGAGTACCGCGAATCGCTGAAGCCGCTGCTGGCCAAACTCCCACCCCGGGAGCGGCAGATCATCATGCTGCGGTTCTTCGCCAACATGACCCAGTCGCAGATCGGCGAGGAGGTCGGCATCTCGCAGATGCATGTCTCACGTCTGCTGACCCGGACGCTCGCTCAGCTCAGGGAGGGGCTCATCGCCGACTGACCCACGCGCAGTCGTGCGAGGGTTCCGAATTGACGGGCCGTCAGTCACACTGGCGCGATGCGACGTCAGACATTCGGCTCGACCGGCCGCCGGGGCGCCGTGATCGCCGCCTCGGCGGCCGTGCTGTGCCTGGGCGGCGCACTCGCCGCCTGCGGCGCCAGGGCGGGCGACGGAGACGGCTATGCGGCAGTCGGCGCGGCGGGCACCGGCCCGGAGAAGGCACCCAAGGGCGCGGTCGCCCCTTCGGGCAGGGTGACGCTGATTCCGCTGGACGGGGAGGGCGGCGGCAGCGCGGACAAGGAACCGGAGCCGGGCACCTCCGCGGCGAGCGGTGACACCGGCGGTATGGGCGGCACCGGCAGTGGTGCGGGCGACCGCACGAGCGGCGGTGCGCAGTCCTCCAGCGGATCCGGCGGCACATCCGCCGGCACCACCGGGGGCACCGCGGGTTCCGCGGGTTCCGCGGGCGGCACGGGCTCCGTCGGCAGTACAGGTGGCAGCGGTACAGGTGGCAGCGGTACCGATGGCAGCGGTACCGATGGCACGGCCTCGGGCGGCACGGGGGACGGCTCCGCAACTCCCTCCACCCCGTCCGCACCGGGGTCCACCGCGCCCGCGGGACCTGCCGCGCTGACCCTGGGCGCACCAGAGCGGGCGGCGGCCGATCACCGCTGGTGCGAGAAGGTGACTGTCGAGTTCCGCAATACCGGCGGCTCACCGGCCCGGTCGGGAACGGTCACCTTCGCCACGCACATCATCGGCGGGCTCGGGATCGACTGGGCGACCGTGGAAACGACCGCGCCGCTGCCCGCGCCGATCGACGCGGGAGCGGCGCGGGAGAAGACGTACACCGTCTGTGTGAACGCCTGGCGGGTGCCCCTGGGCATGCATGTCGAGACCCGGGACATCACCGCCGTCTGGAAGTGACGGATGGGAAGGGCGGGGTCGGGTCAGCCGAGCGCGAGCCAGGCGACCGCGCCGAGGATGACGATCACCGCGACGACGGCGACGATCACCCCGGTCTTCGGTCCGGACGACGCGGCCGGCTGCTGCCGGCGCTGCGGCTCGCCCTCGTCGACGAAGGCGCGGAACATCTGGGTGCTGCCCGCGGGGTCGTAATTGCCCTCGGGGCCCTGGGGGTTGCCATTTACCGGCGGCTGATTACGCATGGATACGTTCCCACTCGATCGGGTGAAGTGCTCGTCAGATACTGCGATATGAAGCCTGTGGAACTGTAGCGTTGACGCAGTGCAGAATGGTCCTCCGCTAAACGCTCAACCTCTCTTGCACACCAGGGACTCTGCCCGCCACGGGCTGGATCACGCGCGTGACGCGTGCCGCCACCGAGGTGCGAAAGCGGAGAACCAGGTCATCCAAGACCGTTCGGGATGGCCCGCCGGGCGCATAGCTCCTCGCGCCGGGCGCCCAGGAACGGTTGTGTGCCATGGGTCAGGACCCTAGCGGTCCGCCAGCACCTCACGCCCCCACGGGCTCCGGCCAGGCCCCGAGTGACACTCGGGCCTTATGGGGTTTCGAGGCCACCTGTGACGTATCACGCAGTGGACCGACACCCACCCCCCGCACGCTGGGCCATTGACTCGAGCCCTACACATCCTTTTGGGTTCCTTTACTTCTGCAAGGGAACTTTCGTTTGCCTGCAGCAACCAATACTTCTATGGTTGCCCTAAGCAACAAGATGCCGCGACAATCGTCTGGGGGTCCCGTGGCCGCACGGAGTCAGTACGAAGAACTGGCCCGGCAACTCAGTGCCGTCGGGTCCGTCAAACGCGGACTCGCCCGCATCCTCCCTGCTGAATGTCCTGGCGGATCCGCCGCCGTGCTGGCCCTGCTCAGCCGGCACGGCGAAATGCGGATCAGCAGACTGGCCGAGCTGATGGCCGTCGACATGTCGGTGACGAGCCGACATGTCGCCCATGTGGCCGAGCGAGGCTGGATAGAACGGTCTCCGGACCCGGCGGACAAGCGGTCCCGCATCCTGCGGCTGACCCCCGCGGGAAACGCGGTACTCGGCGACCTCAACCGGCGGACCACCGAAATGTTCGCCCACAACCTTCAGGAATGGTCCGACGACGAGGTCGGACAGCTCAACACGTTGTTGGCCCGGCTGCGTGACAGTTTCGCCTGTCGCGGTTCCGGTGGCTGCGCCCCCGGAAGGCACAGCCACGAGTGCCGCACGCGGCCCGCCGACAGCGACGACGACTCGCACACCCGTACACCCGTGTAACAGAAGCAAAGCAAAGGAACTCAATGGCTACGACCACACCAACCGGTGTGCGGGGCGGCCACGCCAAGCACGGAGGAAGCTCTTCCTCCGACGGCGCGCCGATGACACACCGGCAGATCATGGAAGCACTGGCCGGGCTGATGCTCGGCATGTTTGTCGCGATCCTGTCGTCGACCGTCGTCTCCAACGCTCTCCCCCAGATCATCTCGGACCTCGGTGGCGGGCAGTCCGCGTACACCTGGGTCGTCACGGCCTCGCTGCTCGCGATGACCGCCACCACTCCTCTGTGGGGCAAGCTCTCCGACCTGTTCAGCAAGAAGCTGCTGGTCCAGATAGCGCTCGTCATCTACGTCCTGGGCTCGGTCGTCGCGGGCATGTCGACCAGCAGCGGCATGCTCATCGCCTGCCGTGTCATCCAGGGCATCGGCGTCGGCGGTCTCTCCGCCCTCGCCCAGATCGTGATGGCCGCAATGATCGCCCCGCGCGAGCGCGGTCGCTACAGCGGATACATCGGTGCGGTGTTCGCCGTCGCCACCGTCGGCGGTCCGCTGCTCGGCGGAGTCATCACCGACACCAGCTGGATGGGCTGGCGCTGGTGCTTCTACGTCGGTGTGCCGTTCGCCGTCATCGCGCTGATCGTGCTCCAGAAGACCCTGAAGCTCCCGGTCGTCAAGCGTGAGGTCAAGGTCGACTGGACCGGCGCGTTCTTCATCAGCGCCGCCGTCTCGCTGCTGCTGCTCTGGGTGACCTTCGCGGGCGACAAGTACGACTGGCTGTCCTGGCAGACCGGCGTGATGCTCGCGGGTTCCCTGATCCTCGCCCTGCTCTTCGTCTACACCGAGTCCCGGGTCAGCGAGCCGATCATCCCGCTGCGCCTCTTCCGCAACCGCACCATCACGCTGGCCTCGCTGGCCTCGCTGTTCGTCGGTATCGCGATGTTCGCGGGCACGGTCTTCTTCAGCCAGTACTTCCAGCTGGCGCGGGGCAAGTCGCCGACGATGTCCGGCGTCATGACGATCCCGATGATCGCAGGCCTGTTCATCTCCTCGACGGTCTCCGGCCAGATCATCACGAAGACCGGCCGCTGGAAGGCCTGGCTGGTCAGCGGTGGCTTCCTGGTCACCGCCGGACTCGGGCTGCTGGGCACCCTCCGGTACGACACGGAGTACTGGCACATCGCCGTCTTCATGGCCGTGATGGGTCTCGGCATCGGCATGATGATGCAGAACCTGGTGCTCGCCACGCAGAACCAGGTCGCTCCGTCCGACCTCGGCTCGGCCAGCTCCGTCGTCACCTTCTTCCGTTCCCTCGGTGGTGCGATCGGCGTCTCGGCGCTGGGCGCCGTCATGGCGAACCGCGTCACCCACTACGTCAAGGACGGCCTCGCGGACCTCGGTCCGAAGGGCGCGGCCCTGGGCCACGGCGGCACCGGCGGCGGGGGCATCCCCGACCTGGACAAGCTGCCCGCACCGTTCCGCACGGTCGTGGAGAGCGCCTACGGGCACGGTGTCGGCGACGTCTTCCTGTACGCCGCTCCGGCCGCGCTGATCGCCTTCCTCATCACGACCTTCATCAAGGAGGTCGCGCTGAGGTCGAACGCGGCGAACGACGCCCCGGCGGAGGCCGAGGCTCCCGCCGCGGTGCTCGCCGAGGTCCCGTCCGGTGCAGCCGCGCTGGTCTCCGAGGGCGCGGCCGGGGTCACCCCGGCCGACACGCTCGAAGCTCCGGTGGCAACCGTGGACGGCACCCCGGTGAGCGGTGTGGTGCGGGGCGCCGAGGGCGCACCCGTCGCCCGGGCCGCGGTCACGCTGATCTCGCTGGACGGCCGGCAGCTGGGGCGCTCCGTCGCCCAGGCCGACGGCAGCTACCGTCTGGACGCGCCGGGCGCAGGCAGCTATGTACTGATCGCGTCCGCCGACGGCTTCCAGCCGCAGGCGTCCACCGTGGTCATCGGCGACCAGCAGCTGTCGTACGACATCCTGCTCGCCGGTACGAGCGGCCTGGCCGGGACCGTGCGGGCCGCCGGAAGCGGTGATCCGGTCGACGGCGCCATGGTCATCGTGACCGATGTGCGCGGTGATGTGCTGGCCAGCGGCAAGTCCGCCGGGACCGGCGAGTTCACCTTCGCCGAGCTGGTCCCCGGTGCGGTGACCGTCGCGGTGAACGCCGCCGGCTTCCGTCCGCTGGCGCTGCCGGTGGAGATCGGTGGCCAGGGTGTCACCCTGGTCGACGCCGTACTGCAGTCCGGTGCGCTGGTCCAGGGTGTCGTGCGGGTTGGTTCGGCCCGGCGGCCGCTGCCGGACGCCCGCGTCACGCTGGTCGACGCGGCGGGCAATGTGGTCGCCACCTCGACGACCGGGGAGGACGGGGCGTACGCCTTCGCCGACCTGGACGCGGGCGAGTACTCGGTCATCGCGACCGGCTACCCGCCGGTGGCCGGCGCACTGACCGTGGCCGGTCGCGGGGTCGACGGCCACGACATCGAGCTCGCCCACGCCGGCGAGTGATCGAGTAACGCAGACCCCTGGCGAGCAACGCCTCGAGCGGAGAGGCTGCCCCCGGTGGAAATGGGCCCCGGTGGTGGGGACGGCAGGCAGGGGACGGCCTGCCGTCCCCGCCCCGGGGCCCGACTCATTGAGGCATGGAGCAAGGAGAGAAACGGGATGGGACTTCGCGCACAGGTACGGACGCGGGACGGCTGGGCCGTCCAGCACGCGGTCGTGACGGTGACCGACATGACCGGCACCCAGGTGCTGCGAGCCGCCGCCGACGAGGACGGGGCGGTACGGACCGACGCCCTGCTCCCGGCCGGCGCGTACACGGTGATCGTGACCGCGGTCGGATATGCGCCCGCCGCGTCGACCGCCCTCGTCACGGCGAGCGGACGGGTCGAGGCCGGCACAGTGGTACTGGCCCGCCAGGGCGGCGTGGAACTGCCGCCGCCGGGCGCCTGGTCGCTGGACCCGGCGCACTGCTCGGTGGGCGCCGTCGCGCAGCATCTGGGGATCTCCAGCGTGCACGGCCGGTTCACCGAGTTCGGCGGCCGGATCGAGATCGCGGAGGAGGTCCACCGCTCCCGCGTCGACGCCGTGATCAGCGCGGCCAGCATCGACACGGGCAACGGCATGCGGGACAAGCACCTGCGCTCGCCGGACTTCCTCGACGTGGACCGGTTCCCGGAGATCACGTACCACTCGGACGGGCTCACCCCGGCCGGCCCCGACCGCTGGACCGTGCACGGCCTGCTGACCATGCGCGGCGTCGAGCGCCCGGTCGACCTGAACCTGAGCTACCTCGGCACCGGCCCCGACCCGTGGGGCGGGGTGCGCGCGGCGTTCAGCGCAACGACCGAGCTGCGCCGCGACGATTTCGCCATGAACTACAACCAGGTGGTGCAGGCGGGCATCTCGGCGATCGGCACGACGCTGCGGGTGGGGCTGGACATCCAGGCCGTGCAGGGCGAGTCCCTGCCGTCGTAGTCTGCGGACATGGCACCCGACATCGCGACCAACACTGCCGTGGAACTCGATGAGTTGCTGGCGTTCGTACGGCCCCGGCACCGGGCGATCCTGCTGACCACCCGGGCCGACGGCCGCCCCCAGGGATCCCCGCTGACGTGCGGCGTCGACGACGCCGGCCGGATCGTCGTCTCGACCTACCCCGAACGGGCGAAGACCCGGAACGCGAAGCGGGACGAGCGCGTGAGCGTGATCGTCCTGTCGGACGACTGGAACGGGCCGTGGGTGCAGATCGACGGGTCGGCCGAGGTGATCGACGCGCCCGACTCGGTCGAACCGCTCGTCGAGTACTTCCGGAACATCTCGGGAGAGCACCCGGACTGGAACGAGTACCGGGCGGCGATGGTGAAGCAGGGCAAGTCGATCATCCGGATCACCCCGGAGCGGTGGGGGCCCGTTGCCACGGGCGGCTTCCCCGCCCACCTGGCGCCCGGCAGCTGACGGCTGTTCCGGGATGAGTGGGAACGTCCTTCCGGCGCCGGGCCTGCTCGCGCGGGCCCGGCTGCCGGCCGCACCGGCCGTCGGCGCCTCCGTCGTCCGCGGCCTGGAGCGGATCACCGGCCGCCCGGTGGAACAGGGTTTCTCCGGCAAACCGGAGAAACCCTTCATCTGTTTCGGGGCCGCACTGCCGGATGCGCTGCGGGGCGGGCCGCCGGTGTGGTTCCTTGCCGGTCACGGCACTAGCGGTCCCGCATCGCCTCGATCCCCGCGATCAGCAGGTCCAGGGCGAAGGTGAAGTCCCGCTCGCGCATCTCCTCGACCGTGTCGCCGCCGCGGGCGTCCATCAGATCCTGCGACGACTCGACGATCCGGCTGAGCTGCGGCTGGGACCGGATCGCGCCCATCGCCTGCTGGAAGAACTCGTCCTGGCTGAGCCCCGCATCCGCGGAACGCTGCACGATATGGCCTTCGATGGTGCCGAATCCGTACACGAACTGAAAGACCGCGGAGAGAGCGCCCGTCTGCTGGTGCAGCGGCAGCCCGGTCGCCCGGATCACGTCCTGGACGGCGTACGAGAAGAGCATCGAGTGCGGGCCGATGTTGAGGAAATGTCCGGCGAGCGGCGACACCCAGACGTGCCGGACCAGGAGCTCCCGGTAGGTGGTGGCCAGTTCGCGGAGCCGGTCGTGCCAGTGTGCCTCCTCCCGGGGAGGCGCGATCTCGGTGTAGACCGAGTCGAGGGCCAGCTCCAGCAGGTCGTCCTTCGTGTCGACGTACCAGTAGAGGGACATCGCGGTGACGTCCAGTTCGGCGGCGAGCCGGCGCATGGAGAACTTGGCGAGACCCTCGGCGTCCAGCAGCCGGACCGACGCCGCGGTGATCCTGTCTCGGTCGAGGCCGGCCGGCTGGTCCGATTTACGGGTGCGCGACGGTGCCCGCTGATCCAGCCACACACTGGTCCTGGCAGGGTTCTTCACACGGTCGGCCGCGGACACCATGGCGCACTCTCCTCGTCTTGCCGGCGGGACGGACGGGATGACTGAACCGGATCCGTACCCCGTGCGCACGAATCGGATTCGTACAGTCCGGTACGCCCCGCCTGATGCTATGCCGCTGCCGCGGCCGAGTCTGCCTGAGTAGATTCTGCCCGCTCCGCCCGGCGCAGGAGCACGGCAGCCAGCAGCCCGCCCGCCAGCACCGCCCCCGCCCCGACCAGCTGGCTGGTCTCCAGTCCCGAGGCGAAGGCGTCGGTGATCCGCTGCCGCTCGCCGTCGTCGGTCGCCGCGGCAAGCGCCGCGGGAAGCGAGGCGGCCCCGACGGCCGCCGGCACGAGCGCCGCGAACCGCGAATTCAGCACCGCGCCGAGGACCGCGACCCCCAGACCGTTGCCGAACTCGGCGAGCGTGCCGTTGACCCCCGCACCCACCCCCGCCTTCGCCGGCGGGATGGCGCTCATGATCGCGTTGGCCATGGCCGGCATGGCGAGTGCGATGCCCGCGCCCATGACGACCAGGCCGAGCAGCATGCCGCCGTAGCCGTTGCCGCCCAGCAGGGCGATCGAGGCGAGACCCGCGGCCAGCAGGCTCATCCCGGCGGCGATCGTGACGGGCGTGCCCAGCTTGGGCACCAGCCTGGCGCCCAGGCCCATGAGGTTGAGCGCGACGACGCTCAGCGCCAGCGGAGCCGTACGCAGACCCGCCTCCAGCGGCTCGTATCCGAGGACGAACTGGAGCTGCTGGGTGAGGAGGAAGAGCGAGCCGCCCATCCCGAAGGCGACCAGGATCGCGCCCGCGACCGCCCCGATGAACTTCTGGTTCCGGAAGAAGTGCATGTCCAGCATCGGATACGGAATGTGCAGCTCCCACAGCACGAATCCGGTGAGGACCGAGACCCCGATGAACGCGGTCAGCAGCACCTGGCCCGAGGTCCAGCCGTGCTCCGGGCCGGAGATGATCGCGTATACGACGGAGGCCATGCCGATGGTGGACAGCAGCGCGCCGAGCAGGTCGGGGCGCTCACCGCGCGGGTTCTTGGACTCCGGGACGAGACGGATCACCGCGGCCAGGCCGATGACGGCAACTGGGATGTTGATCAGGAAGATCGCACCCCACCAGAAGTGGTCGAGCATCACTCCGCCGATCAGCGGTCCCACGGCGAAGCCGAGCGAGCTGACGGTCGACCAGACGCCGATCGCCTTGACCCGTTCGGTGTCGTCGAAGATCTGGACGACGACAGCAAGGGTCGTGGTCATCAGCAGCGCACCGCCGATGCCCATGCCGGCGCGGGCGGCGATCAACTGCACGGACGTCTGGGCCAGTCCGGCCACCAGCGAGCCGATACCGAACAGGGCGAGGCCGGCGACCAGCATCTTCTTGCGGCCGTAGCGGTCGGCGGAACTGCCGGCCGTGAGCAGCAGACCCGACTGGACCAGCGAATAGGCGTTGATCATCCACTGCACGTCGGCGGTGGACGCGTGCAGCTCCCGGGTGAGGGAGGGGATCGCGACGTTGAGGACGGTGTTGTCGAGCAGCACGGTGAGCTGGGCGAGGCAGATGACGCCGAGGATCAGCCAGCGTTGCGGGTGGCTCGGTGGCGAGAGGTGGTTCTGCTCGGCGGCGGTCGCCGTCATGCGGGCTCCTTGAGCTCCTGAGGTTCCTATACGGTGTACGGGGGAAGCGCTTCACACCGTAAAGCACCTCCCATACGGTGTACAAGCGACTTTCGCACGGTACGGTGCTCGACTCTGACCAACAGGGAGCCGACCAGGGCTGGAGTGGCATGTCACTGCGTCGTCGTACGGTGGAAGTCCTGATTGCCGCGAGTCTGTTGGGGGCGATCGCCGCCCCACCGGCCGGAGCTGCCGGGCATGGGCATCCGGTGCCTCTGCGCGTCGCCACGTACAACATCCATGCCGGCTCGGGCATGGACAACGTCTTCGATCTGGACCGGCAGGCGGCGGAACTCCGCTCGCTGGACGCCGATGTGATCGGACTTCAGGAGGTCGACGTCCACTGGGGCACGCGCAGCGAGTGGCGCGATGTCGCGGACGAGCTGGCAAAGCGGCTGGACATGCAGGTGTCGTTCGCCCCGATCTACAGCCTCGATCCGGAGACTCCCGGTGCGTCCCGGCGCGAGTTCGGGGTCGCGGTGCTGTCGAAGTACCGGATCGTGAGCGCCGAGAACCACGAGATCACCCGGCTCTCCACCCAGGTCCCCAGCCCCGTGCCGGAGCCCGCGCCCGGCTTCGGTGAGGTGGTCGTACGGGTGAAGGGGATGCCCGTGCATGTGTATGTGACGCACCTCGACTACCGCGGCGACCCGTCCGTACGGATCGCACAGGTCGCCGACACCCGGCGGATCATGGCGGAGGACGAGGGGCGGAAGGTGCTCCTCGGCGACTTCAACGCGGAACCGGGCGCCCCGGAACTGGCCCCGCTGTGGGAGGACCTGACCGATGCCGAACCGAATGCGCCGACCTTCCCCGCACTGGACCCGGTGAAACGGATCGACTTCGTGGCGGCGTCGAAGGACGGCGTACGGGTACGCGACGCGGCGGTGGCCGAGACACTCGCCTCGGACCACCGCCCGGTCGTCGCGGATTTGCTGCTGCTCCGGCGCTGAGGGACCGCGAAGTCAGCCGGTCGGCCGGGTCATTCGCCGGGCTTGATCAAATATCCCGCCCCGCGCCGGGTGTGAATCATCGGCGTCCGTCCGGCGTCGATCTTCTTGCGCAGATACGAGATGTACAGCTCGACGACGTTCGCCTGCCCGCCGAAGTCGTAGTTCCACACGCGGTCGAGGATCTGCGCCTTGCTCAGCACCCTTCGCGGATTGCGCATCAGGAAGCGCAGCAGCTCGAACTCGGTCGCGGTGAGGTGGATGGACGTCGTGCCCCGGCTCACCTCGTGGCTGTCCTCGTCGAGCACCAGGTCACCGACGACGAGCGTCGACTCGCTCCGTACCGTCGCCGTCCCTGACCGCCGGATCAGCCCGCGCAGCCGCGCCACGACCTCCTCCAGGCTGAACGGCTTCGTCACGTAGTCGTCGCCGCCCGCCGTGAGCCCGGCGATCCGGTCCTCCACCGAGTCGCGCGCGGTCAGGAACAGCACAGGAAACTCGGAGAGCTCCCGGCGCAGCCTGCCGAGGACCGAGAGCCCGTCCGTGTCGGGCAGCATCACATCGAGAATCACGGCGTCGGGCCGGAAATCGCGTGCCGCCCGGACGGCATCCGCACCGTCCCCGGCACTGCGCACCTCCCAGCCCTCGTAGCGCAGGGCCATGGAGAGCAGCTCGGCAAGCGGAGCTTCGTCGTCCACGACCAGCACACGGACGGGGCTGCGGTCCGGCCTCAGCAGTTCGGTACGCCCCTGGGGCGAGGTCGTCGTCATGCCTCGACGGTGCGGGACGCCTCTGAAAGAGTCCTTTCCCTATTCTGTGAATTCCCTGAGAAAGCGCGAAGTGCCCGACAGCCTCTCAGCCCCGGCCGAACAGCGCGTGCGCGTTCCCGTAGCAGACCGCCCGCAACCAGTCGTCCCCCAGCTCCAGCCGCTCCAGGGCATGCAGCTGGTGCACGTACGGGTACGGGATGTTCGGGAAGTCCGTCCCCAGCAGGATCCGGTCCCCGAGATCGGCGAGCCGCCCCCGCTCCGCCACCGGGAACGGCGTGAACTCCTCCAAGAAGTCCGTGAACGCCATCGTCGTATCGAGCCGCACCTCCGGGTACGCCTGCGCCAGCGCGAGGAACTCCGCGTACTCGGGCATCCCCATGTGTGCCACCACCAACCGCAGCCGCGGATGCCGGGCGAGCAGCCGGCCGACCGGCTCGGGGCCGGTGTACTTGCCGGGTGCGGGACCGGACCCGCAGTGCATCACCACCGGGACCCCGGCGTCGGCGAGCAGCCCCCACACGGGCTCCAGCAGCGGATCGTTGGCGTCGTACGCCCCGACCTGGACGTGCGACTTGACGACGCGTGCCCCCGCCTCGACCGCCTCGCGGACGTAACGCTCCACGCCCTCCTCGGGGAAGAGGGTCGCGGTGTGCAGGCAGTCGGGCACCCGCCGCGCGAAGTCGGCCGCCCAGCCGTTCAGCCAGGCCGCCATCCCCGCCTTGTGCGGGTAGAGCATCGAGGTGAACCGCCGCACCCCGAAGGACCGGAGCAGCGCGAGCCGTTCGTCCTCGTCGTGCCGGTAGGCGATCGGCCATTCCATGCCGGTCAGCGGTCCGGCGGAGTCGAAGTACGCCCACACCTTGCGGAGCACCTGCTCCGGCATGAAGTGCGTATGGACGTCGATCAGCCCCGGCAGCCCGAGGCGCTCCCAGAACCGCACCACGTCATTGTTCTCGCCACTCATCGCGCACTCCTCACCCGGCCCGCCCGGAGCACCGACGATCTCAGAACAGCCCGTCCTGCACGCCGCCGCCCCCGATGTCGACCACCGGCACGGTCACCCCCGACCGCGCATCGGCCCCCACCAGCTCCCACCCGGTCATCAGCCGGGTGTCCAGCACGACCACCCCGTCCGCGGTCGCCAGATGCAGATCGGGCCCGGCGGCCGCGACCAGCCGCCCGCCGGCCACCCCGCCGTCCACCAGCTCGGTCACCGCCCGCCCCACCTCGACCGGCCCGTCCAGTCCGAACACCCCTGTGTGGTCGACCGGATCGAACGGCAGCCGCTCCAGCGCCTGCGGCCATCCCGCCCCCGTCTCCAGCGCCGCCGCCCGCCCGTACAGCTCCTCGACCTCCGCGACCCGCGCGGCGGCACCCGGCAGCACGGCCCGCACGGCGCGCTTGCGTGCGTACGGGATCCGGTCCGGTACCCCCAGCGCCGCACGGAGCAGCTCCTCGGTCCGCCGCGCCGCCATCAACGGGCCGCGCCCAAGCCAGCTGAAGACCACGGCCCCCTGCTCCCGCAGCCGCGCCGCGCCGCGCTCCTCCGCGGTGATGCCGACCTTCACCATCCCGGGCCCGAACCAGGCGAGATAGACACGGTACGTCCGGGGGTCGTCGGCGATCGTGTCGGCGGCCACCGAATGCGCCCGGTCCAGCCGCGCACACTCCGGGCATCGCGCCCCGGTACTCCGCCCGGACACCAGGGCGCCCAGCGGACACACGTTCCCCCGCGCCCCCACACAGTGCCGCTCGCCCGCTGCCCGGAACCCGAGCTCCTTCCCGTACCCGAGGACACTCACCCGCGCCGAACCGGCCCCGCCCACCGCCCGGCCCTTCGCCCCGTCCTTCTGCCACCCCAGGACCGGCCCTTCTGGGGGCCATCGCAACCCGGTGCAGTGCCAGCTCATGCGTGCGATCGTAACGAGGCTCCGCGGCGGAGCGGGGATCCCGATCAACCGGCCGCGCGGGGAAGGGCGATCGGCGCACGCGGGGCCCCCGGGCGACACGGGCGACGCGATCCACTGCGTCCGGGAAGCCGAACAGCACCGGTCGAGTAGCGCAGGGACGCAGCCCACGGCCTGTCGCGCGCCGCGAGAGCCAGGATCCGGGCCATGGTCTGACCATGAACGAAATGGACCGGTTCGAGGCCTCCATGCCCCGCCTGAAGGCCATCGCCTACCGCCTCCTCGGCTCCGCGAGCGATGCCGAGGACGCCGTGCAGGACACGTTCCTGCGCTGGCAGGCCGCCGACATCGACCGTATCGAGGTCCCCGAGGCCTGGCTGACGAAGGTCCTCACCAACCTGTGCCTCAACCAGCTCACCTCGGCGCGCGCCCGGCGCGAGACCTATGTGGGCCAATGGCTGCCCGAGCCGCTGCTCGCCGGGGACCCGATGCTCGGCCCGGCCGACACCGCCGAGCAGCGCGAATCCGTCTCGTACGCGGTCCTCGCCCTCATGGAGCGCCTCTCCCCCAACGAGCGGGTGGTGTACGTGCTGCGGGAGGCCTTCGACTACCCGCACCGGCAGATCGCGGAGATCCTCGACATCACCGAGGCCGCCGGCCAGCAGATCTTCCACCGCGCCAAGAAGCACGTCGCGGACAGCAAGGCCCGCACCGAGATCGACGAGGCCGCCGCCCGGCGGATCGTCGAGGAGTTCCTCGCGGCCGCCACCAGCGGCCGGACCGAGCCGCTCGTGCGGCTGCTCACCGAAGACGCCATCTCGATCGGCGACGGCGGCGGGAAGGTCCCGGCCCGCGCCAAGGCGTTCGAGGGCGCCCTCGCGGTCGCCACATTCATGCGGGGCGTGTTCAAGCCCGGCAAGGCCAAGCGCGCCATCGTCGGCGGCTCCCCCGAGATCTACGCCACGACCGCCAACGGCGCCCCCGCCCTCGTGGCTGTCGTCGACGGCCGGGTCATCGGCGTCATGTGCCTGGAGGTCACCGCCGAGGGCATCGCCGCGTTCCGCAACCAGGTCAACCCCGACAAGCTCGAACGCGCGACCCAGCGGTGGGCGGCCGCCGACCACGGGGAACCCCTGCTAAACATCTTCTGACCGCGATGTGAGATGCGTCACATCGCGTTCTTGTCAGGAAACAGCGGGCTGCCCGGTTCAGGTGGCGAACCCGCGCGAGACAGGAGCAGGGAAATGCAGCACCGAATCATCGTCCTCGGAGCCGGATACACCGGAGCCTTCGCCGCCGGTCGCCTCGCCAAGCGGCTGCGCCGCGAGGACGTCGCCATCACCCTCGTCAACGCCGAGCCCGACTTCGTCGAGCGCGTCCGGATGCACCAGCTGGCGGTCGGCCAGAACCTCAAGCCCCGGCCCTTCAGCGAGATGTTCGCGGGCACCGGCGTCGAACTGAAGCTCGCGAAGGTCACCCGTGTCGACGTCGGCCGCAAGACTGCCGCCGTCATCGACGCGAACGGCGCCGAGGAGCTCGAGTACGACAGCCTCGTGTACGCCCTCGGCAGCGGCTGGAACACCCAAGGCGTCCCCGGCACCGCCGAGCACGCCCACGAGATCACCGGCCGCCCCGGAGCGCTCCGGCTGCGCAAGCGCCTGGCCGGCCTGGACGCCGGACAGCCCGTGGTCGTCGTCGGCGGCGGCCTCACCGGCCTGGAGGCCGCGACCGAGATCGCCGAGGCCCGCCCGGACCTCGATATCGCCCTCGCCGCCCGCGGCGGGCTCGGCGACTGGCTCTCGCCCCAAGGCCGCCGGCACCTGCGGAAGGTCTTCGGCAAGCTCGGCATCACCGTGCACGAGCACACCGCCGTCACCGGCGTGGAGGCCGACCGCGTCACCACCGCCGACGGCACGTCCGTCCCGGCCGCGGTCACCGTGTGGACCACCGGCTTCGCGGTCCACCCGATCGCGAAGGCCACCGCTCTGGAGGTCACCGGCACAGGCCAGATCGTGGTCGACGGGACCATGCGCTCGGTCTCGCACCCGGACGTGTACGCCATCGGCGACGCGGCCATGGCCATGGGCCCAGGCGACAAGCCGCTGCGGATGTCGTGCGCCTCGGGCATCCCCACCGCGTGGCAGGCCGCCGACGCCATCGCGGCACGCCTGACCGGCGGGAAGCTCCCGAACGCGCCGCTCCGCTACTTCAACCAGTGCATCTCACTGGGCCGCAGGGAAGGCGTGATCCAGTCCGTCACCGCCGACGACCGCGCCGTCCGGGCGGCCCTGACCGGACGGCTCGCCGCCGTCTGCAAGGAGCTGGCCTGCAAAGGCGCGACCTGGGGCGTCGCCAACCCGACGCTCGGGATGCCGACCCGGCGCCGCCGCGTCGTGCAGGAGGGGGCCCGGGCGGGCTCGGCCGTCAAGGCGTCGGCCTGACCCGGCCGTGCTTCTGCGGGCCTTGGACGACAACTCGGGCGCCGGCCCGGACAGGTGGGTGAAGCCGCGCAGGTCGGCCGCCATAGTCACGGGGCCCCAGGCACCGCGAAGGGTCACTGCGGATTCCGGCTCGCCGATTCGAACTGGGCGCTCGCCCTGGCCTCCTGGCCTCAGCTCCCTTTTGCTCCACAGCCCGTCAAACACTGCCGTCAACGCAAAAACCGGAGGCCCTCAGGATTTCTCCTGAGGGCCTCCGGCCTGCTGTGCACTCGGCAGGATTCGAACCTGCAACCTTCTGATCCGTAGTCAGATGCTCTATCCGTTAAGCTACGAGTGCTTGGCGTTCCGGGCTTTTCTGCCTGGTCGGCGTTGCGGGAACAACATTACATGACCTGCGCCGTCACGCGAAATCCATTACCCAAACCGCCCCTGACCTGCAGAAACGCCATGTTGGGCCACCTCTGCACGCGCCGTCGCGGATGCGCGCCCCATCCGGATACGACTGAAGCCCCGGCCAGTGGCACGGGGCTTCAGTGATCAAGCGGAGGCGGAGGGATTTGAACCCTCGATGGGCTTTAAGACCCAAACCGCATTAGCAGTGCGGCGCCATAGACCGGACTAGGCGACGCCTCCAGCACACCCCGCGCGAACGCGAGTGGTGCGTGCAGATGATGACACAGCCGAGTGCTGCCTCACCAATCGCCGCCTACGGTACTAGGCCGTCGGCCGCCAGGGCAAAGTCTTCGGGTTGCGCAACGCCGGGGCATGCGGAGCGTTAGTGATGACGGGGTACCGCCTCTCCGTCTTCCACACGTCCACAGGAGCCCGCATGCTGCGCCGCCTCGCCCTCACCGCCGTCACATCCTTCGCCGTGCTGTCAGCCGCCGCACCGGCCGCGACCGCTGCCACCGGCCGCCTTCCGCTGCCCCTCCCGCTGCCGGTACCGGCGCTCCAGGGCGACGACAGCGCCCGGAAGACCCAGCTGACGGTCACGGTCTCGAATTCCGGAGACCGCGCCGCCGACGGCGTGTACGAACTGATGTGCCTCCCCGCCGGCGGCAGCCACCCGGTGGCGCAGCAGGCGTGCGACCGGCTCGCGGAGCTGGGGGAGCCCACGGGTGACGGCAGAAACCCCTTCCGTCCGATGCCCACCGGCACCATGTGCACCCAGCAGTTCGGCGGATCGGCCACGGCCCGGGTCACCGGGACCTGGCACGGGCAGCGTGTCGACGCCGCCTTCGACCGGACCAACGGATGCGAGATCGCACGATGGAACAACCTGCGGCCGGTGCTCCCGAATGTCCGGTGACCCGGGGTGGCCGGGGCCGTCACGGGACACGTCAGGGGCAGGGGTCGTACACGGTATGCACAGAACCTTGGTGAGAGCTCCCCCCTATCCGCCGCCGGATGCCCCTTCCCTGCCTTTAGACTCCTCCAGTGACAGCCTGCGGCCCGAGGGGCAAGATGGGGCCCGCTGTCGGCAAGGTGCGGTAACCAGGGAGGAAGCGTCGTCGTGAGCAGCAGGCCATCCCGAGGCGCTGCTCGCCTCGCAGCCATACTCGACGCCCTCCCTGACGGGCTGCTGCTCGTCAATTGCAACGGCACGGTCGTCAACGCCAACACCATCGCCCTCGAAATGTTCGAGACGCCGGGCACCGCGCTCGTCGGTCGCGGACTCCTCGATCTGCTTCCGGAGTTCGACTCCAAGCTGATCCCGGGGTCGATGCGCAGGCCCGAGGCGGCGGACGAGCGGGGCCGGACGAAGCCAACGCGGATGATCGCGCGGCGGACCGACGGCAACGAGTACCCGGTCGAGGTCACCAGCGCCAGCCTGGAGGACGGGCAGGCCGCGTACAACGACTTCCAGGCCGGCTACAACGGCAGCTACACGGGCGACGAGCTGCTGATGCTCGTCGTACGGGATCTGTCGGGCACCGTCGACACCGAGGCCGAGCTGGCCCGTTCGCAGCGGCAGACCGAGATGATCCTGCGGGCCGCGGCCGAGGGGGTCGTCGGCACGGACACCGACGGCCGGGTCGTCCTGGTCAACCCCGCCGCCGCGCAGATCCTCGGCTTCCGCGCCAGCGACCTGGGCGGCCAGGAGCTGCATCCGCTGATCCTGCACTCGCGTGCGGAGGGCGAGCCGTTCCCGTACGAGGAGTCGCCGCTCGCCGACACGCTCAAGTCCGGTCGCAAGCACCGGGTGCGCGGGCAGGTGCTGTGGTCCAAGAGCGGCGCGCAGGTGCCGGTCGATCTGACGACCGCGCCCGTCCGGGACGGGGACCAGCTGGTCGGTGCGGTGATGACGTTCACCGACCGCCGGCCGTACGAGGAACTCGCCAACGAGCACACGGCGCAGCTGACCGAGCTGACCGAGAGCCACACTGCCGAGGTCACCCGGCTGACCGAGGAGCACACCGCCGAGGTCACCGGGCTGACCGAACGGCATGCCGCCGAGGTCACCGGGCTGACCGAACGGCATGCCGCCGAGCTGGCCGACCGGACCGAGCGGTCCGCGGCCGAGTCGGAGGAGCTGACCGAGCGGCTCGCACAACTGACCGCCCGGCACGCGCAGCTGACCGCTGTCCTCGGCGAGTCGCTGCGCGGGCCGCTGGAGGAGCTGCGCGGCGAGCTCTCGACGCTCGCCGCCGACCCGGCGGGCCAGCTGTGGCCCGAGGCCAACCAGATCCTGCACCACCTGGCCGCCGGCTACGCCCGGATGACGACGCTCGTCGACAACGTGCTCGGCTACCAGCGTCTCGACAGCGGGACGGAGGTGCTGGTCAAGGAGAAGGTGCTGCTCGACTCGGTCGTGACGGCCGGTATCGACGGCGCTGTGGAACTGATCGGTCCGGGGCGCGCGCAGTTCGCTGTGCACGCACCGCCGATCGAGGCCGAGGTGGACGCGCGGCAGCTGGTGACGGCGCTCGCCCACCTGGTCGCGGACGTCGCCGGGATCGACTCGACCGGCAAGGCGCGGATGGTGCCGGGCGGCGGCTACGTCGACTCGACAGTGGTCGTGGCGGCGGCGCAGCGCGGTGAGGTCGTACGGATCGAGGTGCGCGGACCGTTCGCCGGGGGCGACCCGGTGCACGAGCCGATCGTGCGCGGGATCGTACGGGCGCACGGCGGCGTGCTGCAGACGCACGAGATGCCGGGGATGAGCGGCAGCGCGTACGTCCTCGAAGTGCCGCTGGGCGCGGGTGCGGGGACCGTACTCCCGCCACAGACGCCTCTTGTTCCGGCTGCGCCCGAGGAGACCGGGCAGCAGCAGGGGACGCCGGGCGGCGGACGGCGCAGGGCGCGACGCGCGTCGACGGACGCCTTCCTGGAGAGCCCGGTGGGCGGTCGGACGGCCGCTGCGGGGGCCGAGTCCGGTGACACCGCTGCGGCGGAGCCGACGGGGCGGCGCAGGGCGCGTCGTGAAGCGGCGGCGCAGGACGAGCACGGCGGGCAGCAGGCTCAGCAGCCGACCGCACAGCAGCCCCAGCAGTCGCCCCACGAGCTCATCCCGGCCCAGCAGGGCGAGGGATCCGGTCGCAGGCGGGGACGGCCCAGCCCGGCCGAGACGGGCACCGGTCAGCGCGTGGAGCAGCCGGGGCAGGCGTTGGCGCTGCCCGCGGCTGCGGCGCCGTCCGAGGGGTCGGTGGTGACAGCGGCCGAGGGCGCTCAGGGCGTGGGCAGCCGTCCGCAGCGTGGGCAGACCGTACCGCCGCAGGGCGTGCCCGCCGAGGCGCCCGTGCCGGTGCCCTCGGGCGGTGGACGGGCACGCCAGGGCAACGAGAACCAGCTGGCCCTCCCGGCCCTCGCATCTGCCCCGGCGCAGGACCGGACCGCGTCCCGGACCGGCCGACCGCAGACACCACAGGGTCAGCAGACCGAGCAGACCGAGCATCAAGTGCAGCAGCAGCCGACCGGGCGACGTGCCCGCCGGGCGCTGGCGGCCGCGCAGGACCGCGCCGCCGCGGCCGAACCGGTGGGGCCGCGTACCGCATTCGCCCTCCCGCCCGCCGATGCCGACCGGATCCCGCCCACGGCCGGTGCGGCGGACGCCTCGCTGCCCGGACGCCATGACGCCGCGGGAACGCCCCAGGACAACCACCACACGCCGCCGCAGGAACACCCCGCACCGACCGGGCGCCGCCGTGCCCGTCACGCCCCGGACGCGCCCCAGCAGCAGCCTGAACAGCCGGAACCCGCGCAGCAGCCCATGCAGCCCCAGCAGCCCGGCGGCCGGCCGGAGAACGGCACCTCGGGACAGGGCCTGGCCGCCCCGAACGCCCCCGGCAACGACCTGCCCCGGCCCGGAACGGGGCACACCACCGGCACCACGGCCACCACTGCCCCGGCCGGCCCGGCGGAGAGCCGTCCGGGCGCCATCGCGCCCGAGCCCGCTCCCGTGGCCGAGCCGGCGCCGGACCCCCGGCGACAGCCGCTGCCCGCCGAGGCACCGATGCCCGCGTCGGCGCCGGTGTCTGCTGCCGCACCCGCCTCCACCGACTCGACGCAGGGGCGCGCGTTCAGCGTGCGGACCCTCGGACAGGGCGTGCCGTTCTCCCAGCACCTCGCACACCAGCAGAACCAGACGCTCGGCGGTGCCGGGCGTCGGCGTAAGCTCGCCGCCCCACCCGGCGACGAGCGCGCCGCGGAGCCCGCCCTGCCGCAGCCGGCCACCGCACCGGCCGCCGCCCCCCAGCCCGGCACCGCGCCCACCACCAGTGCCTCCGGGCAGCTGCTCTCCGCCCCGGCCGCCGAGGGGCGTGCGTACGCCATAGGGGCACCCGACGAGGGCGCCGAAGGTCCGGAGCCGCTGGACGGCCCGGGCGGCGCGGTCGAGGTCGCCAACCGTCCATCGCCGCAGCCGGTCGACGACGAGCTCCCCCCGGAACCGCTGGACAACCCGCGCCGACTGCTCGTCTGGCCCGCGCCCGACGTCTCCACCCAGCAGGCGCTGAGCGACCGCGGCTACCGGCCGGTGATCGTGCACTCCCGCGAGGAGGTGGACGCCCAGATCGCAGCGTTCCCCGCCGCGCTCTTCGTGGACCCGCTGACCGGGCCGATCACGCGTACGGCGCTGCAGTCGCTGCGCCAGGCGGCCGTGGCGGCCGAGGTTCCGGTGCTGGTGACGGCCGGTCTGGGGCAGGCCTCGCGGGAAGCGGCGTACGGTGCCGACCCCGCGGTGCTCCTCAAGGCGCTCGCCCCCCGCGACAGCGAGCAGCACCCGCCGCGGGTACTGCTGATCGAGGAGCACGAGGAAATCGCGGTAGCGCTGACGGCGACGCTGGAACGCCGCGGCATGCAGGTCGCGTGCGCCTCGACCGACAGCGAGGCGGTCTCCCTCGCCACCCGGATGCGGCCGAATCTGGTGGTGATGGACCTGATGCAGGTACGCCGCCGCCGAGCCGGAATCGTCGACTGGCTGCGCGCGAACGGCCAGCTCAACCGGACCCCGCTGGTCATCTATACCTCGGCCGACATCAACCGGGCGGAGCTGCCGAGGCTCAGCTCCGGCGAGACCGTGCTCTTCCTGGCGGAACGCTCGACGAGCGAAGAGGTCCAGTCCCGCATCGTCGACCTGCTGGCGAAGATCGGCACGAACTGAGGCAGTTGTCGTCGCCGACGACGGGCGAGGGCGGTACGGGACTTCCCGCACCGCCCTCGGGTCTTTCGTTCGGATCATGCCGGGCCCCGCGAGCCAGGCATGATCCGAACGAAAGACCCCAGCCGTCAGCGCACCGCTCAGAGCTGCGTGATGTCCAGCTCGCCCGCCGCGTACTGCTTGCGGATCACCTTCTTCAAGAACCTGCATTTACCACCGTAGTTGTGCGGTAGCCCCCTGCTCTGCGATCACTATTCGCCCTGGTGAGAAGCGGGTTGTGGTACGTTCGGCGTCGCCGTTTACTGCTGCGAACTGAGGAGGTGAGACCGATCAACGCTGTGACAGGTCGGGGCTCCCTCCCTCGCATGGCCTAGGGAGCGCCCGCAGAAGGCATCCCGAAAGGCTTGAAACGCGAATGCGCTTCACCTCCCAGACGTCGTCCGACGGCGTCACCGAAAAGCTCTTCACCTTCCCCTTCCCCTTCGGTGAGATCCCCGGCGTGCTGTGGACGCCGGACGGCGCCGCCGGAACCCGTCCCCTGATCCTGATGGGACACGGCGGCGGCCAGCACAAGAAGGCCCCCGGCATCGTGGCGCGCGCACGCCGCTTCGCGGCCGAGTGCGGTTTCGCGGTGGCGGCCGTCGACGCGCCCGGCCACGGCGACCGGCCGCGCACCGAGGAACTGGACCGGCTCATCTCCGAGATGCGGGCCCGGGCACAGACCGGCGGGGACGTGACTTCGCTGGTAGCCGGTCTCCACACGTTCCTCGCCGACCAGAGCGTCCCGGAATGGCGGACGGTCCTGGACGCGGTCCAGGAACTCGACCACGTCGGCGCCGGTCCGGTGGGCTACTGGGGGATGTCGCTGGGCTGCGGCCTCGGCGTTCCGTTCGTCGCCGCCGAGCCCCGCGTCCGCGCGGCGGTGCTGGGTCTGAACGGGGCGGAGACCTCGGCCGAGGCCGCCGCGCGGATCACCGTCCCGCTGGAGTTCCTGCTGCAGTGGGACGACGAGAGGGTGTCACGGGCAGCGGCTCTGGCGCTGTTCGACGCCTTCGCCTCAACCGAGAAGACGCTGCACGCCAACCCCGGCAAGCACGGAGATGTCCCGGCGTTCGAGCTGGACAGCACGCTGCGTTTCTTCGCCCGTCACCTGGCCTGATACCCCTGTTGTCCGCGACGTGCTGATCGGGTTCCGCTCCCGATCAGCGCGTTCAGCGCACACTGGCCAGCGTGGCCGACAGCTTTCAGGCTCGGGAGACCGACGATGACGAAGGCCGCAGGCTGCTGCGGATCATGCGACGTGGGACCAGGTCGGTGGTGACCTGGCACCGGGTACTTCACCATCTGATCGGTTCCAAGGTTCCGCCCGCGCACTGCGGGCATGGCACTTTGGATGTGTAGCGGCAGGTGCGGCATCCCTCGAAGCCGCAGCATTCGGGGCACCAGATGCCGCGCCATCCGGCGCACAGACCGCAATATGACGCGACCAAGGGCGGGAGCCTGTTGGTCCGTTGTACGGGCTTGGAATTCGCGCTACGCCGCCGCCGGGGCTTGGCCGGCGCGGCCACCCGAGGATGCTTGGGAGCGCTCGAAGAGTGGCACGTACGGCTCTTGGAGTCGGCGCAGTCCCGTGCGCTGTAGGCGTCGCCATTCGACGTACATGGACTCAGCGGAGCGAGAAGCGGCGATCAGGTCGGCCGCTTGGTCATCAGCTCCGCAGCAAGGACTTCTACGCAGCGGCCCTTGCGACGTATGCGTGATCGCGTCAAGGGCGTGGTTCAGGAGGAGCGGCAAGAGCCCCCGGCGGACGCCAGGGGCTCCCTGAAGGCGACGACCACGGGCCCCGAGTGGGTGCCCGGTGAGGTCAGTCGACCCTGGTCACGTCGAGCTCGCCCAACCTATGTGCTTCACGGATAACCTTCTTGTCGAACTTGCCGACGCTGGTCTTCGGCACCGCCGGAATGATCGACCAGCGCTCCGGCAGCTGCCACTTGGCTATGCCGGACTCGGCGAGGAACGCCTTCAGCGCCTCGTATTCCGCGATTGCGCCGTCCTTGAGAACGACGGTCGCCAGCGGACGCTCGCCCCACTTCTCGTCCGGGACCGCGATGACGGCGGCCTCGGCCACATCCGGGTGCGCCATCAGGGCATTTTCCAGCTCGACGCTGGAAATCCACTCGCCGCCGGACTTGATGACGTCCTTGGCGCGGTCGGTGAGGGTGAGGAAGCCGTCCTCGCTGATGACGCCGACGTCACCGGTCTTCAGCCAGCCGTCCTCGCTGAACTTGTCCTCGGGGCGCAGCGCCTCGCCGTCCGCGCCGCCGTAGTACGCACCGGCGATCCAGGGACCGCGGACCTCCAGCTCACCGGCCGACCCCCCGTCCCAGGGCAGATGCTCTCCGCCGGGGCCGACCAGTCGCGCCTCGACTCCGGCCGGGAATCGTCCCTGGGTGATGCGGTAGGGCCACTCCTGCTCCGCGGTCAGCCCGGCGGGCGGGTTCGCCATCGTGCCGAGCGGCGACGTCTCGGTCATGCCCCAGGCGTGGCAGAGACGGACGCCCAGCTTGTCGTACGCCTCCATGAGGGAGGGCGGACAGGCGGCGCCGCCGATGGTGACGCGGGCCATCGACGTCAGATCGCGCGGGTTGGCGGTGACCTCGGCGAGCAGCCCCTGCCAGATGGTGGGAACGGCGGCGGCGTGGCTCGGCTTCTCGCGCTCGATCATGTCCGCGAGCGGGGCGGGCTGCAGGAACCGGTCCGGCATCAGCATGTTGACGCCGGACATGAACGTCGCGTGCGGCAGGCCCCACGCGTTGACGTGGAACTGGGGGACGACCACCAGCGTGGTGTCCTTGTCGGTCAGCCCCATCGACTCCGACATGTTGACCTGCATGGAGTGCAGGTAGACGGAGCGGTGGGAGTAGACGACGCCTTTGGGGTCACCAGTGGTGCCGGAGGTGTAGCACATGGCGGCGGCCTGACGTTCGTCCAGCTCCGGCCAGTCGTAGCTGGCCGGGCGGCCGGCGATCAGCTCCTCGTAGTCGTGCACCCGCGGCGCGGCGCCGTCGAGCACGGAACGGTCACCGGGCCCGGCGACGACCACATGCTCGATCGACGTCAGCTGCGGGAGGAGCGGCGCGAGGAGCGGCAGCAGCGAGCCGTTGACGATGACGACCTTGTCGTCGGCGTGCTTGACGATCCAGATCAGCTGCTCGGCGGGGAGCCGCAGGTTGAGCGTGTGGAGCACGGCACCCATGGAGGGGATCGCCAGGTACGCCTCGACATGCTCGGCGTTGTTCCACATGAGGGTCGCGACCCTCTGGTCGCCGACGACACCGAGCTCGTCGCGCAGGGCGTGGGCGAGCTGCGTGGCACGGCGCCCCACCTCGGCGAAGCTTCGCCGCTGCGGCTCGGGCTCGCCGGTCCAGGTCGTGACCTGCGACTTCCCGTGGATCGTCATCCCATGCGTCAGGATGCGGGTGACAGTCAGCGGTACGTCCTGCATGGTGCTCAGCACGGCGTCCTCCCGGTGGGCGCTACGCGGCAGTAAGGTTCCGCTGATTCTGCGCACATACCAAGTGGTATGTCACTAGTCCCGGGCATACGAATCGGTGTCTGTCGACTTCTCCTGCACGCATCGGCGGAGCGTCCGGGGCACGGAATCCCGGGATAGAGGACCGGAATCCGCCGGTGACCTGGATGTCTTCCATGCACTCGTCAACTTCGACGGGCCTGGTCGCCGACGAGCGGGGTCACGAACTCACGAGCTCACGGACTGGCCGGATCGCGGGCTCACGCGGGCTCACCGGCTTAGACCGGCCGGCAATGGGGGGGGTGAAGGAGCGGGGCTGGGGTGCGTGCATCGCAAGGCGGAGGATTGAGCCATGGCGAATGGGGCCTCCCCTGCTCGAGCGAAGCCGAGAGCTCGGGGAACATGGTGATGGACGACAACACCGCGAGGTACGCGCCCCAGCCCCGTGACGCTGCCCCCCAATTGCCGGCCGGTCTTATGCCGGCTCAGAGGAACTCACAGGGGCTCACAGGCCGGCGGTCCCGCGGGCTTGAGCCAGGGATCGCAAACGGGCGGGCTCGCGGAGTCAGCGGACGGGGGTCAGCTCCGGGTCTTCGCGCAGCTTGCCGAGCGCCCGTGACACCGCGCTCTTGACCGTGCCGATGGACACCCCGAGCACCTCGGCCGTCTGCGCCTCGCTGAGATCCTCGTAGTAGCGCAGGACGACCATCGCCCGCTGCCGGTCAGGGAGCTTCAGCACGGCTCGCCACATCGCATCGTGCAACGACTGCTGCTCGGCCGGATCGGGCGCCGGAGCCGTCTCCTGCTCGGGCAGCTCGTCGCAGGCGAATTCGTCCACCTTCCGCTTGCGCCACTGCGAGGTGCGGGTGTTCACCAGGGCCCGGCGGACATAGCCGTCGAGCGCCCGGTGATCCTCGATCCGTTCCCACGCGACGTATGTCTTGGTGAGCGCGGTCTGCAGCAGATCCTCGGCATCGCTCGGGTTCGCGGTCAGCGAGCGCGCGGTACGCAGCAGCACGGGCCCCCGCGCCCGCACGAACGACGAGAACGACGGGTAGGGAGCGTAGGGCGCCCGCACCGCATACGAACCGTGCGATCCCGGTGAACCATGCGACGCATGCTGCGTGTGCGACGCCGGCGAGGTGAGCGGCGTGTGTCCGGTGGCGGCAGTGGCCCCCCTGGAGGCGCCCGTGCAGACTGGCGTGGTCATAGGTCCACGCTAGGAGCGGGTGCTACCCGGGGGATCGGCCCCAGGTCCCGAAGCCACGTCCGCCTCAGGTTGTAGGGGTAGGGCCGGCCCCACCTCCTGGAGGAGTAGAGCTCGTCATCAGGACTCAGGGTCGCCCCCCTGAGACAACGGGCCCGCTCCTGCGCCACGGTCAATCATCGGTGCCCAGAATCAGTCCGGAGGTAGGCACTCCTGTGCCCGCTGTGACCAGGGTTCTGGCCGCCCCGGATATCTGGTTCACCGACGTGCCCCGGATCTGCCGGACCGCCTCCGCGATGCCGTTCATCCCGTGCAGATACGCCTCCCCCAACTGGCCTCCATGCGTGTTCAGGGGCAGCGCGCCGTCCGCCACGAAGTCGGCGGCCTCGCCCGGCCCGCAGAAGCCGAACTCCTCCAGCTGCATCAGCACGAACGGGGTGAAGTGGTCGTAGAGAATGCCCACATCAATGTCGGAAGGGGTGAGTCCGGAGGTACGCCAGAGCTGCCTGGCGACGACGTCCATCTCCGGCAGCCCGGTCAGCCCGTCACGGTAGAAACTGGTCATCTGCTCCTGCGCCCGCCCTGCGCCCTGTGCGGCGGCGATGATCACCGCAGGCGGACGCGGAAGGTCCCTGGCCCGCTCGGCGCTGGTCACGACGATCGCCTGTCCGCCGTCGGTCTCCTGGCAGCAGTCGAGCAGCCGCAGCGGTTCGACGATCCAGCGCGACGCGGCGTGGTCGGCGAGGGTGATCGGCTTCTCGTAGAAGTACGCCGCCGGGTTGCGCGCCGCATGGCGCCGGTCGGTGACCGCGACATGGCCGAAGGCCTCCGGGGTCAGGTTGTAGGTGTGCAGGTAACGCTGGGCGGCCATGGCCACCCAGGAGGCGGGGGTGAGGAGCCCGAAGGGGAGGTTCCAGCCGAGCGCCGTCCCCTCGGCGGTGGGTTCCCGGTGCTGCACCCCGGATCCGAAGCGCCGCCCCGAGCGTTCGTTGAAGGCGCGGTAGCAGACCACGACATCGGCCACCCCGCTCGCCACGGCGAGCGCCGCCTGCTGCACGGTCGCGCAGGCCGCCCCGCCGCCGTAGTGGATGCGGGAGAAGAACGACAGCTCTCCGATGCCGGCCGCCTGGGCCACCGTGATTTCGGGGCTGGTGTCCATGGTGAAGGTGACCAGACCGTCGACATCGGCGGGGGTCAGCCCGGCGTCGTCGAGGGCGGTTCGCACCGCCTCGACGGCCAGCTTGAGTTCACTGCGCCCGGAATCCTTGGAGAACTCGGTCGCCCCGATCCCGACGATTGCTGCCCGGCCGCCGAGCGAATCGGCCCTGCGCACGCTCATGCCGATCCCTCCGGAACGCTGACGGTCACCGTGCCGGTGACATGCCTGCCGAGACCGTTGGCGCCGACGACCGTCACCTCGGCCGTCCCGGCGTCATCGAGGGCCGTGATGGTGCCGCTCAACACCATGGTGTCTCCAGGGTAGTTGGGTGCCCCCAGACTGATGGCGACCTTGCGGAGCACCGCAGACGGCCCGAAGTGGTCGGTGATGTACCGCCCCACCAGGCCATTGGTCGTCAGGATGTTCATGAAGATGTCCGGGGAACCCTTCTGCTGCGCGAGCTCCGCGTCATGGTGCACGTCCTGGTAGTCGCGGGAGGCGACGGCACCCGCGACGATGAGGGTGCGGGTCACCGCGATCTCCAGCGGTGCCAGCTCCTCGCCGACCTTCATTGCGATCCCTCCTTCACCAGCAACTCGCCCAGTTCCTCAAGCACTTCACTGCCGCATCCCAGATAGGAGTCGAGCTGACGGCCCCAGAGGAAGTGACGGTGGACGGGGTGGTCGAGATCGGCGCCCGTACCGCCGTGCAGATGCTGTCCGGCGTGTACGACTCTCTTGCCCGCCTCCGAGGCCCACCAGGCCGCAGTGAGCGCCTGGGCGCCGTAGGCCAGACCCTGGTCGTGGCGCCATGCCGCCTCGTACGCCGTGACCCGTATCGCCTCTGTGTCCATATGGGCGTCGGCTGCGCGCAGCAGCACCCCCTGGTTGGTGGAGAGCGGGCGCCCGAACTGCTCCCGGGTGGTGGCGTGGGCGACCGCTCGGGCCAGCGACCCGGCGCACACCCCGGCCTGCAATCCCGCGAACGCCGTCCGGCTCGCGGCCAGCACCGCCCCGTACATCCTTGCTGCCGCCGCCTCTCCTGTCTCCGCGTCCGGCTCCCGACCCGTTCCCCCTTCTGCTTCTGCTTCCGGGCTCGGCTCGGGGCCCAGCTCCGGCCCCGGCCCCGGCCCGCCGAGCCGCTCGCCGGGAGCCCGGTCCAGGACGAGCCGCGCCGCCGACCACGGCGCCGTCGTCTCCACCGGCACGACCACCACGCCCGGACCGGCAGTCCGCACGACCCGCAGCACCCGGTCCGCATCCGCCACGAGCACCAGGGTGGCGTCCCGCAGCCAGGGCACATAGGGCACGACGCCGCTCAGCCGCCCTTCCCCGTCGGTCCGCAGACCGGAGCGTGCCGGAAACGCTCCGGTGGCCACGGCCGTGCCGTCCCGCAGGGGTGGCAGCAGTCGCTCCCGCTGTTCGTCCGTACCGTGGTCGGCAACGGCGAGCAGCCCGTACACACAGCTCGCGGCGAACGGCACCTGCGCGGTCGTCCTGCCCTGTTCCTCCAACAGCAGCACCAGACCCAGCAGCCCGATCTCCTCGACGGCGGCCGTGAGCCCGGCTGCGCACAGCTCCTTCCACAACTCGGCATCCGTCCCCGACCCTGCGGCGGCCAGTCGCTCGTGCGTGGCCAGGTCACCGAAGATCTGCGCGGCGAGCCCCTGTGCCGCGCCCTGCTCCTCCGTGGGCGTGAAGTCCATGTCAGCCCTCGCTCCCTCGGAAGACCGGCAGCTCCAACTCGGGGTCCGTACGCAGGAATTCCAGCCTCACCGACATTCCCGTCCGCACCTTGTCGTAGGGCACACCGACCACATTGCTGACCATCCGCACGCCCTCCGCCAGCTCGATCAGCGCCACCACGTACGGCCCGGCGTCGTCGGAGGTGCTGAAGGCGGGGAAGGGCGGGTGATGCATCACGACGTGACTGAAGACCGTGCCCTCGCCGCCCGCCTCGACCGTGTCCCACTCCTGGCAGCCGCACTCATTGCACCCGGGGAGCCAGGGAAAACGCAGGGTCTCGCACTCCCGGCACCGCTGGATGAGCAGTCTGTGCTCGGCGACGCCCTGCCAGAAACCGGCGTTGTCCCGGTTGATCACCGGTCTCGGCCGCAGACTCCGGCCGCCCTGCCTCAACCTTCGTCCTCCACCCCGTTGCCCCCCTTTCCCCCCTGCGGGCGTGTACTTCAGGATCCGGAAGCGATGCGTCCCGGCCGGTTCACCGGCCGCTCGGAGGTCCATCCGCGTCGTGATGAAATAGCCCGTCCCCAGCTTCGTCGTCTTCCGCTCCGACACCGACTCGATCACCGCATCGAAAGTGATCCGGTCCCCGGGCCGCAGCGGCCGCAGGTACTCCTGCTCGCAGTCGGTCGCGACCACCGAGGTGTACCCGGCACCGTCGAGCAGGCCGAACAGCTCGTCGTACGCCCCGGACCGGTCGGTGTGCCCCGACAGACCGCCCATCGTCCACGCCTGCAGCATCGTCGGCGGCGCGATCGCCCCCGGCCCCACGTACGCGGGATTCCCGTCCCCCATCGCCTCGCACCAGTGCCTGATCATCGCCTCGTTGACCAGGTCCTTGCCGACGCCGGCCGTGGCGGCCGCGCGCCCTTCGTACGCTTTGAGCCTCCCGTGCAACTGGTCCCCTGCGTCCGTCACCGCTTCCCCCTCTTCATGCCGAGCCGCATCGTCGCGACGATCTCCCGCTGCACCTCGCTCACCCCGCCCCCGAAGGTGTTGATCTGCGCCGCCCTGTTCATCCGCTCCAGCTCCCCGTCCCCGAAGGAGCCGGGCGATCCGCCCCTGACCATCCCGGCCTCGCCCGTGATTTCCTGGCACATTCGATACACCTCGACGGCCGATTCGGTTCCCACGAATTTCACGCCGCTCGCGTCCCCGGGGGCCACCGAGCCCGCCCCGACGTCCCCCACCAGACGCCAGTTGAGCAGGCGGGTTGCCGCCAGCCGGGCATACGCCTCGGCCAGCCGGGACCGCACCCACGGCTCGTCAACCGGACGCCGCCCCGTCGCCGGATCGGGGGTGCGGGCAAAGGCGAGCGCCGCCTCGTAGAAGTCCTCGGCCTGCATCCCGATCGCCGCGAGCGCCACCCGCTCGTGGTTCAGCTGGTTGGTGATCAGTCCCCAGCCGCCGTTCTCCTCGCCGACCAGGTTCGTGGCGGGCACCCGGACCCCGTCGTAATAGGTGGCCGTCGTGATCAGTCCGCCCACGGTCTCGATCGGGGTCCAGGAAAAGCCCGGCGCGTCCGTCGGAACCAGGACGATCGAGATGCCCTTGTGGTTGGGCGCCTCCGGATCCGTACGGCAGGCGAGCCAGATCCAGTCCGCGTTCTGCGCATTGCTGGTGAAGATCTTCTGCCCGTCGATCACCCAGTCGCCCCCGCTCTCGGCTTCGCTCGAGCGTGAGGTGCCTCCTCTGTCCCGCACCGCCCTGGTCCGCAGCGCGGCCAGGTCCGTGCCGGCCTCGGGTTCGCTGTAGCCGATCGCGAAAACGAGGTCCCCGCTCAGGATCCGCGGGAGAAAATAATCCTTCTGCACCTCGGTCCCGTACCTCATCAGCGTCGGGCCGACGGTGTTGAGCGTGACCATGGACACGGGTGCGCCCGCCCGGTACGCCTCGTCGAAGAAGACGAACTGCTCGTCGTGTCCGCGGCCCTGTCCTCCGTACTCGACGGGCCAGCCGAGCCCGAGCATCCCGTCGGCACCGATACGCCGCACCAGCCGACGCTGCTCGACCGGGTCCTCGGGCGCCGCCCGGGGCCTGGGCTTCCCCTCCGCCCCAGGAGTTCCGTCCGTCCCGCGGGCCGTGTCGGCTCGAGCGGCCGGATCCGTCCCGGAGATCACATCGCGGAAATACGTGCGGAGTTCAGCGCGCAGCTGCCGCTGACGTTCCGTCGGGGCGAGGTGCACGGCGGCGGCCTCCCGGGCGCGGGCGGGCGGATCAGGGTTTCTGACTGTCCGTCAGATTGCTGATCGCTGTCAAGGCCGGCGACGCCCGAACACCCCCGCCCGCCCCCTCCGGAACGCGAACAGCCTGCGCAAGGAAACCGAAGTGTCCTCGCACAGGCCGCTGTTCGCCCCGCCGCGCCCCGGCCCCCCGACCGGCCCGCGGCGGCCCCCGGCTCACCAGAGATTGGTGAAGTACACCGCGATACTCCTATTGGACTGATCGATCACGGTGAAGGCCGAGCCGTTCACCTGCGCCGAGTTGCTCCGGTTCGACGCCCCGGAGCCGGTGGCCTGCTGCTGCGACGTGGACGAATTACCGAAGTTGTCCCCACCGACTCCGCTGCCGCTGATCGTCGCAACGCCCGCGTTCGATCCATCGTTCGCGGACGAGCCGTTGTCGGCCTGGGCCACGCCGCTGAAGAGTGCGGCGGCGAGAGGCAGTGCGACAACAGCGGCGAGGGCGCGAGCGGTACGGATGCTTGCCATGTCAATTCCTCCAGGAACCGGAAGTGCAGCTTGTCCCAAGGCAGTTGGCCGACCGCCCCGGTGTTGGTCACGACGTCGCGAGACCAAAGTTGCCCACCGAATCCCCCACGAACCACCCATGATCCATGATTCCCCCGCAAGCATGAGGAACACCCGATAAACCTCCCGCACGCCCTCAAAGCCCCGGTTCACACCCCCCGCATGGATCCGCACCACGCGAACCGCACACCCCGAAGGAAAAGCGTTCCTGCACATTTTCTGCCAATCCACCCCATTGCGCCCAAGCGCCCGCAAGCCCACCCATCGACACGCCGATCCCACCTCACCCCCTTCCTTTTCTCGAACACCTGTACGAAAATGAACTATGGCCATCACCGACTGGCAGACCGCCACCCTGGCCCTCGCCCACGCGCTCTCCGCCGCCGAGCACGGGCTTCCCGTCATCCCGCTGTCCGCCACCAAGCTCCCCGCCCTGCGCTCCCCCCACCGCGGCGACGACCGGCCAGTCAGCTGCCGGGGCGCCTGCGGCCTTCCCGGACACGGGGTCCATGACGCCACCACGAACCCCGCCGCCGTACGGGCCCTGTTCGCCGCCGCTCCGTGGGCCACCGGCTACGGCATCGCCTGCGGACGGGCCCCGCACCACCTCATCGGCATCGACCTCGACATCGATGCCTATGGCCGCAACGACTCCGCGGCGGCCCTCCAGCAGCTGGCCCTGCACCATCTGTTCACCATCCCGCCAACCGTCACAGTCATCACACCGAGCGGCGGGCGCCACATCTGGCTCACCGGTCCGCCCGGGGTGCCCGTACCGAACTCCGCCGGCCGCCTCGCCCCCGGCATCGACATCCGCGGCGCCGGCGGCTACCTGGTCGGCCCCGGCTCGGTCACCACCGGCGGCACCTACCGACTCGCCCCTGGCGCCGCCGATCTCTCCCCGACCCCCTGCCCCCGCGCACTCCTGCGGCTGCTCACACCCCCCGCGCGCCCTCACCGCCCCTCGCCCCGCCCCCACCACGGCCGGGGCCTGGTCCAGTTCGTCCTCGCGGCACACGAAGGACAGCGCAACACTCGCCTCTTCTGGGCAGCTTGCCGTGCGTACGAACACGGCTTCGGCGACGCTCTCGCGGATGCCCTCACCAGGGCCGCCGTCCGCACCGGCCTCACCGAACACGAAGCCCGCGCCACCATCGCCTCGGCCGCCCGCCTCACCTCCGGCCGCCCCGCCGGCCCGGAGGGCAGCTCCGACCGGTCGCCTTGACCGGACATGCCGGGCAGGCAGCGCAGAAGGGGCGCCCTCTCGGACGCCCCTTCACAGGTGGTGCGGTGGGTGTGGGATTTGAACCCACGGTGACATCGCTGCCACGACGGTTTTCAAGACCGTTCCCTTAGGCCGCTCGGGCAACCCACCCTCGCCCCGGCCCACCAGGGTCGGAGCGGGTACAGCGTACCGGCCTCACGCGGTGCGCGGGGGTCGTGGTCCACACGGGGTCCATTGAGAATGAAGGAACCTCACCGCGCCGGGCGCAGACCTGCCCATACGCTCAAGGTCTTCGGCTCGGTCCGGCCAGAGGTGAGGGGCGGGTGAGGCTCATTGCCAGGCGCCGGAAGGCCGAGGCGTGACCTCTTTGCCATGTTGGGCAGGCGCGCGAGCCCGGTCGGGCGGTCATCATGGCGGGTGATCAACGCCGGATGGGCTGCCGACCGGCGCTGAGCGGATGAGCGTGAGGTGGTGGGGTGGATGCTCGGGACCATGTTCGAGCTGCTGGACAAGGCCGCGAACGTGTTCATGTTGGTCCTGGGGGTGGGGTGCGTGTGGCTGGGGTGGACAGGCGTACGACGACCCCGGCAGTCTCCGAAAATCATGCAAGCTCCCACGTGGGCCATCCGCACCTGGGGCGTCGGCTACGTGGTGCTGGGTGTGTCCCTCATTGCCGAGGTGGTGAGCTGGATGGACATCCAGGAGCTGGGCTGGCCGACGGCCCTTATTCGCTGTGTCGCCGGGCCGCTGGTGTTCGCCTCGGTGCTGGCCGGGGTGATCTGGCGGTGGCGGGGACGCCGTGGCGGCCTGGTGCACGAAGAGCGGCGGAGGTGAATCACCATGCGTGTCCGCCTGCGCTTCGCCCTCGCTGCCGTCCCTGGCGCTGCGCTCCTCTTCGGGGCAGCCTTGTTTGGCGCCTGGGCCGACGACCACCATCACATCTGGCTGAGCCGCGTGTGCGTCGTCGGTGCTGGAGCCGGCCTGGGGGTCGCTGTCGTCGCTGTCTTCCTCGCCGTCACCCCTCGATTCATCTGGCGTTTCGTCTTCAATGACGGGGCAAAGGGACAGCACAGGACCTTGCACCGCAGGCGCATGAAGCTGCCCGACTGAACGGTGCCGCAAGACCATCTCGTCACACTGACGCGAAAAGAGCCGAACTCGCGTCCGACTCTGCATCGGTCTGAGATCCAGGAGACCGATCGAGAGGGGCCGCGGGCGGCAGCCCGCGAAGTCCAGGAGGAGACAGGGTGGCATCCTGGACCCATCCAGCCCCTGATCTACTCCGGGCCAGGCGGATCTGCTCGAAGTGGCGGTGCGCTTCCGCGATCGCCCGGTGAGTGGAGTCCCGGTTGCCGAGCGTGGCATGAGCGAAGGCTTCGCGCATGGACAGCACCGACAGAACGCGTGGGGTGGTGCCCAGGGCTGAGCAGGCCCGGTCCTGGGCAGCCGTAACGAATGCCAGGGAGCCGTCGGGCTTGTTCGGTGTGCGCGGCACGACCGCGCACATGATCCGGATGTCCATGCCAGAGGTGCGGACGAGCGGGTCGCGTGCGGTTCGCAGAGGCCGTGCAGCATCTGCGCAGCCATGCCGACTGGTTCGGCATCGACGTCGACGGCGCGCTCCTTCGGGCAGGTGTCCCGTCCGAAACCGTCGCCCAAGGACTCACCGGGTCGGTGGCCCGTGCGGCCATCGAGGCCGGCATCCCCAAACGGGGCCGCGATACGCACGACGAATCGGCACCCATCCGCAGCATCGACACGAGCTGAACGACTGCCGCGCCCTGCGGACGAGTGACCGCGACCGCCTCGGCCCTGCACTGTGGGACGCACGAGGGGGGCCGCCGAATCGCTCGGCCCCCCTCACCTGCATCTTTCCTGACTGCGGACAGCCGGTCCGGTCAGTTGTCGCCCTTGCGCTGTCCCAGGGTGACTTCGGCGGTCGACACCTTGCCGTCGCGCTTATATGTCAGCATCACCTTGTCGCCCGGCTTGTGGGTCCAGATCTCGCCGATCAGGGTCGGGCCGCTGTCGATCACCGACTCGTTGAACTTCGTGATGACATCGCCTGCCTTGAGACCGGCCCTGGCCGCCGGACCGTCCGGCGAGACGGCCGGGGTGCCGCCCGAGCCCTGGTCCGAGATGACGGCTCCGCCGGTCTTCTCGTCCATCGTGACCGTGGCACCGATCACCGGGTAGACCGGCTGACCGGTCTTGATCAGCTGCTGGGCGACATTCCTCGCCTGGTTGATCGGGATCGCGAAGCCGAGGCCGATTGATCCCGCCTGCGACTGGGCGCTGCTGCTGGTGGACTGGATCGCCGAGTTGATGCCGATGACCGCACCACGCGCATCGAGCAGCGGACCTCCGGAGTTGCCCGGGTTGATCGAGGCGTCGGTCTGCAGTGCGCTCATGTACGAGCTGCTGCCGCCGGAACCGTCGCCGGAGGCCACCGGGCGGTTCTTGGCGCTGATGATGCCCGTCGTGACCGTGTTGGACAGACCGAATGGCGCACCGATCGCGATCGTTGAATCACCGACCGCAACCTGCTCCGAGTTTCCGAGGGCGAGCGGCGTAAGACCCGACGGTGCGTTCTTCAGCTTCAGCACCGCGACGTCGTAACCCTGCGCGCGGCCGACCACCTCGGCGTCGTACTTCTTGCCGTTGGAGAACGTCGCCGTGAGCTGGCCGCTGTTCGCCGCGGAGGCCACCACGTGGTTGTTCGTGAGGATGTGGCCTTCCTTGTCGTACACGAAACCGGTGCCCGTGCCGCCCTCGCCGTCGCCGCTCTGCGCGTCGATGGTGACCACACTCGGCAGCGCCTTGGCCGCGACGCCCGCGACCGTACCGGGATCGCGCTTGAGGACCTGAGGGTTGGATGCCGTGACCGTGGTCGAACCGGAGGAGTTGTCGTTCCGGTCGGCCGCCCAGTAGCCGAGGGCGCCGCCGACACCGCCCGCCACGAGCGCCGCCACTGCCACCGCCGCCACCAGGCCGCCACCTCGCCGCTTGCGCGGGGCTTCGGGCGTCTGCGGCTGGCCGGGGGCACCCCACACGGGACCACCGTGGGCATACGCGGGAACAGCGGGCGGGGGAGACGGCCAGGTACCCGCGGGCTGGGACTGCGGCGGCTGCGGCGGCGGCCAGTCATTCGAGCGCTGCGGCTGCTGAGACGGCTGCTCCGGCTGCTGGAATTGCTCCGTTGCCGTCGCCTCCGACGGTTCCGGGCTCGCGGGCGCCGGCGGGGACGCAGACGCGCCCTCAGGAGCAGCGGCCGGCACGGGAGGTGCGGACGGAACGGACGGAACGGCCTGAGCCGCGGTGCCCTCGTTGCCCTCGTTCTCTGTGCTCACAGCTCTTTACTCCTCGGTTCCTCATCAGTTTCGGCAAGAGATCCGCTGTACACGTGCCTGGAGCCAGCTTTTCCCATGACCCGTCAGGCCACTGTAAGCAGGACCTGTGTGTCCGCACACCAATCTTTATATCCGGCAAAACGGTCCCTCGCTGCGAGGTGCACGCGCCCGTCGCCCCACGGTGACACGATGACGTGGTGACCCACGCACGGCAGCACACCCTGCACCACCCCATCCAGGTCATCGCACACCGCGGAGCGTCCGACGACGCACCCGAGCACACCCTGGCCGCATACCGGAAGGCGATCGAGGACGGCGCCGACGCCCTGGAGTGCGATGTACGTCTCACCGCCGACGGCCACCTCGTCTGCGTCCACGACCGCCGGGTGAACCGCACGTCCAACGGGCGGGGTGCCGTCTCCGCCCTGGAGCTCTCCGCACTCGCCGCACTCGACTTCGGCTCCTGGAAGGACCGCGAGGAGTCTCCGGACTGGGACCCGGTGCCGGGCGAGCTCACCTCCGTACTCACTCTGGAGCGGCTGCTCGAGCTGGTCGTCGAGACGCGAGCCGCCGGGCGCCCCCTGCAACTGGCCATCGAGACCAAGCACCCCACGCGCTGGGCCGGCCAGGTGGAAGAACGGCTGCTGCACCTCCTGAAGCGGTACGAGTTCGACACGCCACCGGCGGACGGCCCCTCGCCGGTACGGATCATGAGTTTCTCGGCGCGCTCCCTGTACCGCATCCAGGCCGCCTCGCCCACCCTGCCCACCGTCTATCTGATGCAGTTCGTCTCGCCGCGGCTGCGCGACGGGCGACTGCCCGCCGGTGCCCGGATCGCCGGTCCGGGCCTGCGGATCGTACGCAGTAACCCCGGCTACGTCGAGCGACTGCACCGCGCGGGCCACCGCGTGCACGTCTGGACGGTCAATGAACCGGAGGACGTCGAGCTCTGCACCCGCCTGGGCGTCGAGGCAATCATCACGAATCGCCCAAAACAGGTCCTGTCGCAACTGGGTCATCTTTAACATCAGTTACAGGGAGTACACCGGCGCATTCGGTCTGTATTCGATCGTTACGAGTGCGTCACTGGCAGACCATTGGCCGGTTTCCGGCCCAGTCCAGGAGGGCATTCACTCCGTGGCGTGGGGCAAAGGAGGTCTCGGGGGTGGCGTTGGTGGTGGCACAGGAAGTGCCCACGTCGTCGAGCATGGCCGTACCCCATGGCCCTGCGGGCGTGGGCCAGGCGCGGCACCGGATGCGCGAGCAATTGCGCAGCCACGGGGTGTCGGATTCGGTCGTCGACGATGCTGTATTGATCCTTTCCGAACTTCTCAGCAATGCCTGTCGACACGGCAGGCCGCTGGGGCGACACACAGATGTGGGTGACGGTGACGTCCGCGCCGCATGGCGCGTCGACAGAACAGGCGGACTGACCGTCGAAGTGACCGACGGAGGTGGTCCCACCAGACCGATTCCGGCCACGCCTTCGGTGACGGCGCGCGGCGGACGCGGGCTCAACATCATCAGCGCGCTCGCCGAGGAGTGGGGCGTACGCGACAGCTCGTCCGGCGAGGTCACCGTCTGGGTGGTGGTCAGCGAAGGCCATGGGGCCGGGAACGGACACGTGCCGGGGCTCGACGGGCTGAACTTCGCCGACGCCTTCGACGACGCGGGCTGACGCCGACACACCCGTTGCGCGCCGCCTGGACGCAACAGAGGCGCCGCCCGGCGGACAGACCGCTGTACGGACCGGCGGGCGGGCCGCGTACCGGCACGCGTGCCGACCGGTGTCCCGGCCGATCTTCCGGCGTATGTACACGCAGGCACCCGGGCGTCTGTGCCCCGTACCCGACACGGGCGGCTAGGCTCGCGGCCCAGACCGCACTGTCGCAATCGGGAGAAAGCCCACCATGGCCAAGAAGCACCCTCAGACCAAGGCCGGGAAGCAGCAACTCAAGGACGGAGAGATCCCGGTGGTCGGGGCTCGTGAGCCCTGCCCGTGCGGTTCGGGCCGCCGCTACAAGGCGTGCCACGGTCGCGCCGCCGCCCAGGCCGTGACCGAGCTGGTCCACCGCCCCTTCGAGGGCCTGGCGGGCGAGTGCGACTGGGTCGCCCTGCGCGAGCTGGTGCCCGCCGCCACCGTCGAACTGACACTCAAGGGCGGGCTGCCCGAGGGCGTTCCGTCCGTGACGCTCGCGACCGTGCTGCCGATGGCCTGGCCGGCACTGCGCCGCGACGACGGTTCCGTCCTTGTCGCCCTGCAGAACGACACCTCCTCCGGTGACCTCAGCCGAGACCTCGCGGACACTCTGCAGCGTGCACTGGCCGCCGAGCCCGGCTCGCCCGTCGCCGCCCGCCGCGTACCGGCCGACGGTCCACGCCTGCAGGACCTGCTCGACCCGGAAGCGGCGTTCGAGCCGGCCGTCCACTCCGGCTTCGAGTTCTGGGTCTCGGACGCGGAGAACGCCACGCCCGAGGTGTCCGCGTCCCTGGAACGCGCGAACGAAGCGGCGATCCCGACCGTTCTGCTCTCCGGGGTGGACGCCGCGTATTGGTGCGAGACCCCGGAAAAGAACCACCTGCGCTGGGTCATGCCGCACCCCGAGGAGAAGCTGCTCGACGCGCTCGCCCGGCTGCACGCCGCCGGCACCTCCTCGCTCGGCGAAGGGACCCGGCTGGTCGGATCCTTCCGCGCGCACGGGCTGATGGTTCCGGTCTGGGACCTGCCGAGCGCGATGGGGGCGGAGGAGTGCGAGAAGCCCGCAGCCGAGCTCGCGGAGCGGCTGACGACGGCGCTCGCCTCGGACGCCCCGCTCACCGCCGAGGAGCGCCGGGCCCGTGGCGGGCTCACCAACCGCCAGGTGACGCTCAGCTGACCGTGCGGACGTGACGACCCCTGCGGGCCGCCCGGTGACTCACGTCACACCTTTCGTACCCGCAGGTAAATCACTGTCCGAATAAGTGAGATCGAATTTGCGAACGGCAGATCTCTTGTTACGGTTCTAGAAGCCCGGTCGCTGGTGCATCCCCCGTCGCCAGCGATCGGGCATTCTCATGCCCGGACCCGGCGCGCGGCGCGGTCCACTGAGCGGACGGCGCCTGGCGCACAGCAGCTGCGGACCGGCGTCAACCCGCCGCAGGGGACGCCGGATTGGAACCGGCCCTCAGCCGGAGCGGAGCCTCCTCGGCCGCCCCTCGCCCGCGTACTCAGCCACTGCCGTGTACGCGTCGGGGCCTCCGTGTGACGAGCGGCGAGGCGTTTCGCAGTCCCCGGCTCGTCCTGTGCGTCCACTGTGCAGCGCACTTCGACGGTCCGGCCGCCGAGCCCCATCAGGATGAGTACGGACCGGAGTTCGCCACCCGTCGTATTGCGGTAGGAGCTGCGCGCCCAGGTGCCCCGGCCTTCGGTCATGACGCGGGTCTGCGCCTCGACGCCCCCGGGGAAATCAGCTCGGGGCCGCAGCGGGCAACGGTCCGCGGAGCGGAACCAGCAGCGCCGGGGCCGGTGGCGACGCCGAATCCGGGGACCACCCTGGCCTCACCGCCCCCCGTGAGCGGTCAGTATCGGGCAGAAGTCCGACACCGAAACTCCCGTCCGGAGATCCCTTTGCGGCAGTGCCCATAACGCCCTCCGAACCTTTTTCGGAAGGTGCATCAGAAAGCCCGTCGACATAAAACTTTACATGGGCAGACTTTGCATGGCCTGGTACGGAATCGAGGCTTTCCGTGGGCTCGGCGGAAGCGACGAGCGGGAGCACGACGGCGGACACCACCACACCCGCCATAATGATCATGCGGAGATTCATGGTGGTCCCACCTCTCAGCCGACGGGAATTCCTGACGCTGCGCGAAGGCATCGGCGCCATGGGGGCACCCGGGTGGAGCACGCCCGCGCACCGCAGAACCCGGACCGGCTCACACCCGAAGGAGTGAGCCGATCCGCCCCCGGCCGTCCACCGACCCGCTCGTACGCCGGCCCCGGTAGCCGCGCCCGTCAGTAAGCGAGCCGACTGCCGCCGTCGGGAGCGCTGGTGCTCGCTTCGACCAGTGCGTCCAGGACGGCTTCGACGTCCGGCAGCCAGGGCGTCGCCGAGCCGGGCAGCGGAGCCCGCTCCCAGCGCACCTGTCCCGCACCCACCCCCGACGGGGGAAGGACGAGATAGCCGCCCTCGCCATGGAAGCGCAGCGAACTGGGGACCCAGTCCTTGGCATGCAACAGCTCACCCAGCCGTTCGAGGGTGTAAGGGGCGACCAGCAGCGACCACCGGGTCGGTGTCGCCACCACCGGGCCCAGCCGCATGCCCATGCGGTCGAGCCCGGCCAGCGCCCGGGCACCGGCCACGGCCGGCAGGCTCAGAGCGCACGGGGCACGGCCACCGGTGGCCAGCACGATCGGCGCGGTCGGCCGGTTGTTCCACCACCAGCACACCATGCGCTCGTCGGTGGTCGCCGCGAGGAGACCGGGGTCGAAGGGGTGTGCGCCGGGTACGACGCACTCGGGATCGGGGCAGGCACAGTCGCGGCCACGGTCACCGCGGCCACCGGCTGCGTCCAGTCCCACTCCGGGGAGCACGGGCCACTGCCATGCAGTGGCGCAGGTCAGGGCCGCGTCGAGCTGAGCGGGCCTTGCCTTGCGCCGGAGCCGGAGCCTGCGTCGCCTTCCGAGGATCTCGCGCATGAGCGCTCGTTCCTTTCCGTTGAACGCCGAGGGCCACATCACACCACGTGCGCGTCACATCACGTGTGCAGTACTTCACCGTGCGTACATGCTCTCTATGTCTGCGGTACGGGGTCACCCGTCGGTACCGAGCGTGAGCCGAGTCGAGCTGAGCCAGGTCCAGCCAAAAGCATGAGCATGGCGAGGGGCAGCGCGCGTCGCGCCTGCCGTCCGATGGTGCACAACCCCGCCACTCGGGGGTGGGGCGCGGTCGTCGTAGTGAGGACGCCCGGGCTCTCTGCCAGGTTCCGGGGCGACCGGAACTGCCCCTGGTTCCTCACCGATTACGTACCCCGCAGGCCCGGAATGACGCTCCCGCCGGGACTTCACCCCGCGGGCACCCCCTGTCGAGCCAGACCCAGTCGACCGCAATTAGACGCCATAGGGTGCATTTTTTGGCCAACTTGGTGGTCCCATGGACACCACAAATGCCGTAGGGACAATGCTGGACATCGGCTCACTTGTGCGTGTACATGTGGATGCACTGATAGCGGCGCAGAATGACATGGGGGTTTGCGATGCTATTCGACGAAACGCACTGGTCGGAAAGCCGGTTGCCATGAGCGCCCCTCACCTGCCGAAAGTGGCTGGAATCGATCCCATGGTTCCTGTTTCAGCGCACACTGCCGGGCCCCTGGCCGATGCGGCCGCCGCACCGGGAGCCTTCATCCAGGACCGTCTGGCCGGCTGGGTGTCCGACCTCACGACGCTCCATGAACTCACCGAGCGACTGGCCAGAACCAGCACCCTCGACGACGCACTGCACGAACTACTGGATGCCGGCGCGGCTCTCGTCGGCGCCCGCCGCGGACTGATCGTGTTCGAACCTTCCGACCGTCGCGGCCCGGTCTCCACCATCGGTCTCGGGCTCGCCCATGCCGAGCTCGGGCACATCGAGACGGTGCCGCGCAGCGCCACTTCGTACGGCCGGATCCTGGACGGCCTTCCAGCCACCGAAACCCCACTGACCAGCCCTGACCTTCTCGGCGACGCAAGCGTGGACCCCCGCCACCGCGAGGTCGCCGCCCGGCTCGGATACGCCGCCAGCTACGCCCTGCCGATCACCACCGACGCGACCGGACGACTCGGCGCAGCCGTCTGGCTGTACGACGAGCCCGCCGAGCCGCTGGAGCGCCAACGTCATCTCGTCGGCCTGTATGCCGGGTACGCGAGTGAGCATCTGGCCCGGTTGCTGGAGCTGGAACGGGCCAGGGCCGACGTCGCCACCATCAGGGAGGAGCTGCTGCCCAGCCGGCTGCCCCTGGTCATCGGCGTACAGCTGGCCGCCCGCCATCGCACGGCACCGCGCGGCGGCGGTGACTGGTACGACGCGCTGGCGCTGCCGGAGGGCGCACTCGGTCTCGCCGTCGGTTCGGTGGGCGGTTCCGGGCCGAGCGCCCTGGCCGCCATGGGACGGCTGCGGGCGGGCCTGCGGGCGTACGCGGTGATGGAGGGCGAGGATCCGGTCGCCGTCCTGTCCGATCTGGAACTGCTGCTGCGGCTGACCGAACCCGCCCGGTCCGCGACCGCACTCTTCGCCTACTGCGAACCCGCCCGCCACAGGATCCTGCTCGCCGGCGCAGGGCACACGCCGCCGTTGGTGATCGGCGACCGGCGCACGGAGTTCGTCGAGACCTCGTTGTCCGCACCGCTGGGCATGCTTGCCTGCTGGGAAGCGCCGAGCGTGGAAATCGCCCCGGCGCCCGGCGAGACCGTGCTGCTCTACACCGACGGGCTGTTGCGCCGTACCGGAGACTCGATGGACCGGGCGTTCGCACGGCTCCACTCGGCGGCCGCGAGCGTGCCGAGGGCGCTGCGCCACGACGCCGGGTTCGTCGCCGACCATGTCCTGCGGACCGTCCTTCCGGACGGGCTCGACCAGGCCGACGGCACGGAGGACGTCGTGATCCTCGCCGCACGCTTCGACTGAACCGATCATTTCGGCTGAGTGGTGTCTTCCGGCTTCCGTGTGTAAGAGGTCCTACGGCCCTGGGCCCCCTTCCGTGCGCCCGTACGATGGACGGGATCCAGTGTCGTATCAAGGAGAGTCAAGCCGTGTCTGAGGAGCTCATCCCGGAGAACCCGGAGAACCCGGAGACCGAAGAAGACGAGACGGTCAAGCAGCGGAAGAACGGCCTGTACCCGGGCGTCTCCGATGAGCTCGCCGCCGGCATGAAGTCGGGTTGGGCCGACACCGAGCTGCACGGCCTCGAGCCGATCGCGCAGGCCGGTCACACCGCCGACCGCCGCGCCGCGCTGTCCGCCCGCTTCCCCGGCGAGCGTCTGGTCATTCCCGCAGGCAAACTGAAGACCCGCGCCAACGACACCGAGTACGCCTTCCGCGCGTCCACCGAGTACGCGTACCTCACCGGCGACCAGACCCAGGACGGTGTGCTGGTCCTGGAGCCGAAGGACGACGGCCACGAGGCGACGATCTACCTGCTGCCGCGCTCCAACCGGGAGAACGGCGAGTTCTGGCTCGACGGCCAGGGCGAGCTGTGGGTCGGCCGCCGCCACTCCCTCACCGAGGCCGAGCAGCTGCTGGGCCTCCCGGCGAAGGATGTGCGCGAGCTCCCGGCCGCGCTGGCCGAGGCCACCGGCCCGGTCCGCAACCTCCGCGGCCACGACGCGGGCATCGAGGCCGCGCTCACCGACAAGGTCACCGCGGAGCGCGACGAGGAACTGAAGATCTACCTCTCCGGGGCGCGACTGATCAAGGACGCCTTCGAGACGGCAGAGCTGCAGAAGGCCTGCGACGCCACGGCGCGCGGCTTCGAGGATGTCGTGAAGGTCCTCGACAAGGCCGAGGCCACCAGTGAGCGCTACATCGAGGGAACGTTCTTCCTGCGCGCCCGCGTCGAGGGCAACGACATCGGCTACGGCTCGATCTGCGCGGCCGGCCCGCACGCCACCACCCTGCACTGGGTGCGCAACGACGGCCCCGTGCGCTCCGGCGATCTGCTGCTCCTCGACGCCGGCGTCGAGACCAACGACCTCTACACCGCCGACGTGACCCGGACCCTTCCCATCAACGGCACGTTCACGCCGCTGCAGCGGAAGATCTACGACGCGGTGTACGAGGCCCAGGAGGCGGGCATCGCCGCCGTCAAGCCGGGCGCGGCCTTCCGCGACTTCCACGACGCCGCGCAGCGCGTGCTCGCCGAGAAGCTCGTCGCCTGGGGCCTGCTGGGCGACCTCTCCGTGGAGAAGGTCCTGGAGCTGGGTCTCCAGCGCCGCTGGACCCTGCACGGCACGGGCCACATGCTCGGCATGGACGTCCACGACTGCGCCACCGCGCGCACGGACACGTACGTCAACGGGACGCTGGAGGCCGGCATGTGCCTCACCGTCGAACCTGGCCTGTACTTCCAGGCCGACGACCTGACCGTGCCGGAGGAGTACCGCGGCATCGGCGTCCGGATCGAGGACGACATCCTCGTCACCGAGGAGGGCAACCGGAACCTCTCTGACAAGCTGCCACGCCAGGCCGACGAGATCGAGGCCTGGATGGCCCAGCTCAAGGGCTGACCACCGGGAATCCGCACCCGTGCGCCGGAGGGCGCCCTGCTCAGGACACCATGAGCAGGGCGCCCTCCCGCCATTTCAGAACCTTGTCGAAGCTCACCACCGCGCCGCGGCCGGGGCGGTTGCCGAAGTGGACGTGGTCGGCGAGCTGCTCGATCAGACAGAGCCCCCGGCCGTCCTCGGCGCCGACGGGCGGCAGGAACTGCTGCTGATGTTGACGCGCGGGGAAACCGGGCCCCGAGTCGGCGACTTCGATACGGCATTTCTCGCCGTCCAGATACGCGGTGACCCGGTACTGCCCAGAGGCCGAACCGGACTGCTCGTCCCAGGCGTCCCATGTGTCCCATGGGGCCCGGGGGGCGTCGACGTCGCCGGCGTCTCTCCGGTCCCCGCCGTGCTCGACGGCATTCGCACAGGCTTCGCTGAGCGCGACCGACAGATCGAAGGAGATGTCCGGATCCACGCCGGCGGTCTCCATGGTGCCGAGCAGGAAACGACGGGCGAGCGGAACGCTCGCAGCTTCGCGCCGCAAATGGAGGGACCACCACATGCTCATGCTCCAGCCTCCTGGCTGCGGCTCGACATACCGATACGTATTGCCGCACCGGGCGGTTCGTAAGCACAGACCTGATGTGAAACCGCTCATTCGGCGGATACCCGCACTTGGAGCACCCGTGTATGCCAGGCCCGACAGCAGGAACGCCGCGCACCCAATCAGGCGGAAGGCGACCTTCCGGACCTGCCGTACCGATTCCCGGGGCGCAGTGCGATGATGGCCCGGCCATGTCTACGCCTGTCGCACGCGCCGGAGCCGGTCTGCGGCTCCTGAGGGCCGCGGTGTTCACCGCGGTCTGTGTCGCGCTGTCCGCTGCAGGGCATGCACTGGCCTCCTGCGCGAGCGTCCCCTGGTGGACGCTGCTCGCAGGCTTCCTCGGAGTCTTCGCGGTGGTGGTGGCGCTCGCCGGACGCGAGCGTTCCCTGCCGTCCATCGCCGCCGCCCTGGCCGGTGGACAGCTCGCCCTGCACACCCTGTTCGGGCTGGGCACGCACAGCGCGTCCGGTAAGCCGGCGCAGGCAGCGGCGGACGACGGCTCCCTGATCCGGTTCGCCGCAAGCCTGGTGTGCGGTGCCGGACCGGCGCAGCTGAACGCCGCCGAAGCCCACCGCATCGTCAGCGACGCGGGCATCGATCCGGCGACGGTGACAGGCATGGGCCATCAGTCCATGGCCGCCGCCGGAGGCGCCCCGACCACCCTCACGGGTCTGCTGCCCAGCCTGCCCATGCTACTCGGCCATCTGCTGGCCGCGCTGGCCACGGGCTGGCTGCTGCGGCGCGGCGAGATCGCCTTGTTCAAGCTGGCCAGGCTGTCCGCGCACGGCGCCCAGCAACTCGCGGCCGGGGCCCGGTTGCGCGCGCTGTGGGCCGCGCTCGTTCTCGTACGAGCGCTGCGGGCCGGTCTCCCGGTTGAGGCGGCGACCGGGCCGCGCACCCTCCGTACCGCAGCGGACGCACCGGCTCCGGTCACCGGCGATCCACTGCAGCACCAGGTGATCAGGCGCGGGCCTCCGTCCGTAGTCACCCTCGCAGCCTGACGCGACGCCCTCCACTCGTAGCACGCACGAACCGTTCGCGGTCATCACCCGGCCCATGCCCGGTGGCGCCCGCCCGGCACGGTGCACGCACGCCGCACGTGCGGAAGAGGTGTCGCGATGCCGTCGCGCACCTGCGCGGCGCACCACCCTTCCTTCGTGCTTCTGTGGAGTGATTCCTGCCATGAACGTTTCCCGCATCGCCCTGGTCGGCGGCGTCGCCGCGTCCACCGTGCTGATCCTCGCCGGTACGGCCTCTGCTCACGTCAGCGTGCAACCGCAGGGCGAGGCAGCCAAGGGCGGCTACGCCACGATCAACTTCAAGGTCCCCAACGAGCGCGACGACGCCTCGACGACCAAGCTCGAGGTCAACTTCCCGACCGACCACCCGCTGGCCTCCGTGATGCCACAGCCGGTGCCCGGCTGGAAGATCGACGTCACCAAGAGCAAGCTGGCGAAGCCGCTGGACATGCACGGCCAGAAGATCAACGAGGCCGTCTCCAAGGTCACCTGGACCGCCGAGGGCAGCAAGAACGACCTCGGTATCCGCCCGGGAGAGTTCCAGCAGTTCCCGCTCTCCGTCGGCCAGCTCCCCGAGGACGCCGACCAACTGGTCTTCAAGGCCATCCAGACGTACGACAACAAGGAAGTCGTCCGCTGGATCGAGGAGCCGAAGGACGGCGCCGAGGAGCCCGAGAGCCCGGCGCCGGTCCTCAAACTGACCGCCGCGACCACCGACGGGCACGGCAGCAGCGCCGACGACAAGAGCGGTGCGGCGACCGCCGACGAGGCGAAGGACGAGCACACGGAGGCTGCTTCCGCCTCGTCCTCCAGTGACACCACCGCTCGTGTCCTCGGGGTGGTCGGCATCGCCATCGGCATCGCGGGGGTGGCCTTCGGCGTCCTCGCAGGCCGCCGCCGCAGCAGCGTCTGAGACCCCCCGGCCCTCTCTTTCGGATCAGGCCGCTCTTCCGGACCGGGCCGCAGACGCGCGGTCCCGGGCCCAGGAGCCCGGCCTGATCCGGAAGAGGGCCCCGAGCCCCACCGTTTTCACCGACCCATCAGGAATCAGCGATCCATGCGTAAGAAGACTGTGCTGGTCGCGGCGTTCGTCGCCGCGGCCGCACTCACCCTGTCGGCCTGCGGCAGCAGCGACGACAGTGCCAAGAAGCCCATCGCCGATGTCTCCGCCGAGGCGAAGACCAAGGCCGCGACGGTGCTCGACCAGCCGTTCACCAAGCCGAATCTGGTCCTGACCGACACCCACGGCAAGAAGTACGACCTGCGTGAGCAGACCAAGGGCAGGCCGACGCTCATCTACTTCGGCTACACCAACTGTCCCGATGTCTGCCCGCTGATCATGAGCAACATCGCCATCGCCAAGAAGTCCCTGCCCAAGGCCGACCAGGACAAGCTCCGGGTCGTCTTCGTCACCACCGACCCCGAGCGGGACACCCCGTCCTCGCTGGGCAGCTGGCTCAAGGCCCAGGACGCCTCCTTCATCGGCCTCACCGGCGACTTCCCGACCATCCAGGCGGGCGCACGCCAGATCGGCATCGGCATCGACCCGCCGAAGAAGGAGAAGGACGGCACGGTCGTCTCGATGCACGGGTCGCAGGTCATCGCGTTCTCCCCGAAGACCGACAAGGGGTACGTGCTGTACAGCGAGGACACCTCGCCCGACGACTACACCAAGGACCTCCCCAAGATCATCAAGGGGGAGACTCCGTGAATCGCCGCACCACCCTCGCCGGCGCCCTCGCCCTCACCACCGGACTGGCGCTTGCGGGATGCTCGGCCTCGGACAGCAAGCCCGAGCTGAAGGTGACCGGCGCGTTCATGCCGCAGCCCGTCAGCGACATGGCGGCGGGCTTCCTCGTCGTACGGAACACCGGCGGCAGCTCCGACCGGCTCACGTCGGTCACCAGCCCGCTCTCGGACCACGTCACGATCCACGAGACGAAGAACCAGACGATGCGCATGGTGACGTCCTTCGAGGTGCCCGCCGACGGCGAGCTGGATCTGGAGCGCGGCGGGAGCCACATCATGTTCACCGCACTCAAGGAGCGGCCCAAGCAGGGCGAGACGGTGACCGTGGAACTGCACTTCGAGAAGGCCGACCCCATAACGGTCGACCTTCCCGTGAAGGAGACCACCCACAACCCGAAGAAGCAGTGAGGGACTGACACACCATGACAGCCACCGCCCCGCACTTCGGGCCGTCCCCGTCCGTGCCCCCGATGCGCCGGCCACTCGCCGCGGCCGCACTCCTCGCCGCGCTCGTCACCATGGTGGCGGGCCTGCTGCTGGGCGGCGCGGCACCCGCGTCCGCACATGCCGCGCTCACCGGGAGCGATCCGCAGGACGGGGCGGTGGTCGCCACCGCACCCAAGGATGTCACGCTCACCTTCTCCGAGCAGGTCGCCATGGGCGACGGTGCCATCCGGGTCCTGGACCCCGGCGGCAAGCGCGCCGACACCGGTGCGGCTCCGCGTGATCTGCAGAGCGGCTCCACCGTCAAGTACGGCGTCACGCTCCACTCCGGGCTGCCCGACGGTACGTACACCGTGGCCTGGCAGGCAGTCTCCGCGGACAGCCACCCGGTCTCCGGTGCCTTCACCTTCTCCATCGGGGCCCCCTCCGAGACCACCGTCGCCCTCCCGTCGGACGAGGCCGGCGGTGGCCTGGTCGGCGCGCTCTACGGCATCGCGCGGTACGCCGCGTACGCCGGGTTCATCGTGCTGGCCGGTGGCGCGGCCTTCGTCCTGGCCTGCTGGCAGCGCGGGGCGGGCGCGCGCCCGCTGCAGCGTCTGGTCGTGCGCGGCTGGATGACCCTCACCGCAGCCACCCTGGCCATGCTGTTGCTGCGGAGCCCGTACACCGGCTCCGGAAAGCTCGCGGACGCCTTCGACCTGGACGGCCTGAAGGCCGTGCTCGACACCAAGGCCGGGGCCGCGTTGGTCTCACGGCTGCTGCTCCTCGGGGCTGCCGCACTCTTCATCGCCGTCCTGTTCGGGGCGTACGCGAAGCGCGAGGACGAACGGGAGAAGAAGGACCTCACCTTCGGACTGGCCATCGGCGGCGCGGTCATCGCCGCCGGGATCGCCGGGACGTGGGCGCTCGCCGAGCACGCCTCGACCGGGATCCAGCCCGGCATCGCCATGCCGGTCGACGTGCTGCATCTGCTCGCCGTCGCCGCCTGGCTGGGCGGACTCGCAGCGCTCCTGGTCGCGCTGTACCGGACGCCGGACATCGGAGCCACGGCGGTACGGCGCTTCTCCCGTGTCGCGTTCGGCAGCGTGCTCGTACTCACCGCGACCGGGCTCTACCAGTCCTGGCGCCAGGTGGGCTACTGGTCCGCGCTCACGGGCACGGGGTACGGGCAGTTGCTGCTCGTGAAGGTGGGACTCGTCACCGTACTGGTCGGGGTCGCGTGGCTTTCGCGACGATGGACGGCTCGGCTGACGGCGGCCCCGACCGAGGTCGGGACCCCGGTGGACCCCCGGACGGACGCGGATGCCTCCGCCGAGGTGGAGAGCGAACCTGCGGACGAGTCCGAGGACCCGTCACGGGCCGCCCAGCTCGCCCGGCAGAAAGCCGCTGTGGCAACCGCCACGAAGAAGCGGATCCGCGATGCCGACCCCGAGCGGTCCGGACTCCGCCGCTCCGTGCTGGCGGAAGTGGGCGTCGCGGTGGCGCTGTTGGCAGTGACGACCGTACTGACCTCGACCGAGCCGGGACGTACCGAGGAGGAAGCGGCCCGGGCCTCGACCGGCGCATCCGCGCCCGCGGCCGAAGGACCCGTCACGCTGAGCCTGCCGTTCGACACCGGAGGCCAAAACGGCAAGGGCACGGTCCGGATGGACATCGACCCCGGCCGTACCGGCGCCAACGGGCTTCACCTCTGGATCGACGGACCCGACGGACAGCCCATGGACGTCCCCGAGGTGAAGCTCGCCCTCACCCTGAAGTCCAAGGACATCGGGCCGCTGCCCGTCCTCCCCGACCGGCTCACCGAGGGGCACTGGACGGCGAGCAGCATCCAGATCCCGATGGCGGGCGACTGGACGGTCACGGTGACGGTCCGTACGTCGGACATCGATCAGACCACCATCGGCAAGAACGTGAAGATCGGCTGAGCGGGATCGTGAGCACAGACAGCAAGAAGAGCGGAAACAACGAGGAGAGCTCCACCGGCGAGATCTCCCGGCGACGGTTGCTCGGCACCGTGGGTGCGGCCGGGGCGACCGGAGTGGTGCTGGGCGCGGCAAGTGGTGCGATCGGTTACGCCGCAGCCCGCCCCGACGAGCCGACAGCACTGACGACGGTCGGCTCGACCGAGGAAAGGTTTCACGGGAAACATCAACCGGGGATCACCACTCCGCTTCAAGCACGTGGCCATCTCATCGCCTTCGACCTGGCACCCGGCACCGGACGGAAGGAAGCCGCCGCCCTGATGCGCCGTTGGTCGGCCGTGGCCCAGCGCCTGATGGCCGGCGAACCCACCCGTGGGGGCAGCGCGGACGGCACGGAACACGACACCGGGATAGCGCTGGACGCCGGACCCTCCTCGCTGACCATCACCTTCGGCTTCGGGCACACCTTCTTCGAACGCACGGGCCTGGCGGACCACCGGCCGCCCGGGCTGGATCCCCTGCCGCCGTTCTCCGCCGACCGGCTCGACGCCAAGCGCTCCCACGGCGACCTCTGGGTGCAGATCGGCGCCGACGACGCGCTCGTCGCATTCCACGCCCTGCGCGCCATCCAGAAGGAGGCCGCCACAACGGCCCGGGTCCGCTGGCAGATGAACGGTTTCAACCGCACCCCCGGTGCCACGGCCGCGCCGGCAACCGCCCGCAACCTGATGGGGCAGATCGACGGCACCGGGAACCCGAAACCCTCGGAGAGCGACTTCGACCGGCGCATCTTCGTACCGTCTCAGCCGAAGGCGGGCAACGAGGCGAAGTACGCCTGGCTGGCCGGTGGCTCCTACGCGGTCGTACGGCGGATCCGGATGCTGCTCAACGACTGGGAGAAACTCCCGGTGGCACAGCAGGAGCGGGTCATAGGGCGGCGCAAGTCGGACGGCGCGCCGCTGAGCGGTGGCACCGAGACCACCCCGATGGACCTCGACAAGGCGGGCCCCGACGGCAGGCTGCTGATCCCGGACAACGCCCACGCCCGGATCTCCTCCCCCGAGCGGAACAGCGGGGCTGCGATGCTGCGGCGCCCCTTCTCGTACCACGACGGCATCGCGGCCGACGGCACTTCCGACGCCGGGCTGCTGTTCATCTGCTGGCAGGCGGATCCGCTGAAGGGATTCGTACCGGTGCAGCGCAAACTCGACCGGGGCGACGCGCTGTCGCCGTTCGTCCGGCACGAGGCGAGCGGCCTCTTCGCAGTGCCGGGCGGTGCGGCGAAAGGGGAATACGTGGGGCAGCGGCTCCTGGAGTCCTGAGCGGGCACGGCGCATTAGGGTGACGGTATGTCCGCCACGCGCTACGCCTATCTCGGTCCCGAAGGCACCTTCACCGAGGTCGCCCTCCGTACACTCCCGGAAGCCGCCACTCGGGAACTCGTCCCGATGGTCTCCGTACCGGCGGCTCTGGACGCGGTACGGAGCGGGGCTGCCGCGGCCGCCCTCGTACCGATCGAGAACTCCGTCGAGGGCGGCATCACCGCGACCATCGACGAGCTGACCACCGGCGAACCACTGATGATCTACCGCGAGGTGCTGCTCTCCATCACCTTCGCGCTGCTCGTGCGGCCCGGCACCAAGCTGCACGACATCAAGACCGTCACCGCGCACCCGGCGGCACAGCCACAGGTACGCAACTGGATGGCGGCCCATCTGCCGGAGGCCGTATGGGAGTCGGCCGCGTCCAACGCGGACGGTGCGCGGCTGGTGCAGGAAGGGCGGTACGACGCCGCCTTCGCCGGTGAGTTCGCGGCGGCCACTTACGGCCTCGAACCGCTGGTGACGGAGATCCACGACGCGGAGAACGCGCAGACGCGCTTCGTGCTGGTGGGGCGCCCTGCCCGGCCCGCGGCGCCGACCGGCGCGGACAAGACGTCGGTGGTCATCTGGCTGGGCGACGACCACCCCGGCGCACTGCTCGAACTCCTCCAGGAATTCATGGTGCGCGGGGTGAACCTGATGCTGATCCAGTCGCGGCCGACCGGGGCGGGCATCGGGAACTACTGCTTTGCGGTCGACGCCGAGGGACACATCGCGGACCGTCGCGTCGGGGAGGCGCTGATGGGGCTGAAGCGGATCTGCCCGAAGGTGCGGTTCCTCGGTTCGTATCCGCGTGCGGGGGTGGCGCCGGAGGACATGCGACCGCTGCGCGACGGGACGTCGGACAGGGAGTTCACGGACGCCTCGGACTGGCTGGCCCGGGTCCAGGACGGCCGCGCCTGACCGGGAACCGGACGATCGAGCCTGATGGGCCCGGGGTGACGGCCGGCGCTGAAACCCTGCCCGGCGCCTGGGCCGATAGCGGAGTTGGCGTCCCTGGAACGGCTGCGTGCGCACATCGCCGGTATTACCTGCCGATTTTCACAATCCACAAGAGTTATCCACAGGGTCAGTTCTCGACCTGGGGACAAGTCGACACCTCAACATGACATGGTCGACAAATCGCCCCACTCGCCCCACATCCGCCCACAGGACTACAGGCTGCCCGTGTCATCTCAATTCCATTGATCAACTCCTTAGGGCGAGGAATTCCCACCCGAATGAGTGCGTGAAGTGAGTTCGAACGGGGAATCCATGACCCTTCATGCGGCTTTCGGAATGATCTCTTCCTGCATCCACAGACCTCCCCCACAGCCTGTGGATAACCCTGGAGGACTCCCTACCCCTGTGGACAAGCGCCCCCAACCCCCCTTACATGCATGACTGATACGTCAAGGGCGAAAGCTCTTTCTGCCCCATTTAGGGGAATAGGGGCTCCTTATTGACAGCCGGGATCGATCACGGGCGATAATTCTCCCCCCTTTTACCAATTCCGGCAATTCGGGCAAAATGACACGCTTGGCAATATCGGTTCGAGCTACGGAAGCGCACACCGGTAGCCTGGAGGGGTGATTGACCTTCGCCTGCTCCGTGAGGACCCCGACCGTGTTCGCGCCTCCCAGCGCGCCCGTGGAGAGGACGTCGCGCTTGTCGACGCCCTTCTCTCCGCCGACGAGCGGCGCAGGTCGTCCGGTGTCCGCTTCGACGAACTCCGTTCCGAGCAGAAATCGCTCGGAAAGCTCATCCCCAAGGCTTCTCCCGAGGAGCGCGCCGAGCTGCTCAAGAGGGCCGAGCAGCTGAAGGCCGACGTCAAGGCGGCCGACGCGGCGCAGGACGAGGCCGACGCGGAGGCCAAGAGCCTGCTGCTGCAGCTCGGCAACATCGTCCACGAGGACGTGCCGGTCGGCGGCGAGGAGGACTTCGTCGTCCTGGAGACGCACGGCACCATCCGCGACTTCGGCGCCGAGGGCTTCGAACCCAAGGACCACCTGGAGCTCGGCGAGGCGCTCGGCGCGATCGACATGGAGCGCGGCGCCAAGGTGTCCGGCTCGCGCTTCTACTACCTGACGGGTGTCGGCGCGCTGCTGGAGCTCGCCCTCGTCAACGCCGCGATCGCGCAGGCCACCGAGGCCGGATTCATCCCGATGCTGACCCCCGCGCTGGTCCGCCCGCGCGCAATGGAGGGCACCGGCTTCCTCGGCCAGGCCGCGGAGAACGTGTACCACCTGGAGAAGGACGACTACTACCTGGTCGGCACCTCCGAGGTCCCGCTCGCCGCATACCACATGGACGAGATCATCGACGCGGACAAGCTGCCGCTCCGCTACGCGGGCTTCTCGCCGTGCTTCCGCCGCGAGGCCGGTACGTACGGCAAGGACACCCGGGGCATTTTCCGCGTCCACCAGTTCGACAAGGTCGAGATGTTCTCGTACGTCGACCCGGCGGACGCCGAGGCGGAGCACCGGCGTCTTCTGGACTGGGAGAAGCAGTGGCTCACCGGCCTCGAGCTGCCCTTCCAGGTGATCGACGTGGCCACCGGCGACCTGGGGGCCTCGGCCTCCCGGAAGTTCGACTGCGAGGCGTGGATCCCGACCCAGGGCAAGTACCGCGAGCTGACGTCCGCATCGAACTGCGACGGTTTCCAGGCGCGCCGCCTCTCCGTCCGGATGCGCGACACCCGCGACGGCAAGAAGGTCCTCCAGCCGCTCGCCACGCTGAACGGCACGCTCTGCGCTGTACCGCGCACGATCGTGGCGATCCTGGAGAACCACCAGCTGGCCGACGGTTCGGTACGGGTGCCCGAGGTGCTCCGTCCGTACCTGGGCGGGCGCGAGGTCCTGGAACCGGTCGCCAAGTGACCTTCCCGTACAAGCTCGTCGCCACCGACCTCGACGGGACGCTGCTGCGTAACGACGACACGGTCTCCGAGCGCACCCGCGAGGCACTGGCCGCCGTCACCGCGGCCGGTGCCGCGCACATCATCGTCACCGGGCGGGCCGTCCCGTGGACCCGGCACATCCTGGACGACCTGGGCTACCAGGGCATCGCGGTCTGCGGCCAGGGCGCGCAGGTCTACCACGCGGGCGAGCACAAGCTGCTGACGTCGCTGACGCTGGACCGCCAGCTCGCCGGCCTCGCGCTCGCCAAGATCGAGGCGGAGGTCGGGCCGCTGGCGCTGGCGGCGAGCCGCGACGGGCTCGACGGTGAGGTGCTGGTCGGTCCCGGCTACCGCGTACAGGAAGGGCCCCTGCCGGCCGTCTGCGTGAAGGAAGTGTCCGAGATGTGGTCCGCGCCCCTGAACAAGGTCTACATCCAGCACCCGGAACTCGACGACGACGCACTGGCGAACGCAGCGCGTGGGGCCGTCGGCAACCTGGTGGACGTGGTCATGGCAGGCCCGGGCGTGGTGGAGATCCTGCCGCTGGGGCTGAGCAAGGCGACCGGGCTCTCGCTGGCGGCACGCCGGCTGGGTGTGAAGGCGGCGGACACACTCGCCTTCGGCGACATGCCGAACGACATCCCGATGTTCGCCTGGGCGCAGCACGGGGTCGCGATGGCCAACGCGCATGACGACCTGAAGGCCGTCGCGCACGAGATCACCGCCTCGAACGAGGACGATGGCATCGCTGTGGTGCTGGAGCGGCTGCTCTAGGCGGCTCCGCAGACCACGCGAACGCGGAGAATCACGGGCCGGGTGCAGGCATGCGCCCGGCCCGTGATCGTGTGCGGCCTCGGCGCGGGGTTGTCCGCGCCGGGTGTCTGTGCGGAGGATGCGCGGATCGAACGCGCGCGGGGTCGACAGCCCCGACCACGGCTTAGCAAGCCGCTGCCTTACCACTCGGCCAATCCTCCGGGTGAGCGGCCGCGCGATGCGCGCAAAAAAGCCGCCCCGGGCGTCGTACTGGGAGCGGCTCAGCGGAGTGAAGTGATGGTTACTCCGGCGCCTGCTCCGGGCCGCCCTGGTGGGAACTCGACGGACTCGTACTTTCGGTCATCGTCGCGCTCCTCTCCCGGTCCTGTGGCGTGCTTTCCTCAATCACTGTGCCTGGCACCGTCCTTGTCCGCCACCCATTATTCGAGCGGCGACGACCGACGGGGGGTGCTCGCTGTCCGCCCCGGCCCACGTACGTCTGGCCGTGGGCGGACAGCTAGCGGCGGACGGTAATCAGCGGCGCCTACGGTGACGTCGCAGATCCTGGAGCTGACGGACGAAGTCGTCCATCCGCGCATCGATACGGACGATGTCCTCGGACATGTCCCCCAGCCGGACACTCATCGCGCCGACGACCCGATTCGTGGTTTCCAGCCTGCGGTCGAGGCTGTCGAGCCGGTGCGACATCCGGTTGAGTACCGGCCCGAGCTCCTGGAGCGCGGAACCGACTCCGGCCAGGCAGCTCTCGACGCGAGTGACCCGACGGTCGAGCGAGGCGAGCCCTGTCCGCAGATCCTCCTCCGCACCCAGGAGGTAGGTTCGGACGCATCGAGCGATGTCGCTGTCGCGAAGAAGCATGGCGACGTTGAGCACGGTCCGGCGGGTGAACAGCCGCAGTTGAGTGGCAGCCTGTGGATAACTTTCCACCCCCTCGCCCTCCCATAGCGACTCCATGTCGCCATGGAAATCCCGCAGCTCAGTACCACGCAGCACACGCATGCCGTTCTCGGTGAACTCTTTGTGGTGGCGATCGGTCAGCCTTCTGAGCGAGGCTGTGGATACTTCGAAGTAACGCGCCACGTCCTCTGTGCGGACGTGAATTCCGTCAGGGAGCATGACAAGGCTCTTGACCTTGTCGAGGACGTCGACGCGCCCCATCTGCTCGACGCGCAGCGCACGCGATTCGAGCAGGGCGACTTCCGTGGGCATGGGCATGCCTTCCGTTCGGGAAACCGGCAATGGACGGCCCTGTCCCCGGGCTTCAGGGGCGGAGGACGCTCACGGTTGCCACTCACCCAATGACCGACCCGGCCCGCACCGTCTCGCCGGAGCCGGAGCCGCAGTCGGCAATTCTCAATTTCACGAACGCTACGACGCCACGGATTTTCATTGCCTCCACGCCCCCTGAGCAACGAACCGATAACCGTACAGTTACGCGTACGACTGCCCGTTCATGCGTCAACCCCCGCCCGAAGGGCAGGGGTTGACGGACACATGGGGGCAGCAGAGCCCTTCGGCTCACTCCTCGCCGGCGAGCTTCAGCGTGCGCAGCTTCTGGCCCGCGTACCAAGTGGCGAGCACCGTGACAGCCGCCAGCAGAACCGTCGCGAGCGGCAGTCCGACCTCTGAGGTGATCGCACCTTCCCCGCCGACCTTTTCGGCAAGCGCGAGCGACCACTGCTGCACGCTGAGCGTGCGCGCCCCGGGCACGAAGCTGCCGAAGAGCGCCTCCCACACCAGCGCGTAGACCAGGCCGAAGACCACCGCATGCCTGCTGACCGTGCCGAGCAGCAGGAACAGCGCGCTGTACGCGATGGAGGCGACCAGCGCCGCAATCGTGTACGCCACCGCGATCTGCTGGCCGTTGCCGTTGAGGATCATGCCCGCGACGAATGTCGGCAGGGCGGAGAAGACCATGGTCACGGCGATCGCCACGATCAGCTTGGTGAAGATGATCGTCGGCCGTTTCACCGGCTTGGCCAGCAGATAGACGATCGATCCGTCGTCGATCTCGGGGCCGATGGCCCCCGTACCGGCGATCACGCCGATCAGCGGCACCATCGTGGCGATGGCGAAACCGCCCAGTACATCGGTGGCGACCTGGTCATCGGCCCCGGCGAACGCCCGTACCGCGACGGCGATGACGATCAGCAGCGCGGGCAGGACGAAGAGGATCGCAGCCCTGCGCCGGCCGAGCAGGGCCCGGTAGGTGAGCCGGGCGACTGTGGGGTTGTACATGACGCTTCACAGCTCCTTTCAGGCCGCTACTCAGGCCGCTACGAGATAGGAAAAGACCGATTCGAGGGACTCGTCGGAGGGCGAGACGGTCAACAGACGGATGCCGTGTTCACGCGCGACCTTCGGCAGCAGCGTGGTGAACCGTCCGAAGTCGACCGCCTGGATACGCAGCGCCTGCTCGCTCAGGTCGACTTCGATCCCGGCCGTCGACGGGTCGGCAATGAGCGCGGCAGCGAGGGCGCGGTCATCGCTGGACCGTACGAGATAGCGGTGTGGACGGTCCGTCATCAGGCGGCGGATCTTCCGGAAGTCACCGGACGCGGCATGCCGCCCAGCCACGATCACCTCGATGTGCGAGGCGAGTTGCTCGACCTCTTCGAGGATGTGGGAGGAGAACAGGACCGTACGCCCCTCGGCGCCCATCCGCCGCAGCAGCTCCATCAGCTGCATCCGCTGGCGGGGGTCCATCCCGTTGAACGGTTCGTCGAGCAGCAGCACGGACGGCTCGTGGACCAGCGCGGACGCCATCTTCACGCGCTGCCGCATGCCCTTGCTGTACGTGGCGATCTTGCGGTCCTGCGCGTACTCCATCTCGACCGTGGCCAGCGCCTTCTGCGCGGCAGCCTCGTCGAGTCCCTGCAGTTCCGCGTTGGCGACGACGAATTCGCGGCCGGTGAGGAAGTCGTACATCGCCTCCCGCTCCGGCACGATGCCGATCTGCCGGTACACCTCCTCATTGCGCCAGATCAGCTTGCCGTCGAGAGTGACCTTGCCGGTCGACGGCGCGAGGAACCCGGCCATCATGTTGATCAGGGTGGACTTACCCGCGCCGTTGGGACCGAGCAGTCCAGTCACCCCGGGTCCCACGGCCATGCTGACGTCGTTGACGGCGACCACATTGCCGAACCAGCGCGAGGTGTGGTCGATCTCGATGGTGGTCACAGCCCGACCCTCCGGTAGCGGCGCATCAGTACGGCGTACGAGCCGGCGACGAGCGCGAGGACAACGATCAGATACACCACGCCTGTCCCGGCGCCCGGTGATTCGCCTCCGGGGAAGGCGGAGGTGGCACCGAGGAACGCGCTCTGGACGCCTCCGATCAGCGTGATGGGCGAGAAGAGCCCCAGCCACTGCACGGCGCCGGGCGAGCCCGTCCCCCAGGCGATGGCCTGGACGGTGGAGACCGCTCCGTACGAGATGGTCAGGACGGCGATCACCGCGGCAACGCCGAAGCCGCGGCGCGGAGTCAGTGCGGCCATCACCAGGCCGAGTCCGGCGAAGAGCACGGAGAGCAGGGCCACCGACACCAGCCCCTGTCCGAACCATGTGGTCTGGTCGGCGAAGTCGAACTTCCCCAGCAGGGCTCCCACATACATCACGAGAAGCGGTGTCGCGGTGAGGATGAACAGGGCGGATGCCATCGCGGCGTACTTGGCGACGACGTAGTCGACCCGTTCGATGGGGCGCGAGAAGTACAGCGGGACGCTCTTGAAGCGGAGGTCCCGGGAGACGGACTGCGGTGCCTGCGAGGCGATGAACAGGCCGATGACGGCCTGCAGATAGATCGCGAAGTCCGTATATTTGATCACGAGCTTCGTCGCGTCGGGCGTGGCCATCGCGACGGCCACGATGATCAGCGCGACCAGGCACATCACGCCGAAGAGCAGCATCGGCAGCACCTTGGACTTGGCGGAACGGCCCAGTCCGAAGGAGCCCCGCAGCGACTGCGAGTAGAGGGAACGGCGGGCATAGCCGCGGCCCAGGCGCGGGCCGTCGTAGGAGCGGTACCCGATGTTGTGGATCCGGGTGGTCTCGCTCCCGGTCACGGCCCTGGTCTCAGTGCTCATCGCGACCGCTCCCCTTCTGCTGTGCGGCTCCGGCCAGGACCGTCTCCGTGGTCTCTGCGGTACCTTCGGTACGGAAGACCTCGGCGATGTGGTGGCGCCGCTGTTCCATCCGTACGAGACCGAGTCCGAGCCCGGCGACGCTGTCGCGGACGACGTCGTACGTCTCCTCGCCGGTGGCCTCGATCAGCAGGATGTGACCGGCGCCGGGCAGACCGTCCGTCTCGATTCCGTCGCGGCCCAGAAGACTGACACCGGCTGCCGTGAGCGCCCGGCGCAGTGCGTCCGTGCCGTCGGGGTGGGCGTCGCTGTCGGTGACCTCGACCGCGAGGGTCGTGGTGGTCTGGGTGAAGTCGCTGGTGGAGCTGGAGCGCAGCAGCGCGCCGCCGTCGATGACGACGACATGGTCGCAGGTGCGCTCCAGTTCTCCCAGAAGGTGGGAGGTCACCAGGACCGAGATGCCGAAGTCGGTGTGGACGCGGCGGATCAGGCCGAGCATCTCGTCGCGGCCGACCGGGTCCAGGCCATTGGTCGGCTCGTCGAGGAGGACCAGCTGCGGGTCGTGGACGAGCGCCTGGGCCAGCTTCACGCGCTGCTTCATGCCGGTCGAGTAGCCGCCGATGGGGCGGTAGCGCTCCTCGTACAGCCCGACGTGGCGCAGCGTGTCGGCAGTGCGCTCACGCGCTGCCGTCGGCGGCAGTCCGGACATCCGTGCCATGTGGACGACGAACTCGGTGGCCGAGACGTCCGGCGGCAGGCAGTCGTGCTCGGGCATGTATCCGACCCGTTCCCGGATGGCCGCACCACTGGTGGCGACGTCCAGCCCGAGCACTGCGGCCCGGCCTTCGGTGGCAGGGGACAGACCCAGCAGGATCTTGATCAGTGTGGACTTGCCGGCTCCATTGGCGCCCACCAGGCCGGTTACACCGGGCCCGATGTCCAGGGAGAGCCGGTCAAGCGCGGTCACCCGGGGGAACCGCTTGCTCAGGCTTTCGGTCGCGATCACAGTCACATCTTCGACGGTAGTGGCGCGGGCCACACCGGTCGTCAGACCAGGCGGTTGGATCCGCGTCAGCCTCCAGTCGTACGGCCCCGTAGGGGGACCCCACGAAGGAGGACGACGAAGGTAAGGGGTGGTGGCCGGAAGCAGGGCCGGAGAGGAGCGCCTGGAGTTGTCCACAGGTCTTGCGCACGCCTTGACGCAACCGCTGGACATAGTCACATTCATCAGTGTCACGTTACGAGCACGTACCGCACACGGCATGGGACGGACGGTGGCATGGCCTCACCGGTGAAGGACGGACGGGCCCAGGAGCTCCAGGGGTTCAGAGATGTGCAACGCCTCGCGTACGCCTGCGCGGAGGCGGTCGCCGCACGGCTCGAACCGGGGGTGACCGAGCGCGAGGCGGCCCGGATGCAGCGGGAGTGGCTGCGCGAGCGAGGGGTCCGTGACTGGTTCCACCTCCCGTTCGCCTGGTTCGGGGACCGCACGGCGTTCGCCGGTTTCAAGGTGCCGCTGCAGTTCTTCCCGACCGACCGGAAGCTGGAGCCCGGGATGCCGTTCATCCTCGACATGGCTCCGGTGCACAAGGGGTTCACGGCGGACATCGGATATTCCGGCTGTCTCGGGCTCAACCCGTTGCACGACAAGCTCCTTGCCGATCTTGAGGGCCACCGCGCGCTGATCCTGGACGAGGTGCGCGAGCGACGTTCGCTGCGCGAGATCTATGAGGACGTCGAGCGCCTGATGATCGGGCAGGGGTACGCCAACAGGCACCGCGCCTATCCCTTCGGCGTCATCGCCCACAAGGTCGACCGCGTCGCTGAGCGCCGCTGGGCACCGCGGGTGTTCGGGTTCGGTACGCAGTCGCTCAAGGGCCTCGTCAGCGATGCTGTGCACGGGCACCGGGACGGCTGGTCTCCGCTGTGGAGTCCGTACCGCTTCTCCGACCACCCGCCGCAGCCGGGGCTGTGGGCGGTCGAGCCCCATCTCGGATTCCGGGGTACGGGCGCGAAGTTCGAGGAGATCCTGGTCGTCACCGATTCCAAGGACCCCGTGCAGAGCGCCTTCTGGCTGGACGACGATCTGCCGCATGTGCGGCGCTGGGCCGAGGAGAGGGTGATGGCGTGAGTCTGCAGGATATGCCGGGGTTCCGCGAACGCCGGGTGCGTACGGGCGGGATCGAGCTGTCCGTCGCCGAGCTCGGCGACGAGACGCGTCCGACGGTCGTGCTGGTGCACGGCTATCCGGACAGCAAGGAAGTCTGGACGCAGGTCGCGGCGCAGTTGGCCGAGCGGTGGCACGTCGTCCTGTACGACGTGCGCGGCCACGGCCGGTCGACGGCTCCGGAGCCGCTGCGAGGCGGGTTCACTCTGGAGAAGCTCACCGACGACTTCCTGGCCGTCGTCGATGCGGTGAGTCCGGACCGGCCGGTGCATCTGGTCGGGCACGACTGGGGTTCGGTCCAGTCGTGGGAGTTCGCGACGGTCATGCGCACCGAGGGCCGGATCGCCTCCTTCACGTCGATGTCGGGTCCCTCCCTGGACCACTTCGGTCACTGGATCAAGCAGCGGATGACGCGGCCCACCCCGCGCCGGATCGGTCAGCTGCTCGGCCAGGGGGCCAAGTCCTGGTACGTGTACATGCTGCACACGCCGGTGCTGCCGGAGCTCGCCTGGCGCGGTCCGCTCGGCAAGCAGTGGTCGCGGATACTCCAGCGGATGGAGAAGGTGCCCGCGGGCGACTACCCGACGCCGTCCCTGCCGAACGACGCGGCGCACGGCGCCTGGCTCTACCGGGACAACGTCCGCGCCCGGCTGCGCAGACCGCGTGCCGACGCGTACGCGCATGTGCCGGTCCAGCTGATCACGCCGACGGGTGACATCTTCCTTTCGGAGAAGCTGTACGACCAACTGGAGCTGTGGGTACCGCACTTGGTACGGCGCTCCCTGCCGGCCAAGCACTGGGTGCCGCGCACCCGCCCGGACCAGCTTGTCTTCTGGATCAGCGAGTTCGTCGCCGCCAACGAGTCGGCGATGGAAGACGGGCGGCCGGCCCCGTACGCCTCACCGACCGGGGCGTACGCCGACCGGTTCGGCGGTCAGCTGGTCCTGGTGACGGGCGCGGCGGGCGGTATCGGGCGGGCCACCGCGTTCGCGTTCGCGGAGGCGGGCGCCCGGGTGGTGGCCGTGGACCGTGACGCGGAAGGGGCAGCCAGAACGGCGGAGATGGCCCGTCTGATCGGCTCCCCCGCCGCCTGGGGCGAGGCGGTGGACGTCAGCGACGAGCAGGCGATGGAGAAGCTCGCCGAGAAGGTCGCCGCCGAGTACGGCATCGTCGACGTCCTCGTCAACAACGCCGGGATCGGTCTGTCCGGCTCCTTCCTGGAAACCACGAGCGAGGACTGGAAGAACGTCCTGGACGTCAATCTGTGGGGCGTCATCCACGGCTGCCGGATCTTCGGCAGGCAGATGGCCGAGCGTGGCCAAGGCGGCCATATCGTCAACACCGCCTCCGCCGCCGCGTATCAACCGTCCCGGGCGCTGCCCGCGTACAGCACCTCCAAGGCCGCCGTGCTGATGCTCAGCGAGTGCCTGCGGGCCGAACTGGCCGAGCGGTCGATCGGGGTCAGCGCCATCTGCCCCGGCATCGTCAACACCAACATCACGGCGACCACGCATTTCGCCGGGGCCGACGCCGCCGAGGAGAAGCGTCTGCGGAAGCGGACCAGCCGGCTGTACGGGCTCCGTAACTACCCGCCGGAGAAGGTCGCCGACGCGATCCTCGAGGCCGTGGCGCACAACCGGGCCGTGGTGCCGGTGACACCGGAGGCGCGAGCCGCCCGGTTCCTGTCCCGGCTCAGTCCCGGCGCGCTGCGCGGGATCGCCCGGCTGAAGCCGCCGCTGTGAGCGGGGCCGGGCCGTCCGTGGCAGCGACGCGTTCCGCCGCCGAGTACCGGATCGAGGACCTGGCGCATGCGAGCGGTGCCACGGTCCGCACGATCCGGGCCTATCAGGACCGGGGGCTGCTGCCGACGCCGGAGCGGCGTGGCAGGGTCAATGTGTACCGGGACACGCATCTCGCCCGGCTCCGGCAGATCGCTGACCTGCTGGACCGCGGTTACACGCTGGCCAGCATCAAGGAGCTGCTGGAGGCGTGGGACGCGGGACGCGGGCTGGGCGGGGTGCTCTCGGTCGTCGCCGAGGTGCACGGCCCGTGGACGGACGAGCAGGCCGACCGGATCACCCGGGACGAGCTGCATGCGAAGTTCGGCGGCGTGCAGGACGACCAGGCGGTCGCCGAGGCGGTCGAGCTCGGCGTACTGGAGTGCATCCCGGGCCGGGACGACGAGTTCCTGATCCCGAGCCCACAAGAGCTCTCTGTAGCCGTCGAGTTGCATGCCGCAGGGGTGCCGCTCACCGCAATCTCCGGCCATCTGCGGGAACTTCGCAGTCAGGTCGAACACATCGCCTCCCGTTTCCTGGAGTTCACCACGGAGCATGTGTTCGCTCGCTACCTCGGCCATCACCCACCGACGGACGCGGATGCGGCCGAGGCCGCTTCGCTGGTCCGTCGGCTCCGCCCGCTCGCCCAGCAGACAGTGGACGCGGAACTGGCCCGGGCCATGAGGACGTTCGCCACGCGTCATCTGCAGCACCATCTCGGCGCGGACACACCGCTCACCCGCGGACTCTCGACGAGCGAGCCGCGTTCCGTACCACTGCCGACGGAAACAATGCAGGCCGTACAGCGCCTGGTTGGTCCACAGAACGTCGCTGCCTTTGTCACCGCCGCCACTGAACGCGAGGTACAGGCAAGAAGATTGGACGCACTTGCCACATCACGCCACGAATCAAGGCACGTTAACCAAAACGGTTGATTGCGGCGCTACTTGTCCACAGAATAGCCAATTAACCTGTGGATAACCGTAGTTGGTTGTGGATCAAACCTGTGGACGAAAATCGTTGGTGCGAATCGTGAGCAAATTCTGGTGCGCCGACGAGATCGCCACAGGCACTCTGTCCGGATGGATGAGAGACGCACCGTCAAGGTGTCCAAGTACCTCGCAAAGCATCTGCGGCACCAGCCCGAGCGGATCGGGATCCATCTCGACCCGAACGGCTGGGTGACGATCGACGAGTTGCTCCGGGCCGCGGCTCGGCACGGCTTCCCCATCACCCGTGTCGAGCTCGACCATGTCGTCGCCGCCAATGACAAACAGCGCTACGCAATCGAAGGCGACCGCATTCGGGCGAGCCAGGGCCACACCGTCCCGGTGGACCTCGGCCTGCCTCCGTCCGAGCCGCCCGCGTACCTCTATCACGGCACTGTGGGCCGCGCCCTCGACACGATCCGCGCCGAGGGGCTGCGCCCCATGAACCGGCTCCACGTCCACCTCTCGGCCGACCGCGAGACGGCTACCCGCGTCGGTGCCCGCCGTGGCAGGCCCGTGATCCTCTCGGTGGACGCGGGCGCGATGCACCGCGCCGGCCACCTCTTCTACGTCAGCGCGAACGGGGTCTGGCTGACCGACTCCGTACCGCCGAAGTTCCTCCGCTTTCCCGGCTGAACCCGACCTGCCCGCCCCTGGCCGTCGTCTGCCGGTCCCACCCGCCCTCCCGGCGGTCCCGGATCCGCGTCGGCTCCCCGTCCCGCGTGAATGCCCTTATGGGCCGTCCGCACTTCGCCGGCACCGAAACCAACGTCCTCGCGATCCGCGAGATCGCCCACGCATTCGATCCGGAGGTGCGGGCCACCAATGACATCGGCGCCGACCAGGTCTCCCGCCGAACCTCCGCAGGCGCCTTCGTCATCACCGATGCGGACGGCTCACTGCCGCACAGGGTCTTCGTCGAACTGATTGGCCCCGGCCATCAGGGTCCGGTGTTCCCGGACGACGACGCGAAGATCACCATCGAGGACGTCGAGTTCCCCGACATTCCGCGCGCCCCCGTACCCGACCTCCTGCGGTCGGTCCACGTCGGCATGACTCATGTGAAGGCACGTTCTTCCCGCCCGGCTGGTCGCTGATCGTGCCACTGCCCGGCGACGGGACGTACAAGCAGCTCGTCCTGGGCGACACACTGTCACCGTGGCTCAGCCGCAGCGTCCGCTGATGCGTCTCTGCTCCGCAACTCTCCCGCCGTATGGTCGTATGTATGCGTCTGAGCACTGTAATTCTGCCGATTCACCGCTGGAGCGAGGGCCGGAAGGTCTGGCAGCGAGCCGAGGAACTGGGATTCCACGCCGCGTACACGTATGACCATCTGGCCTGGCGGACCTTCCGCGACGGGCCGTGGTTCGGCGCGGTTCCGACCCTGACCGCCGCGGCGGCCGCCACCGAGCGACTGCGCCTGGGCACCCTCGTCACCTCCCCCAACTTCCGGCACCCGGTCACCCTGGCCAAAGACCTCATCACGCTGGACGACGTCTCCGACGGACGGATCACCCTCGGTATCGGCGCGGGCGGCAACGGTTTCGATGCCACCACGCTGCGCAGGAGTGACGAGGAACCGTGGACGCCGCGCGAGCGGGCCGACCACTTCGCCGAGTTCGTACCGCTCCTCGACCGGCTGCTGCGGGAGCCGTCCGTCACCTATGAGGGCGAGTTGTATGTGGCGAACGAGGCCCGGAACGTGCCCGGCTGTGTGCAGCTGCCCCGGCTGCCCTTCGCGGTGGCCGCGACCGGTCCGCGCGGGCTGAAGCTCGCCGCGCAGTACGGTCAGGCCTGGGTCACCACCGGAGAACCCAAGCTGTTCGAGACGGGTACCCCGGAGCAGTCCGTGGCAGCCATCCGCGGGCAGATCAGCAAGCTCGGCACAGCCTGCGAGGCCATCGGCCGGGATGTCGCCGAGCTGGACAAGATCCTGCTCACCGGCTTCACCCCGGACCGCCCTCTGGAGTCCTTCGACGCATTCGTGGACTTCGCGGGCACCCATTTCGAACTGGGCTTCACTGAGATCGTCATCCACTGGCCGATCGCGGACTCCGACTTCGCGGCGGACGAGAAGGTCTTCGAACGGATCGCCACCGAGGGGCTGTCCCAGCTCGGCTGACCCGCGCACCCACGCGCACACACCACCGGCCGCCCTTTTCATCACCCCTGGCATATGTGTCAGGCATGTTCTCCTGGTCAGGGGCGTGCATCCTCACATGCGCGCCCCTCCGCACACCCGTGCACCCCTGTACGGGAGAATGGCCGGGTGACCTCAGCTATCGACTCGCCTCTGCCTGCCGCTCCACGGCTGATCGCCACCGACCTGGACGGCACTCTGCTGCGCGACGACAAAACCGTCTCGGACCGCACGGTCGCGGCGCTGGCCGCGGCCGAGGAGGCCGGGATCGAGGTCTTCTTTGTCACCGGCCGCCCGGCCCGCTGGATGGACGTCGTCAGCGACCATGTGCACGGCCACGGCCTGGCGATCTGCGCGAATGGCGCCGCGATCGCCGACCTGCACGCGGGCGGCAGGCTGCTCAAAGTCCGCCCGCTGGAACGCACAGCCGCCCTCGATGTCGTCCACGCCCTGCGCGCGGCCGCCCCGGGCACCTCGTTCGCTGTAGAGCTGGCCACGGGCATCCACTACGAACCGGCCTACCCGCCGTTCCATCTCGACCCGGGCGCCACCGTCGCCACTGCCGAGAAGCTCCTCCACGAAGAGATGCCGGGCGCCGGAGCCCCTGTACTGAAGCTCCTCGCGCACCACGCCGAACTGGCCCCGGACGACTTCCTCTCCGTCGCGCACACGGCAGCCGGTGAGCGGGCGTCCCTCACCCGGTCCAGCCCGACGGCCCTGCTGGAGGTCAGCGGTCTCGGCGTCTCCAAGGCCAGCACCCTCGCGCTGTGCTGCGCCGAGCGCGGCATCTCGCCCGCCGAGGTCGTCGCCTTCGGGGACATGCCGAACGACGTGGAGATGCTGACCTGGGCGGGCACCTCGTACGCGATGGGTAACGCCCACCCGGCTGCGGTCGCCGCCGCCTCAGGGCGGACCGTCACCAACGAGGAGGACGGCGTCGCGATCGTCATCGAGCGGCTCGTGGCCGAGCGCCGGAAGATCCGCAGCCAGAACTGAAGGCGCCCGGGCCCGAACGCCGACGGCGACCTCAGAGCGGCGCCTCCCACACCACGGTCGTGCCGCCCCCGTCCTCCCCGATGCCCGGTCCGAACCAGCTCGACCCGCCGAGCGCCTCCGCCCTGCGCGCCAGGTTCCGCAGCCCGCTGCGCCGCCCGCCCTCCGGGATGCCCACCCCGTCGTCGGCGACCGACAGCCGTACCGCGTCGCGTCCGTCGGGCAGCGTGACGGTCGCGTCGACGACCACATCGATCAAGGACGCCTCGGCATGCCGGAAGGCGTTGGACAGCGCCTCCCTCAGCGCCGCAATCAGGTTCTTGCCGGTCAGCTCGCCGACCAGCGAGTCGACCGGGCCGAGGAACCGGTGCGACGGCTTGAAACCCAGCGGGACGGCCGCCATGTTGATCTCGCGCAGGACACGGGTCCGCAGCCCGGACGGCGCCTCGGCCGGTTCCTGCTGCAACGCGAAGATCGCGGTGCGGATCTCCTGGATCGTCACGTCCAGTTCGTCCACGGCCCGCCCCACTCCGGTCTGCACCTCGGGTACGACCGACCGGCGCTGGGCGCTCTCCAGCATCATCCCGGTGGCGAACAGTCGCTGGATGACCAGGTCGTGCAGGTCGCGGGCGATCCGGTCGCGGTCCTCGTAGACGGCGAGCCGCTCCCGGTCCCGCTGCGCCTCGGCCATCATCAGCGCGAGTGCGGCCTGCGAGGCGAACTGGGTGGCCAGCGTCCGTTCGGTCTCGGTGAACGGCCGGTCGCCCCGGGCGCGCGGGGTGGCGAGCGCGCCGAGCACCCGCCCACCGCTGTGCAGCGGCAGCAGCATGCTCGGGCCGAACGGGTCGGACAGCCTGGTGATCATGCGGGAATCGGTGGCCGAGTCGTCTATGAAGACCGCCTCGCCGGCCAGCAGCTTCGCCACCAACGGGCTCTCCGGACCGATGATCACCCCGAGCGAGGCGGACGGGTTCTCGGCGGAGACGGCGACAATCTCCAGGCCGCCCTCCTCGGTCGGCAGAAGCACAATTCCGGCAGCGGACGCGGCGAGATGGCGGGCCTGTTCGGCGACGACGGCAAGCGCGTCGTCCGCGTCCCCGCCGGAGAGCAGCGCGGTGGTCACGGCCACCGATCCGTCGATCCACCGCTCGCGCTGACGCGCCGCCTCGTAGAGCCGGGCATTGCCGATGGCGATCCCCGCCTCCGTGGCGAGCACCCGCACCATGTGCAGGTCGTAGTCGCTGAACTCGCCCCCGCCCTCCTTCTCCGCCAGATAGAGATTGCCGAAGATTTCTCCCTGTACACGGATGGGGACTCCGAGAAAGGTCCGCATCGGGGGATGGCCGGCGGGGAATCCGGCGAACCTCGGATCGGCCGTCAGGTCGGCGAGCCGCACCGGTGCCGGGTCGTGCATGAGTGCGCCGAGCAGTCCCCGGTGACCGTCTGGCCGGTGTCCGATCTCGGCTTCCACCGCCTCCGACACCCCGTACGTGAGGAAGTCGGAGAGCCCCTTGCCCTCGGCGTCGACGACACCGATGGCGGCGTAGCGGGCGTGGGCGAGTTCGGCGGCGGTCTCGCAGATCCGGTCGAGGGTGGAATGCAGTTCGAGACCGGTGCCGACGGAGCGCATGGCTTCCAGCAGCTGCGGGACGTGGGCCGTGAGCTCGGTGGACAGGCCCTGCAGGCTGCGGGTCGCCTGCGTCGCCGCTTCGAGTGAGTCCTTCGGGTCCGGCTCTGGCATACTCCGAGCCTAATTAACACCTTTTGCAGGGGAAAGTCGGCCGGTGGTCCGGCAGGCCGCTCCGGCCCCTGCCCGACGGGCCCGCCCGGGCGCTCCTACACCCGCCCGACGGGAGCCGGAATCCGTACGGTCTCCTGTTCGCGCTCCAGCATCCGGCTCAACGGCCCCTCCACCGCCGCGAGATCGGTGTACGGACCGCGCTGCACGATCCTGCCCGCGTCCATCACGACCACCTCGTCGACCGCTTCGAGCCCCGCCAGCCGATGGGTGATCAGAACCGTTGTGCGGCCCCGGGTCGCGGTCAGCAGATCCGCCGTCAGGGCGTCCGCCGTCGCCAGGTCGAGATGCTCGGCGGGCTCGTCCAGGACGAGTACGGGGAAGTCGGCGAGGAGCGCCCGGGCGAGCGCGAGCCGCTGACGCTGGCCGCCGGAGAGGCGGGCGCCATGCTCGCCGACGAGCGTGTCGAGCCCGTCGGGCAGCGCCTGCACCCAGTCGAACAGCCGTGCCTGCGCGAGGGCGCCCCGCAGTTCGTCGTCCGTCGCGCCGGTACGGGCCAGCCGCAGGTTCTCCCGGATGGAACTGTCGAAGACATGGGCGTCCTGGGCGCACAGCCCGACGAACCGCCGGACAGTGTCGCCGTCCAGTGCAGAGGCCTCCACACCACCGATCCGGTACGTCCCCGACCGCGCGTCCAGGAAGCGGAGCAGGACCTGCGCGAGGGTGGTCTTCCCCGAGCCCGAAGGGCCGACGACGGCGATGCGCCGCCCGGCGGTCAGCGTCAGGTCGACGGAGTCCAGGGCGTCCCGCGACGCTCCTGCGTACCGGGCGCCCAACCCGCGTACCTCCAGCGGGAAGGGAGAGGCGGGTGGATCGGCCGGGGCGGCGGGTTCGAGCACCGGCACCGGGGCGTCCAGAACCTCGTACACCCGCTCCGCACTCCGCTTGACCCGCTGCCGGTACTGCACGGCGAGCGGCAGGCCGGTGACGGACTCGAACGCGGCGAGCGGGGTGAGCACCACCACCGCGAGCTCCACTCCCGCCAGCCGCCCGTCGAGAACCGCCGACACGGAGACGAGTGCGGCAGCGACAACCGTCAGACCGCAGATCGCGGCGGAGAGCCCGCCCCCGAGCGCGGTGGCCGTTGCCGCCCGGGCCGCGATCCGGGTCAGGACGCTGTCGGCTTCGCGGGTCCGCGCCGAACGTGCGGGCAGGGCACCCGCGACGGTCAGTTCGGCGGTCCCGCCGAGCAGATCGGTGATCCGGGTGGCCAGATCGGCTCGCGCGGGCGCCAGTTGACGTTCCGCGCGGCGGGCGCAGGCGCCGGTCACCAGCGGCACCCCGACCCCGGCCAGCAGCAGCCCGACAGCCAGCACGACGCCCGCCTGGGGCAGCAACCAGCCGGTGAACCCGGCGGCCGCCACCCCCACGACCGCCGCGGTCCCGGCGGGCAGCAGCCACCGCAGCCAGTAGTCCTGCAGCGCGTCCACATCGGCGACGAGCCGGGACAGCAGGTCTCCGCGCCGGGTCCGGGCCAGCCCGGCCGGCGCGATGCGTTCCAGTCCGCGGTACACGGCGACGCGCAGCTCGGCGAGCATCTTGAGCACCGCGTCGTGCGAGACGAGACGCTCGGCGTAGCGGAAGACGGCGCGGCCGAGCCCGAAAGCACGGGTCGCGGTCACGGCGACCATCAGATAGAGCACCGGGGGCTGTTCGGATGCGCGGGAGATCAGCCAGCCGGAGACGGCCATGAGCCCGACGGCCGAGCCCAGGGCGAGGCTGCCCAGCAGCAGTGCAAGCGCCAGCTGTCCGCGGTGTGCCCCTGCGGCCTCCCGGACCCGGGCGAGCACCTGGCCGGACCGTGCCGAGGTCTCCCGCAGCGCCACGGGCTCCCGCGCGCCTTTGGGTACGTTATCTGAGGCGCGCGCCGGTCCGTCCACCCCGACCGGCTCCGTGGCCGCCGCGCGTTCCGGTGCCACGCCCGGTTCCAGTGTCACCACCCGGTCGGCGACCGCGAGCAGCGCCGGCCGGTGCACGACGAGCAGCACGGTCCGCCCCGCTGCCAGCCTCCGTACCGCGTCGACGATCCCGGCCTCCGTCTCGCCGTCCAGACTCGCGGTCGGCTCGTCGAGCAGCAGCAGCGGCCGGTCGGCGAGGAACGCCCGCGCAAGCGCAAGCCGTTGCCGCTGGCCGGCGGAGAGTCCCGCGCCGTCCTCGCCGAGCAGTGTCTGCGCACCGTCGGGAAGGTCCGCCACGAAGTCGTACGCCCCCGCGTCCCGCAGCGCCGCCGTGACCGCGCTGTCGTCCGCGTCCGGTCGGGCCAGCCGTACGTTCTCCGCGATCGTGCCCGCGAAGAGATGAGGGCGCTGCGGAACCCAGGCGATCCGCTCCCGCCAGCGCTCGGGCGCGAGTGCCGCCAGATCCGCGCCGCCGACCCGCACCCGTCCTTCATCGGGCTCCGCGAACCCCAGCACCACGTGGAGCAGTGTGGACTTCCCGACACCGCTCGGGCCGACCAGGGCGACGGTCTCCCCCTCCTCGACCACCAGCGAGGCCCCGTCCAGCGACGGAGCGGTACGGCCCTCGTGCCGTACCGTCACCCCCTCCAGCTCCAGCCTCAGCGACTGCGGGACGTCCGCCGTACCGCCCGCCCGCACCTCGGTCTCCAGGACCGCAAAGATCTCCTCCGCGGCCGAGAGCCCCTCGGCGGCGGCGTGGTACTGCGCCCCGACCTGCCGGATCGGCAGGTATGCCTCGGGCGCGAGGATCAGCACCACCAGGCCGGTGTAGAGGTCCAGTTCGCCGTGCACGAGCCGCATGCCGATGGTGACGGCGACCAGCGCCACCGACAGGGTGGCGAGAAGTTCCAGGGCGAAGGAGGACAGGAACGCGATCCGCAGAGTCCGCAGAGTGGCCCGGCGGTACTGCGACGTGATGGTGCGGATGGACTCGGCCTGGGCCTTGGCCCGTCCGAAGACCTTCAGCGTCGGCAGTCCGGCGACCACGTCGAGGAAGTGTCCGGAGAGCCGGGAGAGCAGCCGCCACTGGCGGTCCATCCGGGACTGGGTGGCCCAGCCGATCAGGATCATGAAGAGCGGGATGAGCGGCAGCGTGACGACGATGATCGCGGCCGAGACCCAGTCCTCGGTAACGATCCTGGCGAGGACCGCCACGGGCACGACGACCGCGAGCCCGAGCTGCGGCAGGTAGCGCGCGAAGTAGTCGTCCAGCGCGTCGACACCGCGGGTGGCGAGCGCCACCAGAGAGCCGGTGCGCTGCCCGCTCAGCCAGTCCGGTCCGAGCGCCGCGGCGCGGTCGAGCAGCCGGCCGCGGAGCTCGGACTTGACCGCCGCACTGGCCCGGTACGCGGCGAGCTCGGTCAGCCAGGAGACCAGTCCCCGGCCGAGCGCGACCACCGCCAGCAGTATCAGCGGGGTCCGCAGCTCGGTAACGGTCAGCCCGTCCTCGAACCCGCCCACCACCACTTCGGCGATGAGCATGGCCTGGGCGATGACCAGCGCCGCCCCGATCACTCCGAGTGCTACCACGGCCGCCAGGAAGAGGCGGGTGGCACGGGCGTAGTGGAGGAGGCGCGGGTCGATCGGTTTCACGTGAAACATCCCCAATGAGCTCGGGCGGTGGACCAGGCGGGACGTGTCGGACCGTCCCCAGGACGTGTCCGGCGGATCGGGCTCGGCCGCGATCCGCCGGGACGCGTCCCCGGCGCGTCAGTGCGCTTCGGCGATGTGCTGCGTGCCGATGCGCTTGCGGAAGACCCAGTACGTCCAGCCCTGGTAGAGCAGGACGACGGGGGTGGCGATCCCCGCACACCAGGTCATGATCTTCAGCGTGTACGGAGTGGACGAGGCGTTGGTGACCGTGAGGCTCCAGGCGTCGTTCAGCGAGGACGGCATGACGTTCGGGAAGAGCGCCAAGAAGAGCATGGCGACCGCGGCCACGATGGTCGCGCCGGAGAGCGCGAACGCCCAGCCCTCGCGTCCCGCCGCGGTGGCACCGATCGCGGCGATCAGTGCCACAGCGGCGATGATCACCGCCAGCAGGCTCCAGCCGTCGCCGTTGTCGATCTGGGTCCAGATCAGGAAGCCGAGCGCGAGCACCGCGGTGACCGGCCCGAGCTTCAGCGCCAGCTTGCGCGCCCGCTCCCGGATGTCCCCGACGGTCTTGAGCCCCGCGAACACGGCACCGTGGAAGGTGAAGAGGGTGAGCGTGACCAGTCCGCCGAGGATGGCGTACGGGTTGAGCAGATCCCAGAAGTTGCCCACGTACTCCATGTCGGCGTCGATCTTGACACCGCGCACAATGTTCCCGAAGGCCACGCCCCAGAGCAGGGCCGGGATCAGTGAGGTCCAGAAGATCGCGTGTTCCCAGTTGGTCTGCCACTTCTCCTCGGGACGCTTCGACCGGTACTCGAAGGCGACACCTCGCACGATCAGGCAGACCAGGATGATCAGCAGCGGCAGGTAGAAGCCGGAGAACAGGGTGGCGTACCACTCGGGGAAGGCGGCGAAGGTCGCACCGCCCGCGGTGAGCAGCCACACTTCATTGCCGTCCCAGACGGGCCCGATCGTATTGATCAGAACCCGCCGCTCCTTGCGGTCGCGGGCCAGCAGCTTGGTGAGGACACCGATCCCGAAGTCGAATCCCTCCAGGAAGAAGTAGCCGGTCCAGAGGACGGCGATGAGTACGAACCAGACGTCGTGGAGTTCCATCTCTCAGCTCCTCTGCTCTCAGTATGAGAAGGCCATCGGCCGGTCGGCGTCGTCGTGGTCGCCGCCGATCCTGGTGGGCGGGTTGAGGTCGGCCTCCGTGAGCTCCGGCGGTCCGGCCTTGATGTACTTCACGAGCAGCTTGACCTCGACCACCGCCAGCGCGGCGTAGAGCAGGGTGAAGCCGATCAACGAAGTGAGCACCTCGCCCTGGGAGACGCCGGGGGAAACCGCGTGGCGGGTCTGGAGGACGCCGTAGACGACCCAGGGCTGGCGGCCCATCTCGGTGAAGATCCAGCCCCAGGAGTTGGCGATCAGCGGGAAGAGCAGCGTCCAGAGCGCGACGATCCAGTAGCACTTGGCGAGCTTCGGGCTGAGGGCCTTGTTCTTGAAGAGGACCAGATGGGGCACTTCGTCCTCACCGGTCCTCATCCCCGGCGGCAGCATGAACTTCCTTCGCGTCAGCCACAGTCCGAGGATGCCGAGGCCGAAGGACGCCATTCCGAAGCCGATCATCCAGCGGAAGCTCCAGAAGGCGACCGGGATGTTGGGCCGGTAGTCACCGGGACCGAACTTCTCCTGCTCGGCCTTGTTGATGTCGTTGATGCCGGGGACGTACGAGTTGAAGTTGTCGTCCGCGAGGAAGGACAGTATCCCCGGGATGGAGATCTCCACGGTGTTGTGGCCCTTGGCCACATCGCCGACCGCGAAGATCGAGAAGGGTGCCGAGTTCTGCCCCTCCCAGAGCGCCTCGGCGGCGGCCATCTTCATCGGCTGCTGCTTGAACATGACCTTGCCGAGCTGGTCACCGCTGATGGCAGTGAGAAGTCCGGCGATCACCACGGTGACCAGTCCGAGCCGCAGCGAGGTCCGCATCACCGGGATGTGCTTCTTGCGCGCCAGGTGGAAGGCGGCGATGCCGACCATGAACGCGCCTCCGACCAGGAAGGCGGCGGTGATGGTGTGGAAGAACTGGGCGAGCGCGGTGTTCTGGGTGAGCACATGCCAGAAGTCGGTGAGCTCGGCCCGGCCGCGCTCCTTGTTGATCCGGTAGCCGACCGGGTGCTGCATCCAGGAATTGGCCGCCAGGATGAAGTACGCGGACAGGAAGGTCCCGATGGAGACCATCCAGATGCAGGCGAGATGGATCTTCTTCGGCAACTTGTCCCAGCCGAAGATCCACAGCCCGATGAACGTGGACTCGAAGAAGAAGGCGATCAGCGCCTCGAAGGCGAGCGGAGCGCCGAAGATGTCGCCTACGAACCGTGAGTAGTCGGACCAGTTCATGCCGAACTGGAACTCCTGGACGATGCCGGTGACGACGCCCATGGCGATGTTGATGAGGAAGAGCTTGCCCCAGAACTTGGTGGCCCTGAGGTACTTCTGGTTGTCCGTCCGCACCCAGGCGGTCTGCAGGCCCGCGGTGAGCGCGGCGAGCGAGATCGTCAAAGGAACGAAAAGGAAGTGGTAGACGGTGGTGATACCGAATTGCCATCGCGCGACGGTCTCGGGCGCCAGAGCCAGCTCCACGTCGTCTCTCCTTACGTCGCCGTTTAGCAGCAGCGGCAGTTTGCCCTGTTAATCCGACTGATCACTGGAGGAACAGGACACGCTTGTGAACGCGTTCACATTCACAAGCATTATGGCGCACAGGCTTTCGGGATGTTCGAGGGGGGTCCCCTATCGGGACGCTCCACGCGAAGGCCCCGCACCCCCGAGAAACGAGAGGTACGGGGCCTTCCGGTACACCCGGCCCGGACGCGCCGCGCTACAGCTCCTTGCGGTACGCCTCCGCCACCCTCAGGAACACGTCGTTCGCCTCGTCCTCACCGATCGAGACCCGCACACCCTCGCCGGCGAACGGTCTGACCACGACGCCGGCCCGCTCGCAGAACCCGGCAAAGTCGACCGTACGGTTGCCCAGCCGCAGCCAGACGAAATTGGCCTGGGAGTCCGGAACAGTCCAGCCCTGGTCCACGAGAGCCTTGTGCACCCGGACGCGCTCGCAGACCAGCGAGCCGACCCGGCCGAGGAGTTCGTCCTCGGCGCGCAGCGAGGCGACCGCCGCGTCCTGCGCCAGCTGGCTGACCCCGAACGGCACCGCCGTCTTGCGCAGCGCCGCCGCCACCGGCTCGTGGGCCACCGCGAACCCGACCCGCAGACCGGCCAGACCGTAGGCCTTGGAGAACGTCCGCAACACCGCCACATTGGGCCGGTCCCGGTAGATCTCGATGCCGTCCGGCACGTCGATGTCGCGGATGAACTCCTTGTACGCCTCGTCCAGCACCACAAGCACATCGCCCGGCACCCGGTCCAGGAACCGCTCCAGCTCGGCCCTGCGCACCACGGTCCCGGTCGGGTTGTTCGGGTTGCAGACGAAGATCATCCGCGTGCGGTCCGTGATCGCGTCCGCCATCGCGTCGAGGTCGTGCACCTCGCCGTCGGTGAGCGGAACCTTCACCGAGGTCGCTCCGCTGACCTGGGTGATGATCGGGTACGCCTCGAAGGAGCGCCAGGCGTAGATGACCTCGTCGCCCGGGCCCGACGTGGCCTGGAGCAGCTGCTGCGCCACCCCGACGGAACCGGTGCCGGTGGCGAGATGCGAGACGGGCACACCGAACCGGTCGGCCAGCTCGTTCATCAGACCGGTGCACGCCATGTCCGGGTAGCGGTTGAAGTTCCCGGCCGCGGCCAGGGTGGACTCCATCACCCCGGGCAGCGGCGGATACGGGTTCTCATTGGAGGACAGCTTGAATGCGACCGGTCCGCCGGCCGCCGCCGGCCTGCCCGGCACATAGGCAGGGACGCCGTCCAGCTCGGCGCGCAGCTTGGGGCTCGTCTCGCTCACCGCAGGTCCTCCTCGACCGTCGCACACATCAATACTGCTCACCTTATGAGGATTGCGCGCCGCTGCGAATGGCAGAGCGGAGGAATCGTCCGGTGGGCCCAGGAATGGGGGGGAGCGTTTCTTCTACCGGCGTGCGCCGGTAGCTCACTCCGTGGCGCGCATCCCTCGAAGAGGTGAGTTGAGACCTCTTCGAAACATCGACCACTTAGTAGGCCCATCCTCCTCAGTGCATGACACACTACGCCCCATCCCGCCAACACCCTTGTTTTGCAAGGCATTTGCGGCCAGGTGACCATGCAGAAACGTGCCTGTCGACGTGTGAATATGCGGCCGGGCCAACCGTCCGCGCGAGCCCTACTATCGGCTCGCCATGACAGCAGCAGGGAAGCACCAGGTGAGCCGGACGGAGACCCCCCGGCGCGGCGGCCGGCAGGGACGAGCGGGAATCCGGGATGTGGCCGCCGCCGCCGGGGTCTCCATCACGACCGTCTCCGACGCGCTCAACGGCAAGGGCAGGCTCCCGGACGCCACCCGCCGCCATGTCCGCGAGGTCGCCGAGCGCCTGGGCTACCGCCCGTCCGCCGCGGCCCGAACCCTCCGTACCGGCAAGTCCGGCCTCATCGGCCTGACCGTGACGACGTACGGGGATGAACCTTTCACCTTCACCGAATTCGCCTACTTCGCCGAAATGGCCAGGGCGGCCACCTCCGCCGCGCTCGCCCGCGGCTACGCCCTCGTCATCCTCCCCGCCACCTCACGCCATGACGTCTGGTCGAACGTCGCTCTCGACGGCACTGTCGTCATCGACCCCTCCGACCAGGACCCGGTCGTCACCGAACTCGTCCGGCAGGGGCTGCCCGTCGTCTCGGACGGCCGCCCAGCCGGGACCCTCCCGGTCACCGCCTGGGTCGACAACGACCACCGGGCCGCCGTGCTCGATCTCCTCGACCATCTCGCCGCCGCCGGGGCCCGCCGCATCGGCCTGCTCACCGGCACCACCACCGACACGTACACCCGCCTCTCCACCACCGCGTACCTCCACTGGTGCGAGCGCGTGGGCCAGGACCCGGTGTACGAGTCCTATCCCGCCCACGACCCCTGCGCGGGGGCGGTCGCCGCCGACCGCCTGCTCGCCCGCCCGGACCGGCCCGACGCCGTCTACGGGCTCTTCGATCCCAATGGCACTGATCTGCTGGCGGCCGCCCGCCGGTACGGTCTGCGAGTCCCCGAGGACCTCCTGCTCGTCTGCTGCAGCGAGTCCACCGTGTACGCGACGACCGAGCCGCCCATCACCACGCTCTCGCTCAAACCGCGCCGGATCGGTACGGCGGTCGTCCAGCTCCTCATCGACGCCATCGAAGGCGTCGACCAGGACGGCCCGGTGGAACAGGTCATACCGACAGAACTCATCGTGCGGACGTCCTCGCAACGCCGTCCGCCCCGCACCACGGTCAGCGCCCCGCGGTCCCCCTCAGGGGACTGATCGGCGCAATTAAGACAAATCAACCGGTGAACCTCGCGTGCGCCCGGATTCACCACCCCTGGTGCGTCACACAGCACGATCCGCATTCCTATGATGGGCGCACGACACCGCGGACCACCCCGACCAGCAGGGCCCGTCAGGTGTACGACGGCGCGACGGTGGTGGAGGGGTCGATGACACAGGGGGCCGGTCAGGAACCCGTGGTGCGGACGGCGACGTTGCGTGACTTCCGCGTGCCGCCCTATGCGCAGACTCCGGTGCCACCCACGGCGCCGCATCCGGGCAGTGCCGTTCCGGCGGACGAGCCGGAGGGCTACACGCCCACCGCGCGCGATCTTCCCGTGATCAACCGTGACACCGTCCAGGTGCAGACCGTCCCCGACCCTCGGCCCGCCCAGGACCCGGGGCTCGGACCGCTGTACGTCGTCGGCGACGTCCATGGCTATCTGGACGAACTCCACGCCGCCCTGGCCGAACAGGGGCTCATCGACGCGGAGGGACAGTGGACCGCGGGCAACGCCCGGCTCTGGTTCCTCGGCGACTTCACCGACCGCGGTCCGGACGGCGTCGGCGTCATCGAACTCGTCATGCGCCTGTCCGCCGAAGCCGCGGCCGCGGGCGGCTACTGCAAGGCCCTGATGGGCAACCACGAACTGCTGCTCATCGGCGCCAAGCGGTTCGGCGACACACCGGTGAACTCCGGGGCCGGCACCGCCACGTTCCAGGCCGCCTGGCTGCTCAACGGCGGCCAGAAGAACGACATGGAGCGGCTCCAGGACCACCACCTCCAGTGGATGTCCCGGCTCGACGCGGTCGTCGAGGAGGACGGGCATCTGCTGATGCACTCCGACACGACGGCGTACCTCGATTACGGCTCCACCATCGAGGACGTCAATGACACCGTGCACGCCATTCTCACGCGTAACGACGCCGACGAGTGCTGGGACCTCTTCCGCAAGCTCACCAAGCGGTTCGCCTTCCGCGACGAGGCGGGTCCGCAGGCGGTCCAGGAGCTGATGGCGGCCTACGGCGGACAGCGCATCGTCCATGGTCACAGCCCCATTCCGTATCTCCTCGGCGAGGTCGGCTCGGAGGACGGCGAGGACAGCGCCGGCCCCGTGGTGGAGGGCCCGCACGTATACGCGGACGGGCTCGCGATCGCCATGGACGGCGGCGTGACCATGGCCGGAAAGCTACTGGTCGTCCAGCTGCCGTTGCATGACTGACGGTCTTCGGGGAAGACGCATCCACGACCTGACCACGCCGACCACTGGGCCTATTTACGGAAACCCCCTGTCACCCCGTGCCGTGGGCGCTCTACCATCGGCGTATCAGTAGCAGGCTCTCCTCCGTTTCCGCCCAACTGCCCGGCCAAAGCGGGTAATCAGGCCCAACGGAGCATCGGGGGATGCACATGAACAGCGCTCCGCACCTGCTGGCCGAGGACCGACCCGAGTACGAGCGGATCCTCGGCGACGCGCTGCGTCACGCTCACGAACGACCGGATCTCGCCGGAGTCGGCGAACGGCTCAACGCGGAACAGCTGCGTACCATGGCACTGAACGCCACGGCGCTGATCACCACGGCGGCGGCCACCGAGTACGACCACTATGTGAAGGCCCGCGAAGAGCTGCGCGGACCGGCCACCGACTCCGCCCAGGGCTCGGGCCTCGGCTCCGACGCAGACGATCCGGACCGGCCGGGCGCCGGGATAGGGGCGGTCGTCACGGTCCTGGCGCCGATGCTCGCGGGCACCGCCGCACTGATCTTCCTGCTGGTCGGCTATCTGCTGAAGATGCTCAGCCGGCCCCCCTCGTTCGCCGACACCATGGTCGCCGCCGGGTGGTTCTTCGCGGCGGCGACGGCGGCCGCGATACTGGTCGCCGCCGTCGGACTGCTCATCACGGCGCTGCGCAACGGATCGACCGCGCTGCCCGCCGAGGATGCCGAGGACGAACTGCCGGAGGAGGTGGCGCGCGCAAGGGAGGCCTGGCGTCATGCGCTGCTGGAGCGCGGCATCCTGCCGTTCCTGCGCGATGCACTCGTCGATCCCACCGCAGGCGCCGCGTCGCGCACACCGCACCCGTCGGCCAACCGCATCCCGAAGATCGGCTACAGCAGACCGGACTTCACGGGGCCGGACGAGGGGCCTGCGGCGGGCCCCCGCCCGTCGTTCACGAGCCCGGACTTCACCAGCCCGGACTTCGGCGGCCCGGAACACGAACCGGACTGACCGGCCGCCGCGGCCCGGCCTGCCTCGTGAGCGGTGGGGAATCACCAGCCGGCGGCGCCACGGGCCGTGGGATCAGCACCCCTCGGCTCACCAAGAATCGTGGCCTGCAGCATGTCCGTGCCCGCCGGACAGCGCAGGTCAGGGACATCCCGCGCGAAGAGCTCTACAACGTGCGCCGTCGCCACGGGATCGTCGCCCGCCGCACCGGGCTCCAGTGGCTTCCCGTACTCCCGGTCGCACCGACAGCCGTGCGGTACGCCGTACAAAGAAGTGCACCGCTCCGGGACAGGTCTCACAGTCTCCCGGCTCAGAGCACCTTGAGGTCGGGCAGGTAGTCCACCTTCACATCCACGCAGACGACGTTCCCTGACGCCGACCGCCCCACCCAGACGGGATAGGTGCCGTCCCCACACGTCGCGAACGCCATCAGATCGGCAGCCGAGGTCTCGTCCGCCGTCCGCAGGATGTACATGGAATCGGAGAGATGCTCTCCGGCTTCCGGATCGCCCTCGATCAACGCCCGTTCGAAGAGCGTCCGCAAGGGCTCCCAGGCCGCGGCGTCGGCGAAGCAGCCGGTGGCGCCGTCCGTGCTGAATCCATACGCCTCGCCGTCCCCGAGCAGCCGGACATCGTCGTCCGTACCCAGGGCCATTTCCCAGGACACGACAAGAGCGTCACTCACCCGCAGCCGAACGACAGTTGTGTCCGTACGGGTCACCCAGCCGCCGGTCCACTCGCAGTCGTACCCGACGCTGACCCGCGCCTCTTCGAGTACGTACTCGCCGGGCGGGACGGTGACCGTAATTCTCGGCCCCTCGTCGTTTCCGGGACAGTCGACGGCCAGCAGGCCGCCGGGCACGCGGAGTGTCCCGCATGGGCTCGGCTCCAGGACCGTCATTACGGGGAAGTCACGGGTGGACATGCGCGTACCGGGCCGGAACAAGGCGTCCAGGTGGCCGGGACCGGCCGGTCGGGGAGGTCGCCATGCGTCCTCCGGCCGGCCGATGGCTCTCCCCTCGGGCGCCTCCGCGTTCCGGAACACCAGTGGCCCGGCCAGTCCCTGCTGCTCGGCGGAGAAGAGCGGCCAGTCGGCGAACCCGGGCACGGCCAACCACTGCTGCTCCTCGGTGACATCGGCCAGGGTGTCGAATCTGGAACCCGCGTCCCCCTGGGGCTCCCACGAGGTCCTTCCCCGGCGGCCCGGATGCATGCGCAGCTTCGTCCGCGCGCAGGTGCGGTCGAACTCCGGCATGTCCGGCCCGGCATAGAGCCAGCTCTCCACCTGACGGTGGAACAGCCGGTCGTCGAGGAGGCGCAGCTCCAGCCGATGTGTACGCCGGCCCTGCTCGTCGTACAGCCACACACCCGTGTAGTGGTCCTGCCAGGACACCAGACGGACCTCGACCGGCTCGTTCCGTCCTGTGATCCAGTACGCGACGGCATACGGCAATCCGGCCGAGTCCCGGTCCGTCGCCGCCTCGGGGGTCAGCGGCCTCCACAGCGCACGCGCGGCGAGATCCCACCCCTCCGCATAGGAGACCAGAACAACCGATTCCACGTCACTCACCCCTGCGTCTCCGCTTCCGGCCTGCACACGCGAGAAACGTAACGGCTCCCACCGACACCCGGCGGGTGGCCTGTGGAGCGGCCCGCGCGTCCCCCGGCGGCTTCCGGGGGGCGTGGGCCGTTCCGGTACGGCGTGCTCAGTCGGTGAGCGGGAGGTACACCCGGTTGCCCGCGGCCGCGAACTCCGCCGACTTCTTCATCATGCCCTCGGCGATCTCGGCCTCGGTCGCCGCGGGCTCGTCGCCGCCGAACTGCTCCGAGATGCTTCGGCTGATCTTCATCGAGCAGAACTTCGGGCCGCACATCGAGCAGAAGTGGGCCGTCTTCGCCGGCTCGGCCGGCAGCGTCTCGTCGTGGAACTCCCGTGCCGTGTCCGGGTCGAGTGCCAGGTTGAACTGGTCCTCCCAGCGGAACTCGAACCGCGCGTCCGACAGCGCGTCGTCCCAGTCCTGCGCCCCCGGGTGCCCCTTGGCGAGGTCCGCAGCGTGGGCCGCGATCTTGTAGGTGATGACGCCCGTCTTCACGTCGTCCCGGTTGGGCAGGCCCAGGTGCTCCTTGGGCGTGACGTAACAGAGCATCGCCGTCCCCCACCAGGCGATCATCGCCGCGCCGATGCCCGAGGTGATGTGGTCGTACGCCGGGGCGATATCGGTGGTCAGCGGGCCGAGCGTGTAGAACGGTGCCTCCTCGCAGATCTCCTGCTGGAGGTCGATGTTCTCCTTGATCTTGTGCATCGGGACATGGCCCGGGCCCTCGATCATGGTCTGGACGCCGAACCGCTTGGCGACCGAGTTGAGCTCGCCCAGCGTGCGCAGTTCGGCGAACTGCGCCTCGTCGTTGGCGTCGGCGATCGAGCCGGGGCGCAGTCCGTCGCCCAGCGAGTACGTCACGTCGTACGTCGCGAGGATCTCGCAGAGCTCCTCGAAGTTCTCGTACAGGAACGATTCCTTGTGGTGCGCCAGGCACCACGCGGCCATGATCGACCCGCCGCGGGAAACGATCCCGGTCTTGCGCCGGGCGGTGAGCGGGACATACGGCAGCCGCACGCCGGCGTGGACCGTCATGTAGTCGACGCCCTGCTCGGCCTGCTCGATCACAGTGTCCTTGTAGATCTCCCAGGTCAGCTCCTCCGCCCTGCCGTCGACCTTTTCGAGTGCCTGGTAGAGGGGCACGGTGCCGATCGGCACGGGGGAGTTGCGCAGCACCCACTCGCGGGTGGTGTGAATGTTGCGGCCGGTGGAGAGATCCATGACCGTGTCGGCGCCCCACCGCGTCGCCCAGGTCATCTTCTCGACCTCCTCCTCGATGGAGGAAGTGACCGCGGAGTTGCCGATGTTGGCGTTGACCTTCACCAGGAACCGCTTGCCGATGATCATCGGCTCGGTCTCCGGGTGGTTGACGTTGGCCGGCAGGACCGCCCGGCCGGCCGCGATCTCCTTGCGTACGACCTCGGGTTCGACGTTCTCCCGGATCGCCACGTACTCCATCTCCGGGGTGATCTCGCCCCGGCGGGCGTACACGAGCTGGGTGACGGGCTGCCCGTCGCGGCTGCGGCGCGGACGGCGCGGACGGCCGGGGAAGACGGCGTCGAGGTTACGCAGTCCGCCGCGCGGCGAGGTGTGCTTGAGCCCGTCGTCCTCGGGGCGGACGGGGCGGCCCACGTACTCCTCCGTGTCGCCGCGGGCGGTGATCCAGTTCTCCCGCAGGGGTGCAAGACCGCGCCGTACGTCGGTTTCGGTGGCGGGATCGGTGTACGGCCCCGACGTGTCGTACAGCGTCACGGTCTTGCCGTTGGTGAGGTGCACCTTTCGGACCGGCACCTGGATGTCCGGGCGCGAGCCCTGGACGTATCCCTTGTGCCAGCCGATGGACGTGCCGGCCTCGTCGCTCTGGTTCGAGGCAGGCGTGCGTGCGTCCGATGTGGTCATGAGACCTACTCCCTACGCCGGCATTACCCGGTAACAGGTTCGGCGGTCGGCGCAGCCTGTCCCGTACGGATGTACGGATATCAGCGCCCTCTCAGCCCGGTGCTCCGAGCTCCCGCGTGTGCAAAGGTGCCACCACGCTATCGCCTGTTCCGGCGTGCTGGACAGAGGGCCTGTTCCTTCTTGCGATGATCGACCGGTGACGTCCCTTCAGAGCGCCCCCGGATCGCAGAGCCATCAGCACGGGCATTCGCACAGCCACGGCCCTGCTGCGCCGGTCTCCACACATCTGCGCAAGGTCATCGCGGCCGTACTGATCCCGTTCGCCACCGCGGTCGTTGTCGGCCTGGTGGTTCTCTGGCCGGGCGGTGCGCCCGCGCACGAGCGCACCGGTGTCGGTTTCGACCGGCAGAGCCAGCAGGGCAAGGTGGTGAGCGTCGACAAGGTCGACTGCAATGACGTGAATGCCGCGCAGACGCCGGTCACGGGCGGCACCACGACGCCATCGGGGGACACGGGCGCCGGTCAGGAACCGGGGCTGTGCGGGAAGGCCACGGTCGAGGTGACGACCGGGCACGACAAGGGGCGCACGTTCGTCGAGATCGTTCAGCCCGACGCCCCTCGGCAGTTGCGCGAGGGTCAGGGCGTGATCGTGGCGTACGCCCCCGACGCACCCCATGACCTGCAGTACTCCGTGACGGATGTGAACCGGACGTTCCCGATGGCGCTGCTGGCCGGGCTCTTTGCTCTCGCAGTGGTCGTCGTCGGCAGAATGCGCGGGTTGATGGCGCTGGTCGCGCTCGCGGTGTCGTTCGCCGTACTGACCCTGTTCATCCTCCCCGCGATCCTTCAGGGGTCGAATCCGCTGCTCGTCGCGGTCGTCGGTGCCAGCGCGATCATGCTCATCGCGCTCTACATGTGTCATGGCCTGACCGCACGTACCTCGGTCGCGGTCATCGGCACGCTGATCTCATTGCTGCTGATCGGGCTGCTCGGTTCGCTCTTCATCGGCTGGGCGAGCCTGACGGGGAACACCGACGACAGCACCGGTCTGATCCACGGCCTCTACCCGCACATCGACATGAGCGGCCTGCTGCTGGCCGGCGTCATCATCGGTTCGCTCGGTGTGCTCGACGACGTGACGGTCACCCAGACGTCGGCGGTCTGGGAGCTGCACCAGGCGGACCCGACCATGGGTGCGCGAAAGCTGTACCGGGCAGGGATCAGGATCGGTCGCGACCACATCGCCTCGGTGGTCAATACGCTGGTGCTCGCCTACGCAGGCGCCGCGCTTCCCCTCCTGCTGCTGTTCTCGATCGCGCAGAGCAGCGTGGGGACGGTGGCCAACAGCGAGCTCGTGGCGGAGGAGATCGTCCGGACGCTGGTCGGCTCGATCGGACTGGTCGCCTCGGTGCCGGTGACGACGGTGCTCGCGGCAATGGTCGTCTCCGCGGACCGCACAGGGCTCGGCGCGGAAGCAGGAGCTTCGGCGCCCGTACGGGGCGGGAGGGGCCGGCGTCGCAGGGCGAGGCATTGAGCACCTCGACGCGGAGCACATATCACCCGTTCGGCAGATACGGCGTTCGATCGGCCGGTAGGCCGTCCGCGCAGTTCTTCCTCAGCCGGCGTTCTGTTCCTTGGCCAGGATCCGGCCGAGCGCCTCTTCCAGGCTGCCCTCGAAGTCACTCAGCGTGCACTCCTGCCCCAGGGGCACGAGCTTGTCCGTGCGGTCGAGAAACGCAACGAGTGGCGCTGTCCCGGCCCTGAACAGGGCGCGATCCGTCCCGACCTGCAGCCGGATGTGTACGTCGGAGAGTCCCTCGGGCTCCGTGGGGCTGATGTGCACATCGCCGTCGCCGCTGGGGCTGTTGAGGCCGTCCAGCAGCAGCTCACGGCCGAAAGCCCAGGTGACGGGGGCGTCGCCGGGCAGGTGGAAGGTCATCCGGATCGCATACGGATCGCACACCTCGTACCGGAGTTCCACCGGGATACGGAATGAGAGCTCCTCGGAAACGAGAAAGCTCATCATGACCTCAGCTTGAACCGACTCGCGCATCGTCCAACCCCGCAGTAGTTGAATCTGGCCAGGAATGATCCCCCATGGCCCTATTGACGCCATCGTGGTGCACGCGATAGCAGATCACAAGGAGTGATTTTTCAGATACTGATAGAGAACACGAACGAACGCAAGAGGCTTGCCACTTCGCCACGTAGTCGTTCGACTGCGGGGAGCAATCGATCTTCCTGGTCGAGAGGCATGGAAATCGCCATGGCGGCTGCAGTGAATCCGGCCGTGATCGGGATGGCCGCGCAGACCGTCCCCAGGGCGTACTCCTGTCGCTCGATGACAGGTTCCACTCGCTCCAACGACCTCAAACGCTCAAGAAGCGCCGGTCGGTCCCGCACCGAATAGCGGGTGAGAGGCCGCACAGGGTGACGGTCCAGATGGTCCTCACGGGCCTTCTCGTCGAGCTGGCTGAGCAGACACTGACCGAGCGCATGGGCATGCCCGGTCTCCCGGAACGAGGCCCACTCGTCCACCGCGGGCGCCGCGGGGGTGTCGGCGACCGCGATGAGTTCGATCTCACCCTCGCGGTAGACGGCGCAGTAGACCGGCGCACCGATGATGTCGCGCCAGCGGGCCGGCGACTGCGGCATTCTGCTGCGACGATTCTGCAGACAGCCGTCGTCGACGAGCCTCTCGGCGGCAGTGCCGAAGAGGAAAACACCGTTCGCGCGGCGCAGGTAGCCCTCATGGGTGAGGGTGCGCAGCAGGTGATAGGCAGTAGGAAGAGGAAGTCCTGCTTCCCGTGCGAGCTGCTTCGCGGGCGCCCCGTCCCGATGGGCGCCCACAGCCTCCAACAGCCTCAACGCCCGCTGAACCGAACCGATCAACGTCGGAACAGCGGTGCTCGATGCCGTGGTCAAAAGTCACCCCCAGGCATGGCGACGGGCGGTCGGCCCGTCCGTGGGGGCCGCCCCCACGGTCCTGCCGCGAACCTGAGGTCCGGAGGCCGGACGTATGCACAAACCACTGGGCACAGCGGTAACGAACAGTTACTTCCCAGGCATCGGCAGCGGACTGCCACTGTATCGGCCGTGTAAGCAAGGGGCGTCGTTTCGCCCTGTGCTTAGCTCAGCTGGGCTAATTGCCCGACTGGTGTCCGCCCGCCCCTACCAGTCGCCGCGCGAGGACGAGGAGGACATGAACTTCCGTACGACGAAAACGAGGCCACCGACCAGGATGACGAACACCAGGACTTTGAAGAGCAGACCGATCACGAACCCGATCACGCTGGCGATCAGACCGCCGAACACCACGATCGCGATGACGGGCACCGCGACCCACTTCACCCACCAGGGCATCCCCGCGAATATCTCCCGCACAGCCATCGTCCCTACCTCATTCCTGTGAGTACCTTGACTCGATGCTAGAGGCGCGGGGGCCGCCAGCGAGGGCTCCGGAGCCCCTGATCTCCCCTGATCGAACCCCGAGGGATCCCTGAGAGCCAGGCTCAGCTCTCGGGTGGAGAGAAGACCACCATGACCCGCAGATCCTCGGTGATGTGGTGGAACTTGTGGGCCACCCCGGCCGGTACGTACACCACGCTTCCCCGGCCCACCTGCGTGGTCTCCATGCCCACGGTGATCGAGGCACGACCGCTGACGATGAAATAGACCTCGTCCTGCTGGTGCGGCTGCTGCGGGTCGAGTTCGCCGGCGTCCAGCGCGTACAGGCCGACTGACATGTTCCGCTCCCGCAGGAACTGCAGATACGCGCCGTCGTTGGCGGCACGTTCCGCCTCCAGTTCGTCCAGCCTGAATGCCTTCATGGCCCGTCCGCTCCTTGCTGCTGTTCAGCCGGTGTCCGCCACCGATCATGTCTGCCACGATCAGACACATGAAGAATTTTGTAGTCAAGACGATCGCCAACGCGGGTGCGCTGGCCGTGGCCATCTGGCTGCTGGACGACATCACCCTGTCGGGCGGCAGCACCGGTCGCAAGGCGCTCACCCTGATCCTGGTCGCCCTGCTCTTCGGGCTGGTGAACTTCGTGGTCAAGCCAATAGTGAAGGTGCTCACCCTGCCGCTGTTCATCCTCACGCTGGGGCTGATCACCCTCGTGGTGAACGCGCTGATGCTGATGCTGACCTCCTGGCTGGCGGGCCAGTTCAATCTCAGCTTCCATGTCGACGGCTTCTGGACCGCCGTGCTCGGCGGTCTCATCATCTCGATCGTGTCCTGGGCACTGAACGTGGTCCTGCCCGACGAGGACTGATCCGACGCCGCACAGACCAGAGAGAACAGAGAGAACAACATGAGCACCATAGGCGACGGCACCCGGGCGGTACGAGCAGGCCTTCCCGAACCGGAGCAGTACGAACCCACCCTGCCCGGTCCGGTCTTCGCCGCGCACTTCCATCTCTCCGGCAAGCCGACCGGTCCGTACACCTACGGACGGGACACCAACCCGACCTGGACTCATCTGGAACGGGCCATCGGCGAGCTCGAAGCGCCGGGAGAGGCCGTCGAGACCACGGTGTTCGCCTCCGGAATGGCGGCGATATCGGCGGTGCTGCTGTCGCAGGCGCGTACCGGTGACACGGTCGTCCTGCCCGACGACGGCTATCAGGCGCTGCCTCTGGCGCGTGAGCAGCTGGAGGCGTACGGGGTCGAGGTGCGGACCGCGCCGACCGGGGGCGACGGACAGCTTACGGTCCTGGAAGGGGCCCGGCTGCTGTGGATCGAGACGCCGTCCAATCCGGGACTCGACGTCTGCGACCTGCGGCGGGCCATCGACACCGCGCACGCGGCCGGCGCTCTGGTGGCCGTGGACAACACGCTCGCCACTCCGCTCGGCCAGCGCCCTCTGGAATTGGGCGCCGACTTCTCCGTGGCCAGTGACACCAAGGGCATGACCGGGCACGGCGACATCCTGCTCGGCCATGTGACGTGCCGGGATCCGGAGCTGGCGGCGGGTGTACGGCGTTGGCGCAAGGTGGTCGGGGCGATCCCCGGCCCGATGGAGGCCTGGCTCGCGCACCGTTCGCTGGCCACGCTGGAGCTGCGCATCGACCGGCAGTGCGCGACCGCGCTGGCTCTCACCGAGGCGCTGGGCAAACGGCAGGAGGTGACCGGGCTGCGGTATCCCGGGCTGCCCACCGACCCCTCGTACCCGGTCGCCGCGCGGCAGATGCGACGCTTCGGCTCCGTGGTGTCGTTCGTGCTGCCCGACCGCGAGATCGCGGAGCGCTTCCTTGCCGGGCTGCGGCTGGTCGACGACGCCACCAGCTTCGGCGGCGTGCGCTCCACCGCCGAACGGCGGGCGCGCTGGGGCGGCGACGCCGTACCGGAGGGTTTCATCCGATTCTCGGTCGGGGCCGAGGACGCGGACGACCTGATCGCCGACGTGGAGCGGGCCCTGGACGAGGCGATGGGCTAGTGCCGTGACCGGCAATGTTTGCGACGGGGCAAAGCTTGCCGGGAGGGGCACCAGACGCCGGGTCAGGAGATCAGAACAGAGGAGAACCAGCGGTACGGACGGTCCGAGCCTCCCCCCTCGTGGCTCGGACCGTCCCGGTTCCACACGCGAAGAACCGCCTGGACAAGGTTAATTGACTCTGCGTCAGAGTCCAATCACAGTAGCGACAGCGACCTATCGACATATTTATGATTGTTCGGGTGGACACGTCGAAAGGGCGGGAGGGAACCGGACATGGACCTGGCCCTGCTGCGCACATTCGTCACGGTGCACCGGGCCGGTTCCTTCACCCGGGCCGCCGCGTTGCTCGGTCTCTCCCAGCCCGCGGTCACCTCGCAGATACGCACGCTGGAACGGCAGCTGGGCCGTCCGCTCTTCCTGCGCAGGGCCCGCGGCGTCACCCCGACCACCATGGGCGACGAGCTCGCGCACCGGGCGGCTCCCCATCTGGACGCACTGGTCGAGATCGCCGAGACGGGGCTCGACGAGGAGTCGGTGGTACGGACGCTGCATCTGGCCGGTCCGCCGGAATTCACCTCGTTGCGGGCCCTGCCCGCGCTCACCCCGCTCATCTCCCAGGGCCTCGCCCTGCGCAGCACGTTCCTCGCCAATTCCGAGGAGGCGCTGGAGGGGCTCGCCGCCGGACATCATGATCTGGCCATTGCGACGGCCCGGCCGCGCGGTGGTCTGCTCACCGCGACTCCGCTCTGCGACGAAGAACATGTGCTGGTCGCCGCCCCGCGCTGGGCGGCGCGCCTCGATCCCGGAGCGCTGCGGCACAAGGGTCCCGTGGCGCTTCAGCAGCTGCCGGTGGTGGAGGTGCATGAGAGCCTTCCGCTCGTCTCCCGCTACTGGGCCGCCGTCTTCGACGGCCGGCCGGCCGCAGCGGGCACCGTCATCGCGCCGGATCTGCGCGCGGTCCTGGAGTGCACCGCGGCGGGCGCCGGACTCGCTGTACTACCGCGCTACCTGTGCGAGGGGGCACTGGAGCGCGGCGAGGTGGTGGCCCTCCTGGACCCGCCCGTGCCGCCACTGCGCACCTACTTCCTGGCTGCGCGGACCGGCACACTCGCGCTGCCGCATATCGCGCGGGCGCACGAGTGGCTGGTGCGTGCTGCCGTCGATTGGTGACCCGACGGCAGAGCGCGTGTTTCAGAAAGGGTTCTGTGGGCCACTCTCTTGCCATGACCGAACGTCCTGTGGTCAAGCGCACCGCACGCGCCATCCTGCTCGACGGCAACGACCTTATCCTCATCAAGCGCACCAAGCCGGGGGTGGATCCGTACTGGCTCACGCCGGGCGGCGGGGTCGAGCCCGAGGACGCAACCGTCGTCGACGCACTCCACCGCGAGGTGGACGAAGAACTCGGCGCCAAGATCACCGATGTGGTCCCCTGCTTCGTCGACACCGTGGAACACATCGAGGGTGGTGGGGTGAAGGGCGTCAAGGTCCAGCACTTCTTCGTCTGCCGGCTGGACTCGATGGACCTGTCCCGGCGGCACGGCCCCGAGATCGACGATCCGTGCGGCGAGTACGACGTCGTACGGGTGCCGTTCAGCCGGATCGGGATCGCCGCCGTCCATCTCGTGCCGCTGTCGCTGCGGCACTACCTGGACGGCAACATCGAGGGCGTCCGGGCGATGCACGCGCCGGACCTGGGCTGATCCCGAGCCCGGAGGCCCCATGCCGATGGGATGGGCCGTCGTGGTCAGCCCGGGCCCAGGGGCGCCAGTTCCTCGACGGAGTCATGCCGGATGCGCTCGGGCGGCATACCGATCCCTCTGAGGACGTCCACGACGCTGCGGATCATCCCCGGCGGCCCCGCGAGATAGGCGTCGTACTCGGGCCACGGACCGCCCTCGCGCACCACGTCGGGCAGCAGGCCTTTCAGCCCGCTCCCCGTACCGCTGGAGACCACAGGCCGCACGGCGAGCCAGGGAAAAGTCTTCTGGAGCCGCAGCATCGTGTCGATGTCGTACAGGTCGTGGTCGCTGCGTGCGCCGTAGAAGACCTCCACGGGGCGCCGGTCGCCGTGCTCGGCGACATCCTCGACCAGTGCCTTGATAGGCGCGATACCCGTGCCGCCGCCCAGGCAGAGCAGACCGTTGTGGGTGGTGTGGTCGACGGTCATCGAGCCGGTGGGCGGGCCGAGACGCAGCACGTCGCCGGGGCGGGCCCGGCGCACCAGAGCGTTGGAGACCCAGCCCGCCGGGACCGCCTTGATATGGAAAGTGAGCAGACCGTCGGGTCGAGGGGCCGAGGCGAAGGAGTAGTGCCGCCGGATCCGTGGCCACCATGGGGTTTCCATGGCGGCGTACTGGCCCGCGAGGAAGGGATACGCCTGGTCGGGACGGACCGTGAGGACTGCCGTGTCGGGCGTTCTGAGGTCGTGGGAGACAACCTCCGCCAGCCACCAGGCGGGAGCCCGTTCCTCGTCCTCGGCAGCCGCGTCGATCATGATCTGCGAAATCGCGGTGTAGGCACGGATCCAGGCCGCTTCGGTCTCCACGTCCCATGTGGTGGCGTAGCGGCTCAGTGCGCCGAGGAGAGCCTCGCCGAATGCGGGATAGTGCGCGGGCAGAGCGCCGTATTCACGGTGCCCGCGGGCCAGTCCCCCGAGGTACTCGGTCAGCGCATCGGGGTCGTCCATCCGGCTGGCAGCCGTGTGGATCGCCCGGAGGAGACGGTCGCGCTGGGTGTCCATCGCGACCGGAAACATGGCCCGCAGATCGGGGTGGCGCACGAAGAGCAGGGCATAGAAGTACGAGGTGGCCTGATCCGCGACAGGAGTGAGCTCTGCCAGGGTGCGGTGGATCAGGGTCGCGTCGGGAGATCTCAGAGTTCCGTCGCCGGTCGACATGGTGGCCGGAGCGTCCATAATTGTGCCTCGCCTCGAGCATCTTCTGGTCGCATGAGCGTGCCGACACCGCACGCACCGCCTGCGGTCCCTCGCCCCAGCATGCCTGCGGCACCTGCAGGTCGGACAAATAACAGGAAGTCCGGGTATCCGAACCAGTTCTCCCGTTACGCTCTTTTGCCCCATGGCCAGGCCGGGAACCCGAGGACGATGCGGGCAACACGCACCAGCGCCGGATCACCTCCGACCGTCGCTCAGCTGCGTGTTTCACGTGAAACTGCGCACGCGTGCAGCTCGCTGCCGATCCCTCACCGCGGGCTCGGCTCTCTGGCCGCGCGGGCACTATCGGCGCGGTCGGCGCATATGCGTCTCGGCCGGATCCGGCAAAGCAGTGGACGAACGATCACTGCGTCGGACAGCCTGGCCCTCATGCCCAGCCCACTGCCCCACCCGCACGCCGATACGCCCATCCGGCGCCTCACCCGGGGAGACCTGGTCCCCTGCGCCAATCTCTGCGAGGACCGCGGCTGGCCGCGTGACGAGCACCGCTGGGCCCTGCTCCTCTCCGCGGGGACGGGCTACGGCATCGATGATCCCGAGGGCAACGGCCTGATGGCCACCTGTGTGATGACCTCATACGGCCAGGGCCTCGCCGCCATCGGCATGCTCCTCGTCGCCGAGCGGTACGCGCGCCAGGGGATCGCCCGGCGCCTGATGCACCAGGTGATCGAAACGGCGGGGGAGACGTCACTCAGCCTGTACGCGACGTCGGCCGGGCGGCCGCTGTACGAAGAGCTCGGTTTCGAAGGGGTGGGCCGGGCCGAGCGGATCAGTGGTCGCTTCCGGCCGCCCGGCGCGTCGGGTGACGGCACTCCCGCAGCGTCCACCATGGCCGTCCGTCCGGCGACGGCCGAGGATCTGCGTGCCATACTCCGGCTGGACGCGGAGGTGTTCGGTGCGGACCGGACGCATCTCCTTGCCCGGCTGCCGGCCTTCGCAGATCACCTCCGGGTCGCGGAGGACAAGGACGGGCTTGTCGGCTACGCGGCGCTGTGGCCGAGCGACGGTGTCCATGTGGTCGGTCCGCTGATCGCCCGGGACGCCGTCACGGCGCTGGCGCTCGTCGACTCCCTCGCGCAGGCGACGGACCGTCCCCTGCGCACGGACATCGACGCACGCCATGAACAACTGTTGGACCGGCTCAAGGAGTGCGGTCTGCAGCCGGCCGGCTCCGGAACCACGGTGATGGCCTACCGGTCTTCGGGCCTGCCGGGCGACTGGACCCGTCGCTTCGCACCATTGACCGTGGCGACGGGCTGACGCGGACCGGGCTGAACGGTGCCGCCATGTTCCCGAACCCCTGGCGGACGCGGTCGCAGACACCCTCCGGCAGCCCGCGGCCGGCCGCGAGCGATCGAAAGCCGGCACGGTTGCGCACGCCGGAGAGGCAGCCGAACGCCTCGTAACTCCGGCCCATGTAGAGCAGATCGAGATCGACTGCGGCCGACCAGGGCTCACCTTCTCGTACCAACTGGCCCGGCACTCAATGAAACCGTAGATGTCCGTTCCCATGTGCCGGGATTCTCCTGGCACATGGGAACGGACATCAATGGATTTCCGCTGCCTTCGCAGCGGTTCGCGAGTCAGCCGAGAACCGTCACGGCGGCCGTGGCGAAGCCGTGGTCCTGCTCGGGCGCGCCACCGCCCACGCCGACGGCTCCGATCAGCCGACCGTCGCGGAAAACCGGAACACCGCCGGCGATGAAGAGCAGCGGCCGGTCGAGGGCGGTCGGCAGGGTGTGGAAGAGCCCGCCCGGCTGGACCGCGTCGACAAGGTCGGTGGTCGGGGCGCCGAGCTGAAGGGCCGTGTACGCCTTGCGGGTGCTGGTCTCGCCCGCGATGAGTACAGCCCGGTCGTCGCGGCGGAAGGCCAGCAGGTGGCCGCCCGCATCGAGGACCGTCACAGCGGCGGTGACACCGGCGGCTTCGGCGGCGGTGTGGGCTGCGGCGACCAGCAATTCCGCGTCCTGAATGGTCAGCGGGGCAACGGCCGTGGGGAGGGTGGTGCTCATGAGGGATGGCTCCTTGGTGCGGTGGAGAGTGCGCGCCCTGTGGTGAGCGCGCGTTGTGGGGGTGTCAGTGCCGGGCGGCGGATGCCTCGACCAGCTCGGGAACGCGTCCGGCGACAAGGCGGCTGCGGGTGACCGTCCGGCGCTCCAGGGCACTGGAGAGGACGGCGAGGACCAGAGCGGAAGCAGCCAGTGCGGCGCCGACCCAGTTGGGTGCGGTGTAACCGAGACCGGCGGCAATGACGAGGCCGCCGAGCCATGCCGACAGCGCGTTGCCGAGGTTGAAGGCTCCGATGTTGACGGCGGAGGCGAGGGTCGGGGCCCCCGCCGCCTGGTCGAGAACCCGCTTCTGCAGCGGCGGTACGGTCGCGAAGCCCAGGCCACCGATCAGCACGATGGTGACGGCTGCCGCGATCTTGTTGTGGGCGGTCAGCGTGAAGACTGCAAGGATCACGGACAGGGCGCCCAGCGACACGTACAGCATCGGCATCAGGTGGCGGTCGGCGAACTTGCCGCCGAGCAGATTACCCCCGACCATGCCGAGCCCGAAGAGGACCAGTAGCCAGGTGACGGAGGACGCGGAGTAGCCGGCGATCTCGGTCATCATCGGCGTGATGTAGGTGATCGCGGCGAAGACTCCACCGAAGCCCAGGACGGTCATCGCCATGGCGAGCAGCACCTGCACATTGCGGAACGCGGCCAGCTCATGGCGGAGCCGCACGCCTTCGGCCTTCGGCTGCTCGGGCACCAACCTGGCCACACCCAGAAGGCCGACGACTCCGAGGGCCGCAACGATGAAGAACGTGGTCCGCCACCCGACGCTCTGCCCGATGTAAGTGCCGAGCGGTACGCCGACGACGTTGGCGACGGTGAGGCCGGTGAACATCATGGCGATCGCGCCGGCCTTCTTCTGTGGGGCGACCAGATCGGCCGCGACGACCGATCCGATGCCGAAGAAGGCACCGTGGGCGAGGGAAGCGATCACTCGCCCGGCGAGCATCACGCCGAAGACGGGGGCGACGGCGGACACCACATTGCCCACGATGAACAGCCCCATCAGGAGCATGAGCATGCGTTTGCGCGTGACCCGCGTGCCAAGGACCGTCATCAGTGGAGCGCCGAGTACGACTCCGAGTGCGTAGCCGGTGACCAGGAATCCTGCGGTGGGGATCGAGACCTGGAAGTCCGCAGCAACCTCGGGGAGCAGCCCCATGATCACGAACTCGGTGGTTCCGATACCGAATGCCCCAATGGCGAGGGCGAGGAGCGCGAGCGGCATGGGTTTCACCTTCTCAAGAGATTGCATCTGCGCCTTACAAGCGTCCACAATAATTGCAGGCGCTTATTAATTGCAAACGCGGGCTATTGCAGACGTCCTCTATCCTGGAGGCAAGCGGCTCCGCACGGAGGAGAGACCATGACAGCGACAGACCCTGCACTGACCGCCCTCTCGCAGGGCTGGTGCGCGCTCTCCTTGCTCCACGGCAAGATCGAGTCCCACATCGAGCGGGCCCTGCAGTCCGGGCACGGGCTCAGCGTGCGGGAGTACTCCCTGCTCGACGTCCTGAGCCGACAGCACAACGGCCCGGGCGGCCATCTCCAGATGAAGCAGGTCGCCGACGCGGTCGTGCTCAGCCAGAGCGCCACCACCCGTCTTGTCAGCCGCCTCGAAGACCGCGGGCTGCTGACCCGGTATCTCTGCGACACCGACCGCCGCGGCATCTACACCAATGTCACCGATGCCGGCCTCACACTGCTCGCCCAGGCCCGGCCGACCAACGACGCAGCTCTGCGCGCCGCCCTCGACGAGGCGGCCAGGAACCCCGAGCTGGCCCCGCTCGTCACGGCGGTCGAAGAGCTGAAGGTCCCCGCGTAGGCCACCTGAACTGCGTAGTCTGCCGATCATGAGCGATCTGAAAATACGCCCCGCGGCCCCCACCGACATCCCGGCCGTCGTGGCCATGCTCGCGGACGATCCGCTGGGCGCGCAGCGCGAGTCGCCGGACGATCTCGCCCCCTACCACGCCGCGTTCCAACGACTCGCCGATGACCCGAACCAGCACCTGGTCGTCGCCGTCCGCGAAGGCGGTGTTGTCGGGACCCTGCAGCTGACGGTGGTCCCCGGGCTCTCCCGGCGCGGCTCGACCCGATCCATCATCGAGGGCGTTCGCGTCCATGCCGATGAGCGCGGCAGCGGCCTCGGCACCCGGCTGATCCAGTGGGCCGTGGACGAATCCCGGCGCCAGAACTGCCAGTTGGTCCAGCTGACGTCCGATGCGACCCGGAACGATGCCCATCGCTTCTACGAGCGGCTCGGCTTCACCGCCAGTCACGTAGGTTTCAAGCTCGCTCTGTGACCGCAGCTCGGAATCCACAGGATCCGACGGACCGAAGGAGCGCTCGGTGCACGCCATCAGCGACACACAGCGCCGGATCAGACTCAGCCGACGTCACCTCCTTGCGCCCCCCGTGCGGGCCGCATCCGCGGTCTCCGTGGCCGACGCGGTCGTTGCCCTGCACGCCACCGACGCGGCCACTGTCTTTCTTTCCACCTGCGCCCGGCTCGCCGAGGCCGGCGTGGACGCGGTGGAGCGGGCTCTCTACGAGGACGTCTCTCTGGTCCGGCTGCTGTCCATGCGCAACACTCTCTTCACGGTGTCGAGCGGGCTCGCCCCGTATGTCGACGCGTCGAACGCCCGGGCGGTGGCCGCCAAGGAGCGCCGAACCTTCCTCAAGCACCTGCAGGACGACGGGAACGGACTGGACGAGAGCTGGCTCATCGAGACGGAAAAGGCGACCCTGGCCGCCCTCACAGCGCGCGGCTCCGCCACCGGCAGCGAACTGTCCGCCGCCGTACCGGCGCTGCGTACGAAGATAACGATCTTCCCCGGCAAGAAGCAGGAGACGGTTCAGGGAGTCGCCACCCGTGTTCTGCGGGTGCTGGCAGCCGAAGGCCTGATCCGCCGGAACCGGCCGCGCGGCTCCTGGACCTCCAGCCAGTTCCGCTGGACGGCAGCCGAGCCATGGCCCACCCGGGAGCCCGCAGAGGCACAGGCGGAGCTGGCCCTGCGCTATCTCCGCTCGTACGGCCCTGCGACCGAGGCCGATCTGAAGTGGTGGACGGGCTGGGGCCTCGGCCAGGTGCGCAGTGCGCTGGCAGCCATCGGAGCCGAGGAGGTGCGGCTCGACAGCGGCGTGACGGGCTGGGTCTCCCCGGGGGACACGGAGCCCGAACCGTCCCTGGAGCCGTGGGCGGCACTGCTTCCCGCCCTCGACCCGAGCGCGATGGGCTGGGCCGATCGCGGTTTCCATCTTCTGGCCGAGCACCGGGCGGCACTCTTCGACCGGGCCGGCAACATCGGCCCGACGGTGTGGTGGAACGGCGAGATCGTGGGTGGCTGGGCCCAGCTCGCCGATGGCGAGCCGGCCTGGCGCCTGCTGTCCGACATCGGCCGGGATGCCTCCACCTCGATCGAGGCGGAGGCGTCCCGGCTGTCGGAGTGGGTGGGGGAAACGCGGATCACTCCACGCTTCCGCACGCCGCTGGAAAGGGAGTTGACGGCATGAGCGGGCTCCGGCGTCAGGTTTCACGTGAAACGTGACGCCGGACGCCGTGACGCTCAGGCGCCGAGGCCCCGCCAGCCCTCCGCGTCGACCCCACCGGGAACGGCCGACGCGGGATCGTACGGCTCACGTGTGAAGACGAACGACCCCAGGTCGAGGTGGCTCACGCTTCCGTCGACGTCTCGGACGACACGGAGCGTCTCCCCCGCGTAATAACCGTCGAGGCCGGTCCAGGTGCCGTCCGGCTGCGCGACGAAGCGGGCACCGCGGCCGTCGCCACGCAGCGGCCCCAGTTCCAGCCCTCGGTCTGCAGTCAGGCGCAGGACATTCGGGCGCGCGCCCCAGTACCAGAGTCCGGTCAGCGCGAGGAGTTCCGGGTCGGCCTCGGGCAGCGGGCGCCAGGGCTCAGGGATGCGCGGCTCGGCCTCGGCGACGATCTCCACGAGGTCCGCAGCGATCGTAGCGGCGAGCGGCCCAGATGTGGCATTGGTGAGCACCACGGCGGCCACATCGTCCTCGATGCTGAACCAGAGCGTGGCCAGGAATCCCGGCAGCGAGCCGGTGTGCCCGAGCAGGGTGCGGCCGCTCTGTTGGACGACCTGCAGGCCGAGACCGTAAGCGCCCTCCCCGGGACCGGACGCGGAGGGCGCCGACGGAGCACGCATCTCCTTCACCGAGGCGGCGCCGAGCACACGGTCATCCCCCTCGACGAGGAAGGCTGCGAACCGGAGGAGGTCGGCGGTGGTCGACCAGAGCTGCCCGGCCGGTGCCATGAGACCTAGGTCCTCCGCCGGTTCGGGAAGCATGACGTCGGCCCACGGGTGGACGGCCCAGCCACCCGCGTGCGCCGCCTGTGGCTGGGTGCTCGTACGACGCATGCCCAACGGTTCCAGGATCTCGCGCTGCAGCACCTCCGCCCACGATGCGCCGCGCACCGCCTCTATCAGCGCTCCGAGCACTGAGTAGCCGGGGTTCGAGTAATGGTGACGACGGCCGGGAGGATGCATCTGCGTCTGCTCGCCGAGGACATCGGCGAGCTCGGGGCGCAGAGTTCCCGGCGTCCGCTCCCACCAGGGTGCGGGTGACTCGGCGCTCAGCCCCGCACTGTGGCCCAGTAGTTGGAGGACGGTGACCCCGCCGACGCCTGTCCCTGGCAGGTGCTTTTCCAGCGGGTCGTCGAGATCGAGCAGACCCTCGTCACGCAGCCGCAGGACCAGCACGGCTGTAAAGGTCTTGGTCAGGGAACCGATCCTGAACTGCGTATCGGAGTCGGGGGCGTGACCGTCGACGCAACTGCGCGATCCGTTCCAGACAATCCGGCCCTGGCGCTGCACCGCAGCGACGAGCGAGGGGGTACGGCCTTCGACCTGTGCGGAGGCGATGCGGTGCAGCAGCGCCCGCTGCGTACCGGAAAGCAACTCTTCTGAGGAATAGGTCATGGTCAACAAGTACCGGCACATCGAGTCGGCGGCGACCCGATTTCGAAGCCCGCGGGCCTGGGGGTCAGCGCTTGCGGCTGTACGTCCTGACCAGTACTCCGCTGTCGAAGGCGGCCACCGAATCCAACATGAACTCCGTGGCCGCAAAATCCGATCCGAACATCGGCATACCCGAGCCGTAGACCAGCGGATACGTCTTGATCACGAGCTCGTCGATCTCGTCGAGCAGCTCCCCCGCGAGCTGTGAGCCACCGCAGAGCCAGATCCCGAGGCCGCTCTCCTCCGCCTTGAGTTCCCGCACCCTGCCGACTACGTCGGCGGAGATGAGTTCGACATTCGGGTCCGGCGACTCCTTCATGGTCCGGGATGCCACGAACTCGCGCAGTTGGGCATACGGGCTGGCGATGTTGATGTCCAGGGCCAGTTGGTAGCTGGCCCTTCCCTGGATCACGGTGTCGAACTTCTGATTCCTGACGCCGTGAAACCCCAGCTGCCGGCGGCCTGCGGTCGAAACCGTCTCCGGATACTGGGACTTGAGGTAGTCGAGGAACTCCTCGTCCACGAACCGGTGCATGGACGACGCATCGCCGCTCGGGTCACCGATGAAGCCGTCGATGGAGCAGGCAATGAAGTAGGTCAGCTTTCGCACAGGATCCCCGTTCAATGTGGCGTTGGCTCGGACATATGAACCACTTCATTTATAGTGCTTCACATGTAGTGGTTGCGCAAGCCCCTTTCCGCAGAGGGACCGAAGGAAGAGGAGACACACAGATGGTCAGGAACCCGGAGCGCAGAACGGCGCTCATCGATGCCGCCATCGAGGTGCTGGCGCACGAGGGTGCGCGAGGGCTCACCTTCCGCGCGGTCGACACACGGGCGGGCGTACCGGTCGGGACAGCGTCCAACTACTTCGCCAACCGGGACGACCTGTTCATGCAAGCCGGCGCCCGGATCACCGACCGGATGACACCGGACCCGGTCGGAGTCGAGGAGGCGATGCGTCCGGCTCCCTCGCGCCAGCTGGTCACCGAACTGATGCGATGGCTGGTGCAGCGCATGGCCGCCGATCGCACTGGCTACCTCGCCATGCTGGAACTGCGCCTGGAGGCCACCCGGCGCCCCGCCCTCCGTGACCGGCTCAACCGGACCTTCCGCGCCAATCTGGACGAGAGCGCCCGCTTCCACCGGGAAGCGGGGTTGCCGGGCGATGCCGACGCCTTCCTCGTGCTGTATCTCGCCATGACGGGCCTGCTGCTGGAGCACTTCACCCTGCCCTACGTGCTCACCGGGAGCGAGACCGTCGACGCTCCCCACACCGATGCCGTCCTGGACCGGCTTGTGGAGACGGTCGTCACCCGCATCATCCCTGCGGGGTGACCCGCTCGAGGATGGCAACACATGGCCGGGGCAGCCCTGCCCGGGCGACAGCGCAACCCCGGCCCTGCGGCATCGCGTCTACAGATCGAGCTGGTACAGAAGCGATTTATGGGTCGGCAGATACCCGAACGCATCGTTGATCGCGCGCATGGGCCGGTTGCTGTCGGCCGTGTCTGTCAGCAGACCTCCGAGATCCGGGTGGTACTCGACGGCCTGCCGGATCGCCTCGGCCTTCATCCATCGGCCGAGGCCATGTCCGCGGTGCTCGGGCAGGACACCGGTGCCGTAGTGCTGGCCGTCGCCCATGCCTGCGCCGGGGACGACCAGTTCGGTGAAACCGGCGATCGTGCCGTTCGACACGTCGATGGCGGCGACCGCGTACAGAAGGTCGCCGCGCTTCTCGATGACCTGTGCCACTGCCCGGACCCGGTCCACGTCCCAGCTCACCGTGCCGTAATCGGTGTCGTCCATCGGCATGTCGTCCATGGCCCGCCGCGAGAACGCGAAAGTCTCGGCGAGCTCATCGGGGACGGTTCCGGCCCATGACGCCAGCCGGTAGCCGGGATGCGGCTTCCGGATGATCTCGGTGAGAGCGGCGAGGTCCGCCCGCGCCAACGCGAGCCGGGCGAAGGTCAGGGTCAGGACCTTGCGAAAGCCCCGTGCCGAAAGGAACCGGTCACCGGGTGATCCCGCGTCCACCTGAGCGGTGACGCAGCTCCGGCCCTCGGCTCGAGCAGTGGCCACAGCCGCTTCCAGCAGCTGTGAGCCGATGCCGTTCCGCCTCTCGGCCGGATGGACAGCGAGTTCGAGCTCGGCCAGGTGATCCTGACCCGTGGTCGTGAAAAGACGCAGAAAGGCTGATCCGGTCGGAGCTCCGGCGAGACCGGATGCGAGCCACGCCAGGCGGTGGCCGGCCGGGCCGCGGTCGGGGTCGGTCAGCGGGGTGATGCGAATCGACAAGATGTCTCCGTCATGAGGAAGCGGCTGGTGGCATGGCAGTGCACGGGTTCGGGTGCTGACGGCTCCTGCGCATGTGCTGCACACCTCCTGTCGATGACGTCGCTCCGCGCGCGGAACGACCCAGCAACCGTATCCATCGCCGGGGTCCGCAACAACGGCGTTTATCGGCTGCCGAACCCGCCGTGGCACGTCCGGTCGGCACGGGTGCGGCGCGGGCGGACAAAGAACGATTGACCGCGTGGCTGTCGGTCGCACCGACCGAAGCGGGCTCGCTCCCTGGAAGGCGTCCCGCGAGGTCGAGAAGGCTCCCCGCCCCGTCGCGCTCGGGCACCGACCGGCGGCCCTGGAGCGCTTCGACCAGGAGCCGGCCGGGAATTGGCCGCCATGACGCTGCGCACCACCGGGCCGACCGTGCGCTCCGAACAGGACCTCGGCGCCGGCAGCGGCGCAACCGGCGGATGACCGTGGCGTCGACGGACGGGTCGAACGAGGCGAACCGGCCAGCGCCGGAACCGTACGGCCACTGGGGCCGGCCCGGCGCGCGGCCCCGGCGCCCCGCCGCCCGACCTACCCCTCGGCAACCGGCCGGTAGGTGCAGACGTGTACCCCCGTGCCGCTGGTGACCGTGGAGACCAGCTCCAGCGGGCGCAGCGCGCCGTCGCCGGGGAAGATCGTCTTTCCGCCGCCGAGGATCACCGGCATGATCATCAGCCGGAGCTCGTCGACCAGGCCCTCGCGCAGGAGGGTGCGCGCAAGCGTGGGGCTCCCCATGACCAGCAGGTCGCCGCCGTCGGCCTCGTGCAGCTCACGGATGCGGGCAACGGCCTTGTCGCCGGGGATGCGCGTGGTGTTGTCCCACGTCAGCTCGGCGTCGCCCAGTACGTCGGACAGGACGTACTTCGGGATGGCGTTCATCCGGTCGGCGAACGGGTCACCGGCTCGCTCGGGCCACGCCGCGGCCATCGACTGCCACGTGCGGCGCCCGAACAACAGCACCTCGGCCTTGGTCAGCGCGTCGTCGAAGGCACCGCCCACCACCTCCGGATCGAAGAAGGGGTGCGACCAGCCGCCGTGGGCAAAGCCACCGTCGGTGTCCTCGTCGGGTCCGCCCGGCGCCTGCACGACGCCGTCCAAGCTCATGAACTCACTGATCACGATGCGCACGGGACTCGCTCCTCTTCCTCATCCGGGTCAACTGCAGGAGAGACTCCGGGGCCGCTCCAAAATCATCGCTCCCAGTGGATCCCGCATTCGCCGCGGGGGACAGGGGATGTGCCGGCGAGTCTCGCGGCGGCGTCACACGTGCCACCGTGATGCCCACGAGGCTGCGACTGTGCCGTGAAGTCGGCGACCCTTGGGACTGCAGGTTCCGCCCTGACCGAATCAGCGTCAGATTCTGTGACCTGTGGTTCCACGGGCCGTTCCAGCATCGTGTCGGTGCCGTAATCCCGTGGCACGTGTCGTCTTCCGACGAATTCCGCGGGCGCGGCTGGGCCGAGCTGGCCCTGATGGACGGCCAGGACGACTGCTTCGCCGTCAGCGAGGTCAACCAGCAGGCACTGTTCGGCCGGGTGGCCGCCGTCGTGCACCACAGCGGCGCGGGCACCACGACGACGGCCACCCGGGCCGGCGCGCCTCAGGTGGTGGTACCCCATTCCTTGGTCAGCCGGGCCAGCACCACGGCGGCCGGCTCCCCGTCATCGGCGGCCACCCCTGTGCCAGCAGGGATCACCTCAGCTCGCTCCGAGGTCAGCAGTTCCCGAACCGACATCCGCACCAGCCGGTCGCGTGCGTCCTTGAGGATGACCTCCATGTGCTCGCCAGGCTTGCGAACTCCACGAACTCGACCGTCTCCCCATCGAGCCGGAAACACGTGCCGACACCCAGTCGCGCTCCCGCCCCGTTCGCGCGGCCTTCTGCAGCACGTGTCCGGCACTGAGCAGCTGGTCCAGATCCGTGGTCACGTGTCCGGACCACAACAGGTTCAGCACCGCCGACTTCACCAGCCGCCGGGAATATTCAGACAGCAGCCGCAAGGCTTCCCCCAGCGATCTTCCGTCTGGCCCCAGGGCCCGCAGGCTCTCAAGGAGAGCTTGGTCGAACAACCAGTCCCGGCGATAGCCGGCGGGGAAGCGGACGTTCTCCAGCGCATGGGGTCCGGCTCGCTCCAGACTTCGTACTGCCAGCCGCGGGATTCGACCACCTCCCGTGTCCATGCGAACGTGAACGAGATTTTCGGCTGCTCCAGCCGGTGTCGCGGTTTGACGTCCACGACCACCGGCCCGTCATCAGCCAGCAGCAGACAGTCCGGGATGTGTCGCCGCAGTTTGTCCTGAACCCCAGCCTTGAGCAGGAAGGGCTGAGCAACAACGTGCCGGACCTCCAGGGCGAAGTCCGCGAAAAGGGAGCCGCCCCAGCTCCAGCCTCAACTCATAGATCACGTGATCGCGAACCGCCGCTGACCAGTACGTTCCGGAGTAATGCTTCTGGCCCTTGTACCAGCGAAACGTCCGCCATGGCTGCGTGTATCGCAGCAAATCGGGCGGCGCGGAAGCCCACTCCAGGTCCTCCACCACGAACTCGTCAGCCCGCCGGACACTCAGCTGTACCGACACAGCCAGATCTTCTTTGCCCACCAGCCTCCGCCCCCGCGTTCCTCAGGGCTGCCTGATCAGCCGCCGAACGCTGCTGGCATGCCCCGGCCGTACGCATTGATGACGACCGGGGTTGTCCGGTACACAAAGAGTGCAACTTGCGAGCCGGAGGGCACGAATCCCGTTAACGTGTCGGATCCGACACGGCTCCGACATCGCGGCGCGGATTCCGACACGGATTCGGGATCCCACAGGACAGCCTCTAGGTCTGCGCCATGTCCACGAAGCGTGAGTAGTGGCCCTGGAATGCCACAGTGATCGTCGCCGTCGGGCCGTTACGGTGCTTGGCCACCATCAGGTCTGCCTCGCCCGCCCGTGGGGACTCCTTCTCGTACGCGTCCTCGCGGTGCAGCAGGATCACCATGTCGGCGTCCTGCTCGATGGAGCCGGATTCACGAAGGTCGGAGACCATCGGCTTCTTGTCCGTACGCTGCTCCGGACCACGGTTCAGTTGGGACAGCGCGATGACCGGGAGCTCCAGCTCCTTGGCCAGCAACTTGAGGTTTCGGGACATGTCCGAGACCTCCTGCTGGCGGCTCTCGGCACGCTTCGAGCCACCGGACTGCATCAGCTGCAGATAGTCGATGATCACCAGCTTGATGTCGTTCCGCTGTTTCAGCCGACGGCACTTCGCCCGGATCTCCATCATCGACAGGTTCGGCGAATCGTCGATGTAGAGCGGCGCGGCCGAGACGTCCGGCATCCGGCGGGCCAGCCGCGTCCAGTCCTCGTCGGTCATCGTGCCGGAACGCATGTGGTGCAGAGCAACCCGCGCCTCGGCGGACAACAGCCGCATCGCAATTTCGTTGCGGCCCATTTCGAGGGAGAAGATCACGCTCGGGAGGTTGTTCTTGATCGATGCGGCCCGCGCGAAGTCCAGGGCCAGCGTGGACTTACCCATGGCCGGACGCGCCGCAATGACGATCATCTGGCCCGGGTGCAGGCCGTTGGTCAGGGCGTCGAAGTCGGTGAAGCCGGTCGGTACGCCGGTCATCTCGCCGGAGCGCGAACCGATCGCCTCGATCTCGTCGAGCGCGCCCTCCATGATGTCGCCCAGCGGTAGATAGTCCTCGCTGGTGCGCTGCTCCGTGACGGCGTAGATCTCGGCCTGCGCCGAGTTGACGATCTCGTCGACGTCACCGTCGGCCGCATATCCCATCTGCGTGATCTTCGTGCCTGCCTCGACAAGCCGTCGCAGGACCGCCCGCTCGTGGACGATCTCCGCGTAGTACGAGGCGTTGGCCGCGGTCGGCACGGACTGGACGAGGGTGTGCAGATAGGGGGCGCCGCCCACCTTGGTGATCGCGCCGCGCTTGACCAGCTCGGCCGCGACCGTGATCGGGTCGGCGGGCTCGCCCTTGGCATAGAGGTCGAGGATCGCCTGGAAGACGGTCTCGTGGGCGGGGCGGTAGAAGTCGTGCCCCTTGATGATCTCCACGACATCGGCAATGGCGTCCTTGGAGAGGAGCATGCCGCCGAGGACCGACTGCTCGGCGTCGAGGTCCTGAGGGGGCACGCGCTCGAATCCGGGCGAGCCGCCGTCCCAGCCGCCGCTCTCCCTGCCGCGGTCGTGCTGCTCACCGCGGTCCCGGCCTTCGCCGCGACGCTGGCGGGTAACGGGCAGACGGTCACTGGGACCGGTGTCGGCCCAGGGGTCGTCCAAAGGCTCGGGAATGCTCACCGTGCCACCTCCTCCCGTCCGCTCCGCGGACCTTCGCCGTGCCACTCTTTCTTACGGCACAGCACCGACAAACAAGACGCTCGACTCCGGTTCCGGCACGTCGAGTTCTGCGGGATTCCAGGGCTGAAACGGGGTGTGGGCGCCGGTCCACGGTAGGCCTCGCTGCACCGTCAGCCAATCTGGTTATCCACAGGGCATGTGGACGGCGGACCAGATGCTGTGGAGAACTCCGCAGAACCTGTGCACGGAGCAGGGGACAGCACTGTGGACAAACTCATAACACCACCCCGACCGCAGCTCTGACCTGGGCTTTCTCCATCCACGGCCTGTGGGGGAGAAAAACTTTCCGAGTCGGCACAAGATCACGGCAAACCGCACACAGGAGAACACTCGGCGCCATTAAATGTAAGGACTACTACGCCGTTGCATCCGTTACCTGTGGAAGATTAGATTGCCCTCATGCCTCAGGCCACCGCGACCTCGCATTCCAGCCGTCGACGGCACGATCGCGAGATCGTCGCACTCGCCGTCCCCGCCTTCGGCGCGCTCGTCGCCGAGCCGCTCTTCGTCATGGTCGACAGCGCCATCGTCGGCCACCTCGGCACACCGCAACTAGCCGGCCTGGGTGTCGCCGCGGCTCTGCTGACCACCGCCGTGAGCATTTTCGTCTTCCTCGCCTATGCCACCACGGCAGCGGTCGCGCGACGCGTAGGTGCCGGCGATCTCGCCTCCGCAATACGGCAGGGCATGGACGGCATCTGGCTGGCGCTGCTCCTCGGCATCGCCGTCATCGCCGTGGCGCTGCCCTCTGCCCCCTGGCTCGTCGAAATCTTTGGCGCCTCCGACACCGCCGCGCCGTACGCCACCACCTATCTACGGATCTCCAGCCTCGGTATCCCCGCCATGCTCATAGTCATGGCCGCTACCGGCGTGCTCCGTGGCCTGCAGGACACCAGGACCCCGCTGTACGTCGCCATCGGTGGTTTCGCGGCCAACGGAACCCTCAACGCGGGGCTTGTCTACGGCGCCGGTCTCGGTATCGCCGGATCGGCCTGGGGCACCGTGATCGCCCAGGTTGGCATGGCCTCGGCCTATCTGATCGTGGTGGTACGGGGAGCGCGCCGACACGGCGCATCGTTGCGCCCCGACACGGCAGGGATCAGGGCCAGCGCCCAGGCAGGCGTCCCCCTGCTGGTTCGTACGCTGTCGCTCCGCGGCGTCCTGATGATCGCCACCGCCGTCGCCGCACGCCTGGGCGACACCGATATCGCCGCCCACCAGATCATTCTCTCCCTGTGGAGTCTGATGGCCTTCGCTCTCGACGCCATTGCGATCGCCGGGCAAGCCATCATCGGCCGCTACCTCGGGGCAAATGACACCGAGGGCGCACGCGAGGCGTGCCGCCGCATGGTGCAGTGGGGCATTGCCTCAGGCGTGGTGCTCGGGGCACTGATCGTGCTCGCACGTCCCTTGTTCATCCCCTTGTTCACCGGCGACCAGGACGTGCAGAGCATCCTGCTCCCCGCCTTGCTGGTGGCGGCCGTGTGCCAGCCGATCGCCGGCGTGGTCTTCGTGCTGGACGGCGTGCTGATGGGCGCCGGAGACGGTCGGTACCTCGCCTGGGCCATGCTGATCACCCTGGCCGTCTTCGCCCCGGTCGCCCTGCTCGTGCCCACCTACGGTGGGGGCCTGACTGCTCTGTGGTGGGCAATGGCGCTGATGATGACAGTCCGCATGGTGACGCTCTGGCTGCGCACACGCTCGGGCAAGTGGATCGTCACCGGAGCTACCCGCTGAGCAGCGACCGTCAATCCTGTTTCACGTGAAACAGCAAAGGGCCGCACCCGCGGGGTGCGGCCCTTCACTTGCTCTGGTGAGCTGTGCCCTTAGGCAGCAACGACCTCGATGCCGAGCTTCGCCGCAACCTCGGGGTGCAGACGCACGGACACCTGGTGCCCGCCGAGCGTCTTAATCGGCGAGCCGAGCTCGACGCGACGCTTGTCGACGTCCGGGCCACCGGCAGCCTTGATCGCCGAAGCGATGTCGGCCGGGGTGACGGAGCCGAAGAGACGGCCGGCGTCGCCGGAGCGAACGGCCAGACGAACCTTCACGGCCTCAAGCTTGGCCTTGACCTCGTTGGCCTGCTCGATCGTCGCGATCTCGTGGATCTTGCGGGCGCGGCGGATCTGCGCCACGTCCTTCTCGCCACCCTTGGTCCAGCGGATGGCAAAGCCACGCGGAACCAGGTAGTTACGGGCGTACCCGTCCTTGACGTCGACGACGTCGCCTGCAGCGCCGAGGCCGGAGACCTCGTGGGTGAGGATGATCTTCATTATTCGGTCACCCTTCCCTTATCGCGCGGTGGACGTGTAGGGCAGCAGCGCCATCTCACGGCTGTTCTTGACTGCCGTGGCGACGTCACGCTGGTGCTGCGTGCAGTTGCCGGTTACGCGGCGGGCACGGATCTTGCCGCGGTCGGAAATGAACTTCCGCAGCATGTTCGTGTCCTTGTAGTCCACGTACTGGGTCTTGTCCTTGCAGAAAGCGCAGACCTTCTTCTTAGGCTTGCGCACAGGCGGCTTCGCCATGGTGTTTCTCCTGTGTGATCAAGAAGTGGGGGTACGAGCTGCCCTAGAAGGGAGGCTCGTCCGAGTAGCCGCCGCCGGAGCCGCCGGAGCCGCCGGAGCTTCCGCCCCAACCGCCCCCGCCGCCCTGCTGACCCCCGCCTTGCTGGCCGCCGGCCGGCGCGCTGGTGGCCCACGGGTCGTCGGCGGGAGCACCGCCGCCGCCCTGCTGGCCGCCGCCACCGGGACCGCCGCCCCAGTTGCCGCCGCCCTGCTGGCCACCGCCGTAACCACCCTGGCCGCCCTGGCCACCGCGACCGGTGGTCTTGGTGACCTTGGCCGTGGCGCTCTTGAGACTGGGGCCGACTTCCTCGACATCCAGCTCATAGACCGTGCGCTTCACGCCTTCGCGGTCTTCGTACGACCGCTGCTTCAGCCGGCCCTGCACGACAACGCGCATGCCTCGCTGGAGCGACTCGGCGACGTTCTCCGCCGCCTGCCGCCAGACCGAGCAGGTGAGGAACAGGCCTTCGCCGTCCTTCCACTCATTGGTCTGCCGGTCGAAGATGCGGGGAGTGGACGCGACACGGAACTTCGCGACCGCCGCACCGGACGGGGTGAAACGCAGCTCGGGGTCGTCGACGAGATTGCCGACGACCGTGATGACGGTCTCGCCTGCCATGGGTGAACCTCTCGGCGGGGATTGCTTCTGGCTGCTTGCTGCTACTCGAACCCGATGACCGCTGAGCTAGATGCTCAGTGGATCTCGGGACGGAGGACCTTGGTCCGGAGGACCGACTCGTTCAGGTTCATCTGGCGGTCGAGCTCCTTGACGACCACAGGCTCGGCCTGCAGGTCAATGACCGAGTAGATGCCCTCGGGCTTCTTCTTGATCTCGTAAGCGAGACGACGACGGCCCCAGGTGTCGACCTTCTCAACCTTTCCGTTGCCCTCACGGACGACGGAGAGGAAGTTCTCGATCAGCGGGGAGACAGCGCGCTCCTCGAGATCGGGGTCGAGGATGACCATCACCTCGTAGTGACGCATGTGGAACCCACCTCCTTTGGACTCAGCGGCCACGGTCGTTCCGTGGCAGGAGGGTCGTGATGCGTAAGCAACAGTGTCTCCAAGTAAAACAGCCGCCACTGACAACGCCCCCATCCGAGGAGGGCTGCCGTGCTGGCTTGGGCAGACACCGGTGCAGACCGTACAGAGTACCCGCACACCGGCTTCCGGTTGAAATCCGGTGCTCAGGAGACGCAATCTGTACACATCGGGTGTGAGCGGCGCCATGGTGCGCCGCCTTTTCGGCCAGGAGGTGCTCCATGGCACAGACAACGCGAACCCGCCCCCCCGTTTCCCTTCTCGCTACGGACGGCAGGCCCCATCCGCTCCAGGACACTCTGGTGGCGGTAACCGTGGCCCTCGGTCTTATCGCCTTCGTGACGGCGATGTTCCACAGCCTGCATCTGATCAGCTCGTGGGCCGGGCTCGTCGGGATCCTCACGGGTGCATACGGGCAGTACATCTCGGTGACCACCCGCGAGAGGTTCCCGCTGATCCTCGGTATAGGCGCGTCCGCCATCGGGTTCTACCTGGGAATGGCCCACGGCGGTCTCTTCGGCGGCCTGTAGCCGCGCCTGTCCCGGACACCTCCGGACGCCGGTCCCGGCAAGTCCACCCACATCCCCTCGGGGGGTCGTCCAGACCCCCCGAGGGCGGACAGCCGGGACTCACCTGGCCGACAAGGTCCGACAGGGCCAGACGACGCGCTCCCCGGTCGCAGTAGGCTTCGGCGCGAGAGCCGGAGCCCCTGACCGATGGGGACACACCTGCCGAGGAGCGCCCCGCATGAGCCTGACCCTGAGGACCATCAGCCGAGAGCAGCATCTGGCGTACATCCAGAGTCTGCCGTCGGCCAGTCACTGCCAGGTCCCGGCGTGGGCGGATGTGAAGACCGAATGGCGTTCGGAGAACCTGGGCTGGTTTGACAAGAGCGGCGAGATCGTGGGCGCCGCCCTGGTGCTGTACCGCCAACTCCCAAAGATCAAGCGGTATCTCGCGTACCTCCCCGAGGGCCCGGTCATCAACTGGTACGCGCCGAACCTCGACGACTGGCTGCAGCCGATGCTCGCGCATCTCAAGCAACAGGGCGCCTTCTCGGTAAAGATGGGCCCGCCGGTCGTCATCCGCCGCTGGGACGCAGCCGCCATCAAGTCCGGTATCCAGGACCCCGACGTGAAGCGCCTGCGCGACGTCGAGGCCACGCACATCGAGCCGCGTGCTTTCGAAGTCTCGGACCGGCTGCGGAAGATGGGCTGGCAGCAGGGCGAGGACGGCGGCGCCGGCTTCGGTGACGTGCAGCCGCGCTACGTCTTCCAGGTGCCACTGGCGAACCGCTCGCTCGAAGACGTTCTCAAGGGCTTCAACCAGCTGTGGCGGCGCAACATCAAGAAGGCGGAGAAGGCCGGCGTCGAGGTGGTCCAGGGCAGTTACGAGGACCTCGCCGAATGGCAGCGGCTGTACGAGATCACCGCTGTGCGCGACCACTTCAGGCCACGTCCCCTCTCCTACTTCCAGCGCATGTGGACCGTCCTCAACTCCGAGGACCCGAATCGCATGCGGTTGTATTTCGCGCGCCACAACGGGGTGAACCTCTCCGCGGCGACGATGCTCGTCGTCGGTGGGCACGTCTGGTACTCGTACGGCGCGTCCGACAACATCGGACGCGAGGTACGGCCTTCGAACGCCATGCAGTGGCGGATGTTGCGCGATTCCTACGCGATGGGCGCCACTGTCTACGACCTGCGCGGCATCAGCGACTCGCTCGACGAGACCGACCACCTCTTCGGCCTGATCCAGTTCAAGGTCGGCACCGGCGGCGAAGCCGTCGAGTACGTCGGCGAGTGGGACTTCCCGCTCAACAAGCTGCTGCACAAGGCGCTGGACATGTACATGTCGCGCCGCTGACGAAACCGGCATCATCCGTTTCAATGAGCGCTTCACCAGGCCGGCCGGCAGGCAGGCCGACAGGCTCAGACACTTCGACAAGCTCCACATACCTCTGATACACCGCAGCCACCAGAAAGGTTCCGGACCGGCCATGGCGCTCTCCCTCTACGTCGACACCGCGCGCTGGCGGGCGCACCAGAAATCCGTCCTCGACCAGTTCCCCGGGCTCGTCCCGGTCTGCAAGGGCAACGGATACGGCTTCGGTCACGAGCGACTCGCAGACGAGGCGATCCGCTTCGGCTCCGACACACTCGCCGTCGGCACCACCTACGAGGCAGCGCGCATAAAGGACTGGTTCAGCGGCGATCTGCTGGTCCTCACCCCGTTCCGGCGGGGTGAGGAGCCCGTGCCGCTGCCCGACCGCGTCATCCGGTCGGTCTCCTCCGTGGACGGCGTGCACGCGTTGGTGGGCGCCCGGGTCGTCATCGAGTGCATGAGCTCGATGAAGCGTCACGGCGTCAAGGAGGAGGAGCTGGGGCAGCTGCACGCCGCCATCGAGGACGTACGTCTCGAAGGCTTCGCGCTGCACCTGCCGCTGGACCGCACCGACGGCTCGGACGCGGTCGAGGAGGTCATCGGCTGGATGGACCGCCTTCGCGCCGCCCGGCTGCCGCTGCACACCATTTTCGTCAGCCATCTGCGCGCCGAGGAACAGGCCCGGCTGCAGCAGCAGTTCCCGCAGACCCGCTTCCGCGCGCGGATCGGCACACGGCTGTGGCTCGGCGACCACGAGGCGACGGAGTACCGGGGTGCCGTCCTCGACGTCACGCCCGTCGCCAAGGGGGACCGTTTCGGCTACCGCCAGCAGAAGGCCGCCTCCGACGGCTGGCTGGTGGTCGTCGCCGGCGGTACGTCGCACGGCGTGGGCCTGGAGGCCCCGAAGGCGCTGCACGGCGTGATGCCGCGCGCCAAAGGCGTCGCCCGCGCGGGCCTGGCCACCGTCAACCGGAATCTGTCGCCCTTCGTCTGGGCCGGCAAGCAGCGCTGGTTCGCCGAGCCGCCCCACATGCAGGTGTCGATCCTGTTCGTGCCCGCGGACGCACAGGAACCGAAGGTCGGCGACGAACTGGTGGCACATCTGCGCCACACGACCACCCAGTTCGACCGCCTCGTCGACCGCTAGTGCCGTGACCGGCAGTGTTTGCCCCGTGAGGAGCGTCGTCCAGTGCGTGCGGTCGCAAGGCGGCCGGAAGTCCTTGAGTGGGGTCTCCCCTGCTCGAACGAAGTTGAGAGCTTGAGGAAGGAGCTACCAGGACTTCCGGCCAACGCGGCGAGCGGGCGCGACGGGGCAAAGCCTGCCGGGAGGGGCACTGGACACCGGGCCGGGCGGCGCGACGACCGGCCCCCACGACCGATGGGGCCAGGGCCTCGCCAAGGGTTTCGCGCCCTTGACGAGGCCCTGTTCAGTCCGCGGCCGGCCCATGTGACCCTGTTCGGTCCGTGACCGGCCCGTGCGCCGCACCCCACTCCACCCGCGGCCCCTCGACCGTGGGTGCCGCGTGCCGCGGCGGATGCGCCGCCGCATGCCCCAGCACGAAGACGTCCTCGGCACCGTCGAACACCCCGCCCGACGGATCGTCCGAACCGTCCCTGCGTACGACGTCCCGCTCCGGCATCAGAATGTCCCGTACGACGACGGCGCAGAGGTACAGCGTGCCCAGGAGGTGCAGGGCGATCGCCACCTGGTAGCCCTCCGTCGGCAGTCCCTGGTGCTTGTCGCCGCTCGTCGTGTACGCGAGGTACATCCAGATCCCGAGGAAGTACATGACCTCGCACGCCTGCCAGATCAGGAAGTCCCGCCACCGCGGCCTGGCCAGCGCGGCAAGGGGGATCAGCCACAGCACGTACTGCGGCGAGTAGACCTTGTTGGTGAGAATGAACGCCGCGACGACAAGAAGGACCAGCTGTGCGAAACGGGGCCGGCGCGGGGCCATCAGCGTCAGCACCAGGATGCATACGCAGAAGAAGAGCATCAGCAGCGTCGATGCGGTGTTCACCGTGTCTACCGGGATGGAAATGCCGGTGCGCTGCGAGATGATCAGCCAGAACGAGCCGAAGTCGAGCGGCCGGTCGTGGCTGAATGTGTAGAACTTCTTCCACCCCTCGGGTGCGAACACCATCACCGGCAGGTTCACCACCAGCCATGATGCGGCCGCGCCAAGTGTCGCCACGAAGAACTCCCGCCATTTACCCGCCCGCCAGCAGAGCACGAAGACCGGCCCCAGCAGGAGTACGGGATAGAGCTTCGCGGCCGTGGCGAGGCCGATGAGGATGCCGAACGCCAGCGTCCGCTGCCGGGACCACATGAGCATCGCCGCGGCTGTCAGCGCGACGGCCAGCAGGTCCCAGTTGATCGTCGCGGTGAGTGCGAAGGCCGGCGCGAGGGCGACCAGCAGCCCGTCCCACGGACGGCGCCGGTGCGTACGGGCGACACACACCGCCATGACCGCGGTGCAGATCAACAACATGCCCGCGTTGACCATCCAGTACATCTGCTCGCGGTACTGAATGGAGCCGCCGGGCGTCAGCCAGGCCGCGACCTGCATGAACACCCCGGTCAGGACGGGGTACTCCAGGTACTGCATGTCGCCGCTCAGCCGGTCGAAGTACGGCACGAGACCGTCCGCGAAACCACGTCCGACGAAGAGGTGCGGAATGTCGGAGTAGCAAGCATGCGTGTACTGCGAGCTGGCGCCCCTGAACCACGCCCAGTTGTAGCAAGGCACTTTCTGCACCATGCCGAGCGCGAACATCCCGATCGCCACCAGCGCGACGACACGCACAGGCGCGAGGGGGCCGGAGCCGAGCCGCGCCCAGCGCCCCGACCGCCCGCCGATCAGCTCACTGCCGGCCGCGGCGATCTCGTCCTGGTGCGTGGGCCGAACGACGGGCCGTTCCTGGTGCACGCTCGTGTCTTCTGCGCTTGGCATGCCGCACATCCTGCCGTACGGGACTGTGGAATCGGCGAGGGCCGCCGCACCGAGTGGTGTGGCGGCCCTGGTGGCCTTCTTCCGACTGGGCCTATTGGCCTGCCGTTCGGGCGCTATCCGGTCGGGCCTCCGAAGAGACCGCCGTTCCCGTTCCCGTTGCCGTTCCCGTTGCCCCCGCCGCCCGACGAGGTATCCGGAGACGTAGTCCCGTCGGTCGGATTGGGAGATCCACCTCCGCCGCTAACGGCCGAGTTGCCTCCGTTGTTGCCTCCGTTGCTGCCTCCGTTGCTGTTCTGGCAGTTCCAGTCCCAAGCCCCGCAGCTGCCGCTGGGGTCGGGCGTGGGGGAGGAGGGCGTCATCGAAGGTGTCGTGGACGGCGTGCTGGAGGGGGTCTCCGAAGGCACGATGCTCGGCGTCGGCGAAGGGCTCGGCGCGCCGCCCCCGTAGAGCGTCTCGCCCCACGGCTCCGGCTTCGGGAAGGTCAGGACGTCCTTCCCCTTCAGCGCGTCGGCCATGTAGTCGTGCCAGATCTGGGCCGGGAACGAGGCACCGTGGATCGTCTCCTCGCCACCCGTGCCGTACATCTTCTCGAACTTACGGTTGGTGTGCTTCTCGTTGTCGTCGTACCGGAACATGCTGATGGCGGTCGACAGCTGCGGGGTGTACCCCACGAACCAGGCGGACTTGTTGTCGTCCGTCGTACCCGTCTTGCCCGCCACGTCACGGCCGGGGAGCTGGGCAGGCGTGCCGGTCCCCTTCTCGACGACGTTCTTCAGGACGTCGGTGACGTTGTCGGCGACGGCATCGGTGAAGGCGCGCTTGGGAACCTTCGTGTGCTGATAGATGATGTCGCCGCGGTACTTGACCTCCTCGACGGAGTACGGGTCGTGCTGCATCCCGCTGTCGGCGAAGGTGCCGTAGGCCCCAGCCATCCGGATCGCGCTGGGCTGGGACGTACCGATGGAGAACGACGGAACGGTCGAGTCGGCCATCGAGTCGTCGTCGCGCAGGCCTGCGGCGACGGCAACGTCCTTCACCTTGTCGGTGCCGACGTCCATACCGAGCTGGACGTACGGGGAGTTGGCGGACCACTGCATGGCCTCGCGAAGGGTGATGTTCCCCCTTGACTCATGGCCGTCGTTGCTCTGCAGCCACTCCTTGCCGTTCTCGTCGGTCCAGATCTCACCGTTGTATTTCTTGATCTTCAGCCGGTCGTCGGCGTTGTAGATGCTCTTCGGGGAGACCTTCGTGCGCTGCGATTCGTCCTGATCCGCCGTGCCTTTCGGGTCACGCTTGCCGTACTCCATCGCGGCAGTCAGCACGAACGGCTTGAAGGTCGAACCGACCTGCGCACCGGTGGTGTCGGCGTTGTTGGTGTAGTGCTGCGTCGCGTCCTGACCACCGTAGATCGCGAGAATGGCGCCGGTTTTCGGATCCACCGAAGCGCCGCCGAACTGGACGTGCGTGTCCGTCTTGGGGCGCTGCTTCGGCTTGATCTTGCGGTCGTAGACCTTCTTGACCGCGGCGTTGAGCGCCTTGACCTTTTTCTCGTCGAAGGTGGTGTGGATCTCGTAGCCGCCCAGGGCAAGCTTTTCCGGGGTGACGTCCTTGTTGTTGTTGAGGAAGGTCTTCCGGGCGAGGGACACGAGATAGCCGGTCTGACCGCCCAGCTGCGCGTTCTGCTTCGGCGGATCCGGCATGGGGAACTCTGTGTACTTGGCGCGCTCCTTCTGGGTCATCCGCCCGTCCTTCACCTCCTCGTCGAGGATCCAGCGCCAGCGCTTCTCCGCCCGATCCTTGTTCTTCGCAGGGGTCGCCTCCTTGGGGTCAGCCTCGGTAACGCCGGCCGGGTCGAAGTAGGTCGGGCCCTTCAGCAGGGTGGCCAGGAAGGCGCACTCGCTTGCATTGAGCTTCTTGGCGTCCTTGCCGTAGTACGTACGTGCCGCGGCCTGGATCCCCGATGCGCCTCGCCCGTAATACGAGATGTTCAGGTAGCCAGCCATGACAGTCCGCTTAGTCTCCGTCTTGCCGACCTTGATCGTGATGAAGAGCTCTTCGAACTTCCGGCTCAGGGTCTGCTCCTGAGAGAGACGCGAGTTCTTCACGTACTGCTGGGTGATCGTCGAGCCGCCCTGGGTCTGTCCGCCCTTGGCCATGTTGTAGAAGGCCCGGGCGATACCCATCGGGTCGATGCCACTGTCGGTGTCGAACGACTTGTTCTCCGCCGAGATGACGGCGTTCCGCATGGCCTCGGGGATCTGCTCGTAATCGATGATCTGACGGTTGGCCTCACCGCCCGTGGCGATCATCTGCCTCCCGTCGGCCCAGTAGTAGACGTTGTTCTCCGCCTGGGCCGCAGCCTTCACACTGGGTTTCCCGACCATCGCGTACGCGATACCGCCGAGGCCCATGAGAAGGCCGAGGAAGCCGATGCACAGGCCGGAGACCAGCTTCCAGGACGGCACCCAGCGCCGCGCTCCGTACTTGCCGGCGCGCGGGTAGTCGATGAAGCGCTTCTTGACGGGAGGCTGATTACCGCGCCCGCGGCCCCGGCCAGGACCCTCGTGCCCGTCGCCGCCACCACCGCGGCGTCGGCCACCGCCGCCGCCATGACCCGCGCCACCTCCCTCGGCGGCACGCCGGCTCCCGCTTCCACGCTGCGCGGCTCGTCTGGCCGCGGCACGCCCGCCGTACGGACTCTCGTCGTCGTACGAACCGGAAGGTGACTCATTAGTTACTCCGCGTGACGGAGCTGCGCGGCGTCCTGCGGACTGCTGGGCGGCTCGTCTGGTCGCGGCACGCCCGCCACCTTGCGGTTGCTGCGTCTTGCGACGGTGCTCGCTCATCGAACGACTACTCCTCGGGCAGGCGAGAGCGCCTGGAAGCGGCAGTTGAGATCCGGTCCCCCGAATTACGGACGGACCCTGCGACAGGCTCATCCGCAGTGCGTCCGGTCAGTCCGCGACGACTGACGCTCGGGGGCGTCGCGCGGTTCCCGGTGGTCTGCATGCCGCACAGACTACGCACGGTCAAAACCCACCTAGGGCCCAAGTTCACCCCAAATCACGCAAGTCGCTTCCTACGAATTGGCGATGTGACGCCGTTCACGATGCCCCCCCTTGTCGCATCGCGGTGAGCGATCTATCGTCATGATGTATCGAGTCGATACATCAGCTCGGCATAGGGCTCCGCGAGGGCACTCGGAGAAGGGGGAGGCGAAGTTGAGCAGACGCTCGGGCATCCTCGAATTCGCCGTACTCGGTCTGCTCCGCGAATCCCCCATGCACGGGTACGAGCTGCGCAAACGCCTCAACACCTCGTTGGGGATCTTCCGCGCCTTCAGCTACGGCACCCTCTACCCCTGTCTCAAGACGCTGGTAGCCAGCGGCTGGTTGATCGAGGAACCGGGAAACGGTCCGGCAGAGGTCCCGCCCGTCGGCGGACGTGCGGTCGCCCCTTCCTCTTCACTGGCAGGACGCCGCGCCAAGATCGTCTACCGGCTGACGGCAGAAGGTAAGGAGCACTTCGAGGAGCTGCTCTCGCACACCGGCCCCGACTCCTGGGAGGACGAGCACTTCGCAGCCCGCTTCGCCTTCTTCGGACAGACGGAGCACGAGGTGCGGATGCGCGTACTGGAAGGCCGCCGCAGCCGGCTGGAGGAGCGCCTGGAGAAGATGCGCGCCTCTCTGGCACGCACCCGCGAACGACTCGACGACTACACGCTTGAGCTGCAGCGACACGGCATGGAATCCGTGGAGCGCGAAGTGCGCTGGCTGAACGAGCTCATCGAGAGCGAGCGGTCGGGACGGGATCAGCGACGATCCTCGCCCGAGGGCTCCGCTCGGCAGAACACAGCAGGGGAGACGGACGGCCTGCCCCGGCACCGGGGTCATACCCCGCCGGATCCGTCCGACGACACCGCCAAGTGAAGTCCCGGCACTTCCGCAGGGCCTTCATCGGAATTACCAAGAACACACAACACAGGGAGCAACCGGAATGGGTTCGGTTCGCGTAGCCATCGTCGGCGTGGGCAACTGCGCCGCCTCGCTGGTGCAGGGCGTCGAGTACTACAAGGACGCCGATCCGGCCGGCAAGGTGCCCGGTCTGATGCACGTCCAGTTCGGCGAGTACCACGTGCGTGACGTCGAGTTCGTCGCCGCCTTCGATGTCGACGCGAAGAAGGTCGGCCTCGACCTCGCGGACGCCATCGGTGCCAGCGAGAACAACACCATCAAGATCGCCGACGTTCCGAACACCGGCGTGACCGTCCAGCGCGGCCACACCCACGACGGCCTGGGCAAGTACTACCGCCAGACCATCGAGGAGTCCACCGAGGCCCCGGTCGACATCGTCCAGGTCCTCAAGGACCAGCAGGTCGACGTCCTCGTCTGCTACCTGCCCGTCGGTTCCGAGGTCGCTGCGAAGTTCTACGCGCAGTGCGCCATCGACGCCAAGGTCGCGTTCGTCAACGCCCTCCCGGTCTTCATCGCCGGCACCAAGGAGTGGGCGGACAGGTTCACCGAGGCCGGTGTCCCGATCGTCGGCGACGACATCAAGTCCCAGGTCGGCGCCACCATCACGCACCGCGTGATGGCGAAGCTCTTCGAGGACCGGGGTGTCATCCTGGACCGCACGATGCAGCTGAACGTCGGCGGCAACATGGACTTCAAGAACATGCTCGAGCGTGAGCGCCTGGAGTCCAAGAAGATCTCCAAGACGCAGGCCGTCACCTCCCAGATCCGTGACCGCGAACTCGGTGCGGACAACGTCCACATCGGTCCGTCGGACTACGTGGCCTGGCTGGACGACCGCAAGTGGGCGTACGTGCGCCTCGAGGGCCGCGCCTTCGGTGACGTTCCGCTGAACCTGGAGTACAAGCTCGAGGTCTGGGACTCCCCGAACTCCGCCGGCGTCATCATCGACGCCGTGCGCGCCGCGAAGATCGCCAAGGACCGTGGCATCGGTGGCCCGATCCTCTCCGCGTCCTCCTACTTCATGAAGTCCCCGCCGGTCCAGTACTTCGACGACGAGGCCCGCGAGAACGTCGAGAAGTTCATCAACGGCGACGTCGAGAGCTGACACGACCGGCAACGGCGTGTAACCGCGGCAGTGCGATGAGCGGCAACGCTTCTCCCCTTCCGCCTCGTTGAGGGTCCCCGGGCAATCCGCCCGGGGACCCTCAACGTATGTGACCCTTGCCCACATGCCCGTCGTACGTGATCTGCGCGTACTCCTGCGCCTTCGGAACTTCCGTCGTCTGCTGGCCGTACGGCTCCTCTCCCAGTCTGCCGACGGCGTCTATCAGGTCGCCCTCGCCGCGCATGTCGTCTTCTCCCCGGAGAAGCAGACATCGGCGGCGGCCATCGCCTCCGCGATGGCTGTGCTGCTGCTGCCGTACTCGCTCATCGGCCCTTTCGCCGGCGTCCTACTGGACCGCTGGCCGCGCCGCCAAGTCTTCCTATACGGCAATCTGCTGCGCGCAGCCCTCGCCTGCTGCACCGCCCTGCTGATCCTCGGCACCGCACCCGACTGGCTCTTCTACGCCTCCGCGCTGTGCGTCACCGCAGTGAACCGCTTTGTGCTGGCGGGACTCTCGGCCGCGCTGCCGCGGGTCGTCGACAGGGACCGGCTGGTCATGGCCAACTCGCTCTCGCCGACCGCGGGCACGCTCGCCGCCACGGCGGGCGGCGGCCTCGCCTTCGCCGTACGCCTCGTGGCTGCGGACTCGGATGCCGCAGTCGTGCTGCTGGGCGCGGGGCTCTACCTCGCCTCGGCACTGGCCTCCCTGCGCCTTGCCACCCAACTCCTCGGACCGGATACGAACGGCAGTCCTATCCGGCTGAGGGACGCGCTGGCCACCACCGCGCACGGACTCGTCGGCGGGCTGCGCCATCTAGCGGAACGGACGGACGCCGCACGGGCACTGGCCGCCATGACAGTGATCCGGTTCTGCTACGGGGCGCTGACCGTGATGGTGCTGATGCTGTGCCGGTACGCCTGGTCCGACAGCGAATCCGGCGGTCTGGCCCTGCTCGGACTGGCCGTGGGCGCCTCTGGGGCGGGATTCTTCGCGGCGGCCGTGCTGACGCCCTGGGCGGTTGGACGACTCGGCCGGTTCCGCTGGATGGCGACGTGCGCCGCCACGGCTGCCGTCCTCGAACCCGCGCTCGGGCTGTGGTTCACCCCCCGACCGATGCTGGTCGCGGCATTCGTCCTCGGAGCCGTCACTCAGGGAACGAAGATCGCGACGGACACGGTGGTGCAGACCGCGGTGGACGACTCATTCCGCGGTCGCGTCTTCTCCCTGTACGACGTGCTGTTCAACGTGGCCTTTGTGGGCGCTGCCGCAGTAGCCGCTGTGGCACTGCCTCCTGACGGGAAATCGGCCACAGTAGTGATCGGGCTTGCGCTGCTTTACGGGATCGTCGCCGTGACGATGTTCCGGTGGAGCCGTGTCAGTGAAGTGCTATAGCGTGCGCGCGTCAAAAGAAGAGCGGCGCGCGATCCACGGACCATATGGGCAACAGCCTCAACAGCCGTACCCACCCCAACGGCCCGCGTACGGCCATCCGCAACAGCAGCCGTATCCGCCGCATCAGGGTCAGCAGCCGTACGGCGGCTATCCCGGTGGACCTCCGACCCAGGGCATGCCCCCACAGGGCCCGCCGCCTCAGAACATGTCCGGTGGCAAGAGGGCTTTCCTGGCGGTGCGCAACATCGTCATCATCGTGGTGGCGCCCGGCGCCCTCGCGGGTCTGAAGTTCGGCTGGGACAAGATATTCGAGTCGGACGCCAAGGCCGCCTCGGTCGGCGACTGCCTGCAGAACAGGGGCTCCAACACCAGCCCGGACATGGCATCGGCTGACTGCGGCTCGTCGGCGGCCAAATACAAGGTGGCCGAGGTGCACGACGACACCACGGACACGGACCTGTGCGATGCCAAGAAGTACGTCGCCTACACCGAAACCTCCGGCAGCCGTAAAAGCCGGACCAGTGTGGTTCTCTGTCTCACGCCGACGAAGTCGACGGGCTGACCCTCTTCCGGGGCAGGTACCGATAGCTGCTGCATCGAGGGGCGCTGTTTCACGTGAAACAGCGCCCCTCCGCACATCCGGTCGCGGTCATGTTTCACGTGAAACATGACCGCGACCCCACTCTCAGCTCTGCTCGGCCCACCACTTCTTGAGCTCCGCGACGGCCACGTCATGCCCCATCGGGCCGTTCTCCAGCCGCATCTCCAGCAGGAACGCGTACGCCTTACCGATCACCGGCCCAGGGCCGACACCCAGCGTCTTCATGATCTCGTTGCCGTCCAGGTCGGGCCGGATGGCGTCCAGCTCCTCCTGTTCCTTCAACTGTGCGATGCGCTCCTCAAGCGCGTCATAGGTGCGCGAGAGCGCGCCGGCCTTGCGCTTGTTCCGCGTCGTGCAGTCCGAGCGCGTCAGCTTGTGCAGCCGCTCCAGCAACGGGCCCGCATCCCGCACATACCGGCGGACGGCGGAATCGGTCCACTCGCCGTCGCCATAGCCGTGGAAGCGCAGATGCAGCTCCACCAGCTTCGAGACGTCCTTGACCGTGTCATTGGAGTACTTGAGCTCCGTCATGCGCTTCTTGACCATCTTGGCGCCCACCACCTCGTGGTGATGGAACGAGACGCGTCCGTCCTTCTCGAAGCGCCGGGTCCGCGGCTTACCGATGTCATGGAGCAGCGCGGCAAGCCGAAGAGTCAGGTCGGGACCGTCCTCCTCCAGGTCGATCGCCTGTTCCAGAACGGTCAGCGAGTGCTCGTAGACGTCCTTGTGACGGTGATGCTCGTCACTTTCCAGCCGCAGTGCGGGCAGCTCCGGCAGCACCTGCTGCGCCAGTCCCGTATCGACCAGGAGTGCCAGTCCCTCGCGAGGGTGCGCGGAGAGCAGCAGCTTGTTGAGTTCCTCACGGACCCGCTCGGCGGAGACGATCTCGATACGGCCCGCCATCTCCGTCATTGCAGTGATGACATCAGAAGCGACCTCGAAGTCCAGCTGCGCGGCGAAGCGCGCGGCACGCAGCATGCGCAGGGGATCGTCGGAGAAGGACTCCTCGGGTGTCCCGGGGGTGCGCAGCACCCGCTCCGCCAGGTCCTCCAGACCGCCGTGCGGGTCGATGAATTCCTTCTGCGGCAGCGCGACGGCCATGGCGTTGACCGTGAAGTCTCGGCGTACGAGGTCCTCCTCGATGGAGTCGCCGTAGGAGACCTCGGGCTTGCGCGAGGTCCTGTCATACGCCTCCGACCGGTACGTGGTGACTTCGATCTGGTAGCCGTTCTTCTGGCAGCCCACTGTGCCGAAGGCGATACCGACCTCCCACACCGAGTCGGCCCATGGACGCACGATCTTCAGAACGTCCTCGGGCCGGGCGTCGGTGGTGAAGTCCAGGTCGTTCCCGAGCCTGCCGAGAAGCGCGTCCCGGACCGAGCCACCGACCAGGGCCAGACTGAATCCGGCATCCTGGAATCGGCGGGCAAGGTCGTCGGCGACCGGGGAGACCCGCAGCAGTTCACTGACTGCGCGATGCTGCACCTGGGTCAGGGCACTGGAATTCTCTTCATTGGCGTTCGGCACAACAGAAAAGGGTACGTGCCCGGACCGGCCCGGGCGTCATCGTTTCTCTCCGCCCTGCAAGACTCTCCCGATCATGTAGCGCACACCCCAGCACTTAGCCCCCGCGCACATCGTTACCATGCGGGGACGCAGCAACCGACAACCATCGACAGCAGCTGACGACGACGAGGGACGGGTAGGCGCGTGGCCGAGGCGGCAGACATCCAGGGGATCAGTCCTTCTCCTGCCCGCCGGTGGCTGCGGCGCACAGCATCCTTGGTCGTCGCAGCACCGCTCGTGGCAGCGCTGCTGGCCGGAACGGCCGCGCCCACGGCGCAGGCCGACGTGGCGAGCAAGGCTCCCACCGGCTCCAGCACCGTCGATGTGTCCCTGGACACCCTGGCTCCCAGTGCACCGGTCAAGGGGGACACGCTCACCGTCTCCGGCACCCTGACCAACAGGAGCAAGGAACCGGTCACCGATGCCCGGGTCGATCTGCGTGTCGGGCCGAGGCTCTTCAGCAGGACATCGATCGACGCCGCCGCGGAGCGCACCGGGTACGTGCCCGGCAGCGATCCCGCAGCGATCGGCGGTAAGTACACGGTGGAATTCGCGAAGCTCCCTTCGGGCATCAGCCAGGACTTCACGCTGTCCGTGCCCGTCGACAAGCTGGAACTCGACGACGCAGGTGTCTACCAGTTCGGTGTCTCCCTGTCCGGGTGGACCGCCCGCGCCCAGTACGAGCAGGTACTCGGAATCCAGCGCACCTTCCTTCCCTGGCAGACGGAGGAGAGCAATTCCAGGACCCATGTCACCTATCTCTGGCCTCTGATCGCATCCGCCCATGTCACTGCCGAGACCGGCTCGGACGAGCAGCAGACACCGGTCTTCGCCGATGACGACCTGGCGGCCGAGATCGCTCCGGGTGGTCGCCTCGACCAGATGGTCTCGCTGGGCAGCCAGCTGCCCGTCACCTGGGTGATCGACCCGGATCTGCTGGCCGGCGTCGATGCGATGGCGAGGAACTACCGCGTCAAGGTCGGCGACACCACCGTTCCCGGGAAGAACCAGGCCGTTGCCAAGCGGTGGCTCAGCTCACTGGAGAAGGGGGTGGCGGACGGCAAGGTCGTGGCGCTGCCTTTCGCCGATCCGGATCTTGCGTCCATCGCACACCGCGGCAAGAACGTCTCTGGAACCCTCAGCCACCTGCAGACCGCCACCGAGGTGGCCGGCACAACGGTGGAGACGATCCTGCACGTGAAGCCCTCCACCGACTTCGCATGGCCGGTCGACGGCGCGATCGATCCTTCGATCGTCGATGTCGCCACGTCGGCCGGTGCCCACAACGTGATCGCCCGCAGCGACAGCCTCCAGGAAACGGGGAGACTGCCGTACACGCCGACCGCAGCCCGGCCGATCGGTGGCGGTACCAACGCCGTCGTGGCCGACTCCCGGCTCTCCAAGGCCTTCGAGGGAGACATGTCGCGTGCGGAGGATTCCACTCTCGCCGTTCAGAAGTTCCTCGCCACAACCCTCGCGCTGACCGAGCAGGACACGGACACCAAGCGCAGCATCGTCGTCGCGCCACAAAGGATGCCGACCGCCGCTCAGGCGCAGTCGATGGCACGCGCCCTGCACGCCCTCGACGACGAACGGTGGACGCAGCCTCTCGACCTCGTGGGCGCTGCCGAGGCCGAGCCCGACGCCCAGGCGACGACGAGCGTCCCCGGGACCTCCCAGTACCCGAAGAGGCTCCGCAGCCAGGAGCTGCCCACCCAAGCCTTCCAGGACATCAAGTCCACCCAGGTCTCGCTGGGCAGCTTCCAGGTCATCCTCACTCAGCCGGAGCGGGTGGTGACCCCGTTCGGCAACGCGATCGACCGGGCCATGTCGACGTCGTGGCGCGGCAGGCCGCTGGAGGCACAGCAGTACCGGGACTCGGTACGCACATATCTGCAGGGCCTCATCAACGAGGTGCAGCTCATTTCGAAGTCGGACGTCACGTTGTCCGGCCGCAGCGCCACAATCCCTGTGACCGTGCAGAACAGGCTGTTGCAGGGTGTCGATCATCTGGTGCTCCGGCTGAAGTCGGAGAACCCGACGCGGCTCAAGCTGAACAACGGCGGCGCGGTTGCCGAGAAGCCGATCCGTATCGCCGGTGGCCACAGCCAGTCCGTGAAGTTCGACGCAGCTGCGAACGCCAACGGCCAGGTACAGGTTGTGGCGCAGCTGTACACCGAGGACGACATGCCGTACGGCGAAGAGATGACCTTCACGGTAAAGGTCTCCGAGGTCACACCGACCGTGTTGCTGGTGATCGCCGGCGGGCTGCTGCTGCTGGTCCTCGCAGGCATCAGGATGTACACCCATCGCAAGCGCGCCAACGCAAGCGACCCGGCCGGCGACGACGGCGGTGAACCCGAGCAGCCGAGTGACCCGACGCCGGACACCGGTCCGGAAAGCGGGGGGCCGTCAGGCACGGGTGAGAAAGTAGACCGTTGAGCGATGTCTGTCGTGGCCGGTCGGCCGGGGACGATGAGGTGGGGTTTCGATGAACGCGCCGTACGACGGTGATCGTGGTCAGGGTGCGGGCGGAGATGGTTCTTCCGGTGGCCCCCCGATGCCACCTGGCCCGGGCCAGGTGCCGCTGCCGCCCGACCCGTACGTCCAGGACGCGTATGACCGCGACCCTTACCGCGCTCAGGATCTGTCCGCCCAGGACCCGGTGGCCGAGGCGCTGTACGACCGCGCCGCCCACCCGCCGCCACCCCCTGGCACGTACCAGCAACCGCAGCCGCTCTACCAGCAGCCGCCTGCGGCGCAGTACGCCCCCGATCCACGCATCTGGGCGCAGACCCCGCCGCCCGAGCCCGACGGCCCGTCCCGGCACCTGCCGTACGGGGATGACGCGGCGACCACGCAGTTCGTCGGTGTGGACGACCTCGTCACCCAGGCATCCGAGCACCACGAGGAACCGGACGCATTCGCTCACCTGTTCCGGGACCAGGAGGGCCCGGCCGGGTCCCCCGCTCCGTCCGAGCCAGCGCCGACTCCGGCTCCGGCACCCGCCCCGCCGAAGTCCGGCGGCCGGGCCTCCGGCCTGCTGAAGTCCAGCGCGGTGATGGCAGCCGGCACACTCGTGTCCCGTCTTACCGGCTTCGTCCGCAGCCTGGTGATCACCGCCGCGCTGGGTGCGGCGCTGCTCGGTGACAGCTTCACCATCGCCTACACGCTGCCGACGATGATCTACATCCTCACTGTGGGCGGCGGGCTCAACTCGGTCTTCGTTCCTCAGCTCGTCCGCTCCATGAAGGACGACGAGGACGGCGGCGAGGCGTACGCCAACCGCTTGCTCACGCTCGTCATGGTCGCACTCGGCGTGATCGTCGCGATCGCGGTCTTCGCCGCTCCCCTGCTGATCCATCTGATGTCGAGCACGATCGCGAACGATCCGGCGGCCGACAATGTGGCCACCACCTTCGCCCGGTACTGCCTGCCGACCATCTTCTTCATGGGCGTGCACGTGGTGATGGGCCAGATCCTCAACGCCCGCGGAAAGTTCGGCGCGATGATGTGGACCCCGGTCCTCAACAACATCGTCATGATCTTCACGTTCGGCATGTTCATCTGGGTCTACGGCACCTCCGCCGAATCCCACATGGGTGTGCAGACGATTCCGCCGGAGGGCGTCCGGCTGCTGGGTATCGGCACACTGCTCGGCCTTGTCGTCCAGGCCCTGGCGATGATTCCGTATCTTCGCGAGGCCGGCTTCCGCTTCCGTCCGCGCTTCGACTGGAAGGGCCATGGACTCGGCAAGACGGTCAAGCTGGCCAAGTGGACCGTTCTGTTCGTCTTCGCCAACCAGGCCGGCGTACTGGTCGTCACGCAGCTCGCAACCGCCGCCGGTAAGGCTTCCGACAGGAACGGCACGGGATTTCTCGCCTACTCAAATGCGCAGCTGATCTGGGGCATGCCTCAGGCGATCATCACCGTCTCGGTCATGGCAGCCCTGCTGCCCCGTATCTCCCGTGCCGCCCACGACAACGACCCCGGCGCGGTCCGCGACGACATCTCGCAGGGGCTGCGCAACTCCGCCGTGGCGATCGTGCCGGTCGCCTTCGCGTTCCTCGCGCTGGGCGTGCCGATGTGCACGCTGCTGTACTCCTCCAGCGGCACCGAGGCCGCCAAGTCCATGGGCTTCATCCTGATGGCGTTCGCCCTCGGCCTCATCCCGTACTCCGTGCAGTACGTGGTGCTCCGTGGCTTCTACGCCTACGAGGACACCCGCACGCCCTTCTACAACACGGTCATCGTCGCCGGGGTCAATGCCGCCGCTTCCGCTCTCTGCTACGCGGTGCTTCCGGCCCAGTGGGCGGTCGTCGGCATGGCGGCTTCGTACGGGCTGGCCTATGCCGTCGGCGTGGGCATCGCCTGGCGCCGGCTGCGCAACCGGCTGGGCGGCGACCTGGACGGCGCACACGTCGTCCGTACCTACGCCCGTCTGTGCCTCGCGGCGATCCCCGCGGCGATCCTCGGCGGTGGCGTGGGCTTCGCACTGCTCAAGGGCCTGGGCGAGGGTGCCTTCGGTTCGCTGATCGCCCTGCTCTGCGGTGGGACCGTGCTGATGGGGGTCTTCTTCATCGCGGCGAAGCGCATGCGGATCGAAGAGATCAACGGCATGGTCGGGATGGTCCGGGGGCGGCTCGGACGCTGAGGATCAACCGGCCCGCACAACCATCGCCGGTCTCCGTGTGTCGTGCATAGCGCTGGAGTGTGGGCACAATTGGCGTGACTGTGCAGAGATGGCTGGCATCGCGCAACGGATGGGGAGGCAGGAACGACGGTGGCGGAACGTAGCACGGCTGCCGTCGACGTGGCCGACAACAGCGGTGATGAGCCGCTGGCCGCCAAGGCGGACGAGGCCACGACCGACGGGACGGCAGAAGCCCAGGAATCGGCGGGCACCAGCCCCCAGGACGCAGACGATGAGCGAAGCAGCTCGGAGGCCGCCTCGGCGACCCCTGATCTGCACAGCGGCCACAGACTTGCCCAGCGCTACCGACTGGAAGAGTGCGTCACCCGTCTGGACGGATTCAGCAGCTGGCGTGCTGTCGACGAGAAACTGCGCCGCGCGGTGGGCGTGCATCTGCTCCCCGCGGACCACCCGCGAGCCCGCTCCGTGCTGGCCGCGGCCCGGTCCTCCGCACTGCTCGGCGACCCCCGCTTCGTGCAGGTCCTCGACGCGGTCGAGGAGGACGACCTTGTCTACGTCGTCCATGAATGGCTTCCCGACGCCACCGAGCTCACGGCTCTGCTGGCCTCCGGCCCCATGGACGCTCACGACGCGTACCAGCTGGTCAGCCAGATCTCCCAGGCGATGGCGGCCGCGCACCGCGAGGGCCTCGCGCATCTGAGGCTCACCCCGGGAGCGGTGCTGCGGAGCTCGACCGGTCAGTACCGGATCCGCGGCCTCGCGGTTAACGCCGCCTTGCGCGGCATCACCGCAGAGCGTCCTCAGCGCACGGACACGGAAGCGATCGGCGCCCTGCTCTACGCCGCGCTGACACAACGCTGGCCGTACGAGAACGACGCGTACGGTCTCTCCGGACTGCCCAAGGGCGTGGGGCTGATCGCCCCCGACCAGGTGCGGGCCGGCGTACACCGAGGTCTCTCCGAGCTCGCCATGCGCGCCCTGGCCAACGACGGCGCCACCGCCTCCCGGCAGGAACAGCCGTGCACCACCCCGGACGAGCTCGCCAAGGCCGTCGCGGCGATGCCGCGCATCCGCCCGCCCGAGCCCACGTTCACGGCTCCGCCCGAGTACCAGCGGACGACCTACCAGCAGGGCACCTACGGACGTCCGTCCGTCCGTCCCGGCGCACCCGTGACCAAGCCCGTGCTGGCCGCACCCCCGGCGCCGCTCCAGAGCCGCACCGGCAAGGCCCTCAAGTGGGCCGTGTCCGCATTGCTGATCGCGGCCCTGGGCCTCGGCAGCTGGCAGCTCGCCGAGACGCTGCTCGACAGCGACCCGGGTGACCCCGGCAGCACACAGACCAACCCGGAGAACGGCGACAAGCACGCTCCCGCTCCGACGAAGCCGCTGCGGATCGTCAAAGCGACGGAGTTCATGCCCGGCGGCTCGGGGATAAAGCAGGAGGACGTGCCCTATGCCGTGGACGGCAAGTCGGACACCGCCTGGGTCACCCCTCAGTACAAGGGCTACGCAAATTTCGGCAACCTCGCGAACCGCAAGCAGGGCAGCGGCATAGTCGTTGACCTCGGCAGTGTGCAGAACGTGAGAGGCATCAAAATCGAGATGTACCGCAGCGGTCAGAAGGCCGAAGTGCTGGCCGCCGACAAGAGCGCATCCGCGCCGTCATCCCTATCCGACTTCTCGCAGCCCATCACGAAGCTCGCTACGGCCGGGGACGGCCTGGAGAAGAACCTCGATGAACCGGTGCGGACTCGCTACATCCTGATCCACATCACCGAACTTCCGCCGGATGGGTCAGCGAGCCTCTTCCGCGGCGGCATCTCGGAGATCTCCGTTCTCGGCTGACAGCACAGGCCGGCGGGGACGCATCCTCCCCGTCGGCCTGCTGCGCGAGCAGTAACGAACGACCGCAGCACTCATCGGACCGACCTTCCTCATCTCTCTGACCCCGCTCGCCTGAATCGTGATAGACAGACGGACCTGACGCACAGAGGGAGGGAGGGGAGGTGGCCGCCGAGCCTTTAGAGCCACTCAGCGACTCAGACCTCCTCGCTCGTCACGTAGCCGGTGAGCCGGACGCCTTCGGTGAGCTCGTACGGCGCCACCGCGACCGGCTTTGGGCCGTGGCACTGCGAACGCTGGGAGACCGCGAGGAAGCGGCCGACGCGGTTCAGGACGCCCTGGTCTCCGCCTTCCGGGCCGCTCATACCTTCCGCGGCCAGTCTGCCGTCACCACCTGGCTGCACCGCATCACGGTCAACGCCTGCCTCGACCGGGTCCGCAAGGCGGCGTCACGCAAGACCTCACCCGTCGACGACACCGAGCGACTCGAACAGCTCCTGGAGCCCCACGAGTCCGCCGAGGCACCAGCCGAGCGTCAGGATCTGCACCGCGAACTTCTGGCGGCGCTCGGCACGCTTCCCGCCGAACAACAGGCCGCACTGGTTCTCGTGGACATGCAGGGCTATCCCGTGGCGGAGGCTGCCCGCATCCTCGAGGTGCCGACCGGCACCGTGAAAAGCCGCTGTGCACGGGGCCGAGCCCGGCTGGCCCCCCTCCTAACCCACCTCCGTGGTGAAGTTGGAGAGAGCGGTGAACCAGGCATGGGAAGGAACCGGACGCAGAGGGCATCCGTCCCACCCGCATCGGGGCCAAAGGACGCAGAGACCAGTGATCCCGCTGGAGTGAAGGGCGGAGGTGGGCGCACATGACATCAACGACCGACACGACCCAGCACCCGGACGTCTCGGAGATCTCCGAACTCACCGAAGGGCTGCTCTCGCCATCCCGCACGGCGGAAGTAAGCCGCCACGTGGATGACTGCGCACTCTGTGGCGACGTCCGGTCCGCTCTAGAAGAGATCCGCGGACTACTCGGCACTCTGCTCGCTCCCGTGCGTATGCCCGAGGATGTCGCAAACCGTATCGATGCCGCACTGGCCGCCGAAGCCGATGTTTCACGTGAAACAGAAGCCGCAGAACAGGGTCAGGAAGCGGGAGAGCAAGAGGCGCGGGGCCGGGAAGCGGAGAACAGGGCGGCTCAGTCCAACGTTGCGGACCGTCCCTCAGGGCACCCCAGGGCCACCGGCGGCCCTGGCCGCCGGTCGTCACGGCGCCGCCGCCGCATCGTCCTCGGCACAGCGCTCGGCGCGGCGGCGGTGGGCATGAGCGTCTTCATGCTGCAGATGGTCCAGACGTCCCAGAACTCCTCAGGGTCCAAGGCGGCGGACATGGGTGTCAGTGCCTCGAAGGCGGGAGCGAGCGCATTCTCGGGCACCCCGCTCAGCCAGCGCGTACACAGCCTCCTGAGTAGTGCCGAGGCGTCCCCTCCCAAACACCCCAACGCCGAGAAGCAGGCGCCGTCCGTCGATGTTCAGTCGACCCCGGAGGGCGAGTCCCCTGCCGCCTCAGCCTCCGGCACACCGCTGCGCACACCCGTCGCGCCCATCCCCGCCTGCGTACAGCTGGGCACCGGACGAGAGACTGCCGCACTCGCCGTCGAGGAAGGCACTTACGAGGACACCAACGCCTTCCTCGTCGTTCTGCCGCACGAGACCGACGCCACCCTCGTCCAGGCCTACGTCATCGATGCGAGCTGCGTCCGCACAGACCCCGCAGGCAGGGGCGCTCTTCTCCTGACCCACACCTACGCCCGCCCCTGAGAATGGCACCGGACGCCGCTCCGGCACGTCGGGAATGCATCCCCCGTAGGATCCGTTGGGTGGGGTGAGAGTCGTTGAACCGACCCCAGTAGGCGTGGACAGTAGGCAGTCTGCAGAGACGAGGAAGAAACCCGTGAGCGACGTCCGCAATGTGATCATCATCGGCTCCGGCCCCGCGGGTTACACCGCCGCCCTTTACACCGCGCGTGCGTCGCTGAAGCCTCTGGTCTTCGAGGGCGCCGTCACCGCTGGTGGCGCGCTGATGAACACCACTGACGTGGAGAACTTCCCCGGATTCCAGGACGGGATCATGGGCCCCGAGCTCATGGACAACATGCGCGCCCAGGCGGAGCGCTTCGGCGCCGAGCTCATTCCCGACGATGCGATCGCCGTCGACCTCACCGGAGACATCAAGACCGTCACCGACACGGCAGGCACGGTGCACCGTGCCAAGGCTGTCATCGTCACCACCGGCTCCCAGCACCGCAAGCTCGGTCTGCCCAACGAGGACGCGCTCTCCGGACGCGGCGTCTCCTGGTGCGCGACCTGTGACGGCTTCTTTTTCAAGGACCAGGACATCGCTGTGGTCGGCGGCGGCGACACGGCCATGGAAGAGGCGACGTTCCTCTCCCGCTTCGCCAAGTCGGTCACGATCGTCCACCGCCGCGACTCGCTGCGCGCCTCCAAGGCCATGCAGGAGCGTGCCTTCGCCGACCCAAAGATCAAGTTCGCCTGGGACAGCGAAGTCGCCGGGGTTCACGGCGAGCAGAAGCTCTCCAGTCTGACCCTGCGCAACACCAAGACCGGCGAGACATCCGAGCTTGCAGTGACCGGTCTGTTCATCGCCGTCGGCCATGACCCGCGTACCGAGCTCTTCAAGGGGCAGCTCGACCTGGACGACGAGGGTTACCTCAAGGTCGACGCTCCCTCGACGCGCACCAACCTGACCGGCGTCTTCGGCGCCGGCGATGTCGTCGACCACACGTACCGGCAGGCCATCACCGCTGCCGGCACCGGCTGCTCCGCCGCCCTCGACGCCGAGCGCTTCCTTGCCGTGCTCGCCGACGAAGAGAAGGCCGCTGCGGCAGCCGTCTGATCCACGCCTCTCACCCCACACCCCCCGCGAAGTTAAGGAGGCCGCCGTGGCCGGCGCCCTGAAGAACGTGACTGACGACTCCTTTGACGAGGACGTCCTGAAGAGCGAGAAGCCCGTACTGGTGGACTTCTGGGCAGCCTGGTGCGGCCCGTGCCGCCAGATCGCTCCCTCCCTGGAGGCAATCGCGGCCGAGCACGGCGACAAGATCGAAATCGTCAAGCTCAACATCGACGAGAACCCGGCGACTGCCGCCAAGTACGGCGTGATGTCGATCCCGACGCTGAACGTGTACCAGGGCGGCGAGGTCGCCAAGACCATCGTCGGCGCCAAGCCGAAGGCCGCGATCCTCCGCGACCTCGAAGGCTTCATCGCCGAGTAGGACCACGGTGCGCTGTTTCACGTGAAACGGGTCCATCCCTTGAGGGGATGGACCCGTTTCACGTTCTCCCGAGCTCTCGGATCACAGTGGGCGCAGTGCCGGTTCCTTCTGCACGGCACCCAGCAACCGGTCCAGTGCCAATTCGACGTCTTCCTTCCACGAGAGCGTCGTGCGCAGCTCCAGTCTCAGCCGTGGATTCACCGGATGCGGGCGTACGGTCTTGAAGCCCACCGCCAGCAGATGGTCAGCCGGAAGTACACAGGCCGGCTCCTTCCACCGGGCATCACCGAACGCCTCGATCGCCTTGAACCCTCGTCGCAGCAGGTCCTTGGCGACGGTCTGCACCATGACCCGCCCCAGACCCTGCCCCTGATACCCGGGCATGATCCACGCAGTCATCAACTGCACGGCATCGGGGGACACGGGACTGGTGGGAAAGGCCGTCGAACGCGGAACATACGCCGGTGGCGCATAGAGAACGAAGCCGACCGGCACATCGTCCACATAGACGACCCGGCCACACGATCCCCACTCCAGCAGGACAGCCGAGATCCACGCTTCCTTTTCCAGCTCCGGAGTGCCTGCCTTTACCGCAACTTCCCCACTGACCGGATCAAGCTCCCAGAAGACACACGCGCGGCAGCGCTTGGGGAGATCGGGAAGGTTATCCAGTGTGAGCGGTACGAGCCGCCGTCCCATGAAGGCTGTTCCTCGCTTCCTTCGCCCGCCGCATCACGTGCGGCGGTCAGTGCACTCCGTTCGCGGAGCAGGCCGCCGACAAACCCTCCGACGGCTCCCAAGCCCAGCCCCACTGTCACCAGCCGGCTGCGGCTCACTGATCGCATGGCCCTCCCTCCGCCGAGGTGGATCAAGCTGGATGTGCCATATCAGAACGAATCGTATCCACCCGGAGACGAAGCCGACACCGTGAGAAAGCAAAGGGCGGGCTGTGTTCCGGTAAGTACCCGAACACGGCCCGCCTCACAGCTCACTCGGCGGGTGTCAGCCCTGGCCGTCCTCGCCGTCCTCGGCCGACTCCTCGGAAAGACGCCGCTCCAGCACGCGGCCCTCGCCCGGCGCCAGACTGCCGAGAATGCGGTCCAGATCTTCCATCGAAGCGAACTCGACGACGATCTTTCCCTTCTTGTGCCCGAGGTCGACCTTCACCCTGGTCTCGAAGCGGTCCGAGAGCCGGGAAGCAAGATCGGAGAGAGCTGGAGACAGCCGACCGCCGGCCCGGGGCCCCTTGGCCTTTGGGGTACTGGTGGTCCGGGAACCCATCAGGGTCACGATCTCCTCGACCGCACGCACCGAGAGCCCTTCGGCCACGATGCGATGGGCCAGCCGATCCTGCTCCTCGGAGTCGTCCACGGACAACAGCGCTCGGGCATGACCGGCCGACAGCACCCCGGCAGCGACCCTGCGCTGCACAGGCGGAGAGAGCCGCAGCAGACGCAGCGTGTTCGACACCTGCGGGCGTGACCGCCCGATCCGGTCGGCCAGCTGGTCATGCGTGCACTTGAAGTCCTTGAGTAGCTGGTCGTACGCGGCTGCCTCCTCCAGTGGGTTCAGCTGAGCCCGGTGGAGGTTCTCCAGGAGTGCATCCAGGAGCAGCTTCTCGTCGTCCGTGGCCCGCACGATGGCCGGGATGCGCTCCAGACCCGCCTCACGGCAGGCCCTCCAGCGCCGCTCGCCCATGATGAGCTCGTAGCGCTCCGGTCCCAGCTTCCGCACGACGACAGGCTGGAGGAGACCGACCTCCTTGATGGAGGTGACGAGCTCGGCAAGCGCGTCCTCGTCGAACACCTCACGAGGCTGCCGGGGGTTCGGAGTGATGGAGCCGAGGAGAACCTCGGCGAAGTACGCTCCCGCGGCGTCCGTCGCCTCGGAGGAGGCTTCGGGCTGCGAGATCGGCGCACTCGGCCCCGGTGCAACGGAAGCAGCCGCGAGCGTGGCCACCTTCGCAGCGGCCACTCCTCGCTCGGCCGCCATCACCGGGATCGCGCCCGGTGAGGCCGCGCCCGGCTCGGAGGCTGGTACCTGACGTTCCTGCGGGGCAGCGGGAATCAGTGCGCCGAGCCCACGCCCCAATCCTCTACGACGCTCACTCACTGGATCCCCTCCGAAATGTTCTGCTGGCTGTTCTGGCTGCCTGAGTGGGCGTGCTGGGCCTCGTAGTGCACCCCGACCCCCCGCAGGGCAATCTCACGAGCTGCTTCGAGATACGACAAGGATCCGCTGGAACCCGGGTCGTAGGTCAGCACGGTCTGCCCGTAACTCGGCGCCTCCGAGATTCGTACCGACCGGGGGATGCTTGTGCGCAGCACCTCCTTACCGAAGTGGCTGCGCACCTCCTCCGCCACCTGGGAAGCGAGCCGGGTCCTGCCGTCGTACATGGTGAGAAGGATCGTCGACACATGCAGATCGGGGTTCAGATGTCCCCGGACGAGATCGACGTTCCTCAGCAGCTGTCCCAGTCCTTCCAGCGCGTAGTACTCGCACTGGATGGGGATCAGCACCTCGGCGCCCGCGACCAGGGCGTTGACCGTCAGCAGACCGAGCGAAGGCGGGCAGTCAATAAGGATGTAGTCCAGCGGCTGCTCATACGCCTGGATCGCTCGCTGCAGTCGACTCTCCCGCGCCACCAGCGACACCAGTTCGATCTCCGCACCGGCGAGATCGATGGTGGCGGGGGCGCAGAAGAGACCTTCGACGTCCGGTACGGGCTGCACCACGTCGGAGAGTGGCTTGCTCTCCACCAGAACGTCATAGATAGAGGGAACTTCGGCATGGTGGTCGATACCCAGGGCCGTGGAGGCGTTTCCCTGCGGGTCGAGGTCGACCACCAGAACACGTGCACCGTGGAGTGCAAGCGAGGCGGCAAGGTTCACCGTCGTGGTCGTCTTACCCACTCCGCCCTTCTGGTTGGCCACCACCATGACGCGTGTCTGGTCAGGGCGGGGCAGCCCCTCGCCGGCGCGGCCTAGGGCCTCGACCGCCAGCTGGGCCGCACGACCGATGGGTGTGTCATCCATCGGCGGGGGTGTTTCACGTGAAACACCGTCCCCCGCCGATTCGGTTCGGGGACCGGGGACCGGATCGGTCATCGGTCCCGCGATGTTGGCGTCGGACCGCAAGGATTCACTCTCCTCGACTTCAGGCTCGCAATGAGCAGAGCCTGCCATGCTTTCGGGGTCGTGAACCAGCGAGGCCCGCTCTTCTGTGGATGAATCCACTTCTGTGGACAACTCCGTAGCCCTAGCGGGCCTGCGATGGCGCGGAGCGGCAGCCGCACGGCCGCGGCCGATGATTCCATGCAGCAGAGAGCGACGTTTCACGTGAAACACGATGCCCCTGCAGCCTAGCTACAGGGGCACGACACTCCGCACAGAGTGCGTATGGCTGCTTGTGCGGAGCATTACGGATAGACGGCATGAACTGTACGTAATGACTGATTCCGCAGCGTGACTACGCGGCTCAGCGCCGCCGTCGCGTGCGGCTCGTCCTTGCGGCCTTGGCCCTCTTTGCGGCGAACCTCACACCACCCGGGCTCTCACCGACCACCACGCGCACCACGGTGGACATCGGCTCGACCACGCCCTCCCCGACGTGCAGCACCTCGGTCTCCACCACTCCGAGCTTGCTCAGAGCGGCCCGTGCGCCGTTGATCTCCTCTTCGGCGGTGTCGCCCTTGAGCGCCAGCATTTCCCCGTAGGGACGCAGCAGTGGCACACCCCAGCCGGCGAGTCGATCGAGCGGCGCCACGGCACGAGCCGTGACCACATGGACCGGCTGAAGCGTCCCCAGGACTTCCTCGGCCCGGCCACGGACCACGGTCACATGGTCCAGCCCGAGCAACTCGACGACTTCCTGGAGAAAGTTCGTCCGCCGAAGCAACGGCTCCAGCAAGGTGATCTTCAAGTCGGGACGCACCAACGCCAGTGGAATCCCCGGGAGACCCGCTCCGGAGCCCACGTCGCAGACCGTGACACCTTCGGGCACCACTTCGGAGAGCACCGCGCAGTTCAGCAGATGCCGTTCCCACAGCCGGGGCACTTCGCGGGGGCCGATCAGACCGCGCTTGACCCCGGCATCGGCAAGAAGCTCCGCGTACCGGACAGCCTCCGGGAAGAACTCACCGAAAACTGCCCGCGCCTCTTCAGGCGCCTGGGGAAGCTCTACTTCCGCCGTCACGGGAACCGTCCTTCCATACCGCACTACCGCACTGTGGGTGGCTGACTATCAGGCTGACAAAGATCGGCCCCGCCTGCGAACAGACGGGGCCGACAGAACAAGGGTCCGGTCAGGCCGGGAGAACGACGACGAAGCGCTGCGGCTCCTCGCCCTCCGACTCGCTGCGCAGACCTGCGGCCGCAACCGCATCATGCACAACCTTGCGCTCGAACGGCGTCATCGGGTCCAGCTTCACCGGCTCACCGGTCTTCTTGACCTCGTCCGCGGCCTTGGCACCCAGCTCGGCCAGGACCGCACGCTTCTTGGCCCGGAAGCCTGCGATGTCCAGCATCAGACGGCTGCGGTCACCGGTCTCCCGGTGCACAGCCAGTCGCGTCAGCTCCTGGAGCGCCTCCAGCACCTCACCGTCGCGGCCCACGAGCTTCTGCAGTTCACGTGCCGAGTCGCTGATGATCGAGACCGCGGCCCGGTCCGCCTCGACGTCCATGTCGATGTCACCGTCAAGGTCGGCGATGTCGAGCAGGCCCTCGAGGTAGTCGGCTGCGATCTCCCCTTCCTGCTCGAGGCGGGTCAAGGTGTCGCTGCCCTCAGCGGCCGTGGAGGTGGTGCCTTCCGTCACGGATGGACTCCTTCTTACTTCTTGGACGGGTGCTTGGGCCGCTGCGGGCCCCTGCGCTGTCCGGACTTGGCTTGGCGTGAGGAGCCGGACGCGGGCTTGCCCGCCGGCTTCGGCTTGTCGTCCTGCGGTGCGTCCTGCTTCTGCAGCGAGGTCTTGGCCTCCGACTCGGTGGAGTCGGTCTCCTTCGCCGCGCCGGGCTGAGCGGCACCGGCCTGAGTCGTACCGCTCTGACGCTTCGCCTTGGTCTGGCGCTTGGGCTGCTGGCGCTTCTGTGCGGATCCACCCTCGGCCTCGGCAAGAGCGGTATCGCTCTTCGTCACCGTGCCGTCCTCCTGGGCGGCAAGGCCGAGCTTGGCCAGCCCGGTGATGAACTTCCGCTCGATGTCATTGCGGTCCGGGCCCTTGGCCACGATCCGCTTGATCGTGTTGCGCCTGGTCCGGCCGCGCACCTCTTCATGAGCGGTGACGCTCTTCAGCAGACGTTCCAGGTAGTGGTTCTGCGCCTTGCTACCCGGGGTCGGGTTCTGGTTGATCACGTACATCTGCTGACCCATGGTCCAGACGTTCGTGGTCAGCCAGTAGACGAGGACACCGACAGGGAAGTTGATGCCCATGACGGCGAAGATCAGCGGGAAGATGTACATCAGCATCTTCTGCTGCTGCATGTACGGCGTCTTGACCGTCAGGTCGACGTTCTTCGTCATCAGCTGGCGCTGGGTGAAGAACTGCGACGCCGACATCATGACGATCATGACCGCGGTGACGACCCGGACATCGGTCAGCGAGGCACCGAGCGCCTGGACCGTCGCTTCGCTGTCCATGAACTTGGCAGCGAGCGGAGCACCGAAGATGTGCGCCTGACGGGCGCTGTCGAGCAGCGGCTGGTCGATGACACCGATCGTCTTGCCCGAGGCGATGGCCGAGAGCACGTGATACAGGGCGAAGAAGAACGGCGACTGCGCCAGGATGGGAAGGCACGAGGAGAGCGGGTTGGTACCCGTCTCCTTGTACAGCTTCATCATCTCTTCGGACTGACGCTGCTTGTCGCTCTTGTAGCGCTCCTGGATCGCCTTCATCTTCGGCTGGAGCACCTGCATGTTCCGGGTCGACTTGATCTGCTTAACGAAAAGCGGGATCAGGCAGATCCGGATCAGTACCACCAGGGACACGATGGACAGGCCCCAGGCCCAGCCCGTGTCATCGCCGAAGATCGCTCCGTACAGCGTGTGGAACTGGACGATGACCCACGAAACGGGGTAAGTGATAAAGCTGAACAGACTGGCAATCGTGTCCACTAATCAGGCTCCTTGAGCATTGGGCGAAGTCTCTGCGGCCGGGCTCGGGGATTCGGAGACCGTCCCCCCAAGAGGCACATCAGTGGCGGAGTCCCCGCCCTTGCTGCCACGTAGTGCATTACGCAGCAGTTCGTGCCAACGCGGACGTTTGCGTGGCGGAACATGGTCCACGCCGCCGGGTGACCACGGATTGCACCGCAGGATGCGCCATGCGGTCAGCGCGGTTCCCTTGATCGCTCCGTGCCGGTCGATCGCCGTATATCCATAGTGGGAACACGACGGGTAGTAACGGCAGACAGGCCCGAGGAGTGGGCTGATCGTCCACTGGTACAGCTTGATCAGAGCCAGCAGCGGGTACTTCATCGCGCGCCCCCTCCCAGCAGCCGCTGAAGGGCGGCGTCCAGGTCTCGGGCCAGCTGTTCATGGTCGGCGTCGCCCGATCCGGGCAGCGCTCGTACGACAACCAGGCTACCGGGGGGCAGCATGGCCAGACGATCGCGGACCAGATGGCGAAGCCTTCGCTTCACGGCTGTGCGTACGACCGCGCCACCCACGGCTTTGCTGACAACGAAACCCGCACGCGGCGGGGGAGCACTCTCCCCAGTCACGTGCGGGTCCGTTGCACCGCTGCGTAGATGGACGACGAGTAGCGGGCGTCCGGCCCGGCGTCCTCGACGTACTGCGGTCGCGAAGTCCTCGCGCCGCCTCAGCCGATTCTCGGTAGGCAGCACGTCATGACCTGTACGCGATCAGGCGGACAGATTGGCGCGACCCTTGCCACGGCGGGACGCGAGAATCGCGCGGCCGGCACGGGTGCGCATACGCAGCCGGAAGCCGTGGGTCTTCGCGCGACGACGGTTGTTCGGCTGGAAGGTGCGCTTGCTCACTCGGGGGCTCCAGAAATGATTGTGTGTTGGCGGGACATCGCCTGGCTGTCACCGTGCGCCCACGAGAGACTCGCGTAAACGCCCTAGTGCACCGCTTCACAATCACAGATCGTGATCTTTGCCCATCGGAGGCAGGCGGCAGCAGCCATCGACAACTCGACCTGGTCACGGTACGCGCGGCTACGCCATCCGGTCAAACCCGCCCCGCGGCGACCCGCGCTGTACACAGCCTGTGGACAACGACTTGAACCTCCCGGGTCGGCGTGACTACCGTGGCTGGACTGCGGTTCTTTTTCTTCCCGCCTGCCGGGCCTCACCCGTCCCGACCCATCCCGTCCCGAGAACCACACATTCGTGGGACCAGCGAGAGAGCGTGCCTTGTGGCTGACGTACCTGCCGATCTTGCCGCAGTGTGGCCACGAGTGCTGGAGCAACTCCTCGGGGAGGGCCAGCAGGGCATCGAGCCGAAGGACAAGCAGTGGATCGAGCGCTGCCAGCCGCTCGCGCTGGTCGCCGACACCGCGCTGCTCGCCGTGCCCAACGAATGGGGCAAGCGCGTCCTCGAGGGACGGCTCGCGCCGCTCATCAGCGAGACCCTGAGCCGTGAATGCGGACGCCCGATCCGGATCGCGATCACCGTCGACGACTCGGCGGGGGTGCCGCCGAACCCGCCGGCACCCGCGATGCACCAGTCCCAGCAGCCGGAGCAGCACCGCTACCAGGGACCGCAGCACGACGAGCGGCAGCACAACGACGCGTACGACGGATACGGCCACCGGCCCTCGGACGACGGCATGCCGACGGCCCGCCCCGCCTACCCCGACTACCAGCAGCAGCGCCCCGAGCCCGGCGCCTGGCCGCGCACGCAGGAAGACCTCTCCTGGCAGCAGCCCCGGCTCGGCGGATTCCAGGAGCGCGACGCGTCCGCGGAGCAGTGGCGTGAGCCGCAGCACGACTACCGTCCCCAGCAGCACGGCTACCGGTCCCAGCTGCCCGAGCGCCAGGGTTACGAGCAGCAGCGCCCCGAGCGCCACGACATGCCGGACCCCCAGCCCCAGCACCGGCAGGGCGGTCCCGGCACCGGACGCTCCGGCGGCGCCACCGGACCGATGGGTGCACAGCCCGCACCCGCACCCGGTCCCGGCGAACCCCATGCCCGGCTGAATCCGAAGTACCTCTTCGACACCTTTGTCATCGGTGCATCCAACCGATTCGCGCACGCCGCCGCCGTCGCTGTCGCCGAGGCACCCGCGAAGGCGTACAACCCCCTCTTCATCTATGGGGAGTCGGGGCTCGGCAAGACCCACCTGCTGCATGCCATCGGGCACTACGCGCGCAGTCTCTATCCGGGCACCCGGGTGCGCTATGTGAGCTCCGAGGAGTTCACCAACGAGTTCATCAACTCGATCCGCGACGGCAAGGGCGACACCTTCCGCAAGCGGTACCGCGACGTGGACATCCTGCTGGTCGACGACATCCAGTTCCTGGCGAGCAAGGAGTCGACGCAGGAAGAGTTCTTCCACACCTTCAACACGCTCCACAACGCCAACAAGCAGATCGTGCTGTCCTCGGACCGGCCGCCCAAGCAGCTGGTCACCCTGGAGGACCGGCTGCGGAACCGTTTCGAGTGGGGTCTGACCACCGATGTGCAGCCGCCGGAGCTGGAGACGCGCATCGCGATCCTCCGTAAGAAGGCGGTGCAGGAGCAGCTCAACGCCCCGCCGGAGGTCCTGGAGTTCATCGCCTCCCGCATCTCGCGCAACATCCGGGAGCTGGAGGGAGCGCTGATCCGGGTGACGGCCTTCGCCAGCCTCAACCGGCAGCCGGTGGATCTCGGGCTGACCGAAATCGTGCTGAAGGACCTGATCCCGGGTGGCGAGGACTCGGCTCCGGAGATCACGGCGACGGCCATCATGGCGGCGACCGCCGACTACTTCGGTCTGACCGTGGAGGACCTCTGCGGATCCTCACGCAGCCGGGTGCTGGTGACGGCTCGCCAGATCGCGATGTATCTCTGCCGTGAGCTGACGGATCTCTCACTGCCCAAGATCGGCGCGCAGTTCGGCGGCCGCGACCACACGACGGTGATGCACGCGGACCGCAAGATCCGTGCGCTGATGGCGGAGCGACGCTCCATCTACAACCAGGTCACCGAGCTCACCAACCGCATCAAGAACGGCTGACAGAGCGCCGGTACGGCTTCTGGCACGACTTCATGCACGGCGCCGAGGGCGCCCCTGCCGGACTTCCACACAAGTCCGGCAGGGGTGCCCTTCGTCGTCTCCTGCCCACATCCATGGGGGCCGGGGCATGTCTCAGCGTGGTCCTGGAGCGTTCCTGCCGACCACCGGGAGCTCTTCTGTCGGCTTCCGGAACGCCTCCGTGGGGCTGCCGGGACACGTCGGCGGAGCTTCCAGAGGCCTCCCGGAGCCCTTCCCGGCGCCATCCGCACGCCTCCGCCCCGGCCCTGGTGTTCGAATACACGCCGCCGACCTGCGGTTCTCCACAGATCTGGGGAAAATTTCCCCTCCACAGCCTGGGGATCGCGAAGTTGTCCATATTGCTTCCACAGGGGCGACTGCCGATACTCCATCAGGCCAGGTCAAGGGCCTGGGGATTTGTGGTCAACAGCGATCCACAGCCTGTGGACAAAATATTCGTCCACAGGGGCCCTTCGATGTTGTCCACCGGCGGCCCACAGGCGGGGCTGCGTTGTCCCCAGCTTCTCCACATCCCTGTCCACTGTTCGGCAACACAACACCCGCCTTCACCGCGCGGAGTGAAAGGCGTCACACCAAGGGGCGCGGTTGGGCTGTGGGGAACCTGGGTAAAACTGGGGACAGCCCTGGGGAGAAACACCATTGTCCTGTGCATGGGGTGTGCAGAACTTTTGCGTGTCCACAGAAACGCCGGGTTGTCCACCGATGCCACCCACAGGACCAGTGGATAAAAAACCGGGCCTGACCTGCGAAAACGACGTTATCCACGGTTTCCACAGGCCCTACTACTACTGCCACATAGAGTTAGCTCGGATTCCGCTTCGAAGTGGGTGCTGTGCACAACTCGGCGCCGGAGCTCTCCGAACCTCTTGTCGCGACTTGACCCCGAGCAGCACCGAGTGTCGGTGCCGTACGTCAGACTGGTCCCCGGACGTCCTCCCCCTGCCATCGGCGGAGCGACCCCGACCAGACCACGAAGGCCAGCAGGGCGAGCGAGCAACAGCAGGAGGCGGTTCCGGTGAAGATCCGGGTGGAGCGCGATGTACTCGCGGAGGCGGTGGCCTGGGTGGCCCGCAGCCTTCCGGCCCGTCCGCCGGCGCCCGTTCTTGCGGGCCTTCTTCTGAAGGCTGAGGACGGCGCCCTCAGCTTCTCCAGCTTCGACTACGAGGTCTCGGCCCGGGTCTCGGTGGACGCCGAGGTCGAGGAGGACGGCACGGTGCTGGTCTCCGGCCGGCTGCTCGCCGACATCTGCCGCGCTCTCGCCAACCGACCGGTGGAGATTTCCACCGACGGTGTACGGGCCACCGTGGTCTGCGGCTCCTCGCGATTCACACTCCACACCCTTCCTGTGGAGGAGTACCCGGCGCTGCCGCAGATGCCGACGGCGACGGGCACGGTCCCCGGCGAGGTCTTCGCCTCGGCCGCCGCCCAGGTCGCCATCGCCGCGGGCCGGGACGACACGCTGCCCGTCCTGACCGGTGTGCGGATCGAGATCGAGGGCGACACAGTCACCCTGGCGTCCACCGATCGCTACCGCTTCGCGGTCCGCGAGTTCCTGTGGAAGCCGGAGAACCCGGACGCCTCGGCCGTCGCCCTGGTGCCCGCCAAGACACTGCTGGACACCGCCAAGGCCCTGACCAGCGGTGACACGGTCACGCTGGCGCTGTCCGGCTCGGGTGCCGGTGAAGGTCTGATCGGTTTCGAGGGCGCGGGCCGGCGTACGACCACGCGACTGCTCGAAGGCGATCTGCCGAAGTACCGGACGCTGTTCCCCACCGAGTTCAACTCGGTCGCCGTCATCGAGACCGCCCCGTTCGTCGAGGCCGTCAAGCGTGTGGCCCTCGTCGCCGAGCGGAACACCCCGGTGCGGCTCAGCTTCGAGCAGGGTGTGCTGATCCTGGAAGCTGGATCCAGCGACGATGCACAGGCTGTGGAGCGCGTCGACGCCGTGCTGGACGGTGACGACATCTCGATCGCCTTCAACCCGACCTTCCTGCTCGACGGGCTCAGCGCGATCGACTCCCCGGTCGCCCAGCTCTCCTTCACGACGTCCACCAAGCCTGCGCTGCTCAGCGGCCGGCCGGCTGTGGATGCCGAGGCGGACGACGCGTACAAGTACCTGATCATGCCGGTCCGCCTCTCCGGCTGATCCGGCCACCGGTCCTGTCACGGCAGCTTCCGACGGGCACGCTCAGCGCCGAGCATGCCCGTCGGTCTGTCCCCGGCCGGGCGTAGGCTCGGCCTTGGGTACGAATCGGCACAACGCTTAAGGAATCTCTGATGGAGCTCGGTCTCGTCGGCCTCGGCAAGATGGGCGGCAACATGCGCGAGCGCATCCGCCGCGCAGGCCACACCGTCATCGGATACGACCGCAACCCGGACGTCTCCGATGTCCACAGCCTCGAAGAGCTTGTGGGCAAGCTGAAGGGCCCGCGGGTCATCTGGGTGATGGTCCCGGCCGGTGCCGCGACCCAGTCCACGATCGACGAGCTGGCCGCGCTGCTCTCAACCGGCGACATCGTCGTGGACGGTGGCAACTCCCGCTGGACGGACGACGAGAAGCACGCGGTCGAGCTGGGCATCAAGGGCATCGGCTTCGTCGATTGCGGTGTGTCGGGCGGCGTCTGGGGCCTGGAGAACGGCTACGCGCTGATGTACGGCGGCGACGCCGAGAACGTGGCGAAGGTCCAGCCGGTCTTCGACGCGCTGAAGCCGGAAGGCGACTTCGGTTCCGTCCACGCGGGCAAGGTCGGCGCCGGCCACTTCGCGAAGATGGTCCACAACGGCATCGAGTACGCCATGATGCAGGCCTACGCCGAGGGCTGGGAGCTGCTGGAGAAGGTCGACTCCGTCACCGATGTGCGCGAGGTCTTCCGCTCCTGGCAGGAGGGCACGGTCATCCGTTCCTGGCTGCTCGACCTGGCGGTCAACGCGCTGGACGACGACGAGCACCTCGACAAGCTCCGTGGCTTCGCCGCCGACTCCGGTGAGGGTCGGTGGACGGTGGAGGCCGCGATCGACAACGCGGTGCCGCTGCCCGCGATCACCGCGTCGCTCTTCGCGCGATTCGCCTCGCGCCAGGACGACTCCCCGCAGATGAAGATGATCGCCGCGCTGCGCAACCAGTTCGGTGGCCACGCGGTCGAGAACAAGAAGTAACCGCACCGAGGGCGGGCCGGACCCACCGGCCCGCGCTGCGGAGCACGGAGCAGGAAGCCGGGAAGGTCGGCATACACCCATGCATGTCACGCATCTCTCGCTGGCCGACTTCCGCTCGTACGCCCGGGTCGAGGTGCCTCTCGACCCGGGCGTCACCGCGTTCGTGGGGGCGAACGGTCAGGGCAAGACGAATCTGGTCGAGGCCGTCGGCTACCTCGCGACGCTCGGTAGCCATCGCGTCTCTTCCGATGCGCCGCTGGTGCGGATGGGTGCGGACCGGGCCGTCATCCGGGCCGCCGTCACCCAGGGCGAGCGTGCGCAGCTGATCGAACTGGAGCTCAACCCGGGCAAGGCCAATCGCGCCCGGATCAATCGATCGTCGCAGGTCAGGCCCCGTGACGTGCTGGGGATCGTACGGACCGTGCTGTTCGCGCCGGAGGATCTGGCGCTCGTCAAGGGCGATCCCGGGGAGCGTCGGCGCTTCCTCGACGAGCTGATCACGGCGCGTTCGCCGCGGATGGCCGGTGTCCGTTCGGACTACGAGCGGGTGCTGAAGCAGCGCAACACCCTGCTGAAGTCCGCGGCGATGGCGCGCAGGCACGGCGGCCGGTCGATGGATCTGTCCACCCTCGACGTGTGGGACCAGCATCTGGGCCGCGTGGGCGCGGAGCTGCTGGCGCAGCGGCTGGATCTGATCGCGACCCTGCAGCCGCTGACGGACAAGGCGTACACGGATGTCGCGCCCGGTGGTGGGCCGGTGACGCTGGAGTACCGCAGTTCCGTCGGTGCGGGCGTGGAGCCCGCCCGTACCCGTGACGAGCTGTACGAGCAACTGCTCGCCGCACTCGCGGAGGTCCGCAAGCAGGAGATCGAGCGGGGTGTGACGCTGGTCGGTCCGCACCGTGACGATCTGCTGCTGGGACTGCGCGGGATGCCCGCCAAGGGGTACGCGAGTCATGGCGAGTCCTGGTCGTACGCGCTGGCGCTGCGGCTTGCCTCGTACGATCTGCTGCGCACCGAGGGCAATGAGCCGGTGCTCGTCCTGGACGATGTCTTCGCCGAGCTGGACGCGCGGCGCCGGGAGCGGCTGGCGGAGCTGGTGGCTCCGGGTGAGCAGGTGCTGGTGACGGCGGCGGTGGACGATGACGTTCCGGGTGTGCTGGCGGGAACGCGGTATGCGGTGTCGGCGGGCGAGGTGAAGCGGATATGAGCGGCTCCGTCGATCCGGCGAAGGGCGCTGCCGGCGGCCCGCAGGAGCCGTTGGGCGAGACGAAGCAGCCGGAGGCGTCCGGTGTCGATCTGGCGCGGGTCGCCCTGCGTGCCGCGAAGGAGCAGGCTCGGGCGCGCGGAGCCGCGGCGCAGCAGAAGAAACAGGCCAGACGGGGCGGTGGGCTGCGTTCCGGCGCGCGGGCGGACGGGCGCGATCCGTTGCCGCTGGGCGCCGCGATCAATCGTCTGATCACCGAGCGCGGCTGGGAGACCCCCGCGGCTGTGGGCGGTGTGATGGGACGCTGGCCGCAGATCGTCGGTGAGGATCTGGCCAATCACTGCGTGCCGCTGCGGTACGACGAGGCCCCCGAGGAGCGGGTGCTCACGGTGCAGTGCGATTCGACGGCCTGGGCGACGCAGCTGCGGCTGCTGGCGCCGCAGCTGGTCGCCCGGCTGAACGCGGATCTGGGGCACGGCACCGTGAAGTTGATCAAGGTTCTGGGGCCGGGCGGTCCGCAGCGCAGATTCGGTCCGCTACGTGCGCCGGGAAGCATCGGCCCGGGCGACACCTACGGCTGACCTGGGATTTTCTCTCCCTGTGCGGTTCTTTGCCCGATGCCGGCGGCTGCGGTTCCGCAGCCCGGAGAAGTTCGGCTGCGGTGGTGTGCTGCGTTCTCTGCGGCGTTGTCCGTTGCTTCCGTGATGTACGGGTCTGTGCAGTTTGAAACCCTGCGGTGTGGCCGAGGCGTCCCTCACCGTAGCGAGAGGTTGACAGGCCGAAGCGCTTAATGCCCGCGTGAGCCTCTTGGGGACCCATCCCGAATATGGGGAGTCGTCAGGCGCTCATTCAGGGCGGCACATGCGGACTCAGGTACCGGCAAACCCCCATTCGTGTCGGCGCTACCGGTAGACTGGTGAACAATCCCGCGTCCTTGCGGGAGTCGTCGATACAAGCCGAACGACGCAGCCGCTCCCGCTTGCCCGGAGAACGGCCTGTGCTGTGCCAGAAAGGGCGCTTCGTGGCCGATTCCGGCAACCCCAACGAGAACATTCCGTCCACACCCGGTGAGAGCGGCGAGGCGGCTGCCTCGTACGACGCCAGCGCGATCACCGTCCTCGAGGGTCTGGACGCGGTCCGCAAGCGACCTGGCATGTACATCGGCTCGACCGGTGAGCGTGGACTTCACCACCTTGTGCAAGAGGTCGTCGACAACTCGGTCGACGAAGCCCTGGCCGGGCACGCGGACACCATCGACGTCACGATCCTTGCCGACGGCGGGGTCCGCGTGATCGACAACGGTCGCGGTATCCCCGTCGACATCGTGCCGTCGGAGAAGAAGCCGGCGGTCGAGGTCGTGCTGACGGTGCTGCACGCCGGCGGCAAGTTCGGCGGCGGCGGATATGCCGTCTCCGGCGGTCTGCACGGTGTCGGTGTCTCCGTCGTGAACGCCCTGTCGAAGCGCGTCTCCGTCGAGGTCAGGCGGGACGGCTACCGCTGGACCCAGGACTACAAGCTCGGTGTGCCCACGGCGCCGCTGGCCCGTAACGAGGCCACCGAGGAGACCGGTACGACCGTCACCTTCTGGGCCGACGGCGACATCTTCGAGACCACCGAGTACTCCTTCGAGACCCTGTCGCGCCGCTTCCAGGAGATGGCGTTCCTCAACAAGGGCCTGACGATCAGGCTCACGGACGAGCGCGAGTCTGCGAAGGCGACGGCGGGCGCGGATGTCGCGGAGGCGGTCGAGGTCGCCGAGGAGGAAGCGGCCCGCACGGTCACGTACCACTACGAGGGCGGCATCGTCGACTTCGTGAAGTACCTCAACTCCCGCAAGGGCGACGTCATTCACCAGTCGGTGATCGACATCGAGGCCGAGGACAAGGAGCGACTCCTCTCGGCCGAGATCGCGATGCAGTGGAACACGCAGTACAGCGAGGGCGTCTACTCCTTCGCCAACACGATCCACACGCATGAGGGCGGTACGCACGAGGAGGGCTTCCGCGCGGCGCTGACCACGCTGGTCAACAAGTACGCGCGGGACAAGAAGCTGCTGCGCGAGAAGGACGACAACCTCACCGGTGACGACATCCGTGAGGGTCTGACGGCGATCATCTCGGTGAAGCTGGGCGAGCCGCAGTTCGAGGGCCAGACGAAGACCAAGCTGGGCAACACGGAGGCGAAGACCTTCGTCCAGAAGGTGGTCCACGAGCACCTCACGGACTGGTTCGACCGGAACCCGAACGAGGCCGCGGACATCATCCGCAAGGGCATCGCGGCGGCCACGGCCCGCGTCGCCGCCCGGAAGGCGCGCGACCTGACCCGTCGCAAGGGGCTCCTGGAGAGCGCCTCGCTGCCGGGCAAGCTGAGCGACTGCCAGTCGAACGACCCGACGAAGTGCGAGATCTTCATCGTCGAGGGTGACTCCGCCGGTGGTTCGGCGAAGTCCGGCCGTAACCCGATGTACCAGGCCATCCTGCCGATCCGGGGCAAGATCCTGAACGTCGAGAAGGCCCGGGTCGACAAGATCCTGCAGAACACCGAGGTCCAGGCGCTGATCTCGGCCTTCGGTACCGGAGTCCACGAGGACTTCGACATCGAGAAGCTCCGCTATCACAAGATCATTCTGATGGCGGACGCCGACGTCGACGGTCAGCACATCAACACGCTGCTGCTGACGTTCCTCTTCCGCTTCATGCGGCCGTTGGTCGAGGCCGGCCATGTCTACCTCTCCCGCCCGCCGCTCTACAAGATCAAGTGGGGCCGCGACGACTTCGAGTACGCGTACTCGGACCGCGAGCGCGACGCCCTGGTCGAGCTCGGCAAGCAGAACGGCAAGCGGATCAAGGAAGACTCGATCCAGCGCTTCAAGGGTCTCGGCGAGATGAACGCCGAGGAGCTGCGCATCACGACGATGGACGTCGACCACCGGGTGCTCGGCCAGGTCACGCTGGACGACGCGGCGCAGGCCGACGACCTCTTCTCGGTGCTGATGGGTGAGGACGTCGAGGCACGGCGCTCGTTCATCCAGCGCAACGCCAAGGACGTCCGCTTCCTCGACATCTGAGTCGGCCGTACCAAGCAAGCCGCAGCTCGAAAGGACTTTGACCAGCAATGGCCGACGAGAACACCCCTGTGACCCCTGAAGAGGAACCCGCAGCCGCGGGTGTGGGCATGCGTGTCGAGCCCGTGGGGCTCGAGACGGAGATGCAGCGCTCCTACCTCGACTACGCGATGTCCGTCATCGTGTCGCGTGCGCTGCCGGACGTACGGGACGGCCTCAAGCCCGTCCACCGCCGTGTGCTGTACGCCATGTACGACGGCGGGTACCGGCCCGAGAAGGGCTTCTACAAGTGTGCCCGTGTCGTCGGTGACGTCATGGGTACGTACCACCCGCACGGCGACTCCTCGATCTACGACGCGCTCGTGCGACTGGCGCAGCACTGGTCGATGCGCATGCCGCTGGTCGACTCCAACGGCAACTTCGGTTCTCCGGGCAACGACCCGGCCGCAGCCATGCGGTACACCGAGTGCAAGATGATGCCGCAGTCCATGGAGATGGTCCGGGACATCGACGAGGAGACCGTCGACTTCCAGGACAACTACGACGGCCGCAACCAGGAGCCGACGGTTCTGCCGGCGCGCTTCCCGAACCTGCTGGTCAACGGCTCCGCGGGCATCGCGGTCGGCATGGCGACCAACATCCCGCCGCACAACCTGCGCGAGGTCGCGGCCGGTGCCCAGTGGTACCTGGAGCACCCGGAGGCCTCGCACGAGGAGCTGCTGGAGGCCCTGATCGAGCGGATCAAGGGCCCGGACTTCCCGACCGGAGCGCTCGTCGTCGGCCGCAAGGGCATCGAGGAGGCGTACCGCACGGGCCGTGGCTCCATCACGATGCGCGCGGTCGTCGCGGTCGAGGAGATCCAGAACCGGCAGTGCCTGGTCGTCACGGAGCTTCCGTACCAGACCAACCCCGACAACCTCGCGCAGAAGATCGCCGACCTGGTCAAGGACGGCAAGGTCGGCGGCATCGCGGACGTCCGCGACGAGACGTCCTCGCGCACCGGCCAGCGCCTCGTGGTCGTGCTGAAGCGGGACGCGGTCGCCAAGGTCGTACTGAACAACCTGTACAAGCACACCGATCTCCAGACGAACTTCGGCGCGAACATGCTGGCGCTCGTCGACGGGGTGCCGCGCACGCTGTCGATCGACGCGTTCATCCGCCACTGGGTGACGCACCAGATCGAGGTCATCGTCCGGCGTACGAAGTTCCGCCTGCGCAAGGCGGAGGAGCGGGCGCACATCCTGCGCGGTCTGCTCAAGGCACTCGACGCGATCGACGAGGTCATCGCCCTCATCCGGCGCAGCCAGACGGTCGAGATCGCGCGTGAGGGCCTGATGGGCCTGCTGGAGATCGACGAGATCCAGGCGAACGCGATTCTGGAGATGCAGCTGCGCCGACTGGCCGCGCTGGAGCACCAGAAGATCACGGCCGAGCACGATGAGCTCCAGGCGAAGATCAACGAGTACAACGAGATTTTGGCGTCGCCGGTACGGCAGCGGCAGATCGTCAGCGAGGAGCTGGCGGCGATCGTCGAGAAGTTCGGCGACGACCGGCGCTCCAAGCTGGTGCCCTTCGACGGTGACATGTCCATCGAGGACCTGATCGCCGAGGAGGACATTGTCGTCACCATCTCGCGCGGCGGCTATGTGAAGCGTACGAAGACGGACGACTACCGCTCGCAGAAGCGCGGCGGCAAGGGCGTCCGCGGCACGAAGCTCAAGGAAGACGACATCGTCGACCACTTCTTCGTGTCGACGACCCACCACTGGCTGCTGTTCTTCACCAACAAGGGCCGCGTCTACCGGGCCAAGGCGTACGAGCTTCCGGACGCCGGCCGGGACGCACGCGGCCAGCACGTCGCGAACCTGCTGGCCTTCCAGCCGGACGAGCAGATCGCCGAGATCCTGGCGATCCGGGACTACGAGGCCGCGCCCTATCTGATCCTCGCCACCAAGGGCGGCCTGGTGAAGAAGACCGCGCTGAAGGACTACGACTCCCCGCGTTCCGGCGGTGTCATCGCGATCAACCTCCGCGAGACGGAGGACGGCAGCGACGACGAGCTGATCGGTGCGGAGCTGGTCTCGGCCGAGGACGATCTGCTGCTCATCAGCAAGAAGGCCCAGTCCATCAGGTTCACTGCGACGGACGATGCGCTGCGCCCGATGGGCCGCGCCACCTCGGGCGTCAAGGGCATGAGTTTCCGCGAAGGCGACGAACTGCTCTCGATGAATGTCGTCAGGCCCGGTACGTTCGTGTTCACTGCCACCGATGGTGGGTACGCGAAGCGGACCCCCGTCGACGAGTACCGCGTTCAGGGTCGTGGCGGCCTGGGTATCAAGGCCGCCAAGATCGTGGAGGACCGGGGCTCGCTGGTCGGCGCGCTGGTGGTCGAGGAGACGGACGAAATCCTCGCCATCACGCTCGGCGGCGGTGTGATTCGTACGCGAGTCAATGAAGTCAGGGAGACGGGCCGTGACACCATGGGCGTTCAACTGATCAATCTGGGCAAGCGTGACGCGGTCGTCGGCATCGCACGTAACGCCGAGGCCGGCCGCGAGGCCGAAGAGGTCGACGGAGATGCGGATGCCGAGGCGACTGCCGAGGCGACTGCCGAGGCGACCGCAGAGAACACTGTCGAGGGCACTGTCGAAGGCACGTCGCCTTCGGCCGGGGAGCACGAGGAGTAGAGCGTGAGTGGAGCCACGGGCGCCGGTTCGGCCGCTTCCGGAGCTGGAGCGAACGGTGCCCGTGGCCCTGCCACGGACTCCCAAGGGGGCACTGTGACGGACACCCGGGGGCCTCAGCCCCAGTACGAGGGATACGCGACCGGGCCGCTGCCCGGTGAGCGTGAGCCCGCGCCAGGGCAGGCAGGCGGGCCTTACCACCCGCCGCAGGCGTACCCCTCGCCCGCGGGCGGGACGCAGGGCGGCCCGCCCCAGGGCGCGCAGCAGGGCGTCGCTGCCGCTCAGGCGGCCCGTCGCGCGCGAACGGGGGCGCGGACCACTCCGCGTACCCGCAAGGCGCGACTGCGGGTGGCGAAGGCCGACCCGTGGTCGGTGATGAAGGTCAGCTTCCTGCTCTCCATCGCGCTCGGCATCTGCACGGTCGTGGCGGCCGCGGTCCTGTGGATGGTGATGGACGCCATGGGTGTCTTCTCCACCGTGGGCGGCACCATCAGCGAGGCGACCGGTTCCAACGACAGCAACGGCTTCGATGTGCAGTCGTTCCTGTCGCTTCCGCGCGTCCTCATCTTCACGTCGGTCATCGCGGTGATCGACGTCGTGCTGGCGACCGCGCTGGCGACGCTGGGCGCCTTCATCTACAACTTGTCGGCCGGTTTCGTGGGCGGTGTCGAGCTCACGCTGGCGGAGGACGAGTAGGGCCGCGGGTATCGATTTTGGGACTGGCCCCGACGTGCGCTAATCTTCAGAAGTCAGCGCGCAGCGCGGCGGGGCTATAGCTCAGTTGGTTAGAGCGCATCCCTGATAAGGATGAGGCCACAGGTTCAAATCCTGTTAGCCCCACCAGCACGAAGACCCCCAACCGATCATGGTTGGGGGTCTTTGGCATCTGCGGCTGACATCAGCCGGTGGGTGGGTTCTGCCAGCATCGCGACGGCTTCCCGCTCGCCAGAGTCGACCATGTGCGTACAGACGTCCCTGGTCATGCTGATCTGGCTGTGGCGGAGGGTCGCCTGAGCGGCCTTGGGATGCACCTTCAAGAAGCCAAGCAGCGTCCTGCACGTGTGCCGGGCCGGCCGGACCGTGATGCGGCGGACCCCGGCCCGCTTCACGAGACGCTCGAAGCTTTGGCGGACTGCGGATCCGTCTGCCACGCCATGGTGGGCACGAAGCCGGCCCCCGGCTGCCCGCGCACGAAAAGGCCCCCGTCCGGTGTGAACCAGACCAGGGGCCCTGTGCGTCAGTGGCGCCGCTCTCACGGTGGCAGGAGGGATGTGTCCCCCGCCGGGGCCCCGTGGGCGGTGCGGGCGGCACCGGTGGTGCCTGTGGCGCCCACGGCGTCTCTCATGTCCGTCAGCAGGTGCCTGGTGGCCGGTGAGGAGCCGTGTGCCTCGGCGTGGATGCGCTGCTTCATCGTGGGTGGCAGCGACCTGTCACGCGGAAGGGTCCATCGCACCGACGGGGTGGTCGCGGTTGCCGCGGTCGCACCCGTGTGCTCCTGAGTCGTGGCCTTCGGCTGCGCGGCTGCGGCGGGGGTGCTGATGAGCCCCATCGACGCGAGAAGCGCGAAGAAGGCGGTGATGAAGGCGGTCCAGATGCTCTTGGCCTTGAAGGTGCTCATGGCCCCTCGCTTTCGGGTGGTCCGGTTTGCTTACCTTTCTGATGATGTGGATGTAGCTCGCGATTTCGGTGACCGACGCCGCGGATCCACCGATCTTCAGATGAACACCACTCGTCTGGTGCAACCGGGCGGGACGGACCGCTGCGGGGCGGGGCGGGATGGTCACTTTTGCCCGGAAAGCAGCCAGGTCGCAGGTAGGTCACTGATCGGTATCGGTCGGTGTGTATAGTCGGGCGGCAGAAGTCCCCTATGTCAAGGAAAGACGAGGTCGCGCGGTGAAGAAGCTTCTCCTGGTCGCACTGGCCGCCATCGGCGGGCTCCTCGTGTACCGCCAGATCCAGGCGGATCGCGCCGAGCAGGATCTGTGGACGGAGGCGACTGACTCCGTGCCCGCAGGTTCGGGTGTCTGAGACAGAACAGCCTTGTGCGGGCCCCGGTCGCTGAGCGACCGGGGTTTCGTGCTGTTGCGGGACCGCGACACCTGTGCTTTTGAATTCACCTACGCAAATCAATAGGTTGCGAAAGCAAAGGGACTGGTGGGTCTGCCGAGGGGGCACGGGTGGGAGCACGGAACCATCGCCGTACTTCAGCATTGGGGACATGGATCGGCGGGGCCCTGCTCGCCCTGGTCGCGGGTGCGATGCCCGCCACGGCGGCCGGCACGGTTGCGGGCGGCGCAGCTGCGGCCCCGGCCACGACCCCTCGGGACGGCAGCAGCAGCCTGGTCATGGTGCTGGACTCTTTCGGCTCCATGGCGGACGACGACGGAACGGGCCGGACCCGCATGGAGTCCGCCCGTACCGCTGTGGGCACCGTCGTGGACGGTCTTCCCGACGGCTACCCGACCGGTCTGCGGGTGTACGGCGCCGACCGGCCCCGGGGCTCACCCGTCTCGTCCGCCCGGTGCAGGCGCTCGACCGGGCCGCGGTGAAGCAGGCCGTGGCGGACCTGCGGCCCAGGGGCGACACTCCTTGGCGGGCTCTCCCTGCAGAAGGCCGCGAACGACCTTCCTGAGCCCGCGGATGGTGTCATCGGGACGCGCGCGATCCTGCTGATCTCCGACGGCGAGGCAACTGCGGTACGCCGCAGCCCTGCGCGGTGGCCGAGCGGCTCGGCAAGGACGGGATCGGGCTGCGCATCGACACCGTCGGTTTCCAGGTGAAGGGCCGAGCCCGCGAGCAGCTCGAATGCATCGCGGAGGCGGGCAACGGCCGCTACTGCGACGCACCGGACGCCAAGTCGCCGGCCAGGCAGTTGCAACGGGCAGCGCAACTCTCGGCGGACGGCTACCGGTTCCGTGGCAAGCGGGTCGAGGGCGCCGCGACCGGCGGCAGGGCGCCCGCACTCGTACCCGGGCAGTATCTGGACACCATCGGTCCGGGCGAGAGGCGGTACTACGCGGTTGGTCTGGACGCCGTGTCCACGGCGGACTTCTCGGCGACGGCGGTGCCGCAGCCCGGGGCCGCCGTCGACACCTTCGACGCGCTGCGTACCAGCATTGCGTACGGCACTGACAGCGCCTGCGCGACGGACACCGCGCGCTTCTACCAGAAGGAGGGCGCGACCCCGCTGACCTGGGCCGTCGCCCGTATCCCCTCCACCGAGGGGACCCGCAGCTGCGACCGGGCGGGCCACTACCGGCTGGTGGTGGAACGGGCGAGCAAGAAGGGTTCCGATGCCGCGCGTTGGCCGCTGGAGCTCGTGTACGGGGTGGAGGCACCGCTGAAGAAGGGTGTCACGCCCGCCGCGTCCGAGCCGGAGTACGGGGCGGGCGGCAAGAGCGCGGTGCTGCCCTCCGGCAACCCCCGTGACATGCGGGGAGGCACCGGATTCAACGACGCCGAGGAGCTCGGCCGGGGCGTGTGGTGCGACCGGATCCTGCCGGCACAGACGCTCTGGTACAAGGTTCCGGCGGGCTGGGGCCAGCAGGTGCGCTACGACGTGGAGTTCGCCAACGAACCCACGGTCGCGGGGGTCGCCTCGACGTACTCGTATGGTGCGACGCAGCTGTTCACGCCGGCTTGCTTCCCAGTCGGCGGCGGTGGCGAGTTCACCTCGTCGCCCCTGTACAGCGGCCGTCCGGCCGCGGTCAGGATGGGTTCGGTGCCGGCCGCCTGGACCAACCGCTACGAGTACCGCTGGGTGGTCCAGCCAGTGCATGCCGGGGGTGAGTTCTACATCTCGGTGACGCTGGGCGCGCAGGCTGCCGAGATTGCCGAGAACGCGCAGATCGGTGTGGTGCTGCGGGTGTCGGTGCTCGACGACGAGCGGGCCGGCCCCGAGTACCATGCCGCCGTCCTCTCCGGGAAGCCGGGCAGGGGAGAGAGCAAGAGGGCGGACAAGGAGGGCAATTCGGCTGGGGCCGGAGACAGCGGAGGTACGGGCGGGGCAGGATGGACCGGCGTTGCGGCCGCTGACGGGGCGGGCGCCGTGGTGGTGATCGCCGGGCTCGTGTTCGTACGCAGCCGCCGCAGGTCGGCCACACAGACGAGGGGAAGCGCGTGATGAGGCAGCGCAACAGGGGCCGGGCGACGCTGGCCGCGGCCGCGGCGATGTGCGCGGTGGCGGCGCTGCCGGGGCAGGCGTACGCGGCCGGTGAGCCTGCTGCGTACACCTTCGCCCCCGGGGCGAAGGCGGTCCCGGGCGCGGAGGTCAGCACCGACGCGTCGGACCTGAAGCCCGGATCCGTCTACAGGAGCTCGATCAAGCCGGGCGAGAAGCTCTACTACCGCCTCGACCTCGACGCCGCCACGAACGCGTACGTCTCGGCGGTGGTCGTACCCAAGGCCGGTGGCAAGGTCGCGTACGGGGACGGCATCACGGTCAGCATCAGGGACAGCAGGGACCTGCAGTGCAGTTCCGAGGACGCCCGCTTCGAGGCGGCGGAGTTCCCGCATCCGATCGCCGCGTACGCCTACCGGGTCACGGACAAGGACCGCAGCACCTGCCAGGACGCCGGTAAGTACAACGTCCTGATCGAGCGGGAGAGCAAGGCCACCTCGACGCCCGACGCCTGGGACCTGGAGCTCCGTTACGCGTCGGAGCCGAAGCTGAAGAAGGGCGGTGCGGCGCAGACCGAGGCGCCCGAGGACTGGCCCTCCGCGTCGCCGACACCGCCCACGCGGGCCAAGAAGGAGGAACGGCACGGAGGCACCAGCTATTACGACGCCACTAGCCTGGAGACCGGCACGTGGAGGGACGGCATCGAGCCGGGGCAGACCCTCTTCTACCGGGTGCCGGTGGACTGGGGACAGCAGATCTTCGCCACCGTCGACCTCGGCAACAGTGTTGGCGGCTCGGACGAGTACGTCGGCAACGCGCTCGCACTGTCCCTGGACAATCCGGCGCACGGCCATGTCGACAACGCCTCGCCGCTGTCGTACTCCGGCAAGCCCGCCTCGGTGTCGCTCGATCCGCTGCCCCCGGTGGCGTACGGGAACCGGTTCACGTTCAGTGCCGGCGAGAGCGCCATGCGGTTCGCGGGCTGGTACTACCTGTCGGTGTCGCTCAGCCCGAAGGTCGCTCATGCCTACGGGGAGAAGGCGATTCCGATGACTCTCAGTGTGCAGGTCGAGAACGCGGCGAAGACGGCGAAGACATCGCCGTACGAAGGTTCCGCCGGAGTCTTCGGTGTGACGCAGGACGACAAGGACATGGCCAGGAGCGGTCAGAGCGCCCCTCAGGCCGACAAGAGCAACACGATGAAGACGGTGGGTGCGGCCGGGATCGGCGCCGGTGCCGTGCTGGTGCTCGGCCTCGGGGCGTGGACGCTGCTTGCGCGTCGCCGCACGGCGGCCGCCGTGGGCGGTCCTGCCGGTGGCGCGGCCGGGCAGCAGCCCTACGGAGGGCCTCCGCAGGCCTGGTGACAGCGGCTGCAGCCACCGGGCCTCAGGCCTGGTTCAGTGCCCAGATTCCGACAGCGAAACAGATCAGCGCCACCAGCAGGACCGGGATCGCCACCTTCGGGGGCGGTCCCGGACGCTTCTGCGATCCCTGTGCGGGAGCGGCGGCCATGGGGTGGGCCGGAGGCGATGCCGGAGCGAAGTGCGGGGACATTCCCGCCCCGGGATGCGGAACCTGCTGCTGCTCGGCGGTGTATGCACGAGTAGGAACCGGTTCGCGCCACACTGCGGATGTCGGGGCCTGGGAGAGATCCGGTGGAGCGGCAGGGAAGGGGGAACCCGTATGCGCCGGGAGCGAAGCGGGGGCAGGAGCAGGCTGGGCCGGCTGGGGCAGCGGCGTGGGCGGCTGCTGCGGAGGCGGGGCGAGATGGAAGCTGCCTGTCTCCGACATCGGGGAGGGCGGTGGGGTGTGCGGCTGCTGTACGGCCTGCTGTGCGTCCTGGCCCACGTGTGCGGTGTGGTCGGCCGGGGACGGCTGCCTGGGGGTGGCGATCGGGCCTTCGGGGCCGAAACCGGCGGGCAGCGGGCCGAGTTGGTCGAAGACCTCCACCGGTTCGTCGTCGACACCTGGCTCCGGCAGCATCTCGACCGCGGCCGTCAGCGCCTTGCGCGCGCCGGTGGCCGTGCGGAACCGGGCCTGCGGATCCGGCTGCAGAAGACCTGCGAGGACCTGCCACAGCGGTTCCGGGATGCCTTGCGGGGCGCTGGGGGTGCCGTGCGAGGCGAAGTATTCGATGAGGGCTCGGGCGTCCGGCTTCTTCCCCTGCAGCAGATAGAGCGCGACAAGCCCCACGGCGAAGAGGTCCGCGGGGAAGTCGGGCTCTGCGCCCATCATCTGCTCGGGCGCGAAGTAACCCGGCGTTCCCACCACATAGTTGGTCTCGGTCAGGCGGGGCTCGCCCTTGCGCATGGAGATGCCGAAATCGGAGAGCCGCAGGTGCGGCCGGCCGGTGCCGGTGGCCTCCATCAGGATGTTGGCGGGCTTGATGTCGCGGTGCACGACGCCTTCCGCATGCACCGTCGACAGTCCGGACAGCAGCTGGTCGAGCAGCGTGCAGACGAAGCGCGGGGGCAGTGGGCCGTAGTCGCCGATGACATGCGCAAGCGAGCCGCCGCTCACCAGATCCATGGTGAACAGGACCTTGTCGTCGTCCGCGGCCCAACTGGCCGGAGCGAGCACATGAGGGTGCTCGATCCGCAGGGCCTGCTCGCGGACGAAGCGCAGCAGCGTGTGTGCGTCGCTTTGCTGAAGCACCTTGGCCGCCACGTACCGGCGGCGCCGGTGGTCCCAGGCTCGCCAGACGGCACCGACGCCACCACGTCCGATCGGATCGATCAGCTCGTACCGACCCGCGAAGACCTCACCCATTGCGCTGTGCCCGCTCCCAGTTCCTGTTTCGGCTCGTGCCCGGTTCTCGGGGGTAGTGCACCAGGATCTTTCATTCGGCTGAGCTTGTGGGGTCTGGTACGCACATCCGCCGCGTTGTCGTCGGTCCACAACGCCCGGCGCTGTTTCCCTTGTCCGCCTGGCAGTCGCACGTACCAGGTTCCGCCCCCTGAATCCGGCCCGAACCGAAAGAAAGGTCCTAATGCCCCTCCCGGCAAGCTCTGCCCCGTCGCACCGCTCAGCACGCCTGCTCGCCGCGTTGGCCAAAAGTCCTAGCAGCTTCTTCCCCAAGCTCTCAGCTTCGTTCGAGCAGGGGAGGCCCCACCCAAGGACTTCCGGCCGCCTTGCGGTCGCACGTACTGGACGACGCTCCTCATGGGGCAAACATTGCCGGTTACGGCACTAGCTCTGGTGTCCTTCGTAGTGCGCGACTGCGTCCGCGGTGCGGCCGGCGCCGTACACCCTGAGGAACTCTGCCAGTTCCGGGTGGGTTGGGGCGAGGGAGTCGGCGGCATCGATGATGTCACCGGCGGCAGCGACCGACCGCAGCAGCGACTGGATCTCACGGACCACGCGACGAACGGTGGGTGCACCGCCGCTGGTCGTGGTCTGACCGGTGCCGGTGAGGACGGAACCGCCCTGGGACTTCTTGATCTGTTCCATGCGGTCGGTGGCCTCGCCCGCGCTGATGCTGCCGTCGGCGACCTGGCTGGCCAGCTCCTGCAGAGCCTGGACGCGCTGAACGACCGCGGGGTTGCCGATCTTCGCCCGCTGACCGCTCATCAGCTGGGACAGCATGGGTGCGGACAGCCCGAGTACGGCGGCGAGCCGGGCCTGGTTCAGGCCGAGATCGTCGATGAGCCGGCGGAATAGCGCGCCCAGCGGTTCCCCGTACCAGCTGCGCTGAAGTTCCCTGGCTCTTGCCGTTGCTTCCTGCTGAACTGCATCCATGGCGTCTCCCCTTCGCTGAGGCTTCGCTGCTGCGAACCTCGTCCAGCATCTTACGGAGAGTGGTTGCCGACCGGGAGTCCCCATCTTTTTGGAAGATTCAGGGGGTCACCCGGTAGTCTGGTCTGCGGCGGTGACCAAGACGCTGATGTGTCTGGTGCTGTCCTCTTTTTCGGGGCCTTAGCTCAGTTGGTAGAGCGCTGCCTTTGCAAGGCAGATGTCAGGAGTTCGAATCTCCTAGGCTCCACGTCAAGAGCCCCTCCGATCTGCGGAAACGCAGGTCGGAGGGGCTCTCTTGTGGTGTCTGCCGTGGGCGGCGCGGCTGTGGCGGCTCAGCGGCCGTCGTCGAGGTCGGTGCCGTCCACCTCGTCCGTCTTGTCCGAATCGGCCTGCTTGGCGCGGACCTCGGGGTCCACAGCCGTCGGCCCGCTGCCGTCGACCGAGGTCAGCGGCGTACGGTCGGCGACCTCCGTGGGGGCGGGGGGCTCGACCAGCCAGTCCGGATTGGCCTGCTTATCCCACCACCGCCACGCGGCGTAGGCGCCGACTGCCAGGACGGAGACCACGGCCACGACCTTGAGCGCGCGCCCGGCCTTGGCCCGCCGCTCATGCTTTCTGGCCAGCTTCTTGATCTCCTTCGCCGTGACCTGCCCGCGCAGTGCGGCCAGTGCCGCGGCGCTGCGGGCCGCGGCTTCCCCGGCGACGGGCTGGGCGGCGGCCATCGCCTGCTCGACGCGGGGCACGGTGTATGCCGCGGCGCTTCTGGCTGCCTGACGGGTGCGGAGCGTGGCGCGCTGGGCGGCCTCGTCGACCTTGGGGGGCACATGCGCGCGAGCCAGTTCGATACGTGGTGCGAGATGGGCGTCGTACTGGACGCGGGCCTGCTGGGCTGCCTTCGACACCCTCGGCGCGAGCCGCGTACGGGCCTCGTGCGCATAGTGTGCCGCCTGGTCCTTGGCCGAGTCGGCGTAGGGCGCCACCACTTCCGCGGCGTGCTGCACGCTTTCCTTCGCCGAGTCGGTTGCGGCGCGCACGCTGTCGATGCGGGTCACGGGATCCTCCTCCTTGGTGGCGGGTAGGTACTCCGCCTTTCCACCCATTTCGAAATCATGCCCCGCGATGGCGTGTGCGGCATGTGGGGCGGGCATCCGGGGCATGAGAGACGGTCATGCAAAACAGTCATAAGCGATGTTTGTGAGCAATGTGGTGCAAGGGGAGCTTGCCGATGACAATGCCACGGTTCGGTTCAGCACGCGCCGGTTCGTCACGCACTTGGCCTCTTTTGTTCCTGTGGGGAGCCGCAGGAAGGCCGTGCGACGGACGGTCCGTGCGAGGATCGGTGGACGTCAGCGAAGACTTACGGAAGGCAGATCGTGGCCGAGCAGCTTTACGCCACCTTGAAGACCAGCCAAGGCGACATCGAGATCCGGCTTCTGCCGAACCACGCGCCCAAGACGGTCAAGAACTTCGTCGAGCTCGCCACGGGCGAGCGGGAGTGGACCCACCCCGCGACCGGCAAGAAGTCCACGGACAGGCTGTACGACGGGACCGTCTTCCACCGGGTCATCAGCGGCTTCATGATCCAGGGCGGGGACCCGCTGGGCAACGGCACCGGCGGCCCGGGCTACGAGTTCGGTGACGAGTTCCACCCGGACCTCAGTTTCAACAAGCCGTACCTTCTGGCCATGGCCAACGCCGGCCCGGGCACCAACGGCTCGCAGTTCTTCGTGACCGTCTCGCCCACCGCGTGGCTGACCGGCAAGCACACCATCTTCGGTGAGGTGACGGACGAGGCCAGCAAGAAGGTCGTGGACGCCATCGCGAGCACCCGGACCAACGCGCGCACCGACCGCCCGGTGCAGGATGTGGTGATCGAGTCGGTCGTCGTCGAGACCCGATGATTGCCTGTGGTTACGGTGGGATCACTCTCTGATCGGCCATCTCGGGAACCAACCGCCCTGCTTGTCCGTACTTGGTTACATAGCGGACGAGCAGGGCGGCACCATGCGCGCTGTCGCCCACGACGTGACCCGAGGGGGCCAGCAAGTGATGGGACCGATGGACGAGCAGCCGCCCGGCGCCCGGGAACAGTCCGCCGATGCCCGCGGCCCATTGAGCTGCTACCGCCACCCGGGCCGTGAGACGGGGATCCGCTGCACGCGCTGCGACCGTCCGATCTGCACCGAGTGCATGGTCAGCGCCTCGGTCGGCTTCCAGTGCCCGGGCTGCGTCCGCCAGGGCTCAGGTACGGGGCACGGCCCGGCTGCCAATCAGCCGCGCACCCTGGCCGGCGGCACCGTCGCCGCCGACCCGCGGCTGGTCACCAAGATCCTGCTCGCCCTCAATGTCGTCCTGTTCATCGCGGTACATGTGAAGGTGTCACTGCTCGACGACCTGACACTGCTGGGACGGGCCACCTTCTACGAGGGCGGTCCGCTGGAAGGGGTCGCGGAGGGCCAGTGGTACCGGTTGGTGACGTCGATGTTCCTGCACCAGGAGGTTTGGCACATCGCGTTCAACATGCTGGGACTGTGGTGGCTCGGCGGTCCCCTGGAGGCGGCGCTCGGCCGTGCCCGCTACCTCGCGCTCTACCTGCTCTCCGGCCTGGCGGGCAGCGCGCTCACCTATTGGCTTGCCGCACCGAACCAGGGCTCGCTCGGTGCCTCCGGTGCCATCTTCGGTCTGCTGGGCGCCACCGCCGTGCTCATGCGTCGGCTGAACTACGACATGCGGCCGGTCCTCGTGCTCCTCGCGCTGAACCTGCTCTTCACGTTCAACCCCTGGGGCGGAATCGCCTGGCAGGCGCATGTCGGCGGTCTGATCGCCGGCACGCTGATCGCCATCGCCATGGTGCACGCACCGCGTGAACGGCGGACGCTGGTGCAGTACGGCACCTGTGCGCTGGTCCTGGTGGCGGTGGTCCTCGTCGTGGTTGCCAGAACTGCCGCACTGACCTGATCGCAGGCGCCAGGGGGGCTTCTCCGGCAGTTGTCCACAGCAGGTGCACGATCTTGTGCATTCTGTGGGTACAACTGTGCCCCTTGTCGCTGAGCTGGGTTTTTCCAGCGGAGACAAGGGGCGTGCCACCCCTCGACAGGGGAGACTGCAGTCACACCGGCGTCAACAGCCGGGGAGTTATCCACAGATCGTCTGACCTTTTCCCCCGCCTGTGGATAACGCTGTGGGTAACTCAGGGCAAGGGTTGCGGTACCGGGGCCGGCTGTGGTCCTACGGGTGCTGTCCGGCTACTTCCACTGCGTGGAGACGCCGAAGCCACCGGCGATGAAGCCGAAGCCCACGACGATGTTCCAGTTACCCAGCGTCTTGATGGGCAGATCGCCGTCGGTCACGTAGAACACGACGATCCAGGCCAGACCGATCAGGAAGAACGCCAGCATCACCGGCGCCACCCAACTGCGGTTGGTCAGCTTTATGTTGGTTGCCTGCTTCGCCGGAGGCGGCGTGAAGTCGGCCTTCTTGCGGATACGTGACTTCGGCACGAGGAACTCTCCTGTCGATGCGCTGCGTGACCGCGCAGGGAACTGTGGCTGGCGCCGGGGCGCGGCGCGAGGGGGAATGCTGCCTCCCCCGGACGTCCGTTAGCGTAGTGCTTCCGTGGCGCCGAAGGAGATAAGGGTACGTTGAGCAATTCTGCCGACTCTCCCCAAGGACCGGTCCGGCGCACCGTCCGGCACCCGGTCCGAGTGCTCACCGCTGCCGTTTTCGCCCTTGCCGGGCTGATCTTCGTCACCAGCGCCAACACGGCCAAGGGCACCAACATCCGCACCGACTCGTCGCTGCTGAAGCTCTCCGACCTCATTCAACAGCGCAGCGAGAAGAACGCGGGGCTCGACGGCTCCAACGCGTCCGTGCGCGAGGACATCGATGCCCTTGCCCAGCGCGACGACGGCAGCACCAAGGCGGAGGACGTCAAGCTCAAGGCGCTGGAGCGGGCCGCGGGCACCAAGAAGCTCTCCGGCCGGGCCGTCGCCGTCACGCTCGACGACGCCCCGCCGAACGCCACCGCGAACCCCGGCTACCCCGACCCGCAACCCAACGACCTGGTCATCCACCAGCAGGATCTACAGGCCGTCGTCAACGCTCTCTGGCAGGGCGGTGCCCGCGGCATCCAGGTCATGGACCAGCGGCTGATCTCCACCAGCGCGGTGCGCTGCGTCGGCAACACGCTGATTCTCCAGGGCCGGGTCTACTCGCCGCCGTACAAGATCACCGCGGTCGGCGACCCCGACCGGCTCAAGAAGGCCCTGGACAACTCCTCCTCGATCCGGAACTACCTGCTGTATGTGAAGGCGTACGGGCTCGGCTGGAAAGTCGACGAGCACGGGGCGGTGACTCTTCCCGGCTACTCGGGCACAGTGGATCTCCACTATGCGAAGCCGGTGAAGTAGCGAGCAGTTCCGGGGAGGCCGACCGGTGTCGGTGCGACTGATCGTCAGGACCTTCAGCGAAATGTGCATCACCGCGGGCGCTTTGATCATCCTTTTTGTGGTGTACGTGCTGTTCTGGACCGGGGTGAAGGCCGCTGGTGCCACCGAGGGGCAGATCGACACCCTGCAGAGCCAGTGGGCGCAGGGGGCCGTGTCCGTACCCGGGCCGAACGCGACAGGCACGCCGTCGCCCTCGGCCTCGCCGTCGTCCGCACCCACGCCATCACCGGCCCCCTCCGCCTACCGGGACGGGAAGCCGTTCGCGATGCTGTACATCCCCCGCTTAGGCAAGGGCTGGGAGTGGCCCGTCCTGGAGAACACCGAGGTCAAAACCTTGCAGAAGGGGCTCGGCCACTACCGCGGAACCGCCCCCCTCGGCGGCGTCGGCAATTTCGCGGTGGCCGGGCACCGTCGCACTTACGGGGATCCCTTCAAGGACTTCCCGACGCTGCGCCGCGGCGACGCGGTGGTGCTGACGGACGGGACGATATGGTTCACGTACCGCATCGAGAAGAAGCCGTACCGCACCGTGCCGAGCGACACCGGTGTCATCGACGCCGTCCCCCGCAAGTCCGGCTTCGACGGGCCCGGCCGCTATCTGACACTGACCACCTGCGATCCCGAATGGGGCAGCAGCCACCGGCTCATCGTCTGGGCGCATCTCGACGCGACGCAGCCTGTGACGGACGGCAAGCCGGCAGCTTTCCACAGCTGACCCACGCCCCTGCCCCGGCCCTTTAGTCTGGTCCCGTACCGAATGGAGGGACAGCATGTACGGCTGGATCTGGCGGCATCTGCCGGGCAATGCGTGGGTGCGCGGGCTCATCTCGCTCGTACTGGCACTCGCCGTCGTCTATGTGCTTTTCCAGTACGTCTTCCCGTGGGCCGAGCCGCTGCTTCCGTTCGGCGACGTGACGGTCGACGGCACGAGCGGAACGGGGGCCGGCCAGTGAGCGCCCGCATCCTTGTCGTCGACAACTACGACAGCTTCGTCTTCAACCTCGTCCAGTACCTCTACCAGCTCGGCGCCGAGTGCGAGGTCCTGCGCAACGACGAGGTGACCACGGCACACGCCCAGGACGGCTTCGACGGCGTTCTGCTCTCGCCCGGCCCCGGCACCCCGGAGCATGCGGGCGTCTGCGTCGAGATGGTGCGCCATTGCGCGGCGACCGGCGTCCCGGTCTTCGGCGTCTGCCTCGGCATGCAGTCGATGGCCGTGGCGTACGGCGGTGTGGTGGACCGCGCCCCCGAGCTGCTGCACGGCAAGACGTCGCCGGTGACGCACGAGGGCAAGGGCGTTTTCGCCGGGCTGCCGTCCCCGTTCACCGCGACCCGCTACCACTCGCTCGCCGCCGAACCGGAGACGATCCCGCAGGAGTTGGAGGTCACGGCGCGCACGGCCGACGGCATCATCATGGGGCTGCGCCACCGCGAACTGCCGGTGGAGGGTGTGCAGTTCCATCCGGAGTCGGTCCTGACCGAGTACGGCCATCTGATGCTGGCCAACTGGCTGGTGCGGTGCGGTGATACGGGAGCCGTCGCGAGGTCGGAGGGGCTCGCGCCGGTGGTGGGCAAGGCTGTCGCGTGACCGCACTCCGCCCCGAGCACGACGCCGGTGAGGAAGGCCCGTACGAGCAACGCGCGTACGAGGCCACGGGCGCGTTCGAGGCGGCAGTCGACCAGCTGGCGGACCCGCTGAACGATCCGCTGCCGGGGCAGCACGCCTCGCCGTGGTTCCGGGCGGAGAGCATTCCGGCGGTGACGGCGGACACCGGGGCGGCGCAGGGCCGGCAGTCGGAAGGCCAGGCGCAGGCGTCACAGGGGGCACAGGGGCCTCAGGGGACGCCGCGCGAGTGGTACGACCCCGAGGGGTACGAACGGGACTGGTACGGGCAGCAGGAGCCTGTCGCGGCGCCTCCACCCGCGCCGCCGCTCCCCCGCAACGACGAGACGATCGGTCTCCGGACGGCGGACACCCGGCGCCCGGCCGAGCGGGCGATGACGGCTCCGGCACCGCAAGCAGAGCCGGAGTACGGCACGGAGCCTGCCGCGGCTCAGGATCCCGGTCCGGAGACCACGGAACTCGAAGCGCGCCCGGAACCGCCTGCCGGAGGCCGGGCCGAGCGTCGGCGCGCCGCCAAGGGGCGTGGCCGCCGGCACGGCGAGCCGCAGCCGGAGACCCGGTCGGCGGCGACGCCTGAGGGGCGTCCGCTGTCCCGCGTCGAGGCACGGCGGGCCGCCCGTGCGGCCAAGGACAGCCCGGCCGTGATCGCCAGCCGGGTCGTCGGCGAGCTGTTCATCTCGCTCGGCGTGCTGATGCTGCTGTTCGTCACGTACCAGCTGTGGTGGACGAATGTGCGTGCCGACCAGATCGCCGGGAAAGAGACGCACAAGATTCAGGACGGCTGGGAGAAGGGCCGCAAGCCCGGGGTGTTCGAGCCGGGGCAGGGCTTCGCCATCATTCACATCCCGAAGCTGGATGTGGTCGCCCCGATCGCCGAGGGCATCAGCAAGGAGAAGGTCCTGGACCGCGGCATGGTCGGTCACTACGGCCAGGGCGCGCTCAAGACGGCGATGCCGTCGGCCGCGCAGGGCAACTTCGCGCTGGCCGGTCACCGGAACACCCATGGCGAACCGTTCCGCTACATCAACCGGCTGCGCAAGGGTGACCCGATCGTGGTCGAGACGCAGGATGCGTACTACACGTACGAGATGACCAGTGTCCTTCCTCAGACGTCCCCGTCCAATGTCTCGGTGATCACCCCGGTGCCGCCCGGTTCGGGCTTCACCAAGCCCGGCCGCTACATCACTCTGACGACCTGCACGCCTGAATTCACAAGTACGTACCGGCTGATCGTCTGGGGCAAGATGATCGACGAACGGCCGCGCAGCAAGGGAAAGCCCGACGCGCTCGTCGGCTGAACTACATCACGACAGGGACGGGTGCGGTGGCAGCGAGGACCCAGCAGCAGGACGAGCAGACCGACGAGTCCACGCCTCCGGTGCGGAGCAGGGACCGCCATCTCGTTGCGACCGCGGTCAGCGTCTTCGGCGAGCTGCTGATCACCGCGGGCCTGGTGCTGGGCCTCTTCGTCGTCTACTCCCTGTGGTGGACGAATGTGCTCGCCGACCGCGAGGCCGAGAAGCAGGGCCACACCGTTCGCGACCGCTGGGACGAGGGACCCGGGGCCCTCGACACCAAGGACGGCATCGGTTTCCTGCACGTACCCGCGATGAAGAACGGCGAGGTGCTCGTCAAGAAGGGCACCGACACCAAGAACCTCAACGACGGTATCGCCGGCTACTACACGGACCCGGTGAAGTCGGCTCTCCCCTGGGACAAGCAGGGCAACTTCACGCTGGCGGCGCACCGCGACGGGCACGGGGCGAAGTTCCACAACATCGACAAGGTGAAGACCGGCGACGCCGTCGTCTTCGAGACCAAGGACACCTGGTACGTCTACAAGGTCTACAAGGAGCTCCCCGAGACGTCGAAGTACAACGTCAAGGTGCTCCAGCCGGTCCCCGAGGAGTCCGGCGTGAAGAAGCCCGGCCGCTACATCACACTGACGACCTGCACGCCGGTCTACACGTCGAAGTACCGCTACATCGTGTGGGGCGAGCTGGTGCGTACGGAGAAGGTCGATAAGGATCGTACGGTCCCGGCAGAGCTGCGCTGACCCTAGGATGGCGAAGGCCCGAAGCCGTAACTTCCTTTTGCGGCTTCGGGCCTTCTGCTGTCCTGGCCTATTTGAGCACCTGCAGCTTCGCGCCCGCGCTCCAGGCCTCCAGCAGGCCGCGGTGCACGGCGGTGACGCCGACCTGCATCGCGATGTCGAGCGCCTCGCGGGAGAACGGGCAGGTCGCCATGTAGACGGCCACGTCCGCCCGGTGCAGCGTCTTGGTGCCGACGAACTTCTGCATCTCGCCGCTCCACACCGAGCGGTACGGGGCGAAGTTCTTGCACTGGACGACCAGTCGGCGCCCGTCGGCGGTGTACCCGGTGATGTCGGCCCCGCGGTCGCCGCTCCCGCCGTGGACCTCGACGCCGGTGCAGTCGTCACGGCGCAGCAGTCCGGCGATGTGCTGCTCGAACTCCCGCCAGTTCATGGTGTCGATGGCGGCCATGACTCCGGCGAGGGGACGCTGCTCTTGCGCGCGCTGAAGACGACGCAGCTGGATGTCGTGCCGGACGAGGCGCCGCTCGATCTGCTGGACGTTCTCGCGGAGGCTGATGAGTTCTCGCTGCTGCTCGCAGGACGTCTCGATGAGGGCGTTCAGTATGGGCACGACCGCGGTGCCGAGGAGGCGGGTGAAGCTCTCTTCGCTGAGTCGCGTGATGCGGGCGTCGAGTGATTCGGCTTCGCTGTCACGTCGCGGGGTATCTACGACCGGGTGCGTCCGGGAGGTGTGCTCGACGTCGAGCAGGTACGTACGGACGCGGCGTGCCACCTCACTGTCCCGGAGCAGCATGGCGACGTTCAGGACGGTCCGCCGGGGCCAGAGAGCCATGCTCGAACGGGGCTGTGGATAACTCCGCGGATAGGAACTCAGGGTGAGTTCCTTAAATTTCTGCAGCTCAGCACCCCGGATCACCCTCAGGCCGTTCGATTCGAGCTCCCCCCGATGACGGCTGAGGAGGTTGTTGATGACTGTTTCCGCCACCTCGAAGTAGGCAGCGACCATGGCGGTGGTGACGTGCATACCGTCCGGCAGCAGGGACAGCGCTTTGACTCGGTCGAGTGCCTCCGTCCGCTCCGTGAGGCTCTGACGCAGCGCCTGTGATTCCACCAGTACGACTTCATTGATCATGCTCTTGGCCCTCCGCGTAGCCGTCGGTGCAGCCGGAGTCTGGTGCCCCGCCCCACCTGATCAACGAATCAGTACATATGAAGACACGATCGCTTTACGACTACATGTGCGGTATGCCGGGGTGGCAGGCATCGCGGCGCGCACAGCGAAGAGCCCCGGCCACCGTTGCGGTGCCGGGGCTCGATGGGCGGTTCGGCTCGCGGCCAGCGCTGTGAGCCGGATGGGCCGCCGAAGACGAAGCCGGCGGAGCTGAGCTGACCCTAGGATGGCGAAGGCCCGAAGCCGCAACTTTCTCTTGCGGCTTCGGGCCTCTCTGCGTCCGCTGGTCTCTCAGTCGGCTACTGCAGGACCGGGAGCGGTACCCCGGCGCTCCACTTCTCGAGGTGGCCTCGGTCCACGACCGTGATGCCGTGGGTCTCGGCTATGGCGCGTGCATCGGGTGTGAAGGAGGTGGTCGCTACGAAGAGAGCCACGTCTGCCCGGTGCTGGACCATGGAGGCGCCCAGGAACTTCTGCACTTCGCCACTCCAGACCGGACGGTAAGGGGGAAGTTCTTGCACTGCACGACGACACTGCGGCCGTCCGCGGCCAGTGCGGTGACGTCCACTCCACGGTCGCCGGGGCCGCCGTGCACCACGACGTCGGTGCAGCCGTCGCGGCGAAGCAGGACGGCGACGTGATGCTCGAACTCCCGCCAGTTCATGGCGTCGATGGACGCCATGATTCCGGTGTACGGGCGCGGGCCCTGGGCGTGCTCAAGGTGCCTGAGCCTTTGGTGGTGGTTGCAGAGCTTCCGCTCGACCTTCTCAACGTCGTCCCGGAGCGAGATCAGCTCCTTGCGGTGCTCGCCGGAGGCCTCGATGAGGGCGTTGAACATGGGGACGATGGTCTTGCCGAGGATGTGGGTGATGCGTCGGTCGATGTGGTCGTCGAGGGAATCCGGTCCCCTGTGGACAGAGTTATCCACAGGCTGAATCCGTGCCATGTACTCCACGTCGAGCAGGTATGTTCGCACCTGACGTGCGACTTCACTGTCCCGGAGGAGCATGGCGACGTCGAGGACAGCTCGCCGGGGGAAGAGTGCAAGCGACGCCGTGCGTGACTGGATCCCACTGAGTTGCTTGAAGTAACTCAGTTCCGATCCAGTGAGGACGCGATAGCCGTTGCTTTCGAGCTCTTCACGATGGTCGAACACCATGGCCCGAATGGCGGTTTCGGTTACCTCGAAGTACGTGGCGACCATCGCCGTCGTCACGTGCATGCCGTCCGGAAGAAGAGACAAGGTCTTGACCTTGTCGATGACGTGCGTCCGGTCCACCACGCCATCGCGCAGTGACCTCGACTCCAGCAGAGCTGCTTCGTTGATCATGCTCCTGACCTCCTATGTGTGCAGAAGAGAGGGAAGGGCTCGATACCCCGCCCAATCGATTCAACGAATCAGCACATATGAAGACACGATCGGTTTACGGCTGCATGTGCGGTATGTCAGGCGGAGGCATCGCGGCAAGTACAGCAAAGGGCCCCGGTCACCGTTTCGGTGACCGGGGCCCTTCGCGTTCGTGCTGTGCGGTGTCAGTTCTGTGAACCCGACGGACCGCCGAAGATATTGCCGTTCCCGTTTCCCTTGTCATCCATTGCGGTGAGGGTGATGACGGTGGTTGCCGGGTCTGCCGGGGTGTCCGGCTGCGGATCGATGTTGATGACCCGGGCCTTGTCGTCCTGAGAGCTGTCTTGCGTGAACTTGATGTTCGTGAAGCCCGCCTCATTCAGCTTCTGCCTGGCCTCGGCGACCGTCTTACCCCTGACGTCGGGGACCGGGACCGTCGCCGGCTGCGTCGGGCCCTTGGAGACCTTCAGGACGATCTGGACATCCTTCGGCTGCTGGCTCGGGCCGGCCGGGCTCTGGTCGATGACCGTACCCGCCGGTTCGGTCGAATCCTCCGGCGTCTGAGAGACCTTGGTGAAGCCGTTGCCGTTGAGCTGGGCCAGTGCCTGGTCGATGGTCCGCCCGCGGACGTCCGGCAGGGGCGCTGTGGCCTGCTTGGCGACCGTGATCTTGACCTCGGAATCCCGTTCGGCCTTCGCGCCGCCCTTGGGGCTCTGGTCGAGTACGGTGTCGGGATTCGCGGTGGACGATTCGGTCGTGACGACCTTCACCGAGAAGCCCTTGTCCTCCAGGATCTTGCGGGCGTTCTCCTGGGACTTCTCCGTGACGTCTGGGACCTCGACCTTCGGCGCACCGGTGGAGACGACGACCGTGACGGCCTCGTTCTGCGCCATCGTGCCGGCCTTGGGTGACTGGCTGCAGATCTTGTTCTTCTCCTGGGTCTCGCACGGTTCGCGCGCGCCTACCTTGACGATGACACCGGCGTTCTTCGCGAGATTATTCGCCTCTGCCACGGTCGAACCGACCATGTTCGGCACGTCGACCCTGCCGTTGTCGCCGCTGCCGCCGCCGAAGACGGCCTTGCCGATCAGGATCGCGCCGATCAGCACCAGGATACCCGCGACGATCAGCAGGATCGTCGAGTAGTTGTTCTTCTTCTGGCGGCGGCGGTCCGGGCGCTCGTCGTTTCCGTAGCCGCCGTCGTCCGGATTGACCGGGGGCAGCATGGAGGTCTGGGCGCCGCTCGGGTCGGCGGCGCGCAGCGCGGTGGTGGGCTGGTCGTTGCCGTACCCGTCGTAGCCGCCGTAACCGGCCGCGCCCATCGCCGCGGTGGCGGCGACCGGCTGGCCGTCGAGGCAGGCCTCGATATCGGCACGCATCTCGTCGGCCGACTGGTAGCGGTAGTCCGGGTCCTTGACCAGGGCCTTCAACACGATCGCGTCCATTTCGGGCGTGATCTCGGGGTCGAAGGTGCTGGGGGTCTGTGGCTCTTCCCGTACGTGCTGGTAGGCGACCGCGACGGGCGAGTCACCGATGAACGGCGGCCGGACGGTCAGCAGCTCGTAGAGCAGACAGCCGGTCGAGTACAGGTCGGAGCGCGCATCGACCTGCTCGCCCTTGGCCTGCTCCGGGGAGAGGTACTGGGCGGTGCCGATGACGGCCGAGGTCTGGGTCATCGTCATACCGGAGTCGCCCATGGCGCGGGCGATACCGAAGTCCATGACCTTGACCTGGCCGGTGCGCGTCAGCATGACGTTCGCCGGCTTGATGTCGCGGTGGACGATGCCCGCGCGGTGCGAGTACTCCAGCGCCTGGAGGATCCCGACCGTCATTTCGAGGGTGCGCTCGGGCAGCAGCTTGCGGCCGGAGTGCAGAAGTTCTCTGAGCGTCGACCCGTCGACGTACTCCATCACGATGTACGGGATGGAGACACCGTCGACGTAGTCCTCGCCGGTGTCGTAGACAGCGACGATCGCCGGGTGATTGAGCGAGGCGGCGGACTGGGCCTCACGGCGGAACCGGGCCTGGAAGGACGGGTCGCGGGCGAGATCGGTCCGCAGCGTCTTCACAGCGACGGTGCGGCCGAGCCGGGTGTCGTGCGCGAGGTAGACCTCGGCCATGCCACCACGGCCGAGCACCGAGCCCAGCTCGTACCGGCCGCCGAGGCGACGCGGCTCTTCCATAACTGTTCCAGCCCTCTCCGTCAGTCCCGACCGCACCGGTGTGTGGTCCGGCGGTGTGCTGCTCGCGCATACGGTACCGGCCACGCACTACCTGATCGGCCCACAGCCGTGAGCTGATATCTGACCGGTATCCCAATGTGCAGGTATGGCCCCCGATGTGATGGACGTCACCTCTTGTTGATGACCGCCTCCATCACGGCCTTGGCGATCGGAGCGGCGAGACCACCGCCGGAGACATCGTCCCGGTTGGCGCTGCTGTCCTCGACCACCACGGCCACGGCGACGGGCGAGCCGCTGCTGGTCTTCGCGTACGAGATGAACCAGGCGTACGGCTTCTCGCTGTTGTTCAGACCGTGCTGGGCGGTACCGGTCTTGCCGCCGACAGTGACGCCGTCGATGAGGGCCTTGGTTCCCGTGCCGCTCTTGACGACGGTCTCCATCATCTGCTGGAGCTTCTGCGCGTTCTCACCCGAGAGGGGCCGGCTGAGCTCCTCCTTCTCGTGGGTGTAGATCACGTCGAGGTTGGGCGCCTGCCGCTTGGCGACCATGTACGGCTGCATGAGCCTGCCGTCGTTGGCGACCGCGGCGGCGACCATGGCCATCTGGAGCGGGGTGGCGCGGTTGGAGGCCTGGCCGATGCCCGCCATGGCGTTCTGCGGCCGGTTGTCCTTCGGGTAGATACTCGCGTCGGCGCGGACCGGGGTGAAGATCTCCTTGTTGAAGCCGAACTTGGCGGCCTCGTCCATCATCTTCTGGTTGCCCAGGTCGTCGCTGATCTTGCCGAAGACGGTGTTGCAGGACATCCGCAGCGCTTCCCGGAGCGAGGCGTTCTCGCACGGGATGTTGCCCTCGTTCTGCAGGACGGTGGTCGTCTGCGGAAGCTTGTACGGCAGCGGGGAGTCCGTCTTGCCGTCGATGTCGGTGTAGAGGCCGTTCTCCAGGGCAGCGGCGGCGGTGACGACCTTGAACGTCGAGCCGGGCGGGTAGGTCTCGCGCAATGCCCGGTTGAGCATCGGCTTGTCCTTGTCCTTCAGGAGCTTCTGCCAGGCCTTGGTGTCCGCGTCGGAGTTGCCCGCGAAGGTCGAGGGGTCGTACGAGGGGGTGCTGGCGAGGGCCAGGATGGCGCCGGTCTGCGGGTCGAGCGCGGCGACGGCACCCTTCTTGTCGCCAAGCCCCTGGAAGGCGGCCTTCTGAGCGGCGGCGTTGAGGGTGGTGACGATGTTGCCGCCCTGCTTCTTCTCGCCCGTGAACATCGACAGGGTGCGGTTGAAGAAGAGCTGGTCGTCGTTGCCCGTGAGGATGCCGTCCTCGAGCTTTTCGAGCTGCGAGGCGTCGAAGGCCTGCGACGAATAGCCGGTGACGGGCGCCCACATGGGGCCGTTCTTCCAGGCCCGCTTGTACTTGAAGTCGCTGCCCTTGGTCTCGACCGAGCTGGTCACCGGGCTGCCGTCGACGATGATGTTGCCGCGCTCATGGGCGTACCGCTCGATGCGCACGCGGCGGTTCTCGTCGCGGCTGTTCAGCTCGTCGGCGCGGACGTACTGGAGATAGTTGGTCCGCACGAGCAGGGCGAGGATCAGGACACCGCAGAAGATCGCGATCCGGCGCAGGGGCTTGTTCACGGTCGGACCACCTGGGTCATCTCGGCGTCGGAGGACGGGGCGGGGGCCGGTGCGGGGCGGCGTGCGGTGTCGCTGATCCGGATCAGGATGCCGATCAGGGCCCAGTTGGCGATCACGGACGAACCACCGGCCGCGAGGAACGGCATCGTCATACCGGTCAGCGGGATGAGACCCATGACACCGCCGGCGACGACGAACACCTGGATGGCGAAGGCGCCAGAGAGACCGATCGCGAGGAGCTTCCCGAACGGGTCGCGGGCGGCGAGAGCGGTGCGGACACCGCGCTCGACGATCAGACCGTAGATCAGCAGGACAGCCATCATTCCGGCGAGGCCGAGCTCCTCACCGACGGTGGAGAGGATGAAGTCGGCGTTGGCGGCGAAGCCGATCAGGTCGGAGTTGCCCTGCCCCCAGCCGGTGCCGAGGGTGCCGCCCGATCCGAAGGACATGATGGCGTCGCCGATCTGCTGGCAGGCCCCGTTGGTCGTGTAGCAGGCGAACGGGTCCATCCAGGCGTCGACTCGCTGCTGGACGTGATGCTCGAACGTGGCCACACCGACCGCACCCGCCGCGGACATGAGGAGACCGAAGACGATCCAACTGGTCCGTTCCGTGGCGACGTACAGCATGATCACGAACAGGCCGAAGAAGAGCAGAGACGTACCGAGGTCGGTCTCGAAGACCAGGATCAGGATCGACAGGCCCCAGATCACGAGGATCGGTCCGAGGTCGCGGCCGCGGGGCAGGTACAGACCCATGAAGCGGCGGCTGGCCAGGGCCAGCGCGTCGCGTTTCACCATCAGATAGCCAGAGAAGAAGACCGCGATGATGATCTTTGCGAACTCGCCCGGCTGGATGGAGAACGGGCCGAGGCTGATCCAGATCTTGGCGCCGTTCACCGCGGGGAAGAACATCGGCAGGATCAGCAGGACCAGTGCCACGGCCATGGAGATGTATGTGTAGCGCTGCAGGATCCGGTGGTCCTTGAGTACCAGCAGGACGGCGACGAACAGGGCGACGCCGACTGCTGAGTACAACAGCTGCTTGGGGGCAGAGGGGCTGAAAGCACCGTATTGGAGCTTGGCCAGCGAGATCAGCCTCGGCGACTGGTCCAGCCGCCAGATCAGCACCAGCCCCAGCCCGTTGAGCAGGGTCGCCAGTGGTAGTAGCAACGGATCCGCGTACGGAGCGAACTTGCGCACCACGAGGTGGGCGACGCCGCCGAGCAGGCTCAGGCCGAGCCCGTATCCGAGCATGCCGGAGGGCAGTGTGCCGTCCATGGCAAGGCCCACATTGGCGTACGCGAACACCGAGATGCCGATGGCGAAGACCATCAGGCCCAGCTCGGTGTTGCGACGGCTCGGTGCGTCGATCGCGCCGATCGTGGTCGTATTGGTGACAACGCTCATGGTGCTGAAGGCCCCCTACGGCTTTACTGCTTACCGCACTGCGGGACCAGCTTCGTCTCTTCCTCCGAGAGGCTGGGGCCGGGAGTGGGAGTCGCTGTGGTCGGCTTGGTCTTGGTGGCGGTGGACGTGGTGCCGGACCCGGTGGACGTCTTCGAGAGGTCCGAGCCCGTGCCGCCGGCTTCACCGTCGCCGGTGCGGGGTTTGCTCGCCGCCTCGGCCGCGCGGAGCTGAGCGTCCTTCTTGCAGGCGGACGCCTGGGTCGAGAGCTCGCTGATCTTCTCGCGGGCGGCGGCCAGGTTGCCCTCGGCGATGGTCGCCTCGACCTGCTTGCGCTGGTAGGGCGGGAGGTACTTGAGTTCGATCTCGGGGTGGTCCTTCTCGACCTTCGAGAGCGAGACCCCTGCGAGGTCCTGGCTGATGCCGCGGTACAGCGCCACGTGGTCGCTCTTCGCGCCTACGAAGAACTGGTTCTGGGTCCAGCGGTAACCGCCGTACACGCCACCACCGATGACGGCCAGCGCGAGCACGATGTAGAACGAACGCTTCAGCCACTTGCGGCCGCCGCCGGGCTTGACGAAGTCGTCGTCGGTGTACGCGTCGAAGGAGCCGTCCGGCATTTCGCCGTAGCCGAGGCCGTCACCGCTTCCGGGCGGGCCGAAGCCGCCCGCGGGCGGCGGGACGGGGCGGCCGAGACCGGCCGCCCGGCCGGCCGGGGTGGTCATGGCGTCGCCGTCGTTCAGCTGGGCGGACTGGTTCTCGGCGACCGCGCCGACGATGACCGGGGTGTCGTTGAGCTGCACGCCCAGGGTGTCGTTGCTGTCGACGTCGAGGACGTCGGCGACGATGCAGGTGATGTTGTCCGGGCCGCCGCCGCGCAGGGCGAGCTGGATGAGCTCCTGGATCGTCTCCTGCGGACCCTGGTAGCTGGCGAGGGTCTCCTCCATCGTCTGGTGCGAGACGACGCCGGAGAGCCCGTCGGAGCAGATCAGATAGCGGTCGCCGGCCCGTACCTCACGGATGGAGAGGTCGGGTTCGACGTGGTCGCCGCTGCCCAGCGCGCGCATCAGCAGAGAACGCTGCGGGTGGGTGGTGGCTTCTTCCTCGGTGATGCGGCCCTCGTCGACCAGCCGCTGGACCCAGGTGTGGTCCTGCGTGATCTGGGTCAGCACGCCGTCACGCAGCAGGTACGCGCGGGAGTCGCCGACGTGGACCAGACCGAGGCGCTGACCGGTCCAGAGCAGAGCGGTGAGCGTGGTGCCCATGCCCTCCAGCTGGGGGTCCTCCTCGACCATCATGCGCAGCTGGTCGTTGGCCCGCTGGACCGCCGTACCGAGCGAGGTGAGGATGTCCGAGCCGGGCACGTCGTCGTCGAGCTGGACGAGCGTGGAGATCACCTCGGAGCTGGCGACCTCACCGGCCGCCTGGCCGCCCATGCCGTCGGCGATGGCGAGAAGGCGCGGACCGGCGTAGCCGGAGTCCTCGTTGCCCTCCCGGATCATGCCCTTGTGCGATCCGGCGGCGAAGCGCAGGGACAGACTCATGCGCACCTCGCCCGTCGGCTCGGGGTACAGCCGGTCTCGCGCCACACTGCCCACCCTCCGGTCGGGAGCACGGCCGGGTCCGTTGCCCGGACCGCTGCGGCCCGCTCGCTCCGCTCGCTCATTGTCGTACTACTTCCGCAGCTCGATGACGGTCTTGCCGATCCGGATCGGCGCGCCCAGCGGAACAGGCGTCGGGGTGGTGAGGCGGGTCCGGTCGAGATACGTGCCATTGGTGGACCCGAGATCCTCGACGATCCACTGGCCGTCACGGTCGGGGTAGATCCTGGCATGCCTGCTGGACGCGTAGTCGTCGTCCAGCACGATCGTTGAATCGTGCGCCCGGCCCAGGGTGATGGTCTGTCCCTGCAGCGCCACCGTGGTGCCGGTGAGGGTGCCCTCGGAGACGACCAGCTTTGTGGGTGCCCCACGGCGCTGGCGGCCGGGCTGCTGGCGTTGCTGCGGCGGTGCCGCGGCGGTCTGGCGTGCCTGTTGCGGTCGCGTGTCGCCCGCGTTGCGGCGTGAGCCGCGCTGCGTGACGCGCGTTCCGAACAGGTCGCTGCGGATGACCTGAACGGCCACGATGACGAACAGCCACAGAACAGCCAGGAAACCTAGCCGCATGACCGTCAGGGTCAGCTCTGACATTGCCCCCGCTTCACCCTTCGGCTTGCCGGTAAACGATGGTGGTACTGCCCACGACGATCCGCGAGCCGTCGCGGAGCGTAGCGCGGGTGGTGTGCTGCCCGTCTACCACGATGCCGTTGGTAGACCCGAGATCCTGGATCGTCGAGGGCGTTCCGGTCCGGATCTCACAGTGCCGACGCGATACGCCGGGGTCGTCGATCCGCACGTCGGCGTCGGTGCTGCGTCCCAGCACCAGCGTCGGGCGGGAGATCTGATGGCGGGTGCCGTTGATCTCGATCCAGCGCCGTACCTGCGCGCTCGGCATGGGGCCGGGCGCGGCCGGCGGGTGCCGGTCGGTAGTGGGTGCTCCGGGACGGCCGCTGCCCGGCGGCGGGGCCGCGGGCATGGGCGGGACGGAGCTGGGCGGATAGCCGTAACCGCCGGTGGGCTGCGGGGCGGCGGAGCGCCCGGGGCCGGGGCCGGGCTGTCCGGGGTGGCCCTGGGGAGCCTGCTGGCCCTGCTGCGAGGAACTCGAAGCGAGGGTGCGGCTGCGCACGCGGTAGAGCCCGGTGTCGAGGTCCTCCGCCTTCTCCAGATGAACCTTGATCGGTCCCATGAAGGTGTAGCGCTGCTGCTTGGCGTAGTCCCGGACCAGACCGGAGAGCTCGTCGCCGAGCTGGCCGGAGTACGGGCTCAGACGCTCGTAGTCCGGGGCGCTGAGCTCGACGATGAAGTCGTTGGGGACGACGGTCCGCTCGCGGTTCCAGATTGTTGCGTTGTTGTCGCACTCGCGCTGGAGGGCACCCGCGATCTCGACCGGCTGGACCTCGGACTTGAACACTTTGGCGAAGGTGCCGTTGACCAGACCTTCGAGACGCTGCTCGAAACGCTTCATGACTCCCATGGGGCACCTCCTCCGGTGTTCTCGTCCCTGTACTGCTTACTGATCGTATCCACGCGTCGGGAAATCGGCTGGTTCCCCTTGTCTGCCCAGTGGATGAGTGTCACCCCTCACACGGATCGTAGAGGTGACCGCTCCTCACAGTGTCCCGCACCTGCGGTGTGCTGAGGAGGAGTGGGGGTGACCGCTCCGGGTTCCCGCTTCCCGTCATCCGCTCGGCAAAACAACGGATGTGAATCCGCCCTGTCCAGCGTGCTAATCTTCCGGATGTCGCCAGGCGCTCGCACCAACAGGTGGGAGAGTCTGAAAGCACCACTCATGCGCGAGTGGCGGAACGGCAGACGCGCTGGCTTCAGGTGCCAGTGTCCTTCGGGACGTGGGGGTTCAAATCCCCCCTCGCGCACAAGAGAGAAGCCCCACAGGCCAACGGCCTGTGGGGCTTCTTCGTTCCCGGACGAGGTGGTTGGCGGCGGGGCGACTTTCGTCGTGCGCAGTCGCAACGAAAGAAAGGCGTCGCGTGTGCGAAGGGCTGCCTAGGGTGCGGGGCGTGTACGCGATATCGAAACTCCGGGCCGGGTGGCAGTGGTGTGCGGCGCCGGAGCTGTGGTCGCGGCGCAGGACGGCCGGGGAGGCTGTGCTGGCCGTGGTGCTCGGGCTGCTGGCCGCGGGGACGGAAGAACTGCTGCGCGGCGGGGAGCTGCGGCTGTGGGTGGTGCCGTCCATGGTCGTGGTGCTGTCGCTGCTCAGGCGCCGGCTGCCCGTGAGCGTGCTGGTGGTGACGTCCGCCCTGGCCGGGCTCTCCGGCGGATTCGCGCTGCTGCTGATGGTGGTGGCGTGGAGTTCCGGGCGCCGGATCGCCGGGGCAGGACGGGCGTTGGGGGCGTTCAACACCTCGTACGTCCTCTACGTGGGTGTGACCGTTGCGATGACCTGGTCGGAGCTGCGGCCGCTGACCCAGGTGTTGTTCACCACCCTCTACTTTTTGGCGACGACGCTCGTGCCCGGTCTCGCCTGCCGGTACTGGACGCAGCGCCGGACCCTGCTGCACGCCCTCCAGGAGCGCAATGCCCAGCTGATCCGGGAGCGGGCCATGATCGTGGGGCAGGCGCGGCTCATGGAGCGCCAGCGGATCGCTCAGGACATGCACGACAGCCTCGGTCACCAACTCGCGCTGATCTCCGTCCATACGGGGGCGCTGGAGGTCGATCCGGAGCTGACGGTTCGGCAGCGCGAGGCGGTCGGTGTGCTGCGCGGTGCCTCGGTCCATGCCATGCATGAGTTGCGGGAAGTGGTCGGAATTCTTCGGGACGGCGTCGAGGGACCCGGGCGCGGCGGCGAGGACGGGCAGCGGGCGGCGCGGGGAACCGCGGGCATCAATGAGCTGACGGAGGCGGCGCGGGCCGCCGGCAGCGCTGTGGAGCTCCGTCGTACGGGGGAGAGCCGGGCGCTCGCGGCTGCCTCGGACCATGCGGCGTACCGCATCGTCCAGGAGGCACTGACCAATGCGTACAAGCACGCACCGGGCGCGGCCATCACGGTCGAGCTGCGCTATGAGCCGGATTCCTTCGTCGTCGAGATCGTCAGTGGTCCGCAGCGGCCCGCACAGACCGTGGGTGAGGTGGTCAGCGGCGGGCAGGGACTGCCCGGGCTGCACGAGCGGGCACGGCTGGTCGGCGGCATGGTGCACACCGGGCGGACCGAGGGCGGCGGCTTCCGGGTGGCCGGTGTGTCGCTGATCGGTGGGTTCGGCCTGTATTTCTTGGTGAGAGAGATGGACAGGGCGATGATCGATCCGAGCCAGTACCGGGCGATCAAGATCGGGTGGCGGAGGACGAGGTGCGGGACCAGCTTCCCGCAGGGGATACGTTCATGTCGGCCGGGCTGGACGGCGCGGGGCCCGAGGAACCGGCCGGGGCGCGGTGTCTGGTCCTGATGTCCTCAGAGGTGGGCGACAGCTTCAGTACCGAGCCGGTGTTCCGGTTCTGCTTCCGGGACGGCAGGCTGATCGAGAAGAAGTCCTATGAGGTCCCCAGTAGATGAGGCGGACAGGACGAGTGCGGGGGTACGTGTGACGGGGCAGCCGATCAGAGTCGTCATCGCTGACGACGAGCCCCTCATCCGGGCGGGGATACGGATGATCCTGACCTCGGACCGCTCCATCGAGGTTGTTGCCGAGGCGGCGAATGGGCGCGAGGCCGTGGATCAGGTCCGCGCCCATGCGGCGGACGTGGTGCTGCTCGACATCCAGATGCCGGTGATGGACGGGCTCACAGCACTGGTGGAACTGCGCACGGCGGCACCGGCGGTGCGGGTGATTGTGCTCACGACGTTCGGGGAGCGGGAGAACGTCCTGCGGATGCTGGAGCAAGGGGGCGCCGGATTCCTGCTCAGGGACACCGCGCCGGCCGAGCTGATCCAGGCGGTTCGGGCGACAGCGGCCGGTGATGCCTATCTCTCGCCCGGTGCCACTCGGCATGTGGTCGATCAGCTGGCCATGGGACGGGCGGCCAAGCGGGGCGAAGGGGCGCGGTGGCGGGTGGCGGAACTCAGCGGGCGGGAGCGCGAGGTACTGGCCCTGCTCGGCGAGGGGCTGTCCAACGCCGACGCGGGCAGGCGGCTGCACATGAGCGAGGCAACGGTGAAGGCGTATGTGAGCCGGATCCTGGCGAAACTGGGGTGCGAGAACCGGGTGCAGGCTGCGCTGTTGGCGAGGGATGCGGGGCTGTAGGCGTGCTGCGGGCGCGTTCTGGAGGCTCTGGAACGCCGGGATGTGTTTCACGTGAAACGTCCGATTCAGGGCGTTCCGGTATGGCGGGGCGTTTCTGTGCGGCGGGGCGCTTGTGTGTCCGAACGTGACGATGGGCCGGGCCTGCGGGAGTGTCCGATCCCCGCGAGCCCCGGCCGGTTTTCCGTCGTGTCGCGGCTCAGGCGGCGAGTCGCGCGGCGAGAGCCTTGGCCTTCTCCGTGGCCTCGGTGAACGCCCTGGCGTGGGAGGCCTCGGCGAGCGGGATGAGCTCGGCCATCGCGGGCTGGGAGTGGGCCAGCGTCAGCTCCGGGACGATGAAGTCGACCTCGGCGCCGAACATGCTCGTCAGCAGCTTCTCCAGGTAGTTCTGGACGAACTCGGAGTCCTCGCGCGGGGTGCCGGGGGCGTACGAGCCGCCGCGGCTGGCGACGACGGTGATCGGGGTGCCCGCCACCGGACTGTCGGGACCCGCGTTGCGGCCGACGATGATCACCTGGTCGAGCCAGGCCTTCAGGGTCGACGGGATGCTGAAGTTGTACATCGGCGCGCCGATCAGGACGGCGTCCGCGGCTTCCAGCTCGGCGGCGAGCTCGCTGCGCAGCGGGTCCTCGGCGCCGGCGGCTGCCGCTGTGGCGTCCAGGTGGGGCAGCGGGTTCGCGGCGAGGTCGCGGTAGACGACCTGTCCGTCCGGGTGCTGCTCGAGCCAGGTCTTGACGAAGGTGGCGGTGACCTCGCGCGATGCGGAGCCCTGCGGGAAGACGGCGGAGTCGAGGTGCAGAAGCGTGGCCATGGGGGATCTCCACGGAACTCTAGAGGGCGGTGCCCGGCCGGGGATGCAGGGCATCTTTTTCGTATGCACCTAGTAATAACATAGGGGCTTACTAATCATAAGCTCCTCACTGCGACGCAGTACCCTGGGTGCATGGCGGAGCACAGTGAGCAGGGGTGTCGACGGGTCGACGTGAGCATCACGCGCGTCTTCGAGCTGTTCGGGAAGCGCTGGACGGGCCCGATCGTGTCCGTGCTTCTGCAGCAGCCGGTGCACTTCGCGGATCTGCGGCGGGCGATTCCGGGTATCAGTGAGCGCATGCTCTCGGACCGGCTGGCCGAACTCGGTGCGGCGGGGCTGGTGGTGCGCGAGGTCGACGAGGGGCCGCCACTGCGGGTCTCGTACCGGCTGACACGGGCCGGTGCCGCGATGGAGCCCGCCCTGAAGGAGCTGGCGCTCTGGGCGCAGACGTACCTCGTGGTCGACGAGGGCGGCTGCTGACGGCTCCCGGCGGTTACTGGGGCGTGCCCGTGCCCGGGGTGCTCGTCCCGCCCGACGCGTTGTAGCGCAGCAGGTACTCGGCGAACCGCGCGAGATCGTCCGCGGTCCACTCCGCGAGGCGCTGCTGGTAGGCCGCGTGACGGCTGGCCTGAGTCGAGGCAAGGGCCAGGGTTCCGGCCTTGGTGGGGTGCAGCACCTGGATCCGGTGGTCCGTGGGGTCCGGGTGGCGCTCGACCAGGCCGAGCTTCTCCAGGGTGGCGATCTGTCGGCTGACCGTCGATTTGTCGAGCATGTAGTGCGCGGCCAGATCCGTTGCGCGGCAGCCCTGCCGGTCGTCGATGTGCGACAGCAGCGTGTACGAGACCAGCGGCAGCTCCGGATGGAGGCGGGCCGCGGCGGCGCGCGCCCGGCGCGCGAACGCCGTCAGCTCGCGCTCGATGACGTCCAGCGACTCTTCGCGTTCCCCGGCGGTGTCTGGCACGGTCTCACCTTTCCGAATGTTCAGTTGTATAGTACAACGGAAATTAGAGTTGCAAAAGCCAACCATTGGAGTCCGATGTCCACGGGTCCAAGTGCCGTCGGCGGCACGACCGCCGCTGCCCTGCGTCATGTGCTGAGCCATCTCGTCACGCCCCTGCTGATGTGTATCGGGATGGGGCTCGCCTACCTGGGGGCGTTCCATGCTCCGGAACCGCACGACCTGCGGGTGGACGTGGTCGGATCGGGGCCGAGCGCGCAGGTGCTCGCGCAGACGCTGCAGGACAAGGGTGACGGCGCGCTCAGCGTGCGTACCGTCCCCGACCGGGACACCGCCGTGAACCACTTGAAGACACAGGCGAGTTACGGCGCCTACCTGCCGGGGAAGCACCCCGAGCTTCTCGTGGCCAGCGCCTCCTCCGACACCAGCGCCACGGTGGTGGAGAAGGTCTTCACGAAGGTGGCGGCCGCGCAGGGCGACCCGCTGAAGGTGACGGACACGGCACCGACTGCGGACGGCGACCCGACCGGCCAGGGGATCTTCTTCCTGCTGGTCGCGGTGAGCATCGGGTCGTACGCATCGGTCGCGGTGATCGGTGGCGCGGGTGCGGTGCTGGCGTTGCGGATCAGGGCGGCGCTGGCCCTCGGTGCGTCACTCGTGGTGAGCGTGATCGGGGCGGTGTTCTCGGGGCCGATGTTCGGGCTGGTGGACCACGGGCTGGGCGGACTCTGGGCGATGGCCTGGCTCTACTCGGCGGGCATTCTCCTGATCGGTGTGGGGCTGCACACGTTCCTCAAGCGGTGGACGACGCTCGGCGTGATGGTGCTGTTCGTGATGCTGAACTTCACCAGTTCCGGCGGCATCTTCCGGCCCGAACTGCAGCCCGGTTTCTTCGGTTCGCTGCACGCGTTCTGGAACGGCGCGGGCTTCGTCGAGGGTGCGAGGAGCCATGTGTACTTCGATGGGCACGGACTCGGCGGACACGTGCTGGTGCTCGCGCTCTGGTTCGTGGTGGGGCTGGCCGCGATGGGAGCGGCCGGGTTGGCCGAGGGGAAGCGGCGGAAGGTTGCTGCGCAGGCCCGGGATGTGGGTTCGTCCCGGCACCGGGCCGGGTCGGAGAGCCGGACGGGCACGGAGAACAGGGTGACGGCGGAGCGTCGGGCCGAGGTCGAGGCGAGGGAAGAGTTGGAGGAGGAGCTGGAGGAGTCTGTCGGCGTCTGACCAGGGCAAGGCGCTGTCCACAGGTGTTCGGTCAGGTTTTCCACAGGGGCAGACGGCTGCTGGCGGACGGCGGTACCGTCGTCGGCAGTTGATGTTGGACAGGATGTCGGTCGAGGGCGGGGAGGGCTGCGCGCCATGGGTGAGTTCGAAGCGGCAGTGCCGAGGCAGCGGGTTGTGACGGATGAGCCGCGCATTCCGGTCGTGCCCGGGTTCGCCCGGCGCGCGGCCGTTACGGCGGACAGCGCGCCGCAGTCGCCGAGGCGGACGGGCAAGGCGCTGCGCGACCGGGTGCCCAGGACCTCGCACGATGCGCTGGTCCTTCCCTCGGGCCGGCCCGACGCCGTGCAGGCGGTCGAGGAGTCGAACCGGGGCCGAGTGCCCGACCTCGCGCCGATCCGGGTAGGGCGGATGGCTGCCACACCGTTCGCGTTTCTGCGCGGTTCGGCCGGGCTGATGGCCCATGACCTGATGGGCACACCGGTGACCGGCGTGGGCGCCCAGCTCTGCGGCGATGCGCATGCGGCCAATTTCGGGCTGTACGGCGATGCGCGAGGCAGCCTGGTCATCGATCTGAACGACTTTGACGAGACCGTGTTCGGCCCGTGGGAGTGGGACCTCAAGCGGCTCGCCACCTCGCTCGTACTCGCGGGGCGTGAGGTCGGGGCGGATGAGGACACCTGTCGGCGGGGTGCGTACGACACGGTGGGTGCGTACCGGCGGACGATGCGATTGCTGGCCAGACTGCCCGCGCTCGACGCCTGGAATGCCATCGCCGACGAGGAACTCGTCTCGCACACGGACGCGCGGGATCTGGTCGGCATGCTGGAACGGGTCTCGCAGAAGGCCCGTAAGAACACCAGCGCCCGCTTCGCCGCCAAGTCCACGGAGGAGGCCGAAGGCAGTGGACGCCGCTTTGTCGACGCACCGCCGGTGTTGCGGCGGGTGCCGGATGCGGAGGCCGCGGCGGTCGCGGCGGCGCTCGGCGACTATGTGGGCACGATCTCGGAGGACCGGGTGCCGCTGCTCGCCCGTTACGCGATCCATGATGTGGCGTTCCGGGTGGTCGGCACGGGGAGCGTCGGAACCCGGTCGTACGTGGTGCTGCTGCTCGATCACCGCGGCGAGCCGTTGGTCCTGCAGGTGAAGGAGGCGCGGCCCTCCGCGCTGGCGCCGTATCTGCCCGCCGTCGGTTTCGAGGTGCCCGAGGCGGCGCACGAGGGTCACCGAGTGGTGCTCGGGCAGAAGCGGATGCAGGTGGTCAGCGACATTCTGCTGGGCTGGGCGACCGTGCAGGGGCGGCCGTTCCAGGTGCGGCAGTTCAGGAACCGCAAGGGCAGTGTGGACCCGGCGGCCCTGGCGGCCGACCAGGTCGACGACTACGGGCGGATGACGGGCGCACTGCTGGCGAGGGCTCATGCCCACAGCGCCGACCCGCGGCTGATCGCGGGCTACTGCGGCAAGAACGACGAGCTGGACGAAGCGGTGGCGAGCTTCGCCGTGACGTACGCGGACCGTACGGAGGCGGATCACGCGGAGCTGGTGCGGGCCGTCGGTTCGGGGCGAATAGCGGCCGAGCTCGGGGTGTGAGGGGCGCTCCGCCGACCGTGGGTCCTCGGGGCGCGGGCCGGGGCCATACGCTGGACGGGTGACCCACGAAGCCGCCGGGGTGCCGACCACCCGGAACGACGATGACCGGCAGGACAACGGCCGGCCGCAGGAACAGCACGAGCAGCATGGCCCTCGGGGCGACGCGGGCGCTTCCGCTGATGCTGCACGCCCCGAGGCGCGGCTGGCGAAGGCCGTGCGGGCGGCGGAGCAGGCGCTGATCGAGTTCGAGATCGCGGTGGAGACCTTCCGGGTCGAGGTGGAGAACTTCTCCCGGCTGCACCACCAGAAGCTCGGCCCGATGTACGCCCGCCTCGACGAGCTCGACGCGCAGATCGCGGAGGCCCGAGCCGCTCGGACCGGTGACCCCGAGGATCTGCGCAGGGCTCAGGAGGCTCGGGCGCTCGTGATGCCGATGCCGGGCATCGACGAGCTCTTCCACGACTGGCTCGACTCCGACGGGCTGTCCCCCGAGGCGGCGGCGATGCTGACCGAGCAGCCGGTGCGGCCGCCCAAGCGGGTCCGGCCGACCGAGGAGGCGCGCAAGCTCTACCGCGAGCTGGCACGCAGTGCCCACCCGGATCTCGCCCAGGACGAGACGGAGCGGGCGCGCCGGGACGAGTTCATCACCCGCGTCAACGCCGCTTACGGGCGTGGGGACGAGGCCCTGCTGAAGGAGCTGGCGGAGGAGTGGGCGGCGGGGCCGGTTCCACCGCAGGCGGAGCTCAGCGAGAGCGAGGAGCTCTACGCCCGGCTGAACTGGCTGACCCAGCGCAAGGAACTTTTGACGGTGCTCGCCCAGGAGCTGGAGGAGGGCGCGATCGGGGCCATGCTGCGGATGGCGCCCGACGACCCGGACCGGCTGCTCGACGAGATCGCCGAACAACTGCTGGGTGAGGTCTCGCAGCGAGAGGCGGAGCTGGCAGGTCTGGTGCAGTAGCGTTTCCGGTAAGTCCGGAGCGTATGTACGAGAGAAGGCATGACCCATGAATTTCGCCCCGCTGCCCTCGGTGGATGTCGCGGCGGTGCCGTCGGACGGCCTTGTGCTGGACGTCCGGGAGAACGCCGAATGGGCGGCAGGGCATGTCGATGGTGCCCTGCACATTCCGATGAGTGACTTCGTCGGCCGCTTCGGTGAGCTGACCGAGGTGGCGGAGGACGGCCGGCGCGTGCATGTGATGTGCCGGGTCGGTGGCCGGTCCGCCCAGGTCACCCAGTACCTGGTGCAGCAGGGCATCGACGCCGTGAACGTCGACGGCGGGATGCTCGCCTGGGACGGCGCCGGGCGCCCGATGGTCACGGACAACGGCAACCCGGCCTTCGTTCTCTGATCCGGCCGGGATCCTCCTGCGCTCCGGTGGGAGCCGGAGTGGGCCGGGGGTCTCAGCCGAGGGGATGGGCGGCCAGCAGGTCGCCCAGTGCCTCCTCGTGCATCGCTGCGGGGCCGAGCGACAGCTCGATCTGCTTCGCCCAGGCGTGGAAGCGGTGCAGCGGGTACTCGGTGTCCGCGCCGAAGCCGCCGTGCAGATGCTGGGCGGTCTGCACGACCCGACGGACCCCGTCCGACGCCCAGATCTTCGCCACCGCGACATCGCCCGCGACGGGCAGCGTTCCGGGCGCACCGGTGGAGATCCGCCAGGCCGCCTGCCAGAGGGTCACTTCCATGGCCCGCAGATCGATGTACCGGTCCGCGGCCTGGACGGCGACGGACTGAAACGTCGCGACGGGATACCCGAACTGTTCGCGCTTTCCGGTGTATTCACTTGTCATGGCGAGCACGGCCTCGCCGAGACCCAGCGCGAACGCGCAGGTTCCGGTGGTGAGCAGGGTGCGCAGCCACTCCCAGGCACCTGGCGTACTGATCAGCGCGCTGTCCTCGATCCGTACCGTGTCCAGCCGGACCTCGGCGAACAACTCACCGCTCGTGGAGACCTGTTCGGCGAGTGCGACGCCCTCAGCCGTGCGGCGGACCAGTGCCAGCACGGCCAGGCCCTCGTCCGTGTGGGCGGGCACCGCGATCCAGTCCGCGGACTGGGCCCACGGCACCCCCGACTGCACTCCGTCGAGCACCCAGCCCGCGCTTTCGCCGTTCTCGCCGCTGGACCGGTCATGGTCCTGGCCGGCCTTTCCCGCAAGGTCCCGGCGGGCGGTGACGGCGAGCTCGGCCGGATCGTGGCCGGTGCGGCCGTTGGCCCCGACGGTGAGGACCAGCTCGCCCCGGCCGACGCGGGGCAGCAGCTCGGCTGCCAGGCCGGGGTCACCGTGCTGCTGGATCGTCATCGCGACCGCGCAGGTCTCAAGCAGCGGCACCCGGGCGAGCACCTTCGCCGATTCGCGCAGGACCAGGCAGAGCGCGACCGCGTCGAGCCCGGCCCCGCCGTGTTCCGGTGCCAGCGTCAGGCTCAGCAGGTCACCTGCGGCCAGCCCCGCCCACACGGACCGGTCAATGTCCTCGGCCACCGCTCCCGGAGTGAGCGCGGGGCTGCGCACTGCGTCGGGCTCGACGCGCGAGAAGACCGCCCTTGCCGCCTCGACGGCTGCCTGCTGCTCCTCGGTGAAGGTGAAGTCCACTGCACTGACCTCCCGCGAACCGCTGTGCCCGTACCCAGACCTGACGGACCTGACGGGGCGTCAAGATAGAACAGGTTCTATGAGAAGGGAACAGGGAAGGGGCGCAACGGTCCGGGGAATCCCGGAGATCCGAGGAGGTCGGGGAGGTTCCGAGGAGATCCCACCGAACCCGGTGGGATCCGAGTGATCCGAGGGGTCAGCGGTCGAAGTCGAGTTCCACCTCCGGTGTGAGCGGATGCGACTGGCAGGCGAGCACATAGCCCGCCCCTGTCTCTTCCGGTTCCAGCGCGAAGTTGCGGTTCATCCGGACCTCACCCGAGACCAGGAACGCCCTGCACGTCCCGCACACCCCGCCCTTACAGGCGTACGGAGCATCGGAGCGGCTGCGCAAGACCGTTTCCAGCAGCGATTCGCCGTCCTGGACCGGCCAGTTGCCCGAGCGTCCGTCCAGTGTCGCGGTGAGCGTGCTGTGTGCGGGTGCCTCGACCCGCGTGCGGGCGGGAACGGCCGGGCCGTCGTCGACGTGGAAGATCTCCTGGTGGATACGGGCCCGGTCGACACCGAGGCCGTGCAGCGCACCCTCTGCCGCCCGGACCAGGCCGAACGGCCCACACAGATACCAGCCGTCCACCTCCCCCACCGACAGGAGCGCGGGCAGCAGCCCGGTCAGCCGCTCCCGGTCGAGCCGGCCGGACGGGAGACCTGCCTGCTGCTCCTCGCGGGAGAGCACTGTCACCAGCTGGAAGCGGTCCGGGTAGCGGTCCTTGAGGTCGGCGACCTCGTCCAGGAACATCGTCGAGGCAGCCGTCCGGTCGCTCCGGATCAAACAGAACCGGGCCTCGGGCTCCCGGGCCAGCAGAGTCGACGCGATCGACAGCACCGGGGTGATGCCGCTGCCGCCGACGATCGCCGCGTAGTGACCGGCGCGGGGCGTGAGCACGAAGCGTCCCATCGGGGGCATCGCCTCGACCTGGTCGCCGACGGCGAGTTCCTTGAGGGCGTACGTGGAGAACGCGCCGCCGTCGACCAGGCGGATGCCCACCTGCAGCTCGGGATCGGCTGGGGCATCGGCGGCCGGGGTGCAGATCGAGTACGAACGCCGGATCTCTTCGCCCTGGACCGTGTAGCGCACATTGAGGTGCTGCCCTGGCTTGTGGCGGAAGGTCTCGCGCAGCTCGGGGGGCACCGTGAAGGTCACGGCCACCGAGTCGTCGGTCAGCCGCTCGATCGCGCGGACCCGGAGCGGATGGAACATCTACAACTCCTTGAAGTGGTCGAACGGTTCACGGCAGCTCGCGCAGCGGCGCAGCGCCTTGCAGGCGGTGGAGGAGAACCGGCTCAGCAGCTCCGTGTCCGTGGAGCCGCAGTGCGGGCAGCGCACCGAGAGGGTGAGCGGCACCGGTCCGCCGGACCCGGTGGCGGCATCATGCGGGCGTGGGGGTGCTATGCCGAACTCGGCGAGCTTGCGCCGCCCCTCCGCGCTGATGTCGTCGGTCGACCAGGCCGGTGCGAGCACCGTGACCACGGAGACCTCCGGTATGCCGTGGTCGTGCAGCACCTGCTCGATATCTGCCGACATGGCCTCGATCGCCGGGCAGCCGGTGTACGTCGGGGTGAGGCGGACGGTGACTTTGCCCGGGGCGAGCACCTCCACTCCGCGGAGCACGCCCAGCTCCTCCAGGGTCAGCACAGGCAGCTCGGGATCGGGCACGGACCCGGCGAGCCTGCGCACCTCCTCTTCCAGCAGCGTGCCGGTCACCATGACGCCCCCGGGTGGCTGCGGTGCAGATGCTGCATCTCGGCGAGCATCCGCCCGAAAGGTTCCGTGTGGATGCCCTGCCGTCCTGCCCCGGCCGTCCAGGCCCCGGACTCCGCACCGGTCGGCACCGTCAGCGTCGCCTGCTGCAGGACGCCGGTGACGGTGGCCAGCCAGTCGGTGTGCAGCGATGGCCAGTCGATCTCCACTCCCTCGACCGGCTGGAACAGTTCACCGGTGAACCGCCACAGCGCATCCACCCCGCGCTGCATCCGCTGGTGGCTCTCCTCCGTGCCGTCGCCCAACCGCAGCGTCCAGTGCGTGGCGTGGTCCTGGTGGTACGCGACCTCCTTGACGGCCTTCGCGGCCAGCCCGGCGAACTCGCCTCCACCGGCAGCCAGTTGCTCGTACAGCCCCCGCTGGTAGACCGAGAAGTACAGCTGGCGGGCGATGGTGTGGGCGAAGTCGCCGTTGGGCTGTTCGACCAGTTGGATGTTGCGAAAGGCGCGCTCCTCGCGCAGGAACGCCAGCTCGTCCTCGTCCCCGGCGAGCGAGAGCAGCACCCGGGCCTGTCCCAGGAGGTCCAGGGCGATGTTGGCGAGGGCCACCTCCTCCTCCAGCACGGGCGCGTGGCCCGCCCACTCCCCCAGCCGGTGCGAGAGCACCAGCGCGTCGTCGCCGAGGGCGAGGGCCGCGGTCACAGGTGCTTCACCCCTTCCGGGATCTCGTAGAACGTGGGGTGCCGGTAGGGCTTGTCGCCGGCCGGCTCGAAGAACGAGTCCTTCTCGTCCGGCGAGGAGGCCGTGATCTCCGTGGATGGCACCACCCAGATGGAGACGCCCTCGGAACGGCGTGTGTACAGGTCACGGGCGTTGCGCAGGGCCATCTCGGCGTCCGGGGCATGCAGGCTGCCCGCGTGGGTGTGGGAGAGGCCGCGCCGCGAGCGCACGAACACCTCCCAGAGCGGCCAGTCGGTCGAGCTGCTCATGCCGTCGCCTCCGCGTTCGGTGGGGTGTGCATTTCTGTCTGGGACATTTCCGCGTGTGGTGCTTCTGTGATGTGGGCCGGCGCGTGGGCGTTGCGCGTCGGTGCGGGGTGCTTGAGCGCGTACGAAGCCGCCGCGTCCCGGACCCAGGCGCCCTCTTCGTGCGCCCGGCGCCGCTGTGTGAGGCGCTGTTCGTTGCACGGGCCGTTGCCCTTCAGGACCTCCTGGAACTCCGTCCAGTCGATCGCCCCGAAGTCGTGGTGTCCGCGCTCCTCATTCCACCGGAGGTCCGGGTCCGGGAGGGTGAGCCCCAGCGCTTCGGCCTGCGGGACACAGATGTCGACGAACCGCTGCCGCAGCTCGTCGTTGGAGTGCCGCTTGATCTTCCAGGTCATCGACTGCGCCGAGTGCGCCGATGCGTCGTCCGGCGGGCCGAACATCATCAGGGACGGCCACCACCAGCGGTTCACCGCATCCTGTGCCATCTCGCGCTGCCCCGGGGTCCCGCGGCCGAGGGTGAGCAGCAGCTCGTACCCCTGGCGCTGGTGGAAGGACTCCTCCTTGCAGATACGGACCATGGCCCGTGCGTACGGACCGTACGAGCAGCGGCAGAGCGGCACCTGGTTGGTGATCGCGGCGCCGTCCACCAGCCAGCCGATCGCGCCGACATCCGCCCAGGTCAGTGTGGGGTAATTGAAGATTGACGAATACCTCTGGCGGCCCGCGTGGAGCTTGTCGAGCATTTCCTCGCGGCTCGTCCCCAGCGTTTCCGCCGCGCTGTAGAGGTACAGCCCGTGTCCCGCCTCGTCCTGCACCTTGGCCATCAGGATCGCTTTGCGGCGCAGCGAGGGTGCGCGGCTGATCCAGTTGGCCTCGGGCTGCATGCCGATGATTTCGGAGTGGGCGTGCTGGGCCATTTGCCTGACCAGCGAGGCCCGGTACGCGTCCGGCATCCAGTCGCGCGGCTCGATGCGCTCGTCGGCCGCCACCGCGGCCTCGAAGGCTGCCTGCTGAGCCGCGTCCGCCCCCGCCGGCCCATCGGGCCCACCTGCTGTCGCCTGCGCGGTCCCTCGCGCCTGGCCCTGCGCCGTCTGGTCCGCAGTCACTGCCGCCATCCCGGGCTCCCTACCGACCGATCGTTCGGTTCATTGACTTCAATGGTGAGTCGGTGGCCCGTAGGGTGTCAACCCTGTGGATAACTGACCGGGGATCGACGGGGATCGGGGCGGGATGGATTCGTACGACGTCAGGGGCGTCGGAGACGGGAACGGGAGCGGTGGTCCGGGGGTGGATCCGGGTTCGGACCAGCCTCTGCGTACGACACCGCTCGCTGAATCCGCCGGAGTTCCCGCGCCGGTGCGTTCCGGTATCGCCGGACTGTCCCTTCCGTACCAGATCGCGGCCGCGATCGCGCTGTCGGTCATCGGGATGATTGCCTGCACCCATCTGGCCATGGTGTTTCTGCACGTCGCCCCGTCCAACACCCTGACCAAGCAGCATGGCAAAGCGGTCGACGACTGGGTCTATCCCGAGTTCGAGCAGAACTGGAAGCTCTTCGCTCCCAATCCGCTCCAGCAGAACGTCGCTATGCACGTACGGGCCGAGATAGCCGGTCCCGACGGTCGTCGCACCACTCCGTGGATGAGTCTCTCGGTCGAGGACGGCAGAGGGATACGAGGCAATCTCCTCCCCAGTCACATCCACCAGAACCAGCTCCGCCGCGCCTGGGACTTCTATCTCAACTCCCACGACATCCAGAACCGCCCGAACGGACTGCGCGGCGATCTCTCCGAGCGCTACATCCGCCGCATCGTGATGCTGCGCCTCGGCGAGCACGACTACGGCGGCACCGTCGAGCGCATCCAGGTCCGCTCCGAGGTGCGTTCCGTCTCCGCGCCGCCGTGGAGCACGGAGAAGATCAGCACCAAGCCGAACTACCGGGTGCTGCCGTGGTGGACCGTCACCCCCGCCGACCTCCCCGAGAACGCCAAGGAGGCGGTCAAGTGAGTACGGTTCCCCCCGGCCGCAAGTTCGCCAGCGGCGTCCAGCGCATCACCTCCTCGGCCCTCGGCCCGTATCAGAGCGCCGTTATCCGGATCGGTTTCTCCGCCACGTACCTGCTGTTCCTGCTGCGCGAGCTGCCGCACCGCCATGAGATGTACGGCCCCGACGCCCCATGGCGTTGGGACATGGCGAAGCAGCTCATATCGGGCAATGAGTCCCTCTCGGTGCTCATGTGGTCGGACAGCACGGCCTGGTTCGAGATCGTCTATGCGGTCGTCCTGCTTTCCGCCGCACTGCTGATGGTCGGCTGGCACACCCGCGCGATGTCCGTCCTTTTCATGGTCGGTGTGCTCTCGCTGCAGAACCGCAGCATTTTCCTGGGCGACGGCGGGGACAACGTCGTCCATCTGATGGCGATCTACCTCGTGCTGACGCGCTGCGGGCAGGTCTGGTCGCTGGATGCGCGACGTGCGGCGCGGGCACGCCGTACCGAGTCAGGGGCGGAGGCCGAGTCGGAGCAGGAGCAGGAGCAGGAGCCGGGGGCGGGAGGCGCCCGGCCGGCCTCGAATGTCGCCGGGACGATTCTGTGGCTTGTGCTCGGCCTGGTCCTTGTTGTGGCTACGGCGAGGGACGGCCTCGGTGGCACCTGGTGGCTGCCGACTCTCTTCTGGGTGCTGTGGATCGGGCACGGTGTGTGGTGGGCCGTGAACCGTTACGCGCCGCAGAGCGAACCGCGCACGCTGCTCGATGTCCTCGCCAACCTCGCGCACAACGCCACTCTCGTCGTGATCATGGCCGAAGTCTGTCTGATCTACGCGACCGCGGGCTGGTACAAGATCCAGGGATCGCGTTGGCAGGATGGCACGGCGCTGTACTACCCGCTCAAACTCGAGTACTTCACCCCGTGGCCCGCGCTGTCGGACCTCCTCGCGTCCAATGCCGTGATGGTCATGGTGCTGACGTACGGCACGGTCATCGTGCAGGTCGCCTTCCCCTTCACTCTTTTCAACCGGCGCGTCAAGAACGTCCTGCTCGTCGCGATGATGTGCGAGCACGTGGGCATTGCTCTGCTGCTGGGGCTGCCCTTCTTCTCGATGGCGATGATCGCCGCCGACTCCGTCTTCCTGCCGACGGTCTTCCTGGTCTGGCTGGGCGGCCGGGTGACGCTCGGGCGGCAGCTGCTGTTCTCGCGCACGGGCCGGGTGCCCGAGCAGCAGCGCGGCGGCGAGGAGGAGGAGGAGGAGGTCCCGCAGCACAGCGGAAGCGGTGGCCATACGCTCGTCGGGTGAGCAGTGATACCGGCAGTAGTAGGAGCAGTAGCAGTGAGAGTCCGTCGGCCGATGGCCTCGGGGTCGGTGAGCAGTCCGCGGAGGCGTTGCAGTACGACGACGGATTCGGGGCGGAGATCGGCGTCGGGCCGCATCCGCTGCCCTATCCCGAGGGCGAGCGGTACGACCCCGAGCTGCTCGCCCAGGGCGACCGGCGCAATGTCGGTGACGAGTACCGCTACTGGACGAGGGAGGCGATCGTCGCCGATCTGGATCTTCGGCGGCACGACTTCCATGTAGCGGTGGAGAACTGGGGCCACGACTTCAATATCGGGTCGGTGGTGCGGACTGCGAATGCCTTCCTCGCCAAGGAGATTCACATCGTGGGCCGGCGGCGGTGGAACAGGCGCGGTGCGATGGTCACCGACCGGTACCAGCACGTGCGGCATCACCCCGACACGGCGGATCTGACGGCCTGGGCGGCGGCCGAAGGGCTGCCGATCATCGGGATCGACAATCTGCCGGGGGCGGTGCCGCTGGAGCGGACCGAACTGCCGCGGCGGTGTGTGCTGCTCTTCGGGCAGGAGGGGCCGGGGCTGACCGAGGAGGCGCGTAAGCACGCGACGATGGTGTGCTCGATTGCGCAGTTCGGATCCACGCGGTCGATCAATGCGGGGGCTGCGGCGGCCATTGCCATGCATGCGTGGGTGCAGCGGTATGCGGATATTTCGGGGGGCGTGGGAGCGGGCTGAGGCCCGGGAGTACCCGACTGTGCGGGCGGGCGGCGGAGTGGCGCCTGCGGCGGGTCTCTCGCGCCCCTTCCCGTAGCGTGTGCCCCTCCCGAAATGGGGGCTCCGCTCCCCGGGCCCCGTTCCTCAAACGCCGGAGGAGCTGCAGAGGCGCCGAGGGGCTGGAGCCGGGGAGGGGCGGGGCTGTGTCAGGCCTGGCGGCGGACTTCCACCATGCGGAAGCGATTTGATACGAACGCTCCGTCGCACAGGGCCGCGTTGGCCGCAGGGTTGCCGCCCGAGCCGTGGAAGTCGGAGAACGCCGCGGTCTGGTTGACGTACACCCCGCCCGTCAGATTCAGCGAGAGCTGGGCCGACTCGTCCAGGCAGACGTCCTCCACCGCGCGCTCCACCTCCGGTGACGTCGTGTACGCCCCGACCGTCATCGCGCCCTTGTCACGGATCGTGCGGCGGAGGAGCTCCACCGCGTCCGCCGTCGAGTCGACCGCGACCGCGAACGCCACCGGTCCGAAGCACTCCGACAGATACGCCGCTTCGTCGTCCGGCTTCGTGCCGTCGAGCTTCACGACGACCGGGGTACGGACCACCGCGTCGGGGAACTCCGGGTTGGCCACCTCCCTTGAGGCCAAGGCGACTTCGCCCAGCCCTGCCGCGGCCTCCAGACGGGCCTTCACGTCCGGGTTGACCAGCGCGCCGAGCAGCGCGTTCGCCCGGGCGTCGTCGCCGAGCAGACCGGTGACCGCGGCGGCGATGTCGCCCACCACGTCGTCGTACGTCTTGTCGCCCGTGTCTGTCGCGATGCCGTCCCGGGGGATCAGCAGGTTCTGCGGGGTGGTGCACATCTGGCCGCTGTACAGGGAGAGGGAGAACGCCAGGTTGGACAGCATGCCGCGGTAGTCGTCGGTGGAGTCGACGACGATCGTGTTGACCCCCGCCTTCTCCGTGTAGACCTGTGCCTGGCGGGCGTTGGTTTCCAGCCAGTCGCCGAAGGCGGTGGACCCGGTGTAGTCGATGATCTTGATCTCGGGGCGGACCGCCAGGGCCTTCGCGATGCCCTCGCCCGGACGCTCGGCGGCCAGACAGACGAGATTGGGGTCGAAGCCGGCCTCGCTCAGTACCTCACGGGCCACCTGCACCGTGAGCGCCAGGGGGAGCACGGCGCGCGGGTGCGGCTTCACCAGGACGGGATTGCCGGTGGCGAGAGAGGCGAAGAGTCCCGGATAGCCATTCCACGTGGGGAAGGTGTTGCAGCCGATCAGCAGCGCGATGCCGCGGCCCGCCGCGATGTACGTCTTGTGCAGCTGCAGCGGATCGCGCTTGCCCTGCGGCTTGGACCAGTCCGCCGTCCGCGGGGTGCGGATCTGCTCCTCGTACGCATACGCCACCGCCTCCAGGCCACGGTCCTGGGCATGCGGGCCGCCCGCCTGGAACGCCATCATGAACGCCTGACCGCTGGTGTGCATCACGGCGTGGCCGAACTCATGGGTGCGGGCGCTGATCCGCGCCAGGACCTCCAGACAGACCAGCGCCCTGGTCTCGGGCCCCGCCTCGCGCCACGCTGCCATTCCCGCGCGCATCGCCGGAAGCAGCACATCCAGGTCGGCGTGCGGATACTCGACGCCGAGCTCCGGTCCGTAGGGCGAGATCTCGCCGCCCGTCCAGCCGTCGGTGCCCGGCTGCCCGAGGTCGAGCCGGGTGTGCAGTACGGCGTCGAAGGCGGCCTTGCCCTCGGCGGCGCTCAGGCTGCCCGGTGCACCGCCCTCGCCGTACGCCTTCGGGTGCTCGGGGTGCGGGGACCAGTACGCGCGCGTGTGGATCGCGTCGAGGGCCTGGTCGAGCGTGGGGCGGTGCTTCTCGGACAGCAGGTGCGGGGAGAGCTCGGCGGCCATGGCGGACCAACTCCTCATCGAGCTGGGCAGGGACGGGCGGACAGAGTTAGAGTAACCGAACGATCGGTCGGGACAAGGGGCCCCACGAAACCTGTGGACAACTCGTAGGGGAGGATCGCGGACATGACCACGGCCAAGCGAGACACGTACACACCGGAGACTCTCCTCACCGTCGCCGTCCGTGTCTTCAACGAGCGCGGTTACGACGGCACGTCCATGGAGCACCTGTCCAAGGCGGCGGGCATCTCCAAATCGTCCATCTATCACCACGTCGCGGGCAAGGAAGAGCTGCTGCGGCGCGCGGTCAGCCGGGCGCTGGACGGTCTCTTCGGGATTCTCGACGAGCCGGGTGCGGCGCGTGGGCGCGCGATCGTGCGGGTCGAGTACGTCACACGACGTACCGTCGAGGTGCTGATAGCCGAATTGCCCTACGTCACGCTGCTGCTGCGCGTACGGGGCAATACGAAGGCCGAGCGCTGGGCCATGGAGCGCCGGCGTGAGTTCGACCAGCGGGTGGCCGAATTGCTGAAGGCAGCCGTCGCGGACGGCGATCTCCGCTCCGACGTGGACATACGGCTCGCGACGAGGCTGCTCTTCGGAATGGTCAACTCTCTGGTGGAGTGGTACCGGCCGCAGCCGGGGGGCGACGCAGAGGGGGAGCAGCTGGCGGACACGGTCGTCCAGCTGGCCTTCGAGGGGATGCGTTCCGACCGCTGAACCGTTGACGGCAGGACAGGTCCAGACCACCATGCCTTCGGCATGGCTGCCGTCCTTCGTGTTCCCGGGTTCCTGTGTGCTGTCACATTGCTTGCCGCCGTGTCGCTGACCGGCTGCGGAGGGGACGGCAGCGGCGACACCGGTGGCAGCGGTGCCGAGAAGGGGGCGGACGCGAGTGAGGCGGCCGGGCAGGCTGATGACTTCGGCTGTCTGACATCGGCCGAGGCCGAGGCGGCGTCCATCACCTTCAAGTCCGCCGACTCCACCGAGACCGGCGGCTATATGCCCGGCGGTGCGAGCGGCGCCGGGACAGGCGCGGGGATCGTGCTGGCCCACCAGTCCGACGGCACCGCCTGCCAGTGGAAGGACAAGGCCGACGAGCTGCACCGGGCCGGCTATCGGGTGCTCGCGGTCAATTCGGTGGGCCAGGAGGTCTCCGAGATCGTCGGGGCGGCCGGGTATCTGCGTGGCCAGGGCGCGAAGAAGCTGTTGTTGATGGGGGCGTCCAAGGGGGGTACCGCCGTGCTCACCGCGGCGCCGGAACTGCAGCCGCAGCCGGACGCGGTGGTCTCGCTCTCGGCGCCGACGCTGTACTCCGGAATGAACGCGCTGGGCGCCGTGCCCAAGCTGACCGCGCCGGTGCTCTACATGGCCGCCGAGTACGACGCGTACTTCGGGGAAGACGCGAAGACGCTGAACCGGGCGAGCACCAAGGCGGCGGAGCACAAGCTGATCTACGTCAAGGGCGCCGGCGAGCACGGAGTGGCGTTGCTCTACAGCCAGGAGAACTGGGCCGCGGTACGGGCGTTCCTCAAGAAGTACGGTTCGTGAGAGGCCCTAGGTCAGCTCGGTGGGGCGCTCGGGGCCCGGGGCCAGGTCCGTCTCCTCGAACACCAGCAGCGTGCGGGTGGAGAGCACCTCGGGGATGGCCTGGATCCTGGTCAGGACGAGCTCGCGCAGCGACCGGTTGTCCGGTGTGTGCACGAGCAGCAGTACGTCAAAATCGCCGCTGACCAGTGCGATGTGGGTAGCCCCCGGCAGTGCCTGGAGCTGCTCGCGCACCGTTCGCCAGGTGTTCTGGACGATCTTGAGCGTGATGTACGCGGAGGCGCCCTGCCCCGCCCGCTCATGGTCCACCCGCGCGCTGAAGCCGCGGATCACCCCGTCGTCGATGAGCCGGTTGATCCGGGCGTAGGCATTGGCGCGCGACACATGGACGCGGTCGGCCACCGACCGTATCGAGGCGCGGCCGTCCGTCTGGAGCAGCCGGAGGATGTCGCGGTCGATGGCGTCGAGGGGCCGCGCGGGCGGAACCCGGCCGGGGTCCTCGGCTCCGTCGGCCATTTGTTCAGCTGCCATGTCCCCGCGCCTCCCTGCTCTGGACGACCTGCCCCTATCCCAGGCTGTGGAGAACCGTTTGTCCACAGGCTGACGGTGCCTGTAGCCAAAATGCGTTCGCGACCGAACAATCGGTAGGTGAGGCACACCACATCCGGGCCTCGGCACGTGCTCGACATTTCGACATATTCAGCCACACCTCGATATCGGGTGATCCCTCGATATCGCCAGATGCCGCTCGATACCCCTCGATGCCAGGAGGTGCTTGTCATGACGGTCCAAGAGCTGCCCGGCGCGGCCGCTTACCGGCCCACGCCGCCCCCGGCCTGGAAGCCGCTCACCGACCCCGCGCCGCTGCTCCCGGACCCCGAGCCGTACCGCGTGCTCGGTACGGACGCCGCGGCCGACGCAGACCCGGAGCTGCTCCTGCGGCTCTACGCCGAGCTGGTGCGCGGCCGGCGGTACAACGCACAGGCGACTGCCCTCACCAAGCAGGGCCGACTTGCCGTCTATCCCTCCAGCACCGGGCAGGAGGCCTGCGAGATAGCGGCGGCGCTGGTGCTGGAAGAGCGCGACTGGCTCTTTCCCAGCTACCGCGACACCCTCGCGGCGGTCGCGCGCGGTCTCGATCCGGTCGAGGCGCTGACCCTGCTGCGTGGCGACCGGCACACCGGTTACGACCCGCGCGAGCACCGCATCGCCCCGCTCTGCACCCCGCTCGCCACCCAGCTCCCGCACGCCGTGGGCCTGGCGCACGCGGCGCGGCTGGCCGGCGACGACGTGGTCGCGCTCGCCATGGTCGGCGACGGCGGGACCAGCGAGGGCGACTTCCACGAGGCGCTGAATTTCGCGGCCGTCTGGCGGGCCCCGGTGGTCTTCCTCGTTCAGAACAACGGCTTTGCCATCTCCGTGCCCCTGGCCAAGCAGACGGCGGCGCCGTCCCTGGCGCATAAGGCGGTGGGGTACGGGATGCCGGGCCGACTGGTCGACGGCAATGACGCGGCCGCGGTGCACCAGGTGCTCGGCGAGGCGGTGGCTCGGGCCAGGGCCGGAGGCGGTCCCACGCTCGTCGAGGCTGTGACGTACCGGATGGACGCCCATACGAACGCCGACGACGCCACGCGCTACCGCGTCGACAGCGAGGTGGAGGCGTGGCGGGCGCACGACCCGATTCAGCTTCTGGAGCGGGAGCTGACCGGGCGCGGGCTGCTCGCTGAAGACGGCATCGAGGAGGCGCGCGCGGCCGCGGAGCGGATGGCCGCGGGGCTCCGCGAGCGGATGAACGCCGATCCGGTGCTCGACCCGATGGACCTCTTCACCCACGTGTACGCGGAACAGACCATGCAACTGCGGGAGCAGGCGGCCCGGTTGCGGGTCGAGCTCGACGCCGAGCAGGACCACCACGGCCAGAGCGGCCCACGTGGCGCGGAGGGAGGGCGATGACGACGGCGGCTATGACCGGCGAGCAGACGGAGAGGGCCAAGCCGGCCACCATGGCGCAGGCTCTGGGGCGTGCGCTGCGCGACTCGATGGCCGAGGACCCGACGGTGCATGTTCTCGGTGAGGATGTCGGCACGCTCGGCGGGGTCTTCCGGATCACCGACGGGCTGGCGAAGGAGTTCGGCGAGGACCGCTGTACGGACACGCCGCTAGCCGAGGCGGGCATCCTCGGGACGGCTGTCGGTATGGCGATGTACGGGCTGCGGCCCGTGGTGGAGATGCAGTTCGACGCGTTCGCCTACCCGGCGTTCGAGCAACTCATCAGCCACGTCGCCAAGATGCGGAACCGGACCGGTGGTGCCATGCCACTGCCGATCACGGTGCGGGTGCCGTACGGCGGCGGGATCGGCGGGGTCGAGCACCACAGTGACTCGTCTGAGGCGTACTACATGGCCACGCCCGGCCTGCATGTCGTCACGCCCGCCACGGTCGACGACGCGTACGGGCTGCTGCGGGCCTCGATCGCCTCCGACGACCCGGTGGTCTTCCTGGAGCCGAAGCGGCTGTACTGGTCGAAGGCGGCCTGGTCGCCGGAGGCGCCGGTGGCCGTCGAACCGATCGGGCGGGCCGTCGTCCGCCGCCCCGGGCGCAGCGCGACGCTGATCACGTACGGGCCGTCCCTGCCCGTCTGCCTGGAGGCCGCGGAAGCGGCCGTCGAGGAGGGCTGGGACCTCGAAGTGGTCGATCTGCGCTCGCTGGTCCCGTTCGATGACGAGACGGTCGCCGCTTCGGTGCGGCGCACCGGTCGCGCGGTCGTCGTCCATGAGTCGTCCGGGTTCGGCGGCCCCGGCGGGGAGATCGCCGCCCGGATCACCGAGCGCTGCTTCCACCACCTGGAGGCGCCGGTCCTGCGGGTCGCCGGATTCGACATCCCCTATCCGCCGCCGATGCTGGAGCGGCACCATCTGCCGGGCGTGGACCGGGTGCTCGACGCGGTCGCGCGGCTGCAGTGGGAGGCGGAGAGCTGATGCCCCAGGTGCTCGAATTCAAGCTGCCCGACCTCGGCGAAGGACTGACCGAGGCGGAGATCGTGCGCTGGCTGGTGGAGGTCGGCGATGTGGTCGCCATCGACCAGCCGGTCGTCGAGGTCGAGACGGCCAAGGCGATGGTGGAGGTGCCGTGCCCCTACGGAGGTGTGGTGACCGCCAGGTTCGGCGAGGAGGGCGCGGAACTTCCGGTCGGGTCACCGTTGTTGACGGTGGCGGTCGGGTCCACTGCGGGAGAACTCTCCGCCGATGGGGCTGCGGAGTCCGAGTCGTCCGGCAATGTGCTGGTGGGGTACGGGACGGGGGCACCGGCGGCGCGTCGTCGGCGGGTTCGGCCCGACGCGGTCTCCGGTGCGGGGTCTGTGACGGTGCCTGCGGCGGAGCCGGCCCCGGGGGCTGTCGCAGGGACGGTCCCAGCGGCTGTTCCCGGTGAGGAACCGGGGCCGGTGGCGGTTATCTCGCCTTTGGTCCGGAAGCTGGCGCGGCAGCATGATCTCGACCTGCGGCAGGTGACGGGGTCGGGGCGGGACGGTCTGATCCTCCGGTCCGATGTCGAATCCGCCATCAGGGCGGCGGCGAGCGGAACAGGGGAGTCGGCTCCCGTGTCCGCAGTCCCGGCGTCGGCTTGGGCGTCGTCCCCGGCATCGGTGGCCCCTTCGGTTGCCCGTGCGGTCGCCGGGGAGCGGATTCCGTTGCGCGGTGTACGGGGCGCGGTCGCCGACAAGTTGGCACGCAGCCGGCGCGAGATACCCGACGCAACGTGCTGGGTCGACGCGGACGCCACCGAGCTGATGGCTGCGAGAGCCGCGATGAACGGCGCAGGCGGTCCGGCTGCGGGGCCGAAGGTGTCGGTGCTCGCCCTGCTGGCCCGTATCTGCACGGCTGCGCTGGCCCGGTTCCCCGAGCTCAACTCCACGGTGGACCTGGACGCGCGGGAGATCGTGCGGCTGCCCGACGTCCATCTGGGGTTCGCGGCCCAGACCGACCGGGGGCTGGTCGTCCCTGTCGTGCGGAATGCGCAGGACCGTAACGCGGAGTCGATCGGTGCCGAGATCGGCCGGCTGACCGAGGCTGCCCGGACGGGCAAGCTGACCCCGGCGGATCTGAGCGGCGGCACGTTCACGCTGAACAACTACGGGGTGTTCGGAGTCGACGGTTCGACGCCGATCATCAACCACCCGGAGGCGGCCATGCTGGGTGTCGGTCGCATCGTGGCCAAACCGTGGGTGCACCAGGGCGAGTTGGCCGTGCGCCAGGTCGTTCAGCTCTCGCTGACCTTCGACCACCGGGTCTGCGACGGCGGCACGGCAGGCGGCTTCCTGCGATACGTGGCCGACTGCGTGGAACAGCCTGCGCTGCTGTTGCGCACGTTGTAGGAGAAGAAGAGAGGAAGCGGAGGAGGGCGAGGAGGAAGGGAACCGGGAGGTTCAACGGGAGCGTGTGGCACGCATACTCGGGGCATGACCGTGTATGACGCCATCGTCCTTGCCGGAGGGGCCGCCAAGCGCCTCGGGGGTGCCGACAAACCAGCCCTGCGGGTGGGTGGCCGGGCGCTGCTCGACCGGGTGCTCGCCGCCTGCGCCGACGCCGCAGCCACCGTTGTGGTGGGCGGTCGGCGGCCCACCGTACGCCCAGTGACCTGGGTGCGCGAAGAGCCACAGGGCGGCGGGCCGTTGGCGGCGCTCGGTGCCGGGGTGCGGCTCACGACGGCCGGGCATCTGCTCGTGCTCTCCGCCGATCTGCCGTTCCTGGGGGAGAGCACGGTCAAGGAACTGCTGGCCGCAGCTGCTCACGGGGAGCGTGACGGGGCGCTGTGCGTGGATCAGGACAGGCGGGACCAGCCGCTGGTCGCTGTCTACCGTTCCGAGCCGCTCCGTCGCGAGCTGGCCCTGCTGGCCGCCGAGCACGGCAGCCTGGCCGGGCTCCCGCTGCGCCTGCTGACGCACGAACTGGACCTCGCCCGCGTCGAGGCCGGTCCGCTCGCCTCCTTCGACTGCGATACCTGGGAAGACATTGCCGCAGCCCGGGCCCGTATCAGAGAGCATGGGACCGTGCTGGACGAATGGATCACCGCAGTCAAGAACGAACTGGGCATCGAACTCGACGTCGACACCGACGTCCTGCTCGACCTCGCCCGTGATGCCGCCCACGGTGTGGCCCGGCCCGCTGCGCCCCTGACGACCTTCCTGGTCGGGTACGCGGCGGCGAAGGCGAGCGGCGACGGCGGCGGAGCCGAGGCCGTGGCCGAAGCCGCCCGGAAGGCGGCCGCGCTCGCCCTTCGCTGGGCGGACGAGGCCGAGACGCCATGACGACACCCCCACGCAGGGCCGACGGGGGCGCGGCCGACGACTGGACCCCCGGGCCCCGTCCGGATCCGGGGAGCAGACGCCCGGGGGCGGACCGGTCCGCCGTCCTGACCTCGGGGGAGATCGGTGCCGCCGCGGAGGCTCCGGCGGCCGGCCGCGCCACCGCAGCGGATCAGGACCTGGCTGCCGTGGGTGCCGGTGTCGCGGGAGAAGCTCAGGCTGCCGGCCGGGCCGGTGTCGCGGGAGAAGCTCAGGCTGTCTCGGGTGCCGGTGTTGCAGGGGTTGCCTCGGCGGCTGGTCAGGCTCGTGCGGAGGATGAGCTCCCGAACGCCGAGGGCGCCCAGGCCGCCGCAGAGGCTCGCGCCGCCGAGGAGGCCCGTGCCGCTGAGCGGGCTCGCGCCGAGGAGGACCGGGCCGTCGACCAAGCGCTCGCGCTGGTCGGGCGCCGCTCCCCGCGTGAGCCCCGATCAGTGGCTCAGCCGCAGCTCCGGGCCGGGTTCTCGGAACAGAGCCCCGGGCAGGGATCCGGTTCGGGCCTGCGCCAGAGTCCTGACCACAGCCCTGACCACGTCCCTGGCCAAGGACCCGGGCAGGGATCGGACCCGGACCCCGTTCAGAGTCCTGGTCCTGGTCCCGGCCCGAGCGTTCACCAGGGCACTGACCACGGTGCCGGCCACAGCCCCGGCCGCGCCCCTGGCCGGCAGCCCCCCGGCCACTCCTCCGGCCAGTACCCCGCCCCCGAATCCGCCCGCGACCCGCGTGCCCGCGACCGACGCGCAGACGTTCAGCGCAGGCCTGCCACCACCTGGGGCGAGGCCCGTGCTCTTGCCGCGCGGGCCGGGCGGTCCACCTCGCCCCGCACTCTGCGGCTCACCCTCGACCGGGCCATCGGACGCGTACTGGCCGAGCCGCTTGCCTCACTCGCCGATCTGCCGTCCTTCGACACCTCCGCCATGGACGGCTGGGTCGTTGCCGGACCCGGGCCCTGGACTCTCCGAAGAGGCGAGGACGGAGGGCAAGGGCTGGGCATTCTGGCCGGGCACAATGCGCCCGCCCCGCTCCCCGACGGTGATGCCGTACGGATCGCCACCGGCGCCCGCATCCCGGCCAATGCCACCGCTGTGATCCGGACCGAACACTCTCACGCCGACGAGGCCAAGGGGCTGTTGTACGCGCAGCGCCAGGTGGTTCCCGGGCAGGACATCCGGCCGCGTGGGCAGGAGTGCTGTTCCGGCGATCAACTCCTGCCCGCCGGAACGGTGGTGACGCCCGCCGTCCTCGGGCTGTCCGCCGCCGCCGGTTACGACGAGCTGCTGACGGTCTCCCGCCCGCGCGTCGACGTCCTCGTCCTCGGGGACGAACTGCTCACCACCGGTCTTCCGCACGACGGGCTGATCCGGGACGCCCTGGGCCCCATGATCGGCCCCTGGCTCCGGGCGATGGGCGCCGAGGTTTCCGCTCCGCGACGCCTCGGCGACGACCGTGAGGCCCTCCGGCAAGCCCTCACCACCTCCGACGCCGATCTCGTCATCACCACGGGCGGTACCGCGGCAGGCCCCCTCGACCACGTCCATCCCGTCCTCGCCGAGATCGGCGCGGAGCTGTTGGTCGACGGCGTCGCCGTGCGCCCCGGTCACCCGATGCTGCTGACCCGGCTGACCTCCGGGGGCCCGTATCTCGTCGGGCTGCCCGGCAACCCCCTCGCCGCCGTCTCCGGTCTCCTCACGCTCGCGGAGCCATTGCTGCGCGGGCTGGCCGGCCAGACGGTGGAGGATCCGTACCGGGTCGTCGTGCGCGATGAGGTGCACGGGCACCCGCACGACACCCGCCTGGTCCCTGTCGTGCACCGGGTCGGTGCGGGCTCGGGCCCCGAACACGTCGTACCGCTGCACTACAACGGTCCGGCCATGCTCCGTGGGATCGCCGCCGCAGACGGGCTGGCCGTCGTGCCGCCGGGCGGGGTACGGTCCGGCACCGAGGTGGAGATCCTCGATCTACCGTGGGCCTCGGCGACGCCGTGGACGGAAGGGTGTTTCACGTGAAACTTCCCGGCCACGACGCGATGGCCAGGCGGGTCGACGAGCATGTCGTCCCCACCCGGATCATGCTTCCGCGCCGTGTCGTCGACAGGCCGCTCCGACAGGTCGCCAAACGGCTGTTGATGGCGCTGATAGTCCTGGCCGCCACGGTGCTGATCGTCTGGGCCGACCGTTCCGGCTACCACGACAGCGCAGATGAATCGGTGGACCTGCTCGACGCCATCTACTACTCGACGGTCACCCTTTCCACCACCGGCTACGGCGACATCACTCCGTACAGCGACAGTGCACGGCTGACCAACGTGGTGCTTGTGACACCGCTGCGCGTGCTCTTCCTGATCATCCTGGTCGGCACCACCCTGGAGGTCCTGACGGAGCGGACCCGGGAGGACTTCCGGCTGAACCGTTGGAGAACCAACTTGCGTGACCACACCGTTGTCGTCGGCTTCGGTACGAAGGGCCGTTCGGCGATCCAGACGCTCTGCGCCACCGGTCTGAAGAAGGAACAGATCGTGATCGTCGACCCGGCGAACAAGGTGATCGAGGCAGCGAACGCCGAAGGCTACGTGGGCGTCGTCGGGGATGCGACGCGCAGCGACGTGCTGCTGCGGGCCGAACTCCAGAAGGCGCGTCAGATCATCATCGCCACCCAGCGCGACGACACGGCGGTGCTGGTCGCGCTGACGGCGCGGCAACTCAACCGTGGCGCGAAGATCGTCGCGGCGGTGCGCGAGGAGGAGAACGCACCTCTGCTGCGGCAGTCCGGCGCCGATGCCGTGATCACCAGCGCCAGTGCCGCGGGCCGGCTGCTGGGCCTCTCGGTTCTCAGCCCGAGCGCGGGCACGGTGATGGAGGACCTGATCCAGCAGGGCAGCGGCCTCGATCTCGTCGAACGGCCGGTGATAAAGGCCGAGGTCGGCAAGAGCGTCCGGGAGACCGACGACCTGGTCGTCAGCGTGCTGCGTGGCCACCGGCTGCTCGGTTACGACGATCCGGCGGCCAGCCCGTTGCAGCTGACGGACCGGCTGATCACCATCGTGCGCGTCTCGGACACCCCGCCGCTGAACACGCCGCGCCGACAAGGGGCGTGACGGTCTGGGGGTGTCTCTTCGCCCGGCGCGACGAGGTCACGGAGTAGCCTCGCCGCCATGCATGCGATCACGATCCCCGAACCCGGTGGCCCCGACGCGCTCGTATGGGCCGAGGTCCCCGATCCCGTACCCGGCGAGGGCGAGGTCCTCGTCGAGGTCGTGGCCGGCGCGGTCAACCGCGCCGATGTGCTCCAACGGCAGGGCTTCTACAACCCGCCGCCCGGCGCGTCCCCCTACCCCGGTCTGGAGTGCTCCGGCCGGATCACGGAGATCGGACCCGGTGTCACCGGCTGGTCCGTCGGCGACGAGGTGTGTGCGCTGCTGGCGGGCGGCGGATACGCGGAGAAGGTCGCCGTACCCGCCGGACAGCTGCTCCCCGTACCGGACGGCATCGACCTGGCGGTGGCTGCGGCGCTGCCCGAGGTGACGTCGACCGTCTGGTCGAACGTTTTCATGGTGGCCCATCTGCGCCCCGGCGAGACGCTGTTGGTGCACGGCGGGTCCAGTGGTATCGGCACGATGGCGATCCAGCTCGCCAAGGCCGTGGGCGCGCGGGTCGCGGTGACGGCGGGCGGGCCCGAGAAGCTGGCGCGCTGCGCGGAGCTCGGGGCCGACATCCTGATCGACTACCGGGAGCAGGACTTCGTCGAGGAGTTGCTCAACGCGACGGACGGAGCGGGCGCGGACGTCATCCTCGACATCGTCGGTGCGAAGTACCTGGACCGGAATGTGAAGGCGCTTGCCGTCAGCGGTCGACTCGCCATCATCGGTCTTCAGGGCGGTGTCAAGGGCGAGCTCAATCTGGGCGTCCTGCTGAACAAGCGGGCTGCCGTCACCGCGACGTCGCTGCGCGGACGCCCCCTTGCGGAGAAAGCCACCATCGTCGCCGCCGTGCGCGAGCACGTGTGGCCGCTGATCGGCAGTGGTGTGGTCCGGCCGGTCGTGGACCGTACCCTGCCGATGTCCGACGCGGCGGAGGCCCACCGGGTGCTGGAGTCCAGCGCACACATCGGCAAGGTGCTTCTGCAGACGCCGGCAGCCTGAGCCATACGGACAGCGGGGCCCGGCACACAGATTCGTGTGCCGGGCCCCGCTGTCCGTCCGTGCGTGGACAGGTGGAGGGAAAGCGTACGGGCTTACAGGTACGGCCCCGAGCGGATCGCCCCGTGCGCGTCCGACGTGCCGTCATCGTCCTCGTGACCGCTGCCCGGCGGGAGGGCGCGGCGCATCTGCTCCAGTTGCGCCCGGGCCGCCATCTGCTGGGCGAACAGCGCCGTCTGGATGCCGTGAAAGAGGCCCTCCAGCCAGCCGACCAACTGAGCCTGCGCAATCCGGAGTTCCGCCTCGGAGGGCACCGACTCCTCGTTGAACGGCAAGGAGAGCCGCTCAAGTTCCTCCACCAGTTCCGGGGCGAGGCCATCCTCCAGCTCCTTCACGGAGCTTGCGTGGATCTCCTTGAGCCGGACCCGGCTCGCCTCGTCGAGAGGAGCCGCCCTGACCTCTTCCAGGAGCTGCTTGATCATGCTGCCGATGCGCATGACCTTCGCGGGCTGTTCGACCATTTCTGTCACTGGGACCTCACGCGATTCGTCGTCAGTGCCACCGCCGCCGATCGCCATGCCGTCCTGCCCCACTACGAGGACTTGGGGGTGCTCCTGCGACCGTTCATTCCTCGGCATCTCCATGGCGCCATTGTCTCGCACACCTGCTGTACAACACGGTGGTGCCCCCGCAAACCGTTGATCCACCGTTTTTGGGGGCACCGAATCAGCCGGTCAGGTTATTGATCTCATCGCCCGTCTCGTCATCCGGCCCGCCGTGCCAGCGCCAGGCGCGACCGCGTGAACGCCGCCGCGAGCACCCCGGCCAGCAGCGGAATGCACACGACGAGCAGACCGACGGTCGTCCAGGGCAGCACGATCGGCGTGTACGCCGACTGCGTGGGATCGATCCGCATCGACTTCAGAGCTTCCCGCAGATCGACGAGGCGCAGCGCCACCGCGGGCACGAGTCCTGCCAGCGTGCCGAGAACCACACCCGTGAGCGCCACCACCACGCACTGGAAGCCGGACAGCTTCCGCCGCACGCTCGGAGGGGCACCCACCGCGCTGAGAGTGTTGAGATCGGCTTCCGCGTCCGCCTTGGCCAGGCCCGTGGTGATCGCGGCCGCGCCCAGGGTCACCACGCCGGCGAACAGGGTCAGGATCAGCAGGATGGTGTCCTCCCCCAGGAAGGGGCCGTAATCGGCCTGCACCCAGATGCCGCCGCCGGCCTGCTCGATGGCACCGGAAACCCGCTGGTCCTCGGCGGCCGTCGGCGCATGGGCGACCGCATACACGCTGCCGGACGCCCTGGTGTGCAGGCCGAGCCGCTCTGCGGTCTTTTCCGGAAGGATCATGCGGATTCCAGGGGTGGCGGCGTACTGCGCGGGGGCCACGTACACCTTCAGCTTGTCCATGGTGGTCCGCGCCTTGCCAGGGTGTTGCTTCCCGTACTTCTTGTCCTTCTCGCTGTACTGGTGGACCGCCTTGACGGTGACCTCGCCGTTCTCCGCGTACACCGAGTTGAGCAGCACCGGTGTGCCCGCGGCCAGTGCCTCGGCGGCTGCGGGGTCGTCGAGCTTGACATACGTGTCGAGCAGGTCCGCGTCCGCGACGACGATGTTGCTCTCATCGGTGTTGAAGGGGCCCGAAGCCATCAGGTCGATGAGGCAGGCGGGGGAACGCATCAGCTTCTTGTGCTCGTCGGCGGAGAGCCGCGCGGCGAGTTCCTTGGCTCCCTTGCGGGTGAGCGGGCAGCTGTGGGCCTTGCCGGTGGGCTTGACCAGTTCCAGCGAGCCGCAGTGGTTCTCCTCGTAGAGGTTGCAGTCGCTGCCTGCCCAGACCCGTCGGAAGTCCGCGTGCCCGCTGGTGACGGCCATGTTCCGCTCCACCGCCGTCCGCGCCGGCGGGAGGTGCTCGGCCGCCTTCTCGTCGAAGGACGCGACGACGATGGTCCCCTTGGTGAGCGAGGGGATGTAGTTGTACTCGTACTCGGCCGAGTGGCTGGACATGTAGGTGGCGATGGCCACCGAACCCGCGACGGCCGCCATCACCGCGGCGACGGCGGGAGCGGTACGGCCGCGGTTGCGGGCCGCGTCGCGCAGCGCCATCCGGGGCGAGAGAGGCAGCCTCCTGCCGAGCCGCCCGAGGAAGCCGACGATCACCGGGATGCAGGCGAACAGCCCGAGTTCGGCGACCATCGAGCCGCCGGCGACCAGTGTCGAATTCCCGCTGGTGCCGCCGTAGAGGGCGATCGCGGCACCGAACGCCAGCACGCAGGCGCCCAGGACGGGCAGCACCCGTGAGGAGCGGCGGACGCCGCGTCTTCCGGTGAGCGACTCCAGTACGGACTGCCGACTCGCCACGATCGCCGGGGCGAACGCCGCCAGCAAACCGGTGATCAGGCCGATCGCGGCGATGAGCAGCAACTCCAGCGGCGCCATCGAGAGAGAGCCGAACCGGTGTCCGGCCCAGTTCTCGATCACGGGCTGGAGGGCCGTGGTGAGCCCGAGGCCGACCACGACACCCGCGACCGCTCCGATGCCACCGAGCACCAGACCGCCACCGAGCACCACGGCCCTGACGTGGCGCCTGTCTCCGCCGCAGGTGCCGAGAAGGCCGAGCTGGCGGCGGGAGCGGCGTGCACCGACCGCGAAGGCCGGACCGGCGAGCAGCACGATCTCCAGGACCGCCATGGCAATCACGGTGACGAGTGCTGTGCTGCGCTCTCCGGAGCGACTGTCGGCGATGTGGGGGTTCCTGGCGGTCAGCGGCACCTCGGAGTCCGGCGGCGGGTCGAGGGCGACCTGCCGGGACGTGACGAGGACGCCCGACTTATTGGCCTCCATGATGTGCGGCCAGGTCACACCCACCCCTGCGGGGCCTTTGACCAGCCAGTCCGTGGACCCGGCGTTCGGCGGAAGCACCTTCTTGTCGTGGTCGGCCCTGTCCTCCCATGGCGCGATGACCGCACCGGGGTCGGCGTAGAGCGCCTCGGTCTTCAGCTCGCTGGGCAGCTCGACCGCGCCGGTGATGGTGTACGTCCGGCCGGAGTTGCGCACCGTGGTGGTCGAGCCGACGTGCAGTCCGGTCGCCTTCAGGAACGGCTCGGTGGCGGCCATCTCGCCCTTGCCGTGCGGGTAGGCGCCGCGCACGAGGTCGATCTTGCCGCGGACCATCGTGTCCGACGTCCGGACCTCGACGATGTCGGTGTTCGTGACGCCGAACCGGGTGGTGACACTCGCCGGGACGGACCGGATGCTGATCGCCCGCGACCTCTTGGGGAACGTCGTGCTGATGTCGACCGGGTCGCCGTTCTCCACGGGCGGTGCGTCGTCCACGCCCATGTAGATGTTGCTCACCTCCCCATCGGGGAGTTGCTCGATGGGCCCCATCATCTCGTCGCTGAACAGCGCGTCGGCGGAGCCCATTTTGCTGGTCAGCTGCTCGGCGACGGTCGGCGTCATGCTGCGGTACGTCACATCGAGGGCCGTGACGCCGAGTACCGGTATCGCGATCATCGCGACGACCAGTGCGCTGCGGCCCTTGGCGCGCATCGCGTCGCGCCTGGCTATGCGGAGGGAGGCGCGCCAGCCCGTGAAGACGCTCACTTGGCGCCCTCGGCGGCCAGCAGCGAGTCGGCGTCGGCGGTGAGCGCCTGGTCGACGATCGAACCGTCCCGGAGGAACACGACCCGGTCCGCCCAGGCGGCGTACCGCGGCTCGTGCGTCACCATCACACCGGCCGCGCCCCGGTCACAGCGGTTGCGCAGCAGCGCGAGCACGGCCTCGCCGGTCTCGGAGTCGAGTGCCCCGGTCGGTTCGTCGGCGAGCACGAGGCGCCGGTCCCCCACCAGCGCACGGGCGATCGCTACGCGCTGCTGCTGGCCGCCGGACATCTCGTCCGGGAACCGGTCGGCGATCTCCAGGAGCTTCAACTCCTCCAGCGCCGCCCGCGCCTCCTTGCGGGCCTTGCGCACGGAGACCCCGTCGAGCTCGCGCGGCAGGGCGATGTTCTCGGCGGCGGTGAGCGCCGGGATCAGGTTGTAGTCCTGGAAGACATAGCCGACGCTGCGGCGGCGCAGGGCGGCGACGCCCTTGCGGCCGAGGCCGGCGATGTCCTGGCCCTCGATGATGACCTGGCCGCTGGTCGCGGTGTCGAGTCCGCCCGCGATGGTCAGCAGGGTGGACTTGCCGGAGCCGGAGGGGCCCATCACGGCGACGAGTTCACCGGTGTGTACGGAGAGGTCGATGCCACGCAGGGCGTGCACCTCGGCGATGCCGGTGCCGTGGGTGCGGGTGAGCGCTCGGAGTTCGAGCACCGGTGCGTCGACCGACAGCGGCGAACCGGACGAGGACGCGGATCGGGAAGGCGAGCGCGAGGACATGGTGGGTGGTTCCCCCTTGGAACGGGTCTTGTGGGGCGACGACCGATAGCGAGGCCGTCGCTGATACCGAAGCGGTCGGTGATGGCGGGGCCGTCGGTGAGACCGGATCGGCCGTGATACCGAGGCGGTCGTTGATACCGAAGCGGTCGGTGACCGGCGCGGAGCGTGTACGTCGCGGTCCGCGGTGAGTGCCGGGTGCGTACGTGACGGTCGGTGCTCGGCGTCCGTGCGTACGCGGGCGGTCCGAGGCCGAGGCCGGTGCCGGGTTGTTCCGTGGTCAGCGCCGGATGTGTGGGCGGGTGGTACGGGCCGAGGCGCGGCCGGGCGTACGTTCCTCGGGCTCCGGCTCCGTGGCGGCGGCCCCGGCGAGGCGGACCAGCCGGGACTCGCAGTGATCCAGCCAGCGGGCCTCGGCCTCCGCCTGGAAGATCAGCTGCTCGAGTACGAGCAGCCAGGCGACGTCGTCGCGGTTGGCCGGGACATCGGCGAGGGCCTGTGCCTTGAGGCGGGTGTAGTCCTGCATCGCCTTCACGGTGTGGTGGCGCTGGGACTGGATGACGGCCCGGATGTCGACACCGGGCGCGCCGACCGCCATGGCGAGCTTGATGGCCAGCTCGTCACGGGGTGGGTTGCTGCGGTCGACGGGCGTCTCGAACCAGCTCCGCAGCTCGGTGCGGCCGACGTCGGTGATCGCGTAGAGGGCGTGTCCCTGGTTGTCCTCGTCGTCCTGGACGACCAGGCCGTCGCGCTCCAGCCGGTTCAGCGTCGTGTAGACCTGGCCGACGTTGAGCGGCCAGGTGGAGCCGGTGCGTGACTCGAATTCAGTACGGAGCTGGGAGCCGTATCTGGGCCCCCGCTCCAGCAGGGCCAGCAGCCCGTGGCGGATCGACATACTGAGTATGTATACCGAGTATGCTGCGCGATGCAAGCCCCGGCTGGACGCGCGGGCGCGGCGGGGGCTCGTGGGCCCCGTCTCAGTTCGGCCGGCGCAGACGGAACGCCAGGAAGCCCAGCCCCAGCCCTATCAGTGCGATTCCGGCGCCCAGCGACACCTTCTGTACTCGTCGCACGGCGGGAGTGTCGAGGGCCTGCGGCGCGAGCCGGCCCTCCGGCGGGGAGCCGCTCACCGAGGGCGTGACCGCGGGCTGCGCGACAGGAGTTGTCACGACAGGCTGCACCTCGGGCTGCACCTCGGGCAGGCCGTGGGGGCTGTCGCGATGAGTGAGCTCGCTCGGAGAGAGCGGTCGGCCCGGCCGCGGGCGCCCTTCCCCGGCCTGCCGTCCGGCGAGCGGGGGCTGCGCCTCGGGGCGGGCCGACGGCGTGGCGGACGGCGTGGCGGACGGCCTGGCGGACGGGTTCGCGGATGTCGAGGGGGAGTCGGAGGCGGAGCGTGAAGCCGAGGCGGAGGCGGAGGGCGAGGCCGATGCCGAGGCGGAGGGGGTGGCCGGCCTGCTGGCCGAAGCGGCCGTGGAGGGCGATGAGGGCGAGGACGGAATCGTCGAGTGATCGGCCGAAGGGGTGACCGAGGGTTCGCCCGAAGGGCCGGCGGATGCGTCGGAGGAGGGGGTGACGGTCGGGGTGGCGGAGCTCGGGGGCGAGGAGAGCTCGGGGGGCGGCGGAGCGCCCGCCGGTCCGCCGGTCCGAGCCCGGGTCAGCCCCGGCGTACCACCGGAAGTGCGCTGGTCGGAGTGTGGCTGTCCCTGTGCCGGCCCCAAGGCCGCCCCCGCGGCTATCACCAGACAGGCCACACACCTCGACGACCATATGGAGAGGAGTGCTGAAGCCATGAGGTCAGCGTCACATGTGCCGATATGTCCGGCATCCCAGATGGCTGTACGGTATCCAGGACGCCCGTAAGGCGAAACGGTCCGGCACACCTCACGCGTGCCGGACCGTTACTTCTTCTTGTGTGTGCGTGTCAGGCCGGGTCGCCCGTCGAGACGCGCAGCTCGAAGTGGGCGCCTTTCTCGTCCATGGCGGTACCGGCGGACGGGAACTGTTCCAGGACCTGGTCCTCGGCGTAGGTGTTGCCCGGGACCTTGATCTTCTTGATCGTCCAGCCCGCGGCCGTGGCACATTCCTTGGCGGAGAGGTAGTCCTTGTACGTGAAGTCCGGCGCCTCGATCTTGCTCGGGTCGTCGCTGTCCTCGGAGGGGTCGGTGCAATCTTCCGTCTTCATCGTCCGGTTCCGCTCCGGATCCTTGTGCTCGCCCGCCACCGTCGAGCTGCTCGGGTCACCGCCCTTGCCCGTGTCCGAGCCCGGGTCGCCCTTCAGCGACAGCACCGTGATCAGGCCGCCTATCGCGATCAGCGCGACCACGATCGAACCGACGATCACCGGCATGTTCCGCTTGCCGCCCCCGTTGGTGCCACCGCCGCCACCCACCGGCTGCGGCGAGATCGTGTACGGCGCCGGGGCCGGGGTCCGGTACGCCGGGTTCGACTGCGGGTAGCCGTAGCTCGGCGACGGCGTGGGCGCCGGGGTCGGCGGGCCGTACGGGCCGGGCTGCTGCTGGTACTGCTGCGGTTGGTACGGCATCTGCACGCCCTGCGGCGCCTGCGTGGACTGGTCGACCGGCGGGAAGACCGCGGAGCCGACGCCCGACCCGCTATTCGCCGGCCCTGCCGCGCCGCCGATGATCACCGGGGCGCCCGTCCGGCCGCCCGCGTTCAGCACGCGCGTGATCTCGTCCTGCATCGCCGCCGCGCTGGGGAAGCGCTCGTTCGGGTTCTTCTTCAGTGCCCGGGCGACCAGTGCGTCCATCGCCGGGGTGATCGACCGGTTGATGGAGGACGGCGCGACCGGCTCCTCCTGGACGTGCGCGTACGCGATGGCGAGCGGCGAGTCCGCGTCGAACGGGATCCGTCCGGTCAGCAGCTGGAACAGCATGATGCCGACCGAGTACAGGTCGGAGCGCGCGTCCACCCCACGGCCCAGGGCCTGTTCGGGGGAGAGGTACTGCGGGGTGCCGACGACCATGCCGGTCTGCGTCATCGACGTGACGCCCGACTGCATGGCGCGGGCGATGCCGAAGTCCATGACCTTCACGACGCCGCGCTTGGTCACCATCACGTTGCCGGGCTTGATGTCGCGGTGGACCAGGCCCATTTCGTGGCTGGTGTCCAGTGCGGCCAGCACGTCGCCGGTGACCTTGAGTGCCTTGTCGGCCGGCATCGCACCGTAACTGCGGATGTCCGCCTGGAGTACGGAGCCGAGGGGCTCCCCCTCGACGTACTCCATGACGATGTACGGCATCAGCGCGCCGCCGAGCTCGTCCTCGCCGGTGTCGAAGACCGAGACGATGTTGGTGTGCTGCAGCTTGGCCACGGCCTGAGCCTCGCGACGGAACCGCTCACGGAAGGACTGCTCGCGCCCCAGCTCCGTGTGCAGGGTCTTGATCGCCACGTGACGGTCGAGCGCGGAGTCGTACGCCAGATATACGGACGCCATCCCGCCTTCGCCGAGCAGGTCGCGAAGCTGGTAGCGGCCGCCGGCGACCGAACCGCCCGCGTAGCGACCCCGGGCGCCGTGTGCGCCGTCCTGGCTCATGACTTGCTTCCCCCTCGGCGCGCGTCTCGCGCGAAGATCCGTATGACGCGCCAAGTCTGCCCGAGGGGTACGACACGTCAAGCCGGGTGCCCGTTCCGTGACCCTACGCACAAGAAGCGTCTCGGAAGCGTTACAGGAAAAGCATGGAATTTGCGTGAGCGGTGCGGCAGCCGGTTTGATGGCCCGTCCCTCTCGAGAACGGGGTGTCCGGCAGAGCCTGTAGCGTGACGTGGCAATGCAGCAAGGCATGCAAGACACCGTGAGAACCCGCGGACGCGCGGACAGATACGACGGCGAGGACTGATGGCACCCGAACCCGAAGCAAACGGCGGCGGAGTCTCGGATGCAGCCGACTCCTGGGGCATCGGAGGTGTGGTCGGTGACGGACGTTACCGGATGACACACCGGCTGGGCCGGGGCGGCATGGCCGAGGTCTTTGCCGCGGAGGACGTCCGGCTGGGACGTACCGTCGCGGTGAAGCTGCTCCGTTCCGATCTTGCCGAGGACCCGGTCTCCAAGGCCCGGTTCACGCGTGAGGCACAGTCGGTCGCGGGCCTCAACCACCATGCGATCGTCGCCGTGTACGACTCCGGTGAGGACGTCGTGGGCGGCCAGACCGTCCCGTACATCGTGATGGAGCTCGTCGAGGGCCGCACCATCCGTGATCTGCTGCTCAACGCCGAGGCGCCGCCGCCCGAGCAGGCTCTGATCATCGTCTCGGGGGTGCTGGAGGCCCTCGCGTACTCGCACCAGCACGGCATCGTGCACCGTGACATCAAGCCGGCCAACGTGATCATCACGAACTCCGGCGCGGTCAAGGTGATGGACTTCGGCATCGCCCGTGCGCTGCACGGCGCGCAGTCGACGATGACCCAGACCGGCATGGTCATGGGCACGCCGCAGTACCTCTCCCCCGAGCAGGCGCTGGGCAAGGCCGTCGACCACCGCTCCGACCTGTACGCCACCGGCTGTCTGCTCTACGAACTCCTCGCGCTGCGGCCCCCGTTCACGGGCGAGACACCGCTCTCCGTGGTGTACCAGCACGTCCAGGACATTCCGGTCCCGCCGTCCGAGATCCTGGACGCGGTGCCGCCGGAGCTGGACGGGCTCGTCATGCGGTCGCTCGCGAAGGACCCGGACGACCGGTTCCAGAGCGCCGAGGAGATGCGCGGGCTGGTCCAGTACAGCCTGCAGATGCTCCAGGTGCAGGGCGGTCACACGGGTACGTGGAACACCGGACCGGTCACCGCGCACGAGCGCGGCAACACCCCTGCCATGGGCATGTCCGGCGGGACGATGGCGATGGGGCACCCGCAGCACGGGGACACCTCGCAGAGCCCGATCCTGCCGCCGATGAATCCGGACGACGGCGGGTACGACGGCGGACACGGGAGCGGTGGCGGCCGCGGCAAGCTCTGGCTGTTCGTCGTCCTCGCGCTGATCGCGATCGGGGCGGGTGTCGCCATCGCGGTGAACGCCGCGGACAACAACAACGACAGCAACGACACGAAGACGCCGCCCACGACCTCCAGCTCCCCCGCCACGAAGGAGAGTTCGGCGGAGCCGACCGACGAGCAGACGGACATCATCCCGCGGCCGGACAACACCACCGGTGGCAAGCAGCAGTCGAGCAAGCGGCCGTCCTTCTCCGCGTCCCCCTCGCCGAGCACACCGTCCCAGACCCCGTCCGACACGGCCTCCCCGTCGGACACCGGCACCACCGGTGGCGGCACGACGACCGACGGCGGTACGAGCACGGACGGCGGCACCAGTACGGACGGTGGTACGACGACCGACGGGGGTACGACGACCGACGGGGGCACGACCACCGACGGGGGCACGACCACCGACGGCGGGACCACCACCGGTGCCAACGGAACGGCCGGAACCGCCGCGGGCGCCACTCCCTGATGCGCCGGGCCCTCACTCAGTGAAGGCGTCGCGCACCGCCTCGTACTCCCGCGTCCACCAGACCGCCAGGGCCGACACCGCAGGAAACTGCGGGTCGGCCCTTCGGTCGTCCAGGCGGTAGCGCCAGCGCAGTATCCAGAAGTCGTTGAGCCGCTCCCACCACACCCGGTGCACCGCGGCAGCCAGTTCACAGGCACCCGCCCCGACCGCACGCCGATAGGCCCGCGCGTAGGCCCGTACCCTCTCCAGGTCCAGCTTCCCGGCGGGCTGTACGAAGAAGATTGCCGCGGCCCGTACCGCCTCCTCGGCGCGCGGCTGCACCCCCAGCCGGTCCCAGTCGATGATCGCCACCGGGTCGGCGCCCCGGTACAGCACGTTCAGCGGGTGGAAGTCGCCGTGCACCCAGCCGGTCGCCGGGATGTCGGGGGTGGGCGGCCGGCGGTCGGCGTGCCGCTCCAGCAGGGCACGCCGTTCGACGAGCCGGTGCTCGGCCAGCTCGTCGAAGGAGTCCCGGGGGCGGCGGTCGCGCGCCACGGCCAGCAGGTCGTCGATCAGCGCGAACGTGTCGACGGCGTCCGGGCTGGCAGGCCCGCGCCCCCCGGTCGCCCCCGTCTCCATCACCTGCGCGAGCCCCGTGTGTACGGCCGCGAGAAGCGCCCCGAGCTGTTCCGACTGGGCGAGGGTCAGCTGGGCGCCGACCCGGTGCAGTCCGTCCACCCAGGGGTGCAGCGCGTAGCACCGGCCGTCGATCTCCGTGACCGTGTCGCCCTCCGTGTCCTCGACGGGCGGGGCGACCGGCACCCCGAGCGACTGCAGCCGCTGGGTGGCGCGGTGCTGGCGGACGATCGTCGCGCGGTCGCCGGTGGAGTCGTCGAGATGGTGTTTGAGGAAGTACGAGCCGCGGGTGGTGGAGACGCGGTAGCCGTGGTTGAGGAGGCCCTTGGTGAGGGGCTTGCAGCTGAGGGGCTCACCGGTGTCCGGGTAGCGGCGCAGCACCTCGCCGACCGGAGGAACAGGCGGGAGGGTGACAGATGAGCGCGGCACTCACCAAATGGTAGATCACGCTGCGTGTCGGTTCGCCTGACTTGTGTGGAAGCCCAGAGTGTGCACCGTGACGAAGTGCGGGGCGAGGCGGCGGTGGACCGGCTCGAAGGGTTCGCCGCTGACCTCCCGAGGTGCCGCACCGAAGCGCTCGCGCTGCTCCTCGGTCGGATGCGCGATCTCGGCAGGGCCGGTGAACTGGACCGACCACAGGTCGCCGCCGGTGGCCGCCGCGTTGAAATTATCCGCCCCGTACGCGACGACGGTGCCGTCGCACGAGGTGTGATACCCGAGTCCGCTGTGCATCCGCAGGACGACGTGGCGTCGATCACGATGTGACGGGCCACCGCCAGATACGGGAGCGCCCGCCGGGTCGTCGCCAGCCGGCCGTACGGCACCCGGGCGAGCAGCTCGATCGCTTGCAGTTCCTCGGAGGACATGCGCTCCACTCTGCGATACCGCGGTGGGCACAGAAAGAGGCCGCGGCCCCGGGTGGTCCGGGACCAGAGTCCCGAGGACCACCCGGGACCGCGGCCCCGTCGGAGAGGGAGGAGGGAGGGTGCCCGCGGCCCCGTCCCGTACCGCTCAGCGCTGCTCGGCCTGGAGCCGCGCCACATAGGCGGCGGCCTGCGAGCGGCGCTCCATGCCCAGCTTGGAGAGCAGGCTGGAGACATAGTTCTTGATCGTCTTCTCGGCGAGATGGAGCCGCTCACCGATCACCCGGTTCGTCAGCCCCTCGCCGATCAGATCGAGGATCTTGCGCTCCTGGTCGGTGAGGCTCGCGAGCTTGTCGTCGCCCCGGCCCTTCTTTCCCTCGCGCAGCCGCTCCAGCACACGCGCGGTCACAACCGGGTCCAGCAGCGATTTTCCGGCCGCCACATCCCGTACCGCATTCAGCAGCTCATTGCCGCGAATCGCCTTGAGCACGTATCCCGACGCGCCCGCCATGATCGCGTCGAAGAGAGCTTCGTCATCGGCGTACGAGGTCAGCATCAGGCAGTGGATGCTGTCGTCCAGGGAACGGATCTCCCGGCAGACCTCCACCCCGCTGCCGTCCGGCAGCCGTACGTCGAGCACCGCCACATCGGGCCGCGTGGCGGGGATGCGCACCAGAGCGTCCGCCGCCGTACCGGCTTCGCCGACGACTTCGATGTCGTCCTCGACCGAGAGCAGTTCATGCACTCCGCGTCGTACGACCTCATGGTCGTCCAACAGAAATACGGTGATTTTTCCTTCTTCGCGCACATTCGCAGTCTCACACACTCCCCTCTTCCCTGCCGCTGAACGGCGGGATAACGTGCCGTTGTTCCGGCGGCCTGCAAGGCTGTTCCCAGTGCTGTGACCAGCGAGAGTTCCCGAATTTCTCGATTTACTTGGAAATCCAAGCAAAATCGCAGGTCAAGGAGGGTTTCACAGTTGTGCGACGCACTGGGTAACGTGCCTTTGACAGGGCGCTCGCCGGGGCACCTGTCACGCCTGTTCCCGGCCGAGCGGCACCCACCCCGTGCACGGGTACGGACACAGGCGAGCCGCACTGGTCTCCCGGCAGACCCCGGGGGCCGGACCGACGGAGGAGCACGCACGTGACCGTGGAGAGCACTGCCGCGCGCAAACCGCGACGCAGCAGCAAGCGGACCAGCGCCGCGAAGACACCACAGAGTTCCGAGCCCGAGCTCGTACAGCTGCTGACGCCCGAGGGCGAGCGCGTCGAGCACCCGGACTACACGATCGACCTGACCGCGGACGAGCTGCGCGGTCTGTACCGGGACATGGTCCTGACCCGCCGCTTCGACGCCGAGGCGACCGCCCTGCAGCGCCAGGGCGAACTGGGTCTGTGGGCCTCGCTGCTCGGTCAGGAGGCCGCGCAGATCGGCTCCGGCCGGGCGCTGCGGGACGACGACTACGTCTTCCCGACCTACCGTGAGCACGGTGTCGCCTGGTGCCGCGGGGTCGACCCGACCAATCTGCTCGGGATGTTCCGCGGTGTGAATCACGGCGGCTGGGACCCGAACAGCAACAACTTCCACCTGTACACCATCGTCATCGGCTCGCAGACCCTGCACGCCACCGGCTACGCCATGGGCGTAGCCAAGGACGGTGCGGACTCCGCCGTGATCGCGTACTTCGGGGACGGCGCCTCCAGCCAGGGCGACGTCGCCGAGTCGTTCACCTTCTCCGCGGTCTACAACGCCCCGGTCGTCTTCTTCTGCCAGAACAACCAGTGGGCGATCTCCGAGCCCACCGAGAGGCAGACCCGCGTCCCGCTCTACCAGCGCGCGCAGGGCTTCGGCTTCCCCGGCGTCCGGGTCGACGGCAACGACGTACTCGCCTGCCTCGCCGTCACCAAGTCGGCGCTGGAGCGGGCCCGCCGGGGCGAGGGCCCCACCCTCGTCGAGGCGTTCACCTACCGGATGGGCGCGCACACCACCTCCGACGACCCGACGAAGTACCGGGCGGACGAGGAGCGCGCCTCCTGGGAGGCCAAGGACCCGATCCTGCGGCTGCGTACGTACCTGGAGAAGCAGGACCTCGCCGACGAGGCGTACTTCTCCGCGCTCGACGAGGAGAGCGAGGCTCTCGGCAAGCGGGTCCGTGAGGCGGTACGGGCCATGCCCGACCCGGACCCGATGGCGATCTTCGACCACGCGTACGCCGACGGCAGCCCCCTCGTCGACGAGGAGCGCGCCCAGTTCGCCGCCTACCAGGCTTCGTTCGCCGAGGAGGGCAACTAGTCATGGCCCTGGAAAAGATGTCCATCGCGAAGGCGCTCAACGAGTCGCTGCGCAAGGCCCTCGACACCGACCCCAAGGTCCTCATCATGGGTGAGGACGTCGGCAAGCTGGGCGGGGTCTTCCGGATCACCGACGGGCTCCAGAAGGACTTCGGCGAGGGCCGGGTCATCGACACGCCGCTCGCCGAGTCCGGCATCGTCGGCACCGCTATCGGTCTGGCCCTGCGCGGCTACCGGCCGATCGTGGAGATCCAGTTCGACGGCTTCGTCTTCCCCGCGTACGACCAGATCGTCACGCAGCTCGCGAAGATGCACGCCCGCGCGCTCGGCAAGATCAAGCTGCCGGTCGTCGTCCGGATCCCGTACGGCGGCGGCATCGGAGCCGTCGAGCACCACAGCGAGTCGCCCGAGGCGCTGTTCGCGCACGTCGCGGGGTTGAAGGTGGTCTCACCGTCCAACGCCTCGGACGCCTACTGGATGATGCAGCAGGCCGTCCAGAGCGACGACCCGATCATCTTCTTCGAGCCGAAGCGGCGCTACTGGGACAAGGGCGAGGTCGAGACCGACCTCATCCCCGGTCCGCTGCACAAGGCCGCGACCGTGCGGGAGGGCTCGGACCTCACCCTCATCGCGTACGGCCCGATGGTGAAGGTCTGCCTGGAGGCCGCCGCGGCCGCCCAGGAGGAGGGCAAGTCGATCGAGGTCCTGGACCTGCGGTCGATGTCCCCGATCGACTTCGACGCCGTCCAGGCCTCGGTCGAGAAGACCGGCCGGCTCGTCGTCGTCCACGAGGCGCCGGTGTTTTACGGCTCCGGTGCCGAGATCGCCGCCCGCATCACCGAGCGCTGCTTCTACCATCTGGAGGCACCGGTGCTCAGGGTCGGCGGCTACCACGTCCCGTATCCGCCGGCGCGTCTCGAGGACGAGTATCTGCCGGGCCTGGACCGGGTGCTCGACGCCGTCGACCGCTCGCTGGCGTACTGAGGAGAGGGGTCGTGACGACGATGACCGAAACGTCTGCTCGCTTCCGTGAGTTCAAGATGCCCGATGTGGGCGAGGGACTGACCGAGGCCGAGATCCTCAAGTGGTACGTACAGCCGGGCGACACCGTCACCGACGGCCAGGTCGTCTGCGAGGTCGAGACCGCGAAGGCGGCCGTGGAGCTGCCGATCCCGTTCGACGGCGTGGTGCACGAGCTGCGCTTCGCCGAGGGCACGACCGTCGACGTCGGCCAGGTGATCATCGCGGTGGACGTGGCGCCGGGCAGCGGTGACGCGGCTACGGAGGCGGCTCCGGCCGCGGCCGAACCGGAACCGGAGGCGCCGAAGGGCCGCCAGCCGGTGCTGGTGGGCTACGGCGTGGCCGAGTCCTCCACCAAGCGCCGCGCCCGCAAGGGCGCCGAGCAGCCGGCTGCCGTGGCTGCCGCGATCCAGGGCGAGCTGAACGGTCGCGGACCGGTCGTCCCGGAGAGCCGCCCGCTCGCCAAGCCGCCGGTGCGCAAGCTGGCCAAGGACCTGGGCATCGACCTGGCCACGGTCGTCCCGACCGGCGAGGGCGGGATCATCACGCGCGAGGACGTGCACGCGGCGGCCGCGCCCGTCCAGGCGCAGGCGACCGCACCCGCCCCGGTGCCGGCCACGGTCCCGGAACCGGCGTTCACCGCCACCGTGCCCGCCCCGGTGCCGGGTGCCCGGGAGACCCGTATCCCGGTCAAGGGTGTGCGGAAGGCCATCGCGCAGGCCATGGTCGGCAGTGCGTTCACCGCACCGCATGTCACCGAGTTCGTGACGGTCGACGTCACGCGCACGATGAAGCTCGTGGCGGAGCTCAAGGACGACAAGGACATGGCGGGGGTCCGGGTCAACCCGCTCCTGATCATCGCCAGGGCGCTCCTGGTCGCGATCAAGCGGAACCCGGAGATCAACGCCGCGTGGGACGAGGCCAACCAGGAGATCGTGCAGAAGCACTATGTGAACCTGGGCATCGCGGCCGCCACCCCGCGCGGTCTGATCGTGCCGAACATCAAGGACGCGCAGGACAAGACCCTGCCGCAACTCGCCGCAGCACTGGGCGAGCTGGTCGCCACGGCCCGGGACGGCAGGACGTCTCCCGCCGCCATGGCGGGCGGCACGGTGACGATCACCAACGTCGGCGTCTTCGGCGTCGACACGGGTACGCCGATCCTGAACCCGGGCGAGTCCGCGATCCTCGCGGTCGGTGCGATCAAGCTGCAGCCGTGGGTCCACAAGGGCAAGGTGAAGCCCCGTCAGGTCACCACGCTGGCGCTGTCGTTCGATCATCGCCTGGTCGACGGCGAGCTCGGTTCCAAGGTCCTGGCGGATGTCGCCGCGATCCTGGAACAGCCCAAGAGGCTGATCACCTGGGCCTGATGGCCGTGTGAGACGGAAGAAGCGGGCCCGCGCGGGGATTCCTTCCGCGCAGGCCCGCTTTTCTGTCGGGTCAGGTCACTCGGCGGGGGCCAGGATCACCCAGTCCGCGGCGGGCGCCGACCGGGTGTCGTCGGCGTACACGGCGGTCACCCGGTAGAAGTGGGTGGTGCCGGTCGGGGCGGTGGCGTCCGTGTACGACACGTCCGTGACGGGGTCGACGGTCAGCTTCTCGTACGCGCCCGCGCTCGGGTTCCACCGTTCGACCAGGTAGCCCGTCGCATCGGCGACCGTGTTCCAGGACAGGTCCACCGAGGTGCCGGTGGTGCCCCGGGTCGCGGTGAGCGTGAGCGGGGAGCCCGCCGGGGTCTCGACGGACGGGGTCAGGTCCAGCTCGGTGACGACGGCGACCTCGGCGCTGTGCGTCATCCGGAAGCTGGAGTTGCCGGAGGTGTCCTCGACGTCGACGAAGTAGCACCGCTCCTCACCGTCGGGCAGCCGCTCGTCGGTGTAGGACGTGGTGGCCGCGTCGAGGTACTCGGACGAGGTGCCGTAGCAGACCCGCTCGTCCTCGCCGTCGATCAGCTCTCCGCGGTACACCACGTACCGCTTGAGATCGGGCTCGGTGTTGGCGTTCCAGTGCAGCTCGATGCCGTACTCGGTGGCCTTGGCGGTGAGCCCGGTGACCGGCGCGGGCGGGGTCACGTCCCTGGCGAGCGTGGTGACCTCGACCGTGGCCGAAGGAACCGACTCCCTGCCCGAGTTGTCGTAGGCCTTGATCATGTAGTGGTAGGTGAGGCCGCCGGCCGGGGAGGTGTCGGTGCAGGTGTACTGGAGCCGCCCGTCGCCGAGCGTCTTCCAGGTGGTGCTGCAGCGGATCGGCGCGGCCGAGGTGTCCACGGGGAGCGTCTCGGAACGGTAGACGTGGAAGTCGTACACATCACCGTCGACGGAGTGATCGGTCGTCCAGGTGAAGGTCGCACTGTCGATCCCCGGCGTCGCGACGATGTCCCGCGGCGCCGCGACCGGACGGTAGGCCGCGACGGCGGGGCCGTACGCGGAGGCGCGCCCGGCGCCGTCCACGGCGGCCACCTGGTAGGTCCACTTCTCGGAGCGCTTCACCGTGGTGTCGGTGAAGGCCGTGGCGGTGACGGAGCGGACCGACACGTGACCGTGCTGGTCGTCGCGCTTCAGGTTGTAGCGGACCGCGCCCGGGACGGGCTTCCAGGCCAGCACGATCGCGGCGTCCGTGCCCTGCGCGGTGAGGCCGGCCGGAGCGGTGACGGCGATGGTGGTCACCGGCTGGTCGGTACTGCCGGTGGAGACGTTCCCGGCCTTGTCGTAGGCGCGTACCTCGTAGTAGTACGTCTTCCCGGCCTCGGGCGGGAGACCCGCGTACGAGGTCGCGGTGGTCGTCTTCACGAGGGCGAACGTGCTGGATCCCTTGAGCCGGCGGTAGACGCGGTAGCCGGCGAGGTCCATCTCCTTGTTCGCGGACCAGGTCACCTTGGCGTTCGCCGTGGCGTTGTCGAGGACCGCCTTCACGCCGACCGGGCTGAGCGGCTTGACCTTGTCGATGGTGGCCGACGTCCTCGGTGCGTAACCGAATGTGACGTTGGCCGAGCCCGTCCAGTTGACGAAGTCGATGCGCAGGGAGTGCTTCCCGGAGGGGACGGTGACGTTGACCGTCTTCTTCTGGGTGGTGGAGACGTTCTTCCAGATGTCGACCTTGCGCACCCCGTCGACGTACACGCGAATGCCGTCACGGGTCGCCGCGGTGAACGCGAAGGGGCCGCCGGAGCCGAAGTCCCGGGTCATCGACCAGCGGACACCGAAGTTGTCCTTCGGCAGGCCGGAGGCGGGTGCGCCGGTGCCCCAGTTCTGGTCGATGACCGAGTCGCAGTCGGTCTTCTTCGGCGTACCGGAGAACGACGTGTTCGCGAAGAACTGCCGCTTGAAGACCGGCGAGGTGCAACTGGTCGCCGCAGCAGCGGGCGTGGCACTCACGGCGGTGAGCAGACTGCAGGAGGTCGCGGCGACCGACAGCGCGGTGACACTGCGAAGCCGCCCACGAGGAATGGTGGTCAATGTGTGCATTGCCCTTTCAGGCCGAATGACGGGGGAGAGCCCGCGGCCGGGTGCAGGAAAGGGCCCGCCGTACCGCACGGCGGACCCCTCCTCGTGACCCCGGGAGCGGGGCGGGGAACTACTTCGAGAAGCCGTAGTTCATGAGCTTCGTCGCGTCCGCCGTCCGGGCCGTCTCGGAGGTGGACGCCAGGACGGTGCCGATGACCGTCTTGCCGTCACGGGTCGCGGCGAACACCAGGCAGTACCCGGCCAACTGACCGGAACCGGTCTTCACGCCGATCGCACCGGTGTAGCTGCCGAGCAGCTTGTTGGTGTTGGTCCACGACATGTAGCGGTAGCCACCACTGCTCGTGGTGACCTTCTGCGTGGTCGACTTGGTCTTCACGACCGCGCGGAACGTGGAGTTCTTCATCGCACTGCTGGCGATCTTCGTCAGGTCGCGCGGCGTCGAGTAGTTCGAGCCATTGCTTATGCCGTCGAACGAGTCGAAGTGGGTGTTCGTCAGACCGAGGGACTTGGCGGAGGCGTTCATCTTGCCGATGAACGACGTCACGCGGGCCGCGCGGGTGGTGCCGGTGCCGAACTTGTCGGCGAGCGCGTACGCGGCGTCGCAGCCGGACGGCAGCATCAGACCGTAGAGGAGCTGGCGGACGGTGACCTTGTCGCCGACGATCAGGCGCGCCGACGAGGCGCCCTTGGCGACGATGTAGTCGCTGTACGCCTTCTGGATCGTGACCTTGGAATCCAGGTTGAGGTTCGTCTGGGCCAGCACCACCTTGGCCGTCATGATCTTGGTGGTCGAGCCGGTGGCGCGACGGGTGTCCGCGGCCTTCGAGTAGAGGCTCGACGCCGTTCCGTTGTTCATCACGTAGCCGCCCTTGGCGGCGATCGTGGGGACGGGCAGCGTGGCAGCCTGCGCCGCGGAGGCGAAGACGCTGCCCGCGATGACGGCACCCGCGGTAAGAGCCACGGTGGCAGTGGCGGAAACGCGATTTATGCCCTTAATACCGATTTTCAACTTGAACGCTCCAAATGCCCCTGGAATGCGGCCGCATGTCGGTGCCGCTCGGTGGTGAGACTCACGAGGTGTGCGAATGGATGTGCTGAATCCCCGGGTAATTTCCGGGGTTTTACCGTCCAGATCCCGGACAGCGCCGCCACATGCGCGCATGTTGTATCTATGCTGTGTGCATGCCTGCCGCACCCCCTGTCGTGACGCACCCGCCCGCCAAGCAGCCGCCCGCCGCCGAACGCGTCTACATCCACATCAAGCAGGCGGTCCTCGACCGCCGTTACGAGGGGGGCACGCTCCTCACCGAGGGCGACCTCGCGGAGGCCGTCGGCGTCTCCCGTACGCCCGTGCGCGAGGCCTTGCTGCGGCTGGAGGTCGAAGGGCTGATCAAGCTCTATCCGAAGAAGGGGGCCCTGGTGCTTGCCGTCTCCGCGCAGGAGATCGCGGACGTGGTGGAGACCCGGCTGCTCGTGGAGGAGTTCGCCGCCCGCAAGGCCGTGCCCGCCTCGGCGAAGCTGATCGCCCGCCTGGAGGAACTGCTCGACGAGCAGCGGCGGCAGGTGGCGGCCGGGGACCTGGCCGCCGTGTCGGTCGCGGACCGCTGCTTCCACGCCGAGATCGTGCGCAACGCCGGCAACGAGATCCTGTCGCGCCTCTACGACCAGCTGCGCGACCGGCAGTTGCGGATGGGCGTCGCCGTGATGGAGGCGCATCCCGGCAGGATCGCCGCCAACATCACCGAGCACACCGAGCTGCTGGAGGCCATCAGGGCCGGGGACGCGGACGGTGCCGCGCAGGTCGTACGACGCCACGTCAGCCGGGTCAGGGTGCTGGTCCGGGGTGAGGACCGGTGAGTTCTGCTGCCGCCCCCACCCTGTCCCTGCCCGGTGATCCGCCCGGCGGCCGGCGGGCCGCCTGGGTCTGGGGCATCGGCGTCGCCGTCTACTTCGTCGCCATCATCTTCCGTACGAGCCTCGGGGTCGCCGGTCTCGACGCCGCCGACCGGTTCGACGTCAACGCCTCCGCGCTGTCGACGTTCTCCATCCTTCAGCTGCTCGTCTACGCGGGCATGCAGATACCTGTCGGCCTGATGGTCGACCGGCTCGGCACCAAGAAGGTCCTCACCCTCGGGGCCGTCCTGTTCACCGTCGGGCAGCTCGGCTTCGCGCTCTCCCCGTCGTACGGCATGGCGCTGGCCTCCCGGGCGCTGCTCGGCTGCGGCGACGCGATGACGTTCATCAGCGTGCTGCGGCTCGGCGCCCGCTGGTTCCCGGCCCGGCGCGGACCGATGATCGGCCAGATCGCCGCGCTCTTCGGCATGGCGGGCAACCTCGTCTCCACGCTCTTCATCGCCCGCGCCCTGCACGGCTTCGGTTGGACCGCCACGTTCGCGGGCAGCGCGGCCGCCGGGGTCGTGGTCCTCGTCCTGCTCCTCCTCTTCCTGAAGGACCACCCCGAGGGGCACGAGCCGCCGCCCGTCGAACACGCGGGCGCCGCCTACGTACGCAAGCAGATCGCCGCCTCGTGGCGGGAGCCCGGCACCCGGCTCGGGATGTGGGTGCACTTCACCACGCAGTTCCCGGCGATGGTGTTCCTGCTGCTGTGGGGGATGCCGTTCCTGGTGGAGGCACAGGGGCTGAGCCGGTCCACCGCCGGGGAGCTGCTCACCCTGGTGGTGCTCTCCAACATGGCCGTCGGCCTCGTCTACGGACAGGTCATCGCCCGCCACCACGCCGCGCGCGCGCCACTCGCCCTCGGCACGGTCGCGGTGACGGCCGTCGTGTGGGCGTCGACGATCCTGTACCCGGGCGACCATGCGCCGATGTGGCTGCTGATCACGCTCTGCGCGGTACTCGGCGCCTGCGGACCCGCCTCGATGATCGGCTTCGACTTCGCACGCCCGGCCAACCCGCCGCAGCGCCAGGGCACCGCATCGGGGATCGTCAACATGGGCGGTTTCATTGCCTCGATGACGACACTGTTCGCCGTCGGTGTGCTGCTCGACGCGACAGGGGACAACTACCGCATCGCGTTCGCCTCGGTCTTCGTCCTGGAGGCGCTCGGGGTCGTACAGATCCTGCGGCTGCACGCCCGCGCCACGCTCCGCGAGCGGAACCACCATGTGATCAGCCGCGTGGAGGCTGTGCACGTTCCCGCGTGACGCCTGCTGCGGCCGGTCCGGCGGCGCGCCCATCTCTTCGCCTCACAAAGACGGGCGCCGCCGACCCTGCCCTTACGGCGTGACGGCGAAGTTCTGCAGGATCGCTGTCGCCAGCTCCTGGTCGCCCTCGACCTTGATCCGGTCCGCGGCCGCCGTCGCCCGCACCCGTCCGCAGGCCAGCCGGACGTACGTCTCCCAGTCCATCGCCAGCGTCACCGCGGGCCCCAGCGACGGCGAACCGTCCACCGAACCACGGCCGTCCGCGTCGACCCTGACCGTGCGCAGGAACTCCATCGGCCCGTGCACATCGAGCACGACCGCCGAATTCGGCGGTGCGCCCGCGTCCTTGGCAACCACCTTCGGCAGCGCGGCGAGGAGCGTGTCCCGGGTGATGGTGGCGCCGGGGGAGTCGAGATTGCCGGGCCTGCCCAGCGCCGTACGCAGATCCTGCTCGTGCACCCAGACGTCGAAGGCCCGCATCCGCAGTGCCAGTTCGAGGGTCTGCTCGGCGCCGAGCGGTGCGCGGGTCATGGTCTCCGGGGCACGTGACTCGTTCCGCAGCTGACGCGAGCGGCGGATGATCGTGTACTCCAGCTCGGAGGTCATCTCGGGTGCGGTGTGGTGGCGCCGCACATCGACCTGCATCTCCATGTAACGGGTGAAGTCGTTCTGTACGTGGTAGAGATCGCGCGGCAGCGTGTGGATCGGCCGCGGATCGCCGAGCTGCTCGCACTCCATACCGATGATGTGCGAGACGATGTCGCGCACCGACCAACCGGGGCACGGTGTACGGCGATTCCACTCCCCCTCGGCGAGCGGCGTCACCAGCTCGGCTATCGACTCGACGGAGTGGGTCCAGGCATCGGCGTAGGTCTGGAGGCTGGGATGGACGGTCACGGGACCCCTCGTGCGGTTCTGCGGTGCATGGGCTGGACTGCTGGCGCGGTCGGCGGGCGGCGGCTGCGGGCTGCGTGGGAGGTTCGATCGCTAAGTTACGCTGCGAGCAGGCACCCCGGCAGTGCTTTCGTGTGACGATCGTAGGCCCGTGTTGACGGCTCGAATGCCAGGACGGTGGTAGTGTGCGCGCCTCCCTCATCCAGATCGCAGTAGACCCGGACGAATCCGTCAATTCCCGCAGGGACCGAGTCGCTTCCCTGGTCGCGGGCCAGCGCGGTGCCGATCTGGTGGTCCTTCCCGAGCTGTGGCCGGTCGGCGCGTTCGCGTACACCGCCTTCGCCGACGAGGCGGAACCGCTCAGGGGGCCCACCCACGACCTGATGGCGAAGGCCGCGGCCGACGCCGGGGTCTGGCTGCACGCGGGCTCCTTCGTGGAGCGCGCCGACGACGGCACGCTCTACAACACCTCGCTGGTCTTCACGCCCGAGGGCGAGCGCGCCGCCGCGTACCGCAAGATCCACCGCTTCGGCTTCGACAAGGGCGAGGCAGTGATGATGGGAGCCGGCGAGGACCTGGTCACGGTCGCCCTGCCGCAGACCACGCTCGGCCTCGCCACCTGCTACGACCTGCGCTTCCCCGAACTGTTCCGCGGCCTCGTCGACGCCGGTGCGCAGACGCTCGTCGTCCCGGCGGGCTGGCCGGAGCGGCGCCGCGCCCACTGGACGCTGCTCGCCCGGGCGCGCGCCGTGGAGAACCAGGCGTACGTCCTGGCCGTCGGCACCGCCGGCGCCCACGCCGGGGTCCAGCAGGCCGGGCACAGCATCGCCGTCGACCCGTGGGGCGAGGTGCTCGCCGAGGCGGGCGCGGACGAGGAGGTGCTCACCGTGGAGTTCGACCCGGCGAAGGTCGCCACCACGCGGGAGCAGTTCCCGGCGCTCAAGGACCGACGGCTGGGTCTCGTCCCGCCGTCGAGCGGCTGCTGACGCATCGCTCGGACCGGACTTCGCATCACCGTCGGGCATCCGCCGGCGTATCCGTCGGACCGGTCCTCGCCCACCGTCGGGCGCGGCCCAGTTTCACGTGAAACGTCCCGGTCAGCCATCGTGCTCCTTGTCCGCGAGCACGATGACGCACACCGACACGGCGATGAGCAGTGCCGCGTCGGCGTCCTCCCGTACGACATCGATGCCGTACGTGTCCCGTACGGTCAGCCAACGCCGTGAGATCCGGGCCAGGAGTTCGCCGTCGTAGTCGATGCCGAACTCGCGGTCCAGGATCTTGCCGCTGACATCGAGCTCGGTGCCGTCGACCAGCGTCACCCGGTAATGGTTGCGCAGCAGCGAGAGCCGCTTCCGCTTGACCCTGGCGAGCTGCTCGCCGTCGCGCTCGATGAGCATCGTGTCGCGCAGGGTGAGCAGCTTCTGCCGGATCTCGACCAGGATCCGGCCCTGCGCGTCCTTCAGCTCGAAGGTGTCGCGCACCCGCATCGCCTTGCCGTCGACGAGGAAGACCTTGCGCCCGTCCGCGCCCTCGATCCAGTAGTCGTCGCCGACAGCGAACAGTCGCTCACGCACCAGGAATCTCATGGCTGACAGGTTCCCCCGGTGACCCCCCGGGATACGTGAGACTCCCCGGGACGCGTGGGACCTCAAAAGTGCCGGAGACCCTCCGTAATGCGGACGCACCACGGTGATGTTGACTGTTCACATGGCAACACGTGCGCGCGTCAGGGCCCCCGAGCTGATCGGCAAGGGCGGCTGGCTGAACACCGGGGGCAAAGAGCTGACCCTCGCCGACCTACGAGGTAAGTGCGTTGTTGTTGATTTTTGGACGTTCTGCTGTGTGAACTGTCTGCATGTCCTCGATGAGCTGCGCGAGCTGGAGGAGAAGCACCGCGACACCGTGGTGATCATCGGTGTGCACTCGCCGAAGTTCGTCCACGAGGCCGAGCACCAGGCCGTCGTCGATGCCGTCGAGCGGTACGAGGTCCACCACCCCGTGCTCGACGACCCCGAGCTCGCCACCTGGAAGCAGTACGCCGTACGGGCCTGGCCGACGCTCGTCGTCATCGACCCCGAGGGCTATGTCGTCGCCCAGCACGCCGGCGAGGGCCATGCGCACGCCATCGAGAAGCTCGTCGAGGAGCTGGAGGCCGAGCACGCCGAGAAGGGCACGCTGCGCCGCGGCGACGGCCCGTACGTGGCGCCCGAGCCCGTCGCCACGCATCTGCGCTTCCCCGGCAAGGCCCTGCTGCTGGCCGACGGCGGCTTCCTGGTCTCCGACACCACCCGGCACCGTCTGGTCGAGCTCGACCCCGACGGCGAAACGGTGCGCCGCCGCTTCGGCACCGGGGACCGCGGGTTCGCGGACGGCGGACCCGACGAGGTCCGGTTCAGCGAGCCGCAGGGGCTCGCCGCGCTGCCCGACGGCCGGATCGCCGTCGCCGACACCGTCAACCACGCCATCCGCGCCCTCGATCTCACGACCGGGGTGACGACGACGCTCGCCGGCACCGGCCGCCAGTGGTGGCAGGGCTCTCCGACGACCGGCCCGGCGCGCGAGGTCGACCTCTCCTCCCCGTGGGACGTCGCCTGGTTCGCGGACCGGCTGTGGATCGCCATGGCGGGCGTGCACCAGCTATGGTCGTACGACCCCGACTCCGAAACCGTGCAGGTCGCCGCGGGTACGACGAACGAAGGACTGGTCGACGGTCCGGCCGGCGAGGCGTGGTTCGCCCAGCCGTCGGGGCTTGCCGCCTCGGCCGACGGCGACCGGCTCTGGGTCGCCGACTCGGAGACGTCCGCGTTGCGGTACGTGGACCGGGACGGGACCGTGCACACCGCCGTCGGCACCGGACTCTTCGACTTCGGCCACCGCGACGGCGCCGCCGGCCAGGCGCTCTTCCAGCACCCGCTGGGCGTCACCGCGCTGCCGGACGGGTCCGTCGCCGTCAGCGACACGTACAACCACGCCCTGCGCCGTTACGACCCCGCCCGTGGCGAGGTCACCACGCTGGCCACGGATCTGTGCGAGCCGAGCGACGCGGTGCTGGTCGACGGCGATCTCGTCGTCGTCGAATCCGCCCGCCACCGGCTGACCCGGCTGCGGCTGCCCGAGGAGGCCGTACGCGTCGCCGACCAGGCGCACCGCACCCAGCGCGCGGCCACCGAGATCTCCCCCGGCGCGCTCCGGCTCGACGTGGTCTTCCAGGCGCCTGCCGGGCAGAAGCTGGACACCCGGTACGGTCCCTCGACCCGGCTGCTGGTCTCGTCGACCCCGCCCGAGCTGCTGGCGGAGGGTGCGGGGCCCGGCACCGATCTCTTCCGAGACCTGGTCCTGGCCGACGGCGTCACCGAAGGAGTCCTGCATGTGTCCGCGATGGCGGCGTCCTGCGACGACGACCCGGAGAACGAGTACCCGGCCTGCCATGTCCATCAGCAGGACTGGGGCGTCCCCGTCCGCGTGAGTGCGCAGGGAACGCCGCGGTTGCCGCTGGTGCTCGCCGGAATGGACGAGCAGGCCTGACGGGGAACCGCTGTGAGCTGCGCCGCAACAGAAAAGAGGCCGGAGTCGGTTCAGAGGCCGCGGCGGTCGTCGTCGGACACGACCGTGGTGCTGGGCGGTACGACCAGTCGGCGGCGCCGCGCGATGCTCGCGTAGACGAAGACGCCGATGACGCCGACGATCATCATGATCCAGCCGACCAGGTCGACATTGACGGTGTCCGTCTTCCAGTCGGTGGCGAAGGTGAGTATCGCCCCGACGGCGATGAGGATGATGCATCCTCCGAGTCCCATGGGTCACGCCTCCTTGGCGGCCCGGAGGCTCCGGGCCGGTGTACGGATCGCGTACCCGGCCCGGCAACGACCATGTGCGGACGGCCGATCAGCCGGCCAGGAACGACGCCAGCGCGTTCGCCAGCAGATACGGGTCGTCCGCGCCGCACAGCTCACGCGCGCTGTGCATCGACAGGATCGCGACGCCGATGTCCACGGTCTGGATGCCGTGCCGGGCCGCGGTGATCGGGCCGATCGTCGTGCCGCACGGCATCGAGTTGTTGGAGACGAACGTCTGCCACGGCACGCCCGCCTTCTCGCACGCCGCCGCGAACACGGCCCGGCCGCTGCCGTCCGTCGCGTACCGCATATTGACGTTGACCTTCAGGATCGGCCCGCCGTTCGCGACCGGGCGGTGCGTCGGGTCGTGGCGCTCCCCGTAGTTGGGGTGGATCGCGTGACCGGTGTCGGAGGAGAGGCAGACGGTCCCCGCGAACGCCCGGGCGCGGTCCTCGTACGAACCGCCGCGGGCGAAGACGGAGCGCTCCAGCACCGTTCCGAGCAGCGGGCCGTCCGCGCCGGTGTCGGACTGCGAACCGTTCTCCTCGTGGTCGAACGCGGCGAGCACCGGGATGTACGGAATCTCGTCGTCCGGCTGTCCGGCAACGGCGGCGAGCGCGGCGGTCGCCGCGTGCACGGAGAGCAGGTTGTCCATCCGCGGCCCGGCCAGCAGCTCACGGTCCCGGCCCAGGTACGACGGCCGCTCCACCGGGTGCGGCATCAGGTCCCAGCCGGTCACGTCGTCGGCGGCGACACCCGCCTCCTCGGCGACGAACCGGATCAGGCCGCCCTCCTCGACGTCCCCGAGCCCCCAGATCGGCTGCATGTGCTTCTGCCGGTCGAGCTTGAGGCCGTCGGTGTTGGCCGACCGGTCCAGATGCACGGCCAGCTGAGGCACGCGCAGCAGCGGCCGGTCGATGTTGACCAGCCGGTGCGTGCCGTCGCGCAGGCTGATCCGGCCCGCGAGACCGAGGTCCCGGTCCAGCCAGGTGTTGAGCAGCGTGCCGCCGTACACCTCGACGGCGATCTGCCGCCAGCCGTACGACCCCGTGTCGGGCAGCGGCTTCACCCGCAGATTCGGCGAGTCGGTGTGCGCGCCGGCGATCCGGAAGGGGGTGTGCGCCCCAGCGCCTTCCGGCACGTACCAGGCGACGATCGCCCCGCCGCGCAGCACGTACTTCCCACCGGTGGAAGCGTCCCAGGCCGAGGTCTCCTCGACCTGCCGGAAGCCGGCCTTCTCCAGCCGCGCCGCGGCGGTGGCCACGGCGTGGTACGGGGAGGGGCTGGCCATCAGGAAGGCCATCAGGTCGTCGGTGTGACCGCGGTCGAAGCGGAGGGGAGAACTCATGTTCTTCACTGTAACGAGGCCGGACCGGCCGGATTCACCGTCGCCCCGCGGCCGGCTGCGGCGGGCGCCGTACGTGGCCGCCCGCTCAGTGGCCGGGGAGCGCAGCGGAGGGCGTCTCGCCGTTCTGGGCCTGCTGCGCCCGCTCGGCGAACATGGCGGCGAACTCCTTGACCTGCTTGTCGGGGACGACCGCTGTGCCCGTGGTGCCGGTGCTGATGCCCGGGACGGTCGTGCCGACCCGGATATGCGTGATCGTGGCCGGGCCGCCCGTGGCGCCGACCTCGGCACGGTTGGCCGCCGCGCCCGGCACGAGCCGCCGCCGACTCTCCCGCGTACCCACGAAACCCTTGCCACCCATGAGTGAGCCCGCCCCCTCCGGTTACCGGATGCCCGATCATAGAGAGGGCCCGGTCCGTCCGGGAGACCAGGTCTACAGCCGGTCGATGGTGGTCAAGTCGATGTCGGCCGTGCACTCAGCGTACCCAGCTGATACGACAGCACCGCCACCCGAAAGCGTGTCCGGGTGACGGCGCGTGTTGACGATCGTGAGCGGGGTGGGGACTAGAACGCGGCCTCGTCCAGCTCCATCAGCGAACTGTCGACCGTCTCGGCGAGCGCGCGCTCGGCCGAGACGCCCGGCAGGACGTTCGCGGCGAAGAACTTCGCGGCGGCGATCTTGCCCTGGTAGAAGGCGACATCCTTCGCGGAGGCGGTCGGCAGCTTCTCGGCCGCCACGGCCGCGCCCCTCAGCAGCAGGTAGCCGACGACGACATCGCCGGAGGCCAGCAGCAGGCGGCTGGTGTTGAGGCCCACCTTGTAGATGTTCTTGACATCCTCGCCGGTCGCGGTGAGGTCGGCAACCATCGTGCCGACGATCGCCTCCAGGTCCACGACCGCCTTGGCGAGCGAGTCCAGCGCGCCGGACAGCTCCTCGTTGTCCTGGGCGCCCGCGAGGAACTTCTTGATCTCCTCGGACAGCGCGTTGAGCGAGGCACCATGGTCACGGACGATCTTCCGGAAGAAGAAGTCCTGGCCCTGGATGGCCGTCGTGCCCTCGTAGAGGGTGTCGATCTTGGCATCCCGGATGTACTGCTCGATCGGGTACTCCTGGAGGTACCCGGAGCCACCGAACGTCTGGAGCGACTGCGCCAGCTGCTCGTACGACTTCTCGGAGCCGTAGCCCTTCACGATCGGGAGCAGCAGGTCGTTGAGGCCGTGCAGCGCCTTCGCGTCCTCGCCCGCGGCCTCCTTCTCCTGGATCGCGTCCTGGACGGAGGCGGTGTACAGCACGAGGGAGCGCATGCCCTCCGCGTACGCCTTCTGCGTCATCAGCGAACGGCGCACGTCGGGGTGGTGCGTGATGGTGACCTTGGGCGCGGTCTTGTCCATGAAGTTCGCCAGGTCGGTGCCCTGGACGCGCTCCTTGGCGTACTCCAGCGCGTTCAGGTAACCCGTCGAGAGCGTGGCGATGGCCTTCGTGCCGACCATCATCCGGGCGAACTCGATGATGCGGAACATCTGGCGGATGCCGTCGTGCTTGTCACCGATCAGCCAGCCCTTGGCGGGGTGCTGGTCGCCGAACGTCATCTCGCACGTGTTGGACGCCTTGAGGCCCATCTTGTGCTCGACGTTCGTCGCGTACACGCCGTTGCGCTCGCCCAGCTCGCCGGTGGTCCAGTCGAAGTGGAACTTCGGGACCATGAAGAGCGACAGGCCCTTCGTGCCGGGGCCTGCGCCCTCGGGGCGGGCCAGCACGTAGTGAATGATGTTCTCGGACATGTCGTGCTCGCCCGAGGTGATGAAGCGCTTCACACCCTCGATGTGCCAGGAGCCGTCCTCCTGCTCGACGGCCTTCGTGCGGCCGGCGCCGACGTCCGAACCGGCGTCCGGCTCGGTCAGCACCATCGTCGAGCCCCACTGCTTCTCGACGGCGATCTCGGCGATCTTCTTCTGTGCCTCGTTGCCCTCGTCGAAGAGGATTCCGGCGAACGCCGGGCCGGAGGAGTACATCCACACGGCCGGGTTCGAGCCGAGGAGCAGCTCCGCGTAGGACCAGATCAGGGAGCGCGGCGAGGTGGTGCCGCCGATCTCCTCGGGCAGACCCAGGCGCCAGTACTCGGAGTCCATGAAGGCCTGGTAGGACTTCTTGAAGGAGGCCGGGACCGGTGCGGTGTTGGTCTCCGGGTCGAAGACCGGCGGGTTGCGGTCGGCGTCGGCGAACGAGTCGGCGAGCTCGTTCTCGGCGAGGCGGTTGACCTCGTCGAGGATGCTCTTCGCGGTCTCGACGTCCATCTCCGCGAACGGTCCGGTGCCGTACAGCTTGTCGCGCCCGAGGACCTCGAAGAGGTTGAACTCGATGTCGCGGAGATTCGACTTGTAGTGCCCCATGGGAAGGCTCCGTAATCAATAGCAGTGGCGCTCAGCGCCCCGGGGAGGGGTGAGGGCCGGGCGGGCGACGAGCTGGCGGTGCGTATATCAGCTGACCTCACCGATGATGCTACCCGTCAGTAATAAGACGCAACCCCTCAAGGGTCTGATGTGTCCGATTACTCTTTGCGGTATGTACGGCTACGACCAGAACCAGGGCGCACAGCAGCAGATGGGTGGCGGCTACGGCGAGCAGCCGCTGTATCCCGAGCCCTCGCCGCCCTCCCTCGGCGATGCGGTACGGGCCTTCACCACGGGTTCTCTGTCCGCCGAGGACTTCCAGCAGATCTTCGCGTCGTCGAAGGTCTACTGCCCGCGCGGCGACAATCCCGGCTTCCTCGCCCTGCACAACACCCAGCAGCCGGTGATCCCCATGTTCACCACGCTCAAGGAGCTGCGGCTGTATGCGGGCAAGGAGTCCAAGTACTTCGTGATCACCGGCGCCGAGGTGATCGATCTGCTGCCGACCGGCTACGGCTTCGTCCTCGACATGGAGGGCGAGCACCGCATGGTCTTCGATGCCAAGGCCGTGGAGCAGATGGTCGACTTCGCGATGCGTCGCATGTACGGCTAGGCGCTTCGCGGGCGTCTGATTCCTGACCTTCGAGAAGGGGTCCGCACCTGTCGGGTACGGGCCCCTTCTCGTTGTCCGGGGAGGGGCTGCCGCGGTGCGGGAATGCCGCAGCCCTTGCAAGATGTTCACTGTTCAACTAAATTGAAGGCAGAACAATCCCGGAGGTGGCTCCCATGCCCGCAGTGACCGTCGAAAACCCGCTGACCCTGCCCAAGGTCGCCGCCTCGGGCGACGCCACGGCCCGTCCCGTGCTCGCCGTCACGACGGCGCCGAGCGGATTCGAGGGCGAAGGCTTCCCGGTTCGCCGCGCGTTCGCCGGGATCAACTACAAGTACCTCGACCCGTTCATCATGATGGATCAGATGGGCGAGGTGGAGTACCAGCCCGGAGAGCCGAAGGGCACCCCGTGGCACCCGCACCGGGGCTTCGAGACCGTGACGTACCTGATCGACGGAACCTTCGTCCACCAGGACAGCAACGGTGGCGGCGGCACCATCCGGAACGGTGACACCCAGTGGATGACGGCGGGATCCGGCCTCCTCCACATCGAGGCGCCGCCGGAGTCCCTCGTCATGTCGGGCGGCCTCTTCCACGGGCTGCAGCTCTGGGTGAACCTGCCCAAGGCCGACAAGATGATGGCCCCCCGCTACCAGGACATCCGCGGCGGCCAGGTCCAGCTCCTCGCCTCCCCGGACGGCGGCGCGCTGATCCGCGTCATCGCCGGTGAGCTCGACGGCCACGAGGGTCCGGGGGTCACCCACACCCCGATCACGATGATCCACGCCACCGTGCGCCCCGGCGCCGAGGTGACCCTGCCGTGGCGCGAGGACTTCAACGGACTCGCGTACGTGCTGGCCGGTCGCGGCGCGGTCGGCCAGGAGCGCCGTCCCGTCCACATGGGGCAGACCGCCGTCTTCGGCGCCGGCTCCTCGCTGACCGTCCGCGCGGACGAGAAGCAGGACGGCCACACCCCGGACCTGGAGGTCGTCCTGCTCGGCGGCCGCCCCATCCGGGAGCCGATGGCGCACTACGGGCCGTTCGTCATGAACAGCCAGGCCGAACTGAAGCAGGCCTTCGAGGACTTCCAGGCCGGCCGCCTCGGCACCGTGCCCGCGGTCCACGGCATGGGTGAGTGACCTGCGTGACGGGCCGGCCTGACGGCTCGTCACCCATTCGGTCGTACAAGCGGGACATGGCTCCCGCAGCGTGATCGGGTGGGAGGGTGGATACCCGGAAACCCCTCCTGCCCGACATCGCCCGGCGAACAGCTGCCTGGTGCGCCGTACTTCTGCTGGTCACCGGTGTTGCCGCGGTCGCCATCTGGCTGTGCATCATCTTCAAGACGGCCGTCACCCCGGTGCTGCTCGCACTGCTCGGTACGGCGCTGCTCGGTCCCGTCCACCGCTGGCTGGCCGCCCGAGGGGTGAACCGGTCGGTGGCCGCCGGGCTCACCTGCGCGCTGCTCGTCGCGATCGGCGGCGGCGCCGGGTACATCGTCGTCACCGCACTCATCGATACCGGCGATCAGATCGTCCATTCACTGAAGGACGCCGGGCAGTGGGTCGTCGACCACTTCGGGATCGCCCGGAACACCAATGTGGACGCCCTCGTCACCAATGCGCGGAAGCTCGTCGAAAAATTCGGCGCAAGCGCCGCGGGCGGACTGCTCACCGGGATCAGCCTGATCGGCTCGCTGATCGCGACCGGCGTCCTCGCCCTGCTGCTGACCTTCTTCTTCCTGCGCGACTCCGACCGCGCCGTGGACCTCGCGCACTCCGTCGCCCCGCGCGGCACCGGTGACCTGGTCGAGGCGATGGGACGGCGGGCGTTCGAAGCGGTCGAGGGCTTCATGCGCGGCACGACGTTCATCGCGCTGATCGATGCCACCTGCATCACCGTAGGTCTGGTGATCCTGCGGGTTCCCGGGGCAGTGGGGCTGGGGGCGCTGGTCTTCGTCGGCGCGTACATCCCGTACCTCGGGGCGTTCATCTCGGGCGCCGTCGCCGTTCTGGTGGCTCTCGCCGACCGGGGGTTCGTGATCGCGCTCTGGGCGCTGGGGATCGTCCTCGCGGTACAGGTGCTGGAGGGCCATGTCCTGCAGCCGATGATCCAGAGCCGTACGGTCCAGATGCACCCGGCCACCATCATGATCGCGCTGACTGCGGGCGCGAGTGTGGCGGGTCTGCTGGGCATGCTGCTGGCGGTACCGGTGTGCGCGGCGGCATTCGGCATCATCGGCGAACTCCGCACGCGCCACGCCCAGGACGAACCGCCATCCACCCCACCGAGCCCGTCCGCCCCGCCGAACCCCTCCGGCGACTGAGGACGGGAACGGCACCCGGCCGCACCCGGAAATTTTATGCCTCTGCCGGCTCCACCGGCTCGTACAACTCGAACCAGATCGACTTCCCGGCCCCCTGCGGATCCACCCCCCCCCACGCGTCGGCCAGCATCTCCATCAGCACCAGCCCCCGCCCACTGGAGGCCATCTCGCCGGGCCGCCGCTTGTGCGGCAGCTCGTCGCTGCCGTCAGCCACCTCCACGCGCAGCCGCCGCTCCCCCCGCTCTCCGGTCGCCTCGGCGACCATCAGCGCGTCCCCGTCCGTGTGGAGGAGCACATTGGTCGCCATCTCGGAGACCATCAGCACCGCCGCGTCGACCTGCTCCGGGTCCGCCCAGTCGTGCAGCAGCTCGCGCAGCTGCTGCCGGGCCGCCGCGATCCGCTCGGGCTCGGCCTGCGCGATGGTCAGTGCGGTGCGGCGTGGTGGAGCCCGCCGCCGGTCGGTACGTACCGGGCGGCGACCGTCATACCGGGGATGTCGGGCCCCAGGGACGGCATCATCGACCGCTGGAGCCCCTCCGAGAGCTCCCGCTCGGTCTCGGCCACCCCGGCCCGTGCCAGGGCCTGGGCGAGCATCCTGGCGACGGTCGTCAGCACGGACCGCTCGTCCGGCGAGAACGACACCGGGTGCCGAAACCCCGCCATCCAGGCGCCCATCGTGCGGCCCGACACGATCAGCGGGAGGAAGGCCCAGGAGCGGCGTCCGAAGCGGCCGGCGAGCGGCCAGGTGGCCGGGAAGCGGCGGCGGTACTCCTCCGGCGACGGGAGATAGACCGCCCGCCCGGTCCGTACGACCTCCGCGGCCGGATAGTCCGTCTCCAGCGTCATGTCGGTGAACGGGTCCTCGTCGCCCATGGCGTGCCCGTGATGCCCGATGATCGTCAGGCGGTCGCCCGCGACACCGAAGACGGCGAGCCCGTCCGGCGAGAACCCGGGCATGGAGAGCGACGCGGCTACCCGCAGCACCTCGGCGGTCGACCGGGCCTCGGCCAGCGCACGCCCCGCGTCCAGCAGGAACGCCTCCCGGGAGCGGCGCCGGTCCCCGGTGATGGGGGTGTGCGCGCCGGTGGTGCCCGGCTGCGGCTCGGCGACCTCCTGGAGCGTGCCGACCAGCAGATAGTCCTCGCTGCCCGCCGGCAGTGGTTTGGAACGGCTGCGTACGGTACGGAGCACCCGCCCGCGGTCGTCCACGATCCGCAGCCGAGCCTCGGCCAGGGTGCCCTCGACGACCGCGAGGTTCACCACCCCGTAGATCTCGTTCCAGTCGACCGGATGGAAACGCGCGCGCACCGCCGCCTCCCGGAAGACACCGGCTTCGGCGGGCAGCTCCAGCAGCCGGGCCGCCTCCGCATCGAGCGTGACGGTCCCGGTTCCGCTGTCCCAGCGCCACAGGCCGGTCGCCGTCGCGGCCAGGACGTCCTCGGTGCGCATTGCCCTACTTTAGGAAGATGTGCTCGGCTGACGCCACCGAGGACGGCCGCCGGCGGGCTCCCGCGGAGCGCCCGACCACGCCGGATGATCTTGCCTGGGGTTATGGCAATGAAGTGGTGCGGGCGTGGGCGGTAGCCTGGGGAGGCTGAATCCACCCCAACCGCGAAGACTGGATGAACGACGATGCATCGGTACAGGTCCCACACCTGCGGCGAGCTCCGCGCCTCTGACGTCGGCACCGACGTCCGGCTGAGCGGCTGGCTGCACAATCGTCGAGACCTGGGCGGCATCCTCTTCATCGATCTGCGCGACCACTACGGTCTGGTGCAGCTCGTCGCCCGCCCCGGCACGCCCGGCAACGAAGCCCTGTCGAAGCTCACCAAGGAGACCGTCGTCCGGATCGACGGCAAGGTCTCCGCACGTGGCGCCGACAACGTGAACCCGGACCTCCCGACCGGCGAGATCGAGATCGAGGTCACCGAGGTCGAGGTGCTGGGCGAGGCCGCCCCGCTGCCCTTCACGATCAACACCGACGACGGGGTCAACGAGGAGCGGCGTCTGGAGTACCGCTTCCTCGACCTGCGCCGTGAGCGCATGCACCGCAACATCATGCTGCGCTCCGCCGTCATCGCCTCGATCCGCTCGAAGATGGTGGCTCTCGGCTTCAACGAGATGGCGACCCCGATCCTCACCGCGACCTCCCCCGAGGGCGCCCGTGACTTCGTCGTCCCGTCCCGGCTGAACCCCGGCAAGTTCTACGCGCTGCCGCAGGCCCCGCAGCAGTTCAAGCAGCTGCTGATGATCTCGGGCTTCGACCGCTACTTCCAGATCGCGCCGTGCTTCCGCGACGAGGACGCCCGCGCCGACCGCTCCCCCGGCGAGTTCTACCAGCTCGACGTCGAGATGTCGTTCGTCGAGCAGGAGGACGTCTTCCAGCCGATCGAGAAGCTGATGACCGAGCTCTTCGAGGAGTTCGGCAACGGCCGCCACGTCACGTCGCCGTTCCCGCGGATCCCGTTCCGCGAGTCGATGCTGAAGTACGGCAACGACAAGCCGGACCTGCGCGCCAAGCTGGAGCTCGTCGACATCTCCGACGTCTTCGCGGACTCGGAGTTCAAGGCGTTCGCCGGCAAGCACGTCCGCGCCCTTCCGGTGCCGGACACCGCGGGCCAGTCCCGCAAGTTCTTCGACGGTCTCGGTGAGTACGCCGTCGAGCACGGTGCCAAGGGTCTCGCCTGGGTCCGCGTCGGCGAGGACGGCACCCTCGCCGGTCCGATCGCCAAGTTCCTCACCGAGGCGGACATCAAGACCCTCACGGAGCGCCTGTCGCTCGCCCCGGGCCACGCCGTCTTCTTCGGCGCCGGTGAGTTCGACGAGGTTTCCAAGATCATGTCGGCCGTCCGTGTCGAGGCCGCCAAGCGCGCCGGCCACTTCGAGGAGGGCGTCTTCCGCTTCTGCTGGATCGTCGACTTCCCGATGTACGAGAAGGACGAGGAGACCGGCAAGATCGACTTCTCGCACAACCCGTTCTCCATGCCCCAGGGCGGCCTGGAGGACCTGGAGGCGAAGGACCCGCTGTCCATCCTCGCCTGGCAGTACGACATCGTCTGCAACGGCATCGAGCTGTCCTCCGGCGCCATCCGTAACCACGAGCCCGAGCTGATGCTCAAGGCGTTCGAGATCGCCGGTTACGACCGCGAGACCGTCGAGCACGAGTTCGCGGGCATGCTCCGCGCGTTCCGTCTCGGCGCCCCTCCGCACGGTGGCATCGCGCCCGGCGTCGACCGCATCGTGATGCTGCTGGCCGACGAGCCGAACATCCGCGAGACGATCGCCTTCCCGCTCAACGGCAACGCGCAGGACCTGATGATGGGCGCGCCCACCGAGCTGGACGAGGGCCGTCTGCGTGAGCTGAACATCCAGCTGCGCAAGCCTGTCACGGCGGCAAAGGACAAGACCGAGAAGTAGACCGGCCCGGACCACCGAGGTCCGCTTCCGTTCCACGTGAAACAGCCCCCGGCCGCCGGCCGGGGGCTGTGCCGCGTTCTGCCCCGGGTCGACCGTCCTGCAAGCCGCTGAAGCACGCGGCCGTCGACATCTGGCACTGCGATGCGCTGGGCATCTACCCCGGTTACGAGTCCATGAGCTCGGGCGGCCCAGGCGGGGGCGGCACCCCGCCGAGCGGCGCTCCGACGGATGCCCCGGCCGGCGTTCCCACCGACGCCCCGACCGGCACGCCCCCGTCCGGAGGTCCCGGTGGCGGTGGCGGCGGGCACTCGGAGCCCACCGACGACAAGCGCTACCTGCGGGGCGCGACGGCACGGACCTCTGACCCTTTGGTCCTCCGCGGAGTGGAAGGGCCCAGAACCGGCTCGACAGGGCACGGCTCCGGGCCTTTCCGTGCCTGCGCGTCGGCAGCTGAACAGCGGGACACGCCCGCGGCGACAAAGAGAACCTGATCGGATGCGGCCGGATGGCCGCTTTGTCTGATTAGTCGGCAGTGGGGTCGGCAAAGACTGGCTCGGGGACTTGGCGCGGGGACTCGCCTCCGCCGCCTTTGACACCAACCCCTAGGAGAGCCCCCGTGCCCGAACGCGTGTCACGTCCACGCAGGTCCAGACGACCGCCGTACGCCGTCTGCGCCGCGCTGTTCCTCGTTTTGACCGGGTGCGGTGCCTCAGGCACCGCACCCGCCGCTGTCCCCAGCGACGGCTCCCGCGCCCCCGCACCCGCCGGTACCTCCGGTGCGGCGGGCCCGGTCGCCGCCGCCCGTGGACCGGCCGCCCCCACGCGTCCTCGCGAGATCCGGTTGCTGGGGCGGGGGATCAGGGCGGCGATCCCGGCCGATTCGAGGCAGGCGCTGGTCGTCACCGGGGACTCACCGGACTCCAGCCTGGCCACCGCCGTCCTCTACACCCGTGAGGACTCCATGGCGGGCTGGCAGCCGGCCATGGGCCCGTGGCCCGCCCACAACGCCCTGAAGGGCTGGACCGACGAGCACCAGGCGGGTGACCTCCGGACCCCCATCGGGGTCTACGGGCTGACGGCCGCGGGCGGTCTGCTCGCCGCTCCGGGCACCGCGTTCCCGTACGAGCAGAACCCGCTGTTCAACATCAGCGGAGAAGGGTTCCAGGGGGATTCCCTGGAGGGGTCCTTCGACTACGTCATCGCCATCGACTACAACCGCATTCCTGGCGCCTCCCCGCTGGATCCGACACGTCCGCTCGGCGAGGAGCGGGGCGGCGGCATCTGGCTCCATGTCGACCACGGCGGACCGACCCAGGGCTGCATCTCGCTCCCCGCAGACCGGATGAGGGAACTGCTGCGCGCCCTCGACCCGGCAAAGGTGCCGGTGGTCGTGATGGGTGACGCTGCGGCCCTGGGTCGCTGATGACCTCACGCACCCGAGGAGCCCGCATACGCGAGGGGCCCGCACCGTCACCGGTCCGGGCCCCTCTTCTGCGTGGCGAGACCTACGCGGGCTTCTCCTCCAGGCGCGGGAACAGCACCGCACCCTTCGTCACCGTCGCGCCCGCCGGCAGCTGACCCCAGTTGCCCGCGTCCTGCACGAGCTGGTCGGGCAGAGCGCCCAGGGACGCCTCGGCGCCGAGGGACTCCCACAGCTTCTGCGAGGTCTCCGGCATCACGGCGTTCAGCAGCACCGCGACACCGCGCAGCGACTCGGCCGCCGTGTAGAGGATCGTCGCGAGGCGGGCCCGGCCCTCGGGGGACTCGTCCTTGGCGACCTTCCAGGGCTCCTGCTCCGTGATGTAGCCGTTGACCTGCTTCACGAAGTCGAAGATCGCCAGGATGCCGGCCTGGAAGTCCAGCTCCTCGCCGATCTTCCGGTCGGCCGTCGAGACAGCCTTCGCCAGCCCCTCCTGGACCGCCTTCTCGGCCTCACCGGCGGCCGTGGCCTCCGGGAGCGCCCCGCCGAAGTACTTGCCGACCATGGCGGCGACGCGCGAGGCGAGGTTGCCGTAGTCGTTGGCGAGCTCGGAGGTGTAGCGGGCGGCGAAGTCCTCCCAGGAGAACGAGCCGTCGCTGCCGTACGCGATCGCCCGCAGGAAGTACCAGCGGTACGCGTCCACACCGAAGTGCGAGGTCAGGTCCTGCGGCTTGATACCGGTCAGGTTCGACTTCGACATCTTCTCGCCGCCGACCATCAGCCAGCCGTTGGCCACGACCCTGCCGGGCAGCGGCAGACCCTGCGCCATGAGCATCGCGGGCCAGATGACCGAGTGGAAGCGGAGGATGTCCTTGCCGATCAGGTGCACATCGGCCGGGAACGTCCCGTCGAACTTCTCCTGGTTGGCGCCGTAGCCGACCGCCGTCGCGTAGTTGAGCAGCGCGTCGACCCACACGTAGATGACGTGCTTCTCGTCCCACGGCACCGGGACGCCCCAGTCGAACGTGGAGCGCGAGATCGACAGGTCCTGCAGGCCCTGCCGGACGAAGTTCACGACCTCGTTGCGGGCCGACTCGGGCTGGATGAAGCCGGGGTTGTTCGCGTAGAACTCCAGCAGCTTCGGGCCGTACTCGCTCAGCTTGAAGAAGTAGTTCTCCTCCTTGAGGATCTCCACCGGCTTCTTGTGGACCGCGCACAGCTTCGTGCCGTCCTCCGCCTCGATGAGGTCGCCGGGGAGCTTGTACTCCTCGCAGCCCACGCAGTACGGGCCTTCGTACCCGCCCTTGTAGATCTCGTCCTTGTCGTACAGGTCCTGCACGAACTCCTGCACACGGTCCGTGTGCCGCTTCTCCGTCGTGCGGATGAAGTCGTCGTTCGCGATGTTCAGGTGCTCCCAGAGGGGCTTCCAGGCCTCCTCCACGAGCTTGTCGCACCACTCCTGCGGGGTGACGTTGTTCGCCTCGGCAGTGCGCATGATCTTCTGACCGTGCTCGTCCGTGCCGGTGAGGTACCACACCTTCTCGCCGCGCTGGCGGTGCCAGCGGGAGAGCACGTCGCCTGCGACGGTCGTGTAGGCGTGGCCCAGGTGAGGAGCGTCGTTGACGTAGTAAATGGGGGTCGAGACGTAGTACGCCGTCGCCCCCTGCTTCTCGGATCCAGTGGCCGCCATGGTCGAAATCCTAACGGCCCGTGGGTGATCCACTCACACCGATAAACGTCGCCCGGCCATGGAGACCTTTGCGAAACATGCCTTCCGGTAGCAATGACCCATCCTGGGAGGGAGCGGACAGGCATGCACGAGGCAGGGGACATCACGATGCGGGTACTGGTCGCCGAGGACGAGGAGATCCTGGCGGAGCTCGTCGCCACCGGTCTGCGGCGGGCGGGGTTCGCCGTCGACACGGTCTACAGCGGCGACGCGGCCGTCGCCTACCTGGGGCTCCACGACTACGACGTCGTCGTCCTCGACCGCGATCTGCCGCGGGTGCACGGAGACGACGTGGCGCGCGGACTCGTCGCCTCCGGTTCGCGCACTCGCATCCTGATGCTCACGGCTGCCGGTTCCATGGAGGACCGCGTCTCGGGTCTCGACCTCGGCGCCGACGACTATCTGGGCAAGCCGTTCGAGTTCCCGGAGCTGGTGTCGCGGGTACGGGCGCTGCGGCGGCGCAGCGCCCGGCCCGTGCCGCCGCAGCTGCAGCGGCACGGCGTCCGGCTCGACTCAGTACGGCGCACCGCGTCCCGCGACGGCCGGGAGCTGGACCTCTCGCCGAAGGAGTTCAGCGTGCTGCAGCTGCTTCTGGAGGCGGACGGCGGGACGGTCAGCGCGGAGGAGCTGCTGGAGCGCGCCTGGGACGCCAACGCCGACCCGTTCACCGGCGCCGTCCGCGTCTGCATGAGCAAGCTGCGCGGGAAGCTCGGGGAGCCCGCCCTGATCCGTACGGTGCAAGGTGTGGGGTACGCCCTGTGAAGCGGCCGTCGGCCGTCCGGCACGCCACGATCCGGACGCGGATCGCGCTCGTGTACGGCGGGGTGTTCCTGGTCCTCGGGACCGCGCTGCTCACCACCGTCAACCTTGCCTCCCGTGCCGGTACGGACTCGCAGGCCCGCGCGATCGCCGCCACCGCCGCGGTCATCCAGCCGGGCTACGCGGTGAACGGTCCGCTCATCACCCGGCGGAGCCTCGGCCCGCCCACCGTCTACGACCTCACCGACCATGTCAGCGACGCGGCCGGCCACCAGCTGCTGATCTGGTCCGCGGCCGCCCTGCTCGTGATGACGGCGTGCGCCGTGGGGGTGGGCTGGTGGACCGCGGGGCGGGTACTGCGGCCTGTCCACGCGATGACCGCGAAGGCGCGCCGCCTCTCCGAGCACACGCTGCACGAACGGATCGCTTCGAACGGACCCCACGACGAGCTGAAGGAGCTCGGTGACACGCTGGACGCGCTGCTGGCCCGGCTGCAGAAGGCGTTCGACAGCCAGCGGCGGTTCATCGCCAACGCCTCGCACGAGCTGCGGACACCGCTGGCCACCCAGCGGGCCGCGATCCAGATCGGACTGGACGACCCGACCCCTGAGGATCTCGTACGGACCAGGGAGACGCTCCTCGACAACAACCGGCGCAGCGAGCGGCTCATCGAGGGGCTGCTGGTGCTGGCGCGCAGCGAGCGGGGGCTCGCGGCGGGCGAGCGGGACGCGGTCGATCTCGCACAGGTGGTGGCGGAGGAGGCGGCCCGGTATCCGGGTGTGCGGGTCTCGGCGCAGCCGTGCGGGATGCGGGGGAACCGGCTGCTGCTGGCCCAGTTGGTGGCCAACCTGCTGGCCAACGCGGTGACGTACAACGTGCCCGACGGGTCGGTGGAGGTGTCCGTCGCACGGGGCGGGGCCGATGAGCCGGTCCTGGAGGTGCGTAACACCGGGCCGGTGGTGGCGGAGGCGGACATCCCGGGGTTCTTCGAGCCGTTCCGGCGGGGCGAGGGCCGGGACCGGATGGGTCCGGGCTCCGGACTCGGTCTTTCGATCGTGCGTTCCATAGCGGTGGCGCACGGCGGTACGGTCACGGCGGTGCCGCGCCCCGGGGGCGGGCTCGCCGTGACCGTACGTCTGCCGGTCGACCTGCCGGGTCAGCCCTTGTCGGCGGCGGTCCCGCGGGTGGTGAGCCAGGTCGGGAGCGCGGCGAGAAGCTCCTGGTAGAGCGTGGCGTCCGGCACCTCGCGCGGGGCGGGGCCCGCGTGGAAGAACGCGGCGTTCGGGGCGTCCAGCTTCCGCAGGAAGTCGAAGCCCTTCGCGTCCTCCTCGCCGAATGCGACGAACTGGAAGAACAACGGCAGCCGCGCCGCGTCGACGAGCGCCTGCTTGGCGGGCTGCTTGGTGTCCGGCGGGCCGTCCGTCTGGAAGATCACCAGGGCGGGACCGGTGGCCTCCGACTTCTCGTAGTGCGCGACGACCTCCTCGACGGCGCGGTGGTAGCTCGTACGGCCCAGACGGCCGAGCCCCGCGTGCAGCTCGTCGATCCGGCCCTCGTGAGCGGTGAGGTCGACCGTGCCGGTGCCGTCGATGTCGGTCGAGAAGAAGACGACGGGCACGGTCGCGTCCTCGTCCAGGTGCGCGGCGAGGGCGAGCGTGCGGTCGCCCAGGTGCTGGGCGCTGCCGTCCTTGTAGAACGGCCGCATGGAGCCGGAACGGTCGAGCACCAGGTAGACGGTGGCGCGGAGCCCGGTCAGCCCGTGCGCCTCCAGTGCGGCCTGGGCAGCCTTGTACGGATCGGCGAGCGCAGGTGCACTGGACGTGACCCGGGCGAGGGGGAGGGCGGGGGTGGGCTCGTCGGCGGCGGGTGCGGGGGCCTCGGAGGGTGTGTCGGTGACGGGTGCTTCTGCGGCGGGTTCCGGTGCGGGCTCGGCGACCGGTGCGGGAGCGGGGTCGACCGCGGCGGCGACCGGTGCGGGCTCGGGGGCGGAGGCCGGAGCGGTCGGCTCGCTCTCGACCGGCGTCTCCGGCTCGGCCTCGGCCACGACGACGACCGTCTCCGGCTCGGCCGGGGTCTCCGGCGCGGTCGGCTCGGGCTCGGCCGGGGTCTCCGGCGCGGCGGCCACAGCGACCGGCTCGGCCTCGGCCTCAACCTCGGCGTCGGCGGTGACCGGCTTGGCCTCGGGCACCGCAGTGACCGCCTCCGCTTCCGGCTCCACCGTGGCCTCGGGAGCAGCCTCCGGCTCGACTTCGGCGGCGACCGGATCGGCGGCGGTGACCGGCGCGGCCTCAATCTCGGCGTCGGCGGTGACCGGCTTGGCCTCGGGCACCGCAGTGACCGCCTCCGCTTCCGGCTCCACCGTGGCCTCGGGAGCAGCCTCCGGCTCGACTTCGGCGGCGACCGGATCGGCGTCGGCGGTGACCGGCGCGGCCTCAATCTCGGCGTCGGCGGTGACCGGCGCGGCGTCAATCTCGGCGTCGGCGGAGACCGGCTCGGCGTCAATCTTGGCGTCGGCGGTGACCGGCGCGGCGTCAATCTCGGCGTCGGCGGAGACCGGCGCGGCGTCAATCTTGGCGTCGGCGGTGACCGGCTCGGCGTCAATCTCGGCGTCGGCGGTGACCGGCTCCGCCTCAACCTCCGTCTCCGGCTCCGCAGCGATCGCCTCCGCGACCGGCTCCACCGAGGCCTCGGCCGCGGCCGGCTCCGGGGCCGAGCCCTGGGCCGGGACTGTGGGGGTGGACTTCGGGGTGGGGGCCGATGCCCTGTCGAAGGCCTCCGCCACCAGGTCCGCCGCCAGTCCGCTCTCGGGCGAGGCGGACCGGCGCGAGGCGTGAGCGGGCACCGAGGCCTTGGCGGGCGGGGTGGCCGCCGCCACTGTCTCGTTCGCCGTCACCGTCACCGCGACGGGCTCCGACTCCGTCGGCCCGGTGCGCTCCGTCTGGGGCGGGACCGTGGCCGTCGTCGGCTCGTCCTGCTCCGCGCGGTCGCGGCCGAACACCTTGCGCAGCAAGCTCCGAATGCCCATGGGCGAGGCCTTTCGCATGAGTTGGGTGCGATGAATGTCCGTACTGCGGGAATTTATCCCTGGCCAGGGCGGATACGTAAGGTTAGCGGCCGGATCCGGCCGTTCGTTGGTTCGGCCCGCGCCCGTGTCAAACGTGCAGCGGTGGCCCTGACTTCACTCCCCGTTCATGCGGAGTCCCTCGTGTCGCGTGACTGCGCACCTACCGTCACGCGAGACACATATATGGAGGGACATCACGTGCGCAACCTGCTGCCGCTCATCAGCTCGCACCCGGGCGGGCGCTCCGCGCTGACCTGCCGCTACCGCTGTGGGGACGCCTGCTTCCAGGAGATTCCGAACACCAGCGACAACGAATACGTCGGCGATGTCATCGCCGGTGCCCTTTCGCGCCGTTCGATGATGCGCGCCGCAGCCGTGGTGACCGTCGCCGCTGCCGCCGGGACGACCGTCCTGGCCGGCCCGGCCGCGCCGCAGGCCGAGGCCGCCGCGCTCGCGGGCCACGGGCAGACGCCGGACGGGCCGACGACTCCCGCCGCCTCCGGCGCCCGTGGCCTGCGCTTCGAGCCCGTCGCGCCGAACAAGGACGACAAGGTCACCGTCCCGGACGGCTACGGCCAGAATGTCGTGATCCGCTGGGGCGAGCCGATTCTGCGCGGTGCGCCCGCCTTCGACCCGGACAAGCAGTCCGCGAAGGCGCAGGCGGGCCAGTTCGGTTACAACAACGACTTCCTCTCCCTGCTCCCGCTCCAAGGTGAGCACGGCCGCCAGGTCCTGGTCGCCAACCATGAGTACACGGACGAGAACCTCATGTTCCGTGGCTACGATCCGGCCAACCCGACCCGCGAGCAGGTCGAGATCGCCTGGGCCGCGCACGGACTGTCCGTAGTCGTCGTCCAGGACGAGAGCCGCACCGGCAAGCTGTCGCCGGTCAGCCGCCACCCGCTGAACCGCCGCCTCACCGCGACCAGCGAGTTCGAGGTCACCGGCCCGGCCGCGGGCAGCCCCCTGCTCCGTACCTCTGCCGACCGCACGGGCCGCAAGGTGCTCGGCACGCTCAACAACTGCGCGGGTGGCACGACCCCGTGGGGCACCACGCTGCACGGCGAGGAGAACTTCAACCAGTACTTCGCCAACGGTTCCAGCGCCACCGACAAGCGGTACGGCATCGCGACCGGCGCCACCGAGCGCAAGTGGGAGCGTTTCGACAAGCGGTTCGACCTGGCGCAGGAGCCGAACGAGGCACACCGCTTCGGCTGGGTCGTCGAGCTCGACCCGTACGACCCGGAAGCGACGCCGCGCAAGCGCACCGCCCTCGGCCGCTTCAAGCACGAGGCCGCGCAGCCCCGCCTGACCGCCGACGGCCGGCCGGTCGTCTACATGGGTGACGACGAACGCTTCGACTACTTCTACAAGTTCGTATCGTCGAAGAAGATGAAGAAGGGGAACTCGCGGGCCGCCCACGAGCACAACCTCACCCTCCTGGATGAGGGGACGTTGTACGTCGCCAGGCTGACCGGCGACTCCCCGGCCGCCGAGATCGACGGCACCGGGAAGCTGCCCTCCGACGGTGAGTTCGACGGCAGCGGCGTCTGGATCCCGCTGGCGACGGGCGACACCTCCCACGTGCCCGGGATGACCGCCGAGGAGGTGTACGTCTTCACGCGACTGGCCGGTGACAAGGTCGGCGCCACGAAGATGGACCGCCCCGAGGACATCGAGCCGTCGCCGCGCACCGGCCGGGTCTATGTCGTGCTGACGAACAACACCGACCGCGGCAAGCCGGGCAAGGCGGGCGCCGACGAGGCGAACCCGCGCAACCTGAACAAGCACGGCCAGATCCTGGAGCTCGCAGAGCAGGGGGACGACCCGGCGGGCGACACGTTCGCCTGGCGGCTGTTCCTCGTCGCGGGCGACCCGAACGACCCGTCGACGTACTTCTCCGGCTTCCCCAAGGAGAAGGTCAGCCCCATCTCCTGCCCGGACAACGTGGCGTTCGACCCGCACGGCAACCTGTGGATCGCCACGGACGGCAACCAGCTCGGCTCGCACGACGGCCTGTTCGGGGTCGCCACCCAGGGCGAGCGATGCGGTGAGCTCAAGCAGTTCCTGACCGTGCCGAGCGGCGCCGAGACCTGTGGTCCGCTGGTCCAGGACCGCCGGGTGCTCGTCGCGGTGCAGCACCCGGGCGAGATCGACGGCGCGTCCGTCGAAAAGCCGGCGAGCAGCTGGCCGGACGGTCCGGGCAGGATCGTGCGTCCGTCGGTCGTCGCCGTCTGGCGCGAGGACGGCCGCGACATCGGCGTCTGAGCCCCGCCCGGGCAAGGGTTCACGCGGTGGCGACCTGACGGTGCCACCGCGTGAACTGTGCCTCCGCGTCCCCGGTGTAGGACCACGGCACCCGCACCGCCCGTCCGTCCAGCAGCCGGAACGCGTCCGCGGCCTCCGCGGGCCGCCCCGCGTAACAGGCCGCGTGCGCGAGGTAGTTCAGTTCGCCGACCTCCTCCGGGGGCACCGGTCCCGCCGCGCGCATCCCGAGCCACCGCTCCCAGGTGCGGCACACCTCGGTCACCGCCAGCTCGTGGTCCCAGTGCTGCTGTCCGGTGCGCGGCGCCACGACGGGCCGCCCGTGCGTGGCATCGGAGACGTACCGGTACTCCTCGACCCTGGCGATCTGCACCAGCACCGGAAGCGACGAACCGGGCGGCGCCGCGCCCGCCGCGTCGCGCGCGAAGTCGTACATGGTGCCGTGGGTGCCGTGCCAGCGCGCCGAGTAGTAGCGCAGCAGCTGCGTGTGCCCCTCCATGTGGTGGGGGTCGCGGCGCAGCAGTTCGTCCCACCACTGCGTGATCCGGCACCGGGTCCCGTCCTCGTACAGCCGCGCCACGGTCAGCAGCGACGCCCACGGCATCGGGTCGGACGGGCAGGCCTCGGCGGCCCGCAGGCAGCAGCGGACGACCCGGTCCACCCGGTCCTGGTCGACGGCGATGCCGCGGCCGGCCATGACGGCCCGCCCGAAGAGCCGTACGACGTCGGTCGCCGCCTTCAGTACGTGCGCGTCGGCGTTCTTCGGTTCGGCGGCGAGCCAGGTCTCCACGGTGGAGCTGCCCGCGGCGGCGTGGGCGAGCAGCCGGGTCCGGTGGGTGCGCAGCGCCCACGCGTTGCCGGTGGCGTGCAGCAGATCGCGTACGCCCTGCCAGCGCCCGATGACGATGTCCTGGCGGGCCGCGGTGAGCGACCGGTCGCCGAAATCCGGGTCGAAGTGCACGGGTGGGGGGGTGCGGCGTCGGCGTACAGCCATGCTCGGAGGGTCGTCTCCTCTCGGGGCCGGTGGGGGCGGAGGGGCCGGGGATCAGAAGTCGGTGACGATCGTGGCGGAATCGGTGCAACCGGACGAATCCTCGGCCTGCACGGTCCGCGAAGCATCGAGCTTCGCCGGACGGTAGTACGAGCTGCCGCGCCGTCGGTACCAGAACATCGGGACGATACCCACGGCAAGACCGCCGAGGCCGAGCGCGAGCGCCGTTCTGCTGAAGTCGCCGAGCGCCTCGAAGAAGATCCAGAACATGAAGAGCGAGCCGACCAGCGGCCAGAGCCCGCCGAGGACGAAGTCCGGGACCGAGCGGAGGAGCAGTTTGCGGTACGCGACGACGGCGGCCAGCCCCGCGAGCCCGTAGTACACGGCGATCTGCAGCCCGATGGCCTGCACGGCCACACCCAGGATCCGTTGCACGCGGCCGAGGGCGAGCGAGGCGAGGATCAGGACGAGGGCGACCCCGCCCACGGCCGCGACAGCCACCCACGGCGTGTTCCAGCTGCGGTGCACCCGGCCGAACGCGGCGGGCATCGTGCGGTCGCGGCCCATCGCGAACAGGGAGCGCGTGACCTGGATGAGCGTGGTCTGCAGGGTCGCGACGGTGGACAGCATCACCGCCACCACCAGAAGTTTTCCGCCGACGCCGGGCCACACCTTCTCCCCGAGCACGGTCAGGACGTTGGCGCTGTGCTGCTGGATGTCGTCGGCGGAGAGGATCACGTTCACCGCGATCGCGAACACTTCGACGAGCGCGAAGACGGTGAGCACGCCGATGATCCCGGCCAGCCCCGTGGTGCGGCGGCTGTCGCGGGTCTCCTCGCTGAGGTTGCCGGTGACGTCCCAGCCCCAGTAGTAGAACGCTGCGATCAGCGCGCCGGAGGCGAAGTCGGAGACCCCGCCGAAGTGCCCGAAGCCGAGCCAGGACCACGCGAAGGCGTGTGCGGCACCGGCCCCGGTGTCCGTGGAGCCGCGGACCAGCGCGACGACCGCGAAGACCAGCAGGATCACCAGCTCGACCCCGGAGATGAGCAGCTGGGTACGGGCACTGAGCCGGGCCCCGCCGAGCACGACGAGCAGCATCAGCAAGAACCAGCCCGCCCCGATGAGGGTGGCGAGTGTCGTGTTGTCGGCGGAGCGCGAGTCGATGACGGTCAGCGTCATCGTTCCCGCGGGCAGCGATCCGGCGACCATGAACAGGGTCGCCGCGACGACCAGCGCCCAGCCGCTGAGGAAACCGAGGAAGGGGTGCAGGGTCCTGCCGACCCAGGAGTAGCCGGCGCCCGCGTTGACGTCGATCCGGCCGAGCTGCCGGTAGGCGAGGGCGATGCCGAGCATCGGTATCGCGCAGTACAGCAGGGCGGCGGGCCCGGCGAGACCGACCGTACCGACGAGCACGGCACTGGTGGCGGCCAGCGAATAGGCGGGGGCGCTGCCCGCGACCGCCATCACGATCGTGTTGAACGTACCGAGTGCATTGGGCTGGAGCCCACGGCCGGGCCGGGCGGGCGTGTTGCGCATCGCTGTTCTCAACTGCTTCCGGAAGTACGGCGTGCCCCGGCGGAGTCCCCGTACATCCTTCAGAGGCACGACATGTGGCGGCATGTCAGAAACAGATCTTCGAAACTCCGAATGGATGCGGTCAGTCCGTTCGGAAAGATCGTCCGCATCGTAGTCCCGTGGTTACAGCTGTGTCGGCTTGGGCGGTACGAGTGTTACGTGAGTCCCGTACGACGTTCACAGCTCGGGCGGAAGGCCTACAGTCGGAGACATGGTTTCGGGTGAGGCACCGCAGGCGGAGGGAAGCGTCCGCGTCGACAGCTGGATCTGGTCGGTACGGCTGACCAAGACCCGCTCGCAGGCCGCTGCCGCCTGCCGCGCGGGGCATGTCAAGGTCAACGGGGACCGTGCCAAGCCGGCGCAGACCCTGCATGTGGGGGACGAGGTGCGGCTCCGGCACGCCGGCCGCGACCGGATCGTCGTCGTGTCCAGGATCGTGAAGAAACGGGTCGGCCCGCCGGTCGCGGCGGAGTGCTTCGTCGACAACAGCCCGCCCCCGCCGCCGCGCGAAGCGGTCATCCAGGTGCCGGTCCGCGACCGCGGCACGGGCCGCCCGACCAAGCGCGACCGCCGCGAGATGGAACGCCTGCAGAGCCGCGGCCACGGGGACCGGCCGGCCTGACGGCCTCCCCCACGACTGAGAGTGGGCTCCCGACGCCCTGCGACTTTGCTTGCGGCGTTGTCGTCGGTCACCGACGCTCCGCGTCGACTCAGTCCTCCGCCTTGCCATCGAAGCCGCACGACGCCGCCCCCAATTGCCGGTCGGTCTAAGGCTGCGGTGAGGCGATCGCCCGGGCCGCCGCGACCTCCTGGCGCAGCGGCCCCAGTACCCCTTTCTCGTCGCCCGGCAGCTCGGTCCGTACGCTCACCAGGTCCTCGCTCGCCCGCAGCCCCTCCGCCAGTTGCCGGAGCTGCTGCTGGATCTCGGCCACTTCCTCGGGCGCCGGTTCCGGTGCACCGTGGTCGACCCGGACCCGTGCCGCCGTCGCCGCGTCCACGATCCGCTCGACCGCGACGACCAGGGGCCACCAGGCGGCGGCCCGGGTGCCGACCGGGGGCGGTTCCGTCAGGGCGCGCTGGAACTCGGACCGTACGGAGGACAGATCGCGGTAGATGCGGCGCCGCGCCCGTACCCGTTCCGCCTGGTCGACGGGGGAGATCCGCTCGCCCCCGCCACCCCCACTGCCCGGGTCGAAGGCGTACGCCACATAGTCGGCGATGTCCGTGACCGCGTTCGCGAGCCGGTGTCCGATCCGGGTGTGCCAGCTCTCCGGCCACAGCAGATAGCCCGCCACGAGCACGATCGCGCAGCCGAGGAGACTGTCCACCAGCCGCGGCTCGACCAGGGCGACGCCCTTGTGGTTCAGCACGTCGGACAGCAGCAGGATGACCGGCGTGACGGCCGCGGTCTGGAATGCGTATCCCTTGGCCGTGAACGCCGGGATCAGCGCGGCCAGCACCACCATCACGAGGACGTCCCACCATCCGATCGGCACCGCGGTGAGGATCGGCGTGGCGATGACGAGACCGGCCGCCGTGCCCACGGCGCGCAGCACCGCACGCGAGAAGACCGAGCCGAAGTCCGGCTTCAGCACGAACGTGACGGTCAGCGCCACCCAGTAGGAGCGGTCCACGGAGACCAGCGAGGTCAGCGCCTGGGCCAGGCCGATGCAGAGGGCCAGCCGCAGCCCGTACCGCCAGGACGTTCCGGAGAGCAGCACGGCCCGGGCAGCCCGTCGCATCCGTACCCCCAGCGCGGCGGGGCGTCCGAGCCGGTCGTCGACGTTGTACGGATCGACGTCGGCGTTGTGCACGACGGCCGCCGCGTGGCGCAGCGCGCTGTCCACGGCCCGGGTGGCGGGCGAGCCGGGCGCGGGCAGCTCCGGTTCGGCGCCACCGGTGCGGCTCTCCTCGACGGCCACCGCCAGTTCGCGTACCGCCGCCGGGATCGCGTCGGGCAGCCGGTGCCGCCGCACATGCACCGCGGGCGCCGCCTCGACGAGCGGGATGACCACGTTGAGCTGGGCGAGCAGCCGCACCATCGCGCCGCTGCGCCCGTGGTAGCGGGCCCGGCGGGCGAGGATCAGGTCGTACGAGGTGTTCAGCGACTGGGTGACCGCCTGCCGCCGCTTCTCGTACGCGTCGGTGCCCGCGGCGGCCAGCAGATCGGCGACCGCGAGGTACGTGTCCGCGACTGCGACCCGCTCCGGCAGTTTCCGCCGCATCGGCCAGGCCAGCAGCGTCAGGGCGAGTACGAACAGTCCGCCGAGCGTCAGCAGCAGCGGCGCCACCCACCAGGGAGCCGGCAGGGGCAGTCCGGCTCCGACGACCGAGTTGAGCAGGAGCAGCAGCCCGGACACGGAAGCGACCGCGCCGATCGTCGACATCATCCCGGAGACCAGCCCGACGGCGGTCAGCACGGCGACGGCCGCCCAGCCGGTGCCGTAGACCAGCGTGCCGAGCATGATGCCGACCGCGCCGAACAGCTGCGGCACGGCGATGTTCAGGACCCGCATCCGGTACGCGTCGGCGGTGTCGCCGATGACACCGGAGAGCGCGCCCATGGAGACGAGCGCGCCGTAGGCCGGCCGGTCGAGCGCGAAGCCGACGGCCAGCGGTCCGGCCATGGCGACGGAGGCGCGGACGGCGGCGGCCCACGGGATGGGAGCGGACAGCGGACGGAGCCCGCTCAGCAGCCAGCTCGGTGGTGCGGAACGCTTCCGTTCCGCCTCGGCCTCTGCCAACGGGCTCCCCCTACGATGACGTGCGGTCAGCTCTGGTAACCCTCTACTTCGTCGGCGGAACGGACCCTCGCCGTGTTCGGGTCGTCGCCGAACTCGCTGAGGGCGCGACGCTGCCGCAGCAGGTCCCAGCACTGATCGAGTTGGACCTCCACCGTACGCAGGCGGGACTTCTCGTCGGCGGAGAGGCCCATTTCCCGGGTGGAGCGGTTGCGAAGGGTCCGCTCCTCAAAGATCAGCCCGCCGATGTCGTCGATGATCTCCTGCTCGTCCATGTCGTCTCCTCCGGAATTTCCGAACGCGGGTCAGAGCACGAACAGGGTCTTGCCGCGGGCGCCGCCCGTGCGGTTCCGGTCGAGCGCCTGCGGGGCCTTCTCCAGCGGGAGTTCGATGTCGATGGGCACCTTGAGGACACCCTCCAGGGCCCCCGTCGCCAGGACGTCGAGCAGCACGGGAGTCGGCTCCAGGCGGAAGTCGATACCGCTGACACCGGTGGGAAGGGCGGCCCGCCCGGCGACGCCCCGCGTGGAGACGGCCACACCCCCGGCCCGCACCAGCGCCGCATGCGCCACGAAACCGTCCGGGGCGGTGGACACCAGGTCGACGAGCGCATCGATGCCTTCCGGGCACGCCTCCCGTACCGCCGCTTCGAGCGGACGGGCCGTCGTGTCGATCGTGACCGTGGCGCCGAGCGCCCTCATCCGCCCGCGCTCGTCGCCGCGCACGGCGGCGATGACGCGCAGGTCCCGGGCGGACGCGAGCTGGGTCAGATAGCTGCCGACGCCGCCCGCCGCCCCGATGACGAGCAGACTCTCGTGGCCGCGGAGCACCGCGGTCTCCAGGAGTTGCGCCGCGGTCATCCCGGCGGACGGCAGCGCCACAGCGGTCCGGAGCGGGAGACCGTCCGGGACCAGGGTGATCGCGGAGTCCTGCGGGACGGACACGTAGTCGCAGTACGTGCCCGGGCCGGCCGGCGATCCGCTCACCCGGCCGAAGACCTCGTCGCCGACCCGGAAGCGGTTCTCGCCGCTGCCGATCATGTCCACCCGGCCCGCATAGTCCACGCCGACGACCAGCGGGAACACCGGCTCCGCAGCCCCTTCCGGGGCCTTGTCCGCGATCTGCCAGTCGCACGGGTTGAGCGCGGCGTACATGATCTTCACCCGCACCTCGCCGGCCCGGGGATCCGGCTTGGGAAGCTCGATCAGTGAAGGATCGGCCCGGAACGCGCTGACGGCTATGGCTCGCATACGGAAGACCTCTCAGTCGACCCCGACGGTCACGCAGTCCTGGACACCACTCTTGCCCGGCCCGCGCGCCGCCGCACGTCGAACCGGGTGCGGCGCCCGGCGCTCAGTCGGCGTGCACGGGCGGGCGGGCCGGATCACGCCCGTACGGTGGATCCCCGCCCCACCCACACCCGCGCGACCACCGCACACAGCGCCACCCCCAGCCCCGTACCGAGGACGATCCACACCGTCGTACGGAGCGAAGCCGTCAGCGCGTCGTACACCGCTGCCGCCGCGTCGTGGTCGCTGCCCGGCACCCCGGCCAGCACCCGGTTCCGGGCAATCGCGATCAGTGCGCGCAGCACCAGCGCACCGAGGGCGAATCCGAGCCCGACGAGCGCCGTGGACGTCAGTGCGGCGAGGGCGGCGCCCCGGCGTCCCGGGCGGCCGCGCACCGCCGCGACGGCCACGGCCGCGAGAGCGAACAGCACGGTCCCGATGGCGGGCCAGATGCTGCCGGTCCGGAGCAGACGGAAGGTGTGGCGCAGCTGGTCGGCGCGGTCGGCGGAGATCAGCGTGATCTCGGTGTGCTGGACCGGGATCCGGTCGGCGAGCGGCACCCCGTTGTCCAGCAGATTCTGTTTGACCTGCTCCGACACCGCCGCCAGATCGATGGTCACTGCCTCGCCGGTGTTCCCGTTCAGCGCGGCGGTGACCGCCTTGTGGGCGGTGCGGTTGGCGGCGTCCCAAGCGGTACGGAAGGCATCGGTGGTGGTGAACGACTGCACCGCCTCGTACAGGAAGCCCCGCACGGTGTCCTGGAGTGGCCCGGCGTCGATCTGCTTCATCGCCTCGTCGGTGATCAGACCGGCCACGATGGCCTGCACATCGGGGTCGGAGGCGAGCGGCTCCACCGCGGCGACGTACCGGTCCGTGTTGTCGATCTCCAGATCGACCCATGCGGCCAGCGCACTCAGCGGAACGAGGACGGCGAGCAGCACAACCAGTACCGTCGACAACGCCACCGAGAGAGAGGTCCGCACCCCTCAAGGGAATCCCGGACGGCAGCGGTGCGCTCCGGGCGGTACCCCATTCGAGTTGCCGGGCCCCACGGGCGGGTGTGCTCTGGAGGGAACGGGGTGACGGAAGGAGCTTCGGCCATGACGACACACGCTTCGATGCCGAGGCGGCGGCGCGCGCGGGCGCGCACCCACCGCCCCAGCACACTCGGCTGGGCCATGCCCGTCGCCCTGGGCGTGATCGGGGGCTGGTGGGCGACGTCCATCGTGCGCGGCGGCGGTGTGCTCACCGGCACGCAGCTCGCGCTCGGTCTGATCACCGGCGCCGTGCTGGCGGTGCTCTGCTACGGCCTCGGCCGGGTACAGAAGCGACTGCCGACGGGAACCAAGGCCACCGCGTACGGCGTGCTGTTCGGCGGGTCGGTCGGCTTCCTGTACAGCCTGTCCGACAAGACCGTGCTCGCGTGCGCCGTCCTGGCCCTGGTGACCGGAGCCGCAATGTGGGTGTGCGCCTTCTACGCGTTCCACGTGACGGAGGACTGACTCCGTGCCCCGTCTCTTCCTTCCTCCTTCGTCCTTGACCTTCTCCGCGGGGAAGCCCCAGCATCGGCGGGGCCGGGCGGGACCGTCCGGCACGAGGAGGTCAGCGGTGGAACGCGAGGCGCGCACGAATGACGCCGCGGATTCAAGGAGGGGCGGCCCCGAACGGGACCGCCCCTCCTTTTCGTTCGTCGAGTTCACTCGGTCAGTCGCGGACGACCGTCACCGGGCACGGCGCGTGCTGGGTGACATGGAGGCTGACCGAGCCGAGCAGGGTCGCCTTGAGGCCGCTGTATCCGCGTGCCCCGACGACCAGCAGGTTCGCGCCTTTTGCGCGGTCCAGCAGGGCCTGCGCCGGGTTGCCGATCACCACGATCTTGCTGACCGCGGCCGCGCCCTCGGCGCCGAGGGCCTCCTCCAGCGCCTCGGTGAGCGAGACGATCGCCAGGGCCTGCGGATCGAAGTCCTCCGGCATACCCGGCATCATGGACGCCCAGCTGGTCGCGGGGTACTCCCAGCTGTTGACGGCCTCCACCGAGTCACCGGTCAGCTCGGCCTGGCGTACGGCCCAGTGCAGCGCCTTGATCGACGACTCGGAGCCGTCCACGCCCACCACGATCCTGCCCATCTCTGCCTCCAGCTCGGTTCAGCTCACATCTGCGTGATACACCTCGCAGTGCATCTTTACGGGTAACTGTAATCAAACCGGACAGAAGCCCCCGGGTGGGTCCACCCCGCTCGGGCAACGGCAGGTCAGTCCAGCCGCAGGTCGGCGAGTTGCTGCTCGAACGGCACCACCTCGTCGTCGAGCCCCGGTGCCCTGGACGCCCCGGAGACCGCCCGGCCGCCCGCGATCATCCCCGCGAGTTCGCCGCCCGCGCGCCGGATCCGGGACGGCAGCCCCTCGGTGTACTCGTCACCGGACGAGCCCCAGTCCTCCGACGCGGCGTACACGGACGTCGGTACGACGGAGGCCCGCAGGTAGGCGAAGAGCGGTCGCATCGCGTGCTCCAGGACGAGCGAGTGCCGGCCGGTACCGCCGGTCGCCGCGATGAGGACGGGCTTACCGGTCAGCGCCGTGTTGTCGATCAGGTCGAAGAACGACTTGAACAGTCCGCTGTACGAGGCGGTGAAGACCGGCGACACGGCTATCAGGCCGTCCGCCGCCGTCACCGCGTCGATCGCCTCGCTCAGCGCCCGCGGCGGGAACCCCGTCACCAGGTGTTTTGCGATGTCGACGGCCAGATCGCGCAGCTCGATCACCCGGACCTCCACCGGCCGGTCCTGCTCGGCGGCCAGCCGCTCCCGGGAGGCGGCCGCCAGCCGGTCGGCCAGCAGCCGGGTCGACGACGGCTGGCTCAGCCCTGCGGACACGGCGACGATCTTCAGAGCCTCGTTCTGCATGGTGGGTCAGATCTCCTTCGTGCGGGCGGCGACGGCCGGGTGGACGGGGGCGGATTCCGGCACTCCGGCCGGCCGCATGTTGGCGAACTCCTTGCGCAGCACCGGGACGACCTCCTCGCCGAGAATGTCGAGCTGCTCCAGGACCGTCTTCAGCGGGAGTCCCGCGTGGTCCATCAGGAACAGCTGGCGCTGGTAGTCGCCGACGGCGTCACGGAACGACAGGGTCCGTTCGATGACCTCCTGCGGGGAGCCGACGGTCAGCGGCGTCTGCTGCGAGAAGTCCTCCAGGGAGGGCCCGTGCCCGTAGACCGGTGCGTTGTCGAAGTACGGGCGGAACTCCCGTACCGCGTCCTGCGAGTTCTTCCGCATGAACACCTGGCCGCCGAGGCCGACGATGGCCTGCTCGGCGGTGCCGTGCCCGTAATGCGCGTACCGCTGCCGGTAGAGGTCCACCATCTTCTTGGTGTGCTCGATGGGCCAGAAGATGTTGTTGTGGAAGAACCCGTCGCCGTAGTACGCGGCCTGCTCCGCGATCTCCGGGGAGCGGATGGAACCGTGCCAGACGAACGGCGGGACGCCGTCCAGCGGGCGCGGGGTCGCGGTGAAGGACTGCAGGGGCGTACGGAACCTGCCCTCCCAGTCGACGACGTCCTCCCGCCACAGCTTGTGCAGCAGGGCGTAGTTCTCGATGGCGAGCGGGATGCCCTGGCGGATGTCCTTGCCGAACCACGGGTAGACCGGCCCCGTGTTGCCGCGCCCCATCATCAGGTCGACCCTGCCGTCCGCGAGGTGCTGCAGCGTCGCGTAGTCCTCGGCGATCTTCACCGGGTCATTGGTGGTGATCAGCGTCGTGGACGTCGACAGGATCAGGTTCTCGGTGCGGGCGGCGATGTAGCCGAGCGTGGTCGTCGGCGAGGACGGGACGAACGGCGGGTTGTGGTGCTCGCCGGTCGCGAAGACGTCCAGGCCCACTTCCTCGGCCTTCAGGGCGATCGCGAGGGTCGCCTTGATCCGCTCGTGCTCGGTCGGCGTCCTGCCGGTGGTGGGGTCGGTGGTGACGTCTCCGACGGTGAAGATCCCGAACTCCATGGCGCCCGCCTCCGTGAGGTAATGGTTGAACTTTGAACTACTTGAGTCACACCCTACAACGGGGCACCCCTTCTGCCTATTCCGCCGCCGGATTCCGGCGGTGCGTACTCTGGACGGCGAGACAGGAAGGGAACGCGCCGGGATGAAGGAGGCAGGGCACGTGAGCGAGAGCGAGAGCTGGAAGGAGCGCGGCGTCGCGCTCCGCGTCTTCGTCTACGTCTTCGCCACGCATCTCTTCGCGGGCTTCGTCTATCTGCTGTTCTACGTGGGCGAGCACGCCCACAAGTGAGCCGCCCGCCGGGCGGAACGCCGACTGCCGCGAGGGTCCTCGCCGTGATTGCGGCAGGAACCCCCACCGCCGTGGGCTCGGGATTCGATGGTTCCCCTCGCGCCATGCGGGGCGGCGAGCTCCTCTGAGGCCGGGTGGGCGGAGCTTGACCGGGTTACACTCGGCCCATGACCTCCGTACCGTGCCGAAACTGGTGGCGCTCCACTTAGGAGCGGCCGCCTCATCTGCACGGAACCAGGGCCGTTCGACATGGACGGCCCTCTTCTCTGCCCTCGTACGGGTACGGATGCCGCTCCCGGCGGGCCGTCCTCCACGCAACCAGCACCCGCGAGGAGAGACCATGACCATCGCCGCCACACCCGTCACCACCCCCGCCCAGCGCCGCAGTGCCGAGCTGGAGCAGCAGATCCAGCAGGATCCCGGGCGGTTCCGGGTGATGACCGGGGACCGGCCCACCGGGGTGCTGCACCTCGGGCACTACTTCGGGACCCTCCACAACCGTGTCCGGCTCCAGGACCTCGGCGTGGACGTCTTCGTGATCATCGCCGACTACCAGGTGCTCACCGACCGGGACGTCGCCGACCGGCTCACCGAGCACATGGAGGGGATGCTGCTGGACTACCTGGCCATCGGTATCGACCCGGCCCGCACCACGATCTTCAACCACAGTGCCGTGCCCGCGCTGAACCAGCTGATGCTACCGTTCCTCAGCCTCGTCTCCGTTGCCGAGCTGAACCGTAATCCCACGGTCAAGGACGAGATCGCGCACTCCCGGCAGTCCGCCGTCAGCGGGCTGATGTTCACGTATCCGGTGCATCAGGCCGCCGACATCCTGTTCTGCAAGGGCAACCTCGTCCCCGTCGGGCAGGACCAGCTGCCGCACCTCGAAGTGACCCGGAGCATCGCCCGCCGCTTCAACGAGCGGTACGGGACGGTCTTCCCGGAGCCGGACGCCCTGCTCTCCGCCGCGCCCCTCCTGCTCGGCACCGACGGCGGCAAGATGAGCAAGAGCCGGGGCAACTCCATCGCGCTCGGCGCCACCGCCGACGAGACCGCCCGGCTGATCCGCGGGGCGAAGACGGACACCGACCGGCACATCACCTACGAACCGGAGACCCGTCCCGAAGTGTCGGGGCTCGTCCTCCTCGCCGCGCTCTGCCTCGGCCGCGACCCGTACGAGGTCGCCGAGGAGATCGGAGACGGCGGTGGCGCAGTGCTCAAGCGGACCGTGACGGACGCCGTCAACGAGCGGCTGGCGCCGGTGCGTGCGCGGCGGGCGGAGTACGCGCAGGACATGGCGTACGTACGGTCGGTCCTGCGGACCGGCAACGAGCGAGCCAATGCCGTCGCCGAGGCCACGCTGGCGGAGGTGCGGGGGGTGATGGGGGGCGTGCTGTAGCGGAACCCGGCCGGGTCACGGCAGCCGGTCCGGCTCGGGCCCGGGCGGACCGGCTTCGGGCCAGGCGTTCCGTGTCGACCCGTCCAGGATCAGTGCCGCGATGTTCCAGGCGTCGTCGGCGCCGCTGTGGTGGCGGCCCTCCAGGGGGAGGCCCGCGACCCGCAGGGCCTGGGCCATGCCGGGGCGTCGGTCAGCAGGTCCACCCGCGCGCGGTGCTCGTCCGACGGTCGCGCCTCGCCCCCGCACCCATACGGCGGAGGCCGGCTGCGCCGGCCTCCGCCGTATGACAGGGCGTCCACGCCCCCGCTGGAAGACATCACACCAGCAGGAGACCGCCGCACCGTTCGGCGCCGTCCTTCATCGCGATCAGATTGGCCTGTACGTAGGAGATGTTGTTCCTGGTGTGCCAGTCGGTCGGGAAGTAGGTGACCAACCGTGAACGCTGGAACCGGGCCCGGATTTCCGGTACGAAGGCGCGGTACTGCTCGTCGGTGTAGTACCAGAACGAGTTCTCGTTGTAATAGGCGACATGCGTCGGGTCCTGGTAGGCGCCCCTGCCATCGGAGCTCGGGGTCCGGGAAAGGAGCATGCCGCCCGGGGCCAACAGGCGGTACAGCTCGTTGATCAGCGGAATCTTCGCAGGCACGTGCTCCAGGAAGTCCACCGCCCGGAGCAGACCGACCGAGTCGTCAGGGAGGTCCAGTCGCCCGGGCAGCGTCGCGACGATGTCGACGCCGTCCCTCGGGTACTGGTCCACTCCCAGGTAGCCGGGTGGCTTGCGGTGCGCGGCGCCGAGGTCCAGCGCGAGGAGCCCGCGCCGCTTGGTCCAGGCGAGCGCGTTGACCTCCACATATTTGTCGTACAGGGCGACCGTCTCGCGCTGGATGTGCGCGTTGATTTCGGTATCGCGCTGGGTGTTGTGAGGGTGCTGCCGCTGCAGATACAGGCAGCGGGGAATCAGGTGGAAGTCACCCGCCTGAAAGAGACGGCACATCAAGTCCTGGTCGTCCAGCACCGTGCGCGTGGCATCGTACCCACCGACCTGCTCGTAGGCGCTCCTACGGAACGCCCGCACATGGTTGGGGGCGTACCAGATGTACGAGATGTTGTGCGGCGTCGGCGCCATGGAGACGGCCTGCAGGAGCTGACGACCGTCGACATTTACCTCCTCGTACTGCCAGCCGTGCGCCTCGTTGAACCGCGAGTCCTCCCGGCCTCCGTCCTCGGTGATCTGAGCGGTATGGCTGTAGACGAAGACGATGTCGGGATGCTCGTCGAAAGCCTCCGACAGTTCCGCCAGGCAGTCCTTCGCCAGCAGGTCGTCGTGGTCGAGTTCGACGAGGATCTCTCCGCGTGCCAGTTCGCAGGCGCGGCGCTTGGCCGCTCCGACGCCCGTGACGTCGTCCGCGATCTCTACCCGGACACGGTCGTCGGGGTGTTCGGGCCGCCAGCGCGCGCCGTTGTTGAGGAGCACGACCCACTCCCAGTCGGAGCGGGTCTGCGCCTGCAGGGTCGCGAGGCATTCGTCCAGGAAACGCGGTCGATGGCTGGGGGTGAAGACAGAGAACTTCGGGGTCGGAAGAGAAGTCATCTTTTGGTACCTGCCTGAGTGGCTGTCGGTGCTGGGCTCGTGGGATTCCGGAACTGTTCCGGGACGAGCTGTCGGAGCGAAGGGTCGGCACGGACGGCGAGGCCGAAGGCGTCCTCGGCCTCGCCGTCACGGCCCTTCTTGGTCAGGGCCTGTCCAAGGTGCAGATAGGCCGTGGCGGCCTTCGGGTTGGCGCCCACGATGTGCTGCAGGATCTCGATCGTCTGATCGGTGTCGCTCGACCCGACCAGGATTGCCTTGTTGTAGAGGGCCGATTCGAAATCCGGATCGATCTTCAGCGCCTTGTCGTAAGCCGCGCGGGCGTCGGCCGCCTTTTTGTCTTTCTGGGCGATGACGCCGAGGTTGTACCAGGCGAGTTTGTTGGCAGGATCCAGGTCCAGGACCTGTCTGAAGCTACGTGTGGCCCCAGAAAAATCCTTGTTCTCGCCCTGCTTGATGCCTGCTTGGAGCAGTCGCTCCACCTTCGGAACGAACTCGGCCGTGGGCCCCGACCCAGCCCTGGGTGTGGTCATGGAGACCGATGTGGGCAGGTGAACCCAACCGGCCACCACGTTGGCGGCGAGGACCGTTGCTGCGAGTCCGGTCCACAGTCCCATTCGCTTTTTCACGGGGCTCTACCTCACCGGTTCGGTAACACGACTGAGTCGGCCGACAGGGCCAAGTACGGGGTGGCTGTGCGGACGGCGCCCTGGGGCGTCGTCCGCACAGTTGGCCGTGAGCCCCGGCCGGCCGAGCAGGGGGCTCACGGCCCGGGGGTCACGGTGCGCAGACCACGTATCCGGTGACAGTTTGTGGAATGGCCGTGGTGACCTGCCAGCCACTGGCCGGAGAACCCCCGACAGGCCCGTCGTAGACGACGGTGCCTGTCGTCACGCCCTGGTACCCGCCGCCCATGGCGAAGGTGTTGGCGGGGCACGAGACAACGACGTTGCCTGTTGCGGTGGTAGTCGTGAGGACCTGGCTCAGCGCCCCGGAGCTCGCGCCCGGGGCGCCTTGGAAGCCCTGGTTGCCCTGGAGTCCCTGGAAGCCGGTGTCGCCCTGGAGGCCCTGGGCTCCTTGGTCTCCGGTGATGCCCTGGAAGCCCTGGAGACCGGTGTCGCCCTGGAAGCCCTGGTTGCCCTGGATGCCCTGGAGGCCGGTGTCGCCTTGGAAGCCCTGGTTGCCTTGGAAGCCTTGGTTGCCCTGGAAGCCTTGGAAGCCTTGGTTGCCTTGGTTGCCCTGGAGGCCGGTGTCGCCCTGGAAGCCCTGGTTGCCCTGGATGCCCTGGATGCCCTGGAGGCCGGTGTCGCCTTGGAAGCCCTGGTTGCCTTGGTTGCCTTGGTTGCCCTGGAGGCCGGTGTCGCCTTGGAAGCCCTGGTTGCCTTGGTTGCCTTGGTTGCCCTGGAGGCCGGTGTCGCCCTGGAAGCCCTGGTTGCCCTGGATGCCCTGGAGGCCGGTGTCGCCCTGGAAACCTTGGTTGCCCTGGATGCCCTGGAGGCCGGTGTCGCCCTGGAAGCCTTGGTTGCCCTGGATGCCCTGGAGGCCGGTGTCGCCTTGGAAGCCTTGGTTGCCTTGGTTGCCCTGGAGGCCGGTGTCGCCCTGGAAGCCTTGGTTGCCTTGGTTGCCCTGGAGGCCGGTGTCGCCCTGGAAACCTTGGTTGCCCTGGATGCCCTGGAGGCCGGTGTCGCCTTGGAAGCCCTGGTTGCCCTGGATGCCCTGGAGACCGGTGTCGCCTTGGAAGCCCTGGTTGCCCTGGATGCCCTGGAGGCCGGTGTCGCCTTGGAAGCCCTGGTTGCCTTGGTTGCCTTGGTTGCCCTGGAGGCCGGTGTCGCCCTGGAAACCTTGGTTGCCCTGGATGCCCTGGAGGCCGGTGTCGCCTTGGAAGCCCTGGTTGCCTTGGTTGCCCTGGAGGCCGGTGTCGCCCTGGAAACCTTGGTTGCCCTGGAGGCCGGTGTCGCCTTGGAAGCCCTGGTTGCCTTGGTTGCCTTGGTTGCCCTGGAGGCCGGTGTCGCCCTGGAAACCCTGGTTGCCTTGGTTGCCCTGGAGGCCGGTGTCGCCTTGGAAGCCTTGGTTGCCTTGGTTGCCCTGGAGGCCGGTGTCGCCTTGGAAGCCTTGGTTGCCTTGGTTGCCCTGGAGGCCGGTGTCGCCCTGGAAACCTTGGTTGCCCTGGATGCCCTGGAGGCCGGTGTCGCCTTGGAAGCCCTGGTTGCCCTGGATGCCCTGGAGACCGGTGTCGCCTTGGAAGCCCTGGTTGCCCTGGATGCCCTGGAGACCGGTGTCGCCTTGGAAGCCCTGGTTGCCCTGGATGCCCTGGAGACCGGTGTCGCCTTGGAAGCCCTGGTTGCCTTGGTTGCCTTGGTTGCCCTGGAGACCGGTGTCGCCCTGGAAACCTTGGTTGCCCTGGTTGCCCTGGAGACCGGTGTCGCCTTGGAAGCCCTGGTTGCCTTGGTTGCCCTGGAGACCGGTGTCGCCCTGGTTGCCTTGGTTGCCCTGGAGGCCGGTGTCGCCTTGGAAGCCTTGGTTGCCTTGGTTGCCCTGGAGGCCGGTGTCGCCCTGGAAACCTTGGTTGCCCTGGAGGCCGGTGTCGCCCTGGAAACCTTGGTTGCCTTGGTTGCCCTGGAGGCCGGTGTCGCCCTGGAAGCCCTGGTTGCCCTGGATGCCCTGGAGACCGGTGTCGCCTTGGAAGCCTTGGTTGCCTTGGTTGCCCTGGAGGCCGGTGTCGCCTTGGAAGCCTTGGTTGCCTTGGTTGCCCTGGAGGCCGGTGTCGCCCTGGAAACCTTGGTTGCCCTGGTTGCCCTGGAGGCCGGTGTCGCCCTGGAAGCCTTGGTTGCCCTGGATGCCCTGGAGACCGGTGTCGCCCTGGAAGCCCTGGTTGCCCTGGATGCCCTGGAGACCGGTGTCGCCTTGGAAGCCTTGGTTGCCTTGGTTGCCCTGGAGGCCGGTGTCGCCCTGGAAGCCTTGGTTGCCTTGGTTGCCCTGGAGACCGGTGTCGCCTTGGAAGCCTTGGTTGCCTTGGTTGCCCTGGAGGCCGGTGTCGCCTTGGAAGCCCTGGTTGCCTTGGTTGCCCTGGAGGCCGGTGTCGCCTTGGAAGCCCTGGTTGCCCTGGTTGCCCTGGAGACCGGTGTCGCCTTGGAAGCCTTGGTTGCCCTGGTTGCCCTGGAGGCCGGTGTCGCCCTGGAAACCTTGGTTGCCTTGGTTGCCCTGGAGGCCGGTGTCGCCTTGGAAGCCTTGGTTGCCCTGGATGCCCTGGAGACCGGTGTCGCCTTGGAAGCCCTGGTTGCCTTGGTTGCCTTGGTTGCCCTGGAGGCCGGTGTCGCCCTGGAAACCTTGGTTGCCCTGGATGCCCTGGAGACCCTGGTCGCCTTGGAAGCCCTGGTTGCCCTGGATGCCCTGGAGACCCTGGTCGCCTTGGAAGCCCTGGTTGCCCTGGATGCCCTGGAGACCCTGGTCGCCTTGGAAGCCCTGGATGCCCTGGAGACCCTGGTCGCCCTGGAAGCCTTGGTTGCCCTGGGGTCCTGTGGCTCCGGTGGCGCCTTGGAAGCCCTGGTCGCCTTGGAAGCCCTGGTCGCCTTGGTTGCCCTGGGGTCCTGTGGCTCCGGTGGCTCCTGTGGCTCCGGTGGCGCCCTGGGGGCCTCGTCTGCCTGGGTGTCCGTGCGAGTCGCCCGGGTGTCCCTGCGGACCCCGTGCGCCCGTGTCGCCCGGGCGTCCTTGCGGGCCCCGGGCGCCCGGGCGTCCCTGCGGGCCTCGGTTCCTGTGAGGGTTGCCGTTGTCCCGCCAACCCCAATCGTCGTCATCGTCGCGATTGGCCGTCGACAACGTACGGGAACCCTGATCGGCGCTCACGGCGCCATTCGGGCCTGGCGCCCCAAGTGCGTAATCGACTGCGGGCTTTTCGATCACGTCGGCCATGGCGGCCGTCGACGAAGCTACGTTGACGATCAGGCCAAGTGTCCCCGCTGCGGAAAGCATGGTGACGGTTTGGACCCAAGATCTGCGAAGCGACTGACGTTTCACACCGGAACCTTCCTGCAGAGCTGAAAGCGAATACGCAGGCATGCGCACATTCTTGGGCGCGCACAGGTATGTCGCGTTGGCTTGTTGGATGGTTTGAGTATGCATCCACCGTGTTGTGTGCCATGCCAACTCGCCGTGCATTGATCCACTTTCACCGTACCGGCTAAGAAATCGGAAATGTGGGCCCTGGTCGGAGACGGTCGCGAATTCGCTGTGCCTCTTCGATGGGAGGGCGAACTCGCGTGTGGGGGGCGAAGGTTGGTGCGCTATCTGGATAGAATGTTCTGACGGTCGGATGAATTGACCTCGTCAGGAATGCCGAGAATGGTCAACTGCCGACGCGGGGCAGGAGGCGCGGATGGGCCGTCCAGTCGAAGGTCCGCCGGCCGCCATTGTCGAAAGGCTTTGGAACCGGAGCTGGTTATCGGATGTGGTGGCGATCGGAATTCTGCTGACTCCTGACCGCCGTAGTCTGGAAAGCGGATGGAGAATCATATTTTGACAACATTGCCTATTCGACTGTCGAGGAAGACCTCGCGCCGATGGTTCGGCATCCGGGCACACCTTTGTCTGCGGCGACATTTCTATGAGGATTGTTCCGGGCAGCACTGTGTTGACACATACTCCGTGCGGCCCGAGTTCGTGGGCGAGGCCCCGGCTCAGACCCAGGACCGTCCACCCCGGTCCGAGACGAGCTTGCCGCCCCGCTCACGTCGGAGGCCGGCGTGATCTGATGCCGGGCCCGTCGGCCGCGCTTTCGTTGCGTCACTCGGTTCGCTTCGCCACGCAACGCGGCGAACCTCACGATTCACGCGTCAGGCATCAGGCATCGGGCCGGCGTCCCGGGCGGCCAGTGCCGCCTGGACGCGATTTCCGACTTCCAGTGTCGTCAGGATGCGACTGACATGGGCTTTCACCGTACTCTCGCTCATCCGCAGCCCCCCGGCGATCTCCGAGTTGGTCGCCCCCTCCGCGAGCAATGCCAGGACATCGCGCTCGCGTGGTGTCAGCCGGCCCACCCGTCCGCGCACAGCTGAGGCCCCGGGCCGGGCGCCGCGATGGTAGCGGTCGATCAGCCGACGTGCGGCGGACGGATGCAGCATCGCCGAACCGGCGGCCACGACATGTACGGCCCGCAGGATCTCCGCAGGGTCCGAGTCCTTGAGCAGAAACCCGTCGGCGCCCGCTGCCAATGCCTCGTACACGTACTCGTCCAGGTCGAAGGTGGTCAGAGTGATGATGCGAGGGGCATGCGGCAGTGCCCGCAGTCGCGCGATGGCCGCGATGCCGTCCAGCCTCGGCATCCGCACATCCATCAGGGCGACGTCCACCCGATGGGCGGCAGCCTCCTCCACGGCCTGGAGGCCGTCCGACGCCTGGGCGACGACCTCGATGCCGGCGTCGGTCGCCAGTAGGTCGGTCAGGGCCAATCGGACCAACGCGTCGTCGTCCACCACCATCGTGCTGATGATCCGAGCCTCGCTCATGTCTGCCCGATCCGATTCACGGACCGCTTCCCGATCCTCTTCACCACACCCTCGCACATGGCCTTGGCCACACCTTTGCCGACGGTTCTGCCCGCTCGTCCGCCGACAGCTCCGGCCGTGCGGGTCGCGCCGTTCTCCTCGAAGGCTGTTCGGGTCGGCTGACCGTCCGGAGCACTCATGGGTAGACGGGCCGCGAGCCGCCATCCCCCATCCGGCTCCGGACCGTGGGCGAGAGAGCCGTGCAGCCCGGCCACCCGTTCGGCGAGCCCGATCAGGCCGAAGCCCCGGCCGACGCCTCCATCGGCGCGTGAAGCGGTCACTGCGGGCGGCGAGTTGACCAACTCCACCTCCGTGGCCGGTGCGCCGTAGTGCACCCGCAGTCGCACCGCCGTGCCCGGTGCGTGTTTACGGGCGTTGGTGAGACCTTCCTGAACGAGCCGGTGCACCGCGAGGAGGTGAGTCGCGGGTGCGGCACCGGGTTCCCCCGTCAGTTCGGCCGCGACATCCTGACCGATGGTCCTTACCTCGTCGAGCAGTTCGGACAGGTTCCGTAACGCCGGAGCAGGCACCTTTCTCTGCACGGGACCCCTCCCGTCCTCCCGCGCCGCGTCGTCCTCCGCACGCAAGGCGCCCAGCACGTCCCGCAGATCGGCCAACGCCTGGGACGAGGTGGCGCGCAACAGTGCGATCCGCTCACCGACCTGCGGCGGCAGCGATTCCGCACGCAGTGCGAGTACCCCGGTGTGCAGCGCCAACAGGCTCAGCCGATGGGCCAGCACATCGTGCATCTCGGCCGCGATCCGGGCCCGCTCCGCCAACCTGGCCTGCTCGGCACGGAGTTCGACCTGCTCGCTCAGCGAATCGATGAGCCGCCGACGGCTGTGCCACCACAACCCGGCCGTCAACGCCAGCGCGAACAGCAGCCCGGCGCCGTACGTCGGCGTCACGCCTCCGCTGAGCGGCGGCGCGCACACCCAGGGCAGCGCACCGGCGAGCACACCCGCCGCGAAGCAGGTCAGGCGCACTCCTCTCTCTTCCGGTCACGCCTCGGACAACGCACCTCGTGAAAGTGCGCGACTAACGCGGTGCCACTGCCCGTCGTCTGCGGAGCAGTTCCGCAAGCCCGCGCCGGGTCGCCGCGATCACCACGCGGTCCTCGGCGCGCAGCACGTACCCCGGGTGCAGGTTCCAGATCAGGCCCGACGGGCGGTCCGGGGAGGCGGGTGCGACGGTCGTCAGGCCGGGGTGGCGGTCCTCGCGCGGGGTCGCGTCCAGGGCCAGCACCCTCCATGCCCCTGCCCGGAACGCCTGCTCGACCGTCCGGTCCTCCAGCTGCGGGTGGCCCGCCACCTCGATCGCGGCGAACAGCATCACCTTCCGCTCGACCGGGATCGCGCCCAGGATCTGCCGTCCCATCATCGCGACGGCGAAGGACGGGGCGGCCAGATGGGAGACGGACCGGGAGCGGGTCAGGGCCTGCGGGTGGGCGGTGCGCAGGGTGCGGTAGACGGCGGTGGCGAACTCGTCGTCGAAGAGGCGCAGTGCCACCCGCAGATCGGGCTTGACCGAGCGGGCGTAGAGCGCCGCCTCCAGGTTGGTGGTGTCGATGCTGGTCAGGGCGAGAAGGGCGCGGGACCGCTGGATCTTCGCGGCTTCCAGGACGCCCTCCTGGGTGACATCCCCGAGGACGACGGGTACGTGCAGCCGCCGGGCCACCGGGATGCCGCGCGCGTCCGGGTCGTCCTCCACGCACACCACGGGGATGTCGAGCTCGCGGAGCCGGACCAGCACCCTCGTACCGATCTTGCCGAGCCCCAGCAGCACCACATGGCCGGCGATTCCGCGCGGCGGGCGGCGCAGGGACGACGCCGTACGCAGCGAGCCGAATGCTTCGAGGACGCCCGCCACCAGCAGCGGCAGCAGCATCAGGCCGGCGATTCCGGAGAGCAGTTGGATGATCTGCCGCGCGGTGGGGTCGCCGATCGCCGGGTCACCCATCCCGAAGAGGTCGAGCAGGGTCAGGTACGCGGCGTGCAGCGGGTGGTCGCCCGTGGTGAGGGTGGAGGCCACAGCGAGGGCCAGGACCGCCGAGCCGACCCCCAGCGCCGACCAGCGCAGACGGCGCGAGAAGATCTGGCTCAGCGGGGCGCTGCGGCCCCCCATGCGCAGCTTCGGACCGTCCGGTGCGGCGTCGCGGATGGCTTCCAGGACCACCGTGCCGCGCCCGGTCGCCGCGGCCACCTGATTGTGATCGGGCAGGAGTTGGGGTCCTTCGGCGCCGCTGCTGTCGGATCCTTCGGCGCCCGCCGGGTCGTGGGTGGTGGAGGAGAGCAGGGCGAGCGTGCAGAGTCCGGGGTCGGCGACCTCGCCCTGCCGGGGCGGGGTGCGTTCGACGGCCCGCAGGAGCAGGCCCTCCGCCTGGACGACCTTGCTGGAACCGGTGAGCGCGGTCGCGGCGAGTGCGGGTGCGGCGGTGTCGGCGTCGGAGAGGACGGTGGTGGACGCGTCCAGCGCCGTCGGGTCGAGTCCGGGGACGGCGACCGCGGCGGCCTGGTCGAGAAGGGTCTCCAGGTACTGCCCGAGCTTGCGGTTGTAGAGCCGGATGACCAGCCGGACGCGGGGGTTGAGGCGACGGGCGGTCAGCGCGGCGCGGATGTTGCGCTCGTCGTCGTCGTAGACGAGTGCGAGCGCGGCGGCGGTGTCCACGCCCGCTTCCTCGAAGGCCTCGTCGGACGGCTCCGCAGCCTCCAGGATGCGGACCGCCTCGACGCCGGCGTTCGTGTCGTTGTCGGAGCTTCCGGGGCTGCCGGTGGTCCCGTTGCCACCGGTGCCCAGGTTGCGGCTCATCGCCGCCGACATCCGGCCGAACAGCGTTGCCGCACGGCCGCGCTGGGTCAGCGGCAGCTCAGGTCGGCGCGGATCGCGCCCCGGCGGGAGAAGGAGTGTGACCCGCTCCCCGTAGACGTACCGCAGCTCCACCGCCAGCCGCCGGGCGAGT